>NZ_CP071052.1:0-4461700 GCF_018417615.1 Burkholderia sp. LAS2
CGTCAGGCGGCGCGCGACCAGCATCGGCAGCCGCATCGCGAAGCCGGCGAACAGGCGCAGGTGCATCCACGCAAGCAGCGCGTTGTCACGGCCGTAGTGAAAATGCGACACGCCGCCTTCGTGGCGGCCGAAATAGCGCACCGGCGCGTCGATGCGGATCGGGCGCACGCCGGCCCAGCACAGCCGCACGGCCGCTTCGGGATCGAAGTCGAAGCCGCGCATCCACGGCTGGCGCCGCATGATCGCCGCCAGCGGCGCGACCGGATACACGCGGAAGCCGTACAGCGAATCGCCGATCCCGGCCCACAGCGTCTCGAGGTCGGCCCACGCGTTCGACAGCCGGCGCCCCTGCACGCGCAACTGCGGCGCGCTGGCGTCGAACTTCGGCACGCCGAGCACCATCGCGTCGGGAGCGGCCTGCGACGCCGCCATGAACGCGGGAATCAGGTCGGCCGGATGCTGGCCGTCGGAATCCATCGTCAGCACGTGCGTGAAGCCGCTCGCGGCCGCCGCGTCGAGCCCCGCGAGCACCGCGGCGCCCTTGCCGCGATTCTCCGGCAGCACGATCACGCGCAGGCCGGGATCGCGCCCGGCCATCGCCTGCAGCCGTTCGGCGCTGCCGTCGGTGCTGCCGTCGACGACGACCCACACCGGATTCCATTGCGCGCGGGCATTGCGCACGGTCGTGTCGACCTTGGCGCCCGGGTTGTAGCTCGGAATCAGGACGAGATGGGTGGACGACGCGTGCAGCTTGGACATGGGAACAGCCGATGGGGAAGACGGGGAGCCTGACAAAAGTGTATGACTTGCCGACGAACGCCGGCACGCGTCGTCGACGCCGGCCGCAGGCCCGGCCGGCTGCCCGATCGCGAGGCGTTCGCGCTTCATGACAGCCACTCCATCGCATGACCGGCGCTGGCCTCGATTTCGACCAGCAGGTCGTCGCGACACACGTCCGCATGCACGAACAGCGGCCGAACGTGAGGACCGGCCGTGTCGCGCAGCACGCGATCGATCGCGGCCAGCGCCGCGGTATCGCCGGCGTCGCGCACGTAGACGCGATAGTTCAGGTCGGCGAGCGAGAACGGGCCGTGCCCCTGCCGCGCGGCCTGCTCGAGCACGGCCGCGAGATTCGCGACCGTCTCGCGCGTCTGCGCGACGACGTCGCCGCGATGCACGGTACGGTGCCCGACGATGCTCGCGGTGCCCGAGACGAACAGCACCGGCGCCGCATGGTCGGCGGCCCACGCGGCCGCGCGCGCGAACGTCGGCGCACGCGGGCCGTACTGCGCCGGATAGTGATACGCGCTGACCTGACGCGGATTCTCGATGGAATCGGCCGGCGTGCGGCTCGCGAGGAAATGAATCGCGAGCGGCGCGGCCGGCGATGCTTCGCCCGCGACCGGCATGACCGAACCGAGCGCGCACGCGGCCGGCACGCTGCCCGTGAGCGCGCGTCGGCACGCATCGAACGCACGCTGACGACCGATATTGAACTGACGATAGCGCTCGATCCCGCGCTGCACCGCGTTGATCGCCGGCACGGTGTTCCAGATCCGCAGCGGATGCGGCGTGCCGAGCGTATCGAGCAGGTCGAACAGCGCGCGGTACGCGTCGAATGTCGCGCGTTCGAGCGGCGTGCCGCCGTCGTGCGGCGCGTCGTACGCCGCGTCCGTCTCGTGCACGACGAGGCTGCCGAACACGAGCCCCGCCGTTTCGCTGTAGCGGTAGTGCAGCGCACCGCGCCGTTCGCTGCGCAGGTCGTGCGCATCGCATTGCCACAGTTCGCAGACGGCATCGCCCGGTGCGGCTTCGGCACCGAGCAGCGTCATCTGCACCGGTGCGACCGGCAGGTCGGGCGCGGCATCGGTCAGCATCCGCACCAGCGCCTGCGCGCGCGACGCGTGCTGCGCGCCCGGTGCGCCGATGCACACCGCACCCAGCGCGCCGGGAAACACGCGATCGAGTCCGTCGCCCCGGCTGCGCGCGTCGTGCAGCAGCGCGACGAGCCGCGCATCGCTCATCTGGACGAGCCGCAGTGCGCGGCCGCCGACGTGCGCGAACGCCGGGGCGGCGGGCAACGGCGAGCTTGGGCGCCGTTCGGCGTGGGCTGGATGCACGGACACTTCGATTTCCTCACTATGCGGCGCAGGCCGCGCGACCACGCGGCACTGCACCGCGTTGCGTTACGTCAGGCCAACGCGGCGCGCTTCGTCACGCGAGCCCGCCGTTGACCGACAACACCTGCCCCGTCACATAGGCCGCGGCGTCGGACACCAGGTACGCGACCATCGCCGCGACTTCGTCGGGCCGGCCCGCGCGCTGCGCGGGCACGAGCTGCTTGATGCGTTCGGCGGGAAACGCGTGCTCGGCCATCGGCGACGCGATGATGCCGGGCGCCACCGCGTTCACGGTAATGCCGCGCGACGCGAGCTCCAGCGACAGCGACTTCGTCGCGCCGATCAGCCCCGCCTTCGCGGCCGCGTAGTTGGCCTGCCCGCGATTGCCGGTCACGCCGGCCACCGACGCGATGTTGACGATTCGGCCGCGCCGCGTACGGATCATCGGCAGCAGCAGCGGCTGCGTGACGTTGAAAAAGCCGTTGAGCGTCACGTCGATCACGCTGTGCCATTGCCGGCGCGACATGCCGGCCATCGGCGCGTCGTCGTGAATGCCCGCGTTGTTGACGAGGATCTGCACCGGCGCATCGTCGATGAACGGCTGCAGCGCGGCGAGCGTCGCATCGGCATCGGTCACGTCGAACGCGATCGCGTGCGCGGCGCCGCCGGCCGCGACGATCTGCTGCGCGACGGCCTCCGCCTGCGCGAGATGGCGGTTCGCCTGCACCCACACTTCATGGCCGGCCTGCGCGAGCGCCGTGCAGATTGCCTGCCCGAGTGCGCCGCTGCCGCCCGTCACGAGCGCCCGCATCGAATGGCTCCGTTCATCGCGTTGTCACCTCGATCGACGCGGCCGCGTCGTCCGTCGAGCGCCGTCGTCACTTCGTGCGACGCGCGGCGACGTAGGCCGCCAGCGCACCGAGCGTCGCAAAGATCTTTTGGTTGTCCGGATTGTCCGAGCGCAGTTCGAAGCCGTATTTCTTCGAAATCAGCAGCGCGATTTCCAGGATGTCGATGGAGTCGAGCCCGAAACCTTCGCCATACAGCGGCATGTCGGCCGTCACTGTGTCGAGCGGGACGTCGTCGAGATTCAATTCGCCGATGATCAGCGTGGCGAGCTCTTGTTCCAGTGCGTTCATCATGGGTGCGTGCAGGCGGCCCATGGCAGCGGGAGGTGCACGGAAACGGCAACCGTCGGGCACGCCCGGCGCGTGCGAAATCTCCGTCCCTCCGGCGTCTGCCGGCTTCCCCGCCTGCGTCGTTGGGGATCGTTTGTAAAAGTTACGCGGATTCTAGAGGAAGGGTATCGGGTCGTATACCGCGAATGGTTACAAGACTGGCGAGCCATCGCCGCGGCCCGTTTCGGGCGCGAACGCACGAGACGCTTGAGCCGCTTTGGATGGAAATGGACCGACCCCGCGAAATCGTTCGTCCGGTGCCATACAATCCGTTACAAAACCCGGTCGCCGCCGCCCCGAACCCGCGCGGCAGCGGCCCTAAAATGAGCGTGCCCGACCAGCGGCCCGGACCCGCGTCCCGGCCACCATTCATATGATGTTTGACGGCCCGCCCCGCGTCCGTCCACGATCCGCCCGATGTTTCCAGTCATGCCGCATCCGCCCTTGCGCGCCGTTCCGGTTCGCCCGCCCGTCAGCCGCTGCAGCCCGGCCGCCGACCGCCGCGCGCGCCGCGCGCCCGGAGGCCGCCGATGAGCCGGCTGCTGGCCGTCGTGCGCGGTGTCGCCGCAGTCGGCGCCGTGGCCGCCTACCAGGCCGGCGCGCACTACGCGAGCACGACACCCGGCGCGCACGGCTTCGGTCTCGCGATGGCGCTCGTGCCGCCGCTGCTGCTCGCGCTGGGCGCGGCGCTGCGCTCGCCACGGCGCGCGTGGTTCGTGCCGGCCTGGCTGCTGGTTGCCGCCGCGCTGTGGGCCGCGCGCGCGCCGCTCGCGCGGCACTTCGAATGGGGCCTGTATCTGGAGCACGCGAGCTTCAACGTCGCGATGGCGCTGCTGTTCGGCCGCACCCTCGTGGCCGGCGAGGTGCCGCTGTGCACGCGCTTCGCGGCGATGATCCACGGCACGGTCACGCCGGCCGTCGCGCGCTACACGCGGCGGATCACGCTCGCGTGGACGCTGTTCTTCGTCGCGATCGCCGCCGTGTCGACACTGCTGTTCGCGACCGCGTCGATCGTCACGTGGTCGACCTTCGCGAACTATCTGTCGCTGCCGCTCGTCGCCGTGATGTTCGCGGCCGAGCATGCGTGCCGGCGTTTCGCGCTGCCGCACGAGCCGCGGCCGCGGATGGTCGACGCGGTGCGCACGTATCGCGCGTCGACCCACGCATCGCAGGGCTCGCGATGAATTCATGACCGGCGCGGCCGCGCCGGCCTTCGTTTCCGTCTTGACCGATTTATGCCGACTCACCCGCTGGTATTCCATTCCTCGCCGGACCAGACGATCGCCTGGCGCGACGGCGCGCCCGTCACCGTGCGCGCGTTCGTCGCCGACGTCGCGCGCGTGGCCGCCGCGCTGCCCGCCGGCGGCCACGTGTTCAACGTGTGCCGCGACCGCTATCGCTTCGCGGTCAGCCTGTGCGCGGCGCTCGTCGCCGGCAGGATCAGCCTGCTGCCGTCGACGCACACGCCGGAAATGGTTCGCCAGCTCGCGTCGTTCGCACCCGACGCGTTCTGCCTGCACGACACGCCCGATTGCACGATCGACCTGCCGCGCTTCGCGTATCCCGATGCCGCGCCCGGCGAACCGGCGAGCGACGCGCCGTTCGCCGTCCCGCAGATCGATGGGGCGCGGATCATGGCCTATGTGTTCACGTCCGGCTCGACCGGCGAGCCGGTGCCGCACCGCAAGACCTGGGGCTTCCTGGTCGGCTGCGTGCGCGCGGCGGCCGATCGCCTCGGCCTGCTCGACGGCCGCGCGGCCACGCTGATCGGCACGGTGCCCGCGCAGCACATGTACGGCTTCGAGTCGACGGTGCTGCTCGCGCTGCTCGGCGGCTTCGCGCTCAGCAACCGCCAGCCGTTCTACCCGAGCGACATTCGCGACGAACTCGACGCGATCCCGCAGCCGCGCGTGCTCGTCACGTCGCCGATCCACCTGCGTGCGCTGCTGTCGGCCGGCCATGCGCTGCCGCGCGCGGCGCTCGTGCTGTCGGCCACCGCGCCGCTGTCGGAAAAGCTCGCGTGCGAGGCCGAGGCCGCGCTCGGCGCGCCGCTCGTCGAGATCTACGGCAGCACCGAGACCGGCCAGATCGCGACCCGTCGCACGTCGCAAGGCGCGGCGTGGGAACTGTTCCCGGATATCCGGCTCGACGCACGCGACGCACCGGGCGGCGACGACAGCGGGCCGACCGTGTGGGTATCGGGCGGCCACGTCGAGGCGCCGGTGCCGATGGGCGATGCGCTCGAACTGCTCGGCGACGGCCGGTTCCTGCTGCACGGCCGCAAGGCCGATCTCGTCAACATCGCCGGCAAGCGCACGTCGCTCGCGTACCTGAACCATCAGCTCAACGCGATCCCGCAAGTGGTCGACGGCGTGTTCTTCATGCCCGACGAAGCGGCGCCGGTGCACGGGGACGCGGCGCTCGAACCGGTCACGCGGCTCGTCGCGCTCGTCGTCGCGCCGACGCTCGCGCCCGCCGATCTGCAGCGCGCGCTGCGCGAGCGGATCGATCCCGCGTTCATGCCGCGCCCGCTCGTGTTCGTCGATGCGCTGCCGCGCAACGAAACGGGCAAGCTGCCGCGCGACGTGCTGGCCGCGCTCGTCGCGCAGCATGCACGCACGACCACCGCGCCGCCGAACGAGCACGACCCGGCCGGCCCACCCGCGCTCGCGTTCACGATCGCCGCCGACCATCCCGCGCTGCCCGGCCACTTCCCCGGCCATCCGGTCGTGCCGGGCGTCGTGCTGCTCGATCACGCGATCCATACGATCGGTGCGGCGCTGAACCGTCCGCTGCACACGTGGCGGCTCGGGTCCGCGAAATTCCTGAGCCCGGTCGCGCCCGGCGAACCGCTCGCGCTCGCGTACGACGCCGCGGCCAGCGGCGCGATCCGCTTCACGGTGCGCGCCGGGTCGCGCGAGGTCGCGACCGGCGTGCTGTCCGCACCGTCGGCCGCGCAGGACGGCGCGCAGCGATGAAGCGCACCGCATGGGCCGAGCGCCAGGAGCGCAGCAATGCGAGCCTGCTGCGCGCGATGACGTGGATCTCGCTGCGCTTCGGCCGACAGCGTGCGCGCATCGTGCTGCACCTGATCGCGACGTATTTCGTGCTGTTCTCGCCGGCCGCGTGCGCGGCGTCGCGCGACTACCTGCGCCGCGTGCTCGGCCGCCCCGCGCGCTGGCGCGACGTGTATCGGCACGTGTTCACGTTCGCGGCGACGATTCACGATCGCGTCTACCTGATGAACGGGCGCTTCGACCTGTTCGACATCCGGCTGCACGGCGAAACGCTCGTCGACGCCGCGCTCGCGGATGGGCGCGGCGCGTTCCTGATGGGCGCGCACCTCGGCAGCTTCGAGGTCGTGCGCGCGATCGGCCGCACGCGTCCGGACCTGCGCGTGGCCGTCACGATGTACGAGCAGAACGCGCGCAAGATCAATGCGACGCTCGCGGCGGTGAATCCGGCCGCGCAGCCGGAGGTGATTCCGCTCGGGCAGGTCGACTCGATGCTGAAGGTGCGCGAGCGCCTCGACGCGAACTGCATGGTCGGCATGCTCGCCGATCGCACGCTGCTCGACGACGCGGCCGCGTCGCTGCGGCGCGTGACGCTGCTCGGCGCACCGGCCGCGTTTCCGCTCGGGCCGCTTTACATGGCCGCGATGCTGAAGCGCCCGGTGATCTTCATGACGGGCCTCTATCGCGACGGCAACCGCTACGATGTGCACTTCGAAACGCTCGCCGATTTCTCCGACGTGCGGCGCGATACGCGCACGGCGGCGGTCGATGCGGCGCTCGCGCGCTACGTCGCGCTGCTCGACAAGTACTGCCGCGCGGCGCCGTACAACTGGTTCAACTATTTCGATTTCTGGAAGGGCGGCGATGCCGCGGCTGCGCGCCGCGAGACGGTGCACGCCGGCGCCGACCTGCCCGCCACGAGGGATTCCGACGCATGACCGCCGTTCGCCGCCGCCCGTTCCCGTTCTCGTCGCACCGCATCGTCCGCGTGGCGCGCGTGCTCGCCGCCACGGCCACCGCGATCGTGCTGGCCATGCCCGCACACGCAGTCGATGCCGGCTCGGCGTGGACCCTCGACCGGCTGATGTCGACGCTCGCGCAGCACAAGTCGGGCCGCGCGACCTTCACCGAGACGAAGACCCTGTCGATCGCCGCGCAGCCGATCGAATCGTCGGGTGAACTGATGTTCGTCGCACCCGACCATCTGGAAAAGCACACGCTGAGCCCGACGCCCGAACACCTCGTCGTCGACGGCGACATGCTCACCGTCGAACGCAACAACCGCAAGTACACGCTTGCGCTCGCGCGCTATCCGGAACTCGGCGCGTTCATCGACAGCATCCGCGCGACGCTGGCCGGCAACCGCTTGGCGCTCGAACAGGTGTACAAGGTCGCGCTGTCCGGACGCGGCGACGACTGGACGCTGACGCTCACGCCGCTCGATTCGCGGATGCTGAAGGTCGTCAGCACGATCACGCTCGACGGCACGCGCGACGTGTTGCGCAGCGTCGCGATCCGGCAGGCCGACGGCGATCGTTCGGTGATGCGCCTGCAACCCGTCGCGGCGGACGCGAACTGATGGACGATCGTACGCGCCCGTCCCCCATCGCCCGCCGCGTGCCCGCATGGCGGCAGCGCGCGGTGCTCGTATGGCTGCTCGCGCTCGTCGCGTGCGGCATCGCGATCGGGCGCACGCACTTCACGGCCGACCTGTCCGCGTTCCTGCCGAATGCGCCGAGCGCCGGGCAACGCGTGCTCGTCGACCAGTTGCGCGACGGCATCGTGTCGCGCCTGATCCTCGTCGCGATCGACGGCGGCGACGCGCGCACGCGCGCCGCGCTGTCGCGGCGCGTGGCCGGCACGCTGCGCACCGATCCGCAGTTCGCGGCCGTGCACAACGGCGAAGCCGCGAACGACGCGCGCGACCGGCAATTCATCTTCGGCCATCGCTATCTGCTGAGCCCGGCCGTCACGCCGCAGCGCTTCAGCGCCGACGGCCTGCACCAGGCGCTCGGCGACAGCCTCGATCTGCTGGGTTCGTCGGCCGGCCTCGTCGCGAAAGCGATGCTGCCGCGCGACCCGACCGGCGAAGTCGCCGCGCTCGTCGACGGGCTCGACAGCGCGGCCGAACCGGCGAGCCGCGACGGCGTGTGGGCGTCGCGCGACGGCACACGCGCGGTGCTGGTCGTGCAGACGGCCGCCGCCGGCTCCGATACCGACGCGCAGGCCCGCGCGATCGACGCCGTGCGCCGCGCGTTCGCGGCCGCGACGCAGGCCGTGCCGAACGCGCACGCCGCGACGCTCGCGATGACGGGCCCCGGCGTGTTCTCGGTCGACACGCGCGACACGATCCGGCACGACGTCGAACGGTTGTCGGCGGCGAGCATCGTGCTGATCGTCGCGCTGCTGCTCACGCTGTACCGTTCGCCGCGCACGCTCGCGCTCGGCCTGCTGCCGGTGCTGACCGGCGTCGCGGCCGGGATCGCGGCGGTCGGCGTCGCGTTCGGCACCGTCCACGGGCTGACGCTCGGGTTCGGGACGACGCTGCTCGGCGAAGCCGTCGACTATTCGATCTACCTGTTCGTGCAAT
Source organism: Burkholderia sp. LAS2 (assembly GCF_018417615.1). Lineage (NCBI taxonomy): Bacteria > Pseudomonadati > Pseudomonadota > Betaproteobacteria > Burkholderiales > Burkholderiaceae > Burkholderia > Burkholderia sp. LAS2. The sequence goes on from NZ_CP071052.1 coordinate 8,903, forward strand.
CGGCGCGGGCCGGCACGCGCGGCGCCGCGCGCCCGGCCGACGCGACGCGCGCATGGGTCGCCGCGTACTGGCCGACGATCCGGCTCGGCATGCTGACGTCCGTGTGCGGCTTCGCGTCGATGCTGTTCTCCGGCTTCCCGGGCCTCGTGCAACTCGGGCTCTATTCGATCGTCGGGCTGACGGCCGCCGCGCTCGTCACGCGCTTCGTACTGCCGCACCTGCGCGGCGAGCGTGTCGCGATCCGCGACGTCTCGCGCGTCGGCGCCGTGCTCGCGCGCGCGGCCGGCGCCGCGCCGCGGCTGCGCTGGCCGCTCGCGGTGCTCGTGGTCGCCGCGTGCGCGACGCTCGCGCTGCATCGCGACGGCCTGTGGAGCCGCGAGCTCGCCGCGCTCAGCCCGGTGCCCGCGCCGGCGCAGGCGCTCGACGCGCGGCTGCGCGCCGATGTCGGCGCACCCGACGTGCGCTACCTCGTCGTGATCGCCGCGCCGACCGAACAGGCCGCGCTCGAAGGTGCGGAAAAAGTCGCCGCGCAGTTGCAGCCGCTCGTCGACCGGGGCGCGCTCGGCGGTTTCGAAAACCCCGCACGCTACCTGCCGAGCGATGTCGCGCAGCGCGCGCGCCAGGCGAGCCTGCCCGATGCGGACGCGCTCGCCGCACGGATGCGCTCGGCCGTCGCGCACCAGCCGATCGCGGTAAAGCCCGACCTGTTCGCGCCGTTCCTCGCCGACGTCGATGCCGCGCGCCACGCGCCGCTGCTCACGCGCGCGGACCTGCGCGGCACGTCGATGGCGCTCGCCGTCGATGCCCTGCTGACCGAGCGCGACGGTCGCTGGAACGCGATGCTGCCGCTGCGGGCGCCGGACGCTACGCGCGCGAAGCAGCCCACATCGAGCCTCGACGCCGCGCCGATTCGCGCCGCCGTCGCGCGCGCGGGCGTGCCCGATGCGCTATTCGTCGACATGAAGGCCGAAGCCGATCGCCTGTACGTGAGCTACGTGCACGAGGACATCCGGCTGTCGCTCGCAGGATTCGCCGCGATCGCCATGCTGCTGCTGATCGCGCTGCGCTCGCCGCGCCGCGCCGCCCGCGCACTCGCCCCGCTCGTCGCGGCCGTGCTGGTCGTGACGGCCGGCTTCGCGCTCGCCGGCGTGCCACTGACGATCCTGCACCTCGTCGGGATGCTGCTGATCGTCGCGGTCGGCTCGAATTACGCGCTGTTCTTCTGCCGGCGCGACGACGCGCAGCCCGTCACGCCGTACACGCTCGTGTCGCTCCTGATCGCGAACCTCGCGACGGTCGCCGGCTTCGGGCTGCTCGCGCTGTCGCGCGTGCCGCTGCTCGAAACCTTCGGGCTGACCGTCGGCCCCGGCGCGATGCTCGCGCTCGCGTTCGCGGCGATTCTCGCGCCGCGCGCAGCGGGCACGGCGGCGCTCGGCAATCGTGAACGAGGAGGCCGCGCATGAACGTGCCACCGCTCATTCCGCCGCGCGATGTCGGCGACGCACGGCGCTGGAAACCCACGCCGCTGATCGCCGGCGCCGCCGCATTGCACGCGGGCGCGGCCGCGGCCGCGATCGCGCAACCGGCCACGTGGCCGTGGGCCGTCGGCGGCGTGGTCGCGTCGCATCTCGCGCTGACCGCGGCCGGCCTGTGGCCGCGCAGCACGCTGCTCGGCCCGAACTGGACACGCCTGCCGGCCGGCGCGGGCCGCCGCATCGCGCTGACGATCGACGACGGCCCGGATCCGGACGTCACGCCGCGCGTGCTCGACCTGCTCGACCGTTACGACGCGCGTGCGACGTTCTTCTGCATCGGCGATCTCGCGCGCCGCCATCCTCACTGGATCGAGGCGATCGTCGCGCGCGGCCATGCGGTCGAGAACCACAGCCAGCGGCACCGCCATACGTTCTCGCTGTCGGGGCCGGCCGCGCTGCGCCGCGAGATCGCGGCCGCGCAGCAGACGCTGACCGACCTCGCCGGCACGCGCCCGCTGTTCTTCCGCGCGCCGGCCGGCCTGCGCAATCCGTTTCTCGAACCGGTGCTGTGCGAATTCGGCCTGCAACTGGCGAGCTGGACGCGGCGCGGCTTCGACACGCGGGCGCACGACGCGTCGATCGTCACGCGCCGCCTGCTGCACGGGCTCGACGCACGCGACATCCTGCTCGTGCACGATGGTCACGCGGCGCGCGATGCGCGCGGCGAACCGGTCGTGCTCGACGTGCTGCCCGCGGTGCTGCGCGCAGCCGCCGACGCGCAGCTGCACTGGACCACGCTGCGCGCGGCGCTGGCGCCCGAACCACCCGGCCAGCCGGGCGTCCCGGCACCCCCGTTTGATAAAATCTGACCTCGAACGGCGCGCGTGCCAGCCCTGCTGCAGCGCCCGTTCCAGCCACCGGATGCGACCCTCGTGAACCCTCTCCTGCTCTCGCACTTCACCGCCACCAGCTGCATCGGCCGCGGCCTCGACGCGACCCTCGATGCGTTGCGCGACGCCCGCGGCGGGCTCGTGCCGTGCAATTTCGAGCGTGCGGATCTCGACACGTGGATCGGCGCGGTGGACGGCGTCGATGAGCAGCCCGTGCGCGCCGATCTCGCCGACTTCGAATGCCGCAACAACCGCCTCGCGCAACTCGGCCTGACGCAGGACGGCTTCGACGCGCGCGTCGCGGCGGCGGTCGCACGCTACGGCGCCGCACGCGTCGGCGTGTTCGTCGGCACGAGCACGGCCGGCATCCTCGAAACCGAACGCGCGTATCAGCGCCGCGACCCGGCGGGCGGCGCGCTGCCGGCCGATTTCCGCTACGCGCACACGCACAACCCGTATTCGCCGGCCGCGTTCGTGCGCGCATATTTCGCGCTGCGCGGACCGGCGATGGCGATCTCGTCTGCGTGCTCGTCGGGTGCGAAGGTGTTCGGCTCCGCGCGCCGCATGATCGAGGCCGGGCTGATCGACGCGGCCGTCGTCGGCGGCGTCGATTCGCTGTGCCTGACCACGCTGTACGGCTTCAACTCGCTCGAACTGCTGTCGCGCCAGCCGTGCCGGCCGTTCGACGTCGCGCGCGACGGCATCTCGATCGGCGAAGCCGCCGCGTTCGCGCTCGTCGAACGCGTCCCTGCCGCGCCCGCCGCGCTCGACGGCGACGCGATCCTGCTGCTCGGCATCGGCGAATCGAGCGACGCGCACCACATGTCGTCGCCGCATCCTGAAGGGCTCGGCGCGCGCGCGGCGATCGAGCAGGCGCTCGCTTCCGCCAGCCTCGGCGCGCACGACATCGACTACGTGAACCTGCACGGCACCGCGACGCCGAGCAACGATGCGGCGGAAAGCCGCGCGCTCGGCGCGCTGTTCGCCCGCACGCCCTGCAGTTCGACGAAGGGCGCGACCGGCCACACGCTCGGCGCGGCCGGCGCGCTGGAGGCGATCGTCGCGGCGCTCGCGCTGCGCGAGCAGTTCGTGCCGGCCGGCGTCAACACGACGCAGCCCGACCCGGCGCTCGCAGCCGATTACGTGCTCGCGAGCCGCGACACGCGCGTGCGCGCCGTCCTCTCCAATTCGTTCGGCTTCGGCGGCACGAATTGCAGCCTGATCTTCGGTCGCACCCAGCATGCGGCCGGTCGCGCTCGCCGTTGAGGCCTGCCATGACGCTCACCGCCTTCATCGAAAGCATCGGCCTCGTCGGGCCGGGATTGAACGACTGGCCGCACGCGGCCGACGTGCTCGCGGGCCGCGCGCCCTACGTGCCTGCCCGCACCGAGCTGCCGCCGCCGGCCGGGCTGCCGTCCGCCGAACGGCGCCGCACGGGCCCGGTCGTGCGCACCGCGCTCGCGGTCGGCCACGAAGCGGTGGCCGCGAGCGGCCGCGACGCCGCGACGCTCGCGACCGTGTTCAGCGCGTCCGGCGGCGACGGCCAGAACTGCCACGCGATCTGCGAAACGCTGGCCGGCGACGATCGCCAGCTGTCGCCGACCCGCTTCCACAATTCGGTGCACAACGCGCCGGCCGGCTACTGGAGCATCGCGACCCGCGCGACGGCGACGTCGAACGTGCTGTGCGCGCACGACGGCAGCTTTGCCGCCGGCCTGCTCGACAGCCTGTGCCAGGTCGTCGTCGATCGCGTGCCGAGCCTGCTGATCGCGTACGACACCGATTATCCGGAACCGCTGCGCACGGTGCGGCCGATCGGCGACGCATTCGGCGTCGCGCTCGTGTTCGCGCCGGAAGCGAGCGAACGCGCGCTCGCCCGCATCGACGTGCAGCTCACCGATGCGCCCGCGACGACGCTCGCGCATGCCGGACTCGACGCGCTGCGGGCCGGCAATCCGGCCGCCCGCGTGCTGCCGCTGCTCGATGCGCTCGCCGCGCGGTGCTCGACGCGCGTCGTGCTCGACTACCTGGACGATACGCGCGTGCAAGTCGACGTCGCGATCTCCGAATCCTGTGCGGAGCGCGCGCGATGACCGCACCGGTCGGATTGCCCCCGCCGCTCGGCCATGCGTGGATTGCCGCGCACATTCCGCATGCCGGCGCGATGTGCGTGCTCGATTCGGTCGATGCATGGGATGCCGAACGAATCCGCTGCACCGCGACGAGCCACCGCGATCCGCACAACCCGCTGCGCGCGCACGGGCGGCTCGCGTCGGTTTGCGGCATCGAATATGCGGCGCAGGCGATGGCCGTGCACGGCGTGCTGCTCGGCGCGCACGAAGCGCGTCCGCGCGTCGGCTATCTCGCGAGCGTGCGCAACGTCGACGCGTTCGTCGACCGGCTCGACATGTTCGAAGCGCCGCTCACCGTCGACGCGCAACGCGTCAGCGGCGACGGCCGCTCGGTGCTGTACGGCTTCGCGCTGCGCTGCGGCGAGCGCGTGCTGCTGTCCGGCCGCGCGGCGGTGATGCTCGACGCATCGGCCGCCGGCGCGCTTCAACCGGCGCCTGCCGGCAACACGAATCCTCGATGACGAGGCTTACCTCAAGGAAACCGGTCGTGAAAGTTCGTCAGTTCATTGGCGCAGCGCTCGTTCTGGCGCTGCTCAGCCCGCTCGCACACGCGGACATGTCGGAAGTGAAGCAGGACATCAAGCGCGATTCGAAGGAAGCCGCGCACAAGACCGGCGAGGCCGCACGCAGCTTCGGCCACGCGACCGCAAGCGCCGCGAAGGCGGTCGGGCACGGCGTCGCGCATGCGTCGCGCGAAGGCTGGGAAGCCACCAAGCGCACGACGAAGCGAATCTTCCACAAGAACGACGCGGGCGAGTCGGCTGGAAAGGGCGAAAGGAACGACTGATCGCGCATCCCGCGCGCATTGCCGACTGCATGCGCTCGGGGCGTAACCGCTCGCCGATCGTTCACCGCTTGCGACGCGACCGGCTTTGCCGTCAGCGCGCCCGGCGCATGCGGCACAGCGACCTTTCCGGCCTGCGCGCGAAACACTTGCCGTACGCGACGAACCGGCAATCGCGATGATCGAAGTTCCGCAGCAGCCGCGCGCGGCGCCGCTCGAGCCAGTAGAGCGAGATCGCCATCGTCAGTGCGATGGCCAGCGCCGAGCCGCCGATCACCAGTCCGATCCAGGTGTCGCCCATGCGTTCTCCGGAATGCGAGGCCGAAGCGGCGCGCCTGCCGCCGCTCCGGCGCGGGATAGGGGGAACGCGGCCCGCACGGACGCGAACGCCGTGCGGGCCGCCGCACGTCACTGCATGTGCTGACCGCCGTTGATCGCGATGTTGGAGCCCGTCACGAAGCCGGCCTCCTCCGAGCACAGGTAAGCGACCAGCGCCGCAACTTCCTCGGGCTTGCCGAGCCGGCCCGCCGGGATCTGCGGGAGGATCTTCGTGTCAAGGATGTCCTGCGGGATCGCAGTGACCATCTTCGTCGCCAGGTAGCCCGGCGACACCGTGTTCACCGTCACGCCCTTGCGCGCGACCTCGAGCGCGAGCGATTTCGTGAAGCCGTGCATGCCGGCTTTCGCGGCCGCGTAGTTGGTCTGGCCGACCGAGCCCTTCGAGCCGTTCACCGACGAGATGTTGACGATGCGGCCCCAGCCGCGCTCGACCATGCCGTCGCAGACCGGCTTCGTCATGTTGAACACGGAATCGAGGTTCGTGCGGATCACCGCGTCCCAGTTGACCTTGTCGAGCTTGCGCAGCGTCATGTCGCGCGTGATGCCCGCGTTGTTCACGAGAATGTCGACCGGGCCGACGTCCTGCATGATCTTCTCGATGCATTGCTGGCACGAGTCGTGATCGGCCACGTCCACCGGGTACGCATGGAATGCCCGGCCGGCCGCATGCATCTCGGTCAGCCAGCGGTCCGAGCCGGCGTTGTTCGGCGAATACGTGACGACTACCCGGTGACCCGCGTCGTTCAACCGGATGCTGACCGCCTCGCCGAGGCCGCCCATCCCACCTGTCACAACTGCGATTCGCTTAGTCATACTATGAATTACCGACAAAAAAGTAATCGATGAAAGGCGGGGCGGCGGCCTCGCACACGCTGCTGCCCCACCGCTTCGATGCGCGTCCGCCCGCGTCGCGGGCGCGGCACGCACCGGTACCTCGCGCGTGTTGTTGACTGCCTGTGTTGCGCGAAAACCGCCTGGCTCGCCCGCGACGCCGATTCGCGCCGCGAGCGGACCGTATCGTCAGCCGCTGCTCAGACGCGCTCGACCGCAAGCGCGACGCCCATGCCGCCGCCGATGCACAGCGACGCCAGCCCGCGCTTCGCGTCGCGCTTGACCATCTCGTGCAGCAGCGTCACCAGGATCCGGCAGCCCGACGCGCCGATCGGGTGGCCGATCGCGATCGCCCCGCCGTTCACGTTCACCTTCGACGTGTCCCAGCCCATCTGCTTGTGCACCGCCAGCGCCTGCGCCGCGAACGCTTCGTTGATCTCCATCAGGTCCAGGTCGCCCGGCGTCCAGCCCGCGCGCTCCAGCGCCCGGCGCGACGCCGGCACCGGCCCCATGCCCATCACGCTCGGATCCACGCCCGCGTTCGCATACGCCTTGATCCGCGCCAGCGGCGTCAGGCCCAGCGCCGCCGCCTTCTGCGCCGACATCACCAGCACCGCCGCCGCACCGTCGTTCAGCCCCGACGCGTTCGCCGCCGTCACCGAGCCGTCCTTCGCGAACGCCGGCTTCAGCCCGGCCAGCGACTCCGCCGTCACGCCGTGACGCACGAACTCGTCGGTCGCGAACTGCAGCGGCTCGCCCTTGCGTTGCGGAATCGACACCGGCACGATCTCGTCGTTGAAACGGCCCGCCTTCTGTGCGGCTTCCGCCTTGTTCTGCGACAGCGCCGCGAACGCGTCCTGCTCTTCGCGCGTGATCCCGTATTCCTTCGCGACGTTCTCCGCCGTGATGCCCATGTGGTACTGGTTGTACACGTCCCACAGCCCGTCGACGATCATCGTGTCGACCAGCTTCGCATCGCCCATCCGGAAGCCGTCGCGCGAGCCCGGCAGCACGTGCGGCGCCGCGCTCATGTTCTCCTGGCCGCCCGCGATCACGATCTCCGCGTCGCCCGCGACGATCGCGTTCGCCGCCAGCATCACGGCCTTCAGGCCCGAACCGCACACCTTGTTGATCGTCATGCCCGGCACCGCGCTCGGCAGCCCCGCCTTGATCACCGACTGCCGCGCCGGGTTCTGCCCGGAGCCGGCCGTCAGCACCTGGCCCATGATCACTTCGCTGACCTGGTCGGGCTTCACGCCCGCACGCTCCAGCACCGCGCGGATCACCGTCGCGCCCAGTTCCGGCGCCGCAATCTTCGCGAGCGAGCCGCCGAATTTGCCGACCGCGGTCCGCGCGGCCGATACGATCACTACATCCGTCATGTTCAGTTCCTGCATCGAAATCAGTTCGTCGTGGCAACGCCGGCACGAGACGGTCGCACATGGCGATGGCGCCGCCCGCCGCCGTATTGGCGGGCAGCTTCCGTCCGCACCGGCGGCACGGCACACCGCCGCACGGGCAACCGTGCACGGGCGTCTGGCGGCGAACCGGATGTTTGCCGGACCGCGCGTGGCACACGCGGCGGCCGGCGCCATCCGGTGCCGATCAATCTTGTCGCGCTCGCACGCGACACGCACTCACGCGGTTACGCAGCCGCGTCGCGCGCAGCCGCCGCGTCCTTGCGGGCGGCCGCCGCCGTCTGCTTCGCGCCGCGCGTGGCCGTTTCGCTGACCGCATCGAAGCCGCTCTGCGCCGCCTCGATCGCCTGCCCCGTCGCTGCGCGCACGGAGTCGGCCGCGGCGCTCGCCGCGGACAGCGCCGAATTCAGCGCGGCCACCACCGGAGCCGAGCCGGCCGGCGCGTGCTTCGACAGTTCGCCGAGCACGTCCTTCAGGCGTTTGTCGTTCTGTTCGTACTGCGCCTGCGCGACCTTCGCCCATTCGGACTGCGTCGACACCGCGATGTCGAACAGATGGCGGCCGTACGACACGACCTTGCCGGCCGCGTCCTGCGGCACCGCGACCTGCTGCACGAAGCCCGCGGCCGGGTTGTTGCTGCTGAACGCGTTCTTCAGCTTGTCCTCGTATTCCTCGAGCGCCGTCCGGGCCGCTTGCAGGTTGAGTTCGACGACAGCCTCGAAACCGTGGATCGCCGGACGGGCGATCGCAAACCACGCGGCGATACCGGATTGATAATCGGCGGCGAGTTTTTCGGGGGCAAATACGGACATCGGGCACGCTCCTGTTGGCAATGCGAGAGACGACGTAAAGAAAAACGGAAGCTTGATCGACCGCTGCTTCCTTATTGACAGCCCGCACCTGTTTGAGCACGGGCAGTGGAAGGAAGTCATTCTAGATCGATTAATTGTCAATTAAATGGCATTAATACTAGGTATAAACCCTTATTACCCTTTTGACCAGCAGCCGAAGCCGCAGGCGCGGCGAAATCTCAGACAAGACGCCACCCTCAGCGGCCCGCCATGCGTTTTTACCTTTTTGCAGCATAGCGCATCATGACGTGGCGCAATATTTGCCAATTCATTATTCCGCTTATTAGAAAACCGGCACCCATTGAAAATGGAGCAATCATTTATGTAATATTTTTTCTCGATTTGTTGTGAAATCGTTTTCTTGATTATTAATGACGAAATCAATAATCGGATGAATGGCCGGTCGCGACAAAAAAGGCCGCTCGAAGCGGCCTCGGTCGATGCGGTCGCGCGCGGGATCAGCCGGCCAGTTCGCGATGCAGCGCGCGGAACTCCTGCGCGAGCTTGTGCGCCGGCTCGAGATGGATCACCGGCGTCGACTGCTGATGCGATTCGCGGATCTTCACCGAGGCGGACAACCGCGACGCGAGCACCGGCAGCCCTTCGTCGACGAGCTCGTCGACCAGCCGTTGCGGCAGGCTCGCGCGCGGCTGGAACTGGTTGATGACGATCCCTTCTACCTCGAGCGCCGCGTTGTGGTCCTGCTGGATTTCCTTCACGTTCTCGAGCAGCGTGTACAGCGCGCGGCGCGAGAAATCGTCGCAGTCGAACGGGATCAGGCAGCGCTCGACCGCGATCAGCGCCGAGCGCGTATAGAAATTCAGCGCGGGCGGCGTGTCGATGTACACGGCGTCGTACATGTCGAGTTCGTTCAGCGCGTCGCGCAGCTTGTAGATCTTGTAGCGCGATTCGAGCTTGCCGTGCAGCGTGTCGAGATCCGGATGCGCGGGCATCACGTCGAGCCCGTCGAACGGGGTCGCGTGAATGAACGACGCGACGTCGACCGGACGGAAGTTGAAGGTCAGCGCGGTTTCGAAGAAGCCGGCGACGCCCGGTTGCGCATCGTCCGCGGCGTCGCCGAGCAGGTAGCGCGTCGAGTTCGCCTGCGCATCGAGATCGATGACGAGCGTGCGCAACCCTTCGCTCGCGCTGATCGCCGCGAGGTTGCAGACGATCGTCGACTTGCCCACGCCGCCCTTCTGGTTGAATACGACCCGCCGCATGGTGCCTCCTCGATCGAAACGTCGAAACGGCCAGCTTAGCCGATCAATAATGGCGACCGCGTGACGCAGGTCGAATTGGACGCGACGAGTACGCGACTTGGACGCGCGATGTGTCAGACGCGCGGCACGGCGCCCGACACGTACCGGTTGCCGGGCACGCTCCACCGCCACGGCAGATCCTGGCCGACGCGAATGCCGATGCGCGGCCCGCCCGCCAGATCGGCGGGCGGCGCCATCCCGTCGTCGACGATCGCGAACCCGTCGCGCGCGCCGACCAGGTCGACGCCATCCTGCGCGCCGCCGATCCCCATCGCCTGCGTCAGCCGGGCCGGCCCGCGGCACAGGTCGCGATCGCGCGTGCGCGGCGGCCGCGCCGCCCGCATCTGGTCGAGCCCGTGCAGCGGCTCCAGCGCACGGATCAGCACGCCCGTTCCCGCACCGTCCGGGCCGCACACGCAGTTGCAGCACCAGTGCATCCCGTACGTGAAATACACGTAGAAGTGCCCGGGCGGCCCGAACATCGTCGCGTTGCGCGGCGTCTTGCCGCGATAGGTGTGCGCGGCCGGATCGAGCGCGCCCGCATACGCTTCCACTTCGACGATGCGGCCGGCCCGGCCGTCCGCGGACGCGAGGATCTTGTTGAGCAATTGCGGCGCCACCTCGGTGGCCATGCGGTTGAAGAATGCGCGCGGGACGATGGCGCCCGGCCATGGCGCCGGCGGCTTACCGCGTCGCATCGTGCCGCTCCGTCATCGCCGCGAGATGAAGCTCGCGATACGCGTCGACCAGATCGTCGAGCCCGAATGCGAGGTTTCTGCCGCTGGGGTTCGGCAGCACCCACACGCGTGCATGCCCGATGCGGGCCGGCTGCAATCCCCACGCGACCTCGCGTTGCCCCGACAGCGCCGAATACGCGGCCTTGCCGAGAAACGCGACGAAGCGCGGCGCATGCTGCGCGACCTTCTGCTCGAACCCGGCGCCCGCGGCCGCGAATTCCGCGCGCGACAGTTGATCGGCGCTCGCGGTCGGCCGCGACACCACGGCCGTCAGCCCGCAGCCGTAACCGAGTATCGCGCGATCGTCCTGCGGCGAAAGTTCCGTCGGCGTGAAGCCCGCGAGATGGATCACGCGCCGGAAGCGGTTGTTTCGCCCCGCGAAGTGATGGCCGGTCGCGGCCGCGAGCAGGCCGGGATTGATCCCGCAGAACAGGACGTCGAGATGGGGTGCGATGAGGTCGGCGAGTGCGTCAGCCACGTTTGATCCGGAGAGCGGCGTGCAGGCACGACGTAAACGAAGCAAGGCCCGAAAACCCGGGCCAAGCGACTGGCTTGACTCGGACGTTCGGGCCCATCGTGATGCGAGGGTGCGACCGGCGATCAGAACGGAATATCGTCGTCCATCTCGTCGAAGCCGCCGCCTGCCGGCGCGCTCGGACGGCTCTGGCCGCCGCCACCCGCACCACCGCGCGCTGCGCCGCCGGCACGGCCACCGCCGCCACCACGCTCTGCCTGCTCGCCGCGACCGCCGCCACCACCACCGTAGCCGCCGCCATAACCGCCTTCGTCACCGCTGCCACCGCCGCCGCCCGAACCGCCGCGGCCGCCGAGCATCTGCATCTGTTCGGCGACGATTTCGGTCGAGTAACGGTCCTGGCCGTCCTGGCCCTGCCACTTGCGCGTACGGATGCGGCCTTCGATATAGACCGACGACCCCTTCTTCAGGTATTCGCTGACGATCTCCGCCAGACGGCCGAAGAACGCGACGCGATGCCACTCGGTCATTTCCTTGAAATCGCCGCTTGCCTTGTCCTTGTAGCGGTCGGTCGTCGCGAGACGGATGTTCGCAACCGCGTCGCCGCTCGGCAGGTAACGGACTTCAGGATCGGCGCCGAGATTGCCGACGAGGATGACCTTGTTGACGGATGCCATGTGTTTCTCCAGTAAATTCGATGCCGGGCCGCCCGCGCGTATCGCCGGAACGGCCCGCCGGACAGGCCGGCGCGCGGCCGATGCCTGCCCGAAACAAGATTCAGGCCTTGCGCGGCGGCGCTTTCATGCTGGCCGCGATTATAAGCCACGCGGCAACGAGCCCCGAGCACGTATAAAACACCGTGTTCGCGCCGCCGTGCTTCAGCAGCCAGCCGCCCACGATGCCGCCGAGCGCGAGCCCGATCGACTGCGTGGTGTTGTAGACACCCGTGGCCGCGCCCTTGCGCGAACCCGGCGCGAGCTTCGACACGAGCGACGGCTGCGACGCTTCCAGGATGTTGAACCCGAGGAAGTACACGAACAGGATCGCCGCCACAATCAGAATGGTATGCGGTGCGCTGCCGAGCAACAATTGGCCGATCAGGATAGCCAGAATGCCGCCGAGCAGCACCGGCTTCATCTTGCCCCGTTTTTCCGCGACGATGATCGCCGGCACCATCATCACGAACGCGAGCCCCATCACCGGCAGGTAGACCTTCCAGTGCGCGGCGACCGGCAGCCCGCCGTCCACCAGGAGGCGCGGCACGACGAGGAACAGCGCCGTCTGCGTCGCATGCAGCACCAGCACGCCGAAGTTCAGGCGCAGCAGCTCGACGTTGTGCAGCACCTCGGCGAACGGCGCGGGCACGTGCACGGGCTTCGCCGCGTCGGGCACGATCCACAGCACGACGCCGATCGCGAGGATCGACAGCACGCCGACGATCGCGAACAGCCCGCTCATCCCGACCCAGTGGAACACGATCGGCGCGCCGACGATCGCGACCGCGAACGACACGCCGATCGAGCCGCCGACCATCGCCATCGCCTTCGTGCGGTTCTGCTCGGAGGTCAGGTCGGCGATGAACGCGAGCACCGCCGACGACACGGCGCCCATCCCCTGGATCACGCGGCCGACGATGATCCACGTGATGTCGTGCGCGAACGCGGCGACGAAGCTGCCGAGCGCGAAGATCACGAGGCCGGTGGCGATCACCGGCTTGCGGCCGAACTTGTCGGACGCCCAGCCGTAGAAGATATAGAACAGCGACTGCGTGACGCCGTAGGCCCCGAGCGCGATCCCGACGAGCAGCACGTTGTCGCCGCCCGGGATGGTTTTCGCGTAGACCGAGAACACCGGCATGATCATGAACAGGCCGAGCATGCGCAACGCGAAGATCGCCGCGAGCGACGTGGTCGCGCGCAGTTCGGGCGCAGTCATGCGGGAAGACGTGGCAGACGGATTGGACATCGGGAATGAATTTCGAATGATCGGAATGTCCGCCCGGCGGCGGGCGGCGGAAGATCAGGACCGGCGGCCTGGCGGCCTTTCGGACGACACGTCGGGGCCGGATGCAGGCGGCCTGCGGGCCGCGCGGAACGTGCGGCGCGACCGCTTTTCCCGGCGCAGGTGTCGCCTTGCTGCCACCTGCTGTAAAGGCTGGGGGCCGTAAACGACGGTCTCGAAAAGCCGTTATAGTAGCAGGTTTGGTTCCCTCCATTTTCGCCAGGTTCATGGAACAGATCCGTATCCGTGGGGCACGCACCCACAACCTGAAAAACGTCAATCTCGACCTGCCGCGCCACAAGCTGGTCGTGATTACCGGGTTGTCCGGGTCGGGCAAGTCGTCGCTCGCGTTCGACACCCTTTATGCCGAGGGCCAGCGCCGCTACGTGGAAAGCCTGTCCGCGTACGCCCGCCAGTTCCTGCAGCTGATGGAGAAGCCCGACGTCGACCTGATCGAGGGGCTGTCGCCGGCGATCTCGATCGAGCAGAAGGCAACGTCCCACAACCCGCGTTCGACCGTCGGCACGGTCACGGAAATCCACGACTACCTGCGACTTTTGTACGCACGGGTCGGCACGCCGTACTGCCCCGACCACGACATCCCGCTCGAGGCGCAGAGCGTGTCGCAGATGGTCGACGCGGCGCTCGCGCTGCCCGAGGAAACCAAGCTGATGATCCTCGCGCCCGTCGTCGCGAACCGCAAGGGCGAGCACGCCGAGCTGTTCGAGGAGATGCAGGCGCAGGGCTTCGTGCGCTTTCGCGTGCGCTCGGGCGGCGGCGCCGCGAACGAAGGCGTCGCGAAGATCTACGAGGTCGAGTCGCTGCCGAAGCTGAAGAAGAACGACAAGCACACGATCGACGTCGTCGTCGATCGCCTGAAGGTGCGTCCGGACATGAAGCAGCGGCTCGCCGAATCGTTCGAGACGGCGCTGCGCCTCGCCGACGGCCGCGCGATCGCGCTCGAGATGGATACCGACCGCGAACACCTGTTCAGCTCGAAGTTTGCGTGCCCGATCTGCTCGTACTCGCTGCAGGAGCTCGAGCCGCGGCTGTTCTCGTTCAACAACCCGATGGGCGCGTGCCCGGAATGCGACGGCCTCGGCCAGATCACGTTCTTCGACCCGAAGCGGGTCGTCGCGCACCCGTCGCTGTCGCTGGCCGCCGGCGCGGTGAAGGGCTGGGACCGCCGCAACCAGTTCTATTTCCAGATGCTGCAGAGCCTCGCGGCGTTCTACGAATTCGACATCGACGCCGCGTTCGAGGATCTGCCCGAAAAGATCCGCAAGGTGCTGCTGTTCGGCTCGGGCAAGCAGACGATCCCGTTCTCGTACATCAACGAGCGCGGCCGCACGACGATCCGCGAGCACGTGTTCGAAGGGATCATCCCGAACCTCGAACGCCGCTATCGCGAGACCGATTCGGTCGCGGTGCGCGAAGAGCTGTCGAAGTACCAGAACAACCAGCCGTGCCCGTCGTGCGACGGCACGCGCCTGCGCCGCGAGGCGCGCCACGTGCGGATCGGCACCGGCGACCATGCCCGCGGCATCTATGAAATCAGCGGCTGGCCGCTGCGCGACGCGCTCGGCTATTTCGACGGGCTGACGCTCGACGGCGCGAAGCGCGAGATCGCCGACAAGGTGATCAAGGAAATCGTCGCGCGCCTGACCTTCCTGAACAACGTCGGCCTCGACTACCTGTCGCTCGAGCGCAGCGCCGAGACCTTGTCGGGCGGCGAGGCGCAGCGCATCCGGCTCGCGTCGCAGATCGGCTCGGGCCTCACCGGCGTGATGTACGTGCTCGACGAGCCGTCGATCGGCCTGCACCAGCGCGACAACGACCGTCTGATCGCGACGCTCAAGCATCTGCGCGACCTCGGCAACTCGGTAATCGTCGTCGAGCACGACGAGGACATGATCCGCACGGCCGACTACGTCGTCGACATGGGCCCGGGCGCGGGCGAGCACGGCGGCGTCGTGGTGGCCGAAGGCACGCCGAAGCAGGTGCAGTCGAACCCGCAGTCGCTGACCGGCCAGTACCTCGTCGGCAAGCGCGTGATCGAGTATCCGGACGAGCGCATGTCGCCCGACCCCGAGCGGATGCTGCGCATCGTCGACGCGCACGGCAACAACCTGAAGCACGTCGATCTCGAGCTGCCGGTCGGCCTCTTGACCTGCATCACCGGCGTGTCGGGCTCCGGCAAGTCGACGCTGATCAACGACACGCTGTATCACGCAGTCGCGCGCCACCTGTACGGCTCGTCGGCCGAGCCGGCGGCGCACGAGGCGATCGAGGGCCTCGAGCACTTCGACAAGGTGATCAACGTCGACCAGTCGCCGATCGGCCGCACGCCGCGCTCGAACCCGGCCACGTACACGGGCCTGTTCACGCCGATCCGCGAGCTGTTCTCGGGCGTGCCGACGTCGAAGGAGCGCGGCTACGATCCGGGCCGCTTCTCGTTCAACGTGAAGGGCGGCCGCTGCGAATCGTGCCAGGGCGACGGCGTGCTGAAGGTCGAGATGCACTTTTTGCCGGACGTGTACGTGCCGTGCGACGTGTGCCACGGCAAGCGCTACAACCGCGAAACGCTCGAAGTGCAGTACAAGGGCAAGAACATCAGCGAAGTGCTCGACATGACGGTCGAGCACGCGTACGCGTTCTTCAGCGCGGTGCCGGTCATCGCGCGCAAGCTGAAGACGCTGCTCGACGTCGGCCTCGGCTACATCCGCCTCGGCCAGTCGGCCACGACGCTGTCGGGCGGCGAGGCGCAGCGCGTGAAGCTGTCGCTGGAGCTGTCGAAGCGCGACACCGGCCGCACGCTGTACATCCTCGACGAGCCGACCACCGGCCTGCACTTCCACGACATCGCACTGCTGCTCGAAGTGATCCACCGGCTGCGCGACCAGGGCAACACGGTCGTGATCATCGAGCACAACCTCGACGTGATCAAGACGGCCGACTGGGTGATCGACCTCGGCCCCGAAGGCGGCGCCGGCGGCGGCCAGATCATCGCGCAGGGCACGCCCGAGCAGGTCGCGAAGACCAAGGCGAGCTTCACCGGCAAGTACCTCGCGCCGCTGCTCAAGCGTCCGACCCGCAAAGTCGCGGCCGGCTGACGCCGTTCCGCCCTTCCCGCGCGCGTCGAGGGCGGCCGCGCCCCCTCGTTTTCCCTTCTGCGTTTACACCACGCGCCAAACCGCCCGTTTGCGGCCCATAATGGCAGCTATACTTTACGGCCGTAAGGTTCGCCATCCGCACCAATCCGGTGCGGCGCCGGGCGACCCGCGCTCTGCCGCGTGCTCCGCGGCACGACACAGGGACAACAGGAATCCACGATGGAGAAGCAACAAGAGTCGCGCGACACGCAGAACCGCGAGCCGCACCTGCGCAGCGTGCGGCTGACGAGCGACTTGAGCCTGCCGAAGCTGTCGGCGCTCGAGATCGGCAGCTATCTCTTCGCGCTCGTCATGATGTGGCTCGTCCTCGAGCTCAAGCTGCTCGGCGGGATGCTGGCCGGCCTGCTCGTCTATCAGCTGATCCACACGATCGCACCCGTGATCGAGCGCCATACCACCAGCATGCGCGCGCGCTGGGTCGCGGTCGTGCTGCTGTCGATCGCGATCGTCGGCGCGCTCACCGGCCTGACGCTCGCGATCATCGAGCATTTCGAGCACACGGTGCCGAACCTGCAGAGCCTGCTCGGCCAGCTGATGCAGATCGTCGAGCAGACCCGCGCACGCACGCCGGCCTGGATCGCCAATCTGCTGCCCGTCGACGTCGAGCAGATGAAGACGAAGGCGGCCGTGCTGATGCACTCGCACATGGACCAGCTCCAGCAAAGCGGCAAGAGCGTCGCGCGCGGCTTCGGCCACGTGCTGTTCGGGATGATCATCGGCGCGATGATCGCGATCGGCGTCGAGCAGGGCAAGGTGCGCCGGCCGCTGTCCACCGCGCTCGTCACGCGCGTGTCGCGCTTCGCCGACGCGTTCCGCCGCATCGTGTTCGCGCAGATCAAGATCTCGGCGATCAACGCGGCATTCACCGGCATCTACCTGCTCGTCGCGCTGCCGATCTTCCATCAGCGGCTGCCGCTGTCGAAAACCCTCGTGCTCGTCACGTTCATCGTCGGCCTGCTGCCCGTGATCGGCAACCTGATCTCGAACACGCTGATCGTCGCGGTGTCGCTGTCGGTCAGCATGGGCACCGCGATCGCGTCGCTCGCGTTCCTCGTGGTCATCCACAAGCTCGAATACTTCCTGAACGCGAAGATCATCGGCGGCCAGATCGAGTCGCGCGCATGGGAGCTGCTGCTCGCGATGCTGATCATGGAAGCCGCGTTCGGGCTGCCGGGCGTGGTCGCCGCGCCGATCTTCTATGCGTACCTGAAACGCGAGCTGTACCTGCTGCGGCTGATCTGAAGCCGCCCGCTCGCGCACGGCAAACAAAAACGCCGCGCCCCGTGAAGGGCGCGGCGTTTTCGCTTGCGCAGCCGGCCTTTCGCGGCCGACGGATCAGCGGAACACGACCGTCTTCGTCCCGTTCAGCACGATCCGGTGCTCCACGTGCCACTTCACCGCCCGCGCGAGCGTCACGCACTCGACGTCGCGGCCGATCGCGGTCAACTGGTCGGGCGTCATGCTGTGGTCGACGCGCTCGACTTCCTGCTCGATGATCGGGCCTTCGTCGAGATCGGTCGTCACGTAGTGCGCGGTCGCGCCGATCAGCTTCACGCCGCGGTCGAACGCCTGGTAGTAAGGCTTCGCGCCCTTGAAGCTCGGCAGGAACGAATGGTGGATGTTGATCGCGCGCCCGGCGAGCTGCGCGCACATGTTCGGCGACAGGATCTGCATGTAGCGCGCGAGCACGACCAGATCGGCCTGGTGCTCGTCGATCACTTCCAGCACGCGCGCTTCCTGCGCGGCCTTCGCGGCATCGGACGAACCGCCGATCAGCGGGAAGTGATGGAACGGAATGTTGTAGCTCGCCGCGAGCTGGTAGAACTCCTTGTGATTCGACACGATCGCCGGAATCTCGATCGGCAACTGGCCGGTGCGATAGCGGAACAGCAGGTCGTTCAGGCAGTGGCCGATCTTCGACACCATGATCACGACGCGCGGCTTCACGGCCGCATCGTGCAGCTCCCAGCGCATCGAGAACTGTTCGGCGAGCGGCGCGAATTCCTTGCGAAGCGTGTCGAGCGCCGACGCGGCATCCTCGCCGCCGCCGTCCTGCTCGAAGTGCACGCGCATGAAGAACTCGCTGGTGCGGCTGTCGCCGAACTGCGCGGAATCGAGGATGTTGTTGCTGCGCTCGAACAGGAAGCCCGAGACCGCATGGACGATGCCGTGCCGGTCGGGGCACGACAGTTTCAAGATAAAGCTGTGATCGGTCGGCATGACCGCTACTCCCATTGTTTCCGTATTCGTCAAATTGCCCGCTTGCGCCGCCCGGCTGCGCGCGCAGCGCGCGTCACGCGCCCGGCACGAACAGCGCGTCGATGCCGGCCGCGTCGGCCGCCGCAATCCAGCGGTGGCGCAGCAGCGTGTCGAGCGTCGCGAGGCTCGCATCCATCGTCGCGCGGCCTTCGCGCAGCCACGCGATCACTTCGGGCACGCCGGCCAGCAGGTGCTCGGCCACTTCGCCGTCCTGGTTGCGCGGCGCGAAGTCGTGCGGCAGCGGCAGGTCGTACACGAAGATCAGTTCCGACTGCGTGCCTTCCGGCAGCGAGTTCAGCACCTGCACCGCACGGCCCGCGATCGCGCGCGCCGCCAGGTCGGCCGGAATCCCGGCTTCTTCCCAGCATTCCTTCGCGAGCGTCTCGTGAACGCCGAGCCCCCAGCCGATCCCGCCGGCGACGACGTTGTCGAGCATGCCGGGGTCGGTCGCCTTGGTCTCGCTGCGACGGCCGAGCCACATCTTCGGCGCGGCCGCCGCAGGCGGCTCGCCCGGCGTAACCGCATATTCTACGATGCCGTTCACGTGCACCGCATAGGTCTGCGTGCCGAAGAAGCGCGACGCGGCGCGCTCGATGTACGCGAGCGGCGGATCGTCGAAGCGGTTGCGGATCGCGTAGATCTCGTCGCGCCAGCCGGGAATCGCGCCTTCGGCGGCGAGCGCGCCGATCGCGCTGGCCAGCGCCATGCTGCGCGCGTCGACCGAATCGTAGCGCGCCGACAGCACGACCCGCTCGGCGGTCAGCTCGAACACGTCGGGCCAGCGCGCGAGCTTCGCGACGTCCTGGCGGCGCACCCAGCCGACCGCCTGGCCGGCGATCTCGAAACGCAGGTGCGCGGCCGGATCGAAGCGGCGCGCGGCCGCGATGCACGGAAACGTCATCGCGCTCAGTCCTTCAGCGCGACGCGGATGCCGATCGCGATGAACGTCGCGCCGGCGATCCGGTCGAGCCACACGCCGGCCTTCGGGCGGCGCTTCAGCCACGCGCCGATCATGCCCGCGCCGACGCCGAACAGCGAGAAAACGGCGGCCGTCTGCAGCATGAACAGCGCGCCGAGCTCGAACATCTGCAGCGTCACGCTTTGCGCGCCGTGCGGATCGACGAACTGCGGCAGGAACACGACGAAGAACAGCGTGACCTTCGGGTTCATCAGGTTGCCGATCACGCTCTGCCGGAAGATCGTGGCGAGCGGCTGCGGCGGGCGCGCATGCGCGTTCGCGAGGCCCTGGCTGCGCAGCGCCTTGATGCCGATCCACACGAGGTACGCGGCGCCCGCGAGCTTCAGGATCTGGAACGCGACCGGCGACGAACGCAGCACGGCCGCGACGCCGAGCGCCGCGAGCGTCGTGTGGAACAGGATCCCGGCCGTGAAGCCGAGCGCGGCGACGAAGCCGGCCGCGCGGCCCTGCGAGATGCCGCGTGCGAGCACCTGCAGGTTGTCGGGACCCGGCGCGAACGTGATCGCGACCGACGTGGCGAGAAACAGCATGAAGTTGGGCATCGTGACCTCGCTGCGGAAGGTGAACCAAGCGTGAACCGGGGCAAGCCGGCGCGGCTGGCCCCGGGAGCGGACCGGCGTTCAGCGGCCGGCGAATTCGGTAACGGTATAGACCGGCAGTCCGGCGTCGCGCAGCAGCGTCGAGCCGCCGAGATCGGGCAGGTCGATGATCGCCGCGCCTTCGACGACCACCGCGCCGAGCCGCTGCAGCAGGTTGCGCCCCGCCATCATCGTGCCGCCGGTCGCGATCAGGTCGTCCATGATGATCACGCGGTCGCCGGGCTTGCACGCATCTACGTGGATCTCGACCGTCGCGCTGCCGTATTCGAGGTCGTACGATTCCGAGCGCGTCTTGTACGGCAGCTTGCCGACCTTGCGGATCGGCACGAAGCCGACGCTCAGCTCGTACGCGACGATCGGCGCGATGATGAAGCCGCGCGCGTCGAGGCCCGCGACGTAGTCGAGCTTCGCGTCGACATAGCGTTCGACGAACAGGTCGACCAGGATGCGCAGCGCCTTCGGGCTCTGCAGCAGCGTCGTGATGTCGCGGAACTGCACGCCCAGCTGCGGCCAGTCGGGCACCGTGCGGATCTGGCTGTGGATGAAGGCGACCGGATCGAGCGGTGCGCCCGACGACGAATGCGGCATGAAACTCTCCGAAAAAAACGGTGCGCGAAGATCGGGCACCGTTTCTGATCAATACGGGTCAGGTTGTGAATCGCGGCTCATGCGGCCGCGGCCGGCGGATCGCGCCGATGGCGCGACAACCGCTCCTCCGCGAGCGCGAGTGCCTCGGGCAGCCCGCGCAGCACCACGATGTCGCTCGCGCGCAGCTTGGTCTGCGGATCGGGTTCGACGCCGCGGATGCCGTGCCGGCGGATCGCCGTGACTTCCAGCCCGAGCGCGTACAGCCCGAGTTCTTCCAGCGAACGCCCGACTGCGTCCGCACGCGCATCGACCGGCACCGATTGTAGCCGCACCTGCTCGTGGTCGTCGTCGTCCGCATCGTCCGCGCCGCGGAAATAGCCGCGCAGCAGGCTGTAGCGCTCGTCGCGCATCTCCTCGACGCGCCGCACGACCTTGCGCATCGGCACGCCGACCAGCACCAGCGTGTGCGACGCGAGCATCAGGCTGCCCTCGACGATTTCCGGAATCACCTCGGTCGCGCCGGCCGCGAGCAGCTTCTCGAGATCGGCGTCGTCGACGGTGCGCACGATCGCCGGCAGCGTCGGCTCCAGCTCGTGCACGTGATGCAGCACGCGCAGCGCGGACGGCGTATTCGCGTAGGTGATCGCGACGGCCGCCGCCCGATGGATACCGGCCGCGAGCAGCGATTCACGGCGCGCGGCGTCGCCAAACACGACCGATTCGCCGGCCGTCGCGGCCGCGCTCACGCGATCGGGGTCGAGGTCGAGCGCGACGTACGAAATACCTTCCTGCTCGAGCATGCGCGCGAGGTTCTGCCCGGCACGACCGTAGCCGCAGATGATCACGTGGCCGCGCTGCTTCAGGCTTTGCGTCGCGATCCGCGTCATCTGCAGCGACTGCTGCATCCATTCGGTCGACGACAGCCGCATCACGATGCGGTCGGCGTTCTGAATCAGGAACGGCGCGGCGAGCATCGACAGCAGCATCGATGCGAGGATCGCCTGCAGCAGCGTCGAATCGACGAGATGCCGGTCGAGGATCAGGTTCAGCAGCACGAAGCCGAATTCGCCGGCCTGCGCGAGGCCGATCCCCGTGCGCATCGCGACGCCCGGCGTCGCGCCGAACAGCCGCGCGAGCCCGGCGATCATCGTCGCCTTGAACAGGATCTGCCCGACGAAGAAGCCGAGCACGATCAACGGATGCTCCCAGATCACGCGCGGATCGAGCAGCATCCCCGTCGTCACGAAGAACAGGCCGAGCAGCACGTCGCGGAACGGCTTGATGTCCTCCTCCACCTGATGGCGGAACGGCGTCTCGGAAATGAGCATCCCCGCGATGAACGCGCCGAGCGCGAGCGACAGGCCGAACTTGTCGGTGATGAACGCGGCGCCCAGCGTGACGAGCAGCAGGTTCAGCACGAACAGCTCCTGCGAGCGGCGCCGCGCGACGACGTTGAGCCAGCGCGTCATGAAGCGCTGGCCGATGACGAGCAGCAGCGCGAGCGCGATCACGATCTTGACCGCCGCGACGCCGAGCGTGAGCGCGAGGTCCTTCGACGATTCGGCGCCGAACGCGGCGATCACGATCAGCAGCGGCACGACCGCGAGATCCTGGAACAGCAGCACGCCGAAGATGTTGCGGCCGTGCTCGGTCTCGATCTCGAGCCGCTCGGCAAGCATCTTCGACACGATCGCCGTCGACGACATCGCGAGCGCGCCGCCGAGCGCGATGCTGCCCTGCCATGTGAGATGCTCCCAGCGCTCGAACAGCGCGCCGAGCGCGAGCGCGAGTACCAGCGTCGCGACGACCTGCAGCAGCCCGAGCCCGAACACGAGCCGCTGCATCGACCTCAGCTTCGCCAGCGAGAATTCGAGGCCGATCGAGAACATCAGGAACACCACGCCGAATTCCGCGAGGTGCTCGGCCCGTTCGAGATCCGCCGTGATGCCAAGCGCGTGCGGGCCGACCAGGATGCCGACGGTCAGGTAGCCGAGCATCGGCGGCAGGTTCAACGAGCGGAATACGACGACGCCCACCACCGAGGCCAGCAGCAGCAGCAGGGTCATTTCGAGCGGGGAAATCACGGGCGAAGCGTCCTCGTTCGTCGGGGCCACGGCAATGCGGGCGCGGGGTGGTGGCGGTGGACAGGCTGCTTCGGACGAGTCCGAAGGCGCGGCGCGGCGAACAAACGCCTTTGCTATACTCCGCGCATGATAGCGAAAATCAATGATGATCGGGCGCTCGCGCTCGCCCGCGACGTGCTCGACATCGAGGCGGACGCCGTGCGCGCGCTGCGCGACCAGCTCGACGGCGGCTTCGTCGAGGCCGTGGCGCTGCTGCTCGGCTGCCGCGGCCGCGTCGTGGTCTCCGGGATCGGCAAATCGGGGCATATCGCCCGCAAGATCGCAGCCACGCTGGCCAGCACCGGTACGCCGGCCTTCTTTGTCCACCCTGCCGAGGCCAGCCACGGCGACCTCGGAATGGTCACCTCCGACGACGTCTTCATCGGCATCTCCTATTCCGGCGAATCGGAAGAACTCGTCGCGATCCTGCCGCTCGTGAAGCGGATCGGCGCGAAGCTGATCGCGATCACGGGCCGCGCGGGGTCGAGCCTCGGCACGCTCGCCGACGTGCACCTGAACGCCGCGGTGTCGAAGGAAGCGTGCCCGCTGAACCTCGCGCCCACCGCGAGCACGACCGCCGCGCTCGCGCTCGGCGACGCACTCGCCGTCGCCGTGCTCGACGCGCGCGGCTTCGGTTCGGAAGATTTCGCGCGCTCGCATCCGGGCGGCGCGCTCGGCCGGCGCCTGCTCACCTACGTACGCGACGTGATGCGCTCGGGCGACGACGTCCCGTCCGTCGGGCTCGATGCGACGCTGTCGGACGCGCTGTTCCAGATCACCGCGAAGCGCCTAGGCATGACGGCCGTGGTCGACGCCGACGGCAAGGTCGCCGGCATCTTCACCGACGGCGACCTGCGCCGCGTGCTCGCCCGCGACGGCGACTTCCGCACGCTGCCGATCACCGAAGTGATGACGCGCAACCCGCGCACGATCGCGCCGGATCATCTGGCCGTCGAGGCCGTGGAACTGATGGAGCGCCACCGGATCAACCAGATGCTGGTCGTCGATGCCGACGGCGCGCTGATCGGCGCGCTGAACATGCACGACCTGTTTTCGAAGAAGGTGATCTGATGAGCGCAGCGCTGACTGCGGCCGAACGCGCGAGCCGCGTGAAGCTGATGATTTTCGACGTCGACGGCGTGCTGACCGACGGCGGCCTGCTGTTTACCGCGGCCGGCGACGCGATGAAGTCGTTCAATTCGCTCGACGGCCACGGCGTGAAGCTGCTCGGCGAAGCCGGCATCGCGACCGCGATCATCACGGGCCGCCGCTCGGAGATCGTCGCGGCGCGCGCGAAGGAAATGAAGATCGCGCACCTGTTCCAGGGCGTCGAGAACAAGCTCGCCGTGTTCGCCGACCTGATCGCGTCGCTCGGCCTGACGGCCGACGCATGCGGCTACATGGGCGACGACTGGCCCGACCTGCCGGTGCTGCTGCGCTGCGGCTTCGCGACGGCCCCCGCGAACGCGCACCCCGAGGTGATCGCCCGCGCGCACTGGGTCGCCGAGGCCCGCGGCGGCCACGGCGCCGTGCGCGAGGTCTGCGATGCGATCCTGCGCGCGCAGCGCCGCTATGACGCGCTGCTCGCCGCCGCCTGCGGAGCCTGACCGATGAGCACGCATTTCCGCTGGACCCAGATGCTGCCGCTCGCCGCGGTCGCTGCGCTCGCGGGCGTCACCTGGTGGCTGCTGCAGGCCACGCTGCCGCCGCCCGGCGAGGGCGTCGCGCAGCCGAAACGCCACACGCCCGACTATTTCGCGGACAACTTCTCGGTCACCGAGCTCGACCAGACCGGCACGACCCAGTACCGGCTGACGGCCGCGAAGCTGGTTCATTACGAAGACACGGAAGGCAGCGACCTGACCGATCCGGCCATGCGCGCGTTCCAGCCCGGCAAGCCGGTCGTGACGACCACCGCGAAGCGCGGCACCGTCAACGGCGACGTGTCGATCGTCGATTTGTACGACGATGCACGCATCCTGCGCGCGGCCGGCGGCGGCGATCCGCAGATGCAGGCCGATTCGCAGCATTTCCGGATCTTCGTCAATGACGATGTGATCCAGACCGAAAAGCCGGTTAAACTTCAGCGCGGCCTGTCGCTCGTCAACGCGACCGACGGCATGAAGTACAACAACGTCACCCGGGTCATCGAGCTTTACGGCAACGTGCGCGGCACGATTGCCGCGGCGGACACGTCCGGCGGCTCGAAAGGTCAACCCAAGTGACGCATCCCTCACGTGACTGCATGAACGAACCGTTCCCTCGACTGATTTCCGGCGGCGCTGCGCGCGCCGTCCGCGCCGCGCTCGCCGCGACGCTCGTGGCGCTCCCGCTCGTCGGGCTGGCGCCGCTCGCCCATGCCGAGAAGGCCGACCAGAACAAGCCGATCAACGTCGAGGCCGACAACCTGACCTACGACGACCTGAAGCAGGTCACGGTCGCGACCGGCAACGTCGTGATCACGAAGGGCACGATCATCATCAAGGGCGATCGCGTCGAAGTGCGCCAGGACCCGGAAGGCTATCAGTACGCGACGTCGTTCGGCAGCGGCAAGAAGCACGCGACGTTCCGCCAGAAGCGCGAAGGCCTCGACGAATACATCGACGGCGACGCCGAGCGCATCGACTACGACGGCAAGCAGGACCTGACCACGCTGACCACCGCCGCGACCGTGCGCCGCCTGCAGGGCACGTCGACGGTCGCCGACACCGTGCACGGCAGCGTGATCACGTACGACGGCCAGCGCGACTTCTACACCGCGAAGGGCGGCAAGGACGTCGCGGCGCCGGGCAACCCGAACGGCCGCGTGCGCGCGATGCTGTCGCCGAAGAACGGCGGCCCCGCGCCGCTGAACGGCGCGCCGGCCAAGCTGTCGCCGTCGACCACGATCCAGGGAGCACCGGGCCAATGAACGCGCTTCCGAACCGCCAGCCGGCCGGCACGACGAGTTCGCTCGTCGTCCGCAACCTGAAGAAGCGCTATGGCTCGCGCACGGTCGTCAAGGACGTGTCGCTCGACGTGAAGAGCGGCGAAGTCGTCGGCCTGCTCGGCCCGAACGGCGCCGGCAAGACCACGTCGTTCTACATGATCGTCGGCCTCGTGCCGACGGACGCGGGCGAGATCTCGCTGAACGGCAGCTCGATCGGCCTGCTGCCGATCCACAAGCGCGCATCGCTCGGCCTGTCGTACCTGCCGCAGGAAGCGTCCGTGTTCCGCAAGCTGACCGTCGAGGAAAACATCCGCGCGGTGCTCGAGCTGCAGTACGGCGAGGACGGCAAGCGCCTGTCGAAGGACGCGATTTCGTCGCGCACCGAAGCGCTGCTCGACGAGCTGCAGATCGGCCACCTGCGCGAAAACCCCGCGCTGTCGCTGTCGGGCGGCGAACGGCGCCGCGTCGAAATCGCACGCGCGCTCGCGACCAACCCGAACTTCATCCTGCTCGACGAACCGTTCGCCGGCGTCGACCCGATCGCGGTGCTCGAGATCCAGAAGATCGTCAAGTTCCTGAAGCAGCGCAACATCGGCGTGCTGATCACGGACCACAACGTCCGCGAAACGCTCGGCATCTGCGACCACGCGTACATCATCAGCGACGGGTCGGTGCTGGCCGCCGGCGCGCCGAGCGAAATCATCGAAAACGAAAGCGTGCGCCGCGTGTACCTCGGCGAACACTTCCGCATGTAACGTCCTCCTCGTGGCTGGCTGCACCCCGCCCGGCATCGCCGCGCGGGGCTGCGCCCCGCTTTGCAACCACGCCCGCGGCCCTGCCCGCGGCCGGGCGGCGCGCCGCGCGTAATCGCGGATGGCTCAATGCGCCTGGGTCGTGGCAAACTGCCGGTATGACTCCCTCCTTGCCATGAAAGCCAGCCTTCAACTCCGCCTGTCGCAACATCTTGCGCTGACGCCTCAGCTGCAGCAGTCGATCCGGCTCCTGCAGTTGTCGACGCTCGAATTGCAGCAGGAAGTCGCGATGGCCGTCGCGCAGAATCCGCTGCTCGAGAACGACGACGAATGGATCGCCAGCCCGCTGCGCGTCGCGGCGGACGGATCGCTGATCGCGCAGACGCCGCCCGCACAGAACACCGAGCCGGCCGCGACGAACGGCAGCAGCACGTCCAGCGACCGCGCCGAGCGCGACGAGCCGGCCGGCGCCGACGAATACGACGGTTACGGGTCCGGCGACGGCAACGACGGCCCGCAGTGGAACCTCGACGAATACGGCCGCTCGAGCGGCGCGTCCGACGACGACGACCTGCCGCCGCTGCAGGTGCAGGAAGCCGCGACG
Source organism: Burkholderia sp. LAS2 (assembly GCF_018417615.1). Taxonomy (NCBI): domain Bacteria; kingdom Pseudomonadati; phylum Pseudomonadota; class Betaproteobacteria; order Burkholderiales; family Burkholderiaceae; genus Burkholderia; species Burkholderia sp. LAS2. The sequence goes on from NZ_CP071052.1 coordinate 36,104, forward strand.
TCGCTGCGCGACCACCTCGCCGCGCAATTGCGCGTCACGCAAGCCGGCCCGCGCGATCGCGCGCTCGTGATGTTCCTGATCGAATCGCTCGACGACGACGGCTACCTGACCGCCACGCTCGACGAAGTGCTCGCCGACCTGCCGCCCGAACTGGAAATCGACTGCGACGAACTGAACGCGGCGCTCGCGCTGCTGCACAGCTTCGACCCGGCCGGCGTCGGCGCGCGCTCGGCGTCCGAATGCCTGAAGCTGCAGCTGCTGCGCCTCGATCCGTCCCCCACGCGCACGCTCGCGCTCGAGATCGTGTCGCAGCATCTCGAACTGCTCGCCGCACGCGACTTCACCCGGTTGCGCAAGCACCTGAAGGCGAGCGACGATGCGCTGCGCGACGCGCACGCGCTGATCCGCTCGCTGGAGCCGTTCCCCGGCGCCGCGTACGGCAAGGCCGAGGCCGACTACGTCGTGCCCGACATCATCGTGAAGAAGGCCGGCCAGGGCTGGCTCGCGGAGCTCAATCCGGAGGTCGTGCCGCGCCTGCGGATCAACAACCTGTACGCGAACATCCTGCGCAACAGCCGCGGCGATCCGTCGGCCGGATCGCTGAAACAGCAGCTCCAGGAAGCGCGCTGGCTGATCAAGAATATCCAGCAGCGATTCGACACGATCCTGCGTGTCGCGCAGGCTATTGTCGAGCGTCAAAAGAACTTCTTTGCGCACGGTGAAATTGCCATGCGCCCCTTGGTTTTGCGGGAAATAGCTGATACGCTGGGCCTACACGAGTCGACTGTCAGCCGTGTGACAACCGGGAAGTACATGCTGACCCCGTTCGGGACGCTTGAATTTAAGTACTTCTTCGGATCTCACGTCTCGACCGACACCGGTGGCGCCGCGTCGTCGACCGCCATCCGAGCCCTCATCAAGCAACTGATAGGAGCTGAAGACCCAAAATCGCCACTTTCGGACAGCCGCATTGCCGAGCTGCTGGCAGAACAGGGTTTCGTGGTCGCGCGCCGCACGGTTGCGAAATATCGCGAAGCCCTCAAGATCCCGGCAGTGAATCTGCGCAAGTCTCTTTAAGCCTGCTGCCTGCCCGGCGGCAGGCGTGTCCCGACCACCGCGCACACGGGGAACAGGCCGGGCGACCTGTCCGCGATACGCCGCCTTCGTGCGGCACGGGCAAGTCGACCGGAGCGCCGCCTCGATGCGGCCGGGTGGTCACTCGCTTGGAGAAGCACTATGAACCTGAAGATCAGTGGACATCATCTCGAAGTCACGCCTGCCATTCGCGAATACGTGATCACCAAGCTGGACCGGGTGCTACGGCATAGCGATCAGGTGATCGATGGCACTGTGATCCTCTCGGTCGACAACCACAAGGAAAAGGACAAGCAGCAGCGCGCGGAAATCAACCTGCACCTGAAGGGCAAGGACATCTTCGTCGAAAGCACGAACGGCAACCTGTATGCCGCGATCGATCTGTTGATCGACAAGCTGGATCGCCAGGTCGTCAAGCACATGGAGCGCCTGCAAACGCATGCGCACGATCCGATCAAGCTGCAGCCGTCGATCGACCAGATCGAACTGCCGCCGCAATAACCGTCACCGCAACACGCACGCCGCCCGGTTCGCCGGGCGTTTTTTTTGCCACGCCGAGCACCGGTGCAACCGGTCCGTCCGTGCTGCGCCACGCACGCGGCTGTGCTCTATAATGTTCCGGTTATCGCCGGGGGGTGTTGGATGCGGTAGCGGCGTTGCAGGTTGCCATGCCACATGCCTTGATATCGCCGAACATGGAAAATCAGTCCGCCGCCGCAAGGAGACCCCAGGCCGCCCAATCGCCTGCCAACATGAATCGCCTAGCCAAAATCCTGCCCATAGAGAACGTCGTCATCGACCTCTCGGTCACCAGCAAGAAACGCGTCTTCGAACAAGCCGGGCTGATGTTCGAGAATCAGAACGGCATCGGTCGCAGCACCGTCACGGACAACCTGTTCGCGCGCGAGCGCCTCGGTTCGACCGGGCTCGGCGAAGGTGTCGCGATTCCGCACGGCCGCATCAAGGGCCTCAAGCATCCGCTCGCCGCGTTCGTCCGCCTCGCCGATGCGATCCCGTTCGAAGCGCCCGACGGCCAGCCTGTCGGCCTCCTGATCTTCCTGCTCGTCCCCGAGCAAGCCACCCAGCAGCACCTCGAGATCCTGTCGGAAATCGCGCAACTGCTGTCCGATCGCGACGCGCGCGAGCGTCTGCACAACGAAACGGATATCGCCGAGTTGCATCGCCTGCTCACTCAGTGGCAACCTTGAGTTGTTCCGGGCGGAATATTTCCCCGTACGAGGCGGCACGCGCCGCCGTCCAGGGCCGCCCGGCGCCGGCCCGGCATGGCGACGTCCGTCGCCGCGCGCCCGCACCGGCCCATTGGAGTGACGAGAGTCATGGATACGTCCAGCATCAACGCCCAGAGCATCTTCGACGACAACGCAGCGACGCTGAAACTGAGCTGGCTGACGGGGCATGAAGGCTGGGAACGCGGCTTTTCGGCCGACACGGTCGGCAACGCAACGTCCAGCGCCGACCTCGTCGGCCACCTGAACCTGATCCACCCGAACCGGATCCAGGTGCTCGGCGAAGCCGAAATCGACTACTACCAGCGCCAGACCGACGAAGACCGCTCGCGCCACATGGCCGAGCTGATCGCACTCGAACCGCCGTTCCTCGTCGTCGCCGGCGGCGCCGCGGCGCCGCCCGAACTGGTGCTGCGCTGCACGCGCTCGTCCACGCCGCTGTTCACGACGCCGATGTCGGCCGCCGCGGTGATCGACAGCCTGCGGCTCTACATGTCGCGCATCCTCGCGCCGCGCGCGACGCTGCACGGCGTGTTCCTCGACATCCTCGGGATGGGCGTGCTGCTGACCGGCGATTCGGGTCTCGGCAAGAGCGAGCTCGGCCTCGAGCTGATCAGCCGCGGCCATGGCCTCGTCGCCGACGACGCGGTCGATTTCGTCCGTCTTGGCCCCGATTTCGTCGAAGGGCGCTGCCCGCCGCTGCTGCAGAACCTGCTCGAAGTGCGCGGCCTCGGCCTGCTCGACATCAAGACGATCTTCGGCGAAACCGCGGTACGGCGGAAAATGAAGCTGAAGCTGATCGTCCAGCTGGTGCGGCGCCCCGACGGCGAATTCCAGCGCCTGCCGCTCGAAAGCCAGACCGTCGACGTGCTCGGCTTGCCGATCAGCAAGGTCACGATCCAGGTGGCGGCCGGCCGCAACCTCGCGGTGCTCGTCGAGGCGGCCGTCCGGAACACGATCCTGCAGTTGCGCGGAATCGACACGTTGCGCGATTTCATGGATCGGCAACGACTCGCGATGCAGGACCCCGACAGTCAGTTCCCCGGCAAACTGGTGTAACCCGCACGCGCCGGCCGCGCAACGCCGACGCGTCGAGCCGGTGCTATGATGAAACGTCAGGATTCTCTGTTCCCATGCGCATCGTCCTCATCACCGGCATCTCCGGCTCAGGCAAGTCCGTCGCGCTGAACGCGCTCGAAGACGCAGGCTATTACTGCGTCGACAACCTGCCGCCGCACGTGCTCCCCGAACTCGCCCGCTACCTCGCGCAGGACGGCCAGCGCCGGCTCGCGGTCGCGATCGACGCGCGCTCGAGCGCGTCGCTCGACGAAATGCCCGGCCTGATCCGCGAGCTGTCCCGCGAGCACGACGTGCGCGTGCTGTTCCTCAACGCGAGCACCCAGGCGCTGATCCAGCGCTTCTCCGAAACGCGCCGCCGCCATCCGCTGTCCGGCTCGCGGTCGCACGATGCGGACGTCGGCCTGCTGTCGTCGCTCGAGGAAGCGATCGAGCGCGAGCGCGAGCTCGTCGCGCCGCTCGCCGAATTCGGCCATCAGATCGACACCAGCACGCTGCGCGCGAACGCGCTGCGCACCTGGGTCAAGCGCTTCATCGAGCAGAAGAACAACGACCTGATGGTGATGTTCGAATCGTTCGGCTTCAAGCGCGGCGTGCCGCTCGACGCCGACCTGATGTTCGACGTGCGCGCGCTGCCGAACCCGTACTACGACCACGAGCTGCGCCCGCTCACCGGGCTCGACCAGCCGGTCATCGCCTTTCTCGACGCACTGCCGATCGTCCACCAGATGATCGACGACATCCATGCGTTCCTGATGAAATGGCTGCCGCACTTCCGCGACGACAACCGCAGCTATCTGACCGTCGCCATCGGCTGCACGGGCGGCCAGCATCGCTCGGTGTTCATCGCGGAAACGCTCGCCGCGCGCCTCGCGCGCGACGCGAACGTGATCGTGCGGCATCGTGACGCGCCAGTGGATGTCGACGCGTCGTCGCGGCTCGTCTCCGAGGTCGACCGACCCTAGCGACACCCGCCCCCACGCCCGCGCGCCATGTCCTCCCTATCGACCACCCTGATCGACCTGCCGCTGTTTCCGCTGCACACGGTGCTGTTTCCCGGAGGGCTGCTCCCGCTCAAGGTGTTCGAGGCGCGCTATCTCGACATGTCGCGCGCCTGCCTGCGCGACGACGCACCGTTCGGCGTGTGCCTGCTCAAGAGCGGGCCCGAAGTCGCGCAGGATGGCGCGGTGTCGGTGCCCGAGACCATCGGCTGCATGGCCCGCATCACCGAGTGCGATACCGGCGAATTCGGGATGCTGTATCTGCAGGCGGTCGGCACGCAGCGTTTCGAGCTGCTGTCGTATCGCGTCGAAGGCAACGGGCTGCTGGTCGGCATCGCGGAGCCGCTGCCCGACGACATCCCGCTCGAAGGCGAACAGGCGCTCGCGCAGTTCGGCTCGTGCGCCGAGGTGCTCGAGCGCATCATCGACGCGCTGAAGAAATCCGATCCGCAGAAAATGCCGTTCGGCGAACCGTTCCGCCTCGACGATCCGAGCTGGGTAGCGAATCGCCTCGCGGAACTGCTGCCGCTCGACCTGCGCGCGCGGCAGAAGCTGATGGAGTTTCCGGACGTCGGCGCGCGCATCGACGCCGTGCACCACGTGCTCGACCGGCACGGCTGGCTGTAGCGACCGCTCGCGCATCGCGCGTCGCGCCCACCCGAAGGGCTTTCCTGCGTGCGACAACGCCGCGCCTTCCCGAACGCGGCCCGCGCCGCGCCCTTCCCCGTTCGTTACAGCAGCGGCCCGCTCAGCGCATCGAGCAGCTTGCGCACGGGCGCCGGCACGCCGTACGCGTCGAGCCGGCTCAGCGGCACCCACGCTGTGTCCGCGTCCCGCGCCTGCGACGGCAGGCCGCCGCCGTCCGCCAGATCGCTCAGCCGCGGCTCGATCTCGAGCCGGAAATGCGTGAACGTATGCGTGAGCGGCGCGAGCGGCACCGTGCCGCCGCCGCCGAAGCCGCGCGCGAGATCCGCGAGCGCGGCATCGCCGTCCGCTTGCGGCAGGCTCCACAGGCCGCCCCAGATGCCGGTCGGCGGCCGTCGCTCGAGCAGCACGGCGTCGCCGTCGCGCAGCACGAGCATCCACGTCTTGCGCGTCGGCACGGCCTTCTTCGGCCGCGCGGCCGGCAGTTCGCGCTGGCGGCCGGTCGATTGCGCGACGCAGTCGCCCGCGAACGGGCAGCGCGCGCAGTCGGGCTTGCCGCGCACGCACAGCGTCGCGCCCAGATCCATCAGCCCCTGCGTGTACGCGCTCACGTCGGCCGCGTTCGCGGCATCGGGCAGCAGCGATTCGGCGAGCGCCCACATGTCGTTCTCGACCCGCTTCTCGCCCGGAAAGCCCTCGACGCCGAATACCCGCGCGAGCACGCGCTTCACGTTGCCGTCGAGGATCGTCGCGCGCGCGCCGTACGCAAACGACGCGATCGCGGCAGCCGTCGAGCGGCCGATGCCGGGCAGTTCGGCCAGCGCGTCGGGCGTCGCCGGAAACGCGCCGCCGTGCTCGGCGACGACGACCTGCGCGCAGCGGTGCAGGTTGCGCGCGCGCGAATAGTAGCCGAGCCCCGCCCACAGCGCCATCACGTCGTCGGTCGGCGCGGCCGCGAGCGCGGCGACGTCGGGGTAGCGGTCGAGAAAACGCGTGTAATACGGGATGACGGTCGACACCTGCGTCTGCTGCAGCATGATTTCCGACAGCCAGATCCGGTACGGATCGCGGGTGTTCTGCCAAGGCAGGTCATGGCGGCCATGCTCGCGCTGCCACGCGACGAGACGCGTGGCGAACGTGCGGTGCAGCGGCGTGACGGGGAACGGAGCGGGGGCGATGCGGGGCGGCTTCAAGTTGTCTGATCGTGGAAAAGGGTTTCAACGCTGGCACGTCGGGCAGAAATAGGTCGACCGCTGGCCCTGCACGATCTGGCGGATCGATGTGCCGCAGACGCGGCACGGCTGGCCGGCGCGATCGTAGACGAAGCAGTCGAGCTGGAAGTAGCCGCTTTCGCCGTTGCTGCCGACGAAATCGCGCAACGTGCTGCCGCCGCGCTCGATCGCGTCGGCGAGCGTCGCGCGCACCGCATCGGCCAGCCGCTCGTAGCGCGGCAGCGACACCTTGCCGGCGGCCGTCGTCGGCCGGATGCCGGCGCGAAACAGGCTCTCCGACGCATAGATGTTGCCGACGCCGACGACCATGTCGCCCGCGAGCAGCGCCTGCTTGACCGACACCGTGCGGCCGCGCGTGCGCGCATGCAGCAGCGCGCCGGTGAACGCCGGCGAGAACGGCTCGACGCCGAGGCTCGCGAGCAGCGGATGCGCATGCACGTCGCCGGCTTCGCGCGGGTGCCACAGCACGGCGCCGAAGCGGCGCGGATCGCGGAACCGCAGCACGAATTCGTCGAAGATCCAGTCGATGTGATCGTGCTTCGCGGCGACCGGCACGCCGGCCGCGGGCAGCACGCGCAGCGTGCCGGTCATCCCGAGATGGACGATGAACCAGCCGGCATCGACTTCGAACAGCAGGTACTTGCCGCGGCGCTCGACGGCGAGCACCTCGCGCGCGCGCAACTGCTCGGCGAGCCCCGCCGGCACGGGCCAGCGCAGCATCGCGGTACGGACGTCGACACGCTCGACGCGGCGGCCCGCGACAAAGGGCTCGATGCCCCGGCGCGTGACTTCGACTTCTGGCAACTCTGGCATGTTTTGCGGGTCTGAGGCTACGGTCTGCTTACATGGGGAACGCGCATGCGCCGCCGCGAGAACGGCCGTTCTCGCGGCGACCCCGAATTAAACACGGGAATGCCCGAAATCGCCGGCCTGGCAGCACGCGAGGCGGGCGATTTCGGGCATTCGCATGGGGATTCCGCAGGTAAGCGGACCCTATCACGATCGTGCGTGTATTGTAGCGAGCGCGTTACAATCGGTTGAAACATCGAACGGATTTCCATGACTCTGCCCTCGAAGCTGCTTCAGAAGCGCCCCGCCGCCGTGCGCGGCGCGCGCGCCTTCCCGGTCCGCCGTGCACTCGGTGCCGCGCTGTTTGCCGCCTGGACCCTCACCGCCTTTCCGGCCCACGCGCAGGCTCCGGCATCGGACGACGCGGAGCCGCAGGGTGCGTTCGAGCATGTGATGCCGGACGAGCAGAAGAATCTCCCCGGCGTGCCGCTGACGAGCCAGATCGTCTATCAGGTGCTCGCGGCCGAGGTCGCGCTCCAGCGCAACCAGCCGGCACCGGCGTACCAGACCTACCTCGCGCTGGCCCGCGACACGCGCGATCCGCGCATGGCGCAGCGCGCGACCGAAATCGCGCTCGGCGCGCAGAGCCCGGCCGACGCACTGTCCGCCGCGAACCTGTGGCGTCAGTACGCGCCGGATTCGAACCGCGCGTCGCAGGTCGACGCCGCGCTGCTGGTGCTCGCCGGCAAGCCGGCCGACGCGCAGCCCATGCTCGCGCGCGAGCTGGCCCGCGCGACCGGCGACACGCGCGGCCCGGCGATCCTCGCGCTGCAGGCGCTGCTCGTGCGCGGCCCCGACCGCGTCGGCGGCCTCGCGGTGCTGAAGGACATGCTGAAGAACGACATGAATCGCCCCGAGGCGCAGCTCGCGATCGCGCGGCAGCAGCTCGCGGTCGACGACAAGGACGGCGCCGCGCAATCGCTGAAGCAGGCGCTGCAGATCCGCCCCGACTACCTGCCGGCGGCGCTGATGCTGTCGCAGATGGGGCCGGCGGAGCGCGCGGCGGGCATCGCGTCGTTCGAGAAGTATGTTCAGCAGAATCCGAAGTCGCGCGACGCGCGGCTCGCGCTGTCGCAGCTCTATCTCGCCGACGATCGCCTCGACGACGCGCAGAAGCAGTTCGAGACGATGCGCAAGCTCGACGCGAAGGATCCGACGCCGCTGATGGCGCTCGCGCTGATCAAGATCCAGCAGAAGAAACTCGACGAGGCGACCGGCTACCTGAAGCAGTACGTGCAGCTCGGCGACAAGCAGCCGAACCTCGACGTCGGCCAGGGCTACATCTACCTCGCGCAGATCGCGATCGACCAGAACAACGACGCGCAGGCGTCGCAATGGCTCGACAAGGTCGACCAGACGAGCCAGCACTACCTGCCCGCGCAGATCACGCGTGCGCAACTGCTGCAGAAACAGGGCAAGACCGACGAGGCGCGCAAGGTGCTCGACAACCTGCCGATCTCCGATCCGCGCGACGCGGCCGTGGTCGCGCGCACCGATGCGTCGATCCTGTTCACCGCGAAGCGCTATCCGGAAGCGGAAGCGCGGCTCGGGCAAGCGGTCCAGGACTTCCCGGACGATCCCGACCTGCGCTACGACTACGCGATGGCGGCCGAAAAGACCGGCCACTACGCGACGATGGAAAAGCAGTTGCGCGAGCTGATCCGTACGCAGCCCGACAACCCGCAGGCCTACAACGCGCTCGGCTATTCGCTCGCCGACCGCAACCAGCGGCTGCCCGAGGCCAGCAAGCTGATCGACAAGGCGATGACGCTCGCGCCGAACGACGCGTACATCATGGACAGCCTCGGCTGGGTGAAGTACCGGATGGGCGACACGGCCGGCGCGACGAAGGTGCTGCAGCGTGCATACGAACTGCAGCCGAACGCCGAGATCGGCGCGCATCTCGGCGAAGTGCTGTGGAAGAGCGGCGCGCAGGACGACGCGCGCAACGCGTTGCGTGCCGCGCAGAAGCTCGAGCCCGACAACGAAACGCTCGTGCAGACGCTCAAACGCCTGCAGATCAACGGCCTCTGATGCGGATGCTCCCGATGTTTTCCCGGTTCTCCCGCGCGCAGCGCATGCTGGCCGCGGCCGGCGCGGCGCTTGCGCTCGCCGGCTGCGCGAGCACGCCGCCGTCGGCCAACGCGCCGACGGGCGCCGCGCTGCAGACAGCGGCGACGCATGCGTACCATGGCCGCTTCGCGGTGCGGTACGACGATCGTCTCGGCAACCCGCAGAACGTGTACGGCAACTTCGACTGGCAGGAGCACGGCGACGACGTGTCGCTCGAGCTGCGCAGCCCGCTCGGCCAGACGCTCGCGGTCGTGAAATCGTCCCCGCGCGCGGCGTCGCTCGAATTGCCGAACCGCCCGACCCAATATGCGCCCGACGTCGGCGACCTGATGCAGAAAACGCTCGGCTTCGAGCTGCCGCTCGCGGGCCTGCGCTATTGGCTGCTGCCGACCGCCGCGCCCGCGACGCCCGCGGAAACCGTGCGCGACCCGGCCGACGGCACGCGCATCAAGCAGTTGCACCAGGACGGCTGGACGATCGACTACCTTGCCTACGCGGATGCCCCGGCCACGGGCGTCAAACGCGTCAACCTCGTGCGCGCGACGCCGCCGCTCGACATCAAGCTCGTGCTCGATCAGTGAGCACGCGCGCCTAGCCCCGATACCCGCATGACCGATTCGACCCGCTCGCTGCGCAACTGCCTGGCGCCCGCGAAACTCAACCTGTTCCTGCACATCACCGGCCGTCGTCCGAACGGCTATCACGATCTGCAGAGCGTATTCCAGCTGCTGAACTGGGGCGATACGCTGCACTTCACGCGGCGCGACGACGGCCGCGTCGCACGCGTCACCGACGTGCCCGGCGTGCCCGAGGAAAGCGATCTCGTCGTGCGCGCGGCGAACCTGCTGAAAGCGCATACGGGCACCGCGCACGGCGTCGACATCGAGATCGACAAGATCCTGCCGATGGGCGCCGGCCTCGGCGGCGGCAGTTCCGACGCGGCGACGACGCTGCTCGCGCTGAACCGCCTGTGGCAACTCGATGTGCCGCGCGCCGAACTCCAGTCGCTCGCGGTCAAACTCGGCGCCGACGTCCCGTTTTTTATTTTCGGAAAAAATGCGTTCGCAGAGGGTATCGGAGAAGAATTAGCTGAGGTACAATTGCCGACTCGCTGGTTCTTGGTTGTGACGCCACGCGTTCATGTCCCGACCGCTGAAATATTTTCAGATGAGTTGTTGACAAGAGATACAAAGCCCGTCACAATTGCTGACTTTCTTGCACAGCAAACCAGCGATGCGGAATGGCCAGACAGCTTCGGCCGGAACGATATGCAGGAAGTTGTAACAAGGAAGTACGCGGAAGTTGCGCAGGTGGTCAAATGGTTGTATGATGTGACCCCCGCGAGGATGACCGGCTCCGGAGCAAGCGTGTTTGCAGCGTTTCACAGCAAGCACGAGGCAGAAGCGGCGAAAGCCAAGCTGCCCGCCAGTTGGAACGGCGCAGTTGCCGAGAGTCTGAACGAGCATCCGCTCTTCGCTTTCGCGTCATGAAGTTTTACTTTGCCGAACGGCCTACACAAGTTCGGTGAAGTTATCAGTTAAGTGTAGGGGAGTCGCCAAGTTGGTCAAGGCACCGGATTTTGATTCCGGCATGCGAGGGTTCGAGTCCTTCCTCCCCTGCCAAAAATTTTCCCGCATTTCCCGCCCAAGCCTGAAGCAGGTGCACGATGAGCAGCCACAGCCATGATGGCCTGATGGTCTTTACTGGCAACGCGAATCCCGCGCTCGCCCAGGAAGTCGTCAGTATCCTTGGTATTCCCCTCGGCAAAGCGATGGTCAGCCGTTTCTCCGACGGCGAGATCCAGGTCGAGATCCAGGAAAACGTGCGCGGCAAGGACGTCTTCGTCCTGCAATCCACGTGCGCACCGGCGAACGACAATCTGATGGAACTGATGATCATGGTCGATGCGCTCAAGCGCGCATCCGCCGGCCGGATCACCGCTGCCATCCCCTACTTCGGCTATGCCCGTCAAGATCGCCGCCCGCGTTCGGCGCGCGTCGCGATCTCGGCGAAGATCGTCGCGAACATGCTGGAAATCGCCGGCGTCGAGCGGATCATCACGATGGATCTGCACGCCGACCAGATTCAGGGCTTCTTCGACATCCCGGTCGACAACATCTACGCGACGCCGATCCTGCTGGGCGACCTGCGCAAGCAGAACTATTCGGATCTGCTCGTCGTGTCGCCGGACGTCGGCGGCGTGGTGCGTGCCCGGGCGCTCGCGAAGCAGCTGAACTGCGATCTCGCGATCATCGACAAGCGTCGTCCGAAGGCGAACGTCGCCGAAGTGATGAACATCATCGGTGAAGTCGAAGGCCGCACCTGCGTGATCATGGACGACATGGTCGATACGGCCGGCACGCTGTGCAAGGCCGCCCAAGTGCTGAAGGATCGCGGCGCGAAGCAGGTTTTTGCCTACGCGACGCATCCGGTGCTGTCGGGCGGCGCCGCAGATCGCATCGCCGCATCGGCACTCGACGAGCTGGTCGTCACCGATACGATCCCGCTGTCGGCCGAATCGCTGGCATGCTCGAAGATCCGCTCGCTGACGAGCGCGAGCCTGCTGGCCGAGACGTTCTCGCGGATTCGCCGCGGCGATTCGGTGATGTCGCTGTTCGCGGAATCCTGATCGCGAATCGACGGAACAAAGCATGCGCGGAAAGCGAAGCGGCAACGCTTCGCTTTTTGCACAATCGGACGGGATAGACGAAACCCCGGCCGTTTCATCGGGGGCCGCTTGATGGCCCCGTTTTACTGCCTGGTCGCGGGCAGCACATGGAGAATCACATGAAAGTCGTCGCTTTCGAGCGCCAACAGCAAGGTACGGGTGCGAGCCGCCGCCTGCGCAACGCCGGTAAGACCACGGGTATCGTCTACGGTGGCGAAGCAGCCCCGCAAAAGATCGAACTGGATCACAACGCGCTGTGGCATGCACTGAAGAAGGAAGCCTTCCACTCGTCGATCCTCGACCTGGAAGTCGCTGGCCAGTCGCAACAGGTTCTGCTGCGCGACGTGCAATATCACCCGTTCAAGCAACTCGTGCTGCACGTGGACTTCCAACGCGTCGACGCGAAGAAGAAGCTGCACACGAAGGCACCGCTGCACTTCCTGAACGCAGAAGTCAGCCCGGCCGTGAAGCTGTCGAGCGCGATCGTTTCGCACGTCGCGACGGAAATCGAAATCGAGTGCCTGCCGGCTGACCTGCCGGAGTTCCTCGAAGTCGACCTGTCGAAGATCGAAGCCGGTCAATCGCTGCACGCGAAGGACATCGCGCTGCCGAAGGGCGTCGCGCTGGTCGCGCACGTCGACGCGGAAAACCCGGTCATCGCTTCGGCGACGGTCCCGGCGGGTGCCGTGTCGGACGCAGCAGAAGGCGAAACGCCGGCTGCCTAAGCGGCTGCCTGCACGCCCCATCGATCCGTTTCACGAAACGGTCGACGCAACCCGCCGCGGCTTGCCCGGCGGGTTTTTCTTTTTTTGCGCCCAGGCGGCGGCCGCCGCCTTCGAAACGTCATGATCAAACTGATCGTCGGCCTCGGCAATCCCGGGGCGGAATACACCGCGACGCGCCACAACGCCGGTTTCTGGCTGATCGACCAGCTCGCCCGCGAAGCCGGCACGACGCTGCGCGACGAGCGCCGCTTCCACGGCTTCTACGCGAAAGCGCGCCTGCACGGCGAGGAAGTCCATCTGCTCGAGCCGCAGACCTACATGAACCGCTCCGGCCAGTCGGTCGTCGCGCTCGCGCAATTCTTCAAGATCCTGCCCGACCAGATCCTCGTCGCGCACGACGAACTCGACCTGCCGCCCGGCACCGTGAAGCTGAAGCTCGGCGGCGGCAGCGGCGGCCACAACGGCCTGAAGGACATCACCGCGCACCTGTCGTCGCAGCAATACTGGCGGCTGCGGATCGGCATCGGCCATCCGCGCGACCTGATTCCGGAAAGCGCGCGCGCCGGCGCGAAGCCCGACGTCGCGAACTTCGTGCTGAAACCGCCGCGCCGCGACGAGCAGGACGTGATCGACGCATCGATCGAACGCGCGCTCGCCGTGATGCCGATGGTCGTCAAGGGCGAACTCGATCGCGCGACGATGCAGCTGCATCGCAACTGACCGCACCGCGCACCGGCCCGGTGCATCGGTCGTCCGACGCAATCCGGCGGCCTCGCCTGCCCCACCGCGACGCGCACATGCGGTAATCTGGACGTTTTGCCCGACAGGAGCCAAGCGGTGAGCCGTTACTGGAGCGACGTCGTTCAGCAACTCGTGCCTTACGTGCCGGGCGAACAGCCCGCGCTCGCGCACCCCGTCAAGCTGAACACCAACGAGAATCCCTATCCGCCGTCGCCGCGCGTCGTCGCGGCGATCGCACGCGAACTCGGCGACACCGGCGACACGCTGCGCCGCTATCCCGACCCGGTCGCACGCGCGCTGCGCGAGACGGTCGCGGCCCATCACCGCATCCAGCCCGACCAGGTGTTCGTCGGCAACGGCTCCGACGAGGTGCTCGCGCACGCGTTCCAGGCGCTGCTCAAGCACGACCGGCCGCTGCGCTTTCCCGACATCACGTACAGCTTCTATCCGACCTACGCGCGCCTGTACGGCGTCGAGACCACGGTCGTGCCGCTCGCGGACGATTTCTCGATCCGCGTCGACGACTATCTCGACGACGCCGGCGGCGTGCTGTTTCCGAACCCGAATGCGCCGACCGGGCGCGCGCTGCCGCTCGCGGACGTCGAGCGGATCGCGGCCGCGAACCCGTCGTCGGTCGTCGTGATCGACGAAGCGTACGTCGATTTCGGCGCGCAGTCGGCGATTACGCTGATCGACCGCCACCCGAACCTGCTCGTCGTGCATACGACGTCGAAGGCGCGCTCGCTCGCGGGCATGCGCGTCGGCTTCGCGTTCGGCGATGCCGCGCTGATCAACGCGCTGAACCGCGTGAAGGACAGCTTCAACTCGTATCCGCTCGACCGGCTCGCGCAAGTCGCCGCGCAGGCCGCGTACGAAGACACCGACCATTTCAACGCGACTTGCCGGCGCGTGATCGACAGCCGCGCGCGGCTCACGCATGCGCTCGACGCGCTCGGCTTCGAGATCGTGCCGTCGGCCGCGAATTTCGTGTTCGCGCGCCATCCGGCGCACGACGGGGGCGCGATCGCGGCGAAGCTGAAGGAACGGGAAATTTTCGTGCGGCACTTCCGGCTGCCGCGGATCGACCAGCATCTGCGCATCACCGTCGGCACCGACGCCGAATGCGATGCGCTCGTCGCCGCGCTGCGCGAGCTGCTGGGCTGACACGGAAGAACCGGCGCCGGGCGGCGTCGATCTGAAAGCGCGACGCGCGCTCGCCAATCGGCGTGCGTGCGTCAGCGCAGGGTCACGCCGCGTCGTCGCCCTTCACGGCGATCAACGCGTGATACTTCTCCATCAATTGCGCGTGCGACTCGTCATGCTGCGGATCGCGCGGAATGCATTCGACCGGACACACCTGCTGGCACTGCGGTTCGTCGAAATGGCCGACGCACTCGGTGCACTTGTTCGGGTCGATCACGTAGATATCCGGGCCCATCGAAATCGCGCCGTTCGGGCACTCGGGCTCGCACACGTCGCAATTGATGCACTCGTCGGTAATCATCAAAGCCATACTGATCTCACTTCTTCAGGCCGGCGGCCGGCTTCGCAACGAAACCGGCCGGCGCCGCGTCACGCGGCAGGGCCTCCCATCGCCGTGACTTTCTCGGTCAGCCACTTCTCGACGGACGGAAACACGAATTTGCTGACATCGCCGCCCAATTGCGCGATTTCGCGCACGATCGTCCCCGAGATGAACTGGTACTGGTCGGACGGCGTCATGAACATCGTCTCGACGTCGGGCAGCAGGTAGCGGTTCATCCCCGCCATCTGGAACTCGTATTCGAAATCGGACACGGCGCGCAGGCCGCGCACGATCACGCGCGCGTTGTTGATGCGGACGAAATCCTTCAGGAGGCCGGTGAAACTCATCACCTTCACGTTCGGATAATGGCCGAGCACCTCGTTCGCAATCGTCAGACGTTCTTCGAGCGAGAAAAACGGTTTCTTCGCGCGGCTGTCGGCAACGCCCACCACCAGCGTATCAAAAATGCTCGACGCACGCCGCACGAGGTCTTCGTGCCCGCGCGTCAGCGGATCGAACGTACCGGGATACACGGCGACTACCATGTCGCTCCTCCTGTCATCACGCAAACGGGATGGCAGCCGTGCGATGCACGCGCCGCTGCCGAGATGGGCATGCGTCGCCTTTGCGGCGCGCCGCCTCGTATGGAACGCGCATTATTCATCATTTTCGCGCCGCAGCAAATGATAGTGAACCGCACCGGCCTTGCCGTGCTTCACCACCTGCCAGCCCGCGAGCGCGTCGTGCGCGGCCGGGTCGAGTTCCGCCCCCGTTTCGACGTACAGCGCGCCGCCCGCCGCGACGAGCGGCGCCGCGAGCGCGATCGCGCGCTCGAGCGCGGCCAGGTCGTCGAACGGCGGATCGAGGAACACCACGTCGAACGCGCCCGGCGTGAGCCCGGCCGCGAGCCGCAGCGCATCGGCTTCGGCGATCTCGACCGACCGGGCGCCGAGCTTGTCCTTGATCGCACGCAGCTGCTGCGCGGCGCGCGGATGGCGCTCGACCATCACGACGCTCGCCGCGCCGCGCGACGCGGCCTCGAAGCCGAGCGCGCCGGTGCCCGCGAACAGGTCGAGACAGCGCCAACCGTCGAGATCCTGGCCGAGCCAGTTGAACAGCGTCTCGCGTACGCGATCGGGCGTCGGGCGCAGGCCGTCGAGATCGAGCACCGCGAGCGGCGTGCGTTTCCAGTCGCCGCCGATGATGCGGACCGCGTGCGGCTTGCCGCGACTGGAAGGGGCCGCGGGGCGGCCGGAAGAGGAACGGGACATACGGGATATCGACAACGGAGGGACCGGGCGCGCGCGAGGGGCGCGCCAAACAGGCGCACGTTACCACAGCGGCGACGCGCACTGACGCGAGCGCCGCGCCGCACTGATAAAATGCACGGTTTCGGCCGCCGAGCGCCGCGCCCGCGCGAACGCAGAACGGCCCGTCCGGCGCCCCGCCCTCGGCGGCGGCCCGCCCTCTTCCCGACGCCAGACCATGTTCAGTTTCTTCAAACGATTCAAGAAAACGCAGGAGCCCGATCCGGCGGAATCGCAATCGGCCGACGCGCAGCAAGCGGACGAAGCGTCCGACGCCGACGCGCCCGCGCCGGAGGCGCCGCCCGCGGCCGACGTGCCGCAGGCGAGCGCGCAAGCGGCCGCGCCGGCCGTCGTGGTGACGGTCACGCCGACCAACGACGGCCGCGACGAAGTGGTCGAGACGGTCGAGATCGTCCCGCCGCCGCTGCAGGACGCGTCCGCGAAGAAGTCGTGGCTCGCGCGCCTGAAAACGGGGCTCGCGAAGACGGGCTCGAGCATCACCGGCGTCTTCGTCAACACGAAGATCGACGAGGACCTGTACGAGGAGCTCGAAACCGCGCTGCTGATGTCCGACGCGGGCGTCGACGCGACCGAGTACCTGCTCGACGCGCTGCGCGAGAAGGTGCGCGCGGGCCGGCTGACCGATCCGCAGCAGGTGAAGGATGCGCTGCACGACCTGCTCGTCGAGCTGCTGACGCCGCTCGAGAAATCGCTAATGCTCGGCCGCGCGCAGCCGCTCGTGATGATGATCGCCGGCGTGAACGGCGCGGGCAAGACGACCAGCATCGGCAAGCTCGCGAAGCATCTGCAGAGCTTTGACCAGTCGGTGCTGCTGGCCGCCGGCGACACGTTCCGCGCGGCCGCGCGCGAGCAGCTGGCGGTCTGGGGCGAGCGCAACAACGTGACGGTCGTGCAGCAGGAAAGCGGCGATCCGGCCGCGGTGATCTTCGATGCGGTCAGCGCCGCGCGCGCGCGCAAGATCGACGTGATGATGGCCGACACGGCCGGCCGCCTGCCGACGCAGCTGCACCTGATGGAAGAGCTGAAGAAGGTGAAGCGCGTGATCGCGAAGGCGCACGACGGCGCGCCGCACGAGGTGCTGCTGGTGATCGACGCGAACACCGGCCAGAACGCGCTCACGCAGGTGAAGGCATTCGACGACGCGCTGGGCCTGACCGGCCTGATCGTCACGAAGCTCGACGGCACCGCGAAGGGCGGGATTCTCGCCGCGATCGCGCGGCAACGGCCGGTGCCCGTCTACTTCATCGGCGTCGGCGAGAAGGTCGAGGACCTGCAGCCGTTCAGCGCGGTGGAATTCGCGGACGCGCTGCTCGGCTGAACGCCGCCGGCTCGCATCGCACGGGGCGCCTTCGGGCGCCCTTTTTCATGCGCGCCCGATCCTGCTCGCCGCGGGGCCGCCACACTCGTTCGGCGCTTATTCGGCGTCGGGCTGCACGCCCGGCTCGGCGGCCTTGAATGCATCGAGCGTCGCCGCATGGTCGGCGATCCGGTGGATCGTCGGGAAACGCGTGGTGTCGATCGCAAAGCGGTTCGCGTTGAACACCTGCGGCACGAGGCACACGTCGGCGAGCGTCGGCGTGTCGCCGAAGCACAGCTTGCCGGTGCGCGGATCGTTCGCGAGACGCGCCTCGAGCGTGTCGAAGCCCGCCTCGATCCAGTGCCGGTACCACGCGTTCTTTGCGTCTTCGGGCACATTCAGCGTGTGCTTCAGGTACTTGAGCACGCGCAGGTTGTTGAGCGGGTGGATTTCGCACGCGATCTGCAGCGCCACCGACCGCACGTACGCGCGATCGACCGGCTGCTTCGGCAGCAACGCCGGCTCGGGATGGGTTTCGTCGAGATATTCGATGATCGCGAGCGACTGCTGCAGCGTCGCGTCGCCATCGACCAGCGTCGGCACGACCCCATCCGGATTCAGCGCGCGGTATGCGTCCTTCAGTTGCTCCCCGCCGTCGCGCAGCATGTGCACGGGCGCATAGTCGAACGGCAGCCGCTTCAGGTTCAGGGCGATCCGCACGCGGTACGACGCGGAACTGCGGAAATAGCTGTAGAGCTTCATGGGATGTCTCTCTTTTGGTCGTATTCGGCCGGCGGCGGCACGGGCGCGGCGCAGCGGGTGCGTACGCCGCCGGGAACCAGAGTGTAGCGCGGCACGGTGCGCAGCCGCGCCCGTGCGATACTCGGGGCATTCCTCACCGCTCACCGCGCGGCCCGATGCCGGCCGCCCGCCCCACGTTCCGATGACCGCTTCCCACGATCCCGCCGCCGCTCCGTTCCCTTGCGCCCGCTTCATCAAGGAAATCGGCCGCGGCCCCAACGGCGCGCGCGCCCTGTCCGCCGAAGACACGTTCGAGCTTTATCGCGCGATGCTCGATGCGCGCGTGTCGGACGTCGAACTCGGCGCGATCCTGATCGCCTATCGGCTGAAAGGCGAATCCGCCGACGAACTGGCCGCGATGCTCGCCGCCGCGCAAGCGTCGTTCGAGCCCGTGCACGTACAGGACGCCGCGTTCCGCCCGGTGTCGATCCCGAGCTACAACGGCGCGCGCAAGCAGCCGAATCTCGTGCCGCTGCTCGCGCTGCTGCTCGCGCGCGAAGGCGTACCGGTGCTGGTGCACGGGGTGGAGCGCGATCCGGGCCGCGTGACGAGCGCCGAGATCTTCTCGGCGCTGTCGCTCGCGCCGTCGACGTCGCACGATGCGATCGAGGACACGCTCGCCGAGCGCCGCGTCGCATTCGCGCCGATCGACGTGCTGGCGCCGCGCATCGCGCACCTGCTGTCGATGCGCGGCGTGCTCGGCGTGCGCAACTCGACGCATACGCTCGTGAAGATCCTGCAGCCGTTCGCGCCGGCCGGGCTGCGGCTCGTCAACTACACGCATCCGCCGTACCGCGATAGCCTCGCGCAGCTGTTCCGCGACCATCCGGACGCCGCGCGGGGCGGCGCGCTGCTCGCACGCGGCACCGAAGGCGAAGCGGTGGCCGACACGCGGCGCCAGGTGCAGGTCGACTGGCTGCACGACGGCGTGTGCGACACGCTGATCGACGCCGAGCGTTCGTCGACCGACGCGCCGCCCGTCGCGCTGCCCGAGTCGCGCGATGCGGCGACCACGGCCGCGTGGACGGACGCGGTGCTGCGCGGCGAGGTGCCGGTGCCCGACACGGTCGCGCGACAGGTCGCGACGATCGTGCAGATCGTCCGCGTCGCGCGCTGACGGCGCGGCGGCGACCTGCCCCTTTATCCCGACATTTGACACGCGAGCGCATCCTGGCATAGAGTGGCCGTCATGCGTTCCTTTCCGAACACCCTCCGAATTACCTCCGGCCGCCTAGCGCGGCCGCTATCGCTACGACTAGCCTAAGGCTGTCGTAGCGCCGTGTGCTGTTCGCACGGTCCTCCCAGCAGTTCCTCGCCGTACCCCTCTCGCAGTTTTTACAACCCGAAGTCGTCAGCATTCGTCCGTCCATCCGTCGGCCGATTCGCGAAGATCATCCGCATCCGCGGCGCCATCGCGCGCCGGGTGCGAGGCAGCGCCAACCGGCGCCCGTGCCGCGCGTCTTCGCTCGCGACTTGAGACCCGAGGTCCAGAAGATGATGCGCAATCCGCAAGACAAGTACCGTCCGTTCGAGCCCGTCCGCCTCAATGGCCGCCGCTGGCCGGCCCGCACCATCGAGCGTGCGCCCGTGTGGATGAGCACCGACCTGCGCGACGGCAACCAGTCGCTGATCGAGCCGATGAGCATCGAGCAGAAGCTCGAGTTCTTCGACATGCTGGTCGCGATCGGTTTCAAGGAGATCGAAGTCGGTTTTCCGTCGGCGTCGCAAACCGACTTCGATTTCGTCCGCAAGCTGATCGACGACAAGCGGATTCCCGACGACGTGACGATCGAAGTGCTCGTGCAGTCGCGCGAAGACCTGATCGCGCGCACGTTCGATGCGCTCGAAGGCGTGCCGCGCGCGATCGTGCACCTGTACAACGCGGTCTGCCCGTCGTTCCGCCGCATCGTGTTCGGGATGTCGAAGGACGACGTGAAGGCGCTCGCGATCGACGGCACGCGCATCATCAAGGCACACGCGGCCGCGCGCCCCGATACGCACTGGACCTTCCAGTACTCGCCGGAAACCTTCAGCATGGCCGAGCTGACGTTCGCGCGCGAGATCTGCGACGCGGTCGCGCAGACCTGGCGCCCGACCCGCGACCACAAGATGATCGTCAACCTGCCGGCCACCGTCGAGGCCGCGACCCCGAACGTGTTCGCCGACCAGATCGAATGGATGGACCGCAACCTCGCGTATCGCGACAGCATCGTGCTGTCCGTGCATCCGCACAACGATCGCGGCACCGCGGTCGCAGCGGCCGAACTCGCGCTGCTCGCGGGCGCCGACCGCATCGAAGGCTGCCTGTTCGGCAACGGCGAGCGCACCGGCAACGTCGATCTCGTCACGCTCGCGCTGAACCTCTACACGCAAGGCATCGACCCGGGCCTCGACTTCTCCGACATCGACGCGGTGCGCCGCGTCGTCGAGCGCTGCAACCAGATTCCCGTGCATCCGCGCCATCCGTACGCGGGCGACCTCGTGTTCACCGCGTTCTCGGGCTCGCACCAGGACGCGATCCGCAAGGGCTTCGCGCAGCAGCGCCCCGACGCGATCTGGGAAGTGCCGTACCTGCCGATCGACCCGGCGGATCTCGGCCGCAGCTATGACGCGGTGATCCGCGTGAACAGCCAGTCCGGCAAGGGCGGCGCGACGTTCCTGCTCGAACGCGGAATGGGTTTCACGCCGACGCGCCGCGTCCAGATCGAGTTCAGCCACGCGGTGCAGACGCTCGCCGACGCCTCGGGCGAGGAAGTGACGGGCGACGCGATCTGCGCGCTGTTCGCGCGCGAATTCTTCGAGACCGACGGCCCGGCCGCGCGCCACGGCAGCGGCGCGCGCTGGCAAAACCGCGAGATCGCGGTGGCGCCCGCCGCCGATGCGACACCCGACGACGCCGCGCGACATTTCGCCGCGGCATTGGCAGGGGCCGCTGGCGCCGCGATCGACGTCGCGTCGTGCGAGCACACGCGCACCGCGGACGGCCGGATCGCGGTATCGGTCGGCTGCCGGGTCGGCGACGCGCCGCTGCGGCATGGGGTCGGCGTGCACGCCGACGCGGCGGTCGCGGCGCTCGATGCGGTCGTCAGCGCGATCAACCGCTCGGCATGGCACTGCGCGGACCACCGCGCGGCGGCCTGAGCGCCGGGTTTCGATGCAGGGTTGAAACGTCAGCGAGCGGTGCGTGACCGCCCGTGCGCCGCGCGATCCGCGCCGCACGAGACAGCAAAAAGCGGCTCAGAAGGCCGCTTCGGTCGGGACATGAAAACGAGCGCCACCCGCGCTCACGTCTCGGTCGCGCACCGCGTCGCCTGCCATGCGAGCAGCCGCCACTGCCCGTGCTCGTGCGTGTGCACGGCCGTGTAGGCGATCGGAAACACGAGGCCGCCATTGTTCGTTTCCATCTCGATCAACGCGCGCCCGGTCACGACGCAGGTGGCATCGCCGACGGGCAGCAGGTCCTGCGACTGGATCTCGATCTGACGATAGCGGCGGCGGCCGGCGACGATGGCGTCGATGAACTGCTGCTTGGTTTCTCGTTTGCCGTTGGTGTGCACGAAGAACACCTTGTCCGACAATTGCGCGTCGAGCGCCTCGCCGTCCCCGTCGACCATCGCCCGGAACCGATCGCGCTCGAGCGCGCGAATCGCATCGACCACCTTCGCCATCGCCTGACTCCTCGGCAACGCGCCCGCCGTGCGCCGGCGTGCGGATCAGAAGTTGTACTGCACGTAGAACTGGTGGAAATTTATACCAGGATTCGGCTCTTTGATACCCGCGTTAGACACATGTTGGAAACGGTAACCCACCTGATACTGTTGCCGTTCGCCGAACTGCGCGCCGACGCCGACGACGTCCGCGAACTGGAACGATGTCGACAGCGACAGATTGTTCGAGATCGTCGGATGCGTGAGGAACCGGATGCCGGCGCCGGCTTCGACGAACGGGCGAACCTGGCCCGCGCTCTTGATGAAACGGAACATCGGCGTCGCGCCGAATTCACCGATGTTGGCATGCACGTTGCCGCCGGTGTGCCAGTAGCCGACATGGCCTTCCATCACGAACGCGAAGTGCCAGCCGCCGATTTCCCACCAGTTCCAGCCCGGATCCCAGACCACGCCGAGATCGGCCTTGTCGATCCCGTGGCGATCGGAAAATCCGCCGCCCGCCTGGATCCCCCACCGGTCCGCGAACGCGGCGCCCGATCCGCCCAGCAGCGACGCGGCCAGCAGCGCATGCAGCGCAAGCCGGTTTCGGGGCCGGCGGTTCTTCTTATTGTTCATCTGACACTCCAACTTTATGGGTTGAATGGAGCCTTGCCGCAGCGGCCGGCCCGAGCGAACTGAATGGTATGGTAAAGGACTTTTCGGATCGGCATCGCGAAGCGAAATTGTTTGCTTCCAAAACTACAAAAATCGAAAACGTCTACTGATTACTATCGGAAACAAGCACTTACGGAACTTCGTACGACCAGCGCGGTCGCAAATTAGACTATCGACTCGAACGACTCGATAGAAAACCGGGAACTTGGATGCCCCCGTGGCCTCTAAGGAATTAGCACTCGGATTGTGGGAGTGCTAAGATGGGCTCCGGAATCTCATCCGAGACCAACGGTTTGTCCCTGATTCCAAAGGAGTTTTTAGTGAGCCACGCCCTGACCCTTCCGAACACCCTGAGCCCGACGCCGGCCAAGGCCGAATCGGCAGGCTCGTTGGCGCTCGCAGCCCAATCGATGTTGCCGGGCCAGCTCGGCAACATCGACGCGTACATCCAGGCCGTCAACCGCATTCCGCTGCTGACCGCCGAGGAGGAACGCCGGTATGCAATCGAATTCCGCGAAAACAACGACCTCGACTCGGCGCGCCGCCTCGTGCTGTCGCACCTGCGTCTCGTCGTGTCAATCGCGCGCAACTATCTCGGCTACGGCCTGCCGCACGGCGATCTGATCCAGGAAGGCAACATCGGTCTGATGAAAGCGGTGAAGCGATTCGACCCGTCGCAAAACGTGCGCCTGGTGTCGTATGCGATTCACTGGATCAAGGCCGAGATCCACGAGTACATCCTGCGCAACTGGCGCATGGTGAAGGTCGCGACGACGAAGGCGCAGCGCAAGCTGTTCTTCAACCTGCGCAGCCACAAGAAGAGCATGCAGGCGATGACGCCCGAGGAAATCGACGGCCTCGCGCAGGAGCTCAACGTCAAGCGCGAAGAAGTCACCGAGATGGAAACGCGCCTGTCGGGCGGCGACATCGCGCTCGAGGGCCAGGTGGAAGACGGCGAGGAATCGTACGCGCCGATCGCCTACCTGGCCGACTCGCACAACGAGCCGACCGCCGTGCTCGCCGCGCGCCAACGCGACATGCTGCAGACGGACGGCATCGCGCAGGCGCTCGACGCGCTCGATGCGCGCAGCCGCCGCATCATCGAGGCGCGCTGGCTGCAGGTCGACGACGACGGCTCGGGCGGCTCGACGCTGCACGATCTCGCTGCCGAATTCGGCGTGTCGGCGGAACGCATCCGCCAGATCGAGGCGAGCGCCATGAAAAAGATGCGCACCGCCCTCGCCGAATACGCGTAAATCCGCGGCGATCCAAAGCGCCTCATCGAAAACCGCTGCCCGACCGGCAGCGGTTTTTTTTCGTCCGGTTTCCGCAGCTTTTCCTCTGCTTTGCAGCCGTTTCGCTCTCCGTTTTTGCGTCGATTAATTGAACTGATTCATCAGGCATTACGCCATGTGCGGCGCCCTTCCGCATAACCTTGATCCATCTCAATTTTTACCCCCTGTTTCGCGACGGTCTGCCGCATCGCAGCACTCGGCATCGGAAAGCAGTCCTTTTAAAATTGGCATGTCAGGCGCAAAAGGATTAAAACAGCTTCACGGCCGTCATAAATCCGACGTAAAGTCGCCCCCAATCCGACGTAAATCGATTCAGGATAATCGCCTTGATCTCGATCAATAAAGAGCCTGCGCCGCCTTCGCGGCCGGCCGGCACGATCGGCTGGCGTGCGCGCATCGCCGCATGGGCACGCGGTCCCACCCTCGCCCGCGACATCACCCTGGTGCTGATCGTCAAGCTGATCCTCCTGATGTCGCTCAAATACGCATTCTTCAATCATCCGCAGGCCGAGCACATGTCGTTGCCGCCTGCCGCCGTGGCCGAGAAGCTGCTCTCGGTGCCGGCGCCTGCATCTACCGAGGGAGACCATCATGATAAGTAGTGAAGTCGTCGATCTGTCACGTCTACAGTTCGGCATCACGGCGCTCTACCACTTCCTGTTCGTGCCGTTGACGCTCGGCCTGTCCTGGCTGCTCGTCATCATGGAAGCCGTCTACGTGATGACCGGCAAACAGGTCTACAAGGACATGACCCAGTTCTGGGGCAAGCTGTTCGGGATCAACTTCGCGATGGGCGTGACGACCGGCATCACGCTCGAATTCCAGTTCGGCACGAACTGGTCGTACTACTCGCACTACGTCGGCGACATCTTCGGCGTGCCGCTCGCGGTCGAAGGCCTGATGGCGTTCTTCCTCGAATCGACGTTCGTCGGCCTGTTCTTCTTCGGCTGGAACCGCCTGTCGAAGGTCAAGCACCTGATCGTCACGTTCCTCGTCGCGCTGGGCTCGAACCTGTCCGCGCTGTGGATCCTCGTCGCGAACGGCTGGATGAACAATCCGGTCGGCGCCGAGTTCAACTACCAGACGATGCGCATGGAGATGACGAGCCTGTTCGACGTGCTGTTCAACCCGGTCGCGCAGGTGAAGTTCGTGCACACGGTGTCGGCCGGCTACGTGTCGGCGGCGATGTTCGTGCTCGGCGTGTCGTCGTGGTATCTGCTGAAGAAGCGCGACGTCGACTTCGCGCTGCGCTCGTTCGCGGTCGCGGCCGGCTTCGGCCTCGCGGCGACGCTGTGCGTGATCGTGCTCGGCGACGAATCGGGCTACACGACCGGCGAAGTGCAGAAGATGAAGCTCGCCGCGATCGAATCGGAATGGGAAACCCAGCCGGCGCCCGCGTCGTTCACGCTGATCGGCATTCCGAACCAGGCGGAACAGCGCACCGACTATGCGATCAAGATTCCGTACGCGCTCGGCCTGATCGCGACGCGCTCGATCGACGAACCGGTGATCGGCTTGCGCGATCTCGCGAAGCACAGCGAGGAGCACATCCAGAGCGGGATGATCGCGTACGGCGCGCTGCAGAAGCTCAAGCAGGGCGACACGAGCGACGCGACCCGCGCGCTGTTCGACCAGCACAAGCAGTATCTCGGCTACGGGCTGATGCTCAAGCAGTTCACGCCGAACGTGACCGACGCGACGCCCGAGCAGATCAAGGCCGCCGCGAAGAAGACGATTCCGCCCGTCGCACCCGTGTTCTTCTCGTTCCGGATCATGGTGTTCCTCGGCTTCCTGTTCGTCGCGACGTTCGTTGCCGCGTTCTGGTTCTGCGCGCGGCGGCAGCTGCTGCAGGACAACCGCCGCTGGTTCCTGCGCTACGCGGTGTGGGCGATCCCGCTGCCGTGGATCGCGATCGAATTCGGCTGGATCGTCGCCGAGCTCGGCCGCCAGCCGTGGACGATCGCCGGCGTGCTGCCGACGCACCTGTCCGCGTCGAGCCTGCAGCCGAGCGACCTGTACCTGAGTCTCGCCGGGTTCATCCTGTTCTACACCGCGCTGTTCGTCATCGAGATCAAGCTGATGTTCAAGTACGCGCGCCTCGGCCCGTCGTCGCTGCATACCGGCCGCTATCACCACGAACTCGTCGCTGCCGGCGAGCGGGCCGCCGTCTGAGCACGCACTCGCAACGGAACAAGGAATCGCTATGGACTATGCAACTCTCAAGCTGATCTGGTGGGTGCTCGTCGGCGTGCTGCTGATCGGCTTCGCCGTCACCGACGGCTTCGACATGGGCGCGACCGCGCTGCTGCCATTCCTCGGCAAGACCGACGAGGAGCGCCGCATCATCGTCAACACGGTCGGCGCGACCTGGGAAGGCAACCAGGTGTGGCTGATCACGGCCGGCGGCGCGATGTTCGCGGCCTGGCCGCTCGTCTACGCGGCGTCGTTCTCCGGCTTCTACTTCGCGATGCTGCTCGTGCTGTTCGCGCTGTTCTTCCGGCCGGTGGGCTTCGACTATCGCAGCAAGCGGCCGGACCCGCGCTGGCGCGCGGGCTGGGACTGGGGCCTGTTCGCTGGCGGCTTCGTGCCGGCGCTCGTGTTCGGCGTCGCGTTCGGCAACCTGCTGCAGGGCGTGCCGTTCAAGTTCGACAGCGACCTGCGCGTGACCTACTACGGCGGCTTCTGGGCGCTCTTGAACCCGTTCGCGCTGCTGTGCGGGCTCGTCAGCCTCACGATGCTCGTCGCGCACGGCGCCGCGTTCATCAAGATGAAGACCGACGGCGTGATCGCGCGCCGTGCGTCGATCGCGCTGCGTGTCGCGTCATTCCTCGCGGTCGTGCTGTTCGTGCTGGCCGGCGTGCTGGTGGCCTCGTATATCGGCGGCTTCCACATTACCCACGCCGCGCCGACGGACACCGTCGCGAACCCGCTGCTCAAGGACGTCGCCGCCGGCGCGGGCCTGTGGCTCGCGAACTACGGCGACTATCCGTGGATGATCGCCGCGCCCGTCGTCGGGATCGCGGGCGGCGTGCTCGCGCTGCTGCTCGCCGGCTCGAAGCAGGAAAAGACGGCGTTCTTCTGCACCGGCCTGATGATCGCCGGCGTGATCCTGACCGCAGGCTTCTCGATGTTCCCGTTCATCATGCCGTCGTCGCTCGACCCGCGCAGCAGCCTGACCGTGTGGGATTCGACGTCGAGCCACATGACGCTGCAGGTGATGCTGTTCGCGGTGATCGTGTTCCTCCCGATCGTGCTGATCTACACGGGCTGGGTGTATCGCGTGATGCGCGGCAAGGTCACGCACCAGACGCTCGAAGAAAACAAGCACTCGATGTATTGATGCATTGAACCGGCCGGGGCGCGCAGGCGCCCTCGCCTACCGTTTCGCAAGGAGTCTGACCATGTGGTATTTCAGCTGGATTCTCGGTATCGGCGTCGCGCTGTCGTTCGGCATCGTCAACGCGATGTGGCTCGAAGCGCGGCAGAAGACGCAGGAAGCGTCCGTGCGGGCGCGCCGTGACTGACGCACCGATGCACTGACGGGTGACGCGCGCGGCCGATCGATCGCGCGCCGCCGTCCGGAAGAGAAAGAACCTCGCTTCGCGCGAGGTTTTTTTTCGTCCTGGCCGCGCGGGCACACGCCGTGCATCGATGCCAATTTAGCGCCAGATTGATACCACTTGAATACCAATAAAAGGTTTCATAAGATCGTTGGACACGGCCGCTGACAGGCCGATTCCTTCTGGGTGGGGGAGACATGCGATTCCCGTGTGTGGCGTGCGCCTGCGCGCCGTGTCGACGTCCGTGTTCCACGGCGCGCGCCGTCGTCGTGCTCATGCTCGTGCGCGGCCAACCGGGCGCCGCCGGCCGCGGCCGCCTCGTCGCCGCGGCGAACGTCATGGGCCGCCGATGAATCCGCGCACGCCGCCGCGCCGATCCGATCGGCACGCATGCCCGCCTCCCGTTCCGTAACGCACGCCCCCGCGTGCCGATTGTGCGCGGGGCTGCCGCATCGCCCCGCGTGCTGGTATCTCCCGCAGCTCCACTGAAAGACCCGATCGCAGCGACGTCGCGTCACGGCGCCGCCACGCCCTCTTTTTCTCAGGAGTTCGAATTGAAGCGTACCTTGCCATCCCTCATTGCCGGTCTGCTGATCGCGGTGCTGTCGCCCGCTGCGATCTCGGCGCTGCCGGCGTCGGCCACCGCCGGCGCGACCGCCGGCAGCGCGCAAGCGGCCGCCGCCCAGGCAGCCAGCCTCGCGACGCAGCTGTCGAACGGCCTCGCGTTGCGCGTCGCCGTCGACAACAACCACGCGGCCGCGGCCGGCGTGCCGTGCGCCGATCTCGGCGCAGACGGCGCGGCCTGCGCGACGGGCCGCCTGATCCTGCAAAACCGCGGCCACCAGGCGATCGCCGACGGCGGCTGGAAGCTCTACCTGCACAGCATCCGCCGCCTGCTGCGGATCGATCGCCCCGGCTTCGCGCTGCGGCGGCTCACCGGCGACCTGTACGAACTGACGCCGCAGCCGGGCTCGGTGCGGCTCGCGCCCGGCGAGCGCATCGAGCTGCCGTTCGTCGCCGAATACTGGCTGCTGCGCTACAGCGACGTGATTCCGCGCCCGTACGTCGTCGTCGACGGCGCGCCGCCGGCCGTGCTGCGCTACAACGACACCGACAACGAGCTGCGCTACGTCGAATCGCTGCCGGCCGACGCGCAGAACAACTCGACCGGCAACGCGCCGCCGGTGGCCGCACGGCCCGATCCGGCCCGCGCGCTGCCGAGCGTGAAGCGCGAATTGCCGCTGCCCGGCACGCTCGAGCTGCGCGGCGTCGAACTCGCGCTGCCGGACCTGCCTGACGCGCAGGTCGCGGCGCTGCGCGAGCGCGCGACGACCCTCGGGCTCGACGGCGCACGCGTGCCGGTGCGCGGCTTCGTCGCGCCGCGCCGGCTGCCGGCCGACCTCGCGACACCGGGCGGCTACCGGCTCGCGATCGGGCCGCGCGGCGTGCTGATCGAAGGCTACGACCGCGCGGGCCTCTACTACGGCGTGCAGACGCTCTATTCGCTCGCGCCGGCCGGCGGCGGCGCGATCCCGGCGATGCTGGTCGAGGATGCGCCGCGCTTCACGCATCGCGGGATGCACGTCGACCTCGCGCGCAACTTCAAGCAGCCGGCGACGCTGCGCCGCCTGATCGACCAGATGAGCGCGTACAAGCTCAACCGCCTGCACCTGCATCTGTCCGACGACGAAGGCTGGCGCATCGAGATTCCCGGCCTGCCCGAGCTGACCGAGATCGGCTCGCGCCGCTGTCACGACCCGGGCGAGACGCGCTGCCTGCTGCCGCAGCTCGGCTCCGGCCCCGACAACCGCTCGGGCGGCGGCTACCTGACGCGCGACGACTACGTGGCGCTCGTGCGCTACGCGGCCGCGCGCTTCGTGCAGATCATCCCCGAGATCGACATGCCCGCGCACGCCCGCGCGGCCGTCGTGACGATGGAGGCGCGCTACCGGCGGCTGCACGCGGCCGGCCGCGAGCAGGAAGCGAACGCGTATCGGCTGCTCGACCCGCAGGACACGACGAACCTGACGACGGTGCAGTTCTACGACCGGCGCAGCGACCTGAACCCGTGCGTGCCGGGCGCACTCAACTTCGCGTCTAAGGTGATCCGCGAGATCGCGGCGATGCACGCGGACGCGCAGGCGCCGCTGCAAACCTGGCACTACGGCGGCGACGAAGCGAAGAACATCTTCCTCGGCGGCGGCTTCCAGCCGCTGAACGGCACCGATCCGAACAAGGGGCGCATCGACCTGGCCGCGCAGGACAAGCCGTGGGCGCGGTCGCCCGCGTGCACGGCGCTGCTCCAGCGCGGCGAGATCAAGTCGATCGACGAGCTGCCGACGCGTTTCGCGAAACAGGTGAGCGCGGCCGTCGACGCGAACGGGATCGGCACGATGGCCGCGTGGCAGGACGGCATCAAGCACGCGAACGGGCCGCAGGATTTCAGCACGCGCCACGTGATGGTGTCGCTGTGGGACACGATCTTCTGGGGCGCGTCGGACAGCGCGCGCGACCTGAGCGGCAAGGGCTACCAGACGGTGCTCGCGCTGCCCGACTACCTGTACTTCGACTTCCCGTACACGCTCAATCCGCGCGAGCGCGGCTACTACTGGGGCTCGCACGCGACCGACGAGTACAAGGTGTTCTCGCTCGCGCCGGAGAACCTGCCGCAGAACGCCGAAGTGATGGGCGACCGCGACGGCAACGCGTTCGAGGTGACGGGCACGGGCCCGGCGCCACGCATCGAAGGCATGCAGGGCCAGGCGTGGGGCGAGGTGATGCGCAACGACACCTTCCTCGAATACATGACCTACCCGCGGCTGCTCGCGCTCGCCGAGCGCGCGTGGCACCGGGCCGACTGGGAGCTGCCGTATGCGGCCGGCGTGCGCTTCAAGCGCGGCGACACGCATCACGTCGACGTCGCCGCGCTGCAGCGCGACTGGGCCGGCTTCGCGACGCTGCTCACGCAACGCGAATTGCCGAAGCTCGAGCGCGCCGGCGTCGGCTACCGGAAGCCGACCTTCACGCTGACGAATCCGTGAACGGCTGAAGAAGGCATCTGGCGATGCGCGAGGCGGGCAAACGCATCGCGCATCGCCCGCCCCAAAAGAAAACGGCTTGCGACGCGTACGTCGCAAGCCGTTGTTCTTTTGACCACCGGCCCGGATCCGCCGCGCGGATCGCTCACACCGGCTTCACCGCATCACGCCGGTTGTGCAGCCGCCCCGCCGCCCGACGGCGGCAGGCGCGCGCCGAGCTGTTCGGCATAGCGCGCCGCCGCGTTGCCGCAGACGATGTGGAACGTGTCGAGCGACACCCATGCGACGTCGAGCGTGCCGAGACGCTCGCGATCGACCGCCGACGGATCGCGCACGACCACGCGCAGGCGCGTGGTGGCCACCGCATCGAGCGACACGACGTTGGTCGCGCCGCCGAACACCGCGAGCCAGCGGGTCGGCTCCGGATCGAGCGGGCCGGCGGCCGCGCCGGTGACGGGCTGCGCGGCGGCGGCCGGCGCCGTTGCTGCCGCGCCGGTCGCGCCGCTGCCGATCGCGGCACGCATTTCGTCGGCGATGATGTCGGCCTCGGGCCCGATGATCACCTGCACGCTGTTGCCGCCGCGCTTGAGCACGCCGCGTGCGCCGATCGACTTCAGTTCCGGCTCCGATACCTTCTCCGGATCGACGACGGTCAGGCGCAGGCGCGTCGTGCATGCGTCGACGACCGACAGGTTGGCCGCCCCGCCCAGCGCGGCGATGTAGCGTTGCGCACGCGGTGCGGCAGCCGTTGCCGCCGCGCCCGGTGCGACGAAGCCGCCCGACGCGTACGATTCCGTGGCCGCATCGGTCGATGCCGGCTCACGGCCCGGCGTGGCCATGTTGAACTTGCGGATGAAGAAGCGGAACAGCCCGTAGTACGCGACGCCGTACGCGATACCGAGCGGAATCGCGATCCAGCCCTTCGTCGACAGCCCGTAGTTCAGCACGTAGTCGATCGCGCCAGCCGAGAACGTGAAGCCGAGCTTCACGCCGAGGATCTGGCAGATCGCGAGCGACAGCCCCGTCAGCAACGCATGGATCACGTACAGCACCGGCGCGAGGAACATGAAGCTGAATTCGATCGGCTCGGTCACGCCGGTCAGGAACGACGTCAGCGCCATCGAGAACAGCAGGCCGCCGACCATCGCGCGGCGCTCCTTCGGCGCTTCGTGCAGCATCGCGAGACACGCCGCCGGCAGGCCGAACATCATGATCGGGAAGAAGCCGGCCATGAAGGTGCCCGCGGTCGGGTCGCCCGCGAAGAAGCGGTGCAGGTCGCCGTGCACGATCTCGCCGCCGGCCGGCGGCGTGAAGTTACCGAACACGAACCATGCGAGCGAGTTGATGATGTGGTGCAGGCCGGTGACGAGCAGCAGGCGGTTCAGGAAGCCGAACACGAACGCACCGATCGCGCCCGCCGTCGTCAGCCACTGGCCGGCCGCGTCGATCGCATGCTGGACCGGCTGCCACACGTACCCGAATACGATCCCGAGTACCACGCACACCAGCCCCGTGATGATCGGCACGAACCGCTTGCCGCCGAAGAACGCGAGGTAGTCCGGCAGCTTGATGTCTTTATAGCGATTGTACAGCAGGCCCGCGACGACACCCGCGATGATCCCGGACAGCACGCCCATGTTCAGCTTGGGATCGATGTCCTTCATGATCGCGGTTTCGATCAGGTAACCGATCGCGCCCGCGAGCGCCGCCACGCCGTTGTTGTCCTTCGCGAAGCCGACCGCCACGCCGATCGCGAACAACAGCGGCAGGTTGTCGAAGATCGCGCCGCCGGCGTCGGCGATCATCTTGATGTTGAACACGTCCGGCTGGCCGAGCCGCAGCAGGATGCCGGCGACCGGCAATACCGCGATCGGCAGCATCAGCGCGCGGCCTAGACCCTGTATTTTCAGAAACGGATTCCCGTTCATTCAGTCCTCCAATCCTTGTCTCGTCATGAATCGTCGTTGAGGTGATTGCTTTGGTAGTGATACGGGTCGCGCGCCTGCCGCCGACGTTCAGTCGAGCGGCCAGACCTCGCGGCTTGCTGCCCTTACCGCCTGTGCGGAATCGAGCGCGAGCAGATCCTGCGCGCGCTGACGGCACAACTGGTAATCGAGACGGCGCACACGCGCCTTGATGCCCGGCACCGACACCGGATCGACCGACAGTTCGGTCACGCCGAGGCCCACCAGGACCGGCACCGCGAGCGGATCGCCGCCGAGCGCGCCGCATACGCCGACCCACTTGCCGTGCTTTTCCGCGCCGCGCACCGCGATGTCGATCAGGCGCAGCACGGCCGGATGCAGGCCGTCGGACTGCGCGGCGAGATCGGCCTGGCAGCGGTCCATCGCGAGCGTGTATTGCGTGAGGTCGTTAGTGCCGATCGACAGGAAATCCGCGTGCTGCGCGAGCTGGTCGGCCAGCAGCGCGGCCGACGGCACCTCGATCATCACGCCGACCTCGATCGGCTCGGTGCGGCCCTGCGCGCGCGCGAATTCGTCGATGCGCTTTTTCAGCCGCACGAGTTCGCCTGCGTCGGTCACCATCGGCAGCAGGATGCGCACCGCGCCGAACGGCTTCACCGCGAGCAGGCCCTGCAACTGATCGTCGAGCAGATCGGGGCGCACCTGCGCGAGACGGATGCCGCGCAGGCCGAGCGCCGGGTTCGGTTCGGGCGGCAGCGTCAGGTAGTCGACTTCCTTGTCCGCGCCGACGTCGAGCGTGCGGATGATCGCCGTGCGGCCCTGCAACGCGTCGACGATCGACTGGTAGCTCTGCTGGTGCTCGACCGCCGTCGGCGCGGCCTGACGATGGATGAACATCAGTTCGGTGCGCAGCAGGCCGACCGCGTCCGCGCCGTTGTCGACCGCGGTGTTCGCGTCGTCGAGCGTCGCGATGTTCGCGGCGACCTCGATCGCGCGGCCGTCGACCGTCGCGGCCGCCACACCTGCCAGTTGCCGGTTCGCGTCGCGCACGCCGTCCAGGCGCTGGCGTTCGTGCCGCGCGCGCTCGACGTCGAGCGCGGTCGGCGCGTGTTCGAGCCGGCCCGAGCTCGCATCGACGACGACCTGCGTGCCGTCCGGAATCGCGTACAGCGCATCGCCGACCGCCACCAGCGCCGGGATGCCGAGCTGCCGCGCGATGATCGCCGCGTGCGACGTCGCGCCGCCGCGCGCCATCACGAGCGCGGTCACGCGTTCGCGATCGAGCGACGACAGGTCGGACGGCGTGAATTCGTCGGCCGCGAGCACGGCCTCGTCGGGCAGCGCGCGCGCGGCGCCGTTCGTGTGGCCGAGCGCGCGCAGCACGCGCTTCTCGATGTCGCGCAGGTCGGCCGCGCGTTCGGCGAGCAGCGCATCGTCGAGCTTCGACAGCGTGTCGATCTGCGTGCGGATCGTCGCGCGCCACGCGAAGCCCGCGCCCTTGCCGAGGCTGATCAGGTCGCGCGCCGCATCGACGAGCGTCGGATCTTCCAGCAGCACGCGATGCACCGCGAAGATGCCCGCTTCGCCGACCGCGCCGCGCGCCGATGCGTTGCGCACCGTTTCGCCGAGTTCGGCGTCGACCGCCTTCAGCGCCTGGTCGAGGCGGCGGCTTTCCGCGGCCGGCGTGCCGGTCGCCTGCTCGGTCGGCACGATGTCCGCATCGTCGAGACGCACCAGCGTGCCGACCGCGATGCCGGGCGCGGCGCACACGCCGGCGAGCGTGTTCGGGTCAATGGGCGCGCCATCGCGCGGCGCGCCGGCGTGGCGTGCGACCGTCTGCGGCGCGGGCGACTTCAGCCGCGCCGGCTTTTCCTCCACTTCGCCGTGCGCTTCGCGCAGCAGCTCGCGCTCGACCGCATCGACGGCCTGCTGCGCGTGCGCGCCGCGGCCGACCAGCTCGACCGTCGCGCCTTCGCCAGCGCCGAGACCGAGCAGGCCGACGACGCTCGCGATCGACGCCTTGCGGCCGTCGAACAGCACGTCGACGCTCGCGTCGAGCCCGCGCGCGGCTTCCCGCGCCCGTGCGGCCGGCCGCGCATGCAGGCCGCCCGGCTGCGCGAGCACGATTTCGCGGCGCACTTCGTTGTGCGCGGCCGCGCCGGCCTGCGCCGCCTGCGCGGCGGCTTCGCCCTTGCCGCGCAGCGCGAGCAACGGCGTCTCGCCGGCCGTCGCGAAACCGCTCGCGCGATCGACGACCTCGAACGCGTCGGAATTCGCGATCGCGATCACCGACACCAGCGAATGCGCGTTTCGCGCGACCGCGTCCTGGTCGAACTCGATCAACAACGCGCCCGCTTCGACGCGCGCGCCGGCTTCGACGTGCGCGACGAAGCCCTGCCCGTTCAGCTCGACGGTGTCGATGCCGATGTGCAGCAGCACTTCCGCGCCTTGCGGCGTCGTGATCGTCACCGCGTGGCCGGTGCGTGCGAGATGCGACACGACGCCCGCGCACGGCGCGACGAGCCGGCCTTCGAGCGGGTCGATGCCGATGCCGTCGCCGAACATCCCGCCGGAGAACACCGGATCGGGCACGTCGGCCAGCGGAACGATCGGCCCCGTCAACGGGCTAAGCAGGACGATCTGATCGGGGTTAGGGCTCTTCAACTGGGATTCCTCGGCGCGTCTCATCGGCTTTCTCGACTGTCAGTGCGTTTCGGTGACTTTATTCAGGTGGCGCGGCGTGTCGGGATTGCGGCCGCGCGCGACGGCCAGATCCGCCGCCATCACGTAGAACGAAAGAATGGCGGCGATCGGGTCGAGCGCCGAATGGGCCGACTGCGCGAGCGACAGCACGGTGCCCTTTGCGTCGGATGTGCCGGGCGTGCCGGCTGGCGCCGCGAGCAGCACGGCGGCGCCGCGTGCGCGCATGTCCGCGGCAAGCTGCAGCAGGCCGGCCTGCTCGGGCCCCGGCGGCGCGAACACGAGCAGCGGATAGTCGCGATCGATCAGCTCCATCGGGCCGTGGCGGACTTCGGCGCTCGAGAATGCCTCGGCCTGGATGCCGGAGGTTTCCTTCAGCTTCAGCGCGGCTTCCTGCGCGATCGCGAGGCCGAGGCCGCGACCGATCACGATCATCCGCTCGACCCCCGCGAGCGCGGCGACGGCCTGCGACCAGTCGAGCCGGCCGGCTTGCGCGAGCACGTCGGGCAGGCCGCGCAATGCGGTGATCAGCGCGGCGTCGCGCTGCCAGTACGCGACGATCTGCGCGGACAGCGACAGCATCGCGATATAGCTCTTCGTCGCGGCGACCGACAGTTCGGGGCCGGCCAACAGCGGCAGCTGGTGCTCGCACGCGTCGGCGAGCGGCGACGGCAGCACGTTGACGGCGGCGACGGTGCGCGCGCCGGCTTCGCGCAGCGCGGCCATCGTGTTGACGAGATCGGGGCTCTTGCCCGACTGCGAGAACGCGAGCGCGAGCTGGTCCTGCACCTTCAGCGGCGCCTGCTGCAGCGTCGCGACCGACATCGGCAGCGACGCGACCGGCACGCCGAGGCGGCTCATCGTCAGGCTCGCGAAATAGCTGGCGGCGTGATCCGAGCTGCCGCGCGCGACCGTCAGCGCGACGGCCGGCGGGTGATCGAGCAATTGGCCGGCGAGCGCTTCGACGCGCGCGGTGTCGGCGAGTTGCGCGGCGACGACCTGGGCGGACTCGCGCGCTTCCTTAAGCATATTCGACAATCGATTCTCCTTCGACGTAGGTCGCGGTGAGGTTCAGGTCGCGATCGAACACCGCGAGGTCGGCCCATGCGCCGCGCTCGAGGCGGCCGCGATCGGCGATGCCGAGGTAGTCGGCCGCGTAGCGCGACATGCGGTTCGACACGTCGGCGATCGGCAGGCCGAGCGACACGAGGTTGCGCAGCGCCTGGTCCATCGTCAGCGTGCTGCCGGCGAGCGTGCCGTCGGCGAGCCGCACGCCGCCGAGGCACTTCGTCACGTGCTGGCTGCCGAGCCGGTATTCGCCGTCGGGCATGCCGGTCGCGGACGTGCTGTCGGTCACGACGTACAGGCGCGGGATCGCGCGCAGCGCCGCACGGATCGCACCGGGGTGGACGTGCAGCAGATCGGGGATGATTTCCGCGTACTCGGCGTGCGCGAGCGCCGCGCCGACGAGGCCCGGGTTGCGGTGATGCAGCGGCGACATCGCGTTGAACAGGTGCGTGAAACCGCACGCGCCGTGCTTGAGCGCGGCGACCGCGTCGTCGTAGGTCGCGAGCGAGTGGCCGAGCTGCACGCGTACGCCGCGCGCGGCCATCTCGCCGATGATCTCGATGTGGCCGGCGATTTCCGGCGCGAGCGTGACGACGCGGATCGGCGCGATCGACAGGTACTTCAGCACCTCGTCGAGCACGGCCGACACGGCCGCGTCCGGCTGCGCGCCGAGCTTGCCGGGGTTGATGTACGGGCCTTCGAGATGCACGCCGAGCACGCGCGCGCCGCCGGGCGTGCGGGTGCGGGCGACGATGCCGAGGTTCGCGACGACCTCCATCAGTTCGTCGCGCGGCGCGGTCATCGTCGTCGCGAGCAGGCTCGTCGTGCCGAATTGCGCGTGCGTGCGAGCGATCGTTTCGATCGCATCGCCGCCTTCCATCACGTCGGCGCCGCCGCCGCCATGCACGTGCAGGTCGATGAAGCCGGGCAGGATGTAAGGCGCGTCGTTCGTCGCGGGATCGACGGGCGTGCCGTCGAGCGTGGTGATGCGGCCGTTCTCGCTATCGAGCGAACCGAGAATCCAGCCGTCGGAGGTGAGGATGTTGCCAGTCAGCATGACGTTCTCTTGATGATCGGGTGACGCGGGCATCCGCGTCGTGATTGGCCAATCCGTTGCGATTCATTGCGCGCGATTGCGTTCCATCGCGATTGCGCGGAGGGTGCGAGGTGTGTGGGCAGTCTCGCGCGTCAGCGTTTCAGTTCGGCGACGAAGTCGTAGTAGTCGTCGCGGCAATACGTTTCGGTCACTTCGATCGCGCGCTGGTCGGCGCCGTAGCCGATCCGCGTGATCACCAGCAGCGCCGAGCCCGGCTTCACCGCCATCCATTTCGCGATCGCGTGCGTCGCGTTCGCGGCGCGAAAGTGCTGCAACGCGCGCACGACGGTCATGCCGCGCGCCTCGAGGTATTCGTACAGCGACGCGCCGAGCGCCTGCGGATCGGGCACCACCGCGGCCGGCAGCGTCGAATGCTCGACCGCCATCACGATGCCGTCCGCGCGGCGCAGCCGCTCCAGCCGCGCGACCGTCGCGCCGGGCGCGAGGCCGAGATGCGTGAGCTCGTCGCGGCTCGCGGTGCGCAGCGTGCGCGCCAGCCACACCGAATCGGGCACGAAGCCGCGCTGCTGCATCTTCGCGGTGAAGCCGACGAGACGCGACAGCGGATCGGCGACGCGCGGCGTGATGAAGCTGCCCGCGCCGCGCGCCCGCTTGATCAGGCCCTGCTCGACCAGCAGCGCGAGCGCACGTCGCGCGGTGATCCGCGACACGCCGACCGACACCGACAGCAGCCGTTCCGACGGCAGCGCCTCGCCGGCCCGCCACGCGCCGGCGTGAATCGCGCTCGCCAGGTTGCGGGCGAGCTGCAGATAGAGCGGCGTGTCGTCGAGGGGATCGGGCGCCAGTTCGGACCAGCCGGTTTCCATGTGCCTCCGGGTGTCGGACGACGATCTCGGACCGTCGAAAGTGAACGCATTATATAACCACCATAATACCAGTCAACGAACTGGTATTAGCGCTGCGGAAATCGCCGAAAGCCTTGCGCGGCAAGCGTTTTAGTGCCAGCAAAGCCTTTGTTTACAACGCAGTGCGGCATAGGGATTTACCCGAAGTGGTATGCAAAGGGACGGTTCAGGCGCCCGGTTCGGCGGGATTTCGGGTGCGAATATGAGACCGGAATAGAACCAATTTGGCCAACTGGTATGCACCTGCCGAGCAGGCCGGCGCGATGCAGGCGTCAGTGGAATTCGCGGCTCAACGTGCGCAGGCCGCCGAGCAGCGGCGTCAGATCCTCGAAATGCTGCGCGACGAGGTGCCGCACGTCGCTGACGACCTGCCACACGCCGGACGCCGCGAGCAGCCGCGAATCGAGCGTTTCGCGACGCTGCCGCGCGAGCAGTTCGGGCCGGACGATCACGTTCACGCAACCCGTTTCGTCTTCGAGCGTCATGAACATCACGCCCTTCGCGGTGCCCGGCATCTGCCGCGCGATCACGAGCCCGCATGCGCGTGCGAGCCGGCCGTCGAGGCGATCGCGCAGCTCGGCCGCGGACGACAGCCGCTGCGCGCGCAGCGCCGGCCGCAGCAGCGCGACCGGGTGGCGATTCAGCGTGAGGCCGGTGGTGTGATAGTCGGCGAGGATGTCGTCGGCTTCCGACGGTGCGCCGAGCGCGGGCTGCTCCACCTCGTCGATCGGCGCGGCGGCGAGCAGGTCGCGCTCCGGCGCCGCGGCGACGGCCTGCCACAGCGCATCGCGGCGATGGCCGGCGAGCGTCGCGAGCGCGTTCGCGGCGGCGAGCGCTTCGAGATCGCGCCGTTCGAGCTGCGCGCGCCGGGCGAGGCTGTCGACGTTGTCGAACGGGCCGGCGGCGCGGGCGGCTTCGATGCGGCGCGCAGCGGCTTCGCCAAGACCGCGCACGAGCGACAGGCCGAGCCGCACGGCCGGCTGGCCGTGTGGCGGCGGCTGATCGGGCAGCGCTTCGAGCGCGGCCTCCCAGTTGCTTTGCGTGACGTCGATCGGCAGCACCTTCACGCGATGACGCTTCGCGTCCTGCACGAGCTGCGACGGCGGGTAGAAGCCCATCGGCTGGCTGTTCAGCAGCGCGGCGAGGAAGATCGCCGGTTCGTGGCACTTGAGCCAGCTGCTCGCGTACGCGAGTTTCGCGAAACTGGCCGCATGGCTTTCGGGAAAACCGTATTCGCCGAAGCCCTTGATCTGCTCGAAGATCTGCTCGGCGAATTCGCGCGTGTAGTTGCGTTCGAGCATCCCGCTGATGATCTTGTCCTGATATTTCTCGAGATTGCCCTTGCGCTTCCATGCGGCCATCGCGCGACGCAAGTCGTCCGCTTCGCCAGGCGTAAAACCTGCGGCGACGATCGCGATCTGCATCACCTGTTCCTGGAAGATCGGCACACCCAGCGTGCGAATGAGCACTTCCTTGAGCGCGTCGCTCGGATACGTGACCTCACCCTCCTCTTCGCCGGCCACGATCCTGCGCCGCTGCAAATACGGATGCACCGCGCCGCCCTGAATCGGGCCGGGCCGCACGATCGACACCTGGACCACGAGATCGTAATAGTGGCGCGGCCGCAGCCGCGGCAGCATCGACATCTGCGCACGCGATTCGATCTGGAACACACCGACGGTATCGGCGCGGCAGATCATGTCGTAGGTTGCTTTGTCATCCTGCGGAATGTGTTTCAGCGTAAACGGTTCGCCGTCCGGCTCCGGCGGCCCGCGCCACGCGGTGCGCAGGTCGAACGCGCGATGCAGCGCCGACAGCATGCCGAGCGCGAGCACGTCGACCTTCATCAGCCCGAGCGCCTCGAGATCGTCCTTGTCCCACTGGATCACGCGCCGCCCGTCCATCGCCGCGTTCTCGACCGGCACGAGCCGCGTGAGCTTGCCGCGGCTGATCACGAAGCCGCCCGAATGCTGCGACAGGTGACGCGGGAAGTTGAGCAAGCGCCCCGCCAGTTCGGCCCATGTGCGAATCAGCGGCGTTTCGGGATCGAGCCCGGTCGACGCGAATTGCTGCAGCAGATCGCGGCTGCCGTCGAACCAGCGATGCCCCTTCGCGACCCGATCGACCAGCATCGGGTCGACGCCGAGCGCCTTGCCGGTTTCGCGCAGCACGCCGCGCGGACGATACGTCGAAACGGCGGCCGCGAGCGCGGCGCGGTCGTGCCCGTATTTTTTGTAGATGTGCTGGATCACTTCTTCCCGGCGCTGATGCTCGAAATCGACGTCGATGTCGGGCGGCTCGCCGCGTTCCGCGCTGATGAAGCGCTCGAACAGCATCGTGCTTTGCTCGGGATTCACTTCGGTGATGCCGAGGCAATAGCAGACCACCGAATTCGCGGCCGAGCCGCGGCCCTGGCACAGGATGTTCTGGCTGCGCGCGTATTTGACGATGTCGTAGACGGTCAGGAAGAACGGCTCGTATTTCAGCCGGGCGATCAGATCGAGTTCGTACCGGATCTGCTGCTCTACTTTTTCCGGGATGCCGTTCGGATAACGCCCGGCCGCTCCCGCGAAGGTTTCCTGTTCCAGATAGCGCGTCGGCGTGAGCCCCTTCGGCACGATCTCGTCGGGATACTCGTAGCGCAGCTTGCCGAGATCGACGTCGCATGCATCGAGAATCGCGCACGTCTCCGCCATCTCGTTCGGCGAAAACAGTTCTGCGATTCGCTTCCGCCAACGCAGATGCTGCTCCGCATTCGGCGCGAGCGCATAGCCGCATTCAGAAACCGGCATCCCGACGCGAATCGCCGTCATCACGTCCTGCAGCGGTTTGCAGGAGCGTTTATGCATCGTCACGTCGCCAAGCGCGACGATGCGCACGCCGCGCCGTTTGCCGGCCTCGCGAATCTCGTCGCGCTGCGCACCATCCAGCGCACGCTGCAACTGCACGAGCCCGAGCCGCGCACGCTCGCCGAAGGTCGCGCGGAACCATGCGACCTGCGCATCGAGCACGGCCGCCCGCACCGGATACGTCGGCACGAGAATCGCGAAGCAGTCGGGCATGCCGCGCAGATGGGCGAATTTCTCAGGCGGCCTCGACAACATTCGCGACGTCAGCCGGTAAGTTCCCTTCGGCGACTCCATCCGCCGCCACGAAATCAACTCGGACAGGTTGCCGTACCCTTCGCGGTTCTGCGCGAGCAACACGAGCCCGAACGCACCGGGGCCCGGATCCTGGCCGGGCGCGACTTCATCCGGCGTGACGTCGAAATACGAACCGATGACAAGCGGCAGCCCTTTCGCCTTCGCGGCGACATGCATGCGCGGCGCGCCGGCGAGCGAGCATTCGTCGGTGATCGCGATCCCGCGATAGCCGAGTTCCGCCGCACGCTCGACCAGTTCGTCCGCATGCGACGCGCCATGCAGGAACGAAAAGTTCGAGCGGCAGAACAACTCCGCGTAATCGGGCAGCAAACTGAATTCCGCAGCCATCTCCGCTCACCCGAACAAACCGTGCAGGAACCAGCGCGGGGCAGCCTGACTGCTCGTCCGCTCCATGAATACCCAGTAGCACGCGCCCTCTTCGTCCTGCGCGACGTGGTAATCGCGTGCGATCAACTGTCCGTCGAACCACCCGGCCTCGATCCGCTCGGCCGACGACATCATCCGGAGTGGCGTATGAAATACCGGCCGCTCGCCGCGCATCAGAAGCGGCAGCGGTTCGGCGAGCAGCCACGCGGGACGCGGCGGCGCGGCGGGCGGACCGGCAACAGGCTTGCCCGCTTGCGCATCGAGCGGCAACCAGCGGTTCGCGACCTCGGGACGATGATCGGCGACAGGCGCCGCGCGCAATACGTTGTCCGTGCCGAGCCGCGCGACCAGCAGCTCGAGCAACCGCTCGCGGGTTTCCCGCGTACCGCCCGGCTCGGGAAAAAGATCGTCGGCCGGCGGCGCGACCGGTTCGACGCGCGTGGCCTTCAGCCGCACCGCGATCACCGCGGCCGGCAGCTCGACGCGCGCGAGCCGCTCGCCGAGCAGCCGCATGAAATGCGCTTCGTCGCGCACGGGCGCCGCGAACGCGAGTTCGAGCGGGGTCGGCGGCACGGCCTGGCGGCCGCGCTCGTGCTCGAGCTCGAACGTCATCGCGGCCAGCGACAGTTGCCGCGCGGCCAGCCAGCCGCACAGCTGCACGACGAGCCGCCGTGCGGCGAACAGCACGGCTTCCGCGTAGTCGACGCGCTCCGGCAATTCGAGCCGCACGTCGAACACGGGCGGCACCGCCATCCACGCGAGCGGCTCGACCGCTTCGCCGTACGCCCGATCGAGCGCGGCCAGCAGCGCGGGACCGCAACGCCGCTGCAGCCCCGCGCGCGGCAGGCGGCGCAGATCGGCAAGCGTGCGACAGCCGAGGCCGTCGAACCAGCCCGCATACGGACGCGCGTCGGGCAGCAGCACGCAGGGCAGCCGGTCGAGCGTGCGGACGAGCGACGCGTGACGCGCGACGCGGCGCCGCATGCGCGAGCGCGCCGACGTGCGCGCGAGCAGCCACGCGCCGCGCCCGGTCGGCGCGGCGGACAGGCGCGCCGCATAGCCGAGCGCCGCGAGCGTCGCGCGCACCTGGCGGCACAGCGACGGCAGCCCGCCGAACAGGCGCAGGCTCGGGCCGACGTCGACGATCAGCGTGGCTTCGTCGTCGAGCGCGACGCACGGCGAGAAGCGCAGCAGCGCGAGCGCGACCGCGCGCAGCGCATCGGCTTCGCGGGCGGGATCGCGTTCGACGAGCTGCGTCGCGGGCGCGAGCGTCAGCACGCCGCCGCGCTTCATGCCCGCGCGCACGCCCTGTCGGCGCGCGGCCGCATCGGCGATCAGCACGACACCCTGCTCGAGCACCGCGCAGCCTGCGTCGCCGGCCTCGCCGGCCGCTGCGTCAGACGGCGGCGGGGCGCACACGTCGAGCGGCAGGCGCGGCAGATGGATGCCGAGCAAGACGCGCATAGCGGCTCTCCACGATGGGCGACGGCAAATCGAGCACGAGCGGCTCGCTGCGCGCGGGCCCGCGACGCTTGACGATGTCGAGCGACACGCCGCCCGGCACCGGATGCAGCGCGACGCGCAGCACGGCCGGCGACGGCTGCCGCGCGGCCGACAGCGGGCGCAGCATCACGAACAGCGTGTCGCCGGTGCGCGCGGCCGCGAGATGCAGGCGCCGCAGCGCATCGGGCCGCGCGTCCTGCCAGAGCAGCAGCGCGCCGCAACAGCCGGTCTTGAGCGCCTGCTCGGCGGCCCACAGCGCATCGGTGCGGCTACCGGCGCGCAACCACAGCAGCGCGTCGGCCGGCACGCCGAGGCTGGCGAGCGCGGTGGCATGCGGCGACTGCGGCGGCGCGACGAGCGCGAGCGGCCGCCGCGCGCTGACGGCGCGGGCGAGCGCGGGTGCGAGCAGCCGCATCTCGCCGCAGCCCGGCTGCGCGGCCAGCAGTTCGACGAGGCCGCCGACCGGCCAGCCGCCGCCCGGCAGCTCGGCCGACAGCGGCGCGAAGCCGGTCTCGATCGTGCGCGGACCGCCGCGCGCGAGCTGCGAGCCGCGCCACAGCGACGGATGAAGGGACTCGGGAGAAATGGAGGATGCGAGCATGATGCCACCCACAGCTGTATGGATATACAGTATATGGCAATGCGCGCGCGCCGCACAGCAGCGGTGTAAAACCGGTTTTCGTCGGAAGAAATCGGGGAGAAGCCGGCGCGCCCGTCATGCCACGGCGCGCCGGCCCGCAACGCGTCAGCCGCGTCGACCACTTTACGTTATGCTGTCCGCCGACCCGACCCACACCATCGGAGGGGACTTGAAACGAACGATTCGTGCGATCGCATGGGTGGCCGTCGCGCTGGCGCTGCCGGGAGCAGCCTTCGCGCTGACCGACGGCAGCGCGCAATACGACGACTGCATGCTCAATGCGCTGCGCGAGAGCCGCAATGGCGCCGCCGCGCAGCTGATCCAGCGCTCATGCGATGCGCTGTACCG
This sequence comes from Burkholderia sp. LAS2, assembly GCF_018417615.1. Classification (NCBI taxonomy): domain Bacteria; kingdom Pseudomonadati; phylum Pseudomonadota; class Betaproteobacteria; order Burkholderiales; family Burkholderiaceae; genus Burkholderia; species Burkholderia sp. LAS2. The sequence goes on from NZ_CP071052.1 coordinate 80,299, forward strand.
CAACAACGCGATGCTGCTGCCGCGCGAACGGCGCTTTCACGAGTGCGTGGTGCAGTCGCTGCCGGGCGTGCGCGACAACTATGCGATCCAGCAGATCATGTCGATCTGCTCGCGGCGTGGGGAGATGTGAGCGCGCGCTGAACGCCACGCTGTCGGCCCTCCTTTACGCGCACCGATATGAAAAAGGGGCTGCGCGATGTTTGCAGCAACGCCGGACAGCGCCCCCCGTCAGGTCGTAGACAAACTCGGTGAGCGGTCAGTCGTAGAGCCAGCGCCCCGCTTTTGCCGATGCGATCAGCATTCGAACATTCAGATCCGGAACACGATGGATCACTTTTTTCTTAAACGGATTGATCAAGTCAAGAAACGAAGAATCGTCTTCCGGATAATATTTTTTAATATCGAACCCACTTATATCAACATTAAATTTCGCCGAATACTCCCGCATCAGATCCTCGACCTCACAATCATCAAAACGCAAGTCCAGATCCAAATCGGTACTTTCCGTTATCTCATCGGCCATGAATGATATAGAGAATCCGGACTTTTTCCTTACAAACTCAATCACCCTTTTTTCAAGATCTACCATAACCTATCCCCCTCCCTTGCAACTCTATTGTAGTGAGCCACCGTCTTGCCGGCAATAATAGAAATATCCCTTGCAAGAATCACCCAACCAAGCACGGGGATCGTTCTTCCTACGAAGGTTCCGATGTTTCTAACCAGCCTGATTTTCAAATTTCGCACCGGTCCGCCTACCAGTGTTGGCAATTTCCAACCAAACGGGAATTGAGCCTTTTGAAAAACCCTTCTTGAGTATTTGCTTGCAAGCGAAGTCCCCTGTATCGCGTCGATCGGCTTTGCCCTGGTCGGCAAATTACTTCTACCCAGCAAGATCATACCAACCGACACGGCATCATCGACGCCCAACTGATTCATCGTTTCGTCAACCATGATCCAGAAGAACAATTCTCCCGCAGTCAGATTGACCATCCCATAGTAATGGTAAGCCGCACTCAATTTCTCGACAGCACTCATTCAGCGTCCTCGTTCGTAATTTTTAAAAATGTTTTTTAGTCTAACGAAGACGTACGGTTACCGTGCCGACAAGCCCGGCCGATCTGTTGACCGATCGCACCGCAACGACGGTGGAATCTCACGCGGAATAAATCGTCATTCTGCTCGACGCGAGCAATGACGGGCGCAACGGGACGCCGGAGAGAGAAAGTGCATAGCGATTCCGAATTCGAGCGGTCTCGCACATGTTTCATACCAACGTGTCGAACCGTTACCAAACGGCTTTATCCATGAACGTCAATGCAATTGCGGCGTGTAATCTTCACGCTACTCCTGCATCTCGAAAGCATTCCGCTCGCACACGAAAAAAAGGCCTGCACACGTGCAGGCCTTCGTTCGATCAACCGATCGCGCTCAGAACGACGCGACCATCGAGCCCTTGAACTGCTTCTTGATGAATTCCTTCACTTCCGTCGACTGGTACGCCTTCACCAGCTTCTTCACCCACGGCTGATCCTTGTCCTTCGCACGCACGGCGATCAGGTTCGCGTACGGGCTCGTCAGTGCTTCGAGCGCGATCGCGTCCTTGGTCGGCTGCAGGTTCGCGGCCAGCGCGTAGTTCGTGTTGATCACGGCCGCGTCGACGTCCGACAGCACGCGCGGCAGTTGCGCGGCGTCGAGTTCGGAGATCTTCAGCTTCTTCGGGTTCTCGGCGATGTCGAGCACCGTCGCGTTGTTGCCGCCCGTGCCGGCGCCGGCCTTCAGCTTGATCACGCCTTGCGTCTGCAACAGCAGCAGCGCACGGTTTTCATTCGACGGATCGTTCGGCACCGCGAGCTTCGCGCCCTGCGGCAGATCCTTCAGCGACTTGAACTTCTTCGAATACACGCCGATCGGCGAAATGTAGGTCAGACCCGCGCTGACGATCTTGTAGCCGCGCTGCTTCACCTGGCTGTCGAGGTAGGGCTGATGCTGGAAGCTGTTCGCGTCGAGGTCGCCCGAATCGAGCGCCGCGTTCGGCTGCACGTAGTCGTTGAACTCGATGACCTTCACGTTCAGGCCTTCCTTCTCCTTCGCGACCTTCTGCACGACTTGCCACACTTGCGCATCCGGGCCGGCGACCGTACCGACCTTGATCACCTTGTCTTCGGCATGCGCGCCTGCCGACAGCGTCAGCGCGGCGCCGGTGGCCAGCACGGAAAATACCTTCAGGAGACTGCGACGCTTCATCTGTTTCTCGCTTTCTTGCTTACTTGAAATGGGGCGCGATACGGGTATGCCCGGACTCGCAGGAAGGGGCAAATGGTGTCACAGGATCGGCGGGAAGTGAAATACATCCCGCTCATATGGGTATGCACCAGCGCAGTGCCGGCGGCCGACGCCCGATTCGGCCGTTAGTTGCACTTTTTCGTCGATGCATCGGCTCATCAGCCCATCGGCCGACACCCGTCACGCCGCCACCACCTCGTCGACCGCCTCCGCGCCGCCGAATGCCGGTTCGGCCGCCCTGCCGCCGGCCTCGCGCGCCGACGGGCCGCCGGTATTGCCGACCCGGAACGAACCGACCGCATCGCGCAGCCGCGCGGCCTGTTCCTGCAGCGACGCGGCCGCCGCCGCCGCTTCCTCGACCAGCGCCGCGTTCTGCTGCGTCACCTGGTCCATCTGCGTGACCGCGCGCCCGACCTGCGTGATGCCGCTCGCCTGCTCCTCGGACGCGGCCGCGATCTCGCCCATGATGTCGGTCACGCGCGCGACCGCCTGCAGGATCTCGCCCATCGTCGTGCCGGCCTGGCCGACCAGCGTCGAGCCGTTGCGCACGCGCTCGACCGAATCGACGATCAGCGCGCGGATCTCCTTCGCGGCCGTCGCGCTGCGCTGCGCGAGCGAACGCACCTCGCCCGCGACCACCGCGAAGCCGCGGCCCTGCTCGCCCGCGCGCGCGGCCTCGACTGCCGCGTTCAGCGCGAGGATGTTGGTCTGGAACGCGATGCCCTCGATCACGCCGATGATGTCGGCGATCTTGCGCGAGCTGTCGTCGATCTCGCCCATCGTGCCGATCACGCGGTTCACGACGTCGCTGCCGGTGCGCGCGATGTCCGACGCGTTGTTCGCGAGCCCGCTCGCCTGCCGCGCGTTGTCCGCGTTCTGCTTCACCGTCGCGGTCAGTTGCTCCATGCTCGCGGCCGTTTCCTCGAGCGATGCGGCCTGCTCCTCGGTGCGCTGCGACAGGTCGTCGTTGCCGGCCGAGATCTGGCGGCTCGCCGACGCGATCGCTTCGGCCGACTGGCGAATCCCGCCGATCGTCGCCTGCAGCCGCGCCTGCATGTCGTGCATCGCGGCCATCATGCTCGTGCGGTCGCCGGCGCGCACCGGCACCGGCTGCGTGAGGTCGCCCTGCGCGATGCGCGTCGCGAGCGCGGCCGCTTCGTCCGGCTCGCCGCCGAGGCTGCCGCGCACGTTGCGGATGATCACCAGCATCGCCGCGCTGATCACGAAGCCGATCACGAACACCACGGCCAGATGGCCGAGCAGCGTCCGGTAATAGACGGTGTCGATGTCCTTCAGGAACACGCCGCTCGAAATGTTCCAGTCCCATGGCGCGAATCGGGTGACGTAGCTGATCTTCGGCACGGCCGTCTCGCTGTGCGGCAGCCGCCCGCGATATTCGGCGAACCCGCTGCCGGTCGCCTTCGCCGCGTTCAGGATCGTCACGAACAGCGGCTTGCCGTCCGGATCGAGATAGTCGCCGACCTGCGTGTCGACGAGCTTCGGCAGCGTCGGGTGCATCAGCACGACCGGCTTCGAATCCATCACGAACACATAGCCCGAATCGCCGTAGCGCATCGCGGCGAGGCGCGCGAGCGCGTCGCGCTTCGCGTCGGCCTCGGGCATCGTGCCGCTCTGCGCGAGCGCGTGATAGGCCTTCACGATGCCCGCCGCCGAGTCGACGAGATTCGCGATGCCGGCCTTGCGTTCGGCGAGCATCGTCGCGCGCGTCTCGTAGGCGCTCCATGCGCCGACGCCCAGAAGACCGATCCATACCAGCGCAAGCGCGAGCCACAGCTTGCGGTTCAAACTCATTCTGCTCATCTGCTTGCCTCTGTCGATGTCGATGCATCCGGCGCGCGAACGGCCTGCCGCGCGCAAACGGTTGCTCTTTCATTTACGGCACCGAGGCTTACATCTTGAATACGCGCCGCCGCGGCGAACCGGCGATCGACAGGCACGCCGTCCGTCACGCGCCGGCGCCGGCGCGACAGCCCGCGTCCGCTGTGCTAAAAAGACCGGCGGCCGGCGCGCAAAGCGCCGGCATCATTCCAGGGCCATCCATGTACGTCATCGACATCCACTACACCGCGTCGCTCGAGCGCATCGACGACGCGCTCGAACGCCACCGCGCGTATCTGCAGCCGCAGTTCGACAAGGGCATCTTCATCGCGGCGGGGCCGAAGGTGCCGCGCGCAGGCGGCATGATCCTCGCGGCCCGCATCGATCGCGACGAACTCGACGCGATCCTCGAAACCGACCCGTTCGTCACCGAGGGGCTCGCCACCTATCGCGTGACGGAATTCCGGATCACGCGCGCCGCGTCCGGCTTCAACGTGCCGGCGCTGCCGTAACGCGGCTTCGGCGCAATACGCGCACATGCCGACGCGCCGCCCGGCGGGCAGCGCATGCGCACGACGAAGCGAGCGGGAAAACGTGACGGCGCGAAACGGCCGTCACGCGAAACGCCGGGCCGCGCGCCCGGCGGCTGCCGGTCAGTCGACCAGCAGCTTCAGGTCGTGGACCCACGGCGCCGGGCCCTGGCCGTCACGCACGAACAGGCGCAGCTTGCCGTCGCGGTCGAACACGTAGCTCGCGGCCGTATGGTCCATCGTGTAGCTGCCGGGCGTCTTGCCGGGCACCTTCGCGTAGTACACGCGGAAATCCTTCGTGACCTTCTTCAGCGCCGCTTCGTCGGCCGGCCGCAGGCCGATGAACGACGGATCGAACGCGGGCACGTACTGGCCGAGCAGCGCCGGCGTGTCGCGTTCCGGATCGACGGTGACGAACAGCACCTGCACGCGCTTCGCGGCATCGGGCCCGAGCTGCTTCAGCGCTTCGGACAGCTCGGCCATCGTGGTCGGGCACACGTCCGGGCAGTGCGTATAGCCGAAGAACATCACGACGGCTTTGCCCTTGAAGTCGGCGAGCGTGCGGACCTTGCCGGTCGTATCGGGCAGCGAGAAGTCGCTGCCGAACTGCGTGTTGCCGGTGATGTCGAGATTCTGGAATTTCGGCGCGTTGTCGCATCCGGCGAGCAGCAGCGCTGCCGTGAATGCGCACGCGAGCATCCAGCCTTGGCGCGCGCGGCGCCCGAACCGTGATGGGAGCATTGCGTTCAAACCGTGCGGTTACACGCCGAGCAGCGGGCGTGCATAGTGATCGACGAGCAGCGCGACAAACAGCAGCGACAGATAGACGATCGAGTAGCGGAAGGCCTTGCGGGCGAGTGCGTCCGAATAGTCGCGATGGATCTTCCACGCATACGCGAGGAACACCGCGCCGAGCAGCACCGCGCTCGTCAGGTAGACGGCCCCGCTCATCCCGGAAATGAACGGCATCATCGTGACCGCGAACAGGATCACCGTATACAGCAGGATGTGCAGCCGCGTGAACTTCTCGCCGTGCGTGACGGGCAGCATCGGCAGCCCGGCATTCTCGTAATCCTTGCGGCGATAGAGCGCGAGCACCCAGAAATGCGGCGGCGTCCACACGAAGATGATCAGCACGAGGATCCACGCGTCGCCCGGCACCGCGCCGGTGACGGCGGCCCAGCCGAGCGCCGGCGGCATCGCGCCAGACGCACCGCCGATCACGATGTTCTGCGGCGTCATCGGCTTGAGCAGCAGCGTGTAGACCACCGCGTAGCCGACGAACGTCGCGATCGTCAGCCACATCGTCAGCGGATTCGTGAACGTGTAGAGCGTCCATGCGCCGACGCTGCCGAGCACCGCCGAGAACAGCAGGATCTGCGGCGTCGTGATCTCGCCGCGCGCGGACGGACGCCACGCGGTACGGCGCATCATCGCGTCGATCTTCTGTTCGACAAGGCAGTTGATCGCGAACGCGGCGCCGGCCAGCAGCCAGATGCCGACGGTGCCGCCGATCAGCACGTGCCACGGCACCATGCCCGGCGTCGCGAGGAACATGCCGATCACCGCGCAGAACACCGCGAGCTGCGTGACACGCGGCTTCGTCAGCGCCATGTACTGGGAAAAGCGGCTACCGGGCGATTGGGAGAGGGTGCTTTGCATGGGGACGGTCACGCCGGGGCGACGTCGCGCGCAGGCTGCGCGACACGGCCGGGGCGGCTTGAAAGGATGCGAAAGTTTAACATGACGACGAGCAGCAGCAGGATCGCGGCCCCGCCGTTGTGCGCGACGGCGACGGGCAGCGGCCACTGCAGCACGATGTTGGTCAGGCCCGTCACGAACTGCAGCAGCACGACCAGCAGCACGCCGTTCGCGGGCCGCCGCAGCGATTCGAAGCGGCGCATCTTCAGCGCGAACGCGACCAGGTACGCGACCACGACGAACGCGAACGTGCGATGCGTCCAGTGGATCGCGACCAGCGCGTCCTGCGTGATCGCGTCGCCGTCCTTCGTCATCCCGAGCGCGCGCCACAGGTGGAAGCCGTGCTGGAAGTCCATCGGCGGAATCCACTGGCCGTTGCAGGTCGGGAAGTCGGTGCACGCGAGCACCGCGTAGTTGGTGCTCACCCAGCCGCCGAGCGCGATCTGCACGACCAGCAGCACGAGCGCCGCGAGCGCGGCCGCGCGGTAGCGGCCGGCCTCCGGGTCATGCGACGGCAGCGGCGTCTGCCGCGCCGCGAGCCAGCCGAGCGTGCCGAGCAGCGTGAGGCCGAGCAGCAGGTGGATCGTGACGATCACCGGTTGCAGCTTCATCGTGACCGTCCATGCGCCGAACGCACCCTGCACGAGTATCAGCAGCAGCAGGCTCGTCGGCCACCACGGCGACACGTGCAGCGGGCGGCGGCGCAGCCGCGCGGCCCACGCGATCGCCACCTGCGCGATGATCAGCACGCCGATCGCCATCGCGAAATAGCGGTGGATCATCTCGATCCACGCCTTCGTCATGCTGACGGGCCCGGTCGGCATCGCCTGGTGCGCGGCCGTGATCGCGGCGTGCGCGATGAACGGCGACGACGTGCCGTAGCAGCCGGGCCAGTCGGGGCAGCCGAGCCCCGAATCGGTCAGCCGCGTGAAGCCGCCGAACATCACGAGATCGAGCGTCAGGAACGTGGTGATCCACACGAGCTTGCGGAACTTGTCGTCGTCGGCCTTCACCCACACGTACGACAGCGGCAGCAGCGCGATGCACGCGCCGATCAGGCCGAGTTGCAGTAGATACGACATCGGAATGGTGCCTCGTTCTCTCGCCTTAACCGATGCTCGACCACTTCAGCAGCTTCGTCACGTCCGACTTGATCTTGCTGGGATTCGGGTCTTTCGGGAAACGCATCATCAGGTTGCCGTTCGGGTCGACCATGTAGATGTGGTCGCTGTCCTTCGTGCCGGCATCGGCCGGCAGCCACGCGGCCACCGCGGCCGGATCGGCGACGAGCCGGCGCGTGTCCGGATACGCGTCCAGCACCTTCTGCGGCGTCGCGCCCGCATCGCTGCGCAGCCACACCATCGTGATCCGGTGCCGCTCGCCCGCCTGCGTGACGCGGATCTGGCGCATGAAATAGAGCTTCTGCGCACACGCGTCGTCGCACGCGCTGCGGTCGGTCATCACGAACAGCCAGACCCCGCGCAGCGACGACAGCGGCACCGTCTTGCCGGTTTCGTCGGTGACCTGCAGATCCGCCGGGATCGGGCGCTGCGGCTCGATCAGCGTGCCGTAGTTCGTCGATCCGCCCTTCGGCTTGATTACGTAATAGGTGAAGTACGACGCGATCATCGGCGCCGCGCACACGAGACCGAGCAGCACGAGCATCCAGCGGCCGCGCTTGCGGGCCGCAGGCGACATCGGCGCAGCGGCCGGACCCTGACGGGAAGATTGCATGGACAAATCAGACCTCTCGAAACGAACCCGCGGCGCCGGCGCCGCGTCCTGGCATGACGCTCACGCGCCGGCCGACTTCTTCGCCGCACGCCGCGCGGCGTACAGGCCGAAGCCGAGCGCGGCCGCCGCCATCGCCCACCACTGAAACATGTAACCGTAATTGCGCTCGACGCCGGTCGTCGCCGCCGGCCAGTCGCGCACGAGCTTGTCGCCGTCGTCGCTCGTCTGCTGGATCACGAACGGCTGCAGCGGCAGCCCGGTTTCCTTCGCATACGCGGCGACGTCGAGGTTCTGCCGGATCTTCTGGTGCGCGGCCGACCCGCCTTCGCCGAGCTCGAACGCCCGCGACGCATCCGCGCGCGCGATGCCGACGATCTCGACGTCGCCCGCCGGCGTCGCGAACGGCTCGATCGCCGTGCGATCGGCGATGTTGCGCGGCAGCCAGCCGCGGTTCACGAGCACGACGCCGCCGCCCGTGAGTTTAAACGGCATCACGACGTAAAAACCCGGCTGGTCGTTATACGGCCGATTGTCGAGAAACACCGCCTGCTCGGGCAGGAAACGGCCCTTTGCCCGTACGCGATGAAACTCGATCGACGCGAGCGGCACCGGCCGCGCGCCGAGCTCGACCGGCGCCGCCTGCTCGTAGCGCGCGATGCTCGCCTGCAGCGCTTCCTTCTGGTGCGCGCGGTCGCGCTGCCAGAAACCGAGCCGGATCGTGACGGCGACGACGACGAGGATCAACAGCGCAGGCAGCCAGCGAATCTTCATCGGGCGGCCCGCCCGGCGCGTTCGCGAAAGCGAAGTGCGATAATTATCCTCTTCCTTTCGAATTGCCGTCGTCCGGTTCGCGTCATGCACATACTCGTTCCCATCGCCTTCGTCCTCATCATTGCCAGCATGGGCTCGGCGCTCTACTTCATGATGCACGACCGCGGCCATACGAAGCGCATGGTCTGGTCGCTCGCCACCCGCGTCGGGCTGTCGGTGTCGCTGTTCCTGCTCATCCTGTTCGCGAACTGGATGGGCTGGATCCATTCGACCGGTTTGCCGGTCGGACGTTGATGCCGTCGCCGCGCCGACCGCTGTGACAATTAGCCGCACGGCCGCGCCACCAAGTAAAAGCGCCGCCTGACTGAGTCGCGGCGGCGCCAGGGTGGTGTCGCGCGCAGCGTCGCCGCCGCGCCCGCGACACCAATGAAAACGGCCCGCGCATCGCTGCGCGGGCCGTTTTTCCATTTACAGCCAGTAGACGACGACGTACAGGCCGAGCCAGACGACGTCGACGAAGTGCCAGTACCACGCGGCGCCTTCGAATGCGAAGTGATGATCGGGCTTGAAGTGGCCGCGGATCATCCGCACCAGCACCACCGCGAGCATCGTGCCACCGAGGAACACGTGGAAGCCGTGGAAGCCGGTCAGCAGGAAGAACGTCGAACCGTACACGCCCGAGTTCAGCGTCAGGTTCAGTTCGTTGTATGCGTGGTAGTACTCGAAGCCCTGCAGGAACAGGAAGCAGACACCGAACACGAGCGTCGCGGCGAGCCACGCGATCGCCTTCTTGCGATGATCGTCGCGCAGCGCGTGGTGCGAGATCGTCAGCGTCACGCCCGACGACAGCAGGAACGCGGTGTTCAGCGTCGGGATCGGCCACGGGCCCATCGTCTTGAAGTGACCGGCGAGCGCGGCGGGGCCTTCGTTCGGCCACACGGCGGAGAAGTCCGGCCAGATCAGCTTGTAGTCGAGGCTGCCGAGCTGGTGCAGCGCGATTTCACGCGCATAGAACAGCGCGCCGAAGAATGCGCCGAAGAACATCACTTCCGAGAAGATGAACCAGCTCATGCTCCAGCGGTACGACTTGTCGACGTTCTTGCCGTATTGACCGCCTTCCGATTCGGCGATCGCGTCGCCGAACCAGTGATACAGCGTGAAGAGCAACCACAGCAGGCCGAGCAGCGCCGCATACGGCGCCCAGTCGTGACCGTTGATCCACAGCGCTGTCGACCCGAGCATGACCAGCAGGCCGATGGCCGCGCTGATCGGATGCTGCGACGGATGCGGCACGAAATAGTACGGGGTCTGGTTTTGACCGCTCATGCTTGATTCTCCACTTCAGTCCAATTTGTGTACCGGAAACCGCTCCGGCTTTATTTCTTGCGCGGCGAGACCGCCACCGCTCTTCCCTGCACGCCGCGCCGTGGCGCCGCGCACTGCATTCTTTCGAGGCCGCGGGCCGCTAGCCGCGCGCCTTCAGCCCACGACCGCACGCACGATCAGGATCAGCACGCCGATGAACACGCCGGCCGCGAGCAACGCGACGATCAGCACGTGCAGCGGATTGAGCTGCGTCGCATCGGCCTCCAGGTCGCGCCGCTTGCGCACCCCGAAGAACGACCACAGCACCGCTTTCAGCGCCTGACCGAACGTCCCGCTCCGCTTGGTTTCCGTCATCGCCCCGTCTCCTTCGTCATGCGTCCGGCTTCGCCGCACCCTGCGCCGCCGTACTGCGCTGCGCCGGCGCCGGCGTGGCCGGGGTATTCAGCTCGAAGAACGTGTACGACAACGTGATCGTCTTCACGTCCTTCGGCAATTTCGGGTCGATCACGAACACCACCGGCATCTTGCGCGACTCGTTCGCGGTCAGCGTCTGCTGCGTGAAGCAAAAGCATTCGATCTTCTTGAAGAACTCGGTCGCCTGCTTCGGCGCGTAGCTCGGAATCGCCTGCGCGACGACCGGCCGGCCCTGCCCGTTCGTCACGTCGTACACGATCGTCGTCAGTTCGCCCGGATGCACGTCGAGGCTGTTGTGCTCCGGCTTGAACCCGAGCGGCCCGCGTGCGTTCGCATCGAACTCGACCGACACCGTGCGGCTGGTGTCGACCTGCGAGTTCTTCACCTCGCGCTCGCTGACATCGCGCTGCACCAGGTTGTTGATGCCGGTGATCTGGCAAATCGCCCGATACATCGGGATCAGCGCGAAGCCGAAACCGAACATCAGCCCGGCCACGACGAAGAGCTTCACCAGCATCGAACGATTGAACGCGCGATCCACGGCGCCCGCTTCCGGCTCTTCCGGCTTCGACATACGACGACTTCCTCGCTACTGCGTCAGTTGCTGCATCAGTGGGTGGACAGCCACCACTGCTTGATCACGACACCCACGAAAAAAACGGCGGCGATGACGAGCAGGGTGAGGCCGAGCCGCTTGTTGCCCGCGCGAATCTGCTCGGGCGTTCGTCTTTCTGATGGATTCCGGGTCATCTGAAACTTCGCTGAAACTTCCGTTCCGCGCCCGCCGCGCCTGCCTGCGCGGCAGGCAGCGGCGGAACGCTCGGTGAAACTTACTCGACGTGCGGCGGTTGCTCGAACGTGTGGAACGGAGCCGGGCTCGGCACCGTCCACTCGAGGCCCGTCGCGCCATCCCACGGCTTGTCCGACGCCTTTTCCAGGTCGCCGCCGCCGCGGTAGGCCGGCAGCGCGACCGCGAACAGGAAGTACACCTGCGCGAGGCCGAAGCCGAATGCGCCGATCGTCGCCACCTGGTTGAAGTCCGTGAACTGCGCCGGGTAGTCCGCATAGCGGCGCGGCATGCCCGCGAGACCGACGAAGTGCATCGGGAAGAACGTCAGGTTGAAGAAGATCATCGACGCCCAGAAGTGGATCTTGCCGCGCGTCTCGTTGTACATCCAGCCCGTCCACTTCGGTGCCCAGTAATACCAGCCCGAGAACAGCGCGAACAATGAGCCGGCCACCAGCACGTAGTGGAAGTGCGCGACCACGAAGTAGGTGCCGTGATACTGGATGTCGAGCGGCGCCATCGCGAGCATCAGGCCCGTCAGGCCGCCGAACGTGAACACGAACAGGAAGCCGATCGCGAACAGCATCGGGGTTTCGAACGTCATCGAGCCGCGCCACATCGTCGCGAGCCAGTTGAACACCTTCACGCCCGTCGGCACCGCGATCAGCATCGTCGCGTACATGAAGAACAGCTGGCCGGTGACCGGCATGCCCGTCGCGAACATGTGGTGCGCCCAGACCATGAACGACAGGATCGCGATCGACGCCGTCGCGTACACCATCGAGCTATAGCCGAACAGCGTCTTGCGTGCGAACGCCGGGATCACCTGCGACACGATCCCGAACGCCGGCAGAATCATGATGTACACCTCGGGGTGGCCGAAGAACCAGAAGATGTGCTGGTACATCACCGGGTCGCCGCCGCCTGCCGCGTTGAAGAACGACGTGCCGAAGTGGCGGTCGAACAGCACCATCGTGATCGCGCCTGCCAGAACCGGCATCACGGCGATCAGCAGGTACGCGGTGATCAGCCACGTCCACGCGAACATCGGCATCTTCATCAGCGTCATGCCCGGTGCGCGCATGTTCAGGATCGTCACGACGATGTTGATCCCGCCCATGATCGACGACGCGCCCATGATGTGGACCGCGAAGATCGCGAAGTCCATGCCCGGGCCCATCTGCGTCGACAGCGGTGCGTACAGCGTCCAGCCGGCGGCCGTCGCGCCGCCCGGCGCGAAGAACGAGCCGACCAGCAGCACGGCCGCGACCGGCAGCAGCCAGAAGCTGAAGTTGTTCATCCGCGCGAACGCCATGTCGGATGCGCCGATCTGCAGCGGAATCATCCAGTTCGCGAAGCCGACGAACGCCGGCATGATCGCGCCGAACACCATGATCAGGCCGTGCATCGTCGTGAGTTCGTTGAAGAACTCCGGACGCATGATCTGCAGGCCCGGCTCGAACAGCTCGGCACGGATGCCGAGCGCCATCACGCCGCCCGACAGGAACATGATGAACGAGAACAGCAGGTACAGCGTACCGATGTCCTTGTGGTTGGTGGCGAACAGCCAGCGACGCCAGCCGTGCGGGGCTTCGTGCGCGTGGTCGTCGTGCGCGTGGTCCGCGGCTACGTCGTGCCCGATGCTAGACATGAGAATCTCCTAATGCGAATACGTCGACTAACTCAGCGACACGTCAAGCCGCCGGGCCGATCTCGACACGCCGGGCTTCCTTCGCGTCAGCCCCGCCCGTGATCGTTTCCGGCTTTTTGAGAATAATGTGGTCTTCCGCCACGCCTGCTGCCTTCAGCGCATCGCGCACGGCCTGCGCCCGATGCTTCGCCAGTTCGGCGTTCGCGTCGGCCGAGCCCGTCTTGTCGGTGAAGCCCGACAGTGCGAGCTTCGCGTCCGGATGCGCCTTCGCATAGTCGGCCGCGGCGGCGATCGCCGCCTTCGCGTCGGCCGGCAGCACGCTCTTGCCCGTCTCGAAGTAGATCGTCGACAGCGCGGCCGATGCCGCTGCCGCCGGCTGCTCGGCGCCCGACGCGGCTTGCGCCGGCGCCGAAGCCGCTTCGGCCGGTGCCGTTGCCGCGCCCGCCGTGTCTTCCGGCAGCTTGCCGTTGCGTGCGTCGGCCACTTGCTTCGGCTGCAGCAGGTCGTTCTTGTGGTTGCCCCACGAGTTGCGTTCGTACGTGACGACCGAAGCGATGTCGAGGTCCGACAGCGACGCCCACGACGGCATCGCGCCCTTGCCGTGCAGCACGCGCTCGACGTGCGCGGCGATCGGGCCGTTCACGATCGGGCTGCCGTCCATCGCCGGGAATGCGCCGAGGCCCTTGCCGTTCACCTGGTGGCAGGCCGCGCAGTTCGCCTTGTAGACTTCCTCGCCGTGCGCGACGAGTTCGGCCATCGTGTAGACCTTGTTCGGATCGACCGCCGCGCCGGCCAGCTTCGCCTTCTGCGCGGTGACCCACTTCGCGTAGTCGTCGTCCGACAGGACTTCGACTACGACCGGCATGTACGCGTGTTCCTTGCCGCACAGCTCGGTACAGAAACCGCGGAACGTGCCGACCTTGTCGGCCTTGAACCACGTGTCGCGCACGAAGCCGGGGATCGCATCCTGCTTCACGCCGAACGCGGGCACGTACCACGAGTGGACGACGTCGTTCGCGGTCGTGATGATGCGGATCTTCTTGTTGACCGGCACGACGAGCGGATTGTCGACTTCCTGCAGATAGGTGTCGGTGATCGGCTTCTTGCCCATCACTTCGTCGCGCGGGGTGGTCAGCGTCGACAGGAAGCCGATGCCCTCGCCCGGGCCCTTCACGTAGTCGTAGCCCCACTTCCACTGGTAGCCGGTGACCTTGATCGTGAGATCGGCGTTCGTCGTGTCCTTCATCGCGACGACGGCCTTCGTCGCCGGCAGCGCCATCAGCACGACGATGACGAACGGCACGATCGTCCAGATGATCTCGACGGTCGTGCTTTCATGGAAATTGGCGGCCTTGTGGCCCTTGGATTTGCGGTGCGCGAAGATCGAATAGAACATCACGCCGAACACGCCGACGAAGATCACCGTACACAGGATCAGCATCATCGTGTGGAGATCGTAGAGCTCCTCGGCGATCTTCGTGACAGGCGGCTGAAAGTTGATCTCGTTGACACGGGGGCCGCCCGGGCTATCACCGACCGCCAGGGCCGCACCGGCAAAGAGCAATCCGCTGCATGCCAGCACGCCCGCGAGGGCTCGCTTGATTGTTTTCATAGCATCCTTACCCAAAATTTCCATTCAAACCCTCCCCCGTCGCAAGCACCGGCCCGTTCCGGCCGATGACTGCGCCTCGTCAGCCGCAGCGCCTGAGCGACACGCGCAGTTCGTCGGCGAACTGCGCACGCTTGTACTGCGCGAGATGCTGCCCGATTACGACGGTCTGCCCGCGCGATACCAGTCGAATCGGATCGCGTGGCGTCGCACCCGGCTCGACCCGCACCCAGCGCGGGTTGAATTCGATCTGCGTGAGCCGCTCCGCATCCATCCGCTCGATCACGAGCCGGTGCGGAAACAGCCTGATGCGCTCGTAATCGACCGCATGGCGAGCATAGATCGCAAATGCGACACCCACCGCCAGCAGCTCGATGCCGGTGAAGGGCATGACGAGCCAGGCCCCTCTCCACATCAGCAACGCCGCGATCGCCAGCGAGAAGCCCGCGAGCGACGCATAAAACAGCACGAACTGGCGTGGCGACACCGAACAGTTGCGTTTCATCAGCCAGTCTTCGAGGACCGGTTCGCTGTCCGCCGTCTTCGCCAAAACGCTCGCTGCTTCCATCGCCGCCTCACGCGAATGGCATGCGATGCATGCCTGCATCGGACTCGTCGCCCCGTATTGCGGGGACCCCGGGACGACAAGCTGACGCATTATAGGCGGGTTCAATGGCATCCACAAGCAAGCGCCTATCGCCCGCCAAGCCAAGCGCGACAAGCTTTCCGGCCGTTTTTGCCGCCAATTCGACCCCGCTTTGCGCCGCTAATTTCGGACATAACAAAACCCCTCTTTACCGCTTTACCGATTCTTCGGACGCCCCTTGCCGATGTCCTCGATGCGCACGATCCCGTGCCCTTCCGCGGTCGTGCGCGGCACGGCCTTCCATGCGTGGCCGTAGATCACCTCGAACGTGAGCGGGATCGTGCCGTCCTCGCGCCGGCGCGCGTCGAGCGCATCGCCGAGCGCCGCGCGAAAGCGCCGCGTCGCATGCTGCGGCGCCGTGCGCTCGAACGGATAGGCGCCCCAGCGGCGCACGTCGGCGAGCAGCGTATCGGGGGATTGGTAGGTGACGGTCAGCACTTCCTGGTCCATCACGGGAATTTCGAAGCCGCTCTCGACGAGCATGTCGCCGAGGTCGTGCATGTCGACGAAATCGATCACGCGCGCGGCGGGCGGCGCGACGCCGAGCGCCGCTTCGGCGTCCGCGCAGGCCGCGCGCAGCTCGCGCAGCGTGTCGGGGCCGAGCGTGCTGAACATCAGCAGCCCATTGACGCGCAGCACGCGCTGCCATTCGGGGAAGACGGTATCGGGACGCGAATGCCAGTGGAGCGCGAGATTCGACCAGATCAGGTCGAACGCGCCGCCGGCAAACGGCAGCGCGGCGAAGTCGGCCTGCGCGACGCGCGGGCCGCGCTGGCCCAGCGCCCGGCCGAGCGACGCCGGCAGCCAGCGGCGCCAGGTGGTCTGCTCGACCTCGCGCTGACCGGCCCGCGCGAGCATCGCGCCGGACAGGTCCACGCCGAACACCGGCGCTTCCGGAAAGCGCGCGCGCAGCGCCGGCAGGTCGTCGCCCGGGCCGCAGCCCGCGTCCAGCACGGCCGCGGGGCTCACCTTGATGTATTCGAGGCGCTCGTTCATCCGCTGCGCGATCTCGCGCGGCAGGAACGCAACCGCGTCGAACGTGGCGGCACGGCGGTCGAAGATCCGCCGCAGGCGCCTGGCGTCATTGGCCGGACGGCCGGTGGAAGTCGAAGCTGGGGACATGTCGGGCACACTGGCGAAGAGCCCGAAGTATACTCGCTCGCCTCGCAAGCTTCATTGAGGCGGCATGCCAGGAGTGTTGCGATGGTCCGCGGTTCCGCCGAGCGCACGATGCGCGTCGTTTTGTCGCAGGTTCGCGCGCTGGTCGTGCGCGTCGCCGCGGTCACGCTGCCGAATCGCTGCGCATTGTGCGGCAATTTGTCACACGCGGTGATATGCGGCGCCTGCGATGCCGCGTACTGGAATGAAGCGCGGCTGCGCTGCGAGGTTTGCGCGGTGCCGCTCGGTGTCGGGCACGCGCGGTCACGCGGCGGCGGTCGCAGCGGCGTCGGTAGCACGTCCGCGTACCGGTGCGAAACGTGCTGCACCGCGCCGCCGCCGTTCGACGCGACGCTCGCGCTCGCCGATTACCGCGCGCCGCTCGACGAGCTCGCGCGCGGCCTGAAGTTTCACGCACGGCTCGCGCTCGGCGGCGAATTCGCGGCCCGGCTGGCGCGGCTGGTCGACGATACGCGCGGCGCGAGCGGCTTCGATCTCGTCGCGCCGGTGCCGTTGTCGCACCGGCGACTCGTCGCGCGCGGCTACAACCAGGCGTGGGCGATCGCGCGTCCGCTCGCGCGCCGGCTCCGCGTGCCGGCGGACGCAGCCTTGCTCGCGCGCGTCGCCGACACCGCGCCGCAGTCGCGGCTCGACCGGCACGCACGGCGCGACAACGTGATGGCGGCTTTCGCGGTGGCAGGCGGCGTCGCCGGCCGCCACGTCGCGCTCGTCGACGACGTGATGACGTCCGGCGCGACGCTCGCGGCGGCCGCGCAGGCGCTGAAGGCGGCGGGCGCCGTGCGCGTGACGAATCTGGTTGCGCTGCGCACCGCCAGGGATTAATTAGATAGAGAGGCCGGCCGCCCGCAGGCGGCCGTCACGAACCGGCCGGCCGGGAACCCGCGCGCATCGCGCGGCCCCGTCGGCCCAGCCAAACCGAAACATGTTCAACGTCGTCCTCGTCGCCCCCGAAATTCCGCCGAACACCGGCAACGTGATCCGCCTGTGCGCGAACACCGGCGCGCACCTGCACCTGATCGAGCCGCTCGGCTTTCCGCTCGACGACGCGCGGATGCGTCGCGCCGGCCTCGACTATCACGAGTATGCGCAGATGCGCGTGCACCGCGACTGGGACGCGTTCGTCGCCGCCGAAGTGCCCGATCCCGCGCGGATGTTTGCGTTCACGACGCGCGGCTCGGGCCGCTTCCACGATCACGCGTTCCTGCCCGGCGACTGGTTCGTGTTCGGCTCGGAAACGCGCGGCCTGCCCGCCGAGCTGCTCGAACGCTTCCCGAACGAACAGCGCGTGCGCCTGCCGATGCGGCCGGACAACCGCAGCCTGAACCTGTCGAACACGGTCGCGGTGGTCGTGTTCGAGGCGTGGCGCCAGGCCGGCTTCGAGGGCGGCGCCTGACGCGCGCCGGACGCGCCCCGCGGCGCTGAAGGCGTCAGGTTCGCGCGAGCCGCGCGCAGTACAGGTCGTAAATGTCGGGGGAAAAGCACGCGAATATCACGCGTGCGAGGCTCGGCGCCTGCGGCAGCATTTCGGCGACGGTGCCGACTGCAATGTCGACGGCCTCGCCGGCCGGATAGCGATAAATACCGCAACTGATCGCCGGAAACGCGATCGACGTCGCGGCGACTTCTTCGGCCAGTTCGATCGCGCGCCGGTAGCACGACGCGAGCAGATCGGCTTCGCCGCGTGCGCCGCCGTACCAGACCGGCCCCACCGCGTGGATCACGTAGCGCGCAGGCAACCCGTGGCCGCGCGTGAGCTTCGCGTCGCCGGTGTCGCAGCCGCCGAGCGTGCGGCACTCGGCGAGCAGGCCGGGGCCGGCCGCGCGGTGGATCGCGCCGTCGACGCCGCCCCCGCCGAGCAGCGAGCCGTTCGCCGCGTTGACGATCGCATCGACGTCGAGCGTCGTGATGTCGACGCGTTGCGCATCGAGCGTGGTGGAATGGATCTGCAGCATGACACCCTCGCGGAACGCCGGAGACGATTCAAGCGTAGTCCGCTTTGGCGCCGCGCGCCCGGCGCAATCGTGCCGGGCGATCGCGGCCCGTGCTACTCGGCGCGCGCGTCGCGGCGCAGCAGGCCGCTGACGGCGTCGCGCGGCGCGATCCCGTCGAACAGCACGCCGCACACGGCTTGCGTGATCGGCATGTCGATCGACTGCGCGCGCGCGAGCGCCAGCACGGCCTGCGCGCAGCGCACGCCTTCGGCCACGTGGCCGAGCGCGCCGAGGACGTCGTTCAGCGTGCGGCCGGCCGCCAGTTGCAGGCCCACCGTGCGGTTGCGCGACAGGTCGCCCGTCGCGGTCAGGATCAGGTCGCCGAGGCCCGTGAGGCCCGTGAAGGTTTCCGCGCGGCCGCCGAGCGCCACGCCGAGCCGCGACATTTCCGCAAGGCCGCGCGTGATCAGCGCGGCGCGCGCGTTCAGCCCGAGGCCGAGGCCGTCGGAAATGCCGGTCGCGATCGCCAGCACGTTCTTCACCGCGCCGCCGACCTCGACGCCGACCACGTCGTCGCCCGTATAGATCCGCATCGCGCCGTGATGGAACGCGGCAAGCGTGCGCTCGCGGCATTCGGCCGACGCGCTCGCCACCGTCAACGCGACGGGCAGCGACTGACCGACCTCGCGCGCGAAGCTCGGCCCCGACAGCACGCCGTTGCTCTGCTGTTCGGGCAGCTCGGCCGCGATCACCTGATGCGGCAGCAGATGCGTGTCGGCCTCGAAGCCCTTGCAGACCCAGACGACGTGCGCGGGCACGCAGCCCGCGTCGCGCATCGCGTGACACAGCGTGCGCAGCCCGGCCACCGGCGCGGCGATCACGCACAGCGCGTCGTCCGCGGCGCCATGCGCGAGCGCGGCGCCGAGATCGGCGTCGTAGCGCAGCGCGTCGGGCAGCGCGATGCCGTCGAGATAGCGGGAATTTTCGTGCCGGGCCTGCAGCCCGGCGATGAGCGCGGCGTCGCGCGCCCACAGAAGCGTATCGTGCCGCGCGGCCAGATGGCCCGCGAGCGCGGTGCCCCAGGCACCGGCGCCGAGAACGGCTACTTTCATACCCAGCACCGGTCCGAGCGAAACGTCAGTTCAGCGTCGTGCCATTCGGCGCGCCGTTCGGTGCACCTGCCGCGCCGGCCTGCTGCTGAAGCTGCGCGAGACGCTGCTCGTACAGCGCCTGGAAGTTGATTTCCGCGAGGTGGATCGGCGGGAAGCCGGCGCGCGTGATCGCGTCGGCGATGTTCGAGCGCAGGTACGGGAACAGGATCGTCGGGCACGCGATGCCGACGAGCGGATCGAGCTGTTCGTCCGGAATGTTGCGGATGTCGAAAATGCCCGCCTGCTTCGCTTCGATCAGGAACGCGACCTTGTCCTTCACCTTCGCGGTGACGGTACCCGACACGACGACTTCGAACACGCTTTCCGCGAGGCGGTCGGCCTTGACGTCGACTTCGACTTCAACCGACGGCATGTCCTGCTCGAGGAAGATCGCCGGCGAATTCGGCTGCTCGAGCGACATATCCTTCAGGTAGACGCGCTGGATGTTGAAGAACGGTTGGTTTTCGACGTCGGACATGGTGTTTCCCTAAAAGTGGTGACGGGGCGGCCCGGCTGTTCGCCGGCCGCCACGGATGAATCCTGCGCGCCCAAGCCCGCGGCGCGGCCGGCGGCCATTCTGCCCTAATCAGGCCGCTTGCAGAAGCGGCACGAGGCCGCCTTCGCGGTCGAGCTTCGACAGATCGTCGTAACCGCCGACGTGCGTGTCGCCGATATAGATCTGCGGCACCGTGCGGCGCCCCGTGCGCGTCATCATTTCCTCGCGGCGGGCCGGATCGCGATCGATCAGCACCTTCTCGATCTGCTCGACGCCGCGCAGCTTCAGCAGGCGCTCGGCCTGCATGCAATACGGACACACCTGCGTGCTGTACATCAAAACCTTGTTCACTTCGCCACTCCTTGTTTGACGACCGGCATCCCGGCCTGCTGCCAGGCGGCCACGCCGCCCTCGAGCACGTGCACCTCGGCGTAACCCGCCGCCTCGACCTCGCGCGCCGCCTTCTGCGACTGCTGGCCGTTCTGGCAGACGAGCAGCACCGGGGTGCTCTTGTTCTTCGCGACCTGCGCAATTTTCGCGCCGATCTCGCCCGCCGCGACCTGACGCGCCGACGGCAGATGGCCGGCGGCGAAATCGGACGCGGTGCGCAGGTCGATCACGACCGCGTTGCGGCGATTGATGAGCTGCGTCGCCTCCGCGGCCGACAGGCCGCCGCGGCCACGGCGCAGGGCCGGCCATGCCAGCAGGCCGCCGGAAACCAGCAGGATCGCGATAAGGGCCAGGTTCGTGTAATTGGTAAAGAACGTCACGGAATGTCGCCGGAAAAAGAGAAATCGGATGAGGACAATCCGGCCATTATAAAATAACCGCCTTGCGCGATGGCGGGCCCGGTCCGGGCGCCGCGCGACGCGCCCCGCTTCCCTCTCACTACCGACCGCAAGATCCATGTACAAACTCGTTCTCATCCGCCACGGCGAATCGACGTGGAACAAGGAAAACCGCTTCACCGGCTGGGTCGACGTCGACCTGACCGAACAGGGTCGCAACGAGGCCTACCAGGCCGGCGAATTGCTCAAGGAGGCCGGCTACACGTTCGACATCGCGTACACGTCGGTGCTCAAGCGCGCGATCCGCACGCTGTGGCACGTGCAGGACAAGATGGACCTGATGTACCTGCCGGTCGTCCATTCGTGGCGCCTGAACGAGCGCCACTACGGCGCGCTGTCGGGCCTCAACAAGGCGGAAACGGCCGCGAAGTTCGGCGACGAGCAGGTGCTCGTGTGGCGCCGCAGCTACGACACGCCGCCGCCCGCGCTCGAGCCGACCGACGAGCGCGCGCCGTTCAACGATCCGCGCTACGCGAAGGTGCCGCGCGAGCAGCTGCCGCTCACCGAATGCCTGAAGGACACGGTCGCGCGCGTGCTGCCGCTGTGGAACGAGTCGATCGCGCCGGCGGTGCGCGCCGGCAAGCAAGTGCTGATCGCCGCGCACGGCAACTCGCTGCGCGCGCTGATCAAGTACCTCGACGGCATCTCGGACAGCGACATCGTCGGCCTGAACATCCCGAACGGCGTACCGCTCGTGTATGAACTCGACGAGAACCTGAAGCCGATCAAGCACTACTACCTCGGCGACGCGGACGCGATCGCGCAGGCGCAGGCCGCCGTCGCGAAGCAGGGCAAGGCGGGCTGACGCCCGGCGCGGCGCCGGGCCCGGCCTCGGCCCGCACGCCGCGCGAACCTTCCCGGCCCTGCCGCGGTCGAATCCGCTTTCGAACCCCGCAGCGCGCCCGGCGGCGCCCCGGCCGGGCCCTCAGCGGCCTTTTCGACGCTTTTCGCGCCGTTCCACTGAGTAATCGGACGAACAGTTATACTTGTCCGCTACATCCCCGCTACCGCCACGCGCTTCCCGACCGCACCAGACTCTCTATGCGAATGAATTTGAAGAACATCGGCCTGATTGCCGCGGGCCTCGCCACGGGCGTGTTCGCCACGCTGCAGGTTTCCGCATCGGCCGAGCAGACCGCCACGGCGCCGCTTCCCCTCGACCAGCTCCGCCTGTTCGCGGAAGTATTCGGGCAGATCAAGCGCGAGTACGTCGAACCGGTCGACGACAAGAAGCTGCTGACGGCCGCGATCAAGGGCATGGTGTCGAGCCTCGACCCGCACTCGTCGTTCCTCGACAAGACCGACTATGACGAACTGCAGGAGCAGACGAAGGGCCGCTTCGCGGGCCTCGGCATCGAGATCTCGCAGGAAGACGGCCTCGTCAAGGTGATCTCGCCGATCGAGGATACGCCCGCGTTCCGCGCCGGCATCCGTCCGGGCGACCTGATCACGCGCATCAACGACAAGCCGGTGCGCGGCATGACGCTCGACAAGGCCGTCAAGCAGATGCGCGGCGAGCCGGGCACCAAGGTCACGCTGACGATCTTCCGCAAGAGCGACGACCGCACGTTCCCGGTCACCGTCACGCGCGCGATCATCAAGGTCCAGAGCGTGAAGATGAAGATGCTCGATCCGGGCTACGCGTACGTCCGCATCACGAGCTTCCAGGAGCGCACGACGCCCGATCTCGCGCAGAAGCTGCAGGACATCGCGCGCCAGCAGCCGAACCTGAAGGGCCTGATCCTCGACCTGCGCAACAACGGCGGCGGCCTGCTGCAGAGCGCGGTCGGCGTGGCCGGCGCGTTCCTGCCGCCCGACTCGGTCGTCGTGTCGACCAACGGCCAGATCCCCGATTCGAAGCAGGTCTACCGCGATACGTACGACAACTATCGCCTGCCGTCCTTCGACGGCGATCCGCTGAAGAACCTGCCGCCGGTCTTCAAGACCGTGCCGATGATCGTGCTGACGAACGCGTATTCGGCGTCCGCGTCGGAAATCGTCGCCGGTGCGCTGCAAGATTCGAAGCGCGCGCAGATCATGGGCAAGACGACGTTCGGCAAGGGTTCGGTGCAGACGGTCCGCCCGATGACGGCCGACACCGCGCTGCGCCTGACCACCGCGTACTACTACACGCCGAGCGGCCGTTCGATCCAGAACAAGGGCATCACGCCGGACGTGCCGGTCGATCAGTACGCGGACGGCGATCCGGACGACGTGCTCGTGACGCGCGAGGTCGACTACACGAACCACCTCGCGAACACGCAGGACCCGAACGAGAAGAAGGAACAGGAAGAGCGCGAGCAGCGCCGGCTGGATCAGCTGCGCATTCTCGAGGAGCAGAACGACAAGAAGACGCCGGAGCAACGCCAGAAGGATCGCGATCGCAAGCCGATCGAGTTCGGCAGCGCCGACGACTTCATGATGCAGCAGGCGCTCAACAAGCTCGAAGGCAAGCCGGTCCAGGCGTCGAAGTCGCTGCTCGCCGAGAGCACGACGAAGGGCCCGGCCGCCAAGGCCGCCACGGCGGCGAAGGCATCGGGCGCGAGCGCCGCGAAGCCGGCTTCCGCACCGAAGCCCGCGTCGGCGCCGCAGTAAGCGCCGGGCGGCATCCAACGGGCCATCGCGGGAAGACCGCGATGGCCCGTTTTTCATGCGCGCCTAAAATAACGAACGTCCGCCCGCCTCGCTCACGATTCCCCATGAACGACGATCAACTCCTTCGCTATTCCCGCCACATCCTCGTCGACGAAATCGGCATCGATGCGCAACAGCGCTTTCTCGATGCGCATGCGATCGTCGTCGGCGCGGGCGGCCTCGGCTCGCCGGCCGCGATGTATCTCGCGGCGTCGGGGGTCGGCACGCTCACGCTCGTCGACGCCGATACGGTCGACCTCACGAACCTGCAGCGGCAGATCCTGCACGGGACGGCGTCGGTCGGCCGCAGCAAGGTCGAATCGGGGCGCGACGCGCTCGCGCAGCTGAATCCCGAGGTGACGGTGAACGCGGTCGCGGCGCGCGTCGACGACGCGTGGCTCGATGCGCACGTGCCGCACGCGAGCGTCGTGCTCGACTGCACCGACAACTTCGCGACGCGGCATGCGATCAACCGCGCATGCGTCGCGCACGGCGTGCCGCTCGTGTCGGGCGCCGCCCTGCGCTTCGACGGCCAGATCAGCACGTTCGATTTCCGCGACGCAGCCGCGCCCTGCTATGCGTGCGTGTTCCCGGAAGACCAGCCGTTCGAGGAAGTCGCGTGCGCGACGATGGGCGTGTTCGCGCCGACCGTCGGGATCATCGGCGCGATGCAGGCGGCCGAGGCGCTGCGCGTGATCGGCGGCATCGGCAAGACGCTCAGCGGGCGGCTGATGATGCTCGATTCGCTGCGAATGGAATGGACGACGATGAAGATCGCGCGCCAGGCCGACTGCCCCGTGTGCGGGGGCCGGCACTGACGCGCGACGGGCATGCGCCAGAGCGCGCATGCGTGACACTTCTCTACCGTTAGCGGCGGCGAAAACGCCTACGCGGCCGCATCCGCGCGCGGCTCGGCGACCGACAGCCGCTGCAGCGCCGCCTGCACTTCTTCCGGCTCGAACGCGGCCAGCACGTCGGCCGTCGGCTTCTCGAGCGCTTTCAGGTGCGCGCGCAGGATCTCCTGCTTCACGACGAGCAACTGGCTCGGGTGCATCGAGAACTCGGTGAGCCCCATCCCGAGCAACAGGCGCGTGAGCGCCGGGTCGCCCGCCATCTCCCCGCACACCGACACCGACACGCCCGCGCGCTTCGCCTCGCGCAACGTGTACGCGATCAGGTGCAGCACGGCCGGATGCAGCGGGTCGTACAGGTGCGCGACCGCGTTGTCGGCGCGATCGATCGCGAGCGTGTACTGGATCAGGTCGTTCGTGCCGATCGACAGGAAATCGAAGCGCTTCAGGAACAGCGGCAGCGCGATCGCCGCGGCCGGAATCTCGATCATCGCGCCGAGGCGCACGTTCGGATCGTATGCGAGCCCCGCGTCGTCGAGCTGGCGTTTCGCCTCGCGGATCAGGTCGAGCGTCTGGTCGATCTCCTGCGCATGCGCGAGCATCGGGATCAGGATCTTCACCTGGCCGAACGCGGACGCGCGCAGGATCGCGCGCAACTGCGTGAGGAACATCTGCGGCTCGGACAGGCTCCAGCGGATCGCGCGCAGCCCGAGCGCCGGGTTCGGCGCCGTTTCGTAGCCTTCGTCGAGCGCCTCGAGCGGTTTGTCGGCGCCGACGTCGATCGTGCGGATCGTCACCGGCATGCCCTTCATCCACTCGACGGCGCGCTTGTATGCGGCGAACTGCTCCTCCTCTTCCGGCATCGCCTTCTGATGCATGAACAGGAACTCGGAGCGAAACAGACCAACGCCGACCGCGCCGGCCTCGACGGCCGCCTTCGCGTCGTCGGGCAACTCGATGTTCGCGTACAGGTCGATCTTCGTGCCGCACAAGGTTTGCGTCGGCGAAAACTTCAGGCGCTGCAGCTTGCGTTGCTCGAGCAGCTTCTCGGACTGGCGATACGAGTATTCCTCGAGGACGATCGGCGCCGGATCGACGATCACGATGCCCTGGTCGCCATCGACGATGATCAGGTCGTCCTGGCGGATCAGCGAACTCGCATGCTGGACGCCGACCGCGGCCGGAATGCCGAGGCTGCGCGCGACGATCGCCGTGTGCGACGTGCGGCCGCCGAGATCGGTGACGAACGCCTGGAACGACTGCGTCTTGAACTGCATCATGTCGGCCGGCGCGATGTCGTGCGCGACGACGATCATCTCGTTCGTGCCGTTGCGGGCCGCGCGATCGAGCGCCTGCGACGCGGACGGCGCGCCGGCGAGCGCCTTCAGCACACGCTCGACCACCTGCTCGATGTCAGCCTTGCGCTCGCGCAGGTATTCGTCCTCGATGTCGTCGAAATGGCGCGTGAGCAGTTCGAGCTGCTCGGTCAGCGCCCATTCGACGTTGTAGCGGCGCGTGCGGATCAGGTCGATGGTTTCCTGCACGAGCATCTCGTCGCTCAGGATCATCGTGTGGACGTCGATGAATGCGCCGACTTCGCTCGGCGTGTCGTCGGTCAGGTCGGCGCGCAGCGCTTCGAGCTCGCGACGCACGACGTCGAGCGCAGTGCGGAACCGCTCGACCTCGGCGTCGGTCTGGTTGACCTCGATCAGGTAATGGGCGACGTCGAGCGCCGCCGGCGCGATCAGGTACGCTCGCCCGATCGCGATACCTCGTGAGACGGGAATGCCATGCAGCGTGAAGGACACGCGCACCTCCTCTGTACAAGTAAAGCCGCGGCACACTGCTGCGATGCGCTTATGACCCCGGTTAGCGATTATAAATTCCGCGACTCCCTGTTGACTGCATGCAGCGCAGCATTGCGCATTTCGCATCAATGCTTCCGACGAAAAAAATGCCGCGACATCCGCGGCATTCCGACTGGAAACGGCAACGATCGCGCGTCGCGATCACTGGCCTTCGCCGAACTTGTCGGCGATCAGCTTCAGCAGCGCGTCCATCGCTTCCCGCTCGTCGGGACCTTCGGTCTCGATCGTCACGGTGCTGCCGATGCCGGCCGCCAGCATCATCACGCCCATGATGCTCTTCGCATTGATCTTGCGCCCGTTGCGTGTCATCCAGACTTCCGACTGGAAGTTGCCGGCCAGTTGCGTAAGCTTGGCCGATGCGCGCGCATGGAGCCCCAATTTATTGACGATGGTGGTTTCTTGTTGAAGCATGATTCTCGGTCGGATCGGTCGGGACCGCCGGCGGCGCGCGCAGGCGGGTCGGTCTAAAACGAAAAACGGAGACGGAGGCTCAGGGCGATTCGGTGCGCGGCTGCGGTTCGGGCGGAATCGGCGCGCACTGGCCGCAGCCGGTTTCGCTCGGCGGCGGCGGCGTGCCGGACGACACCTCGTGGACGCCCTTCGCGCCGCCGGACAGCGCCTTGTCGACCAGCTTGTCGAGCGGCACGGTGCGGTAGCAGACGGCCCGCACGAGCATCGGCAGGTTCACGCCGGCCAGCACGCGCACGTTGTCGAGCTTCGCGAGCTGGCCCGCGATGTTCGCGGGCGTCGCGCCGTACATGTCGGTCAGCACGACCACGCCGTTCTCTTCGCGCAGCCGCGCAAGTTCCGCGTGCGCGAACGCCATCACCTGGGCCGGATCGCTGTCGGCCATCACGTCGATGCAGCCGATGCGGGCGGGCACGCCGCCGTAGATGTGCGCGATGCAGTCCCGCAGCGCGGTGGCGAGCGGCGCGTGCGCGATGATCAGGATCCCGGCCATGTCAAATCGCTCCCGGCCGCCCCTGGCGGGCCGATACCCCGCGGCGGGGCAATGAGCGTAGCGAGTATGGGGAACGTTTCATGTTCAGCCTTGCAACAGTGTCGGCCCGACCGCCGGGCCTTCGGTGCGCCGATCACGGCACCGGGCAAGCGGGCATTGTAGCAGGCCGATCAAGCTGCTCCGGCGACGGGGGACCTGCGCGGCCGCCGCCGGAGTTGCGCGGGAGGCGGCCTACGCGGCCGCACGCTCCAGCGCGTCGATGAACATCGCGGCGACGTCGAAGCCCGTCTGCTCCATGATCTCGCGGAAGCACGTCGGGCTCGTGACGTTCACCTCGGTCAGCCAGTCGCCGATCGCGTCGAGCCCGACCAGCAGCAGCCCGCGCGACGCGAGCACCGGCCCCAGCGTGTCGGCGATCTCGCGATCGCGCGATGTGAGCGGCTGCGCGACGCCGAGCCCGCCCGCGGCCAGATTGCCGCGCACCTCGCTGCCCTGCGGAATCCGCGCGAGCGAATACGGCACCGGCTCGCCGCCGATCAGCAGGATGCGCTTGTCGCCGGCCTTGATCTCGGGAATGAACTTCTGCGCCATCACCGAGCGCGTGCCGTCGTGGCTCAGCATCTCGACGATCGAGCCGAGGTTCATGCCGTCCGGCTTCACGCGGAACACGCCCATCCCGCCCATCCCGTCGAGCGGCTTCAGGATCACGTCGCCGTGCTCGGCGTGGAACGCGCGCAGACGCTGCGCGTCGCGCGTGACGAGCGTCGGCGCGACGAACTGCGGAAACTCGCCGATCGCGAGCTTCTCCGAATGATCGCGGATCGACTGCGCCTTGTTGAACACGCGTGCGCCGGCGCGCTCGGCCAGCTCGAGCAGCCACGTCGACGTCACGTATTCCATGTCGAACGGCGGATCCTTGCGCATCAGCACCGCGCCGAACGATTCGAGACGGCGCGCGTCGACCGCGCCGGCTTCGAACCAGGTGTCGCGATGCAGGTCGTCCAGTTCCCCGACGAACGTGATGCGCCGCACGTCGGCCTCGACCGCCGAGCCCGTCCACGCGAGATGGCGCGGTTCGCACGCGTACACCGCATGCCCGCGCCGGGCGGCCTCCGCCATCATCGCGTAGGTCGAATCCTTGTAGATCTTGAAACGCTCGAGCGGGTCGGCGATAAAAAGAATGTCCATGCGGGTCCTGTACGTAGCGAAGGTCCGTTACACCTGGATGGCTTCGGGGTCGGTCTTTTCCAGTTCGATCGACGACGCGATCAGCGACAGCCGCGCGACCACGCCATACATGTAGAAACGGTTCGGCGGCGCGGCGCCCGGCTTGGCGCCTGCATCCGGCAGCGCGGTGTGCTCGAAGCCGAGCGGCACGTAATGCATGCCGGGCGCGTTCAGGTTCTGGTCGCGCTCGCGGCCGCCGTGCGTGCGGTAGAAGCCGCCGACCACGTAGCGGTCGATCATGTACACAACCGGCTCGGCCACTTCGTCGCCGACGCGCTCGAACGTGTAGACGCCTTCCTGCACGATCACGTCGCGCACCGCGAGGCCGGCCTTCGATTCGGCCATCTGCGCGCGCTCGGCCTTCGTCATGCGGCCGATCTCGGCCGCGTCGTGCACGGTCATTACGCCGCGGCCCGCGGTGCCCGCGTCGGCCTTCACGACGACGTACGGCTTCTCGCTGATCCCGTATTCGCGATACTTGCGCGCGATCTTCTTCAGCACGCCGTCGATCGCGTCGGCGAGCGCCTGCTCGCCTTCATGCGCCTGCCAGTCGACGCCTTCCACGTGCGCGAAATACGGATTCACCATCCACGGATCGACGCCGACCATCTTCGCGAACTTCTTCGCGACGTCGTCGTAGCACGCGAAGTGCGTCGACTTGCGGCGCACGGCCCAACCCGCGTGCAGCGGCGGCAGCAGATATTGCTCGTGCAGGTTTTCCAGCACGGCCGGGATGCCGGCCGACAGGTCGTTGTTCAGCAGGATCGAGCACGGATCGAAATTCTTCAGGCCGAGGCGGCGCTGCGAACGCTCGAGCGGTTCGAGCACGATCTTCTGGCCGTCGGCCAGCGTGATCGGCGTCATGTCGGTGATGCCGGGGTCGAGCGAACCGAAGCGCACGTGCAGGCCGGCCTGGCGCATGATCGTCGCGAGCCGCGCGACGTTTTCCAGGTAGAACGCGTTGCGGGTCGGGAGCTCGGGAATCACGAGCAGATTCTTCGCGTCCGGGCAGATCTTCTCGATCGCGGCCATCGCGGCCTGCACGGCGAGCGGCAGCACTTCGGACGGCAGATTGTTGAACGCGCCGGGAAACAGGTTCGCGTCGACGGGCGCCAGCTTGAAGCCGGCATTGCGCAGGTCCACCGAACAATAGAACGGCGGCGTGTGTTCCTGCCATTCGAGCCTGAACCAGCGTTCGATCGCAGGCGTCGCGTCGAGGATCTTCTGCTCGAGTTCGAGCAGCGGACCGTTCAACGCGGTAACGAGGTGGGGAACCATGAATCACTCGCGAGCGGGAGAATGAAGATTGTAGAGCAATTGCCTTGCCCATTTGGGGATTGTTCCCGGCTTCGCAAGGGTTACGAGGAAGTTTTCGGCTATTGACCCGATAGCGTGAAGGGTTATCCGCTACGGCAGTGGGTGACAGGAGAAAAAAAACCCGCCGGGTGGGCGGGTCGAAGTCGCTGCGCTCATTCGGGGCGGGCGCCGTCTGCGCGGCGGCCCGCCATGGATTCGTGTGACTTATTCCACGTGCTCGCCGTGCAGGATCACGTCGAGACCTTCGCGCTCTTCCTCTTCCGTCACGCGCAGGCCGATCGTCAGGTCGATCAGCTTCAGCAGCACGAAGCTCAGCACGCCGCTGTAGACCAGCGTGATCAGCACGCCCTTCGCCTGCAGCAGCAGGCTGCCGTCGAAGCCGCCGATGTCCTTGACCGCGAATACGCCGGTCAGCAGTGCGCCGAGAATCCCGCCGATGCCGTGCACGCCGAACGCGTCGAGCGAATCGTCGTAGCCGAGCTTCGACTTGAGCCACGTCGCCGACCAGAAGCAGATCACGCCCGCCGCGATGCCGATCACGAGCGCACCCGGTACGCCGACGAAGCCGGCTGCCGGCGTGATCGCCACGAGACCCGCGACCGCGCCCGACACGATGCCGAGCACCGACGGCTTGCCCTTGGCGATCCACTCGGCGAACATCCAGCCGAGCGCCGCGCACGCGGTGGCGACTTGCGTCGTCAGCATCGCGAAGCCGGCACGGCCGTCGGCCGCGACCGCGGAACCCGCGTTGAAGCCGAACCAGCCGACCCACAGCATCGAGCCGCCGATCATCGTCAGCACCAGGTTGTGCGGCGCCATCGATTCGCGGCCGTAGCCGACGCGCTTGCCGAGCACGAGGCACGACACGAGGCCCGCGATACCGGCGTTGATGTGCACCACCGTGCCGCCCGCGAAGTCGAGCACGCCGTCGGCCGACAGCCAGCCGGTCGGCTCCCACACCATGTGCGCGATCGGCACATAGACGATCAGCGACCAGAGCGTCATGAACACGAGCATCGCCGAGAACTTCATCCGGTCGGCGAACGCGCCGCAGATCAGCGCCGGCGTGATGATCGCGAACGTCATCTGGTAGACGAAGTAGACCGATTCCGGAATCGTCGACGCGAGGTGGCTGACGGTCAGCGTGGTCGCCTTGTCGCCCTTGATGTAGTTCATGCCGTGCAGGAACACGCGCGACAGGCCGCCGATGAAGCCGTTGCCCGGCGTGAACGCGAGGCTGTAGCCGACCACCGTCCACAGCACCGTGATCACCGCGGTGATCGCGAAGCTCTGCATCACGGTTGCCAGCACGTTCTTCTTGCGGACCATGCCCGCGTAGAACAGCGCGAGGCCAGGGATCGTCATGAACAGCACGAGCGCGGTGGACGTCAGCATCCACGCGGTGTCGCCCGCGCTGATCTTCGACGAATCGACCGAGAACGGGGCGGTGGGCGCAGCCGGGGCGGCCGGCGCGGACGCGGCGGCGGCAGCCGATGCGTCGGTCGCGCCCGAAGCCGGTGCGGCAGCGGCGGTGGCGGATGCGTCGGCGGCCGGCGCAGAAGCGGCCGGGGCTGCGGCAGCCGATGCGTCGGAAGCCGTGGCGGCGGGTGCCGAAGCAGCCGCGGTGGAACCAGCCGCGGCGGACGCCGCGTCGTCCGCGAGCGCGGAACCGACGCCGGCCGCGATCAGCGAGCCGGCCATCAGCAGGGACATCAGAAGTTTGCGCATCTTGGGTTTCCTCTTGTCGCTTGTCTTGTCTGTTCTGTTACAGCGCGTCCGCGCCTGTCTCCCCGGTGCGAATCCGGATCACTTGTTCGATCGGCGTGACGAAGATCTTGCCGTCGCCGATCTTGCCCGTGCGCGCGGCCCGCTCGATCGCTTCCACCGCCTGGTCGACGAGATCGTCGGACACGGCCGCCTCGATCTTCATCTTCGGCAGGAAATCGACCACGTATTCGGCGCCGCGGTACAGCTCGGTATGCCCCTTCTGGCGCCCGAACCCTTTCACCTCCGTCACCGTGATGCCGGAGACGCCAAGCGCCGACAGCGCCTCGCGCGTCTCATCGAGCTTGAACGGCTTGATGATTGCGGTAATGAGTTTCATGAAGTCCTCTCGCTGGGTTGTCCCGTCGAATAGAGTTGGAATGTTGTAACGGACTCTTCTCAGCAACTCGCATGCCATGTTGGCCCGAACACCGTCTCGAAGGGCTCCGGAACGGGGTCATATCCCGCGGTGTAAGGCGCCGAAGCCCGGCCGAATGGCCAACATCGGCCGGTTTGCTGGCGCGGCGAAAGGATCGTTGCTAGAGTGCACGCACGTCCCGGATCGCCGGGCCATTCACCCATGCGGGCGCCATGCCCGGAATTCGCGCCCCGCGCGCACCATTTCCGGTCATGCGTGCATCATGGGCACGTACGCAACTGAAGATGCACATTTTTTGTGCAAGGAAGGGGAATCACATGAAGCAACCCAGCGACGTTTTCAACGATCTGCAGTCGCGCGTCAGCGATTTGCTGAAAAACTCGCCGGCCAAGGACGTCGAGCGCAACGTGAAGGCCATGCTGTCGCAAGGCTTCTCGAAGCTCGACCTCGTCACGCGCGAGGAATTCGACACCCAAGCACAGGTGCTCGCCCGCACCCGCGTGCGGCTCGAGGAACTCGAAAAGCGCGTCGCGGAACTCGAGCAGAGGCTCGCCGCCCCGCAGGCCTGACGCCCCACCCGGCCGCAAGGTCCGGGCGCGGGCCGCGTCGTGCGGCCTGCGCCCGCCACCCGAAGCCGTTCCGCCCCGCTTCGTCGTCCGTCGTTCTTCGCTGCACCCTCCGCTCTTCGTAGTCCATCGCTCTTCGCAGTCCATCGCTGTTCGTCGTTCGCAACACCTCGTTCTTTCCCCGCGCCACGCCGGCAAGCGCGCACCGATTTCTCCGATTCCCGCGGCATGCGGCCCCGAACGGCCGTCGCCGCCTGTCATGCAGGAGCCTCGCCATGTCGCTCGCCGTGGTGCGCAGTCGCGCGCCCGCTTCCGGCCGCGCGCCGGACGTCACCGTCGAAGTCCATCTCGCCAACGGGTTGCCGTCGTTCTCGATCGTCGGGCTGCCCGATCTCGAAGTCCGCGAAAGCCGCGAGCGCGTACGCGCCGCGCTGCAGAACTGCGGATTCGAATTCCCGGTGCGCCGTATCACCGTCAATCTCGCGCCGGCCGACCTGCCGAAGGAATCCGGCCGCTTCGACCTGCCGATCGCGCTCGGCATCCTCGCCGCGAACGGCCAGATCCCGGCCGACGCGCTGGCCGGCCGCGAATTCGCGGGCGAGCTGTCGCTGACCGGCGCGCTGCGGCCGATGCGCGGCGCGTTCGCGATGGCGTGCGGCGCCGCGCGGGACTGGCGGGCGGACGCATGCGGCGCGGGCGTCGTCGGCGGCGCGGGCCTGAATGCCGGCGCACCGCGCGATTCCGTCGCGGCATCGCGTCCGCCCGAGCTGTACCTGCCGCTCGACAGCGCCGCCGAGGCCGCGCTCGTGCCGGGCGTGACCGTATTCGGTGCGCGCGACCTGCCCGCGCTGTGCGCGCACCTCGCCGATGCGCCGGACGGACGGCTCACGCCGGTCGCGGCGCCCTGTCTCGACGGCCTGCCGGCGCCCGCCGCGCCCGACCTCGCGGACGTCGTCGGCCAGCGCGGCGCGCGGCGTGCGCTGGAAGTCGCGGCCGCGGGCGGGCATCACATGCTGATGGTCGGCCCACCCGGGGCCGGCAAGTCGATGCTGGCCGCGCGCCTCGCCGGGCTGCTGCCGCCGCTGACCGATGACGAGGCGCTGACCTCGGCCGCGCTGCTGTCCGCGAGCCGGCTCGGCTTCTCGCCCGCGCAGTGGCGCCGCCGGCCGTTCCGTTCGCCGCATCACTCGTCGAGCGCCGCCGCGTTGGTGGGCGGCCGCAATCCGCCGCAGCCGGGCGAAATCACGCTCGCGCACCTCGGCGTACTGTTTCTCGACGAACTGCCGGAATTCGACCGGCACGTGCTGGAAATGCTGCGTGAGCCGCTCGAAGCCGGCCGCATCACGATCTCGCGCGCGGCGCAGCAGGCCGACTTCCCTGCCGCGTGCCAGCTGATCGCCGCGATGAACCCGTGCCCGTGCGGCTGGCACGGCGATCCGTCCGGGCGCTGCCGCTGCTCGCCGGACGTGGCCGCGCGCTATCTGCGCAAGCTGTCGGGGCCGCTGCTCGACCGCATCGACATCCAGATCGACCTGCCCGCGCTGTCGCCGGCCGAACTCGCGACCCGCGCGACGGCGCCCGGCGAGCCGAGCGCGGCGGTCGCCGCCCGCGTCGCACAGGCGCGGGCGCTGCAACTCGAGCGGCAGGGCAAGACGAATCACATGCTGAGCGGCCGCGAAACCGACGACCTGTGCCGGCCGACCGACGAGGGCGAGCGGCTGCTGCGCGAGGCCGGCGAGCGCTTCGGCTGGTCGGCGCGCGCGTATTTCCGCGTGCTGAAAGTCGCTCGGACGATCGCCGACCTGGCCGGCGACCCGCTGCCGACGGCCGCGCAGATCGCCGAGGCGATTCGCTACCGGCGTGCGCTGACGGCACTGTGAGCGCGCGAGGAGGACAAAATCAGGCTGTCAAGACTTGACTTATACACAATTCCACTCATCCGGCCCCGGATCGCGGCTCGCCGCGGCCTTTGCCGGACCGAATTCGTATCCTGTTGTTTTAATTGATTTTTCTCAAACGTCGAACGGGCGACCAAACGAGCCGGAAGGCCGTCCGGCGCGGCTTTGCGGGAAATACGCGCGACTTTTCAACAAAGTTATCCACATGCGCTGTGGATAGTCGAAAAACTCTCGCAAAATCCGGCGATTAGCGTCGAAAGCTGCGAATGAACTTTCAGTTGTCACCGCGTGTCTGAGCGCCCTCGCCGGCCACCGTCAATCGAGTTTGAACGAGCCGAAAAACTGGTCGAGCTGCTCCTGCGCGAGCGGCCCGTCGGCGATCACGACGGCCTGGTACGCGTGCCGGCCGCGCACGGCAAGCCGCGCGACGATCGTCTTGCGCGCGCGATCGCCGCCGGCGGCCGCGCCCGCGATGCGCAGTTCGAGCCCGTTCACCGCGCCGCCGGCTGCGAGCGGCACCGGCACCGACGCCGTCTGCGGCGTGCCTTCGAGGTTGCGCGACAGTCCCGCGCGCAGGAAGTCGAGCGCCGCGCGCCGTGTGTCGTCGCGATCGTCCGGCAACGTCAGCGTGCCGACCGCGAATACCGCGCCGTCGACGTGCGCGGCCTGCATCCGCATCGGCATCGACTTGCCGCCGAGCGCGACCGGCTGCTCCTCGACGGTCGGCTTCGCCGGCAGGTCGATCGTGTAGCCGGCGTCGTTGTGCAGCGTGCGCCAGTCGTACGACGGCGAGCACGCGGCCAGCGCGGCGCTCACGCAGGCGAGCGCGGCGAAGTGCCGCAGCGGGCGAAAAAGGGGGCGCAACGAATCGGTGACGTCCTTCGGCATGGCATGGATCGCGGCAGGCAAAACGGCGATTATCCACCGAACCTGAAACGGGGATGCGCGGCCGCCGCCGATGCACACGCCGCATTCGCGCTAAAATAAGCGCCGAATTTCGACGTCCTTTGCATCGATCCGCGTCATCGACCCCGAGAGCACCAAGATGAACACCACGCCTCCCGCCCGCCGCAGCACCGGCCCCGTTCGCTACCTCGTCGCGGCCGCCGTCGTCGCGGCGATCGCCGTCGCCGGCTTCTTCGCGTTCAACGGCAAGTCCAGCGTGCCGGACGCGACCTTCACGCTGCTGTCGGGCCAGAAGGTCTCGACCGGCGGCGACCTGAAAGGCAAGGTCTATCTCGTGAACTTCTGGGCGACGAGCTGCGCGACCTGCATGCAGGAAATGCCGCAGATGGTCGATACCTACAATCGCTTCAAGGGTCAGGGGCTCGAATTCGTCGCGGTCGCGATGAACTACGATCCGCCGATGTACGTCGCGAACTACGCGCAGACGCGTCAGTTGCCGTTCAAGGTCGCGCTCGACGACGGCAGCGTCGCGAAGCAGTTCGGCA
Organism: Burkholderia sp. LAS2; assembly: GCF_018417615.1. Taxonomy (NCBI): domain Bacteria; kingdom Pseudomonadati; phylum Pseudomonadota; class Betaproteobacteria; order Burkholderiales; family Burkholderiaceae; genus Burkholderia; species Burkholderia sp. LAS2. Next base: position 116,114 of record NZ_CP071052.1, read on the forward strand.
ACGTGCAGCTCACGCCGACGACCTTCGTCGTCGACAAGGACGGCAAGATCCTGAAGCGCTACGTCGGCGCGCCGCAATTCGCGGAACTCGACGCGCTGCTCAAGAAGGCGCTCGACGGCAACGCGGCCTGAGCGCCGCACGACAGGACTCGCAGGGCCGCACGCCGCGCCCTGCTCCGCGAAACGGACCGCACTGCGGTCCGTTTGCTTTTCAGCGCTCGGTTTCGCCTTTCGCCGACAGCCCGTAGCGCTTCATCTTCTCGTACAGCGTCGCCTTGCCCACATGCAGCCGGTCGGCCGTCGCGGCGACCGCGCCGCCCGTCTGGTTCAGCGCCTCGGCGATCACCGCGCGCTCGAACTGCTCGATGCGCTCCTTCAGCGTCTGGTCGTTGTCGGCGTCGTCGCCGGCGCCCGTTTCCGGCGGCATGTCGGCCACGCCGAGCACGAAGCGGTCGGCCGCGTTGCGCAGCTCGCGCACGTTGCCCGGCCAGTCGCGCTGCATCAGGCTCGCGCGCTGCCGGTCGGTGAGCACCGGCGCGGGCCGCCCGTAGCGCACGGCCGCATCGAGCATGAAGTGCTCGAACAGCGGCACGATGTCCTCGCGGCGCTCGGCGAGCGGCGGCAGCGCGATCGTCACGACGTTGAGCCGGTACAGCAGGTCGCGCCGGAACGTGCCGGCCGCGACGAGCTCGCTCATGTCGCCCTTCGCGGCTGCGACCACGCGGCAGTTCACGCGGATCGGCTGGTTCGAGCCGAGCCGCTCGAGCACGCCGTCCTGCAGCACGCGCAAGAGCTTCACCTGCAGCGCGAGCGGCATGCTTTCGATTTCGTCGAGGAACAGCGTGCCGCCGGACGCGTATTCGAGCTTGCCGACGCGCCGCTTCGCGGCGCCGGTAAACGCACCGGGCTCGTAGCCGAACATCTCCGATTCGAACATCGGCTCGGGCAGCGCGCCGCAATTCACCGCAATGAACGGCTTGTCGTGGCGCGGCGACAGCTCGTGCAGGCTGCGCGCGATCAGCTCCTTGCCGGCGCCCGTGTCGCCGTTGATCAGCACCGACGCGTCGGTCGGCGCGACGTTCGCGATCAGCTTGCGCACCTGCTCGATCGCGGGGCTGCGGCCGATGATGCGCGGCGCGACGACGTTCTGTCCAGCCAGCTCGCGCCGCAGCGCGTGGTTCTCGAGCACGAGCTCGCGGCGTTCGAGCGCACGGCGCACCGTCTCGATCAGGCGCTCGGCCGCGAACGGCTTTTCGATGAAGTCGTACGCGCCGTCGCGCATCGCCTGCACGGCCATCGAGATGTCGCCGTGCCCGGTGACGAGGATCACCGGCACGTCCGGCACGCGCTCGCGGCACTGCGCGAGCACGTCGAGCCCGCTCGCGCCGGGCAGCCGGATGTCGCTGACGATCGCGCCGGCGGTACCCGCGACGATCGCCTTCTCGGCCGCCTCGGCCGATTCGAAGCCGGCGACGTCGAAGCCCGCCAGTTGAAGGCTCTGCACGCTCGCCCGGCGCACGAGCGCATCGTCCTCGATATAGATCACTTGCAGCCGGTTGGCCATCTTGGTCACTTGCTCCTGACAGGCGCAGCGCTCGCGCGCGGCGCTCGTTGATGCCGGTCGTTCGCCGACCGGGTCTGCGGCCTACGGCGGGCTCGCGCTAATGCGAGCCCGCCGGCTCGGACACGGAGTCCGGATGATGCGTGCGGGCGCGACGCAGCGTCAAGACGAACAGCGCGCCGCCCGACGGGGCGTTGCGTGCGGTCAGCGCGCCGCCCGCGTCGCTCGCGATCGACGACGAGATCGCAAGGCCCAGCCCGAGCCCGCGCCCCATTTCCTTGGTCGTGAAGAACGGCTCGAACAGGCGCGGCAGCAGATCGGGCGCGATGCCGGAGCCGTTGTCGCGCACCTCGACCGCGAGCGTCGCGGCCGACACCGCGATCGTCACCTCGATGGCCGGCGCCGCGACGCCGGCGACCGCGTCGAGCGCGTTGCCGAGCAGGTTGATCAGCACCTGTTCGAGGCGCAGGTCCTCGCAGCGCGCGACGAGTTCCGGATAGTCGCGCGCCAGATCGAGCGACGCGTCCTGCGCGGGCGACACGGTCGCGTCCTGCAGCGTCAGCGTGAGCGCGACGCCGCGCAGGCGCTCGTCGAGCAGCGACAGCACGCTGCGCAGCGCGCGCACGACGAGCGCCTGCTCGTTGCGCGGCTTCGCGCGGCCGACGAACAGCTTCAACTGGTTCGTGATCTTGCCCATCCGCTCGGTGAGCGCGGCGATCGCCTCGAGATTCTCGCGCGCGGCGGCCTGTTCGCCGCGATCGAGCAGCACGCGCGTGTTGTCCGAGAAGCTGCGCAGCGCCGCGAGCGGCTGGTTCAGTTCATGCGTGATGCCGGCCGCCATCTGGCCGAGCGCGGCGAGCTTGCTCGCCTGGATCAGTTCGTCGTGCGCGGCGCGCAGCTCCTGCTCCGCGCGGATCCGGTCGCCGACTTCCTTCTGCAACTGCTCGTTCGCTTCAGACAAATCGGCCGTACGCTCCTCGACGCGCCGGTTCAGCTCCGCGTACGCCTGTTGCAGCAGCGCACGGCCGCGGATCATCTCGCGCACGCGGGCGCGGCGCATCCGCCAGTAGAACGCGAGCAGCGCGACCGACACGAAGCCGAAGCCGGTGACGATCGTCGCGTTGCGCGCATCGGCATCGATCGGCGCGATCGGCGCGAGCGTGACGAGCTGCCAGTCGGGCTCGCCGATCCGACGCTTGCTGGCGAGAAAGCGCGGCGCGCGCCGGCCGGCGCCCAGGCGCACGATTTCCGCATCGGCGCCGAGCGTCTGCTCGACGCGCAGCGGCAGCGGCGTGACCGGTTGCTGCGCGTACTGGCGCGTTTCGTAGATCGATGCGGCCACAGGCCCCGTGAGCGGGCGCAGCGTATGGTACTTCCACGCGGGCACCGACGACAGGAACACGACACCGTGATCGTCCACGACGACGAGCGGCTCGGACGCATCGGCGCCCTGGAACCATTCGAGGTTGAGCTTCACGACGACGACGCCCGCGATCTTGCCGTCGTGCCACACGGGCTGCGAGATGTAGTAGCCGGGATCGCGCGAGATCGTGCCGATCCCGAAGAAGCGGCCGACCCGGCCGTTCATCGCGTCGAGGAAATACGGGCGGAAACGGTATTCGATCCCGACGAAGCTGTCGGGCGCGCGCCAGTTGCTGGCGGCGACGCACAGGCCGTCCGCGCCGATCACGTAGGTGACGGTCGCGTGCGCGTGTTCGTTGAGGTCTTCGAGATAGCGGTTGACGCGGGCGGTGTAGTCGCCGCGCTTCGGCTCGGCGAGCAGATCCTGCACGTACGGATGGCTGCCGAGCAGATAAGGCAGCGATTCGTAGCGGTCGAGCGTGCTCTTGAGCGCGTTGGTGGTGCGATCGACGCGCACCGCGGCATTGCGCTGCAGCTCGGCGACGCCGCGCTGCCAGGTGATCGCCCACGTGAGCGCGCATGCCGCGACGAGCGCGGCGGCGAGCACGACGAGGATGAGCAGGCGGCGCGTCACGGTCGAGGCTTCCTGGCGATGCGGATCGCCTATTGTGTCATAGGCCTGCGCATCGATACCCCGGCCGCCGCGGGCCGCACGGCCGGCGGGCGGTGCCGCCGCCTGCTCGTTCATCGGGTCAGACGCCGGCCGTCTTCTCGGTCGGCGCGACTTCGCCGCCGCCCTTCAGCGCCTGGCGCAGCTTGTTGCGGTCGAGCTCCTTCTCCCATGCCGACACGACGACGGTCGCCACGCCGTTGCCGACGATGTTGGTCAGCGCACGGCATTCGCTCATGAAGCGGTCGATGCCGAGGATCAGCACCATGCCCGACAGCGGGATCGTCGGCACGACGGCCAGCGTCGCGGCGAGCGTGATGAAGCCCGCCCCCGTCACGCCGCTCGCGCCCTTCGACGTGAGCATCGCGACGGCCAGCAGCGTGAGCTGCTGCATCCACGTCAGCTCGATGTTGGTCGCCTGCGCGATGAACAGCACGGCCATCGTCATGTAGATGTTGGTGCCGTCGAGGTTGAACGAATAACCGGTGGGCACGACGAGGCCGACGACCGAACGCGAGCAGCCGGCCTTCTCGAGCTTTTCCATCAGCTGCGGCAGTGCGGCTTCCGACGAGCTCGTGCCGAGCACGATCAGCAGCTCTTCCTTGATGTACGACACGAAGCGAATGATCGAGAAGCCGGTGGCGCGCGCGATCCCGCCGAGCACGACCAGCACGAACACGACCGACGTCAGGTAGAACGTGCCGATCAGCTTGAGCAGCGGCACCAGCGAGCCGACACCGTACTTGCCGATCGTGAACGCCATCGCGCCGAACGCGCCGATCGGGGCCAGCTTCGTGACGATGTGCACGATGCCGAACAGCACGCGCGTCAGGCCGTCGATGAAGTCGGTCACGACCTTGCCGCGCTCGCCGAGGTGCGCGAGCACGCTGCCGAACAGCAGCGCGATCAGCAGGATCTGCAGGATTTCACCCTGCGCGAACGCGTCGACCATCGTGTTCGGGATGATGTGCATCAGGAAGTCGACCGTCGACTGCCCGTGCGCCTTCGCCGCGTACGACGCGACGGCCTTGCCGTCGAGCGTCGCCGGATCGATGTTGAAGCCGACGCCCGGACGCAGGATGTGCGTGGCCGCGAGGCCGAGCAGCAGCGCGAAGGTCGACACGATCTCGAAGTACAGCAGCGCCTTGCCGCCGACGCGGCCCACCTTCTTCATGTCCTCCATGCCGGCGATGCCGGTGACGACCGTACAGAAGATGATCGGACCGATCACCATCTTGATCAGCTTGATGAAGCCGTCGCCGAGCGGCTTCATGTCGGTGGCGAGCGCCGGGTAGTAGTGGCCGAGGATCACGCCGACGATGATGGCGAAGATCACCTGCACATAGAGCACTTTGTAGAAGGGTTTCTTCTTCACGATGGTTCCTGCTGAAGTAGATGAGCCGATGGAAACGGCGTCACGCGCGCGGACGAATGTCAGGGGAGTCACTCGCCCGCGCGGCTGCCGTGCCGCAACAAGCGATGCCTCAGGACATCCCGAGGGGGAGGAAGGCAGTGGTCATCGGTTGTCTCCTTGCTTGCTGTAGTAGTTCGGCCGGGGGATGGCCGTGCGCTTTATATCGCAAGGTCGATGCCAGGTTTCCGGAACCCCTCAAGCCGTTGTTTTCATTGTATTTCCCATAATGCGGCAGGCAAGGAAATCCGGTATTCCGGATTTCCGGAAAATATCCGTCCGGCGATCCGGACGGATGCATCGTTTCATCGGATGAATCAATGGTGGACGGCGCGGCTCGCGAGCACGCCCGTCTGCGCATAGAACTCCTGCCGAGCGAACGCGTCGCGCTCGCGGCGTGCGCGTTCGCCGCGATCCGCGAGCGAGCCGACCACGATCCCGACGAACGCGAGCGGCACCGACACCAGCGCCGGGTTGTCGAGGAACACCGGCGCATGCGCATGGTGCAGCACGTCGACCCACACCGACTTCGACAGCACCGTGAGCGCGACCGCCGACACGAGGCCGAGGCCGCCGCCGAGCACCGCGCCGCGCGTGGTCATCCCGCGCCAGAAGATCGACATCGCGAGCACCGGGAAATTGGCGCTCGCGGCCACCGCCGCGACGAGCCCGACCATGAACGCGACGTTCACGTGCTCGAACAGGATCGACAGCGCGATCGCAATGGCCGACAGCCCGATCGTCGCCGCGCGAGAGATGCGCATCTCGAGCCGTTCGTCGGGCTTGCCGCGCGCCCACATCTGCGCATACAGGTCGTGCGAGATCGTCGTCGCGCCGGCGAGCGTCAGCCCCGCGACCACCGCGAGGATCGTCGCGAACGTGACGGCCGCGATGAACCCGTAGAACCAGTTGCCGCCCACCGCCTGCGCGAGCTTCACCGCGACCATGTTCGAGCCGCCGAGCAGGTCGTGCGTCAGGTTGAACGTGCCGTTCGCGCCGAGCCGGAAGAATTCCGGATGCTGCGCGAGCAGCACGATCGCGGAGAAGCCGATCACGAAGGTCAGCAGGTAGAAGTAGCCGATGAATCCGGTCGCGTAGAGCACCGACTTGCGCGCCTCCCTCGCGTTCGGCACCGTGAAGAAGCGCATCAGGATGTGCGGGAAGCCGGCCGTGCCGAACATCAGCGCGATGCCGAGCGACAGCGCGTTGGCCGGGTCGCGGATCAGCTTGCCGGGCCCCATGATCGACAGCGCGCCCGGATGCACGGCCACCGCGCGACGGAACATCGCGTCGATGCTGAAGCCGAATTCGCCGAGCGCGAGCAATGCGAGCAGCGTCGCGCCGCACAGCAGCAGCACGGCCTTGATCACCTGCACCCAGGTGGTCGCGGTCATCCCGCCGAAGAACACGTAGACGACCATCAGCACGCCGACGATCAGCTCGGCCGTGCCGTACGACAGCCCGAACAGCAGCTGGATCAGCTTGCCCGCGCCGACCATCTGCACGACCAGGTACAGCACGACGATCGTCAGCGCGTTCGCCGAGGTCAGCAGCCGGATCGGCCGCTGCGCGAAGCGGTACGCGACGACGTCGACGAACGTGAACTTGCCGAGGTTGCGCAGCGGTTCGGCGATCAGGAACATCACGAACGGCCAGCCGACCAGGAAGCCGATCGAGTAGATCAGCCCGTCGAAGCCGAACATGAATACCATGCCGGACAGCCCGAGGAACGACGCGGCCGACATGTAGTCGCCGGCGATCGCGAGCCCGTTCTGCAACCCGGTGATGCCGCCGCCGGCCGTGTAGAAGTCGCGCGTCGAGCGCGTGCGGCGCGCGGCCCAGCGCGTGAGCGCGAGCGTCGCGAACACGAACGCGAAGAACATCCCGATCGCGACGGGGTTCAGCTCGACCTTGTCGGGCATCGGGCCGGCAACGCCGGTCGCATGGGCGGTGGAGGAAACGAGGGAAACGAGGATGGCCAGCGCGCCGGGCGCGCTCGAAATGCATCGCATGTCGGGCTCCGTCACGAACGTTGCAGGATCGCGTCGACGCGGCGGTCGAACGCACGGTTCGCGCGCAGCACGTAGCACGCGGTCAGGCCGATCGCGACCAGGATGATCGCGACGCCCGCGGCGATCCCGACCGTCGTCGTCGCGCCGCGGTACAGCGGCGCGGCGAGCACGTGCGGCGCGAGCGCGACGAGCAGGATGAAGCCGTAGTACGTGGCGATCATCAGCGCCGTCAGCGTGAAGCTGAAGCGGCGCCGGGCCCGCACGAGCTGCTGGTAGTCGCGGCGCGCCGTGACCGATTCGATGACGGAAAGCTCCATGGTGTCTCCATTTCCGGCTCGTCATGGCGAGCGGTGTTGCGTGGCATGGTCGGCGCGCGTCGACTCACCGCCCGCGCCGCGGCGGAACAAGCGATCTACACGACGCGATCCGCCCGCAGCCGCGCGACGTCCTCCGCCGACATCCCGAGCCAGCCGCCGAGCACCGCGTCCGTATCCGCGCCAAGCACCGGCGGCGCACCGCGCACCGGCAGCCGCGCGCCGTCGAAGCGGTACGGCGGCGCGAGCACGTCGACGCCGCCCGCGACCGGATGCGGCTGCCGCGTGACGAGCCCGGCGCGGGTCGCGCGTTCGGACGTCAGCGCTTCGTGCAATCCGAGCACTTCGCCGCACGGAATGCCCGCCTCGGCGAGCGCCGCCAGCAGCGTCGCGCGCGAGCGGCGCGCGAGTTCGCCGCGAATCTCGGGCAGCAGGCCGGCACGATTCTCCGAGCGGCCAAGGTTGGTCCTGTAGCGTTCGTCCGCGGCGAGATCGGGCCGCCCGATCGCATCGCAGAAACGCGCGAACTGCGTGTTGTTGCCGACCGTGATCACGAGCGGGCCGTCGGCCGCCTCGAACACACCGTACGGCACGATCGACGGATGCGCGTTGCCGTAGCGGGGCGGGTCCTCACCCATCAGCAGCGCGTCGAGCCCGTAGTACGCGGTGATCATCAGCCCGCAGTCGAACAGCGCCATCTCGATGCGCCGGCCGCGCCCGGTCGCGTGGCGCTCGTACAACGCGGCGAGGATCGCCTGCGCCGAATACATGCCGGTGAACAGGTCGACCGCCGCGACGCCGAACTTCAGCGGCGGCTGGCCAGCCTCGCCGTTCAGCGCCATCAGCCCGGCCTCGCCCTGCACGACGAGGTCGTAGCCGGGCCGCGCGGCCTCCGGGCCCGAGCGGTCGTAGCCGGAGATCGCGCAATGCACGAGCCGCGGATTCAGTTCGGCCAGCGCGTCGTAGCCGAGCCCGAGCTTCTCCGCGCCGCCGCACTTGAAGTTGTGGAGCACCACGTCCGCCTGCGCGGCCAGCCCGCGCGCGATGCGCTGGCCGGCTTCCGTCTGCAGGTCGACGCAGATCGACCGCTTGCTGCGATTCACGCTGTTGAAATAGGTGGTCTCGGTGTCGCCGATCCGCAGCCCCCAGTCGCGCGTATCGTCGCCGCGCGCCGGATGCTCGACCTTGATCACTTCCGCGCCGAAATCGGCGAGCACCATCGCGCACCACGGGCCCGCGAGCACGCGCGAGAAATCGAGCACCTTCACGCCGGCCAGCGGCAGCGCGCGCGTGTCGTTCGTCATCGTCGTCTCCTCCATTCGCGTTTTCCGCGCTTATTGTTTCGACAGCGCGATGTAGCGCGCGAGGTGGTGATCCTCGTCGCCGAGCTGATGATCGATCATCACGAGACGCTTCGCGTAATGCGACAGCGGCAGCTCCCACGTCATCCCGATCCCGCCATGCAACTGGATGCTTTCTTCCGCGACCAGCGTGCCGATCCGGCCGATGCTGTATTTCGCCGCCGAGAGCGCGCGCTCGCGCACCGCGCGCGGCGCATCGAGCTGCGCGGCCGCGTTGATCACCGCCGAGCGCGCCTGCTCGACTTCGAGCAGCAGGTCGGCCATCCGGTGCTGCAGCGCCTGGAAGCTGCCGATCGGCAATCCGAACTGCTTGCGCGTGCGCAGGTAGTCGAGCGTGTGCGCCTTTGCGACGTCCATCGCGCCGAGCGCTTCCGCCGACAGCGCGAGCAGCCCGTAGCCGAGCACGCGTTCGAGCAGTTCGGCGCCCGCTTCGCCGTCGAGTGCATCCGGCGCGCCGAGCGCGGCATCGGCCGGCAGCGCGACACGCTCGAAGCGCACTTCGGCCGCGCGACCGCCGTCGATCTTCCTGTAATCGCGCAGCGACACGCCCGGCGCATCGGCCGGCACGACGAACAGGCCGATGCCGGCCGCGTCGTCGTCGTTGCCCGACACGCGCGCGCTGACGACGAAGAACGCCGCCTGCGCGGCCTGGTCGACGACGCCCTTCGCGCCCGTCAGCACCCAGCCGTCGCCCGACCGTTCGGCGCGCGTGCGCACCGTCGTCAGTTCGTAGTGCGAGCCCGGTTCGTCGTGCGCGAATGCGGCGCTCGCGCTGCCGTCGATCAGCGCGGCGAGCCGCTCGCGATGCGCATCGCCGCCGGCGAGCGCCAGCGCACGGCCCGCGAGCAGCGCGCCGAGGAACGGCTCGACGACGAGCCCGCGTCCGAGGCATTCGAACACCACGGCGATGTCGAAGCCCGCGCCGCCGAAGCCGCCGTCGGCTTCGGCAAACAGCGCGCCGACCGTGCCGAGTTCGGCGAAGCGCTGCCACGTCGCGCGGTCGAAGCCTTCGGCCGACTGCGCGATGCGGTCGCGCACCGGGAACGCGTACTGTTCGGCGATGAAGCGGTTCAACGTGTCCGCCAGCATCCGGCGGTCTTCTGTGTGCTGGAAATCCATCGTCGCGTCCCTCTTACAGCCCGAGCATCATCTTCGCGATGATGTTCTTCTGGATCTCGTTCGAGCCGCCGAAGATCGACAGCTTGCGGTTGTTGAAATACTGCTGCGCGGCGCTCGCGGCTTCATCGGGGCCGACCGGTTCGCCGGCATAATCAGCGTCGAGCGCGTCGTCGACGAACGGCTGCGCGTACGGCCCCATCGCGCGGCGCATCAGCGCGGTGATCTCCTGGCGGATCTGCGTGCCGCGGATCTTCAGCATCGAACTTTCCGCTCCCGGCACGCCGCCGCCCGCGACCGCGGCCAGCACGCGCAGGTTGGTCGTGCGCATGTTTTCGAGCTCGATCTCGACGCGCGCGACGCGTGCCGCGAAGAACGGATCGTCGGCGAGCGGCCGGCCGTTCTTCGTGACCTTCGCGGCGACCGCGCGCAGCCGGTCGAGGGCCGCGGTCGAGAAGCCGATCCCGGCGATGTTGGTGCGCTCGTACGTGAGCAGGTATTTCGCGTAGGTCCAGCCGCGGTTCTCTTCGCCGACGAGGTTCTCCACGGGCACGCGCACGTCGGTGAAGAACACCTCGTTCACCTCGTGCTCGCCGTCGAGCGTGATGATCGGGCGCACTTCGACGCCCGGCGTGTTCATGTCGATCAGCAGGAAGCTGATGCCTTCCTGCTTGCGCACGTCGGTCGCGGTGCGCACGAGGCAGAAGATCATGTTCGCGTAGTGGCCGAGCGTGGTCCATGTCTTCTGGCCGTTCACGACGTAGTGATCGCCCTGCGCGTCCACACCCCGCACCGCGCTCGTCTTCACCGCCGCGAGGTCGGAACCGGCGCCCGGCTCCGAATAGCCCTGGCACCACCAGTCGGTACCGTCGAGGATGCGCGGCAGCCAGTGGCGCTTCTGCGCTTCGCTGCCGTACTTGATCAGCACGGGGCCGAGCATGTTCACGCCGAACGGCACGATGCGCGGCGCACCGGCGAGCGCGCATTCGTTGTCGAACAGGAACTTCTGCGCGACGCTCCAGCCGGGGCCGCCGTATTCGCGCGGCCAGTGACTCGCGAGCCAGCCGCGCGCGTTGAGGATCGCATGCCATTCGCGCATGTCGTCGCGCGTCAGGTGCAGGCCGCCCTTCACCTTGCGCGCGATGCGCTCCGGCAGTTCGGCTTGCAGGAAGCGCTGCACTTCCGTGCGGAACGCTTCCTCTTCGGGAGTGAAATTAAGGTCCATCGTGGGTCCGTGGCGAATGCGGTGGGCGTTCAGTCGATGCGGTTCAGGCTCGCGAAATCCGCGCCGCGCGCGACGAGATCGACGAGCAGCGGCGACGGCTTCCAGAACAGCGGATCTTCGTTCGCGAACGCGCGGATATCGGCGAGCACGTTCGCGAGGCCGACCGTGTCCGCATAGTGCATCGGGCCGCCGCGATAGCGCGGAAAGCCGTAGCCGTACAGGAACACCGCGTCGACATCGAGCGGACGCAGCGCGATCTTCTCGTGCACGACGTTCGCGCCTTCGTTGATCATCGCGGCGAGGTAGCGGCGCAGGATCTCGTCATCGGTGAACGTGCGCGGCGTGACGCCCTTCTTCGCACGCTCTGCCGCGACGATCGCGTCGACTTCCGGGTCGGGCGTGCCGACGCGCGCGCCGTCCGGATACAGGTAGTAGCCGCGGCCGGTCTTCTGCCCGAACCAGCCGCGCTCGCACAGCCGGTCGGAAATCTCCACGTAGCGCGCGTTCGGATCGCGCGTCGCCGCGCGGCGCTTGCGGGTCGCCCAGCCGATGTCGCCGCCCGCGAGATCGACCACCTGAAACGGGCCCATCGGGAAGCCGAATTCGCGCACCGCGCGATCGATCTGGTACGGCGACGCGCCGTCTTCCATCAGGGTGTCGGCGGCAGTGCGATAGACGGCGAGGATCCGGTTGCCGATGAAGCCGTCGCACACGCCCGCGCGCACCGGCGTCTTCTTCAGTTGCTTCGCCAGCGCGAACGCGGTCGCGACGACGTCCGCGCTCACGCGCGCCGGCACGACGATCTCGAGCAGCTTCATCACGTTGGCCGGCGAGAAGAAATGCAGGCCGATCACGTCGGCCGGCCGGTCGATGCTCGCGGCCAGTTCGTCGATGTCGAGATACGACGTGTTGGTCGCGAGTACCGCCCCTGGCTTGCACACGCGCGCAAGCTCGGCGAACACGGCCTGCTTCACGGCCATGTCCTCGAACACGGCCTCGATCACGACGTCGGCCTGCGCGAGCGCGTCGTACGACGTACTGCCCTTGAAGCGCGCGAGCCGCGCCGCGTGCGCGGCCGGCGTCATCCGTCCTTTCGCGACGAGGCCGTCGTACACCTTCTCGACGTGCGCACGGCCGCGCTCGAGCGACGCTTCGTCGCGTTCGATCATCGTCACCGGCAGCCCGGCGTCGAGCGCCGCGACCGCGATGCCCGCACCCATCGTGCCGCCGCCGACCACGCCGATCCGTTCGACCGGCCGCGCGCTCGCGCGCCGCGCCTCGGGCGCCTTCGCCGCTTCGCGCTCCGCGAAGAACGCATGCACGAGGCCCGCACGCTGCGGGCTGTCGATGCATTGCAGGAACAGGCTGCGTTCGTACTTCATCCCGGCGTCGAACGACTGCGTGAGCGCGGCCTCGACCGCGTCGACGATCTTCGCCGGCGAGAAGAGCCCGCGCGACTTCTTCGGCAATTCCGCGCGCGCCGCGTCGATCGCGGCCTGCGCGGCCGCGCGGTCGGCCAGGCCCTGCGCGTCGCGCGTGCGGCGCACCGGCGCGCCGAGCGACACGAGTTCCTGCGCATAGGCGAGCCCTTCGGCGAGCGTGTCGTCGCTGTGCGCGATGCGATCGACGAGGCCGAGCACGAGCGCTTCGTCGGCGCTCGCATGGCGGCCCGTCAGCATCAGGTCGAGCGCGGCCTTCGCGCCGATCAGGCGCGGCGCGCGCTGCGTGCCGCCCGCGCCGGGCAGCAGGCCGAGCGTCACTTCGGGCAGCCCGAGCTTCGCGCCGGGCACGGCGAGCCGGTAATGGGCGGCCAGCGCGACTTCGAGGCCGCCGCCGAGCGTCGCGCCGTGCAGCGCGACCACGACCGGCTTGGCACCCGATTCGATCCGCTCGCACACGTCGGGCAGCGACGGCGGCACGGGCGGCTTGCCGAATTCACGGATGTCGGCGCCCGCGATGAAGTTGCGGCCGGCGCCGACGATCAGCACCGCGCGGATCGCGTCGTCGGCCTGCGCGGCGTCGATCGCGTCGGCGAGGCCGCGCCGCACGTCGGCGGACAGCGCGTTGACGGGCGGATGGTCGATCGTGACGACGAGCACCTTGTCGCGCCGTTCGCGCGTGACGGTGCCGGCCATCGGGCTGGCAGGGGAAGCGGTGGCATTCATCGTGTCTCCAGTGGTGCGGTGCGCCGGGCGGCAGGAACCGGTCGGGCCGGCTAGCAGGGCCGGTGCGCGAGCCGGTCCCGGCGGCGCGGGAAACCGTCCGGCATGGTTGCCGGGCATGACTCGATTCTCGATTGATCGAGATTCATTGACAATTCCCGCACGCCTTTACAAGCTGTCAAGTCTGACTTGACACTGAATGCTTCCGGACCGTTTCTGTGCGTTAAACGGGACGGATCAGGAGACACCCGCATGGACCTGAACGCGCTGACGCTGCTCGTCGAGATCCTCGACGCCGGCAATCTCAGCAAAGCCGCGCAGCGACTCAAGATGAGCCGCGCGAACGTCAGCTACCGCTTGAACCAGCTCGAACGCTCGATCGGCCAGCAGCTCGTGCGCCGCACGACGCGGCGCATGGAGCCGACCGAGATCGGGCTGACGCTGTACGAGCACGGCCGGCGCATCCGCAACGAACTGCTCGCCGCGCAGGAATCGGTGACGACGCTCGGCCAGGACCTGCAGGGCCGCGTGCGGCTGTCGGTGCCGAGCGGCTACGGGCAGATGGTGATGTCCGACTGGCTGCTCGCGTTCAAGCGGCTCCATCCGGGCATCGTGCTCGACGTCGTGTTCGAGAATCGTGTGGAAGACCTGATGCGCGACGAAGTCGACATCGCGATCCGCGTGATGTCCGAGCCGCCGCAGAACCTCGTCGCGCGCGACATGGGCGCGGTGCGCTACGTCGCATGCGCGTCGCCCTCGTTCGCGGCCGCGCACGGGATGCCCGCGAGCCTCGGTGCGCTGGCCGCAGCTCCCGTCGTCACCGCGACGGTGCTGGGCCGGCAGTTGCGGATCGCCGCGTATCTCGGCGACGAGCGCCACGAGGTGCTGCTCGAACCGACGCTGATTTCGGAGAACTTCCTGTTCCTGCGCCAGGCGATCCTCGCGGGGATCGGCGTCGGCATCGTGCCCGACTACGTGATGCAGGACGACCTGCGGCACGGCGCCGTCGTCACGTCGCTCGATGCGTACCGGCTGAGCATCTTCGGCACCCACATGTACATGCTCTACATGCCGAACCGCCACCACACGCGCGCGACGTCGACGTTCATAGAGTTCATCCTCGAACAGGCCGGAAAGACCGGCCGGGGCGGGCCCGGCGGGATGCGTCAGGGTTTCCTGTCGGATGACAAGCCGCCGGGCGCACGGCGACAATAGCGCGCCGGGGCGGGCAGCGCCGTTGCGCCCGCACCGATGTCAACGTCAACGCCGCTCTCCTTCGAATTCACTGCTGCCGAGGGTTCCATGTTCGACCGGATTCGTCCGCATTCGCGTCCCTGGACGCTGCTCGCCGCCGTCGCGCTCGTCGCGTTGAACGCCGGCTGCACGTCCCCGTCCGCGCCGTCGGGCGCCGTCGTCCCGGTCGCCGCCGCATCGGGCGCGGCCGTCCCGCTGCCCGGCGTTCATGCGCCCGAACTGTCGTCCGGCTGGACCGACAAGCCGGGCTGGACCTCGCAGCACTTCATGATCGCGGCCGCGAACCCGCTCGCGACGCAAGCCGGCTACGACATGCTGAAGGCCGGCGGCACCGCGATCGACGCGGCGATCGCGACGCAGATGGTGCTCGCGCTGGTCGAGCCGCAATCGTCGGGGCTCGGCGGCGGCGCCTTCATGCTGTATTTCGACGGCAAGTCGACGCAGGCGTACGACGGCCGCGAAACCGCACCGGCCGCCGCGACCGACCGGCTGTTCTACGGCCCGACCGGCCAGCCGATGAGCTTTTACGAAGGTGTCGTCGGCGGGCGTTCGGTGGGCACGCCGGGCGTGCTGCGCATGCTCGACGCCGCGCACCGCGCACACGGCAAGCTGCCGTGGCGCCGGCTGTTCCAGCCGGCCATCCGGCTCGCCGAGCGCGGCTTCACGATCAGCCCGCGCCTCGCGATGCTGATCGCGAACGACAAGTACCTGAGCAGCGATCCGGCCGCGCGTGCGTACTTCTACAACAAGGACGGCTCGCCGAAGGCGGCCGGCACGGTGCTGAAGAACCCCGCGCTCGCGACCGTGCTGCGCCAGGTCGCCGACCACGGCGCGAATGCGTTCTACACCGGTGCGATCGCGCGCGACATCGTCGCGAAGGTGCGCAAGCATCCGACCAACCCGGGCCTGCTGTCGCTGCAGGATCTCGCACGCTACAAGGCAAAGGTGCGTGCGCCGCTGTGTACCGATTACCGGCGCTCGGTCGTGTGCGGGATGCCGCCGCCGTCGTCGGGCGGCCTCGCGATCGCGCAGATGCTCGGCATCCTCGAAGCGATGCCCGACTGGCAGCAGATCGGCGCGCAGAAGCCGGTGCGCAACGACGTCGGCTACGAGCCGACACCGTTCGCCGCCCACCTGTTCAGCGAAGCCGGGCGCCTCGCGTATGCGGACCGCGCGCGCTATGTCGCCGATCCCGATTTCGTGCCGCTGCCGGGCGGCAGCTGGGCGAGCCTCACCGACAAGACCTATCTCGCGCAGCGCGCGCACCTGATCGGCGACAGCAGCATGGGCGTCGCGCAGGCCGGCACGCCGCAGGGCGCGGCGCTCGCGATGGCCGACGACCGCAGCCCCGAGCTGCCGTCGACGTCCGACATCGCGATCGTCGACCGCTACGGCCAGGCGCTGTCGATGACGACCAGCATCGAGGATGCGTTCGGTTCGCGGCTGATGGTGCGCGGCTTCATGCTGAACAACCAGCTCACCGATTTCTCGTTCGTGTCGAACGACAACGGCCGGCCGGTCGCGAACCGCGTGCAGCCCGGCAAGCGGCCGCGCTCGGCGATGTCGCCGGAGCTCGTGTTCGACAAGAAGACGAAGCAGGTGACGATGATCGTCGGCTCGGCCGGCGGCCCCGCGATCATCAATCACGTCGCGAAGACGCTGGTCGGCGTGCTCGACTGGGGGATGACGATGCAGCAGGCGATCGCGCTGCCGAACTTCGGGTCGATGAACGGGCCGACGCAGCTCGAACGCGGCCGTGTGTCGGACGCGCTCGCCGACGGGCTGAAGGGCCGCGGACACGACGTACGGGTCGTCGAGATGAACTCGGGGCTGCAGGGGATCCAGCGGCTGAACGTGCAGGGGCAGACGGTGTGGTTCGGCGGCGCGGATCCGCGGCGGGAAGGGGTGGCGATGGGGGATTGAGCGGGCCCGTGCGCGGCGGCGCACCGCGCCGCGCGAACCCATTCCACGGCCCATCTGTGCCGACATACGGACTCGTCTTACGGGCGCTGCGCGCGTCCTGCCTTTCGACCCGGTCTGACCGCGATGTCGCACTTCGCGCCTAATATCGCGTCTCATACCTATCGCCTCAAATTTCGTATTCGTCTGATCGACGGCCTATAAGTCGCTCCGTATAGTCGTCCGCTCAAACCGCAGCCGCCTTATTCGCTCATCCCGTTCGCAACGGCGATGCGCTCCGCTGCAGTCGATGCGTATCGTCGCCATTTCCGGCAGCGTGCACGAAATTGAACGATCAGGAGTCCGATTCATGTTCCACCCCGTCACCCCACCACCCGACAACGCGCGTGCCCGCTCGCGCATTGCGACGCACCGGCCGCGCCTGTCCGCACTCGCCTTCTCGCTCGTCGCGCTCGCGTCGGGCTACAGCCATGCCGCGCAGCCCGATCTGGTCCTCGACAACCTTGTCGTCAAGGCCGGCGCAACCCCGCCACCCAGCGCAACGGGCGCAGGTTCGATCGCCCTTGGTCCCGGCGCGCAGGCAAAAGGAGAAGACGGCGGTGATTACTCGGCAATCGCGATTGGCGGAGCAGCAATCGCCGACGGGCGATCCACGATCGCCATCGGCGAAGGAACGAACGTTCACGGCGATCGCTCGAGCGCGCTCGGGGTCGGGTCGAACATCAACGCGAACCGCGCGCTCGCACTCGGCGCGGATGCGGTGGTCACCGCGCACGACGCGGTCGCGCTCGGGCAAGGCAGCGTCGCCGACCGAGGCAACACCGTGTCGATCGGCAAAACCGGCAACGAGCGGCAGCTCGTCAATCTTCGCGCCGGTACGAACGACACCGACGCAGTCAACCTGTCGCAGCTCAAGCCGGTCGTCGAGGCGCTCGGCGGCGAAGCCACGATCAACGCGGACGGAAGCGTACGCAGTCCGAACTATACGGTCGACGGCAAGTCGTTCAACGATGTCGGCAGCGCGCTGACGAGTCTGGACGATCGAGCCAAAGCCAACACGCAATCGATCACGATGCTCGACGGCCGGGTCACGAACGTCGAAGGCGACGTCAAATCCATCCGCGTCGATGTCGACGATCTTGGCACGCGCGTCAACAACGGCACCACCGGCCTCGTGCGCCAGGATCCTGCGAGCCTCGCGATCTCGATCGGCGCCGACAAGGGCGGCGCGTCGGTGAGCCTCGCAGGCACGGACGGCACGCGTACGCTGACCGGCCTGTCGAACGGCGTGGGCGACACCGACGCCGTGACGATCGCGCAGTTGAAGGCAACCGGCCTGGTCGACCCGGACGGCAAGCCGCTCAGTGCGCTCGTGTACGACGACCTGTCGCTCGGCCGCGCGACGCTCGGCGGGGTCGGCGGCACGCTGCTCGACAATGTGCGGCCCGGTGCGATCGTCGCGGGCGGCATGCAGGCCGTCAACGGCGGGCAGCTCTTCACGATGCAGCAGCAATTCGACAGCCGCTTCGATTCGCTGAACACGCGCCTGTCGGACATCGAGAAGAACGGCCCCGCCGTTACGCCGCCGGCGGGCAACCATGGCAACGACTTTGCGCAGCTCGGCGACGGCTCGGGCGCGACCGGCTCGAATTCGATGGCGCTCGGCAAGGGCTCGACTGCGTCCGGCGACGATAGCCTTGCGATCGGGAACAACGCGACGGCATCGGGCAACAATTCGGTCGCGCTCGGCAACAACTCCGTCGCCGACCGCGACGACACGGTCTCCGTCGGCGCGCCCGGTCAGGAGCGGCAGATCACCAACGTCAAGGCCGGCACCGCACCTACCGATGCCGTGAACGTGCAACAATTGCGCGACCAGATCGGCAGCGTGCGTAACGACATTGACCACTATCGTCGCGACGCAAGCGGCGGCATCGCGTCCGCCGTCGCCATCGCAAACCTGCCGCAGGCATCGCTGGCAGGCGAAAGCATGGTCTCGATCGCCGGCGGCACTTACAGCGGGCAGTCGGCCGTCGCGTTCGGCCTGTCCACCGCCACGCGCAACGGGCGCTGGGTGGTCAAGGCGTCCGGCTCCACCAATACGCGCGGCACGGTCGCGGTCGGCGCCGGCGCCGGTTATCGCTGGTAAGCCGTCGCCACTCGGCCACCGGTATCACGCGACAAGGGCCGGCCCCCCCCCCCCCCCCCCCGGGGGGGGCCCCCCCCCCCCCCCCCCCCCGGGCCCTCTTTCCGCCTGCAGCGCAGAGCGACTGCCCGCGTCACGCCCCGTCGCGCCCCCCGACCTATCCCCGCCCCTTCCACGGCACCACCCGCCGCTCGATCCATCGCATCGCGAGATCGAACAGCCACGCGATCGCGCCGATGATCAGGATCCCCATCACGACGATATCCGTGCGCAGGAAGCTCGATGCGTTGAGCACCATCTGCCCGAGCCCGGCCGTCGCGGCGACCATCTCGGCCGCGACGAGCGTCGTCCAGCCGAACCCGATCGCGATCCGCAGCCCGGTGAGGATCTCCGGCAGCGCGGCCGGCAGCACCACATGCCGCACGATCTGCGCGAAGCTGCCGCCGAGCGAATACGCGGCGTTGATCTGCTCGACCGTCGCGGCGCGCACGCCGGCGCGCGCGGCCATCGCGATCGGCGCGAAGCACGCGAGGAAGATCACGACGAGCTTCGCCGTTTCGTCGATGCCGAACCAGATCACGACGAGCGGCAGGTATGCGAGCGGCGGCAGCGGCCGGTAGAACTCCAGCAGCGGATCGAGCACGCCGCGTGCAAGGCGGCTCACGCCCATCAGGATGCCGGCCGGCACGCCGATCGCGGTGGCGAGCAGGAACGCGCCGAACACGCGCGCGGCGCTCCACAGCAAATGCTCGGACAGCGGCAGGCCACCCTGGATGCGGCCATGCCAGGCGTCGACGAATGCCACCCACACGGCTTCCGGCGCGGGCAGGAACAGCGGCGGCAGCCACTGGCGATGCGTGGCGACCCACCACAGCACGGCCAGCGCTGCAACCGTCGCCGCGCTCAAGGCCGCCGTCTTCCCCTCCCCCGGCAACCGGTAGCGGTGCGACGACGGCGCACGACGCGCGGCTGCCTGAGTCCGCGTGCGATCGTCCTGCTCGAAACCTGCGACCGTCCCGCCGGCCGTCCACGAATCCTGCGTGCTCATGCTGTCCTGCCTGTGCAAAGTGCTGATCCGACCGCGTCCGACCGACGCGCCCTGTCGCGCGAGTTCGTGCATCACGCGGCCGCCTCGGCTGCCTCGTCGCGATGCAGATACGCGATCAGCCGCTCGCGCCACGCGATGAATTCCGGTGACGACTTCACCGCGCGCGCATCGCGCGATTCGACGTAGCGCCGCGCGAACGGCAGTTCGAAGGTTTCCGCGATCCGGCCGGGGCCGGGCGTCATCACGACGAGACGCGTCGCGAGGAACAGCGCCTCCTCGACGTCGTGCGTAATGAAAAACACCGTCTTGCCGGTGCGCGCCCATACGTCGAGCACGAGCGCCTGCATCGTGCCGCGCGTCATCGCGTCGAGCGCGCCCATCGGCTCGTCCATCAGCAGCACGCGCGGGTCGCTCGCGAGCGCACGCGCGATGCCGACCCGCTGCTGCATCCCGCCCGACAGCTCGTACACACGCGCATGCGCATGGCGCTCGAGACCGACGAGCGCCAGCATTTCTGTTGCCCGCGCTTCACGCTCGGCTTTCGACACGCGCGCGAAGCGCAACCCGAGCGCGACGTTGTCGAGCACATCGAGCCACGGCAGCAGCGCGTATTTCTGGAACACGACGCCACGATCCGCGCCGGGGCCCGTGACCGGCACGCCGTCGACGCATACGTCGCCGGTCGTCGGCGCGACGAAGCCGGCCATGCAGTTCAGCAGCGTGGTCTTGCCGCACCCGGATGCGCCGAGCGCGACGACGAATTCACCGGCATCGATGCGCAGGTCGACCTGCGCGAGCGCCTGCGCCGTCGGCCTGCCGCGTTCGCCCGGATAGGCGACCGATACCTGACGGACTTCCAGCGTGCTCATGATCGAAGGGCTCCGCGATGAGTGGGCTGAGGGGCCGCGCTCAGCGCGCGGCCTTCTGCACGAATTGCGGATCGACGCCGACCGAATAGTCGGCGAGCACCGTCTGGATCGTGCCTTGCGATTTGAGGAATGCAGCCGTGGCCGCGAGCGACTTCGCGGCGCCCGATTGCGCGCCGCCGCCGAGCCACGTCGGCGAAGCCTGTTCGGCCGCCGTCGGGAACGCGTAGAGGGCGAGGCTGGCCGGCACGTCCTGCGCATTCGCGCCGGACACCTTCGCGACCGCCGCGACCTGCGGCGAGCCGACCTTCCACGCCGCCGCATGCGCGCGGTAGTCGGCGTCAGCCGCCGCGAGCACCTTCACGAAGCGCGCGACGAACTCGGGGTTCTCGCGCGCGAACTTGCGGCTCACGACGAAGCCGTCGAAGGTCGACTTGCCGCTTTCCTTCGCAACCTGGCCGGACGTCGTCAGCACGGTGCCCGACTGCTTGACCTTCGCGAGCACCGGATCCCAGATGTAGGTCGCGTCGATGTCGCCGCGCGCCCACGCAGCCGCGACCTCGGGCGGACGCAGGTTGACGATCTTCACGTCGTTCGGATTGACGCCCGCGGCCTGCAGCGCGACGAGCGTGTGGAAATGCGACGTCGACACGAACGGCACGCCGATCTTCCTGCCCTTCAGCGCCGCGACGTTCGTGACGCCCGAACCGTTGCGCGCGACGAGCGCCTCGGCGTCGTTGATGTTGTCGAGCACCCAGAACAGCGAGATGTCGAGCCCCTGCGACAGGCCGGCCGCGATCGGGCTCGACCCGGCCTCGCCGAGCTGCACGGAGCCGGACGCGAGCGCGCGGATCACGTCGGCGCCGCTGTCGAGCTTGCGGAACCTGACCTTGTAGCCGGTCGCCTTTTCGACTTCACCGCTCGCTTGCGCATAGCGCCACGGCACGACCATGTCCTGGTACGCGATCACGACTTCGCGCGATTCGGCGTGCGCCGCGCCAAGCGCGGCAAAGGCGGTCAGCGCGACGACGGCGCGGCGGATGAAGCTGAAACGGGACATGCGGCTCTCCTTCGGAATGCGGGCATTGCTGCGGGAGAGCCGACTTTACGGGCTTTGCGTGCGGCGGGAGCGAACTTATCCTGCGAAGCTATCGATGATGTTTCAGCTTTGCTTTTCGCGCTGGATTGGATCGCGCGTCCGGTCGGGTGGCGATTGCCGTGCGCATGCGCGGATCATCGCCGCGCCAACGAAAAAACCCGCATCGCTGCGGGCTTTCGGGACTGCTGCTGCAAACGCGACGCTCAGACCACCCCTGCCCCATGCGCCTGCAGGTCGGCATGATAGCTCGACCGCACCATCGCGCCGACCGCCGCGTGCGTGAAGCCCATCTTGTACGCCTCTTCCTCGTACATCTTGAACGTATCCGGATGCACGTACGCCCGCACCGGCAGGTGGTGCTCGGACGGCTGCAGGTACTGGCCGATCGTCAGCATGTCGACGTCGTGCGCGCGCAGGTCGCGCATCACCTGCAGGATTTCCTCTTCGGTCTCGCCGAGGCCGACCATCAGGCCCGACTTCGTCGCGACGTCCGGATGCAGCGCCTTGAAGTCCTTCAGCAGCTTCAGCGAGTGCGCATAGTCCGAACCCGGGCGCGCTTCCTTGTACAGGCGCGGCACCGTTTCGAGGTTGTGGTTCATCACGTCGGGCGGCGCCGCGTTCAGGATCGAGATCGCGCGGTCGAGACGGCCGCGGAAATCCGGCGTCAGGATCTCGATGCGCGTGTCCGGCGACTGCGCACGCGTTTCGCGAATGCACTCGACGAAGTGGGCGGCGCCGCCGTCGCGCAGGTCGTCGCGGTCGACGCTCGTGATCACCACGTACTTGAGCTTGAGCGCGGCGATCGTGCGCGCGAGGTTCTTCGGTTCATCCGCATCGAGCGGATCGGGACGGCCGTGGCCGACGTCGCAGAACGGGCAGCGGCGCGTGCACTTGTCGCCCATGATCATGAACGTCGCGGTGCCCTTGCCGAAGCATTCGCCGATGTTCGGGCAGCTCGCTTCCTCGCACACGGTGTGCAGGTTGTGCTCGCGCAGGATCGTCTTGATCTCGTTGAAGCGCGAGCTGCCGGTGGCCGCCTTCACGCGGATCCACTCGGGCTTCTTCAGCTTTTCGATCGGAATGACCTTGATCGGGATGCGCGCCGTCTTCGCCTGCGCCTTCTGCTTGGCGGTCGGATCGTAGGCCGGGGTCGCGGCCGAATCGGCCGGTGCGGGAGAAGCGGTAACGTCAGTCATTCGATTGTTCCAGTGCGTGCGGCTTGTCGGCGGCCGCGGATGCGCCGTCGAGGTTGGCGATCAGACGGCCCACCAGCGTGTGGGCGACGTCGTTCCAGTCGGCGGCAACCGCGAGGCTCGCCATGTCGACGGTTTCCAGTCCGGCATAGCCGCACGGGTTGATCGCAAGAAACGGGCGCAGATCCATCTTCACGTTCAGGCTCAGCCCGTGATAGCTGCAGCCGTTGCGGATCTTCAGGCCGAGGGCCGCGATTTTCGCGCCCTCGTGCAGGCCGGATGCCACGTAGATCCCCGGCGCGCCCGCCTTGCGGACCGAAGCGAGATTATACGCCGCGAGGGTTTCGATCACGGCCTCCTCGATCTTCGTCACGAGCGTGCGCACCATCAGCTTGCGCCGGCGCAGGTCCAGCAGCAGGTAGACGACGATCTGGCCGGGGCCGTGGTAGGTGATTTGTCCGCCGCGGTCGACCTTGACGAGCGGCACGCCGCTGTCGGCCACCAGCAGGTGCGCCGGGTCGCCGGCCTGGCCGAGCGTGTAGACGGGCGGATGCTCGACCACCCAGATTTCGTCGCCGGTGTCGGCCGTGCGCGTGTCGGTGAACGCGCGCATCGCGTCGAAGCTCGCGTCGTACGCCTCGCGGCCCCGCCATCGCACGGTGACCGGCTGGGCCGGCTGAGCCGGGACTCCGGCGGGCGATGCGGAAACGGCGACAGGCGTGGACACGATGGAAACCGGCGAAACGGACATGGGCGGTAGTTTACCGAAAACCCGTGGGTCTCGCCGGCCTGGGGACGGGGACGGATCGCCGGTATCCGTCGGATGAAACGATGGTCAGACGGTACGCCAGCCGTCGTGCAGCAGCGCGTTGACGCGTTCGCGCAGCCGGGACAGCCCGCCGAGCGCGACTTCCCGCGGCGGGCGCGACACCGAGAACGCGACGCATGCGCCCTCGCGGCCTTCCGCGCTGAGCCACAGCCGCTCGCCGCGGCGCAGCTTCAGCGTCTCGCCGTCGGCCAGGAAATAGTCGTCGACGTCGTTGCTGCGCGTCGCCCAGACCGGCCCGCACTGGACGATCAGCCGCGTGCTGCGTTGCACCTTCATCGGTACGGTCTCGCCCGGGGGAATTTCGAAGGTGATGCTTGAAGAGATTTCTTGCATGATCGACTCCGCCAATAAGTGCTTCGATGACTACAATCGTAGTCACTTGAAGGTGTCCGACCAAACGACCAATTTTCACGTCGATGTGAGGAAAATTAGCAAATGGACCTCCGCCAGCTGCCGGCGCTGAACGCGATTCGCGCGTTCGAAGCCGCCGCCCGCCACGAGAACTTCTCGCGCGCCGCCGACGAGCTGTTCGTCACGCACGGCGCGGTCAGCCACCAGGTGCGCGCGCTCGAGGAAGAGCTCGGCGTGCAGCTGTTCACGCGCAACGGCAAGCGGCTGTGCCTGACCGACGCCGGCATGCGCTACGCGCAGCAGATCCGCACCGCGCTGATGGTGATCGCCGACGCGACGCGCGACGTGCGCGCGAGCGACCGCGACCGGCGGCTGGTGGTGTCGATGCTGTCATCGTTCGCCGCGCGCTTCATCACACCGCGCATCGGCACGTTCATCGAGCGGCATCCCGAAATCGACGTCGAGCTGCAGTCGACCAACTCGCTCACCGATTTCGCGCGCGACGACGTCGATCTGGCGATCCGCTTCGGCTTCGGCAGCTATCCGGGGCTGCACGTGGAGCCGCTGTTCGAGGAGGTGTTCTTTCCGGCGTGCGCGCCGACGCTGAACGGCGGCAAGCTGCCGCAGACGCCCGCCGATCTCGTGCACTACCCGCTGCTGCGCTCGGACGACGAGCTGTGGCGGCCGTGGTTCGACGCGGCCGGGCTCGATACGCTGACCGAGCCCAAGCGGGGGATCCTGTACCAGGATTCGTCGAACCTGCTGCTGGCCGCGATCGAAGGCCAGGGCATCGCGCTGGTGCGCCGCTCGCTCGCGGTGCACGACCTGCTCGACGGGCGCATCGTGCGCCTGTTCGACATCGACGGGCCGAGCCCGTGGCACTATTTTTTCGTGTGTCCGCCGCCGCTCTTGAACACGCCGCGCGTGCAGGCGTTCAGGACCTGGCTGTTCGAGGAAGTGGCCGAATACAAGCGGCTGTGCGACGAGCTGGACGCGCGGCGCGCGGCGGGAAAATGCCCCGCCGAGTGCGCGCTGGAGGGAGGATGGAAAGGGATCAGCGGTCGTTTGCGCTGACCCCGGACGCCGGAACGGGCGCTTAAAGCACGACCTTGACCATCGGATGGCCGGTCAGCGCACGGTAGATGTTGTCGAGCTGTTCCTGGCTCGTCGCGCGCACGGTGATCGTGAGGCCCGTGTAATTGCCGCCGCTCGACGCGCGCTCCTCGATTTTCTCGACGTCGATCTCGTTGTCGTGAACGGCCACGACCTTGAAGATCGTGTCCTTGAACTCGGGGTGCGCCTTGCCCATGATCTTGATCGGGAAATCGCACGGAAACTCCAGCAGCGACTCCTTCCGGGTCTCGATCGCGCCGGTGACCTCGACGGTTTTGGTCGGTTCGCTCATCATTTTCTCCGGGTTAGGTCAAACTGTTCAAACTCGCGTGCCTTCGCACGCTGGTACGCGTCATACAGCGCCGCGAACACGGGGCCCGGCTTGCCGCCCTGCACGGGCAGATCGTCGAGCGACGTCACAGGCAGGATTTCCTTGGTGGCCGACGTCAGCATGATCTCGTCGGCCGAGCGCAGCTCGACCTCGCTGATCTCGCGCGCGACGAACCGGATCCCGCATTCTTCGGCCAGCTGCTCGACCAGCGCGTAGCGGATCCCTTCGAGGATCTTGTTGCTGCGCGGCGGCGCGAACAGCTCGCCGTTCTTCACGATCCACACGTTCGACGACGAGCCTTCGGTCACGTTGTCGTCGCGCAGCTGGATCGTCTCGAACGCATCGCGTTCCGCCGCATGCTGCGCCATCAACACGTTGCCGAGCAGCGAGATCGACTTGATGTCGCAATGCAGCCAGCGGCGATCCTCGGCCGTCACGCAGCGCACGCCCTTCGCGCGCTCCGCTTCGGACGGCAGGCGCAGCGGGCTCGTCATCGCGAACACCGTCGGCACCGCGTTCGCCGGGAACGCATGGCCGCGCTTCGCGACGCCGCGCGTCACCTGCAGGTAGACGAGCGCGTTGCCGTCGGCGAGGCCTTCGGCGTTCGCCGCGACGACCCGCTCGATCAGCGCGCGCCAGCCCGCCGCATCGTGCGGGTTGTCGATGCCGATCTTCTTCAGGCTGCGCGCGAGCCGGTCCAGATGCTGTTCGATCCGGAACGGCACGTGCGCGCCGTCGTGCGCATAGACGGGGACGACTTCATACACGCCGTCGCCGAAGATGAACCCGCGGTCGAGCACCGGCACACGGGCTTCGGACAGCGGCACCAGTTCCTCCTGCGCCGAGACGCTGAGGTAGACGATCGGTTCGAATTCGGCTTGGCTCATAGCTTTGACAGATGGGGATGAAGTCGTGAAAACAAAGGCCCGTCGTGCTTACTTCTTCTTGCTGAACATCAGCAGGATCGAGTCCCAGATACGTCCGAAGATACCCGCTTCCGGCACCGCCTGCAGCGCGACGACCGGGAATTCGGACAGCGTCTTGCCGTCGGCGACGATCTTCACGGTGCCGACCTGCTGGCCTGCCGCGAGCGGCGCGATCAGCGGCGCGTTGACGTCGACCTCGGTCTTGACCTTGTCGCCGAGGCCGCGCGGCACGGTCGCCCACTGGTCGCTCTTCACGCCGACCTGCACGGTGTTGTCCTTGCCCTTGTAGACGCGCGGCGTGGAGATCGCCTGGCCGCCCTTGAACAGGCGCACCGAATCGAACGCGCTGTAGCCGTAGTTCAGCATCTTCATGCTGTCCTGCGTACGGTCGCTTTCCTTCTGCTCGCCCATCATCACCGACACGAGGCGGCGCTGGCCGTCGACGCCCGGGATCGCGCGCTTCGCCGATGCGATCAGGCAGTAACCGGCCGCCTGCGTGTGGCCCGTCTTCAGGCCGTCGACCGTCGGGTCGAGCCACAACAGACGGTTGCGGTTGCCCTGGCGGATGTTGTTGTACTTGAATTCCTTCTCCGAGAAGATGCCGTAGTACTGCGGAAAATCGCGGATCAGGTGAGCCGACAGCTTCGCGAGATCGCCGGCCGTCGTGTAGTGGTTCGGGTCGGGCATGCCGTTCACGTCGGCGAAATGCGTGCCCTTCATGCCGAGGCGCGCGGCCTCGTCGTTCATCAGCGTGACGAACTGCCCTTCGCTGCCGCCGACGAGTTCGGCCAGCGCGATCGCAGCGTCATTGCCCGACTGGATGATCATCCCGTACACGAGGTCGTGCACGGACACCGGCTTGTTCGCCTCGATGAACATGCGCGACTCGTCGCGGCCGACGCGGCGCACGGCTTCGCTCGGCGTGACGATCTGCTCCATCGAGATCTTCTTCTTGTCGAGCGCCTCGAACACGAGGTAGGCCGTCATCAGCTTCGTCAGCGACGCCGGCTCGACGCGTTCGTCCGCATTGCCCGATGCGAGCACCGTGTTGCTCGTCGCGTCGACGAGCACCCACGAGCGCGCGTTCACGCCCGGCGGCGGCACCGCGCCCGGCATGTAGGTCGCGGGCGCGCCGGTGAACTGCTCGGCGGCCGGCGCCGCATGCGCGGCCTTGGCCTTGGCGGCCGGCTTCGCCTCGGCGACGACGATCGTCGATGCGAGCGCGACGGGCAGCATCACGCCGAGCGCGACGTTGCGCGCGGCGGTGCTGAAGGCGATGGAGGAAGCGAGGGACTTGAGGCCTTGGGAAGACAGACGCATGATCGATTCAGGCTGATGGCAGAAAGTGCGGTGCGAAACGCGCAGGGTTGAACGGCAAGGCGGCGGGCGTGTCGGGCGCTCGCCCGACACCGTCGGACGACGCGAAACGCGCCGGTTGGACTCGTGCGGGCGCGTTCGGTTCGCGGCCGTCGCGAGCGGGCGGACAGGCGGCGAAACGAGCGCCGCATGGGCCCAGCCGGGCCGCGGGCAACGCGAAAGCGGCCATTATACGTGGCCGCGAACGGCGTTTTCGCGAACCGGGCAGCGGACGTCCGCAACCCCGTTGCGCGAGCATCGCACGGGAATGCGGCGGGCACGCGTGCTCGAAGCCGCGCGAAAGGCGTGCGCAGGCGGCGTGCAAGCCGGGTTGCGGCGCCATGCAGCAGGCGGGGCGCGGCGCGATGTCGCGTGAAGTTTCGGGAAGGGTCGCGCATCGTCCGGACGGGCGCCGGTGCGCGGTACGGACGCTGGCGCTTGCGCCGACGCCCGCATGCAGGCTAGCGCCACGCGTCGACGACGATGCGCTTCAGCACGTGCAGCTTGCGATGGAGGAAATGCTCGGCGCCGGGGATCACGACGACCGGCAGCTCCTGCGGCCGCGCCCAGTCGTACACCGACGCGATCGGCACCGTGTCGTCGGTTTCGCCGTGGATCACGAGCGTGTTCTCGGGCACGTCGGCCACCTGCCAGCGGCTCGCGGCCGTGCCGACGAACACCATCCGCTCGATCGTCTCGCCCGCGTCGCGCAGGCGCTTCGCGACGTGCGACAGCACGAAGGTGCCGAACGAGAAGCCCGCGAGCACGAGCGGCAGGTCCGCATACGCGGGCTGCGCGCGCATGTGCGCGAGCACCGCGAGAAGATCGTCGGCCTCGCCCGCGCCGTTGTCGTGCACGCCTTCGGTCGCGCCGACGCCACGGAAGTTCGACCGGTAGACGACATAGTTCAGTTGCACGAGCGTGCGCGCGAGCGTCTGCGCGACCTTGTTGTCCATCGTGCCGCCGAACAGCGGATGCGGGTGCGCGACGAGCGCGATGCCGCGCGGCGCGGCGCCGCTTTCGCGCACGGCGTCGGGCAGGTCGACCGCGATTTCGATCTGGCCGATCGGGCCCGCGATCAGCGATTTCTGCGTATGAACGTTCATTCGGCCGGCCCGCTCAGATCTTCAGGCGGTCGACGACGTTGCCGTCGCGCAGGTGCGACTCGACGATCTCGTCGATGTCGGCCTGGTCGACGTACGTGTACCACGTGCCTTCCGGATACACGACCATCACCGGCCCTTCCTCGCAGCGGTCGAGGCAGCCGGCCTTGTTGATGCGCACCTTGCCGGGCCCCGCGAGACCGAGTTCCTTCACGCGCTTTTTCGCGTATTCCTGCATGGTCTGCGCATTGCATTGCGCGCAGCTCGGGCGCTCGGCGCCCGGATCGCGCTGGTTCAGGCAGAAGAAGACGTGGTGCTGGTAGTAGGAATCCATGATGGTGACGAGCGGCCCGGCACGAGGCCGTGCGCAAAGAAGGGCGATGAATTGCCGTTGCGCAAGGCGGCAACGGAGGATGCCGACGATTATAGCGAGCGGCGCACGCGGCTGCCCGCGGCACGGCCGCCGCCGCGCGGCCCGGGCTGCCGCGTCAGCGGCGCAGCGCGGCCGGCAGCCACGCGTGCTCGACGCGCTGGCCGAGCCAGATCAGCGCCGCGTAGGGCCAGATCCACGCGAGCCAGCGCGCGAGGCTGTTGAAGTGCACGTAGCGGCCCTGCCGCCACCCCGATAGCGTGAAGTCGAAGAACGGGTTGACCGGCAGCAGGTTCACGAGCGCGACGCCGGCCAGCAGCGCGAGCGCCGCGAGCATCGCGCGCCACGTCGCCGGCACGCGCAACGCGACGAGCGCCGCCGCGAAGCCGAGCTCGATGCCGAGCCGCGCGCCGGGCGTCGCCCACACGACGACGAGGCCGGTAGCCGACTGCATGAACGTTGCGGCCGCCTTCAGCACCAGCGTGGCGACCACCAGCGCGATCAGCAGCCGGATGCGCGGCGCGCGCGGGCGCATCGCGAGCGACGCGATCGCCAGCGCGGCGAACAGCATCAGCCCGCCGAGCACGGCTTCCCACGCGGAATCGGACAGCCAGCCGTCGACCCGCTCGGGCCATTCGCTGACGCGCCACGCGGCCGGCAGCCACGCGAGCAGCGCGTCCTGCATCGACGCGTCGGCGCGCTCCCACAGCGCGGCCGGCCAGTCGCCGATGCCGAACAGGAACGGCGACGGAAACACGATCGCGAACGGCCACAGCGCGGCGAGCAGCAGCGGCGTCGAACCGTCGGCCTCCAGCCACGCGAAGCGCAGCCGGCGCAGCGCGCCGCGGTCGAGCAGCGCGCCGGTGGCCGGCGCGGCGAGCGCCGCGCCCAGCAGCGCGCCGAGCGCGTTGGCGCCAAGGTCGAGATTCGACGCGACGCGCGTCGGCAGGTAGGTCTGCAGCGCCTCCATCGCGCCCGACAGCAGCACGCCGAGCCCGCCCGCGATCAGCGTCGCGGCCACGCCGCGCCAGCGCGGGTGCAGCGCGAGCACGCCGAGCGCGCCGAACGGCAGATAGCCGAGCACGTTCGTGGCCACGTCGAACGTCGTCACGTAGCGCTGCATCGGCGCGAACAGGTAATCGAACGGGCCGATGCCGAGCGCCACCCAGCCTTCGAACGGATACAGCGACGCATAGACGATCAGCGCCGCGTAAGCGGCAAACGCCTGCCGCGCGAGCGGTGACGCGCGATGCGTGCCCGGCACGTTCATCGCGGATGCAATCGCGGATGCAATCGCGGCTGCACGTCGGCCGTCACGGCGTGCCCGCGTACGCCTGCACGCCGACCCACGCGGCGATCTGCGACACGAGTTCGTCGCTGGCCGCCGCGAGCGCACGCGCGCCGCCGGCCGCGTCGGGCGTGCTCGACGGCGCGCGCGCGACGAACGTGCGCTGGCCGAGCACCTTGCCGTCCTGCATCAGCGTCGCGCGCGCGGTCACCGCGCCGTGGCTTTGCGACTGCCCATCGAAAACCTGTTCGAATTCGCTCAGGTCGACCTTGAGCGTCGGCGCGCGCACGCCGTCGGCGCCTTCGAGCACCGTCCCGCGCGACGACAGCGCGCCGCGCAGCCGCTGCGTGAGCAGTTGCGCGGGCGGCGCGGTCCAGCGGCTGTCGCGATAGACGGCCACGTGCTGCGCATCGGCATACGCCAGGCGGTACGCGAACTTGTCGGAATCGAGCGCGTCCGGCGCGGCGACGTCGAGCACCTTCAGCGCGGGGCCCGAACCGGTGGTCGTCACCGACGACGCGGGCCCGAGGTCGTAGCGGATATTGGACAGCACCGCGTCGTTGCCGGCGCAGCCGGCCGCCAGTGCGAGCGTCAGCACGCCCAGCGCGGCCGCGGCCGGGCGCAGCGCGCGGTCAAGGATTCGTGGCATGGCGTATTCCTGCATGATGTTTCCGGTTTCGATGGGCGTCATGACCCGGCCGTTTCCGGCTGGACCCTCGATGGGTTTGCGCTTCACTTCCCGGCCGTCGCACCCGGCCAGACGAAGCCCGCCTCGCCGGGCCCCGGGGCCGCGCCGGGCGAGCCGAACAACAGACTGCGCGGGTTGCGGCCAAGTTCACCGGCGACGTCCTTCAATTGCCGCGACGCGTCGCCAACGCTGTCGGCCAGCGCATTGAAGCGCGGCAGCGTGTCGTACTGCACGCGCGCGTTGAGGCCGTTCAGCGCGACGCCGACCTGCTCGGCGGCCGTGCCGGCCTTGTTCAGGTTCGACACGAGCGGCCCGTTCGGCTGCAGCAGCGTGTTCGCCGACGCCATCGCGCGGTTCACCTCGTGCATCGTCTCCGGCAGCGCGGTGACTGCCGGGCCGAGCTGCCTGGTCAGCGTCGCGGCGCCGTCGGCCGCGTGCTGCAGGCTTTCGGCGGTCGCGCGCAACTGCTCGCGCATCTCGGGCGACATCAGCGCGTTCGCGCTCTTCGCGGCCAGTTCGAGCTGCCGCAGCAGCACGTCGCCGCGCTCCTGGATCTGGTCGAACAGGCTCGGCCGCATCGGGATCTGCGCGATCGCCTTCGGCGACGACGGCAGCGGCGACAGATCGCGCCCCGTATCCTCGAGCTGCACGAACGCGATGCCGGTCACGCCCTGGAAGCCGAGGCTGCCGTAGGTCGACTGCGTGATCGGCGCGTCGTGATCGACGAGAATGCGGATCCGGATCTGGCCCGGATGCGTGCGATCGAAGCCGATCGACTGCACCTTGCCGACGTCGAGGCCGCGAAAGCGCACGGCCGCGTCCGGGAACAGCCCGGTCACGTTGGTGCGCGCGAGCAGGTCGTACGGCACGCGCACGGTGCGGTCGACGTTGAACCAGAACACGGTGCCCGCGATCGCGAGCGTCAGCGCGATCGTGAACAGGCCGGCCCAGAACGCATGTGATTTGTTTTCCATTCGCGGGTTCCTTGCTTCTACAGCTCGACGCTCGACAGCGCCGGTTCGAGGGCCGCCTTCGGCAGCTTCGCGCGCCGCTCGGGCGGCAGCGCCTGCAATGCGCGGCGCCCGCGCAGCCCCAGGAAATATTCGTGGATGAACGGATGGTCGACGTTCGCGGCCTCCTCGACGGGCGCGGCGACCAGCACCTTGCGATCGGCCAGCACCGCGACGCGCGTCGACAGCGCGACCATCGTGTCGAGGTCGTGCGTCACCATCACGACGGTCAGCCCGAGCGTGCGGTGCAGCGTCGCGATCAGCTCGACGAATTCGTCGGACGCCTGCGGATCGAGGCCGGCCGTCGGCTCGTCGAGGAACAGCAGCTCGGGCTCCAGCGCGATCGCGCGCGCGATGCCGACCCGCTTCACCATCCCGCCCGACAGCGCGGCCGGCATCTTCGACGCGTGCTTGCACGGCAGCCCGACCATCTCGAGCTTCAGCATCACGATGTCGTGCAGCAGGTCCGGCGGCACGCGGCCGAGCTCGCGCAGCGGCTGCGCGACGTTGTCGAACACCGTCATCGACGAGAACAGCGCGCCCTGCTGGAACAGCATCCCCGAACGCGTGCGCATCATCCGCGCGGTCGCGTCGTCGATCGTCGCCGTATCCTCGCCGAACACCTTGATCGTGCCCGACGTCGGCCGCTCGAGGCCGAGGATCTGGCGCACGAGCGTCGTCTTGCCGGAGCCCGACCCGCCGACGATCGACACGATCTCGCCGCGCCGCACGTCGAAATCGAGCTTCTGGTGAACGACGTTGCGCCCGTAGCGCTTGGTCAGGTTGCGCACCTCGATCACGAGGTCGCCGGCGTCGGCGGCCGCGTCCGGCCCGGCGCCGATCGCCGCGGCATGCGCGGTCGTGTCGTTCGATGCGTTCATCCGAGCCCCACGTTCTGGAACAGGATCGCGAACACCGCGTCGGCGAGGATCACGACCGTGATCGACGACACGACCGACGTGGTCGTGCCTTCGCCGAGGCTCTGCGAGTTCGCCTTGATCCGGAAGCCGAAATGGCACGCGACCAGTGCGATCAGCATGCCGAACACGACGCCCTTGCCGACGCCGATGTACAGGTTCGCGATCGGCACGACGCCCGGCAGCGAGCGCACGAAATAGTTGATGTCGATGCCGAGCACCAGCTTCGCGGCGAGCGCGCCGCCCGTCAGCGCGATGATGTTGGTCCACATCACGAGCAGCGGCATCGCGACGCCGAGCGCGAGCACGCGCGGCAGGATCAGCCGCAGCCCGTGCGGGATGCCCATCACGCGCATCGCGTCGAGCTCCTCGGTCACGCGCATCACGCCGATCTGCGCGGTGATCGCCGAGCCCGAGCGGCCCGCGACGAGGATCGCCGACAGCACGGGACCGAGCTCGCGGATCACCGACAGCCCGAGAATGTTCACGATATAGCGGTTCGCGCCGAACATCTGCAACTGCTGCGCGGACAGGTAGCTGAGCACGATGCCGATCAGGAACGCGACGAGCGCGGTGATCGGCAGCGCCTGCGCGCCGGCGCTGTAGATGTTCGCCGAGGTCTCCTTCCACGGCATCGTCCGCGGGCGGCGCAGCACCGACAGCGCGTCGAGGATCACGCGGCCGAACATCGCGATGCCGCCCTGCAGGTGTTCGCCGAACGCGAAGATCGCCAGGCCGAGCCGCGTGACGGGATCGAACCGCACGATGCGCTCGGGCGCCTCGCGCTGGCTGTCGAGCCGTTCGATGCGCTCGAAGATCGTGCGCTGCGTGGCGCTCAGCGCGACGCCGGCCGGCAGCTTGCGGCCCCACACGCGCCACAGCGCCTGGCCGCCGACGTGGTCGAGCCGCTCGATGCCGGACAGATCCCATTCGCTCACGCGCCCGCTGGTGAGGGTCGCGATGCGGCGCGCCACCGCGCCGCGGTTGCGCGCGAGCGACAGCGCGGTCCACTGGCCGGTCAGGCGCACCGTCTGGCCCTGGCCGCCGGCGTCGACCGACAGGCCGGGAGGAGTCTCGAAGTCCAAGGGCGGGTTGTTTGCAAAAGGATGACAGCGGCCATTGTAGCGAACCGCCCGGCGCCGCGACGTGAGGATTACGGCCGGCATGCCCGGCCGCGGCGCCGGGCCGGGCATGCCGGCCGGGACCGGCCCGAAGCCGCCGTGGGCCTCGGCCAGCGGCCGGCGTCGCGACCTTTCATTGTTCCGTCACGTTTCCTTTCGATACTCTCACGCGCCGCACCTCAGGCCGTCGGCGCGCCGCGCCGCCATTCGTGCGTACCTCGCGTTTCATAAAACAGAACACCGAACAGGACAACCGATGCGTCTCCCCCCGCTTTCCCGCCGCCACGTGCCGGCCGCCGCCGCGCTCGCCAGCCTCGCCTTCGTCCTCGCCGGCTGCGGCGGCGACGACGTCACCGCCACGCCGCCGTCGCAGCCCGAGGCCCAGGCGCCCGTCGGCACGACGGCCACGCTCGCGCTGCTCGAGACGACCGACCTGCACACCAACGTGCTGTCGTACGACTATTTCAAGCTCGCCGCCGACAATTCGCTCGGCTTCGAGCGCGTGTCGACGCTGATCGCGCAGGCGCGCAAGCAGTACCCGAACACGCTGCTGCTCGACAACGGCGACACGATCCAGGGCACCGCGCTGTCGGACTACCAGGCGCTGGTTAAGCCGGTCGGCTGCGACCAGACGCTCGCGATCTACAAGGTGATGAACGCCGCGAAATTCGACGGCGGCGGGATCGGCAACCACGAGTTCAACTACGGGCTGCCGTACCTGTCGCAGGTGACCGGCAACACGTTCGAGGTCGACGGCCTGCCCGCGCCCGCCCAGCAGAAGAAGTGCGCGGGCCCGAACTTCCCGCAGGTGCTCGCGAACGTGATCAGCGCGAAGACCAATGCGCCGCTGTTCACGCCGTACACGATCCTGACGCGCACGGTGACGGCCACGACGCCGGACGGCAAGACGGTCAGCGCGCCCGTGAAGATCGGCATCATCGGCTTCACGCCGCCCGCGATCATGAACTGGGACAAGCGCTGGCTCGACGGCAAGGTCTATACGACCGGGCTGAAGGAAGCGGCCGAGAAGTACATTCCGGAGATGCGCGCGAAGGG
The DNA here is from genome assembly GCF_018417615.1 of Burkholderia sp. LAS2. Lineage (NCBI taxonomy): Bacteria > Pseudomonadati > Pseudomonadota > Betaproteobacteria > Burkholderiales > Burkholderiaceae > Burkholderia > Burkholderia sp. LAS2. The sequence continues at coordinate 151,292 of NZ_CP071052.1, forward strand.
CGCCGATCTCGTCGTCGCGATCTCGCACGGCGGCCTCGACAATTCCGCGTACTCGCCGACGATGGAAAACGGCAGCTGGTGGCTGTCGAAGGTGTCCGGCATCGACGCGATGCTGATCGGCCACTCGCACCAGGTGTTTCCGGACGCGAACAGCACCGTCGCGCAGTTCAACCTGCCGGGCGTCGACAAGGTCAAGGGCACCGTCAACGGCGTGCCGACCGTGATGGCCAACTACTGGGGCAAGCACCTCGGCGTGATCAAGCTTGGCCTTAAGTTCGACGGCAAGACGTGGATCGTCGACAAGTCGCTAACGACCGTCGAGGCGCGGCCGATCCAGAACGCCGACAAGAGCTACGTCGCGGCCGACCCGTCGGTCTCCACCGCGATCGCGGCCGAGCACCAGGCGACGATCGACTACGTGAAGACGCCGATCGGCTCGACCGACTACCGGATGAACTCGTACTTCGCGGACGTCGGCGATCCGGGCGCGATCCAGATCGTCAACGAGGCGCAGGCCGACTACGTGAAGACCTACGTGCAGGCGAACCTGCCGCAGTACGCGTCGCTGCCGGTGCTGTCGGTCAGCGCGCCGTTCAAGAGCGGCTTCGGCGGCGGCACCGACTACACCGACGTCGCGCCGGGCGCGCTCGCGATCAACAACGCGGCCGACCTGTACCTGTATCCGAACACCGTGTACGCGGTGAAGGTGAGCGGCGCCGACGTGAAGAACTGGCTCGAGACGGCCGCGAAGCGCTTCAACACGATCGACCCGACCAAGGCCACCGTGCAGCCGCTCGTCAGCACCTTCCCCGGCTACAACTTCGACATGTTCACGTCGGCCGATCTCGCGTATGAAATCGACGTCACGCAGCCGGTCGGCAGCCGGATCCGGAACCTGACGTACAAGGGCGTGCCGATCGACCCGAACGCGCAGTTCATCGTCGCGACCAACAACTACCGCGCGAGCGGCGGCGGCAATTTCCCGGGCCTCGACGGCAGCAAGACGATCTTCGCGTCGCCCGACGCGAACCGCGACGTGCTGATCGCGTTCATCAAGAAGCGCGGCGCGATCACGCGCGCGGCCGACGGCGCGCAGCGCAGCTGGCGCTTCACGAAGCTCGCGAGCTCGGTCGCGCACGTGCGGTTCGCGTCCGCGCCGAACCGCCTCGGCGACGCGGCGGCGGCCGGCCTGACCGGCATCACGCAGGTCGCGGCCGACGACGGCTCGGGCAAGAACCTCGCGACCTACGAGATCGACCTCACGCAATGAGACACACGATGCAACCGATCCGGACGATGCGGCCCGCCGAAACCGGCTTCGCCGCCGCCGCGCGGCGCGTGCTGCGCGCGAAACTCCCGCCCGCCGCGCTGCTCGCGACGGCGGCCGTGACCGTCGCGGCCGTCGTCGCGGCGACCGGCCTGCGCGGCGCCGGCCCCGCGCCGAGCGCCGCGCAGCTCGACGAATGGCAGGCGATGGTCACGCAGGCGACCGAGCCGCATGCGCTGGCGCAGTTGCGCACGCTCGCGCGCCGCGGCTCGGGCGCCGCGCAGGCGGCGCTCGGCATCGCGCTCGTCGATGCGCATGAACCGGGGCTGCGCGACGAGGGGCGCGGCTGGCTGGAAACGGCCGCGGCGGCGGACAAGGCCGACACGGCCGACGCGCCGGCTGCGCGGCGCGCGCAGCTCGCGCTCGGCAAGGCGTTGCTGCTCGGCAGCGGCGATCTCCCGAAAGACTATGCGCGCGCCCGGACGCTGCTCGGTGCAGCGGCCTCGGACGGCGACCCGGCCGCCGCGTATTACCTCGGGCTGATCTACCGCAGCGGCTACGGCATCGCGGCCGACCCGGTGCAAGCCGCGCACTGGTTCGACATCGCGTCGCGCGCGGACATCCCGGCCGCCGACTTCATGCTCGCGAACGCGTACCGCGACGGCAGCGGCGTGCCGCGCGACGACGCGCGCGCGCTCGCGCTGTATCGCCGCGCCGCCGAGCACGAGCTGCCGGAAGCCGTGCAGACGCTCGCGATGGCCTATCGCAACGGCGAACTCGGGCTTCGGCCCGATGCGGACGAATTCCACGCGCAGTGGATCGAGACCGCGCACGCGCTGAAGCACCCGGTGGTTGCGCCGTGACGGCCGTTCGGCCGGGGGGCGCGTGGGCGTGACCCGGCCGAACGGTGATTGCTTCGCATGCGTCATCCTCGCACCGCGCATTGGTATCGATCCCCGCAACCGGAATCGGCCTGCGCGACGGCAGTGGCGCACCAACCGTTCGACCGGTGAAGGATCTTCTGTTCATCCGGTACGCCACTTAAGCAGCCGGGAAACATAGGGCTCAAGGTAGAACAGGCCCGCGAGTATGGTTCCAATGCTGAGCGTGGTGCTCCATCTCTTGCATGACCAGCGTCTATACGCCAGTACATTGACGACGCAGAAAAACAAGGCAGGCCCCAGCAAGTACGCCAGAAACAATACTCCCTGCCACCATGAGGTCGGGCACTTGTCGATCTCGTAACAACCGCGAGCCGGTGTGCCTGCAAGTTTCGGCCAATTGATATGGCTGTAAACGTAGAGGTAAAGCCAAGTTAACAGCAAACCACCAAGCCCCCCCAAAAGCGCAATCGCAAACCGCTTCACTTGATCTCCCAAAACAAGACTGAATTCGATTTCCCGAGATCGGAATAGCTGAGACTTGGGAAGACATTCGCTCCTTGCCGAAACGACACCATCCCGATATATCGCCCTATCGTCGACGCCGCACCCCAGAAACCATTCATCGTCATTCGAGAGCCATTCCAAAGATCAATGTGACCGCCGCTCGCATTCAATTCCGACTCGCCTGCACGCGCCCAGTAACCATCGAACATCACAATACCAGTACGCCCTTTTATTTTCGCCTCCCAGTCCGCTCCGGTAATCACCTCCGCCCTTCCGAGACCGGCAAATGGCTGCAGGTTGAGCCACGAGCCGAGTTCATTGGCGCGCGTGGCCGTTGCCTTTCCATTCAACAGAATTCGCCCAATACTACGTTGACCGCCGAGAGGCCTGACGAGCCTCGATGAAAATGACTTCATGTCGACACCAACACGGTGCAAGGCGACACTTATACGAATAGCGCACTGATTCGTATAGGCCGGATCGTTGTATGGATTCCCTGATGGATAGGCATCCCACAACGATTTGAATGTCACCGCGTGAAGCTGTACTACCTTGGTGGATCGAGGGATCGTATTCGCTCTCACCGTTATCGGTCTGTTGGGCATGGCGTCCAGTCTGGGTGGGCGAGCGCATCTTCGCCCCAATAGATCGTATAACTGCCAGCGGGCTCGGTACCGATGCGTGGCAGTTGGCCATTCGTACCGACACGCCCCGCATACGTGCGTCCGTCGGTCATTTCGATCAAATAGGGATAGCTTTGCGGCAACGTCGTGCCGATGCCGACACGTACCTGTTCGTCGTAATCGAGCGTGATATCCGCTCTCGCCGTCGCAACCGGCGCTTCGTCCTCGGGCGTTGGAGTGTGTCTATTCTCCAGAAGCTCAGTCGCCTCATGCGAAGTCAGGATCATCCTCATGCCCCGCTCGGCATAGAACACCGGCGGCGGATTGCACCCGCATGCATTGATATCCCCACTCAACGCCCATCCCTGACCATTCGGTGCCCTGCCAGGCAAGCGCGGACCTTTCGGCGCGACAAACCCAACCTGCTCGCAAGCCGTGCAGTAGGTTTTCATGTAGAGCGTGGCGATCTGCACACGCGGCGGCGGATTGGAACACGTGACGTATTCCAGTCCCTCGGTGATCGTCGCGCTGCCACCCCGATCGCCCTTGGCGAGGAAGTAGCGGATCATGCGGCGCCACCTCGGCTCATCGCGCCCGAGCAACGCTCATCTGCGAAAGTACCGGGCGCCGCACATCCGACGACGGTCGGCCTGCCAGCCGCATACCGGCCGCCACTAGCCATCAATCGGCCGACAACAGCCAACGAAGACTCGAGTAACCATTGCTGGCCATCATTCATCCGGATTCCCTCTCGTCGCTATCAGCGCAAATCTCATCGCACCAAAATGCACGACCGGCACAAGGAAATCCATCATACGAATTCGAAATCCCGATCAATCGATATCGGTCGACGACGTTTCGTCAATCGATCAACCGGAATGTCGGCGCTACGGTGATTCCAGCTCATATGCACTCGACTACCCGAATGCAACTTCTCTCGATTCGGCACGAACACATTCGCGCGAAGCGTCGCACATCAATCAGCCCCTGCCGCCGGAGGAAATGACCGTCGCCCCACTTGCCGACGCGCCCACGCCCCCTGTCGCTACAATAGGCGCCATGAACGCCCCCACCTCCTCCGACACGCCCGATTCCGGCGACGCGCACATCGCGCGCAACCGGCTCGAGGCGCACCTGGACGCCGCGCCGCGTGCGTGGCCGCTCGACATCGTCGCCGCCACCGGTTCGACCAACGCCGACGTCGCGACGCGGCTCAAGGCGCTGCCGCGCAGCGCGAACGCGTTGCCCGCGCCGCTCGTGCGCGTCGCGTTCGAGCAGACGGCCGGCCGCGGCCGGCAGGGCCGCCCGTGGTTCGCGCAGCCCGGCAATGCGCTGCTGTGCTCGGTCGGCTGCATCGTGCCGCGCGCCATCGACGCGCTAGGCGGCCTCAGCATTGCGATCGGCGTCGCGCTCGCCGAAGGGCTGGCCACGCTGCCGCTCGACGCCCGCATGCGCGTCGCGCTCAAATGGCCGAACGACCTGCTGCTGACGGCCGCCGACGACGGCGCGCCGCGCATCGTCGGCAAGCTCGCCGGGATCCTGATCGAAACCGTCTGGACCACCGCCGACGCCACCGCCGTCGTGATCGGCTTCGGCATCAACGTGCGCGGCGCAGAAGCCGTCGCCGCGCAGGTCGACGCGCTGCGCGCGCGCGAAGCCACGCTCGCGAGCGGGCTACCGCCCGCCGCGCTGTCGATCGCGTGCGCGTCGGCGAACCTCACCGATACGCTCTCCGCGTCGCTGAACGCGCTCACGCCCGCGCTCGCGCAGTTCGGCACCGACGGCCTCGCACCGTTCCTGCCACGCTGGCACGCACTGCACGCGTACGCGGGCCGCGAAGTCGTGCTGCTCGAACAGGGCGTCGAACGCGCGCGCGGCATCGCGACGGGCATCGACACGACCGGGCAGCTGCTGCTCGACACGCCGAGCGGCGTACAAACGATCGCAGCCGGCGACGTATCGCTGCGCGAAGCGCAATGAGCGAACCGCACCTGCTGATCGACGCCGGCAACAGCCGGATCAAGTGGGCGCTCACCGACGCGCGGCGCACGCTCGTCGACACGGGTGCGTTCGGCCACACGCGCGACGGCGGCGCCGATCCCGACTGGTCGATGCTGCCGCGACCGCGCGGCGCGTGGATCTCGAACGTCGCGGGCGCCGACGTGGCCGCACGGCTCGACGCGCTGCTCGACGCGCGCTGGCCGGGCGTGCCGCGCACGACGATCCGCTCGCGCCCCGCGCAATGCGGCGTGACGAACGGCTATACGACGCCCGACCAACTCGGCAGCGACCGGTGGGCCGGCCTAATCGGCGCGCATGCGGCGTTTCCGGGCGAGCATCTGCTGATCGCGACGTTCGGCACCGCGACGACGCTCGAGGCACTGCGCGCGGACGGCCGCTTCACCGGCGGCCTGATCGCGCCGGGCTGGGCGCTGATGATGCGCGCGCTCGGCACGCACACCGCGCAGTTGCCGACGCTGACCACCGATATCGCCAGCGGCCTGCTTGCGGGCGCGCAGGCCGAACCGTTCCAGGTCGATACGCCGCGCTCGTTGTCGGCCGGCTGCCTGTACGCACAGGCCGGGCTGATCGAACGCGCGTGGCGCGATCTCGTCGCCGCGTGGCAGGCGCCGGTGCGGCTCGTGCTGGCCGGCGGTGCGGCGGACGACGTCGCGCGTGCGCTGACGGTCCCGCATACGCGGCATGACACGCTGATCCTGTCCGGGCTCGCGCTGATCGCAACGGACGCGGCCGGCCCGGCGACGGCGCAGGATTGATGTAAAGGCGCCGGCATCCCGGCGGCGCGTGGCGACGCAGACCGAAGCGGGCCCACGTCACGCCGACGATGCAATACGCGCGGTGCCGCACCAGCGGCCCGCACGCATGGTCGACAGAAGCCATGAAAGAAGCCGGCCATGCGGCCGGCTCGACTGAACGACGTCAACCACGTCGATGACGACAAGGAGTTTCGACGATGCTGCGCTGGCTGATCGCTGTTCTCTTTCTCGCCAACATGCTCGCGTTCGTGGTGGCGCGCGGCGTGTTCGGGCCGCTGCCGGCGGCCGGCCCGCGCGAGCCCGGCGTGCTGTCGCGGCAGGTGCAGCCCGACGCATTGCGCGTGACCCCGCTCGCGCGGGCAACCGACCAGCCCGTCGTCGGCGGCCCGATCGCCGCGCCGGCCGTCACGACCGCACCGCTCGCGGCATCGACCCCGTGACGGCGCCGGGCCGCGCTCAGGACTGTTGCGCGCGCACCTTCTTCAGCAACGCAGTGGTCGAGCGGTCGTGCTCGAACGGAATCGCGAGCGCCCGGCCGCCCCAGCCGCGCACGAGCGCGGATTCCGGCAGCGCGTCCATGTCGTAATCGCCGCCCTTCACGAGGATGTCCGGACGGACGGCCTCGATCAGCGACACGGGCGTCTTTTCCCCGAACGTCACGACCCAGTCGACGCTTTCCAGCGCCGCCAGCAATGCCGCACGATCCTCTTCGCGGTTGATCGGCCGGTCGTCGCCCTTGCCGAGCATGCGCACCGACGCATCGCTGTTCACGCCGACGATCAGGCACGCGCCGAGCGCTTTCGCATCGGCGAGATACGTGACGTGACCGCGATGCAGGATGTCGAACACGCCGTTGGTGAACACGACGGGCGACGGCAGCGACGCGCGCAGTGCAACGAGGGCATCACGGGTGATCAGCTTGCGTTCGAAGGTGGCGGACATGATGGAGATCGGACGGAATGAACGACGGCGCGCGCGACGGCGGCGCCCGATAAAAAGCCCGCCGGACCGGCCGGGCGGGCTTCATGCAACGAACGCGACACGGTGTGCCGTGAGCCGCGCGCGAATCGGGTGCGAATCGGACCCGACTTGCGCCGGCGGCGCCGGCCAGCCTCAGGCCGGCTGCGCGGCCGACGACGGGCCGCTTTCGGCCTGCAGGCGACCGGTGACTTCCTTGCGGTAGCGGTTCAGTTCCTGCGCGGTCGCGAACGTGCGCTCGAACAGGATCGACAGGTTGTGCAGGATCCGCTCGACGACCTTCTTCTCCCACTCGCCGTCGAAACGGATCTGCTCGTCGAGCCAGCGCTCGAGCCATTCCGGATCGGGCAGGCGCGACTGCACGGTGTCGCGCGGGAACAGCGCCTGGTTCACGTGCAGGTTGGTCGGGTGCAGCGGCTTCTCGGTGCGGCGCGCCGACGCCATCAGCACGCCGATCTTCGCGAATGCGGCGCGGGCGACGTCGCCGCAGTTGTTCAGCGCTTTCTTCATATAGCGCAGGTACGCGCCGCCGTGACGCGCTTCATCGCGCGAAATCGTTTCGTAGATCTGCTTGATGACGGGCTCGGTGTGCCAGTCGGCCGCGCAACGGTACCAGTGGTTCAGGCGGATTTCGCCGCAGAAGTGCAGCATCAGCGTCTCGAGCGGCGGCGCCGGATCGAACTGGAAGCGCACCGCGTGCAGTTCCTCTTCGGTCGGCACCATCTCCGGCTTGAAGCGGCGCAGGTATTCCATCAGCACGAGCGAATGCTTCTGCTCCTCGAAGAACCACACGCTCATGAACGCGGAAAAATCGCTGTCGTGCTGGTTGTCGCGCAGGAACATCTCCGTCGCGGGCAGCGCCGACCATTCGGTGATCGCGTTCATCTTGATCGTCTTCGCCTGCTCGTCGGTGAGCAGCGAAGCGTCGAACTTGTCCCACGGAATGTCCTTCTCCATGTCCCAGCGGACAGCTTCGAGCGACCTGTAAAGTTCCGGATAAAGCATGGTGTTCATGATGGTCCCACCCCTGTTCTGCGCAATGCGACTTCTCTAAACGTGACTGTTGCCGCGCAAGCGCGCCACGCGCGCTTTTTGCAGCCAAGACTGTAATTTTACGCGGGAAACCGGCCCGCCGGACGTCGATTCCTCGTCCGGCAGCCAGGCGGCCGCGTTGCCGCCGTTGGGCATGCCGCAACCCGCTCCGTTCGGACGAAGCCGGCCGCGCTTGCCTGAGTGGGGGCCGGCGCTGGCCGGCTCGTTGGCGCGCCCGTCCCCTGCCCCAGGCGGGTTCCCCGAAAGGTCCCCGTGCGGATGCCGGATCGGCGGGCTGCTCGATATGGTGTATACGGCGGCGGCCATGATAGCACGCGTGCATGACGGTTCCGAGACGCCCGGCCGGTCGCGCGCCGCCTACCTCGGTGCGGCGATCGGTCGCGGCCCACCGTCGCGAAAACGCAACCTTACAGTGCGCCTTCGCGTGTCAGACCCGTATTTCGCCGGTCGCGAGGCCGTCTTCCGGCGGCGTGCCGGCCGCCGGCGCGCTGCCGCCGTCCGCCCCGGCAATCCAGCCGGCGAGCGTCTCCCGCTGGGCCCGGCCGTCGCGGTAGCCGAGCTCGATCAGCTCGCGCGTGAACGCTTCCTCGAACAGCAGGTAGCTGGCGAACGATGCGCCGGTCGGCTGGCTGCCGCCGATCGCGCCGAGCAGCCCGCGCATCGTCGCCGGCATCTGCTTCAGGTGTTTCGCGGCGATCAGCTCGATGCGCTCGGACGGCGCGATCGCGAGCACGTCGACGTGCCGCCAGCCGCTGTCGATCTCGACCTGGTGCGGCAGGTGCTCGATCATCTGGTTGATGTGCTCGATCCGTTCGATGTCCGAGCCGATCGAGTCGAGAAACACGCTCGCGAGCACCTGCTGGCCGATCTGCGCGAGCGTCGGGTAGCCACGGGCCCGTCCCGTGCCGTTCGCGGCCGGGATCTCGGGCCGCGGATCGGCCGCACCGACGACGACGATCCGGTCCGCGCCGAAGTGGATCGCCGGCGACAGCGGCGCGATCTGCCGGATCGAGCCGTCGCCGAAGTACTCGACCTGTCCGTCGAGCACGAGCGGCACGGCGGGAAACACGAACGGAATGGCCGACGACGCGAGCAGGTGCGACGCCGACAGGTCGACGAGCCGCGCGGTGCGCTGCGCGCGCCGCCACGCCTGGATCGGCTCGGCGGCCTGGTAGAACGTGAGGTGCCGGCCGCTCGAATAGCTGAGCGCGGTGACCGCGAGCGCGTGCAGCAGACGCGCCTCGAGCATCTGCTCGATCCGGTGGAAGCTCAGCTCGCGCTGCAGCAGGTGCGCAAGCGGCGTGTTGTCGAGCAGCCCGCGCGGCGAGCGGCGGGCCGCCCAGCCGAACGTCATCGTCGCGAGCCAGCGCGCGCCGGCGCCCGCGATGCCGAGCCAGTCGGTGCGATACACGTAATCGGCGCGCAGCGGCTCCCAGAATTCGAGCAGGCGCCGCACGCCGTGGGAAAAGTCGTCCGCGTGGCTCGCGATCGACGTCGCGTTGATCGCGCCGGCCGACGAACCGCAGATCACCGCGAACGGCACCGTATGCCGCTGCGGATCGGCCTCGCGCGCGATTTCGGCCAGCGCCTTCAGCACGCCGACCTGGTATGCGGCGCGCGCGCCGCCCCCCATCAGAACGAGCGCGAGTCGCATGATCGACCGCCTAGCTGCGCCGCATCACGTCGAGCGCTTCGGCGGACGCGTTTCGGGCGACGACGCGGCCGCCGCGCGCGCCGCGGCCGAACCGGACGGCTTCGCGCGCTTCGCGGCGCGCTTGCGCGGCGCGGCCGCGGCGGACTTCGTCGCGGGCCCGGGCCCGGCGCGGCGGCGGCCTCCGGCGGCGCGGCGTCCGGCCGCAGGCTGCATGCCCGGTTGCGCCATCGCGAGGCTCGCGAGCTGGTTGAATTGCGTCTGCAGCAGGTTCCACCAGCCGGACGGGTCGAACGGCTGCTGCGCGGGGTCGTCTTCCGCCGCATCGGCCGCATCGGCCGCGGGCGCGGCCTCGCCCGCCGACGCGGGTTTCGCGGCCTGCGCGGCGGCCACGGCCGCTTCCTCGGCCGCCGACATCGAGCTTTGCGCGAACGCGCCGAACGCGCGCAGCGTCGCGAGCGTCGCGCGCTGCACCTCGAGCGCCTGGATCGCGGACTGCAGCATCCCGAGATTGAGCTTCAGCCACTGCTCGACCGCGCGCAGATCGGTGATCCGCTTGTCGAGTTCCTCGACGTTCGTGAGCGGCGACATCATGTCGGACATGCTCGACAGCGACGGCGGCAGCCCGTGCGTGGCGCCCGGAAACGGCGCCATCCCGCCGAACGGCGACATCCGCATCATGTCCCACATCCGGTCCATCATGTCGGCGGGCTGGAACCCGGCAAAGCCGGCGAAAGGGTTGGCGCCGGAGGCATCGGTCGTCATACGGGCATCCTGGTTGACTGGGGGAACGAGGCGGCCGCCGTGCGTCGCGCAGCCGCGCGTGATTCGATCATAGCGCGCACGTCAGAACGGCGCGTCGCCGGGGAACGCGGGCGGGCGCCGTTCGCGCAGCGAGCGGATGCCTTCCTGCACGTCGGGCCCCGAAAAACCCATGAATTCGAGCGCGAGCGACGTATCGAAGGTCGGCCCGGCCGTGCGCAGCCAGTTGTTCAGCGCGTACTTGGTCCAGCGGATCGCCGACTGCGAACCGTGCGCGAGCCGCTCGGCCACTTCGTATGCCTTCGGCAGCAGGTCGGCCGGCGCGACCGCGAGCGAGACCAGCCCGATCCGCTCGGCCTCCTCGCCGCTCACGGGCTCGCACAGCATCAGGTAGTACTTCGCCTTCGCCATCCCGCACAGCAGCGGCCACACGATCGCCGCGTGGTCGCCGGCCGCGACGCCGAGCCGCGTATGGCCGTCGATGATGCGCGCATCCTTCGCGGCGATCGAGATGTCGGCGAGCAGCCCGGCGACGAGCCCCGCGCCGACGGCCGGCCCGTGCATCGCCGACACGATCGGCTTGCTGCAGTTGATCACGTTGTAGACGAGGTCGCGCGCCTCGCGCCACACGCGGGCGCGCACGTCGAAATCGTTCGCCATGTCCTCGACGAGCGCGAGATCGCCGCCCGCCGAAAAGCCCTTGCCTTCGCCGCGGATCACCGCGACGCGCGTGTCGGGATCGCGATCGACGTCGCGCCAGATGTCGGCGAGTTCGCGATGCATGCGCGCGTTCGCGGTCGCGAGGCCGCTGCGGTTCGCGCCCTCGCCGCTCATCACGATGTCGAGCACCCCATGGTCGCGACGCGTCACCTTCAGTGCTTCGTAACCGCCGTACGCGGCGAGATCGGCCATCTGCTGCTCCTTGTTCGAGGTGCTCGAACGCTTGAATCGAGTGTAGCCAAGCCCGCGCGGTCAAACATCGGGCGAAACCCGGCGCGCGGGCCGAAGCCGGGGTTCGCCGTCGCGTCGCGTTGCGTTACGTACCGCGCCGCTTATGCCGCGCCGTCGGGCGGGGAAACCGACTGCTCGATCGCGCCGAAGATCGACTTGCCGGCCGCGTCGAACATCTCGATGCGCACGGTGTCGCCATGGCGCATGAACTCGGTCTGCGGCGCGCCGTGCTCGATCGTCTCGAGGCAGCGCTTCTCGGCGATGCAGCAGTAGCCGCGCTTCGCGTCCTTGTTCGATACCGTACCGGAGCCGACGATCGAGCCGGCGCGCAGGTTGCGCGTCTTAGCCGCGTGCGCGATCAACTGGCCGAAGTGGAACACCATGTCGGTGCCGGCGTCGGGCTGGCCGACCTTCTTGCCGTTCCAGTGGACGATCATCGGGCGGTGCACGCGGCCCTCGCGCCATTCGTCGCCGAGCTCGTCGGGCGTGACGGCGACCGGCGCGAACGCGGTGGCCGGCTTGCTCTGGAAGAAGCCGAAGCCCTTCGCGAGTTCGGCCGGAATCAGGTTGCGCAGCGACACGTCGTTCACGAGCGTGACGAGCCGCACGGCCTTCAGCGCGTCGTCGGGCGACGCGCTCATCGGCACGTCGCCGGTGATCACCGCGACTTCCGCCTCGAAATCGATGCCCCATTCCTCGGACGGGCATACGACGTCGTCGCGCGGCCCCAGGAAATCGTCGCTGCCGCCCTGGTACATCAGCGGATCGGTCCAGAACTCGGGCGGCATCTCGGCGCCGCGCGCGCGGCGCACGAGCTCGACGTGGTTCACGTACGCGGAGCCGTCGGCCCACTGGAACGCGCGCGGCAGCGGCGCCATGCAGTTGGCCGGATCGAACGCGAACGCGTTGCGCGCGCGGCCGTGGTTCAGCGCGTCGTACAGGTCGCGCAGCTGCGGCGCGTAGAACGCCCAGTCGTCGAGGACACGCTGCAGCGTCGGCGCGATCGCGTCGGCGATCGCCGCGGTGTGCAGGTCGCGCGACACGACGATCAGCTGGCCGTCGCGCGTGCCGTCCTTCAGCGAAGCAAGTTTCATAGGGGGGACTCTGCCGTTGTAGTGACGATGGAGGGAATCTATTTTACGATGGTGAATCCCTGCGGCGCGCCATGATCGCGCACGCCGTTTTCGCCCCGTTTCCTGTCGCATTTTCGCGCACCCGTTGCCCATGCCCGCCAGCCCGCTCCCCGACGACGATCTCGCCGACTCCGATACCGACGACGCCGCTTCCGGCGAACACGGCGAGAAGGTCCGTTCCGGCATCCAGTCGATCGAGGTCGGCTTCCGCCTGCTCGACGTGCTGACGAGCGAGCCGCGCGCGATGATGCTGCGCGATCTCGCGCAGCGCGCGGGCATGAGCCCGGCGAAGGCGCACCGCTACCTGGTCAGCTTCTCGCGGCTCGGCGTCGTGTCGCAGGACCCCGTCTCGGGCCGCTACGAGCTCGGCGGCTTCGCGCTGCAGATGGGCCTCGCGCGGCTCGCACGCGTCGACGGCGTGAAGCTCGCGCGGATCGCGCTGACCGAATTCCGCGACCGCCTCGACCAGACGGTCGGCATCGCGGTATGGGGCAACCAGGGGCCGACGATCGTGCACTGGATGGAATCGAGCCATCCGGCGAAGGCGTCGCTGAAGCTCGGCGACGTGATGCCGCTGCTCGGCTCCGCGACGGGCCTGCTATTCGCCGCGTACCTGCCGCGCAGCAAGACCGCCGCGATGCTCGAGCGCGAACTCGCCGATACGCGCCGCTCGCCGCACCACGGCGGCCCGCGCACGCTCGACGAAGTCGACGCGGTGCTCGCCGACGTGCGCGAGCACCAGGCCGCGCGCGTCGAAGGGATGCTGCTGCCGACGATCCATGCGTTCTGCATGCCCGTGTTCGACGCAGTCGGCGAACTGGCGCTCGCGATCGTCGCGCTCGGCCAGGAAGGCTCGTTCGACATCGCGTGGGGCGGCGAGATCGACACCGCGCTGCGCGCATGCGCGCAGAAACTGTCTTACGAACTCGGCTATAGTCCCGACGCACGCGACGCCTGACACATCCGGTTCACGCGACGTCACGCCTCGCGAACGCGCAGCGCATCCGGCGGTCCGATTCCTGTGGCGCGCGCCGCGCGCCCGACGTCACCCACGCGCCCGACCCTGTTCCGATGCCCAACCAGCCTGCCGACCTTCGCCCGAGTCACGCCCTGCCCCGCCGCTGGCTGCGCGTGGGCGTCGCGCTGGTCGCCGTGCTGGTACTGCACGCGCTTGCCGGATTCTGGCTGATGCGCAACCGCGAATCGTTCACGCCGCCGCCGTCCGCTGAGATCCCCGTGCAGATCGAACTGCTGAAACCGCAACCGATCGAGCGCCAGCCTGCGCCACCGGAACCGAAGCCGGTCGAACGTCCGGCCGCACCCAAGGCTGCCGCGCCGGAGGCCGCCCCGCCGAAACCCGCGCCGTCGCACGAGCCGGTCCTCACCTCCACGCAAACGGCCGAGCACGGCGAACCGCCGGCGGCCGCCGCATCCGCGGCGAGCGGCGCATCGGGGGCTTCGGGCACGCAAGCCGCGTCGGCCGCGTCGGCCGCGGGCGCCAGCGCCGCGACGCCGGGGCCTGCCACGAGCGGCGTGAAGTTCGCCGCGCCGCCATCCGGCGACCTGCAATACGACACGTTCTACAATGGCATGCAGAACATGATCGGCACGATCCACTGGCGCACCGACGGGCACACGTACGACCTGTCGGTGTCGATGCCGGTGCCGTTCGTCGGCCCGTTCACCTATCGCAGCGAAGGCCGCATCGACGCGTTCGGCGTCGCGCCCGACCGTTACGTCGAGAAGCGCGGCAAGCGGCCGGAAGACATCGCGATCTTCAACCGCGAGATCCGGCAGGTGGTGTTCACGCGCACGCCGAACAACGCGCCGCTGCCCGACGGCGTGCAGGACCGCTTCAGCATGCTGATGCAGTTGTCGGGGCTGCTGCGCGGCAATCCCGCCGCCTACAAGCCTGGCGTCACGCAGCAGTTCTTCGTGATCGACAACAACAGCGGCGAGACCTGGCCGATCACCGTGATCGGCGACGAGCAGGTGCAGACGCAGGCCGGCATCGTCGGCGCGCGCCACTTCATGCGCCTGCCGCGCCGCGACGGCGACACGCGCCGCATCGACATGTGGCTCGCGCCGTCGCTCGGCTGGCTGCCCGCGCGGCTCGTGCAGACCGAGCCGAACGGTGCGCAGATCGAGCTGCTGTGGCACGGCCGCCTCGCCGCACCGAACGTGCCTGCCGATGCAGCGCCCGGCGGCGCAACGAACGCGCCCACCGCGGCGTCGACGCCCCATGCATCGCCTGCGCCGCCTGCGGAACCGGCGCCATCGACACCGCCCGCGACGATGCAACCACCGGCGGCGTCGACTGTCACACAGTGATAAACGCACATGAATCGGCAATTTCGACCGATTACAGTTTTTCCGGAAATGGCCGATGACACTCTTTAACAACTATTTCAGTCCACCGGCTCACAATGAGAAACGTTTGATAGACATCGGCTTCTAACCGATACACCCCACGCAAACGGGAGAACGGGGTGTGCAGCGCAAGCCCCTTGAAACCGGCAAGGCTTGCCCCACCTAGGGGACAACAAGGCCAGATGCCACTGCGAAGAGGAGTGCCGCCATGCAAATGATCTACAACAGCCCCAATTACTGCGTCGTCGAATTTGCGCCGCAGGCCGGCCATCACCTGATGAATGCCGGCGGATACGAAATCGTCGACAAGAACGCGCAGCGCGAAATCTTCATCGACGGCGAACTTGCCGAACGATTCCGCGCGCACGTGAAGCAGCTGATCGAGGATGAACCGTCGCTCGACGAGGTCGACGAATTCCTCGGACAATTCGACAGCCTGATGATGATGCCCGTCGTGCTGCACTGACGACTCGCGGCCCGGCGCGTCACGCGGCCGGGCCATTCGCCGCGCATCGATGCGGCGCCGCGTGCACTCCGATCCTGCCCCCGTCCGGCTCGCCGGCGGGGGCTTTCCTTTGGCGGCCCGTCCGGCCCATGCGGCGAGGGCCGACGACCGCTTGACGCACCGGCTACAATGATGGTTTTCCCGTCTTCGCCGATCTTCCGCCCATGTCCGCGACTCCTCTCGCCGCCTCCGTCCCGCTCGACGCGCGCTACACGCGCGGCGCCGCCCTGCCCGCGCTGCTGAAATCGCGCATCCTGATCCTCGACGGCGCGATGGGCACGATGATCCAGCGCTACAAGCTCGACGAAGCCGCGTATCGCGGCGAGCGCTTCAAGGATTTCCCGCGCGACATCAAGGGCAACAACGAGCTGCTGTCGCTCACGCAGCCGCAGATCATCCGCGAGATCCACGACCAGTACTTCGCGGCCGGCGCCGACATCGTCGAAACCAACACGTTCGGCGCGACAACCGTCGCCCAGGCCGACTACGGGATGGAAGCGCTCGTCGTCGAGATGAACGTCGAATCGGCGAAGCTTGCGCGCGAATCGGCCGCGAAATACGCGACGCCGACCAAGCCGCGCTTCGTCGCGGGCGCGATCGGACCGACGCCGAAGACGGCCAGCATCTCGCCGGACGTCAACGATCCGGGTGCACGCAACGTCACGTTCGACGAGCTGCACACGTCGTATTACCAGCAGGCGAAGGCGCTGCTCGACGGCGGCGTCGACCTGTTCCTCGTCGAGACGATCTTCGACACGCTGAACGCGAAAGCCGCGCTATTCGCGCTCGACGAGCTGTTCGAGAACACCGGCGAGCGCCTGCCGATCATGATCTCGGGCACCGTCACCGATGCGTCGGGCCGGATCCTGTCGGGCCAGACGGTCGAGGCGTTCTGGAATTCGCTGCGTCACGCGAAGCCGCTCACGTTCGGGCTGAACTGCGCGCTCGGCGCGGCGCTGATGCGCCCGTACATCGCCGAGCTCGCGAAGCTGTGCGACACCTACGTGTCGTGCTACCCGAACGCGGGCCTGCCGAACCCGATGAGCGACACCGGCTTCGACGAAACCCCCGACGTCACGTCGGGCCTGCTGAAGGAATTCGCGCAGGCCGGGCTCGTGAACCTCGCGGGCGGCTGCTGCGGCACGACGCCCGAGCACATCGCCGAGATCGCGAAGGCGCTCGCCGACGTGAAGCCGCGCCGCTGGCCGAACCAGTACAGCGACAACGCCTGACCGACCGCCCCACGTCCATCATCAAAAGAATTCGCACCGCCATGACCGATCACATGATGCGCCTTGCCGGCCTCGAGCCGTTCAACGTCACGCCCGGGACGCTCTTCATCAACGTCGGCGAACGCACCAACGTCACCGGCTCGAAGGCGTTCGCACGGATGATCCTCAACGGCCAGTTCGACGAGGCGCTCGCCGTCGCGCGCCAGCAGGTCGAGAACGGCGCGCAGGTGATCGACATCAACATGGACGAGGCGATGCTCGACTCGAAGGCGGCGATGGTGCGCTTCCTGAACCTGATCGCGTCGGAGCCGGACATCGCGCGCGTGCCGATCATGATCGACTCGTCGAAGTGGGACGTGATCGAGGCCGGCCTCAAGTGCGTGCAGGGCAAGGCGATCGTGAACTCGATCTCGCTGAAGGAAGGCGAGGACGCGTTTCGCCACCACGCGAACCTGATCCGCCGCTACGGCGCGGCCGCGGTCGTGATGGCGTTCGACGAAACCGGCCAGGCCGATACGTACGCGCGCAAGACCGAGATCTGCAAGCGCTCGTACGACTTCCTCGTGAACGAAGTCGGCTTCCCGCCGGAAGACATCATCTTCGACCCGAACATCTTCGCGGTCGCGACCGGCATCGAGGAGCACAACAACTACGCGGTCGACTTCATCGAGGCGACCCGCTGGATCAAGCAGAACCTGCCGTTCGCGAAGGTGAGCGGCGGCGTGTCGAACGTGTCGTTCTCGTTCCGCGGCAACGACCCGGTGCGCGAGGCGATCCACACCGTGTTCCTGTACCACGCGATCCAGGCGGGGATGGACATGGGCATCGTGAACGCGGGCCAGCTCGGCGTGTACGCCGATCTCGACCCGGAGCTGCGCGAGCGCGTGGAAGACGTGATCCTGAACCGCCGCGACGATTCCACCGATCGTCTGCTCGAAATCGCCGACAAGTTCAAGGCGGGCGGCGCGAAGAAGGAAGAGAACCTCGAGTGGCGCAACCAGCCGGTCGAGAAGCGGCTTTCGCATGCGCTCGTGCACGGCATCACGACCTTCATCGTCGAGGATACCGAAGAAGTGCGCGCGAAGATCGCCGCGGCCGGCGGCCGTCCGATCAACGTGATCGAAGGGCCGCTGATGGACGGGATGAACATCGTCGGCGACCTGTTCGGCCAGGGCAAGATGTTCCTGCCGCAGGTCGTGAAGTCGGCGCGCGTGATGAAGCAGGCGGTCGCGCACCTGATCCCGTTCATCGAGGAAGAAAAGCGGCTGCTCGCGGAAGCGGGCGGCGACGTGCGCGCGAAGGGCAAGATCGTGATCGCGACCGTGAAGGGCGACGTGCACGACATCGGCAAGAACATCGTGTCGGTCGTGCTCCAGTGCAACAACTTCGAAGTCGTCAACATGGGCGTGATGGTCCCGTGCAACGAGATTCTCGCGAAGGCGAAGGTCGAGGGCGCGGACATCATCGGGCTGTCGGGCCTCATCACGCCGAGCCTCGAGGAAATGGCGTACGTCGCGTCCGAAATGCAGCGCGACGACTACTTCCGCGTGAAGAAGATTCCGCTGCTGATCGGCGGCGCGACGACGTCGCGCGTGCACACGGCCGTGAAGATCGCGCCGCACTACGAAGGCCCGGTCGTCTACGTGCCGGACGCGTCGCGCTCGGTGTCGGTCGCGTCGAACCTGCTGTCGGACGAAGGCGCGGCGAAGTATCTCGACGAGCTGAAGTCCGATTACGAACGCATTCGCGACCAGCACGCGAACCGCAAGGCGCAGCCGATGGTCACGCTCGCCGACGCGCGCGCGAACAAGACGAAGATCGACTGGGCCGGCTACCAGCCGGTGAAGCCGAAGTTCATCGGCCGCCGCGTGTTCAGGAACTACGACCTGAACGAACTCGCGAACTACATCGACTGGGGCCCGTTCTTCCAGACCTGGGATCTCGCGGGCCCGTACCCGGCGATCCTGAACGACGAGATCGTCGGCGAATCGGCGCGGCGCGTGTTCTCCGACGCCAAGTCGATGCTCGCGCGCCTGATCCAGGGCCGCTGGCTGACCGCGAACGGCGTGATCGCGCTGCTGCCGGCCAACACGGTCAACGACGACGACATCGAGATCTACAGCGACGAGTCGCGCTCGGAAGTGCTGCTCACGTGGCGCAATCTGCGCCAGCAGAGCGTGCGCCCGGTGGTCGACGGCGTGATGCGGCCGAACCGTTCGCTCGCCGATTTCATCGCGCCGAAGGAGTCGGGTGTGGCCGACTACATCGGGATGTTCGCGGTGACGGCCGGCCTCGGCGTCGACGTGAAGGAAAAGCAGTTCGAAGCCGATCACGACGACTACAGCGCGATCATGCTGAAGGCGCTCGCCGACCGCTTCGCGGAAGCGTTCGCCGAAGCGATGCACGCACGCGTGCGGCGCGAGCTGTGGGGCTATGCGAGCGGCGAGACGCTCGACAACGACGCGTTGATCGCCGAGAAGTATGCGGGCATCCGCCCGGCGCCCGGCTACCCGGCCTGCCCCGACCACCTCGTGAAGCGCGACATGTTCGACGTGCTGCACGCGGACGAGATCGGCATGAGCGTGACCGATTCGCTGGCGATGCTGCCGGCGGCGAGCGTGTCGGGCTTCTACCTCGCACATCCGGACAGCCGTTACTTCTCGGTCGGGAAAATCGGACAGGATCAGCTGGAGGACTACGCGCAACGTATGGCGCTGTCGCTCGACGACGCGCGCCGCGCGCTCGCGCCGCAGCTCTGATCGACGCAAATTTCATCAGACAAAAGAAAAAGCCCGCTCGAACGCGGGCTTTTTTCGTGTCGGGCGAACCGTTCGATCCGCCAGGCAAGGACGCTCAGAAGCCCCAGTGCACGTCGGCCTGGCCGGCCTTCGCTTCGCGCAGCATCGTCAGGAACGGCGCGACGCGCTGGGCCAGGCTCGGCGGCACTTCATGGTGCGCGTGGTCGGCTTCGTCCTCGTGGAAATGGCCGGCGTGCTCGGCGCGCTCCTGCTTCGCCTGCGCGACCGCGCCTTCCAGCTTGGCGATCGCGTGGTCCAGTTCGTCGTGCGTAATGACACCGCGCTCGCCCAGCTGCTTGCCGACGAGACCCAGCACATACACGGCGAAATCCTTCAGCACGTCGAGATCCTGTGCCGCCTTGCTCTTGAACGTAATCATGACAATTCCCTTTTCATCTTGTTGTGCCTGCGCGGCGCGGTTGGGGAACGCCGACAGACCGGCGTCCGGCCTCGCGGACGCGGGCCGCCTGAGCGGCATATTAGCACCTGTTAAAATTCTGCGATCCCTGAAACGCGCGCTTAAAAAGCGCGCCGGCGGGCCCGCGTTTCCGGCCGCCACCAACGAAGCCTTCTACCAGCATGCTGCCAGCACACAAACAGACCCTCGAAGCCCTGCTCGCGGATAGCGTCAAGCAGGTCGCACACGCGCTGAAAGGCGCCGACGCGGCGTTCGTCGCCCCCGCCATCACGCTGGAGCGCCCGAAGGTCGCCGCGCACGGCGACGTCGCGTGCAACGTCGCGATGCAGCTCGCGAAGCCGCTCGGCGCGAACCCGCGCCAGCTCGCCGAGCAGATCGTCGCCGCACTGACCGCGCAGCCGGCCGCGCAAGGCCTCGTCGAAGCCGCCGAGATCGCCGGCCCCGGCTTCATCAACCTGCGCCTGTCGGCCGCCGCGAAACAGGCGGTGATCGCCGCCGTGTTCGACCAGGGCCGCGCGTTCGGCACGTCGGATCGCGAGAAAGGCAAGCAGGTGCTGCTCGAATTCGTGTCGGCCAACCCGACCGGCCCGCTGCACGTCGGCCACGGCCGCCAGGCCGCGCTCGGCGACGTGCTCGCGAACGTGATCGCGAGCCAGGGCTATGCGGTACACCGCGAGTTCTACTACAACGACGCGGGCGTGCAGATCGGCAACCTGGCGATCTCGACGCAGGCGCGCGCCCGCGGCCTGAAGCCGGGCGACGCGGGCTGGCCGGAAGCCGCGTACAACGGCGAGTACATCGCCGACATCGCGCGCGACTACCTGAACGGCGAAACGGTCGCCGCGTCGGACGGCGAGCCGGTGAAGGGCGCGGGCGACGTCGAGGATCTCGACGCGATCCGCAAGTTCGCGGTCACGTACCTGCGTCGCGAGCAGGACATGGACCTGCAGGCGTTCGGCGTGAAGTTCGACCAGTACTACCTCGAGTCGTCGCTGTACAGCGAAGGCCGCGTCGAGCAGACGGTCGACGCGCTGGTCAAGGCCGGCATGACCTACGAGCAGGACGGCGCGCTGTGGCTGCGCACGACCGACGAAGGCGACGACAAGGATCGCGTGATGCGCAAGTCGGACGGCACGTACACGTACTTCGTGCCGGACGTCGCGTACCACGTGACGAAGTGGGAGCGCGGCTTCACGAAGGTGATCAACATCCAGGGTTCGGACCACCACGGCACGATCGCGCGCGTGCGCGCCGGCCTGCAGGGGCTGCACATCGGGATCCCGAAGGGCTATCCCGACTACGTGCTGCACAAGATGGTCACGGTGATGCGCGACGGCCAGGAAGTGAAGATCTCGAAGCGCGCGGGCAGCTACGTGACGGTGCGCGACCTGATCGAATGGTCGGGCGGCGCGGCCGCGGGCCAGGAAGCGGCACCCGACCTGATCGACGAGGCGACCATCACGCGCGGCCGCGACGCGGTGCGTTTCTTCCTGATCTCGCGCAAGGCCGATACCGAGTTCGTGTTCGACATCGACCTCGCGC
Organism: Burkholderia sp. LAS2; assembly: GCF_018417615.1. Taxonomy (NCBI): domain Bacteria; kingdom Pseudomonadati; phylum Pseudomonadota; class Betaproteobacteria; order Burkholderiales; family Burkholderiaceae; genus Burkholderia; species Burkholderia sp. LAS2. The sequence goes on from NZ_CP071052.1 coordinate 172,740, forward strand.
TGAAACAGAACGACGAAAACCCGGTCTATTACGTCCAGTACGCGCATGCGCGGATCTGCTCGGTGCTCAACGAACTGAAGTCGCGCTACAACGTCGACGTCGCGCAACTGCCAGGCGCCGACCTGTCGCAACTGACGAGCGCGCAAGCGGCATCGCTGATGCAGAAGCTCGCCGAGTATCCGGACATGCTCACGCACGCGGCGAACGAGCTGGCGCCGCACGCGGTCGCGTTCTACTTGCGCGATCTCGCTGGCGAATTCCACTCGTTCTACAATGCGGAGCGCGTGCTGGTCGACGACGAAGCGCCGCGCAATGCGCGCGCCGCGCTGCTCGCCGCGACCCGGCAGGTGCTCGAGAACGGTCTGGCGGTGCTCGGCGTATCCGCGCCCGCCAAGATGTAAGGATGTCAGCGCGGCCCCGAACCGGGCCGCGAATGGCCGCGGCAGCACCGGCCGGCGGATGCCCGTCGCCCGGATGCCCGCCGCGGCCCTCTCACGATTCTTTTTGCAGGTGACTCAAGCAATGGCACAACCACGCCGAACTTCGAAGCAATCGAAACAAGCAGGAGGGACATTTCTTGGAATCGTGCTGGGCCTGATCGTCGGCCTCGCGATCGCGGTGGTGGTGGCGCTGTACATCACGCGTTCGCCGTCGCCGTTCGTGTCGAAGGTCGCGCCGCCGCCGGCCGACAACGGCGCGAGCCAGCCGCAGCAGTTCGACCCGAACCGCGCGCTGCAGGGCAAGACGCCCGGCCAGCCGGTGCCGCAGGCCGCGCAATCCGCGCCGCCCAACACCGCGCCCGGCCAGGCCGCGAACCAGACCCAGAACGGCCTGCTGCCCGAGCCGCAGATCGTCGAAGTGCCGCCGTCGGGCAACACGAACGGCGCCACCGGCTCGAACAACACCGCCGCGTCGAACAATCCGTCGTCGGGCAACGGCGTCGCCGTCGCACCGAAGCCGGCCGACACCACGCCGCCGCCGAAGAAGACGCAGCAAGCGCAGCAGCAACAGCAGCAAGGCGGCGAGGACGACCTCGCACGCTTCGCCGCGCAGAAGCAGGCGCAGCAGGCCGCCGCGCAAAAGCAGCAGCAACAGCAGCAGGCCGCGAACACGCCGAAGCCGACGTCGTCGGCCGCAGCCGCCGCGGCAACCACGGCGAAGCCGCCGACCGCGAACGACGCGAACACCGGCTACTTCCTGCAGGTCGGTGCATACAAGACGGAAGGCGATGCCGAGCAGCAGCGTGCGCGCCTCGGCTTCCAGGGCTTCGAGTCGAAGGTGTCGAAGCGCGACGTCAGCGGCGTGACCTACTTCCGCGTGCGCGTCGGCCCGTTCTCGAAGTTCGAGGATATGAACTCGGCCCGTCAGCGCCTGTCCGATGCAGGTGTCGACACGGCGGTGATCCGCTTCACGAAGCAGTAAGCCAACCGGCCGCGTCCACGCAGAACCCGTTACGTTCCGTAACCCGAGCAACTGATTCGACGTTCACAACATGAAAAAACTACTTAGCACGCTCCTTCTGTCCCTGGGCCTGGCCGCCGGCCTCGCGCAGGCTTCGCCTGCCGCGCCGGCCGCCGGCAAGGACTTCGAGGTGATGAAGTCGCCGCAGCCGGTGTCCGCGCCGGCCGGCAAGGTCGAGGTCATCGAGTTCTTCTGGTACGGCTGCCCGCATTGCTACGAATTCGAGCCGACGATCGAGGCCTGGGTGAAGAAACAGGGCAACAACATCGACTTCAAGCGCGTGCCGGTCGCATTCCGTGACGATTTCCTGCCGCACTCGAAGCTGTTCTACGCGGTGTCCGCGCTCGGCATTTCCGAGAAGGTCACGCCGGCGATCTTCAACGCGATCCACAAGCAGAAGAACTATCTGCTCACGCCGCAGGCGCAGGCCGACTTCCTGGCCACGCAAGGCGTCGACAAGAAGAAGTTCATGGATGCGTACAACTCGTTCAGCGTGCAGGGCGAGGTGAACCAGTCGGCCAAGCTGCTGAAGGACTACGCGATCGACGGCGTGCCGACGGTCGTCGTCCAGGGCAAGTACAAGACGGGCCCCGCTTACACGAACAGCATCCCGGGTACCGCGCAGGTGCTCGACTTCCTCGTGAAGCAGGTTCAGGACAAGAAGCTCTGATCCCCACCCGCGCGCCGGCATGACTACTCCGCTGAAGGTCTTCATCACCGGCGCGTCGAGCGGCCTCGGCCTCGCGATGGCCGAGGAATACGCCCGCCAGGGCGCCACGCTCGCGCTCGTCGCACGGCGCACCGATGCACTCGATGCGTTCGCGCGGCGGTTCCCGAAGCTGTCCATCTCCGTCTATTCCGCCGACGTGCGCGACGCCGACGCGCTCGCGACGGCCGCCGCGTCGTTCATCGCCGCGCACGGCTGCCCCGACGTCGTGATCGCGAACGCGGGCATCAGCCAGGGCGCCGTCACGGGCCAGGGCGATCTCGCCACGTTCCGCGACGTGATGGACATCAACTACTACGGGATGGTCGCGACGTTCGAGCCGTTCGTCGGCCCGATGACGGCCGCCCGCCACGGCACGCTGGTCGGCGTCGCAAGCGTCGCCGGCGTGCGCGGGCTGCCCGGCTCCGGCGCGTACAGCGCGTCGAAATCGGCCGCGATCAAGTATCTGGAAGCGTTGCGCGTCGAGCTGCGTCCGGCCGGCGTCGGCGTCGTGACGATCGCGCCCGGCTACATTCGCACGCCGATGACCGCGCACAACCCGTACAAGATGCCGTTCCTGATGGACGCCGACCGCTTCGCCGCGCGTGCGGCGCGCGCGATCGCTCGGCAGCACGCGTTCCGCGTGATTCCGTGGCAGATGGGCGTCGTCGCGAAAGTGCTGCACGTGCTGCCGCGCTGGCTGTACGATCGCCTGTTCGAAAAGGCGCCGCGCAAGCCGAAGGCCGGCGCGCACTGAGTGCGTCGCGGATCCGGCGCGCGTCTCGCCGGATCGCTGTCGCGCCGCAGCCTGATCTGCATCGCCATACCGCGCGAATCCGCGCGGATCTCTCCCCTCGTGTCGCACCGCTGCGGCGACCTGTTGGTTCCATTGAGCGCGCTGCGCCGCGCATTTCCGTCGCGCATTCGCAGCCGCCCGCCTCGCCCCGACCCGGAACGTCGCCTCCCACGCCGCGCTCGCACTACCCGCTCCGCCGCATCAACACCCGTTCCGTCGCGAACGCAGCCGTTTTTCGGTCAATTCGCTGCGTTCCGACGCCTTTTTTCACGCGTCGCGCGCTTTGACGGTATCCTATTCGCCAGCCGCGCGGCCCTGCCCGCTTCCGGGCCGCGCCTGCCTCCGTCATCCAGCGAAAAACACACGCCACGTGGGAGATCCTATGCACGTCAAGCCGTTCGCCGTGGCCGCGCTCGCGGTCGCCCTTGCCGCCCCCGGCCTCGCCGCCGCCAAGCCGCTTACCGTCTGCACGGAATCGAGCCCGGACGGCTTCGACGTCGTGCAGTACAACTCGCTCGTCACGACCAACGCATCGGCCGACGTGATCTTCAACACGCTCGTGTCCTACGACGAAGCCGCGAAGAAAGTCGTACCCGCGCTCGCGGACAAATGGGAAGCGAGCGCCGACGGCCTCACGTACACGTTCCACCTGCGCCCGAACGTCGCGTTCCAGACCACCGACTATTTCAAGCCGGGCCGCGCGCTCAATGCGGACGACGTCGTGTTCACGTTCGCGCGGATGCTCGACGACGCGAATCCGTGGCACAAGGTGGCCGGCGCGAGCGGCTTCCCGCATGCGCAGTCGATGGGCCTCGTGAAGCTCGTGAAGTCGGTCACGAAGGTCGACGACAGCACGGTGAAATTCGTGCTGAACGAGCCGAACGCGACGTTCGTGCCGATCCTGACGATGGGCTTCGCGTCGATCTACTCGGCCGAATACGCGGACCAGCTGCTGAAGGCCGGCAAGCAGGCCGACCTGAACGCGAAGCCGGTCGGCACCGGCCCGTTCGTGCTGAAGAGCTATACGAAGGACGCGCTGATCCGCTACGACGCGAACCCGACGTACTGGGGCACGAAACCGAAGGTCGACCGGCTGATCTACGCGATCACGCCCGACCCGTCGGTGCGCCTGCAGAAGGTGAAGGCCGGCGAATGCCAGATCGCGCTGTCGCCGAAGCCGCAGGACGTGCTCGCCGCGAAGGGCGAAAGCGCGCTGAAGGTCGTGCAGACGCCCGCGTTCATGACCGCGTTCGTCGCGCTGAACACGCAGAAGAAGCCGCTCGACAACGACAAGGTGCGCGAGGCGCTGAACCTCGCGTTCGACCGCGCGACCTACCTGAAGGTCGTGTTCGACAACACCGCGACGGCCGCGAACAATCCGTATCCGCCGAACACGTGGAGCTACGCGAAGGACGTCGCGCCGTATGCGTACGATCCCGCGAAGGCGAAGCAGCTGCTCGCGCAGGCCGGCTTCCCGAACGGCTTCTCGACGACCATCTGGACGCGCCCGACCGGCAGCGTGCTGAACCCGAACCCGAAGGTCGGCGCGGAACTGCTGCAGGCCGACCTCGCGAAGGTCGGCGTGAAGGCCGAGGTGAAGGTGATCGAATGGGGCGAGCTGATCAAGCAGGCGAAGCTCGGCCAGCATGACATGCTGTTCATGGGCTGGGCCGGCGACAACGGCGATCCGGACAACTACCTGTCGCCGCTGTTCAGCTGCAACGCGGTGAAGTCGGGCATCAACTTCGCGCGCTTCTGCGACGCGCAGCTCGACAAGCTGATCGCCGACGGCAAGTCGACCGCCGATCAGGCCAAGCGCGCGAAGCTGTACGAATCGGCGCAAAAGATCATCCACGATCAGGCGCTGTGGATTCCGCTCGGCTACCCGACCGCGGCCGCGTTGACGCGCACGAACGTGAGCGGCTATCACGTGAGTCCGTTCGGCCGGCAGAACTTCACGACGGTCGCCGTGCAGTAACCGTGCGTGGCGCGCAAGCGACGGCGTTCGCGCCGCTCGCTTGCGGCCCGCGCGCCGCGCTTGCTACACTGCGCGCTCATTCCTCATACCGGACGCCAGCCAAAGTGAACAACTAAGCCTTCCCGAAATGTTTTCGCCGCCCGTGCCACGCACGCCGCGCGCGAAGGTCTTCATGCATTTTTGGAGGTGCTTATGGCTGCAGCCACGCCCACCGGCGCGCTCGTCGCGCTTCATCACGTTTCCTTCCGCTTCGACGACGGCGTCACGCTGTTCGATTCGCTCGACCTGTCCATCGACCGCACGCCGACCGGCATCGTCGGCCGCAACGGCGTCGGCAAGAGCCTGCTCGCGCAACTGATCGCGGGGCGGCGCACGCCGAGCGCGGGGACGATCGAGCGACATACGCACGTCGTCTACGTCGCCCAGCAGCACGATCTCGACCGCGACGACGCGGCCGCCGCCCCGCCGACCGTCGCGCAGATCGCGGCGCTCGATGCGCCGCTCGGCGCGCTCGCGCGTCTCGCGGACGGTCGTGCGACGCCGCACGACTTCGACCTGATCGGCGATCGCTGGGATCTCGCGGAGCGGCTGCGCACGGCGCTCGACGCGGCCGGCCTGCACGACGTCCACGCCGACATGCCCGCGCATGCGCTGAGCGGCGGCCAGCTCGCGCGCGTCGCGCTGATCGGCGCGCTGCTGTCGGGCGCCGGCCTGCTCGTGCTCGACGAACCGACCAACCATCTCGACGCCCCGGGCCGCGCGTGGCTGCGCGCGGCGCTCGACGGTTGGCGCGGCGGCGTCGTCATCGTGAGCCACGACCGTGCGCTGCTCGCCGGCGTGCAGCGCATCGTCGAGTTGACGCCGCACGGCGCGCGCTCGTATGGCGGCAATTACGCGCTCTACCGCGCGCAGCGCGACGCGCAACAGGAGGCCGCACACGCGGCGCTCGACCATGCACGCACCGAGCGCGGGCGCGTGCGGCGCAGGCTCGAACAGGAACACGACACGATCCAGCGCCACGCGGCCGCCTCGCTGCGCGACGCGAAGACGGCCAACCTGTCGTCGATGGCGCGCCAGAGCCGCAAGGGCGCGGCGCGCGCGATCATGGGGTCGGTCCGGCGTCATCAGAGCGACTTCAAGGCGACACTCGACACGCGCGTGCAGGAGGCAGCCGCGCGCATCGAAGCCGACGCGCCGGTGCTCGTCTCGCTGCCGGGCACGGAAGTCAGCGCGCGCCGCCAGCTGTTCACGCTCGAGCGCGCGCGATTGCCGTGGCGCGTCGCGGGCGACGCCGACGCGATCACGTGGTCGGCGAGCGGCGCCGTGCGCATCGCGCTGACGGGCCCGAACGGCTGCGGCAAATCGACGTTGCTGAGGATGCTCGCGGGCGAGCTCGCGCCGCGCTCAGGTACCTGCACGACGCACGTGAGCGCCGCGTATCTCGACCAGCGGCTCGCGCTGCTCGACCCGGAGCGCTCGATCGTCGAGCAACTGGGCCTGCTCGATACGCCGCTCGCCGAAGGCGATCTGCGCAGCCGTCTCGCGCTGCTGCAGCTCGACGCGACGCGCGCGACGCAACCGGCGCGGCAACTGAGCGGCGGCGAACGGCTGAAGGCCGCGCTCGCCTGCGCGTTGTGGCGCGGCACGCCCGCGCAATTGCTGCTGCTCGACGAGCCGACCAATCACCTCGATCTCGAATCGGTGCGCGCGATCGAAGCGGCGCTGGCCGGCTTCCCCGGCGCGATCGTGGTCGCGTCGCACGACGCCGCGTTTCTCGCGGCGCTCGAACCGACGCACACGATGCAATGGCATCGCGACGGGTGGCGCTACGAACCCGCCGCGTGATTGGCGCTGACGATCACTTATCTGTGCGCGCACCGCCCGAAACGACGAATTTCTGCGTGAAGAGACGCTCCGATTCCCGCAGGCCTTCCTCCGTCAGGAGGACAGATTTCGCCTTGTTGATCGAGTCGCCGATCAACCCGCGCTCATGCAACCGATTCAGCACATCCCAATCGAAGCCTTTCCATGCGCGATTGCCGTCGTGCAGCGTCAGACGCAAGAGCGCGAGGACGGTGTCGTCGACTGCCTGCAGATCGATATTCATTTCCATGCCCTCCCGTGCCTGTCAGCCGGATCACGCGTCGAGCTTCCCGAGCAGCTTGATGAAATTGCGCTTCGCGCGGTAGGTCTTGCGAATCGCTTCGAGTTCGTCGTCGAATACCGTCTGCTGGCGATGCGCAACGCGCAGCGCGCGAATTTCGCGCACGACGCCGAACGCCTCGTCGTATCGTGCGCTGCCCGCGCCATGGTCGAGCGCGAACGGCAGATAGCGGTGATACAGCGCGATCGCGTCCTCGGGATGCGTCTTCGCCCGCGCAGCGGCCACCGCCGGCCATACGAGGGCTTCGACCGGCCCCTCCTGGAACGCGGCCCACGCTGCGTTGTCGTCCCGCTCCGCAAGCAAGAGCTTCACCAGCTCGGTGCGCGGCGGCGGTTCCCAGCGTCGTGCGCCGTTGCCGGGCCTCCCGGCCGCTTCGCGCTTGCGAGCAGCAGACTGCAGATGCGAGATCGCGCGCGCCTTCACGGTAGCGTCCCGCCCCGTCCGCTTTGCGACCTTCATCAATGCACGGAATGCGTCGGCCGTCGGGTGGTCCGCGAAGCGCTCCCACGCCAGTGCGTCTGCTCGATCGAACGCACGCCGGCGCAAATATTCGTCGATGCAGAAGCCCATCAGCCGATCGTCGTGCCGGTCCTTCATCTCGCGCATTCCGCGTTCGGCCCAGGCCAGCCCTTCATCGAATCGACGGTGCTCCGCGCACAGTTCCGCGATCTGCGCATACCGGTACGAAGCGGACAGATCCTTCGACCAGATGCCGATCAGCGCGTCGACATCACCATCGTGCCTCGCCAGCGACTCCAGCGCATGCTCGAGATTCAGGCGCGCCGTTTCGTACGAGCCCCGATCGTCCCGCCCCGGCAGCAGCGGCGGCAACTCGGCCCAACGAGCCTCGACCTGTTCCCGATAATGGGTCAGACCCGCATCGCCCAATACTTCCGCATAGGCCGGCACCACGTCGCGAAACGTATCCCACTGCCCGCCGGCCTGCAGGCGGAACAGGCGTTCGGCCAGTTTCACCGGATCCGGCCGCGTCTGAATGCATGCGTCGAGATGCAATGCCGCGAGTTCCTCAATCCCCGGCGCCACGCTGCCGTCCGAGTCGTCGATCTGCTCGAGACTCGCTTCGGCCTCGGCAATCGCCAGTTCCGCCAGCTCGACCACCTGCGCGGCATGGGATCTCGTCAGTTGCCGCCGCAGCATGTCGGCGAGCTCGAACAGGCCTTCTCCGTAGGTGTGCGCCTCGTCCCAGCCGAGCGGCCGCGACACGCGCGCCAGTTGTCGGACGGCGGCACGCAGGCTCGCCACATCATCGACATTCGCGCTGCGTGCGTCGAACAGCAGCCTGTCTCGCAACGAGCGGTCGCGCTCGGCCGCATCGAGCAGCCAGTGCCGCAACGCGCGCTCGTCGAGCGTCTCCAGATAGTCACGAATCAGCTCCGTCTGCGTCTTGCGCTTGCGACGCGGCTTCGACGACGGCTCGCGCTCCGCTTCACGGAAGACTTCCTCTCCGCTGTTTTCGAGCCACGACAACGCGACGGCCACCGCATGCTTGCAGAACGCGCCTTCGCCGCCCACCGGGCAATTACACGTGTAGCCGAGCGTGTCGTCGTCGCCCACCGACAATTCGACGCGATAGCGATACGTGCCGCGCACGGTCGCCGACAGCTCGCCGTCGCGCTCGGTCAGCCGCGAGACGGCGCCGTCGTGGTAGTACGCGGTACCGCGCTCGAAGGATTTCGGGTCGGCCAATGCGCGTATTTCCGCGAGCGTGATGACGTCGGCTAGAGAGGTATTGCGAGACATGGATCGCTACGGGTATTCGGATCGGGATCTGGAAATCGCACCAAAGCGCGCCGCGCAACTGCGCCAATGCGCATGCTCACGGTCGCACGAAGCGAATCACGCCGTCGTCCCCCTGCTCGCGCACGAGCTCGCCCGCGAGCCACAGCAGGTTCAGGTGCGCGAGCGCCTCGCCGAGCGCGAAAGTCATCTGGTGGATGTCGAGCTCGCGGCGGCGGAACATGATCGGCACGATATCGGCCGCGCTCATCGGCTGCTCCGCGCACGCGACGCGCACTTCGGCCAGGCGCGCATCGTGGTGTTCGCGCAGTTGCGCGATGCGCGTGCGCACGCCGCGGAACGGCTTGCCGTGCGACGGCAGCACGAGCGTGTCGGGCGCCATCGTCTCGTAGCGGCCGAGCGATTCGAGGTACAGCGCGAGCGGGTTCGCTTCCGGCTCGAGATCGAACACCGACACGTTCGTCGAGATGCGCGGCAGCACCATGTCGCCGGAAATCAGCACGCCGTCCGCTTCGCTGTGGAGCGCGCAATGTTCAGGCGAATGGCCGAAGCCGGTGACGACGCGCCACGTGCGCGCGCCGATCGTCACCGCGTCGCCTTCGCGCAGGCGCCGGTAGCGCGGCGGCACGGCCGGCACGAGGTCCGAGTAATAGCCGCGGCGGTTGCGCAGCTTGTCGAGCGCGGCCGGATCGGTCAGCCCGTGGCGCGCGAAGTGCTCGGCAGCCGCCGCGCCGCCCGCGTTCGAACCGTTGCCGGCCGCCATCAGGCAGCCGAACAGATATTCGCCGAGCGTCATCCACAGCCGCACGTTCCAGCGGCCCTTGTCGCCGCCTTCGCACAGCCAGTTCGCGAGGCCGAAGTGGTCGGGGTGGCAGTGCGTGACGAGCACGCGCAGCACGGGCAGGCCGTCGAGCTGCGTGTCGAAGATCTGCTCCCAGTGCGTGCGGATCGCGTCGGACGAGATCCCGCAATCGACGATCGTCCAGCCGGCCTGCCCGTCGATTTCGTCGCGCAGCAGCCAGAGATTGATGTGGTCGAGCGAGAACGGCAGCGGCATGCGCAGCCAGCGCACGCCGGGCGCGACCTCGAACGTGTCGCCCGCGGCGGGCAGCGTATCGGCGAAGGGATAGTCGAGTTGGTGTTCCAGGGCGTTCATCGGTGGGGCGTCTCGTCGTTATCGGTGCGAATGCGCGCCGGCGGCAGGCGCGGCGGGCGGTGCGTCGATTCTATCGCCGTCGCGCGAAACAGGTTCTCGACGACCGCCGGCCCGCCGCAAAAAAGTTCGTGTCAGAATCGGCTCCGTACCCGTATCTTTACGCGAAGATGCACCGAACGGCGCCCAACGGCGAACAACACGCCGATTGACGGCCGCTCGCGCGTCACCCCGAAAGTCATTGAAACGCCGACTTGGGCGCTAAAATGGCGGGTGCTTACAGCCCCTTGAACGAGCCTGCACGCGATGAATCACTTCCCCAAACTGCTGTCGTCGCAGATCGGTTTCGACGTCGCGCAGACGATGCTCGAATACTTCGATCGCCATTACCGGATCTTCCGCGAAGCGGCGGTCGATGCGAAGACGCTGTTCGAGCGCGGCGACTGGCACGGGCTGCAGCGGCTCGCGCGCGAGCGGATCACGTCGTACGACGATCGCGTGAAGGAATGCGTCGAGGTGCTGGAAGACGAATACGACGCGGAGAACATCGACGACGAAGTGTGGCAGCAGATCAAGCTGCACTACATCGGGCTGCTCACGTCGCACCGCCAGCCCGAGTGCGCGGAAACCTTCTTCAATTCGGTGTGCTGCAAGATCCTGCACCGCTCGTATTTCAGCAACGATTTCATCTTCGTGCGCCCGGCGATCTCGACCGAGTATCTGGAGAACGACGAGCCGGCCGCGAAGCCGACCTACCGCGCGTACTATCCGGGCACCGACGGGCTCGCGGTCACGCTCGAGCGCATCGTCACGAACTTCCAGCTCGAGCCGGCGTTCGAGGATCTCTCGCGCGACATCGGCTGCGTGATGCAGGCGATCGACGACGAATTCGGCCGCTTCGACGAAGCGCCGAATTTCCAGATCCACGTGCTGTCGTCGCTGTTCTTCCGCAACAAGAGCGCGTACATCGTCGGCCGCATCATCAACGCCGACCGCGTGCTGCCGTTCGCGGTGCCGATCCGCCACGTGCGCCCGGGCGTGCTCGCGCTCGACACCGTGCTGCTGCGCCGCGACCTGCTGCAGATCATCTTCAGCTTCTCGCATTCGTACTTCCTCGTCGACATGGGCGTGCCGTCCGCGTACGTGGATTTTCTCTGCACGATCATGCCGGGCAAGCCGAAGGCCGAGATCTACACGTCGGTCGGGCTGCAAAAGCAGGGCAAGAACCTGTTCTACCGCGACCTGCTGCACCACCTGTCGCATTCGAGCGACCGCTTCATCATCGCGCCCGGGATCAAGGGCCTCGTGATGCTCGTGTTCACGCTGCCGTCGTTCCCGTACGTGTTCAAGATCATCAAGGATCACTTCCCGCCGCCGAAGGAAACGACGCGCGCGCAGATCATGGAGAAGTACCAGCTCGTGAAGCGCCACGACCGCCTCGGGCGGATGGCCGACACGCTCGAGTATTCGAGCGTCGCGCTGCCGCTCGCGCGGCTCGATCATGCGCTCGTGCGCGAACTCGAGAAGGAAGTGCCGTCGCTGCTCGAGTACGAGGACGACAAGCTCGTGATCGAGCACCTGTACATCGAGCGCCGGATGACGCCGCTGAACCTGTATCTGCAGAACGGCAGCGACGCGGACGTCGAGCACGGCGTGAAGGAATACGGCAACGCGGTGAAGGAGCTGATGAAGGCGAACATCTTCCCCGGCGACATGCTGTACAAGAACTTCGGCGTCACGCGCCACGGCCGCGTCGTGTTCTACGACTACGACGAGATCGAGTACCTGACCGACTGCAACGTGCGACGCGTGCCGCCGCCGCGCAACGAGGAAGACGAACTGTCCGGCGAACCGTGGTATACCGTCGGCCCGCACGACATCTTTCCGGAGACCTACGGACCGTTCCTGCTCGGCGACCCGCGCGTGCGCGACGTCTTCATGAAGCATCACGCGGACTTTTTCGATCCCGTGCTGTGGCAGGCGAGCAAGGACAAGCTGATGCAGGGCGAATTGCCCGATTTTTATCCGTACGACACGGCCCTGCGCTTCAGCGTGCGCTACCCCGCGCGCTTCGACGCGACGGGCCGCAACGACGGCGCAGGCGACGCGCAGCGCGCCGCCTGACGCCGGCAACACCCGATCCGATATCGACTTGATTTCCGCCAACGGAATCCACACCGATGACTACCCAAGACAATCCGCTTTCACATCTGTTCGACAATAACGATGCCTGGGTCAAGCGCCAGCTCGCCGACGATCCCGATTTCTTCGCACGGCTCGCCGACCAGCAGGCGCCGGAATATCTGTGGATCGGCTGCTCCGATTCGCGCGTGCCGGCGAACCAGATCATCGGCCTGCCGCCGGGCGAAGTGTTCGTGCACCGCAACATCGCGAACGTGGTCGTCCACAGCGATCTGAACTGCCTGTCGGTGATCCAGTTCGCGGTCGACATCCTGCGCGTGAAGCACATCATGGTCGTCGGTCACTACGGCTGCTCGGGCGTGAACGCGGCGCTGCACAACCGCCGCGTCGGCCTCGCCGACAACTGGCTGCATCACGTGCAGGACGTGCGCGAACGCCATGCGGCGCTGCTCGACGAATGGCCGGTCGGCGAAGCGCGGTATCGCCGCCTGATCGAGCTCAATTCGATCGAACAGGTCGTCAACGTGTGCCGCACGACGATCGTCAACGACGCGTGGGCGCGCGGCCAGTCGCTCACCGTGCACGGGCTCGTGTACGGCGTGCACGACGGCCGGATGCGCAACCTCGGGATGTCCGTGTCGAACTTCGACGCGCTCGACGCCACCTACAGGCGCTGCGTGGCGGCGCTGACCGCACGCGGCCAGCACGCGCCCGACAACGACATGGTCGCGGCCGACGCCGCGCAGCTCGAAGACGTCGCGCAGGCGGTCGCCGCCACGCTGAAGCCGTGCGACGATGCGCAGTAACGTGCAGTGACGCGCCAGTCGCCTGACGGCGGCTGCCACGCGGGCGCGGCGCGCATCGAACGAATCTGACACCGGCACTGCCTCGGCGGCGCCTACCCAAGGAGCGACGGCATGAAAACCGTATTGATCGTCGGCGCATCGCGCGGCCTCGGCCGCGAATTCGTCCGGCAATACCGGCGCGACGGCTGGAACGTGATCGCCACCGCGCGCGACGCGGCGTCGCTCGATGCGTTGCGTGCGCTGGGCGCGCAGCCGCATGCGCTCGATATCGCGCAGCCCGCGCAGATCGCGGCGCTCGGCTGGAAGCTCGACGGCGAGCGGCTCGATGCGGCCGTGCTCGTGTCGGGCGTGTACGGGCCGCGCACCGAAGGCGTCGAGACGATCACCGCCGAGGATTTCGACGCGGTGATGCATACGAACGTGCGCGGGCCGATGCAGTTGCTGCCGATCCTGCTGCCGCTCGTCGAGGACGCGCGCGGCGTGCTGGCCGTCGTGTCGAGCCGGATGGGTAGCATCGCCGAGGCGACCGGCACGACCGGCTGGCTGTACCGCGCGAGCAAGGCCGCGCTGAACGACGCGCTGCGCATCGCGTCGCTGCAGACGCGCCATGCCGCATGCATTGCGCTCCATCCCGGCTGGGTGCGCACCGACATGGGCGGCGCGCAGGCCGCGATCGATCCGGAAACGAGCGTGACCGGCATGCGTCGCGTGATCGCCGAATCCGGTTCGGACGTGTCTCAGGCGAACGGCCGGTTCTTCCAGTACGACGGCATCGAGCTCAGTTGGTGAGCCGCGCCGGCAACCGGGCGTTGTTAATTCACATTGCGCATGATTTCGAACCGACCTGACGCGTGCCCGTGCGGCGGCGCATCCCCCGCGCCCGCCGGCAACGCGCCGGCACCGCGCTACGCGGCCTGCTGCGGCCGCTTCATCGACGGCGGCGAAGCCGCCCCGACCGCACTCGAATTGATGCGCTCGCGGTACAGCGCGTACGTGCTCGGCGCGACCGATTACCTGCGCGCGACATGGGCCGCGCGCACCTGCCCGCCCGATCTCGACACCGACCCTGACGCGCCGGACGCGCCGCGCTGGCTCGGCCTCGCGGTCAAACGGCACGTACCGCTCGACGACCGGCATGCGGAGGTCGAATTCGTGGCGCGCTACAAGGTCGGCGGACGCGCTTACCGGCTGCACGAGACGAGCCGTTTCGAGCGCGACGAGCAGGGATTCTGGCGCTATGTCGACGGCGAAGTAAGTGAACGCTGACAAATAGTTGCCATGTCAGACGCCGGGTAATTCCCGCATTGCACAACCTGATTTTGTCGGGCTACGATGGGCTCGACTTGGTCATGTTGCATGGCAGGGCTTACGGATGGCGTTCAGCAAGGTATTGGTGGGATGGATGGCGGCGTGTGCGCTGTCGGCCGCTCAGGCCGGTACGCTGCCGAGCGCCAATACGGGTGCGGGCGCCAGCGGGTCGCTCGCTCATGCCGAGCATTTCGACTACGCCGACTCGAACCTGCCGCAGGTCGCCGCCGATCTCAACGAGCAGATCCTTCGCATTCCGGCCGATGCGTCGGGCGCCATCACGCTCGAGGCCACGCTGTTCAAGCCGAACGGCCCCGGCCCGTTCCCGCTCGTCGTCTTCAACCACGGCAAAAATACCGGCGATCTCCATCTGCAGCCGCGCAGCCGGCCGCTCGCGTTCGCGCGCGAATTCGTGCGCCGCGGCTATGCGGTGATCGCGCCGAATCGCCAGGGCTTCGCCGGTTCCGACGGCACGTACCAGCAGGAAGGCTGCAACGTCGGCAAGAACGGCCTCGCGCAGGCCGCCGACGTCGATGCGACGGTGCGCTACATGTCGCGCCAGCCGTACGTCGATGCGTCGCGCATCGTCGTCGCCGGCACGTCGCACGGCGGGCTCGCGTCGGTCGCGTACGGCACCGAAGCCGCGGCCGGCGTGCGCGGCATCATCAACTTCTCCGGCGGGCTGCGCCAGGACCTGTGCGACGGCTGGCAGCGCAACCTCGTCGACGCGTTCGACCACTACGGCGCGCATACGGCCGTGCGGTCGCTGTGGCTGTACGGCGACAACGATTCGGTGTGGACGCCCGCGCTGGTCGCGCAGATGCACGATGCGTACGTGTCGCACGGCACGCAGGCCCGCTTCATCGATTTCGGCCGCTACAAGGACGATGCGCACCGGCTGATCGTCGATCGCGACGGCGTGCCCGTGTGGTGGCCGGCCGTGAACGCATTCCTCGCCGAACTGAACCTGCCGACCGCGGTGCGCTATGCGGTCGCGGACCCGCACGAGCCGAAGGCCACCGGCTACGCGTCGATCGATGCGGTCAACGCGGTGCCGTACGTCGACGAAGCCGGCCGCGAAGGCTATCGCCGCTTCCTGAACCAGCATCCGAGCCGCGCGTTCGCGGTGTCGTCGGAAGGCGCGTGGTCGTGGGCCGAAGGCGGCGACGACCCGATGGCGCTCGCGCTCGACAACTGCGCGAAGCAAGGCGCCGGCGCGTGCCGGCTGTATGCGGTCAACGACCGCGTCGTGTGGAACGCCAACACGACGCAGACGGCCGACAACGGCGACGATCGCACCCGCGATACCGATACGCGCGCGCTGGCTTCGCGCTGACGCTCGGCTGTCGTTCCTCTCGCTTCCCCTTTGCGCACCGTCGATTCAAGATCATCGCGGTGCTCCGCCGCATGCTCGTCAAATCGAGCACGCACCGCGTAATGCTCGTTTTTACGAGCAATCGACTTGAATTCGCGCCAGATCTCGTCCAGCCGTCCGGGCCTTCCGCGCCCCTGTCGATCTGACGATGCACGAAGCAAGACCGCCCCTCGTCGCCGCCCAACCCGCACCATCATCGTTCCCCATATTTCGCCACCCGGCCGCCCCTCGCCCTGCGATTTTTTCTGTCGGGGGCGTCACTCGAACGTCGTCATCTGCGCGCATTTCGCCCGATCCGCCGCGTTCCGTTCCGAGCCCCTCCGAACTGCGTCGAACTCCCGCCCAGCAAGGCTGTGCGGCGTTTGTAACCGCTAGTGCAACGCGCGGCGGAACACGCTAATCTCTGCGCGTTTCGTATCCCGCCGCGCGGCATCCCGTCGATGCCGCGCGGTCGTTTTACCCCCGGAGTCGCCTTGAGTACGCCAGCCACCGACGACTGGGTCGCGCGCAGCCTGCGCGCGGTCTGGCATCCCTGCACCCAGATGAAGCACCACGAGCGCCTGCCGCTCGTCCCCGTCGCGCGCGGCGCGGGCGTGTGGCTGGTCGACCGTGACGGCCGCCGCTACTTCGACGCGATCAGCTCGTGGTGGGTCAACCTGTTCGGCCATGCGAACCCGGACATCAACGCGGCGCTGAAGGACCAGCTCGACACGCTCGAGCACGCGATGCTCGCCGGCTGCACGCACGAACCGGCGATCGAGCTCGCCGAACGCCTGCATGCGCTGACCGCGCGCACGCTGGGTCATGCGTTCTTCGCGTCGGACGGCGCGTCGGCCGTCGAGATCGCGCTGAAGATGAGCTTCCACGCGTGGCGCAACCGCGGCCGCGCGAACAAGCAGGAATTCGTCTGCGTCGCGAACAGCTATCACGGCGAGACGATCGGCGCGCTCGGCGTGACCGACGTCGCGCTGTTCAAGGATGCGTACGACCCGCTGATCCGCCACGCGCACGTGGTCGCGTCGCCCGACGCGCGCGGCGCGCTGCCGGGCGAGACGGCCGCCGACGTCGCGGGCCGCGCGCTCGCGGACGTGCGGCGCCTGTTCGCCGAACGCGGCGACCGGATCGCCGCGCTGATCGTCGAGCCGCTCGTGCAGTGCGCGGCCGGCATGGCGATGCACGATCCGTCGTACGTGCGCGGGCTGCGCGCGCTGTGCGACGAATTCGGCGTGCACCTGATCGCCGACGAGATCGCGGTCGGGTGCGGGCGCACCGGCACCTTCTTCGCGTGCGAGCAGGCCGGCGTCTGGCCCGATTTCATGTGCCTGTCGAAAGGGATCAGCGGCGGCTACCTGCCGCTGTCGCTGGTGCTCACACGCGACGACGTGTTCGCGGCGTTCTACGACGACGACACGACGCGCGGCTTCCTGCACTCGCATTCGTACACCGGCAATCCGCTCGCGTGCCGCGCTGCAGTCGCGACGCTCGACCTGTTCGCGCGCGACGACGTGCTCGCGAGCAACGCGCGCAAATCGGCGACGCTGCGCGCGGCGCTCGCGCCGCTCGACGCGCACCGCCAAGTGCGCCATCTGCGCGAGCGCGGCACGCTGTTCGCGTTCGACGTCGCGCTCGACGGCGACGCGGCGCGCGGCTTCTCGCGGCGCTTCTTCGAACACGCGCTCGAACGCGAGCTGCTGCTGCGCCCGATCGGCACGACCGTGTACCTGATGCCGCCGTACGTGATGAATGACGACGACATCGCGTGGCTCGCGCAGCGCACGCGCGACACGCTCGACGCGACGCTGGAGGACCTCGGCCGATGAGCCTGCTCGACACCCTGCAACGCGGCCTCGCCGACCTCGACGCGCAAGGGCTGCGCCGCGTGCGCCGCATCGCCGACACCGCGTGCGACGCGCGCATGACCGTGAACGGCCGCGAGATCGTCGGCTTCGCGAGCAACGACTACCTCGGCCTCGCCGCGCATCCGGCGCTCGTCGCCGCGTTCGCGGAAGGCGCGCAGCGCTACGGCTCCGGCAGCGGCGGCTCGCACCTGCTCGGCGGCCATTCGCGCGCGCACGCCAAACTGGAAGACGAACTCGCCGGCTTCGCGGGCGGCTTCTCCGATGCGCCGCGCGCGCTGTACTTCAGCACCGGCTACATGGCGAACCTCGCGGCGATGACGGCGCTGGCCGGCAAGGGCGCGACGATCTTCTCCGACGCGCTGAACCACGCGTCGCTGATCGACGGCATGCGGCTGTCGCGTGCGAACGTGCAGGTCTATCCGCACGCCGATACGGCCGCGCTCGCCGCGCTGCTCGACGCATCGGATGCGGAAACGAAGCTGATCGTCAGCGACACCGTATTCAGCATGGACGGCGACCTCGCGCCGCTCGCCGAGCTCGTCGCGCTGGCCGAGCGCCACGGCGCGTGGCTCGTCGTCGACGACGCACACGGCTTCGGCGTGCTCGGCCCGCAGGGTCGCGGCGCGCTCGCGGCCGCCGCGCTGCGTTCGCCGCATCTGGTGTACGTCGGCACGCTCGGCAAGGCGGCCGGTGTCGCAGGCGCGTTCGTGATCGCGCATGAGACCGTGATCGAATGGCTGATCCAGCGCGCGCGCAGCTACATCTTCACGACGGCCGCGCCGCCGGCCGTCGCGCATGCGGTATCGGCAAGCCTGAAGGTGATCGCGGGCGACGAAGGCGACGCGCGCCGCGCGCACCTCGCCGCGCTGATCGGCCGCACGCGCGCGCTGCTGCGCAATACGCGCTGGCAGCCGGTCGATTCGCACACGGCCGTGCAGCCGCTCGTGGTCGGCAGCAACGACGCGACGCTCGCGGCGATGCGCGCGCTCGACGCGCACGGCCTGTGGGTGCCGGCGATCCGGCCGCCGACGGTGCCGGCCGGCACGTCGCGGCTGCGCGTGTCGCTGTCGGCCGCGCATTCGTTCGACGATCTTGCTCGGCTCGAAGCCGCGTTGATCCAGGCCAGCGAGGAGGCCGCGGCATGACCGCCGCCCCGCTGTCCGTCTTCGTCACCGGCACCGACACCGAAATCGGCAAGACCTTCGTGTCGGCCGCGATGCTGCACGGCTTCGCACGGCATGGCCTGCGCGCGGCCGCGCTGAAGCCGGTCGCGGCCGGCGCGTACGAACGCGACGGCGTGTGGCGCAACGAGGACGCGGACCAGCTCGACGCGGCCGCGAACGTCGTGCTGCCGCCCGAGCTGCGCACGCCGTTCCTGCTGAAGGCGCCGGCCGCGCCGCATATCGTCGCCGCGCAGGAAGGCGTGACGCTCGACCTCGACACGATCGTCGCGTGCCATCGCGAAGCGCTGACGCGCGCGGACGTCGTCGTCGTCGAAGGCGTCGGCGGCTTTCGCGTGCCGCTGAACGACACGCAGGACACCGCCGATCTCGCGGTCGCGCTCGGCCTGCCCGTCGTGCTCGTCGTCGGCGTCCGGCTCGGCTGCATCAGCCACGCGTTGCTGACGGCCGATGCGATTCGCCAGCGCGGCCTCGCGCTCGCGGGCTGGGTCGCGAACCATGTCGACCCGGCCATGTCGTTCGCCGACGAGAACGTCGCGACGATTCGCGACTGGCTCGCGCGCGAGCACCGCGCGCCGCTCATCGGCCGCATTGCGCACATGACGCCGGCCGCCCCCGAATCCGCCGCGGCGATGCTCGACATTGCCGCGCTCGTCGAGTCGCTGCGCACCGCGCGGCCTTGACCCAACCGATCCCCCATCCCGCCAGGACAGGAAAACGAAATGACCCAAGCCCAGACCGCCACCGTGCAACCCGACGCGATTCCCGTGGCTGCACCGGCCCCGCAGCGCTGGCGCGTCGCCGACGTCGTCGCGCTGTTCGCGCTGCCGTTCAACGACCTGATGTTCCGCGCGCAGCAGGTGCATCGCGAGCACTTCGACGCGAACGCGGTGCAGCTGTCGACGCTGCTGTCGATCAAGACGGGCGGCTGCGAGGAAGATTGCGGCTACTGCTCGCAGTCGTCGCATCACGACACGGGCCTGAAGGCCGAGAAGCTGATGGACGTCGACACGGTGCTCGACGCCGCGCGCGCGGCGAAGGCGAACGGCGCGAGCCGCTTCTGCATGGGCGCCGCGTGGCGCAATCCGAAGGAGCGCCACATGCCGGCGCTGACCGAGATGGTGCGCGGCGTGAAGGAGCTCGGCCTCGAGACCTGCATGACGCTCGGCATGCTCGAAGACGAACAGGCTCGGCAGCTCGCCGACGCGGGCCTCGACTACTACAACCACAACCTCGACACGTCGCCGGAGTTCTACGGCCAGGTGATCTCGACGCGCACGTACCAGGATCGCCTCGACACGCTCGACCGCGTGCGCGACGCGGGCATCAACGTGTGCTGCGGCGGCATCATCGGGATGGGCGAATCGCGCCGCGAACGCGCGGGCCTGATCTCGCAGCTCGCGAACCTGAACCCGTATCCGGAATCGGTGCCGATCAACAACCTCGTCGCGATCGAAGGCACGCCGCTCGAAGGCACCGCGCCGCTCGACCCGTTCGAGTTCGTGCGCACGATCGCGGTCGCGCGCATCACGATGCCGAAGGCCGTCGTGCGCCTGTCGGCCGGGCGCGAGCAGCTCGACGACGCGATGCAGGCGATGTGCTTCCTCGCGGGCGCGAACTCGATGTTCTACGGCGACCAGTTGCTGACGACGAGCAACCCGCAGACGCAGCGCGACCGCGCGCTGTTCGAGCGCCTCGGCATCCGCGCGAGCCAGGCCGACGCGCTGGCGGAAAACGCGTAAGCGGCAACGGCCGGCGCGCCGCGCCCGCCAACGAAAAGCCGGGGCGCGCCCCGGCTTTTTCACGCCCGCGCGCACGGTTCAGGTCGCGCCGCCCAGTACGCGCGGCTCCATGAACGTGTGCCGGAAATAGTCGCGCACCGCGTGCATCGCGGGACTCAGCTCGATGTTCTTGCGCCAAGCGAGGCCGACGCTCATCGGCGGCACCGGGTCGCGCAGCACGATCGTCTCGATGCGCCGCCCTTCGAGCGACCACGGGCGATACACCATGTCGGACAGGATCGCGACACCGCTGCCGTTCGCGACCATGCTGCGCACCGCCTCGACCGACGAGGTGCGCAGGATCACGTTCGGCCGGTACGGCGTCTCGTTCCAGTAACGCAGCGCGGTCTGCCCGGCCTCGTCCACCGTCAGCATCACGAACGGCTCGTGCGCGACCTCCGCGAACGTGACGCTCTCGCGCCGCAGCAGCGGATGATGCGCGCCGACCCACAGCCTGCGCACCGAATGGATCACCGGCTCCAGCACGAGCTCCGGATTCGACACGTTCGACGTGAGCAGCACGGCCATGTCGTAGCGGCCCGCGATCAGCCCTTCCTCGATCGACTCGCGGTTCAGCTCGTGCAGGTGGATCGTCAGGCGCGGATAGAGCGTATTGAGCCGCAGCACGTGATGCGGCAGGAAGTAGCCGAGCACCGTGTAGCTCGCGGCGATCGCGAGCGTGCCGGTCAGCGTGCTTTCGAGATTCGGGATCCGCATCGCCTCGTCGACCGACGACAGGATCGTGTACGCGTGATTGAGAAAACGCCGCCCGGTATCGGTCAGCGTCACGCCCGCCGACGTGCGCACGAACAGCTGCGTGCCGAGACTGTCCTCCAGTTCCTTGATCGCGCTCGTCACGGCCGACTGCGAGATGGTGAGCTGGATCGCGGCCTGCGAGATCTGTCCGAGCTCGGCGGTCGCGACGAAGTACTTGAGCTGTCTGAGCGTCAGGGCCATGCGCGGTGGAAAACTGATGGGGGCATGGCAACCATCATATCAACCGTCCGTTTCGCGGCAATCCGGGCCCGCCCGACCCGCGCGCATCCGCCTGCCGCGGCGCCGGGCGGCCGCTTTCGGCGATATCTGAAAAATCGATACGCTCGCATATAAAAATAGAACTATTTTGACGCACCCCGCACGGCTAACCTGCGTTCAACACGGTGTCGACACGCGCTGCAGCGCACGCGAAACCGGAGAACCTGGAGGAACGAACCGTATGAGGAAGCACAGTGTCGACCTGAATTCGGACATGGGCGAAGGTTTCGGCCCGTGGACGATCGGCGACGGCGTCGACGAGCAGATCATGCCGCTCATCAGCTCGGCGAACATCGCCACCGGTTTTCATGCCGGCGACCCGAACATCATGGCGCGCACGGTGCAGCTCGCGCGCGACGCCGGCGTCGGGATCGGCGCGCATCCGGGCTTTCGCGATCTGGCGGGCTTCGGTCGCCGCACGATCACCGAAACGCCGCAGGCGCTCGTCCACGACATCCTGTATCAGCTCGGCGCGCTGCGCGAGTTCGCGCGGCTCAACGGCGTGGGCCTGCAGCACGTCAAGCCGCACGGCGCGCTCTACATGCACGCGGCGGCCAACGAGGCGTTCTCGCGGCTGCTGATCGAGACGCTGCAGCGCGTCGATCCCGGCCTGTGGCTGTACTGCATGGAAGCGTCGGTCACGTATCGCGTGGCGCGGGAGTACGAACAGCCGGTGATCCGCGAGTTCTACGCCGATCGCGACTACGACCGCAGCGGCTCCATCGTGTTCACGCGCCGCGTCGGGCGCCCCGACCCGCAGCAGGTGGCCGACAAGGTGCTGCGTGCGTGCATCGACGGCAAGGTGCGCACGATCGACGGCGACGACATCGACATCGATTTCGATTCGGTCTGCATCCACAGCGACACGCCCGGCGCGCTCGAACTCGTGCGCGAAACGCGCGACGCGCTGGTCCGAGAAGGCATCCGGACCGCCGGCCCGCAACCGCTCGCCGCTCATCACTGAACCCGATTCAAGGAGACGCAAGATGGCATTGCACGACATCGTCAGCCCGCTGCCGGGCACGTTCTACCGACGCCCGTCGCCCGAGGCGGACTACTACGTCGCGGTGAATGCGACGGTCGCGGCCGGCGCGGTGGTCGGCCTCGTCGAAGTGATGAAGCAGTTCACCGAGATCGAAGCCGATGCGGCGGGCCGCGTCGTCGAGCTGCTCGTCGACGATGGCGAGCCGGTCGACGCCGGCCAGGTGCTGATGCGGATCGAGGAGTGATGCGATGAAGCCGGCAAACGCCCCCGACACCTTCTATCGACCGTCGCGGATCAAGACCGTGCTGGTCGCGAACCGCGGCGAAATCGCGGTGCGCGTGATCCGCGCGGCACGCGAGCTCGGCATGCGTGCGGTCGCCGTGGTCAGCGACGCGGACCGCGACAGCCTCGCCGCGCGCATGGCCGACGAAGCGATCCACATCGGGTCGTCGCATGCGGCGAAGAGCTATCTGAATCCGGCCGCGATCCTCGACGCCGCGCGGCAATGCGGCGCGGACGCGATCCATCCGGGCTACGGCTTCCTGTCCGAGAACGCGGCCTTCGCCGCGCAGGTCGAGGCGGCCGGGCTGATCTTCGTCGGCCCGGACGCGCAGGTGATCGCGACGATGGGCGACAAGGCGCGCGCCCGCGACACCGCGCGGCGCGCGAACGTGCCGACCGTGCCCGGCAGCGACGGCGTCGTCCAGTCGCTCGACGCGGCCCGCGCGGTCGCCGCGCGCATCGGCTATCCGATCATGATCAAGGCGGCCGCGGGCGGCGGCGGGCGCGGCATCCGCGTCGCGCACGACGCCGCGCAGCTCGACGCCGAACTGCCGCTCGCGCAGCGCGAGGCGCAGGCCGCGTTCGGCGACGGCGGCGTCTATCTCGAACGCTTCATCGCGCGGGCGCGGCACATCGAGGTGCAGGTGCTCGGCGACGGCCGCGACGTCGTCCACCTGTTCGAGCGCGAATGCTCGCTGCAGCGGCGCCGCCAGAAGATCCTCGAGGAAGCGCCGTCGCCGTCGCTCACGCCGGCGCAGCGCGACGCGCTGTGCGCGTCGGCCACGCGGCTCGCGCGCGAGGTCGGCTACCGCAGCGCGGGCACGCTCGAATACCTGTTCGACGATGCGCGCGGCGAGTTCTACTTCATCGAGATGAACACGCGCATCCAGGTCGAGCATCCGGTGACCGAGGCGATCACCGGCATCGATCTCGTGCGCGAAACGCTGCGCATCGCCGACGGCGAGCGGCTGCGGTTCGCGCAGGCCGACATCGCGATGCGCGGCGCCGCGCTCGAATGCCGGATCAACGCGGAAGATCCGCTGCAGGATTTCCGCCCGAATCCGGGCCGGATCGACGCACTGGTGTGGCCGACCGGGCCCGGCGTGCGCGTCGATTCGCTGCTCTACCCGGGCTACGTCGTGCCGCCGTTCTATGATTCGCTGCTCGCGAAGCTGATCGTGCACGACGAGAGCCGCGCGGCCGCATTGCGGCGTCTGTCTCGCGCGCTCGGCGAGCTGCAGGTCGGCGGCCTGAAGACCACCGCGCCGCTGCACGTCGCGCTGCTCGCGGACGACGACGTGCGCGCGGGCCGCTATCACACGAATTTTCTCGAAGCGTGGATGCCGTCATGGCGCGAGGCCGCGACGGCCGCCGCCCGGCAGCACGAAACTGCGGACGCCGCGCGCGTCGGGGAGGCCCTGTGACGACCCGTTATACGTTCGGCGGCGACGAATTCGTGTTCGTCGAGATCAGCGAGGCGATGTCGCTCGACGCCTTCTTCAAGGGCACGGCGATCACGCGCGAATTGCAGCGGCGCGCGGTGCCGGGCATTACCGAGATCTGTCCGGCGAACGCGTCCTACCAGGTGCGCTACGACCCGGACGTGATCGAGCCCGACACGCTCGTCGCGCTGCTCAAGGCGATCGAGGCCGAGGTCGGCGACGCGCCGCTCGAACTCGATACGCGCATCGTCGAGGTGCCGGTGCTGTACAACGACCCGTGGACGCACGAGACGCTGATGCGGTTTCGCGAGCGTCATCAGGACCCGTCGTCGACCGACCTCGAATATGCGGCGCGGATCAACGGCAAGCGCGACGTCGACGACTTCATCGCCGCGCACTCGGGCTCGCCGTGGTTCGTGTCGATGGTCGGCTTCGTCGCGGGCCTGCCGTTCATGTACCAGATGGTCGAGCGCGCACGCCAGCTCGAAGTACCGAAATACCTGCGGCCGCGCACCGACACGCCGAAGCTGACGGTCGGCCACGGCGGCTGCTTCGGTTGCATCTACTCGGTGCGCGGCGCGGGCGGCTACCAGATGTTCGGCGTGACGCCGGCGCCGATCTTCGATCCCGCGCAGCGGCTCGACTACCTGCGCGATTTCATGGTGTTCTTCCGGCCCGGCGACATCGTGAAGTTCCAGCCGATCGATCGCGACGCCTATGACGCCGCGGTGGCGGCCGTCGAAGCGGGTACCTTCTCGCTGCGCGTGCGCCCCGTGAAATTCTCGCTCGACGCGTTCCGGCGCGATCCCGATGCGGTCAACCGTTCTCTCGTCGAGGTGCTGCATGCCCGCTGACGCGCACAACCTGATCGAGGTCGTGAAACCCGGCCTCGCGACGTCGGTCCAGGATACGGGCCGGCAAGGCTACTACCACGTCGGCATCCCGCCGTCGGGCTCGCTCGACCAGTACGCGTCGCGCGCGGCGAACCTGCTGGTCGGCAATCCGGAACAGGCGGCCGTGCTCGAATGCACGCTGCTCGGCCCGGAGCTGCTGTTCCATGCGGACGCGCTGGTCGCCGTCACGGGCGCCGAGATGACCCCGAAGATCGACGGCGTCGGGCAGCGCTGCAACGTCGCGCTGTGGATTCGCGCGGGCAGCGTGCTGTCGTTCGCCTACGTGAAGGGCGGCGCCCGCGCGTACCTGGCCGTCGCGGGCGGCATCGACGTGCCGGTCGTGCTCGGCAGCCGCTCGACCTACACGCTCGGCGCGATCGGCGGCCACGCGGGCCGGCGCCTGCAGAAAGGCGACCGTTTGCCGATCGGCGCGGCGCGCGGCACGCTTCGCGAAGGGCGCGAACTGCCGGCGTCGGTCAGCCGGCCGCTGGACAGCCAGGTCGAACTGCGCGTGCTGCCGGGGCTGTACCACTACCGGCTCACCGACGCGTCGGCGCACACGTTCTTCGATGACGAATGGACGGTCGCGCCCGAGGCGGACCGCATCGGCTACCGCTACAAGAACGGCCGGCCGCTGCAGTTCCGGCCGCGCGAGCAGCCGTTCGGCGCCGGGGCCGATCCGTCGAACATCGTCGACGCGTGCTATCCGATCGGCTCGATCCAGGTGCCGGCCGGGGTCGAGCCGATCATCCTGCATCGCGATGCGGTGTCGGGCGGCGGCTACGCGACGATAGGCACGGTCATCAGCGCCGACATGGACCTGATCGGCCAGATGCAGCCGAACCATCGCGCGCGCTTCGTGCGCGTGACGATGGCCGACGCGCTCGCCGCGCGCCGCGAGTACCAGCGGCGCCTCGCGCTGCTGCGCGCCGTACTGAAGGACTGAGCGCCACGCGCCCGGCCGTCGCGCCGGGCGCCGTGCGCCGCCCTCCGCTTTCATCCTTCGCTTCCGTTTCCCGTCCGTGCGGCCGCGCGCGGCGCGGCGGGGACGCCTGCGCGCCGTTTTCGCCGGACCGGTTGCCCGCCCCGACGTCGGGGCAACCCCGCGGCTCGCATGGGCCGCGGCCCAGACGTCGTCCGCTGTTTCGCTCATCGAGGAGCACGCTCATGGCCAACCTGGCTCAGGCCCGCACCGACGAGGATCTCGACCTGTCGACGCTCGCCATTCCCGATCACGCACGCATGCCGCCCTTTGCGCTGACGATGGCGTGGTGGGCCGTCTGCAGCGCGGTGTTCTACATCGTCGTCGGTGCGACGCTCGCGCTCACCTACGGCGCGCGCAACGCGCTGATCGGGATGGCGCTGTCGGTCGTCTCGTACGGCATCGTCAATTCGATCATCAGCCGCTACGCGATCCGTACCGGCCTGTCGGTCGCGCTGTTCTCGCGCGTGCTGTTCGGCAGCGCGGGCGCGGCGCTCGCGACGCTGATCTTCTTCGCGACGGCGATCTACTACGCGGTGTTCGAGGGCTCGGTGATCGCGGTCGCCGCGCATCATCAGTTTCCGGCGCTCGACTACAAGTGGGCCGCGCTGATCGTCGTCTGCTACAGCGTGCCGCTCGTGTTCGGCAGCGTGCAGCACTGGCTCGACAAGTTCAACGGCGTGCTGCTGCCGTTCTACCTGTTCGGGTTGCTCGCAGCGGTCGGGCTCGCGACGGCCGAGTACGGCTATCACGCCGCGTGGCTCGATTTCGGGCCGGCGGGCGGCGCCCCGGCCGGCGGCTGGTGGCAGTGCTTCGTCTACTACATGGGCGTATGGGTGCTGATGATGTTCACGTTCGACTACGCGCGCTTCGGCCGCAAGGCCGACGCCCGCTATCACGGCCGCTTCAACTTCGGGATGCCGTTCTACCTCGTCACGTTCCTCGTCAACGGCGCGGCCGGCATCTATCTCGTCAGCACGATTCCCGGGCTCGGCACGCTGTCGGAAGTGTCGGTCGTGCTCGCGCTGCTGAAGCTGATGGGCGTGTGGGGGCTGCTGTTCGTGTGGGTCACGCAGTCGCGCATCAATACCGCGAACTACTACCTCGCGACCGTCAACATGCAGGCGTTCTTCCAGAAGGTCGCGGGCGTGCGCGCGCCGAAATTCGTGTGGGCGGTCGTGGTCGGCGCGGTCGTCTATGCGCTGATGATGGCCGACATCTTCTCGCGGATCCTGCAAGCGCTCGCGTACCAGGGCATCTTCGTCGTCGCGTGGGTCGGCGTCGCGCTCGCGCACATCCTGTCGGCGCGCTACGGGCAGCTCGTCGGCGACGACGTCGAATGCCGCGACGCGCACGTGCCGGTGTTCAATCCGGGCGGCCTGACCGCGTGGTTCGCGGGCGCGTTCGCGGGGCTCGCGCTGAACCAGGCGACCGGGTTCGCCGCGTCGCTGTCGGCGCCGGCCACCTTCGTCGTGTCGTGGCTCGTCTATCGCGCGCTGCTCGGCACCGCGAAGCGGACCTGGTTCGTGCGCAACACGTGACGCGCCGCGGCTCGGCGCCGGCCCTAGCCGATCGTCTGCACCGGATGGCCCTGCGCGTCGCGGATCACCGTCGGCTCGACCCGCCAGCGCACGCCGTCGAGCCCGTCGATCGCATACTCGCCGGCGCGCGGCTTCAGCGTGCGCGCCAGCGCCTGCACCGTCGCGTCGGTGAGCCGCAGCGTCAGCGTGCCGTCTTCGTCGCTCACGCCGTTCGCGTCGCCGCGCACGAACCGCACCGCGCCGTCGTGACCGACGAGGCGAAACGGCCGGTCGAACGGCAGCCGCAGCGGCAGTAGCGTGACGAGTTCGTCGACCTGCCGCGCGCCGACGGTGATCTCGATCACCGGCGCGCGCAGCAGCCGCTTGCGGGTGCCCCAGCCGAGCACGTCGGTGAACAGGTAACCGCTCGCCGAGCCGTCGCGCTGCGTGCCCGCGTCGACCTGCTCGCGCACGTCCGCGCGTTCGAGCAGCGACGCGCGGACGAGATCGGTCACCCACAGCGGCATGTGCGGCAGCAGCGTGTCGAGCAGCGCACGCGTGCGCCAGCGCTTCGCGGCGCGTTCCTCGTCGAGCGTCAGCCCGACGACCTGCAGGAACGCGAGACGGCCGTGCGGCGTGTCGATCGCCGGCAGCTCCGGATCGAACGCGAAGCCCATCGAACAGAGCGCCGTATCGGTATCGAGCGCGATCGGGCCGTTGGCCGTCATCCAGTGGCCGTCGTCGAACGCGTTGCCGCTCTGGAACACGTAGCGCGCGAGATTCTGCAGGAAGCTGAACACCCAGCGCGGCGGCTCGTCGTCGCCAGCCACGCACGCGACGCGCATCGTCAGCTCGAAGCCGAAGCCGCTGACGGCCGGATCGTCCGACTCCTTCGCATACAGCTCGCTCAGCCCGTACGTGACGAAATGCCAGTGCGGCACGGGCGCCGCGCGCCGCCACACGCTGATCCCGTCGAGCGGATCGGGGCCGCCGAGCCGCCACTTGACCAGCGTGCCGTAGTGCTTCGGCTCCTGCCCCGGATAAAGGCGCGCGAGCGCGGCGTCGATCGCGTCCCAGCCGGGCGCGGCATCGTCGTCCGCGCCGTCGTGCGTGTCGTGCGTGGCGTCCGTCATGTGGCCCGCTCTCCCCGATGATGTCGTGTCGTGTTTGTGTCGTGCGGTGTCGGAACGTACGTCACACGTGCGACGCCGCGCCGTCGAGCGCCGCGCGCACGCGCTCGACGTGCAGCGCGTCGACGGGCGCCAGCACCTCGCCGCGCGGCCGCACGCCCGAACCGAAATGCACCGCGCGCACGCCGGTCGCGCGCACGAAATCGCCGACCGCGTCGATCGTGAGCCCGGAGCCGGCCAGCACCGTGCAGGTCGTGCCCGCCGCCTGCCGCACGAGCCGCGTGATCGTCGCGACCGCGTCGAGCACCGACGGATGGCCACCCGACGTCAGCACGGACGTGACGGCCGGCACGCGCAGCAGCGCGTCGAACGCGGCGTTCAGATCGCGCGCGACGTCGAACGCGCGGTGGAACGTGAGCGCGCGCCCGTCGGCGGCGGCCGCGATCCGGGCGAGCGCGCCGAGATCGACGTCGCCGCGCGGATCGAGCGCGCCGAACACGACGCCGTTCGCGCCGGCCGCGACTGCCGCGCGCACGTCGCGCTCGATCACGCGCAGGTCGTCGGCGTCATAGACGAACGAGCGGCTGTGCGGACGCACGATCACGTTGACGGGAATCGGCACGGCGGCCACGACGGCCTCGATCAGGCCGACGCTCGGCGTCAGCCCGCCTTCGGTGATCGCGGTCACGAGTTCTAGGCGGTCGGCGCCCGCGCGGGCGGCGACCTTCGCATCGCCGACGGTCGTGGCGATCACTTCGAGGAGAATGGGAGAAGCGGCATGTCGGTTCATGGGCGGCCCGCGAATCGTCTGGACAATTCGCGCATCCTAGCCGAGCCGCGCGACGGACGCCAGCGTGCCGGCCGCCGCAGACTTCAGCCGCGCATTTCAGCCCGGTACGTCAGCCGCGCCGCACGAGCCAGACGCCGACGAGCGCGGACAACGCCGTGACGGCGGTGCCGGGTACGAACCGGAACATGCGCGCGTTGAAGTACGCGCCCTGCTGCTGCATCACGTCGACGATCGCCGGCGTGAGCACGAGCATCGCCCAGCCGATCATCCCGAAGGCGGTGGTCGCGGCCGCGACGAGCAGCACGATGCCCGCGCCGCGCGCACGCGGCCGGAATGCGCCGGCAAACATGCCCGCGGCGAGCAGCACGGCCGACACCGCGAACAGCACGGCGACGAATACGGTCGTCGCGCCCGCCTGACCGACCTTCATGAACGCGACCATCTGCGCGGCGATCACGCAGAAGCCGGCGATCGAGAACAGCACGATCGCCAGCGCGTTGCGCACGACGCTCACGCAACGGCCTGCCGGAAATACGCGGTCGCCGGGCGCCGGAACAGCAGGTAGACGAACACCGCGAACAGCAGGACGCCCGGGATCAGCACTGCGAGCATCGACGCCGGCATGTTGATCAACGAGAACGCGATGCCGAACACGAACGTCACGATATAGGCGTTGCGCGACCATTCGCGCCCCTTGAGGATCGCGATGCCGATCACGACATTCGCGGCCTCGACGATCATGCTGATGCCGAACGTCGCCCACACGGGCAGCAGGTAGTGCGACATCAGCGCCTGGGTGGTCGGCATGCCGATCGAGAACGGCGTATAGACGCAGGTGATCGCGTTGGTCACGATGATGATCCACGCGAGGATGGTCAGCGAAATCGGTCGCTTCATGGCGTTTTCCTTTTATATTCGCCGCCATGGTGGCCCCCGGGACGGCGCGCGCGGTCACGACGGCCGCGGTCGCGCCATTGTCGGGGAAGCGCGCGGCGAACGCAACGGCCGCCCCCGCGCCGTGGGTCGCCGCATCCCGACCGTGTGCCGCTACGCCGCTTGCGCGTCCTCGTCGATCCAGTCGATATCGCCGCACAGCACGCGCTGCGCATCGCCGACGCGCACGGCCACCGACAGCGTCACGCACGGCTGCGCCTCGTTGATCGACAGGTACGGCCGCGTGACCTGCACGCGCCCCGGTTCGGCGATCGCCGAGCGGAAATACGGCCGGCGCAGCCAGTTCGCGCCCTGCGCGTCCGCCAGCGGCGAAAAGCGCGCCTCGGCGAGCGCGCGATCGGCGCGCAGCACGACGTTGCGGCCCGACTGCCGGCCCTGCGCGTCGAGCAGGAAGCAGCGTGCGGCCGCGTCCAGCGCGAGGAAGTTCCAGCACACCTCGTCGAGCGGCTCGCCGCCCGCGAGGCGCTCGGCCGCCCGTTCGAACGCGCGCAGGTACGGTGCGAGCCGCTGCGCGTCGCGCCGCTCGCGCGCTTCGGTCTGCTGACGAAAGCGCTCGGTCAGCTCGCCGATGCAGCCGGTCGCGGCCGCGCTGTCGGGCAGCCCCGGCGCCGGGCGGCCGAAGTAGTAGCCCTGCACGAAATCGGCCTCGCACGACAGCGCGATCTGCGCTTCGTGCTCGGTCTCGATCCCTTCGACGAGCACCAGCTTGCCGGCCTCGTGCAGCAGCGTCACGAGCCCGTGCAGGATCGCGGTGAGCCCCGTGCGGTGCGCCGCGTGCGACAGCATGATCCGGTCGAGCTTCACGATGTCCGGGTTCAGCTGCCAGATCCGTTCGAGGTTCGAGTGACCCGCGCCGAAATCGTCGAGCGCGATCAGGAAGCCGTGCGTGCGGAACTCGCGCACGGCCTCCGCGAGCCGCTCGACGTCCTCCGCGCGCTGTTCGAGCACTTCGAGCACGATGCGCCGCGGCGGCATGCCGAGCCGTTTCAGGTTCGCGAGCAGCGCGGCCGCCTGGAACGGATCGGTGAGCACGCCCGGATGGACGTTGAGAAACAGCCACTCGCGCTCCGCGCCGAGCAGCGCGAAGTTCTCCAGATGCAGCGCCTGCGCGAGCCGGTCGAGCTGCAGCAGTTCGTCCCGGCGCGCGGCTTCGCCGAACACGTCGAGCGGCGACACGGCGCGGTCGAGCGCATCGTGCGCGCGCAGCAGCGCCTCGTAGCCCACCGCACGCTGGTGCGACAGGCTGAATATCGGCTGGAACACGGTCGTGAGCGTCAGGTCGCGGTGCTGCGTCGCCAGCCGTTCCAAGCCCGAGCTCATCTCCCGCTCGAACCGGTACGGCGACGCGGCGGCCGGACGCTCCTGTTGCACGATCGTCATACCTTCCTCCTGGTGATGCAGTCGAACGCGACGTCCGGCGTCCGGCGAAAACGACGAACGGGACGGCGCGCCATGTCATTGGTTGGACCCTCGGTGACCCGGCGCAAGCCGGGCGGCTGCTCTCCCTCAAGCAAGCTCCGTGCGAGGTGCCGACAACCCGTGCGCCATGCGGCTGTGCCGGGCGGCCGCACCACCGTGGCGCGTGTTCGACGCACCATTCCCGTGCGCACGCACCGGCCACTCGAGCGCACCCGTTACGCCGACACGCTACACTCCGTACGATCGTTTCATTCCGCGTTATTCGCCGTCTCGATGGAAATCGTTTTCACAGTCCTCATCCTGCTGCTGACCGTCGCGCTGTCCGGCGCCGTCACGCGTCTCCTGCCGTTGCAACTGCCGCTGCCGCTGATGCAGATCGCGTTCGGCGCGATGCTCGCGTGGCCGAAGCTGAACCTGCACGTCACGTTCGACCCCGAGATCTTCATGCTGCTGTTCATTCCGCCGCTGCTGTTCGCGGACGGCTGGCGGATTCCGAAACGCGAGCTTTACCTGCAGCGCCGCGCGATCCTGATGCTCGCGTTCGGGCTCGTGTTCATGACGGTACTCGCAGTCGGCTACTTCGCGCATTGGCTGATTCCCGAGTTGCCGCTGCCGATCGCGTTCGCGCTCGCGGCGGTGCTGTCGCCGACCGACGCGGTCGCGCTGTCCGGGATCGCCGGCAAGGGTCGCATTCCGCCGCAACTGATGCACATCCTCGAAGGCGAGGCGCTGATGAACGACGCGTCGGGCCTCGTCGCGCTGAAATTCGCGATCGCGGCCGCGCTGACGGGCGTATTCTCGCTGCGCGCCGCGTCGGTCACGTTCGTGATCGTCGCGGCCGGCGGGCTCGCGACGGGCGCGATCGTCGCGTGGCTGTTCAGCGCGCTGTCGACGCGCTTCCTGAATGCCGAGCAGGAAGGCGACCCGGCGCCCGGCATCGTGATGACGCTGCTGGTGCCGTTCGCGGCCTACCTGTTCGCCGAGCACCTCGACCTGTCGGGCGTGCTCGCGGCCGTGTCGGCCGGGATGATGATGAACTACACGAGCTTCTCGCGTAAAAGCACCGTCGCGTCGCGCGTGCGCGCCGAAAGCACGTGGGCGCTGATCGAGTTCGTGTTCAACGGCATGGTGTTCATCATGCTCGGGCTGCAGCTGCCGCACATCATCGGCCGTGCGCTCGTCGACGCGCACCATACGAGCGACGCGCTGGTCGGCCGGATGATCTTCAACGTGTGCGCGATGATGCTCGCGCTGTATGCGATCCGCTTCCTGTGGGTGTGGCTGCTGCGCTGGTTCGCGAGCCGCCGCGCCGCGCGCCATGGCCTCGCCGGCACGATGGCCGGCGTGCGCACGATCGCGGTGATGACGGTCGGCGGCGTGCGCGGCGCGGTCACGCTCGCCGGCGTGCTGTCGATCCCGGTCGCGCTGTCCGACGGCGCGCCGCTGCCGGGCCGCGACACCGCGGTCTTCATCGCGTCGGCCGTGATCCTCGGCTCGCTGATCGTCGCGGTGATCGGCCTGCTGCTGCGCGGCGTGCGCTCGTCGCGCAACCCGCTCGGCGACGAGGAGCGCATCGCACGCTCGGCCGCCGCGCAGGCCGCGATCCGCGCGATCGATGCGTCGCACGACGCGATCTCGACCGATCTCGACGAATCGGGCGCGGCGCGCTGCGCGGACATCTCCGCACGCGTGATGGATCAATACCGCCGACGGCTCGCCGCGCTGGCCGACGACGGCCCCACGCCGCGCGCGGAAGCGAAGCAGGCCGAAACGATGGAGCTGCAGATGCGGATCGCGGCCGTGCGCGCGGAACGCTCGGCGCTGTACCGGCTGCGCGGCGACAGCAAGATTTCCGACGAGACGCTGACGAAGCTGATTCGCGAGATCGACCTGTCGGAAACCGCGCTGTCGACGCGCAAGAAAGGGATCGTCTGACAGTAAGGCAGCGCGGTGCGCCGACCGTGCAGCCACGTGTGAAGCCCCTGCCTGCCGGCAGCCCGAGGCCGAGCCCCGTGTCATACGGCGCTCGGCCTCGTTGTTTTGGCCGATGCATGCGCGGCGCGGTCTTCAGCGGCTTTCAAAAAAATTAAACAATACATCCTTATTATTTTCTGCACGCCGACGCGATACCGATTCCCGCTCGTGCGTCGAGACGATCGACGCCATGCAAATCGGTCTCGTCACGTGTCATCGCTAACCGGGGCCGCACGGAATCGTTGATGCGATGCATGCGAAGTGTCCCCGGCTCCATGCCCATTTAATTGCTCTCCTAATCAAAATGCGCACGTCATTCCGCGCGAAACGACCGAACCCATGATCAAACCCCTCTCGCTCCAGAGCCGGCGACGCTTTCTCGCACAAGGCGCCGCCGCCCTCGGCAGCGGCATGCTGTCCGCCTGCGGCGGCGATTCGATCGACTCCGCGGACGCATCGGCCCGCTTCGCCAACGATTTCGTGTGGGGCGTCGCCACCGCGGCGCCGCAAATCGAAAGCCGCGACGGCCGAGGCCGAAGCAACTGGGATGTGTTCGCCGACCAGCCCGGCACGATCGCCGACGGCTCGACGAACGCACGCTGCATCGAATTCGAGCAACGCTACGCGGGCGACTTGTCGCTGCTCGCGAACGCGGGCGTCCGGGCGTTCCGTTTCTCGACCGCATGGCCGCGCGTGCAGCCGGACGGCGCCGGCACGCCGAGCGAAGCGGGGCTTGCCACCTATGACCGCATGGTCGATGCGATGCTGGCGCGCAACCTCACGCCGTACCTGACGTTGTTTCACTGGGACATCCCCGTATGGGCCGGCGATTTCCGCGACCGCGACATCGCGTACCGGCTGGCCGACTACGCGCAGATCGTGGCGCGCCGCGTCGGCGATCGCGTCAAGCACTGGATGATGCTGAACGAACCGAACGGCGTCGCGCTGTCGGGCTACGCGTACGGCGCATCGCCGCCGCGTGCGCAGTCGATGGGGGCGATGTTCGCCGCGATCCACCATCAGAATCTCGCGCAGGGATTGATGTTCCAGGCCGTGCGCGCGAACGTGCGGGGCGCCGCGCAGATCGGCACGACGATCAGCGGGCGGCCCGTCCTCGCGGTGACGAATTCGGCCGCCGACCAGGCCGCCGCCGCGCAGTTCGATGCGATCTGGCATCGCGCGTTTCTCGATCCGCTGTACGGCAAGGGCTATCCGGCAGAGCTGCAGACGGCGCTGGCGCCGCTCGTCCGGCCGGGCGACATGACGACGATCGCCGCGAACCCGGATTTTCTCGGCGTGCAGTATTACAACTGCTTCTACGTGAAGGCCAACGCCGGCGGCACGGGTTTCACGCTGGCCGCCAGCCCGGCAAACGAAATCCAGACGATGGGCTACCCGGTCGAGCCGTACGGGATGTCCGAGATGCTGCTGCGCGTCCACCGCGACTATGGCGCACCGCGCATCCTCGTCACCGAGACCGGGTTCGCGATCGCCGAACCCGCGCCAAGCGGCGGTTTCGTCGACGACGGCCCGCGCATCGACTATCTCGCGCGCTATCTGAACGCCGCGCACGATGCGTATCGGCAGGGCGTCCGCCTGGGCGGACTGTTCTGCTGGGCCGGCATGGACAGCTGGGAATGGTCGAGCGGCTTCGCGAAGAAATTCGGGCTGGTCCACGTCGACCCGGCAACGCAGGAACGCCTGCCGAAACGCAGTCTCGCGTACTACTCGCGCTGCATCGCCGGCAATCGCGTCGCGTAGGCGGCAAGAGCGACGCGGGCGAGGATGCCGCGAGCCGACGCGCCCGCCAGCCGTCGCGTGGCGCGGCACCCGATTGCCGCGCCGCGCGTTCGCGTTACTTCGCGACGACGACCGGAATCCCCTTCAGCATCCCCGCGCCCTTCATCTCGTCGAGCGCGTGCTGAACGGCCGCGCTCGTCGCCGCGTCGATGCCGAGCTGCAGCGCGAGCTCGCGTTCCGTGCGCTTCACGCCGGCCAGGTTGCGCACCTTCACGTGGCCGAAGCCGCGTACGCGCGCGTGCAGGTCGGCCAGTTGCACGACCTGCGCCGCATTGCCGGCGGTCAGCACGGCGAGCGCACGCGTGAGCGTGGTCTCGTAGTCGTCGGCCAGCGCGCGCTCCATCTTCCGCTCGACCGTGCGGCCGAACGGATCGAGCCACGTGCCGCGCAGGCTGCGCACGCGCGCGAGCATGCCGAGCACCGGCCACATCCACTGGCCGAACACGCGCTTCTTCGGCGTGCTGCCGTCGCTGCCGGCCTTCGCGACCGTCGGCGGCGCCAGGTTGAACTTCACGCGGTACGTCTGCCCCGGCACGCCTTCGAACTGCGCTTCGAGCGCGGTGCGGAACGCGTCGTCCGTGTACAGCCGCGCGACTTCGTATTCGTCCTTCACCGCGAGCAGCCGGTAGAACGTCGTCGCAACCGCGCGCGTCAGCGCGTCGTCG
This sequence comes from Burkholderia sp. LAS2, assembly GCF_018417615.1. Taxonomy (NCBI): domain Bacteria; kingdom Pseudomonadati; phylum Pseudomonadota; class Betaproteobacteria; order Burkholderiales; family Burkholderiaceae; genus Burkholderia; species Burkholderia sp. LAS2. Next base: position 209,079 of record NZ_CP071052.1, read on the forward strand.
CCCTTCGCGCGCGCCACGTTCACCAGTGCCCGATAGCGCTCGACGTAGCGCGCACCGCCGTACGCGTCGAGACGCGCCTCGCGATCGGCGATCAGCTCGGCGAGCGTCTCCGGCGCCACGTGGGCGGCCACCGCGTGACGTGCGTTCCACAACGCATCGAGGCTCGCCGCGTCGCCGGCCGCCATCCGGCCGATCGAGAACGCGAGCTTGTTCATCGGCACCGCGACGTTGTTCAGCTCGATCGCGCGCATCATCGCGGCGAGCGACACCGGCACGAGGCCGAGCTGCCACGCGTAGCCGAGCATCAGGATGTTCGCGCCGATCGAATCGCCGAGGAACTTCGCGGCGAGCGCCTGCGCGTCGCAGCTCGACAGGTAGCCGTCGCCGGCCGCGTGGCGCATCTTCTCGAGCAGCGCATCCGCATGCAGGTTCGCGTCGGGGTTCTGCACGAATGACGCGTTCGGGATCCGGTGCGTGTTGACGACGATCCGCGTGCGCGCGTGACGCACCGTCTGCAGCGCCTCGGCGCTCGCACCGACGACCATGTCGCACGCGAGCAGCACGTCGGCCTGCTGCGTATCGATGCGCACCTGGTTCAGCCAGCGGTCGCTCGACGCGATCCGCACGAACGACAGCACCGAGCCGCCCTTCTGCGCGAAGCCCATGAAGTCGAGCACCGACGCGCTCTTGCCTTCGAGGTGCGCGGCCATGCTGATCAGCGCGCCGACCGTCACGACGCCCGTGCCGCCGACGCCCGTCACGAGCATGTCGAACGGCGCCGCGTCGAGGTGCGTGGCCGGCACCGGCAGCGCGTCGACGCGCGCGGCGAGCGCCGCTTCGTCGAACGCCGCGCCAGCGGCCTTCTTCAGCGCCGCGCCTTCGACCGTCACGAAGCTCGGGCAGAAGCCGTTCACGCACGAATAGTCCTTGTTGCACGACGACTGGTCGATGCGGCGCTTGCGGCCGAGCGGCGTCTCGAGCGGCTCGACCGACAGGCAGTTCGACTGCACGCCGCAGTCGCCGCAGCCTTCGCACACCGCGTCGTTGATGAACAGACGCTTGTCCGGGTCGGGGAATTCGCCCTTCTTGCGGCGGCGGCGCTTCTCGGCCGCGCAGGTCTGGTCGTAGATCAGCACGGTGACGCCCGGCGTCTCGCGCAATTCGCGCTGCACCGCATCGAGTTCGCTGCGGTGATGGAACGTCGTGCCGGTCGGGAACTGCCCGTGATGGCCGTCGTACTTCTCCGGTTCGTCGGACACGACGACGAAGCGCGACACGCCTTCCGCCTCGACCTGCCGCGCGATCTGCGGCACCGAGATGCTGCCGTCGACCGGCTGGCCGCCCGTCATCGCGACCGCGTCGTTGTAGAGGATCTTGTACGTGATGTTCGCTTTCGCGGCGACCGCCTGGCGGATCGCGAGGATGCCCGAGTGGAAGTAGGTGCCATCGCCGAGGTTCTGGAACACGTGCTTCGTGTTCGTGAACATCGCGTGCGCGGCCCAGTCGACGCCTTCGCCGCCCATCTGGATCAGGCCGGTGGTGTCGCGCTCCATCCACGACGCCATGAAGTGGCAGCCGATGCCGGCCTGCGCGATCGAGCCTTCGGGCACCTTCGTCGACGTGTTGTGCGGGCAGCCCGAGCAGAAGTACGGCGTGCGCTTCACCGCATCGGCCTCGTTCGACAGGATCTGCGGCGCGACGAGATCGACGACGCGCTCGCGGCGGTCGAGCGCCGGCTTGTGCCGCGCGAGCCAGTCGGCGAACACCGGCAGGATGCGCGACGGACGCAGTTCGCCGAGTTCGGACAGCAGGCACGCGCCCGCCGCATCGTGCTTGCCGAGCACGCGCGGGCGCGCGCCTTCGGTGCGGTTGTACAGGTAATCCTTGATCTGCTGCTCGATCACCGGCCCCTTTTCCTCGATGACGAGCACTTCCGACAGACCGTCGACGAAGGTTTCGATCCGTGTCATTTCGAGCGGATACGACAGGCCAACCTTGTAGATTCGCACGCCGGCCGCGTCGAGATCGGCGACCGTCAGGTCGAGGCGGCGCAGCGCTTCCATCAGGTCGAGGTGCGCCTTGCCGCAGGTGACGATGCCGACGTTCGCGTGCGTGCTCGGCGCGATCCACTTGTCGATGCTGTTGGCACGCGCGAAATGGCGGACCGCGTCGAGCTTCGCCGCGAGGCGCGCCTCGATCGTGAGGCTCGGCAGGTCGGGCCAGCGGTTGTGCAGGCCGCCCGCCGGCGGCGTGAAGCCTGCCGGCGCCGGCCAGCGCGTCTGCAACGCATCGAGGTCGACGGTGGAGCCGGACTCGACCGTTTCCGAGATCGCCTTGAAGCCGACCCATGCGCCCGAGTAGCGCGACAGTGCCCAGCCGTACAGGCCGAATTCGAGCATGTCGGCGATGTTCGACGGGTTCACGACCGGCATGTGCCACGCCATCATCGCGAAGTCGCTCTGGTGCGGCATCGACGACGACACGCAGCCGTGATCGTCGCCGGCGACGACCAGCACGCCGCCATGCGGCGACGAGCCGTACGCGTTGCCGTGCTTCAGCGCGTCGCCCGCGCGATCGACGCCCGGGCCCTTGCCGTACCACATCGCATACACGCCCTCGACCGTGCGTTCGGGGTCGGCCTCGACCCGCTGCGTGCCGAGCACGGCCGTGCCGCCGAGTTCCTCGTTGATCGCGGGCAGGAAGTGCACGCCGCTCGTGTCGAGGAGTTTCTTCGCCTTCCACAGCTGCTGGTCGACCATCCCGAGCGGCGAGCCGCGGTAGCCGCTGACGAAGCCGGCCGTGTTGAGACCTTGCTCGGTATCGACCGTGCGCTGCATCAGCAGCAGGCGGATCAACGCCTGCGTGCCGGTCAGGAAGATCCGGCCGCGCGTCGCGGTCAGGTTGTCGGTCAGGCGGTAGTCGGACAGGGCGGGCGGGCCGTCGACGGGCAGGCGGGCGGTCATGTGGGGAAGTCTCCGGATTGTGCTGTTGTGCTGTTCTCGGCCGTGCGCGGCGGGCGCCGGGTGACGCATGAGTGCGGCAGCGAATGGCTCTATTTTTTCGCGCGCCGCCGAGAATGTTTTTTCTCATCTTGCTCGGACCGGCGTGCGGTGAGAAAAACTGTGCAGCTTTTTAGCGGGATTTGAGAGAGTTTTCGCGCGGGGTGCCGGAGTGGGATGGGTCGGTGCTTCGCAGCGGTCGGGCAGTCTGGCGGAAAAGGCGGCGCGGGCCGTCAGGCGCGCAGCTTGGCCGGAGAATGCCGCTCGACGCCCGTGCGACAAGGGTTTCAGCGGCATCGGACCATCACTCTCACCATTGAAATGCACAGGATTCCGATTGATCGGCGGCGACGGATGTCCACAATGTCGCGCCCTTCGGCCGACCGGGCTCGCGCGCTCACCGTTCGATTGCACAGCGTTTCGAGTGGCGTCGGGGGCGGGATGTCCACATCCGGAATCGGCATGCAGGGCACTCGGGGCAGCGACGCTCACCGTTGAAATTCACAGCGCGGCAAGTGGGTTGCGGCGGTGGATATCCACATGGGAAATCGCGCGTTTCGTCGGTCCGACTTTCGCACTCACCGTTCGAATACCCTGGGCTTCGACTGGCTGCGGTGGCAGTTGTCCACGTCCGGATCTGCATTGCCTCGTGACCATCCGCGCACCCTCACCGTTGAAAACCACAGCGCTTCGAGTGTTTGAGTGGGCTGGATATCCACATGGACGGGCGCTCCCCGATGTATGGCAAAGGCACGCTTCGAAGGGTACCGACGACGGGCAATCCATGCCGGAAGCGGCTCATCACCCGATCGGGCGCCGATGCTCACCGTCGAAATACACAGTGCCGCGAGTCGTTTCGGCGGACGGATATCCACACGAGCATGCACATCGTCGTTGCTCCCGCTCTTGCGCTCGAACCTGACAGAAACACCGTTTCGCGCGGCATCGGCGGTCCAACGGCCGCATCCTGACGGGCTGCACGCCGATCGCGAGCTGACGCTCACCATTGAATTACACAGCGTGCCGAGTCGCTGGAGAAGGCGACCGGCGCATCGAAATCCGCACGTTGCGAACCGCGCGCCTGCGCTCACCGTTAGAATGCACAGCCCTTCGATTGGGGGCCGGAGCCGGATATCGACGTCGCGCGGCCCGGAGGTGATGGTCACGCATTCACGCCATTCGGCTAGAATGCGCGTCGCCCCGAGCCACGGCAACGGCTGGAAACCCACGCCAGTGCGGGCGCACCGCCAGATCGGGCGCGACACTCACCGTTGAATTTCACAGCATTTCGCTTCGTCTTGCCGCGAGTTGTCCACAACCCGCTTGATGTCTCGCGCACCGTCCGGTCTCCTCACCTGTGAAAACCACAGGTCGCCGACTCGTTTCGATGCCCGGATATCCACAACCGGGCGCACGACCAGATCTTCATCTGCCGATCGACGGACGACCCGGCGCGCGACAACCGCGAAATGCCGCAATGGCTTGTCCGGACGGCCTCAGCGGCACACTCACCGTTCAAATGCACAGCGTTTCGACTCGCTCTGGCGGAGGGTTGTCCACATCCCTCCGTCGACGCTTCATCACGCCGGCACGCGGGCCCGGGCGACTTTATTCCGCAATCGCTCGAATGATCTTCGCCGGATTGCCGCCGACCAGCGTATTCGGCGGAACGTTCCGGGTGACGACGGCTGCGGCCGCGACGACCGCGTTCTCGCCGATCGTCACGCCGCCGATGATCGTCGCGCCCGCGCCGATCCATACGTTGCGGCCGATCACGATCGGCTTCGCGACCACGCAATCGCGCCGCCGCGAAGGCTCGACCGGATGGCCGGACGTGATCAGGCTGACGTTCGGGCCGATCATCACGTCGTCGCCAATCTCGAGCCCGCCCAGGTCGTAGAACGTGCAGTTCTGGTTGACGAACACGTTGCGCCCGACCTTCATGCCGGTGCCGCCCGTTGCGTAGAACGGCGGGATCAGCGTGAAACCGTCGTCAACCTGCGTGCCGATCAGTTCACCGAACAATGCGCGTACGTCCGCCGCATCGTCGAACGTCAGGCGGTTGAGCCGCGCAGTGATCGCCATTGCTCGTTGAACCTCGGCCACCATGGCCGCCGATTCGGGCGTTCTGCGCGGAATGATCGTGATGCGGTCGTCGTTTGCCATGCGTGAGAGGGGCTCCGGTGAGTGCGGCGTTGGGTGATGCGTCGGCGATCGCGGACGGCGATGGCGTTCCTCTGTGCGGGTACGACCGAACGGGTCGGGCATCGCGTAGTCATGCGGATTTACGCCGGGGATTTCGATGAATTTTCATCACTAGTTTTTATATAACCAGTTACCCACTGAACGCCCATTGTGCAAGGCGCTACGCGGTATTTCGCCCGATTCACCGGATGCAATCGAACCGGACGCCCCCCGCCGCGCGCCCCTGTCCCAACCTCCTGCGCTCGGGTACGCTTGAGCATCCACCGGATCGACACCTGCACCCAAACGCGGAGGCATGATGAAGCTCTACTACTGGCCGAAGACCCGGGCATTCCGGGCGCTGTGGATGCTCGAGGAAATCGGCGTGGTGTACGAACTCGTGCCGATCGACCTGCGCTCGCACGAACAGGGCAGCGATGCGTTCGTGCAGGTCAACCCGATGGCCAAGCTGCCCGCGCTCGACGACGGCAGCGCGCCGTTCGCCGAATCGGGCGCCGTGCTGCTCTATCTCGCCGACCGCTGCTCGGCTGCCGGGCTCGGTGTCGCGCCCGACGATCCGCTGCGCGGCCGGTTCCTCCAGTGGATGTTCTTCACGCCGACCTGCCTCGAACCGGCGATGGCCGAGAAATTCACCGGCGCGTCGGGCAACCCCGTCGCGTTCGGCTGGGGCAACATCGCGCGCGTGCAGCGCGCCCTCGCGCAAGCGCTCGCCCATAGCCGCTGGCTCGTCGGCGAACGCTTCACCGCCGCCGACCTGCTGCTCGCGAGCACGCTGAAGATCGCGTTCGACGCGCATCTGCTGCCGCACGAAGGCGTGCTCGGCGACTACGTCGCGCGCGCCGAGGATCGCGACGCGTTCCGCCGCGCGGTCGCGATCGAACAGCGCGAAGCGGCGCGCCTGCTGCACGCGTGACGCGCAGCGGGGCCGCACCCGCCGCCCTCGATCACGCCTGCCCGACGGGCCCCGGCGCCGACGTGTCCGCGTCGATCACCACGCCCGGCGAACCGCGTTCGTCGGTGTCGTCGTCGATCGGCACGACTTCATGAAAATGCGTGTAATCGATGTGCGTGATGCCGTCCTCGTCGTGCATCAGGTCGACATAGCGGTGGCGCCAGCGGATCTCGCCATGCGCCCACGCATGACGCGCCTGCATGACCTGCGCGGTGGTCTCGTCCGAACCCTCGATCGTGATCAGCAATTGCGCGTCGCGCGCGGCGAGCGATTCGGGCGTCTCGCCGAACAGCGCGCTCGACTCGTCGATCACGTGCATCAGGTTCCAGCCGAGCAGGAAGATCGGATGCTCGTTGCGCACGAGCGGCAGGTCGTGAATCTTGCGCAGCGCGTAGCCCTCGTGCGTGCCTTCGACGCGCATCAGCCGCAGTTTCGCCTGCGCCTCGGCAATCACGTTCTGGCGGGCATTCGCGGCGCGCACCATCAGCGTCATCCGGCCGTTCAGCGGCCGCACGATCGCGTTGCGCGCGAACAGGATCTTCGCCTGCGGCCGCGAAAAACGCGCGAACACGAGCCCGGTGGCCAACGCGATGCTCGACATCCCGACGAAGATCTCGAACGTCGCGACGAGATGCGCATAGACCGTCTGCGGATGCATGTCGCCATAGCCGACGGTCGCGAGCGTCTCGACGCTGAAGAAGAATGCGCCGCCGAAGCCGGGCGGCGCCTGGTTCGCGATCGGCTCATGGCCGAGCAGATAGAGCATCGCGAAGCCGCTGTTGAGCAGCAGGAACAGCACCGCGAGCGACAGGAAGAACACGGGCCAGCTCACCGTCAGCGCGCGGTGATAGAAGTCGCGCCAGCCGAGCGGCGGCATCCCGTACGCGATCACCGGGCGGGTGCCCGACCAGATCTTGCGGCCACGGCCGCGGGAGGCTGGGGAAGACGAATCGACGTTCATCGCGCGGCGCCGGTTGCAGGAAGGCGATGAGCGTAGCACGCGCGGCGGTGGCCGGGAATGCAGGCCGCTTCGGAACCGGAAGCCGCCGCGCAGCCGCAAAAAAAGCCGGCCGCACGAGCGGCCGGCTAAATCGTCATGCGGGGTCGCGCGTGGCGCGCGCCGCGATCACTTCCGGTCGACGATCACCTGGTCGAACGTGCCGCCGTCGGCGAAATGGGTCTTCTGCGCGTTCGCCCAGCTGCCGAAGACCTGCTCGACGCTGAACGTCTTCAGCGCCTTGAACTCGGCCGCATGCTTCTTCAGCACGGCCGCGTCGCGCGGGCGCAGATGGTGCTGCGCGATGATCTCCTGCGCTTCCGGCGTGTACAGGTAGTCGAGATACGCCTGCGCGACCTTGCGCGTGCCTTTCTTGTCGACCACCTTGTCGACGACCGCGACGGGCGGCTCCGCGAGGATGCTCGCCGACGGATACACGGCGTCGAACTGCGCGCCCGATGCGCCCGTGTCCATCAGCGCGACTTCGTTCTCGAACGTGACGAGCACGTCGCCGATGCCGCGCTGCGTGAACGTCGTCGTCGCGCCGCGGCCGCCCGAATCGAGCACCGGCACGTTGCGGAAGATCGCCTTCTCGAAGTCGAGCGCCTGCGGGTCGGTCGCGCCCTTCTGCTTCTGGAAGCCCCACGCGGCGAGATACGCATAGCGGCCGTTGCCCGACGTCTTCGGGTTCGCGATGATCACCTGCACGCCCGGCTTCGCGAGATCGCTCCAGTCCTTGATCGCCTTCGGGTTGCCCTTGCGCACGAGGAACACCATCGTCGTCGAGTACGGCGAGCTGTTGTCCGGGAAACGCGCGCGCCAGTCCTTCGGCAGCAGCTGGCCGCGCTCGGCGAGCAGGTCGATGTCGTTCGGCTGGTTCATCGTCACGACGTCGGCCTGCAGCCCCTGCAGTACCGACAGCGCCTGCGCGCTCGACGCGCCGTGCGACTGCTTGATCGTGACCGTCTCGCCGGTCTTCTGCTTGTAGGCCGCGGCAAAGCTCGCGTTGATGTCCTTGTACAGCTCGCGCGTCACGTCGTACGACACGTTCAGGATCGACGTGTCCGCGTGCGCGGCCGTCGCCGCCACGACCAGCGCCGCCGCCGCGCCCGTGTGCAGCCAGCGACCGATCCCCTTGATGCTTGCCATCGTGATATGCCCCGTTTCCAGTGGTGGTGAATGTGCGTGACCGCCCGCGTACGCGCTGTCATCGAAACGTAAGCGGGCATTCTAGCGGCCGGCCGCGGCGCGCCTTCCAATCAGTCGTGGAAAGCAAATCTCGAAATATGCTAAACGACGGCCGGGGCTCGCGCGCGCCGCCGCCCCGGTGTTAAGATCGCCGCTCAGCCCACTCACGGTTCATCCATGTCCGCTTTCCTGCGCTCGCCCTCGATCCTCGCCGCCGTCGCGGCAGGTGCGCGCGCGGCCGGGCTGAAACTGAAAAAACGACTCCTCGACTGACGGGGACGTCGCGTCCCGTCAGGCGAATGCCGGACGGGATGCCCGCAGGTCGTTTCTTTCTCCTTGCTCGCACGCCTCGCTCCGGCACTCCGCCGGCGGAACGGTTCCTTCCCACTCCGTTTCCACCATGAGGCTTTGCATGAACACACGTTTCGAAGGTATCTGGCTGCCGATCATCACGCCGTTCCACCACGGCGAAGTCGACCATGCCGCGCTCGCGCGACTCGCGCGCCACTATGCGGCCGCAGGCATCGCGGGCTTCGTCGCGGGTGCGACGACCGGTGAAGGCGTGCTGCTCGACGCGCGCGAACAGGACGCGGTGTTCGCGACGCTGCGCGACGCGGCGCCCGGGCTGCCGATCGTCGTCGGGCTGACCGCGAGCGCAACGCATTTCGCGGCCGCCCGCGCGCGCGAACTCGCGGCGTTGCGGCCCGACGGGCTGCTCGTCACGCCGCCCGTCTACGTGCGGCCGACGCAGGACGGCATCCGCCGCCATGTCGAAGCGATCGTCGACGCGGCCGACCTGCCGGTGCTCGTCTACAACATCCCGTACCGCACCGGCGTGAACGTCGAACTGGACACGCTGCAGGCGCTCGCCCGCGATCCGCGCGTCGCGGGCATCAAGGAATGCGGCGGCACGCTCGACCGGATGAGCCGGCTGGTACACGACACGCCGCTCGCGATCCTGTCCGGCGACGACAACCAGAACTTCGCGGCGATGTGCGCGGGCGCGCACGGCGCGATCGCGAGCAGCGCGCACGTGCTGCCCGAATGGCATGTGCGGATTCACGCGTGGCTGCGCGACGGGCGGCTCGCCGACGCGCGGCGCCTGTCGGTCGCGCTGCAGCCGCTCGTCGCGGCGCTGTTCGCGGAACCGAACCCGGCGCCGGTGAAGGCCGTGCTCGCCGCGCAAGGATGGTGCGAGGACGGGTTGCGGCTGCCGTTCGTGCCGGCGAGCGACGCGTTGCGGGCGCGGTTGGAGAAGCTCTGTGCGGGGCTCGAGGCGATCGAGCCGGACGCCGCCGCGGCATAGGAATCACGCGGCAAGCGCCTGCTCCGTCGCTCCCCGCACCGCCTGCGTCACGATCCGCGCGAGCCGCTCGACCGTCGGCGTCGCCGACGACGTGCGTCGCAGCAGGATCAGCGGCAGGCTCGGCAGCGCCGGCAGCCCGCACGACGCGGCATCCAGCACGCGCACCGACGCGGGCAGCCCGTAATGCGAGCGCACCGTCAGCCCGAGGCCGGCCGCCGCGGCCGCCCATAGCCCGGCCAGGCTCGGCGTCGTGAACGCGACGCGCCACGGCACGCCGGTGCGGTCGAGCGCATCGGTCGCCGCGCCGAAGAACCGGCACGGCCGGTCGAACACGACGAGCGGCAACGGCTCGTCCGTCCCCCGCACCGCACGACCGCCCGCTTCGCCGACACCGCCCTCCCCACCCGCATCCCCGCCGCCATCCGGCATCCCGACACCCCCGCCCGCCACCGCGCCGATCCATTGCATCGGCACGTGCGCGATCGCTTCGCCGTCGATCCCCGCCCGCGACACGAGCGCCGCCGACGCCGGATCGCCCCACACGAGCGCCAGATCGAGCTGGTTCGCATCGAGCCGGTCGAGCAGGTCGGCATTGCGCGCCACGCGCGCCTCGATCTTCACCTTCGGATGCGCGCGCGCGAACCGCCCGAGCACGTCCGGCAGGATCGCCTCGCCGAAATCCTCCTGCAGCCCCACCCGTACCCAGCCGTCGAGCTTCACGCCGCGCACGGCCGCGGCCGCCTCGTCGTTCAGCTCGATCATCCGCTGCGCGTAGCGCAGCATCGCGTCGCCGGCGTCGGTCAGCGCGAGCCCGCGCCCGGCTTTCACGAACAGCGGCGTGCCGGCCTGCTCCTCGAGCTTGCGGATCTGCGCACTCACCGCCGACGACGAGCGCGCGACGCGGTCGGCCGCCTTCGCGAAACTGCCGAGATCCACGCCCGCGACGAGGCTGCGCAACGCCGCGACGTCGAAGTTGGGCCGCGCCAGCGCCGCGTCGGCGCCCGCGAGCGGCTCGCCGCCGTCGCGCGCAATGTCGTGTTCGGGCATCTCAATCATCCTGATTTATCGAACGATTCATCAAAAACTTTCCGATTTTCAGGACAAATGTAGGCCGCCAGACTGTGGACGTCAACTTCGAATCGGGCCTCCGTCATGGATACCTCGTGCATCGCTTCCCCCTCTTCGATTGCCCGCGACGTGCGCGGGCCGGCCCATCGCTGGCGCGTGCTGGGCGCCGGCGTCGCCGCGAACCTGAGCTTTTCGGCTGCCGCGGCCGGCATTCCGACCACGGCCGTCTGGATGCGCTCGGCCTACCACCTCGACAACGGCGCACTCGGCCTCGTGCTTGGCGCGCTCGGCTTCGGCGTCGCGCTGTCCGAGCTGCCGTGGGGCATCGCCGCCGACCGCTTCGGCGACCGCCGCGTGCTGCTGACCGGGCTCGTCGCGACGGCCGCGATGCTCGCGCTGATGATGTGCACGATCGCCCCGACCGCGCACGCGGTGCCGCCGCTGATGCGGGTCGTCGCGGCCATGGGCTGCGTCGGGCTGCTCGGCGGCAGCGTGAACGGGTCGAGCGGGCGCGCGGTGATGCGCTGGTTCGGCGAGCGCGAACGCGGGCTCGCGATGAGTATCCGCCAGACGGCCGTGCCGCTCGGCGGCGGCCTCGGTGCGGCGCTGCTGCCGTCGCTCGCGTCGCATGCCGGCTTCGCCGCGGTGTTCGGTGCGCTGATGCTGCTGTGCGCGGGATCGGCGGCGCTCACCTGGCGCTGGCTGCACGAGCCGCCCGCCGCGCCAGCCCCGGCGCACGTCGCCACGTCCCTAGCCACGCCGCTCGCCGTGCCACAGCCGCAGCCCGCCGGCCACGCGCGCAACCCGCTCGCGAGCGGCCCGGTGTGGCGCATCGTGCTCGGCATCGGCCTGCTGTGCGCGCCGCAGTTCGCGGTGCTCACGTTCGCGACGGTGTTCTTGCACGACTTCGGCCGGCTCGGCCTCGCCGGTATCAGCACGGCGATGGTCGCACTGCAGCTCGGCGCGATGGTGATGCGCGTCTGGAGCGGCCGCCATACCGACCGGCACGGCAACCGGCGCGCGTACCTGCGCGGTTCCGTGTTCGTCGCGGCCGGGTCGTTCACGTTGCTCGCGGCCGCGACGGCCGGCAGCCCGCATGTGCCGCTCGCCGCGATCGTCGCGATTCTCGTGTTCGCCGGCGTGTGCGTGTCGGCATGGCACGGCGTCGCGTACACCGAGCTCGCGACGCTCGCGGGTGCGAACCACGCGGGCACCGCGCTCGGGATGGCCAACACGGTCGTCTACCTCGGCCTGTTCGCGACACCGCTCGCGATTCCGCCGCTGCTCGCCGCGACTTCTTGGAGCGTGGTGTGGCTCGCCGCGGCGTTGATCGCCGCCGCGACCTACCCGCTGTTCGCGCGCTGACGGGCGCGCGCGGCGGCCGACGGCGTCGAGCGGCGGCCGCCGTCGCGCGGTGCGGTCAGAACTTGTACACGGCCGACAGCATCGCCGAACGGCCGTCGCCGAACTCGACCGCCGATGACCGCGATTCGCTGCCCGACACCTGCCGCACGCGTTCGACGTACGCGCGATCGAACAGATTGTCGACGTTCAGCTGGATGCGCAGCCGGCGGCTCACGTCGTAGCTCGCCATCAGGTTGTGCACCCAGTACGCGCCGAGCTTGCCGTCGCCCTGCGACGTCACGTTGCGCCGACCGACGAAGTGCGAACCGTAGCCGAGCGTCCAGCCCGCCGGCAACCGATAGGTCGTCCACACGTTGAACGCGTGCCGCGGCGTGTTGCCGAGCGCCTGCCCGTCGCGCCGCGGCGACGACGGCGAGCTGAGCGTCACGCTCGCGAGGTACGTGTAGTTCGCGAACACGTCCCAGTGCGGCGTCACCTTGCCGGCGGCGCCGAGCTCGACGCCGCGCACGCGTTGCCGGCCCACGAGCGCATAGCTGCCGTCGGCCATTCGTTCGCGCGCGTTCTTCTTTTCGGTCTGGAACAGCGCGCCGTTCAGCGCGATGCCCGCGAGCCCCTCCCATTTCGCACCGAGTTCGAAGCTCTCGTTTTTCTCGGGCGCGAGCGCGCCGGTCGCCGCGCTCACGCCGGAGCCGGTGGTCACGAGGAATTCGGCGGACGGGTTGAACGACGTCCCGTACGCGAAATACGCGCGACCGTTGTCGGTCGGCTTGAACACGAGCCCCGCGCGCGTGCTCAGATGCCGATCGGCCGTATCCGCGCGCTCGGAGGGCTTGCCGGCCGCGGTGCCTTCCGACCGGCCGTCGATCCAGTCGTGCCGCAGCCCGACGTCGATGTCCCAGTAGCGGCCCACCGAGATCGTGTCGAACGCGTACAGCGCCTTCACGACCAGCGCTGTGTCGTTGCGCGCGCTGTCCTGGCGCTGCGCCGGGCCGCGCCACACGCCGGGCGGCGCGGCGAGCGCGAAGCCGTCGGCCGGGTAGAAGCGGTTGAGCCCGTACGAATAGGTCGTGCGGCCGTACGTCTCGCGCGAGATCTCGAAGCCCGTGACCAGCGTATGCCCGATGCCGAACGTCGAGAACGCGCTGGTGACGTTCGTCTGGTTCGCCCACATCGCGGTCGACGCATCGCGGCCATAGCCCTGCGGCCCGGCCGGCTTGTAGCGCCCCGGCGGCAGGCCCTGCAGGTTCACGTGCGACGCCGAAATCACCGTGTCGCGATTCAGGTGCGCATAGCGGCTCAGGTTCTGCACCTTCAGGCCGGACGACACGTCGTGTTCGGCCTTCACGGTGAACGTATCCGACGTGATGCGTTCGCGGTCGAGATTGCGCCAGCCGAAATAGCGGTCGCGCGACACGCCGGCCAGCACCTGGCCGTTGTGCGCCGGCAGCCCGTAGTCGGGCAGGTTGTTGTCGTACTGGTGGAAATAGCCGAGCGTGACGCGGGTCGGCGTGCCGAGACCGAACGCGAGCGACGGCGCGATGCCCCAGCGCCGCTTGCGGATGTCGTCGCGGCCGGGCACGTCGTTGACGTGCGCCATCGCATTCAGGCGGAACGCCGCGCGGCCGTCGGTGCCGGCCAGCGGCCGGTTCGCATCGAGCGTCACGCGGCGGTAGTCCGACGTGCCGAGCATCGTGCCGGCCTCGGTGAACGCGCCGGCCTTCGGTGTCTTGCTGACCAGGTTCACCGAGCCGCCCGTCGTGCCCGCGCCGCCGAACACCGAATTCGGCCCCTTGATCACCTCGACCGCCTCGACGTTGAACAGGTCGCTGCGATTGTTCTGCGCGCTGTCGCGCAGCCCGTCGAGCTGCAGGTTCGCGTTCGCGCCGAAACCACGGATATTGAACATATCGCCCGACCCGCCGCCGCCCTCGCCGGCGTTGAACGTGATGCCCGCGACGTTCGACAGCGCCTCGCGCAAGCTCAGCACCTGCTGTTCGTCGAGCACCGCGCGCGGGACGACGGTGATCGTCTGCGGCACGTCGAGCAGCGGCGTCGCATATTTGGCGGAACCCGACCGGTCGACGCGCGACCCGGCGTCGCGCGCGCCGTGCACGACGATCGGGTCCAGATGCGGCGCGCGGCGCGGCTCGCCTTCCTCCGCGCAGGCCGGCGCGGCCGCACAGGTCATCATCGCGAACGCGACGGATGCGGTCGCGCGGCGCGGCGGCGTCGCGCTCGACTGGATACAACGGCTCATGTTCACTCCATTCCATTGATGAGAATGCTTCTCATTCAATAGAATTGAGTGCGACATGACAATTGGACACGTCCGAACTTCGCGGTCCGAACGAACCGCCGCACGGAACGGCCGCGCCGCCGGCTGCCCGCGCGCCGCCGTGTCAAACCGCCTCGCGCGCCAGCGCACGCCGCGCGGCCGGCCGTTCGGCCTCGCGCTGTGCATGCACGGTCCATGCGGGATGCCGCGTCATGTCGAGCCCGATCGCGACGCCCCAGCGATACAGCACGAGCAGGAACGGATCGACGATCGAATGCGCACCCGGCTCGGCCCACGTGCGGCCGTCGGCCAGCAGAGCTTCGATCGACGCGTTCGCGGCGTCGATCGTGCTGCGTCCGTGCGCGCTGACCGCGCCGTGCAGCGCCGGATCGTCGATGAAGCGACCGGGCCGCCACAGCGCGCCGTAGCCGACGCCGTGCACCCAGCCGACCAGCCAGGCGAGCCATTCGTGGCACCGCGCCTCGCGCAGCGGATCGCCGAGCGGCAGCAATTGCGCGTCTGGATAGCGGCGTGCGAGATACGTGAGGATCGCCGGCGTTTCGGTCAGCACGCGCGGCTCGCCCGGAATCGCGAGCACGGGTACGCGCGCCTTCGGGTTGATCGCGAGATAGCGCGCGTCGAGGTTCTGCCGCTCCTTCACCGAGACGATTTCGACGTCGAACGGCGCGCCGGTTTCCTCCAGCGCGATGTGGGCGGCGAGCGAGCAGGCGCCCGGCGAAAGATAGAGACGATAGGCGTTCATGGCGGCTTGGCGTGACGGGCTGTGGAAGACGGAACCGAGTGTAGGAACGCATGCCGATGCGCGACAAACGATGAATTGTCGTGCTCGGACATTAGTGTTACTAATACCCGCATGCGACGCATCCACCTCCCTCCGCTGCAGACGCTGCGCGCGTTCGAAGCCGCCGTGCGGCTGCAGAGCTTCACGCGCGCGGCCGACGAGCTCGCGCTCACGCAAGGCGCGGTCAGCCAGCACATCCGCGCGCTTGAGGCGCAGCTCGGCTATCCGCTGTTCACGCGCGAACGCAACGGCGCGACGCCGACGCATGCCGCGCACGCGCTCGCATTGCAGGTGCGCCAGGGCCTGAGCGTGCTCGAACGCGCGTTCGAACCCGCGCTGACGGTGCGCAGCCGCCCGCGCACCTGCGACGTGACGCTGAACGTGAGCGTGCTGCCGAGCGTCGCCGAGCGCTGGCTCGCGCCGCGCCTGCCGCGCTTCTCGGCGGCACACCCGCACATCGCGATCGTGCTGCATCCGAACGTCGCGCTCGCGCCGCTGCGCAAGCGCGACCGCATCGACGTCGCGCTGCGCTACGGGCCCGGCACGTGGCCCGGCGTCGTCGCCGAGAAGCTGATGAACGAGACGATCTTTCCGGTCGCGAGCCCCGCGTACCGCAATCGCGACGGCGTCGCCCCGCGCACGCCGGCCGACCTCGTGCGCGCGACGCTGCTGCGCCATCCCGCGCAGCCGTGGGAACCGTGGTTCCAGGCCGCGCGGCTCGACCTCACCGAATCTGCGCGCGCACCGCGCTTCACCGATGCGAACACGCTGATCGACGCCGCGCTGCAAGGCCGCGGCGTCGCCCTCGCGCGCCGCTCGCTGATCGAGCCCGAACTCGCGAACGGCGCGCTCGTGCGCGTGTCGACGGTGCGCATCGCCGACGTGTACGCGCACTACGTCGTGTGGCGCCCCGGCCATCCTCAGGAAGCGGCGATCCGCACGTGGCTCGACTGGCTGCGCGGCGAAGTGCGGCGCAGGACGCCGCGGCGCTGACGCCGACGGCGACGCTCACGCGCGCATCGGCATCGCCACCTTGTCGAGCGTGATCGGCAGATCGCGCACCCGCACGCCGGTCGCGTGATAGACCGCATTGGCGATCGCGGCCGGCACGCCGGTGATGCCGATCTCGCCGATGCCGCGAATGCCGAGCGGATTGAAATGCGTGTCGTTTTCGTCGACGAAACTCACGTCGAGCTCGCCGATGTCCGCGTTCACGGGCACGTGATATTCGGCGAGATTCGCGTTCGTGAAGCGGCCGTACCGCACGTCGAGATGCGAACCCTCCTCGAGCGCGGTGCCGAGCCCCCACACCATCCCGCCGATCAGCTGGCTGCGTGCCGTTTTCGCGTTGAGCAGGCGGCCGACGCTGTAGACGCCGACGATGCGCGGTACGCGAATCGTGCCGAGTTCGGCATCGACGCGCACTTCGGCAAACACCGCGCCGAACGAATGGGATGCATAACGCGACTTCTCGTCGCCCGGCTTCGTCGTCGCCTGCGCGTCGATCGGCCGGCCGCCCGCACGCGCGATCACCGCCGCGGCCGGATCGCGCCGCGACGGCTCGCCGCGATGCACGACCCAGCCGTTGTCGACCGTCACGTCATCGGCCGCGGCGCCGTGCAGCGGCGAACCCGGATCGGCGATCGCCAGCGCGATCAGCTTCGCGCGCGCCTGCAGCGCGGCCTCGCGCACGGCGGGCGCCACGCTCGCCGCCGACTGCGAGCCGCCCGATACCGGCGCGCGCGGCAGGCTCGAGTCGCCGAGCGCGAAGCGCACGTTCTGCGGCGCGAAACCGAGCGCGTCGGCCGCGACTTGCGTCATCACCGTATAGGTGCCGGTGCCGATGTCCTGCGTGCCCGACGCGACCTCGGCCGTGCCGTCCGGCAGGATGCGCGCCCGCGCCGACGCTTCGCTGCGGTTCGCCGGATACGTGGCGGCCGCCATCCCGAGGCCGATCAGCGTGTCGCCGTCGCGCAGCGTGCGCGGCGCGCCGGTGCGGCGCGACCAGCCGAAGCGCCGCGCGCCGACCTCGTAGCATTCGCGCAGCTTGTTGCTCGACCACGGCTTGCCGTCCTGCGGGTCGACCGCCGCGTAATTCGCGAGCCGCAGCGCGACCGGGTCCATGCCGAGTTGCCACGCGAGCTCGTCCATCGCCGATTCGAGCGCGAACGAGCCCGACGCCTCGCCGGGCGCGCGCATGAACGTCGGCGTGCCGACGTTCAGCGGCACGATCCGGTGCGTGGTCGCGTGGTTCGGCACCGCGTACATGATCCGCGACGGCATCCCGCACATTTCCATCCAGTCCTCGAACGTCGACGTGGTGGCGATCGTGTCGTGGCGCATCGCCGTCAACGTGCCGTCCTGGCGGGCGGCCAGCACGATGCGCTGTTCGGTGAACGGCCGCCCGCCGACCGAGCCGAACATCTGCGGCCGCGTCAATGCGAGGCGAACCGGGCGCCCGACCTGCTTCGCGGCCATCGCGCACAACGACACGTGCGACCACGACGAGCCCTTGCAGCCGAAGCCGCCGCCGAGAAACGGCGAAATCACGCGCACGTGTTCCGGTGCGATGCCGAACACGGCGGCCACCGCCGTGCTCGCGCCCGACACGCCCTGCGTCGCATCGTGCAGCGTGAGCGTCGGGCCGTCCCAGCGCGCCATCGTCGCGTGCGGCTCGATCGGGTTGTGGTGCTGCATCGGCGTCGTATAGGTCGCGTCGATGTGCACCGCGCCTTCGCGCAGGCCTGCATCGACGTCGCCGCGCTGCGTATCCATCGCGCGGCCCTGCTGCTTCGGCGGCATGCGCGCGCCGCGCTTCGCGTGCGCGAAATCCGCGACGGCATCGGTCGCGCGATAGCGCACCTGCACGGCATGGGCGGCGTCGGTCGCCTGCTCGAGCGTTTCGGCGACGACGACCGCGACGGGTTCGTTGCTGTAGCGCACCGTGTCGTCCTGCAGCAACGTGAGGCGGCGCCCGGCCGGCGGCGACAGCGGCGGCCGGCCGCCGTTGGGCAGCCGCATCGCGTTCTCGTGCGTGATCACGATCAGCACGCCCGGCATCGCGCGGGCGCGCGCCGCATCGATCGACTCGATCCTGCCGGATGTGATCGTGCTCGTGACGAGCACCGCGTGCGCGAGCCGCGTATCGGAGAATTCGGCCGCGTAGTGCGCGCCGCCCGTCACCTTCAGTACACCGTCGACACGGTCGAGAGGCTGTCCCGTCATCGTGTTCATGCGGCACCTCCCGTCATGGCGGCTGCCGTTTCGACCGCACGGACGATCGCCCGCTGCGCGAGCGCGACCTTGAAGCCATTGCCGTCGAGCGGACGCGCATCGCGCAATGCCAGCGCGGCCGTCTCGCGCAGCGTCGCATCGGTCGGCGTGCGGCCAACGAGATGCGCTTCCGCTTCGGTTGCACGCAACGGCTTGTGCGCGACGCCGCCGAGCGCGATTCGCGCGTCGGCGACGCGCGGGCCGTCCATCCGCAGGGCGGCCGCGACCGACACCAGCGCGAACGCGTAGCTCGCGCGATCGCGCACCTTCAGATAGTGCGCATGGTCGGCAAAGCGCGGCGGCGGCAAGTCCACCGCGGTGATCAGCTCGCCCGGTTCGAGCGTCGTGTCGAGATCGGGACGATCGCCCGGCAAGCGGTGAAACGACGCGATCGGAATCTGCCGTGCACCGCGCGGGCCGCTCACCTGCACGACCGCATCGAGCGCGGCGAGCGCGACGCTCATGTCCGACGGGTTCACCGCCACGCACTGCGGGCTCGCACCGAGGATCGCGTGCATCCGGTTGTGGCCGCCGATCGCCGCGCAGCCGCTGCCCGGCTCGCGCTTGTTGCATTGCGCGAACGCGGGGTCGTAGAAATACGGGCAGCGCGTGCGCTGCATCAGGTTGCCGCCGACGGTCGCCATGTTGCGCAATTGCGCGGACGCGCCAGCGAGCAGCGCCTGCGACAGCAGCGGATAGTCGGCGCGCACGCGCGGATGATCGGCCGCATCGCTGTTGCGCACGAGCGCACCGATGCGCACGCCGCCGCCGGGCAGCGCATCGACCGTATCGAGGCCCGCGATCCGCGTGATGTCGATGAGCGTGACGGGCCGCGCGACGCCGCCCTTCATCAGGTCCAGCAGGTTCGTGCCGCCGCCGATGAAGGCCGCGCCGGGCCGCTGCGCCGCGCGCACGGCGCCGGCGACGTCGGTCGCGCGTTCGTAGGAGATTGCTTCCATTGCGGTGCCCTCCCCGCCTAGCCGTGCGCCGCATGCGCGGCGCGCACGGCGGCGACGATGTTCGGGTACGCGCCGCAGCGGCACAGGTTGCCGCTCATGCGCTCGCGGATCTCGTCGTCCGACAGCTGCGCGGGACGGCGCCGCACGTCATCCGTGGCGGCGCTCCCGGCCCCCGCCGCGAACTCGTCGAGCAGCGCGGTCGCCGAGCAGAGCTGGCCGGACGTGCAGTAGCCGCACTGGAACGCATCGCATTCGACGAACGCACGCTGCACCGGGCTCAACACGCCGCCGCGCGCCAGCCCTTCGACGGTCGTGATCCGCTCGCCCTCGTGCATCACCGCGAGCGACAGGCACGCGTTGATGCGCCGGCCGTCGACGAGCACCGTGCACGCGCCGCACTGCCCGCGATCGCAGCCCTTCTTCGTACCCGTGAGGCCCGCGTATTCGCGCAGTGCGTCGAGCAGCGTGACGCGCGGTTCGAGCTGCAGCGTGTATGCGCGCCCGTTGATGTCGAGATGCACGGGCCGCGCCGGCACCGTATCGCGGCGGGGCGCGGCCGGCGTGGACGCCGCGTGCGGCGACTGCGGATGAACGTGCGATGCGGCGCTGACGGTCGCGGCAGCCGCCGCGGATTGCAGGAAACGGCGCCGCGCGGCGCTGGACGGCGTATCGTGCGCCAATGGCAGCGGCGCTGAACGGCCGGGCCCGAGCGGCGACGGGGCAGCGTCGCGCGCCGGTTCGGCGGACGGGGAATCGGATCGATCGCTGGACATGGCTTCTGCTCGCTCCGTGGTTGATGGACGCGGGTGTGCGCCGCGTGCCCGGATGGCAGCGCGGTCGGCACGCGCATCGGCAACGAGCAATTCGGGTGCCGCGAAACTGCGGGGGGCCGCATACAGGTGCAGCGCCGGCCATCGTGCGCGGCGCGCACCGGGCGGCAGACGGACCGAGTTGGCGGTGAGAACGCTTCCATGACGCCACGCTGGCGCGCGGCTGGCCGTTCGCTGACGAAGCGGCAATAACGCCCGATTTTTGGGCGCGGCCGGCCGCGCATCGGTCGCAAGTTGCCGATCGCGTTTGCGATGCCGCGCATGGCGCCCGCGTCGCCGTGGCCGGGTCGCGGCGTGGCGTGGCGCGCCGTGTAAATGCGCGCAGCATCCGCCTCTGCTGGAAAATTCCGCCATGCGTGCCGGTGGATCGCCGCGACGGCATTCGGTCAGCCGGACGAAACCATTTCGCGATCGCGCCGGAATCGCAAACGATTCACCGAAACGTCGCATCGCGGCCGCATACTCGAAAACGTTTCCCGATCAGCCTGCCAGGAGAGAAGTCATGCGTCGCGTTTCCGTCGCCGTCGTTCTGTGTACCGCCGTGTTCGTCGCCGCGTGCAGCGACGACGCACCGCACGACGCCCACGCGACCGACACCGTGCCGCAGGCCGGCGCATCGAGCGGCGCCGCGAGCGCGTTCAACAGCGACGCGACCGCGAATACCGCCGCATCCGAGGCCGCGCCGCTCGCGCCGCCCGTCGTGCATTACCCGCCCGATGACGACGACGATGCGACGCCCACTGGGAACGCAGCCGCTTCAAGCGCCGCCGCGTCGTCGCCGGGCTGATCCCGCTGCCACGCGATAGGAGTCGGTACTGTTCAGGCAGCGCAGTGGGCGCGCGCGTCGAGCCGCCACTGACATGACGTAACGGTCGGCGACGGCGCGAACGGCACGGTGTCGCGCCGCTTCGCGGGCCACGTCGGGTACGGCCGGCCGAGCGATTCGGACCCGGCCGCGGCCGTCAGGGCCACGAGGCCCGCCTGCGCATTGCAAGCGCGACGGCCCGCCCTACCGCGACAGCCACCGCGCGGCATGCGCCGCGCAACCGGCCCGTCAGACCGCGTGCGCGAGCGCGCGATCGACGAGCGCGGCCTCGAAGCCGTCGTCCGCGTCGCGAAAACGCAGCGGCGCCGCGCAATGCACCAGCGTGTCGATGAAGTATTTCGCGCGCGGCCACGGCCCGTAGCCGGCCGCCGTGTTGATGTGCCCGGCATCGCCGAGGTTCACGAACGCGCTACCCAGGCGCTGCGCGAGCGTGCGCGCATCGCCGAGCGGCATCCACGGATCGGTCTCGCTGCCGATCACGATCGACGGCACCGCGAGCCGGCGTGCGTCGAACGGCCCGGCAAACGTGAATTTCTTCGGGCTCGCCGGCGCGACGAACAGCACGCCCGCGACATCGCCGACGTGCGGCCACTGCGCGAGCGCATGCGCGGTCGCGAGGCAGCCGAAGCTGTGCGCGGCGAGCACGAACGGGCCGCGCTCGCGATCGAGCAGCGCGCGCACCGCTTGCGCCCACCCCGCGAGATCGGGCGCATCCCAGTCGTGCTGCTCGACCCGCAACGCGCGCGGGAACTGCCGCTCGAGCCAGGTCTGCCAGTGGGCGCCTTCGCTGCCGTGCAGGCCCGGGACGGTGACGAGCCGCGGCGGCCACGCCGATTTGCTGCATGCGCGCATGATTGCCCTCGCTTGCTTGAAGACGAGGTTCGATTGTGGCGTCGCGTACGCGGCGGCCGAACCAATATTTTGTGCTTTGCTTTTGCGCGGCGCGGTGACCGGCGGCGGCCCGGCGACTGCGCGACGGCGGCCCAAGCCAGCCGCATGGGCCGCATGGCCCGCACCGACGGCGCAATGTGCGGCGAAACCGTAGAATGTGGGCTTCCCGTCAGCGTCACACGGAACCGGTCCCCGCGCCGACGCGCCGGGCCGTTCGTCAGGAGTCGTCCAATGTCCGCTACGTCCGCCGGCGCGCCGCGCCCGGCTTCGCTCGCCGTTCCCGTGACGCGCCTCGCCGGCGCGCGCGCCGTCACGCAATGAAGATCCTGTTCCATTCACCGCATCAGGAAGCCGGCGCATGGCGCGACGAGATCGCGCGGGCGCTGCCGGAAGCCGAACTGCGCGCGTGGCAGCCGGGCGATACGGCCGCCGCCGACTACGCGCTCGTGTGGCGCGCACCGCGCGAGTTCTTCGCGCCGCGCGACGGCCTGCGCGCGATCTTCAACCTCGGCGCGGGCGTCGATGCGCTGCTCGCGCTCGACCGCGCGCATCCGGGCACGCTGCCCGCACACGTGCCGCTGGTGCGGCTCGAGGATTCGGGCATGGCGCGGCAGATGGTCGAATACGTGACGCACGCGGTGCTGCGCTACCTGCGCCGCTTCGACGAATACGACCTGCAACAGCGCGAACGCCGCTGGCAGCCGCTCGAACCGCATGCGCGCGCGAGCTTCACCGTCGCGGTCCTCGGCCTCGGCGTGCTCGGCGCCGAGGTCGCCCGCGCGCTCGCCGCGCTCGGCCTGCCGGTGCGCGGCTACAGCCGCAGTGCGAAGCAGCTCGACGGCATCGCGACCTTCGCCGGCGACGGCGCGTTCGACGCGTGCATCGACGGCGCGAAGGTGCTCGTCAACCTGCTGCCGAGCACGCGCGACACCGACGGCATCCTGTCGGCGCGCGCGTTCGCGCGGCTCGCGCGCGGCGCGTACGTCGTCAACGTCGCGCGCGGCGCGCATCTCGTCGAAGCCGACCTGCTCGACGCGCTCGCGAGCGGCCAGGTCGCCGCGGCCACGCTCGACGTGTTCCAGCACGAGCCGCTGCCTGACGACCATCCGTTCTGGCGCGCGCCGCGCATCACGATCACGCCGCACAGCTCGGCCGAGACGCTGCGCGCGGAAGCCGTCGAGCAGATCGCCGGCAAGATCCGCGCGTTCGAGCGCGGCGCGCCCGTCAGCGGGATCGTCGACTACGCACGCGGCTACTGAATTCCGCCCTACACGAAACCGGAGACAACCATGACGTTCCCCACCGCCGTCAAGATCGTCGAAGTCGGCCCGCGCGACGGCCTGCAGAACGAGAAGACCTTCGTGCCGACCGACGTGAAGATCGCACTCGTCGACCGGCTGTCGCGCGCCGGCTTCCGCAACGTCGAGGCCGCATCGTTCGTGTCGCCGAAATGGGTGCCGCAGATGGCCGACGGCGCCGACGTGATGGCCGGCATCGAGCGCCGCGCGGGCACCGTGTACTCGGTGCTCACGCCGAACCTGAAGGGTTTCGAGAACGCGGTCGCCGCGCGCGCCGACGAGGTCGTGATCTTCGGCGCGGCGAGCGAAGCGTTCTCGCAGCGGAACATCAACTGCAGCATCGCCGAGAGCATCGCGCGCTTCGAGCCCGTCGCGAAGGCCGCGAAGGACGCGGGCCTGCGACTGCGCGGCAGCGTGTCGTGCGCGCTCGGCTGCCCGTATCAAGGCGAGGTGCCGGTCGCGTCGGTCGTCGACGTCGTCGAACGCTTCGCCGCGCTCGGCTGCGAC
This sequence comes from Burkholderia sp. LAS2, assembly GCF_018417615.1. Classification (NCBI taxonomy): domain Bacteria; kingdom Pseudomonadati; phylum Pseudomonadota; class Betaproteobacteria; order Burkholderiales; family Burkholderiaceae; genus Burkholderia; species Burkholderia sp. LAS2. Next base: position 232,820 of record NZ_CP071052.1, read on the forward strand.
GAGATCGACATCGCCGACACGATCGGCGTCGGCACGCCGAAGCGCACGCGGGAGGTGCTCTCCGCGGTCACGCGCGTGTTCCCGCGTGAACGGCTGTCGGGCCATTTCCACGACACCTACGGCCAGGCGCTCGCGAACATCTACGCGGCGCTGTTCGAAGGGATCGAGATCTTCCACGCGTCGGTCGCGGGCCTCGGCGGCTGCCCGTACGCGAAGGGCGCGACCGGCAACGTCGCGACCGAGGACGTGCTGTACCTGATGCAAGGCCTCGGCATCGAGACCGGCATCGATCTCGCGCAGGTCGTCGCGGCCGGCGACTTCATCTCGAACGCGATCGGCCGCGCGAACGTGTCGCGCGCCGGTCGTGCACTGCTTGCCAGGGCGCAGGGCGCGGCCGACGCCGCGAACTGCGTCTGATCACGCCCTCCCACGGACGCCTCCCCATGACGACACCCGCTTCATTCGATTCCCTCCCCGATTCCGCGCGACGCGTCGCGCTGCTGCTGCGCGAGCGCGGCCATGCGAAAGGCATCGTGATGCTCGCCGAAACCGGCAAGACGTCGGCCGAGGCCGCGGCCGGGCTCGGCTGCTCGGTCGCGCAGATCGCGAAGTCGATCCTGTTTCGCCGGCAGGCCGACGGCGCGCCCGTGCTGGTCGTCGCGAGCGGCGTGAACCGCGTCGATGAAAAGAAGGTCGCCGCGCAGGTCGGCCCGGTCGGCCGCGCGGACGCGAAGTTCGTGCGCGACAACACCGGCTATGCGATCGGCGGCGTCTGCCCGATCGGCCATCTGGTCGAACCCGTCACGCTGATCGACGCCGACCTGCTCGCGCTCGACAGCCTGTGGGCCGCCGCCGGCCATCCGCACGCGGTGTTCAACCTGTCGCCGCACGAACTCGTGTCGCTGACGGGCGCGCCGGTCGCGGACGTCGCGTTGCGGGAGCCCGCATGAGCGACGTGACGATGCCGGTCGCCACGGTCGCGTCGCCGTGCACCGACGTCTGCCGGATCGATCCGCGCACCGACTGGTGCGCGGGCTGCCTGCGCACGCGCGGCGAGATCAAGGGATGGCGTGAGTCGGACGACGACGCGCGGCGCGCGCTGCTTGCGCGGCTCGACGCGCGGCGGCGGCTGATCGCGGGCAGCGAGACATAAAAAAAAGCCGTTCAGCCTCACGGGCGAACGGCATCGAGATCGGAATCCTGTGAACGTGATCAACGTCACAGCCCGCATCATACGAGCGACGCGACCGCATCGCATCGGGTGTTTCCCTACAACTTCTTACAGCGCTTTTCGCGCACGCGCACGGCGTCCGCGCGACGTCATTCCGCAGGCACGCTTCACTCGCGACACGCGCATTCGACGCGCCGCGGCGTGAGCGCGCCGCCGCGCCGAATCCTCTGACCGTTTCAGTTGCCGACCGCCGTGCGACGGGCCGGCACGATGCGCCAGCCGAGGTTCACGCCGGCCGCCGCGAGCAGGATCAAGAGCGCGCCGAATACCTGCGTCCACGCGAGCGTCTGCCCGAACGCGACGCGATCGACGGCGATCGCGACGACCGGATAGACGAACGACAGCGCGCCCGTCATCGCGGTCGGCAGCTTCTGGACCGCGCCGTACAGCAGCACGTACATCAGCCCCGTGTTGACGATGCCGAGCACGATCAGGTCGGCCCATTGCCCGGCCGTCGCCGGCAACGTGTCGAAGTGCGCGAACGGCGCGAGCAGCAGGATGCCGAGGCCGACCTGCAGCAGCGCGAGCAGATGCGGCGGCGTGCCCTTCAGGTGCTTCGTGATGATCGACGAGATCGCGTACAGGAACGCCGCGCCGAGCGACAGCGCGACCCCTTCCAGGTATTCGCCGGGCACCGCGAGCACGGCCGGTTCGACGCGCACCACGAACACGAGCCCGGCGAATGCGAGCGCGAGCCACGCGAGCGTCGACGCGGTGATCCGCTCGCGGAACACGATGGCGCCGAGCGCGACGAGCATGAACGGCTGCGTGTTGTAGACGGCGGTCGCCATCGAGATCGACGCGCGCGAATACGCGGCGAACAGCAGCAGCCAGTTCGCGACGATCGCGAGGCTGCCGAGCGTCGTGAGCACGAGCATCCGCGGCGAGAACAGCGAGCGGCGCAGGAAGCCGAACGCCGCGCAGACGATCGCGAGCGTCGCCGTGCCGAACACGCAGCGGAAGAACACGACATTGGTCAGCGGCTGCTGCGACGACATCACGAGCCAGCCGATCGTGCCGGACATCAGCATCGCGACGATCATCTCGGCGGCGCCGCGGCGAATTTCATTCGAGGCCATCAGGAACTCCGTTGAAGAGCTTGGATGAGTTCGATTCTAGAAACTTGCTTTCGCTGAAACCACGGCTAAACTGAAGCGAATCAGCCGATTGACCTTCGAAAGCAAAGCGATCATGCCGAAACGCCTTTCCCCGCCCGCCGTCGCGTCGCTCGACGCGACCGACCGTGCAATCGTCGCCGCGCTGGCCGACGACGCCCGCATCGCGACCAGCGAACTCGCGCGGCAGATCGGGCTGTCGGCGCCCGCGACGGCCGACCGCGTGCGCCGGCTGGAAGCGCAAGGCGTGATCGCCGCGTTCACCGTCGAGCTCGACCCGCGTGCGCTCGGCTACACGCTGCAGGCGATCGTCCGCGTGAAGCCGCTGCCGGGCCAACTGCATCTGGTCGAGGAATTGCTGCGGCGGATTCCCGAATTCGTCGAATGCGACAAGGTGACCGGCGACGACTGCTTCATCTGCCGGCTCTACCTGCGCACGATCGAGCACCTCGACGACATCCTGTCGAAGGTGACGGAGCGCGCGGAGACGAGCACCGCGATCGTGAAATCGACGCCCGTGCCGCGCCGCCTGCCGCCGCTCGTCGAGGACGACCACGCGCACCGCTGAGCCGCGGCGCGCACCATCGGGCCGCCGGCGGCGCGCGCCGCCCAGCCCGTCACGCGGCCGCGTCCCGCGCGTCGAAGAACGCGAGCAGTTCGTCGATCAGCGCGACGGGCGCCTCTTCCGGAATATAGTGCCCGCAGTCGAGCGCGCGGCCGCTGACGTCGCGCGCGACGCGACGCCACTCGTCGAGCGGATCGAAGCAGCGGCCGACGACGCCGTGCTCGCCCCACAGCACGCGCAGCGGGCACGCGATCTTGTTGCCGCGTTCGAGGTCCGCACGATCGTGCTCGAGATCGATCGTCGCCGATGCGCGATAGTCCTCGCACATCGCATGCACGGCGCCCGGCTGCGCGAGCGCCGCCCGGTACGCGTCGAGCGCCTCGGGCGCGAATGGCGCCAGCCCGGCCGACCGGTTGCCCATCACGCGCTCGACGTACGCATCGGTGTGCGCGCCGATCAGCGTCTCGGGCAGCGGCTCGGGCTGGATCAGGAAGAACCAGTGGAAATACGCGGTCGCGAACGCGCGATCGGTTTTCTCGTACATCGCGAGCGTCGGCGCGATGTCGAGCAGCATCATCCGCTCGACGGCCTCCGCGTGATCGAGCGCGAGCCGGTGCGCGACCCGCGCGCCGCGATCGTGCGCGCACACGTGGAACTGCGCGAAGCCGAAATGCCGCATCACGGCGACCTGGTCCGCCGCCATCGCGCGTTTCGAATACGGCGCGTGCCGCGCGTCGCTCGGCGGCCGGCCCGATGCGCCGTAGCCGCGCAGGTCGGTGGCGATCACCGTGAAGTGATTCGCGAGCGTCGCGGCGACGCGATGCCAGATCATGTGGGTCTGCGGATGGCCGTGCAGCAACAACAGCGGCGGACCCGCGCCTCCTTTGACACCGAAAATGTCGGTGTCCTGCACCGTCACGCGAAACGGTGCAAACGCCTCAAACGACATGGTTTGTTTCTCGTTGGTTTGTTATGGCGGCTATTTTATGAGCGCCGGCGCATCTTCACAGCGGCGTAAGCACGCGAAAGCGTAGAAAGAGAACACTCACTCGATTGCCGGCACACCGCGGAGTTTGTTAAGCTCGCGTAGAATCGCACGACCGTTCGTATTAATATGAACGAACGCGTTCCGCCGCTACACTCGAATCATCGTCCGACCGCAACGCCCCCGGAGACTGGAGACATCACATGGCATTGCCCACCGTCCTGCAAAACCTGACGCTGCCCGTCATCGCGTCGCCGATGTTCATCGTCAGCTACCCCGAACTCGTGCTAGCGCAATGCAAGGCGGGCATCGTCGGTTCGTTCCCCGCGCTCAATGCGCGTCCGGCCGAACGACTGGACGAGTGGCTCACGCAGATCCAGGCGGAACTCGCCGACCACAAGGCGAAACATCCCGATGCGGTGATCGGCCCGATCGCGGTCAACCAGATCGTCCACCAGTCGAACGCGCGGCTCGAGCACGACGTGCGCGTGTGCGTCGAGCACAAGGTGCCGATCTTCATCACGAGCCTGCGCGCGCCGGCGCGCGAGATCGTCGACGCGGTGCACGGCTACGGCGGCATCGTGCTGCACGACGTGATCAACCTGCGCCACGCGCAGAAGGCGCTCGAAGCGGGCGTCGACGGGCTGATCCTCGTCGCGGCCGGCGCCGGCGGCCACGCGGGCACGACGTCGCCGTTCGCGCTGGTCGGCGAAGTCCGCAAGATCTTCGACGGCCCGATCGTGCTGTCCGGCTCGATCGCGAACGGCGGCTCGATCCTCGCCGCGCAGGCGATGGGCGCGGACTTCGCGTACATGGGCACGCGTTTCATCGCGACGCAGGAAGCGCACGCGATCGACGACTACAAGCACGCGATCCTGAACGCGAAATCGTCGGACATCATCTACACGAACCTCTTCACGGGCGTGCACGGCAACTACATCCGCGAGAGCATCGAGAAGGCCGGCCTCGATCCGGACGCGCTGCCGGAATCGGACAAGACCAAGATGAATTTCGGCAGCGACAAGACGAAGGCGTGGAAGGACATCTGGGGCGCCGGCCAGGGCGTCGGCCTGATGGACGACCTGCCGAGCGTGGGTGCGCTCGTCGAGCGGCTCAAGCGCGAGTACGACGACGCGAAGGTGCGGCTCGGCATCCCGCGCTGACGGATGCGGCGGCCGTCGCGGCCGCCCTCGACGCGAGCGTCGTCGAGCCAAACGAAAAGCGCGAACCGGCAACCGGTTCGCGCTTTTTCATTGCCCCGCCGCGGCGGACGACGCGGCTCAGACCGCGCGCTTCATCCGCGTGATCGGCAGCACGCGCAGGTGCGATTCGATCGACGGGCACAACGACTGCCCTTCGAAACGCGCGGCCAGGAAATCGACGAAAGAGCGCACCTTCGCGGACACGTGGCGACGGCTCGCGTACACCGCATAGATCGGTGCCTCGTGCGGCGGCACCGAATCGAGCAGCACCGGCACGAGCCGGCCCGATTCGATGTCGTCGCCGACCACTTCGGTGCCGAGCAGCGCGATGCCCGCGCCGGCGAGCACGGCCGCGCGCAGCCCTTCGAGATGGTTCACGATCAGGTTGCCGTTCAGGCTCACGCGCGACGCGGCGGCCGCGTCGATCACCAGCGAATCGAGCATCGTCGAATTCGAATCGCGCCGCAGGTAGTTGTGGTTCGCGAGATCGGCGATCGTCTGCGGCGTGCCGCGCTTGTCGAGATACTCGGGCGACGCGACCAGCAGGATGTGCGCGGTCGCGATCTGGCGTGCGACCAGCGACGACGATTTCAATCCGTTCGGCGCCGCGCGCACCGCGACGTCATAGCCTTCCTCGATCAGGTCGACCACGCGATCGGACAGCGTCATGTCGACGGTCACGTCGGGGAACCGGCCCGCATAATCGGTGACGGCCTGCATCACGTGCCGCAGCCCGAACGCGGACAGCGACGTCACGCGCAGCCTGCCCTGCGGCACCACGCTCGCGGCGCCGACGGCCTGGCCGGCTTCGTCGAGTTCGGACAGCGCCTGCACGAGGCGCTCATAGTATTCGCGTCCCGCCTCGGTCGGCGCGACGCGTCGTGTCGTGCGATGCAGCAACCGCGCGCCGAGCTGCTGCTCGAGGTGCATCACGTGCTTGCTCGCCATCGCCGCCGACATCTGCATGCGCTCCGCCGCGCCGACGAAGCTGCCCACTTCGACGACGTAGCGAAACACATTCATGCTGACGAGGGTATCCATCGAACTAGCTCGCAATCCCGGGGAATCAACCAATTACGAGATAGGGTAACAAAGGCGGGCAGACATAAAGGTCAAGAAAGGCAAAACGGCGCCGCGGGTGGCGGCGCCGCTTCGGGCCGGAAACGACGGACGGGAAAACATGCAGCCGGCACGCGCAATTCGCGCGCGCGGCCGGCGCACCGGTCGCGCGCGTGCGTCAGAATTTCGCGCGAATGCCTGCGCCGAACGTGTTGCCGGTCGACAGGCCGCTGATGTGGTCGTTCATGTAGGCCGCGTAGACGTCGGTGCGCTTGGACAGCGGATAGTCGTAGCCGACGGCCCAGGTCTGGCGCGTCTGGTCGAGGCCGCCCGCGTCGCGCGAGTATGCATACGACGCCATCGCGTTGCCCACGCCGATCGGCACCGACACGCCGCCCTGCGCGGTGTTCACGTGCCAGCTGCCCGCGACCTGGTCGTTCTTCGTATACATGTACTGGCCGAACAGCTTCACGAGCTTCAGGTCGTAGGTCGCGCCGACCAGCGCGATGCCCTGGCTCTTCATGCCGGTCACGAGCGCGCTCAGGTCCTGCGGGCCGTTGTTGAAGTTCACGTACTGATACACGGCGGTCGCCGCGAACGGGCCGTTCGCGTAGTTGAACTGCGCGCTCCACTTCTTCGAGCGGTTGTCGCCGGCCTGGTTGCCAAGTGCGTACATCGCGCCGAAATTCAGCCCACCGAACGAAGGCGACGTGTATCCCACCGCGTTGTTCCAGCCCGAATCGCCGACGGCGCCCTGGTCGCTCGGATAGGTCGGGAACGTGCCGAGGCCGAGGAACACGTGGTACACCATCGGCGAGAAGGTGTACGAGTCGTAGAACGGGTTGAACAGGATCGTCGACAGGAACAGATGCGTCGTCAGGCGGCCTGCCGTCACCGTGCCGTACGGCGAGCTGATGCCGACGTACGCGTTGCGCGCGAAGAACGTGTCGCCCTGGAAGCGGCCGTACTGGCCGTTCTGCGCGCGGAAGAAGCTCTCCAGCGTGAAGATCGCCTTGTAGCCGTCGCCGAGATCCTCGGCGCCGTGCAGGCCCCAGTACGACGTCGACATCCCGCCGCCCGACACGTTCCACGCACGATCGCCGCCCGGGAACTTGGTGGCGCCGACCCATTCGTCAACCTGCCCGTAGAGCGAGACGCTCGACTGCGCATGGACGGGTGCGGCGGCCGCCACGCAGGCGGCTGCGGCGATCAGCTTGACGGACGTGCGCGACGCGCGACGGGCGAATGCTTTCATGGGATCTCCAGGTTTTGTCGGATAGTCGATAAGTGGCGCGAGCGTTGTTGTTTGGAGCCGAGTGCTTGCGTCGTATGGGGCGCAGCCATCTTTACGGATCATTCGTCCGGTCAAAATTGCGCACACTTATTGCGGGTATAGCGCCGGCATTAACTTCGCGGGATGTATCCATGGCCGGATGCACGGCGGCGGCCCGGCGCGAATGCGGTCGCACCGGCGGGCGGCGGCGCGGCATGCGCGTACCGGGCGCGAAAGATAGCGCAATGCGGCGGGAAAATCAGCGGAAATCTGCGCGCGACTGTGGCGAATTCGCATCAGCCGGCAAGGGGACGTGCGCGGGGGCGCTCAGTTTCGGTAGAACGGGGAGAAAGAAGGCGAGTGCGCAGGCTCTTCCTGCGAGCGGGGCGGCGGCATCGGGCGACCGCCGCGCTCCTCGTTGTAGCGGGCGACGTCGGCGCGGATCGAGCCGGCCCGCAGCGGGACGTTGCCGCCGCCCGGCGGGCGCGGCATCTGGCGGACCTCGGCGCTGATCGGCCGATACGGGCTTTGCGCGGCGTAATGGCCGTAGGACGGCGTCGGGCGCAGCCCCCAGCGGGAGCCGGCGCCGCTCACGCCGCCGGGACGCACGCCGGCAGGCGGCGCAACGCGACGCCAGACCGGACCGCCGCCGGGGCTGCCGGCCGGCCGAGCGTACGCGCGCATGTCGCCGCCGCCGAAGCCGTGGCCACCGAACCCGTGACCGCCATGGGGCGGCTGGGCCAGCGCGAGCGGCATCAGCAGCGCGCCGAGCACGCCTGCCACCCATCGTCCGATCTTCCGTTTCACCCGTTCCGTCATCGTTCCGTGCCCATCGACGCCCGCCGTCGGTTCCTTTCGGCCGACCCAAGGCTTTCAGCAGTAATTTATGAGCGGGCGGAAAGTGTGTCGAGCCAAAAAGTGTTATGTCGCCGGCATCGGTGTAACACCATGTTACTGCTAGGTTTTTTCGCTTCGGCACGCGATCGCGGCAGAACATTCTTCTGCGGTTTCGCGCGTGGCCGGGTCGACGCGGCGGCCCTCATTGCATGCAATCGATTCATCAATCGATTCGCACAATGAATTTGTTTGGTGAATCGCCAACCGGGACAATAACGCGATCCGCGCGCGCGACGCGCGCTTCGCCGTTTCCGAATCGAGTTCCCGATGGCCCGTCCCCGTTTTCTCCCCGACAACTTCACGCTCGCGCTCGTCGGCACCGTCGTGCTCGCGAGCCTGCTGCCCTGCCGCGGCCCGGCCGCCCATGCGTTCAACTGGGCAACCAACATCGCCGTCGGCCTGCTGTTTTTCCTGCACGGCGCGAAACTGTCGCGCGAAGCCGTGATCGCCGGCGCGACCCACTGGCGGCTGCACGCGGTCGTGCTGCTCAGCACGTTCGCGCTGTTCCCGCTGCTCGGCTTCGCGCTGAAACCGGTGCTGCAGCCGCTCGTCACGCCGACGCTGTATGCGGGCGTGCTGTTCCTGTGCACGCTGCCGTCGACGGTCCAGTCGTCGATCGCGTTCACGTCGATCGCGAAGGGCAACGTGCCGGCCGCCGTGTGCGCGGCATCGGCGTCGAGCCTGCTCGGGATCTTCGTCACGCCGGCGCTCGTCGGGCTGATGATCACGTCGCAGTCGGCCGCGACCGCGTCGCCGTGGAGCACGGTCGGCAGCATCGTGATGCAGCTGCTCGTACCGTTCATCGCCGGCCAGTTGCTGCGGCCTGCGATCGGCGGCTGGATCGACCGCAATCGCGGCGTGCTGCGCTTCGTCGACCAGGGCTCGATCCTGCTGGTCGTCTACGTCGCGTTCAGCGAGGCCGTCAACGAGGGGCTGTGGCACCAGATTCCGCCGCGCGCGCTCGGCGGCCTGCTGGTCGTCAACCTCGTGCTGCTCGCGATCGCGCTGCTGCTGACCGCGTTCGTCAGCAAGCGGCTCGGCTTCAACCGCGCCGACCGGATCACGATCATCTTCTGCGGATCGAAGAAGAGCCTCGCGGCCGGCGTGCCGATGGCGAAGGTGATCTTCTCGGCGAACGCGGTCGGCGCGATCGTGCTGCCGCTGATGCTGTTCCACCAGATCCAGCTGATGGCGTGCGCGGCGCTCGCGCAGCGCTGGGGCGCGCGCGACACGAGCGGCGAGCACGACGAAGGCGACACGGCAGCCAGGTCCGGCGCGCTGAGCGCGGGCAAGCGCTGACGCGCGCGGGGGGCGATGGCTGTCGCTGGCCGCCTTCCGCCTTCCGCCTTCCCGTTCCAGCTCCCCACCCCGATGCGCGTCCGGCTCGATGCACCGGCAACGCCCGTCGTGTCACGAAATCTTCATTCAATTCTCCGCGAGCGGTGCCGTTAAGCCGATCGTCCCGTCGATTCGGCTGCCCTCGCCCATGCCCGCGCCCTCCTCCGATTCCGCCGCCCCCCGCACCACGCGCCTGATCGCGGAGCGCGCGCTCGCCGCCGTGTTCCAGCCGATCGTCGACCTCGGATCGGGAACGGTCGTCGGTTACGAAGGGCTGATCCGCGGCCCGCGCGGCACCGACCTCGAGCCGCCCGCCGCGCTGTTCGCGCAGGCCGCGCGCGAAGGCGAAACCATCGCGCTCGAACGGGCCGCCGCGCTCACCTGCCTCGACGCGTTCGCGGCGCTCGGCTGCGACGGCAAGCTGTTCCTCAATTTCAGCGCGGGCACGATCCTCACGCTCGCCAGCGAACGCGAGCGCGCACGCCAGTTCCTCGGCCGCGCGCGGATCGGCGCCGAACGCATCGTGATCGAGCTCACCGAGCAGAACGCGATTCCCGATCTCGCGGACATCGGGCCGGCGGTCGCGACGCTGCGCGACGCCGGCATCCAGTTCGCGCTCGACGACTACGGCACCGCGAACGCGAGCATGAACCTGTGGCTGCGCCTGCACCCGGACGTCGTGAAGATCGACCGCTTCTTCATCCACGACATCGCGCACGACCCGCTCAAGTTCGAGGCCGTGAAGGCGATGCAGCACTTCGCGCAGGCGAGCGGCGCGAAGCTGATCGCGGAAGGCATCGAGAACGAATGCGACCTGATCGTCGTGCGCGACATGGGCATCTGCTGCGTGCAGGGCTTCCTGCTCGGCCGGCCGCACGCGCAGCCGTCGCGGGTGGTCGCGCCGGCCGCGCGCGACGCGATCCGCGCGCCGCACATCGCGGTGTTTCCCGGCGTGACGCGCGCGGTGCGGCCGGCCGGCACGATCGCCGGGAAGATGCTCGTGCCCGCGCCGGCGCTGCCGCGCGACGCGACCAGCAACGACGTGCTCGACCTGTTCAACCGGATGCCCGATCTGCACGCGGTCGCGCTCGTCGAGCGCGGGCGGCCCGTCGCGCTCGTCAATCGCCGCGGCTTCATCGACCGTTTCGCGCTGCCGTATCACCGCGAGGTGTTCGGGAAAAAGCCGTGCCTGCAGTTCGCGAACGATGCGCCGCTGATGATCGACAACGCAACCACGTTCGAGCAGCTCGCGACGCTGCTCGCGCGTCACGACCAGCGCTATCTCGCGGACGGCTTCGTGATCACCGAACACGGCCGCTATGTCGGCCTCGGCACCGGCGAGAGCCTCGTGCGCACGGTGACCGAGATGCGCATCGAGGCCGCGCGCTACGCGAATCCGCTGACGTTCCTGCCCGGCAACATCCCGATCAGCGCGCACATCGACCGCCTGCTCCAGCGCGACGCCGGCTTTCACGCGTGCTACGTCGACCTGAACCAGTTCAAGCCGTTCAACGACCAGTACGGCTACTGGCAGGGCGACGAAGTGCTGAAGTTCGCCGCGACGGTGCTGGCCGGCGTGTGCGATCCGCAGCGCGACTTTCTGGGCCACGTCGGCGGCGACGATTTCCTCGTGCTGTTCCAGCGCGACGACTGGCGCGAGCGCGCCGCCGACGCGATCGCGCGCTTCAACGACGGCGCGCAGCTGTTCTACACGCAGGCCGACCGGCAGGCGGGCGGGCTGCGCGGCGAGGACCGCCACGGCAATCCGGCGTTCTTCGGGTTCGTGACGATGGCGATCGGCGCGGTCGGCGTGCCGGCCGGCGCGCACGGCGCGCAACGCTACGGCAGCGACGAGATCGCGTCGGTCGCGGCGCTCGCGAAGCGGCGGGCGAAGCAGCAGCCGGACGGGCTCGCGGTCGTCGATCTCGATGCCGGCCGCGCCGCGCTGCGCGATCGCGGCGAACCGCCGGCCGTGGCGATCGGGGCGGGCTGAACGGCGGGCAGGCGTCGCGGGCGCACGGGAAACGCTCGCGCAACGTGCGGCGGCGCCGATGCCCGGCCGGCGCAAGGTTCAGCTGTTGCGCAACCGCGCCGTTGGTCGCAGGCTGCTGCCACGGCGCGGCGCGCCGTGACGCTCGCCTCGGCCCGTAGTCCGGCGGCCCCCGGCTACCCCTTTTCGGCGCGCCGTCGGCGCCGCCCCACGCCCGCACACCCACCTTGCCTTTTTCTCGTTTTGTTTAGTATTTTTAGTAACGATGTTTTCGCAGATTAGCGCCTAAAAACCCGTTATTTGCGGGTATTCCCCGGTTATCCGGCCCGAATTCCGCGAGATTTTTTACTATACAATCGCTTCCACCCTAAACAAACCGGACCCCGAACGATGGGTACGACCATTCGCGACGTGGCGCGGGCGGCTGAGGTCTCGATCGGCACCGTCTCCCGCGCGCTGAAAAACCAGCCCGGCCTGTCCGAAGCCACGCGCGCGCGCATCGTCGAGATCGCGCGGCAGCTCGGCTACGATCCCGCCCAGCTGCGGCCGCGCATCCGCCGGCTCACCTTCCTGCTGCACCGCCAGCACAACCGCTTTCCCGCGAGCCCGTTCTTCTCGCATGTGCTGCACGGCGTCGAGGACGCGTGCCGCGAGCGCGGCATCGTGCCGACGTTGCTCACGGTCGGCCCGAACGACGACGTGCTGCGCCAGATGCGCCCGCATGCGCCCGACGCGATCGCGGTCGCCGGCTTCATCGAGCCCGAGACGATCGAGGCGCTCGCCGCCACCGGCCGGCCGCTCGTGCTGATCGACCTGTGGGCGCCTGGCTTACGCTCGGTCAACATCGACAACGCGACGGGCGCGGCGCTCGCGATGCGCCACCTGCTCGCCACCGGCCGCTCGCGGATCGCCTTCATCGGCGGCTCGGCCGCGCACTACAGCATCGCGCAGCGTGCGATCGGCTACCGGCGCGCGTTCTTCGAAGCCGGGCGGCTGTTCGATCCCGCGTACGAAGTGACGATCGACGCGGGGCTCGACCCCGACACGGGTGCCTCGCGTGCGATGGAGCAACTGCTCGACGCGCCCGGCCCGCGCCCCGACGCCGTGTTCGCGTACAACGACGCGGCCGCGCTGGCCGCGCAGCGCGTGTGCATCGCGCGCGGCCTGCGGATTCCGGACGACATCGCGATCGTCGGCTTCGACGACATCCCGGCCGCCGCGCACGCGAACCCGCCGCTCACGACGCTCGCGGTCGACAAGGAAGCGCTCGGCCGCCGCGGCGTCGAACTGCTGCTCGCGGAATCGCCCGAGCGCACCGAGATCTCCCTGCCCGTCGAGCTGATCGTGCGGGCCAGCAGCCAGCCCGCCGGCTCCCCGGCATTCGATACCGCCACGGTCCAAGAATCATGAACATGCCCCCGGTCCACTCCCGCGCCGCCGCGCCGGCCAGCCACGCGCAAGCGGCACCGTTCGTCGCGAGCTTTCGCGACCCGTCGTTCCTGCTGTCGCACATCGAAGACACGCTGCGCTTCTACGCGACGAACGCATTCGACCCGACGGGCGGCTTCTACCATTACTTCCGCGACGACGGCAGCGTCTACAACCGCACGTCGCGCCACCTCGTCAGCACCTGCCGGTTCGTCTTCAACTACGCGATGGCGTACCGCCATTTCGGCGATCCGCGGCATCTCGACTACGCGCGCCACGGGCTGCGTTTCCTGCGCGACGCGCACTGGGACGACGCGCTGCAGGGCTACGACTGGGAACTCGACTGGCGCGACGGCGCGAAGCACGCGACGCTCGACGGCACGCGCCACTGCTACGGGCTCGCGTTCGTGCTGCTCGCGGCCGCGCACGCGACGATGGCCGGCATCGGCGAAGCGCGGGCGCTGATCGCGTCGACCTACGAGCTCGCCGAGCACCGCTTCTGGGATGCGGCCGCGGGCCTGTACGCTGACGACGCGACGCCGAACTGGAACGTGTCGACGTATCGCGGCCAGAACGCGAACATGCATATGACGGAAGCGCTGCTCGCCGCGTACGAGGCGACCGGCCACCTGACGTACCTCGATCGCGCGGAAAAGGTCGCATCCCACATCACGCAGCGCCAGGCCGCGCTGTCGGGCGGGCTCGTGTGGGAGCACTACCATGCGGACTGGTCGATCGACTGGGACTACAACAAGGAAGACAGCTCGAACATCTTCCGTCCGTGGGGCTTCCAGCCCGGGCACCAGACCGAATGGGCGAAGCTGCTGCTGATCCTCGAGCGGCACCGTCCGCTCGACTGGCTCGCGCCGCGCGCGGCCGAGCTGTTCGACGCGGCGCTCACGCACGCGTGGGACACCGATCACGGCGGCCTCTGCTACGGCTTCGGCCCCGACTTCACGATCTGCGACCACAACAAGTATTTCTGGGTGCAGGCGGAAACCTTCGCGGCGGCCGCGATGCTCGGCGCGCGCACCGGCAGCGAGCGCTTCTGGGACTGGTACGACGAGATCTGGCGCTACAGCTGGGCGCATTTCGTCGATCACCGCTACGGCGCGTGGTACCGGATCCTCACCTGCGACAACCGCAAGTACAGCGACGAGAAGAGCCCGGCCGGCAAGACCGACTATCACACGATGGGCGCCTGCTACGACGTGCTCGCGACCCTCGCGCGCCTGCAACGCAGCGAGCCGACGCAATGAGCGGCGGCACGTTTCCGGCTTTCGTGTCGGCGGGCGACATCCTGACCGACATGGTGCGCGCGGGCGACGCGCAGTGGACGTCGGTGCCGGGCGGCGCCGGCTGGAACGTCGCGCGCGCGGTCGCGCGGCTCGGCCTACCGAGCGCGCTCGCCGGGTCGATCGGCGAAGACTGCTTCTCCGACGTGCTGTGGCGCACGAGCGAAGCGGCCGGGCTCGACCTGCGCTTCCTGCAGCGCGTCGCGCGGCCGCCGCTGCTCGCGATCGTCCACGAGACGCGGCCGCCCGCATACTTCTTCATCGGCGAAGCGAGCGCCGATCTCGCGTTCGATCCGGCGCGGCTGCCGGCCGGCTGGACCGAGCACGTGCAATGGGCGCATTTCGGCTGCATCAGCCTCGTGCGCGAACCGCTCGCGGGCACGCTGGCCGCACTCGCAGCCGACCTGCACGCACGCGGCGTGAAGATCAGCTTCGATCCGAACTACCGGAACCTGATGACGGCCGCGTTCCGGCCGACGCTGGAGAAGATGGCCGCGCTCGCCGACCTGATCAAGGTGTCCGACGAAGACCTGCGGCACCTCTTCGGCGGCGACGGCCCCGACGCGATCGCGGCGGTGCGCGCGCTGAACCCGCGGGCGGCCGTGCTCGTCACGCGCGGCGCGCAGGCGGCGACGCTCTACGCGGACGGCGACGTGCACGAGGCCAGCCCGCCGCGCGTCGAGGTGGCCGATACCGTCGGCGCGGGCGACGCGTCGATCGGCGGCCTGCTGTTCAGCCTGATGGCCGCGCCGCAGCGCGGCTGGCGCGAGCATCTCGCGTTCGCGCTCGCGGCCGGCGCCGCCGCGTGCCGGCACACCGGCGCGCACGCGCCGACGCTCGACGAGGTCGTCGCGCTGCTCGAAGGTTGAACAGGCGTTGAAGGGACGCGCAGGCAGGTGACCGGTCGCTGATCGGTCACCAATAAACCGCGTTCACCATGCTGCGCCGCAGTGCTACGATGAAGCGTCCTTTTTGCGGGAGAGCACGATGGACACGAACACGTTCACGAAAGGCATCTACACGGCCAAGGCGCATACCCAGCATGCGGGCAACGGGCAGTTCCAGGGTTACGTGATCCTCGCGCGCGACGACGGGGACGACACCGAGAACATGCGCTACGACGTCCACTCGACGAGCCCCAGCGAGGAAGAAGCGTTCGACGAGGCGAAGGCGCTCGCGCACCGGATCCTCGGCGAGATCGAGCTGTGACGCGCCCCTTTTTCGGCGCGGCTCAGAGCAGCCGCGCCACCATCGATACCAGCATCGTCAGCACCAGCGTCGACATGAACGGGAACGGGTAGCGCCGCCCGCCGAGCGTCAGCGTGACGTCGCCCGGCATCCGCCCGATCCCGAGCTTGCCGAGCCACGGCCAGCAGCGCGTCAGGATCATCACCGCGACGAACGTCGTCAATAGCCAGCGGAGCATGTCAGGGCCCTGGCTCCGTCAGAGCGCGTGCGAGCGGTCGCCGCGCGCGAACGCGTCGAGCGTGCCGTCGATCCCGCGCGAAAACGCGATCACCTTGAACAGCTCGCCCATCTCGGCTTCCGAGATCAGCTTCTGCACCGCGTTCGAGGCCGGCAGGAACGCGCGGACGTCGGACGGATCGATCGCGGCCAGCGCGTCGGTGACGCCTGCGTTCAACAGGAAGCGCGCCTGCGACGTGTAGCCGAGCAGATCGGCGCCGGTCGCGACGCCCGCGTCGTAGATGCCGGTGAATTCGACGTGCGCGGTAATGTCCTGCAGGCCCGGGTACACGAACGGGTCGTCGTGCGCGTGGTGACGGTAGTGGCACATCAGCGTGCCGCGGTCGCGCTGCGGGTGGTAGTACTCGTGCGCGGGAAAACCGTAGTCGACCAGCAGCACCGCACCGCGCGCAAGCATCGTGCAGACGGTGCGCGTGAACGCGAGCGCGGCCTCGTGCGTTTCGGTCACGTAGCCGTCGCCGACGTCGAGCGTCGCGAGCACCGCCGGCAGGCCGGCGGCGCCGACCGGCCGGTCGGCGAACACGAACGCGTGCCGCGCGTCGAGCGCGACGCCGCGCTCGCGCCACGCGCCGTCCACCTTCGCGAAGAGGCGCACCGGCATCGCATCGAGCACCTCGTTGCCGACCACGACCCCGTCGAACCGCTCGGGCAGCGCGTCGAGCCAGCGCACCTTCGCGGTCAGCGCCGGCACCGCGGCTTCGATCGTGTCGCGCTGCCGTTCGCGCAGCTCGCCGGACAGGTCGACGATCAGGTATTCGTCGAGTTCGACGCCCGACGCATCGAGCGCCGCGAGCAGCCCGGCCGCGAGCTTGCCGGTGCCGGCGCCGAATTCCATCACGCGGCGCGTGCCGCTCACCGCGAGCGCTTCGGCGATGGGGTTCGCGAGCGTCTGCGCGAACAGCGGCGACAGCTCGGGCGCGGTGACGAAGTCGCTGCCATCGTCGGCGCGGCGCCCGAACTTGCGCGCGCCGCCGCTGTAATAACCGAGGCCCGGCGCATACAGCGCGCGTTCCATGAAGCGGTCGAACGGCAGCCAGCCGCCGGCCGCCGCGATCTCGTCGCGCAGTTGCGCGGCGAGGGTTTCGGACTGCGCGAGCGCGTCAGGGCCGGGAGCAGGTAAACTAGCGGGTTCGTGAGCTTTCGGGTTCATCCCGGCATTGTAAATGACCGTTTCAGCCGATACGTCGACCCCACGCGTGGTGCTCGTCACGGGCGCCGTGGGCAGCGCGGCGGACGCCGCGTCGATCGGCCGCGCGCTCGCGACGGGTTTCGCCCGCCGCGGCTGGGACGTCGCGCTGCAGCGCAGCCAACGCGCGCCGCGCGGCCGCCGACGCGCTCGTCGCCGAAGTCGCGGCGCTCGGCCGCCGCGGGGTCGTGCTCGACGCCGATCTGGCCGTGGAAGCCGATGCCGCGGGCCTCGTCGCCGCGTGCGGCGAAGCGCTCGGCCGGCCCGCATGTGCGGTGTTCGTCAGCGCCAGCGCCGGCGCCGACGACGCGCACACGGTGGACGCTGCGTCGCTGGCTGCCGCGCTCGCGCGCAACGTGACGGCGCCGCTCGCGCTGGCCCGCGCGCTCGCCGACGCGACGCCCGACGCCGCGCGCAACGACGAAACGCTGCGCGCATGCGCGATCCACGTACTGGATCAGGCCCTGTTTCACCCGGCGCCGGCGCAGCTGTCGCACGCGCTGATGCAGGCCGCGTTGAACCGCGCGACGTCGGCGCTCGCGCTGGCGCTCGCGCCGAAGGTGCGGGTCGCGGCGCTCGTGCGCGGCCACGCGCCGCACGCGGACGACATCGCGGCGGCCGCCTGCTATCTCGCGAGCGCGCCCGGCGTGACGGGCGCGACGCTGACCGTCGACGGCGGCGAGCACCTGGTGCCGCCGGCCGCCGGCCCGAATGAATGAACCGCGCGGGCGCGGCCTGACCGCCGCCGTCCGCGCCGCTTTGCGTGCGCGCACGCCAATTTGACTGGGACGACCATGTTTTCCGCTCTCCTGCACCCCCGCCTCGCGGATTGCCGCAGGCTCTACCTGCGCGACTACGAGGTGCACATCAACATCGGGGCCTTCGAACACGAGAAGCGCGGCGAGCAGCGCGTCGTCATCAACGTCGACCTGTTCGTGCCGCTTGCGCAGTCGACGCCCGTCGACGACCGGCTGCATGAAGTCGTCGACTACGACCTGATGAAGCAGAGCGTCGCGCAGTGCCTCGCGCGCGGCCACATTCACCTGCAGGAAACGCTGTGCGATTCGATCGCCGCGCACCTGCTGGCGCACGACGCCGTGCGCGCGGTACGCGTCCGTACCGAGAAACCGGACGCCTATCCGGACTGCGACGCCGTCGGCGTCGAAGTCTTTCGCATCAAGGACGAGGAGCGCGCATGAACGCCCCCCACATGAACGACACGGCGGCCGACGCCACGACCGCCGACACCGGCCGCCCCGCGCTGACGCGCCGCGAGCAGAAGGAAGCGTACGAGAACAACAAGCTGTTCAAGCGGATCGTGCGCCAGGTCGGCCAGGCGATCGGCGACTACAACATGATCGAGCAGGGCGACAAGGTGATGGTGTGCCTGTCGGGCGGCAAGGACAGCTACGCGATGCTCGACGTGCTGCTGCGCCTGCGCGAGCGCGCGCCGATCGACTTCGACATCGTCGCGGTGAACCTCGACCAGAAGCAGCCGGGCTTCCCCGAGCACGTGCTGCCCGAATACCTGAAGCAGGTCGGCGTGCCGTTCCACATCGAGAACCAGGACACCTACAGCATCGTCAAGCGGCTCGTGCCGGAAGGCAAGACAACCTGCTCGCTGTGCTCGCGGCTGCGCCGCGGGATCCTGTACCGCGTGGCCGGCGAGCTCGGCGCGACCAAGATCGCGCTCGGCCATCACCGCGACGACATCGTGCAGACGCTGCTGCTGAACATGTTCTACGGCGGCAAGCTGAAGGGAATGCCGCCGAAGCTGCAGTCGGACGACGGCAAGAACATCGTGATCCGCCCGCTCGCGTACGTGAAGGAAACCGATCTCGAGAAATACGCGGAGCTGCGCGAATTCCCGATCATCCCGTGCAATCTGTGCGGCAGCCAGCCGAACCTGAAGCGCGCGGAAATGAAGGCGCTGATCCGCGACTGGGACAAGCGCTTCCCGGGCCGCGTCGACAACATGTTCAACGCGCTCGCGAAGGTCGTGCCGTCGCATCTGATGGACACGACGCTGTACCCGTTCCAGTCGCTGCGCGCGACGGGCGAAGCCGACCCGCAAGGCGACATCGCGTTCGACGAGGAGCCGTGCGCATCGGGCGACGACGCGACGGCGCCGGGCGCCGGCAAACCGATCGCGGCCCGACCGATCTCGATCGTCCAGTTCGACGACCTGTAAGCAGGGACCGAACACCCGCCGAAACCGGCGCCAACGGCGTCGTTTCGGCGGTGTCGCCGCGCCGCGACAGGCCCGGAGCGACAAGGGCCGCATGCTAAAATGGACGGCTTCGAACTCCCTGACCCAAGCGCGCGCCATGAATATCGTGATTTTGGCGGCAGGCACCGGCAAGCGCATGCGTTCCGCGCTGCCGAAAGTGCTTCACCCCCTGGCCGGCAGGCCGCTCCTCTCTCACGTCATCGACACCGCGCGCACGCTGCAGCCGTCCCGGCTCGTCGTCGTCGTCGGCCACGGCGCCGAGCAGGTCCAGGCGGCCGTCGCCGCGCCCGACGTCCAGTTCGCGGTGCAGGCCGAGCAGCTCGGCACCGGCCACGCGGTGCGCCAGGCGCTGCCGCTCCTCGATCCCGCGCAACCGACGCTCGTGCTGTACGGCGACGTGCCGCTCACGCGCGCGTCGACGCTGCGGCGTCTCGTCGACGCCGCGCACGACGGCCGCTACGGGATCCTGACCGTCACGCTCGACGATCCGACCGGTTACGGCCGCATCGTGCGCGACGCGGCCGGCTTCGTCACGCGCATCGTCGAGCAGAAGGATGCGTCGCCGGACGAGCTGCGGATCGCCGAGATCAACACCGGCATCATCGTCACGCCGACGGCCCAGCTGTCGATGTGGCTCGGCGCGCTGAAGAACGAAAACGCGCAGGGCGAGTACTACCTGACCGACGTCGTCGAACTCGCGATCGAGGCCGGCTTCGAGGTCGTCACGTCGCAGCCCGACGACGAGTGGGAAACGCTCGGCGTGAACAGCAAGGCGCAGCTCGCGGAACTCGAACGCATCCATCAGCGCAACGTCGCCGATGCGCTGCTCGTCGACGGCGTCACGCTCGCCGATCCGGTGCGCGTCGACGTGCGCGGCACGCTGCGCTGCGGCCGCGACGTGTCGATCGACGTGAACTGCGTGTTCGAAGGCAACGTGACGCTCGCCGACGACGTGACGATCGGCGCGAACTGCGTGATCCGCAACGCATCGATCGGCGCGGGTACGCGCATCGACGCGTTCACGCACATCGACGGCGCCGTGCTGGGCGCGCACACCGTGATCGGCCCGTACGCGCGGCTGCGCCCGGGCGCGCAGCTCGCGGACGAAGCGCACGTCGGCAACTTCGTCGAGGTGAAGAACGCGGTGATCGGCCACGGCTCGAAGGCGAACCACCTCACGTACATCGGCGACGCCGACATCGGCGCGCGCGTGAACATCGGCGCCGGCACGATCACCTGCAACTACGACGGCGCGAACAAGTTCCGCACCGTGATCGAGGACGACGTGTTCGTCGGCTCCGACACGCAGCTGGTCGCGCCCGTGCGCGTCGGCCGCGGCGTGACGATCGCGGCCGGCACGACGATCTGGAAGGACGTCGCCGAAGGCGTCCTCGCGTTGAACGAGAAGACGCAGACCGCGAAGAGCGGCTACGTCCGCCCGGTCAAGAAAAAGAGCTGAACCATTTGCGGGCGCCCGCGCGGCGCCCGCTTCGACTGACAGGATTGACCATTCATGTGCGGCATTGTCGGCGCAGTTGCGCAGCGTAATATCGTTCCGGTGCTGATCGAAGGATTGCGGCGCCTCGAATACCGTGGCTACGACTCCTGCGGCGTCGCCGTGCTCGAACCGGGCGCGCCGAAGCGCGCGCGCAGCGTCGCGCGCGTCGCCGATCTCGATGCGCAGGTGCGCGACACGCATCTCGAAGGCACGACCGGCGTCGCGCACACGCGCTGGGCCACGCACGGCGCGCCCGTCACGCACAATGCGCACCCGATCTTCTCGTCGAACGCGCTCGCGCTCGTGCACAACGGCATCATCGAGAACTTCGAGACGCTGCGCGAAACGCTGCGCGCGAAGGGCTACGAATTCGTATCGCAGACCGACACCGAAGTAATCGCGCACCTCGTGCACAGCCTGTATCGCGGCAACCTGTTCGACGCGGTGCGCGAAGCCGTGCAGCAACTGCACGGCGCGTATGCGATCGCGGTGACGCACAAGGACCAGCCGCATACCGTCGTCGGCGCGCGCCAGGGTTCGCCGCTCGTCGTCGGTCACGGCGACGGCGAGAACTTCCTCGCGTCCGACGCGCTCGCGCTGGCCGGCAGCACCGACCGCTTCACGTTCCTCGAGGAAGGCGACGTGTGCGAGCTGTCGCTCGACGGCGTGACGATCGTCGATCGCCACGGCGCCACCGTGCAGCGTGAAACCCGTGTCGTCAGCGCATACGGCGGCGCGGTCGAGCTCGGGCCCTATCGCCACTTCATGCAGAAGGAAATCTTCGAGCAGCCGCGCGCGATCGGCGACACCGTGCCGCAAACCGAAGCGTTCGATGCGACGCTGTTCGGCGACGCCGCGCCCGCCGCGTTCGCGGAGATCGACAGCCTGCTGATCCTCGCGTGCGGCACGAGCTACTACTCGGGCCTCACAGCGAAGTACTGGCTCGAATCGATCGCGAAGATCCCGACCCAGGTCGAGATCGCCAGCGAATACCGCTACCGCGAGTCGGTGCCGAACCCGCGCCAGCTCGTGCTGGTGATCTCGCAATCGGGCGAGACGGCCGACACGCTCGCGGCACTCAAGCATGCGCAGTCGCTCGGCCACACGCATACGCTCGCGGTGTGCAACGTCGCGACGAGCGCGATGGTGCGCCTGACCGAGATGCAGTTCCTGACGCACGCGGGCACCGAGATCGGCGTCGCGTCGACGAAGGCGTTCACGACGCAGCTCGTCGCGCTGTTCGTGCTGGCCGCGACGCTCGGCAAGCTGCGCGGGCACGTCGACGCCGCGCAGGAAGCGCAATTCGTGAAGGAGCTGCGCCATCTGCCGGCCGCGCTGAACAGCGTGCTCGCGCTCGAGCCGCAGATCATCGCGTGGTCGGAGGAATTCGCGCGCAAGGAAAACGCGCTGTTCCTCGGCCGCGGGCTGCACTATCCGATCGCGCTCGAAGGCGCGCTGAAGCTGAAGGAAATCTCGTACATCCACGCCGAGGCCTATCCGGCCGGCGAACTGAAGCACGGGCCGCTCGCGCTCGTCACGGAAGCGATGCCGGTCGTCACGGTCGCGCCGAACGACACGCTGCTCGAGAAGCTAAAGTCGAACATGCAGGAAGTGCGTGCGCGCGGCGGCGAGCTGTACGTGTTCGCGGATGCGGACACGCAGATCGTCAACGACGACGGCCTGCACGTGATCCGGATGCCGGAGCACTACGGGCAACTGTCGCCGATCCTGCACGTCGTGCCGCTGCAACTGCTCGCGTATCACACCGCGTGCGCGCGCGGCACCGACGTCGACAAGCCGCGCAACCTCGCGAAATCGGTGACGGTGGAGTAATACCCGGCGACGGGATGGCCCCTCGCCGGGCCGTCCCGACCGCGTGCGGGCGCGAAGCAGGCCGTTTGGCCAGGTCGAAATATGTACCACGTAGTGGTATATAATCCTGTGCTAACTCGACCGGCTCGACATGTCTGCTTCCGTACGACGCGTCTTCAAGACGAAGTGGTTTCACAAGGCAGCCGGGAAAGCGGGAATCGCCGATGGCGAGCTCTGCCGCGCGGTGCGGGAACTGGCCCGCGGCCAGGGCGTCGATCTCGGCGGCAACGTGTGGAAGAAGCGTCTGGACGGCAATCGGCAGCGCGGAATCGTGCTGGGCAAGGTCGGGCACACGTGGGTGTTCGTGTTCCTGTTCGCGAAATGCGACCGCGACAACATCGACGCATGCGAACTGCGCGCGTTCAGAAAGCTCGCCGCGGACGTAGGTCGACACACCGACAGCGACATCGCGACGCTGGTCGCACTGAAAGAGCTTGTGGAGATTTGCAATGGCTAAGGGTCGATTCAAGAGCGACGCGACGGAGGCGGTCCACAGCGCCGCGTCGGGGCTGTATCGCGCCAACCTGATCGACAAGAAGACGATGCGGGAATATGACGATCTCTGCATCGAAGCTGCGCCGCAGTTCGATCCGGAAGCGATCGCCCGCATCCGCAAGTCGGTCAACGTCAGCCAGAGCGTGTTCGCGCTCTACCTGAACACGACGACATCGACGATCCGCCAATGGGAACAGGGTGACAAGCGGCCCAGCGGCATCGCCGCGCGCATGCTCCAGATCGTCGAGAAACACGGGCTCGAGGTGTTCTCCTGAGCCGGCTTCTCCGAATGCCCCTGCACGGCCCCGGCTGGACGCGCGCCGCAACGAATATGACGGAGAGACAATGGTAAGACTGTTTGGATGCGGATTGCTGGCGCTGATGTTCGCGTCGACGGGCGGGGCCGCCGAGCACTATGTCGAGGTCTGGAACCCGCCCGAGGCGCGGCACCCGGCGGCGCGTACGCCGGACACCCGTACGCCGGCCGCCCGTACGCCGGCCGCCCGCCCAGACGCCGGCGCGCGCACCGGCAAGCGCGTGGAGAAGCACGCGAGCGCCACGCCGAAAGCCGCTGCGAAAGCGCCCAAGCGCCGCGTCGCGCAGGCCGTGAAAGCCGGCTCGAACCGCCCGGCCGCGACCGACACCCCGGCCGCCCCGCGCCCCGTCGCGCACCCCGCGCCCGGGCGTCTCACGGTGATGCAGCCGGCCGCGCCGGACGCGACGCGCGCGCTCACCTTCTCCGACATCCCGCGTCAATACACGCCGGACGGCAACGTGCTGCAGGTCGGCACGCAAGGCCGCTCCGCGGAGGTGACTCGATAATGGAAGCGCAGACCTACCACGGCTACCAGATCTGGGGCCACGCGATCCTCCAGCAGGACGAGATCATGCAGCCCGAGCGCTTCGCGGCGAGCGGCACGATCACGCAGAACAACCGGCTCGTCGAGGCGTCGGGCGTGCTCGGCGTGTTCGACACCGAAGACGATGCGCGCGACGCAGGGCTCGAATGGGCGCGCGCGTGGATCGACAACCACAGCTGACCGGACGCAACCGCGCGCATCCACGGCGGCCGTCGCCGGAGCCGCGCAGGTGCGGCGCGCACCGCAAATGAAAGAAGGGGCGTCCATGACGCCCCTTCTTTCATTCGAACCCGGAAGTCCGCAAACACTCACGCCGCGGCATGCGGCGGCCTCACCGTCTGCTGCGGCCGGCCGACGAGCCGCGCCAGCACGACGATCGCCACCAGCGTCGCGACGTACGCGGCGATCTGGATGCCCGCCGGACGCGCGGTATAGCCGATCAGCGTATGCAGCGCCTTGCCGACGATGCTCGATTCCTTGAGCAGCCACGACGTATCCCAGACCGCATCGCCCCACGACGGCACGAGGCCGGCGGCCAGCAGGAAGCCGACGCACTGGCTCGCCATGCCCGCGGCAAGCAGCACGATCAGCGCGTTCGTGACGGAGAACAGGCGCTTCAGCGGAATCTGCAGCAGGCCCGCATACATCGCGTAGCCGAGCCCGGCGCCGCCGAGCACGCCGAGCAGCCCGCCGGCGATCATCTGCGGCGTCTGCCCGGGCTCGCCCGCCGCGATCCCGTACAGGAACAGCACGGCCTCGGAGCCCTCGCGCAATACCGCGACGCCGACCACGATCGCGAGCCCGGTCAACGGCCGGCTGCCGGCCGCGACCGCGCGGCCGACCTCGCCCATGTGCAGCGCCATTTCGCGGCCGTGCCGGCTCATCCAGATGCAGTGCCACGCGAGCATCAGCGTCGCGACGAACATCACGCCCGCGTTGAAGACTTCCTGCCCCATGCCGGACGCCCATTGCGAGATCACGTCGGCGAACGCCGCGATCAGGCCGGCGCCGACCACGCCGCCGACCAGCCCGCCGGCGACCCACCAGCCGCGCCGCGGCACGCCCTTCGTGGCGGCCATCACGATCGAGACCACCAGCGCGGCCTCGAGCACTTCACGAAAGACGATCAGGGCAGTAGACAGCATGTCGGTATCGGCTTACTTGACGGTCAGGTGCGTCTTCGACTGCGCTTCGTGATACTCGTCGTGGAACTCGTAGGTGCCGGCCTTCAGCGGCCCGACCAGGATCTCGACCGACTTGCCGGCCGGCACGACCTTCTCCGCCTTGAAGTCGTCGCTCTCGAATTCCGCAGGCGTCGCGTCGAGGTTCTTCACGACGAATTTCACTTTCTTGCCGGCAGGGATCGTCACGCCATCGGGCGAAAACTTGTGGTCCTTCAACGTCAGGTTGACGACGTCGTCGGCAGCGAAGGCAGACGTGGCCGAGGCGCCCAGCAGGGCCAGTGCGAAACCGATAGCGAAACGGGTCATGTTCGTAATGAGCGGAAATATTGAAGAGAATCGATACTAAGATCGATTCGCATTTTCACCTCGGAGTACCCTTACTCGGGTCATGGGAATCATGCGTCGTCGATCCCGTGTACCCGTTGCCGCGCAAGGCTCCGCCGAATTTCGCCGACAATGGGCGGCCGTCAATCGGGAAATATTCGGACTGACGCGCGCACGCGAATGGCTATTCGTCATACTTCAGCATTACAAATGGCTGATGCGATGCGCATCGCCGCACTTGACCTTCCCACCATGGCAAGCTTCATGCTGAATGTACTCGTCAACCATCCACCCCGGAGAACACGATGGAATTCGAAGTCCAGGACATGACCTGCGGCGGCTGCGCCAACGCGATCACGCGCGCGGTAACGGCCGCCGACCCCGCCGCGAAGCTCGACATCGACGTCGCGGCGAAGACCGTCAAGGTCGACTCGGCGCAAGGCGCCGCGCGCGTGCAGTCGATCATCGAAGCCGCCGGCTTCCATCCCGCGCTGCGCACCGCGTAACGCGCGCCGAAGGCCGCGGGCGCAGCGCCGGGCGGCGACGCGCCCGCGGCCGCGCCCATGCCCGGCGGCGTGTCAGCGCAGCCGGATCAGCGTCGACTTCAGTTCGGTGTACTTCTCGAGCGCATGCAGCGACTTGTCGCGGCCGTTGCCCGACTGCTTGTAGCCGCCGAACGGGAAGTTCATGTCGCCGCCCTCGTCATAGCAGTTCACCCACACG
The DNA here is from genome assembly GCF_018417615.1 of Burkholderia sp. LAS2. Classification (NCBI taxonomy): domain Bacteria; kingdom Pseudomonadati; phylum Pseudomonadota; class Betaproteobacteria; order Burkholderiales; family Burkholderiaceae; genus Burkholderia; species Burkholderia sp. LAS2. The sequence continues at coordinate 259,055 of NZ_CP071052.1, forward strand.
GTGCCCGCACGCAGCCGGCGCGACACGTCGTGCGCGGTCGTCAGGTTCGACGTCCACACGGCCGCGGCCAGCCCGTATTCGGTGTCGTTCGCGATCCGCACGGCCTCGTCGACGTCGTCGAACACGATCACCGACAGCACCGGCCCGAAGATTTCCTCGCGCGCGATCTTCGCATCGGGCTTCACCTCGAACACCGTCGGCTCCACGTAGAAGCCGCCCGTCTCCTCCTTCACGCGCGCACCGCCGGTGACGAGCCGGCCTTCGCTGCGCCCGGCCTCGATATAGCCGAGCACGCGCTCGAGCTGGATGCCGTCGACGATCGCGCCCATCGACACCGACGGATCGAGCGGGTTGCCGGGCACGTACGCGCGCGCGGCCGCGACGAGCTTCTCGATGAACGCATCCTTGATGTCGCGATGCACGAGCAGCCGCGAGCCGGCCGTGCACATCTCGCCCATGTTGTAGAAGATCGCGCCGGCCGCCGTTTGCGCCGCGCGGTCGAGATCGGGGCAATCGGGCAGCACGATGTTCGGCGACTTGCCGCCGAGTTCGAGCCACGCGCGCTTCAGGTTCGACTGCGCCGCATACTGCATGATCAGCTTGCCGACCGCCGTCGAGCCCGTGAACGCGATGCAGTCGACGTCGCGATGCAGCGCGAGCAGCTTGCCCGGTTCGCCCGCGCCCGGCACGACGTTGAACACGCCGGCCGGCATGCCGGCCTCGAACGCGAGCTGCGCGACGCGGATCGCGGTCAGCGGCGATTTCTCCGACGGCTTCAGCACGACGCTGTTGCCGGCCGCGAGCGCGGGGCCGAATTTCCATGCGGCCATCAGGATCGGGAAGTTCCACGGCACGACGGCGGCCACCACGCCGACCGGCTCGCGCGTGACGAGACCGACGAGATGGTGATCGGCCGGCGCGACCTCGCCGCCGACCTTGTCGATCGCCTCGGCGAACCATTCGACGCAGTACGCGGCGCCCGGCACGTCGACCGTCGTCGTGTCGCCGATCGGCTTGCCCGCGTCGAGCGTCTCGAGCAGCGACAGTTCGTCGAGATGCGCGCGCATCAGCGCGGCCCAGCGCAGCAGCACGGCCTTGCGCGCGCGCGGGTTCAGGCCGGCCCATACGCCCGCGTCGAACGCGCGCCGTGCCGCCGCGACGGCCGCGTTCACGTCCGCTTCGCCGCAGTCGGCGACCTTCGCCAGCACGCGGCCATCGATCGGGCTCACGCAGTCGAACGTCTTGCCGTCATGCGCGTCGCGCGACGCGCCATCGATGAATGCGCGCCCTTCGATCTCGAGCGACGCCGCCTTGTGTTGCCAGTCAGCCAAAGTCAACTTTTTCATCAGGATGCCTCAGTGTTTTGACATTCGCGATGCGGCACGCCGCGTGCGTGGCGCGCAGACAGCCCGCAGCGAATGCGGTGACGCGCGGTCAGAAGGTTGCCGGCGAATTGGCCGACACGACCTCGCAGATCAGTTCCGCGCTGGGATTGCGAAAACGATGCGGCAAACGGCTTTCGAAGTAGTAGCCGTCTCCGGGGTCGAGCAGCCACGTCGCGCTATCGACGGTCAGCTCGAGCCGGCCCGACACGACGACGCCGCCCTCGTGCCCCGCGTGCACCAGCATCTCGGGCCCCGTATCGGCCAGCGGCTGGTAGATCTCGCGCAGGATGCACATGTTGCGGTCCTTCACGTTCGCGCCGACCAGGTGAAACGCGAGCGACTCGTTGCCGAGGTTCGGCATCTCGTCGCGACGCGACACGACCGCGCGCGATTCGACGAGCTCGAACGTGAAGAATTCCGCGAGACTCATCGGGATGCATTCGAGCAGTTTCTTCAGCGAGCCGACCGACGGGCTCACGCGGCCCTGTTCGATCAGCGAGATCGTGCCGTTGGTGACGCCGGCGCGTTTCGCGAGTTCGCGCTGCGACAGGCCATGCTTGTTGCGCACGAAACGCAGGCGCTCGGCGACTTCAGTGGACATCGATTCGGTTTCGGACACGATAAGTGCGATGACAAAGTGAAACGACGCGGTGGACTGCCGTTGAATATTCTAATCACTTTATGCCGCACATCAGCGGGGAAAACCCTGAAAGGCGTTCGAAATAATGGACGGCGCATCGGCTATTCCTTTTGCGAATCTTTTGTTCGCACTGCTCGGGAAAGCCCTGATGCAGGACCGTTAAAAAACATTTGACGCCGTTATTGGCTCGTATATGCTGGCTCTCAGGTCAGCGTCATCAGGCTTTCACAGGCATCGAAAAGCGTTATCGCAACGCAACAATTGATGCTCGTCAATGTAAATGACGCACGGCCGGCACCTTGATTATTTTAAACGCCCAGCGCGTCGAAACGATCGGGTGTTCAATACTTTCAACAAACCAGTCGAGTGTAATCGTGAGAGTCCGTGGCCCTCTGGTGAGGTGGGATCGAGGCGATGTGCGAAGTTTGCGCAGCGCCGTTCCCGCTTCCGATGGCAGTTGCGGCTGGCATAGTCCTCGCCTGCTTCACCTGTCGATCTACACCATCCTGTCCCGTCGTTCCGTTCGGCGCCACAACGCCGTTTCCGCACGCGCATTCGTCGCCGTCGATACCGACGAAGTGGCGTCGCTGCTGCCGTAGCGCCTCTCCTTTCTTCACGTCGTTCGTTTTATCTGTCGATTCGCCAACCGCATCGTCCGTGCGGTGACGGAACGCGTTCGCGCATGCGTTGCCGCGTCGCGTATCGCCATGAAACGAACGGCGGCCTGACCGTCGCGCGCAGCGCGGATCGCCACGCCATCCCGTTGCGCCCATTCACCAGCGGCCCTGCGCCTAGCGCCAGGCCGCGGGGTCGTGTCGCGCCCGCGTTTTGCCGCATTCGGGCCGACGCGCGTCACGTCCCTACGGATTACTGATTGACGTCATGGAAAGGAAACCTCTCGTCGGCATCACCGCCGACCTCACCCAGATCGGCGCGCACGCGTCGCATACGGTCGGCGACAAATACGTCGCCGCGATCGTCGACGGCGCGCAGGCGCTCGCGATGGTGCTGCCGGCCCTTGGCGAACGCCAGTCGGTCGGCGACATCCTCGACACGGTCGATGGCCTGCTATTTACCGGCAGCTACTCGAACGTCGAACCGCATCGGTACGGCGGCGAGCCGAGCGAGCCCGGCACGAAGCACGACCCCGCACGCGACGCGACGACGCTGCCGCTGCTGCGCGCGGCCATCGTCGCGGGCGTGCCCGTGCTTGCCGTGTGCCGCGGCTTCCAGGAGCTGAACGTCGTCTGCGGCGGCACGCTGCACCAGCGCGTGCACGACGTGCCGGGCTTCGCCGATCACCGCGAGGACGACGACGCGCCGATGGACACGCAATACGGCCCCGCGCACGTCGTGCGCCTGACGCCCGGCGGCAAGCTGCATGCGCTCGCCGGCGGCCGCGACGAAGTGCACGTGAACTCGCTGCACAAGCAGGGCATCGCGCAGCTCGGCTCCGGCCTCGCCGTCGAGGCCGTCGCGCCGGATGGCCTGATCGAGGCCGTGAGCGTCGTCGACGCACCGGCGTTCGCGCTGGCCGTGCAGTGGCATCCGGAATGGCGACACGCGCAGGACCCGCTGTCGAGCGCGATCTTCCGCGCGTTCGGCGATGCGTGCCGCGCCCGCCGCGCCGAACGCACCCGCGCCATGGCCGCCGCCGCGCTCGCCTGAGCGCGCCCACCAGACAACGAGAACAGACATGCAAGACATCGAAGACTTTCTGAAGCAGCACCGGATCACCGAGATCGAGGCGATCATTCCCGACATGGCCGGCATCGCGCGCGGCAAGATCACGCCGCGCAACAAGTTCACGTCCGGCGAATCGATGCGCCTGCCGCAGGCCGTGATGGTGCAGACCGTCACCGGCGACTATCCGGAAGACGGGTCGCTGACCGGCGTGACCGACCCCGACATGGTGTGCGTGCCCGACACGTCGACGATCCGCCTGATCCCGTGGGCCGTCGATCCGACCGCGCAGGTGATCCACGACTGCGTGCACTTCGACGGCTCGCCGGTCGAGATCTCGCCGCGCTACGTGCTGCGCCGCGTGCTGGACCTGTACAAGGCGAAGGGCTGGAAGCCGGTCGTGGCGCCCGAGCTCGAGTTCTATCTGGTCGACATGAACAAGGACCCCGACCTGCCGCTGCGTCCACCGGTCGGCCGCACGGGTCGCCCCGAAACCGGCCGCCAGTCGTATTCGATCGAGGCCGTCAACGAATTCGACCCGCTGTTCGAGGATATCTACGAATACTGCGAAGCGCAGAACCTCGACATCGACACGCTGATCCACGAAGTCGGCGCCGCGCAGATGGAGATCAACTTCATGCACGGCGACGCGCTGTCGCTGGCCGACCAGGTGTTCCTGTTCAAGCGCACGGTGCGCGAGGCCGCGCTGCGTCACAACATGTACGCGACGTTCATGGCCAAGCCGATGGAAGACGAACCGGGTTCGGCGATGCACGTACACCAGAGCATCGTCGACGAGGAAACGGGCCAGAACCTGTTCACGTCGCAGGAAACCGGCGGCGCGACGTCGATGTTCTACAACTATCTCGCGGGGCTGCAGAAGTACACGCCGGCGCTGATGCCGATCTTCGCGCCGTACATCAACTCGTATCGCCGCCTGTCGCGCTTCATGGCCGCGCCGATCAACGTGCAGTGGGGCTACGACAACCGCACGGTGGGTTTCCGCATTCCGCACTCGGGCCCGGCCGCGCGCCGCATCGAAAACCGGATTCCGGGCGTCGACTGCAACCCGTACCTCGCGCTCGCGGCGACGCTTGCAGCCGGCTATCTCGGCATGACACAGCGTCTGGAGCCGACCGAGCCGCTGGTGAGCGACGGCTACAGCCTGCCGTACCAGTTGCCGCGCAACCTCGAGGAAGGGCTGACGCTGATGGCCGCGTGCGAGCCGCTCGGCGAGATCCTCGGACCCAAGTTCCTGAAGGCGTATTTCGCGCTGAAGGAAACCGAATACGAAGCGTTCTTCCGCGTGATCAGCTCGTGGGAACGCCGCCATCTGCTGCTGCACGTTTAAGCGCGCATCACCGCATACGGAATCACGGAGGAAACATGACTTACCGCAACGAATCTGCCTGGATCCAGCCGGCCGCGCCGAGTGCCGCGGCCGCCGCGCCGCGCGCGACGCAGGCACGCACGACCGCCGAATACCGCGCGCTCGACGCCGCGCACCACATCCACCCGTTCTCCGACATGGGCGCGCTCAACCGCGCCGGCAGCCGCGTGATCGTGAAGGCCGACGGTGTCTACCTGTGGGACTCGGACGGCAACAAGGTGATCGACGGGATGGCTGGCCTGTGGTGCGTGAACGTCGGCTACGGCCGCAAGGAACTCGCCGACGCCGCGTATCGCCAGCTCCAGGAGCTGCCGTTCTACAACACGTTCTTCAAAACCACGCATCCGCCGGTGATCGAACTGTCGGCGATGCTGGCCGAAGTGACGCCCGCCGGCTTCAACCACTTCTTCTATTGCAACAGCGGCTCGGAAGGCAACGACACCGTGCTGCGTCTCGTGCACCAGTACTGGCGCGTGCAGGGCAAGCCGCAGAAGAAGTACGTGATCTCGCGCAAGAACGGCTATCACGGCTCGACGATCGCGGGCGGCACGCTCGGCGGGATGGGCTACATGCACGAGCAGATGCCGTCGAAAGTCGAGCACATCGTGCACATCGACCAGCCGTATTTCTTCGGCGAAGCGCAGCCGGGCGAGACGCCCGAAGCATTCGGCCTCGCACGCGCGCAGCAGCTCGAAGCGAAGATCCTCGAGCTCGGCGCGGAGAACGTCGCGGCATTCATCGGCGAGCCGTTCCAGGGCGCGGGCGGCGTGATCTTCCCGCCCTCGACGTACTGGCCGGAAATCCAGCGGATCTGCCGCAAGTACGACATTCTGCTCGTCGCCGACGAAGTGATCGGCGGGTTCGGGCGCACCGGCGAATGGTTCGCGCACCAGCACTTCGGCTTCGAGCCGGACTTGATCACGATGGCGAAGGGCCTGACGTCGGGCTATGTGCCGATGGGGGCGGTGGGCATTCATGAGCGCGTCGCGCGCCCGATCATCGATAACGGCGAATTCAATCACGGCCTCACGTATTCGGGCCATCCGGTGGCGGCGGCCGTCGCGGTCGCGAACCTGAAGCTGCTGCGCGACGAGGGGATCGTCGAGCGCGTGAAGACCGACACCGGCCCGTACTTCCAGGCGCTGATGCGCGAAACCTTCGCGCGTCATCCGATCGTCGGCGAAGTGCACGGGCACGGGATGGTCGCGAGCCTGCAACTGGCCGAAGCGCCGGCCGAACGCCGCCGCTTCGCGAACGGCGGCGACGTCGGCACGATCTGCCGCGACTTCTGCTTCAACGGCAACCTGATCATGCGGGCGACCGGCGACCGGATGCTGCTGTCGCCGCCGCTCGTGATCTCGCGCCAGGAAATCGATGAACTCGTGTCGAAGGCGAAGAAGGCCGTCGATGCCACCGCCCAGCAACTGGGCATTTCGTAACGGTTTTGCCTACAGGCGTGCGGCGGGCGCCGCACGCCGCCATCACCCAAGGGAATTCCACCATGCGTGCCTGCTTACTTCGCCAAGCCTGTTCCATCGCGGCCCTTGCCGCGGTGGCCGCGTTCACGTCGGTCGCCAGTCCGTCGGCTCATGCCGAGGACCTGAACGTCTACAACTGGTCCGACTACATCGCGCCGGACACGATCCCGAACTTCCAGAAGCAGACGGGTATTCACGTCAAGTACGACAACTACGACAGCGACGACACGCTGCAGGCGAAGCTGCTGGCCGGCAGCTCCGGCTACGACATCGTCGTGCCGACGTCGAACTACATGGCCAAGCAGATCCAGGCCGGCGTGTACCAGAAGCTCGACAAGTCGAAGATTCCGAACCTCGCGAACCTCGACCCGCTGCTGATGAAGATGATCTCGGATGCCGATCCGGGCAACCAGTACGGGGTGCCCTGGGCATACGGCACGGACGGCATCGGCTACAACGCACAGGCGGTGAAGAAGGCGCTCGGCGACAAGGCGCCGGTCGACAGCTGGGCGCTGGTGTTCGATCCGGCCAACATGGAGAAGCTGAAGAGCTGCGGCGTGTCGTTCCTCGACCAGGCCGTCGACGTGTTCGCTGCCACGCTGCAGTACATGGGCAAGGACCCGAACAGCAAGAACCCCGGCGACTACCAGGCTGCGTTCGAAGTCCTGAAGAAAGTCCGCCCGTACATCACCCAGTTCAACTCGTCCGGCTACATCAACGACCTCGCGAACAACGACGTATGCGTCGTGCTCGGCTGGTCGGGCGACGTCGGCATCGCGCACCGCCGCTCGGCCGAAGCGAAGCGTTCGTACGACATCAAGTTCTCGAATCCGAAGGAAGGCGGCCTGCTGTGGTTCGACGTGATGGTGATCCCGAAGGATGCACCGCACCCCGAGGCCGCGCTGAAGTGGATCAACTACATTTCCGACCCGAAGGTCAACGCGGCGATCACCAACACGGTGTTCTACCCGACCGCGAACAAAGCCGCGCATCAGTTCGTCACGCCGGCCGTCGCGCAGGACCAGACCGTCTATCCGCCCGAAGACGTGCTGAAGAAGATGGTGCTGATGAAGCCGATGCCGGCCGAGATCCTGCGCCTCGAGAACCGTCTGTGGGCCCAATTGAAGACGGGCCACTGATCGCGATGCCTCACGGCGGCGCAGGCATCGCGGTCCGCCTGCCCGCCTGACATTCGCGGACCTCCGTCCGCCCGCGCGCCACGCGCGCTGTTCCATCCGGCACGAGCCGTTGCTCGCGAGTCGCGTTGCGCGCCTCGCGTGGGGACGCTCACGCCTGCAATCCGTGAAGAACGAATGGTGACTCCCATGCAATCGATACCCTCTTCCGCTGCTGCACGCCAGACCCAACCGGCCGCCGCACCCCGTACGCAAAACGATGCGTTCGTGCGCATCGAAAACGTCGTGAAGAAATTCGGCGACAGCACGGCCGTCGACAACGTGAACCTGACGATCGCGAAGAACGAGCTGTTCGCGCTGCTCGGCAGTTCGGGCTGCGGCAAGTCCACGCTGCTGCGCATGCTCGCCGGGCTGGAAACGGCGACCTCCGGCAAGATCTTCGTCGACGGCGAGGACCTCGCGTCGCTGCCGCCGTACCGCCGCCCGGTCAACATGATGTTCCAGTCGTATGCGCTGTTCCCGCACATGACGGTCGAATCGAACGTCGCGTTCGGCCTGAAGCAGGAAGGCACGCCGAAAAACGAGATCAGGGAACGCGTGGCCGATGCGCTCGCGCTCGTGCAGATGACCAAGTACGCGAAGCGCAAGCCGCATCAGCTGTCGGGCGGCCAGCAGCAGCGCGTCGCGCTCGCCCGCTCGCTGGTGAAGCGCCCGAAGCTGCTGCTGCTCGACGAGCCGATGTCCGCGCTCGACAAGAAGATCCGCCAGAAAACCCAGCTCGAACTGGTGAACATCATCGAGAAGGTCGACGTGACCTGCGTGATGGTCACGCACGACCAGGAAGAGGCGATGACGATGGCGAGCCGCCTCGCGGTGATGAGCGAAGGCAAGATCGTGCAGATCGGCTCGCCCGGCGAAGTGTACGAATACCCGAACAGCCGCTTCTCGGCCGAATTCATCGGCTCGACCAACCTGTTCGAGGGGCGCGTGGTCGAGGACGAGCCCGATCACATCTTCGTCGAAAGCGACGATCTCGAGAACCGCATGTACGTGAGCCACGGCGTGACCGGCCCGCTCGGGATGCCGGTCGGCATCTCGGTGCGCCCGGAGCGCGTGCACGTGTCGCGCGAGAAGCCGGGCGCGCGGCACAACTGGGCGCGCGGCGTGGTGACCGACATCGCGTACATGGGCAGCTACTCGCTGTACCACGTGCGTCTGCCGAGCGGCAAGACGGTGGTGTCGAATCTGTCGAGCTCGCACCTGATGAACGACGGCGCGCCCGCGTGGAACGACGACGTGTTCGTGTCGTGGTCGCCGGCCAGCGGCGTCGTGCTGACGCAATGAGGACGCGACGATGAGAACCTCCGCTTCCACGCCTTCCGCGCCGGTGTCGACCGGCGCCGCACGCACCGGCGCGGGTCACGCCCGCCGCCGCCGCTTCGCCGCGCTGTCGCGCTTGCTGCCGTCGGGCCGCACCGTCGCGATCGGCGTGCCGTTCCTGTGGCTGGCCGTGTTCTTCGCGCTGCCGTTCGTGCTGGTGCTGAAGATCAGCTTCGCCGACCAGGTGATGGGCATCCCGCCGTACACGTCGCTCGTCGAGTTCAAGGACGGCGTCGTGCACTTCGCGCTGCAGCTGTCGCACTACGCGTTCCTGCTGCAGGACGACCTGTACATCGCCACCTACCTCAGCTCGCTGAAGATGGCTGCCGTGTCGACGGTGCTGTGTTTGCTGATCGGCTATCCGATGGCGTACTACATCGCGCGTTCGGAGCCGAACCGCCGCAACGTGCTGATGATGGCCGTGATGCTGCCGTTCTGGACGTCGTTCCTGATCCGCGTGTACGCATGGATCGGCATCCTGAAGGACGACGGCCTGCTGAACCACACGCTGATCGCGCTCGGCATCATCCACACGCCGCTGCGGCTCTATCACAGCGATGCGGGCGTCTACATCGGAATGGTCTATTCGTACCTGCCGTTCATGGTGATGCCGCTCTATGCGCACCTCGTGAAGATGGACCTGACGCTGCTCGAAGCCGCGTACGACCTCGGCGCGAAACCGTGGGTCGCGTTCACGCGCATCACGCTGCCGCTGTCGAAGAACGGGATCATCGCAGGCAGCCTGCTGGTGTTCATCCCGGCGGTCGGCGAGTACGTGATTCCCGAACTGCTCGGCGGCGCCGACACGCTGATGATCGGCCGCGTGATGTGGGATGAATTCTTCAACAACATGGATTGGCCGATGGCGTCCGCGGTGACGGTCGCGATGGTGCTGCTGTTGCTGGTGCCGATGGCGCTGTTCCAGTACTACCAGGTCAAGGAACTGGAGGACGCGAAATGATCAAGCCGAGCAAACCGCTGTCGACGGGCGTTCTCGCCTTCGGCTTCCTGTTTTTGTACATCCCGATCATCAGCCTCGTCGTGTATTCGTTCAACGAATCGAAGCTGGTGACGGTGTGGTCGGGCTTCTCGCTGAAGTGGTACGCGGCGCTGCTGGACGACGACGAGCTGCTGACCGCCGCGTGGCTGTCGCTGAAGATCGGCCTGTTGACGGCCACCGCGTCGGTCGTGATCGGCACGTGGGCCGGCTTCGTGCTCGCGCGCTTCGGCCGCTTCAAGGGCTTCACGCTGTACACGGGGATGATCAACGCGCCGCTGGTGATTCCGGAGGTGATCCAGGGGATCTCGCTGCTGCTGCTGTTCGTCGCGCTGGAGCAGATGTTCGGCTGGCCGAAGGGGCGCGGGATGGCGACGATCTGGATCGGCCACGTGATGTTGTGCGTGTCGTACGTGGCGATCATCGTGCAGTCGCGCGTGAAGGAGATGAACAAGTCGCTCGAGGAGGCCGCGCTCGATCTCGGCGCGACGCCGCTGAAGGTGTTCTTCGTGGTGACGCTGCCGCTGATCTCGCAGGCGCTGCTGTCGGGGTGGCTGCTGTCGTTCACGCTGTCGATCGACGATCTGGTGCTGTCGGCGTTTCTGTCCGGGCCGGGCTCGACGACGCTGCCGCTGGTGGTGTTCTCGCGCGTGCGGCTGGGCTTGAACCCCGAGATGAATGCGCTGGCGACGCTGTTCATCACGGCCGTGACGATCGGCGTGATCGTCGTGAACCGGATGATGATCGCGCGCGAGCGGCGCCGGATGGCCGACTTGAAGGCCGCGTTCGCGCTGGCCTGAACGCTCGACTCCTTCAACGATAACAAGCAGTGCAGACAAGCATGACGCGCCGCCCCAGGGGGGGCGCGCGATTCGATCCCGTTTTTGACAGGCGCACGACTAGGAGAATCCGCAATGAAGAAGAAACTGATCTGCCTGCTGGTGGCCGGCGCGTTGCCGGGCGTCGCGCTGGCCGGTTCCACCTCCGCCGAAATCAAGGCGCTGCAGGCGCAGGTCGCGGCGCTGCAGAAACAGATGAAGGCGATGCAGGCGCAACTCGCCGCGAAGCCGGGCGGCGCGAGCGGCGGCATGGCCGGCGGCGGCAACGCGGTCGCGGTCGCCGCCGATCCGGGCTCGCCGGATTACGGCCGCGCACGCGCCACGCTGACCAACGACGAGGTCAGCGAAATGAAGCAGCAGATCGCGAACCAGCAGCTGAAGGTCGACTCGCTGACCGACGCGGCCACCACGGGCCCGCTCGCCGGCCTGTCGGTCACCGGCTACATCGATCCGACCTACATCTACAACCGCGCGGCCGGCACGTCGTCGTTCCTGTTCGCGAACCACGAGAACGCGTACAACTACTTCAACAGCACGTTCGGCGACCTCTACCTCGACATCAAGAAGACGTTCGGCGTCGGCCCGATGGCGCCCTCGGCCGAAATCACGCTGATGCCGAACCGCGGCAACGGCATCACGCTGCTGCAGAACTCGCGCGGCTCGATCACCGACAACCTGCTGAACACGGCGGTCATCAACGTGCCGATCACCGCGGAAACGACGCTCGTCGCCGGTTTGATCCCGAGCTTCGGCGGCTACGAAGTGCAGCAGTCGAACCAGATGCTCACGCTCACGCACAACCTGCTGTACGATTTCTCCGATCCGGGCAGCTACGTCGGTGTCGGCGCGAACTACACGAAGGGCGCCTGGGCGTGGAAGTTCTTCCTCGGCAACGAGCAGTACCGCACCTACGGTTCGGTCACGCAGACGGGCACCAATGCGCTCGGCGACCCGATCACCACGAGCAACAAGGTGCCGACCTTCACCGCGCGCGCGGACTACACGTGGTCGAGCGCGCTCGATCTCGGCGGCTCGTTCAACATCGGGCGGCAGACGCTGTCGAGTGCGATCGATTCGGACGGCGTCGTCCACTACGGCCCGGGCGGCGCGGCGCCGAGCGGGTACGGTTCGTTCTTCTTCGGCGAACTCGACGCGACCTACACGCTCGCCGATATTCAGTACAACGCCGAAGTCGACTACGGCCGGCAGCAGCATGCCGCGTTCAACGGCGGGCTCGCGCAGTGGTACGGGCTGTCGCTGCTCGCGCACCGCAAGTTCAACGCACCGGTGGTCGGCCGCATGGGCGTGACGCTGCGCTACGACCTGCTCGCGAACTCGAAGAACGGCGGCGGCGGCGGCGGCATCGCGCTGAACGGCAACGGGATGGACCCGAGCAACGGCTTCGGCGTCGATGCGGACTGCCTCGCGCAGTCGAAGGCCGGCGGCGGCCTGGGCTTCGAGTGCAAGGGCGCGGTGCGCCAGGACGTCGCGCTCGACCTGCTGTTCTATCCGACCCAGCAGATCACCGTGAAGGTCGAATACCGGCACGACTGGGCGAACAACAAGGTGTTCCTGCGCAACGACGGGTCGTACGGCAAGTCCAACGACCTGCTCGCGACGCAGTTCATCTATTCGTTCTGATGCAGCACGCGCGGGGCGCCGTGCCGCACGCACGGCGTCCCGCGCCGTTTTACGGCTGCGCGCCGTTCGCAGCCTTGTCGAGGGAGTCAGTTTCATGACGCAGTCTTTCACCCGCCGCGCCGATGCGCTCGCGCGCGACTCGTATTACGAAGCCACGGCCACACGACCCGTGGCCGACGATCCGATCCTCGAGGATGCGATCGACGTCGACGTCTGCGTGATCGGCGCCGGCTTCGCGGGCCTGTCGACGGCGCTCGACTGCCGCACGCGCGGGCTGTCGGTCGCCGTGATCGATGCGCACCGGCCCGGCTGGGGCGCGTCGGGCCGCAACGGCGGCCAGGCGATCACCGGCTTCGCGAAAGACGAGGTGATCGAGAAACAGCTCGGCGCCGACGGTGCGCGCGCCGCGTGGTCGCTGTCGCTCGACGGCGTCGCGCTGATCGCCGAGCGCATCGCGCGCTACGGGATCGACTGCGACTTCACGCGCGGCTACCTGACCGTCGCGACGAAGCCGCGCCGCGTGGACGACCTGCGCGCGTGGATGAACGCCGCGACGTCGCGCTGGGGCCACCCGTCGCTCGCGTGGCTCGATACCGGCGAGATCCACGCGCGCATTGCGTCGACGCGTTATCTGGCCGGCGTGCACGACCCGCTGTCGGGCCATCTGCATCCGCTCAAGTATTGCCTCGGCCTCGCCGATGCCGCACGCCGCGAAGGCGTCGCGCTGTACGCGCACACGCCCGCGCTCGACGTCGTGCGCGGCGCGCGGCCGGTCGTGCGCACGCCATCCGGCGAAGTGCGCTGCCGCTTCGTCGTGTCGTGCTGCAATGCGGGCCCCGGCGGCGTGCTGCCGGCCGCGACCGCCGCGCGCATCGCGCCGATCGCGTCGTACATCATCGCGACCGAGCCGCTCGGCCGCGCGCATGCCGACGCGCTGATCGCCCGACGCGAAGCCGTGTGCGACAACAACTTCTTCCTCGACTACTTCCGGCTGTCGGCCGACGACCGGATGCTGTTCGGCGGCCGTGCGAATTCGGCCGGCGCGTCGCCCGCCGCGCTCGCCGAAGCGATCCGGCAGCGCATGGTCGGCGTGTTCCCGCAGCTCGGCGACGTGCGCGTCGAGCACGCGTGGGGCGGCTTCGTCGACGTCACGCGCAACCGCGCGCCTGACTTCGGCGCGATCGATCCGAACTTCTTCTACGTCCAGGGCTTCAGCGGGCACGGCGTCGCGCTCACCGGGATCGCCGGACGCGCGGTCGCCGGCGCAATCGCGGGCGACACGCGCGCGTTCGATCTGTTCGCACGCGTGCGTCACCGGCGCTTTCCCGGCGGCGACGCATGGCGGCAACCGGCACTCGAGCTCGGGATGCTGTATCACCGCGTCCGCGAGCTGTTCTGAGCCCTTTCACTCCGCCCTCCTCATCATGCAGACATTCGCCAACCAGCCGCACGTCGCGTCGTACTACGCGGCGACCGTCAACGACACGACCCGCCACGCGCCGCTTGCCGGCACGATCGACGCCGACGTGTGCGTGATCGGCGCGGGCCTCACGGGCCTGTCCGCCGCGCTCAACCTCGCCGAGCGCGGCCATTCGGTGACCGTGCTCGAAGCGTCGCGGGTCGGATGGGCGGCGAGCGGCCGCAACGGCGGCCAGTTGATCGGCGGCTTCGCGTGCGACATCGACACGTTCGCGCAATTCATGCCGGAAGGCGACGTGAAGCGGATCTGGGACATGGGGCTCGAAACGCTGTCGCTCGTGAAGTCGCGCATCGCGCGGCACGACATCGACTGCGCGCTGGTGCCCGGCTACCTGACCGCGGCGAACACCGAGCGCGACGCCGATGCGCTGAAACGCTGGCGCGACGAAGCCGCGAAGCGCTTCGGCTACGACCGCTTCCACTTCGTCGAAGCGGACGAACTCCGCGACTACGTGCAGTCGGCCCGCTATTGCGGCGGCCTGTACGACCCCGACAGCGGCCACCTCCATCCGCTCAACTACACGCTCGGTCTCGCGCGGGCGGCCACCGACGCGGGCGTGCGCATCCACGAGGACAGCTGCGTGACGCACGTGCGCGACGTGTCCGGCGGCCACGTCGTCGAGACGAGCAGCGGCAACGTGCGCGCGCGCTTCGTCGTGCTCGCGTGCAACACCTACGTCGGCACGCTCGCGCCCGCATTGTCGAAGAAGATCATGCCGGTCGGCACCTACGTGATCGCGACCGAACCGCTCGGCGAAGCGCGCGCCGCCGCGCTGATGCCCGCGCGCGCGGCGATCTGCGACAGCCGCTTCGTGCTCGACTATTTCCGGCCGGCGCCCGACACGCGGCTCGTGTGGGGCGGCAAGGTCAGCTATTCGACGCGCGAGCCGCGCGATCTCGCCGCGGCGATGCGCGCGGACATGCTGAAGACGTTCCCGCAGCTCGCGGACGTGAAGGTCGACTATGCGTGGGGCGGCTTCGTCGACATCACGATGAACCGCGCGCCGCATTTCGGCCGCATCACGCCGACGACCTACTTCGCGCAGGGGTTCTCGGGGCACGGCGTGAACACGACCGCGCTCGCGGGCAAGCTGATCGCCGAGGCGATCGACGGACAGGCGAGCCGCTTCGACCTGTTCGACAAGATCCGGCATCGCGACTTCCCGGGCGGCGCGGCGCTGCGCACGCCGGCGCTGGTGCTCGCGATGAGCTGGTATCGGCTGCTGGACGCGTTCGGCGTGCATTGAGCGGCGTACGCCCGCGAAACACGGCCGCGTTGAAAACGCGGCCGCCCGCTTCCCGCTAGTCGCCCACCTTCTGCCGCATCGTCACGAACTCCTCGGCCGCGGTCGGATGAATGCCGATCGTGTCGTCGAACTGCGTCTTCGTCGCGCCCGCGCGAATCGCGATCGCGATGCCCTGAATGATCTCGCCCGCGTCGCGGCCGACCATGTGCGCGCCGATCACGCGCTGGCTGTCGCGCGCGACGACGAGCTTCATCAGCGTGCGCTCGTCGCGGCCCGACAGCGTGTGGCGCAGCGCCTTGAACGACGTGCGGTAGATGTCGACGTCGCCCAGCGTGCGGCGCGCATCGGCCTCGGTCAGGCCGACCGTCGCGACCTCCGGCTGGCTGAACACGGCCGACGGCACGTACGCGTGATCGACCGCCACGCGCGAGCCGCCGAACAGCGTGCGCGCGAGCAAGCCGGCATCGCGCGTCGCGACCGGCGTGAGCTGCGGCCGCGACGTGACGTCGCCGATCGCGTGGATCGACGGCACCGACGTCGCCGAATACGCATCGACGGCAATCGCGCCGCGTGCATCGAGCAGGATGCCTGCCTGCTCGAGCCCGATCCCGTCGACGTTCGGCACGCGGCCGGTCGCATAGAGCACCTGATCGTACGGCCCGTGCCGCGCGTCGCCGACACGCACGAACAGCGCGCCGTCGTCCGCGCGCTCGATCGATTCGATCACCGCGCGCGGGTGAATCGTGACGCCCTGCTTCGTCATCTCGTCGGTCAGGAACTGGCGCACGTCGTCGTCGAAGCCGCGCAGGATTTTTTCACCGCGATAAAACAGGTCGACGTGGCTGCCAAAGCCGTTGAAGATGCCCGCGAACTCGACCGCGATATAGCCGCCGCCGACCACCGCGATGCGCTTGGGGCACGTCGCGAGCGACAGCGCCTCGCGCGACGTGATCGCATGTTCGATGCCAGGCCGCGGCGGCAACGACGGCCGCGAGCCGGTCGCGATCGCGATGTGGCGCGCGCGGATCGAGCGATCGCCGATCGCGACCGTATGCGCATCGACGAGCGTCGCGCGGCCGGCGTGCATGTCGACGCCCGATTGCCGCAGCAGGCTGATGTAGATGTCGCTCAGCCGGTTGATCTCGCGATCCTTCGCGGCGATCAGCGCGGGCCAGTCGAGCGTGCCGGCGCCGAAGGTCCAGCCGAAGCCCTTCGCGTCGTCGAGTTCATGCGGGTAATGCGATGCGTAGACCAGCAGTTTCTTCGGGATGCAGCCGCGCAGCACGCAGGTGCCGCCGATCTGCTCTTCTTCCGCTATGCCGACGCGTGCGCCGTATGACGCGGACATGCGCGCGAGCCTCACGCCGCCCGAGCCGGCGCCGATGACGAACAGGTCGTAGTCGAAATCCATCGCATTCCCTCATCGCAGTTCGGATGGGGTGACGATAGCAAGATTCGGGGATTCGTGCGGCGCGCGGTGCGTGCCGCGCGTCCAATAAAAAACGGCGAGAGACGTGGCCTCTCGCCGGTCAAACCGGCTGGCGGTTGTGCCATGCGTCACCGATCGACCGCATGCCCGACCTGCCGATTGCGCGGCACCGGTCGGCCCAGGCGCGCGAAGGGCGCGCCCGCGGCCGGACCGGCCGCCATGCTCATGCCTGCGACGTGTCGCTGCCGTCCGTCGCCTGCGTATCGTCCGCCTGCTGCGGCTGCTCGTCCTTCTTCTCGAGCAGGCCTTCGATCGCCTCCGCGCCCTTGAAACCGGCGACGGCCGCGGCCGCCTTGGTCAGCAGGCCCGCATCCGGATCCACCTTTTCCACGCCTTCGACGGCAGCCACTGCGCCGGCGATTTCGCCCACAACGTTCAGGATACCCATCGTCATCCCCTTTCAAGAAAATCGTGAGCGCATCGTCCCACGAAAGAAACCGGCGGACCGCGTTTGTCATCGCCGGATACACAAGTTACGCACAGGCCGCCCGCGCTCGCGGCGCGCGACCGGAACGACGCACGCGCACGCCTGACGGCATGCCACGCGCGATGCACGCAGCGTAGCGGAAAGCCCGCGCGCGGACTGTAAAAGTGTGTTCTGGATCGCCGACGGATCGCTTACGGCGCGGGCCTGGCGCAATGGAGCGTTTGCCGAATAATCGGTTGCGCGTATGAAGGTCGCGTGACGAAAAAAAAGAGGCTCCGCGCGGAGCCTCTTCGATGCGCGCCGGACGACGCCGGCGCACGCGTTCCGACGTTCGTCAGAAGATATTGCGCAGGCCGATCGCGATGCCCGTCTGGTTGCTGCGGCCAGGCAGCTCGACGTTCGCCGCGCCGTTCGTCTTGTTGAAGTCGACGGTGCCGTAGATTTCGGTGCGCTTGCTCAGCGCGTACTCGGCGATGCCGACGATCGCGTAGCGGTTGCCGCTCGCGAGCGTGCCGTTCGTGGTCATCGCATTGCGCATGTGGTCGTAGTAGAACGCGCCCGTCAGCGTCAGCGGCGCGCTGACCTGCCAGCTCACGCCCGCGAACGGACCGTCGTCGATGCGGCCGGTGCCCTTCGCGACCGGAATCGACTGCTGCGCGAGCAGGCTGTCGACGAAGCCCGTGTCGTCCTTCGAGCGCAGGTAGCCCGCGTAGATCTTCGCCTTGCTGAACGCGTACACGACGTTCGCGTGGTAGATCGTCTGCTTGCGCGCCGAGTTGTCGCTGTTCTGCTGCGCGCCGGCCGCGATGCTGAGCGGGCCCATCACGTACGACAGCGATACGCCCCATGCATTGCCCTTGCCGAGCGAGCCCGGAATCTGGCCCGAGAAGCCGCCGGCGCCGGTCGATTCGTAGTTGGTGCCGGTCGAGTACATCGCCTTCGCCGTCAGGCCCTCGAACTTGCCCGTGTACTTGATCTGGTTGTCCGCATACAGGCCGCCGCCGAGCGCGACCGGCAACCATGCGTTTTCGAGGTAGTTGCCGACGGTCAGAGGATCGTAGGTATCCGCCAGCAGGTCGAACAGCGGCGTCTTCTGGCGGCCGAGCGTCACGGTGCCGTACGGGCTCTGCAGGCCGACGTACGCCGCGCGGTTGAACAGGCGGCCGCTGTCGGCGAATGCGCCGTTCTGCAGGTTCACGCCGCTCTCGAGGTTGAACACGGCCTTCAGGCCGCCACCGAGGTCTTCCGTGCCGTAGATCCCGAAGCGGCTGTTCGTGATCGCGCCGTTGGTCATCGACAGCAGGCCGTCGTTCTTCGCGTTGGCGTTGGTCAGGTAACGGATGCTGGCATCGGCCACGCCCCACAGCGTGACCGAGCTTTGTGCTGCTGCGTACTGGCTGGCGAAGGCCAGCGCCGCGCCCCCTGCGATGACTGCGAGTCGGGTGGTCTGCTTCATGAGCGTTCCTTTTTTAGGTGTCTCCATTCATGACCGGCCGCGTGCGCAGCCGGGTGGCGATCGCGGCGCGCTCATGGCGCGCGCGACGTGGGGTGAATCATAGGATGAGTACGGAGGCTGAAAGAAATTGAAATGCGCGGCAATCGCGCGATTGTCGTCCGGGAACAACGTTTCCCGCGCGGGGCGTGTTTTCGTGCGGCGGCGGCACGGTGGGCGGCGGCGCCGGGGGGCACGCACGGCGCTGCAAGGTTCGGCGATGGTGCGGCGTGGTCACGCGGATCGCGGAGAAATCGCCGGTGCGATCGTTGCGGCGGGTTGCGGGTTGCAGCCTGCCGTCAGGCCGTTTGCGTCGCCCCGTCGCTGCTGTCGCCCTGACCACCCTGACCGCCCGCGCCACCCGCACCGCCGTTCCCCGCGCGACGCCACGCACGCCGCACGATTTCCGCGAACGCGCCGACGAGCAGCAGCACGGCGCCCCACAGCGCGATGTCCGGCACGAGCCGCGTCACGAGGCCGCCGACCACCGCGCCGCCCAGGAAACAGAAACTGATCGTCGCGAGCAGCGCCGAGTCGTGCAGCGCGCCCGCGTCGTAGCGCGGAATCAGCCCGACGAACAGCTTCTGCGCGGCGCGCCGCAGGTTGCCGGTCGTCATCACCGACGTGTACGACAGTGCCTCGAGATGGGTGAACGACAGCGTCTGCAGCGTCGCGACGAACGAGATGCCCGGGATCAGCCATGCGCTCGACGCGCCGACGACGCCGCTCGCGGCGACGCCGAGAAACGCGATTTCGACGATCAGGCTCACGAACGCCGTATGCCGCATCCAGCCGCGCTGCGCGGCCAGGGCGAGCAGATGCGCGACGAACACCGCGAGCACGAAGCCGCCGAGCGGCGGCACGTGATGCAGCGCGGCGGCCCATTCGCCGGCCGACAGGTTGATGCCGAGCAGCGCGACGTTGCCGGTCATCGTGTTCGCGAACACGTGGCCGTGGCCAACGTACGTGTACGCGTCGAGGTAGCCGCCGGACAGCGTCAGCAATGCGGCGACAGTGAGATTGCGGCTGGCGCCGTCGAGATCCATCGATCCTCCCGTGAAAAGTCGCGCCAGTATCGCGCACGGGAGGGCGGTTGTGCGCCGTTCACTGCCCGATGCCCGTGAGCCCGATCAGCGCGCCGCCCGCGAGCAGCCACAGCGGATGGATGCGCGTGCGCCACGCGAGCACCGCGCATGCGGCCGTGATGCCCCACTGGATCGCGGTGCGGTTCGACGCCTCGGAAATCAGCACCGCGCTGGCCGCGACGAGCCCGGCCGTCACCGGCATCATCCCCTGCTGCACGTAGCGGCGCCACGGCCGGTCGCGAAAGCGCTCCCACGCATGCAGCGCGAGCACCGTCACGATCGACGACGGCCCGAACTTCGCGACCGACGCGACGAGCAGCCCGGCCCAGCCGGCCACGTGCCAGCCGACCAGCGACACGATCATCATGTTCGGCCCGGGCGCCGCCTGGGCCAGCGCGAACAGCGCGGTGAACTCGTGCGCGCTCATCCAGTGGTGCACGTCGACGACCTGCCGCTGCATCTCCGGCAGGATCGTGTTGCCGCCGCCGAACGCGAGCAGCGACAACTGGCTGAAGATCGTCGCGATGGCGATCAGCGTGTCGCTCATGGCCGGCGCTCCTGTTGCGTGTGGGGCGAGTCGTGCGCATCGTGCGTGTCTCGCGCGGCATCCGGCACCGGCCGCGGCGCGCCGGCCTCGCGGCGGCGCGACGCGAGCCAGATGCTGACGGGCGTCAGCACCAGCATCGTGGTCAGCAGCGGAAGTCGCAGCACCGCGATCGCGACGAATGCGAGCGCCGCAATCGCCGCCGCGGTGCGCGGCGCCCGAAGCAGCGGCTTCGCGACCTTCACGGCCATCGCGACGAGCAACCCGGCCGCCGCCGCCGCGAGCCCCGCGAACAGGTGCTGCACGCGCGGATCGTTCTGCGTCTTCGCGTACAGCACGCCGAGCGCGACGACGACGAGCGTCGGGCCGGCGATCAGCCCGAGAATCCCGGCGAACGCGCCGGCGACGCCGCGAAAGCGCATGCCGACGGCGACCGACAGGTTGATCACGTTGCCGCCCGGCAGGAACTGGCACAGGCCGAGCAGATCGGTGAATTCGTCGGCGGAGAGCCACTTGCGCTCGTCGACGATCGTGCGCCGCGCGAACGGCAACGCGCCGCCGAACGACATCAGGCCGAGCGACAGGAAACCGGTGAACAGCTCGGCGAGGCCGACGCTGCGGGGGGACTCGGCAGGCGGCGGGAAGGCGGGCGGCAAAGCGGATTGCATGGGGCTCCTCATCAAACGGTGAATCGAGGTTACCGCCGTTCGGGATGCCGGCAAAACGATTTTATCGACGCGCCCTTGTGATCTAGAATCACAAGCATGGCACGCGATCTCCCGCCCTTTTCCGCGCTTCGGGCCTTTGAAGCCGCGGCACGACATGAAAGCTTCAGCGCCGCCGGCGACGAGCTGCATGTGACTCACGGTGCCATCAGCCGGCAGATCGCCGGGTTCGAGGCGTGGCTCGGCAAGCCGGTGTTCCACCGCTACGGCAAGCGCGTGAAGCTCACCGACGAAGGCCGCCGCTACCTGGACACCGTACGCGCGGCGTTCGACAGCATCGCGCACGCGACCGAGCAGTTGCGCAACACGGGCGCGGCGCGCGTGCTGCGCATCAACGCGCTGCCGACCTTCGCGATGAAATGGTTGCTGCCGCGCCTGTCGCGGTTTCAGCGCGACGTGCCGAACGTCGAGCTGAAGCTGTCGACGTCGAACGCGCCGCTCGACACGCTGAACGGCTTCGACGTCGCGATCCGCCGCGGCCCCGGCCACTGGCCGAATTGCACGAGCGGCCACTTCCTCGACGAAAGCGTGATTCCGGTGTGCAGCCCGGCACTGCTCAAGCGCGCGCCGATCACGCGCGCGGACGATCTCGCGCGGCACGTGCTGCTGCATTCGGATACGCGGCCGGAAGGCTGGCGCGACTGGTTCGCGGCGGCGGGTGTCGCGATGAAGGGCCGCAAGCGACAGTCGTTCGACCACTTCTACCTGGCGCTGCAGGCGGCCGTCGACGGGCTGGGCGTCGCGCTCGGCCCGTTGCCGCTGATCGACGACGAACTCGCGAGCGGGCGGCTGGTGATGCCGCTCGACGGGCCGCGTATCGCGACGCGCAGCTACTGGTGGATCGCGCCGGGCGCGCCGGCCGACGATCCGCTCGTCGCGCAGTTCTGTGCGTGGTTGCAGGGGCAGTCGAATACTGGCGCGTAATGCAAGCGATCGGCAGCGTTGCGCCGCCCACCCGGGTCAGACAACATACGGTCGAGCGCTTGGTCCGGGCTGATCCGGATCACCCCGCCGCCTCATGACGAGAATCCTGGCCGATGCGTTCAGATCAGCGGCTGCGTACCGGGCATGGCCGCGCCTCGCGTCAATTCCTGGCCGGTCTGCGCCGAACGGACCACCAGTTGGACATAACTGTTCGTCGGCCCGTACGGCGCGAAGAACCGTTCGAGCAGCTTCGTGAACACGACCAGGCTGACTTCGCGCAGCGCGGTCTCGTCAAGCGACAACATGATTTCGATGCCGCGCACGAACGACGGGAACTGATTATCCAGCGACATCCATTTCATTGCCGGCTTGTAGTCCAGTTCGGTAATCGCGTCGATGCAGCGCAGCGCGAACGGCGTCGTGCGCACCGCGTGGAGCCGCAGGAATGCTTTCAGCCCCGATAACCCGTCCCGCGTCAGATCCAGCGGATGCGGCGCAAGCGTCGACAACACGCGCCACAGCGCACCGTGGCCACGCGGCAGATCAGCCGTCAACGTCGGTCGGGTAATCAACTGGATCGGACAATCCAGCGCCTTGCTTTCGAGCAGCAAATCGCCCACCGGATTGCCGATCGACAAGCGCGCCGGCAAGTCGCCGTTTGTCACCGTCGTCACCACATCGATTTGGGGCAGCTTTGGCCGGACCGACTGTCCGTCCAGTCCGACCAGCGACAGCATCATGGATTGACGACCGGGCGATCCCGCATCGCGGTCACGAAACGCAACCCAATAGACCGCCGCCGAATCCGGGCGCGGATCGTGACTCAGCGCCTGATAGGGCCGCACCAGGGTTCTAGGCCGATCACTGTCGAGCGATACGTCCTCGTCTTTGTCCTTCTTCCTTGATAACTCGCCGAGATAGACCGCGTCGACCGAATACACGCCCAGCGGCGAATGTTTCGCCAGTCGCACGGGTTGGACCGGATAGGCGTCCTGCCCCTTCAACACAATGGGCAGGGCCGGTTGAGAAAAGAGATTCACGACGGGCGTACAAAACAGCTTGAACGCCGCCGCGTCCAGCGATGCAAGCGCCAGCGCGGCGACCGAGTCGGCAGGCGTATCGCGCAATACGACGTGCAACGTTAGTTCCCGAGCGTCGGGAGCGCTTGCTGCCCGCCGCACGCGGCCGATGTCGAGATCGACGAAATCGAACAGTTCGGGAAACGCGAAGTATTCCAGCAAGTAGCGGTAGGTGGTCGCGGTGCGGCTGGTGGTTCGGTTGTCCGGCAGCAAGCGGTCGTCATCGGCGAAACCGACCGGTTCGAACGGCACCTTCGATATGGCCCGCCAGCGCCCACATTGATCGACCTCGACATACGCGGCCGCCGCGCGCAGCAGCAAAGCGTCCAGCAGCGACGAGACGAAGGGCCGTTCGCCGGAAAGATAGATCCGGACAGGCCCGTCCGGAATACCTGCCGTGAATGGACCGGCAGCCGACGCGAAGCTGATCGACAGCACGCCGGTTGCGTCTGTCGGCAATCTCACGGCCGACGGCGCCAGCAGCGCCGGGGCATACCGCGCGGACCGGATTTGCAATGGCGAGAGGGTCACGTCGTAGGCCGACCGGAACCGTATCGGGGCGGTGCGCGCATTCAACGCCATGCCTCGCGGCACGATGATCGGCTCCGTCAGTTGACCGACGATCGTCCGTGGTTCGACCGAGGCAATCGCGCACGACGGTATGGTGCGCAGATAGTGGGGGTGGACGACCTCGAGCAGCGCCTCGGTGAACTCGGGATAGTCGTCGGCCAGCTTCGAATCGAGGTGTGCGGCCAGAAACGAAAAGGTTTGAATCAGACGGGCCACATGCGGATCGTCGCTTCGGCCGCTCTGGATGCCGAGCCGAGCCGCGATCTTTGGATAGCGGATCGCGAAATCGCCGAGTGCCCGCGCGAACAACCCGAGTTCATATTCGTAATGCGACAGCAGGTGATCCATTCAGCTACAGCCCTAGTCGGTCGGAACGCACGAGTGTCGGGCCGACGAAGATAAGTTTGCGCAATCCTCCTTGTGGGCCGTATGGCTGCATCCGGATCATTTCATGCTGCGGTCCGTACGACGGGAGAGATTCGGCCGCCTCGGCGTCGAGAATCGCCGGGCCGACGACGTGTCGGTCATAGAGATGTTCGATTTCCGCTAGCCGTTCCGCCCGCGTGCGCTTGCCAGGCTCCGGGAAGTGGCGTGGCCGGTTCAAATAAAGCCAATGATGCACAACCTGCGCGTCGGGCGACGATTCGCCGATCAATGCCGTTTCCTTCATCGGATCTACCGAACCGCCCATACGCGATGACCTCTATTCAAGCGACGAAATCAGTCGCGCTCCGCACTCCGTCGGATCATCGTGAAAGGCTACCGGCGTACCGTGATGGTTGCGCGTACTGTTTTGGGGAATGATCCTGAACTGCCCGCCGCACTTCGGACATTCGGTCAGGTGCCCTTCGAGCGCGACGGGAATGCCCTGCGCTTTCAGATCGTCACTCGCGGTGATCACGTGGCCTCCGTGCGTCGTCTTGTCATTCAGGCGGATCACGCCACGTCCGTTTTCATCCTTCATCATCCTTTCCGCATCGTTTGCATTGTCATGCCGTTGAACAAGCAAGACCTGATCGGTCCCGCATCCAGGTCAACCGTCGCTCTTCGGAGCGACTCCGCTAAAAGTTTTCGGATGCCGAGCATTGGCGCAAATTCGATTCCATCCGGAGAATTCGAACGCGGTCGCGTACCTGCCTCCATTGTCCTCATCACGAATTCCGTAATTCAGCTCAGGCTTCTCCAGGCTGAGCGGGCCATAGTCGGCAAGTGACGGATCATCCGAACGGGTCACATAGATAAAACGCGCGCGAACCAGCTGGCCGGCCCGATTTTTGTAGGTGACGTATCCGCAAATGAACGTGCGCGTGTAGTTCGGCGTCGAACTTATCCCGTGCAAATCAAGCGTGTTTTCGTATAAATCAAAAAAATCGATGTCTTGGGCATCGACCAATGCTGATTTGACCGCTTTTTCCGCAGCATCGTATTTCGCAGATGCACTTGACGAGCATCCAGCGAACAACACAAGTGCCGTGGTTAGCGCCGCTACGATGTGCCTTTCAATCATGCCGGAAATCCTCTTCGTCAAGCACCGTTAGCTTCGCACTGCCGAGTTTGCCATGTTGGCAGCAGGATTCTCGAGCCAAGCTGCCGCGTACATTCCGCCGTCGGGTTCACCCCTCCAGTCTTCGACCCGCGCTTTCGACCCATTCGGATACTCGCCGCGCTGCTGGGCCAACACGGTGTCTCCCCATCCGACAGGCGTCCCTGAGCGCGGTTCCGCGTAAAGATCATCGGGCGCGATCGCGGAGATTTGCTCGATGGCGGCAGGCCAGACAGGATCGCGACAGGTCGCATTCGCAATGATTCGCATGACGGTAAAGATCAGAATCAGCGGCATCATCAGCAAACGAATGAAGACCGGCGCGCGCATCCCGAAGCTATACAGAGAAAACAGGAACGACTCGCGTGGCGTCTCGCGCTGCGTGTGAAACAGCATCGGTTTGGGCAAACCGTTCGGCCCGCCGTTCATGTACGCGCACCAGTAGTTCCACTGCGCGAGTGCCATTTCAACCTGCTGCTTGCCGGTCCATTCCCGACCTATCGAGAACACGCGAGTGACATTGCCGTGGTCGTCGACCGTATAGTGCCGAATGTGGAAAATCGTGCCGAAGGACGTGTCTTCGCGGTGCAGACAAAAGATCGAATCTTCCGTCCACGGTGCTTCCCAAACGATGTCACCTTCGCTGGGTTTCGCGAAAAAGCGTCGTGCGCGAATCGCAAAAAGCTTGCGAGCTTCGCGATGGAAACGGATCGGGCGATAGCGGAGACCAAAGAACAGGCCTCGCCCGAGTTTCCAGACCATGAAACCAAAGCCTAGAGAAATGCATAGCGCAAAAACGTCGCCCAGTGAATCGGCTGCGTATGGGTAGCGAACATGAGTGAGCCAATAGACATATGGCCCGATCCCTATACACATGAAGGCGAACACTACGCCAGTGACAAACCACTGTTTTTCGAGAAAGGAAGGCTCGATCACATCCATAAAGATCGAGTTAATGCTGAAAGTCGCCCCGAAGTCCTGAACGTCTGGACCAACGGCTCGATTGATCGGCAAGCGATGTGCGAGATCCCACTCCGGTACCGGCTTGCCAATGCACTTCTTCATGACGCGTTCGTCCATATGTCAGGCTCCCGCCGCCGAGCTAAATGCCTTGAGTTCCGCCTCAAGCGAGTCGTAGTGCTCCCCCTTGCTGAATTTGCAACGGGAGACCCAATCCTTGAGGGCTGACGCCTTGAAAATTGCGATCGCAATCGCTATCAGAATCGACAAAATCAGGGCCGGCCAGAAAAGGGGCCAACTGAAAAGTGCGGCGACAGCTACGTACGCGCCAAGACTTCCACTTCCGATATAGAGCCATCCCAATTTTTTTTCGCGATTTTGGAAAGCCTCAGGCGCATTCTTGAATATGTCAAACCCGGCCAAGAAGAGGCCTGCGATCGCGCCGAGTCCACGCCCAAACTTCACGCCAACCTCAGCGCCGTCCTTGGATACGCCCCACGCCTGCATCAGATACGCTGACAACGGATGAGCGGGCGTTTTCACTACGGTCTCCGACGAGTATTCGATGAGGGATCCGATGATCGCAACAACAGCACCAGCGCCCTTCATAGTGGTTTCGGTTTCATTGAACTGATCTCGATCCTTCCAATCCAGGGCAGCAAACGTGAGCGTCGCCATCTGAAAGATTACAGTCGCGACGCCCAAGTTGAACTCGGTCGACGAATTGAGCCACTTCTTTGCTGAGTCCACTCCTGGGACTTTAACGGCCTTGATCGCACTGGCCTCGAGCTTCCCGTCCCGAACCAGAGCGTCGACGTCCATCTCGTAGGCGACGACATTCGGATCACTCGGTGGCGCCGTCCTCAGGACCTGTTTCCCGACCTGGGTCGCCGAGGCGCGCTGTTCCGTCCGGTTTCCGTCCAATTTGACGTCCAACTCCCGGGCTTGCTGCAACGCCCAGTCGCGAATGGCAAGTTTGCTGACTTGTGACGGTTTGAGTCGAACTCCGGACTGTATCGCCAAACGAATAGTCACGAAGCCGAGCGCGGCACCGCGCGTGGTCTTCGTGAGTACGCCGACGATCTGATTGGCGGTCGTCACGATGAGTCGATCGCGCAGACTGGCCGCGTTGCCCAGATTTTCGATCTTCTTGAACGCTTCCTTGTAGAGATTCAGGAAGTTCTCGTATTGGATATCAGAACCGTGCACCTGTGCGTCCGCCGCTTTTATCAGCGTGTCCTGATTGAACATCAGGGCGCGCACGTACAGATTGCGGATGTTCGAAGCCTGACCGTTCAGCCAGTCATCGAGCACTTTCTTGCAGGCTTCGGTGCCGACAGCGGCACCAATGGCCTGTGCGCAGGACTCACTGTATGCGTAGCCGCTCCGAAGGTCCTGCGAATCGTGAACGCCAGCCATCCATTCGGCGAGCAATTGCGACTTGAGCCATTCCGCATGCGCTTGCACAAGCGGCTGCCACTTCGGCTTGAACGCTTCGAGCGCTTGCTGATACTCCTGTGGGAAGCGTTTCAACGCCTCTTCATCGAGCACGCTGGTTCGCTTCCCATCGGGACCGACCTTGAACGCTGCGTCCTCCCACGCCTCGTTCGCCGCCTCTTCCTGCGTCGCGGGAACGTCCCCCGTCTTTCGGTCTTCCTCCTTCATCGCCTGCTCAAGACTTCCCGTCCTAATCCACGAGCGCATGACGTGAAAAAAACCGACCGCATCCGGCGCGACGGGAGCGCCGACCTTCATATTGACGGCATTGGCATCGGCGATGGTCTTCGAAGTTCCATAGGTCAGTCCAGTAACGGCCTTCGCATTCGCTCGAATTCCCGCTTCAGCACGTTGGAGCAGTTGCGCCGATGTCCACTTCCAATACATCTGTTCGTCGAAACCATTGTTCAGGTTGGGAACCGTCAGTTCCGCGAGATCGTTAGCGACGCCGACAGGGTCGTTGACCGCGACCACAAAGCCTTTCTTGTTCGGAGATTCAGCCATTGCATCACCGATTCGTTTGGCGACGTTGCGCTGACGTAGTCGGATCTCGTCCTTGGGTGTGCGGTTGCTAAAGCCGAACGCTGCCTTCATCGCCTGAGCATCCATCGCAAAATGCGCGATCTTGCTCTGCGTGGCTTGAAATTCGCCCGTATCGGTGGCGCCCCCGGCCAGCATCGCGGGAACGTTGATGCACTGCATATGCTGCTTGCGCCAAGCGTCTTCATTGATTTTGTTGTGTACGAGGTCCTTGGTCCACCGCACGTTCGACCAGCCAATCCAGAGATTGCTCGCCTCGTCACTTCCAGGCGTATGCTGAACACTGACACATCGCCCCAGCGACTCGAAGTCCGTTTCGGCACGTGCGATACAACTTTGAGTGAGTGCGCTTTTGGAGTCGCCCGGAGGTGGCGTCGTGTCGGGTGGGAAATACCAAAGACTGCCATCATCCAGAACCATGTAAGCGCTGAGCCGTTTGCGCTTCTCGTCGTAGGTGTATAGATAGCCTTGACGCAGCGCGCGTAACGTGAATTTGGCGGAGGCAACTGCTTGAGGTGCCCGACCGTCAATTTTGAAATTACCGGACAGCGCTGGGGCTTTCGCTGCGCCACGCGGACAAGCGATTGCGTACCGTACGGGATAGATCAGCAGCGATTGGCGATCGCACAGCGGGCAACCTTTGGTCGTCATGGTTTTGATCCTCGAGTTTCAGAGTCAAGTGCAATATCGAGTCGCAAGTGTTGCAATGCATACTCGACAAGCGCATCGACATCCATAGCGTGGCCGCTCAGAATCGCCTCACTGAACACCCTGTCCAGTGCGATGGGGAATTGCGCGGCGTGCTCGACAGACATGGTGGGTAGCCGGCGTAGCACCCGATCTGCGGCTTCACTGCAATTGATGCGCGGCCATTGCTCGCGACGCGGCCAGCCGGACGGTTGATCGGTGTCCGCTGTGTCGGCGCCGGAACGCGTAACGCACCAGCGATGTCCGGCCCACGCGAACTGCCACGCCTGAATCGGGCCAAACAATGCCCGTTGCTGAGACGAATCGAGCACCGCGTGTGTCAGGCTCAGCACACGTGGATCGTAGTAACGCCAGAACGTGGGGTTACCGTCTGCGCCCGGACCGACCAGATAGCGTGCAACGTGTTCGCATATCGCGTCGGCGGGCGCATCGCTGCTGAGCCATGCGCACACCACAGGCGGGCGTTCAATATGTGTTTCTGCTACCCAGCACGCGGTTGCCAGCGCACGCGCTTCGTCGTCCAGCGCGGAGATATCGACGAGTTGGGGCATCAATTCCTCACGGTGTGCCAGCGCGCGCGGAGTACACGGCTGCATATCCAGTGCCAGCAGCTCAGGTGCATGAACTAGTGTCGTCGGTTCCACCAACAGGAAACCGTGTGTGAGCGGCCCCGAGAAGTTAGGGGCTGCTTGCAGGGGAGCAATAGTCATATGCCTTCGCTCATGTCAGTGCGACCGATGCCTGGCCAGCCTGGGCTGCGCCACTGGCAACCTGTTCACACAGATCATTGCCAGGGAAGTTGGCCGGCACGCTCTGCGGCCCCACCGTATCGTGACTGCCCGCATGGATCTTGTTTTCACCGGGCGTATAGCCCACGATGCCTTTCGCGCTGACTTCGAGCTGGCTGTTGCCGGCCGTCAAGCGAATGCCCTGCTTGGCGGTAATGTTGATCCAGTCCGTCGTGCTGATGATCGACAAGACCTTCTTTGCCAGCAGCTCCAACTCGTCGTTTTCCGCATGCGCCTGCACCTTGCCGCTCGCGGCGATCAGCTTCATCCCCATCTTGTGCACGAACAGCGAGAACTTGTCCGATACGCTGGCGAAGAACGATTTCCCCGTCGCGACCGACATGCTTTCGCCGGCCGTCACGGCTACGTGCTGGCCGCCCGTGACGTGCGCGGTCGCGGGCGTCGTCACGGCGATGCCAGCCGCGCCGGCCAGCAGCAAGTGCGCTTCGTTGAGTTCCGGGAAGTCGCCCTTGTCGCTGTTGCCCGTCGCCCCCGCGCCCTGGATACCCTCCACCTGCGATTTCAGCACATCGGCGATCGGTGTCTGGTCCGCTCCGTTGTCCTGCGCCTGATAGTGCTGCGCAAGCTTGCCAAGCTGCCCGTGTAACGTTTGTGCTTTGGTCAGTCGCGATGCGGGTTCGCTAACGTCCGAGAGGTGCCCCTGCGCAGCAGGACGCACCTCGGTGCTGATTACCATGCCCTTGCCGGAGCGAATCGCGCCGACCTCATCCGTACGCAGCTCGAAGCCCTCGCCCCGAGCATCCTTGCGCCCCTGCCAGTCCTCGATCCGGGTGATCTTGCCGAGCGAGAGTTGGCTCGCCGCATGGTCGGACCGAAGTTGCGCCTGAATGGCGTTCGCCGTGTCATCGAAGATCAGTTGATTGCTTCGGCCGGACGACGCGTTGCCATCCGCGCCGATCAGTTCCCGGCTGCGAATCCCCATCAGTGGATGCTCGTCCGGCAGCTTCCACGACGGCACGTTGCGCGCGTTCATCACGCGGCCCGTGATGATCGGGTGGTCCGGATTTCCATCGAGCCATTGCACGATCACTTCGGAACCGATACGGGGCAGCGCCGCCATCCCTTGGCCGCCGCCGGCCCAGCCGCTCGCGACCCGCACCCATGTCGAATACTTGCCGTCGCGATCCCAATGGAATTGAACCAGCACGCGGCCGTGTTCGTCGGTGTGGATGCTCGTGCCGGACTGGCCGACGACGGTTGCCGTCTGTGGCGCAAGGATCTTCGTGTCGATGCTGTTGTAGCCGCGCCCCGGCCGCCACGGCGTCGCCTTGGGGACACACGTGAACTCGTTGCGGTATTCCGCCAGCACGCCCGTGTCCTGCAAATAGTTGTTGGTCACCACGTGCCGAACCGAGACGATCAGGTATTCGTCGTCGCTCGGGTCGCGGCTCAGCGCCGAACCGTAACGGTCGGTCAGCTGGAACCAGCGCCCCGGCTGCACGAAGCGATTGTTGCCCTTCGCGTCGAAGCGCTTGATCGTCGCCTCGATTTCCTCCATTCGGCGATTCGCGATCTGATACCCATGCTCCATGTTCCGGTAGCCGTACGCGCCTGCGTACTCGTTCCATTCGAGCTGCGGCAGCGCGGCATCGGGACTCAACAGACTCGTTTGAACGTGGGTCGGCGTCGGCGTCTTGAAGTCGAAGCGGGACAGTTCCGCGTGCGTCGATGTCGTCTGCTGGAACGGGGACCAGCTCCGGATGCTGTTCGACTCTTCCGCCCCCTCGCCATTGTGGAAGCGGATTTCGTGAATCTTGCCGTCGATCGCGGGCGCGGGACGCGTCGGGTCGGAAACGGTCAGTTTGTGCGACGTGGCCGTGTGCTCGTACCAGTACAGGTAGCCCGCATGCTCCCAGCGCCGATGAACGTAATTGTGGTCGTCTTCATCGAACTGGCAGGCCATCGTCATGCGCGGATCGTCTTCGCCGACGTGCCACGCCCATTCCGGCAACACGCCGTAGTCCTGAAAAACCGTCGCTGTCTGGTCGTGCAGGTTCTGGTCGAGAAACAAACGATTGTGCTGGCTGTACTTCAGGTAGCGCAGCCACGGGCCTGCGTGCGCCTCATAGAATACCCAGCCGCCATCCGTGCGAACGTGCCGGAACGCGAAAATATGGCCGTTGAAATATCGCAGGCTTCCGTCGCCGCGCGCCAGACTGATCGTAATGCGCTTGCCGATGAAATCTTTCGGTGCAAGATGATCGTTATCCGACAGGATTTCGATCTTGTACGCGAAATCCTTCGATAACGCTTCAACCGCCTCGAATGCGTTCGGCAGCAGGATTCCGTAAGGCGCGTTATCGTCCGGAAAGCTGATTTGCACTTGCCGGTTGTATTGCGGGCCCAGCGCAAGGTCTCTCAGGGCCTGTGCCGTGTTCTGCATTGTTCTCGTCCCTCGGTCTGCGCGCGACGTGCCGGTGGGCTGCTCGTATGCCCCGGAATACTCCGGCAAAGGGGGACGAATGATGAGAGCATCGCGCCCATGCCGCGATAAGCTCAGACGTATACCACAAAGCCCCGCGACGACACACGGGAAGAAGTGTCAGGAATATTGAACGAATGCTAACGTGTCGTGCGGAGCGAGCGCCGTATCAGCGCCGACCAGCGTCTCCATCGAGACCAGGGCCGGCTCTTGAGATCCAACACCGTTACAGAATGTGAAGCCAGAAACAGACGCCCAACAAAATGGCTGATTCCAGTATTTTCCGCCCGATCTGACATCGCTTGGAACGTCTCGGACGAACACCTGCGGTCCCGATGTTTTTGTACCGTCAACCCGCGCTGCCGGGCGGCATTGCACCGCCCGCTCCCGCTCACACCACCGGCCCCGGTTCCTTCTCCTTGCGCAGGATCGCGTACAGGATGATCGCGCCGAACGTCGCGGTGCCGATCCCGCCGAGCCCGAAGCCGCCGATCTTCAGCGAGAAGTCGCCGGCGCCGAGCACGAGCGTGACGGCCGCGACGATCAGGTTGCGGTTGTCGGAGAAGTCGACCTTGTTGACGACCCAGATCCGCGCGCCCGTCACCGCGATCAGCCCGAACACGACGATCGACACGCCGCCGAGCACGGGGCCGGGAATCGTCTGGATCACCGCGCCGAACTTCGGCGAGAAGCCCAGCCCGATCGCGATCAGCGCCGCGACCGCGAACACCAGCGTCGAATAGATCCGCGTGACGGCCATCACGCCGATGTTCTCCGCGTAGGTCGTCACGCCCGTGCCGCCGACGCTGCCCGATACGATCGTCGCGAGCCCGTCGCCGATGAACGCGCGGCCGACGTAGCGGTCGAGATTGGTGCCCGTCATCGCGCTGACGGCCTTGATGTGGCCGAGGTTCTCCGCGACCAGGATCACCGCGATCGGCGCGAGCATCAGCATCGCGTGCGGATCGAACACCGGCGCGCGGAAGCTCGGCACGCCGAACCACGCGGCCTGCGCGACGATCGCGAAATCGATCGGCTTGCCGAGGCCCATGCCGTTGGTCGCGATCGCGTAGATCACGTACGCGATCACGAGCCCGACGAGGATCAAGAGGCGCTGCATCATCCCGCGCGCGAATACCGCGACGCCGCCGACGCACAGCACCGTGACGAGCGCCATCACCGACTCGAAGGTCGAGCCGGACACGCCCTTGACCGCGATCGGCGCGAGGTTCAGCCCGATCACCGCGACCACCGCGCCGGTGACGACGGGCGGCATCAGCGTCTCGATCCAGCGCGTGCCGATCGCCTGCACCAGCGCGCCGAGCGCGACGTACACGACGCCGCACGCGACGATCCCGCCGAGCGCGACCGGAATGTTCGGGTTCGGGCCGCTGCCGCCGTAGCCCGTCACCGCGATCACGAGGCCGATGAACGCGAAGCTCGAGCCGAGATAGCTCGGCACGCGCCCGCCGACCAGCACGAAGAACAGCAGCGTGCCGATGCCCGACATGAAGATGCACAGGTTCGGATCGAAGCCCATCAGCAACGGCGCGAGCACGGTCGAACCGAACATCGCGACGACGTGCTGCACGCCCATCGCGACCATCTGCGGCCACGCGAGGCGCTCGTCGGGGCCGACCACGCGCGAGGCCGCGCCGGTCGATTGGACCCGCCAGCGCGGGAAGTAGGAATCGGACATGGGGAAAGCGCTCCTGTCGGTCGTCGGTCGCCGGCTGCGAAGGATGCGCCGGTCTGGAATCTGGCGCGAGTTTACGGAGCGGAAATGGGGCTGGCAAGCGAACCGGCGGGCGGAGCCGGCCAAACGAGAACGCGGCAGGCCGCGCGAGAGAGCCGGTGCGCGACCGCGCGGCCCCGGCGAAGCGCCCGTCCGCGCACGATGCGCGGCTGGCAGCGGCAAGCACCGGCCGCGAAGTAAGCGTGCGCTCACATCGAAGCCGGCGCCGCGTGCATCACGGATTGATGTACTGGAACAGCGACAGGTTCTGCAGTTGCACGTACGCCTTCTGCGCGCCGGTCAGCGCGTTCTGCACCTGCAGGTACTGGCTGATCGTCGTGACCATGTTGGTGCTGGTCAGGTCCGTCAGGTTGCTGGTCGTCTGCAGCGACGCGGTCTGGGTGACGGCCTGCATCGCCTTCACTTCCTGCTCGCGGCCGCCGACGGATGCCTGGATCGTCGTCACGTTGCGCATCGTGTTGCCGACCTTGATCGACCCGGTCATCAGCGCGTTCTTCAGCGACACGGCCGCGACAGGGTTGCCGGTCACCGGCGTCTTCAGCGCCGCGATCATCGAGTCGAGCGTCGAGAAGATGTCGGCGCCGCCGCTCGCCTGCGGGCCGGGCGTCACGGCGAACGTATCGCCCGTGCTCGGCGTGCCCGATACGGCCACCGTCATCCCGCTGCCGAGCGCGATCGACGCACCCGACGTATAGGCCTGCGCGGGCGTCGTGGTCGGCGGCTTGGCCGAGTTGTCGGTCACCGTGTAGGTCGGCGCGGCGGGCGTGCCGCCGAACGTGATCGCGAAATGGTGATCGTTGGTCGCGGCGGACGGGTCCGTCACCGTCACCGCGCCGATCGCGCCGGTGCCGACGTTGCCGGCGCCGGCCGACGGAACCTGCGCGCTGCCGAGCGACGGCACGGACATGAACACCGCCGAACCGGTGTCGCCCTGCGACACGCTGCTCGCATCGGCGATCTGCACCTGGCGCGTGCCCGAGTCGCCGACGTAGCTGATGCTGCCGTTCGGGCTGGCCGTGAACGGCGCCGTCGAATTGTTCAGGCCGGCGAACAGGTAATTGCCGGCCCCGTCGTT
Organism: Burkholderia sp. LAS2; assembly: GCF_018417615.1. Taxonomy (NCBI): domain Bacteria; kingdom Pseudomonadati; phylum Pseudomonadota; class Betaproteobacteria; order Burkholderiales; family Burkholderiaceae; genus Burkholderia; species Burkholderia sp. LAS2. The sequence continues at coordinate 293,995 of NZ_CP071052.1, forward strand.
CGAGTTCGCGAGCGTCACCAGCTGGTCGCGATAGCCTTGCAGCTGCGTCGCGAGCGCCGAGCGGTCGCTGTCGGCCAGCGAGCCGTCGCCGGCACGCACGATCAGCGTCTGCACGCCGGTCAGCACGCTGCTCACGCTCTGCAGCGCCTGGTCCTCGGCCTGCAGCGACGCGAGCGCGGTGGTCTGGTTGGTCGTGTACTGCGACAGCGTCGCCGACGTCATCGACAGCTGCACGGCCTGCGCCGCGCCGACCGGGTTGTCGGCCGGCGTCTGCAGGCTCGTGCCGCTCGAAATCTGCTGGTACAGCTGCGCGAGCTGCGCCTGCTGATCGTTCATCTGTGAAACGTTCAGCTGGAAGAACTGGGCGCTGGAAATTCGCATCGCTTCTATCCCTCGAATCGGGTCAGTTGAACAGGCCGAGCACGGTCTGGAACAGCGTCGCCGCCGTCTGGATCACTTTCGCGTTCGCCTGGTAAAGCTGCTGGTACTGCATCAGGTTCGCCGCTTCCTCGTTCTGGTTCACGCCCGACACCGACTGCTGCGCGGTCGTGATCTGGCCGACGAGCGAGGTCTGCGCGGCGCTCGACGACTTCAACTGGCTCGCCGTGTTGCCGATCGCGTTCACGTAGTTCGCATACGCGCCGGTCAGCGTCGTCGTGCCGCCGCCGAGCGCCTTCGCGGTGACGAGCTGCGACAACGCTTGTGCGTTGGAGCCGTCGCTCGTGCCGCCCGCGTACGGTCCGATCGTGAACGTGTCGCCATCCGACGGCGCGCCGGACAGCGTGACGGTCACGCCGTTCATCACGCCCGCCGGGGCCGGCTGCGTGGTGCTGTTGATCGTCAGCTTCGCGCCGGCCGTCGCGTTGTACGGCACGCTGTCGGTCGGGCTCGTGATCGTCACCGAGGTTGGCGGGGTGCCCGCGATCGTCACCGTGGTGCCGGCCGGGAAGCCCGACAGCGACTGCGACGCCGCGTCGTAGGTCAGCTTGGTCGGCGTCGTCGGCACCTGGTAGCCGGCGCTCACCGCGCCCTGCGTGATCTTTGCCGTGCCGATGTTGGTTTTCGATGCCGCAGCGACCACCGGCGACGCGGCCGCGATCGCCGAGCCGCTCGTGGTCGCGAGGCCGAAGCCGGTCAGCGCGCCGCGCGTCGGCAGCACGGTGAACTGGTCGCCGGCATTCATCGCGCCGGACGAGAACGAGAAGTTCAGCCCGCCGAGCGAGACCGGCATCGGACCCGCCTTCTGGTCGACCACCGACCCGCTCGCGCGGTCGGTCAGCGTGTAGTTCGTGCCGTCGTACGACAGCGTGTAGTCGCTCGTCGTCGGCTGCGACGCATTGGCGAACGACACGGACAGCGACGCGTTGCCGGTGTTGCCCTGATTCGAATAGACGGTCGGGTTCGTCACCGTGAACAGGTTGCCGCCCGGCTTGCCCGCCAGATCGACGCCGAGCGCGTTCTGCGCGTTGACCTGCGCGGCGAAGCTGGTCGCGAGCGCGCCGAGCTGCGCCTGGGCCGGGTCGAGCGTCTGACGGCGGAACGCGAGCAGGCCGCCGAGCGTGCCGCCCGACAGCGACGCATCCGGCAGCGCCTGGTTCGGCCCCTGCGGATTCGCGCCGGCGATGCCCTGCGACACGACGGTCAGCTCGCTCGGATCGGACGACGACGTGACGGTCGCAAGCTGGTAGCTCTTGTCGGCGACGACGAGCGGCTGGCCGCCCGCGAGGAATACGCTGTAGCCGCTGTCGTTGCGCACGACCTGCACGCCGGCGAGGCTCGACAGGTTCGACACCGCGAGGTCGCGCTGGTCCATCAGCTGGTTCGGCGGCTGCCCCTGGCTGCTCGCCGCCGAGATCTGCTGGTTCAGCTGCGCGATCTGCGCGGTGTACGTGTTGATCTGCGACACGGTGCTGGTGAGCTGCGTGTTCACGCTCTGGCGCAACGCGTCGTATTGCTGGCCCGCCGCCTTCAGCTGGTCGCCGAGAATCTGCGCGTTGCTGATCGCGGTCTGCCGCACCGACGGATCGGACGCATTGTTCGCGACGTTCTGCAGCCCCGTGAAATAGCTCGTGATCGCGGTCGAGATGCCGGCCGTCGGGCTGCCGACGTAGTTGTTCAGCTGGGCGACGAGCGAATACCACGTCGACAGCGCGCCGCCCTGCGACTGCGCACCGTTCAGCTGGTCGCTCAGGTACTGGCTGTACTGCCGTTGCACGGTGACGGTGTTCACGCCCTGCGGCAGGTAGCCGCTGCTGGTGTACTGCCCGCTCGCCTCGGCATAGACGGGGCGTTCGACCGAATAGCCGGGCGTCGCGGCGTTGCTGATGTTCTGGCCGGTCGTCGTGAGGCCCCAGAGCGCGGCATTCAGGCCGCTGACGCCGAGGTTCATGAGTGTGTTGGACATGCGCGATCCTGATGAGCCGGCCGCGCTGCGGCCGCCGGGTTGCGTGACTCCCGGTATAACGGCCGCGGATTGAAAAAATTGAGGAAAAAATGCACGCCCGACGCACGGGCGTGCGTCGCCGCTGGAAGCGCCCGGCGCAAGGCGCCGGCGGCGCTGCGCGGGCGGCCCGTGGGGGCCTGCGCGTCAGGCCCGCGCGAGCGAGCGGCGCTTCATTTCGAGCTGCGTGATCAGCCGCTGCAGCGTGTTCTCCGCGCTGCCCGGCAGCGACATGTAGCGAAAGCCGAGCTGGTAGCGCCGCGACCCGTTCGGCATCTGCGTCGAGCGCTGCGACACCAGTTGCAGGTCGAGCGACAGCTTGCCGTGGCCGGTCAGCTCGAGCTCGACGTCCGGCAGCAGCGTGCCGACCTCGAGCGCCTCGACGCGCTCGTCGGCCGTGCGCAGCCCCACGCCGCCGAGCGACAGGTTGTGCACCTCGAACAGGAAGCTTTCGCCGTCCGGCAGCTTGCCGCGGCACAGGAACGGATCGACGATCGGCGCGTCGACGCGGAAATATTCGCGGCGCTGGATGCACACCAGCACGTCGGGGAAATCGGCGACGAACGCGGGCAGCCCCTCGTAGCGCGTCTCGCGCGGCGTGCCCGTGGTGAATTCGACGCGCACGCCCTCCGGCGCGGCCGCGAACGTGCAGTGCGACGCGCCGAGGATGCCGGCGTTCTGCTCGGACAGCGCGCCCCAGTCGAACGTGAACGTCCGCTCGCCGACGTCGACCTCGAGCAGACGCGTGACGAGCTGGCCACCCGGATACTGGACGGTCAGGAAATCGCCGCGGTTCACCAGGTTGCGCAGCTGCACGCCGATTTCCAGCGGATTGCGGCGGGCATAGTCGGGCCCGGAGTGGCCTGCATCCAGGCTGGGGTCCGTCGACGTTTCGATATTCATGGCTAGCCGGTCTTTCTTGTCATGGGCGCCCGGGGCAACCGGTGCGCAATAAAACCGGGCCAGAACGGGGGCCCGGTCGCAGGTCTCTCACACTTAGCGGCAGTGCTGACCGAAAGTTTAGATCGAAACGGCGATTTATTTCTCGCAAACGTTGAAACCGCGCGCGGCAAGGTGCCGGGCGCGGTCCAAAAGGGGTGGCGAGCCGGGAGCGGGCGGGCCCGTCAGCCGATCTGCTGCATGATCGAGATCAGCTTCTTCGCGTAATTCGGGTCGGTGGCGTAGCCGGCCTTCTGCATCCCGTGCGCGAAGCCTTCGACGCTGCGGCTCGCGCTCAGCACGCCCGCATAGCGCGGATTGTTCTTCAGCAGGTTCGCGTAATCGGTCATCGCGTGCTCGTACGAGTCGTACGCACGGAACTTCGCGACCACGCGGCGCGGCGTGCCGTTCACGTATTCGGTGGTCAGCGCCGACACGGTGCGGCCGGTCCAGCCCTTGTTCGCCTTGATGCCGAACACGTTGTAGCTGGTCGAGCCGTCGGTCGCGCGGATCTCGCGCTTGCCCCAGCCCGATTCGAGCGCGGCCTGGCCGACGATGAAACGCGCCGGGATGCCGGTCGTCGCGCTGGCCGCCTGCGCGGGCGCCGCGAGCCGGTCGACGAACGCGTCCGCGTTCGGCACGCCGCTCGCGCCCTTGACCGGCGGCGTCAGCGCGCTGCCGGCCGAGTAGCCGCGCGCGCCGGCGAGCCCGCCGTTGTTCGCCGCGTTCGCATAGGCCTTCGCCATCGCGTTCATCGCGGCGAGGCTGCCTTCGTTGCCGGCCGTGCCGAGGCCGCCGGGTGCGCCCATGCCGCCCGCGCCGACGTCGGCCGCCGTGTCGCTGCCCGCGCTGGCGCCCGCATTGCGCAGCAGCTGCTTCATCAGCGCATCGGCGACGCCGATGCCGCGCGTCGACATCTGCTGCGCGAGCTGCTGGTCGAGCATCGACGTATACATCTTCGACGTATGCGAATCGAACAGGCCGCCGTCGGGCGACGCGTCGCGCATGCTCTTGAGCATCATCTGCGTGAACATCGCGTCGAACTGGCCGGCGACCGCCTTCGCGCCGGCCTGCGGCGACTGCTTCGCCTGCGCGCGCAGCGCGTCGAAACCCTGCACGTCGAGCGCGAAGCGCTGCGTGAGGTCGTTTGCGTTGGGGAGCGTGGCTGCCATTTAGATCACCTCCAGGTCGGCGCGCAGCGCGCCGGCCGCCTTCATCGCCTGCAGGATCGACATCAGGTCCGCGGGCGTCGCGCCGAGCGTGTTCAGCGCCTTCACGACGTCGGCGAGATTCGCGCCGGCCGTCACCATCTTCAGCGCGCCGTTGTCCTGCTTCAACTGGATCTGCGACTGCTGCGCGACCACCGTCTGCCCGTTCGAGAACGGCCCCGGCTGCGACACCACCGGCTGCGTGTTGACGACCACCGACAGGTTGCCGTGCGCGACCGCGCAGCTTTGCAGCGTGACCATCTGGTTCATCACGATCGAGCCGGTGCGCGCGTTCAGGATCACCTTCGCCGCGGCCTTGTCCGGGCTCACGTCGAGGTTCTGCAGGCGCGCCATGAACGCGACCTGCTGCGCGGAATCGGCCGGCGCCGCGAGCTGGATCGTGCGGCCGTCGAGCGCCGTCGCGGTGCCCGGGCCGAAGCTCGAGTTGACCGCGGACACGATCCGCTGCGCGGTGCCGTAATCCATGTCGTTCAGCTGCAGCTGCAGTACGCCGTTCATCTGCGCGACCGCGTTCGGCACCGCGCGCTCGACGATCGCGCCGCCGACGATCCGGCCGGCCGCGAGCTGATTCACCTGCACGCGGCTGCCGTTCGCGCTGGCGCCCGCGCCGCCGACCGCCATGTTGCCCTGCGCGAGCGCGTACACCTGCCCGTCCGCGCCCTTCAGCGGCGTGAGCAGCAGCGTGCCGCCGCGCAGGCTCTTCGCGTTGCCGAGCGACGACACGGTCACGTCGAGCGCTTCGCCGGGCCGTGCGAACGGCGGCAGCGTGGCGGTCACCATCACGGCCGCGACGTTCTTCAGCTGCATGTTGTTCAGCGACGACGGGCCGCCGTTGGCCGAACCGTTGTTGATCGAGATGCCGAGGTTCGCGAGCATGTTCGCGAGCGTCTGCGTCGTAAACGGCGTCTGCATCGTCTGGTCGCCCGTGCCGTCGAGGCCGACGACGAGGCCATAGCCGATCAGCGGGTTGTCGCGCACGCCCTGGATCTGCGCGAGATCCTTCAGGCGTTCCGCGTGCGCGGGCGCGGCGCCGAGCACGCACGCGGCCAGCACGACGGCGGCACACCGCGCGACGGCGCGTGCACGCAGCGACAGGCGGTGGAAAAGGGGGAGCTGCATCGTCATCACCACGGCGCGATGTTGAGGAAGAAGCGCTGCAGCCAGCCCATCGTCTCGGCTTCGTTGATATAGCCCTTCGACGAGTATTCGATCTTCGCGTCGGCGACCTGCGTCGAGTAGACGGAGTTCGCGCCCGAGATCGTGTTCGGGTTGACGACCCCCGAGAAGCGCACGAATTCGTTGCCCTGGTTGATCAGCATCTGCTTCTCGCCGCTGACCACGAGGTTGCCGTTCGGCAGCACGCTGGTGACGGTCACCGTGATCGTGCCGTTGAACGTGTTCGCCGCGCTCGCGCCGCCAGTGGCCGCGAACTTGTTCGCGCCGGCCGCCGACAGGTTCGCCTTCGCGAACAGCCCGCCGAGGAACGCGGCCGTCGGCACGCTGAAGTCGGTGTTGCCCTGCCGGTTGGTGTTCGCGCCCGACGACTTGGTCGCGTTGATGTTCTCCGCGATCATGATCGTCAGGATGTCGCCGATGTTGCGCGGGCGCTGATCCTCGAACAGCGGCCGCCCCGCGTAGCCGGGGTTGTAGATCGAGCCGGGCGCCTGCATCGACATCGGCATCGGCGGCTGCGCCGTCATCGGCTGCTGGATGATCGGATCGCGCGGAATCTGCGCGCAACCGGCGAGCGCCGCCACCGCGACCGCGCACGCGGCGCGGACGGTGGCTGACGAGGGGAGGCGAACCTGCTTCATGGCTGCGACGGGACGTTCCGGTTAGCTCTTCATCTGCGTGACGGTCTGCAGCATCTGGTCGGACGTCGTCACGGCCTTGCTGTTGATCTCGTAGGCACGCTGCGTCTGGATCATGTTGACGAGTTCCTGCACGACGTTCACGTTCGACGCCTCGACGTAGCCCTGGTTGAGCACGCCCGCGCCGTTCAGCCCCGGCTGCGACACGTTCGGCGCGCCCGACGACGTCGTTTCCGCGAACAGGTTCTCGCCCTTCGCCTCGAGGCCGGTCGGATTGATGAAGGTCGCGATCTGCAGCGAACCGATCTGTACCGCGTTGCTGGAACCCGGCTGCGTGACCGACACGACGCCGTCCTTGCCGATCGTCAGCGACTGCGCGTTCTGCGGCACGGTGATCGCCGGCAGGACCTGGTAGCCGCTCGACGTGACGAGCTGGCCCTGCGCGTTGGTCTGGAACGAGCCGTCGCGCGTGTACGCGTTGGTGCCGTCCGGCATCAGCACCTGGAAGAAGCCCGCGCCGTTGATCGCGACGTCCTTCGAGTTGCCGGTCTGCGTGAGGCCGCCCTGCGTGTACAGGCGCTCGGTCGCGACCTGCTGCACGCCGGTGCCGAGCTGCAGGCCCGACGGCAGTTCGGTCTGCTGCGTCGAGTTCGCGCCGGGCTGGCGGATGGTCTGGTACAGCAGATCCTCGAACACCGCGCGCGACGCCTTGAAGCCGTTCGTGCTGGTGTTCGCGAGGTTGTTCGAAATCACGTCCATCTGCGCCTGCTGCGCATTCATGCCGGTCGCGGCGATGTAGAGCGAACGATTCACTTGGTCAGTCTCCTGCGTAGGCTGGCGCGGGCGCTCAGCTGAAATTGAGCAGCTGGTTCGCCGTCTGCTCGTTCTGGTCGGCCGTCTGGATCAGCTTCGACTGAAGCTGGAACGCGCGCGCGTTGTCGATCATCGCGACCATCGCGGTCACCGGGTTCACGTTGCTGCCTTCGATCGAATTCGGCGTGACGACCACGTTCGGGTCGGCGTCGGCCGGATTGCCGTCGGCGGTGCGGAACAACCCGTCGTTGCCGCGCGTGAGCGTGGCCGGATCGGGATTGACGAGCTTCATCTGGTCGACGATCGCAACCGCCGTCGGCGGGTCGCCCGGCATCAGCGCGGACACCGTGCCGTCCTTGCCGATCGTCACTTCCGCGTTCGGCGGCACCGAGATCGGGCCGCCGTTGCCGACCACCGGCAGGTTGCTCGCGTTGACGAGCTGGCCGTTCTCGTCGACGTGCAGGTTGCCGGCGCGCGTGTACGCCTCGCCGCCGTCGGCCGTCTGCACCGACAGCCAGCCCGCGCCCTGCACCGCGACGTCGAGCGGATTGCCGGTGCGCGTGATCGGACCCGGCGCGTAATCGGCGCCGGGCGTGGAAGCGAGCACGTAGGTGCGCGTCGTCGTCGGGTCGATGTTGCTGCCGTCGCCGAAATTCATCGGCACCGCGCGATACGTCGCGAGCTGCGCGCGAAAACCCGTCGTCGACGCGTTCGCGAGGTTGTTCGCGACGATCGCCTGCTGGTCGAGCGACTGCGACGCGCCCGTCATCGCCGTATAGATCAGTCGGTCCATGGCTGCCGGTTATCCGCGCTTACAGGTTGATGAGCGTCTGGTCGACGGTCTGCTGCGTCTTGATCGTCTGCGCGTTCGCCTGGTAGTTGCGCTGCGCGGTGATCAGGTTGACGAGCTGCGAGGTCAGGTCGACGTTCGAGTTCTCGAGCGCGCTGCCCTGCAGCGTGCCGTGGTTCGTGCTGCCCGGCGCCGACACCTGCGGCACGCCCGACGCCGACGATTCGGCGTACTGGTTGCCGCCGAGGTTCACCAGCCCGTTCGGGTTGTTGAAGTTCGCGAGCGCGATCAGGCCAAGCACGGCGGTCTGGCCGTTCGAGTAGTTGCCGGTCAGCTTGCCGTCGCTGCCGATCGAGTAGGTGGTGAGCCTGCCGCTCGCGTAGCCGTCCTGCGCGAGATTGTTCACGCCGTCCTTGCCGCCGTACTGCGTCGTGCCGGTCAGGTCCAGCGTCAGCGCCTGCGGCGTCGCCGAGCCGTCGGTGTTCGGCACGGTGAACTGGAACTGGCCGAGCGACGCGGTCGGCGCGGCCGGCGTGCCGGTCGTCGTGCTCTTGATCGCGCCCGACGTATCGAACGTGATCGTGCCGAGATCGGTCGTCGCGCCGCCCTGGACGCCCGCGTACGCTTCCCACGTGCCGGCCGCCGACTTCACGAAGTACATGTTGACCGCCTGCGAGCCGCCGAGCGAGTCGTACACCTGGATCGCGGTCGAGTAGTTGTACGTCGTGTTGTCGGTCGCGCTGAACGGCGTCTTGGTCGGCACCGTGTCCTGCGAGTTCAGGTTGAACTGGCCGGTGATCTTGGTCGTCGCGGTCGGCGCGATGTTGTTGGTCGGCGCCTGCAGCGGCACGGTCTGCGCGGTGTTGATCACGCCGCCCGCGTTGGCCGCGTAGCCCATCAGGTTACGGCCCTGCGCGTCGACGATGAAGCCGTTCTTGTCGCGCTGGAACGTGCCGTCGCGCGAGTACGTCGTCACGCCGTTGTTCGACATCTGGAAGAAGCCGTTGCCGTTGATCGCGACGTCGAGCGACGAGTTCGTCGTATTGATCGTGCCCTGCCCGAAGTTCTGCTGCACCGAGTTCAGCGACGTGCCGATGCCGATCTGCGTGTTGACCGACGTCGCGACCGAGTTCGCGTACATGTCGGCGAACTGCGCGGTGCTCGACTTGAAGCCGACCGTGTTCGCGTTCGCGATGTTGTTGCCGATCACGTCCAGCGCGTTCGATGCGCCGGCGAGGCCGCTCAGACCCTGTTGATAACCCATTTCGCTCTCCGTGACGAGAAAACTCGATCAGTTGGTGGTGGTGTCGCCGGTCGAGGACGACTTCGTGTTCGGGAAGATCGACGCAACCTGGGTGAGCCCCACCGTCGTGCCGTTCGACAGCACGAGCCCCGCCGTGCCGTCCGCCTGCTTGATCACGCTCTGCACCGTCGCGGCCGCGAGCACGGTCGGCGCATACGTCTTGCCGTCGCTGCCCGTGTACTGCGCGCTCACGGTGTAGACGCCGTCGGGCAGCGCGTTGCCGGCCGCGTCCGTCGGCGTCCAGTTGAACGGCACGGTGCCGGCCGACTGCTTGCCCGCGTTGATCGTGTTGACGACGGCGCCCGTCTTGTCCTTCACGGTGATCGTCAGGTTCGACACGTCGCTCGCGAGCGACACGCCGAACGGCGACGCCGCGCCGCTCTTCACGCCGACGCTGTTGCCCGGCGCGAGCACGTTGGTGCCGATCAGCAGCGCGGCCTGCGTCTGCTGGCCGGCCGCGAGCTGCGTCGACAGCGACGTGAGCGACGTGTTCAGCTGCGCGATGCCGCTCACCGTGTTGATCTGCGCGAGCTGCGACGTCATCTGCGAGCTGTCCACCGGGCTGGTCGGATCCTGGTTCTGCAGCTGCGTGACGAGCAGCTTCAGGAACGTCGCCTGCAGGTCGCTCGCCGACGTGCCGTTGGTCGACGACACGTTGTTGGTGTTCATCGTGTCGGTCGGCAGCGTCGACACGTTGGTGCCGTTGCCGCCGATCGTCGTGTTGGAGGAAGTCATCCTGGGTGGCCTTCTGTCGGAACTGTCGGTCCGGGTCTCGGTAGGAAAAGGTCGGGCGGCGCGCGGCTTACGAGCCGATCGTCAGCGTCTTGAGCATCAGCGTCTTCGCGGTGTTCAGCGTCTCGACGTTGGCCTGGTACGAGCGCGACGCCGAGATCATGTTCACCATCTCCTGCACCGGGTCGACGTTCGGCATCTGCACGTAGCCGTTCGCGTCGGCGGACGGGTTCGCCGGGTCGTAGGTCGATTTCATCGGCGACGGGTCGTCCATCACCTTGGTCACGCGCACGCCGCCCACCCCCTGGCCGGACGCGCTGCGCGCGCCGCCGATCGGATCGGTCGCGAACACGACCTGCTTGGCCTTGTACGGCTTGCCGTCGGGGCCGGTCGCGCTGTCGGCATTCGCGAGGTTCGACGCGGTCACGTTCAGGCGCTGCGATTGCGCGGACAGCGCCGAACCGGCGACGCCGAAGATGTTCATCAACGAAGGCATGGAGGCTCCTTGTGCTGGGTGCCGGATTCGGAAGCGGCCGGCGCTTACGAGTTCGTTACGAGTTCGTCGTGATCGCGGCGAGCATCGCCTTGATCTGCTGGGTCATCACGGTCATCCCGGTTTCGTAGTGCAGCGCGTTGTTCGCGAACTGCACACGCTCGACGTCGAGATCGACCGTGTTGCCGTCGAGCGACGGCTGCAGCGGCATCCGGTATTGCGCGCGGCCGTAGTCGTCCGACGGGCCGCCGGTCGGGATCAGCTTCGCGGTGCCGGCCATGTGGCCCGCCGCCGTCGACACCATCGACATGCCGCTCGTCACGCCGGCCGGCTGCGCCATCGGCAGTTGCGCGGCGTTGCTGGGCGCGAGCCCGCCGCCCGTCTGCTTCAGCGAGCGCGCGAGCGTCGACGCGAAATCGACGTCGCGGGCCTGGTAGCCGGGCGTGTCGGCGTTCGCGATGTTCGACGACAGCAGTTCCTGCCGATAGGCGCGCACGTCGAGCGCCTGTCGGCCGAACGCGAATTCCGCATCGAGTTTGTCCAGCATGTGTGCGTCTCTCCGTATGAAGCGCTGCACGCCCCTCGCACCGGATGGCGACCCGAGAGGCTTTTTTCCATGACAGCGATGGTAGGCGCGGGACGCAACCGGCAATCGGGCGAATAACGCGGCAAAGGCCCCCTCTATTCATCGTTTGCGCGACGCCCCGGCTCCCTAGAATGCGAAGCGGATCAACGGATCGGAGGCATGGCGATGACGGGCGGCGCACTTCGCGGCAGGAACGGGCGGCTCACGCACGCCCGGCGTGCGTTCGCGCTCGCCGCGGCGCTGTGGATCGCCGCGCCCGCCGTGCACGCCGATGACGGGATGATCGTGATTCCCGGGCGCGGCGAGACGGCCGAAACCGCGCTCGCGCACGCCAATGCAGCGAGCGGCGGGCAGTTCGGCGGGAATGCGGGGATCGCTTCGGCGTCGGCTTCGGGCGGACGGCGCGCGGCTGGCGCGGCGAGCGCCGCGACCGGAGACGGCTACGCGGCGCAACCGGCCGGCCAGATGGTCGTGACGAGCGTTCCGCCGCCGGCCGCCGCACCGGCGCCCACGCCGCTTCCCGTCTACGCAGCCGCCCGCGCGAACGCCGGGTACGGCACGACGCCGCGCACGGCGGATCCCGCCGCCATCGCGACGGTCGTCGCCGGCACGGCCGAGTCTGCATCGGCTTTCGCGCGGCCGGCGCCGCAATCGGCAGCTTCGGCGCGCCTCGCGGCAGCCCGTGCCGCGTCGGCCGCAGCGGCGCCCCGCACCGCGGCCGCTTCCGCCAACCCGGCCCCGGCTCCGGCCGCCGCTACGGCCCAGCCCGCGACGCCGCCCGGCCAGCAAGACCCCGAAACGATCCGGCGCGCGGCGCTCGCGTTCCTGCAGCAGCAGATCGCCGGCCTGCCCGGCAAGACCACCGCGACGGTCACGACCGCCTTTCCGCGCGGGCTCGCCGCATGCACGACGCTCGAGCCGTTCTTGCCGACCGGCGCGCGCCTGTGGGGCCGCACGACGGTCGGCGTGCGCTGCGCGGGCGAGCGGCCGTGGACCGTCTACCTGCAGGCGAAGGTCGCCGTGCAGGCCACCTATTACGTCGCCGCGCGGCAGATCGCGCCCGGCGAGCCGCTCTCCGCGGCCGACCTGGTCGCGCGCGACGGCGACCTGACGGTGCTGCCGCTCGCGGTGATCACCGATCCCGCGCAGGCCGTCGGCGCGACCGCGCTCGCGCGCATCTCGGCCGGGCTACCGCTGCGGCAGGACATGCTGAAGAGCGCGGCGTCGGTGTCGGCCGGCCAGACGGTGCGGGTCGTCGCGGCCGGCCCCGGCTTCACGATTTCGGCCGAGGGCAGCGTGCTCGCGAATGCGGCGCCGGGCCAGTCGGTACGCGTGCGGATGGCGGCCGGGCAGATCGTCACGGCGATCGTCAAGGACGCCGGCACCGTCGAAATTCCGCTGTAGGGATGGATCTGCCGCAAAAATGTAAAGAATTGTTTATTCGGGGCATTTCGGGCTCGCGATGCTAAAGTTCGGGCCGACCCGGCCGTTATCTGGGTCAAACCGTACAGGAAACCCATCGTGAAGATCGATTCCACTCCGAAACCGAGCCCCCTCGCGCCGACCGGCACCGGCGCGGCCCGTGCGCCGTCCGGCACGGCCCAGTCGTCCGCACAGGCAGCCGATGCAGGATCGAGCGGCAGCGACACGAACGTCAACCTGTCGGGTCTGTCCGGCCAGCTGCGTTCGGTATCCGCGTCGGGCGACGCCGATATCGACACGGGTCTGGTCCAGTCGATCAAGGACGCGCTGAACGACGGCACGCTGACGATCGACGCGAACAAGATTGCCGACGGCGTATTGAACACCGCCCGCGAACTGCTGCAGCAGCAGCGCCCGCAGGGCAGCTAAGCCCCGGCCTCGTGGCCGGGTCACCCGGTTTGCCGGCGCGCGCGACACCGCACGCACCGGCGTGACGAGCATGACGCGATGAGAGAAGAGCTGCTGGCCACGGTCAACGACGAACACGCGACGATCGAGGCGTTCGCGTCCCTGCTCGTCTACGAGGAAAAGGCGCTGACGACGGCCGAGCCGCTCGCGATGCTGCCCGGCATCGTCGAGAAGAAAAGCGAACTGATCGACCGGCTCGCGCAGCTCGAACGCACGCGCGACACGCAGCTTTCCGCGCTCGGCTTTCCGGCCGGCAAGAAAGGCATGGACCAGGCGGCCGAGCGCGATGCGCGCCTCGCGGGCCGCTGGCAACTGCTGCAACAGGCCGCCGAACGCGCGCGCCAGGCCAATGCGAACAACGGGATGCTGATCCGGATCCGGATGGACTACAACGAGCGCGCGCTCGCGGTGCTGCGCTCGGCGCCCGCGCCGTCCGGCGTGTACGGCCCCGACGGACGCGTGTCGGCGCTCGCGCGCTGACCGGCCGACGTCGCGCCGCGCGGCCGCCCTGCAGCCGCGCCTGTCCCCTTCCCTTCGTTACAACAGCGGACACGCGGTGACCTGCGTGCCGCGTTCCACGCACAACCGCTCGTAGTCGCGCAGGTACGCACGCTCGGCGTCGTCCAGCAGATCCAGATCGATCAGGTCCCAGTCGTAGCCGACCGTCACGATGTTCTCGAACGTCACCGTGCCGGGCTGCGCGTCGTCCGGCCGCACGATCACGATGTTCTCGATCCGCACGCCGCCCTTGCCCGGCAAATAGATGCCCGGCTCGACCGAAATCACCGCATTCGGCACCAGCCCGTACCGCGCGCCCGGCGCGAACCGCACGCCGCCCTCGTGCACGTGAATCCCGACGCCGTGCCCGGTGCCGTGGCCAAAATCATGGCCGTGATCGCGACACACCTGCCGCACCAGCGCATCGACGTCGCCGCCCGTCGCGCTCGCCGGAAAGCGCGTGACGAGCCCCTTGATGCAGGCCTTCAGCGCGACCGTGTAGATCTCGCGCTGCCACGGCTGCGCGACCGTGTCCGGCCGCGTGCGACGCAGCACGACGCGCGTGCAGTCCGTCGCGAAGCCGGCTTCGTAGTACGCGCCGCTGTCGAGCAGCACGAGTTCGCCTTCGGTCAGCTCGACGTCGGCGCTCGCCGCCGTGTAATGCGCGAACGCGCTGTTCGCGCCGTTCGCCGCGATCGACGGAAACGACAGCGCGACCGCCGAACGGGCGCCGTATGCGTCGTTGATCGTGCGCGCGAGGTCGTACTCGGTGTGGCGCACGCCCGGCTCGCCGGTCTTTGCCCAGCGCATCGTCTCGGCGATCGCCGCGGCGCTGCGCGCGAACGCGTCGCGGAACTGGTCGAGCACCGCCGGCGTCTTGCTCGCCCGCATCGCCTCGACCGGGTTGAAATCGGCATGCCGCGCGTGCGGCCACACGCGGTTCACCGCGTCGACGAGCGCGCAGTTCACCGATTCGAAGCCGTAGCACACGTGCTCGACCGCGAACTGCGCGAGAAAGCGCTCGAGCGCCGCGACGTCGCGCCGGATCACGTGCAGCGCCGGATACGAATCGAGCGCGACCTCGCAGCGGTCGCAGCCTTCCGGCAAGAACAACGCCACCTGAGCGTCGATCGCGAACAGGAAGCCGAGGTGCGACGACGCATTCGGGATGTGATAGCCGCGGCTGTTCAGCAGATACGCGAGATCGTCCGACGCGCAGGTGAAGAACGCGGTCTTGCCGTCGGCCGCGCCGGTATGCGCGGCGAGCCGGCGGTTCAGCGTGTCGAGGTTCTGCGCGACGCTCAGGCCGGTCATCGTGGCGGGAATCTCGAAGATCGGCCGCTCGACGTTCCAGCCCGGCAGCGCGATCGCCTGGTCGATTTCGCGATCGGCGAGGCTCGTCCAGTCGAGCGTCGCGGCCTGCGTCTGCTCGAACAACCGGTTGCGCTGCGCGACGCTGATCCGCCGCGCGTCGTAGCCGACCCGCGCGAGCCGGCTCGCGTGCGCGACCAGCCAGTCGGCCATCGCCTGCCAGATCGTCACGTCGATGCCGAGCTTCTCGACGCGCACGCGCGCCGGATCGCACTGCTCGTCGGCCTGGAAGTGATAGCGGCCGTCGACGAACAGCACGAACGGCGGCACGCCAAGCGCCTGCGCGGTCGCCGCGCTCAGGAAAATCCCGCAGCCGGCCGAGCCGTCGAAGCCCGACACCGCGTAGCGCGGGTTGTTGCTGCGCGGCAGGTACTCGGTCACGTACTCGTCCTGCGACGTGATCACCACCGCGTCGAGTCGCGCGGCATCGAGCAGGCGCGACAGGCCGGCCTGGGTCTCGGCGACGGACGCGTCGTACGGGGGAAGGCCGGAGAAGCTGTATTTCAGTCGGTCGATCATCGGATGCCCGTTATTCATTGTTGTCCGCGGCTAGCGGCGCGTCGCGGCAGCGCTGCTGCCTGACACGACACGTCGCCGCGGCGCAGGTCGCGCACGGCGCGACGCGCGGCCGGACCGCGCCGCGGTTCCAGCGGCCGCTCTCGGCAAATTTTCGTCTCACTTAACTTTGTTTGATGCGCGACAGAATCTAGAGCAGGCCGAAATCGAGGTCAAGCCAAAATTTTCGTAGGACTAAAATCGGCGCACGGCCTGCGGATCCCGGCACAGCGCCAATTCACCCGGCGATGCTGCGCGGTACAATGCGCCGGCCTCCGCCCCGGCGAGCGCACCGCCGCCGTGCCCGCGCCCCGACTCGTTGCCACGAAAGAGATTCATGGATTCAGACCTCATGCGTATCGGCCAGCGCATTCGCCGCCTGCGCCGGGAAGCGAAGAAGACGCTGCTGGAAGTCGCGACCGAAGCGAAACTGTCGGTCGGGTTCCTGTCGCAGGTCGAGCGTCATCTGACGGGCATCTCGCTGTCGTCGCTCGTCAACGTCGCGAAGGCGCTGGGCGTGCCGCTCGGCACGCTGATCGAGCAGCCTCGCCAGCCGCAGCCCGATTCGCACGAGGGCAGCCGCAAGCCGTACGCGCTCGACGCCGCGTCGCAATGGTACGAACGGCTGTCGACCACGTTCGACGGCAGCCAGATCAACGCGCTGAAAGTGCAGATGATGGAAGGCTACCGGTCGGAATGGGTCGCGCACGGCGGCGACGAATTCGTGTACGTGCTGGCCGGCCGCGTCTGCTACACGGTCGGCAGGAAGAATTACCCGCTGGGGCCCGGCGACTCGCTGCACTTCGACGCGCGCAAGCGGCATCGCGTGGCCAATGTCGGCGACGGGCCGGTCGAGCTGATCACCGTCAGCACGCTGCCGCTGTTCGACGACAGTTCGGCGGAATTCGCGTCCGCGACGACGGAAATCCGGCAGTCGAAGCCCGCCGAGCCGCGCGTGAGCCGCCGTGCGCCGACGCCCAGACGGGATGTTCGCGACGCCGCCGCGGCGCGGCCGTCCAAGGTTGACGCAGCCGACAAGAAGGGTTCGGCGAAGCCGCGCGCCGCCGCCGGCAAACGCCCGGCGGCCGCGACGCCGGCGCGCAGGAAGAAACCGTAACGGCCGACGGGCGCACATGCCGCGCGCCCGGTTCCGCGCCGATTACTCGCCGACTATTCGTCGACTACTCGCCGATCGCGAGCGCCTGCGCGACGGCCTGGATCCGCGCGCGATGCACGGCTTCCTTGATCTTCTCCGTGTCGCTGCCGATGCCACGCGCGATCGCGCCGGCATCGACGCTGCGCGCGGCCGCGAGCGCGACGCGCAGCCGCTCGGCCTGCGGATACGGCTGCGCATCGAGCCCGAGCCGGCCGCGCGCGTCCGATTCGCACGCCTGCAGCAACTCGGCGAAGCGCGCCGGCTTGCGCAGCGCGTCACTGCGCTCGAAGAGCCGCACCAGCGCGGCCGCGCCCATCTCCATCACGCGATGCAGGTTGCCGTGCTCGCGCGCGACCACCAGCGCGAGATCGCGGCATTCGTTCGGCACGCGCAGCCGCTCGCACAACGGCTTGAGCAGCTCGACGCTGCGGCTTTCGTGGCCGACGTGGCGCGGCAGCACGTCCGCGGGCGTCGTGCCCTTGCCGAGATCGTGCGTGAGCGCCGCGAAGCGCACCGCCAGCGAATAGCCCTGCTTCGCCGCGTAGTCGACGACCATCATCACGTGCACGCCGGTATCGACTTCCGGGTGGTAATCGGCGCGCTGCGGCACGCCCCACAGCGCGTCGACCTCCGGCAGGATGCGCGCGAGCGCGCCGCAGTCGCGCAGTACCGCGAACATCCGCGACGGCTTCGCCTCCATCAGCCCGCGCGCGATTTCCTGCCACACGCGCTCGGGCACGAGCGCGTCGACCTCGCCCGCGTCGACCATCCGCCGCATCAGCGCGAGCGTTTCGTCGGCGACCGTGAAATCCGCGAACCGTGCGGCGAAGCGCGCGATGCGCAGGATCCGCACCGGATCCTCGACGAACGCGTCGCTCACGTGCCGGAACACGCGCGCGCGCAGGTCGGCCTGCCCGTCGAACGGATCGATCACCGGGCCGACCAGCGCGCCTTCCGGGCTCACCTCGCGCGCCATCGCGTTGATCGTCAGGTCGCGCCGCGCGAGATCCTCGTCGAGCGTCACATCCGGCGCGTAGTGGAACCGGAAGCCGTGATAGCCGGCCGCCGTCTTGCGCTCGGTGCGCGCGAGCGCGTATTCCTCCTGCGTCCGCGGATGCAGGAACACCGGGAAATCCTTGCCGACCGGCCGGAAGCCCTGCGCGGTCATCTGCTCGGGCGTCGCGCCGACCACCACGTAGTCGCGATCCTGCACCGGCACGCCGAGCAATTCGTCGCGGATCGCTCCGCCTACTGCGTAGATGTTCATGGCTGCGGTTCGTATTCGGCGATCACGTTGGTTTCGCGGCGCGCGGCATCGATCCACCGCTGCACCGCCGGCAGCGCCGTCACGCGCGCCGCATAGCCGGCCGCCTCCGGCGACAGCGCCGGCGCATACGTGTTGAAGCGCATCACGACGGGCGCATACATCGCATCGGCGACGCCGAATTCGCCGAACAGGAACGGCCCGCCCGACGCCTCGATGCATTCGCTCCACAGCGCGTCGATGCGCGCGACGTCGGCGAGCGCGTCGGGCGTCGCGCCGCGCCCCGGCATCGACGCGCGGATGCTCATGCCCATCTGCGTGCGCAGCGCCATGAAGCCCGAATGCATCTCGGCGGACACGCAGCGCGCATGCGCACGCGCGAGCGGGTCGGCCGGCCACATCGGGAATTGCGGATAGCGCTCGGCGAGCGTCTCGGCGATCGCGAGCGAATCCCAGATCGCCGCGCCGTGATCGTCGACCAGACACGGCACCTTGCCGGTCGGCGAGTATTCGCGGATGCGCGCGGCCGTGTCGTCGCGGCGCAGTTCGACCACGATCTCGTCGAACGGGATGCCGAAATGCGCGAGCAGCAGCCACGGCCGCATCGACCACGACGAGTAGTTCTTGTCTCCAATGACGAGCTTCATGACGGGGTTCCGAAAAATGCGAAACAGGAAACGAAAGGCGCCGACCGGCGGCGCCCCGCGGGTATTAGCGACGCGAGCGGAACCAGTCGAACCGCGAGCGCGTCGGCGCTTCGCCGAGATACGCGGGCGCAATGCTTTCGAGACTCGCGGGCGAGAGCCCGAGTTCCGGCGCGAGCGGCCCCGACAGCACGTTCGGCACCGACATCGTCGCGAGATTGTCGCGCGTGAGCACCGGCTCCCCCGGCAGGCATTCGAACACGCTCGCCTGCAGCCGCGCAAGCGCGTCGGGCAGCCGCACGATGCGTGCCTGCCGACCGACCAGCGTGCCGCAGTAGCGCACCAGTTGCTCGAGCGTGTAGACGGTCGGGCCGCCGAGTTCGTAGGTCTTGCCGTGCGCACCCGCGAGATCGAGCGTGTTGACGAACGCGCGCACGACGTCGCCGACGAACACCGGCTGGAAACGCGCGTCGGGCATCGCGAGCGGCAGCACGGGGACCGTGCGCTGCAGTTTCGCGAACGTATTGAGGAAGGCGTCGCCCGGGCCGAACACGACCGACGGCCGGAAGATCGTCAGCGCGAGCGAATCGGTGGCCGCGACCGCATGCAGCGCGGCTTCGCCGTCGCCCTTCGAGCGCTGGTACATGCTCGCGCCGTGCGAATCGGCGCCGAGCGCGCTCATGTGCAGCAGGCGCTGCACGCCGACCTCGGTGCAGGCGGTCGCCAGCGCGGCCGGCAGCGCGACGTGCGCGCGCTCGAAGCCGGGCCCGTACGGCGTGCCGCGGCCGCCGTGCAGCACGCCGATCAGGTTGATCGCCGCGTGCGCGCCGGCGACGAAGCGCGCGAGCGTGCGCGTGTCGAGCGCATCGAGTTCGACGATGTCGACCGGCAGCATCTGCAGGTGGCGCGCGTGGTCGCGCCGCCGCGTGCCGATCCGTACGTGCTTGCCGGCGTCGATCAGCGCATTGACGAGCCGGCTGCCGATGAAGCCGGTGCCGCCCAGCAGCGCGACGGTCTGGCGATCCATTGTTCGAGTCCTAAAAAGAACACTGCCGCGTCTCGCGCGGCAGTGTGAAGATTGCGTATCAGGGCGAGATCATGCCTAGACGTCTCTTCAACGACTGCGGTTTGCCCTCGAAGAGCGCCGCGTAGTAGACGGTGTTCGACAGCACGTTCTTCACGTAGTCGCGCGTCTCGTTGAACGGAATCGTCTCCGCGAAGATCGCGCCTTCGACCGGCTGCGTCAACACCTGGCGCCACTGGCGCGGCCGCCCCGGGCCCGCGTTGTAGCCGGCCGTGGCGAGCACCGGCGAGCTGTCGAAGTTGTTGTAGATGTCCGCGAGATACCAGGTGCCGAGCTGGATGTTGGTGTCGATATCGTGCATCTGCGCACGCGAGATCGTGCCCATGCCGAGCTTCTTCGCGACCATCTGGGCCGTCGCCGGCATCAGCTGCATCAGGCCGCCCGCGCCCACCGACGAACGCGCGCTGATGATGAAGCGCGATTCCTGGCGGATCAGCCCGTACGCCCATTCGACGTCGAGTCCCGTCGATTGCGCGTAGCGCTCGACGGTCGTGCGGTACGGCGACGGATAGCGCAGCGTGAAATCGTGCTCGGCTTTCGTGCGGTCGGCCGTGTTGACCGTGCGGTCGAGCAGTTCGACGCGCTTGCCGTATTCGGCGGCCGCGAGCAGCTGGCGATCGGTCATCCCGCGCAGCGGCCAGTTCCATTCGCGATTGCCTTCGAGGCGCAGGTTCAGCGCGTAGAAGCGTTGCGCGAGCGCGAAGCCCGGAATCTTGCCCATCGCGTCGACCTCGGCGTCGCTCACCTTCGTGCGCGGCGGAATCGTCGTGCGCTGGCCGAGCTCTTCGCCGGCCAACTGCCCGTAGAAGTTGAACTGGCCGGCGACCTGCTCGAATTCCTGGTTCGCCTGCAGCGTGTCGCCGCTCTGCTTGAGCGCGCGCGCATGCCAGTAGATCCACGCCGGGTCGTTGCGCAGCGACGGCGGCATTTGCTCGATCGACCAGCGCACCATCGGCCAGTTGCCGGCGAGCAGCGCGGCGCGCGTGCGCCATTCGTAGCCGGGGTTCGACAGCGGCGCGTTCGCCGATTTCGCATACCAGACCGACGCCATCGGCGAGCGCTTGATCGCGCCCTGGTAGCCGATCGCGCCCCACGCGATCGCCTGCTCCTGCTTGGTCAGCGACGGCGCGACCGTCGTCAGCATCCCGGCGGCGGCGTCCGGATCGTTGCGCGCCATGCGGCTGAGCGCGATCAGCGCGATCTGATGCGATGCGGCGTCAGCCCCGACGCCGCGCGCGAGGTACAGCGGCGGCGCGCTCGTCGCCTGGTCGAAGCCGACGGGGCGCGGGCCGAGCGCGTCGACGATCTTGCCGCCGAGCGTCGTGTAGTTCTGCTCGTACGCGAGGCGCGCCTGCTGCCACACGTCGTCGCTCGTGAACTGCTGGTTGACGGTGAGCGCGGTGATCAGGTCGACGCACGCATCGCCGTAGTTCTTCGGCTCGACGAGCAGCGCGCGCGCCGCGTCGGCGACGTTCTCGTTGCGCGCCGCGCGCGACTCGAGCGCGTAGCACTTGACCTGCGTGTCGTCGTCGAGCACGAAGCGCTTGTACTGGTCGTCGAAATTGCGCCAGTCGTGGCGCGCGCCGAGCACGAGCAGGTAGTCGTTGCGCAGGCGATCGGCGATCGCCTGGCCGTCGTAGCGCTGCAGGAACGACTGCACGGGCGCGTCCGGCGCATCGACGCGCGCGCGGCCCGTCGAATCGAACAACTGCGGCTTGATCTGGAAATACTCGACGTAGGACGGCACCGGATAGTTCGGGATCATCGACGCGAGCTGCGCGGCCTTCGCGGCGTCGTTGCGGCGTGCGGCTTCGCGAAGCTGCACGAAGATCTGGTCGTCCCCGGCGAGCGTGTCGTCGTTCGGTGCGGCGCATGCGGCCGTGCCGGCGACGAGCGCGGCGGCCGAAAGCGCGAGCGCGACCGCGCGATATACTCGGAAAAGGCTGTTCGACATCGTTTTGAATGGAGCACGAAGTGACCGAAAGCATAGCACGCAACCCTGTGCCGAACCCGAAGGTTGCGCTGCGCAAAACGCTGTCCGGCGCCCGTCGCGACGCCGCGTCGCAACCCGCCGCGAACGCCGCGCTCGATGCGCGGCTGCGCACGCTGCTCGACCGTCTGGCGCCGCGCACGGTCGGGTTCTACTGGCCGCTGCCGAGCGAATTCGATGCGCGCGACGCGGTGCTCGCATGGTGCGCGGCGGGGCCCGGCCGGTGCGCCGCGCTGCCGGTGATCGGCGAGCGTCACACGCCGCTCGCGTTCCACGCGTGGGACGCGCACACGCCGATGCGCGAAGGCCATCACCGGATTCCCGAACCGGCGTCGGGAATCGTCGTCGTGCCCGATCTTTTGCTGATTCCGTGCGTGGGATTCGATCCGCAGCGCTACCGGCTCGGCTACGGCGGCGGCTACTACGATCGCACGCTCGCCGCCTGGCCGGGCGACACGCTGCCCGTGACGGTCGGCATCGCGTACGAAGCGTGCCGCGTCGATGCGCTGCCGGCCGAGGCGCACGATCTCGCGCTGCGCTGGATCGTCACCGACGGTGCGCTTTACCCGGCCGCCGGATGATGGCGCGCGCGGCGCCGCGATCGTCGCGGCTTGCCGTGAGCGCGTCGCGGCGACCGACCGTTTCCGCGCTCGGTTACAGCGACGCCGCCGCGCGCGCGGCCGTGTCGTAGAGGCCCGACGCGTGGCGCAGCAACTGCGCCGCGTCTCCGATCTGCTCGTTGGTGAGGCCGCTGTCCTTCAGCGTCTCGATCAGGCAATGCTCGCGCACCTCGCGGTACTTCAGGCACAGCTCGCGGCCCGCGTCGGTCGCAAAGAAGAACACTTCCTTGCCGCTCTTCTCGCTTTTCACATAGCCGCGGGCGATCAGTTTTTTCAGCGCATAGGTCGCGACGTGCGTATCCTCGATATTGAGCACGAAGCAGATGTCGGCGAGCTTCTTCTTGCGTTCGCGATGGCTGACGTGATGCAGCAGCGAGACCTCGACCGCCGTCATGTCCTTCGCGCCCGCCGCCGACATGCAGCGCACCATCCAGCGGTTGAACGCGTTGCCGGCCATGATGAGCCCGTATTCGAGTTCCGACAGCTCCGCGCTCGAATCGGAAACGAGGTGTTCGGATGACACGATCTTGGTCGCAGGACGCTTCATGGAAAGGCGGCGCAAGCCGGATGACAGGATGTGCCCGAGTGTACGCCAGAAGCCCCGGCCTACGAGCTAGGCGAAAACGCTTATTGAGAAGTTGTCGATATTTTATTGACAATGTGCGCTAACATTGCCGTCCGAACCGTGCCAGTCCGATGACGCCACCCCGCATTTATCCGCTCGGCGATGCCGCCCTCGTCTGCGAGGTGCCGCCGCCCGCCACGCTCGATTGCCAGCGCCGCGTCTGGGCCGTGGCCGCGGCCGCGCGCGCGTGGCCCGACGTGATCGACGTCGTCCCCGGCATGAACAACCTGACCATCGTGTTCGACCCGCTCGCCGCGACGGCCGACTCGCTCACGCCCGCGCTGCGCGACGCGTGGGAGACGGCCGACGTCGAGCACGCGGACGGCCGCGAGGTCGAGATCCCGGTCGAGTACGGCGGGGCCGCCGGCCCCGACCTGGCCGCCGTCGCCGCGCACACGGGGCTGTCGGCCGACGAGGTCGTCGCACGCCACGCGGCCGGCGCCTACGTCGTGTTCTTCGTCGGATTCCAGCCGGGCTTCGCGTATCTGGGCGGCCTCGACGCGTCGCTGCATACGCCGCGCCGCGCGGCGCCGCGCCTCGAGGTGCCGGCCGGCTCGGTCGGCATCGGCGGCGCGCAGACGGGCATCTACCCGGCCACGTCGCCCGGCGGCTGGCAGCTGATCGGCCACACGTCGCAGCGGCTGTTCGATCCGGCGCGGCCGCAGCCGACGCTGCTGCTGCCCGGCGACCGCGTACGCTTCACCATTGCGGGAGTCGACGCACGATGACCCAGAGCAACGCACCGGGCACCGTCGAGGTCGTGCGGGCCGGCCCGCTGTCGACCGTGCAGGATCTCGGGCGCCGCGGCACGCGCCATCTCGGCGTCGCGCAAGGCGGCGCGCTCGACGGCCTCGCGCTCGAAGTCGGCAACCGGCTCGTCGGCAACCGCCCCGACGCGGCGGCCGTCGAAATCACGATCGGCCCCGCCACGTTCCGCTTCACGCGCGCCACGCGCATCGCGATCACCGGCACCGAGTTCGGCGCGACGCTCGACGGCAAGCCCGTGTATTCGTGGTGGAGCCTGCCGGTCGACGCCGGCCAGACGCTCGTGCTGCCGGCCGCGAAACGCGGGATGCGCGGCTACCTGTGCATCGCGGGCGGCATCGACGTGCTGCCGATGCTCGGCTCGCGCAGCACCGATCTCGCGTCGCGCTTCGGCGGCCTCGGCGGTCGCACGCTGCGCGACGGCGACCGGCTGCCGGTCGGCGCGCCGCCGGCCGGCGCCGGCTGCCTCGCGGCCGACGCGCCCGAATTCGGCGTGAAGGCGCCGGCGTGGTGCGCGTTCGTGCGCGTCGACGAGCCGCCGCGCCGTCATCGCCCCGCGCATGCGCCGTGGGCGATGCCCGTGCGCGTGCTGCCGGGCCCGGACTACGCGTCGTTCGCGGCCGATTCGCAGCAGGCGTTCTGGGACGAGGAATGGCTCGTCACCGCGAACAGCAACCGGATGGGCTATCGCCTCGCCGGCGCCGAGCTGGTGCGCGAGCGGCCGGCCGAGCTGCTGTCGCACGCGGTGCTGCCGGGCACGATCCAGGTGCCGCCGAACGGCCAGCCGATCGTGCTGATGCACGACGCGCAGACCACCGGCGGGTACCCGAAGATCGGCACGGTGATCCGCGCCGACCTGTGGAAGCTCGCGCAGGCGCGGCTCAACCTGCCGATCCGCTTCGTGCGCACGACGCCCGACGCCGCGCGCGCCGCCCTCGTCGCGGAACGGGCGTACCTGCGCCAGATCGACGTCGCGATCGAGATGCGCGAGGAAGCGCGCCGCCGCGCGCAATCGCGCGCGGCGTGACAATGGCGGAAGCGGTAACGAAAGACGCGCCACGCAACCAGTGGACGAGGAACATATGGAAATCGATCTGAATGCCGATCTCGGCGAAGGATGCGGATCGGACGAGGCGCTGCTCGACCTCGTCACGTCGGCGAACATCGCATGCGGCTGGCATGCAGGCGGCGCGAATGCGATGCGCGACTGCGTGCGCTGGGCCGTGCAGAAAGGCGTGTCGATCGGCGCGCACCCGAGCTTTCACGATCCGGAGAATTTCGGCCGCAAGGAAATGCAGCTGCCGGCCGGCGACATCTATGCGGGCGTGCTGTACCAGCTCGGCGCGCTGTCGGCGATCGCGCAGGCCGAGGGCGGGCGCATCGCGCACGTGAAACCGCACGGCGCGCTGTACAACCAGGCCGCGCGCGACCCGCTGATCGCCGACGCGGTGGTGTCCGCGATCCACGACTTCGATCCGTCGCTCGCGGTGTTCGGGCTCGCGAACAGCGTATTCGTCGCGGCCGCGCGGCATGCGGGGCTCGCCGCGGTGGAGGAAGTGTTCGCCGATCGGGGCTACCGCGCGGACGGCTCGCTGGTGCCGCGCAGCCAGCCCGGTGCGTTGATCGACGATGAGGATGCGGTGCTCGCGCGCACGCTCGACATGGTGCGCAACCGGCAGGTGCGCGCGCTGAGCGGCGAATGGGTGCCGCTCAATGCGCAGACCGTCTGCCTGCATGGCGACGGGCCGCATGCGCTGGCGTTCGCGAAGCGGATCCGCGCGGCGCTCGAGGCCGCCGGCGTCGACGTGGTGGCGCCCGGAGCGGTGCAGGCCGACGAAGGCGCGTAACTGCCCGTTCGACGCACTCGACGCATTCGCGACGTTGCCCGCTCACCGCACGTTTTCATCGCACCAAAGAAAAAAGCGCCCTCGTGGCGCTTTTACGTTGATGCAATCGCTGCGGCTTCGCCGTCTGTCGATTCATCCCCCGAAACCGTCTTTCGACGGTGACCGGAAAAATATTCCGGATTAAAAAACGTCCGCCGCCGCCCGATCACTGCCTTCCCCGGTCAGACGACGGAACGTCGCTTATGTGCAAGTCGACCTGCATGCCTATGTTGTTCGACGACGATTGGCCCCGCCGTGCATGCAGACTCTCCGCGGCCGGCACGTGCTTCACGTGCCGGCGACGCTCACCCCGCGCTTTATTTCTGCTACCCCGTAGAACTTATCTATTCTTTTCATTTTTTCAACTTGTGGGATGAAGAATAGATATCGGCCGATCGGGATGTCAATCGTTTTAAACGCTATTTTCCGATGATTCGAGGGTTTTCCTTATCGACCGACGCCCCGCGCGCAAGCGCCTCGCGCGGGGCGCGCGACGTCGATCAAACAGGGGAAGATCGGTGCGGACAGCCGGGCGCGATCAGTTCGCGTCGACCCGGTATCCTTGCTGGCGCAACAATTCGAGCACGCCGCGCGAGCCGCCCAGATGCAGCGCGCCGATCGCGACGAACAACGGCCGGTTCGGCGCGGCGATTGCCGTCATCCGTGCAACGAAGCGCCGGTTGCGCTCGTACACGATCTTGTTGTCGAGCGACGCCGACAACGCCTTCGAACGCGCGAGCCGCTCGCTCTTCGCGACGGCCCACGCGGCGATCGCATCGGCGTCGCCAATTCGCCACAGTCGATGCAGCGCCTTGATGTCGTCAGCGTTCTGCGCGGGCGTCTGCACCATGTCCTGCGCGAGCATCTCGCGCTGCTCGGCGAGCGTCAGCCCGGTGAATGCGCGCATCTGTTCGGCGAGCGTCTCGAGCCCGATCACGCGGCCGCCCTTGCGCTTCAGGAACACGTTCTGCAGTTGCGCCTCGGTGCCGTATTCGGTCTGCAGGCCGGCCGACAGCGAATCGTAGGTCTCGACGACGAGCGCCGCGAGCCACGGCCGCATCTTGCGGATCTCGGCGAGCGCGGCCGGGTTGCCGCGCAGGCGCGCCGCGAGCCGCTGCCACAGCGGCTCGGGCAGCAGGCGCTGCAGGCATGGGTAGCGGCACACGCCGTACTTCGACACGTCGTCCTGCGATTCGAGCAGATCGTCGGGCGACAGCTCGAGCGCGAGCGTCGGCGACGCGGCGAGCGCCGCGAGGATCTGCGGCCGGAACGGCTGCGCGCTCGGGTAATCGGACGGGTCGCCCGTGTGCAGTGTGCCGAGCACGTAGAGCGTGACCTTGCCGCGGGTCGCGACGTAGAACGGCATGCGCGCCGGCTGCACGCGCACGGTGCCGCGCGACACCGTGCCATCGGACACGGCCGGCGCATGGAAGCCCGGCAGGCTCATGCCGGGCCGCGGCACCTGCGACGGATGAATCGGCGAGGTTGCCGGCGCACGCCCTTCGGCGCGCGCCGGTTCGACGGGGACCATGACGCTGGCCGCCACGCACGCGCCGGCCAGCGCCGCGCCCGTGACGGTACGCACGCTCCAGCGCCGCGCATCGCGGTACGCACGCATCGCGCGCGCGCCGCCTGCTCCCGCACGGCGCACGCCGGACACGCGCGCCGCCAACGCTTCAGGCATTCTCCTCCCCGACCTCCTCGGCGCGATGGCAGGCCACGCGCCGGCCGTCGACTTCGCGCAATGGCGGCTCCTCGACGCGGCACCGCTCGATCGCGTACGGGCAGCGCTGGTGAAACGAGCAACCCGACGGCGGATTGAGCGGCGACGGCAACTCGCCCTGCAGCTTGATCTGCACGCGGCGATCTTCCTCGAAGATCGCCGGCGTCGCCGACATCAGCGCCCGCGTGTACGGATGACGCGGCCGTGCGTAGATCGTCGCCTTGTCGCCGAGCTCGGCGACGCTGCCGAAGTACATCACCATCACGTCGTCCGCGACATGCTCGACCACCGACAGGTTGTGCGAGATGAACACGTAGCTCGTCTTGAACTGCTCTTGCAGATCCATGAACAGGTTCAGGATCTGCGCCTGGATCGACACGTCGAGCGCGGACACCGGCTCGTCGGCGACGACGATGCGCGGATCGAGGATCATCGCGCGCGCGATCGCGACCCGCTGGCGCTGGCCGCCCGAGAACATGTGCGGATAGCGTTTCGCGTGCTCGGGCCGCAGGCCGACCGTGCGCATGATCTGCGCGATGCGCGCGGCGCGCTCGGCGGCCGTCAGGTTCGCGTTGATCTCGAGCGGCTCCGCGAGCGTCTGCTCGACGGTCTTGCGCGGATTCAGCGACGCGAACGGGTTCTGGAACACCATCTGCACGCGGCGGCGCAGGTCGGCGACCGTCTCGCGGTTCGCGCCGGCGACGTTCTTGCCGTCGATCACGAGGCTGCCGGCGGTGGGCGTCTCGATCATCGTCAGCTGGCGCGCGAGCGTCGACTTCCCGCAGCCCGACTCGCCGACGACGGCGAGCGTCTTGCCGCGCTTCAGCGAGAACGACACGCCGTTCAGCGCCTTCACCGTGCCCTGCCCGAACATCCCGCGCTTCACCGTGTAGTGTTTCGCGAGGCCATCGGCCACCAGGACGTCCTCGTCGTGCGACGCGTGGCGCGTATCTTGGACTGCGTTCATCGTGCGCCTCCCGTCACGTCGAGGTTGGAAAGATTGAGCGGCTTGATGCAGCGCGCGCGCATCGCATCGTTGCCCGACACCAGCGCGTCGAGCGCCGGCCGCGCCTTGCGGCAATCGTCGACGACGTACTTGCAGCGCGGCGCGAACAGGCACCCGGACGGGCGATCATCGCGGCCCGGCACCATGCCCGGCAATGCGGCAAGGCGACGCGCCCCCTGATTGTGCTCGGGAATCGCCGCGAGCAGCGCTTCGGTGTACGGATGATGCGGCGCGCGGAAGATGTCGGGCACGCGGTTGGTCTCGATGATCTCGCCCGCGTACATCACCGCGACGCGATGCGCGACCTCCGACACCACGGCCAGATCGTGCGAGATCAGCACGAGCGCCATCCCGCGCTCCTTCTGCAGCTTCACGAGCAGATCCATGATCTGCGCCTGGATCGTCACGTCGAGCGCGGTGGTCGGCTCGTCGGCGATCAGCAGCTTCGGGTTGCACGCGACGGCCATCGCGATCATCACGCGCTGGTTCATCCCGCCCGACATCTGGTGCGGAAACGATGCGATGCGATTCTTCGCATCGGGAATGCCGACCTGGTCGAGCAGCTCCAGCGCGCGCCGGTGCAGCGCGTCGCCGCGCAGCCCTTCGTGCAGCTTCAGCACTTCCTTGATCTGGTAGCCGACCGTGTAGCTCGGGTTCAGGCTCGTCAGCGCGTCCTGGAACACCATCGCGATGTCCTTGCCGACGATCTTGCGGCGCGCCTTCGGCGATGCCTTCAAGAGATCGACGCCGTTGAACGTGACCTCGTCGGCCGTCACCTTGCCGGGCGCGTCGATCAGGCCCATCAGCGCCATCATCGTCACGCTCTTGCCCGAGCCCGATTCGCCGACGACGCCCACCACCTCGCCCGGCGCGACCGACAGGTTGATCCGGTCGACCGCGGGCAGGCCGTTGAAGTTCACCGCGAGATTGCGGATGGTCAGAAGATTGTGGCTCATATCAGGCCATCCGTTTCAGTTTGGGATCGAGTGCGTCGCGCAGCCCGTCGCCGAGCAGGTTGATCGCGAGCACCGAAATCAGGATCGACAGGCCGGGCATCGTCACGATCCACCACGCGTTGTCGATGTAGTCGCGCGCGGACGCGAGCATCGCGCCCCACTCGGCGGTCGGCGGTTGCACGCCGAGGCCGAGGAAGCCGAGCGCGGCCGCGTCGAGAATCGCCGACGAGAAGCCGAGCGTCGCCTGCACGATCAGCGGCGCCGTGCAGTTCGGCAGCACCTGCGAGAACATCAGCCGCAGCGTGCCGGCGCCGGCCACGCGCGACGCGGTCACGTACTCTTTCTGCAGCTCGCCGAGCGCCGACGCGCGCGTGAGGCGCACGTAGGCCGGCAGCGCGACGATCGCGATCGCGAACATCGTGTTGGTGAGGCCCGGGCCGATGATCGCGACGACCGCGACCGCGAGCAGCAGCGACGGCAGCGCGAGCAGCACGTCCATGATGCGCATCACCGGCGTGTCGGCCCACTTCTGGAAGAACGCGGCGACGAGCCCGAGCACGATGCCGGGGATCAGCGCGAGCACGACCGATACGAAGCCGATCCAGAACGACATCCGCGCGCCGAACATCAGCCGCGAAAGGATGTCGCGGCCCGCTTCGTCGGTGCCGAGGATGAATTGCCAGTTGCCGCCGGCGAGCCACGCGGGCGGAATCTTCACGTAGTCGCGGTATTGCTCGACCGGGCTGTGCGGCGCGATCAGCGGCGCGAGCAAGGCGACTGCGATCAGCACGATCACGACGATGCCCGCGCCGACGGCGCCGCGGTTGCGCGAGAAGTTGGCCCAGAACTCGCGCAGCGCGAGCGCACGGCCGCCGGCCGGCGCGGATTCGGTCGGCAGGGTATTTTGCAGATTGCTCATGGAATTACCTCGTGTGGCGGATGCGCGGATTCAGCACGCCGTACAGCAGGTCGACGACCAGGTTCACGACGATCACGAGCGTCGCGATCAACAGGATGCCGCCCTGGACGACCGGATAGTCGCGGCGGCCGATCGCATCGATCAGCCACTTGCCGACGCCGGGCCACGAAAAGAGCGTCTCGGTCAGCACGGCGCCAGCAAGCAGCGTGCCGATCTGCAGGCCGATCACGGTGACGACCGGGATCAGCGCATTGCGCAGCGCATGCACGACGACCACGCGCACGGGCGACAGCCCTTTCGCGCGGGCGGTGCGGATGTAGTCCTCGCGCAGCACTTCGAGCATCGACGAGCGCGTCATCCGCGCGATCACCGCAAGCGGGATCGTGCCGAGCACGATCGCGGGCAGGATCAGGTGGCTGACCGCCGACTTGAACGAACCTTCGTCCGGCGCGAGCAGCGCGTCGATCAGCATGAAGCCGGTCGGGTGCGGGAAATCGTATTCGACCGCGATGCGCCCCGACACGGGCGTCCAGCCGAGATACGACGAGAACACCATGATGAGGATCAGCCCCCACCAGAAGATCGGCATCGAATAGCCGGTGAGCGCGGTGCCCATCACGCCGTGGTCGACGACCGAGCCGCGCCGCAGCGCGGCGATCACGCCGGCCGGCAGCCCGACCGCGAGCGCGAACACGAGCGCACACAGCGACAGTTCGACGGTCGCCGGGAAGCGCGCGAAGAACTCGCCCGCGACGCTCGTGTTGGTGATGATCGACATGCCGAGGTCGCCATGCAGCGCCCGGCCGATGTAGTGGATGTACTGCAGGGGCAGCGGCTGGTCGAGCCCGAGGCGTTTCATCGCCTCTGCGTGCATCGCGGGATCGACGCCGCGCTCGCCCATCATCACTTCGATGGGGTCGCCCGGTATCAGGTGAATCAGCGCAAACGCCAGGATGGTGATGCCGATGAAAGTCGGGATCACCATCCCCACGCGGCGCAACACGAATCTGAACATGATGCGTCTCGTATTTTCTTGTGGGAAATGTGCGACCGGCGACGAAGGGCTTTTGGCCCCTCGCCGCCGGATGATTTCAAGCCGGTTTTCTCAATGACGACAGCTTACGCCAGCCCGGTTACTTCACGCTGACACCGTCGAAACGCGCATAGCCGAGCGGTTCGATACGCATGTCGACCACGTTCTTGCGCACCGGCTGGTAAACGGTCGAGTTCGCGATCGGCGAGAACGGCAGCTGTTGCGCGAAGATCTGCTGCGCCTGCGTGTAGAGCTTCGTGCGCGCGTCCTGCCCCGTCGTCGTGCGGCCCTTCTGCACCAGTTCGTCGAACGGCTTGTAGCACCAGTGCGAGAAGTTGTTGCCCTTGATCGCCTCGCAGCCGAGCAGCGTGCCGAGCCAGTTGTCCGGGTCGCCGTTGTCGCCCGTCCAGCCGATCAGCATCGTATCCTGCTCGCCCGAGTGCGCGCGCTTGATGTACTCGCCCCATTCATACGTGACGATCTTCGCCTTCACGCCGATCTTCGCCCAGTCGGCCTGGATCATCTCGGCCATCAGGCGGGCGTTCGGGTTGTACGCGCGCTGCACCGGCATCGCCCACAGCGTGATCTCGAAACCGTTCGGGAAGCCTGCCTTCGCGAGCAGCGCCTTCGCCTTCGCGGTGTCATAGGCGGCCATCTTCAGGTTCTTGTCGTACGACCATTGGGTCGGCGGCATCGGCGCGGTCGCGGCCTGGCCGGCGCCCTGGTAGACGGACTCGAGGATCGCCTTCTTGTTGATCGCCATGTCGAGCGCCTGACGCACCTCGAGCTTGTCGACCGGCTTGTGCTCGACGTTGTACGCGAGGTAGCCGAGGTTGAAGCCGGCCTGCGACGGCATGTCGACGTTCGAATCGGCCTTCAGCGTCGCGATGTCGGCCGGGCGCGGATAGCTCATCACCTGGCATTCGTTGCGCTTGAGCTTCTGCACGCGCACGCCCGGATCCGGCGTGATCGAGAAGATCAGCTTCGACAGCTTCACTTCGCCCTTCTTCCAGTAATCAGGATTGCCGTCGAAGCGGATCGTCGCATCCTTCGTATAGCTGCGGAAGATGAACGGGCCCGTGCCGACCGGCTTCTGGTTGATGTCGGCGGCCTTGCCGGCCTTCATCAGCTGATCGCCGTATTCGGCCGACAGGATCGACGCGAATTCCATCGCCATGTTCTGGATGAACGGCGCGTTCGGCTCGGCCAGCGTGAACTTCACGGTGTACGGATCGACCTTCTCGATCTTCGTGATCAGCTTGTCGAGGCCCATGTCGGTGAAGTACGGGAACGACACCGGGTACGCCTTGCGGAACGCGTTGTTCGGGTCGAGCATGCGCTGGAACGAGAACAGCACGTCGTCCGCGTTGAATTCACGCGTCGGCTTGAAGAAGTCGGTCGTGTGGAACTTCACGCCGTGGCGCAGGTGGAACGTGTACACCTTGCCGTCGGACGACACGTCCCACTTCTCGGCGAGGCCGGGCTCGACCTTCGTGCCGCCGCGCTCGAATTCGACGAGGCGGTTGTAGACGGTGAACGTGGCGGCGGTGAAATCGACGCCGGTCGTAAATTGCGCGGAATCGAAACCCGCCGGGCTGCCTTCTGAGCAGTAGACGAGCGTTTTGTTCGGGATCTGTGCGAATGCAGAGCCCGCGACGCCGAGCGATGCCGCTGCCACGCCTGCCATGGCGGTAACACGCAGGGTGTGCAACAGACGGTTGTATTCCATGTTTCCTCCAGGTCTCCAGATCGGAACCGGTCCCGCCAGGGTCCGGCGTACGCGGATATTACTTGAGCTAACGATGCGGCAACAAGCTGGAGAAAAAACTCTTCTAGATGTCCGGCGGGTTTTTGCCGATTTTTAGTGGGGGTAAAAAATGCGACAACGCGCGCGAGCGACAATTTCGTTCATTTCGCGGCTTGTTTCGTTCGACGACTAAACAATTCGGGTGCGAACACGAAGGGGCGACGCACCGTTTCCCCGCGTTCTGCAGCACATCATTGCGTTTTACGAAACGATGCGATGACCGTCGTCAAATCGTCATGTCGTCACGCCGGCGCGTCGAGGTCGGCGTTGCGCGCGGGCACGAACGCGACCGCGACGATCGACAGCGCGATGCCCGCCATCACGTAATAGGTCGGCGCGAGCGGCGTGCCGGTCACCTTGATCAGCCACGTGACGATGAACTGGCCGAAGCCGCCGAACAGCATCACCGCGACGTTGTACGCGATCGACAGCCCGGTCGAGCGCACGTTGGCCGGGAACAGCTCGGCGATCATCGCGCCGAACGGCCCGTAGTAGCCCGCGAGCGTCACCGACAGCACGGCCTGCACCGCGATCAGCCGCCCGATGCTCGGCGCCGCGTCGAGCCACGCGAACAGCGGATACATCAGCGCGAGCGTCAGCGCCAGCGACCACAGCGACAGCCCCTTGCGGCCGATGCGGTCCGACCACGCGCCGGCGATCGGCGACAGCACCATCAGCAGCAGGTTGCCGACGATCACCGCGTAGAACGATTCCGCATAGGGCAGCTTCAGCTGCTTCACCGCGAAGGTCGGCAGATAGCTGATCAGCACGTAGATCGTCACGGTGAGCGCGATCACCGAGCCGAGCCCGCACAGCACCTCGCGCGGGTGGCGCGTGAACACTTCGCCGAGCGTCGCGCGGCGCGCGCTCTGCTGCGCATGCAGGAATGCTTCGGAATCCGCGAGATGACGGCGGATGTAGAAACCGATCGGGCCGATCACGAGCCCGAGGACGAACGGCACGCGCCAGCCCCAGCTGCGCAGCGCGTCGTGCGACAGCCCGCGCGTGACGGCCGCGCCGACGAGCGCGCCGATCAGCAGCGCGCCCGCCTGGCTCGCCATCTGCCAGCTGCCGTAGAAACCGCGTTTCGAGAACGGCGCCGCTTCGATCAGCAGGGCCGTCGCGCTGCCGAATTCGCCGCCCGCGGAAAAGCCCTGCAGCAGGCGGCCGAGCACGATCAGCAGCGGGCCGCCGATGCCGATCGCCGCATAGGGCGGCGCGATCGCGAGCAGGAAAATGCCGGCCGTCATCAGCAGGATCACCAGCGACAGCGCGGCCTTGCGGCCCGCACGGTCCGCGTACAGCCCGAACACGATGCCGCCGATCGGGCGCATGAAGAACGCGACGCCGAACGTCGCGGTGGTGAGCAGCAGCGACGAGTATTCGCTCGAGGTGGGGAAGAACAGCTCGGCGATCACGACCGTCATGAAGCCGAACACCGTGAAGTCGTACCACTCGAGCGCATTGCCGATCACGGCGGCCACGACGGCGCGCCGGTTCAGCGCACGCTCGGGCCGGGTCAATTTCGTTGAATTCGCAATCGTCGCCATGCGTGCCTCGTCCTCATGAATTCGCCGTGTCGGGCGGTTCGGCGCGCGGGATGCCGCGGCGCGCTGGTGTGCAGCGAGTGTAGAAAGCGACGGAACCGTTTTCAAGCAATAAAAAACGCCCGCCACCGAACGACAGCGAGCGTGTTGCGGTTTTCGCCGCATTGCGGCATCGCACGATCGAGCGGACATGCTCCGTCGAGAACACGCCAGCCGTGCAACGGATCCCACCCATTCGCGTGGTGTCAGTCGTGCGCGGAGACAACGCTTTCGTCCTTGTCTGATTTCCCGCGCCATTCCTTTCCATTAACTTTCGCCCGATGCGATTCCACGCGCCGGATCACACGATGTTCGACATGTATCGGAACGTTGGCCGGTCACAACAATTTTGCTCGGGCACCATCATGGATAACGACAAAATTCCTTATTACAAGGCTAACAGGCTGCTATGGAAATGGGCTCGATGCGAAGGCATCGAAGGCTGCGAAATCGCCCACGACGCCAAGCTATCGATGAACAAGGCGCCACCGCCGTTGCCCGCTGCTCCCAAGCCCCCCAGCCCGTCAAGCGCCTGACTCGCGCAGATCGCGTGGACAACACACTGAACGCCCTCGTGGCCGCTGCCGAGGCCCTGGGGCGATTCAAAAAATGGCTTGATACGCCGCAAGAACCGGCACGCTCCGCGCCTGCGCCACCTGCAGAGCACGAAAAGGACCCGACGATCGCGCCACTGGACATCCAGGAAATCCCCGGGGCAATGCGGAGACTGTTCATGCCGGTATCGGCGAGGTTGATGGAGCGATGGTTTGCCGGAGCGTTGAACTATTCGCCGACCGACAGGGACGAGGCACTATGCATCAATCAGGAGGGCCAACCCTATCCCCCCGACATGTACGACATGAAATCCGTCAAGCTCGAATGGGTTCTCAAATACCCTCACGGGCGCAATACAACGCGCTACAACAACGTGAACGGCTCACTACGCCACGGGCTGTCGAATCACTTCGCCGGTGCTTGTCCCGTGTCAGTATGACCGAT
Organism: Burkholderia sp. LAS2; assembly: GCF_018417615.1. Taxonomy (NCBI): domain Bacteria; kingdom Pseudomonadati; phylum Pseudomonadota; class Betaproteobacteria; order Burkholderiales; family Burkholderiaceae; genus Burkholderia; species Burkholderia sp. LAS2. The sequence continues at coordinate 329,508 of NZ_CP071052.1, forward strand.
ACGACGATCGACGCGCTGGCGCTTTGCAATGGAAACCTGGCGGAATTGCACAAACGCTTCCAGTTTCAGTTCGCCGGCGTTGAAAGTACGTTTGGCCAAAAGCTCGACGAATTCATCCTCCAACGGCTGACCAACAGCGGATTACCGGATGATCTGACGGGGGCGCTGGGGTCGTTCAACATCTATGCGGCCGTCGCCTATGCCGAATTCGACCGCGACGCGCGTCACGCAACGATCACGTCGATCTATCTTTACGTACGCGACAACTATACGTTTTCCGACCGGACCGGCGAACAGTCGCAATATCTCGGACACTGGAACCACAAGCGCGTCGTCCTCGTGCTGGCGACCGGTGCAGCCGGAATTGCCGGCATTCGCTGGCTGGACTATCCCGTCGTCGCCGAAGGCAAGCGGTCCCGGGGCAACATCTACTATCCGGTCAGAAACAAGTCGTTTCGCGAGTGGCAGCTACGGCACCGGCGCGGCGGTGACTTCGTCATCTTCTCGGACTATCGCTGCGTAACCCTCCCCGAACCCATCGAGATCGAGTTTTCATGAGTGCCGCCGCAGAATCCATTGGTATCGGTACGCTTGTTCTGATATTCGCGAGCGTTTCCATCGTGATTGCATCGATCGCAATGATTCGCGCGCTACGCTTCATCTGGTCGGGTCAAGCCGGCCAAACGCAGCGAGCCAGCCGAATGGTCTTCGCATCGGTCCGGCGCGTCGTCATCACACTCGCGGTCCTCATGGTGCTTGGCATGGCGTGGCGATACTGGCTTGACGCACGATTGCGAGGCGCCTGCAGTCCCCGCGATCAAGTGACCGAGTACGCGCCTGACGGCCGCTACGTCGCGCAATACTGCTACTTCCGAGACACGATCATTCTGAGGCTGTACAGCAACGACGTCACGCGGCTGCTTGCCGAGCGAACCTACCGGGATACCTCCGGGACGTTGGTCAGCCTGACCTGGACAAAGGACGCATTGATCTATCCCAAGGGCGACAACCTCGAGACGATCGGGCTTCCGCCTTCCCTTTACGATCGACTCGCCGCACAGCTTCCGTAAGACATGCGTGACACGTCGAAGCGATAGCCGATCCAGCCACATCCCGTATTGCTGGGCAGAACGCCTCCGAAGCAGTATCGAAGTGCCTTGCGCTGCGTAACCGCGTCCCGCACGCGGGAACCGTTTTCAAGCAATAAAAAACGCCCGCCATCGTTGGAAGGCGAGCGTGTTGCGGTTTTCGCCGCATTGCGGCATCGCACGATGCCGCACGGGCCTCAACCCATCTTCGAGAACGCGCTGCACCAGCCCTTCGCCGACACCTGCTTGCCGGGGAACGCGCCGCACGGGCCCGACGCCGAGCCCTTCTTGCCTTGATACAGCATGCAGGCCGCGCAATCCTGGCCCGCCGCGTATTTCGGGTACTTCGTCTTGTCGACCTTCGTGGCATCGGCCTTGTAGCCGAGCGCCACCGCGGTCGGATCGGTTTCCGACAGCATCGGCGCATCGGCCAGCGCTTCGCGCGACAGCGCCAGCGCGGACACGGCGCCGACGCTCGTAATCAGGAAACTCCGACGGGATGTTTTCATGGGGGACTCGCTCCAACGTTATCGGTTTGAAAGCCGTTCTGGCGACGGCGTCCAACAGAATAACCGCCAAGCGAATAAATGTGCGCGCCGAAATGCCGGAGATAAGGGATTTCACACGGGCTTCACACGGGCTTCCCGCGGCCGGCCCGCGCGGAGGCGGGCCGTGCGTCACGCGCGCGACACCATGTCGCCGACGCGCTGCGCGAGCGCGAGCGACGCGGTGAGCCCCGGCGACTCGATGCCGAACAGGTTCACGAGCCCGCGCACGCCGTGTTGAGCGGCGCCCTGCACGATGAAGTCGGCCGGCGGCTCGCCGGGCCCGGCGACCTTCGGCCGGATGCCCGCGTACGCCGGCTGCAGCGCGTCGTCGGGCAGGCCCGGCCAGAATGCGCGGATCGACGCGTAGAACGCACCCGCGCGCGCCGGATCGACTTCGTAGCGCAGCGCATCGCACCACTCGACGTCCGGGCCGAAGCGCGCCTGCCCGCCGAGATCGAACGTCAGGTGCACGCCGAGCCCCGCACGATCGGGCATCGGGTAGATCAGGTGCGAGAACGGCGCACGGCCCGACAGGCTGAAATAATTGCCGCGCGCGAGATAGAGCGGCGGCACCCAGCGCGGATCGAGGCCGCGCGTGCGGTGCGCGAGCGCCTGCGCGCCGAGCCCCGCGCTGTTGATCACGCACGACGCGTCGATCTCGGTCGGCGCGGCGCCGCCGGTACGCACGCTGAAGCGCCCGCCGCGCAGCACGTCGATCGACTCGACCGGAGATTGCAGCGCGCACACGGCGCCGTCGCGCTCCGCATCGCCGAGCAGCGCGAGCATCAGCTGGTGGCTGTCGACGATGCCGGTCGACGGCGAGAACAGCGCCTCCACGCATTCGAGCGCGGGCTCGAGCGTCTGCGCCTCGGCGCGCGTGAGCGGCAGCAGGTCGAGCACGCCGTTTTCGGCCGCGCGCGCGCCGATCGCCTTCAACTGCTTCACCTGCGCGGCGCTCGTCGCGACGATCAGCTTGCCCGTGCGCCGGTGCGGCACGTGATGCGTGTCGCAGAATTCGTACAGCAGGTCGCGCCCGTGCACGCACGACGTCGCCTTCAGCGACCCGCGCGGATAGTAGAGCCCCGCGTGAATCACCTCGCTGTTGCGCGAACTCGTGCCCGTGCCGATCGCGTCGGCCGCCTCGAGCACGATCGTTTCACGTCCGCGCGCGGCCAGCTCGCGCGCAATCGCCAGACCGACGACACCCGCGCCGATCACGACACAATCCGTCTGCTCCATGGCTTTTCGCGCTGCTCGCGCGTCGAAGGGAGAGAAGAGAATTGTACGTCCCGGTTCGCCCGCTTGCCGAACACGTGCGCATCGCGTCGCGACGATACGGATGGTGGTGTGGACAACGATGTGGCCGGGCGCACAACGCACGCCCCGCGCACACCGCAGCCGGGCGCGCGGGACGGCGTCAGAAGCCGATCGGCCGGCGCTTCGCCGCGCCTTCGTCCGCGCGGATGTCGGTCGGCCCGATCACGTCGCGGCCGGCGAGCCGCGCCGCGCCGAACGGCTGCAGCAGCGCGCGGCGCATCGTGCGCGGCGGCGTCGCGGCCAGCACGTCGAGCGCATCGTCGCCGAGCGTCTCCGGGAAGCGCCGCCCCCACGCATGCGACGTGCGGATCTCGTCGTAGATCGTCTGCGCGATCCGGCGCGCGCCGGCCGCATCGGGCGCCGCGATCTCGTACACGTTCATCCGGTTGAGCAACGGCTCCGGAATCGCCTGCGCGTCGTTCGCGGTCGCGATCCAGATCACGTTGCCCGCATTGATCGGCACTTCCGCGAATTCGTCGACGAACGCGCGCGCGGTGTCGTGCTCGAGCAACGCATACAGCGCGCCGAGCGGATCGTATTGCGCATCGCTGCCGGCCTTGTCGATCTCGTCGACCGCGATCACCGGGTTCGCGTAGCTGCCGTTCACGAGCGCGTCGAACACCTTGCCCGGCTTCGCGTTCTTCCATTGCGACGACGCGCCCGACAGGATCCAGCCGGCCGTCAGCGAACTCATCGGCACGTAGTGGTACGCGGTGCCGAGCAACTGCGCGAGCGCCTTCGCGAAATGCGTCTTGCCGATCCCGGGCGGCCCGAGCAGCAGGATCGGCATCAGTTCGAGCCGATCCTCCGTTTCGAGACACAGCGCGATCTGCTTGCGCACGTCGTCGAGCGGCTCGCCGAAATTCGGCAGCGCTTCGCCGAGCGCGTCGAACGACGGCATCCGGTTCGGCTTCACGCAGAAGCGCAGATTCCCCGTCTTGAGCATCCGCTCGTAGGTCGAGCGCAGTGCGTCGCTCGCGCTCTCGTTCAGGTCGCTCAGCGCCGTCTCGACCTGCTCGAGGTCGTACACCGTGCTGAAGGACGCCACCGCCAGTTCCTGTTTCACCATCGCCGTCGTCATACCCACCTCGCTGCACTTGCCGTCACACACTCATCAGACCCTTACGATTTTCAGTGTAACGATCCCGCATCGCCGTGCAAGCAAGCAGCCGGGGGCGTCTGCTGCTAACAGCGCGCGCCCGCTGCACGGCCGCGCGCCGCGGCGTATGATCGAACGTTCACGACCCTCGCGGCGGGCGCGCCGCTCGCACACTGCCCCGCACTTCGCCTGACGCCGCGCCGCCCGAAGGTGTATGCCGATGCCCGTCCCCGCTGCTTCCCCGCGCGTCGATGCCGACGCGATCCGTTCCGTCGATGCCGTCGACGCCGCGCTCAAGTCGCGCCGCGCGGTCCGCGCGTTCCTGCCGACGCCTGTGCCGCGCGACACGATCGAGGCGATCCTCGAAGCCGCGAGCCGCGCGCCGTCGGGCACCAACATCCAGCCGTGGCGCGTGTACGTCGCGACGGGCGCCACGCGCGACGCGCTCGCCGCCGCGCTCACCGCCGCCTACGACGACCCCGCGCGCGACGAGAAATACGTCGCCGAATACGACTACTACCCGCGCGAATGGGTGTCGCCGTATATCGACCGGCGCCGCAAGGTCGGCTGGGACCTGTACGGCCTGTTGAACATCCGCCGCGACGAGAAGGCGCGCATGCATGCGCAGCACGCGCGCAATTTCCGTTTCTTCGATGCGCCGGTCGCGCTGTTCTTCACACTGGACCGGGTCATGACGCACGGCGCATGGCTGGACTGCGGGATGTTCCTGCAAGGCGTGATGACGGCCGCGCGTGCCCGCGGCCTCGATACGTGCCCGCAGGCGGCGTTCGTGCCGTTTCACCGGATCGTCGCCGAACACCTCGACATTCCTGCGAACGAGCAGTTCGTCTGCGGGATGTCGCTCGGCCATGCGGACCCGGACGCGATCGAGAACCGGCTCGTCACCGAGCGCGCGAGCGTCGCCGAGTTCACGCGCTTTTTCGCTTGAAAATGCATGACGCGGCCCTACCTGCCGAGCAGGACCGCATCGTGCTGCGAACCTGGCGCGGCACGTCCCGTCACATCGCGACCGAAATCGATCGGGCGTAAGATGTGCGTCCGTTCCCCGCTTTTCCCGAGTTTCCGGAGACGTTTCATGCTGAAACACGGCCTGGCCGTCCTGCTTGCGAGCGTCGTGCTCGCCGCCCATGCGCAGAGCCCCGCGCCGGCCGTCGTCGCATGGGAAATCCAGGTGGTGCGCGACGGTCAGACGATCGACACGTTCCAGCAAAACACCACCGTGGGCCAGTCCCGCACCGATACCCATCGCTATCCGTCGTCCGTGCCGGTCGGCTGCGGCAATGCCGCGCGCGTCGTGCCGACCGAGCGCGCGCGCTCGGTGACGGTCGCGCCGCTCGCCGTCGACGTCAGCGCGAACACCGTGTCGCTCGGGCTCGACGTGCAGGAAACGCTCGACGACGAAAACGCGACGCGTAGCGATCCGTGCGTGCCGGCGTCGCCGCGGCAAATCGTCGCGAGCCACCCCGGCCTGGCGGTCGGCGGCGACGCCTGGACCGACTGGACGCTCGTCGAGCAGCATCCGCATCTCGTGTACCGCGTGCGCGCGCACGTCGCGAAGGACTGAACGTCATGTCCGCCGACGCCCTCTCCTTGCCGTTCGCCGAGCCCCACGCCGCGCCCGACGAAATCACCGCCGTCAGCTGGAACCTGCACAAAGGGCGCTCGCCGCTCGGCTTCACCGCGTGGAACGCGATGCGCGACTGGATGCAGTCGACCCACGCCGACGTGTATTTCCTGCAGGAAGCGATGGCGCGCCGCATGCCGCGCCCGATGCTCGCACCGGGCTTCGGCGCGCCGATGGACGACACGGTCGACGACGTGTGGCATTGCCAGGCCACCGAGATCGCGCAGGCGCTCGACTGGCAGATCGCACTCGGGCCGAACGTGTTCAAGCCGTCGTGGCGGCACGGCAACGCGATCCTGTCGCCGCATCCGCTCGACCTCGGCGGCCGCTGGGACATCTCCGCGCACCGCTTCGAGCGGCGCGGGCTGCTGGTCGCGCGCGCGACGCTCGCGGGCGCGCGGCCGGTGACGCTGCTGTGCGCGCACCTCGCGCTCACGCGCGCCGCGCGGCTGCGCCAGATGCACTGGATCGCGCACTGGATCGAGCGCAACGCGGGCGACGGCCCGCTGATGCTCGCCGGCGACTTCAACGACTGGCGCAACGATTCGGTCGCGCTGTTCGGCGAGATCGGGCTGTCCGAGGTCGCGACGCTGCTCGGCGAATCGGGCCGCACGTTCCCCGCGTTCTCGCCGGCGCTCGCGCTCGACAAGATGTTCGTGCGCGGCCTGACGCCGCTCGAATGGCGCGCGCCGTCCGGCGAGGCCGCGTGGCTGTCGGACCACCTGCCGTACATTGCGCGCCTGCGCCTCGATCCGCAGTAACGCGCGCGGCCGGCGGCGCCCCGGTCACGGCGCCGCCGGCACGCGCCGCATGCGCCGCGAATCACGCGGCCGACCAGCGAAAGCATGTTGAAAGGATATGTTGCGCCAAATCCGCGCAGCCGCGGGGGTCAAGCCCGCGATCCGCGTCGACAGGGTAAAATAACCAGTTCCTCAAACGTCTGTCATCGAGAAGGCGCGTGTCCGACGCGCCAGCCGGCCGATCCGCGATCGGGCCGTCGCACTCGGTTTTTGCCCATTTTTTGGGCCCGTTACACGCGTTCGCCACGCGCGTCCGTTTTCAAAGCCATGAGCAAATACGACACCGCCACCGTCCAATCCGTCCATCACTGGACCGACACGCTTTTCAGCTTCACCTGCACCCGTGAGGCGAGCCTGCGCTTCAACAACGGCGAATTCACGATGGTCGGCCTCGAAGTCGACGGCAAGCCGCTCGCGCGCGCCTACTCGATCGTCAGCCCGAACTACGAAGAGCATCTCGAATTCTTCAGCATCAAGGTGCAGGACGGCCCGCTGACGTCGCGCCTGCAACACCTGAAGGTGGGCGACACGGTGCTGATCGGCAAGAAGCCCACGGGCACGCTGGTCGCCGACAACCTGCTGCCGGGCAAGACGCTGTGGATGCTGTCGACGGGCACGGGCCTCGCGCCGTTCATGTCGATCATCCGCGATCCGGACATCTACGACCGCTTCGACAAGGTGATCCTGACCCACACGTGCCGCCTGAAGGGCGAGCTCGCGTACATGGACTACATCAAGCACGACCTGCCGGGCCACGAGTACCTGGGCGACATCATCAAGGAAAAGCTCGTCTACTACCCGACGGTCACGCGCGAAGCGTTCGACAACGAGGGCCGGATCACCGACCTGATCGCGACGGGCAAGCTGTTCACGGATCTCGGCGTGCCGGCGTTCTCGCCGGAAAACGACCGCGTGATGCTGTGCGGCAGCACCGCGATGCTGAAGGACACGACCGAGCTGCTGAAGCAGGCCGGCCTCGTCGAAGGCAAGAACAGCGCACCGGGTCATTACGTGATCGAGCGCGCGTTCGTGGACTGATCGATCCCCTTCGGGCCTGTTCCCGCCAATAACGGGAACAGGCCCTCATTGCGCGTCATCAAGAACCGGAGCGAAAGCGCCGGTTTTTTTTCGTCCGCACTTGGCGAATTCGTAACAAACTGGGACCATTCCATCTCAAATAGTTACATTTGGATACGTCATCCCCGGGTGCTCGGGTGTCAGTGTTTTTCCTACAACACCTTCATTCCGATTATTCACATTTACCCTTAAATGTCCGCCTGACATGACCTTTTCAGAAATTTTGAGATATTATTCGGCGCGCGTGGTTGCCGTTTGGATGAGCTTGAAAGGGTCGGATGCAAGTGTTACAAGACGTAACTTTTGTTACTTCGGCATGGGGCGATTCTCCGGCGGCGACCGTCATCGAAACGGCAGCCAGCCCACGCAGCCAGCCGGTGTCTGAACCGCTTTCTGACAGCAGGGAGAGTCATGGATACGTCGCTTAACGCGCCCTCGGGCGCCCACGCCCCGTTCCCGTCGCGGCAGCGCATGCCTGGCCGCGCTGCTGCTCCGTCGACGGCCGACGCCGCGTCGAAACGCGACGCGTCCGCCGCACGGATCGCGGCACTTTCCGCCCAGCTTCTCGCCGCCGACGAAGCGGCCCGCCGCCATCTGGCCGGCGAGCTGCACGACGGGCTCGGCGCCGAATTGACCGCCGCCCGCTTCGCGCTCGCAAACGTTCAAACGTGGCTGCCGGCCGATGCGCCGGAAGGCTGCTTGCGCGCGCTGGCGCTGGCGCAGCAGGCGCTCGACGCCGCGACCGACGCGAATCGCCGGCTCATCGACGAGCGCGACACGCCGGCGCTGGACGCCGGCATGGTCGGCGCGCTGGCGTCGTGGATCGACACCCATGCGGCCCGCACGGGCCTGCGCACGAGCTTCGTGTGCGCGGCCGACGCCCGCCTGACGCAGCTCGCCGGCGCAAGCGCGCTCGCGGTGTTCCGCGTCGCGCAGGAAGCGTTGTCGAACGTCGCGAAACATGCCCGCGCGACGTCGGTCGACGTCCGGATCGCCACCGACGGCACGCACCTGTCGCTCAGTGTCGCCGACGATGGGACCGGTTTCGCCCAGCGCCGCCGCAGCGGCTACGGCCTGGCCGGCATGCGCGCCCGGTGCGAGGCGTTCGGCGGCAGCTTCGAGGCGGCCACGCCGGCCACCGGCCGCGGCACGCGCGTCACCGCACGCTTCGCGTGGGATTCGCTGCTCGCGGTGCCGGTCGCGGCACGCCGCACGTCGCTTTCGTGAGGTCGCGATGAGCCTGAACATCCTGCTCGTGGACGATCACGCGATCGTCCGGCAAGGGATCCGCCAGTTGCTGATCGACCGCGGCATCGCGCGCGACGTGACCGAGGCCGAGACCGGCGGCGACGCGATGGCCGCCGTCGACAAGCAGGAATTCGACGTGATCCTGCTCGACATCTCGCTGCCCGACGCGAACGGCATCGAGGTGCTCAAGCGCCTCAAGCGCAAGCTCACGCGTGCACCGGTGCTGATGTTCTCGATGTACCGCGAGGACCAGTACGCGGTACGCGCGCTGAAGGCCGGCGCGGCTGGCTACCTGTCGAAGACGGTCAACGCCGCGCAGATGATCGGCGCGATCCAGCAGGTCGCGGCCGGCCGCAAGTACGTGAGCCCCGCGATGGCCGAGGCGCTCGCCGAATACGTGTCGTTCGAGAACGAACCGCTGCCGCACGAGAAGCTGTCCGATCGCGAATACCAGACGCTCTGCATGCTCGCGTCCGGCAAGCGGCTCACCGATATCGCGAACACGCTGTCGCTGTCGGTGAAGACGGTCAGCGTGTACCGGTCGCGGCTGCTCGAGAAGATGCGGCTGTCGAACAACGCGGAACTCACGTTCTACGTGATGAGCAATCGGCTCGTCGACATGGCGCCCACGGCCGGCGCCTGATCGCCCGGCCAGCCCCGCATTCGTCCGATCCGGCGACGCGGCGAACGCCGCGCCGCGCCGCGCTCGATCGCGCCCGCTTCGCCTCCGTTTCACCCCGTGTCGCGCGCAAACGCTTGTTTTTTCGGACGATTCCGCGACGCGCCGCTGCACCGCAACGGGGCTTGCACGCCAAATCGGCTAAAATTATCGGTTTTCACTCAGTCGGCGCGCCGTGCCCGCGCGTGCTGGCGATTCATCCGCAATGTCTCTCTTCCGCAAGAAAAACGTCGATCGCATGATCGCCGGCGCGCAAGCCGCCGGGCTCAAGAAAGCGCTCGGCGCGATCGACCTCACGTTCCTCGGCATCGGCGCGATCATCGGCACCGGTATTTTCGTGTTGACCGGCACCGGCGCCGTTCAGGCCGGCCCCGCGCTGATGCTGTCGTTCGTGATCGCCGCGATCGCGTGCGGCCTGGCCGCGTTGTCGTATGCGGAGTTCGCGTCGTCGATCCCCGTCGCCGGCTCGATCTACACGTATTCGTACGCGACGCTCGGCGAGCTCGTCGCGTGGATCATCGGCTGGGATCTGATGCTCGAGTACGGCCTCGCGTCGTCGGCCGTGTCGGTCGGCTGGTCGGGCTATCTGCAATCGCTGCTGCAGGGCTTCGGGCTGTCGCTGCCGACCGTGCTGACGGCCGCGCCCGGCGCGGTGCCCGGCGTCACCACGTGGTTCAACCTGCCCGCGTTCCTCGTGATGATCGTGATCACGACGCTGCTGTCGATCGGCATCCGCGAATCGACCCGCATCAACAACATCATGGTGTTCATCAAGGTGTCGGTCGTGCTGCTCGTGATCGCGGTCGGCCTGTTCCACGTGACGCCCGCGAACTGGAAGCCGTTCATGCCGCACGGCTGGAACGGCGTGTTCGGCGCGGCCGCCGTGATGTTCTTCGCGTTCATCGGCTTCGACGCGGTGTCGTCGGCGGCCGAAGAAGTGAAGAACCCGAAGCGCGATCTGCCGATCGGCATCATCGCGTCGCTCGCGGTGTGCGCGGTGCTGTACGTGACGGTCGCCGCGGTCGCGACCGGCATCGTGCCGTCGGCCCAGTACGCGAACATCTCGCACCCGATCTCGTATGCGCTGCAGGTTGCCGGCGAGAAGTGGGTCGCGGGCTTCATCGATCTCGGCGCGGTGCTCGGCATGCTGACCGTGATCCTCGTGATGAGCTACGGCCAGACGCGCGTGATCTTCGCGATGTCGCGCGACGGGCTGCTGCCGGCGGCGCTGTCGCGCGTGCATCCGCGTTTCGCGACGCCGTTCCTGACCACCTGGCTGGTCGGCCTGTTCTTCGGGCTGATCGCCGCGCTCGTGCCGCTCAACGTGCTCGCCGAGCTGATCAACATCGGCACGCTCGCGGCGTTCTCGATGGTGTCGATCGCCGTGCTCGTGCTGCGCCGCACGCACCCCGAGCTGCCGCGCGCGTTCCGCTGCCCGGGCGTGCCCGTGGTGCCGATCCTCGCGGTCGCGGCGTGCCTGTTCCTGATGCTGAACCTGCAGCCGGTCACGTGGGCCGCGTTCGGCATCTGGCTCGTGATCGGCCTCGTGATCTACTTCCTGTACTCGCGGCACCATTCGAAGCTCGCGCACGGTCACCCCGACGCGCACTGAGCGCCGTCATGGCGGCGCCTCCGCGGCGCGCCATGACGAACCCACGCGGGGCCCGTCGCGGCCCCGCACACCTTCTTTCCCCGAACCCTCCGCCAGCGCGCGATCACTGTCCGATCGTCGCGATCTCTTGCCCGATCGTCCGGATTTGCCGGCGCCGGCCCGCGCGCCGCCTGCACACGCGCGCCGAGCGGTTCATAATCCCGCCATCGAACGACGGCGCCGCGCGGCGGCCCGTCCGGCAACAGGAAAACACGATGGAAAGCGTCGATCTCGATGTACTGAAATCCAGCGCGCGCTGGCTCGAAGAAGGGCGCCGCGTGCTGCTCGTGACGGTCGTGAAGACATGGGGCTCGTCGCCGCGCCCCGAAGGCGCGATGCTCGCGGTGCGCGAGGACGGCCTGGTGGTCGGCTCCGTGTCCGGCGGATGCATCGAGGACGACCTGATCGCCCGCGTGCATGCGAGCGGCATCGCGGCCGATGCGCGCCCGGAAGCGCTCAAGTACGGCGTGACGGCCGAGGAAGCGCACCGCTTCGGGCTGCCGTGCGGCGGCACGATCCAGCTCGTGCTCGAACCGCTCACGCGCGACAGCGGGATCGCGGCGCTGTGCGCGGAAGTCGAGGCCGGCCGCCTTGTCACGCGCACGATGACGCTGGCGACCGGTCGCGCGTCGCTGTCGCCCGCGCAGGCGGCCGACGGGCTCGCGTTCGACGGCGAACGGCTCGTGACGATCCATGGGCCGCGCTACCGGATGCTCGTGATCGGCGCCGGCCAGTTGTCGCGCTATCTGTGCCAGATCGCGGTCGGGCTCGACTATCAGGTGACGGTCTGCGATCCGCGCGACGAATACACGGATGCGTGGGACGTGCCGGGCACGCGCGTCGTCCACACGATGCCCGACGATACGGTGCTCGACCTGAAGCTCGATGCGCGTTCGGCCGTGATCGCGCTCACGCACGACCCGAAGCTCGACGATCTCGCGCTGATGGAGGCGCTGAAGACGCCCGCGTTCTACGTGGGCGCGCTCGGCTCGCGGCGCAACAACGCGGCGCGGCGCGAGCGGCTGCGCGAATTCGATCTGAGCGAAGGGGAACTGGCCCGGCTGCACGGGCCGGCCGGCATCTACATCGGCAGCCGGACGCCGCCGGAAATCGCGATCTCGATCCTCGCGGAAATCACCGCCGCGAAGAACAACGTGTCGCTGCCGACGATCCTGCAGGTCGAAGGCGCGAAGGCCGCGCGCGAAATCGCGGCGAACAGCGGCGCAGCCTGCGGGCTCTGACCCGCGGCGGCGGGCGGCCGCGCGTGCGCCGGGCGCTGGCCCCGGCCGGCGCGACCGTCGGTCAGGTCAGGCCGGCGGCCAGCGCGGCGGCGACCGAACCGACCACCAGCACGACACCGACCGTGCGGCGCTTGTTCAGCTCGGTCCACAGCAGCACGCCCGTCAACGACAGCAGGATCAACGAGCCCGCGATCGTATCCATCAGCAGCACCCAGCCGAGATTCATGCCGACGCCGCGATGCAGGTTATTCAGCGTCGTCAGGAACGTGTTGCCCGTGCGCTTCACCGACACGTAGCCGTTGCCCACCCAGTATTCGCCCTGCAGGTTCTGGTGCGGCCCGAACACGCCGAATTGCCAGTGCTCGGGCTGCATCACGCGCTTGTCGCCCCACGCGACGGCCTGCGCGGGCTCCTTGCGCATGCGGCCCGGCTTGCCGTCGAAATGCAGCTCCTGCTGGAGCCACTTCATCATCGCGGCGGGCGTCTTCGGCACCGGATCCGGCAGCGCGATCTGCATCTCCTCGACCTGCGGCTCGCCGGTCGAGATCTTCAGCGGCGGCGCGCGGTGGTTCAGCACCACGCCCGTCACGCCGAACAGCAACCCGAGCACCGCGCCCCACAGCCCGACCCAGCCGTGCACCTTGCGCAGCCACTTGATGAAGGTCGCGCGGCGCGAGCGCCGGCGGCGCGCGGCGAGCTCGTCGTCGTTCAGCGGGCGGCCCGCCGGGTGCAGCACGGTGACGCCGGCGCGCGGCAGGCCCGTCTTGGGCGGGTCGATCGTTTCGGGCGCGTTCACGCGAAGATATCCATTCGTTCAAAACGACGGGCGGCGCGCCGGGAATGCGCGCCGCCCGGGCAACATGAAAATGAGAATGGATATCATTACATAAATCGGAAGGCGGCTCAATCGGGTGCGCGTACGGAGCGGCAGGTTCAATGCGCGCGCGAATGCGCAAGAAGGCATGCGTCGCGACACGATGGCGATCGATAGACGCAAAATGTCGGCGGAACCATCCCGCTGACCACGGACTGCCATCCGCAAGAAGCCGCCCGACGGCAGGCCGTTCAGCGCAACGGCGGCAACGGAAAACGCGGCGCGACGCCATCCGGCGCAGGCTCGGTGCGATCGAGCGCGTACAGCCACGCGAGCAGGTCGGCGACCGCCTGATAGAGCTGCGGCGGAATCCGGTCGTCGAGATCGACCTGCATCAGCAGCGACACCATCTCCGGCGCCGTGTGCACGTACAGCCCCGCATCGTGCGCGCGCGCGACGATCATCTCGGCGAGCACGCCATAGCCCTTCGCGACCACGCGCGGCGCCGCATCGCCGCCTTTCGGGTCGTAGACGAGCGCGGCCGCGCGCTTGCGGGACGTCATGCTCATCGCAGCGCCTCGTCATCGTCGCCCGGCACCCGCGCATCGGGGCCGCCGGCCGCACCGCGCGCATACGCGGCGGCGGCGGCCTGGGCGGCGAACAGGTCGAAGCCGTCCGGCCCGTCGTCGACCGCGCGGATCGACAGCCCGCCCACCTTGAGCCCCGAGCCTTCGAGCCGCTGCCGCAGCGCGGCTTCGTGGCGCGTGAGACGGTCGGCGCCCGTCTGGTTCGCGCGCAGCCGGGCGACGAGCTGCGCGCCGTTCAGCACCAGTTCGGCATCGACCGTGCCGAGCGACGGCAGCGTCAACGTGAGGCGCGTGCGCCACGCGATGCCGTCGCCCGTGTCGTCGCCGCCGCCGCGCGGCGCGCGGTGGCCCGGCTCGTCGGGTTCGATCGTCCAGTCGAGCCGCGCACCGGGCCACGCCTCGCCGGTCCAGCGAAACTGGTCGGTCGCGAGCGCATCGAGCTGCTGCCGAACGAGCGGCACGGCGGCCGGATGCACGGTCGCGAGCGGCTGCGCCTGCGGATCGGACGATGCGGCGGCCAGCTCGGCGCGCGCGGGCGTCCAGCGCGTATCGGCGTGCGCAGCCAGCGGATCGGCGGTATCGGGCGGCAACGACGTGCCCGGCCGGGCTGCTGCCGGTGCGGCCTGCGCGGGGTCGCGCGCCGATGCGCCGCCCTGGGCCGACGGTGGCGCGCTGGCCCGCGCGGCGGCCGGCAGCGGCGGGCGCTGCGCGAGCAGTTCGTCGAGCACGTCGGTCGAGTCGTGCGGGACGACTGTCGGGTCGGCCGGCGCGAGCGCGGTCGCGAGGCGTGCCTGCGGCTCGCGCATCAGCGCCGCGAGCGGACGCTGGCCGGCCAGCCACTGCGCGAGATGGGATTCGTAGAAGAGGCCGCTTTCGCTCACGGTCTGCGCCAACGCCGCACGCAACGCCGCGACCGGCGGCGGCGCGGCCGCTTCGCGCGTCGCCGCGGCGGACGACGCTTGAGCGGAAGCCGGCGTGGAAGCCCCGGTGGGTGCGGACGCAGCCGGCGCGGGCGTCGGCGCGGGCACCGGCGTATCGGTGAGCAGCACGGCCGGATCGGCGAGCAGCGGCAGCCGGCCGACGATCGCCGGCGTCGCATCGCCGCCCGAGCGCGAGATCGCGTCGAGCACGCGTCCGACATCGGACAGCGCGGTCTGCGTGGAAGCCGGCGGCGCGGCGGGCGGGCTGCCGGCCGGCGGCGAGGACGACGCGCCGGCGCCCGGCGTGCCGACCTGCGCGGTCGCGCCGCCGCCGGCGGACGCCGCGACGGTGCCGGTCAGCAGGCTGTCGAGGCGGCTCGCCAGCAGCGCGGCCGCAACGGAGTCGATACCGGTCATGATCGGGGCCTGCTCAGCTCAGCCAACGGGTTGCGAATCCGCGCGGCACGCCGGCGCCGCACACGGGAACAGCGCGCGCCGCGTGCGGCGCCGGGTCCGGGCGCCTCGCGCCGGTCGCCCGGCGCACGGCCCTACCCGCGCGCGCGATAAAGATCGGTCAATACCTGGGTCGAGCGCCGCGCCTCGAACAGCGCGGACAGCCGCGCGACGTCCGGGCTCGCGAGATCGCGGATCGCGGCGTCGTCGGCCAGGATGCGGCGGATCAGGTCGAGCTTGCGGCCGAGATCCGATTCGTCGAGCACGACGGCCGGATCGGCCTGCTTCAACCCGTCGACGAGTTGCATGAATTCGGCCTGCAACTCCGGCAACGCGTTCCAGTCGGCGCCGCGCGCGGCGCACAGCATCCGGCCCGACACGGCGGCGAGCGCCTCGTAACGCGCGAAGTATTCGGCCTTGTGATTCATCGTGATGCTTCCGCTACCTGTTGCGCGGCCATCCGCGCGACTTCCGGGGCGATGCCCGTCCATGCTTCCTCGAGCGTCGCGAGCAAGCCGTCGACCTCGATCAGCATCGCGTCGCTCGCCTGCGCGTTCGCTTCCAGCAGGCGCCGGCCGATATAGGTGTACAGCGCATTGAGCCGTTCGGCGATCTCGCCGCCCGCGTCGCGGTTCAGCGACGCCTGCAGGCCGCTCTCGACGATCCGGATCGCCTTGCCGATCGCTTCGCCGCGCCCGGCGACGTTGTCCTGCTGCAAATGCATGCGCGCCAGCGCGATCGCCTGCCGCGCGCCCTGGTACAGCATCGCGATCAGCCGGTGCGGGGAAGCGCCCATCACCCCGGTCTCGACGCCGACACGCGCGTACGCACTGGCTCCAGCGTGTCCTGGGGAAAACATGCGCTTCTCCTTGTTATTTGCGTTGGCTGGTCGGGAGCCGCCGCCGTGCGTCGCACGGTGCGGCCTTCACCGCAGTTATCGGAAGGGATTTGAAAAGCTTTAGGTGCGCGGGGGCCGCCGATGCCGGCTCGCCGGCCCCGTTCCGCAAGCCTGGAGCCATTCCTGGATGCCCGCCGCCGGTTAGCCGTCCCCGAATGCCCGCCCGCGGATGCCCATCGCCTGATGGCCCCTCACACCGCCATCTGCATGATGTCGTTGTAAGCGCTCACTAGCTTGTTGCGGACCTGGAGCCCGAACTGGAAGCCGATGTTGGCTTTCTGCATGTCGACCATCACGTCGTTCAGCGAGATGTTCGGCGCGCCGACCTCGAACGCCTTCGCCTCGCCGAGCGCGTGCTGCTGGTCGCCGCTGATCTTGTCGAGCGACGCCTTCATCGCGCTCGCGAACGTGCCGGCCGTCGCCGCGCCCGAGCCGGCCAGCGCCGCCGTCGGGCTCGCGACGCCGCCGGACGCCTGCGCGGCCATCGACTGCATCTGTTGCAACACCGAACCGATTCCGCTGACGTTCGCAGTCATGCTGCCCCCAAACCTAGAGAAGAGACCCGGACGCACCGGGCGACCCGCCGGCGCCGCACCACGCGCACCATGCCGGATCGCGAAAAAGGATAGCAGCGCGGCGCGCGTCAAAGCCGCGAAAGTACGGGGGAAACCCCGCTCTTTTCGGTCGATCGGAGTGCGCCGCGGGTCACGATAATCGCATCGTGTCATTGTCCGCCCGCTCGTCCGAGCGAGCTCAGTCGTCCCGCTCCGGAGAAACTCGACGCATGGATTCGCAGGCCAACTCGCTGATCAACCCAGACGCCCGCGCGGGCCTCAGCCCGGCGCCAGGCGCCGCCGCGGCCGCCGCGTTGCCGGGCGCGGGCGGCGCAGGCGCGGACTTCGGGCTGGGCGGCTTCGCCGAACGCATCCCCGGCATCTCGCGGATGAAGGGCAACCCGAAGCTGCCGTTCGTGATCGCCGTCGCGTTCGCGATCGCCGCGATCACCGCGCTCGTGCTGTGGAGCCGCGCGCCCGACTACCGCGTGCTGTACAGCAACCTGTCGGACCGCGACGGCGGCGCGATCATCGCCGCGCTCCAGCAGGCAAACGTTCCCTACAAGTTCGCCGATGCCGGCGGCGCGATCCTCGTGCCGTCGGGCCAGGTGCACGAAACGCGCCTGAAGCTCGCCGCGATGGGGCTGCCGAAGGGCGGCTCGGTCGGCTTCGAGCTGATGGACAACCAGAAATTCGGCATCAGCCAGTTCGCCGAGCAGATCAACTACCAGCGCGCGCTCGAAGGCGAGCTGCAGCGCACCATCGAATCGATCAACGCCGTGCGCGGCGCGCGCGTGCACCTCGCGATCCCGAAGCCGTCGGTGTTCGTGCGCGATAAGGAAGCGCCGAGCGCGTCGGTGTTCGTCGACCTCTACCCGGGCCGCGTGCTCGACGAGGGCCAGGTGCAGGCGATCACGCGGATGGTGTCGTCCGGCGTGCCCGACATGCCGGCCAAGAACGTGACGATCGTCGACCAGGACGGCAACCTGCTGACCCAGACCGCGTCCGCGTCCGGCCTCGACGCGAGCCAGCTCAAGTACGTGCAGCAGGTCGAGCACAACACGCAGAAGCGCATCGACGCGATCCTCGCGCCGATCTTCGGCGCCGGCAACGCGCGCTCGCAGGTCAGCGCCGATCTCGATTTCTCGAAGATCGAACAGACGTCGGAAAGCTACGGCCCGAACGGCAATCCGCAGCAATCCGCGATCCGCAGCCAGCAGACCAGCAGCGCGACCGAACTCGCGCAGGGCGGCGCGTCGGGCGTGCCGGGCGCGCTGTCGAACACGCCGCCGCAGCCGGCCTCCGCGCCGATCGTCGCGGGCAACGGCCAGAACGGGCCGCAGACCACGCCGGTCAGCGACCGCAAGGACCAGACGACCAACTACGAGCTCGACAAGACGATCCGCCATACCGAACAGCCGATGGGCAGCGTGAAGCGGCTGTCGGTCGCGGTCGTCGTCAACTACCAGCCGGTCGCCGACGCGAAGGGCCACGTGACGATGCAGCCGCTGCCGCCCGCGAAGCTCGCGCAGGTCGAACAGCTCGTGAAGGATGCGATGGGCTACGACGCGAAGCGCGGCGACTCGGTCAACGTCGTGAACAGCGCGTTCTCGACCGTGAGCGACCCGTACGCCGACCTGCCGTGGTGGCGCCAACCCGACGTGATCGCGATGGCGAAGGAAGCCGCGAAGTGGCTCGGCATCGCAGCGGCCGCGGCGGCGCTCTACTTCATGTTCGTGCGCCCGGCGATGCGCCGCGCGTTCCCGCCGCCCGAGCCGGCCGCGCCGGCGCTCGCCGCGCCGGAAGACACGGTCGCGCTCGACGGCCTGCCCGCGCTGGAGAAGCCAGCCGACGAAGCCGATCCGCTGCTGCTCGGCTTCGAAAACGAGAAGAACCGCTACGAACGCAACCTCGACTACGCGCGCACGATCGCCCGCCAGGATCCGAAGATCGTCGCCACCGTCGTGAAGAACTGGGTGTCCGATGAACGCTGAAGGCTTGACCAAGAGCGCGCTGCTGCTGATGTCGATCGGCGAGGAAGAGGCCGCGCAGGTATTCAAGTTCCTCGCGCCGCGCGAGGTCCAGAAGATCGGCGTGGCGATGGCCGCGCTGAAGAACGTCACGCGCGAGCAGGTCGAGGACGTGCTGCAGGAATTCGTGAAGGAAGCCGAGCAGCACACCGCGCTGTCGCTCGATTCCAACGAGTACATCCGCTCGGTGCTGACGAAGGCGCTCGGCGAGGACAAGGCCGGCGTGCTGATCGACCGCATCCTGCAGGGCAGCGACACGAGCGGCATCGAGGGCCTCAAATGGATGGATTCGGCCGCGGTGGCCGAACTGATCAAGAACGAGCATCCGCAGATCATCGCGACGATCCTCGTGCACCTCGACCGCGACCAGGCGTCCGAAATCGCATCGTGCTTCACCGAACGGCTGCGTAACGACGTGCTGCTGCGGATCGCGACGCTCGACGGCATCCAGCCGGCCGCGCTGCGCGAGCTCGACGACGTGCTGACGGGCCTGCTGTCCGGCAGCGACAACCTGAAGCGCAGCCCGATGGGCGGCATCCGCACCGCGGCCGAGATCCTGAACTTCATGACCAGCGTGCACGAGGAAGGCGTGCTCGAAAGCGTGCGCCAGTACGACGCCGATCTCGCGCAGAAGATTATCGACCAGATGTTCGTGTTCGAGAACCTGCTCGACCTCGAGGATCGCGCGATCCAGATGATCCTGAAGGAAGTCGAGTCGGAAACGCTGATCATCGCGTTGAAGGGCGCACCGCCCGCGCTGCGTCAGAAGTTCCTCGCGAACATGTCGCAGCGCGCGGCCGAACTGCTCGCCGAGGATCTCGACGCACGCGGCCCGGTACGCGTGTCCGACGTCGAGACGCAGCAGCGCCGCATCCTGCAGATCGTGCGCAACCTGGCCGAGAGCGGCGCGATCGCGATCGGCGGCAAGGCGGAAGACGCGTATGTCTGATTCGGCGAGCGATCGCGTGGGCACCCTCACCGCATACCAGCGGTGGGAGATGGCGTCGTTCGACCCGCCGCCGCCCCCGCCGCCGCCCGACGACGCGGCGGCCGCTGCGGCCGCGCTCGCCGAGGAATTGCAGCGCGTGCGCGACGCCGCGCACGCCGAAGGCCATGCGGCCGGCCACGTCGAAGGCCAGGCGCGCGGCTACCAGGCCGGTTTCGAGCAGGGCCGCGAACAGGGCTTCGAGGCCGGCCAGGCCGACGCACGCGAACAGGCCGCGCAGCTCGCGGCGCTCGCCGCGTCGTTCCGCGAAGCCGTGGCGACCGTCGAACACGATCTCGCGTCCGACCTCGCGCAACTCGCGCTCGACATCGCGCAACAGGTCGTGCGCCAGCACGTGAAGCACGACCCGGCCGCACTGGTCGCCGCCGTGCGCGACGTGCTCGCGGCCGAACCCGCGCTGTCCGGCGCGCCGCATCTCGCGGTCAATCCGGCCGACCTGCCCGTCGTCGAAGCGTATCTGCAGGACGATCTCGACACGCTCGGCTGGAACGTGCGCACCGACGCGTCGATCGAGCGCGGCGGCTGCCGCGCGCACGCCGCGACCGGCGAGGTCGACGCGACGCTGCCCACGCGCTGGCAGCGCGTCGCCGCCGCGATCGGCAAGGTGAGCACGTGGTGACGCGCTCGCCCGACGCGCTCGCGCACGACGGCATGACGCCGCTCGAACGCGAGCTCGCGCTCGCGTCGTTCGGGCCGGCGGCCGCGCACGATGCCACGCCGCACCCCGCGTCCGCCAGCGTCGCCGCCGCCCCGCGCGCGCCGCACAACCCGCATCTCGCGCACTGGCGCACGCACCTGAACGGGCTCGCCGCGCGCAGCCACCACGCGCTGCCGCTGCGCCCGTGCGGGCGCCTCACGCGCGCGGCCGGCCTCGTGCTCGAGGCGATCGGGCTGCGCCTGTCGGTCGGCGCAGAATGCACGATCGAACTGCCGCCCGGCAGCACGCTGCCGCACGCGGAAGCGGAAGTCGTCGGCTTCGCCGGCGACCGCCTGTTCCTGATGCCGACCACCGACGTCGCAGGCGTCTTGCCCGGCGCACGCGTGTGGCCGCGCGAAAGCGCGCCCGTCGCCGATCCGCTCGCGGGCGCGAAGCGGCTGCCGGTCGGCTGGGAGATGCTCGGGCGCGTCGTCGACGCGTCGGGCCGCCCGCTCGACGGCCTCGGCCCGCTCGCGTCGAAAGTCGATGCGCCGCTGTCGGCGCCGTCGATCAACCCGCTCGATCGCGAACCGATCCACCACGTGCTCGACGTCGGCGTGCGCGCGATCAACGCGCTGCTCACCGTCGGCCGCGGCCAGCGGATGGGCCTGTTCGCGGGCTCCGGCGTCGGCAAGTCGGTGCTGCTCGGCACGATGGCGCGCTACACGAGCGCGGAAGTGATCGTGATCGGGCTGATCGGCGAACGCGGCCGCGAAGTGAAGGAATTCATCGAACAGATCCTCGGCGAGGACGGGCTCGCGCGCTCGGTCGTCGTCGCGGCGCCGGCCGACGTGTCGCCGCTGCTGCGGATGCAGGGCGCCGCGTACGCGACGTCGCTCGCCGAGTATTTCCGCGACCAGGGCAAGCACGTGCTGCTGCTGATGGATTCGCTGACGCGCTACGCGATGGCGCAGCGCGAGATCGCGCTGGCGATCGGCGAGCCGCCCGCGACCAAGGGGTATCCGCCGTCGGTGTTCGCGAAGCTGCCCGCGCTCGTCGAGCGCACCGGCAACGGGCCCGAAGGCGGCGGCTCGATCACCGCGTTCTACACGGTGCTGACCGAAGGCGACGACCAGCAGGACCCGATCGCCGATTCGGCGCGCGCGATCCTCGACGGCCACATCGTGCTGTCGCGCGCGCTCGCCGAGGCCGGCCACTATCCCGCGATCGACATCGAAGCGTCGATCAGCCGCGCGATGACCGCGCTGATCGACGAAACGCATCTCGACCATGTGCGGCAGTTCAAGCAGATGCTGTCGCGCTACCAGCGCAACCGCGACCTGATCGCGGTCGGCGCGTACGCCCCCGGCCGCGACGCGCAGCTCGACCGCGCGATCGCGCTCTACCCGCGCATCGAGGCGTTCCTGCAGCAAGGCTTTCGCGAATGCGCGCCGTTCGCATCGAGCCTCACTGCGCTCGATGCGCTGTTCGACGCTTACGGAGGCTGATCCCGATGGCCCACGGCTTTCCCCTTCAGTTGCTGCTCGACCGTGCGCAGGACGACCTCGACTCGGCCGCGAAGCAGCTCGGCACCGCGCAGCGCGACCGCACCGCGGCGGCCGAACAGCTCGACGCGCTGCTGCGCTATCGCGACGAATATCACGCGCGCTTCGCGCAATCCGCGCAAAGCGGGATGCCGGCCGGCAACTGGCGCAATTTCCAGGCGTTCATCGACACGCTCGATGCCGCGATCGCGCAGCAGCGCAGCGTGCTCGCCGCGGCCGACGTCCGCATCGACGAGGCGCGTCCGAACTGGCAGCAGAAGAAACGTACCGTCGGCTCGTATGAAATCCTGCAGGCGCGCGGCGTCGCGCAGGAAGCACAGCGCGACGCCCGGCGCGAACAGCGCGACGCCGACGAACACGCCGCGAAGATCCTGCGCATGCGGGCCGACGCGGCCCGTTCGTCGTAACCGACCACCGCATTCGAACGAGAGAACCGTCATGCCTCCCCTGCCCCTGCTCGGCGCGCTGCTCGACACCGCCGGCGCCGCACTCAAGGCCGCCCGCGGCTCGGGTTCGTCCGCCGCCAACGATGCGTCGGCCGCCACGAGCGCCGCGCCGTTCGCGCAGACGCTCAAGCAAAGCGTCGCCACGCGCGGCGATACGGCCAACGCCGGCACGCCGGACGCGTCGACCCAACAGGCTGCGTCGAAGCCGGCCGCCGGCGCGAAACCGTCCGGCACGGATGACGACAAGGCGACCGACGACACGACCGCGAACGCCGCCGTCAACCCCGACGCCGCCGCGCTTGCGGCCGCCGCGGCCGTGCAGGCGCAATTGCAGGCGCGCCCGGACACCGCGACGCCGGCCGACGCGGCGACCGCCGCGGCCGTTGCCGCCGCGGCCACGACGCAAAAGACGGCCGTGTCCGGCCAGCCGGACGCCACGGCGACGCTCGCCGATCATGCAGCCCAGGACGCGGCCACCCAACCGACCGACCCGGCATCGAGCCGCGACGCGCTGCAAGCGGCGCTCGCCAAGCTGACGGGCGGCGCGGGCGCGATCGCGATGCCGGCGACCGGCGCGACCGCCGCCGCCACGCCGACGACGCCGGCCGCAACCGCATCGAACGCCGCCGCACCGCTGACGCCGAAAGTGCCGACCTTCGACCGCACGCTCGCCGACGCGAAAGGCGCGCTCGCCACGCAACCGACGCCGACCCAGATCACCGCGCAGACACTGCAGGCCGACGCGAACGCGCAGTCCGGCGTCCAGCACGCGCTCGCGGCGGCCAGCAACGCGACGGACCCGGCCGCCAGCGCGACGCTCGCGGCCGGCGCAACGGCTGCCGCCGCCGCGCAGGCGAACCTGCAACTGTCGCCGGCAGCCGGCGCGATCGCCGCCGCCAACGCGCACGTGCTCGCGCCGCACGTCGGCACGGCCGACTGGACGGATGCGCTGAGCCAGAAGGTGGTGTTCCTGTCGAATGCGCACCAGCAGAGCGCCGAGCTGACGCTCAACCCGCCCGATCTCGGGCCGCTGCAGGTCGTGCTGCGCGTCGCGGACAACCATGCGCACGCACTGTTCGTGTCGCAGCACGCGCAGGTGCGCGACGCGGTCGAAGCCGCGCTGCCGAAGCTGCGCGAAGCGATGGAAGCGGGCGGGCTCGGGCTCGGCAGCGCGACCGTCAGCGACGGCGGTTTCGCTTCGCAGCAACAGCAGCAAAACCCGCAGCAGACCTTCGCCGGCGGCCAGTCGCCGCGACGCGGGAACGGCGGACCGTCAGCCGTCGATGCACCCGTCGACGCCGCGCAATCCGCACCGGTCGCCGCGCGCGCGAACCGCGCCGGCCTCGTCGATACGTTTGCCTGAGCATGGGCTGCTGCTGCCGTGCGCGCGCCGCGTTCAGCGGCCGTGCACCGCGGCAGCCGCCTCGCCGCGCGGGACGCCGCCCTTGCGCGCGGCGACGATGAAGTCCGCCGCGCGTTCGCCGATCATCACCGACGGCGCATTCGTGTTCCCGCCGACCAGCGTCGGCATCACCGACGCATCCACCACCCGCAGCCCGTCGACGCCGCGCACGCGCAGTTGCGGATCGACGACCGCGCGCACATCCGAGCCCATCCGGCAGGTGCCGACCGGGTGATAGATCGTGTCCGCATGCGCGACGATCGTCGCGCGCAGCTCCGCTTCGCTCTGGTCCGGCCGCGTGTACAGCTCGCGCCCGCCGTGCGACGCGAGCGGCGCCTGCGACAGGATGCGGCGCATCGCGTGCGTACCGCGCACCAGCAGGTCGAGGTCGCGTGAATCGCTGAAGAAGCGCGGATCGATCAGCGGCGCGTCGCGCGCATCGCCGCTCGCGAGCGCGACCGTGCCGCGGCTGAACGGCCGCAGCGCGCACACGTGCAGCGAATAGCCGAAACCCCAGTGCATCTTGCGGTTGTGATCGTCGACGAGCGCCGTGCAGAAATGCAGTTGCAGGTCGGGCCGCGCGAGCGACGGATCGCTCTTGATGAAGCCGCCGGCCTCCGCGACGTTGCTCGTCATCATCCCCGTGCGGCTCGAGAAATAGCGCACGAGCGCGGGCGTCATCTTCGCGATCCCGCGCACGCACACGCCGACCAGTTCCGACGAATTCACGCGGGTGTTGATGATGAAGTCGATGTGGTCGATCAGGTTCGCGCCGACGTCCGGCGCATCCTGCACGACCGCGATCCCGTGCCGGCGCAACTGATCGGCCGGGCCGATCCCCGAACACATCAGCAGTTGCGGCGAATTGAACGCGCCGGCCGACAGGACCACTTCCGCGCGCGCGCCGAGCGTCTCGACCCGCCCGTTGCGCGACACGACGACGCCGACCGCGCGCTTGCCGTCGAAGCCGACGCGCAGCACCGTCGCATCGGGGACCACGTGCAGGTTCGGCCGGTTGCGGCCGTAAATGTACGCACGCGCCACGCTGCAGCGCGAGCCGTCGCGATGCGTGACCTGATAGAAGCCGACGCCTTCCTGCGTCGCCCCGTTGAAGTCGTCGTTCAGCGGATAGCCGGCCGCGTGCGCGGCCTGGATGAATCGTTCGGAGAACGGATTGCGAAAGCGCAGATCCGATACCGACAGCGGCCCGTCCGCGCCGTGCCATGCGTCCGCGCCGCGTTCGTTGCCTTCCGCGCGGCGGAAATACGGCAGCACGTCCTGCCAACCCCAGCCCGTCGCGCCGAGCTGCGCCCACTCGTCGTAGTCGGTCGGGTGACCGCGCGTGTAGATCATCGCGTTGATCGCGCTCGAGCCGCCCATCCCGCGCCCGCGCGGCTGATAACCGCGCCGCCCGCCGAGGCCCGGCTGCGGCACCGTCTCGTAGCCGTAGTTGGTGCCGAGCTTGAACGGCACCAGCGCCGCGATGCCGACCGGCATGTTGACGAGCAGGTTGCGCTCCGTATGCGAGCCGGCCTCGATCAGCGCGATCGTCGCATCGGGGCAGGCATCGGCGAGAAGGCCGGCGAGGCTCGCGCCGCCCGAGCCGCCGCCGACGATGATGTAGTCGTATTGCATGTCACGTCTCCGTCGTGTCATGGAAGGCGCCCGGCACCGCCGCGCGACCGCGTCTCCTCTGGAGGGTCTGTTTGCAGATGGAACACGCATGCGAATGCCCGAAATCGCCCGTAGGGCAAGGAGCGAGGAGCGCCGTTTGGCCGAGCCAAACAAGCGACGAGCGACGCCGCCATACGGGCGATTTCGGGC
This sequence comes from Burkholderia sp. LAS2, assembly GCF_018417615.1. Classification (NCBI taxonomy): domain Bacteria; kingdom Pseudomonadati; phylum Pseudomonadota; class Betaproteobacteria; order Burkholderiales; family Burkholderiaceae; genus Burkholderia; species Burkholderia sp. LAS2. Next base: position 355,037 of record NZ_CP071052.1, read on the forward strand.
ATTCCCGTTACATGATTTTTTAATTTGGGGTTGCCATCTGCAAACAGACCCTCGGGGCATTGTAGGAATGGCCGTCCCGTGCGCGGCGCGCCGATTCAAGAGCGATTCCTCTAAACGCCCGCGTGAACTAAATTTAAGATGTATCGAGTCGCGTCGCGCGATGCACCGGCCACGAGAAGCCGATTCGTCGCGAAACGGGAGGAACGACGATGCAGCGCCAACGCCTGCCGGCCGCGTGCCGACCGGGTGATCCGGCGGTCACGCGCGCGGCCCGCATTTCATTTCAAACGGCGGCCCGCGCGACGATGCACGGCGCCATGCGCGCAGTCGGTGGAAATCGAACGGCACGTGTCGTCGCCGACCGTTTGGACGGTGTGTCGCCGCCGCCGAACGATCCGCGGCGAGCCACCGCCGCGGATCTGTCGCGCTGCGCCGCCGCGGTACACCGGCAGACGATCGCGAGACGGCATCGCGTGCCCGCGCGTCACCGTATCGGCTCGTATGCGCATGCCGTGCGGCACGACGTTCGGACGCGGACACCGTCGCGCGGATACGACGCTTGCCGCGCGCTGAAACCGGTTTTCGAGCACCCGTCGCATCCGGCCCCGCGCCGGGCGACACGCATCACCCGATCCGCGTCGCCGCGCTCGCCGAGCGTGCGCGTGCGGCGTGACGGCCGGCCGATCAGCCAGGCCCAACTGGAGGAGACGACATGAAGAACGACCTGCCCGAACTGGCCCCGCAAGCACTGCCGTCGGTCGATGCGCTGACGTCGCTGCTGCACGACCAGCGCGCGGCGTACCTGCGCGCACCGTACCCGGCATGGGACACGCGCGCGCAGCACCTGCGCGCGCTGCGCACGATGCTGATCGATCACGCGGATGCGCTCGCCGACGCAATCAGCGCCGATTTCGGCCATCGCGCGAAGCAGGAAGTGCTGCTGTCGGAAATCTGGATGGCGAAGGAAGAGATCGACGATGCGCTGACGCACGGCAAGCGCTGGATGAAGCCGATCCGCAAGCCGATGAACAAGTGGCTGCGCCCGGCGCGCGCGAAGGTGATTCCGCAACCGCTCGGCGTGGTCGGCATCGTCGTGCCGTGGAACTACCCGGTGCTGCTCGCCGCGGGCCCGCTGATCTGCGCGCTCGCCGCCGGCAACCGCGCGATCATCAAGATGTCCGAACTGACGCCGCGCACGTCGGCGCTGTTCGAGCAACTGATCGGCAAGACCTTCACGCGCGACCACGTCGCGGTCGTGAACGGCGACGCGGAAGTCGGCGCCGCGTTCAGCGCACTGCCGTTCGACCATCTGCTGTTCACCGGCTCGACGCAGGTCGGCCGCCACGTGATGCGCGCGGCCGCCGACAACCTCACGCCCGTCACGCTGGAACTCGGCGGCAAGTCGCCGGCGATCGTCGGCCCGAATGCGCGCTTCGACGCGGCCGTCGACGCGATCGTCGCCGGCAAGACGCTGAACGCCGGCCAGACCTGCATCGCGCCCGACTACGTGCTGCTGCCGCGCGGCATGGAAGGCGCGTTCATCGAACGCGCGCGGGCCCGCTTCGCGAAGCTGTATCCGGACCTGTCGACCAACGGCGACTACACGACGATCGTGTCGCCGCGTCACTACGCACGCCTGCAGCAACTGGCAAGCGATGCGCAGGCCGCCGGCGCGCAGCTGCATCCGCTGTCCGACGCGCAGTCCGATCCGGTGTCGCGCCGCTTCGTGCCGTGCGCGGTCACGCAGGTGCCGGCCGCGTCGCCACTGATGCAGGAGGAAATCTTCGGGCCGCTGCTGCCGCTCGTGCCGTACGAACGGCTCGACGAAGCGATTGCGTACGTCAATGCGCGCCCGCGTCCGCTCGCGCTATACCTGTTCGACGAGGATGGCGGCACGATCGACCGCGTGATGCGCGAAACGGTCTCGGGCGGCGTGTCGATCAACGAAACGCTGATGCACATCGCGTGCGGCAGCTTGCCGTTCGGCGGCGTCGGCGCGAGCGGCATGGGCGCGTATCACGGCTACGACGGCTTCGTGACGTTCTCGAAGATGAAGCCGGTGCTCACGCAGGCGCGGCTGAACGCGCGCAACCTGCTCGCACCGCCGTACGGCAAGCGCTTCGCCGCGTTGATCAAGCTGATGCTGAAGTTCTGAGAGGGCGGGCCGCGTCGCGCCGCGGCCCCGGCGAAGCTGCCGCGCGGCATGGATGCCGCGCATGCAGCCGCCACACGTCACACGGGCCAGAGCGGCCCTTCCTGCATCGCGCCGATCTGCTCGCGCAGTTCGAGCACGCGCGCTTCCCAGTAACGATGCGTGTTGAACCACGGGAAGGCGGCCGGAAACGCGGGATCGTCCCAGCGCCGCGCGAGCCACGCCGCATAGTGGATCAGCCGCAGCGTGCGCAGCGCTTCGACCAGATGCAGCTCGCGCGGCTCGAATTCGCAGAAATCCTCGTAGCCGGCGAGCAGGTCGGCCAGCGCGCGCGATGCGCCTTCGCGATCGCCCGGCAGCAGCAGCCACAGATCCTGCACGGCCGGCGCCATCCGGCTGTCGTCGAAGTCGACGAAATGCGGGCCGGCATCGGTCCACAGTACGTTGCTCGGATGACAGTCGCCGTGCGTGCGCAGCAGGCGGATCTCTCCGGCGCGCTCGAACGCGGCCTCGACGCCTTCGAGCGCGAGCTTGACCGCGGTCTCGTACGCCGGTCTTACGTCATCCGGAATGAAATCGTGCGCGAGCAGGTAGTCGCGCGGCTCGTAGCCGAACGTGGCGATGTCGAGCACGGGACGCGCGACATACGGCTGCGTCGCGCCGACCGCATGAATGCGGCCGATGAAGCGGCCGAGCCATTCGAGCGTGTCGCTGCGGTCGAGATCGGGTGCGCGGCCGCCGCGCCGCTCGAAGATCGAGAATCGGAAGCCGTCGAACGCATGCAGCGTGCGGCCGTCGAAGGCACGCGCGGGCACCGCCGGAATCTCGCGCGCGGCGAGTTCGGCGACGAACGCATGCTCTTCGAGGATCGCGTCGTCGGACCAGCGCGCCGGGCGATAGAACTTCGCGACGACCGGCGGGCCGTCTTCGATGCCGACCTGGTAGACGCGGTTTTCGTAGCTGTTGAGGGCGAGCAGGCGCCCGTCGGTGCGCAGGCCGGCCGGCATCAGCACGCTGTCGAGCGCGTCGAGCACGCACTCGGGCGTGAGGCCGGCGAACGGCGGGCTGGCGGAGGAAGCGGAAGCGGAAGTGGCGTCTGTCATGCCCCGCATTGTGCCGCCAGCCGGACCGAAAGACGAGCCTTAGTGAAGCGCCGCGCCGGCCGGCAGAACGGATTCGCCGGTGTCGATCAGGTCCTCGAGAAAGAAAGGCTCGGTGTTGAGTTCTTTCGACTCACCCGGCACGCCCGCGTACCAGGTCACCATGGCCATGTCGCCCAGGATGCGCTGGACGATGCCGCGCGCGCCCTTCGGCACCGCGATATGGGTAGTGCAGACAATCGACCCGATATGCATGATGGTTCCCCACTCTTGAATCTTGAAACCCGGCCCGCTGGCGAGCCGGCAAATGCACGATCCGCGCCGCTCTCGGCGGAGCGTTGCGCGTGATCCCATTGTTCACGGTTTATCGAAGCGCGAAAAGAAGAAGAAGCAGGCGAAGTGCCGCGAATTCGTCGAATGTCTCCAATCAACCACTGCGTCGGGCACGTACTTGCCCGCCCGGTTACCCCCATCATACCCTGTCGAATGTGACTGCCCACCGAAACCGCCCGGCGACGCCGCGCGCGCATGTTGACGCAACGCGCGTGCCGCTTCGCTTCGCCGCTGCGGAATCATCGGAACACTTCGCGCGGCCGACCGGAATCACGTCGCGCGCATCGCATGCCGTTCGCTATCCACCGTTCGTCGAACGCTTGCGCGCGCACCGGCATCGGCCTGCATCGGCGCGACATGTCGCTCGCGATACGCAGCCGCCGACAGCAGTTGCGTTCGATGGCTGCCTTGCGGTACCTTAACCTTTCATTCGCGTTCAACCGCACTCCGACACGATGTATCCGCTCACGTCCGCCCTCGCAAAATCCCGGCCGCAGTTCGACTCGCGGCCGCGGGCGTGCGCGCATCCGTCGGTCCTTCCTCCCCCTGTCGCACCGCCGCTCGTCTGCGCCGCGCCGCCCCCTTCGGCGGCACGCGCCGGCTGACTCGCCGGCATCCGTTTTCGTCTTCCATTCGCCCCGTTGGCCACAGGTACGTGCGTCATGACGCACGACGTGTTGCCGCGCGCGCGAATGGAACGTTTCGATCCGTTCGACAGGTGGATTCACATGGTTTCGTTCAAACGCGCGCTCGCCGCGCATGGCGCGACGTCGCTCTTCGTACTGCTGTGGAGCAGCGGCGCGATCTTCGCCGAACTCGGTCTGCGTCACGCGTCCGCGTTCGCCTTTCTCACCGCCCGCTTCGCGCTCGCATCGCTCGTGCTGCTCGCGCTGGCGTTCATGCGCAAACGCTGGCTGCCGCCGCGCGGTGAGCGGCGCATGGCCGCGCTGACCGGCTTGCTGATGATGGGCGGCTATTCGATCTTCTACCTGCTCGCGCTCGAGCGCGGCATCGCGCCCGGCGTGCTCGCGACGATCCTCGGCGTGCAGCCGATCCTCACGCTCGCGATCGTCGAGCGTCGCTGGCAACCGGTGCGCATCGCGGGACTCGCGCTATCGCTCGCCGGCCTCGCGCTCGTCGTCGGCCGCGGCGTGAGCGGCGGGACGGGCGGCCTGTCGGCTGCCGGCGTCGCGTGCGCGCTCACGGCGCTCGTCGCGCTGACCGTCGGCTCGCTGCTGCAAAAGCGCGTCCGCGCGGCGCCCGCCGACGTGCTGCCGCTGCAGAATGCGATCGGCCTCGCGCTGTGCGTCGCGATCGTGCCGTTCCGGCCGGTGTCGTTCGATATGAGCTGGGCGTTCGTCGTGCCGCTGCTGTGGCTCGGCATCGTGATCTCGGTGATCGCGCAACTGCTGTTCTACCGGTTGATGCAGCGCGGCGATCTCGTCAACGTGACGAGCCTGTTCTATCTCGTGCCCGTCGTCACCACGCTGATGGACGCCGCGTGGCTCGGCAACCGGCCCGAGCCGCTCGCGCTTGCCGGCATGGGCGCGATCATCGCGGGGCTCGCGCTCGTGTTCCGCGCGCCGGCCGGCCGCCCGCAACCCGACCGCGCGTGAGCGGGCGGGCCGCCGCGCCCGCGGGTGCGGCGGCCCGCATCGGACACATACGACGATTCCGCGAAAATCGAAAGGAACGGGAAAGATACGCGCAAGGCGTTCGTCTTGTTTGCGCGAAAACCGCGGGATTCCCGCGGCTTTCCGCTGATTTTTAATGGTTCGGATAGCGAAAAACGCCGCCGGTTGCCTATACTCGAATTGACCGGCCCGCGTACGACGGGCCGGACCCACTAGAAACACCCGGCATGGGACCGGGGTGAGCGCACGCGTGCCGTTTTGGGCCGATATCCCGCAGGGATGGAGCCGCCAGGCAAGCACTGAAGCGCCCACTTCGGCCGACACTGGAGACACGCATGACGACCTATTTCACGATCGGCGACTTCATTCTGTTGATTCCGATGGCGCTGGCCGGAGCGCTATTTCTCGGCGCGGTGCCATGCGCCACACAATTCCGTCACAACCTGCTGCGCGTACTCGGCGTCATTCTCGGCGTCGGCGTCGCTGTGTTGCTCGTTGAAGGCCTGCCTGCGCTGATCTAGCGCCATCGGCGCGTGACGTGCGTCGCTGCCCCGCAGCGACGCGACGGACTGCCTGCGCGTGACCGATACGGCACGCGATGTTTCGCATCCCGTATCGACTTTCGATCAGATCGCCTGATCCGTGGACGGCTTTTCCCACAGATTGATGCCGCCTTCCGTCGCGTAACGATCGATCTCCGTGAGTTCCTCAGCGGAGAATTCGAGGTTCTTCAACGCACCGACGTTCTCGCGCACCTGCTCGGCCCGGCTCGCACCGATCAGCGCGGACGTCACGCGGCCGTTACGCAGCACCCACGCCAGCGCCATCTGTGCAAGGCTCTGGCCGCGCCGTTCGGCGATCGCGTTGAGCTTGCGCACATGCTCGAGGTTGTCCGCGCTCAGGTGATCCTGCTTCAGCGAGCCGCCGCCCGGCTTGTTCACGCGCGCGTCGGCCGGCACGCCGTTCAGGTACTTCGACGTGAGCAGGCCCTGCGCGAGCGGCGTGAACGCGATGCTGCCCGCGCCAACGTCGTCGAGCGTGCCGAGCAGATCCTCTTCGATCCAGCGGTTCAGCAGGTTGTACGACGGCTGGTGAATCAGCAGCGGCACCTTGTATTGCGCGAGCAGCGCGGCCATCTCGCGCGTCTTCGCGGCCGAGTACGACGAAATGCCGATATACAGCGCCTTGCCCTGCTGCACCGCCGACGCGAGCGCGCCGGCGGTTTCCTCGAGCGGCGTATGTGCGTCGAAACGGTGCGAGTAGAAGATGTCGACGTAGTCGAGCCCCATCCGCTGCAGGCTCTGGTCGAGGCTCGCCAGCACGTACTTGCGCGATCCGCCGCCGCTGCCGTACGGCCCCGGCCACATGTCCCAGCCGGCCTTCGTCGAGATCAGCAGCTCGTCGCGATACGGCCGGAAATCCTCCTTCAGCAGTCGGCCAAAGTTGGTTTCGGCGCTCCCGTACGGCGGCCCGTAGTTGTTCGCGAGGTCGAAGTGGTTGATGCCGAGGTCGAACGCGGTGCGCAGGATCTCGCGCTGCGTCGAGATCGGCGTCGAATCGCCGAAGTTGTGCCACAGACCGAGCGACAGGGCGGGCAGTTGGAGCCCGGATTTGCCGCAGGTGCGGTATTGCATGCCGGCATAACGTTCGGAAGCTGCTTCGTAGGCCATGAGTCTGTTCCGTCAGGACATCGGGGGAAGGGACGCGCGCCGGCCGCGCCCATGGCGCGACGGCGGCGAAGAAGTCATACGACGACTATGGTAGCGAAAGCGGCCGGATCGTGCACGGCGGCACGACGATGGACGCGACCGCGGCGCTCGCCTACACTGCGGCGTCTCGAATCACCGTTTCAGCGAGGTTGGTATGTCCCGGGTCATCTCGGTTGCACTGCTCGTCGGCGGCGTCGTGCTGCTGTATTTCGGCGGCCAGTCGTTCCATTCGATCAACGACAACGTGTCGCGCTTCTTCACCGGCTCGCCGGCGACGAAGACGATCCTGCTGATCGTCGGCGGCGCCGTCGCGTCGTTCGTCGGCCTGATCGGCCTCGCGATGCCGGGCGGCAAGCGCTGATCGCGCCGCCGCGCGACATACGAACGGCCCGCGTCGCACGGCTCGGGCCGCGTCAAACGAAACGGGCGGCCAGGCCGCCCGTTGCTTCAAACGCCCGCGATGCGCCGCATCGCGTGACCGCCGCGGTGTCGCCGCCCGTCCGATCCGAACCTAGAACGGCACTTCCGGCTTCGACGCCGAGCGTGTGCCGGGCAGCGGCCGGTTGCTCGCGCCGTGATACGTGTACACGAGCGAGAACTTCACCTGGTCGGAACGGTTCTGCCCGGCCGAATGCAGCGTGTTGCTGTGGAAGAACACGACGTCGCCCGTCTGCAGCGACGGGCACGTGGCCGCGTCGATCATCCTGCGGTTTTCCGGCAGATCGCTGCGGAAGAACTTCGCGTCGTCGAACGCTTCCGGCCCGAATTCGGCCGTATGCGAACCCGGCACCAGCCACAGCGCGCCGTTCTCGTTGGTTTCCGGCCCGAGCGCAAGCCACACCGAGACCATGTCCGGGCGCTCGAACGCCCAGTAGCGGAAATCGCGATGCCAGCCGGTCAGGCTGCCGTACGCCGGGTGCTTCGTCATCATGCAGTTGTGATGCGCGCGCGACAGCACCGGCTCTTCACCGAAATACTCGCGCATCCATGCGCCGATCTCGGGCGCGATCGCGCGCGCGGCGAACGCCGGATCGCGCGAATACGCATCGAGCAGCCGTCGCACCGTATGCCCGCCCGGCGCATGCTTCGACTCGGGCGCGCCCGGATAGCGCAGGTCGGCCTCGAACTCGATCGGCTCGGCGGCCTCCCGCAACTGGCGCTCCGCGATCTGCCTGAGCGCCGCGCACTGCGCTTCGCCGACGAGGCCGCGCGCGACGACGAAGCCGCGCTCGCGCAATTCCGCGACTTGCGCGCGGATCGATTCCGACTGCAATGGAGACGACATGGGATGCCAGACGTTTATTGTGTGAATGTGACGATTGTAAATCGGCGCCGGATACCACGAACAGCGCCATTGTCGTGCGCAGGGGCATGCCAATCGCGGATTTGATCCAGCGCAAGGGAACTGTGCGACGCGGCGCCTGCCTCAGCGACAGGCGGTATGCGGCACACGCGTTGCGGCACAAGGGTTTATCGCGACTTTTGCGCGTCACGAATCCCCTGTAGCCTGACGCGGCCTGTCAATTCTGGCGGGCGCGGCGCGCAACGGGTTTCGATAAGATCCGTTGCGTCATCCGAGGCCGTTCATACCAGTGTGCTCTGCAGGGCGCCACCCATACAAGCGAAGCATCGTTCACATGCCATTCCGTCTGACTTCCCGTTTCAACCGCACTGCCAAGCGCGTCGTGTCGCCCGCTCCTGTCCGCTCGCTGCGCCATCATCGCGCACGCACGCAGGCGCTGGCCGAACGTACGCACCCGCACAGCCGGCTGGACGGCATCCGTGCGTGGTTCCACGCGTTTTTCTCGATGATGAGCGCGCAGGCGTTCGCTCGCCGCGCCGGCCTGCGCTCGCTGCTGCAGAAGCCGTCGTCGCTGCGCGCGCTCGCGCTGCGCCGCAAGCTCGGCCCGCAGCGCCGCATCAACCGCCCGCGCCGCCTCGCGGCCAGCAACGGCTGGTTCGGGTTCGGCGCGCGTTGAGCGGGCGCCCGGCGGGCGTTGTCCGCCCGATCGCCACCGTTGCCCCGGCGATCGAACCCATAAAAAAACCCCGGCCTGGCCGGGGTTTTTCATTTCAGGCGGACGACGCTTACGCGACGCGTGCCGTCGGCTCCACGCCGGCCGCTTCGGCCAGCACGAGCGCCTTGTCGGTCGCTTCCCACGAGAATTCCGGCTCTTCGCGGCCGAAATGGCCGTAAGCTGCCGTCTTCTCGTAGATCGGGCGCAGCAGGTCGAGCATCTTGATGATGCCCTTCGGACGCAGATCGAAATGCTCGCGCACGAGCTTCGTGATCACCGCATCCGACACGCGGCCCGTGCCGAACGTGTTGACCATCACCGAGGTCGGCTCGGCCACGCCGATCGCGTACGACACCTGGATCAGCGCGCGCGACGCGAGGCCGGCCGCGACGATGTTCTTCGCGACGTAGCGGCCCGCATACGCAGCCGAACGGTCGACCTTCGACGGATCCTTGCCCGAGAACGCGCCGCCGCCGTGCGGTGCGGCACCGCCGTAGGTATCGACGATGATCTTGCGGCCGGTCAGGCCGCAATCGCCTTGCGGGCCGCCGATCACGAACCGGCCGGTCGGGTTCACGAGGAACTTGATGTCGCCCTTGATCAGGTCGGCCGGCAGCGTCGGCTTGATGATTTCCTCGATCACCGCTTCGCGCAGCGCCGGCAGCTCGATGTCCGGCGCATGCTGCGTCGACAGCACGACGGTGTCGATCGAATCGGGCTTGCCGTCGACGTAGCGGACGGTGACCTGCGACTTCGCGTCCGGACGCAGCCATTGCAGGCGACCGTCGCGGCGCAGGCTGGCCTGGCGCTCGACGAGCCGGTGCGACAGGTAGATCGGCAGCGGCATCAGTTCCGGCGTTTCGTCGCACGCATAGCCGAACATCAGGCCCTGGTCGCCCGCGCCTTGGTCGAGGTTGTCGTCGTGCGCGCGATCGACGCCCTGCGCGATGTCCGGCGACTGCTTGTCGTACGCGACGAGCACCGCGCAACCCTTGTAGTCGATGCCGTAGTCGGTGTTGTCGTAGCCGATGCGCTTGATCGTATCGCGCGCGATCTGGATGTAATCGATGTTGGCCGTCGTGGTGATTTCACCAGCCAGCACAACGAGACCCGTGTTGCACAGCGTTTCGGCCGCAACGCGGGAGTATTTGTCCTGCTCGAGGATGGCGTCGAGAATCGCGTCCGAGATTTGGTCCGCGACCTTGTCCGGATGGCCTTCGGAGACGGATTCGGACGTGAAGAGATAATCGTTTGCCACTTTTTCAGGCTCCTGTGTGGTTACGGTTGGTTTCACGTAGCCAGCTTCGTTGGGCCTGAAGCGGCGACGCTTTAGCGGATTACCAGGACCGGGCAGCGTGTGTCGCGCCAGCCGGCTTCGCCCCGCAAGTTGTCAGTTAACTCGGCGAAGCCCGTATTATAGCGGCTTTCCTGAATTGTCACAGAGCGCCGCCCGTGCTGCATCTTCCGCTGTCTTACCACCCTGTTCGCAACGTGCCGGCCAGCCGGCCCCACGGAGATTCCGCATGCTAGGCCGCCTCGGCACGCACCTCGCCATCGGCTTGCTGAAGCTGCTCGCCCTGCTGCCGTACGGTCTGACCGCACGGTTCGGCGATGGCCTCGGCTGGCTGCTGTATCAGATCCCCAGCCGGCGAAAGCGCATCGTACATACGAATCTGAAACTCTGCTTCCCCGACTGGAGCGACGAACGGCGCGAGGAAGTGGCCGGCCAGCATTTCCGTCATGCGATCCGCAGCTACGTCGAGCGCAGCGTCCAGTGGTTCGGCTCGGAGAAGAAGCTCGCGAAGCTGATCCAGGTCGACAGCGCGGTCGATCTCGACGATCCCGACCTGCCGCCGACGCTGTTCCTCGGCCTGCACTTCGTCGGCATCGAGGCCGGTTCGATCTGGCTGAACCGGTCGCTGCACCGCCGCTGCGGATCGCTTTACCAGCCGTTCTCGAACGCGGTGCTCGAGGAAGAGGCGAAGAAGGCGCGCGGGCGCTTCGACGCCGAGATGGTCGGCCGCGCGGACAGCGCGCGCGTCGTGCTGCGCTGGCTGCGCGACCGCAAGCCGGTGATGCTCGGCGCGGACATGGACTACGGGCTGCGCAACTCGACGTTCGTCCCGTTCTTCGGCGTGCCGGCCTGCACGCTGACGGCCGTCGGCCGGCTCGCGAAGACGGGCCGCGCGCAGGTCGTGCCGTTCATCGGCGAGGTGCTGCCGAACTACAAGGGCTACCGTCTGAAGGTATTCAAGCCGTGGGATCACTACCCGACCGGCGACGACGATCTCGACGCGCGGCGGATGAACGCATTCCTCGAGGAACAGATTCCGCTGATGCCCGAGCAGTACTACTGGGTGCACAAGCGCTTCAAGACGCGCCCGCCCGGCGAGCCGAGCCTGTACTGACCCTGCCGCGACGTTCGCGGGTGCGCCGTCATGCGCGCGCCTGCGCCCTCGCCACCTTCGGCGCGCCCTTCGCGCGCGCCTGCCCGAGATCGTAGGCCGACTGCTGCGCGAGCCACAGATCGGCCTTTCCCCCGTTTTCCTCGCCGAGCCACGCCTCGAGCCGCAACGCCATGTCCAGTCGGCCGATCGGCAAATAGCGCCCCTTCCCATCTGCACGACGGACGCGCGGCCCCGCCCGCGCAGGACGCCCCCGTCGGCTGCATGTATCATTTGCGGTTGAGATCAGCACGACGAACGAGGCCGCCCGGCATGGCCGGCGGCAGTCCGTGTCGTGCCGACCGCCTTGTTCGCCATGGAATTCCGGACCCAGTGAAACTCTCGTTCACCAAGATGCACGGCGCGGGCAACGACTTCGTCGTGCTCGACGGCTATTCGCGCGCGCTGCCGCCGCTCACCGACGCGCAGGTGCGCGCGCTCGCCAACCGCCACTTCGGCATCGGCGCCGACCAGTTGCTGCTGGTCGAGAAGCCGACCGTCGACGGCGCGGATTTCAAGTACCGGATCTTCAATTGCGACGGCGGCGAGGTCGAACACTGCGGCAACGGCGCGCGCTGTTTCGTGAAGTTCGTCAGCGACCGCGGCCTGACCGACAAGCGCAGCGTGCGCGTGCAGGTCATGAAGGGCCTGATTACGCTGACGCTGCAGGACAACGGCGAAGTCGTCGTCGACATGGGCGCGCCCGTGTTCGCGCCGGCACAGGTGCCGTTCGATACGGCCGGTCCAGGCGCGACGGGCCTCGACGGCCGCAAGGAAGGCAACGACACGCTGTGGCCGCTCGACGTCGGCGGCGCGACGCGCTGGATCTCGACGGTGTCGATGGGCAACCCGCACGCGGTGCAGGTCGTCGACGATGTCGAGGCGTATCCGGTGCTGGAAGAAGGCCCGCTGATCGAGCGCCATGCGCGCTTCCCGCAGCGCGTGAACGCCGGCTTCATGCAGATCGTGTCGCGCCACGAGGTGAAGCTGCGCGTGTACGAACGCGGCGCGGGCGAGACGCTCGCGTGCGGCACCGGCGCATGCGCGGCGGTCGCGGCCGGCATCCGGCGCGGCCTGCTCGATTCGCCCGTGACCGTGCACACCCACGGCGGCACGCTGACGATCGGCTGGGACGGCGCGCGCGACGAAGCCGCCGCGCTGATGATGGCCGGCCCCGCCACGACCGTGTTCGAAGGCGAGATCGACCTGAACGCCTGACCCTGCAACGTCCTTGATAACTGAACGCGCCAGCCACATGAACGATCGCGAAGTCGCCGACTACCTGCTCGCCAATCCCGAATTCTTCGCGCAGCACGCCGAGCTGCTCGCGACGATCCGTCTCGCGAACCCGCACGGCAAGGCCGCGATCTCGCTGCAGGAGCGGCAGATGGAGATGCTGCGCGACAAGAACAAGCATCTCGAGCGCCGGCTCGCCGAACTCGTGCGCTACGGCCACGAGAACGACAGCCTGTCCGCGAAGTTCAGCCGCTGGACCGCGCGCGTGATCGCGGAACGCGATCCGTACGCGCTGCCGCGCACGATCGCCGACGGCATCGCCGACGTGTTCGACGTGCCGCAGACGGCGCTGCGCGTGTGGGACGTCGCCGACACCTACGCGCAAGCCGATTTCGCCCGCCAGGTCGGCGAGGAAGTGCGCCTGTTCACGAACGGCCTGTCGACGCCGTACTGCGGCGCGAACACGGGCTTCGAGGCCGCCCAGTGGCTCGCGCCCGCGCTCGCCGCCCCGGCCGCGAGCGCGGCGGAAGGCGCCGAAGCCGCGCCGGCCGGCGACGGTGCGGCCGCATCGGTCGCGCTGCTCGCGCTGCGCGCGCCGCTCGCCGGCAACGATGCGCCCGCGTTCGGCCTGCTGGTCCTCGGCTCGCCCGATCCGCGCCGCTTCCACGACGGGATGGCGACCGACTTCCTCGCGCAGATCGCGACGCTCGCGAGCGCCGCGCTCACGCGCCTGCTGCCGCACTGATCCGCCGCACGCGATGACCGACGATCCGATCGCCGCCTACCTGTCGAACCTGAAGCATGTCAGGCAGTTGTCGGAACACACGCTGCGCGCGTACACGCACGAACTGGACGAACTGAAGAAGCTCGCGGCCGGCCGGCCGCTCGACGCATTGACCGCCGCCGACATGCGCGGCGCGGTCGTGCGCGGGCACGCGGCCGGGCTGTCCGCGCGCTCGATCTCGCACCGGCTTTCCGCATGGCGTGCGTTCTATCGCTGGTTCGCGCAGCGCGTCGAGATGCCCGCGAATCCCGTCGCCGGGGTCCGCGCGCCCAAACGCGAGAAATCGCTGCCCAAAGCGCTGTCGGTCGACGATGCGGTCACGCTCATGGATACGCCGCTGCCCGACACGACCGAAGGCATCCGCGATCACGCGATCCTCGAGCTGTTCTATTCGTCGGGGCTGCGCCTCGCCGAGCTGGTCGGGCTCGACGTCCGGTACACGCAGGCCGACGGCTACCGCTCGGCCGGCTGGCTCGACCTCGCCGAAGCCGAGGTCACCGTGCGCGGCAAGGGCAATAAGGAGCGCAAGGTGCCGGTCGGCCGCAAGGCGATCGACGCGCTGAACGCGTGGCTCGCGGTGCGCGACGAATTCGTGAAGCACGATCCGCATCCGCTGTTCGTGTCGGTGCGCGGCAACCGGATGTCGCCGGGCGTCGTGCGCGAGCGCGTGAAGCGCGCGGCGCTCGCCGCCGGCATTCCCGCCAACGTCCACCCGCACGTGCTGCGCCACTCGTTCGCGACGCACGTGCTGCAGTCGAGCGGCGACCTGCGCGCGGTGCAGGAACTGCTCGGCCACGCGAGCGTCGCCGCGACGCAGATCTATACGTCGCTCGACTTCCAGCATCTCGCGAAGATTTACGACAGCGCGCATCCGCGCGCGAAGAAGCGCGACTGACGCGCGCCCCGTGTTACCCGCCGCGCGCGGCGGCCGGCACCGGCCGGCGTCGTGCGCGGCCCATTTCGATCTCATCATGCAAACCGTCACCCTCAAGCCGTCCAAGGAAAAATCGCTGCTGCGCCGCCATCCGTGGATCTACGCCAATGCGATCGACCGCGTCGACGGCAAGCCCGCGCCCGGCGCGACCGTGCTCGTGCGCGCGCACGACGGCCGCTTCCTCGCGCGCGGCGCGTACAGCCCGCAGTCGCAGATCCGCGTGCGGGTGTGGAGCTTCGACGAGCACGAGCCGATCGATCACGCGTTCTTCAAGCGCCGCGTGCAGCGCGCGGTCGCGCACCGCACGACGATGGTGTCGGGCACGGGCGCGGTGCGGCTCGTGTTCGGCGAAGCCGACGGGCTGCCGGGGCTGGTCGTCGACTACTACGTCGCGGATACCGCCGAAGCCGGCGCCGCGCCGCGCGGCCAGCTCGTCTGCCAGTTCATGGCCGCGGGCGTCGAAGCGTGGAAGGACGCGATCGTCGCGGCGCTCACCGGCGCGACCGGCTGCCCGAACGTGTACGAGCGCTCGGACGTGTCGATCCGCGACAAGGAAGGGCTGGAACAGACGACCGGCGTACTGGCCGGCGACGCGCCGCCCGCGACGCTGATCGCGAACGAAAACGGCGTGCGCTATCACGTCGACGTGCCGAACGGCCACAAGACGGGCTTCTACGTCGACCAGCGCGACAACCGCGCGCTCGTCGCGCAGTACGCGGCCGACCGCGACGTGCTGAACTGCTTCTGCTACACCGGCGGCTTCTCGCTCGCAGCGCTCAAGGGCGGCGCGAAACGCGTCGTATCGATCGATTCGTCGGGCGATGCGCTCGCGCTCGCGCAGCAGAACGTCGTCGCCAACGGCTTCGACGCCGAACGCGCGACCTGGCTCGACGCCGATGCGTTCAAGACGCTGCGCCGCCTCGTCGACGAAGGCGAGCGTTTCGACCTGATCGTGCTCGATCCGCCGAAGTTCGCGCCGACGCGCGACAGCGTCGATCGTGCGGCGCGCGCGTACAAGGACATCAACCTGAGCGGCTTCAAGCTGCTGCGTCCGGGCGGCCTGCTGTTCACGTACTCGTGCTCGGGCGCGATCGACATGGACCTGTTCCAGAAGATCGTCGCGGGCGCGGCCGCCGACGCGAAGGTCGACGCGCGCATCCTGAAACGGCTCGGCGCGGGCGTCGATCATCCGCTGCTCGCCGCGTTCCCGGAAGGCGAATATCTGAAGGGCCTGCTGTTGCAAATCGTCTGATCGCCCCGATCTAGCGCGGACAACCGCGCCCGTCCCATTGGCGGCGCTGCGTTGCCGCCTGTCGTCCGGACGACGGGCGGGAACTTGACAGGTATGTTTCAATTGTTGGTTGTGCGCCCCGGCTCGCAGCGCGAGGGCGCGACGCACATCCTGTTTTGACCCCGATTCACGAACCACAGGCGATTGACATGGCCACTCCCGTCACCATCCTCACCGGCTTCCTCGGCAGCGGCAAGACGACGCTGCTCAAGCGCATCCTGAACGAACAGCACGGCATGAAGATCGCCGTGATCGAGAACGAGTTCGGTGAAGAGAACATCGACAACGAAATCCTCATCCAGGATTCGAACGAGCAGATCATCCAGATGAGCAACGGCTGCATCTGCTGCACGATCCGCGGCGACCTCGCGCGCACGCTCGGCGATCTCGCCGCGAAGAAGCGCGAAGGCAAGCTCGACTTCGACCGCATCGTGATCGAGACGACCGGCCTCGCGAACCCGGGCCCCGTCGCCCAGACGTTCTTCATCGACAGCGAAATCGCCGACGATTTCCTGCTCGACGCGGTCATCACGCTGGTCGACGCGAAGCACGCGAACGCGCAGCTCGACGAACACGAGGTCGTGCAGCGCCAGGTCGGTTTTGCCGATCGCCTGTTCATCACGAAGTCGGACCTCGTCGACGACCAGACCGTCGCGGGCCTCAAGCACCGCCTGATGCACATGAACCCGAAGGCCGCGATCAAGGTCGTGAATTTCGGCGAAGCGGACATCAAGGAAATCTTCGACCTGCGCGGCTTCAACCTGAACGCGAAGCTCGAGATCGATCCCGATTTCCTCGCCGAGGACGATCACGCGCACGCTCACCACGATCACGGCCATGATCACGATCACGCGAATTGCGACCACGATCACGGTCAATGCGCGCACGATCACGACCATGGCCACCATCATCACCACCACGCGCACCACGACGACAAGATCAAGTCGTTCGTGTACCGCAACGACCGCCCGTTCGACCCGAACAAGCTGGAAGACTTCCTCGGCGGCATCCTGCAGATCTACGGCGAGCGGATGCTGCGCTACAAGGGCGTGCTGTACATGAAGGGCGTCGACCGCAAGGTCGTGTTCCAGGGCGTGCACCAGATGATGGGCAGCGACCTCGCGGCGAAGTGGCTGCCGGTCGAGAAGAAGACCAACAAGATGGTGTTCATCGGCGTCGACCTGCCGCAGGACCTGATCACCGACGGCCTCGACGCCTGCCTCGCCTGACCCGCGCGGGCGCCCGCCGCGCCCCGCCGCCCGGCCGCCAGCCCGGGCGGTGGCGGCCGCCGCGCGGCGCCTTTTTCGGGCAGGGTTTCGCCGTCATCGCTTTTTCGCGATTTGCGCGTTATATTTTCTAGATATTGGCGCAGCCGACGGGGATCGACCCGATACGGCGCCCGCTTGCGATTCAGTTACAATACGTGCCCGCTGGAGTACGGCAACAAACAGGCCCGGTTCTTGCTGAACCAGTTTTCCGGGCATCGCAACCGCGCCGGATCGCCCATCCGCCTCCCGGCCGCGGCCGATGCGATGTGCCGCGCAGCACACCGGTTCGCAGCGCGCACAACTCCGCGCCAGGCCTATCCTGGTATTTGAGAACCGGTTTCCAGAGGCTTTCGGCCCCGCGGCGGCAAATCGCAAATGAATGCAAACGCGGTTGCGGGTAATCCCAAAGTGCAGGCAATATCTCTCGATTTGCCGCACATTGAAGAAGCAAGCAGATGACGAAGAAACTCTTGACCGAAGCCGAAATCCTGAAGATGAGCGACAAGGATTACATGAATGAGGATCAGCTCGCCTTCTTCAAAAATCGGCTCGAACAGTTGCAGGCGGACATCCTCAAGAATGCAGGCCAGACGACCGAGAACCTGCGCGAGACGGTGATCGTCCCCGATCCCGCCGACCGCGCGACGATCGAGGAAGAGCACGCGCTCGAGCTGCGTACGCGCGACCGCGAACGCAAGCTCCTCAAGAAGGTTCAGCAGTCGCTCGCCCGCATCGATTCCGGCGATTACGGCTGGTGCGAGGAAACCGGCGAGCCGATCGGCATTCCGCGCCTGCTCGCGCGTCCGACCGCCACGCTGTCGCTCGAGGCGCAGGAGCGCCGCGAGCTGCGCCAGAAGCTGTTCGGCGACTGATCGGGCGGCATTCCGCTCAAACACGCTGCTTCCCGAAAGCGCGCGGCCTGCCGCGCGCTTTTTGTTTTTCCGGCACCGATTCCCGGCCGCCGGCCGATTTGCCTTCCCCTCTTGATATCCCGGCGCCCGCCCTAAAATGAAACGGACGCGCGCCGGGCCGCTCCCCGGCGCACTGCGGATTCACGCGGCGGCGCATCGCGCCGCCCGACTCTTCCCCGTTTTTCTCAAGGAACGCAGATGGAGCAATTTCACGGCACGACCATCGTTTCAGTCCGGCGCGGCGACCAGGTCGCGCTCGGCGGCGACGGCCAGGTAACCCTCGGCAACATCGTCATGAAGGGTGGCGCGCGGAAAGTGCGGCGGATCTACAACAACCAGGTACTGGTCGGATTCGCGGGCGGCACCGCCGATGCGTTCTCGCTCCTTGACCGCTTCGAGGCGAAGCTCGAGAAGCACCAGGGCAACCTGACCCGCGCGGCCGTCGAGCTCGCGAAGGACTGGCGCACCGACCGGATGCTGCGCCGCCTCGAGGCGATGCTGATCACGGCCGATGCGACCACCACGCTCGTGATCACCGGCAATGGCGACGTGCTCGACCCGGAAGGCGGGATCTGCGCGATTGGCTCGGGCGGTGCGTACGCGCAGGCCGCGGCCCGCGCGCTCGTCGAGAACACCGAGCTGTCGCCGCGCGAGATCGTCGAGAAGTCGCTCGGGATCGCCGGCGACATGTGCATCTACACGAACCACAACCGCATCATCGAAACGATCGAGTAAGGACAGCCCCATGAGCACCATGACCCCTGCCGAGATCGTCTCGGAACTCGACAAGCACATCATCGGCCAGGCGAAGGCGAAGAAGGCCGTCGCCGTCGCGCTGCGCAACCGCTGGCGCCGCCAGCAGGTCGCCGAGCCGCTGCGCCAGGAAATCACGCCGAAGAACATCCTGATGATCGGGCCGACGGGCGTCGGCAAGACCGAAATCGCGCGCCGCCTCGCGAAGCTCGCCGATGCGCCGTTCATCAAGATCGAAGCGACCAAGTTCACCGAAGTCGGCTACGTCGGCCGCGACGTCGACAGCATCGTGCGCGACCTGATCGAGATCTCGGTCAAGCAGACGCGCGAAGCCGAAATGCGCAAGGTGCGCAGCAAAGCGACCGACCAGGCTGAAGACCGCATCCTCGACATCCTGCTGCCGCAACCGCGCGCGGTCGGCTTCGGCGGCAATGCCGAGCACGCGAACGACGACAACAACGCAACCCGTCAGACGTTCCGCAAGCGCCTGCGCGAAGGCCAGCTCGACGACAAGGAAGTCGAGCTCGACCTCGAGCAGCCGTCGGTCGGCATGGACATCATGGCGCCGCCCGGGATGGAAGAGATGACCGAGCAGATCCGCTCGATGTTCTCGAACCTCGGCAGCGGCAAGAAGCAGCGCCGCAAGGTGAAGATCAAGGAAGCGCTGAAGCTGCTGACCGACGAAGAAGCGGCGAAGATGCTGAACGAAGAGGAAGTGAAGACGAAGGCCGTGCAGAACGTCGAGCAGAACGGCATCGTGTTCCTCGACGAGATCGACAAGATCACGTCGCGCAACAACGAAGGCAGCGGCGGCGAAGTGTCGCGCCAGGGCGTGCAGCGCGACCTGCTGCCGCTCGTCGAAGGCACGACGGTCAACACGAAGTACGGGATGGTGAAGACCGATCACATCCTGTTCATCGCGAGCGGCGCGTTCCACCTCGCGAAGCCGAGCGACCTGATTCCGGAACTGCAGGGCCGCTTCCCGATCCGCGTCGAACTCGATTCGCTGTCGGTGAACGACTTCGAAGCGATCCTCGTCGCGACCGACGCGAGCCTCGTCAAGCAGTACCAGGCGCTGCTCGCGACCGAAGACGTACAGCTCGAATTCGCCGACGACGGTATCCGGCGCCTCGCCGAGATCGCGTTCGCGGTCAACGAGAAAACCGAGAACATCGGCGCGCGCCGGCTGTACACGGTGATCGAGAAACTGCTCGAGGAAGTGTCGTTCTCGGCGGGCAACCACGCCGGCGAGCGCGTGACGATCGACGCGAAGTATGTCGACCGCGCACTCGGCGAAGTGGCGCAGGACGAAGACCTGTCGCGCTACGTGCTGTAACGCGCTCGGCGCCGGATGGGAGACGGGCGGCCCCTTCGGGGGCCGCCCGTTTTCGTTGGTGCGCCGCTTACTGGCGCACCGGCTTCTTCGCGAGCTTGCGCTGCAGCGTGCGGCGGTGCATGTTCAGCGCACGCGCGGTCGCCGAAATGTTGTTGTTGTTCTCGGCCAGCACGCGCTGGATGTGCTCCCATTCGAGCCGGTCCACCGACAGCACGACCGGATTCTCCAGCGCTTCGTCGGCCTGCACTTCGGTCGCGTTGGTCTGCAGCGCGGCCAGGATCGACTCGACGTTCGCCGGCTTGGCGAGGTAGTTGTCCGCGCCCTCCTTCACGGCCTGCACGGCGGTCGCGATGCTCGCGTAGCCGGTCAGCACCAGAATCCGCGCATCGGGCTGCAGGTCGCACAACGGCGCGATCAGGCTCAGTCCCGAATCCTCGCCGAGATGCAGGTCGACGGTGATGAACTGGAACTTGCCGCCCGCGGCGAGCCGCAGCGCCGCCTCCTTGTCATGCGCCTGCTGGACCGCGTAACCGCGGCGCTCGAGGCCGCGCGCGAGCGTGCCCGCGAACACCTCGTTGTCGTCGATCACCAGGAAATTGTTCTCGCTCATGGGGTTTCTCCGTCTACGTGTTGGTTGAGGCCGCCGGCAGCGCGACGCGCACGACCGGCAGGCGCAGCACGGCCCGCGTGCCGCGCCCGGCCGGCGCGCCAGTTGGGCGGCCGTCCGGCGTGCCGGCTGGCCGGTCGGCTGCATGTGCGCCCGCGCGTTGTCCCGATGCGGCCGCCGCGTGGCCATTCGCCGCACCGCCGGCCCGCCCGTTGCCGCCCGCCGCGCGCGGCGTGACGTCGGACAGTTCGATCTCGCCGCCCAGCCGCGCGGCCGCGCTAAACGCCAGATACAGGCCGACGCCGTGCCCGCCCTGCGTACTGTCGACCGGCATCGCGCCGAGCGATTCGCGCAGCGCGGCCGGAATACCGGGCCCGTCGTCGCATACCTCGAATTCGATTTCGTCGGCCGTGCCGCCATGCGCGACCTTCGCAGCAAGCGTCACGCGCTGCGGGCTCGCGCGCGCGGCGTTGTCGAGCAGGATCGTCAGGATCTGGCCGGCCGCGACCGTATCGTCGAGCGCGACGCCCGCCGGGCGCGCGCCGAGCAGTTCGAACTGCACGTGCGGATGCCGCAGACGCCAGTGCTCGACGAACGTGTCGAGCCAGTCGTCCACCGGCTGGCGGCTCGCCGGCGCGCTCGCGCGGCGCGCAGGCGCGCGAGCGCCGACGTGCAGAGCGTCATCTGTTCCTCGAGCACCTTCAGGTCGGCCTCGTAGCGCGCCAGCCCCGGATCGGCGCGCGCCGCGTCGCGCAGCTCCTCGGCGAGCATCGCGATCGTCGACAGCGGCGTGCCCATTTCATGCGCGACGGTGGCGGCCTGCACACCGAGCGCAACGGCCCGCTCGTCGCGCAGCAGGTGCTGCTGCGCCTCGCCGAGCGCCGCGTCGCGCTGGCGCAGCGCGTTCGACATGCGCGCGACGAACCACGCGATCAGCCCGACGCTGACCATGAAGTTCGCCCACATGCCGGTACGGTAGTAATCGAACAGGTTCGCCGGGTTGTCCATGTTGAGCGGCACCGAGTCGAAGCCGAGCGCCGCGTAGCAGGCGACCGCGAACGCCGCGAGCCAGATCATCAGGTGCCACGGCAGCACCGCCGCCGCGATCGCGAGCGACGGCAGGTACAGCGACACGAACGGGTTGGTCGTCCCGCCCGACAGGAACAGCAGCGCGGACAGCGCGCCGAGGTCGACCCACAGCTGGCCGAGCAGCTCGAAATTGGTCTCGGGCCGCGCGCGCAGCACGCGCACCCAGGTCAGTGCGTTGAAAACGATTTCGAGCGCGATGACCATCAGCATCGCCGGCAGCGGCAGATGCACGCCAAAATAGGTCTGCACGACGCCGATCGTCACGAGCTGGCCGATGATCGCAAGATTGCGCAGCCAGAACAGGTGACTGAGGTTGACGCGCCCGGTGGTGGTGATTCGTTGCATCCGGGCAGTTTACCCGTTTAGCGCCCGGCGCCTCTAGCGGGGCCGGATCGATGCGCACGAACGGGCGCGGCGCGGCGCCGTCAACCGGCCGCGCCGGCCATGCGCTGTGCGATCTCGTCGGCCAGGCACTCGGGGCATCGGCACCGCGCGCCGGCCGCGGGCGGCGTGCCGCCGGGCGGCACCGGCATCGCCGCGCACCAGCAGTCGAACGGCTGCGTATGCGCGCCGCAGTCGAAGCCGCGCCCGCAGTGCGGGCAGCGCGCACGGCGCGGGGCGGAACGGGCGTCGGCGGCGGAATCGGTCATGGCGCAATCGCGGAAGCGGGCGGGACATCGCCCCACGCGACAAGCATAGCGCGGCGGCTGGATTTTGCACGCCGGTCGCCTGACCGAACGCCATCGGAAACGCACGTTGGCCAGCCCGCCGGCACCGCCCGCGCGGCGCCGCCCGAATCGCGCCGCGCCATAGCCGGCGGGCCGCCGCGCGCTGTACCCGCCTCGCGCCGCCGGTGTTCCGGCCAGCCCAAAAACCCGATGCTGCGCTGCGCCACTCCTGTACAATTCGGCCTGTTTCAACCGTTCCCAGCCAGAGCCGCCGCCATGTCCGAGCCCATCGACCTCTCGCAGATCGCCCCCACGCTGAAAGCAGAAATCCTCGCGGAAGCGCTGCCGTACATCCGCCGTTACCACGGCAAGACCGTGGTCATCAAATACGGCGGCAACGCGATGACGGAAGAGCGGCTCAAGCAGGGCTTCGCGCGCGACGTGATCCTGCTGAAACTGGTCGGCATCAACCCGGTGATCGTCCACGGCGGCGGTCCGCAGATCGATCACGCGCTGAAGAAGATCGGCAAGGCCGGCACCTTCATCCAGGGCATGCGCGTCACCGACGAAGAGACGATGGAAGTCGTCGAATGGGTGCTGGGCGGCGAAGTGCAGCAGGACATCGTGATGCTGATCAACCACTTCGGCGGCCACGCGGTGGGCCTGACGGGCAAGGACGGCGGCCTGATTCACGCACGCAAGCTGCTGATGCCGGACCGCGACAACCCGGGCCAGTACATCGACATCGGCCAGGTCGGCGAGGTCGAGGCGATCAACCCCGCGGTCGTGAAGGCGCTGCAGGACGACGCATTCATCCCGGTGATCTCGCCGATCGGCTTCGGCGAAGATGGCCTGTCGTACAACATCAACGCCGACCTCGTCGCGGGCAAGCTCGCCACGGTGCTGAACGCCGAGAAGCTGCTGATGATGACCAACATCCCGGGCGTGATGGACAAGGACGGCAACCTGCTGACCGACCTGTCCGCACGCGAGATCGACGCGCTGTTCGAAGACGGCACGATCTCGGGCGGCATGCTGCCGAAGATCTCGTCGGCGCTCGACGCCGCGAAGAGCGGCGTGAAGTCGGTGCACATCGTCGACGGCCGGATCGAGCATTCGGTGCTGCTGGAAATCCTGACCGAGCAGCCGTTCGGCACGATGATCCGCTCGCATTGAGACCACGCAGCAAGACCGCCACACCCGACTTGCCGGCCCCGCTGCGGCGCCGGCGCGTGTCGCGCAGCCGGCCCCGCGCCGGCGCGCCGGTGTGGCTGTTCGATCTCGACAATACCCTTCACCACGCATCGCACGCGATCTTTCCCGAGATCAACCGCGCGATGACGCAATACATCATCGATGCACTGCAGGTCGAGCGTGCCGAAGCCGACCGCCTGCGCAACGGCTACACCGAGCGCTACGGCGCCGCGCTGCTCGGCCTCACGCGCCATCACCCGATCGACCCGCACGACTTCCTGCGCGTGGTCCACACGTTTTCCGACCTGCCCGCGATGGTGCGCGCCGAGCGCGGCCTCGCGCGCATCGTCGCCGCGCTGCCGGGCCGCAAGTTCGTGCTGACCAACGCGCCCGCGAACTACGCACGCGCGGTGCTGCGGGAGCTGCGCATCGAGCGGCTGTTCGAGCGCGTGATCGCGATCGAGCACATGCGTGATCGCCGCACGTGGCGCGCGAAGCCCGATCGTGCGATGCTGCGCAGGACTTTGCGCGCCGTGCATGCACGGCTCACGGATGCGATCCTCGTAGAAGACACCCGCAGCCACCTGAAGCGCTACAAGCGCCTCGGCATCGGCACCGTATGGATCACCGGCCACCTGCCGGGCCATCTGCCGAACGTCGGCCGACCGCATTATGTCGACCAGCGCATTCGTTCGTTAAAATCGCTGCGACTGGGCACACGATCGGGGCGACAAAAATGCAGCCGACTTACCCGCAGGACCACGCCGTAAAGGAAGACCAGGCCACACCGTCCCGCCCGCGCCCGAAACCGGGCGAGCGGCGCGTGATGATCCTGCAGACCCTCGCCGCGATGCTCGAGGCGCCCAAGCCCGAGAAAATCACGACCGCCGCGCTCGCAGCCCGGCTCGACGTGTCGGAAGCCGCGCTCTACCGGCATTTCACCAGCAAGGCGAAGATGTACGAAGGGCTGATCGAGTTCATCGAGCAGGCGCTGTTCGGGCTCGTCAACCAGATCGTCTCGAAGGAGCCGAACGGCGTGCAGCAGGCGCGCACGATCGCGCTGACGATGCTCAATTTCGCCGCGAAGAACCCGGGCATGACACGCGTGCTGACCGGCGAGGCGCTGGTCGGCGAGGACGAGCGGCTGACCGAACGCGTAAACCAGCTGCTCGACCGGATCGAGGCGACCGTCAAGCAATGCCTGCGGGTCGCGCGCACGGAAGCCAACACGCCGCAGGACGGCGCCGCACCGTTCGCGCTACCGGCCGACTACGATCCGGCCGCCCGCGCGAGCCTGCTCGTCAGCTACGTGATCGGCCGATGGCACCGCTTCGCAAAGGGCGGGTTCCAGAAGCCGCCGGGCGAGCAGGCCGATGCGCATTTGCGGTTGATCCTGCAGTAACGCCCAAGGCGCGGACGTGCGCGCTGCGAGCGCGCCGTCGGGCGTCGCACTCGCTTGGCGACACGCGTCAATGCCCAGGCGCCAATTCCGCGCTCGCCGTGGCACACGGCATGGCCTCACCTGTCCGCACCCGCGGTACTGACGGCCTGAATCGGCGCGGGGTTCATATCCCGCGCACGCCGTCATTAATTCGCCATCCTGAATATATCCCTGCCTGAATCGGCCGCCGAGGCGAGCCGAATCCATCAGACAGCCTCTCGATCCTTGCGGCGCTCCCGCAACGTCGACGTCCCGGCACGGGTGTGCGGCATGCGAGTCACGGCCCTTGACGATTCTTAAAAGAAATTTAGTACTCGAACTAGATTAAAGCCACTCAACTTAGAAATCGTCCCATTCTTTCGAATGACTTACTTCGGAACAATAGCACCTGTTTCCCGCAGCTGCTGCCGCCCCGCAGCAGCGATGCGCGACAGCGCGATGGAAACGTCCGTGCGTCGTCTTTCGACGCGAGGCCCTTACTAACAGGTACTTAAATGTCCAAAAAAGCACTTTCCATTCTGATGGCATCCGCGGGGCTCCTCGCCGCTGCTTCATCGGCCCACGCTGCCGACGGCACGATCACGATCACCGGCGAGATCACGGCCCAGACCTGCACGATCTCGGGCGACGGCGGCGGCAAGGACTTCACCGTCACGCTGCCCAACGTGTCGACCTCGGCACTCTCGGTGGCAGGCTCGACGGCCGGCCGCAAGCCGTTCCGCATCGCACTGTCGAACTGCTCGCCGAACTCGGGCAACGCATCGGTGTACTTCGAGCCGGGCACGACGGTCAACGCGCAAACGGGCCAGCTGTTCAACGCAACGGGTGACGCGAAGAACGTCGAAGTCGGCCTGCTGAACAAGGACGGCTCGAACATCAAGCTCGGCGCGGCGCAAGCGCAGCAGAACTCGCAGACCGTGCCGATCGCGGGTGGCGCGGCGACCCTCGATTACTTCGCGCAATACGTCGCGACCGGCGGCGCTGCGACGGCCGGCAAGGTCGGCACGTCGGTCATGTACTCGGTCTCGTACCAGTAATCCGGCTTCGCGACCGGCGGCCCGCGCCCGCGATACAGCAGCGGCGCGCGGGTCGCCCTCCCGATCACCAGTGAGTCTGTTTATCTATAAGGAGAAATCGGCGATGAGAATGCCAACGAACTTGCGTTTGAGCGTGGGCGCCGCGGCGCTGGCCGCGGCGCTGGTCGGCGCGGGGACGGCGGACGCCAGCGTCGTGATCGGCGGAACGCGCGTGGTCTATCCGGAAAAGGAACGCGAGGTCACGGTCAAGCTGACCAACGAGGGTGACAGGCCGTCGCTGGTGCAGGCGTGGATCGACGACGGCAATGCGAACGCGCTGCCCGACGAATCGAAAGTGCCGTTCACGCTGACACCGCCGTTGTTCCGCCTGGATCCAAAGAAAGGCCAGAGCCTGCGACTGATCTACACGCAGGAACCGCTCGCACAGGACAAGGAAACCTTGTACTGGCTCAACGTGCTCGACGTCCCGCCTCAGGCTGCGGACGACGCCGATACACCGAACCTGCTGCAACTTGCGTTCCGCTCGCGCATCAAGCTGTTCTTCCGGCCGGCCGCGCTGCAAGGCGTCGCCGACGAAGCCGCGGAAAAGGTGACCTGGAATTTCGCACCGAAAGCCGGTGGCGGCTACGCGCTGCAAGCGAAGAACCCCACGCCTTACCACGTGACGTTCACCAAGCTCACAGTCAAGTCCGGCGGCACGATCTGGACCGACGACAAGGGCGGCATGGTCAAACCTGGCGCGACCGAGCAATTCGACGTCGGCAGCGTGCAATCGATGCCGGGCGCACCGATCCAGGTCGATTACACGTTCCTCAACGACTACGGCGCGGGCATCGAAGGCAGTTACGCACCGAAGAAGGCGCACTGACGCCACCCGGACATTCCTGAATCAATCCGTCGCTGACCGACGGCGCGCAATCGCGCCGGCGCAGGCAGACCGTCGCTCGCGCTATGACGATGCGGCATCACTCTATCGAATTCATGCGAGCGAATCATCACATTGCACCACCGGAGGCCACGGCGCGTTTTGCGCTGAGACCGGGCTATTTGCTTGTCATGGCGACGCTCGGCGGCTGGGCCACCGGCGCATGCGCGGTCGAAACGTCGGCCGCATCGGCGGACAGCTTCCAGGTCGCGCAGGTCCAGTTCAACGACACGTTGATGATGAAGCCGCGTGGACAGCGGCTCAACCTCGAACGCTTCGCGAAAGGCAATCCGGTGCCTGCCGGCGATTATCTGGTCGACCTCTACGTGAACCAGACGTGGACGGGCCGCTCCACGGTGCGTTTCGACGCGGTGGCGGGCGCGGTCAGCGCGATGCCGTGCTTCGATCGCACGCTCGTGGGCCGCCTCGGCCTCGACGACCAAACACTGACCGACGCGGCCCGTGCCGAACTGGTACGCGTGCAGTCCGGCGAGTGCACGGACATCGACAAGCTGGTGGCCGGCGCGACGGTCGAATTCGACATGTCGGAGCTCCGCCTGAACGTGAGCATTCCGCAGGCGTCGCTGCTGCGCAATCCGCGCGGTTACGTGAGCCCTGAACTGTGGGACAGCGGCGTGCCGAGCGCAACGCTCAAGTACAACGCGAACGTGTTCCGCAGCACGTCGTCCGGATACGAAAGCACACAGGGTTACCTCGGACTGAATGCCGGCGCCAACGTCGGTAACTGGCATTTGCGGCACAACGGCAGCTATAGCGCGCAAACGCAGGGCGACAGCCGCTATCAAAGCCTCAACACCTATGTTCAACGCGACCTGCCGGCATGGCGCAGCCAGTTGAAGATCGGCGAGACCTACACCGACGGCACGCTGTTCGACAGCGTCGGCATGCGCGGCGTCACGCTCGAGACGGACGACCGCATGCTGCCCGATTCGATGCGCGGCTACGCGCCCGTGGTCCGCGGTGTCGCAACGAGCAACGCGCACGTCGCGGTGTCGCAGAACGGTGCGGTGCTGTACGAAACCAACGTCGCGCCGGGGCCGTTCGAGATCAATGACCTGTACGCGACCGGCTACGGCGGCAACCTGCTCGTCACGGTCACCGAGGCCGATGGCAGGAAACACAGCTTCACGGTGCCGTATGCGGCGGTCGTGCAATCGCTGCGCCCCGGCATCTCGCGGTTCGGCGTCGCGCTCGGGCAGTTGCGCGAGTCGCAACTCGAGCGTCACCCGAATTTCGCGCAGGCCACGTATCAGCGCGGCATCAGCAACCTGATGACGGGCTACGTCGGCGCGATCGTCGCTGAAAACTACCTGGCCGGGCTGGTCGGCGCTGCGTTCAACACGTCGCTCGGCGCGCTCGCCGTCGACGTCACGCACGCCAGCGCCCGCATCCCGGGCGTGTCGGCGACGAGCGGGCAGAGTGTGCGCGTGAGCTACAGCAAGTCCGTCGATGCGACCGGCACGAACATCGCGGTCGCCGCGTATCGATACTCGTCGCGCGGCTACTGGACCATGCGAGATGCGATGTATGCGCGCGAAATGTCGGCAGCCGGCACCGATCCGAACAACGTCTATCGGCAACGCAACCAGGTCCAGCTGACGCTGAACCAGTCGCTCGGCGACCAGCGCGGCAGCCTGTTCGCAGTGGGCTCGACGGTCAACTACTGGAACCGCCAGGGCACGACCACGCAGTTTCAGCTCGGCTACAACAACAGCCTGCGGCTCCTCGGCGTCAACCTGAGCTACAACCTGTCGGTCTCGCGGCAGCGGGACGGCTACTCGGGCCGCCTGAACAACCAGGTGTACGCGAACCTGACGGTCCCGCTCGGCCGGCGCTCATACGCGCCGACGCTGAGCACGGGCTTCGCGCACGACAGCCACGGCGGCATGACCGGGCAGACTTCGCTGACCGGCACCACCGGAAAGTCCAACCAGTTCTCATATGGCGTGAACGTCAACACCAGCGCCGGCACGACCACCGGCGGCGGCAACGCACAGTATCGCAGCCCGTTCGCGACCTTCTCCGGCAGCGCGAGCGGCGGCAGCGGCTACTCGAGCGTCTCCGCGGGCATATCGGGCGCCCTCGTCGGGCATGCGGGCGGCGTCACGCTCGCCAACGATCTCGGCGACACCATCGCCATCGTCGAGGCGAAGGACGCCGTCGGCGCGTCCATCACGAACGGCACGGACGTGCGGGTCGACAGGCGCGGCTATGCGGTGCTCCCATATCTGACGCCGTACCAGATGAACACCATCGAGCTCGATCCGAAGGGCATCCCGGTCGACGTCGAAATGCTGACGACGAGCCAGCAGGTTGCACCGCGCGCGAATTCGGTGGTGAAGGTCAAGTTCAAGACGGTCACCGGCCGTGCGGTGCTGATGACGATCCGTCAGCCCGACGGCAAGCCGATCCCATTCGGCAGCAACGTCGTCGGCGCCGACGGCAAGACCATCGGGCTAGTCGGACAAGGCGGCAAGCTGTTCGTTCGCGGCCTGGCGGACAACGGCATATTGACAGCGAAGTGGGGAAATCGTGCCACGGAGGTGTGTACGTTCACTTACCGGGTACCAGCGACCGAAAACAAATACGGGTTTGAGCGCGCCGACGCTGTTTGCGACTACAGCGTCGCGAAAATCGGCAAATTGACCGACGTTGAGCCTAATGCCACGCCCATCGGCAGCAAAACGCCATGACGCACCATATGCGTATTTCGCGATCGCACCACGGCAAATGCATATGTGCAATAACCATGCAATCCGATCAAATCACACGATATGCCACGGCACCAGGAAAAGCGGATTCCCCAATGAAAAGATTACTTCAATTAATTATTACCGTCCTTTGCACCCTCATTCCCGTGAGTGGGCACGCAGACTGTGGCACGTATAATGAGACTTTTTCATTCGGAACCGTACGAGTACCCCCGAATCTGAAAAATGGAGAGCCTGTAGCCAGTACAATCGTTGAGTTTCAATTCATATGTCAAAATGTCACTGTGGACATCACTCCCTACTTCAACACTTTGCTGTGGGAATCACCTTACTCCGGCATTGCAATTGTGGCGGGCTCGACTCCCGGCGGGTCTAGCGTAATTTGGCCAAGCCTGGGTCTTCGCGTATCCAATTTGGATACCGGCGAAATCATGACCTCAGGATTCAAAGGTCAGCCCTCTAAACAATTTGGCCCATCAGTCCACATCGAGACACCTTTCGGAAAGACCGTAAAGAAATTTCGGGTCAAGGTCGAATTAATTAAAATTCACGACAATGTCTACCGATTCACTTCCCCCGTCAATCAACCGCCGATGGGGGGTACGGTAGGGTTCACTCTAACTTTCAGGTTCGATAATACCCCGTCATTCATCGCCCCGACCCTGGTCTGGGGCCCGTCCGGCCCGATAACTGTCGTTCCGCAATCATGCACGGTGACGACACCATCGGTCAGCGTCCCGTTGCCACCGGTCGCCGCCAGCAAGCTGAACGCGGTAGGCGCCACCGCAGGCGAAGCGAATTTCGCAATCGGGCTGTCCTGCGCCAGTGGATCCAACGTCTACGTGACATTGACGGACCTGACTAACCCAGGCAACACAAGCAATCAACTTTCGCTGGCACCCGAGTCCTCCGCGAAAGGCGTGAAGCTGCGAATACTGAGAAACGGGCAGCCTGTCAGCTACGGGCCGGATTCCTCAATGACAGGCAATCCGAACCAATGGCTTGTCGGTCCGTCCGCCTCGACATCCCGCATTCCGCTGAGTGCGGAATACATCGCGACTGACCGCGTATCCGCAGGAACCGTGAAGGGTGTCGCGACATTCACGATGAGCTATCAGTGAACGCATAAGACCTGATAGTGCTGCAATTCGAGGCTGCATCGCCCCGCCGGCATTTACCAGCGAAGCGGTGCCCCCGAAGGTCGCCGACTGTTCGGTGGCCAAAACGGACTTCCGTTTCGCAGTCCTGATGGACTGCATCGGAATGCCGTGGTTACACAAGGTAGCTCGCCATGCCACTTGCCGGTCGCGGCAAACGGACGAGTGGGCGACCGAATCCGTTTGTTTATTTGACATTAGAGGAACCAACATGAAATTCGCACTCTCCAGCATCGCAGCCCTCACCGTCGTTGCCGCCGCAACCCTGCCGGCCGTGTCGCACGCCGCCGACGGCACGATCACCATCAACGGCAACATCGGTACGCAGACCTGCACGATCGACGGCAACGGCACGGGCGGCAAGGACTTCACGGTCGCGCTGCCGAAGGTGTCGACGTCGTCGCTCGCCAGCGGCGGCGCGACGGCAGGCCGCACGCCGTTCAAGATCGGCCTGAAGAACTGCTCGCCGGCCGCCGGGAACGTCTTCACGCACTTCGAGCCGGGCACGACGGTCAACTCGACCACCGGCCAGTTGCTCAACGCATCGGGCACCGCGAAGAACGTCGAAGTCGGCCTGCTCAACGGCGATACGACCAACATCGGCGTCGGCAAGGCCGATGAAAACTCGAAGGCGGTCGCGCTGTCGAACGGTGCTGCGGACCTGCCGTATTACGCTCAGTATGTCGCGACGGGCGGCGCAGCAGGTCAAGGCACGGTAAACACCTCGGTGATGTACTCGATCATGTATCAGTAAAGTCCGAGCGCCGGTGCGCGTCCTGCGCGCCGGCTCGTACCGGGGCGCGGGGGCGCGCGCCCCTTCCCCGACATCCTCGGCGGACCGACGCGCGATCGATCCGCGTGCCGACGGAATTGTCGTTCGAGCAGTCGTCACTGCATCTCGCCTCTTTCAGGATTCCCTCATCAACCCGGCCGACAACGCTCACGCCGGGTGGCACGCAATTGGCCAGCGCAGTTCCAGGCCCGCTACACACCACCCACGCCTCCAATCATTCAGGCAACGGGCACCGAAGCACCTTCCCGCCTCACGTGTCCTCCGTGCCGTTCGTCGGTTTCCTCCGAAAATTCGAACTCGTCCAATATCCAAACCTGCTCAACAAAACTACTTTTCACCTGTTCAAGACAAGAAAGGTGATCTGGTGAACCGCAGTTATTTCCTCTCGTCCCGAGCGCGCGTCCGCCTGTACGTCGCACATTCGGCCCTGCTCGCCGGCGCGGCGATGTCGTCGCCGTCCACCGCACAAGTCACGGGCGGCGGCCCGCAGCAAGCCGACGGCATTGAACTCGAAGTCGCGCCGGGTGAATATTCGACGCACGAGGCCGGCAAAGCGGTGCTTTCCGCGATCAACGGCGGCATCCTGACGACCGGCGGCAGGACCCGCGTTTTTTCAACCGGCAACGGCGCGGCGGGCGCCGCCGCATGGGGCAGCGCGTCGCGCGTCGTGCTGCGCGATACGGAAATCCGGACCCGCGGCGGCTCCAGCGCCGGCATCGATCTTCGTAATGGTGCCAACGCGACTGCGGAGCGCATTTCCATCGATACCGACGGCGACTACGCGCATGGCGCGTCCGTCGACGGCACCAACGCGCGCCTCACGCTCTCCGACAGCGTGATCGTGACACGCGGCAAGGAAGCGCATGGCATCACGGCGATCCTGGCGCCGGGCGGCACCATCGAGGTGGCCGACACGCTGGTCCGTACCAGCGGCCTGTTCGGCGTCGGCCTGTCCATCAGTTACGGCGGTGTCCGCGCGACACTGACCCGCACCGATATCCGCACGGACGGCGACTATGCGTCGGTGCTGTACCTGCCGAGCGCCTCCACGGTCGCACTGAACGACTCGCACCTCGAAACCGCCGGCGACTACGCGCTCGGCGTGGACACGCGCGAGGGCAGCGTCGAACTCGCACGCACGCGCGTCATCACGCACGGCAACAGCGCGCACGGGCTTTATGCATCGAAGGAATACACCGATACGCCTGCCGTCGATGCAACTGATACGTTCGTGACCACCACCGGCACGCGCGCGATCGGCGTGATCGCCCGCCTCGGCGGCAAGATCTCGGTGACGCGCGGCGGCATCACCACGAGCGGCGAACGCGCGCGCGGCGTGATGTCGGCCGGTACGAACTCCGTCGCGTCGCTCGTCGATACGAGCGTCGAAACGCAGGGCAAGCAAGCCGTTGCGCTTTATTCGAGTTCAGGCGGCACAATCGACCTGGTGCGGACCAGCGCGCGCGCAACCGGCGAAGGCGCCCCCGCAGCGGCCGTCTACGGCGGTACGCTGACGATCGACGACGGTTCGCTGGTCAGTGAACGCCACGGCGCGATCGACGCGTCCGACGCGACCATCGCGCTGAAGAACGGCACGCGCGCCATCGGCGGCAACGGCACACTGCTGTCGGTCCATGCAGAGTCAAGCGCACCCGTGCGCCTGACGCTCGACACCGGCTCCCGTGCCGACGGCGACATCGTCAACCTGCCGACCGACGACGGCAGTGCGACCGATGCCGTGACGGACGTCGCGCTCGCCAATGCATCCGAGTGGACCGGCGCGACCGACGTGGTCCGCACGCTGTCGCTCGACAAGAACAGCCGCTGGACCGTCACCGCCGATTCGACGGTCGGCTCCGTCGCGCTGAACGATTCGACGATCGAGTTCGCCGCGCCCGCGGCACGCGGCATGCCGACGCCGCGCACGCTCGTCGTGACGGGCGACTATGCGGCCCGCAGCGGCCGGCTCGTCCTCCATACGACGCTGCAGGACGACGCGTCGCCCACCGACCGCCTCATGATCGACGGCGGCCGAGCGTCCGGCGACACCGGTATCGTCGTCAAGCGTTCGGGCGGCGACGGTGCGCCGACGACCATCGGCATCCCGCTCGTCGAAACCCGCAATGGCGGCACGACGGACGTGTCGGCATTCACCCTCGATGCGGGTTCCGACGGCTACCGGAATGGCTTCGGCACGTTGTCCGCGGGCGGCTACGACTACATGCTCAAGCGCGGCGGCAACGGCGGGCATGAAGAAGACTGGTATCTCGTGTCCGCTGCGAAGCCTCAGCCGCCGGTTCCACCCGGCCCCGTCGACCCGGTTCCGCCCGGCCCGGTCGACCCCGAGCCGCCGATCGTGCCGGAAATCACTCCGCCGCCGCGTGCCGCCGCACCGGAGCCCGATGCGTATCTGGCGAATGCCGATGCGGCCTCGATGATGGCCGTCCATACGCTGCATCAGCGTGAAGACGCGTCACTGCGCACGGGCGCGGCCGCGACAGGGCCGCTCGACGGCGCGGTATGGCTGCGCGCCGAAGGCCAGATGACGTCGATGTCGGGCGGCAATCGCAGCGTGTCGGGCAACGGTCGGTTGATTCACGCCGGCGCCGACCTGCTCCGCTTCGAAGACGGTCACGGCGGCAGCGTGCGCGTCGGCGCGATGGGCATGTACGGCAGCCAGACGAACTGGTCGACGCGTCCGCTGTGGAATGCGATCGAGGGCCGTATCACGAACGCCACCGCACGCGGCAGCGTGTCCGGCTACAACGTCGGGATGTACGGCACGTGGTACGGCAACCGCGACATCCTGACCGGTCCTTATGTCGATGCATGGCTCATGTACGGCGCGTACGCGAACAGCGTCGGCGGCAGCCTCGCGGCCGACTCGTATCGGTCGCGCACCGTGACGGGTTCGATCGAGGCCGGCTATTCGTTCGGATTCTACGAAC
Organism: Burkholderia sp. LAS2; assembly: GCF_018417615.1. NCBI lineage: Bacteria > Pseudomonadati > Pseudomonadota > Betaproteobacteria > Burkholderiales > Burkholderiaceae > Burkholderia > Burkholderia sp. LAS2. The sequence goes on from NZ_CP071052.1 coordinate 389,531, forward strand.
GCGGCGACACGCGGTTCTTCGTCGAGCCTGAAGCGCAGCTCGTCGTGTCGGACTACCGCGCGGACGCGCACGGCACCGCCGGCGGCCGTCTCGACGGCCAGGGTGCAACCGACGTGCGGACCCGGCTCGGCGTGCGCGTACACGGCGTGACCGCGATGCCGAACGGGCGCGAACTTCGGCCGTTCGTCGAAGCGAACTGGTGGCACGGTCCCGGCTCACGTACGCTGACGCTCGACCGCAATGCCTTCTCGTTCGACGTGCCGCGCGACCGCGTCGCGGTCCGGTTCGGCGCCACCGGGCAGGTGAGCCGCCAATTCTCGATATCGGCAAGCCTTGGCGTCGAGGGCAATCTGTCCGACTACTCGGTGGTCACCGGGCAGCTTTCGGCGAAATATCGCTGGTGACGGCCGCGGTGGCCGACGGGCGGCCGAATTCGCGCGCCCGCCGAATTCCGCTATACTTTGCCGACTGCCGCCCCTCGGGCGGCGTGTCGGAAGCGCGCCGATTTGCTGACTCGATTGCGGGCGCGCGAACCGGCCGGGGCGTTGATGTGTCGATGCGTCGTTCCCCGGCGGTTCACTACAAATGCGGCTAAAGAGGTCGTCAGCCGCGCATCTCCGACTCCGCGCCTCGCCGACACCATTTAGCCGCCCTGTCATAAGGCGGAACGAATGGAATCGATCGGCATCGTCGCTCCACAGACCATGCACTTCGCCGAACCGCTGCGCTTGCAAAGCGGCAGCGTGCTCGGCAACTATCAGCTCGTCGTCGAGACGTACGGCGAGCTCAACGCCGCGCGCTCGAACGCGGTGCTCGTCTGCCACGCGCTCAACGCGTCGCACCACGTCGCCGGCGTCTACGCGGACGATCCGCGCAGCACCGGCTGGTGGGACAACATGGTCGGCCCGGGCAAGCCGCTCGACACCAACCGCTTCTTCGTGATCGGCGTGAACAACCTCGGCTCGTGCTTCGGCTCGACCGGCCCGATGAGCATCGACCCGTCGTCCGGCAAGCCGTATGGCGCCAAGTTTCCGGTGGTGACCGTCGAGGACTGGGTGCACGCGCAGGCGCGCGTCGCGGATGCCTTCGGCATCGAGCGCTTCGCCGCGGTGATGGGCGGCAGCCTCGGCGGGATGCAGGCGCTCGCGTGGAGCCTGATGTATCCGGAGCGCGTCGCGCACTGCATCGACATCGCGTCGACGCCGAAGCTGTCCGCGCAGAACATCGCGTTCAACGAGGTCGCGCGCTCGGCGATCCTGTCCGATCCCGACTTCCACGGCGGCGACTACTACGCGCACGGCGTGAAGCCGAAGCGCGGCCTGCGCGTCGCGCGGATGATCGGCCACATCACGTACCTGTCCGACGACGACATGGCCGAGAAATTCGGCCGCGCGCTGCGCCGCGCCGACGGCGCGCTCGACGCGTACAACTTCAGCTTCGACGTCGAATTCGAGGTCGAGTCGTACCTGCGCTACCAGGGCGACAAGTTCGCCGACTACTTCGACGCGAACACCTACCTGCTGATTACGCGCGCGCTCGACTACTTCGACCCGGCGAAGGCGTTCGACGGCAACCTGACGGCCGCGCTCGCGCACACGCAGGCGAAATACCTGATCGCGAGCTTCTCGACCGACTGGCGTTTCGCGCCGGCACGCTCGCGCGAGATCGTGAAGGCGCTGCTCGACAACAAGCGCACGGTCAGCTACGCGGAAATCGATGCGCCGCACGGCCACGACGCGTTCCTGCTCGACGACGCGCGCTATCACAACCTGCTCCGCGCGTATTACGAACGAATTGCCAACGAGGTGGGCGCATGAACCAGCAAGCGCTGAATTCCCTGTCCGCGCGCGCGGACTTCCGCACGATCGCGCGCTGGGTCGAACCGCGCTCGACGGTGCTCGACCTCGGTTGCGGCGACGGCTCGCTGCTCGCGCTGCTGATGGAAGAACTGGACGTGACCGGCTACGGGATCGAGCTGAACGACGCGGGCGTGCTCGCCAGCGCGAAGAACCGCATCAACGTGATCCAGCAGAACCTCGAAGACGGCCTGCGCCTGTTCGAGGACCACAGCTTCGACATCGCCATCCTGTCGCAGACGTTGCAGACGATTCACCAGACGGCCGCGATCCTGCGCGAAACCGCTCGGGTCGGGCGCGAATGCATCGTGTCGTTCCCGAATTTCGGCTACTGGCCGCACCGGCTGTCGGTGCTGAACGGCCGGATGCCGGTGTCGAAATCGCTGCCTTACCAGTGGCACAACACGCCGAACGTCCGGGTGCTGACGATCGAGGATTTCGAGGCGCTCGCGCCCGAAGTCGGCGTGACGATCCTCGACCGCGTGGTGCTGCACGAAGGCCAGCCGATTCGATGGGGAGCGAACTGGCGTGGTAGTCTTGCTGTCTACCGCGTCAAGCGCAGCTGAGCCGGGGAGCCGTTGACGGACGCCGTCGGCCCGCACGCACGTGCGGCCGCGCCGCTGCGCGACTCGCGCCGCCTGCGCTGCCGCCGCCATCAGTCAACGCTATCCAGTTCCAGTCCATGTCGAAAACGCCACACGAGGCGCCCGCACTCACCGCTCACGAGGATCACCCCGGCTGGCGAGCCTATCTGAACACGCACATGCTGATCTGCGTGTTCCTCGGTTTCACGTCGGGTCTGCCCCTCTTCACGCTCGTCTACCTCGTGCAGGCATGGCTGCGCTCCGAGGGCGTGAACCTGAAGGAAATCGGCCTGTTCGCGCTGATCCAGTTCCCGTACACGTGGAAGTTCCTGTGGGCGCCGCTGATGGACCGCTACGTCCCGCGCCTGCCCGGCTGGCGACCGGGCCGCCGGCGCGGCTGGCTGCTGCTCACGCAGCTGCTGGTCGCGGGTGCGATCGCCGCGCTCGGCTTCGTGTCGCCGCGCGACTCGATCTGGACGGTCGCCGCACTCACCACGCTCGTCGCGTTCTTCGGCGCAAGCGCCGACATCGTGATCGACGCGTACCGCCGCGAGCTGCTGCGCGACACCGAGCAGGGCCTCGGCAACGCGGTGCACGTGAACGCGTACAAGCTCGCCGCGCTGATCCCCGGTTCGCTGGCGCTGATCCTGTCCGACCACCTGCCGTGGGACGCCGTGTTCGCGATCACCGGCGCGTTCATGCTGCCGGGCATCCTGATGACGCTCGTCGTGCGCGAGCCCGAAGTGGTCGGCGCACCACCGCGCAACCTGCGCGACGCGATCGTGCTGCCGTTTCGCGAATTCATCCAGCGCGACGGCTGGGCCGGCGCGCTGCTCGTCATCGCATTCATCTTCCTGTTCAAGATCGGCGACACGATGGCCACCACGCTGTCGACGTCGTTCTTCCTCGACATCGGCTTCTCGCGCACCGAGATCGGCATCGTCGCGAAAACCACCGCGCTCGTCGCGAGCGTCGCGGGCGGCATCATCGGCGGCGTCTGGCTCGTGAAGATCGGCATCGGCCGCGGGCTGTGGATCTTCGGCGCGCTGCAGATGGTGTCGACGCTCGGCTTCGCGTGGCTCGCGCAGCTCGGCCCCGGCTCGCCGGTGCTCGCGGTGCTGTACGACTTCACGGTCGCGGCCAGCCACGCGCTCGCGTCGTTCATGTCGGTGTTCGGTATCGAGATCACGCCAAGGCTGAGCCCGATGACGGTCGCGCTCGCGATCGTCTACGGCTTCGAGACCTTCACGACCGGCCTGACGATGGCCGCGTTCGTCGCGTATATCGCGAGCACGACCGACCCGCGCTACACGGCCACGCAGTTCGCGCTGTTCACGAGCCTCGCGTCGGTGCCGCGCACGCTCGCGTCGGCCGCGAGCGGCTTCGTCGTCGCGAAGATCGGCTGGTACGACTATTTCATCGTGTGTACCGTGCTCGCCATCCCCGGCATGCTGCTGCTGTTCAGGATCGCGCCGTGGAACGGCACCGCGCGCAACGGCGAGGCGCGCCGTGCGCGGTAACCGCCCGCGTCGGCTCGCACACGCGGCGGCGGCGTTGAGCGTCGGCGCCGCGGCGCTAGCCGCGACGCTCGCGCATGCGACCGACACCGGCGCGGCCGCGGCAAGCTCCGCGCCGGCCGCCGCGCAAGCCGCGCCGCCCGCCGCTGCAACCTCTGCCGCGCCCGTCCCGCCGTCCGCCGAAGGCGCGCAGCCGACCGGCGCCGCGGTGCCGGCAAAGGCCTATACGCCGACGCCGACGCAAGTCCGCTACGGCAACGCGATCGCGTTCCGCACGCTGATCCCGTCGCCGCTGCTCGAACAGCTCACCGCGAACGAATACGCGCAGATCGTGCAGACGGCCGCCGACAGCAACCGGCTGCTGCCCGCGAACCAGCCGCGCGTGAAGCGCCTGCGCGCGATCGTCGCGAAGCTCGCGCCGTATTCGGTGAAGTGGAACGACCGCGTGAAAAGCTGGGCGTGGGACGTGAACGTGATCCGCTCGCGCGACATCCGCCTCACCTGCCTGCCGGGCGGCAAGGTGCTCGTGTACGGCGGCATGCTCGACCGCGTGCGCCTGAACGACGACGAGTTCGGCGTGCTGCTCGCGCACGGCATCGCGCACGCGCTGCGCGAACACGCGCGCAGCAACTTCAGCGTGGCCTCGCAGACGTCGCTGCGCGCGGCCGCGCTGCCGCCGCTGTTCGGCGTCGGCGATCCGCTGCCGCAGGCGCTGAACCTCGGCGAGCGCCTGCAGTCGCTCCACTACGATCCGACCGACGAGACCGAGGCCGACGTGATCGGCGGCGACATCGCCGCACGCGCGGGCTTCGATCCGCGCGCGGCGATCACGCTGTGGGACAAACTCGCGGTCGCGACGCGCGCGAACAAGACGTCGGGCTTCATCTACACGCACCCGTACAGCACCGCGCGCCGCCAGGATCTGCTGAACCGGCTGCCGGACCTGATGCCGCTGTACGCGAAGGCGACGGGCAAACGCGTCGAATCGCTGCCCGACTACGCGGGCATCAGCGCGCAGCGACGCAAGATCGTGCGGCGCTGAGCCACCGCGCGGCGCCGGACGCTACGCGTCCACGTCGGCCATGGCCGGCCGCACCCCGCTGTCGCGCATCCAGCGCACTTCGTCGCCGGGGCTGCGGCCGAACAGCCGCTTGAACTCGCGGCTGAACTGCGACGCGCTCGCATAGCCGACCCGCGCGGCCGCCGCGCCAGCGCCCACGCCGTCGCGCACTATCATCAGCCGCGCCTGGTGCAGCCGCGCGGTCTTCACGTACTGCATCGGCGACGTCGCCGTCACGTGCTTGAACTGCGCGTGGAACACCGCGAGGCTCATCCCGGCTTCGCGGGCGAGCGTCTCGACGTCGAGATCGGCCTTCAACTCCGCATGGATGCGCCGCAGCGCCTTCGCGATGCGGCCGAAATGATGCTGCTGCACGAGCGCCGCGCGCATCGCGTCGCCCTGCTCGCCGGTCAGCACGCGATACGCGATCTCGCGCATGATCGCCGGCCCCAGCACCCGTGTGTCGTGCGGCGACGCGAGCGCTTCGAGCAGCCGCACGACCGCATCGGCCAGCGGCGCATCGAGCGGCGTCGAATAGACGCCGAGCGGCTCGCTGACCGCCGCGCCGAGCGTCTCGTCGAGCAGGATCGCGAGCTCGGCGATCACCGCGAGATCGACGCGGATCGAGATCGCGAGAAACGGCTCGTCCATGCTCGCGAACGTCTCGCATTCGAACGGCAGCGGCACCGACAGCACCAGATACTGCTGCGCGTCGTAGACGAACGAACGGTCGCCGAGATAGCCGAGCTTGCGCCCCTGGCACACGACGATGATGCTCGGCTCGTACAGCACCGGCATGCGCGGCGCCGGATGGGTCACGCGGATGAAGCGCACGCCGTCGAGCGCCGCGAGCGTGTCGCCCTCGTTCGGCGCGAGGCGCGTGTGCAGCTCGATCATGCGGCGCTGCAGGCGCTCGCCCACGTCGGCCAAAAGGGGTTGGAAGCTCATCGGTACGGCCCTGTCCGGCAAGAGAATCTGGCTCGCAATGTAGCACCTTGAACGCATTTTGACGGCCGTTCGTGGGCAATTCGAGAGGAATAGGCAAATCTTCCAGACCTTCGTGTATTTCGCCGCGGCGCCTCGCTCCTTACGATGACGTCCTGTCTCGCCGCATCGCCACATGATGCGACGGCAGTCTGTTTCACCGGACGTTTTCCGGACAAGGAGCCCATTGCATGAGCACAACCTATGCCTACGCGGCGACCGATGCGCAGTCGCCGCTCGCCCCGTTCGAATTCCAGCGTCGCGCGCTGCGCGACCTCGACGTCCAGATCGACGTCCTCTACTGCGGCGTCTGCCACTCGGACCTTCACCAGGCGCGCAACGAATGGCGCAACACGATCTACCCGGTCGTGCCGGGCCATGAAATCGTCGGCCGCGTGACCGCGACCGGCCCGCAGGTGTCGCGCTTCAAGGTCGGCGAGCTGGTCGGCGTCGGCTGCCTCGTCGATTCGTGCCGCACCTGCGCAAGCTGCGAAGAAGGCCTCGAGCAGTATTGCGAAAACGGCTTCGTCGGCACCTACAACGGCCAGGATCGCGTGACGGGCGACATCACTTACGGCGGCTACTCGACGCAGCTCGTCGTCGACGAAGCATTCGTGCTGCGCGTGCCGGACACGCTCGATCCGGCCGGCGCCGCGCCGCTCCTGTGCGCGGGGATCACGACCTACTCGCCGCTGCGGCAGTGGAACGTCGGCCCCGGCAAGAAGGTCGGCATCGTCGGCCTTGGCGGCCTCGGCCACATGGGCGTGAAGCTGGCGCGCGCGATGGGCGCGCACGTCGTGCTGTTCACGACGTCGCCGTCGAAGATCGAGGACGGCAAGCGGCTCGGCGCGCATGAAGTGGTGATCTCGAAGGACGAAGCGCAGATGAACGCGCACCTGAACAGCTTCGACTTCATCCTGAACACGGTCGCCGCGCAGCACGACCTGAACCCGTTCCTGCACCTGCTGAAGCGCGACGGCACGATGACGCTCGTCGGCGCGCCGGAGCACGATCATCCGTCGCCGCAGGTGTTCAACCTGATCTTCAAGCGCCGCCGCCTCGCGGGCTCGCTGATCGGCGGGATCGCGGAGACGCAGGAAATGCTCGATTTCTGTGCGGAACACGGGATCACGTCGGACATCGAGACGATTCCGATGCAGCAAATCAACGCCGCTTACGAACGGATGCTGAATAGCGACGTGAAGTACCGGTTCGTCGTGGATATGGCGTCGCTCAAGCAGTAAGCCGCGCCCCAAACGAAACGGGCCGCATGTTCGACATGCGGCCCGTTTTGCATGCGGCGGCTACGCGCACCGCGTAGCGCCGGCCGTCACTTCGTGTAGTCGTAGTCGATCGTCAGCGGCGCGTGGTCGCTGAACTTGATGTCCTTGAAGATCGACGTGCTTTTCGCGGTGCCGGCCACGCCCGGCGTCGCGATCTGGTAATCGATCCGCCACCCGACGTTCTTCGCGTACGCCTGGCCGCGGTTGCTCCACCACGTGTACTGCTCGGGGCGTTGATCGAGCGTGCGGAACACGTCGACGTAGCCGACGTCGTCGAACAGCCTCGTGAGCCACTCGCGCTCTTCCGGCAGGCAGCCGGAGTTCTTCTGGTTGCTCTTCCAATTCTTGATGTCGATTTCCTTGTGGACGATGTTCACGTCGCCGCACAGAATCACCTCGCGCTTCTTCTTCAGCGCGGCGAGGTGCGGCATGAATTCGGCCATGAAGCGGTACTTGGCCTGCTGGCGTTCTTCGCCGCTCGAGCCGGACGGCACGTACACCGACACGACCGACAGCTTGCCGTAGCGCGCCTCGACGTAGCGCCCTTCGGCATCGAATTCGCTGCTGCCGAAGCCGATGATCACGTCGTCGGGCTCGCGGCGGCTGTACACGCCCGCACCGCTGTAGCCCTTCTTCTCCGCGTGGTGGAAATAGCTCTTGAAGCCGTGCGGCTCGACGAATTCGGCCGGCAGGTCGTCGGCCGACACCTTGATTTCCTGCACGCACACGCAATCGGCGTTCTGTTCGCCGAGCCAGTCGAAGAAGCCCTTCTTCGCGGCGGAGCGGATGCCGTTCAGGTTGGCGGTGATCACTCGCATCATGTCGGGTTCCGTTCAGTTCGATGTTTTTACAGGGTTAGCGGATCTTCACGCCTTCGAGCTCGGGCTTCGGCGGCGGGAATTCCAGCTTCATGTCGGTCATCGTGCGCAGCAGCAGCTCGGCGATCATCACGTTGCGGTGCGTCTTCGAATTCGCCGGGATCACGTACCACGGCGCATGCTCGGCCGACGTCGCGGCGAGCGCGTCGCGGTACGCGGACTGGTACGCGTCCCAGTGCTTGCGCGCGTCGAGATCCGAGATGTCGAATTTCCAGTGCTTGGTCGGATCGTCGATACGCGCCTGCAGCCGCGCGCGCTGCTCGTCCTTCGAAATGTGCAGGAAGCACTTGACGATGGTCGTGCCGTTCTCGAACAGCATCGTCTCGAAATCGCGGATCTGCCGGTAGCGACGCTCGCATTCCTTGTCGTCGATCGCACCGAGCACGCGCGGCACCAGCACGTCCTCGTAGTGGCTGCGGTTGAAGATCGCGAGTTCGCCCGCCGCCGGCACCTGCGCATGCACGCGCCACAGGAAGTCGTGCGCGGCCTCGATCGGCGTCGGCGCCTTGAACGGCACGATGCGCAGGCCGAGCGGATCGACCTCGCGGAACACCGCGCGCACGGTGCCGTCCTTGCCGCTCGTGTCCATCCCCTGCAGCACGAGCAGCACGCGCTTCTTCTGCTGCGTGTGCAGGCACTCCTGCTGGACGTCGAGCTCGGTCGACACGGCCGACAGCCGTTCGCGGTCGGCCTCCTTCGAACCGGACGAAAACGGCTTCGCGGCCGGGTCGAACGCGTCGAGCTTGAATGCGGCGGCTTCCTTGTCGCGCGTGCTGTAGGGCACGCGGAAATCGTCGAGCGACGGTTGTTTCGCCATTCGTTCCTCCGTTGAACGGTGCGATGCATACGATAACGCATCCACCAAACGCGACGGGCCGCCCCGAACTGGTTCGGAGCGGCCCGTCGTCAAGCGCGGTTCAGGCGCGCGCGCATGCTCAGCCGAGCTTCTTCTTCAGCAGTTCGTTGACCTGCTGCGGATTGGCCTTGCCCTTGGTCGCCTTCATCGCCTGGCCGATCAGCGCGTTGAACGCCTTTTCCTTGCCCGCGCGGAATTCCTCGACCGATTTCGCGTTCGCCGCGAGCACTTCGTCGATGATCGCTTCCAGCGCGCCGGTGTCGGAGATCTGCTTCAGGCCCTTCGCGTCGATGATGCGGTCGGCCGCACCTTCGTCGGTCGCCTTCTCGTCCCAGATCGTCGCGAAGATTTCCTTCGCGATCTTGTTCGAGATCGTGCCGTCGGCGATGCGCTGCAGCAACAGCGCGAGTTGCGCGGCCGACACCGGAATCGCGTCGATCTCGATGCCGTCGCGGTTCAGTTGCGACGACACGTCGCCCATCAGCCAGTTCGCGACGATCTTCGCATTCGCCGCGCCGGCCTTCGCGACCACCGATTCGAAGTACGCGGCCATCGCCTTGCTCGACGTCAGCACGCCCGCGTCGTACGCGGACACGCCGTACTCGTCGACGAAGCGCTGCTGCATCGCGGCCGGCAGTTCGGGCATGCCCGACTGCACACGCTCGACCCAGTCCTGGCCGATCACGAGCGGCATCAGGTCGGGGTCCGGGAAGTAGCGGTAATCGTGCGCGTCTTCCTTGCTGCGCATCGACCGCGTCTCGCGCTTGTCCGGATCGTACAGGCGCGTTTCCTGCACGACTTCGCCGCCGTCCTCGATCAGCTCGATCTGGCGACGCACTTCGTAGTTGATCGCTTCCTCGAGGAACCGGAACGAGTTCAGGTTCTTGATTTCCGCGCGCGTGCCGAATTTCTCCTGGCCGACCGGGCGCACCGACACGTTCGCGTCGCAGCGGAACGAGCCTTCCTGCATGTTGCCGTCGCAGATGCCGAGCCACACGACGAGCGCGTGCAGCGCCTTCGCGTACGCAACGGCCTCTGCCGCGCTGCGCATTTCCGGCTCGGTGACGATCTCGAGCAGCGGCGTGCCGGCACGGTTCAGATCGATGCCCGTCATCCCGGCGAAGTCTTCATGCAGCGACTTGCCCGCGTCTTCCTCGAGGTGCGCGCGGGTCAGGTTGACGGTCTTCTCGTACGCGGCCTTGCCGGCCTTTTCGTTGGCCGGCACCTGGATCGTGATCTGGCCGCCCTGCACGACCGGAATCTCGTACTGGCTGATCTGATAGCCCTTCGGCAGATCGGGGTAGAAATAATTCTTGCGCGCGAAGATGCTGCGCGGCGCGATGGTCGAGCCGATCGCGAGGCCGAAGCGGATCGCCCGCTCGACCGCGCCGCGGTTCAGCACCGGCAGCACGCCCGGCAGCGCCAGGTCGACCGGGCACGCCTGCGTGTTCGGCTCCGCGCCGAACTGCGTCGAGGCGCCCGAGAAAATCTTCGAGACGGTCGACAGTTGCGCGTGCGTCTCGAGACCGATAACGACTTCCCATTGAGTCATGCTTACACCCCCGCCGGAACTTGCTTGTGCCAGTCGGTCGCGCGCTGGAACGCATCCGCGACCTGCAGCATCCGGGCTTCGTTGAAATAGTTGCCGATGATCTGCAGGCCGACCGGACGCTGCGCGTTCGCGCCCGCGCCGAAGCCGCACGGCACGCTCATGCCGGGCAGGCCGGCGAGGCTCACCGACAGCGTATAGATATCGGCGAGATACATCTGCACCGGATCGTCGCCCTTCGCGCCGAGATCCCATGCGACCGTCGGCGACGCCGGGCCCATGATCACGTCGCAGGACTTGAACGCTTCCTGGAAATCGTTCGCGATGATGCGGCGGATCTTCTGCGCCTGCAGGTAGTACGCGTCGTAGTAGCCGTGCGACAGCACGTACGTGCCGACCAGAATCCGGCGCTTCACCTCCGGCCCGAAGCCTTCGGCGCGCGACTTCTTGTACATGTCGAGCAGGTCGCCGTACTGCGCGGCGCGGTGGCCGAAGCGCACGCCATCGAAACGCGACAGGTTCGACGACGCTTCCGCCGGCGCGATCACGTAGTACACGGGGATCGACAGTTCCGTCTTCGGCAGCGACACCGGCACGAGCGTCGCGCCGAGCGCTTCGTATTGCTTGAGCGCCGCGTCGATCGTCGCGCGCACGTCGTCGGCGAGGCCGGCGCCGAAATACTCGTTCGGCAAGCCGATGCGCAGGCCCGCGAGCGGCTTGCCCGCGTCGTTGCCGGCCGCCCACGGCTGGCCGAGGTGGCGCGTGAAGTCTTCGTCGTCGCGCTCGAGGCTCGTCGAGTCGCGCTCGTCGAAGCCCGCCATCGCGTTCAGCAGCAGCGCGCAATCGGACGCGCTCTGCGCCATCGGGCCACCCTGGTCGAGCGACGACGCGAACGCGATCATCCCGTAGCGCGACACGCGGCCGTAGGTCGGCTTGATGCCCGTCACGCCCGCGAACGACGCGGGCTGGCGGATCGAGCCGCCGGTGTCGGTGCCGGTCGCGGCCGGCGCGAGGCGCGCGGCGACGGCGGCCGAGCTGCCGCCCGAGCTGCCGCCCGGCACCGCGTTCGTGTCCCACGGGTTCTTCACCGCGCCGAACGCCGAATTCTCGTTGGACGAGCCCATCGCGAACTCGTCCATGTTGGTCTTGCCGAGCGTGACCATGCCGGCCGCCTGCAGGCGGGCGACGACGGTCGCGTCGAACGGGCTCTCGTAGTTCGCGAGCATCTTCGAGCCGGCGGTCGAGCGCCAGCCGCGCGTGACGAACACGTCCTTGTGCGCGATCGGCAGGCCGGTCAGCGCGCCGCCCGCACCGCGGGCGAGTTCCGCGTCGGCGGCTTTCGCCTGCGCGAGGGTGAGGTCGGCGTCGACGTGGACGAACGCGTTCAGGTCGCGCGCGGCGTCGATCCGTTTCAGGTAGTGCTGCGCGAGCTCGACGGCCGAGCATTCCTTGGCGGCGAGCGCGGCGCGCAGTTCGGTCAGGCTTTTTGCGTGCATTGAGTGGTTTTCCTGGGAATTCTGGGTGGCGCGCGGCGCTGGACGGCCGGCGCGCTTGTCATCGAATGCTTACTCGATCACCTTCGGCACGAGATAGAGGCCGTCCTGGACGGCCGGCGCCGGACGCTGGTTGTCGTCGCGATCGACGACTTCCGTCACGGCGTCGTCGCGCAGGCGCTGCGCGACTTCCTGGATCTGTTCGATCGGGTGGGCGAGCGGCGCGATGCCGGCGGTGTCGACCGCCTGCATCTGTTCGACGAGGCCGAAGAATTCATTGAGCTGGCCGAGCATGTGCTCGGCGTCGGCGTCGGCCATTTCGAGTCGCGCCAGGTGCGCGATGCGTTTCACATCGGTCAGGGTCAGGGCCATGCGATCACCGGAAAAACAAGGCTGCGCAGTGCATCGACGACAGCACTGCGGCGGGGGGTTGGAGGGTGCGATCCCACCCTCAAAAATCGGGGCCGAAGCGGCAAAAATACCGCCCGTTTCGATTCAAATACCGAGAAATTATAAGGTATCATTACGCGTTCGACCCAAACCCGGCAGCCTTTTCCCGCACCGTTTCGCCCTGTTTCGGCAAGCCGTGCGTGCTTCGTGCGATCCCCGGTAGACATCACTCGCAGCTTCGTGCGCCGCGGCGGCCGCTTCCGCCACGCTTCCCGAGGCTGTTATTTTTTCCGCTGCCGCCCTCAGCGCTCGCTATGCAGGGCCGGCCCAGAGCGAAACAGGATTCTGAATGTTCGGTTTTTTGCGCAGCTACTTCTCCAACGATCTCGCGATCGACCTCGGCACCGCAAACACCCTGATCTACATGCGCGGCAAGGGCATCGTCCTCGATGAGCCGTCCGTCGTGTCGATCCGCCAGGAAGGCGGCCCCAACGGCAAGAAGACGATCCAGGCGGTCGGCAAGGAAGCCAAGCAGATGCTCGGCAAGGTGCCGGGCAACATCGAGGCGATCCGCCCGATGAAGGACGGCGTGATCGCCGACTTCACCGTCACCGAGCAGATGATCAAGCAGTTCATCAAGACGGCCCACGAGTCGCGCATGTTCTCGCCGTCGCCGCGCATCATCATCTGCGTGCCGTGCGGCTCGACCCAGGTCGAGCGCCGCGCGATCAAGGAAGCGGCGCACGGCGCCGGCGCGTCGCAGGTCTATCTGATCGAGGAGCCGATGGCGGCCGCGATCGGCGCGGGCCTGCCGGTGTCCGAAGCCACCGGCTCGATGGTCGTCGACATCGGCGGCGGCACGACCGAAGTCGGCGTGATCTCGCTCGGCGGCATCGTGTACAAAGGCTCGGTGCGCGTCGGCGGCGACAAGTTCGACGAGGCGATCGTCAACTACATCCGCCGCAACTACGGGATGCTGATCGGCGAGCAGACCGCCGAGGCGATCAAGAAGGAAATCGGCTCCGCGTTCCCGGGCTCCGAAGTCAAGGAAATGGAAGTGAAGGGCCGCAACCTGTCGGAAGGCATCCCGCGCAGCTTCACGATCTCCAGCAACGAAATCCTCGAAGCGCTGACCGATCCGCTGAACCAGATCGTGTCGTCGGTGAAGATCGCGCTCGAACAGACGCCGCCGGAACTCGGCGCCGACATCGCCGAACGCGGGATGATGCTGACGGGCGGCGGCGCGCTGCTGCGCGACCTCGATCGCCTGCTCGCGGAAGAAACCGGCCTGCCGGTGCTCGTCGCCGAGGATCCGCTCACCTGCGTCGTACGCGGTTCGGGCATGGCGCTCGAGCGCATGGACAAGCTGGGCAGCATCTTCTCGTACGAGTGATCGCCTAAGCAGTCCCGTTTGATATGACGCACCCGCGGCGTGGCCGGATCGCTCGTTCAGAACGAACCGCCGCGCCGTTTGCGCGTCTGAGCATTATTTAACCGATCACACGCGCCCGGCGCCGACCATGGAATACAGTCCGCCGCCCCTCTTCAAGCAAGGTCCGCCCGCGCTCGCGCGGCTCATCTTCTTCGTCGCCCTCGCCATCGCGCTCCTCGTGTCGGACGCGCGCTTCAGCACGCTCGAAATCGTGCGCGGCGTGCTCGGCACCGTGCTCTACCCGCTGCAACGCGCGGCGCTCGTGCCGCGCGACCTGTTCATGGGCGCGGCCGACATCGCCGTTACCGGCGCGTCGCTGCGCCACGAGAACGACGACCTGCGCAAGCGCAACCTGCAACTGTCCACGCAAGCCAACCAGGCCGCCGTGCTCACGCAGGAAAACGCGCACCTGCGCGCGGTGCTCGAACTGCGCCAGCACATCGCGACGCAATCGACGCCGGTCGAGATCCAGTACGACACGAGCGATCCCTTCACGCAGAAGATCGTGGTCGGCCAAGGCTCGCAGCAAGGCATCCAGGACGGCTCGCCCGTCGTCAGCGAGGACGGCGTGATCGGTCAGGTCACGCGCGTGTTCCCGCTGCAATCCGAAGTCACGCTGGTCACCGACCGCGATCTCGCGATCCCCGTGCAGGTGCTGCGCACCGGCCTGCGCAGCGTGATCTACGGCACGCCGAAGGGCGATTCGCTCGACCTGCGCTTCGTGCCGACGAGCGCGGATCTCGTCGCCGGCGACGAGCTCGTCACGAGCGGCCTCGACGGCGTCTATCCGCCCGGACTGCCGGTCGCGAAGGTCGTGCGCGTCGACAAGCTCGCCGATACCGCGTTCGCCCGCGTGACCTGCGCACCGGTCGCGGCCGTGCGCGGCGCGCGCCAGATGCTCGTGTTGCATTACCGGAACGACATCCCGCCGCGCCCGGCCGAGCTTGATCCCGCGACCGAGAAGAACGCGAAGGGCAAGAAGGGCGCGAAAGCCGCCGCGAAGAGCGACAAAGCGGAGAAAACCGACAAGGCCGACGCGAACGCGAAGCCGGCCGCCGCGGCCCAGTCCGGCGCAAAGCCGGCGCCCGCGGCGCCTGCCGCGCCGGCCCAACCGGCCGCCGCGCCCGCGAAGCCCGCCGCCGGGCAATCAGGAGCCCAGCGATGAACCGCCCGCAATACATCCTGCAGCCGGTCAATCCGTATTTCATCGTCTTCAGCCTCGCCGCCGCGTTCCTGCTGAACCTGATGCCGTGGGGCCGCCTGCCCGGCGTGCCCGACTTCGTCGCGCTCGTGCTGCTCTTCTGGAACATCCATCAACCGCGCAAGGTCGGGATGGGCGTCGCGTTCGCGCTCGGCATCCTGATGGACGTGCACGACGCGGGGCTGCTCGGCGAGCACGCGCTCGCCTATACGCTGCTGTCGTACGGCGCGATCACGATCCACCGCCGCGTGCTGTGGATGCCGATCGGCGTGCAGGTGCTGTACGTCACGCCGCTGCTCGTCGCCGCGCAGCTCGTGCCGTTCGTGATCCGCCTGCTGATGGGCGCCGCGTTCCCCGGCTGGCGCTATCTGGTCGACGGTTTCGTCGAAGCCGCGCTGTGGCCGATCGCGAGCCACCTGCTGCTGATGCCGCAACGCCGCCCGGTCGACCCGGACGATACGCGACCGATCTGAGCCGGACCGACCTTGAATACCCGCCGCCCCCACGCCCGCCGCGCGCCGCGCTCCGGGGCGGCACCTCGCCCGCGCCCGCGCGCGGGCCAGATTGCCCTTAAATGACCGAATTCAACGACACCCAACAGCAGCTCTCGAGGTTCCGCCTGCGCGTCGCGGCGGCGGGCGTGTTCGTGTTCGTCTGCTTCGGGCTGCTCGCGAGCCGCTTCTTCTACCTGCAGCTGATGCAGCACGGCAAATACGCGCTGCAGGCCGAGGAAAACCGCATCTCCGTCGCGCCGATCGTGCCGAACCGCGGGATCATCACCGACCGCAACGGCGTGATCCTCGCGAAGAACTACTCGGCGTACACGCTCGAGATCACGCCGTCGAAGCTCGACGACACGCTCGACAACACGATCGACAAGCTGTCCGAGATCATCCCGATCGACGCACGCGACCGCCGCCGCTTCAAGAAGCTGCAGGAAGACTCGAAGAACTTCGAGAGCCTGCCGATCCGCACGCGGCTCACCGACGCGGAAGTCGCGCGCTTCACCGCGCAGCGTTTCCGCTTCCCCGGCGTCGACGTGCGCGCGCGGCTGTTCCGTCAGTACCCGCTCGGCATGACGGCCGCGCACGTGATCGGCTATATCGGCCGGATCTCGAAGCGCGACCAGGATCGCATCGACGCGATGAGCGACGACAACGACAGCGACCAGGAGCACTACGATCCGCGCCGCGACGCGAACAACTACAAGGGCACCGACTACATCGGCAAGATCGGCGTCGAGCAGAGCTACGAAACCGAGCTGCACGGGCTGACGGGTTTCGAGGAAGTCGAGGTGACGGCCGGCGGCCGGCCGGTGCGCACGCTGTCGCGCACGCAGGCGACGCCCGGCAACAACCTCGTGCTGTCGCTCGACATCGGGCTGCAGCAGGTCGCCGAGCAGGCGTTCGCCGGCAAGCGCGGCGCGCTCGTCGCGATCGAGCCGAAGACGGGCGACGTGCTCGCGTTCGTGTCGTCGCCAAGCTTCGACCCGAACTCGTTCGTCGACGGCATCGACCAGCAGACCTGGGACGAGCTGAACAACTCGCCCGACAAGCCGCTGCTGAATCGCCCGCTGCACGGCACCTACCCGCCGGGCTCGACGTACAAGCCGTTCATGGCGCTCGCCGGCCTGACGCTCGGCAAGCGCACACCGGGCTGGGGCTTCCAGGATCCCGGCTACTTCACGTTCGGCGGCCACACGTTCCGCAACGACGTGCGCTCGGGCCAGGGCTGGGTCGACATGAACAAGGCGATCATGGTGTCGAACGACACCTACTTCTACATGCTCGCGCGCGACCTCGGCGTGAACGCGATCGCGAACTTCATGAAGCCGTTCGGCTTCGGCCAGATCACCGGGATCGACATCCAGGGCGAGGCGCGCGGGATCCTGCCGTCGACCGACTGGAAGAAGAAGGCGTTCAAGAAAGCGGCGCAGCAGAAGTGGTTCGACGGCGAGACGATCAGCCTCGGGATCGGCCAGGGCTACAACTCGTTCACGATCCTGCAGCTCGCGCACGCCACGGCGACGCTCGCGAACAACGGCGTCGTGATGAAGCCTCACCTCGTGAAGGAAGTCGAGGATCCGATCTCGCGTGCGCGCCACCTGACCGTGCCGAAGGAAAGCGACGTGATCCCGCTGAAGGCGGCCGACATCGACGTCGTGAAGCGCGGGATGGAGAACGTGATCGAGAACCCGTCCGGCACCGCGTACAAGGTGTTCCGCGGCGTGCCGTACCTCGCGGCCGGCAAGACCGGGACCGCGCAGGTGTTCTCGCTGCAGGGCTCGAACTACAAGGGCCACCTGCTCGCCGAGCACCTGCGCGACCACGCGCTGTTCATCGCGTACGCGCCGGTCGACCATCCGCAGATCGCCATTGCGCTGGTCGTCGAGAACGGCGGCTGGGGCGCGCAGGCCGCCGGCCCGATCGCGCGGCGCGTGCTCGACTACTACCTCGTCGAGCGCCAGAACCCGAAGAACGAAGCCGCGGCCGTGGCCGCCGCGGCGTCGGCCACCGAGCCGGTGAGCGCGCCGGTGGTCGGCGACACGTCCAAGCCCGCCACGATCGCGGCCGGCTTCACCGCGCTGCCGCAGCCGGTCGTGCCGTCGGCGGCCAGCGCGGCCGATGCGGCATCGGCTGCATCGGGGGCGTCGGGTGCCTCGGGGCCGGCTAGCGCCAGCGCCACCGCGCCGGCCGACGCGAGCGCCGCGGCGCCGATGGCCGCGAGCCTGCCGCCGATCCGGCGCCCGCACCGGCCGCGCCGGCCCGCCAGCGACGCGCAGCCGGTCGTCGCCACGCCGCGGGACGACAACCACCGCGCAACGGCCCCCGCGAAAGCGGCGGACGCCGGCACCGCTCATTAACGGAGAAAGGCATGCAATTCGACAAGCGCGCCTGGCTCGACAAGATCAAGCAGATGTTCGCGGGCTTCGACCGCCCGCTCGCCCTCATCGTGTTCCTGCTGCTGTGCGTCGGCATCGTCACGCTGTACAGCGCGTCGATCGACGTGCCGGGCCGCGTCGAGGACCAGTTGCGCAACATTCTGCTGACGTTCGTGCTGATGTGGGTGATCGCCAACATCCCGCCGACCACGCTGATGCGCTTCGCGGTCCCGCTCTATACGTTCGGGGTCGCGCTGCTGATTGCCGTCGCGCTGTTCGGGATGACCAAGAAGGGCGCGAAGCGCTGGCTGAACGTCGGCGTCGTGATCCAGCCGTCGGAAATCCTGAAGATCGCGACGCCGCTGATGCTCGCGTGGTACTACCAGCGCCGCGAAGGCGGGCTGCGCTGGTACGACTTCGTCGCCGCGTTCGGGATCCTGATGGTGCCGGTCGGGCTGATCGCGAAGCAGCCCGACCTCGGCACGGGCCTGCTCGTGTTCGCGGCCGGCTTCTTCGTGATCTACCTCGCCGGCCTGTCGTTCAAGCTGATCGTGCCCGTGCTCGTCGCGGGCGTGATCGCGGTCGGCTCGATCGCCGTGTTCGAGGAACGCATCTGCCAGCCCGAAGTGCAGTGGCCGCTGATGCACGACTACCAGAAGCACCGTGTGTGCACACTGCTCGACCCCACGTCCGACCCGCTCGGCAAGGGCTTCCACACGATCCAGGCCGTGATCGCGATCGGCTCGGGCGGCGCGCTCGGCAAGGGCTACCTGAAAGGCACGCAGGCGCACCTCGAATTCATTCCGGAAAAGCACACCGACTTCATCTTCGCGGTGTTCTCCGAGGAATGGGGCCTCGCCGGCGGGCTCGTGCTGCTGACGCTGTACATGGCGCTGATCGCACGCGGCCTCTACATCGCCGCGCAGGGCGCGACGCAGTTCGGCCGGCTGCTCGCGGGCTCGCTCACGCTCGCGTTCTTCGTCTACGCGTTCGTCAACATCGGGATGGTGAGCGGCGTGCTGCCGGTCGTCGGCGTGCCGCTGCCGTTCATGAGCTACGGCGGCACCGCGCTCACGACGCTCGGCATCGCGATCGGGATGATCATGAGCGTCGGGCGGCAGCGGCGGCTGATGAAGAGCTGACCGCGCGGCCTGCCCCGCGACACACGAAAACGGCGCCCCGGCGCCGTTTTTCATTGGGCCAGGCCGCTTACTGCGGCGGCGCGTACGGCTTGCCTGGCTGCACCGCGCCGGCGCCCGATGCCGGCGTCGGCGCCTTCAGCCGCGCGCTCAACTCCTTGAATTTCAGCCCGGCCGTCTCGTCGCCCTGCGCGGCGGCGGCCGCGTAATACGCGCGCGCGATGTTCAGGTTCTGCGCGACGCCGTCGCCGCCGCGCTCGTAGAACGACGCGGTCACGTACTGCGCGACGGGATCGCCGGCGTCGGCGGCCTGCTTGTACCACGTGAACGCCTGCCGGTTGTCGCGCGGCGTACCGCGCCCGTCGAGGAACTGGTTTGCGAGCGACAGCTCGGCCTGCACATGCCCCTGCTTCGCGGCCCGCAAGAACCAGCGATGCGCTTCTGCCGGGTTGCGCGCGACGAACTCGCCGTCGTCGAACATCCGGCCGTACACGTACTGCGCGTGCGACATGTTCGCGTCCGCCGCGCGCTTGAGCCAGCGCACCCCTTCGTCGATGTTCGCCGTCACGCCTTCGCCCGTCAGCAGCATCATCGCGTAGTTGAACTGCGCGAGGCGATCGCCGCGCTCGGCCGCATCGTGGAACTGCACGAGCGCCGCGCGATAGTCGCCGGCGTTGTAGTCGGCGACCGCCGATTGCGTCTCGCGCGCCGGATCGGGCTTCGCTTGCGGCACGCCCTGCGCGGCGGCCGCCGCCCACACGGCCCACAGCCCGACCATCGTCCCGATCCGCACCCGCCTGCGGCACGCAGCGTCTGCTCCGTTCATGACCGTACCTCCTGCAACGCCTGCCGCGTCGCGCGCAACAGCCAGCTCACGTCGGCCGATACGGTAATCATCCGGTATCCGGCGTCGCGATACTGGCGCGCGGCCGCCGTATCGCCGGCGAAGATGCCGACCGCGACGCCCGCCTGCTTGCCGGCCGCGAGCACGCGCGCCATCGCGGTTTCGACGTCCGGGTGGCGGATATCGCCGAGATGCCCGAGGCTCGCCGCGAGATCGGCCGGGCCGACGAACAGGCAATCGACGCCGGGCGTCGCCGCGATCCGCTCGACTTCGTCGACGCCGCGCGCCGATTCGACCTGCACGACCACCGCGACTTGCGCATTCGCCGTCTGCAGGTAGTCGCGGCGCATGCCGAATGCCGCCGCGCGCACCATGCCGGCCACGCCGCGCAGCCCGTCCGGCGATTCCGGCGACGGGAAGCGCGTGAGCCGCACCGCGTGCGCGGCGTCGTCGGGCGACTCGATACACGGGAACATCAGCGTGCGCGCGCCGGCGTCGAGCGCGCGCTTCACGAGCCACGGCTCGCGCGCCGGCACGCGCACGACCGGCTCGCTCGGCAGGTGCGCCGCGGCGATCGCGCGCAGTTGCGATGCCACGTCGCGACTGTCGTTCGGCGCATGCTCCATGTCGATGCAGAGCCAGTCGTAACCGGCATGCGCGAGCGCTTCCGCGGCCGAGTCGCTGCCGAGCGACAGCCACAGGCCGTACAGCGGCTCGTCACCGTCGCGCAGGCGTTGTTTGAGGGAATTGGTGAGCGTGCTCATCGATACGGCCTCCGGAACGGAACGGCAATCGAACGGGACAAGCAACAGGCAAAGCGAAACGCGCACCGCCCAAGCAATCGAAGCATGGCGGCGGCCGCAGACCGCGCGCCGCAGAACGTGAGTCGGACCGGGACGGCCGATCTGACAGCGCGGGCCGCGCGATCGCCCACGCGCGCGTTTTTCGGTGCCGCACGACGATCATAGCGCGGCGGGGTGCTCGATGCGGGAACAGACGGGGGAAGCCGTACCGGCGCGGGACGGCGGGAGGCGACACCGCCAGGCGCGGTGACGGGCAGCCCGCGCCGGACGGCGGGGCTGCCGGTGCAGGCAGGATCAGCGGCCGGACTGGCGCTCGACGTCGGCCCAGCAGTTCGGCGTTTCGTACAAGCGCACGCGCTCGAGGCGCAGGTTCACGCCGTAGTGCGCGTCGTACACGTTCGCGAGGCGGTCGAACGCGATCGCCGCGAGGTTCTCGACGGTCGGGATCCGGTCGATCACGACGGTCTTGTGGTCGGCCATCTGCTCGAGGAACGAGCGCACGACGTCGTCGCGCGCATAGACCAGGAACGCGTGGTCCCACTTGCTGACGAGGTGCTCCATCGCGAGCGCCTTCACGTCGGCGAAATCCATCACCATGCCGCGGTCGGGCGCGCCCTCGGTATCGACGAGATCGCCGCGCAGCGTGATTTCGAGCACGTAGCGATGGCCGTGCAGGTTCCTGCACTGGCTGCGGTGATCGGGAATGCGGTGGCCCGCGTCGAATTCGAGTTTTCGGGTAATCAGCACGATGTCAAAGGCCGTGGCTCAGGGAATGTTCAGATATTTGTGGGTCTGCATCGACAGCCGCCACTGCGGATGACGCTTGCACCAGTCGATCGCGAGCTTCGTGTTGAGGTCGCGCGACGGGCCGTCCATCGGCTGCACGAGAAAATACTCGAAATCGAGCTTCGCGTAGTCGGCGAGCCGCTGGTTGTCCTGCGGCACGACGACCTTCAGTTCGTTGCCCTTCGTGACGACGAGCGGCGCATCGGCCTTCGGGCTCACGCAGATCCAGTCGATCGTGTCGAGCACCGGCAGCGAACCATTGGTCTCGATCGCGATCTCGAAGCCGGCCGCATGCAGCGCGTCGACGAGCGGCTGGTCGAGCTGCAGCATCGGCTCGCCGCCCGTGCAGACGACGAAGCGGTGCGCTTCGCCGTCCGGCCACAGGCCGGCGATCGTCGCGACGAGCGCGGCGGCATCCTTGAACTTGCCGCCGTTCTCGCCGTCGGTGCCGACGAAATCCGTATCGCAGAAGCGGCACACGGCCTCCGCACGATCCTCTTCGCGGCCCGACCACAGGTTGCAGCCGGCGAACCGGCAGAACACGGCCGGCCGGCCCGCATTCGCGCCCTCGCCCTGCAACGTGTAGAAAATTTCCTTGACCGCGTAAGTCATCGTGCTTCGTCCGGCTCGCGCCGCTCGTTGTCGATCAGAATCCGTTGTCCATCAAGCGCTGCCCGCGCGAGCCGCGTCACAGCGGCGCTTCGGTCACCCGCTCGCCCTTCAGGTAGGCCTCGTAGCCGCGCTTGCGCAGCTTGCAGGCCGGGCATTCGCCGCAGCCGAAGCCCCAGTCGTGCAGCTCCGCACGCTCGCCCACGTAGCACGTGTGCGTCTCGACGCGGATCAGTTCGACGAGCGCGTTGCCGCCGAGCTGTTCGGCGAGCTGCCAGGTCTGCGCCTTGTCGAGCCACATCAGCGGCGTCTCGAGCACGATGCGCGTATCCATCCCGAGATTCAGCGCGACCTGCAGCGCCTTCATCGTGTCGTCGCGGCAGTCCGGATAGCCGGAGAAATCGGTCTCGCACATCCCGCCGACCAGCACGCGCAGCCCGCGGCGATAGGCGATCGCCGCGGCGATCGTCATGAACATCAGGTTGCGGCCCGGCACGAACGTGTTCGGCAGGCCGTTGGCCGTCGTCTCGATCTCGATCGTGCGCGTCATCGCGGTATCGCTGATCGCGCCGAGCACCGACAGGTCGATCATGTGATCGTCGCCGAGCCGGTCCGACCACGCCGGAAACTTGCGCTTCAGCGCTTCGCGCACGCCTTCGCGGCACTCGAGTTCGACGCGATGACGCTGGCCGTAATCGAAGCCGAGCGTCTCGACCGTCTGGTAGCGCTCGAGGGCCCATGCCACGCACGTGGCGGAGTCCTGCCCGCCGGAAAACAACACGAGCGCGCCGTCTTTAGCGTCTGTCCGAATCACCGTGATACTCCGTGAATGTGTAGGCTCGCGTCGCACTGCGCCCCGAGGCCGGCTGCCACCGGGCGGCCGACGCGGCCGGCCTGCGCCGGCCCGACCAGTATAGGCAGCGCGGTCGGCCGCGAATGCGGCGGCGCGCTTATACCGCTCATCGCGCGGCATCGTGGCCGCGCGCCACGGCAGGTGCGCCGCGGGCAGCCTGCCATGCGCATGAAGCGATGCGCTAAGTCATTGAGCGGGCACGGATTTTATCATGCCCCGGCGAATGCTGCCGGGCCCGCCGCTCACGACGCGCGATATCCACCACAAACGAAAAACCCCAAGAACCTTCCGATTCTTGGGGTTTTAAATGCTGGTGGCCTGGGACGGAATCGAACCATCGACACGCGGATTTTCAATCCGCTGCTCTACCAACTGAGCTACCGGGCCAACGAAGAATGAAAGTATATCGAGCTATTCGGCCCCGAGCAAGTGCTTTCGCGAAATTTTTTACAGCGCGCCTTCCGACGGCTTCTTGCCGAGCTCGACGCCGAGTTGCTTCAGCTTGCGATACAGGTGCGTGCGCTCGAGGCCCGTCTTCTCCGCGACGCGCGTCATGCTGCCGTTCTCGCGCGCGAGGTGATATTCGAAGTACGCGCGCTCGAACGCATCGCGCGCCTCGCGCAACGGGATGTCGAACGGGATCGCGGCCGTCTGGCCCGCGAGGCCGAGCGCCGACGCCATGTCGTCGCCGAGCGTCGGCAGCGCCGCCGCGGACGCGACCGCCGCCGGCCCCGCGGCCTGCCCGCCGCCCGCCTTCGCCGCCGCGTTCGCGGACACCGGCGCTGCGCCGCGCGCAAGCCCGTGCTCGACCGACTTCAGCAGCTTCTGCAGCGCGATCGGTTTCTCGAGGAAATCGAGCGCGCCGATCTTCGTCGCCTCGACGGCCGTATCGATCGTCGCGTGCCCGGACATCATGATCACGGGCATCGTCAGCAGCCCCTGCGCCGCCCATTCCTTGAGCAGCGTGACGCCGTCGGTATCGGGCATCCAGATATCGAGCAGCACGAGATCGGGCGCCTGATTCAGCCGGTATTCCCGCGCGGCCTGCGCGTTCTCCGCCGCCTCGACGACATGTCCTTCATCGCTGAGGATCTCCGAGAGCAATTCCCGGATGCCCATTTCATCATCTACCACCAGGATGGTTGCCATTTACGCTGCCTTTGTCTGCTCACTTGCTTTTGTCTTGGCGGGAGTCGCCCCGTCCTGCGCACCGGGTTCGGCGCCTGGCGTATCGCTCGCCATCTGCAGGAACAGGATCGACACCTGCGCACCCTCGACGGTCTCGCCGTGCATGCGATTGCGCAGATCGATCCGCGCGCCGTGCTCGTCAACGATTTTCTTGACCGTGGCCAGCCCGAGCCCCGTGCCCTTCGCCTTCGTCGTCACGTAAGGCTCGAACGCGCGGGTCAGGATGCGTGCCGGAAAACCGGGCCCGTTGTCGGACACGGTCAGACGTACCGCGACGCGCGTTTTGCCCTCGGCGTCGGGGTCGCCATATTCTACTGTCTTGGTTTCGATCAACACACGCGGATGCGCGGACTCCGCAACCGAATCCTGCGCATTCTGCAGCAGGTTGTGAATCACCTGGCGCAATTGCGTCGCGTCGCCGCGAATCACCGGCAGCGACGGCGCGAGTTCGGCGACGATCGGGTTCTTGCCTTCGCCGACGCCGTACAGCCCGAGCACCTCGCTCGCCAGTTCGTTCAACTGCAGGTTCGCGAGCACCGCCGGCGGCGTGCGCGCGTATTCGCGGAAATCGTCGACCATCCGCTTCATCGCGGCCACCTGGTTCACGATCATCGTCGCGCCGCGCTTGAGCACGTCCGCGTCGGGCGGTGAGAGTTTGTCCGACAGCTTCATCTGCAGCCGCTCGGCCGACAGCTGGATCGGCGTCAGCGGATTCTTGATCTCGTGCGCGAGCCGCCGCGCGACCTCGCCCCACGCAACCGAACGCTGCGCGGAAATCACGTCGGAGATGTCGTCGAACACGACGACGTAGCCGGACGTCTGCGGATCGTCGGCCTGCCCCTCGACCGTCGACACGAGCCGCGTGCCGCGCACGAGCAGCGTCAGCGGATCGGTTTCGCCCGGCACCTCGATCGCGAACTGCTGCTGCCAGTGGCCGCGATCGCCGCTGCCGCCGTCGGACGCCGCCTCGCGATCGGCGAACGCCTTGCGCACCATCGCGCCGAACCCGGCGGCCACGCCGATCCGGTCGAGCGTCGTACCGATCAGCGAGTTGAACGGCTGCCGGAAGATCCGCTCGGCGCCGCGATTGGCCGTCGTCAGCCGGAACTGCCGGTCGAGCACGAACACGCCGGCCGTCAGGTTCGCGAGAATGCTCTCGAGATACGTCTTCGAATGCTCGAGCGCGATGCGGTTCTTCTCGACCGCGAGCCGCGCCTCCGACAACTGGCGCGTCATCGCGTTGAACGACTGCGTAAGGAAGCCGAGCTCGTCGCGCGTCTTGATCTCGCGCTTCGGCGTGTAGTCGCCTTCGGTGATCTCCTTCGTGCCCTGCGCGAGCAGGAACAGCGGCCGCGCGAGCTGCTGGCCGAGCGCGAGCGCGAGCATCATCGCGATGAAGGTCGCGAGAAACAGCGCGAGCGTCAGCGTGCCGATGTACATCTTGCGCAGGCCCGTGCGGCCGAGCGACTTTTCCTGGTACTCGCGGTACGCGCGCTGCACCGCGTCCGCATTGTGCGCGAGCCCGGGCGGCACCGGCTGCGTGAGCTGCAGGAACCGCTCCGCCGGCTGCAGCAGCGACGTCGTCGCATCGGGAATCGGCCGCACGACGCGCAGCCGCAGCGCGCCCTTCGCACCGTGCGCGCGCGGGTCGCCGTCGACTTCGCCCTCGATCGCCGCATACGCGCCGTGTTCGCGTGCCTGGCTCAGCATCAGCGGCGTCGGCAGGTCGTCCGGAATCAGCGCCGCGAAATTGCCCGACGCCTGCGCGACGATGTGCAGGTCGGGCGCGGCACCCGAGCCGCCGCGGCTCGGCTCGACGATCGTCGCGTCCTGCACGCCGAACTGGTCGCGCAGCCGCAGCAGCGTGAGCGTCGTGCCGTTCGTGTTCGCATCGACGCTCGCGAGCTGGTCGGACATCAGCCGCGCCTTCGTCTGCAGATCGGACAGCGACGCATCGAGCATCCCGCGGCCGAGGTTCAGGCCGGCCGTCAGCGCCGTCTCGACGTTCACGTCGAACCACGATTCGATACTGCGCGACACGAACTGGTACGACACGATGTAGATGATCCCGCCCGGCACCACACCGACGAGCGCGAAGAACACCGCGAGCTTCGCGAGCAGCCGCGTGCCGAACTTGCCCTTCCTCAGGCGCACGACGATCATCCCGATCAGCCCGAGCACCACGAGCAGGAACACGAGCGCGACGACGATGTTCGTCGCGTACAGCCACGAGTAGTAGCGGTCGAAGAATTCGGTGTTCGCGCTCGCGGCCGCGAGCAGCACGAGCAGCAGCAGCGCGGTCAGCGCGACCGTCGAGACGATCACGCGAATCAGGAGGCTCTTCCCGCTGGCCGCGCGGCGTACTTTATTTAGCACGTTCGGTCACCGTGAAGTTGAAGCGCTTCCAGTCCGACCCGAGCGTCCAGTCGCGGTTGTTCACGGCATCGACCTGGAACGGCTTCGGCATCAGCGCCGTATCGAGCTGCATGCGCACCGACGCCGTGTAGGTTTCGCCCGCGCGCACCTGGTTGCGGTCGATCACGTGCCACGACGTGATGTGCCGGACCACCGCGAGCGCATCCTTCAGCGACGGAAAGCCGAGCTGCAGGCCGCCCGTCGACACGCGGTACTCGCGCGTGAGCGGCTGGAACGACAGGCGGATCGTCTGCGTGACCGCCACCGGCTGCTCGTCGAACCAGTACCAGCGCGCGCGGCTCAGCTCGAAGTCGGTCGTGAAGTAAAGCGGGATGCCCTTGTTGACGGCATCCTCGAGGTTCGGATTCAGCTCGAAGTCGAACCGTGCGTCGAGGCTCCAGCCGCTTCCGTCGGACTGGAGCGACGCGCGCTGCACGGCGATCGATTCGGCATGCGCCGGCCGGACGACGGCCAGACACAGCGTCAACGCGACCAGCAAGACGGCCGCGAGCCGAAAGGGAAAAAGGTGTTTGATCGTCACCGTTTCTGAAACCGCGCGTAGAAAAATCCGTCGTGATCGGTGTTCTGGTCGAGTGCGCCGGCGGCCGCCCGTCCCTGCACGCCGCCCGGCAGCAGTTGGCCGGGGGCGTCCAATCGTACCGCATCTTCACAGGCCGCTTCAAACCAGCGGGCCTGCCCTTCGCCTTCCTCGGGGAAGATCGAGCAGGTCACGTAAAGCAGTTCGCCGCCCGGTTTCACGAGCGGCCACAGCGCGGACAGGATGCGCCGCTGCTCCGCGACCAGCGCCGGGATGTCGGCCTCGCGGCGCAGCCAGCGGATGTCGGGGTGCCGCCGCACGATGCCGGACGCCGAGCACGGCACGTCGGCCAGGATGCGATCGAACGGACGCCCGTCGTACCACGCGTCCGGCGCGCCGGCGTCGCCGACGCACACGTTCGCGGCGAGCGACAGGCGCACGAGATTCTCGCCGATCCGCGCGGCGCGCGTCGCGTCGCTTTCGAGCGCCACGACGTCCGCATCGGCGAGTTCGAGAATATGGCCCGTCTTGCCGCCGGGCGCCGCGCACGCATCGAGCACGCGCATGCCGTCGCGCGCGCCGAGCCATTCGGCCGCGAGCTGCGCGCCAGCGTCCTGCACCGACACCACGCCGTCGGCGAAGCCCGGAATGCGTTCGACCGGCAGCGCCGACGCGAGTCGCACCGCATGCCGGCCGATTGCGGTCGCTTCGATTCCATTCGCGCGCAGCGTGTCGAGATACGCGTCGACGCTCACGCGGCGCGCATTCACGCGCAGCGTCAGCGGCCCCTGACGCTCGCCGGCCGCGAGAATCGCCTGCCACGCGTCGGGCCATGCACGCTTCACCGCATCGACCCACCACGCGCGGTAGTTCCAGCGCGCGACCGGGTCGTCCTGCATCGCGGCGACGAGTGCGTCGCGCTCGCGCAGGAAACGGCGCAGCACCGCGTTGACCATCCCCTTCGCGAACGCGAATTCGCGCCCCGCGCCGATGACGGTGACGGCCTGGTCGACCACCGTGAACGCCGGGTACGCGGCCTCGTCCGCCGGGTCGAGCAGCAGCGCGAACGCACCGGCGAGCACCGCGTGCACGTGCGCGGGCGGCGCCTTGCTGACGAACTTGCCGATCAGCCAGTCCGCGCTGCCGAGGCGGCGCATCGTCCGATAGGCGACGTCCTGCGTCGCGCCGCGCGCGAGTGGCTGCGCACCGGATGGCATCTGCGCGAATACCGCCGACAATGCCGCCGGCAACGCGGTGCCGCGTCGCACCGCATCGACCGCCTGCGCGGCCGCGTCGAGCGCGAAGCCGAGCGAATCGGGCGCCAGGTGCAGCGCAGCCAGGCGCGCCGGGCGGCCGGAGGAAGTCGAAGCGGAAGAACGGGGTCGTGTCATCGGTGCGGAATCGGCAAACAGGCGCGGCAAACAGGCGCGAGCAATCGGGTGCGGCAAACGGCGGGATCGCAACCGCCAGTTGGCCCGGCGATCCCAAACCGCGCATTGTAGCGTGCGGCCATGCTGCACCTTTGGCCCCTTTACGGCGCGCACAAATGAAACACCCCGCAGCGCGAAGCATGCGGGGTGGCGAAGCGACCCCGCGCGGCAACGGCCGCGCGGGTCGCCAAGCGTCACTCGAAGCGGCCGGTGCGCGCCATCTCCATCAGGCGCGCGATGCGCTCCTCGGTGGCCGGGTGCGTCGAGAACAGGTTCTGCAGACCGCCGCCGTGCAGCGGATTCATGATCATCATCTGCGCAGTGGCCGGATGCGCTTCGGCCGCCTGGAACGGGATGCCCGCCGCATAGCGATGGATCTTGTCGAGCGCGGTGGCGAGCGACTGCGGATCGCCGGAAATCTGCGCGCCGCCGCGGTCGGCCTCGAACTCGCGGGCCCGCGAAATCGCCATCTGGATGAGCGCGCCGGCGATCGGCGCGAGCAACGCGACCGCGATACCGGCGATCGGGTTGGCCGGCCGGCCGTTCTCGTCGCGCCCGCCAAAGAACATCGCGAAGTTCGCGAGCGCCGAGATCGCGCCCGCCATCGTCGCGGTGATCGTCGAGATCAGGATGTCGCGGTGCTTCACGTGCGCGAGCTCGTGCGCCATCACGCCGCGCATCTCGCGCTCCGACAGCACGCGCAGGATGCCCGTCGTCGCGGCGACCGCCGCGTGCTCCGGGTTGCGGCCCGTCGCGAACGCGTTCGGCGCATCCTCGTTGATCAGGTAGACGCGCGGCATCGGCAGGTTCGCGCGCGTGGCCAGCTCGCGCACCATCCGGTAGAACTGCGGCGCCGTGTTCTCGTCGACTTCCTGCGCGTTGTACATGCGCAGCACCATCTTGTCCGAGAACCAGTACGAGAAGAAATTCATGCCGAGCGCGAACAGCAGCGCGATCGTCATGCCGCGCGAGCCGCCGATCATCCCGCCGATCACGATGAACAGGGCCGTGATCGCGGCCATCAGCATCGCCGTTTTGACCCAATTGAACATACCCACTCCTTATCCGTCAGGGGACCCGCCGCGCATCACAGCGCACGGCGGAAAATTGTAAGTGATTTGTTAGATAAGGTCTTGCCGGAAAAATTCAATCTCAGCGTTGCGAAGCGGCGAGACGAAGGCCGAGCCCGACGAAAGCGCTGCCGACCGTGCGGTCGAGCCACTTCCTGACGCCCGGCTTGCCGGAAAAGCGCTGCGTGACGCTGCCCGCCACCCACGCGACCACGCTCGTCCAGACCGTGCTCATCGCGACGAACACCGCGCCGAGGGTCAGGAACGCCCAGGCCTTGTGCGGGCTGTCGGCCGATACGAACTGCGGAAAGAACGACACGAAGAACAGCACGACCTTCGGATTTAGCACGTTGGTCCAGAAACCCTGCATGAACAGCTGGCGCAGCGGCTTGGCGGCCGCGGCCTGCGCGGCTTCGGCGCCCGACGGCGTGGCGGCCTGCTTCGCGATGATCATCCGCACGCCGAGATAAATCAGGTACGCGGCGCCGACCAGCTTGATCACCGTGAACGCGGTTGCCGACGCGGCCAGCAGCGCGGTCAGGCCGAACGCGCAGGCGAGCGCATGGACGCAGCAGCCGGCCGAAATGCCGAACGCCGACATCAGCCCCGCGCCGCGCCCCTGCGCGACGCTGCGGCCGACGATGTAGGCCGTATCGGGACCGGGCGTGATGTTCAGCAGGAAAACCGCGAACACGAAGAAGCCGAAATGGGTGATGCCGAACATGAAAACCTCGAAACCGGAGAGCGCAGGGAAATTCTACGCGCGCCTGCCGCCCCGCGCGACTCGGCCGTCCGGCCAGTTGCGCCGGGCCGGCGGACCGGGTCGAATGACGCTCGGGCCGTGTCAGTCCACGTCGGGCAGCGCGAACCGCTGGCCGGCGGCGAGCGGCGAACCGGCGAGGAATTCTCGCGCGGGCAGCCGCTTGCCGCCCGGTTTCTGCAACTGGGTCACGCGCAGCGTGCCGCTACCGCATGCGACCACCACGCCTTCCGGCGCGGCTTCGACGATCGTGCCGGGCGCCGCGTCGGCAATCGTGGCCGGCGCAGCCACGGGCTCGGCCGCCCACAGCTTGATGGCCGCGCCGTCGAGCGTCGCGACGCCGCCCGGGAACGGATCGAACGCACGCACCTGACGCGCGAGCACGTCGGCCGGCTTGCGCCAGTCGAGCGCCGCTTCGTGCTTGCCGATCTTTTCCGCGTAGGTCACGCCGTCGGCCGGCTGCGGCGTCGCCGGCAGCGTGCCGTCGCGCTCGAGCCGCACGAGCGCGTCGACGATCAGCCGCGCGCCGTCGGCGGCGAGCCGGTCGTGCAGCGTCGCGGTCGTATCGTCGGGCGCGATCGCGAGGCGCGCCTCCTCGATCATCGCGCCGGTGTCGAGGCCAACGTCCATCTGCATCAGCGTAACGCCCGTCTCGGCGTCGCCGGCCTCGATCGCACGATGGATCGGCGCGGCGCCGCGCCAGCGCGGCAGCAGCGACGCGTGGATGTTGATGCAGCCGGCGCGCGGGATGTCGAGCACTTCCTGCGGCAGCAGCAGGCCGTACGCGGCCACCACCATCACGTCGTGCGGCGTCGTGCGCAGCAGCTCGATCGCGTCGGCCGCCTCCGCCGGGTACTTGCCCGCGCGGCGCAGCGACGGCGGCTGCGCGACGGTCATCCCGTGCTCGACGGCGTAGCGCTTCACCGCGCTCGCCTGGAGTTTCATCCCGCGCCCGGCCGGGCGATCGGGCTGGGTGAGCACGAGCGGCACCGGGAAACCGGCCTCGTGGATCGCGGCAAGAGCGGCCGCGGCGAATTCCGGCGTACCGGCAAAAATCACGCGCAACGTATGGGTCATGACAGCGTTCGGGGTCGGGCTGGGCGCACGCGCATCACATCGCGCGTTCGAGTTTCTTCATCTTCGTCTTGATACGCGTCTGCTTGAGCGGCGACAGGTATTCGACGAACACGCGGCCCATCAGGTGATCCATCTCGTGCTGGACGCACACCGCGAGCAACCCTTCGCAGTCGAGCTCGAACGTCTCGCCCTGCTCGTTGAGCGCGCGCACGCGCACGTGGTCGGGACGTTCGACTTCGTCGTAGATGCCGGGCACCGACAAACAGCCTTCCTCGTAGGTCTGCTTCGCGTCGCTCGACCACACGATTTCCGGGTTGATGAACGCGCGCAGCTCGTTCTTCTCCTCGGAGACGTCGATCACGATCACGCGCTCGTGCACGTCGACCTGGGTGGCCGCCAGGCCGATGCCGGGCGCCGCGTACATGGTCTCGGCCATGTCGGCGACGAGCTTGCGGATCCGGTCGTCGACCTTGTCGACGGGCTTCGCGACCTTGTGCAGCCGCTTGTCGGGGTAATGAAGAATATTGAGCAAAGCCATGGTGTTCGGTATTCGGTGGAGCGGCGCGCCGCATCGGCCATCCGGCCGGCTGGCGCCGCCGCCGGGATGCAATGAAGATGAGGCGGATGCGTGGCATATCAATGCCGCGGATCGCGCCTCCTGCAATCGGCCGGGCGCCTGCGCGCACGGCCCTGTCGAGTATTTCGGATGATGAAAATTTTATCATGGCGCCACGCGCTCCGCTGGACGCCGCATTCGAGGGCCGCCTCATGTCCCCGCAAGCGCTGACGCCCGCCGCGCTGCGCGCCTGGCTGCAGCTCGCGCATGCGCCCGGCCTCTCGGCCGCCGTGCTACAGGCGCTGCTCGCGGCATTCGGCTCGCCGGCGGCGTTGCTGCGCGCGTCCGACGAAGCCATCGCCGCCGTGAGCAGCCCCGCCGCCGCGCAGGCCGTGCGCGCAAGCGAGCGCGACGATCTCGACACGCGCACCCGCGCCGTGCTCGCGTGGCTCGACGGGCCGGGCAACGGGCTCGTCACGCTGAGCGACCCGGCCTACCCGCCGCGGCTGCGCGACCTGCACGATCCGCCGCCGCTGCTATATGTAAAGGGGCGGCTCGACCTGCTGCACGCACACGGCCTCGCCATCGTCGGCAGCCGCCATGCGACGCCGCAAGGGCTCGCCGACGCCGCGCACTTCGCCCACGCGTTGTCCGACGCGGGCCTCACGATCGTCTCGGGCCTCGCGCTCGGGATCGACGGCGCCGCGCATCGTGGCGGGCTCGACGGCCGGTCGGGCACCGTCGCGGTGATCGCGACGGGCGCCGATCTCGTCTATCCGGCGCGGCACCGTGCGCTCGCCCACGAAATCGCCGCGCACGGCGCGATCGTGTCGGAATGGCCGCTCGGCACGCCGGCCCGCGCCGCACATTTCCCGCAGCGCAACCGGCTGATCGCCGCGCTGGCGATCGGCGCGCTCGTCGTCGAGGCGGCCCCGCGCTCGGGCTCGCTGATCACCGCGCGGCTCGCGAACGAACTGGGGCGCGATGTGTTCGCGATGCCCGGTTCGATCCACGCCCCGCTCGCGCAGGGCTGCCACGCGCTGATCCGCGACGGCGCAAAGCTCACCGCGGCGCCGCTCGACGTGCTCGAGGAATACGGGCTGGGCGAGCCGGCCGCGCGCGCAACGGGCGGCGCGACGCGGGCCGGCAACCGGGGCGAGAACGCCGGTGCGATTCGCGAACCCGAAGCTGCCGGCGTCGCGCCAACGGATCGCGCCGTCGCGGGCGCGCCGCCGCCCCCTCGCATCGAAGCCCGGCCACCGGGCAACCCGTCGGAACAGGCAGTGCTCGCCGCGCTGGGATACGGGCCCGTGACGTATGAATGGCTCGCCGAGCACAGCGGCCTGTCCGACGACGTGCTGCATGGCGCGCTGCTCGCGCTGGAACTGGCCGGCCGCGTCGCCAGTGTCCCCGGCGGACGCTTCGCGCGGCTTGATGCGGCGCCCACCCCGTCCGCGCGGGGCGTGCTACATTCCCCGGCATAGGGGCGGCCCGGCCGCCGACGCTACCCAAGGAATGCCATGCCCGCGCTGAATCTCGACACCGACGCAGATCGGATCGCCGAGCGCCTCGCCGATCCCGGCACGTTGCTGGTCGCGTGCCTGTGCGCCGACTGGTGCGGCACGTGCCGCGACTACCGGACCGCCTTCGACCAGCTCGCCGACGCGCATCCGGACGCCTGCTTCGCGTGGATCGACATCGAAACCCATGCCGACCGGCTCGACGATCTCGACGTCGAGAACTTCCCGACCATCCTGATCGAGGATGCGCACACCGCACGCTTCTTCGGCACGGTGCTGCCGCACGCGGCGATCGTCGAGCGCATGCTGTCCGACCTGAGCGCGGTGCCTGGTGCGCCGCACGCACCGAAATTGCGCGACGTCCTGAACGTCGAAGCCTGAATTCGCGGGCCGGCGCGGCGGTTTGGCGCGGGTTTGCGCGCGCCGCCGCGCCCGGCGCTTGCCGCCGTTGCGGCCCCCCTCTATGATGAGCCGCTTTTTACACGCTGAGCCGCCGTCGCTGCGGCGTGTGCTATAAAGCGGTCGTAAAAGGGACCTACACCGGCGAACCCGGTCTACCAACACACACCTGTCATGTCCAAAGCACTGATCATTGCGGAAAAGCCTTCTGTCGCGAACGACATCGCACGCGCTTTGGGCGGCTTTACCAAGCATGACGAGTATTACGAGAGCGACGATTTCGTTCTTTCGTCCGCTGTCGGCCACCTGCTGGAAATCGCCGCCCCGGAGGAGTACGAGGTCAAGCGCGGGAAATGGAGCTTCGCGCATCTACCCGTCATCCCCCCGCATTTCGACCTGAACCCGATCGCAAAAAGCGAGTCGCGCCTGAAGGTCCTCACGAAGCTGATGAAGCGCAAGGACGTCGACCGCCTGATCAATGCATGTGACGCGGGGCGCGAAGGCGAGCTGATTTTCCGCCTGATCGCGCAGCACGCGAAGGCGAAGCAGCCGGTCCAGCGGCTCTGGCTGCAATCGATGACGCCGCAGGCGATCCGCGACGGTTTCGCGAACCTGCGCAGCGACTCGGACATGCAGCCGCTCGCCGACGCCGCACGCTGCCGCTCGGAAGCCGACTGGCTCGTCGGGATCAACGGCACCCGCGCGATGACCGCGTTCAACAGCAAGGGCGGCGGCTTCTTCCTGACCACCGTCGGCCGCGTTCAGACGCCAACGTTGTCGATCGTCGTCGAACGCGAAGAGAAAATCCGCCGCTTCGTCCCGCGCGACTACTGGGAAGTGAAGGCCGAATTCGCGTGCGCGGGCGGCTTCTACGAAGGCAAGTGGTACGACCCCAAATTCAAGCGCGACGAATTCGATCCGGAAAAGCGCGACTCCCGCCTGTGGAGCCTGCCGGCCGCCGAAACGATCGTCGCCGCCTGCCGCGACCAGGTCGGCACGGTGTCCGAGGAATCGAAGCCGTCGACGCAACTGTCGCCGCTGCTGTTCGACCTGACGAGCCTGCAGCGCGAGGCGAACGGGCGCTTCGGCTTCTCCGCGAAGAACACGCTCGGCCTCGCGCAGGCGCTGTATGAAAAGCACAAGGTGCTGACCTACCCGCGTACCGACGCGCGCGCGCTGCCGGAAGACTACCTGTCGACGGTCCAGTCCACGCTCGAGATGCTCAAGGAAAGCAACAACTACCTGCCGCATGCGAAGCAGGTGCTCGACAAGGGCTGGGTGAAGCCGAACAAGCGGATCTTCGACAACTCGAAGATCAGCGACCACTTTGCCATCATCCCGACGCTGCAGGCGCCGAAGTCGCTGTCCGAACCGGAGCAGAAGCTGTACGACCTGGTCGTGAAGCGCTTCCTCGCGGTGTTCTTCCCGGCGGCCGAATTCCGCGTGACGACGCGGATCACCGAAGTCGCCGGCCATCACTTCAAGACCGAGGGCAAGGTGCTCGTCGAGCCGGGCTGGCTGCAGGTGTACGGCCGCGACGCCGAAGGCGCGGACGCGAACCTCGTGCCGGTGCAGAAGGACGAGAAGGTGAAAACGGACGAAATCGCCGCCGTCGCACTCGTGACGAAGCCGCCCGCACGCTACTCGGAAGCGACGCTGCTGTCCGCGATGGAAGGCGCGGGCAAGCTGGTCGAGGACGACGAGCTGCGCGAGGCGATGGCCGCCAAGGGCCTCGGCACGCCGGCGACGCGCGCGGCGATCATCGAAGGCCTGCTCGGCGAGAAGTACCTGCTGCGCGAAGGCCGCGAACTGATCCCGACCGCGAAGGCGTTCCAGCTAATGACGCTGCTGCGCGGCCTCGGCGTGAAGGAACTCACCGCGCCCGAGCTCACCGGCGAATGGGAATACAAGCTGTCGCAGATGGAGCGCGGCAATCTCGGCCGCGACGCGTTCATGCAGGAAATCGCCCGCATGACGCAGCAGATCGTCAAGCGTGCGAAGGAATACGATTCCGACACGATTCCCGGCGACTACGCGACCCTTCAGACGCCGTGCCCGAACTGCGGCGGCCAGGTGAAGGAAAACTACCGCCGCTTCGCGTGCACGAAGTGCGACTTCTCAATTTCGAAGATCCCGGGCAGCCGGCAATTCGAGATCCCGGAAGTCGAAGAACTGCTGCAGAAGAAGGAAATCGGGCCGCTGTCCGGATTCCGCAGCAAGATGGGCCGCCCGTTCTCGGCGATCCTCAAGCTGTCCTTCGACGACGAGACGAAGAACTACAAGCTCGAGTTCGATTTCGGCCAGGACCAGGGCGGCGAGGAAGGCGAAGCGCCCGACTTCTCCGCGCAGGAACCGGTCGGCGCGTGCCCGAAGTGCAAGGGCCGCGTGTTCGAGCACGGGATGAGCTACGTGTGCGAGCACTCGGTCGCGAACCCGAAGACCTGCGACTTCCGCTCCGGCAAGGTGATCCTGCAGCAGGAAATCACGCGCGAGCAGATGGGCAAGCTGCTGGCCGACGGCCGTACGGATCTGCTGCCGGGCTTCAAGTCGTCGCGTACCGGCCGCAACTTCAAGGCGTTCCTCGTGAAGCAGCCGGACGGCAAGATCGGCTTCGAGTTCGAGAAGAAGGAACCGAAGGCGGCCGCCGCGAAGAAGACGGCCAAATCGGCGACGAAGGATGCCGAAACCGTGACCGAAGGCGCCGAAGAGAAACCGGCGCCGGCACGCAAGACCGCCGCCCGCAAGACGACGGCGCGCAAGACGACGGCGCGCAAGACGGGTTCGTGACGGCCCGGCCGCCGGGCGCCGCTTCGAGCGTGCCCGGCGCCGGCACGCAGCCATGAAAAAACGCGGATCGATCGATCCGCGTTTTTTATTTGCGCCGGCCGTAACGCTACCGGGCGCCGCCCCGTTACAGCGGCGACGGCATCGCCACGCGCGTGCGCGGCGAGCGCGCCACACGCGGCTGCAGGTTCGGACCGGTCGATTCGGGGAGCGGCTCGGCACGCATCTCGACACCGATCGGCGGCGCGCTCTGCGCGGCCCATTGTTCGCCCATCGTCGCGTCGGTCGAGTGGCTGAAATGCTCGACGAGGTGATCGATGAACGTCCGCACCTTCGCCGGCAGATGGCGCCGGCTCGGGTACGCGATGTTGATCTCGACCTGCGGCAGGCGGAAATCCGGCAGCAGCCGCACGAGCGCGCCGCGCGCGATGTCGCTGCCGATCAGGTAGCTCGGCAGGATCGCGACGCCCATCCCGAGCAACGCGAACTGGCGCAGCATCGCGGTGTTGTTCGCGACGATCACGTTGGTCGGGCGCACGCGCACTTCGCCGTCCGGCCCCGTGAACACGCGCTCGTCGCCCCAGTATTCGGTCGGCAGGCTCAGGGCCGGGTGCTCGGCGAGCTGCTCCGGATGAATCGGCACGCCGTGCTTCTCCAGATAGCTGGGCGTCGCGCACACGGTCATGCAGCCGGTGGTCAGACGCCGGGTGACGATGCTCGCGCTACGCATCTGGCGCGTGACGACGATGCCGACGTCGAAGCCTTCCTCGACCAGATCGACCTGTCGGTCGACCAGCGTGAGATCCGGCACCACTTTCGGGAAATTCTCCGTGTACGACTGCAGCACGGGCGCGAGGTTGTGCAGGCCGAACACGACCGGCGCGACGATGCGCAGCGTGCCGACCGGCTCGTGATTGCGTGCGACGACCATCTGCTCGACGTCCTCGAGCTCGTCGAGGATCTGGCGGGCACGCTCCAGATAAACCTGACCCGACTCCGTCAGGGAGAGGCTGCGCGTGGTGCGGTTAAGCAAACGCGTGCCGAGCCGGCCTTCCAGATCGGCGACGTGGCGCGTCGCGACCGCGTTGGAGATATCCATTGCGCTCGCGGCCCGCGCGAAACTGCCGAGATCTGCAACCTTGACGAACACGCGCATCGACTGCAAATGATCCATAAACGACTCCTGCCGCTGTTACAACTTCAAAAAGATGAAGCAAATGCGTAATTCTCCTACGACAGCGGAAATGATGCAGAGTTGCTCAACAAGGCGCCGGTTGACGATAAAAATAGTCAAAAATCCTCGCCTTCTGCGGATACTTGATCCAATTATTCTGCTTGAAGCAACAATTGGGTGAACCTCGGCGAGTAAACGGCCGAATCAGAAAGGACGTGTTTGATGCGACACAACAGCGCACCCGTTTGCACGGGCCGGGAGCGGCGCCGGGGGCGGCAGGGCCGATTGCGGCGGAGCGTAACAACCTGTTAAAAAGACACCACCAAGGCGGCCGACGTTGCATCATGTCGGCCCCGGCCGGGCGAGACGGCCGCGCAAGCTGCGCCGCCGCCCTTGCCGCTTTCAACGCGCGACACCCCGTTCACCATGAAAATTGCCATCCTCGACGACTACCAGGACGCCGTCCGCAAGCTGAACTGCTTCGAGATGCTCGCCGGCCACGACGTAAAGGTCTTCAACAATACGGTGCGCGGCCTCGGACAGCTCGCCAGCCGTCTGGCCGAAGTCGAGGCGCTCGTGCTGATTCGTGAACGGACCCCGATTA
Organism: Burkholderia sp. LAS2; assembly: GCF_018417615.1. Classification (NCBI taxonomy): domain Bacteria; kingdom Pseudomonadati; phylum Pseudomonadota; class Betaproteobacteria; order Burkholderiales; family Burkholderiaceae; genus Burkholderia; species Burkholderia sp. LAS2. Next base: position 428,044 of record NZ_CP071052.1, read on the forward strand.
CGTCCCAGCTACTGGCCAAGCTGCCGAACCTGCGCATGATCAGCCAGACCGGCCGCGTGTCGAGCCACATCGATCTCGACGCGTGTACCGATCGCGGCGTCGCGGTGCTCGAAGGCACCGGTTCGCCGGTCGCGCCGGCCGAGCTGACCTGGGCGCTCGTGATGGCCGCCCAGCGCCGCATCCCGCAATACGTCGCGAACCTGAAGCAGGGCGCCTGGCAGCAGTCGGGCTTGAAGACGTCGGCGATGCCGCCGAACTTCGGCCTCGGTCAGGTGCTGCGCGGCCAGACGCTCGGCATCTGGGGCTACGGCAAAATCGGCCGGCTCGTCGCCGGCTACGGCAAGGCGTTCGGGATGAACGTGCTGATCTGGGGCCGCGAGCATTCGCTCGAAGCCGCGCGCGCCGACGGCTACACGGCCGCCGACAGCCGCGAGGCGCTGTTCGAACAGAGCGACGTGCTGTCGCTGCACCTGCGCCTGCACGACGACACGCGCGGGATCGTGAAGCAGGAAGACCTGATGCGGATGAAGCCGACGTCGCTGCTCGTCAACACGAGCCGCGCCGAGCTGCTCGAGGAAAACGCGCTCGTCAACGCGCTGTCGCACAACCGTCCGGGGATGGTCGCGATCGACGTGTTCGAAAGCGAGCCGATCCTGCAGGGCTACAGCCTGCTGCGGATGGAAAACGTGATCTGCACGCCGCACATCGGCTACGTCGAACGCGAAAGCTACGAGCTGTATTTCAGTGCCGCATTCCGCAACATTCTCGCGTTCGACGACGGCGACATGTCGAGCGTCGCCAACCCGGAAGCGCTGACGCCGATCCGCAAGCGCTGATCGCACGGGCTGCGCGCGTCGCGCGGCCCCTTTTGCCCTTTACTCCCTTCCCGATCGTTCGTCAGGCGGCCACGCGGCCGCCCGTCATCGCGCCGACGCGCGTGAGAAAGTGCTCGCCGTCGCGCCGCCCGAGATCGTACGCATGCCGCATCTGCGACGGGCTCGTGTAGTCCCAGCTCGAAATCGGCACCTTGCTCGACGGCTGCACATACAGCCGCCGCTGGTCGCCATGCGCGACCGTGAACATCTGCGGACGTGGATACAGCCGCGTGACGAGCACCAGCACGTCGCCCGGCGACGGGTCGAGCGCATCGACCGGCACGTTGTCGACCATCCCGCCGTCGAGCACCGGCCGGCCGCCGCGCCGCAGTACCGGCGTGAACGGCGGCGTGCAGGACGACTGCAGGATCAGGTCGGCGAGTTCGTCGACGTGCATGCAGGCCTGCGCGCGCACGAATTCGGGCCGAAAGCCGAGCGTGCGCCCGAGCGTCGGGTGCAGCGTCTTGCGCACGTACTTTTCGATGTTGTATGCGACGAGGCCGGCGGCCACCGCGCTGCGCGCGCCGAGCCAGCGCGGCACGTGCGACACGCCGATGCGGATCTCCGGCGCAGCGGCGAGCTTCGCGAACGGCTCGCCGTAGATGTCGAGCAGCGCCTGACGGTAGATCCGGTAATGCGGAAACACGGGCTCGCGCCCGAACAGGTTGCCCCAGTACGCATTCTTCCGGTTGTGGCGCAGCGCCTCTTCGTAATAGCGCATCACCCACGCGGCGTCGCGCGTATACAGCATGCATGCGGTCGCCGCGCCGGCCGAGATGCCGGTGATCACGCGCGGGCGCAGGCCGAGGGCCGGCTGCGCGACGTCCCAGAAGCCGGCTTGCCACCAGCAACGATTGCCGCCGCCCGCGAAGACGATCTGGTCGAACATCGCGCCGCTCAGCTGATGAGCGCGTAGGTCGACGTCGCGTGAACGGCCATCGTGCCGTCCTCGTCGAACAGTTCGACTTCGCCGAACACGAGGTTGCGGCCCATCCGCAGCACGCGCGCGGTGACGAGCACGTCGCCCTTGCGCACCGGACGCATGAAATTCGTGTTCAGTGACACCGTCGTCATCGGCCGGAATTCGCCCAGCGCGGCCGAGATCGCGACCACCATCGCGGTGTCGGCGGCCGCCGTGAACACCTGGCCGCAGATCACGCCGCCCGAATGACGGAACTCGCCGGAAAACGGCAGGCGCAGCGTGACGCTATCGTCGCCGATCGACACGGGGACCAGACCCAGCGAGCGGACCCACGGGGCCAGCAGGCGATCCAGCAATTCGCGGACTGCGTTTTCGTCCATCTTCGAATGTCCAGAAAACGTTGCGCGACCGCCGCGCAACGCGTGTGGCGTCATCATACCGGGAGCGCGCAAACTGCGACCGCTCGTTACCGCGCCGACAGCCGCCGTTGTCTTGACGAAATATTTTCAGGAAATCTGCAGAAAGGGCTTGCCATGCCCTGAAAACCCCGGCATAATCTTTCTTCTGTTGGGGGGCGTTAGCTCAGTTGGTAGAGCAGCGGACTCTTAATCCGTAGGTCGAGTGTTCGAGTCACTCACGCCCCACCAGGAATTCCAAAGGCCGGTCAGCGAAAGCTGACCGGCCTTTTTCCGTTTTGGCGCGCCGCACTCGCGGCGTGCGCCCTTCGCGGCGGTACGCGACCGCACGCCCGTCGCGCATCGTTTCCGCTAGAATCGTCCGACAAATATCACACGACCGGCGCCAGGCATCGTCGTTGGCCCGCCGGCACTGAGAGAGCATGGGACGTCAGACATGGAAGCATGTGAACGACGCGCGACCATTCAGAGGGCATGGTTGCGCCAATATCGGCCTGTCCGTCGCGATGGGCCGCTCACCCGGGCACACCCGAATCCGCGCGACGCACGAACCGGATCGCGTCATGCCGGGTAAGAACGCGCTGGTCGCGCTGATGATCGGGGTCGTCCTGTCCGTGCTGGCCGGCGCACTGGCCATCACCGCCAGCCGGGAACCCGGGCACCTGGTCCGCGCGCCGGGCACGGTCGTGCGCATCGTCCAGGACAGCGATGCGATGCGCGCGTACCGCCCGATCGTCGCGTACCTCGCGAACGACGGCCAGCGCCGCGAAGTCGCCGGCAATACCGCGTCGACGGTCCCCGCCTACGACATCGGCGAAAACGTCGACGTCCTGCTCGACCCCGACCACCCCGAGCGCCTCGCGCTGATCGACGATTTCACGCAACGCTGGTTTCCGGTGGCCGTGCCGGCGCTGCTCGCCGTCGCGGCGTTCGCGATCGGCGGCCTGCTGATTGCCGGCGAGCGTCGCCGCCGCCAATCGGACCCGGCGCCGCCCCGCGCCGCACGCAAGCCGACGCAGCGCCGCTGGGATATCGCGATCGTGCTGATTCCGATCGCGATCGGCACAGGCTTCCTCGCCGGCGCCGGCGCGGCCGGCCTGCATCAGTGGCAGATCGTCCACCACTATGCGCGTTCGACCGGCCATGTGGTCGAGATCGCGAAAAACGGGCGGTCGTTGCGGTCGCGCACGGCGCCGTACGCGGCCGTCGTCGCGTTCACCACCGACAGCGGTCGGCTGATCACGTTCGCCCAGGGCTCGGCGTCGTCGCACCTGGGCCTGCACGAAGGCGACGCGGTCAACGTACTGTACGACCCCGTCACCCCCGAGCGCGCGCTCGTCGATCGCTTCTGGGATCGCTGGGGCCTCACTGCCATCCTGTTCGCGATCGGTGCGCCGTTCCTTGCAGCGGGGCTGTTCATCGCCGCGACGTTATGGCCCGACCACCATCGGCCGCACGAAACCGCTCAATGACGCACGCGCGGCGCGGCAACCGTCGCGACGCGCGCGTCACCGCTCCCTGAACGCCTCCACCTTCGCGCGATTCCCGCACGTGCGCATGTCGCACCAGCGCCGGCCGACGCCGCGGCCGCGATCGACGAAGAACCACGTACACCGGCCGCACTGCCGCACGCGCGCGAAATCGTCGCTGCGCATCAGATGCTCGAAACCGAGCGCGACCGCATCGATCCAGCGCGACGCGGTACGCGCGTCGAGCCGCCACGCGAAACGGCCGCCGACCGCGTCGAACGCACTGCGCCCGATCGCCTCGCGGATCGTCACCGCGAGCCGGTCCGCCGCACGCGCGCCCGCGCTGCCGCCGCCTTCGGTCGTCAGATGCGCGATCGCGACGTACGCGTCGTCGCGAAAGCGGTGCAGCGCCGCCAGCTCGTCGGGGCCGTCCTGCCGAGGATGACGCAGCAGCCGCGCCAGATCGTCCGGCGCCAGCACCCCCGCCTTCGCTGCCCACGCGCGCACGGCCGGCCAGTCGACGAGCTTCTCCTCGTCGCGCGTCTTGCCCGTGTCGGCCACCGTGTTCAGGAAGTCGAGCGCCGGATGGCCGCCGACGAAATCGGCCGCGCGCCATTCGTGCTCATGTCGCGCCGGGTCGGATCGAGTAACCATTTATTTTCACCTATCGGTTTCATATCCGGAGAATCCGGCGTAACCTTTTAACAACCGAAACAGGTTATCACGGAGAAGCCGATGCTCGAACTCCCGAACCGCTTCAATTTCGAAGGCCACCGGATTGCATGGGGCACGCTCGGCGAAGGCCCGCCGCTCGTCCTCGTGCACGGCACGCCGTTTTCGTCGCAGGTATGGCGCCGGATCGCGCCGTGGCTCGCGCGGCGCCATCGCGTGTATTTCTACGACCTGCTCGGTTACGGCCGGTCCGACATGCCGGACGCGGACGTATCGCTGGGCCGCCAGAACGCGCTGTTCGGCGCGCTGCTGAATGAGTGGAAACTGTCGCGGCCGCGCGTGCTCGCGCACGACTACGGCGGCGCTACCGTGCTGCGCGCGCACTTTCTCGACGGCATCGCCTATGCGGACCTCACGCTCGTGAATCCGGTCGCGATCGCGCCGCAAGGGTCGCCGTTCGTGCGCCACGTCGCGCAGCACGGAGCCGCGTTCACCGGCTTGCCCGCGTACGCGCATCACGCGCTCCTGTCGGCCTATATCGGCCAGGCGGTCGCGCGGCCGTTGCGCGACGACGTGCTGTCGATCTACCGCGAGCCATGGTTCACGCCGGCCGGCCAGGCCGCGTTCTATCGCCAGATCGCGCAGATGCGCCAGCGCTACATCGAGGAAGCGGAGGCCCGCTACGCGCCGCCGGACTTTCCGGTGCGGATCGTGTGGGGCGAGGACGACATGTGGATCCCGCTCGAGCAAGGGCAGGCGCTGGCCGATCGCATCGCGAACGGCAAGCTGATCCGGGTCCCACACGCGGGCCATCTGGTGCAGGAGGATGCGCCGGAGGCGATCGTCGCCGCCGTGCTCGACGGGTCCGCGCCGGGCTGAGCATCACGGCATCGCGTACCGCGTGTCGCGTCAGAACACCGGCGCGCGTTGCGCGAGCGTCGCGACGAATTTCGCGGTGCGCGGATCGCGTGGCCGGCCGAACACGTCGCGCGATGGCCCGGCTTCGACGATGCGGCCGTCGGCGAGGAACACCGCATCGTGCGCGATCGACGCGGCCAGACGCAGGTCGTGCGTGGCCATCAGCATCGTCGTGCCTTCGCGCGCGAGCTGGCGCAGCACCTCGACCACTTCGACCGACAGCTCCGGATCGAGCGCCGACGTCGGCTCGTCGCACAACAGCACCTGCGGAGACGGCGCGAGCGCCCGCGCGATCGCCACGCGCTGCTGTTGTCCGCCCGACAGCGTGGCCGGCCATGCGTCGGCCTTGTCCGCGATGCCGACCTTGTCGAGCAGCGTGAGCGCCCGCTGGCGCGCCTGTTCGCGTGGCCAGCGCTGCACGGTCACGAGCCCCTCCATCACGTTCTGCACGACGCTCAGGTGCGGAAACAACTGGAAGTTCTGGAACACCATGCCGGTCTGCTTGCGCACCGCGAACACCGCGTCGCGCGACGGCCGGTGCGCCGGCACGAAGTCGATGCGCGCATCGCCGACGACCAGCGCGCCGGCCTCCGGCACTTCGAGCAGATTTACGCAGCGCAGCAGCGTGCTCTTGCCGCTGCCGGACGGGCCGATCAATGCGGTCACGCTGCCCGGCTGCAACGCGAGGTCGATGCCGCTCAGCACGCGATGCGCGCCGAACGACTTGTCGATGCGTTCAAGGCGGATCATCGCAACTCCGCGTGGAACAGCGCGTGGCGGCCGAAGCGAAGCTCCAGCCGGCGTTGCAGCGACGACAGCACCGAGCTGAACAGCAGATAGATCAACGCGGCTTCGGTATAGAGGATCAGCGGCTCGTAGGTCACGGCCGCGATGCGTTGCGCGGCCTGGAAGATCTCGGGGACTGTCAGCACGGCCGCGAGCGACGTGTCCTTCACGAGCGAGATGAATGAATTCGACAGCGCGGGCAGCGCGACGCGCGCGGCCTGCGGCAGGATCGCGCGGCGCAGCGCCTGCGCGCGCGTCATCGCCATCGAGTACGCGGCTTCCCACTGCCCTTTCGGGATCGACTCGATCACGCCGCGGATCACCTCCGCGTTGTACGCGCCGACGTTCAGCGAGAAGCCGATCACGGCGGCCGTCAGCGGATCGAGCACGATGCCGACGTTCGGCAATCCGTAGAAGATCACGAACAACTGCACGAGCAGCGGCGAGCCGCGGAACAGCCAGATATAGAACCGCACGACCGCCTGCGCCCAACGCGGCCCGAACAGCCGCACGAGCGCCGCGCCGAACGCGAGCAACAGGCCGATCGCGAACGACGCGAGCGTGAGCGGAACCGTAAACACGAGCCCCGCGACGAGCAGGGGGCGCAACGATTCCACCATCAGGTGCAGCCAGGCCGGCATCGTTCAGCCTCGCGTCACGGCTGCGACACGTCGCGGCCGAAGTACTTCTGCGAGATTTTCGCGTAGGTGCCGTCCGCCTTGATGTCCGCGAGCGCCTTGTCGATCGCGGCCACCAGCGCGGGGCTGCCCTTGCGCAGCAGCACGCCGGATGCGTCGCCCGCGCCGGTCTTGTCGGTCGCCGCGATCTTCAGTTTCGCGTCGGGCTTGTGCTTGCGGAAATCGAGGTACGACAGCGAATCGTTGATCGTCGCATCGACGCGGCCCGACGTCAGCAGGTCGATCGATTCGTTGAAGCCCTGCACCGGCACCACGTCGGCGCCGTGCGCGGCCGCGAGCTTGCCGAAATTGCTGGTCAGCGTGTTCGCGGACTTCTTGCCCTTCAGGTCGTCGAACGAGCGGATCGTCGTGTTGTCCGCGCGCACGATCAGCACCGCGTGCGACGTGATGTACGGCGTCGAGAAATCGTATTTCGCCTTGCGCGCGTCGGTGATCGACACTTCGTTGACGACCGCGTCGTAGCGGTTCACGTCGAGGCCCGCGATCAGCCCGTCCCATTTTCCTTCGACGAACTGCGGTTTCACGCCGAGGCGCTGCGCGATCGCGGTCGCGATGTCGACGTCGAACCCCGTCAGCTTGCCGGTCTCGTCGTGGTACGTGAACGGCGCGTAGGTGCCTTCGGTGCCGACGCGGAACACGCCGGTCGACTTGATCTGCGACAGGTCGTCGGCAGCCAGCGCGCTGGTGGCCGCGACGGCCTGCAGCAACGCGACGACCAGGATGGAGCGGAGGAATTTCATGGTGCGGACCCCGAATGATTGGAGAGGATCGTCCCGCCGACGCGCCTGCGCCGTTCGAGAGGTCCGCGAATTCTACCGATGCGTCTGGGTGCGGCAAAAACGCAAATCCGCTAACGATATGAGCCGATCGAATAACGCCCGCACCGGCCGCCACGCCGGCGCGCGCGCCTTACATGCCGCTTACCACGGCAGCGAATACGTCTTCGTATTCGTGAAGCTCTTCATCGCTTCCTGCACGCCTTCCTTGTACCCAAGCCCCGAATCCTTCACGCCACCGAACGGCGTCAGTTCGAGCCGATAGCCGGGCACCTCGCGCACGTTCACGCTGCCAACTTCCAGCTCGGTGATGAAGCGCGTGATGTGGTCGAAGCGGTTCGTGCATACCGACGACGACAGCGCGTAGTCGGTGCTGTTCGACATCCGGATCGCTTCGTCGATGTCGCGAAAGCGCATGATCGGCGACACCGGCCCGAAGGTTTCGTGCTTCACCAGCGGCATGTCGGGCGTCACGCGATCGACGACGGTCGGCGCATACAGCGCGCCGTCGCGCACGTTGCCGACCAGCAGCCGCGCCCCACGCACGAGCGCGTCGTTCACCTGCTGCTCGCAGAACTTCGCGGCCGCTTCGTCGATCACCGTGCCCATGTCGACCGACGGATCGGACGGATCGCCGTACGACCACGCGCGCGTCTTCTCGACGACCAGCTCCGTGAAGCGATCGGCGACCGCCTCGTGCACGAGCATCCGCTTGATCGCCGTGCAGCGCTGCCCCGAATTCCTGTACGAGCCCGACACCGCGAGCGTGCTCGCCTCGTCGAGATCGGCATCTTCCATCACGATGATCGGATCGTTGCCGCCGAGTTCGAGCACCGCGCGCCGGTAGCCCATCCGCGCGGCGATCGACTTGCCGATCGACACGCCGCCGGTGAACGTGATCATGTCGATCGCCGGGTTCGTAATCAGCTCGTCGGCGATCTCCTTCGGGTCGCCGGTGATCACCTGCAGCATCTGCGGCGGCAGGCCGGCCTCGTACAGGAGGTCCGCGAACAGGTAGCACGACAGCGGCACCTTCTCCGACGGCTTCACGACGATCCGGTTGTTCGTCGCGACCGACGGCACGATCTTGTGCGCGACCTGGTTCATCGGATGATTGAACGGCGTGATCGCCGAGATCACGCCGAGCAGCGGGTCGCGCTGCGTGTACACACGGCGCTTCTTGCCGTGCGGCGTCAGATCGCACGAGAAGATCTGCCCGTCGTCCTTCAGCACTTCGCCGGCGCCGAACGTCAGCACGTCGGCCACGCGGCCCGCTTCGTACGTCGAATCCTTGATGCACAAGCCGGCCTCGGCCGTAATCAGCGCCGCGATCTCCGCGGTGCGCGCACGCACGATGTCGGCCGCGCGGCGCAGGATCGCCGCGCGCTCGTGGCGCGTGAGCGTCGGCCGGTACGCACGCGCGACCGCGAATGCGCGGCGTACGTCGTCGAGCGTCGCCTTCGGCACGGTGCCCACCCGCGCGCCGTCGTACGGGTTGCGTACGTCGATCACCGCGTCGCGATAGATCTTTTCACCGTCGATTCGCAGTGCTTCACGATGTGGCGTGCGGACATCGGCCGATGCTGCAATGGCGTTCATGACAGTCTCCTGGCGGATCGTCTGCGTCACTGCAGATGGTTGAGCGCGATGTCGATGACGTCGAAGTTACGCAGCCGCGCTCGGCCCGTGACGTGGGCCGCAACCGGCTTGCTGAAAATCAGCGGCACGATCTGCTCGGAGATCCCGCCGTGCGAGCGCAGCGGCACGTCGAGGCCCGACAGGTCGTGCTTGATGCGGCGCGTGCCGAGCACGACGTCCTGCTTCGAGATCACGATCAGGTCGCCCATCCGCGCGGGCGGCAGCTCGAAGCGCGCGCAGCCTTCGGCGCCCGCCAGCACGACCTCGATGCCGTCGACCGCGGCGAGCCGCGCGCGCAGCGCATCGGTGTCGGCCGTCGCCGGCACGTAGACGGTCGCGAACGAACCGAGCGCGCCGTGGTGCACGACGTATGGATCGGTGATCGGCAGGATCACGCGCGCCGCATCGGGGCCGAGCCATTCGTCGAACAGCTCCTGCAGATAGATCACGTTCGGCTCGCCGGTCGTGTCGTCGTGCTTCGCGTTCATCCCGTGATCGGCGGTGATCGCGACGATCGCGCCAAGTGCGTCGAGGCGTTGCAGGTAGGTGTCCATCATCGCGTAGAACGCGTTCGCGCCGGGCGTGCCGGGCGCGCACTTGTGCTGCACGTAGTCGGTGGTCGACAGGTACATCAGGTCGATCGGGCGCGTCTCGAGCAGGCGCACGCCGGCCGCGAACACGAATTCGGACAGATCCGCGCTGTACACGCTGGGCACCGGCTTGCCGACCAGCTCCAGCACGTTGTCGATGCCGTTTTCGGCGACGCTCGCTTCGTCGGCCTTTTCCGACGAGAAGCAGACGCCCTTCAGCCCCTTGCCGAGCAGGCGGCGCAGCTTGTCCTTCGCGGTGACGACCGCGACGCGCGCGCCCTGTTCGGCGAAGGCCGCGAGCACGGTGGGCGCGACGAGGTATTTCGGATCGTTCATCAGCACCTCGGTGCCGGTGTCGCGATCGTAGAAGTAGTTGCCGCTGATCCCGTGGATCGCCGGCGGCACGCCGGTGACGATCGACAGGTTGTTCGGGTTCGTGAAGCTCGGCACCACGCACTCGCCCTTGAGCGCCGTGCCCGGCTTCAGCAGCGTGCGCAGGAACGGCGCGACGCCGGCCTCGGTCGCTTCCTCCAGATATTCGTATGCGCAGCCATCGACGCAGACGACCACCACGGGCCGGCTCATCCAGTTGTAGCGGCGCCCATTCACTTCCACGGATACAGGCGTTTCAGTCATGACGTTCAGTCCTTTCCGATCGAAGGGGTAAGCCGTCGGCGCCCGCGCCGCGCCGATGGGAAGTGTTTTCAGGCTTGACATTAAAAGGGAGTATTTGTAGATTGTCAACAACATGCAGAGAACAGAAGGCAAAGTTCGAGGCGCGATGACCATGATGGGTGGCGACCACCCGGCCGCCTCGGGCTGCGGCGTGGTTTTTATCAGGCGGTCAAAAAAGCGCGGCTACATTCGGGCTGCGGCACGGCAACCTCATCCTCACTGATACGACACCCGATGCGCCCCTTCTGGATCGAACAAGCGCTGCTCAACGACGGCGACCTCGCCCCCGCGCTGCAAGGCGCGACGCAGGCCGACGTGTGTATCGTCGGCGGCGGCTTCACGGGCCTCTGGACCGCGATCCAGGCGAAGCAGCAGCACCCCGCGCTCGACATCGCGATCCTCGAAGCCGACCTGTGCGGCGCCGGCGCGAGCGGCCGCAACGGCGGCTGCCTGCTCACGTGGTCCGCGAAATTCCTGACGCTGCGGCGGCTGTTCGGCGAAGCCGAGGCGATCCGGCTCGTGAAGGCATCGGAAGCGGCCGTGCAGCACATCGCCGATTTCTGTCGCACGCACGCCATCGATGCCGAACTGCGGCTCGACGGCACGCTGTACACCGCGACGTCGCGTGCGCAGGTCGGCACGCTCGCGCCGGTGCTCGACGCGCTCGCCGCGTGCGGCATCCACAGCTACGAGCCGCTGCCGCCCGCCGACATCGCACGCCGCTCGGGCTCCGCGCGCAATCTCCACGGCGTCTACTCGCCGATCGCCGCGACCGTCCATCCCGGCAAGCTCGTGCGCGGGCTGCGCCGCGTCGCGCTTGCGATGGGCATCCGGATCTACGAGCGCACGCCGATGCTCGACTTCACGCCCGGCCAGCCGGTCGTCGTGCGCACGCCGTCCGGCAGCGTGAGCGCGGGCAAGCTCGTGTTCGCGATCAACGCGTGGATGGCGAGCCGCTTTCCGCAGTTCGAACGGACGATCGCGGTCGTGTCGAGCGACATGGTCATCACCGAGAAATGTCCGGATCTGCTGGAGCAGACCGGGCTGGTGGACGGCGTGTCGGTGCTCGATTCGCGGATCTTCGTGTACTACTACCGCACGACCGTCGATGGCCGGCTTATGCTCGGCAAAGGCGGCAACACGTTCTCGTGGCGCAGCCGCATCGCGCCCGTGTTCGACCGCCGCTCGCCGTACGAGGCGCAGCTCACGCGCAGCCTGCGCGAATTCTTCCCGTCGCTGGCGGGCGTGCCGATCACCGCGAGCTGGAACGGGCCGTCGGATCGCTCGGTGACGGGTTTTCCGTTCTTCGGCCGCCTCGACGATGCGCCGAACGTGTTCTACGGCTTCGGCTATTCTGGCAACGGCGTCGGGCCAACCTACATGGGCGGGCAGATCCTGTCGTCGCTCGTGCTCGGCCTCGACAACGCGTGGACGCGCAGCCCCATCGTGCGCGGCCCGATCGGCCATTTCCCGCCGGAGCCGATCCGTTATGTCGGCGCGCACGTCGTGCGCAACGCGATTCGTCGCAAGGAGCGCGCGGAGGACGAGAGCCGGCAGCCGTCGGCGGTCGATACGTGGCTCGCGAAGTTTGCGAGCGCGGCGGGGAAGGCGGATAAGGCTTGAGATGTTCGCCGCTGACGGCATCAAGCATCGCCCTGTTGGCGGATGAGTGTGGCGATTCAAAAAAGGGCTTATGTTCCTGGCGATTTGCAGATCGGTCCAGATGGCAAGAATCGCCATGTGATTGCTCCGTCAAGGAGCATGCCCCTTGACAAATACAAGAGGCTTCTTCAAGAAATGGCCATGTCCGCCACGCGGGAATTCAGCAAAAAACAGGAGTTCCATATGGAAACCATGAAACTCGAACTAACAGCCAGCCAGGTCAAAATCGTCCTCGAAGCGCTTGCCGAAACAGACAAGCACTGGACCGAGATCTGCAACACGTCCGACGACGAGGACGCCATGGCCGATTACGGCAACGACCTCGTCCTGCTGCGAATCGTCAGAGACGAAATCACCCCAAAGGCGATCGCCGCATTCGGCTCCGACATCGTCAATTGTGACCGGGGCTGAACCCGTCCGGTACGGCGAAGAAAGCGAACCTCGCTTAAACAGGAAAGGGCACCGATCAATCGTATCGGCGCCCTTTCGTCATCGCTCTACCGGCCACACGTCCCGCGCCCGTTACTCACGCGCCCGCCCTCTCCCGCTCGGCCTTTCCCGCCGGAGCCGATTCGCTATGTCGGCGCGCATGTCGTGAGCAATGCGGTGGGAGGCAGGAAAGGCCTGCGGCTAGCCCGCACCATCACGTCGCCAGCTTCTATAGAACAAGTCCAATTCCTGATGCCGCGTTTGTTCCGAAACTAGACATTCCCCACGAAAACAATCACGTACCAATAAGACGATTCCCATCTAAAATAAAGCTTATAAAGCAGAATACCGTACTACGCATTTTATTTTTGTCATTTCATTATCTCGATTTTATTATCATAAACAACATGATAGGATTTCAATGACACAAAAAATAGGAATCCCATTTTCCCTCCATGCACGCATCAACAACCATTGAAATCTTGATTAGCGACTCCCGCTCTATCTCAAGAGGGTCACAGTTCGGACATACAGCGATTGCAGTCGATGGAATCGTATATGGCAGAGCGCACCCAGGATGGGACGTCGATAACATCGCGAACTACCTAAACCGCCAGCAGACCAAGATGCAACGCGATACGATCGGCTATCTCCTCCATACATCCAAGGACGAGAAAAGGATCATCGTTTCCGAAATAGAAAGACGGCGACACGAAAACAAGCCATACTCTCTCGTCGACAATAATTGCTCATCGAACATAGCCGAAATACTTGGCAAGGCTGGCATTCTGGCTTACGACCCAAGGTGGCAACTCCCGGGTATCATCCCTCCTGCGGATTTGATGATCGGTCTGCGCCATTCGAAACGCCTGATTGGAATCCGACGATATCCGAAGAAATGACACGCCTCCTGCTATTGGCCGCACTCGCCGCGATGATCAGCGCGTGCTCGAAATACAAAGATGAGGAATGGACGGCACTTCAGGATATGCCTGCGTTTGCCGAACCTAACGACGACAGGACCCAGCCGATCTTCACGATCAGGAAAGGCGAGTCCTGTGTTCCGCTGACGGATCGTGTTGCCAAAATCTACGCATACACGCAAGTGGACTGCAAATCCGGCACGGGGTGGGTGCTGGATGATGCCTTCGATAAACGACACCGCAAATAATCGCCTGCTGGCGATCGTTGCATTTGGCCCGGGCCATGTCGATTCCGAGCAAAGCTAAGCCCGGCCGGCATAACGGGCGGACGGCCCGTAACCGAACGACGCGCAACGACACGCACCGCGTCCCCTTACGTGCCCGCCCTCTCCCGCGCCGCCTTACCCGTCACCGGCAGCCCCTGCTCATGCATGCGACGCATCCGCGCGAGACCATGCGCGACGTGCTCGCGCACGAGCGCGACGGCCTTGTCCTCGTCGCCGGCCGCGAGCGCCCGCACGATCTTGTCGTGCTCGGCCGCCGACACCGCGATCGCATCCTCCTCGGCCTCGATCGCCGCCTGACGCAGCAGGCCGAGCTGGCGCACGAGCCGCCGGTAGGTATCGGTGAGATGCGTATTGCCGACGCCGACCACCATCGCGTCGTGGAACTGCACGTTCAGCTCGGTATAACGCGTGACGTCGTGCGTCTTCGCGGCGCCCTTCATCGACTGGGCGATGCCCTTCAGCACCTTCAGCGTCTCGGGCGAGATGCGCTTCGCGAGTGCGCGCGCGACCGATTCGTCGAGCATCGCGCGCACTTCGTAGATTTCCTCGGCCTCGCGCAGCGGCACGACACGCACGGTCACGCCGCGGTTCTTCTCGTTGCGCAGCAAGCCGGCCTGTTCGAGCCCGCGGAATGCCTCGCGCACCGGGCCGCGCGACACGTTCAGCTTCGTCGCGATATCGACTTCGTTGAGCTTTTCGCCGGGTGCGTATTCGCCGGACACGATCGCGCGCTCGAGCATGTCCTGGACGATCATCGCGAGCGACTGGCTTTGCAGGAGTTCGATGGCGCTGAGCGCGTTCGGGGCAGTCATGGTCGGGCAGGCAGCGGGGCTGCAGGTGAAAACGAGGGCGCCATGTCGGCGAGTGGTCGTTGTATACCTCTCACCCCGCCAAATTGTCAACAGTTTTCAGTTTCCAAAAGCCAGTCCGGCGTACGACTCACATTCGCAATCGCCATGCAACCGGCACGCAGCGGTCGCGCGATGCGGGCGAACCCTCCCGCGTCGCGCGCCACCGCCTGCACAGCCGTCAGGCCGTACGCTTCACCGGACCCGGATCGCTGTGGCTCGGCCGACCCGTTTCGACGTGGCCCGCGAAGCGGCGCACGACCTTGTCGTCGCCGCCGCGCAGCGTCGTCGCGGTGATCGTCAGATCGTACCAGCCGTGGCTCGACGACAGCTCGAAGTGCGCGTCGACGCGCTCGCCCGGCTCCAGCGTGTACGTGCGTGCATGTGCATGGCTGTACGCGTTGTCGACCGACACGCGGCACGTCGCGCGTCCGCTGTTGCGCAGTTGCAGATACACGTGGCGATTGCGCACGTCGTAGCCGATCTTCGCTTCGGGGTTCGCGTGGCGGCCGTCGGCCGCGAGCCGCGTGTTGCCCTGGAATTCGCACAGATAGCCGTTCGGGCCGTAGGCGGCCAGATGATAGTCGCCGCGCGCGGCCGACGTGCTCCACGTATCGACGAAGCGGTCGCGCGCGGACACCGCGTAGCGGCGCGGCGGCGTCGCCGGGTTGCGGCGGTCGTACACGTAGAACGCGGCGCCCGCGTCGCCGGTGTTCGCGAAGTCGAGCGACACGGTGTCGTCATGCGCGCCGACGCGGCTGTGCACGAACAGCTCGTACGGCAGCGCGCGCGCCGGACGCGTGCCGGACTCCTGCGTCGGCATCGACTGCTGCGCGGGCACCTGGTACGCCTGGCCGGCGGTGGCGATGTGCTGCGGCACCGTGAAGCTGACCGTGCGCGTGTCGGGGCGCGCGGAGAAGTCGAACGCCGACGTGAGGTCGCCGCAGATCGACCGGCGCCACGCGCTGATGTTCGGCTCCTTCACGCCGAACCGCGCCTCGAGGAAACGCAGTACCGACGTATGGTCGAACGTCTCCGAGCAGACCCAGCCGCCCTTCGTCCACGGCGAGATGATGATCAGCGGCACGCGCGGCCCGAGGCCGATCGGCTGGATGCCGCCCGGGTCGGCGCCCGGCACGAGCGGGCTCATTTCGCCCGGGTACTTGTTCAGGTCGAGCAGTTCGTCGCCGAGGTTCGACAGCAGGTTCGACGACACGATGCCCTGCCCGCCCACGCCGCTCGTGGCCGGCGGCACCGGCGGCACAACGTGGTCGAACAGCCCGTCGTTCTCGTCGTAGTTCAGGATGAACACCGTCTTCGCCCACACTTCGGGGTTCGACGTCAGCGCCTCGAGCACCATGTTGATGTAGAACGCGCCGTCCGTCGGCGACGCCTGCGGATGCTCGCTGTACTTGTACGGCGACACGATCCACGACACCTGCGGCAGCCGGTTGGCCTGCACGTCGGCCTTCAGCTCGGCAAGCGTGTGGTCCGACGCGCCCTTGTCGACCAGCGGGCCGCTCGCGCCTTCCTTCACCTGGAAGCGCTTGAAGAACATCAGCGAGTTGTCGGTGTAGTTGTCGGTCGGGTCGCCCGGGATGCCGGTGCCGCCCTGGTACACCTTCCAACTGATCTTCGCGTTCTCGAGGCGTTCCGCGTAGGTCGTCCACGTGTAGCCGTTCACGTCGTTGCGCTCGCCGATGCCCGGGCCGTTCGTCGCGCTGCCGTAGACGTTGCGCGAGTCGACCGTGCCGGTCCACAGGTAGATGCGGTTCGGCGCCGTGTCGGCGTGCGCGGAGCAGAAGTACGAATCGCAGATCGTGAACGCGTCGGCGAGCGCGTAGTGGTACGTGAGATCCTGGCGCTTCAGGTAGCCCATCGTCAGCACGTCCTGCTTCTGGTTCACCCACTGGTCCCACTGGCCGTTGTTCCAGGACAGGTGGCCACTGCTCCAGCCGTGATTGGTACCCGGCTGGAATTCGGTCGTCTGCTTCGGATCGAGGTAGAACGGCAGCACGTACGGCGCCTGCGGATCGAGGCCGCGCGAATGGTAGTTCTTCGTGAACACCGACGCCGGCGGCTGCTGCCACACCGGCGCGCCGTTCGGCAGCAGGTGCGGACGCGGGTCGTCGAAGCCGCGTACACCGCGCAGTCCGCCGAAGTAATGGTCGAACGAACGGTTTTCCTGCATGAAGATCACGACGTGCTCGACGTCGCGGATCGTGCCGGTACGATAGGCGGCCGGCATCGCCAGCGCATTGCGGATCGCGGGCGGGAAGCCCGCGTAGGCGGCCATCGCGCCGGCCGACTGCGCGGCGAGGCGCAAGAAATCGCGTCGATTGTTCGAGGACATGAAGAGCACCCTGTGGTCGGTGGGAGTGGAGGCGCCGGGCGAGCGGGGCCGGCGATCTGCGTCGTCGTTATTACCCCGCACCGGCATGTCCCGGCCGTGACCGGTTCCCGCAGGTTTCTTGCCGTCATCCCCAGCTTTTTTTCGAAGTCTCGCACGGCGCGCCTTTCATCCGGCCGACACATGCGTACGCTACGCTGACGCGCGATGAAGAGGGGGGAGAAGCCGAGTCGTGTTCGATCAGCTGAAGGCGTTCCACGCGACCGTCCGGCAGGGCAGCATCACGCGCGCCGCGCGCCACCTGGGCGTGAGCCAGCCGACGATCGCCGCGCAGATCCGGCAGGTCGAGCAACTGTACGGCGTCGAGCTGTTCTACCGCAGCGGCCGCAAGCTCGAGGTGACCGAGACGGGCATCGAGCTGCTGCCGCTCGTCGAGAAGATGATCGCGCTCGAGGCGCAGGCCGACATCATGCTACGCAACATCGGCGGCCTGTTCGAAGGCCATCTGAGGATCGGCGCGACGGGCCCGTACTACATCATGGACGCGGTCGGCCGCTTCTCGAGCGCGCACCCGTCGATCGCGCTCACGTGCCGGATCGGCAACTCCGAGGAAATCCTGCAGGCGCTGCAGGAATTCCGCATCGATCTCGCGGTCTCGTCGCAGCGCAACGACGCCGACGGCCTCGAACGCAAGGTGATCTCGACCGATCCGCTCGTGCTCGTCGTGCACCGCCATCATTCGCTCGCGCGGTTCGATTCGATCGACGCGGCGCAGCTCGCCGACGTGCGGCTGCTGATCCGCGAGGAAGGGTCGGTCACGCGCCGCTGCACGGAGACGATCCTCGCAGCGGCCGGCGTCGCGGCCACGTCGGTTGCCGAGATCGGCAGCCGCGAAGCGATTCGCGAGGCGATCCTGCATGGCGTGGGCGGGAGCCTCTTTCCGCTCGGCGAAGCCGAACGCCATCCGGACTTGCGCGTGATCGCGCTGCGCGGCGTCGACACGACGATCGACGAATACGTGTACTACCTGAAGGCGCGCCGCCAGAGCCCCGCGATCGACGCGTTCCTCGCGTGCATCCTGCCGGGCCGTGCTGAAGCAGCCGGCGCATCCGACCACGGACAACCGGCGCGGCGGGCGAACGCACGCTGAGCCGCCGCGCGTTCACCGCTTCCGCACATGACCTAGCGCTCTTCCCGCGCCTTCCCTCGTTGTTTTCCTCGTGCCTTTCTTCTGTCGTGGCGCCGTGCGTCACTTCGGCAGCGCCGGAATCATCCAGGTCAGCACGTGCTGCTGCAGGAACACCAGCACGCCGAGCAGCAGCGTGAGGATCACGCTGTGCCAGAAGGTGCGCGCGAACACGACGCCTTCCTGCCCTTTCAGGTCCGTCGTCGACACGCCCGTCGCGATATTCTGCGGTGAGATCATCTTGCCCATCACGCCGCCCGACGAGTTCGTCGCGGCCATCAGCACCGGGTCGAGGCCGAGCTGCCGCGCGGCGACGACCTGCAGGTTGCCGAACAGCGCGTTGCCCGACGTGTCGCTGCCGGACAGGAACACCGCGATCCAGCCGAGCGATGCCGACACCAGCGGGAACAACGCACCCGTCGACGCGACGCCGGTGCCGAGCGTATAGCTGATGCCAGAGTAGTTCAGCAGGTACGCGAGGCCGACGATCATCATCACGGTGACGATCGCGATCCACGTCTGCCGCCACGTCTTCCCCACGCATTCGATGAACGCCCCGGGCCCGGTGCGCGTCAGCGCGGCCGTGATGATCGCCGACAGCAGGATCGCGGTGCCCGTGCCGAGCGGCTGGAAATCCCAGATCGCCGCATACGGCTTGTGGTACAGCGACACGTACACCGCGTTGTGCAGGCCCGGCCACTTGATCTTCACGTCGCCGATCGCCGCGATGTTCGCGTGCACCCACACGATCACGACCACCGACACGACGAGCCACGGCAGCCAGCCGCCGAAGCCCGCGCGCGCGGCGCCGGCGGCGGCCGGCACGCTGCGCGCGAGCGCGTATTGCGGATCGGGCTGCGGCTTCCACAGCTGCAGGAAGCCGATCGTCACGATCAGCGACGAGAGCGACGACAGCACGTCGGTGAGCTGGTAGCCGAGGAAGTTCGACGTGACGAACTGCGCGATCGCGAAGCTGCCGCCCGACACGAGCAGCGCGGGCCACAGCTTCGCGATCGAGCGCAGCCCGCCATACGCGCCGACCACATAGAACGGCAGCAGCAGCGCGAAGAACGGCAACTGGCGGCCGACCATCTGCGCGAGCGTCGCGGGCGGCAGCGACGTGACCGCGCCGAGCACGGTGATCGGCACGCCGAGCGCGCCGAACGCGACCGGCGCCGTGTTGAACAGCAGCGTATAGGTGAGCGCTTCGAGCGCGGGGAAGCCGAGCGCGATCAGCAGCGCGCTCGTGATCGCGACCGGCGTGCCGAATCCGGAGATCCCTTCGAGCAGGCAGCCGAACGAGAACGCGACGACGAGCAGCACGAGGCGGCGGTCGTCGGGCAGGTTGTCGAGCATCCACTGCCGGAACTGGTCGAAGCGGCCCGACTTCACCGCGATGTTGTACAGCAGCAGCGCGTTGAAGACGATCCACATCACCGGCACGACCGCGAGCGCCATGCCGGCGCCGACCGCGTTGAACGCGAGCCCGGCCGGCATCCCCCACGCGCCGATCGCGACCGCGAGGCCCGCGACGAGCCCGGCGAGCGACGCCTGCCACGCGGGGCGGCGCAGCACGCCGAGCGCGATCAGCGCGACCGCGATCGGGATCGCGGCGACGAGGAACGACAGGAGCAGCGAGTGCGCGACGGGCGTCAGCGGTTGCGCGAAGACGATGCCGGGCGGGAGGGCGTCGGTGGGGTTCATCGTGTCTCCAGATGTCGACCCGAGTCGGCGCTTCAGCGTCTACTCGGGTCCCATGCCTTGTGCGGTCGACCCGGGTTCGCATGTCGATGCGCCGGGCTCGGTACAAGGCGATGTCCTGCGGTCACGACCACGCTCGGGCGCTTGCGTACGCAACGACGTTGCGCGGCCAACCGATCGGTCGCTTAAAAGAGGTTAGGAGGCGCAACGCGCTTGTACAAGGGGGAGAAGCCCGATGCGGGCGAGCCGATGTAAACCGGCCGCCGCACGATGGCCGGCAGATGGCGCGCCGCTGTCGCGTTCGACAGGCAGCCCGCCGCGGCCGCCTCACCGGTGCGCGCAATGTTGCGCGACCGGAAAAGGTGACTGCCCGCCACGAGGATGTTTCGTTTGGCGTCCGAAGCCTAGACTGGCTGCATCGTTTCCGCCCGCGCCGCCGATGGCGCGGCGGCGGAACCTCACGGAGCCAACACGATGAAGACGATGAAACACGCGGCATGCGCGTGCGTGCTGATCGGCGCGGCGTTCGCCGCTCACGCGCAAGCCGCGTCGACGCTCACCCGCGCGCAGGTCCGTCAGGAACTGGTGGAACTGCAGGCCGCCGGCTACCGGGCGAGCCTTGCAAGCAGTCCCGACTTTCCGCGGAACATGCAGGCGGTCATGCAGCGTGCCGCGCAGGCGCGCGGTGAGGGCGACGCCGCCGGTTACGGCAGCGACGGCCGGGCGCACGGGGAATCAGGCAAGCCGGCGCTGCCGCACGCAGTCGATCGCGACACGTATGCGCATCACTGACCGGATCACTGACGGAACCGGATGGATCGCGCGGCAGCGGCGCGGCGCACCCTGCGCCGGCCGCATGCGCGACCGTCACACGCTGAAGCGGTTCAGCGTATAGGCGCGATAGGCGGCGACGAACGCGTCGAACGATCCGGCCTCCTTCGCTTCGAGCTCGGCCTGCTCGGCGAGCGACTTCGCGGCAAGCGCCTGCTCGGCGTGCAGCGTCTCAGCCGACGGCGGGCGCGCGCGAAAATGCGCGGCATGCGCTTCGCTCTGCGCGAGCGCGAACGCGAGGAACGACTGACCGTTCTCGCGCATCGTGCGCAGCACGCGCGCGGATGGCGTGCGCTCCGGATCGGCGAGCTTCTCGCGCTGCGCGGCGATCGCGCGCGCATGCTCGTCGCCGCCGCGGATTTCGTCGAGGCGGCGGCCGACGATCTCGATATCGGCCATCAGTTCATCGGCCCACTGCTGCAGTGTGACCGCTTGACCTTCGCGCGTCAGCGTGAGCCCCGGCTTGCGGCCGTCCAGCGTCACGCTGCCGAAGTTCGCGTTCGCTTCCTTGTACGCGTCGCAGTCGAGCGGCGCGCTTTCGTCGAGCGCGCACGCGAGCAGGAACGCGTCGATGAAGCGCGCGGTCTCCAGCGCGATGCCGGTCGGCTCGAACGGGTCGATGTCGAGGCAGCGCACTTCGATGTACTGCACGCCGCGCGACGCGAGCGCATGCAGCGGCCGCTCACCCGAATACGTGACGCGCTTCGGCCGGATCGTCGAGTAGAACTCGTTCTCGATCTGCAGCACGTTCGTGTTGATCTGGATCCACTCGCCGTCGCGATGCGTGCCGATCGCCTCGTACGCCGGATACGGCTCGCTCACGGCCTTCGACAGCGCGTCGAGATAACCGGGCAGCGTGTTGTAGTCGACGTGCAGCGCGGCCTGGGCCGTCGTGTTCGAGTAGCCGAGATCGCTCATTCGCAGGCTGGTCGCATACGGCCGGTACAGCGTATCGGCGTCGAACGTGTCGAGCTTGTGCGGCTTGCCGCGCAGGAACTTCGTGTCGAGCACCGGCGACGCGCCGAACAGGTACATCAGCAGCCAGCTGCGGCGGCGGAAGTTGCGGATCTGCGCGAGATAGCGTTCCGACTGGTAATCGACGAGCGTCGCCGTCGACTCTTCGTCCGCATGCAGGCGCCGCCACACTTCCTCGTGCAGCGAGTAGTTGTAGTGGATGCCGGCGATGCACTGCATCGTGCGGCCGTAGCGATACGCGAGGCCGCGCCGGTACACCGTCTTCAGGCGGCCGATGTTCGACGTGCCGTAGTTGGCGATCGGGATCTCGTCGTCGGCCGGCAGCAGGCCGGGCATCGACTCGTTCCACAGCATCTCGTCGCCGAGCGATGCATACACGTAGCGATGCAGATCGTCGAGGCGCTCGAGCGTGAGCGCGGCGTCGCGCTCCGCGGGCGTGATCAGTTCGATCAGCGCTTCGGAATAGTCGGTCGTCAGCGCCGGATGCGTGAGCGCCGAACCGAGCGCGCGCGGATGCGGCGTGAACGCGATCATCCCGTCGCGCGTCACGCGCAGGCTTTCCTTTTCGATGCCGCGCAGGCCGTCGGGCAGATGCTGCCGCGTCGGGCCCGAGCTCAGCGCGTCGAGGCGTTTCAGCAACAGTTCGGACTGGCGGTGAGTCATGGTGTTCGACATGGAGACGCAAGTGCGTGACGGCCGCGCGCAGAACGCCGCGCGCGGCCGGCTGGATTGTTGGTCGCTTCGTTGGTAGCGGGCACTTTAACATCTCGCCGGAACCCGCGCTTGAGGTGGCCGCGAGCACGGCGCGCGGGCCTGAGCGGGCGATCGGGCGGGCCGGGCGCGGTAGCGCTGGCGCATATCGCCGGGTCGGGACGAGGGCGATCGGCACGCCGGTCAGCGGAATTCGTCGGACGGAATGGGAACGGCGAACGGTTGGCGGCAGGTGCAACCGTGTCGCGGAATGGATCGGAAAACGACGCATGCGGAGGCGTCGCACGCGCGGCCTCCGGCCGGTGCCGAAGGCATGGAATCGCCATGACGGGCCGCGTCACGCCGGCACTCGGCGCATGCTGGCACCGCCCGCGCAATGGGTTGCAGCCCCGCCTTCCTGCGGTCGCACCCGGCCGCGGGCCGCCGCGCTTACCCGCCGCGCGCGCCGCCCGCCCGGTCGGCCACCTCGTTCCACAGATGCAGCGCCGCATACGCGCGCCACGGCCGCCAGCCTTCGCTGCGGCGTTTCTGGCTGGCGAGCCGGTCGAGCGCCGGGTCGCGCGCGGCGATCGACTGCATCAGCACGAGATCGGATGCCGGCCACGCATCCGGATCGCGCCATGCGCGCATCGCGATGTATTCGACGGTCCACGGGCCGATGCCGGGCAGATCGAGCCACGCGCTGCGCAGCGTCGCGAGATCGGCATGCGCGCGATCGACCGGCACGTCGCCGGCCGCCACCGCGCGCGCCACGCCGGTCAGCGCGGCCACGCGCTTGCCGGGCATCCCGATCTTGTCGAGATCGCACGCGGCCAGCGCGTCGGGCGTCGGGAAACGCCACGCGGGCGCGCCGTCGTCTTCCGGCATCACGCGTTCGCCGGCCCGTTCGACGAGCCGGCCGACGATCGTCGTCGCGGCCTTCACGCTCACCTGCTGCCCGACGATCGCGCGCACGGCCAGCTCGAACCCCGACCACGCGCCCGGCACGCGCAGCCCCGGCGCGGCCTCGACGAGCGGCGCGAACCACGGATCGCGCGCGAGGCCGCCGCCGATCGCGGCCGGATCGGCGCCGAGGTCGAACATTGTCGCGACGCGCGCGGCGAACGCATCGTCGACGCGACGCGCGACCGCCCCTTCGACGATCGCGATCAGGCAATGCTTGCGCGGATGCTTCTTGACGGTGAGGCGGCCCGCCTCGCCGTGCAGATCGACGATGCGGCGATACACGCCGTCGGCAACCTGCTCGACGCCCGGAATCGCGCGCCCGCTGAAGAAGCGCAGCACGCGCGCCCAGTCGTACGGCGCCTTGTAGCGCAGTTCCATCTGCGCGGACGGCGGCACCAGGCCGCCGTTCCCGAGGGACGTGATCGTTATCGTGTCGATGCTCAAACCGCACTGCCCTCCGTCTCGGCTTCGGCTTCATCGTTGTGAACATGACGCGCCTCGGCCGCGAGCAGCGTCGCCTTGCGGCGTACACCCCAGCGATAGCCGGCGAGCGCGCCGCCCTTTTGCACGACCCGGTGGCACGGAATCGCGAGCGCGACCGGATTCGACGCACACGCGGACGCGACCGCCCGCACCGCGCGCGGCGAGCCGAGCGCCTCCGCGATCTCGGAATAGCTGCGCGTTTCGCCGTACGGGATATGCGTCAGCGCTTCCCACACGCGCTGCTGGAACGCGGTCGGCGCGATGTCGAGCGGCAGGTCGAACGCGTGCCGCGTGCCGTCGAGGTACGCGCGGATCTGCGTGACGAACGGCGCGAGCCGCGCGGACGATTCGACCAGTTCGGCGCGCGCGAATGCGTCCTTGAGTTCGCCGACGAGCGACGCCGCATCGTCGCCGAACGCGATCCGGCAGATGCCCTGTTCAGTGGCGGCGACGAGCACCGTGCCGAGTGACGTCGACGCGGTCGCAAAGTCGATCCGCAGGCCGGCGCCCTGGCGACGGAACGCGGACGGCGCCATCCCCAGCTCGCGCGGCACCGACGCATAGAGCCGCGACGGCGAGTTGAACCCCGCATCGACGGCCGCCTGCGTGACCGGCTGCCCGCTTTGCAGCGCCTGGCGCAGCGCGGCGCCGCGCTGCGCGGCCTGGTACTGCCGCGGCGACACGCCGACCACGCGCTTGAAGAGCCGCTGCAGATGAAACGGGCTCACGTGCACGGCGTCGCTCAACTGCTGCAACGTGAGCCGCTCGGCCTGCGCGTCGAGCACCGCGCACGCACGATTGACGATTTCCAGCTCGCGCGGCAGCCCTTCCGGCTGGCAACGCTTGCAGGGCCGGAAGCCGGCCGCGCGGGCGGCCGCCGGATCGGCGAAAAAGGACACGTTCTCGCGGCGCGGCTGCCGCGACGCGCAGGTCGGGCGGCAGAACACACCGGTCGTGCGGACGCCATAGAAGAACGCGCCGTCCGCATGCGGATCGCGCGTGGTCACGGCGGCCCAGCGGGCATCGTCGGTCGGATAGGCGGTTTTCATCTGAACCTCGCACTCTCTAGTGTAGATGGTGCCTACTCTAGCCATCGGCACATGCCGTCGCGCCCTGAATCTTGCTCTGTGATTCGTGTCGGCGAATCGGGGCCGTATCGATCGAAATAAATCCGACAAAACCCGCGCGGCGGCCGCTCCGGCGCGGTTTTCGTCATCGTCCCGTCACCGTTTTGCTGCAGTGCGGATGCGACAAATCGCCGTCCTGACGTTTTTTTGCAATCGGAATATTGCGTCGCACCATCGCCGTGTGTATAGTTGGAACTGTCTCCTCCATGTCTCCTCCTGATATGGATTAAGCCCGTTCCGCACTGCGTGAACGGGCTTTTTTTCGTCCGTCGATTGTGCCGCGTGCCGGCCGGCAGCGCAGGCGCGATGCGTCTACACTCGATGCTCGTCGACTGCGAAGGAGTCCCGCCCATGAAGCCCACCATCCGCGGAATCGATCACATCGTGCTGCGCGTGACCGACATGGCGGCAATGACACGCTTTTACTGCGATGCCGTCGGTTGCCATGTGGAGAAGGAGCAGCCCGATCTGGGCCTCGTGCAACTGCGCGCCGGCGACGCGCTGATCGACCTGCTGACGGTCGGCGGCCCGATCGACCGTCCCGACAGCGGGCCGCCCGGCACCGGGCGCAACCTCGACCACCTGTGCCTGCGCGTCGAGCCGTTCGATCCCGACGCACTGATCGCCCATTTCGCCGCGCATGGCGCGCGACCGGGCGCGCCGGCCGAACGCTACGGCGCCGGCGGTTACGGGCCGTCGATCTACCTGTTCGATCCCGAAGGGAACATGGTCGAATTCAAGGGGCCGCCGGCCGCGCTCGGCTGAACGCGGCCGACGCGCGGGCCCTGACGGACCCTTACGCGCCCTCGCGCGCCTTCAGCACCGTCCATTCGACCGCGACCGGATCGTGGTCGGCGCTCGAGACCCACGCGGTGCCGTCCTGCACCGTGCACTGCAGGCGCATCGTGCGCGCCGCGAGCCGCCCGAGCGCGGCCGCGACGCCGTCGGCCAGCGACAGCACCTGCACGTTGCGCAGCCGTTCGACCTTGCTGCGCACGCCCTGCCACCAGATATCCGACGTCTTGCCGCCGTACGCGATCACCGTGACCTGCCCGGCACGGCCGGCCGCCTTCGAGATGCGCCGTTCGTCCGGCTGGCCGGCCTCGATCCACACGTCGATCGCGCCCGTCAGGTCCTTCTGCCACAAGTCGGGCTCGTCGACGTCCGACAGCCCCTTGCAGAACTCGAGCCGCTCATGCGCGAACAGCGCGAACGCGACGATGCGCACCATCATCCGGTCGTCGGTTTCCGACGGATGGCGCGCCACCGTCAGCGCGTGATCGGCGTAGTAATGCCGATCCATGTCGGCGATTTGCAGTTCGGCTTTGTAGATCGTGGATTTCAGCGCCATGCGGATGCGGCCCGGGCGGGCATTCGGTTCGGTCGGGCCGTGATGATACCGAATGCGCGCCGTCCGGCGTGCGTCATGCGCCGTTCACAGCGCAACGGCCCGGCATGCGCCGGGCCGTGTTCGGTTCGCGCCACCCGCTCGTCGGGCCGGCGCGCTCGCGCGTCGCGCGACGGCGCGGCGAATCGACGGTTACTGCTTGACGAAGCGCGAATCGGTCCAGAGACCTTGCTGGTCGCTATTGTCCGCGCTGACGAATTGCACGTCGCCCTGGTCGACCGCCACCACGCGGAAACGCTGGCCTTCCGGCACCGACAGGCAGCGGAAGTCGTCGAAGTACTGCTGCTTCGCCTGCGATTTGCCGTCACGTTCGTGATTCAGTACGGAATCCAGATTGTCTTTCGACAGGCAGCCCCATGCATTCTTCGTCAGCTGGATTTCCTGCTTCGGCTTGACGGCCGAATCGCCGCCGGCCTGCGCAATCGACACAGCGCAAAATGCGCCGACAAGGGCAAAAAGGACACCGGTACGCTTCGTCATGTTCTGTCTCCAGGCTTGCGGGCGCCAGGCCGGGTTAGCTATGTGTTTAAAGGTGATCGTGAACCCACGTTTTTCACTTTAGAAGACCGGTAAACGATAGCAAGCACATTTGTTGTGCGACCGCAATAGCGGCGGATTGTCGCACCCCGTGCGCAGGCGGCTTTTGGCGCGACGGGCGCGCGCGGCAAGCGTCGCCGAATGGCGGATAGGCCTTGGCCGCCGGGCGGAAACCGTTATCCGGCAAGGCTTTCAGCAAAGTTACAATGCATCGATTGAACGGTTTGGATAATCCATTTCGCTATCCGGATCATTTTGATGCGTTGCACATAAAGTCATCCGAAACGATTCGCCTTTACCGCAGTGCGGAATCGCATTTGCCTGATACAAGAAAAATGCCAGGTATAAGCGCATCCGTATTTATCCGTAGTTCCCCGCATCCATTCGGCGCCTTGAAGCCCCATCGCAAGCGCCTTTCGTCCGCGTGGTGTTTACCCTGCCTTATTCGACCCGATTTGCTGGCGCTCGAAATAATCGCGCTGGAAAATGCACATGCGATAAGCGTTGTGATACGCGCCATTCCCGAAAAATTCTTCCTTCAATTCGGCCTCGTGCTGGAATCCGCATTTTTCGTACACGTGGATCGCCGCCGCATTCGACGTATCGACGATCAGGTAAAGCTTGCGCATGTTCAGCACCTTGAACGCGTACTCGATCGCGAGGCGCGTCGCCTGGCCGGCGTAGCCGCGCCCCTGGCACTGCGGCGCGATGATGATCTGGAACTCGCCGCGGCGGTGGATGTAGTCGAGCTCGATCAGCTCGACGAGGCCGACCAGTTCGTCTTGCGCGTCGACCGCGACGAAACGGCGTTCGCGCTGGTCGTGCACGTGGCGGTCGTACAGTTGCGACAGTTCCGAGAAGGTTTCGTACGGCTCCTCGAACCAGTAGCGCATGATCTTCGCGTCGTTGTTCAGCTCGTGGACGAAGCGCAGGTCCTGGCGCTCCAGCGGCCGCAGCGCGAGCGTGTTGGTATCGTTCTGGAGTTGCATGGTCATGTCCTTTTTGAGGCCGGCGCACGTGCGGAACGCCCGCGCGGCGCGGCCGCGTTCGGGCCCGTTTCGCACTGTAAGAATTTGAACGCGGGCGCAGTTCAGAGCCTAGAATGGGAGCAAGGGTTCCTGCCACCGCAAGGAGGCTATCGTGATCGAGCAAGTCATCCTCGGAATTTTCCTCGTGCTGCCGCTCGTCATCGTGGCCGCGCTGTTTTCCGACGAACTCTGGCAGGAGCACCGTCGCCAGCATCCGCGCGACGAGAACGCGCCGCACATCGACTGGAAGCATCCGTGGCGCCGCGTGCGACGCGGGCACTGACTTCGATCACCGCCGATTCGCCGCCCGCGCCGGCCGGGCCATCTGGACCGGGTAACATGCGATGCGGGTACAGCTCTTGCGCTCGATCCCATTCCCGCCCCACCCGCGAGACACCGACGTGAACGACAAGCCCGCCATTCCCCCGCACGATATCCCGAACGAAACGATCGATCTGCAGATCGCCGATGTGCTGGCGGCCGTCCGCTATCCGGCGAACAAGGATGCGATCGTCGATGCCGCGCGCGACGCCGGCGCCAGCAACGAGGTGCTGTCGATGCTCGACGGCCTGCCCGAACAGGACTACGCGGACGTCGACGCCGTCACGCGCTGCGTCGCCGGCAACTTCGGCCCGGGGCTCGGCATTTGAGCGGATTCCAATAACGCGATAGGATCGGGCCGCACCGGTCGCGCCGCGATCGGGATGCGTGCCGCCCGGCGCAAGATCGGGCGCTTCGCACGCGTGTCCGGGGGACTCCATGGAAGGCATCCTGATCCAGCACACGACGCAACGTCAGCTGTGGTTCGGCGCGCTGACGGCGCTCGTCATCCTGCTCACGCTCGGGATCGCCGCGCCGCACGCGAACGTCGCGCTGCCGCCCGTCGAGCCGTTCATGCCGATGTGCGCGCTCACCGTGTTCACGACCGCGAGCATCGCGGCGTTCTTCCTCGGCGCGCAATTCACCGTCACGCGCCAGCCCGTGCTCGGTGCGCTCGGCGGCGCCTACGCGTTCACCGCGCTCGCCGTCGCGCTGCAACTGCTCACCTTTCCCGGCGTGTTCGCGCCGCATGGCCTGCTCGGCGCGCGCCCGCAAAGCGCCGCATGGATGTGGATCTTCTGGCATGCCGGCTTTCCGTGCTTCGTGATGGCCGCGCTGTTCGCCCGCGAGCGGCTGACGCGCGCCCCGGTCGGCGCGAAGGAGACGCGCCGCTGGACGATCGCGCTGGTCGGCGGCCCGGCCGTCGCCGCGGCGCTCCTGTGCGCGATCGCGCTGAACGTGTCGCTGCCGCCCGCGTTCCATCCGCCCCGCGACGCTGCCGTGCTGCCCGTCAACGGCATCGCGCTCGTCGTGTGGATCCTCAATGTGCTCGCGCTCGTGGCCGTACTGGTCACCGGCCGGCTGCGCACGACGCTCGACCTGTGGCTCGCGATCGCGGTGCTCGCGTGCCTCACCGATACGACGCTGAACTTGCTGAGCACGAACCGCTTCACGGTCGGCTGGTATGTCGCGCGCGTGTTCAGCATGTTCACGCCCGGCGTGCTCGTGTGCGTGCTCGCGTGGGAAGTGACGATGCTGTATCAGCAGTTGTTCGAAGCGCACGCGACGCTGATCCGCTCGTCCGCGCGCGACGGGCTCACGGGCGCGTTCAACCGCAGCCATTTCAACGATCATTTCCACACGCTGTTCCTGCAGGCGCGGCGGCAGGGCGAACCGCTGTCGCTGCTGATGGTCGACGTCGACCACTTCAAGGCATACAACGACGCGTTCGGTCACGTGAAGGGCGATGCGTGCCTGATCGCCGTCGCGAATGCACTGACCGGCGCGGTGCGGCGGCCGTCCGATATCGTCGCGCGTTACGGCGGCGAGGAGTTCGCGGTCGTGCTGCCGAACACCGGCGCGCGCGGTGCGCGGGTGGTGGCCGACGAAGTGCGCGACGCGGTGCTGCGGCTCGACCTCGCGATGCCCGACTCGCCGGCCGGACGCGTGAGCGTCAGCGTGGGTTGCGCGACCGTGTCGGCCGACGATCTGTCGACCCCCGACGCGTTGATCGAAGCCGCCGACGCCGCGCTGTATCGGGCGAAGGATACGGGGCGAAACCGGGTCGTCGTCGCCTGAAACGTCTGCTGTTTGGCCAATTGTTACGGTCATTGTGACCGGAATAATCCGCCGTTACGGATTGCGGCGCGGGGATACGATCGCTTACAGCCCGGGCCGGGGCCGCTCGCTATGCTGGGTTTCATATTGAATCCGAGCAGGTGAACGCGATGAAGAAGGCCCTTTTGCTGATTGCCGGCGTCGCCGTGTTGTTGAGCGGCTGTATCGTAGTGCCTGATGGTGGCGGGTATTACGGTGGGGGTGGGTATTACCATCATCATCGTCATTGGGATTGATGGCGCGTAAAGATTTCGGTGCTTCGATTGCGTAAAGGCCGACGCACCGTCATCGTCGTGAAGTGTCCGGATACGTCGATCGCCTTGTCTTTGCAACGCAATCGATGCACCGGGCTGAAGCCCGCTCAGGCGGGCTTGCTCGGATCGGAGCGCATCAGGAACACCTGTAGCGCAGCAAGCATGTCACACGCAGACATTCCAGACGCGCATCCTTTCCCGTCCGTGACCAGATCTCCCTTGGTATCACGCCTGTACGGCTCGCCCATCAATTCGGCTATGTCGAACTGGTGGTCCGTGCGATTCCCGTATGGCCGTTTACCGTCGATGTAGATCATCGGCCAGAAATCCCCCTCGGTCAGCATGTCGTCGATAGCGTCCGGATCGATGATCCACCAGTGGGCACCCCCACAGCACTGTGAGACGCGCAGCGCGAAACTCGATATTCCATTTGTGTACCCTACCGTGTACCCAAAGGCGTTCCGGACATCTCAATTGGTTTCGATGCGGCTTCGCGGTGTCGATGCGCTAGGCGGGGTAACACGAAGAAGCCGAGTATTGATGTCAGCTATTAAATCAGATGCAAAAGTGTGGCAGCATTGCGGTCATCGTGATTCAGGACTGCTGCGGCTCAGGGCACCCCTGTTTCCCCATCTGACCGCAGTAGCTACCGGAACCCCGGCGCCCATGATCAAAACGATAACTTTTAAGGCAGGTGCGGCTCCCAATTCACCGCCTTTATCGATCGATCTTTCCCCAGTGACTATCTTGGTGGGGCCGAACAATAGTGGCAAATCTCTCGCGCTTCGAGAAATCGAACAATGGTGCCACAGCGCCAGACGTCTTGTTGGCAACGTCATTGACAGCGTCAAGTTCGGGCCCTGGACAGAGCAGGATCTTGACGCATTTCTCGCAGAGCATTCGATTGGAACGGAGGATGGTGAGACCTACAAAATTGCACGATCCACCACTGCAGGTTCGATTGGCGGACAACTGCACCGACAAAGCGCCTTAAGTGAAATAGCGAACGGTCTGGACTACCGGGGCCATATGCTCCAAGCGTTTCAGTTTTTGACAACACGCCTTGACGGACGGAATCGCCTCGCATTAATCGAAGACGCCGAAGACCCCGATTTCACGCAGAAGGCGAAATATCCGATTGGGGTCTTGTTTCGTGACGACAGTTTGCGGGCAACAGTACGCCAAATGATCTATCAAGCGTTTGGTCGCCACCTTGTAATTGACCCAACTAAGGCCGGTCATTTGCGGTACCGCTTAAGCGATGTAGCTCCTGCAGATGGTGAAGAGGAGCGCGGCTGGGGAGAAAGGTCAGTCAACTTTCATAGCGCAGCCACCCCCATTGCCGGGCCATCTGCAAGCGATGGAGTAAAGGCGTACACCGGCATCCTCACCTCGCTTATGGCGGGTAAACCGAGGATCACGCTGATTGATGAACCGGAGGCTTTCCTGCATCCGAGTCTCAGCCATCAACTTGGGAAGGACGTATGCACACACTTGGCTACTGAAAGCCAGCGCGTGATCGTGTCTACCCACAGCGCTCACTTTCTCATGGGATGTGTAGCGGGTTCTTCAGCTGTCAATATAGTGCGGCTCACCTACGCGAATGAAGCGGCGACGGCACGTGTCCTGCCGCACGACAAACTAAAGCCGATGCTGCGTAACCCGCTTCTGCGATCGATTGGCGTGCTCAGCGCACTCTTTCACAACACGGTCGTTGTAACCGAAGCGGATGCTGATCGAGCTTTTTATCAGGAGATAAATCAACGTTTGCTCAACGCACGAGATCCTCGAGGCATTGAGAACTGCATATTCCTCAATGCACAGAATAAACAAACGGTTTGGTCAATCGTCAAACCACTTCGCGAACTAGGCATCCCAGCCGTAGGAATTGTTGACCTCGACGTGTTAAAGGAAGGGGGAACCGTCTGGGCAAAGCCGATGGACGGAGCATTTGTCCCACAGCCAAGTCGATCTGCACATGAAGTGACTCGATCTAGATTGCTTGACGCCTTCAAGCGTCTTCCAAACTACAACGATAAGACAATGAAGCGCGATGGCGGCATCGCGCAACTGGATGCAGAAAATCGTCAAGCCGCAGATGATTTCTTTGATCAACTTGATACTTACGGGATCTTCGTTGTTCGAGCCGGCGAACTTGAGCGATGGCTACCGACGATAGAAGTCGAGCGGTCAAAGGAAACGTGGCTGAGGGGCATTTTTGAGGCAATGGGCGAAGATCCGGCAGACCCCAATTACATCGTACCCGCACAGGGGGATGTATGGGATTTCATCGGCAAGATCAACGCTTGGCTATCCAACTCGTCGCGTCGCGGAATGCCGCAAATTGGGTCCACAACTACCGCTAAGGCAAGCATCGATTCCGCGATTGCCTAAGCGCGACGCCATGCCCGCTAATAACAGTGTGACGGTGTCGTAGGTATACGTATAGGCATGCAGGACTGGCACTCACGCGATTGGCCGAGGAGAAGTATTAGCTGCTAAGATCGAGCCCCCCAGGGAGAAGGGCAAGGTCTTCGCAGATGGCGTCGTTACGAACGTCTATCGAACACCCGATTCGCAATATTGAGGAGTTCGTTCTAGTCCATGTCTGGAGATACAGGGGCAAGTCCGTTTGGTCCCCGCCGGATGATGGTTTACTTCCCAATACAAAACCTGCTGAAAATCACCCCCAGCAGATCATCCGACGTGAACTCCCCGGTAATTGCATTGAGCTGCTCCTGCGCGAGCCGCAGCTCTTCGGCAAACAGATCGAGTGACTGCGCACGCTGCTCCGCGTGATCCGCCGCCTGCGCGAGATGTTCCTGCGCGGCCCGCAGCGCAATCAGATGCCGCTCGCGTGCGAGATACACACCCTCAGCGCCCGCCTGCCAACCCGCAATCCGCAGCAGCTCGGCACGCAACATATCGATCCCGTCGCCGCGCTTCGCCGACAGGTGCACCTCGGTCAGATCGCCTTCCGCCGCCGGATGCTCGACGCACGCCGGCACGCCGGTCAGATCCGTCTTGTTCAGCACGCGCACCACCGGCACGCCGGCCGGAAACCGCGCGGCGATCGTCCCGTCGTCCGGCGTCATCCCCGTGCGCGAATCGAGCAGATGCAGCACGACATCCGCACGCTCGATCTCGCTCCACGTGCGTGCAATGCCGATCCGCTCGACTTCGTCTTCCGTCTCGCGCAACCCGGCCGTATCGATGATGTGCAGCGGAATCCCTTCGACCTGGATCGTCTGCGCGACCTTGTCGCGCGTCGTGCCGGCGATCGGCGTGACGATCGCCAGCTCGGCGCCCGCCAGCGCATTCAGCAGCGACGACTTGCCGACGTTCGGCTGCCCCGCCAGCACGACCGACAGCCCTTCACGCAACAGCGCCCCCTGCCGCGCGTCGCCGAGCACGTGTGCGAGTTGTTCGCGAATCCTCGCGAGCTTGCCGCGCGCGTCGGCCGCTTCGAGGAAGTCGATTTCCTCCTCCGGAAAATCGAGCGTCGCCTCAACCAGCATCCGCAGCGTGATCACGTC
This sequence comes from Burkholderia sp. LAS2, assembly GCF_018417615.1. Lineage (NCBI taxonomy): Bacteria > Pseudomonadati > Pseudomonadota > Betaproteobacteria > Burkholderiales > Burkholderiaceae > Burkholderia > Burkholderia sp. LAS2. Next base: position 461,857 of record NZ_CP071052.1, read on the forward strand.
CTCGACGAGCGCATGGATCTGCCGCGAGAACGCGCCGTCGAGCGAACGCCCGGCCGAGCGCGCGGCCGCCTCGGTGCTCGCCTCGATCAGGTCGGCGACGGCCTCGGCCTGCGCAAGGTCGAGTTTGTCGTTCAGGAACGCGCGCCGCGTGAATTCGCCCGGCTCCGCGAGCCGCAGCCCGAAGTCGCGCCCTGCATCCAGGCAACGCTGCAGCAGCAACTGCATCACGATCGGCCCGCCATGCCCCTGCAGTTCGAGCACGTGCTCGCCGGTATACGAATGCGGCGCCGGGAAATACAGCGCGATCCCGCGGTCGAGCGGCGCGCCGTGCGCGTCGAGGAACGGCACGTAGCTCGCATGGCGCGGCGCGAGTGTCTGCCCGCACAACGCGTCGACCAGCGGCAGCGCGGCCGCCTCGCCGCCGCGCCCGAACGACACGCGGACGACGCCGATGCCGCCCCGGCCGGCAGCAGTGGCAATGGCGACGATCGGATCGGAATCGGTAGCGAGCATGGCAATCAGAGCAATCGGGTAATCAGCGAGTCAATGGTGCGCCCGCGCAACAGTTCGGGCAGAGGAACGCCGGCATTGTAGCGTGCGGGCTCATCAGCCACCGGCCGCGGCGCCCGATTCGGACTCGCCCGAATTTATCCCGCCGGGGATAAGCTAAGTATCAGTCCAGCGTGATGAGCCACCCGCCATTTCGGACAAGTATGTTTGCTGGAGCGGCTCGACACTGCGTCCCTCAATTTCATCCACCATCCTGATCCCGGTCGGGATTCGTCTGAATGAGATATGTTTATCTTATATGGTTGTCTGAAATGCGGCGATGAAATTGCACAATCTCCCCCATGCCGACATCCGAAGAAAAAGCCGCGTTCTCGGAACGCCTGAAATTCGCCCTGCGGCGCAGCCCGGAGAAGGTCACGGGCGCGACGGAGCTGGCGAACCGATTCAATCTGCGTCACCGCGGAACGCACCCCGTTTCGCCGCAAACCGCGCACAAATGGCTGACGGGCCGCACGATCCCGACGTCGGACAAACTCGAAACGCTGGCCGAATGGTTGCGCGTTGAAGTGCACTGGCTGCATTACGGGCCGTCGCCGAGCGTGGTCGAACATCCGACGCCGCAACCGCTGCCGCGCGACGAACGCTATCCGCCGACGCCCGAGACGATTGAACTCGCATCGAAGATCGAGGCGCTGTCTCCACACCAGCGCTACCTCGTTCAGGAACTCGTCGAGCAGTTCTACGGCGATCCGAAACTCGAAGCGAAGAAGGCCTGAGCGACAGCCACCGCACGCGCCGTCACCGTCACCGGGAAACAAAAAGCCGCATGGTCGCGAACCATGCGGCTTTTTTTGCGAGCATCGCAGGCGGCTGGCCGCCCGCGAATGCATCAAGCGTCAGGCCGGCTTCTTCTTGACGCCGCCGAGCTTGCGCGTGATGTAGTACTGCTGCGCGATCGACAGCACGTTGTTCACGACGTAGTACAGCACGAGGCCAGCCGGGAAGAAGAAGAACATCACCGAGAACGCGATCGGCATGAACTTCATCATCTTCGCCTGGACCGGGTCCGGCGGCGTCGGGTTCAGGCTCGTCTGCACGAACATCGACACGGCCATCAGCACCGGCAGGATGAAGAACGGATCGCGCTGCGACAGGTCGTGAATCCACAGAATCCACGGCGCGCCGCGCATTTCGACCGACGCGAGCAGCACCCAGTACAGCGAGATGAACACCGGGATCTGGATCACGACCGGCAGGCAGCCGCCGAACGGATTGACCTTCTCGGTCTTGTACAGCTCCATCAGCGCGGCGTTCATCTTCTGCGGATCGCTCTTGAAGCGTTCGCGCAGCGCCTGCATGCGCGGCGTGATTTCCTTCATGCGCGCCATCGATTTGTAGCTCGCAGCCGACAGCGGGAAGAACACGGCCTTGATCAGCACCGTCAGCAGCACGATCGCCCAGCCCCAGTTGCCGACGTAGCTGTGGATCTTCTCGAGCAGCCAGAACAGCGGCTTCGCGATGATCGTCACCCAACCGTAGTCCTTCACGAGCTCCAGGCCCGGCGCGATGCCTTCGAGCATGCGCTCTTCTTCCGGACCGGCGAACAGGCGCGCCTGCACGTCGGCCGACTGGCCCGGCGCGATCGCGGCGACCGGCTGCTTCACGCCGACGCGATACAGCGTCGGATCGATCTTTTCAGCGTAGATGTCGCGCTTCGCGCCCTGCTGCGGAATCCAGGCCGACGCGAAGTAGTGCTGCACCATCGCAACCCAGCCGTTGTCGGCGGCCTTCTCGAAGTTCGCCTTGTTCTTGTCGAGGTCGCTGAAGTCGATCTTCTGGAAGTGCTTCGCGTCCGTATAGACCGCCGGCCCGAGGAACGTATGCGAGAACATCGGCGTTTCGACGGCCGTGTTGTCGCGCACCAGTTCCATGTAGACCGTCGGCGTGACGGGCGCCGTGCCGACGTTGTCGATCTTGGTGTCGACGCCGATCACATAGCTGCCGCGCGTGAACGTGTAGGTCTTCACGACCTTCACGCCGCCCTTCACCGGCGATTCGAACGACAGCTTCAGCGTGTTCTGGTCGCCCGTCAACGACGTCGAGCCGGGGTTCAGCTGCGTGTAGACGTCGTTGTGGTTCGGGAAATCGCCGCCGAGCAGGCCCGTGCGTGCGAGATACGTGTGGCCGGCCGTGTGGTCGAACAGCGTGATGTACAGGTCGGGCTGCTTGCCGTCGCCCTGCTTCTTCAGCGTCAGCTTCGCGAGCGTGCCGCCGCGCGTGTCGATTTCGCCGTCGTACACGTCGGTCGAGAACTTCACGAGCTGCGCCTGCGCGGCCGGGGCCGTCGTCGACGGTGCGGCGCCGGCTGCGGCGGCCGGCACGTCACCTGCGGTCTTCGTCGCGCCCGTGCCCGATGCGCCGCCGGCAGCAGCCGGGGCCGTCTGCGTGGCGCTCGGGAAGAACATCGACGGGCGTCCATGGTCCCGCTGCCAGTTGTCGTACAGCATGACAGCTGACATGAAGAAGATCACCCATAGGACGGTGCGTTTGATATCCATGCGTTGTCTCAGAGTCGATGGGACCGCGCGTCGGCTTCGCCGCGAGCGCGAGTGTCGGAGTTGGGCGGCGGGACGAGGTCGACGCCGCCCGCGGAAAACGGGTGGCATCGGCACACGCGCCTGACGGCGAGATACGTGCCGCGCGCGGCGCCATGATACTGGATTGCCTCGCGCGCGTAATCCGAACAGGAAGGATAAAAACGGCAACGGTTGCCGAGCATCGGGCTCACGGCAACCTTGTAGAAGCGCAGCAAGGCGATCAATACCGTTTCCATACCTTGGGCGACGCCGTACGACGCCGCGTCAAAACCGGCCGGGCGGGCGCGAACGCCGCGCCGGGCACGGATGCGTCACTCGGACGCGGGCTTCGACGCGCGGCGCGCGATTTCCCGGACTGCCCTGTCGAGCAGTTCGCGGATCTCGGCCGCGCACATCGCCGCGAGCGGGGCGGAAGCCGCACTCGGCAGCGCTTTCTTGTCGAAGCGCGTGTGCTGCCGCAGCAGCAGGTCGTAACCGGCGAATTCGGCCCGGCGCAGGCGAAACTGATCGCGCGCCAGCCGCTTCACGAGGTTACGGGTAACCGCTCGCGGCGCATACTTCTTGCCGATGACGAGCCCCAGACGTGCAGGCTGACCGGTCGGCTTGCCGTAGATCACGAAGTGCGCGGAGCGCCGCCAGGGGCGCAAACGAAAAACGGATGAAAATTCATCCGTTTTCAGAAGTCGCGCAGCTTTCGGGAAGGCGGCTTTCGTCTGCGACGGATTCGCACCCGGCTCGACGGCACCTTCCGCAGGACTGCGGACGGCGGACACAGCGCGCAACCTGCCTTAGATGGCGAGGCGCTTGCGGCCCTTCGCGCGGCGAGCGTTGATGACCTTGCGGCCACCTGCCGTCTTCATGCGGACACGGAAGCCATGGGTGCGCTTGCGGCGCGTCACGGACGGTTGGTAAGTACGTTTCATGATGTTCTCACTTGTTCGAGAATGTCGAAATTCAGGGGACCGCGTGCCCTTAACCGGAGGCATTCGGGCGAACGCAATCGCCGGGAATACAGGATTGGTTTTCGCGGAACCCGCTATTTAAACCGTTTTTCCGTTGACGGTCAATACTTTACGAGTCGCTCACCTGTGCCGGGCCGCTCCGATCCGGCCCCGCGACCCACAAACCCAGCCTGTGGATAAGTCCCGCTGTGGCCGCGTTTGGCGTTAGAATCTCGCCTTATCTCCAAGAATCCCGCACGCCGCTTCGGCTCGCGCCTGCCCCTCCACGACTGTGACGCAGGCGTCCGAGGCACGCTCGCACGACCGCTTCGGGCCTTGTTGCGCGACCGCGACAAGGGCGCCGGCGAGCCGCGCTGTGCACGCAAAAAACGACAGTTACTTGATGAACGATTTCTGGCAACACTGTTCCGCACTGCTGGAGCGCGAGCTGACGCCCCAGCAGTACGTGACGTGGATCAAACCCTTGGCCCCGGTGGCCTTCGATGCGTCGGCGAACACGCTGTCCATCGCCGCGCCGAACCGCTTCAAGCTGGACTGGGTCAAGAGCCAGTTTTCGGGCCGGATCTCCGATCTGGCCCGGGATTTCTGGAATGCGCCGATCGAAGTCCAGTTCGTCCTCGATCCGAAGGCCGGCATGCGCAGCGCAGCGGCAGGTGCCGCACCGGCCGCGCCGCGCGCGCCGCTGGCCTCGAGCGGCCCGGCCGCGACGGTCGCCGCGATCGCCGCCAACCTCACCGCGAATGCCGCCGCCGCGCCCAGCGCGCCGGCCGACGTGCCGATGACGCCGTCGGCGGCCGCCGCGCACCACCTGAACGCCGACGACGCCGACATCGACCTGCCGAGCCTGCCCGCACACGAAGCGGCCGCCGGCCGCCGCACGTGGCGCCCGGGCCCCGGTGCCGCACCCGCGAACGGCGGCGAAGCCGATTCGATGTACGAACGTTCGAAGCTGAACCCCGTGCTCACGTTCGACAACTTCGTGACCGGCAAGGCGAACCAGCTCGCGCGCGCCGCCGCGATCCAGGTCGCGGACAACCCCGGCATCTCGTACAACCCGCTGTTCCTGTACGGCGGCGTCGGCCTCGGCAAAACCCACCTGATCCACGCGATCGGCAACCAGCTGCTGCTCGACAAGGCCGGCGCGCGCATCCGCTACATCCACGCCGAGCAATATGTGTCCGACGTGGTGAAGGCGTACCAGCGCAAGGCGTTCGACGACTTCAAGCGCTACTACCACTCGCTCGACCTGCTGCTGATCGACGATATCCAGTTCTTCTCCGGCAAGTCGCGCACGCAAGAGGAATTCTTCTACGCGTTCGAGGCGCTGGTCGCGAACAAGGCGCAGGTGATCATCACCAGCGACACGTACCCGAAGGAAATCTCGGGCATCGACGATCGCCTGATCTCGCGCTTCGACTCGGGCCTCACCGTCGCGATCGAGCCGCCCGAGCTCGAGATGCGCGTCGCGATCCTGATGCGTAAGGCGCAGTCCGAAGGCGTGAATTTGTCGGAAGACGTCGCGTTCTTCGTCGCGAAGCACCTGCGCTCGAACGTGCGCGAACTCGAAGGCGCGCTGCGCAAGATCCTCGCGTATTCGAAGTTCCACGGCCGCGAGATCTCGATCGAGCTGACCAAGGAAGCGCTGAAGGACCTGCTGACCGTACAGAACCGGCAGATTTCGGTCGAGAACATCCAGAAGACCGTCGCCGACTTCTACAACATCAAGGTCGCGGATATGTACTCGAAGAAGCGTCCCGCGAACATCGCGCGGCCGCGGCAGATTGCGATGTACCTGGCGAAGGAACTCACGCAGAAGAGCCTGCCGGAAATCGGCGAGCTGTTCGGCGGGCGCGATCACACCACCGTGCTGCACGCGGTGCGCAAGATCGCCGACGAGCGCAGCAAGGACGCGCAGCTCAACCACGAGCTGCACGTGCTGGAACAGACGCTGAAGGGCTGAGCGCGCGCGCCGCGCTTGATAATTCGGCCTCCGCCCCAATTTAAGGGGGGCGGTTCGGTTTTGAGGCACAATACTGGTTTGACCGCCCCGGTGGTGGCGGGCCAAGAGCCCGGCCGGCGGGGCGCTGCGAGGCTGCTGCGCTGCAGGCCGTTACTCAACGAAGGAACTCTATGCAACTGGTCAAGACCGAACGAGACACCCTCCTCAGGCCGCTGCAAACGGTCAGCGGCATCGTCGAACGCCGCCATACGTTGCCGATCCTCGCCAACCTGCTGATCACCAAGAACGGCCCGGACGTTTCATTCCTGTCGACCGACCTGGAGCTGCAGATCACCACGCGCGCCGATTTCGGCGTCGGCGGCGACCAGGTCGCGACCACCGTCGCGGCGCGCAAGCTGCTCGACATCCTGCGCGCGATGCCTGACGGCCAGGTCACGCTGTCGCTCGCCGACAAGCGCCTCACCGTTCAATCCGGCAAGAGCCGTTTCGCACTCCAGACGCTGGCGGCCGACGAGTTCCCGACCGTCGCGCAGGCGAAGGATTTCGGCGCCACGCTGACCGTCCCGCAGAAGTCGTTCCGCCAGCTGCTCGGCATGGTGCACTTCGCGATGGCGCAGCAGGACATCCGCTACTACCTGAACGGCATGCTGCTCGTCGTCGACGGCGACCAACTGATGGCCGTGGCCACCGACGGCCACCGCCTCGCGTTCTCGTCGATGAAGCTCGAAGGCGGCACGTTCGGCCGCCAGGAAGTCATCGTGCCGCGCAAGACGATTCTCGAGCTGCAGCGCCTGCTCGAAGACATCGACGACACCGTCACCATCGACATCGCGCAAACCCAGGCCAAGTTCACCTTCGGCCAGGTCGAGCTCGTGTCGAAACTCGTCGAGGGCAAGTTCCCCGACTTCCAGCGCGTGATCCCGAAGGCGCACAAGAACACGTTCGAGATCGGCCGTGAAGAACTGCAGCGTTCGCTGCAGCGCGCGGCGATCCTGACCTCGGACAAGTTCAAGGGCGTGCGCTGCATCATCGCGCCGGGCCAGCTGAAGATCATGTCGACCAACGCCGATCAGGAAGAGGCGCAGGAAGAACTCGAAATCGCCTACCAGGGCGATACCGTCGACATCGGCTTCAACGTCACGTATCTGCTCGACGTGCTCGCGAACCTGAAGGTCGACACCGTGCAGGTGAGCCTCGGCGACGCCAGCTCGAGTGCGCTGATCACCGTGCCCGAGAACGACGAGTTCAAGTATGTCGTGATGCCGATGCGCATCTGACGCGCTCGACATCGCGACACACACCAGGGGGCGGCAAGCCCCTTTGGCGTTTATGGCGAACTGACAACCCGCCCTTTTGGTGCCGTTTCGGCGCCTCGGGCGGGCCAGGAAACTGGAGCGGCCCGGCGATTTCTCGCTGAAACGCACCGCGCCGCCACGAGAGTGGCCCCGCAGAACCGGAAGATATCCATGAGTGAACAGCACAATTCGCAACCCGATAACAGCAGCTACGGCGCCTCGTCGATCCAGATCCTCGAAGGTCTGGAAGCGGTGCGCAAGCGCCCCGGGATGTACATCGGCGACACGTCGGACGGCACCGGTCTGCACCACCTCGTGTTCGAGGTGCTCGACAACTCGATCGACGAAGCGCTGGCCGGGTACTGCAACGACATCCACGTGACGATTCACGCCGACAACTCGATTTCCGTGACCGACAACGGCCGCGGGATTCCGACCGACGTGAAGATGAACGACAAGCACGAGCCGAAGCGTAGCGCTGCGGAAATCGTGATGACCGAGCTGCATGCCGGCGGCAAGTTCGACCAGAACAGCTACAAGGTGTCCGGCGGCCTGCACGGCGTGGGTGTGTCGTGCGTGAACGCGCTGTCGAGCTGGCTGCGCCTCACGGTGCGCCGTGACGGCAAGAAGCGGTTCATGGAGTTCCATCGCGGTGTTGCGCAGGATCGCGTGCTCGAGACGGTGGACGGCGTGGAAGTGTCGCCGATGCTCGTGACGGGCGACACCGAGAACCGCGGTACCGAAGTGCACTTCATGGCTGATCCGACGATTTTCGGCACCGTCGAGTATCACTACGACATCCTCGCGAAGCGGATGCGCGAGCTCTCGTTCCTGAACAACGGTGTGCGGATTCGCCTCACCGACCTGCGTTCGGGCAAGGAAGACGATTTCGCGTTCGCCGGCGGTGTGAAGGGCTTCGTCGAGTACATCAACAAGACGAAGACCAACCTGCACCCGACGGTGTTCTTCGCGAACGGCGAGAAGGACGGCGTGGGCGTCGAAGTCGCGATGCAGTGGAACGACAGCTACAACGAGAACGTGCTGTGCTTCACGAACAACATTCCGCAGCGCGACGGCGGCACGCACCTGACCGGCCTGCGGGCCGCGATGACGCGCGTCATCAACAAGTACATCACCGACAACGAAATCGCGAAGAAGGCGAAGGTCGAGACGACCGGCGACGACATGCGCGAAGGGCTGTCGTGCGTGCTCTCCGTGAAGGTGCCGGAGCCGAAGTTCAGCTCGCAGACGAAGGACAAGCTGGTTTCGTCCGAAGTGCGTGCGCCGGTTGAGGAAGTTGTGGCGAAGGCGCTGGAAGAATTCCTGTTGGAAACGCCGATCGACGCGAAGATCATCTGCGGGAAGATTGTTGAAGCTGCTCGGGCGCGTGATGCTGCGCGGAAGGCGCGTGAGATGACGCGCCGTAAAGGCGTGCTCGATGGCGTCGGCCTGCCCGGCAAGCTCGCGGACTGTCAGGAGAAGGACCCGGCGAAGTGCGAAATCTACATCGTCGAGGGTGACTCGGCAGGTGGGTCGGCGAAGCAAGGGCGTGATCGGAAATTTCAGGCGATCCTGCCGCTGCGCGGCAAGGTGCTGAACGTCGAGAAGGCGCGCTACGACAAGCTGCTGTCGTCGGAGCAAATCGTCACGCTCGTGACCGCGCTTGGGTGCGGGATCGGCAAGGAAGACTACAACCTCGACAAGCTGCGCTATCACCGCATCATCATCATGACCGACGCGGACGTCGACGGTGCGCACATCCGGACGCTGCTGCTCACGTTCCTGTATCGCCAGATGCCGGACATGATCGAGCGCGGGTACGTGTATATCGCCCAGCCGCCGCTTTACAAGATCAAGGCGGGCAAGGACGAGCGGTATCTGAAGGATGACGTGGAGCTCAACGCGCATATGCTGCGGTTGGCGCTGCAAGGGTCAGAGCTGGTGCCGGGTGAGAATGCGGCGGCGATTTCGGGCGATGCGCTTGGGGAGCTGGCAAGGTCGTATCTGCTGTCGCAGAGCGTGATCGAGCGGTTGAGCCGGTTGTATGACCCGGCCGCGCTGGAAGCCGTTATGGATGGCGTGGTGATCGATCTCTCCAATGAGGAGTCGACCGAGGCTTCGGCGAAGGCGCTGCATGCTGCTTTGCATGATGAAGCGCTGAAGAATGAAGTGCGTGTGGTGCCTTCGTATGACGCGGTTCGCGAACAACGGGCGCTGCATGTCGAGCGGACGCATCACGGCAACGTGCGGGTCTCGGTCATCGACCAGGAATTCCAGCACACGGCGGATTATCAGCAGCTCGTGACCACCGCGAATACGTTCAAGGGGCTTATTGGGGAAGGTGCGGTCATCAAGCGCGGTGAGCGCAGCATGGCCGTAGCGGACTTCAAGAGCGCGATGAAGTGGCTGCTGGCGGATGCTGAGCGGAACGTCTCGAAACAACGCTATAAGGGGCTCGGCGAGATGAACCCCGAGCAGCTGTGGGAAACGACGATGGATCCGGCAGTGCGGCGTCTGCTGCGTGTGCAGATTGAGGATGCGATTGCGGCGGATGGGATCTTTACTACCCTCATGGGGGATGATGTCGAGCCGCGGCGGGCGTTTATTGAGTCGAATGCGTTGCGGGCGGGGAATATTGACGTTTAATGCTTTGCCAGGTGCAGGGCGCCAGAGTAAGTGTGACTGTGCGACAAAGTTGGTGCGACTAGCCTCCCTATCGAGCGTCGTGTCTTATGAGAGCTCAGTCGCGGAATCATAATCTGCAGGTTCGGGTTCCGATTCGCCACCATATGCGAAAGCCCTGTAGGCCCTCGATCTACAGGGCTTTTTCACTAAGGGCTCTGCGGCTTCGCTGCGAGTCCTTTTCTTTTACCGGCCCCTCGCGGTGCAATACGCGGTGTAGCCCTCATAGAAGGGCACCATGGCAGCACTGACAAAAAACCCCCTGGCACCTCGAAAGCAACCATCCGGCGCGTTGGTTGGCCGGCCGTCGCCAAGACATTCCGCACGAAGCGCGATGCATACCGCAGTGGCGGACATCGAAGAACTGGCGGTTGCAAAGCTGGCAAAGGATAATGCAGACTTGATCCAAGTGCGGGACCAATTGAAGCAATGGCAACACGGCCCAGTGGCGTAAAGGTTCGCAGGCCCCACATCGGACTGTTCTCCGGTTGAATTTATAAAATGGCTTCTAGAACGACATCTCCGCAAAAGCACCGCCCTAGTGCTATAGATCTGTTTAGCGGGTGTGGCGGGTTAAGCACCGGCCTAGAGCAGGCTGGATTTCGCGTCTGCGCGGCCGTTGAGATCGATGATAAGGCGCAACGGACCTATCAGCTAAACCACCCAGGCGTCAAGCTGTATGGCAACGACATTCGCAAGCTGAGTGTTCGCAAAGTCATGCGAGATTTGAGTCTTTCCGCTGGCGAGCTAGACTTGCTTGCAGGATGCCCGCCATGTCAAGGCTTCTCGAGGCTGAGGACGCTTAATCAGGCCGACTCTGTCGACGACCCTCGGAACAATCTAGTACGCGACTTTCTTCGGTTCGTGCGCGTCCTGCGTCCGAAAACAGTAATGCTCGAAAACGTACCCGCGCTTGAGAATGACGAACGCTTCACCTCACTTTGCGAGGCTCTGAAAGCGATGAAATATAAGCTCGTCGTTCACGTGCTGAACGCTGCCGACTATTCGGTTGCTCAGCGGCGCAAGCGTCTCATCTTGCTTGCGTCGAAAGTACACCTCCCAGCTATCGCCCCGAAATCGAAGCAGCGCAAGACAGTGGGGGATGTCATTCGGCACCTGGAAGCCCCATCAATGACCCGCGACGCGTTGCACGCGGTCCCAGAAAAGCGCTCGAAACAGGTCATGGAGCTAATCCGCCTGATTCCGCGCGATGGCGGCAGCCGTACCGACCTGCCTGCCGACCGGCAACTCGAGTGTCACAAACGTAGTGACGGTTTTCGCGATGTGTATGGTCGCATGGCGTGGGACGATTTGGCTCCCACGATTACCAGTGGATGCATCAACCCGTCGAAGGGCCGATTCCTGCATCCCATGCAGGACCGCACCATCACGCTCAGGGAAGCGGCTTTGTTGCAAGGCTTTCCGCCGAAGTACAAATTCGACGTATCACACGGAAAAGAGGCAATAGCCTTAATGATCGGCAACGCGCTGCCACCGCCCTTTATTGAGGCTCAGGCTCGCGCGTTGCGCGACGGCATTTTGACGGGGAAACGCGATGAAAAAAATTTCAACCGTGGACGAGCTTCGCGCCGAGGGACTGACTGCTGAACAGTCAGCAGCCGCAGCCGATACATCAGCGACCGTTCTGTGCATAGCTTGTGCGGGTTCGGGTAAGTCACAAACCCTCGCTTATCGGATTGCGCGTCTGATATCCGAAGGGACGCCAGCCACTTCGATCGTGGCCATAACCTTTACCGAAAAAGCCGCCGACTCGATCAAGCGTCGCGTAGCCAAAGTTCTGGTCAAATGCGGTCTCAGCGCGAATCTGATTGGTCAGATGTACATCGGCACTATCCACGCATTCTGTCAGAATGTGTTGGGTGACTCGGACGCCATTTTTCGTCAGTACGATGTACTCGACGACAACCGCTTCACGCTGTATTTGATGTCCAGATATCCGGAACTCGGAATCAATACACTGAAACCGCGATTTAAGGATCGATACTTTGAGACTCTGTCACAAGTCCAGCGCGCGTGGAACGTATTCCGGGATGAGGGGCTATCGCTAGATGAAATCGAGACGCACGATCCGGAGGTAGGTCTTGTACTAAGAGAGATCGGGCAACGCTTAATACGCGACCAATTCCTTGACTTCTCCTCGATGGTCCGTGAGACGGCCGAACGGGCGAAAAGCAATGTCAACGTTCGAGCACGCCTCGGTCGTATTCGGCATTTACTAGTTGACGAATATCAGGATGTGTCTGGCTCTCAAGAGGAGCTAATTGCGACGATTCACGAATTAGGTGCCAACCTCTTCGTGGTAGGCGATGACGACCAGTCGATTTATGGATTCCGCGGCGCTCACGTTTCGAACATCCTTAATTTTGTTACTAGGTACAAGGGCGTTAGCGAACACGTCCTCGCCACGAACTTTCGAAGCACCCGCGCTATTGTGGCCGCGACCAACGCGTTCGTCGCGTCACAATTGGGTCCTCAGCGGCTCTATAAGCAACCTCGTGAACACGTCGATCTCGCTCCGCGACATCTTGCCGTGCATCATTTTGCGACTCGCCCAGAAGAAGCCGAATGGGTGGCACAGCGCATCAAACATCTGCTGGGAACAGAATACGTCCAATCGGATGGGACGGTCCGAGGTCTCACACCAGGTGACTTCGCCATCCTTATGCGTTCAACAAAGACGCCTGAGCAGGACGACAATCCACGACATCACGCGTTCACGCGCGAACTAGACGCGCTTAACATACGCTATACGTTAAACGCTGGCGGTTCGGTTTTTGATCGGCCGTGCGTAGCTGCGCTGCGAGAAACATTTATCGCGCTCGAGAATGGGCCGATCTCACGACCCGACGCTACTCGCCTGATCGATGATCACATCAGGCCAGCATACCCTCGTGTTAGCCCAACAAAAACATACGCCGTGCTCGCGGATTGGGGGCGGCGGATACATGCGCCGCTAGGCGCAGCCCGGCAGCGACTGTTTCCTCAGCAGCTGCTGAACGACCTTCTGGACGCATTCGACGTCGCACATAGCTCGCTCCCAGACGAAGTGATGCGCGAGATCGGCCTTTTCAGCAGGATGCTGCAAGACGTTGAAAGTGTATATCTAAGCATCGACTCGAGCGGTCGATTCACATCTGTCGTGCGGTTCCTGCAGCAAGTCGCTGAGGAAGGCTATAACATCAGTACAGAGGACGTAGTATCCCGGCCCGACGCAGTTACCGTCTCTACGGTGCATCAGGTGAAGGGACTAGAATTCCCGGTCGTGTTTGTGGTCGATGTCGTCCCAGGGCGATTTCCGGGCAAGCGTTCAAATTACAGCGGACTGCTACCGGCAGATCTTCTCGCGAGCGCAATCGCACGCGGCGCGTACTCCAACACACGCGAAGCCGAAGCACGACTGTTCTATACGGCCCTCACGCGCGCGGAACGCTACCTATACGTTACTGGCGCCGCGTCTCTTCCAAACGGGAAGCGCACGAATCGCCAGTCGGAATTCGCCGCAGCGCTGCAAGATGTCGAGCTGATCGGTGATCCGCTGCAAACGCCTCCTGAATTAAGTCGGGCCGCGCCGCGGCAGAGAGAAGACGAGTCGACGTTACCCACGTCGTTTAGCGACATCAAGTACTACCTGCACTGTCCCATGGACTATCGGTTCCGCAAGGGCTTCGGGTTTAGCCCACCTGTCCCGGAACTGTTCGGGTACGGCCGCGTGGTTCACGTCGCCATCGAGAAACTGCACGAGCATTTCTCGGGGGCCGCTCCCACGCCAGCCGAAGCGAGTCAGATCGCCGCCGATCATTTTCACCTGAAGCATGTTGCGCGGAGTCGCGATCCGGAAAACCGTCCCGGCGCTTACGAGCAAGCGATGAACAAGGCACAGGAAATCGCAGCGGACTATGTTACGAGATTTGCCTCGGACTTCGCTCAACAAAAACAGGTTGAAGTGCGTTTCGAGATCCCAGCACAGGGATGTCTCATCACAGGCTCCATTGATCTGCTCATGCGTTACAACACGAGGGGCGATATCGTTGAAGCTCACGTTGTAGATTTTAAAACGATGCAAGGCGGAGACGACCCATCTAGGAACATGCAGCTAGACTGGCGTGAACTTTCACTTCAGGTACAGTTATACGCTAAGGCTGCGCGCGAAGTGTTCAATGAAAATGCGGCTACAGGATCAATCCATCTGCTGAAGGATAACAAACGAGTTGACGTGCCCATCGATGATGCCGCAATACAAGCCGCGGTTGCGAACATCGAGTGGGCTGTTCGGGGCATTTTGGCAAGGGACTATCCAAGTAGGCCAAGCAAAGAAAAATGCGCAAACTGCGACTTCAACCGACTATGCTCTAAAACGCCTCAGCAATTTCGCGCCGATGCAGGTGTCCCGCCCCCCATCATGACGCCGCTCGGCCCAATGAGTGCGTCGGCACTGTGAAAGGACTGTTGGATCGGTGCAGCAATGATGGACAAGGTAACGCAGTTGACACGAAGCCGCATGATGGCGGCTGTACGCAATCGCGACACCGCTCCGGAGCGTCAAGTCAGAGCAATGCTCCACGCGGCAGGTCTACGTTTCCGACTGCACGACCGGTCGTTGCCAGGTACTCCCGACATCGTGCTGAAAAAGTACGCCACCATAATCATGGTAAATGGATGTTTTTGGCATGGCCATCATTGCCCCAGAGGTAAGTTGCCAGCGACGCGCACCGAATTCTGGCTGAAGAAACAAGCGACTAATCGTCGCCGGGACGCGGAAGCGATTCGTCGGCTCAGGGCACTAGGTTGGCGAGTTCTAGTAATATGGGAGTGTAAAATCCGGAAAAAGACGGAACTTGCTCGAACCTTAGCAAAAGCGTTCCCGCAGATACAACGAATCGAGTTGGAGTGACACAATAACGATAGCAGTTAGCGCTCCAATACCGATCCCTAAGTGGCAATTGGCATACAGAATATCCAGACGCCAGTGACGTGTGACGCCTCAGTCATTCGCGGACTACATTACAATGCTAGAAGCGCGTAACGCTAAAATGGACGGCACATGCAACTGAAAAAAGTGCAGGATATCTTTTCCCTTTCAACCGGCCAGCTCATTTCGAAGAGAAATCTCTTCGATCTTATACAGCGGTCGAAAGTCGAGGGATCTGATTATTGGTCGGGCCCCGAATTTGTTGTGGGAAATACACCCCAGCAGGGAATAAATTGGATTGGACGACCACCATCAATTCGCGCAATAATTATCAAAACACGGCCTGGCTCATACGTTGATGATGGATGGTCTACCGAAGACAAGACGGTGTACCATTATTCCTTTAAGGCAAAAAATGGCAGCATCAACCCTACAGAAAAAGCCAATACTGTTTTAATCCAGCAACCAGAGCATCTTTATCCGATATTTTTATTTACAGAAAATACGAATAATTGGTGCTTCGAAGGATCATTCCACGTCTCCGATCTCCAAGAGAAATTTGTCATTCTTCAGCGCGGAAACCCTTCAGTGGAAATTAACGATAATCCCGGTGAATTCAAATATTCGGAGGGCGAACGGAAGTATGTAACCCACTTGCTTGCCGAAAGAAATAAAGGAGTTGTAGAAACCCTAAAATCATCTGAGCCGTGGGTTTGCGACATATGCCGTACGGACTTCGAATCTAAATACGGCGTTAAGTATATAGAAGCTCACCACAAAATTCCCATCTCAACGTATGCATCAACATCGAAAGTAAGCACGTCCGATTTTGCCCTTCTCTGCCCGAACTGCCACAGAGCGGTGCACATTTATATGAAAAAAGAAGGGCTTGCTTATTCTCAAATTAAGGCCATTTTGTCAGCTGATCCACACTGCCACCAGTCCTCCCCCCCCTGAACGCTCTCAGTGTATCGAGCACAACACGTCAGTTTGAGGTATATATTTCCCGCGCCCCAGCACATCGGACCTCGTTAGGCTCCTTAAGCTGCGCATCACCACAGAACATCCGTAAGCGAGTCTCCAGCACCGTCTCGACGGCCTGACCAGAAATTGCCAAAGTAGTCCCCACCACTTCAAGTAGCGGGGACTACTTTGACAACAGAAGCACCAAAGAGGATTGGCCGCAAAGGCATCCCGAATCACCCGCTCGAATTCCGGCGCGAGATGGCCAGGCTGGCATGCGAGCCCGGCGTGTCGGTCGCGCGCCTGGCAATGGAGCACGGCCTGAATGCGAATCTGGTGTTCAAATGGCGCCGTTCGTTGCGGGCCGGCGAATACGATTCGGCTGGACTGCTACCGGTGAAAGTGGAGACGCCGCTTGCCGAGACTACGCCGCTGGTGCCGGTGTCGCCGCCGACGACGATACCGACCGGCGCGATTGAGATCAACGTAGGCAACGCCCATGTCCGCATCGAAGGCGCTCCGAACGAGAGTACGTTGACGCTGGTGCTGCACATGTTGCGCGGCATGCCGGGGATGGCAGCGTGATCGGTTTGCCGAGTCGAACTCGCGTCTGGTTGGCTGCATGCGCGGCGACAATCATTTTGGCCGGTATAGCGACAGAGGTTTTGGCCGGTGGGGAGAAGTCGGAGGCGGCGTAGCCGCCGGAGACTTCTCCCCCCCGGCGGCGCCGAGTCGGCCGGGTTCTACGATGGCTGATCAAATCAAGAAGAAGCGATCAGCCGCATGTCCGGAACCCGCATTACCGACCAACAGGTTCGCCTCTACATGTCCAAACGCAAACAACACTCTCAGGAGATCGCCGCCGCCAAGGCCGGCATCAGCGTGCGCAGTGCCCGGCGCATAGAACGAGAAGCCTCGCTGCCGTCCCAGAAGCCACGTCGCTACTGGCGCTCGCGCCCCGATCCGTTCGCCGACGTCTGGGACACCGAAGTCGTTCCGATGCTCATGAACGCACCGCAACTGCAGGCGATCACGATCCTGCGCAAGCTGCAGGACGATCATCCCGATCAGTATCCCGACAGCACACGCCGCACGCTCGAGCGGCGCGTCAGGCACTGGCGGGCAATGTCCGGCCCGCCGAAGGAAGTCTTCTTCCCGCAGCAGCATGAGCCCGGCGTGCGTGGCCTGTCGGACTTCACCGACATGGCTGAACTGCGCGTGACCATCGCCAGCGCGCCATTCGCTCATCGGCTGTACCACTTCGTGCTGGCCTTCTCGCACTGGGAATACGCCAATGTCGTCGAAGGCGGCGAGAGTTTCGAAGCGCTGTCCACGGGCCTGCAGAACGCGCTTTGGCAAGCCGGCGGTTGCCCGCGTGAACACCGCACCGACAGTCTGTCGGCGGCGTTCAAGAATCTGCAGGATGAAGAGGACTTCACGGTGCGCTACGCCGCGCTGCTCGAGCATTACGGCATGGTCGGCACGCGCAACAATCGCGGTCAGGGCCACGAGAACGGCAGCGTGGAGTCGTCGCATCGCTATCTGAAGGAGGCCGTCGATCAGGCGTTGATGTTGCGCGGGCACGGGACTTCGCCGATCGCGCGGCTTACGACGAGTTTCTGCGCGAGATCGTCATGCGCCGCAACCGGCGCAACGCGGCGGCGTTCCGCCTGGAGCGCGAGCAGCTCATCGATCTACCGCTGCGGCGCACGACCGACTTCGTTGAGGAGGAAGCACGTGTCACACGCTGCAGCACCTTCACCGTGCGCGGCATCCTCTACAGCGCGCCGTCGCGACTGATCGGCCACCGCCTGAAGGTGCGGGTCTACGGCGACCGGCTCGACTGCTATCTGTCCGGCGCGCTGGTGCACAGCACCCCACGCGGCTCGCGTGCCGGCGACAACCGCCGCGCCCTCGATTACCGGCACTTCATCGAGGGCCTCAAGCGCAAGCCGCAGGCCTTCAAGGGACTCGCGTTTCGCGACGAGCTGTTTCCGCGTGAGGCCTATCGCCGGACGTGGGAACAGCTTGAGGCACGGCTGACGCAGCGCGACGCGTGCAAGACGATGGTCGGTCTGCTTGAGCTTGCCGCACTCGATGGCGTCGAAGCCGTGCTGGCCGCACGCCTCAACGCATTGCTGGTGGACGGCAGGTTGCCGGATCTCAAGGCGTTGCGCGAGGAATTTGCGCCGCGCCAGGTCGACTGCCCGGTGGTCAATGTCGAGATTCCGCCTGCAAGCTGCTATGACGCGCTGCTGGGCAAGCAGGTGGCAGCATGAATACGCCCGCTTACGATGCCGGCCGTCTGGCCCTGATGCTCAATGAATTGCGCCTGCCGACCATCGCTCGCCTGTGGCCCGAGTTTGCCCAACGCTCCGACAAGGAAGGCTGGCAGGCCACACGACTGCTCGGTGCACTGCTTGAGCACGAACTCGCCGAGCGCGCCAAGCGGCGCATCGAACGACACCGCACCGAGTCCCATCTGGATCCGACCAAGACACTGGCCACCTTCGACTTCGGCATGGTGCCGATGGTCTCCAAAGCCCACGTGATGGCACTGGCTACCGGCGATTCGTGGCTCGAGAAGGGCGCCACCGTGCTCCTGTTCGGCCCGCCCGGGGTCGGCAAGAGTCACCTTGCGGCAGCCATCGGACACGCGCTGATCGACGCCGGTTACCGCGTGCTGGCCACGCGGACCAGTGAGTTCGTGCAGAAACTGCAGGCTGCGCGTCAGAGCCTGCAATTGCCGTCAGCGCTCGCCAAACTCGATCGCTTCGACCTGATCATCCTGGACGACCTGTCGTACGCCCGCAAGGATCAGGCCGAAACCAGCGTGCTGTTCGAACTGATCGCCGAAAGATACGAGCGCCGCAGCCTTCTGATTACGGCCAACCAGCCGTTCTCGGGCTGGAACGACGTGTTTCCGGATCCCGGCATGACCGTCGCCGCAATCGACCGGCTCGTCCATCACTCGACGATCTTCGAGATGAACGTCGAAAGCTACCGCCGCCGCACGGCCAGCGACAAACAGACCAGCCGGCGCCGACAATCATCCAGCGACAATCATCAGGAAGGAGCGACAAACATGGCCGAATAACCACCGACAATCACCCGGTCGACCGGCCAAGATGGTTGTCGGTAAACCGGCCAAGCTGCTTGACGCTATCTAGCTGCAGGCGTGACCGACATGCGCTGCGGGTTCAACACCCTGGCGGCTAAGGTCCAGACCGTGCTGGAGCGAGACCCGTTCAGCGGGCACGTGTTCGTGTTTCGTGGCCGGCGGGGCGATCTGGTCAAAGTGCTGTGGTGGAGCGGCGACGGCATGTGTCTGCTGATGAAACGCCTGGAGCGTGGGCGCTTCATCTGGCCGCGCGCCGATGGCGGCGTGGTCTGCCTGAGCCAGGCCCAGTTATCGATGCTGCTCGAAGGCATCGACTGGCGGCAGCCGGTGCGTACGACCGAGCCGAGTTCGGCGTTGTAAACCTACCGGCGCCCGCGTAAACTGCGGGCATGACCACGGCCAACGCCTATCCGGATGACATCGAAGCGCTCAAAGCCTTGTTGCTTGAGCGCGATGCGCGCATCGGTCATCTGGAAGATCTGGTCCAATCACACGAAGCCGTGGTGGCCACGGGCAAGGCCGAGATCGAGCACCTGAAGCTGTTGATCGCGAAGCTGCGCCGTATGGCATTCGGGCGCAGCTCCGAGAAACTGGATCGCCAGATCGAGCAGCTCGAACTGAAACTGGAAGATCTCGAAGCCGACGAAGGCGCTGCGCCCATCGAGATTCCCAAGGCACCGCGCACGGTACCGGAACAGATACAACGCAAGCCGCTGCCGGAGTATCTGCCGCGCGACATACGAACGTACCTGCCGGAGTCCGACGAAACCTGCAAGGCGTGCGGTGGCGCGATGACGCCGCTCGGCGAAGACGTGTCCGAGCAACTGGAATACGTGGCGGCCAGCTTCCGCGTGATTCGCCATGTTCGACCGAAACTGGCCTGCACCTGTTGCGATCAGATCGCACAGGCGGCAGCGCCAAGCCGCCCCATCGAACGGGGTCAGGCCGGCCCGGGACTACTTGCGCATGTGCTCGTGGCGAAGTTCAACGATCACCTGCCGTTGTACCGCCAGTCGGCGATCTACGCCCGAGAAGGCGTGGAACTGGATCGCTCGTTGCTGGCGAAATGGGTGGGGCACAGTGCCAAGCTACTGCAACCGCTGGTCGATGCGCTGCGCTTGCATGTAATGGCAGCCACGAAGCTGCACGCCGACGATACGCCAGTTCCGGTGCTCGCGCCGGGCAATGGCAAGACGAAAACCGGGCGGCTGTGGGTCTATGTGCGCGATGACCGATACTCGGGCGACAAGGCGCCACCGGCAGTCTGGTTCGCCTACACCCCTGATCGCAAAGGCGAGCATCCGCAACAGCATCTGGCCAAGTTCAAGGGGACGCTGCAGGCTGATGCCTATGGCGGCTATCAGAAGATCTACGAGACCGGCAAGGTACTTGAGGCGGCTTGCTGGGCGCATGCCCGGCGCAAGTTCTACGATCTGTACGCGGCGCGGCCCAACGCGCTGAACAAGGAAGCGCTGGAACGCATCGGCGCGCTCTACGAGGTCGAAGAAGCGATCCGGGGCAAACCGCCAGACGAGCGGCAAGCGCACCGGCAGACGAACGCCAAACCATTACTCGAACAGTTCCATGTGTGGCTAAACGCCGCGCTGGCAACACTCTCGCGCAAATCGGACACGAGTCAGGCCATCCTCTATGTCCTGAACCGGTGGGAAGCATTGACTCGCTACTGTGACGACGGACAATTGGAAATCGACAATCTGCCGGTCGAACGGGCACTGCGCGGCGTTGCCCTGGGCCGACGAAACTACCTGTTCGCCGGCGCGGATTCCGGCGGCGAACGTGCGGCCGCGATTTACAGCCTGATCGGCACGGCCAAGCTCAATGGTATCGATCCCGAGGCGTACCTGCGTCATGTCCTGGCGCGCATCGCCGCTCACCCGATCAACCGAATCGACGAACTGCTCCCCTGGACGGTGACCCCTCCCACGCCGTGAAGGGATAATGCCACTGATGCCCAGACCTCGGAGATCAGATGGCCAAGTCGTTCCAGCGCTATACCTTGCACGTGCAATTACTGTATATCCAACCGCCTATCTGGCGCCGGATCACAGTCGAAGGACCCGACTCGCTGCGCAAGTTACACCACATTCTGCAAGCAGCCTTCGGATGGGAAAGCACACACATGCACGACTTCCTGATCGACGGCAAAACCTACGCCATGTTCGATGTCGATGCGGCACTAGAGTTCATGGATCGATCGAAGACATTCGACGACCGGAAAACCAAACTGAACAAAGTCCTGCGACCTGACTCGCGCATTCTCTACCGCTATGACTTCGGAGACGGCTGGGATCACCAGATCGTGGTCGAGAGCGTTGAGACGATTGCAGACGAGTCGTGGGGCGAGTCCAGGGTGATCGATGGTGCTCGCGCTTGCCCACCGGAAGACGTCGGCGGTGCGCCAGGGTATGAAACGTTCCTGACCACGTTGCGCGACAGTCCTGACAGCGAAGAAGCGGATAACTATCGTCAATGGGTCGGCCCAGGATTCGACCCGGAGCTATTCGATTTGCGTGCTGCCAACGCCGCGTTGATGCGACTCGCGACCAATCGATGGGGTAATCGATAACTCCGTCACGACGGTGCTGGTGACGCGCTTACGAACATCCCACCGACTCTCAAAAAATGGGGCGCTCATCGAGTTTGCCCCATATCCTGCGCGCAGCCTACTTCCAAACAATTACGATTTCCCCTCAGCCTTCTTCTTCAATGCCTTTTGTACATCCTTAAAAGCAAGAACAGGTATCTTATTAGTCACAATACAACCACTCTTCCCCGCCTTCTTCACCGAGAGCACCACGGAATTTTTTTGGGACTCTTCTAAGGATCGGCCTTTCGTTGGATTGGCTTCTTTGATGTGACCAAGCGCCTTATCCTCCGCCGCCTCTTTACTATCAGCCGATACGATCATTTCCAGTACATGCGGATGATCCAGTGTCTGTACATACACCTTGTAAAGTCTCTCAGCCATATTTCCCCCGTATTGATCTAGTACTTTACATCGACTCGAAAGGTCCCGGAGCATTCTTTCCCCAACGACACTACGCCAGAAAGACCTGTATTACACCAAGTCACTTTTCCGGTGCGTGACGCAGATGGAGCACCATATGTCGAATCCTATACGGTAGGCCAGTTCCCTTGTGTATCTCGGCGGTTCTGAATGCGAGACCGGGCCGTCCACCATCATTCATATCGCAAACGATCGAATGATCGTTGGTCAGATACTCGGCCCATTGCGTCAAACGCCCAGCAGCATTGTCATAGTCGAGCACATAAATGAGCATGCCTCCATGATCGGAATTCTTTGACGCAGAGCTATACCTAGTAGTCAGCTGCAAAAGTCCGCCGTATGAATTGGCGGGACCTCTATCGATTTTCGCCTCGCCAAGCCAGATGAAGGCAGGCTTATGCTTACACTCAACAGTTATGTCGACATGTCCATTGCTGTCTTTGTCATGATGTGCAGCGTACCCAAATCTACGTAGGTCACTAATTATGGCATCGGATATTTGATCTTCGCTTGACTCAGAGAAATATTTCTTTCGCTTCTCCAGATCACCGAGAATTTCGTCGAAATCTTCATATAAGATTGCTATGAACTCTTCATACGTTTCAGTACCCGCGCGCGGCAACGCACGATTTCCGCCTGCCGCCAATCGGAGCATCGCCTCAAACGCTTTGTAGCTGACGCGGTGTCCACCATCGCCATCAGGAAGAACAAATCCGATCTCACTCATCAGCAACAATTTCCTTTGCCAATGTGGACGGAACGAATGTTATGAAAATCCGCTCTTCGTAATTATCGATAGCCTCCCCAGTTTCGGGGTGGTGGAGATCACCATCACGTCTCGCTATATTTAAATCCTCGGGATCGAAATAATAAACATCATCCTCATCATCGATAAACTCAAACTCCATGTCTAAAAGATGAAGATCGTGCCCTGTTAAATATTGGATTGCCCGTGCAACATCAACCTCGTCAGCCTTAGTTTGTTCGGCCAGACCATGGAGCTGACCAAACGTCAGCCGCTTCAATACACCCGATGATATGAGCTCCAACACGGCCAAGCAAAGCGCCCCCGCGGGGGTTTCATCCCAAACGGAGTGGACGCGTGTGATTGCCTCGTGTCGGTTCATGTGCAAATCAAACATGCTGAAGGAGAACTCGAACGACCTGATCAAAGTCGTCCTCAGAGATACCCCCGCTAACTGCTCCTAGCTCCAATCGTTGCGACGGCTTTGCCAGCTCGCGAAACGATCCCGGAAGAACAAGCTCCACCGTCGCGCCGTTGACGCTACCTGGAAAGCGCACGGCCAGACGATATGGGACGATTTTTGCGAGGTTACCCAACCCCGCTTTGCCAGCTTTATGATACAGCTCCTCACGAAGGTCAGACGACCTGT
The DNA here is from genome assembly GCF_018417615.1 of Burkholderia sp. LAS2. Lineage (NCBI taxonomy): Bacteria > Pseudomonadati > Pseudomonadota > Betaproteobacteria > Burkholderiales > Burkholderiaceae > Burkholderia > Burkholderia sp. LAS2. The sequence continues at coordinate 485,299 of NZ_CP071052.1, forward strand.
CCCGCATCTTCTCGATCTTCACCGAGTCAGTCGGCGTCTCGAATCCAAGCTCGCTGACTCTACCCAAATCTTTCGTACGGTAAATTTTGTCGATCGCCTTGAATAGATTCACGCGCTCGCCAAGGATGGGCTCGCCTTTCGGTCCAGAAAAGTGAGCGTGGAAGTGCTGCAACAAACTGGTTGCACAGATCTCCGCATAGTCCATGTTCGTAAGCGTCGGCAAATCGAGTCGAATCTCCACCGACGCGTCAGGCGACACAATGATACTGTCCACGCACTGCTTGAACCTAAGCTTGATCGCGATGAACTCGTCGTAGTCATTGAAGGCATCTCGCACTACCTGCGCGACGTCCTCGCGCTTGTACTTGTCCCGCTCCTCCACGTACCGACCGGACAAGAAGAACAATGCGATCCGCCCGTCTCCATACTTCCGCGTACCCGCGAACGTCGGAACACCAGGCACATCCTTCTTCGCCTTGCTCTCCGGAATCAACGAGGGAAAGTGTTCCGAGACAACGCTGACAGGTGCAACGGCCTTCTTAGCGAGATTGTAAAGCCGAGCCCCAAAATCGACACTAGGCCGAAAGAACATCACGATACGGTCACCAGCCGATAGCTGCGCGACGTAGAAACTTGTCAGCTTGTCAGCTACCTTTCGGAGAGCAGCCTCAGACGTATTGTCCTCTAGCAACCGCTCCAAAAACGGATCCCACGTCCTCGTGACCGGAAGTCCATTTGCAGCGGCGAAGATTCCCATCCGCCCCCATTTTGTCACTCGACGCAGATCGGCAACAAGTCTCTTAACTTCGGTCTCGGTAGCGCTCATCGAATTGGTCTCAGCGGTTACTTTTTCTATTAGTCAAACGCAATTGGCTGATGAGTATATACCGTATGACCTAGGCGATGACGCACCACCATGGGAGCAAGCACTAGTCAGTGGCGACAAAACGTCCGGCGCCACTAGTCAACGTCAATGTCGGCAACGCCTGCGCCGTAATTTCCAGCGGCAAAAACTCGAGAAGCTATGCCGTTTGGCCATCTCTTGAATTTTCCATATTTCGAGATGCCCAGTTAGGTAGACTCAAATGGCGTCACCGCAAAAAGCGCGGGCCGCATGGGCTGCCACCCATACGACCCGCTGACCACAACCAACTCGCCAAAGGAGTCGGAAATGGCTAACGCCAATCATAAGTCACGCCCCGTCGTAACGGAACGCTTCGTCACTGTTCAAGAGTCAGCGCGCCATCATTCCTTGTCTCGGGTCCTCCGTGCCATCAGAGCGCACCGGAAACTGAACACGACGTACTTCCCGTGGATCAAATTGGCTGGAGTATGGCTTGAGGACGCGGGATTCGAGGCTGGAGAACGTGTTCGGATTACTGTCGAGGACAAGCGGCTCATCATCACGCCGATGTGATCGACGCATTGTCGATGGTGGGCGACGCAAGTCACTATCCGTCTGGATAGCTCGGTACCCGATGCTCCATACCGTTAGTAACTGTGACAAGCGACAATTGTTCTGAAACTGCAGCGGGCCGATCGCTGCCGCATAGCCTTTCAGGACGTGCTGCGCACCGTACACATTTCCATCGCGCCAATGCAAAAACCCCCGCCTTGTCGGGCGGGGGTTCTTGGCTTAGGGAGCCTGACGATTACCTACTTTCACACGGGAATCCGCACTATCATCGGCGTAGAGTCGTTTCACGGTCCTGTTCGGGATGGGAAGGGGTGGGACCGACTCGCTATGGTCATCAGGCAAAGGGGGTTGTCGCGTTGCTTCGCAGCGCGACCAATCTTGGAAGAAGCAGTAATTTTGAGTTGTGTGTATCACACACGAGAATCCAACTTGTCCGACGCGCTCTGTAGCGCGAAACAGACTTGTTATAGGATCAAGCCTTACGGGCAATTAGTATCAGTTAGCTGAACGCATTACTGCGCTTACACACCTGACCTATCAACGTCCTGGTCTCGAACGACCCTTCAAGGAGGTCTAGCCTCCAGGGATATCTCATCTTAAGGCGAGTTTCCCGCTTAGATGCTTTCAGCGGTTATCTCTTCCGAACATAGCTACCCGGCGATGCCACTGGCGTGACAACCGGTACACCAGAGGTTCGTCCACTCCGGTCCTCTCGTACTAGGAGCAGCCCCCTTCAAATATCCAACGCCCACGGCAGATAGGGACCAAACTGTCTCACGACGTTTTAAACCCAGCTCACGTACCTCTTTAAATGGCGAACAGCCATACCCTTGGGACCGGCTACAGCCCCAGGATGAGATGAGCCGACATCGAGGTGCCAAACACCGCCGTCGATATGAACTCTTGGGCGGTATCAGCCTGTTATCCCCAGAGTACCTTTTATCCGTTGAGCGATGGCCCTTCCATACAGAACCACCGGATCACTATGACCTGCTTTCGCACCTGCTCGACTTGTCGGTCTCGCAGTTAAGCACGCTTATGCCATTGCACTATCAGCACGATTTCCGACCGTACCTAGCGTACCTTCGTACTCCTCCGTTACGCTTTGGGAGGAGACCGCCCCAGTCAAACTGCCTACCATGCACTGTCCCCGACCCGGATCACGGGCCAAGGTTAGAACCTCAAACAAACCAGGGTGGTATTTCAAGGACGGCTCCACCGAAACTAGCGTTCCGGTTTCATAGCCTCCCACCTATCCTACACAGATCGGTTCAAAGTCCAATGCAAAGCTACAGTAAAGGTTCATGGGGTCTTTCCGTCTAGCCGCGGGTAGATTGCATCATCACAAACACTTCAACTTCGCTGAGTCTCGGGAGGAGACAGTGTGGCCATCGTTACGCCATTCGTGCAGGTCGGAACTTACCCGACAAGGAATTTCGCTACCTTAGGACCGTTATAGTTACGGCCGCCGTTTACCGGGACTTCAATCAAGAGCTTGCACCCCATCATTTAATCTTCCGGCACCGGGCAGGCGTCACACCCTATACGTCCACTTTCGTGTTTGCAGAGTGCTGTGTTTTTATTAAACAGTCGCAGCCACCAGTTTATTGCAACCCCTTCACCCTCCTGGCGCAGGCCAGTCAAGCTACAAGGGCGTACCTTATCCCGAAGTTACGGTACCAATTTGCCGAGTTCCTTCTCCCGAGTTCTCTCAAGCGCCTTAGAATACTCATCTCGCCCACCTGTGTCGGTTTGCGGTACGGTCATCGTTAGACTGAAGCTTAGAGGCTTTTCTTGGAACCACTTCCAATTGCTTCGCTCCCTAAGGAGCTCGCGCCACACCCTTGAATTGCGCGCCCGGATTTGCCTAAGCGCCTTCTCCAATGCAGCGACCGGGACTTCCAACACCCGGACAACCTTCCGCGATCCGTCCCCCCATCGCATCTAACAATGGTGCAGGAATATTGACCTGCTTCCCATCAGCTACGCATTTCTGCCTCGCCTTAGGGGCCGACTCACCCTACGCCGATGAACGTTGCGTAGGAAACCTTGGGCTTACGGCGAGGGGGCCTTTCACCCCCTTTATCGCTACTCATGTCAGCATTCGCACTTCCGATACCTCCAGCACCCTTTACAAGGCACCTTCGCAGGCTTACGGAACGCTCTCCTACCATGCGAGCAAGCTCGCATCCGCAGCTTCGGTATATAGCTTAGCCCCGTTACATCTTCCGCGCAGGACGACTCGATCAGTGAGCTATTACGCTTTCTTTAAAGGGTGGCTGCTTCTAAGCCAACCTCCTGACTGTTTTAGCCTTCCCACTTCGTTTCCCACTTAGCTATATTTGGGGACCTTAGCTGGCGGTCTGGGTTGTTTCCCTCTTGACACCGGACGTTAGCACCCGATGTCTGTCTCCCGTGATTGCACTCTTCGGTATTCGGAGTTTGCTATGGCGGGGTAATCTGCAATAGACCCCCCAACCATGACAGTGCTCTACCCCCGAAGGTGAGACACGAGGCACTACCTAAATAGTTTTCGGAGAGAACCAGCTATTTCCAGGTTTGTTTAGCCTTTCACCCCTATCCACAGCTCATCCCCTAACTTTTCAACGTTAGTGGGTTCGGACCTCCAGTACGTGTTACCGCACCTTCATCCTGGCCATGGATAGATCACCTGGTTTCGGGTCTACGCCCAGCAACTGAACGCCCTATTCGGACTCGCTTTCGCTACGCCTGCCCTATACGGTTAAGCTTGCTACTGAACGTAAGTCGCTGACCCATTATACAAAAGGTACGCCGTCACCCCTTGCGAGGCTCCGACTGTTTGTATGCATGCGGTTTCAGGATCTATTTCACTCCCCTCCCGGGGTTCTTTTCGCCTTTCCCTCACGGTACTGGTTCACTATCGGTCGATCACGAGTATTTAGCCTTGGAGGATGGTCCCCCCATCTTCAGACAGGATTTCACGTGTCCCGCCCTACTTGTCGCACACCTAGTTCTTTCATACTGTTTTCGCCTACAGGGCTATCACCTGCTATGGCCGCACTTTCCAGAGCGTTCGGCTAACAATACAAATAAAGAGTGCAAGGCTCATCCCATTTCGCTCGCCACTACTTTGGGAATCTCGGTTGATTTCTTTTCCTGCGGTTACTTAGATGTTTCAGTTCACCGCGTTCGCTTCACTGGACCTATGTATTCAGTCCAGGATGACCCAAAAGGGCCGGGTTTCCCCATTCGGACATCTACGGATCAAAGCTCGTTTGCCAGCTCCCCGTAGCTTTTCGCAGGCTACCGCGTCCTTCATCGCCTGTGATCGCCAAGGCATCCACCACATGCACTTGTTCGCTTGACCCTATAACGAGTCTGTCTCATCTTTCGACGCGACAGTCGCTACAGGTTGAGTTCTCGCGTTGTGCCGTATTCCAAAATCGAGCCGAACAATGAAGTTCGAATCATCTTGAGATACATCGATACAATCACAACCCGGATAACTTCCACGTCCATCTCGAGACGCTTCCGCTATCCAAATTACTTACTTCTTCCAGATTGTTAAAGAACGACAGCCGATACATACTACGTATCACTCTGACTGGCTCAATCGCCAATGAGAAAAACTCGAACCAAATTTCATTCGAATGTTTGTCATTGAGGATTATCTAAAGCGGCCGGCATTATAACCGGTTAAAACCGCTAACAGACAGTCTTTCTGTCTTTATCAACAGCCGATAAGCGTGAGCGCTCAACTTGTGCGAGAAGCTCTGGAAAGGAGGTGATCCAGCCGCACCTTCCGATACGGCTACCTTGTTACGACTTCACCCCAGTCATGAATCCTACCGTGGTGACCGTCCTCCTTGCGGTTAGACTAGCCACTTCTGGTAAAACCCACTCCCATGGTGTGACGGGCGGTGTGTACAAGACCCGGGAACGTATTCACCGCGGCATGCTGATCCGCGATTACTAGCGATTCCAGCTTCATGCACTCGAGTTGCAGAGTGCAATCCGGACTACGATCGGTTTTCTGGGATTAGCTCCCCCTCGCGGGTTGGCAACCCTCTGTTCCGACCATTGTATGACGTGTGAAGCCCTACCCATAAGGGCCATGAGGACTTGACGTCATCCCCACCTTCCTCCGGTTTGTCACCGGCAGTCTCCTTAGAGTGCTCTTGCGTAGCAACTAAGGACAAGGGTTGCGCTCGTTGCGGGACTTAACCCAACATCTCACGACACGAGCTGACGACAGCCATGCAGCACCTGTGCGCCGGTTCTCTTTCGAGCACTCCCACCTCTCGGCAGGATTCCGACCATGTCAAGGGTAGGTAAGGTTTTTCGCGTTGCATCGAATTAATCCACATCATCCACCGCTTGTGCGGGTCCCCGTCAATTCCTTTGAGTTTTAATCTTGCGACCGTACTCCCCAGGCGGTCAACTTCACGCGTTAGCTACGTTACTAAGGAAATGAATCCCCAACAACTAGTTGACATCGTTTAGGGCGTGGACTACCAGGGTATCTAATCCTGTTTGCTCCCCACGCTTTCGTGCATGAGCGTCAGTATTGGCCCAGGGGGCTGCCTTCGCCATCGGTATTCCTCCACATCTCTACGCATTTCACTGCTACACGTGGAATTCTACCCCCCTCTGCCATACTCTAGCCTGCCAGTCACCAATGCAGTTCCCAGGTTGAGCCCGGGGATTTCACATCGGTCTTAGCAAACCGCCTGCGCACGCTTTACGCCCAGTAATTCCGATTAACGCTCGCACCCTACGTATTACCGCGGCTGCTGGCACGTAGTTAGCCGGTGCTTATTCTTCCGGTACCGTCATCCCCCGACTGTATTAGAGCCAAGGATTTCTTTCCGGACAAAAGTGCTTTACAACCCGAAGGCCTTCTTCACACACGCGGCATTGCTGGATCAGGCTTTCGCCCATTGTCCAAAATTCCCCACTGCTGCCTCCCGTAGGAGTCTGGGCCGTGTCTCAGTCCCAGTGTGGCTGGTCGTCCTCTCAGACCAGCTACTGATCGTCGCCTTGGTAGGCCTTTACCCCACCAACTAGCTAATCAGCCATCGGCCAACCCTATAGCGCGAGGCCCGAAGGTCCCCCGCTTTCATCCGTAGATCGTATGCGGTATTAATCCGGCTTTCGCCGGGCTATCCCCCACTACAGGACATGTTCCGATGTATTACTCACCCGTTCGCCACTCGCCACCAGGTGCAAGCACCCGTGCTGCCGTTCGACTTGCATGTGTAAGGCATGCCGCCAGCGTTCAATCTGAGCCAGGATCAAACTCTTCAGTTCAAACCTGTTACTGTTTTCGGTTCAGTTAAGAACCGGTCGCTCACTCAAAGCTGACAGGAATATGAATCACTTCATAAACCTGACTTACTTTAGTGTGAGACTCTTGATACTTTCGCTATCTGATCCGAGGATCAGCTCGCTACCATCAAGCGCCCACACTTATCGGCTGTTAATTTTTAAAGAGCATTCTGCGAGGAACTTTGTGTTTCTCGGCAGCGCCGCGTTTTCAGCAGCAGAGAAGCGAGATTATCAACCGTTTTTTGAAACTCGTCAACAACTTTTTTAACTACTTCGTTGCGACGACTGCGGTTTAATTTCGCGTGCACTGGAATCGATAAAGCCGACTTCAACAGCACCGCTTCCCTCTTCTTCCCCCGCGCTGCGTTTCCGTTAGCGCGAAAGAGGCGTGATTCTATGCATCCGCCCCGGTCTCCGCAACCCCTTTTGTGAAATATTTTTGACGTGCTATGGCGAGGACCGCCGAGCACTTCCCAGTGCTCATATATAAGACGACACGGCAGGCGCAGGTCGCCCTTGAACAGCCCCCGCCGTATCGAACGCAACCTTCCGTCGATTACCGCCCGACCATCGCCCTCACCACGCCGTCCCGCCGAATCAGCCCGTGATACAGCGCCGCCGCAAAGTGCGCGAGGAACGTCAGGAAGAAGAGATAGGCCAGCACGCGATGCGCGACCCGAAGCCACGCGAACGTCACCGGATCGGCCGACACCAGCGCCGGCAGCTGCACACCGCCGCCCAACGTCACCGGATACCCGCCCGCCGACAGCATCGCCCAGCCGATCAGCGGCATCGCCACCATCAGCGCATACAGCACGAGATGCGACCCGTGCGCGGCCACCTTCTGCCACCACGGCAGATCGTCGGGCAACGCCGGCGGCTTCGACAGCATCCGCACCACGATCCGCACGCACACCAGTACCAGCACGGCCGCGCCCAGCGGCTTGTGAATCGCCACCAGAATTTCGTGCCGCCCGGAAACCGACGCCACCATTCCCACCCCGATGAACAGCATCGCGAGGATCATCGCGGCCATCACCCAGTGCAGCACCCGCGCCGGCAAACTAAACGTCGTCGAAGTCTTCATCACCGTCCCTCCCCACTCACTCGCGCCACGCCTGCCACGCCGGCCTCTTCACTCGTGCGCCGCAGATACGAATCCGCATACGCGGCCGAACGCGCCGCAAGCAACGGATCGCCCGACACCTGGATTCCCTGCGGCAGCACCGTCGGGTCGTAGTTCACGTCGCGGCACGGGCCGCTGTCCTGCGCCTCCACGCGATCGAGCACGAGCGTGCCAGCATCGATCGTCGTGCGCTGCGCGGGCCAGATCTTCGTCGCGTCGTCCACCGGGTCGCCGGGCTCCGCCAGCGTGACCAGCAGCTTCCACTTCTGCGGGCCGGCCGCGATGCGCTGCGTCACGTCCTGTTGCAGCACGTTCGGATCCGCGGCCGTCGCAACGTCACCGGCGCCCGCCGTCTGCTCCGGCACGACGCGCCACCGCACCGCCTGGCGCTTGCCGGCCGCATCGACGAAGTAGAACGCGTTCAGCCCGTAATAGCTTTCGGTGACGTAGCTCGCGCTCGGCTTCGCACCCTTCACCCATTGCAGGAACGCGCCGGCTTCCGGGTGCGCGCCGAAGAACGCCTTCACCTTCGCCGGATCGGGCTTGCCCGTCTTCGGATCGGGCCGGGTCGCGAGCGTCTGCTCGTAGAACGCCTGCGGCGTCGCCACCGGAAACACCGGCATCGCGTTCATCCCGGTCCGCCATTGCTCGCCGTCCGGCGCGGTGAGCTTCAGCGCGAGGCTGCGGATCGGCACGCTGCTGTCCGGCGCATAAGGGTTCCCGCCCGGCAACGCGAAGCGCCCGACAACCGGCGTGCGCACCGCCTTGAAGAACGGCGCGACCGAATACGCGCTCGCGGCGCCGTTGCCTTCGAAATAGCCGGTCACGCACACGCCCTTCGCGTGATTGCGCCGGTAGCCGGGATGGATGCCGCTGTTGGTCTGCAGCGCGTCGACGAGCCGGTGCGGGGTCAGACGCGCCGGCGCGAGCCATCCGCCGGCATACCCGAACGCCGCGGCCACGCCGGCCACCGCGCCGCCGATCACGGCCCAGCGCCACCATCCGCGCCCGGGCTCGCGCTGCGGCGAAGAAGAAGATTGCTTCATGAATGCACTCCCGATCGTCAGATCATTGTCGAACGCGTGTAGGACGCCGCCCACGCCGCTTTATTCCACGAAGAATTTTTTCGTATGCTGGAGGGAATAACCGATGCCGACAGGCGTCATACGCGGCATCCACGACCCTTTCGGCAACCGGCCCAGCCATGCCCTCCACCGCCCTCGACGACGAAGCATTGCGCGAACTCATCCCCAGGCTGCGACGCTTCGCGCTCTGGCTGGCGCGCGACGTCCATGCAGCCGACGATCTCGTCCAGTCGACGCTCGAGCGCGCGTTGTCGCGCTGGACGAGCCGTCGCGACGACGCGTCGCTGCGCAGCTGGCTCTTCACGATCCTGTACCGGCAGTTTCTCGACGGCAAACGCAGCGCGAAGCGCTACGCGTGGCTGCTTGGCCGCATGGGCGACGACGACGAAGCGCACTGGCCGTCCGCCGAACGCGAATTCGCGGCGCGCGCGACGCTCGAAGCGTTCGGCCGGCTCTCGGACGAGCAGCGCAGCCTGCTGCTGCTCGTCGCGGTCGAGGGCTTCACCTATCAGGAAGTCGCCGACCTGCTCGAGGTGCCGATCGGCACCGTGATGTCGCGGCTCTCCCGCGCGCGCCAGGCGCTGCGCCAGCTCAGCGACGGTGAACTTCCCGCTCCTTCCTTGCGGTTGATGAAAAAATGAACACGCCTCCGAACGAACATGACCTTCAGGCCTATGTCGACGGCCAACTCGACGACGATGCGCGCGCCGCGGTCGAGCGCTATCTCGCGCTGCATCCGGCGCGCGCGGAACAGGTGAAGCAATGGCAACAGGACGCGCAGCGGTTGCGGGCCGCGCTGGAGAGCGTGCGGATGCCGGCCGATAACCCTGCGCTGGATCCGGCGGCGATTCGCGGCCGGCGGGCCGAGCGCTCCCGGATGCGGTTCGCGATGGCGGCTTCGTTCGTATTCTGCGTCGGGCTCGGGACGTTCGGCGGCTGGCAGGCTCGCGGGTGGAACGCGGCGCCGCCTATCGCGCCGATGAGCGATGCGGTCAAGGCTTACCAGATGATGGCGGTCGATCGGACGGCCAAGGTCGATTACCGGCCGACCGGTGCGGGCGATTTGCAGGGATGGCTCACCAAAGGCGTGGGCGCATCGGCGAAGCTGCCGGATTTGAGCGCGGCGGGGTTCAGGCCGGTCGGTGGACGGTTGTTCACGACGGACAGCGGGGCGACTGCTGCGATGGTGCTCTATGAGGATGATGCGGGACGGACGCTGAGCTTCTATCTCCGGCCGGCGGAATCGGGACATCGGCTGCTGCCGAACGGGCAACGCGTGGATGGCGCGCTGCTCGCGCGGTATGGATCGGTGAATGGGCTCAACTATGCGGTGGTCGGACCGGCGGGGAGTCTTGCCGAGAAGGCAGTCGTGCAGGCGCTCGATCAGCAGACTTGAAGCGGTAGGATGCGCGCCCGGCTGGCGGTTGGTCGTGGCCGTCAGCGCCTTTTGTGGGGCGGCTTGGCGGGCTTGAACGGGCGCATGCTCACCGCTCGAATGCACAGCGTTTCGACTGACTTTCCTCGGCAGTTATTCACATCGACACCGCGCCGGCACCCTCACCTTTAAAATCACAGGGTTTCGAGTCGCCGCGGAACCGGATATCCACATATTTTCTGCTGGTCCCGCAGGTCGCCTTCGGTCGGTTCGCTCACCTTTGACGTGCACAGCGTTTCGGGTTGTTTTGGGCGTCGATATCCACAAGGCATTCGACTTCCAGACGTCGCGCGCGATTTGTTCGCTGCCTTCTTTCATTGTCGGCAAAGCCTGGTCAGGTAGGGCATTCAGGCCGACAGGACCATCGAAACCGGAATGCTCACCGATCGGGTGCACAGGGTTTCAACTGGATCGTGCGCCGGTTATCCACACACCGCCGCTCGCGCTTCCGGTCACTTCGTCCCGACTATCCCGAGAATCTCGCCGGTTTCCGGCGCGATGACGCAGTGGATCGACTTTCCGAGCCGGTTTGCGTTGCCCAGCCCGCGCATGCCCGGAATCAGCTTCGCCACGAACGTGATGGTGATGACATCATCGTCTGGTCCGGGATCCACCGTGGATGCCCTTTTATCCGTGATACAGATCTCGAAGCTGCGCAGGTCCTGCCCGGTCGCGGCAAAGTCTTCGTAGGCAGTTTTCAGGCCGAGCAGCGTCGCGGTGTTGAGCGTGACCGAACACCGGTCGATCGTGCCGAAATTCGATGTGCTCATCGTCTTCTCCGAATTTCACCGCCTGTCTTCCGATAACAATTGCCCGCGCAGGCGGATGTTCCATCCCGTGTCATGGTTCCTGAAGCACGGGTGTCGCCCGGGTCCTGCTTCGGTTTCGTCATGTCGTTCGTCGTCATCCGATGACGAATTGCGTCGGCCCGCGCCATGCAACCGAACGGTACCCGCTTCGAACGACGCCGATCTCCCGGTAATACTCGACGAGTGCCTGCGGGCTCCAGTCGCGGCCTGCGGGAAACAACGCATCGAGATCGATAAGCGCGGCGACGAGCGCCTGGCGATCGGTATCGTCTGCGATCGCGCGTTCCCACCGATCGGATTGGCGAGCGAAGCCCAACCGGATCAGCCCCTCGACCGCAGCCGCCATGTCGGTCACGACGACCGCAATGTGGCCGGCAATGTCCGTCACCAGCATCTCGTCGACGGGCGCCTTCATCGCGCGCATCGTCCAGTGTCGCCCGCTGTGATCACCTTGCCTCCTTCGTGAGCCATCCAACGATCTTCGCGACGTCCTCGCCGGACAGCATGCCGACACGATCAACAGACACCTCGTAGTCGAGATCGAACTTCACGTTGAATCGCTCGCCTTTGTAGCGGCAACACAGGACCTCGGCTTCCGGTATCGACACGCGTCGCTCCAACACGATGTCGCCCGGATGGTGCTGCATCCGGCGTACGACGGTGTCGATATCGAGCGCCTGGAGATGGGTCGACGAAGCATGGGTCATTGGCTGTGAACCCGTTCGTCGGGCGTTTGCATTCTGGATGCCGGCGATTCTACAGACATGAAGACTCGCGCATCGATCGACGTGCTTCACAGCGTTCCGTTTCGTTTGTCAGCTCGCTGCACGCAGTGCATATCCGGGCAGAGCACAGTCGACGGACTGTGCTTATCCAAAGGTGTTAACAGGGTTCGTATATATACGTAGTGATAGTTAACAAGCTCTGTGCCCCACAGTGGATAACCTCCGTAACGCACTGAATTTTCAACGCGAACCGAAATGCATAACCCTGGGTGCGCGACGTGAACAGCGTCCGGCAGCACAGAACAACTTTTCGTCGATTCACAGCCGCGCCGACATATCCTCAATCGTTCCACTGTGAATCCAGAGACTTCCCGGACGGTTATCCAGAGGGCAATGTGGATAACACCACAGCACATCGACGCGTTTTGCTGTGATGCGAACAGATGAAGCCTCAGCGTCCCCGCATCGGCAGGCCACATCGATCGCCCGCCTCCACACACGCCCTTTCAAAAAATTTTCACGAAGGGGCTTGTGCTGCCCCAAAACCCTCTCTATAATTCGCGGCTTCTTAGGCTCGTAGCTCAGTTGGTTAGAGCACCACCTTGACATGGTGGGGGTCGTTGGTTCGAATCCAATCGAGCCTACCAACGAACAAAATGAAGGGGTCCGGCAGCACAACTTGCCTACAGGCAACGCGGCTCGCCAACATACAAACGCCACGCGGCAACCTCGCGTGGCGTTTTTCTTTTCCGGTCCGAAACAACGCAAAACAACGCATGAAGCCCCGATGCGTTGCGCGATACACGGCCCGGCATCGCATCGTCACGAACCATCCGATCCGCCACACAACTGCCGCTGCACGGCGCGTAGAATCGTGTGCGCATCGACGCGGCGGCTTCGCCCGTCATCCGACTTCCACCACATCAAAACAACGACGCGCGATCCGCGCGACTGAGAGCACACGATCATGTCCGAGGCCACGACCGCCGCATCATCGGCAAGCAACGACGAAATCGCCGCTTACGTCGGCAAGAAGGCCGCCTGGTACGAACGAAAATGGGCGATCGCCGACTCGCGCAAGAGCCGGCAATCGTGGAACTGGGCCGCGTGCTTCCTGGGCCCGGCCTGGATGGCGTATCGATGCATGTACTGGCAGGCGGCCGCCGTGCTTGCCGCCACGCTCGGCATCACGCTGCTCGAGTTGCTGTACTTCCCGACATACTTCGAATCGAGCACGCTCGACCCGATCACCATCGGGATCGCGGTCTCGCTCGGCTGGTGCGGGAACAGCCTCTACAAGCGATACGTCGAACGCCAGATCGAAAAACTGCGCCCGCACGCGACGTCTCGCGAATCGTTTCTCGCGCTGCTCGAGGCGCAAGGCGGCACGAACTGGCTGGCGGCGGCCGGTTTCGCCGTCGCGACGCCGCTGCTCGGCGTGCTGTTGTACATGATCGGCAACGTCGGAGGCGCGACGTACTGATCGCGATAGCCGGCGATTGGAAAACGCAGGGCAAAAAGAAGAGGGCGGCGCCGGCGGGCACATCGCATACGGCGCATGCTCGCGCCGCGCTCAATGCAGATGCTTCAATTTGTCAGGATTCCGCACGACATAAATCGAGACGATCTTTCCGTCGTCGATCTCGAGCGCAGTCGTCTGCAGCTCGCCGTCGGCTTCCAGCGTGACGAAACCCGGCAGCCCGTTGATGAACCCGGCCCGCACGAGCTTCGACGCATGCGTCGCGAACAGCTCGGCCAGGTATGCATGCACCCGCATCACCCGCTCGAAGCCGAACACCGGCTTGCCGGCCGCCGCGCGCTTGCCGCCGCCGTCGGAATGCAGGCTCACGTCCTCGGCAAGCATCGCGCCGAGCGTACGCATGTCGCCGCTGCGTGACGCCGCGAAGAACGCTTCGGCCAGTTCGATCCCGCGCTGCTTTTCGACATGAAAACGCGGTCGCGCCTCGCGCACGTGCGTGCGGGCTCGCGCGGCGAGCTGCCGGCAGGCGGCCGGGTCGCGCTGGATCGTCGTGGCCACTTCGTCGAATTCGAGGCCGAACACGTCGTGCAGCAGGAACGCCGCGCGTTCGAGCGGCGACAGCCGTTCGAGCGCGAGCAGCAGCGGCAGCGTGACGTCGTCCGGTTCGTCTTCCTCGACGACCGGCTCGGGCAGCCACGGGCCGATATAGGTCTCGCGCTGGTGCCGCGCGGACTTCAGCTGGTCGAGGCACATGCGCATCACCATGCGGCGCAGGAACGCCTCGGGCACGCGCACCTCGGTACGGTCGACGTCCATCCAGCGGATGAACGCGTCCTGCACCATGTCCTCGGCATCCGCGACGGAACCGAGCATTCGGTACGCGACGCGGATCAGCGTGCGACGCAGCGGATCGAAGCTCGCCGCCGCGTCGGCCCGTTCGTCGGCGTGGCTGCCGACCGGGTCGAGGCTCGGCATCAGGCCACCATTTTCGCGGCGGCGGCCTTCGCGTCGGCCGGGTCGACCCATAGCCCGAAACCGACGGCGAGCCGGTTCCAACCGTTGATCACGTTGATCATCACCGTGAGTTTCACCTGTTCCTCCTCGCTGAAATGGTCGTTCAGCGTCGCATAGGCGGCTTCGTACGCGGCGTGGCCCTCCGACAGCCGCGTGAGCGCCTCGGTCCAGCCGAGCGCCGCGCGCTCGCGGTCGGTGTAGCAGGGCGCTTCGCGCCACGCGGACAGCAGGTAGATGCGCTGCTCGGTCTCGCCTTGCTCGCGCGCCTCGACGGTGTGCATGTTAAGGCAGTTCGCGCATGCGTTGATCTGCGACGCGCGGATCTTGACCAGCTCGATCAGCGTCGGCTCGAGGCTCCCGGCAGCGGCGACCGACACGGTCATCCAGCTCTTCATCAACGCGGGGGCGGCGGCAAACGGATTGAGTTTCGCAGTCATGGTTCCTTCTCCTTTCGTGTGGGTTCCGCCGATATGACGAGCGAGCACCCGCGCGTGTGACATCGATGCAAAAAATTTTTTGCGGCCGGAGAAGAAAGCGACGGCAAGCAAAGGGTGGAGCCGTAGAGCCGGGCACCCGGAAGGTCGCGATATCGACTGACGAATCGGCTGCCTGACGCCGCGCCTCGGGCGCACGCGCGCCATCGACCTTTCACGCATGCCGAGCGGTTGTCACCGGACGTCAGTAGGGCGCAGCCGCGGGCACGCGGGTTGCCTCCGTCGGCCGAACCCCGTCACGACAGGCATCGGCCGTTCCTGAAACGCGCGACGCCCACCTCACGTATGCTTTCATTTTTCTTTCGTCTTCGTTTCATCCGAAATCCGATTCGCGACGTTCACATTTCTGGACCATACTGTTCTGCACGGGCAGATGAAGTGAAGCCGCATTCGCGGCCCGGCGCGCGCGCCGGCTGCCCGACGACGCAGCAGCAAATCGCCCGTCAGCCGCGCGCATCCCAGCGCAAGGCTTTCCTTTTTCCGGCAACGCAACGCAGCGAATCGCGACGTGAACGGTAAACCGATGAGCCTTCTTGCATCACAGCTTCAGCGCCGTTACCAGGACGTGCGCGCCCATAGCGTCGCGTTAACCGCGACGCTGTCCCCCGAAGACCAGGCCGTGCAGTCGATGCCCGACGCGAGTCCGACGAAATGGCATCTCGCGCATACGACCTGGTTCTTCGAAACCGTGGTGCTGATGCGCCGCGTGCCTGGCTACGCGCCGTTCGACGACGCCTTCCAGTTCCTCTTCAATTCCTATTACGAAGCGCTCGGTCCGCGCCATCCGCGGCCGCAGCGCGGGCTGCTCACGCGTCCGTCGCTGGACGACGTGCATGCGTACCGGCAATACGTCGACGACGCGATGCTGCGCGCGCTGGCCGGCGCCGATGCGGCGCTGCTCGACGCGATCGCGCCGGAGCTCGTGCTCGGCCTGCATCACGAGCAGCAGCATCAGGAACTGATCGTCACCGACATGCTGCATGCGTTCTCGTGCAACCCGTTGAAGCCGGCGTTCCGGCCGCGTACCGGCGCCGAGGCGGAACACGCGCTCGCCGCGGGCGATGCCGGCCCGCTGCGCTGGCTGCCTCAGCCGGGCGGGCTCGTCGAGATCGGGCACGACGGCGATACGTTCTCGTTCGACAACGAACGGCCGCGCCACACCGCACTCGTGCGGCCGTACGAGATCGCGAACCGCCTGGTGACGAATGCGGAATTCGCGGCGTTCGTCGCCGACGGCGGCTATACGCGCCCCGAGTTCTGGCTGTCCGACGGCTGGGCCACGGTGCAGCGGGAAGGGTGGCAAGGGCCCGCGTACTGGATGCCGGACGACGACGATGCGGCCGCCACGCGCGTGCGGCGCACCTTCGGCCTGCACGGCGTCGAACCGCTCGCGCCCGACGCGCCAGTGTGTCACGTGAGCTTCTACGAGGCCGCCGCGTATGCAGAATGGGCCGGCGCGCGGCTGCCGACCGAATTCGAATGGGAAACCGCGTTCGCGGCCGACGGGATCCGGCAAATGCTCGGGCACGTCTGGCAGTGGACGCGTTCGTCCTACGAGCCCTATCCGGGCTTTCGGCCGCTCGCCGGGGTCGCGGCCGAATACAACGGCAAGTTCATGGTCGGCCAGCAGGTCCTGCGCGGCAGCAGCATCGCGACGCCGCCCGGGCACGAACGGCCGACGTACCGCAATTTCTTTCCGCCGGCGGCACGCTGGCAATTCACGGGGGTGCGACTTGCGCGAGACGTCTGACCTGACGGCCACGAGCGGTGGCCTGCAACCCGCCCGCGATTCGCGGCCGAGCGCGTTCGAGCGCGACCTGATCGACGGACTGTCGCGCACGCCGCGCAGCATCCCGCCGAAATACTTCTACGATGCGGCCGGCTCCGCGCTGTTCGACCGCATCTGCGAACTGCCGGAGTACTACCCGACGCGCACCGAGCTCGGCATCCTGCGCGATCGCGCGGCCGAGATCGTGCGGCGCGTCGGCCCGCATGCGGACATCGTCGAATTCGGCGCGGGTTC
Organism: Burkholderia sp. LAS2; assembly: GCF_018417615.1. Classification (NCBI taxonomy): domain Bacteria; kingdom Pseudomonadati; phylum Pseudomonadota; class Betaproteobacteria; order Burkholderiales; family Burkholderiaceae; genus Burkholderia; species Burkholderia sp. LAS2. The sequence continues at coordinate 502,217 of NZ_CP071052.1, forward strand.
GCTCGAGAAGATCCGCGTGCTGCTCGACGCGTTCGCGGACAACTACGCGAACGCGCCGGCGCGCTACGTGCCGGTCGACATCTCCGCCGATTACCTGCACGGTGCGGCCGCGCGGCTGCGTGCGGCCTATCCGTGGCTCGACGTCGCGCCGCTCGCGGCCGACTACACGAAGGCCGAGCAACTGGCCGGGCTGACCGAAACGCCGCGGCGACGCATCGGCTTCTTTCCCGGCTCGACGATCGGCAACTTCTCGCCGGAAGAGGCCGACACGTTCCTGCGTGACGCCGCACGGCTGCTGCGCGGCGGCGGCCTGCTGGTGGGGGCCGACCTCGTGAAGGACGAGCGCACGCTGCATCACGCGTACAACGACGCGCAGGGCGTGACCGCGCAGTTCAACCTGAACCTGCTGGTGCGCGCAAACGCGGAGCTCGGCGCGGATTTCGACGTCGACGCGTTCTCGCATTGCGCGTTCTACGACCGCGAGCGCCAGCGCATCGAGATGCATCTGGTCAGCGACGTCGCGCAGACCGTGCACGTGCGCGGCCACGTGTTCCGCTTCGAAGCCGGCGAGCGCATCCACACGGAGAACTCGCACAAGTTCACGATCGACGGCTTCCACGCGATCGCGCGCCGCGCCGGGTTCGCACCCGATACCGTGTGGACCGATGCGGACAACCTGTTCAGCGTGCACTGGCTGCGCAGCGTCGACGATATCCGCGCGTAACGCGCGCCGTTGCGAGCCGCCCGCGCCGCGGGGTGAGGGCGGTTCGCTCCCCGTGCACACCGGCGGGTTCGATCCGATCGCCGGTTTCGTGCTGAAAATTCCCTTTTTACCGACCCGGTGCATCGCTGCAACGGTGTCCGGAACGTCGCCTTTCCCTTGCTCCATAAGGCTTTGCGGGCACCCGTAAACGTCCGTTACCTGTCTCGCATACCCGTTTCACCTGTGTCAGCGTCCGGTGCCTAGACTCCGAACCGTAGTCACATGACGCACGACACGTGCAGGGAGTCGCGAAATGAGCAAGAAACTTATTCTCGGTGCAGTTCTCGGTGTAGCGGCGCTGGCAGCCTCGGGCGTCGCGTCGGCCCACGTCGACCTGTCGGTCGGCATCGGCGTGCCGGGCATCTACACGGCGCCGGCGCCCGTCTATGTGGCGCCGCCGCCGCCGGTGATGTACGCGCCGGTCGGCTACCGCGACTACGGTTGGCGCGGCGACGGCTGGCGTCAGCGCGAATGGCGCGAACGCGAATGGCGCCGCCATGAATGGCGCGAGCGCGGCGGCTGGCGTGGCGGCCGCTGGGATTAAGCGGCCCATCTGATCGTCGCAAGAGGAGGATGAAAACATGATGCCCGTGCGATACATCAGGCTGTGTGCCGCCGCCGCTGTCGTTGCGCTCGCAACGATCGGCAGCGCGCACGCGGCGGGCTGCATGAAGGGCGCGGTGGTCGGCGGGGTGGCCGGCCACTATGCGGGGCACCACGCGGTGGTCGGCGCAGTCGGCGGCTGTATCGTCGGCCATCACGTCGCGAAGCAGCACGAGCAGGAGCAGGCCGCGCAGCACAAGGCGGCTGCGCAACGGATGCTGCCGGCGCAATAAGCGCCGAGCTAGCATCTTCATCGACCGGCGGAACGGCACGCGCCGCTTCCGCCTTGCAACTTCCTTGTTCGGCGACGGCCGGCCGCGCATTCCGCGCACGCAGCCGGCATACGGCAAATTGATCGGACGAATGCGCGCGATGCGCGTCGTTACGATCATTTACAACGTCGAGTCGCGCGGAAACCGCGCGTTCCTAGAATGCAATCATTCGAACACGCTCCAGGGAGCAAACAATGAAAACCCAACGATATCTGTCCGTGCTGGCAGCCGCGCTGCTCGCACTGGGTGCCGTCTCCGCGAATGCGGCAGCCGGCGGCAATGGCGGTGGCAATGGCGGCGGTCACGGCGCAGGCGGGATGGGCGGGATGGGTGGCAACGCGGGCGGCATGTCGGCCGGTCACATGAGCGGCCAGGCGCTGAGCAACTCGAACGGCTTCAGTGCGGGCGACCGCGACAAGGGCCTCGCGCGCGCGGCCGACCGTTCCGACACGATCGCCGATCGCGCGGGCACGCAGCCGGGCCGCGGGCATACGCACAGCCATACCACGCACGGCAAGACGTCCACGCCTCACACGCACCGCAACGCGTTCGGCCGCACGCTGTAAGCCGGCGCACGCAGGACGGGGAAGGGCGCTTCGGCGCCTTTTTTTCATTGCGGCGGCACAAGCGACACAAGCGGCTGAGGCGACCGTCGCGCCGAAACGTCGAACCGACCCGATTTGCAACCAGCCGTAACCGGGCCGCCCAGTCCGCCATCATACGAACCGCTTTCACGCGCTTGACGGACGGATTCGACGGGGGAAGAAGGACACCGCCGGCCCATGAAAAAAGGGCGGCTCGTCGCCGCCCTTCGTGTTACCGCCCGCCGCCCGCCGGTGGCGCAATCGCGGCCGGTTCGAACAGCGCATCCGCCTGCCCGACGCGCACGAAGCGCGCCGCGCCGTCACCCTCGACCAGCGCGCGGAAATGCGCTTCGCCGCACGCGAGCTTCGCGCGCTCGTGCTCGCTCGGCACGTGGCCGTCCGCATTCGGCGTATCGACGACGAAGTACAGCCGCTCGCCGCCGTCCTGTTCCGCGAGCACGGCCCAGTCCGGGTGATAGCTGCCGAGCGGCGTCTGCACGCGGAACCACGCCGGCAGCTTCGCGTACAGCTTCACGCCGTCGTGCGCTTCGAGCGCATCGGCGAACGCGCGCTCGGCGTCCGTCTCGCACACGACCGCTTCGTGGATCGACTTGCGCGCGTCCGGCCGCAGGTTGCGCAGGTAGCCGGTCAGCGCCTCGCTCTCGAACGATTCGAGCGCATGCACGTGGCGCTCGCCGAGCTTGCGGTACGCGATGCCGGCAACCAGCGCGAGCCGCTTGCAGCGGTTGATCGCGTCGGCCGCGACCGCGATGAACTGCTGCGGATTCACGCGAAAATCGTCGAGCCGGCCGCTGTCGGCAAGAATCGTCGCGAGCGACCGACGCGTGAGCTGCGTGCGGTCCTGCAACTCGGTGAGCAGGTCGGGCAGCGGCAACTCGCCTTCGTCGAGCAGCACCGTGCCGGCGCCTGCTACTTCGATCGCCTCGATGCCGGCCTTGCCGATGTCGATCTCGGCCTTGCGCCACTGCAGCCGCGCGCGCGCGATGTCCGGCGCGTCGCGCAGCGCGGCCGTGCAGTCGCGCACCAGCTTCGCGTTGTCGAACTCGACGCGGTACACGGTGCGATGGCGGATGCGGTCCCACAGCGCGCGGAAATCCTCGCCGAACACGACGGCCTTGCCCGACGCATCGCGCCGCAACGCGATCGCGCGGCGCTCGTCGGCATTGCGCACCGCGAAGCGGCCCGACAGCTTGCGCAGCGTCGCGACGATCGGCGCGCGCAGTCGCTCGAACGCGTCCGGCAGCACGAGCGCGCTCTGGCGCAGCGCATCCTTCAGCCGGTCGAGCACCTTGCCCTGCGCGTCGACGTAGCCCTGCTCGTGCAGATGGTTCCACAGCACGCGCGACAGCTCGATGCCGAGCGCATGCGCGGGGCCGTCGTCTTCCTGCACCGGCAGCGCCGCGAACTGGTGTTCCTCGACGATCCCGAACCGGATGCCCGTATCGGCCTCGATTTCCTTCTGCAGGTTCTCCGCGAACGACTCGTAGCGCTCGGTCGCGATCACGGTGAGCGTGTTCACGCCCGCGTCGCGCACGCGTTCGCCGTCCTGGTCGACCGCGAGGCGCAGCCCGCGGCCGAGCGTCTGGCGGCGCTCACGTTCGGTCTGGATGTCGCGCAGCGTGCAGATCTGGAACACGTTCGGGTTGTCCCAGCCTTCCTTCAGCGCCGAGTGCGAGAAGATGAACTTGAGCGGCGTGTCGAACGACAGCAGCGCTTCCTTCTCGCGCATGATCAGGCCGTACGCGCGTTCCGCGTTCTCGCGGGCCGCCGCGCTGCTTTCGCTCGTGTCGGTCCAGCCGCCCTTGCGGTCGATCGAGAAGTAGCCGTTGTGTGCACGCTCGACTTCCAGCGCGACGTCGACGCCGTCGAACAGCGCACGGTAGGCCGGCACGCGCGCCGCGCGCGCATATTCCTCTTCGAAGATCAGCGCGTAGTCGCCCTTCACGGGCACGCCGTTCTCGTCGTAGCGGCGATAGCGCTCGACCGAATCGACGAAGAACAGCGACAGCACCTTCACGCCTCGTTCGGCGAGGCGCAGCTCCTTGTCGAGATGCTCGCGGATCGTGCGGCGGATCATCTCGCGCTGCACGGCGAGCGTGTCGATGTCGCCGAACGCCTCGCCGAGCGACAGGAACGCCTCGCCTTCCGGATGGCGCAGCTCGACGTATTCGGCGCCCTTGACCGCATGCACTTCGCCGATCCGCAGCCCCGCGTACAGCGCGCGCTTGGTCAGGCGCTCGAGATCGTCGCCGTCGGTGGCCGACACGATCTGGCGCTTCACGCCGGCCGCGGTCGCGACGTCGAGCTCGACGCGCGCGCTGATCGCGCCGCGCCGGTTCGACACGCCGACGAGCCGCACGTACGGCTTGTTGTGCGCATCCTCGACGATCGCCGACGCGATCTCGATCTGCTTGACGAGCTTGCGCTCGTACGCGTCGACCGCATCGAGCCGGTACACCATGTGGTGGCGGTCGACGTGCGTGGCCGAATAGCGCAGCGTGCAGAGCGGCGCCATCGCGGCGAGCGCTTCGCGCCCGCGCCCTTCGAGGCCGCCGTCGACGCTTTGCGGTTCGTCGACGATCACGATCGGCCGCGTCGCGCGGATCAGGTCGATCGGCTTCTCGCCGCCGGTCTTCTCGCTGTCCTTGTAGAGGTTGTTGATCTCTTTCTTGTTGATCGCGGCGACCGTCATCACCATGATCTGGATCGCCGCGCTCGCCGCGAAGTGGCGCACCTGGCCGAGCTTCGCGGAGTCGTAAAGGAAGTAGTCGTACGGCACGCCCGCGTACAACGCACGGAAGTGATCCTCGGTGATCGACAGCGTCTTGTGCACGCCTTCCTTGATCGCGATCGACGGCACGACGATCACGAATTTCGTGAAGCCGTAGCGGCGGTTCAGCTCGAAGATCGTGCGCAGGTACACGTAGGTCTTGCCGGTGCCGGTCTCCATCTCGACGGTGAAGTCGCGCGAGCCGGGCAGGCCGGACGGCGGCAGCCCGCCGCGCAACTGCACGTCGGCGAGATTGCGTGCGAGCGCGTCGTCGGTCAGCGACAGCCGGTTACCGACGCCTTGCTCGGACACCGCGAAGCCGAGCGAGCCTTGCGCGGCGGCCGTCGTGCCGGGCGCGGCGTTCGCGAGCACGCTGAAGTCGCCGCGATACGATTCCTGCCCGCGAAACAGGTCGCAGACGGCGTCGATCGCCTCGCGCTGGTAGTCGAGATCCGCTTCGAAATGCAGCCGCATCACAGGCTCCGCACGCGCTTCACGCCGTGCTGTTCGAGCAGCGCGGCGAGATTGAGCTTCGCGACGTCGTCGACGAAGCCGCTGTCGCGGAACAGGCACGTGACGTCGCGCGACGCGCCGGTCGCATCCAGCAGGTCGACGATGCCGTCGGCGAGCGGGCCCGCGTCGTCGCGCGAAATGCGCGCATCGAAGCACGCGACGATCGCGCGGCCGATCAGGTGCACCGTCTTGCCGGCCACCTGGTGATGCTCAACCGGCGTGCACAGGTCGAGGCCGAGCTTCAGCGTCAGCTCGGCGAGCAGGTCGTCCTCGGTGCGGCCGGTCTTCACGTGTTCGACGGACGCGAACAGCGCATGGTCGAAGTCGTCGCGGCGCGGGTCCCACTCGATCACGTTGGTCGTGTCGAGCCGGTACACGCGAAAACCCAGGTCGCCATAGCTTTCCGGATAGTCGCGCGCGACCTGCTGCGCGGCGCGGCGCAGGCGTTCCTTCGTGATTTCGGCGAGCGTCAGCGGCTTCTTCAGCTTCGCGCAGAAATCGGCGGCTGCCGTCTGCGTCTTGTCGCGTCGGTCGAGCGCCTCGGGCAGCTGCACGAGGATGTAGCGGCGCGCGCCGCCGTCGGTCGCGTTCACCTGCATCACCGCGTGGCCGGTCGAGCCGGAGCCGGCGAAGCAGTCGAGCACGATGTCGTCGCCGCGCGTGCACCAGCCGATCACGGCGGCCGCGAAGTCGACCGGCTTCGGCAGGTCGAACGGGATGCCGAGCGTTTTCAACAGCGCGTCGTCGGAGCCCGCGAACGGCAGCACCGACGGCACGTTCTCGTACATGTTCTCGTCGAGGTAGTAGATCCGCTGCGGCTGCGTGGTTTCGTCCGGGCCGAATTCGATCTGGCCGCGCTCAAGCAGCGCCTGCATCGTCGCGGGCGGGTTGCGCCAGCCGCGCGCCGGCATCGCGCACGGCTTGCCGGTGACCGGGTGGATCAGCGGCGTGAAATATTCGTCCGGGGCCTTCTTCTTGTTCGGCCAGGCCATCGACACGAGGCGGTACACGCGGCCTTCCGCCGACAGCCGGTCGTACATCACCTCGCCGCCGGACAGGTTGGTCTGCGCCTTCATCCACGCGCGGTACGCCTTCTGCGCGTCCTTCGGGTTGCCGCTGCGGTACACCGCGTCGTGCGCGGCGTCGAGCATGCGCTGCGCATTGCGCTTCGGGCGCTTGAGCGGCGCCTGTTCGAGCAGCGTCTCGGCGTTGCGCGCGAACAGCACCAGCGATTCGTGCTGGTACGCGACGCCGCGCGCGTCGCCCTTCGGGTTGCGCTTGTCCCACACGGCCACGCCGAGCTCGTTTTCCTCGCCGAAGATCTCGCGCAGCATCAGCACGAGCGCATGCACTTCGTGCTCGTCGATGTGCACCGCGATCAGCCCTTCGTCGGACAGCAGCGCGTGCGCGAGCTTCAGGCGCGGATACATCATGTTCAGCCAGTCGGTGTGGAACCGGCCGTTCGCCTCGGTGTTGGTGCTGCGCTTCACGCCGGCTTCGGTCTGGCCCGTCATCGCCAGGTAGTGGCGGATGCTGTCGCTGAAGTCGTCCGGATAGACGAAATCGCTGCCGGTGTTGTACGGCGGATCGATGTAGACGAGCTTCACCTTGCCTGCGTAACTCTTGTGCAGCAGCTTCATCACGTCGAGGTTGTCGCCCTCGATCACCAGATGGCGCGTGTCGTCCCACGCGACGCTGTCGTCGGGGCAGGGCCGCAGCGTGCCCGTCGACGGCGTGAGCGCGGCCTGGCGAGCGGCGCGCTTGCCGTGCCAGTGAAAGCCGTAGCGCTCGTCGGCGTCGCCGACCGTGCGCTCGCCGACCAGCGCCTTCAGCACGTCGACGTCGACCGACGCGCCGTCCGGGCCTTCGGTCACGAGTTCGGGGAACAGCGCCTTCAGGCGCGCGACGTTGTCGGCGGTGAAATCCGTCGACATCGCCTGCGGGCTGGCCGCATCGAGTTTCTGCATCGTCTTTTCCATCGGAGCCCGGCCGCGCGCGCCAGGACGTCGGGCGCGCTCACGGCACCGGCGGCAATGGCCGCCCGGGCAAACCCGAAACGCTAGCGAGTCGGTCGGCGCAGGTCAAGCACCGATGTGCGACGAACGTGCTTGTATCGGCCGCGATCGCCCGCCGGACGGGCTGGAAGCGGGTTCGGGCCGGTTGTCGCACGGGGCGGCCGGCGGGCGCGCGGCGGACCCCGGCGACGCCGCGAAAAAGACGAACAAGGGACGAAAAAAAGGGCACGGTCGGCGCAAAGCGCCGGCGTGCCCGCATGGAGAATCCCGGATGGAGGGTGAGGCAGGGCCCGACGGGCCCCGCCCGGATGATTGCCTCAGGTCAGAAGCGCGTCCGGATGCCCGACGTCAGTTCGAGCTGGTTCTTCGCGCCGAACGTCGACGACACCGTGTAGCCGCCGTGCAGCTTCATGTAGTCGCCGGCCAGGTACACCTCGGTGCGCTTGCTCAGGTGGTAGAACACCGACCCGTAGATCGTCTCCTTGAAGCCGTTGGCGACGCCGTTGGTCAGGCTGAACGCGCCGAGGTTGGCATTCGGCGTGAAGCCGTCCGCGTTGTTCGCGGCGTTCTTGATGCGCATCTGCTGGTAGCCGAGCTCGTAGTCGAGCGCGCCCTTCGGCGCGATCTTCATCGACACCGTCCACGAATTGTCGTGACGCTGACCGAGCGCGCCCTGGTCGCCGTTGTAGCGGAAGTAGCCGGCATTCAGGCGCACGATGTCGAACGTGTAGTTGCCGCCGACCGAGAACGTCTGGTTCCGGAAGCCGCCGTGGTTCACGTGGTTGTAGAAGCCCGACACGTTGAACGGCCCGCCGTTGTAGCCGAGCGCGGCCTGGTACGCGGAGCCGGTCGCGAATTGCGTCGAGTTGCTGAACTGGTAACCGGCGCTCGCGAAGATGCCGTTGCTGAACAGCTTCTTCCACGCGACGCCGTTGTTGTAGCGCGTGCCGGTCGGGCCGGCCGCGTAGAAGATCATCTGCTTGAAGTTGTTCGAGTTGGTCCAGCCGCCTTCCTCGGTCGTCAGCTTCGAGGAACCGTACGCATCGCCGTAGATCGTGGCCGCGTCGCGCGCGATCGTGTTCTGGAAGCCGGCCGTCAGCTTGCCGAAGCGCTCGTCCTCGACGCCCACCCACGCGTCGCGGTCGAAGATCTGGCCTTCGTCTTCCATCTGGCCGTTCGCGACCACGAATTCGCTTTCGAGGCGGAAGATGATCTTCGTGCCGCCGCCGATGTCTTCAGCGCCGCGCAGGCCCCAGCGGCTGCCGCTGAACCACGGTTCGCCTTCGTTGCCCATGCCGATCACGTGTTTGCCGTTCGCGTCGGCGTGGGTCCGGTAGGTCGGAAAGCTCAGGTCCATCAGGCCGTAGAGCTGCACGCTCGACTGCGCATGCGCCTGGGTGCCGGCGCACAGGCCAGCCGCCGCGATGGAAAGGGCAAGGGTTTTTCGTTTCAAGATCGTCTCCTCCGAGCTGCCGCATTGAAATCCGGTCGTTGGCAGTACGTAATGTATGCCGACTCTTGCCGGCCACAGCGAGAGGGCCGACGCATGGCATCGTAGAGGGGGCAATCCTTCACGACGCTTTCCCGGAGGAAAGAATCGGATCGGTGAAAACACCGAACGCGCAATAATCGCGGATCGGGCAGGCCTGCGGAAGCGGTCCTGCGGGGCGTCCGGCAGGCCGCAATGATGATTCGTGCTACGAATTGATGTGTGGAAGGCGGGAAGCGCGCCGCGTCAATCGTGCGCGCTCTTCATGCGCAGGATGTAACCGAGCCCGCGCAGCGTGATGATCTCGGCCGTGCTGCTGGCGAGATGCTTGCGCAGCCGGTGGATGTAGATGTCGATCGCGTCGGCGCTGGGCTCGTCGTCGAGCGCGAACACGCTGTCCATCAGCCGCGCCTTCGAGACCGTCTTGTTCTGCTGCAGCATCAGCGTTTCGAGGATCGCGTGCTCGCGGCGCCGCAGCGCGAGCACCGCGTCGCCGCAGCGGAATTCGCGCGTGCCGAACGCGTAGACGAGATCGCCGCACACGAGCTGCGTCGTGCCGACGCCGGCCTGCCGGCGGATCAGCGCGCGGATGCGCGCCACCAGCTCGCGCGATTCGAACGGCTTCACGACGTAATCGTCGGCGCCCGCGCCGAAGCAGTCGACCTTGTCGTCGACCGAGCCGTGCGCGGTCAGCATCAGCACCGGCACGTTGTCGTTGCGGCGCCGTAGCCGCGCGAGCACTTCCTTGCCGCTGATGCCGGGCAGGCGCATGTCGAGCAGCACCGCATCGTAGCGTTCGGTCTTGAGCACCGTGTCGGCCCGTTCGCCGTCGCCGACGCAGTCGACCGCGAAATCCTCGCCGCGCAGCAGGTTCACGATCCAGTGCGCGAGCTCGGCGTTGTCTTCGACCAGCAAAAGTTTCATGACGGCGTTCTCTTCAGTCGAAAGCGGGCAACCGCACGGTCACGACGATACCGCGATTGCCGGGCCCCGGCGCGAGCGACGCGCTGCCGCCGTGCGCCTGCGCGATCTCGCGGACGATCGCGAGTCCGAGGCCCGAGCCCTCGGTATCGGCCGACACGCGGTAGAACCGCTTGAATACGTGCGGCCGCGCTTCGGCCGGGATGCCGGGGCCGTCGTCGACCACGTCGAGCACGATCGCGTCGCCGTCGCGCCGCGCGCAGACCGTCACGCAGCCGCCCGGCTGCGTGTAGCGCACCGCGTTGTCGACGAGGTTCATCACCAGCGCGGTGAGCAGGCTATCGCTGCCCGCGACGTCGAGCTGCTCGCCGAGATCGGCGCCGAGGTCGATGTCGCGCCGCTGCGCGAGCACGATCGTCTCCTCCAGCACGCTCGACACCACCGCGGCCAGGTCGACGCGGTGGGTCAGGAGCGTGGACGGCGTCGCTTCCGCATGTGCGAGCAGCAGCAGCTTGTCGGTCACGTCGGCCATCTTGCGGCTGCTGCGCTGCATGCTGTCGAGCACCGCCGCGAGTTCACGATCGTCGTTGCCGCGCTGCTGCGCGTACTGGATCTGTGTGTCGAGCACCGCGATCGGCGTGCGCAACTGGTGCGCGGCATCCGCGATGAAGCGGCGCTGCGTGGCCGTATGCGTGTTCAGGCGCGCGATGCACTGGTTGATCGCGTCGACGATCGGCCGCAGTTCGTGCTGCAGTCGCTCCGGGCGGATCGGCTCCAGTTCCATCGGCCCGCGGTCGGCCACGTCGTCCTTCAGCTTCATCAGCGGGCGCAGCTCGAAGGTGAGCCCGAGATAGACGAGCACCACCGCGAGCACCAGCATCAGCGACAGGCGCACCAACTGCGGCCGCCAGATCGTCGCGACCATCGCGCCGTACGAGCGCGTCGTCTTCGCGACGACCACGGTGACCGTCTCGACCTGCCCCTCGTCGTACAGCTGGCGGTCGTAGGCCACCGCGCGCAGCGGCACGCCGTCGAGCGACGTGTCGTACAACGTCGGTTCGATGCCGTGCCGCGCGGGCAGGTCGAGCACCGGATTGCCGGCGAGCAGGCGGTCGTGGCCGTCGATCACCTTGTAGAACACCGAGTCGCCCGACGGCGATTCGAAGATCTCCAGCGCGGCGGGCGGCACGTCGGCCGCCGGCCGGCCGTTGCGCCATTCGACGTCCTCGCCGATCGTGCGAGCGGACGCGACGAGCGCGCTGTCCTGCACGAGCCCGGCCGTGGTCCGCGCGGTGTCGTACGACATCGCGCCCGCGATCAGCACGAACACCGCGAGCGGCAGCAGCAGCCACCACAGCAGCCGCCCGCGCAGGCTGTGCGCCATCCTGTTGCGCTCCTTCTCGGAAAAGCCGAACCGCGCCGGGGTCGCCGGCGCGGTCGGATGAGTCATGTCAGGCGTCGATCGGCAGCGTTCAGAACGCCGCGGGGCGCCACTTCAGCAGCCGCTTCTCGATCCGCGTCAGCAGGTAGTCGGCGGCCAGCGCGACCACGGCCAGCACGATCATCGCCGCGAACACGCCGCTCGCGTTGAACGCGCCCTGGGCGGTGGAGATTAACAGCCCGATCCCTTGCTTGGAACCCAGGAATTCGCCGACCACCGCACCGACCAGCGCGAAGCCGAAGCTCACGTGCAGGCTCGCGAGGATCCAGCTCAACGCGGACGGGATCACGACCGACGTGGTGATCTGCCGGCGCGACGCGCCGAGGATCTGCGCGTTCGCGATCAGGTAGCGATCCGCTTCGCGCACGCCCTGGAACGCGTTGCCGAACACGACGAAGAACACCATCACGACGGCCAGCGCGATCTTCGACGCCATCCCGAGGCCGAGCGCGATCACGAACACCGAGCCGAGCACGACGCGCGGAATCGAGTTCGCGATCTGGATGTACAGGCCGAACACGTCGGCCATCAGTTTGTTGCGGCCGAGCACGATCCCGCAGATCACGCCGGCCACCGAGCCGATCAGGAAGCCGATCGCGGTTTCCTCGAGCGTGACCCACACCTGCGTGAGCAGCGGGCCCTGCGACGTGCCGTTCACGAACCAGTCCTGGATCTGCTCGAAGATCAGCGACGGCATCGAGAAGAAGAACGGATCGATCCATTTCAGCCGGGCGGCGAGTTCCCACCCGCCCAGCACGATCACGAGTACGGCGATCCGCAGCGTGACGATCAGGTTGCGCCGGCGGCGCAGCCGGCGTTGCGCGGCGCGCTCGTCGTCCTCGAGCGTGGTCGCCGGAAGGGCGGTGGTGGGAAGCGTCATGTCGGTCATGCTCCTGTCCTTGCTGTTTCTTGCCGGTGCTTGTCGTGCGGCGTATGCGTCAGCCGATCTGCACTTCTTCGCGCAGGTCGTGCCAGATGTCCTTGGAAATTTCGATGAAGCGCGGGTCGTAGCGCACTTCCGACATGACGCGCGGGCGCGGCAGGTCGATTTCGTATACGCGCTTGAGCGTCGCGGGGCGTGCGGTCAGCACGAATACGCGGTCGGCGAGCGCGATCGCTTCCTCGAGATCGTGCGTGACGAACACGACCGAGCCCTTGTTCGCGGACCACAGCTGCAGCAGCTCGTCCTGCATCAGCGTGCGGGTCTGCATGTCGAGCGCGGAAAACGGCTCGTCCATCAGCAGGATTTCCGGCTGGTTGATGAAGGTCTGCGCGAGCGCGACGCGCTTTCTCATCCCGCCGGAGAGCTGGTGCGGATAGTGCTTCGCGAACTTGTCGAGGCCGACCTTGCGGATCCATTCCTCGGCCTGCGCGTACGCGACGTCCTTCGAGCGGCCGCGAAACAGCGGGCCCGCCGCGACGTTGTCGATCACGTTGCGCCACGGGAACACGGCGTCGGCCTGGAACACGAAGCCGATGCGCGGGTCGATCCCGTCGACCGGGCGGCCCATCACGCGGACTTCGCCCGACACGGGCTTGAGCAGCCCGGTGATCAGGTTCAGCGTCGTCGACTTGCCGCAGCCGGTCGGGCCGACGATCGCGATGAATTCGCCGCGCGCGACGCTCATGCTGAAGTCGCGCAACGCGACGGTGGCCTTGCCTTCCGGCGAAATGAAGCGGCACGACACATTGCGAAACTCGATCGCCGGTGTGCTCGGGGAGACTGCCTGATTCATCGCATTGATCCTGCGGGTGAGGAGGGCGTCGCAGTGGCGGCGCCGGGCCGGTCAACCGGGCCGGAACGGGGAACGCACGGCGGCGGGATCGCCGCCGCAGGCGCCTTTGCCGGGATTGGTTACTTCGCGTTCACGAAATCGTTCGTATAGGTGCGCGCCAGGTCGATGTGCTTGCCCTTCACCGACGGGTTGAATGCCGACAGCACCTTCAGCACGGTCGCCGGGCCGTCGGCCGGCATCTTGCCGTCCGCGGTGTACATCGGCAGCGACGCCTTCAGCGCGGCCACGTACAGCGCCTTGTCCTTCTGGTAGTCGGCCGGCATCTTCGCGGCGATTTCCTCGGCGCTGTGCGTGTGGATGAACTGCATCGTCTTCGCGAACGCGTGAGCGAGCTTGGTCGCCTCCGCCTTGTGCGCATCGACCCACGCCGACTGCACGTACAGGCTCGCGGCCGGGTAGGTGCCGCCGAGCGCGGCGCGCGTGCCTTCCAGCGTGCGCAGGTCGACCAGCACCTTCGCGTCGCCCATCTTCTCGAGCGCGGACACCGTCGGCTCGGTCGTCATCCCGGCGTCGATGCGGCCCTGCTTGATCGCGGCGATGAAGCTCGCGTCCGCGCCGACCGGCAGCATCGTGTACTGCGTCGACGGCACGCCGTGCTGCAGCGCGAGATACTGGGTGAGGAAGCTCGTCGACGAGCCGAGGCCCGTGACGCCGAGCGTCTTGCCCTTCGCGTCGGCCATCGACTTGAAGGTCGGCGCGGCCTTGGTCGACACCATCTCGACCTCGCCCGGCACCTGGCCGAACACGGCGATCGCCTTCACGTCCTTGCCCTTGCTCTGCAGGTCGATGGTGTGATCGTAGAAGCCGACGACGCCCTGCACGGCGCCCGCGAGCAGCTCGTTCTCGGCGTCGACGCCGGCCGGCTGCGACAGCAGCTCGACGTCGAGCCCTTCGGCCTTGAAATTGCCAAGCTCCTGCGTGAGCCGCGCGGGCAGGTAGATCAGCTTCGCGATCCCGCCGACCATGATCGTGATCTTGCCGCCGTCGTCGGCGAAAGCGGGGTGAGCGGCGAGCGCGCAGCTCAGGCTGGCTGCCACGGCGAGGGTGCGCAGGATGGGTCGCATCGGGTCGTCTCCTTCGTTGTATTCGTATGGCGCGATGCTTGCTGCATCGTCTTAACGAGTATAGGGAGGCGAAACCTTCTGCAACCTTTCGCGGGGGGGCGGATCCTTTAGGGGTTTTCCAGAAAACAGCGGGGCGGCATGCGGGCGGCGGTCGCCGACGCAAGCCGAAAGCGACGCGGCAGCGCGCCTACCGCCACCCGATCAACACCCGCCCCATCGCATCGACCCCCATGTCGAACAGGTGCGACACGAACGGCACGAGGTTCGGGATCATCAGTTGCACGAGCAACAGCCCGACGATCAGCGTGACGGGAAAGCCGATCTGGTACATGCCGATCTGCGGCGCCGCGCGGTTCAGGATGCCAAGCGCGAGGTTCGCGATCAGCAGCGCCACGACCACCGGCAGCGACAGCAGCAGCCCCATCTCGAACACGGTCGCGCCGAACGCGGCAAGCGTGCGCCAGCCCGGCGCGTGCAGCAGCTCGCCCGACACCGGCAGCGACTGGAACGACGCGGCGAGCGCGGCGAATACCTGCAGGTGGCCGTCCACGGCGAGGAACGCGAGCATCGCGACCGCGTTCAGGAACCGCCCCATCGCGGGCGTCGCGCCGTTCGAATGCGGATCGAAGAAGGTCGCGAAGCCCAGCCCCATCGACAGCCCGATGAAGTCGCCGGCCGCTTCGACGGCCGCGAACACGAGCTGCATCGTGAAACCCATCGCGACGCCGATCAGGAATTGGTTGACGAGGATCCAGATGCCCAGCGCGGAGAACACGGTGACGTCCGGCATCGCGCCGAGCGTCGGCGCGACGACGAGCGCCATGAACGCGGCGACGCCGATCTTCACGCGCACCGGCACGGCCGCGTGGCCGACCATGGGCGCCGTCGCGACGAGCGCGAGCATCCGCACGAACGGCCACAGGAAAGCCGTCAGCCAGCCGTTGAGCTGCGCATAGGTGACCGAGAACATCGTCGCCGGGTGCTGCGCGCGGCTCAGCCGGCGCCGAGCGTCGCGACGTGCAGCAGCGTCTGCCGCAGGTAGTCGAGCATCGTCGTCAGCATCCACGGGCCGGCTATCACGAGCGTTGCGGCGACCGCGAGCAGCTTCGGGATGAACGACAGCGTCGCTTCGTTGATCTGCGTCGCGGCCTGGAACAGGCTCACGACGAGGCCGACCGCGAGCGCGACCAGCAGCAGCGGGGCCGCGAGCAGCAGGCCGACCATCATCGCCTGGTGCGCGAGCGTCATCACTTGTTCAGGCGTCATCGCGTGGATCCTCCGCTTACGTGAAGCTCTGCGCGAGCGAGCCGATCAGCAGTTGCCAGCCGTCGACGAGCACGAACAGCATCAGCTTGAACGGCAGCGACACGGTGGACGGCGACACCATCATCATCCCCATCGACATCAGCACGCTCGCGACGACCATGTCGATGATCAGGAACGGGATGAACACCGTGAAGCCGATCTGGAAGCCGGTTTTCAGTTCGCTCGTGACGAACGCGGGCACCAGCAGCGACAGCGGCACGTCCTCGGGGCCCTGCATCGGCGCGGCCTTCGAGATCTTCGCGAACAGCGCGAGATCGGTCTCGCGGGTCTGCTTCAGCATGAAGGTCTTGAACGGCGCGACGCCGCGCTGCACGGCCTGCTCCATCGGCATCGAGCCGTCGGAGAACGGCTTGTAGCCGTCGTTGTACGCGCGGTCGAGCACCGGCGACATCACGAAGAAGGTCAGGAACATCGCGAGGCCGACGAGCACCTGGTTCGGCGGCGTCGTCGCGGTGCCGAGCGCCTGGCGCAGCAGCGACAGCACGATGATGATGCGCGTGAAGCTCGTCATCATCAGCAGCATCGCCGGCAGGAACGACAGCATCGTGAGCAGCAGCATCGTCTGCACGCTCAGCGAATAGGTGGTGCCGCCGTGCGGGCCCGGGCTCGCATTGAACGCGGGCAGGCCGTTCGCCTGCGCGCACGCAAGCGCGGGCGCGAGACAGAGGATCAGCACGGGCGCGACACGCGCCGCGTGATGCAGGAATGCGTGTTTCATCGGAGTGCGGAGACGGAAAGAGGGCGCGGCGCCATGTCAGCGGTCCTTGCCGCGACCGAGGCGTTTCGCGGCTTCGCCCGCGAGCGCGTCGCGAAACCGCGCGCCGAACGTGCCGGGCAGGGTGCCGTCGGACGGGTTGCCGCCGGCGGGCGCGTCGGCCGAGGTCGACCCCGCGGTCGCGGCGGCCGCCACCGAACCGGCCGGCAGCGTATGCAGCAGCCGCACGTTGCCCGGCGCGACGCCGAGCACGAGCCAGGTGTCGCCGATCTCGACGATCGTCGCGCTTTCCTTCGCGCCGAGCCCGACGCTCGACACGACCTTCAGCGGGCCGCCGCGTCGCGCGGGCTGGAAGCCGAAGCGGCGCGCGAGCCATGCGCACGCGAATACGAGGCCGATCACGACCGCGAGCCCGACGAGCGTCTGCAGCACCGCGCCGATGCCGAGCGACGGCACGGCCGAGCCGACCGTCACGCTCGACGCGATCGAACCGGCGTGGTTGACCGCGTTCATGTCGGCGGCGCCGGCCGGCGCGCACGCGAGCGACGCGGCGGCGGCCAGCACCGCCGCTGCGATCGCGCGGCACACGCGCCAGCCGGGCTTCACGACGTTCATCGATTCAGCTTCCGGATGCGTTCGGCGGGCGTGATGATGTCGGTGAGGCGAATACCGAACTTGTCGTTGACGACCACGACTTCGCCCTGTGCGATCAGGCAGCCGTTCACGAGCACGTCCATCGGCTCGCCGGCCATGCCGTCGAGCTCGACGACCGAGCCCTGCGCGAGCTGCAGCAGGTTGCGGATCGCGATCTTCGTGCGGCCGAGCTCCACCGTCATCTTGACCGGGATGTCGAGGATCATCTCGATGTCGTTGTGCGTCGAGCTCGCCGCGGCCTTCGACAGCGGCTGGAACACGCCGGCGCCCGTGGCGCCCACCTGCACCGGCTGCTCGTTCTGCTCGGCGAGCGCGGCCGCCCAGTCGTCGAGGCCCTGCTCTTCGTCGGCCGCGGCCGGCGCCTTCGCGTCGGCGGCCGATGCCGCGGCGGCCGACGCCGCGAGGGCCGCATCGGCCATCGCCTGCACGTCGTCGTCGGGCGTCTGGTTCAGCTCACTCATATCCACCTTCCTTCATCGAATCGCTCGCGCCGATCATCTTCTGCACGCGCAACGCATATTGACCATTGAAAATTCCGTAGCCGCATTCCATCACCGGCACGCCGTCGACCTTCGCGGTGATCGTGTCCTCGATCTCCAGCGGCAGCACGTCGCCCGCGCGCAGGTTCAGGATCTTCTCGAACGTCGCCGAGATCTCGGCGAGATTCGCGGTCAGCTCGACCTCGGCGGCCTGCACCTGCTGCGACAGCACGCGCACCCAGCGGCGGTCGACTTCGAGCGCCTCGCCCTGGATCGGCGAGCTGAGCACGTCGCGGATCGGCTCGACCATCGAGTACGGCATGCAGATGTGCAGCGTGCCGCCCGTCGGCCCGAACTCGATCGAGAACTGCGTGACGATCACGATCTCGTTCGGCGTCGCGACGTTCGCGAACTGCGTGTGCATCTCCGAGCGCACGAATTCGAACTGCAGCGGCCGCACGCTCTTCCACGCGGTCGTGTAGTGCTCGAACACGAGGTTCAGCAGCTTGCCGATGATCCGCTGCTCGGTGGCCGTGAAATCGCGGCCCTCGACGCGCGTGTGGAAGCGCCCGTCGCCGCCGAACAGGTTGTCGACGACGAAGAACACGAGGTTCGGGTCGAACACGAACAGCGACGTGCCGCGCAGCGGCTTCACGTGCACCAGGTTCAGGTTCGTCGGGATCGGCAGGTTGCGGGTGAATTCGCTGTACTTCTGCACCTTCACCTGGCTGACGGAGATTTCCGCCGTGCGCCGCATGAAGTTGAAGATGCCGATCCGCAGCAGGCGCGCGAAGCGGTCGTTGATGATCTCGAGGCCGGGCATCCGGCCGCGGACGATCCGCTCCTGCGTCGCGATGTTGTAGGGGCGGACGCCCGATGTGTCGCGCTGCTCGTCGACCGAATCGGTTTCGCCCGTGACGCCCTTGAGGAGGGCATCGACCTCCTCCTGGGACATGAACTCCTGGTGACCCATACGCGCTCCTTTTGCGGCCGCGTTACTGGACGACGAACTCGGTGAACAGCACGTCGTCGACCTTCGCGCGCTGGTTGCCCGGCTGGGTCGGCTGCTCGATCAGCTCCCGCAGCTCCTTCGCGAGCGAACGTTTGCCGTCCGGCGTCGCGAGCTCCTCGGGATGCTTGTTCGACAGCGCGAGCAGGATCCGGCTGCGGATTTCCGGCATCCGCGCGGTCAGTTGCTCCTGCGCCTTCGGGTCGGTGAGCTTCAGCGACAGGCCGACGCGCAGGTAGTGCTGCGCGCCGTCGTCGGACTGCAGGTTCACGGTCAGCGGGTCGAGCGCGAAGAACACCGGCGCGGCAAGCGGCGCCGGCTCGGCGGGCGCGCTCGGATGGCCGACGCCTGCCTTGCCCAGGAACACGTACATGCCGCCGGCGGCGGCGGCAGCCGCGCCCAGCGCGATGACGGCGATGAGCGCGATGCGCTTGAACTTGCCGGAGGAAGCCGGCTTGTCGGCGGTCGGGGTTGCAGTCGTGGCCATGTGAATGCGTGCGTGATGTCTCGTAGCATGCATTGTTCGGCATCCGGGCCGAGGCCGATGGGCGGAAAAGAGGGGGGAATTGCGGCTATCTCAGCCGATTGTCGGCCGGGCGTCGGCGCGATGCGGGGCAGGAACGGCGGGGGGAAACGATCGGGCGGGAGCGGGACGGCGTGCGGCCGGCGGGAACCGGGCTTTCGGGCAAGGAGTGCGGCCGGCGGGCAGCGGTGCCCGCCCGCGCATCCATCGTCAGATCGGCAGCAGCGACAGCAGCGGCGCGATCAGCACCATCGCGACACCCGCGATCATCATCGTCAGGCTCGACACGACGCCTTCCTCGCTGCCGATCTCGCGCGCCTTCGCGGTGCCCACCCCGTGAGCGGCCGCGCCGAACAGCGCGCCGCGCGCGAGCCGCGTGCGCATCGGCACGAGCGCGAGCACCAGTTCGCCGAGCAGCATCCCGCAGATGCCGGTCGCGATCACGAACAGGGCCGTGAGGTCCTTCGGCGCGTGGATCTTGTCCGACACGGCGAGCGCGAACGGCGTCGACACCGAGCGCGTCATCAGCGAGCGTTGCAGCTCGGGCGACAGGTGCAGCAGCTTCGCGAGCAGCAGCGATCCGCACACGCCCGCGCCGATCCCGACCGCGACGCCGACCGACAGCGACAGCCAGTGGCGGCGGATCAGGTCGCGATAGTCGTAGATCGGCACCGCGAACGCGATCGTCGCCGGGCCGAGCAGCCACATCAGCCAGCGCGTGTCGCGGAAATAGACCGAATACGGGATGCCGGTCAGCAGCACGAGCAGCACCAGCACGCCCGGCACGAACACGAGCGGCGAGAACAGCAGCGTCTTCTTGTACGCATAGAGGCGCTTCGACGCGAAATACAGCACGATCGTCAGCACGAAGCAGCCGACGGAGATGGCGGTATTCACCCGGTCGGCGGGCAGGTTCGATAGCGCGGCGAGCATGGAAGGCTCCGGCTCAGTGCGCGATGGCGCTCAGGCGCGCGCGGCGGCGTTCGGCGAACACGCGCTGCACGGCGAGCCGGCGTTCGAGCTTCGCGGCGAGATCGACGGCGACGGCCACCGCGACCATCACGAACGCGGTGCCGGCGAGCATCACCAGCGCGATGCGCCAGCCGTCCTCGCGGAACAGCCCGCCGTACTGCACGGCCGCGACGGCGGCCGGCACGAAGAACAGCAGCATGTCGGACAGCAGCCAGTTCGCGCCGTCCTTCACCCACGCCGGTGCGACGCGGCCCGAGAACAGCAGCACGAGCAGCACCGCGAGGCCGATCACACCGGACGGAATCGGCAGCCCGACCTTGCGCACGGCCCAGTCGACCGCCATCCACAACACGCCGAGCGCGGTGGCCTGCAGCACGATCCGGCCCGTGTGCGCGAGGCTGCCCGAAGCGGCGGGGCGGGCGGCGGCAGTGGCGGTCGGCTTGTTCATGGCGGGCTCCCTACAGATGTTTCTGTCAATGGAGCAAGTATAGGGTTTCCCCTAACCATAAATAAAATGACTTGTCTCTATCCTTGTCATTCCAATTCGGAATTCGCTTTGAATTCAGCTGCACCAATCTGGGGAGTGATCGATGGAATTGCGCGCGCTGCGGTACTTCGTCGAGGTGGTTCGCCAGCAGAGCTTCACCGCGGCGGCCGACAAGCTGTTCGTCACGCAGCCGACCATCAGCAAGATGGTGAAGGCGCTGGAAGACGAGATCGGTTCGCCGCTGCTGCTGCGCGACGGCCGGCAGATGGTGCTGACCGACGCCGGGCGGATCGTGTTCCAGCGCGGCCAGGATGTGCTCGCCGCGCAGGCGCAGCTGCAGTCGGAACTGAACGATCTCGGCACGCTCGGACGCGGCGAGCTGACGATCGGCATCCCGCCGCTCGGCGGTTCGCTGTTCACGCCGATCATCGCCGCGTACAAGCAGCGCTACCCGAACATCGAGCTGAAGCTGTTCGAGCAGGGCGCGCGGATGATCGAGGCGGCGCTGATGTCGGGCGAGCTGGAACTCGGCGGGCTGCTGGAGCCGGTCGATCCCGGCACGTTCGAGCGACTGCCGATGGTGCGCGCGCCGCTGTGGCTCGTCGCGCCCCGCGAGTCGCGCTGGGAGGACCACGCGGCCGTGCCGCTCGCCGATCTCGCGCGGGAATCGTTCGTGTTCTATGCGGAAAGCCTCGCGCTGCACGACGCGGTGCTGGATGCGTGCCGGCAAGCCGGTTTCACGCCGTCGATCGTGAGCCGCAGCGGCCACTGGGATTTCATGGCCGCGCTCGTGCATGCGGGCGTCGGCATCGCGCTGCTGCCCGAGCCGTATTGCCGGCGGCTCGACGCGAGCCAGTTCACGTGCCGGCCGATCGTCGAGCCGGAAATCACGTGGGCGATCGCGCTCGGCTGGCTGAAGAAGGGCTACCTGTCGCACGCGGCGCGCGCGTGGCTCGACGTCGCGCGGGCGACGCTGCCGCTCGCGCCGGCCGACGATCTGGCGTTTGGAGGATTGCGGGCGCGGGAGTGAGGCCGATGCCCGACGCAATCAGACGTGTGTGATCGGGCCCGGATAGCGCGCGACGGTTTGGTCGTGCGTGAGCAGCGTGACGCCCTCCGAGATCGCCTGGGCGACCAGAAGACGGTCAAACGGATCGCGATGGATCGACGGCAGTTGTTCGACCGCGAGTGCATGCGCGCTCGTGATCGGCAATTCCACGTAGCCGGCATCAAGAAGATTGCGGCGGAGCACGTTTGGGTCCACCTGGAAATCGTCGCGATCCAATCCACGCCTGATGACGATCTCCCAGAGGCTCGCAACGCTGAAAAGCGGTGTATAGGCGGGATCGTTGATCAGTGTGCTGGCGCGGGCGGGCAGCTCGGCTGCACCGGCTGCCGCCCACAGAAGCAAGTGTGTGTCGAGCAGCAACTTCATGCGTCACCCTCGAACAGCTTGCCGATTTCGTCGCCGCCCATTGTGTCGAAATCGTCCGGGACGCGGATCTGCCCCTTCATGAAACCGATCCGGCTCGGCCGGACCGGCTCCGGCGCATTGATCGGAACCACCTTGACGAGCGGCTTGCCGGCTTTTGCGATTACGAACGGTTCGCCGGCATGCACGGCTTCGTCGATCAGACGCGACAGATTCGTTTTTGCGTCATGCATGTTATAGGTATGCATCACGTCCCCCAATTGAACTAAGTTCACTGAAATTATTAGCTTAGTTCAATCCGACAATCCACGCAAGGCGAGCACGTAGCCCGAAAGTACCGTCTCCAGTCCTGCGCCCTCAATGCCCCATCGCCGGCCCCGCGCCCTTCTTCGGCTTCGTGATCCACACGAGCGCCGCGAGCGCGATGAACATCACCGCCGACAGGTGGAAGAAGTCGTTGGTCGCCATCATGAAGCCCTGCTGCGTGACGAGCTGGTTCAGCTGCGCATTGGCCGTCTGCCCGACGATGCCGAGCTGTGCGAGCGCGCCCTGGTAGTCGGTCGTGTTCTGCGCGTAGACGCTCACCGATTCCGACAGCCGCGCATGATGGTAGATCGCGTCGTTCTCCCAGAACGTCGAGCTGGCCGCGGTGCCGATCGCGCCGGACAGCGTGCGCAGGAAGTTCGACAGCCCCGACGCGCTCGCGAGCCGCTCGTCGGAGATGCTCGACAGCGTGATCGTCGTCATCGGCACGAAGAAGCACGCGACGCCGATGCCCTGCACGAGCCGCGGCAGGATCACGTGGTTGAACGGCACGTCGAGCGTAAACGTCGCGTTCCACAGCGACACGCCCGCGAACACGATGAACGCGAAGCTCGCGACCATCCGCAGGTCGAGCCGGTGCATGTTGCGCCCGATCAACGGCGACAGCACGAGCGCGAGCAGCCCGACCGGCGCGGTCGCGAGGCCGGCCTTGCCGGCCGTGTAGCCCATCACCGTCTGCAGCCACAGCGGGAAGATCACGACCGAGCCGAAAAACGCCATGAAGCCGAACGAGATGATCAGCGCGCCGAGCGCGAAGTTGCGGTCCTTGAAGAGCGTGAGGTCGACCACCGGCTCCTTCTCGGTCGCCTCCCACACGAGCATGAACGCGAGCGACACGACCGCGATCAGCGCGAGCGCGACGATGAACGACGAGTTGAACCAGTCGCGGTCCTTGCCGAGGTCGAGCATCATCTGCAGGCACGACACGCCGATCACGAGCAGCGCGAGGCCGATCGCGTCGATCCGCTGCTTCGACGTCTTCGTCTCGCGGCCGCGCAGCAGGAAGTACGCGCAGGTCGCCGAGAACACGCCGATCGGCAGGTTGATGTAGAAGATCCACGGCCACGTGTAGTTGTCGCTGATCCAGCCGCCCAGCAACGGGCCGAAGATCGGCGCGACGATCACCGTCATCGCCCATAGCCCGAGCGCGAGCCCGCGTTTCGCGGGCGGGTAGCTGCGCATCAGGATCGTTTGCGACAGCGGCACCATCGGCCCCGACACGAGGCCCTGCAGCAGCCGGAACGCGATCAGCGTCTCGAAGTTGGTCGCGAGGCCGCACAGCGCGGACGCAATCGTGAACGCGAGCACCGACAGCGTGAACAGCCGCACCTCGCCGACCCGCCGCGCGAGCCAGCCGGTCAGCGGCACCGCGATCGCGGATGCGACCGAGTACGACGAAATCACCCACGTGCCTTCGCTCGTCGCGACGCCGAGGCTGCCCGAGATGGTCGGCACCGCGACGTTCGCGATCGACGTGTCGAGCACTTCCATGAAGGTGCCGAGCGCGAGCCCGACGGTCAGCAGCGCGAGCGCGCCGCCGGTCAGCGGCGCCGGTTCGGCGGCGGGGGCGGATGCCGTGGTGGCGGACATCGGGATCTCCTAGACGCGGCGCGCGCAACGCGCCGGCGCAACGCACGGGCGCGCGACGCAGCGCGGCCCGGCCGGGTGGAATGAAAAAGGGGAAAAGCGGAGCGCGTGCCTCGTCATCTTCTGCCCAGACAGAGAAATAAGCGACTGTTTAAACCTGGACATGGGGTCTCCGCACGCATCAGCAGTCGGGTTCGTCGGGCGTCGGGCAGCCGGTCGAACCGGGCCCGTTGGCGATGAAGCGTTGCAGCAGGCCGATGAGCGTCGCGAGTTCGTCGGCCGAGAAGCCTTCGAGCTGCGCGTTCAGCACGGTCGCGACCAGCGACGGCAGCGCGCGGGCGGCTTCGATGCCGCGCTCGGTCAGCGTCAGCTCGATCATCCGGCGGTCCTGCTCGCTGCGCGCACGCGCGATCAGCCCCTTGCGTTCGAGCCGATCGAGCATGCGCGTCATCGACCCGCTGTCGTACGCCATCTTGCGCGACAGCTCGAACGGCGTACGCGCGTAGCCGCGCGACAGCAGCAGGATCACGCCGATCTGCTGCGCGGTGAGGTCGAGCGGCTCGAGCGCGCGATCCATCCGCTCGACGAGCGCCTGCTTCGCCTTCGACAGGTAATAGCCGAGGCTCGTTTCCAGCGCGATGTTCTCGGGATCGTAGAGGCCGCCGGTCATACGATTGCGCGCGCAGCAATAGTGCGTTTCGGGTTTGAACGCGCCCAGTATCTTGAAAAATGATTGCTTAGTCAATATTATTTGAGTCAACCAGTTACGACGTGCATGTTGCACTGCCGGAGACGATGTTCTGACCGATTGGCCCGCGCTGCCGGGCACCCCGAGGATGTTCGCGATGCTGTTCCTGAAAAATGCCGCCGGCGCGCTGCGCCGCAACCTGACCGATACCGCTCATCATGTGTTCTCCGGGCCGCACCGCGGCTGGAAGATCGCGCTGTACGTGACGATGCTGGTCGTGCCTGGCGGCTCGCTCGCGGCGCTCGGGTTCGCATGGTTCGATCATCGCCGGCAGCGCAACGCGAAGGGCGGCGCCCGCCGCACGAGCCAGCCGGCCGCAACCGAGCCGTCGACATGGCGGGCCGCCGCCGAGCCCGTCCCGGTGCCCGCGCGCTGCCACTGACGTCGCAGCGCTCTCACGCTCCACACTATCCCGCCTGATCGCCGGCCGCGTCACGCGTGACCGGCGTCGTATGCCCGGTCGCACGTCCGTTTTCCCGCAAGCGAGCCGTAATGGCCGGTAAACCGGCCGGCCGCGCCGGTAACACATCCGGGCCGCCGTGCACCGTACCCTTGGGGCTGCGCAGCTTTCCCGCCGTCAGTTACCATTTGTCCGCCAGCGGCACGACGACCGCATCGCGCGACGCCGCTCGCCGGCCGTCACGCCCAGACAGGAAAACCACCATGCCGTACGCCCCCCTCCCGCGCGCCGTTCGCCCGCTGAGCGCCGCCGTCGCCATTGCGACGGCCGTGCTGCTCGCCGGCTGCGCCGTCGGGCCCGACTATCACCGGCCCGACACGTCGATCCCCGCCGCCTTCAAGGAAGCGCCGGCCGGCTGGAAAGTCGCGCAGCCCGCCGATCGTGCCGACCGCGGCGCCTGGTGGACGGTCTACAACGATCGGCAGCTCGATGCGCTGATCGGCAAGCTCAACGCGTCGAACCAGACCATCGCGCAATCGGCGGCCGCCTACCGGCAGGCGCGCGCGCTCGTCACCGAGGCGCGCGCCGCGTATTTCCCGACCGTCGGGCTGACTGCATCGGGCTCGCGCGCGCGGTCGCCGCGCACGTCGCTGTCGTCGGGTTCGTCGTCGAATTTCGGCAGCGGGTCGACCGGGTCGATCAACAACAGCTACAGCGTCGGCCTCGACGCCAGTTGGGAACCCGACCTGTGGGGCAAGGTGAGCCGCACCGTCAGCGCGCAGCGCGCCGGCGAAGCGGCCGCCGCGGCCGATCTCGCGAACGCGCGGCTGTCGCAGCAGGCGCTGCTCGCGCAGACCTATTTCCAGTTGCGCACGTCCGATGCGCTGCAACAGCTGCTCGACGACACCGTGAAGTCGTACGAACGCTCGCTGCAGCTCACGCAGAACCAGTACGCGCAGGGCGTCGCCGCGCGCGCGGACGTGATCCAGGCGCAGACGCAACTGCAGAGCGCGCAGGCCGCGCAGATCGACAACGGCGTCGCCCGCGCGCAGTACGAGCATGCGATCGCGACGCTGATCGGCGAGCCCGCGTCGACCTTCTCGCTGCCGCCGACCCCGCTCGCGGCCGAGCCGCCGATCACGCCGGTCGACGTGCCGTCCACGATCCTCGAGCGCCGGCCCGACGTCGCGGCGGCCGAGCGCCGCGCGGCGGCCGCGAACGAGCAGATCGGCGTCGCGATCGCCGCGTTCTTCCCCACGCTGACGCTGTCGGCCACCGGCGGCTTCCAGAGCTCGGTGTGGTCGCAGCTGTTCACGCTGCCGGCGCGCTTCTGGACGGTCGGCCCGCAGCTCGCGGCCACGCTGTTCGACGCGGGGCT
This sequence comes from Burkholderia sp. LAS2, assembly GCF_018417615.1. Lineage (NCBI taxonomy): Bacteria > Pseudomonadati > Pseudomonadota > Betaproteobacteria > Burkholderiales > Burkholderiaceae > Burkholderia > Burkholderia sp. LAS2. The sequence continues at coordinate 528,503 of NZ_CP071052.1, forward strand.
GCGCGCCGCGCAGACCGACGCCGCGCGCGCGACCTACGACCAGGACGTCGCCGCCTATCGCCTCGCGGTGCTGACCGCGTTTCAGGACGTCGAGGACAACCTTGCGTCGCAGCGGATCCTCGCGCAGGAAATCGACGTGCAGCGGCAGGCCGTCGACAGCGCCGAGCACGCGCTCGCGATCGTCACGAACCAGTACAAGGCGGGCACGGTCGCGTATCTGAACGTACTGAACGCGCAAACCACCGCGTTCACCGCGCAGCAGAAGCTCGCGACGATCGCCGGGCAGCGGATGGTATCGTCGGTCGGGCTCGTGAAGGCGCTCGGCGGCGGCTGGGACGTGTCGGCGATGGCGCGCGAGAACGGCGACATGGCGGCGCCGGTGCCGGCGTCCGGTGCGGCCGCGCCCGCGGCTACCGCACCGTCGGTCGCTGCGCCGCTCGCGCAGAAGTAGGCAGGGAAGCGGGCGACGCGCGCAATCAGCGCTGCGCGTCGCCGAAGATCAGCGAAACCTGGTTGTTGCCGATCGGGTGGCCGAGCAGATTCAGCAGCCCGGCGAGGTTCGCCTGCTGCTCGGGCGCCGCATGCGCGGTCCCGCGAAACGATCCCTGGCCGGGGCCGAAGCTGCCGTGCCCGTCGAGAAACAGCGGGCCCTGCGTCGTCGACAGGTCGAGATCGGCGCCCGCGCCCTTCGCCTGCAATACCGCGCGGTACGAACCGAGCGGCTTCACGCGCGACACGCGCGAACTCATCGAATCGATCGTCACCGTCAACTGGCCGAACGCGTTGTTGCCGATGAGCCGCCAGTCGCTCCAGCCGAGCCGCACGTCGCCCTGCAGGTCGAGCGTGTTGAACGGCGTGCCGAGCCCCGCGAGCAGCGACGCGGGCACCGCCATCGTGCCCGCCGACAGCACCGCGCCGCGCCACGTCGCATCGAGCGTGACCGCATCGGGCATCGCTTCCGTCTGCCGCAGGCGCATCTGCACGCGCCCGGTCAGCAGCGGCCAGAAGCGCGTGGTCCATTCGACCCGTCCCGGCAGCAGCGTCGCCGCGCTCTGGTCGGCGCCCGGCGCGAGCATCAGCGTGCCCGAGCCGTGCCACAGCGACCCGTCCGGATCGACGAGATTCACGTGACCGCCGGTCGCCCGCGCGAACTGCGGCGCGATCCACGCGGCCGGCGCGAGCGCGACGAGCGTCACCGCCGTCGCCACGCCGCCCGCCAGCACCCATGGCAACACGGCGACGAGCCGTCTCACCCACGGCCGCATCGGCCGGCCTTCGTTTGCGTCATCCACTGCGGTCATCTATTTCTGGACGGAAGGCTGCATCACGGCCGTCAGGTCCACCTGGCCGTCTTCCTTCAGCGCCGTGGCATGCGCTTCGCCGACCTGCACCTTGAACTGCCGGCGCGCATCGTCGAGCCACTGGGTCCATGCCGGGAACGACACGTTCTTCATCTGGATCTGCACGCCATTGCCGACGATCTGCACCTGCGCGCCCTGCAGCCCGTGATCGGACAGCGACGCGGTCAGCGCATCCTTGAGCGCGAGGCCGGTCGGCGCGACGCCCTGCGCGGCAGCCGACAGCGATTTCGCCTCGTTCGCCTGCGCGGTCATCTGCGCGAGTTCGTGACGCATCGTCGGCAGCGCGCGCTGGATTCGCGCACGGCCTTCCTGCGCGGGCGACCACAGCACCGAATACGCGATCGCGACGGCCAGCACGGCGCCGCCCCAGCCGAGCAGCATCTTCTCGCGCGGCGAGCGCTCGCCCCAGAACTGGGCCAGCGTCTGGTTCAGTTGTTCGGTTTTCATGAGCGGCTCCGGATCGTCCATTTGCCCGTGTTGCTGTCGACTTCGCCGGACAGTCCGTTACGCGCGAGGCGCTGCGTGAAATCGGGATCGACCTTGACCTCCGGCTTGAAGCCGACGTCGAGCCGCCGGTCGTGATAGTCGAGCGACGCGATGCCATTCAGCGGCAGCGCACCCATCGAGCGCGCCAGGCCGCTCGACAGCGCGAGGAAATCATTCGGCGACAGCTCGCCGGCAGCCAGCCGAAGCTGGTCGAGCTGGCGTTGCATCTGCGCGGGCGGGTCGAGCACGGTGGTCGTCTTCGGAAAGGCAGACAGCAGCGTCTCGGTGATCTGCGCGGACAGCGCATCGCGCTCGCGCGACAGCTTCCACCAGTGCACGTTCATCCCGATCACCGCGACGCCGAGCGTCGCCGCGGCGAGCGCGATCGGCACGCGCAGGCGCTTGAGCGTCGCGCGGTCGAAGCGCCACGGCTGCGATTCGAACTCGAATTGGCACAGATCGAATTTCTCGGTCAGCGCCCGGCGCGCGAACGTATCGAACGACAGCGGCGCGGCGCCCGGCAGCAGCGGCGCGTCCGTGCGGCCGACCGACGCGAGCCGCGGCTCCGCGCCCGGCTCACCGAGTTCGTACAGCTCGATGTCGCCGCCGCCCGCGAGCGCGGCCAGCGTGCCGGCGGCGCGCGACGCGGGCGCCGCGAAGCCTTCGCCGAGCGCACCGCGCGCGACCGCCAGCTCGAGGCGCGGCGCACCGGCCGCGGCCGGCAGCGCGCCGGCTTCGACGAGCACCGGCTCGACCGCCGTCGCGAGCCCGAGCACCGCGGCGACCGTCGCCGGGCGGGGGCAGCCGGCTCGGCGACGTCCGCGACGAGGGCGGCGGCGTCGGCGGGCTCGCCGTCGGCCGGCACGGCGGATGCGGCGTCGGCCGACGCGCGCGGCGCCGGCAGGCAGCGGGTCGCGGGCACCGCGCTCAGGTGCCGGTGGCCGGCCGCGGTAAACGCGTCGCAGATCGTGCGGAACCACGCGCGATCGACGACGGCCAGCACGCGGCGCCCGTCGGGCAGCGGGGCCGGATCGAGCGCGATATGGCAGCCGAGCGGATCCTGGATCAGCTGATCCTCGACGATGTTGGGCAGCGCCTGGCGCAGCTTCGGCCCCTTCAGCGGCGGCACGGTCGCGGCCAGCAGCAGCACGTCGCGCGCGGCGACGATCAGCACCGTCGCGTTCGCGCGCGGCAGCAGCGCGAGTGCGGCGCGGCCCGCGCGCTGCACGTGGCTGGCCTTGTCGACGAGCGTGAACGGCAGCTCGGGCCACTGCCATTCCTGCAACGGCACGGCAGGCTCGCGCGGCGGCAAAGAAACAATCAACGTGCTCACAAGAGCTCCTCTCCCGATTGGCGTCGTTATAGCTGGTCGCGGATGCGCACGACCCGCGTCGAGTGCGTGGTCGGATCACGATACACGAGCGAGGTGCGATCGACCTCCGCGCGTTCGTGCTGGATCCGGCCATGCACGATGAAATAGCTCGAATTGACGTCGACGAGGCTCGAGTCGATCGTCACGTTCGGCGGCGCGCCGGCGCCGCGCAGCGCGAGCTGCACGTCGCCGACGTTGCGGAAAAACACCGTCTCGCGGCGCGCCACGAGCGCCTGCGCGGACGACACGCTCATCCCCGGTATCAGCGCGGCGATCACTTCGGCCGGCGCGGTGTTCATGTTCACGGGCGTCGTGGTCGGCAGCACGGTGACGAACGGGCGCAGCCGCGCGACCATCTCCGGCGTCACGCCGTCGACGTCGAGCAGGCTGTCGACGCGCGTCATCATCAGCGGCGCGGGCCCGCGGTCGCCGCCGGCCATCCCCGGATCGTCGGTGAAGCCGCTGCCCTGCATGTCGCCGCTCGTCACCGGTGCGGTCGCGGCGGTCGCGGCGGTCCCGCCGCCGCCGGGCAGGTTCGGCATCTGGAACCGCGTGGCCGAATGCAGCAGCCCCGCACGCACCTGCAGCGCGATGCGCTTCGCGAATGCGCTGTCGTAGCCGAGCGTCGTCAGCAGGCGCTGGAACGCCTGCATCTGCGTGACGTTCAGCTGCAGCACGCCGGGCGCCGGCGACGACACGAGGTTGCGCAGGTTGAACTTCGCCTGCGCATCCTCGATCGAGCCGGACAGATAGGTGTCTTCGGCGTCCGTGTCGTTGGGCGCGCCGATGCGGCCGAGGAAATCCGACAGCTTCGTCTTCGCGATCGGCACGCCCCAGATCCCGCCGAGATACGTGATGCCGGGCGCCGTATCGCCTTCGGAGCGCAGGATCATCCGCGTCCAGTCGAGCGCGCCGCGCGCGACCCACTGTGCCTGCGCGATTACCCGCTGGTTCTCGATGCGGCGAATCTGCACCTGCTGGCGCCACAGCATCCCCGACACGAGGATCGCCGACAGCGCGACCACGAGCAGCGCGGTGATGATCGCGGCGCCGCGCTGGCGGCGGGCCCGGATTCGACGGGAAGGGCGCGCACGCATCGTCATTCCCCGACGAGGAAGATGCGCGTGACCGGCACGCGCAGCGACGTCGCGCCGATGCTGACCTGCAGCCCGGTCACCGCGCGCGCCGGCGGCGCGTTGCCGATCTGCGGCACCTTCAGCGCGTCGTTGTTCTGTGCGAGCGCTTCGTCGGCCGTCTGCAGGTTGGTGGTCCAGCCCACGCGCGGCACGTACAGCTTCGCGTCGATCGCGCCGACGCCGCCCATCAGCGCGACCCAGCTCCAGCCGTCGACGCTGCTGTCCTTCAGCAGGGTGCGCAGCCGGTTCGTGTCGTCGATCGGCGGCGATGCATAGCGCACGACGCGCCCGCCGGCGATCCGGTAGCGGACCACCTGCAGCCGCGGCGCGACGCCCGGCACGTCGAGTTCGCGCACGATCTGCAGCGTATTGCCGGCGACGCCGATCGCCGGCTGGCCGGCCTCGTCGTCGGTCGCGGCGAGCCGCGCGTCGATGCGCATCTGGTCGAACATCTGCGCGAACACGCGCTCGTCTTCCATCGCGGCCGCGACCTTGTCGCGACCGCGCATGATCTGGTCGAGCCCGCGCCATGCGAGGATCGCGACCACCGCGAGAATCGCGATCGCGATCATCAGCTCGATCAGCGTGAAGCCGCGGGCGAGGCGGGCGGCACGGGTGGACGGGCGTCGCATCGGCGCGTCAGAGCGGACGGCTGGTTTCATTCGCGACCACCGTCACCATCTGCGCGAGCACGCCGGCACGGCCGGGCGTACTCACCGAAATCCGCACGCGCCGGAACACCGGGTTCGGCGTGGTGCTCACGCGCTGCGTGCAGACGAGCTGCACGTTGCCTTGCGAGCAGTCGAAGCTCTGCTCCCCGACTTCCGGCCACGCATGCGTGAGCCGCAGCTGCGCAAGCGCGTTGTCGGCGCTCCAGCCGGCGAGCAGCCGGCGATGCAGGTCGGACGCGTTGCTCGCCATCGTGCCGACCGCGCGGATCGACGCGGCGAGCGCGACCGCGATGATCGCGAGCGCGACCAGCACCTCGATCATCGTGAAGCCGCGGGCGGAGGAAACGGGGAAGGGCAGGCGACGACGCATCGTCATTGCACCTCGTAGCGACCGTTGCCGGTGCCGACGATCGTCGCGCTGCCGGCGGCCGAATGCAGCGTCACGCGCACCGGCGTGTCGATGCTCTCGGTGCCGAACACGACGCGGTTCGCGCGCGTGTCCGACCCCGGGTAATCGATGTCCGCGCCGGTGACGCCGCCGTCCCAGTCGCGCGGGCGCAGCAGGTCGTCGCGCAGCGTGCGCCAGCCGTCGGGCGAGCTCACGTCGAACTGGAAACCGTGCGCGGTTGGTTGCCACGCGATCGGCCGCGCGCGCACCTGCGCTTCGTCGCCGGCCGTCTCGAACAGCAGCGCGATCCGCTGCGCTTCCTCGCGCAGGTCGGTGCGCGGATTGCGCGTCAACGACAGCGACGCGAGCGACACGAGCAACCCGGCGATCACGAGCACGACCAGCATTTCGAGCAGCGTGAAGCCGCGCCCGCGACGGCGCGCCGCGCGGGGCTTCATCAAGCCGCCATCGGCACCTGCCGGTACGGACGGCACCGCACCGCGACGCACGCGGCAATCGCGGCCGCAGCGGGAGGTCGTGCGAATGGCGAGCATGAAGAACGGAATGAAACGTCGGGCCGATCAGCGCCGGCTTACTGCCACGAGCCGATGTCGGAGTCGTTGCTTTCGCCGCCTTCCTTGCCGTCGGCGCCGTAGCTGAACACGTCGATCTCGCCGTGCACGCCCGGGTTCAGGTACTTGTACCCGTTGCCCCACGGATCGTTCGGCAGGCGCTCGAGATAGCCGCCGTCCTTCCAGTTGTTCGGGATCGGATCGTTGGTCGGCTTCTGGATCAGCGCGTTCAGGCCCTGCTCCTGGGTCGGATAGCGGCCGTTGTCCAGGCGGTACAGCTTGAGCGCCTGCATGATCGTGCCGATGTCCTGCTTCGCGGCGATGCGGCGCGCCTCGTCGGGGCGGCTCATGATCTTCGGCACGATCAGCGCCGCCAGGATCCCGAGGATCGCGACCACCACCATGATCTCGATCAGCGTGAAACCGCGCTGACGACGCACGGCCGCGTTGCGGCGAGTGATCCACGTTTGCATGACTGACTACCTCTTTCCAAAAAATGTCGTCGATTGAGTGACGCACCCGGCGCACCGGACGATTGCCTGACAGCAACCTTCCGGACCGGCGGGCGCGGAGCACGCATTGTAAGGCGCGCATCGCCGAGGGCTTTCACCCAACGCAAATTTCATATACATCCGTACAATAGCGCGCATGAACGCGCTCTCGATCCGGATCCTTTCCCTCGCCCTCTTCGCGGGTTTGTGCGCGACGGCCACCTACTGGGTCGTCACGCTGTCGGCCCGCGAAGCGCCGCTGCCCGCCGCCGCCGCGCGGCTGCCGATCCGCACCGAGGACGCCGCGGCGCTCTTCGGCGGCCAGCTCGACAAGAATCCCGTCCAGGACATCCACCTGTTCGGCATTCTCGCGCTCGATCATGGCGGCGCCGCGATCGTCGGCGTCGGCGGCGAACCGCCGCGCGCCGTATCGCTCGGCGCGGAGGTCACGTCCGGCGCGAAGCTCGCCGAAGTCCGGCCGCGCTCGATCATCGTCGACCGCAACGGCGCCCGCGCCGAAATCCAGCTCCCGGCGAACACGCCGTCCCCCGCGATCTACATGCGCTGAACGGTAGCGGCCCATCCGTCGGAATCGGGCCGCACCGTCACTGCACCATGTTGTTCAGCTCGATGATCGGCAGCATCACGGCCAGCACGATCACGAGCACGATGCCGCCCATCGCGAGGATCAGCAGCGGCTCCAGCAGGCTCGTCAGGAACATCGTGCGGCGCTCGAGTTCGCGCGCTTCGCCTTCGGCCGCGCGATCCAGCATCGTCGTCACGTCGCCCGTCGCCTCGCCCGAACGAATCAGGTGCACGAGCACCGGCGGAAACGTCTTCACGTTGTTCAGCGCGCGCGACAGCGCGGAGCCTTCGCGCACGCGCACGATCGCATCGTCGATGTTCGCGCGCATCGCGCGGTTCGACAGCGTCTCGCCGGCCGCCTGCAGCGCGCGCAGGATCGGCACGCCGGCCGCGGTGAGAATCCCGAGCGTGCTCGCGAAGCGCACCGTGTTGTAGCCGCGCACGAGCTTGCCGGCGAGCGGCGCGGTCAGCACCCAGCGATCGAACGCGAGCCTGGGCCCGGCGCGCGACAGCGTCGCCTTCACGAACCACACGACGAGCGCGACCGCGATCAGGATCGCCCACCACCAGTGCCGCACGAATTCCGACAGCGCCATCATCACGACCGTGAGGATCGGCAACTGCTGCTTCGTGCTCGCGAACACGTTGACGACCTGCGGCACGACGTAGCTCAGCAGGAACGTGACGATGCCGAACGCGATCAGCGTGACGATGCCCGGATACGTGAACGCCAGCAGGATCTTCTGCTTCAGCGCATTGCTTTGCTCGATGTAGTCGGCGAGGCGCGACAGCACGATGCCGAGCTTGCCGGTGTGCTCGCCCGCGGCAACGAGTGCGCGGTAGATTTCCGGAAAATCGCGCGGATGCTGGCCCAGCGCATTCGCGAGCGAATGGCCGCCGAGCACTTCCGCGCGGATCGCGGCCATCAGTTCGCGGATGTAGTCGCGTTCGGCCTGCTCGGTCAGCACGCCGAGCGCCTCGTCGAGCGGCAGCCCCGCGATCAGCAGGCTCGCAAGCTGGCGCGTGAGGATCGCCTGCTCGCGCTGCGACAGCTTGCGGCCGAACGCGAGCCGCTGCGAACGCGCGCCGCGCGTCGCGCTGGCGGCCGGCTCGACGACGAGCGGCGTCAGCCCCTGCGTGCGCAGCTGGCCGCGCGCGGCTCGCGCGCTGTCGGCATCGATCACGCCTTTCTGCGCGCGCCCCGCCGAATCGATTGCTTCGAAACGGAATGCCGGCATCGCGCTATGCGCCTCCCGTCACGCGCAGCACTTCCTCGAGCGACGTTGCGCCGGACGCGAGCCAGCGCTCCGCGTCGTCGCGCAATGTGCGCATCCCTTCCGCGCGGCCGGCGGCCAGGATCTCGGCATCGGCCGCGTTGCGGTGGATCAGCGTGCGGATCGACTCGTCGACGAGCAGCAGTTCGTACACGCCGCGCCGGCCCGCATAGCCCGAATGCCCGCACTTGTCGCAGCCGACCGGATGCCACACGGTGCGGCCGTCCTCGTGCCGCTCTTCCTTGCAGACGGGGCAGAGCTGGCGCACGAGGCGCTGCGCGAGCACGCCGAGCAGCGACGACGCGAGCAGGTACGGCTCGACACCCATGTCGGTCAGACGGGTGACGGCGGACGCCGCATCGTTCGTGTGCAGCGTCGCGAGCACGAGGTGGCCCGTCAGCGACGCCTGCACCGCGATCTGCGCGGTTTCGAGGTCGCGGATTTCGCCGATCATGATCACGTCCGGGTCCTGGCGCAGGATCGAGCGCAGCGCGCGGGCGAAGGTCATCCCGATCCGCTCGTTCACCTGCGTCTGGCCGATGCCGGACAGGTCGTATTCGATCGGATCCTCGACGGTCATGATATTGGTCGTCGCGGTTTCGAGCCGCGACATCGACGCGTACAGCGTGGTCGTCTTGCCGGAACCGGTCGGGCCGGTGACGAGCACGATGCCGTGCGGACGGGCGATCAGCTTGTCGAACTGGACGAGCGTGTCGCGACCCATCCCGAGCGCTTCGAGGTTCAGCCGCTGCGCGTCCTTTTCCAGGAGACGCAGCACCGCGCGCTCGCCATGCCCGGTCGGCAGCGTCGACACCCGCACGTCGACCGGCCGGCCGCCGACGCGCAGCGTGATGCGGCCGTCCTGCGGCAGCCGTTTCTCGGCGATGTCGAGCTGCGCCATGATCTTGATCCGCGAGATCAGCGCGCCGTGCAGCGCCTTCTTCGGGCGCACGACGTCGCGCAGCGTGCCGTCGACGCGAAAGCGCACGACCGACGCATTCTCGAACGGCTCGATGTGGATGTCCGACGCCTGTTCGCGCGCCGCTTGCGTGAGCAGCGCGTTGATCATCCGGATGATCGGCGCGTCGTCTTCCGATTCGAGCAGATCCTCGACTTCGGGGATGTCCTGCATCAGCCGCGACAGGTCGACTTCGCCTTCGACCTCGCCGACCACCTGCGCGGCGCTGCCGTCCTGGCGTGCGTAGGCCTGGTTGATCGCCTGCGCGAGCTCGTCGGCCGGCACGCGATGCACGGAAATCGAACCGAAGTTGCGCGCGATTTCCGCGAGCGCGGCGTCGCTCGTGCGTTCGCTGATCCACACCTCGAGCGTGTCGTCGAGCTGATGCGCGATCAGCACCTGGCCGCTCTTCGCGAAACCGTACGGCAGCAGGCGAGCGGCGAGCGGCGACGGCGGCTGGCGCTCGCCCGGCGCGCCGTCGTGGGCGGATGACGCGAGCACGTCGCTCACTGCGACGCTCCCGGCGCGGTGGTCAGCGGCTGTTGCGGCACCGCCTGCTGCGGCACGCTCTGCGGCTGCGCGGGCGTTGCTTCCGGCAGCGGCTGGGCCGGTACCGGCGCGACCTGGCGCTGCAACTGCTGGCGGCGCATCTTGTCGAGATCGAACAGGTTGCCGGCCGGCGTGCCGCCCTGGCTCGGACCCAGCGGCATCGGCGGGACGACCGGGTCGTCCTTGTCGCGGATCACGTTGTTGTCCGACTTGTAGGCGCCCGTCACGCCCTGGATGTAGTCGTAGCGGTTCGCGGTGACTTCCTGCGCGGTGCTGCGATCGGAAATGATCACCGGACGCAGGAACACCATCAGGTTGGTTTTCGCGCGCTGCTTCGATTCCGAACGGAACAGCTGGCCGATCCACGGGATGTCGCCGAGCAGCGGCACCTTGCTGTTCGACACCTGGTAGTTGTCCTGCATCAGGCCGCCGAGCACGATGATCTCGCCGTTGTCGGCCAGGATCGTCGACTGGATCGAGCGTTTCGTGAAGGTCGGGCCGGTCTGCGCGTTCGTGGTCCCGCTGACGACCGCCGAATCCTCCGTGTAGAGCTGCAGCTTCAGGATCCCGCCGTCGGTGATCTGCGGCTTCACGTGCAGCGTCAGGCCGACGTCGCGGCGATCGTAGGTATTGAACGCATTGCTCGTCGTGCCGCTCGTCAGGTTCGAGTATGAACCGGTCGCGATCGGCACGTTCTGGCCGACGACGATCTTCGCTTCCTCGTTGTCGAGCGTGATCAGGTTCGGCGTCGACAGCACGTTCGCGTCGCTCACGCCCGAGAAATACTGCAGCAACGCGCCGAGCCCCTGCACGCCGAACATGTTATGCAGCCAGCCGATGTTGAGGCCCTGGGACAACTGCCCGAGATTGGACGCCAGCCCGCCGCCGGTGACCCCGCCGGCCGCGTTGGTCAAGCCGCCCGCCGTCAGGTTGATGATGCTGTTGCCGAGCCCCAGCCCGGGGTTCAGGTTCGTGCCGCCGAGAAACTGGCCGCTCGCGACCTGCCACTGGATGCCCAGGTTGCCCTGCGTCGTCGAGTTCAGCTCGACGATCAGCGCTTCGATATAGACCTGCGCGCGCCGCGCGTCGAGCTGGTCGATCACCGAGCGCAGGTTCCGGTAAACCGGATCGGACGCGGTGATGATCAGCGAGTTGGTCGCCGAGTCGGCCTGGATCATCCCGCCCGGCTGGTTGTCGTCACCGCTCTTGTCCTTGTCGCCGCCGAGCAGGCCGCCCGTACCGAGGCCACCGCCGGACGAGCCGCCGCCATACCCGGACGAGGACGACGAACCGCCGAGGCCGCCCGACGGCAGCGGCGGGGTGCCCGACGTGCCGGTCGAGAAGTTGCCGCTCGCCGACGAACCGCCGTTCTGGTTGAAGCTGTTCGCATCGTTGGACGACGCCGACGCGCCGCTGTCATTGCCGCCGCCCTTGCCGAGCATCCCGCGCAGCGTCTTCGCGAGCTTCACCGCATCGGCGTTGCGCAGCGGCACGACGTGCATGTTGCCGGGCACCGCGCTCGGCGCGTCGAGCTGCAGCGCGAGGCGTTTCGCGGCCGCGAGGCGCGAGCCGTTCGATGCGCGCAGCAGCAGCGAGTTGGTGCGCGGGTCGGCCGTGACCGACACCTTCAACGTCGCGTCGCTGTTGCCGATCGCACCCGGGTCGAGCATCTTCTGCATCTGCGCGGCGAGGTCGATCGCGTTCGCGTTGCGCAGCGTCACGACCTGCACCTGCGCACCCGCGGCGCTGTCGATACCGGAGATGATCTGCGCGATGCGGCGCACGTTGTCCGCATAGTCGGTCACGACGATCGTGTTGTTCGCCGGGTAGGCCGTCACCGTGTTGTTCGGCGAGATCAGCGGCCGCAGCACGGGCAGCAGGTTGTTCGCCGATTCGTTGTGCAGCTCGAACACCTGCGTGATCACCTGGTCGCCACGCGCCTGCGGCGCATTGCCGACGTAGGTCGGCACGCCCTGCAGCTTCGCGTCGGCTTCCGGCACGACCTTCAGCACGCCGTGATCCTGCACGAGCGCGAAGCCCTGCATGCGCAGCGCCGACTGCAGCGTCTTCAACGCCTGGTCTTCCGGCACCGGCCGTTCGGCGACGAGATTGAGCTGCCCCTTCACGCGGGGGTCGACGATGATGGTCTTGCCGGTCGCGGCGCCGATCGCTTTCGCGACCTGGTCGATGTCCGCATTCACGAAGTTGAGCGTGACCTGAGCGTAGGCAGCCTGCGAGACGATGATACCGGCCACGAGCAGGGTCGTGGCGATACGCCGCATAACGAAGCGATTTCTTGTCATGGATGAATGGGTCGATGCCGGCTCAGGCCACTTCCGGCGGTAGTGCTGGGATCCAAGTCCGAAAGAGGCGACATTAGCAGTTTTTCATGTCCGAAATATCACATTGATCCGAAGACTGTCTCACATACGACATGTGTCCGGCGAATCGTATGCGATATGTAAGGATCGGCGTCACCCTCCGCATGCCGGCCGTCGCCCCGATTTCGAGATGAATCGACACGGAAATGCGGTATAACCGGGCTGCCGTATTCCTGCCTGTCGCAATTGGACGGTCTGCCGGTATGATACGGGCGGCGCGTTTCTCGTCGCATTAATAACAGGCACGGGTTTTCCCGAGCTTCGCGCAATTCCTTTCCGTTTCCGCACGATGAACAGACGGTTCGCTTCGATCGCGTTGATCGCCGCCGGCGCGTGGTTCGCCAGCGGCAACGCACGCGCGGATTGTTTCGACGAAGCGGCCAAATATCAGCAGGTCAATCCGCTGATCCTGCGCGCGATCGCATGGCAGGAATCGCGCAACCGGCCCGGTGCGCTGAACAAGAATACGAACGGCTCGGTCGACTACGGCCTGATGCAGATCAATTCGATCCACCTGCCCACGCTGTCGCGTTACGGGATCGGCCGCGACACGCTGATGGAGCCGTGCAAGAACGTGTACATCGCCGCGTGGCATCTCAAACAGAAGATGAACCGCTACGGCAACACGTGGCAGGCGGTCGGCGCCTATCATTCGGAAACGCCGTCGCTGCGCGACAAGTACGCGCGGCAGATCGCCGGCATCCTGACGCAATGGAAGCTGCTGCCGTCCGCGCAGACTGCCCAGGCCGCGCAGCCAGCGCAGCCCGCTCAGTGATTCGGCGCCGCGTCGCCGGTTGACGCAGGGCCGGCCGCGCGCGTTTGATGCACAATGCGGGCTGACGCCGCCGTTTCGCCCGCGTGCGGGCCGATCGCGCCCCGGCAGGGCGCCGCGGCCGCTTTTTCATCTTTTCCGTTGGTGCATATCATCATGAATCCGGCAATGAAACAGCCGTTGCCCGTCACCGTGCTGTCCGGTTTCCTCGGCGCCGGCAAGACCACGCTGCTCAACCACGTGCTCGCGAACCGCGCGGGCCTGAAAGTCGCGGTGATCGTCAACGATCTCGCGGCGGTCAACATCGACGCGTCGCTCGTGCGCGACGCGCAGGCGCTGTCGCACGTCGAGGAACGCCTCGTCGAGATGTCGAACGGCTGCATCTGCTGCACGCTGCGCGACGATCTGCTCGTCGAAATCCGCAACCTCGCGTCCGAAGGCCGCTTCGACGCGATCATGATCGAATCGACCGGTATCGCGGAGCCGATGCCGATCGCCGAAACGTTCACGTTCGTCGACGACGACGGCGCGTCGCTGTCGTCGATCGCGCGGCTCGACACGCTCGTCACCGTGGTCGACGCGTACAACTTCCTGCGCGACTACGGCTCCGACGATGCGCTCGCGACGCGCGGCATCGCCGCGTCGGAAGACGACGACCGCACGCTCGTCGAGCTGCTGATCGAGCAGATCGAATTCTGCGACGTGCTGGTGATCAACAAGGCCGATCTGGTCGGCGCGGACGATCTCGCACGCCTGCAGCACATCCTCGCGCGTCTCAATCCGCGCGCGCATCAGGTCGTATCGACGTTCGGCAACGTGCCGCTCGACGAAGTGCTGAACACCGGCCGCTTCGATTTCGACGAAGCCGCGAACGCACCGGGCTGGCTCGCATCGCTCGACCACGATCACACGCATTGCGACGACCCCGACTGCCATGACGACCATCATGCGCACGTGCACGGCGAAGCCGACGAATTCGGGATCGGCAATTTCGTTTACCGCGCGCGCCGGCCGTTTCACCCGGCACGGCTGTGGGCGCTGCTGCATCAGGAGTGGCCGGGCGTGCTGCGCAGCAAGGGTTTCTTCTGGCTCGCGACGCGCAACGACATCGCGGGCTCGCTGTCGCAGGCGGGCGGCGTATGCCGGCACGGGCCGGCGGGTTTGTGGTGGGCGGCGCAGGATCGCGCTGAATGGCCCGACGACGACGAGCTGCTCGCTGAAATCCGCACCGAATGGCTCGGCGATCTCGACGATCGCACGGTCGGAGATCGCCGGCAGGAACTCGTGCTGATCGGCATCGCGCTCGACGCCGATGCGTGGCGCACGAAACTCGACGCGTGTCTGCTGACGGATGCGGAGTTCGCACTCGGCGCGGCGGGATGGGCCGCGTTCGACGATCCGTTCCCGGCGTGGGACGTCGATTCGCACGACGACGACGATCACGGCGACACGCAGATCGTGCACGCGTGATCGCGTGGTAACGGCTTGTAAAAACAACCGTTAACTTTTGCAAGGGCGGCGCGAACTGTGGCGAAAATGCCGCGCGCGCCCAACAAAAAACCCGCCGAGAGGCGGGTTTTTTCTGGAACAGGCGCGGGTTTAACGCTTGTTGACGGCATCCTTGAACGCCTTGCCAGCCGTGAACTTGACCGTCTTGGCTGCCGGGATCTTGATGGTTTCGCCCGTCTTCGGGTTGCGGCCCGTACGTGCTGCGCGCTTGCCCGAACCGAAGCTGCCGAAGCCGATCAGCTGAACCGCATCACCCTTCGACACGGCCTTCTTGATGACTTCGAGCAGCGTGTCCAGCGTTTCGCCGGTTTGAGCCTTGCTGGCGCCCGTTTGGGCGGCGACGGCGTCGATCAGTTCCTGTTTGTTCATTAAGGTTCCTTTATCAGGTTAGGTTGACACGAACAGCGCGAACGCGCCGATTATACGTGCGCGAACCGTGCCGTCGAGAGTCAGACTCCGACGACACAGCGCCGAATCCTGGCCCGCGCGACGCGCCCTCCGGCTTGCCGGCGGCCACCCCGCGGTACGGCGTTGCTATGATAGCGCAGCGCAAACCCAATAACGACAAGGGTTTCAAAGATTTTCATCGGTATTTCGCCGAATGAATCGTCGATTGCCCGTTTTTTGACCTGCGCCAACCGGACAGGATACGCAGCGTGGTCCGCCCGCCCGTCGCCCCGTTGCCCTTTTCCAACGGCCGATCGGACGGCCTGCCGCAATCCCTTGCCAGGCTTGGCTGCCACGTTTTTTGTTTCGCATGCCCGACCGACTTGTTTACGCCTCGCTCGCGCTTCGCGACGACGGCACGCTCGTCTCGCCCGAGTTCGGCGAGCTTCATCGCGGCGCATCCGGCACGCTCGCGCACGCACATCGCGCGTTCGTCTCCGGCAACGGGCTGCCCACGCGCTGGCAGCGCCGCCGGACGTTTACGATCGTCGCGACCGAATTCGGCGCGGGCGCCGGCTTCCTCGCGGCGTGGGCCGCGTGGCGCGACGATCCCGCGCGCTGCGAACGGTTGCATGTCGTTGCAGTCGAGTCGCATCCGTTCTCGCGCGACGACCTGCGCCGCGCGGTTTCGCATATGGTTGCGGACACAACCATATCGGCAGACACCGATGCATTGATCGACGCATGGCAGATGCTCGTGCCGGGCGTGCACCGGCTCGAATTCGACGAAGGACGCGTGGTGCTCACGCTCGCGTTCGGCGATCCGATCGACCTGCTGAAGAAGCTCGTCGCGCGCGCCGATGCGTTTTTTCTCGACGGCGCCGCGGCGTCGAGCGACGGGATCCGCGCACTCGCGAAACTCGCCGGCGAACACGCGACGTTTGCGACCCATGCAAAGTCCGACGACGTGAAGTACGCGCTCGGCGAAACAGGTTTCACGTTCCGCGAAGTCGACGATCGTCTCGTCGGCGACTATGCGCCGCGCTGGCGCGCGCGCCGGCACGAGCCGCCGCGTGCGCTGCCCGTTGCAGCGCGCCGTGCGATCGTGATCGGCGCGGGCCTCGCCGGCTGCGCGGTCGTCGAACGTCTGGCCGCGCGCGGCTGGGACGTCACGCTGATCGAGCGGCACGAACGGATCGCGAGCGAAGCGTCGGGCAATCCGGCCGGGGTGTTCCACCCGTTGATGACGCGCGACGACAACGTCGCGAGCCGCCTCACGCGCGGCGGCTTCCTGCACGCGCTCGCACGCTGGCGTGCGCTCGAACACGCAGGGCATGCATTCGCACGCAGCACGCACGGGATGATCCATCTTGCCGAATCGGCCGACGATTTCGCGCGGATGCGCGACGCCTTCGATGCGTTCGGCGCGCCGTCCGACTACGTGACGCTGCTCGATGCCGATGCCGCACGCGCACATCTGAATCTGCCGGTCGCGCACGGCGGCCTGCTGTTCCCGCACGGCGGCGCCGTCTGGTCGGCCGGGCTGTGCGCCGCGCAATATGCGGCGGCCGGCGAGCGCGTGCGCCTGCTCGCGTCCACCGGCGTCGCACGGCTCGAACGGCGGGGCGACGCGTGGCATGCGCTCGACGATACGGGCGCCACGCTCGCCGATGCACCTGTCGTCGTGCTCGCGAACGCGGGCGACGCCGCGCGTCTTGCCGGGCTCAAGCATGTCGCGCTGCAACCGGTACGCGGCCAGCTCACGCTGCTGCCGCCGGGCACGACGGCGCCGCTGCCGTGCCCGGCGATCGGCGACGGTTACGCGGTGCCGCTCGACGACGGCACGCTGCTGATCGGCGCCACGTTCGAACCCGACGACACCGATCCCGCGATGCGCGCGGCCGGCCACGCCGAAAACCTCGACCGCGTGCGGCGCCTGCTGCCGGGCCTGATCGGCGAACTGCCAGATCCGGCCACGCTGCACGGCCGCGTGGCGTTCCGCTGGGTCGTCGGCGACCGTCTGCCGCTCGTCGGCCCGCTCGCCGACGAGGCGCAGGCCACCGCGAACGCACGCGCGCTGGGCGGTGCGCAGGCGCGCGACCTGCCGCGCACGCCGGGCCTCTACGGCACATTCGGCTTCGGTTCGCGCGGCCTCGTATGGGCTGCGCTCGGCGCCGAACTGATCGCGTCGCAACTCGAAGGCGAGCCGTGGCCGCTCGAGCGCGAACTCGCCGACGCGATCGATCCCGCCCGCTTCCTGATCCGCGCACTGCGCGCCCGCCGCGTCGGTTCGGCCGGCTGACTGGCCGCCCGCAGCCGTCACAGTTTCCCGATTTTTCCGCGCAAGGTTATCCACGCGACGCTGTGGATAACCGCGCGGAATCCGCGTGCACTCCGTGTGCAATCACAGTGGACGTAAACTGGGCAACTCGGCACAGCTGTGATGCGGCCCGAAAGTTGCTCAACTCAAACTGCTGTGCGCGAACAGCCTGTGCAACCGGTTATGGTTTCGCCAACACCTTGATCTGTCAGCGTAAACCGGAGTTATCCACAGAACTGTGCGTCCTTTGTTAACTTCTACTACGTATATATACAAGTAAACCTTTGAAACCAAAGACCTGCGGCGGCGCACAGCCCCGCGCGTCGATTCAATCGGTTCCGGAGCGAAAAACCTGTGGCACAATCGGTTTCCTTCGCGTTCGTTCGGCCAAGCGCCGGACATGCTTCAATGGAACGGTCGGCACGATTTCGAATCTGAATCTTCGAGACTGCGCAGTCCGTTCACACACCAGGCCGACAATCCAGATCGGCAACCTGAACGACGTTCCGCCTTGTGGCGGAACAGGCGGACCCCATGTACCGCCATCGTCGAGCACAACAATCACATTCGGGGCAATACCCAGCCGGCGCGCATCCATTCCTGTCGCTTGACCCCGCGTCGCTGGCGGTTGCTTCCAAAGGAGAAGTCACCACGATGAAGTCGGCGTTCTCATTCCTGCCCAACTGGCCGCTCGCGCCGGATGCCGTGTTCTGGGCCGGGCTCGCGCTGTTCGCAGCCGGCCTGTGCGGCGAGCTGTGCTATCGCGCGTGGCGCCTGCCGCGCATCACCGGCTATGCCGTGATCGGCCTGATCGCCGGTTCGTTCGGATTCGGCGTGATCGACACCAGCACCGACGAAACCTCGCGGCTCCTGATGGACGTCGCGCTCGGCCTGCTGCTGTTCGAACTCGGCAGCCGCCTCGACCTGCGCTGGATCCGGCGCAATCCGTGGCTCGTCGCGTCGAGTCTCGCGGAGGCCACGCTCACGTTCGTGCTCGTGCTGTTCGTGATGCTCGCGCTCGGCGTATCGGGGATGGTCGCGCTGGTGCTGTCGGCGATCGCGATCGCGACGTCGCCGTCGATGGTGATCCAGCTGAAGACCGAACTGCGCGCGGAAGGGCAGGTGTCGCAACGCCTGATCACGCTCACCGCGCTCAACAGCGTGTACGCGATCGTGCTGACCAAGCTCGTGACGAGCTGGCTGCACCAGGAAGCGTACGGCAACGTTTTCGCGACGATCCTGCAGCCGCTCTACCTGCTAGCCGGCTCGTTCATCGTCGCGTATCTCGTCGCGCGTTCGTGCAACTACCTGTTCCGTCACATGACCGCGACGATGCGCGACGAGCATTCGTTCGTCGCGCTGTTCGGGCTCGTGATGCTCGCGATCGCCGTCGCGCAGGCGTTGAAGCTGTCGACGCTGCTCACGCTGCTGCTCGCCGGCATCATCGTGAAGAACCTCGAAGCGCGGCCGCAGCTGTGGCCCGAGCACTTCGGCACGGCCGGCTGGCTGCTGACGGTGGTGCTGTTCGTGCTGACGCTCACGTCGTTCACGTGGGGCGACATCGCGCTCGGCGGGCTGCTCGCGATCGTGCTGATCGTCACGCGGCTCGCCGCGAAGCTGGCCGGCGTCGTCGCGTTCGCGAAGCCGAGCGGCCTCGGGATGAAGCAGGGCATCGCGCTCGGCATCGCGCTCACGCCGATGTCCGCGCTGTCGTACCTGCTCGTCGACGATACCTACCAGCTTTATCCCAATTTCGACCCGCACCTGCGCGCGATCGTGATGTGCTCGATCGTGATCCTGCAGCTCGTCAGCCCGTTCGTCGTCTATCGCTGCCTGTCGGCGGTCGGCGAACGCAGCGACGGCAACTGATTCCGGAAACTGCCATGGCACTCGAAACCTTCGTCAATTCCGAACCGTTCACGTTCGGCGTCGAACTGGAGATCCAGGTCGTCAACACGCACAACTACGACCTGACCAAAGCGGCGTCCGACCTGATGCGCCTGATCCAGGGCGAGACCTTTCCCGGCAACATCACGCCGGAAATCACCGAAAGCATGATCGAGCTGTCGACCGGCATCTGCCATTCGCACGAGCAGGCCGTCAGCGAGCTGCATGCGATCCGCGACGTGCTCGTGAAGGCGGCCGACCAGCTCAACGTCGGGCTGGCCGGCGGCGGCACGCATGCGTTCCAGCAATGGAGCGACCGGCAGATCTACGATGCGCCGCGCTTCCAGTACATCTCCGAGCTGTACGGCTATCTCGCGAAGCAGTTCACCGTGTTCGGCCAGCACGTGCACATCGGCTGCCCCGATCCCGACAGCGCGCTGTTCCTGCTGCACTCGATGTCGCGCTTCATTCCGCACTTCATCGCGCTGTCCGCGTCGTCGCCGTTCGTGCAGAACGTCGACACGGGCTTCCATTCGGCACGCCTGAATTCGGTATTCGCGTTCCCGCTGTCGGGCCGCGCGCCGTTCGTGCTGACCTGGGACTCGTTCGAGGAGTACTTCACGAAGATGGTGAACACGGGCGTCGTCAACTCGATGAAGGACTTCTACTGGGACATCCGGCCGAAGCCCGGCTACGGCACGATCGAAGTGCGCGTGATGGACACGCCGCTGTCGGTCGACCGCGCGGCGGCGATCGCCTGCTACATCCAGACGCTCGCACGCTACCTGCTGACCGACCGGCCGCTGAAGCTGTCGGAGGACGATTACCTGGTCTACACGTTCAACCGTTTCGAAGCGTGCCGCTTCGGGCTCGAGGGCACCTGCGTGAATCCTCAGACGGGCGAGCGCCGCACGATCGCGGAAGACATCCTCGACACGCTCGACCGGATCGCGCCGCATGCGGCCGCGCTCGGTTCGCGCGCGGCGCTCGACGAGATCGGTGCGCTCGCAAAGGCGCGCGTGAACGATGCATCGTGGTTGAGAACCGTTTTCAAACAGGAAAAATCGCTGAACGAGACGGTCCGGCAGCAGTGCTTACGTTGGCGCGAGTGAAAATATGTTTTGCAGATTGCAGAATCGACCGCGCCGCGATTCGCTGAACGGTTATCGGTGCCCTGTCGCGCCGAAATCGTTGCCGGGCACCGTCGCAATCTGTGGATAACCCGATATTCCGCTGCAAAGTCAATGCTCTGTGGGTGGGATAACCCGGTGGATCATGACCGCGCGGCCGATGGCCGATCCGAACAGGAAAATGCCGGCGCGCCCCGTTTCGCGGGCGCGCGACATCGCGCGCACAACGAAAAAATCCGGTTATCCAGCGATTTTCCACAGCATGCAGGGGATAACTTAGCTGTGCGATTTTCCGCTCTCGCTTAGAATGTCGGCTTTGCGGACACCGGAACGATGCGTGTCTCTCCGGTCGCCGCGAACGCGACCGCCGCGTGTGCCTCGCGACGGCCGTGCTGACGCACTCGAGAGAGGGCGTCTGTTTTGAGATGGATTCGATCTCCACACTACGGCCGCTCGGCCATCCGGGCGGCGGCAAAGCGAAAAGACTATGAGCGAAGGCGTTTACGGGAACCAGGCTGCGGGACGTGTGACCCACAGCCTGCTGCGGTTGAGCACGGCCATGCGGAGCGAGGCATGGGATTGGGCGGAAGGCGCTGGCCTGACGCCGACGCAAGGCGAGATTCTCGTGCTGCTGCTGCAGCGCAAGGGCCCGATGCGGCTCGGCGAGATCGCGCGCGAGACGCAGCTGACCGCGGCCACCACGAGCGATGCGGTCAGCACGCTCGAGACGAAGGGGCTCGTCGAGAAGCGTCGTGCGCTGGACGACGGCCGGGCATTGGCCGTACGCCTGTCGGCGCGTGGCCGCACGGCCGCGAAGAAGGCGCTGCAATGGCCTGAATTCCTGACGAAAGCAGTCGGCAAGCTCGGCGCGGACGAGCAGGGCACGTTGTACCGCGCGCTGCTGAAGACGCTGCGCGAGCTGCAGGTGGCCGGTGCGACGCCGCCGCAGCGCATGTGCCTCACGTGCACGTACTTTCAGCCGGGCAAACCGTCGAAGAAGACGGTGCATCACTGCGCGACGCTCGACCTCGACATGTCCGACAGCGATCTGCGTCTCGACTGCTCGGTGCAGGAAGAAGCCGACGCGGCGACGCAGAAGAAGACCTGGAAGATTTTCGCAGGCTGACGTCCGTCGATCGACCGGGAGGCCGATGATGAACGCTGAAGTCGTGGCGATCCGCCACGTGCATTTCGAGGATCTCGGGAGCTTCGAGCAGGTGCTCGGCGAACGCGGTCGACGGGTGCGCTATGTCGATGTCGGATCGTCGCGGGTCGAGGTGCTCGACGTGCTCGAGCCGTCGCTGCTCGTCGTGCTCGGCGGGCCGCTCAGCGTGTACGACGACGCGCAGTATCCGACGATCGCGCCGCTGCTGGCGCTCGTGCGCCAGCGCATCGACGCGGGGCTGCCGATCCTCGGCATCTGCCTCGGCGCGCAGTTCATCGCGCGGGCGCTCGGGGCGCGCGTCTATCCGGCCGCGCAGCACGAGCTCGGCTGGGCGCCGCTGACGCTCACCGATGCCGGCCGCGCGTCGCCGCTGCGCCATCTCGACGGCGCGACGACATCGATGCTGCACTGGCATGGCGATACGTTCGACCTGCCGGGCGGTGCGATCCATCTCGCGTCGACGCCGGCCTGCCGCCACCAGGCATTCGCATGGGGGCAGCACGTGCTGGCGCTGCAATGTCATCCCGAGATCCGTACCGATCGCTTCGAACCGTGGCTGATCGCGAACGCCGGCGAAATCGCCGCGACGCCCGGCATCGACGCGCGTCAGTTGCGCGCCGATACCGCGCAGCACGGCCCCGCGCTCGAGACGGCCGCACGGCATATGTTCGCGGAGTGGCTCGGTAGCGTCGGCCTCTGACGTCGCGGGCGGTCCCGTCCGCCGGAAAGGATTGGCCCGGCCTGCATCCGTTGAGGGCCGGCGCATCGCCTTCCATCGCCTATTCCGTTTGTTCCACGCCCCGCCGGCGTCCGGCCGGCCATACCTGACCATCCGCTTACTGCGGAGCGCGCTGTCTGCACGCTTCAGGCGTGCGTGCTACGCTCGTCCGCTCTTTCCCTTTCCTGGCGAGCGGCTTCCATGACTGCGCTGTTTTCCCCGTTCACGCTGCGCGGCGTGACCCTTCCGAACCGGATCGTGATCTCCCCGATGTGCCAGTACTCGGCCGAACGCGG
Organism: Burkholderia sp. LAS2; assembly: GCF_018417615.1. Taxonomy (NCBI): domain Bacteria; kingdom Pseudomonadati; phylum Pseudomonadota; class Betaproteobacteria; order Burkholderiales; family Burkholderiaceae; genus Burkholderia; species Burkholderia sp. LAS2. The sequence continues at coordinate 550,911 of NZ_CP071052.1, forward strand.
CGAAGCGACCGACTGGCACATGATTCACCTCGGCCATCTCGCGCTGTCGGGCGCCGGGCTGCTGTGCATCGAAGCGACCGCGGTGGAACCCGACGGACGCATCACCCATGGCGACCTCGGCCTGTGGGACGACGTGACCGAAGCCGCGCTGAAGCCGGTGCTGGCCGCGATCCGCAAGCATTCGCCGATCCGCATCGCGATGCAGTTGTCGCATGCGGGGCGCAAGGCGTCGAGTGCGGCGCCGTGGGAGGGGGGCCAGCTCGTGCCGGTCGCCGACGGCGGCTGGCTGCCGCATGGCCCGTCGGCCGTTCCGCACAAGGACGGCGAGACGCCGCCGCTCGCGCTCGACGCGGCGGGCCTGAACCGCATCCGCGAAGCGTTCGCGGCGTCGGCCCGGCGGGCCGCGCGGCTCGGCATCGATGCGATCGAAGTGCACGCGGCGCACGGCTACCTGCTGCATCAGTTCCTGTCGCCGCTCGCGAACCGGCGCACCGACGAATACGGCGGCTCGCGCGAAAACCGGATGCGGTTTCCGCTCGAGATCTTCGAGATCGTGCGCGCCGCGTTTCCGGACGATCGGCCGGTCGGCGTGCGCGTGTCCGCGACCGACTGGGTCGAAGGCGGCTGGGAACTCGACGATACGATTGCGTTCGCGCACGAACTGCAGCGCCGCGGCTGCGACTGGATCGACGTGTCGTCCGGCGGCGTGTCGCCGCTGCAGAAGATTCCGCTGTCGCCCGGCTATCAGGTGCCGTTCGCGCAGGCCGTGAAGCGGGCGGTCGGCATGCCGACGATCGCGGTCGGCCTGATCAACGAACCCGAGCATGCGAACCGGCTGATCGAGGCCGGCGATGCCGATTTCGTCGCGATGGCGCGCGCGATGCTGTACGACCCGCGCTGGCCGTGGCATGCGGCGGCCGAGCTCGGCGCGCAGGTGACGGCGCCGCCGCAGTACTGGCGCTCGCAGCCGCGCGAGCACAAGGCGCTGTTCGGCGACGTCGCGTTCGGCCAGCGCTGAGCGCATCGCGCAATATTGCGCGCGATGTTGAACGAAGCAATATCGAACGTGTAGGATGCGGATGATTCGCCGCATGCCCCGACGCGGCACCGACCGGTGCCGCGTTTTCGTTTGGCGCGGCGCCCGGCCGCGATCGCGGTCGCTTCCGTTCAAGTCGTCTTCACAAGGATTGGTTCGATGAGTTCACGCAGGATCGCGGTGCGCCGCTCGGGAGTACACGGCAAGGGCGTGTTCGCCGTGGCGCCGATCAAGGCCGGCGAACGCGTAGTGGAATACAAGGGCGAGCGAATCTCGTGGAAGGAAGCGCTGCGCCGTCATCCGCACGACCCGAGCGAGCCGAATCATACGTTCTACTTCGCACTCGACGAAGGCGGCGTGATCGACGGCAAGGTCGACGGCAACAGCGCGCGCTGGATCAATCATTCGTGCGCGCCGAACTGCGAAGCCGAGGAAGTCAAAGGCCGCGTGTATATCCACGCGCTGCGCGATATCGGCCCGGAAGAGGAGCTGTTCTACGACTACGGCCTCGTGATCGACGCGAAGCTGACGAAGAAGCTCAAGCGCGAATACGCGTGCCACTGCGGTGCGGAATCGTGCCGCGGCACGTTGCTCGCGACGTCCGACGAAGGCGGGAAGAAGAAAAAGAAGAAGGACAAGAAGAACAGGAAGTGATGCAGGCGGCAGCGCATCGCGCGCTGCCGCGGTCGTTTCAGCCCGCGGCTGCCGCGTCGTGGCGGCCCGGCGTTCGCTTTCCTTTTCCGGCGGGCCGCCCGGTCGACGGGCCAGCGGTTGCCCGCCGCGACTCGCTGGTGATCGCTCAGTGCGTCGGCGCCGCAGCCGGCGTTTCGCTGGCCGGTTTTTCCGTCCGCGTCGCGAGCGGCACCCGCACCACGAAGCGCGAGCCGCCTTCCGATGCATCCTCGTACGACACGGTGCCGCCGTGCATCGCGATGATGTCGTGCACGATCGCGAGCCCGAGCCCGGCGCCGGTTTCGACACCGTTGCCGCTTTGCGCGTCGCCGCGGAAGAAGCGCTTGAACAGGTCGGCCTGCTGGTTCGCGGGCACGCCGGGGCCGTTGTCCTCGACGACGATCTCGGCGGCCGGCTGGCTGTCCTCGAGCGCGGCGCGCGCGACGTTCACCGTGATCCGCGCGCCGTCCGGCCGCGCGAGCGGCACGTACTTCAGTGCATTGTCGAGCAGGTTCGCGATCACCTCGCGCAGCAGCACCGGGTTGCCGCGCACGATCAGCTTCTCGTCGTCGCCCGGCTCGTCGCTGCGCTGGAAGCCGAGGTCGACGTGCGACGCGAGCGCGCGCGGCACCCATTCGGCGCCGGTCTCGAACGCCATCGCCGCGAGATCGACGTCGACGAAGCGCGCGGCCTGTTCGCCCGGCTCGGCCCGCGCGAGCGACAGCAACTGATTGGACAGCCGTACCGCGCGGTCGGCGGCCGCGCGCAGCTCGCGCACCGCGGCGAAGGTCTGGTGCGGGTCGCGCGCGACGGCCGCCTGCTCGGCATGCAGCTTCACCGCGGTGAGCGGCGTGCGCAACTGGTGGGCAGCATCGGCGATGAACTTGCGCTGCGCGTCGAGCGCGGTCTTCAGGCGGCCGAGCAGCGCGTTCATCGCGCTGGTCAGCGGCCGGATCTCCAGCGGCACGTCGGTTTCGTCGACCGGTTCCAGCGACGTATGGGTTTGCCGGTTCAGCGAATCGGCGAGATGCGTGAGCGGGCCCAACTGCTGGTTCACGACGCGCCATACGATGCCCCAGCCCGCGAGCAGCAGCAACAGCAGCGGCATCATGATCGCGACGAGGAATTCGGCCGCGATCCGGTAGCGGTGCCGCACCGGCTGCGCGACTTCGACGACCATCGGCCGGCCGCCCTCGACGTTGTCGACGCGCACCTGCGCGACCCGGACCGCGCGATTGTCGTATTCGGCCTCGAACACGTACGCGTGATGCATGCGGCGCACGTTGATGCCCTGCAGCGGCAGCTTCGGATCGCCGGCGAGTTCCTCCTCGCCGTCGCTGATCCGGTAGATCAGCGCTTCGGCTGGATCGGAGAACATCGCCTGCGCGAGCGGCGGCACCGTGAACGGCGCGTCGGGGCCGGCGATCTGGATCTGCTTGGAGATCGCGGTCGCGAGATCGGCGAGCGAGCGGTCGATCACGTGCTGCGTGTATTGCCACGCGAGCCAGTAGGCGATCAGGCCGCTCATCAGCGCGAGCATCGACAGCGGGGCGGCGAGGCGCCGGAGCAGCGAGCGGCGCAGGCTGGTGGTCACAGCCGGATCAGAAGACATTTCGACGGGCAAAAGGATAAGCGCCGCTCACGGGGAGCGGCGCGGTCGTGCGCCGGGAACGGCGACGCAGAGCAGCACGCGTGCGCCGGCGGCACGCGGCCGGCCGGCGCGCGGCGTCGCTCAGACACTCGCCGTCTGGCGGATTTCCTGCAGCAGGTAGCCGAAGCCGCGCACCGTGACGATTTCGACCCGGCACTGCTCGAGTTTCTTGCGGACGCGGTGCACGTAGACTTCGATCGCGGTGTCGCCGAGATCGCCGCCGAAGTGCGTGAGGTGATCCTGCAACTGCGCCTTGCTGACGACGCGGCCGTGCCGCAGCAGCAGCATTTCCAGTACCGCGAATTCGCGCGGCGACAGTTCGAGCGGCTTGTCGTCGTTGAAGATGCGGCGGTCGACGCCCGACAGGCGGACGCCGCCGAGCGACACTTCGGGACGCGGCATGTCGCTGTGCGGGCCGCTGCGGCGCATCACCGCGCGGATACGCGCTTCGAGCTCGGCCGGCTCGAACGGCTTGAGCATGTAATCGTCGGCGCCGGAGTTCAGGCCCTGGATCCGGTCGTTCAGCTCGTCGCGGGCGGTCAGCACGATCACCGGCGTGTGGCGGTTGGTCTGGCGAAAGCGCGTGAGCAGCGTCATGCCGTCGATGCCCGGCAGGCCGAGGTCGAGGATCACGAGTTCGTGGCGGTTCTGTGCCAGCGCCTGTTCGGCAAAGATGCCGTCATGCACCATGTCGACGGTGAAGCCAGCCTGCTCGAGGCTGCTCTGGATACCGCGTGCGATGGGGCGGTCGTCTTCGATCAGAAGGAGTCGCATGAAGTTCGCTCAAGTACAATGGGTTGGCGGTTCAGGCACGCGGACAGCACGAAGCCGTTTCCACAGGAACGCCGCATCGCCTGACATCAAGCATGGCGGCCAGCGAACGATTAAATCCAATCATGTCCGATATTTCGATCCACGACCTCGAAGCCGCGATCAATTTCTGGCGCGCCCGCTCGCCGTCGAGCGGCGACGAACTCAAACTCTGCGAAGAGGCCAGCGCGCTCTCCAAGCCGTATGCGCTGCTGATTGTACAGCGCGAAAGCGCGCTGCAACTGGAAGGTTTGGACCCCAAGGCGCGGAAAGCGTACGAGACTTACGTGCGCCTTAAGGATGGCTTGGAAAGCTGAAGGCTTTCGCTGAGTACATCCTAGAAAACGTTCAGCGAAATGAAAAGTTGACGCGCCGCGCACGGAAAGCGCGCGGCGGCGGAGACGGGATTCAGGCGCCCGGTTGCGCGTGCGCGGCGGCGCCGTCGATGAACCGCGCGAGTTCGATGTCGCGTTCGGTCAGGCCGTCGGCGTCGTGGGTCGACAGCGTGACGTCGACGCGGTTGTACACGTTGAACCATTCCGGATGGTGGTTCATTTCCTGCGCCTTGATCGCGACGCGCGTCATGAAGCCGAATGCCTCGTTGAAATCGGCGAAGCGCAGGCGGCGCTGGATCGCGTCGCGGCCCGGCACGGCCGTCCACTGCGGCAGGCCTTCGAGCCGGGTCTTGCGTTCTTCGGATGTGAGCTTGTGGATCATCTTGCACCTCTCGTTCGGTAACGGCGCCCGCGCGCGGCTGCGCCGCGCGGCGAAGCCGGCATCGTTCATTGTTCCATAGTTGCGGAAAGGACGACGGGCGGCCGGCAACCGGCAGCCGACGGCCGGCGCGTCACGCGTCGGCGTCGGCGTCGTCGGGCCAGCCTTCGCCCGTGCCGCGATGCAGTACGCGATCGGTGTCGAGCACCGCGCCGGCCGCGAATTCGGGCAGCCCCGCGAGCCGGTCGGCCAGCGCGCGGCCATCGACGTCGGCGAGCGCGAACAGCTGCGCGAAATCGTCGATTACGAAGTAGGTCTTCTGGAACGTGTCGATCCGGTACTTCGTGCGCATCACGCGCTCGAGGTCGAACCCGAGCCGGTTCGGCGCCGCGCTTTCGAGGCTGTACAGGCTTTCGCCCTTGCTCGACACGATCCCGGCGCCGTAGATCGACAGCCCGTTCGTGCCGCGCGGATCGCGGATCAGCCCGAATTCCACCGTATACCAATAGAGGCGCGCGAGCCGCGCCAGCGCCGCTTCGTCGTCGGCGACCGCGAGCGCGGTGCGGCCGTACGCCTGCATGTAGTCGGCGAACACCGGGTCGATCAGCAGCGGCACGTGGCCGAACAGGTCGTGGAAGCAGTCGGGTTCCTGCAGGTAGTCGAGCTGGTCGGGACGGCGCATCCACCAGGTGACCGGGAAACGCCGGTTCGCGAGATGCGCGAAGAACACGCGGTCGGGCACGAGGCCGGGCACCGCGACGATTTCCCAGCCGGTCGCGGGCTTCAGCTGGCGGTTCACGTCGGCGAACGACGGCACGCGATCGGCCGGCAGCGCGATCTTGCCGAGCCCGGCGACGAACGGGTCGCACGCGCGGCCGCGCAGCAGCGCCGACTGGCGCGCATAGAGCTGCTGCCACACCGCGTGGTCGACCTGGCCGTAGCGCTGCAGCGGCTGGTCGATGGTGAAATCGGCGCGGGTTTCGAGGCCCGCATCGAACTGCTCCTGCAGTTTCGCGGTGACGACGGTGGACATGATCAGGCTCTGTACGCTGGGTTGGGACCATGCAAGTGTAGAGCGGGCGACGCGCGGATTGGGCGCATAGTTGGCGTCAATTCGCTTAGTGATGCGATAATTGCGCATCAAATAACGAATCAATGCGGAGAATACTCATGCTGGAACTCGATCACTTCGATCTCGCGTTGCTGGACGTGCTGCAGCGCTTCGGTCGCGCGACGCATCAGCAGCTGGGCGAGCAGGTGCCGCTGTCGCCGTCGCAGATCGGCCGGCGGCTGCAGCGGCTGGAGGCGGCCGGCGTGATCGAAGGCTACCGCGTGATGCTGCGACCCGAAAAGCTCGGGCTCGGCGTGACCGCGTTCACGAGCCTGAAGCTCAAGCATCACGGCGATTCGATCATCGAGCAGTTCCAGCAGCAGATCGACGTGCTGCCCGAAGTGCTCGAATGTCATGCGGTGGTGGGCGATGCCGACTACCTGCTGCGGATCGTCGCGCCGGATCTCAACGCGCTGTCGCAGTTCGTGATGAAGAAGCTGATGCGGGTGCCGGGCGTCGACAGCGTGCGCTCGAACATCGTGCTGACGACCTTCAAGCGCAACGGTGCATTGCCGCTCGCGCATCTCGCGCCGGGCGCCGCGTGACGGGGACGCGGCCGCGGCATCGGCGCTGAAGGCGGCACGCGCCGTACCGCCTTCGATGGGGCCGGATCAGGCCGTTTCGGGCTGGGTGTCGGCGTTCAGCAGATCGACGTATGCGACCGCGACGAGATCGTCCTGCGCGACGCCGAGTTTCGCGAACACCTCGTGCGCTTCGGCTTCGCCGCCCGCTTCGTCGTCGTCGGGACCCAGCACGACTTCGAGCTCGATGAAATCGCCGAGGCCGTCGACGCGGTCGAGGTGGATGCGCGTGCGGCCGGCGAGGTACACGTGCCGCTCCTTCGTCACGATCCCGCGCGTGGTCAGCGCGGTCGCGAGCAGCGAATGCATCGCGTCGGGATTCGTCACCGGACTGCGCGTATAGTACGACGCCTTCGGGCCGTCGCGATCGTCGCGCTGGTAGAAGATCAGCTCGGCCGGCGTGCCATCCTCGAAGCGGCGCAGCTTGAGCCGGCCGCGCGGCACGTCATAGAAGAAATCCTGCTGGCGGTAGAAGAGCGGCGCTTCGGTCGCGAGCTGGGCCGCCCGTTCGCGCAGCCGGTCGAATTCGCGGGCGCGGGCTTTGATCTCGATGTTGCGGGCCATGCGGGTCTCCTTCAATCGGGGTCTCGCGGTGTGCGAACGCACAATCTAGCAAAAAGCCTGCGATGGTGGCGTGACGCGCGGACCGGCCGCGGCGACACGACGCGGGGCACGCGATTCGATCCGCGGCATGCGTCAGGCGCCGAAACTCGATGCGTAACGGGCCGCGTCGATATCAGCCGCGCTCATGTCGCCCACTGCGCGTCGATCAACCGCAGCGCAGCCGCGATCGCCGGCTCGTCGCGCCGCTCGGCGAGCGTCACGAACGTCAGCTCGGTCGGCACCGTCATGCGTTCGACGATCGTCAGCGCATGCGCGTGCGCCTCGGCCAGCGCGATCGAATCGCGCGCGAGCGTCAACCCGATCCCCGATTTGACGAGATCGAGCATCGATTGCTCCTGGTCGACCTCGGCGACCTTCACCGGCTGCGCGCCGGCCGCCGCGAAGAGGCGCGACAGCAGCCGGTGATGCGCGGACGCGGGCGGCGTCCAGATCCACGGCAGCGCGGCCAGCGCACGCCAGTCGTGCGCGCGCTGCACGCGCTCCTTCCAGCCGGCCGGCGCGAGCACGCGGTATTCGAAGCGCGTGAGCGTGACGGTGTGGAACAGCGCGCCGTCGCGCGGCGCGTCCTCTTCGGGCCGGCCGATGGTGTAGCCGACGTCGAGCGCCTGCGCGCGCACCTGTTCGATCACCCAGCCCGACATCCCGTGCCGCAGCGCCGTTTCGATCTGCGGATGGGTCTCGACCAGCGCGCGCAGGAAGCCACCGAGCCGCAGGAACCCCGGATCGAGGATCGTGCCGATTCGCAGCCGGCCGCGCACCTCGTGCCGCAGCGCGGCAGCGGCGCGCTGCACGTCGGCGGCGGCGGCGAGCGCGCGCTCCGCGTGCGGCAGCAGCGTCTGCCCGTCGCGCGTGAGCGCGAGCCCGCGCGACGTGCGCGTGAACAGCACGACCCCGAGCGTTTCCTGCAGATGCTTGATCTGCAGGCTGACGGCGGGCTGCGTCAAATGTAGCTGCACGGCGGCGCGCGTCAGGTTGCCTTCGCGGGCGACCGTCGCGAACGCGCGAAGCAGGGTGAGATCCATCGTTGTGATATGAGCGTGGCTTATAACGCAGTTCAGCATAACTCATTGGATCGGCGGCCGGGCGCGGGAGTACGCTTCATCGGATCGTGGCGCGGGGCCGCAGGCGCGGCGCGACGCACTATGCTGAACATGCGCGCGGCATCGCGCCGCGCGGTACACAACAAGCAGGAAGGAGACACGCCGTGAGTACTCAACGCACGCTCGAGGGCGAATTCGACTACGTGATCGTCGGCGCGGGCACCGCGGGTTGCGTGCTCGCGAACCGCCTGACCGAGGATCCCGACATCAGCGTGCTGCTGCTCGAGGCGGGCGGCAAGGACGACTATCACTGGATCCATATCCCGGTCGGCTATCTGTACTGCATCGGCAACCCGCGCACCGACTGGCTGTACAAGACGCAGCCCGAAGCGGCGCTGAACGGCCGCGCGCTGTCGTATCCGCGCGGCCGCGTGCTCGGCGGCTGCTCGTCGATCAACGGGATGATCTACATGCGCGGCCAGCGCGAGGATTACGACAACTGGGCGCAGGAAACCGGCGACGCCGGCTGGTCGTGGGACAGCGTGCTGCCGATCTTCAAGCGCAGCGAGGATCACCATGCGGGCACGAGCGATGCGCACGGCGCGGGTGGCTACTGGCGCGTCGAGAAACAGCGGCTGCGCTGGGAGATCCTCGAATCGTTCGCGCAGGCCGCGCAGCAGACGGGCATTCCCGCCACCGACGATTTCAACCGCGGCGACAATGCCGGGGTCGGCTATTTCGAAGTGAACCAGAAGCGCGGCGTGCGCTGGAATACGTCGAAGGCGTTCCTGCGGCCCGCGATGGCGCGCCCGAACCTGACCGTGATCACCGGCGCGCATGCGCAGCGCGTGATCTTCGACGGTCGGCGCGCGGTCGGCGTCGAATATCACGGCGGCGGCACCGACTACGTCGCGCGGGCGCGCGTGGAAGTGCTGCTGACGTCGGGCGCGGTGAATTCGCCGCAACTGCTCGAACTGTCGGGTGTCGGCGATGGCCGGCGGCTGCAGGCGCTCGGCATTGACGTCGTGCAGGATCTGCCGGGCGTCGGCGAAAACCTGCAGGATCATCTGCAATTGCGGATGGCGTTTCGCGTCGACGGCGTGCGCACGCTCAACACGCTGTCCGCGCATTGGTGGGGCAAGCTGATGATCGGCGCCGAATATGCGCTGCTGCAGCGCGGGCCGATGTCGATGGCGCCGTCGCAGCTCGGCGCGTTCGCGAAATCGGATCCGGACGATCTCGCGCTCACGCGCCCCGATCTCCAATACCACGTGCAGCCGCTGTCGCTCGAACGCTTCGGCGAGCCGCTGCACGGCTTCAACGCGTTTACGGCGTCGGTCTGCCATTTGCGGCCGACCTCGCGCGGCAGCGTGCACGTCACGAGCGCCGATCCAGGCAGCGCACCGACGATCGCGCCGAACTATCTGTCGACCGATCACGATCGTCACGTCGCCGCGAACGCGCTGCGCCTCACGCGCCGGATCGCGTCCGCGCCGGCGCTCGCGCGCTATCGCCCCGAGGAAATCCTGCCGGGCCCGCGGTACCAGACCGAGGCCGAACTGATCGACGCGGCCGGCGTCGTCGGCACGACGATCTTCCATCCGGTCGGCACGTGCCGGATGGGGCGTGCGGACGACGCGCGCGCGGTGGTCGATAGCCGGCTGCGCGTGCGCGGCATCGCGGGGTTGCGGATCGTCGACGCGTCGGTGATGCCGTTCATCACGTCGGGCAACACCAATTCGCCGACGCTGATGATCGCCGAGCGCGCGAGCGACATGATTCGTGCCGACCGCCGTGCGGCGCGCGAAACGACGTCGGTGCGCACCGAGGCCGCGGTGACGGCGGCATGAAGGCTCGCTGACCCGCGCGCCAGCGGGCCGTCATGCGAACGCCCGCTGATTCGCTATGCGAAACAAGCTGCCGGCGCGTCCGCTCTAACGGCAAGATCCGTGCAAGCCGCGCCGTCGCGCGGTTTTTTATCGGGCGCGCGTGTGCCAGATCCTGCGGCAGGTCAACGCGTGATGATGCACGTGTCAAAAAAGCGTGGTGAATAACCGTGCGCCGTCGCATCCGATATGGCGGCCACCCCTATAAGTGCAAATCCCGATGATTGCACTGCACCAACGGCGCGACAATGTTCTGTAATGTGCATACGCGTCGGCGCGGGAGACCACCCTCGAGGCGTACCACGGCGCCCGGGGGCAGCCCGCTGATCCGCTGACCTGTTCGCGGCCGCTTGCGCCAGGCTTCCCGGTGCTTCGCCTGACTTCGTACGGAAGGGAACATGATTCTCGGCGACACGATTCTGGAAACACGCGGACTGACGAAGGAATTCAGGGGCTTCACCGCCGTGAACGGCGTCAACCTGCGTGTGCGCCGCGGCGCGATCCACGCATTGATCGGGCCGAACGGCGCGGGCAAGACCACCTGTTTCAACCTCCTCACCAAATTTCTGACGCCGACGGCCGGCCAGATCGTCTTCAACGGCATCGACATCTCCGACGAGCGGCCCGCGCAGGTCGCGCGGCGCGGCATCATCCGCTCGTTCCAGATATCGGCCGTGTTCCCGCACCTGACCGCGCTGCAGAACGTGCGCATCGGCCTGCAACGCGCGCTCGGCACCGAATTCCATTTCTGGCGCAGCGAACGCACGCTGAAGCGGCTCGACGATCGCGCGATGGACCTGCTCACGCAGGTCGGCCTCACCGATTTCGCGCACGTGCCGACCGTCGAGCTGGCCTACGGCCGCAAGCGCGCGCTCGAGATCGCGACGACGCTCGCGATGGAGCCCGAACTGATGCTGCTCGACGAGCCCACGCAGGGGATGGGCCACGAGGACGTCGACCGCGTGACCGCGCTGATCAAGAAGGTCGCGAGCGGCCGCACGATCCTGATGGTCGAGCACAACATGAACGTGATCGCGGGGATCTCCGACACGATCACCGTCCTGCAACGCGGCGAGGTGCTGGCCGAAGGCTCGTACGCGGAAGTGTCGAAGAATCCGCTCGTCATCGAAGCCTACATGGGCAGCGCCGACGCGGCGCTCGCGGGGGCGCACGCATGAAGCACAGCGAACGGGAGGAACGCGAATTGAGCGGCGTCGAGAGCGGTACGCCTGCGCTGGAAATCACGGGCCTGGAGGCCTGGTACGGGGAATCCCACATATTGCACGGCGTCGACCTGACCGTGCATCGCGGCGAGGTCGTCACGCTGCTCGGCCGCAACGGCGCGGGCCGCACGACGACGCTGCGCGCGATCATGGGCCTCACGGGCCGCCGCAGCGGGTCGATCAAGGTCGCCGGCCACGAGACGATCGGCCTCGCGACGCATCGCATCGCGCATTACGGCATCGGCTATTGCCCGGAGGAGCGCGGGATCTTCTCGAGCCTGTCGTGCGAGGAGAACCTGATGCTGCCGCCGCTGATCGGGCCGCGCGAGCATTCGATGTCGCTCGACGAGATCTACGCGATGTTCCCGAACCTCGCGTCGCGCCGGCAGAGCCAAGGCACGCGGCTGTCCGGCGGCGAGCAGCAGATGCTCGCGGTCGCGCGAATTTTGCGCACCGGCGCGAACCTGCTGCTGCTCGACGAGATCTCCGAAGGCCTCGCGCCGGTGATCGTCCAGGCGCTCGCGCGGATGATCGTCGCGCTGAAGGCGCGCGGCTACACGATCGTGATGGTCGAACAGAATTTCCGCTTCGCCGCGCCGCTCGCCGACCGCTTCTACGTGATGGAGCACGGCAGCATCGTCGAGCATTTCCGCGCGTCCGAACTGGAAGGCAAGATGCCGACCCTGCACGACCTGCTCGGAGTATGACGCCGCCTCGTTTCCGTTGCCGCTAGCCGTGGCGGCCCTCGAATAACCACAACGCATCAGAACAACAGGAGACGTCAATGAAAATGAAGACCCTCGCACAGGCCTGTCTCGCGCTCGCGACCGCCGCACTCACCGCTGGCGCCGCGCATGCCGCGGATAGCGTGAAGATCGGTTTCGTCACCGACATGTCGGGGCTGTATGCGGACATCGACGGCCAGGGCGGTCTCGAGGCGATCCGCATGGCGGTCGCCGACTTCGGCGGCAAGGTGCTCGGCAAGCCGATCGAGGTCGTGTACGCGGATCACCAGAACAAGGCGGACATCGCCGCGTCGAAGGCGCGCGAATGGATCGACCGCGGCGGGCTCGACCTGCTCGTCGGCGGCACGAATTCGGGGACGGCGCTGGCGATGGCCAAGCTGGCCGCGGAGAAGAAGAAGGTCTACATCAACATCGGCGCGGGCGCGGACACGCTGACGAACGAGGAGTGCACGCCGTACACGGTGCACTATGCGTACGACACGATGGCGCTCGCGAAAGGCACCGGCTCGGCGGTGGTGAAGCAGGGCGGCAAGACGTGGTTCTTCCTGACCGCCGACTACGCGTTCGGCAAGGCGCTCGAGAAGAACACGTCGGACGTCGTGAAGGCGAGCGGCGGACAGGTGCTGGGGGCGGTGCGGCATCCGCTGTCCGCGTCGGATTTCTCGTCGTTCCTGCTGCAGGCGCAATCGTCGAAGGCGCAGATCCTCGGTCTCGCGAACGCGGGCGGCGACACGATCAACTCGATCAAGGCCGCGAAGGAATTCGGCATCACGAAGACGATGAAGCTCGCCGGGCTGCTGATGTTCATCAACGACGTGCACAGCCTCGGCCTCGAGACGACGCAGGGCCTCGTGCTGACCGACAGCTGGTACTGGAACCGCGACGCGGCGTCGCGCCAGTGGGCGCAGCGCTACTTCGGCAAGATGAAGAAGATGCCGTCGAGCCTGCAGGCGGCCGACTACTCGTCGGTGACGACCTACCTGAAGGCCGTGCAGGCCGCCGGGACGACCGATTCCGACAAGGTGATGGCCGAGCTGAAGAAGATCAAGATCAGCGACTTCTACGCGAAGGGCTACATCCGTCAGGACGGCAGCATGATCCACGACATGTACCTGATGGAAGTGAAGAAGCCGTCGGAATCGAAGGAGCCGTGGGACTACTACAAGGTGCTCGCGACGATTCCGGGCGAACAGGCGTTCGGCACCAAGCAGGAAACGCGCTGCGCGCTGTGGAAGTAAGCATCGGATAGCGGCGCGCACGGGCGCGCCGCACGGTGGCGGTGGCAGCGACGTGCCCGCTGCGCCGCCCGCGTGCGCGCGGCTGCAAAGTTGCGTACGCAACGAAACTCATTCTGACGGCTAAGTCGATGGAAATCTTTGGCATTCCGTTGCCGGCGATGCTGAGCCAGTTGCTGCTCGGGCTCGTCAACGGCTCGTTCTATGCGATCCTGAGCCTCGGGCTCGCGGTGATCTTCGGGCTGCTCAACGTGATCAACTTCGCGCACGGCGCGCTGTTCATGCTGGGCGCGATGCTCGCGTGGATGGGGCTGTCGTATTTCGCGCTGCCGTACTGGGCGATGCTCGTGCTGGCGCCATTGATCGTCGGCGCGTTCGGGATCGCGATCGAACGCTCGATGCTGCGCTGGCTGTACAAGCTCGATCACCTGTACGGGCTGCTGCTCACGTTCGGCCTCACGCTCGTCGTCGAAGGCGTGTTCCGCTCGATCTACGGCGCATCCGGCCAACCGTACGACGTGCCGTCGCAGCTGTCCGGCGCGACCAACCTCGGCTTCATGTTCCTGCCGAACTATCGCGCGTGGGTCGTCGTCGCGTCGCTCGCGGTGTGCCTGGCGACGTGGTTCGTGATCGAGAAGACGCGCCTCGGCGCGTACCTGCGCGCGGGCACCGAGAACCCGAAGCTCGTCGAGGCGTTCGGCGTGAACGTGCCGATGATGATCACGCTCACCTACGGCTTCGGCGTCGCGCTCGCCGCGTTCGCGGGCGTGCTGGCCGCGCCGGTGATCCAGGTGTCGCCGCTGATGGGCCAGCCGATGATCATCACCGTGTTCGCGGTGGTCGTGATCGGCGGGATGGGCTCGATCCTCGGCTCGATCGTCACGGGCCTGCTGCTCGGCGTGATCGAGGGCTTCACGCGCGTGTTCTATCCCGAAGCGTCGGCCACCGTCGTGTTCGTGATCATGGCGATCGTGCTGCTGTTCCGCCCGGCGGGCCTCTTCGGCAAGGAAAAATGATGCAGAGAAAAGTGCTCTACGGCGTGCTGCTCGCCGCACTGCTCGCCGCGCCGTTCATCGGCGCGTATCCGGTGTTCGTGATGAAGGTGCTCGCGTTCGCGCTGTTCGCGGCCGCGTTCAACCTGCTGATCGGCTATACGGGGCTGCTGTCGTTCGGCCATGCGATGTTCCTCGCGACGGCCGGCTATGCGACCGGCTATTCGATGCAGACGCTCGGTTTCACGCCGGAGCTCGGCGTGCTGACCGGCACCGTCGCCGCGACGCTGCTCGGGCTCGTCGTCGGGCTGTTCGCGATCCGCCGGCAGGGCATCTACTTCGCGATGATCACGCTCGCGTTCGCGCAGATGGTCTACTTCATCTATCTGCAGGCGCCGTTCACGCACGGCGAGGACGGCCTGCAGGGCGTGCCGCGCGGCCGCCTGTTCGGGCTGCTCGACCTGTCGAACGACGTCACGCTGTACTACGTCGTGCTGGCGGCGGTCGTGGCCGCGTGCGCGTTCATCGTGCGGGTCGTCCATTCGCCGTTCGGCCAGGTGCTCGTCGCGATCAAGGAGAACGAAGCGCGCGCGATCTCGCTCGGCTACGACACCGATCGCTTCAAGCTGCTCGCGTTCATCCTGTCGGCCGCGCTCGCGGGGCTGGCCGGCTCGCTGAAGGTGCTCGTGCTCGGCTTCGAGACGCTGTCGGATGCGTACTGGACGATGTCGGGCCTCGTCGTGCTGATGACGCTCGTCGGCGGGATGGGCACGCTGTTCGGGCCGCTGCTCGGCGCCGCGCTGATCGTCGCGCTGGAAGACCGGCTCGGCGACATCGGCGAATGGCTCGCGTCGACGACGGGCGTCGCGTGGTTCCATTCGCTCGGCGAATCGACGACGATCGTCACTGGGCTGATCTTCATCGCATGCGTGCTGGCGTTCCGGCGCGGCATCGTCGGTGAGATGGTCGCGCGTATCAAGCCGCTCAGGGCGTCGTCGTGAGCATGCGGTGCGCGTCGCCCGCGTTGATGCGAAGCACCATCCGGCGCGGCCGGGAAGGGCGTCACCGCGGGCTCGGGCCGTCGCCGCGCGGCCGGCTGGTGCCCCATTTTCGTGCGGCAATGCACCATAGGGGTAAATGCTAAGTTGTCGTGGTGCTTAAGCCTCTTTAAGATTCACTTCAGTTCTGATGCACCGCGAAACGAATTTGCAGGTGGAGAACGAGGAGACAATCGAGGCACAAAGTGCCCGGACCCCAAAGCGCTGTTGGACGGAATCCAACAGCGCTTTTTCATTTGCGTGCACGAATTCCCTCGATGGTGCATCGGCCCGCATGCCAGCCGATGATGCCGCTTTCCGCGTTTGCGTCCGCACCGCGTCTTTTCCGCGCTTTGCCGCGTTGCCCGTTTTTCCGTTTCCCGCGATCCGTTCGCCGACGATGCGCAATCCTGCACAGGCGCTTCGGGCTTACCCGGTTGGCGGGCGCGAAAGGCGTCCGTTACACTCGGCTTTCGCCGACCGTGCGGTCGGGAAAATCGGTCGGCAGTTCTCCTACAAGCACAATGCAGAACAGGGAGTACGGTTGGATGAGCAGCGCAGCACGGTGGTTCGGGGCAGGAGACGCGGCGGACGCCGTTCGTTCGTCATGGGGTGCCCGATGGGTCATCGAGGCATTTCCGAGCCGTTCCGAGGCCTGTATGCGCGTCCCGGCGCCGGCGCGGGTCGTTGCGCTCGCATCCGTCTCTGCATCCGTATGCGCAATCGCATGAGCGGCCGGCTTTCCGGGGTTTCATCGCTTGCCGTGCGTGCCGACCATCGATGCGCGCGCAACGAGCTTGCGCACGCTCCCGCATTTCTTCGCTTTCTTCATCCTGACGACACCGCTGCTGCGCACCGTGACGGTCGGACGGCCGTTTCAATCGGCGCGCGGCGCGTGGCGGCGTGTCGCGGGAAAACGAGCATGGGCGCGGATGGGTGGGATAATTAAGATATTAACTTGTTTGAGGACCGGGAGCCGCCCGAGCAACCGTGGTTTTTTCGAGCAGCGTTTGGAGACAACGTAAATGAAGATGAATCGATGGATGGAGGCCCTGCTTGCCGCGGGCCTCGTGTGTGCGGCGGCCACGGCGTCGGCGCAGGTGAAGATCGGCGTGACGCTGTCGGCCACCGGGCCCGCCGCGTCGCTCGGGATTCCGGAAAAGAACACGATCGCGCTGCTGCCGAAGGAGATCGCGGGCAAGAGCGTGCAGTACATCGTGCTGGACGACGCGTCCGACACGAGCCGTGCGGTGCAGAACGTGCGCAAGCTGATCGACGAGGACCACGTCGACGCGATCATCGGCTCGTCCGTCACGCCGAACTCGCTCGCGATGCTCGATCCGGTGTCGCAGGGCAAGACGCCGACGATCTCGCTCGCGGCGAGCGCGCAGATCATCGCGCCGATGGACGCGAAGCGCGCGTGGATGTTCAAGGTGCCGCAGAACGACCAGCTGATGGCCGACGCGATCGCCGGCTACATGGCGAAGCATGGCGTGAAGACGGTCGGCTTCATCGGCTTCGCCGACGCGTACGGCGACAGCTGGTACAAGACGTTCGACGCGGCGGCCGCGAAGAACGGGCTGAAGCTCGTGTCGAACGAACGCTATAACCGGACCGACGCGTCGGTGATGGGGCAGGTGCTGAAGCTGCTGGGGTCGAACCCGGATGCGGTGCTGATCGCCGGCTCCGGCACGCCGGCGGCGCTGCCGGCCAAGACGCTGAAGGAGCGCGGCTACAAGGGCAAGGTCTACCAGACGCACGGCGTCGCGAATAACGATTTCCTGCGCGTGTGCGGCAAGGATTGCGAAGGCGAGATCCTGCCGGCTGGCCCGGTGCTCGTGACCGACCAGCTGCCCGATTCGAATCCGGTGAAGAAGCCGGCGCTCGGCTACAAGGCCGCGTACGAGAAGGCTTACGGCGCGGGTTCGCTGTCGACTTTCGGCGGCCATGCGTGGGATGCGGGCCTGCTGCTGCAGCGCGCGATCCCGGACGCGCTGAAGAAGGGCCAGCCGGGCACCGAGGCGTTCCGCGAAGCGCTGCGCGCGTCGCTCGAAAGCGTGAAGGACCTGCCCGTCTCGCACGGCGTGATCAACATGACGGCGACGGATCACAACGGCTTCGACACACGTGCGCGCGTGATGGTGCAGATCGTCGACGGCAAGTGGAAGTTGCAGGCCGAGTAAGCGTCACGTGAAACCGGCGTGCGCGGCGCGAACGGCGCCGTGCACGCCGTCGGCAGGGCGGCGCGCGTCACGGCCGCATCCGTGCCGCCTGGAACGGCCGGGGCCCGCCGTGCGCCCCGGCCGTTTCCGCCTTTCGTTTCTCCGCAGCATTCTCTCGATACACGAAACGTATGGATCTCTCGATTGCGGCGATCCTCGCGCAAGACGGCATCACGACCGGCGCCATTTATGCATTGTTGTCGCTGGCGCTCGTGCTGGTGTTTTCCGTCACGCGGGTGATCTTCATTCCCCAGGGCGAATTCGTCGCCTACGGTGCGCTGACGCTGGCCGCGTTGCAGGCGCAGAAATTTCCCGCCACCTGCTGGCTGCTGTTCGTGATGGGCGTCGCATGCTTCCTGCTCGAAGCCGGCGGCCTGATCCGGCATCGCGAACGCCGCCATCCGCTCGGCCGCACGCTCGCGACGCTCGGCAGCCGCTACATCCTGCTGCCGCTCGCGGTGTTCGCAATCACGCGCAGCTTCGCCGCGCAGCCGATGCCGATGCTCGCGCAGATCGCGCTGACGCTCGCGATCGTCGTGCCGATGGGGCCGTTCGTCTACCGGCTCGTGTACCAGCCGATCGCCGAAGGCACGACGCTGCTGCTGCTGATCGTGTCGGTCGCCGTCCATTTCGCGATGGTCGGCCTCGGCCTCGTGATGTTCGGCGCGGAAGGCTCGCGTACCAACGGGTTCTCGGACGCGTCGCTCGCGATCGGCAGCATGACGGTGTCGATGCAGAGCATCCTGGTCGTCGTCACGGCGCTCGTGCTGATCGGCGCGCTGTATGTGTACTTCGGCCGCACGATCGCCGGCAAGGCGCTGCGCGCGACGTCGGTGAACCGGCTCGGTGCGCGGCTCGTCGGCATCGGCACGACCGAAGCCGGGCGGCTCGCGTTCACGTTCGCGGCGGGGCTCGGCGTGTTGTCCGGGATCCTCGTCGGCCCGCTGACGACGATCTACTACGACTCTGGCTTCCTGATCGGGCTGAAGGGCTTCGTCGGCGCGATCATCGGCGGGCTCGTCAGCTATCCGCTCGCGGCCGCCGGCTCGCTGCTCGTCGGCGTGCTCGAATCGTATTCGTCGTTCTGGGCGAGCGCCTACAAGGAGGTGATCGTGTTCACGCTGATCATTCCGGTGCTGCTGTGGCGGAGCTTCGCGACGCCGCATGCGGAAGAGGAAGAGGAGTGACGCGATGAAGACGATGGTACGCAACAAGACCTTCTGGCTGTTTCTCGTGGTGCTGTTCGCGCTGCCGGTGCTGCCCGGCGCGCTGCAGGTGCCCGAATACTGGATCACGCTGCTGAACTACATCGGCCTGTATGCGATCGTCGCGATCGGGCTCGTGCTGCTGACGGGCGTCGGCGGGATGACGAGCTTCGGACAGGCCGCGTTCGTCGGCATCGGCGCGTATGCGACCGCGTTCCTGACGACGCGCTACGGCGTATCGCCGTGGCTCGCGCTGATCGTCGGCGTTGTGCTGACGGCGCTCGTCGCGCTCGTGCTCGGCGCGGTGACGATGCGGCTGTCCGGGCACTTCCTGCCGCTCGGCACGATCGCGTGGGGCCTCGCGCTGTTCTACCTGTTCGGCAACCTCGAACTGCTCGGCAAGTACGACGGGATCAACGGGATTCCGGCGCTGAACCTGTTCGGCATCGTGCTCGACAGCGGCCGCAGCCTGTACTTCCTGATCTGGGCCGTGGTGCTGGCCGCGATCGTGTCGGTGCAGAACCTGCTCAACAGCCGGCCCGGCCGCGCGATCCGCGCGCTGCGCGGCGGCGGCGTGATGGCCGAGGCGATGGGCGTGAACACCGCGTGGATGCGCGTCGTGATCTTCGTCTACGCGGCCGTGCTCGCGGCGGTATCGGGCTTCCTGTACGCACACCTGCAGCGCGCGGTGAACCCGACGCCGTTCGGTCTGAACCACGGGATCGAATTCCTGTTCATGGCTGTGGTGGGCGGCGTGTCGCACGTATGGGGCGCGGTGCTCGGCGCGGCGATCCTGACCGTGCTGCAGGACTATCTGCAGACGCTGCTGCCGAAACTGCTCGGCTCGGAAGGCAACTTCGAGATCATCGTGTTCGGCGTGCTGATGGTGCTGCTGCTGCAGTACGCGCGCCAGGGCGTATGGCCGTTCGTCGCGAGACTGTTCCCGCGCGGGCCCCGTGCGCACGTGCCCGAGCAGGCCGATCCGCTGCCGCAGCGCGCGAAGCCCGTGGCCGGCGAGCCGCTGCTCGTCGTCGACACCGCACGCAAGCAGTTCGGCGGGCTCGTGGCCGTGAACGACGTCAGCTTCGACGTGAAAGCGGGGCAGATCATCGGGTTGATCGGCCCGAACGGCGCGGGCAAGTCGACCACGTTCAACCTCGTGACCGGCGTGCTGAAGCCGACCGGCGGCGCGATCACGTTCCGCGGCGAGCGCATCGACGGGCTGACGTCGCGCCAGATCGTCCGCCGCGGCATCGGTCGCACGTTCCAGCACGTGAAGCTGCTGCCGACGATGACGGTGCTCGAGAACGTCGCGATCGGCGCGCATCTGCGCGGTCATACCGGCGTGTGGCGCAGCATTGCGCGGCTCAATGCGCACGAGGAAGCGCAGTTGCTGGCCGAAGCCGCGCGCCAGATCCGGCGTGTCGGGCTCGAAGCGCACATGTACGACGACGCGGGGAGCCTCGCGCTTGGTCAGCAGCGGATTCTCGAAATCGCGCGGGCGCTGTGCTGCGATCCGACGCTGCTGTTGCTCGACGAGCCGGCGGCGGGGCTGCGTTACCAGGAGAAGCAGCAACTCGCCGACCTGCTGCGGCGGCTGAAGGCGGAAGGAATGAGCGTGTTGCTCGTGGAACATGACATGGATTTCGTGATGAACCTCACCGACCGGTTGGTGGTGATGGAATTCGGCACGCGGATCGCGGAAGGGCTGCCGCAGGACGTGCAGCAGGACCCGGCCGTGCTCGAAGCGTATCTGGGCGGGGTGGAGTGATGACGGACACGACGATGCCGATTCTCGACGTACGCGGGCTGGCGGTGCGGTACGGGAAGGTGGAGGCGCTGCACGGTGCGGCAATCAAGGTGGGGGCGGGGCAGATCGTCAGCGTGATTGGCCCGAACGGCGCCGGTAAATCGACGCTGCTGAACGCGATCATGGGGGCGCTCCCGGTAACGGGGCACGCGTCGGGCGCGGTCGTGTATCGCGGTACCGACGTCAGCGTGTTGCCGGTCGAGCAGCGCGTCGCGCGTGGAATGTGCCTCGTACCGGAAAAGCGCGAGCTGTTCAGCACGATGACGGTCGAGGACAACCTCGTGCTCGGCGCGTATCGGCGCAAGCAGGCGGGGGAATCGAACTTCCTCGATCAGCTCGATCACGTGTTCGCGCTGTTTCCGCGGCTGAAGGAGCGGCGCCGGCAGGCGGCCGGCACGCTGTCCGGCGGCGAGCGGCAGATGCTGGCAGTCGGCCGCGCGCTGATGGGCAAGCCCGACCTGCTGATGCTCGACGAACCGAGCCTCGGGCTGGCGCCGCTGATCGTGAAGGAGATCTTTCATATCATCAGCGCGTTGCGCGGCACCGGCGTGGCGACGCTGCTGATCGAGCAGAATGCACGGGCGGCGCTGCAGATCTCCGACTATGGCTATGTGCTGGAGACGGGCGAGTTTGCGCTGGAAGGGCCGGCGGCCGAGCTTGCGCAGAATCCGCGTGTGATCGAGACGTATCTTGGGTTGGCGAAGAAGACGGCTTGATTGCCGGTGCGGTGGACGGGAAACGGGCGGCGTGTTTCACGTGAAACACGCCGTTTTTGTTTGTGAGCCGGGTGCAGTTTTCGCGTCCACGGTTCAAGGCCGGGGATAAGTCGTGCGGGAACAGTGGGAAGCGCTGTGCGGTGCCGCGCAGGCTGGTTCCACAGGTCGACCATGCTGCACTTCAGTGGACAAGTGCCGGGACAACCGGCGGAAATGCTGTGTGGCGGAGGGCGCACGGCCACGGGTTCGAAGTGTTGCGCTGGCCACAGACATCGGGGAGTTCGGGGTTCCGTACATGCTTTGCACAGGCCCGAAGATGTGCGTTGAATCGCTCACCGACAACGCTGAGACAGCCCCGGCGCGGCAAATTTGCGTGTTCCCGACTAAAAAATCGCCGAAATGCACAGACCCTACCATTCGGACGGCCTTCGGGCGAAAAGCGAACCCGCTATAATTCGGCCCATACATTTCTCAGATAGGTTCGTACGCAGTTCCGCGTACGGAATCCACCATGCTTTTTCCCACAGAATTTGACGTCATCGTCGTCGGTGGCGGCCATGCCGGCACGGAAGCCGCGCTGGCGTCCGCCCGTATGGGCGCAAAGACACTGCTGCTGACCCACAACATCGAAACGCTTGGGCAGATGAGCTGCAATCCGTCGATCGGCGGCATTGGCAAGGGCCATCTGGTCAAGGAAGTCGACGCGTTGGGCGGCGCAATGGCCGCCGCGACGGACGAAAGCGGTATTCAGTTCCGGATCCTCAATTCGTCGAAGGGGCCGGCTGTGCGCGCGACGCGTGCGCAGGCCGATCGCATCCTGTACAAGGCCGCGATCCGCCACCGGCTCGAAAATCAGCCGAACCTGTGGCTGTTCCAGCAGGCCGTCGACGATCTGATGGTCGAAGGCGACCGCGTGGTCGGCGCCGTCACGCAGATCGGCATCCGCTTCCGCGCTCGCGCGGTCGTGCTGACGGCCGGTACGTTCCTCGACGGCAAGATCCACGTCGGCCTGAACAACTACACGGGCGGTCGCGCGGGCGATCCGGCGGCCGTGTCGCTGTCGTCGCGCCTGAAGGAGCTGAAGCTGCCGCAGGGCCGGCTGAAGACCGGTACGCCGCCGCGTATCGACGGCCGCACGATCGACTTCTCGAAGCTCGACGAGCAGCCGGGCGACCTTGATCCGATTCCCGTGTTCTCGTTCCTGGGCCGCGCGGAGCAGCATCCGCAGCAGCTGCCGTGCTGGGTCACGCACACGAACGAGCGCACGCACGACATCATTCGCGGCGGTCTCGACCGTTCGCCTATGTATACAGGCGTGATCGAAGGCGTCGGGCCGCGCTATTGCCCGTCGATCGAGGACAAGATCCACCGGTTCGCATCGAAGGAATCGCACCAGATCTTCCTCGAGCCGGAAGGGCTGACGACCAACGAGTTCTACCCGAACGGGATCTCGACGAGCCTGCCGTTCGACGTGCAGCTCGAGCTCGTGCATTCGATGCGCGGCCTCGAGAATGCGCACATCCTGCGCCCCGGTTACGCGATCGAGTACGACTATTTCGACCCGCGTGCGTTGAAAGCGTCGCTCGAGACGAAGGCGATCAACGGACTGTTCTTTGCGGGTCAGATCAACGGGACGACCGGCTACGAAGAAGCGGCTGCGCAGGGTCTGCTGGCTGGTCTCAATGCGGGCCGCTACGTGCAGGAAAAGGATGCGTGGTGCCCGCGTCGCGACCAGGCATATCTGGGCGTGCTGGTCGACGATCTCGTCACGCGCGGCGTGGCGGAGCCGTACCGGATGTTCACGAGCCGGGCCGAGTATCGCCTGAGCCTGCGCGAAGACAACGCCGACATGCGCCTGACCGAGATCGGCCGCGAGCTTGGGCTGGTGGACGATGCACGTTGGGATGCCTTCAGCCGGAAGCGCGACGCTGTTTCACGTGAAACCGAACGCCTGAAGTCGACGTGGGTTACGCCGAAGACGCTGCCTGCCGAAGAGGCGACCGCGCTGCTCGGCAAGGCGATCGACCACGAATACAGCCTCGCCGAGCTGCTGCGCCGCCCCGGCGTGAGCTACGACGGCGTGTGCGGGCTGAAGGGCGGCGAGTGCGGCCCTGCGGAGCCGTTGACCGACGATTCGGTGCTGCTCGAGCAGATCAAGGAGCAGGTCGAGATCGGTATCAAGTATCAGGGCTATATCGAGCGCCAGGCGTCGGAGATCGAGCGCAACGACGCGAACGAAAACACGCGCCTGCCGGACGGTATCGATTATCGCGAGGTTCGCGGCCTGTCGTTCGAGGTGAGCCAGAAGCTCAACGAGTTCCGGCCGGAAACGATCGGGCAGGCGTCCCGCATCTCGGGCGTCACGCCGGCGGCAATCTCGCTGCTGATGGTGCATCTGAAGCGTCGCGGCCTGGGCCGCCGTAATGGTACGGCCGCAGAGGCCGCCGCGGCCGCGGAGCAGGGGGACGGCACTGTCCCGACGCAACAATGACGGCGCGTCGCGCGCCGGCGGTTAATCGGGACGTACTGGAGGGGATGCTCGTCGAAGGCACGGCGGCGCTCGACCTCACGCTGACGGATACGCAGCGCAACCAGCTGCTGGACTACGTCGCGCTACTCGGCAAGTGGAATGCGGTCTACAACCTGACCGCGATCCGCGACCCGAAGCAGATGCTGATCCAGCACATCCTCGATTCGCTTTCGATCGTCCCGCATCTGCGCGGCCGTACGTCGGCGCGCGTGCTCGACGTCGGCTCGGGCGGCGGGCTGCCCGGTATCGTGCTGGCGACCGTCGAGCCGGGCTGGCAGGTCACGCTGAACGACATCGTGCAGAAGAAATCGGCGTTCCAGACGCAGATGCGCGCGGAACTGAAGCTCGCGAACCTGTCGGTCGTGACCGGCCGGGTCGAATCGCTGCAGCCGGGTGTCGAAGTCCCGAAAAAATTCGACATGATCGTATCCCGCGCTTTCGCGGACCTGTCCGACTTCGTTAAACTTGCTCGACATCTGGTTGCGCCGGGCGGATCGATCTGGGCGATGAAGGGCGTTCATCCGGACGACGAGATTGCGCGGTTGCCGGAAGGCAGCCGCGTGAAGCAGACGATCCGGCTGGCGGTGCCGATGCTCGATGCGGAGCGGCATCTGTTCGAAGTGGCTGTCGACGACGCGAATTGAAGGCGCGCGGTAGCGCGCCGTTTGTTTGAAGGTAAAGGGAACACACCAACGATGGCAAAGATCTTCTGCGTTGCGAACCAGAAGGGGGGCGTCGGCAAGACGACGACATCGGTCAATCTCGCCGCAAGCCTTGCAGCGCAGGAGCAACGAGTCCTGTTGATCGATCTCGACCCGCAGGGCAACGCGACGATGGGCAGCGGGATCGACAAGGCCGCCTGCGAAGCGACCGTGTACGAAGTGCTGGTCGACGGCGTGTCGGTCACCGACGCGCGCGTGCGTCCGGAAGGCGTCACCTACGACGTGCTTCCCGCGAACCGCGAGCTGTCCGGCGCCGAGATCGAACTGATCAGCATCGACAACCGCGAGCGTCGCCTGAAGGCCGCGCTCGAGCACGTGGCCGACGACTACGATTTCGTGCTGATTGATTGCCCGCCGACGCTGTCGCTGCTGACGCTGAACGGCCTGTGCGCGGCGCATGGCGTCGTGATTCCGATGCAGTGCGAGTACTTTGCGCTGGAAGGGTTGTCGGACCTCGTCAACACGATCAAGCAGGTTCACGCGAACATGAACCGCGACCTGAAGATCATCGGCTTGCTGCGCGTGATGTTCGATCCGCGCATCACGCTGCAGCAGCAAGTCTCCGATCAACTGAAAGCGCACTTCGGCGACAAGGTGTTCGACGCGGTGATTCCGCGCAACGTGCGCCTCGCCGAAGCGCCGAGTTACGGGTTGCCGGGCGTCGTGTTCGATCGCAGCTCGCGTGGTGCGCAGGCGTATATCCAGTTCGGTGCCGAGATGATCGAGCGCGTGCGCGCGTTCGAGGTGTCGTGATCCGGACATGAGCGAAGCGAGGAAGAAAGACATGAACGCGGTACCAAAGAAGAAGGGCTTGGGACGTGGCCTCGAAGCGCTGCTCGGCGGCAGCGCCGATATCACCGAAGCGGTGAAGATCGAAGGCGCACCGAACACGCTCGCGCTCGGCAAGCTGCAAGCCGGCAAGTACCAGCCGCGCACGCGGATGGACGAGGGCAGCCTGCAGGAACTCGCGGCAAGCATTCGCGCGCAGGGCGTGATGCAGCCGATCCTGGTACGGCCCATTTCGTCAGACAAATACGAGATCATCGCGGGCGAGCGGCGGTTCCGCGCGGCGCGCCTGGCCGGCCTCGATGAAGTGCCGGTGCTCGTGAAGGACGTATCCGATCAGGCTGCCGCCGCGATGGCGCTGATCGAGAACATCCAGCGCGAGGACCTGAATCCGCTCGAAGAGGCGCACGGCATCCAGCGTCTGCTCGACGAGTTCGGTTTCACGCACGAACAGGCGGCCGAATCGGTCGGCCGTTCGCGCAGCGCGGTGTCGAACCTGTTGCGCCTGCTGAACCTCGCGTCGCCGGTGCAGACGATGCTGCTGGCCGGCGATCTCGACATGGGGCACGCACGGGCGCTGCTCGCGGTCGATGCGGCCACGCAGATCACGCTCGCGCATCAGGTGGTCAACAAGCGCATGTCGGTGCGCGAGACCGAGAAGCTCGTCTCGCACACGACGAAGGAAGCCCCGGCCGTGAAGGCGCGTGCGAAGGACGATGGCGGTCGCGATACGCGTCGCCTCGAAGAGGAGTTGTCCGACCTGCTCGCGTCGACGGTGAAGATCAAGCTCGGCCGCCGCGGGCGAGGGCAGGTGCTGATCGACTTCGGCAACCTCGATGCACTCGAGGGCATTCTCGCGCGACTGCGCGGCAACGTCGCAACAGAAGAATAACGGGGCAGGTATGCAGGAAACGGGCGCACCGCCGCCGCGCCGGTGGCTCGGCTGGCTTGCGCAGGAACCGGTACTATCGGTGCTCGCGCTGGGGCTGATCGTGCTGCAATGGGTGCGTCCGCAACCATTTTCGGTACTCGCCGATCGCGTCGACTGGCAGACGGTCGCGACGCTCGCGGGCCTGCTGATGTTGACGAAGGCGCTCGAGCTGTCCGGCTGCCTGATGTGGCTCGCGCATCGCATCGTGCATCACGTGCATTCCGAGCGCGGGCTCGCGATGTTGCTCGTCGGCTTCGCCGCGGTATTGTCGATGTGGCTCACCAACGACGTCGCGCTGTTCGTCGTCGTGCCGTTGATGGTGTCGCTGCGCGCGCTGACGCCGCTGCCGTTCCGGCGGCTTGTGATCGTCGTCGCGCTGGCGGTCAATGCGGGGTCCGTCGCGACGCCGCTCGGCAATCCGCAGAATCTTTTCCTGTGGCAATTGAGCGGCGTGTCGTTCGGCCGCTTCGTGGTCACGCTCGGGCCGCTCGCCGTCGCGCTAATGGCGCTGCTGCTCGTGCTGACCGCGTTGATGTTCCGCGCGAAGCCGCTCGACCTGTCCGGCGACGCCGCGGCCTTTCCCGTACAACGCATGCACGCGCTGATCGCGGCGGTGCTGTTCGCCGCATTCGTGCTGCTCGCCGATGCGCATCATCCGCTGCCGGGCCTCGTCGGGGTCGCGATCGTGCTGCTCGCCGTCAAACGCGACGCAGTCCTGAAGATCGACTGGCTGCTGCTGCTGATCTTCGTGCTGATGTTCGTCGTGCTGCGCAGCGCGGCCGCGCTGCCCGTCGTGCACGACGCGATCGCGCACGCGCAACTCGATTCGCCGCTGCGCGTCTATGCCGCCGGCGCCGTGCTGTCGCAGGTGATCAGCAACGTGCCGGCCGCGATCCTGCTCTCGGAGTTCACGCGCGACTGGCGCGCGCTTGCCTTCGGCGTATCGGTCGGTGGCTTCGGTTTCGCGATCGGTTCGCTCGCGAACCTGATCGCGGTGCGTCTCGCGAAGGAGCCGCGCATGTGGCTGCCGTTCCACGTCGTGTCGATTCCGTTCGCGCTGGTGAGCGCGGCGCTCGGCGCGTGGCTGCTCATGCACGGTTGAGCGAGGCCGGTGCGTGCGGCGCAGGTGTGCCGTTCGGGTCGGGGGCAGGGCGCACAGCGTCCATCGTGATCGAGCATTGTGGATAAGTGTTGCAATCCACAGTCGAACATCTGTGGCGGCGCGACAACTGACTGGATGAATCGATGCGCGAACATCCGGTCGAATTTCTCGCGTCGCGCGCGCTGTTCGGTTCTCGCGCGTGGCTGATTCGGGCGCGTCGCGCCGAGTCGTTTCCAATGGCTGCATTGCAGCGAATTCCGTGCGGCGATCGCACCGCTTCCGCCTGACCCGCCCCGCGCATCGTTTCCCCGCCATTTACCCCCGTCACCGGAGTTTTTTGCGCACGAAATACCGGTGCAGGAAACCGACCTTACAACTGTCATCGTACGTCGTCGAATCGGGCGTTTTTTCACATCATGAGGCGTCGTTTTATGCAGGTTTTTGTCGCGTCTAAAGCCTTGAATCACTTGCAACTATCGCTTACAATCGCCCGGATTTGTTAGCTAGGCACCCCTGAAAGCTTTCAGAAAGCTTGGGGTCGGGTTCAAGGATTTCAGCGGAAGATTGCGATGGCGGGTCAGGCGCCGGACGACAGGCACGATGATCAGCGCACGCAACGCACCGTTTCGGCGGCCGGCGAGCGGCGTGAATCCGACGACGACTGGGATGTCGAGCAGCAAGATAACAACATCGTTCCGCTGACGCGGGCCGAGGCCGAAAGGCTGTTTGGCCCGAACGTGAGCAAGCCCTCGCGCGTGACCCCCTACAAGGTGGTGTTCGCGCAAGTGGTCCTGTCCCTGGTTGCAACGCTGGCGTGGTGGCTGTTTTCGAAGTCGCCGGGCGCCGCTGCGCAATCCGCGTTTCTGGGCGGAGCGATCGGCTGGGTGCCCAGTGCGGTATTCGTGGCACGACTGAAGGCAGGTGGCTCGGCCACCGTGATGAGCTGGGTGATGGGCGAAGCCCTGAAACTCGCTCTGACGATCGGGATGTTCACCGCGGTGGCGTTCGGCTGGGCCGGCGTGCACTGGGTGCCGTTCCTCGTCACGTACCTCGTCGTGCTGAAGACGTACTGGATCGCGCTGGCCTGGCGGTAAGGAACAAGCAGCGTGCGGTTTCGACAACGAACCGCACCGGCCCGTTCCCGCAATAGCGTGTTGCGGAACGGGGCAAAACGATTTTCGACAATTTGGGTGGCATTAACGATATGGCAGCTAGCGAAGGCACGCGCGGTCCGGATCCGTCCGAGTACATTGCGCACCACTTGCAGAATTTCTCCACCTCGCATCAGACGTCGATTTTCGATATTCACGTCTGGAATATCGACACGCTGTTCTGGTCGATCGTATGCGGCATCGTGACGATCGTCCTGCTGCGTCTGGCCGCCCGCAAGGCGACGTCGGGCGTGCCGGGCCGTTTCCAGTGCGCGATCGAGATGCTCGTCGAAATGGTCGAAGACCAGTCGAAGGCCATCGTCCACGGCAATCGCACCTTCATCGCGCCGCTCGCCCTCACGGTGTTCGTGTGGGTTGCGCTGATGAACTCCCTCGACTTCCTCCCGGTCGACCTGCCGGGCCGCGTGATCGGCCTGCTCGGTCTGTCGGACGTGATTTCCCACCATCGCATCGTCCCGACGGCCGACCTGAACGGCACGCTCGGCATCGCGCTCGGCGTGTTCGTCCTGATGATCTACTACAGCATCAAGATCAAGGGCGCGGGCGGCTTTGTGCATGAGCTGCTGTCGGCGCCGTTCGGCGCCCACCCGCTGCTGTGGATTCCGAACCTCGCGTTGAACATCGTCGAATACCTCGCAAAGACCGTCTCCCTCGGCATGCGGCTGTTCGGCAACATGTACGCGGGTGAGCTGTTGTTCCTGTTGATCGCCCTGCTCGGCAGTATGTGGAGCTTCGGTGGCGACGCAACGTTCCTCGGCTTCGTTGGTCATGTGATCGCGGGTAGCGTCTGGGCAATCTTCCACATCCTGATTGTTCTGTTGCAGGCATTCATTTTCATGATGCTGACGCTGGTGTATCTCGGCCAGGCGCACGACACGCACTAAGCGCGGCGTGCAACAAAGAGTCTTCGTTTTAGTTTTTTAAATCTCAGTTCCAAGTCTTTTCACAAAGGAGTGATCATGCAAGCTTACATCGCCAACATCCAGGGTCTGACCGCCATCGGTATCGGCATCATCATCGGCCTGGGTGCAATCGGCGCCTGTATCGGTATCGCGCTGATGGGTGGCAAGTACATCGAAGCCTGCGCACGTCAGCCGGAACTCATCAACCCGCTGCAAACGAAGATGTTCCTGCTGGCTGGTCTGATCGACGCTGCATTCCTGATCGGCGTTGGTGTCGCAATGCTGTTCGCGTTCGCGAACCCGCTCCTGTCGAAGCTCGCAGGCTAAGGTTCCTCGGAAATATGCGTCCGGCGCGAGCCGGCGCAGGGCGGAACGGAGACTTGGGGCGCTGATCGAATGCAACTCGATGAGCGCCTTACCGTTTCATTTTTCCGGAATAGCAGATAAGGAAACACCGTGAATCTCAACGCAACTCTGTTTGCGCAAATGGTCGTGTTCCTGGTCCTCGCGTGGTTCACGATGAAATTCGTGTGGCCGCCGTTGATCAACGCCCTCGACGAACGTTCGAAGAAGATCGCCGACGGCCTCGCCGCCGCGGAGAAGGGCAAGGCGGAACTCGACGCAGCGCACAAGCGCGTGGACCAGGAACTCGCGCAGGCCCGCAACGACGGCCAGCAGCGCATCGCCGACGCTGAAAAGCGTGCGCAGGCGGTCGCCGAGGAAATCAAGGCCAACGCCCAGGCTGAAGCCGCCCGCATCGTCGCCCAGGCGAAGGCGGAAGCAGAACAGCAAATCGTGAAGGCGCGCGAAGCGCTGCGTGGCGAAGTCGCCGCGCTGGCCGTGAAGGGCGCCGAGCAGATCCTGAAGCGCGAAGTCGATCAAACGGCCCACGCCCAACTGCTGAATCAACTGAAAGCCGAGCTCTGATCATGGCCGAACTTGCAACCATCGCCCGCCCTTACGCAGAAGCGCTGTTCCGCGTGGCCGAGGGCGGTGACATCGCCGCCTGGTCCACGCTCGTGCAAGAGCTGGCCCAGGTTGCGCGTCTGCCGGAAGTGCTGTCGGTCGCGTCGAGCCCGAAGGTGACGCGCACGCAAGTAGCCGAGCTGCTGCTTGCTGCGGTGAAGTCGCCCGTCGCGGCCGGCGCCGAAGCGAAGAACTTCGTGCAGATGCTGGTCGACAATCATCGCATCGCGCTGCTGCCGGAAATTGCCGAGCAGTTCGAGGCGCTCAAGAACGAACGTGAAGGTGCAGCCGACGCCGAGATCGTGAGCGCGTTCCCGCTGAACGGCGCGGATCTCGACAGTCTCGTCTCGGGCCTCGAACGCAAGTTCAAGCGCAAGCTGAAACCGACGGTCGAAGTCGATTCGTCGCTGATCGGCGGCGTGCGCGTGACGGTCGGCGACGAAGTGCTCGACACCTCGGTTCGCGCGCGTCTCGCATCGATGCAGGCTGCCTTGACCGCCTGAGCGCCACGCCGGCACGCAACAGAATTGACTATCAGGAGCGAATAATGCAACTCAATCCCTCTGAGATCAGCGAGCTGATCAAGAGCCGGATCCAGGGCCTTGAAGCGAGCGCAGACGTTCGCAACCAGGGCACCGTGATCTCCGTGACCGACGGTATCGTGCGTATCCACGGCCTGTCGGACGTGATGCAGGGCGAAATGCTCGAGTTTCCGGGCAACACGTTCGGTCTCGCGCTGAACCTCGAGCGCGACTCGGTCGGCGCGGTGATTCTCGGCGAATACGAACACATCTCGGAAGGCGACATCGTCAAGACGACGGGCCGCATTCTCGAAGTCCCGGTTGGTCCGGAACTCGTCGGCCGCGTGGTCGACGCGCTCGGCAACCCGATCGACGGCAAGGGCCCGGTCAACGCGAAGCTGACCGACGCGATCGAAAAGATCGCCCCGGGCGTGATCTGGCGTAAGTCGGTGTCGCAGCCGGTGCAGACGGGCATCAAGTCGATCGACGCGATGGTGCCGATCGGCCGTGGCCAGCGCGAGCTGATCATCGGCGACCGTCAGTGCGGCAAGACCGCGGTGGCGCTCGACGCGATCATCAACCAGAAGGGCAAGGACCTGATCTGTATCTACGTCGCGATCGGCCAGAAGGCTTCGTCGATCATGAACGTGGTTCGCAAGCTCGAAGAAACGGGCGCGATGGAATACACGATCGTCGTCGCCGCTTCGGCATCGGATTCGGCTGCGATGCAGTACCTGGCGCCGTACGCCGGCTGCACGATGGGCGAATACTTCCGCGACCGCGGCCAAGACGCGCTGATCATCTATGACGACTTGACCAAGCAGGCTTGGGCATACCGTCAGATCTCGCTGCTGCTGCGCCGCCCGCCGGGCCGTGAAGCGTACCCGGGCGACGTGTTCTATCTGCACTCGCGTCTGCTCGAGCGTGCGGCTCGCGTGTCGGAAGAGTACGTCGAGAAGTTCACGAACGGCGAAGTGAAGGGCAAGAGCGGCTCGCTGACGGCACTGCCGGTCATCGAAACGCAGGCTGGCGACGTGACCGCGTTCGTTCCGACGAACGTGATCTCGATTACCGACGGCCAGATCTTCCTGGAAACCGACCTGTTCAACGCAGGTATCCGCCCGGCAATCAACGCCGGCGTGTCGGTGTCGCGCGTCGGTGGCGCCGCTCAGACGAAGGTCGTGAAGAAGCTGTCGGGCGGTATCCGTACCGACCTCGCGCAGTACCGTGAACTGGCCGCATTCGCGCAGTTCGCATCGGACCTCGACGAAGCGACCCGCAAGCAGCTCGAGCGCGGCCGCCGCGTGACGGAACTGCTGAAGCAACCGCAGTACCAGCCGCTGCAGGTCTGGGAACTGGCCGTGTCGCTGTACGCCGCGAACAACGGCTACCTCGACGATCTCGACGTCAAGCAAGTGCTGTCGTTCGAGAAGGGCCTGCGCGACAACCTGAAGACCAGCCACGCTGACCTCATCAAGCGCATCGAAGACACCAAGGATCTCTCGAAGGACGACGAAGGCGCGCTGCGCGCGGCGATCGAATCCTTCAAGAAGTCCGGTGCCTATTGATCCGCGAGTGACACACCGAGGCCGTGCGGGCGCGCATGATGCGCCCGCGCCGCTTCGGTGAGCGAGGCATGAGCCCCGAGTAAAGCGCTCAAGCGCTAACTCGGGGCGCAAAGGAGCAAGCTATGGCTGGAATGAAGGAAATTCGCGGCAAGATCAAGAGCGTGCAGAACACGCGCAAGATCACGAAGGCGATGGAGATGGTGGCTGCATCGAAGATGCGTCGCGCGCAGGAACGCATGCGCGCTGCTCGTCCGTATGCAGACAAGGTCCGTGCCATCGCCGCGCACATGAGCCGTGCGAACCCCGAGTACCGCCACCCGTTCATGGTGGCGAACGACGGCGCGCAGACGGCCGGCATCATCCTCGTCACGACGGACAAGGGTCTGTGCGGTGGTCTGAACACCAACGTGCTGCGTGCGACGGTGCAGAAGTTCAAGGAGCTGGAAGAGAAGGGCCAGAAGGTCGAAGCCACCGCGATCGGCGGCAAGGGCCTCGGGTTCCTGAACCGCTTCGGCGCGAAGGTGATGTCGCAGGTCGTGCACCTCGGCGACACCCCGCACCTGGACAAGCTGATCGGCGCCGTGAAGACGCAGCTCGATCTGTACTCGGAAGGCAAGCTGTCGGCGGTTTATATCGCTTACACGCGCTTCGTCAACACGATGAAGCAGGAAGCCGTGATCGAGCAGCTGCTGCCGCTGTCGTCGGAACACTTCGAAGCCGATGACGGTACGCCGGCGACGTCGTGGGACTACATCTACGAGCCGGACGCGCAGGCAGTCGTCGACGAACTGCTCGTGCGTTACGTCGAGGCGCTGGTGTACCAGGCCGTCGCGGAAAACATGGCGTCCGAGCAATCGGCGCGCATGGTCGCGATGAAGGCCGCGTCCGACAACGCGAAGACGGTGATCAGCGAACTGCAGCTCGTATACAACAAGAGCCGTCAGGCCGCGATCACGAAAGAACTGTCGGAGATCGTCGGCGGCGCAGCCGCTGTTTAAGCGCGCGCCCGGGACGACAACTGCGCCTTTGCGCGAGTAAAGAATCAGGTATTTAAAGGAAAAGCGATGAGTACTGCTGCTTTGGTAGAAGGCAAGATCGTACAGTGCATCGGCGCCGTTATCGACGTGGAATTCCCGCGCGACAGCATGCCGAAGATCTACGACGCGCTCATTCTCGATGGCTCGGAACTGACGCTCGAAGTCCAGCAACAGCTGGGCGACGGCGTGGTCCGTACCATTTGTCTGGGTGCATCCGACGGCCTGCGCCGCGGCCTGACCGTGAAGAACACGGCGAAGCCGATCTCGGTGCCGGTCGGCAAGCCGACCCTCGGCCGTATCATGGACGTGCTCGGCCGTCCGATCGACGAAGCCGGCCCGATCGAAAGCGAAACGACGCGTTCGATCCACCAGAAGGCGCCGGCGTTCGACGAACTGTCGCCGTCGACCGAACTGCTCGAAACGGGTATCAAGGTCATCGACCTGATCTGCCCGTTCGCGAAGGGCGGCAAGGTTGGCCTGTTCGGCGGTGCTGGCGTGGGCAAGACCGTCAACATGATGGAGCTCATCAACAACATCGCGAAGGAACACGGCGGTTACTCCGTGTTCGCGGGCGTGGGCGAGCGTACCCGTGAAGGGAACGACTTCTACCACGAAATGAAGGACTCGAACGTTCTCGACAAGGTCGCGCTGGTGTACGGCCAGATGAACGAGCCGCCGGGCAACCGTCTGCGCGTCGCGCTGACCGGCCTGACGATGGCCGAGCACTTCCGTGACGAAGGCCTCGACGTGCTGTTCTTCGTCGACAACATCTACCGTTTCACGCTGGCCGGTACCGAAGTGTCGGCACTGCTCGGCCGTATGCCGTCGGCAGTGGGCTATCAGCCGACGCTGGCTGAAGAAATGGGCAAGCTGCAAGAGCGCATCACGTCGACCAAGAAGGGCTCGATTACGTCGGTTCAGGCCGTGTACGTCCCTGCGGACGACTTGACCGACCCGTCGCCGGCGACCACCTTCGGCCACCTTGACGCAACCGTCGTTCTGTCGCGTGACATCGCTTCGCTGGGCATCTACCCGGCGGTCGACCCGCTCGACTCGACGTCGCGCCAGATCGACCCGAACGTGATCGGTGAAGAGCACTACTCGATCACCCGTCGCGTTCAGCAGACGCTGCAGCGCTACAAGGAACTGCGCGACATCATCGCGATTCTGGGCATGGACGAACTGTCGCCGGAAGACAAGCTGTCGGTCGCACGTGCACGTAAGATCCAGCGTTTCCTGTCGCAGCCGTTCCACGTCGCTGAAGTGTTCACGGGCTCGCCGGGCAAGTACGTACCGCTGAAGGAAACGATCCGTGGCTTCAAGATGATCGTCGACGGCGAGTGCGACCACCTGCCGGAACAGGCGTTCTACATGGTCGGCACGATCGACGAAGCCTTCGAAAAGGCCAAGAAGATCCAGTAAGGGCTTGAGTGGGGCGCAAGCCGGCGTGTGCCGGCCGGAGCAATGAGTCAGCGATGACTTGTATGCCGGCCGCCCGCGTCGGCCGCAATACGCTCAACCTGTGGATGAGATTGGAGTCGATATGGCAACCATCAAAGTAGACGTCGTCAGCGCGGAAGAGCAGATCTTCTCGGGCGAGGCGAAATTCGTCGCGCTGCCGGGCGAAACGGGTGAGCTGGGCATTCTGCCGGGTCACACGCCGCTGATCACGCGGATTCGTCCGGGTGCGGTGCGCATCGAGGTCGAGGGCGGCAACGACGAATTCGTGTTCGTCGCGGGCGGCATTCTCGAAGTGCAGCCGGGCGCCGTGACGGTGCTCGCCGATACCGCGATCCGCGGCAAGGACCTCGACGCGGCGAAAGCCGAGGAAGCGCGCAAGCGCGCCGAGGAAACGCTGCAGAACGCGAAGTCGGATCTCGACCTCGCGAAAGCGCAATCCGAGCTCGCGACCGCGATGGCGCAGCTCGAGGCGATCCAGCGTCTGGCGAAGATCCGCAGCCGGCACTGAGCCGCGCCGCGTATCCCGCGAAAGAAAGCAGCCTTCGGGCTGCTTTTTTTTCGCCCGGCTTTTTCGTCTGTCTTTTTGCGGGCCGGATCGTATCGTCCGGTCGTGCTATTTCACCCGCCCGCCGCGATTCGATGTCAGAGTGTCGTCAGCGGAGCGCGGCATCATCCGCGCTGAGGCCGTCCGTCGCGATCGTCGCGGCGGAGGCGCGCGCGCAGCAGGCAGGCGCAGCACGCGCGCGGGCCGATCAGACAAAAACGGACGGAGACATCGATGGCAGCAGACCTTGGCAAGGGGGCGCTGATCGCGCCCGAAAACGGACTGTCCTACGTGCGCGGCGCGACCGACGTGCCGCTATCCGACGCGACGATCAGCCGGTTCCTGCTCGACACGGCCGGCCGCTTTCCCGACCGTCCGGCCGTCGTGTTCCGCGAGCAGCAGGTGCGCTGGACCTGGCGCGAATTCGCACACGAGGTCGACGTGCTGGCCGCGGGGCTCGCCGCGCTCGGGATCGTGAAGGGCGACTGCGTCGGCATCTGGTCGCCGAACCGCAGCGAATGGCTGCTCACGCAGTTCGCGACCGCGCGGATCGGCGCGGTGCTCGTCAACATCAATCCGGCCTACCGGCTGTCGGAGCTCGAATACGCGCTGAACAAGGTCGGCTGCAAGGCCGTGATCGCGGCCGAGCGCTTCAAGAGTTCCGCGTACGTCGAGATGCTGCAGACCATCGCGCCGGAGCTCGCGACCGCGACGCCGGGCGACCTGCATGCGGCGCGCGTGCCGAGCCTGCGCACGATCGTGTCGATGGGCGAGGTGGCGCCCGCCGGCATGTTCCGCTTCGCGGACGTGATGGCGCGCGGCCGCCGGGCCGTCGATCCGGCGCTGCTCGATGCGATCGGCGCGACGCTCGCGGCCAACGATCCGATCAACATCCAGTTCACGAGCGGCACGACCGGCAGCCCGAAGGGCGCGACGCTCACGCATCGCAACGTCGTCAACAACGCGCGCTCGATCGCGATGGCGATGCGTTTCACCGAACAGGATTCGCTCTGCATCCCGGTGCCGCTCTATCACTGCTTCGGGATGGTGCTGGCCGTGCTTGCCTGCGTGTCGACGGGCGCCGCGATGGTGTTTCCCGGCGAAGCGTTCGATCCGGTCGCGACGCTCGCGGCAGTGGCCGAAGAACGCTGCACCGCGCTGCATGGCGTGCCGACGATGTTCATCGCGGAGCTCGATCATCCGGAATTCGCGAGATTCGACTTGTCGACGCTGCGCACCGGGATCATGGCCGGCTCGCCGTGCCCGATCGAGACGATGAAGCGCGTGGTGGCGCAGATGCATCTGTCTGAAATCACGATCGCGTACGGGATGACGGAGACGAGCCCCGTGTCGTTCCAGAGCTCGACCGACGATCCGCTGGAAAAGCGCACGACGACGGTCGGCCGCATCCAGCCGCATCTCGAAGTGAAGATCGTCGATCCGAGCGGCAACATCGTGCCGGTCGGCGCGACGGGCGAGCTGTGCACGAAGGGCTATTCGGTGATGCTCGGCTACTGGGATGACGACGCGAAGACGCGCGAGGTGCTGGTCGACGGCTGGATGCATACGGGCGACCTCGCGACGCTCGACGAGGACGGCTATTGCAACATCGTCGGCCGCCTGAAGGACATGGTGATTCGCGGCGGCGAGAACGTCTATCCGCGTGAGATCGAGGAATTCCTGTTCCGCCATCCGAAGATCCAGAGCGCGCAGGTATTCGGCGTGCCCGATGCGAAGTACGGCGAGGAGCTGTGCGCGTGGATCGTGCTGCGCGCGGACGAGCAGATGACCGAGGACGACGTGCGCGCGTTCTGCAACGGGCAGATCGCGCACTACAAGATTCCGCGCTATATCCGCTTCGTCGACGAACTGCCGATGACGGTGACGGGCAAGGTGCAGAAGTTCGTGATGCGCGAGCGGATGATCGACGAACTGAAGCTCGACGTGCAGAAGACTGCTTGAAGGGAGACGGTGCGAAAAAACGTGGCGGCCTGTAGGTCGCTACGTTTTCGATGGACGAAAAAAAGCGGGCTTATTAGCCCGCTAAAAACCACACGCTACGGGGTTAGCGCGAGGAGACCAAAGATGAAACCGGATCCGGCGGGGGCCGGAAACGACTCCAACAGGGATGCCCCTCGGAAGGGCTTCGGTACGTGACCGACTGGCTCGCAGCGCTTCGCGTCCGCTCACACTTGGCACACGAGACCGCATCCGTGTTGAAACCGTTGAGGCCCATTGTGGGCGAATTAATGACCCGTGGCGGTAACAAAGTGTTTCAGGTTGTAACGCCCGCCAGATAAGGCTTTCCGGGATTTTTTGCTGTTTTCGGGGTCCTGAAAAAGGTCATATTTACCCGTCTTTTCCGCAGAGTTTTCATCGTATGCGCATCGCGCGTTTTTCCTGCGTTTTCGCGTCAGTGAATTGCCCATTTGCACGCGTGAATGTGCATCGCGCGATAGATACCGCGCATGAGGATTCATTCGTCAGAAAGATTTTGAAACGTGATCGGCGCACGTGGTAGTCGGCCATTCGGCCAATTTTCGCGGTTTTACGCCGGTCGGCGTCACCGCAATCTGTAACGGCGGGGCGCCGGCCCGGCTGCAGAACACACCGCTTTCAGTCTTCGTCGGCGGCAACAACGGGGACGATTTCCATTATTGGCCGCCGAGGCCGCACGCGCTCGCGACTACTTCAGCCACTTGTCCGCAATTGCCTGGTATTCACCGGTGGACAGCGCGAGATGCAGCCACTGGTCGACGTATTGCTGGAACACGACGTCGCCGCGCGGCACCATATACGCCTTCTCGCCGAACTGGAACGGTTTGTCCGGATGCACCGAGCAGAGGCCCGGATTCAGCTTTTGCTGCAGCAGCGTCTCGGACGCATCCGTCACCATCACGTCAGCCTTGCCCGCGAGGATCTGCTTGAAGATCGTCACGTTGTCCGGATAGACGCTCAGGTTCGCATGCGCGAAGAACTGCTTCGCGAAGCGCTCGTTGGTCCCGCCCGGATTCACGATCACGCGCGTATCGGGCCGGTCGATCTGCGCGACGGTCTGGTACTTGTCGGCATCCGCGCAGCGCACGATCGGCGTCTTGCCGTCGACCACGTACGGCTGCGTGAAGAACACGCGCTTCTGGCGCTCGAGCGTCGTCGACACGCCGCCCACCGCGATGTCGCACTTCGCGACGAAGTCGTGGGTGAGGTTCGGCCAGCTCGTCTTCACGTAGTCCGCCTTCACGCCGAGCGATTTCGCGAGCGACTCCGCCATATCGATGTCGATGCCCTCGAAGCGGCCGTCCGCGCGGTAGTACGAATACGGCTTGTAATCGCCCGTCGTGCACACGCGCAGCGTGCCGCGCGCGAGCACGTCGTCGAGCCGCGAGCCGGCGGCCGCAGCGTCCGCGGGCGCGGCCGTGGCCGTGGCCGCTCCCTGCGCGTGCGCGGCAGCGCAGCAAAACGCGGTGGCAGTGGCGAGCGCGGCAAGCGTGGCGAGTGTCTTCATCGTCTCCTCCTTCGTTTCGTTCGATATGAGCGTCCGATCATAACGGAGCCATCGCGCGCGTCATATGGCCGCCATCGCATCGGCATGCGCAGCCCGATCGCGGCTGTCCGGTAAAATGCCGCTTTGCCTTCGCTTCGTCGCTCCTACCGTGGCCCATAACCTGCTCAACGACACCTTCCTGCGTGCGCTTCTGCGCGAGCCGACCGACTACACGCCGATCTGGCTGATGCGCCAGGCCGGCCGCTACCTGCCCGAATACAACGCGACGCGCGCGCGCGCCGGCAGCTTCCTCGGTCTCGCGAAGCATCCCGACTACGCGACAGAAGTGACGTTGCAGCCGCTCGAGCGCTTTCCGCTCGACGCCGCGATCCTGTTCTCGGACATCCTGACGATTCCCGACGCGATGGGGCTCGGCCTCGACTTCCAGGTCGGCGAAGGGCCGAAGTTCGCGCATCCGGTGCGCACCGAGGCCGACGTCGCGAGGCTCGCGGTGCCGGACATCGAGGAGACGCTCGGCTACGTGACGGGCGCCGTGCGCGAGATCCGCCGCGCGCTCACCGACGGCCAGGGCCGGCAGCGCGTGCCGCTGATCGGCTTCTCGGGCAGCCCGTGGACGCTCGCGTGCTACATGGTCGAAGGCGGCGGCTCGGACGATTTCCGTACGGTGAAGTCGATGGCGTATTCGCGCCCGGACCTGATGCACCGGATCCTCGACGTGAACGCGCAGGCGGTGGCCGCGTACCTGAACGCACAGATCGAAGCGGGCGCGCAGGCCGTGATGATCTTCGATACGTGGGGCGGCGCGCTGGCCGACGGCGCGTACCAGCGCTTCTCGCTCGACTATATCCGTCGCGTGGTGTCGCAGCTCAAGCGCGAGCATGACGGCGAGCGCGTGCCGGTGATCACGTTCACGAAGGGCGGCGGGCTGTGGCTCGAGGAGATCGCGGCGACCGGCGTCGACGCGGTCGGGCTCGACTGGACGGTCAACCTCGGCGCCGCGCGCGAGCGCGTCGCGGGGCGCGTCGCCCTGCAGGGCAACCTCGACCCGACGATCCTGTTTGCGCCGCCGGCCGCGGTGCGCGAACAGGCGCGCGCGGTGCTCGACAGCTACGGCAACCATCCGGGCCACGTGTTCAACCTCGGGCACGGCATTTCGCAATTCACGTCGCCCGATCACGTCGCCGAACTCGTCGACGAAGTCCATACCCACAGCCGCGCGATCCGTAGCGGAGCGTCGGGCTGAACGCAAGCGCCGTCATGCTGCGCTGCGGGATGACGATGTTTCGTTTTTGAAACTAAACAGGACGCAACCCCGCTCCCGTTGCCGATTCGGTGCTTGTCAAGACTTGACTTATACACATTTTCCACGTTGCAGCGCGGTAGAGCCCCGTATCGGTCAATTTGTCTCGCTATGGTTGGGTAATTTGAATAGCAGCCTTATGGAATAAGGCTTCGCGGGGCACCGCCGGAAGCGGCGAAAAACAGCGGAAAGCACGGCCCGGCGCGCGTTGCGGCCATTGAGCGGCGAGTTCTCAACAAAGTTATCCACAGGCTGGGCAGGGTATACGGCGATTCCTAATGCGAATCCAAAACTTAGCGCCGAATCTGACGTTTTACTTTAAGTTCGCCGCCGCGATGCGGACGCGGATGCCGGCCGTCCGTATGCTGCGTACCGCCGCTGCCGGAGCGCGCGGATGAGCGGCACCTACCTGCGCGTGGCGCTCGACCATCCGCTCGCGACCCTGTTCGACTACCGCTGCGACGCGCAGCCGATGCCCGTGCCCGGCACGCTCGTGCAGGTGCCGTTCGGCAAGCGGCAGGCCGTCGGGCTCGTCTGCGAAGTCACCACTCACACCGAGGTACCGCCGACGCGGCTGCGCGCGGTCGATGCGATCTGCACGGAGCTGCCGCCGCTGTCGGCGGACTGGCTCGCGCTCGTATCGTTCGCCGCCGACTACTA
Organism: Burkholderia sp. LAS2; assembly: GCF_018417615.1. Classification (NCBI taxonomy): domain Bacteria; kingdom Pseudomonadati; phylum Pseudomonadota; class Betaproteobacteria; order Burkholderiales; family Burkholderiaceae; genus Burkholderia; species Burkholderia sp. LAS2. The sequence goes on from NZ_CP071052.1 coordinate 591,929, forward strand.
TCAGCGCGGGCGCGGCGAAGTCGCGTTACCGGCGCTGCCGCAGGCGCTGCGCGACGCCGGGCGCTGGGGGCGGTTGCTCGCGCCCGAAGTGCGCTACCGGCCGACCGAAGCCGGCCGCGCGGCGCTGCCCGACGCATTGCCCGCGCGCGGCGCCGCGCTGCGCCGGCTCGCGCAGGCGCTGGCCGATACCGGTTCGTTGACGCTGCCCGACGCGCGTGCGCTGCATCCGAAGGCTGTCGCGACGCTCGACGACTGGGCGGCACGCGGCTGGGTCGACGTCGAAGAGATCGGCTGGGCCGATGCGCCTGTGGCCAACCCTGTGGATAACCTGTCGACAAGCAGTGGGCGCGCTGTGCCGCCGGCGTTGACCGACCAGCAGGCCGAGGCGCTCGACGCGATCCGCGCGGCGCAGGGCTTCGCGCCGTTCCTGCTGCACGGCGTGACGGGCAGCGGCAAGACCGAGGTCTATCTGCATGCGCTCGCGTCGCTGCTCGACGCGCGGCCGGACGCGCAGGCGCTCGTGCTCGTGCCGGAAATCAACCTGACGCCGCAGTTCGAGGCCGCGTTTCGCGCGCGCTTCGCGGGCGCGCTCGCCGACGATGCGATCGTCACGCTGCACAGCGGGCTTGCCGAAGGCGAGCGGGCGCGCAACTGGCTCGCCGCGCACACGGGCCGCGCGCGGATCGTGCTCGGCACGCGGCTCGCGGTGCTCGCGTCGATGCCGACGCTCGCGCTGATCGTCGTCGACGAGGAGCACGAGCCCGCGTACAAGCAGCAGGAAGGATTGCGCTATTCGGCGCGTGACCTGGCGGTGTGGCGCGCGAAGCAGCTCGGCATCACTATCGTGCTCGGCTCGGCCACGCCGTCGCTCGAAAGCTGGTGGCAGGCGGAGCAGGGGCGCTACACGCGGCTCACGCTGTCGCGCCGCGCGGTGGCCGACGCGACGCTGCCGACCGTGCGGCTGATCGATCTCGAAGAGGAACGGCGGCGCGGGCGCGCATCGATGGGCGGGCTGTCGGGGCCGCTCGTCGCGGCGCTGAAGGCGCGGCTCGAACGCGGCGAACAGAGCCTCGTGTTCCTGAACCGGCGCGGTTATGCGCCGCAGCTCGCGTGCGACGCATGCGGCTGGGTGGCCGGTTGCCCGCGCTGCAGCGCGTACGTCGTGCTGCACAAGCCCGAGCATGCGCTGCGCTGCCATCACTGCGGCTGGGAAGCGCGGATTCCGCGGTCGTGTCCCGAGTGCGGGAACGTCGACATCGCGCCGCTCGGGCGCGGCACGCAGCGCATCGAGGAGGCGCTCGCCGAGACCGTGCCGGGCGCGCGGATCCTGCGGATCGACGCGGACAGCACGCGCCGCAAGGGCAGCGCGCAGGCGCTTTTTTCCGACGTGCACGCGGGCGAGGTCGACATCCTGGTCGGCACGCAGATGATCGCGAAGGGGCACGACTTCCAGCGCGTGTCGCTCGTCGGCGTGCTCAATGCCGATACCGCGCTGTTTTCGCACGACTTCCGCGCGAGCGAGCGGCTGTTCGCGCAGCTGATGCAGGTGAGCGGCCGCGCGGGGCGGGCCGGGCTGCCGGGCGAGGTGATGGTGCAGACGCGCTACCCGCGTCACGCGCTGTACCACGCGCTCGGCCGGCAGGATTACGTCGGCTTCGCGAATTCGCAGCTCGGCGAGCGTCGCGACGCGCACCTGCCGCCGTTCGTCTACCAGGCGCTGCTGCGCGCCGAAGGGCGTACGCTCGACGCGGCGCTCGCGTTCCTGCTGCAGGCCGCGGCCGCGTTGTCGGGGCTGCCGGGCGCCGAACGCGTGACCGTGTACGACGCGGTGCCGATGACGATCGTGAAGGTCGCCAACGTTCACCGCGCGCAGTTGCTCCTCGAAAGCGCATCGCGGGCGGCGCTGCAGCATGCGCTGCGCGCATGGTTGCCGGAGTTGCGCGCGCTGAAGGGCGTGCTGCGGTGGAGCGTCGAGGTCGATCCGCTGGATATCTGAGCGACGCCCGCGCGGCTGTCGCGCGGGGCGTTGCCTGATACGGGAAGCCGGGGCCGCCGCGCGCCCGAATCGTCTCCCGTCTCGCGCCCGGCGCCCGCACCCCACCGCGTCACACCGCCCAGTGCAACCCGTTTTCGACTGCTTCCGCGCATGCCGAAGGTTGCACACGCGTACCGAATCGCCCCGATCAGGGAAAACACCGAGCCCCCGACCACGGGCAACCCCTAGGTTGCAACCTCATAAGTGGCTGATTATATTGACTAACTTATGGGTGCAACCCCTCTCTCAATTTGGTTGCACCTTTTTATTGCGTGCCGTAGGATTTCGCGCATCCTCTCACACCATACTGCCGGGCTCGCACCGGCGCACGAACCCACCATGGCAAGCACGACTCTCGGCGTCAAAGTCGACGACCTTCTCCGCTCGCGCCTGAAAGACGCGGCAGCGCGTCTCGAGCGCACTCCCCACTGGCTGATCAAGCAGGCGATCTTCGCGTATCTCGAGCGGATCGAGCACGGCCAGTTGCCGGCCGAGCTGTCGGGCCACAGCGGCGTGACGGAGCTCGCCGACGGTCAGGCCGCGGACGGCGACGACGACAACTCGCCGCATCCGTTCCTCGAGTTCGCGCAGAACGTGCAGCCGCAATCGGTGCTGCGCGCGGCGATCACGGCTGCGTACCGCCGGCCGGAACCGGAGTGCGTGCCGTTCCTGCTCGGCCAGGCGCGCCTGCCTGCGAACCTGCAGGCGGACGTGCAGGCGCTCGCGACGAAGCTGGTCGAGGCGCTGCGCGAGAAGAGCTCGGGCGGCGGCGTCGAAGGGCTGATCCACGAGTTCTCGCTGTCGAGCCAGGAAGGCGTCGCGCTGATGTGCCTCGCCGAAGCGCTGCTGCGCATTCCCGATCGCGCGACGCGCGACGCGTTGATCCGCGACAAGATCAGCAAGGGCGACTGGCGCTCGCACGTCGGCCACGCGCCGTCGCTGTTCGTGAACGCGGCGACCTGGGGGCTGATGATCACCGGCAAGCTCGTGACGACCAACAGCGAAGCGGGCCTGTCGTCGGCACTCACGCGCCTGATCGGCCGCGGCGGCGAGCCGCTGATCCGCAAGGGCGTCGACATGGCGATGCGCCTGATGGGCGAGCAGTTCGTCACCGGCGAAACGATTTCCGAGGCGCTCGCGAACAGCCGCAAGTACGAAGCGCGCGGCTTCCGCTATTCGTACGACATGCTCGGCGAAGCGGCGACGACCGAAGAGGACGCGCAGCGCTACTACGCGTCGTACGAACAGGCGATCCACGCGATCGGCAAGGCGGCCGGCGGCCGCGGCATCTACGAAGGCCCGGGCATCTCGATCAAGCTGTCGGCGCTGCATGCGCGCTACTCGCGCTCGCAGCAGGACCGCACGATGAGCGAGCTGCTGCCGCGCGTGCGCGCGCTGGCGCTGCTCGCACGCCGCTACGACATCGGCCTGAACATCGACGCGGAAGAAGCCGACCGCCTCGAACTGTCGCTCGACCTGCTCGAGGCGCTGTGCTTCGATCCGGAGCTTGCCGGCTGGAACGGCATCGGCTTCGTCGTGCAGGGCTACCAGAAGCGCTGCCCGTTCGTGATCGACTACCTGATCGATCTCGCGCGCCGCAGCCGTCACCGCCTGATGATCCGCCTCGTGAAGGGCGCGTACTGGGACAGCGAAATCAAGCGTGCTCAGGTCGACGGCCTCGAAGGCTATCCGGTCTACACGCGCAAGATCTACACCGACGTGTCGTATCTCGCATGCGCGAAGAAGCTGCTCGCGGCGCCGGACGCCGTGTATCCGCAGTTCGCGACGCACAACGCGTACACGCTGGCTGCGATCTACCAGCTCGCGGGCCAGAACTACTACCCGGGCCAGTACGAATTCCAGTGTCTGCACGGGATGGGCGAGCCGCTGTACGAGGAAGTCACGGGCCGCGACAAGCTGAATCGTCCGTGCCGCGTGTATGCACCGGTCGGCACGCACGAGACGCTGCTCGCCTACCTCGTGCGCCGTCTGCTGGAAAACGGCGCGAACACGTCGTTCGTGAACCGCATCGCCGATAAAACCGTGTCGGTGAAGGAGCTGGTCGCCGATCCGGTCGACGAAGCGTCGAAGATCGTGCCGCTCGGCGCGCCGCACGCGAAGATCCCGCTGCCGCGCCACCTGTACGGCGACGAGCGTCCCAACTCGATGGGCCTCGACCTGTCGAACGAACACCGTCTCGCGTCGCTGTCGTCCGCGCTGCTCGCGAGCGCGCACCACCCGTGGCGCGCGGCGCCGATGCTCGCCGACGACGCGCTCGCCGACGCGCCGGCGCGCGACGTGCGCAACCCGGCCGACCAGCGCGACCTGGTCGGCACGGTCAGCGAAGCGACGTCCGAACACGTGAGCGCGGCGCTCGCGCACGCGGTGGCCGCCGCGCCGATCTGGCAGGCCACGCCGGTCGATGCGCGCGCCGATTGCCTGGTGCGCGCGGCCGACCTGCTCGAAGCGCAGATGCATACGCTGATGGGCCTGATCGTGCGCGAAGCCGGCAAGTCGCTGCCGAACGCGATCGCCGAGATCCGCGAAGCGGTCGACTTCCTGCGCTACTACGCGGCGCAGATCCGCGGCGAATTCTCGAACGACACGCACCGTCCGCTCGGCCCCGTCGTCTGTATCAGCCCGTGGAACTTCCCGCTCGCGATCTTCATGGGCCAGGTGGCCGCGGCGCTCGCCGCCGGCAACACGGTGCTCGCGAAGCCGGCCGAACAGACGCCGCTGATCGCCGCGCAAGCCGTGCGCCTGCTGCGCGAGGCCGGCGTGCCGGCCGGCGCGGTGCAGCTGCTGCCGGGCACGGGCGAGACCGTCGGCGCGGCGCTGGTCGCCGATCCGCGCACGCGTGCGGTGATGTTCACGGGCTCGACCGAAGTCGCGCGCCTGATCAACAAGACGCTCGCCGCGCGCCTCGATCCGGACGGCAAGCCGATTCCGCTGATCGCCGAAACGGGCGGCCAGAACGCGATGATCGTCGATTCGTCGGCGCTCGCGGAGCAGGTCGTCGCCGACGTGATGCAGTCGTCGTTCGACTCGGCCGGTCAACGGTGTTCGGCGCTGCGCGTTCTGTGTCTGCAGGACGACGTCGCGGACCGCACGCTGACGATGCTCAAGGGCGCGATGCACGAGCTCGCGCTCGGCAACCCGGACCGGCTGTCGACCGACGTCGGCCCGGTGATCGACGGCGAAGCGAAGCAGACGATCGACACGCACGTCGCGGCGATGAAGGACAAGGGCCATGCGGTCACGCAGCTGCCGATGCCGGACGCGTGCGCGCACGGCACGTTCGTGCCGCCGACGCTGATCGAGATCGGCAGTATCGACGAGCTGAAGCGTGAAGTGTTCGGCCCCGTGCTGCACGTGGTGCGCTACCGTCGCAGCCAGCTCGACAAGCTGCTCGAGCAGATCCGCGCGACCGGCTACGGGCTGACGCTCGGCATCCACACGCGGATCGACGAGACGATCGCGCACGTGATCTCGAATGCGCACGTGGGCAACATCTACGTGAACCGCAACGTGATCGGCGCGGTGGTCGGCGTGCAGCCGTTCGGCGGCGAAGGGCTGTCGGGTACGGGGCCGAAGGCCGGCGGCGCGCTGTACCTGCAGCGCCTGCTCGCGACGCGTCCGTCGGGGCTGCCGCGTTCGCTCGCGGAGTCGCTGATCGCGGACGGCGCGGCCGATGGCGACGCGCGCGGTAATCCGGCGGCAGCGCTCACGGCACTGCGCGACTGGCTGATCGAGCAGCGCGAGCCGGCGCTCGCCGCACGCTGCGACGGTTACCTCGCACAGGTGCCGGCCGGCGCAACCGCGGTGCTGACCGGCCCGACGGGCGAGCGAAACACGTATACACTCGGCCCGCGCGGCACGGTGCTGTGTGTCGCGGCCACGCCGGGCGGCGCGCGCGCGCAGTTCGCGGCGGTGCTGGCGACGGGCAACCGCGCGTTGTTCGCCGGTGCGGCGGGCGAGGCGCTGGTGGCCGCGCTGCCGGCGTCGCTGAAGGCGCACGCGGCCGTGCGCAAGCAGGCCGACGCGCCGTTCGACGCGGTGCTGTTCGAAGGCGACAGCGACGAGCTGCAGACGCTCGTGAAGGACGTCGCGCAGCGCCCGGGGCCGATCGTATCGGTGCAGGGCGTGTCGGCGGGCGCGTTCGAGAACGGCGACGCGGAAGACTACGCGCTCGAGCGGTTGCTGACGGAACGCTCGGTGAGCGTGAATACGGCCGCGGCGGGCGGCAATGCGAATTTGATGACGATCGGCTGATCATCCTTGCCGTTCGGATCAAACAAAGGAAGCGGCCAGGCGATCCCGAAGCCGCTCCATTTACCCTGGTACCAAGGAGATGCTATGCAACACACGATGAAAAAAGTGGCAGGCGCGACGTTCGTCGCGGTCATGTCGCTGGCGGGGACGGCCCATGCGGACGACGTGAAGATTGGTTACGCAGGGCCGATGACGGGCGCGCAGGCGCACTACGGCAAGGATATGCAGAACGGGATCGTGCTCGCGCTGGAAGACTTCAACGCGACGAACCCGAAGATCGGCGGCAAGGCCGTGAAGTTCGTGCTCGACACGCAGGACGACCAGGCCGACCCGCGCACGGGTACGACGGTCGCCCAGAAGCTGGTCGACGACGGCATCAAGGGCATGCTCGGTCACTTCAACTCGGGCACGACGATTCCGGCTTCGCGCATCTACGCGAACGCGGGCATTCCGGAAATCGCGATGGCGACGGCGCCGGAATACACGCAGCAGGGTTACAAGACGACCTTCCGCATGATGACGTCCGACACGCAGCAGGGCTCGGTGGCCGGCACGTTCGCGTCGAAGGATCTCGGCATGAAGAAGATCGCGATCGTCGACGACCGCACGGCCTACGGCCAGGGTCTCGCCGACCAGTTCGAGAAGGCCGCGAAGGCCGGCGGCGCGACGATCGTCGACCGTGAATTCACGAACGACAAGGCTGTCGACTTCAAGGCGATTCTGACGAAGCTGAAGGCGGCGAAGCCGGACCTCGTCTACTACGGCGGCGCGGATTCGCAGGCTGCGCCGATGGTCAAGCAGATGAAGGCGCTCGGCATCACCGCTCCGCTGATGAGCGGCGAAATGGTGAAGACGCCGACGTTCCTGAAGATCGCGGGCAACGCGGCCGAAGGCACGATCGCATCGCTGGCCGGCCTCCCGCTGGAAGAAATGCCGGGCGGCAAGGCTTACGCCGACAAGTACAAGAAGCGCTTCGGCGAAGACGTGCAGACGTACTCGCCGTACGCGTACGACGGCGCGATGGCGATGCTGAACGCGATGAAGAAGGCCGATTCGACCGATCCGGCGAAGTACCTGCCGGTGCTCGCGAAGACCGACATGGCCGGCGTCACGTCGACGCACGTCGCGTACGACGCGAAGGGGGACCTCAAGAACGGCGGCATCACGATGTACAAGGTCGAGAAGGGCGACTGGAAGCCGCTGAAGAGCATCGGCGGGAAGTAAGCAGCCTTTGATGTGACGCGCGGCCGGCGGCGCATGTCGCTGTCCGGCCGGTCGTGTGAAAAAGCCACCGGGCCGTCGGGCCGGGTGGCTTTTTCTTTGGCGGTGCACGGCCAGGTAGTACATACGGCTCTTGCCGGCGATGATTCAACGGGTTGGGTATGTTCCGACGGGGGCGCCGCGTGTGTACGTCAATGTCTCATCGATGCGACTGGCGGCAGTGCGAGGTTACTTATCTTCACAGCACTTGTTGGGGCAATCGGGCAGGAAGGAAATTTCCACACGCCGCCCATTATCTACGTCCCCATGCGAGTAGACGCGGGCGCTCGTCTTAATGGTTCCACGTAGAAAACCGAATTGCTTCAGCAGCGCATACGCGGTTTGCATTCGCGATTGTGCAAGGGGCAGTGCGCTCTGTTCACTTTCCTCGGCATGGCCGCTAATCAGCGTTGTTTCCTTGGTTACGTGACGTGCGTAGGCGATTTTCTGGTCTGCTGTCCAGTTTGCAGTGCGGACGATTTCAGAATTCGATATATATGAACTGTTTTTCGGAAAATGGATATCGAAATTTTCGCTTGCGACACATGCAGATGCATGACTGGACGCGACGACGCATAGGCCGGCAATTAATTTCATAGTTTATTATTTGGTGAGTTTTGTTGTCGACGAGACGCCGGAGCGTCGCATAAATTTCCACATCCATTTTTGCAGAAAGGCAGAAGACTCACGCCGAGCTGCAAGTATCCTCCATGGCCCGTGCTATCGATTGGGTATGTAATTCGATTGACGTGCGTGTCAACATAGATATATTGAGGCTTGATGCCAAGCTGTATCAGGAAGTCTTTCAGCTGGTCACCTCTCGACTTTGCCAGACTCAAGGAGTTGCGTTCGCCGACATATGCGCTGGCGATGATTTGCGCCTGCACTTCAACATCGGGCCATTGCCGCGCAGCCAAAACCATATCCACTATCTTTATTCGATATGCATTTGGAATGCCGGGATAATTCAGAGGCACGCTTTCGAGCATGTGTTCCGATATCGTACAAGCGCTTGCGTGTTGAATAAAAGCGGCACCAGCAAGCGCAGCAACGGGGATCAGAAGTTTTATCATTCAATCACCAAATATTCTTTTTTAAGAATTCACTTATTTCATCAAAGTGCGCGATGTAGCATGCAATGCTGTCTGCATTTCTATCTGCACCTTCTGGATTGGCTTGTGCCCAATATCCGATTCCTCGAGCAAACCCATAGTTGACGTCGTCCGCATCGAATGTGTCAATGTAATGGGAACATTCGTGAATGAGAATTTTCAATTTGCAGTTTCCAGCAACGTAAACATCCTCGACAGTGCAGAAATGCGGGTAGATCGCGATTATGCGACGTGCCGAATCGGGCTTGCATACAGCCGCGTCATTTGCGCCAGTATCAGGGGCCACTGAGCATGTAAGTTGCCGCTGGCTTTGTTCGTCCCATCTGATGATCTTCTCGGGCTGTAGTTCGCACATAGCCGCAGCGAGCTTGGGGAGGCCGAAACTTAGTTTTTGACGTATCGCTTCGTCGCTTCGGCCAAACCAGAATTGCACTCTATCTCGGGCAGTTTTATCCCATCGCGCCAGATCCGATATGCGCTCCTCAATTAAGATCACCGCGGTGTCCCGTAGTCGCATTATTAGGGATCTGAATGCCTTGTTGCTCATGTTGGGGCAAATTGGCATCGTGTTGATGGACACATAGATCATCGACCCCGGATTGGTATTGGTGACGGCCCCCGAATGGACGAGGACCCATTCTTCGTTTTCCTGATCTTCGAAGTCGTATTTATTTCCCGAAAAACCGCTCATCGCGTCAATGCCCCTTCGTATAGATTTTCAGAGATGCTGCGGCGTCGGTGGCAATTCGATGTGTTTGCCCGGCCGCGTCCGTGATGCCTGCGAAGATCTGCCCGGTGTCGGTGACGATTCGATAGCGAACGTTGACGAGCGGGCGGTGCGCATCATCGAGCAAGGTAAATTGCTCGTCATGTACGGCATCCGATGAGGCAAACGGCAGATGGGCTGCACCAGGTTTGCGCCCATTCAGCGCCGCAATTTCGCCCGCAGTGAAAGTCATCCGCATGCCGCGCTCAGCGTAGAAGATCGGCGGTGGGTTGCATCCGCAGACATTGATATCCCCGCTCAATGCCCACTGTTTGCCGTTCGGGCCGGTACCGGGCCAGCGCGGCCCTTGCGGTGCGATGTATCCTTCGCGCTTGCAGGCCGAACAGTAGGTCTTCATATCGAGCGTGGCGATATGAACCGTCGGCGGCGGATTGGAACAGGTCACGGTATCGAGGCCCTCGACAATCACCGCTTCCCCGGCGCGGTCGCCTTTGGCAAGAAAGTAGCGGATCATGAGCGCTACCTCAGCGGGGCATGGACGAGCGGGTGACGATGCCAAATACAACGGACGACGCCACGCCTCGTCGCTCGGGGCTATCAGTGATCGTGTCGCCGTTATCGAGTTCGCTTTCAACGAATGCGAGCGGCGCGAAGTCGGGCCTGTCTGCCAAACCCAGACCGCTCGTCACGTGCGCGGTTGAACCGTCCGGATAGTGGATCAGGTCGCCCACCGTGGCAGGCTTTCCCAGGTGCGACGCTACTTCCCACGTGCCGGACGGCTCGCGCAATGCATCGCCGCGCGCTGTTGTCGCGCCACGTACCGCCAGTCTATAGGCAGGCGGTGCGGGTGGCGGCACATAGGTGGGATCGAACAGGCCCGCAATGCTTTGCCCCTCCCGCACGTGAATGCCCCATGAGGTGCGCGGCGTTTCGGTAATTCGGTCACCGTTGCTCAACCGGCTGCCGACCAGCGCGAACGGCTTGCCTCCGCTATGGTTGTTTCCCGCGCCGTCGATAATCGCGGCCTCGCTGCCGTCGTCATAGGTCACTACGTCGCCGACGCAGGCGACTTCTAATCCTGCCAGGTTCAGGCCGCTGGTTGCGGTGGTGACGCGTCCACCGCGTTCCGTGAGTGCGCCAACGGTGGCGAAAAGATGGGTCGGTGCTTTGTGTTCGTTTTTCATCCGGCTTCCCTGTCTCAGTAAATGGAATGGCTGCCTAGAGACGCTATTCCAGATAAGAAACGTCGATCAATCGGACGAATATGATTCAGCGCTGGTAACTTCTATTACTTGTTCCGTTCCGCCTGTTGCATTGACCGCGCGTGCGCGAATGCGCTAGCTCAATCGCGGATACTCAGTCCCTGCGCACGCGCAGCAGAAACTTCTGCAACTTGCCGGTCGGCGTGCGCGGCAGCGCCTGCACGAACGCGAACTCGCGCGGGATCTTGTACCCGGCGAGCCGCTCGCCGCAGAACGCGCGCAGCGCGTCCGCATCGGCCGCCGCGTTCGCCCGCGTCACGACGTGCGCGACGACCGTCTCGCCCCAGTCCGGATGCGCGACGCCGACGACGGCCGCCTCGGCGATGTCCGGGTGCGCACCGAGCACGTCCTCCACCTCCTTCGAATAGACGTTCTCGCCGCCGGTGACGATCATGTCCTTCAGCCGGTCGACGATGAACAGATAGCCCTCCTGATCGATCCGTGCGAGGTCGCCGGTGCGATACCAGCCGCCCGGCGCGAACGCGGCACGCGTCGCGGCCGCGTCGTCGAGATAGCCGAGCATCATGCTGTCGGCCTTCAACCAGATCTCGCCGGTCTCGCCCGGCCGCGCATCGACACCGTCCATCCGCACGACCCTCAGGTCGACGCCCGGGCCACCGTGGCGGCCGATCGAGCCGGCCTTCGCGATCTGCTCGTCCGGATACAGCGTCGTGCCGGCCGGCCCCGCTTCCGTCATTCCGTACACCTGAAAGAACGCGTGACTGCGATACGCACGGGCGAGCCGTTCGGCCTGCGCGGCGCCGATCGGGCCGCCGCCGTACAGCCACGCGCGCACGCTCGACAGATCGAACGCCGCGAAGCCGTCGACCGTGTCGAGCGGCAGCGTGTACGACACCGGCGCGCCGAAATACAGCGTCACGCGCTCGCGCTCGACGGTCTGCAGGAAGCGCAGCGGATGGTATTCGCGCAGCAGCACGACGGTGCCGCCCGCGACCAGCGTGCCGCCGAACCAGTTGTTCAGCGGCGACGAATGCCAGATCGGCATCGCCATCAGCGTGCGTTCGTTGCAGCCGATGCCGATGGCGAGCGCCGCTTGCATCGCGGCGAGCGTCACCGTGCGATGACTGTGCACGCAACCCTTCGGGCGGCCGGTCGTGCCGGACGTGTAGAGGATCTGCGCGACGTCGTCGTCGGCCGGCTCGATGCCCGCGAGGCCGTCTATCGTCGCGCACATCGTGTCGAAGTTCGGCACGCCGTCGAGTTCGCCTTCGGTCACGAGCCGCCGCGCCGGATGCACGATGCGCTCGACCACCGGCGCGAGCGCGACGTCGAACAGCAGCACGGTGCTGCCGCTGTGTTCGAGCACGTAGTCGACTTCCGGCGCCTGCAGTTTGTGGTTGATCGGCACGAACGCCGCGCCGAGGCGCCATGCGCCGAACATCAGGTCGACGAAGGCCGGCGTGTTGAAGCACATCGCGGCGACGCGGTCGCCGGCCGCGACGCCGAGCGCGCTCAGCACGGCCGCCGCGCGGTGCGAACGCTCGCGTGCGGCCGCATACGTGATCGTCGCGGATTCGCTGACGAGGAACGGCTTGTCGGGCGTCGCACGGGCGGCGCGGTCGAGGGCGGCGACGAGGTTCATCGGGGCTCCGGGCGGGCGAACGAACGCGAATTCGGTTGAGCGGGCCGGCGTCAGGCCGGGTACGCGCGCTGCAGCAGCGCGGCGACGTCGATCGCGCGCGGATCGAAGCCGCCCGCGATACGGCCCCAGTCGGGCGCGGCGAGCCGCGTCGCGACGAACGCGTCGGCGACGGCCGCCGGTGCATCGCGGCGCAGCAGGCACGCCTGCGCGACGAGCGCGAGCCGCTGCGCGAACACGCGGCCCGACGCTTCGAGCGTGTCGGCCGGGGCGGCGAGCATCGCGCGCAACGCGTCGAGCGCCGCGCGGATGCGCGGTTCGCCCGCGCCGAGGTCGGCGAGTTCGTCGAACAGCGCGGCGGCGGCATCGGGCTCGCGCGACACCGCGCGCAGCACGTCGAGGCACATCACGTTGCCCGAGCCTTCCCAGATCGAGTTGACGGGCGCCTCGCGGAACAGGCGCGCGATCGGGCCGTCGTCGACGTAGCCGTTGCCGCCGAACACTTCCATCACCTCGCCGGTCAGCTCGACCGCGCGCTTGCAGACCCAGAATTTCGCGGCGGGCGTGACGATCCGCTTCCACGCGCGTTCGCGGGGCGAGTCGTCGCGTTCGAACGCATCGGCGAGCCGCATCGCGAGCGACAGCGCCGCCTCGCTTTCGAGCGCGAGATCGGCGAGCACGGTGCGCATCAGCGGCTGCTCGGCGAGCGCGCGGCCGAACGCGTGACGCTGGCGCGTGTACGCGATCGCCTGCACGACGCCCTGGCGCAGCATCGCCGCGCTGCCGAGCACGCAGTTCAGCCGCGTGTAGGTGGCCATCTCGATGATGGTCGGAATGCCGCGGCCTTCATCGCCGAGCATGATCCCCCACGCATCGTTCAGCTCGATTTCGCTGCTCGCGTTGCTGCGGTTGCCGACCTTGTTCTTCAGCCGCTGGATCTCGACCGCGTTTTTCGTGCCGTCCGGCCGCCAGCGCGGCACGTAGAAGCACGACGGGCCGCCGGCTTCGGTGCGCGCGACGACGAGGTGCGCGTCGCACATCGGCGCGGAAAAGAACCACTTGTGGCCGCGCAGCCGGTATTCGCCGCCGCGGCCGCCCGCGCCGACCGGCGTGGCGAGCGTCGTGTTTGCGCGCACGTCGGAGCCGCCCTGTTTCTCGGTCATGCCCATGCCGAACCAGATCGCGCGCTTGTCGGCGACCGGCACGTCGCGCGCATCGTAGTCGTCGCTGTAGAGCTTGTCGCGCAGCAGGTCCCACAGCGCCGGCTCTTTCTGCAGCACGGGAATCGCGGCTTGCGTCATCGTCGCCGGGCACAGCGTGCCGGCCTCGATCTGGCCGTGCAGGTAGAAGCCGGCGGCCGGCGCGGCCCAGCGGCCGCGGCGCGACTCGCGGAACGCGAGCGACACGAAGCCTTCGTGACGATACTGGCCGAGCAGCGCGTGCCAGGCGGGATGGAAGTCGACGCGGTCGATGCGCCGGCCGCGCCGGTCGAACGCGTTCAGTTCGGGCGTGTGGCGGTTCGCTTCGTCGGCGAGTTGCGCGGTGTCGGCGCTGCCGAGCCGCGCGCCGTATGCGTCGAGCTGCGGTACGGCCCAGTCGGCGCCGGCCCGGACGAGCGCGTCGCGCAGCGCGAGATCCGTCGCGAAGAGGTTATAGTCGACGAGTTCGTCGAACTGGTTCGTGACGGCGTGGGTCGAGTCGGTCATCGCGGTCGTCTCCGGTCTTATGCTTCACGGTCAGCCGGCGTCGTGCCGCGCGCAACGCGCTTCGGCGCGGGTTCCGGCTGCCGGTAAAACGTATTCCCTGCTGAATTCAGAGTAGCAAATATGCCGCCGCGACATGTTCAGGTTCCGGCGCCGCCCGGCTCGCCGACGGCGCAACCCGCGCCCGCGTTGCGTCGCCGGCCGCGCCAGTCGCGCGCGCAGGCGAGCTCCGACGCGCTGCAACAGGCGTTCGTTCAGCTTTTGCTCGAACGCGGCTACGCGAAGGCGACGATCCGCGAGATCGCGGCCGTCGCGGGTGTCAGCATCGGCACCTTCTACGAATATTTCGGCGACAAGCAGAGCCTCGCGGCGCTCTGTATTCATCGCCGCGTGCTGGCGCTGGCCGACCGGCTGCGCGACGCGGTGCAGCGGCTGCGCGGTGCGCCGCGGGCCGAGCTCGCCGTCGCGCTGGTCGATCTCCAGGTCGATACGATCGCCGCCGACGCGGCGCTGTGGGGCGCGCTGTTCGCGCTGGAGCGGCAGGTGTCGCCGCTGACCGCCTATCGCCGGCATTACGACGCCTATGTCGCGCTGTGGCGCGACGCGCTGGCCCACGCGGCCGATCCGCCGCCCGCCGCGCGGCTCGACGGGCTCGCGCGGATGGCCCATACGATCTGCTACGGCGGCCTGTCGCAGGCGCTGCTGACGCTCGGGCCCGCGCTCGATTTCGCCGCGCAGCGCCGCGAACTGCGAGCCGTGCTGCTCGCGTATCTCGCGGCCGCGGACGCGTAGCCTTCCCGGGGGAAATGCCTGATTCGCATATCAGGCGCGCAGACCCGCCTTGCCGCCAAGCTCTTCTCCCGGCGAACCATGAGAAAAATGCATGGCCTCCATGACGAACTTTCGATTGTCCGCCGATATTGGTTCGGGCTAAATCATGCGGCAGATGCAGGTCGCGCACGGCGCGGCCCGCCCGAAGGACATCAGGAGGAGGAGTCATGCGAAGCGCCACCGCGCCCCGTTCGAAACTGCCCGACGTCGGGACGACGATCTTCACGGTGATCGGCCAACTGGCTGCTCAACACGACGCGTTGAACCTGTCGCAGGGCGCGCCGAATTTCGCGCCCGATCCGGCGCTCGTCGAAGGCGTCGCGCGCGCGATGCGCGACGGTCACAACCAGTATGCGCCGATGGCCGGCGTGATCGCGCTGCGCGAGCGGCTCGCCGAGAAGACCGAGGCGCTGTACGGCGCGCGCTACGATCCGGCGACCGAGATCACGGTGATCGCGAGCGCGAGCGAGGGGCTGTACGCGGCGATCAGCGCGCTCGTGCATCCGGGCGACGAGGTGATCTATTTCGAGCCGTCGTTCGACAGCTATGCGCCGATCGTGCGGCTGCAAGGCGCGACGCCGGTCGCGATCAAGCTGTCGCCCGAGCATTTCCGCGTGAACTGGGACGAGGTGGCCGCGGCCATCACGCCGCGCACGCGGATGATCATCGTCAACACGCCGCACAACCCGACCGCGACGGTGTTCTCCGCCGACGATCTCGAGCGGCTCGCGCAGCTCACGCGCGACACGGGGATCGTGGTGCTGTCCGACGAAGTCTACGAGCACGTCGTGTTCGACGGCGCGCAGCACCAGAGCGTCGCGCGCCACCGCGAGCTGGCCGAGCGCAGCGTGATCGTGTCGTCGTTCGGCAAGTCGTTCCACGTGACCGGCTGGCGGGTCGGCCATTGCCTCGCGCCGGCCGAACTGATGGACGAGATCCGCAAGGTGCACCAGTTCATGGTGTTCTCGGCCGATACGCCGATGCAGGTCGCGTTCGCGGAGATCCTCGCGCGGCCGGACAGCTATCTCGGCCTCTCGGCGTTCTACCAGGCCAAGCGCGACCTGCTCGCGCGCGAGCTGGCCGATTCGCGTTTCGAGCTGCTGCCGAGCGAAGGCTCGTTCTTCATGCTCGCGCGCTTTCGCCACTTCTCGGATGAAAGCGACAGCGATTTCGTGCTGCGCCTGATCCGCGACGCGCGCGTCGCGACGATTCCGCTGTCGGCGTTCTATACCGACGGCACCGACGCCGGCGTGATCCGGCTCAGTTTTTCGAAGGACGACGCGACGCTGGTCGAAGGCGCGCGGCGGCTGCGTTCGCTGTAGGACAACCGGCGGCGGAGACGTCGCATCGACCGGACACTTGGAGATCACGATGAAGCACACGGCAACCCTGAAACTCGCATTCGCACTCGCGTGCGCCATCGGCTCCGGCGCGGCGCTCGCCGATGCGCCGACGCTGCGCTTCGGCCTCGAAGCGCAATACCCGCCGTTCGAATCGAAGGCGCCGAACGGCGACCTGCAGGGCTTCGACATCGACGTCGGCAATGCCGTCTGCCAGACGGCGAAGCTGTCGTGCAAATGGGTCGAGACCTCGTTCGACGGGCTGATTCCGGCGCTGAAGGGCCGCAAGTTCGACGCGATCAACTCGGCGATGAACGCGACCGAGCAGCGGCGCCAGGCGATCGACTTCACGACGATCATCTATCGCGTGCCGACCCAGCTGATCGCGCGCACCGGCAGCGGGCTGCTGCCGACGCCCGAATCGCTGAAGGGCAAGCGCGTGGGCGTGCTGCAGGCGTCGATCCAGGAAACCTTCGCGAAGGCGCACTGGGAGCCGGCCGGCGTCGCGGTCGTCGCGTACCAGGACCAGAACCAGGCGTATGCGGATCTGGTCGCGGGCCGCCTCGACGCGACGCTCGTGCTCGCGCCGTCCGGCCAGCGCGGTTTCCTGTCGCGCCCGGACGGCAAGGGCTTCTCGTTCGTCGGGCAGCCGGTGCACGACGACAAGATTCTCGGCAGCGGCATCGCGTTCGGCCTGCGCAAGGGCGACGACGCGCTGAAGGCGAAGCTCGACGCGGCGATCGACAAGCTGAAGGCGGACGGCACGGTGAAGTCGCTCGGCCTGAAGTATTTCGGCGATATCGACATCTCGACGAAGTAAGCGGGGGCGCGCGCGATGCCGACTCCGAACCCGAGCGCCGCGGGCAGCGAACCGGGCGGCACGCCGCTGCCGCTGCCGGACGATGCCGCCGCTGCCGTGCTCGCCGACGAACTGGGCGATGCGCTCGTCACGCGTGCGGCCGACATCGAGCCGCGTTACTTCACCGCGTACAACGAGCCGGCCGGCGTGCGGCCGCGCGCGCTGGTGCGCCCGCGTAGCGTCGACGACGTGTCGAGGACGCTCGCGTTATGCACGCGGCTCGGCCAGCCGGTCGTGCCGCAAGGCGGGCTGACGGGGCTCGCGCGCGGCGCGGTCGCGCTGGGCGGCGAGGTCGTGCTGTCGATGGAGCGCTTCGCGGGCATCGACGCGCTCGACGCGGCGGCCGGCACGATCACCGTGCGCGCGGGCACGCCGCTGCAGACGGTTCAGGACGCCGCGCACGCGGCGGGCTTCACGTTCGGCGTCGATCTCGGCGCGCGCGGCTCGTGCCAGATCGGCGGCATGCTCGCGACCAATGCGGGCGGCACGCGCGCGATCCGCTACGGGATGATGCGCGAGCAGGTGCTCGGGCTCGAGGCGGTGCTCGCGGATGGCACGGTCGTGTCGTCGATGAACCGGATGCTGAAGAACAACGCGGGCTACGACCTGAAGCAGCTCTTCATCGGCAGCGAAGGGACGCTCGGCGTCGTCACGCGCGCGGTGCTGCGGCTGCATCCGTTGCTGGCGGCGCCGGCCACGGCGCTCTGCCGCGTGCGCGACTACGAGGCGGTGGTCGCGCTGTGGAACCGCGTGCGCACGCTGCCGGAAGTCGTCAGTTTCGAGGCGATGTGGCCGGCGTTCTACGACTACGTCGCGCGCCATACGCCCGGTGTGTCGGCGCCATTCGTCGGCGACGGCGGTTTCGTGGTGTTGATCGAATGCGCGACGAGCGCGCCGGGCGGCGATGCGCACCATGCGCTCGAAACGGGGCTGGCTGCGGGGCTCGATGCAGGGCTCATCGACGATGCGGTGCTCGCGACTTCCGAGCGGCAGGCGCGCGACCTGTGGACGCTGCGCGAAGGGCTTGCGATCGATGCGCTGCCCCATCTCGTCAACTTCGACGTGAGTCTGCCGACGGGCGAACTCGGCGCGTTCGCCGAACGCTGCGAGGCGGCGTTGCGGGCGCGCTGGCCGGCGCTCACGTGCCTGTTCTTCGGCCATGTCGGCGACGGCAACGTGCATATCGGCGTGTCGCTGGCCGAGATGACCGACACGGATGCCGATGCGCTCGATCGCCGCGTGTATGCGGTGGTGCGCGACATGGGCGGCTCGGTGTCGGCCGAGCACGGGATTGGCGTGCTCAAACGTCCTTATCTGGCGCACACACGCAGCGACGCGGAAATCGGATTGATGCGACGCCTGAAGGCCGCGCTGGACCCGCTTGGGATCCTGAATCCCGGCAAGGTGCTTTGACGCTGCCGACGCCCGTTCCTCACGGAAAACGGCCGGCGCGACGCATCAGCCGTCCACCCAGCGCAGCGCGCCGATCTTCAGGTGTTCGACGACGCTGCGCGCCCACTCGAGCTCCGCATTGAGCAGCACGAGCGCATATTCGTTCTGCAACAGGAACAGGCGCGGCACCTGGTCGGCCTGCGCGGTGGCGCGCAGCGCCTCCAGCCGCTCGCGTTCGGCGTCGAGACGCGCGATGCGCAGCTCGAGCTGGTGGCGCGCATCTTCCGCATCGAGCAGCGGCAGGAACGCGAGGCCGGCGCCGAACGCCGGAAATTCACGCGCGGGCTCCGCGAGCAGCGCATGCAGCCACGCCTGCCCGGCCGTGTGCCCGGCTTCGGTCAGCGCATACAGCGTGCGCTCCGGAAACGCGCCGTCACGCTCGGTGTCGTGCACGACGATCAGCCCGTCGCGCAGCAGCCGGTCGATCGTCTGGTACAGGCTCGTGCGCTGCCGCACGTTGACGACTTCGTCGTAGCCGCGGGCCTTCAGTTGCTGCAGCATCCCGTACGGATGCATCGGCGTTTCGGTGAGCGTCGCGAGGACGGCCAGCGCGAGCGGGGACGGACGAATCATAGATATGAATAGTAAATATATATCTAGTTATAATATAACTATTCTCTACCAGACTATCTTGTTTGACAAGGGTTTCAGCCGAGATGCGAGCGCTTCGCGGCCGGCGCGACGGTTTCCATCGTCGCGAGACCGTGCACGATGCCGCAATCCTCGACCGAGTGCTCGCCGACGCACTGGCGGCGCAGTTCGGTGAGCTGGTCGCGCAGATGCGTGAGTTCCGCGAGGCGCGCGTCGACGTGTCCGATGTGATCGTCGAGCAGCGAATTGATCGAATCGCAGCGGTCGGCCGGCGTGTCGGTGAGCCGCAGCAGCGCGCGGATTTCGTCGTGCGCCATGTCGAGCGCGCGGCAGTTGCGGATGAAGCGCAGCCGTTCGACGTGCACGTCGGAGTAGTTGCGATAGTTCGAATCGGTGCGCTCCGCATCTGGCATCAGCCCCTCTTTCTCGTAGAAACGGATCGTCTCGGGCGTGCAGCGGGCCGCTTTGGCCAGTTCGCCAATCTTCATGCCTTTCTCCCGTGTAAGGGTTGACCTTGTAGTGGCTTCAGGGTGTTAACTCTACACCGTCAAGCCACGAAAGGAGGTTGTCATGACCGACGCCCAGCGTCCCCACGACCCACGACACCGTCATGCCGGCGGCGCCGATACGTGTTGCGCCGATGCGCGCGACACGCAGACGGCGACCGTTGCCGATGCGGCGCCGGCGGCCGGCGAGCGCGCGCACGGCCATGACCACGATCACGGCCACGGCCACGCCGCGCATGGCGATGCGGGTCATGACCGCGATCACGACGAGGCTCACACGGATACGCATCGGCATGGCGCGTCGTGCTCGCACGACCACGCCGCACATGACCATGCCGACCACGACCACGACCACGACCACGACCACGACCACGCGGCCGGCGACTGCTGCGCGCCTGCCGCGCTGACGCTCGCGCCGCTGCCGGTCGCGCAGGCGACCGCGTCGGGTCACGTGCGCTCCGCGTTCCGGATCATGCAGATGGACTGCCCGACCGAGGAAACGCTGATCCGCAAAAAGCTCGGCGGCATGCAGCAGGTATCGGCGCTCGAATTCAACCTGATGCAGCGGATGCTGACCGTCGAGCACGTGCCCGGCGCGCAACCGGCGCTCGAAAGCGCGATCCGCTCGCTCGGGATGACGCCGGAAGCCGCGTCGGCCGATGCACCGGCAGCGCCCACCGCGCCGCCGCCCGCCAAACCGTGGTGGCCGCTCGCGCTCGCCGGCGTCGCCGCGATCGCATCCGAAGGCGCGACCTGGGCCGGGCTGCCGGTGTGGCTGTCGGCGGCGCTCGCGCTCGCCGCGGTGCTCGCGTGCGGGCTCACCACGTACAAGAAAGGCTGGATCGCGATCCGCAACGGCAACCTGAACATCAACGCGCTGATGAGCATCGCGGTGACGGGCGCGATGGCGATCGGCCAGTGGCCGGAAGCCGCGATGGTGATGGTGCTGTTCACGATCGCCGAGCTGATCGAGGCGAAGTCGCTCGACCGCGCGCGCAATGCGATCCAGGGGCTGATGCAGCTCGCGCCGGACACCGCGACCGTGCAGCAGGCCGACGGCGCGTGGCGCACGATCGAAGCCGCACAGGTCGCGCTGGGCGCGGTCGTGCGCGTGAAGCCGGGCGAGCGGATCGGGCTGGACGGCGAGGTCGTCGCCGGCCGCTCGACGGTCAACCAGGCGCCGATCACCGGCGAGAGCCTGCCTGTCGAAAAGGCGAGCGGCGACGCCGTGTACGCGGGCACGATCAACGAATCGGGTTCGTTCGACTACCGCGTGACGGCCGTCGCGGCCAACTCGACGCTCGCGCGGATCATCCACGCGGTCGAGGAAGCGCAGGGCGCGAAGGCGCCGACCCAGCGCTTCGTCGACCAGTTCGCGCGCGTCTACACGCCGATCGTGTTCGCGGTCGCGCTGCTGGTCGCGGTGGCGCCGCCGCTCGTGATGGGCGGCGCGTGGCACGACTGGATCTACCGCGCGCTCGTGCTGCTCGTGATCGCGTGCCCGTGCGCGCTGGTGATCTCGACGCCGGTGACGATCGTGTCGGGGCTCGCGGCCGCGGCGCGGCGCGGGATTCTCGTGAAGGGCGGCGTCTATCTGGAAGAAGGGCGCAAGCTCGCGTGGCTCGCACTCGACAAGACCGGCACGATCACGCACGGCAAGCCGGTGCAGACCGACTTCGACGTGCATGCGGACGGTGCCGATGCGGCGCGCGTGCGGCATCTCGGCGCGAGCCTCGCGGCGCGCTCCGATCACCCGGTGTCGCAGGCGATTGCGGCCGCGGCCCGCGACGCCGGCACGACCGCATTCGCCGACGTGCAGGACTTCGAAGCGATCGTCGGGCGCGGCGTGTGCGGCACGATCGACGGCACGCGCTACTGGCTCGGCAATCACCGGCTCGTCGAGGAACTGGAGCGCTGCTCGGCGGCGCTCGAGGCGAAGCTCGACGCGCTGGAGCGGCAGGGCAAGAGCGTCGTCGTGCTGGTCGACGCCACGCGCGTGCTCGGCATCTTCGCGGTGGCCGACACGATCAAGGACACGAGCCGCGATGCGATCGCCGATCTGCATGCGCTCGGCATCCGCACCGCGATGCTGACGGGCGACAACCCGCATACCGCGCAGGCGATCGCGCGGCAGGCCGGCATCGACGATGCGCGCGGCAACCAGTTGCCGGAAGACAAGCTCGCGGCGGTCGAGGAACTGTCGGCGGGCGGCGCGGGCGCGGTCGGGATGGTCGGCGACGGGATCAACGATGCGCCGGCGCTCGCGCGCGCCGACATCGGCTTCGCGATGGGCGCGATGGGTACCGACACGGCGATCGAGACGGCCGACGTCGCGCTGATGGACGACGACCTGCGCAAGATTCCCGCGTTCGTGCGGCTGTCGCGCGCGACGCACCGCGTGCTGGTGCAGAACATCGGCTTCGCGCTCGGCGTGAAGGTCGTGTTCCTCGGCCTCACGGTCGCGGGGCTCGGCACGATGTGGATGGCGGTCTTCGCCGACGCGGGCGCGAGCCTGATCGTCGTGGCCAACGGTTTGCGGCTGCTGTCGTCGTCCGGGGCGTTCGGCGACGTCCCGGCCAAGCGTTGAGGAGCGGGCGATGAGCTTCCTGAAACGGATTCTCGGCGGCCACGGCGGTGGTCATGGCAGCGGGCACAGCAATAGCGGAAACGGGGGCCACGGCGGCGGGCGTCACGGTGGCCTGCGCCAGGGCGGGCACGGCGGCCACGATGCGCGCGGCCGCGATCGCCACGGCTGGGGCTGGCAGGCGCCGGCCGACGCGGGCAGCGGTGGCCAGGGCGGCAATCTGCCGCTGAGCCAGCTCGCGTGTGCGGGCTGCGGCGCACTCAACGCAGCCGATGCACGCTTCTGCACGCAGTGCGGCGCGGCGCAACGCGGCAAGGCCTGCAGCCGCTGCCACGCGGCGCTGGCGGCCGACGCGCGGTTCTGTCCCGGCTGCGGAACGCAGGCGGCTTGACGCTATCCGCACCTTCGCGCCGGCCACGCATAAGCACAGGCCGGCACGCTTCGTTCGACGGCCGGCGCACCGGCATGCCCGATGTCATCCCCGGCATGCTCGCACCGGCAATATCGTCGCGGTCCGTCCGGATACACGGCTCCGGGACGCACCCTTTACTCAGCGCAGCGGCAGGTGAATTTCGGTGCGCAGGTCGGCCGGAGCCGTATCCATCGGCGTATTGAGGTATAGCTCGAACGGCGGCGCGTCGGCGGCTTCGCGGCCCGAGTGACGCAGCCAGTCGCCGTAGAGCCACTGGTAGGCCGTCTTCAGGTCCGCATACGGCCCGGTATGCAGCAGCACCGCGTATTCGCCGCCCGCGATCGTCGCGCGCTCGACCGGCGGCACGGGCGCGACGTCCGGCGCGCCGTCGGCCGGCATCCAGCACGCTTTCGCGCGCAGTTGCGCTTCGGGTGTCGTGTCCGGATCGTCGTAGAAAATCCCGATCATCTTCGCGCCCGGGCCGATCAGCCCGCGCTGCCCAGCCCACGCGCCGATGCGCCCGAACGCGTCGCCCACTTTCATATACGCACCGGTGTGCGCCACCGCGTAGCCGCGCAGTTCCGGCAGCCGCCGGATCTCGACCTCGTGCTTGAACATGTCTTCCTCTCCTCGCTGTAGTGGATAAATCGGCCGGTGGATGCCGGTGCGCCGGTGCTGCGCGGGCAACACGCCGTACGCGTCGCGAAATGCCCGCGCGAACGCGTGCGTCGAACCGTAGCCCGCGCGCCGCGCGATCTCGTCGAGCGGCCGCGCGGTGCAGACCAGATCCTCGGACGCCCGCACGATCCGCATCCGCCGCACCGTCAGCACGATCGACTCGCCGTACAGCGCGCGGTAGACGCGCTGCCAGTGATACGGCGACAGGCACGCGACTTCGGCGAGCCGGTTCAGGTCGAGCGGGCCGTCGAGATGCGCGCTGATGTACGCGTGAACGCGCGCCACGCTCGCCGCGTAGCGCACCCACGCGGGCGGGTCGGGTTTCGTTTCGGCTGGGGTCATCGGCGTGTCCGGGCTGGAACCGACGCCACGGTAGCACGGGCCGAATGGACAAATCTTGCGGAAATGCCGGACACCCAACGATCAGCCCCTTTTTGATTTCAGCGAAATGGGGTCTTGCCCCTCCGAAATCTATGTCTAAAGTTAAAGACGGTGAAATCGGGTGAACGCGTCATTTTTCTCGGGTAAGTTGCTTGGACGGGGCAGCACGCATTTCGAATTACGCAGGTCGTTCGTCGATGTTCAATCGCCACACCACGTTTTCGGGAGAAGAAGAAATGGATGCTTCCAGCTTCATCACGTCGCTGCAGGCCACACTAGGCGGATACCTGCCCAAGATCGCCGGCGCGATCGGCATCCTGGTGATCGGCTGGCTGATCGCCGTCGCGGTGCGGGCCGGCGCGCTCCGGCTGCTCAGCGCGCTGAAGGTCGATCAGCGGATCACCGACAGCACGGGCCAGGGCGCGTGCGTCGAACGCATCATCGCCGGCGGCCTGTTCTGGCTCGTGCTGCTCGTCACCGCGGTGGGCATCTTCAACGTGCTCAACCTGTACGCGGTCTCCAATCCGTTCTCGCTGCTCGTCACGCACATCGTCAACTACCTGCCGAACCTGATCGGCGGCGCGGCGCTGACGCTGATCGCGTGGCTGATCGCGTCGCTGCTGCGCAGCCTCGCGAACCGGGCGCTGAAGGCGAGCAAGGTCGACGCCACGCTGTCCGAAAGCGCCGGCATGCAGCCGATGAGCGGCTATCTCGGCGACGTGCTGTTCTGGCTCGTGATCCTGATGTTCCTGCCGGCGATCCTCGCGTCGTTCGCGCTGTCGGGCCTGCTGTCGCCGGTGCAGGGGATGGTCGACAAGCTGCTCGCGATCGTGCCGAACATTTTCGCGGCCGCCGTGATCGGCTTCGTCGGCTGGATCGTCGCGCGCGTGCTGCGCGGCCTCGTGACGAACCTGCTGGTCGCCGCCGGCGCCGACCGCCTCACGCAAGGCATCGACAGCCCGACGCCGGTGCGCGTGTCGAGTCTGGTCGGCACGATCGTCTACGTGTTCGTGTTCGTGCCGACGCTGATCTCCGCGCTCGACGCACTGAAGATCGACGCGATCTCGATCCCCGCGACCAACATGCTGAACCAGTTCCTCGGCGCGGTGCCGGACATCGTCGCGGCGATCGTGATCGTGCTCGTCACGTTCTACTTCGCGCGCTTCGTCGCGTCGCTCGCGCAGAAGCTGCTGGAAGCGGCCGGCGTCGACGGGCTGCCGGCCGTGCTCGGCGTCGAGCGCGTGTTCTCGGGCATCCTGCAGCCGTCGGTGCTGGTCGCGCGGCTGATCGTGTTCTTCGCGATGCTGTTCGCGTCGGTCGAGGCCGCGAACCGGCTCGGCTTCACGCAGGTGCGCGACGTCGTCACGCTGTTCATCGAATTCGGCGGCCACGTGCTGATGGGCGGCGTGATCCTCGTGATCGGCGTGTGGCTCGCGGGCCTCGCGCGCCGCGTGATCGAGCAGGCCGACCGCGAGCACAGCGTGCTGTTCGCGCGGATCGCGCAATTCGCGATCCTCGGCCTCGTGTTCGCGATGGGGCTGCGCGCGATGGGCATCGCGAACGAAATCGTCCAGCTCGCGTTCGGCCTCGTGCTCGGCGCGATCGCGGTGGCCGTCGCGCTGTCGTTCGGCCTCGGCGGCCGGGAAGCGGCCGGCAAGCTGCTCGACCGCTGGTTCAACCAGCGCGGCGGCGGCCAGTAACGCCGGCCGGCACGGCCGATCCGGCCCGCATCGCGCGGGCCGGATCGGCGTGGCAACGCGGGCGGCCGGCGTTGCCGCGAGCGTTTTCGAAAGCGTTTCCGCAAGCGAAATGTCAGCCGCGATCTTTGCCGAATTTCGATAACACGTCGTTTAATGACTCTCTAGCATCGATTCTCAGTCGCGCGGGCCCGCAGGCCGGCGCCTTTGAGGAGAGTCCGATGAAAGCAGAGTCGAATGGCCGGCCCGCCGCCGGCGCCAAGTCCTCCGGCCAGCCCGCGCTGCAGCAGACGCTCGGGACCTGGCAACTGTGGGGCATCGCGGTCGGCCTCGTGATTTCCGGCGAATACTTCGGCTGGAGCTACGGCTGGGCGAGCGCGGGCACGCTGGGTTTCGTGATCACCGCGCTGTTCGTCGCGGCGATGTACACCACCTTCATCTTCAGTTTCACCGAGCTGACGACGTCGATCCCGCATGCGGGCGGCCCGTTCGCGTATGCGCGGCGCGCGTTCGGCCCGACCGGCGGCTATCTGGCCGGCGCGGCGACGCTGGTCGAATTCGTGTTCGCGCCGCCCGCGATCGCGCTCGCGATCGGCGCGTACCTGCACGTGCAGTTTCCGGGGCTCGAACCGAAACACGCGGCGATGGGCGCGTATCTCGTGTTCATGGCGCTGAACATCGTCGGCGTGCAGATCGCGGCGACCTTCGAGCTCGTCGTCACGCTGCTCGCGATCTTCGAGCTGCTGGTGTTCATGGGCGTCGTGTCGCCGGGCTTCACGTGGAGCAATTTCACGAAGGGCGGCTGGTCGGGCGCCGATCACTTCAGCGTGGGTGCGTTCCACGGGATGTTCGCGGCGATTCCGTTCGCGATCTGGTTCTTCCTCGCGATCGAAGGCGTCGCGATGGCCGCCGAGGAAGCGAAGAACCCGAAGCGCTCGATTCCGATCGCGTACGTGGCCGGGATCCTGACCCTCGTGGCGCTCGCGATCGGTGTGATGGTGTTCGCCGGCGGCGCGGGCGACTGGACCAAGCTCGCGAACATCAACGATCCGCTGCCGCAGGCGATGAAGTACATCGTCGGCGCGAACAGCGGCTGGATGCACATGCTCGTGTGGCTCGGGCTGTTCGGGCTCGTCGCGTCGTTCCACGGGATCATCCTCGGCTATTCGCGCCAGATCTTCGCGCTGGCCCGCGAAGGCTACCTGCCCGAATGGCTCGGCAAGGTGCATCCGCGCTTCAAGACCCCGCATCGCGCGATTCTCGCGGGCGGCGTGGTCGGGATTGCCGCGATCTACAGCGACGAGCTGATCCAGTTCGGCGGGCAGACGCTCACCGCGAATATCGTGACGATGTCGGTGTTCGGTGCGATCGTGATGTATATCGTCAGCATGGCGTCGCTGTTCAAGCTGCGCCGCTCGCAGCCGAACCTGGCGCGGCCGTTCCGCGCGCCGCTGTACCCGATCTTCCCGGCCTTCGCGATCCTGGCGGCGCTCGTCTGCCTCGCGACGATGGTGGTTTTCAACGGGCTGGTCGCGCTGGTGTTCGTCGGCTTCCTCGCGGTCGGTTACGCATACTTCCTCGCGACCCGTTCGCAGCGCGCGAGCGCACCCGGCGACGCGCTGCTGGAGGAGTGAGCACGGTGACGACGGTGAACGTGAAAGGCCGTTCCTGACGGCATCCGGCGCGCCCCGTCGAACGGGCGCGCCGTCGGCTTTTGGCAAGGAGATTCGAACGATGTCCTATACGGAGACGATCGGTCCGCGCACGTACCGCTTCGCGGACCTGAAGACGCTGCTCGCGAAGGCGAGCCCGCTGCGTTCCGGCGACCAGCTCGCCGGCGTCGCGGCGGCGAGCGAGGAGGAGCGCGTCGCCGCGAAGATCGCGCTCGCGGGCGTACCGCTGAAGGCGTTCCTGAACGAAGCGGTGATCCCGTATGAAGACGACGAGGTCACGCGCCTGATCATCGACGATCACGACGCGCACGCGTTCGCCGAGATCTCGCACCTCACCGTCGGCGATTTCCGCAACTGGCTGCTGTCGCCCGCGGCCGACGGCGCGGCGCTCGAACGGATCGCGCCCGGCCTCACGCCCGAGATGGTCGCGGCCGTGTCGAAGCTGATGCGCAACCAGGACCTGATCGCGGCCGCGAGAAAGCGCCGCGTCGTCACGCGCTTTCGCAACACGGTCGGGCTGGCCGGCCGGATGTCGGTGCGGCTGCAGCCGAACCACCCGACCGACGACGTGAAGGGCATCGCCGCGTCGATGCTCGACGGGCTGATGTACGGCTGCGGCGACGCGATGATCGGCATCAACCCGGCCACCGACAGCCTCGCGGCGATCGTGAAGCTGCTCGCGATGATCGACGGCTTCCGCGAGCGCTACGGCGTGCCGACGCAGTCGTGCGTGCTTACCCACGTGACCAACACGATCGCGGCGATCGAGAAGGGCGCGCCGGTCGATCTCGTGTTCCAGTCGATCGCGGGCACCGAGAAGGCGAACGCGAGCTTCGGGATCTCGCTCGCGCTGCTCGGCGAGGCGCGCGAGGCCGCGTTGGCGCTCAAGCGCGGCACGGTCGGCAACAACCTGATGTATTTCGAGACGGGCCAGGGCAGCGCGCTGTCGGCGAACGCGCACTTCGGCGTCGATCAGCAGACCTGCGAAGTACGCGCGTATGCGGTCGCGCGCAAGTTCGAGCCGTTCCTCGTGAACACGGTGGTCGGCTTCATCGGGCCCGAATACCTGTACGACGGCAAGCAGATCATCCGCGCGGGGCTCGAGGATCACTTCTGCGGCAAGCTGCTCGGCGTACCGATGGGCTGCGACATCTGCTACACGAACCACGCGGAAGCCGACCAGGACGACATGGACACGCTGCTGACGCTGCTGGGGGCGGCCGGCATCAACTTCATCATGGGGATTCCGGGCGCGGACGACGTGATGCTCAACTATCAGAGCACGTCGTTCCATGACCAGCTCTACGTACGCGAGGTGCTCGGCCTGCGCCGCGCGCCGGAATTCGAGGAATGGCTGGAGACGATGGAGATCGCCGACGCGCACGGCGCGCTGCGCGCGGCAAACGCCCGCGTGCCGCTGCTCGCGGGTGCGAACGACTGGATGGGGATTTCCGCATGAGCGACGCCGTCGAGAAGAATCCGTGGGCGCAGCTGAAGTCGTTCACGAACGCGCGGATCGCGCTCGGCCGCGCGGGCAACAGCCTGCCGACCGCGCCGCTGTTGGCCTTCAACCTGTCGCATGCGCAAGCGCGCGACGCGGTGCACCAGCCGCTCGACGCGGATGCGCTGCGGCGCGAGATCGAGGCGGCCGGCATGCTGCCGACGCTGCGCGTCCAGAGCGCCGCGCCCGACCGCGACCACTACCTGCGCCGGCCCGATCTCGGCCGCAAGCTGTCGGACGACAGCCGCGGGCTGCTGGCCGGCTACGGGGCGGCGCTCGACGACGCGCCGGATGTCGTGTTCGTGGTCGGCGACGGGCTGTCGGCATTCGCGGCCGCGAAGCAGGCGCTGCCGCTGTTGCAGGCCGTGCGGCCGCGGCTCGACGCGGACGGCTGGCGGATCGGCCCGGTGGTGGTCGCGACGCAGGCGCGCGTCGCGCTCGGCGACGAGATCGGCGAGCTGCTGCGCGCGAAGGTGGTCGCGATGCTGATCGGCGAACGGCCGGGGCTCAGCTCGCCGGACAGCCTCGGCGTGTACCTGACGTGGGCGCCGAAGGTCGGCTGTCACGACGCGCTGCGCAACTGCATCTCGAACGTGCGGCCCGAAGGGCTGCCGCACGCGGCCGCCGCGCACAAGCTGCATTACCTGATGACGCACGCGCGCCGCCTCGGGCTGACGGGCGTCGGGCTGAAGGACGACAGCGACGCGTTGGCGCCGCCGGCTCATGCGGAGCGGATCGGGGCTGCTTGAATAGCCACTCGCATCGAAAGTCCATCAACACCCGCAGCTTCGGCGACAACTGCCGGCTCGGCGCAACACGTTGATTGCTTGCCGCACGCGGGGACGGCGCGAGCGTTGCAAGTGCCGCGCATCTTGGCATTGCCGCGCTCCGTCTCGATCGGTCCGTCGATTGGGTTTCGCGCACCTGGCAAACCACTACCTCGATCCTTTGCACGGCTTCCGGGCTCATCGGCCCTGAACGCGCGCGACTACTGGCGCATTTGACGCCGGTCAGCGCTCTTGAAAATTCGCATTGCGAATTTCGAATTCGTCTGATTGATTCATCTTTCTCATTCGCGCAAATTTCGTGTGGCGCAACCATCACCGATTTGTCGAGAAAGGAGACCCGATGAGTGACGAGTCGAACGTACCGCCCCATCTTTCCTTCACCAGCAGCTCACTTGCTGCACGCGTGACCAAGGCCAGCAGCACCATCCGGCTGATGCCAAGGCGAAAGCGACTGTTGGATTGACGCACGATTGAATCGGATTGGTTGATTCGGTTGGCCTCATTTCATTTGTTGCAGATTTTCCGCAATGGTTTGTCCATGGATAGCGGCCGCGTTTCGATGTGATATGGCTGGCGCCCGATATAACGAGGATAAGAATGGCGGAATTCGATCGCGTGACAAGTTATTTGACGGGGCGGCAATCCGCGCATCTGACGCTGATGCGGCGCAAGTCGAAGCGCGATCCGGAGACGGGCGAACTGCCTCCCATGCCCACGGTGTCGGTCGTATCGTGGGTCGTGCGCGAGGCGATCTGCGAGCCGTACAGCGTCAAGGCGGTCGTTGCCGCACCGGTTGCGATTCCGAGAAAGACGGTGCTCGGGCAACTCGCGAAATTTTCGGTTCGACCCGAGGACGGACGCGCCAAGCGCGAATTTGCCGGCTTCGTGACGCAGTTCGACTCCGTATCGGAATCTCGTGATGGTTACACCTACCGTATTGTGATGCGCCAGCATCTGGCCGTCATGGACGGCCCGAGCAATTGCGCCACGTACCAGGGAATGGCCTCGTGGGAAATCATCAAGGAGATTTTGGCGCGTTACGACCTCCGCTTCTGGATACAGGTCGAATTCAATCTACGCCGCGAGCATCCCAGGCACCCATTCCGCTTCCAGTACAACATCGGCGACTGGGACTACATCAAGCTCGAGATGGAGCAAGCGGGCCTGTATTGCTACACAAGGACCGGCGAGCACGGCGACGTGCTGGTGATCGCGGACGACGTTGACGGCTATATGCGCCCCGCGATACCTGTACTGGATCGTCCTACTGCCGGGCTGGCGACCTTCGAGGAATCGATTTTTTCCTTCAAGGTCCGCTCGCGCGTCGTGCCGGAATCCTATGTGGTTGCCGACTACAACCCCGAGCAGGCGTGGGAGCGCTTCCGTGCCGAGGACCGCGCCGTATCGGACGACGAGAGCATGATCGGCAAGCCCTATGTCTGGGGCACGCATCACGACGACGCCAAAGGGGCCAAACGCGACGCACAGTTGCGCCATGAAGCGGCACGCGCCAGCCAGATTCGTTACTCGGTGGAGTCGACCGTGCTGGCGATCCGGCCTGGCAGCATCGTGCAGTCTGATCGGGCGCTCGAGGATGCCGGCGCGGCAATGTTCGTGACAGCGGTCGTGCATCGCGGCGCGCGGAACGCGAGCTATGTGAACAGCTTCACGGCGATTCCGGCCGATCGCCCGTACCGGCGGGAAATTGACGAGCGTCGGTGGCCGAAAATTCCCGGCACGCTAGGCGCGACTATTACGTCGCCTGACAAGTACAAATTCGCCTACCTGACCGACAAAGGCGAGTACGTTGCGCGGTTTCACTGCGACTTCGGCAACTGGCCCAAGGGTGGGGAAAGCGTTCCGTTACGGCTCGCCAAGCCGTTCGCAGGCAGGAACCATACGGGCATGCACATGCCCGCGTTGGACGGCGACGAAGCACTGATCGGCTTTCGCGAAGGCAATCCGAACAAGCCCTTTATTGCGGCCTTTATCCACAATAGCGAGTGCCCCGACCTGATTAATTCGTCACGACGGCGCATGTCGCGTAACGAGATCCGAACGCAATCCGGCAACACGTTCTGGATGGACGATTGGGACAATCAGGAAGGCATCGAACTCGGTACGCAGCACTCCGGCCGCTCGCAACTCCATCTCGGCCATATGGTGGACCGCGCACTGAACCAGCGAGGCGCGGGTGCCGAACTGCGGACTTCAGGGCATGCGGTTGCGCGAGGCGGCGCAGGTGTGATGGTGACGGCCTACGACCGGCCGGGCGGCGCGGGCAAGCAGCTTGATATGGCCGAGACGATCGCGCAACTCAAGGAAATGTTGGCGCTAGCCGAATCGCTGGCGAAGTCGGCCGAGGCGTCGAAGGCATCGCCTGCGGATACCCAGGCCCAAAAGGCGATCAGCGACGGGCTGGACGAATTGAAAAGGCCGGGTGCGGTCGTGACTGCGCCGGGACCGGTTGGCGTGGTCTCGGGCGACGGCGTGCAACTCGCCGCCGATGGTTCGATCATCGGGACCGCGAAGAAAGGAGTCCACTTCAGCGCGCTCAAGAGGATCACCGCCGCTGCGGGCGGTCGGTTGTCACTGTTCGCGCGGAAGGGCATGAGCCTGATCGCGTCGGCCGGCGAGGTCATTGTGCAGGCCCAGCGAGGCCGCATGCAGCTTGCGGCGCAGGAAGACATGACGGTCGAAACGGTCAATGGCGTTTTGCACGTGAAGTCGCCGAAGGAAGTCCTGCTCAGCGTCGGCGGCTCGTATATCCGCGTGAATCCGGAAGGGATCGAGATGGGCTCGCGCGGCCGTGTGCACTTCAGGACAAGTGGCTTGAAGAAGACCGGGCCGGCTCAACTGGACCTGAGCGGCGCGGCGTTCGCGCCGGCTTTCGTGCCGTTCAAGACGGAGTGTGAGGTCTGGCGTACCAATCCGAATTTTGTACAAGCGCCGGCCTTGGCACTTGAGCCGAACCCGGCGCAATGGGAGTCACAGGGTAATAGAGGGGGCGTGCCGCCGGTCCGTGCGTCAGATACCGGCGCAACAGTGCCGCCATCATTCCTGGGGGACATCTTCGGTGGGAAATCAAGTGCGAACGCAGGAGTGTCAAGCGATCGCGGCCTGACAGTTAACGATCCGGACAATGAGCAACAAAAGTGCATCAGGCCTGATCCGATTCAGCTATTAAGTCCCGCTCCGTGTAATTGGCAACTGGCTGATTTTAGTGAGTCAGTCAGCATGATGCGGGAGACGGCGACGTATCAGAAATACGGTTGGACGAGAAATGAGCGACTTAAAAATGGTGACGATCCGGTTATGTGTGCCGGAACAGCGCTCACCACATGCCAGTTCAACTACGATTCGAGTAATAAAACGCTGACGGCGAAGGTCGTTACCGCATTGGTGCCGCGACTGCTGGTGAAAATGAATCGGGTAACAGGAGAGCCGTTGCGCGACGAAAATAACCGGTACATTGTAGTGCAATATGAAACGTTCAGGAATGGAGCCAATTCCGGAAAATCGTTTGACGAGCATGGCTTGATGCAGGTCGAACGTGACCCGAAGGAAGTTGACGCTTCAACCTACAAGAACCAGATTGAAAGGACATTGAATCAGGGTAATTACAAGCTGATTCTTGATGGCTGTCAGAAGGGCGGCGCCTGCGGTTGCCGGATCGCCGTCAAATTCTGTGCTGATGTGCATGTGGTAAGGGCGGCTGACTCGCCAGCGCTCAACCCGAACATCACCATTAACCTGTATCCGACGACTGAGCGGGCAGATGCTATGAATTGGCCGGAAAAAGAGTATCAGAAGCAGGTGACAACAGGGCGATATGCGGAAAGATTTACGCAAACAAAAGCGCATGAAATCGGGCATCTCTTTAATTTTCCTGACGAATACTGGCAGCAAGGGGGATTTGTGCACTCGATTTATGTCAGGGATGGCGTGAATATCGATTTTGCGCTTGCCGATGCAAATAAAGATAAGAATACGTTCTGGATTATTGAAACTGAAACCAATCTGATGGGCGGTGGATGTCTTCAGCCGACGGCGACGATCTCCCCGTATTACCTCGAATACATCCGTAGGTGGTTCTCCGCTCATACCAACAAGTTGTGGAGGGTCGGCTATGACGCGCCAGTCAAGAAAGCATGAACAGATAACGAAAGGTGAGCCCAAAATATGGGGGGCACTCTTGTTGGACAGGAGTGATT
Source organism: Burkholderia sp. LAS2 (assembly GCF_018417615.1). Lineage (NCBI taxonomy): Bacteria > Pseudomonadati > Pseudomonadota > Betaproteobacteria > Burkholderiales > Burkholderiaceae > Burkholderia > Burkholderia sp. LAS2. Next base: position 625,407 of record NZ_CP071052.1, read on the forward strand.
TGCAGTTTTCTAACGTAGTTCGAAAGCTGGCGCTGTTGATAATTCTTGTATGGATGGGAGATGGATTCGTTATGGCGAATGATTTCAGCAACAGTGTCATGAAGCCGGGTGCGTTTTCCCTTTCGTGGTCTGGTGGCCTTGAATATGGCTCGAGAGAAATGACTTTTGATGGTGAAGGAAGGTTTTATTTTGCCAAAGGGGATACTATCAACGACGAAGCACAAACTGGTGTGGGTGTTTTTGTTCTCAGTCTGCAGAATAAAGATGCGCAGCAACTGAAAGACGTAGCTCACACTTTGTGTGACAAGGATATTCAGTCTGGCGGACCAGAAACCCATGATCCTGCCGCAACGTTCAGCGTTATCTGCCAAGACGAAGGCAAAGCCGTACGGAGATCAGGTTCATTGCGTCTGATTCCAGAGCGCTTCAGGCGTCAGGTTTTTGACGCACCTCTCAGGCTATCCGAGCAAGCACGCTCGGGTGGTCGGAAGATCATCAAGTTGGATTTCGAGACCGTGAGTATCGAGCATAAAGGCGATCATTACATCGTGTCGGTCAGATTTATCAATTCCGGCGATCGATGGATTAAATTTAAAACTCCGGATCTATTGCCTGGTAATACTCGGGGTGGAGGGCTTTCCATTGCGCCGTTTAGTGAGCTTGGGAGGATGCAGCCTCGCGATGATTGGGGTTTTAATTTGGCGGGTAAAACACTGATAAATAAAAATGAATTTCGGGATGGATTTGTCATGCTCAATCCTGGTGAAGGCAGGGTTTTGAGGGTCGAGGCTGTTCCGGATAATAAAATTTCAAAAGGTGTGTACGAGCTTTCCGGTGTGACTTTTATGAAAATAGAATACGAGGGTTATGGCTGGGGACTGTCAACGCATGTCGATTTTAGTCCGATTAAAAGCCAAATAACTTTCGATCGGGACTATCCTTCAACACCACAGGAGCGCGAGCAGTGGGAGACCACGCATCGCGCAAACATGTCATATCACGCGGTGAAGCCCGGTGATACGTTCGCTGAGGACGGCCTGTATCGCGCAGTGCGTCTGAATGCCGGCGGCAGCTACCGCAGCTTGCAAGTGATGCCGTTCAAGGCCGGCGACATCGCCACGACCGACAGCGTGAGGATGCCGATGGAGTCCGGAGACGGCGTCCATCTCAACGGACTGGTGCAATGGGTATGGGAAGGCAGTGCCCCGACCCCCACGAAGCCATTCTCGTCCGCCTACGTCGAAGGCACGGAGCAGTTCAGCTTGCCCGGCGCGGCGTGTCCGCGTGGCGGCCGTTGGGTGGCGCGCGTGCGCACGAATGCGGACTACTCGACGCCGGAATACCGCTATGACCTGTCCCGCATCGTCACGATGCGGCGCGGTCAGCCGATGCCGTCGATTTCGAACGACGCCGGCAACGCTGAATGGGAATGGGTGGGGGGCTGAAATGCGAGAACGTGCGCTGATCTATCAGCATGACCGGACGACGGCGAACGGCGTCGTGCTTGACGGCCTTGATGACGTTGAACTCGACGATCGCAAGTTGAGCCATGTGGGCGCGCGGGTCCAATGTCCTGCGTGCAACACCATTGGCCGGATCGAGCCGGTCGGTGAGCGCTCGGACCATGAACTGAGCGACAAACAGCCCGCGCTCGAAGACGACCTTTGCCGGTGCGCGTGTCATCCGTCGCCGCGGCTGATTGCATCGCAGCGCCACTCGATGATCGAAGCGTGACGCGATATTCACGGAGACGCGATGAAATTTCGCTGGGATCAACGCGTGCCGCCCGAGTGGCAGCACCCCAAACCGCCACCCGTATGGGTCTACCTCGTCTTGTTCCTCGTGATCGCGGGCGTGTGCCTGGCCTATACGGTGATAACGTGGCCGGCGGGCAAACCAGTTGGCTCGCCGGAATTCACGCGCTCCGCGCTGGCGGTCCCGTTTACTTTTTGGCTCACGATCTGCGCCGCGCTTTATTCGTCGTTTTACGACGGCTTGGCGTTTGAGGCAGCGGTCAGGAATGCGGCGCGCTGGCATTTGCTGGTCCGATGGCAGCGACTCAGCCGCGCAGGCATGGCCGTGCTCGACAGTGTCATTCTCACGCCCGAAGCCGACCTGGCCGAACGCATGCTGAAACTGGAAGGCAGTCCACCGGAGAATCCGGGGAAGGTCATGTTGCTTGGAGGCCTCGACGCAACCCACGTCGCGTCACGCGTCAGCAGCCTGCTGGAAACCCTTCTGACGCCACTGGCGGCGCGGCTGGCTGAGGCGTCGCGCAGCAACTCATTCGAAATCGTGATGCAGTGCGACCGGCAGGAATGGTCGACGGACGTCAAGGCTGTGTGGGAGCGCCTGAAGTTGCCAGGGCGGCCCTGTGTTCGATGGATCGACAACGACCGCAACGTGAACTTTGCGGAGAACTGGTTCACGGACAAAAGCGACTCGCCGTTTGCCTCTAGCCACTATGCAGTGGACGGAACTCCGAAGTATCGCCTCGTTGTCGCATGGCATTTGAATGATGACGCCCCCGGCATTGCGCCGGCGACATCGGAAGCCGCGGTTGCGCTTCTGCTCGGTTCGCGCGCGCTCGTACAGGAAAAACCTGAGCTAAAGCGGCAGGCTTGGCTACTTCGTCAGGTCGTCGGGGAAGCCGATCAGGTCGATAGGTCGCTGGCGTTGCTGCTCAACGCGGCGCAGGCGCCACGCGAGCGTATCCGTCACTTCTGGCATAGCCGGCTCAAGGGGCTCGCGCAACATGCGACGCTGGGCGCGGTCAGGGATGCCGATCTGAAGATTGACGCGCATGCGCTAGATCCGGCGATTGGTCCGCAGGCTCCGGTCGCGCGCTGGGTCCTTCAGGCGCTGGCCGGCAAGATGGCGTTATATGGTCAGGGGGCGCAGCTTGTCGCACTGCCTCACGAGGACGGCGTCGCGCTCAATCTTGTCGTCAAGGAGCTGCCGAGCGTGGACGCGCCGTGGAAGACGGACTACGAGTACAACCTGTTCCCAGCCGTCGAACTCGTCGCGTGTGTGGCGATGTGGGTATTCGGGATGCTGCTGTCCCCCGACAAGGCGTGGGGCACGTTCGAAACGGTGTTCACCAGTGTCATGGTTGTCGTCGTGATCTTGTGTGGTGGCTGGCGCATCCTCGCACAGCGGCTCTATGCCGACGACGTGTGGCGCCAATACGGGTAAGCAGCGATGAAGGCATTTCGGCAATTCGGCATTTCCCGGTTCGTGGCGTTGTGGTGGCTCTCGCTGCTGGCGTGTGCCGTCTGGATGACTGCGAGTTAGGGGTATGCGTCGGCAGTACTGGGTACGGCAACCCCTTTGCAATACGCGTTGATCTTTCTGGGCTTCACGGTGGGGCTGATCGCAGACGAACTGTGCGATCGATGGCGATGGCATCTCGCATGCATCTTTCATATAGAGGATGTCGTCGACGGCGTGTGTCCTGACCGGGAACACGAGATTGCGCAGGCGGCGGTGTGGCGCTGGTATGAGCATCGAGGCAAGCCGTGGTGGATCAGTTCACATCGGGAACGGCCCCATGTGCGCACAGCGGATGCGTGGCAGCGTTTTGAGGCGTATGACCGTGCGATGAAGCGGCAGATACGCGCGGCCCGAAACGGCGACGTATGACGTCGCATCGGCGTTCCTGATTCACTGGCGCCGGACTGAACGCTACCTGAACAGCCGCTCGCACAGGAAATCGACGAACACGCGCAGCTTCGGCGACAACTGCCGGCTCGACGGCCACACGATCGAGAACTGCCCGGGCGCGATCCGGTAGTCGTCGAGCACGGTGACGAGCGCGCCGTGTTCGAGCGCGTCGCGCGCGAGGAAGTCGGGCATGTAGCCGATGCCGAGCCCCGCGAGCACGGCGCCGCGCAGCGCTTCCATGTTGTTGCAGGTCATCGCGGTGCGCAGCGTGAGCGGCGTGCCGTCGTCGGCCGCGAGCGCCCAGTCCTGCAGCTTGCCGGTGGTCGGGAAGCAGTAGCGTACGCAGTCGTGCGCGTCGAGCTCGCGCGGCGTGCGCGGCGTGCCGGCCTGCGCGAGATACGCGGGCGTCGCGCACAGCACGAACGCGAACGGGCCGAGCCGCCGCGACATCAGGCTCGAATCCGACAGCGGGCCGCTGCGGATCACCGCGTCGAAGCCGCCTTCGACGACGTCGACCATCCGGTCGTTGAAATCGAGATCGAGCTCGACGTCCGGATAGCGCTGCCGGAATTCGGGCAGCACCGGCAGCAGGAAGCGGTAGCCGATCACCGGCAGGCTCACGCGCAGCTTGCCGCGCGGGCGCTGCGCGGACGCCGTCACGGTCGCCTCCGCGTCGCGGAAATCCTCGAGGATCCGCTGGCAGCGCTCGTAGAAATGCCGCCCCTCGTCGGTGAGCGTCACGCGCCGCGTCGTGCGGTTGAACAGGCGCACGCCGAGCGACTGCTCGAGTTTCGCGATCGTCTTGCCGACCGCCGACGCCGAAATGCCGAGCGCGCGGCCGGCCGCGACGAAGCTCAGCGCTTCGGCGGCGCGGACGAACGCGACGATGCCGGTGAGGTTTTCCATCGAATCGAACGGTGTGCGGACGACGCACGCTAGCGGGGCAATTGCGGAATTGTAGTCCGTTATATGCGGAGCTTCGCGTGGTTTTTCGCGGATTGAATCCGATTTATCTTTTGTCGCTCTGATGGCGCATCCGCGCCGGCTTTTGAGGAGCGATGATGGATCACCCTGTTTCAACTGCTGCAGTCCTGGCCGCGCGCCGGCGCACATGGGTGCTGGCCGCCGTCTGCATGGCCGCCGTCGCGCTGCCGCTGTCGTTTTCGGGCGGCGCGGTCGCGACGCCGGCGATCGGCCGCGACCTGCACGGCAGCCCCGTCGCGATGAACTGGATCACCAACGCGTTCATGCTCGCGTTCGGCAGCTTCCTGATGGCGTCGGGCGCGCTGGCCGACCAGTTCGGCCGCAAGCGCCTGTTCGCGATCGGCGTCGGCGGCTTCACGCTGATGTCGGTCGCGCTCGCGTTCGCGCCGTCGATCCTCGCGGTCGATTTGCTGCGCGCCGCGCAAGGGCTCGCGGCGGCCGCGGCGCTGGCCGGCGGCACGGCCGCGCTCGCGCAGGAATTCGACGGCGCGGCGCGCACGCGTGCGTTCAGCCTGCTCGGCACGACGTTCGGGATCGGGCTCGCGTTCGGGCCGGTGCTCGCCGGCGGGCTGATCGGGCATTACGGCTGGCGCGCGATCTTCGTGACGGGCGCGGTGGCCGGCGTGCTGTCGCTCGCGTTCGGACTGCCGCGCATGCACGAGTCGCGCGATCCGCACGCGACGGGGCTCGACTGGCCCGGCACGATCGCGTTCACGGCCGCGCTGACGCTGTTCACGTTCGGCGTGATCGAGGCGCCCGCGCGCGGCGGGTCGAGCCCGCTCGTGATCGCGCTGCTGGCCGGCGCGGCGCTCGGCGCGTGCGCGTTCGTGACGATCGAGACGCGCGTCGCGCGGCCGATGCTCGACCTGTCGCTGTTTCGCATCGCGCGCTTCGTCGGCGTGCAGGTGCTGCCGGTGTCGACCTGCTGCTGCTACATCGTGCTGCTCGTCGTGCTGCCGCTGCGCTTCATCGGCATCGACGGCTTCAGCGAGATCGACGCCGGCTGGCTGATGCTCGCGATCTCCGCGCCGATGCTGGTCGTGCCGCTCGTCGCGGCGACGCTCACGCGCTGGCTGTCGGCCGGCGTGATTTCCGGGCTCGGGCTGCTGGTCGCTGCGGCGGGGCTCGTGTGGCTCGGCATCGCGCTGCGCGGCGGCGCGGGGCCGGCGGCGATCGCGCCGATGCTCGCGATCGGCATCGGCGCCGGCATGCCGTGGGGGCTGATGGACGGGCTGTCGGTGAGCGTCGTGCCGAAGGAGCGCGCGGGGATGGCGACGGGCATTTTCAGCACGACGCGCGTGGCCGGCGAGGGGATCGCGCTGGCGATCGTCGGCGCGGTGCTGGCCGCGCTCGCGCAAGCGGGGCTTGCGCAGGCGGCAGGGGCCGCCGGCACGCCGGACGCGACGCTGCGGGCCGCCGCGCGGCTCGCGACCGGCGATCTCGCGGGCGCGGCTGCCGCGTTGCCGGGCGTCGGTCGTGCGGCGTTGGTCGCGAGCTACGCGCACGCATTCGACCGGCTGTTGATCGCGCTGGCCGTCGTCACGGTGCTGTGCGCGGTGGTGGTGTTCGGGTTTCTCGGCGGGCGGCCGGCTGTCGACGAAGCGGGCGATGAAGTAGACGGCCCCGCGCAGGCCGACGCCGCCGTGCCCGCATCGTCCGCTCGTTAAAGCCTCACCCGCCGCGCGTCACGCCAGCACGAGCGGCGGCAGCCCTGCCTCCGCGCGAGCTTGCGCGCATTCCACATCGATCACGAGATAGCGCAACGCATCCGGCCACAGATGCGCGCGCGCTTGCGCATCCTCGTCGAGCGTCGCGCGGCCCTGCACGAGCCAGGTCGTCTGACGCACGAAATCGACGAACAGCAGCGCGATGGCCGGATTCACGAGCAGGTTGCCGATCGTGTTGAGCAGGTTGTTGCCCGCGAAGTCGGGCAGCACCAGCGTGCGGCGGTCCGGGATATCGACGAGCGGCGCGAACGAGCCGTCGGCGCGCGGCTGGCGGCCGCGGTACGAACAGTCGGCGTTGCCGGCCGCATCGGCGGTCGCGACGATCAGGAAAGCCTGCTCGCGGATGAATGCGATGGCGTCGTCGGTCAGCGGGCCGCGATCGTTCATGGTGTCGGTCGGCGTGTGCGCCGTGGCGTGTGAATCCGCGACAAGCACGCAAGCGACATGCCACGCGGCGCGGCGCGCGCTGGCGGGCAGCGCGCCGCCGCGCACTGTGGAAATTCCGAACACCGGCCCCATCGTTGCGCAATCGCGGTGTTCAGAATCGGTACACCGGCCGTGTTGCGGACGTGAACACCGCACGGTGCGAACCCGCGCCGGCCGCGATCGACGTGCGCCCGCTCCCGCCCGTTCCGTTTGGCACGCATGTTGCATGAACGGGATCAGCGCATTCCAACCGGCGCTCTACTCACACAAGCACGATGAACAGGAGACATGTATGAACCCGTTTGACCTGAAACAACTGGGCCTCGACGTCGAATACCCGTACCGTCAGCAATACGACAACTACATCGGCGGCAAGTGGGTTCCGCCGGTGAAGGGCGAGTATTTCGAGAACGTGTCGCCGATCAACGGCCAGCCGTTCTGCCGCATCCCGCGCTCCGGCGCCGACGATATCGAACTGGCGCTCGACGCCGCGCATGCCGCGCGCCGCAAGTGGGGCAAGACGTCCGTGGCCGAGCGCTCGAACCTGCTGCTCGCCGCCGCCGACCGGATGGAAAAGAACCTGAAGCTGCTGGCCGTGGCCGAGACGATCGACAACGGCAAGCCGCTGCGCGAGACGATGGCGGCCGACCTGCCGCTCGCGGTCGACCACTTCCGCTACTTCGCGGGCTGCATCCGCGCACAGGAAGGCGGCATCTCCGAGATCGACGACAACACCGTCGCGTACCACTTCCACGAGCCGCTCGGCGTGGTCGGCCAGATCATCCCGTGGAACTTCCCGCTGCTGATGGCCGCGTGGAAGCTCGCGCCGGCGCTCGCAGCCGGCTGCTGCGTGGTGATGAAGCCGGCCGAGCAGACGCCCGCGTCGGTGCTCGTGCTGATGGAGCTGATCGGCGACCTGTTCCCGGCCGGCACGATCAACATCGTGAACGGCTTCGGCAAGGAAGCGGGCGAAGCGCTCGCGACCAGCAAGCGGATCGCGAAGATCGCGTTCACGGGCTCGACGCCGGTCGGCAAGCACGTGCTGCGCGCCGCGGCCGAAAGCCTGATCCCGTCGACGGTCGAACTGGGCGGCAAGAGCCCGAACATCTTCTTCGCCGACGTGCTCGACCAGGACGACGCGTACCTCGACAAGGCGCTCGAAGGGCTCGCGATGTTCGCGCTGAACCAGGGCGAAGTGTGCACGTGCCCGTCGCGGATCCTGATCCAGGAATCGATCTACGACCGCTTCATCGAGAAGGCCGTCGCGCGCGTCGAGCGCATCAAGTCCGGCCACCCGCTCGACCTGCAGACGATGATCGGCGCGCAGGCGTCGCAGCAGCAGCTCGACAAGATCCTGTCGTACATCGACATCGGCCGCGGCGAAGGCGCGCAATGCCTGACGGGCGGCGAGCGTACGGCGCCGGCCGCCGACCTCGGCACGGGCTACTACGTGAAGCCGACGATGCTGCTCGGCAACAACAAGATGCGCGTGTTCCAGGAAGAGATCTTCGGGCCGGTCGCGTCGGTGATGACGTTCAAGGACGAGCAGGAAGCGATCGAACTCGCGAACGACACGTTCTACGGGCTCGGCGCGGGCGTGTGGACGCGCAGCGGCACGCGCGCGTACCGGATGGGCCGCGAGATCGAGGCCGGCCGCGTGTGGACCAACTGCTACCACCTGTACCCCGCGCATGCGGCGTTCGGCGGCTACAAGCAGTCGGGCATCGGCCGCGAGACGCACAAGATGGCGCTGTCGAACTATCAGCAGACGAAGTGCCTGCTGGTCAGCTACCAGGCCGAGGCGCTCGGGTTCTTCTGATCGCCGTAGTCCGTGGCGAAGTGTCGGGGCCGGTTGGGCCCGGCACTTCGCGCGGTTCGATTCCTTGTTCGACAGTCGGCGTCGGTCGCGCTTTGCCGCGCAGCCGGCGCCGCTAACGATTCCGGTCGTCGCGGGCTCGCGGTCGCCCGGTGCGCCCACGCGTGCGACGACAACCAGCATGGCAGACCTGCCCCGATCCTTTCCACGTCACCCGGTATTCCATCCGGGCGAACTCGACGCGCAACACCGCTTCGGCGTCGCCGACGAAGCCGAGCGGATGAGCGACGTCGTGACCACGCGGCTGAGCGTCGGCGTACGGCAGTTCGTCGAATCGCAGCCGTTCATGTTCGTCGGCATGGCCTCCGGCGTCGGCGCATCGATGACCTGCGACATCGTGCAGAGCCGGCGCGACGCGAACGGCGACCTGCTGCCGGTGGTGCGCGTGATCGATACCAAGACGCTGCGGTTCGCGTTGCCGGCCGCGCCTGACGGCGATGGCGGCCGGATCGACGCGGCCGCCTGCGACGGCCGGGGCGTCGGATTGCTGTTCGTCGATGTCGTGCGCGGCCTGCGCTACCGGATCAACGGTCGCGCCACGCTGCGTGCCGATTTGCCGGAAGCGGACGCGGCGCCGTGGGCGGCGGACAGCGCGATCGTCGAACTGGCGATCGCGCAGGCATACGGCAATTGCGGCACACGGGTCGTGCGGCTGAAGCCGGCCCGGTAGCCGGTAGCCGGTGGCCGGGCGCGGGCGCGGGCGGCGGCGCGCATGCGCGGTCGCCGCGCGGATCGCACCGGCGGCGTGCGCGGCATGCCGCCTTCGGGTGCGCCCGCATGGCGAGCATCGGCCGGACAGCGTGGAATGGCGGCTTGCTCGCCGGGCCGTGCGGTTCGGCACGGGACTTGCATGATACGCAGGGTTCCGCGCAGGTGAGGGAGGACACGATGGACCAACACGTGGCGTATACGGAAGAACCGACCGCCGAGGACACGCGGCGCAGCGCGCAAGGCGACGACGCGTTCGCCGGGCAGGCCGTCGTCAGCGTCGCGCACGATGCGGACGAGCAGGCGCGCAACCTGATCGGCTGGCGGCAAACCTACGACCAGCTCGCGGCCGGCCGCTTCGTCGGCACGCTGACCGAGCTGCCGCTCGACACGATGAAGCTGTTTCGCGAATCGACCAGCCACCTGCTGCGCCAGGCGTGCGAAGTGCGCGGCGACGCGTACTGGTTCGGCATCCCGCTCGTGTGCGACGGCTCGGCGCGCGTCGATGCATGCCGCATCGGCCCGGGCGCGCTCGCGTTCCGGCCCGGCAACGTCGAATTCGAACTCGTGACGCCCGCGCAGTTCTCGATCTACGGCGTCGTCGTGCGCGGCGACGTGCTGCGCCGCTACGCGGAGGAAGTCGAGCACCGCGCGCTCGACGAGCGGTTGTTCACGCAGCGCGTGATGCAGGTCGGCGACGCGCGGCTCGCGCGGCTGTGCGCGCTGCTCGGGCGCCGGCTCGACGGCGCGGTGGCGATGGCCGGCCCGCTGCCCGATGCGCAGCGCGACGACCTGCAGGCCGAAGTGCTGGCCGCGCTGTTCGATGCGTGCGCGCAACCGGCCGACGACGGCAGCGGCGCCGCGCCGTCGACGCGCCGCTGGATCGTCGACCAGGCGCGCGACTACGTGCTCGCGCATCGCACGCGGCCGGTCGGCGTGCCCGAGCTGTGCGAGCAGTTGCACGTGAGTCGGCGCACGCTGCAGTACTGCTTCCAGGACGTGCTGGGAATGGCGCCCGCGACCTACCTGCGCACGCTGCGGCTGAACGGCGCGCGGCGCGACCTGTGCGGGCGCGCGGCCGGCTCGGTGCAGGACGTCGCGGAGGCGTGGGGCTTCTGGCATCTGAGCCAGTTCGCGACCGATTACCGACGCCTGTTCGGCAAGCGGCCGTCGGAGACGCTGCGCGATCGCGCGTGAACGTGCCGGTATGGTGAGCCGGGCGGCCGGCGGCGCGCTCACGGCGGTGCTGGCGCCGGGCGCGCGCTGCGGCCGGTTCGCCCCTTCCGCTCGCCGCCGCGCCGGCTTCGCTCAGATGGCCGACGCTGTCCCGTCGCGCGGGGCGGGCCACGCCAGCGCGTCCCAGTCGATCGCGCGGTACGCGGCTTCGACCGACGCCAGATCGTCCGGCCGCTCGCTGCGATGCAGCCCGTGCAATTCGGCCGGTACGTCGAGCATGACCGGTACGCAATACGGATAGTCGCGCACGCGCAGCACCGGCCCGATCGTCGTGAAGCACGCGATCGTCGGCACGTCGAAACCGTCGGCGAGATGCACGGCCGCCGTGTCCGGCGCGAACAGCAGGCTTGCGCCCTTGACCCACGCGATGAAGCGCGCGGTGTCGGTCGCGTCGCGGCTCACATCCACGTAAGCGGGATGCGCGATCGGGCCGAATCCCACCACCGGCAGCCCGTAACGCTGCGCGAGCCGTTCCACGAACGCGACGCGCAGCGCGGGCGGCACGCTGCGCACCGCGGTGCTCGCATTCGGGCAGAACAGCACGTACGGCCGCAGCCATTCGGCCGGCAGCGCGGGCAGCGATAGCCGCGCGAGCCAGCGGTTGCGCTTTGCGGCAGCCGGCACGGCAGCCGGATCGACGCCGAGCGCGTCGAGGAAGAAATCGATCATCGGCAGCCGCGCGAACGCGGGCCAATACAGGTGATTGCCGACATCGATGCAGTGCGCGTCGGCGGGCAGCGCTTCGGCCGGGCACGGCAATGCGCGCGACGGCGCGACGACGTCGGCCGCGAGCGCATACAGCGCATCGACGTAGCGCGGCGCGCGCGCCGGCCGGTACAGCGTGAAGCGCAGGCCCGCATGGGCCGCACGCAGCGCGGCGACGGCCGTCAGCCCGATCACCGAATCGCCGAGCGCGACACCCATCCCGTTGATCACGTGCACGTGCCGCGTAGCGCCGTAATCGAGCCGGAACGGCCGGTGCGCGGCGTGCAGCAGGCCGAGCGCCGGCGCGGCCGCCACGTAGCCTTCGGCGCGCACGTCGCCGTATTCGAGGTCGTACGGCGCGACGAGCGTGCGGTCGGGCGCGAGCAGCGTGCCGGGGCAGGCCAGCGCGTCGTCGTGCGACAGCGCGGCGACGGGCGGCGCGGCGTGCATGTTCACCGTCGTCATGCGCCGCGCGCGCGGCGGCCCTGCTCCCGGATCTGCTCGAGCGTCGCGGCCGGCGTGCTGGCGTCCTGCGGGATGCGGATCTCGATCACCGCGGGCAGCCCGCAGGTCAGCGCGCGTTCGAGCGCGGGCGCGAAATCGGCGGTGCGCTCGACCGTCTCGCCGTGCGCGCCGAACGCACGCGCATAGGCGGCGAAATCCGGATTCGTGAGCCCCGTGCCGTGCACGCGACCCGGGTAGTTGCGCTCCTGATGCATGCGGATCGTGCCGAAATGGCCGTTGTTGACGACGATCGCGACGATGTTCAGCCCGTACTGCATCGCGGTCGCGAGCTCGTTGCCGGCCATCATGAAGCAGCCGTCGCCGGCGAGCGCGACGACGGCGCGCTGCGGATACAGCGACTTCGCGGCGAGCGCGGCCGGCAGCCCGTAGCCCATCGCGCCGCTCGTCGGCGCGAGCTGCGAACGGAAGTGCCGGTACGCGAAGTGGCGATGCAGCCAGATCGCATAGTTGCCTGCGCCGTTGGTCAGGATCGCGTCGTGCGGCAGGCGTTCGCGCAACTGCACCATCACGTCGCCGAGCTGCACGTCGCCGGGCATCGGCAGCGGCGCATGCCATTCGCGGTACGCGCGGTGCGCATCGGCGGCCGCGCCGGCCCAGGCAGGCCGCTCGGGCGGTTCGAGCGCGGCCAGCGGCGCGGCGATCTCGGGCATGCCCGACACGATCGGCAGGTCGGCGGCGTATACGCGGCCGAGCTCGTCCGCGCCCTGATGCACGTGGATCAGCGTCTGGCGCGTTTTCGGGATGTCGAGCAGCGTGTAGCCACCGGTCGTCGCTTCGCCGAGGCGCGGCCCGATCACGAGCAGCAGGTCGGCGTCGCGGATGCGTTTCGCGAGCGCGGGGTTGATCCCGAGCCCGACGTCGCCCGCGTAGTTCGGGTGCGCGTTGTCGATCGTGTCCTGGAAGCGGAACGCGCACGCGACCGGCAATTGCCAGCGTTCGACGAAGGTGCGCAGGTTCGCGCACGCGTCGGGCGTCCAGCCGCTGCCGCCGACGATCGCGAATGGCCGTTCCGCGCGCGCGAGCCGCTCGCGCAACTCGTCGATCTGCGCGACCGACGGCGCGGCCGCGACGCGTTTCGCGGCCGGCACGACGGGCTGCGGCGCGCACGCGTCGGACAGCACGTCCTCCGGCAGCGCGAGCACGACCGGGCCGGGCCGGCCGGACGTCGCGACGTGGAACGCATGGCTCAGGTATTCGGGGATGCGGCGCGGATCGTCGATCTGCGCGACCCATTTGGCCATCTGGCCGAACATCCGGCGGTAGTCGATTTCCTGGAACGCTTCGCGGTCGAGGTGTTCGCGTGCGCACTGGCCGACGAACAGGATCATCGGCGTCGAATCCTGGAACGCGGTGTGCACGCCGATCGACGCATGGGTCGCGCCGGGCCCGCGCGTGACGAACGCGATGCCGGGGCGGCCGGTCAGCTTGCCGACCGCTTCGGCCATGTTCGCGGCGGCCGCCTCGTGGCGGCAGACGACCGTCTGGATGCGGGCGGTGTCGTCCGCGAGCGCATCGAGCACGGCGAGGAAGCTCTCGCCCGGCACGCAGAACACGCGTTCGACGTGATTGGCGAGCAACGCATCGACGAGCAGTCGTGCACCGGTGGTGGCGCGCGACTCGAGGTCCTTGGAATGCGACATGGGCTGCCGTCTCCCTGGGTAGCGGGACGTACAGCTTACGCCGGTTGGCTGCGGGCCGGTACGACGGCCGCTGAAAAGTGTCGGAACGCGGGGCTGGTCGGGGGTTGCGTGCGGGCTTCGGTTGGCCATCCGGCCAGCTTGTGCGCGCTCGGGTGACGGCGGAAAGTGAGCGCTATGGATGGCGGGCTGACGCTTGTCTCGATCTGCGCGACATTGGCATCAGCCGGTTCGATGTGGACGCGTCGGCATTCGATCCGGATGCGGTCGGGCGGGCGACCCGACCCGATCGTGCGGCGGCGTTGAAGGCGGCACACCAGGCGGTGGCTCACGATCGCTGGTTTCGCGAGCAGGTGCAGCAGGCGCTGGATGACCCGCGTGCGTCGATTCCGGACGCCGAAGTCAGCGCCGACTTCGCATCGCGCCGTGCGGCGCTGCGTGAGCGGCTTGCAGGCAAGCGCGGGGATGCTGCTTGACCCTCGCGTTGCAGTGGCATCCGAAGGCGTACGAGGATCGCGCCGCGATCATGGAATACATCGGTGAAGACGATCCGCTGGCCGCGCTCGAACTCGACGAACTGCTGGAAGAAAGGGCGGCGGCGTTACCGGCCCATGCGGAGTTGTATCGGCAAGGGCGGGTGGCCGGCACGCGCGACCTGGTGATCGCGCCGAACTATGTGCTCGTCTATCGCATCCGGCCGGCCGAGGGCATCGTGGAGATTCTTCGCGTGCTGCATGCGCGGCGGCAGTGGTCGTGACGCGATATTTGCACCGGCTGATTCACCGGGTGCGGCGGGCCAAGTCCGGAACGGAAAAGACGGCCGGGGCGGCGGGTGTTTTCGAATCGATGTCGGATGGATGACCATGCGCACGACTGGGCGTACATCAACGCGCAGGCCGTGCAAATTCCTGCCGACCTCGCCTATGAACGCAGCGATATCGCGCTGGAAATCAAGCGCGTCGGCGATGAGATCCGTATTCGGCCGGCGCGACGGCCCTTGACCCACGTGCTCGAGAAGTTCGCGAAATTCGGGCCGAATTTCATGGCCGAAGGGCATGGCAACCAGGAGCAGGCCGAACGCAAGGATGGGTGATTGTGCACCCGACGGTCATGCGAGACGCGGAGCGTCCTCCATGACCGCCGGGTCGGACATCAGCACTCGACGATATTCACCGCCAGCCCGCCGCGCGACGTTTCCTTGTACTTGGTCTTCATGTCGGCGCCCGTCTCGCGCATCGTCTTGATCACGGAGTCGAGCGACACGTAGTGCGAGCCGTCGCCGCGCAGCGCCATGCGCGCCGCGTTGACGGCCTTTACCGACGCCATCGCGTTGCGCTCGATGCACGGGATCTGCACCATCCCGCCGACCGGGTCGCAGGTCAGGCCGAGGTTGTGTTCCATCCCGATCTCGGCCGCGTTCTCGACCTGCTGCGGCGTGCCGCCGAGCACGGCCGCGAGCGCGCCGGCCGCCATCGAGCAGGCCACCCCGACTTCACCCTGGCAGCCCACTTCCGCGCCCGAAATCGATGCGTTGAGCTTGTAGAGGATGCCGATCGCGGCGGCCGTCAGCAGGAAGTCGATTACGCCCTGTTCGTTCGCGCCGGGCGTGAAGCGCGTGTAGTAGTGCAGCACGGCGGGGATGATGCCGGCCGCGCCGTTGGTCGGCGCGGTGACGACGCGGCCGCCGGCCGCGTTTTCCTCGTTGACCGCGATCGCGTACAGGTTGATCCAGTCGATCATCGACAGCGGGTCCTGGAGCGCGCGCTCCGGGCTGCCCGTCAGCGTGCGGTACAGCTGCGGCGCGCGGCGCTTGACCTGGAACGGGCCGGGCAGGTTGCCGTCGGCGTCGGGATTGCCGATCCCGCAGCCTCGCGACACGCACGACTGCATCACGGCCCAGATCTTCAGCAGCCCGTCGCGCGTTTCTTCGTCGGTGTGCCACGCGCGCTCGTTTTCCCACATCAGCTGCGCGATCGACTTGCCGGTCGACGCGGTCAGCGCGAGCAGCTCCGCGCCGGTGCGGAACGGGTGCGTCATCTGCTCGGCCGCGCTCAGCACCTTGGTGTTCGGTGCGCCGGCCGTCACGACGAAGCCGCCGCCGACCGACAGATAGGTACGCTCGACCAGCACCGCGCCGTTCGCGTCGCTCGCGCGCAGCTTCATCCCGTTCGGATGTTCGGGCAGCGCCTGGCGGTAGAACGCGATGTTCTCCTTCAGCACGAACGGCACCGGGTGCGTGCCGAGCAGCGCGAGTTGCTTCGTCTTGCGGACGTCTTCGAGCCGCGCGTCGATCGTGTCGGGATCGACGGTGTCGGGCGCGTCGCCGAGCAGGCCGAGCATCACGCCGCGGTCGGTGCCGTGGCCCTTGCCGGTGGCGCCCAGCGAGCCGTACAGCTCGACCTTCACATGGGCCGTCGCGGCGAGCAGCCCGTCACGCTCGAGGCCCTGGACGAACATCAGCGCCGCGCGCATCGGTCCGACCGTGTGCGAACTGGACGGGCCGATGCCGATCTTGAAGAGGTCAAACACGCTGACTGCCATTTCGATACCTGCCTTGCTGTAAGAATGGTGCTAGCGCGCCTGCAATGGCAGGCACGCGGCGAGCCATGCGGGCGGCGTTGGGGAAAGCTGCTGCGCGACGCGGGCATAGCGCCCGTCGAGCCGCGCGGCCAGATGAAAGAGTTCGGTGGCGTTTTTCGGGTCCCACTGCCCCGTGTAACCCGGCAAGCCGGCCTCGCGGCGCTTCGCGTCGAACGGCACCGGCGAATTCACGAATTCCTCGTGGGTTTTCTCGCCGAGCGCGTACGGCACGAGCCAGTCGAGCGCGGCCGCGAGCGTCGCGCCGTTCGCGCCGCGCTCGCGCAGCCAGTTGCGGTTGAAGCGGCGCGCGGCGAGCGCGGCCGTCACCAGCGGCTGTAGATCGTAGACCGCGTAATGCAGCGCATCGCGTTCCTCGAAATCCCAGGTCTTGCCGTCCGGGCCGATGTTGTCGGCGAGATGCTCGACGAACAGCCGCTGCGCGGCGTTCATCATCTTGCGGTCGCCGAGCGTGAACGCGGACAGCGCGATCAGCTTGATCCGGTGGCTCTGCCAGTTGTTGCGCCAGGTGCCGGTGAGCGGGCGCTTCTGTGCGTCGACCTGCGCGACGTAGCCGGCGCCGAGCTTCGCGATGAACGCGGCGGTCGCGTTGCGCGTCTTCACCGGCAGCGCGCTCGCGGTCATGTCGTACGCGACGA
This sequence comes from Burkholderia sp. LAS2, assembly GCF_018417615.1. Lineage (NCBI taxonomy): Bacteria > Pseudomonadati > Pseudomonadota > Betaproteobacteria > Burkholderiales > Burkholderiaceae > Burkholderia > Burkholderia sp. LAS2. The sequence continues at coordinate 642,130 of NZ_CP071052.1, forward strand.
TCAGGCTGTCGAAGCGCGTCTCGTCGATCGGGTTGAAGCTCGGCTGGTAAGTCGACACCCACGCGGACAGGAAGCGGTCGACGAGTTGCAGGTAGCGCGGCGCGTTCGTCACGCGCCACGCGAGCGCCGCATCGCGCATCAGGTCCATGTCCTTGAGCGCGGCTTCGCTCTGGTCGTAGATGCCTTCATGCGGCAGCGTGCCCTCGGTGTGCACGCGCGCCATGGCCTTCGGCTGCTCGCCGATGCGCGCGTCGACGCTGCGAATCAGCGCCTGCACGCCCGGCTCGGCGTGCGTCGTCTCGCTCGACTGCAGCGCCGGCGCCGCGCAGAAATTCATCGCGGCGAGCGCATTGCCGGACACGCCGAGGCCGGCGGCGGCCAGCGACAGCGATGCGACGAGCATCGGCACGTTGCGGTCTGCGCGCGGCCGCGGCCGCCGCGCCGTTGCACCCTGGCCCGGAAACATCGGACGCACCATGCGGAACTCCTTCATTGGCTGGATCGCGTGTGATGTTAGCCGGATTGGCGGGTAAGCGTGAAACGGTTGGTCGGGCGGCGAACGTAAAACCGCACGCAACCGGTGGCTGCGTGCGGTGGGGTCACGGTCGGACGCTCCGGCGCGAGGCGGGCGTTATGCGTAATCCGACATCGGCACGCACGAGCAGAACAGGTTGCGGTCGCCGTACGCGTTGTCCGCGCGGCCGACCGGCGGCCAGTACTTGTTCGTGCCGAGCGACGCGACCGGGTACGCGGCCTGCTCGCGCGAGTACGCGTGCGGCCATTCGTTCGCGGTGACGACGGCCGCCGTGTGCGGCGCGTGGCGCAGCGGGTTGTCCTCGCGATCGGCGCGGCCTTCCTCGACCGCGCGGATTTCTTCGCGGATCGCGATCATCGCGGCGATGAAGCGGTCGAGTTCTTCCTGCGATTCCGATTCGGTCGGCTCGACCATCAGCGTGCCCGGCACCGGGAAGCTCATCGTCGGCGCGTGGAAGCCGTAGTCCATCAGGCGCTTCGCGACGTCGTCGACGCTGATGCCGCTCGTTTCCTTGATCGGACGCAGGTCGAGAATGCACTCGTGCGCGACCAGCCCGCCCGGGCCCGAATACAGCACCGGATAGTGCGGCGCGAGGCGCTTCGCGATGTAGTTCGCGTTGAGGATCGCGGTTTCCGTCGCGGCGGTCAGGTTCTTCGCGCCCATCATCGCGATGTACATCCACGAGATCGGCAGGATCGACGCCGAGCCGTACGGCGCGGCCGACACCGCGCCGATGCCGTCTTCCGCGCGGGCGTAGCCGGTCGAGCGCTGGTTCGGCAGGAACTGCGCGAGGTGCGCGCCGACCGCGACCGGGCCGACGCCCGGGCCGCCGCCGCCGTGCGGGATGCAGAAGGTCTTGTGCAGGTTCAGGTGCGACACGTCGCCGCCGAACTGGCCGGGCGCGGTCAGGCCGACCATCGCGTTCATGTTCGCGCCGTCGACGTACACCTGGCCGCCGTGCGCGTGGACGATCTCGCAGATCTCGCGGACGTTCTGCTCGAACACGCCGTGCGTCGACGGATACGTGATCATGATCGCCGCGAGGTTCGCCGAATGCTGCTCGGCCTTCGCCTTCAGGTCGGCGATGTCGACGTTGCCCTGCGCGTCGCACGCGACGACCACGACCTTCATGCCGGCCATGTGCGCGGACGCCGGGTTCGTGCCGTGCGCGGATGCCGGGATCAGGCACACGTCGCGATGGCCTTCGCCGCGCGATGCGTGGTACGCGTGGATGATCAACAGGCCCGCGTACTCGCCCTGCGAGCCTGCGTTCGGTTGCAGCGACACGGCCGCGTAGCCGGTGGCCGCGACGAGCATCTGTTCGAGCTGGTCGATCATCTCGCGGTAGCCGACGGTCTGCTCGGCCGGTGCGAACGGATGGATGCCGCCGAACTCGGGCCACGTGACGGGCAGCATTTCCGACGTCGCGTTCAGCTTCATCGTGCACGAGCCGAGCGGGATCATCGAGCGGTCGAGCGCGAGATCCTTGTCCGACAGGCTGCGCAGGTAGCGCAGCATTTCGGTTTCGGAATGGTGGCGGTTGAACACGGGGTGCGTCAGGTACGCGCTCGTGCGCTCGAGGCCGGCCGGCAGCGCGGCGACGCCGCCGAGGCCCGCGTCCAGCGCATCGACGGCCGGCGCGGTGCCGCCCGCGGCCTGCGCGAACACGTCGAGGAGATCGGCGAGGTCGTCGCGCGTCGTCGTTTCGTCGACCGATACGCCGACTTGCGTGTCGCTCACGCGGCGCAGGTTGATGCGCTTCGCGTTCGCGAATGCGTGAATCTGCGCGGTGCGCGCGCCGGTGTCGATCGTCACCGTGTCGAAGAACGTGTCGTTGACGGTCGCGAAGCCGAGCTGCTTCACGCCGGCGGCGAACAGCGCCGCGATGCGGTTCACGCGCAGCGCGATCGTCTTCAGGCCGTGCGGGCCGTGGTAGACCGCGTACATGCTGGCCATGATCGCGAGCAGCGCCTGCGCGGTACACACGTTCGACGTCGCCTTCTCGCGGCGGATGTGCTGTTCGCGCGTCTGCAGCGCGAGGCGCAGCGCGGGCTTGCCCTGCGCGTCGACCGTCACGCCGACGAGGCGGCCCGGCATCTGGCGCTTGAATTCGTCGCGCACGGCCATGTAGGCGGCGTGCGGACCGCCGAAGCCCATCGGCACGCCGAAGCGCTGCGTGTTGCCGATCGCGACGTCCGCGCCCCATTCGCCGGGCGGCGTCAGCACGGTCAGCGCGAGCAGGTCGGCCGCGACGACCACGTGGCCGCCGGCCGCGTGGATCGCTTCGGTGAGCGCGCGGTAGTCGCGCACGTCGCCGTTCACGCCCGGGTACTGCAGCAGCACGCCGAATGCGTTCGCTTGAGCTGCTTCGGCGGCCGGGCCCGTCTTCACGTCGATGCCGATCGGCAGCGCGCGCGTGCGGATCACTTCGACGGTTTGCGGCAGCACGTCGTCGGCGACGTAGAACACGTTCGACTTCGGCTTGCCGGTGCGCTGCAGCAGCGTCATCGCTTCGGCCGCGGCGGTGGCTTCGTCGAGCAGCGATGCGTTCGAGATCGCGAGACCCGTCAGGTCGGCGACCATCTGCTGGAAGTTCAGGAGCGCCTCGAGGCGGCCCTGGGAAATTTCGGGCTGGTACGGCGTGTAGGCCGTGTACCACGCCGGGTTTTCGAGCACGTTGCGCAGGATCACGGCCGGCGTGTGCGTGTCGTGGTAGCCCTGGCCGATATACGAGCGGAACACCTGGTTCTTGTCCGCGAGCGCACGCAGCGCGGCGAGCGCTTCGGCCTCGCTCTTCGGCTGCGCGAACGGGCCGAGCGGCAGCGTTTCGGCGCGGCGGATCGAGGCCGGGATCACGGCGTCGATCAGCGCGGCGCGCGACGCGAAGCCGAGCGTGTCGAGCATGGCCTGCTGGCTGGCGGCGTCGGGGCCGATGTGGCGTTCGGCGAACGCGTCGTGCGTTTCGAGCGCGGCGAGCGAGAGGGGCGTGCGGTTCATCAGGCGGTCCGGGTGTTCGAGCTTCATGGCGTGACTCTGGTCCCGCGCGGGCCGGCTGCCCGGCCGCACGCGGTTCGGGTAAGGAAAATTAGTCGATCAGCTTGCTGTACGCGTCGGCGTCGATCAGCTTGTCGGTCGATGCGCCGTCCGCGAGCTTGATCTTGAACAGCCACACGCCGTATGCGTCGCCGTTCACTTCTTCCGGCGCATCGGTGGCGGCTTCGTTGATGGCGACGACCTCGCCGGACACCGGCGAGTAGATGTCGGATGCCGCCTTCACCGATTCGACGACGCCGACGGCGTCGCCCGCGCTCACCGACTTGCCGACTTCGGGCAGCTCGAGGAAGACGATGTCGCCGAGCGTGCTCTGCGCGTGATCGGTGATGCCGACCGTCAGCGTGCCGTCCGCCTCGGTGCGGATCCACTCGTGTTCGTCGGTGTACTTCAGATCGGCCGGGACGTTGCTCATCGGATGCTCCTGGATAAAAGGGTGTGTTCGTTTTGCTGGCGCGCCGCCATGGTGCGCCGGATGGGGTTGCGCCGGGCGCCATCTCCCGGCTGGCCGGGGGGCGGCCCGGCCGCCTCCCGGTCGTTACGCAGCGAGGACCTTGCCGTTGCGCACGAACGGCAGTTTTACCACGCGCGCGGGAAGATTCTTGTCTCGAATTTGCACCTGGACGATGTCGCCGATCTGGACGGCCGTCGGCACGCGCGCGAACGCGATCGATTCCTGCATCGACGGCGAGAACGTGCCGCTCGTGATCTCGCCTTCGCCGTGCGGCGTGACGACCTTCTGGTGCGCGCGCAGCACGCCGCCCGCCTTGCCGTTTTCCTTTTGCAGGATCAGGCCGACGAACGCGGCGCGCGTGCCGTTGGCTTCCAGGGCGGCGCGGCCGACGAAGTCGCGCGGCGCGGTGAGGTCGACCGTCCACGCGAGGCCCGCGTCGAGCGGGGAGACGGTGTCGTCCATGTCCTGGCCGTACAGGTTCATGCCGGCCTCGAGGCGCAGCGTGTCGCGCGCGCCGAGCCCGCACGGCCGCACGCCGTTTTGCTGCAGCGCATCCCACAGCGCGACGACGTGCACGGCCGGGACGATCACTTCGAAGCCGTCTTCGCCGGTGTAGCCGGTGCGCGCGACGGTGAGATCGCCGAACGGCGTGCCGGCGACCTGCGCGGCGTTGAACGGCTTGAGCTCGCTGGTGGCGGCGCGCGCGGCGGGCACTGTCGCCCAGACCTTTTCGCGGGCGTTCGGACCCTGCACGGCGACGATCGCGAAATCGCGGCGCGGCGCGATCGTCAGGCCGTAGCCGCCTTGCTCGTTCAGCTGGTTGAACCACGCGATGTCTTTCTCGGCGGTGCCGGCGTTGACGACCACGCGGAAGAATTCTTCGGTGAAGTAGTAGACGATCAGGTCGTCGATGACGCCGCCCTGCGGGTTGAGCAGGCACGAGTAGAGCGCCTTGCCGGGCGTCTTGAGCTTGCCGACGTGGTTCGCGATCGCATGCTCGAAGAATGCGCGCACGCGGCTGCCGGTGAAATCGACGACGCACATGTGCGACACGTCGAACATGCCGGCGTCGGTGCGCACGGCCGCGTGTTCTTCGATCTGCGAGCCGTAGTTGACGGGCATGTCCCAGCCGCCGAAGTCGACCATGCGGGCATTGAGCGCGCGGTGCGCGGCGTTGAGCGGGGTGTGATTCAGTGCAGTCATCGAGGCCTCAGGCAAGGCGCTTGCGCGCGGATCAGAACGGCCATGTGCCGACCGCCGCGGCCGATGGCCTCGAGCGATCCGGTACATGCCCCTCTGTCCTCGATACCTGAGAGATTGCGCTGCGGGCCAAGCCCGGCGAACGCGCGCCCCTTCGGTGGGCAGCTTGCCCGCGCAGCCAATGCGCTGCGGGCTACTGCCGCTCTCCAGAGTGCGGGGAGTGTCGTGCGCGCAGTGCGCGGACGCGGTTCCCCGACGCGGTCGGTCCTTTTGCCTGAGAGTTTGCGGGTGTGCCCCTTCGGCGGCGCAACCGGTGTCGGAACGACCCGGTCACACGCTCTCCCGACGCGTGCGGGCGACTGTACGCGAGCGGGTCGGCATTGTCAATTTGAGCAAAAGAATGTCGCTTCGCGACAAGCGGCGGCGGCCGGCGCCGCCGCTTTTCTCCGCTCCGGCGGGCGCCGGCGCGTCACTCGCCGATCGCGCGTGCGGCCGTGTCGAGTTCCTGGTTCAGCACCCGCTGCTCGTCGCCGGACAGGCCGCCGTTGTGCTGGGCCGACATGTCGTTCGCTTCCTGGCGGATCACGTCGAGGCGGTGGTGCAACTGCGCGCCGTACGGCGGCGGGTAGTAGCCGCCGTTCACGCGCGCGTCGATCCGGCGATGCAGATTGTCGATCCGGCCCTGGACCTCCTGCATGCGGTCGTTCGCGACGACCTGCGGATTCGGTCGCGGCGGCGGAGGCGCCTGCCGGACCGGCCGCTGCGGTTGCACGACACACGCCGCGAGCGAGGAAACCAGGACGCAGCATGCCGCTGCGCGAATCAACCGTTGCATCACATTCTCCTGACGGATAAGTGTCGAATCGACATTTTGAGAAACGCGTCAGACCGGACGACCGCTGACTTTCGTTCCCGCACCATTTGTAACGGAATGTTGGGAGCCGGGCCGACGGGGCGGTGTGGCGGCAGACGCAGCGCCGACGCCGACGCGTGGCGGCGTGGCGCGGTGGGCGGCCGGGGCGGCACCGGCCCGCCCGGCGGCCATCAGACGCTACGGCGCACGAACGGCACCCGGCGGCCGTCGTGTTCGCTCTGCGCGGCGAGCTCGATGATCGTCATCACGTCGACCGCGTCCTGCGCTGTGACCGGGAACGGCGCGCCGTCGCGGATCGACGCGGCGAGCGCGCGGTAGAACTCCGCGTACTGGCCGTCGAGCGTCGGCACCGGACGTTCGACTTCGAGGTCGCCGTCGAGCACGCGCAGCAGGCCGGGCGGGTTGCCGCCGCCGAATTCGACGTCGTCGGCGGTGAGGCCGGCCTTGAGCTGGTCTTCCTGCGTGTCGAGCCCGAATTTCTGATAGCTGCCGCGCGTGCCGTGCAGCGTGAAGCGCGCGGGTTCGATCGCCGACAGCGCGCTTGCATGCAGCGCGACGTCCTTGTCCGGATAGCCGAGCAGCAGGTGCACGAAATCGGGCGCCGTGCCGTTGTCGCGGCGCGTCTTGACGGTGGCGCTCACCGTTTCCGGCGTGCCGAACAGCGCGAGCGCCTGATCGATCAGGTGCGGGCCGAGGTCGAGCAGCAGGCCGCCGCCGCGGGTCGGCTCCTCGCGCCAGCGCGGGCGCGGCGTCGGCCGGAAGCGGTCGAAGTGCGACGCGAAGTAGGTGAGGCGGCCCAACTCGCCCGATTCGACGACGCGACGCACGGTGAGGAAATCGCCGTCCCAGCGGCGGTTGTGGAACGGCGCGAACAGCCGGCTGCGCGCGTTCGCGAGCCGTGCGAGCGCGAGCGCCTCGTCGGCGGTGAGCGTGACCGGCTTGTCGACGACGACGTGGCGGCCCGCTTCGAGCACCTGGCGTGCGAGCGTGAAGTGCGTGTCGTTCGGCGTGGCGATCACCACGCATTCGATATCGTCGAGGCCGAGCAGCGTGTCGAGGTCGGGGACAATGCGCGCGCCCGGATACGCGGCGTGCGCGCGATCGGACTGACCCGTCGCGATCGCGGCGACTTCAGTGCGGCCGCTCGTGGCGATCACGGGCGCGTGGAACGTCGCGCCGGCGAAACCGAAACCCATCAAACCAATCCTGAGCAATGACGACATGGCAATTCCTGGCTGCGAAGGAAACTAAAGGATGGCGCGCCGGAGCGGTGGCGCGGAGACGACCGGCTATTTTGGCATGGCGCCGCCGCCTGCATAGGCGCGTCGGGCGAAACGCGCGATGTGATGCGGCAACTGCGCAAGGAATGCCGGCATTTTGCGCGAGATCGGGTGCCGGGCAGCGCGACTGCCCGGCTTTCGGCTCGGCTCTGCTCGGTTCGCGGCTCTCGGCGTGGCGTGACATGGCGCGCGCCGCGCGGCGAGCCGTGGCGGCCAACCTGCCCGTAGCGTGCCGCGTCATGCGCCCACCCGCTGCCGCACGGCGGCCGCGACCTGCGCGGCCCATACCGCGCACGCCGATGCGCCGGGATGGAAGCCGTCGGCGGCCATCAGGTGACGTTCGAGCGGCAAATCGACCCGGAGGAACGTGCAGTCCGGCTGCGTGCCGGCCCAGCCTGCGAGCACCGCGTTGAGCCGCCTCGCGCGCAGGCCGAGATACCACGCGAGCGGTTGCGGCAGCGCCGGGAAGCGCTCCATCGGCGGCACCGCCGACAGGATCGCGTGCCCGACCTGGAAGCGCGTGGCGAGCAGCCGGACCAGCTCGGCCTGCTGCGCGAGCCAGCGTGCGGGCGGCACGCCGCCCGTCACGTCGTTGACGCCCAGCGACGTGACGGCCACGTCGAACGGCTCGGCCGGCTCGGCGGCGAGCCAGTCGACCAGCTCCCGCGTGGTCAGGCCGGTGCGCGCGAGCAGTTTCCAGCGCACGCGGTGCGTGGCCGCCAGCGCGTTCGCCAGTTGCCCTGCGAGCGCATCGTGCTGCGTCGCGACGCCGACGCCCGCGGCTGCCGAATCGCCGACCACCAGCACGCGCAGCGGCGGGCCGTCGCCGGCCACGCCGTCGCGCGGGCCGGCCGCCTCGGGCAGCCGCGGCGTGACGCGGCGCACGTAGCGCCCCTGCACGAACAGCAGCGGGCCGAGGGCGGCGGTGGCGAACGGGTATCCCATGAGTCGATCCGGTGACGGTTCAGGCAAATTGAAGCGGGCCGGCGCGGACGGCGCCGGGGAGTACATATTGTGTCCGATCCCGGCGCGGACGGGGCCAGATTGGCCGAGCGGACAGGCACGACCCCGCCGGACGGACAGGGGGCGCCCGCCCGGCAAGCCTGCCCGCGCCCGTCCGGCCGCGCGCCCGAAATACGTGCCGCCGACGTGTTAACATGCGCGTCCTGCCTGCGTGTCCGCCTGCTTCCCCAGCCTGTCGCGCACGGCATCCTCCCGGCCCTCCGCCGTCAACCAGCAACACCATCCGCCATCATGTCCGCAGGCCTGAATCCCGCTCAGAATGAAGCGGTGCGCTATCTCGACGGTCCCTGTCTCGTGCTCGCCGGCGCGGGCAGCGGCAAGACTCGCGTGATCACGCAGAAGATCGCGCACCTGATCGAAGCGAAAGGCTTCGAGCCGCGCCATATCGCCGCCGTCACGTTCACGAACAAGGCGGCCGCCGAAATGCGCGAGCGCGTGTCGAAGCTGCTGGAAGGCAAGACGCTCACCACGCCCGGCAAGGAAGGCCGCAAGGTGCCCGTCAACCAGCTCACCGTCTGCACGTTCCACTCGCTGGGCGTGCAGATCCTGCGCCAGGAGGCCGAGCACGTCGGGCTGAAGCCGCAGTTCTCGATCATGGATTCGGACGACTGCTTCGGGATGATCCAGGAGCAGCTCGGCACGACCGACAAGGGGCTGATCCGCAAGATCCAGAGCATCATCTCGCTGTGGAAGAACGGCCTGATCATGCCCGACGAGGCGATGGCGATCGCGGCCAACGAGGACGAGCACCAGGCCGCGCTGGTCTACCGCAACTACGTGGCGACGCTGCACGCGTACCAGGCGGTCGACTTCGACGACCTGATCCGCCTGCCGGCCGAGCTGTTCGCGAAGAACGAGTCGGTGCGCGACCGCTGGCAGAACAAGCTGCGCTATCTGCTGATCGACGAGTACCAGGACACCAATGCGTGCCAGTACGAGCTGCTGAAGCAGCTCGCGGGCCCGCGCGCCGCGTTCACGGCGGTCGGCGACGACGACCAGGCGATCTACGGCTGGCGCGGCGCGACGCTCGAGAACCTCGCGCAGCTCGGCAAGGATTTCCCGAAGCTGCACGTGATCAAGCTCGAGCAGAACTACCGGTCGACGGTGCGGATCCTGACCGCCGCGAACAACGTGATCGCGAACAACCCGAAGCTGTTCGAGAAGAAGCTGTGGTCCGAGCACGGGATGGGCGACTCGATCACCGTCACGGCGTGCAACGACGAGGAGCATGAGGCCGAATCGGTCGTGTTCCGGCTGTCCGCGCACAAGTTCGAGCGGCGCGCGCAGTTCCGCGACTACGCGATCCTGTATCGCGGCAACTTCCAGGCACGCATCTTCGAACAGGTGCTGCGGCGCGAGCGGATCCCGTACGTGCTGTCGGGCGGCCAGTCGTTCTTCGACAAGGCCGAGATCAAGGATCTGTGCGCGTACCTGCGGCTGATCGCGAACGCCGACGACGATCCCGCGTTCATCCGCGCCGTCACCACGCCGCGCCGCGGCATCGGCAACACGACGCTCGAGGCGCTCGGCTCGTTCGCGGGGCAGGCGAAGGTGTCGCTGTTCGAGGCCGTGTACATGGGCGGGATCGAGGCGCGGCTGTCGGCGCGCCAGGTCGAGCCGCTGCGGATGTTCTGCGACTTCATCCAGCGCCTGACCGAGCGCGCGGACAAAGAGCCCGCGACCGTCGTGCTCGACGACATGATGGAGGCGATCCACTACGAGGCGTACCTGTACGACGCGTTCGACGAGCGGCAGGCGCAGTCGAAGTGGCAGAACGTGCTCGAATTCCTCGAATGGCTGAAGCGCAAGGGCACCAAGCCCGAGACGGAGGCCGTCGACGGCGAGGCCGAAGGTTTCCACAACGCGGACGGCCTCGCCGATACGGGCAAGAACCTGCTCGGCCTGATCCAGACCGTCGCGCTGATGTCGATGCTCGAAGGCAAGGATGAAGACCCGGACGCCGTGCGGCTGTCGACCGTCCATGCGTCGAAGGGGCTCGAGTATCCGCACGTGTTCCTGGTCGGCGTCGAGGAAGGCATCATGCCGCACCGAGGCGGCAGCGACGACGACGGCCCGATCGACAACGAACGGATCGAGGAGGAGCGCCGGCTGATGTACGTCGCGATCACCCGCGCGCAGCGCAGCCTGCACCTGAACTGGTGCAAGAAGCGCAAGCGGGCGCGCGAGACGGTCGTGTGCGAACCGTCGCGCTTCATCCCGGAGATGGGGCTCGACGAAGCGCCGCCGCCGACGCCGGAAGAAGCGCCGATGTCGCCGAAGGACCGGCTTGCGAGCCTGAAGGCGTTGCTGCAGAAGTGATGGGTGCGGCGCTGCCTTAGTCACGGCGCGATGAACCGGCGACACCAAAACGAAACCCCCGCGATGCAAAGGCGTCGCGGGGGTTTTTTACGGATGGCCGTACGGGCGCGTTACTTCGCCGCGTTGACCATGTAGTCGACGGCCGCCTTCACGTCGGCATCCGACGCGTTCGACCCACCCTTCGGCGGCATCGCGCCCTTGCCGTGCAGCGCGTAGTTGTAGACCGTATCCATCGATTCCTTCAGGCGCGGCGCCCAGTCTGCCTTGTTGCCGAACTTCGGTGCGCCGAGCACGCCGGCTGCATGGCAGGCCTGGCAGGTCGACGCGTACAGCGCCTTGCCGGCCATTGCTGCATCGGCGCCCGCCGGGGCGGCCGCGGGCTTTTCGCCGGCCTTCGGGATCGCGGCGATCGCGGCCATGGCCGCGGCGGCCTGCGCGTTCGATGCGTCGGCGCCCGACGCGGGGGCGCCGCTGGCGGGCTGCGCGGCGTTGGCGGCCGGCGCGGCCGGTTCGGGGAAGTTCGCGCCGTCGTTGTTGGCCATGTAGACGATCGCGCGGGCGATTTCATAGTCGCTGACGTCGTCGGGGCTCGTGCCGCCGCGCGCCGGCATCGCACCCTTGCCCGCGAGGGCCGTCTTCAGCAGCGTGTCGAAGCCTTGCGAGATGCGCGGCGCCCAGTCGTCCTTGTTGCCGAATTTCGGCGCGCCGGCGGCGCCGGTGCCGTGGCAGGTCACGCAGACGGCCTTGTAGACTTCCTCGCCGGTCTTGTACGTGCGGGGCGCGTTGGCGTCCTTCACGTCGACCTTCGCGATCGGCGCGATACGGGCGGCGACCTGCTGGTCGGATAGCGCGTCGGTGCCGGCGCCGGAACGGAATGCATGGTTCGCGTAATTGGCGAACAGGACGATCAGGACGATCGGAATCGCGAACGACGCGATGATGACGGCAATCAGCTGCCCGGGGGTTTTGACGGGAGATTCGTGGGGTGCTTCGCTCATGCTTGCCTCGTCTCCATGAATAGGAATTGTGAGCGCGGTGCAACGGCAAAATGGCAGTCCAATGAAGCACGGACGATTATAGACGGAACGTTTACATCACGGCGAGCGGCGCGATGGCGCGTGTTTACCCGCACGCAGGGCCGTCCGGCGGCGATTCGGCGGGCGAGGTGGACGCGTCTTGGGAAACCGGGTATCCTTGCCGTCTTGCCAATCGTGGGCGGCCTGTATATGGGGTCGCTTCACTGTCTCACGCGCCCGTAGCTCAATGGATAGAGTACTGCCCTCCGAAGGCAGGGGTTGCTGGTTCGATCCCAGCCGGGCGCGCCAAGTCTAGTCAGGCTCTCAGCGGTTTCCTTCCTTCGTCGTGCAGTACCGTTGCAGCTAGATTGCAGCCGGAATCGGCGCGGGCTCGGCCGTGAGCGGCGCGACGCTGTGCGCCAGATGATCGGCTGACAGGTGGGCGTACCGCTGCACCATTTCCATCGTCTCCCATCCGCCCGGTCCCTTCAGCACTTGCAGCGGCGTGCCGCGTCGCACGTGCCAGCTTGCCCAGGTGCCGCGCAGGTTGTGCCGGCGGAAGTCACTGATACGTGCACGCTTCGACGTCTTTCGCCAGGTTTCGGTCGCGTCTGCGCCGCGATCGCGTCGAGCGAACGCGCGAGCGTGCCCTTCGTGCCGGCGCGGCCGATTGCGGCCTGCACGTCGGTGATGAGGAACGGACGGTTCTCGCCGGCCGACCGACTGCGGCGAGCGTGCGTCCTGCGGCGGGCAGCAGACGGGCATTTGCTGAAGAACAACAGGCAAGTCACCGGTCGCAACATGTAGTCCAAACTCGTCGGCATCGAATATTCAATCGATCTCGATTTTCGTCCCTGTGTAATCAAGTGTAATTGAGCTCGAGAGGCCATTTGTCTATTTTATATCCAGGTGAGAACCGATAAGGGTAGCTTGCCGATACCTCTGGATCGCGGGGCGCTCTGGCCTTGCAATTCAAGGGGATTTTAAGAAGGACGAGGCCGATTATTTTCTCAATTATCTTAAGGAAAATATCATGAGTGACGTGATCATTGAATTCGCCGCGGATCGGAGCCGCTGCATCGGCGTTGTGCCCGATTCTGGCCAGGGCGGCTTTGTAGGTCCCAACTCGCCGTTGGCACTACGCTATCTGACCGAACAGGATGTACTAAACGTGTGGCATTTTCGTGCCAGCCCAGGGTTCTTCATTCTCGATTTCACCAGTCCTGATTCTCCAGCGGAGCAATTGGCGATCGATTTTAAGGACGGAAAGGTTGCTGCCGAGACACCGCTCGTCGTGCGTAAATTTACCGGTGCGGTATCTCAGCGGTGGAGCCTGACTATGCGCCCGGGATATATCACGTCGGTGGCAAATCCGAATCTCGTGATCGACGACCACTTCGACAGTTTGCAAGGCAACAACGTCATTTGGGCGTTTGCCTATAACGGGACTCAGGCGCAGCACTGGAGAGTCACCAAGGTGCTGGATGCGTTAGCCGCCAAAGCGCCCCAATACGCGTAATTGATTTTTCGGGCCGCGGTCGTCGCCGTTCCGGCCGACATTGCCATCGCATCACATCGAAGGGGCTCTTGGGCCCCTTCGATGTGAGTGAATCCAGGCGTCGAATTCCCCGATCCGTTTTCCTGAAGTCGTCCAGGCATAGCGTCACCGCACGGTATCGCGCCGTCATTTCCCCCGCTATTCCCCCGCCTTTCCATTGTGCGAGAATCGCCCGCAACGACAACTCCAAGCGTCGATCGCGGCGGCCGTCCGCGCATCGCGCCGACTCCGATGGCTGCCATTCCGTCCACCCCGACCGCAGTCGCTGCCTGCGCGCTGACCGATGCGCAGCAGGCGCTGCTCGCGCGTCTGAACACCTATTCTCCCGACGATCCGCACGCGCCGCTGCCATACAGCCGCCGCCTTGCCGAAGCCGAAGGCTGGTCGCATGCGCACGCGCTGGCCGTGATCGAGGAGTACAAGCGTTTCGCGTTTCTCGCGCAGGCGGCCGGGCACCCGGTCACGCCGTCGGTCGCGGTCGATGCCGCGTGGCATTTCCACCTGCAGTACACGCTCGAATACTGGGACGTCTTCTGCGCCGGCGTGCTGCGTGCGCGACTGCATCACATGCCCGCCACGGGCGCGCCGGACGAGGGCGCGGTGTACGCGCAGCGCTATCGCGACACGCTCGACAGCTACCGCCGGCTGTTCGGCTATGAGCCGCCGGAATCGATCTGGCCGCGCCCCGTTGACCGGCCGGCCGAAGCGGTGCCGCCGCAGGCAGACGAGCCGGCCCTCGCGCCGACGCAGAGCACGTGGCGCAACCGGCTGCCGAAACTCGCGTGGCCGGCGGCCGCCGCGAGCGTCGCCGCGACCTGCGCATCGGCGCAAGACTTCGACGTGCTGAACTACACGGGGCCGCAGTTTCTCGCGTTCTACATCCCGGCCTGCGTGGCCGCGCTGCTGTTGATCGGGCTTGCGCAACAGATCGAATACCGGTGCCGGCGCAGGCGCGCATTCTCGTCGGACCTGACGGTCGAGCAGGCAGCGTACCTCGCCGGCGACGAGTCGCGGGTCGTGCAGGTCGCGACGCTGTCGCTCGTTCACGCCGGCGCGATCGAGCTGGCGATGGCCGGGCGACTGGGCGGGCGCGTGCGGCTCGTCGATGCGACACGGGCGGGCGAATACGGGGACGAATGTGAATGGCTGGCCGGGCAGCCTGAGGGGGAGGCCAGCTTCGGCGCGTTCCGTCAGTTGCTGGCGCGTCGCGCTGCCGAGCAGGCGAAATCGTTGCGCGCGCGTGGCTGTTTCTGGGCGCCGGGCGACATGCGGACGGCGCGCATGGCCCGCGCGATCGCGCTGGGGGTGCTCGGCACGGGCGCGGCGAAACTGGTGGTCGGGCTGAGTCGCGGACGGCCGGTCTTGTTACTCGTGATCTGCATGGCGGCGTTCGCGATTGCATACCGCATCGTCGTGGGGCGGCTGACCGGGTTCGGGCGGCCCGGCCTGACGGTCGGCGGGCAGGCGTCGCTCGTCGCCCGACGGATTGTGCGCAGCGACGAACACGACCGGCCGGACGCGTTGCTGTGGACCGCCGCGCTGTTCGGCGCGGGCGCGCTGACCGGCACCGCATGGGCCGCGTATTCGATGGTGCTGATGGAGCCGCCGCCGTTGACGCCGACCGCCGCGCGGGCGGGCGGATCGACCGATTCGTCCTACAGTTCGAGTGACTCGTCGTCGAGCTGCAGTTCGTCGAGCTCATGCAGCTCAAGCAGTTGCGGCGGCTGTTCAAGCAGCTGAGCACAGGGCGCGCTGCCGGAACAGCGCGCCGGGTCGCCAGCGTCAGGCAAGCGGCACGGCGCGCGTCGAACTACGCGATCGCGGCATCCGCAGGCGTTCGTGCCTGCGCAGCGCGCCCGTCCCCCGCCTCGACGATCAGCGTCCAGTCGAACGCCGGCAGTGCGCAGACTTGCTCGACGGTGGCCGTGTACTCGTGCTCGGGCGCGTGCAGATAGCGCACCTTGTCGGTCCATTCGGGCAACGGCGCCTGCGACGAGGTCACCACGACCGCCAGCAGATCCTGCTCCGGCCGCCTTGCGATTTCCTGCAGGCTCAGCCGGACCTTGTCGAGGTCGCCCTCGGCGTCCAGGATCAGCGCGCCGGCGATCGGCGCATCCGGCCGGCCGGGCGGGTTGCCGACCGCGCCTTTGTCGATGCACTGCTGATACACATGGCGATAGCGCGGCAGCGCCTGCTGCAGCGCGTGATGCTTGCGGACCTTCGCCTGCGCCGTGCGCGCGAGCCCGCGGCGCAGCGCCGGGTTCGCGATCAGCCGATCGAGCGCGTCGACCCAGGCCTGCGGTTCGTCCGGGACCAGCAGGCCGTCGCAGCCGTCGTGCAGCGCGAGGCGATAGGCTGGCCGGTCGCTGACGATCGACGCGATGCCGGCCGCCGCGTATTCCTGCCACTGGATCGTGCTCGTGCCGGCGTTGTAGTCGTGGTCGGCGAGCGGCAGCAGCGCGACGTCCCAGCGCCGTTCCGGCAGGCGTCGTGCGTGCGCGTCGTAGTCGTGAAGCTCGGGCTCGCACCCGGCGGCCGGGTGGCCGGCCCAGCCCGGCGGGACGTCCGCGCCGACGAAACTCACCTTGACCTTGCCGGGATGGCGTGCGCAGATCGCGTGCAGCGCCGCGTCGACCAGCGCGAAGTTGTCGGCGCGCAGCGACGCGCCGGCGATGCCGATCGTCACGCAGTCGTCGCCGCGCGCCGTCACGGGGCGGTAGAACCGGTCGAAGTCCACGCTGTCGGGCAGCACGTGAACGCGCGGGTGCGACAGCCGGTAGCGGCTGGCGATGAACGGCGTGGATACGATCACGGCGTCCGCGTTGCGCAGCACGAGCTCGATCCCCGCGCGGGCCATCCCGCCTTGCGTGGCGAGCGGATGCGCGGCCGGCAGGTCGGTCAGCAGGTCGTCGGTCTCGTAGATCACCGGCTTTTCATGCTTGAAGATCGTGTACAGGTCGTTGCCCGTCAGCATGCCGGGCGTCAGCCGGTGCAGCAGGATGGCGTCGGCCGTGGCCAGCACGCTGCTGTCGATCTGGCCGTCCCGGATGCCCGGGACGAGTTCCCATTCGTCGTTCAGCAGACCGAACGGCAGCGTGAGGCGAATTCGCGATGACGCGCACGCGTCCGGATCGATCGAGTACACGATCAGGCGCTTGCGGCGCGGTGCGGCGTCCGCCGTCGCGGCGACGGGCGCCAGCGTCCGGTTCTCCGCGAGCAGCCGCGCGTACAGCACGCCGTGGCGCGCGGCGTTGCGGCCGATGTCGTGCTGCGCACGGATCGCATCCTGCGCGGCCGCGGCGAGTTGCGCGCGGGTTTGCGGATGCTCGATCAGGTGCGCGATCGCGTCGACCCACGCGTCGGCGGTGTCGGCGACGAGCCAGCCCGTGCGGCCGTGGACAACCGGGCAGCCTTCCGCCGGCGTGGCGACGAGCACCGTGGCCGCGCCGGCCGCCGAGCATTCGAGCCATGCGCGCGGCGGCGCGTCGTCGTGCAATTTGACCGGCGCCGCGACCAGCGCGATGTCGAGGTCCGCGCGCTTCAGCGCGTCGGCGTAGCTGTCGTAAGGGGCAGGCTCCGCGATCAGCGTGACGTCCGGTTCGCGGTCCCAGCCGGCCGGCAGCGCCGCACCGACGAACGATACCCGGAGCTTCCCCGGAAACCGGCGGCGGAGCTCGACCAGCGCCTGGCGGACCTGCTCGAGACGCACGTCGTCGAGACCGGTGCCGGAAACCGCGAGGTTCACGTGGTCGCGCACGCCGGGCGCCGCGCGGTGCAGACGCTCGAGATCGACGCCGGTCGGCAGCACGTGGACCGATGCGTTGACATGACGGTACTGCCGCGCCAGCGCTTCCGACGGCACGACGAGCGCATGCGCGCGCTGCACGGCGCTGCGGATGCCCGCCTTGCGGCGCGCGTTGTCGGCCGCGCCGGGGATGTCGGCGAGCAGCGTGTCGAGCGGCGTGTCGATCTCGAGGACGACCGGCTTGCCGAGCGAAAACAGGTGTTCCAGCGTGGCGGGAGACAGCAGGCCCGGCGTGTCGCCCTGCAGCACGATCAGGTCAGCGCGCTGCAGCGCGTCGGGATCGATGCCGGCTGGCGTGACAGGGAACGTCAGCGCCCATTCGCGGTCCAGCCGCGCGAACGGCTGCGCGAAGCGCATGCTGGTGCGCGCGTGGTCGGCCGGCTCGGCGGTGACGACCGCGATGCACGAGCGCGGCGCGGACGCGGGCCGTCCCTGGGCGGCGGCGCCCGTCGCGAAGGCCTGCGCATCCAGCGTGTCCGCGTGGGCCTGGGTCCGCTCGACGAAGTTCTGCAACTGCTGCCAGAACGCCTCCTCTTCCTTCAGGTAGACGCTGCGCGCTTCGTGAACGGTGGCCTTCGCGTGGGCGATCTCGTGTTCGTCGAGCCCCCACGCGATGCCCTTGCCGTCCATCACCCACCGGGTCGGCTCCGACAGCGACGCGTCATTCATGATGCACACGACCGGGCAGCCGCACAGCAGCGCTTCGAACACGGCGGTGGACCATTCGTACATGTACACGCACTCGACCTGTCGGAACAGCGCCGCGAGTTCGTGCGCCGAACGTTCCGGCACGCGGGTCGAGATTTCGATCGACTCGGCGGTGACCGGATGCAGCGTGCCGCCGCGCCGCAGGTGGCGATTGATGAAGACGGCCGTGCCGTTGCGGCGGGCGTCGTCGACACCGTCGCTGTTGAAGATGCGCGTGTCGACCAGCGGCATGCGCAGCAGGTCCGCCTGCCATTCTTCGGGCACCAGCGACGGCCCGAACGTGAAGATGAGGTCGTTCGGCTGCAGGGTGATCGGTTCGCCGTTGATGCGGCCGGGCTCGGCCAGCAGGTAGCGTACGACGCAGCGCGCGTTGAACGGATTGCCGGTGACGACGTCCGGGTAGACGACGATCGGGCTGCGATTCGCGCGGGCGTGCGCTTGCACGATGTCGTCGGTCAGCGGCGGCGTGCGCAGGTCAGGATGCACGACCGGCGTGCAGACGTACGCTTCGTGGCCGAGCAGGTTCAGCACGTGGCACAGGTAGTGCATCGCGCGGATCCCGCCGGAGGTTTGCCGGAAATTCGGCGCGAGGATGTAGTACGGGTGGCCGAGTCGCGTAAAAATGCGCGAACCGCCGTGCGCCAGGCCAAGTTTGGGAGTCGTCATCGTTATCGGGTGCGGTAGAAATCGAAGACCACGTCGAGGATGCGATCCTGTTCGGCTTCGGTCATGTCGTGGTAAAGCGGCAGCCGGACGAGCCGGTCGGCGACGAGGTCCGTCACCGCCATGCCGGACCCGCAGCGCCCGTAGCGCTGGCCGGCCGGCGAACTGTGCAGCGGCACGTAGTGGAACACCGCGTTCACGCCCACCGCGCGGATCTGCTGCAGCAACTCGGTGCGTTCGGCGAGGGTGCGTGCGAGGAAATAGAACATGTGGCCGTTGCCGCGCTCGGCGAGCGAAATCGCGGGCAGCTCGATCAGCCCGTCCGCGTGCAGCGGCCGCAGCGCGTCCTGGTAGCGCTGCACGGTCGCGCGCCGCTGCGCGGTGATCACGTCGGCGTGCTCGAACTGCGCGTACAGGAACGCCGCGATCAGCTCGCCCGGCAGGAACGACGAGCCGACGTCGACCCATGTGTACTTGTCCACCTGCCCGCGGAAGAACTGACTGCGGTTGGTGCCCTTCTCGCGGATGATTTCCGCGCGCTCGACGAGGCGTGGGTCGTTGACCAGCAGCGCGCCGCCTTCGCCCGAGATCACGTTCTTGGTCTCGTGGAAGCTGAGGCACGCGAGGTGGCCGAGGCTGCCGAGCGGCTTGCCGTTCCACGACGACTGCAGCGCCTGAGCGGCGTCCTCGATCACCCACAGGTCGTGGTCCGCCGCGAGCTGCCCGATCACGTCCATGTCGCATGCGACGCCCGCGTAGTGCACCGGCACGATCGCGCGCGTGCGCTGGGTGATCGCGGCGGCGATCTGCGTCTCGTCAAGGTTCAGCGTGTCGCGGCGGATGTCGACGAACACCGGCGTCG
The DNA here is from genome assembly GCF_018417615.1 of Burkholderia sp. LAS2. Lineage (NCBI taxonomy): Bacteria > Pseudomonadati > Pseudomonadota > Betaproteobacteria > Burkholderiales > Burkholderiaceae > Burkholderia > Burkholderia sp. LAS2. The sequence goes on from NZ_CP071052.1 coordinate 661,478, forward strand.
CGCCGCGCAGCACGAACGCGTTGGCGGTCGACACGAACGTGTAGGACGGCATGATCACTTCGTCGCCGGGCTGCACGTCGGCGAGGATCGCGGCCATCTCGAGCGCGGCCGTGCACGAGTGCGTGAGCAGCGCGCGCTGGCAGCCGATGCGCGCTTCCAGCCAGCGGTGGCAGAGCTTCGTGAACGCCTGGTCGCCGGCGAGGCCGCCCTGCTCGACCGCTTTCGCGATGTAGTAGAGCTCCTTGCCGACCACGAACGGGCGGCCGAACGGAATGACGTCGAGATTGGGTGGGCCGAACATGGTCAGGCTCCGCAGTAAGGGGGGACGTTCGGCCGCGCGACTCGCGCGCGGCGCCGCTCAGATGTCCTTGCGGACGAGAATCGTGAATTCGTACAGGCCGTAGTCGTGCAGCAGCGCGACGTGGCGCGAATAGCGGCGCTTGCAGCGATCGAACAGCGCGCACGGGTCCGCGTAGTACAGGAGGTCCGGGCGCATGAACGGCGGATCGGAATACGACGTCAGGCAGTTGAACGCGAAGCCCAGTCGGCTCGTCGCGTGCAGCGTGTCGAGCGTTGCGTGGATGTAGTCGAGCCATGCGTCGTCGCCGTGACCGCGCCTGACGTTGAAGATGCCGGATGCGATCCCGTAGTCCGACGCGGCCTGCGGCACCGCGCCGACATGAAACGCGACGTTCGCGTCGTCGCGATAGCGCTGCCGCGCGGCGTCGACCATGTCGGACGAGATGTCGTAGCCCGCATACGCGAAGCCGTCCGGCAGCGCACGCGCCTTCAGGAAATCGACCAGCGCGCCGTAGCCGCAGCCGATATCGTTCACCGAGTGGCCGCCGGACTCGGGCAGGATCTTCGTCAGTTGTTCGAAGCGCAGGAACTGGCCGGTTTCGCCGTTCCAGTCGACGCCGCGCGCGGTCGCGCCGTGCTCGGCCAGCCGCGCGCTGTAGTACGCGGCCACTTCTTCCAGCAGGCTCGCATGCCGGGATTCGCTCATGGACATCGCCTCAGTCTTTCGAGGTCAGCGCGTACCGACGCGCGTCGGGACCGCAGTTGAACAGCACGTCGAGCACGGTCACGCCGTGGACGAAGTCGCCCCACTGCTGCGGATACTCGGGATAGCTCGGATAGTCGAACCAGCGCACCGCGACGCCGGCATCGGCGAACAGGTTCTCGTCGAGGTAGCTGCGCGCGGCCGGGCCGGACAGGTACTCGGACGCGCCCGCCTGCACGCACAGGTTCAGCAGCTTCTCGGTGCGGTCGCCGTGGAGCGCATAGTCCGACGTCGACGACACGCGCGTGCCGATTTCCAGTTGCCGCAGGACCCACGTCAGCATCGCGGCATTCAGCTCGCTCAGCATCCCGTAGGTGCGACCGGTGTAGAGCGCTTCGAGCTCGTCCGCATAGCGCGCGAAGTGCGGCGCGCGCGCGTAGTTCTGCTGCAGGGCCTTCCAGTGCAGCGGCGCCCAGTCGGCGCCGTCGATCTCGGTTTCGCGGATCGACTGGTGATACTTGCCCTTCACCTTCACCGGCACGCTCAGCCATTGCACGCCCTGCGGCGTCTTGATCTGGTTGCGGTTGCGCCAGTCGCGGCGCGTGTACTGCGCGTCATCGTAGAGGATGAACTCGTCGCTGGCGGCGATCAGGTCGAAGTAGCCCTTCCACGGAATGTAGTTGGACTGGACGATCGCCACCCGCTTCGCGTCGCGGTTCATGGTCGCACCGCTCATGCCGGAATGTGGCCGTACCGGTACATGTCGACGAGCTCGGGCGGAATGCCCCAGTCCGTTGCGCCCAGCTTGTCGTGCAGCGCCTCCAGGTCCGCGCGCATCGCGTTCCGGAGCTGTTCGACCATGCGGTTGCGCGCCGGCACGAAGTCGTGCTGGTACGCGGCATTGATCTGATGGCGTACCGTCTTCGCGATCGCCGCCTCGCGCGTCATGTTGCGGATCAGCGGGCGTTCGGGCGCGAGTTCCGCGTAGCGCGGATCGATCGGCTCGCCGCGCATCGCCGCGACGAGATCGCGGCTCAGCACCGGCGACAGGTGGAAGCCGTCGCGCTTGGTGCCGCCGAGAATCCACAGGCCGCGCACGCTGGTTTCGCCGAACAGCGGATACAGGTCGGACGTCGTCGGCCGCCAGCCGACGTTGACGTTGACCAGGTTCGCGCGCGAGAAGCGGGTGTTGATCTGGTCCATCGCGGACTTGAGCAGCGTGTACGCGCTGCCGGCGTGGCCGTGCTCGTGCGGCACCGGGCTGATGTAGTTGCTGGCGCCGACGAGGGTCCGGTCGGGCCCGTACGGCGCCGAATACACACCGCACGCGAGGCCGCGGTTGGTCGTGCGCACGCAGTGCGTGTGCACGTTCTCCGTGCTCTGCAGTTCGATCGACATGCCGATGCCGTAGAACATCCGCTGCACCGGCAGCTCGGGCAGGCTCGCCTGCAGCACGCGCGTCACGTTGGCGCCGTTGCAGAGGATGAAGCGGTCCGCGCCGAGCACGCTGCCATCGGACAGGCGCGCCCCGGTGACGCGTCCGGCCGCGGTGTCGAGCCGCTCGACCTCGGCGTCGATGAAGCGCACGTTGCCGGCTTGCGCGACCGACGCGGTCAGCGCGTCGAGAAACTGTTTGGGATTGACCCAGCCTTCGCGCTTCAGGAAGACCGCCTTCAGCGCGCGATAGCGCGGGTCCGGATGATAGTTCGGGATGCCTGACGGATCGACCGCCTCGCAGGGCTCCTCGAATTCGCGGCAGAACCGCTGCATGGCCGCGAAGTTCTCGTCGTCGAGCGCGTCGGTCGCCGCGTTGTTCAGCACGAAGGTGCCGAAGCCGTGCGCGACCGCGCGCGCCGGCGTGCAGATTTCAGCGAATACGGCGGGCCAGGCCGCCGTCGCGCCGCGGCTCAGCTCGAACTTGAAGCGGTCGATCGGCGTGCCGAGCGAATCGCCTTCCAGCTCGGTGAACGAATTGAGCATCGCCGCCGCAGCGCGCGTGGCCGAGCCGGGCCGATGCGCGTGGCCGACGATCACGAGTTCGACGCCCGCGTCGGCCTGCTGCCATGCTCGGGCCGTCATCAGGCCGAGAATGCCGTTGCCGAGGATTGCGATTTTCATTTGCGTGTGCCCCCACCTTCGGGGAATGACAGGTAGCAGAGCGACGGATAGGCCGCAGCCTTGTGGATCTGGTGCGGACGGTTGCCGAGCAGGTCGCGCAGGTAATGGACGCCTTCCGCGGGCAGCTGGCCGCCGCGGGTGAGCTGCCAGAACGCGACGACGCCGCCGGGCACCAGCCGCTCCATCACCGCGTCGAACGCGTGCCGGGTCGGCTCGATCACGTTCAGGTCGAACCACGCGAGCGCGACCATCTCGCCGGGATGCGCTTCGTCGAACGCCGCCAGCGTATCGCGGCAGTCGCCTTCCCACACGTGGTGCTTGTCATGCACGTGTCCCATCGCGTTGCTGCGCTCGTGCAGGTTCAGCAGCTTGCGCAGCAGGTCGGCGTACTCGCCGGACAGCGAGTACGTGCCGTCGGAGAACAGCTTGCGGTCGCGGGTGTCGTGCTCGGCGAAGCCCGTGTAGCCCGTGAACGTATCAAATGCGTGGATCCGGCGCTGGAAGTTCAGCGGCTCGAGAATCGCGCGGAAGTTCTCGCACAGCACGGCGGTCTGCCCGCGCCACGTGCCGAGATCGAGGATCGCGCCCGGCAGCGGCACGATTTTTTGATAAATCTCGAAGGTCGCGAGAATGCGTGCGAGGAGCGAGCCGCGCACGAACAGGCCGAGCGACCGTTCCAGTTCCTCGCGCGTCGCGGGGTAGGTCTGCATCAGGTCGAACAGTTCGCGGCGCGCCGCGAGCTGATCGCCATCTGCGTTGGTGATGATCGCTGATTCGTGCATACACAGGGCTCCAGGCGCAAAGGGTGTGACCGGACGAGCGCGTGTCGGCACGGTGGCATCGGAATGCGCAACCGTCCGAGCGTCGCAGGTCGGACATCTTTCTACGATCAAGTCTAGCGAGCGCCGCCAGGATCGAATGTCGGATTAGCGGGTGGTTTCACCCCGCATTTCGATGGATGCGCGCGTGTCCGGCGCGAATTCGGGGCGCCCGAGGGGGCGGCGTGCAGTCGCGGGAATAGCGACCAATTCCAGCACCTGCTCGCCAAATTGGAACGCGGCGAGCGCGTGGAGAATTCGGACACGTCGGAGACCGTCGGTGCGTGCGTCCGCGGGCGAAGGCGTGTGCCGACGCAGCGGCGCCGGCCGCGATTCGAATCCCGTATTGGCTACCAGGACGACAAAGCTCATGATGCCCACCTCCCCCGCCGCCGCCACGATCGAACAGGCGCTGGCGCACCATCAGGCCGACCGGCTGGAAGAGGCCGAGACGCTGTACCGGCAGATCCTCGACACCGATCCCCGGCACGCGGACGCGCTTCACCTCCTCGGCCTGATCGGCCATCAGTACGGGCGCTATCAGGAGGCATCCGACCTGATCATGGCGGCGATCGAGATCCGGCCGGACGCGATGTACTACTACAACCTCGGCAACGTGATGCAGGCGGACAACCGTCACGCCGCCGCCGCCGAGTGCTTCCGTCTCGCCATAGAGCTGCGACCCGACTACGTCGATGCGTACAACAACCTCGGCAACGCGCTGCGGCTCGCCGGCGACGCGCGCGCGGCCGTCGATGCGTTCTGCCAGGCCATTGCGCTGAAGCCGGACAACGGCCAGGCCTACAACAACGTTGCGAATGCGCTGTTCGACCTGAACGAGATTCCGGCCGCGCTCGAGGCTTACCGGCACGCGGTCGCGCTGCGCCCCGAACTGCCGGAGCCGCGCAGCAACCTGCTGTTCGCGAGCCACTTCAGCGAAGCGTTCGACCACGACGCCTATCTCGCCGAGGCCGCGCGCTACGACGAACTCGTCACGCGGTGCGCGACGCCGTGGACGGACTGGCTCGTCGACCTGGCTCCCCGGGTCGGGCGGCCGCTGAAGGTCGGCATCGTGTCGGGCGACCTGAAGTCGCATCCGGTCGGCTATTTCATCGAGAGCATGCTGAAGCATCTCGACGCGAACCGGATCGAGATGCATGCGTACCCGACGCGCGACGTCGAGGACGACGTGACCGCCCGCATCAAGCCGGCCTTCTCGACATGGACCAGCATCGCCGGCCTGAGCGACGAAGCGGCGGCTGCGCGTGTCCGCGCGGACCGCATCGACGTGCTGCTCGACGCGACGGGCCACACGGTCTACAACCGCCTGCCGCTGTTCGCGTGGAAGCCGGCGCCGCTGCAGGCGAGCTGGCCCGGTTATTTCGCGAGCACCGGCGTGGGCGCGATCGACTACGTGATCGGCGACCGTCACGTGCTGCCGCCCGCCGAGGCCGCGCATTTCACCGAGCGGCCGTGGCACCTGCCGGACAGCTATCTGTGCTTCACGCCGCCGGCCGAGCCTGTCGACGTCGGCGCGCTGCCGATGCTCGCGAACGGCCATCCGACCTTCGGCTATTTCGGCAAGCTCGCGAAGATTACCGATCATGTCGTCGCGGTCTGGTCGCGCGTGCTGCAATCGGTCGCGGGCGCGAAGCTGTTCGTGAAGGCCGAGCATCTCGACGATCCGCGCGAGCAGCAGGCGCTTGCCGCGCGCTTCGCGGCGCACGGCATCGGCGCGCAGCGCCTGATCCTCGAAGGCCGCTCGCCGCGCGCCGAATACCTGGCCGCGTACCGGCGTGTCGACCTGATGCTGAGCCCGTTCCCGTATCCGGGCGGCACGACGACCGCCGAAGCGCTGTGGATGGGCGTGCCCGTGCTGTGCCGGCGCGGCGAGCGCTTCCTGTCGCACATCGCCGAGAGCCTGCTGCATTCGGCGCGGCTGCCCGAGTGGATCGCGGACGACGACGCCGCGTATGTCGCGAAGGCCGTCGCGCAGGTTGGCCAGCCGGCCGAGCTGGCGGCGCTGCGCACGACGCTGCGCGCGCAGGTGCTCGCGTCGCCGCTGTGCGATGCGCCCCGCTTCGCGCGCCACTTCGAGGACGCACTGCACGGCATGTGGGCGCAGCACGTCGAAGCCGCGCCGGTCGCATCCGTGTGAGGCCGCCTACGACTTGACGTGCGTGGGCATTTCCATGGTGGCGGCAAGCGGAACATGGCGGCCCTCGCGCCGAACACCGCGCCGGCCGACGTGATCGTCATTCCGACCGGTGGCGCGTGCGCGACACCGTCGTCGGGATGGCACGCGATGGGATGGCGGCGTCGGCCGTGATGATCGGACACGGCGGCAGGCGGATCGGCTTCGGACGCGATCCGCATTCCTAATGAGCAAAGCAGACGAGATGGACGGAACAGGACAGGCATTGCAGGCGGCGCTCGCGCATCATCAGGCGGGGCGTCTCGCGGAAGCGAAGACGCTGTACGACGCGATCCTCACCGCGCAGCCGGGCCAGCCGGATGCGCTGCATTTCCTCGGGCTGCTCGCGTGCCAGCTGAAGCAGTACGACGCGGGGCTCGCGCTGATGGAGCAATCGCTCGTCGAGCGGCCGGACGCGTCTTACTTCAACAACCTGGGCAACATGCTGCGCGAAAGCGGCCGGCTCGACGACGCGATTGCGCACTATCGGCGCGCGGTGGCGCTGCGGCCGGACTATCCGGAGGCGCACAACAACCTCGGCAACGCATTGCGCGACGCACGCGAGCCGGCGGCCGCGATGCAGAGCTGCGCGCGCGCGATCGAGCTGCGCCCCGGTTATGCGCAGGCGTACAACAACCTCGGCAATGCGCTGCAGGATCTGGGCGACCTCGATGGCGCCGCCACGCATTACGGCCGCGCGATCGAGCTGGATGCGTCGATGGCGATGGCCCACGCGAACCTGAGCGCCGTGCGTCACAAGCAACTGCGCTGCGCGGAAGCGCTCGCGCATGCGCAGGACGCGATCCGGCTCGCGCCGAACCTCGCTGAAGCACATAACCACGCGGGCAACGCGTATCACGGACTGAACCGGCTCGAGGATGCGCAAGCGTGCCATCGCACGGCCGTCACGCTCAATCCGGCGGACGCCGGCGCGTGCCACAACCTGTCCGTCGTGCTGTTGAAGCTGCAGCGGCTCGACGAGGCGCTCGTGTATTGCCGGCAGGCGTTGCAGGCCGGTCCGCCGGCCGTGTTGATGCACGTCAATCTCGGCGACATCCTGCGCGCGCAGGGCAACGTCGATGCCGCGGTCCAGGCCTATCGCGACGCGCTCGCGCTGGTGCGCGACGACGCCGACGACGTGGCGGCGACCGTGCTGAACCGGCTGCTGTTCAGCGCGGCGGCGTCCGCTTGCGTGAACCCCGCCGACTACCTGGCCGACGCGCGGCGCTACGGCCGGCACCTGGCCGCGCGTTCGACGCGCCATGCGCACGATCCGCGCGAGCGGGCCGCGCGCGCGCAGGGGCGGCCACTGCGCGTCGGCTTCGTGTCCGGCGACCTGCGCCTGCACCCGGTCGGGATCTTCCTGGAAAGCGTGCTCGCGCACCTCGAGCGCACGCGCATCGACCTGCGCGTGTACGTGACCACGGACGAGGAGGACGCGATCACCGCGAAACTGAAGCCGCACGCGAACGGCTGGCGCTCGATCGCCGCGCTGGGTCCTGACCTGGCCGCGCGGATGATTCACGACGACGAAATCGACGTCCTCGTCGACCTCGCGGGCCATACGCAATCGAGCGGACTCCCCGTGTTCGGCTGGAAACCCGCGCCGGTGCAGGCGAGCTGGCTCGGTTTCTTCGCGTCGACCGGCTGCGACGCGATCGACTACTTCATCGGCGACCGCTACACGCTGCCGGACGCCGAAGCGCATCACTTCGTCGAGAAGCCGTGGCGGCTGCCGGACAGCTTCCTGTGCTTCACGCCGCCGGCCTGCGACGTCGACGTCGGCCCGCTGCCGATGGCGGCGAGCGGCCATCCGACGTTAGGTTGCTTCGGCCAGCTCGTGAAGATCGGCGACGACGTCGTGCGCGCGTGGTCGCGCATCCTGCATGCGCTGCCGAACGCGCGGTTGCTGCTCAAGGCGCACGAACTCGGTCGCGAGGGCGTGCGCGACGCGACCGCCGCGCGCTTCGCGCGGCATGGCATCGACGCGGACCGGCTGATCCTCGAGGGCGGTTCGCCGCGCGCGGAATACTTCGGCGCATATAACCGCATCGACGTCGCGCTGAGCCCGTTCCCGTACCCGGGCGGCACGACCACGGCCGAAGCGCTGTGGATGGGTGTGCCGGTGCTCGGCATGAAGGGCGGGCGCTTTGTCACGCACATCTGCGAAAGCGTGCTGCACGCGGCGGGCATGGGCGAATGGGTCGCTGACGGCGAGGACAGCTATGTCGCGAAGGCGATCGCGGCGGTGCACGATCGCGAGCGCCTCGCGGCGCTGCGCGCGAGCCTGCGTGCGCAGCTGCTCGCGTCGCCGTTGTGCGACGCGCGCCGGTTCGCGGCGCATCTCGAAGCGGCGTTCCTCGCCATGTGGCAACGCTATACGAACTCGGAGCAGGAAGCATGAACGATATCCACGACACGCTGCAGTCCGCGCTGGCGCATCATCAGGCGGGGCGTCTCGCGGAAGCGAAGACACTGTACGACGCGATCCTCACTGCGCAGCCGGGCCAGCCGGATGCACTGCATTTCCTCGGGCTGCTCGCGTGCCAGCTGAAGCAGTACGACGCGGGGCTCGCGCTGATGGAGCAATCGCTCGTCGAGCGGCCGGATGCGTCGTACTTCAACAACCTGGGCAACATGCTGCGCGAAAGCGGCCGGCTCGACGACGCGATCGTGCACTACCGGCGCGCGGTGGGGCTGCGACCGGACTATCCGGAGGCGCACAACAACCTCGGCAACGCGTTGCGCGACGCACGCGAGCCGGCGGCCGCGATGCAGAGCTGCGCGCGCGCGATCGAGCTGCGCCCCGGTTATGCGGAGGCGTACAACAATCTCGGCAACGCGCTGCAGGACCTGGGCGAGCACGAAGCGGCGGCCGCGAGCTACGCCAAGGCCGTCGCGCACCAGCCGCAGTACGCGGATGCGTACTGCAATCTCGGCAACGCGCTGCATGCGCAGGAGAAATTCGACGCTGCCGCGGATGCCTATCGTCGCGCCATCGCGCTGCAACCGGGCTTCCGTGTCGCGCACCGGGGGCTGAGCGCGACGCTGCGCGCGGCCGGCGATCTGCACGGCGCGATCGACCATGCGCGCGAGGGGCTCGATCCGGGCGACGCAGACGCGCACTGCGTGCTGGCAAGGTTGCTGCAGCGCATCGGCGATTTCGACAAGGCGCTCGAACTGCTCGAGCAGGCGGTCGCGATCGACCCCGCGCATGCACAGGCATGGGCGTGGCTCGGCGATTTGCGCAACCAGCAGGGCGAATACGGGCAGGCGGTGCAGGTGTGCCGGCGTGCGATCGAGCTCGATCCCGAACTGGCCGACGCATACAACTTCCTGGGCTTCGCGTATCACAACCTCAACTTGCTGGCCGCCGCGGAGTTGAGCCACCGGCATGCGATCGACCTGAACCCGGACGATGCCGACGCGCATCACAACCTCGCCGCCGCGCTGTTTCGGCTCGAGAAGCTCGACGAGGCGATGAAGCACACCGAGATCGCGAGGGCGCTCGGCATCGATCCGCTGAAGGTCCAGATGACGCTCGGCGACATCCTGTGGGCGAAAGGGGATCTCGCCGGCGCGCTGGATGCGTTCCGCTCGGCGATCCGGCACGACCTGCATCGCGCGTACTCGCGGATGCTGTTCAACATGTCGAGCTCACCCGCGTTCGAGCCGCAGGAGTGGGTCGCTGAAGCGCGTCGCTACGGCGAGCATCTCGAGCGCGACGCGCACCCGTTCGAGCACGACCGCGCGCAGCGCGTCGCGCAGGCGCAGGGGCGGCCGCTGCGCGTCGGCTTCGTGTCGGGCGACCTGCGGCAGCACCCGGTCGGCATCTTCCTTGAAAGCGTGCTCGCGCGGATCGACCGGTCGCGCATCGAGCCGCATGCCTATGTGACCTTCGTCGGCGAGGACGACGTGACCGCGCGGCTCAGGCCGAACTTCGCGAGCTGGAAGAAGGTGGTCAGCCTGGGCCGCGAGGAGGCCGCGCAACTGATTCGCGACGACGGCATCGACATCCTGATCGATATGGCAGGCCACACCAACTGGAGCGGCCTGCCGATCTTCGGGCACAAGCCCGCGCCGGTGCAGGCGAGCTGGCTCGGTTTCTTCGCGACGACCGGTTGCCGCGCGATCGACTATTTCATCGGCGATGCGCATACGCTGCCGGCCGACGAGGCGCATCACTTCACCGAGCGGCCGTGGCGGCTGCCGGACAGCTACCTGTGCTTCACGCCGCCGCCGTACGATGTCGCGGTCGGCCCGCTGCCGATGGCGGCTCATGGCGGCGTCACGTTCGGCTGCTTCGGCAAGCTGATCAAGATCAGCGACGAGGTCGTCGCGCTGTGGTCGCGCATCCTGCACGCCCTGCCGGACGCACGCCTGCTGCTGAAGGCCCATGAGCTCGGCGCCGGCGACGTGAACCGGGCGACGCTCGACCGCTTCGCGCGGCACGGCATCGGCGCGGATCGGCTGATTCTCGAAGGCGGTTCGCCGCGTGCGGAGTACTTCGCCGCGTATAACCGCATCGACATCGCGCTGAGCCCGTTCCCGTACCCGGGCGGCACGACCACGGCCGAAGCGCTGTGGATGGGCGTGCCGGTGCTCGGGATGAAGGGCAGCCGGTTCGTCACGCATATTTGCGAGAGCCTGCTGCACGCGGCGGGCATGGGCGAATGGATCGCGGAAGACGAGGATGCGTATCTCGCGAAGGCCGTCGCGTTCGCGCGCGACCGCGACGGGCTGGCGACGCTGCGTGCAACGCTGCGCGAGCGGGCGCTGGCGTCGCCGCTGTGCGATGCGTCGCGCTTTGCACGCAACCTCGAGGACGCACTGCATGGCATGTGGACCCGCTACGCGGCCGGCGAGACGGCGCCCCGGGACGCGTGACGAACGGGATCGCGCCACGGCAGGAAGCCGCGCTCGCGCATCGTCGGGCCGGCCGCCCGAGATGATCGACGCGGCCGTCGAGCGGGCGACGCGGGCGTAGCCGGTGCGATCAGGCTCGCGTTCCCGCCTGCAGGCGAAAAAAAAGCCGCATTGAAGCGGCTCGACGGTACGGCGACAACGGACCGCTCGACTGGCGGCGTCTTTTAATTCGACGTGCGCGGCGGGCGACACGCCCGGCCGGTCACAGCATGCCGGCTTTCTGGTACTGGCTCGCGGCCTTGATCCGCTCCCGGGACTGTGCAAATTCCGCAGCCAGGCGGTCTCGGTCCGTCTGCGCATGCTCGGTGATCGACGCGTCGATCGCCATGATCTGCCGCACCTGGTCCAGCACGTCCGGGGTCTGCTCGCCGGACAGGTTCATCAGCAGCGGCGAGCGTTCGTCGACGAGTGCCGCGACGCGCACCCAGTCGCGCGCATCGGCCGCCGACTGCATGGCACGGGTCAGGTCGAAGGCGCGGGACAGGGTGTCGTTCGTCATGGTTCTGCTCCGAAGGGGGGGCGGCCAACGCTTACTTGTTGTTGGCCATCGCGCCGGCGCTGTTCTGGCCGCCGAACAGCTGGGTCAGGTAGCGGGTGTTGTTCGCCATCGTCGCCATCAGCGTGTTCAGCGCGGTGAACTGCGCATTGTATTGCTTGGTCAACTGGTCCGAGTAGCTCTGCAGCTGCGTCGCCTGACCCTGCACACTCTTCAGATCGGCGTTGATCGCGTTGGTGCGCTGGTCGATCAGGCCGGACGTCTGCGTGTACGAGTTGATGTTCGCATTGAGCGCCTGGGCGATGCCGTTCGTCTGGTTGAAGATCGCCGTCACTGCGGAACCGTTCGACTTGAGCGCGGTGGTCAGCGCGGCGGTGTCGACCGACATCGCGCCGGTCGAGTCCACGTTGATGCCGATGCTGCCGAGCGCATAGGTCGTGCCGCCCGTCGTGACGCCGCTGCTGAGCGTCGTCGCGAGCGTGCTCCTGATCGTGTTCAGCATCGCGTCGCCGAGCAGCGGGCCGGCGGTCTTCGCCGTCGCGTCGTAGCTCGACAGCGATTTCGCGGTATTCACGAAGTTGGTATACGCGGTCGCGAAATTGTTGATCGCGGTCGTCGCCGCGGCCGTGTCCTGCGACAGCGTGACGGTTTGCGTCGTGCCGACCGCGGCTTGCGACAGCGCCAGCGTGACGCCCGTCAGCGCGCCCGACACGTTGTTCGACGCGCTCGACACCGGCGTGCCGTCGATCGTCAGCTTCGCGTCGGCGGCCGGCGTGACCGTCGTGTACCCCGACGTCAGTTTCGAATTGACGCCGGTGCCCGTGATCGAGATCGTGTTGGCCGCGCCGGTGGCGTTCGACTGCATCACGAGATGCTGGCCGTCCGAACCTGTGATGACCGACGCGGTGACGCCGGCATTGCCGGACGCGGAGTTGATCGACGACGCGATGTCGGACAGCGACGCGCCGGCCGCCACGTTGACGTTGAACGCGGGATTGCTGCCGAACGTGATGCTCAGCGAGCCGGCCGCGATCGTGTCCGCCGACGTCACGCCGGCCGACGACAGTTTGTTGGCGGTCGCGAGCTGCGTGACATTGACCGAATACGAACCGGCCACCGCGCCGCTGCCGCTCTTGATCGTCGTCGCGATGCCCGTGCCGCTCGCCGTCGCGGCCAGGCTGCCGAGCGCGGTGCCGTCCGAGAGGCCGGTGAGCGCGGTCTGCAGCGCGGACAGCGCGCCCTTCAGCTGGCCGATCGCGGACAGCTGCGTATTGTCGTTCGTCTGTCGGGTCTGCAGGGCCTGCAATTGCCCGGCCGTCTTCGCGTTCACCAGCGTCGTGACGAGCGTATTGACGTCGAGCGTCGAATTTGTCGCGCCGCTGATGATCGATTGACCTGCATTCGCCAGGATGGTGCTGATGTCCGTGCTGCTGACGGGGGTGGTGGCCATGCCGTTGCTCCGGTCGTCCGCGCAATCAACGTGCGCGATGCGGCGGGGCGCCGCGGTTCAATGCAAAGAGGGAGGCGTGCCTCCCTGGAGAATTCCGGTCCGGGCGGTTTCGGCGGCGTCGCGATGCGTCGCATGGCGACGCCGCCGTGCCCGGAGGCGGGCGGGCACGTGGCCCGCCGCGGGTGCTGCTCGATTAGCCGAGGAGCTTCAGGACTTGCTGCGGCAGCGAGTTCGCTTGCGCCAGAACCGAGATACCAGCTTGCTGCAGCACTTGCGCCTTGCTCAGGTTCGCCGTTTCCGTCGCGAAGTCCGCGTCGGTGATCTGCGAGCGAGCGGCGGTCATGTTGGTTGCCTGGGTTTGCGTCGTCGAGATCGCAGCCTGGAACGTGTTCTGTGCTGCGCCCAGCGTTGCCTGGAACGTGTTGACTTGCTTCAGTGCCGCGTCGATCGCCGTGATCGCCGATTGCGCGCCCGACTGGGTGGCGACGCTCAGGCTGTTCACGCTCATGCCCGTGCTGTTCCAGTTCGCCGTGCCGAAGTCGACGGTAACGACCTGGTTCGCTGCTGCGCCGATCTGGAACGTGACGCTGCCGGCGCCGCCCAGGATGGTCTGGCTGTTGAACGTCGTTTGCGATGCGACACGGTCGATTTCGCTGAGACGCGTCGTCACTTCAGCTTGCAGGTTCGCGCGGGCGCTCGAATCCAGCGAGCCGTCGCCCGCTTGTTGCGCCAGCGTACGGATACGCTGCAGGTTGTCGACCGTCGATTGCAGCGCGCCGTTGGCGGTCTGGATCATCGAGATGCCGTTGTTCGCGTTTGCAACACCTTGCGTCAGCGCATTGATTGCCGCCGTTTGCGACGTCGAGATCGCCAGGCCTGCTGCATCGTCAGCAGCGGTGTTGATGCGCTTGCCCGACGACAGGCGGTTGATTGCTTGCGACAGTGCGCTTTGCGAGCCCGACAGATTCGTCTGCGTCGTCAGCGAAAGGATGTTGGTGTTGATGTTCAGCATTTGCTTCCTCGTTTTGGAAAATGCCTGAGATACAGACAGGTTCTGATTTCGGCGTGGCGCTTTTTTGCGTCTGGCGCTGCCCGCCTTTCCTGGTTGACGGCGGCACCCGGCGAAAACTTTAGCGGGATGTTTGAGGAAATTCGGGACCGAAGGATCGGTTTCGCCGGGAAGGCGCACGGGGCATGGCGGGCGGCGTGGCGGCCGTGGCGCGAGAATCGCGCGGTTGGGCGGAACGTTTGCCCGCGACCGACAAAAGGGTGGTTTTGTCTGTGATTCCCTGCTATCATGGCGGGCTGAATTGAGATTTTCTGTCACGCCTTTGCCGGTTTCGGCATGTCTGCTGGCAGTCAAACGCGGCGCTGCACGCGGTTGTGAAGCGTACTCGCGGTGCTTTCCGCCTCTCTTTTCCGGCCTCCGAGGCCGTATTTCCGCTCGTTTCGCCTGTTGTGGGGACGCTCGGATGGCCGGTGCGTGGCGCTTGGCCGCTACGTTTTTGACCGTTTAAGCAATTTAGGAACGACATGACGACGATTCTTCTGAAAGAAAACGAGCCGTTCGAAGTGGCGATTCGCCGCTTTCGTCGCGCTATCGAAAAAAATGGCCTGATCGCTGAACTGCGTGAGCGCCAGTCTTACGAAAAGCCGACCGCAGTCCGCAAGCGCAAGAAGGCAGCAGCCGTCAAGCGCCTGCACAAGCGCCTGCGCAGCCAGATGCTGCCGAAGAAGCTCCACTAAGAGCATCTGACGGTTCGCCGCGAAACGGCGGAGTGTGCCTCGAAAGAGGCCGCTCCGCCGTTTTGCTTTTGCGGGCCGGGAAACCTCGGGATCGTTGCCGTGGGTCGGTTTCCGCCGACTGTCCGGCAGCCGGCTGTCGCGCTCCCGCACACGTGCCCGTGCTTGCGTAAAAACGCAAGTAAGAATCATTCTCATTGGTATAGAATGTCGCGGATCGTATCAACACCCGCCGACCGCGCAACAATTCCATGCCGCGTACAACGGCATCCGGCCTCGCCTGATCGGGCCGGACGATCGCCGCGCGGCGCCCGACATCCAATGGACTGCATCCCGTCGAATCGGGGCCGCCGCGCGTGCCGGCCCGCTTTACTTTCGCTGCGCACGCGATGAATGCGTTCCTGCGACCGTTTCTCGTGCGCCTGCACCGCTGGTTCGGGCTCGCCATCGCGCTGTTCCTGTTCGTCGCGGGGCTCACCGGCGCGCTGATTGCGTGGGACCATGAGCTCGACGCGGCGCTGAACCCGGATTTCTATACCGCGCGCAGCGGCGCGGCGCCGCTTGCGCCGCTCGAACTCGCGGCGCGCATCGAGGCCGCCGATCCGCGCGTGCAGGTGACCTATCTGCCGCTCGCGGTCGAACCGGGACACACGCTGCAGGCGGGCGTGATGCCGCGTACCGATCCGGCGACCGGCCGGCCGTACCCACTCGGTTTCAGCCAGATCGCCGTCGATCCTGCGACCGGCGCGGTGCAGGGCCGCCGCGAATGGGGCGCACTGTCGCTCGCACGGCTCGACCTGATGCCGTTCATCTACCGGCTGCACTACTCGCTGTTCCTGCCCGTGTACGGCGGGATCAATTTCGGGTTCTGGGTGATGGGCGTCGTCGGCATCGTGTGGGCGATCGACAGCCTGATCGCGCTCGTGCTCGCGTTTCCGAACCTGAAAAGCTGGCGCAAGTCGTTCGCGTTCCGCGTGCGGCGCGGCGGCTACCCGCTCGTGTTCGACCTGCACCGCTCGGGCGGCGTGTGGGTGTGGGGGCTGCTGCTCGTCGTCGCGGTCACGTCGATCTCGATGAACCTCGCCGTTCCGGTCGTACGCCCGCTGGTGTCGCTGGTTTCGCCGCTCGCCGAAACGCCGTATACGAATCCCGAACATTTCCCGCCGGCCCGGCCGGGCAGCCAGGCGCTGCCGCGCGAACGGATCGTCGAGATCGCACGCTCGGCCGGCCGCGACGCGGGTTTCGCCGCGCCGCCGGGCGCGCTGCTGTTCGCGCCGGCGATGAATGCCTATGCGGTCGGGTTCTTCACGCCGGGCAACGACCATGGCGACGTCGGGCTCGGCAATGCGTGGCTGTACTGGAATGCGGTGACCGGCAAGCCCGTCGCGGCGCAGGTGCCGGGCCGCGGTTCGGCCGGCGACCTGTTCATGCAGGCGCAGTTTCCGCTGCACTCGGGGCGGATCGCCGGGGTCGCCGGACGGGCGGTCGTGAGCGTGCTCGGCATCGTGATCGCGATGCTGAGCGTGACGGGCGTCTGCATCTGGGTGAAGAAGCGCAGCGCACGCGCGCGGGCCGCGCGGAGCGCGCGGCCGGTCGTGCCGGCGACGTCGTCGTCGCGCGCTGCGCGGTAAGGGTTAGGCGGCAAGCGGCAACCAGCAAGCAGCACGCACCCGCCGCGGGGCAGCGCCGGCGCCACGTTTGCGCCTGCGCTGTCAGCTCGCCTTGCGCCGACGTGCCGGCTGCTTGCCGCCGAGCGCCGCGCACTGCGCGTGGCACGGGCAGCCGGCTTCGTGATCGTTGACCATGCCGGTTGCCTGCATCAGCGCATAGCAGATCGTCGAGCCGACGAACTTGCAGCCGTACGCCTTCAACGCCTTGCTGAGCGCGTCGGACTGCTCGGTCGATGCGGGCGCGTCGCGGTACGACTGCCACGCATTCTGGATCGGCGTGTCGCCGACGAACGACCACAGGAACGCGGCGAGCGACCCATGCTCTTCGCGAATGCGCTGCACCGCGCGCGCGTTGGTCACCGCCGATTCGACCTTCGCGCGGTTGCGCACGATGCCCGGGTTCTCCAGCAATTTCTCGATGCGCTTGGGCGTGAAGCGCGCGACGGCATCGACGTCGAAATCGGCGAACGCTTCGCGATAGCCCGCGCGCTTGTTCAGGATCGTCGACCACGACAGCCCGGCCTGCGCGCCTTCCAGGATCAGCATTTCGAACAGGTGGCGATCGTCGTGCGACGGCACGCCCCACTCGGTATCGTGGTAGTGAGCGTCCGCTTCCGTCTTCACCCAGTTGCACCGCTGCGACATCGTCTGCCTCGTTTTCAGTATCGATTCGATCGCGCCAGCATAGCGGAAGCCCTTTTGGCGGGATAGCCGGCCGAACGGCAGATGGGCGCGCGGCGCCGATCCGGTTAAGCTTGGCGCCTGTTCGAATCAGCGGGATGAAGGCATGGCGGCATTACTTTTTGCGATCGGCATCGACGGCGGCGGCACGGGCACGCGCGCGGTGCTGGCCGACCGGCACGGGCGCGAGCTCGCGCAGGGGCGCGGCGGCCCGTCGGGGCTCGGTCTCGGCATCGAGCGCGCATGGGCGTCGATCGGCGCGGCGTGCGCGGACGCGTTCACGCACGCCGGTCTCGCGTTCGACTGGTCGCAGTGCGCGCTTGGCTGCGGGCTCGCGGGCGTCAACAACGCGGCGTGGCTCGCCGCATTCCGCGCGCAGGCGCCGCTCGACGCGCTCGCGATCGAGAGCGACGCGTATACGACTGTCGTCGGCGCGCATGGCGGCGCGCCGGGGCTCATCGTCGCGCTCGGCACCGGCAGCATCGCGGCGGCGCTCGATGCGGGCGGCGCGTGCCGGATCGCGGGCGGTTTCGGCTTTCCGTCCGGCGACGAGGCGAGCGGCGCGTGGCTCGGCGTGCGCGCGCTCGCCTATGCGCAACAGGCGCTCGACGGCCGCGTGCCGCGCGACGCGTTCGCCACGGCCCTGCTCGCGGAAACGGGCGCGCAGGATCGCGACGCGCTTGTCCAGTGGTCGTGCGACGCGAATCAGACGATCTACGCGCGTCTCGCGCCGATCGTGTTCGCGCACCGCACGCATCCGGTCGCGAGCGCGCTGATCGCGCAGGCCGGCGACGAGATCGGCAAGATGATCGACGCGCTCGATCCTCGGCAGGCGCTGCCGGTCGCGCTGTGCGGCGGGCTGGCGGACGCGCTCGCGCCGGCCGTGCCGGCGCGGCACGCCGCCCGGCTGCGCGCGCCGCTCGACGATTCGGCGCATGGCGCGCTGCGGCTCGCGCTGCATGCGTTGCGGGCGACGGAGGGCGGCTGAGCGGAGCGCGAGCGGGGTGGATGCCGCGCCGCAGCGGCACCCCGGGCGGCGCGTGGCCGGCAACCGCCCGGCGCGCCGCCGGGCACGACGTTAGAATGACGCTTCCTCCGTGCCGCGCGCGCCGCTCTCCCGTCCCATGTACAAAGTCATCGCCACCGATCTCGACGGTACGCTGCTGAACAGCGACCACCAGCTGGACCCGTACACGATCGACACCGTGCGCCGGCTCGACCGCGACGGCGTGCAGTTCGTGATCGCCACGGGGCGCCACTATGCGGACGTCGCGGGCATTCGCGACGTGCTGGGCATCCGGCCGTACCTGATCACGTCGAACGGCGCGCGCGTGCATGCGCCGGACGACACGAGGATCCACGCGCAGGACGTCGACGCAGCGATCGTGCGCCGCCTCGTGCAGCCGGAAGTTGTCGGCGCGCACGGCCGCGTGATCGTCAACCTGTTCACCAACGACGGCTGGCTGATCGACCGCGACGCGCCGCACCTGCTCGAATTCCACCAGGATTCGGGCTTCCGGTACGACGTGACCGACATGGCCGCGCACGACGGCGCGGATATCGCGAAGGTGCTGTATATCGGCGAACCGGCCGATCTGGCGGTCGTCGCCGAGCAGATGCGCGTGCAGTTCGGCGATAAGCTGTACGTCACGTACTCGCTGCCCGACTGCCTCGAAGTGATGACCGCGAACGTGTCGAAGGGGCGCGCGCTGCGCACGGTGCTCGCGCGGCTCGGCATCGATACCGGCCACTGCATCGCGTTCGGCGACAACATGAACGACATCGACCTGCTCGAAACCGCCGGTCACGCGTTCATGATGAACAACGCGAACCCCGACCTGGTGGCGCGGCTGCCGCACATCCCGCGGATCGGCAACAACTTCGACGCGGGCGTCGCCCGCCACCTGCGCACGCTGTTCTCGCTCGAAGACGACGTCGTCGCGTCCTGAGCGTCCGCCCCGGCGCCGTTTCCGTGCGCGGAAATGAAAAACGGGCGCCAGGGGCGCCCGTCGAAATTGCCTGCCTCGTGTTCTTCGACAGCGTGAGGCTCGCTGCTCTGCTCGCTTGACCCCGTAGTGTTTTATTCGCTTGTGCGAGCGGATGCGGGCAGCAGGCCGACGGCGTCGTCACGCCCGGCGACCAGCGGATAGATGATCCCGGCGAGCGCCGCGCCGATCAGCGGCGCGATCCAGAACAGCCAGAGCTGGCCGATCGCGTCGCCGCCGACGAACAGCGCCGGGCCGGTCGAGCGCGCCGGGTTCACCGACGTGTTGGTGACCGGAATCGAGATCAGGTGAATCAGCGTCAGGCACAGCCCGATCGCGATCGGCGCGAAGCCGGCCGGCGCGCGCTTGTCGGTCGCGCCGAGGATCACGAACAGGAAGAAGCCCGTCATCACGACCTCGCAGATGAACGCCGCGGCGAGCGAGTAGTGGCCGGGCGAGCGATCGCCGAAGCCGTTCGTCGCAAAGCCGCTGCCGACCACGTCGAAACCCGGCTTGCCGGTTGCGATCAGGTACAGCACGAACGCGCCGAGCGTCGCGCCGACGACCTGCGCGACGATGTACGGCGCGAGATCGCGTGCCGGGAAGCGGCCGGCGACCGTCAGGCCGACGCTGACCGCCGGATTCAGGTGGCAACCCGAGATGTGGCCGATTGCGAATGCCATCGTCAGCACGGTCAGGCCGAAGGCGAGTGCGACGCCGGCAAAGCCGATGCCGAGGCCCGGAAAGGCGGCGGCCAGCACGGCGCTTCCGCACCCGCCGAGCACCAGCCAGAACGTGCCGAATACCTCTGCAGCGAGACGCTGAGAAAGATTCATGTAAGGACCTCGTCCAGGTGGGTTGAAGACCCGGGGCGACGCAACGGATTTATTGCGCTACCGGGAATTGGTCTGGATTATAGGAAATGAATCGGGCCCGGGAGGGTAAACGATTGTTAAATTTGAATGGCTGGCGAATGCCTTTTATTAGAATAAGTCCGCATTCTCGATATAGGCGATTCGGTTAAAGATGGCAGCATTAATTTCGAAGGGCAGGGCGGCAGTGCGGATGACGTAACGGATGTTGGTGTCCCGGCTGGATTCGCCGGGGCCGCATCATCGAAAAGGGGAGTCGAAAAATGTCTCAATACGCGAAACTCAAGGCGCAGATCGCCGATCTGCAAGCCCAGGCGGACGACGTGCGGCGCCAGGAAGTGGCGGCGGTGATCGCCGATGTCCAGCGCATGATTGCCGAATATGGGCTGACGGCCCAGGATCTGGGCTTCGCGGAGCGAGCGCGGCGCGGGCGTCCGCCGAAGAAGGCGCCGCTGCCGCCGAAATACCGCGATCCGAAGTCGGGTGCAACCTGGAGCGGGCGCGGCAAGCCGCCGAATTGGATCGTCGGCAAAAACCGCGATCGTTTCCTGATCGAGTGACGGAAAGCCAAATGGAAAGAGCCGCATCGACGATGCGGCTCTTTGTTTTTGCGCGCCGATTTCCGCGCGGATTTCCCGCCGATTTCCGCGCGGATTTCCGTGTCAGGCGCCCGCGACCCGGCGCAATGCCGGTTGCTTGGTGGCCGCGCAAAGCGATTCGTAGGTCTCGACGTAGCGCTGCGCCATCGCCTTCGAGCTGAAGCGCGTGTCGAAACGCGCGCGGATCGCGGTGCGCGACAGGCTGTCGATCCGGTGCAGCGCGCCCACCGCGCCCTGCACGTCCTCGACGATGAAGCCGGTCACGCCGTCCTCGATCACTTCCGGCACCGAGCCGCGGTTGAACGCGACGACCGGCGTGCCGCAGGCCATCGCCTCGATCATCACCAGGCCGAACGGCTCCGGCCAGTCGATCGGGAACAGCAGCGCCTTCGCGCCGGACAGGAACGCGGGCTTTTGCGCTTCGTTGATCTCGCCGATGAATTCGACATGCGCCTGGCCGAGCAGCGGCTCGATCACTTCCTTGAAGTAGTCGGCGTCGGCCTTGTCGACCTTCGCGGCGATCTTCAACGGCAGCCCGCTTTGCGCGGCGATCCGGATCGCGGTGTCGACACGCTTTTCGGGACAGATCCGGCCGAGGAACGCGAGGTATTCGGGCTTCACGTCCGGCTGCGGCGTGAGCAGCGTGTCGGGCAGCCCGTGGTACACGGTGCCGGCCCACGCGGCCTGCGGCAGCGGCTTGCGCTGGTTGTTCGAGATCGACACGACCGGCGAATCCGGGAACGCGTCGAACACCGGCTGCAGCTCCGGCAGGTCGAGACGGCCGTGCAGCGTCGTCACGTAGGGCGTGTCGAGGCGCGACATCAGCGGGAACGGCAGGTAGTCGAGGTGAAAGTGCAGCACGTCGAATTCGTGCGCGACCCGCGCGACCTGCTCGAGGAGCCGCATGTGGGGCGCCATCGAATCGCGGACCGACGGGTCGAGCCGCAGCGCGCGCGGCCACGCCGCCTCGAGACGGGCCGACGTGACGGAGTCGCCGCTGGCGAACAGCGTCACGTCGTGGCCGAGTTCGACGAGCGCCTCGGTGAGGTAGGACACGACTCGCTCGGTGCCGCCGTAGAGTTTCGGCGGAACGGCTTCGTAAAGCGGCGCGATCTGGGCAATTCGCATGGGGGTTTCTCCTGTGTCGATCCGAGCGCGCGACGGCGCCGATGCGGATCCCTTACAAGGTTGCGGAACTTGCCGACGCACGCGGTTCGCGATACGTGGCCGGGCCCTGGGCGGGGTGCGCGGAGCGCCGGACGGCAAGCTGCGGGGCGGGCCGGCACGGCTCGCGCCGCCGCCCATTGGAGTCCATTATCGATATCGCCCTGAGGGGTTCGAGTGTTTTTTCAAACACTTAAGGCTTGTTACACGATGAAATACGCGAAAACCCCGACAAAAAGGGCACGGAATCGCGAATCGCGATAGCCATAACTATTGTTGCGCTATCGTGAAAAACCACTATAATTTTTACCGATCCGATTGCCGGCGCCCTGCCGGCAAGCCTTACGCCACCGGCGCGACGGCGATCGGACCCTTTCGCAACCGAATCCGCGTTGCAACCCGTTTTCCCGATGGCTCCTTTCAATTCGCCTTGTCGGAAAAATTCCTACACGGTTTACAGACAAATCCTGCATGGCATACGCCACTTCGCTGATACCGACATAAATCCCGTTTGGCCAAAATTCGCCCTGTAAGACTATAAACGAGCCGACTGAGCGCCCAGTGCGCGCTGATCGAGCAAACGTTTTCATAACATGAATGGCCAAAGCACAGCTTTTTAACGGGGGAATCATGAGCGCTACCAGTGAAATGCTCAGTGAGATCAAAGAGGTCAACCTGTCGTACCTCCTCCTCGCGCAGCGACTGCTGCGGGAAGACAAGGCGATGGGCATGTTTCGCATGGGCATTTCCCAGGAACTCGCCGACGTGCTCGCCAACCTCACGCTCGCCCAGACCGTGAAGCTGGCCGCGTCGAACCAGATGCTGTGCCGCTTCCGCTTCGATGATCACGCGCTGCTGTCGTCGCTCGCCGACAAGGGCCGCAGCGATGTCGTCGCGCACGCCCACTCGGCCATCCTGATGGCCGGGCAGCAGGTCGAAGGCGTCCGCTGATCCATCCCGCCTTGCGTGTGTCCCGGCGTGCCGCGCCGGCCGGCAGCGTATTGGCCATTCATTCGCATAACGTCAAGCGGACGGTTATCACCATGGCAAGCAAAAGCGTCGTGATCGAGGTGAAGGAAATCACCCTCGCCATCGAACTCATCGAACTGGGCGCCCGGCTGCAGTTGCTGGAGGCGGAGACGAGCCTGTCGCGGGACCGTCTGATCAAGCTGTACAAGGAACTGAAGGGCGTATCGCCGCCGAAGGGGATGCTGCCGTTCTCGACCGACTGGTTCATGACGTGGCAGCCGAACATCCACTCGTCGCTGTTCTACAACATGTATCGGTTCATGCAGGACCACGGCCGCTGCGACCCGATCCAGTCGATCGTGAAGGCGTACCGGCTGTATCTGGAGCACGTGAACCTGTCCGGCGACGAGGCCGCGCTGAGCCTCACGCGGGCGTGGACGCTGGTGCGCTTCTTCGATTCGGGGATGCTGCAGATGACGCCGTGCACGCGCTGCGGCGGCCACTTCGTCGCCCATGCGCATGATCCGCATCAAGGTTTCGTGTGCGGCCTGTGCCAGCCGCCGTCGCGCGCCGGCAAGACCCGCAAGGCCGCTGCCGCGCGCGCCGAACTGGCCGCCGCCGTGGCCTGAGCTCGGCCGGGCGGGCCGCGAGCGACGTCCGCGCGCCGCGCGAATCGTCCACGCATTGCTGGTAAACACCGTCGGGCTGCCGCCGGGCGGCCGCGAAAGTTTTCCTGCCGACTGCCGTAAACCTGTTTAACGGCGGTCTTCCCGCCGGTCTTTCGTGAGGGACAGGCAGTGCTGATTATCGTGGGAACACTCGTGACGCTGTTGTCCGTCTTCGGCGGTTATGCGCTGGCAGGCGGGCATCTGGGCGCGCTGATCCAGCCCATCGAGATCCTGATGATCGTGGGCGCCGGCGTCGGCGCGTTCATCCTCGGCAACGGCGGCAAGACCATCAAGGCCACGCTGCGCGTGCTGCCGACGCTCTTCAAGGGCTCGAAATACACGAAGGACGTGTATATGGAGCTGATGGCGCTTCTTTACGTGCTGCTCGCGAAGGCACGCAAGGAGGGCACGCTGACGCTCGAGGCCGACATCGACGATCCGGAAAAGAGCCCGATCTTCACGCAATACCCGAAGATCCTCGCCGATCACCACATCGTCGAATTCCTGACCGACTACCTGCGCCTGATGGTGGGCGGCAACATGAACGCGTTCGAGATCGAAAGCCTGATGGACGAGGAGATCGAGACGCACCACACGGAAGGCGAAGGCCCCGCGCACGCGCTGATGCGCGTCGGCGACGCGATGCCGGCGTTCGGGATCGTCGCGGCCGTGATGGGCGTCGTGCACACGATGGCGTCGGCCGACAAGCCGCCCGCGGTGCTCGGCGCGATGATCGCGCAGGCGCTGGTCGGCACGTTCCTCGGGATCCTGCTGTCGTACGGGCTGATCGGGCCGCTCGCGAGCCTCGCGGAGCAGCGGGTGGCCGAGTCGACCAAGATGTTCCAGTGCATCAAGGTGACGATCCTCGCGACGCTGAACGGCTATGCGCCGGCGATCGCGGTCGAGTTCGGCCGCAAGGTGCTGTTCTCGACCGAGCGTCCGTCGTTCTCCGAGCTCGAAGAGCACGTGCGCCGCGTGAAGGCCAAGTGAGGCGGAGCGAACGATGAGCAAGAGCAAGGATCGCGCGATCGTCGTCAAGCGGGTGGCCCCGGCGAAGAAGGGCCACCACGGCGGCGCATGGAAGCTCGCGTACGCGGACTTCATGACCGCGATGATGGCGTTCTTCCTGCTGATGTGGCTGCTGAGCTCGGTCACGCCGGTGCAGCTGAAGGGGATCGCCGAATATTTCAACATGCCGCTGAAGGCCGCGATTCTCGGCAGCGGCGACCGCAGCTCGCAGGATTCCAGCATCATCAACGGCGGCGGCCGCGACCTGTCGAGCACGGATGCCGGCACGCTGCGCCGCACCGACGGCACGACGTCGCTCGCCGAGCGCCTCGCGAAGGCGGGCGACGAGCATTCGCGGTCGCAGGCGGAGGGCGCGCAGGACCGGCTCGAGCAGACGCGCCTGCACGACCTGCAGATCAAGCTGATGGCCGCGATCGAGGCCAATCCGACGCTGCGCCAGTTCAAGCAGCAGATCCGCATCGATTCGACGCTGATGGGGCTGCGCATCGAGATCGTCGATTCGCAGAAGCGGCCGATGTTCGCGATGTCGAGCGACCACGTCGAGCCGTACATGCGCGACATCCTGCGCGAGATCGGCAAGACGCTGAACGACGTGCCGAACCGGATCATCGTCCAGGGCCACACCGACGCCGTGCCGTACGCGGGCGGCGAGGGCGGCTACAGCAACTGGGAGCTGTCGGCCGATCGCGCGAACGCATCGCGCCGCGAGCTGATCTCCGGCGGCATGGACGAGGCGAAAGTGCTGCGCGTGCTGGGCCTCGCGTCGACGCAGAACCTGAACAAGGCCGATCCGCTCGATCCGGAAAACCGCCGGATCAGCGTGATCGTGCTGAATCGCAAATCCGAAGAAGCGCTGATGCGCGACGACGCGACGACGACGACGCTGTCCGCCGACGCGGCCGGCTCGAAGCTGCTCGCGCAGCAGCTCGGCGGCCCGACGCCGGCGGCGCGCCCGGTCGTGGCGAGCGCCGTCGCCGTGGCGCCGAAACCCTGACGTTTCCGAGACAGACATGATCCGAACCATTCTCGCCATCGACGACTCCGCGACCATGCGTGCGCTGCTGCAGGCCACGCTGGCGCAGGCCGGCTACGACGTGACGGTGGCGCCGGACGGCGAAGCCGGCTTCGACATGGCGGCGACGACGCCGTACGACCTGGTCCTGACCGACCAGAACATGCCGCGCAAGAGCGGGCTCGAGGTGATCGCCGCGCTGCGCAAGCTGACCGCGTACGCGGACACGCCGATCCTCATCCTGACGACCGAAGGCAGCGACGCGTTCAAGGACGCCGCACGCGACGCGGGTGCGACCGGCTGGATCGAAAAGCCGATCGACCCGGGCGTGCTGGTCGACCTGGTCGCCACGCTGTCCGAGCCGGCTGCCTCCTGACATGAACGCGACGATTTCAACCGGTGACCGGGCATGACTCTCGACATCACTCAGTTCTACCAGACCTTTTTCGACGAAGCGGACGAGCTGCTCGCGCAGATGGAGCAGCTGCTGCTGAACCTCGACGTCGATGCGCCCGATCCCGAGGATCTGGCGGCGATCTTCCGCGCCGCGCATTCGATCAAGGGCGGCGCGGCGACGTTCGGCTTTTCCGCGCTGACCGATACGACGCACATCCTCGAATCGCTGCTCGACCGTGCGCGCAACCATGAGCTGACGCTGACCAAAGAGATGGTCGACGCGTTCCTGGAAACCAAGGACGTGCTGTCCGACCAGCTCGTCGACTACCGCGCGAGCGCCGAGCCGGACGCGGCCGCCGCCGCGGCGATCTGCGCGAAGCTCGAACGGCTGAAGGCCGAAAGCGGTGCGGGCGCGCCTGCGCCGGCCGCGCCTACGCCGGCCGCGCCGGTTGCCGCCGCCGTCGCGCCGGCTGCCGCCCGCCGTCGGCGACGACCGGGCGCCCGACCATGTGGTCGAGCAGGCCGTCGCGGCCGCGCATCCGGCGGCCGACGCCGATGCCGGCGCCGACGGCCCGCACCTGAAGATCACGCTGGTCGGCGTCGACGCGAAGGACCAGGCGCTGCTCACCGAAGAACTCGGCAACCTCGGCCGGATCGTCGGCCGCGAGGAAGTGGGCGCGGACCTGACGCTGTGGGTCGAATCGGACGTGCCGTCCGACGACATCGTCGCGGTGTGCTGCTTCGTGATCGACGAAAGCCAGATCCGCGTCGGGCGCGGCACGGCGCCGGCTGCCCAGGCGGCGCCGACCGTCGCGCCGGCCGCCGCGGCCGTGGCTGCTGAAGCTGCCGAACCGGCCGCCGCCGCGCAGCCCGCGCGCGTCGAGGTGTTCGCGCCGCAGGCCGCCGCGCCGCAACCGGCTGCCGCGGCGCCCGCTACGGCTCCGGCCGCCGCAGTGCAGCCGCAGTCGCACCCCCCCGCTCAACCGCAGCCGGCCGATCACGCGGCGCCGGCCGCCGTCGCGCATCACGACGACAAGCGCGCGCGCCCGGCCGCCGCGGCGGCAGGCGGCGCCGAAGGCAGCTCGATCCGCGTCGGCGTCGAGAAGGTCGACCAGTTGATCAACCTCGTCGGCGAACTGGTGATCACGCAGGCGATGCTGGCCGAGACGGCCAGCGCGTTCGATCCGGCGCTGCACGACCGCCTGTTCAACGGGATGGCGCAGCTCGAGCGCAACGCGCGCGACCTGCAGGAAGCGGTGATGTCGATCCGCATGATGCCGATGGACTACGTGTTCAGCCGCTTCCCGCGGCTCGTGCGCGACCTCGCCGGCAAGCTCGGCAAGCAGGTCGAACTGGTCACGTTCGGCCAGGCGACCGAACTCGACAAGAGCCTGATCGAACGGATCATCGATCCGCTCACGCACCTGGTGCGCAACAGCCTCGACCACGGGATCGAAACCGTCGACAAGCGCGTCGCCGCCGGCAAGGATGCGGTCGGCCAACTCGTGCTGTCGGCCGCGCATCACGGCGGCAACATCGTGATCGAGGTGAGCGACGACGGCGCGGGCCTGAACCGCGAGCGGATTCTCGCGAAGGCCGCGAAGCAGGGCATGCAGATCTCCGAGAACATCAGCGACGACGAAGTGTGGCAGCTGATCTTCGCGCCGGGCTTTTCGACCGCCGAGACGGTGACCGACGTGTCGGGCCGCGGCGTCGGGATGGACGTCGTGAAGCGCAACATCCAGTCGATGGGCGGCCACGTCGAGATCTCGTCGCAGGCGGGCCGCGGCACGACCACGCGGATCGTGCTGCCGCTCACGCTCGCGATCCTCGACGGGATGTCGGTCAAGGTGGGCAGCGAGATCTTCATCCTGCCGCTGAACTTCGTGATGGAGTCGCTGCAGCCGTCGAACGACGACATCTACACGGTCGGCAACGGCGAACGCGTGGTGCGCGTGCGCGGCGAATACCTGCCGCTCGTCGCGCTGCACGAGGTGTTCTCGGTCGACGACGCGCGCACCGACCCGACGCAGGGGATCGTCACGATCATGGAAACCGAGGGGCGTCGTTTCGCGATGCTGATCGACGAACTGGTCGGCCAGCAGCAGGTGGTCGTGAAGAACCTCGAAACCAACTACCGCAAGGTGCACGGCATCTCGGCGGCGACCATCCTCGGCGACGGCAGCGTCGCGCTGATCGTCGACGTCGCGGCGCTGAACCGCGAAACCCGTGCGATGCACGGCGCCCGAGCCGGCGCCGAGCTCGCCGTCTTCTGACTCTCGCCATTCAACCGATTGGGGGCAAACGTGTCTGCTGAAGTCCAAATGATCAATACGGCCGCGGCGAATGCGGCGGCGACCAGCCGCCGCGACGCCGAACACGGCGATGCGACGGGCCAGGAATTTCTCGTCTTCACGCTCGGCGACGAGGAATACGGGATCGACATCCTGAAAGTGCAGGAAATCCGCGGCTACGACAGCGTCACGCGGATCGCGAACGCGCCCGAGTTCATCAAGGGCGTGATCAACCTGCGCGGGATCATCGTGCCGATCGTCGACATGCGGATCAAGTTCCACCTCGGCCGCGTCGAGTACGACCACCAGACCGTCGTGATCATCCTGAACGTGTCGAACCGCGTGGTCGGGATGGTGGTCGACGGCGTGTCGGACGTGCTGACGCTGCAGACCGACCAGATCATGCCGGCGCCGGAATTCGGCGCGACGCTGACGACCGAGTACCTGACGGGCCTCGGCACGGTCGACGGCCGGATGCTGATCCTGATGGACATCGAGAAGCTGATGTCGAGCCGGGAAATGGCGCTGATCGAGACGCTCGGCGGGTAAGCGCGCCGCGCGCGCAGCAATTTCGGGAGAATCTGCAATGTTGCATAACTGGTCGATCCGCACGACGCTCACGGCGGTCGGACTCATCCTCGTGTGCCTGACCGCCGCGGTCGGCGGGCTCGGCCTCTACGCGCTCGATCACGCGAGCCGCTCGCTCGACGAGATCGCGCACGTCGACCTGCCGGCGATCCACACGCTCGACGACACGGCCGCGCAGCTGCTGCGCTCGCGCGTCGCGCTCGATCGCTTTCGTACGCTGACCGAAGGCGGCAATGCGGCCGACGCGGCGAAGGTGCTCGACCGCGCGCAGGAGCTGTATGCGAAGTCGAACCAGAACTGGCAGGCGTTCCAGTCGACGCCGAAGCTCGGGGTCGATCAGGCGCTGCTCGACGAGCTCGCCGCACGCTACACGACGATCGTGAAGGAAGGCGTCGAGCCCGAGTTCGCCGCGGCGCGCGCGGGCGACATGGCCGCGTACCACGCGGTCGCGGACACGAAGATCAGCCCGATGTTCGTCGCGTTCGACCAGACGGCGGCGGCCGTGATCGCCGCGCTGCAGAAGCGCGCGCAAGACCGTCAGACCGAGACGCAGTCGCAAATCTCGATGATGATCGCGCTGATCGCGGCCGGCATCGCGATCGCGTTCGTCGTCGTGATCGCGATCCGCTTCGTGCTGCGCGGGCTGATCGTCCAGCCGATCGAGGACGCGATCGCGCATTTCGAGCGCATTGCCGGCGGCGACCTCACGCAGCCGGTGAACGCCTCCAGCACGAACGAGATCGGCCGCCTGTTCGGCGGCATCAAGCGGATGCAGGACGCCGTCACGACGATGGTGCAGGCCGTGCATCGCGGCACCGAATCGATCGATGTCGGCGCGCGCGAGATCGCGACCGGCAACATCGACCTGTCGCAGCGCACCGAGGAGCAGGCCGCGTCGCTGCAGGAAACCGCGTCGAGCATGGAGCAACTGACGGGCACCGTGCGGCAGAACGCGGAGAACGCGCGGCAGGCGAGCCAGCTCGCGGTGAACGCGTCGGACATCGCGACCCAGGGCGGCGACGTGGTCGGCCAGGTCGTGTCGACGATGCAGGACATCGCGGCGAGCTCGGGCAAGGTCGTCGACATCATCGGCACGATCGAAGGGATCGCGTTCCAGACCAACATCCTCGCGTTGAACGCGGCCGTCGAAGCGGCGCGGGCCGGCGAGCAGGGCCGCGGCTTCGCGGTGGTCGCGGGCGAGGTGCGCTCGCTCGCGCAGCGCAGCGCGAGCGCCGCGAAGGAAATCAAGCAGCTGATCGGCGATTCGGCCGAGAAGGTCGACAGCGGGTCGGCGCTCGTCGCGCGCGCCGGCTCGACGATGGAAGAGATCGTGCAGGCCGTGCGCCGCGTGACCGACATCATGGGCGAGATCAGCGCCGCGTCCGACGAGCAGTCGACCGGCATCGAGCAGGTCAATCGCGCGGTCGGCCAGATGGATGCGGTCACGCAGCAGAACGCGGCGCTCGTCGAGCAGGCGGCGGCCGCGGCCGCGTCGCTCGAGGAGCAGACGCGCCAGATGAAGGCGATCGTGTCGGGCTGGCGCGTCGCGGGCGGCATCGCGCTCGCGCCGGCGCGCAGCGTCGCGCGGCCGGTCGCGCACGAACCGGCGGCGCTGCCGTCGGCGCCGCGCCACGATGCGCCGGTCGCCGCGCTGCCGGCGCCGCAGGCTGCGGCCCAACCGGCGGCACGGCGCGCCGCGCCGGCGTCGCGTGCGGCTGCGTCGGGCGCCGCGGCCGCCGCGTCCGAACCGACGCGTGCGGCCGAGGCCGCCGCGCGGACGCAAAAGGATGCACCGGCCGCCCGTGGCGCCGCCGCCGCGGGCGGCTACGGCCCGCGTCTCGCGAAGACGGCCGCGCCGGCGGACAAGCCGGCCGCGAAGCCCGCGCTCGTGCGCCCGGCGCTGAACGGCGAGAAGCCGGCGCTGGCGTCAGCCGGCGCGTCCGACGACGACTGGGAGACCTTCTAAGCCATGCAGCACGCGCGCGCGCCGTTTCGACCCGATGCACCGGATGCCTCGCCTCGCGCGGGCGAGCCGGGGCGCGACTTCGCGTTCACCGGTGCGGATTTCGCACGCATCCGCGCGCTGATCCATCAACGCGCGGGCATCTCGCTGTCCGAGCACAAGCGCGACATGGCCTATAGCCGGCTCGCGCGACGGCTGCGGGCGCGCGGCCTCGACACGTTCCGCGACTACCTCGACCTGCTCGAGCAGGAAGACGATCCGCTCGAATGGGAAGCGTTCACCAACGCGCTGACCACCAACCTGACCGCGTTTTTCCGCGAGTCGCACCATTTCCCGATCCTGGCGGAATTCGTGAAATCGCGGCCGGCGCCGGTCTCGGTCTGGTGCTCGGCGGCGTCGACCGGCGAGGAGCCGTACTCGATCGCGATCACGCTGATCGAGGCGCTCGGCGACGCGGCCGCGCGCAGCGCGACGATCCTCGCGACCGATCTCGACACGCAGGTGCTCGCGAAGGCCGAAGCCGGCATCTACACGTACGACCAGGTCAAGCACCTGTCGCCGGAGCGGCTCAAGCGCTTCTTCCTGAAGGGCACGGGCGCGCAGGCCGGCCGCGTGAAGGTGCGCCCCGAGCTGCGCGCGATGATCCGCTTCGAGCAGCTGAACCTGACCGATGCGGACTACGGGATCGCGAAGCCGTTCGACGCGATCTTCTGCCGCAACGTGATGATCTATTTCGACAAGCCGACGCAGGGGCAGGTGCTGTCGCGCTTCGAGCCGCTCGTGAAGCCGGGCGGGCTGCTGTTCGCCGGCCATTCGGAGAACTTCACGTACGTGACGCAGGCGTTCCGGCTGCGCGGGCAGACGGTGTACGAACTGACGCGCGACGCCGAGCAGGGTGCGCGCTCGCGCGGCGCGCAGGCGAGCGCGGCGGCCGCGATGCCGTCGCCCGCGCGCGCGCGGGCCGCAGGCGGCGCGCCGGCTCTTGGAGAGCGCGGATGAGCGCACTGCCGATCGCGACCAATCGCTACTTCGACAACCACTTCGAGCGCCCCGGCGTGAAGCTGTTGCCGAACGAGTTCTACACGACCGCCGAGGACATGGTGCTGATGACCGTGCTCGGCTCGTGCGTCGCCGCGTGCCTGCACGACCCGTACGCGGGCATCGGCGGGATGAACCATTTCATGCTGCCGGACGACGGCGCCGATCCGGGCGCGGCCGCGTCGGAATCGATGCGCTACGGCGCGTATGCGATGGAAGTGCTGATCAACGAGCTGATCAAGGCCGGCGGGCGCCGCGAGCGCTTCGAGGCGAAGGTGTTCGGCGGCGCGGCCGTGCTGGCCGGGATGACGACGATCAACATCGGCGATCGCAACGCGGATTTCGTGCGCCGCTATCTGGCGCTCGAGCGCATCCGCATCACCGCGGAAGACCTGCAGGGCGTGCATCCGCGCAAGGTCGCGTTCATGCCGCACAGCGGGCGCGCGATGGTGAAGAAACTGCGGCTGCAGGTGCCGGGCGTGACCGAGCGCGAAGCCGCGCTCGCGCGCGAGGCCGAGCGCGCCCGTCGCGCGCACGTCGAGCTGTTTGCCGCGAAGCGGCCTGCCGCGCCGCAGCCGGCGCGTCCGCGCATCGAGCTGTTCGGCGGGCGCGGCGCGCGCGCCGGCCGGCGGCGGTACGCGCGGCCGCAGCCGCCGCCGCGCGGACGGCGACCCTATCAAGAAAGCAGGAGGCATGACCGCAGTGCAGAAGATCAAAGTGTTGTGCGTCGACGATTCGGCGCTGATCCGCAGCCTGATGACCGAGATCATCAACAGCCAGCCCGACATGACGGTGGTCGCGACCGCGCCCGATCCGCTCGTCGCGCGCGAGCTCATCAAGCAGCACAACCCCGACGTGCTCACGCTCGACGTCGAAATGCCGCGCATGGACGGGCTCGACTTCCTCGAGAAGCTGATGCGCCTGCGGCCGATGCCGGTCGTGATGGTGTCGTCGCTGACCGAGCGCGGCTCGGAAATCACGCTGCGCGCGCTCGAACTCGGCGCGGTGGATTTCGTCACGAAGCCGCGCGTCGGGATTCGCGACGGGATGCTCGACTACGCGGAAAAGCTCGCGGACAAGATCCGCGCGGCGTCGCGCGCGCGCGTGCGCCAGGCGCCGCAGCCGCAGGCCGTTGCCCGCACGGCGGACAGCGCCGCGGCCGCGCCGATGATCAACAACCCGCTCGTCAGTACCGAGAAGCTGATCATCATCGGCGCGTCGACGGGCGGCACCGAGGCGATCCGCGAAGTGCTGACGCCGCTGCCGCCGGACGCGCCGGCCGTGCTGATCGCGCAGCACATGCCGCCGGGCTTCACGAAATCGTTCGCGCAGCGGCTGAACGGCCTGTGCCGGATCGCGGTGAAGGAAGCCGAGCACGGCGAACGCGTGCTGCCGGGCCATGCGTACATCGCGCCGGGCCATGCGCACCTGTTGCTCGCGAGAAGCGGCGCGAACTATATTGCGCAACTGTCGGACGAGCCGCCGGTGAACCGGCACCGCCCGTCGGTCGACGTGCTGTTCCGCTCGGCGGCGACGCATGCGGGCAAGAACGCGATCGGCGTGATCCTCACCGGGATGGGCCGCGACGGCGCGGCCGGCCTGCTGGAAATGAAACGCGCGGGCGCTTACACGTTCGCGCAGGACGAGGCGAGCTGCATCGTGTTCGGGATGCCGCGCGAGGCAATCGCGCTCGGCGGGGCGGACGAGGTCGCGCCGCTCGCCGACATGAGCCGCCGCGTGATGGCGCGCCTGGCGACGATGGGCGACCGCGTGCAGCGCGTGTGAATGGACTGTCACGGGGCGCGTGCCACGATACGCGTCCCGACGGAAACGAATCTGGAAAGGAACGACGATGGACAAGAGCATGAAAATCCTGGTGGTGGACGATTTCCCGACGATGCGCCGGATCGTCCGCAACCTGCTCAAGGAACTGGGCTACACGAACGTGGATGAGGCCGAGGACGGCGCGGCCGGCCTCGCGCGGCTGCGCGGCGGCGGCTTCGACTTCGTGATCTCGGACTGGAACATGCCGAACCTCGACGGTCTCGCGATGCTCAAGGAGATCCGCGCGGACGCGACGCTCACGCATCTGCCGGTGCTGATGGTCACGGCCGAGTCGAAGAAGGAGAACATCATCGCGGCCGCGCAGGCCGGCGCGAGCGGCTACGTCGTGAAACCGTTCACGGCCGCGACGCTCGACGAGAAGCTGAACAAGATCATCGACAAGATGGCCAAGGCCGGGAGCTGAACGTGAACGAGCCGATCCATGCGGCGCTTGCCGGCGCGGCGGTCAATGCCGACGGCCATGCCGAAGGCGCCGATTACGCGAGCGACCGGATCCTCGCGCGCATCGGCCACGTCACGCGCACGCTGCGCGATTCGATGCGCGAGCTCGGGCTCGACAAGCATGTCGAGCGCGCGGCGGAAGCCGTGCCCGATGCGCGCGACCGGCTGCGCTACGTCGCGACGATGACCGAACAGGCCGCGGTGCGCGTGCTGAATGCGATCGAGATCGCGAAGCCGATGCAGGAGCGCGTGCAGAACGAGGCCGAGGCGCTTGACGCACGCTGGGCGCAGTGGTACGCCGCGCCGATCGAGCACGCGGAAGTGCGCGAGCTGATGGACGACACGCGCGCGTTCCTGCGCACGCTGCCCGAATCGACGGCGGCGACCCGCGCGCAACTGCTCGAGATCATGCTTGCGCAGGATTTCCAGGATCTGACGGGGCAGGTGATCAAGAAGATCATGGACATGGTCTACCTGATCGAGCAGCAGCTCCTCACCGTGCTCGTCGAGAACATCGCGCCGGAGCGGCGCGAGCAGTTCGCGGCCACCGCGGCGGCATTCGCGGCCGAAGCGATGAGCGCGACCGGCAGCCCCGAATCGCTGCTGAACGGCCCGCAGATCGCGCCGGAAGGCAAATCCGACGTCGTTCAGGACCAGGGGCAGGTCGACGACCTGCTCGCGAGCCTCGGCTTCTGATCCTGCCGGTGCGCATCGCGCGTCCCATTGCCGGGCGCCCCGTTCCGCGGCGCCGGCCGACGCGCGCATGCTCCGTTCCCGCCTCGTTTTCCCCTCGCCCGGCGCCGCTGCGCGGCGCCGCGTGATCCTGCGTCGAATTGACACTTCGACACACTCCGCAGGCATACTACGCGTCAGCAGCAACGTAGCGTCATTCGTACGATTCATCAGTGGGCAGACGGCGCGGGCCGATGGCGGCGCCGTCGGCACCGAAGCCAGTCCCTTGGGGGGGAACGTGAAGCTGAAACGCTTGGGCTGGACCGTCGCGCACGCGACGGCTGCAATGGGTGTGCTGTGGGCCGTCCACGCACACGCGGAACTGGGCGGCGCGCCGATGTCGCCGCCGGCGGACGATCAGGCCGCCACCGTGCGCGCGCTGCAGCGCGCGATGCGCTCGGCGGACGGCGTGCAGACGAGCACGGCCGCCTATACCGTCCGCGAGATCACGCTCGGATCGGGCACCGTCATCCACGAATACACGTCGGCCGCCGGCAGCGTGTTCGGCCTCGCGTGGCGCGGGCCGACGATGCCGGATCTCGCGTCGCTGCTCGGCAGCTATTTCCCGCAGTACACCGCCGGCGTCCAGGCGGCGCACCGGGCGCGCGGCTGGCGTGCGCCGGTGGCCGTCGAGACGAGCGGCCTCGTGATCCGGACGGGCGGCCACATGGGCGCCTTCTCCGGCCAGGCATGGCTGCCGTCGGCGCTGCCGACCGGCGTGGCCGGCACCGATATCCAGTGACAGCGGGAGAGCGATCTTGAGCATGACTCGTACATTCAAGCGCTGGTTCGGCGTGCTGGGCCTCCTGGCCGCGACGGCCGTGCTCGTGACGGCCTGCGGCGGCGGCGATGACGGCGGCGGCAGTTCGGGCAACAACAGCAATACCGGCAACAGCGGCTCCGACGGCAACAGCGGCAACACGGCCGTCGTCACGGTCGCCGCCGGCGCCGCGAACGTGATCAACATCCCGACCATCAGCGTGAAGGTTTGCGTGCCGGGCACGTCGAACTGCCAGATCGTCAACAACGTGCTCGTCGATACCGCGTCCTACGGGCTGCGGCTCGTCGGCAGCGCGGTGGCCGGCGTGCACGACAGCCTGCCGCAGGTGAAGAGCGGCGGCGCGCCGGTCGCCGAATGCGGCAAGTTCGTGTCGAGCTACACGTGGGGCTCGGTGCGCACCGTCGACCTGTCGATCGGCACCGAGCAGGCCGCGTCGCTGCCCGTGCAGATCATCGGCGACCTCGGCACGACGAACGTGCCGAGCTCGTGCACGAACGGCGGCGCGTCGGCCAACTCGACGAGCGCGCTCGGCGCGAACGGGATCCTCGGCATCGGGCCGGCGCCGTACGACTGCGGCACGACCTGCGCGACGTCGACGTCGACGAGCAACAACTACTACGCGTGCCCGAACGGCGACAACGCGAGCTGCGCCGTCACGCTCGTGCCGCTCGCGCAGCAGGTGGCCAACCCGGTGCATCGGTTCGCGAACAACGACGGCGTGAGCGTGCAGATGCCGGCCATCTCGAACAACGGGCAGGCGAGCGCGACCGGCACGCTGACGTTCGGCCTGCCGAACCTGAGCGGCAAGACGGTGCTGACGTCGACCACGACCGGCGACGTCAGCGCGACGTTCCAGGGGCGCAACGTGACCGCGTTCTTCGATACGGGCTCGAACGCGTATTTCTTCAACGATTCGGCGCAGACGGTCTGTTCGAGGAATACGGAGTTCTACTGCCCGTCGGCGACGACGACCTATTCGGCCACGCTGAGCGGCCAGAACGGCGCGTCGGGCACCGTGTCGATGCCGGTCGCGAACGCGGATTCGCTGTTCTCGAACGCGTCGACGTTCGCGTTCAACGACATCGCGGGGCCGTTCGGCTCGTCCAACTGGCTCGACATCGGCATGCCGCACTTCTACGGCAAGACGATCTACTTCGGGATGGACAAGACCGCGAGCGGCGGCGCGCAGCCGTTCGTCGCATTCTGACGCGGCGTCGCCGGACGCAGGAACAAGGGGGCGAGCGATCGCCCCCTTTTTTTATTCCGGCGCGCCGTGCGTGCACTACGGACCGGATCGCTGCCACGCGCCGGCATAGCGCCTACGATGTAAGACCGGCACCGGTGCCGGCACGACATCGAAGGAGACAGCGCATGAACCCGCGTATCCAGCGCATCACGCCGTTCCTGTGGTTCGACCGCGACGCCGAGGCGGCGGCCGGTTTCTACGTATCGGTGTTCGACAACGCGCGCATCGTGCACGTCGCGCGCTACGGCAAGACCGGCGCGCATGCGTCCGGCAACGCCGAGGGCGCGGTGATGACCGTGGCGTTCGAGCTCGACGGGCAGGCGTTCGTCGCGCTGAACGGCGGCCCCGTGTTCCAGATGACGCCGGCCGTGTCGTTCGTCGTCAACTGTCGCGACCAGGACGAGATCGACCATTACTGGGCGCGCCTGTCCGAAGGTGGCGACGCGCGCGCGCAGCAATGCGGCTGGCTGCGCGACCGCTTCGGCGTGTCGTGGCAGGTCGTGCCCGTGCAGATGGCCGAACTGATGACGGGCGACCCGGCCCGCGCCGAGCGCGTGATGGCGCAGGTGATGACGATGAAGAAGCTCGATCTCGGCGCGTTGCAGCGGGCGGCGGCCGGCTAGGGCGTGAACACGCCCTAGGTCGCTTCGGTCGATCACGCCGTTCGGGCCGGCGATGGTCGGCCGTCCCGTCCCGACGCCGCAGGCTGCGATTCGGGCGGAACCGGCGACGCCGAAAGGCGCCGCGACCGGCGCGCCTGCGTATCGCCGGCCGGTCGGTTAATCGAATGCCGGACACTCGAGTCGATTATCGATTCGTGCGATTTCATTCGGCTGTAATCAAAGCCGGATTATTCGCGGCTGCCATTTCTGTCAGATCCTCACGATTATTAAAATGACGCGGCATGCAAGCCGGCACGCCGAAATCCGCTCTTGCAGCCTTTCCTGCGCCATATGGGCGCGTATTGCCCCATATGCGAAAAGAGATGGAATCCACCGAACTTCGATCTTATAATTCCGGCGTTGTTTCCGGGGTGCCAATATAAAACAGGAGGGTAATAAAATGAATTTTTCCGAAGCCGTTCGTACCGTACTGAATAAATACGCAACATTCGAAGGCCGTGCGCGTCGTGCCGAATACTGGTATTTCGCGCTGCTGACCTCCGTGCTGTCGGTCGCCGGTCAGATCATCGGCGCGGCCGGCCGCGATGCGGGCCTGATCACGCTGCTGCTGCTCGGCGTGATCTTCCTGGTGTCGCTCGCGCTGATCATTCCGGGCATCGCGGTCAGCGTGCGCCGCCTGCACGATACGGGCCGCTCGGGCTGGTTCTTGCTGCTCGCGCTGATTCCGATCGTCGGCGGCATCCTGCTGCTCGTGTGGATGTGCTCGCGCGGCACCGAAGGCCCGAACCGTTTCGGCGCGGACCCGATCCCGGCCGTCTGACCGACGCCTGCCCCGACCGACGCGCGACGCCGTTGCGTCGGGGCCTGCTTGCCCCGCTTCTCGCGCTTCTCCCGCTTCTCTCCCGTCTTTCCCGTCTTTCCCGTCCGTCGTTTCACCGTTCCCCGCGCGTGAAGCCGCTGCCGTCCCGCTTGCGGCCGCCGCCTCGCCAATGCGCCGGCCGGTCCCGTTTTTCCGCCACGCCGCGCGTCGCTCCGCCCCCGTTCCGGCCGCGTTCGCGGCCGCTCGCCCGATTCCCCGAAATACCCCCCTTTCCCGGCTTTGCTCGACCGATCGGCGTTTGACGCGTCCATGAATAATCGGTGTCACTGGAAAGCGGCATTCCGCCGTACCCGACTGGAGGCCCCGTGGCAGACGAGAGCGATCTCGACAAGACCGAAGCCGCCACTCCCAGGCGCCGCGAGAAGGCGCGCGAGGAGGGGCAGGTCGCGCGTTCGCGCGAGCTGGCTTCGTTCGCACTGCTCGCGGCGGGGTTCTACGGCGCATGGCTGCTCGCGGGCCCGTCGGGCGGGCATCTGCAGGCGATGCTGCGCGGCGCGTTCACGTTCGATCGCGCGACCGCGTTCGACACCCACC
Source organism: Burkholderia sp. LAS2 (assembly GCF_018417615.1). NCBI lineage: Bacteria > Pseudomonadati > Pseudomonadota > Betaproteobacteria > Burkholderiales > Burkholderiaceae > Burkholderia > Burkholderia sp. LAS2. The sequence goes on from NZ_CP071052.1 coordinate 700,236, forward strand.
GGATGTTGTCGGCGGCCGGCAGCGCGAGCCGCGAAGGCTTCGCCGCGCTGCTGCCGCTGCTCGCGCTCACCGGCGTCGCCGCGCTGCTCGCGCCGATGGCGCTCGGCGGCTGGCTGATTTCGCAGAAGACGTTCGAGCTGAAGTTCGACCGCCTGAACCCGATCTCGGGCCTCGGCCGGATCTTCTCGATCCAGGGGCCGATCCAGCTCGGGATGTCGATCGCGAAGACGCTGGTCGTCGGCGGGATCGGCGGCATCGCGATCTGGCGCAGCAAGGACGAGCTGCTCAGCCTCGCGACGCAGCCGCTCGGCGCCGCGCTGCCCGATGCGCTGCATCTGGTCGCCGTGTGCTGCGGCACGACGGTCGCCGGGATGCTGGTGGTCGCCGGGCTCGACGTGCCTTACCAACTCTGGCAGTACAACAAGAAGTTGCGCATGACGAAGGAAGAAGTGAAGCGCGAGCATCGCGAGAACGAAGGCGATCCGCACGTGAAGGGGCGGATCCGCCAGCAGCAGCGCGCGATTGCGCGGCGCCGGATGATGGCGGCCGTGCCGAAGGCCGACGTGGTCGTCACGAACCCGACGCACTTCGCGGTCGCGCTGCAATACACGGACGGCGAGATGCGCGCGCCGAAGGTCGTCGCGAAGGGCGTGAACCTCGTCGCCGCGCGCATCCGCGAACTCGCGGCCGAACACAACGTGCCGCTGCTCGAAGCGCCGCCGCTCGCGCGTGCGCTGTATCACAACGTCGACCTCGAGCGCGAGATCCCCGGTTCGCTGTACTCGGCCGTGGCCGAAGTGCTCGCATGGGTTTACCAGCTCAAGCGCTTCCGCTCGGAAGGCGGCGCGTTCCCGGCGATGCCGGTCGATCTCGACGTGCCGGCCGAACTCGACAAGGGTACGTCGGTCGCCGCCGCCGACGAACGTGAAGAAGCCGAGGACGCCCTCGGCCAGCAAGGGAACGCGGCATGAGCACCCCGACCACCGGCCTGTTCGGCAAGCGCGCGAACCCGTTCGCCGGCACGAACCTGCGCGCGCTCGCGGGCCCGATCCTCATCTGCATGATCCTGGGGATGATGATCCTGCCGCTGCCGCCGATGCTGCTGGATCTGCTGTTCACGTTCAACATCGCGCTGTCCGTGATGGTGCTGCTCGTCAGCATGTACACGATGAAGCCGCTCGACTTCGCGGCGTTCCCGAGCGTGCTGCTGTTCTCGACGCTGCTGCGCCTGTCGCTGAACGTCGCGTCGACCCGCGTCGTGCTGCTCGAAGGCCATACCGGGCCCGACGCGGCCGGCCAGGTGATCGAAGCATTCGGCCACTTCCTCGTCGGCGGCAACTTCGCGGTCGGCATCGTCGTGTTCGTGATCCTGATGATCATCAACTTCATGGTGATCACGAAGGGCGCGGGGCGGATCGCCGAAGTGTCCGCGCGCTTCACGCTCGATGCGATGCCCGGCAAGCAGATGGCGATCGACGCCGATCTGAACGCGGGCCTCATCAACGAGGAACAGGCGCGCAAGCGGCGCCTGGCCGTCTCGCAGGAAGCCGAGTTCTACGGGTCGATGGACGGCGCGTCGAAGTTCGTGCGCGGCGATGCGATCGCCGGCCTGATCATCATGGCGATCAACGTGATCGGCGGGCTGATCGTCGGGATGGTCCAGCACGACATGAGCTTCGCCGCGGCCGGCACCAACTACACGCTGCTGACGATCGGCGACGGCCTCGTCGCGCAGATCCCGTCGCTCGTGATCTCGACCGCGGCCGGCGTGATCGTGTCGCGCGTCGCCACCGACGAGGACATCGGCACGCAGATCACCGGCCAGCTGTTCACGAACCCGCGCGTGCTGAACATCACCGGCGCGATCATCGTGCTGATGGGGCTGATCCCGGGCATGCCGCACTTCGCGTTCCTCGCGCTCGGCGGCGGCGCGATCTGGCTGGCGCGCACGCAGACCAAGCGCGCGGCGGCCCGCAAGGCGGCCGGCGACGTGACCGACATCGCGCCGCCCGCCGTGCTGCCGGCCGACAGCCACGAAGCGACCTGGGACGACGTGCAGCTGATCGACCCGCTCGGCCTCGAAGTCGGCTACCGGCTGATCCCGCTCGTCGACAAGAACAGCGACGGCGAGCTGCTCAAGCGCATCAAGAGCATCCGCAAGAAATTCGCGCAGGAAATCGGCTTCCTGCCGCCGGTGATCCATATCCGCGACAACCTCGAACTGCGGCCGAACGCGTACCGGATCGCGCTGAAGGGCGTCGAGATCGGCTTCGGCGAAGTGTTCCCGGGCCAGTGGCTCGCGATCAACCCGGGCCAGGTGACGGCCGCGCTGCCGGGCGCCGTCACGCAGGATCCGGCGTTCGGGCTGCCGGCCGTGTGGATCGACGTCGCGCTGCGCGAGCAGGCGCAGGTGTACGGCTACACGGTGGTCGACGCAAGCACGGTCGTCGCGACGCACCTGAACCATCTCGTCGTCCAGCACGCGGCCGAGCTGCTCGGCCGCCAGGAAGTGCAGGCGCTCGTCGAGCGCACCGGCAAGGACGCGCCGTCGCTCGTCGAGGACCTGGTGCCGAAGACGATCTCGCTCACCACGCTGCAGAAGGTGCTGCAGAACCTGCTCGAGGAAGGCGTGCCGATTCGCGACATGCGCACGATCCTCGAGGCCGTGTCCGAGCATGCGGGCCGCGGCGACGCGTTCGAGATCACGGCCGCGGTGCGGCTCTCGCTCGGCCGCGCGATCACGCAGCAGTGGTATCCGGGCAACGGCGAAATGCAGGTGATGGGCCTCGACGCGAACCTGGAGCGCGTGCTGTCGCAGGCGCTCGCCACCGGCGCGAACCCGGGCCTCGAACCCGGCCTCGCGCACAACCTTCTGACCGGCACGCAGCAAGCGATGCTGCGTCAACAGAATCTCGGGCTGCCGCCCGTGCTGCTCGTGCAGCACGCGCTGCGCGCGATGCTCGCGCGTTTCCTGCGCCGCAGCCTGCCGCAACTGAAAGTGCTGTCGTACGCCGAAGTGCCGGACACACGCACGATCAAAGTCGTTAACGTCATCGGGGGTTCCGCTTGAACATTCGCAAATTCACCGGCGCAACGAGCCGCGACGCACTTCGTCTCGTGCGCGAGGCGCTCGGCGCCGACGCGGTCGTGCTGTCGAACCGCACGCTCGATGACGGCAGCGTCGAAATCGTTGCACTCGCCGATTCGGATCTCGCCGCGGTGGCGCCGCCGGCCGCGCGTGGGCGCCTCGCCACGTCGCGCGCGCCGGACTCCGTGCCGGCCGCCGCCGTGCCGGGCATCGTGTCGCGCCCGGGGACCGCCCCGCGCCCGGCCGCCAATCCGTATGCGGCCGGCGAAGGCGGGCTGCCGGACGTGTTCTCGTCCGTGTTCGGCGCGAGCGCCGACGCGCAAGACGCGGATGCGCACCCCGCGTCGATCGATGCAGACGCGCCCGCGGCGGCAGCGCCGTCGAGCGCTGCATCGGCCGCGGTCGGATCGCCGGCCGCCGGATGGCCTGCCCCCGGATCGCCGGCCGCCACTTCCGAACCCGCACCGTGGCTGGTCGAGCACGCGAAGCGCCTGACGCAGCAGCGCGACGCGCTGATCGCCCGTGCGCAGGCGCCCGCCGAGCCGCAGGCGAGCGAGCGCGCCCGCGCCGCAAGCCGCCGCCCGCGCGACGCCGCCCGACTGGGCGCGCGACATCGTGCGCGACGCCGAGCGCCGGATGCCGGCCGCCGCAGCGCCGGCCGCCGCCAAGCGCGCAGCCGACACGGGCGCCGCGTACGGCGCCAAGCAGACCGACCGCACGCGCCTGTCCGCCGACGCGGCCGCCGTGGTGGCCGATGCGGTGAAGTCGCGCATCGAGCGGATCGTCAACGACACGGTGATGCAGGAGCTGGGCGAGCTGCGCGGGATGATGGAAGAGCAGTTCGACAGCCTGATGTGGCACGACCGCCAGCGTCGCAGCTCCGTGCACGGCGCGCTGACGAAGCACCTGTTCGCGGCCGGCTTCTCCGCGCAGCTCGTGCGGATGCTGGTCGACAACCTGCCGTCCGGCGACGGCGCGCAGACCTTCGAGCAGGCCGCCGAATGGGCGCAGTCGGTGCTCGCATCGAACCTGCCGGTGCTCGACAGCGAGGACGCGCTGATGGAGCGCGGTGGCGTGTTCGCGCTGATGGGGCCGACCGGCGTCGGCAAGACGACCACCACCGCGAAGCTGGCCGCGCGCTGCGTGATGCGCTTCGGCGCGAGCAAGGTCGCGCTGCTGACCACCGACAGCTACCGGATCGGCGGCCACGAGCAACTGCGGATCTTCGGCAAGATCCTCGGCGTGCCGGTTCACGCGGTGAAGGATGCGGGCGACCTCGCGCTCGCGCTGTCCGAGCTGCGCAACAAGCACATCGTGCTGATCGACACGATCGGCATGAGCCAGCGCGACCGCGCGGTGTCCGACCAGATCGCGATGCTGCACGGCGCGAACGCGCCGGTGCAGCGCCTGCTGCTGCTGAACGCGACGAGCCATGGCGATACGCTGAACGAAGTCGTGCAGGCGTACCGCAGCGCGGGCGAGCACCCTGACCTGGCCGGCTGCATCCTCACGAAGCTCGACGAGGCGACCCACCTCGGCAGCGTGCTCGACACGGTAATCCGCTACAAGCTGCCGGTCCACTACGTGTCGACCGGCCAGAAGGTGCCGGAGAACCTGTACGTCGCGTCGACCAAATTCCTGCTGAAGAGCGCGTTCTGTGTGCCGCGCGACGGCTCGCCCTTCGTGCCGCAAGACGAGGACATGCCGACGCTGCTTTCCGCACTGACCGCACGTTCCACCGCCGAGCTGCACGAGGTGCGATTTGGATAAACGGATCATCGACCAGGCCGAAGGGCTGCGGCGCCTGCTGGCCGGGCGCGCGTCGCGCATCGTCGCGGTGACGGGCGGGCCGGCGGGCGTCGGCTGCACGTCCACCGTGGTGAACCTCGCGGCGGCGCTCGCGTCGCTCGGCAAGGACGTGCTGGTCGTCGACGAGCGCGCCGACGTGCATTCGGCCAGCGCGACGCTCGCCGGCGCGTGGCTGCGCGACGGCGAACGCACGCGGGTGGCGGCCGGCTTCGGCCTGTGCGGCGCCGCCCAGCTCGCGCGCGCCGGCTACAGCGACGCGCAGCTGAGCGACTTCATCGACGGCCCGGCCGACATCGTCCTCGTCGACGCGCAGCTCGGCGCCGACGGATCGCTGTCGGCGCTCGCGCGCGAAGCGCACGACGTGCTGATCGTCACGCGGGTTGCCGTGCAGGCGATCACCGAGGCGTATGCGTGCATGAAGCGGCTGCATTTCGCGCACGCGTTCGCGCAGTTCCGCGTGCTGACCAATCAGGTCGCCAGCCACGCGGACGCGAAGACGGCCTTCGACAACCTCGCGGGCGTTGCGAGCCGCTACCTGACCGTGTCGATCGCCGACGCGGGCTGCGTGAGCGCCGATCCGCTCGTCGAGCACGCCCGCGAACTGATGCATGCGGTAGTCGACGCGTTCCCGTCGTCGGCTGCCGCGCGCGATTACCGGCAGATTGCCGCCGACCTGTTGTACTGGCCGATGCGCCCCGGTTCGGGCGCGGGCCGCGCGGTCCACGCCGGCGGCAAGCCGTCGTATGAGGCGGGCGCGGCACACGCCGCGTGAGCGCCACCCGAAGGAGGGAGCCATGATGTACAACGCTCAAGGAAAGATGTCCCAGGCCGACGTGCTCGCGCAATATGCGCCGCTCGTGCGCCGCCTCGGACTGCAACTCGTCGCGAAGATGCCGGCGAGCGTCGATCTCGACGATCTGATCCAGGCCGGCATGATCGGCCTGATGGACGCGGCCGGCCGCTACAAGGAAGACCAGGGCGCGCAGTTCGAGACCTACGCGACGCAGCGCATCCGCGGCGCGATGCTCGACGAGCTGCGCAGCAACGACTGGCTGCCGCGCAGCCTGCGCAAGACGTCGCGCGAGGTCGAGCACGCGGTGCACCAGGTCGAGCAGCACCTCGGCCGCTCGGCGAGCGAGACCGAGATCGCGCAGCACCTCAACATGCCGCTCGACGAATACCAGGGGATGCTGCAGGACCTGCACGGCAGCCAGCTCATCTACTACGAGGATTTCGATCGCGCGGCCGACGACGAGCCGTTCCTCGACCGCTATCGCGTCGATCATGCCGATCCGTTGTCGGCGCTGCTCGACGAGCATCTGCGCGAGGCGCTCGTCGAGGCGATCGAGCGGCTCCCGGAGCGCGAGAAGCTGCTGATGTCGCTGTACTACGAACGGGGTCTGAATCTGCGCGAAATCGGCGCGGTGCTCGAGGTGAGCGAATCGCGCGTATGCCAGCTCCACAGCCAGGCCGTCGCGCGCCTGCGCGCACGGCTGCGCGAACAGGCGTGGGTCGGCGCGGAGTCCTGACCCCGAAGTCCTGCCCTTTCGGCCACGGCCGCGCGTGCCCGCGCCGCGCGCGTCTCGTGCCGACGCGTCGTCGTTGCGCATTTCGCGCGCCGATTTGCTACAATCCCCTCCGTTTTCCGAGGAGCGTTGCGACGGACCATCAGCGTCCGCCAGGCTCGGAAGGCTTCACCAAGCAGCCGTGCGGCGATCGTTTCGAGCGACCGTCGCGCCGGCCCCGCTTCCTGAACGGCGCTCACGTCACCAATCTAGAAACTTTTTAGAAAGGAGGGCGTGATGAACGCCATTATCGATTCCAAGGCTTCCCACGATTACGTCGTCGCCGACATGGCGCTGGCCGGCTGGGGCCGCAAGGAACTGAACATCGCCGAGACCGAAATGCCGGGCCTCGTGCAGATCCGCGACGAATACAAGGCGCAGCAGCCGCTGAAGGGCGCGCGCATCGCCGGTTCCCTGCACATGACGATCCAGACGGGCGTGCTGATCGAGACGCTGAAGGCGCTCGGCGCGGACGTCCGCTGGGCGTCGTGCAACATCTTCTCGACGCAGGATCACGCGGCGGCCGCGATCGTCGAAGCCGGCACGCCGGTGTTCGCGTTCAAGGGCGAGTCGCTCGACGAATACTGGGAGTTCTCGCACCGCATCTTCGAATGGCCGAACGGCGAATTCGCGAACATGATCCTGGACGACGGCGGCGACGCCACGCTGCTGCTGATCCTCGGCGCGAAGGCCGAGAAGGACCGTTCGGTGATCGCGAAGCCGACCAACGAGGAAGAAGTCGCGCTGTACAAGTCGATCGCGGCGCACCTCGACGTCGACGCGAACTGGTACTCGAAGCGCCTCGCGCACATCAAGGGCGTGACCGAAGAAACCACGACCGGCGTGCACCGTCTCTACCAGATGGAAAAGGACGGCCGCCTGCCGTTCCCGGCGTTCAACGTGAACGATTCGGTCACGAAGTCGAAGTTCGACAACCTGTACGGCTGTCGTGAATCGCTCGTCGACGGCATCAAGCGCGCGACCGACGTGATGATCGCGGGCAAGGTCGCGGTCGTCGCGGGCTACGGCGACGTGGGCAAGGGCTGCGCGCAATCGCTGCGCGGCCTGGGCGCGACCGTGTGGGTCACCGAAATCGATCCGATCTGCGCGCTGCAGGCGGCGATGGAAGGCTACCGCGTCGTGACGATGGAATACGCGGCGGACAAGGCCGACATCTTCGTGACGGCGACCGGCAACTACCACGTGATCAACCACGATCACATGAAGGCGATGCGTCACAACGCGATCGTCTGCAACATCGGTCACTTCGACTCGGAAATCGACGTCGCGTCGACCCGCCAGTACCAGTGGGAAAACATCAAGCCGCAGGTCGACCACATCATCTTCCCGGACGGCAAGCGCGTGATCCTGCTGGCGGAAGGCCGCCTCGTGAACCTCGGCTGCGCGACCGGCCACCCGTCGTTCGTGATGTCGAACTCGTTCGCGAACCAGACGCTCGCGCAGATCGAGCTGTTCGTGCGCGGCAACGAGTACGAGAACAAGGTGTACGTGCTGCCGAAGCATCTCGATGAAAAGGTCGCGCGCCTGCACCTCGCGCGCATCGGCGCGAACCTGTCGGTGCTGTCGGACGAGCAGGCTGCGTACATCGGCGTGCAGAAGGACGGCCCGTTCAAGCCGAACCACTACCGCTATTGATGCGCGGCAGCCGCCGCACCGTGCGCGCCCGTTGCGGGTGCACGGCGCGGCGGCGCTCACCGATCGTACCGATCGACAACCGAACCGGAGCCCTCCATGAGCGTCATCCTCACCTGGGTCATCAACGCGCTCGCGCTGCTGATCATCACGTACCTCGTGCCGTCGATCCACATCAAGAGCTTCGGCACCGCGCTGATCGTCGCGGTCGTGCTCGGGCTGATCAACACGGTGATCCGGCCGGTGCTGATCCTGCTGACGCTGCCCGTCACGATCGTCACGCTCGGGGTGTTCATCCTCGTCGTGAACGCGCTGTGCTTCTGGTTCGCGTCGTCGCTGCTGAAGGGCTTCGAGGTGTCGGGGTTCTGGTCCGCGTTCTTCGGTTCGATCCTGTACAGCATCGTGTCGTGGCTGCTGTCCGCCCTGATCTTCGGCCAGCGCGACATCGGCTGACGGCGAGCGGGCGCAGGCTCAACCCCATCGAATCATGAAACCGATCGAACTCTCGTTTGAATTCTTCCCGCCGAAGACGGCGGACGGCGTCGAAAAGCTGCGCGCCACGCGCGCGCAGCTGCTGCCGCTGAAGCCGAAATTCGTCTCCGTGACGTTCGGCGCCGGCGGCTCGACGCAGCAGGGCACGCTCGATACCGTGCTCGACATGCAGAAGGACGGCCTCGAGGCCGCGCCGCACCTGTCGTGCATCGGCTCGTCGCGCGACAGCCTGCGCGCGATCCTCGACCAGTACCGCTCGCACGGCATCCGGCACATCGTCGCGCTGCGCGGCGACCTGCCGTCGGGGATGGGCGAGGTCGGCGAGCTGCGCTATGCGTCCGAGCTCGTCAGCTTCATCCGCGCCGAGCATGGCGACTGGTTCCACATCGAGGTCGCCGGCTATCCGGAGTACCACCCGCAATCGCGTTCGCCGAAGGCCGATCTCGAGAATTTCGCGCGCAAGGTGAAAGCCGGCGCGAATTCCGCGATCACGCAGTACTTCTTCAACGCGGATGCGTATTTCCGCTTCGTCGACGACACGCGCAAGCTCGGCGTGGACGTGCCGATCGTGCCGGGCATCATGCCGATCACGAACTTCTCGCAGCTGATGCGCTTCTCCGAGATGTGCGGCGCCGAAGTGCCGCGCTGGGTCGCGCGCCGGCTCGAGAGCTTCGGCGACGATCGCGAGTCGATCCGCGCGTTCGGCGCGGACGTCGTCACGAGCCTGTGCCAGCGCCTGATCGATGCGGGCGTGCCGGGGCTGCACTTCTATACGCTGAACGCAGCGGTCGCGACGAGGACGATCTGCGAACGGCTCGCGGTGTAACGAGCGCCGTCACGCGGTTGCCTGCGTGAAAGCCCCGCCGGTTTGCGCCGGCGGGGCTTTTTTATCGTGACGCGCCGCGCATGCCGCGTGGCGCAAGCCGCCGAATCAGCGCTGCGCCTGCATCAGCGGCGGACGGCGGTCGAACCACGGCCGCGCGTGTTCGAGCTGCCGCGCGAGCCGGAGCAGCAGCGCGTCGTCGGCGTGGCGCGCGGCGAACTGCACGCCGATCGGCAGCCCACGCGCATTCCAGTACAGCGGCACCGACATCGCCGGCTGCCCGGTCAGGTTGAACAGCTCGGTGCAGCCGGCCCACGCGAACGCCTTCTCCGACGATTTCGCGAGCATTTCCTTCAGCAGCGGCTTCACCGGCAGCGCGGCGAGCAGCTTCATCTGCGCGGATTCGAACGGCGTCGGCTGCAATTCACCGATCTTCACCGGCGGCCCCGCGAGCGATGCGCACAGGATCGCGTCGTAACGCGACACGAGACCGGCGACCTGCACGGTGAGCTGGCGCTGCCATTCGAGCACGTCCGGCAGGCGCGTGCGCGCGAGCCGTCGGCCGACCACCGCCATCGCCCACGTCGCGGCCTCGAATTCGCCGCGCCGGGGCGTGCGGCCGGTCAGCGCGCGTGCGCCGAGCACCATGTCCTCGGCGATCGTCGCCCACAGCGTCAGGAAGGTTTCGGCCGCGCGCGCGTAGTCGATCGGCAGCGTCGCCGGCTCGACGCGGTGGCCGAGCGATTCGAGCAGCGCGGCCGCGTCGTCGAGCGCCGCGCGCGTGTCGTCGGCGAGTGCCGGCGCGAGCATCGGATCGACGACGAGGCCGATCCGCAGCGGGCCGGGCGGCGTATCGAGCGCGCCGAGGAAGGTGCCGGGCGCGCCGGGCGGCAGCGTCTGGCCGGTCGTCACGTCGAGTAGCAGCGCACTGTCGCGCACGCTGCGCGACACCGCGTGCTGGACGACGAGTTCGCCGTTCGACGGCAGGTCGACGAGCACCGGGTTGCGGCTCGGCTTCAGCCCGAACAGCCCGCAGCACGACGCCGGAATGCGGATCGAGCCGCCGCCGTCGGACGCATGCGCGAGCGGTACGATGCCGGCCGCGACGGCCGCCGCCGCGCCGCCGCTCGACCCGCCGGGTGTGTGGTCGAGATTCCACGGGTTGCGGCACGCGCCGAACAGTTCCGGTTCCGTGTACGGCATCTGGCCGATCTCGGGCGTGTTGGTCTTGCCGAATACGTTCAGGCCCGCCGCGCGGCTGCGCGCGATCACCGGCGAATCGTCGGCCGGCACGAAGTACCGGTAGTGCCGGCTGCCCATCGACAGCGGCAGCCCGGCGACCGCCGCGCCGAGATCCTTGACGAGATACGGCACGCCCGCGAACGGCGCGTCGGCGCCGGGTTGGGGCGCGGCCGCCGCACGCGCGCGCGCGGCTTCGTAGTCCTGCAGCACGATCGCGTTGATCGCGCCGTTCACCGCTTCGGCCTGGCCGATCGCGGCGTCGAGCAGTTCGCGCGGGCTGGCGTGGCGGTCGCGCACGAGCGCGGCGAGGCCGATTGCGTCATGCGCGAGATAGTCCGAGTGCATCGCGGTCACCCCCGTTGTGACTCGTGGCGATGGTGCGAGCATAACGCGGGCCCGGCGCGCCGGGCCCGCGGCCGGGCCTTTTCAGAGATGCTCGGCGAGGAAGGTCAGCGTGCGGCCGTGCGCGAGCGCCGCGGCGCGCTGGTTGTACGACGCGCGGTCCGTGCAGTTGAAGCCGTGCTCGGCGCCCGGGTACACGTGGAACGAAGCGTTGCCGCGGCCGGCGAATGCGGCCTTCACCTGATCGACGGCCGTGAGCGGAATGCCGTGGTCGTTTTCCGCGTAGTGGAACAGGATCGGCTGCGTGACCTGGCCGGCGAGGTCGAGCGCATTCTGGATGCCGCCGCCGTAATAGGCCACCGCCGCGTCCAGCTTGCCGGTCGCGGCCGCGCGATACGCGAGCTGGCCGCCGAAGCAGTAGCCGATCGCGGCGAGCTTGCCGGCCACTTCGGGGCGCGCGCGCAACGCGTCGGCCGCCGCGACGATGTCCGCGACCGCGAGACCCACGTCGGTCTTCTTCAGCAGCTCGATGCCCTTGTCGCGATCCGCACCCTCGTAGGTCAGCTCGACGCGCGGCTGCGTGCGCCAGAATACGTCCGGCGCGAGCGCGACGAAGCCGTCGGCCGCGTACTGATCGGCGACCGCGCGGATGTGCGCGTTCACGCCGAAGATCTCCTGGATGATGATGACGGCAGGGCCCTTGCCGCGCTTGGGCAGGGCGAGATAGCCGCCGAAGCTGTCGTTACCGGTCGGGATGTCGATCCATTGGGCAGTCACGTTCTGAACTCCTGGCGTGCGGGGTGCGGGAGGCGCCCCCGGGGATGAAAAGAGGCGGCCTAGTGTGCCACCAATCGCCCGCTGCTGCAGCGCACGCGGCCGCTTCTCGCGCAGCGATCGTTTCGATCTCGATTATTCATTTTTCGGCGCCGCGCCGCTTCGATAGAGTCGATGTACCGGCCTTTACAAAGCGCTTTCGCGCACCGTCATCGAAGGATTCGCCATGTCTGCCCGCTCGTTTTCCACGCCCTTTTCCGCACGCTTCGGCCTGCGTCTGCCGCTCGTGCAGGCGCCGATGGTCGGCGCGACCACGACCGCGATGGTCGCCGCCGCATCGAATGCCGGTGCGCTCGGCAGCCTCGGCGCCGGCGCGCTCGCGCCCGAACGGATCGACGCCGAAGTCGCCGCGATCCGCGCGGCGACCGATCGCCCGTTCGCGATCAACCTGTTCGTGTTGCCCGATGAAGCCGCGCCCGACGCGGCGACCGTCGCGCGCGCGCTGGCGGCGATCGACCCGCTGAATGCCAAGCTCGGCTTGCCGCCGGGCACGGCGCCCGCGCGCTACGCGCCCGATTTCCGCGCGCAGCTCGATGCGCTCGTCGCGCTGCGCGTGCCGGTCGCGAGCTTCACGTTCGGCGTGCTCGACGCAGCCGACGTCGCACGCCTGAAAGCCGCCGGCACCTATGTGATCGGCACCGCGACGCACGTGGCCGAAGGGCTCGCGTGGCAGGCGGCCGGCGCCGACGCGATCTCCGCGCAGGGCGCCGAGGCGGGCGGCCACCGCGGCACCTTCATCGGTGCCGCCGACGACGCGCTGATCGGCACGCTCGCGCTCGTCCCGCAGCTCGTCGACGCGACGGGCCTGCCGGTGCTGGCCGCGGGCGGCATCATGGACGGCCGCGGCATCGCGGCCGCGCTCGCGCTTGGCGCGCAGGCCGCGCAACTCGGCACCGCGTTCCTCACGTGCGCGGAAAGCGCGATCGCCGCGGACTGGAAGGCGCGTCTGCTCGCGAGCGCCGATACGTCGACGCAGGTCACCCGTGCGATCACCGGCCGTCACGCACGCGGGCTGCGCAACATGCTGATGGCGCGGCTCGGCGAGCACGTGGCCGACGTCCCACCGTATCCGGTGCAGAACGCGCTGACCCAGCCGCTGCGGCAGGCGGCCGCGCGCGCGAACGACGGCGACTACCTGTCGCTGTGGGCCGGCCAGGGCGCGCCGCTCGCGCGGCGGCGCGGCGATGCGCTGACGACGTCGCAGCTGGTCGCCGCGCTCGATGCGGAATGGCGCGCATCGGCTGCCTGAACACCGTTTCGGCCGCTTGAGCCGTTCATGTGGGGCGACGAAACGCGCGTGGTGTCACGCGCGTTTCATTCAATGATCCAGGTCACAAAATACCGAATCGAAATGCCCGCGCGACTCGCTTGAAACGACCTTTCGACAGTGCGTCGAAATTAGCGGAAACCCTTATCCGCCGGGGCTTGCAGCGCGATTCGAATCATCCTTCCAAAGCGCGCATATCGGTAGTGTTACCACTATCCTAAAAAAGTCCCACAAATTAATTTGATCGCCTACACTTGCGCGCAAGTACGAGCGGGCGGCTGCTAAAAGCGGCGGTTTTCACGTGCTTGAGGCCAAGTGCATGAAGGATGCAACCGGCGAATCGTCCAGTGATTGCAAACACGGGGATGGCAGCGGGGCACCGGGCGATGGCGTTTTTTGGGACCGAACTGGAGACTTACATGAATATCAAGATGCAAAAGCTGTTGCCGATCACCGCAGCGGCAATGCTGTGCGCTGCAGCTGCAAGCAACGCGTCCGCCGATCAAGTCGTCAAGATCGGCCACGTCGCGCCGTTGACGGGCGGCATTGCACACCTGGGCAAGGACAACGAAAACGGCGCGCGTCTCGCAGTCGAGGAGATCAACGCGAAGGGTCTCACGATCGGCGGCCAGAAGATCACGCTGCAACTCGACCCGCAGGATGACGCCGCCGACCCGCGGCAGGCGACGCAGGTTGCGCAGAAGCTCGTCGACGACAAGGTCGTCGCGGTGGTCGGCCACCTGAACTCGGGCACGTCGATCCCGGCCTCGAAGATCTACAGCGATGCGGGCATCGTGCAGATCTCGCCGTCGGCGACCAACCCGGCCTACACGCAGCAAGGCTTCAAGACCACGTACCGCGTGGTGGCGACCGATGCGCAGCAGGGCCCGGCACTGGCGAACTACGCGCACTCGAAGGGCATCAAGAGCGTGGCGGTGGTCGACGATTCGACCGCGTACGGCCAGGGTCTCGCGAACGAGTTCGAGAAGAAGGCGAAGGCGCTCGGCCTGAAGGTGATGTCGCATGACGCGACGAACGACAAGGCGGTCGACTTCCGCGCGATTCTGACGAAGATCAAGGGCGAAAACCCGGACGCGATCATGTACGGCGGCATGGACGCCACCGGCGGCCCGTTCGCGAAACAGGCGAAGCAGCTCGGCCTGCGCGCGAAGATCTTCGCGGGCGACGGCGTGTGCACGGAAAAGCTGGCCGACCTGGCCGGCGACGCGACCGACAACATCGTGTGCTCGGAGGCCGGTGCCTCGCTCGAGAAGATGCCGGGCGGCGCGGCGTTCAAGGCGAAGTACGAGAAGCGCTTCGGCCAGCCGATCCAGATCTACGCACCGTTCACGTATGACGCCGTGTACATCATCGCCGACGCGATGAAGCGCGCGAACTCGACCGACACGGCGAAGATCCTCGCGGCGATGCCGGCGACGAAGTACACGGGCGTGATCGGCACGACGACCTTCGACGCGAAGGGCGACCTGCAGCACGGCGTGATTTCGCTGTACAACTACAAGAGCGGCAAGAAGTCGCTGCTCGACGAAGTGAAGATGTAACGCTTCAGCGGCCGACAGAAGGGGGGAAAGCGCGCATGCGGCAACGCATGCGCGCTTTCTTTTTGGGCCGGCTTACGCCGCCGCGCCGTCAGATCTTCAGGTGCGCGAGCACCCTGGGTGCGACGAGCGCGACGAGCGCCGCGCACAGTGCGACGACCGACAGGCCGATCGTCAGGTTCGCGGCCTGCGCGACCGCGCCGATCACGACCGGACCGAACAGCAGTCCGAAATACGCGAGCCCGGCCACGTGCGCGAGCCCTTCGGCCGCGTGGATGCCCTTCACGCGCGCGGCGGCCGCGAACAGCACCGGCATCATGTTGGCCAGCCCGAGGCCCATCAGCGTGAAACCGGTCAGCACCGCGACCGGATTCGGCAGCAGCAGCGCGCCGATCATCCCCGCACAGGCGAGCGACGCGCTCGCGAACACGAGCTGCGGCGCGCCGAAGCGGGCGCGCACCGCGTCGCCCGCGAAGCGCGCGATGGCCATCCCGCCGGAGAACGCCGCGTACGCGGCGCTCGCGAGCGCGGGGCTCGCCGCGACGACGTCGCGCATGTAGACGGTCGCCCAGTCGTACATCGCGCCTTCGGCGATCAGCGCAACCAGCGCGATGCCGCCGAGCGTCCACAACGCGGGCGAGCGCCAGCGGTTGCCGCCGCCGTGCGCCTGTTCGTGGTGCGGTACGTGCGGCAGCACGGCCGGGCTCGCGGCCACGAGCACCGCGGCGCTCGCCGCCGCCGCGAGCGCGAGATGCGCGACCGGCGCCATGCCGGCCGACAGCAGCGCGCCGCCGGCCGCCGCGCCGGCCATCCCGCCGATGCTGAACATCCCGTGCAGCGACGACATGATCGGCTTGCCGAGCGCGATTTCGACCGCGCTGGCCTCGGCGTTCATCGCGACGTCGAGTGTCGCCATCGAGAAGCCGAACAGCGCGAGCACCACGAGCAGCATCCAGTAGTCGGGCACGACGAGGATCAGCGCCGCGCACGCGGACATCACGAGCCCGCCGGCGACGCACGCGGTGCGCGAGCCGACGCGCGCGATCCAGCGCGCGATGGTCAGCATCGCGGCGATCGACCCGCCGGCGACCGCGAACAGCGCGATCGACAGCAGCCCGGGGCTCAGCGCGAACTTGTCGCGCACGGTCGGCACGTGCACGCCCCACGACGCGTACATCATGCCGGCGACGAAGAACAGCGCCATCGACGCCGTGCGCGCGCGCTGGCGCGCCGGCAGCGGCAGCACGCGATGCGCGTCGGGCGGCGCGGCGAACGGGGACGGCGATTCGGAGGAAGGGGATTCGGACACGGGAAGGCTCGTCAGGAAAATGCGCGGGCGCACGCGGCGCCGATCGGATTTGTCCGATTCTATCGAACCGCTTACGATCCTGCCGGGCGATGGCCGTTCGGCCGATGCGCGGGCGCTCGGGCCGTCCCGCGGCAGTGGCCTCGTGGCGCATTGGCCGTTTGGCCGATGCGCGGCGTGCGGCGCCCGCGGGTAACATCGAAACCCTGGCCGACGCGCCGCCTTTCGACCGCAGGAGTCACCTTGAACATCGATCCCGCCTTCGCGCTGCATCTGCTGCACCGCTGCACGTTCGGCACGCTCGCCACCCATGCGCGCGAACCGGAGGGCTTCCCGTATCCGACGGTCGTGCCGTTTGCACCCGATGCAAGCCATCGGCCGGTGATCCTGGTGAGCGGTCTGGCCGAGCACACGCGCAATCTCGCCGCCGATCCGCGCGCGGGTTTCCTCGTCGTCGACGCCAGCCCCGGCGATGTGTTGAGTGCCGAGCGTGCGACGCTGCTGGGCCGGTTCGTGCCGCTCGGCGACGATCCGCACGTCGCCGCGCGTTACCTGCGCTACGAACCGGGCGCCGCGGGCTATCTCGCGCTCGGCGATTTCGGGTTCTGGGCGCTCGAGATCGAGCGGTTGCGCCATATCGTCGGGTTCGGGCGGATGGGCTGGATCGACGGCGTGCAGCTCGATGCGCTGCCGCCGCTCGCGTTCGACGACGAACGGGCACTGTGGGCGGCATACGACGCGGGCGACGCCCGCCGCGACGGGCTCGACCTGCTCGGCGTCGATCGCCATGGCGCGGACTGGCGATGCGACGGCCGCCGCGTGCGCACGCCGTTCGACGCGCCGTCGGCCGACATCGGTGCGCTGCGCGAACAGCTGATCGCCCGCGCAAAGGATGTGACGTGACGTCACGGGTCAGTGATTTGTTCGTTTAGCAAACGGCGTCATCTGGTTTTCGCGAAACTCTCGTCCGATGAAAGCTTTGATTTTCTTCAATGCAGGGTAATTGCGTATGTTGAAAGACCTAATAGCCAATCGCTAATGTCCTAATCTCTATGGAGGAGCGTAAAAATTTGAGAAAAGGCCGCGGCCGGTCAAAATGACATGTGCGAATTTCAATTGATCTCGGGATTTTCATGAATCTCGCTTCTATCAAATCTTTTTTGTGCTAATCTCTGCCTTCAAAAATCCGAGGCACATATATTTCATGAATGGTGAGCTGGCTCAGACCGGCGCCATTGGTCAGATAGATAGAAAGGGAAACTATGTCTTCTTACAAGGACCTGCTGGCCCAGCGGGAGAAGCTGGAGAAGCAAATCGAAGAAGCGAAGTCGCGTGAATACGCTGAAGTGCTGAATGACGTGAAGCAGAAAATTGCCGACTACGGCTTTTCGCTCGCCGAACTCGGCCTCAGCCGCGCGAAGGCCGGCAAGGTCGGTCGTCCGCGCGCAGGCGTGGCGGCCAAGTATCGCGATCCGGAAACGGGCGCGACGTGGTCGGGTCGTGGCAAGCCGCCGCGCTGGATCGCCGGCAAGAACCGCGAACAGTTTGCGATTTAAGCGTTCGTTTAGGTTGCCCGCTCTTCGAAAGAGCCGCGTGTCCGTCGAGGAGCGCGGCTTTTTTGTTTTCCGGACACCGGCGGCCCAGCCGGGTCGTCATGAAGCTGTAAGCATGTCCGGTGAATGAAAATGCGACACGTTCGCATAAGCGATTGATTTAAATGAGAAATTTGTGGATATTGGCCGGGCTGGCGGGGCGCCTTTGATAGAATTGCGTACCGCACACCGATATCTCATATTTCATGTCCACGTTTTCCGGCGACGCGCAGAGCGCAGATAAGCACGCCGTTGCGCGCAAGAGCACGCTCGTCAGTATTGTCCTCAATGTCGTACTTGCGACATTTCAGATCGCGGTCGGCGTGATTGCGCATTCGCAAGCATTGATTGCGGACGGTGTGCATTCGATTTCCGATTTGATCTCGGATTTTGTCGTGCTGGTTGCGAATCGGCATAGCGGCGTATCGCCGGATGCCGACCACAATTACGGCCATAGCCGCTACGAGACGGTCGCGTCGCTGTTTCTCGGCGCGATCCTGATCGCGGTCGGTATCGGCATGCTCTGGCGCGCCGGCGACCGCCTCGTTAATCTCGAAAACATTCCGGCCGTGCATTTTTCCGCGCTGATCGTGGCGCTGACGGTACTCGTGTCGAAGGAAGCGCTGTTTCGCTACATGCTGCGCGAAGCGCGGCGCGTGCGCTCGGCGATGCTCGTCGCCAACGCATGGCATGCGCGTTCGGATGCGGCGTCGTCGCTCGTCGTCGCGATCGGCATCGTCGGCAGCCTGGCCGGTGTGCGGCTGCTCGACCCGATCGCGGCGGCGATCGTCGGCTTCATGGTCGCGCGCATGGGCTGGACGTTCGGCTATGACGCGTTGCAGGACCTCTCCGACCGCGCGCTCGATACGGCCGACACGGCCGAGATCCGCGCGCTGCTCGTCGCGACGCCCGGCGTGCGCGACGTGCACGACCTGCGCACGCGCAAGATGGGCGATGCCGCGCTCGTGGACGCGCACATCCTCGTCGATCCGAAGATCTCCGTCTCGGAAGGGCATTACATCGCCGAGACCGCGCGGGCGCGCGTGCTGTCCGACCCGCGCGTGCTCGATGCGCTGATCCATGTCGACCCGGAGAACGATGCGGCGCGCCGTCCGGCGCTCGCGCTGCCGCCGCGCGGCGAACTGGCGGCGCGGCTCGAGGCCGCGCTCGCGCAGCGCGGGCTGCATGCGGCGGCGATCAACCTGCATTACCTGAGTACGGGGCTCGAGGTCGACGTGACGCTCGACGGCGATCCGCGCGACACCGATGCGGCGCTGGCCGCCCGGCTCGACATCGACACGCTGAAGCGCGAGTTCGGCGCACGCCGGATCGGCTTCACGCGCACGTTGACCGGGCAGACGTGACCGGCAACCGGCGGCCGGCACCGGCGAACGCGGCCCGCCGCAGGGCAGGCCCGCGCGTTACAGCGGCAGTTGCGTGTCGAACTTGATTTCGCGCAGCACGACGCTCGTGCGCACCTGCGACACGGCCGGGATCTTGAAGATGCGTTCGTGCAGGAACACGTCGTAGGCCTTGATGTCCGGCGCGACGATCTTGAGGATGTAATCGGCTTCGCCGGTCGTGCTGTAGCACTCGGTGACTTCCGGGCAGGTCGCGATCTCGCGCTCGAACTGCTCGACGCCGCCTTCGTTGTGGCGCGTCAGGTGCACGTGCGCGAGCGCGCAGACGTGCAGGCCGAGCTTCTCGCGATCGAGCAGCGCCGTGTAGCGCTGGATCACGCCCGACTGTTCCATGTCCTTGATGCGGCGCCAGCACGGCGTGCTCGACAGCCCGACCTGGTCGGAGATTTCCTGAACGGAACGGCGCGCGTCGAGCTGCAACAGGCGAAGGATTTTTTGCGAAAAGGAATCGAGCGTCACCTGCGCCTCCATGCGGCAGCTACAACACGCTGAATGTTAGAGCGCCGGGGAACGAAAGGCAATCTGGCGACGCGCCGTTGAGCGAGATTCGCTAATTTGCTCGTGGATCCGTGGGATTTTGTCCCGCCCCCGCGCTTTCCGACCGATCGGTATCCGACACGGCCAGGCCCGCGAGCGCGGCCTGCTGCCGGCGCAGGTCGGCGAGCATGTTGCAGAACAGCGCGCCTTGCTCGATCGCGTCGTCGAGCGCGACGTGCGTGTGCGGATGGTCGTCGAACCAGTGCTTCGGAAAGCGCGGCTTGATCGCCTTGCGGTACGGCAGGCCCGTCATCGCGAACGCGAGCGTCTTGATGTCGAGCGCCGACCACGAGAACGGGCAGCGCCCCGCGAACCGCATCATGTACCAGAACATGAACGTGAAATCGAAGCCGGCCGGCATCGCGACGAACACCGGCTTGCCGGGCAGCGCCTCGACCCATTCGACGTACGCGACCAGCGCCGCGTCGGGCGTCTGCAGATCGCGCCGGCACGCGGCCCAGGCTTCGGGCTCGGTCTTCCACCACGCTTCCTGCACCGGGTGAGCGCTGGCGCCGGGCAGCGTCTCGAGGTTCGCCGAGAACGTCGCGATCAGTTGCTTGTCCTCGGTATAGGCGGCCGACGCGAAGCTCAGCATCGAATGCGGGCCGGGAATCGGGCCGTCGGCTTCGACGTCGGTGCTGACGTAAATTTCCGGGATGGCGGTCTGGTTCATCCGAATACCTTGTCGGATACGAACGGGTTCGTGCGGCGCTCGTCGCCGAACGTCGACACCGGGCCGTGGCCGGGCACGAACGTGACGTCGTCGCCGAGCGGCCACAGCTTTTCCTTGATCGAACGCACGAGATCCTCGTGATTGCCGCGCGGGAAATCGGTGCGGCCGATCGAGCCCGCGAACAGCACGTCGCCGACGATCGCGACGCGATGCGCGCGGCTGAAGAACACGACGTGGCCGGGCGTGTGGCCCGGGCAGTGATAGACCTCGAGCGTCTCGTCGCCGAACCGCACGGTGTCGCCGTCGTTCAGCCAGTGGTCGGGCTCGAACGCGTCGGCGGCCGGAAAGCCGAAGCGCTCGCTCTGCGTCGGCAGCTTCTCGATCCAGAAGCGTTCTTCTTCCTGCGGCCCCTCGATCGGTACGCCGTAGCGCGTCGCGAGCGTCTTCGCGCCCGCGCAGTGATCGATGTGCCCGTGCGTGAGCAGCACTTTCTCGACCTGCACGTTCTGCCGCGCGACTTCCTGTTCGATCCGGTCGAGATCGCCGCCCGGATCGACGACGGCGGCGCGGCCCGTCTTCTCGCAGACGAGCAGCGAGCAGTTCTGCTGGAACGGCGTGACCGGAATGAGCGTGACTTTCATGAGGGCACCGGCGGCTAAAAGGAGCGATTGTACCGGTCGCGCGCGTGGCCTGCCGTGCGTACGATGCATGCCGCAGCACGCGGATCAGGGCATTCCCGGAGCATGCCGATTGTTACAGCCATAGCGAGAATCAATGGTCCGCCGGGGGCCCTTTTCGAGACAAGGTTTTGATTTATGTATAATGCGCCCCATTGCGCGTGAATTTCACGCCATTCGCTGGTGTATCGGCCCCGTTAAACGAGGCGTCCGATCCACCGTCAAGCATCAGCCGCCGGGGAGTCCGGCGGTGTATCCAGCACCGAGCAGTCGGTGCTCACGTCTTGTCCGGCCGGGTGCTGCGCGCCCGCCTGCGGCCCTGCTGCCGCGCCGCCGGATGAGGCCTGTGCCGCCGTTCCTGTGCGTTGGTCGTAGCGACGCGCGCGAACGTGGAGCCATGTTCGATGGCGGCATGTGGGGTCTGGTCAGGCTGTTGGGGACAGGTTGCGCCAGACGTGAAAGCTAATCAGGACGGTTGCGGCCAGGACGAACGCCGCGCCCATGCTAGCCGCCTGCTCGCATTCGAGCGGGGCGTGCACGCATTTGCCGTCCGGGCCGCATATGTCTGCGTTGTGAAGCAGCGTTGTATCGATGCGGCCCGAACCAGAAGGCGACACGTCGATGAATTTACGTTTTCCGAGCCGATTCGGAACCATTGCATTGTTTTTTGCGCTGACGGGCTGTGCGGTGCCATCCAGCCAGACCACCGGCAGCGTGAGCCAGAAGAAGGCGGTCGACAAGACCGCCGCCGCCGCGAAGGCGGACGACGACAAGCAGCCGCTCAATTTCGATTCCGCGCTGGCATCGATGCCGGCTGCCGACAGTAAGGACGCGAAGAAGTCGTCGCTGGCGGATGCCGAGCCGATCGACGGCAAGGATGTGTCCGATTTCCGCCAGAGCGGCCGCGCATCGTGGTACGGGCGGGATTTCCACGGCCGCCGCACCGCGAACGGCGAACGTTTCAACATGAACGCGTTCACCGCCGCGCACCGCACGCTGCCGCTGTCGTCGTACATCAAGGTGACGAACGCATCGACCGGCAAGTGGGTCGTCGTGAAGGTCAACGATCGCGGGCCGTTCAAGCGCGGCCGTGTGCTCGACCTGTCGTATGCGGCGGCCAAGGTGATCGGCCTCGTGCACGCCGGCACGGGCCGCGTGAAGATCGAAGGGCTGTCGCCGCAGGAAGCGCGCGATGCACGCAACGAAATGTTCGCATCGATCTCGGCGAAGTAACGCGACGCAACAACCCGGCGGATCGTCCGCTCCTGCGCAAAGGGCTGCCTTCCGGCAGCCCTTTGTGTTTCCGCGCGGCGGCGTCGCGCGTCAGCCTTCGTCGCCTTCCTTCAGCACGAGCGCACGCGCATACAGCGTGTTGCGCGATGCGCCCGTCAGCGCGGCCGCGAGCTTGGCCGCGCTCTTCACCGGCACCTCTTCCAGCAGCAGCCTGAGCAGCGCGTCGTGCGCGGTGTCGTCGGCTTCGCCGCTTGCCGCCGGCGCGCCTTCGACGACCAGCACGAACTCGCCGCGCTGCCGGTTCGCATCGCCGGCGAGCCAGCTCTGTCCTTCGGCCAGGGTGCCCTGAAACAGTTGCTCGTGTAGCTTGGTGAGCTCGCGCGCGATCAGCAGCCGGCGCGCGGGGCCGAACGCGTCGGCGAGCGCGTCGACGGTTTCGGCGATCCGGTGCGGCGCTTCGTAGAACACCAGCGCGTACGGGTGCGACGCCAGCGCCTGCAGCGCGGTCGCGCGCTGTTTCGCCTTCGGCGGCAGGAAGCCCGCGAACGTGAACGCGCCGGCCCAGTCGCCGGCCACGCTCAGCGCGGTCACGGCCGCGCTTGGGCCCGGCAGCGGAACCACCGGGAAGCCGGCCGCGCGCACGGCGTCGACGAGCCGCGCGCCGGGGTCCGAGATGCCCGGCGTGCCGGCGTCCGACACGTAGGCCACGCGTTCGCCGCCACGCAGCAGTTCGATCACGCGCTGCGCGGCTTCGCGTTCGTTGTGCTCGTGCACGGCGACGAGCGGTTTCGAGATCCCGTAGCGGGCGAGCAGCTGGCCCGTATTGCGGGTGTCTTCGGCCGCGATGCGGTCGGCGAGGCCGAGCACGTGCAGCGCGCGCAGCGTGATGTCGGCCGTATTGCCGATCGGTGTGGCGACCACGTAGAGCGCGGCGTCCGGGTAGTGCTGCGTATGCGCGAGTTCGAGGAGGGCAGTCATGGCAGGCAATGCACGCAATCGCGGCACGAGCGGAACAAGGACGGCATTGTGCCACGCGGCGCCGGCGCGGCCGGAGGGCGCCAGCGATCGGCCGCGTTCGGGCGACAACTTTTCCGGCGCGGCGCGATCCAAACCGGTCGGCGCGGCGTTCGAGCAGCGCGCGCGGCAGTTTCTCGAGCGTCGTGGCCTCGGGTTCGTCGCCGCGAACGTGACGATGCGCGGCGGCGAGCTCGATCTCGTGATGCGCGAGCCAGACGGCATGCTCGTATTCGTCGAAGTGCGCGCGCGGCGCAGCACCCGGCACGGCGGCGCGGCCGCGAGCGTCGGCTGGCGCAAGCGGCGGCG
The DNA here is from genome assembly GCF_018417615.1 of Burkholderia sp. LAS2. Lineage (NCBI taxonomy): Bacteria > Pseudomonadati > Pseudomonadota > Betaproteobacteria > Burkholderiales > Burkholderiaceae > Burkholderia > Burkholderia sp. LAS2. Next base: position 723,672 of record NZ_CP071052.1, read on the forward strand.
TCTGGTCGCGGCGGCGTTGCAGTTCTGGTCGCGGCACGGCGCCGGCGCCGCGTGCCGTTTCGACGTCGTCGCGTTCGAGGCCGGACGGCTTGCGTGGCTGCGCGACGCATTTCGTACCGACGATGCATAGCCGCGAGCTGTGACGAGATGTAAAGAGTTCTTGCCGGACCGCCGGAGAGGGCGCCGGAGTACGGTAAACTCGCCGCACCCACGATGTCGCGCGAGTTGTGCCGCGCGCCCAGTTCACCAGGAATCGATGTCAGTCGAACGTATTCAGCAACAATTCCGCGACAGCGCCGCGCTTCACGCCGAAGCGGCCGACGCGCTGTCGCTGCCGATCGCAGCCGCGGTCGATGCGATGTTCGCCGCACTGGCGAACGGCAACAAGATCGTCGCGTGCGGTGACGGCCCGTCGGCCGCCGCCGCGCAGTACCTCGCCGCGTCGCTCGTCGGCGGTTTCGAGCGCGAGCGTCCGGGCCTGCCCGCGATCGCGCTGGCCACCGACGCATCGCAGGCCGGCCTGGCGGGCGCGGCGGCGGCCGAGCAGTTGTTCGCGCAGCAGGTGCGCGTGCTGGGCCAGACGGGCGACATCCTGCTGGTGCTCGACGCGCTCGGCGCTTCGCCGCGCGTGCTCGCGGCGATCGACGAGGCGCACGAGCGCGAGATGACCGTCGTCGCGTTGACGGGCGGCAACGACCAGACGGTCGCGGCCGCGCTGTCCGATACCGATATTCCGATCAGCGTGCCCGCCGTTCGCGCGGCGCGCATCCACGAAGTCCATCTGCTGACCATCCACTGCCTGTGCGACGGCATCGACGCGATGCTGCTGGGTGAGGATTGAACGAAGGAGAGCCGTCGATGAATCAAAGCCGCGTCAAACAGACGCTCGTCAGAACCACGCTGCTCGCCGCGCTGACGGCGGGCCTCGCCGTGTCGCTGCAGGGTTGTGTGCTCGGGGTCGTGGGCGCAGCGGCCGGCGGCGGCGCGCTGATCGCGACCGATCGCCGCACGCTCGGCGCGCAGACGGAGGATCGCGAGATCCAGGTCAAGTCGCTCACGCAGATCAACAACGGGCTGCCCGACCAGTCGCACGTGAACGTGACGGTGTTCAACCGCCGCGTGCTGCTGACGGGCGAAGTGCCGAACGATGCGTCGAAGCAGCGCGCCGAGGAAATCGTGCGCGGCATCAACAACGTGAACGGCATCGTCAACGAGCTGTCGGTCGGGCCGGCGTCGTCGCTGTCGTCGCGCGCGAACGACTCGTACCTCGAAGGGCGCGTGAAATCGGAGCTGATCGCGACGAAGGGCATCTCGGCGAACTACTACAAGGTCGTCAGCGAGCGCGGCAATCTTTACCTGATGGGCCTCGTCACGGTCGATGAAGGCAATCGTGGCGCGGAAGCCGCGAGCCAGGTGCCGGGCGTCGAGAAGGTCGTGAAGGTGTTCCAGTACGTGAAGCCGCAGGACGCGCAGGCGCTGCAGGACGCGTCGCCCGCGAGCGGCGCATCCGGCGCGCAGGCGGCTGCCGCGCCGGCGGACAGCGCGACGGTGGGCGCGGTGCCCGACGCGTCGGTGCAGTCCGCGCCGCTGCAGCCGCCCGCGCCGATCTCGAATTCGTCGAGCGTGCATCCGGGCAATCCGAAGGCGAAGGCGCAATGACGGGCAGGCAGATGACGCAGATCAAACGATGGATGGTGCAGGGCGCCGCGGCCGCGGCGCTCGTGGCCGGCACGCTGGGCGCCGCGCACGCGGACGTCGGCGACGGCCTGAAGGTTGCGCGCAGCAACGCGTGCATGGGCTGCCACGCGGTCGACCGCAAGCTCGTCGGCCCGTCGTTCAAGGATATCGCCGCGCGCTACAAGTCCGATCCGCAGGCCGTCGCGAAGCTGTCGAAGAAGGTGAAGGACGGCGGCTCGGGCGTCTGGGGCGCGATTCCGATGCCCGCGCATCCGCGCATGAGCGACGCCGACGTCCGGTCGGTGGTCGAATGGGTGCTGGCCGGCGCGCCGTCAAAGTAATGCGCTGCGGGTGACGTAACCCCTATTGCCAAGCGCGGAAATGCGTGTGTATGATGGTCGACTGTTGGGGCGGTAGCTCAGCTGGGAGAGCGTCGCGTTCGCAATGCGAAGGTCGGGAGTTCGATCCTCCTCCGCTCCACCAACGGAATTTGAAAGGCCTGATCGCGAGATCGGGCCTTTTTGTTTTCCCGCAGGACCGTGGTCGGCGCGCTAAGTCGCCAGTTCGTGGATCAACCTGAACGTCGGCACCGACAACACCGCGAACCCCACCGTCATGACCGCGAGCACGGCGGTCCTCTTCCGCAGCAGCGCGCAGACGACGATCGACAGCCCGCAGAACGCGCAGGTCAGAATGACGATCCACCACAGCGCCGCATAGCCCGCACCGCCTTCGAAATTCGATACGTTCTGCGTGATCCGGGTCGCGGCATACCCGGCGACGGTGATGCTCGCGGGCAGGCACAGCACCGAATACAGCACGAAAACGATGATCTGTCGCGGTGTCGGATCGGATGACGTCATGGAGCGCGTTCTGTTGCGGATGGACGGGGGCCCTCGACCGTCCGCCGCACGGGCCGATCAAGGCAGTCGGCAGGATGCGACCGTTTTCCATGTTTGGCAACCGCCACCGCCTGCCACCCCGTCATCCCGCCCTAAACTACCCCTAAACCCGCCCCAAACTCGGCCGCTTCGGATCGTACGTCCACCCCGGCACCAGATAACGCATCGCCACCGCATCGTCGCGCGCCGTACCGCCCACCGCGTTGTACAACGCATGCGCGGCCTCGACCTGCGCCATATCCAGCTCGATCCCCAGCCCCGGCCGCTCTGGCACGGCCACCTGGCCGCCGACGATCGCGAGCGGTTCGCGCGTGAGCCGCGCGTCGCCTTCCTGCCAGATCCAGTGCGTGTCGATCGCGGTGATCGTGCCGGGCGCGGCCGCCGCCGCATGCGTGAACATCGCGAGCGACACGTCGAAATGGTTGTTCGAGTGCGAGCCCCACGTGAGCCCCCAGTCGCGGCACAGCTGCGCGAGCCGCACCGAGCCCTGCATCGTCCAGAAATGCGGATCGGCGAGCGGGATGTCGACCGCCTGCAGCCGCACCGCGTGATCCATCTGCCGCCAGTCGGTCGCGATCATGTTGGTCGCGGTCGGGATCCCCGTCGCGCGGCGGAATTCGGCCATCACCTCGCGGCCCGAATAGCCGCCTTCCGGCCCGCACGGATCTTCCGCGTACGCGAGCAGGTGGCCTTGCCCGCGGCACAGCGCGACGGCCTCGTCGAGCGACCACGCGCCGTTCGGGTCGAGCGTCGTGCGCGCGTCGGGAAAGCGCGCCTTAATTGCCGCGATCGCTTCCATCTCGTCGGCGCCGGCCATCACGCCGCCCTTCAGCTTGAAATCGGCGAAACCGTAGCGCTCGACCGCGGCTTCGGCCTGCCGCGCGATCGCGGCCGGCGTCAGCGCTGCCTCGTTGCGCAACCGGAACCAGGCGTTCGATGCATGGGCCTCGTCGCGATACGGCAGATCGGTGCGGCGCCGGTCGCCGATGTAGAACAAATACGCGAGCATCGGCACCGCGTCGCGCTGCTGGCCTTCGCCGAGCAGCGCCGCGACCGGCACGTCGAGGTGCTGGCCGAGCAGGTCGAGCAGCGCGGCTTCGATCGCGGTGATCACGTTGTCGAGCCGCAGGTTGATCTCGTGCGGCTGCCGCAGCACCGCCGCCTCGCCGGCCGACGTCACTTCGTGGCGGATCGTGCGGCCGGCACCGGCACCCGCGCCCCCACCGGACAGCGCCGCGCGCACCGCATTGAGCGTCGCCTGGTAGCGTCCGATCGACTGGCCGACCACGCGATCCGTCATGCGCTCGAGCGCGTGGCGGATCCCTTCGCCGCCCGGTACTTCGCCGACGCCCGTGTGTCCGCTGCTGTCGTCGAGGATCACGAGGTTGCGCGTGAAGTACGGCGCGTGCGCGCCGCACAGGTTGAGCAGCATGCTGTCGCGCCCGGCGACGGGAATCACCTGCATGCGCGTGACGCGCGGGGTGCCGGCACGGCTGGGTTCGGACATCGGTTCGCTCCTGGTTCCGTTGGCGCGCGGGCCGCCGGACGCGCCGGCGCAGCCCGCGCCGTTCATTGAAGCTCGACGCGGCGGATCTCGCCGACGACGAACAGGTAGCAGATCACGGCGACGAGCGCATGCGCGACGACATAGACGAGCGCGCCGTTGAACGAGCCGCTGCGGTCGACGATATAGCCGATCGCGATCGGCGTCGTGATGCTGGAAAGATTGCCGCACGTGTTGAGCAGCGCGCCGCTCAGGCCGGCGATCTGGCGCGGCGCGGTGTCGGCGTTGACGGCCCAGCCGAGCGCGCCGAGCCCCTTGCCGAAGAACGACAGCGCCATGAACAGCACGACGAGCACATGCGAATCGGTGTAGTTGCAGACGATCATCGACATCGACAGCAGCATGCCGAACACGATCGGCACCTTGCGCGCGACCGACAGCGACCGGCCCTGCTTGAGCAGCGCATCGGACACGACGCCGCCGAGAATCCCGCCGAGGAACCCGCACACGGCCGGGATCGACGCGACGAGCCCCGCGTTGAGGATCGACATCCCGCGCGCCTGCACCAGATAGACGGGAAACCACGTGATGAAGAAGTAGGTGAGCGCGTTGATGCAGTACTGCGCGACGTACACGCCGACCAGCATCCGGTTCCTCAGCAGCGCCTTCACGTGACGCATCGACGGGCCGCCTTCGCGTGCGCCCGTCGCCTGGTCGATGTTGACGAGCGCGCCGCCTTCGGCGAGGTAGTCGAGTTCCGCGCGGTTGATGGTCGGGTGCGCCTTCGGGTCGTACATCGTGCGGTTCCACACCAGCACGAACGCGAAGCCGAGCACGCCCATCACCGCGAACACCGACTGCCAGCCGAACGCGTGCACGAGCCAGCCCATCAGCGGCGCGAACACGACGGTCGCCGCGTACTGCGCGGCGTTGAAGATCGCCGATGCAGTGCCGCGTTCGGCGGCCGGGAACCACGCGGACACGATCCGGCTGTTGGCCGGGAACGACGGCGCCTCGGCAGCGCCGACCAGGAAGCGCAGCCCGAACAGCAGCGCGAACGCGGCCGCGCCGCCGAAGAAGCCGATGCCGCCCTGCAGCAGCGTGAACAGCGACCAGAAGAAGATGCTGAATGCGTAGACGATGCGCGACCCGAAGCGGTCGAGCAGCCAGCCGCCCGGCAATTGCGCGATCACGTACGACCAGCCGAACGCCGAGAAGACGAAGCCCATCTGCACGTGGCTCAGGTGCAGCGAGCGGGCCAGCGCGGGGCCCGCGATCGCGATCGCCGCGCGATCCGCGTAGTTGATCGTCGTGACCGCGAACAGCACGGCCAGCACCAGCCAGCGCACGCGGGTGCGCCGAGCCGTTGCCGACGCGGACGCCGGCAATGCGTGAAGCGGATTCATGACTTGTCTCCTCCGAAGGGCGGAAGGCGCCGTCGAGCGGCACGCGCGTCGGGTGCGCGCGTAATGTAGTGATGCCGCCGGCGGAGGCCGGGCACCGGACGCCGAGGCAGGCAGAGCGTCCGGGCCATTCTGTCATGTCGATATTTGCGCTTTCATGCCAATTGCTGACTTGATCGATTCAGCATTTGAATCGATCAGCTGACGCGAGCGGTCTCGCGTACGCGCCCGTCCATGCCGCTGCCGTCGTCGGCGTTCGACGGGCGCGTGTTGCTCGACGACGTACTCCCAGCGCACGCTCGACATCGCGGCGCCGCGACGCCGGGGCGGGCGGCCTGATCGGTCACGCCGGTTCTCCCGGCAGGATGGAACCCGTCGACGATGTTTTTACCCGGATAATATTGACATCCAATTAATACCCGGATGAAAATAGCGTCATTCCGATTCCAGCCCCCGGGCGACCACGATGACCTCTTCCACGCTCCTTCCTTCGTACACGGCCTTCGACGGCCATCGGCGGCTCGCATCGGGCCCGCTTGCGACGGTCGCGCTCGCGGTCCGGCAGGCGGCCGGCGACGCGGCGCCCGGCACGATCCTGATCTTCGACGACGCGACGGGCCGCTCGATCGACCTCGACCTGCGCGGTACGGCGGACGACATCCGGGCGCGCTATGCGGCGCCGTCGGGCGACGCAGCCGGCAGCGCCGGCGAGCCGGCAGGCGCGGGAGCAGGCGAACAGCGCGGCCGCGGCCGGCCGAAGCTCGGCGTGGTGTCGCGCGAGGTCACGCTGCTGCCGCGCCACTGGGAATGGCTCGGCGCGCAGCCGGGCGGTGCGTCGGTCGCGCTGCGCAAGCTCGTCGAGGACGCGCGACGCACGCATGCGGCGGCCGACCGGCAGCGCGACGCGCAGGCGCGCGCATACCACTTCATGTCGGCGATGGCGGGCGACCTGCCCGGTTTCGAGGAAGCCGCGCGGGCGCTGTATGCGAACGATCCGGCGCGGCTGGCCGAACTGATCGCCGGCTGGCCCGACGACGTGCGCGACCATGCGCTCGCACTGGCGCGCGGCGATCTGCCGCCGGCCGCCGACGACTGCTGACGGAGCGCCGACGCGATGACGGTATTCGACCTGAACCGCGGCGCGATCGCGCCGGTCGCCGACGAAGTCGACGTCGTCGACCTGCGTGTGACGGGCGCCATTCCGCGCGAACTCGACGGCACGTTGCTGCGCAACGGCCCGAACCCGCCGGGCGGCCGCTTCGACGGCAACGACATGCTGTCGTGGTGGCCGGAGGCCGCGATGCTGCATGCGATCGCGTTCGACGACGGCCGCGCGGCCGGCTACCGGAACCGCTGGGCGCGCACGCGGCGCTGGGCCGCCGTCCATGCACCGGGGCAGGCGCCGCATCTGCCCGACACCAATCCGAACGTGAGCGTGCTGCAGCATGCGGGCGAATTGCTCGCGCTGGCCGAGGGCGGCGCGCCGCTCGCGATCACCGCCGCGCTCGATTCGTTCGGCGTGTCGACGCGGCACGCGGGCTTCGACGGCGCGATGACCGCGCATCCGAAGGTCGATCCGGTCACCGGCGAGCTGATCCTGTTCCGCGCGGACTGGCGCGCACCGTGGCTGCGCTACGGCGTCGCGGATGCGCTCGGCGTGCCGCGCGTCGATTTCGAGATCGAGCTGAGCGCGCCGTCGATGATGCACGACCTCGCGATCACCGAAACCCGCAGCCTGCTGCTCGACCTGAACGTCGGCTACGACTTCTCGCTGCTGAAGCAGGGCCACCGGATGCCGCTGCGCTGGCACGACGACCGGCCCGCGCGCATCGGCGTGTTGCCGCGTCACGGCGGCGACGTGCGCTGGTTCGGCGTCGAGCCGTGCTTCATCCAGCACGTCGTGAACGCGTACGACTGCGACGCGTCGTGCATCGTGCTCGACGCGGTGCGCTATCCGTCGTTCCTGCGGCTCGACGCGCGCACGGGCCGCTTCGCCGACAACCCGGTCGGCGAGCTGTGGCGGTACGTGATCGACACCGCGAACGGGCTGATCGACGAAGGGCCGCTCGCCGACGGCGGCATCGAGCTGCCGCGCATCAACGAAAGCCGGACCGGGCGCGGCTACCGCTATCTGTATGCGGTCGAGCAGCCGAATAACGCGGAAATGCGCGGCGTGATGCGCTTCGACCACGCGCGCGGCACGACCACGCACTACGCGGTGCCGGCCGGCGACCAGAACGGCGAGCCGGTGTTCGTGCCGCGTCCGGGCGGCGCCGACGAGGACGACGGCTGGCTGCTGGTGATGGTCTACCGCGCGGCGACGGACACGAGCGACGTCGTGATCCTCGATGCGCGCGCGATCGACGCGGGGCCGGTCGCGACCGTGCACCTGCCGCGCCGCGTGCCGGCCGGGTTCCACGGCGCGTGGGTGCCGCGCGAACGTTGAACGTGCGCGTCGGCGGCGCGCGTCACTGCGCGCGCAGCGCGTCGACGATCTTCAGTCGTGCGGCGCGCATCGCCGGCAGGAACCCGCCGACGAGCCCCATCACGAGCGAGAACACGAGCGTCTTCACGACGATCGCGGGCGTCAGCACGAAGCGGAACGACAGGTCCGAGAAGGTCTGGAAATTGGTCGTCGAGAACGACGCGAACTGCATCAGCGACGCGCACGCGAGCCCCGCGACGCCGCCGACGAAGCCGAGCAGCAACGCCTCCAGCAGGAACGCGGCGAGCACGTTGGTGCGCTTGAAGCCGAGCGCGCGCAGCGTGCCGATCTCGGCCACGCGGTTCGCGACCGACGCATACATCGTGATCATCGCGCCGATCATCGCGGCGATCGAGAAGATCGTCGACAGCGTGATGCCGAGGATGTTGATGAACGTCGACAGCGCCTTCGACTGGTCGCCGTAGAAGGTCTGCTCGCGCTTCGCCTCGTCGGTCAGGCGCGGATCGACGTCGATGTCGGCCTTGAAGCGCGCGAAGCCGTCGGCGCTCGGGATGCGCAGCACCATCGACGAATAGCTGGTGCGCCGGAACGACTGCATCAGCTGGTCGACGTCGCCCCAGATCTCCGAATCGAAGCCGCTGCCGCCCGCGTCCAAGATGCCGACGATGGTCCAGTCGCGCTGCGCGAAGTGCAGGCTGTCGCCGAGCCGCGTGCCGCTGAAGCCTTTCGCGATCGCGCTGCCGACGACGATCTCCGACGAGCCCGGCGCGAACGGGCGGCCGGCCACGAGCGTCACGTGCGGCCGCAGCGCGAGGCCCGCCGGCGACACGCCGCGGATCACGACGTTCGACGGCTTGCCGGTCGACGTCTTCACGAGCGAGATCAGCACCACGGCCTCCTTCGACACGAGCGGCCGGCCGTCGGGGCCGAGCGCGACGGCCGGATGCATCTCGAGCGCATTGGCCTGCTGATGGTCGATCGAACTCTGGATCTCGGTCTCGGCGCCCTTGCGGATCACCACCGCGTTGTCGGGTTCGCCGGTCGATACGAGTGTCTTCGTGAGCCCCGCATCGAGCATCTGCACCGTCGCGAACACGAAGATCACGAGCGCCATGCCACCGGCGGTCAACGCGGTGGTGAGCCGCCGGGTCCACAGGTTGCGTGCGATGTAGGTGAGCGGGATCGCCATGCGCGTCTCTATCCGATCGCCCGCAGGCCTTCGACCACGCGCACGCGCGCCGCCTGCCACGCCGGCACGATTGCCGCAGCGAAGCCGACCGCGACCGAGCACGCGGCCTGCAGCACGACCGTCTCGGTCGACACCTTGAATACCGGGAAAATGCCGCCCGCCGCCTGCTTGAACAGGTTCGCGGCGGGCGGCGTCGCGAGCATCCCGAGCCCGCCGCCGACCACCGCGATCACGACCGATTCGCCGAACACGATCAGCGCGAGGAACCCGGGGCCGAAGCCGAGCGCCTTCAGCGTCGCGTATTCGGCCGTGCGCTCGCGCGCGCTCATCGCCATCGCGTTGGCCATCACGGCCATGATGATCAGGATCACCACGTACGACACGAGGCGGATCGCCGCGATGATCTGGTTCGACATCGCGACGAAGCCGAGCTGGAACGCCTGCTCGGTCTCGGTCAGCGTTTCGGCGAGCGAGTTCTTGAACACCGCGTCGACGTTGCGCGCGATCGACGCGCCGTCGTCGGGGTTCGCGACGCCGAGCACGAACACGCCGACCTGGTCGGCCTGCTTCGGCGTGCGCTTGCGCACCGTCTCGTTCAGGTAATCCCAGTGGAACACCAGTTGACGCGTGATCGTCGAGTCGTCGCGGCCGTCGAGAATCCCGCGCACGACGAAGTCCCACGTGCCCGGATAGATCGTGCCTTTCAGCGGAATCACGTCGCCAACCTTGAAGCCGAACTGCGTCGCGAGCTGGCGGCCGACGAGGCAGCCGCGGCGGTCGCGATCGTAGTCGGCGCGCTGCTGCGCCGGCAGGATGAATTCCGGATACAGGTCGAGATAGTTCTCCGACACCGCGAAGCTCGCGAAGAAGTTCTTCGGGTCGCGGTAGATGCCGCCGAACCAGTTCGAGCGGACCACGGCCGTCACGCCGTCAACGCCGCGGATCCGGTTCTCGTAGCTCACCGGCAGCGGAAATACCAGCGAGATCGCGTTGCGCGTGACGAGCCGGCCGCTGGACGCGGCCGCCGCGCCCGCGTACCACGCATCGACGACGGTGTGCAGCAGCCCGAACGCGAGCACGGCGATCGTGAGCCCGAGCACGGTCAGCAGCGTGCGCAGCCGGTGCCGCAGCGCGTTGCGCGCGATCAGCTTCAGCACGTACATCGCGCGCGCTCGCGTCGATCAGGCCGCGTGCCCATCGATCAGCTCCCCCTTTTCCAGATGGACGAGCGAGCGCGCGGCGCCGGCCGCGTGCGCGTCGTGCGTCACCATGATGATCGTCTTGCCGAGCTCGGCGTTCATCCGCTGCAGCATCGCGAGCACGTCGGTGGCCGATGCGCGGTCGAGGTCGCCGGTCGGCTCGTCGGCGACGATCAGCACCGGATCGGTGATCAGCGCGCGCGCGATCGCGACGCGCTGCTGCTGGCCGCCCGACAGCTCCGACGGGTAATGGCTCGTGCGATCGCCGAGATTCACCATGTCGAGCACGAGCTCGACGCGTTCGCGCCGCTCGCGGCGCGACAGGTGCGTGAGCATCAGCGGCAGCTCGACGTTCTCGAACGCGGTGAGCACGGGCATCAGGTTGTAGAACTGGAAGATGAAGCCGACGTTCGCCGCGCGCCATTCGGCCAGTTGCGCCTCGGCGAGTTGCGAGATGTCGAGGCCGCCGACGCGCAGTTCCCCGCTGTCGGGCCGGTCGATGCCGGCCACGAGATTCAGCAGCGTGCTCTTGCCGGAGCCCGACGGCCCCATCAGCGCGACGAAGTCGCCTTCGCCGATGTCGAGCGTGATGTCGGTCAGCACGGGCACGATCTGGTTGCCGCGCCGGTACGACTTCGCGACGTGGCTGAGCTCGACGAGGGGTGGCCGGGCGTCGTTCACGCGCTACTTCTTCGCGACGGTCACTTTCGCGCCGTCCTTCAGTTTCGCGCCCGGCGCGAGCACGACCGTGTCGCCGGGTTTCACGCCGCGCACGGCGACCAGCTCGCCGATCCGCGCGCCCTTCGTCACGGCCACCGCATGCACGGCGTCGTCCTTCACGACGAACACGACCGGCCGGCCGTCGCGCTCCACGACCGCGCTCGCCTGCACGGCCGTCACCGGCTGCCGGTCCTGCGCGGTCGCCGGCTTCGACAGGAACGCGATCTTCGCGCTCATGTCGGGCAGCACGCGCTCGTCGCGGTCGACGAAGCGCACCTTCACGAGTACGGTGGCCTTCGAGCGGTCGACGGTCGGCACGATGCGCGACACGCGGCCCGCGAAGCGCATGTCGGGCAGCGCGTCGAGCTGGATCTCGCACGGCTGCTCGGCGCGGATCTTCGCGATGTTCGATTCGGCGACGTCGGCCTCGACCTCGAGCGTCTCCATGTCGGCGATCGTCACGACCGCACCCTTGCTGTCCGACGCGGACGAGAACGGCGTGATGTTGTCGCCGACGTTCGCATGCTTCGCGAGCACGATGCCGTCGAACGGCGCGCGGATCACCGTCTGGTCGACCGCCACCTGCGCGGCCTGCGCGTTCGCTTCGGCCGACACGATCGCGGCCTGGTCGCTGTTGAGCGTCGCGCGCGCCTTGTTCACGCGCGCCGTGTCGGTGTCGAGCTGCGCGGCCGGCACGGCGCCCTTCGGCGCGAGCGCGGCGGTGCGGCGCAGCGCGATCTCCGCATCCTTGAGTTCCGCCTGCGCGACGCCGAGGTTCGCACGGGACACCTGCACCTGCGCACGCGCCTGGGCGAGCGACGCTTGCACGTCGTTGCTTTCGAGACGCGCGATGATCTGGTCCTGCTTCACGCGCGTGCCTTCGAGCACGCCGAGCCACTCGACGCGCCCCTGGCCCTTCGACGCGACCGCGGCCTTGCGCTGCGGCACGACGTAGCCGGTCGCATTGAGCTGCGTATCGTTCTGGTACGGGTAGGCGGACGTGACGGACGTGGTGTCGACGGTCGGCCGGCCGGTGAGCGCGAGGCCGGCGACGATCGCGACGACGACGAGCGCGGCGGCGACCGCATAGCGCCCCCAGCGGCGCCGGCGCGGCACCGGGGCGATCGGACGCCGGTCGATTTTCAGTTTGTCCAGATTGTGATCGGGCAATTTGAGCGCCTCGAGACGGCGGCGGTCGTGCGACCGGCCGCGATCCGGTTTCCGGGGAAAGGGACGGATGGACGCCAGTATAAGCGTCGCTCCGGCGCCGCGCGAGCCGGTTTGCGGCGCCGTGCGGCGGCGGCCCGTCCGGCCCGCTGGCGCCGGCCGACGCGCCCGCCCCCGGGGAAACCCGAGGATGCAAGCAACGTGTCAACTTGCCGCGAATGCGGTGCGTTATGGAACCAGTGCGTCAGGTTTTGTCGCGACGGAACGGCGAAAGCCGGCCTCGCGGCCTGGGGCTCCGGTGCGAATGCCTCGCATCTTTACTTACCGGTACGTTTGATTTTTTCTCCGCTAAAGGAAGAACAATGAAGAAGACGCTCGCTTCGATCATCGCCGCAGCATTCGCACTCGCATCGGTTTCGGCATTCGCACAGGCGTCCGCGCCGGCAGCCGACACGTCGGCTGCCGCATCGGCACCGGCCAAGAAGGATCACAGCAAGCCGAAGCACCAACTGAAGCACCACGGCTCGAAGAAGGGCCAGGCGAAGGCTGCAGCCGCATCGGCCGCCGGCACGAACGACGCAGGCACGCAGAACTAAGCGGTTCCGCCGCCACGGCCGGCGTTGCCGGTCATCGGTCGGCCAACCCCGCATGCTCCGGCATGCGGGGTTTTGTTTTTTCAGGCGCCGAATGCGCACCGCGCCCGGCCGGCGGCAGGCGCTGCAGCGCGCCGGCATCTGTGTTTAACTCGCGGCTTCACGGAGCGAAGGAGCGAGACATGGATCTCGGGTTTATCGGGCTGGGCGAAATGGGGCAGGCGATCGCGACGAACCTGCTGAAGGCGGGCCACACGGTGCGGGTCTGGAACCGGTCGCGCGAGCGGGCCGAGCCGCTCGCGGCATTCGGCGCGCAGATCGTCGACACGCCGGCCGACGCGTTTCGCGGCGACGCGGTGTTCTCGATGCTCGGCGACGATGCGGCCGCGCGCGCGGTGTTCGACGATGCGCTGCTGGCCCAGGCGCCGCGCGGGCTGATCCACGTGAACATGGCGACGGTGTCGGTCGCGCTCGCCGAATCGCTCGCGCACGCGCATGCGTCGCGCGGCATCGACTATGTCGCCGCGCCGGTGATGGGGCGGCCCGACGTCGCGGCCGCCGCGCGCCTGACCATCATGGCCGGCGGCCCGGCCGAGGCGATCGACCGCGTGCAGCCGCTGTTCGACGCGATCGGCCAGAAGACCTGGCGCTTCGGCTCGCTGCCGCAGCACGCGAACGTCGCGAAGATCGCCGCGAACTTCACGCTCGCGTCGGCGATCGAGACGCTCGGCGAGGCGTCCGCGCTGCTCGGCGCGCACGGCGTCGCGATGCGCGATTTCCTCGACGTAATCACCAGCAGCGTGTTTCCGGGGCCCGTCTACGAAGGCTACGGCGCGATGATCGCCGAGCGGCGCTACGAGCCCGCGCGCTTCAAGGCGCGGCTCGGGCTGAAGGACGTCCGGCTCGCGCTGGAGGCCGGCGATGCGACGTCGGTGCCGCTGCCGGTGGCGAGCGTCGTGCGCGACAGCCTGCTCGATGCGCTCGCGCACGGCGGCGGCGACCAGGATTTCGCGGTGCTCGGCGAGGCCGCGCTGCGCCGCGCGGGCCGCTGACACGCGACAGAAGCGCGGTGCGCACGGCATAATCGACAGTCCGTTTTCCCTACATTCATTTCAGGCAGAGGCAGTCATGAACTTGCATACGTGGTGGCTTTTCGTGGCGACGGTGTTCGTCGTGTCGGCGATTCCGGGCCCGAACATGCTGCTCGTGATGACGCACGGCGCGCGCCACGGGCTGCGGCGCTCGTCCGCGACGATGGCCGGCTGCCTGAGCGCGCTGGTGCTGATGCTCGCGGTCTCCGCGGCCGGGCTCGGCGCGGTGCTCGAAGCATGGCCGGCGACGTTCGATGCGTTGCGCTTCGCGGGCGCCGCCTATCTGATCTATCTCGGCGTGAAGGCGTGGCGCGCGCGCGTGGACGACGCGCCGGCGGCCGACGTCGATGCGGTGTCGTCGCAAGCGGCCTCGACATCGCGCGTCGCGCTGTTCCGCAACGGCTTCCTGGTCGCGGGCAGCAACCCGAAGGCGATCCTGTTCGCGGCCGCGCTGCTGCCGCAGTTCATCAACGCGGCCGAGCCGACGCTGCCGCAGTTCGGCATCCTCGTCGTCACGTTCGCGGTGATCGAGGTGAGCTGGTATCTCGTCTACGCGGCGTTCGGCACGCGCATCGGCGCCACGCTGAAGAGCCAGAGCGTCGCGAAGGTGTTCAACCGGCTGACGGGCGGGCTGTTCGTCGGCTTCGGCGCGATGATGGCGCTGGTCCGTCACTGATTCCCGGCCGACCCCGGCGTACCGAATGCCCCATCTCTCGCAAGAGGGTGGGGCGTTCGGCTTTTGGGCGCCGCTTCACCGGTGAGTGCTCACGCACGCGACCGATCCAGCGCCGCCGCGCCGGGCCCGCGTCCGGTCGCCAGCCCGAACACGGTCGCCGCGCCGGCGAACGCGAATCCGACGCCACACACCGCGCTCCAGCCGCCCCATGCCCACGCGCTGCCCGCGAGCGCCGCGCCGAGCGCGCCGCCGACGAAGAACAGCCCGACGAACAGCCCGTTCAGGCGTCCGCGCGCGGCCGGGTTCAGCAGGTTGATCGCGCGGCGACCGATCGTCTGATCGACGATCACGCCCGCATCCAGCAGCGCCGCGCCGCCGGCCAGCAGCGCGAGCGCGACGCCGCGATGCGCGTGCGCATCGAAGCCGAACCAGCCTGCGCCGGCGATGCCGAGCACGACGAGCGCCGCGAGCATCGTGCCGTGCGCGAGCCGTTGCGCGGCCGGGCCGTGGCCGCGGTCGCCCGCGCGGCCGGCGAGCGGCGTGACGATCGCGCCGCTGGCGCCGGCGAACGCGAACAGCGCAATGCCGTGCAGATCGAGCGCGAACGGCGGCTGCGCGAGCCGCAGCCCGACGGCGGTCCAGAACGCGCTGAACGCGGCCATCGCGAGCGCGGCCGACAGCGCATGCCGGCGCAGCACCGGCTCGTCGGCGAGCAGGCGTCCCATCGACGCGAGCAACGCGCAGTAGCTGGCCGTGATCGACGGCGTGCGCGCCGGCAGGCGCAGCGCGAGCACGACCGCGATCGCCGCGTTCGCGAGCGCGGCGAGCAGATAGAACGCGCGCCAGCCTGCCGACCCCGCGATCAGGCTCGCGAGCGGCCGCGACAGCAGGATCCCGAGCATCAGCCCGCTCATCACGTTGCCGACCGCGCGGCCGCGCTGTGCGTCGGGCGCCATCGACGCGGCCATCGGCACGAGCATCTGGATCACGCTCGACGCGGCGCCGGCCGCGAGCGTCGCGAGCAGGAACACGGTGCCCGACTGCGTGAAGGCGGGCAGCGCGAGCGCGGTCGCGCAGACGGCGAGCGTCGCGACGATCAAACGGCGGTTCTCGAGCAGGTCGACCAGCGGCACGAGCAACGCGAGCCCGGTCGCATAGCCGAGCTGCGGCAGCATCGCGACGAGGCCCGCGAGGCCGGGCGGCAGGTGCAGGTCCGCGCTGATCGGGCCGGTCAACGGCTGCGCGGCGAACAGGTCCATCACGATCACGCCGACCGTCGCGGCGAAGAACAGCGTCATGCCGGTGCTCAGTGCGGGCGGCGCGGGCGCGGCGACGGTCGGAGAAACGGGGGCGGAGCAACGATTGGCAGGGCAGTTCATTGCAAACCAAGAGGAGTCGAAGGAACGCCCATCGTAGGCGTCCGATCTTTATGCGACAATTGAAATATGTCTAACATGATTATGCGAGTTTGTTTTGAATACGCGTGATCTCCAGGCGTTCGTCGCGGTCGTCGACAGCGGGTCGATGGTCGCCGCGGCCGCGAAGCTCCACCTGACGCAGCCGGGCCTGACGCGGCGCGTGCAGAACCTCGAAACGCTGCTTGGTGTGCCGTTGCTCGAACGGCAGAGCAAGCCGCTGAAGCCGACCGCCGCCGGGCGCGACGTCTACGCGCTCGCGCGCAACGTGCTCGGCGCGGTCGACGAACTGATGGCGGCGGGCACACCGGACAGCGAGCCGTCGGGCGAGCTGCGCATCGGCGTGCCGCCGTTTCTGTCCGAACTCGCGCTGGAGCGGCCGATCGACCGGCTGCGCGACGCGTTTCCGCGCCTCACGCTGCGCGTGACGGCCGGCTGGTCGCCCGCGCTGGTGCAGGGCATCGAGCGCGGCGCGCTCGACGTCGCGACCGTGATGGTGCCCGCGAGCGCGGCGCTGCCGGACGCATTGACGGCGACGCTGCTCGCCACGCAGCCGACGGTGCTCGTGGCCGCACGCGATTTCCCGCTGCCGGACGGCCCGCTGTCGCTCGACACGCTGTCGGGCTTTCCGTGGGTACTGAGCCAGGACGGCTGTGGGATGCGTTCGGCGCTGAGCCGCGCGCTCGGCGCGGCCGGGCTGCCGTTCGACGTCGCGGTCGAGGCATTCGGCTCGGAACTGCAGTTGTCGCTCGTCGCGCGCGGCGCCGGCATCGGCATCGCGCCGCCGAACGCGGTGGCGCGCAGCGCGCATCGCGATGCGCTGAGGGTGGTGGAAACGGCGGGGCTGGAAACGCGGATCAACGTATGGATCGTGCACGGCACGCTGCCGGGCCGCCTCATGCGGCCGGTCGCGCTGCTGCGCGACGCACTGGGCGAGGTGCTGGAGCGGGAGAGCGGAAAGGGGTCAGGCGCCGTGACGGAGAAGTAGAGGCCGCGTTCGAGGGAAAATCCTTATTTTCTCTACGGAAATGTTGCATTGCGGAAACCGATTCGATATGATTGCACCTGTCTCCTCCATGTCTCCTCTGATATGGATTCAGCCCGCCGATCAGGCGGGCTTTTTTTTGCCTGCGATTGAGTCGCAGCGCTCCATTTCCATTCGCCGACGGCTGCCGCGCTCAGAACTTGTATGTCATCCCGACGTAGCTGATGATCGGGTCCGCCTTCAGGTCCGATTTCGACTCGGCGAGCACCGAGCCGTCCGCCGCCTTGATCGTCACCGTCGACGTCGTCTTCAGCGGGATGTAGGTCACCGACGCGACCAGCCCGAAGTGTTCCGTCAGGTTGTACTGCAGGCCCGCGTTGAACACCGGCTGCCACGACGACGATGCCTTCGCCTCCACCGACGTCGTACCCGGCTTGCCCGCGCCCGCCGCGAGGATCGCGCCGAGGTTGTCCTGCGTCTGCTTGATGAAGTTCGTATTGAGCTGCAGGTCGCTGAACCAGTTGTACGACACGCCGAGGCCGAGGAACGGGCGGAACTTCGCGGTCGCCTGCCCGAAGTAGTACTGCAGGATCACCGCCGGGCTCCACTGCCGTACGCTCTTCACGATCGGATTGACCGAGGCCAGCCCGATGTTCTGCGTGCCGAGCGCGCCGGCCGGCCCCGGCGGCTTGATCGTGCCCTGGCCCGACACCTTGAACACCGGCGGCACGCCGGCCACCGACGTGACCGCGATATGGTCGGTCAGGAAGTGGCTGACCGTCAGGCCGACGGTGTCGGCGCCGCTCGTGTGCAGCCCGGTGCCGGCCGACGTGAACGACGGCGGCAGCCGCAGCGGCGTGTTGATCGGCGTCGGCGCGACGTTGGTCGTCATCGGCGTGCTGCTCTGCTGCGGCATGATGTGGAACCAGCCCAGCGTGACGACGTTGCTGCCGGCGCTCTGCGCGTGCGCGGCGAGCGGCGCCACGGCGGCGGCGCCGGCCGCCGCGCAGAGAAGGGTTTTCTTCATCACGGCTTTCCCCTCCGCTTACTGGACGAATGCGCCGATCGTGAAATACGGCGTCGATCCCGCGTTGTCGAGGAAACCGAACACGCCGCCCGAGAAGATGAACTTGCCGGTCGGCGACGTGCTGCCCGAACCCGTATGGATCGTCGTGACCGTGCCCGGCACCTTCTGCGTGTAGTCGAGGTCGAGCACTCTCGTGAGCGACGCCTGCGACGGCTGGAACGGATCGAGCAGCGTGGCCTGCTTGTCGATCAGCGCGGTGGTCCGGTAATCGAACTGGCTGTCGACGCCGATGTATTCGCCGTTCTGCGAACCGGCCGCGACGGCCGTCTGCGGCGCGAGGATCGAGATGCTCGATTCGTCGTCGGCGGTCAGGCCCGGCACGCCGTTGCTGTCCGGCGTCGGGTTCGGGTTCGCGACCCCCGTGCGCACGAGGATCGGCACGAGCTGGTTGCGCAGCTTGCCGACGACCATGAAGCCCTTGCCCTGCGGCGTGGCCGACAGCGTCGGCTTCAGCTGGCTCGCGTAGTTGTTCGACTGGAACGCGCCGCTGCCGTCGGCCGACTGCACGAAGTTCGTGCCCTGCTGCGTGCACGCGCCGCCGGCGAACTGGCCGGTCGTGTCGCACTTGGTCCACGTGCCGTCCGCGTTGATCGTCACTTTCGCGTCGATCGACGCCGGCGCGAATTTCTGCGACGGCACTTCGCCGAAGCCGATGTGGCTGTACGTACCCGCGACCTTCGTGATGTCGGTTTCGATCGACGAGAAGCCGATGAACGGGTAGTACGGGAATTTCGTGTCGGGCACCGCGGCCTGGCCGAGCACGCCGTCGAACTGGATCTCCTTGCCGGGAATCGTGCCGCCCGCGACGCCGAAGCCGACGAAGATGCGCGCCGGACGCGACGCATCGAGGCTCGCGCCGTTCAGGCGGAACGCGCACTGGTTCAGCTTGTTGGTCGGCAGCAGCGTTTCCTGCGTGAGCGTGCCGCTGTCGACGGTGCCCGCGCGGGTCGGCGTGACGGTGCCGGTCTTTTGCGGCACCGCCGATTCGACATAGGTGACCTGCCAGGTCATCTTGGTCGTGTCGAGCTGGACCTTCGCGAGTTCGCCGCTGCCCGCGCCGCCCGTAAACACGGTGTTGTAGTCGAGCGTGGCAGGGCAAAGCCGCTCTTCGACGAGCGGCGGCGGGTTGTCGCTGCCGCCGCCGCAGGCGGAAAGAAGGGGGCCGGCAAAGGCCGCCGCCAGAATGAGGTTGCGCTTCATGTTGCTCCTCCAGATTTGTCTTGTGCGGCGGCCAGCTCCCTGTCGGCCGCTTCTGTTGGTCGTGCTCGTCTTGTTGGCGCCGTGCCGGGCGCCTTCGTGCCTTCCCTGCGTCACGCGGCGGCAGGCCGGCCGCCGCGCCCCCGATCGCTACTTGCTGATCTGCGCGCCCACGCCGAAGTACGGGGTCGACGACGTCGTCGAATTCGCCGACGTCGACGTGACGCCGCCGTTCACCGTGCCCTGGATCAGCGCCGCGTACAGCCCGCCCGTCGCGATCACCACGCCCGATGCGGACGGGTAGCTCGCGCCGCTCGGCGGGGCGGTTTTCGCGTTCAGCAGGCCCGGTGTCGTCTGGCCGTAGTCGAGCGTGAAGCCGTCTTCCTCGGCCTGCGTGGACGGGTTGATGAACGACGCGTTGCCGCCGCGGATCAGCGCGGCCGTGTACTTGAAGTTCGAGTCCGCGCCCGCGTAGCCGCCATCGATCGCGCCCGACGTGATCGCCGTCGCCGCGCCGAGCACCGCGATGCCCGATTCGTCGTCGACCTGCGCATCGAGGTGCAGTGGCGGCGTGCCGAGGTTCACGTTGCCCGTGCGCACGATCACCGGCACCGTCGCGCCGTTGAGCTGGCCGATCACCAGGTGCGCGGTGGCCGACTTGCCGGTCGCGCCGACGATCGGCAGTTGCGTCTGCGGCAGCGTCTGCGGCGCCTTGGCGCTGTCGAAGTAGCCGCCGTTCGCGCTCGTTTTCCACGGATCGCCGGTCGTCTGGCAGCCACCCGACCCGCTCGACGTGCACGCGCCGTTCGCGTCGAACGTCTCGCTCGAGGTCGAGCCCTTCGTCGCGTAGTTGCCCGACGGCACGAGGTGGTAGAGCAGCGCGTTGTATGTGCCCGGCAGTTTTGACAGATCGGTCGTCGTGTTTGCGAAGCCGAGGAACGGATAGAAGTCGAAGTGACGGTTCGGCACCTGGCCGACGTTCTGCACGACGCCCGGGATGATCGTCAGCCCGTCGTACTGGATCGTGGCGCCCGGAATGCCGCCGCCCGCGACGCCCATGCCGACCAGCAGCATCGGCGGGTTCGCCTGGTTGAAGTCGGCGGCCGTCGAATAGGTCGAGCCATCCGGCGCGGGGCCGGTGCCCGGCGTGAGGACGAACGCGCAGCGCGTCTGCTCGGCGGTCGGCAGCGTGCCGGTCGGCGGATGGATGACCTTGCCGGTGATCGTCGTGCCGACGCGGCTCGGCGTGACGGTGCCCGTCTTCAGCGGAATCGGCGATTCGAGCCACTTGAGCGTGTACGTCATCGCGACCGCGTCGATGTTGACGCTGACGATCTCGCCGCTACCCGCGCCGCCGAGATACGTGCTCTTCACGATATCCGCGTTGGCCGGGCACAGTGCGCCGTTGATCGGTTGCGAAGGCGGCTGCCCTTGCGTGCCGCAGCTCGAGCCGGAACATTGGGGCGCGTTGATCGGCGCGAGCGCGCCGCCTGAGTCCCCCCCACCACATGCAACCAGGAAAGGGGCAATGGCAAAGGCCGTTGCCACCCCCTTCGATAAGGTGTGCGACATGCCGCTGTCTCCAATCGTTTAATTGTGCGAGCTAATGTCGCTGCCTGTGTTTTTGCTGTCAATTGATGAACCCGTCTAAAAAAGGCGATTGAAACGGGATCTGCGAATTGAATGCTTGCCCAATAAGGCAAACGGTAAGAATTTAAACGCGGAACGGGCTACCGAAAGCTGCCGGAGTGGGGAATGCGCGACGCCCGGCACGCTCTCGCAGCACCTTCTGGCGTATAACGGCAGCGTTTAAATCAACGGGTATCCGGTTTATCCCTATTCGGGATTGACTGGATAAGGAAGGGGCGAATTAATCCACTTGTAATCGCGCAATGGAAAGCTTGTAAATATTTGTAAATGCGCGGCGCGGTGTTTTTATATATTGCCTGATACGGGTAAATAAAAAGCCGGCCAACGGCCGGCTTTGCATGGCATGCGATGTTGAATCAGCGTTTGAGACCCGCGTCCTCGGCCGCGCCGATGTTGAGGTTCATGCACTGGATCGCGGCGCCCGACGCGCCCTTGCCGAGGTTGTCGAGGCGCGCGACCGTGACGAAGCGCTCCGCGTTGCCGAACACGAACAGGTCGACGCGGTTCGTGTCGTTGTTCGCCTGCACGTCGAAGAAGCCGCCGTCGAGGTTCGCGTCCGCATCGAACGGCGCGACGCGCACGAACGCTTCGTCCGCGTAGTACTCGGCGAACACGCGCTGCACGTCCTGCGGCGTCGCGCGCTTCGCGAGCTGCTCGGGCGTGAAGTAGGTCGTCACCGCGAGGCCCTTCAGGAACGGGCCGACGATCGGCGTGAAGATCGGTGCGTGCGCGAGGCCCGTGTGCGCGGCCATTTCCGGCAGGTGCTTGTGCGCGAGGCCGAGCGCGTACGGGCGCGGGCTCGCGAGCTTGCCGCCCGGCGCGGCGCTTTCGTACTCGGCGATCATCGACTTGCCGCCGCCGCTGTAGCCGGTGATCGAGTAGCTGTGCGCGGCGAACGTCGGCGCGACGATGCCCGCATCGACGAGCGGCCGCATCGCGAGCACGAACGCCGACGCGTGGCAGCCGGGCACCGCGATGCGCTTCGACGTGCGAATCTTCTCGCGCTGCGCGCGGGTCAGCTCGGGCAGGCCGTACGCCCAGTCGGCGCTGGTGCGGAACGCGGTGCTCGCGTCGATCAGCGTGGTGTTCGGATTCTCGACGAGCGACGCGGATTCGCGCGACGCGACGTCCGGCAGGCACAGGAACGTGACGTCCGACGCGTTGATCAGGCGGCGGCGCTCGTCGACGTCCTTGCGCTTCGCTTCCTCGATGCGCAGGATCTCGATGTCGCTGCGTGCCGACAGATATTCGAAGATCTTGAGGCCCGTCGTGCCTTCCTGGCCGTCGACAAAAACTTTGGTGCTCATTTCGCTCTCACTGAATGAAACGGGAGCCGCGGCGCCCTGAAACCGCCATTTTAAGACGTCATCCGGCGGCACTGCAGCGCGCGGGGCGAAAAAAGACGGCCGGCGGGCCGTCTTCGCGTCCATCTTCGTGTCCCTTTGACGCCCGCCGGCACGCGCGCGGGCCAGGGAACGCGCGCGCTCAGCGGGCGCCGGCGTCCCAGCGGGCGGTCGCTTCGGCGACGCGCCGGCCGAATGCCTTGCCGGTCTCGAGGTCGCCCGGCAGCGGCCCTTCGTCGGGCGTCGCATCGGCCGGCGACTGCGCGAGCAGGCCCGTCGAGCCGCCGAGATAGTTGATGTCGTTGCGCGTGGCCGCCTTCGAGTTCGCCGGCATCAGGCTCGTGCCGACCCACACCATCCCATGCTGCATCGCCAGCGTGACGAAATATTGAATCGTCGAGAACTTGTCGCCGTTCATCGTCGCGGAGTTCGTGAAGCCCGCGGCGATTTTGTCCTTCCATTTCTGCGTGAACCACGCTTTCGACGTGGCATCGGCGAATTGCTTGAACTGCGCGGACGGGCCGCCCATGTAGGTCGGCGCGCCGAAGACGATCGCGTCCGCCGCGTCGAGCGCGGCCCAGCCTGCGTCGTCGAGGTCGCCGACGGCGATCAGGCGCACGGTCGCGCCGGCGTCCTGCGCGCCGGCGTGCACGGCTTCGGCCAGTTTCTGCGTGTGACCGTAGCCGCTGTGATAGACGATGACGATGTTCGACATGAAGCGTTCTCCGGAAAGGGACGGGAACGGCGGGCCGCCGGCTCGCCGCGTCACGCGTCGCCGGCAGGCGGCGCGACGGTCGCGCGGCAGGGGATGCCGCGACCGGTGACGACGAGTCTAGCAAGCCGAAATGACGAGACAACGTGCGCGTGCGGCGCACCGAAATTCGCGGCGGTCTGCAATCGCGGCGCCACTGCCAGGCGAGACGCCGTGCGGCTACTGGCCGTAAGTGACCGTGAGTTGCGCGGTGCCGATCGCGAGCGTGCCGATCTCGTGCTCGAACATCGGCGCGGGGCGACCCTGCGAAATGCGCAGGTCGGTGCCTTTGAGCGCGTAGACGGTGATCACGTAGCGATGCGGCTTGCCGGGCGGCGGGCACGGGCCGCCGTAGCCGTCGATCCCGTAGTCGTTGCGTGCCTCGCTCGCGCCGATGCGGCGCAGGAAGCCGGATGCGCTCGCGTCGGCCGGCAGGCTCGTGACGGTCGCCGGAATGCCCGCGACGGCCCAGTGCCACCAGCCATGCCCGGGCGCATCGGGATCGAAGACCGTGACAGCGTAGCCGCGCGTGCCGGGCGGCGGGTTGCGCCACGCGAGTTGCGGCGAGCGGTTCGCGCCCTTGCAGTCGCCGCGGTCGAACACGTTCGCGGCCCGCACGCGGGCGCCGGGCGTCAGGTCGTCGCTCGTCACGGTGAACGGGCCTTCCGCATGCGCGGGCAGCGCCGCGAAAACGGCAGCGCACAGGAGGGCGGGGAGGCGGAACGCAGACGGGCGGCCCGATGGCGCAGGCGGAGTGATCCGGCGATCCACACGCATATGGCGTTTCTCCCGTCACGTGGGCCGGGCCGCGGCGCCCGGCATTGTTGGCGTTGTGTGTTGCCCGCGCCGCTGAGGGCGGCGATGGGTCAAGTCTAGCATTAGGGTTCGATGAGCGACGCACACCGGCGCCCGCGATCGCGATCGGTCAGCGCGCTAGTCGGCAGACGAAAAAAAACCGCCTGCGATGAAGCAGGCGGCTTTTCAGCCAGTGTGCCGGCGCGTGCGCCGGCGTGGCGTCATTCCTTCGGGGCCGTCGCGCCGCCGTGCGCGGCCGACCATTCGGCCGGTGCGTGCAGGAATTTCTCGACTTCGTCGAGCGTCTTCGTCTCGAAGTAGCCCGACGCCTTCGCGACGCGCAGCACGTCCCACCACGTGGCGAGCGCGTGCAGGTCGACGTCGATGTCCTTCAGGACCGACACGCTTTCCTTGAAGATGTCGTAGTGGAACAGCACGAAGCAGTGGTTCACCGTCGCGCCCGCGGTGCGCAGCGCGTTGACGAAGTTGATCTTGCTGCGGCTGTCGGTCGTCAGGTCTTCCACCAGCAGCACGCGCGAGCCTTCCTCGAGATGGCCTTCGATCTGCGCGTTGCGGCCGAAACCCTTCGGCTTTTTGCGCACGTACTGCATCGGCACCATCATCCGGTCCGCGATCCATGCCGCGAACGGGATGCCGGCCGTCTCGCCGCCCGCCACCGCGTCGATCTGCTCGAAGCCGATGTCGCGCGTGATCGTCGTTTCCGCCATTTCCATCAGCGCACGGCGCACGCGCGGATACGAGATCAGCTTGCGGCAGTCGATATAGACGGGGCTTGCCCAGCCGGACGTGAAGATGAACGGTTTTTCGGCATTGAAGTGCACCGCCTGCACTTCGAGCAGGATTTTGGCGGTCGTATCCGAGATCGACTGACGATCGTAGCCTGTCATGGGCATTCCTTGGGTGATGAGCGAGGAGCGGGCGCGGGCCCGATGGCGCAGCAAGGGGAACCTGCCCGAAGGGCCGGGGCGCGATTGGCGGACCAATCGCATCGCTGCGCGCGTAGCCCGCTATTTTACCCGATTCAGGCCGGTTTTCGGCGGAATTCGCGCGCGCCGCCGCGCCGCTCGCCACCGGCGAAACAAACGGGGCACGACCAGTCCGACACGGACGCCGGGGATGCGGCGGTGCACCAACGGAGGTCATTTAGGGGGTGTACACTAGGCGACCCTAAGAAATCGTTCAGTACTTTGTACTTTCCTCTTGCCACCCGCCAAGGTTCGTTGGCGTGCCCATCCGGCGCGTCGCGGGCCGTCTCGCAGTCGACCATCCCCTCGATTCAGGCAGACGCGGCCGAAGGTGCTGTGTACTGAGTCGTCAATATTTCGCATGTCTCTCGCAGGTCAATCATGGACGAACAACTGAAGCAGGCCGCTCTCGCTTATCACCTGAACCCGAAACCCGGCAAGATTTCGGTCACCCCGACCAAGCCGCTGTCGAACCAGCTCGATCTGTCGCTCGCGTATTCGCCGGGCGTCGCCGCCGCGTGCGAGGCGATCCACGCCGATCCGCTCGACGCGCAGAAGTACACGTCGCGCGGCAACCTCGTCGGCGTCATCACGAACGGCACGGCCGTGCTCGGCCTCGGCAACATCGGCCCGCTCGCCGCGAAGCCGGTGATGGAAGGCAAGGGCTGCCTCTTCAAGAAATTCGCGGGCATCGACGTGTTCGACATCGAACTCTCGGAGTCCGACCCCGACAAGCTCGTCGAGGCGATCGCGATGCTCGAGCCGACGCTCGGCGGCATCAACCTCGAGGACATCAAGGCGCCGGAGTGCTTCTACATCGAGCAGAAACTGCGCGAGCGCATGAAGATCCCCGTCTTCCACGACGACCAGCACGGCACCGCGATCATCGCATCGGCCGCGATCCTGAACGGCCTGAAGGTCGTCGGCAAGAAGCTGTCGGAAGTGAAGCTCGTGTGTTCGGGCGCCGGCGCGGCCGCGATCGCGTGTCTGGACCTGCTGGTGAACCTCGGCCTCACGAAGACGAACATCCTCGTCGCCGATTCGAAGGGCGTGATCTACGAAGGGCGCGGCAACCTCGATCCGTCGAAGCAGCGCTATGCGGCGAACACTGACGCGCGCTCGCTCGCCGATGCGATCGTCGGCGCCGACGTGTTTCTCGGCTGCTCGAGCGCGGGCGTGCTGAAGCAGGACATGGTCAAGACGATGGGCGAGCGCCCGCTGATCCTGGCGCTCGCGAACCCGGAACCGGAAATCCGCCCGGAAGACGCGAAGGCCGTGCGCCCGGACGCGATCGTCGCGACCGGCCGTTCGGACTACCCGAACCAGGTCAACAACGTGCTGTGCTTCCCGTTCATCTTCCGCGGCGCGCTCGACGTCGGCGCGACGACGATCACGGAAGAAATGAAGCTCGCGTGCGTGCGCGCGATCGCCGAGCTGGCGCAGGAAACCGACCAGAGCGAGGAGGTCGCGAAGGCGTATGAAGGCCATTCGCTGGAATTCGGGCCGGAATACCTGATTCCGAAGCCGTTCGACCCGCGCCTGATCATCAAGATCGCGCCGGCCGTGGCGCAAGCCGCGATGGATTCGGGCGTCGCCACGCGCCCGATCCAGGACATGGACGCGTACCGCGAACAGCTCGGCGCGACCGTCTACCGCACCGGCATGGTGATGCGTCCGGTGTTCGCGACCGCGAAGCAGAAGGAGGCCCGCATCGTTTTCGCCGAAGGCGAGGATGAGCGCGTGCTGCGCGCCGCGCAGTTCGTGCTGCTGGAAAAGATCGCGAAGCCGATCATCATCGGCCGTCCGTCGGTCGTCGACATGCGCCTCGCGAAGATCGGCTCGAAGCTGAAGGCCGGCACCGATTTCGAAATCGTCGATCCGGAAGACGATGCGCGCTACCACCGCTACTGGCAGGCGTATCAGGAGATCGGCGCGCGCGACGGCGTGACGCCGGAAGTCGCGAAGGCCGCGATGCGCAAGTTCAACACGCTGATCGGCGCGATGCTCGTGCACCTGGGCGATGCGGACGGGATGGTCTGCGGGATGATCGATACGTTCCACAGCCACCTGAAGTTCATCGAGCAGGTGCTGGGCCGCGCGAAGGGCGCCGAGCACTTCGCCGCGATGAACCTGCTGATGCTGCCGGGCCGCAACCTGTTCGTGTGCGACACGTACGTGAACGAGTTGCCGAGCGCCGACCAGCTCGCCGACATGACGATCCAGGCCGCGGCCGAGATCGAGCGCTTCGGCATCACGCCGAAGGCCGCGCTGCTGTCGAACTCGAACTTCGGCAGTGCGCCGTCGGCGTCGTCGCGCCGGATGGCCGAGGCCCGCAAGCTGATCGTCGAACGTGCGCCGAACCTCGAAGTCGACGGTGAAATGCACGGCGACGCGGCGCTGTCGGAACTGATCCGCAAGCAGGCGTTCCCGGGCACGACGCTGTCGGGCGAGGCGAACCTGCTGATCATGCCGAACGTCGAAGCGGCGAACATCGCGTACAACCTGCTGAAGATGGTCGGCGGCGAAGGCGTGACGGTCGGCCCGTTCCTGCTCGGCGCGGCCAAGCCGGTCCACATCCTGACGCCGGCCGCGACCGTGCGCCGGATCATCAACATGACGGCCGTTGCCGCCGCGAACGTGAACACGAAGTAAGTCCACGCTCGCGTGTGCCGCGCGTCACGCGCGGCACAATGAAAAACGCCACGGAACCTGCGTTCCGTGGCGTTTTTTTTTCGCGTGAACCCTAAGGGCGACGGCGGCGCGGGGCGGGCATCCGGACCGCGAACGCCCGCCGCGCGCACCGTTACGCGACCTGCTGATGCGACTGGCCGCCTGCCGGCGAGCGCCACTTCGCGAGCAGCGTGTCCCACTTCTGCCGCACCGCGCGCAGGTTGTTCTCCTTCACGTGGCCGTAGCCGCGAATGCCGTCCGGCAGCGCCGCAAGCTCGAGCGCGAGCGGCCGGTTGGCCGCGTTCAGCCTGCCCAGCACCTCGCCGATCAGCGCTTCATATTCGCCGATCAGCGCGCGCTCGGTGCGGCGCTCCGCGGTGCGGCCGAACGGGTCGAGCCCCGTGCCGCGCAGGAACTTCGCCTTCGCGAGCAGCCGGAACGCGGACATCATCCACGGGCCGTACGCCTTCTTCACGAGATGGCCGTGGGCGTCCGTCTTCGCGAACAGCGGCGGCGCGAGGTGGAATTTCAGCTTCCAGTCGCCTTCGAACTGCGCGGTCAGCCGCGCGAGGAACGCGGGATCGGACTGCAGCCGCGCGACCTCGTATTCGTCCTTGTACGCCATCAGCTTGAACAGGTTGCGCGCGACCGCTTCGGTCAGCGGCTCCTGCACCGTGTCGCCGTCGGCGAGCGCGCGCTCGGCGGCGCGCACCTTGTCGACGAATGCCGCATAACGCGACGCGTACGCGGCGTTCTGGTACGCGGTGAGGAATTCGACGCGCTTCGCGATCAGCGCGTCGACCGCCTTCTTCGTGTGCAGCGAAATCACCGTCGCGCCTTGCGCGGGCCGGGCGTCGCCGGCTGCGGCCTGCTTCACGCTGGCCAGGTCGTGCGCGGCGCGGCGGCCCCAGTCGAACGCCGCGCGGTTCTTGTCGACCGATACCGCGTTCAGATCGATCGCGCGTTCGAGCGACGCGAGCGTCAGCGGCAGCCAGCCCTTCTGCCACGCGTAGCCGAGCACGAACGGGTTCGTGTAGATTGCGTCGCCGAGCAGCGCGACCGCGAAGCGGTTCGCATCGATGAAGTCGACCGCTTCACCGGCTGCCGCGCGGATGTCGTTCTCTGCGGACACGCCGGGGAACGCCCAGTTCGGGTTCTTGATGAACTCGGCGGTCGGCGTCTGCGCGCTGTTGACGACCACGCGCGTCGTGTCGTGCCGCATCCGCGACGTGCATTCGTCGCCGGCCGTGACGATCGCATCGCAGCCGATCACGAGATCGGCTTCGCCCATCGCGATCCGCGTCGCATGAATGTCGGTCGGCGCGTGCGAGATCTGCACGTGGCTCATCACCGCGCCGCCCTTCTGCGCGAGGCCGGTGACGTCGAGCACGGTCACGCCCTTGTTCTCGAGGTGCGCGGCCATCCCGAGCAGCGCACCGATCGTGACGACGCCCGTGCCGCCCACGCCGGTGACGAGCACGCCGTACGCGCGGTCGATCGCCGGCAGCGTCGGTTCGGGAATCGGCGGCAGCGCACCGCCGTCGACCGCCACCGCCTTCGGCTTCTTCAACTGGCCGCCCTCGACCGTGACGAAGCTCGGGCAGAAGCCCTTCACGCACGAAAAGTCCTTGTTGCAGCTCGACTGGTTGATCTGGCGCTTCGTGCCGAATTCGGTTTCCAGCGGCTCGACCGACAGGCAGTTCGACTGCACCGAGCAGTCGCCGCAGCCTTCGCACACCGCGTCGTTGATCACGACGCGCTTCGCCGGGTCCGGGTATGTACCGCGTTTGCGGCGGCGGCGCTTCTCGGTCGCGCAGGTCTGGTCGTAGATCAGGATCGTCGTGCCTTCGATCTCGCGCAGCGCGCGCTGCACGTCGTCGAGCTGGTCGCGATGGTGGATCGTCACGCCCGGCGCGAGCAGCGCCTTCTGGCTGTCGTACTTCTCCGGCTCGTCGGTGACGATCACGATCTTCTTCGCGCCTTCGGACGCGAGCTGGTGCGTGATCTGCGGCACCGTCAGCACGCCGTCGACCGGCTGGCCGCCCGTCATCGCGACCGCGTCGTTGTAGAGGATCTTGTAGGTGATGTTCGCCTTCGACGAGATCGCCGCGCGCACCGCGAGCAGGCCCGAATGGAAATAGGTGCCGTCGCCGAGGTTCGCGAACACGTGCTTCTCGTCGGTGAACGGCGCCTGGCCGATCCACGGCACGCCTTCGCCGCCCATCTGGCTGAAGGTGCTCGTGCTGCGGTCCATCCACACGGTCATGTAGTGGCAGCCGATCCCGGCGATCGCGCGCGAGCCTTCCGGCACGTTGGTCGACGTGTTGTGCGGGCAGCCCGAGCAGAACCACGGCTTGCGCTCGGTCTGCACGTGCGGCTTCGCGAGCGCCATTTCCTTCGCGTTGATCACCGCGAGCCGCGCGGCGATGCGCGCGCGCACATCGGACGGCAACTCGAACTTCTCGAGCCGCGTCGCGATCGCCTTCGCGATGATCGCGGGCGACAGCTCGTAGTGCGCGGGCAGCAGCCAGTTGCCCATCGGCACCGACCATTCGCCGCCGGCGCCGTCCTTCTCGTCGAACTTGCCGAACACCCGCGGGCGCTGCGCGTCGGGCCAGTTGTACAGCTCTTCCTTGATCGCGTATTCGAGGATCTGGCGCTTTTCCTCGACGACCAGGATTTCGTCGAGACCGCGCGCGAACGCCTGCGCGCCCTGCGCTTCGAGCGGCCACACGCAGCCGACCTTGTAGAGCCGGATGCCGATCCGCGCGCAGGTTTCGTCGTCGAGGCCGAGGTCGGTCAGCGCCTGGCGCACGTCGAGGTACGCCTTGCCGCCGGTCATGATCCCGAAGCGCGCATGCGGCGAGTCGATCTCGATCCGGTCGAGCTTGTTTGCGCGCACGTAGGCGAGCGCCGCGTACCACTTGTAGTCGAGCAGCCGCGCTTCCTGCACGAGCGGCGGGTCGGGCCAGCGGATGTTCAGCCCGCCTTCCGGCAGGATGAAGTCGGTCGGCAGCACGATCTCGGTGCGATGCGGGTCGATGTCGACCGACGCCGACGATTCGACGACGTCCGTCACGCACTTGAGCGCGACCCACAGGCCCGAGTAGCGGCTCATCGCCCAGCCATGCAGGCCGAAGTCGAGATATTCCTGCACGTTGGACGGGAACAGCACCGGCAGCCCGCAGGCCTTGAAGATGTGCTCGGACTGATGCGCGAGCGTGGACGATTTCGCCGCGTGATCGTCGCCGGCCAGCACCAGCACGCCGCCGTGCTGCGACGAGCCGGCCGAGTTCGCGTGCTTGAACACGTCGCCCGTGCGATCGACGCCCGGACCCTTGCCGTACCACATGCCGAACACGCCGTCGTACTTCGCGCCGGGGTACAGGTTCACTTGCTGGGAGCCCCACACGGCGGTGGCGGCGAGATCTTCGTTGAGGCCGGGCTGGAACACGATCCGGTGGGCGGCCAGGTGCTGCTTGGCTTTCCACAGCGACAGATCGAGGCCGCCCAGCGGCGAGCCGCGGTAGCCGGAGATGAAACCGGCCGTATTGAGACCGGCGGCGCGGTCGCGTTCCTGCTGGAGCATCGGCAGGCGCACGAGGGCCTGGATGCCGCTCATGTACGCGCGGCCGCGTTCCAGCGTGTATTTGTCGTCAAGCGTGACGGACTTCAGCGCGGCTTCTAGCGACGCGCGTTGGTCTGCGTCTAGCGGGGCATTCATTAACTGTCTCCTCCACCCGGTCTGGGATCACCAAAACTTCGGTTGCGTCGGCATCTTTTGGACGCGTCCGCAGTGGCCGGCATGTTCGCCGGTTTTAAGGGATGGTAGCACTGGGGCAAACCCGCCGCCCATCGGTCGCAACGCGAGGGAAAGGGCCGCCACGCACCATGAAACAGGGCGAGATCATGCGTTACATCATGTAAAAGCATGTAAAGCGGCGTTGATCTGCGGGCAAATGCCGTTAATCTTGTCGGCCTGCCGGAGGTGCCCGGCCGCGTGGGTTCGTTCCGACGCAGTCGGGGAGGCGCCGGCAGTTTTACAGGAGGTGCAATGAACACACGTCATATCCAGAGTTTCCTGATCGTGTCCGCCGCGTTTTTCTCGATGACGGGCCCGGTGCACGCGCGAGGCGCGAGCGCGCTGGCGGCAGCCGGCGCACAGATGCAGCAGATCGTGCCCGCTCAGGACGCCGCAGCTCAGCCGTCGGTCGAGCGCGCCGCCGCGTCGAAGGCGAACGTGCGTTGATGCGATCGCGCGGCCCGCGGGCCTCGCCGGCATGCAAAAAGGGCGGGAATCCTCGGATTCCCGCCCTTTTTCTTTGTGCGGCCGGATCGCGCGGCCGCCCCCGGTTGCTCGGAGGCGCCGCGCGGCGGGGGCGTCAGGCCTTGTCCTGCACGACGCCGCGGCGGATCTGGTCGAGCTCGATCGATTCGAACAGCGCCTTGAAGTTGCCTTCGCCGAAGCCCTGGTTGCCCTTGCGCTGGATGATCTCGAAAAAGATCGGCCCGATCTGGTTTTCGGTGAAGATCTGCAGCAGCAGGTCGTCGCGTGCGCCGTCGATCAGGATCTTGCGCTTCTTCAGTTCGTCCAGCGATTCGCCGTGGTTCGGCACGCGGCGGTCGACCAGTTCGTAATACGTGTCGATCGTGTCGAGCAGCTTCACTTCCTTGCTGCGCAGCCCGTCGACTGCCTGATAGATGTCGCTCGCGCCGAGCGCGATGTGCTGGATGCCTTCGCCGTGATATGCGTCGAGGTATTCCTGGATCTGGCCGGCCGTGTCCGAGCCTTCCTCGTTGATCGGGATGCGGATCTTGCCGCACGGCGACGTCATCGCCTTCGACTTCACGCCCGTCACCTTGCCTTCGATGTCGAAATAGCGCACTTCGCGGAAGTTGAACAGGCGCTCGTAGAACTCGGCCCATTCCTGCATGCGGCCGCGATGCACGTTGTGCGTCAGGTGGTCGATGTAGGTGAGGCCGTGGCCGACCGGGTTCGGGTTCGCGCCGGGAATCGGCTCGAAGTCGACGTCGTAGATGCTGATGTCGCCGATCGCGCCCGGCTGCGCGCCGTTCTTGCCGCGCCAGCGGTCGACGAAGTAGATCAGCGAATCGCCGATCCCCTTGATCGCCGGGATGTTCAGCTCCATCGGGCCCGTCTTGTTGTCGAAGCCCCATGCGCCGAGTTCCAGCGCGTGCCGGTACGCCTTCGCGGCGTCCTGCACGCGGAACGCGATCGCGCAGATCGACGGGCCGTGCAGCCGCGCGAAGCGTTGCGCGAACGAATCGGGTTCGGCGTTGATGATGAAGTTGATGTCGCCCTGGCGGTACACCGTCACGTCCTTGTGGCGGTGGCGCGCGATCGCGGTGAAACCCATCCGTTCGAACAGTTGTCCGAGTGCTTTCGGGTCCGGTGCCGTGTATTCGATAAATTCGAAGCCGTCGGTGCCGACGGGGTTGTCCCAGGTGGGGATCTGCATGTCGTGTCTCCTGTGCGGGGCGATCGGCCGGGGGCGGCGTGCGCGTGCCCGGCGTGGTTCGATGTCGACGGCCGCGCCCATCACGAGCGTGCGCGGCAAGCCGAGACATGCGACAGAGTGTAGCGGGCGGCCGCGAGCGGAAACTTGCGAACTTAATCGCCCGCGCCTACGATGGCGCAATTTCCAGTCTCAAAACACTCAGTGGAGGGCAGAAGATGGCGCAAGCCGAATTGGATGCCATCGACCGGCGCATTCTCGCGATTCTTCAGGAGAACGGGCGCCTGTCGAACCAGGAGATCGCCGAGCGCGTGAACCTGTCGCCGAGCCCGTGCTTGCGGCGAATCCGGCGGCTCGAGGAAATCGGCGTGATCACCGGCTACGTCGCGCTGCTGAATCCGCAGAAGCTCGGGCTCGACCTGCTCGCCTACGTGAGCGTGCGGCTCGAAAAGCGCGGCGGCCTCGCGCCGGTCCGGGCCGACGAGACGTCGGCGCGCGCGGGCGCGACCCACGCGGAGCTGTTCCGCGCGGCCGTGCAGACCTGGCCGGAAGTGGTCGCGTGCCATGCGATGACGGGCGACATGGATTACCTGCTGCGCGTACAGGTCGAGGACATGGCGCATTTCTCCCGCTTCGTGCAGGAGCATCTGCTGCATCACCCGTCGGTGATCGACGTGAAGACGAGCTTCTCGCTCGATTGCTTCAAGGAAACGACGGCGTTGCCGATTCGTTCGGTGCGCTAGCGTGGCGGGGAAGGGGGGGCGCCGGGCGCGCCGCAGGCGCGGCCCGGCTGGCCGACGTCAGGCCGTCAGTGTGGCCGGCATCAGCGATTCGATGAACTTCGTCGTGCGGCGCGCCTGGCGCTTCATCGCGTAGTCGAACACCGCGGCCTGTTCCTGCAGCATCTCGGCGATGATCGTCGAGTGGTCGGCCGGCGGCAGCGACAGATACGCATCGGCTTCACCGTACGCGTACTCGATCCGCATCCCGGACTTCTTCGCGATGTGCATCATCGTCGCGTTACGCGACAGGCAGTGCATGTACAGCATCGTCACGTGCGTGTTGCGGCTGCGGATCGCCGCGCGCTCGAACAGTTTCGAGCCGACGCCGCGGCCGCGCGCGCTTTCGAGCACCGACACGCCGAATTCGGCCGTGCGCGTGTCGCCCTCGGCCGGCAGGTAGGCCAGGTGGCCGACGCCGATCAGTTCGAGGTCGTGGTCGAACACGCCGAACACCGTATCGCGACCGAAGTCGAGCGTGCGGACATAGTTCTCGATCACGTGATCGGGCACCATCTGGCCGAAGCGCAGCAGGCGGTCCTCTTCGTCGAGCGAGAGAAAGTGGGTGAGCATCTGCTCACGGTCTTTGGAAGCCAGTTCCCTGACGAGAACCGGCGCAGTAGCGACCTTGCCGACAGCAGCGGCACGGCCGTTGAATTGCGTGTTCATCGTGGGTTCCTCAGTGTGGGTGCACAAGCGGGTTGTGCAATGCAACAGCATTTTACCCGAGCGAGGTTGGGGAAAACCCGTATTTGACGTTATTTGTGCTGAGGGGGAATTCTAAAACCGCTTAGTTCATTCTTTAAGTTATTGATTTTAAGCGAATTTAAAATTCATCATATGAAATGCGCGGCGGGCGGTCGGCTGTGCCCGTCGCGCAACGCATGCTGCTGCGCGGCAATCAGGCCGCCGTCGACAGCCCGCGCTCGATGAGGTCGATCACCTGTTCCGCGAAGTCGCGGTAGCCGAGGCGGCCGCCCGGCTTCAGCCACGTGAAGGTCCAGTTGATCATCCCGAACACCATCATCGTCACCGAGGTCTGGTTTTCCTTCGAGATGCGGTCCGGGTACGCACGCGCGAGCTGCCGCGTAAACGCCGCGACGATGTCGCGCTGGCGGTCGAGCACGATTTCACGCTGTGCGTCCTCGAGATACTTCACGTCGTTGAGCAGCGCGACGTGGCGGCTGTGCGACGTCTCGTATTCGGCGAGGAACGCGCGCACGAGTTCGGCGAACGCGTCGCGCTCGCTGAGGCCGCGCCGCTGGCTCGCGCCCTCGACCTCGGCGATGATCAGCATCAGCCGTTTCGTGTAGCGGTCGAGCAGGTCGAACAGGATCGCTTCCTTGCTCTCGTAATAGTGATAGAGCCGCGCCTTCGACGTGCCGCTCGCGGTCGCGAGATCGGACATCGACGTACTCGGGTAGCTCGTCTGCGCGAATTTCTCGGCGGCCAGGTCGAGGATCTGCTCGCGCTGGGATTCGTGGTCGGGCGCTCGGGTTCGGGCCATGGTCGAATGCGGAAGATTAGCGGTGCGCGGCGGCGCGCACCTGCGTGGAAGAGAGGGCGTCGGGCGCGTCGTCCTGCAGCTCGAGCCGGCTGGCGGCCGCGAGTTCGCGACAGCGCCACCACGCGAGCGAGTCGCTGACGAACAGCCCGCCGCG
Organism: Burkholderia sp. LAS2; assembly: GCF_018417615.1. Taxonomy (NCBI): domain Bacteria; kingdom Pseudomonadati; phylum Pseudomonadota; class Betaproteobacteria; order Burkholderiales; family Burkholderiaceae; genus Burkholderia; species Burkholderia sp. LAS2. The sequence continues at coordinate 759,035 of NZ_CP071052.1, forward strand.
GTCGGCGGCGGCCATGATGCTGCCAACGAGGTGGCGCGCGGGCTGCCAGTCGGTTTCCGCGCGCGCGACGATCAACGCGTCGAGATCGGCGTAGTGGCCGCTCTTGATCGTGTTGCTGACCCAATAACGCAGTTCGGCGTTCAGATGTTTCGCTTCCTGCCATTCGAGCGCGAGGCGGCCGATGCGCAGGACCGAGACCGGCGCGGCCGCCGGCCGCTTGCGCGCCAGTTCCGCGGGCGAGAACATCCCGGTCGCGCAGGCCTGGTCGGTACGCGACAGCGCTGCGCGCTGCGCGGCGTCGAGATCGGCGGCCGACAGCCGCACCTCGTTCAGGCGCTGCGGCACGTTGCGCAGGTGATAGGCGACGCGGCGCAGCAGCAGCTTGTCGCCGACGCTCGGCGCGTGCCACACGACGACCTGGCCGGTCTCCGTCGCGAGCTGGTCGAGGCGCGCGAATTCGGCCTCGATTTCCGCGTTCCAGTCGGGGATCTGGTCGCCGAGCACGTGCTGCCAGAAGGTGGCGCGCGTGTCGGGCGTCTCGTCGGCGCCCTTCAGCGGCCCGACGCCGAGATCGTCGAGCAAACCGACGACGCGCTCGTCGCGTCCGGTTTGCGCGAGGGCTTCGCGCAGCGACGCGGCGGCGGTGCCGCCCTGAATCACATGAATGGTACTCATCGGCCTGTCGTCAACAAAAGAAAACCGCCGGCCGGGCGGACGTTGCGATGTCCAGCCGGCCGGCGGCCCCTAGGGTCTGTTTACATATGGAACGCGCATGCGAATGCCCGAAATCGCTCGTCCCCCAAGGGGACTTCCTCCGGGGCGTATGGCAAGGAGTGAGGAGCGCCGTTTGGCCGAGCCAAACAAGCGACGAGCGACGCCGCCATACGGGCGATTTCGGGCATTCCCGTGGAATGATTTTTTAATTTGGGGTTGCCACGAGAACGGCCGCTCGCCGCGTTGCGCTCCTTGCGAATACGTCAGTATTCGCGGCGTCGCGCGCCTCGCGAGCGGCCGTTCTCGTGGCAACGCATGCGCGTTCCATATGTAAACAGACCCTAGTGTAAGCGAGATGTGTGACGGCGAGAAACCGTCAGGCGCCGCGACGCGACGCCGCTCAACGCTCGTCGAAGCTCACGACGACCTTGTCGCTGATCGGGTGGCACTGGCACGTGAGCACGAAACCGTCCTTCACTTCGTGCGCCTCGAGCGTGTAGTTCTTCTCCATCCGCACTTCGCCTTCGACTACCTTCGCGCGGCACGTGCAGCACACGCCGCCCTTGCATGCGTACGGCAGCGCGAGGCCCGCGCGCAGGCCCACGTCGAGCAGGCTCACGCCTTCGTACGGCAGACGCAGCTTGCGCTTCTTGCCGTCGAGCACGATTTCGAGGTCGGCGGCCGGCGTCTGGTCGGTGATCTCGACGACCGGTGCGCCGGCCTGCGGCAGCGGCGTGCCGAAGCGCTCGACGTGCACCTTCGCCTGCGGCACGCCCGCCGCGTTCAGCGCGGCTTCGGCCGCGTCCATCATCGGCGCCGGGCCGCAGATGAACGCCTCGTCGATCGCGTCGGCCGGCGTCAGCGTCGCGAGGAATTCCGCGCATTTCGCCTGGTCGAGCACGCCGTTGAACAGCTCGACGTCCTGCAGGTCGTCCGACAGCACGTGATAGAGGACGAAGCGGTTCATGTAGCGGTTCTTCAGGTCCTCGAGCTCCTCCGCGAACATGATCGCGTCGACGCTGCGGTTGCCGTAGATCAGCGTGAACGTGCTGCGCGGCTCGAGTTCGAGCGTCGTCTTCACGATCGCGAGCACCGGCGTGATTCCCGAGCCGCCGGAAAACGCGACGTACTGCTTGCCATGGTCGGCGTTCAGGTGCGTGAAGAAGCGGCCGTCCGGCGTCATCACGTCGATCGTGTGGCCGGGCTTCAGCGTGTCGAACGCGAAGTTCGAGAAGCGGCCGCCGCGCACGCGCTTGATGCCGATGCGCAGTTCGCCGTCGCGATCGTAGTCCGTCGTGCCGACGCAGATCGAATACGAGCGGCGCGTCTCCTCGCCGTCGATGTGGGTCTTCAACGTGACGAACTGGCCCTGCGTGAAGCGGTACGCGTCGCGCAGCTCGGGCGGCACGTCGAACGAGACGGTCACGGCGTCGGCGGTCTCGGGCCGCACGTCGCGGATACGCAGCGGGTGAAATTGCGGGGTCGCCATATTCAGTAGGGTTTGAAGTAGTCGAAGGGTTCGCGGCAGTCGACGCAGCGATACAGCGCCTTGCAGGCCGTGGACGCGAATTGCGCGAGACGTTCGGTGCGCGCGGAGCCGCAGCGCGGGCAGGTGGGCGCCGCGACCGGCCGCGGCACGAAGCGCACGACGTTCTCCCGCGGCACGGCGCTGCCGCACTGGCCGACCGGCGGCGCGATGCCGTACGCGCGCAGCTTGTCGCGCGCTTCCTGCGTGATCCAGTCGGTCGTCCACGCGGGGGCGAGCACCGTCTCGATCCGGTGCGGCGGCAGATCGGCGGCCTGCAGCGCGGCGGCGATGTCCTCGGCGATCTGCGACATCGCCGGGCAGCCCGAGTAGGTCGGCGTGATCACGACTTCGAGCTGGCCGTCGTCCGCGCGGCGGACGTCGCGCAGGATGCCGAGCTCGCGGATCGACACGACCGGAATCTCCGGATCGGGCACGGCTTCGAGCACGTCCCACGCGTGGGCGAGCAGCGGATCGTCGCGGTGCGCGGCGGCGGTAGGGGCGGCGGTCTGGGCGGACATCGGCGGGCTCCGTGGCGTGGGCCGGTTACCAGCTCGCGCCGGGGTGCTGGCGCGCGAGGCTCTGCATTTCGGCGAGCAGGTAGCCCATGTGTTCCGAATGCTCGCCCTGCTTGCCGGTCGTCACGTGCTTCACCGGTGCCGGCAGCGCGAGCGTGGCCTCCGCGAGCGCGTCGTCCACGTCCGCGCGCCACGCGGCCTCGAGCGCGGCCGGCGCCGGGCCGATGCCCGCGGCGACGATCGCGTCGTCGATCGCATCGGCGGCGAAGCATTCGCGCGTGTACGGCATCAGGTAGTCGAGCGCGGCCTGCGCGCGGCGGTGCGATTCGTCGGTGCCGTCGCCGAGGCGCACGAGCCATTCGCGCGCATGCTGGACGTGATAGCGGGTTTCCTTCACCGATTTCGCGGCGATCGCGGCGAGCTGCGTGTCGGTCGACGTTTCCAGCGCGCTCCACACGTGCAGCATCAGCGCCGCGTACAGGAAGTTGCGCACGATCGTCACCGCGTAGTCCTTGTCGGCGTGTGCGGTGCCGGAGACGGGCCCGTAGTGCGGCAGTTCGGCGAGCGTGAAGTTCGCGAACTCGCGCTCGGTGCGGAAGTACGCGTAATCGTCTTCCGTCTTCGCCGCGCCGGTGAGCTGGCGCTCGAGCTCGGCCGCGTGCGTATACAGCATGCGCGCCTGGCCGATGAGGTCGAGGCTCATGTTGGTGAGCGCGATGTCTTCCTCGAGGATCGGGCCATGGCCACACCATTCGGCGTTGCGCTGACCGAGGATCAGCGCGTTGTCCGCGAGGCGCAGCACGTAGGAGAGGTGTTCGGGCGTGATCGTCATGGCGCGGGCGTTACATGTGGTTGACTTCGTCGGGCAACGTGTAGAACGTCGGGTGACGGTAGATCTTGTCGCCCGCCGGTTCGAACAGTTCGGCCTTCTCGCTCGGGTCCGATGCGGTGATCGCCGACGACGGCACCACCCAGATGCTCACGCCTTCCTGGCGCCGCGTGTAGACGTCGCGCGCCATGCGCAGCGCCATCGTCGCGTCGGCGGCGTGCAGGCTGCCGCAGTGCTTGTGGTCGAGGCCCTGCTTGCTGCGCACGAACACTTCCCAGATCGGCCATTCCTTGTTCATCGCTTTCTCCTGATTCCTGAATTCGGGGGGTGCCGCTCAGGCGGCGTGCTGTTCGGCGCGGGCGCGACGCTTCGCTTCGTGCGCGAGCGCGGCTTCGCGCACCCAGGCGCCGTCCTCGTGTGCTTTCACGCGAGTCGCGAGGCGTTCCTTGTTGCACGGGCCGTCGCCATTGACGACGCGCCAGAATTCGTCCCAGTCGATCGCGCCGTAGTCATAGTGGCCGCGCGCCTCGTTCCATTTCAGGTCGGGGTCGGGCAGCGTCACGCCGAGCACCTTTGCCTGATCGACCGTCGCGTCGACGAATTTCTGGCGCAGGTCGTCGTTCGAGATCCGCTTGATGCCCCATTTCGCGGACTGGCTGCTGTGGACCGAATCGGCGTCGCTCGGGCCGAACATCATCAGTACCGGCCACCACCAGCGGTCGACGGCCTGCTGGACCATCGCGCGTTGCGCGTCGCTGCCCTTCATCATCGACAGCAGCGCGTCGAAACCCTGGCGCTGGTGGAACGACTCTTCCTTGCACACGCGGATCATCGCGCGCGCATACGGGCCGTACGTGCAGCGGCACAGCGGGATCTGGTTCATGATCGCGGCGCCGTCGACGAGCCAGCCGATCACGCCGACGTCGGCCCAGGTCGGCGTTGGGTAGTTGAAGATGCTCGAGTATTTCGCCTTGCCGGCGTGCAGCGCGTCGATCAGCGAATCGCGCGATACGCCGAGCGTTTCGGCCGCGCTGTACAGGTAGAGGCCGTGGCCGGCTTCGTCCTGCACCTTCGCGAGCAGGATCGCCTTGCGCTTCAGGCTCGGCGCGCGCGAGATCCAGTTGCCTTCCGGCAGCATGCCGACGACTTCCGAATGCGCGTGCTGCGAGATCTGGCGTACCAGCGTCTTGCGATATGCGTCGGGCATCCAGTCCTGCGGTTCGATCTTGCCGTCCGCGGCCATCACCGCATCGAACCGCGCCTGTTCGGGCGACTCGGCTGCGGCATCGAGCGGCGCGACGTTGCCGGGGATGTCGAGGGATTGCGTGTACATGGCGAAAGCTCTCGTCCGGTTGAATGTGTGCGAAGTATAAACCAACCGACCGGTCGGTTAATAAATTTGTTGCGAATTTTCGGCGAGACACGGGTAAACGAGGGACGTCGGGGCGCGATCCGGTCGCGCACGTGTGGCCTCGCACGTGGGTCTCGCGTCTTCTGCGGCACAATGCCCGCTTTCCGATGAGGATTTTGCCGATGTCATTTCGAAGCAGTGTCGCCGCGGCCGTGCTGGGCGCGGCCGTTTTCGTGTCGCCGCTTGCGGCGTCGGCGGCGTCGGGCTCGCCGGTGGGTTGGGTCGCCGCGTGGGCGACCGCGCTGCAGCCGATTCCTGACCTCGCCGCACCGCCGCCGCTCTACCGCGCACCCGACGTGGCCGGGAGAACCGTGCGGCAGATCGTCTACCCGACCGTGTCGGGGCGGGCCGCGCGGATTCGCGTGAGCAACGCCTACGGTCGCGCGCCGCTGGTCGTCGAGGCCGCGAGCCTCGCGCGTGCCGGCGAAGGGGCCGCGCTCGCCGGCGGCGCGGTGGTGCCGGTCCGGTTCGGCGGCAGCGCGTCGGTGACGCTCGCACCGGGCCAGGCGCGCGAAAGCGATCCGGTGTCGATCGACGTGACGGCCGCGCAGCCGTATGCGATTAGTCTCCAGATGGGGCCGAACCAGCGGATGACGGTCTGGCATCGCGTGTCGAACCAGTTCAACTATGTGTCCGCGCCGGGCGATCAAGTGGGCAATCCGGGCGCCGACGTGTTCCGCACCCGCTTTACTCAATATGCATGGGTGACGGAACTTGCCGTCGAAGCTGGCTCCGCACGCGGCAGCGTCGCCGCGATCGGCGATTCGATCACCGACGGGTTGCGCTCCAGCGTGAACCGCAACCGTCGCTGGCCCGACGCGCTCGCACGCCGGCTGATGGCGTCGAGTGCCGATTCGATCGGCGTCGTGAATCTCGGCATCAGCGGGAACCGGCTGCTCAGCGATTCCGCGTGTTACGGCACGTCGCTGGCGTCGCGGTTCGAGCGTGACGCGCTGTCGCGCTCGGGCGTGAAGGCGGTGATCGTGCTGATCGGGATCAACGACATCAACTTTGCGGCGATGCCGCCGCGCGCGGGGCTCGATTGCGATCACCCGCATACGCAGGTGACCGCCGCGTCGCTGATCGACGGCTATCGCCGGCTGATCGACGCGGCGCACCGCCAGGGCGTGAAGGTCTTCGGCGCGACGCTGACGCCGGCGGCGTTGCCGCCCGGACGCGAAGCGATCCGGCTCGAGGTGAACCGGTGGATCCGGAGCGGAGGCGGGTTCGACGGCGTGGTGGACTTCGACGCTGTGCTGCGCGATCCGGCGCGCCCGAGCGTGCTGCAGCGCCGATACGATAGCGGCGACGGCATCCATCCGAGCGATGCGGGCTACACGGCGATGGCCGATGCGGTGCCGATCGAGCAACTGCAGGCTGCGGTGGGCGGCAAATGACGCGGCTCTATATATAGAGGGAAAGGTTGCCGACGGCCTGCGGGCCGGCAGCGCGACATCGTCCGTCGAGCCTGAAGCCTCCGTGTGCGTCAGCGCACGGAGGCTTTTTCAAACTTTCTTCATAAAGGGCTTGCGCGGATGGGGACGGATGCATAGAATCACGCCTCTTTCGCGCTAACGGAAACGCGGCGCGGGAGGAAGGGAAGCGGTGCTGTCGGGTTCGGGATGTAGCGAGCCTTGGCGGTACAGGAAGTTGAGCCCCGCAGTCGCAACGATGTAGTGTAAAAAGTTGTTGACGAGCTGCGAAACACGGTTCATAATCTCGCTTCTCTGCTGCTGAAAACGCAGTGCTGCCGGGAACCACGAAGTTCCTCGCAGAATGCTCTTTAAAAATTAACAGCCGATAAGTGTGGGCGCTTGATGGAAGCGAGCTGATCCTCGGATCAGATAGCGAAAGTATCAAGAGTCTCACACTAAAGTAAGTCAGGTTTATGAAGTGATTCATATTCCTGTCAGCTTTGAGTGAGCGACCGGTTCTACGGAACCGAAAACAGTAACAGGTTTGAACTGAAGAGTTTGATCCTGGCTCAGATTGAACGCTGGCGGCATGCCTTACACATGCAAGTCGAACGGCAGCACGGGTGCTTGCACCTGGTGGCGAGTGGCGAACGGGTGAGTAATACATCGGAACATGTCCTGTAGTGGGGGATAGCCCGGCGAAAGCCGGATTAATACCGCATACGATCTACGGATGAAAGCGGGGGACCTTCGGGCCTCGCGCTATAGGGTTGGCCGATGGCTGATTAGCTAGTTGGTGGGGTAAAGGCCTACCAAGGCGACGATCAGTAGCTGGTCTGAGAGGACGACCAGCCACACTGGGACTGAGACACGGCCCAGACTCCTACGGGAGGCAGCAGTGGGGAATTTTGGACAATGGGCGAAAGCCTGATCCAGCAATGCCGCGTGTGTGAAGAAGGCCTTCGGGTTGTAAAGCACTTTTGTCCGGAAAGAAATCCTTGGCTCTAATACAGTCGGGGGATGACGGTACCGGAAGAATAAGCACCGGCTAACTACGTGCCAGCAGCCGCGGTAATACGTAGGGTGCGAGCGTTAATCGGAATTACTGGGCGTAAAGCGTGCGCAGGCGGTTTGCTAAGACCGATGTGAAATCCCCGGGCTCAACCTGGGAACTGCATTGGTGACTGGCAGGCTAGAGTATGGCAGAGGGGGGTAGAATTCCACGTGTAGCAGTGAAATGCGTAGAGATGTGGAGGAATACCGATGGCGAAGGCAGCCCCCTGGGCCAATACTGACGCTCATGCACGAAAGCGTGGGGAGCAAACAGGATTAGATACCCTGGTAGTCCACGCCCTAAACGATGTCAACTAGTTGTTGGGGATTCATTTCCTTAGTAACGTAGCTAACGCGTGAAGTTGACCGCCTGGGGAGTACGGTCGCAAGATTAAAACTCAAAGGAATTGACGGGGACCCGCACAAGCGGTGGATGATGTGGATTAATTCGATGCAACGCGAAAAACCTTACCTACCCTTGACATGGTCGGAATCCTGCTGAGAGGTGGGAGTGCTCGAAAGAGAACCGGCGCACAGGTGCTGCATGGCTGTCGTCAGCTCGTGTCGTGAGATGTTGGGTTAAGTCCCGCAACGAGCGCAACCCTTGTCCTTAGTTGCTACGCAAGAGCACTCTAAGGAGACTGCCGGTGACAAACCGGAGGAAGGTGGGGATGACGTCAAGTCCTCATGGCCCTTATGGGTAGGGCTTCACACGTCATACAATGGTCGGAACAGAGGGTTGCCAACCCGCGAGGGGGAGCTAATCCCAGAAAACCGATCGTAGTCCGGATTGCACTCTGCAACTCGAGTGCATGAAGCTGGAATCGCTAGTAATCGCGGATCAGCATGCCGCGGTGAATACGTTCCCGGGTCTTGTACACACCGCCCGTCACACCATGGGAGTGGGTTTTACCAGAAGTGGCTAGTCTAACCGCAAGGAGGACGGTCACCACGGTAGGATTCATGACTGGGGTGAAGTCGTAACAAGGTAGCCGTATCGGAAGGTGCGGCTGGATCACCTCCTTTCCAGAGCTATCTCGCGAAGTTGAGCGCTCACGCTTATCGGCTGTAAATCAAAGACAGACTCAGGGGTCTGTAGCTCAGTCGGTTAGAGCACCGTCTTGATAAGGCGGGGGTCGTTGGTTCGAATCCAACCAGACCCACCATTGTCTGACGTGTCGGTGATCGTTAGCGCTTTAGCGCTTACGAGCAGCCCATGCCGATAGGCTGTAGTACCTGAGGTCATCTGTACTCAATGGGGGCATAGCTCAGCTGGGAGAGCACCTGCTTTGCAAGCAGGGGGTCGTCGGTTCGATCCCGTCTGCCTCCACCAATCTTCAATGACAAGCGTTCGAACGAAGCGTTGTTCGAGTCTTTGTCATTGGCGATTGAGCCAGTCAGAGTGATACGTAGTATGTATCGGCTGTCGTTCTTTAACAATCTGGAAGAAGTAAGTAATTTGGATAGCGGAAGCGTCTCGAGATGGACGTGGAAGTTATCCGGGTTGTGATTGTATCGATGTATCTCAAGATGATTCGAACTCTATGTTCGACTCAATTGGAATACGGCACAACGCGAGAACTCAACCTGTAGCGGCTGTCGAGAGACAGACTCGTTATAGGGTCAAGCGAACAAGTGCATGTGGTGGATGCCTTGGCGATCACAGGCGATGAAGGACGCGGTAGCCTGCGAAAAGCTACGGGGAGCTGGCAAACGAGCTTTGATCCGTAGATGTCCGAATGGGGAAACCCGGCCCTTTTGGGTCATCCTGGACTGAATACATAGGTCCAGTGAAGCGAACGCGGTGAACTGAAACATCTAAGTAACCGCAGGAAAAGAAATCAACCGAGATTCCCAAAGTAGTGGCGAGCGAAATGGGATGAGCCTTGCACTCTTTATTTGTATTGTTAGCCGAACGCTCTGGAAAGTGCGGCCATAGCAGGTGATAGCCCTGTAGGCGAAAACAGTATGAAAGAACTAGGTGTGCGACAAGTAGGGCGGGACACGTGAAATCCTGTCTGAAGATGGGGGGACCATCCTCCAAGGCTAAATACTCGTGATCGACCGATAGTGAACCAGTACCGTGAGGGAAAGGCGAAAAGAACCCCGGGAGGGGAGTGAAATAGATCCTGAAACCGCATGCATACAAACAGTCGGAGCCTCGCAAGGGGTGACGGCGTACCTTTTGTATAATGGGTCAGCGACTTACGTTCAGTAGCAAGCTTAACCGTATAGGGCAGGCGTAGCGAAAGCGAGTCCGAATAGGGCGTTCAGTTGCTGGGCGTAGACCCGAAACCAGGTGATCTATCCATGGCCAGGATGAAGGTGCGGTAACACGTACTGGAGGTCCGAACCCACTAACGTTGAAAAGTTAGGGGATGAGCTGTGGATAGGGGTGAAAGGCTAAACAAACCTGGAAATAGCTGGTTCTCTCCGAAAACTATTTAGGTAGTGCCTCGTGTCTCACCTTCGGGGGTAGAGCACTGTCATGGTTGGGGGGTCTATTGCAGATTACCCCGCCATAGCAAACTCCGAATACCGAAGAGTGCAATCACGGGAGACAGACATCGGGTGCTAACGTCCGGTGTCAAGAGGGAAACAACCCAGACCGCCAGCTAAGGTCCCCAAATATAGCTAAGTGGGAAACGAAGTGGGAAGGCTAAAACAGTCAGGAGGTTGGCTTAGAAGCAGCCACCCTTTAAAGAAAGCGTAATAGCTCACTGATCGAGTCGTCCTGCGCGGAAGATGTAACGGGGCTAAGCTATATACCGAAGCTGCGGATGCGAGCTTGCTCGCATGGTAGGAGAGCGTTCCGTAAGCCTGCGAAGGTGCCTTGTAAAGGGTGCTGGAGGTATCGGAAGTGCGAATGCTGACATGAGTAGCGATAAAGGGGGTGAAAGGCCCCCTCGCCGTAAGCCCAAGGTTTCCTACGCAACGTTCATCGGCGTAGGGTGAGTCGGCCCCTAAGGCGAGGCAGAAATGCGTAGCTGATGGGAAGCAGGTCAATATTCCTGCACCATTGTTAGATGCGATGGGGGGACGGATCGCGGAAGGTTGTCCGGGTGTTGGAAGTCCCGGTCGCTGCATTGGAGAAGGCGCTTAGGCAAATCCGGGCGCGCAATTCAAGGGTGTGGCGCGAGCTCCTTAGGGAGCGAAGCAATTGGAAGTGGTTCCAAGAAAAGCCTCTAAGCTTCAGTCTAACGATGACCGTACCGCAAACCGACACAGGTGGGCGAGATGAGTATTCTAAGGCGCTTGAGAGAACTCGGGAGAAGGAACTCGGCAAATTGGTACCGTAACTTCGGGATAAGGTACGCCCTTGTAGCTTGACTGGCCTGCGCCAGGAGGGTGAAGGGGTTGCAATAAACTGGTGGCTGCGACTGTTTAATAAAAACACAGCACTCTGCAAACACGAAAGTGGACGTATAGGGTGTGACGCCTGCCCGGTGCCGGAAGATTAAATGATGGGGTGCAAGCTCTTGATTGAAGTCCCGGTAAACGGCGGCCGTAACTATAACGGTCCTAAGGTAGCGAAATTCCTTGTCGGGTAAGTTCCGACCTGCACGAATGGCGTAACGATGGCCACACTGTCTCCTCCCGAGACTCAGCGAAGTTGAAGTGTTTGTGATGATGCAATCTACCCGCGGCTAGACGGAAAGACCCCATGAACCTTTACTGTAGCTTTGCATTGGACTTTGAACCGATCTGTGTAGGATAGGTGGGAGGCTATGAAACCGGAACGCTAGTTTCGGTGGAGCCGTCCTTGAAATACCACCCTGGTTTGTTTGAGGTTCTAACCTTGGCCCGTGATCCGGGTCGGGGACAGTGCATGGTAGGCAGTTTGACTGGGGCGGTCTCCTCCCAAAGCGTAACGGAGGAGTACGAAGGTACGCTAGGTACGGTCGGAAATCGTGCTGATAGTGCAATGGCATAAGCGTGCTTAACTGCGAGACCGACAAGTCGAGCAGGTGCGAAAGCAGGTCATAGTGATCCGGTGGTTCTGTATGGAAGGGCCATCGCTCAACGGATAAAAGGTACTCTGGGGATAACAGGCTGATACCGCCCAAGAGTTCATATCGACGGCGGTGTTTGGCACCTCGATGTCGGCTCATCTCATCCTGGGGCTGTAGCCGGTCCCAAGGGTATGGCTGTTCGCCATTTAAAGAGGTACGTGAGCTGGGTTTAAAACGTCGTGAGACAGTTTGGTCCCTATCTGCCGTGGGCGTTGGATATTTGAAGGGGGCTGCTCCTAGTACGAGAGGACCGGAGTGGACGAACCTCTGGTGTACCGGTTGTCACGCCAGTGGCATCGCCGGGTAGCTATGTTCGGAAGAGATAACCGCTGAAAGCATCTAAGCGGGAAACTCGCCTTAAGATGAGATATCCCTGGGGACTAGATCCCCTTGAAGGGTCGTTCGAGACCAGGACGTTGATAGGTCAGGTGTGTAAGCGCAGTAATGCGTTCAGCTAACTGATACTAATTGCCCGTAAGGCTTGATCCTATAACAAGTCTGTCTCGATGCCCGTTAGCGCTTTAGCGCTTACGGACATCGAGCGTCGAGTGTGAGGCACTCGACGTACTGCGGTTGAACTACCGCGTACGTGTGAGATACAGCTCACAACCCAACTCAATTACTGCTTCTTCCAGGATTGGTTGTGCTGCGAAGCCAGCACAACAACCCCCTTTGCCTGATGACCATAGCGAGTCGGTCCCACCCCTTCCCATCCCGAACAGGACCGTGAAACGACTCTACGCCGATGATAGTGCGGATTCCCGTGTGAAAGTAGGTAATCGTCAGGCTCCCTTAGCCAGAAACCCCCGCCCGACAAGGCGGGGGTTTTTGCATTTCGGCATTCCAAAAAGCATGTGGCGAGGCGTGACCGAGGCTACGTACGCCGGGCTCCTCTGCCGTAAACCATTGCAGCATCAAACTCCCCCAACCGCTTCCATCTCCGGCGATTCCGCCGATTATCGACCGTATCTTCGATCAAAACCGCAATTTGCTCCCCGCAAACGTATATCGACGAGCGCGATTGCGCGACCCGCTTCCTGCAGCCCGCCACCTCGTCTACTCCATCTTTGATCAAAGAGACCCGACCGAGGGGCCGCCAGCGCCGTGTGCGTAGCGGGCCGGACGAGATCAAAAACCGGCGCAGTCTCTTCTGACGCCCACTCGTTGACCGTCCAGTAGCGCGTAGATTTCCTCGATGAGCGAATAGGCTGCGCCGCCTACGCGGACTCGCTGTTTCCCCGCCGGCGCGGGCTATGTGCTGACTGCGCCGACGCTTGGCGCGCGTTCGGCGCGTATCGTATTCGGACCGCCGAACTGAGAGCCTCCGGCAGGTCAGCTCGTGTACCGCGTTCTAGCTATGATCGCGCGTCAGCTTGAGCATTGCCGGACAGCGCACGTTGGATGTCGACGCTCTGGCGCCATATATCGGTTTTATAACGACTTCGGATGCGTGAGGTACGGCGAAGGCGCCTGCGTCGAATCCGGCGCGGATATTCGTGTCCAGGGGCGAGGCGGGCGCGGCACGAGCAGTAGCGATATCGACTGTACGCAAAGATTCGCTGCGATAAGCCGGCCGGTGGCGTTAGGCGCCTTCCACGAAGGGGCGTAGGGCCGCCGAGCATGAGGACCAATCGATGCGGTGGCGGGAAGGTTATGGGGACGGTTGGACCTCCACGCACGTCGTCGCCGAGTAGCGGCTGTAAGCATCGCAGGGCCCGCAGAATCGCCAGGATTTATCCTCGGGGACATCGTCGGACCAGTGCGTGCCGATTCATCCGTTGTGCGCGCGCTACCCGATGGGCGCCCAACCCGCGCACTCGGCTTCGAGTGCGGTCTTCAACTGCTGATGCGCCCCAGGCGCCGAGCATCCCTCCCGGGCTCCGCGGAGAAGCCATCAGCTAGGCCTGCAGTCGGATCTTCCCGATCGGCCGCGTGTGGCGCCGGGCCCCTGCCGCAGCGTGGCAGGGGCAGCTGCAACCACGAAGAATGTCGTTACAGAGCAAGCGGGCGCATGGAGCCTTGTGCCGGTGTGGGAGAGCGACTCCAGACGAGTATCGTGCGTTCCCATGAGGCCGTCGAACACGACTGTGGCCGAATTCGGTGATGGGGCTGACGCGCTGCAACCGCGAGAAGGACGCCCGCCCGTACACGGCGCCCGCGGCAAATGACCACCAGGCGGTCCGCGGCACCGGCTGCCGGACTGCGATTGCGCGCCGGAAGCACCACCAACCCTCCCGCGAGCGACCACAGCCGGCTCACCAAACCCGCCCGGCACGAAATTTGCCGAAATTTTGTGTCTACCCGCTTGGCATTATGCGAAAGAGATCGTATGATGGCGGTCTTTCGTTTTTAGCGCAGATGCAGATCGGCGTTGAAGGCGGAGTCTGACGAAGATGTGGCGCCGGTCGGCAACATCTCGCGCTTGCCTTAGCCGGGCGAGAGCGGGGATCGGTGGGAAGCGGAAGTCGGGAAGAGAGTGAAAATAATCTTCCAGATATGCTTGACAGGAGTGCGATGCACCCCCATAATCGTCAGTTCTCTACGGAGGGGTGCCCGAGTGGCTAAAGGGGGCAGACTGTAAATCTGTTGGCTTACGCCTACGTTGGTTCGAATCCAACCTCCTCCACCAAGATATCAGCGCAGTGAGCGGCAAGGAATCGTTAGTGGCCCGTGCGGGTGTAGCTCAATGGTAGAGCAGAAGCCTTCCAAGCTTACGACGAGGGTTCGATTCCCTTCACCCGCTCCAGACCGCTAAGTTGAAGCGTAGCGCCCATGTGGCTCAGTGGTAGAGCACTCCCTTGGTAAGGGAGAGGTCGGCAGTTCGATCCTGCCCATGGGCACCAGCAGTAAAAAGTCAGTGTCTTGTTTGCGCGCGGCGCAACCTGTGAAATTCCTTCTGGGAGTCGAAAATGGCCAAGGGTAAATTTGAGCGGACCAAGCCGCACGTGAACGTTGGTACGATTGGTCACGTTGACCACGGCAAGACGACGCTGACGGCAGCGATCACGACGGTTCTGACGAAGAAGTTCGGCGGCGAAGCGAAGGCGTACGACCAGATCGACGCGGCACCGGAAGAAAAGGCGCGCGGCATCACGATCAACACGGCACACGTCGAGTACGAAACGGCTAACCGCCACTACGCACACGTCGACTGCCCGGGCCACGCTGACTATGTGAAGAACATGATCACGGGCGCAGCGCAGATGGACGGCGCGATCCTGGTTTGCTCGGCAGCAGACGGCCCGATGCCGCAAACGCGTGAGCACATCCTGCTGGCGCGTCAGGTTGGCGTTCCGTACATCATCGTGTTCCTGAACAAGTGCGACATGGTGGACGACGCGGAACTGCTCGAGCTGGTCGAGATGGAAGTTCGCGAGCTCCTGTCGAAGTACGACTTCCCGGGCGACGACACGCCGATCGTGAAGGGTTCGGCAAAGCTGGCGCTGGAAGGCGACACGGGCGAGCTGGGCGAAGTGGCGATCATGAGCCTGGCCGACGCGCTGGACACGTACATCCCGACGCCGGAGCGTGCAGTTGACGGCGCGTTTCTGATGCCGGTGGAAGACGTGTTCTCGATCTCGGGCCGCGGTACGGTGGTGACGGGTCGCGTCGAGCGCGGCATCGTGAAGGTCGGCGAGGAAATCGAAATCGTCGGTATCAAGCCGACGGTGAAGACGACCTGCACGGGCGTTGAAATGTTCCGCAAGCTGCTGGACCAAGGTCAGGCAGGCGACAACGTCGGTATCCTGCTGCGCGGCACGAAGCGTGAAGACGTGGAGCGCGGCCAGGTTCTGGCGAAGCCGGGTTCGATCACGCCGCACACGCACTTCACGGCTGAAGTGTACGTGCTGAGCAAGGACGAAGGCGGCCGTCACACGCCGTTCTTCAACAACTACCGTCCGCAGTTCTACTTCCGTACGACGGACGTGACGGGCTCGATCGAGCTGCCGAAGGACAAGGAAATGGTGATGCCGGGCGACAACGTGTCGATCACGGTGAAGCTGATCGCTCCGATCGCGATGGAAGAAGGTCTGCGCTTCGCGATCCGCGAAGGCGGCCGCACCGTCGGCGCCGGCGTCGTCGCCAAGATCATCGAGTAAGCCAGTTATTCGTTGATCGACAGTTTTGGGGCTGGCGTCAGCCGGCCCCAGCATGGTTTAGGGGTATAGCTCAACTGGCAGAGCGTCGGTCTCCAAAACCGAAGGTTGGGGGTTCGATTCCCTCTGCCCCTGCCAAAAATCGCCACGTGTCCCACGTGGCATTTGTTTTAAGGTGTTATGGCGAATCCATCCGTCGAAACTGTAAATACCTCCGGCGATAAGCTGATGCTGGCCCTGGGCGTATTGCTGGTGTTGGCCGGATTCGTGGGCTTCTTCTGGCTGGCCAATCAGCAGTGGTATGTCCGCGGTGCCGCGTTGGCGGTAGGTATCATCGCCGGCGTGGCCGTCGGGCTGATGTCCGCCCCTGGCAAGAGCCTCATCGCGTTTGCCAAGGATTCGTACAAGGAAGTCCGGAAGGTCGTATGGCCCACCCGTAAGGAAGCAACGCAAACCACACTCGTCGTGTTCGGTTTCGTGCTCGTGATGGCGATTTTCCTCTGGTTGAGCGACAAATCGATCGAATGGGTGATTTTCTCGGCGATTCTGGGTTGGAAATGATATGAGCGATACTCCGGCATCCCCGAGCGGAAAGCGTTGGTACGTCGTGCACGCCTACTCCGGTATGGAGAAGAGCGTGCAACGTGCGCTTCAGGAGCGCATTGAACGTGCTGGCATGCAGGACAAATTCGGTCAGATCCTGGTCCCGACCGAAGAAGTGGTCGAAGTCAAAGGCGGCCACAAGGCTGTGACCGAGCGTCGTTTCTTCCCCGGCTACGTGCTGGTGGAAATGGAAATGACGGACGAAACGTGGCACCTCGTGAAGAACACCGCGAAGGTCACCGGTTTCGTCGGCGGTGCGCGTAACCGCCCGACCCCGATTTCCCCGAAGGAAGTCGAGAAGATCATGTCGCAGATGCAGGAAGGCGTCGAAAAGCCGCGCCCGAAAACCCTGTTCGAAGTCGGCGAGATGGTGCGTGTCAAGGAAGGCCCGTTCACGGACTTCAATGGCACCGTCGAAGAAGTCAACTACGAAAAATCGCGTGTACGCGTGTCGGTCACCATCTTTGGTCGATCCACCCCGGTCGAACTCGAATTCGGCCAGGTCGAAAAAGTTTGACCCCGATTCGGTGGGCAGCCTCGGCTGCCCACCTTCGCGCTTACGGCCCGCGTCATGGCCGTTGAGGAGCGTCAGTAGCCAGCGGCGAACGCGCGTTATCACTCACCGAACGCCTTCTCCGGCGTTCCAATGAGGTTTCAAATGGCAAAGAAGATTATCGGCTTTATCAAGCTGCAGATCCCTGCAGGTAAAGCCAACCCGTCGCCGCCGGTCGGTCCGGCACTGGGCCAGCGCGGCCTGAACATCATGGAGTTCTGCAAGGCGTTCAACGCGCAGACTCAAGGCATGGAGCCGGGTCTGCCGGTGCCGGTGGTCATCACGGCATTCGCTGACAAGAGCTTCACGTTCGTGATGAAGACGCCGCCGGCAACCGTCCTGATCAAGAAGGCGGCGAAGGTGGACAAGGGCTCGAGCAAGCCGCACACCGACAAGGTCGGTTCGATCACGCGCGCTCAAGCCGAAGAAATCGCGAAGACCAAGATGCCGGACCTTACGGCAGCTGATCTGGACGCAGCCGTTCGCACCATCGCTGGTAGCGCACGCTCGATGGGTATCACTGTGGAGGGCGTGTAAATGGCTAAGATCTCCAAGCGCCGTCAGGCATTTGCCGCCAAGGTCGACCGTCAGAAGCTGTACGCGATCGAAGACGCACTGAGCCTCGTGAAGGAATGCGCGAGCGCGAAGTTCGACGAGTCGATCGACGTCGCAGTCCAGCTCGGCATCGATGCGAAGAAGTCGGACCAGGTCGTTCGTGGTTCGGTCGTTCTGCCGGCAGGTACGGGCAAGTCGGTTCGCGTTGCCGTGTTCGCGCAAGGCGAAAAGGCCGAGCAGGCACGTGCAGCAGGCGCGGAAATCGTCGGTATGGAAGACCTGGCTGAGCAGATCAAGGCTGGCCAGATGGACTTCGACATCGTGATCGCTTCGCCGGACACGATGCGTATCGTCGGTACGCTCGGCCAGATCCTCGGCCCGCGCGGCTTGATGCCGAACCCGAAGGTCGGTACGGTCACGCCGGACGTCGCAACCGCCGTCAAGAACGCGAAGGCTGGTCAGGTGCAATTCCGTGTCGACAAGGCCGGTATCATCCACGCGACCATCGGCCGTGCATCGTTCGAGCCGACCGCGCTGCGTTCGAACCTGTCGGCGCTGATCGAAGCGCTGCAGAAGGCGAAGCCGGCAACGAGCAAGGGCGTGTACCTGCGCAAGATCGCACTGTCGAGCACGATGGGCGTCGGCGTGCGCGTCGACCAGGCTACGCTGGCAGCGCAGTAAGCAAGTATTCGGGCCGCTTCGTTCGCGAGGCGGCCTACATGGGCTTTGGGCGGTTGTTCGTGCAGCAGGGCGAACAACCGGTTATCAAAGACCGTTGGTGGGGCGCAGCAGGCAGGCGATCCCTTAATTCAAGCCAACGCAGATGGCGAACCCGAAAAAGTTTTGCAGTGGTGAAGCCGCAGGCCGCGAAGCGATTCGCGGCGTGAGGTGGAAATACTCCTAACGAGGTCGGACGCCGTTGTTGAACGAGGTACGTGAGGTTTCGGCCATACCGGCCACGCCGAACGTATCGTTTCTGGAGGCTAACCGTGCCGCTTAATAGAGAAGACAAGCAAGCCGTCGTCGCTGAGGTTTCCGCGCAAGTCGCGAAGGCCCAGACCGTTGTGCTGGCTGAGTATCGTGGAATTGCGGTTGGCGATCTGACCAAGCTGCGCGCGAAAGCGCGTGAGCAACAGGTTTACCTGCGCGTGTTGAAGAACACGCTGGCGCGTCGCGCCGTCGAAGGTACGCCTTTTGCTCCGCTGGCAGAGCAGATGACTGGTCCCCTGATCTACGGCATCTCGGAAGATGCCATTGCTGCTGCCAAGGTCGTCAACGACTTCAGCAAGAGCAATGAAAAGTTGGTCATCAAGGCTGGTTCGTTCGATGGCAAGGTGATGGACAAGGCTGGCGTGCAAGCGCTGGCAAGCATCCCGAGCCGCGAAGAACTGCTCTCGAAGCTGCTGTTCGTTATGCAATCGCCTGTTTCGGGCTTCGCGCGTGCTCTCGCCGCGCTGGCCGAGAAGAAGCAAGCGGAAGCTGCGTAAGCGAACGTGCATCAGCGTTACTGATCGCTGGCTGTATCCGAATTCAATTTAGGAGTATTTCAAATGGCAATCGCAAAAGAAGACATCCTGGCAGCAGTCGAAGGGATGACCGTTCTGGAACTGAACGAACTGGTCAAGGCGTTCGAAGAGAAGTTTGGCGTGTCGGCAGCTGCAGTGGCAGTCGCTGGCCCGGCAGGCGGCGGCGCAGCTGCTGCAGCAGAAGAGAAGACCGAATTCACGGTCGTCCTGGCTGAAGCCGGCGCCAACAAGGTTTCGGTCATCAAGGCCGTTCGCGAACTGACGGGCCTGGGCCTGAAGGAAGCGAAGGATCTGGTTGACGGTGCACCGAAGCCCGTCAAGGAAGGCGTCGACAAGGCTGCTGCTGAAGAAGCCAAGAAGAAGCTGGAAGAAGCTGGCGCGAAGGTCGAAGTCAAGTAAGTTTCGGCGCGCTGTGCGAAGGCTGGCGGTATTTTCACCGCCGGCCTTTTTGTGCTTTGTGGGGTCGTTATTCTGGCACTCATTCGGGAGCCCGAATAATCGGCCCCAGAAGCCAAAGAAAACCGCCTGATCGTTGTGATGGATCACTCACGATTGGCGGTTCTCTTTGTCTTCTGAAGCGACTGCAGAAGGCAAGTTTGGTCGGGTAGCGGGCAACACAGGCATCCGCTGCCGTCAGCCAGCGGTTGGTAGCGGCCAACCACCAAGCTTCTCGGCTCGTTCAAGCCGTCGAACGGCCATCGGGTCTCAGTCGGTGAACACTCGGGTTTGAAACGTCCAGGTATTCCGCCTCGATAGCACCCGCCGTGATTCGGAGATCGTATGCAATATTCCTTCACCGAGAAGAAGCGCATTCGCAAGAGTTTCGCGAAGCGCCCCATCGTTCACCAAGTTCCGTTCTTGCTGGCTACCCAGCTTGAATCATTCAGCACGTTTCTGCAAGCCGATGTGCCCGCGACGCAACGTAAGCCTGAGGGTTTGCAGGCCGCGTTCACATCGGTATTTCCCATTGTTTCGCACAACGGTTTCGCGCGCCTCGAGTTCGTGAGCTATGCGCTGTCCTCGCCGGCATTCAACATCAAGGAATGCCAGCAGCGTGGCCTGACGTACTGCTCCGCGCTGCGCGCGAAGGTCCGCCTCGTCATCCTCGACAAGGAATCGCCGAACAAGCCGGTCGTCAAGGAAGTGAAGGAGCAGGAAGTGTACATGGGCGAAATTCCGCTCATGACGCCGACGGGCTCGTTCGTCATCAACGGCACCGAGCGTGTCATCGTCTCGCAGCTGCACCGTTCGCCGGGCGTGTTCTTCGAACACGACAAGGGCAAGACGCACAGCTCGGGCAAGCTGCTGTTCTCGGCACGGATCATTCCGTACCGCGGCTCGTGGCTCGACTTCGAATTCGATCCGAAGGACATCCTGTACTTCCGCGTCGACCGTCGCCGCAAGATGCCGGTCACGATCCTGCTGAAGGCCATCGGCCTGACGCCGGAACAGATCCTCGCGAACTTCTTCGTGTTCGACAACTTCACGCTGATGGACGAAGGCGCGCAACTCGAGTTCGTGCCCGAGCGCCTGCGTGGTGAAGTCGCGCGTTTCGACATCACGGATCGCGACGGCAAGGTCATCGTCCAGAAGGACAAGCGGATCAACGCGAAGCACATTCGCGACCTCGAAGCCGCGAAGACCAAGTTCATCTCGGTGCCGGAAGACTATCTGCTCGGCCGCGTGCTGGCGAAGAACGTCGTCGACGGCGACACCGGCGAAGTGATCGCGAGCGCGAACGACGAAGTCACGGAAAGCGTGCTCGAGAAGCTGCGCGAAGCGGGCATCAAGGACATCCAGACGCTCTACACGAACGATCTGGACCAGGGTCCGTACATCTCGTCGACGCTGCGTGTCGACGAAACGACCGACAAGACGGCCGCGCGCATCGCGATCTACCGCATGATGCGTCCGGGCGAGCCGCCGACCGAAGAAGCGGTCGAGGCGCTGTTCAACCGTCTGTTCTACAGCGAAGAAGCGTACGACCTGTCGAAGGTCGGCCGTATGAAGTTCAACCGCCGCGTCGGCCGTGACGAGATCGTCGGCCCGATGACGCTGCAGGACGACGACATCCTCGCGACGATCAAGATCCTCGTCGAGCTGCGCAACGGCAAGGGCGAAGTGGACGACATCGACCACCTCGGCAACCGTCGCGTGCGTTGCGTCGGCGAACTGGCGGAAAACCAGTTCCGCGCGGGTCTCGTGCGTGTCGAGCGCGCGGTCAAGGAACGCCTCGGCCAGGCCGAAAGCGAAAACCTGATGCCGCACGACCTGATCAACTCGAAGCCGATTTCGTCGGCGATCCGCGAGTTCTTCGGTTCGTCGCAGCTGTCGCAGTTCATGGACCAGACCAACCCGCTGTCGGAAATCACGCACAAGCGCCGTGTTTCCGCACTGGGCCCGGGCGGTCTGACGCGCGAGCGCGCAGGCTTCGAAGTCCGCGACGTGCACCCGACCCACTACGGCCGCGTGTGCCCGATCGAAACGCCGGAAGGTCCGAACATCGGCCTGATCAACTCGCTCGCACTGTACGCGCACCTGAACGAGTACGGCTTCCTCGAGACGCCGTACCGCAAGGTCGTGGACAGCAAGGTGACCGACCAGATCGACTACCTGTCGGCGATCGAGGAAGGCCGCTACATGATCGCCCAGGCGAACGCCGCGATCGACGAGAACGGCCAGCTGATCGACGAACTCGTGTCGTCGCGCGAAGCCGGCGAGACGATGATGGTCACGCCGGACCGTATCCAGTACATGGACGTCGCGCCGTCGCAGATCGTGTCGGTGGCAGCGTCGCTGATCCCGTTCCTCGAGCACGATGACGCGAACCGTGCGCTGATGGGTTCGAACATGCAGCGTCAGGCCGTGCCGTGTCTGCGTCCGGAAAAGCCGGTCGTCGGTACGGGCATCGAGCGCACCTGCGCGGTCGACTCGGGTACGACGGTCCAGGCGTTCCGCGGCGGTGTGGTCGACTACGTCGACGCAGGCCGTATCGTGATTCGCGTGAATGACGACGAAGCGGTCGCAGGTGAAGTCGGTGTCGACATCTACAACCTGATCAAGTACACGCGTTCGAACCAGAACACGAACATCAACCAGCGTCCGATCGTGAAGATGGGCGACAAGGTCTCGCGCGGCGACGTGCTGGCCGACGGCGCGTCGACGGACCTGGGCGAGCTCGCGCTCGGCCAGAACATGCTGATCGCGTTCATGCCGTGGAACGGCTACAACTTCGAGGATTCGATCCTGATCTCGGAGAAGGTGGTCGCGGACGATCGCTACACGTCGATCCACATCGAAGAGCTGAACGTCGTTGCACGCGACACGAAGCTCGGGCCGGAAGAAATCACGCGCGACATCTCGAACCTGGCGGAAGTCCAGCTCGGCCGTCTCGACGAATCGGGCATCGTGTACATCGGTGCGGAAGTCGAAGCGGGCGACGTGCTGGTCGGCAAGGTCACGCCGAAGGGCGAGACCCAGCTGACGCCGGAAGAGAAGCTGCTGCGCGCGATCTTCGGCGAGAAGGCTTCGGACGTGAAGGACACGTCGCTGCGCGTGCCGTCGGGCATGAGCGGCACCGTGATCGACGTCCAGGTGTTCACGCGTGAAGGCATCCAGCGCGACAAGCGTGCGCAACAGATCATCGACGACGAACTGAAGCGCTACCGTCTCGACCTGAACGACCAGCTGCGCATCGTGGAAGGCGACGCGTTCCAGCGTCTCGCGCGCATGCTCGTGGGCAAGGTCGCGAACGGCGGTCCGAAGAAGCTCGCGAAGGGCACGAAGATCGACCAGGCTTACCTGGAAGATCTCGACCACTACCACTGGTTCGACATCCGCCTCGCGGACGACGAAGCAGCGGCATCGCTCGAAGCGATCAAGAACTCGATCGAAGAGAAGCGTCACCAGTTCGACCTCGCGTTCGAAGAGAAGCGCAAGAAGCTCACGCAAGGCGACGAACTGCCGCCGGGCGTGCTGAAGATGGTCAAGGTGTACCTCGCGGTGAAGCGCCGTCTGCAGCCTGGCGACAAGATGGCAGGCCGTCACGGTAACAAGGGTGTCGTGTCGAAGATCGTCCCGATCGAAGACATGCCGTACATGGCCGACGGTCGTCCGGCAGACGTCGTGCTGAACCCGCTCGGCGTGCCGTCGCGGATGAACGTGGGTCAGGTTCTGGAAGTGCACCTCGGCTGGGCTGCGAAGGGCCTCGGCTGGCGTATCGGCGAAATGCTGCAGCGTCAGGCGAAGATCGAGGAACTGCGCGTGTTCCTGACGAAGATCTACAACGAGTCGGGCCGCCAGGAAGATCTGGAAAGCTTCACCGACGACGAGATCCTCGAACTCGCGAAGAACCTGCGCGAAGGCGTGCCGTTCGCGACGCCGGTGTTCGACGGTGCGACCGAGGAAGAAATGGGCAAGATGCTCGACCTCGCGTTCCCGGACGACATCGCCGAACAGCTCGGCATGAACCCGTCGAAGAACCAGGTCCGCCTGTACGACGGCCGCACGGGTGAAATGTTCGAACGTCGCGTGACGCTCGGCTACATGCACTACCTGAAGCTGCACCACTTGGTCGACGACAAGATGCACGCGCGTTCGACCGGCCCGTACTCGCTCGTCACGCAGCAGCCGCTGGGTGGTAAGGCGCAGTTCGGTGGCCAGCGCTTCGGTGAAATGGAAGTGTGGGCGCTCGAAGCGTACGGCGCGTCCTACGTGCTGCAGGAAATGCTGACGGTGAAGTCGGACGACGTGACCGGCCGGACGAAGGTGTACGAAAACCTCGTCAAGGGCGATCACGTGATCGATGCAGGCATGCCGGAATCCTTCAACGTGCTCGTGAAGGAAATCCGCTCGCTCGGTATCGATATCGATCTCGACCGCAATTAATCGGACTACGGAGAGAAAGCAATGAAAGCTCTGCTCGATCTATTCAAGCAAGTCCAACAGGAAGAAGTTTTCGACGCGATCAAGATCGGTCTGGCCTCGCCCGACAAGATCCGTTCGTGGTCGTTCGGCGAAGTGAAGAAGCCGGAGACCATCAACTACCGTACGTTCAAGCCGGAACGCGATGGTCTGTTCTGCGCGAAGATCTTCGGGCCGATCAAGGACTACGAGTGCCTGTGCGGCAAGTACAAGCGCCTGAAGCACCGCGGCGTGATCTGCGAGAAGTGCGGCGTCGAAGTGACGCTGGCGAAGGTGCGTCGCGAACGGATGGGCCACATCGAACTGGCCTCGCCGGTCGCGCACATCTGGTTCCTGAAGTCGCTGCCGTCGCGTCTGGGCATGGTGCTCGACATGACGCTGCGCGACATCGAACGCGTGCTGTACTTCGAAGCGTACGTGGTGATCGAACCGGGCATGACGCCGCTGAAGGCGCGGCAGATCATGACCGAAGAGGATTACTACAACAAGGTCGAGGAATACGGCGACGAATTCCGTGCCGAAATGGGCGCGGAAGGCGTGCGTGAACTGCTGCGCGCGATCAATATCGACGAGCAGGTCGAGACGCTGCGCACCGAGCTGAAGAACACTGGCTCGGAAGCGAAGATCAAGAAGTACGCGAAGCGCCTGAAGGTCCTCGAGGCATTCCAGCGTTCGGGCATCAAGCCCGAGTGGATGATCCTCGAAGTGCTGCCGGTGCTGCCGCCGGAACTGCGTCCGCTGGTGCCGCTGGACGGCGGCCGTTTCGCGACGTCGGACCTGAACGACTTGTATCGCCGCGTGATCAACCGTAACAACCGGTTGAAGCGTCTGCTCGAGCTGAAGGCGCCTGAAATCATCGTCCGCAACGAAAAGCGGATGCTGCAGGAAGCCGTCGACTCGCTGCTCGACAACGGTCGTCGCGGCAAGGCGATGACGGGCGCGAACAAGCGTCCGCTGAAGTCGCTCGCCGACATGATCAAGGGCAAGGGCGGTCGTTTCCGTCAGAACCTGCTGGGCAAGCGCGTCGACTACTCGGGCCGTTCGGTCATCGTGGTCGGCCCGACGCTGAAGCTGCACCAGTGCGGTCTGCCGAAGCTGATGGCGCTCGAACTGTTCAAGCCGTTCATCTTCAACAAGCTGGAAGTGATGGGCGTTGCCACGACCATCAAGGCTGCGAAGAAGGAAGTCGAGAACCAGACGCCGGTGGTGTGGGACATCCTCGAAGAGGTGATCCGCGAGCACCCGGTGATGCTGAACCGTGCGCCGACGCTGCACCGTCTCGGTATCCAGGCGTTCGAGCCGGTCCTGATCGAAGGCAAGGCGATCCAGCTGCACCCGCTCGTCTGCGCGGCGTTCAACGCCGACTTCGACGGTGACCAGATGGCCGTTCACGTGCCGCTGTCGCTCGAAGCGCAGATGGAAGCGCGCACGCTGATGCTGGCGTCGAACAACGTGCTGTTCCCGGCCAACGGCGATCCGTCGATCGTGCCGTCGCAGGATATCGTGCTGGGTCTGTACTACGCGACCCGCGAAGCGGTCAACGGCAAGGGCGAAGGCCTGTCGTTCACGGGCGTGTCGGAAGTCATTCGCGCGTACGAGAACAAGGAAGTCGAGCTGGCCTCGCGCGTCAACGTGCGGATCACCGAAATGGTCCACAACGAAGACACGTCCGAAGGCGCGCCGCCGTTCGTGCCGAAGATCACGCTGTACGCGACGACCGTCGGTCGCGCGATCCTGTCGGAGATCCTGCCGCACGGCCTGCCGTTCTCGGTGCTGAACAAGCCGCTGAAGAAGAAGGAAATCTCGCGCCTGATCAACACGGCGTTCCGCAAGTGCGGTCTGCGTGCGACGGTCGTGTTCGCCGACCAGCTGATGCAGTCGGGTTTCCGTCTCGCGACGCGTGCCGGCATCTCGATCTGCGTGGACGACATGCTCGTGCCGCCGCAGAAGGAAACGATCGTCGGCGACGCCGCGAAGAAGGTGAAGGAGTACGACCGCCAGTACATGTCGGGTCTCGTCACCGCGCAGGAACGCTACAACAACGTGGTCGACATCTGGTCGGCAACGTCGGAAGCGGTCGGCAAGGCGATGATGGAGCAGCTGTCGACGGAGCCGGTGACGGACCGCGACGGCAACGAGACGCGCCAGGAGTCGTTCAACTCGATCTACATGATGGCCGACTCGGGCGCCCGGGGTTCGGCGGTTCAGATTCGTCAGCTGGCCGGTATGCGTGGCCTGATGGCGAAGCCGGACGGCTCGATTATCGAGACGCCGATTACCGCGAACTTCCGCGAAGGTCTGAACGTGTTGCAGTACTTCATCTCGACCCACGGTGCACGTAAGGGTCTGGCTGATACGGCACTGAAGACCGCGAACTCGGGTTACCTGACACGTCGTCTGGTCGACGTCACGCAGGATCTGGTCGTGGTGGAAGACGATTGCGGCACGTCGAACGGCGTGGCGATGAAGGCGCTGGTCGAAGGTGGTGAAGTCGTCGAAGCGCTGCGCGACCGTATCCTCGGCCGCGTCGCGGTCGCGGACGTCGTGAACCCGGAAACGCAGGAAACGCTGTATGAATCGGGCACGCTGCTCGACGAAACGGCGGTCGAGGAAATCGAACGCCTCGGCATCGACGAAGTGCGCGTGCGCACGCCGCTGACCTGCGAGACGCGTTACGGCTTGTGCGCAGCCTGCTACGGTCGCGACCTCGGCCGCGGCTCGCTCGTGAACGTCGGCGAAGCGGTCGGCGTGATCGCGGCGCAGTCGATCGGCGAACCGGGCACGCAGCTGACGATGCGTACGTTCCACATCGGTGGCGCGGCATCGCGTGCGGCAGTGGCTTCGTCGGTCGAAGCGAAGAGCAACGGTATCGTTCGCTTCACGGCGACGATGCGCTACGTCACGAACGCGAAGGGCGAGCAGATCGTCATTTCCCGTTCGGGCGAAGCGATGATCACCGACGACTTCGGTCGCGAGCGCGAGCGTCACAAAGTGCCGTACGGCGCGACGCTGCTGCAGCTCGACGGCGCGACGATCAAGGCCGGCACGCAGCTCGCCACGTGGGATCCGCTGACGCGTCCGATCATCACCGAGTACGGTGGTACGGTGAAGTTCGAGAACGTCGAGGAAGGCGTGACCGTCGCGAAGCAGATCGACGACGTGACCGGCCTGTCGACGCTGGTCGTGATCGACGTGAAGCGCCGCGGTTCGCAGGCTTCGAAGAGCGTGCGTCCGCAGGTGAAGCTGCTCGACGCGAACGGCGAGGAAGTGAAGATTCCGGGCACGGAGCACGCAGTGCAGATCGGCTTCCAGGTCGGCGCGCTGATCACCGTGAAGGATGGCCAGCAGGTGCAGGTCGGTGAAGTGCTCGCACGTATCCCGACGGAAGCGCAGAAGACGCGTGACATTACCGGCGGTCTGCCGCGGGTGGCGGAACTGTTCGAAGCGCGTTCGCCGAAGGATGCCGGCATTCTCGCGGAAGTCACCGGTACGACGTCGTTCGGCAAGGACACGAAGGGCAAGCAGCGTCTCGTCATCACGGACCTCGAGGGCAACCAGCACGAGTTCCTGATCGCGAAGGAAAAGCAGGTTCTGGTTCACGATGCCCAGGTCGTCAACAAGGGCGAAATGATCGTGGACGGTCCGGCCGATCCGCACGACATCCTGCGTCTGCAGGGTATCGAGGCGCTGTCGCGCTACATCGTCGACGAAGTGCAGGACGTGTACCGTCTGCAGGGCGTGAAGATCAACGACAAGCACATCGAGGTGATCGTTCGCCAGATGCTGCGTCGTGTGCAGATCACCGACAACGGCGATACGCGCTTCATCCCGGGCGAACAGGTCGAGCGTTCCGACATGCTGGACGAGAACGATCGCATGATCGCCGAGGGCAAGCGTCCGGCTTCGTACGACAACGTGCTGCTCGGTATCACGAAGGCATCGCTGTCGACCGACTCGTTCATCTCCGCGGCATCGTTCCAGGAAACGACCCGCGTGCTGACCGAAGCGGCGATCATGGGCAAGCGCGACGATCTGCGCGGCCTGAAGGAAAACGTGATCGTCGGCCGTCTGATTCCGGCCGGTACGGGTCTCGCGTTCCACAAGGCACGCAAGGCGAAGGAATCGTCGGATCGCGAGCGTTTCGACCAGATCGCAGCGGAAGAGGCATTCGACTTCGGCACGCCGAGCGCGCCGGCGGAAGAGCCGCAACACCCAGCAGCCGAGTAAGCGCGGCGCGGCGCAAGCCGCGTTGCCTTGCTATCATCGCTGTCACCGAAACCGCCCGGTTCTGCCGGGCGGTTTTTTTTCATCCTTCGTTCACGCGCATGACGTGCCTGTGCCGCGCCGGCGCTTGCCCCGCGATCGCCTTCGGTATGACCGCGACAGGCCCGTGATGCACGCGAACGAACCCTGACCGAATGGCCAACATCGTGCGATTCGCCACGCGTCGCGCGAGCGGGTTGTTAAAATTGCGGTCATCGTTTAGCCGTCCCTGGTCTCATTCATGTCCCGCGCCCTCGAAATACTCGACGAAGTCTTTGGTTACTCCGCCTTTCGCGGCCAGCAGGGCGAGATCGTCGAGCACGTCGCCGGCGGCGGCGATTGTCTCGTGCTGATGCCGACCGGCGGCGGCAAGTCGCTGTGCTACCAGATCCCCGCGCTGCTGCGCCGCGAGGCTGGGCAGGGCGCCGGCATCGTCGTGTCGCCGCTGATCGCACTGATGCAGGACCAGGTCGCCGCGTTGAGCGAAGTCGGCGTGCGTGCGGCCTACCTGAATTCGACGCTGTCGGGCGCCGAGGCGGCGGCCACCGAGCGCGCGCTGCGCGAGGGCGACATCGATCTGCTGTACGTCGCGCCGGAGCGGTTGATGACCGGGCGCTTCCTCGAGCTGCTCGAGCGCGCGAAGATCGGCCTGTTCGCGATCGACGAAGCGCACTGCGTGTCGCAATGGGGGCACGATTTCCGCCCGGAATACATTCAGCTGTCGGTGCTGCACGAGCGCTTCCCGTCGGTGCCGCGCATCGCGCTGACCGCCACTGCCGATGCGATCACGCGCGACGAAATCATCCATCGTCTCGCGCTCGACGACGCGCGCGTGTTCGTGTCGAGCTTCGACCGCCCGAACATCCGCTACCGGATCGTCGAGAAGGACAACGCGCGTTCGCAGCTGCTCGACTTCATCCGCGCCGAGCACACGAATGCCGACGGCACGACGGACGCCGGCGTCGTCTATTGCCTGTCGCGCCGCAAGGTCGAGGAAACAGCCGAATGGCTGAAGGCGCAGGGCGTGCGCGCGCTGCCGTATCACGCGGGCATGGAGTTCGAGGTGCGGCAGAAACACCAGGAAATGTTCCAGCGCGAGGAAGGCATCGTGATGTGCGCGACGATCGCGTTCGGCATGGGCATCGACAAGCCCGACGTACGCTTCGTCGCGCACCTCGATTTGCCGAAGAGCGTCGAAGGCTACTACCAGGAGACCGGCCGCGCGGGCCGCGACGGGATGCCCGCGAACGCGTGGATGGCGTATGGCCTCGGCGACGTCGTCCAGCAGCGCAAGATGATCGACGAGTCGGACGCGGACGACGCGCACAAGCGCGTGCAGACGTCGAAGCTCGACGCGCTGCTTGGGCTGTGCGAGACGATCTCGTGCCGCCGCGTCCGGCTGCTGAACTACTTCGGCGAGGCGAGCCAGCCGTGCGGCAACTGCGACACGTGCCTCGAGCCGCCCGATTCCTGGGACGCGACGCGCGAGGCGCAGATGGCGCTGTCGTGCGTGTTCCGCGCGCAGCGTGCAAGCGGCTTCAACTTCGGCGCGAGCCATCTGATCGAGATCCTG
Organism: Burkholderia sp. LAS2; assembly: GCF_018417615.1. Taxonomy (NCBI): domain Bacteria; kingdom Pseudomonadati; phylum Pseudomonadota; class Betaproteobacteria; order Burkholderiales; family Burkholderiaceae; genus Burkholderia; species Burkholderia sp. LAS2. The sequence goes on from NZ_CP071052.1 coordinate 788,606, forward strand.
CGCGGCGGCCGCACGGAGAAGGTGCTGCAGCGCGGCCATGACCAGTTGAGCACGTTCGGGATCGGCGCGGCGCTCTCCGAGCCCGAGTGGCGCGCGATTTTCCGGCAACTGGTCGCGTACGGCTACCTGGCCGTCGATCATGGCGGCTTCGGCGCGCTGGTGCTCACCGAGGCCGCGAAGCCGGTGCTGAAGAACGAGGAAAAGGTCACGCTGCGCCGCTACGTGAAGCCGCAGCGCACGCGCCAGTCGTCGAGCCGCAGCGGCACGCGCGTCGACCCGACGGCCGGCATGGGCGCCCGCGAGCGCGCACGGTGGGACGCGCTGCGCGCCTGGCGCGCGGAAACCGCAAAGACGGACGGCGTGCCGGCCTACGTGATCTTCCACGACGCGACGCTCGCCGAAATCGCGCGCAACGCGCCGGAGACGATCGAGGACCTGCGCCACATCCCCGGCATGGGCGTGCGCAAGCTCGAGCGCTTCGGCGACGAGATCATCGACGTCGTCGAATCGGCCTGACACAGCGTTCCGACCCCTGCTGCAAACCGCGCGCTCGGCCGGCAAATCACGCAAGCCGTTGACTTAGTTGGCATTTCCGGAATATCATGCTGGGTTCCGGTATTCGGTGGGCCGAGTCGCGTTCGACAGTTCGCACCCGATTCGCCGGTTCGGAAGTCAACTGTGCGTCGATTCTCGCTTTGCCCGAAATCGGCGTGCAGATTTTGTTCAATTTCAGGAATAAACAATGCCAACCATCAACCAACTGGTTCGCAAAGGCCGTCAGTCGGAAACGACGAAGAGCAAGAGCCCGGCCCTGCAGGACTGCCCCCAGCGTCGCGGCGTGTGCACCCGTGTGTACACGACGACGCCGAAGAAGCCTAACTCGGCACTCCGTAAGGTCGCCAAGGTTCGTCTGACGAACGGCTTCGAAGTGATTTCGTACATCGGCGGTGAAGGCCACAACCTGCAGGAACACTCGGTTGTGCTGATCCGCGGCGGCCGTGTGAAGGACTTGCCGGGTGTGCGTTACCACATGGTTCGCGGCTCGCTGGATACCCAGGGCGTCAAGGACCGTAAGCAAGCGCGTTCGAAGTACGGCGCGAAGCGTGCAAAGGCTGCCAAGTAAGCAGTTTTTGATCAGGGATCGCCGCAGGGCGGTCAAGGCGGGAGTGCCGGATTGCCGGTGCTGTCGAGTAAGTGGTCACCCGGCCAAGCTGGTTAGTCGTGAAGATGTGATCGGGTTTGTTGGTGGCCGCGGAGCTGAATCCAGCTCCAACTGAACAAGTAAAGGAAGAATCATGCCGCGTCGTCGCGAAGTCCCCAAGCGGGAAGTGTTGCCGGATCCGAAGTTCGGTAACGTTGATGTTGCCAAGTTCATGAACATGCTGATGCTGTCCGGCAAGAAGTCGGTCGCAGAGCGCATCGTTTATGGCGCATTCGAACAAATCCAGACCAAGGGTGGCAAGGACCCGCTGGAAGTGTTCACGGTTGCGCTCAACAACGTGAAGCCGGTGGTCGAAGTGAAGAGCCGTCGCGTTGGTGGTGCCAACTATCAAGTTCCGGTCGAAGTGCGCCCGTCGCGTCGTATGGCATTGGCGATGCGCTGGCTGCGTGAGGCTGCGAAGAAGCGCAGCGAGAAGTCGATGGCCCTGCGCCTGGCAGGTGAACTCTCCGAGGCGGCCGAAGGCCGTGGCGGCGCGATGAAGAAGCGCGACGAAGTTCACCGCATGGCAGAAGCCAACCGCGCGTTCTCGCATTTCCGTTTCTAAGCGCCTGGCTGGGCTGTTTGCGGAAATAAATTCCGGGCGGGTGCGCTTTTCAGGCGCCTCGCCCGTTTGTGTTGAGGCGTGATGCGGCAGGGCTGCATCACGTCATCCCAGTAGAGGATCAAAGTGGCTCGCAAGACTCCTATCGAGCGCTACCGCAATATCGGTATTAGCGCTCACATCGACGCCGGCAAAACGACGACGACCGAGCGCATTCTGTTTTACACCGGTGTGAACCACAAGATCGGTGAAGTCCACGACGGCGCAGCCACGATGGACTGGATGGAGCAGGAACAGGAACGTGGCATCACGATCACGTCCGCTGCTACCACGGCCTTCTGGAAGGGCATGGGCGGCAACTATCCGGAACACCGCATCAACATCATCGACACCCCGGGCCACGTCGACTTCACGATCGAAGTGGAGCGCTCGATGCGCGTGCTCGACGGCGCGTGCATGGTGTACTGCGCAGTGGGCGGCGTGCAGCCGCAGTCGGAAACGGTGTGGCGCCAGGCGAACAAGTACAAGGTGCCGCGTCTCGCGTTCGTCAACAAGATGGACCGTACCGGCGCGAACTTCTTCAAGGTCTACGACCAGCTCCGTCTGCGCCTGAAGGCGAACCCGGTTCCGGTCGTGGTGCCGATCGGCTCGGAAGAAAACTTCAAGGGCGTGGTCGACCTGATCAAGATGAAGGCGATCATTTGGGACGAAGCGTCGCAAGGCACGAAGTTCGACTACGTCGACATCCCGGCCGAGCTCGCGGAAACCTGCAAGGAATGGCGCGAAAAGATGGTCGAAGTGGCTGCCGAAGCCAGCGAAGACCTGATGAACAAGTACCTGGAAGAAGGCGATCTGCCGGAAGCCGACATCGTCAAGGCGCTGCGTGATCGTACGATCGCATGCGAAATCCAGCCGATGCTGTGCGGTACCGCGTTCAAGAACAAGGGCGTGCAGCGTATGCTCGACGCCGTGATCGACTTCCTGCCGTCGCCGGTCGACATCCCGCCGGTCAAGGGCGAACTCGAAAACGGCGAAGAAGCCGAGCGCAAGGCGTCGGACGAAGAGAAGTTCTCGTCGCTCGCGTTCAAGATCATGACCGACCCGTTCGTCGGCCAACTGATCTTCTTCCGTGTGTACTCGGGCGTCGTCAATTCGGGCGACACGCTGCTGAACTCGACCAAGGGCAAGAAGGAACGCCTCGGCCGTATTCTGCAGATGCACGCGAACCAGCGTGAAGAAATCAAGGAAGTCCGCGCAGGCGACATCGCCGCAGCGGTCGGCCTGAAGGAAGCGACCACGGGCGACACGCTGTGCGACCCGGCGAACCCGATCGTTCTCGAACGCATGGTGTTCCCGGAGCCGGTGATTTCGCAGGCAGTCGAGCCGAAGACCAAGGCCGACCAGGAAAAGATGGGCCTCGCGCTGAACCGTCTGGCTCAGGAAGACCCGTCGTTCCGCGTGCAGACCGACGAAGAGTCGGGCCAGACCATCATTTCGGGCATGGGCGAGCTCCACCTCGAAATTCTGGTCGACCGGATGAAGCGTGAATTCGGCGTGGAAGCGACCGTCGGCAAGCCGCAGGTTGCGTACCGCGAAACGATCCGTTCGACGGCGAAGGATGTCGACGGCAAGTTCGTCAAGCAGTCGGGTGGTCGCGGCCAGTACGGTCACGCGGTCATCACCCTCGAGCCGAACGAACAAGGCAAGGGCTACGAGTTCTTCGACGAGATCAAGGGTGGTGTGATTCCGCGCGAATACATCCCGGCGGTCGACAAGGGTATCCAGGACACGCTGAAGTCGGGCGTGCTGGCTGGCTTCCCGGTCGTCGACGTGAAGGTTCACCTGACGTTCGGTTCGTACCACGACGTTGACTCGAACGAAAACGCGTTCCGCATGGCCGGTTCGATGGCGTTCAAGGAAGCGATGCGCAAGGCGAACCCGGTCGTCCTCGAGCCGATGATGGCTGTCGAAGTCGAGACGCCGGAAGACTACATGGGCAACGTGATGGGCGACCTGTCGGGCCGTCGCGGTATCGTCCAGGGCATGGAAGACATGGTCGGCGGCGGCAAGATCGTGCGCGCCGAAGTGCCGCTGTCGGAAATGTTCGGTTACTCGACGTCGCTGCGTTCGCTGACGCAAGGTCGTGCAACGTACACGATGGAGTTCAAGCACTACGCTGAAGCTCCGCGCAACGTTGCCGAAGCGATCATCAGCGCGAAGTCGAAGTAAATCTGCAGCTACCAACCGATAATTTTTGAAAGAAGAGAATCATGGCAAAAGGTAAATTTGAGCGGACCAAGCCGCACGTGAACGTTGGTACGATTGGTCACGTTGACCACGGCAAGACGACGCTGACGGCAGCGATCACGACGGTTCTGACGAAGAAGTTCGGCGGCGAAGCGAAGGCGTACGACCAGATCGACGCGGCACCGGAAGAAAAGGCGCGCGGCATCACGATCAACACGGCACACGTCGAGTACGAAACGGCTAACCGCCACTACGCACACGTCGACTGCCCGGGCCACGCTGACTATGTGAAGAACATGATCACGGGCGCAGCGCAGATGGACGGCGCGATCCTGGTTTGCTCGGCAGCAGACGGCCCGATGCCGCAAACGCGTGAGCACATCCTGCTGGCGCGTCAGGTTGGCGTTCCGTACATCATCGTGTTCCTGAACAAGTGCGACATGGTGGACGACGCGGAACTGCTCGAGCTGGTCGAGATGGAAGTTCGCGAGCTCCTGTCGAAGTACGACTTCCCGGGCGACGACACGCCGATCGTGAAGGGTTCGGCAAAGCTGGCGCTGGAAGGCGACACGGGCGAGCTGGGCGAAGTGGCGATCATGAGCCTGGCCGACGCGCTGGACACGTACATCCCGACGCCGGAGCGTGCAGTTGACGGCGCGTTTCTGATGCCGGTGGAAGACGTGTTCTCGATCTCGGGCCGCGGTACGGTGGTGACGGGTCGCGTCGAGCGCGGCATCGTGAAGGTCGGCGAGGAAATCGAAATCGTCGGTATCAAGCCGACGGTGAAGACGACCTGCACGGGCGTTGAAATGTTCCGCAAGCTGCTGGACCAAGGTCAGGCAGGCGACAACGTCGGTATCCTGCTGCGCGGCACGAAGCGTGAAGACGTGGAGCGCGGCCAGGTTCTGGCGAAGCCGGGTTCGATCACGCCGCACACGCACTTCACGGCTGAAGTGTACGTGCTGAGCAAGGACGAAGGCGGCCGTCACACGCCGTTCTTCAACAACTACCGTCCGCAGTTCTACTTCCGTACGACGGACGTGACGGGCTCGATCGAGCTGCCGAAGGACAAGGAAATGGTGATGCCGGGCGACAACGTGTCGATCACGGTGAAGCTGATCGCTCCGATCGCGATGGAAGAAGGTCTGCGCTTCGCGATCCGCGAAGGTGGTCGCACCGTCGGCGCCGGCGTCGTCGCCAAGATCATCGAGTAAGATCGACGATCCGCGGATCCCGACGGGGTCCGCGATTGCACGGTAAGCAGCTATGTACCGTCGAAACCGGGTGTCCAGTTCGATCTGGCACCCGGTTTTTCTTGGTGGCGTGCGAATCGCTCTATTGACAAACGCCCGCCACCGCGAATTTTCGTGTAGAATCGCGGGCTTAGCAGTGGAAGTCCTGTCCGGAACCTGATGCTTCGCTCCCCGCAGGCGTCATGTTTCACGTTCTTTTAGTGTCCGGCGATGCAACATCGCCTCGCTCTTTTCAAGGAATTGTCATGCAGCAACAGAAAATCCGCATTCGCCTGAAGGCATTCGACTATCGTCTGATCGATCAATCGGCTGCCGAAATCGTCGATACCGCGAAGCGGACTGGCGCAATCGTCCGTGGCCCGGTGCCGCTGCCGACGCGCATTCAGCGTTTTGACATCCTGCGTTCGCCGCACGTCAACAAGACGTCGCGCGATCAGCTCGAAATCCGCACCCACCAGCGCCTGATGGACATCGTCGACCCGACGGACAAGACCGTTGACGCGCTGATGAAGCTCGACCTGCCGGCTGGCGTCGACGTGGAAATCAAGCTGCAGTAAGGCTTCCAGCGCCGGTCGGCATGCCGGGCGGCGCTAAGTCTTTGTATTGCTTGCGGAAATCGAGAAGTCGGGCTATACTGCTTGGCTTTTCGCGTATTCGCGTAAAAAAGTTGGGCCTTGCGTGCCCGGCATTTTGTAAATCAGCCCCGACCAATCGCAGTCGGGAATGGAGAAAATGATGAGCCTTGGACTCGTAGGTCGCAAGGTTGGCATGACCCGTATCTTCACGGCTGAAGGGGATTCGATTCCCGTCACCGTGCTGGACGTGTCGGACAACCGCGTGACGCAGATCAAGACTGTTGAAACCGACGGCTACACGGCCGTGCAGGTTGCATTCGGCTCCCGCCGCGCATCGCGCGTGACGAAGCCGCTGGCAGGTCATCTCGCCAAAGCCGGTGTCGAAGCCGGTGAAATCCTCAAGGAATTCCGCATTGACGCGGCCAAGGCAGCCGAGCTGTCGAATGGCGCCGTGGTCGGTGCAGATCTTTTCGAAGTGGGCCAGAAGGTCGACGTGCAAGGCGTGTCGATCGGTAAGGGCTACGCCGGTACGATCAAGCGTTACAACTTCTCCTCCGGCCGTGCCACGCACGGTAACTCGCGCTCGCACAACGTGCCGGGCTCGATCGGTATGGCGCAGGATCCGGGTCGTGTTTTCCCGGGTAAACGCATGACGGGTCACATGGGTGACGTGACGGTGACGGTGCAGAACCTCGAAATCGCCCGTATCGACGCAGAGCGCAAGCTGCTGCTCGTGAAGGGTGCGATTCCGGGCGCGAAGGGCGGCAAGGTCTTCGTGACGCCGGCCGTCAAGACCAAGGGGGCGAAATAATGGAACTCAAGCTCCTGAACGAAAATGGTCAGGAAGGTGCAGTGGTCAACGCATCGGACGTCGTGTTCGGTCGTGACTACAACGAAGCGCTGATCCACCAGGTCGTCGTCGCTTACCAGGCGAATGCTCGCCAGGGTAACCGCGCACAGAAGGACCGTGAGCAAGTCAAGCACACGACCAAGAAGCCGTGGCGCCAGAAGGGTACGGGCCGCGCTCGTGCCGGTATGTCGTCGAGCCCGCTGTGGCGTGGCGGTGGTCGTATCTTCCCGAATTCGCCGGAAGAAAACTTCTCGCACAAGGTCAACAAGAAGATGCATCGCGCAGGTCTCTGCTCGATCTTCTCGCAGCTGGCCCGTGAAGGCCGTCTGTCGGTCGTCGAGGACATCATCCTCGAAGCGCCGAAGACCAAGCTGCTGGCCGACAAATTCAAGACCATGGGTCTCGACTCCGTTCTGATCATCACGGACACGGTCGACGAGAACCTGTACCTGGCTTCGCGCAACCTGCCGCACGTGGCGATTGTCGAGCCGCGCTACGCTGACCCGCTGTCGCTGATCTACTTCAAGAAAGTGCTGGTCACGAAGGCTGCGGTCGCCCAGATCGAGGAGTTGCTGTCATGAGCGAGATTCGCAAGAACGATCATCGTTTGATGCAGGTCCTGCTCGCACCGGTGATCTCGGAAAAGGCGACGCTGGTTGCCGACAAGAACGAGCAAGTCGTGTTCGAAGTCGCACCGGATGCCACGAAGCAGGAAGTGAAGGCGGCTGTCGAGCTGCTGTTCAAGGTTGAAGTTGATTCGGTCAACGTGCTGGTTCAGAAGGGCAAGCAAAAGCGCTTCGGCCGTTCGATGGGCCGCCGCAAGGACGTGAAGAAGGCGTACGTTTGCCTGAAGCCCGGCCAGGAAATCAACTTTGAAGCGGAGGCCAAGTAATCATGGCAATCGTTAAAGTTAAGCCGACATCGCCGGGTCGCCGCGCGATGGTCAAGGTGGTCAACAAGAACCTGCACCAGGGCAAGCCGTTCGCGGCACTGCTCGACTCGCAGAGCTCGACCGCCGGCCGTAACAACAACGGTCGTATCACCACGCGTCACAAGGGTGGTGGTCACAAGCAGCACTATCGTATCGTCGATTTCCGTCGCACGAAGGATGGCATCCCGGCAAAGGTCGAACGTCTCGAGTACGACCCGAACCGCAGCGCGAACATCGCGCTGGTGCTCTACGCAGACGGCGAACGTCGCTACATCATCGCCCCGAAGGGCCTGACCGTCGGCCAACAGCTGATGTCGGGTTCGGAAGCGCCGATCCGTGCAGGCAACACGCTGCCGATCCGCAACATTCCGGTCGGTACGACGATCCACTGCATCGAGATGCTGCCGGGCAAGGGCGCGCAAATGGCGCGTTCGGCTGGCACGTCGGCCATGCTGCTCGCACGTGAAGGCGTCTACGCGCAGGTTCGTCTGCGTTCGGGCGAAATCCGCCGCGTGCACATCGAGTGCCGTGCAACGATCGGTGAAGTCGGCAACGAAGAGCATAGCCTTCGCCAGATCGGCAAGGCTGGCGCGAACCGCTGGCGCGGTATCCGCCCGACGGTGCGTGGCGTTGCGATGAACCCGGTCGATCACCCGCACGGTGGTGGTGAGGGCAAGACGGCTGCAGGTCGCGACCCGGTGAGCCCGTGGGGTACGCCGGCTAAGGGTTACCGCACCCGCAGCAACAAGCGCACGACGACGATGATCGTCCAGCGCCGTCACAAGCGTTAAGGAGTAGGCAATGGCACGTTCTGTTAAAAAAGGTCCGTTCTGCGACGCCCATTTGCTGAAGAAAGTTGAGGCGGCTGCAGCTTCGCGCGACAAAAAGCCGATCAAGACCTGGTCGCGTCGCTCGACGATTCTGCCGGATTTCATCGGCCTGACGATCGCTGTTCACAACGGCCGTCAACACGTTCCGGTGTACATCTCGGAAAACATGGTCGGCCACAAGCTTGGCGAGTTCGCACTGACCCGTACGTTCAAGGGTCACGCAGCCGACAAGAAGGCCAAGAAATAAGGGGCAATCAAGATGGAAGTGAAAGCAATTCATCGCGGTGCCCGCATCTCGGCGCAGAAAACGCGCCTTGTGGCTGACCAGATCCGCGGTTTGCCGGTCGACAAGGCGCTGAACGTTCTGACGTTCTCGCCGAAGAAGGCGGCTGGCATCGTGAAGAAGGTTGTGCTGTCGGCAATCGCGAATGCGGAGCACAACGAAGGCGCTGATATCGACGAGCTCAAGATCAAGAGCATCTACGTCGACAAGGCTGCATCGCTCAAGCGTTTCACCGCGCGCGCCAAGGGCCGCGGTAACCGCATCGAGAAGCAATCCTGTCACATCACTGTGACGGTCGGGAATTAAGGAGCCATACGATGGGACAGAAAATTCATCCGACTGGCTTCCGCCTGGCTGTCAGCCGCAATTGGGCTTCGCGTTGGTACGCGAACAACAACAATTTCGCGGCGATGCTGCAGGAAGACATCGGTGTTCGTGAGTACCTGAAGAAGAAGCTGAAGAACGCTTCGGTCGGTCGGGTCGTCATCGAGCGTCCGGCGAAGAACGCGCGCATCACGATTTACAGCTCGCGTCCGGGCGTGGTCATCGGCAAGAAGGGCGAGGATATCGAACAGCTGAAGACGGAACTGCAACGCCGCATGGGCGTGCCGGTTCACGTCAACATCGAAGAAATCCGCAAGCCGGAAACCGATGCTCAGCTGATCGCTGACTCGATCACGCAACAGCTCGAGCGCCGGATCATGTTCCGTCGCGCGATGAAGCGTGCGATGCAGAACGCGATGCGTCTGGGTGCCCAAGGCATCAAGATCATGAGCGCAGGCCGTCTGAACGGTATCGAAATCGCTCGTACGGAGTGGTATCGCGAAGGTCGCGTGCCGCTTCACACGCTGCGTGCTGATATCGACTACGCGACTTCGGAAGCGAAGACGACTTACGGGATCATCGGCGTCAAGGTGTGGGTCTACAAGGGCGATACGCTCGGCCGCAACGACGCACCGGTGGTGGAAGAAGTAGCCGAAGACAAGCGTCCGCGTCGCAATGCGCGTCCGGGCGACCGTCGTCCGCGCCGTGACGGCGAAGGCGGCGCTCCGGGTGCTCGTCGTGGCGCACCGCGCCGTGGCGCCGGCAAGCCCGAAGACGGCAAGACTGGAGAATAACGATGCTGCAACCGAAACGCAGAAAGTATCGTAAAGAGCAGAAGGGGCGTAACACCGGCAAGGCGACGCGCGGCAACGCAGTGTCGTTCGGTGAATTCGGCCTGAAGGCGATCGGTCGCGGTCGTTTGACCGCACGTCAGATTGAAGCGGCGCGTCGTGCAATGACGCGTCACATCAAGCGTGGCGGCCGCATCTGGATCCGGATCTTCCCGGACAAGCCGATTTCGCAGAAGCCGGCCGAAGTGCGTATGGGTAACGGTAAGGGTAACCCGGAGTACTACGTCGCCGAGATTCAGCCGGGCAAGATGCTCTATGAAATGGACGGCGTAACCGAAGAACTGGCACGCGAAGCGTTCCGTCTGGCCGCAGCCAAGCTGCCGCTGAAGACGGCATTCATCGTGCGCCAGCTCGGCGCCTAAGGAGAAAACATGAAGGCTTCCGAACTTCTCCAGAAAGACCAGGCCGCGCTCAACAAGGAGCTGGCGGACCTGCTGAAGGCGCAATTCGGCCTGCGCATGCAACTCGCGACCCAGCAGCTCACGAACACGAGCCAGCTGAAGAAGGTTCGTCGCGACATCGCACGTGTGCGGACCGTCATGACTCAGAAGGCGAACCAGAAATGAACGATAGCGTGAAAACCTCGCTGAAGCGGACGCTGGTCGGTCGGGTCGTCAGCAACAAGATGGACAAGACCGTCACCGTGCTGATCGAGCACCGCGTCAAGCATCCGATCTACGGCAAGTATGTCGTGCGCTCGAAGAAGTACCACGCGCACGATGAAGCGAACACCTACAACGAAGGCGATCTCGTCGAAATCCAGGAAACGCGTCCTGTTTCGAAGACGAAGGCCTGGACGGTGTCGCGCCTCGTCGAAGCCGCTCGCGTCATCTAAGCGGGCAGCGCAGTAGGCAGTAACGGGCACTTCGTCACGAAGTGCTTGAAATCGCAAAGTTTTTGCTTGCGGGACCAGGATTATTTGTTATAATCCTGGTCTTCCCTCTTTATGGGAGCCCCGTCGCGGGCGAAGTTGGTGGGGGAAGCGGACTGGCGCCTGCCTGTCCGAAAGATTCACCGAATTGCGATGGCGGGTTTCGTTTGCCGTCGCTGCTGTTCCAACCCAAGCAGCCGATTGGCTGACGGGACCAAGACTGACCGAATGCATCATGGTGGTGCATCCGGATTAAGTTGGGAAAGACAAACCATGATCCAGACCGAATCTCGGCTCGAAGTAGCCGACAACACGGGTGCACGTGAAGTCCTGTGCATCAAGGTGCTCGGCGGCTCGAAGCGTCGTTATGCCGGCATTGGCGACATCATCAAGGTGAGCGTCAAAGAGGCAACGCCGCGCGGGCGCGTGAAGAAAGGCGAAATCTACAACGCCGTGGTGGTTCGCACCGCCAAGGGCGTGCGCCGTCAAGACGGCTCGCTGATCAAGTTCGACGGCAACGCCGCTGTGCTTTTGAATAACAAGCTCGAGCCGATCGGCACCCGTATCTTCGGGCCGGTGACGCGTGAGCTGCGTAGCGAACGATTCATGAAGATCGTTTCGCTGGCGCCGGAAGTGCTGTAAGGAGTCGCGATGAACAAGATTCGCAAAGGTGACGAAGTCATCGTCGTCACTGGCAAGGACAAGGGCAAGCGCGGCGTCGTGCTGGCTGTCGGTGCTGAACATGTGACGGTTGAAGGTATCAACCTCGTCAAGAAGCATGTGAAGCCGAACCCGATGAAGGGTACGACGGGCGGCGTGGAAGCGAAGACGATGCCCCTGCATATTTCGAACGTCGCACTGGTCGACGCGAATGGCAAGGCGTCGCGTGTTGGCATCAAGGTCGAGGAAGGCAAGAAGGTTCGCTTCCTGAAGACGACCGGTGCCGTACTGAGCGCCTGACGCAGCGGAGTAAAAAATGGCTCGTTTTCAAGAGTTTTACAAAGAAAAGGTTGTGCCCGGCCTGATCGAGAAGTTCGGTTACAAGTCGGTCATGGAAGTGCCGCGCATCACCAAGATCACGCTGAACATGGGTCTTGGCGAAGCGATCGCTGACAAGAAGATCATCGAGAACGCCGTTGGCGACCTCACGAAGATCGCCGGCCAGAAGCCGGTCGTCACGAAGGCTCGCAAGGCAATCGCAGGCTTCAAGATCCGCCAGGGTTATCCCATCGGCGCGATGGTGACGCTGCGTGGCCAGGCGATGTACGAATTCCTCGACCGTTTCGTGACGGTTGCCCTGCCCCGCGTGCGTGACTTCCGCGGTGTGTCGGGTCGTGCTTTCGATGGCCGTGGCAACTACAACATCGGTGTGAAAGAGCAGATCATTTTCCCCGAAATCGATTACGACAAGATCGACGCACTGCGTGGGCTGAACATCAGCATCACGACGACTGCGAAGACCGACGACGAAGCAAAGGCTCTGCTCGCCAGCTTCAAGTTCCCGTTCAGAAACTGAGGTTACCGTGGCTAAACTGGCACTGATCGAACGTGAAAAGAAGCGCGCCCGCCTGGTCGCGAAGTTCGCAGCAAAGCGCGAAGCGCTGAAGGCGATCGTCGAAGACCAAAGCAAGTCGGAAGAAGAGCGCTACGAAGCACGCCTGGAGCTGCAGCAACTGCCCCGCAACGCAAACCCGACCCGCCAGCGTAACCGCTGCGCGATCACGGGCCGTCCGCGTGGCACGTTCCGTAAATTCGGCCTCGCGCGTAACAAGATTCGTGAAATCGCATTCCGTGGCGAGATTCCTGGCCTGACCAAGGCGAGCTGGTAATAGGAGAAACGTAAATGAGCATGAGTGATCCTATCGCCGATATGCTGACTCGCATCCGCAACGCGCAGATGGTCGAGAAGGTATCGGTCGCGATGCCCTCGTCGAAGGTCAAGGTTGCAATCGCGCAAGTCCTGAAGGACGAAGGCTATATCGACGATTTCGCCGTGAAGGCGGAAGGTGCGAAGTCCGAACTGAATATCGCGCTGAAGTACTACGCAGGTCGCCCGGTCATCGAACGCCTCGAGCGCGTGTCGAAGCCTGGTCTGCGCGTGTACCGCGGCCGCAACGACATTCCGCAGGTCATGAATGGCCTCGGTGTGGCAATCGTGTCGACGCCGAAGGGCGTGATGACCGACCGCAAGGCGCGCGCTACCGGCGTCGGCGGCGAAGTCATCTGCTACGTCGCTTAAAGCCGAGGAGAGAGAAACATGTCTCGAGTAGGTAAAAGCCCGATCGCGCTGCAAGGCGCGGAAGTCAAGCTGGCCGACGGTGCAATCACCGTCAAGGGTCCGCTGGGCACCATCACGCAAGCGATCAATCCGCTCGTGAACGTGGCGAACAACGACGGCACGCTGAATCTGTCGCCGGTCGACGAAAGCCGCGAAGCAAATGCACTGTCGGGCACGATGCGCGCGATCATCGCGAATGCCGTGCACGGCGTGACCAAGGGTTTCGAGCGCAAGCTGACGCTGGTTGGCGTCGGTTACCGTGCGCAAGCGCAAGGCGACAAGCTGAACCTGTCGCTGGGTTTCTCGCACCCGGTGGTGCACCAGATGCCGGAAGGCGTCAAGGCTGAAACCCCGACGCAAACCGAAATCGTGATCAAGGGGATCAATAAGCAACAAGTCGGTCAAGTGGCTGCGGAAGTCCGCGGTTACCGTCCGCCGGAGCCCTACAAGGGCAAGGGCGTGCGTTATGCCGACGAGGTTGTGATCCTCAAAGAAACGAAGAAGAAGTAAGGGTGCGCAATCATGGATAAGACTCAATCTCGCCTGCGCCGCGCTCGCCAGACGCGTATCAAGATCGCTGAGCTGCAGGTCGCGCGTCTCGCCGTGCATCGCACGAACACGCACATCTACGCTCAAGTGTTCTCGCCCTGCGGCACCAAGGTGCTCGCCAGCGCGTCGACGCTCGAGGCAGAAGTGCGCGCAGAACTGGCCGACAAGTCGGGCAAGGGCGGCAACGTCAATGCCGCGACGCTGATCGGCAAGCGTATTGCCGAAAAGGCAAAGGCTGCCGGCATCGAATCCGTCGCCTTCGACCGCTCGGGCTTCCGCTACCACGGCCGCGTCAAGGCGCTGGCTGAGGCAGCTCGCGAAGCTGGGCTCAAGTTCTAAGGAAGGAATTCGTCATGGCAAAGATGCAAGCGAAAGTTCAGGCTGACGAGCGCGACGACGGCCTTCGCGAAAAGATGATTTCGGTCAATCGCGTGACCAAGGTCGTGAAGGGTGGCCGTATTCTCGGCTTCGCCGCACTGACCGTGGTTGGCGACGGTGATGGCCGCATCGGTATGGGCAAGGGCAAGGCGAAGGAAGTGCCGGTCGCTGTCCAGAAGGCAATGGAACAAGCTCGCCGCAACATGTTCAAGGTGCCGCTCAAGAACGGCACGCTGCAGCACGAAGTGCACGGCAAGCACGGCGCATCCGCTGTCCTCCTCGCTCCGGCGAAGGCAGGTACGGGCGTGATCGCAGGCGGCCCGATGCGCGCAGTGTTCGACGTGATGGGCGTTCAGAACGTCGTGGCGAAGAGCCACGGTTCGACGAACCCGTACAACCTCGTTCGCGCCACGCTGGACGGCCTGCGCAAGCAGTCGACCCCGGCAGACATCGCGGCGAAGCGCGGCAAGTCCGTCGAAGATATTTTGGGCTAAGCCCGGGTGGTCACCATGTCTGAAAAAACTGTCAAGGTTCAGCTCGTGAAGAGCCTGATCGGGACCCGCGAATCGCACCGCGCGACCGTGCGTGGCCTGGGCCTGCGCCGACTCAACTCGGTTAGCGAGCTGCAGGACACGCCGGCGGTCCGCGGCATGATCAACAAGGTCTCGTACCTCGTTAAGGTCATCGCGTAAGCGGCCCTACGGATCAAGGAGTTGATATGGAATTGAATAACCTGAAGCCGGCAGCTGGCGCCAAGCACGCCAAGCGTCGCGTCGGTCGTGGCATCGGTTCGGGCCTCGGCAAGACGGCTGGCCGTGGTCACAAGGGTCAGAAATCGCGTTCGGGCGGCTTCCACAAAGTCGGTTTCGAAGGCGGTCAGATGCCGCTGCAACGTCGTCTGCCGAAGCGCGGCTTCACGTCGCTGACGAAGGAATTCGTCGGTGAAGTGCGCCTGGGCGACCTCGAGAAGCTGCCGGTCGACGAGATCGATCTGCTCGCACTGAAGCAAGCCGGCCTGGTCGGCGAGCTGACGAAGAGCGCAAAGATCATCGCGACGGGCGAACTGAAGCGCAAGATCGTCGTGAAGGGTCTCGGTGCCACCAAGGGTGCGCGCGCTGCGATCGAAGCGGCTGGCGGTTCGTTCGCCGAGTGACACGCGTAGCGCGTCGTCACTTGCATTCATCGGAGAAGGTACTTGGCTAACAGCCCGAGTCTTGCAAAACCCGGTCGAAGCACGGCGAAATTCGGCGATCTGCGCCGGCGAGCGATGTTCCTGCTCCTGGCGCTGATCGTCTATCGCATCGGCGCGCACATTCCCGTGCCGGGCATCGATCCGGATCAACTGGCCAAGCTGTTCCAGAGCCAGGCGGGCGGCATCCTGGGCATGTTCAACATGTTCTCGGGTGGCGCACTTTCCCGCTTCACGATCTTTGCGCTGGGGATCATGCCGTACATCTCGGCGTCGATCATCATGCAGTTGCTGGCGATCGTTTCGCCGCAGCTCGAGGCGCTGAAGAAGGAAGGGCAGGCAGGGCAACGGAAGATCACGCAGTACACGCGGTATTTCACCGTGGTGCTCGCGACCTTCCAGGCATTCGGTATCGCGGCCGCGCTGGAAAACCAGCCGGGCCTCGTCACCGATCCCGGCACGCTGTTCCGTCTGACGACGGTCGTGACGCTGGTGACGGGCACGATGTTCCTGATGTGGCTCGGCGAGCAGATTACCGAGCGTGGTCTGGGCAACGGTATCTCGATCATCATCTTCGGCGGGATCGCAGCAGGGTTCCCGAATGCCGTGGGCGGGTTGTTCGAGCTGGTGCGTACGGGTTCGATGAGCATCATTTCGGCGATCATCATCGTCGTTCTGATCGCCGCGGTGACTTACCTGGTCGTGTTCATCGAACGCGGTCAGCGCAAGATCCTCGTGAACTACGCGAAGCGCCAGGTCGGCAACAAGATCTACGGCGGGCAGTCGTCGCATCTGCCGCTGAAGCTGAACATGTCGGGCGTGATTCCGCCGATCTTTGCATCGTCGATCATTCTGTTCCCGGCAACGATTCTCGGCTGGTTCAGTACCGGTCAGCCGACGGGAAGCTGGATTTCCAATACGTTGCATAACGTTGCGGAAGCGCTGAAGCCGGGCCAGCCGGTCTATGTGCTGCTGTACACGCTGGCAATCGTGTTTTTCTGCTTCTTCTACACCGCACTGGTGTTCAACAGCAGGGAGACCGCGGACAACCTGAAGAAGAGCGGCGCGTTTGTTCCGGGCATCCGTCCGGGCGATCAGACCGCACGATATATCGACCGCATCCTCACGCGTCTGACGCTGGCCGGTGCGATCTACATCGTCTTCGTGTGTCTGCTGCCGGAATTCCTGGTGCTGCGCTGGAACGTGCCGTTTTATTTTGGTGGAACGTCGCTGCTGATCATTGTCGTCGTCACGATGGACTTTATGGCGCAGGTGCAGTCGTACGTTATGTCGCAACAGTATGAGTCTCTGCTCAAGAAGGCAAACTTCAAGGGCGGCAACATCCCGATGCGTTGAAAGGACTATGGCCAAAGACGATGTAATCCAGATGCAGGGCGAGGTGATTGAAAACCTCCCGAATGCGACCTTCCGTGTGAAGCTGGAAAACGGCCATGTCGTGTTGGGGCATATTTCCGGAAAGATGCGGATGCACTACATCCGCATTCTGCCCGGCGACAAGGTGACGGTTGAGTTGACGCCTTACGATCTGTCTCGTGCGCGGATCGTGTTCCGGGCGAAGTGATTTGAAAAAAGGGTATTATCATGAAAGTGATGGCATCGGTTAAGCGCATTTGCCGCAATTGCAAGATCATCAAGCGCAAAGGCGTCGTTCGCGTGATCTGCAGCTCGGATCCGCGCCACAAGCAGCGCCAAGGCTGACCGCGCGTTTGTTTGCGCTTTTTGTTTGAGGAAAAACAATGGCTCGTATCGCAGGGGTTAACATCCCGAATCACCAGCACACCGAGATCGGCCTGACGGCTATCTTTGGTGTCGGCCGCACCCGTTCGCGCAGCATCTGCGTGGCAGCTGGCGTCGATTTTTCGAAGAAGGTCAAGGATCTGACCGACGCAGACCTGGAAAAGCTGCGTGAAGAAGTGGGCAAGTTTGTCGTCGAAGGCGATCTGCGCCGTGAAGTGACGATGAACATCAAGCGCCTGATGGACCTCGGTTGCTACCGTGGCGTCCGTCATCGCAAGGGCCTGCCGATGCGCGGTCAGCGTACGCGTACGAACGCACGTACCCGCAAGGGTCCGCGTCGTGCAGCGCAAGCGCTGAAGAAGTAAGCGGAACTGACAGTTACAGGAAAACGTAATGGCTAAGGCTTCGAACACCGCGGCGCAACGCGTTCGCAAGAAGGTTAAGAAGAACGTCGCTGAAGGCGTGGTTCACGTTCACGCGTCGTTCAACAACACGATCATCACGATCACTGATCGCCAAGGCAACGCTCTGGCATGGGCGACGTCGGGCGGCCAGGGCTTCAAGGGCTCGCGCAAATCGACGCCGTTCGCCGCTCAGGTCGCAGCTGAATCGGCTGGCCGCGTCGCGATGGAATATGGCGTGAAGAATCTGGAAGTGCGGATCAAGGGCCCGGGCCCGGGTCGCGAGTCGGCAGTGCGTGCACTGCACGGCCTCGGCATCAAGATCACCGCGATTTCGGACGTCACCCCGATTCCGCACAACGGCTGCCGTCCGCCGAAGCGTCGTCGTATCTAAGGATGTGCTGGCACGTTCGTGCTAGCGCATTGCCTGTCGCCGCTCAGCGTCGACGGGCGTTGCTTTTTTGATTGACTAAGCCCACCGTTCGCCCCAAAGGGAGCGGACTAGCGCGGATTTCGATCCGCGTGACTGATTGATAAAGGAATGCAAAGTGGCACGTTATATCGGCCCCAAAGCCAAGCTGTCCCGCCGTGAAGGCACCGACCTGTTCCTGAAGAGCGCGCGCCGCTCGCTCGCCGACAAGTGCAAGCTCGACAGCAAGCCGGGCCAGCACGGCCGTACCTCGGGCGCACGTACGTCCGACTACGGTACGCAGCTGCGCGAAAAGCAGAAGGTCAAGCGTATCTACGGCGTGCTGGAACGTCAGTTCCGTCGCTACTTCGCTGAAGCCGATCGCCGGAAGGGCAACACGGGTGAAAACCTGCTGCAACTGCTCGAGTCGCGCCTCGACAACGTCGTGTATCGCATGGGCTTCGGCTCGACCCGCGCTGAAGCGCGTCAGCTGGTGAGCCACAAGTCGATCACCGTGAACGGCGTCGTCGCAAACGTCCCGTCGCAGCAAGTGAAGGCGGGTGACGTCGTCGCGATCCGCGAAAAGGCGAAGAAGCAGGCGCGTATCGTCGAAGCGCTGTCGCTGGCCGAGCAAGGCGGCATGCCGAGCTGGGTTGCAGTCGATGCGAAGAAGTTCGAAGGCACGTTCAAGCAAATGCCGGAACGCGCTGAAATCGCAGGCGACATCAACGAAAGCCTGATCGTCGAATTGTATTCGCGTTAATCCGATTGACGGCCGAGGTACCCCGATTGCGTTGCGCAAGGAGGGGCCTCGGCTGTTTATTTTCTGGTTGTTACCGGTCAGCCTTATCGGTGTAACGAGCCGAGGGTATTGAAAAGGAAAGCCCATGCAAACCAGTTTGCTGAAACCCAAGATCATCGCCGTGGAATCGCTGGGCGAGAACCACGCGAGGGTGGTCATGGAACCGTTCGAACGCGGTTACGGCCACACCTTGGGCAATGCGCTTCGCCGCGTGCTGCTGTCGTCGATGGTAGGCTACGCGCCGACCGAAGTCACGATCGCAGGCGTGGTGCACGAGTACTCGACGCTGGATGGCGTGCAGGAAGACGTCGTCAACCTGCTGCTGAACCTGAAGGGCGTGGTGTTCAAGCTGCATAATCGTGACGAAGTGACGGTTACGCTGCGCAAGGAAGGTGAAGGCGTCGTGACGGCCGGCGATATCGAGCTGGCGCACGATTGCGAAGTCATCAACCCGAATCACGTGATTGCGCACCTGTCGAAGGGCGGCAAGCTCGACGTTCAGATCAAGATCGAAAAGGGTCGCGGCTATGTGCCCGGCAACGTCCGTCGCTACGGCGAAGACACGGCCAAGATCATCGGCCGCATCGTCCTCGACGCATCGTTCTCGCCGGTTCGCCGCGTGAGCTATGCGGTCGAAAGCGCACGGGTCGAGCAGCGTACCGACCTCGACAAGCTCGTGATGAACATCGAGACGAGCGGCGTGATCACGCCGGAAGAAGCGATCCGCCAGTCGGCCCGCATCCTGGTCGACCAGTTGTCCGTGTTCGCGGCGCTGGAAGGCACGGAAACGGCAGCCGAAGCGCCGTCGCGTGCACCGCAGATCGATCCGATCCTGCTGCGTCCGGTGGACGATCTCGAGCTGACGGTTCGTTCGGCGAACTGCCTGAAGGCCGAGAACATCTACTACATCGGCGATCTGATCCAGCGCACGGAAAACGAGCTGCTGAAGACGCCGAACCTCGGTCGCAAGTCGCTCAACGAGATCAAGGAAGTGCTCGCTTCGCGCGGTCTCACGCTGGGCATGAAGCTCGAGAACTGGCCGCCGGCTGGTCTCGACAAGTAATCCCGGTTGTAGCCTGGCTATCGCTGTAGTTGGCAAAGATGCGGATTTTCCTTTAAAATCCGCATCTTGCTTTTTTCGTTACCGGCCCGTGCGCCCTCCGAGGCGCGATAGAAGAGCTGGACCAAAACTTTGAATCAAGGAAACTGAAATGCGCCATCGTCATGGTCTGCGGAAACTGAACCGCACGAGCAGCCACCGTCTGGCTATGCTCCGTAACATGTCCAACTCGCTGATCGAGCACGAAGTCATCAAGACGACGCTGCCGAAGGCGAAGGAACTCCGTAAAGTCGTCGAGCCGCTGATCACGCTTGGCAAGAAGCCGTCGCTGGCAAACCGTCGCCTGGCGTTCAACCGCCTGCGCGATCGTGACTCGGTCGCGAAGCTGTTCGACGTGCTCGGTCCGCGTTTCGCGAACCGTCCGGGCGGCTACCTGCGCGTGCTGAAGTTCGGCTTCCGCGTGGGCGACAACGCACCGATGGCACTGGTCGAACTGCTCGACCGTCCGGAAGTCGACGAAACGGAAAACGTGCAAGAAGCTGAATAAGCTTCCGGTACGCAGCAGGATCTGAAAGGGGCCGAGCGATTGCTTGGCCCTTTTTGTTTTTGGGATGCCGGTTGCGGTCGATTGTCGCAGGCTGGTGCCGGCAGCGTTGCGCGGGCTGCGCTACGATACGGGCAACCGGTGCGGTCCCTGGGCGGGTAACCGGCGCCGGCAGGCGCCTGCAGACCAGCGAGGAGAGCGGATGATAGTGGTGCTGATGCTGACGACGGTCCCCGATGCGCCGACGGCCGCGGCGCTCGCCGACGGCGCGCTCGACGCGCGGCTTGCCGCGTGCGTGTCGGAGCTCGGTACGATCAAGTCGCGCTATCACTGGCAGGGCAAGGTCGAAACGGCCGACGAGATCCAGTTGCTGTTCAAGACGAGCCCGGTTCGGGCGCTCGAACTGGAGCGATTTATTCTCGCGCATCATCCGTACGAGACGCCTGAAATCGTCTCGTGGCAGACGACGGCATCGGCCGCGTATGGCCAATGGGTGACCAACGAAACTCAACGTTTATTTCATGTTTAACGGTATGGCGCTTTCGGTGCGCGTGCGCGCGCTGCGGTTTCTTGCGGTCCTGTTGTCGTTCGTGCTCGTGCTCGTGCTGGGCGGGTTGTCCGCCGCGCGTGCGGCCGACGATTTCCTCGATCCGTCGGTTGCGTTCAAGTTCAGCGCGAGCGAATCGCCGGGACAGGTGGACGTCCGCTTCAAGATCGCCAACGGCTACTACATGTACCGCGAGCGCTTCGCGTTCGCGGTGAAAAGCGGCCAAGCCACGCTCGGCGAGCCGCAATTCCCGGCCGGCCACGTGAAGTTCGACCAGACGTTCCAGAAGGACGTCGAGACCTACCGCGATGAAGTCGTCGTTCACGTGCCGGTGAAGCAGGCGGCCGGGCCGTTCGAGCTCGCGGTGACGTCGCAAGGGTGTGCGGACGAAGGGATCTGTTATCCGCCGGCCGAGCACGTGATGAAGGTCGATGGCGCCGCGCTCGGCGCCGCGTCGCCGTCCGGCGACACGGCTGCCGCGGGCAGCTGGTTCGACAAGGTCACGAGCGCCGATTTCGCGCAGTCGCTGCTCGAAGGCCACGGCTTCTTCACGATCGTCGCGCTCTATTTCGTCGCGGGTGTCGTGCTGAGCCTGCTGCCGTGTTCGTACCCGATGATTCCGATCGTGTCCGCGATCATCATCGGCCAGGGCACGCGCGCGACGCATGCACGCGGCTTCGCGCTGTCGCTGACCTACGTGGTCGGCATGGCGCTGGTCTACACGGTGCTCGGCATCGCCGCCGCGCTGGTCGGCCAGAGCCTCGGCGCATGGTTGCAGAACCCGTGGGTGCTCGGCGCGTTCGGCGTGCTGCTGAGCGCGTTCGCGGTGTCGCTGATCTCGGGCAAGGACATCGCGCTGCCGGAGCGCTGGCAGAACGGCGCGGCCGAGGCATCGAGCGCGCGCCAGGGCGGCCACTTCGTCGCGGTCGCGGCGATGGGCGCGTTGTCGGCGCTGGTCGTCGGCGCGTGCATGACGGCGCCGCTGTTCGCGGTGCTCGCGTTCATCGCGCACACCGGCAATGCGTGGCTCGGCGGCGCGGCGCTGTTCGCGATGGGGCTGGGCCTCGGCGTGCCGCTGCTGGTCGTCGGCGTCGGAGCGGGGACGGTGCTGCCGCGCGCAGGCGCGTGGATGGACGGCGTGAAGGTGTTCTTCGGCATCGTGCTGCTCGCGGCCGCGCTGTGGATCGTGTGGCCGGTGCTGGCGGGCGGGCTGAAGATGGTGCTCGCGGCGTTGTGGCTGCTGATCGCCGCCGCAGCGCTCGGGTTGTTCACGCCGAATGCCGGCGCCGCGTCGATCTGGCGCCGCCTGGGCCGCGGCGTAGGCGCCGCGCTCGCGATCTGGGCCGCGACGCTGCTCGTCGGCCTGGCTGCGGGCTCGACCGATCCCGTCAAGCCGCTGGCCGTGCTGGCGGCGCGTACGGTGGCGTCCGGCGGCGCGGCGACGGCCGGCGCGGCTGCCGCGCAGGACGGCCCCGCGTTTGCCCCGGTGCGCTCCAGCGGCGAACTCGACGCGCTGCTGAAGACGTCGGGCCAGCCGGTGATGCTGGACTTCTACGCCGACTGGTGCGTGAGCTGCAAGGAGATGGAGCATCTGACCTTCACCGACGCGCGCGTGCAGGCGCGGCTCGCGCAGCTTCACCTCGTGCGCGCGGACGTCACCGCGAACAACCCGGACGATCAGGCGCTGCTCAAGCGCTTTAATCTGTTCGGGCCGCCGGGCATCATCTTCTTCGATCGCAATGGCCGCGAGATCGGCCGCGTGGTCGGCTATCAGGCGGCCGACACGTTCCTGCGCAGCCTCGATCGGGCGGCCGTTCCGACGGTATGACGACGGGCGGCTGCGGCGACCGGCGAACGGAAGATCCGCGGCCGGCTGACGGTCGCGATCGACGGTAAACAAAAAACGGCGGAACACCGAGGTGTCCCGCCGTTTTTGCTGGCGCGTGCCGGCGCGCGATCAGCGCTGCGCTTTCAGCAGACGCGCGGCATCGAGCGCGAAGTACGTGAGCACGCCGTCGGCGCCCGCACGCTTGAACGCGAGCAGCGATTCGAGCACGACCTTGTCGTGGTCGAGCCAGCCGTTCATCGCGGCCGCCTTCAACATCGCGTATTCGCCGCTCACCTGGTACACGTAGGTCGGGAAGCGGAACTCGTCTTTCACGCGGCGCACGATGTCGAGATACGGCATGCCGGGCTTGACCATCACCATGTCGGCGCCTTCGTCGATGTCGAGGCGCACTTCGCGCAGCGCTTCGTCGCTGTTCGCCGGATCCATCTGGTAGGTCATCTTGTTGCCCTTGCCCAGGTTGGACGCCGAACCGACCGCATCGCGGAACGGGCCGTAGAACGCCGATGCGAACTTCGCCGAATAGGCCATGATCCGCGTATGGATATGGCCGTCGCTTTCCAGCATCTCGCGGATCGCGCCGATGCGGCCGTCCATCATGTCCGACGGCGCGACGATGTCGACGCCGGCTTCCGCCTGCGCACGCGCCTGGTCGACCAGGATCTCGATCGTGTCGTCGTTGATCACATAGGCGTTTTCGTCGAGCACGCCATCCTGGCCGTGACTCGTGTACGGATCGAGCGCGACGTCGGTCAGCACGCCCAGTTCGGGGAAGTGCTTCTTCAGCTCGCGCACCGCGCGCGGGATCAGGCCTTCCGGATTGGCCGCCTCGCGGCCGTCGGGTGTCTTCAGCGACGGCTCGATGGCCGGGAACAGCGACAGCACGGGCACGCCGAGTTCGACGCACTGCTCGGCGACGTGCATCAGCAGATCGACCGACACGCGCTCGACGCCGGGCATCGACGGGATGGGCTGGCGCTCGTTGGTGCCTTCGACGACGAATACCGGGTAGATCAGGTCGTCGGTGGTCAGGCGGTTTTCGCGCATCAGGCGGCGGGAGAAGTCGTCGCGGCGCATCCGGCGCGGACGATGAAGCGGATGGAAGCTCATGGCGATTTGGCAGAAATCAGGGCAAGAAGGACCTTACGGAACCCTTAGGTCATTTTCGAGATCGTTGGTATATGATAGCGATCGAGCGGCACGCGTTGCGTGCAGCTCCCCGCTTCTCCTCCCTGAGCGGGTGCCTGTCGTTTTTCGATTAGGCTGTTTGACCCGCCGTTCAACGGCGGGTTTTTTTATGAGCCGGCCGAATCCGCAGGCGCCGTCAGGTGCGCACGGCCGATCCCAGCCGCGCGTTGCCCGCTCATTGTGCTACAGGCTCGCTGTTTTCGTCGGCGACGGACGGCCGCAGCCAGCTCTCGATCAGTTCATGGGCCTCGTCGAGCCCCGTGCGCTTCAGCGCCGAGAACAGCTGGACCGTCAGCTTGCCCTTCACGCCCTGGTCGCGATACGCGTCGAGCCCCTTCTGCGTGTTGCGCAACGCGTTGATGCTTTCCTGGCGCGTCAATTTGTCGCACTTGGTCAGCAGCGTGTGGATCGGCTTGCCGGTCGGCGCGAACCACTCGATCATGCGCCGATCGAGATCGGTCAGCGGACGGCGCGAATCCATCATCAGGATCAGGCCGCAGAGCTGCGAGCGCGTCGCGAGATAGGACGACAGCAGCATTTCCCAGTGCGCCTTCGCGGCGCCGGGCACTTCCGCATAGCCGTAGCCGGGCAGATCGACGAGGTTCGCGACGGGCTCGGCGGCCGGGCCGACGGAGAAGTAGTTGATATGCTGCGTGCGGCCGGGCGTCTTCGACGCGAAGGCCAGCCGCTTCTGGTTGCACAGCACGTTGATCGCCGTCGACTTGCCGGCATTCGAGCGGCCCGCGAACGCGATTTCCGGCTGGACCGTCGGCGGCAGGTCGCGCAGATGGTTGACGGTCGTGTAGAAGCGGGCTTGATGGAGCAGAAAGGCCATGGGAACCGGAAGGACGGGCGGCGCGAGCCGCGTGGTGGAGGCGGGGTAGCCCCGATAGGCGCGGGAGCTTTCAGCACGATATTGTACAATACGGCGGTTTTGCCGAAGGCCACCGGGCGCCTGCCTCGCGCTTTTATGTGGCTTCTGCGGTAGACTGAACGCCGTCGTTTTTTGCAGAACCTCAAATTCCCACAAGACGAAACAGGGTGTGCGAATGAATCGACTGTGCAAGTCTCTGATGGTGCTTCAGGTTGCAGCAGGGTTCGTAGGTTTCGTAGCGGAGGCAAACGCGGCAGATGCGGCCAAGCCGGATCTGGACCGCGGCAAGGCGATTGCCGGGCAGGTCTGCGCGTCGTGTCACGGCGCCGACGGCAACAGCGCGTCGGGCAGTTTCCCGAAGCTCGCCGGCCAGCATCCCGAATATCTGGTCAAGCAGTTGAACGACTTCAAGACGCAGCCGGGCGCGAAGGGGCCGGTGCGTAACAACGCGGTGATGGTCGGATTCGCGAGCGCGTTGAGCGCGGACGACATGCGCAACGTCGCCGCGTACTACGGGTCGCAGACGACGAAGCTCGGTACCGCACGCAATGCGGCGACGGTGCCGATCGGCCAGAAGATCTATCGCGGCGGCATCGCGGAAAAGGGCGTTCCCGCCTGCGCGAGCTGCCACGGGCCGACGGGGCAGGGGATCCCGGTCCAGTACCCGCGTCTGTCGGGGCAATGGGCCGATTACACGGTCGCGCAGTTGACCGCGTTCCAGCAGGGTGCCGGCGCGCGCAACAACAACGAGGCGATGCATCAGATCGCGTCGCGGCTGTCGGATACCGAGATCAAGGCCGTCGCGGATTACATCGCGGGCCTGCGTCAGCCGCGAATGGAATGACCGGGCGCCCGAAGGGCGGCCGGAGTCAGAACAAGAAAAGGGTGGGGCGCCGCGCCGTCGCGGTTGCCTCGCCCTTCTTTTTTGCCGGCACTCGCCGGGCCGGGATGGCGCGGCTGGCAGGCGATGGGGAGCTGCGCTCCCCGAGCGAACATAGTGAGCGTGGGGGTGGTTTCCCCTTAGTCGGAGTTTGAATGAGCGTTACCACGTCGGGGTTGCAGTCGAAGTCGGGTCAGGGTGCGTCGAAACGTGCGGTCGAGTTGCTGAGCTCGATGCGTTTCGCGATCGCGCTGCTGGTGGTGCTGTCGATCGCGAGCATCATCGGCACGGTCCTGACCCAGGACGATCCGTATCCGAACTACGTGAACCAGTTCGGGCCGTTCTGGGCGGACATCTTCCGTTCGCTCGGCCTGTACAACGTGTACAGCGCGTGGTGGTTCATGCTGATCCTGATCTTCCTCGTCACGTCGATCTCGCTGTGCGTGATCCGCAACGCGCCGAAGATGCTCGCCGATGCGAAGAGCTGGAAGGACAAGGTCCGCGAAGGCAGCCTGCGCGCCTTCCACCACAAGGCCGAATACACGGCGTCCGGCACGCGCGCGAGCGTCGCGGCGACGCTCGCCGCCTTCGTCACGAAGGCTGGCTACAAGCACGTCGTGCGTGAAACCGACGGCGCGACGCTGATCTCCGCGAAGCGCGGCGCGATGACCAAGTGGGGCTATATCTCCGCGCACCTCGCGATCGTCGTGATCTGTATCGGCGGCCTGCTCGACAGCAACCTGCCGATCAAATTCCAGATGCTGATGTTCGGCAAGAGCCCGGTCAACACGAGCGCGACGATCAGCGATATCTCGCCCGACCATCGGCTGTCCGCGTCGAACCCGACCTTCCGCGGCTACGCGTGGGTGCCGGAGGGCCAGTTCGTGTCGACCGCGATCCTGAACCAGCCGAGCGGCTCGCTGATTCAGGATCTGCCGTTCTCGATCCAGCTCGACAAATTCATCGTCGATTACTACACGACCGGCATGCCGAAGCTGTTCGCGAGCGACATCGTCGTGATCGATCGCGAGACCGGCCGGAAGATCCCGGCGCGGGTGGAGGTCAACAAGCCGTTCACGTACAAGGGCGTGTCGATCTATCAGTCGAGCTTCCAGGACGGCGGCTCGCAGATGCAGATGACGGCCTATCCGATGACGGGCAGCCACGCGGCGACCGTCCCCGTGAAGGGCACGATCGGCAGCTCGGCGCCGCTGCAGGTCCCGGGCGCCGACGGCGACACGATCGAATTCTCCGATTTCCGCGCGATCAACGTCGAGAACATGGCCGACGCGAAAGGCAAGCCGGACGTGCGCGGCGTCGCGACCACCAGCTCGCTGAAGGAAGTGTTCGACGAGCGGCTCGGCTCGGGCGCGAAGACGTCGAAGCCGACACAGCTCCACAACATCGGGCCGTCGGTGCAGTACAAGATTCGCGGCAAGGACGGCCAGGCGCGCGAATTCAACAACTACATGCTACCCGTCGACATGAACGGCGAGCGCGTGTTCCTCGCCGGCGTGCGCGCGAGTCCGAACGATCCGTTCCGCTACATGCGGATTCCGGCCGACAGCCAGGATTCGATCGGCGAATGGATGCGCCTGCGCGCCGCGCTCGAGGATCCGGCCGTGCGCACCGAGGCCGCCGCGCGCTTCGCGCAGCGCTCGCTGCCGGGCGACGCGTCGCTGCGCGGCCGCCTGCAGGACAGTGCGTCGAAGGTGCTGACCCTTTTCGCGGCGAGCGACGACAGCGTCGGCCGCGGCGCGGACGGCCAGCCGATCGGCGGCTTCCAGGCGGTGGCGACGTTCATCGACCGCTCGGTGCCGAAGGGCGAGCAGGAGAAGGCCGCGAGCCTGCTGTTGCGGATGCTCGAGGGCTCGATGTGGGAGGTGTGGCAGATCGCGCGCGAGCATGCGGGCGAGCCGGCCGCGCAACAAGGCGCCGACACGATCCGCTTCGTGCAGAACGCGATCAATGCGCTATCCGACAGCTTCCTGTATGGATCGCCGGTCTATTTGCAGCTTGACTCCTTCAAGCAGGTGCAAGCTTCGGTATTTCAGCTGACGCGCGCGCCCGGCAAGAATCTGGTGTATCTTGGCAGCCTGCTGCTGGTCGCCGGCATCTTCTCGATGTTCTACGTGCGCGAGCGGCGGCTCTGGTTCTGGCTGAAGGACGCCGGTTCGGGCGTCGAGGTGGTGATGGCCATGTCCACGGCCCGCAAGACCTTCGATTTCGAGAAAGAATTCGTGCAGACGCGCGACGCGGCCGGCGCCGCCTTGCACGCCGCACCTCGCGACGCCGCACCCGCCGGTGCGGCTTCGACGGCCCGCGCGCCTGCCGGCGGCGGTTCCGATTCCGAGAATTCCACCCGGTAACATCATGGATCTCACGCAAGTTTCCTCTTCCCGTACGGCGCCGGCAGCGTCGCCGCTGTTCGACGACCGTCCGTTCCTCGCGCGCCTGTCGCTGTTCGACTGGCTGTTCGCGCTGGCGCTGGTGGCGGGCGCGGGCTATGCGCTCGTGCACTACAACGCGCACATGGATTACTACGACAAGGCGGTGATGATCGGCACCGTGCCGGCGCTTGTCGCGCTCGGCTGGCGCTGGAAGCCCGCGCGGCTGATGATGGCGTCGATCGCCGTGCTGTCGCTGCTGTCGATCCAGATCTACCAGGGCGATCTCGCGCGCGCCGATTCGGCGTTCTTCCTCAAGTACTTCCTGTCGAGCCAGTCGGCGATCCTGTGGATGAGCGCGCTGTTCGTGCTCGCGACGATCTTCTACTGGATCGGCCTGCTCGCGCGCTCCGAAACGGGCGCCGCGATCGGCCAGAAGCTCACGTGGGTCGCCGTGCTGATGGGCTTCACCGGGCTGATGGTGCGCTGGTACGAGTCCTACCTGATCGGTGCGGACGTCGGGCATATCCCCGTGTCGAACCTGTATGAAGTGTTCGTCCTGTTCAGCCTGATCACCGCGCTGCTTTATCTGTATTACGAAGGCCACTACGGCACGCGTTCGCTCGGCGCGTTCGTGCTGCTGGTCATCAGCGCGGCGGTCGGCTTCCTGATGTGGTACTCGGTCGCACGCGATGCGCAGCAGATTCAGCCGCTCGTGCCGGCGCTGCAAAGTTGGTGGATGAAGATCCACGTGCCGGCGAACTTCATCGGCTACGGCAGCTTCGCGCTGTCGGCGATGGTGTCGGTCGCGTATCTGATGAAGGAGCGCGGGATCCTCGCGGATCGCCTGCCGACGCTGGAAGTGCTCGACGACGTGATGTACAAGTCGATCGCGGTTGGTTTCGCGTTCTTCACGATCGCGACGATCCTCGGCGCGCTGTGGGCGGCCGAAGCGTGGGGCGGCTACTGGAGCTGGGATCCGAAGGAAACCTGGGCGCTGATCGTGTGGCTGAACTACGCGGCGTGGCTGCACATGCGGCTGATGAAGGGCCTGCGCGGCGCGGTGGCCGCGTGGTGGGCGCTCACCGGCCTGCTGGTCACGACGTTCGCGTTCCTCGGCGTCAACATGTTCCTGTCCGGGCTGCACAGCTACGGCAAACTGTAAGATTTCCGACGCTCGTCCGACTATCGAACCGCCGGTGCACTGCGTGCCCGGCGGTTTTCTTTTGTAACGCGGCGGGCGAACCGGGCGTCGAACGGCGCGTGACGGGCCGGGTCGAACGCTGATGAAGCATGCGCGCCGCGCATGCGGGAGGAACTGCACGATGTGGATCAAACGCCCTTTGCGTAACGTACTGACCGGCGCGGACATCGCGCCGAGCGAGATCACCCCGCGCGCGGTGTTCGAGAACCGGCGGCGCGTATTGCAGGCGGCCGGCCTCGCGGCCGCGGGCGGCCTGTTTGGCGCCAGCGGCGCGGCGCTCGCCGCGTATGCGTCGCCCGATCCGCGCGCGGCGAAGCTCGCGGCAAAAACGAACCCGAAGTTCGTCGCCATCGACAAGGTGACGCCGTTCAAGGACATCACGTCCTACAACAACTTCTACGAATTCGGCACCGACAAGAGCGACCCGGCGCAGAACGCCGGCACGCTGCGGCCGCGCCCGTGGCGCGTGAGCGTCGAAGGCGAGGTGCAGCACCCGAAAGTGTTCGATCTCGACGAGTTGCTGAAGCTCGCGCCGCTCGAGGAGCGCGTGTACCGGCTGCGCTGCGTCGAGGGCTGGTCGATGGTGATCCCGTGGATCGGCGTGCCGCTGTCCGAGCTGATCAAGCGCGTGCAGCCGACCGGCAACGCGAAATACGTGCAGTTCGTCACGCTGGCCGATCCGTCGCAAATGCCCGGCCTGTCGACGCCCGTGCTCGACTGGCCGTATTCGGAAGGGCTGCGCATGGACGAGGCGATGAATCCGCTGACGCTGCTGACGATGGGCGTCTACGGCCAGGTACTGCCGAACCAGAATGGCGCGCCGGTGCGGATCGTCGTGCCGTGGAAGTACGGCTTCAAGAGCGCGAAGTCGCTCGTGAAGATCCGCTTCGTCGACAAGCAGCCGAAGACGAGCTGGAACACGTACGCCGCGAACGAGTACGGCTTTTATTCGAACGTGAACCCCAACGTCGATCATCCGCGCTGGAGCCAGGCGACCGAGCGGCGCATCGGCGAGGACGGCTTTTTCACGCCGAAGCGCAAGACACTGATGTTCAACGGCTACGGCGATCTGGTCGCCTCGATGTATCAGGGCATGGACCTGAAGAAGAATTTCTGAGCACGACGGTGAGAAACGACATGCGTCCTTCGACGCTCACTTCCGAGCGCGCCGCGGGTGTCCGGTCGGCCGCACGCACCGCGCGGACCGGTGCGATCCGTCCCGCCGCGCCGCGCTGGCTCGCACCGGCCAAGGTGCTGGCGTTCGCGGCCGGCCTGTATCCGCTCGCGCGCGTCGTGCTGTTCGGGCTGACGGACCGGCTGGGCGCGAACCCGATCGAATTCATCACGCGCTCGACCGGCTTGTGGACGCTCGTCCTGTTGTGCATCACGCTTGCCGTCACGCCGCTCAGGCGCATCACGGGCTTCGCGTCGCTGCTGCGCTTTCGCCGGATGATCGGGCTGTTCGCGTTCTTTTACGCGACGCTGCATTTCACGACCTACCTGTGGTTCGACAAGTGGTTCGACGTCGTCGCGATCCTGAAGGACGTCGGCAAGCGCCCGTTCATCACCGTCGGCTTCGCGGCGTTCGTGCTGCTGATTCCGCTCGCCGCGACGTCGCCGCGCGCGATGGTGCGCCGGCTGGGGCGCCACTGGGCGACGCTGCACAGCGCGATCTATGCGATCGCGCTGTTCGGCGTGCTGCACTTCTGGTGGATGCGGGCCGGCAAGCACGATCTCGCGCAGCCGAAGCTCTACGCGGCGATCGTCGCCGCGCTGCTCGGCTGGCGGGTGGTTGCGTGGGGCTGGCGGCGCGTGCGTGCGTGACGCGGCGGCCCGAAAAAACAAAAGGCGATGACCGGGGAGTCATCGCCTCGTTGCGCGCGCCGCGCGGGCGGCATCGCGTCGTTACTTCGTGGCTGCCGGGCCCGATGCCGGGGCGGGCATGGTCGATGCGGTGCTCGACAGTTCGGGCGACAGCGTGAGCGGCGAGCCGGACGTGTCGGGCGTCTCGTCGGACGACGCGTTTTCGTCGGTCGGTTTCACGTCCGACGGCGGCGTGTTCTGCTGCTGGATCGGCTTGGGCATCGGGGGTACGGTGGGCAGATAGAGCGCGCCGCTTTGACCGCAGCCGGCAAGAATCGCCAAAGCCGCTACAATCGCGCTCATCCGGAAAACGACTCGCATGATCGTCCCTGAACAATTTAACCGATAGAGTTTAGCATGTCCGATACTGAATACCTGGCCCGTGCCGAGGCCGTGCTGGCGGCCGTCGAGCGTACCGTGGACGTCGCGAACGACGGCGATCACGACATCGATCTGGAGCGCAACGGCAGCGTGCTGACGCTGACGTTCGAAAACGGCTCGAAGATCATCGTCAACCTGCAACCGCCGATGAAGGAAGTGTGGATCGCCGCGAAGGCCGGTGGATTCCACTACCGTTTCGTCGACGGTGCGTGGCGCGATACGCGCACGGGCACCGAGTTCTTCTCGGCGCTCACCGAATACGCGACGCAGCAGGCCGGCCTGCCGATCACGTTCGGCGCGTGACGGCCGGGGCAGCGGGTCCCGAATGTCGTGCCCAAAGAAAAAGCGCCCCGCGGGGCGCTTTTTTCATGGTCGGGCCGCGGGTCAGTGGCCCTGGAACAGGTTCATGATGTCCTGCTTTTCCTGTTCGTCGACGTGCGGCACGGCCTCGTCGACGTTCTGCGCGGCCGGCGCCTGCGGCACGCCGACCGTCGACACGAAGCCGTGCCCCGGCGTGAACTCGGTGAAATACAGCTCGCCGCCGAGCGACTCGACGCCGTCCGGCACCGTCGGCTTGAATTCCGGCACGCCCTTCAGCGCCGCACCCATGTAGTCGATCCAGACCGGCAGCGACAGGCCGCCGCCGGTTTCGCGATCGCCGAGGCTGCGCGGATTGTCGTAGCCGATCCACGCGATCGCGGCGAGCGTGTGCTGGTAGCCGGCGAACCAGGCGTCGTGCGAGTCGTTCGTCGTGCCGGTCTTGCCCGCGAGGTCGGCGCGCTTCAGCACGTTGGTCCGCGCGCCCGTGCCGCGCTGCGCGACGCTCTGCAGCAGGCTGTTCATCACGTACGCGTTGCGCGCGTCGATCGCGCGCGGCGCGTTCTGCTCGGCGACGAGCGGCTGCGCGCGCGCGACGATCGCGCCGTTCGGATCGGTGACCTCGGCGATCAGGTACGGATTGACGCGGTAGCCGCCGTTCGCGAAGACCGAGTACGCGCCTGCCATTTGCAGCGGCGTGACCTGGCCGGGGGGGGGGGGCGCCCGGGCGGGGGGGGGGGGGGGGGGGGGGGGGGGGGCCCCCCCGGGGGGGGGGGGGGGGCCCCCCGGCGTCGAAGCCGAAGCGCGTGATGTATTGCTGCGCGTATTTCGTGCCGATGTGGTTCAGGATCCGGATCGACACGAGGTTGCGCGAGCGCTGCAGCGCGGTGCGCATCGACATCGGGCCCTCGAAGCCGCCGCCGTAGTTCTTCGGCTCCCACGGCTGGCCGCCCGTTTCCGCGGCGCTAAAATACAGCGGGCCGTCGTTGATCACGGTCGCCGGCCCGAGGCCCTTGTCGAGCGACGCCGAGTAGATGAACGGCTTGAACGACGAACCCGGTTGCCGCCATGCCTGCGTGACGTGGTTGAACTTGTTCTTGTTGTAGTCGAAGCCGCCGACGAGCGAGCGGATCGCGCCGTCCTGCGGGACGATCGACAGGAACGCACCCTCGACCTGCGGCAACTGCGTGATCGACCACTTGCCGGCGTCGTTCTTCACCACGCGGACGATCGCGCCCGGGCGGATCCGGCGGTTCGGCTGCGCGTTGGCCGACAGCGCGCCTGACGCGAAGCGCAGGTTGTCGCCGTCGATCGTCGCGGTACTGCCGTCGATGAACGCCACCGTGATCTGGCGCGGGCTCGCGGCCGTCACGACCGCGGCGATCAGCTCGCCGTTGTCGGGATGCTCGAGCAGCGCGTCGTCGATCGCCTGTTCGCGGTCGTCGGCACCGGCCGGCAGCTCGATGAAGCCTTCCGGCCCGCGATAGCCGTGACGGCGCTCGTAATCCATGATGCCCTTGCGCAGCGCGGTGTACGCGACCTGCTGATCCGCGGAATCGATCGTCGTGACGACGTTGAAGCCGCGCGTGTAGGTTTCCTCACGGTACTGCGCGTACATCATCTGTCTGACCATTTCGGCGACGTACTCCGCGTGCACGCTGAAATCGCGGCCCGGACCCTTGACGACGAGCGGCTGCGCGGACGCTTCGTCGTACTGTTCGCGCGTGATGAAGTTCAGCTCGAGCATCCGTTGCAGGATATATTCCTGGCGTACCTTCGCGCGCTTCGGGTTGACGACCGGGTTGTACGCGGACGGCGCCTTCGGCAGCCCCGCGAGCATCGCGGCTTCCGCGAGCGTGATGTCCTTCAGGTCCTTGCCGAAATAGACCCGTGCGGCGCTCGCGAAGCCGTACGCGCGCTGGCCGAGATAGATCTGATTCATGTAGACCTCGAGAATCTGATCCTTCGTCAGCGCGCGCTCGATCCGGTACGCGAGCAGCATCTCGTAGATCTTGCGCGTGTAGGTCTTCTCGCTCGACAGGAAGAAGTTGCGTGCGACCTGCATCGTGATCGTGCTCGCGCCCTGCGACGCGTGGCCGTTCGTCAGCGCGACGAAGCCGGCGCGGATGATGCCGGTGAGGTCGACGCCGCCGTGATCGTAGAAGCGCGCATCCTCGATCGCGAGGATCGCCTTCTTCAGCGAGTCGGGCACGTCCTTGAAATGGACGACGTCGCGGCGCTCCTCGCCGAATTCGCCGATCAGCACGTGATCGGACGTGTAGATGCGCAGCGGCACCTTCGGGCGATAGTCGGTCAGCGCATCGAGCGACGGCATGTTCGGCCAGGCCACGACGAGCGCGTAGCCGAGCACGAGGCCGCCGGCCACGACGAGGGCCACGCACATCGCGGCGAAGCCGAGCAGGACTTTTTGCCACCAGGGCCGCTTCTTCGGCTCCGGGGCGGGAGGCGGGGACGTAGGAGTCGTGGATTGCATAGGCATACCGGAAAACAGTCCCGCGATTATAGCTGCCCGGTAAGAGCGCTCCTGACGCGGGGGCCGCCCGTCGCCAAGCCGCGGGTCGGCGTGCCGTCAGCATAGTCCGTGCACGGCCGCCGTGGACCAATGCTGGCCGTTTGGCCGACTGTCGGCGGCGCGCGTCGCTTTGCAGAATCAGGTCTCGGATGCGCGGCATGGGCCGCGACGATCTCGGGAGGCTGGGATGGCAGGACGATGGGTGGCG
This sequence comes from Burkholderia sp. LAS2, assembly GCF_018417615.1. Taxonomy (NCBI): domain Bacteria; kingdom Pseudomonadati; phylum Pseudomonadota; class Betaproteobacteria; order Burkholderiales; family Burkholderiaceae; genus Burkholderia; species Burkholderia sp. LAS2. The sequence goes on from NZ_CP071052.1 coordinate 822,981, forward strand.
CGGTTTGCACAGGGCAGGCACCGGTCGACGGGAATCGACGTCGGTGCGCACGAAGTGAGGGTGGCCGTGCTGAGCCGGCGCGGCAGGGAAGCGGAGGTGCGCGTCGAGGGGCTCGAGCGCGAACCGGTTGGCTTGGCGGGCGGGCCGGAGGACGCGCGTTGGGCGGCGGTCGCGCGGTCGCTGGCGGCGGCCGTGGCGCGGCTGTCGGCGTCCGACGTGCAGTGCGACGCGCGCGGCGTGATGGCGCTGCACGATGACGAGATGCGCACCGCGACGCTCGATCTGGCCGGGCGCGGCGACATCCCGGACGCCGCGCGGCAGGCCGCCGAACGCATCTCGGGGCTCGCGCCGGACAGTCTCGCGTTCGACTGGCGGCACTACGGCGGCGCGCGGTCCGGCGAGATCGCGGTGGCGGTCGCGCCGCTGGCGCTGCTCGAGCGGCGGATCGACGTGGCCGCGCAGGCCGGTATCGACCTGACGGTGATCGACGGCGAGTCGGCCGCCGTGCTGCGCGCGCTGCGCTATGCCGCACGGTTCGAACTCGATGCGCAGGGCGCGTACGCCGTGCTCTGGTTCTGCGACGCGGGCGTGCGCGGCTGGCGAATCGAGGGACGGTCGGCGATGCAGGTGCTCTCCCTGTCCGGCACGTTGCCGGAGGCGCTTCCCGATGCGTTGCGTCGGCGCGTGCTGGGGGTCGTGGGCTGCGTACTCGTCGCCGGGGACGAGCGATGTATCGCCCGCTTCGATACGTCGATTGCCGAGATCGGCGACGTGCTCGGCACGGCAGTGGTCCCGTTCGACTGCACGGGCTGGGACGGCCTGCCGTGCGCGCGCGCCGCCGTGCCAGGCGGCCCGGCGTTTGCCGTCGCGTTCGGGCTCGCGTTGCGTGGGGTGTGGGAATGACGGCCGGTCACGTGGCGGCAAACGGAGACGGCGCGGCGGCGCAGCAGCTCGTACAGGCGGTACTCGGCGACTTCAACCTGCTGCCGTACCGCGAGCGGTTGGCGCGGGCATTGCGGCGTCGGCGGGCCACGCAGTGCGGTGTGGCGATCCTGCTCGGCGTGCTTGGCGCCGGTCTGTGGACGGGCGCTGCGGTGTTGTCGCGGTGGCGGGTGGATGCCGAGCGCGCCGGCGTGGAGGCGCGGCTGCGACAGGTGCAGCCGCGGGTGGCCGTTGCGACGCGCGCGGCCGATGCAGCCGCCGCCGTCGCGCGACGCGACGCGCAGGCGGCTGCGCTGGCCGCACCTTACCGGCGCGTGGCCGGGTTGCTGGCGACCCTGAAGCAGGTGCGCGCCGATCATGTCCGGCTCGATGCGCTGCGCATGACGACGACCGGCGCCGTGCTCGATGCGCGCGCCGCGAGTTACCGGGCGGCTGCGCTGTGGCTCGCCGCGATGGCGCGCGAGCAGCGCGACTGGCGGATCGATATAGATACGTTGAAGCCTGCGTCGGATGCGCCGGCTTCGACGGCCGGGATGCCGTTCCGGTTCTCGGTGCAGTTGCGCTGGCACGATGCGACGTCGTCGCGGACGGTGTCGGGAGGGGGCGCATGACGGCGCTCGCGCATTGGCCGGCGCTGCGCGCGGGCGCCAGGGCGGGCCACATGCCGCGCGTGTCGGCGGCCGCCGCGCATGCCGCGGGTTGCGTGCTGGCGTTCGCGGCCGTGCTGGCAGGCAGCATTCATCTGGCGAATGCGGCCGACTGGAGCGGGCTGGCACGTAGTCGCGCGTTGCTCGCCGCGGCGCAGGCGCGCGCGGCCGACGCGCAGCGCGTCCTGGCTTCCGCCGGACAACGACGCGACGGGCATCCTGCGTCGACGCGTGACGATCGCTTGCCGCCTACGCCGGAATGGGCCGCGCTGATGCTGGCGCTGGCCGATCTCGCCGCGTCGAGCGGGTTGCACGGCGTATCGATCGAACCGCAGCGCGCCGATGGCGCGGCACCGGACGGCCGACGCACCGTACACATCGCCGCGGACGGCGGCTTTCACGCGTTGCTGCATATGGTTGGCGGGCTGGCGCGCTTCCCGGTGTTGGCGGTACCGTCGGCGCTGCGTATCGAGCGTGGCATGTCGGCGGCGCGGGTGGATATGTCCGTCGACGTATTTCCGGCGCTGCAGGCGACAACGGCCGCGGCGGGCAACACGCCGGTTCGCGCCGCTGCGCCCGACGCCGATCCATTCGACGAGGGGGGCCTCGCCGAAGCGGCGGGGTGCGCAGCCCGCCTTGCCGGCACGATTCGCGACGCGCGTACCGGTCTCGCGTTGTTCGACGACGGCGACGGCGCGTTCACGGCCGTCGCACCTGGCGAGGTGCTGGGGGCCGCGCGCGTGGTGCGTATCGACCGCGCGGCCGTGACGCTTGCGACGGCGGACGGATCGCAGCGGCTTGTGCTTGACGACGGAGGCCGGCCATGACGAAGCACGGCTGTTGGATGCTCGTCATCTGGGCCGGCGTGACGGCGGACGGCGCAAGCGCGTCGGTGCCGCCGCTGCCGGCGGTCTGGCCGGCCGGGCCGACGAATGTGTCGGTGCCGCGCCTGCCGCAGCCGCTGCGCGTGGCCGACAGCGTGGACAGCGCGGTAGCGGAGGACGCCGGCCCGCCGCCGTTCGATCAGGCGGCGCGCACGGCGCTGCAGACGGAAGCCGCCGCGCCGGTCCCCGCGCTCGAGGGGCCGCCGATCCCGCTGGCGCCGCCGGCCCGGATGAGCGACGCCGCGGCACGGCAACCGGGCGATGCGGACGACGAGCGGCGGATCTCGCTGAATCTGCAGGGCGTCGGGCTCGCGGCGGCGTTCGACGCGATCGCGCGATTCACGGGGCTCAATATCGTCGTCGGCGAGCAGGTGCGCGGCACGGTCACGTTACGTCTGAACAATGTCCGCTGGCGCGACGCGTTCGACACGCTGCTCGACACGCACGGGCTGGCGATGTCCCGGCGCGGCAACGTGATCTGGGTCACGCCGGCCGCCGAGCTGGCCGCGCGCGAACGCGAGCGCTTCGACATGCATGCGCGGGCCGCCGATCTGGAGCCGCTCGCAAGCCGTACGTTCGTGCTGCACTATCCGCGCGCCCAGGACGTGCAGCGGCTGCTGGCCGGCGCGACCGGCCAGCGCCTGCTGTCGAAGCGCGGCGCGGCGGCGGCCGATCCCCGTACGAACCTGCTGTTCGTGACCGATCTCGCGCCGCGCATCGTGCAGATCGCGGGCCTGATCGACGCGATCGACCGGCCGTCGCGGCAGGTCCGGATCGAGGCCCGCATCGTCGAAGGCGAGCAGGGTTTCTCGCGCAACCTCGGCGCACGTGTCGCACTGCGTGCGCAGGGGCGGCCGTCGTCGGCCGAGGGCACGTCCTTCACGGCGGACGCGCGCAACGCGCTGGATCTCGCCGCGCGGCCGCTCGGCGGCTTCGATGCGGCGACCGCCGGCTTCACGCTGTTCGCCGCGCCGCTCAGCCGCGTACTCGACATCGAGTTGAGCGCGCTGGAAGCGCAAGGCCGGGGCCAGATCGTTTCGCGTCCGCGGGTGGTGACGGCCGACCGCGTGAAGGCCATCGTCGAGCAGGGCGCCGAGCTGCCGTACCAGGCGAAGGTCGGCAACGGCATGAGCGGCGTGCAGTTCCGCCGCGCGACGCTGAAGCTGGAGGTCGAGCCGCAGATTACGCCGGACGGGCGCGTGGTGCTCGATCTCGACGTGACGAAGGACAGCGTCGGCGAGCCGACCGCGGCCGGCCCCGCGATCCATACGAAGCACGTGCAGACGCGCGTCGAGGTCGAGAATGGCGGGACGGTCGCGATCGGCGGCATCTATGAACAACTGAGCCGGAACGATGTGACGCGGGTGCCGCTCTTGGGCAAAATACCGTTTCTGGGCGCGCTTTTCCGGCACCGCGCGCAGCGCGACCAACGCAACGAACTGGTCGTCTTCATCACGCCGACCGTCGTCGATGCGCGTTGCGGCGCACCCGGCGCGGGCGACGCGGATGCCGAGGAAACGGGGCCGGAAGCCGCCGGCGCAGGCTCGACAAGGCAGCCGCTTTGCCAGTAAGCTGCGCCACACACCAGCAAGATTGAAGCAGAGGAAGCCGTTGCAAGCGCGGGACCCACATGCAAACGTATTTTTCGTCGGCCTTATGGGAGCGGGTAAGACCACCGTGGGCCGTGCGGTCGCGCGTCGTCTCGACAGGACGTTCTTCGACTCCGACCACGAAATCGAGGCCCGTACGGGCGCGCGCATTCCGGTGATCTTCGAGCTGGAGGGCGAGGCCGGCTTTCGCGATCGCGAAACGCAGGTGATCGCCGAGCTCGCGCAGCGCGAGAACATCGTGCTCGCGACCGGCGGGGGCGCGGTGCTGCGCCCGGAAAACCGCAACAGCCTGAAAACCAACGGCATCGTCGTCTACCTGCGCGCCAACCCGCACGATCTATGGCTGCGCACGCGCAAGGACAAGAATCGCCCGCTGTTGCAGACCGAAGATCCGAAGGGGCGTCTGGAAGCGCTGTACGAAGTGCGTGACCCGCTGTACCGCGAATGCGCGGATTTCGTCATCGAGACCGGCCGTCCGTCGGTCAACGGTCTCGTCAACATGGTGTTGATGCAACTCGAACTGGCCGGCGTCATCGCCAAGCCGCTACAAGCATGATTACTGTCAACGTCGATCTGGGCGACCGCGCCTACCCGATTCATATTGGCGCCGGCCTGATCGGCCGCACCGAGCTGTTCTCGCCCCACATCAAGGGTTCGTCGGTCACGATCGTCACGAACACGACGGTCGATCCGCTCTACGGCGACGCGCTGCGCGCGGCGCTCGCGCCGCTCGGCAAGCGCGTGTCGACGGTCGTGCTGCCGGACGGCGAGGCATACAAGAACTGGGAAACGCTGAACCTGATCTTCGACGGCCTGCTGACGGATCACGCCGATCGCAAGACGACGCTCGTCGCGCTCGGCGGCGGCGTGGTCGGCGACATGACCGGCTTTGCCGCCGCGTGCTACATGCGCGGCGTGCCGTTCATCCAGGTGCCGACGACGCTGCTGTCGCAGGTCGATTCGTCGGTCGGCGGCAAGACGGGCATCAACCACCCGCTCGGCAAGAACATGATCGGCGCGTTCTACCAACCGCAGGCCGTGATCGCGGACATCGGCGCGCTCACGACGCTGCCCGATCGCGAGCTGGCGGCCGGCGTGGCCGAGATCATCAAGACCGGCGCGATCGCCGATGCGGCATTCTTCGACTGGATCGAGGCGAACGTCGATGCGCTGAATCGTCGCGAGCCCGCCGCGCTCGCGCATGCGGTGAAGCGTTCGTGCGAGATCAAGGCGAGCGTCGTCGCGGCCGACGAGCGCGAAGGCGGCCTGCGCGCGATCCTGAACTTCGGCCACACGTTCGGCCATGCGATCGAGGCCGGGCTAGGCTACGGCGAATGGCTGCACGGCGAGGCGGTCGGCTGCGGAATGGTGATGGCGGGCGACCTGTCGGTGCGGCTCGGCCTGCTCGACGAAGCGTCGCGGCAGCGCCTCGATGCGGTGATCGCGGCCGCGCATCTGCCGACCCGCGGGCCGGCGCTCGGCGACGCGCGCTACATCGACCTGATGCGCGTCGACAAGAAGGCTGAGGCCGGCGCGATCAAGTTCATCCTGCTGAAGCGATTCGGCGATACGCTGATCACGCAGGCGCCGGACGAAGCGGTATTCGCGACACTGGCGCAAACGACCGGCTAACGGCGCCCGGATCCGCCGGCGCGCCTGACATGGAGGAGACGTGAGCGAGACATCCAGCAGCACATTGCCCGAAGCCAGCCGCGCATCCGCTGCGCCGGTGGCCGAGCCGCCGACGCTGGCGGCGCTGGAAGCCCATCTCGCTCCGTATGCCGCGCACGCGTCGCAGTCACGCGGCCGCCGCCATCCGGAAACCCCGCCGGCGGCGCGCACCGAATTCCAGCGCGATCGCGACCGCATCGTCCATTCGACCGCGTTTCGCCGGCTCGAATACAAGACGCAGGTCTTCGTCAATCACGAAGGCGACCTGTTCCGCACGCGCCTCACGCACAGCCTCGAAGTCGCGCAGATCGCGCGCTCGGTCGCGCGCAACCTGCGGCTGAACGAGGATCTCGTCGAAGCGATCTCGCTCGCGCACGATCTCGGCCATACGCCGTTCGGCCATGCCGGGCAGGACGCGCTGAATGCGTGCATGCGCGAGCACGGCGGCTTCGAGCACAACCTGCAGAGCCTTGCGGTGGTCGACGAGCTCGAGGAGCACTACGGCGCGTTCAACGGGTTGAACCTGTGCTTCGAGACGCGCGAAGGCATCCTGAAACACTGCTCGCGCGAGAATGCACGCAAGCTCGGCGCGCTCGGCGAGCGCTTCCTGCAGGGCCGCCAGCCGTCGCTCGAGGCGCAGCTCGCGAACATCGCCGACGAAATCGCCTACAACAACCACGACGTCGACGACGGCCTGCGTTCCGGCCTGATCACGATCGAGCAGCTCGCGGAAGTCGAGCTGTGGCAGCGTCACTACGACGCGGCGCTCGCCGAATTCCCGCACCTCGAAGGCCGCCGTCTCGTGCACGAGACGGTGCGCCGCATCATCAACACGCTGATCGTCGACCTGATCGACGAAACCACGCGCAATCTCGTGCGCGTCGCGCCCGCGTCGCTCGACGACGTGCGCGACGCGCCGCCGCTCGTGTCGCACAGCCCCGAGGTCGCCGCGCAGGCAGCGGCCCTCAAGCGCTTCCTCTTCAAGAACCTGTATCGCCACTACAAGGTGATGCGCATGGCGAGCAAGGCGCAACGCGTCGTCACGGGGCTGTTCGACGCGTTCATCGACGATCCGCGCCTGCTGCCGCCGCCGTACCAGTCCGACGACGCGGCGCAGCAGCCGCGTCTCGTCGCGCACTACATCGCCGGCATGACCGACCGCTTCGCGCTGAAGGAATATCAGCGCCTGTTCGTCATCAGCGACAACTGACTGTCACAAACGATCACTAGACTTCGCCGGTTCAATGGCGACGGGAAGGTTGCACACGCTGTTGGTAACGTTTTCATAGGAGAGGTCGATGAAGAAGAAGCCTGCGGGGACACTGGTTCGTTCGATCGCGCTCGGCGGCGCGCTGTTGTTCGGGGTGCAGCACGTGGCGCTCGCCGCGACGGAAATTCAGTTCTGGCATGCGATGGAGGCCGCGCTCGGCGAGCGGGTCAACGCGATCGCCGACCAGTTCAACGCGTCGCAAAGCGACTACAAGATCGTGCCGGTCTTCAAGGGCACCTACGACCAGGCGCTCGCGGCCGGCATCGCGGCCTATCGCAGCGGCAACGCGCCGGCGATCCTGCAGGTCTATGAAGTCGGCACGGCGACGATGATGCAGGCGAAGAAGGCAGTCGTGCCCGTCTACGACGTGTTCAAGCAGGCCGGCGTGACGCTCGACGAGAAGGCGTTCGTGCCGACCATCGCGAGCTACTACAGCGACGCGAAGACGGGCCACCTCGTGTCGATGCCGTTCAACAGCTCGACGCCGGTGCTGTACTACAACAAGGACGCGTTCAAGAAGGCCGGCCTCGATCCGAACCAGCCGCCGAAGACGTGGGCCGACGTGAAGGCCGATGCCGAGAAGCTGCGCAAGTCGGGGATGGCGTGCGGCTTCACGACCGGCTGGCAGGGCTGGATCCAGCTCGAAAACTACAGCGCATGGCACGGGCTGCCGTTCGCGAGCCGCAACAACGGCTTCGACGGCACCGACGCCGTGCTCGAGTTCAACAAGCCGCAGCAGATCGAACATGTCGCCTTCCTGCAGCAGATGGCGAAGGACGGCACGTTCACGTACGCGGGCCGCAAGGATGAAGCGTCGGCGAAGTTCTACAGCGGCGACTGCGGGATCCTGACGACGTCGTCGGGCGCGCTCGCGAACGTGCAGAAGTTCGCGAAGTTCAGCTACGGCACGGGCATGATGCCGTACGACGCGAACGTGAAGGGCGCGCCGCAGAACGCGATCATCGGCGGCGCGAGCCTGTGGGTGCTGGCCGGCAAGGATCCGGCGACCTACAAGGGCGTCGCGAAATTCCTCTCTTACTTGGCGTCGCCCGCGGTCGCCGCGAAGTGGCACCAGGACACGGGCTACCTGCCGGTCACGACCGCCGCGTACGACCTGACGCGTCAGCAGGGCTTCTACGCGAAGAACCCGAGCGCCGAAACCGCGATCAAGCAGATGCTGAACAAGCCGCCGCTGCCGTACACGAAGGGGCTGCGGCTGGGCAACATGCCGCAGATCCGCACGGTCGTCGACGAGGAGTTCGAACAGGTCTGGGCGCAGAAGAAGTCGCCGAAGGACGCGCTCGATTCGGCCGCGTCGCGCGGCGACGAACTGCTGCGCCGCTTCGAGAAGTCGGGCGGCTGAGCACGCATCGCGTCGTGCCGCCGGCGGCGCCGCGCGCGAGCGCGTGCCGTCCGGCGGCGCGGTTTCCCTTCCGTTTCGCCTGACCGGATATCCGCGATGCAATCCCGTTCCCGTTTCGGTACGAGCCCGGTGCCGTACCTGCTGATCGCGCCGCAGCTCGCGATCACCGCCGTGTTCTTCCTGTGGCCGGCCGGCGTCGCGCTGTGGCAGTCCACGCAGATGCAGGACGCGTTCGGCACGTCGAGCGAATTCGTCGGCTTCGCGAATTTCACGCACCTGTTCGCCGATCCGCTGTATCTCGATTCGTTCCGCACGACGCTTGTGTTCAGTTCGCTCGTCACCGTGAGCGGGCTCGTCGTGTCGCTGTTGCTGGCCGCATGCGCCGACCGCGTGATCCGCGGCGCGCGCGTGTACCGCACGCTGCTGATCTGGCCGTACGCGGTCGCGCCGACGATCGCGGCCGTGCTGTGGGCGTTCCTGTTCAACCCGAGCATCGGGCTGATCACGTATGCGCTCGCGAAGGGCGGCATCGTGTGGAACCACGCGCTGAACGGCGGCCAGGCGATGTTCCTCGTCGTGCTGGCGTCGGTGTGGAAGCAGGTGAGCTACAACTTCCTGTTCTTCTACGCGGGGCTGCAGGCGATTCCGCGCTCGCTGATCGAGGCGGCCGCGATCGACGGCGCGGGGCCGGTGCGGCGCTTCTTCAACATCGTGCTGCCGCTGCTGTCGCCGACGAGTTTCTTCCTGCTGGTCGTGAACCTCGTCTACGCGTTCTTCGACACGTTCCCGGTGATCGACGCGGCCACCGGCGGCGGCCCGGCGCAGAGCACCAAGACGCTGATCTACAAGATCTTCGCGGAGGGCTTCCAGGGGCTCGACATCGGCAGTTCGGGCGCGCAGTCGGTCGTGCTGATGATCATCGTCGTGGGGCTCACGGTGATCCAGTTCCGCTTCGTCGAGCGCAGGGTCCAATACGCATGATCGAAAATCGCAAGGGCTTCGACCTGTTCTGCCACGCGGTGCTGATCGCGGGTGTCGTGCTGATCGTGTTTCCCGTCTACGTCGCGTTCTGCGCGGCGACGATGAACGCGCAGGAAGTGTTCGCGGTGCCGCTGTCGCTCGTGCCGAGCACGCACCTGTTCGAGAACGTCGCGTACATCTGGGGGCACGGCAGCGGCGGCGCGACGGCGCCGTTCGGCCGGCTGCTCGTGAACAGCTTCGCGATGGCGCTCGGGATCGCGGTCGGCAAGATCGCGGTGTCGATCCTGTCCGCGTACGCGATCGTCTATTTCCGCTTCCCGTTCCGCAATACGGCGTTCTGGCTGATCTTCGTCACGCTGATGCTGCCGGTGGAAGTGCGGATCTTTCCGACCGTGCAGGTCGTGTCGACGCTGCACCTGACGAACACCTACGCGGGGCTCTCGCTGCCGCTGATCGCATCGGCGACCGCGACGTTCCTGTTCCGCCAGTTCTTCATGACGCTGCCCGACGAGCTGATGGACGCGGCGCGCATCGACGGCGCGGGGCCGCTGCGCTTCTTCTGGGACGTCGTGCTGCCGCTGTCGAAGACGAGCATCGCCGCGCTGTTCGTGATCACGTTCATCTACGGCTGGAACCAGTATCTGTGGCCGATCCTGATCACGACGGAAGCGTCGCTGTCGACTGCGGTGGTGGGCATCAAGACGATGATCGCGAGCGGCGACGCCGCGACCGAATGGCAATACGTGATGGCGGCGACGCTGCTGGCGATGATCCCGCCGCTCGTCGTCGTGCTGGCGATGCAGCGCTGGTTCGTGCGCGGCCTCGTCGATTCCGAGAAATGAATGACCGACGGTAACCGGGAGAAGGACCAGGTATGGCTGCGCTGAGCTTGAAGGGCGTCAGGAAATCCTACGACGGCAAGCAGCACGTGCTGCATGGCATCGACGTGGAGATCTCCGACGGTGAATTCATCGTGTTGGTCGGCCCGTCGGGCTGCGGCAAGTCGACGTTGCTGCGGATGATCGCGGGGCTCGAGAGCGTGACGGACGGCGAGATCGCGATCGGCGACCGGGTCGTCAACACGCTGGAGCCGAAGGACCGCGACATCGCGATGGTGTTCCAGAACTATGCGCTGTACCCGCACATGACGGTCGCGCAGAACATGGGCTACGGGCTGAAGATTCGCGGGATCGAGCGCGCGACGATCGATGCGCGGGTGGCCGCGGCCGCGAAGATCCTCGAGCTCGAGCCGCTGCTCGCGCGGCGGCCGCGCGAACTGTCGGGCGGGCAGCGGCAGCGTGTCGCGATGGGGCGCGCGATCGTGCGCGAGCCGTCGGTATTCCTGTTCGACGAGCCGTTGTCGAACCTCGACGCGAAGCTGCGCGTGCAGATGCGGCTCGAGATCCAGCGGCTGCATGCGCGGCTCGCGACGACGAGCGTGTACGTGACGCACGACCAGATCGAGGCGATGACGCTCGCGCAGCGGGTGATCGTGATGAACCGCGGCTACGCGGAGCAGATCGGCGCGCCGGTCGACGTGTACGAGAAGCCGGCGACGGTGTTCGTCGCGGGCTTCATCGGCTCGCCGGCGATGAACCTGATGCACGGCCGGCTGTCGGACGACGGCGCGACGTTTACGGTTGCGGGCGGCGGCCCCGCGCTGCCGGTCGCCGGCGCGCCCGGCATCGGCACGGAGATCGCCACCGGGCGCGACTGGGTGCTCGGCGTGCGTCCCGAACACATGACGCCGCAGCCGGGCGTCGCGCAGGCGACGCTGCCGGTCGACTCGTGCGAACTGCTCGGCGCGGACAATCTCGCGCACGGCCGCTGGGGCAATCACGATGTCGCGGTGCGCCTGCCGCACGCGGATCGTCCCGCGCGCGGCACGGCGCTCGCGGCTGCGCTGCCTGCGCACCGGCTGCATTTCTTCGATCCCGAGACCGGCAAGCGTGCCGGCTGAACCTGCTGCACCTGCCGAGAGACCGACGATGACATCCCGTACCGACTGGCCCTATCCGCGCGTCGTCGCCCATCGCGGCGGCGGCACGCTCGCGCCGGAGAACACGCTCGCCGCACTCGACGAGGGTGCGCGCCGCGGCCACCGGATGGTCGAGTTCGATGCGAAGCTGTCGGCCGACGACGTGACGTTCCTGCTGCACGACGACACGGTCGATCGCACGTCGAATGGGCAGGGTGCGGCGGCGGGCATGCGTTATGCGGCGCTGGCCGCGCTCGACGCGGGCGCGTGGCTCGACGCGCGCTTCGCGGGCGAACGGATGCCGACGCTGGAGGCGGCCGCGGCGCGCTGCATCGCGCACGGGCTGGCCGCGAACGTCGAGATCAAGCCGTGCCCGGGGCGCGAACGCGAAACCGGGCAGCGTGTGGCGGCCGACGCGGCCGCGTACTGGCGCGATGCCGCGGTGGCGCCGCTGCTGTCGTCATTCTCGTTCGACGCATTGCAGCAGGCGCGCGCGACCGTGCCGGGCCTGCCGCGCGGGATGCTCTACGAAGTCGTGCCGGACGACTGGCAGGCGCAGGTGATCGATGCGCTCGGCTGCGTATCGTTGCATGTAGACCACAGTCGGCTCGACGAACCGCTCGTGCGCGCGATCAAGGCCGCCGGGCTGCGCATCCTGGTTTACACGGTGAACGACCTCGAACGGGCGCGCGAACTCGCGCGTTGGGGCGTCGATGCCATCTGCACGGACCGCATCGACCTGATTGCGCCCGACGCGCTGGACGACATCGACGCCGTCTGATGGCCGCAGCCACGGCTTGCGCTGCGGCGGCGCTGGCGAAACCGTTGCGCGGAACGTGCCTGACGCGAAAAAACGACGCCCCGACGGGATTCCCGCCGGGGCGTTTTGCATCGTGGCGACGTTACGTCAGGAAAAATCCGCTACAAATTGCAGCAGGATTAACCATTCCCCAAATATTCGACTACGCTTAGAAGCGGTAGCCGACGTTCAGGTACGTGACGATCGGGTTCAGCGAGATCTTCGCCTTCGACGTTTCGGTCAGGGTACCGACCGGCGTCCGGCGGGCCGTCGTGAAGGTCGCGGTCACCTTGACCGGGATGTACGAGAGCGACAGCCCCGCGAACCAGTGTTTGGTGAAGTTGTACGTGAAGCCGGCGTTGAAGACGGGCGCCCACTGGTTGCTGGTCGTCGCGCTGGTCGGGCCGCCGAGCACGCCGTTCTCGAAGCTGCTGTTCGTGATCTTCGCGCCGGTGAACCAGACGTACGTCGCGCCGACGCCGACATACGGACGGAACTTCGCATTGGCGTCGTTGAAGTGGTAGCGCAGCAACACGGCGGGGCTCCACTGGTACGCACGGCCGAGTACGCCGAATCTTTCGAACTGACCCTTGCCGGTAATGTCGAACTTCGGCGGTATCCCCATCACGAGCTCGGTGGAGATATGGTCGGTGACGAAGTAGCCCGCCGCGAGGCCCAGCGTGTCGGCGTCGTTGATGCCGGCGCCGGTGTTGGGAATGGATTGGTTGATGGGCGTGCCGCCCACGCGGTAGACGAACAGCGGGTCGCTGCTGTCCTGCGGCGAAAGGTGCAGCCAGCCGGTGCTGACGTAGAAATCACCTGCGGATTGTGCGTGTGCCGTACCGCCCGCGAATGCGAATGCGAGCGCTGCGGCCCCCGTAATGGCCAGTTTTCGTTTCATTGTGTCTCCTCCGATCAAAGGCGTGCTCATTATGACGACTGCGTTTAAAACCAAACAAGCTCGTAAGTTAGAGTTTTCTCCCTAGGATTCGCACGACCGTACGCTTACGCGCGCCGCTGGGGCAGGCATTCCACGCAGGTGCGCAATTTCGGACCTCCGGGTATTTCCTAACGCGTTCAAACGGACATTCAGCATGGCACGGTTAGCACGACTCTACGTTCCCGACCAGCCGCAGCACGTGATACTGCGCGGCCTGGATCAGCAACCCGCGTTCGTCGACGACCAGGACTACGAACTCTTCATCGATTGCCTGAAGGCCGCCGCACGCGATCACCACCTGTCGGTGCATGCCTACGTGCTGCTGCCGCGCCAGGTGCAACTGCTCGTGACGCCGAGCGACGAGGCCAGCCTGCCGAAGGCGATGCAGGCCGTCGGCCGTCGCTACGTCGCGCATTTCAACCGGCGCTATTCGCGGCGCGGCACCCTGTGGGAAGGCCGCTATCGGGCGACGGTGATCGAAGGCGAGCGCTATTTCCTGCTCGCGAGCCGCGTGGTCGAGATGAGCCCGGTGCGCTCGCAGCTCGTCGCGACGCCCGAGGCCTATCGCTGGTCGAGCTACCGGCATCACGTCGGGCTCACCGTCGACAGCCTGATCACCGACCATCCGCTCTACTGGGCGCTCGGCAACACGCCGTTCGACCGCCAGCGCGCGTACAAGGAGCTGTGCGAGCAGCCGCTCGACGAGCGGCAGGCCGACCAGCTGCAGCAGGCGACGCTGAAGGGCTGGGTGCTCGGCGGCGAGAATTACCGCGAGTGGGCGGCGCGCACCGCGAACCGGCGTGTGTCGCCGTTGCCGCGCGGACGCCCCAGAAAGGTGCGCGAGAACACGCCGCCGATCCAGCAGTAACCCCGGAAAGGCAGGCTGGAAGCGGCGCAGCGAGCGCCGCTTCTTTTTGCACCAAATCGATACGCCCCTAATAAAAAGGCACCACATCAAAGCACTCATTTAATTGGGGTTCGATCAATCGGTTTTTGTTGCTATTCCCTTGATTCGTCGCGTATATTCCGAATTCCGGTGGCCCGGGCGAAGCCTGCCCAACCACCGTCGGCCGCGCCGTCTCCCGCCGGGAGCGGGATCGATGGCAACAAGAAAACGGTTCAACGGCCTCCAGGCCCCCTTTACGACGGTGTCCCCATGAACGACCACCAGCAGCCGCTCGCCGCGGTGCCCGCCGCACAAGGTCTGTACGACCCGCAAAACGAACACGACGCCTGCGGCGTCGGCTTCGTCGCTCACATCAAGGGCAAGAAGAGTCACGAGATCATTCAGCAGGGTCTGAAGATCCTCGAGAACCTCGATCACCGCGGCGCGGTCGGCGCCGATCCGCTGATGGGCGACGGCGCGGGCATCCTGATCCAGATTCCGGACGCGTTCTATCGCGAGGAAATGGCGAAGCAGGGCGTGGACCTGCCGCCGGCCGGCGAATACGGGGTGGGGATGATCTTCCTGCCGAAGGAAAACGCATCGCGTCTCGCGTGCGAGCAGGAGCTCGAGCGTACGGTGAAGGCCGAAGGCCAGGTCGTGCTCGGCTGGCGCGACGTGCCGGTCGACCATGCGATGCCGATCTCGCCGACGGTGAAGGCGAGCGAGCCGCTGATCCGCCAGATCTTCATCGGCCGCGGCAAGGACATCATGGTGACGGACGCGCTCGAGCGGAAGCTGTACGTGATCCGCAAGACGGCGAGCCACCGCATCCAGGCGCTGAAGCTCAAGCACGGCAAGGAATACTTCGTGCCGTCGATGTCGGCGCGCACGGTCGTCTACAAGGGGCTGCTGCTGGCCGGCCAGGTCGGCGTGTACTACCGCGACCTGCAGGACCCGCGCGTCGTGTCGGCGCTCGCGCTCGTGCACCAGCGCTTCTCGACCAACACGTTCCCGGCGTGGGAGCTGGCTCACCCGTACCGGATGATCGCGCACAACGGCGAGATCAACACCGTGAAGGGCAACGTGAACTGGCTGAACGCGCGTACCGGCGCGATCGCGTCGCACGTGCTCGCCGACGATCTGCCGAAGCTGTGGCCGCTGATCTACCCGGGCCAGTCGGATACCGCATCGTTCGACAACTGTCTCGAACTGCTGGTGATGGCCGGCTACCCGCTCGTGCACGCGGTGATGATGATGATCCCGGAAGCGTGGGAACAGCACACGCTGATGGACGAGAACCGCCGCGCGTTCTACGAATATCACGCCGCGATGATGGAGCCGTGGGACGGCCCGGCCGCGATCGCGTTCACCGACGGCCGCCAGATCGGCGCGACGCTCGACCGTAACGGCCTGCGCCCGGCGCGCTACATCGTGACCGACGACGACCTCGTCATCATGGCGTCGGAGGCCGGCACGCTGCCGATCCCCGAATCGAAGATCGTCAAGAAGTGGCGCCTGCAGCCGGGCAAGATGTTCCTGATCGACATGGAACACGGCCGCATCATCGACGACAAGGAATTGAAGGACAACCTCGCGAACGCGAAGCCGTACAAGAGCTGGATCGACGCGGTGCGCATCAAGCTCGACGAGATCGAGCCGAAGGCCGAGGAAGTCGCGGCGGGCCGCACGCAGGGCGCCGCGCTGCTCGACCGCCAGCAGGCGTTCGGCTATACGCAGGAAGACCTGAAGTTCCTGATGGCGCCGATGGCGCAGCAGGGCGAGGAAGCCGTCGGTTCGATGGGCAACGACTCGCCGCTCGCGGTGATGTCGAACAAGAACAAGACGCTCTATCACTACTTCAAGCAGCTGTTCGCGCAGGTCACGAACCCGCCGATCGACCCGATCCGCGAGAACATGGTGATGTCGCTCGTGTCGTTCATCGGCCCGAAGCCGAACCTGCTCGACACGAACAACATCAACCCGCCGATGCGTCTCGAAGTGTCGCAGCCGGTGCTCGACTTCAAGGACATCGCGAAGATCCGCGCGATCGACCAGTACACGGGCGGCAAGTTCAGCGCGTACGAGCTCAACATCTGCTATCCGGTCGCCTGGGGCAAGGAAGGCATCGAGGCGCGCCTCGCGTCGCTGTGCGCGGAAGCCGTCGACGCGGTGAAGTCGGGCTACAACATGCTGATCGTGTCGGACCGCAAGACGGACGCCGAGCACGTCGCGATTCCCGCGCTGCTCGCCACGTCGGCGATCCACACGCACCTCGTCCAGCAAGGGCTGCGCACGAGCACGGGCCTCGTCGTCGAGACGGGCTCCGCGCGTGAAACGCACCACTTCGCGCTGCTCGCGGGCTACGGCGCGGAAGCCGTGCACCCGTACCTCGCGATGGAAACACTCGCGAAGATGGCCGAAGGCCTGCCGGGCGACCTGTCGCCGGAGAAGGCCGTCTACAACTTCACGAAGGCGGTCGGCAAGGGCCTGCAGAAGGTGATGTCGAAGATGGGCATCTCGACGTACATGTCGTACACGGGCGCGCAGATCTTCGAAGCGCTCGGCCTGTCGAGCGACCTCGTCGAGAAGTACTTCAAGGGCACGGCGTCGAAGGTCGGCGGCATCGGCCTGTTCGAAGTCGCGGAAGAGGCGATCCGCCTGCACCGCGATGCGTTCGGCGACAGCCCGGTCCTGCGCGACATGCTCGACGCGGGCGGCGAGTACGCGTACCGCGTGCGCGGCGAAGACCACATGTGGACGCCGGATTCGATCGCGAAGCTGCAGCACGCGACGCGCAGCAACTCGTACCAGACGTACAAGGAATACGCGCACCTGATCAACGACCAGACCAAGCGTCACATGACGTTCCGCGGCCTGTTCGAATTCAAGGTCGAGCCGACCAGGGCGATCCCGATCGACGACGTCGAGCCGGCGAAGGAGATCGTCAAGCGCTTCGCGACCGGCGCGATGTCGCTCGGCTCGATCAGCACCGAAGCGCACGCGACGCTCGCGGTCGCGATGAACCGGATCGGCGGCAAGTCGAACACCGGCGAAGGCGGCGAGGACCAGAAGCGCTATCGCAACGAACTGCGCGGCATTCCGATCAAGTCGGGCGAGACGATGAAGTCGGTGATCGGCGACGAGATCGTCAGCGACATTCCGCTGAAGGACGGCGATTCGCTGCGCTCGAAGATCAAGCAGGTCGCGTCGGGCCGTTTCGGCGTCACCGCCGAGTACCTCGCATCGGCCGACCAGATCCAGATCAAGATGGCGCAGGGCGCGAAGCCGGGCGAAGGCGGCCAGCTGCCGGGCCACAAGGTGTCGGAATACATCGGCAAGCTGCGTTACTCGGTGCCGGGCGTCGGCCTGATCTCGCCGCCGCCGCACCACGACATCTACTCGATCGAGGATCTGGCGCAGCTGATCCACGACCTGAAGAACGTGAACCCGAGCGCGAGCATCTCCGTGAAGCTCGTGTCGGAAGTGGGCGTGGGCACGGTCGCGGCCGGTGTCGCGAAGGCGAAGGCCGACCACGTCGTGATCGCCGGCCATGACGGCGGCACGGGCGCGTCGCCGCTGTCGTCGGTCAAGCATGCGGGCACGCCGTGGGAGCTCGGCCTCGCCGAAACGCAGCAGACGCTGGTGCTGAACCGCCTGCGCGGCCGCATCCGCGTGCAGGCCGACGGCCAGATGAAGACCGGCCGCGACGTCGTGATCGGCGCGCTGCTCGGCGCGGACGAATTCGGCTTCGCGACGGCGCCGCTCGTCGTCGAAGGCTGCATCATGATGCGCAAGTGCCACCTGAACACATGCCCGGTCGGCGTCGCGACGCAGGATCCGGTGCTGCGCGCGAAGTTCAAGGGCCAGCCCGAGCACGTCGTGAACTACTTCTTCTTCGTCGCCGAGGAAGTGCGCGAGATCATGGCGCAGCTCGGCATCGCGAAGTTCGACGACCTGATCGGCCGCGCCGACCTGCTCGACACCCGCAAGGGCATCGAGCACTGGAAGGCGAAGGGCCTTGACTTCTCGCGCGTGTTCTACCAGCCGGAAGAATGCGAGGACGTCGCGCCGCGTCACGTCGACGTGCAGGATCACGGCCTCGAGCGCGCGCTTGACCACGTGCTGATCGAGAAGGCGAAGGCCGCGATCGAGAACGGCGAGCACGTGTCGTTCATCCAGCCGGTGCGCAACGTGAACCGGACGGTCGGCGCGATGCTGTCGGGCGTGATTGCGAAGAAGCACGGCCACGACGGCCTGGCCGACGACGCGGTGCACATCCAGCTGAAGGGCACGGCCGGCCAGAGCTTCGGCGCGTTCCTCGCGAAGGGCGTGACGCTCGACCTCGTCGGCGACGGCAACGACTACGTCGGCAAGGGCCTGTCGGGCGGCCGGATCATCATCCGCCCGACCAACGACTTCCGCGGCAAGTCCGAGGAAAACATCATCTGCGGCAACACGGTGATGTACGGCGCGATCGAAGGCGAAGCCTTCTTCCGCGGCGTGGCCGGCGAGCGCTTCTGCGTGCGCAACTCGGGCGCGACGGCGGTCGTCGAAGGCACGGGCGACCACGGCTGCGAATACATGACGGGCGGCACGGTCGTCGTGCTTGGCGAGACCGGGCGCAACTTCGCGGCCGGCATGTCGGGCGGTCTCGCGTACATCTACGATCCGGAAGGCACGTTCGCGGCCAAGTGCAACAAGTCGATGGTCGCGCTCGAGCCGGTGCTGCAGCAGGCCGAACAGGAGCGCACGGTCGACCGCGCGCTCTGGCACGAAGGCACGACGGACGAAGCGCTGCTCAAGGGGCTCGTCGAGCGTCATTTCCAGTTCACGGGTTCGCCGCGCGCGAAGTCGCTGCTGGAAAACTGGGACGCGGCGCGCCGCCAGTTCGTGAAGGTGTTCCCGCACGAATACAAGCGCGCGCTGGGCGAGATCGGTGCGAAGAAGGCGGCGAAGGAAGTGCTGGCCGCCTGAGCGACGAACGACATAGCGAATGCCGCGCGCGCCTGACGGCCGCGCGCGGCTCCCCCACCCGATACATCGAACAGAAGAGCACCTTATGGGCAAGGCAACCGGTTTTCTGGAGTTCGAACGCCGCCACGAGGCGTACGAAGCACCGCTCACGCGCGTGAAGCACTACAAGGAATTCGTCGCGGCGCTGACTGACGCGGACGCGAAGGTCCAGGGCGCGCGCTGCATGGATTGCGGCATCCCGTTCTGCAACAACGGCTGCCCGGTCAACAACATCATCCCGGACTTCAACGATCTCGTTTACCGCCAGGACTGGCAGCAGGCGATCGAAGTCCTGCACTCGACCAACAACTTCCCCGAGTTCACGGGCCGCATCTGCCCGGCGCCGTGCGAGGCGGCGTGCACGCTCGGGATCAACGACGACCCGGTCGGCATCAAGTCGATCGAGCACGCGATCATCGACAAGGCTTGGGGCGAAGGCTGGGTGAAGCCGCTGCCGGCCGAGCACAAGACCGGCAAGAAGGTCGCGGTCGTCGGTTCGGGCCCCGCGGGCCTCGCCGCCGCGCAGCAGCTCGCGCGCGCGGGCCACGACGTGACGGTGTTCGAGAAGAACGACCGTATCGGCGGCCTGCTGCGTTACGGGATTCCCGATTTCAAGCTCGAGAAGTGGCTGATCGATCGCCGCATGCGCCAGATGGAAGCGGAAGGCGTGACGTTCCGCACCAGCGTGTTCATCGGCAAGGAGCCGCTGCCCGAGTCGATCGGCAGCCTCGCGAAGGAAACCATCTCGCCGGACACGCTGAAGGAAGAGTTCGACGCGGTCGTGATCGCCGGCGGTTCGGAAACGCCGCGCGACCTGCCGGTGCCGGGCCGCGAGCTCGCGGGCGTTCATTTCGCGATGGACTTCCTGCCGCAGCAGAACCGCGTGAACGCGGGCGACAAGCTCGTCGACCAGCTGCTCGCGAAGGGCAAGCACGTGATCGTGATCGGTGGCGGCGATACGGGTTCGGACTGCGTCGGCACGTCGAATCGCCACGGCGCGAAGCAGGTCACGCAGTTCGAGCTGCTGCCGCAGCCGCCGGAAGAGGAAAACAAGCCGCTCGTGTGGCCATACTGGCCGATCAAGCTGCGCACGTCGTCGTCGCATGAGGAAGGCTGCGAGCGTGATTGGGCGGTCGCGACGAAGCGTCTCGAAGGCAAGAACGGCAAGGTCGAGAAGCTGATCGCGGTGCGCGTCGAGTGGAAGGACGGCAAGATGCAGGAAGTGCCGGGTTCCGAGTTCGAGATGAAGGCCGATCTCGTGCTGCTCGCGATGGGCTTCACGCAACCGGCCGCGCCGGTGCTCGACGCGTTCGGCGTCGCGAAGGACGCGCGCGGCAATGCGCGCGCGGCGACCGAAGGCGATCGTTCGTACTACACGTCGGTCGACAAGGTGTTCGCGGCAGGTGACATGCGTCGCGGCCAGTCGCTCGTGGTGTGGGCGATCCGCGAAGGCCGCCAGTGCGCGCGCTCGGTCGATGCATACCTGATGGGGCATTCGGAACTGCCGCGCTGAGCTGAATCGCGCGAGCGGGTTTCGATGAACGCCGGGCGTCCGAGAGGGCGCCCGGTTTTTTTATTTCTGAAGCTGTGGGCGATCGTGGGTTTGTCTGGTTGGGGCGCCCAACTGCTCGATGGCTCGCCCGTAGCTTGCAAGCTGCTCGTTGCAATCGATCATTGCGGTGTATCGGGTTTCGTCAACGCGCAGCGAGAATTCCCACACACCGAGCTTCCACGCGTGATACTGCGGCGCGCCGTCGAACCGGATGCTGTCCGGCGGTATTCCATGCTCTTCGAGAAGACGGGCCTGGACTTTTTTCCGTAGTGCATCGACGGACATGTCGGGGCAACTGCCTTCGGTCCGCTCATATCGGGATGTCGCGACGACGATGAACAGTAGTGTATAGGCGCAGATTACTGCGCCAACCAGCCAAAGAACTAGCCTGAGAACGCCTCGCATGGCTTTGGAAATCATGAAGGGCTCGATTGGACGTAAAGAACATGTGAGATTGACTCGGGCAGCCACATTTCCGGAGCCGCCCGGCCGCATGTTAGCGAGGCGGGCGCATTAGTCCACCGAGCGACGGTCTATGGACTGCCTGAGGGGGGCGTGTGCCTGCATTCTTCACCGGCCGTTGGCCTGAGAACGACAGATGTTTTTCACCGAAAAAATTGATTTGATAGTCCTTGTGTCCCAAGACGGCGCCGAGCTTGGCGAGAAACGTCGTCGCAGCCTCCTGCAGGAATGGTCGGTTTGAAGGATCTGCATCGAACCGATCGGGATTGAGTGAGTAGTAGCCGTCAAACCGATATGTATCGTCCTCAAGCATCACAAGCGTGCCACGTATTCTGCCGGATACTCGTCCAAAGACTGAGGCGCTCCAGAGGTCCTTTGTTCCGTGATTGAAGATGTTGGTGCTGAAAGCGGTGTCGAACGAGTAGGTGCCGGGGCCGTACCCAGGATTCTCAACGGCTTTCGTTATTTCTCTGAAATCTGCAATGCTCATTTTCAAGTTGAGAGATTCAATGTTGATGGTTTGTTGGGTTCCATCTCCGTGTATCCAGTGATTAATTGCTTCGACGAACATCAATGGGTTTCCATACGATGAAAATGTGCTCGTCGGAGGGATGCCGTGTGACTGACCAATGTATATGCCGAATAATGCAGTGATGTTGGCATATTGCCCCGGCTCGAAGCTAAATCCATATTGGTTGGCGCCGGGTAGATGCTTGTAGCCACCAAGGGCCAGCCACGGAGTGAAGCCGCCCACCAGTGTTAGTTGATTTCGCCAGAACGCTGTGTCGTTTTTGCCAAATATCTCAAGGTGTTTGAGGAACATCTCGGTGGCGCGGATCATGTTTCCCGTGTTTGCAAAATGCAACATGAAATTTGATGTGCAATACTGATTGAAGCAAACCGTCGGTGCTGGAATTCCGGCACCCGGATTGGCGCCGGGAATGTCGTTTACCTTGACGCCGAAATCACCGAAATTGAAATCCGGTGGTTTTGGTGTTGTGATCGTGATGGGCGGAAGAACATTGTTCTGAGCCATGGCCGTCGCGTGCTTCAGCAGCGTGCCAAATGGGAGCACTGTTGACGCAACCAGCAAACGTCGTCGCATCAAAGGCTGTTGTTCTTCTTTGGAGGATTGGTTTATCTGTTTCCAAGGATTACGTGTCGTCATTTCATATCCCATGCAGTGGTGATTTCGATGATTGATTCGCAGGCCTGAACGTAAGACGGTTATATTTTTTTCTACGGTCGGCAAGGAATTTCCCCTGCACGTCTTCGTGACGAAGTCATCTGGATCGATCCTGCAAACTGGTACGAAACGAGATTCATGGAGGCATGCGACGGCCGCGCCTTGTCTCGTAATCCCCCGTATGCCGGCTCTGGGCAAGGGAAAGCTGAAGATGCAGAGGCGGCTGGCTGCTCCGTTCCCATTGCGTAGCGCTCTGACAAGCGTCGAGAAAAATCGAAATGCGGGAACGCTTTTCTCGACATGTCCTGTTGGCGGGAAATGTGTCCAACAGTTACGAGGTGGTCTAAGGCGAAGAAGGGTATTTGTTCAGGAGACGTATAACTGACGGGGATTCAAACCTGCTGCGGCAAGCGCGGTTTGAGGATTACTGCCGTATCAGCCGGTCGCCGGAAATCATTGCGCTGGGTTTGCTGAGTGAAGCATCCGAGTTTCTTTCGAACCCGGTGATGTGATCGTCGCGACGCAGCGGGTCCGATCGCCGATCGAATCCGGACCGGCCGGGCGTGCCGGCATGGCAGCGGGGCGCCGACGAATCCAAGTTCGTCGATGACGATCCCTGCTTTATGCGAACGGCAAGAATGCCTGTTTCGAACTTCGTGATCGATGTGTTGGGACAGCGTACGATTCATGATGCTTCCGGCATATTGCGCGCCAGGCTGCTGCCTCTGGCAAGCGCCCGCATTTCCGCCGAGCGGCGCCTAACCTGATCACATCGGGTGCCGATTTTCCGTGATTCTCAATCCTTTCATTTTGTAATGATCCTTGAGAACTGTCATATCATGTCGCCCCTCGGGCCGCGCTCGCGGTCGCCGCACATGACTGACGCTATTTACAAGGACTCTGGATGGAAGCATTCGTGCATGGCCTGATCGCCGCCGTCAACGGCGTGTTGTGGAACTACGTGCTGATCGCGCTGCTGCTCGGCGTCGGTGCGTGGTTCACGTTGCGATTCCGGATGATCCAGCTGAAGGCGCTGCTCCTCAGCATGAAGCTGGTCGGCAGCAAGGGTGAACCGGGCAGCATTTCGTCGTTCCAGGCGTTCGCGACCGGGCTCGCGAGCCGCGTCGGCACCGGCAACATCGCCGGCGTCGCGGTCGCGCTGACGGTCGGCGGGCCGGGCGCGATCTTCTGGATGTGGATGACCGCGCTCGTCGGGATGTCGTCCGCGTTCGTCGAGGCGACGCTCGCGCAGATCTTCAAGGTGTCGCACCCGGACGGCAGCTATCGCGGCGGCCCCGCGTACTACATCCAGACGGGCCTGCGCTCGCGCGGCTTCGGCGTGCTGTTCTCGCTGTCGCTGATCCTCGCGTTCGGCTTTGTGTTCAACGCGGTGCAGGCCAATGCGATCGCCGATGCGTTCCATACGTCGTTCGGCTGGCGCCGCGAGACGGTCGGCGTCGGACTCGTGCTGCTCTCCGCGCCGATCATCTTTGGCGGAATCCGCCGCATCGCGACCGTCGCGCAGGTGATCGTGCCACTGATGGCGATCGGCTACCTCGCGCTCGCGGTCTACGCGGTCGCGACGCACATCGCGCTGGTGCCCGGCGTGATCGCGCTGATCGTGAAGAGCGCGTTCGGCCTCGAGCAGGCGGCCGGCGGCCTGACCGGCTATGCGGTCAGCCAGGCGATCGCGATCGGCGTGAAGCGCGGGCTGTTCTCGAACGAGGCGGGGATGGGCAGCGCGCCGAACGCGGCCGCGACCGCGAGCACGCGCCACCCCGTCACGCAGGGGCTGATCCAGATGCTCGGCGTGTTCGTCGATACGATCGTGATCTGCAGCGCGACCGCGTTCGTGATCCTGCTGTCGGGCCAGTACGCGCTCGGCACCGGGATGGAAGGCGCGGCGCTCACGCAGCGCGCGATCTCGAGCCACGTCGGCGACTGGGGCGGCATCTACATGGCCGTCGCGATCTTCTTCCTCGCGTTCTCGTCGGTGATCGGCAACTACGCGTATGCGGAAGGCAACGTCGAATTCATCACGAAGCGGCGCGGCGGGCTGCCGCTGTTCCGCATCGCCGTGCTCGGCATGGTGATGTTCGGCAGCGTCGGGCAACTGCCGCTCGTGTGGGCGATGGCCGATACGAGCATGGGGCTGATGGCGATCATCAACCTGATCGCGATCCTCGCGCTCGGCAAGTACGCGCACGCCGCGTGGGCCGACTATCGCCGCCAGCGCGCGTCGGGCGTCGCCGATCCGGTGTTCACGCGCAACACGATCCCCGAACTCGCGCGCGTGCTGCCGGCCGACGTGTGGGGCGAGCATGGCCCGCTGCCGCGGCGTCCGGCGTCGATCGATGCGGTGGCCGAAGTGCGCGTGGTGGTGCGCGAGTCATGAACGGCGACCGGCTCCGTGCGTTCGTCGCGCTGATGCCCGATGCGGCATCGCGCGACGCGCTGCACGCGTTGCCGGTCACCCGTGGCGCGCGGCGCACACTGCCCGCGCAACTGCACATGACGCTCGCGTTCATCGGCGCAATCGAGCGGGAGCGGTGCGACGCGCTGGCCGCGTACCTGCCCGCGCTCGCCGCCGCGCATGCGCTGCCGTCGTTGCCGGTCGAGCGGATCGCGTGGTGGCCGAGCCTGCCGCGCGCGCGGCTGATCGTTGCGGAGCTCGCTTCCGATGCCGCTTGCGTCGCGCTGAATGCGGGGCTGGCGGCGCTGATGCAGGAACTCGGCGTGCCGGCCGACCGGCGGCCGTTCCGGCCGCACGTGACGCTCGCGCGCCTGCCGCACGATGCGGTCGGCCAGCCCGCGCACGGCGGCGCGCCGGGGCGGCCTGTCGAGGTGCGCGTCGAAGCGCTGACGTTGTTCGAAAGCCGGCTGTCGCAGGAGGGCGTGTCGCATCGGCCGATCATGTCGGCGCCGATCGCCCCGGCCGAATGCCGGACGCCGCCGCGGTAGCGACACGCGCTGACGACCGCGCGCCATGCCGCCGGTCGCGACCGCGCATCGCTTCGACGGCATGACCCGCCGGCTGCACTACCGGTCGTAACGCGCGAGCGTCAGCCCGGCCAGATCGATCTCCGGTACGCGCCCGGTGACGAGATCCGCGACCACCTTTCCCGACCCCATCGACATTGCCCAGCCTGTCGAGCCGTGGCCGACGTTGAGCCAGAGACCCTCGATCCCGCTCGCGCCGAGCAGCGGCGGCCCGTCGGGCGTCATCGGCCGGCGGCCGACCCAGAAGCGCGCCGACGCGCGGTCGGCCGCATGCGGGAACCAGTCGTCGAGCACCTTCATCAGCGTGTCGAGCGCCTGCTGCCGCAGCGCCGCGCGGCGGTTGCCGAGCTCCGCGGTGCCCGCGACGCGCAGCGCCGGGCCGAAGCGCGTGATCGCGGTCTTCAGCGATTCGTCCATCAGCGCGGCGCACGGCGCCTTTTCGTCGTCGACGACCGCGAGCGTGGCCGAGTAGCCCTTCACCGGATACAGCGGCACGTCGATGCCGTGCGGTCGCAGCAGGCCGGCGCTGTCGACGCCGAGCGCGACGACGATCGCGTCCGCAGCGAGCAGCGCATCGCGCTGACCGGCCGCGCCTGCTTCGAGCGAGTCGACCCGCACGCCGCGCACCTTGCCGCCCGCGACATCAAGCGCTCGAATGCCGGTGCGGAACCGGAACGTCACGCCGTTCGCCTCGCACAGCGTCCGCAGTTCGCGGGTGAAGCGCGCGCAGTCGCCGGCTTCGTCGTCGGGCAGGTAAATGCCGCCGACGGGGGCCTGCCTGGCCCAGCGCAGGCCCGGCTCGATCGCGGTGCAGCCGGCCGCGTCCAGTTCGCGAAACGCGATGCCGGCATCGCGCAGCACCTTCAGCGCGGGCTGCGCCATCTGGACGTCGAACGCGCCGCGCAGCAGTTGCAGGTAACCGCGGCTCGCGCCGTAGTCGAATGGATAGCGCTCGCGAAACGCATGCAGGCACGCGCGGCTGTAATACGCGATGCGCTGCATCCGCTGCTTGTTCACGCGGAACCGCTCGAACTCGCATTCGCGCAGCCAGCGCGCGATCCAGCGCCACTGGGCGGCATCGAGCGTCGGCCGGAAGATCAGCGGCGACGCGGGCTTGAACAGGTACTTGAGGATCTTGCCGGGCATCCCGGGCGCGGCCCACGGCGTCACGTAGCCGGGTGCGATCACGCCCGCGTTGCCGAGGCTGGTCGCTTGCGCGACGTCGGCCTCGCGTTCGATCACGGTGACGTCGCAGCCTGCTTCGCGCAGGTGCCAGGCGGTGGTGACGCCGATCACGCCGGCGCCGAGAACGATCACGTGCATGCGGTGTCCGGGATGAAACGGTGGCTCACGACGCGACGGCCGGATCGTCGGCGAGCGACTTGCCGCGCGTTTCCGGCAGCACGAGCGCCGCGACGATCACGAGCAGGTAGCCGCCGCCCGCGACGAGGCCGATCGCCTTCACGAGCGACATCGATTGCGACAGCGCGCCGACGAGGATCGGGAAGAACGAGCCGAGCCCGCGGCCGAGGTTGTAGCAGAAGCCCTGGCCCGAGCCGCGGATCGCGCCCGGATACAGCTCCGACAGATACGCGCCGACGCCCGCGAAGATGCCTTGCACGACGATGCCGAGCGGAAAGCCGAGCAGCAGCATCGCGGTATCGGTGATCGGCAGCATCGTGTACGCCATGCCGAGCGAGAAAGACCCGATCGCGAACAGGATGAACGACGCGCGGCGGCCGAGCCGGTCGGACAGGATCGCGCCGACCACGTAGCCGACGAACGAGCCGACGATCAGCACGACCAGATAGCCGCTCGTGTTGAACACCGACAGGTGACGCACGGTTTTGAGATAGGTGGGCAGCCACGTCGTGATCGCGTAGTAGCCGCCGAGCATGCCGGTGCACAGCGCGCTGCCGAACAGCGTCGCGCGCAGGTGCGGCGGCGAGAAGATTTCGAGGAAGTGGCCCGACACACGGCCTTCGTCGCGCGCGCGGCGCGTGGCCGTGTAGATGTCGGGATCGCTGACGTTGCGGCGGATGTACAGGATCCACAGCGCGGGCACGATGCCGATCCAGAAGCACGCGCGCCACGCGACCTGCTCGGGCAGCAGTGCGAAGAACGCCCAGTAAAGGATCGCGGCCGCGCCCCAGCCGAACGACCAGCTGCTCTGCACGGTGCCGACGGCCTTCGCGCGATGCTCGGGCGAGCGGATCGTCTCGGCCATCATGATCGTCACGACCGACCATTCGCCGCCGAAGCCGAAACCCTGCAGCGTGCGCGTGGCCAGCAACTGCCAGAACGAATGCGTGAAGCCGGACAGGCACGTGAACAGCGCGAACGTCGCGATCGTCCACTGCAGCACGCGCACGCGGCCGTAGCGGTCGGCGAGGATGCCGGCGACCCAGCCGCCGATCGCCGACGAGATCAGCGAACTGGTCGCGATCATCCCGGCTTCGCTCTTCGTCATGCCCCAGGTGGCGATCAGCGTCGGAATCAGGAACGAATAGATCATGAAGTCGAACGCATCGACCGCATAGCCGCCGAATCCGGCGTACAGCGTCCGGCGCTCGCGCGTCGACAATGCGTTGAACCACTGGAATGCCTGCATGCTTGCCGCCCCCTCTCTTGTCTCGTCCCGCGCTGCCGCGTCGCGGTTATTTTACGGGCGCGTTCCGGCGCGCCAAAAAGGCGGATGCAGGGTCGTGCGGGAAAGCGGGGAGGAGGAAAGACGCGTCAGAGCGTCAGGCCGCCGTCGACGTGGATGACCTGGCCGGTGATCTGCCGCGCCGCATCCGACAGCAGGAACGCGATCAGCGCGGCGACGTCGTCGGGTTCGGCGATGCGGCCGAGCGGCGTCGCCTGTTCGGCCTGCGCCCACGCGGCGGCGTTGCCGGCGCTCGGCCCGTGGTCCTTGCGCGTGAAGCCCGGTGCGACCGCGTTGACGGTGATGCCGGGCGCGGCGAATTCGGCGGCTGCGCTACGCACCAGCGATTCCAGCGCGGCCTTCGCGGCGGCGGTCGCCGCGAACGGCGCATCGGCGCGGTAGCGGTGTGCGACGAACGAACTGACCGCGACGATCCGCGGGGCGGCCGACGCTTCGAGCAGCGGCCGCGCGCGGCCCGCGAGCGCGGAGAACGCACCGGGCATCACCGCGAACGCGGACGCGAGCGCATCCGCGGACAGATCGGAAAAGGATTGCCGCGCGGCGAAGCCGGCGTTTGCGACGAGCTGGTCGAGCCGGCCGAAGCGGGTGGCGACGGCATCGACGAGCGTCGCGGCAATACCCGGCTCGCCGAGATCGCCGGTCAGCGTCAGGCATTCCGCGCCGGCCGCCGTGCACGCTTGTGCGACGTCGGCGAGCCGTGCGCGTGCCGCATCGTCCGCGCCGCGCGCATGCAGCGCCAGCGCGACGCCGGGTGCCGCGAGCCGCCGCGCGAGCGCCGCGCCGATCCCCGCACCTGCGCCGGTGATCAGCGCAATCCGCACGAGGTGCGCGGCGCGTGGGCTCACGCAGCGACCTTGTCGTCGTCGTTCACGCGCTCGACGTTGATCGTGCCGACATGGAACGCGGCCAGCGATTCGCGGTGCGCGATGCTGACGATCGCGGCCTTCGGCAGCCGTTCGGCGAACAGGTGATAGAGGCGCGCTTCGTTGTCGGCATCGAGCGCGCTGGTCGCTTCGTCGAGGAACAGGAAGTCGGGCTTGTGCAGCAGCACGCGCGCGCCGGCCAGGCGCTGCTGTTCGCCCGGCGACAGCACGCGGGTCCAGTGCGCGGTTTCGTCGAGGCGCTCGACGTAATCCCCGAGGCGGCACGCGCGCAGCGCATCGCGGCACGCTTCGTCGCTGAACGCGTCGGGCGTCGCCGGATAGGTGAGCGCGGCCTTCAGCGTGCCGATCGGCAAATAGCTGGTTTGCGGCACGAACATCATCCGCGCGCCGACCGGCGCGTCGATCGCGCCGTCGCCGAACGGCCACAGGCCCGCGAGCGCGCGCATGAACGTGCTCTTGCCGGAACCCGACTTGCCGATCACGAGCCAGCGCGAACCGGGCTCGATCGTGACGTCGCCGATGTTCGCCAGCGCGTTGCCGTTCGGCAGCGCGAGCTTCAGCGACGACGTGGACAGTTCCGCTGCGTCGACGTAATGCAGGTTGATGCCGCCGTGCTCGGTCGCGGGCGACAGACTTTCCTTCAGGTGCGACGTGCCCATCACGCGCTTGAATTCGCGCAGACGGTTGACGGTGGCGCGCCATTCGACGAGGGTCGAGTAGCTGTTGATGAACCACGAGAACGAATCGCTGACGGTGCCGAACGCGGACGAGATCTGCATCAGCACGCCGAACGAGAACGCACCGGCAAAGTAGCGCGGCGCGGCCACGACGAGCGGGAAGATGATCGCGATCTGTCCGTAGAAGCTCAGCACGAACGTGAGCCGCTTCGTGTACTTCATCACGCGCCACCAGTTGTCGCGGATGCGCATGAAGAGGGTCTGCGCGTTGCCGGTCTCGGTCTTCTCGCCGTCGTAGAACGCGATCTGCTCGGCGTTCTCGCGCACGCGGATCAGCCCGAAGCGGAAATCGGCCTCGACGCGCTGCTGCTGGTAGTTGATCGACACGAGCGGATGGCCGACCTTCTGGATGATCAGCGAGCCGACCACAGCGTACAGCGCGGCCGCCCACACCATGTAGCCGGGAATCGCGATCGGCGTCGCGCCGAGCGTGAACGTCAGCGCGCCGGCGAGCGACCACAGGATCGTGATGAACGACACGAGCGTGACGACCGTCGACAGCAGGTCGAGCGACAGCGCGAGCGTCGTGGTCGCGAACGACTGGAGGTCGTCGGTGATCCGCTGGTCGGGGTTGTCCGCGAGGCGGTCACGCTCGATCCGGTAGAACGCGCGATCGCCGAGCCACTGGCCGAGGAAGCGGTCGGTGAGCCACTGGCGCCAGCGGAAGCCGAGCATTTGCCGCAGGTAGCGGCCGTACACGGCGAGGATGATGAATGCAAAGGCGAGCGCGGAGAACTGCATCA
This sequence comes from Burkholderia sp. LAS2, assembly GCF_018417615.1. NCBI lineage: Bacteria > Pseudomonadati > Pseudomonadota > Betaproteobacteria > Burkholderiales > Burkholderiaceae > Burkholderia > Burkholderia sp. LAS2. Next base: position 853,197 of record NZ_CP071052.1, read on the forward strand.
GCAGGTTCGGGAAGTCGTGGACGTCCTTCGACTGCAGCGCGTTGTAGAACTGCGCGTTCCACTTGTTCAGCCGGACGTTGATCCAGACCACGCAGAGATTGATCGCGATGATCGTGACCAGCAGGCCCCACGCGATTTTCCATTCGGACGATACCCAGTAGGGCTTGATGAGGCTCCATGCGGATACCGGGCGCTCGTCCTGCGGCGCGTCGGAGGCGGAGCGGACGGGATCGATCGATTGGGTCATGTGCTTCCTGATGATGAGCCGGCGCGCGGGCCGGGCGAAACCGGGCGCGCGCCGCGATACGGCATGCCGGGGCGCGGCGCCGACTGACGGCGGGCGTCCGGATGGTCGCCCGTGCGTCTTAAACGGCACTTAAAAACCGGCGGTGACGCGGCAACCGGCCGCTCGTGCGGCCGGCCTGCGGGCATTGTGCCAGAGCGGCGCGACACGCCGGCGAAATTGCCGCAAGGGGGACAGTTTGCGGCGCTTTCCGCTTTTATGGTCTAATGGCCGACGACGAAACAGGGGTGCTTCGTGGCGCGGCCGGCGGATGTTCCGGGCAGCGCGGCGAGGCTGAGAAAGACCCTTCGCACCCGATCCGGGTAATACCGGCGAGGGAAGTTTCTGATCCCGCCGGGCCGCGCTGGCCGCCATCCCACATGGTCAGCGCCCGAGTCCCGCCCGGCCGGCCTTTGCTGCCGGTTTCGTCCTTTTGGGTACGCGCATTGCGCGTTACGGAAGGAATGATGGCCGCACAATCTTCAGTCTTTTGCAGGGTCCCCGGCCCGATATCGCATGCGTTCGCATGCAACGGCGCGCGCGCGTCGGCGTTCGTCGCGCGTGACCGCGCGGAGGGCGCGCGATGAACGTCCGCGATGCACGGCCCGATTTCGCGGTGCTCGGCGGCGGTCTCGTCGGCCGCCTGATCGCGTGGCGCCTCGCTGGCGACGGGCACCGCGTCGCGCTTTACGAGCGCGGCGGCCCCGACGGCGAGCAGTCGGCCGCGTGGATCGCGGCCGCGATGCTCGCGCCGCTCGCGGAAGCCGCCAGCGCGGAGCTGCTGATCACCGAGCTCGGCGCCGCGTCGCTCGCGCGCTGGCCGCAGTGGCTCGCGGAACTGCCCGAACCCGTCTTCTTCCAGCAGCACGGCACGCTCGTCGTCTGGCATCACGCGGACCGCGCGGAGGCGCCGTTGTTCGAGCGGCGCGTGCGCGCGAATGCACCGGCCGACTTGTTCGACGGCGGCTTCGTGACGCTGGCCGGTGCGCAGGTCGACGCGGCCGAACCCGCGCTCGCGGGCCGCTTCGCGCGCGGGCTGCTGCTGCCGCGCGAAGGCCAGCTCGACAATCGCCAGGCGCTGCGCGCGCTCGCGGCGGGCCTCGCCGAACGCGGCGTCGCGCTGCACTGGCACACGCCGGTCGACGACGCGAACCTGCCCGCCGCGCATTTCACGATCGATTGCCGCGGGCTCGGCGCGAAACCCGCGCTGCCTGCGCTGCGCGGCATCCGCGGCGAAGTCGCGCGCGTGCACGCGCCCGGCATCGGGCTCACCCGGCCCGTGCGGCTGCTGCATCCGCGCTACCCGCTGTACGTCGCGCCGAAGCAGGACGATCTCTATGTGATCGGCGCGACCGAGGTGGAGGGCGAGGACATGTCGCCCGTCAGCGTGCGCTCCGCGCTCGAACTGCTGAGCGCGGCGTTTTCCGTGCATCCGGCGTTCGGCGAGGCGCGCATCCTCGAACTCAACGCGCAGTGCCGGCCGACGCTGCCCGATCATCGCCCGGCGGTGATCTGGGACGGCGCGTCGACGCTCGCCGTCAACGGCCTGTACCGGCACGGCTTCATGATCGCGCCGGAAGTCGCGCACGCGGCCGTCGCGTTCGCGCAGGCCGCGCTCGGCGGCGCGCTCGGCAATCCCGACACGTTCGCCGCGTGGCGCGACGCCGCGCGCTGGCCGACGCTGCTTCATCACCGCAACGACGCGCGCCAGCCGGCCTGACGCGCGCCGCCGACCGAATCCGACCGAGCCTCATGGATATCCAGATCAATCAACAGACCCTGACGTTGCCCGACGGCGCGACCGTGGCCGACGCGCTGGCCGCGTACGGCGCGCGTCCGCCGTACGCGGTGGCGCTGAACGGCAACTTCGTCGCGCGCACGCAGCATGCGGCGCGCGCGCTCGCGGCGGGCGACAAGCTCGACGTCGTGCACCCCGTTGCGGGCGGCTGAGCGCCGCCGGTCCGTCCCCGCTCTTCCAGGAAAACGACATGACGTCCCACCCCTCCGCCGATGCGCTGACGCTGTACGGCGAAACTTTCGCAAGCCGCGTGCTGCTCGGCACGTCGCGCTATCCGTCGCTGCAGTCGCTGTCCGATTCGATCGCCGCGTCGCGTCCCGGGATGGTGACGGTCGCGCTGCGCCGCCAGATGACGGGCGGCACCGCCGAAGCCGGCTTCTTCGACCTGCTCAAGCGCCACGCGGTGCCGCTGCTGCCGAATACGGCCGGCTGTCAGACCGTCGCCGAAGCGGTGACGACCGCGCACATGGCGCGCGAGGTATTCGATACCGACTGGATCAAGCTCGAACTGATCGGCGACGACTACACGCTGCAGCCCGACCCGGTCGGGCTGATCGAGGCCGCCGCGCAACTGGTCAAGGACGGCTTCAAGGTGCTGCCGTACTGCACCGAGGATCTCGTGATCGGCCGGCGCCTGCTCGACGTTGGCTGCGAGGCGCTGATGCCGTGGGGCGCGCCGATCGGCACCGGCAAGGGCGTCGTGAATCCGTACGGGCTGCGCGTGCTGCGCGAACGGCTGCCGGACGTGCCGCTGATCGTCGACGCCGGGCTCGGCGTGCCGTCGCACGCGTGCCAGGTGATGGAATGGGGCTTCGACGGCGTGCTGCTGAACACTGCCGTGTCGCAGGCCACGCACCCGGAGATCATGGCGCGCGCGTTCGCGCAGGGCGTCGAGGCCGGCCGCGCCGCGTATCTCGCCGGCCCGATGGATGCGCGCGACACCGCGCACGCGAGCACGCCGGTCGTCGGGATGCCGTTCTGGCACCAGGACGGGGGCGGCGCATGAGCGCGCGCTTCGCCGATGCGTTCTGGCCGCCGGCCGACGAGCTGGCCGAAGCGGCCGAGCGGATTCGCGCGCGGCTCGGCGACTGGCCGGACGGCGCGGTGCCGTGGCGGCTCTGCGTGGCGGCGCCTGACGTGCCCGCCGATGGCGACGTGCTGATCGTGTCGGCCGGCGATCGTGCCGCGCAGGCGCGCGCGTCGGCCGTGTCGCGGCCTGCGTCGCCGGACGCGGTGGCGATCGAATTCGACGAGCAGGGCGCCGTGCTGCATGCGGCCGGCGTGCGCTACGCGCTCGACGCCGCGCATCCGCTCGCGGACGACTGGATCGCGGCGCTCGCCGCGTTCCTCGATTGCGGCTTCGCGCCGGTCGACGCGCTGGTGCTCGCGCTGGCGTGGCGCGACGGCGACGAGACGGGCGCCGCCGATGCATGGCCGGTCGATGCCGCGCAATTCCCGCGCGTCGCCGGGCTGCCGCCTGCGCCGGAACCGGCATTTGCGCCGTGTCCCGCGCGGCTCGGCCTCTATCCGGTCGTGCCGAGCGCCGAATGGGTCGAGCGCGTGCTCGACGGCGGCGCGCGAACCGTGCAACTGCGCGTGAAGGACGCGACGCCGGACGCGCTACGCCGGGAAATCGCGCGCGCGGTCGCGGCCGGGCGCCGCTATCCCGATGCGCGCGTGTTCATCAACGATCACTGGCAAATCGCTGCAGAAGAAGGCGCATACGGCGTGCATCTCGGCCAGGAGGACCTCGAAACGGCCGATCTGGCAGCGATCGCGCGCGCGGGCCTGCGGCTCGGACTGTCGAGCCACGGTTATTACGAGATGTTGCGGGCGCTGCACGAGCGGCCGAGCTATCTCGCGCTCGGCCCCGTGTACGCGACCGCCACCAAGGCCGTCGCCGCGCCGCCGCAGGGCCTCGCCCGGCTTGCCCGCTACGCGCGCTTCGCCGGCGCGAGCGCGCCGCTCGTCGCGATCGGCGGGGTCGGGCTCGACACGCTGCCGGCCGTGCTGGCGACGGGCGTCGGCAGCGTCGCGGTGGTCAGCGCGGTCACGGGCGCGGACGACTATCGGACGGCGCTTGTTGCGCTGCAGCAGTGCTTTGCCCGACAATTTGACAATCATTGACCGCAGGGCCCGGAACGGCGTCACGACATCATTCCAATGCAGGCCCTATAATTCGGCGTTCTGCGTAAAAGGACTGTCAGCTCCGTGAGCCCCACTCCTACCGAGACTCTGCTGGAACTTCGCGACGTCGACTTCGGCTACGGCGACCGCCTCGTCCTGTCCAACCTGAACCTGCGCTTCGGGCGCGGGCAGGTCGTCGCGGTCATGGGCGGCTCGGGTTGCGGCAAGACCACCGTGCTGCGCCTGATCGGCGGCCTCGTGCGCGCGAACCGCGGCCAGGTGCTGTTCGACGGCGCCGACGTCGGCGCGCAAACGCGCGACGGCCTGTATGCGCTGCGCCGCAAGATGGGCATGCTGTTCCAGTTCGGCGCGTTGTTCACCGACATGTCGGTGTTCGAGAACGTCGCGTTCGCGCTGCGCGAGCATACCGACCTGCCCGAAGACCTGATCCGCGATCTGGTGCTGATGAAGCTGAACGCGGTCGGGCTGCGCGGTGCGCGCGACCTGATGCCGTCCGAGGTGTCGGGCGGGATGGCGCGCCGCATCGCGCTGGCGCGCGCGATCGCGCTCGATCCGCAGCTCATCATGTACGACGAGCCGTTCGCGGGCCTCGATCCGATTTCGCTCGGCATCACCGCGAACCTGATCCGCACGCTGAACGAGGCGCTCGGCGCGACGTCGATCCTCGTCACGCACGACGTGCCGGAATCGTTCGCGATCGCCGACTACGTGTATTTTCTGGCCAACGGCGGCGTGCTTGCGCAGGGCACGCCCGACGAGCTGCGCGCGTCGACCGATCCGAGCGTGCGGCAATTCATCGACGGCGCGCCGGACGGCCCGTTCAAATTTCATTACACGAGCCCGCCGCTTGCAGCGGATTTCGGCCTCGGCGGAGGGCGCGCATGATCAGCGCGATCGGACGTTACGTCATCGGCGGCCTCGAGCGGGCGGGCTACGGCACGCGCCTGTTCGTGCGCCTCGTGCTGGAATTCTTCCCGCTGCTGCGCCGGCCGCGGCTGGTCACGAAGCAGATCCATTTCCTCGGCAACTATTCGTTCGTGATCATTGCCGTGTCGGGGCTGTTCGTCGGCTTCGTGCTCGGCCTGCAGGGGTATTACACGCTGAACCGCTATGGTTCCGAGCAGGCGCTCGGCCTGCTGGTCGCGCTGTCGCTCGTGCGCGAGCTCGGCCCCGTCGTCACCGCGCTGTTGTTCGCGGGCCGCGCGGGCACGTCGCTGACGGCCGAGATCGGCCTGATGAAGGCCGGCGAGCAACTCACCGCGCTCGAGATGATGGCGGTCGACCCGATCAAGAACGTGATCGCGCCGCGCATGTGGGCGGGCATCATCGCGATGCCGCTGCTGGCCGCGATCTTCAACGCGGTCGGCGTGCTCGGCGGTTACTTCGTCGGCGTCGTGCTGATCGGCGTCGATCCGGGCGCGTTCTGGTCGCAGATGCAGGGCGGGGTCCAGGTCTGGGCCGACGTCGGCAACGGCGTGATCAAGAGCATCGTGTTCGGGTTCGCCGTGACCTTCATTGCACTGTTTCAAGGGTATGAAGCGAAGCCCACGCCCGAAGGCGTGTCGCGCGCGACCACCAAGACGGTCGTGTTCGCGTCGCTCGCCGTACTCGGCCTCGATTTCCTGCTGACCGCGCTGATGTTCAGCTAAGCCTCAGCCAAGCCAAATTTTGGGATGACGATGAAAAAGACTGCTCTCGACTTCTGGGTCGGCCTGTTCGTGGTGGTGGGCTTCCTTGCGGTGCTGTTCCTGGCGCTGAAGGTCGGCAACATGAGCTCGCTGTCGTTTCAGCCGACCTACTCGGTGAGGATGAAATTCGACAACATCGGCGGGCTGAAGCCGCGCGCGGCCGTGAAGAGCGCGGGTGTCGTGGTCGGCCGCGTGAAGTCGATCGGCTTCGACACGAACACGTACCAGGCGCTCGTCACGATCGACGTCGACGGCCAGTACCCGTTCCCGAAGGATTCGTCGGCGAAGATCCTGACGTCGGGCCTGCTCGGCGAGCAATATATCGGCCTCGAGCCGGGCGGCGACACCGAAATGCTGAAGGCGGGCGATACGATCACGATGACGCAATCGGCGATCGTGCTCGAGAACCTGATCGGCCAGTTCCTGTACAGCAAGGCCGCCGATGCGGGCGGTGCGAAGCCGGCATCGGGCGCGCCCGCCGCACCCGCCGCGCCCGCACCAGTGGCGGTGCCGGCATCGGCGGTGTCCGGTTCGGCCGGCCAATAACCACACGAGAGAAAACAAGAGGGAATGACCATGCACACGATCCGCATCAGGCACGCCGCGCTGGCGATGGCGGCAGTCGCCGCGTTGAGCGGCTGCGCGACCGTGCAGACGCCGACCAAGGGCGATCCGCTCGAAGGCTTCAACCGGACGATGTACAAGTTCAACGACACCGTCGATACGTACGCGCTGAAGCCGGTCGCGAAGGGCTATCAGTACGTGGTGCCGCAGCCGGTGCGCGACAGCGTGACGAACTTCTTCTCGAACATCGGCGACGTCTACATCGCGGCGAACAACATCGTGCAGCTGCGGATCGCGGACGGCGTCGGCGACATCATGCGCGTCGTGATCAACACGGTGTTCGGCGTCGGCGGCCTGTTCGACGTCGCGACGATCGCGAAGCTGCCGAAGCACACGGCCGACTTCGGGATCACGATGGGCCGCTACGGGATGCCGTCGGGCCCGTATCTCGTCCTGCCGCTGCTTGGGCCGAGCACGCTGCGCGACACGGCTGGCCTCGGCGTCGACTACGTCGGCAACCCGCTCACCTACGTGAAGCCGGACGGCCTGAGCTGGGGCCTGTTCGGCGTGAACCTGGTCAACACGCGCTCGAACCTGCTCGGCGCGGGCGACGTGCTGGATGCCGCGGCGCTCGACAAGTATTCGTTCGTGCGCAACGCGTACCTGCAGCGTCGCCAGATGCTGATCAGCAACGCGCGCGGCGAGGCCGCCGCGACGTCGAGCAACGACGCGCTGCCGAAGTACGACCTGCCGGAAGACGGCGCGGCACCGGCGGCAGCCGGCGCGGCCGGTACGGCGGGCGCGGCAGCGGTGGGCGGCGCGGCGCCGGCGCCCGCGTCGGGCGCGGCGGTTGCTGCGCCGGCCTCGGGCACGGCCGAATCGCCGAACCCGGCCAGCGAGACGAACGTGCCGGCGATGCAGGTGGCGCCTCCGTCGCCGGGCGGGTTCCGGTTCCCGAGCATCCGGCTGCACTGACGGATTTACATTCGTTACAGCCGGAAACGATTCAGTCGGTAGCGTATGCGAACTTGCGCGTAAGCTACCTGCTCCAATCTTCGCATCGACTCATTCATGCAGGCCACTATGATGAAAAAACTGTTCCTGATCCCCGTTTTCGCGGCGCTGTTCTCGTTCGGCAGCGCGGCTCACGCGCAAGTCGACCAGTCGAACCCGCAGGCGCTGATCAAGACGGCGACGCAGCAGGTGCTCGACGAAGTCAAGCAGCAGACGATCAAGCAGGGCGACACCAATCGCATCATCACGATCGTCAACAAGGACATCCTGCCGTACACCGATTTCCGCCGCACCACGCAGCTCGCGATGGGTCGCAACTGGCGCACCGCGACGGCCGAGCAGCAACAGCAGGTTCAGGAGCAGTTCAAGCTGCTGCTGATCCGCACGTATTCGGGTGCGCTCGCGCAGCTGAAGCCGGACCAGCAGATCCAGTACCCGCCGTTCCGCGCCGATCCGGCCGACACCGACGTCGTCGTGAAGACGGTCGCGATGAACAACGGCCAGCCGGTCCAGATCGACTACCGCCTGTACAAGACGGCGAACGGCTGGAAGGTGTATGACCTGAACGTGCTCGGCGCGTGGCTGATCCAGACGTACCAGCAGCAGTTCAACGAGAAGATCCAGCAAAGCGGCGTCGAAGGGCTGATCCAGTTCCTGACGCAGCGCAACCAGCAACTTGCCGCCGGCAAGCAAGCGTCGTGAGCGGCTTCGAAGCCGGCTCCTCGCTGACCGTCGCGAGCGCGAAGTCCGCGCTCGCGGACGGTCTTGCGCGCATCGGCGCGGGCGCGACCGCCGTCGATTGCGCGGCGCTCACGCAGTTCGATTCGTCCGCGCTCGCCGTGCTGCTCGCATGGCAACGTGCCGCCAAAACGCGCGGCGCAGCTCTCGACATCCTCAATCTCCCTCCGAAGCTCGCCAGCCTCGCGCGCGCGTACGGCGTCGACGCGCTCATCGAAGGCACCGGCCGACATTGACGCTGTCCGATCGACGCCTGCCGCGCCAGCCGGCGCGCGCACGCTTCAGGCCGCGCGCCGCCGGCGCCGGCTCCCCCAGCCGGTTTGCCCTATAATCAAGCGTTTTGCGGGGCAGCCAATCGGCGTCCGGCCCCCATTTTCTTTCGCAGCAAGCACAAAATAGGCGTCGCGGCCCTGGCGTCGCGCACAGTCATGTCAGCCATAGAAATCCGTCACGTCAAGAAGCGCTACAAGTCGCTTCAGGCGCTCAAGGGCGTCAGCCTGTCGGTCGAGGAAGGCGAGTTTTTCGGTCTGCTCGGCCCCAACGGCGCAGGTAAGACCACGCTCATCAGTATCCTCGCCGGACTCGCCCGGGCCGACGAAGGCAGTATCTCGGTGCGCGGTCACGACGTCGTCCAGGATTTCCGCAACGCGCGCCGCTCGCTCGGCGTCGTGCCGCAGGAACTCGTTTTCGACCCGTTCTTCACCGTCCGCGAGACGCTGCGGATCCAGTCCGGCTATTTCGGGCTGCGCCGCAACGACGACTGGATCGACGAAGTGATGGCCAATCTCGATCTCACCGAGAAAGCCGACGCGAACATGCGCGCGCTGTCGGGCGGGATGAAGCGCCGCGTGCTCGTCGCGCAGGCGCTCGTGCACCGGCCGCCGGTGATCGTGCTCGACGAGCCGACCGCCGGCGTCGACGTCGAATTGCGCCAGACGCTGTGGAAATTCATCTCGCGCCTGAACCGCGAGGGCCACACGATCGTGCTGACCACGCATTACCTCGAGGAAGCCGAGTCGCTGTGCGACCGCATCGCGATGCTGCGCCGCGGCGAAGTCGTCGCGCTCGATCGCACCGACGCGCTGCTGCGCCGCTTCGCGGGCCTGCAACTGTACCTGCGGTTCGCGACTGGCGCGCTGCCGGCCGAGCTGCGCGGGCTGGAAACCGACCCGGCCGCGCGCGCGCCGGGCGAGCACCTGCTGCGCCTCGCGAGCTACGACGAGGTCGAACGCATCCTCGCGCAATGCCGTGCGGCCGGCTGCACGTTCGACGAGATCGAGGTCCGCAAGGCCGACCTCGAGGATGTGTTCGTCCAGGTGATGAACGGGGCCGAGGTCATCGAGGGTCTGGCATGAATCAACACTCCCCACGCGAACTGCGTTCGCTGCCGCTCGAAGGGGCGGCCCGGCGCGTGCCGGGAAACGGGTTTCGAACGCTGTTCTACAAGGAACTGCTGCGTTTCTGGAAGGTGTCGTTCCAGACGGTGTGCGCGCCGATCGTCACGGCGTTGCTGTACCTGACGATCTTCGGCCATGCGCTGTCGGGCCGCGTCGAGGTGTATCCGGGCGTCGAGTACGTGAGCTTTCTCGTGCCGGGCCTCGTGATGATGAGCGTGCTGCAGAACGCGTTCGCGAACAGCTCGTCGTCGCTGATCCAGTCGAAGATCACCGGCAACCTGGTGTTCATGCTGCTGCCGCCGCTGTCGTATCGCGACATCTTCGGCGCGTACGTGCTCGCGTCCGTCGTGCGCGGGCTCGCGGTCGGCGCCGGCGTGTTCGTCGTGACGATCTGGTTTATCCCGATGCACTTCGCGGCGCCGCTGTTCATCATGGCGTTCGCGCTGCTCGGTTCGGCGATTCTCGGCACGCTCGGCCTGATCGCCGGGATCTGGGCCGAGAAATTCGACCAGCTCGCCGCGTTCCAGAACTTCCTGATCATGCCGCTGACGTTCCTGTCCGGCGTGTTCTATTCGACGCACTCGCTGCCGCCCGTGTGGCGCGAAGTGTCGCGTCTCAACCCGTTTTTCTACATGATCGACGGCTTCCGTTTCGGGTTCTTCGGCGCGTCCGACATCAACCCGTTCGCGAGCCTCGCGATCGTCACCGGTTTCTTCGTGCTGCTCGCGCTGATCGCGATGCGGCTGCTCGCGACCGGCTACAAACTGCGTCATTGATATCGACAGGCAGCGGCCGCCCCGGGGCGGCGTGCGCCGACAGGAGCCTTACACCATGTTGCCGACTCCCGAACAGGTCAAGCAATACATCGCCGGCGGTCTCGCCTGCACGCATCTGGAAGTCGAAGGCGACGGCCAGCATTTCTTCGCGACGATCGTGTCGGCGGCCTTCGAAGGCAAGCGGCCGATCCAGCGGCACCAGCTCGTCTATGCGGCGCTCGGCGATCGCATGAAGCAGGAAATTCACGCGCTCAGCATGAAGACGCTGACGCCCGCCGAATGGCAGAACGCATAAACGGAAATCACTGAGTGCAAGTCACCGTCAACGAGCGCGACGCCGTCCAGAGCGTCGCCACGGCACACCCGGCCGCCAACGGGGAATCGCAGGGACAGGGGATGGACAAACTCGTGATCGAAGGCGGTCGCCGCCTGGCCGGCGAGATCGTCGTGTCGGGCGCGAAGAACGCCGCGCTGCCGATCCTGTGCGCGGGGCTGCTCAGCGCCGAGCCGGTCGAACTCGACAACGTGCCGAACCTGAAGGACGTGCGCACCACGCTGAAGGTGCTGAACCAGATGGGCGTGAAGAGCGAGACCGACGGCGCCCGCGTGCAGCTCGACGCGTCGCGCGTCGACAACCTCGTCGCGCCGTACGAGCTCGTGAAGACGATGCGCGCGTCGATCCTCGTGCTCGGCCCGCTGCTCGCGCGCTTCGGCGAGGCGAAGGTGTCGCTGCCGGGCGGCTGCGCGATCGGCGCGCGGCCGGTCGACCAGCACATCAAGGGCCTGCAGGCGATGGGCGCCGAGATCAGCATCGAGCACGGCTTCATCGAAGCGCGCGCGAAGCGCCTGAAGGGCGCGCGCATCGTGACCGACATGATCACGGTGACGGGGACGGAAAACCTGCTGATGGCCGCGACGCTCGCCGACGGCGAGACGGTGATCGAAAACGCCGCGCGCGAGCCGGAAGTGAGCGATCTCGCACACTTGCTGGTCGCGATGGGCGCGAAAATCGACGGCATCGGCACCGATCGCCTCGTGATCCAGGGCGTCGAGCGGCTGCACGGCGCGCGCCATTCGGTGATCCCCGACCGTATCGAGGCCGGCACGTTCCTGTGCGCGGTCGCGGCGGCCGGCGGCGACGTGATGCTGACGGGCGTGCGCCCGCACATCCTCGATGCGGTGATCGACAAGCTGCGCGAAGCCGGCGTGTCGATCGAGGAAGGCGACAGCTGGCTGCGCGTGAAGATGGACCGCCGCCCGTCGGCGGTGACGATCCGCACGTCGGAATACCCGGCGTTTCCGACCGACATGCAGGCGCAGTTCATGGCCCTCAATACGGTCGCGACGGGCACCGCGCAGGTCGTCGAAACCATTTTCGAGAACCGCTTCATGCATGTGCAGGAGCTGAACCGGCTCGGCGCGAACATCACGATCGACGGCAACACGGCGCTCGTGACCGGCGTCGACAAGCTGTCCGGCGCGAACGTGATGGCGACCGACCTGCGTGCGTCGGCGAGCCTTGTGATCGCCGGGCTGCGTGCGGACGGCGAAACGCTCGTCGACCGCATCTATCACCTGGACCGCGGTTACGACCGCATGGAAACCAAACTGACCGCCGTTGGCGCGAACGTGCGCCGCCTCTCCGGGAGCCAAGCATGACCGCGCCGCTGACCCTCGCCCTGTCGAAGGGCCGGATTTTCGAGGAAACCCTGCCGCTGCTGGCGGCGGCCGGCGTGCAGGTGGCCGAGGATCCGGAAACGTCGCGCAAGCTGATCCTGCCGACGACCGACCCGAACCTGCGCGTGATCATCGTGCGCGCGAGCGACGTGCCGACCTACGTCGAATACGGCGCGGCCGATTTCGGCGTGGCCGGCAAGGACGTGCTGGTCGAGCACGGCGGCTCCGGCCTGTACCAGCCGATCGATCTGAACATTGCGCGCTGCCGGATGTCGGTGGCCGTGTCCGCCGGTTTCGACTACGCGAACGCGGTGCGCCAGGGCGCGCGCCTGCGGGTCGCGACGAAATACGTCGAAACGGCGCGCGAACATTTTGCCGCGAAGGGCGTGCACGTCGACCTGATCAAGCTGTACGGGTCGATGGAGCTCGCGCCGCTGGTCGGGCTGGCCGACGCGATCGTCGACCTCGTCAGCTCGGGCGGCACGCTGAAGGCGAACAATCTGGTCGAGGTCGAGGAGATCATGGCGATCTCGTCGCGCCTCGTCGTGAACCAGGCCGCGCTCAAGCTGAAGCGCGCGGCGCTCAAGCCGATCCTCGACGCGTTCGAACGCGCGTCGCAGAATGGCGGTTGAGCGCATCACCGTAACGGAACTCCCATGTCCATCACCATCCGCAAGCTCGATTCGACGAACGAAGGCTTCGGCGCCGCGCTGCGCGCCGTGCTCGCGTTCGAGGCGAGCGAAGACGAAGCGATCGAGCAGTCGGTCGCGCAGATCCTCGCCGACGTGAAGTCGCGCGGCGACGCCGCGGTGCTTGAGTACACGAACCGCTTCGACCGGCTGAGCGCGAACAGCGTCGCCGCGCTCGAACTGCCGCAGGACGCGCTGCAGACGGCGCTCGACGGCCTCGCGCCGAAGGCGCGCGCGGCGCTGGAAGCGGCGGCGGCGCGGGTGCGCGCGTACCACGAGAAGCAGAAGATCGAGTGCGGCACGCATAGCTGGCAGTACACGGAAAGCGACGGCACGGTGCTCGGCCAGAAGGTCACGCCGCTCGACCGCGTCGGCCTGTACGTGCCGGGTGGCAAGGCCGCGTATCCGTCGTCGGTGCTGATGAACGCGATTCCCGCGCGCGTCGCGGGGGTCGGCGAGATCGTGATGGTCGTGCCGACGCCGGACGGCGTGAAGAACGACCTCGTGCTTGCCGCGGCGCTGCTCGGCGGCGTCGATCGCGTGTTCACGATCGGCGGCGCGCAGGCGGTCGGCGCGCTCGCGTACGGCACGGCGACGGTGCCGGCCGTCGACAAGATCTGCGGCCCCGGCAACGCGTACGTCGCGTCGGCGAAGCGCCGCGTGTTCGGCACGGTCGGTATCGACATGATCGCCGGGCCGTCGGAAATCCTCGTGCTGTGCGACGGCACGACCGATCCGAACTGGGTCGCGATGGACCTGTTCTCGCAGGCCGAGCACGACGAACTCGCGCAGTCGATCCTGCTGTGCCCGGACGGTGCGTTCCTCGATCGCGTCGAGAAGGCGATCGACGAGCTGCTGCCGACGATGCCGCGCCAGGACGTGATCCGCGCGTCGCTCGAAGGCCGCGGCGCGCTGATCAAGGTGCGCGACATGGCCGAGGCGTGCCGGATCGCGAACGACATCGCGCCGGAACACCTCGAAATTTCGGCGCTGGAGCCGCAGCAATGGGGCCAGCAGATCCGCCACGCGGGCGCGATCTTCCTCGGCCGCTACACGAGCGAGAGCCTCGGCGACTACTGCGCGGGCCCGAACCACGTGCTGCCGACGTCGCGCACCGCGCGCTTCTCGTCGCCGCTCGGCGTGTACGACTTCATCAAGCGCTCGAGCCTGATCGAGGTCAGCGCGGAAGGCGCGCAGACGCTCGGCGAGATCGCGTCCGAGCTCGCCTACGGCGAAGGGCTGCAGGCGCACGCAAGGAGCGCCGAGTTCCGGATGAAGGGCTGACCGCGCAGGGTGCGCGGGCCCGGCGGGCGCCGAGGCGCAGGCGCCGGCCGCCCCGGATCGGGGCAGGGGACGAGCGCAGGGCGGCAGCCGCCGCCTTGCCGACCATTTGATGCCGGCGCGATGCACGCCGGCTTGAGACCATGACGACGCCACAAGACATCATCCGCCGCGACGTGCTCGCGATGACGAGCTATCCGGTTCCCGACGCGAGCGGGTTCGTGAAGCTCGACGCGATGGAGAACCCGTATTCGCTGCCGGCGCCGCTCGCCGTGGCGCTCGGCGAGCGGCTCGCGCAGGTCGCGCTGAACCGCTACCCGGCGCCGCGTCCGGCCGCGCTGCTCGACAAGCTGCGCCATGCGATGCGCGTGCCGGCCGGCTGCGACGTGCTGCTCGGCAACGGCTCCGACGAAATCATCAGCATGATCTCGGTCGCGTGCGCGAAGCCGGGCGCCAAGGTGCTCGCACCGGTGCCGGGCTTCGTGATGTACGAGCTCTCGGCGAAGTTCGCGCAGCTCGAATTCGTCGGCGTACCGCTGAAGGCGGACCTGACGCTCGACGCCGACGCGCTGCTTGCGGCGATCGCCGAGCACCGGCCGGCGGTCGTCTATCTCGCGTATCCGAACAACCCGACCGGCACGCTGTACGACGACGCCGACGTCGAGCGGATCGTCGCGGCCGCGCGGCACAGCCTGATCGTGATCGACGAGGCGTACCAGCCGTTCGCCGAGCGTTCGTGGCTGCCGCGCGCCGGCGAGTTCGACAACGTCGTCGTGATGCGCACGGTGTCGAAGCTCGGCCTCGCGGGCATCCGGCTCGGCTATCTGGTCGGCTCGCCCGCGTGGCTGAACGAATTCGACAAGGTGCGCCCGCCGTACAACATCAACGTGCTGACCCAGGCGACCGCCGATTTCCTGCTCGACCACCTCGACGTGCTCGACGCGCAGGCGGCCGAATTGCGCGCGGAACGCGCGCGCCTCGCGCAGGCGGTGGCCGCGCTGCCGGGCGCGACGGTGTTCCCGAGCGCCGGCAATTTCCTGCTGGTGCGCGTGCCGGACGCCGCGGCCGTGTTCGATGCGCTGCTCACCGAGCGGGTGCTGGTCAAAAACGTGAGTAAAATGCATCCGTTGCTGGCCGAATGCGTGCGGCTGACCGTCGGTTCTCCCGACGAAAACGCCCGCCTGCTGGCCGCCTTGAAACTCGCGCTGCCCGGTTGAGCCCAGGGCGCGGCGGCGCGCGACGATCAATCCCCATTTACATAGACTCAATCAAGGAATTGCCATGCGTGTGGCGGAAGTCGTTCGCAATACCAGCGAAACGCAGATCCGTGTGAAGCTCGATCTCGACGGCACCGGCCGGCAGAAGCTGGCCACCGGCGTGCCGTTTCTCGACCATATGCTCGACCAGATCGCGCGACACGGTCTGGTCGATCTCGAGGTCGAAGCGCACGGCGACACGCATATCGACGATCACCACACGGTCGAGGATGTCGGCATCACGCTCGGTCAGGCCGTCGCGAAGGCGATCGGCGACCGCAAGGGCATCCGCCGCTACGGCCATTCGTACGTGCCGCTCGACGAGGCGCTGTCGCGCGTCGTGATCGACTTCTCCGGCCGGCCGGGCCTCGAATTCCACGTGCCGTTCACGCGCGCGCGGATCGGCACGTTCGACGTCGACCTGTCGATCGAATTCTTCCGCGGGTTCGTGAACCACGCGGGCGTCACGCTGCATATCGACAACCTGCGCGGGATCAACGCGCACCATCAGCTCGAGACCGTGTTCAAGGCCTTCGGCCGCGCGCTGCGCGCGGCGGTGGAGCTCGACGAGCGCGCGGCGGGGCAGATTCCGTCGACGAAAGGCAGCCTCTAACTTCCGAACGGACGACGCCAAGGACAACCTCACGGCTTCGGCGCGGCGCGCCGGCTTGCGATGGATCTGCTCAAATCGTTCATTTCGCTGCTCGCGCTGATCAATCCGGTCGGCGCGGTGCCGTTCTTCCTGAGCCTGACGGCGCAGCAGACGGACGACGAGCGGCGGCGCACGATCCGGATCGCATCGGTGTCGGTGTTCTGCGTGATGACGGTGACCGCGCTGCTCGGGCAGCAGATCATCAACTTCTTCGGCATTTCGGTCGGGTCGCTCGAAGTGGGCGGCGGGATCATCATGCTGCTGATGGCGATCAACATGCTGAACGCGCAGATCGGCAACACGCGGTCGACGCCGGAGGAGCGCCACGAAGCCGAGCTGAAGGACAACATCGCGGTCGTGCCGCTCGCGATTCCGCTGCTCACGGGCCCCGGCTCGATCAGCACGGTGATCATCTATGCGGCGAACGCGCATCACTGGTATGAGCGGGCCGGGCTGGTCGCGATCGGCGCGGTCCTGGCTTTTCTGTGTTTCGTCGCGATGCGGCTCGCCGAGCCGATCGCGACCTGGATCGGCCGCACCGGCATCAACATCGCCACGCGGCTGATGGGTCTGATGCTGTCGGCGCTGGCGGTGGAATTCATCGTCAATGGACTGAGGGCGCTACTGCCTGCACTGAGATGAAAACTTCGATTGCGATTGTGGATTATGGGATGGGTAACCTGCGCTCGGTCGCGCAGGCGCTCAAGAAGGCCGAACCGGCCGCCGACGTGGCGATCGTCGACACGCCGGCCGCGATTCGCGCGGCCGACCGCGTCGTGCTGCCCGGCCAGGGCGCGATGCCCGACTGCATGCGCTGCCTCGGCGAGTCGGGCCTCCAGGAGGCCGTGATCGACGCGTCGCGCACGAAGCCGCTGCTCGGTGTGTGCGTCGGCGAGCAGATGCTGTTCGACTGGAGCGCGGAAGGCGACACGAAGGGCCTGGGCCTGCTGCCCGGCAAGGTCGTGCGCTTCGATCTCGACGGCCAATTGCAGGACGACGGCTCGCGCTTCAAGGTGCCGCAGATGGGCTGGAACCGCGTGCGCCAGGCGCAGCCGCACCCGCTGTGGGACGGCGTGCCCGACGACGCGTATTTCTACTTCGTGCACAGCTATTACGTGAGCCCGGACAACCCGGCGCACACGGTTGGCGAAACGGCCTACGGCGCGCCGTTTACGTCCGCGGTCGCGCGGGACAACATCTTCGCGACCCAATTCCACCCGGAGAAAAGCGCGGAGGTCGGATTGCGTCTGTATCGCAACTTCGTCCACTGGAAGCCGTAAAACGTGGCGCGCGAGCCACAGTCGACCTGGCCGAACGGCCTGTCGCGCGGGGCGCTCGCGCGTAAGCGCCGAAAGAGTTGTACTAAACTAGCGAGACGGCGCGGCACCGGTTTGGCCGGTACGCGCCTGATTCTTTTCATTTTCCACGACGACACCCGATTGCTATGTTGCTGATTCCGGCCATCGACCTCAAAGACGGTCAGTGTGTGCGCCTCAAACAGGGCGATATGGACCAGGCCACGATTTTCTCCGAGGACCCGGCGGCGATGGCCCGCAAATGGGTCGATCTCGGCGCCCGGCGGCTCCATCTCGTCGACCTGAACGGCGCATTCGCCGGCAAGCCGAAGAACCTCGAGGCGATCGAAGCGATCCTCGACGAAGTCGGCGACGAAATCCCGGTCCAGCTCGGCGGCGGCATCCGCAGCCTCGAGACGATCGAGAAGTATCTCGACGCCGGCCTGTCCTACGTGATCATCGGCACCGCGGCCGTGAAGAACCCGGGCTTCCTGCAGGACGCGTGCACCGCGTTCTCCGGCAGCATCATCGTCGGGCTGGACGCGAAGGACGGCAAGGTCGCGACCGACGGCTGGAGCAAGCTGACCGGCCACGAGGTGATCGACCTCGCGAAGAAGTTCGAGGACTACGGCGTCGAATCGATCGTCTACACGGACATCGGCCGCGACGGGATGCTGCAGGGCATCAACATCGACGCGACCGTGAAGCTCGCGCAGGCGGTCGGCATCCCGGTGATCGCATCGGGCGGCCTGTCGAACCTCACGGACATCGAGAGCCTGTGCGAGGTGGAAGAGCACGGCGTCGAAGGCGTGATCTGCGGCCGGGCGATCTACTCCGGCGATCTCGATTTCGCGGCCGCGCAAAAGCGCGCGGACGAACTGAACGGCGAACTCGACAACGCGTAACCGCGTCCGTCCCGTTCGCCGGGGCCGCCCGCGGGCGGCCCCGACCGGAAGCCTCGCGCGAGGCTTCCGCAACCGGCCGTCCCAGCGCGGCATTTGGCGCAACATCATGGCTCTAGCTAAACGCATCATCCCCTGCCTGGACGTGACCGCCGGGCGTGTCGTCAAGGGCGTCAATTTCGTCGAGCTGCGCGACGCCGGCGACCCCGTCGAAATCGCCCGCCGCTACGACGACCAGGGTGCCGACGAACTGACCTTTCTCGACATCACCGCGACGTCCGACCAGCGCGACCTGATCCTGCCGATCATCGAAGCCGTCGCATCGCAGGTCTTCATTCCGCTGACCGTCGGCGGCGGCGTGCGCGCCGTCGAGGACGTGCGGCGCCTGCTGAACGCGGGCGCGGACAAGGTCAGCATGAATTCATCGGCGGTCGCGAATCCGCAACTCGTGCGCGACGCGGCCGACAAGTACGGCTCGCAGTGCATCGTCGTCGCGATCGACGCGAAGCGCGTGTCGGCCGACGGCGAGACGCCGCGCTGGGAAGTGTTTACGCACGGCGGCCGCAAGAACACGGGCCTCGACGCGATCGAATGGGCGCGCAAGATGGCCGAGCTCGGCGCGGGCGAGATCCTGCTCACGAGCATGGACCGCGACGGCACGAAATCGGGCTTCGACCTCGCGCTCACGCGCGGCGTGTCGGACGCGGTGCCGGTGCCGGTGATCGCATCGGGCGGCGTCGGCTGCCTGCAGGATCTCGCGGACGGCATCAAGGACGGCCGCGCCGACGCGGTGCTGGCCGCGAGCATCTTCCACTACGGCGAGCACACGGTCGGCGAGGCGAAGCGCTTCATGTCCGACCAGGGCATCGCGGTGAGGCTGTGATGAATACCGAAACGAAATCCTTGCCCGCGTGGCTCGACAAGGTCCGTTGGGACGACAACGGCCTCGTGCCGGTGATCGCGCAGGAAGCGTCGACGAACGACGTGCTGATGTTTGCGTGGATGAACCGCGAGGCGCTCGCGAAGACGATCGAGACGCAGCGCGCGGTCTACTATTCGCGTTCGCGCAAGCGCCTGTGGTTCAAGGGCGAGGAGTCGGGCCACGTGCAGCACGTGCACGAGGTGCGGCTCGACTGCGACGAGGACGTCGTGCTGCTGAAGGTCGAGCAGGTGTCGGGCATCGCGTGCCACACCGGCCGGCATTCGTGCTTCTTCCAGAAATTCGAAGGTACGGTGGACGGCGGCGACTGGGTCGCGGTCGAGCCGGTGCTGAAAGACCCCGAACACATCTACAAATGACGCAATCGACCGAAGACACGCTGCTGCGCCTCGCGGCCGTGATCGACAGCCGCAAGGGCGGCGATCCCGATCAATCGTACGTATCGCGCCTGTTCCACAAGGGCGACGACGCCGTGCTGAAGAAGATCGGCGAAGAGGCGACGGAAGTCGTGCTGGCCGCGAAGGACGTGCGCCAGGGCGGCGCGCCGAGCGCGCTCGTCGGCGAGGTGGCCGACCTGTGGTTCCACTGCCTCGTGATGCTGTCGCATTTCGACCTGAGCCCGGCCGACGTGATCGCCGAGCTCGAGCGCCGCGAAGGCTTGTCGGGCATCGAGGAAAAAGCGCTGCGCAAGCGCCGCGAGCGCGAGGAAAACGGCGGCTGACGAACAGGGTCCGCCGCGGTGGCAACAGTGCGGTAAGCTGTAAGAATTGTCATCTAACGGGGGTAGCATCATGAACGATACGTCGAACCAGTTTCCGACGCCGGCGGTGCCGGGCGCCGCGGATGCCGAGCGCCTGAACGGGCTGCGCACGCTGACCCACGTGCTGTACGGTCTTTATGCGTTTCACTGGCTGACGGGCGGCGTCACGGGCATCATCGCGATCATCATCAACTACGTGAAGCGCGGCGACGTGGCCGGCACGCCGTACGCCGATCACTTCGAGTGGCAGATCCGCACGTTCTGGCGCGCGCTGATCGCCTACGTGATCGGGTTCGCGCTGATGTTCGTCGTGGTCGGATTCGTCGTGATGTTTGTCACGTGGATTTGGACGCTGTACCGTATCATCAAGGGTTGGCTGTACCTGAACGACAACAAGACGCTCGATCCGCAGGCGTGGTTCTGACCGGCCGCACGCGGGCGTTTGCAGGAGCAACATGAGTCACGATCCGAATTGCCTGTTCTGCAAGATCGCGGCAGGCGAGATCCCGAGCACGAAGGTGCACGAGGACGACGAATTCGTCGCGTTCCGCGACATCCGCCCGGCGGCCGACACGCACGTGCTCGTGATTCCGCGCCGGCACCTGCCGACACTGTCGGCGGCGGTCGACGCCGATGCGCCGATGCTCGGCCGGCTGATGCTGCTCGTCGCGCGTCTGGCCGACCAGCTCGGCGTCGCGTATACGGGCGGCGAAACCGGTTTTCGCACGGTGATCAACACGGGCCCGGGCGGCGGGCAGGAGGTCTACCACCTGCACGCGCATATCCTGGCCGGCCCGCGCCCGTGGCAACGGATGGGTTGACGACGCGGGGCGTTTCCCCGCATCCGATAGTCGAAGCCGGCGCGTCGCCGGCGATTTACGCCGCACCGCGGCGTGGTTGAGGAGAGGTTTCATCATGGGTGGATTGAGCATTTGGCACTGGCTGATCGTGCTGCTGATCGTCGCGCTGGTTTTCGGTACGAAGAAGCTGCGCAACATCGGCAACGATCTCGGCAGCGCCGTGAAGGGTTTCAAGGACGGCATGAAGGAAGGCGAAACGCCGGCCGACGCGCAGCAACTGCCGCGTTCGGGCGCGGTCGACGTCAACGCGAAGGAAACGACGCGTTCCGATTCGAACAAGGCGTAACGCCGGCACGCTGAGGCATTCGCGATGCTGGATCTCGGTCTTTCAAAGATGGCGCTGATCGGCGTCGTCGCGCTCGTCGTGCTCGGCCCCGAGCGCCTGCCGCGCGTCGCGCGTACGGCAGGCGCGCTGTTCGGCCGCGCGCAGCGGTACATCAACGACGTGAAGGCCGAGGTCTCGCGCGAAATCGAACTCGACGCGCTGCGGACGATGAAGACCGATTTCGAATCGGCCGCGCGCAATGTCGAGACGACGATTCACGATAACCTGCGCGAGCACGAGAAGGAACTGAACGATACGTGGCATTCCGCGGTCGGCGGTCTCAACGAAGGCTCGGTCGATGCCGGCCTGCACGGTAGCGACACGCCCGCGGCGCCGTCGTGGCGTGGCGGCAGCACGGCCGCGCTTGCGCCGAAGCGTCGCAACTGGCGCATCAAGCAGGCGGCGACGCCTGTCTGGTACAAGCGCGCGACGACCCGCCGCACGCACGTGCAGTCGGGCGCCGCGCGTGTCGCGCGCCACCAGCCGGCCAGCCTGCGCCGGCCGACGCGCTTCTTCTGAGTCGAGCGCATGCTCGCTCGTCAATCCTACCGAGGGCCGGTGTGAGCGACCCCCAGCAGAACCCGGGCGACGCCCCGGAAGAAACCTTCATTTCCCATCTCGTCGAGCTTCGCGATCGCATCATTCGCGCGGGGCTGGCCGTGATCGTCGTGTTCGTCGGGCTCGTGTACTGGGCGCCGGACATCTTCAAGCTGCTCGCGCGGCCGTTGATGGAGAACCTGCCGAAAGACGGCAAGATGATCGTCACCGACGTCACCGGCTCGTTCTTCGTGCCGATGAAGGTCACGATGCTCGTCGCGCTCGTGATCGCGCTGCCGATCGTGCTGTACCAGATCTGGGCGTTCGTCGCGCCGGGGCTGTACCAGCACGAGAAGAAGCTCGTCACGCCACTCGTCGGCAGCAGCTACGTGCTGTTCCTGTGCGGGATGGCGTTCGCGTACTTCCTCGTGTTCCCGACGATCTTCCGCGTGATGGCGCATTACAACGCGCCGCTCGGCGCCGAGATGACGACCGACATCGACAACTACCTGAGCTTCGTGCTCGGGATGTTCATCGCGTTCGGGGTCACGTTCGAGGTGCCGATCGTCGTCGTGCTGCTCGTCAGGATGGGCGTGCTGTCCCTGAAGAAGCTGAAGGAGATGCGGCCGTACGTGATCGTCGGCGCATTCGTGGTCGCGGCGGTCGTCACCCCGCCGGACGTGTTCTCGCAACTGATGCTCGCGCTGCCGCTGATCGTGCTGTTCGAGATCGGCCTGTTGGCCGCGCGGTTCTTCGTGCCGAAGAAGCCGGTAGAAGAGGGCGAGGCGGGGAACGGCGAAGCCGCGAGTTGACGGCGCGGCGCCGGGGCGGCTTTCCGGCCCGGCCGGAGGCGCCCGGTACCGCGGTGGGCCGCCAGCCAGCGCATCGCAAAGCTACCTTCCGGCACCGGACGTCGTTTGGAGCAAAGCAAAAGGGCAGCCAACCGGCTGCCCTTTTCCGTTTCCGCGTCACATCATGACCGACAGGCGGCGTGCCGCCCGCCGACCGTCATTCGCTATCGCCGTCCTGCTCGTCGAGCGTCTGCTTCGGCGGCGGCGGGCGCTTGCCGATCACGACGTTCACGTCGAACTGCTTGCCCTTGCGTACGACGTGCACCTTGGTCGGCGTGCCCGGCTTGATCTGCGCGACGACGTTCAGCAGCTTCGTCGTGTCGGTGATGTCCTCGCTATTGACGCTCACCAGGATGTCGCCCGGCTTGATGCCGGCCTTGTCGGCCGGGCCGCCTTGCAGCACGCCCGCGACGATCGCGCCCGATTTCTGCTGGAGCCCGAACGACTCGGCGATTTCCGGCGTGACGTCCTGCGGCTCGACGCCGATCCAGCCGCGCGTGACCGAACCCGTCGTGATGATGCTTTCGAGCACCGTGCGGGCGGTCGAAACCGGAATCGCGAAACCGATGCCGAGCGAGCCGCCCGAGCGCGAGTAGATCGCCGTGTTGATGCCGAGCAGATTGCCGTTCACGTCGACCAGCGCGCCGCCGGAGTTGCCGGGGTTGATCGGTGCGTCGGTCTGGATGAAGTTCTCGAACGTATTGATGCCGAGGTGGTTGCGGCCGAGCGCGCTGATGATCCCCATCGTGACCGTCTGGCCGACGCCGAACGGGTTGCCGATCGCGAGCACGACGTCGCCGACGCGCGACTGGTCGGAGCGGCCGAGCGTGATCGTCGGCAGGTTCGTCATGTTGATCTTCAGCACCGCGAGATCCGTTTCGGGATCGCTGCCGATCACCTTCGCGGTGCCCGTTCGGCCGTCGGCGAGCGCGACTTCGATCTGGTCGGCGCCGTCGACGACGTGCTGGTTCGTTAGAATGTAACCTTCAGGGCTCACGATAACGCCCGAGCCGAGGTTGGCGGCCGGCTCGTCCTGCTGCTTGCGGGCGTTGCGGTCGCCGAAGAAGTAGCGGAACAGCGGATCCTTCGCGCGCGGGTCGGGCGGCAGCGAGCCGTCCTTGCTGGAGAACACGTTGACGACGGCCGGCATCGCCTTCTGCGCGGCTTCGGCATACGACGTGGTCGCCGGAGCGCCGCCGATGCCCGGCGCGACCTCGCGCAGCGCGACGATCGGCGTGGCGAGCTGCTTGCCGAGCTGTCCTTGCCGTTGCAGCCATTGCGGCTTGAGCGTCACGACGATGAACATCAGCGCGAGCAGTATGGTTACCGCCTGCGCGAAGAACAGCCAGAAGCGTCTAAGCATCTGAATGGATTAGAGGTTTATATGGATCGGATCGAACTCGAATTGTACTTGAACAATACCCTTGAAACCGCGCGCTTCAAGGACTATTGCCCGAACGGCCTCCAGGTCGAAGGGCGCCGCAAGATCGAGAAGATCGCCACCGGCGTGACGGCGTCGGTCGCGTTCCTCGAAGCCGCGCTCGAATGGGGGGCGGATGCCGTGCTCGTCCATCACGGCTATTTCTGGCGCAACGAGGCGCCGCAGATCACCGGCCGCAAGTATCAGCGGCTGAAGCTGCTGCTCGCGAACGACCTGAACCTGTTCGCGTTCCACCTGCCGCTCGACGCACATCCCCAACTGGGCAACAACGCGCAGCTCGGCGAAAAGCTCGGCCTGATCGGCGAGCAGCGTTTCGGCGAAGGCGATCTCGGCTGGATGGCGACGCTGCCGATGCCGGTCACGCTCGAGCATTTCGTCGCGAAGGTCGAGCGCACGCTCGGCCGCACGCCGCTCGTGCTCGGCGATCAGGACACGCAGCTGCGCCGCATCGCGTGGTGCACGGGCGCCGCGCAGAGCTACTTCGACGCCGCGATCGACGCCGGCGCGGACGTGTTCCTGACCGGCGAGGTGTCCGAGTCGACCACGCACGCGGCCGCGGAAAGCGGCGTCGCGTTCGTTGCGGCGGGGCACCATGCGACCGAGCGCTACGGAATCCAGGCGCTGGGGCGCCACTTGTCCGAGGAATTCGATCTCGAACACCTTTTTATCGATATTCATAATCCGGTCTGAGCGACGGATTTGCGGCGGTGCATCGAAATTTCTCTATGTAGCATCCGCTTAAAAGCGAAATGATTTAATCGCTCCGATAGTGGGGGATAACCCTTAACTATCAAACACTTCGAAGGGATTTTCATCTCCGGGCCTTGTAAATGGCGACTCCATTCGCGCAAACTAGCGGCGGAATGGAAAGTCGTGACGGAAAATCCAACTCAGAAGTGGGGCGTGTGATGCGAGACAAGGAAGAGAAACGCGTCGACAGCGGCCGCCGTACCTGGCTGATTGCGACATCCGTAGCAGGTGGCGTAGGAGGCGTAGCCACCGTCATACCTTTCGCGGCGTCGCTTGCGCCGTCCGCGAAAGCGAAAGCGGCCGGTGCACCGGTCGAGATCGATATCAGTGGCCTGAAGCCCGGCGAAATGGTCACCGTGCCGTGGCGCGGCAAACCCGTCTGGATCCTGAATCGCACCGATTCGATGCTGGCCGACGTGGTCAAGGCCGACAAGGAAGTGGCCGATCCGACCACGAAATCCCCGTATTCGATGCCGTTGCCCGCGTATTGCGCGAACGAATATCGGGCACGGGCCGATCGCAAGAACATTCTCGTCGTGATGGCCGTGTGTACGCATCTCGGCTGCACGCCCAGCCAACGCTTCACGCCGGGTCCGCAGCCGAACCTGCCGGACGACTGGCCGGGTGGTTTCCTGTGCCCGTGTCACGGTTCGACCTACGACCTCGCCGGTCGCGTGTTCAAGAACAAGCCGGCGCCTCAGAATCTCGACATCCCGCCCTACATGTTCACGTCGGCGACGACCCTCGTGATCGGCAAGGACGAGAAAGGAGAAGCGTGATGGCCGCCGACAACAAGGAAGTCTCCACGACAGGTTTCACCGGCTGGATCGACCAGCGCTTCCCGCTCACGTCCACCTGGAAGAAGCACGTATCCGAGTACTACGCGCCGAAGAACTTCAACTTCTGGTACTTCTTCGGCTCCCTCGCGCTGCTGGTGCTCGTGAACCAGATCGTCACGGGCATCTTCCTGACGATGAACTACAAGCCCGACTCGACTCTCGCGTTCGCGTCGGTCGAGTACATCATGCGCGAGGTGCCGTGGGGCTGGCTGATCCGCTACATGCACTCGACCGGTGCGTCGATGTTCTTCGTGGTCGTCTACCTGCACATGTTCCGCGGGCTGCTGTACGGGTCGTACCGCAAGCCGCGCGAGCTCGTGTGGATCTTCGGCTGCGCGATCTTCCTGTGCCTGATGGCCGAGGCGTTCTTCGGCTACCTGCTGCCGTGGGGCCAGATGTCGTTCTGGGGCGCGCAGGTGATCGTGAACCTGTTCTCGGCGATCCCGTTCGTCGGCCCGGACCTGTCGCTGTGGATTCGCGGCGACTACGTCGTGTCCGACGTCACGCTGAACCGCTTCTTCGCGTTCCACGTGATCGCGATCCCGCTCGTGCTGGTCGGCCTCGTCGTCGCGCACCTGGTCGCGCTGCACGAAGTCGGGTCGAACAACCCGGACGGCATCGAGATCAAGGCGAAAAAGGACGAAAACGGCATTCCGCTCGACGGCATTCCGTTCCACCCGTACTACTCGGTGCACGATTTCCTCGGCGTGTGCGTGTTCCTGATGGTGTTCGCGCTGATCGTGTTCTTCTCGCCGGAGATGGGCGGCTACTTCCTCGAGGCGAACAACTTCGTCCCGGCGAACCCGCTGCAGACGCCGCCCGAGATCGCGCCGGTCTGGTACTTCACCGCGTTCTACGCGATGCTGCGCGCGACCACCGACCCGTTCAAGATCGTGCTGATGATCGTGATCGCGCTGCTCGGCGTGCTCGCGCTGATCCGCGCGCGCGGCAAGTGGAAGATCGGGCTGCCGGTGCTGGCCGCCGCGATCGTCGTGTTCATGTATCTGACCGAGTCGAAGTTCTGGGGCGTCGTCGTGATGGGCTCGGCGGTGATCTCGCTGTTCTTTCTGCCGTGGCTCGACCGCAGCCCGGTGAAGTCGATCCGCTACCGGCCGCTGTTCCACAAGGTGTTCCTCGGGATCTTCGTCGCGGCGTTCCTGACCCTCGCGTTCCTCGGCACGCGGCCGCCGTCGCCGGCGGCGACGCTGATCGCGCAGTTCTGCGCGTTGGTCTACTTCGCGTTCTTCCTCGGCATGCCCGTCTGGACGCCGCTTGGCACGTTCAAGCAGCCGCCGGAACGGGTGCGCTTCAAGCCCCATTAACGTGAGCGAGGAGAGAACGACATGAAGAAACTGCTTTCGACACTCGCGCTGATCGGGGCCACCGCCTGTGCGCTGCTGGCGGCGCCGGCCGTGCGGGCGGAAGGTAATTTTCCGCTCGACCGGGCGCCCGATAACACGGAAAATCTCGTTTCGCTTCAGCACGGTGCGCAATTGTTTGTAAACTATTGCCTGAACTGCCACAGCGCGAACCTGATGCGCTACAACCGTCTGACGGATCTGGGCATATCCCAGAAGGAGATCGAAACGAATCTCCTGTTCACGACCGACAAGGTCGGGAACACGATGTCCGTGGCGATGCGGTCCGACGACGCGAAGAACTGGCTCGGCACCACGCCGCCCGACCTGTCGGTCGAGGAGCGTGCGCGCGGCCGCGACTGGCTGTACACGTATCTGCGGAGCTTCTACCGCGACGATACGCGGCCGACCGGCTGGAACAACGCGGTGTTCGAGAACGTCGGCATGCCCCATGTGTTGTGGCAGCTGCAGGGGCAGCGCGTTGCCAAATTCGAAGACAAGACGGACGAGGAGACGGGCGAGAAGGCCCACGTGCTCGTCGGCTTCCAGCAGGTCACGCCGGGCACGCTGTCGTCGCCCGACTACGATGCTGCGGTGGCCGACCTGGTGGCCTATATGACATGGATGTCCGAGCCGGCCCAGCAGACCCGCAAGCGCCTCGGCGTGTGGGTGCTGATCTTTCTCGGTGTCCTGACTTTCCTGGCCTGGCGGCTCAATGCCGCGTACTGGAAAGATATCAAGTAAACACGCCTGACCGGCGTGGGGCCGGCGCAAGGCGGAACCCGTGAAAGGGGTTTCGCCGCGTGCCGGCCCTCGGCTTTTTTGAGGAAACGCAAATATGATGGTTCTGTATTCCGGCACAACTTGCCCGTTCTCCCAGCGTTGCCGGCTGGTGCTGTTCGAGAAGGGCATGGACTTCGAAATCCGCGACGTCGACCTGTTCAACAAGCCGGAAGACATTTCGGTGATGAACCCGTACGGTCAGGTGCCGATCCTGGTCGAGCGCGACCTGATCCTGTACGAATCGAACATCATCAACGAGTACATCGACGAGCGCTTCCCGCATCCGCAACTGATGCCGGCCGACCCGGTGCAGCGCGCCCGCGCGCGCCTGTTCCTGCTCAACTTCGAGAAGGAACTGTTCGTCCACGTCAGCACGCTCGAGAACGAGAAGGGCAAGGCGGCGGAGAAGAATCACGAGAAGGCACGCCTCGCGATCCGTGATCGCCTGACGCAGCTCGCGCCGATCTTCGTGAAGAACAAGTACATGCTCGGCGAAGAGTTCTCGATGCTCGACGTCGCGATCGCACCGCTGCTGTGGCGCCTGGATCACTACGGCATCGAGCTGTCGAAGAACGCCGCGCCGCTGATGAAGTACGCCGAACGGATCTTCAGCCGTCCGGCCTACATCGAAGCACTGACGCCGTCCGAAAAGGTCATGCGTCGTTAATGTTGCAATGAAGGCATGACGGAGCGGGCGGCGGCGTGCCGCGCGCCCGCTCCGGGTTCGAGGATTGTGATGCAAGAGATTTCAACGAAGCCTTATCTGCTGCGCGCGTTGTACGAGTGGTGCACCGATAACGGTTACACGCCGCATATCGCGGTGAGGGTCGACAACTCGACGCGCGTGCCGCGTCAGTTCGTGCGTGACGGCGAGATCGTGCTCAACATCAGCTTCGAGGCGACGAGCCAGTTGCAGATGGGCAACGAGTGGATCGAGTTCACGGCCCGGTTCTCCGGGAAGGCGCACAAGATCGAGATTCCGGTGGCCAACGTGCTCGCGATCTACGCGCGCGAGAACGGGCAGGGCATGGCGTTCCAGGTCGATGCGGTCGCAGGCGAGGGTGCGGATTCGGGTGCGTTCGACGATGACGCCGCGCCGGCCGATGACGCGCAGCGCGACGAGTCCGTATCGCCGTTGGCGCCCGTCGCCGACAGCGGGGCGAACGAGGAGCCGTCCGAAGGCGTCGACGAACCGCCGAAAACCGACGGCGACGGCTCGAAAGGCGGTAGCAGACCTCGCCTCAAGATCGTGAAATGAGGTAGAATCTCGCGCTACGCCGGCTTAGCTCATCTGGTAGAGCAGTTGATTTGTAATCATCAGGTGGCGGGTTCGAGTCCTGCAGCCGGCACCAATAAAATCAAGGGGTTACAAGATTATTCTTGTAACCCCTTGTTCCTTTCTAAAGCCGTGTAGGCGCCATGTAGGCATTTCGTGCCATCTTGGCCGCGCTGCGCGGCTGTCGTCAGAGCGGGCGCTGACCAGGACTTTTCTCAATTGAGATGGTCAAGCTGCTTCACTTGGCCAGCCGAGAGCCGCCCTCCGATGTCGGTGTCCCGATGGCATCGGACGATTACGCCGCTCCTCACCCCGCCGATAGTAGCCACGTTAGTTCGGTTCCCATCGCTTCCCCTTGCCGGTCTCGTAGTCCTTATGGCGTTTGAGCTGCGCTTTAACCAATGCACGCAGCAGCTCAAGTCTCGTCACGGTGGTCACACGCCATCACGCGGTTTTCTCCCGGTGGTGGGGCACAAATGCCCCACCACCCGACTCTTGCGCCCCCACTGGCACCCCACCTGATTCTGTCGGTGCTGTGAGCGATGCCACGTAAGGCGAAATGCTCAGACGCACAAAGGCAAATTCAGCTAACTACCAATGGAGAAGTGACTATGCTGCCGCAAGAAAAACTGACCGACCCGAGCGTGCCCTTCATGCAAACGATGATGAGCCTCTATTTCACCAACGAGGTCACACCGTATGCTGGTCAAAGCGAAGTCGAAGCGCTCCCGCCAATGGAGGCGCTCGTACTCGGCATGATGTGCCTGACCCAAACGTACAACAGCCAGCATGTCAATAACCTGCTCTATCGCAAGTACCGCATGTTCAGTTCGCGGGAGTGCGGCATCTTCGCCGAAGTCGGCATCCTCGGGCTGGTGGCACGCGGATACCTGCGGCCTGCTTCAAAAAAAGCTGAACAGGCCATCTGCGAGCGGAACGAGAGAGTCTGGGGCCTCGGAAACGTGCCGTTCGTCGTGACTGCGAAAGGTGCCCGCCGCATCGGCTACCTGGTAGCTAACCTCCGGGGCGGGCTCTACAAAGATGTCGTCAAGGAGTTGCAAGCCGAGTCGCGCGCAGCCGCAAAAGGCTGGCGAGCCGATGTCCCTGCCTAACTGGTCAATTTCGATACGACTTTACGGACCTCACCATGATGGCCTGGCACTACACGACCGGACAGAAATACGAACTCATCAAACAAACCGGCATCCTTCTACCAGCCGACATCGGCGTTGAGCCCCCGGAACAACCGATTCTCTGGTTCTCTACGCATTCAAAGTATGAACCGTCGGCCATGAAACCTATCAGAGACGCAAACGGCAACTTCATTCGGCTGACACTAGATGAACTTCGAGACGTAGGCGGCGGTCTTTACCGACTTGGCTACCCTATCAACCAGCTCAAATGCGGCGAGAAATTGCGCAAGGCAGCGAAGATGTCGTCAATCTGGTGGCGACGCCTTGCGAACGGCGGAGCAAATCTCAAGGCGGACCCGGCTGACTGGTGGGGGCATGTTGGGTCGCTGCCCCTGAGCGAAGTCACTGTCGAAACGATGGACTCGAACAAGCGATGGATTCCCATTGGCGACCGTGGCTAGGAGCACCAAGATGTCGGAATTCGAAACCCTCGAAGAATTCTCGGTTGCATCGGAGATTAGCGACGCCACTGTCACCGTGAGGCTGCGCCGTATGCTTAACCACAAGCCGACCCGCTTCAGTCCCGCGCCATGCTGCCTCGACTTGGCGGTCGGCAGCGTCGTCCAGCAGCATTTCGGTATTGATGAGTCACGTGCTCGCGAGACCACTGCTCGGTTCTTGCTGAAGCACGTCAAGGGGATTGCTCCGCCGCTACATTGAAGGCAACTTGATTGCGAGAAAGCCGCCCCAAAAAGGCCAACCGTTGCTCAACAATTCAAATCGAAAGGCCACGGAAACAGCGAGTTCCGTGGCCGTCTAACTAAACCGACCAGCTTGACCGGGAAACTGGGTCAATTTTGCTGGTCAAGCAGCTTCATCAGGTCAGCCGGGTGTTTCATCAGGTGATAACTCCAGCGGCCGAATCGGCTGTCGCGGTTTACTGCCTCGCACCATCTCTTCGCTGCCGCTTCTTTTATCAGCGCGTCGTCAATCACCTGCCCCTTGATTTCGACCACCAGCTTTTTGCCCGACACCAGCTCGACGATGAAATCCGGCAAGTAGTTCCGCTTGGTTCCGTCTTTCCGATACGGCACGCCGAAGCCGAGATGGTCGTTCTTGACCCAGGCTCGAACCTGCGGGTGCGTATCGAGGCAGTAGGCGGCGCTCTGCTCCCATTTTTTTGTATCTGCCACCATCGCGTTCAGGTGGCTGCGGGTAACCGGCCATAGGTCACGCCCTGTGGCGAATTCAACGAAGCGTGTCGAACGCATACCCGCTGCGCCTGCCGATATGATGGGTAGCTCCTGGGCCTGTCCGCTCTCATCGACGGCCTGCAAGTTGTCGATGATGCAGCCGACCGCCTTGCCGAAATACGGGTTCAGCGCCACGTCCTGCGGCGCACGGTTTCCCTTGCAGACGAGCTTGGTCGTCAGAAACTGCTGCGCGTAAGCCAGAAGCTGCGGAAAGAGTCGATGCGTCGGAATACTGTCGCCTTTATCTTTCTGCCATTGTTTCACCAGCGTACTTGCAAGGGTGAAGGCGACTTGCTGCACGCGAATACGTGCGCGCCACGCTTCCAACGTCACCAGTTCAGCAGCGCCAGGGCCATAAGCGGCAAGGCTGCCATCGGCACCTGCGAGCCCCTTCATGAGGGTGGTATCCGGCACCTCAAGCGGGTCGAGTGTGAGCGTGGGAATCTTGTCCCAATCCAGCGAAATCCGAGTGATGCCGGGGTCTGCGTAGCCTTCGACCACCGGGAACGTGATTTCAAAGTCAGCCTTGGCCGGGTCAGCGTATATCTGGTTAGACGGCGGCGTCGGCGGTGGGGCTGCGCCACCTTCAACCTTGAACGGAATCAGCTCGAACGGGACACCGAAAACCTTGGCGGTTTCCTCTCGGAAAAAGCCTGTGGCCTCGTCGAGAGCGTAAGACGTGCGACGCAGCGCGCGGCCCACCACCTGCTCGCAAAGCAACTGTGAGCCAAATGGCCGCAGTCCAACCACGTGGGTCACGGTGTTGCAGTCCCAGCCTTCCGACAGCATCGCCACACTGATGATGCAGCGCACGTCGCGTCCAGGCGGAATACTGGGGTCGATGGTTACCAGGCCGCTCTCTTCGTCGTCCAGTGCCTTGCGGTTGTGTTTCTCGACCAGTACCTCGTATTCCTCGGGGATATGGCCACCAGGCCAAGCAGTTTTGCCGATGGTGTCCAGCACAAAGCGCAAGCGCCGAGCTTCGTCGCTGCCGCTCGCACCAGAGGCGATGTCCTCCGCAATTTTGCTGTCCACGCGGATGGTGTTTTCCTGGCCGGGCCTATTGCGGAACTCAATCGGAGACTGGCCGTAGTCTGGCTTGCCATTGGCCAGCCATTCATACAACTCCTTGGCCAGCGCAGTATCGCGACACACGACAATAAAGACCGGTGGCACGTCGGTCTTACGGAATCCCTCTTTAAATTGGGCTGACCACGTATCCAGTGTCTTGCGCCACTCATCGGCAAGCTGAGTGATTGGGGTCGTCGCATAACGCATCACCATGTCCGGGCTGAGCTTCGCCTTGCCGCCGCCATCCTGCTCGATACGCTCTTGAACCCAGCGCCACACATTGAAGTAGGCCGGAGTTTCACCACCGGTAATGTCCTGGGTCGGCAACTGCGGAATTTTCACAAGCCCAGCTTCAATACCTTCCAGCAAGCTGAAATCGGACACCACCCAAGGGAAGGGCTTGCCCACTTCATTGCCGGAACCCTGGATGAAGAACGGGGTGGCAGACAGGTCTACGCAGAGACGCACGCCGTTCTTCGCCCCATTCAATGCCTTGTTGATACGGTCCAGGCCTTCAATCCAGACGGTCGCTTCGCGCGCATCGGCGTCCGCGGTTTCCTCATCCAGTGCGTATTCGTCATCGGGCTCCGCCTTGCCGCGCCGGTAAGCGTGGTGGGCCTCGTCATTCATCACCATGATGGCGGAACTGCGCCCCTTGCGGTTGCCCAGCACCCGGCGCAGGAATGCCGTGTCGCTCTCGTAGTATCTGGTTTCCTTGACCTCGAAAGCCGTCAGAGCACCGTTGCGGTCTTTGACTTCGCCGACGATTTCAAAAGCGCCCGTCAATGCCTGCTGGCGAATGTCGGCCTCAGTAAGTTGGTCTTTACCGCCGAGCTTGACCGTGCGCCGCTTCTCTACGGGGGTGCCGCGTTTCACCACCTTGGCCGACGTGCCATTCACGTCCGAAAGCTCGCGGCGCTCAAGGTTGTGCCAGTTGGTGACGAACACCTCGCCGCGACGCAGGTCGGGCATGCGATGCAGCGGTACCAGCTCACGAGTGCGATAGAGGCTGATTTCATCCAGATTGGGGTCGAGTTCGTGCAGCCGGTCGCGGACCGTGACGTTAGGGCAGACGATGAGCACCGTGTCCGAGTAGTTCGGATTGCCTGAGTCCGCGACTTTGTTCAGAATCGACCACGCGGCCAGCATGCCCATGACGGTGCTCTTGCCCGACCCGGTACACATCTTCACCGCGTAGCGGATGAATGCCTTGTATCCGGCTGCCTTAGCGTCATCGCCGGGCTCGTCGGTCGGGATGCGAATGCCCTGCTTCAGGTCGTCCGGCCCTTCAATGAGAAGGAGTACCGTTTCGACTGCCTCAAGCTGGGCGAAGAATAGTCGCTGCTTGCGGTCGGCCGAGTTCCACAGAGCTATCAGCTCCCTGGTGACTTTCGTCGCTCCGCTGTACTCGCGAGCACGCCATTCCTTCAGGCGCTGACGGATGAGGTTTGCTGTATCGAGCAGGTACTCATTGCCTTTTGCGTCCTGGTCGAACAGCACGGTCTGCTTCTTGGCCTTCTTGCCCCGACCTGCATGCTCTGGCACGCGGAAGAAGTAGCTCGCCGGGCGGCGACCTTCCCGCTTTTGTGGCTGCTTCCCTTCCTGGATGTGCCAGTGGAACTTCGGCTCCTCGAACGGGGAATTGATGATGGGCGCTTCGACGGCGTTGATTTGCGACATTGCTCGGTCCCCTTACGCAATGTGTTCGATAACGCGCATCAGCTCGTTACCACGCTCGTCAATGACCTTCACCGCAATCCGGCGCCGCTCGCCCAGCGCAAACGGCTCGCTCGTGGTGCCTGCCAAGTGCGCCCACACCGATTCATCGAAATCAGCCTTGAGAGATTTCTGCAGATTGTCCCAAGCTCCGGTCTTTGGGAAGAACACCTGCGTGGCATAGAAGGAACCGGATGGGTCATAGTCGGTGTCCAGCATCCAGCACGGCAGGTTTTCACCGTCGACAGACTCCGGTGCCATGGTGGACGGATTGAAGATGTCTAGGCCCTTCACATCCACTTGGTAGAGTGCTTCGCCCGCGTTGTTCTTCTGCGGTAGCTTGGTCAGCTGCACGTCCGGCAGACCGGTAACCGAGAAAATCTCCGATGCGCGTGTGGTCTTGAGCAGGTCGCTCATTGCAACGTCCGGCGTCACAGCAACGTAGGTGCAATGGATGCGCAACTTCGGAACACCGTCTTTGTTGCGTTCCTCAATGAGTTCGCGCGCCTTGGCTTGAATCGCGAAAGCAAAGAAGTACAACTGGTCGTAGCGGAGGAAGTGGGCCTCGCGCGCAGCTTCGAACACCACGTCTGCCGAAATGGCACCGGATTCGGGGCCGAAGACGATGGCTATGCGCTTGCCGTCGGCATCCGTCGCTTCGGCGTGCAGGATGTCGCCGTCACTCGTGCGGCGAATCTGGTCCAGTACCAGCTCCCGATTGCCGGGCAGGCGCAGGGTCTTAGACTGTCGAAGCACCTGCACCATGCGTTCAATGTGGGTTGCCGCATCACTTGTAAAGACCCGCTGCGGCAATCCCTTAGCTTCGGAAGCATCGGACGGCTCGACGGTCTCAATGGTCTGCGCTGGCGCAATTGTGCCCTCGACCACAAACGGACCCGCTACGCGAGTTACTCCCTTAACCTTCTTGGGCTTATCGACCAAGATTTCGATTTTGCCTTGCTCATCGTATGTGACTGTCGAGAGGGTCTTGTGAGGAACAAGCCCGCCTTCCTCCTCTCCTTTTTTGCTGACCTTGCGCTCGTAAGCGAAGCCGCCAATCGGTCCCGATGTGGGCGTTTTCAGCTCAAAATATGGATAGGTTGCGGTTAGCAAGCGTTGTCTAGCGATTGCAAGAGGCACTCTAGACGTATCACAGGTTATCCACCGTCGCCCCCACATTTCAGCCACGTACGCGGACGTACCTGAGCCACAGGTCGGGTCGAATACCAGGTCACCGGGGTCGGTTGCCATCAGCATGCAACGTTGAACTATTTTTTGGTTGGTCTGGACAACATAAGCCTTGTCCCCAGCATCGAAGCCCCACTTGGTATCGTCCCAAATGTTGTTTATCGGCTCAAGTGGATACCAGTCTAGGTACAAGAAATACGCTAAGCTTTTATCTCTTGCAATGAGAAGCCCCTTATCTGCCAGTTTCTGCATGCCATCAAGACCAACTTTCCAATGATTGTTGGCTCCGGGAGAATAAGATTTGCCTTCAAAAATAAATGGCTTACTGCCTTCCGGGCTGGCGCCAGATGATGTTAACGGGCCATAACGAAAAGCTCTCGCCCCCGCAGGGAGAGGCTCCTTTCCGGTATATTCATCTTTAGTCATTGGCCTAAATGAGCCATCGGCCAGATGGACATATTTGTATTCGGCGGCTCCGTCGCTACCAATTGTTTTCGGCCTAAAAAGGCGTCTATACTTGACTTGATTTTTGTCCTTGGCGTACCAGACAACATAATCGCCCGCACGCGATAACGTTTCGCTATTGAATCCGCTCGTCGTCACGTAAGAGATGACGGTGAGGAAATTCTCGGCACCGAATATTTCATCGAGCACTTCCCGAACGTGGTGAAGATTCTTATCTGAAATTTGAACGAAAATACTGCCGCTTGACGAAAGCAAGTCTTTCGCAATCAACAACCGGTCGCGTAAATACGTGAGGTACGAGTGGAGTCCCAGCTCCCATGTATCTCGATACGCCTTCACCATTTCTGGTTCCCGAGTCATGTCGGCGTCTTTATTGCCGTCGTCAAGCTTCGGCTTTCGAACGAACGGCTGAAAGTTCGAACCGAACTTCACTCCGTAGGGCGGGTCGAGATAGACCATCTGCACGTGACCACCCAAGCCCTCGAACTCCAGCATGGAATTCATGACCTGGAGGCTATCGCCGAGAATCATCCGATTTTGCCAAGGGCCCTTGTGTTCGTAGGCGTCGAGCCGGTCGGTCACATCGAGCTGAGGGTCGCCGAAGAGGTCGAGGTTGGTGCCTTTGGCCTTGCGGTTCTTGATGCCTTCCAGAATGGCTTTGGTGGAGTGTCGCTCGTGTACGAATAGTGGGGTGGTCGGTACACTGAGCTGATGCCGTTCCGCTTTGCCGGCCCAGTTCAGGAAGGGCTGAGAGATGGTCCGTAGCAGGCTCGCGGCCGCCTTTAGGGACTGCACTTGGACACCGCCGCCGTGCCAGACCTGCGGCGATTGAAAGACCGCAGCTTCGCCTTCCTCCGCGCAGCGGGCAACCAGGCCAATGAGCCACTCGCCGAGTTCGCGTTCGCGGCTCTCGTCCCACGACAGTGCCGGGTCAAGGCTGGAATCGTAGCTATAGACACGGTTCGGCTTTTTGATGCTGAACTGGTCCTGAACACCTACGTCGGGGCGTTGCACCGCTTCTTGCTTATGTTGGTATTGGGCGGACGTGTCGTTCACCGGGGGCTCCTTTATCCCATCGCTGGTCGTCTAACTAGCCTGAGATAATAGCGCCTCGGCTTGGCGCGGTCATTCATTCGCCGAGGCGTCGTGCAGTGATACGACTAGGCAGGCTTAAAAGCCGTCGCTAGTCCAGCCAAAATCGGTGGAAATCCACGGATTGTGATGCGCGTAAATGTCGGTGCCGTAAGGGCTGCCGCCGACATCGACGCCGCCGTAACCGTCACCGGTCATCGGCAGGCCAGTCGCGGGGTTAATCGGGGTATGTGACATGGTCGCTCTCCTATTGAGCAGTGGCTAAATGCCCCGCTGAAATCAACGGGGCGGAAAAATCAGTCGTCGCTTGGGAACATGAGAGTCACGACCGGCTCGGCGTTATCTCCCGGTCCGATGGTCATCACGAGGGCTATCGGTGTGCGACGCACGCCATCCCCACCGCGCGGCACGCGATGATGCTGGAAAGGCATACGGCTGCCCGTGTGATGACGTGCCAAGGTGGCGGCGGCCCAGAGCAGGTCGTTCAGGCGCCCGTGTTCGTCCTGTTGGATTTGTCGGGCGCTGTCCTCGGCTGACCACGCCACCACGTCCGCCCAAACCGCCGCTGTGAGTGCCACGGGAACCTTGAAGCCCGCGTCGTTTGCCTCTGCCGTGACATCAATCAGCACGCCGTCCGTGATTGCCTGCGCGCGCGTATACACCGAAATGACTTCACTGAAGAGGTCTTGCAGACAGTCTTGTTTTTCCATAGTGCTTTCTCCAAAGCTGACCGGATTCCAAGATGTGAGCCCGCTTTGCACCGATTCCCGGTCTTCGGCGTGCGGGGTGGCGTGTTGCTTGTGCCACCGTTTTTCCTGAGTGTTTCGCCCTGAGCGCACTGCCCGCCAGTCAGCCAGATAGACAATGTCGCGAACGGAAGCCGCAGCCCGTAGGGACCGGGTGAGTACGCGCGCGAAGCGCTCGGCGTTGTCTATCTGGCTGACTGGCGGAAGGTCGCTGTGGGTCGGGCGGGACAGTCGGGAAGTACGGCGGCAACGCCACTCCACACGACGAAGACGCTGTCGCGGTCGTAGACCGCGACCTATGCACGACGTATGTCGTGCGTGGCTCGCAAGCTGGAGGCGCGCAGGAGTCGGCCAAAGGACGGCGACGTAGAGGTGCCGCAGCGCGATACGTGCTGTGGGGCAAGGCGTTCAGCCGCTGCCCAGGTCATTGCGCCAATGCCCACATTGGTCCAATGACGTGCATCAGGGGGGCCGTCCGGCGCTGGAGACCCCAGTCTCCAGAGTGGTGCCCTAAGCACCCGGCAGCTGGATGGGGACGGAGTCCGCGCCCCGAGCAGCGCGCGGGCAAGGTAGTCAAGTCGGCGCGTAGCAGAGACCGAAGGCCATTGGGCCTGAGCCAGCGGCGCGTTCAGCGATGCAGGGTGAGTACCTTGCCCGCGCGCAGCGCGGGGCGCCCCGCAGTTGAGACATGAGCTACGTCCAGTAGCGAAAATGCCCGGCAAAACGTCCAGTTTTGCGAAGAGGGCATGGTGGCTCGCCGCGTAAGCGGCTACGCCTTCCGTGTTCGTCCTCCGCCGTCCAGGAGGGCGAACACGGGATGCTGCGTCTTTCGCGCTATACGAAATATCGACACGTTTTTTGGAGATACTTCGTGAAGGCGCGCGACGGACGCATCATTGCTGCGGAGAATGAGACTCGCATTCTCCGGGCGCTTCACCGTTTTGGCTGGCTGCAAACCCGGCTGGCATCGGCGCTGGTCTGGCAGACCTGGCTGTCGCGGCCAGTTGGCGAGCCAGACCTGGCACCGCCGCTCGCGCGGGCGTCCGATGTGCGGATGGCACAACGCACGCTGAGGCGGCTCGCCGAAGCGCACCAGGTACTGCGAGGGCAGGGAGCGGATGGCAGCGTGATTTATGCGCTGTCAGAAGCGGGGGCGCGCCGCTTGCAGCAGTCCGGCGTACCGGCTGTGTCGGGCAAAGACCTGATTCGTACCTTCAGTTCGGCGCACTTCCGCCATCGGACGATTGCCAACGAGATTGCGATTCGCGGCATCCTGACTGGCTATCGTGTCTCGACCGAGCGCGAGATTGCTCAGGACAGGTGGCTGGGCGGCGTCGAAGGCATAGCGGGCAAGAAACCTGATGTTCTGCTGCGCGGCGATGATGGCACGGTATGGCTCGTGGAAGTCGAACGAAGTCGTAAAAATGCCTCCGAGTACACCAAGTTATTGAAGTGGCTCGACGCTGTTGCCGCCGATGCGGCCAGCGCGTCGGGCTCCAAGCTGCTGGGCAATGGCCTGAAATGGGGCAAGGTCATCTTCGTCTGCACGCCTGCGTTCCGTGCGAAGCTCACGCGTGACCTGCTGGCAAAGGGCTGGAAAAAGGGTGCGCTCGATGCGCTCATAGCCTTCTCGACGGCGCTATACAGATTTGAGGACATCGTGTTTGCCTGATGGCCTGGGCGTTCATATCCAGGCCATCAGCAGGACAGGCAATCGACGGGGGGAGACGCCTCCCTAACCTGCGGTACTGACCCGCCGCTTGTACTCGTGAACTCCTTCGCGGACACCTTTTAATTTGAAGCTGTCCGCCGCGCAGAATGCATCTCGGTCTCGGCACGGAAAAAGAGGATTGGGCCGCGTCCCCGCCGGAGGCATCTGGTGGGGACGTTGCTTTTTTGTGCGTCCAGTTTCTGCGCGAACCCGGTCAGTCTGGTCATCGCGGTCATGAGAGCTTTCGTCTCGCCGCTGCTCAATGAAGCATAGGCTTACCCGGGTCCTGGTTTGTGCTGTTATCGCGCGTCCGCAATCTGCGAGCAGGTCACTCGCCCGCGATGGGGCGCGTGACTGGCGGCTCGCCGATTTGCTGGCGCTGTGAGAAGAATGGGTAAGCCCGCTGGCTAGGCCCGTGATTGCGCTGTGCCGGATGCCTGTGGCAGCGCGGCGGCTTGCCTCCGCTCACTGCTCTTCCTGGTTGCCCATCGCCCGCGCAGAGAGGGCGAATGAAATCGCTGTCTTGCACGATGGATTATGCGTTGCGCCAAGATGGAGAGGAGGGCAGCCAGGAAGCGATGCTGATGGCGTGGTGCCGTCCATCGTTTTCCTGGTCAGCCGGGTTTTCATAACACTTCCCGCACATCTTGTTGCGAACACAACGTTCAGGTACGTAGGTACACATCTATATATAGATGTGTACCTACGTACCTAGATGTACGCCGGGTGCGTATTCGGCTTTGGTACCTGCACGTACCTCTATGTACCTGATTTACGTCGCAGTGCCTGTGGCGGACACGACATCATCGGCCTCGCGAAGTTGCTCTGCCGTTACCAGGTCCTGGATGACGCGATACACCGATGATGCTGCGCCGCCGCCTTTGACGATATGCTCGACAACATCAGCTTTCTTCATCCCCGTGGTGTGCTCACGCAGGAGCGCCATGACCCTGCTCTCGATTGTGCCGCGCTTCGTGCCATTGCTGCGTTTTGGACTGCTGCCGGTTCTTGTGCCACTGCGGCGCTCGGGTGCTGCGGCTGGAGCAACAACGCAGGTTGTCGCCGTTTCTCCCCACTTCGTCGTGCCAGCCTCGACCACGTCCAGAGCGAAGCCAATGCGCTCGCCTTTTGAGCCGAGGTCACGATTCTTTGTCACTTCAGCGCATCGTCCGCCCGCATGGTCAGTTACTTCGAGTTCGACATCAACGGCCGCTCGCACGCCATTCCATCCTCGGGCACCAGCGGCGGCGTTCTTGCCACTGTGATGAATCAGCATGAAATGCGCTCCGCACTCGATGCGAATGCGGTCGATACGCGAAACGACGACCCCCATGTCCTGGCCCATGTTTTCGTTCGCACCTGCGCTCAGGCGGGCCAGCGTATCGCCGACAATCAGGCGCACCGGCTGTTTGCGTCGAGCCTCCACCATCTTGACCGTTTTGATGATGGCGTCGGTATCGGTGTCGTCTGCGAATAGGTTCATCGGGCTCTTGACGACGGCGAAGTTGGGCATGCATACACCGTAATGCCTCTTATACGCCTGAAGCCGAGAGCGCACCGAATCAGGGGATTCGGCAGCCAGGTAGAGCACCAATCCTGGCTCGGTTCGCCGTCCCATCCAGTCGATACCGAGAGCGATTGCAGCCGCCAAGTGGATGACGAAGAATGTCTTGCCACTATTCGAGTCCCCATACACCAGGCTGCTGCCGCCAACGGTCAACAGCCCTTGTACCAGCTCGTCGGGAGCTTCATAGGTGTCTGGAAGCTCATCTGCAAACACGACATCCAGAGGAAATTTCTCCTCATTTTTCACGGGTGCGGATGCGGGCGTGGTGGTGCGAGCAACCAGGTCTTTCACGTTGGTTTTTGCGCTCATGCTGCCACCCCGCCCAGCAGAGCCTGAATATCGGCGACTCGCCACGCCAGGCGACCGTTGATACGGACAGGGCGGATGGGGCCGTTTTCAAGACAGGCCCATTTGCGCAAAGTTTGCGGGCGGCGGTTCAGCGCGGCGGCGGCGATGTCGGTCGGAACGACAGCCTGGATGGCATCACGGTTGAAGCTCGACGAAATACGGTTGGTCGTGTTCATATCAACGATTGCATCTTGCCGTGCGCAGCGGGGCTCGAATGTCTGTTGATAACGCGCCGAATTCGTTTCAACGTTCATCCGAGTGTTCCGCTGTGTGCGGCGGTTTTCTTCGGCGTTGACGAACTATCAAGTCGGGGGAAGGTGGAGTCGCAAGACTGGAGGGGTGGGGTATTTGCGCCCCACTACTGGCGGGACGGTGTCTGGTGTTTCGCCGCGTGACCGTGGTGACCAGACTGACCGGCTTTTGCAGAAAAGCGTTACACGTGGATTGCCGTTGCGGCGAGGGGCGTACAGGCAAATAAAAAGGCCATCGCAAACCGCGATGGCCTGGGTTGCATCTGGGCGATGCGCCTACCGACCGGC
Organism: Burkholderia sp. LAS2; assembly: GCF_018417615.1. NCBI lineage: Bacteria > Pseudomonadati > Pseudomonadota > Betaproteobacteria > Burkholderiales > Burkholderiaceae > Burkholderia > Burkholderia sp. LAS2. The sequence continues at coordinate 894,904 of NZ_CP071052.1, forward strand.
GAACTTGTTTCGGTTCGCCATCACGATTCGGTCGGCTTTGCTTGCCGCTTTCCAGGCATCATCGAACGGAGAATCACCCGCGCCGAACAGGCTTGGATGTGCAGCTTTGCATAGGTCACGAAGCCTCGCTTTGCCGCCATCCGGGATTTGCTTGCGTGGATACCGCTCTTTGTCGGCCATGTCCTCGATGGCTCGAATCTGCTGCTCTCGCCTTGTCATCCCGCCATCATGCTCACCGGGCGTCCTGGCCTGTTGCATTTGCTGGTCTGTTGGCGGCCCGGCATTCGCTTCGTTATCTGGTTGTGCTTCTGGCGCTTCGAGCGGCCACGCGTGGCCCTGGTGCGCAAACCAGGCGCGCACGTCGGCGTGGGCTAGCATCCGCTTCCCGGAAGCCGTCGACTCGCCAATAGTCCCGTGCTCGACTGCGTCGGACAGCGCCTTGCTCCATCTATCAAAGACATCGTCATGGTCGGGCGAATGGCGTTCGGCGGCGACCGTACTGGCTGTGAGAATTCCCACGGCCCGGCTGTATGGAATCCAAGCCTGGCAGTCGTAGCCCAGTATCCAGCCAGGAATACGCCGCCCATCAGGAAAGACTCGGTTCTCGGAGTCCTCGTCACCTGGGCGCGAAATGGCAATGTCGTGGCGGGCAAGGAATGGGTAGATGTCGGACGTGTAGAACCCGAAGCGCTCGAATGTCGTCGGAGCTTCGTCGTTCGGTATGCCGTCATCATCGAACAGCGTGCCCTGGCTTCCGAAAATATTGAGCAGCCGCACTAGGCGCAAACGGCCATCTATGTCGAGTGGACAAAGAATGCCCAGTTCGTCACGGCGACGGATGAAGTTCATGCCTACAGGGTCCTCGGACAGACACGAGGCAAAATCACGAGCAGCCTCGTAGCCATATATCGCCTCAGCTTTTCCAATCTGAGCAAACAGTTCCCACAAGCTGATAAATTTACCGCCGTCGCCCGGGCGGTTTGCCGCTTCACTCACTGCTTCCTCGCATGTACCAGGTTAATTTCGGCAGCTATTCTAACGGCGGGAGTTCGGTGGTTTCATTGGTGACCGGGGCTTTGAAGTCGATGCCAGCCTGCTCAAGCATCCACGCCTCAATCTGGTCATGCCACTTGCGTAACAGGTCAATCGTCCGACGGCGGTAATGCTTCTCGGCAAGTGCGCTCGGCTTGTGACCCTGGATTTGTGCCACGATGCCCACGGGCGCATCGCACCATTCCGCTAGCGTGCCGAACGAACGGCGTAGGCCGTGCAGCGTGATATGGGGGAGGCCTGCCGCCTCGATTGCCGCCTGGTGTGCATAGCGGGGTTCCGCGATGTGACCGCTTTTGGACGTGGCGCTTGGAAATACCCACGGCGATGGCTCCCACGTTTTGCCCTTGGCTGCCATGACCTTCAATTCGATGACGCCGGGCGGTGTCTCGTTGGCGGTCTTGAGACCAAGCAGCAGAGAACGGAAATAGGGCGTCAGAGGAATTCTGCGAGAGCCTTCTACCTTGTCGCGAAGCGTGATGCTGTTCCAGTCGAAATCGACGTCTTTCCACTTCAGTTCAGCCATTTCCTCTCGGCGTGGGCCATTGATGAGCAAGCCTTGCAGATATGCCGAGAGGACAGGGTTACTCAGGCCGCGCACGGCGGAAAACCACACCGCCAGTTGTTCGCGCTGTAGGCTGTCGCCATCCTTGGTGCCTGCGCTGGGTAGCAGGGCTGTCACTTTCTGGGACGAATAGCAATCAGCCGGAATCAGGCCAGAGAATTGTTCTTGACCCTCGCACCACCTCGCCCAGGCCTTAAGCATGCGGTAGGCGTAGGCTGCACTGGTCGGGCGTTCGGCCACTTCATCTTCTAGCCATGCGGCTATCTTCGTGCCGGTCATTGCCGACAGTTTTAGTGGCATGAGCGAATGAAGCGGACCCTGCGAAGTCAGTCCTTTACCCCGTTTCTTTTCCGTGCCGCCCGCCGCTGCTAGCTTGCGATGGTCCTCAATGTATTGCGGACTGCGCGGCTTTTTTGTCTTTGGGGAAACCTTCTTCTGTAGGTCGGCGAGATAAGCATCCCATGCGTCTGCAAAAGTCACGCTTTGGCGCACCACTTCCGCCTTTCGGGCGGAGTGTGCCGCTTGCTGCTCGGCGGCCTGCTCGCGAGGGTCATGGCCGCCGTCAATAACGGTTTTCAGGCGGGCCGCCTCGGTGCGGGCCTTGGCGAGTGGCCACGCCTGAGCGGTGCCGATGGTCACTCGGATGGTTTTGCCAAAGAGGCGGGACTCGAAGATGTATGACCGTGCCCCGCCTGGGGTCACGCGCAGGCCTAGCCCCGCCGCTTTGGCATCCCAGTAAATCGTCTGTGTCTTGCCGGGAGCTGCCTCGAATGAGGACACCCTTTCTGCCGTAAAGCTGACCTTTGCCATCTCTCTTTCCGTGTAGGCATCATGTAGGCAAATTGTGTGGCAAACGGTCGACTCTGGTCAACACGAAAATCATCGGGTATCCATCATAGTCCTTGATTTATATGTATTCTTCATGCCTACATGATTGAGCATCAACACCGAGGAATACATATTTTCGTTGATTTGTAATCATCAGGTGGCGGGTTCGAGTCCTGCAGCCGCACCAAATCCGAAAAGGGGTTACGGAGTTTTCCGTAACCCCTTTTTCGTTCATGGGGCTGCGCGCCGTGATGTCGCGAGCGCTGTCGTTCCCCCCTTTTTCTTGTCACGCCCGCGTCACGCCGCATCTCTAATGTTGCATGTTCCCGCCGCGGCAGCATTGTCGCGATCGGGGTGTGCGTGATCGCATCCGACGCCGTGCCCGCGTCGCGCAGGATCACCCGGGATCTCGCTCCCGGCAGCGCATCGGCTTCGGCCTCCCATCCATTCCATTCGAAAACGTGATCGACGCCGATCGAATGCATCGCGGACGATCAGGAGACATGGACCATGTTGAGTCCGCATGAATTCTCTATGCTGCTGCGCATTGCGCGCGCGCCCGACAGTGTCGACCTCGCGAACCCGGCGTTCGCCGTGCTCGTCGAAAAGCAGCTGGTCGACGACACGCAGGTACGCGTAGACGAGATAGCGGCGCGCCCGGCGCTGACGCCGATTGGCCAGATGCTGCTTGCCCGCTTCGACGAGGCGGCCTGACGGAAAACGGAAAAGAGGAAGAAGGAGGCAAGACGCTTGCATCTGCGCGTCACGCCTTCGCCGCAGCGAAAAGCGTGACACATTGATCGCGCGCCGAACCGCTTACTGCGCGACCGGCACCGTCACGTCGCTGCCGAACCAGTGCGTCGAGATCTTCTTCAGCGTGCCGTCCTTGCGCAGCGACTCGAGCGCATCGTTGATCGCCTTCTCGAACTTCGGGTTGCCCTTGCGGAACGGGATCGCCATCTCCTGCTTGCCGCCGTTCAGCACCGCCCCCGAGCGCAGCGGCAGGTTCGACGTCTTGATCATGTACGGCAGCATCAGCCGATCGTCGAGCGTCGCCTCGATCCGACCCGCGGCGAGGTCGCGCAGCTTCTCCGGCGCGCCCGGATACGTCTGCACCTCGATGCCCGGCACGCTGCGCGCCATCTGGTCGTAGTTGGTGCCGAGCGTCACGCCGAGCTTCTTGCCCTTGAAGTCCTCGAGCGACTTGAAGTTGCGCGTGTCGTCCTTGCGCTGGATCAGTTGCGCGGCCGAGTACGTGTACGGCTCGCTGAAGTCGAGCGCTTCCTTGCGTTGCGGCGTGATCGTGACCTGATTGACGATCACGTCGAACTTGCCGGCCTGCAGCCCCGCGATGATGCCGCTCCATTCCGTCGGGACGAACTGCGTCTTCACGCCGAGCTTGCCGGCGACCGCGTTCGCGACGTCGACGTCGAAGCCCTCGAGCTGGCCGGACGTGCCGCGCGAGTTGAACGGCGGATACGTGCCTTCGAGGCCGACCCGCAGCACGCCGGCTTTCTTCACGGAATCGAGCAGGTCGTCCGCGTGCGCGGCGACGGCCGTGAAGCCGAGGGCCGACGCGAGCAGCAGGCCCGACAGCAGGAACTTCGAACGTTTCATCGCAGATCTCCAGTGGTCAGCAGGGTGTTGTGGTGAGCGCCGGGCACCGGGCGCTGACCGGCCTCGGTGGGCCGCAATACGGGCACGTAGACACTACTCGCAACCGCGCCGCACCGGAAGTCGAATTGGCCCTGATTGCACTCGATTTCAGCGGATTGAAGGTGGCAATGCAGTGTGACGGCAACCGCTGTGCACGGCGCCTGCCTGTTCGAGCGTTCGCCGCGGGCATTCGGAATCCGCTTAAAAATAGTCTTTTAAATCAGGTCATTTTTCCGATTCGGGCCGTAATTTGTCTGTAAAATCGCGCGAGCGAAATCGCTCAGCGCGCCATCCGAGGGCGCGTCAAAAGAAGAAAAGGCCGTTGCCATGAACATGCAGAACACTGTTGCCGCATTGCGCGGCGGGTTGCTTCAGCAGGACCGGCTGCTGAAGCTCGACACCCCGTTGGGGGCGAACGTGCTGACCGTGCAGCGGGCGGTCGGCCGCTCACGCATCGGGCGCGCGTGCGAATTCACGCTGGACGTGCTGTCGACCGACAGCGATGTGGAACTCAAAAAACTGATCGCGCAGCCGGTCACGTTGTGGATCCAGCAGGGCGATCGCAGCTACCGGCCGGTGAATGGCTATGTGCACACCGCGCGTCGTCTGGGCGCCGACGGCGGGCTCACGACCTATCAGCTCACGTTCGCCGATTTCACCCATTTCCTGAAGTTCCGTCGCGACCAGCGGATCTGGAACGATACGACCGTCGACCAGATCATCAGCGACGTGCTGGACCAGCATCCGCAGGCGAAGGGCCATTTTCGCTTTGCGCTGTCGAAGCCGTTGCCGAACCGTTCGTACACGCGCCAGCACGACACCGACTGGCATTTCGTACATCGGCTGATGGAGAGCGAAGGCCTTTACACCATCTGGCAGCAGGCCGACGACGGCAAGTCGCATACGCTCGTGATCACCGACAACCTGCAGGCGTTTGCGCCGCTGTCGCCGCAGGCCGTGCGCTTCTATCACGGCGGCGCGGCGAGCGAAGCCGACGCGCTTACGCAATGGTCGGGCACGCGCACGCTTCAGAGCGTCACGCGATCGACACGCACGTTCGACTACAAGAATCCGTCGCAACCGTCGAACCCGAAGGGCACGACGCTGCCGACGATGGCTGGCCAGGGTGAATTGCCCGACCAGCTCGAAGTCTACGAATACACCGGTGCGTACACGTATCTGGACCAGACGCGCGGCGACCATCTGACGAAGATCCGGATGGAGCAGTGGGAGTCGGAGGCGAAGCGCTTCCACGGCGAGGGCGGCGTGCGTGCGATCGATGCCGGCCGGCGCTTCACGCTGGCGGACCATCCCGAACACGATCGCGATCCGGCCGATCAGCGCGAATTCGCGACGATCGGCGTCGAATGGTGGATCGAGAACAATCTGCCCGTGGCGAACAGCAGTGCGGACTTCCCGTACAGCCTGCGCGATGCGCTGACGCAGGCGCAGGACGGCTATGGCGCCGACCCCGCGTTTCGCGTGCAGCACGACGACGGCTCGGTCGGCTTCTATCTCGTCGAGGTCGAAGCGCAGCGCGTCAGCGTGCCGTATCGCAGCCCGTTCGAACACGAGAAGCCGAAGATGCATCTCGAGACGGCGATCGTCGTCGGGCCGCAGGGCGAGGAAGTCTATACCGACGAGTTGAACCGGATCCGCGTGCAGTTCGTGTGGGATCGCCTGAACCCGGGTAACGAAAACGCGTCGTGCTGGGTGCGCGTCGTGCAGTCGGACACGGGTGGCGGCTACGGCGGCGTGCACGTGCCGCGCATCGGCGAGGAAGTGCTGATCGACTATGTCGGCGGCGATTGCGACCGACCGCTGGCCGTCGGGCGCGTGTACAACGGCGCGAACCAGCCGCAGTGGCATAGCGACGGGATTCTGTCAGGGTATCGGTCGAAGGAGTATTCGGGCGGCGGCTACAACCAGCTCGTGATGGACGACGCGACGGGGCAGAACCGCGTGCAGCTGATGAGCAGCAGCGCGAACAGCCTGCTGCATCTCGGCTACATCATCGACCAGAGCGGCAATTCGCGCGGGTCGTATCTCGGCAGCGGGTTCGACTTGCGCTCGGATGCGTACGGCGCGGTGCGGGCGAGCCAGGGCCTGTACGTCACGACCCATCCGAAGGCGGCGAACAGCCAGCCGCTCGACGTGAAGGAAGCGCAGCAGCAGCTCGTGACGGGCGAGAGCCTGATCGAAGCGATGTCGGGCGTGAGCGAGCAGCATCAGGCGGAAAGCCTGAAGGAAGCGCACGACACGATGCGTGCGTTCACCGACGCGACGCAGGACAGTGCGTCGGGTAACGCGTCCGGCGGACGTACGGCGGGCGGCGGCACCGGCAGCGCGAACGCATTCAAGGAACCGGTGATGCTGTTCGGCAGCCCGTCGGGGATCGGGATGTCGACGCAGCAGTCGATGCACGTGGTCGCGAACGATCACGTGAACGTCGCGAGCGGGCAAAGCGTGCATGTCGCGGCGGGCAAGTCGCTGATCGGCAGCATCGGGCAGAAGCTGAGCCTGTTCGTGCAGAACGCGGGGATGAAGCTGTTCGCGGGCAAGGGCAAGGTCGAGATCCAGGCGCAGTCGGACAACGTCGAGGTGACCGCGCAGAAGGCGGTAAAGGTTGTGTCCGCAACCGACCGGATCGAGATCGCGGCCGATCAGGGCATTTTGCTGACGAGCGGCGGCGGGTATATCCGCATCAAGGACGGCAACATCGAGATTCATGCGCCGGGCGCCATCGATGTGAAGGGGGCGTCGCATACGTTCGCGGGTCCGGCGAGCATGGGGTATCCGTTGCCGAGCCCGCGGCCGGATCAGCCGGGGCAGCTCGAACTGTTTCACAAGTACGTGAACGGCGAGGCGGTGAAAGGCGGACTGTTCACGGTGAAGGACGTGAACGGCGCCGTGCTGAAGAAAGGCGCACTCGACAACAGCGGTCATACGGTTGTGAGCGGGTTGCCACCCGGCGCGGTGCGCGTCGAATTCGGGAAGGACCCACGCGAGTCGGATCAGCCGGCGAACTATTTCAAGCAGGCGAAGTGGCCGGCGGAGCCCGTGCAACCGTCGGCGGAAGCCGCGCAGGCCGCGGCGAGCGGACAGCTCGCGAGCCAGTTGCAGGGGATGGCGCCGGCCGCGACGACGGCGGCGATGGGGCTGGTGAGCGGCGGCAGCGCGGGCGCGGCCCTCGGCGGGCTCGCGAGCTCGGCATTGCCGGCTGCGGCGACCGCGTTGGGCGGAGCCGGCGTTGCGTCGGCGTTGCAGACGGCCTCGACCCTGAGCGGTGCGGCGAAGCAGGTGGCCGGGATGGTTCAGGCCGCCCGTCAGGGCGGGCTTGCCGCGCTTGCCGCGCCGGCTGCGAATGCCGCGTCGGGCGCGTTGCAGAGCGCATTGCCGGGCGTCGCCGGCATCGCGGGCAAGGGCGCCACGACCGTGGCGTCGGCCGCGGGCGCGACAGGTATGAAGCTGCCGACGAGCGGGTTTGGCGGACCGCTGAAATCCTGAGAGGGCGGCTTGTCGGCCGTCTTTAAAAAATACGAATTGAACGAAGAACGACATGGCACAACAACTTCCACCGGGCGCGGAGAAGGAACAGGCTGTTACGTGGCTCAGCGATGTTTCCGCCAAGGACGTCGCGGCGGTCGGCAACCGCTTCGACGCATGGTTGCGCCGTATCAGCGGCAATCACATCACGTTCGAGGACGTGAAGACGTTTGCCGGCGCCGTACCGATCGTCGGCAACATCATGGCGATGGTCGACGCGCTGGGTGATATTGCCGAAATCGTCGAGAAGCGCGGTGGCCAGGTGCTCGACTACATGAGCCTTGCGATCAACCTGCTCGGCATCATTCCGATTCCGCCGACACTCGCGCCGTTCCGGATGTCCGCGCGCCCGCTGCTCGCGCTCGTCCGTCACGAATTGCTGGCGACCCGCAACAATCTCGGCGCGGCGATCATCTCCGTGCTGGTCACGCATATCAATGCGACCTGCGCGACCGAGATCGAGGATTTTCTGAACAAGCTGAAGGCTGGCCTCGTCGAACTGCTCGACGGATGCGCGTCGAAAGCCGAGGAGCTCATGATCGCGCTGGCGACCGGCATGGACAAAGCGCTGCACGGACAGCTCTTCGATGCCAACGCCAATCTGAAACGCCAGCAACAGCTTGCGCAGAAGATGGCGGACAACCGGCCGTGGTACAGCCCGAGCCGGGTCGGTGACGGCATCCAGTTCGCGTACGAGGGGACCAAGGCGCTGGGGAAGAAGGTTGTCAACAAGGCGGCGGGCACGGCGGCGAAACTTGCGCCGGATGCGTGGCTCGAGCCGTTTCGCAGCACGGTGACCTTCCTTCGGACCGAGGCGCCGAAGATCGCGAAGTCGATCCGTTCGCTCGCCGGCAGCGAAGAAGGCAAGATGATGTGGCTGGTCGTGCAGCTGATCGAGGCGGTCGGGCGGGTGAAGGCACGTGCGAAGCTTCATGAGCAGACTGCGGACGTCAAGGCGAGCGGGAAAAGCCAGGCGAAGAAGACGCGCGGGCAGGAGGGGCTCGAGAAAACGGAGGGGCAGGCGCCGGCCGAAGGGCCGGGGAAGAGCACGTGCAAGGCGTGTGGGGTCGGGGCATCGCCGGCATCGATCGACTTCGCTTTCGGTGACGAAACGTTCTCCCACGTGGATTTCGACCTGCCGGGCGCCATGCCGCTCGTTTGGGAGCGTACGTATCGCTCCCGGCTGTCGGCCTATGACAACGGAGAGCTGGGCGCGCGGTGGATTACGCCGTACACGACGCGAATCGACATCAAGAACGGTCAGTGGATCTATCGCGATGTGGAAGGGCGCAGCATCGAGTATCCGGCACTGGCGGCCGGCGCGGCGCACGATGATCTGTCCGAGAATCTGACGCTGTCGCGGCTCGACGATACGTGGGTGACGATCGCATACGGCCATGACGCGCTGCATGTATACGAGCGCCGTGGCGACGCGTTCCGGCTCGCGATGCAGAAGGACCGTGCCGGCAACACGATCACGCTCGACTACGATGCGCTTGATCGCGTTGCACGCGTGATCGATGCGAGCGGCAATGTGCTCGCGTTCGAGCACGACCGGCATGGCCGGATCGTACAGATCGAGCATGTGCTCAAGGACGGTGCGCGTCGCACGCTGGCTCGCTACGAATACGATGCGAACGGCGATCTCGTGCGCGCGGTCGATCGTCATGGCAACGCGCGGACGTATCAATATCACCGCCACCTGGTGACGCGCTATACCGATCGCACGGGCCGCGGGATGACGCTCGAATGGGATGGCGCGGATGCTGAAGACAACGCAGACGCGAAATGTATTCGCGAATACGCCGACGACGGGAGTCTCGATCTTCGGCTCGCATGGAATCCGAACATCCGCCTGACCTACGTGACCGATGCCCTCGGTCAGACGACGCGGTACTACTTCAACATCCACGGCTACGTGTACCGGATCGTGTATCCGGACGGTAACCAGGAGTGGTTCCGGCGCGATGCCCACCACAATCTGGTATTGCATATCCGGCAGGATGGCAGCATCGAGCGGCGCGAATACGACGCGCGCGGCAATCTGGTTCAGCACGAACGGGCGGACGGCAGCGTTGTCGAGATGGCGTATGACGACAAGGATCAGATGATCCGGCTCGTCGATCCGAACGGGCATGTGTGGCAGCGCAAGTATGACGATGCCGGAAACCTCGTCGAGGAAATCGATCCGCTCGAGCATTCGACGAAGTACGAATACAACGACAAGGGTTTGCCGACGCAGATCATCGACGCAAAGGGCGGCTCGAAGACGATCGAGTACAACAATGCCGGGCAGATGACGAGCTATACGGACTGCTCCGGAAAGAAGACGGAGTGGCGCTATGACGACATCGGGCGTGTGATCGAGACAAAGGACGCGGCCGGCGGTGTGGCTGCCTATCGGTACGGACCGAACGGGCAGCCGACTGAAGTTCGCTCGCCTGCCGGCGTCGAGCAGCTCCAATACGATGCTGAAGGCCGCTTGCTCCGGCATACGGACCAGCTCAATCGTTCGACGCGATATGGCTACGATGCGGTCGGTCGCATTGCGAGTCGCGCCGATGCGCTCGGGCAGACGGTCGCGTATCGCTATGACCGTCTCGGGCGCTTGACCGCGTTGACCGATGCGAACTTTGCGACGTACCAGTTTCACTACGATCCTGCGGGGCGGCTGATCGAGGAAGTCGGCTTCGACGGCAAGTCGACGCGCTATCAGTACGATCCGGACAGCGGCAGTCTCGTTTCGATCGATGAAGCGGGTTGCGTGACGTCGGTCGACATCGATGCGAATGGTCGCTTGCTCAAGCGTGTTGCGGGGGAAAGCGAGGAACGGTTTGCCTACGATCCGAGCGGCAGGTTGATCGACGCGGTGAATCGGTACAGCCGCGTGCAGTTCTTCTTCGATCCGGTCGGCAATCTCGTGCGTGAACATCACGCCTACGATCTGTTCGGCGACCGGCGCAGCTACGTGTGGCATCACGAATACGACGAACTCGGCAATCGTCGGCGGACCGTTCGGCCGGACGGGCATACGGTCGACTGGTTGATGTATGGCTCGGGACATGTGCACGGAATGTTGCTCGATGGCGAGGAGCGCGTGCAGTTCGAGCGTGACGATCTTCATCGCGAGACGGTGCGCGTGCTGTCGAGCAAGGTCGGGCAGCGCACGCACTACGATCCGGCCGGACGCGTGCTGCAGCAGACGATCCAGCGGTCGACGTCACCCGCGCCGCTTGCCGAGCGGCGGTATCGCTATGACGCGATGGGGCAGTTGTCGCGAATCGAGGACAGCCGCAAGGGCGGGACCGACTATCGATACGATCCGGTCGGACGGTTGATCGAAGCGATCAGTCCCATCGCGAAGGAACGGTTTGCATTCGATCCGGCGAGCAACATCATCGATCCGGTGCGGACCGCGGAGACGCCGGCATCGCGTCCGAGCCCGGTGCGGCCGGAAAGTACGTTGCCGGTCGAGGTGCCGAAGGTGCTCGGTAACCTGCTGAAGGCGTATGCAGGGATGCACTTCGAGTACGACGCACGCGGGAATCTGGTGCGCAAGCGTACGCCGGCGGGTGAGCAGGAATACGAGTGGGATGAGTTCAATCGCATGCTGTCTGCGCGCGTTGCCGAGACGTCGCGGCAGAGTCAGGTGCGGTATTTCTATGACGCATTCGGTCGGCGTATTGCGAAGGAGGTGAACGGCGAGCGGACGGTGTTCGGGTGGGATGGTGACACGCTGGCGTACGAGAGTGATGGCGAGCGCGGCACGCACTATCTCTACGAGCCGGGGACGTTCGTGCCGCTGGCGCAGTATGTGGCGGAGCGGGTCGAGGGGATCGCGACGCCGGAGTGGAAGAGTACCGACCGCTATGTGCCGGAGGAGGATCCGCTGCAGAAGGTGCCGGAGCGGCGGGGCAATGCGGCGGTGTTCTATTACCACTGCGATCAGATCGGTACGCCGCAGATGCTGACGGACGACGACGGCGACGTTGTGTGGGAAGCATCGTACAAGGCTTGGGGCGAAGCGCGGGAGGTGATTGAGCGGGCGTCGAAGGCGGCGGGAATCGTGCCTAAGAATTCGTTGCGATTCCAAGGGCAGCAGCTTGATGAGGAGAGTGGACTCGCTTACAACCGATATCGATACTATGATCCGAGCAGCGGCCGTTTCATCAGCAAAGACCCAATTGGGCTGGCTGGCGGGATCAACGCGTATCAATATGCTGACAACCCAACAGGGTGGATCGACCCGCTTGGCCTTGCTCGCTGCCCTTGCGATCCGTGTGGTAAGTCTCGTCGTTCAAGTCTGAGGGATATTCGTCGGCAGCTCGGCATCCCCTTGTCTCAGCAGCCCATCAACCAGAAAATGGTCCCGTTGACGGATTCCAGCGGAAATTGGCTTCTTGGCGACAACAACAAGCCCATCATGACGCGGGAATTGACCTATCAGGTCGGTGGTAAAAACGTGGTCATCCAAGACCATTCTGCAGGTCACGTATTTGGAGAAGGGGGGATCGGCGATCAACCATCACACCACAACGTACGCCCCGAAGAAAACACCCGCACAGGAAAGATTCAGGGAATGGATGATCACTATTACTTTGACTGCCGGAACAAGAAATGAACCTGATACAGCGGATCATGAATCCACAAGCCCTTACGGTGCTTTATGGGAGCGAAGCACCACTTGATGGCGCCGAGATCCTTGAGGTTCAACTCAAGCGGGACGAACCTCGACTGTCGGTGAGAATCATGACCACTCAGAAGCCTGTTTCGCAGCCGAACCGATGGCCGAAAGACTATGACGTCGTCTATCTAAGCTTGTCATTTATCGGTGTTTCCGGCCTCTCCATCGGAGGGTGGGGGTACGATAATATTGTTGCGGCGTTTGTATCGACCGTCGCCGATAATGTTGCTGCGATAACGATCAATTGCAAGGAAGGCGCGTCGATTGCGTTGAAGTACGACTGGGTTCGCGTAGAGGGAATCACATACGGCTACCTAGGTAGCGCCTAATTTTTCCAGTCAGCGCGTAACCCGGTGCGCTGAATCGACCCACTTGGGCTCGCTCGTTGTTCTTGCGAGCCCTGCTCAAAATGGGACGTTGGTCAGTGCGACGAGCTCAAGTGAACCGCCCCGGATTTTGTGGAGGCTCCAACTCTTGAGAGTGATTCATCGGACCTGTCCGACCCCGAAGTATGAAGCGCCACCGCATCGATCTAGTATTTCGAGGTAGCGGTTGCCGAGGTCGGCCCATTGTCTGGTGCACTGAGCCCGTTTGAGAGTTGGACCCGCAGCCCTGCGAGCACCCCAAATTGTGACCTGGGGCAGTCTGTCGCCCTACCGGATCACGCTTACCAGAATCCGATTGACCTGCCCCCTTCAATAGGGCCAATGGGCTTCTAGCAAAGTCCCTTTAAACCAGCTCCTGGAAAGCGGCAGGAGCATCCACTATTGCCCGGTGTTTCGCAGCAAACTCTGCTGGCGACAGGTAGTTCAGTGCGGTTAAACAGCGCGTTATCCGGAACGATTCAAGTCTGAATCTCAACCCGCCTCACACCCGAAATTCCGGATACCTCCTCCCGGGGTGTTGTCGTCGAGCCGGTCCCCTCGACACTCGCACGACGCAGGATGATCAAGCCGACCAATTTCCCCGTCGTGGAATCGGCATAATGACGGCCTGCCAACGTGACACTGCGGCGCCCAGCAAAACTCATCCTCGTTACAACGCACTGCCCATGTCGACCATCACCGCGACCACCGCGTCGCTGAAGCACATTCTCGAACACCCCGGCGACTTCTCCGGATGGCTATGTCTGCCGCCGACGCCATGGACGCTCGATACAGAAGGCGCATTCAAAGACGCCGACCACACTGAAGCCGACATGCCGCCCGCCACCGCCCCGCACCCCGGCTGGCGCGTGACACTGACCAGCGCGACGATCGAGGACATCGTGATCAATGCGCATGACCAGGTCGACGAACCGAGCGTCGCGCAATTGTTCGATGCATTCGTGTTCTACGTCGACAACGACGATTTCATCCTGCTCTGACGATGCACGCCACGCGCCACAGCAACGAAGGACCGCCGGGCGGTCCTTCTTTCATGAATCGACACGTTCGTACGAAGCCCCTCAAGGCAACGAAATCGTCAAATTAGCCGACTCCGGCCCCACCTTGATGACTTGCGAATAAGGCGCCAACGCCTGCAGCGTCTTGTCCTTGAGATAAGTATTGAGCCCGAGATACCCAAGCAGCGCCACAAGCGCGAACACCGCCCCAATCGCCCAAACCGGCACCTCCCGCTTCAACCGATGCGCGATCTGATCCGGCAGCGGCCAATGCGGAGCAAACGCAGCGCGCTTGCCCTTCATATGCGCGATCTCGTCGCCTAGCCGTGCGGTGAGATAAGCGAGCTTTTCCGGCCCCTCGAGCAGATACTTGCCTTGGAACCCGAGCAGCAGGCACATGTGAAACACCTCGAGCGACTGCAACCGCGCCGCGCCCTGCGCACGACATTCCTCGAGATACTGGAAGAACTTTTCCCCCGCGAGCTGCTCGCCGAACAGCACGAGCTGCAGCGGCCGGCGTTCCCAGTCCGCGCGGATCTTGAACTGCGACGACAGCACCATCTCGTCGATCGCCGCGCAGAACGCGAACTTCGCGCCGTACACGTCCTCGGCGGCGATATTCAGCTTCTTCGCGCCGCGCTCGAAATCCGACAGGAATTCCTGGATTCGCGTGCTGAACTCGCTGGCGCTGTCCGGCTCCCGCTTGTTCTTGAGCAGGAACAGCATGAAGAACCCGTCGTACAGCAAATCGAGCAGCGAACGGGCCTGGAACGCGGAGTCCGTCGACGCCGGGCTATGCAGGGGCGGCGGCACGTTGTCGCCGAACAGGGAGGGCGCGTAGCTCATGATGTGACCGCGATCAGTTCGAATTTCAGGTCATTGATGCCAGTCGGCGCATAGATCATCGCGGACTGGGCCTGCAGCATGCGCTCGTACAGCGGGCTGCGCGAATCGAGCGCGAAGTAGCACGCGCCGGGGCGCACCGGAATCGCGGGCGGCACCTGCGGCGTGTACGACAGCCGCACGCCCGGCATCGCCGACAGCACGAGCTTGTCGACGTCGTCGGGCGCGCCGACCTTGAAGCGGGCCGGCACCGCGTCGACGAGCTCGACGCTCGGCATGTCCGCGGACACCGCGAGGTAGAACTCTGTCTTGTCGTCGATCTTGCCGGAATCGAGGCGGCCGAGGTGGAACGACGGGCGCACCTCGTCGAGCGTGATCGCGAAATAGCGCGTCGAGATCACGGTGTCGAGCAGTTCGCGCAGCATCAGGTCGAGACGCGCGAAGCTCGGGCCCGGATCGTCATGGCGATACACGGGCAGGTCGGCGAGCGTATAGCCCTTCGAGAACGTCATCAGCTGGCCCGCGAGGCGCAGCAGTTCCTGGAACAGCCGTTCCGGATGCAGCGCCGCGTGCTGGTGCAGGTGCGCGAGCGTCGCGAATGCGGCGTTCGCCGTGTGCAGCAGCCAGAACGACGCGATGTCGCCCGAGCGGAATTCGATGATGTTCTTCGACGGCTCGCGGTGGAAGCCGTACAGCGCGTTCACCTTCGCCTGCAGCGCGTCGACCAACTGGCGCAGCCGCTGATGCAGGATCGGCGACGCTTCGATCGCGAGGCACGGCGGCACGAAGCTGTCGTCGATCTCGAAGCCGGACGTCGCGGTGCGGCGCACGCGCACGAGCGGCACCGACAGCAACTGGTCGCGCGGCTCGCTGTGCGCGATCAGCTTGACCTGCGTCTTCAGGAACGTGATGTCGGCTTCCGCGGCGTCGGTGAAGTTGTCGGCGACGCTCGTCTGCTCGCTGACGAACCGCGTCATGAAGCCGGCGGCCGGATCGTCGCTGTAGTTGGTGCCGTTCTCGCGCAGCGGATGCAACGCGAGATAGAACACGAATTCGTTGATGCCGTCGGGCAACGTGTCCAGCGCGATCGGCGGCGGCAGGTCGTCGGCCTGCGGCGCGGCATACAGCGCGCCGTCCGGGAACACGAGCGCGAGTTCGGCTACCCGCAGCACGTTGCTGCCGAGCGCGTCGCGATCGATGCGCACCGAGCGCACGCCCCAGTTGTACGGCTGAATCGCCTGGATGGACTCGAACAGGCGCGCCTCGTGGTACGCGTCCTGCCGTTGAAAGTGTTGAGGCCGGAGGAACAGTCCTTCCCCCCACAGCACCTTGGCCGAATAACTCATGTCAAATCCGGTTAATGTGGCGTTGCGACGTAATCGATTTGTTCGTGCCCGAATTAAATCGCCAATTGTTAACTCTTGTTAATTGACATTCGTGCGTCATGTTTATCCGCAGGACACCGAAGACAGCATATTCAGCGGTTGCGAAGGCGCACCCTGTTGCGGTGCGATGACCGTGCCGTCGGTGACCGTCATCGCGCAATTATGCAGGCCGACGATTATGCCGGATTTCTCCGACTTCGCCGGATCGAACGTCAGTTTCCATCGTTGCAGTGCGGGATCGCGGAACAGCGCGACGATACCGAATGCCTGCGCCTCGCGCGACACCTTCTCGGTCGCCGTATAGCGCTGGCCCGGAATCAGCGTGATTTCGCGCACGTTCAGTAGATCGGCGCCGAGTGCGGCTTTTTCCTTGGTCGGATCGGTAAAGGCGTCGAACGGCGCCTGCTGGAACGAGGTCGGGTCCTTCAGCGCATAGAGCCGGACGACGAGCGCGAGCGGCTTGCGGTCGGTCGCGGCATTCAGGTTCGGCGCGGCGGCCAGCGTGAGCCCGATGTTGCGCGGCGGCTTCTGCGCGTCGGGAACCTCGGGCTTGCCGATGCCGGCCGCGGACATCACGGCGCTCGCGGCCGAGCCGAGCAGCGGGGCGGCCGCGCATCCGGCCAGGAGGGCGCACGCAAGCAGCGGCAGCGCGTAGCGAATCATGGACGATCTCATCGTTTTTCCGGCGTGCGGCCTTTATCCCTGTCAAAACTGCCGGGCATTGCCGCGTGCGCTGCGTATCCCCGACGTTGCATCGTTCAACTATTAAGCACGCCCGCGTCGTGGCAAGCGCCCGGAAATTTTTTCCGCCGCCCCGGCGGCGCGTCGTGCGATCAGTAAAACTTGCGCGCTCCAGCCCGAGGAAAAACCGCTGCGAGCCCGCAGCGAGAGGCCATTCGAGGGGGTAGCGCCCGGTTTTAAAAGGAATTACTCTTCACACGACGATTGAATTATGAAAAATTGATCGGTACTATACCCGCGCGCTTCTTGCAAAGCAAAAGAACCAGATTCTCAACGATTTAAAACTCACGCGCCGGTGGATATAACGATGAAAGACCGTCTGTTCGCAAAACTGTCTGGGGTGGTGGTGGCTTGCGGCGTGATCGCCGGCTGTGCGAGCCAGCCGTCCGCGCCGCCGACTGCGGAAGTGTTCAACAAGTCGCTGGCCGATGCAGACGCCGTCGCGAAGGCGGGGGATCAGGACAAGGCGCTGGGCCTGTACCAGCAGCTCGCGAAGTCGGATCCGACGCGCGAGGAGCCGTGGTCGCGCATCGCGCAAATCCAGTTCGCACAAAACCATTACGGGCAGGCGATCGTCGCCGCCCAGGAAGCGCTGCAGCGCGACGCGACCGATCGTCAGGCGAAGAGCGTGCTGGCCGTCGCCGGCCTGCGGATCGCGACGCAGTCGCTCGGCGAGCTGCGCCAGGATGCGTCGCTCGCGGGCGACGCGAAGTCCGACGCGCAGGCGCTCGCGAAGCAGCTGCGCGACACGCTCGGCGAGTCGGCGCTGTTCCCGCCGGAGCAGCGGGCGCAGTCGAAGAAGTACGGCGGCCGCCGTGCGGTTCATCGTGCGAAGGCGGGGGCCGCGCCGGCCACGGACACGGCCGCGAGCGCCGCCCCGACGCCGACCCCGACGCCGCCCGCCGCGCAAAAGGGCAGCGCGGATCCGTTCGGCGCACTGCGCAACTGAAACCGCAACTGACGCGATAACCACAACTAACCTGGGAGCCGTCGAGATGGCCAAGAAAGAAAGCATTCAGAAAAGCTTGCAGAAAATACGGCCGCCGCGCGTCCAGCTGACCTACGAGGTCGAGAAGGGCGATGCGATCGAGGTGAAGGAACTGCCGTTCGTCGTCGGGGTCGTCGGCGATCTGGCGGGCCAGTCCGAAATCGAGCAGCCGAAGCTGCGCGACCGCAAGTTCGTCAACATCGACCGCGACAATTTCGACGACGTGATGAAGGCGATCGAGCCGCGTGCCGCGTTCCAGGTGGAAAACCGCCTGAGCCCGGAAGGCGGCAAGTTCGCGGTCGACCTGAAGTTCCGCTCGCTGTCGGATTTCAGCCCGGACGAAGTCGTCGAACAGGTCGAGCCGCTGCGCCGCCTGCTCGAGGCGCGTTCGAAGCTCGCCGACCTGCGCAACAAGCTCGCCGGCAACGACAAGCTCGAGGATCTGCTGTCCGAGGTGCTGAAGAACACGCAGCAGCTGCAGGAGCTCGCGAAGGGCACCGGCAGCGACAAAGACGGCGAATGACGACGGAGTGTTGAGATGAACCAGCAAACGGCTGCGGCCCAAGCGAGCGGCGCGGAATATGCCGCCGGGACTTCGCTGCTCGACGACATCGTCGAGAAGAGCAAGGTCGCGAAATCCGATTCCGAGCATGCGCGTGCGAAGGACCTGATCGGCGAACTCGTGCACCAGGTGCTCGACGGCACGGTGATCGTGTCGGACAACCTGTCGGCCACGATCGACGCGCGCGTCGCGGAACTCGACCGCCTGATTTCCACGCAGCTTTCCGCCGTGATGCACGCGCCGGAATTCCAGCGCCTCGAAAGCACGTGGCGCGGAATGGATTATCTGGTCAAGGAAAGCAACACGGGCCAGACGATCAAGATCAAGGCGCTGCACGCGCCGAAGCGCGACCTCGTGCGCGACTTCAAGGGCGCGAGCGAGTTCGACCAGAGCGCGCTGTTCAAGAAAGTCTACGAAGAGGAATTCGGCACGTTCGGCGGCTCGCCGTTCGGTGCGCTGATCGGCGATTACGAGATCTCGCGTCAGCCCGAAGACATGTACTTCATCGAGCAGATGTCGCACGTCGCCGCGGCCGCGCATGCGCCGTTCATCGCGTCGGCGTCGCCGGAGCTGCTCGGCCTCGAGTCGTTCTCCGACCTCGGCAAGCCGCGCGACCTCGGCAAGGTGTTCGACACCGTCGAATACGCGAAGTGGAAGTCGTTCCGCGACGCCGAGGATTCGCGCTACGTCGGCCTGACGCTGCCGCGCTTCCTCGGCCGCCTGCCGTTCAATCCGAAGGACGGCCAGACCGCGGAGAACTTCAACTTCGTCGAGGACGTCGACGGCACCGACCACGACAAGTACCTGTGGTGCAACGCGGCATGGGCCTTCGCGGCCCGCCTGACAGCCGCGTTCGACGACTTCGGCTGGTGCGCGGCGATCCGCGGCGTCGAAGGCGGCGGCCTCGTCGAGGATTTGCCGACCCACACGTTCAAGACCGACGACGGCGAAGTCGCGCTGAAGTGCCCGACCGAAATCGCGATCACCGATCGCCGCGAGAAGGAGCTGAGCGACCTCGGCTTCATCCCGCTCGTCCATTGCAAGAACTCAGATTACGCCGCGTTCTTCGCTGCGCAGTCGGTGCAGAAGCCGAAGAAATACAGCACCGACAGCGCGAATGCGAACGCCGTCCTGTCCGCCCAGCTTCAGTACATCTTCTCGGTATCGCGCGTCGCGCACTACCTGAAGGCGATGATGCGGGACAAGATCGGCAGCTTCGCATCGGCGCAGAACGTGGAGACTTTCCTCAACCGGTGGATTTCGCAATACGTCCTGCTCGACGACAACGCCTCGCAGGAACAGAAAGCGCAATTTCCGCTGCGCGAGGCATCCATACAAGTGTCGGAGATTCCGGGCAAGCCGGGCTCGTATCGTTCGGTCGCGTTCCTGCGCCCGCACTTTCAGCTCGACGAACTCTCGATTTCTCTGCGACTTGTCGCTGATCTGCCCAAACCGGCAAATTCATAAGCGAGTAGATCGCCCGGGCGGGCCGCCTGGGTAGGACGTTAAAACCACCTCTTTGGGGAGTCGAAGGGCCATGTTACATATGCACTTGCAGTTTGGTAGTCCCGCGGTGAAGGGCGAATCCGCGGACAAGGACCACCAGGGCTGGATCGAACTGAAATCGTGGGATCACTCGATCGTTCAGCCGCGTTCGGCAACCGCATCGACCGCTGGCGGTCACACGATGACGCGTTGCGAGCACGGCGACATGATCTTCACGAAGGAAATCGATTCGTCGAGCCCGCTGCTGTACCAGCACGCTTCGGGCGGTACCACGTTCGACGAAGTGACGGTCCATTTCTCGCGCGCGGACGGTGAAGGCAAGCGCGTGCAGTATCTGGAAGTCAAGCTCAAGTACGTGATCATCTCGAGCATCGCCCCGAGCGTTCGCGAGGAAGGTCTGCCCCTCGAGACGTTCTCGTTGAAGTACGCAGCCGTGCAGTGGAAGCAAACCCAGCAGAAGATCGGCGGCAACCAGGGCGGCAACACGCAAGGCGCCTGGAGCCTGACGAAGAACGACAAGACCTACGCGGTCTAAGGTCGGTTGCGGCAACGGGGCGCTTCGCGTCCCGTTGCCGTTTTCGCTGTCCACCCCGGCCGATGAAACGATTCGAACCCAGTTTTCTCGACAAGCTGTTCGACGACGAACCGCACCTGCCGGCCTCGGCAGCGATGCGGCAATTGTCGCTGGAAGAGCTGAAGAACACGGTCGCCCGCGACGTCGAGGCGATCCTCAACACCCGTATCGCCCACACCGAGAACGAGCTGGCCACGCTGCCGGAATGCCAGAAATCGGTGCTGACCTACGGGCTGAACGATTTCGCGGGGCTGAGCCTCGCGAGCCACTACGATCGCGCATTCATCTGCAAGTCGATCCAGCAGGCGATCGCGCGCCATGAGCCGCGCCTGCAGCAGGTGCAGGTGACGTTCGAGCTGAACGAGCAGGCCACCAACGCGCTCTACTTCGCGATCCAGGCGCTGCTCGTCGTACACCCGGCCGAGGAGCCGGTGAGTTTCGACGCGATGCTGCAACCGTCGACGCTGCAATACTCGGTCACGCGCGCACGCGCGGCGCGAATGCAGTAAATCAAGCCGCCGAGCGGGCCGGACCGCCCGGTGGTCAATCAGGTCCGGCAGAAATATTGAGGTTCGGGGTCGTCGATGGAAGAATTGCTGCCGTATTACGAACGCGAATTATCGTTTTTGCGGCGCTATTCGCGCGATTTCGCCGAACGCTATCCGAAGATCGCCGCGCGTCTCGCGGTGTCGGGCGAGCACTGCGAGGATCCGCACGTCGAGCGGATGATCGAGTCGTTCGCGCTGCTCGGCGCGCGCATCAACAAGAAGCTCGACGACGACTACCCGGAATTCACCGAAGCGCTGCTGGAAGTGCTGTATCCGCACTACCTGCGGCCCTTCCCGTCGTGCTCGATCGCGCAGTTCACGCCGGCTTCGCCCGGCCAGCAGACCGAGCCGGTCGTGATCGATCGCGGCACCGAGCTCAAGAGCCGCCCGATCCGCGGCGTGCAATGCCGGTTCCGCACCGCCTACGACGTGACGCTCGCGCCGATTCGCATCTCGGAGGCGCGCTATACGCCGGTCGCGCTCGCGCCGAGCGCGACGGTGCTGCCGTCGAACGCGACGGGCGTGATCTCGATCACGTTCGAATCGCTCGCCGCGCAGCTCGATCTCGGCGCGCTGAAGCTGTCGACGCTGCGCGCGCATCTGCACGGCGAGCAGTCGTTCGTCGCCGCGCTGACCGACTGCCTGTTCGTCAACGTGCTCGGCGCGTATGTCGAGCCGGAACGCAACGGCCGCTGGACCGCGCTGCGCAAGCTGCCGATCGCGCAGGCCGGCTTCGACGAGGACGACGCGCTGATCGACTATCCGGCGAAATCGCATCCCGCGTACCGGCTGCTCACCGAATACTTCGCGTTTCCCGACAAGTTCGATTTCGTCGACTTCGACCTCGCGGCGATCGCACGTGCATCGGGCCGCTGCCAGCGCGCGACGCTGCATCTCGTGCTGCAAGACGTGCGCAGCGATTCGCACGTCGCGCGCCTGCTGGAGTTGCTGACCGCAAGCCATTTCCGGCTGTTCTGCACGCCGATCGTCAACCTGTTCCGCCAGCACGGCGAGCCGATCCGCATCACGCACCGCGCGGTGTCGTATCCGGTGATCGCCGAGGCGCGGCGCGCATTCGCGTACGAGGTGTACTCGATCGATTCGGTGAAGCTCGTCCGGCAGCAGGCGCACGAGGAATCGGTGATCGAGTTCCGCCCGTTCTATTCGCTGCATCACGGCGAATCGGCGCGGATCGGCCATTACTGGTTCGCGCGTCGCAACGACTGGGTCGCGCAGAAGAGCCCCGGTTACGAAACCGAGATCTCGATCGTCGACATCGACTTCGAGCCGACGTCGCCGCAAACCGACACGCTGAGCCTCGACCTCACCTGCACGAACCGCGACCTGCCGGCGATGCTGGCGTTCGGCCTCGAAGGCGGCGACCTGTTCCAGGAAGGCGGCGCGCAGACGAGCGGCATCTCGATGCTGCGCCGCCCGACGCAGAGCGTGCGCTTCGAGCGCGGCCGCGCCGCTCACTGGCGGCTCGTGTCGCACCTCGCGCTCAATCACGTGTCGCTCGTCGCGCACGGCCTCGCGCCGCTGAAGGAAATGCTGACGCTGTACGACCTGCGACGCACGGCCGTGTCGATGCGCCAGATCGACGGCCTGGCCGGCGTCGAGCAGCGCGGCGCCGTGCAGTGGCTGCCCGGCAAGCCGTTCGCGACCTTCGTGCGCGGCATCGAGATCCGGCTGACGATCGACGAGGAACACTTCGTCGGCGCGAGCCTCGCGTCGTTCGTGCGCGTGCTCGACAGCTTCTTCGGGCTGTACGTCCACCTCAACAGTTTCGTTCAATTGGTCGTCGTGTCGAAGCGCACCGGCGAGGAGATCATCCGATGCAAGCCCCGAACCGGCGAATCGATCCTGGCGTAGTCGACGCGCTGCTCGACGAGCCGCATCGCTTCGAGTTCTTCCAGGCGGTGCGCGTGCTCGAAGGGCTGTTCGCGCGGCAGGCGTCGGATGCGCCCGGCGCGTGGCGGCAGGGCGACGTGGTCGCGCAGCGCATCGCATTCCGCAACACGCTGTCGCTCGGCTTCCCGCCGAGCGAGATCGAAGGCGCGCGCTCGTTCGACGGCGACGGCGCGCCGCTGAACTCGGACGAGCAGCGCGGCGCCGCGCTGGCCGCCGGCGAGCTCGGTCGCGTCGAGCTGACGCCCGCGTTCTTCGGGCTGCTCGGCGGGCAGGGCGCGCTGCCGCTGCACTACACCGAACAGATCGTCGCGCGCGAGCACCTGCGGCGCGACCACGCGGCGCGCGCGTTCTTCGACGTGTTCTCGAACCGCGCGACCGCGCTGTTCTATGCGGCGTGGAAGAAATACCGACTGCCGTTCCATTACGAACTCGACCGCGACGAGCGCTACCTGCCGCTGTTGCTCGCGATCGCGGGCGTGCCGAGCGACGAGGTGCGCGACAGTCTCGCGGCCGGCCCGGGCGGCGTGCTCGACGAAGCCGTGGCCGGCTACGCGCTCGCCGCGCGGCACCGGCCGATGTCGGCCGCCTACCTGCAACGCACGCTGTCCGATTACTTCCGCGTGCCGGTGAATATCGACCAGTTCGTCGGCAAGTGGTACGACGTGCCGCCCGACCAGCTGAGCGTGCTCGGCGAAGTCAACGCGGTGCTCGGTGCGACGGCGCTCGTCGGCGAGCGCGTGTGGCAGCGCGACATGCGCGCGCGGATCGTCGTCGGCCCGCTGTCCAAGCGCGACTACGAGGCGTTCCTGCCCGGCGGCGCGCACGCCGTCGCGCTCGAACGGATGCTGACGCTGCTCGCCGGCGTCACGCTCGAGTACGAGGTGAAGCTCGTGCTCAAGCGCACGGAAGTCGGCGCGAGCGTGCTCGGCGCGGGTTCGCGGCTCGGGTGGGACGCGTTCCTGTGCACGCGCGACGCGCTCGAGGACCGCTCGGACGCCCGCTACGAACTGCACGTGATTCACTGACCTAACAACAACACGCAATCGAACCTGAGATCGACGCCATGAGCACGCCTCTGAAGACCCTGATCACGAAACTGAACCCGCTGTGCCGCCACGCGACCGAGCGGGCGGCGAGCGCGTGCCTGGCGCGCGGCCATTACGAGGTCGATCTGGAACACCTGTTCCTCGCGTTGCTCGACGAAGCGACGGGCGACCTGCCGCTCGCCTTGCGCGCGAGCCGCGTCGATCCGCATGCGCTGCATGCCGATCTCGAACGCGAGCTCACGCGCCTGAAGACGGGCAACACGCGCACGCCGGTGTTCTCCGTGCACCTGATCGCGCTGTTCGAGCAGGCGTGGCTGATCGCGTCGCTCGATTCGCAGCTCGGCCGCATCCGGTCGGGGCATCTGCTGCTCGCGCTGCTGACCGCGCCGGATCTCGCGCAGTTCGCGCAGCGGATGTCGTCGCGGTTCGCGGAAATGAACGTGACGGACCTGAAGCACAAGTTCGACGAAATCATGGCCGGCTCGAGCGAAGCCGAGCCGCACCAGGCGGACGACGAGGGCAGCGACGCCGCGCCGGCCGCCGACGGCTTTGCACCCGCGGCCAGCCCGTCGAAGACGCCCGCGCTCGACACGTACACGACCAACCTCACGCAGCGCGCGCGCGACGGCAAGATCGACCCGGTGATCGGCCGCGAAGCCGAGATCCGCCAGGCGATCGACATCCTGATGCGCCGCCGCCAGAACAACCCGATCATGACCGGCGAGGCCGGCGTCGGCAAAACGGCGGTCGTCGAAGGGCTCGCGCTGCGGATCGCGGCCGACGACGTACCGCCGCCGTTGCGCGGCGTCGCGTTGCACGTGCTCGACATGGGGCTGCTGCAGGCCGGCGCGAGCGTGAAGGGCGAGTTCGAGAACCGGCTGAAGAGCGTGATCGACGAGGTGAAGAAGAGTGCGCACCCGATCATCCTGTTCATCGACGAGGCGCACACGATCATCGGCGCGGGCGGCCAGGCCGGCCAGAACGACGCCGCGAACCTGCTGAAGCCGGCGCTCGCGCGCGGCGAGTTGCGCACGATCGCCGCGACGACGTGGAGCGAATACAAGAAGTACTTCGAGAAGGATGCGGCGCTCGCGCGGCGCTTTCAGGTCGTGAAGGTCGAGGAGCCGAGCGAGCCGCTGGCCGCCGCGATGCTGCGCGGGATGTCGGGCCTGATGGAGAAGCACTTCAACGTGCGGATTCTCGACGATGCGATCACCGAGGCCGTGCGCCTGTCGCACCGCTACATCAGCGGCCGCCAGCTGCCGGACAAGGCGATCAGCGTGCTCGACACCGCGTGCGCGAAGGTCGCGCTCGCGCACAGCGCGACGCCGGCCGCGATCGACGATACGAAGAAGCGCATCGAGCGCATCGATGCGGAAATCGCGTCGCTGGAGCGCGAGGCGGCGGGCGGCGCGGCGCACGACGAGCGGCTCGGCGAGCTGCGCGGCGCGCGCGAAACGGCGCTCGAACACCTGGCGAAGGACGAAGCACGCTATGAGGCCGAGCGCGTGATCGTCGCCGAGATCACCGAACTGCGCGACGCGCTCGACAAGGCGCGCGGACCGTCGGAAGACGGCGAACCCGTCGATGTGCCGGCCACGCGCGAGAAGTTGACCGAACGCGTCGCGGCGCTGCATGCGCTGCAAGGCGGCGAGCCGATGGTGCCGCTGCAGGTCGACGGCCACGTCGTCGCCGAGATCGTCGCCGCGTGGACGGGCATTCCGCTCGGCCGGATGGTGAAGGATGAAATCGACACCGTGCTGAACCTGCAGCCGCTGCTGACCGCGCGCGTGATCGGCCAGGACCATGCGCTGGAGGCGATCGCGCAGCGCGTGCGCACCGCGACCGCGAACCTCGAGGATCCGAACAAGCCGCGCGGCGTGTTCATGTTCGTCGGGCCGTCGGGCGTCGGCAAGACCGAGACGGCGCTGGCGCTGGCCGACATCCTGTACGGCGGCGAGCGCAAGATGGTCACGATCAACATGAGCGAGTACCAGGAAGCGCACAGCGTGTCGGGCCTGAAGGGCTCGCCGCCCGGCTACGTCGGTTACGGCGAGGGCGGCGTGCTGACCGAGGCCGTGCGCCGCAACCCGTATTCCGTCGTGCTGCTCGACGAGGTCGAGAAGGCGCACCCGGACGTGCTCGAGATGTTCTTCCAGGTGTTCGACAAGGGCACGATGGACGACGCGGAAGGGCGCGAGATCGACTTCCGCAACACGCTGATCATCCTGACGTCGAACGTCGGCTCGGCCGCGGTGATGCAGGCCTGCCTGAACAAGCCGGCCGAGGAATTGCCCGATCCGGACGCGCTCGCCGAGACGCTGCGTCCGCAGCTGTACAAGACCTTCAAGCCGGCGTTCCTTGGCCGGATGAAGGTCGTGCCGTACTACCCGATTTCCGACGACGTGCTGGCCGAGATCATCGAGCTGAAGCTCGAACGCATCCGCCGCCGGATCGAGGCGAACCACAAGGCCGCGTTCGAATGGGACGAATCGCTCGTCGACGCGGTGCTCGCGCGCTGCACCGAGGTCGATTCGGGCGCCCGCAACGTCGACCACATCCTGAACGGCACGCTGCTGCCGGAGATCGCGGGCCACGTGCTCGGCCGGATCGCCGACGGCGCGGCCATCGCGCGCATCGCGGTGCGTGCGGACGAGGCCGGCGAATTCGCGTACACCGTCGAATGAGCCCCACGCGCGACATCTGATGCATCAACGGATTCACTGAACCATGCCGATCAATCTCCCCGAGCTGCTGACGCCGATCAGCGACGCGTCGCCCAGCGGCGACGACCTGCTGTTTTCGAACGAATTCGACGCGATCCAGGACGCGCGGCGCTACGACGACCCGACGCTCGACCAGGGCGAATGGGTGACCGAGATCAAGGAGGCCGACTGGGGCTTCGTCGTCGATCATGCGGGCGAGCTGCTGCGCACGCGCACGAAGGACCTGCGGCTCGCCGTATGGCTGACCGAGGCACTCGCGCTCGAGGACGGCATCACGGGCCTCACCGAAGGCTATGCGCTGCTCGAGGGCCTGTGCCGCGACTTCTGGGACACCTTCCACCCGCTGCCCGAGGACGACGACATCGAGCACCGGCTCGGCAACGTCGCATGGTTGTCCGGCCGCACGGCCGAGCTGCTGCGCGCGGTGCCGCTGACGGACGGCGCATCGAATGCGTTCAGCACGCTCGACTGGGAAGTCGCGCAGCACGTCGCGCAGTCGATCAAGCGCGATCCCGAGCACGCGGACGACATCGCGCGCGGCAAGCCGTCGATCGAGCAGATCGATGCGTCGCGGCGCGTGACGTCGATCGCGTTCTACACGGCGCTGCTGGCGAACCTGAAGGCGTTCGAATTCGCGCTCGATGCGTTCGAGGAGCGGCTCGTCGAGCGAGCGGGCGATTCGGCGCCGAGCTTCCGGCAGGCGCGCGACGCGTTCGAGACCGTGTACCGGCTCGCCGAGCGCTTTGCGCGCGAACAGGGCTATACGGGCAGCGCGCCGCACACGCAGGCGGCGCCGCAGGCCCAGTCAGAACGCATCGAGCCGGTGTTCGGCCAGCCGATCCAGACCGAGGAGACTCACGTGCAGCAGCAGACCGCTTCGCGTCCTCCGGTGACGCAGATGATCGCCGGCATCCAGAACCGTGCGCAGGCCGTCGACCAGTTGCGTGCGGTGGCGCGCTATTTCCGTCAGACCGAGCCGCACAGCCCGGTCGCGTATCTCGCCGACAAGGCGGCCGAATGGGCCGACATGCCGCTGCACAAGTGGCTCGAGAGCGTCGTGAAGGACGACGGCTCGCTGTCGCATATTCGCGAGCTGCTGGGGGTGAGGCCCGACGAGCAGGCGTGAACGCACGACGGGCGGCGCATCGCTGCCACCGCCCGTCGTGTGCCGCGCCGCTTCGCCGTTGAGCCAGCGGTCGGCCGAATCCCCGTTACTGCCCCACCCGGAACTCGATCCGCCGATTCCTCGCCCTGCCATCCGCCGTATCATTCGGCGCGATCGGCTGATCCGGCCCGACCCCCGTCGTCGTCATCTGCTGCGGCGGAATGCTCTTCGTGATCAGATAACCCTTCACCGCATCCGCGCGCGCCTGGCTCAGCGCGATGTTCGACGTCCGGTTCCCCGAATTGTCGGTGTGGCCGATGATGTCGACCGTGCGGTTCTGCATCTTCGCGAGCGCGGCCGCCATCTGGTCGAGGATCAGCTTGCCTTGCGGCGTCAGCGTCGCGCTGCCGGTCTCGAACTCGATCGTCCGGTTCGCGAGCGTCTGGTCGAGCACGCCCTGTTCGGACGCCGACACGCGCAGCCCGTTCTTGATCGTGTACGTCGGGTTCAGCGTGTTCGCCATGTCGCTCGCGAGCTGCTGGCGCTGCGCCTCGTTGTGCACCTCGCCCTTCATCTCGATCTGCGTGCCATTGATTTTCAACTGGCCCTTGCTGATCTGCTTGAGCTGCGCGCCGAGCAGCTTCTGCACGTTCGCGCTCCAGTTCGGCGGCGTCGCGACGTCGCCCACCTCGACCTGGTCGACGACGTTCGTCGCGCCGTAGGTGTCGCGCAGCTTCTGCAGCACGGCGGCCTTGGTCGCTTCGTCGGGCACCTTGCCGCCGACAACCACCTGGCCGGGCGTTGCATTCGCGGGCGGCGGCGCGATCGTGCCGGCGGTGGTGCCGTGCACCACCGTGCCCGACGCGCC
The DNA here is from genome assembly GCF_018417615.1 of Burkholderia sp. LAS2. Lineage (NCBI taxonomy): Bacteria > Pseudomonadati > Pseudomonadota > Betaproteobacteria > Burkholderiales > Burkholderiaceae > Burkholderia > Burkholderia sp. LAS2. Next base: position 923,420 of record NZ_CP071052.1, read on the forward strand.
GCCGGCGTTCGGGTTCGCCTGCGGCAGCGCGGTCGTCGCGACCGTGCCGTTGCCGACCGGCGTGACGGTCGCGCCCGTGTTCTGCGCGAAGGCCGCGCCGCTCGCGACGAGGCCGGCCGCGAACAGCGCGGCGAGGGCGGGCGAGACGGCGGACGACAGGCGCGCGCGCCGGACCTGAATCGTGCGATGCATGCCGTCAGCCTCCGATGAACGCTTCGCGGAACGCGTCGATGGCGACACGCAGCGAGAGTTGCGGTTGGTCGAGGTAGCTGACGAGCTTGCTGATCTGGTGATCGTTTTGCGCATGGGCGTCGATCCACTCGGGATCGTCGATGTCGATGTTGTGGGCGGCGTAGGTCTGCGGGTCGACGACGCTCAGCAGCGTCTTCGCCGACGCGCCGTTGAAGCCAATGATGAGCCGTTCGCGTTCGGCGATCGTGCCGATGAAGATCGCCAGCTCGAAGTCGGCCTGCGCGACGAACGGCGCGATCAGCTCGAGCCAGAACGCGGCGACGAGGCTGCGGTAGAACGGATCGACCGGCAGCGGCAGCGTGAGGCCGCGTTCGATGTGCGACGAGCCGCTCTGCATCACCGGCCGCAGCAGCGAGCCGAGCGCGAGCATCGCGCCGCGCAGCCGCACCGGATGACCGCTTTCGAGCAGCATCTCCTGCAGGCCGTGCAGCGACTGGTGTTCGACGAAATCGTTGAAGGTGCCGTCATGCGACGTGCCGGGGCCGCCGACGTCGATCGGCACCTGCGTGTCGCCGAGCGCCTGCAGCGCGCCGGGCGGCTCGTCCTTGCCGAGCAGCGGCGGGATCTGCGCGGCGACGCGCGACCACAGCCGCGCGAACGCGAGCGGGCTGCGCGCGAGGAACGCCAGCGGCCGGTCGACCTCCAGCGCGGTGGCGCCGAGGAACGGGAAGCGGCGCATCGACACGTCGTGGCTCGCGACCATGTGGCCCGCGATCGCGAGCTTGCTGCGCGAACCGAGGAACGCGAAATGCATCGGCTTCGCGTCCTCGTAGACGATCTTCCAGCGCGGATCTTCCGCGAGCAGCTCGAGCGCCTGCGCGATCCAGCGATCGAGCGTCTGCAGCAGCTGCGGATTGTGCGCGCTCTTCACGAAGTCGCCGCGCGACGGAATCTTGCCGAAGTAGGCGATTTGCGCCTGTACGGTTTGCGTCATTGCGCCCTCTGTGCATTCGTTGCGTTGGCGGCCGCGACGGCCGGCGCGGCACCCGGCGTGCCGGTGCCGGCTTGCGTCGCGTTCTGCGCGGCGCCTGCGCTCGCGTCGGCGACCGACGACGGCAGCTGCAGGCCGCGCAGGCTTTGCTGCTGCGGCTGGTCGCCGCCACCGGCCGACGGTTGCGACGTACTGATGATGCGCATCGTCACCGACACGTTCACGCTGCCCTGTGCCCACGTCAGGTCGAAGGTGCCGTCCGGACGGCGCTTGCGCTGCGCCGAGTTGATCAGCTTCTCGAGACCGTAGCGGCCCGGCTCGTTGACGAGCTGCACCGTGCGGCCGTCGAAGGTCGTCGCGGACAGCGTCGCGCCCGGCGCGCCCTGCGGGTTCGGCCACACGAAGTTGGTCCACTGCGGCGGCGTGTTGCGGTAGCGCAGTTGCTGGCCGTCGATCGCGATCGTGTATTCCGTCGTGCCCGTGCTCGGTTGCGGCAGGATCTGGAACACGGTCTGCGGCTCGGACGACGCGGCCGCGCTGCCGGCGGCGCCGCCCGCGAGCGGCGCGACCCAGCGTGCGAAGCCGTTCGTGAAGTCCGGCGTGAGCCCGATGCCCATGTCGCCCCACGTGCGGGCGGCGAGCGTGTCGCCGCGGCGCACCGCGAGCGGCCCGAGCGTCGTGCCGACGAACTTCGCGATCGAGCCGTCCGGGCCGAACACCTGCGCGATCTCGCCGGCGCCGGCCTCGACCTTCGCGTTCGCCGCGAACGGGTACTTGGTCGCGAGCGAGCTCTGGAACGGCTGGTAGACCTGCGCGTTCCACACCTTGTTGACTTCGGCGCTGGCCGGCTGGATCACGACCGCGAACGCCTGCATCAGCGGCCGCACCAGCAGCGGGCGCAGCGACTTGCGTTGCGAATCGGTCAGGCCCGTCAGCATCTGCTCGTCGACGAGCTTCAGCGAATCGGCGAGTTCCGAACCGCTGCCGTCGAGCGTCTGCTGCATCAGCTGGCGCGCGCCCGGCCCCGGGTCGCCCTGGTTCTTGATCACGTTGAAGCGGGTGCGGACCTTCGACAGCGACTCCATGTAGCCCTTCAGCATCGACGTGCCGTCATGCGTCGCGACGATCCGCGCGAGCCCAACGAACTCCTGGCCGACCGGACCCATCGGCACCTCGGCCGGATTGCCGTTGATGTCGATGTTGGCTGCCGCCATCTGGCCGGCCTGCGAGCGCGTGAACAGTTGCTTGACCCAGTTCACGACGCCCGTCTGCGCCTTCTTGATCGTCACGTTCGCGAGCGACGGGTTGTCCCACGACGTCTGGTCGTACGCGGTCTCGAGGATCTTGCGGATCGGCGAATCCTGCGGGTCGCCGAGGCGGTTCATCCCGTCGACGGCCTGGCCGAAGCTGGTGAAGCCCTGGACCGCGATGCCCTGCATGAATTTCTGCCAGTGCTGCGCGTACTCGGTCTTGTACATGCCGACGAGCGTCTTCTGGATCTGCTCGGGGCTGCCCTCGAGCGTCAGGTCGTCCTGCGTCGACGTGTTGAGCACCCAGTCCTTCGCCTGCAGTTCCTTGGTCGCCGCATCGCGGATCGCCGGCTGCACGTAGTCGAACCACGCTTCACGCGTGAACGTGCCCGGAATCGCATAGCTGCCTGCCACGAGCCCCTGGTTGCCGTCGCCGACGATGCGCGCGATGGTCATCGGCGCGAAGCGGGTCGACGCACGGGCCTTGATTTCCTCGTACACGCGCTGGCGGGCCGGCATGCCGCGCACGACGCGGCGCAGGTTCTCGCGGGTCTGGTCGACGAGCGCGAGGTTCGCGTCGATCATCGGCCAGTCGTTGTCGTTCACGCGCGACAGGTAGAACGAGATCATGCGCTCGGCGCTCCGGATCATCTCGTCGCGCGGCATGTTGCCGCGATTCGTCTCGAGCCAGCCGCGCCAGAAGCGGGCGAGCTGGTCGGTCAGGTGCGCCTGCTCGACGTGACGCTTGTCGGACAGCATCAGGTAGGTCTTCAGCGCGTTGTACGCGTCCTGCACGTTGGTCGGCGACGCGTCGCTGTAGAGGCCGCCCTGCGGCGCGGCGGGCTGCTGCGGGGCGGCGGCCGGCGCGGCGCCCGACGCGGCCAGCACGGCGCCGGCCTGCGGCGCGGCGCCTGCCGCGTTCGTCGACACCGGCATCGTGCCGCCCTGCACGGCGCCCGATTCCGGCGGGCGCGTCATCGGCACGAGCTGCTCGGGGTGCGCGTTCACGTCCTTCATGAACGACGCGAGGTTCTGCGATACGGGGGCCAGCAGGATCTGGCGCACGCCGTTGTAGTACTCGGTCAGCAGGTGCTGCTCGAGACGGTCGCCCTGGTACAGGCCGAGCGACACCGACAGCGGCTTGTCGCGGCGGAACTGTTCGAGCTGCTCGATCCGGTCTTCCAGGATGTCCATCGCCTGCAGGCGCGACTGCAGGTCGTTGCGGCCCTGCTGCAGGCGCGTGACGTTGTCGAGGTCGGCCTGCACGTTCGACACGAGCTGCTGGTTGCCGATCGTCGACCAGGTCCAGCCGCCGAGCGCGAGCGCGAGCGCCGCGACGAAGCCGAAGAAGGTCGCGTAGCGCAGCCGCGTCTTGGTCGGGCTCGCGAACTGGCGCACCGTCTGGCGGTCGGCGAAGATCACCTTCGAGAACAGGTCGCGCAGGAAGAAGCCGTTCTTCGAGAACGCGCTGTGCGGTTTCGGCAGCGCGCTGCCGTCGAGGCCGAAGCGGTGCGCGATGCGCTGCGCGGCCGCGCTGTTGGTTTCGCCTTCCTGCAGCGCGCTGGTGAAGTAGAAACCGCGGAAGATCGGCTTGTACTGGAACGGGTTGTTCTCGAACAGCGTCGCGAGGAATGCGCGCAGCGACGGCTTGATCGTCGAGAATTCGAGCGGGAAGCTCAGCTGGCCCGGCGACAGCTGGTTGCCGCGCGACAGCGACAGCTGCGCGACGCTGATTTCCTTCAGCCCTTCGTAGAGTTCCTCGAAGTGCGTGTCGAACTGCGCGACGACGTCGCGCTTGTCGTCGGGCTCGTAGGGCAGCGTCGCGCCCCACACGCGGTCGTACTCGTGCTTGTCGCTGCTGCTGAAGAATTCGGTGAAGCCGGTGATCAGGTCGGCCTTCGTGAACATCACGTAGACCGGCGCGAACACTTCGAGCTTTTCCGTCAGTTCCTGAACGCGCTGACGAAGGTTTTTCGCGAGGTTGATCGCGAATTCCGGGCGGTTGCCGGTGAGTTCGGCGATGCTGGCCGTGACGATGATGCCGTTGATCGGCGCCTTCGGACGGTAGCGCTTGAGCAGCCCGAGGAAGCCGAGCCACTCGCTGCGGTCTTCCTCGTGCACCGAATAGCGGCCGGCCGTGTCGAGCAGGATCCCCTCGGTCGTGAAGAACCAGTCGCAGTTGCGGGTGCCGCCGATGCCGTGGATCACGGCGCTGTTCTTGTCCGCGAACGGGAATTGCAGGCCAGAATTGAGCACGGCGCTGCTCTTGCCCGCGGCCGGGTTGCCGATCACGATGTACCACGGCAGTTCGTACAGCGCGGAGCCGCCCGACACCTGGCCGATCTTCGACGTCTTGATCGTCTTCACCGCGTCCGACAGGCGCGTGCGCAGCACGTCGAGGTCGGCCGTCTTCGCGTCCGGCGCGAGCGCGGCGGCGGCCGGTGCGGCGATCTTGCCGGTTTCCGCCTGCTCTTCCAGCACCTGGCCGAGCTGCTGGTTCGCGCGCTTCACGCGCCAGCGGCGCCACAGCGCGACGACGAGCCACAGCGCGAGGACCGCCGCGAACGCGATCGCCGCCCACAGGAGCGGCAGCTGCAACATGTCGGCGACGATGAACAGGATGGCCGCTAGCGCGACGATCCCGACGATCGAGAGCGTACGCGGATGAGTCAGCACGTTGAGGATGCGTTGCATAGGACGTTCAGGTTCCGGTGCGATTCGATGAGGCGACGCAGGCGCGCCGAGCGGCAAGGGTGGCGCCGCGATGTGTCGCCATGCTGTCAAACGGGATGAAGGAGGCTGGCATCAATGCGCTCGCGGCATCGGAGCAGGCGCGCGCATTAACGAAAGGACGCTGTGAGATTTAAAACGGAAGCGGCGGCCGGAAAAAATCGCGCACCGGAATGCCCGATTGTTTGCGCCGCCCAAATCGTTTCCTGCCGGGTGATTAAAAAGCCCCATGCCGCCCTCATTATTTCTTGTCCGGCAGCGCTGACTAGCTGCCGCGTCCCAGTTTAAAACCGGGTTTATGGTATTCCACGTGCCCGAGATCCATCATTTTCCATCGGCCGCCCCAGGTCAGGCCGACTTGCTCGGCGACCTGGCCGTACAACTGGTAGCCGCGCATCGCCCACGGATCTTTCTCGGAAATGACCAGCTTGCCGTCGCGCAGGAACGCGTTGTCGGCCGCCAGCCCGAACTGGTGATAACTCTGGAAGGCCGCCGCATTGGTCACGTTCGTGCCCATCTGCGCAAGCCGGTTCTGTCGTTCCGGGCTCCGGTAGCCTTCCAGCAGCGCCATTTCATAACCATGTTGTTCGTGCATGATCTTGTAGACCAGCAGCAAACGCGTCCGGAAATCCGGGTCCAGCAGGTTCCAGTCGCGGCTTGCGTCCTTCAGCGCCGGGCGGACCTGTTCGACTTCCTTCGTGGCAAAGACTTCCGGCGGCAACGGCGGCGGCGGCACGAGTTGTTCGCCCTGCAACAGCGCGGCGATCTTCTCGTCGGGCACGCGCGCGGTGTCGTCGTACTGAAATAATTGCCGACCGCGTAACGCAATGGCCACCAATGGCGGCGTCGCAAGAATACCTGCCGACACCATAATCATCAAGCGCCGCCGAACCAGTAAATTTTGCACGTCACTAAATGCACCGCGCGTCACGCTTGCCGATTTAACAATCTGACTCCGCGCGCGGGCGGCGCGAGCGTTCGCACGGCGCGTGAGACGGCCGTGAAACTGGGCCACGGATTCGAAAACGGTCGCGCGGATACCCGGTAAAAGCAACAGTGCCGCGATGGCGACGGCAAGGGCGAAATAGGCGACGAGTGCGACGGCAATCAACGAAATCCCCGGAAATTGGAATTGATTGTGTTTTGCAATGCTTGCTCTTAGAATCAGGCTGCTTCGAGAGGCCGGGCTATATTATCGCGGTGAATTAAACCAGGATTCAATGAGACGCTGAATGAGTGCGCCGGAAAATTCAAATTCGAAAACTCCGCCCAGCCTGCTGTCCGATACTAAACCGGCAGGCGAGGGAGGACCTCGGCAGTCGCGCATTCTCGCGGATCTGGAAGGGCGTGTCACGCCGCCCGCCGAGCCGCCGCGCCGTTCGCTGAAGGCGCCGATCGCCGCCGTCGTGGCGTTGGTCGTGGCCGTCGGCGGCTGGGGCGCGTGGCGCATGCAGCAGTCGCCGGGCGAGCAGCCTGCCGCGATCGCGGCCGCGCCGGCACCGGCGGCGGCTGCGCCGGCCAAGGCCGCACCGGCCAGCGGCGGCGCCGCGCAGGTCGCGCAGAATGGCGCATCCGCTGCACCGGCCGCGCAACCGGCCACGATCGTCAACGACGATTCGGCGTCCCAGACCGTTGCATCCGCATCCGCTTCCGCCGCGGACAACAGCCGCCTGTCGCGTGCGCTCGCCAACGGCACCGACGAGGGTTCGGGCGCGGCGGCCACGGCCGGCGTCGCCGCAACGGCGGCTGCCGCGGCAGCGGCGACGACCAAGACGGCGAAGGCCGACGCGTCGAAGAGCACGAAGGCCGCGGCCCACGGCAAGACCGATGCGAAGGCCGACACGAAGGCCGAAGCCCGCAAGCATCGCAAGGAACAGCAGGCCGAGCTCGCGCAGGCGAAGAAGCGCCGCGAAGCGGCGCCGACCCGAACCGCGAAGGCGGGCGCGAAGGACGATCCGGATGCCGATCTGCTCGCCGCGCTCGTCGCGCGCACGAAGCCGGCCGACAAGAAACTCGCCGCCCAGAAGGCGCAGGCCGTGCCGACCAAGACGGCCGCGACCGGCGGCTCGCTGGGGACGCGCGTGAAGGAGTGTTCGGAGCGCGGTTTCTTCGAGGATCAGCTGTGCCGCTGGCGCGTGTGCGACGGCCACTGGGGCAAGGATCCCGCGTGCCCGAGCGCCGCGCAGTCGGAGACGCGGCAGTAACGCGCGTCGCGCACGCCACGATGCTTCCCTGTCAGCGCCGCCCATCGGGCGGCGCGTTGATTTCGGAGGCGCGGAGAAGCTGCCGGTATGATGCCGCGTGACGCTGTCACGAACGCGTCACGCCCGTCGGGCATACGTTTCCTTTCTTTTCCCGGCGCGGGTCCGCGACCCGCGATGTGCGGCGCGCCGCGCGCCGCACCCCCTTCGACACGATGGACCTGATCGTACAGACTTACGGCGCCGATACGTCCGGCATGGTGTGCGGATTCCGCTTCGTTCCGGGCGGCGCCGGCGCGCTGCTCGATGCCGACGCGGCCGCCGCGTGGCTGCGCACGTGCCGCGAGCACGGCGCGGCCGCATCGGGCGATTTCGTCTGGCTGCATTTCAATCTCGCGCACGGCGCGAGCGAGCGCTGGATGCGCACGCATCTCGGGCTGCCCGACAGCTTCTTCGAATTCCTGCACGAAGGCTCGCGCTCGACGCGCATCGAGCAGGAGGACGGCGCGTTGCGCGCGATCGTCAACGACGTGATGTTCAATCTCGAGCTCACGCCGTCGGAGATCGCGACGCTGTTCGTCCACGTCGAGCGGCGCATCATGGTGACCGCGCGGCTCAAGCCGCTGCGCTCGGTCGACACGCTGCGCGCGTCCGTGCGCGACGGCGAGCTGTTCCGCTCGCCCGCGGAGCTGCTCGTGCATCTGCTGCGCGATCAGGCCGACCTGCTGATCCAGATCATGCGGCGCACGAGCATCGACGTCGACCGCATCGAGGATCGCTTCCTGTCGCAGCGGCTCACGTCGAGCCGCAGCGAGCTCGGCGCGATGCGCCGCACGCTGACGCGCCTGCAGCGCATGCTCGCGCCGGAGCCCGGCTCGGTCTTCCGGCTGCTCGCGAAGCCGCCCGCGTGGCTGCACACGGAAGACGTGCAGGAGCTGCGCGAGTCGACCGAGGAATTCTCGCTGGTGCTCGCCGATCTGGCGGGGCTCAACGAGCGGATCAAGCTGCTGCAGGAAGAGATCGGTTCGCGCCTCGACGAGCAGAACAACCGGACGCTGTTCACGCTGACGCTCGTCACCGTGATCGCGCTGCCGATCAACATCGTCGCGGGCTTCTTCGGGATGAACGTCGGCGGCGTGCCGTTCTCGGAGAACAAGCACGGCTTCTGGCTGATGGTGCTGCTCGTTGCCGGCTTCACCGCGCTGGCCGCGTGGTGGGCGTTCCGACGCCGCGACGATCGCTAGCGCGGCATCGGGCGTCGCATCAACGCAGCAGCGCGATCGCGCGTTCGCCGATCACCATCCCGAGCAGGCCGACGAGCGCAACGAGCGGCGGGGCCGGCGAGCGCACGTGCAGCAGCGCGTACAACACGCCGACACCGATGCCCACCGCGAGCGAGGTCACGTAATCCATCATGGCGGTCTCCTGTAGGTCCGGCGTCAGGGCTTGAGGATGACGCGCTCGCGCGCGCCGGCCAGCACCGCGCGATACGCGTCGTGCGCACGCTCGAGCGGGTACACGTGGTCGTCGCCGATCGGGAACGGGCGCAGCGTGCCGTTGCCGAAGCCGGGCGCGAGCGTGTCGAGGATCTGCGCGACCGCGGCCGCGCCGAGCTGCAGCGAATCGATGCCCACGAACGTGTGCTGGCCGCGATAGAACGAAAAGATGTCGAACGGCACGCTGCGCTCGATCGTCGAGATGAAGATCTGCCGCGCGCCGATCGCCATCGACGCGTTCGCCGCGTCGAAATACGGGCTGCCGACCGTGTTGTAGACGACGTCCGCGCCGTGGCCGCCGGTCAACTCGCGCACCGCGTCGGCCACCGTGCGGCTCGACGCGTCGATCATGTGGACGTCGCCCGACGCGTGACCGCGATAGTCGCCGGGCCCGCGCTCGACGCCGATCACGGTCGCGCCGCGCGCGGTGGAGAGCTGGATCGCGGCCTGACCGACCTTGCCGTTCGCGCCGAACACGAGCACGACGTCGTCGGCCGTCGGCATCCCGGCGCGACGGAGGCCTTCGTACGCGGTGACGAACGGCACGCCGACGCCGGCCGCCTCGTCGAGCGTCAGCACGCCCGGCTTGCGACGCACGTGCGCGGCGTCCAGCACGAGCCATTCCGCATGCGAACCGTCGCGCCCGACGCCGAGATCGCCGCCCGAGCCCCACACCGGCGCGCCGATCCAGTCGTCGGGGCCGCTGCGCACGATCCCGGCCCAGTCGCGCCCTGGTGTGCGCGGCCACACCGCATGCGGCATGCGGCCGAGCGCGGCCTTCACGTCGCTCGGATTCACGCCGGCCGCGCGCACCTCGATCAGCACCTGGCCGTCGGCCGGTACGGGCGGGGCGATGTCCCGGACCCGCGCGTCGAGCGACTCGATGTCGGCGGCGGGGGTGTCGAAGCGGATGCTGCGCATGATGATCTCCGTGAAGATGGCGGCTGCCCGGCCCGGCGGGCCGGCGCGTGCGGCGGATGAAACCGGTGAATGCAGTCTAGTGGGCCCGGTTTGACACGGAAACGTGCAAAGGTGGATGATTGTTTTGCGTTATCCGCATAGCCAAATCAGCAGGCCCCCGCATGGACGACTTCCTTTCCCCGCACCTCGCGCTGTTCGTCGACGTGGTCGATCAGCAGAGCTTCTCGGCGGCCGCGCGCCGGCTCGGCGTCGCCGCGTCGTCGGTCACGCGGCGCATCGACCGGCTCGAGACGCAGCTCGGCATCCGGCTCCTGCATCGCACCACGCACGCGCTGCGGCCGACCGAGGCCGGGCAGCTTCTATATGGGCGCGCGGCCCGCATGCTGGCCGAACTGCGCGGACTACAGGAAGACCTGCACAGCCAGCACGACGAACCGGGCGGCCTGCTGCGCATCGACTGTCCGGCGCCGTTCGGCCGGCGGCACCTGATGGCTGCGCTGGCCGCGTTCATGCAGCGTCATCCGGCGCTGCAGGTCGATCTCGTGCTGACCGACAGCATGGTCGACCTGCAGGGCGCACGGCTGGGCTCCGACGTCGATCTCGCGGTGCGCATCGGCCCGCTCGAGGACACGCGTTTCGTCGCGACGGTGCTGGCGCCGCAGCGGCGCGTGCTGTGCGCGAGCGCGGCCTACCTCGCCCGGCGCGGCGAGCCCGCCTCGCCCGACGCGCTCGCCGGCCACGACTGTCTCGCGTGGCATGGCGCACCGCCGCCCGGCGCATGGCGCTTCGGCGAGCGCCGTCACGTGCCGGCGCAGCCGCGGTTTCGCAGCAATCATTCGGAAGCGTTGCTCGAGGCGGCGATCGACGGGCTCGGTCTCGCGCACCTGCCGACCTGGCTCGTGGCGGACGCGCTGCGCGACGGACGGTTGCGCGCGCTGCTGCCGCAGTACGCGGCGGCGCCCGAGCCGGCGACGATTCACGTGCTGCGTCAGCAGCCGCGCGGCAGTGCGCGCACGTCGCGGCTCGTCGCGTTCCTCGCCACGTGGTTCGCGCAGCCGGCGTGGGATGCCGCATGGGCGTGACGGTCGGCGAACGCCGTGCCGCATGAAAAAAGGGCCTCGCATGCGAGGCCCGTCAACAGGTCGGAGAAACCGGTACGCCGGCCGGCGCCGCGGGGCGCGCGGCGCCGGCCGGATCTGCACCGTTACTGCGTTACTACCTTGCGCGGCTTGAAGAGGCCCTGGTATTGCCGTGCCGGGCGTTCCTTCGTCACCGGCTCGATGCCGCCGAAGGTCGGCGTCTGGCGCAGCTTCATCGCGGCCGGCGAAGCGACCGAGCCGATCGACGTCGAGCGCGAAGCCGGCGCGAGGTTGTTCGCGACGAGCAGCGCCGCTTCGCTCTTCAGGTTTGCCAGCAGCACCGGATCGGTCGAGCCGTTCACCTGCGTGAGCAGCCCGCTCCACGCCGCGTCGCTGTAGTTCACGACGTAGTAGTCGAGACCGCTCGGGTCGGCGACCACGCCCGTGCAGCCGTCGATCCGCGTCTGCGCCTGCGTGTCCTTCAGCGCGAGCGTCGTGCGTTTCGCGAGACCCTGGCCGTACGCGAGCGTGATCGGCACCGTCCATTGCAGGCCCGGATACGCGTTCTTGTTCGGGAACGGCTGCTGTTTCAGCGTGACGATCGTCTGGTTCTTCGTCATGTCGCACTGCGTGTCGAGCGAGATCAGCGGCACGCCGGTCTGACGCACGTAGCTGTCGCCGATCGGGCCGACCGACTGGCCGCTTTCCTTCGACAGCGCGTCCCACAGACGCTTCGGCGTCCCGTTGCCGAACGAGTAGTCGACCAGGTACTGCTGGAGACCCTTGCGCAGCGTCTGCTCACCGAGATAGTTCTCGAGCGTCTTCAGCACGTGGCCGCCCTTGTCGTACGTGAACGCGCTCGCGCTCAGCACGAAGTCGTTCGACGCCCAGTCGTTGAAGTTCGGCGCGACCGGGAACGCGTTCGGGCCGATGTCACGATTGATCACGCGATACTTGTTCTTCACCTGGTCGAGCCAGCTGAACTCGTCGGGGAAGAACTGGATCGTCGTCTTCGTCTCGAAGAACGTCGCGAACGATTCGTTGAGCCACACGTTGTCCCACCAGTCGGTCGTCACGAGATCGCCGAACCACTGGTGCGCCACTTCGTGCGTCAGCACTTCGTTGCCGTAGCGCGACATCGGCTGGCCCGGCTGCGGCAGGATGTCGTCGGCGAATTCGAGGATCGAGCCCCAGTTCTCCATTCCGCCGAAATTCAGGTCCTTCTGCTCCTTGAACGCGTCGTTCGCGGCCACCGTGTCGAACTTCGTCAGCGGCAGCGGGATGCCCGTGTAGCGGTAGTAGTAGTCGAGCGCCTGCTTGGTGCGGTCCATCGCCGGCTTCGCCCAGTCGCTCATGCCCGGCGGCGTGAACACGCGCAGGTGCAGGCCGCCCTTGCCGCCCGGCAGCGGGCTCGTGAAGTCGTCCTCGTAGGTGTCGAACAGGCCGCCGCCGAAGAACAGCAGGTACGACGGCATCGGCGGGGTCTTCTCGAACTGCACGAGCTTGTAGCCGCCGCCGACGTTGGTCGACGGCTTCTCGGCCGCGTTCGACACGACGCGCCAGTTCTGCGGCACTTCGGCCGTCACTTCATAGGTCGGGCGGAACGCCGGCTCGTCCCAGCCCGGGAACCACTGGCGCGACAGGTTGGTTTCGCCCTGCGTCAGGATCGCGCCGCTCGTCTTGCCATCCGTGCCCTTCAGGTCGACGCGGAACACGCCTTCTGCGGCCGAGCAGCCCGGGTACGGATCGTCGCCGCAGCTGCCGCCCGTCTGGTTGACCGGATCGTCATACGACTTGAAGTTGATGATGCCCGACCACTCCATGTGCAGCGAATAGTTGCCCGGTGCGATCGTGCCGGCAGTGGGGCGCAGCTGATAGAAGTCGCCCTTGTCCTGCGGCGTCGCGATCAGCTGGATGTTGCCCGGCTGCAGCGTGATGCGGCCGTTGGTGAACTTGATCCGGTGGCCGGCGATCACGATGTTGTTGACCGGCTTCAGCACCTTGATCTCGACGTCGGCGCGGCCGTCGAACGCGTTCAACGCGTCGTTCGGGCGGAACCACAGCCGGTAGTTCACAGGCACCACGGTGTCCGGCAATTCGACAGGCGGGACGCTCTTGTCGATGTTCGAGGCGCTCGGCGGCGCGGTGACGGCGGGCGACGAGCCCGTATGCGGCGCGCCGGCGGAGCTGAGCGCGGAAGCGGAGCCCGCACCGCCGTCGTCGCCGCCGCACCCGGCGAGCGCGAGTGCGGCGACGAGCGGCAGATAACGCATCTTGCGAATATGAATCGACATGACTGAAACCTCGATTGTTGAATGAATCGTTCAGTGCTGCGAAAACACCGGCAAAAGCGATCCCCTCGCCGTTTAATCAACAGCGAAAAAATGCCAATGACGGATTATTCGAAAAAGACGGCGGCCGACTACGTGAAGGTAATCATGGTTTACTGCCCCCTCTGAATTTCCGGATGTCGTTTAACTGGCCGGTTCAAAATGGCCGGGCGCGTGTTGTACTGAATTGATTTCGCGCGCACGACACGGGGCCGCGCGCCCGGCGCGGGCGCGCAATCCCTTTGAACCGACGACCTACGGGGCTGGCCGGGCCAGGCCGCAGGACGGATGGACAGCGTGTCGCCGTCCCGTAAATTCGCCGTCATGCGGCTTCAAGGTTTGTCGGCTTGCTCCAAGGATGCGTAAATATACTTGATGGTTTTGGGTAAAGGAAACGAAAAATTTAGAAAGAGCATCTATTGAATTCCGGGCGCTTCATTGAATGCTGGAAGTCATTAATGCGATTTCCGTTTAGCCGGAAATTTCGTAGTTTTAATCTATTAACGATCTTGCGTTGCCGCGGAAACTACGAAATCCGGTGACGGGCGGCACGGCCGGTACAGGCTCGGTCGGTACAATGCAGCGACGCGCCCCGTTCACCGCTTGCCGCGAGGAGACCTTCCCATGCCACGTACCCTATCCCGTCTCGCGCCGCTGCGCGCCGTGCTGCTGCTGTTCGTCGTCGGGTTCCTGCTGGGCGGTTGCGCGGGGCTCATGCGCGAGCCGGTGCGCGTGTCGGTCGCCGGGCTCGACCCGCTCGTCGGGCAGGGTCTCGAGATGCGCTTCAGCCTGAAGTTGCGCGTGCAGAATCCGACCGATGCGCCGATCGACTACGACGGCATCTCGGTCTCGCTCGACCTGAACGGCACGCCGTTCGCGAGCGGCGTCAGCGACCGGGCGGGCACCGTGCCGCGGTTCGGCGAGGCCGTGCTCGACGTGCCGGTTTCGGTGTCGGCGTTCGCGGCTGCGCGGCAGGCGTGGAACCTGCCCGGCGCGGCCGCGAACGGCGAACTGCCGTATGCGCTGCGCGGCCGCCTCGCGGGCAGCGGGCTGGGCACCGTACACTTCAGCGACGCGGGCACGCTGCGCCTGCCGACCCTGCCGGGGTGGGGCGGATAGATCGTTCGGCCAACTTCAACGTCGGTCAAATGTGTCTGAAAATTCACCATTTAACATTCTTTGACGCTTATCTTTGTGATATGTCGACTTTTGTCGATGGACCTCCTTACACTTGCGGATGTCCGAGGGTCGGACATTCTTTTAGGGGAATTCCATGGCGGCAAAATTCGAGCTCAAGAAGGCCACGAACGGCCAGTACTACTTCCACCTGAAGTCGGCGAACGGCGAGATCATCCTCGCGAGCGAGCGGTACGAGGAGAAAAGCGGCGCGAGAAACGGGATCGCGTCCGTGCGGGAAAACGCGCCGCTTGACGAGCGCTACGAGCGCAAGCTCGCCCACAACGGTGAGCCCATGTTCAACCTGAAGGCAGCGAACCACCAGGTCATCGGCACGAGCGAAACGTACAGCAGCGCGCAGGCACGCGACAACGGCATCGCGGCCGTCAAGCGCGATGCGCCCACTGCGGAAACCTACGATCTCGGCTGATTGACGGTGGCGCCGCGCGGATGCCTTCGGGCGGCCGTCGCGGCGCCCGTTTTGCCGGGTCGGGCAAAGCGCGGTATGGTGTGGTCCGCGCGGTGAATTCTCGCCGCCGTTGAAGCCAACCGTACCGAGTTCGCGTGACCGATTTCCCCCTTTTCCACTGGACCGACGCCGACGGCGTCGATCATGCCGTGCGCTGGCGTTCCGAAGCCGGCGTGCAACCGCCGAAGCGCGCGGTGCCCGCCGACGACCGCCTCACGGCCGATGCGGCCTACCGTCTCGCTTGCGAGGGCGCCGCGCTCGTCTGGCAGGGCGACTTCCAGAATGCGCGCCAGCTCCTGCAGGCGATGGCGCGCCGTGTCGAACGCAAACCGAAGAAGGCGAAAGCCGCGGCCGGCGTCGATGCGTTCAACCTGCATCGTCTCGCGCAATCGCAGCGCGCCCGCACGCTCGGCATGCTGCTGATCCCGCTGGACGCCGATTACACGATCCCGCTGCGCCGCGCGCCCGACGTGCGGGCGGCCTGCGAGGAGGCGTACGGCCCCGGCGGTGTGCCGTCGGTCGTGTCGCTGCGCGAACTGCTCGGCCTCGTCGGCGCGCACGAGTGGCGCAAGAAGGGCGTGCCGATCCCGGCGCTCGGCGGCGCGCCGATCCATCCGCACTACGGCGTGTTCTCGCCGGTGCGCGGCGAATACGTCGAGCTCGTCGCGCGCGCGCCGCTGCCGGCGACGTCGCTCGCGTTCGATATCGGCACGGGCACCGGCGTGCTGGCGGCGGTGCTCGTGTCGCGCGGCGTCGAGCGCGTCGTCGCGACCGACCAGGATCCGCGCGCGCTCGCCTGCGCGCGCGAGAACGTCGCGCGGCTCGGCCATGCGGGCCAGGTCGAGATCGTCGAGGCCGACCTGTTTCCTACCGGCCGTGCGCCGCTCGTGGTCTGCAACCCGCCATGGGTGCCGGCCCGGCCGAGCGCGCCGATCGAATACGCGGTCTACGACCCGGACAGCCGCATGCTGCGCGGTTTCCTCGCGGGGCTGGCCGCGCATCTGGAGCCGGGCGGCGAGGGCTGGTTGATCCTGTCCGATTTCGCCGAGCATCTCGGGCTGCGGCCGCGCGACACCTTGCTGCAATGGATCGACGAAGCCGGTCTCGTCGTGCTCGGCCGCGACGACATCCGCCCCGCGCATCCGAAGTCGACAGACGCCGACGATCCGCTGCATGCGGCGCGTCGCGCCGAGGTCACGTCGCTGTGGCGGCTGGGCGCCCGGGCCTGACCGCGTATTTTCGGTAAACTACCGCCATTCCTCACGAATTTCCGCCGCCGGGCCGTGGTCGACCGACCGTGGCCCGGCGGCGCTTCACGATGTCGAACAAGACCCACGAAATCCGCCCGGAGCAGTCCGTCGAGCTGCTGAAGGAACTGCACATCCTCACCCGCGACGGGAAGCTGAACCAGGACAGCCGCCGCAAGCTGAAGCAGGTCTATCACCTGTTCCAGTTCATCGAGCCGCTGCTCGCCGGCGTGCAGGCCGACAAGGGCCACGTGACGCTCGTCGATCACGGTGCCGGCAAGTCGTATCTCGGTTTCATCCTGTACGACCTGTTCTTCAAGCAGCAGCCGGGGCACGGCACACCGGCGTTCGCGTCGCACGTGTACGGCATCGAGACGCGCGAAGAACTCGTCGCGCGCTCGACCGAGCTTGCCGCGCGGCTCGGGTTCGGCGGCATGTCGTTCCTGAACCTGTCGGTCGCCGATTCGATCACGTCGCCGCAACTGCCCGACACGGTCGACGTCGTCACCGCGCTGCATGCGTGCGACACGGCGACCGACGACGCGATCCGCTTCGCGCTCGCGAAGCGCGCGCAGCACATCGTGCTGGTGCCGTGCTGCCAGGCGGAAGTCGCGGGCGTGCTGCGCAGGAACAAGGGCAAGTCGCTCGCGAATGCGCTGACCGAGGTGTGGCGGCATCCGCTGCATACGCGCGAATTCGGCAGCCAGATCACCAACGTGCTGCGCTGCCTGCAGCTCGAGGCGCATGGCTACCAGGTCAGCGTGACCGAGCTCGTCGGCTGGGAGCATTCGATGAAGAACGAGCTGATCATCGCGCAGTACAAGAACCTGCCGCGCCGCAAGCCGGGCGAGCGATTGAACGAGATCCTCGCGATGTTCGGGCTGGCCGAGCTGAACGAGCGCTTCTTCGTCGCGCAAGCCGCCGCGGCGGGCGACGCCGCCGTCGAGCCGGCCGAAGGCTGACGCGGTCGCGCGGGCATGGCGCCCGCGCCGCGCGTGGCACGCCGCATCACACGTCGTCGCCCGGCCGGCGCATCCATTCGCGCCAGCCTTCGTGGCCGAGGCGGCGCAGCGTTTCCTGATTCTTTTCGTAGATCGCGGACGCGTCCGGGAACGCGTCGACCGCGCGTGCGATGCTGTCCTCGCGCAGCAAGTGCAGGATCGGATACGGCGCGCGGTTCGTGTAGTTCTCGATGTCGTCGGGTTCGGTGCCGTCGAACCGGTATTGCGGATGGAAGCTCGCGATCTGCAGCACGCCGTCGAGCCGCAATTGCCGCACGAGCCGCTCGGCGAAGAACAGCGCATCGTTGTAGTCGACGAAATCGGCGAACGCGTGCGGGTAGATCACAAGCGTCGTATCGACCTGCTGCGGGTCCGCCGCTTCCAGCGCGCGCAGCTCGGTTTCGAGTTCGGCGAGCGCGTCCTCCAGCGTCGTCGCTTCGCTGATCGCGTAGCGCACCTGTTCCTTCACGTAGACGCTTTTCGCGAACGGGCACAGATTGAGCCCGATCACCGCGCGCGCGAGCCAGTGCCGCGTGGCGGCGAGGATGTCGTCGTGCGAATCGGGGCGGGTGTCGGTCATCGTGATACCAGTCGGGCGGAAGGGCGAAGAGGGCCGCATTGTAGCGGGCGCGCCGGGGACGAACGCGCGCGGCCCGTCACGCGCAGGCCGCCTCGATCAATTGCGTGACGAGTGCGGGCGCGGTGCCGATCGGCGTTTCGCCATGCCGGTAGGTCTGGCTGGCCGCATAGATGCCTTCGACCACCAGCGCGAGCGCATCGGCGAGCGCCTTCGGCTGCCGCGCGCCGGCGCCTTCGCACAGCGCGACGAGCCGTTTCATCAGCTGCTCCTTGTTCTGCGCGACGCGTTCGCGCGCCGGGTGCGACGCATCCGGGAATTCGGCGGCGACGTTGACGAACGGGCAGCCGCGATAGTCCTTTTGCGTCGCGCGCTCGGCGAGATCGGCGAAGTACTGGATCAACTGCGCCTTCGGCTGGCCCGGATGCTTCGCGGCGCTCGTGTCGAGCCGCTCGAAGAAGCACGCGTCCATCCGTTCCAGATACGCGAGGATCAGCTCGTCCTTCGACGAGAACTGGCGGTACAGGCTCATCTTGTTGACGCCCGCGCGTTCCACCACCGCCTCGACGCCGACCGTGCGCACCCCTTCCTTGTAAAACAGCTCCTCGGCGGCACGCAGCAGATGCTCCTGCGCGGTGGCGCCGTCGATCGGCCGGCGCGTGCGCCGCGCCAGCGGTTTGGCGACCTCGATGCCCGACATGATGGCCCTCGACTACGTAATGGATTGCTTGACATGTTACCGACTGGTAACTACGATCGCAACACAGTTGTGACCGGTCGGTAACAATCGCGGCCGGATCGACAGACGAATGCCAAGCGTCGGCCCGGGTCAGCCGATGTTGAAATGCGCGGCGGAGGTGGCCTGGTCGGGGCGGCGTGGTGCGATGGCGCCGGAACCGCCAACTGGAGAACGTGAAGATGAACTGGGCAGTGACACGAATCGGCGGGCGCTTCCATTACGGATGGCTCGCGGCGGCGGTGGTATTCCTGATCCTGCTGGCGGCGGCCGGCACGCGCGCGACGCCGAGCGTGCTGATGGTGCCGCTCGAACGCGAACTCGGCTGGAGCCGCGCGGCGATTTCGCTGGCGATTTCGGTGAACATCGCGTTGTACGGCCTGACGGGCCCGTTCGCGGCCGCCGCGATGCAGCGCTTCGGGCTGCGTCCGACGATCCTCACCGCGCTCGTGACGATGAGCGCGGGCGTCGCGCTGTCGTCGATGATGACGCAGAGCTGGCAGATGGTGGTGATCTGGGGCCTGATGGTCGGCTGCTCGACGGGCGTCGTCGCGCTGACGCTGTCCGCGACCTTCGTCACGCGCTGGTTCCATGCGCGGCGCGGCCTCGTGATGGGGATCCTGACCGCGAGCACGGCCACCGGCCAGCTCGTGTTCCTGCCGATGCTCGCGGCGATCGCGCAGCGCCACGGCTGGCGGCCGGTCGTGCTGGTCGTCGCGGTGGCGGCCGCGATCGTGATTCCGCTGGTCGCGTTCCTGCTGCCCGAGCGGCCGGCCGACGTGAAGCTGCGCCCGTACGGCGAGCCGGCCGATACGCCGGCGGCGCCCGATGCGACGAAGGAGAATCCGCTCGCGGTCGCGTTCCGCACGCTGCTGATGGCGAGCCGCTCGCGCGACTTCTGGCTGCTGTTCTTCAGCTTCTTCATCTGCGGCGCGAGCACCAACGGCTATGTCGGCACGCACCTGATCGCGATGTGCAGCGACTACGGGATGACCGAAGTGCAGGGCGCGTCGCTGCTCGCGGCGATGGGCGTGTTCGACCTGTTCGGCACGACGCTGTCGGGATGGTTGTCCGACCGTTACGACAACCGCGTGCTGCTGTTCTGGTACTACGGGCTGCGCGGGCTGTCGCTGATCTACCTGCCGCATGCGTTCGGGATCGATTTCTTCGGGCTGCCGCTGTTCGCGATGTTCTACGGGCTCGACTGGATCGCGACCGTGCCGCCCACCGTGCGGCTCGCGACCGACGTGTTCGGCAAGGCCGCCGCACCGGTCGTGTTCGGCTGGATCGTCGCCGGCCACCAGCTCGGCGCGGCGTTCGCGGCGCTCGGCGCCGGGCTGCTGCGCGCGAGCCTCGGCACCTACACGATCGCGTCGATGATCTCGGGCGGGCTGTGTATCGTCGGCGCGCTGATCGTGCTGCGGATCAATCGCGGCCCGTCGCGCGCGGCCGCGCAGGCGGCCTGAGCGCGGCGGACCGGCCGGCCGCACACGCTGCGGCCGGCCATTGCACGCGCGGCGATTTGCATAGCGCGGCAGGATCGGGCGCGCTGTCGCTCAAGCGGGTATGCTTGCGGTTCGCCGGGCGTTCGCGCCCCTTCATCGATGTCAGCGAGGAACCGCAT
The DNA here is from genome assembly GCF_018417615.1 of Burkholderia sp. LAS2. Taxonomy (NCBI): domain Bacteria; kingdom Pseudomonadati; phylum Pseudomonadota; class Betaproteobacteria; order Burkholderiales; family Burkholderiaceae; genus Burkholderia; species Burkholderia sp. LAS2. Next base: position 943,440 of record NZ_CP071052.1, read on the forward strand.
GTCCGTCAAACCTGCTCCCACCACTGTTTCGATTCACGATCTGATCGCGGGCCGCTGGAGCCCCCGCGCGTATTCGGATGAAGCCGTCAGCGCCGGTGATCTCCACGCGGTGCTCGAAGCGGCACGCTGGGCCCCGTCCGCGTACAACGCGCAACCGTGGCGTTTCATCGTATTCGATCGCACCCAGGACGAAGACGCGTTCAAGCGCGCGTTCGCGACGCTGGTGCCGTTCAACCAGGGCTGGAATGCACCGGCGCCGGTGCTGATCGCGGTCACCGCGCACACGCTGACGCCGAAGGGCGAGCCGGCGCCGACCGCGCTGTACGACGCCGGCGCCGCCGCGATGTCGCTGGTGCTGCAGGCGCACGCGCTCGGCCTCGCCGCGCACCAGATGAGCGGGTTCGACGCGAAGGCATTCCGCGACGCGTTCGCGATTCCGGCGGATGTCGCGATCGTGTCGATCATTTCGCTCGGCCACTACGGCAATGTCGACAAGCTCGATCCCGTGCTGCGCGATCGCGAGAAGGCGCCGCGCACGCGCCACGCGCTCGGCGAAGTCGTCTACGCGGGTGCGTGGAAGAAGAGCTTCGACGCAGCGGCCTGACCCCGCGGGTGGGCAGGCTGCGTCGCGCATCCTGTCCGCGCCCGTTTCCGGCGCGCCACGCCGCGCGCCGTCGCCACCGGCGCCCGTTGCGCGGCCCCGGTGGCCGGCCCCGGTTGTGATCCCGCGGGCTTCATGTTAAAAAGCCGGTCCTTTCCGTTTTCGCGCCGGCCTGCTGCGGCAATTTCCCATGACTTACTGCGCGATCGATTTCGGCACGTCCAATTCCGCCGTGGCGCTGCCCGACGGCGATGGCATGCGCCTCGCGCCCGTCGAGGGCGACCACCTGACGCTGCCCACCGCGATCTTCTTCAACAACGACGAAGAGACGGTCGAATACGGCCGGGCGGCGCTGGCTTCCTATATCGACGGCTTCGACGGCCGGCTGATGCGCTCGATGAAGAGCATCCTCGGCTCGCCGCTCGCGGAAACGACAACCGATCTCGGCGACGGCAGCGCGATCGCGTACACCGAAATCATCGCGCGCTTTCTGACGCACCTGAAGCGTAAGGCCGAAGCGCGCGCGGGCGCGCCGATCGGCCGCGCGGTGCTTGGCCGGCCGGTGTTCTTCGTCGACGACGATCCGCGCGCCGACCGTCTCGCCCAGGATCAGCTCGAGGCGGCCGCGCAATCGGTCGGCTTCGCGGACGTTCACTTCCAGTACGAACCGATCGCCGCCGCATTCGACTACGAATCGCGCCAGCCGGCCGAGCGTCTCGTGCTGGTCGCAGACATCGGCGGCGGCACGTCCGACTTCTCGCTGGTGCGCGTCGGCCCGGCGCGGATGGCGCGGCTCGAGCGCAAGGACGACGTGCTGGCGCACCACGGCGTGCACGTCGCGGGCACCGACTACGACCGGCGTGTCGAGCTGGCGGCGATCCTGCCCGCATTCGGCTACCGTTCGCTCGACCCGGAAGGGCGCGAGCTGCCGAACAAGATCTACTTCGATCTCGCGACCTGGCATCTGATCAACACCGTCTACACGCCGAAGCGCGTCGGCGAGCTGAGGCTGATGAAGCACCTGTACCAGGACGTGCGGCAGTACGACCGGCTCACGAGCGTGGTCGAGCAGCGGCTCGGGCACGCGCTGATGGCGCGTGCGGAAGAAGCGAAGATCGGGGTCGCGGCGGGCGGGGAGACGATGATCGACCTGAACGACGTGGAAGAGGATCTGCTGATCGCATTCGACGCGAATCGCCTCGTCGACGCGAGCCGCGACGATACCGCGCGCATCGTCGACGCCGCGCGCGAGACGGTGCGGCTCGCGGGCGTGGCGCCGCGCGACGTCGGTGCGCTGTATTTCACCGGCGGTTCGACGGGGCTTGCATTCCTGTCCGGCGCGCTCGCCGGTGCGTTCCCGGATGCGCAGCCGGTGTTCGGCGATCGCCTCGCGAGTGTCGCGACGGGGCTCGGCATTCACGCGCAGCGACTGTTCGGCTGAACGGCGGGCGGCTACGGGCCGCCATGCGCCACCATGTAGGACGACCGGCGCGCAAAAACAAAAAGCCCCGCCGAAGCGGGGCTTTTTTACACGAATAATCGCGCCAAGCTTAGACCGGACGGATGTTCGCAGCTTGCAGACCCTTCGGGCCCGTCTTCACTTCGAATTCAACCTTCTGGTTTTCTTGCAGCGTCTTGAAGCCTTCGACGCGGATTTCCGAGAAGTGCGCGAACAGATCGTCGCCGCCGCCTTCCGGGGTGATGAAGCCGAAGCCCTTTGCGTCATTGAACCACTTGACGGTACCGGTTGCCATGTTACTTGTTCCTAAAAAAATAAAACGGGGCCGAGGCCCATGGGGTGCGGAAAATCAAGGAAGGGGTAATAGGACCAACCGGAGTACCGTTGATGGGCGAACTACGAAAGAACCAATTCACTCGCCGCTTGAAATCCTGCGAAGTCCTTTATACGGCTAATCCTTCTGACGGTCAACCGTATTCCCATGCTCTCAGGGTTATTGCGGATATCTGGTTTACAAAGCTTGCAAGCGATGCGAATTTTTTGTAGGGGGCGATCGATTTTGGCGCCACGTTCGAGGTGCAACCGTTAAACTACGCGCCGCGTGGACGGGTTGCCCCGATCGGGTAACCCTCCTCCCCAAGAATGCGTGCGCGGCGCGCTCCGAGCCGATCCCGGATCGCAGGCCGACCATGCTTTTTGAGACACAGGAGAGGATGTGAAGAGTTCTATTCAACGGAACATCGGCCCGTTTGCATTGATGCTGACGGGGCTGGGTTCGATTATCGGCTCGGGTTGGCTGTTCGGTGCCTGGAAGGCCGCGAAGATCGCCGGTCCGGCGGCGATTTGCGCATGGATCATCGGCGCCGTCGTGATTCTCGCGATTGCGCTGACGTATGCGGAACTGGGGGCGATGTTCCCCGAATCGGGTGGCATGGTGCGTTACGCGCGCTACTCGCACGGTTCGCTGGTGGGCTTCATCAGCGCATGGGCCAACTGGATCGCGATCGTATCCGTGATCCCGATCGAGGCCGAAGCATCGATCCAGTACATGAGCACGTGGCCGTATCCGTGGGCGCACGCCCTGTTCGTGAACGGTGAATTACAGACGCTCGGGCTGCTGCTGTCGGCCGTGCTGGTCGTCGTCTACTTCATGCTGAACTACTGGGGCGTCAAGGCCTTCGCGCGGGCGAACACCGCGATCACGATCTTCAAGTTCCTGATCCCCGGCCTCACGATCCTCGGCCTGATGCTGTCGAGCTTCCATTCGGAGAACCTCGGCACCGCATCCAATGCCAGCTTTGCGCCGTACGGCTGGTCGGCCGTGCTGACCGCGGTCGCGACGAGCGGCATCGTGTTCGCGTTCAACGGCTTCCAGAGCCCGGTGAACCTGGCCGGTGAAGCGCGCAATCCGTCGCGCAGCGTGCCGTTCGCGGTGATCACGTCGATCCTGCTCGCACTCGTGATCTACGTGCTGCTGCAAATGGCGTATATCGGTTCGGTGAACCCGGCCGACGTCGCGAAGGGCTGGGAGCACTTCAACTTCTCGTCGCCGTTCGCGGAGCTCGCGATCGCGCTGAACCTGAACTGGCTCGCGATCCTGCTGTACGTCGACGCGTTCATCAGCCCGAGCGGCACCGGCACGACCTACATGGCGACGACCACCCGCATGATCTACGCGATGGAGCGCAACAACACGATGCCGAAGATGTTCGGCAACGTGCACCCGATCTACGGCGTGCCGCGCCAGGCGATGTGGTTCAACCTGCTCGTGTCGTTCATCTTCCTGTTCTTCTTCCGCGGCTGGAGCTCGCTCGCGGCGGTGATCTCGGTCGCGACGGTGATCTCGTACCTGACCGGCCCGATCAGCCTGATGGCGCTGCGCCGTTCGGCGACCGACATCGAGCGCCCGCTGTCGATTCCGCTGATGAAGCTGATCGCGCCGTTCGCGTTCGTATGCGCGTCGCTGATCCTGTACTGGGCGAAGTGGCCGCTGACGGGCGAAATCATCCTGCTGATGATCGTCGCGCTGCCGGTGTATTTCTACTTCCAGGCGAAGTCGGGCTGGACCGGCTGGGGCGCCGACCTGAAGGCCGCGTGGTGGCTGGTCGCATACTTGCCGACGATGGCCGTGCTGTCGCTGATTGGCAGCAAGGAGTTCGGCGGTCATGGCTACCTGCCGTATGGCTGGGACATGCTGATCGTCGCGGCGATTTCGCTGGTGTTCTACTTCTGGGGCGTGAATACCGGCTACCGGACCCAGTATCTCGACGAGCGCGAGTCGCACGACGAGATCCTCGAAGGGGTCGGTGTCTGACGCGTGACCTGTCGCCGGATTCGGCGGCGACAGGATGCAGCGCAAAAAAGCCCGCCCGAGCGCGATGCTCGGGCGGGCTTTTTGCTGACTGGCTCGGCGGTTGCACCGCCGTCCGGGTTCAGGCGTCGGCGTTCGCGAACACGTAGTTCGTCATCGCAAGCACGCGCTGGTACGTGCCGAGCGACTGGATGCCGAGCTGGTAGTCGTCATCCGCCGCGCCGAGCGCCGTGAAGACCGGCAGCAGGTGCTCGTCGGTCGGATGCATCAGCGCCGCGTGCGGCGCCTGCCGGCGATAGTCGAGCAGCGCATCGACGTCGCGCGCGGCGAGTTTCGCCTCGAACCAGTCGGTGAATTCGGCGACGCGCGGGTCCGCATCCTCGGGCGCCGCGCCGAAATCGGCGGCGCGCAGGTTGTGCGTGATCTGGCCCGAGCCGATCACCATCACGCCTTCGTCGCGCAGCGGCCGCAGCGCGCGGCCGAGCGCGAAGTGATGCGCGGCGTTCGCGCGCGGCTGGATCGACAGTTGCGCGACCGGCACGTCGGCTTCCGGAAACATCAGCAGCATCGGCACCCACGCGCCGTGATCGAGCCCGTGTTCGGTCGTCGCGGTCGCGATGCCGGCCGCGTTCAGCAGCGCGGCCGCGCGTTCGGCGACGTCCGGTGCGCCCGGCGCCGGATAGCGGATGTCGTACAGCGCCTGCGGGAAACCGTAGAAATCGTGGATCGTGTCCGGATGCGCGGCGACGCTCGCGACCGGCTGTTGCGTGCCCCAGTGCGCGGACAGCATCAGCACCGCGCGCGGGCGCGGCAACTCGGCGCCGAGGTGCGTGAACGCGCCGGACGGCAGCGCCGGGTCGATCGGCAGTGTCGGGGCGCCGTGGGACAGGTAGAGCGAAGGCAAGCGGTTCATGGTGGTGACCTGCAAAAGGGGTTGCCTGTGACTATAAGCGCGTACCGTGCATTGATAAATCGGCGACCGAGAATTTGATTGACGCTTGTTTGTTGATAATCGTGGCGACGACCGGCGCTCGAATGCGGATTCGCATCCGAAGGTGAGAAATCGATGGAGTTGCAGTGCGAATAGAAGGAGATCCGCGCAGAAGGATGACTTACTGCGCGTGCCGGATGCCGGCCCACGGCGTCGTGAGCGGGGCGCTGAGCGCGAATAGGTCGAGCACGCGCGTGACGGTCTGGTCGACGAGTTCCTCGATCGTCTTCGGCATCGCGTAGAACGCGGGCAGCGGCGGGAAGACGATGCCGCCCATTTCGGTGACGGCGGTCATGTTGCGCAGATGCGCGAGGTTGAACGGCGTTTCGCGCACCATCAGCACGAGACGGCGGCGTTCCTTCAGCGTGACGTCGGCCGCGCGCGTGATCAGGTTGTCGGACAGCCCGTGCGCGACGCTCGCCAGCGTCTTCATCGAGCAGGGCGCGATCACCATGCCGTCGGTCGCGAACGAGCCCGACGCGATCGTCGCGCCGACGTCGCGCACCGAATGCACGACGTCCGCACGGCGTTCGACATCGGCCTTCGGCAGCTTCAGTTCATGCTGGATGTTGAGCCAGCCGGCGTTCGAGATCAGCAGATGCGTTTCGACGCCGCCGGCGGCGCGCAGCAGGTCGAGCAGCCGCACACCATAGATCGCGCCGGTGGCGCCGGTGATCGCGACGATCAGCCGGCGTGGCGGCGCGCTGGGAGATGCCATTGAAAAGGGGACGGGTGCCGCGTGTTAGGCGGCGGCGAACAGTTGCTGCAGTTCGCCCGACTGGTACATCTCCATCATGATGTCCGAGCCGCCGATGAATTCGCCCTTCACGTACAGCTGCGGGATGGTCGGCCAGTTCGAGAATGCCTTGATGCCCTGGCGGATTTCGTCGTCCTCGAGCACGTTGACCGTCTTGAACTGGTCGACGCCGCAGGCCTTCAGCACCTGCACGGCGCGGCCCGAGAAGCCGCACATCGGGAATTGCGCGTTGCCCTTCATGAAGAGCACGACCTGGTTTTCGTCGACGATTTGCTTGATACGTTGTTGGGTGTCCATGACTGACCTTGCGTTTGCGGGGCGTTAGATCGAAATGATAGCGGATTTCAACCGGGCGGGCCGGCCATCAACCCGGCAGGCGGCCGCCGGTCGTGCGTTCGATGGCGGCGAGATCGGCGAGCGATTCGACCGCGACGAAGCCGTGCGACGCCAGGATCGCGCGGACGGCTTCGGCCTGGTCGTAGCCGTGCTCGATCCAGAGCGTGCCGCCCGGTTTCAGATGTGCGCCGGCGCCCGCGACGATCGTGCGGATCGCGCTGAGGCCGTCGGCATCGTCGGTGAGCGCGCCGCGCGGCTCGAAACGCAGGTCGCCTTGCGCGAGGTGCGGGTCGTGCTGCGCGATGTACGGCGGGTTGCTGACGATCGTATCGAACGCGAGCGCGGGATCGAGCGCCGCGTACCAGTCGCTCTGCAGCCAGTGCAGCGGGCCGCCGGGGCGCCGCGCGTCGAGCAGTTTGTCGGCGTTGCGTTGCGCGACCGCGAGCGCGGCCGGCGAACGGTCGAGCGCCCAGACGCGCGCATCGGGACGCTCGGCCGCGATCGACACGGCGATCGCGCCGCTGCCGGTGCCGAGGTCGAGCACGGCGGCATGCGGCAGCCCGCCGATCGCGTCGAGCGTGGCTTCGACGAGCAGCTCGGTTTCGGGGCGCGGGATCAGCACGTCGGGCGTCACGTCGAACGGGCGGCCGAAGAACTCGCGCATCCCGACCAGTTGCGCGACGGGCTCGCCGGCGACGCGGCGTGCTTCCAGTGCGCGGAAGCGTTCGACCGCGGCGTCGTCGAGCGGCGCGTCGCCGCGCGTGATCAGCTGCGTGCGGGTCCAGCCGAGCGCATGCGCGAGCAGCACGCGCGCATCGACCGGATCGAGCGGCGATGCGCGTAGCAGCGCGTCGGCGGTGGTGTCGGACATCGCGGCCTCAGTCGGCTTCGCCGAGCGACGCGAGCAACTCGGCCTGATGCTCGGTGACGAGCGCGCCGATCAGTTCGTCGAGATCGCCGTCCATGATCGCCTCGAGCCGGTACAGCGTCAGGTTGATCCGGTGGTCGGTCATCCGTCCCTGCGGGAAGTTGTACGTGCGGATGCGCTCCGAGCGGTCGCCGGAGCCGATCAGGCTCTTGCGCGTCGCGGCTTCCTTCGCATGCTGCTCGTGATACTGCTTGTCCTTGATGCGCGCGGCGAGCACCTTCAGCGCGCGATCCTTGTTCTTGTGCTGCGAGCGGTCGTCCTGGCATTCGACGACGATCCCGGTCGGGATGTGCGTGACGCGCACCGCCGAATCGGTCTTGTTGATGTGCTGGCCGCCCGCGCCGGACGCGCGGAACGTGTCGATGCGCAGGTCGGCCGGATTGATCTCGACCTCGCCGATTTCGTCCGCTTCCGGCATCACGGCGACCGTGCACGCGGACGTATGGATGCGCCCTTGCGTCTCGGTGGCCGGCACGCGCTGCACGCGATGGCCGCCCGATTCGAACTTCAGGCGCGAATACGCGCCCTGGCCCGCGATCCGCACGATCACTTCCTTGTAGCCGCCGAGATCCGACGCGCTCTCCGACATCATTTCGACCTGCCAGCGCTGGCGTTCCGCGAAGCGCAGGTACATGCGCAGCAGGTCGCCCGCGAACAGCGCCGATTCGTCGCCACCCGTGCCCGCGCGGATTTCGAGGAAGATGTTGCGGTCGTCATTCGGATCCTTCGGCAGCAGCATCTTCTGCAGCTCGGTCTCGAGGCGCGCCATGCCTTCGCGCGCGCTGCGGATCTCGTCTTCCGCGAAATCGCGCATCGACGGATCGGCGAGCAGCTCCTGCGCGGCCGCCTCGTCGCTGCGCGATTGGCGCCATAACGCGTATTGCTCGACGACCGGGCCGAGTTCCGCATGTTCGCGTGTCAGCTTGCGGTACTGGTCGAGGTCGGCCGTGACGTTTTCGCGGCTCAGCAGGTCGTTCAGTTCGGCCAGCCGTGTGGACAGCTGGTCGAGCTTGCGTTGCATGCTCGTCTTCATGGTGTGGAGCGGCGCTCCCGGGCAAGGGGTATTCGGAAAGGATAGGCCGGCGGCAGGACAACGACCGGCCGGCGGCAGGGCGACCGGGCGGCGCTAGTGGCCGGATGGGTCGTTCGAGCGCGGCGCGTGCTGGTAGAAGCCGCGCATCAGGTCGATCAGCGAATCGCGATCGGCGCCGTTGACGCGGTTGAGCGCGCTCGTCGGGCCGTGGATCAGCTTGTTGGTCAGCGCCTGCGACAGCGCTTCGAGCACCGCAGCCGGATCGTCACCGCGCGCGAGCAGCTTCTGCGCCTTCTCGACTTCGGCCCGTCGCAGCGCGTCCGCCTGCGTATGCATGTGACGGATCACCGGCACGACGCTGCGCGTGTCGAGCCATTGCATGAAATTCTGCACGCGCGTCTCGATGATCGCTTCGGCCTGCGCGACCGCGGCCTGGCGCGATGCGTTGCCCTCGCGCACGATCGCGCCGAGATCGTCGACGGTGTAAAGGAACACGTCCTTCAGCTTGCCGACTTCGGGCTCGATGTCGCGCGGCACCGCGAGGTCGACCATGAAGATCGGCCGGTGGCGGCGCGCCTTCACCGCGCGCTCGACCGCGCCGAGGCCGATGATCGGCAGCGTCGACGCGGTGCACGACACGATGATGTCGAATTCGTGCATGCGCGTGGGCAGGTCGGCCAGCGGCATCGCGCGGCCGTTGAAGCGTTCGGCGAGCCGCTGGCCGCGTTCGGCCGTGCGGTTCGCGACGACGAGTTCGCGCGGGCCTTGCGCGGCGAAGTGCGTCGCGCACAGCTCGATCATTTCGCCGGCGCCGATGAACAGCACGCGCTGATCCGACACCTTTTCGAAGATCCGCTGCGCGAGGCGCACCGCGGCGGCGGCCATCGACACCGACTGCGTGCCGATTTCGGTCGTGCCGCGTACTTCCTTCGCCACCGCGAACGTGCGCTGGAATAGCTGGTTCAGGTAGGTGCCGAGCGCGCCCGCTTCGGTCGCGGTGCGAACGGCATCCTTCATCTGGCCCAGAATCTGGGTTTCGCCGAGCACCATCGAATCGAGGCCGGACGCGACGCGAAACGCGTGCCGGACCGCTTCCGACTGCGGCAGCGCATAAACGTGCGGCGCGAGCTCGTCGACCGGAATCCGGTGATATTCCGACAGCCAGCGAAGCGCGCCTTCGCGGGCCGCGCGATCGTCGGTCGCGCAATACAGTTCGGTGCGGTTGCAGGTGGAGAGGATCGCCGCCTCGGGCGTATTCGGCGCTTGCGGGCCGAGAAACACGTTCTTGAACGTGACGAGAGCCGGTTTGATTTGCTCGAGCGGAAACGCCACGCGTTCGCGCAGGGCGACAGGCGCAGTGTGATGGTTGATTCCGATCGTGAGGAGTTGCATATCGAGGGCTATCGTTTAGCCCCATATTATAGCGTTTCAGTGATTTCCTCACTCGCTGCATACCGGGCATCGGCGTGGCGGGGCCGCGAATTTGGGGGTTCGATCGGCACGCGGTCGAGCTGATAGCCGAAGCCATAGAGCGGCAACAGCCGGTAGCCGCGCTCCGGAAGCAGCTGCAATTTGCTGCGCAGCCGGGACGCGTGCGTGTCGAGCGTGCGCGACTTCATGTCGCGGCGGCGGCCCCATACCGTTTCGAGGATATGGGCGCGCGACACGGGCCGCGACACGTTCGTGAGCAGCAACTGCGCGAAACGGAACTCCTTCGGCGTGAGTGAAACGATTGCGTCGCCGAAACGCACGAGGCAATGCGTGGTGTCGAATGCGTATTCGCCATACGTTTCGCGCGAGCGGGCGGGTGCGCGCCGTACGCCCGCGCGCCGGCTTAGCGCGTTGACGCGCGCGAGAAACTCGGGCCCGCTCACGGGGCGCACGAGGCAATCGTCGGCGCCCGCGTGCAGGCACGAGACGATTTCGCTTTCGCGCGCCGACTGCATCATGGCAATGGCCGGCAGCCCGGGCAGGACCGCCTGCGCGCGCGGAATGACTTCCTGCGCCGGCTGGTCGCCGGCCCAGTGGCCGGTGACCAGCATGTCGCAGGTGTTGTCGGCGGCGAGCCATTCGAAGAATGCGGTGCTGGACGGAAACGCATGGCACACATGACCGCCCGCGAAGAGCAGGCGGTTCAGGAGTGCGCTATGACGCGACTCCGGATCGATCAGAGCGATTCGCATGACGATTTCTTCAATACGGCAGCCGGTGTGCGCTTGCCATAACGTCGAGTCGGCCCCTACACTCGAACGTTCGCGGCGCCCGGCTGGTCTCGGGTTCGATGGATGAATCGATGCTAGCCGCTGGCAACGTTCACGCCTATGGGACGAATCTGAATTTATAGAAGGCGTTGAATGAACTGGTTTGGAATCCTTGTCCTGGGAGCGGCCGTCGGGCTGTTCGGCCGCTGGCTGCATCCGATGCGGCGCACGCGTCGGCCGGCGTGGTGGATCGCGGTGCTCGTCGGCATCGTGGGCGCGGCCGCCGCCCGCATGGTCGGCAATCTCTCGGGACTGTTTTACGATGGCGAGACGCTCGAATGGCCGGTCTGCACCGGCGTCGCGTTCCTCGCCGTAGCCGTGACGGTCGCGCTGTCGGCCCGTCGCTGAATGCTCTCAGGTGAAATCATGAATGCCCGTCTCCCCGAAGTCTCGCCGGTGCCGGCCCGTCTCGCGCTGCTGCGTGACGCGATGGCCCGCGAGAACCTGGCCGCCTATCTCGTGCCGTCCGCCGATCCCCATCTGTCCGAATACCTGCCGGAACGCTGGCAGGCGCGCCGCTGGCTGTCGGGTTTCACGGGCTCGGTCGGCACGCTGGTCGTGACCGCGGAGTTCGCGGGGTTGTGGGTCGACAGCCGCTACTGGGTGCAGGCCGACGCCGAGCTGGCGGGCACGGGCGTGCAACTGATGAAGATGACGGGCGGGCAGCAGAGCGCACCGCACGTCGACTGGCTCGCGCAGAACGTGGCGACCGGCGCGACGGTCGGCGTCGACGGCGCCGTGCTCGGCGTCGCGGCCGCGCGCGGGCTGACGGCCGCGCTGAGCGCGCGCGGCATTGCGCTGCGCACCGACGTCGACCTGCTCGACGCGATCTGGCCGGAGCGGCCGGGGCTGCCCGCCGACGCGGTGTTCGAGCACGTGGCGCCGCAGGCCGACACGACGCGCGCGAGCAAGCTGGCCGACGTGCGCCGCGCGATGCACGCGCAGGGCGCGCAATGGCACTTCGTGTCGACGCTCGACGATCTCGCGTGGCTGTTCAACCTGCGCGGCGCCGACGTCAACTTCAATCCGGTGTTCGTTGCGCACGCATTGATCGGTGCCGATCGCGCGACGCTGTTCGTCGCCGACGGCAAGGTGCCGCCGGCGCTGGCCGCGTCGCTCGCGCGGGATGGCGTCGACGTCCGCGCGTACGACGCCGCGCGTGCGTCGCTCGCGGCGCTGCCCGACGGCGCGACGCTGCTGATCGACCCGCGCCGCGTGACGTTCGGCACGCTCGAGGCCGTGCCGGCCGGCGTGAAGCTCGTCGAGGCCGTGAATCCGTCGACGTTCGCGAAATCGCGCAAGACGTCCGCGGAGATCGAGCACGTGCGCGTGACGATGGAGCACGACGGCGCCGCGCTCGCGGAGTTCTTCGCGTGGTTCGAACAGGCCGTCAATCGCGAGACGATCACCGAGCTGACGATCGAGGAAAAGCTCACGGCCGCGCGCGCCCGGCGCCCCGGCTACGTGTCGGCGAGCTTCGCGACGATCGCCGGCTTCAACGCGAACGGCGCGATGCCGCACTACCACGCGACGCGCGAGTCGCACGCGACGATCGTCGGCGACGGCCTGCTGCTGATCGATTCGGGCGGCCAATACATGACGGGCACGACCGACATCACGCGCGTCGTGCCGGTCGGCACCGTCAGCGACCTGCAGCGGCGCGATTTCACGATCGTGCTGAAGTCGATGATGGCGCTGTCGCGCGCCCGCTTCCCGCGCGGCATCCGCTCGCCGATGCTCGACGCGATCGCCCGTGCGCCGATGTGGGCGGCCGGGCTCGACTACGGCCACGGCACCGGGCATGGCGTCGGTTACTTCCTGAACGTGCACGAAGGCCCGCAGGTCATCTCGCACTACGCGCCGGCCGAGCCGTACACGGCGATGGAAGAGGGGATGATCACGTCGATCGAGCCGGGCGTGTACCGTCCGGGCCAGTGGGGCATCCGGATCGAGAACCTGGTCGTGAACCGGGCGGCCGGGAAGACGGAGTTCGGCGATTTCCTCGCGTTCGAGACGCTGACGCTGTGCCCGATCGACACGCGCTGCGTGCTGATCGAGATGCTGCACGACGAAGAGCGCGCGTGGCTGAACACGTATCACGCGACGGTGCGCGAGCGTGTCGGCCGGCACCTGGGCGGCGACGCGAAGGCGTGGCTCGACGCGCGCACGCAGCCGATCTGATGCAACGCGCGGCAACGGCCGGATGGCGATTCGGTCAAGATCGAACGACGGCCGGACGATAACAGCGAGGGCAAGCAATGGCGGATACGGCGGTGATCGTGGTCGACATGCAGCGCGGGCTGGTGGAGCGGGCGCGGCCCGCGTACCGGCTCGACGACGTGGTGTCGGGCATCAACCGGTTGACGGCGGCGGCGCGCGCGGCGAACGCGCCGGTGTGCTTCGTGCAGCACGACGGCGACGCGGACGACGACGTCGTGCCCGGCACGCCGGGCTGGGAACTGCATGCGAGGCTGGTCGTCGGCCGCGACGACTGGCGCGTGCGCAAGCAGGCGAGCGACGCGTTCCACGACACGCCGCTCGCGGCGCAGCTCGATCGCCACGGCATCCGCTCGGTGCTGATCTGCGGCTATGCGACCGAGTTCTGCGTCGATTCGGCCGCGCGCCGCGCCGCGCTGCTCGGCTATCGGACGACCGTCGTGTCCGACCTGCACACGACGAACGAGCGCGCCCACCTGTCGGCGGCGCAGATCGTCGCGCACCATCACTTCATCTGGAACAACAATTCGCTGTCGGGCAACGCGGTGACGCCGCGTCCGCTCGCGGACGTGCTCGCCACGGAGTTCGCATGACGATCAAGGCAGTGGTGTTCGATTTCGGCGGCGTGCTGATCGACTGGAGTCCCGAGTACCTTTATCGTGAACTGATTCCCGACGACGCCGAGCGGCGCTGGTTCCTCACGCACGTGTGCGCGATGGACTGGGTGGTCCGCCAGGACGGCGGCCAGACGATCGAGGAAGGCACGGCCGAACTCGTCGCGAAGTTTCCGGAGCACGAAGCGCTGATCCACGCGTTCTACGCGCGCTGGCACGAGATGATCGGCGGCGTGCTCGACGAAGGCGCGGCGCTCGTCGACCGGCTGGACGCGCAGGGGATGCCGCTGTTCGGGCTGACGAACTGGTCCGCGCAGACGTTTCCGTATGCATGGGACAACTTCCCGGTGCTGCGCCGCTTCAAGGACATCGTCGTGTCGGGCCGCGTGAAGCTCGTGAAACCCGATCCGGCGATCTACCGCGAGATGCATGCGCGGATCGATCCACACCTGCCAGGCATCGCACCGCACGAGCTCGTGTTCATCGACGACAACGCGCACAACGCGGCGGCCGCGACGGCGCTCGGCTGGCATGGCATTCATCACACGAGCGCGGCGGCGACCGAAGCGCGGCTGCGCGAACTGGGCGCGCTGGTGTAAGCGGCGGGGAAGCCACGCGGGATAAAAAAAGCGAGCCAAGGGCTCGCTTTTTTTATCGTGCCGTTCCGGAAGCGGCACCGTTCGGCGCCGGCCCCGCGTGATCGCGGCGCCGGGCGACCGGGCCGCGCCGCTCAGCGGCTGATCGGCTTGTAGCGCAGACGCTTCGGCTTCGCGGCTTCCTCGCCGAGGCGCGCACGCTTGTCGGCTTCGTACTCCTGGTAGTTGCCGTCGAAGAACGTGACCTGCGAATCGCCTTCGAACGCAAGGATGTGCGTCGCGATCCGGTCGAGGAACCAGCGATCGTGCGATATCACCATCACCGAGCCCGCGAATTCGAGCAGCGCGTCTTCCAGCGCACGCAGCGTTTCGACGTCGAGGTCGTTCGACGGTTCGTCCAGCAGCAGCACGTTGCCGCCCGAGATCAGCGTCTTCGCGAGGTGCAGGCGCCCGCGTTCGCCGCCGGACAGGTTGCCGACGACCTTCTGCTGGTCGCCGCCCTTGAAGTTGAAGCGGCCGATGTACGCGCGCGACGGCGTTTCGTACTTGCCGACCGTCAGCACGTCGGCGCCGCCCGAGATTTCCTCGAACACCGTCTTCGAACCGTCGAGCGCGTCGCGGCTCTGGTCGACGTACGCGAGCTTCACCGTCGGGCCCATCACGACTTCGCCCGAATCCGGCTGTTCCTTGCCGGTCAGCATCTTGAACAGCGTCGACTTGCCGGCGCCGTTCGGGCCGATGATGCCGACGATCGCGCCGGCCGGGATCTTGAAGCTCAGGTTGTCGATCAGCAGGCGGTCGCCGAACGACTTGCTGACGTTCTTGAACTCGATCACTTCATTGCCGAGGCGCTCGCCGGCCGGAATGAAGATTTCCTGCGTTTCGTTGCGCTTCTGGTATTCCTGGCTGCTCAGCTCCTCGAAGCGCGCGATACGCGCCTTCGACTTCGCCTGGCGGCCCTTCGGGTTCTGGCGCACCCACTCCAGTTCCTTCTTGATCGCCTTCTGGCGTGCCGATTCCGACGCTTCTTCCTGCTTCAGGCGCTCTTCCTTCTGGTCGAGCCAGCTGCTGTAGTTGCCCTTCCACGGAATGCCGTGGCCGCGGTCGAGTTCGAGAATCCACTCGGCCGCGTTGTCGAGGAAGTAGCGATCGTGCGTGACGGCGACCACGGTGCCCGGGAAGCGCACCAGGAACTGCTCGAGCCAGTCGACCGATTCGGCGTCGAGGTGGTTGGTCGGTTCGTCGAGCAGCAGCATGTCGGGCTTTTCGAGCAGCAGCTTGCACAGCGCGACGCGGCGCTTTTCGCCGCCCGACAGATGCTCGATCTTCGCGTCCCACGCCGGCAGGCGCAGCGCGTCGGCGGCCACTTCGAGCTGCTGCTCGGGGCTGCCGCCGTCGCTCGACGCGAGGATCGCCTCGTACTTCGCCTGCTCGGCCGCGAGCGCGTCGAAGTCGGCGTCCGGCTCCGCGTACGCCGCGTAGATCTCTTCCAGCTTCTTGTTGGCCTGGAACAGGTCGCCGAGGCCTTCCTCGACGGCTTCGCGCACGGTCTTCGTCGGGTCGAGCTGCGGTTCCTGCGGCAGGTAGCCGATGTTCAGGTTCGGCATCGGCGTGGCTTCGCCTTCGATGTCCTTGTCGACGCCCGCCATGATGCGGATCAGCGTCGACTTGCCCGAGCCGTTCAGGCCGAGCACGCCGATCTTCGCGCCGGGAAAGAACGACAGCGAGATGTCCTTCAGGATCTGGCGCTTGGGCGGCACGATCTTGCCGACCCGGTTCATCGTGAAAACGTATTGGGCCATTTCGGTGTGAAAGTCAGAAGTGGTTGAGACGGCCGCGCAGCGCGCGCGTGGCGGCGTCGGGTGATTCGGTACGGAGCGTGCCGCGCGGGGCGCGGCGGTGCGAGCGCGTATTGTACTTCGCCGCCGGCTGCCGCTGGCGCGGCGCAGGCCATTCGGCCGACCCGCGCTCACAGCCACGCGGCGACGCCGCCGTGCCCCGAGCACGTGCCGCGCCGGTGGCGGCTGAAGCTGTACGTGCCGTCGCGGCAGCGCGCGCTCGCGCCGTCCGGCACGCGGCCCGATTTCGAATGCGCGGGCGCATGCACGGTTTCGCCGTCGCGGTTGCGATACGTGTCGTGACGGTCGAGATCGGCTTCGTTGCCGTAGCCGGGCGGCGCGCGATAGGCGTGGGCGGAAAGGGGCAACGCGGCGCCCGCGACGAACAGCGCGGCGGACAGGGTCGCGACATGGGTCGCGCGGCGGAGCAGGGCATGCATGGTCTCTCTCGTTTCCTTCGTTGTTGTCGATGCCGGGCGATGTCGGACCAATCGCCCGCGCCGCATGTTAGCGGATCGGCGCCGGGTGCCCGCACGACGCTACGCCGCGCCGGACATCGACGCCGCGCCATCGGCCTGCGCGGCGTCGAGAATCCACCGGCGGAACGCGGCAACCTTCGGCCGTTCCGCGTGATGCGGCGGATAGACGAGGTAGTACGCGAAATCGTCGAGCCACGCGACGTCGGCAAGCTGCACGAGCCGGCCGCTCGCCAGCTCGCCGCGCACCATCGCGGCCGGCAGCAGCCCGGCGCCCTGGCCCGCGACGATCGCCTGCAGCAGCAGGCCCGAGTCGTCGAACGCGGGGCCGCGCGGCGGGCCGAAATCGTCGATCCGCTGCGCGCCGAACCAGATGTGCCAGCCCTTGCGTTCGGCATCGTGCAACTGCGGCCAGCCGACGAGTTCGGCCGGCGCTGCCGGCATGCCGAGCCGCGCGACGAGTTCCGGCGACGCGAGCGCGACGATTTCCACCGTCAGCAGGCGTTCGCTGCATAGCCCGATGTAACGCCCGAGGCCGTGACGGATCGCGACGTCGACGCCGTCGCGCGCGAAGTCCGCGAGCGCGTGGCTCGTGACGACCTGCAGATCGACGTCCGGGCACGCCTGCCGGAACTGCGCGAGGCGCGGCACGAGCCACGCGGACGCGAAGAACGGCGTGACGCTCACCGTCAGCACGCCGCTGTCGGCGGCGCCCGACACGCGCTGCGACGCATCGGCGATCTGCCGGAACGCATTGCGCACGGGCGGCAGGTAGTCGCGGCCGGCGGCCGTCAGCAGGATGCCGCGGTTCACGCGCTCGAACAGCTGCACGCCGAGATGCGTCTCGAGCGTACGGATCATCTGGCTCACCGCGCCGGGCGTGACCGACAGCTCCTCGGCGGCCGACTTCACCGACAGGTGGCGGGCGGCGGCTTCGAAGGCGCGCAACGCATTGAGCGGCGGCAGGCGGGAGCGGTTCATTCAGTTTTTCTAAAGCGAAAGCTCGACGAAATATCGTTTGAGACGACGCGTACGCGCGAGTACCGTTGACGCATCGGATCGCATGTTTCGCGGCTGCCTGTCGGCGGCCGATGCGATCAACATAGTTCAACTATATCCACGGGGCAATCCGGACGCCGCCCGGCAGCCGGTGGAACCCGAAAGGAGCATCGTCATGAACCGCCCGGGCGCGTCGCGCATTTTCTACGGCTGGTACGTGGTGGCGGCCGCGTTCGCCGTCACGTTCGTCGGGTTCGGCAGCGCGTATACGTTCAGCGCGTTCGTCGAGTCGCTGCAGCGGGATTTCGCCGCGTCGCGCGGCCAGATCTCGCTCGTGTTCTCGCTCGCCGGCTTCCTGTACTTCGGCTTCGGCATCGTCAGCGGGCCGCTGGCCGATCGTTTCGGCTCGCGGCGGCTCGCCGTCGCCGGAATGCTGCTGACCGGCGTGGGGCTCGCGGCCGCCGGCGCCGCGCATACGCTGCTGCAGGTCTATGTCGCGTACGGGCTCGGTGTCGGTTTCGGCGTTGGCTGCGCGTACGTGCCGGCCGTCGGCGCGGTGCAGCGCTGGTTCGTGCGCCGGCGCGGGTTCGCGTCGGGGCTCGCGGTCGCGGGGATCGGCGTCGGCACGCTCGTGATGCCGCCGCTCGCGTCCGCGCTGATTGTGCAGGTCGGCTGGCGCGGCGCGTATTTCGCGCTGGCCGCGCTCGCGATCGTACTGGGAGCCGGCATGTCGCTGCTGATCGAGAACGATCCGCGCAGGCGCGGTTTGCTGCCGGACGGCGATGCACCCGGCGGCGGCGGTTGGCATGCCGCTGGCGCTGCTGCGTCGACCGGCGCGAGCGTGCATGCCGGCGCGACGGTGCGCGAAGCCGTCACGTCGCGGCCGTTCGCGAGCCTGTACGCGGCTTGCCTCGTCTGCTCGTTCGGCGTGTTCGTCCCGTTCGTTCACCTCGTGCCGTACGCGCTCGATCACGGCGTCGCGCCGTCGACGGCCGTGCTGCTGCTCGGCGCGATCGGCGTGGGCAGCACGGCCGGCCGCTTCTTCCTCGGCGGCCTCGCCGACCGCTTCGGCCGCCGCGCGTCGCTGCTCGCGATGTTCGCCGGCATGGCCGTTGCGCTCGTCGCATGGGCGGGCGCCGGCAGCGTCGCGACGCTGGCCGCGTTCGCGCTCGTGTTCGGCGTGTTCTACGGCGGCTGGGTCGCCGTGCTGCCGGCGGTCGTGATGGACTATTTCGGCGGGCGCAACGTGAGCGCGATCATCGGCATCCTGTACACGAGCGTCGCGTTCGGCACGTTGATCGGGCCGGCCGCCGCAGGCTTCATCTACGACGCGGGCGGCGGCTATCTCGTGCCGATCCTCGCGAGCGCCGCCGCGAATGCGATCGCGTTCGCGATCGTCGCGACCACCGGGCGGGCGCCGGCCGCCGCGCGTGCGGCTGGCGGATAACGCCGCCCGGCTGGGCGCGTCGCGCGGTTTCCGGTAGGGTGACCGGACCGTCAACCATCGACGCACGGTCGGGGAGGCATCGTGACATTCGACGAAGTCCGGCAGATCGCACTGGCGTGGCGCGGCGTCGAGGAACGCACGTCGTACGGCACGCCCGCGCTCAAGGTGAAGGGCAAGCTGCTCACGCGATTGCGCGAGGACGGCGACACGCTCGTCGTGAAGGGCGTCGGCCCCGACGAGCGCGCGTGGCTGATCGAGTCGGCGCCCGACGTGTACTACGTGACCGATCACTATATCGGCTGGCCGATCGTGCTGGTGCGCCTGTCGGCCGCGCATCCCGACGCCGTGAAAAACCTGCTCCTGCGGGAATGGCGTGCAATCGTGCCGGCGAAGTGGCGGGACGAAGTCGCCGGCGACACGAACTGAACGGCGCGCGCAGCACGCGAGCCGCCGCCGAACCGGATCAAGCGTTGCATCGGTTCGTATCGATGCAACGAGTGGTTCCATCGAAATTCTTCAATTGGTTCTTAGTGAAGAACCGTTTGATGCTTACACTCCTTCGCTTCGAAGGCGGCTGACGACAGCCGACGGAACGGGCGTACGCGATGCGCCGGCGCTTGGTGCGCCGCATCGCACCCGCAGCTTCGCAGATTGCGCGGACGACCCGACCG
The DNA here is from genome assembly GCF_018417615.1 of Burkholderia sp. LAS2. Classification (NCBI taxonomy): domain Bacteria; kingdom Pseudomonadati; phylum Pseudomonadota; class Betaproteobacteria; order Burkholderiales; family Burkholderiaceae; genus Burkholderia; species Burkholderia sp. LAS2. The sequence goes on from NZ_CP071052.1 coordinate 962,975, forward strand.
GAACGGCCCCATCCGGCCTCATGCCCGCGTGCGGCGCACGCGCGGCCGCGGCCGGATTCAACAACGACAACGCCCGCGCCGCCTTCACGCGACACCGGTCGTACCGGAACCGTTTTTTGGAGAGAGACAGATGAGTGGAAGCAACACAGGCCTCGGCACCGGCCTGAAGCAGCGTCACGTCACGATGATGTCGATTGCCGGCGTCATCGGCGCGGGCTTGTTCGTCGGCTCCGGCCACGCGATCGCGGAAGCCGGGCCGGCATCGATACTCGCGTATGCGATCGCGGGCGTGCTGGTCGTGCTGGTGATGCGCATGCTCGGCGAGATGGCCGTCGCGCATCCGGACAGCGGGTCGTTCTCGACCTATGCCGACCGCGCGATCGGCCACTGGGCCGGCTTCACGATCGGCTGGCTGTACTGGTGGTTCTGGGTGCTGGTGATCCCGATCGAGGCGACCGCCGCGGCGACCATCCTCAATGCGTGGTTCCCGGGCATCGCGACATGGATCTTCGCGCTCGGCATCACGCTGCTGCTTACCGTCACCAATCTCTTTTCCGTCAAGAACTACGGCGAATTCGAATTCTGGTTCGCGCTGATCAAGGTCGTCGCGATCGTCGTGTTCCTGTGCATCGGCGGCGCGGCGATCGTCGGCATCATCCCTGCGCCGGCCGTGTCGGGCGTGTCGAACCTGTTCGTGCACGACGGCTTCATGCCGCACGGCGCGAGCGCGGTGCTCGCGGCGATGCTGACGACGATGTTCTCGTTCCTCGGCACCGAGATCGTGACGATCGCGGCCGCCGAATCGGACAACCCGCAACGCCAGATCGTGCGGGCGACGAACTCGGTCATCTGGCGTATCACGCTGTTCTATCTCGGCTCGATCCTCGTCGTCGCGGCCATCGTGCCGTGGAACGACCCGCTGCTGCCGAAGCACGGCTCGTATCAGCGCGCGATGGAACTGATCGGCGTCCCGAACGCGAAGGCGATCATCGACGTGATCGTGCTCGTGTCGGTCGCGAGCTGCCTGAATTCGGCGCTGTACACGGCGTCGCGGATGCTGTTCTCGCTGTCCAGGCGCAAGGACGCGCCCGCCTTCCTGCATCGCACCGATTCGACCGGCACGCCGCGCGCGGCCGTGCTCGCGTCGACCGCGTTCGGTTTCCTGACCGTGATCGCGAACTACCTGATGCCGGAGCAGGTGTTCGGCTTCCTGCTCGCGACGTCGGGCGCGATCGCGCTGCTCGTGTATCTCGTGATCGCGATCTCGCAGTTGCGGATGCGCAAGACGCTCGAAGCGGGCGGCGCGGACCTGACGTTGCGGATGTGGCTGTTCCCGTGGCTCACGTGGGCGGTGATCCTGTTCATCTGCGGCACGCTGACCGTGATGTTCGTCAGCGAGGAACACCGGATGGAGGTTGGTGCGACGGCCGTGCTGGCGTTGATCGTGCTGCTCGCGTCGTGGCTGAACAAGCGTGGGCGCGATGCGCGGGCGGATGCGGGGCGGCGGGTGTCGGCGACGTGATCTGATCGAATGAGGTGACGACGGGGCGCGAAGTCCCGGGCGTGAATATGGCCTGATCGGCGGTTGCCGGTCGGGCCATTTGTCTTTTTGCGCGAGCACGCGGATATACGTCACGTCACGTTGCCCGGTCTTTCGTACCCCGCGATCGTTGATGTATGAACGCGTCAAAATCGAACTCGTCTGATTTCATCGCGAACGGCAACGCCATACATTGATCGCTTCGAGAACCGAGGTGAACGATGGCGTCGATGCCGACAACACAGTTCCGTTCAGCGAATCAGAGCGATGACGCGGGCGTCGTCTGGCGCCCGTTCGTTCAAAGGGCTTGTCAACCGGCGCCGACTTGAATCGGCGCCGTTCCAGTCCCAACAGAGGGCACCGTGAGAACAGCCATGATCGATCTGCTCGTGCTGGCGTCGGCGCATGCATTTGCCGGCCCGACGGCGGCGGACGAGATAGCGGCGCGCAGCGGCTTGCCAGCAAGCGAGGTCAATGCACTGCTCAGCGACTGTGACTCGAGCCAGACGAGCATGAATTTTTGCGCGTGGCGCGATCAGATCGTCGCCGAGCGGGAATTGCAGCGGATCGTCGACAAACAGGTGAGCGAGCAGCCACGGCGCAAGGCGGCGCTCGACGCGCAGATGGCGAGTGGAAGAAAGCGCGCGACACATCCTGCGAAAAATCGGCGCGTCACGCATGGGGCGATGGGTCGATGCGACCTGCGGCACAGGCGATCTGTGCAACGGCGGCAACGAAGGAAATGGTGAAAAGGTTGTCCGCTCGCGCTTCCCGCAAACCTTCATGAATCGGTCCGATATGACAAAGGGCCGCTGCGTTCGCGATCTCGTCACTGCCGATGCGTGTTCGCCATGTCATGCAGGAGTGACGCCCTGGCGTACTCGCGTCCTGTTATCAGGAGATCAGGTCCGCCGGCGTTCGCTTAAACGGCCGTGTCCCGATGTGTGACGATCGATTCGTTCCTGTTGGGAAATGAAGTATCGACAAGTCGGACATTTGTTACTAACGTAGTTTCATTTAATCTACGGACACTCACCACCCATCAAGAGTCCAACCATGTCGATCCGTCATCTGTTTTCTTCCGCATTCGCGGCGACTGCGCTGCTCGGCGCCGCATCCGCGGGCATCGCCGCCCCGCTCACCGTCGATGTCTACAATCCGGGCGCGCATGCGATCTTCCCGGTTTCGTCCGAAATCGTTTCGGGCAAGACCGAGGCGATCCTGATCGACGCCCAGTTCCAGCGCAACGACGCGCAGGCGCTGGTGAGCCGGATCAAGGCGAGCGGCAAGACGCTCAAGGCCGTCTACGTGAGCCACAGCGACCCCGACTATTACTTCGGGCTGGAAACCGTTCACGCAGCGTTCCCGGATGCGAAGATCGTCGCGACGCCGCAGACCGTCGCCGCGATCGAGGCCAGCAAGGACGGCAAGCTCGCATACTGGGGCCCGATCCTGAAGGACAATGCGCCGACTTCGGTGATCGTGCCGCAGCCGCTCGACGGCAATACGCTGCGCGTCGACGGCGAGCCGCTGCGCATCGTCGGGCTCGACGGCCCGACGCCCGATCGCACGTTCGTGTGGATTCCTTCCACACGGACCGTGGTCGGTGGCATCCCGGTCGCCGCGAACATTCACGTGTGGATGGCCGACACGCAGACGCCGCTGTCGCACGCGAACTGGCTGGCAACGCTCGACCGGATCGATGCGCTGAAGCCGGCGCGCGTCGTGCCCGGCCACTTCCTGCCGAACCGTGACGGCAGCCAGCCGTTCGCCACCGGCGTCGCGTTCACGCGCAATTACGTGAAGGCGTTCGACGACGAAGCGGCGCGCGCGAAGGATTCGGCGGCACTGATCGCGGCGATGGAGGCGCGCTACCCGGATCTCGGCGAGAAGTCGTCGCTCGAGCTGAGCGCGAAGGTCGCCAAGGGCGAGATGCAGTGGCCTGCGCCGGCGCCGTTCCCCGCGGCGGGCAGGACGGTGCGCGTGCAGTTCGGCGCTACCGCGTTCGACCTGCACTTCCAGGACGACAAGACGATGTCGTTCGTCGGTACGGCCGGCCAATTCAACGGTGTGACGGATACGGTGCAGTACACGGCGCGCGAGATTCGTCCGCAGGTGTACATGGTGTACTGGCATGAGCCGTCCACCGGCTCGAACGTCGTGCACGTCGAGGATTTCGAACGCGGCGCGGTGGATACGAACATCGCGACGAAGGACGGACAGTTCCTGCATATGTCCGGGACGCTGAAGATCGTCGGCCGGGAATGAGCCGGTCTTCCGCCATCGAAAAGAAAAGGCCCGCATTCAGCGGGCTTTTTTTACGCGCGATGCAGCAGCAACGCTTAAACGTTGAACAGGAAGTTCATCACGTCGCCATCGTGCACGACATATTCCTTCCCTTCCGCGCGCATCTTGCCGGCTTCCTTCGCGCCTTGCTCGCCCTTGTACGTGACGAAGTCGTCGAACGCGATCGTCTGTGCGCGGATGAAGCCGCGCTCGAAGTCGGTGTGGATCACGCCGGCCGCCTGCGGAGCGGTATCGCCGATATGGATCGTCCACGCGCGCACTTCCTTCACGCCCGCGGTGAAGTAGGTCTGCAGGCCGAGCAGCTTGAAGCCCGCGCGGATCACGCGGTCGAGGCCCGGCTCTTCCATGCCCATGTCGGCGAGGAACGCTTCCTTGTCCGCGTCGTCGAGATCGGCAATTTCCGCCTCGATCGCCGCGCAGACGGCGACCACCGGCGCATTTTCGCTTTCCGCGTACTTGCGCACCGCCTCGAGGTGCGGGTTGTTCTCGAAGCCGTCGTCCTTCACGTTGGCGACGTACATCGCCGGCTTCGCGGTGATCAGGCAGAACGGCTTGATCAGCGCTTCTTCGTCGTCCGACAGCGCGAGGCCGCGCACCGCCTTGCCCTGGTCGAGCTGCGCGCGCACCTTTTCGAGCACCGCGACGAGCTTCGCCGCTTCCTTGTCGTTGCCCGACTTCGCCGCCTTCGAATAGCGCGTGAGCGCTTTCTCGATGGTGCCGAGGTCGGCGAGCGCGAGTTCGGTGTTGATCACTTCGATGTCGTCGATCGGGCTGACCTTGCCGGCGACGTGAATGACGTTGTCATCCTCGAAGCAGCGCACGACGTGCGTGATCGCGTCGGTTTCGCGGATGTTCGCGAGGAACTGGTTGCCGAGGCCTTCACCCTTGCTCGCGCCCGCGACGAGGCCCGCGATGTCGACGAACTCGACCACGGCCGGCACGACGCGCTCGGGGCTGATGATTTCGGCGAGCGCCTTCAGCCGCGTATCCGGCACTTCGACGATGCCGACGTTCGGCTCGATCGTGCAGAACGGGTAGTTCTCGGCGGCGATGCCGGCCTTGGTCAGCGCATTGAACAGGGTGGACTTGCCGACGTTGGGCAAGCCGACGATGCCGCATTTGAGACTCATGGAATCCTTCGGACGGGTGAGGCGGCGCGGCCGGACAGGGCACGGCGGCGCGGGAAAAAGGGCGGCCGGCGCGTGGAGCGCGGCGGGCCGACGGTCAAAGACGCTATTGTACCGTGCCGGCGCTCCGGATTCCGGGCTTGCCGCCGAACGGCCGATGCGGCGGGCCGCCGCGCCGGCGCACCGGCCTGCGATTCTGCTGATTTCCCGCAAAGTCCGGCCGCGTAAGGGTTTGGCCCCGCGGCTATAATGCCCGCCATGACTGCCCACCACTCCTTCGACGTCGCCGTGGTCGGCGGCGGGCTCGTCGGCAAGACGGCCGCGCTCGCGCTGACCCAGTCCGGCTACAAGACCGCCTTGCTCGCCCAGCCGGCCACGCCGCGCCCCGCCGATCTCGCGTTCGACACGCGCATCTACGCGCTTTCGTCCAGTTCGCAGGCGTTGCTCGAGCGGCTGCGGGTCTGGCAGGCGCTCGACCACGGCCGGCTCGCGCCGGTCTACGACATGCGCGTGTATGGCGATGCGCATGCCGAATTGCATTTCTCCGCCTACCAGGCGTCCGTGCCGCAGCTCGCGTGGATCGCCGAATCGTCGCGGGTCGAGGCGTCGCTCGACGCCGCGCTGCGGTTCCAGCCGAACCTCACGTGGTTCGACGCGCGTGCGCAGGGTTTCGACGTGCGCGACGACGCGGCCGTGCTCACGCTGTCGTCGGGGCAGGTGCTCGAAGCCGATCTCGTCGTCGGTGCCGACGGCGCGCATTCGTGGGTGCGCTCCCAAATGGGGGCCAGGGTAGAGCGACGCGACTACCGGCAAACGGGCGTCGTCGCGAACTTCAAGGCGTCGCTGCCGCACCGCGAGACGGCCTACCAGTGGTTCCACGAAGGCGAGATCGTCGCGCTGCTGCCGCTGCCGGACGGCCACGTGTCGCTGGTATGGTCCGCGCACACCGCGCATGCGGACGAACTGCTCGCACTCGATCCGGCGCAGCTCGCGGCCGAGGTCGAGCGCGTGTCGCACGGCCAGGTCGGCACGCTCGAATGCGTGACGCCGGCCGCCGGCTTTCCGCTGGCGCTGCAGACGGTCGACAAGCTGATCGCGCCGCGCGTCGCGCTGGTCGGCGATGCCGCGCACCTGATCCACCCGCTCGCCGGGCAGGGGATGAACCTCGGGCTGCGCGACGTCGCCGCGCTTGCCGACGCGATCGCGCGCAAGGAAAGCTTCCGCAACCTCGGCGATCCGGTGCTGCTGCGCCGCTACGAGCGTTCGCGCCGCGAGGACATCCGCGCGCTGATGGTCGCGACCGACGGCCTGCAGCGGCTGTTCGCGGTGCCGGGCTCGCTCGCGAAGGCGGTGCGCAACGCGGGCATGGCGTTCGTCGGCGCGCAGCCGCTCGTGAAGCGCTGGCTCGTGTCGGCCGCGCTTGGGTGATCGAACCTTCTGCAACAGCGCGGGTCGGAGACGGTTCCATAACGGCGTACACTGTGCCGTGCACTCCGATTGAGCTGAAGGAAGATTTCGATGAAAAAAACGATCCGCATCGCATCGCTGGCGCTGGCCGTCACGATGGCGACGCTGGGCTGCACCGCGCAGGCCGACCAGACCACCGACAAGCTGAAGGCCACGCTGCAAGCCCGTCTCGGCAGCGACGCGCCGATCAAGAGCGTGTCGAAATCGCCGGTTGCAGGCCTTTACGAAGTGAACCTCGGTTCGCAGATCATCTATAGCGACGCGGCAGGCGACTACGTGCTGCTCGGCGATCTCGTCGACACCAAGTCGCACAAGAACCTGACCGACGCCCGCCTGTCCGAAATCAACAAGATCGACTTCGCGAGCCTGCCGTTCGCGAATGCAATCAAGGTCGTCAAGGGCAACGGCGCCCGCAAGATCGCGGTGTTCTCCGATCCGAACTGCCCGTACTGCAAGAAGCTCGAGACGACGCTGCAGTCGGTCGACAACGTGACCGTCTACACGTTCCTGTACCCGGTGCTGTCGCCGGATTCGACCGCGAAGTCGAAGGCGATCTGGTGCGCGACCGACCGCGCGAAGACGTGGGAAAGCTGGATGCTCGACCACCGCGCGCCGTCCGGCGCCGGCACGTGCGACACCACCGCGCTCGACAAGAACCTCGCGCTCGGCCGCGGGATGAACGTCACGGGCACGCCGACGATCTTCCTGCCGGATGGCCGCCGCCTGCCGGGCGCGGTATCGGCCGACCAGCTCAACCAGGCGCTCGCCTCGAGCAAGTAACCGACTGCACGCCGGGCGCATGGCCCGGCCAGCGAGGGGCGCCCGCATGATCTGCCGGCGCCTCTCTTCGTTTTCGCCGCCGTATTCGACCGACCGATTGCCACGATGACCCAGCCGATCCGCTATTCGATTGTCCCGAAAGATCTTGCCGCGCACCTGTTCGAAGTGACGGTGACGGTTGCCGATCCCGATCCCGAAGGCCAGCGCTTCTCGCTGCCGGTATGGATTCCGGGCAGCTATCTCGTGCGCGAGTTCGCGCGCAACATCGTGACGCTGCATGCGTTCAGCGACGCGGGCCGCAAGGTGCGCATCGCGAAGACCGACAAGCACACGTGGCAGGCCGCGCCCGTCAGCGGCGCGCTGACGCTGCGCTACGACGTCTATGCGTGGGACCTGTCGGTGCGCTCCGCGTATCTCGACGATTCGGGCGGCTTCTTCAACGCGACGGCCGTATTCCTGAGCGTCGCCGGCCGCGAGGCGGCGCCGTGCGAAGTCGATATCGCGAAACCGGCCGGCCCGGCGTTCCGCACGTGGCGCGTCGGCACGTCGCTGCCCGAGGCGCGCGGCACCAGGCGCTACGGTTTCGGCGCGTATCGCGCGGCGAACTACGACGAGCTGTCCGACCATCCGGTGACGATCGGCGAATTCGCGCTCGCGACGTTCGACGCGCACGGCGTGCCGCACGATATCGTGATCGCCGGGCGCGTGACGCAGCTCGACCTGGAGCGGCTGCGTACCGATCTGAAGCGCGTATGCGAAGCGCAGATCGCGCTGTTCGAGCCGAAGTCGAAGAAGGCGCCGATGGATCGCTACGTGTTCATGACGCTCGCGGTCAGCGACGGCTACGGCGGCCTCGAGCATCGTGCGTCGACCGCGCTGATCTGCAACCGGACCGACCTGCCGGTGAAGGGGCGCCCGGAAACGACGGAAGGCTATCGCACGTATCTCGGCCTCTGCAGCCACGAGTACTTCCATACGTGGAACGTGAAGCGCATCAAGCCGGCGGCGTTCGTGCCATATGACCTCACGCGCGAGAACTACACGTCGCTGCTGTGGCTGTTCGAAGGCTTCACGTCGTATTACGACGACCTGATGCTGGTTCGCAGCGGGCTGATGTCGCAGGACGACTATTTCGCGGCGCTCGGCCGCACGATCGGCGGCGTGCTGCGCGGCACGGGCCGGCTCAAGCAGAGCGTCGCGGACAGCTCGTTCGACGCATGGATCAAGTACTACCGCCAGGACGAGAACGCGACCAACGCGATCGTCAGCTATTACACGAAGGGCTCGCTCGTCGCGCTCGCGTTCGATCTCGCGATCCGCGCACAGACGCGCAACCGGAAGTCGCTCGACGACGTGATGCGCGTGCTGTGGCAGCGATACGGCCGCGATTTCTATCGCGGCGGCAAGCAGGCGGGCGTGGAGGAAAACGAAGTCGAGACGCTGATCGAGGAAGCGACAGGCGTCGCGCTCGGCCGCCTGTTCGCCGACGCCGTGCACGGCACGCGCGACCTGCCGCTCGCCGAACTGCTCGCGCCGTTCGGCGTGACGCTGGCCCCCGACGTCGCGCTCGGCGCGGCCGCGAAGCCGACGATCGGCGCGCGCCTGCGCGGCGGCGCGGACTGCACGTTGGCGGCGGTCTACGAAGGCGGCGCCGCGCATCGCGCGGGATTGTCGGCCGGCGACACGCTGATCGCGGTCGACGGGCTGCGCGTGACGGGCACGAACCTCGATGCGCTGCTCGCCCGCTACCGGCCGGGCGACAAGGTCGAGGTTCACGCGTTCCGCCGCGACGAGCTGCGCACCGCGAAACTGAAGCTCGACGGGCCGGACATCACGCGCTACCGGCTGATGGCGGCCGCGAAGCCGGCCGCGGCCACGAAGGCCCGCGAAGCGTGGCTGAAGGGGTAAGCGTACGAAAGCGGGTAGCGGGGCGCGATCAAGGATTGTTCTGCTGTTGCAACAATCCGTCGCCCTGAACCCGCTTTTTCGCCGTCATATGGCCACGCACAATGGCGTCACTCGCGCTACCGAAGCGCAACCCCACCCGGAGCCTGACATGACGACCATTCTGCAAATCAATTCCGCTGCGCGTTCGCAAGGCGCGCAATCCACGCTGCTGGCCAACGAACTGACGGCAAAGCTGCAACAATCGAACCCCGGCGCGAACGTCGTGGTTCGCGACCTGCTCGCCGATGCGCTGCCGCACCTCGACGAATCGGTGCTGGGTGCGTTCTTCACGCCGGCCGACCAGCGCACCGCGGAACAGAATGCGATCGTCGCGAAGAGCGATGCACTGATCGCCGAGCTGCAAGCTGCCGACATCATCGTGATCGGCGCGCCGATGTACAACTTCGGCATCTCGTCGCAACTGAAGACGTATTTCGACTGGATCGCCCGCGCAGGCGTCACGTTCCGCTACACCGAGAACGGTCCGGAAGGCCTGATCAAGGGCAAGAAGGTTCACGTCGTGACGGCCCGTGGCGGCAAGTACCTGGGTACGCCGAACGACAGCCAGACCCCGTACCTGCGCACGTTCCTCGGCTTCATCGGCCTGACCGACGTGAGCTTCATCCACGCGGAAGGCCTGAACCTCGGCCCGGACGCGCAGAGCGCCGCGCTGGCCGGCGCACGCGAAGCGATCGCCGCCGCTTAACGCGCCAAGTTAACGCGCCAGGTCGACGCGGGTGCCACGCACCCGCTGCGTCACCCGATAAAAAACGCCGCGCCCTTCACGAAAGGGACGCGGCGTTTTTGCATTCGGCCGGCGAACTCGCCGCCGAGGCCGTTACGCGAGCGTTTCGGCCACGTCCGGCAGGCGCCAGTCGATCGGTTCGCGGCCGGCATCGACCAGGTAGTCGTTCGCGAGCGCGAAATGGCGGCAACCGAGGAAGCCGCGGTGCGCGGACAGCGGCGACGGATGCGGCGCCTCGAGCACGCAATGCGCGTTCGCGTCGAACAGCGCGCGCTTGGCCTGCGCATGCGCGCCCCACAGCATGAATACGAGCCCACGATGGCGGCCGGCGAGCTCGCGGATCAGCGTGTCCGTGCATTGTTCCCAGCCGCGCTTCGCATGGCTCGCGGCCGCGCCGCGCTCGACCGTCAACACGGTGTTGAGCAGCAGCACGCCCTGGCGCGCCCACGTGTCGAGGCAGCCGTGACGCGGCGTGTCGTGACCGAAGTTCGCGGCGATTTCCTTGAAGATGTTGCGCAGCGACGGCGGCGTGCGGACGGCCGGCGGTACCGAGAACGCGAGGCCGTGCGCCTGCGGCGTGCCGCGGTCGTCGCCGTGGTACGGATCCTGACCGAGGATCACGACCTTCACGTCGTCGGGATGCGTCAGGCGCAGCGCGCGGAACACGTCGGTCGGGTAGACCGTCTTGCCGGCGGCGCGCTCTTCGTCGACGAAGCGGCACAGCGGCGCGAACGCGTCGCTGTCGGTGAACGGTTTCAGCACGTCGCGCCAGACGGCCGGCAGCGCGTCGAATTGCGCGGCGAGATGCGGTACGTCGGTGGCAACGGGCCGCGGTGCCGAGGCGGCCGGGGCCGGTTCGGGCACGGCCGCCGGTGCGGCGGTTTTCTTTGCGGGTTTGCGCCGAGCGGCAGGCGGCTCGGAAGCCGCGGACGGAATATCGGCCGGTGCCGTTTCCGGCACGGGATCGTCGAACAGCGACGCCTGTTGCGGCGCGCGGGAAGTCTTGCGGGTTGCCATGCGTGATGCGTGTTTATTGCGCGCGCAGCCGGTAGCCGCGCTGCGCCTTGCTGATGTTTTCGGGAACGAGGCCCGGCAGCGCCTGCTGCAGTTCGGCGGCGAGCGTCGCGAGCGCCGTTTCCGGGCCGTCGATCAGTTCGAGTTCGATTTCGCTGATCGGTTCGCGGCGCGTTTCGTGTTCCGCCTGGACGACGATCTCGCCGAGGTCCACCGCGGCCTCGACGGTTGCGCCGCCGATGGCGATGCGCCACAGCGTACGCGAAAAATCCGTGCGGAACAGCGCATGCAGCGCGCCGGCTGCGTCATTCAGCGCGGCGGCGGCTTCCGGCACGTCGCAGGCCGCGACGAGCGCGTCGATTTCGAGCGCGTCGCCCGCGACCGGCAGTTCCCACTCGTGGCGGCTATGCAGGCCGCCTTCCGCGCTGCCGACCGTCTTGAACGTCTGCAGCCAGCCGTCCGGCGTGCGGCGCACGCGCACCGCGCTCTTCGAGCGCGCGAGCGCGAGATCGGGCGTGTCGTAATAGACGTTCGCTAGCGTGATCGCGCGACCGGGTTCACCGGTCAGCGTCTCGAAGAAGCGGCGCGCGGCATCGGCTTGGCCGGCCGGCAGCGCGAGCTTGATTTCCTGTTCGATCGCCATCAGAAGAACATCCGTGCGAGTTCCTCGCCCGGCTGCTCGGCGCGCATGAACGCCTCGCCGACGAGGAACGTGTTCACGTTCGCCGCGCGCATCGTGTCGACGTCGGTGCGCGACAGGATGCCCGATTCGGTCACGACGATGCGATCCGCCGGAATCATGTCGAGCATGTCGAGCGTGGTCTGGATCGACGTCTCGAACGTGCGCAGGTTGCGGTTGTTGATACCGAGCAGCGGCGTCTTCAGCGTCAGCGCCTGTTCCATCTCGTGGCGGTCGTGCACTTCGACCAGCACCGCGAGGCCGAGCGAGTGCGCATAGGCTTCCAGATCCTGCATCAGCGGCGTGTCGAGCGCGGCGGCGATCAGCAGGATCGCGTCGGCGCCCATCGCGCGGGCTTCGACGATCTGGTACGCGTCGACGATGAAGTCCTTGCGCAGCACCGGCAGCGTGCAGGCCGCGCGCGCTTCCTCGAGGTAGCGGACGCCGCCCTGGAAGAACTGCTCGTCGGTCAGCACCGACAGGCACGCGGCGCCGTGCGCCGCATACGAGCGTGCGATGTCGGCCGGCACGAAATGCTCGCGCAGCACGCCTTTCGACGGGCTGGCCTTCTTGATTTCGGCGATCACGGCGGCGTTGCCGGCCGTGTGCTTCGCGCGCAGCGCACCGACGAAGTCGCGCAGGTCGCGCGCGGACGCTTCGAGTTTCAGTGCCTCGAGCGGCGTGCTGCGCAGCGCCGCCGCGATTTCTTCGCGCTTGACGGCGATGATTCGGTCGAGAATGTCGCTCATAGGGGTTCCTGCTGGATTCGTAAGAGGGTCAGCGCTTGAACTGCTGCGTGAAGCGCACGAGTTCGTCGACCTTCGCGCGGGCTTTGCCGCTCGCGATCACTTCGCGGGCGAGCTGGATACCGTCCGCGATCGACTCGGCGATATTGGCCGCGTAGAGCGCGGTGCCCGCGTTCAGCGTGACGATCTCGCGTGCGACGCCCGGCTGGTTGTCCAGCGCGCCGAGCAGCATCGTGCGCGATTCGTCCGCATTTTCCACCTTCAGCGTGCGATTCGACACCATCTGCAGGCCGAAGTCCTCCGGATGGATCTCGTATTCGTGCACCTTGCCGTCGCGCAATTCGCCGACGAGCGTCGCGGCGCCGAGCGATACCTCATCCATGCCGTCCTTGCCGTACACGACGAGCACGTGCTGCGCGCCGAGACGCTGCATCACGCGCACCTGGATGCCGACGAGGTCGGCGTGGAACACGCCCATCAGCTGGTTCGGCGCGCCGGCCGGATTGGTCAGCGGGCCGAGGATGTTGAAGATCGTGCGCACGCCGAGCTCGCGGCGCACGGCCGCGATGTTCTTCATCGCCGGGTGATGGTTCGGCGCGAACATGAAGCCCATGCCGGTTTCGGCGATCGATGCGGCGACCTGGTCCGACTGCAGGTCGATGTTCACGCCGAGCGCCTCGAGCACGTCGGCGCTGCCGGACTTGCTCGATACGCCGCGGTTGCCGTGCTTCGCGACCTTCGCGCCCGCGGCCGCCGTGACGAACATCGACGCGGTCGAGATGTTGAACGTGTGCGAGCCGTCGCCGCCGGTGCCGACGATGTCGACGAAATTCGAGTTGTCCTGCACTTCGACGTGGTTCGCGAATTCGCGCATCACGGTCGCGGCGGCGGCGATCTCGCCGATCGTCTCCTTCTTCACGCGCAGCCCGGTGATGATCGCGGCCGCCATCACCGGCGACAGGTCGCCGCGCATGATCAGCCGCATCAGATGCAGCATTTCGTCGTGGAAGATCTCGCGGTGCTCGATCGTGCGTTGCAGCGCTTCCTGCGGGGTAATCGTCATCGTGCGTCTCCCGTCAGGCAGCCGGTGCGGCGGCATGGGCCGCTGCGCGGTTTTGCTTCAGGAAATTCTCGAGCAGCGCATGGCCATGCTCGGACAGGATCGATTCCGGGTGGAACTGCACGCCTTCGACCGGCAGCGTCTTGTGGCGCACGCCCATGATCTCGCCGTCGTCGGTCCACGCGGACACCTCGAGGCAGTCCGGCAGCGATTCGCGCTCGATCGCGAGCGAGTGATAGCGCGTCACGTCGAAATGCTTCGGCAGATCGGCGAACACGCCGCGGCAGTCGGTTTCGATCCGGCTCACCTTGCCGTGCATGATGGTCTTCGCGCGCACGACGCGGCCGCCGAACGCTTCGCCGATCGCCTGGTGGCCGAGGCAGACGCCGAGGATCGGCTTCCGGCCCGCGAATTCGCGCAGCACGTCGAGCGTGATGCCCGCGTGCTGCGGATTGCTCGGGCCGGGCGACAGGCAGATCGTGTCGGGGTTCAGGCGCGCGATGTCGTCGAGCGTGATTTCGTCGTTGCGGTAGGTGCGCACGTCCTCGCCGAGTTCGCCGAAGTACTGAACCAGGTTGTAGGTAAACGAGTCGTAGTTGTCGATCATGAGCAGCATGGTCAGTCTCCGGTCAGAAGTCGCTATCGAGGCCGTCCTGGACCTGTTCGGCCGCACGCAGCACCGCGCGCGCCTTGTTCTCGGTCTCTTGCCATTCGGATTCGGGCACCGAGTCCGCGACGACGCCGGCCGCCGCTTGCACGTACAGGTTGCCGTTGTGGATCAGGCCCGTGCGGATCGCGATCGCGAGATCCATCTCGCCGGAGAACGACAGGTAGCCGACCGCACCGCCGTACAGCCCGCGCTTGACCGGCTCGAGCTCGTCGATCAGTTCCATCGCGCGCACCTTCGGCGCGCCGGACAGCGTGCCGGCCGGGAACGTCGCGCGCAGCACGTCGTAGTTCGTCATGCCGGGCTTCAGCTTGCCTTCGACCGAGCTGACGATGTGCTGCACGTGCGAGTACTTCTCGATCACCATCTTGTCGGTCACCTGCACCGAACCGATCTCCGCGATGCGGCCGACGTCGTTGCGCGCGAGATCGATCAGCATCACGTGCTCGGCGATTTCCTTCGGATCGTTCAGCAGCTCGGTCGCGAGTTCCGCGTCGCGCTCGGGCGTGTTGCCGCGCGGGCGCGTGCCGGCGAGCGGCCGGATCGTGACGATCTGGTCGTCGCCGCGCTTTTCCTGGCGCACCAGGATTTCCGGCGATGCGCCGACCACGTGGAAATCGCCGAAGTTGTAGTAATACATGTACGGCGACGGATTCAGCGAACGCAGCGCGCGGTACAGCGACAGCGGATTGTCGCGGTACGGCTTCGTGAGTCGCTGGCCGACCTGGATCTGCATCAGCTCGCCGGCCGCGATGTATTCCTTCGCCTGGCGCACGGCGGCCAGATAGTCGTCCTTCTTGAATTCGCGGAACGTCTCGGTGCGCACGCTCGCCGACGTGACGGGCGGCTGCACGGTCGTGCGCAGGCGCTGCTTCAGTTCGCGCAGGCGGTGTTTCGCCTTCGCATACGCTTCGGGTTGGCCCGGGTCCGCGTAGATGATCAGGTAGAGCTTGCCGGCGAGGTTGTCGATCACCGCGACTTCCTCGGTCAGCAGCAACTGGATGTCGGGCAGGCCGAGATCGTCGCGCGGCGCGGTGTTCGCGAGCTTCTTCTCGATGTAGCGCACCGCGTCGTAGCCGAAGTAGCCGGCGAGGCCGCCGCAGAACCGCGGCAGGCCCGGCCGCTGCGCGACCTTGAAGCGCGCCTGGAACGATTCGATGAACTGGAATGGGTCGCCGTCGTGCGTCTCGACAACCTGGCCGTCGCGCACCACTTCCGACACGCCGTTGCGGGTGCGCACGAGCGTGCGGGCGGGCAGGCCGATGAACGAATAGCGGCCGAAACGTTCGCCGCCGACCACCGATTCGAGCAGGAACGAGTTGGCGCCCGCGCGTTCGGGCTGGGCCAGCTTCAGGTAGAGGGACAGCGGCGTTTCGAGATCGGCGAGGGCTTCCGCGATCAGCGGGATGCGGTTGTAGCCTTCGTTCGCGAGCGATTGGAATTCGAGTTCGGTCATGTTCCGGTCCTGTTCGGGACGAGCGGCGCGTGCGCCAGGGATCATTTGACGCTGCGCGGGTGGCCGTCGGCGAAAGGGCGGTCGATCGAGAAGTGCCTGTTGCCGGCCGGCACTCCGGGCGTGAACGTCGCGAGCCTGCGGCCGATCCTGAACGCAAGCGTTCGGACACGGTGGAACTCGAGGTGGTGCGACGATCGGCGCGCGGATGCGCAGCGAGATAAAAAACGGCGCTGAAGACGTGCTTCAGCGTACCTCATCGAAGAGGTCAGCGCGACCAGCGACGCCAGGGCCAGGCTCCCCGGTCGATGCTGCTCAGACTCCGTTTTTTATTCAGAAACATGCGGATGGAAGAAATAATCAGACGGTTGGCCGGCCGGCGTTGTGCGCGGAAATTGCGCGAGCCGCGACCAGCAACGAATCGACTATACCATCCGAATTTATCGTTTGTATAGCTTTGCCGTGGTTGTAGCCGTACGGCACCGTCAGTGTTGCCATCCCGGCCGCGCGGCCCGCCAGCGCGTCGTTTTCCGAGTCGCCGATCGCGACCGCGGCGTCCGGCGCGACGCCGAGCGCGTCGCAGGCCGTCAGCATCGGCAGCGGATCGGGCTTCTTGCGTGCGACGCTGTCGCCGCCCAGCACGATGCCGAAGCAGCCGGCCAGCCCGTATTGCTCGAGCAGCTCGACTGCGAAGCGGTGCGGCTTATTGGTCACGCACGCGAGCCGGATGCCGGCCGCGCGCAATGCGTCGAGGCCGGCCGCCACGTCCGGATAGAGACGCGTGTGGCGACCGTTGATCTTCGCGTATTCGGTCTGGTAGATCGCCAGTGCGTCGTCGAAGCGCGCGTGCGCTTCGTCGGCCGGGAAGCGCGGCTTCAGCACGCTGTGAATCAGGTGTTCGGAGCCTTTGCCGACATAGCCGATCACTTCGTCGCGCGACGTGGCCGGCGCGCCGAGCTGCGCGAGCATCCCGTTCAGGCCGGCCGTGAAATCGTCGGCCGTGTCGACCATCGTGCCGTCGAGGTCGATCAGCGCCGCATCGATGCGCGGCGCGGCGAAGCGGATCGGCGCAGCGTCCGCGGCGGCTCCGGCCGGCGCGTGGCCGGCGAACGACGAGTCGGCCACGGCGTCAGCTCCGCTCGACGGTCGCGAGCGCCGCGCGCATCTCGTCGATCACCTTGCGATAGTCGGGCTTGCCGAAGATCGCGGAACCTGCGACGAACGTGTCCGCGCCGGCCGCCGCGATTTCCGCGATGTTGTCGGCCTTCACGCCGCCGTCGACTTCGAGCAGGATCTCGCGGCCCGTGCGTTCGGTGTACGCGTCGATGCGGGCGCGCGCCTCGCGCAGCTTGTTCAGCGTTTCCGGGATGAACGACTGGCCGCCGAAGCCGGGGTTGACCGACATCAGCAGCACGAAGTCGAGGCGATCCATCACGTGGTCGAGGTAGTTCAGCGGCGTGGCCGGATTGAACACGAGGCCGGCCTTGCAGCCATGGTCGCGGATCAGCGACAGCGTGCGGTCGATGTGGTCGGAGCCTTCCGGGTGGAAGCTGATCAGGTTCGCGCCGGCCTTCGCGAAATCGGGCACGATCCGGTCGACCGGGCGCACCATCAGGTGCACGTCGATCGGCACCTGCACGTGCGGGCGGATCGCCTCGCAGACGAGCGGGCCGATCGTCAGGTTCGGCACATAATGATTGTCCATCACGTCGAAGTGAATCCAGTCGGCGCCGGCGGCGACCACGTTGCGGACTTCTTCGCCGAGCCGTGCAAAGTCGGCCGACAGGATGCTGGGAGCGATGCGGAATTGAGTCATGACAGGGGAGCGGGGACGTTGCGGCGCAAAACCGTCATTCTACCGTCCGGCGACCCGCTGCGCGGCGGCAGGCCGTGCGGTGGCGGCCCGAATGCGCATAGAA
This sequence comes from Burkholderia sp. LAS2, assembly GCF_018417615.1. Classification (NCBI taxonomy): domain Bacteria; kingdom Pseudomonadati; phylum Pseudomonadota; class Betaproteobacteria; order Burkholderiales; family Burkholderiaceae; genus Burkholderia; species Burkholderia sp. LAS2. The sequence continues at coordinate 980,426 of NZ_CP071052.1, forward strand.
TGCCGAACCAATGCGGCGCGCCCGCGGCCCGGCCGCTCGAGTCGGCGCGCGCGGTTACCTACAGCGGACACACCATGAGTCAGTATCAGTTCACCGTTTCGGTGAAAACCAGCTACTTGCCGGAACAATCCGACCCCGATCACCGTCAATACGCATTCGCGTACACGCTGACGATCCGCAATACCGGGCAGGTCGCGGCGCAGCTGATCGCGCGTCACTGGATCATCACGGACAGCGAGAGCCACGTGCAGGAAGTGAAGGGGCTCGGCGTCGTCGGGCACCAGCCGCTGCTGCAGCCGGGCGAGCATTTCGAATACACGAGCTGGGCCGTGATCGCGACGCCGGTCGGCACGATGCGCGGCGCGTACTTCTGCGTGGCGGAGGACGGCGAGCGTTTCGAGGCGCCGGTCGACGAGTTCGCGCTGCACATGCCGCGCACGCTGCATTGAGCGTGCGGTGTGCAGTGTGCGTCAGCGCGGCTGGCGGTCGTCGCGGCGGGCCTGCTTCTTTCTGCCCGACGACGTCCACACGACGATGAAGATCAGCAGGGCAAGCGCGACGAAGGCTTCGAGCGCGAAGATGAGCATCGGATATTGGTCGAGAAAATCTGACATGGCGGTTTCCATCAAGAACGGACATTGTATGTGGTTTGGGCCCCGGCTGGCCGGGTGGATGGCTGCGGCTGCTGCGGCGGCGCTGCTCGCCGCGTGCGGCGGCGCGCCGACGCGGACCTCCGCGCTGAAGCCGCCGACCGGTGCGGCGGTCGTGCCGGGGCAGGTCGCCGCGAAGCGGCTCACGCCGGTCGCGTGGCAGCAGGTGCCGGGCTGGCAGGACGATTCGCTGATCGGCGCGACGGCCGCGCTGCGGCAGAACTGCGCGCGGCTCGCGCGCCAGCCGGCCTGGGCGCGCGCTTGCGCGGCCGCCGACCGGCTCGACGAGCTCGACGTCAGCAGCGCCCGCAGTTTCTTCGAAACGTATTTCACGCCGTTCCAGTTCGCGAACACCGACGGTACGCTCGACGGGCTCGTGACCGGCTATTACGAGCCGCTGCTGCACGGTTCGCGCGTACGCCGCGGTCCGTATCAGTACGCGCTCTATCGCTGGCCGGCCGGCTATCGCGCGGGCGCCGCGCTGCCGGCACGCGCGCAGCTCGAGCGCGCTGGCATCCTGAACGGCAACGAGCTCGTGTGGGTCGACGATCCGATCGAGGCATTCTTCCTGCAGGTGCAGGGCTCGGGGCGCGTGCTGCTCGACGACGGTTCGGTGATGCGGGTCGGCTTCGGCGGCACCAACAACCAGCCGTACCGTTCGATCGGCAAGTGGCTGCTCGATCGCGGCGAGCTGACGCCCGCGCAGGCGACGATGCAGGGCATCAAGGCCTGGGCGAAGGCGAACCCGACGCGCGTCGACGCGCTGCTCGACACGAATCCGCGCTTCGTGTTCTTCCGCGACATGCCGACCAAGGAGGATGCGCCGCACGGCGGCGCCGACGGTCCGATCGGCGCGCTCGGCGTGCCGCTGACGCCGGAGCGCTCGATCGCGGTCGATCCGTCGTCGATCCCGCTCGGCACCCCGGTGTTCCTGCAGACCACGCGTCCGCTGACGAATACGCCGATGAACCGGCTCGTGTTCGCGCAGGATACGGGCTCGGCGATCAAGGGCGGCGTGCGGGCGGACTATTTCTGGGGGCTCGGCGACGACGCGGGCGACCAGGCTGGCCGGATGAAGCAGGTCGGCCGGATGTGGCTGTTGTTCCCGAATTCGTGATTGGGCGCGGCGCGGGTTGCCCGGAGGGTGGCCCGTGCACAAGATTCGGCATTCGTGGCGCGTCTCATGCGTGACGCGCATGCCGGTTTGATCGCCGGTGTGCCCATGTGATTTCGGTTCGCGTGATGCCGTGCGTGTCACGTCGAACGACGCTTTGGCGTAAAACAGCCCGATCGGCATTGGCCGACCGGGCTGTTTCGTTTGCAGGCACGGCTTCGCCGTTGCGCGGCGTGCGTGCGGCGAGTACGCGACGTTCGCGCCCGTCGCCTGCGCGGCGGGGTGACTCAGCCCTTGCGTTTGTCGATGACGCGGCGCGCCTTGCCGACCGAGCGCTCGATGCCGTTCACGGGCAGCACGTTGATCATGGCCGTCACGCCGATCAGCGACTTGATGTCGTACGCGAGCGCCTGTTTTGCCGCCTGGATCGCCGCGGTATCGGGCGAGGTCTCCGGACAGGGCTCGACGTTGAGCGTCAACACGTCGAGCGGGCCTTCCTTCGTCAGCACGATCTGATAGTGCGGCGCGAGCGCGCGCTGCTTGAGCAACTGCTCCTCGATTTGCGTCGGGAACACGTTGACGCCGCGCACGATCATCATGTCGTCCGACCGGCCGGTGATCTTCTCCATCCGGCGCATCGTCCGGGCGGTGCCTGGCAACAGGCGCGTGAGGTCACGGGTGCGGTAGCGGACGATCGGCAGCGCTTCCTTCGTCAGCGACGTGAACACGAGCTCGCCGAGTTCGCCGTCCGGCAGCACTTCGCCGGTTTCGGGGTCGATGATTTCCGGATAGAAATGGTCTTCCCAGATGGTCGGGCCGTCCTTGGTCTCCACGCATTCGGACGCGACGCCTGGGCCCATCACTTCGGACAGCCCATAGATGTCGACCGCGTCGATCCCCATCCGCTGTTCGATGGCGACGCGCATGTCGTTGGTCCACGGCTCCGCGCCGAAGATGCCGATGCGCAGCGAACTCTGCACGGGATCGAGGCCCTGGCGCTCGATCTCGTCGGCGATCGACAGCATGTAGCTTGGCGTGACCATGATGATGTCGGGCCGGAAGTCCTGGATCAGCTGCACCTGCTTTTCGGTCTGCCCGCCGCCGAACGGGATCACGGTGAGGCCCGCGCGTTCGGCACCGTAATGTGCGCCAAGCCCGCCCGTGAAGAGGCCATAGCCGTAGCTGACGTGCACCTTGTCGCCGCGGCGCGCACCGGCCGCGCGGATCGAGCGCGCGACGAGATTCGCCCACGTGTCGATGTCGGCGGCCGTATAGCCGACGACCGTCGGCTTGCCGGTCGTACCCGACGACGCATGGATGCGCGAGATCTGGTCCTGCGGCACCGCGAACATCCCGAACGGATAGCTGTCGCGCAGGTCGCCCTTGGTCGTGAACGGGAAGCGCGACAGGTCGGCGAGCGTCTTCAGGTCGTCCGGATGCACGCCCGCTTCGTCGAACTTGCGGCGATAGACGGGCGAGTGGTCATACGCATGCCGGAGCGACCATTTGAGGCGTTCGAGCTGCAGCGCGGTCAGCTCGTCGCGTGAGGCGGTCTCGATCGGCTCGAGCGGTAGCGGGGTAGTCATGCATGTCTCCAGTGTTTGTTATGGGCGCGCCGTCGACGTCAGCGGTCTTCCGGGATGACCGTGCCCTTGATCTGGGCGGATTTGCCGCGAAACATCGCGACGGTGTCGCCTGTCTGGTTCGTGACGCGGATGTCGTAGATGCCGTGGCGGCCGGCACGCGCCTGTTCGATCGCCTCGGCCGTCAGCATGTCGTCGCCGTGCACGGGGCGCAGGAATTCGATCGAGCAGCCGGCCGCGACCGCATTCACGTTGTACGAGTTGCACGCGAACGCGAACGTCGAATCGGCGAGCGTGAAGATGATCCCGCCGTGACAGGTCTGGTGCCCGTTCAGGAATTCGGGTCGCACGCGCATCTGCAGGCGGGCGTAGCCGGCGCGGACTTCGGCGATCTCCATGCCGAACGCGCGGCTGCAGGCATCGGCGTCGTACATGGCCTGAGCGGTGGCGCGGGCGAGCGAATCGGGATCGAGCGTGGCGGTGGCGTTCGTCATGTCAATGCCCTTCGAAGCGCGGTGCGCGCTTCTCGATGAAGGCCTGCACACCTTCCGCATAGTCGTGCGACTGACCGAGCTTGCGCTGCAGGTCACGTTCCACGTCGAGTTGCTGATCGAGCGTGTTCGTGACGCTGTCCCGCATCGACTGCTTGATCGATGCGATCGCGAGCGTCGGCTGCTGCGCGAGCTGGGCGGCGAGTTGGCGGGCCGTCGCGACGAGCGCGTCGTCGTCGACCGCGCGCCAGATCAGGCCCCACTGTTCGGCCTGTTCGGCGCCGAGCTTGTCGCCGGTCAGCGCGAGCCCCAGCGCGCGCGCCATACCGATGCGTTGCGGCAGGAACCACGTGCCGCCCGAATCGGGTACGAGCCCGATCTTTACGAAGGCCTGGATGAAACTGCTCGAGCGGGCGGCGAACACGAGATCGCACGCGAGTGCGAGATTCGCGCCGGCGCCGGCCGCCGTGCCGTTGACGGCGGCGATTACCGGAATCGGCAGACGCTGCAGGCGGCGGATCAGCGGATTGAAATGCTCGTCGATCAGCGTGCCGAGGTCGGTGGACGCGCCCGGTGTGAAGTCGAGGTCGGCCAGATCCTGGCCCGCGCAAAAGCCGCGCCCCGCACCCGTCAGAATCAGCGCGCGTGCACCGGCCGCCTCGACTTCATCGAGCGCCGACTGCAGTTCGCGATGCATCGCCCGCGTGAAGCTGTTCAGCTTGTCGGGGCGGTTGAGCGTGATCGTGGCCACGCGCGCGGCCTGATCGATATCCAGCTGGATCGCCTGATAGGACATGCAGTATCTCCGTCATGACTTCGTTATAGGCGCGCGGCGCGGCGGTTACACGCGTTCGATCGCGAGCGCGATGCCCTGACCGACGCCGATACACATCGTACAGAGCGCGAAGCGGCCGCCGGTACGCTCGAGTTGATGGAGCGCCGTGGTGACGAGCCGCGCGCCCGATGCGCCGAGCGGGTGGCCAAGCGCGATCGCACCGCCGTTCGGGTTCACGCGCGGATCGTCGTCGGCGACGCCGAGCATGCGCAGCACCGCGAGACCTTGCGACGCGAACGCCTCGTTCAGTTCGATCACGTCGAACTGGTCGATCGTCATGCCGAGCTGGCGCAACAGTTTCTGCGTGGCCGGCGCGGGGCCGATGCCCATCACGCGTGGCTCGACGCCGGCGGTCGCCATGCCGATGACGCACGCGCGGCGGCGCAGGCCATGCTGGTCGGCCGCCTGCGCATTGGCGAGCAGCAGCGCGCAGGCGCCGTCGTTGACGCCCGACGCGTTGCCGGCCGTCACGGAGCCGTCCGGGCGCACGACACCCTTCAGCTTCGCGAGCGCCTCGAGCGACGTCTCGCGCGGATGCTCGTCGCGCGACACGACGATGGCGTCGCCTTTCTTCTGCGCAATCGTGACCGCGACGATTTCTTCAGCGAGCGTGCCGTCTTGCTGCGCCCGCGCGGCCTTTTGCTGGCTGCGCAGCGCGAACAGGTCCTGATCCGCGCGACTGATGTGGTAGTCGACCGCGACGTTCTCGGCGGTTTCCGGCATCGAATCGACGCCGTGCAGTTGTTTCATCAACGGATTGACGAAGCGCCAGCCGATCGTCGTATCGAAGATGTCGGCCTGGCGCGCGAACGCGCTCGCCGCCTTGCCCATCACGAACGGCGCGCGCGTCATGCTCTCGACGCCGCCTGCGATCATCAGGCGCGCTTCACCTGCCTTGATCGCGCGCGCGGCCGTGCCGACCGCGTCCATCCCGGAGCCGCACAGCCGGTTCAGCGTCGTGCCCGGCACGGCGGTGGGCAGGCCCGCCAGCAGCGCCGACATGCGCGCGACGTTGCGGTTGTCCTCGCCGGCCTGGTTCGCGCAGCCGTAGATCACGTCGTCGATCGCCGCCCAGTCGACGTCGCGATTGCGCTCGATCAGCGCCTTGAGCGGCACCGCGCCGAGGTCGTCGGCGCGGACATCTTTCAAGGCGCCGCCGTAGCGGCCGATGGGAGTGCGAATCGCGTCGCAGATGTAGGCGTCTGTCATGAGCGTATCGGTGAGTGACGAACCCGCCGGGTGGCGGATTCGTTCATGGTAGAGAACATGGCGGCGTTTGCACGTCGGCCAATCGGGTTATGCCGTCTGGCCAGCTTCCGCAGGTGCCGCCTTCGGGGCAACATGGACGCGACTTTGGACCACGCGGAAGCGGTTGGCGACGAATGCCGGATCGGCCAGCGCGGCGTTGGCCGCCGGGTTCGCGCCTGTGCCGTGGAAGTCGGAGAACGCGGCCGACTGATTGACGAATACGCCGCTCGTCAGGTTGATCGACAGCGCGACCCCGCCACGCACCGCCGCGTCATGCGCGGTGTCGATGATTGCGTCGTCGGTGCTGTAGACGGAGAGGGTGAGCGCGCCATGCTCGGCGGCGATTTCACCGGCCAGATCGAGCGACTGCGCGGTCGAGTCGGTTGCGATCACGAACGAAATCGGGCCGAACCACTCCTGCGTGAATTTCTCGCGATCGGCCACGTCGAGTTGCAGTACGAGCGGCGTGCGCACGCGCGCGTCGGGGAAGGTGGGATGCTGGAGCGTCATGCTGTCCGCGAGCACGCGGCCGAGCTTGCGCGCGTCGTCGATGCGCGCGGTCACGCCGTCGTTCTGGATCGCGCCGATCAATTCGACCGAGCGTGCCGGGTCGCCGGTGAGCTTTTGCACGGCAACCGCGATCGCTTGCGCGACTTCGTCGAAGCTCGCATGGCCGTCGGCCGTCCGGATACCGTCGCGCGGCACGTAGATGTTCTGCGGCGCCGTGCACATCTGGCCCGAGTACAGCGCCAGCGAGAACGCGATGTTCTTGGCGGCGGCCTTCAGGTCGTCGGTCGAGTCGATCACGATCTGGTTGACGCCGGCTTTCTCGGTGTACACCTGCGCCTGGTGGGCATGGTGTTCGAGCCACGTGCCGTTTTGCGTGCTGCCGGTGAAGTCGATCAGCTTGATCTCGGGGCGCAGCGCGAGATCCTGGACGAGGGCGCCGTCGTTGGGTTCGGTCGCGAGGAGGGTGACCACGTTCGGATCGAACCCGGCTTCGCGCAGCACGTCGCGGGCGATCCGCACCGTGATCGCGAGCGGCAGGATCGCGCCCGGGTGCGGCTTGACGATCACGGTATTCCCGGTTGCCAGATCGGCGAACAGGCCCGGGTAGCCGTTCCAGGTGGGGAACGTGCAGCAGCCGAGCACGACGCCCGTGCCGCGCGGCACGATCGTATAGCGCTTGTGCATCGCGAGCGGCGGATTCTTGCCTTGCGGTTTTTCCCAGTGCGCATCGGCCGGGATGCGGCGCAGTTCGTCCCACGCATAGGCGACCGCCTCGAGGGCGCGGTCCTGTGCGTGCGGGCCGCCGGCCTGGAACGCCATCATGAACGCTTGCCCGGTGGTGTGCATCACGCTGTAGGCGATTTCGAAGCTTGCACGGTTCAGGCGGGCAAGGATTTCGAGGCTGACGCCGATCCACGCGCTCGGGCCGGCTTCGCGCCACGTACGTTGCGCGGCGCCAGCGGCAGCGATCAGAGCGTCCGGCGTAGATTTCGGATACCGGATGCCCAGCGCGATGCCGTACGGTGAGCGCTCGGCGCCGACCGTGTCATCGGACGCCGGCTGGTCGAGCACGAAGGTCTTGTCGAGGTGCGACTTGAACGCGGCCTCGCCGTCCGCGCTTGCGCTTTCCCCGTACACTTTGGGGCTCGGCATTTCGGCGAACGGGCTCCAGTACCCGCGGCTCTCGATGGCGGCGAGTGCGTGTTTCAGCGTGTCTTCGTGCTTCGTGAACAGGGCATGGGTCATGGCGACAGCCTGATGAACGTTGAGAGGGATCGGATCGATTAATTAACCGACCGGTTGGTCGGAGAATGGTAGCATCAAACTATTCGCATGTGCGAGGCGTTTCTCATTTCATTGATCGAGGAGAAATAGATGGCTTACGAGAACATCCTGGTGGAGACCCGGGGGCGTGTCGGTCTGGTGACGCTGAACCGTCCGAAGGCGCTGAATGCGCTGAACGATGCGTTGATGGATGAACTGGGCGCTGCGCTGAAGGCGTTCGACGCGGACGACGATATCGGCGCCATCGTCGTGACTGGCAGCGAGAAGGCGTTCGCGGCCGGCGCGGACATCGGCATGATGGCGGCCTATTCCTATATGGATGCTTATCGGGGCGACTACATCACGCGCAACTGGGAGACGGTCCGCGAGATCCGCAAACCGATCATTGCTGCGGTGTCGGGCTTTGCGCTGGGCGGTGGTTGCGAACTCGCGATGATGTGCGACATCATCTTCGCGGCGGATACGGCCAAGTTCGGCCAGCCGGAAATCAAGCTGGGCGTCATGCCGGGTGCGGGCGGCACGCAGCGTCTGCCGCGCGCGGTATCGAAGGCGAAGGCCATGGACATGTGCCTGACCGCGCGCTTCATGGACGCCGCCGAGGCCGAGCGTGCCGGACTCGTATCGCGCGTGCTGCCAGCCGACAAGCTGCTCGACGAGGCGATTGCCGCGGCGACGACGATCGCCGAGTTTTCGCTGCCGGCGGTCATGATGGTCAAGGAGTCGGTGAACCGCGCGTACGAGACGACGCTGGCTGAAGGCGTCCACTTCGAGCGACGGTTGTTCCATTCGTTGTTCGCAACCGAAGACCAGAAGGAAGGGATGGCGGCGTTCGTCGAGAAGCGGAAGCCTGTGTTCAAACACCGCTGATCGGCCGGCGCCACGATAGGTATCCGGTGGCTGACCTATATCCGTCGTCGGCGCGATTGCCTCGCCCGGGTGCTTCAAAGCCTCCGTGCGCGCCAGCGCCCGGAGGCTTTTTCAAACTTTCTTCATAAAGGGCTTGCGCGGATGGGGGCGGATGCATAGAATCACGCCTCTTTCGCGCTAACGGAAACGCGGCGCGGAAGGAAGGGAAGCGGTGCTGTTGGGGTTCGGTCGTAGCGAGCCTTGGCGGTACAGGAAGTTGAGCCCCGCAGTCGCAACGATGTAGTGTAAAAAGTTGTTGACGAGCTGCGAAACACGGTTCATAATCTCGCTTCTCTGCTGCTGAAAACGCGGCGCTGCCGGGAAATACGAAGTTCCTCGCAGAATGCTCTTTAAAAATTAACAGCCGATAAGTGTGGGCGCTTGATGGAAGCGAGCTGATCCTCGGATCAGATAGCGAAAGTATCAAGAGTCTCACACTAAAGTAAGTCAGGTTTATGAAGTGATTCATATTCCTGTCAGCTTTGAGTGAGCGACCGGTTCTTAACCGAACCGAAAACAGTAACAGGTTTGAACTGAAGAGTTTGATCCTGGCTCAGATTGAACGCTGGCGGCATGCCTTACACATGCAAGTCGAACGGCAGCACGGGTGCTTGCACCTGGTGGCGAGTGGCGAACGGGTGAGTAATACATCGGAACATGTCCTGTAGTGGGGGATAGCCCGGCGAAAGCCGGATTAATACCGCATACGATCTACGGATGAAAGCGGGGGACCTTCGGGCCTCGCGCTATAGGGTTGGCCGATGGCTGATTAGCTAGTTGGTGGGGTAAAGGCCTACCAAGGCGACGATCAGTAGCTGGTCTGAGAGGACGACCAGCCACACTGGGACTGAGACACGGCCCAGACTCCTACGGGAGGCAGCAGTGGGGAATTTTGGACAATGGGCGAAAGCCTGATCCAGCAATGCCGCGTGTGTGAAGAAGGCCTTCGGGTTGTAAAGCACTTTTGTCCGGAAAGAAATCCTTGGCTCTAATACAGTCGGGGGATGACGGTACCGGAAGAATAAGCACCGGCTAACTACGTGCCAGCAGCCGCGGTAATACGTAGGGTGCGAGCGTTAATCGGAATTACTGGGCGTAAAGCGTGCGCAGGCGGTTTGCTAAGACCGATGTGAAATCCCCGGGCTCAACCTGGGAACTGCATTGGTGACTGGCAGGCTAGAGTATGGCAGAGGGGGGTAGAATTCCACGTGTAGCAGTGAAATGCGTAGAGATGTGGAGGAATACCGATGGCGAAGGCAGCCCCCTGGGCCAATACTGACGCTCATGCACGAAAGCGTGGGGAGCAAACAGGATTAGATACCCTGGTAGTCCACGCCCTAAACGATGTCAACTAGTTGTTGGGGATTCATTTCCTTAGTAACGTAGCTAACGCGTGAAGTTGACCGCCTGGGGAGTACGGTCGCAAGATTAAAACTCAAAGGAATTGACGGGGACCCGCACAAGCGGTGGATGATGTGGATTAATTCGATGCAACGCGAAAAACCTTACCTACCCTTGACATGGTCGGAATCCTGCTGAGAGGCGGGAGTGCTCGAAAGAGAACCGGCGCACAGGTGCTGCATGGCTGTCGTCAGCTCGTGTCGTGAGATGTTGGGTTAAGTCCCGCAACGAGCGCAACCCTTGTCCTTAGTTGCTACGCAAGAGCACTCTAAGGAGACTGCCGGTGACAAACCGGAGGAAGGTGGGGATGACGTCAAGTCCTCATGGCCCTTATGGGTAGGGCTTCACACGTCATACAATGGTCGGAACAGAGGGTTGCCAACCCGCGAGGGGGAGCTAATCCCAGAAAACCGATCGTAGTCCGGATTGCACTCTGCAACTCGAGTGCATGAAGCTGGAATCGCTAGTAATCGCGGATCAGCATGCCGCGGTGAATACGTTCCCGGGTCTTGTACACACCGCCCGTCACACCATGGGAGTGGGTTTTACCAGAAGTGGCTAGTCTAACCGCAAGGAGGACGGTCACCACGGTAGGATTCATGACTGGGGTGAAGTCGTAACAAGGTAGCCGTATCGGAAGGTGCGGCTGGATCACCTCCTTTCCAGAGCTATCTCGCGAAGTTGAGCGCTCACGCTTATCGGCTGTAAATCAAAGACAGACTCAGGGGTCTGTAGCTCAGTCGGTTAGAGCACCGTCTTGATAAGGCGGGGGTCGTTGGTTCGAATCCAACCAGACCCACCATTGTCTGGCGGTAACACACCTGAGGCATCTGTACTCATGGGGGCATAGCTCAGCTGGGAGAGCACCTGCTTTGCAAGCAGGGGGTCGTCGGTTCGATCCCGTCTGCCTCCACCAATCTTCAATGACAAGCGTTCGAACGAAGCGTTGTTCGAGTCTTTGTCATTGGCGATTGAGCCAGTCAGAGTGATACGTAGTATGTATCGGCTGTCGTTCTTTAACAATCTGGAAGAAGTAAGTAATTTGGATAGCGGAAGCGTCTCGAGATGGACGTGGAAGTTATCCGGGTTGTGATTGTATCGATGTATCTCAAGATGATTCGAACTCTATGTTCGACTCAATTGGAATACGGCACAACGCGAGAACTCAACCTGTAGCGGCTGTCGAGAGACAGACTCGTTATAGGGTCAAGCGAACAAGTGCATGTGGTGGATGCCTTGGCGATCACAGGCGATGAAGGACGCGGTAGCCTGCGAAAAGCTACGGGGAGCTGGCAAACGAGCTTTGATCCGTAGATGTCCGAATGGGGAAACCCGGCCCTTTTGGGTCATCCTGGACTGAATACATAGGTCCAGTGAAGCGAACGCGGTGAACTGAAACATCTAAGTAACCGCAGGAAAAGAAATCAACCGAGATTCCCAAAGTAGTGGCGAGCGAAATGGGATGAGCCTTGCACTCTTTATTTGTATTGTTAGCCGAACGCTCTGGAAAGTGCGGCCATAGCAGGTGATAGCCCTGTAGGCGAAAACAGTATGAAAGAACTAGGTGTGCGACAAGTAGGGCGGGACACGTGAAATCCTGTCTGAAGATGGGGGGACCATCCTCCAAGGCTAAATACTCGTGATCGACCGATAGTGAACCAGTACCGTGAGGGAAAGGCGAAAAGAACCCCGGGAGGGGAGTGAAATAGATCCTGAAACCGCATGCATACAAACAGTCGGAGCCTCGCAAGGGGTGACGGCGTACCTTTTGTATAATGGGTCAGCGACTTACGTTCAGTAGCAAGCTTAACCGTATAGGGCAGGCGTAGCGAAAGCGAGTCCGAATAGGGCGTTCAGTTGCTGGGCGTAGACCCGAAACCAGGTGATCTATCCATGGCCAGGATGAAGGTGCGGTAACACGTACTGGAGGTCCGAACCCACTAACGTTGAAAAGTTAGGGGATGAGCTGTGGATAGGGGTGAAAGGCTAAACAAACCTGGAAATAGCTGGTTCTCTCCGAAAACTATTTAGGTAGTGCCTCGTGTCTCACCTTCGGGGGTAGAGCACTGTCATGGTTGGGGGGTCTATTGCAGATTACCCCGCCATAGCAAACTCCGAATACCGAAGAGTGCAATCACGGGAGACAGACATCGGGTGCTAACGTCCGGTGTCAAGAGGGAAACAACCCAGACCGCCAGCTAAGGTCCCCAAATATAGCTAAGTGGGAAACGAAGTGGGAAGGCTAAAACAGTCAGGAGGTTGGCTTAGAAGCAGCCACCCTTTAAAGAAAGCGTAATAGCTCACTGATCGAGTCGTCCTGCGCGGAAGATGTAACGGGGCTAAGCTATATACCGAAGCTGCGGATGCGAGCTTGCTCGCATGGTAGGAGAGCGTTCCGTAAGCCTGCGAAGGTGCCTTGTAAAGGGTGCTGGAGGTATCGGAAGTGCGAATGCTGACATGAGTAGCGATAAAGGGGGTGAAAGGCCCCCTCGCCGTAAGCCCAAGGTTTCCTACGCAACGTTCATCGGCGTAGGGTGAGTCGGCCCCTAAGGCGAGGCAGAAATGCGTAGCTGATGGGAAGCAGGTCAATATTCCTGCACCATTGTTAGATGCGATGGGGGGACGGATCGCGGAAGGTTGTCCGGGTGTTGGAAGTCCCGGTCGCTGCATTGGAGAAGGCGCTTAGGCAAATCCGGGCGCGCAATTCAAGGGTGTGGCGCGAGCTCCTTAGGGAGCGAAGCAATTGGAAGTGGTTCCAAGAAAAGCCTCTAAGCTTCAGTCTAACGATGACCGTACCGCAAACCGACACAGGTGGGCGAGATGAGTATTCTAAGGCGCTTGAGAGAACTCGGGAGAAGGAACTCGGCAAATTGGTACCGTAACTTCGGGATAAGGTACGCCCTTGTAGCTTGACTGGCCTGCGCCAGGAGGGTGAAGGGGTTGCAATAAACTGGTGGCTGCGACTGTTTAATAAAAACACAGCACTCTGCAAACACGAAAGTGGACGTATAGGGTGTGACGCCTGCCCGGTGCCGGAAGATTAAATGATGGGGTGCAAGCTCTTGATTGAAGTCCCGGTAAACGGCGGCCGTAACTATAACGGTCCTAAGGTAGCGAAATTCCTTGTCGGGTAAGTTCCGACCTGCACGAATGGCGTAACGATGGCCACACTGTCTCCTCCCGAGACTCAGCGAAGTTGAAGTGTTTGTGATGATGCAATCTACCCGCGGCTAGACGGAAAGACCCCATGAACCTTTACTGTAGCTTTGCATTGGACTTTGAACCGATCTGTGTAGGATAGGTGGGAGGCTATGAAACCGGAACGCTAGTTTCGGTGGAGCCGTCCTTGAAATACCACCCTGGTTTGTTTGAGGTTCTAACCTTGGCCCGTGATCCGGGTCGGGGACAGTGCATGGTAGGCAGTTTGACTGGGGCGGTCTCCTCCCAAAGCGTAACGGAGGAGTACGAAGGTACGCTAGGTACGGTCGGAAATCGTGCTGATAGTGCAATGGCATAAGCGTGCTTAACTGCGAGACCGACAAGTCGAGCAGGTGCGAAAGCAGGTCATAGTGATCCGGTGGTTCTGTATGGAAGGGCCATCGCTCAACGGATAAAAGGTACTCTGGGGATAACAGGCTGATACCGCCCAAGAGTTCATATCGACGGCGGTGTTTGGCACCTCGATGTCGGCTCATCTCATCCTGGGGCTGTAGCCGGTCCCAAGGGTATGGCTGTTCGCCATTTAAAGAGGTACGTGAGCTGGGTTTAAAACGTCGTGAGACAGTTTGGTCCCTATCTGCCGTGGGCGTTGGATATTTGAAGGGGGCTGCTCCTAGTACGAGAGGACCGGAGTGGACGAACCTCTGGTGTACCGGTTGTCACGCCAGTGGCATCGCCGGGTAGCTATGTTCGGAAGAGATAACCGCTGAAAGCATCTAAGCGGGAAACTCGCCTTAAGATGAGATATCCCTGGGGACTAGATCCCCTTGAAGGGTCGTTCGAGACCAGGACGTTGATAGGTCAGGTGTGTAAGCGCAGTAATGCGTTCAGCTAACTGATACTAATTGCCCGTAAGGCTTGATCCTATAACAAGTCTGTCTCGATGCCCGTTAGCGCTTTAGCGCTTACGGACATCGAGCGTCGAGTGCGAGGCACTCGACGTACGACGGTTGAACTACCGCGTATGTGTGAGATACAGCTCACAACCCAACGAAATTACTGCTTCTTCCCAGATTGGTTGCGCTGCGAAGCAACGCAACAACCCCCTTTGCCTGATGACCATAGCGAGTCGGTCCCACCCCTTCCCATCCCGAACAGGACCGTGAAACGACTCTACGCCGATGATAGTGCGGATTCCCGTGTGAAAGTAGGTAATCGTCAGGCTCCCTTAGCCAGAAACCCCCGCCCGACAAGGCGGGGGTTTTTGCATTTCGGCGTCCCCAAAAGCATGTGGCGAGGCGTGACCGAGGCTACGTAGTCGGCCCTGAACAATCCTGAACGGCTTATTCAGAAAGGCTGTGAGGCCGAAACGGTGTTGTTGTATCTGCAGGATGCAGGCATATTGACGCGTGAATCCTGCAAATCCTGACGAGGTGTGGATGGGTCCAAAGACGCCGGTGCCAGAGGGAGATTTCTTCCGCCAACCGCTGCGCGAGCAGATCAACTTGAAGCATCCGTTGATTCGCCTGACCGATCTGATCGACTGGGATCGGTTGAGCACGGCGATGAGCGTGAGTTTCGTGTCGCAGCGGGGCCGACCGGCAACTTCGCCGCGTTTGAGCGCAGGACTGCTGTACTTGCAGCATGCGTTCGACCTGTCGGACGAGGACGTCGTCTGGCAGTGGCTCGAGAACCCGTACTGGCAGGTGTTCACGGGCGAGACGTACTTGCAGACGAAGCCGCCGATCGATCCGTCGAGCCTGGCGCGCTGGCGCAAGCGGCTGGGCGAAGCCGGGGTTGAGGAACTGCTGGCCGAGACGATCGAAGCGGCCAAACGTGCCAACGTCATCAAGACTTCGAGCTTAAAGCGGGTGATTGTCGACACGACGGTGATGGAGAAGGCAGTCGCCCATCCCACCGATTCGCGCCTGCTTGAGCGCTGCCGCGAACATCTGGTGAAGGCGGCCGCCCGGCACGGCCTGAAACTGCGGCAGAACTACAACCGCGAGGCGCCCCGTCTGGCGAGCCAGATTGGCCGCTACGCGCACGCGAAGCAGTACAAGCGGATGAAGAAAGCGCTGCGGGCCTTGCGCTCGCGCGTGGGCCGTGTGATGCGCGACGTCGAACGGCAGCTCGATGGCGTGGCGCAGCAAAGCCGCGCGGCGCTGGAAGAGCTGATCGGCCGCACGAAGCGGATTCTGTCGCAGAAGCAAAAGAACAAGAACAAGCTGTACGCGCTGCACGCGCCGGAAGTTGAGTGCCTGGCGAAGGGCAAAGCGCGAAGGCCTTACGAATTCGGCGTGAAGGTGTCGATCACGACGACGCACCGGGAGGGCCTGGTGGTGGGAGCGCGCTCGATGCCGGGCAATCCGTACGACGGGCACACGCTGGCCGAAGCGTTGGAACAAGCGGCGATCCTCAGCGACGTTCAGCCGGAGATTGCTGTCGTCGACCGCGGCTACAAGGGAGTCGCCGTCGATGGTGTGAAGGTCTATCACCCAGGCTTGCGACGCGGCATTACGCGCGGGCTGCGAGCAATGATTCGGCGTCGCAGCGCGATCGAGCCGGCCATCGGCCACATGAAGGCCGACGGCAAGCTGGATCGCAATTGGCTCAAGGGTTCGTTGGGCGATGCGATCCACGCAGTGCTGTGCGGTGCCGGCCACAACCTGCGGATGATCCTGCGCAAGCTGCGGGTTTTTTACGCCCTGATTCTCGCCGCTTTGCTCAACTTCCAAACCGCTACGGCGTCGGCGGCATAGCTTCAACTGCGCGACAAAACGAATTGTTCAGGGCCGACTACGTACGCCGGGCTCCTCTGCCGCAAATTGACCCTAGCCCACAAAACTGTCCCATTTGAAAGTGGAAAATTCCGGCGTGACGTTGTCATCGAGACCAGGAGGTCATGCCGTGAAGAAGAGCAAGTTCACCGAGGAACAGATCGCTTACGCGTTGAAACAGGCCGAGCTGGGCACGCCGGTCGCGGAGGTGTGCCGCAAGATGGGCATCAGCGACGCGACGTTTTACAACTGGCGGACGAAGTACGGCGGGCTGTCGCCTTCGGAGCTGCGCCGGCTGAAGCAGCTTGAGGAAGAGAACGCGAAGCTTAAGCGGCTTGTGGCCGATCTGTCGCTGGACAAGGCCATGCTGCAGGATGTGCTGTCAAAAAAGCTCTGAAGCCTTCTTGGCGCCGTGAGCTTGTCACGGACTTGATGCAACGTTTCGGCGCAAGCCAGCGGCAGACCTGCGCGTTGTTGCAGCTGTCCCGCACGGTCTACCGCTACGAGTCGGTCGCGCGGGATCAAAGCGCCCTGGAAATGCGCATCAAGGAGATCACGGAAGTGCGAGTGCATTACGGTGCGCCTCGCGTGTACGTGATGCTTCGCCGGGAAGGCTGGAGGGACAACCATAAGCGAGTAGAACGCGTGTATCGCGAACTGGGCCTTTCGTTGCGCCACAAGCGCCCCCGTCGAAACAAGGCTGCCCGGCGCCGACAGCCAAAGCAGTCAGTGAGCGCAATCAATGAAATCTGGAGTATGGACTTCGTTGCTGATGCGTTGTTTGATGGTCGACGCTTGCGCACGCTCACGATCGTGGACAACTACACGCGAGAATGCCTGGCGATTGAAGTCGACGGCTCGTTGCGTGGCGAGCACGTTGTCGCCGCACTGACCCGGCTTGCGCAGCATCGTCCGCTTCCCCGCTATATCAAGGCAGACAATGGCAGCGAATTTATTTCGAAGGCGCTGGACAAATGGGCGTACGAGAATGGCGTGGAGATTGACTTCTCGCGTCCTGGCAAGCCGACCGACAATGCGAAGAATGAATCCTTCAACGGACGCTTCCGGGAGGAATGCCTCAACGCACATTGGTTCTTGTCGCTCGAGGACGCCAGACGCAAAATCGAGGTCTGGCGCGAGTACTATAACGAGGCGCGTCCTCATTCTGCGCTGCAGTGGATGACACCGGCGGAATTTGCCCGCCAGTGCACCGATCGGGCCGATTCGGGCCGCCCCGAAGAGCCGGAATTTTCCAACTAAGACTGGGACGGAAATTGGGCCAGCCTCAAACTGCCTCAATCGCTTCCATCTCCTACAATTCCGCCGATTATTGATCGTATCTTCGATCAAAACCGCGATTTGCTCCCCACAACCCAACGGCAAGCGCGATCGTGCGACCCGCTTCCTGCAGCCAGCTACCCGTCCCGTCTTCGGTCAAATAATCCGAAATCCGTGCGAAATGAACGCTTTATTCAACGTCCCCACGTAAAATTTGCGAATCCCCATCTCTGCATTCAAAAACGATGAACGCCGCCACCCAGATAGCCCGGGCCGTTTGCCCGCATGATTGTCCGGACACGTGCGCAATGCGAGTGACCGTAGAGAACGGCAAGGCAATCAAGGTCACCGGCGATCCCGATCATCCGCCGACGCAGGGTGTGTTGTGTACGAAAGTCAGCCGATACGCGGATCGCGTTCATCATCCCGATCGCCTCACCGTCCCGCTCAAGCGCGTCGGCGCGAAGGGGGAAGGGCGCTTCGTGCCGATTAGCTGGAGCGAGGCATTCGACGAGATCGGGCGTCGCCTCGGTGAAATCGCCGAGCGCGCGCCGGAAGCAATCATGCCGTACAGCTATGCGGGGACGATGGGGTTCGTGCAAGGCGAGGGCATTGCCCAGCGCTTCTTCCACAAGCTCGGCGCGTCGCGGCTGGAGCGCACGATCTGCTCGGCGGCCGGCGCGGCGGGGCTGCGATACACATACGGCGGTAGTGTCGGCATGCACGTCGAGCACTTCGAGGAAAGCGAGCTGATCCTGATATGGGGCGCGAATCCGATTGCATCGAGCCTGCACTTCTGGACCCGCGCGCAGGAAGCGAAGCGTCGTGGCGCGCATCTTGTCGCGATCGACCCGTACCGTTCGCTCACCGCGGAGAAATGTCATCAGCACATTGCACTGAAGCCCGGTACCGATGGCGCGTTTGCGCTCGGCATGATGTACGTGCTGATTACCGAAAACCTGCTCGATCACGATTACATCGCCGACCACACACTCGGCTTTGACGCACTCAAGGCGCGCGCCTTGTCCTACCCGCCGGAACGCGTTGCGCAGATCTGCGGCATCGACGCATCGGAGCTGGTCGACCTTGCGCGTCGCTACGGCGCCACCCGCAAGGCATCGATTCGCCTCAACTACGGCATGCAGCGCGTTCGCGGCGGCGGCAATGCCGTGCGCGCAATCGCAAGCCTGCCGGCATTGACGGGGGCGTGGCGCGATCGGGCGGGTGGCCTGCTGCTCTCGTCGTCGGAATCGGCGCCCGTCAATCAGGCGACGCTGGTGCGTCCGGACCTGATGCCGGGTTGGCCGCACAAGCTGCCGCGCATCATCAACATGAACGCGCTCGGCGATGCGCTGCTACACCCGGGCGACGCGACGTTCGGGCCGAAAGTCGAAGCGGTGATCGTGTACAACTCGAATCCGGTGGCGGTCGCGCCGGACTCGTCGAAGGTTGCCGCGGGCTTCGCACGTGACGATTTGTTCACGGTCGTTCTCGAACACTTCAAGACGGATACGGTCGATTTCGCCGACATTGTCTTGCCGGCGACGACGCAGCTCGAACATCTGGATGTCCATAAGTCGTACGGCCATACCTACGTGATGGCCAACCTGCCGGCGATTCCGCCGGTGGGAGACGCGCGGCCGAACACGGAGATCTTTCGCGGAATCGCGCGCAGCATGGGACTCGACGAGCCCGCGCTCTATCACAGCGACGAAGAGGTCGCGCGTGCGGCGCTTCGCTGGGACGATCCGGCGCTCGACAGCGACTGGGACACGTTGAAGCGCGCAGGCTGGCTGAAGCTCAAGCTGCCGGAAGCGCCATTCGCGAACGGCGGTTTCCGCACACCCTCCGGCAAGTGCGAGTTCTACAGCCCGCGGCTCGAGCAGATGGGCTTGGACCCCGTCCCTGACTATCTGCCGCCGTTCGAATCGGCCGAAGCCGCGCCCGAGCTTGCCGCACGCTATCCACTGGCGATGATTTCGCCGCCGGCCCGCCACTTCCTGAACAGCACGTTCGTGAACGTCGACAGCCTGCGTTCGACGGAAGGCGAGCCGCACCTCGACATGCATCCGTCCGACGCCCGCGCGCGCGGCATCGCAGAGGGAGACGTCGTCCGTATCTTCAACGATCGCGGATCGATGCAGGCGCTCGCGCGAGTAACCGATCGCGCGCGTGCCGGGCTCGTCGTCGGTCTGTCGATCTGGTGGAAGAAGCTGTCGCCGGACGGCAGGAACGCGAACGAGGTGACGAGCCAGGCGCTGACAGACCTGGGCAATTCGGCGACGTTTTACGATTGTCTTGTGGAAGTTGAGCGGATTTGATCGAATATCGCCGTATGATCAGACGAAATTGATATGCAAGTTCGAGTTGGACATCTAACCCTGTTGTCTCGGGGCGGGGGAGCCGTTACGATGCGTTTTAGCACGACCATTCGAAAATCTGTGAGGAGACGCGCGGTATGGATCAAATTTGGCTGAAATCGTACCCACCCGGCGTTCCAGCCGAAATTGACGCCTCTCCTTATCCGTCCGTTCCAGACCTGCTCGACGAGAGCTTCCGGCAGTACCGAGACCGTACCGCGTTCGTCTGCATGGGCAAGGGCATCACGTACGGCGAGCTCGACAAGCTGTCGCGCGAGTTCGGCGCGTGGCTGCAATCCCGCGGCCTGGCTCGCGGGGCGCGCGTTGCGATCATGATGCCGAACGTGCTGCAATACCCGGTCACGATTGCCGCGGTCCTGCGTGCCGGCTACACGGTCGTCAACGTCAACCCGCTGTATACGCCGCGTGAGCTCGAGCATCAGCTGAAGGACAGCGGTGCGGAGGCGATCGTCATCCTGGAGAATTTCGCGTCGACGCTGCAGGCCGTCATCGCCAATACGGCCGTCAAGCACGTGGTCGTCGCGTCGATGGGCGACCTGCTGGGCATCAAGGGCTGGCTCGTCAATTACGTCGTGCGCAACGTGAAGAAGATGGTGCCTGCGTGGCAACTGCCGTCGTTCACGCGCTTCAAGGCCGCGCTGTCGGAGGGCGGGCGACAGGGCTTCAAATCGCAGAAAATCGGCCCCGACGACGTCGCGTTCCTGCAGTACACGGGCGGGACGACCGGCGTGGCGAAGGGCGCGACGCTGCTGCACCGGAACATCGTGTCGAACGTGCTGCAGGCCGGCGCGTGGCATCAGCCGGCTCACGACAAGTACCCGGACGTGAAACAGTTCGTGACGGTTGTCGCGCTGCCGCTGTATCACGTGTTCGCGCTGACCGTGTGCGGTTTCCTGACGATGCGCACGGGCGGGATGGGTATCCTGATCCCGAACCCGCGCGATATCGGCGGCATGATCAAGGAGTTGAAGGGCTACCAGATCTCGACGATTCCGGCCGTCAACACGCTGTACAACGCGCTGCTGAACCATCCGGAATTCGGTCAGCTCGACCTGTCGAAGCTCGTGATCGCCAACGGCGGCGGCATGGCGATCCAGGAAGGCGTCGCGAAGCGCTGGTATGAAAAGACCGGTACGGCGATCATCGAAGGATACGGGCTGTCCGAAACGTCGCCGGTGGCGACCTGCAACCCTGTGACGGCGACCGAATACAGCGGCACGATCGGCTTGCCGCTGCCGTCGACCGAAGTCGCGATCCGAGACGATGCCGGCAACGACGTCGCGCTCGGCGAGCCGGGCGAGATCTGCATCCGTGGCCCGCAGGTGATGGCCGGCTACTGGAACCGGCCCGACGAGACCGCGAAGGTCATGTTCGCGGACGGCTTCTTCAAGACGGGCGACGTCGGCGTGATGGATGCGCGCGGCTACGTGAAGATCGTCGATCGCAAGAAGGACATGATTCTCGTGTCCGGCTTCAACGTCTATCCGAACGAAGTCGAGGACGTGGTGGCGTCGCATCCGGGCGTGTTCGAGGTGGCGGCAGTTGGCGTGCCGGACGAGCATTCCGGCGAAGCCGTGAAGCTGTTCGTCGTCAAAAAGGATCCGGCGCTGACCGACAAGGACATCCTTGCCTACTGCAAGGAGCGGCTCACCGGGTACAAGCGGCCGAAGCTGGTCGAGTTCCGCACGGAGCTGCCGAAGACGAACGTCGGCAAGATCCTGCGGCGCGAACTGCGCGACGGACGTGCGTAACGCACGCAACGATGCGGTTGAACGAAACGCCCGGCCTGTGCCGGGCTTTTTGTTTGCGGCTGCGGGTGATTGACCAGGAGGCGCCTGTTTCGTGCGAGCGGCGGCGCAAGCCTCGCGTTTCGACCTGACGGCCGGGACGGCGTACCGCGACGCGCGTCTACCGCCACCCGCGGACCGATCGATTCACCGCCCGGCCACCAATCGGCATCCCCGCCGCGCCAGCAAAGAAAAAGGCGCCCGAAGGCGCCTTCAATATGCTGCGGCTTGTCAGACAAGCTGATTAGAACTTGTGACGGATACCGACGCGTGCTGCGACCTGGTTGCTGGTGCTCGAACCTGCGAGACCGTTGATCGCCGCCGTTGCCTTCAGGACGTTGCCGTTCGAATCGAGCACGTTGCCCGATGCGTGCTGGTACACGCCGATCGCGTACACGTCCGTGCGCTTCGACAGGAAATAGTCGACGCCCAGCGAGCCCTGGTGGTACTTGGCTGCCGAGTTGCCGTCGATCTTGCTGCCTTGCGTGTAGTCGTACGCGGCGCCGAGAATCAACGCCGGGGTCAACTGGTACTTGAAGTTGATTTCGCCGTTGTTGAACGTCGCGGTCTGGTTCACGAACGGGCCTGCCGAGAAGCCCTTGAACTTCGTGTTCGAGTACGTCGCGCCGATCGTCGCTGCGCCGAACGTGTACGCGCCGCCTGCACCGATGACCTGGTACGTGTTCGCGTTGTTCGCGTACGCGCCGTAGACCGGCGACGAGATCGACGACGATGCCGAGCCGTTGTTGAACATGCCGCCGAACTGGTTCGGCGTACGTGCGTTCAAGTAACCGACGCCGAGGACCAGCGGGCCGTTGTTGTAGCCTGCGCCGAGCGACCAGACCTGGTTCTTCGAGAACTGGCCTGCCTGACCGCCGAAGCTGTACAAGCCGCCGAACGTGAGGCCGCCGTAGTTCTGGCTCGTGAACTTGACCGCGTTGTTCACGCGATATGCGTTGTTGAAGTTGTCGAGGTCGCCCGGGTGAGCGGCGATGTAGCCGCCCCACTGGTCGCCTGCCTCGAGCGGGCCGACGAAGTCGACGACGGAGTCGTACTGACGACCCAGCGTGACCGTACCGTACGGGCTCGACAGGCCGACGTAAGCCTGACGACCGAACATCAGGCCGCCCTGACCGAGCCGGCCGCTGTTCACGTCGAAACCGTTTTCGAGGGTGAAGATCGCCTTCAGGCCGCCACCGAGGTCCTCGGTGCCGCGCAGGCCGAAGCGGCTGCCTTGCATCACGCCGCTCGCCAGGCCGTACAGGTGCTTGCCGCCTGCGTTGTTGTTGAAGAGGAAGCCTTCATCGATGATGCCGTAAAGCGTCACGCTGCTTTGCGCATGAGCAGCGCCAGCGAACGCGCCCAGCGCGACGAGCGCGAGAAGCGACTTTTTCATTAGCGGATCTCCAAGAATCACTGAATTTTTTTGGCGGGGCGGATAGTTATGTTCTGTCGACGGGCCCCATCAACTTCGCAAGAAGTCGCACGTAATGTAGCAAAGCCGGTTTTTGCCACAAAGCGAAATGCTGCAGCTCAACGCCGCCATGTTTCCTTTATGCAACAATGGTTAAAATCACGGGTTAACCGCAATTTCCGCTGAATAATCAAGTCGGTTACGCAGCGGACTCGTGCCCTTGCCGCGCGCAGCGGCATCTGCAGCCAGGAGAACAGGATGGTGTTGGATGAACTGATCAGCGAATTCGATCGCGGCCTGCGATCGCTGACCGGCATTAGCCGGATGAGCCGGCCGGTGCCCGTGCCGGTCGATACGACGGACGTCGAACTGACGCCCGCCGAGCGCACGCACGCGGCCGGCCTGATGCGCGTGAATCACGTCGGCGAGGTCTGCGCGCAGGCGCTCTACCAGGCGCAGAAGCTCACCGCGCGCACCGCGTCGGCGAAGGCGATGTTCGAGGAGGCCGCGCGCGAGGAGGAGGATCACCTCGCGTGGACCGCGCACCGCCTGAAGGAACTCGATTCGCGCCCGAGCGTGCTGAACCCGCTGTGGTATGCCGGCGCGCTCGCGATCGGTGTGGCGGCCGGCACGCTCGGCGACAAGGTCAGCCTCGGCTTCATGGCGGAGACGGAGCGGCAGGTCGAGAGCCATCTCGAAGGTCACATGTCCGAGCTGCCGGCGACCGACACCGCATCGCGCGCGATCGTCGACCAGATGCGGATCGACGAGGTGAAGCACGGCAAGGCCGCGACCGACGCCGGCGGGATCGAGCTGCCGCTACCCGCGCGGATGCTGATGCGCGCCGCGTCGAAAGTCATGACGCGCACTGCTTACTATCTCTGAGATTTGGCCGGGGTGGCGCAGGACGCCGCCCCGGTTCACCGCCCCCGATACCGTCCGCTCACTCCTCGTTTTCCCGCCCCCGAAAGCCCCGTCCGCACGCCAGTCTGGCCCGTCTTTCTCACGTATCACCTTCACAAGTTGCACTAGCTCATTCATTTATAACGGTTTTTGGAATGAGGGGTCGCATGAGCATGTGCGCGTAAGTCCTTGTTCTAACTAACAAAATTCGTCAAAAAAGCGGGCCGCTCCCTTGACCGTGCCACACCCTTCCTCTAAAGTGGGAGACAGTGTGAGAAAGTGTATTTTTGTGTGATTTAGCCGGCTGTTCCGGCTAAATTCTCAGCATTGAGCGGGTGCTTCGGTGCCCTGAACGGGAGAGCGGAAAGTGTTCCAAGGGGCGTCGGCGCTGACGCTCGATGCGAAAGGGCGGATGTCGGTGCCGGCTCGCTATCGCGAAGCGCTGCAAGGACAGGCAGAAGGACGGGTGACTGTGACCAAGCACCCGGACGGCTGCCTGTTGCTGTTTCCGCGCCCCGAATGGGAAGTGTTCCGCGCCAAGATCGCCGCGCTGCCGATGGACGCGCACTGGTGGCGGCGAATTTTTCTCGGCAATGCGATGGATGTCGATCTCGACAGCGCGGGCCGGATTCTCGTATCGCCCGAGCTGCGCATGGCAGCCGGACTGGAAAAGGAAGTCATGTTGTTGGGAATGGGTAGTCACTTCGAGCTGTGGGATTCGCAGACCTACAACGCGAAGGAGCAGGCGGCGATGGCGCAGGGCATGCCCGACGCGCTGAAGAATTTCACGTTCTGATTGCGGTGACGGAGACGCCCGCGATGGGAAATGAATTGCGGCATCGGACGGTGCTGTTGGATGAGGCGGTCGAGTCGCTCGTGACGCGGCCGGACGGCGTGTATGTCGACGGCACGTTCGGGCGCGGCGGCCATAGCCGCGCGGTGCTCGCGCGGCTGGCGTCGGGCGGGCGGCTGATCGCGTTCGACAAGGATCCGAGGGCGATCGAGACGGCACAGGGCATCGAGGATGCGCGCTTCTCGATCGTGCATGACAGCTTTGCATCGATGCGCGACGCGCTTGCGGCGCGCGGCGTCGAGAAGGTGTCGGGGGTGTTGCTGGACCTGGGCGTGTCCTCGCCGCAGGTGGACGATCCGGCGCGCGGCTTCAGTTTCCGCGCGGATGGTCCGCTGGACATGCGAATGGATCCGACGCGCGGCGAGTCGGCGGCCGAATGGCTCGCGCGGGCATCGGTGCAGGAATTGACGGAGGTGATACGGGATTATGGGGAAGAACGGTTTGCTTTTCAGATTGCAAAGGCGCTTGTTGCTCGCCGGGCAGAGTCCGACCGTCTTGGGCCTCTCGACACCACGGGCGAGCTTGCCCAAATCGTGGGTCACGTCGTCAAAACCCGTGAGAAGGGCAAGGATCCGGCAACCCGCACCTTTCAGGCTATACGGATTCACGTCAATCAAGAGCTTGCGGACCTGCAAGTCGTACTAGACGCGGCACTGTCGTTGCTGGAGCAAGGGGGGCGGCTGGTGGTCATCAGCTTTCATTCACTCGAGGACCGGATCGTCAAGCGATTCATGCAGGCGCACGCGAGTGCGCCTGCGGTCGATCGTCGCCTGCCGATCCGCGCCGTCGACCTGCCGAGCCCGCCGCTCAAGATCATCAGCCGCCAGTTCCCGAGCGAAGCGGAAGTCGCCGCGAATCCGCGCGCCCGCTCGGCCGTGATGCGCATTGCGGAGCGCGTCACGCCATGAGCCGTCTCAATATCTTCCTGCTGATCATCGTGATGGGTTGCGCGCTGTCGGTCGTCAACTCGACGAACCAGCAACGCCAGATCTTCATCCAGCTGCAGCGCGCGCAGTCGCAGGAGCGTCAGCTCCAGCAGGACTACGCGCAGCTTCAATATCAGCAGAGCGCGCTGTCGAAGACGTCGCGCATCGAGCAGCTCGCGAACGATTCGCTGAAAATGCAGCCGATTTCGACCGGTCGCACGCAATACCTGACGCTGCCGGCTGGTGCGGCGAAGGCGATCGACGCGCCGATGGCGGCATCGGCCGACACGACCGGCAAGGGCAACGGGGGCGCGCGATGAAGCCATCCCCGAAGCGCCAGAACGTGAAGTTCTCGTCGAGCCCCGTGCTGGGCGTGCATTTGCCGATGTGGCGCTCGAAGCTCGTCGTGTTCCTGCTGTTCATGGCGTTCGTCGCGCTGACCGCCCGGGCGTTCTGGATCCAGGGGCCCGGCAACGCGTTCTATCAGAAGCAGGGCGAAAGCCGCTACCAGCGCACGCTCGAGCTGCCGGCCACGCGCGGCAAGATTCTCGACCGTAACGGGCTCGTGCTCGCGACGAGCTTGCCGGTGCGCGCGATCTGGGCGATTCCGGACGCGGTGCCAGACGATCTCGATACCGACAAGGTCAACCAGCTCGGCAAGCTCCTCGGCATGACGCCGAAGGAACTGCGCGTGAAGCTGTCGCAAGACAAGGGTTTCGTCTACGTGAAGCGCCAGGTGCCGATCGACGTCGCGGACAAGGTCGCCGCGCTCGACATTCCCGGCATCTATCAGCGCAACGAATACAAGCGCTTCTATCCGGAAGGCGAGATCACCGCTCACCTGATCGGTTTCACGAACGTCGAGGACGAAGGGCAGGAAGGCGTCGAACTGGGCGACCAGAAGATGTTGTCCGGCACGTCCGGCATGCGTCGCGTGATCAAGGACCGGATGGGGCACATCATCGAGGATGTCGCCGAGCAGATCCCGCCGCACAACGGCACCGACGTTGACCTGTCGATCGACAGCAAGATCCAGTACATCGCGTACGCGAACCTGAAGGCCGCCGTCGAGAAGTTCAAGGCGAAGGCCGGCGCGGCGATGGTCGTCGACGTGCGGACCGGCGAAGTGCTCGCGCTCGTCAACTACCCGACGTACAACCCGAACGACCGTTCGCGCATGACGGGCGAGCAGTTGCGCAACCGGATCATGACCGACGTGTTCGAGCCGGGCTCGATCATGAAGCCGTTCACCGTGTCGCTCGCGCTCGATCTGCATCGCGTGACGCCGAACACGCTCGTCGAGACGGGCAACGGGCACTTCGTGCTCGACGGCGCGCCGATCACCGACGACGCGGGTTTCGGCACGCTGACGGTCGGCGGCGTGATCCAGAAGTCGAGCAACATCGGCGCGACGAAGATCGCGATGACGATGCGGCCCGAGGAAATGTGGAATATGTATACGAGCATCGGCCTCGGCCAGGCGCCGAAGGTCGGGTTCCCGGGCGCGGTGGCCGGCCGACTGCGTCCGTGGAAGAGCTGGCGCCGCATCGAGCAGGCGACGATGTCGTACGGCTATGGCCTGTCGGTGTCGCTGTTCCAGCTCGCCCGCGCGTACACGGCGATCGCGCACGACGGCGAGCTGATGCCCGTGACCATTTTCAAGACCGACCCCAATCAGCCGATCGCGGGCACGCAGGTGTTCAATCCGACCACCGCGCGCGAAGTGCGCGCGATGCTCGAGACGGTGGTCGCGCCGGGCGGCACGTCGCCGGATGCGGCCGTGCCGGGCTACCGCGTCGGCGGCAAGAGCGGTACCGCATACAAACATGAAGGTCACGGCTACA
This sequence comes from Burkholderia sp. LAS2, assembly GCF_018417615.1. Lineage (NCBI taxonomy): Bacteria > Pseudomonadati > Pseudomonadota > Betaproteobacteria > Burkholderiales > Burkholderiaceae > Burkholderia > Burkholderia sp. LAS2. Next base: position 1,007,773 of record NZ_CP071052.1, read on the forward strand.
CGCGCAAATACCGCGCGTCGTTCGTCGGGATGGCGCCGATGCCGAATCCGCGCGTCGTGATCGCGGTGTCGGTCGACGAGCCGACTGCCGGCAGCCACTTCGGCGGCCAGGTGTCGGGCCCCGTATTCTCGGCGATCGCCGGCGACACGATGCGTGCGCTGAACGTCCCGCCGAACATGCCGATCAAGCAGCTCGTCGTGTCCGACGATTCGCCGGAATCTGCTACCGCAAAGGGCCCGCAAAAGCTGGCCGCGGGCAGCGGTGCGAAGCATATGATCGTATCCAGCACGACACGTAATTCACCAGGAGTGGTTCGATGAGCGCCGCCCGCAGTTCCCATCCGGCGCATCAGCAGATCGCAGCCGCGCTCGCGTGGTTGCGTCAGCATGTGACCCCCGCGGCGCAACTGCATGCGGACACGCGCAGCCTGAAGGCTGGCGACGTGTTCGTCGCGTATGCGGTCGACGGGGCAGATAACCGCGCGTTCATGGCCGACGCCGTCGCACGCGGTGCGGCCGCCGTGCTGTATCAGCCGGAAGGGCTGAGCGCGGCACCGGCCGCGCCGGCCGTACCCGTCGCGCTCGCGGTGCCGGCGCTCGACCAGCTCGCCGGCGAGATCGCCAGCGGCTGGTACGGCGATCCGAGCGACAGCCTGCTCGCGATCGGCGTCACCGGCACGAACGGCAAGACGTCGTGCACGCAATGGATCGCCACCGCGCTGACGGCGTTGCACCAGCCGTGCGCGGTGATCGGCACGCTCGGCAGCGGGATGCCCGGCCAGCTCGTGCCGACCGGCTTCACGACGCCCGACGCGCCGCAACTTCAGCGCAGCCTCGCGCAGTTGCGCGGCGCGGGCGCGCAGGCCGTCGCGATGGAGGTGTCGTCGCACGCGCTGCACCAGGGGCGCGTGAACGGGACGGCGTTCGACATCGCGGTGTTGACGAACCTCACGCAGGATCACCTCGACTATCACGGCACGTTGGATGCGTACGAGGCGGCGAAGGCGAAGCTGTTCGCGTGGCGCGGTTTGCGCGCGGCGGTGATCAACCGCGACGACGCAGCGGGCCGTCGCCTGCTCGAGAAGCTGGCCGGCCGTGTGCGCACGATCGCGTATGGGATCGGCGACGTGCCGGCGCCCGACGCCGATCGCGAGCTGATCGCGCTCGACGTGCGCGCGACGGCGACCGGCACCGCTTTCCGCTTGCGTTCGTCGTGGGGCGACGCGGACGTCGAGGTCGGCACGCTCGGCACGTTCAACGTCAGCAACCTGCTCGCGGTACTCGGCTCGCTGCTCGCGGCCGACGTGCCGTTCGACGCGGCCCTTGGCGAAATCGAGCGGCTCGAGTCGGTCAACGGCCGGATGCAGCGGCTCGGCGGCCGGCTGCAGAACGACGAGCCGCTCGTCGTGATCGACTACGCGCATACGCCGGACGCGCTCGAAAAGACGCTCGACGCGCTGCGCCCGATCGCCGCGGCGCGCGGCGGCCGGCTCGTCTGCATGTTCGGCTGCGGCGGCGATCGCGATGCGACGAAGCGTCCGCTGATGGGCGCGATCGCGGAGCGGCTCGCCGATGAAACCGTCGTCACGAGCGACAACCCGCGCAGCGAGGATCCGCAGCGCATCATCGACCAGGTCGTCGCGGGCATGACCGCGCCCGATCGCGCACGCCGGATCGAGGATCGCGCGAGCGCGATCCTGCAGGCCGTGCGCGGCGCCGCTCGCGAGGACGTCGTCGTGCTGGCCGGCAAGGGCCACGAGGCCACGCAGGAAATCATGGGCAAGAAGCGCACGTTCTCCGATCAGGATCATGCAAGGCTCGCGCTCGCCGCGCGCGCGACGCACGGCAAGGGAGGCGCCGAATGACGATGCTCAGTCTCGGCGAAGCCGGCCGCCTGATTCCCGGCGCCACCGTCCACGGCGACGCGGGCGTCACGTTCGACCGCGTGTCGACCGATAGCCGTACGGTCGGCCCGGGCGACCTGTTCGTCGCGCTGAAGGGCGAGCGCTTCGACGCGCACGATTTCCTCGGCGACGTCGCCGCGCGCGGGGCGACCGCCGCGCTCGTCGCGCACGCGCCCGCAGGCGTCGCGATGCCGATGATCGAAGGCGGCGAAACGCGTGCCGCGCTCGGTGCGCTCGCGCACGGCTGGCGGATGCGATTCCCGCTGCCGCTGGTCGCGGTGACGGGCAGCAACGGCAAGACGACCGTCAAGGAAATGATCGCGTCGATCTTCGCGGCGGCGGTCGGCGCCGACGCGCGGCTCGCGACGGCCGGCAACCTGAACAACGACGTCGGCCTGCCGCTGACGCTGCTGCGCCTGTCGGCCGTGCATCGTCTCGCGGTGATCGAGATCGGCATGAACCACCCGGGTGAAACCGACGTCCTCGCGCGTCTGACCGCGCCGACGGTCGCGCTCGTCAACAACGCGCAGCGCGAGCACCAGGAATTCATGGCGACGGTCGAAGCCGTCGCGCTCGAACACGCGGCCGTGATCCACGCGCTGCCGCCGGACGGCGTCGCGGTGTTCCCCGCCGACGACGCGTACGCGGGCATCTGGCGCGTTGCGGCGACCGGCAACCGGATCCTCGATTTCGCGCTGCACGACGTCGAACGGCAGAACGACGCGCAGGTGGTCGGCCGCGTGCACGGCGGCGAGCTCGCGATCGACACGCCGGCGGGCGCCGTCACGGTCCGGCTGCGTGCGCTCGGCGAGCACAACGCGCGCAACGCGCTAGCCGCGACGGCCGCGGCGCTCGGCGCCGGCGTCGCGCTGTCGGCGATCCGGCAGGGGCTCGAAGCGTTCGAACCGGTCAAGGGCCGGCTGCAGGTGAAGCAGGCGAGCGTCGGCAGCCTCGCGGGCGCGACGGTCGTCGACGATACGTACAACGCGAACCCCGATTCGATGCGTGCCGCGATCGACGTGCTCGCCGCGCATCCGGCGCCGCGCGTGCTGGTGATCGGCGACATGGGCGAAGTCGGCGACGAAGGGCCGGCATTCCACCGCGAGGTCGGCGCGTACGCGCGCGAACGCGGGATCGACGCGCTGTTCGCGCTCGGCGACGCATCGCGCGACGCGTGCACCGCCTACGGCGACACGGCACGCCATTTCGGCGACGTCGACGCGCTCGTGTCGGCGCTGCTCGCGGCCGGTTACGGCGCGCAGGCGACGGTGCTCGTGAAGGGCTCGCGGTACATGAAGATGGAGCGCGTGGTCGACGCGCTGACGAACCAACCCGCGACGGGCACCGTGCCCGCCGCACACTGAGTAGAAGGAAGGAAGCATGCTGCTGGCGCTGGCGCAATGGCTGCAAGGAGACGCAAGCTTTTTGCGCTTGTTCACGTACCTCACGTTCCGGGCGGTGATGGCCACCATCACCGCGCTGGGGATCGGGCTCGTGTGCGGACCGTGGGTGATTCGCAAGCTGACGCAAATGAAGGTCGGGCAGGCCGTGCGCAAGGACGGCCCGCAGACCCACCTCGTCAAGTCCGGCACGCCGACGATGGGCGGCGTGCTGATCCTGATCGGCATCGCGGTCGCGACGCTGCTGTGGGGTGACCTGACGAACCGGTTCATCTGGATCGTGATGCTCGTCACGTTCGGCTTCGGCGTAATTGGCTGGGTCGACGATTACCGCAAGGTCGTCCACAAGGATCCGCGCGGGATGTCGTCGCGCGAGAAGTATTTCTGGCAGTCGGTGATCGGGCTGTTCGCGGCCGTCTATCTCGCGTTCAGCGTGTCCGAGGCGAACAACGTACGCGTGTTCGACCTGTTCATGGCATGGGTGAGAAGCGGCCTGTCGATGGGGCTGCCGGCGCGTGCCGACCTGATGCTGCCGTTCCTGAAGTCGATCAGCTACCCGCTCGGCGTATGGGGCTTCATCGTGCTGACCTACTTCGTGATCGTCGGCGCGAGCAACGCGGTGAACCTGACCGACGGCCTCGACGGCCTCGTGATCATGCCGGTCGTGCTGGTCGGCGCGTCGCTCGGCGTGTTCGCGTATGTGATGGGTAGCGCGGTCTATTCAAAATATTTGCTGTTCCCGCACATCCCGGGCGCGGGCGAACTGCTGATCTTCTGTTCCGCGATGGGCGGGGCAGGGCTCGCGTTCCTCTGGTACAACACACACCCCGCGCAGGTGTTCATGGGCGACGTCGGCGCGCTGGCGCTGGGCGGCGCGCTCGGCACGGTCGCGGTGATCGTGCGCCAGGAAATCGTGCTGTTCATCATGGGCGGCATCTTCGTCGCGGAAACGCTGTCGGTGATGCTGCAGGTGTCGTGGTTCAAGTACACGAAGAAGCGTTACGGCGAAGGGCGGCGCCTGCTGAAGATGGCGCCGCTGCATCACCATTTCGAATTGTCCGGCTGGAAGGAAACGCAGGTGGTCGTGCGTTTCTGGATCATCACCCTGATGTTGTGCCTGTTCGGTCTGACCACCCTCAAGCTGCGGTAAAGGAAAGGTAACAAGGATGTCTGGCGAGATGTTTGGAGATCGGCAACGGCCGATGGTGCTCGTACTGGGGCTCGGGGAATCGGGTCTCGCGATCGCGCGATGGTGCGCGAGGCACGGGTGCCGGCTGCGCATTGCCGATACCCGCGAGGCGCCGCCGAACCTTGCCGCGCTGCAGGCCGAAGGCATCGATGCGGAGTTCGTTGGCGGGGCGTTCACGCCCGCGCTGCTCGACGGCGGCGTCGAGATCGTCGGGCTGAGCCCCGGGCTGTCGCCGCTCGAACCCGCACTCGCGGCGCTGGTCGCGGCCGCGAACGAGCGCGGTGTCGCGGTCTGGGGCGAGCTGGAATTCTTCGCGCAGGCGCTGCGCGCGCTCGGCACGAGCGGCTACCAGCCGAAGGTGCTCGCGATCACCGGCACCAACGGCAAGACCACGACCACGAGCCTCACGGGCTTGCTGTGCCACCGCTCGGGCAAGCAGGTCGCGGTCGCGGGCAACATCAGCCCGGCGATGCTCGATCGGCTCGCGAGCGCGATCGACGAAACCGCGCTGCCCGACGTCTGGGTGCTCGAACTGTCGAGCTTCCAGCTCGAGACCGCGCGCACGTTCGCGCCCGATGCGGCCGCGATCCTCAACATCACGCAGGACCACCTCGACTGGCACGGCAGCTTCGACGCGTACGCGCAGGCAAAGGGCCGGATCTTCGGCGCGACGACGACGCGCGTACTGAACCGCGACGACGCGGCCGTGATGAAGTTCGCGCCGGCAGCCGGCGCGGCCGACGCACCGCGCACGGTCACGTTCGGCCTGAACGAACCGACGCAGGACGGCGACTACGGGCTGTCGCGCGACAACGGCATCGCGTGGCTCGTGGAAGCCGTCGATCGCGACGCGCCGGATGAAGCGACGACGACCCGCCGGCGCAAGCGCGACGCGCATACGCCCGACATCGCGCAGAAGCGCCTGATGCCGGCCGACGCGCTGCGCATCCGCGGGCTGCACAACGCGGCGAACGCGCTGGCCGCGTTCGCGCTCGCGCGGGCGATCGACCTGCCCGCCGCGCCGCTGCTGCACGCACTGCGCGAATACCGCGGCGAAGCGCATCGCGTCGAGGTGATCGCGACGATCGACGACGTCGACTACGTCGACGACAGCAAGGGCACGAACGTCGGCGCGACGGTGGCCGCGCTCGACGGACTCGCGCAGAAGATCGTGCTGATCGCGGGCGGCGACGGCAAGGGGCAGGACTTCGCGCCGCTGGTCGCGCCGGTCGCGCGCTGGTGCCGCGCGGTGATGCTGATCGGCCGCGACGCGCCGGCGATCCGCGACACGCTCGCCGAAACGGGCGTACCGCTTTCCGACCACGCGACGCTCGAAGGCGCGGTGCACGCGGCGGCCGAGCTGGCCGAGCCGGGCGATGCGGTGCTGCTGTCGCCCGCGTGCGCGAGCCTCGACATGTTCAGGAACTACGCCCATCGCGCGGAAGTGTTCCGCGCGGCGGTGGATGAAGTCGCCATCGACAAAGGAGCGACGTCATGAGCTGGTCCGATCGCCTCGTCTCCCGTTTCAACGACCGGCGCGACACCGGCGGCAATGCCGCGGGCGGCCGCGTCGCATCGGCCACGCGCGCCGCGACGGGCGGCCTCGCGAGCGTCGTCAACGGCGTGCGTCCGAGCCGTTCGCGGATGCTCGATTTCGACTATTCGCTGCTGTGGGTCGCGATCGCGCTGCTCGGGCTCGGCGTCGTGATGGTGTATTCGGCGTCGATCGCGATGCCCGATTCGCCGAAATACGCGTCGTATCACGATTACGCGTTCCTGATGCGCCACTGCGTGTCGCTTACCGTCGCGTTCATCGCGGCGGTGGTTGCGTTCCGCGTGCCGGTGTCGACCTGGGATAAATACGCGCCGCATCTGTTCCTGATCGCGCTGGTCGGCCTCGTGATCGTGCTGATCCCGCACGTCGGCAAGGGCGTGAACGGTGCGCGCCGCTGGATTCCGCTCGGCATCACGAACATGCAGCCGTCGGAAATCATGAAGCTCGCGGTGACGATCTACGCGGCGAACTACACGGTGCGCAAGCAGGAATACATGCAGAGCTTCGCGAAGGGCTTCCTGCCGATGGCGTTCGCGGTCGGCCTCGTCGGCGCGCTGCTGCTGCTCGAGCCGGACATGGGCGCGTTCATGGTGGTCGCCGCGATCGCGATGGGCGTGCTGTTTCTCGGCGGCGTGAACGGCAAGCTGTTCGGCGGCCTCGTCGCGACGGCGGTCGGCACGTTCACGATGCTTGTGTGGCTGTCGCCGTGGCGTCGCGAGCGGATCTTCGCGTATCTCGATCCGTGGGACGAGCGCTACGCGCAAGGCAAGGCCTATCAGCTCACGCACTCGCTGATCGCGTTCGGCCGCGGCGAGTGGTTCGGCGTCGGCCTCGGCGGCAGCGTCGAGAAGCTGAATTACCTGCCGGAAGCGCATACCGACTTCATCCTCGCGGTGATCGGCGAGGAACTCGGCTTCGTCGGCGTGCTGGTCGTGATCCTGCTGTTCTACTGGATCGTGCGCCGTGCGTTCGAAATCGGCCGCCAGGCGCTCGCGCTCGATCGCACGTTCGCGGGCCTGATGGCGAAGGGCATCGGCATCTGGTTCGGCGCGCAGACGTTCATCAACATGGGCGTGAACCTCGGGCTGCTGCCGACCAAGGGGCTGACGCTGCCGCTCGTGAGCTACGGCGGTTCGGGCATTTTGCTGAACTGCGTCGCGCTCGCGGTGCTGCTGCGCGTGGATTACGAGAACCGGGTGCTGATGCGCGGAGGGAAGGTATGACCGCGTCGCAACGCACGCTGATGGTGATGGCAGGCGGCACCGGGGGCCACGTGTTCCCGGGGCTCGCGGTCGCGCACCGGATGGAGGCGGCGGGCTGGCGCGTCGTATGGCTCGGCAATCCGGCCGGGATGGAAGCGACGCTCGTGCCGAAGCACGGCATTCCGATGGAGTACGTGCGGTTCGGCGGGCTGCGCGGCAAGGGCCTGAAGACCAAGCTGACGCTGCCGGTCAACCTGCTGCGCGCATGCTGGCAGAGCCTCGGCGCGCTGCGCCGCGTGCGGCCGGACGTCGTGCTCGGGATGGGCGGCTACATCACGTTCCCGGCGGGCGTGATGACCGCGCTGTCGGGGCGTCCGCTCGTGCTGCACGAACAGAACTCGATCGCCGGCCTGACGAACAAGGTGCTCGCGAAACTCGCGAAGCGCGTGCTCGTCGCGTTCCCCGGCGCGCTGCCGCACGCGGAATGGACGGGTAACCCGATTCGCGCGGAACTTGCGCACACGGAACCGCCCCAAGCACGCTATGCGTCGCGCAGCGGCCCGTTGAACGTGCTGGTCGTCGGCGGCAGCCTTGGGGCCGCCGCGCTGAACGAAGTCGTGCCGCGCGCGCTGGCGCTGCTGGCGCCGGGCGAGCGCCCGCGCGTCGTGCACCAGGCGGGCGTGAAGCACATCGAAGCATTGAAGGCGAATTACGAAGCGGCCGGTTTCGCGGCCGGCGAAGACGTGCGGCTCGTGCCGTTCATCGACGACATGGCGGCCGCGTATGCGGCGGCGGATCTGGTGATCTGCCGGTCGGGCGCGATGACGGTGTCGGAGATCGCGGCGGTGGGCGTGGCGGCGCTGTTCGTGCCGTTCCCGTACGCGGTCGACGATCACCAGACGACCAACGCCGCGTTCCTCGCCGATGCGGGCGCGGCCGTGCTGGTGCAACAACGCGACCTGTCGGCGGAACTGCTCGCCGACTGGCTGCGCAGCCAGTCGCGTGCATCGCTCGCGGAGATGGCGGAACGTTCGCGCTCGCTCGCGAAGCCCGAGGCCACCGACGAAGTCGCGCGCGTGTGCGCGAAGGCGGCCGGCGCGAACCTGGAACAACTGCAATGAAACACATCGTCAAACACATTCATTTCGTCGGGATCGGCGGCGCGGGCATGAGCGGCATCGCCGAAGTGCTCGTCAACCTCGGCTACGAGGTCAGCGGCTCCGACCTGTCGCGCAATGCGGTGACCGATCGCCTCGAGGCGCTGGGCGCGCGGGTCGCGATCGGCCACGACGCGGCGAACATCGAGGGCGCGAACGCGGTCGTCGTGTCGACGGCCGTGCGCTCGGACAACCCGGAAGTGCTGGCCGCGCGCCACCAGGGCGTGCCGATCGTGCAGCGCGCGGTGATGCTGGCCGAGCTGATGCGCCTGAAGCAGGGCATCGCGATCGCCGGCACGCATGGCAAGACCACGACGACGAGCCTCGTCGCGAGCGTGCTCGCGGCGGGCGGGCTGGACCCGACCTTCGTGATCGGCGGCCGGCTGATCAGCGCCGGCGCGAACGCACGGCTCGGCACGGGCGACTTCATCGTCGCCGAGGCCGACGAGTCGGATGCGTCGTTCCTGAACCTGTATCCGGTGATCGAAGTCATCACGAACATCGATGCCGACCACATGGACACCTACGGCCACGATTTCGCGCGGCTGAAGCAGGCGTTCATCGAATTCACGCAGCGCCTGCCGTTCTACGGCAGCGCGGTCGTGTGCGTCGACGATCCGAACGTGCGGCAGATCATCCCGTTCATCTCGAAGCCGGTCGTGCGCTACGGCCTGTCGCCGGACGCGCAGGTGCGCGCGGAAGACATCGACGCGCGCGACGGCCGGATGCACTTCACGGTGATCCGCGAAGGGCGTGCGCCGCTCGCGGTCGTGCTGAACATGCCGGGCCTGCACAACGTGCAGAACGCGCTCGCGGCGATCGCGATCGCGACCGATCTCGGCGTGTCGGACGACGCGATCCAGCTGGCGCTGGCGGAATTCAACGGCGTCGGCCGGCGCTTCCAGCGTTACGGCGACGTGCCGAGCGCGGACGGCGGCCAGTACACGCTGATCGACGATTACGGTCATCACCCGGTCGAGATGGCAGCGACGATCGCGGCCGCGCGCGGCGCGTTCCCGGGCCGCCGCCTCGTGCTGGCGTTCCAGCCGCACCGCTACACGCGCACGCGCGACTGCTTCGACGATTTCGTCAACGTGCTGTCGACGGTCGATGCGCTGGTGCTGACGGAAGTCTACGCGGCCGGCGAGGCCGCGATCCCGACGGCCAGCGGCGACGCGCTGTCGCGTGCGCTGCGCACGGCGGGGAAGGTCGACCCGGTGTTCGTCGCGACGGTCGACGACGTGCCGGACGCATTGGCGAAGGTCGCGCAGAACGGCGACGTGGTGATCACGATGGGCGCGGGTTCGATCGGCGGCGTGCCGGCGAAGGTCGTGCAGAACACGCAACAGAAGGGATGACATGAGCGGGATCGATCCGAAACGTTTCGGCAAGGTGGCGGTGTTGTTCGGCGGCGAATCCGCCGAGCGCGAGGTGTCGCTCACCTCGGGCCGCCTCGTGCTGCAGGGCCTGCGCGACGCAGGCGTCGACGCGCATCCGTTCGACCCGGCCGAGCGGCCGCTGTCGGCGCTGAAGGACGAAGGCTTCGTGCGCGCGTTCAACGCGCTGCACGGCGGCTACGGCGAGAACGGCCAGATCCAGGGCGCGCTCGATTTCTACGGGATCCGCTACACGGGCAGCGGCGTGCTCGGGTCGGCGCTCGGCCTCGACAAGTTCCGCACGAAGCTCGTGTGGCAGCAGACGGGCGTGCCGACACCGCCGTTCGAGACGGTGATGCGCGGTGACGACTACGCGGCGCGCGCGACGGAGATCGTCGCGAAGCTCGGCCTGCCGCTGTTCGTGAAGCCGGCGAGCGAAGGTTCGAGCGTTGCGGTGTTGAAGGTGAAGACGGCCGACGCGTTGCCCGCCGCACTGTCGGAAGCCGCGACGCACGACAAGATCGTGATCGTCGAGAAGAGCATCGAAGGCGGCGGCGAATACACCGCGTGCATCGCCGGCGATCTCGACCTGCCGCTGATCAAGATCGTGCCGGCCGGCGAGTTCTACGACTATCACGCGAAGTACGTCGCCGACGATACGCAGTACCTGATCCCGTGCGGCCTGCCGGCGGAACAGGAAGCGGAACTGAAGCGCATCGCGCGCCGCGCGTTCGACGTGCTCGGCTGCACCGACTGGGGGCGCGCGGATTTCATGGTCGACGCGGCCGGCAATGCGTATTTCCTGGAAGTGAACACGGCCCCCGGGATGACCGACCACTCGCTGCCGCCGAAGGCCGCGCGCGCGGTCGGCATCGGCTATTCGGAGCTGGTCGTGAAGGTGCTGTCGCTCACGCTCAACGACTGACGCAGGAACGGAACGACGTATGTGGAACAACGTTCGCCAACTCAACCTTGCCGCCAGCGCGCTGTACGCGCTGCTGCTGCTCGTGTTGGCGGCGGCCGGCTGCTACTGGCTGATCCAGCGCCCGACGTTCGCGCTGCGGGAGATCCGGATCGACGGCGACACCGAGCACATCAATTCGCCCACGGTGCGCGCGGGCGTGGTCGGCCGGCTGAAGGGCAATTTCTTCACGGTCGATCTCGATACGGCGCGCGCGGCGTTCGAGCAGATGCCGTGGGTGCGTCACGCGAGCGTGCGCCGGGTGTGGCCGAATGCGCTGGCTGTCACGCTCGAGGAGTACAAACCGCTCGGGACCTGGGGCAGCGATCAGCTGGTGAGCGTCGACGGCGAGCTGTTCACCGCGAACCAGGGCGAGCTGGAGCAGGAACTGCCGGCGTTCGACGGCCCGGAAGGCAGTGCGAAGGAAGTCGTCACGCGGTATCGCGACTTCGGGAAATGGTTCGCGCCGCTGAAGGCGGCGCCGGAAGAAGTGACGCTGTCGGCGCGGTACGCGTGGACGGTGAAGCTGTCGAACGGCATGCAGGTCGAGCTGGGCAAGGAACGCAACAGCGACACGCTGCATGACCGGAGCCAGCGTCTGGTCGCCGCGTGGCCGGCCGTCACGGAGCGTTGGGGCAACGACATCGAGTACGCGGACCTGCGCTATCCGAACGGATTCGCGATTCGCGCGGCAGGCATGCGGTTCCTGACCGATACCGACAAGCGCAAGAAGTAACGAGAGATCACACGCAAGAGCACTTTATGAGCAAAGACTACAAGGATCTGCTGGTTTCCCTCGACATCGGCACGTCGAAGGTGGTGGCCATCGTCGCCGAGCTGAAGGGCGAGGGTCACTACGAGGTGATCGGTCTCGGCCAGAGCGAGTCGAAGGGTCTGAAGAAAGGTGTGGTGGTCAACATCGAGGCCACCGTGCAGTCGATCCAGCGCGCGCTCGAGGAAGCCGAGCTGATGGCCGACTGCAAGATCACCAACGTGTTCACCGGGATCGCGGGCAGTCACATCCGCAGCTTCAACTCGAGCGGGATGGTCGCGATCAAGGACAAGGAAGTCACGCAGACGGACGTCGCGCGCGTGATCGAGACCGCGAAGGCGATCAACATCCCGACCGACCAGCAGGTGCTGCACATCCTCACGCAGGAATTCATCATCGACGGCCAGGAAGACGTGCGCGAGCCGATCGGGATGAGCGGCATCCGGCTGGAAGTGAAGGTGCACATCGTGACGGGCGCGGTGAGCGCCGCGCAGAACATCGTCAAGTGCGTGCGCCGCTGCGGGCTGGAAGTGAACGACCTGATCCTGCAGCCGCTCGCGTCGTCGCTGGCGGTGCTGACCGAAGACGAGAAGGATCTCGGCGTGGTGCTGGTCGACATCGGCGGCGGCACGACCGACATCGCGATCTTCGCCGAAGGCGCGATCCGCCACACGGCGGTGATTCCGATCGCTGGCGACCAGATCACGAGCGACATCGCGATGGCGCTGCGCACGCCGACGCCGGATGCGGAAGACATCAAGGTCGGCTACGGGATCGCGAAGCAGGCGCTTGCCGATCCGGACGAAATGGTGGAAGTGCCGGGCCTCGGCGAACGCGGCCCGCGCACGCTGTCGCGCCAGGCGCTCGCGGCCGTGATCGAGCCGCGCGTCGAGGAACTGTTCTCGCTCGTGCAGCAGGTCGTGCGCGAATCGGGTTACGAAGAACTCCTGAGCTCCGGCGTGGTCATTACCGGCGGCGCGTCGATGATGCCGGGCATGGTCGAGCTCGGCGAAGACATTTTCCTGAAGCCGGTGCGCATCGGTGCGCCGGAATATGCAGGCGGCCTGTCCGACGTCGTGCGCAATCCGCGCTACTCGACGGCGATGGGGCTGCTCGTCGAAGGCAGTGCGCAGCGCATGCGCGGCCGCAAGGTCGCCGTGCAGTCCGGCAACGCGGGGCAGGTGTTCTCGCGGATGAAGGAATGGTTCCTGAGCAACTTCTGAAATACCGAATCGAAATTCGCGCTGGTGCCGGCGGCTGGCGCGCGACAGGGGGTTGCCCGATCTCCTGCCGAATAACGGCCGAGTAGCAGTCATTCTCTTGACGGAGGCAACAATGGAATTCGAAATGCTGGAAACCGAGACCAACGGCACCATCATCAAGGTGGTCGGCGTTGGCGGCGCTGGCGGCAATGCCGTCCAGCACATGATCAACCGCGGCGTGCAGGGCGTCGACTTCATCGTGATGAACACGGACGCGCAGGCGCTGTCGCGTTCGCGCGCATCGTCGGTGATCCAGCTCGGCAACACGGGTCTGGGCGCCGGTGCGAAGCCGGAAATGGGTCGTGCGGCAGCGGAAGAAGCGCGCGAGCGCATCGCCGACGCACTGCGCGGCGCGCACATGGTGTTCATCACGGCCGGCATGGGTGGTGGCACGGGCACGGGCGCGGCACCGGTGGTCGCGCAGATCGCGAAGGAGATGGGCATTCTGACGGTCGGTGTCGTCAGCAAGCCGTTCGAGTTCGAGGGCGGCAAGCGCATGCGCGTCGCCGAAGCAGGCTCGCAGCAACTGGAGGATCACGTCGACTCGCTGATCGTCGTCCTGAACGACAAGCTGTTCGACGTGATGGGCGATGACGCCGAGATGGACAAGTGCTTCCAGTGCGCGGACGACGTGTTGAACAACGCGGTGGCGGGTATCGCGGAAATCATCAACGTCGACGGCCTCGTGAACGTCGACTTCGAAGACGTGAAGACGGTGATGGGCGAGCAGGGCAAGGCGATGATGGGCACGGCGACGGTTGCCGGCGTCGATCGCGCACGCCTCGCGGCGGAACAGGCCGTGGCGAGCCCGCTGCTCGAAGGCGTCGATCTGTCGGGCGCGCGCGGCGTGCTGGTCAACATCACGTCGAGCCGTTCGCTGCGCCTGTCGGAAACGCGCGAAGTGATGAACACGATCAAGAGCTACGCGGCGGAAGATGCGACGGTGATCTTCGGTGCGGTGTACGACGACGCGATGGGCGATGCACTGCGCGTGACGGTCGTGGCGACGGGGCTGGGCCGTGCGGCGAAGAAGCAGCAGTCGGCACCGATGACGCTGCTGCGCACGGGTACGGACAACCAGCCGGTCAGCGCGGTGTCGCACGGCTATGCGCCGGCGCAACACGTCAGCACGGCCGACTACGGCGCGCTCGATACGCCGGCGGTGTGGCGCAACTCGCGCGAAACCGCGGCATCGCACGTGCAGGCGCTGCAGGAGAAGGGGGTGGACACGTACGACATCCCGGCTTTCCTGCGCAAGCAGGCTGACTGACGACGCACACAGGCGAAGCCGCGGCGAAGTTGCCGCGGTAACGCCGGCGTGACGGATGCCACGGATCACGACAGGCCGCGTCGGATGCGACGCCGGGCCGGGAAACGTGCCCTCTTCGCGTGAGCGGAGCGGGATGGGCCGTGCTGTCCGCGACACGCTGAAAAACCGTATCGCTATGAGGGACCAGCCATGATTCAAGTGGGCGACGCGCTGCCCGACGCGCAATTGTTCGAGTTCATCGACGATGCGCGCGAAGGGTGCACGCTGGGGCCGAACGCCTACAGCGTGCGCGACCAGGTTGTGGGAAAGCGGGTGGTGATCTTCGGATTGCCGGGCGCGTTCACGCCGACCTGCTCGGCGCAGCATGTGCCGGGCTACGTCGAACACGCCGAGCAACTGCGCGCGGCGGGGATCGACGAGATCTGGTGCGTGTCCGTCAACGACGCATTCGTGATGGGCGCATGGGGACGTGATCTGCACACCGCGGGCAAGGTGCGCATGATGGCGGACGGCAGCGCGGCTTTCACTCATGCGCTGGGGCTGACGCAGGATTTGTCCGCGCGTGGCATGGGAATTCGTTCCCTGCGCTACGCGATGGTGATTGACGGCGGTGTGGTCAAGACGCTGGCCGTCGAGGCGCCGGGCAAGTTCGAAGTGAGCGATGCGGCGAGTGTTCTCGCGACGTTGACGTCCTGATCGTGCGGTGCGCCGTTGCCTTCCGGCAACGCTGCTCACCGGCCTCAGGGCAGTTGTAACACGGGCCGATGACCGGAAACGCCTCCGTTCCGGGCATTGGCCCGTCCCGTATCGGCGCGGGTAAACAGACGAAACAGATTGATACGCAGTTTCAAACAGCGTTGAATTGGGAATTACGCTATAATCTCGCCTATCGAATATAACTCCTGATTGATATCTTCAATCAAGACGAAGAAGACCATGTTGAAGCAGCGCACCATCAAATCCATCGTGAAGACCGTGGGTATCGGTCTCCACTCGGGCCGCAAGGTCGAACTGACGCTCCGTCCGGCTGCGCCGGGCACGGGTATCGTGTTCACGCGCGTCGACCTGCCCACGCCCGTCGATATCCCGGCCTCCGCGATGTCGATCGGCGACACGCGGCTCGCGTCGGTGCTGCAGAAGGATGGCGCGCGCGTGTCGACGGTCGAGCACCTGATGTCGGCGTGCGCCGGCCTCGGCATCGACAACCTCTATGTCGACGTGACGGCCGAGGAAATCCCGATCATGGACGGCAGCGCCGCGTCCTTCGTGTTCCTGATTCAATCCGCCGGCATCGAAGAGCAGTACGCGCCGAAGCGCTTCATCCAGGTGAAGAAGCCGGTCGAAATCCGCGATGGCGACAAGTTCGCGCGTCTCGATCCGTATTTCGGCTTCAAGCTGAAGTTCACGATCGACTTCCGTCACCCGGCCGTCGACAAGACCGGCCAGGAATTGGAGGTCGATTTCGCGAATACGTCGTACGTGCGCGAGATCGCGCGCGCGCGCACGTTCGGTTTTGCCCATGAAGTCGAAATGATGCGCGAGCTGGGTCTCGCCCGCGGCGGCAGCATGGACAACGCGATCGTGCTCGACGAGTACCGGATCCTGAACAACGACGGGCTGCGCTACGACGACGAGTTCGTGAAGCACAAGATGCTCGATGCGATCGGCGACCTCTACGTGGTCGGCCATCCGCTGCTGGCATCGTACACCGCGTACAAGTCGGGCCACGGGCTGAACAATGCGCTGCTGCGCGAGCTGCTCGCACACGAAGACGCGTACGACATCGTGACGTTCGACGATCCGCAGGCTGCGCCGAAGGGGTTCGCGTTCGACGCGCAGACGGCCTTCGCGTGACCGGCATTCGTTACCGCAAGCGATAAAAAAGCGACCCTCGGGTCGCTTTTTTGTTGGCTGGCCGCCGCTGGCGGCCGGGGCAGTCAGCGCGGTTTCGCGCCGTGCCGCGCCGCCATCCGTGCGAGCGCAGCCTGCAGCGGCGACGGTTCGAGGTGGTCGGCGAGGTCGCGCAGCGCGGCGGCGCCGGTCGACGTCATCCGCGCCTGCTTCACGTGCGGCGGCTCCGGCGCGTCCTTCGGCCGCACGCGCACGCGCAGCGTCGTCACGGGCCAGCCGCGCTTCTGGAGATCGCCGAGCAGTCGCACTTCGACTTGTCGCAGCCGGGCGGCCAGCGCATTGTGCGCGGCAAAGAGGGTCAGGGTGCCGTCCTTGATGAAGCCCGGTTCGACGTGATTCGCCAGATAGTCGGGCAGGCACGCGCCGAGGTCGCGCTGCAGCGACGCGATCTGCTCGACGCCGGCGCGCAGCGCCGCGAATGCGTCGGTACGACCGAGCACTTCGGACACGGGTTGCGGGCGATAGGCGGCGAGCGGGCCGAAACGCTTGGAAAATCGGTTCATCGAGGCTTTCTTCGAGCGCGCACGCGCGCGGACGTTGCAGCCGATTGTACCCGCGCCGGCCCGCGCACGGGCGGCTTTCGCCCACGCCCACCCGGCCCCGGCGCGCAATGGCCGTTCGGCCGGGACGCAGGCGCATGCGGCCCCGCGTGCTAAAATTCGTCGTTTGAGTCCACTAATTCGCTAAGCCGCCGAGGCTCGGGCGCCGGGGCGCGCAACACGCGCCGGGCGCCGGTGCTGCGACGCAGGATCCGATCCGATGACAACCGGTTTTCTCCAGAAAATTTTTGGCAGCCGCAACCAGCGGCTCGTCAAGCAATACCAAAAGACCGTCGCGACGATCAATGCGCTCGAAACGCAGATCGAGCAGCTGACGGACGACCAGTTGCGCGGCAAGACGGACGAATTCCGCCAGCGGGTCGCGGCCGGCGAGTCGCTCGACAAGCTGCTGCCCGAGGCCTTCGCGGTCTGTCGCGAGGCGAGCCGCCGCGTGCTGAAGATGCGGCACTTCGACGTGCAGATGATCGGCGGCATGGTGCTCCACTACGGCAAGATCGCGGAAATGCGCACCGGCGAGGGCAAGACGCTCGTCGCGACGCTGCCCGTGTACCTGAACGCGCTGGCCGGCCGCGGCGTGCACGTCGTGACCGTCAACGATTACCTCGCGCAGCGCGACGCCGAATGGATGGCGCGCCTCTACAACTTCCTCGGTCTGTCGGTCGGCATCAACCTGTCCGGCATGGAGCACGACCAGAAGCAGCAGGCGTACGCGGCGGACATCACGTACGGCACGAACAACGAATTCGGCTTCGACTACCTGCGCGACAACATGGTCTACGAGACCGACGCGCGCGTGCAGCGGGCACTGAATTTTGCAGTCGTCGACGAAGTGGACTCGATCCTGATCGACGAAGCGCGGACGCCGCTGATCATTTCGGGCCAGGCCGAGGATCACACCGAGCTGTACGTGCGGATGAACGCACTGCCGCCGCTGCTCGAGCGCCAGATCGGCGAAGAGAAGGCCGACGGCACGGGCGTCGAGAAGCCGGGCGACTACACGCTCGACGAGAAGGCGCGCCAGGTATTCCTGACGGAATCGGGCCACGAGAAGGCCGAGCGCCTGCTCGCCGAATGGGGCCTGATCGGCGAGGGCGAGAGCCTGTACGCGCCGCAGAACATCACGCTGATGCACCACGTGTACGCCGCGCTGCGCGCCCACACGCTGTTCCACAAGGATCAGCACTACGTCGTGCAGAACGGCGAAGTGGTCATCGTCGACGAATTCACGGGCCGCCTGATGGCCGGCCGCCGCTGGTCCGACGGCCTGCACCAGGCGGTCGAGGCGAAGGAGCACGTGAAGATCCAGAGCGAGAACCAGACGCTCGCGTCGATCACGTTCCAGAACTACTTCCGGATGTACGCGAAGCTGGCCGGCATGACCGGCACCGCGGACACCGAAGCGTACGAATTCAACGAGATCTACGGCCTCGAGACGGTCGTGATCCCGACCAACCGCCCGCCGAAGCGGATCGACAAGCAGGACCAGATCTACAAGACGGCCAAGGAGCGCTACGACGCGGTGATCCGCGACATCCGCGACTGCTACGAGCGCGGCCAGCCGGTGCTGGTGGGCACGACCTCGATCGAGAACTCCGAGCTGCTGTCGCACCTGCTGAAGCAGGCCGGGCTGCCGCACGAAGTGCTGAACGCGAAGCAGCACGAGCGCGAAGCGGCGATCGTCGCGGAAGCCGGCCGTCCGAAGCGCATCACGATCGCGACCAACATGGCCGGTCGCGGTACCGACATCGTGCTCGGCGGCAACGCCGAGAAGCAGGCCGCGTTCATCGACGCCGACGACGCGATTCCGGCCGACGAAAAGGCACGCCGCATCAAGCAGCTGCATGACGAGTGGGAAACGCTGCACGAGCAGGTGAAGGCCGCGGGCGGCCTGCACATCATCGGTACCGAGCGCCACGAATCGCGCCGGATCGACAACCAGCTGCGCGGCCGTGCGGGCCGCCAGGGCGATCCGGGCTCGTCGCGCTTCTATCTGTCGCTCGACGATCCGCTGCTGCGCATCTTCGCGGGCGACCGCGTGCGCTCGATCATGGATCGCCTGAAGATGCCGGAAGGCGAGGCGATCGAGGCGGGTATCGTCACGCGGTCGATCGAATCGGCGCAGCGCAAGGTCGAAGCGCGCAACTTCGACATCCGCAAGCAGCTGCTCGAATACGACGACGTGTCGAACGACCAGCGCAAGGTGATCTACCAGCAGCGCAACGAGCTGCTCGAAGCGCACGACATCACCGAGACGATCACCGCGATGCGTCACGGCGTGATCACCGAGGTCGTCCGCCAGTTCGTGCCGGAAGGCAGCATCGAAGAGCAGTGGGACGTGCCCGAGCTCGAGGAAGCGCTGCGCAACGACTGGCAGCTCGACCTCGCGATCCAGGAAATGGTGAACGAGTCGTCGTCGATCACGGCCGAGGAGATTCTCGACGCGGTGACGACGGCCGCCGACGAGCAGTACGACGCGAAGGTCGCGCTGGTCGGCCGCGAATCGTTCAGCGCGTTCGAGCGTTCGGTGATGCTGCAGACGGTCGACCGCCTGTGGCGCGAGCACCTCGCGGCGCTCGACCACCTGCGTCAGGGCATCCATCTGCGCGGCTATGCGCAGAAGAATCCGAAGCAGGAGTACAAGCGCGAGGCGTTCGAGCTGTTCGCCGCGATGCTCGACGCGATCAAGCAGGAAGTCACGCGCGTCGTGATGAACGTGCAGATCCAGTCGCCGGAGCAGCTCGAGGAGGCGGCCGAGCAGATCGAGGAGCGCGGCGGTCATCTCGAGAACGTCGAATACCAGCACGCCGACTACGCGGACGCCGGTGCGCCGGTCGCGAACGTCACGGCCGCCGCGGCGGCCACGGCGGCCACGGCGGCCACGGCGACGGCCGACATGGTCGGCAGCGCGATGACGCACAGCGGCCCCGGCGGCGAAATGCCGAAGGTCGGCCGCAACGACCCGTGCCCGTGCGGCAGCGGCAAGAAGTACAAGCAATGTCACGGGAAGCTGTCATGATCGGCGGCGGCGCGCGTCACGCGTGCCGCGTCGTTCGCAGCGTCGAGTCAGTGATGTGAGTTGTGGCGGCCCGCGTGGGGCCGCCGGTTCTTCCAATCGATGCCGGCGCATGCCGGCATTTTCCATCCGGCAGGTGTGCCCCATGGCTGTCAATTTTCCGTCGATCGATCCCGCCCAACTGCATCCCGTCGCCGGCGTCACGCTCGGCTGGGCGGAAGCGAACATCCGCAAGCCGAATCGCAAGGACGTGCTGGTCATTTCCGTCGACGAAGGCGCGACGGTCGCGGGCGTGTTCACCGAAAATCGTTTCTGCGCGGCGCCGGTCACCGTCTGCCGCGAGCACCTGGCGAAGGTCCGTGCGGGCGGCGCGGGCATCCGCGCGCTGGTCGTGAATACGGGCAATGCGAACGCGGGCACCGGCGACCCGGGCCTCGTGAACGCACGCGAGACCTGCACGGAGCTCGCGCGTCTCGCGGGCATCGCGCCGGCGCAGGTGCTGCCGTTCTCGACCGGCGTGATCCTCGAGCCGCTACCGATCGACCGCCTGAAGGCCGGCCTGCCGGCCGCGCTCGCGAACCGCCAGGCCGCGAACTGGTTCGACGCCGCGCAGGCGATCATGACGACCGACACGCTGCCGAAGGCGACGTCGCGCCAGGTGACGATCGACGGTCACACGGTCACGCTGACGGGCATCAGCAAGGGCGCGGGCATGATCAAGCCGAACATGGCGACGATGCTCGGCTTCCTCGCGTTCGACGCGAACGTCGCGCAGCCGGTGCTCGACACGCTGGTGAAGGAAGTCGCCGACCGCTCGTTCAACTGCATCACGATCGACGGCGACACGTCGACGAACGACTCGTTCATCCTGATCGCATCGGGCAAGAGCTCGCTGCCGGCCATCACGTCGACCGATTCGCCGGCCTATGCGGTGCTGCGCGACGCGGTGACGGAAGTCGCTCAGGTGTTGTCGCAACTGATCGTGCGCGACGGCGAAGGCGCGACGAAATTCATGACGGTGCAGGTCGAAGGCGGCAAGAGCGTCGCCGAATGCCGCCAGATCGCGTACGCGATCGGCCATTCGCCGCTCGTGAAGACGGCCTTCTACGCATCCGACCCCAACCTGGGCCGGATTCTCGCGGCGATCGGCTATGCGGGCGTCGCGGATCTCGACGTCGGCAAGATCGACCTCTATCTGGACGACGTGCTAGTCGCGAAGGCGGGCGGCCGCAACCCGGCCTACCAGGAAGAGGACGGCCAGCGCGTGATGAAGCAGAGCGAGATCACGATCCGCGTGCTGCTCGGTCGTGGCGACGCGCAGGCCACCGTCTGGACGTGCGACCTGTCGCACGATTACGTGAGCATCAACGCGGATTACCGCTCCTGATCGGGAGCGCTCGAACGACATGGACAAGCTTGAACAGTTTCTGACGCGCGCGGAAGCGCTGCTCGGCCGTCTCGAAGGAATGCTGCCGCCCGCACCGGCGGCCATCGACTGGAACGCGGCGCACGCGTTCCGCTGGCGCAAGCGCCAGGGGCGCGGCTACCTGCAGCCGGTACCGGCCGTGTCGTCGATCACGCTCGGCGACCTGCACAACATCGATCGCCAGAAAGTGCTGATCGACCAGAACACGCGGCAGTTCGTGCAGCGCAAGCCGGCCAACAACGTGCTGTTGACCGGCGCGCGCGGCACCGGCAAGTCGTCGCTGATCAAGGCGTGCTTGAATGCGTACGCGAACGACGGGCTGCGCCTGATCGAAGTCGACAAGGACGACCTGCACGATCTCGGCGACATCGTCGACCTGATCTCGCAGCGTCCGGAGCGGTTCATCGTGTTTTGCGACGACCTGTCGTTCGAGGACGGCGAATCGGGCTACAAGGCGCTGAAGGTCGCGCTGGACGGGTCGATCGCCGCGCAGTCGGACAACGTGCTGATCTACGCGACGTCGAACCGCCGCCATTTGCTGCCCGAGTACATGAGCGACAACGAGTCGTACAAGCATCTGCCGGACGGCGAGATTCATCCCGGCGAAGTCGTCGAGGAGAAGATCTCGCTGTCGGAGCGCTTCGGCCTGTGGGTCAGCTTCTATCCGTTCAAGCAGGACGACTACCTCGACATCGTCGCGCACTGGCTGCGTCACTTCGGCTGCCCGGATGCGGAGATCGAGACCGCGCGCGGCGACGCGCTCGTATGGGCGCTCGAGCGCGGCTCGCGTTCGGGCCGCGTCGCGTGGCAGTTCGCGCGGGACTGGTCGGGCCGCAAGGAGCAGGCATGAGCGCGGATCAGGCACAGGGCGCCGTGCGGGCGCCGGACGGTCGCAAGGTGACCGAAGTCGCGGTCGGCGTGATGGTGCAGCCGGACGGGCGTTATCTGCTCGCGCAGCGCCTGCCGGGCAAGCCGTATGAAGGTTACTGGGAGTTTCCGGGCGGCAAGCTGGAGGCCGGCGAAAGCGTCGAGGACGCGCTGGCGCGCGAGCTGCACGAGGAACTCGGCATTGACGTCACGGCCAGCCACCGCTGGCACACGCTCGAGCACGATTATCCGCACGCGTATGTGCGGCTCTATTTCTGCAAGGTGACGGGCTGGACGGGCGAGCCGCACAGCAAGGAAGGGCAGGCGTTCGTGTGGCAGCAACTGCCGGTCGAGGTTGCGCCGCTGTTGCCGGCGGCGCTGCCGGTGCTCGAACTGCTCGAGAAGGAAGCGGCGTCGCAATGACGCCGCGGCGGCCCGCCTGAAACGCGGGCCATATCAGCGGACGGCGGCGTCGCGCGCCGCTCAGCTGTCGCGGCGGTTGTCCGTGCCGTCTTCTTCCGACGACGGACCCTCGTCGGAGGCGCCGCCGATCCGATACTTTTCCGCGGCCCATGCGCCGAGGTCGAGCTGCTTGCAGCGGGCCGAACAGAAGGGACGGAACTTGTTTTCAGGCGTCCAGCGCACTTCGGCGCCGCACGAAGGACATTTCACAACGGTAGTCATACGAAAGCATCGATCCGGCACGTGGCCGTTACAGATTACACAGTGTCAGATGGAACGGCACGTCGATGTCCACCGCGCGCGGCCGTACATCGCCGTCCTGCATGGTGAACCGCACCCACAGCATGTATTTGTTGGCGCTCGCCTCGGGAATGACGCGCAGCTCCGGCGGCACCCGTACCTGCATCAGCTGGTAGGTGCGGCCGGACAGCATCTGCTGGTAGCTGCCCTGCATCGCCATGACCTTCGACGCCTGACCCGATTCGCGCGCGAGCCGCAGCACGATCGCCGCGGCGTCGCGCAACGGCAGCATCGGCAGGACCCACTTCGCGATGTCCTGGCGCCGCTGCTCCGCAGGCCATTGCTGCCACGCGTAGTACGACGGCAGGTCGAACTTGCAGGTACCGCCCGGAATCACCGCGCGGCTGCGGATGCTGGCGAGCCACTCGTTGTCGACGAGGTGCTGGCCGGTCTTGCCCTGCATCTGCGCGAGATTCGCGAGCGTCTGCTCGATTTCGCCGAGCACGGCCTCGAGCGCGTTCTGCTCGATGCCCGGATTGCCGCGAAAGGGGGCGAGCGTCTGGCGTTGACGTTCGAGCTCCTTCATCAGATCCGATTTCAGGTCCGCGCGGCCCGTTACCTCGGCGATTTCGAACAGCGTCGTCAGCGCGACGTGGTGTTCACGCGGGTCCTCCTGAGCCAAAAAGAACGTGAAGCGCTCGAACAGATCTTCGAGACGCAACAGCGTGCGAATTCGCTCGTTGAACGGATACTCGTAAAGAATCAAGCGCGCTCGCCTCTTGGGTAGGGATTGAAACAATGAAGGACATTCTAATGCCCCCTCTCTACCCTAGCAACGCGCCAATTTCGTACACCATCACGATTGCGCGCGATGCTCAGTGCGCGGCGGCCGCGAATTCGACATAGCGTTGGTGCAGTGCATCGACCTGCGCGGCGAGCGCGTCGGGCGTGAGCGCGTCGTTGACGATCACGTCGTCGGCCGCCGCGAGGCGGGCTTCGCGCGACGCCTGTCGCGCGATGATCGCTTCGACCTGTTCGCGCGTGAAACCGTTGCGCCGCATCACGCGCGCGATCTGCGTTTCGACCGGGCAGTCGACGACGAGCACGCGATCGCTGCGCGCCTTCCAGGTGCCCGACTCGACGAGCAGCGGCACGACGAACATTACGTACGGACCCCGCGCTTTGCGCGCGTCGCGATCGGTCTCCGCGCGGATCAGCGGATGCGTGATCGCTTCGAGGCGCCGGCGCGCGGCGTCGTCGCTGAAGATCAGCGTGCGCATCTTCGCGCGATCGAGCGAGCCGTCGGCGGCCACGAAGTCGCGACCGAAAGCCTGCTCGATCGCGGGCATCGCGAGGCCGCCCGGCGCGGTGATGCGGTGGGCAATCAGGTCGGTATCGACGAGCGATGCGCCACGGGCGCCGAACAGGTCGGCAACGGTCGTCTTGCCGCTGCCGATGCCGCCCGTGAGTCCTACGGAAAACATGTCAGCCTCCGAGCGCCGCATAGAAAGGGGTGCCGAAAAACAGCGTGGCGACGCCGCCGGCCGCGAGGAACGGGCCGAACGGAATCGGCTCCTCGAAGCGCATGCGGCCGCGCCAGGTTGCGACGAGCCCGACGATCGCGCCGGTCACCGCCGCGAACAGCACGACCTGCGGCAGCGCGGCCCAGCCCATCCATGCGCCGAGCGCGGCAAGCAGCTTCAGGTCGCCGAAACCGATGCCCTCGATGCCGCGCAGCCATTTGAACAGCCAGTAGATCGACCACAGGAACAGGTAGCCGGCCATCGCGCCGATCACGGCCGAGCGCAGCGACGTGAAGGTGCCGCCGAGGTTCAGCACGAGCCCTGCCCACAGCAGCGGCAGCGTCATCGAGTCGGGCAGGTAGCCGGTCCGGATATCGATCGCGCTCATCGAGAGCAGCGCCGCGCACAACGCGAACGCGGCAAGCGCGGCGACGGTCGGGCCGAACGCCGCGAGCGAGCCGGCGGCGAGCCCTGCGCACGCGATCTCGACGAGCACGTAGCGGATGCCGATCGCATGGCCGCAGCGCCGGCAGCGCCCGCGCAGCATCAGGTAGCTGACGAGCGGGATGTTTTCCCACGCGCGCAATACGTGGCCGCAATGCGGGCAGGCACTGCGCGGGCGCCACAGATCGTAGCGCGGCGGATAACCGTCGTCGGGCGGGGCGCTCGCGGTGCCCGTCGCCTCGGCGATCTCGGCCTGCCATGCGCGCTGCATCATCACGGGCAACCGGTGCACGACCACGTTCAGGAAGCTGCCGATGCAAAGGCCGACGACGACCGCGAACGCATACTGCAGCGCGGGCGGCAGCATCGCCAGCGCGAGCAGCGTGCTCTCGGGCGAATCGGAAACGGCGGACAGGGGCGCGGGCGTCATGAG
Organism: Burkholderia sp. LAS2; assembly: GCF_018417615.1. Taxonomy (NCBI): domain Bacteria; kingdom Pseudomonadati; phylum Pseudomonadota; class Betaproteobacteria; order Burkholderiales; family Burkholderiaceae; genus Burkholderia; species Burkholderia sp. LAS2. The sequence goes on from NZ_CP071052.1 coordinate 1,032,699, forward strand.
GCTCAAGGTTCGGACTTAAAAGGCGACAGAATCGGTTGCGATGCTACACCACGTTGCCGAGTTGAAGGATCGGCAGATACATCGCGATCACGAGACCGCCGACGAGTGCGCCCAGCACGATCACGATCAACGGTTCGCCGAGCGCCGCGAGCGCATCGAGGCGCGCGTCCAGCTGGCGTTCGCACAGCGCGGCGATGTCGGCAAGCATCGTGTCGAGCGCACCGGTTTCCTCGGCGACGGCGATCGGCTGCACGACGTCGTCCGGAAAGCAGCCGGCCGAATGCATCGCATCGGCCAGACGTACGCCGCGCAACACGCGTGCGGCGATGTGCGCGGTGGCGTGCGCGAACACCGGGTGGCCGGCCGTGCGCTCCAGCGTGGCGAACGCATCGGCGAGCGGCACGCCGGCGCCGAGCAGGGTCGCCAGCGAGCGGCACCAGCGTGCGGCAGCGTATCGCTCGAGCGCGCTGCCTGCGAGCGGAGCGCGCAGCAGGCGCCGCGCGAGCGCGTGACGCAGCGCGGCCGAGCGCCGCAGCGCGTGCCGCGCGGCAAGGCCCGTGGCGGCCGCGCCGGCCAGGAGTACGCCGCCCCACGCCGACAGCGCGGAGGACAGCGCGAGCAGCGCGCGGGTCGGCGCGGGCAGCGCGGCCCCGAAACCGTCGAAGATCTGCCGGAAGGTCGGCACGACCCACATCATCAATGCAGCGGAGATCGCGAGCCCGAACAGGATGACGGCGGCCGGATACGCGAGTGCGGCGCGCAGCTTGCGCCATTGCGCATCGGCGCGCTCGCGGTGTTCCGCGACCCGTGTCAGCACGACGCCGAGCGAACCGGACGCTTCGCCGACCTCGATCAACTGACGATACAGCGTGCCGAATTGCGATGGATAGCGTGCGAGCGCATCGGCGAAGCGCCGGCCGCCGACGATCTCGCGGGCGAGACCCGCGGCAATGCGCGGCACGCCGTCGCGCGTGCGGGTGCGCGCGAGCATCTCGAGCGACGGCGCGAGCGGCAGGCCGGCCTGCAGCAGGCTCGCGAGCTGGCGCGTGAAGCGCGTGATGTCGCGCGCGGCCGCCGTAGGCGGACGGGCCGGCCCGCGGACGTCGAGCGACAGTACCGCGATGCCGTCGCGCGCGAGCGTGGCGCGCGCGGCCGAGGCGTCGAACGCGATGACGATCCCGCGGCGTGGAGAGCCGTCGCGATGGCGGCCGCGCCATGCGAAGCGGGTTTCGCGCGGCGGCGTGCGCACGTTCACGCGGCGGGGGTGGCGGCGACGGCTTCCGCGAGGCTCGTCGTGCCGTCCATGACGCGCGCGAATGCCGCGTCGCGTAGCGTGCGCACGCCTTCGGCCGCCACGCAGTGCGCGAGTTCGCCGACGCTCGCCCGCGCGACGATGCGCTCGGCCAGCGCGGCGAGACCGGCATCGTCTGATGCAGGCCGATGCGGCCGCGATAGCCGATCCCGTGACAGGCGGAACAGCCGCGCGCGACGAACGGCCGCCAGCCGGCCGCCAGCGCCGCCGGGTCGCAGCCGGATTCCCGCAGCGCGCGCGCCGATGCGTCCGAAGGCGCGCGGCAGTGAACGCACAGGCGCCGGACGAGGCGTTGCGCGGTGACGAGGTGCAGCGCGGCGGCGAGGTTGTACGGCGCGACGCCGATGTCGAGCAGCCGCGCGACGGCTGCCGGCGCGTCGTTCGTGTGCAGCGTCGACAACACGAGATGGCCGGTCTGCGCGGCCTTGATCGCGACGTCGGCCGTCTCCGCATCGCGAATCTCGCCGACCATGATGACGTCCGGGTCCTGTCGCAACAGCGCGCGCAGCGCCGTCGCGAACGTGAGCCCCGCCTTGTCGGCGACGCCGACCTGATTGATTCCGTCGAGCTGGATCTCGGCGGGATCCTCGACCGTGCAGACGTTGTGCGCGTCGCGATCGAGCATTTGCAGCGCGCAGTAGAGCGACAGCGTCTTGCCGCTGCCGGTCGGGCCCGTGACGAGCACGAGGCCATGCGGCGCGCGGATCGCGGCCTCCATCGCGGCCGCCTGCCGCGCATCGAAGCCGAGGTTGGCCAGCGTGAGATCGGGCGGCAGCGTTTCGAGCCGCCGCAGCACGAGCTTTTCGCCGAACAGCGTGGGCAGCGAACTGACACGATAGTCGCCGCGCGTGCCGCCGTCGATCGCGATGCGCAGCCGGCCGTCCTGCGGAAGCCGCCGCTCGGCGATGTCCATGCGCGAGAGCACCTTGATCCGCGTGACGAGCGCATCGCGCAGGTGCAGCGGCGGTCGCGCGTGTTCATGCAGCACGCCGTCGATGCGCAGACGGATGCGCCAGCCGGCTTCGAACGGCTCGACGTGGATGTCCGACGCGTCGCGCACGCGCGCCGCGTGCAGCGTGTCCGTCAGCAGCCGTACGGCGGGGGCATCGTCGAGCTGGGCCGCATCGAGTGCATGGGGCGTGTCGGCGGGCGGCGCGTCGGCGTGCGCGGGCGCCGACCGCGCGTGTAGCGACGCCGCGGAGGAAGGAAAGTGCATGTGAGCCGGCACGCTGGCCGCCAGTTGACCGTGATGCGCAGATCATCGCGCGTCGCGGCCAGCGCCGGCAGTCGGCCGTTCGGCTAGCGCTAGCCCGTTATTAGCGTGAACCGGCCCTAGCGCGAGGCGGCGCGCACGGTGCGCGTGCCGCGCGGCTTGAAGAGCTTGACGGTGCGTACTGCCTGATCGTCGCTGCGCATCACCTCGAGCATCACGTCGCCGATTTTCAGGCACACGTCGTCTTCCGGAATTTCCTCGAGGATCTCGAGTACCAGTCCGTTCAGCGTCTTCGGCCCGTCGGTCGGCAGTTTCAGGTGCAGCCAGCGGTTCAGCTCGCGCAGCGGCATGCTGGCCGACACGATGCATTCGCCGTTCTCGTCCCAGCCGCCCGCGCGTTCGCTGCGCGGCATCGACGTCGTGAATTCGCCGATCAGTTCCTCGATGATGTCCTCGGGCGTGACGAGCCCTTCGAGTTCGCCGTACTCGTTGACGACGAGCGCGGTGCGCTGCCGGGTTTCCTGGAAGAACTGGAGCTGCTGGACCACCGGCGTGCCGGACGGCACGTAGTACGGTTCGGCGAGCAGCGCGCGGAGCGTCTCGCGGTCGAAATCCTGGTTGTGCAGCCCGGTGAGCGTCTTGCGCACGTGCAGCACGCCGAGCACCTTGTCGATGTCGCCTTCGTAGACGACCAGCCGGTTGTGATAGCAGGTTTCGAGCTGATGCAGGATGTCGTCGAGCGGCGCGTAGAAGTTGAGCGACTCGATCTGGCGGCGCGGGACCATCACGTCGTCGACCGTGATGTTCTCGAGGTCGAACAGGTTGAGCAGGATGCTGCGGTGCTTGGTCGGCATGAAACTGCTCGATTCGAGCACGATGGCGCGCAGCTCGTCGGCCGACATCCGCTGGTCGCGGCCCGTCTTCGTGTTGATGCGCAGTACCCACAGCACGCCGTTCGCGAGCGCGTTGACGAACCACACGACCGGCTTGAACACGCGCATCAGCGGGGCGATCACGAGGCTCGCGGGCAGCGCGATGCGTTCGGGGAACGTCGCGCCGACGATCTTCGGCGCGATTTCCGCGAACACGATGATCAGGAACGCGACGACGCCGGTGGCGATCGACAGCGCGAGGTTGTTGCGGCCGAACGTATGGAGCGCGAGCGACGTCGTGAGGACCGGGATGATCGTGTTGAACAGGTTGTTGCCGATCAGGATCACGCTGAGCAGCAAGTCAGTGCGCGTGAGAAGCCCCTGCGTGGTTTTCGCGCCGAGTGCGCCTTGACCTGCGAGATGCTTCAGCCGATGGCGGTTGAGCGCCATCATCGCGGTCTCGGAAATGGAAAAGAAGCTGGAACAGAGAAGAAGCAGGAAGACGGCGCCGATTTGCGCCCATAAGGGAATTTGGTCCACGCGTTGGAAAGGGCAGTGAAGGACAGGGATGGGGGAAATATAGCAGAGGCCGGCGACCGCGATGTGTCGCGCGCGACACGAGGGCCCGCGGCGGCCGGACGAAAAAACCGTGCACGCGGTGCACGGTTTTTTTAAATCTGGTCGGGGTGAGAGGATTCGAACCTCCGGCCTCTACGTCCCGAACGTAGCGCTCTACCAGGCTAAGCTACACCCCGATTTTTGCTCTTCTGACTTCGCCGTCTTCGTTAAGAATCGCTGCGTCGTCACAAGCAAGAACGTAACTATAACGATGTTTTTTCTAAAAGGGAATACTTTGATGAAGAAAATTTTCGAGACAACGCATCGCTTCGCGTTCGCGGCGTGTTTACGATTGCCGCGACGTCGAGTATGAGCACAACCCGAGCAGGCTTTCCTTGTAGATCGAATCGGGGAACGCGGCAATCGCCGCGGCGGCCGCCTGCGCTTCCTGGCGTGCGCATTCAAGCGTGTGATCGAGCGCGCCCGAGCGCGTGATCGCTTCGAAAATCGTGTCGAAGCGATCGGTGCCGCCGTGTTCGATCGCCTCGCGTGCGAGCGCCGACTGTTCGGGCGTGCCGCGCTCGATCAGATAGATGAGCGGCAGCGTCGGCTTGCCTTCGCGCAGGTCGTCGCCGGCATTCTTGCCCATTGCCTCGGCGGTGCCCGCATAGTCGAGCCAGTCGTCCATGATCTGGAACGCGGTGCCGATCCGGCGGCCGTATTCGGCGGCGGCGGCCTCGGTCGGCGCATCGGCGCCCGCGAGCACCGCGCCCAGGCGCGCCGACGCCTCGAACAGCTTCGCCGTCTTGTAGCGGATCACCTGCATGTAGCGCGTTTCGTCGACGTCCGCGTCGTGCATGTTGAGGAGCTGCAGCACCTCGCCTTCCGAAATGATCGTCGTCGCTTCGGACAGGATCTCCATCACGCGCATCTTGCCGACGCCGACCATCATCTCGAACGAGCGCGAGTAGAGGTAGTCGCCTACCAGCACGCTCGCCGCGTTGCCGAACAGCGCATTGGCCGTCTGGCGGCCGCGGCGCAGCTCGGATTCGTCGACGACGTCGTCATGCAGCAGCGTGGCCGTGTGGATGAACTCGACGACGGCGGCCAGCACGTGCCGCTGGTGCGACGTTTCGCCGAGCGCGCCGGCGACGAGCAGCAGCAACGCCGGACGCAGCCGCTTGCCGCCCGCGCCGATGATGTATTCGGCGATCTGGTTGATCAGCAGCACGTCGGACGCGAGGCTTTGCCGGATAACGCGATTCACCTGCTCCATGTCGCTGGTGATCGGGGCGAGCAGGTGGGCGGCGCTGAGGGTGGGGGAGGCGGTGGACGACGACATGATGATGGAATTGGGTGATGCGGCGGATTATAAGTCGAATCCGCGATATGCCGGTCTGTCAGACGTACCAGCGGCGCGATTTTGGCCGTCCGGCCGAAGCCCGCGCGCGGCAATCGTCGATCGGCTTTGACTTGGATGCTAAGCCCATGTATAATCACGTGTTTTCCGCGCGTGGTGTGCGGAAAAATTGGATCCAGAGTGAGGTTCTCAATGTACGCGGTCATAAAAACCGGCGGCAAGCAGTACAAGGTTGCCGTTGGCGAAAAACTCAAAGTAGAACAGATACCGGCTGACATTGACGCTGAAATCACGCTCGACCAGGTTCTCGCAGTGGGCGAAGGCGAATCGATTCAGTTCGGTACGCCGCTGGTCAGTGGGGCTTCCGTCAAGGCCACCGTTGTGTCGCACGGTCGTCATGCCAAGGTCACCATCTTCAAGATGCGTCGCCGGAAGCACTACCAAAAGCACGGCGGCCACCGCCAGAACTACACTGAGCTGCGCATCGACGCGATCAACGCGTAAGCGCCTCGGTAAAGGAGCAATCAGATGGCACACAAAAAGGCAGGCGGCTCTTCCCGGAACGGCCGCGACTCCGAGTCGAAACGTCTCGGCGTGAAAGTGTACGGCGGCCAGGCAATCAACGCTGGCGGCATCATCGTGCGTCAGCGCGGCACGCGCATGCACGCTGGCGAGAACGTCGGCATGGGCAAGGATCACACCCTGTTCGCGCTGGTCGACGGTCACGTCAAGTTCGCGACGAAGGGCGCGGACAAGAAGCATCTGGTCATCGTCGTCCCGGCGGCTGCCTAAGTCAGGCACCCACGGGCTTCGTAGCCGAAAGGCCCCGCAGTCTTCGCGGGGCCTTTTTTATTGGGTCGCCGCCCGCCAGTGCGGACCGGCGACCCTCGCGCAACCGGCGGTCGATCGGCCGAACGGCAGATTGTTCAAGCGTGCCGGCGCGCGGCACAATAGCGGAAATACTGGGCGGAGTGACGAATGAAGTTCATTGACGAAGCACGAATCGAAGTCATCGCCGGCGACGGAGGCGATGGCAGCGCGTCGATGCGCCGCGAGAAATTCGTCCCGTTCGGCGGGCCGGACGGCGGCGACGGCGGCCGGGGCGGCAGCGTTTACGCGATCGCCGACCGCAACATCAACACGCTGATCGACTACCGTTACGCGAAGAAGCACCTCGCGCGCAACGGCGAAAACGGTCGCGGCTCGGATTGCTACGGCAAGGGCGGCGACGACGTCACGCTGCGCATGCCGGTCGGCACGATCATCAGCGACATGGAAACGGGCGAGCTGATCGCCGACCTGACCGAGCACGACCAGCAGGTGATGCTCGCGCAGGGCGGCGCCGGCGGTCTCGGCAACCTGCATTTCAAGTCGAGCACGAACCGCGCGCCGCGCCAGAAGACGGACGGCAAGCCGGGCGAGCGGCGCATGCTGAAGCTCGAGCTGAAGGTGCTCGCCGACGTCGGCCTGCTCGGCATGCCGAACGCGGGGAAGTCGACCTTCATCTCGTCGGTGTCGAATGCGAAGCCGAAGATCGCCGACTACCCGTTCACGACGCTTGCGCCGAATCTCGGCGTGGTGCGGGTCGGCCCGAGCAAGAGCTTCGTGATCGCCGATATCCCGGGGCTGATCGAAGGGGCGGCCGAAGGCGCGGGCCTCGGGCATCAATTCCCTGCGTCACCTGCAGCGTACCGGCGTGCTGCTGCATCTGGTCGATCTCGCGCCGTTCGACGAAAGCGTCGATCCGGTCGCGGAAGCGACGGCGATCGTCGGCGAACTGCGCAAGTATGACGAGGCGCTCTACGAGAAGCCGCGCTGGCTCGTGCTCAACAAGCTGGACATGGTGCCGGAAGACGAGCGCGAGGCGCGCGTCGCGGATTTCCTCGACCGTTTCGGCTGGGACGGCCCGGTGTTCGAGATCTCGGCGCTGACGGGCCAGGGCTGCGAAGCACTGTGCTACGCGATCTACGACTACCTCTCCGAACATTCGGACGCGCATCGCGCGGCGGAGGCGGAGGATCTCGCGGCGGACGTGCGTTTCCGCGATGCGCCGCCGGCGAAGGGCGGCGCGGCCCCGGGCGACGACGCCTGAACGGTCAGGCGGTCAGATCACGCGCCGGGCGTGCCGCCCGGCGTCGGCGTTCCATCGCGCCCGGCGGGCCGGCATCAGATACAGGAGACAGTGCAGGATGCGTTCGATCATCGCGGATTCGAAGCGATTGGTGGTGAAAGTGGGTTCCAGCCTCGTGACCAACGACGGCAAGGGGCTCGATCATGCTGCAATCGGCCGCTGGGCAGCCCAGATCGCCGCGTTGCGTGCGCAGGGCAAGGAAGTCGTGCTCGTCAGTTCGGGCGCGATTGCCGAAGGCATGCAGCGGCTCGGCTGGAGCAAGCGGCCGCGGGAAATCGACGAGCTGCAGGCCGCTGCCGCGGTCGGCCAGATGGGGCTCGCGCAAGTCTACGAGAGCCGCTTCACCGAGCACGGCATCCGCACTGCGCAGATCCTGCTCACGCACGCCGATCTGGCGGACCGCGAGCGCTACCTGAATGCGCGCTCGACGCTGCTCACGCTGCTGCGGCTCGGCGTCGTGCCGATCATCAACGAAAACGACACGGTCGTGACCGACGAAATCAAGTTCGGCGACAACGACACGCTCGGCGCGCTCGTCGCGAACCTGATCGAAGGCGATGCGCTGATCATCCTCACCGACCAGTCGGGGCTGTTCACGGCCGATCCGCGCAAGGACCCGAATGCGACGCTCGTCGGCGAGGCCAATGCGGGCGCACCGGAGCTCGAGGCGATGGCGGGCGGGGCCGGTTCGAGCCTCGGTCGCGGCGGGATGCTGACGAAGATCCTCGCGGCGAAGCGTGCGGCCCACAGCGGCGCGAATACCGTGATCGCGAGCGGCCGGGAGTCCGACGTGCTCGTGCGCCTGGCGGCCGGCGAGGCGATCGGCACGCAACTGATCGCCCGTACCGCGCGGATGGCGGCACGCAAGCAATGGATGGCCGACCATCTGCAGGTGCGCGGCCATGTCGTGATCGACGCGGGCGCGGTCGAGAAGCTGACGGCCGGCGGCAAGAGCCTGCTGCCGATCGGCGTGATCGACGTGCAGGGCGCGTTCGCGCGCGGCGAGGTGATCGCGTGCGTCGGCCCGGACGGGCGCGAGGTGGCGCGCGGGCTCACGAACTACAGCAGCGCGGAAACGAAGCTGATTCACCGCAAGCCGAGCGGCGAGATCGAGACCGTGCTCGGCTACATGCTGGAGCCCGAACTGATTCATCGCGACAACCTCGTGCTGGTGTGAGCGCCGGCCAAATGCCGCCGTTCAAATGAAAAAGCCCGCGCGATGCGGGCTTTTTTGTCCGGCGGGAGGGCGATGCGGACGACCCGCATCGCGTGCCGTCAGCGCAACTGCGTCATCGCGGTGCGGTGGAACCGGATGTTTTCGAGGATCTGCCGGGTCGAGCCCTGCGGCATCTTGTTCGCGCAGAAGTAGTCCTGGTAGAGCGCGGAGTGGTAGGCGTTCAGCTCGCCGTTCTCGATGCGCCGCCAGTCGTTCTCGACGGTGCGATCCCAGCCGTTGTGGTCCGAGTTCAGGCCGGCGTACTGGCGCCATTCGTAGGTGTCGCAGCGGATGCCTTCGTAGTTCACGTTGCGCGCACCGGCCGGGCTCGTGACGACGACTGCGTAGCGCACGACGCCGTCGCTGCCGACCTCGAGGGACTTCGCATCGACGAAGAACTTCAGCGGTGTGTTCTGCGACACGTTGAACGGCAGCAGATCGCCCGTTTGCGGCAGCGGCGGCAGCGTGTCGACGGCGTTTTCCTTCCAGGTTCCCTGACGGTCGAGCAGGTACACGAACTCGCTGTCATCCTTGTTGGACGGCGCTTTCGAGTTCGCGCAGCCGGCCAGGGCGGCCATCGCGGCGATCGATGCGAGCGCGAGAGCAATCGCTTTCAATATGCATTCCTCGTAAAAAAAGGGCGCGACACCAAGGTCGCGCCCGGTCATGCAGTCCGACTCGTCACTTGCCGACGATCACGTGGGGCGGCATCTCGTCGAGCGTGCTCGCTTCCACTTCGATCTCCGAACAAACCACCGATGCGTCGACAATCGTCAGCGTTTGAGCCTGTGCGCCAATGACGCGCGGATAGCGCGACACACGCGGCCCGCGCGGCTTCTCGGCTCGCTGCGCCGGGCGGCGCAGGAAGCGCGACAGTTCCGTCAGCGCCAACTGATAGACATCCCGCTTGAACTCGATCACCGCATCGAGCGGTACCCAATACTCGTTCCAGCGCCACGCATCGAACTCCGGGTGGTCGGTCGCGCGCAAGCAAATGTCGCAATCGCGTCCAACCATCCGCAGCAGGAACCAGATCTGCTTCTGGCCGCGGTAATGACCGCGTACTTCGCGTTTGATGAACTTGTCAGGCACCTCGTAACGCAACCAGTCGCGGGTGCGGCCGATTATCTTGACGTGTTCCGGATGCAGGCCCGTTTCCTCGTGCAGTTCCCGGTACATCGCCTGCATGGGGGTCTCGCCGTACTTGATCCCACCTTGAGGAAACTGCCAGGAATGCTCGCGGAGCCGCTTGCCCCAAAACACCTCGTTGCGCGCGTTCAAGAGGATGATGCCGACGTTCGGGCGAAAGCCTTCACGATCCAGCATACAACCACCTTCGAATCCTTTAAAATTGCTTTGATTATAAACAGATAACGGGCGCTGCGCACCGTGACGGAGCGAATCCGCGCGGGGCACACCGGCTGAATTGTCCCTGATTAGTCTGCTACGTCATCTGCGCCATCGTCGTTCGCGGCGCGCCGCTTTTTCACCTTGAAACTTTTTCGGGCGCCCCGCCTGGGGGCGCCGTTTTTGGAACCGTCCGCATGAAAGCTTCCCGTTTCTTTATCGGCACCCTGAAAGAGGCACCCGCCGACGCAGAGATCGTCAGCCACAAGCTGATGGTCCGCGCCGGCATGATCCGTCGCGTCGCCGGCGGCATCTACAACTACCTGCCGGTCGGCCTGCGTTCGATTCGCAAGGTCGAGGCGATCGTGCGCGAGGAAATGAACCGGGCGGGCGCCATCGAGCTGCTGATGCCGGCCGTGCAGCCGGCCGAGCTGTGGCAGGAGTCGGGCCGCTGGGAGCAGTACGGCCCCGAGCTGCTGCGCTTCAAGGACCGCAAGGACAACGATTTCGTGATCGGGCCGACGCACGAGGAAGTCGTCACCGACATCGCGCGCAACCAGATCAAGAGCTACCGGCAGATGCCGGTGAACTTCTACCAGATCCAGACGAAGTTCCGCGACGAGATCCGCCCGCGCTTCGGCGTGATGCGCGGCCGCGAATTCATCATGAAGGACGCGTATTCGTTCGACAAGGATGCGGCCGGCCTGAACGAGTCGTACCGCAAGATGTACGACGCGTACGTGCGCATCTTCACGCGCCTGGGCCTCGAGTTCCGCGCGGTCGCGGCCGACAGCGGCTCGATCGGCGGCAACTTCTCGCACGAGTTCCACGTGATCGCCGATACCGGCGAGGACGCGATCGCGTACTGCCCGACGTCCGAATTCGCGGCGAACGTCGAGGCGGCCGAAGCGCTGCCGCTGACGCCTGAGCGCGCGGCGCCGGCCGAAGCGATGGAAAAGGTCGCGACGCCCGGCAAGGCGAAGTGCGAGGCCGTCGCCGAACTGCTGGCGATCCCGCTCGAGCGCACGATCAAGTCGATCGTGCTCGCGACCGACAACGAAGGCGCCGAGCCGACCATCTGGCTCGTGATGCTGCGCGGCGATCACGACCTGAACGAGATCAAGGTGTCGAAGCTGCCGGGCCTGAAGAACCACCGCTTCGCGACCGAGCAGGAAATCGTCGAGTGGTTCGGCACGCCGCCGGGCTATCTCGGCCCGGTCGGCACGAAGAAGCCGGTGAAGGTGATCGCCGACCGTACGGTCGCGAACATGAGCGATTTCGTCGTCGGTGCGAACGAGGTCGACTATCACATCGCGGGCGTGAACTGGGGCCGCGACCTGCCGGAGCCGGACGTCGCCGACGTGCGCAACGTGAAGAAGGGCGATCCGTCGCCGGACGGCAAGGGCGCGATCGACATCTGCCGCGGCATCGAAGTCGGCCACGTGTTCCAGCTCGGCACCAAGTACTCGGAAGCGATGGGCGCGACGTTCCTCGACGAGTCGGGCAAGCCGCAGCCGATGCTGATGGGCTGCTACGGCGTGGGCATCACGCGCATTCTCGGCGCGGCGATCGAACAGAACTTCGACGACCGCGGGATCATCTGGCCCGAGTCGATCGCGCCGTTCGAGGTCGTGCTGTGCCCGATGGGCTATGACCGCAGCGACATGGTGCGCGAGACGGCCGACAAGCTGTACGCGGAACTCGTCGCGGCCGGCATCGACGTGATCCTCGACGATCGCGGCGAGCGCCCGGGCGTGATGTTTGCCGACTGGGAGCTGATCGGCGTGCCGCATCGTCTCGTGATCGGCGAGCGCGGCCTGAAGGAAGGCAAGATCGAGTACCAGGGCCGCCGCGACGCCGAAGCGACGCTGCTGCCGGCCGACACGGCCGCGGCGACGGTCGCCGAAAAGATCCGCGCCGCGCTCGCGCACTAAGCGCGGCGACCGGGGGACACGATGGAATACACGTTCCTGTCGGCCACCGTGCTCCTCGTGCTGATCACGGATCCGCTCGGCAACATCCCGCTGTTCATCACGGCGATGCGGGATGTGCCGCGCGAGCGGCGCGTGAAGCTGATCCTGCGCGAAGTGGGGATCGCGTTCGTGATCCTGCTGTTCTTCATGCTGGTCGGCGACCGCTTCCTGCGGATGATGAGCCTCACCGACCTGTCGCTGCGGCTCGGCGGCGGGATCGTGCTGTTCCTGATCGCGCTGCGGATGATCTTCCCGCATCCGGACGGCGCGCTCGGCAGCGATCCGCGCGCGGGCGGCGAGCCGTTCATCGTGCCGCTCGCGATTCCGGCGCTGGCCGGGCCGTCCGCGCTCGCGACGGTGATGCTGCTGACGTCGCAGGCGCCCGGCAAAATGCTCGAGTGGGTCGGCGCGCTGACGGTCACGATGATCGTCTGCGCGATCACGCTGGTGCTGGCCGAACGGATTCAGGCGTGGCTCGGCGAGCGGACCGTCGCCGCGTTCGAGCGGCTGATGGGCCTCGTGCTTGTCGCGATCTCGGTCGAGATGCTGCTCGCGGGCATTCGCGCGTTCGTGCACCAGTTGCAGCCGTAGCGCGGGCGGCGCGGCGGGCCGACGAAAAAAGCGGCGCTCCGGGCAACCGGAGCGCCGCTTTCTATTTATATAGCGGACAGCGCGGCGATCAGACGTTCGCGGTCAGCGCGCGGATCGTCGGCAGGTTGCGCCAGTAGCCCTTCGCGTCCATCCCGCAGCCGAACACGTAGCGGTCCGGCACCGAGAAGCCGCAGAAGTCGGGGTGCAGCGGTTTCGCCTTCGCGAGCGTCTTCTCGCACAGCACGGCCGACATGAAGCGCTTCGCGCCCATGTCGAGGATGCGGTCGCGGATCGCGGCCATCGTCTCGCCTTCGTCGAGGATGTCGTCGAGTACGAGCACGATGCGGTCCTTCACCGATTCGCGCGGCGCGACGCGCCAGTGCATCTCCGGGCTGCCCTGCGTCGTGTTGCGGTAGCGGGTCAGGTGGATGTAGTCGAATTCGAGCGGGAAATCGAGATGCGGCAGCAGCATCCCGGTAAACACCGCAGCGCCGCCCATCACCGAGAGAACGAGCGGGAACGCGTCGCCGATCTCGGCGCGGATCGCGTCGGCCATCTTCGAGATCGACGCATTGACGGCGTCGGCCGAGACGATCTCTTCGGAGTGGTCGAAAATGTGGAGGGCTTCTTCGCGGTTCATGTGTTCTGGCGGGCAGTCGGTATACAAATAAGGATGAAGCAGAACGGCAGGCGCGCGCTACGGCAAAAACCCGCGCGCCGGCCGACGGACGTAATCAGCGCATGCCGGGCATCATGCCTTTCAGGCCGCGCATCATCTTCTGCATGTTGCCGCCCTTCAGCTTCTTCATCATCGTACGCATCTGGTCGTACTGGTTCAGCATCCGGTTGACTTCCTGCACCGGCACGCCCGCGCCGGCCGCAATGCGGCGCTTGCGCGTCGCCTTGATGATTTCGGGTTTCGCGCGCTCGGCGGGCGTCATCGAGCTGATGATGCCTTCCATCCGGCGGATCGACTTCTCGGCCTGGCCCATGTCGGCGCCGGCAGCCGCCTGCTGGAATTGCGCGGGGAGTTTGTCCATCAGCGACGACAAACCGCCCATGTTCTTCATCTGCGAGATCTGCGCGCGGAAATCGTTCAAGTCGAAATCGCCGCCTTTCTTGACCTTGTCGGCGAGCTTCTGCGCGGCCTGGACATCGACGCCGCGCTGCGCTTCCTCGACGAGCGCGAGGATGTCGCCCATGCCGAGGATCCGGTTCGCCATCCGGTCGGGGTGGAACACCTCGAGGCCGTCGAGCTTCTCGGCGACGCCGACGAACTTGATCGGCTTGCCCGTGACGTGACGCACCGACAGCGCGGCGCCGCCGCGCGAATCGCCGTCGAGCTTGGTCAGCACGACGCCGGTGAGCGGCAGCGTGTCGTTGAACGCCTTCGCGGTGTTGACGGCATCCTGGCCGAGCATCGCGTCGACGACGAACAGCGTTTCGGCCGGCTTCAGCGCGCCGTGCAGCGCGGCGATTTCCTGCATCATCGCTTCGTCGATGCCGAGGCGGCCGGCCGTGTCGACGAGCAGCACGTCATGGTAGTGGCGCTTCGCCCAGTCGACGGCCGCGAGCGCGATGTCGACGGGCTTCTGGTCCGGCGTGGACGGGAAGAAGTCGGCGCCGACCTGCTCGGTCACCGTTTTCAGCTGCATGATCGCGGCCGGCCGATACACGTCGCACGACACCGTGAGCACCTTCTTCTTGTACTTCTCGCGCAGCAGCTTCGCGAGCTTGCCGACGGTCGTAGTCTTGCCCGCGCCCTGCAGGCCGGCCATCAGGACCACGGCGGGCGGTGTGACCGCGAGGTTCAGCTCGGCGGCCTTGCCTTCGTAGTCGCCGCCGATCACGGCGGTCAGTTCCTTCTGGACCACGCCGACGAGCGCCTGGCCCGGCGACAGGCTGCTGATCACTTCTTCGCCGAGCGCCTTTTCCTTGACCTTGGCGATGAATTCGCGGACGACCGGCAGCGACACGTCGGCTTCCAGCAGCGCGAGACGCACCTCGCGGAGCATCTCCTGCGTGTTCGCCTCGGTGAGCCGGGCCTCGCCGCGCAGCGTCTTGACGACGCGCGCCATCCGTTGAGTGAGATTGTCGAGCATGGGGAGCGATGGACAGTGGGGCCCGAAGGCGCGGCGGAACCGAACAAAGGGAGCCGTCGCGGGAAGGGGGCCTAGTGTAAACTTCGAACATGGATATTGTACTGTATGCCCTCACCGCATTCCTGTACGGCGGCCTCGCCGTCGCAGGCTGGCGCACGCATCGCCAGGGCGCGACGCCGCTCGTCGCGAGCGTGCCGGCCGTGCCGGTCCCTGCATCGGCCGCGTCCGGGATGAGCGGGGCCGGTCGCGCGCTGCTGTTCGCCGCGCTGCTCGCGCGCGGCGTGCTGCTCCACATGACGATCTTTCCGAACGACGCGATGGTGTTCGGCTTCGCGTTCGCGCTGTCCGCGATGTTCTGGCTCGGCGCCGGCATCTACTGGATCGAGAGCTTCTTCTTCCCGCTCGACAGCCTGCGCCTGCTGGTGCTGCCGCTCGCGTGCGGCGCGTCGCTGCTGCCGCTCGTGTTCGGCGGCGTGCGGGTGCTGCCTTATGCCGCAGCGCCGCTGTTCAAGCTGCATTTCCTGATCGCGAACATCGCGTACGGCCTTTTCGCGATCGCCGCGCTGCACGCGATCCTGATGCTGATGGTCGAGCGGCGCCTGCAGTCGCTGCGGCACGGCGGGCGCGACGGCTCGACCGGCTGGATCGCGAGCTGGCTCGAAACGCTGCCGCCGCTGCTCACGCTCGAGAAGCTGCTGTTCCGCCTGATCGGCGCCGGCTTCGTGCTGCTGACGCTGACGCTCGCGTCGGGCATCCTGTTCAGCGAACAGGTCGACGCGCGCGCGTTGCGGCTCGACCACAAGACGGTGTTCGCGATCCTGTCGTGGCTGATGTTCGGCGGCCTGCTGGTCGCCCGCAAGACGTCGGGCTGGCGCGGCCGCGGCGCCGCGCGCTGGGTGCTCGTGTCGTTCGCCGCGCTGCTGCTCGCGTATGTCGGCAGCCGATTCGTGTTCGAGGTGCTGCTGCACCGCTCCGTGGTTTGACCGCAGGTTTCCGATGCGACAGATTCTTCTCCTGATCCTTCTCTTCTTCGCCGGTTCTTGGCTCGCGCGCAAGCTGCGCCGCGCAGGAACAGGCGCAGGCGCGCACCGGCCGCGGCGCCGGTTACGACGGCGCGCCTGGTGCCGGTGTCGGTGGTGGCGCCGCGCGCCCGAACGGCGACGCGCGGTCGCTGCCCGAGCCGATGGTGCGTTGCGCCGAATGCGGCGTGCACGCGCCGAAGGGCGACGCCGTCGCCGCGAGCGGCGAATACTTCTGCAGCGCCGAGCATGCGCAGCGCCACGCCACGCGCGTGAACGGCCGCGACGCGCGATGAGCGACGCGCCGGTGTTGTCGGTCGACGCGAACGGCTGGGTGCGCGAAGCGCGCCATGCGCCGTCGCCGAACTTCGAGGCGCGGCCCGCGGGTGCGGCGCCGACGCTCGTGGTCGTCCACAACATCAGCCTGCCGCCCGGCGAATTCGGCGGCGACGCGATCGAGGCGCTGTTCCTGAATCGCCTCGACTGCGATGCGCACCCCTATTACCAGCGCCACCTGCGCGGCGTGCGCGTGTCCGCCCATTTCCTGATCCGCCGCGGCGGCGAACTCGTGCAGTTCGTGTCGTGCGACGAGCGCGCGTGGCACGCGGGCTCGTCCGAGTTCTTCGGCCGCACCCGCTGCAACGATTTCTCGATCGGCATCGAGCTCGAGGGCGCGGACGACGTCCCGTTCGACGATGCGCAATACGCGGTGCTCGCCGCGCTCTCCCGCGCGCTCGCCGCGCACTATCCGGTCGACGCGTTCGCGGGTCACTCGGACGTCGCGCCGGGCCGCAAGACCGACCCGGGCCCGCACTTCGATTGGCAACGCTTCGCGAGCGATGCCGGTTTTTCCGCCGAATACTTTCCTTTCCGTCAGCACTGATCGCGGGGTTTTTGAGCGGAGAAAGTTTTTCTCCGACCAATGCCTTGCCGTGTCTGCGCGCGAGCGATGTCAAGACCTTCGCCGCAAATTATCCGTTTGGACGTCCTCCGAATGTCCACTATACTTGGTGCCAGTTGAGTAGTTCTGTACTAGATATAGGTGTGTCGCAGGGGAAAACCCGAGCGGCACCGGCCGGCGGGCAACGTCGGCGGACAGGGTTCTCACGGCGGCGCGTCAGGCCGGGCGGTCCGGGCGTCGCGACCAGCGCAGCGAACATCGACGGGGCAGGGTACACATGACGAAGCACACGACCGGCTGGGTTGTCGCGCATCGACCGAACCGGCTTCCCCGGCGCATCGCTCGCCTCTTACCGCTCGCGCACCGCATTGCGCAGCGTTCGTTTTAATCCGCGGTTCTCTCCGCACCATCCAACACCAGGAGCTTTGCACATGCAAACCACCGACAACGCGACGTCCCAGTACGAGAGCGCCTCGAGCCGTCCGCTCGGCGGGACCGAACAGGGCGCGAAGGCGCTCGCGCCGCAGGCCACGTTCGCCGACTACAAGGTGATCCGCCGCAACGGCAGCGTGGTGTCGTTCGAACCTTCGAAGATCGCGATCGCGGTGACCAAGGCTTTCCTGGCCGTCAATGGCGGGCAGGGCGCGGCATCGGCGCGCGCGTGCGCGAGCAGGTCGAACAACTGACGCACAACGTCGTTCGCGCGCTCGTGCGCAGCCGCCCGAACGGCGGTACGTTCCATATCGAAGACATCCAGGACCAGGTCGAACTCGCGCTGATGCGCGGCGGCGAGCACAACGTCGCGCGTGCGTACGTGCTGTATCGCGAGAAGCGTCACCTCGAGCGCCAGCATGCGGGCGAGGAAGCGGCGGCAGCGGGCGGCGAGTCGACCACCGGCATCAACGTCGTCGACAACGGCGTCACGCGCCCGCTCGACCTGAACGCGCTGCGCGCGCTGATCGTGTCGGCGTGCGACGGCCTCGGCGCTGCGGTTAACCCTGACCCGATCGTCGCGGAGACGGTGAAGAACCTGTACGACGGCGTGCCGATGAGCCAGGTCTACGACTCGGCGATCCTCGCGGCGCGCACGATGATCGAAAAGGACCCGGCGTACAGCCAGGTCACGGCCCGCATCCTGCTGCACACGATCCGTCGCGAGATTCTCGGCGAGGAAGTCGTGCAGGCCGAGATGTCGACCCGCTACGCCGAATACTTCCCGCAGTTCCTGAAGCGCGGCGTCGACGCCGGCCTGCTCGACGACAAGCTGCTGCAGTTCGACCTGAAGCGCCTCGGCGAAGCGCTCGACGCGAACCGCGACCTGCAGTTCGGCTACCTCGGCCTGCAGACGCTGTACGACCGCTACTTCCTGCACGTCGAAGGCACCCGCATCGAAATGCCGCAGGCATTCTTCATGCGCGTCGCGATGGGCCTGTCGCTGAACGAGATCGACCGCGAAACGCGCGCGATCGAGTTCTACAACGTGCTGTCGAGCTTCGACTTCATGAGCTCGACGCCGACGCTGTTCAACTCGGGCACGCACCGCTCGCAGCTGTCGTCGTGCTACCTGACGACGGTCGCGGACGATCTCGACGGCATCTACGAAGCGCTGAAGGAAAACGCGCTGCTGTCGAAGTTCGCCGGCGGCCTCGGCAACGACTGGACGCGCGTGCGCGCCCTCGGCTCGCATATCAAGGGCACGAACGGCAAGTCGCAAGGCGTGGTGCCGTTCCTGAAGGTCGTGAACGACACGGCCGTCGCGGTGAACCAGGGCGGCAAGCGCAAGGGCGCGGTCTGCGCGTACCTCGAATCGTGGCACCTCGACATCGAGGAGTTCCTGGAGTTGCGCAAGAACACCGGTGACGACCGTCGCCGTACGCACGACATGAACACGGCGAACTGGATTCCCGACCTGTTCATGAAGCGCGTGATGGAAGGCGCCGACTGGACGCTGTTCTCGCCGTCGACCTGCCCGGACCTGCACGACAAGTTCGGCGCCGAATTCGAGAAGGCTTACACGGCTTACGAAGACAAGGTCGCGCGCGGCGAGATCAAGCTGTTCAAGAAGATCCCGGCGCAGCAGCTGTGGCGCAAGATGCTCGGCATGCTGTTCGAGACGGGCCACCCGTGGATCACGTTCAAGGATCCGTGCAACGTGCGCTCGCCGCAGCAGCACGTCGGCGTCGTCCATTCGTCGAACCTGTGCACGGAAATCACGCTGAATACGAGCGACACCGAAATCGCGGTGTGCAACCTGGGCTCGGTGAACCTCGTCGCCCACCTGGTGAAGCAGGCCGACGGCAGCTACGCGCTCGACCACGACAAGCTCAAGCGCACGATCAGCGTCGCGATGCGCATGCTCGACAACGTGATCGACATCAACTACTACGCGGTGCCGAAGGCGCGTAACTCGAACCTGAAGCACCGCCCGGTCGGCATGGGCATCATGGGCTTCCAGGACTGCCTGCACCTGCTGCGCACGCCGTACGCGTCGCAAGAGGCGGTCGAGTTCGCCGACCGTTCGATGGAAGCCGTCTGCTACTACGCGTACTACGCGTCGACCGAGCTGGCCGAAGAGCGCGGCCGCTACTCGAGCTACCGCGGCTCGCTGTGGGATCGCGGCATCCTCCCGCAGGACACGCTGAAGCTGCTGACGGAGGCGCGCGGCGGCTACGTCGAGGTCGACACGTCGGAATCGCTCGACTGGACGACGCTGCGTTCGCGGATCGCCGCGCACGGCATGCGCAACTCGAACTGCGTCGCGATCGCGCCGACGGCGACGATCTCGAACATCATCGGCGTGTCGGCCTGTATCGAGCCGACCTTCCAGAACCTGTACGTGAAGTCGAACCTGTCGGGCGAATTCACGGTGGTGGTGAACGAGTACCTCGTCCGCGATCTGAAGGAACGCGGCCTGTGGGACGAAGTGATGGTCGCCGACCTGAAGTATTTCGACGGCATGCTGTCGCGCATCGACCGCATCCCGGCCGACCTGCGCGCGATCTACGCGACCGCGTTCGAGGTCGACCCGACGTGGCTGGTCGAAGCGGCATCGCGTCGCCAGAAGTGGATCGACCAGGCGCAGTCGCTGAACATCTACATGGGCGGCGCGTCGGGCAAGAAGCTCGACGAGACCTACAAGCTCGCATGGCTGCGCGGCCTGAAGACGACCTACTACCTCCGCACGATGGCGGCGACGCACGTCGAGAAGTCGACGGTCGCACACGGCGCGCTGAACGCAGTGCCGACGGGCGGTGCGGGTGGCGGCTCGAGCAGCGGCGGCGCGCAAGGCGCGGCGGGCGGCTTCGGTGCGGCGGGCGGCGGTGCGTCGTCGGGCGCGGTCAACGCGGCGCCGGCACTCGCGCCGGTCGAAGCGGATGGTCCGGTGTGCACGATGCGTCCGGGCGACCCCGGCTTCGACGAGTGCGAAGCGTGCCAGTAACGCAGTGCGCCTGACCTGAGAAGCAGGCCTGCGCGGCGCACACGACGACCGATCGAGGTTGAAGTGTGCGCCGCGCTCAACTAAAAAAATGATAAGGAATCTGTAACGCGACACCTGCGTTGCAGGCAATGACAAGCGATCGAAACATCTCCGACGGCGTCGCGTTTCGATCGGCGTTCGATGCGTCGAGCGCACCTCGCGATACACGCGCGACTCACATCGCGCGCTGCATGAACGACGATGCGTTGCTCAAAGTGTTGTATCGAGGTCGCAACGCGAATCGAAAAAGGATTTTTCGTGAGCGAACCCTTTTATCGCTCAGGAAAAGATGGTACAAACCGTTCTAAATTGATGGTGAGAATTTATGCTCAACTGGGATGACGAGAAGACTGCCGTAACCCCCGCGAGCGGAGCGCAGCAAAACGCGATGCGCACCTCCGCCGGGATGGCTGTCGGAATGCAGGCTGCAACGCCTGCCGCCCATCAGGTCCGCGACATTTTCGAAGGCGATCTTGCGGTGCCGCCGCAAGCATCGGCTGTTCCCGCCGGCGGGTCGGAAGCGCGGGTCAATGTCGCCGACAAGCGCATCATCAACGGCCAGACTGACGTCAATCAGCTGGTGCCGTTCAAGTACAAGTGGGCGTGGGAAAAGTATCTGGCCGGTTGCGCGAACCACTGGATGCCGCAGGAAATCAACATGTCCCGCGACATCGCACTGTGGAAGGACCCGAACGGTCTGACCGAGGACGAGCGCCGCATCGTGAAGCGCAACCTCGGCTTCTTCGTGACGGCCGATTCGCTCGCGGCGACAACATCGTGCTCGGCACGTACCGCCACATCACGGCGCCGGAGTGCCGGCAGTTCCTGCTGCGCCAGGCGTTCGAGGAAGCGATCCACACGCACGCGTACCAATACATCGTCGAATCGCTCGGCCTCGACGAAGGCGAGATCTTCAACGCGTATCACGAGGTCACGTCGATCCGCGCGAAGGACGAATTCCTGATCCCGTTCATTCATACGCTGACGGACCCGGCCTTCAAGACCGGCACGCTCGAAGCGGATCAGAAGCTGCTGAAGTCGCTGATCGTGTTCGCCTGCATCATGGAAGGCCTGTTCTTCTATGTCGGGTTTACGCAGATCCTCGCACTCGGCCGCCAGAACAAGATGACGGGTGCTGCAGAGCAATACCAGTACATCCTGCGTGACGAGTCGATGCACTGCAACTTCGGCATCGACCTGATCAACCAGATCAAGCTCGAGAACCCGCATCTGTGGACCGCGGAATTCCGCGCCGAGATCCGCGAGCTGTTCAAGCAGGCTGTCGAATCGAATACCGCTACGCCGAGGACACGATGCCACGCGGCGTGCTGGGTTTGAACGCGTCGATGTTCAAGAGCTATCTGCGCTTCATCAGCAACCGCCGTTGCCAGCAGATCGGCCTCGACCCGCTGTATCCGAACGAGGAAAACCCGTTCCCGTGGATGAGCGAGATGATCGACCTGAAGAAGGAACGCAACTTCTTCGAGACGCGTGTGATCGAGTATCAGACGGGGGGCGCGCTGTCCTGGGAATAACCCGCAGCAGCGAACCCGTTACATGATGGAGCAGCCGGTGGCCTCTCGGCCCTGGCCCAAGGTTTAGGAGCAAGAACGCCTGATGCAAAGCATGCCCGGTGCCTTAACGGCCCAACGATACGACAGGCACTTTGCGAACCCTTCAGTGGGATGGGCAAACTTCCCTCCGGAAAAAGCGGACGGCCGTGTGGCGGTCCGCTTGATCAAGCGATTAGGGGTAGCGGCGCGAGGTGCGCCGGCTACCGACTTGATTTGGCGTGCGAGGCCATGGGGTCACGCGCGCCATACCGTATTCATTAGCGTAAGCGCGCGGTATCTGCGTACGCCGATGAATAGCCCGCTTCGAAGCGCACGTCCTGAACAGCGTCCGCGGGAAGCGGGTTTTGACGAAGGGTGTAGTTTGAACTGACTCTCATCTGAACCTGAAGGAGAACAACATGGCTACTGCCAAGAAGAAACCGGCTGCTAAGAAGGTTGCTGCCAAGAAGACCGTTGCGAAGAAGGCTGCTGCGCCGGCGAAGAAGGCCGCAGTGAAGAAGGTTGCTGCGAAGAAGGTCGCGGTGAAGAAGGTTGCCGCGAAGAAGGCAGCACCGGCGAAGAAGGCCGCTGCAAAGAAGGTCGCTGCAAAGAAGGTCGCAACGAAGAAGGTTGCAGCCAAGAAGGTCGCAGCGAAGAAGGCGGCACCGGCCAAGAAGGCCGCTGCGAAGAAGGTTGCAGCCAAGAAAGTCGCAGTGAAGAAGGTTGCCGCGAAGAAGGCGGCACCGGCGAAGAAGGCTGCCGCCAAGAAGGCCGCACCGGCGAAGAAGGCTGCTGCGAAGAAGGCTGCGCCGGCGAAGAAGGCTGCTGCCAAGAAGGCCGCGCCTGCGAAGAAGGCTGCCGCGAAGAAGGCTGCGCCCGCCAAGAAGGCTGCCCCTGCGAAGACGGCTGCCGCACCGGCGAAGAAGGCTGCTGCGCCGAAGAAGGCCGTCGTGAAGAAGGCTGCGCCGGCAACGACCGCGTCGACCGCATCGGTTGCGCCGGCATCGGGCGTGAAGACCGCGCTCAACCCGGCAGCCGCATGGCCGTTCCCGACCGGCAGCCGTCCGTAATCGCGGCTGAGCAGCATCACCCGGACACGCACGTGGTGTCCGTGGGTTGAGTAGCGCTACTCAATCAATCCCGCCATCTGGCTCAGATGGCGGGATTTTTTTCGTCCGCATGGGTCGTCGATCGGCCGGCCGACGCGAACGTGGACGAAAGCGCATGGACGAAAAAACGCATGTGCGGCTTCGCACATGCGTTCGACCGCGGCTTGCGCCGCGCGCTGAGGATACCGGTTAGTGCGTGACGCGCGTGACGCCGCCGCTCGACAGCAGGCGTACGCGCTCGCCGGCGCGGAACGCTTCGCCGCTGGCTGCCTGCGTGATCGAGCGCAGATCGCCGTTGTCGAGGCGCACGGTAATTTCGACACCGTTCGCCGTGCTGAGGTTTTCGCCGACCGCGTTACCCGCGACCGCGCCGACGAGGCCGCCGGCGATCGCCGTCAGGATCGAGCCTTTGCCGCCGCCGATCGCGCTGCCCGCGACCGCGCCGAGCGCGCCGCCGCCGAGCGTGCCGATCGCGCTGCCGCCGCCGTCGGACTGGATGCGCACCGCACGGACGCTTTCGACCGTGCCCATGCGGACCGTCTGTTCGCGCTGCGCCTGGCCGACGCTATAGACATCCGCCGAACCGGGTGCCGTGAAGCAGCCGGCGAGAGTCAGCGTGGCCGCCAGCATGGCCGCGAGCGTGAGGGTTTTTTCGTCAACATCTTTGCTCTCCCACAATATTCATTTGAGACTGTAACCGAACGCAGTCTCGAAGCGTGCGTCGATTTCGGCGCGCGTCAGGTCGTAAGTCTGGGGCCCTTGATGGGCGATCTTGACGGAGCCCATCAGGCTCGCGAGGCGGCCGGTGGTTGCCCAGTCGAGGCCGTGCTCGATGCCGTACAGCAGGCCGCCCCGGAAGGCGTCGCCGCAGCCGGTCGGATCGGCGATGCGCTCGGCCGGCACGACCGGAATCTGCTCCGCACCCTGCTTGTGGCGGATGGTCGCGCCGTGCTCGCCACGCGTGATGACGAGCGCGTCGACCCGGCTGGCGATTTCATCTTCGGACCATCCCGTCTTGTCGCTCACCAGCTTGGCCTCGTAGTCGTTGACCGCGACATAGGTCGCAAGTTCAATGCTGCGGCGCAGCGTCGCACCGTCGAACAGCGGCAGGCCCTGGCCCGGATCGAACACGAACGGCACACCGGCCTTGGCGAGCTCTTCCACGTGCTGCACCATCCCGTCGAAGCCGTCCGGACCGACGATCGCCAGCTTGATGTCCGGCGCGTCGCCCGCGTGGTTCAGGTGCGACTGCATCATCGCGCCCGGGTGGAACGCGGTGATCTGGTTGTTGTCGAGATCGGTCGTGATCATCGCTTGCGCGGTGTACGTATCGGGTAGCACGCGAACGTGATCGCGGCGCAGGCCGAGCTGGTCGAACCGATCGAGATACGGCTGCGCGTCGAACGCGCCCATCGTGGCCATGATGCGCGCATCGCCGCCGAGCAGGTGCAGCGCGTAGGCGATGTTGCCCGCGCAGCCGCCGAATTCGCGGCGCATCGTCGGCACGAGGAAGCTCAGGTTGATGAGGTGCACCTGGTCGGGCAGGATGTGCTCGCGGAACCGCCCTTCGAAGGTCATGATGGAGTCGTAGGCGATCGAGCCGCAAATCAGCGTAGCCAAGGTGTGCGTTCCTGTAGAAATGAGGGGCCCTGCGCGACAACGCCGCGCGAAGGGCGCGGCGCGGCAGGGGAAAGCGGAAGAAAGCTTACTTCAGTGCGGCGAGCGCTGCATCGTAGTTCGGCTCGTCCTTGATTTCGCCGACGAGTTCCGCATGGATCACCTTGTCCTGCGCGTCGAGCACGACCACCGCGCGTGCGGTCAGGCCGTTCAGCGGGCCGCTCGTCACGTCGACGCCGTAGGCGTTCGCGAACGCGCGGCCGGTGCGGAACGTCGATGCCGTCACGACGTTCGCGAGGCCTTCGGTCGTGCAGAAGCGCGTGGCGGCGAACGGCAGGTCGGCGGACACGACGATCACGACCGTGTTGTCGAGCGACGACGCGGCTTCGTTGAACTTGCGGGTCGACGTCGCGCAGGTCGGCGTGTCGAGGCTCGGCACGATGTTCAGCACCTTGCGCTTGCCGGCGAAGCTGGCAAGCGTCAGATCGGCGAGATCCTTGCCGACCAGCTTGAAATCGGCGGCTTGCGCGCCGACGGCCGGGAACGTGCCGGCGAGATCGATCGGGTTGCCACCCAGCGTAACTTTGCTCATGTTCGTGCTCCGAAATAGCGCGCCGCTCGGGCGCGCGGGTTGAGACGGGCGCGCAAGCGCGCCGCGGCGCGTCACGGATAGAAGATCTGGACGCGGAAATTCGAGGCGGGCGTGCCGTTCGTTTCGAGGCGGACGACCATCGTCTGCGTCGTGCCGGGCGGCAGCCCGGCGTCGATCGGCGTGCCCGGGCGCACGTAGTCGCGCGGCGCGAGCACGCGGCGCACGGTGACGTGATTGGTGTCGTCGAGCAGCGTGAGTTCGAGCGACGGGTATGCGAGCGCGACGCGGTAGCGGTTCGTCAGCGGCACCTTCAGTTCGAGCTCGCGCGGGCCGTCGAGCTGGCGCAGGTCGGTCGGGTCGAGCCGCAGCCCGTCGATCGCGCGCGGCGGCGTGACCGTGCAGCCGAGCGGCGCGCACGCCTGCCGGAACCAGCCCTGTGTGACGGGCCAGTAGATCATCAGCGTCTCGCGCTGCCACCACGCCAGTTGCGCGACGAGCAGCCCGACCAGCGCGGCCGCGACGAGGCCGCCGAAAAAGCCGCCGAGCATCCCGCGTCGCTGCGGCGCGCGCGTCTCGCGCGTGACGGCGAAGTGCGGGCGATCGTCGTCGGTCAGGGCGGCGGGGAAGGGGGCGACCGGCTGGGCGACCGGCTGGGCGACCGGTTGGACGTCGGGCTGGGCCGGCGGTTGGGTGACCGTCCGGGCGACTGGTTCATCGGTTGCCGCCGCGGTCGACGCGTTGTCGTGCCGGGTGAAGGTGCCGGGTTCCGATGCGGTCTCGGCTTCGGTGAAGGCCGGTGCGGGCGTGAACGCGAAACGGGGTTCGCGCGGCGCGCGTTCGTCGTCCGGCGCCACGAAGTGCGCGGGGACGACGGGTTCGATCGGCGCGGGTTCGACCGGTCCGGCGGCGGTTTCCGTGTCGGACGGAACGTGAGCGACGAAGCGGGGCTCGCGCGGATCGCGCTCGACGGGCGCGATGGGTACGGGCGACGGCGCGGCTTCTTCGGTTTCGTGCGGTTCGTGCCGCGTCTGCGGCGAATGCGGTTCGGCCGGTTGCTCGACGGCAGCCGAAGCATCGAGCTCGGCCGGCGACGACGCGAACGGCTCGGGCGTACCCGACAGGTGGACGACGCCCGCTTCCGTGGACGGCAGCGCGAGCGGTATCAACGGCTCGGTTCGCACGGTCTCGACGCTGTGCTGCAGCGACGGATCGACGCCGGCGTCGAGCCACGGCGCCCACATGTCCCAGCCTTCCGGCTTGTAATCGGCGCCGGTCGGCAATTCGGGCGGCGCGTCGGCGGTGAACAGCCGGGCCGGGGCGGCCTGCTGCGGATGCGCGTCGCCGCCGCCGTGCGGCGCGGCAGCCGGCTCGGTTAATGCCGGCTCGGGCTGCGGCGCGTACTCGGGAACGAGCGATTCGGCGGCGTTGAAGACTTCGTGGCAATGGCCGCAGCGCACGAGCCCCTGATGCAGCGAGAGCTGTTCCTGCTGCAGCCGGAAGACGGTTTCGCAATGAGGGCAGCGCGTCGCAAGAAGCATGTCGAGCCGGGCGGCCTGCTGGCCAGAGTGAAGGACAGCGCTATTCTAATGGCTTTCGCGGCGCGTTCCGGCAAGGCATACCCAGCCTTCGTGTTCGCGCCAGACCGAAATGTCGACGTAGCGCGCATAAACGGCCGCGACTTCGTCCGCCTGGCGCGCGAGCACGCCCGACAGCGCGATGCGCCCGCCCGGCTTGACCTTCGATGCGAGCATCGACGCCATCAGCTTCAGCGGATTCGACAGGATGTTCGCGACGACGATGTCGAATTCGCCGTCCGGGCACGCATCGGGCAGCCCGTACGTAACTTCCGCCCGGTTGCGTTCGCTGTTCTGGCGCGCCGATTCGACTGCCTGCGGATCGATGTCGATGCCGATCACGGGGTTCGCCCCGCATTTCTTCGCGAGGATCGCGAGAATGCCCGAGCCGCAGCCGTAGTCGAGCACCGACTGACCGGGCTTCACCGACTGCTCGAGCCACTCCATGCACAGACGGGTCGTCGGATGGCTGCCGGTGCCGAATGCGAGGCCGGGGTCGAGCTCGAGGACGAGCGCATCGGGATCGGGCGCGTCGTGCCACGACGGCACGACCCAGATCCGCTCGCCGATCGGAATCGGCTCGAACTGCGACTGCGTGAGCCGCACCCAGTCCTGCTCCTCGACTTCGCGCACGACGAACCGGGGCGTCTCGGCGAGGCCGATCTCGTTCGCGGCCGCCGCGAGCAGCACGGCCGGCTCGTGATCGGCCGACAGCAGCGCGACCACGCGCGAGTGCTGCCACGCGGTGCGATCGGGCACGAGGCCCGGCTCGCCGAAGAGCGGCTGTTCGTCGGGCGTGTCGGCGTCGGCGTCCTCGACGGACACCGACAGCGCGCCGAGATCGAGCAGTGCGTCGGACAGGGCCTCCGCATGCTCGCGGGCCAGTTCGACGACGAGTTCGCGATAACTCATGCTTACGCTTCTTCCGGTGCGACCTGCTGCTTCTGCGCGAGCCGGTTTTCGAGGTAATGGATGCTGGTGCCGCCTTCGACGAACTTCGCGTCGATCATCAGCTCGCGGTGCAGCGGGATGTTGGTCTGGATGCCTTCGACGACCATTTCCGACAGCGCGATGCGCATCCGGCGGATCGCCTGCTCGCGTGTCGCGCCGTAGGTGATCAGCTTGCCGATCATCGAATCATAGTTCGGCGGCACGAAATAGCCATTGTAGGCGTGCGAATCGACGCGCACGCCGGGGCCGCCCGGCGTATGCCACGACGTGATCCGGCCCGGCGAAGGCGTGAACTTGAACGGATCTTCGGCGTTGATCCGGCATTCGATCGCATGTCCGCGGAACTGGATGTCGCGCTGGCGCAGCGTGAGCTTCTCGCCGGCCGCGATGCGGATCTGTTCCTGCACGATGTCGACGCCGGTGATCAGTTCCGATACCGGGTGCTCGACCTGCACGCGCGTGTTCATCTCGATGAAGTAGAACTCGCCGTTTTCGTACAGGAATTCGAACGTGCCCGCGCCGAGGTAGCCCATCTTCTTGCATGCGTCCGCGCAGCGATCGCCGATGCGGTCGATCAGGCGGCGCGGAATGCCGGGCGCCGGCGCTTCCTCGATCACCTTCTGGTGGCGGCGCTGCATCGAGCAGTCGCGCTCGCCGAGCCAGATCGCGTTCTTGTGCGCGTCCGACAGCACCTGGATCTCGATATGGCGCGGGTTCTCGAGAAACTTCTCCATGTACACCTGCGGGTTGCCGAACGCACGGCCGGCTTCCTCGCGGGTCATGTTGACCGCGTTGACGAGCGCGGCTTCGGTGTGCACGACCCGCATCCCGCGCCCGCCGCCGCCACCCGCCGCCTTGATGATGACCGGATAGCCGATCGCGCGCGCAATCTTGACGATCTCCTTCGGATCGTCCGGCAACGCGCCTTCCGAGCCCGGCACGCACGGCACGCCGGTCTTGATCATCGTCTGCTTCGCGGTGACCTTGTCGCCCATCATGCGGATCGTTTCCGGGCGCGGGCCGATGAACGTGAAGCCCGACTGCTCGACGCGCTCCGCGAAATCGGCGTTCTCGGACAGGAAGCCGTAGCCGGGGTGGATCGCCTCGGCGTCGGTGACTTCCGCGGCGCTGATCAGCGCCGGCATGTTCAGGTAGCTCAGGTTCGACGGGGCCGGGCCGATACAGACGGCTTCGTCGGCGAGGCGCACGTACTTGGCTTCCTTGTCGGCTTCCGAGTACACGACCACCGTCTTGACGCCGAGTTCGCGGCACGCGCGCTGGATGCGCAGCGCGATTTCACCGCGGTTGGCAATGAGGATTTTTTCAAACATAGCGAGTATTCGTCTCTTCGAGGGGCGCGCGAACGGCGCCTGGCGAGCATCTCGGCGGCGCGCGGCCGGCAGGGCCGCGCGGCGGGCTTAGCCGATCACGAAAAGCGGCTGGCCGTATTCGACGGCCTGGCCGTTCTCGACGAGGATTTCCTGATCACGCCGGCCTTGTCCGACTCGATCTCGTTGAGCAGCTTCATCGCTTCGATGATGCAGATCGTCTGGCCTTCCTTGACCGTGTCGCCGGCCTGCACGAACGGGTCGGCGCCCGGCGACGGCGCGCGATAGAACGTGCCGACCATCGGCGACGTCACGACGTGTCCCTGCGGGACGGCCGGTGCGGCGGCTGCGCCGGCGGCCGGCGCCGCGCCGTCGGTCGGCAGCGCGGCCGACGGAGCCGGCGCGCTGACTTGCGGGGCATACCCAGCCGTCGGCTGCACGTAGACCGGCGGCGCGTTCTTGACGATGCGCACCTTGCCTTCGCCTTCCGTCACTTCCAGCTCGGAGATGCCGGATTCGGAAACGAGGTCGATCAGAGTTTTCAGCTTACGAAGATCCATCGGGAATTCCCCTTTCAATACGTGAAAGCGCCGGTGAGGGGCCGGCGCTGAATCTAGATCGCGAAATCAGCCGCGCGACGCGCCTTGCAGCTTGTCCAGCGCGTACTCGAGCGCGTACAGATAACCTTTCCAGCCGAGCCCGCAGATCACGCCTTCGGCCTGGTCGGAAAAGTAGGAGTGGTGCCTGAACGCTTCGCGGCGATGCACGTTCGACAAGTGAACCTCGACGAACGGGATGCCGACACCGGCGATCGCGTCCCGGATCGCAACGCTCGTGTGCGATACGCGGCCGGATTGATCAGGATGAAATCGGTCTGTTCCTCCCGCGCGGCCTGGATGCGGTCGACCAGCGCGCCTTCATGGTTGCTCTGGAACGACGACAGTTCGGCGCCGGCTTCCCGGGCGCGCGCGGCAAGCGCCTGATCGATCTGCGCGAGCGTGACGCGGCCGTACACCTCCGGTTCCCGGGTGCCGAGAAGGTTCAGGTTGGGGCCGTGCAACACCAGCAATCGTGTCATGGTCGCTTCTATTTCTGCGGAATTGCGCGAACTTTAGCGCTATTTAGAGAAATTTGTCTAGTTTTGCCGAACGGCCAGGCGCGCCGGACCTGCAAGAATTACCGGCGCGGGCGCAAAGTATCCGCGAATTCACGCGAAATTGCCGCGATCGACCTGCAAATCGCCGCCAACGTGCGGGCTGCCGTTCGGACCGATTACAGTGCGTCGAGCGTCTTTTTCAGCTCGGCCGGTTGGATTTGTCCCAATTTTGTCTCGCGAATCTTGCCGGTTTCGTCGATGACGACGGTAAACGGCAGCGCGCCGGCGGTATTTCCGAAATTTCGGGCCAGATCGGCGCCTGCGTAGCCGCTGACGAAGACTGGATAGTCGACCTTCACCTTCTGCAGGAAGTTCTTCACGTTCTGCCCGGAATCGACGCCGATTCCGACGAAACGGATGCCTTTCTGCTTGTACTGATGTGACAGCGCGACGAGCTCGGGCATTTCCTCGACGCACGGGCCGCACCACGACGCCCAGAAATTGACCACAACCTTCTGGCCCTTGAAGGAAGCGAGCGACGCCGGCTTGCCGTCGACGCCGGTCAGCGACGACGCCCACAGCTGGTCGACCGGATTGCCGTGGGCGGCCGGCGCGGCG
Source organism: Burkholderia sp. LAS2 (assembly GCF_018417615.1). Taxonomy (NCBI): domain Bacteria; kingdom Pseudomonadati; phylum Pseudomonadota; class Betaproteobacteria; order Burkholderiales; family Burkholderiaceae; genus Burkholderia; species Burkholderia sp. LAS2. The sequence continues at coordinate 1,063,210 of NZ_CP071052.1, forward strand.
ACGGCGACACCGTCGTCGGCGCTGCCGCCGCGGAACCAGTGGCCGGCGGCGAGCCCGCCGGCGATGGCGGCGGCCGCGACCACCGCGAGCGCCAACATGCGTTTCATCATCATCGTTGAATCATTCCGGTTCGGAAGGAGCCTGGCCTGCATCGACGAGCGCGCGCAGCGCCGCGGCGTCCGCGCGGGCGACGCGGCCGCGCGTCGGCCTTCACCGCGCCGCGCAGGTCGTCGCTCGCATACAGCGCAAGATGGATGCCGATCGCATCCACGTCGCGCCGCGGGCGCCACAGGAAACTGAGCGTCTCGACGTCGCCGCGGCCCGCGAAATGCCGCGTCTCGGACACGTCGTACTGGACGTTCTGGTTCAGCAGGTAGATCGCGACGTCCTTCGGGTTGTCGGTGAAGGCCTGCAAATGGATATCCGAATGCGCGTTCGCAGTGCCGTTCAGCACGGCGCCCGTCACATAAGGATGGAACTCGGCGAGCCGGCCCATCCAGTCGAGCGCGATTTCACGCAGGCGGCGCAGTTCGTCCGGCTGCGTGTCGCTCTGGAACAGCGCGAGGTACTCGCGCAGTTCTTCCTCGATCTGGTCGTTATCCGGCAGCCATTCGCCGGCAACGCGCGAATCGCCCAGTAACTGGCGCGCGGCCTTGCGCTTCGCGCCGGCATAGTCCTGGCCGTCCTCCGCGATCAGGCGGGCGGCGGACTGGGCGATTTCCTCGCGGACGCGCCGCGGGTCGACAAGAGGTTTGCGAGACATGATCCGGCAATCATACTCGATCGCCACGGCGCCCGAGCGCGGGTGCGGCGGCCCGCCGTCCGAGGGCGTCGGCGCTGCTCGCGCGCATCGTTCGGGCCGCCGGGCATCGCAGGCCGTCAGTTACAATACTGCTCTTTGTGTCGCGGCCAGGTCGTTGGCCGGGCGCCGGCCGGACGGCCTCGCCGGCGCGCCGCACACGCATCCTTTCCGAATCGACGGCGCCCGGCGGCGCGAAAGCATTCCTCTATGCACATCCACATTCTTGGCATCTGCGGCACCTTCATGGGCGGTCTCGCCGTACTCGCACGCGAGGCGGGCCACACGGTGACGGGTTGCGACGCGGGCGTCTATCCGCCGATGAGCACGCAGCTCGAGGCGCAGGGCATCACGCTGATCGAGGGCTACGGCGCCGAGCAGATCGACCTGAAACCGGACCTGTTCGTGATCGGCAACGTCGTCACGCGCGGCAATCCGCTGATGGAGGCAATCCTCGATCGCGGCCTGCCTTACGTGTCGGGTCCGCAGTGGCTCGGCGAGCACGTGCTCGCCGGCAAGTGGGTGCTCGCGGTCGCGGGCACGCACGGCAAGACGACCACGTCGTCGATGCTCGCATGGCTGCTGGAAGATGCCGGCCTGAACCCGGGCTTCCTGATCGGCGGTGTGCCGCTGAACTTCGGCGTGTCCGCGCGGCTCACCGATTCGAGCTTCTTCGTGATCGAAGCCGACGAGTACGACACGGCATTCTTCGACAAGCGCTCGAAGTTCGTGCACTACCGGCCGCGCACCGCGGTACTGAACAACCTCGAATTCGATCACGCCGACATCTTCCCCGATCTCGCCGCGATCGAGACGCAATTCCACCATCTCGTGCGCACCGTGCCGGGCGTCGGGCGGATCGTCACGAACGGCCGCTCGGATGCGCTCGAGCGCGTGCTCGCGCGCGGCTGCTGGAGCGAGGTCGAGCGTTTCGGCGTCGACGGCGGCTGGCAGGCGCTGCCGGCCGAGGACGGCGTGCCGGTCGACGAACGCTTCGCGGTGTATCGCCAAGCCGAGCGCGTCGGCGAAGTCGCGTGGCAGGTGCAGGGCGACCACAACCGGATGAACGCGCTCGCGGCGATCGCCGCCGCGCGCCACGTCGGCGTGCCGCCGGCGCAGGCTGCGGTTTCCCTCGCGTCGTTCCGCAACGTGAAGCGCCGCATGGAAGTGCGCGGCAGCGTGGACGCGCGACCGTCTACGACGATTTCGCGCACCATCCGACCGCGATCGATACCACGATCGCCGGTCTTCGTGCGCGCATCGGCCGCCAGAATGCCCGCATCCTCGCCGTGCTCGAGCCGCGCTCGAACACGATGAAGCTCGGCGTGATGAAGTCGCAACTGCCGGCGAGCCTGGCCGATGCCGATCTCGTGTTCGGCTACGGCGCGCCGACCGGGCGCGATGCGCTCGGCTGGAATCTCGCCGAGGCGCTCGCGCCGCTCGGCGAGCGCGCGCGCGCATTCGACGATCTGCATCTGCTGGTGAAGGCGGTGGTCGAGGCCGCGCGTCCGGGCGACCACGTGCTCGTGATGAGCAACGGCGGCTTCGGCGGCGTGCACCAGAAGCTGCTCGACGCGCTCGGGAGCCGCCCGTGATCCTGTATCTGCACGGCTTCCGGTCGTCGCCGGAATCGCAGAAGTCGCGGCTGCTCGCCGCGCGGATGGCCGAACTCGGCCGCGCCGACGAGTGGCGGTGCCCGTCGCTGTCGGTGTCGCCGCTGGAGGCGATCGCGGTGGCGGAAGCCGAGGTCGCGGGCGCACGCGACGTGACCGTGATCGGCAGCTCGCTCGGCGGGTATTACGCGACGTGGCTCGCCGAAAAGCATGGCTGGAAAGCCGTGCTGCTGAATCCGGCGATCGTGCCGCAGCGGGATCTGGAACAACATCTGGGCGAGCAGCCGCTGTGGCACGGCGGCGGCACGATCGTCGTCGAGCGCCGCCACCTGCACGAACTCGACGCGCTGCGCGTGCCGGCGATCACGCGCGCCGACCGCTACTATCTGTTCGCGGCGACCGGCGACGAAGTGCTCGATTACCGCGAGATGCTCGCCCATTACCCGGGCGCGAAAACCCGCGTGATCGACGGCAGCGACCACGGAATCAGCGAATTTGCCGACTATGTCGACGACGTTCTCGCGTTTTGCGACGGAAAGACGTCATAAACCGGCCACGTGCCAATCGAATTCCCATCATCATGCGGCGCCGCCGACGCGGCGCCCGGCAGTCTGAACGAGAGTACTGAGTGAACGTTTTCTTCGAGGAATCGGGCAGTTTCAAGGCGGGCAGCGTGCTGTCGCGCCAGGGCGACGCATTTCAGGTCGAGTTGCCCGGCGGGCGGCGCGCGAAGGTGCGCGCGAAAGACGTGCTGATCGAATTCGACAAGCCGGCTGCAGGCGAACTGATGCAGGAGGCCGACACGGCCGCGCAGCAGATCGATCTGGACTTCCTGTGGGAATGCGCGCCGGCCGACGAGTTCGCGTATCGGCGCTCGCCGCCGAATACTTCGGCGCGACGTACGGCCCGGTCGAGCGCGCGGCGCTGGTGCTGCGGCTGCACGGCTCGCCCGTCTATTTCCGCCGCAAGGGGCGCGGCCAGTACCAGCGCGCGCCGGAAGAGCAGCTCAAGATGGCGCTCGCGTCGCTCGAGCGCAAGCGCCAGCAGGCGCTCGTGCAGGCGCAGTATGAAGAAGAGCTGAAGCGCGGGCAAGCTGCCGGAAGCGTTCGCGGGCAAGGTGCTCGGGCTGCTGACGCGGCCGGACAAGAATTCGATCGAATACAAGGCGATGGAAGCGGCGGCCGGCGCGCGCGGCGTGTCGCCGGCGCGGCTGATGCTCGACTGCGGCGGCATCGAGTCGCCGCGTGCGCTGCACGAAGCGCGCTTCCTCGCGGAATTTTTCCCGCACGGCACCGGCTTTCCGCCCGTCACGGTCGGCCCGCTGCCGGACGACCTGCCGCGCGCGAACGTCGAGGCGTTCTCGATCGACGACATCACGACGACCGAAATCGACGACGCTTTCTCGGTCGAGCACCTGGCCGACGGCCGGGTGCGGATCGGCGTGCACATCGCGGCGCCGGCGCTCGGCATCGTGCGCGGCGATCCGGTCGACGCGATCGCGCGCGCGCGGCTGTCGACCGTCTACATGCCGGGCGACAAGATCACGATGCTGCCGGACGACGTCGTCGACGTGTTCACGCTGAAAGAGGGCGATTACCGGCCGGCGCTGTCGCTGTACATCATCGTGAACCGCGACACGCAGGACATCGTCGCGAACGAGACCCGCGCCGAGCTCGTGTTCGTGAAGAACAACCTGCGCCACAACACGCTCGACGAGCTCGTCAACGAAGAGACGCTCGCGGCCGGCACCGGCGACTACCCGCACAAGGACGACATCGCCGTGCTGTGGCCGCTCGCGCAGGCGCTGTTCGAGAAGCGCCAGGTCGCGCGCGCGGGCTACGGCCTGAAGCGCGAAGTGCAGCGCAACACCGACTACAACTTCTACGTCGAAGGCGAGCACGTGACGATCACGCCGCGCCGCCGCGGCTCGCCGCTCGACCTGATCGTGTCGGAGCTCGCGATCCTCGCGAACTCGACCTGGGGCGCGTTCCTGCACGATCACACGGTGCCCGGCATCTACCGGTCCCAGCGCGGCTTCGGCGCGCCGGGCCCGAAGCGCACGCGGATGCAGACGACGGCCGCGCCGCACGAAGGCCTCGGCGTCGCGCAGTACGCGTGGAGCACGTCGCCGCTGCGCCGCTACGTCGACCTCGTGAACCAGTGGCAACTGCTCGCGTGCGTGCAGCACGGCGTCACCGCGAAGCTCGCCGCGCCGTTCAAGCCGAAGGACGCCGATCTCTACGCGGTCGTGCAGGGCTTCGACGATACGTACACGGCCTACGCCGACTACCAGCGCCGGATGGAGTACTTCTGGTGCCTGCGCTGGCTCAAGCAGGAGCAGAAGAAGCAGGTCGTCGCGAGCGTCGTCAAGGGCGATCTCGTGCGCCTCGAGGAAATCCCGCTGCTGCTGCACGTGCCGGGACTCGGCGTGCATGCGCGCGGCACGCGCGTGCTGCTCGACGTGATGTCGCTCGACGAACTGACGATCGAGGCGTCGGTGCGTCTGCTGAACGTGCTCGACGCGCCGACCGTGACGAGCGGCGATACGGCCGAGGCCGACGAAGAGGATGATGCCGAAGGCGGCGACGACACGCTGGTCGACGCGGAAGACGCGTCGGCGCAAACCGAGGCCGAAGCGCTGGCCGAATCGGGCGACGCGGCGGCACAGGGCGGCGAAGCCGCGAGCGGCAACGACGGCGAAGAGGGACGCGCATCATGAACGCAGTTGCGTCGACGAGCGGCACGGACCGCTATGTCGTGTTCGGCAACCCGGTGGCGCACAGCAAGTCGCCGTTCATCCACGCGCAGTTCGCCGCCCAGACCGGCGAGCCGATCGAGTACGCGCACCGGCTCGCGCCGGTCGACGGATTCGAGGCCGCCGTGCGCGCGTTCGTCGCCGAAGGCGGTCGCGGCGCGAACGTGACGGTGCCGTTCAAGCTCGACGCGCATGCGCTCGCCGACACGCTGTCGCCGCGCGCGGCGGCGGCAGGCGCGGTGAACACGCTGCGCATCGACGCCGACGGCCGCCTTTACGGCGACAACACCGACGGCGTGGGCCTCGTGCGCGACATCGAAGCGAATCTCGGCGTGTCGCTCGCGGGTGCGCGCATCCTGCTGCTCGGCGCGGGCGGCGCCGCGCGCGGTGTCGTGCTGCCGCTGCTCGACCGCGCGCCGCTGTCGATCGGAATCGTCAATCGCACCGCGAGCAAGGCCGAGGCGCTCGTCGGCCAGTTCATGCAGGCCGCGCACGATGCGGGCTGCATGCTCGCGGGCGGCGGGCCCGGCGTCGTGCGGGCCGAGCCGTACGACGTGGTGATCAATGCGACGGCCGGCAGCCTCGATGCCGCGCTGCCGGAATGCGACGCGGCCGCGTTCGGCGCCGGCACGCTCGCGTACGACATGATGTACGGCGCGCAGCCGACCGTGTTCATGCAGCACGCGGCGTCGCTCGGCGCGCGCACGGCCGACGGGCTCGGGATGCTGGTCGAGCAGGCGGCCGAATCGTTCTTCATCTGGCGCGGCGTGCGGCCGGACGGCGCACCGGTGCTGGCCGCGCTGCGCCAGGCGCTCGCGGCGAGCTGAACGGAGCGCGGCACGTGGCGGCGGTGAGCGGCACGCAGCGCACGCGGACGGTGAGCATCGCGCGCTGGATCGTCTATGCGGGATCGGTGTTCGCGCTCGCGTGGCTCGCGACGCAGCTGTTCTATCTCGCGCAGATCGCGCTGTGGTCGTTCGTGAATCCCGGCTCGACCGCGTTCATGCGCACCGACGCGTGGTGGCTGTCGCGCGACACGCCGCCCGCGCAGATCCGGCACCAGTGGGTGCCGTACGACCAGATCTCGCGCAACCTGAAGCGCGCGCTGATCGCGTCCGAAGATTCGACCTTCGCGACCAACAACGGCTACGACGTCGACGCGATCCTGCAGGCGTGGGAGAAGAACAAGGCGCGCGGCAGGATCGTCGCGGGCGGCTCGACGATCACGCAGCAGCTCGCACGCAACCTGTTCCTGTCGCGCGAGAAAAGCTACATCCGCAAGGGGCAGGAGCTGATCATCACGTGGATGCTCGAAACGGTGCTCGACAAGGAGCGCATTTTCGAGATCTACCTGAATTCGGTCGAATGGGGGCGCGGCGTGTACGGCGCGGAAGCGGCCGCCCGCTATTACTACAAGATTCCCGCGAGCCGGCTCGGCGCGTGGCAGTCGGCGCGTCTCGCGGTGATGCTGCCGAAGCCGCGCTGGTTCGATGCGCATCGCGGCTCGGCCTACCAGGCGCAGCGTGCGGCGATCATCGCACGCCGGATGGGCGCGGCCGAGCTGCCGCAATCCGAGTAAGCGGCGCGCCCGCATCGCTGCGTTGTCCGTTCTGCCGTTCGCGCAGGATTGCTGCGTTGCAGCGCATTCGTGTCATCACCCTTTCGGGCCGCATCCTTTAGACGAATTCGTCTATTTCGCTTTGCTGAGCAATATCGGCGAGTGCATGTTTTTGTTGAGCGTCATCGCACGAAACGGGTGCTTTTTTAGTCGTTACCAGTAAACGCGAAAGTCGATGAAAGCGACGTGAAATGCAACGTTTCGCGAATCGAAGCATTCCTGAAAGGTGTGCGCTGCACTGCTTGCGCGCCGAATATTTCCAAATTTTTCAAAGCCGGCGGGCTCGCGTATATTGGCCGGCGCCTCGGCTCATCGGCCGCAATCGAGGCGGGGGCGGCTTATCCGGCTGCTCGACAAAAAAACATGCGAGAAGGGACGCAACGATGCCAGCGAGCAAAGCGAAGCTGTTGTTGGGAGTGGTGTGTTCTTCGCTGATACTGACGGCCTGCAATGACGACGTGACGTCGTCGTCTGCAGCGAGCGCCGCCAATTCAGCCGACCCTGCCGGTCAGGTCGACCGCGCGTACAACGATCCAAACAGTTATTCGTCGAGCGCGAACGCGTCGCTCGATGCCTCCACCGCGGTCGAAAAGGCCGCCGTCACGCACCATCAGATCACGCTGAACGGCAAGACGATCCGGTACACGGCCACGGCCGGCCACCTCGTCGCACGCAATCCGCAGACGGGCGCGCCCGAGGCCTCGTTCTTCTACGTCGCGTACACGGCCGACAACCAGCCCGCGGCGAAGCGGCCCGTCACGTTCCTGTACAACGGCGGCCCCGGCTCGGCGTCGGTGTGGCTGCACCTCGGCTCGTTCGGCCCGCGCCGGATCCAGACCGGCGACCCGAACGCGAACGCGTCGACGTTCCCGTTCGTCGACAACCAGGAAACCCTGCTCGACACGACCGACCTCGTGTTCGTCGATGCGATCGGCACCGGCTTCTCGGAAGCGGTCGCGCCGAACACGAACCAGACGTTCTGGGGCGTCGACCAGGACGCCGGCGCGTTCCGCGATTTCGTGACGCGCTACCTGAGCGTGAACCAGCGCAACGATTCGCCGAAATACCTGTTCGGCGAATCGTACGGGACGCCGCGCACCGACGTGCTCGCGAACCTGCTCGAGACGGCCGGCGTGAAGCTCGACGGCATCGTGCTGCAGTCGTCGATCCTGAACTACAACACGAACTGCGACATGGCGAGCGACTATGTCGGCAACTCGAACAACGGCGCGAGCCCGGTGAGTTGCGCGGGCTTCGTGCCGTCGTATGGCACGGTCGGCGCGTATTACCAGCTCGACAACCCGAACCCGTCGAACCTGCCGCAGTATGCGGACCAGATGCGGCTGCTGACGGCCGGCAGCTACGCGCCCGCCGTGAACGCGTACCTCGCGAGCCATACGCCGCCGCCGCCGAATCTCGTCACGACGATGGCGAATTCGACCGGCGTGAAGCAGGCGTTGTGGAATGCGGACTTCAACGTGGTCCCGACCTTCTTCGACAACAGCTTCCAGCTGTCGCTGGTGCCGGGCACGCTGATCGGCCGCTATGACGCACGCGTGAACGTGCCCGTGTCGAGCCCGCTCGCGGCCGACGGCGATCCGTCCAGCTCGTTCATCACGAAGCCGTTCACCGACACGATCGGCAGCTACCTGCCGAACGAGCTGAAGTACACCGCGCAGTCGGCCTACTCGGTGAGCAGCAATGCGATCAACACGTGGGACTGGACGCACGACGGCCTCGCGATGCCCGACACGATCCCCGATCTGGCCGCGGCGCTGACGCTGAACCCGGCGCTGAAGGTGCTGTCGCTGAACGGCTATCACGACATCGCGACGCCGTTCTACCAGACCGAGCTCGACCTCGCGCGGCTCGGCACGCAACCGAACCTGACGATCAAGGACTATCAGGGCGGGCACATGGTCTATCTCGACGATACGTCGCGTCCGCAGGAGAAAGCCGACCTCGTGACCTTCTACAACGTGGCCGCGCACTGATTGCGCCACGCCGGCGACGGGCGCCCTCGGCGGCGCCGCTCGCCGGCAGTCGACGACCTCATTCCAGACTGGAGCCTGACATGAAGAATCGTTTCATCGTCGTTGCCGCGGCGCTCGCATGCGTCGGCGCCGCCGCATCCGTTTCCGCGTTCGCGCAGGCGAGCGACGCCGCTGCCGCACCGGCGCGTGCGCGCCAGGCGCAGCTCGGCGATCCGTACGTGCCGCCGGCCGCGCGCCACGCGACCGCCGGCACGCAGACCACCGGCGCCGCGCTGCATGCGCAGGTGGTGCGCAAGCTCGCGCGGCAGTTCAGCGCGGCCGACACGCAGAACACGGGTTCGATCACCGAGTCGCAGGCGCGCGCGGCCGGCCTCGGCTATGTCGCGAACCACTTCCGGCAGATCGACGCGGGCGGCAGCGGCCGTGTGTCGTTCGCCGACGTCCAGCGCTACATGCAGGCGCGCAGCACGAGCCAGCAGTAAGCGCGGTACGGCATGAACAAACGGGGGCGGAACCTGCGACACGGCAGGTCCCGCCCCCGTATGCATGGCGCGGCCGGCGCAGCGAGCCCGCTGCCTATCCCGCCTGAATTCTCATTATCTGGACAACGCACTCAAATATTGGAGACGAGTGCGTGCGCTCCTACAATCCGAAGCACATCGACAGCTTCGGACCCACGCATCGCGCGGCGCCCGTCGCACACGGAGACACCTTCCATGAAGTTCGCCGGGCGCTTTACTCGGTGCATCGACCGCCGCCACGCCGCCGCACCGGACGCAGTTCCGGCGCCGCGCGAGCGGCTTCACCGATTCCGTTGAAGACGCCCCGTTCCATGACCAAGATGCCAGACTCTCTTGCCCTCGACGCCCGGCGTGCGATGCCGGCCGAACCGTCGCTGACCGACAGCATCGGCGCGACCAGCACGCCGCTCGACCTCGCCGCGCAGCAGGCCGGCACGCAGACGCTGCTGCGCGGCCTCGCGATCCTCGAGGCGATCGCGAACGGTGCGCGCGACATGCGCGCGATCGGCGCCGCGCTCGGCACGACGCGCAGCACGACGCACCGTCTCGTCAGCAGCCTCGTGCAGGCGCGCTATCTGCGCCAGGTGCAGGGCGGCTACCTGCTCGGCCCGAAGCTGATCGAGCTCGGCACGATCGCGCTCGAGCAGATGCCGCTGACCGCGGTGGCGCGCCCGCATCTGGAAGCACTCGCGGAAGCGACGCTCGACACGATCCATCTCGGCGTGCGCGACGGCGACGACGTGCTGTACATCGACAAGATTCCCGGCACGCACGCGCGGCCTTGAGATGCGCTCGCGCGTCGGCCACCGGATGCCGCTCGCGTCGACCGGCATCGGCAAGGCGATGATGCTCGACCTCGATCCGGATCTGTGGCGCTCGCTGTTCGAAGCCGCGCGGCGCGCGCTGGCCGGCGTCAACTTCAAGCCCGACAACCGGCCCGAGACGAGCGCGTTCCTGCAGCGCATGGCCCATTACGCGGCCGGCGGCTATACGTTCGATCTCGAGGAAAACGAGGCGTCGATCCGCTGCGTGGCCGCGCCGATCCGCGACGCATCGGGTGCGATCGTCGCGGCGGTGTCGGTCGCGAGCACGATTCCGTACATGCCGCACGACCGCATGGACGAACTGATTCCGCTCGTGCAGCGCGAAGCGCGAGCCATTTCCGCGGAGCTGGGCTGGAGCCCGCCGCAGGGTACCCGCAGGATCAAACGATGACGACTTCGACCCGGCCCGTTCCGGATGCCAGTTCCGCCTCCCCGTCGCTGATCGCGCTCGACTGGGGCACCACGTCGCTGCGCGCGTATCTGTACGACGCGCACGGCGTGCCGATCGACACGCGCAGCCGGGCGGCCGGCGTGATGCACGTGCCGGGCGGCGGCGCGCGTGCGTTCGACGCGGTGTTCGAGGAAGCGTGCGGCGACTGGCTCGACCGCACGCCCGGCCTGCCGGTGCTCGCCGCCGGGATGGTCGGCAGCGCGCAGGGCTGGCGCGAAGCGCCGTACGTCGCGGTGCCGGCCGGCGCCGACGCGCTCGTCGCAGGTCTCATCACCGTGACGACGGCGCGCGGCACGACGGTTTCGATCGTGCCGGGCGTGATCGCGACGGGCGAATTGCCCGACGTGATGCGCGGCGAAGAAACGCAGATCGTCGGCGCGCTTGCGAGCGATCCCACGCTTGGCGCTGATCGTTCAGGGGTACTGATCGGCCTGCCGGGCACGCATGCGAAATGGGCGTGGGTGAAGGACGGCCTGATCGAACGCTTCCAGACCTTCATGACCGGCGAGCTGTTCGCGGTATTGCGCGACCACACGATCCTCGGCCGCACGATGCGCGCGGGCGAATCACCCGATCGCGCGGCGTTCTTGCGCGGCGTGGCAGTCGCCCGCGGCGCGCAGCGCACGGGCCTGCTCGCGACGATTTTCAGCACGCGCACGCTGGGGCTGACCGACCGGCTCGCCCCCGATGCGCAGGGCGACTATCTGTCCGGCTTGCTGATCGGCCATGAGCTGAACGCGCTCGACGCGATGCTCGCGGAGCGCGGCATCGCGCTCGCGGACCAGCCGCTGCTGCTGATCGGCGACGACGCTTTGTGTTCGCGCTACGTCGATGCGCTCCGGGTATTCGGCCATATGCATGCGCGTGTCGCCCCGCATGCGACCGAGCGCGGCCTGTGGCGGATCGCGTCGCGCGCCGGGCTCGTGCGCGCGGACGGCGAGCCCGTCTGTGCCGACCAGTGAACTGCTTGAAGAGGAATTGCCGATGCCGTCCGACCTGACCTTGCCCGCACCGTACATGCCCCACGCCGCATTGATGCGTGCGTTCGACGCGTGTCCGCTGATCGCGATCATGCGCGGCATCACGCCTGCCGAAGCGGCCGACCATGGCCGTGCGCTGTACGAAGCCGGCTTCCGGATCGTCGAGGTGCCGCTCAACTCGCCGGAGCCGTTCGACAGCATCGCTGCGCTGCGGCGTGCGCTGCCCGACGACATGATCGTCGGCGCGGGCACCGTGCTGCGCGCCGAGTACGTCGACCGCGTGCAGGACGCGGGCGGCGCGCTGATCGTGATGCCGCACAGCGACGCGGCCGTGATCCGCCGCGCGCGCGAGCGCGGGCTCGCGAGCGCGCCGGGCGTCGCGACGCCGACCGAAGCGTTCGCGGCGCTGACGAATGGCGCCGACGTGCTGAAGATGTTCCCGGCCGAGCAGCTCGGCGTGACGGTCGTGAAGGCCTGGCGCGCGGTGATCGACCGTGCGGTGCCGCTGATTCCGGTCGGCGGGATCGCGCCGGACAACATGCAGCCGTTCCTCGACGCCGGCGCGAACGGCTTCGGGCTCGGCTCGGCGCTGTACCGTCCCGGCCAGTCGGCGGATGCGACCGCGGCGAATGCGCGCGCGTTCCAGGCCGGCTTGCGCATCGCGCGCGGCGGAGCCGCATGATGGGCCGCCTCGCGGGCAAGGTCGCGATGGTGACGGGTGCGGGCCGTGGCATCGGCGCCGCGATCGCGCGTGCGTTCGTGCGCGAAGGCGCGGCCGTCGCGCTCGTCGATCTCGACTTCCCGCAGGCGCAGCACACGGCCGCCGCGATCGCACGCGAATGCGACGGCGCGCGCGTGCTGCCGCTGCAGGCGGACGTCGCGCGGCAGCAGGCGGTGCGCGACGCGCTCGCGCAGACGGAAGCGGCGTTCGGCCCGCTCGACGTGCTCGTGAACAACGCGGGCATCAACGTGTTCGCCGATCCGCTGACGATGACCGACGACGATTGGCGCCGCTGCTTCGCGGTCGATCTCGACGGCGTGTGGCACGGCTGCCGCGCGGCGCTGGAGGGCATGGTCGAGCGCGGTCGCGGCAGCATCGTGAACATCGCGTCGACGCATGCATTCAGGATCATCCCGGGCTGCTTTCCGTACCCGGTCGCGAAGCACGGCGTGCTCGGCTTGACGCGTGCGCTCGGCATCGAATACGCGGCGCGCAACGTACGCGTGAACGCGATCGCGCCGGGCTACATCGAGACGCAACTGACGCGCGACTGGTGGGACGCGCAACCCGATCCGGCCGCCGCGCGCGCCGATACGCTCGCGCTGCAGCCGATGAAGCGCATCGGAAAACCGGAGGAGGTCGCGATGACGGCCGTGTTCCTCGCGTCCGACGAGGCGCCGTTCATCAATGCCGCGTGCATCACCGTCGATGGCGGGCGCGCGGCGCTGTATCACGACTGACACGATTGACGCAACGATTCGAAAGACCGCACGTGCGACGGCCGCGCGCGCTGCGTCGAAACCAACAAGCGGCTGCATCCTGTTCGATGAAAACAAGGAGACACTGGAGATGAAACGCAGAACGTTCGTAACGCTGGCCGCCGCGGCCGCGGTGGTGATGGGCAGCCCGGTCGCGCACGCGGCCGACCCGGTCAAGATCGGCTTCCTGGTGAAGCAGCCGGAAGAGCCGTGGTTCCAGGACGAGTGGAAATTCGCCGAGATCGCCGCGAAGCAGAAGGGCTTCACGCTCGTGAAGATCGGCGCGCCGTCCGGCGAGAAGGTGATGAGCGCGATCGACAACCTGTCCGCGCAGAAGGCGCAGGGCTTCATCATCTGCACGCCCGACGTGAAACTCGGGCCGGGCATCGTCGCGAAGGCGAAGTCGCACAACCTGAAGATGATGACGGTCGACGACCGCCTCGTCGACGGCGCGGGCAAGCCGATCGACGCGGTGCCGCACATGGGAATTTCCGCGTACAACATCGGCAAGCAGGTCGGCGACGGCATCGCGGCCGAGATCAAGAAGCGCGGCTGGGACATGAAGGACGTCGGCGCGATCGACATCACCTACGAGCAGCTGCCGACCGCGCACGACCGCACGAGCGGCGCGACCGACGCGCTGGTCGCCGCGGGCTTCCCGAAGGCGAACGTGATCGCGGCGCCGCAGGCGAAGACCGATACCGAGAACGCGTTCAACGCGGCGAACATCGCGCTCACGAAGAACCCGCAGTTCAAGCACTGGGTCGCGTACGGCCTGAACGACGAGGCCGTGCTCGGCGCGGTGCGCGCGGCCGAAGGGCGCGGCTTCAAGGCCGACAACATGATCGGCATCGGCATCGGCGGTTCCGATTCGGCGTTGAACGAGTTCAAGAAGCCGCAGCCGACGGGCTTCTACGGCACCGTGATCATCAGCCCGAAGCGCCACGGCGAGGAAACCTCGGACCTGATGTACACGTGGATCACGCAGGGCAAGGCGCCGCCGCCGTTGACGCTGACGACGGGCATGCTCGCGACGCGCGACAACGTGTCGAAGGTGCGCGAGGAGATGGGGCTCGCGTCGAAGTAAGCGGCCCGCCGGCGGCCGCGGCGGCGCGGCGGCGGGCGGTCGATGGATCTGGAAGTGGGGAGACGACGTGTCAGCGGCACTGCGTTTTGACAATATCGGCAAGGTATTTCCCGGCGTGCGCGCACTCGACGGCATTTCGTTCGACGTGCATGCGGGCGAGGTGCATGGCCTGATGGGCGAGAACGGCGCCGGCAAGTCGACGCTGTTGAAGATTCTCGGCGGCGAATATCAGCCCGATGCGGGCAGCGTGCTGGTCGACGGCCAGCCCGTGCAGTTCGCGAATGCGGCCGCGTCGATCGCGGCCGGCATCGCGGTGATTCACCAGGAATTGCAGTACGTGCCCGACCTGACGGTCGCGGAGAACCTGTTGCTCGGCCGCCTGCCGAATGCGTTCGGCTGGGTCAGGAAGCGCGAGGCGAAGCGTTACGTGCGCGAGCGGCTTGCCGAGATGGGCGTGGACCTCGATCCCGACGCGCGGCTCGGGCGGCTGTCGATCGCGCAGCGACAGATGGTCGAGATCTGCAAGGCGCTGATGCGCAATGCGCGCGTGATCGCGCTCGACGAACCGACGAGCTCGCTGTCGCATCGCGAGACGGAAGTGCTGTTCAAGCTGGTCGACGACCTGCGCGCGCAGGGCCGTGCGCTGATCTACATCTCGCACCGGATGGACGAGATCTACCGGCTGTGCGACGCGTGCACGATCTTTCGCGACGGGCGCAAGATCGCGTCGCACGAAGCGCTGGCCGACGTGCCGCGCGAGCGGCTGGTCGCCGAGATGGTCGGGCGCGAGATCACGGACATTTACCATTACGCGCCGCGCGCGCTCGGCGACGTGCGGTTCTCCGCCGAAGGCGTCGACGGCCCGGCATTGCGCGAACCCGCGAGCTTCTCGGTGCGCGCGGGCGAGATCGTCGGCTTCTTCGGGCTCGTCGGCGCGGGCCGCAGCGAACTGATGCGGCTCGTGTACGGCGCGGACCGCCGGCGCGCGGGCGTGCTGACGCTCGACGGCAAGCGCATCGACGTGAAGCGCACCGGCGACGCGATCCGCCACGGCATCGTGCTGTGCCCCGAGGACCGCAAGGAAGAAGGGATCATCGCGATCGCGTCGGTCGCCGAGAACATCAACATCAGCTGCCGCCGCCATTCGTTGCGCGCGGGGCTGTTTATCAACGGCAAGACCGAAAGCGCGACGGCCGACCGCTTCATCCAGCGGCTGAAGATCAAGACGCCGAACCGGCGGCAGAAGATCCGCTTCCTGTCGGGCGGCAACCAGCAGAAGGCGATCCTGTCGCGCTGGCTCGCGGAGCCCGACCTGAAGGTCGTGATCCTCGACGAGCCGACGCGCGGGATCGACGTCGGCGCGAAGCACGAGATCTACGACGTGATCTACCGGCTCGCGGAGCGCGGCTGCGCGATCGTGATGGTGTCGTCGGAACTGCCGGAAGTGCTCGGCGTGTCCGACCGCATCGTCGTGATGCGCGAAGGCCGGATCGCCGGCGAGCTGCCGCGCGCCGACGCGAACGAGCACGCGGTACTGAACCTCGCGCTGCCGCAGACGAGCGCGGTCGAGGCAGCCTGACGCGGCCGGCTACGTCCGGACAACCCCGGGACATTCGAATCGAACACGCGCGGCGCGGGTCGCGCGATGCAGGAGCAGGAGACACACCATGCAAGCCAACGAAAACCTTGCCAGCGCCGCAGTGAAGTCGGCCGACGTGCTGGTGCCGCAGCAGAGCGACCGCCAGAAGTGGTGGCAGCATCTGACCGAATACAGCCTGATCGCGATCTTCGCGGTGATGTTCATCACGATGTCGCTGACCGTCGATCACTTCTTCTCGATCGACAACATGCTCGGCCTCGCGCTGTCGATCTCGCAGATCGGCATGGTCGCGTGCACGATGATGTTCTGTCTCGCGTCGCGCGACTTCGACCTGTCGATCGGCTCGACCGTCGCGTTCTCGGGCGTGCTGTGCGCGATGGTGCTGAACGCAACCGACAACACGTTCGTCGCGATCATCGCGGCGGTCGCGGCCGGCGCCGCGATCGGCTTCGTGAACGGCGCGGTGATCGCGTATCTGCGCATCAACGCGCTGATCACGACGCTCGCGACGATGGAGATCGTGCGCGGGCTCGGCTTCATCGTGTCGAAGGGGCAGGCGGTCGGCGTGTCGTCGGATACGTTCATCGCGCTCGGCGGGCTGTCGATGTTCGGCGTGTCGCTGCCGATCTGGGTCACGCTGCTGTGCTTCATCGGCTTCGGCGTGCTGCTGAACCAGACCGTCTATGGCCGCAACACGCTCGCGATCGGCGGCAACCCGGAAGCGTCGCGGCTCGCGGGGATCAACGTCGAACGCACGCGCGTGTACATCTTCCTGATCCAGGGCGCGGTGACCGCGCTCGCGGGCGTGATTCTCGCGTCGCGCATCACGTCGGGCCAGCCGAACGCCGCGCAAGGCTTCGAGCTGAACGTGATCTCCGCGTGCGTGCTCGGCGGCGTGTCGCTGATGGGCGGCCGCGCGACGATCTCGGGCGTCGTGATCGGCGTGCTGATCATGGGCACCGTGGAGAACGTGATGAACCTGCTGAACATCGACGCGTTCTACCAGTACCTGGTGCGCGGCGCGATCCTGCTCGCGGCCGTGCTGCTCGACCAGCTGAAGAACCGCGGCGTACGCGACTGACCGACCTGTTTCCACGGAGACGATCCGCATGACCATCGATACATCAGTGCACGGCGCGAACACGGCGGCGAGCGACGCGCGCTTCGCGCGCTACCCGAGCCTCGAGGATCGCGCGGTGCTGATCACGGGCGGCGCGACCGGCATCGGCGCGTCGTTCGTCGAGCACTTCGCCGAACAGGGCGCGCGCGTCGCGTTCGTCGACCTCGACGCGGCGGCCGGCGCCGCGCTGGCCGAACGCCTCGCGCACGTACGCCATGCGCCGCTGTTCCTGTCCTGCGACCTGACCGACATCGACGCGCTGCGCCGCGCGATCGACGCGATCCGCGCACGCATCGGCGCGATCGCGGTGCTCGTGAACAACGCGGCGAACGACACGCGCCACACGATCGGCGACGTGACGCCCGCGTCGTTCGACGCGGGCATCGCGGTGAACCTGCGTCACCAGTTCTTCGCCGCACAGGCGGTGATCGACGACATGAAGCGGCAGGGCGGCGGCGCGATCATCAATCTCGGCTCGATCAGCTGGATGCTGAAGAACGGCGGCTATCCCGTCTACGTGATGGCGAAGGCGGCCGTGCAGGGCCTGACGCGCGGCCTCGCGCGCGATCTCGGCCCGTTCGGCATCCGCGTGAATTCGCTGGTGCCCGGCTGGGTGATGACCGACAAGCAGCGCCGGCTGTGGCTCGACGACGCGGGCCGGGCGGCGATCAAGGCCGGCCAGTGCATCGACGCCGAACTGCTGCCGGCCGATCTCGCGCGGATGGCGCTGTTTCTCGCGGCCGACGACAGCCGGATGATCACCGCGCAGGACGTGATCGTCGACGGCGGCTGGGCCTGACCGCTCGCACGACCTGCATCGTTTCTTCGACGAAGGAAAGGAGCTCACCATGACCGCCACGTCCTCGCGCGCATCGTCGTCCACCAGCCAGTCGCGCCGCGCGCGCCTGGCGGCCGCCGCCCAGCCGGTCAGCCCCGGCCCGCAGACGGCCGTGTTCGCGCAGGGCGTCGGCGCCGCGCATGCGGCGGTCGTCACGCTGTCGAACGCATCGCTGCGGCTCGACGTGCTGCCGCACCTCGGCGGCGGCATCGCGCGCTTCGACTGGCGCGGCGACAACGGCGTGCTGATGCCGGTGTTCCGCCGGTGCGAGCACCCGGAGACGGCGACGGACCCGAACGAGCTCGCGTGCTATCCGCTGCTGCCGTACTCGAACCGGATCGGCGACGGGCGCTTCGAATGCGACGGGCGCAAGGTCGCGGTGCCGCGCAACCGCCGCGACGAGCCGCTGCCGATCCATGGCGACGGCTGGCTCGCGCCGTGGCAGGTGGACGATGCGACCGACACGTCGCTGCAACTGTCGCTCGACCGCGCCGCCGGCGCGCCGTACGCGTTCCGCGCGATCCAGTCGTTCGAACTCGACGACGCGACGCTGTCGATCGCGCTGACGATCGAGAACGCGGGCCGCGCGCGGCTGCCGTTCGGGCTCGGCGTGCATCCGTTCCTCGTGCGCGATGCGGCGACCGAACTCGCCGCGGCGGCGGGCGGGCTGTGGTTGTCGGGCGCCGATTTCCTGCCGGTGCGGCACGTCAGCGTGCCGCCGGCCTGGCAGTTCGGCGTCGCGTATCCGCTGCCGGCCACGCTCGTCAATCACGCGTTCACCGGCTGGGGCGGCCACGCGACGGTGAGCTGGCCGCGCCGCCGCCTGTCGCTGACCGTCGCGGCCGACGCCGACGCGTACGTGCTCTATACGCCGCCGGGCGCGGATTTCTTCTGCTTCGAGCCGGTCGATCATCCGATCAATGCGGTGAACCTGCCGGGCGGCGCGACCGCGCACGGGATGACGCTGCTCGCGCCCGGCGAGCGGCTCACGCGGCGTTTCGCGTTCACCGTCGGACGCACCGATGTGTGCAGCCATGCCGCGACACGCGAGGGACACCGGCGACGCGGGTAAAATACGCGGTCTACCAACGGTTTGCCGCGAGTATCCGCCATGTCTTCCCCGCTTACTTTCATTGAATCGCTGCGCGCCGCGTGGCAGCGCACGAATTCGCTGCTGTGCGTCGGCCTCGATCCCGAGCCGTCGCGCTTTCCCGTGCAGTTCGACGGCCAGCCCGACGCGATCTTCGAGTTCTGCCGGCAGATCGTCGACGCGACCGCGCAGTACGCGAGCGCGTTCAAGCCGCAGATCGCGTACTTCGCCGCGCATCGCGCGGAAGACCAGCTCGAGCGGCTGATCGCGCATATCCATCTCCAGCATCCGGGCCTGCCCGTGATCCTCGACGCGAAGCGCGGCGACATCGGCAGCACGGCCGAGCAGTACGCGCGCGAAGCGTTCGAGCGCTATCGCGCGGACGCCGTCACGGTGAACCCGTACATGGGCTACGACTCGGTCGAGCCGTATTTCGAGCACGAAGGCAAGGGCGTGATCGTGCTGTGCCGCACGTCGAACCCGGGCGGGTCCGACCTGCAGTTCCTCGATACGAACGGGCGGCCGCTGTACCAGGTCGTGGCCGATCTCGCGGCGAACAAGTGGAACGCGAGGAACGGCCAGCTCGGCCTCGTGGTCGGCGCGACGTTCCCGAAGGAAATCGAGATCGTGCGCGGGATCGTCGGCGACATGCCGCTGTTGATCCCCGGCATCGGCGCGCAGGGCGGCGACGTGCAGGCGACCGTCAACGCGGGCCGCACGGCCGACGGCACCGGGATGATGATCAACTCGTCGCGCGCGATCCTGTACGCGAGCAAGGGCGAGGATTTCGCTGAAGCCGCGGCGCTTGCCGCGCAGAAGACGCGCGACACGATCAACGCGCATCGCTGAAATACCGGCCGCCCGCCCCGGGCGGCCTTCGACCGCCGCGCCCGCGTCCGCGGGCCGCGCGCGTTCATCGCGTGTTCGCCGTCCTGGCGCACGCGAACAACTTCCCGTCGCTTCCGTATCGCATGCGCGCAATTTAGTCGCGCGATGCTGCCGGTTGTCACCGATCCGTCACAAAAATGTCAAGAAAAGGAGCGACGCCATGCCCAAGCTGTTCCGCCGTCTTCTGAGCGCGTTCGCCGCGTCGCTATGCATGACGTTCGCCCATGCGGCGGATCTGTCGCACTGGCCCGCCGACAGCGCGAAGGCGCTGAACGCGATGATCGCCGCGCACGCGAACCGCGGCGACTACGCGGTGTTCGACGCCGACAACACGACCTACCGCTATGACCTCGAGGAAGCGCTGCTGCCGTATCTCGAGAACCATGGGGTGCTGACGCGCGATTCGCTCGATCCGTCGCTGAAGCTGATCCCGTTCAAGGATTCCGCCGACTACCGGGAATCGCTGACGAGCTACTACTACCGGCTCTGCGAGATCGACGATCTGGTCTGCTATCCGTGGATCGCGCAGGCGTTTGCCGGGCAGTCGCTCGCCGACCTGAAGCGCCACATCGACGCGATGCTCGCCGACGGCAAGCCGATTCCGATCCGCTACTGGCAGGGCGACAAGGTGGTCGACGGCACGGTGAACCCGCCGCGCTTCTTCCGCGGGATGCAGGAGCTGTACAACGCGCTGTGCGAGAACGGGATCGACGTCTACGTGATGACGGCCGCGCACGAGGAGCTCGCGCGGCTCGTGCTGGCCGACCCGAAGTACGGCTACAACGTGAAGCCGCAGAACGTGATCGGCGTGACGACGCTGCTGCGCAACCCGGCGACCGGCGCGCTGACGACGTCGCGGCTGCAGATCAAGGCCGGCAAGTACGACGAGGCTGCGAACCGCAATCTCGTGATCACGCCGTTCCTGATGAACCCGATGACGTGGTACGAAGGCAAGCTCGGTTCGATCGTCGGCTGGATCGACCAGTGGAAGAAGCCGGTGCTCGTCGCGGGCGACACGCCGACGTCCGACGGCTACATGCTGCTGAACGCGACCGACGTCGCGCGCGGCGGCGTGCGCGTGTGGGTCAACAAGAAGGACAAGCAGATGACGCAGATCCGCGCGTGGTCGGACGAATCGGCCGCGAAGCAGAAGGCGCTCGGGCTGCCGGTGACGGCGGACAAGAACTGGATCGTCGTGAAGCCCGACGCGATCCAGTAAGCGAGTAGAGCGGGCGCGGCACGCGCGCCCTGCCCGGTCAGCGTTCGCGCTCGTCGAGCAGCTTCAGCAGCCCGCGCAGCGCATGCGCGGCCGCCTGCGTGCGGATCTGTTCGCGATCGCCCTTGAACACGAGCGTCTCGACGTCGGTATGCAGCCGGTTGCTCCAGCCGAACGACACGGTGCCGACCGGCTTGTTCTCGCTGCCGCCGCCCGGGCCCGCGATGCCGGTGACGGACAGCGCGACCTGCGCGCGGCTGTTGCGCAGCGCGCCTTCGGCCATCGCGCGCGCGACGGGCTCGCTGACCGCGCCGTGCTTGTCGATCAGGTCGGCCGGCACGCCGATCATCTCGATCTTGGCCTGGTTCGAATACGTGACGAAGCCGCGCTCGAACCACTGGCTGCTCCCGGAAATATCGGTGATCGCCGCGGCGATCATGCCGCCGGTGCAGGATTCGGCGGTGGCGAGCGTCAGGTGCTCGTCACGCAGCTTGTTGCCTGCGCGGATCGCAAGCTGATGGACGACGGAATCGGTTGGCATGCGCGTCGGGAAACGGGAGTCGGGAAATCGGTCAGCCGGCGACGGAGCGCCACAGCGCGATCACCAGCAGCGTCATGAACGCGGCGACGAGGTCGTCGACCATGATGCCGAGCCCGCCTTTCAGGCGGCGGTCGAAGTAGCGGATCGGCGGCGGCTTGAGCATGTCGAAGAAGCGGAACGCGACGAACGCCCACAGCTGGCCGACGAAGGTCGCGGGCGTGACGAACAGCATCACGAGCCAGATCGCGACGATCTCGTCCCAGACGACGGCGCCCGGATCGGACACGCCGGCCTTCTTCGCGGTGAAACCGGTGACCCAGGTGCCGGCCACGAAGCCGACGGCGATCAGCGCCCACCATTCGGGCACCGTCAGGTAGCGGTTGAGCACGACGAACGTGAGCCAGCCGAACAGCGAGCCGAACGTGCCGGGCATGATCGGCGCGAGCCCGCTGCCGAAGCCGAGCGACACGATATGCGCCGGGTGCGACAGCATGAAGCGGGCCGTCGTGCGGGTCGGCGCGGGCGGCGCGGCGCCGGGCTCGGCCGCGGCGTGCGCGGGCGTCGGATCAGTCTGCATGGAAGTGGTCGAAACCGTGCAACGTGAGAGCGAGGGGCGCGCCGGCGGCGTCGCGCCACGCGATGGCGGGTTGCGCCGATGGCGCGGACAACGCGCGTATTGTACCGATTCGCGTGACCGGCACGCCGGCCGTGGCGCCCGCCGCTTCGACCGCTGCGCGGGCCGCGACCGGCGCCGTGAAGCACAGTTCGTAGTCGTCGCCGCCGGCCAGCGTGCAGCGGCGCTGCACGTCGGCCGGCAGCGTCGCGAGCGCGGCCGAGCGCGGCACCGCGTCGGCGTCGATCTCGGCGCGCACGTTCGAGCGCGTCAGGATGTGCTGGAGGTCGCCGGCGAGGCCGTCCGACAGGTCGAGCGCCGCATGCGCGACGCCCGCGAGCGCAAGCCCCAGCGCGACGCGCGGCTCCGGACGCTCGAGCGCGCGCCGGAATGCGGCGGCTTCTTCCGCGCCGGCCGTCCATTCGCCGCGGGCGACGCCGAGGCCCGCGCGTGCATCGCCGAGCGTGCCGGACACCCATACGTCGTCGCCGTCGCGCGCGGCATCGCGCCGCAGCGCCGCGTCGGGCGCGACTTCGCCGAACACGGTCACGCACAGGTTCAGCGGCCCGCTCGTCGTGTCGCCGCCGATCAGCTCGCAACCGTAGCGCTCGGCCAGCGCGAACAGGCCGTCGCTGAACGCCTCGAGCCACGCCGCGTCGGCGCGCGGCAGCGCGCACGCGAGCGTGAACGCCCGCGGCGCGGCGCCCATCGCCGCGAGGTCCGACAGGTTGACCGCGAGCGTCTTGTGGCCGAGCGCGTCCGGCGCGACATCGGGGAAGAAGTGGCGGCCTTCCACCAGCATGTCCGTCGAAATGGCCAGCAATTTCCCGGATCGGGGCGCGATCAGCGCGCAATCGTCGCCGATGCCGAGCGTCGACGCGCGGGCGCCCTGCGCGGCGCGGCGCGTGAAGAAGCGTTCGATCAGCGAGAACTCGGAGAGGGCGGCTGGCACGGCGGGCGATCCGAAACGGTTGAAGGAACGGCATTGTACGAGGCGGGCGGCGGCGCGCCTGTACTGTCCAGTTCATTTTTGTCGCGGCTGTCGCACCCGAATCGCCGGTCTGGCGGCCGATGATTGGCGCTACAATGCCGTCGAACAGTTATTCTAATCCGCCCGTCACGAGACACATGTCCACCCAAGCCTCCTCTAAAGCCAAGCTCCGCGAAGCCGCGCTCGACTATCACGAATTTCCGACCCCCGGCAAAATCGCGATCGCCCCGACCAAGCAGATGATCAACCAGCGCGACCTCGCGCTCGCGTATTCGCCGGGCGTGGCGTACGCGTGCGAGGAGATCGTCGAGAATCCGCTGAACGCGGCGCGCTTCACCGCGCGCAGCAACCTGGTCGGCGTCGTGACGAACGGCACGGCGGTGCTCGGTCTCGGCAACATCGGCCCGCTCGCGTCGAAGCCGGTGATGGAAGGCAAGGCCGTGCTGTTCAAGAAGTTCGCGGGCATCGACGTGTTCGACATCGAGCTGAACGAGTCGGACCCGCACAAGCTCGTCGACGTGATCGCCGCGCTGGAGCCGACCTTCGGCGGGATCAACCTCGAAGACATCAAGGCGCCGGACTGCTTCATCGTCGAGCGCGAAGCGCGCAAGCGGATGAAGATCCCGGTGTTCCACGACGACCAGCACGGCACCGCGATCGTCGTGGCCGCGGCCGTCACGAACGGGCTGAAGGTCGTCAACAAGGACATCAAGAAGGTCAAGCTCGTCGCATCCGGCGCGGGCGCGGCCGCGCTCGCGTGTCTGGACCTGCTGGTCGACATCGGGCTGCCGCTCGAGAACATCACGGTGACGGACCTGGCCGGCGTGGTCTACAAGGGCCGCACCGAGCTGATGGATCCGGACAAGGAGCGTTTCGCGCGCGAAACCGACGCCCGCACGCTGGCCGAAGTGATCGACGGCGCGGACATCTTCCTCGGCCTGTCGGCCGCGGGCGTGCTGAAGCAGGAGATGGTGAAGGGCATGGCCGAGCGCCCGCTGATCCTCGCGCTCGCGAACCCGACGCCGGAAATCCTGCCGGAAGCGGCGCTCGAAGTGCGCCCCGACGCGATTCTCGCGACCGGCCGCACCGACTACCCGAACCAGGTCAACAACGTCCTGTGCTTCCCGTTCATCTTCCGCGGCGCGCTCGACGTCGGCGCGACGACGATCACGCGTGAAATGGAGATCGCGGCCGTCAATGCGATCGCCGAACTCGCGCAGCACGAGCAGAGCGACATCGTCGCGACCGCGTACGGTATCCAGGATCTGTCGTTCGGGCCCGAATACCTGATTCCGAAGCCGTTCGATCCGCGCCTGATCGTGAAGATCGCGCCGGCCGTCGCGCAGGCCGCGATGGACGGCGGCGTCGCGACGCGCCCGATCGAGGACATGGACGCGTACAAGCAGCATCTGCAGCAGTTCGTGTATCACAGCGGCACGACGATGAAGCCGATCTTCCAGATCGCGCGCGCCGCGCCGGAAGAGAAGAAGCGCGTCGTGTTCGCGGAAGGCGAAGAAGAGCGCGTGTTGCGCGCCGTTCAGATCATCGTCGACGAAAAACTCGCGAAGCCGATCCTGATCGGCCGTCCGTCGGTGATCGAGCACCGTATCCAGCGCTACGGCCTGCGCCTGAATCCGGGCGTCGACTTCACGGTCGTCAACACCGAGCACGACGAGCGCTACCGCGACTTCTGGCAGACGTATCACAAGCTGATGGCGCGCAAGGGCATCAGCGAGCAGCTCGCGCGCGTCGAGATGCGCCGCCGCACGACGCTGATCGGCTCGATGCTGGTGAAGAAGGGCGAAGCGGACGGGATGATCTGCGGCACGATCAGCACCACGCACCGCCATCTGCACTTCATCGACCAAGTGATCGGCAAGCGCCCGGGCTGCAGCGTGTACGCGGCGATGAACGGCCTCGTGCTGCCCGGCCGCCAGATTTTCCTCGTGGATACGCACGTGAACGTCGATCCGACCCCTGAGGAACTGGCCGAAATCACGATCATGGCCGCGGAAGAAGTGCGCCGCTTCGGCATCGAGCCGAAGGTCGCGCTGCTGTCGCATTCGAATTTCGGCACGAGCAACGCCCCTTCGGCGAAGAAGATGCGCGATACGCTCGCGATCCTGCAGGAAACCGCGCCGGAGCTGAAGGTGGACGGCGAAATGCACGGCGACGTCGCGCTCGACGCGGCGCTGCGCAAGGAAATCCTGCCGGAATCGACGCTGGAAGGCGACGCGAACCTGCTGATCCTGCCGAACATCGACGCCGCGAATATCGCGTACAACCTGCTGAAGACGGCCGCGGGCAACAACATCGCGATCGGGCCGATTCTGCTGGGCGCCGCGGAGCCCGTGCACGTGCTGACCGAATCGGCGACCGTTCGTCGCATCGTCAACATGGCGGCGCTGCTGGTCGCCGACGTCAACGCCGCACGCTGAGCCGGAACGAACCCGCGGCGTCGGTCGAACCGGCGTCCCGGGTCGGGCGAAATTGTAAACAAAGGCAAAAAGAGGCGTGCCCGCAAGGGGCACGCCGCGGGTAGGGCGCAACCGCGCTTCCCATAAAGCAACAGCAGCATCTCTCCACTCCGGGTAGCGAGTGTGGCAAGGAGGCAGGGTCTTGCCATACGAGCGATGCCGCCCGCATTTTATCTCATGTAAGATAAGTGTAGTGTAATTTCGGTAAGAAATACGGAATCTCGAGTGCCGAGAGGCTTTCGATTCCCAAACGGACATTGATTCGCGCGGCCAATAACGCTACGCTAACGCCTTTGTTGGTCGTCAACTACTTGATTTAACAGCGGGAACCCTGGTTCATGGCACGCAAGTGGCTCCGCAACGGCGCGCTCGCGTCCGTCTTCGCGATGTTCGCGATGGGTATCGTCGGCACGCCGACGGGCAGTCTGGTTTCCGCCGCTTACGCACGGGAGGCCGTTCCGGCCGACGTGGCCGCGAGCGGGCTCGATACGATCCCGACCGCCCGTCTTCCGCGCGAGGCCGTGACCACGCTGGGCCTGATCGGCGCCGGCGGCCCCTATCCGTACGAGAAGGACGGCGTCGTGTTCGGCAACCGCGAGCGGATCCTGCCGAAGGCGAAGCGCGGCTACTACCATGAGTACACGGTGCCGACGCCGCGTGCGCGCAATCGCGGCGCGCGCCGGATCGTCTGTGGCGGGCCGTTGCGCCGGATCGACAACTGTTATTACACGGGCGACCACTACACCAGTTTTAAACGTATTGTTGAATGACTTCGGGACGAATGGCATGAGCGACTCCATCTACGCGCACGATACGGCGGCGGCGGAACTGTTCGCGGCCGGCGACGGCAATCTGTTTCAGCGTGTGATTCAGTTGCACGCGGCGGCGCAGGCCGGCGGCACGCCGGAGCAACAGGAAGCCGAGCCCGGGCTTTCATCGAACGAGGAGCCTATGAGCCTTTTCACGACCGTGCGACCCAATCTCGTGCAGTCGATCCGCGCGTTCCGCGTGCAGGATCTCGCCGACGAAGCCGGTCGGCTCGGCCAGCATTTCCTGTATGCGTATTGCGGCGCCGCGCAGTCGAAGCAGGAAGTGATGGAAACGATCGCGACCTCGTTCCTGTTTCCGAAGCATTTCGGGAAGAACTACGACGCGCTGTACGACTGCCTCACCGACCTCGTCGCGAAGGCCGGCGCGCAGCCCGGTTTCGTGATCGTCCTCGAAGGGCTGCCGATCGCGCAGAAATTCGACAAGGAAGGGCGCGAAACGCTGCTCGACGTGTTCCGCGAGGCGGCCGAATTCTGGGCCGAGCGCAAGGTCGCGTTCCGCGTGTTCTACTCGTTCGCGTAAGCGCACGGTCGGCCCGCGCGGCCGATTCGGTAACAAGCCCGCTTCGAGCGGGCTTTTTTGCGTGTGCGATTCGCGCTCGGCTGCATGGCGCGGCGCGCTGACGCGCTTTACCACCCGCCCCAGCGCGCCGCCAACGCCGCGAGCACGGCCGCGCCGGCCGTCTCGGTACGCAGCACGCGCGGCCCGAGCGACAGCGCGGTGAACCCCCGTGCGCGGGCTGCATTTTCCTCGTCGGGCGACAGCCCGCCTTCGGGCCCGATCAGCAGCGTGACGGCCGCCGCGGGCGGCGCGTCGGGCAGCGACGCGAACGGGATGCTCGCGCGCGGGGACAGCAGCAGCCGCAGCTCGCCGTCGGCCGGCGCGGCCTGCCGCGCATCGAGCCATGCGTGGAAGCCGGCCACCGGTGCGACGTCGGGCACGCGGTTGCGTCCGCATTGCTCGCACGACGCGCGTACGACGCCGCGCCAGTGCGCGACGCGCTTGTCCGCCCGTTCGCCGGACAGCTTCACGACGCCGCGCGCGGTCGACAGCGGCACGACCGCCGCGACGCCGAGCTCGACGGCCTTCTCGATCACCCAGTCCATCTTGTCGCCGCCCGCGATCCCCTGCGCGAGCGTCACGCGATAGGGCGGCTCGGCCTCGACGGGCTCGAACGTATCGACCTGCACGAGCGCGCTGCGCTTGTCGACCTCGACGAGCCGTGCGCGGTACTGGC
This sequence comes from Burkholderia sp. LAS2, assembly GCF_018417615.1. NCBI lineage: Bacteria > Pseudomonadati > Pseudomonadota > Betaproteobacteria > Burkholderiales > Burkholderiaceae > Burkholderia > Burkholderia sp. LAS2. Next base: position 1,090,770 of record NZ_CP071052.1, read on the forward strand.
CGCCCGTGCCGTCGAACAACGCCAGCACGTCGCCCGGCTGCAGGCGCAGCACCTGCACGTGGCGCGCGACGTCGGCCGGCAATGCGAGCGTGGCGTCGGCGCGCAGCGCGACATCGACGAAAAAGCGCGGCACGGCCGCGGTGGTGGTGGCTTCGTTCATGCGTGTGGCGGTTTCGGTCATGCGTCGAGACGGCACCCGAGCGCCCAGCGGTAGCCGTCGAGATCCTCGATCTGCGCGAACCGGTCGCCCCAGAACTGGTCCTGCGGCGCGCTCAGCGATTTCGCGCCCGCATCGAGCGCGCGCTGCCAGGTGGCGTCGACGTCGTCGACATACAGATAGAACGATTGCGGCGCGGTGGCGTTCGCGTGCTTCGGCGTGAGCGCGGGCGAACCGAACGCGCCTTCGGGCGCGAACATCACGATCAGCTGGCCGCGATAGGCCATCTCGACGTGCATGATCGCGCCGTCCTCGTCGTGCACGTCGCGTACGGTGAAGCCGAATGCGGCCTTGAAGAACTCGATGGCCGCGCGCGCGTTGCGTACGGCCAGGTAGGGCGTCAACCAAGGCACGTTGGCCGGACGTGGATCGGTCATGAAAATCTCCTGTTGCTCGGTGTCGGCGCGTCGGCGCCTGCGCCGGTCTCATGCTGGAGCAGCGGAACGGTGCAGCCGTCCTGATGTTCAGCGGCGAACGCCCAGTGTATCGCGCAGTGCGCGCGGCAGGGTAAAGAGGGACGCATGCAGCCGCGCATCGTAATAGCGCAAGCCGCCGACGCGGCGGGCCGCGAGCCGTTCGTCGACGTCGTGCGCGAACAGCGCCGCCGCATCGAGCGTGTCGCTCGCGATCGCCATCAGCCACTGCGAGCCGTACAGCGGCACGTGCGCGGACAGCAGATCGACGACCGCGAAGCGCGCGCGCAGGTCGTCGAGCAGCGCGGCGATGCGCGCGGCATGGAACACCGGCGAGCCGAGATGCATCGAGATCACGCCGCGCGGCGTCAGGATCCGCTTGAGCCGTGCGTAGAAGTCGCGCGTGTAGAGGCCGGCCGCCGGCGAATCGGGCGGCGTGAGGTCGAACACGACGAGATCGAAATGTTCGACCGTCGACTCGACGAAATGCGCGGCGTCGCCGATCACGACCTCGACGCGCGGGTCGTCGAGCGCGCCCTGGTGCACGTCGTCGAGATAGCGGCGCGCCATCCCGACCACCTCGTCGTCGAGTTCGGCGATCACGATCCGCTCGATGCACGCGTGCTTGAGCAACTGGCGCGCGGCGCCGCCGTCGCCGCCGCCGAGCACGAGCGCCTTCCTCGGGCACGGATGCGCGAGCGCGGCCGGGTGCGTCATGCACTCGTGATAGACGAACTCGTCGCCGACCGACGTCATCGGCCGGCCGTCCAGCGTGAACAGCCGGCCGAGCTGCGGCGTTTCCCAGACTTCGATCTGCTGGTGCGCGGACGCGACGTGCGCGAGCCGCCGCGCATTCGGGAAGCCGTAGGTGGCGTCGGGCGTCGGGTGAAAGAGAAGGGTGGTGCTCACGGGCGGGCCGCTGGGGCAGGCAGTTCCGACGCCTGAATTATAGGAGGCGGGCGGTTCGACGGAAAACCGTGCCGGAACACTACGCGCCGACAAGGGAAATGTCGGCCCATCTGTTAAAATGACGAGCTTTGCAGCCCCGTCCGTTGGCTCCGTCCGCTTCGCGTCCGTCAGGCGCCGCACCGCGCGCCGGGAACGATTGACGCTCGAGCTTCCGGATGCCGCCGTGCCCCCGTTTCCTCGACTCGTTCTCCGGACTCGACATGACGACTTCGTCTCCCGCCTCCACCACCCTGATGGCCAACGCGATCCGTGCGCTCGCGATGGACGCCGTCCAGCAAGCGAACTCCGGCCACCCCGGCATGCCGATGGGCATGGCCGAAATCGGCGTCGCGCTGTGGTCGCGCCATCTGAAGCACAACCCGACGAACCCGCACTGGGCCGACCGCGACCGTTTCGTGCTGTCGAACGGCCATGGCTCGATGCTGCTGTACTCGCTGCTGCACCTGACCGGCTACGACCTGCCGATCGAAGAGCTGAAGAACTTCCGCCAGCTGCACTCGAAGACGCCGGGCCACCCGGAATACGGGATCACGCCGGGCGTCGAGACGACCACCGGCCCGCTCGGCCAGGGTCTCGCGAACGCGGTCGGCATGGCGCTCGGCGAAGCGCTGATGGCCGACGAGTTCAACCGTGACGGCGCAAAGATCGTCGATCACCACACGTACGTGTTCCTCGGCGACGGCTGCCTGATGGAGGGCATCTCGCACGAAGCCTGCTCGCTCGCGGGCACGCTGAAGCTGAACAAGCTGATCGCGCTGTACGACGACAACGGCATCTCGATCGACGGCGACGTCGTGAACTGGTTCCACGACGACACGCCGAAGCGCTTCGAAGCGTACGGCTGGAACGTGATCCCGAACGTGAACGGCCACGACGTCGATGCGGTCGACGCAGCCATCGCGAAGGCGAAGCTGTCGGACAAGCCGACGCTGATCTGCTGCAAGACGGTGATCGGCAAGGGCGCGGCGACCAAGGCCGGCGGCCACGACGTGCATGGCGCCGCGCTCGGCGCGGAAGAAATCGCGAAGACGCGCGAAGCACTTGGCTGGAAGTGGGAGCCGTTCGTGATTCCGCAGGAAGTCTACGCGGCATGGGACGCGAAGGAAGCCGGCAAGCGCGCCGAGTCCGAATGGGACGCGACGTTCGCGGCCTATCGCGCGAAGTTCCCGGCAGAAGCCGCCGAATTCGAGCGCCGGATGGCGAACAAGCTGCCGGCCGACTGGGCCGAGAAGGCAGCCGCGATCATCGCCGGCGCGAACGAGCGCGCCGAGACGGTCGCGACCCGCAAGGCGTCGCAGCAGGCGATCGAAGGCCTCGCTGCCGCGCTGCCCGAGCTGCTCGGCGGCTCGGCCGACCTGACCGGCTCGAACCTGACCAACTGGAAGGCGTCAAAGGCGGTGCGCGCGAATCCGGAAGGCGCGGGCGTGCTGCTCGGCAACCACATCAACTACGGCGTGCGCGAATTCGGCATGAGCGCCGCGATCAACGGCCTCGCGCTGCACGGCGGCCACAAGCCGTTCGGCGGCACGTTCCTGACGTTCTCCGACTACAGCCGCAACGCGCTGCGCGTGGCCGCGCTGATGAAGGTGCCGTCGATCTTCGTGTTCACGCACGATTCGATCGGCCTCGGCGAGGACGGCCCGACGCACCAGTCGATCGAGCACGTGTCGAGCCTGCGCCTGATCCCGAACCACGACGTCTGGCGTCCGGCCGATACGGTCGAGACGGCCGTCGCATGGACCCACGCGGTCGCCGCCGACCGTCCGTCGAGCCTGATCTTCAGCCGCCAGAACCTCGCGTTCAACCCGCGTACCGATGCGCAGATCGCCAACATCGAGAAGGGCGGCTACGTGCTGAAGGACTGGGATGAAGAGATCGTCGCGCGCAAGATCATCCTGATCGCGACGGGCTCGGAAGTCGAACTCGCGATGAAGGCCGTCGAACCGCTCGCGCAGCAGGGCATCGCGGCGCGCGTCGTGTCGATGCCGTCGACCAACGTGTTCGATCGCCAGGACGCCGAATACCGCGAACGCGTGCTGCCGCACGGCGTGCGCCGCGTCGCGATCGAAGCGGGCGTGACGAGCTTCTGGCACAAGTACGTCGGCCTCGAAGGCGGCGTCGTCGGGATCGACACGTTCGGCGAATCGGCGCCGGCCGGCGTGCTGTTCAAGTACTTCGGCTTCACCGTCGAGCACGTCGTCGAGACGGCCAAGGCCGTGCTGGCCTAAAAGCCTACGCGGCGCGCGCCACCCGTTGCGCGCGTCGCACCGTGAAGCTGCACGAAACGAATTTTTTCAGCCATCAGGAGATAACCATGACGATTCGCGTCGCAATCAACGGCTACGGCCGTATCGGCCGCAACACGCTGCGCGCGTTCTATGAAAACGGCAAGAAGCACGATCTCGAGATCGTCGCGATCAACGACCTGGGCGATGCGAAGACCAACGCGCACCTGACCCAGTACGACACCGCGCACGGCAAGTTTCCGGGCGAAGTGTCGGTCGACGGCGACTACCTCGTCGTGAACGGCGACAAGATCCGCGTGCTGGCGAACCGCAACCCGGCCGAACTGCCGTGGGGCGAGCTGGGCGTCGACGTCGTGATGGAATGCACGGGCTTCTTCACGACGAAGGAAAAGGCGAGCGCGCACCTGAAGGGCGGTGCGAAGAAGGTGATCATCTCGGCGCCGGGCGGCAAGGACGTCGACGCGACGATCGTCTACGGCGTGAACCACGACGTGCTGAAGGCCGAGCACACGGTCATCTCGAACGCATCGTGCACGACGAACTGCCTCGCGCCGCTCGTCAAGCCGCTGAACGACAAGATCGGCCTCGAAACCGGCCTGATGACGACGATCCACGCGTACACGAACGACCAGGTGCTGACGGACGTCTATCACGAAGACCTGCGCCGCGCGCGTTCGGCCACGCACAGCCAGATCCCGACGAAGACGGGTGCGGCATCGGCCGTCGGCCTCGTGCTGCCGGAACTGAACGGCAAGCTCGACGGCTACGCGATCCGCGTCCCGACGATCAACGTGTCGATCGTCGACCTGTCGTTCATCGCGAAGCGCGACACGACGGTCGAGGAAGTCAACGCGATCATGAAGGAAGCATCGGAAGGCGCGCTGAAGGGCATCCTCGGCTACAACGACGCACCGCTGGTGTCGATCGACTTCAACCACAACCCGGCTTCGTCGACGTTCGACGCGACGCTGACCAAGGTGTCGGGCCGCCTCGTGAAGGTGTCGAGCTGGTACGACAACGAGTGGGGTTTCTCGAACCGCATGCTCGATACGGCAATCGCATTCGCGAACGCGAAGTAATCGCGTACGTCGCTCGGCCGCTGGAAGGCGGCCGGCGTGGCGAACGAACCCGGCCCGGAGTTTTCCGGCCGGGTTTTTTATTGCCCGGCGTTCGCCGTCACGTGCTCGATCGCATCGACGAAAGCCCGTTTGAGCGGGCTGTCGAGATCGGTCCACGCGAGGCCGATGCCGCTGCGGTGACCGGCCAGATCGAGTGGCCGCGCGAGCACGTTCGGCGGCAGCGCGCTCGCCGCCTGCGCCGGGATCAGCCCGATCCCCATTCCCGCCGCGACGAGCGCGAGCATCGTCGTGAATTCGCCGAAGTCCTGCGCAATCTCGAGCGTCGTGCCTGCACGGCTCAGCGCGAGCAGCATGTCGTCGTGAAAGCCAGGCGCATAGCGGCGTGCGAGCACGAACGCGGGGTGGCCGCGCAGGTCGGCCGGCGCGATCGCATCGCGCGCGGCCAGCGGATGGTCGAGCGGCAGCGCGACGACGAACCCTTCCTCGAGCACCACGCGCGTGTCGATGCCCGCATACGCGGCCGGCAGCCGGATCATCCCGAAGTCGATCCGCCGGTCGCGTAGCGCGGCGATCTGGTCGGGCGTCGGCATGTCCTTCAGTTCGAGCGCGATCGACGGATAGCGTTCGCGCATCGTGCGCAGCACGGCTGGCAGCAGCGTCGGCAACACCGACGACACGAACGCGATCCGCAGCGTGCCGATTTCGCCGCGGCTCGACAGCCGCGCCATCTGTTCCGCGCGCGCGGCCTGCTGTAGCGTTGCCCGCGCTTCGGGCAGGAACACGCGCCCGGTGTCGCTCAGCTCGACCTTGTGCCGGTCGCGCTCGAACAGGCGCGCGCCGAGTTCCGCCTCGAGCGCCTTGATCTGCATGCTCAGCGCGGGCTGCACGATGCACAGGCGCTGCGCGGCGCGCCCGAAATGCAGGTCTTCCGCGAGCGTGACGAACGCGCGCAATTGCTTGAGTTCCATGGGGCGGCGGGCACGAGAGAGTGGTAATCAATTTTCATGATAACCGGATCAAAAAAGACCATTGGCGCGGACCCGGCCGGCGGTCGAAGATACCGTCAACGCGAGACCGGCCGCGACGGGCAGCCGGCTCGACTGGCACGAGGAGACATCCATGACTCACGCGCTTGACCGGTTCCGCCTCGACGGCCGCCGCGCGCTGATTACCGGTTCCGGCCGCGGGATCGGGCTGACGCTTGCCCGCGGGCTCGCGGAAGCCGGTGCGGCGATCGTCATCAACGATCGCAATGAAGAGAAGGCCGCGACGCTCGCGCGCCAGTTTCGCGATGAAGGCTTCGCGGCCGACCATGCGGTGTTCGACGTGGCTGAGCACGCGCAGGTACGCGCGGCGGTCGACGATTTCGAGGCGCGCGTCGGCGCGATCGACATTCTCGTGAACAACGCGGGCATCCAGCGTCGCGCGCCGCTCGACGCCTTCGACCCGGCCGACTGGCATGCGCTGATGCGCGTGAATCTCGACGGCGTGTTCAACGTCGCGCAGGCGGTCGCGCGGCACATGATCGCGCGCGGCCGCGGCAAGATCATCAACATCTGCTCGGTGCAGAGCGAGCTCGCGCGGCCGACGATCGCGCCGTATGCGGCGACCAAGGGCGCGGTGCGGATGCTGACCAAAGGGATGTGCGCGGACTGGGCGCGCCACGGGATCCAGGCGAACGGCCTTGCACCCGGCTATTTCGAAACCGAACTGAATCGCGCGCTGGTCGACGACGCGGCGTTTTCGGACTGGCTGTGCAAGCGCACGCCGGCCGGCCGCTGGGGGCAGGTCGACGAGCTGTGCGGCGCGGCGATCTTCCTCGCGTCGGCCGCATCCGATTTCGTGAACGGGCAGACGCTGTTCGTCGACGGCGGGCTGACGAGTGCGGTCTGACAAGGAGAATGTCGTGCGTATGCGTTGCATGTGTGTGGTGATCCACGGGCCGAACGACCTGCGGGTCGAGGAGCAGGACGCGGGCGAGATCGGCCCGGGCCAGGTGCGCGTCGACGTCGCGATGGGCGGCATCTGCGGCTCCGACCTCCATTACTTTCGGCATGGCGGCTTCGGCGCGATCCGGCTGCGGCAGCCGATGGTGCTCGGCCACGAGGTCGCCGGCACGGTCGCGGAAGTGGCGCCGGACGTGACGTCGGTGAAGGTCGGCGATCGCGTCGCGGTCAATCCGAGCCGGCCGTGCGGCGCATGCCGCTACTGTCTCGAAGGGCTGCCGAACCAGTGTCTCGACATGCGCTTCTACGGCAGTGCGATGCGGATGCCGCACGTGCAGGGCGCGTTCCGCAATGCGCTCGTGTGCGACGCGGTGCAATGCGTGAAGGTCGCCGATCACGTGCCGCTGTCGCTCGCGGCGCTGGCCGAGCCGTTCGCGGTCGGACTGCACGCGGTGTCGCGCGCGGGCCCGCTGATCGGCAAGCGCGTGCTCGTGTCGGGTTGCGGGCCGATCGGCGTGCTGGCGGTCGCGGCGGCGCGCGTGCACGGCGCGGCGGAAATCGTCGCGACGGATGTCGTCGAAGCGCCGCTCGCGGTGGCGAGCGCGCTCGGCGCGGACCGCACGATCAATGCGGCGGCCGATACCGGCTGGGTCGAGCGCTACAGCGCCGACAAGGGCACGTTCGACGTGATGATCGAGTGTTCGGGCAATGCGCGTGCATTGCGCGACGGGTTGGACGTGATGCGGCCGCGCGGTGTCGTCGTGCAGCTCGGGCTCGGCGGCGACGTGAGCCTGCCGCAGAATGTGGTGGTCGCGAAGGAGCTGTCGATCTGCGGCTCGTTCCGCTTTCACACGGAATTCGCGCTGGCGGTGCAACTGATCAACGCGGGGCGCGTCGACCTGCGGCCGGCCGTCACGCGCGTGTTCCCGATGCGCGACGCGAACCTCGCGTTCGAACTGGCAGGCGATCGCCAACGTGCGATGAAGGTGCTGATCGATTTCGCGAACGAGGCCGCGTGACGGTGCCGCGTTAGCGTCGCGACGGCAGCGGCGCCCTTTGCAAAAAAGGCACGCCCGCGATGCGCGGCGCGTGCCTTTTTCGTCGTGCGGCGGAAACGGATCGCCGGCCCGCCGCATGACTGCGTGACCGGCCGCGTGCCAACGCGGCGCGGGAGGATTACGCGCCGGGCGTCGGGAAGAACACGCCTGCGCGCTGCGCGGCGTTCGCGATGTGCGTTTCGATCGCGGTGCCGGCGGCGGCCGCATCGCGCGCGATCAGCGCGTCGACGATCGCGCGGTGCTCGTGCCACGTCGACAGCAGCAGCTCGCGCCGGTAGAACGGCATGCGCTGGCTTTCCTTCATGATGTCCGCGCTGCTGCGCAGGATCGACTCGATCGCCGCATTCCCGGCCAGATGGATGATCCGCATGTGGAAGTCGAAGTCGAGCCGCGATGCCTCGTCGAGCGCGCTTTCGGTCAGCGCGACGTGCAGGTCGGCGAGGTTGTCCTCGAACCACGCGATGTCATCGTCGCTGACGACGTGCGCGGCCATCCGTGCGGCGAAGCCTTCGAGCGCATAGCGCATCTGGTACGTATCGGGCGGCGACGACTGCTCGGCGAATTGCCACGGATGCGCGGCCGACGCCTGCGCGCTTTCGACGTACACGCCCTTGCCCGCGCGGATGCGCAGCATCCCGAGCGCCTCGAGCGTCGACAGCGCCTCGCGCAGCGACGCGCGGCTGATCTCCAGCTCCTCGGAGAGCTGGCGCTGGGCCGGCAGCAGGCTGCCGACCGGATACACGCCTGCCTCGATCCGGTCGCGGATCGTCGCGATGGCGGCGTCGGTCACGGTGTGCGGAACGTTCTTCATGATATGAGTGATGGCCGGTCTGACCAGCATTGTAATCCGCACGCGCTCGGCGCATGGGCGGCCTACGGGTAAGCCACGATCAAGCCGACTCCGGCGCGTTCCGGCCCCGCTGGAGGGGCGGGAAATCCCTATTTTGTTCGTCCTTGACGCGACTATATCGGCTTCCTACTATCCACCATAACATCACTGGTCTTACCAGTATGAACAGACGAAACTGCAACCGTTGGATCGGGAGAGCGCCGTGTCGAAATTCCTCAATTCGCTGTTTGGCCGGGTAGTCGTCGCATTGATACTAGGGGTCGCGCTCGGCGCGTTCTTCCCGCATTTCGCCGAGTCGCTGCGTCCGCTCGGCGACGGCTTCCTGAAGCTGATCAAGATGGTCATCGGCCCGATCGTGTTCTGCGTCGTGGTCAGCGGGATGGCCAATGCGGGCGACCTGAAGAAGGTCGGCCGGGTCGGCCTGAAGGCCGTCGTCTACTTCGAGGTGATGACGACGCTCGCGCTCGGCATCGGGCTCGTCCTCGCCTGGGTCACGCGCCCGGGCGTCGGGATGAACATCGACCTGCGCTCGCTCGACGCGGCGTCGCTGTCGACGTACGCGAAGAACGCCGAAAGCCTGAAGGACACGGCCGGCTATCTGATGAAGATCATCCCCGACACCGCGATCGACGCGTTCGCGAAGGGCGACATCCTGCAGATCCTCGTGTTCGCGGTGCTGTTCGGCTCCGCGCTGTCGCTGCTCGGCGACAAGGCGCAGCGCGTCAATTCGCTGATCGAGGAACTGTCGCACGTGTTCTTCAGGATCATCGGCTTCATCATCAAGCTCGCGCCGCTCGGCGTGCTCGGCGCGATCGCGTTCACGACCGGCAAGTACGGCGTCGCGTCGCTCAAGCAGCTCGGCTACCTCGTCGCGGTGTTCTACCTGAGCTGCTTCGTGTTCGTCACGGTCGTGCTCGGCGTGGTGATGCGGCTCGCGGGCTTCTCGGTGTTCAAGCTGATCCGCTACCTGCGCGAGGAACTGTCGATCGTGCTCGGCACGGCGTCGTCGGATGCGGTGCTGCCGCAGGTGATGAGCAAGCTCGAATACATGGGCATCAAGGATTCGACGGTCGGCCTCGTGATCCCGACCGGCTATTCGTTCAACCTCGACGGCTTCTCGATCTACCTGACGCTCGCGGTGCTGTTCATCGCGCAGGCCACCAACACGCCGCTGTCCACGCACGACCTGATCGTCGTGCTGCTCGTGTCGCTCGTCACGTCGAAGGGCGCGCACGGCATCCCCGGCTCGGCGATCGTGATTCTCGCGGCGACGCTGTCGGCGATTCCCGCGATTCCGGTGCTCGGCCTCGTGCTGATCCTGCCGGTCGACTGGTTCGTCGGCATCGCCCGCGCGCTGACCAACCTGATCGGCAACTGCGTCGCGACGGTGGTCGTCGCGGTGTGGGAGAACGACATCGACCGCGCTCGGGCGACGCGCGTGCTGAACCGCGAGCTGCGCTACGTGGCCGACGCGCCGGGCGCCGCCGCACCGGTCGCCGGCGATCAGGCCCATGCGCTCTGAACACCGCTCTCGCGCGGCGCGGCTTCCCCGGCCGCACCGCGCGACCGACCTTCATGCGACCGGCGCGCTGACGCGCCGGCGCCTCTCAAAATAATGGAGACGACATGGCAGCCCCCATCCTCGATCCGAACGCGCCGGCTTTCACGCGGCGCTACATGAACCTCGCCGACCCGCGCCTGGGCGCGCAGGCGCTCTTCGCCAGCGACGAATTCTTCGCGCCGAAGGAGCGGATGCTCAATCCCGAGCCGGCCGTGTTCATTCCCGGCAAGTACGACGACCACGGCAAGTGGATGGACGGCTGGGAAACGCGCCGCAAGCGTACGACCGGCCACGACTTCTGCGTGGTGCGTCTCGCGCGGCCGGGCGTGATTTATGGCGTCGATCTCGATACGAGCCACTTCACCGGCAACTTCCCGCCGGCCGCGTCGATCGACGCGTGCGCGGTGGACGGCGACACGCCGCCGGACGACGCCGAGTGGCGCACGATCGTCCCCGCGACGACGCTGCAGGGCAATTCGCATCACTACGTGAGCGTCGACGATGCGCGGCCGGTCACGCACCTGCGTGTGAACCTGTATCCGGACGGCGGGCTCGCGCGGCTGCGCGTGTACGGCCAGCCGCAGCGCGACTGGCGCCACGTGCCGGCGGGCGAGCTCGTCGATCTCGCGGCGATCGAGAACGGCGGCTATCTGGTGGCCGCGAACAACCAGCACTTCGGCCCGGCCTCGCAGATGCTGATGCCGGGGCGCGGCGCGAACATGGGCGACGGCTGGGAAACGCGGCGCCGCCGCGAGCCGGGCAACGACTGGGCGATCGTCGCGCTTGCGCGGCCGGGCATCATCCGGCGCGTCGAGGTCGACACGGCGTTCTTCAAGGGCAATTTCCCCGACCGCTGCTCGCTGCAGGCCGCGCACGTGACGGGCGGCACCGACGATTCGCTCGTCACGCAGGCGATGTTCTGGGCCGAACTGCTCGGCGAGCAGAAGCTGCAGATGGACCACGTGCACACGTTCGATCAGCTCGCGGCGCTCGGCCCCGTCACGCACGTGCGGTTCAACATCTTCCCGGACGGCGGCGTGTCGCGCCTGCGTCTGTGGGGCGAGCCGGCTTGAAGGAGGGCAGCGGCATGAGCGGAACTCCGATCCTGCGCGTCGAGCGCCTGACCCGCGAAGCGTTCGCGCCGTTCGGCGACGTGATCGCGCTCGAAGGCGCGCGGCATTTCCCGATCAACGGCGGCACGACCGAGCGCTTTCACGATCTCGCGACGATCGACGTGTGCGCGGACGGCGGCCGGCCGCTCGTCAGCGTGTTTCGTGCGCAGCCGCGCGCGCTGCCGGTCGCGGTCACGCTGATGGAGCGCCACCCGCACGGCAGCCAGGCATTCATCCCGCTCGCGGCGGTGTCGCGCTACGCGATCGTCGTCGCGCCGGCCGGCGAATTCCGGCCCGACGCGATGCGCGCGTTCCTGGCCGAGGGCTGGCAGGGCGTCAATTATGCGAAGGGCGTCTGGCACCATCCGCTGCTCGCGCTCGATGCGGTCAGCGATTTCGTGATCGTCGATCGTGGCGGCCCGCAGCCGAACTGCGACGAGATCCCGCTGGAACGCGCGTGGGCGCTCGATTTCGAGCCGGCCTGCGCGCGCGCCGAAGGGCTTTCGTAAGCATGCCGGGCGCGCGGCACGCGCGCCGAAAAAGCACACGGCCCGGGCGGCGAGATGCCGGCCGGGCCGTGCCGTGTGCGGGTGGCGCGATTCAGTGCTTGCGGTGCGGGCAGTTCTCGGTCGTGCACGAACCGTACATCGCGAGCGAGTGCTCCTGGAGCCGGAAGCCGCGCTCCTTCGCGATTGCCTGCTGGCGGCTCTCGATCTCGGCGTCGAAGAATTCCTCGACGCGGCCGCAATCGAGGCACACGAGGTGGTCGTGGTGCGAACCTTCGTTCAGCTCGAACACCGCCTTGCCGGACTCGAAGTTGCTGCGCGACAGCAGGCCGGCCTGCTCGAACTGCGTGAGCACGCGATAGACGGTGGCGAGCCCGATGTCGAGCTGCTCGTTGAGCAGGTTGCGGTAGACGTCTTCGGCCGTCAGGTGGCGCACGGGGCTCTGCTGGAAGATCTCGAGAATCTTGAGGCGCGGTAGGGTGGCCTTTAGCCCGATATTCTTGAGATCCGTCGGATTGGTCATGGCTAGGCATCCCTAGAGTACAATGCAGGGCTTCAATGTTACCGGCTTTTCGCCGTTCCAGATATACGCGCGGCCTGCACGCGGGCCAGCACGGTGAAGGAAATGATCCCAGAATCGCTTTCGCACTTTCAGAGGAGTCGCATGCGGAGTGCCATCATCGCTGCCGCCGCCGTCGTCGCGCTGGCGGGTTGTTCGTCGTACGACAGCGTGACGCAGCGCATCGCGCAGAGCATCACGCCGTATCGGATCACCGTCGTGCAGGGCAACTTCGTGTCGCAGGAGAAGGCCGCCCAGTTGCAGGTCGGCATGACGCGCGAGCAAGTCCGCGCGCTGCTCGGCACGCCGCTGCTCGCGGACATGTTCCACGCGGATCGCTGGGATTACCTCTTCTACTTCAAGCGCGGCTCGACGTCGATCGTCCAGCAGCGCGACCTCGTGGTGACCTTCGCGGGCGATCGCGTCGCCAGCTGGACCGGCGCCGACAACCTGCCGTCCGAGCTCGACCTGCTGGCCGACATCGACGGCGACCGCGGCGGCAAGAAGGCGAAGGCCGCTGCCGCGGCGAAGAAGGCGTCCGAAGCCGCTGCGGCCGCGAGCGCCGCGCAGGCTGCCGCTGCCGCGAGCCCGGCTACCGAGCCGGCGCCGGGCGCGGTGGTCGACCAGGATGCGAACGCCCAGGCGGCGCGCGCGGCGAACCGTGCGACCAACCAGGTGTCGGGGCAGGGTTCGGGGTCGCGCCGGTTCACGCCGGCCGCGCAGGCCTCGGGCGGCGCGCCGGTGCCGGGCGGCCAGCCGCCGGGCGCCGCGCCGGCGATCCAGCCGCAGTTCCAGTTCCATCGTCCGCCGCAGCCGAACGCGACGAACGAAGCGGCGCCGCCGGTCGGCCCGCAAGGCTCGGACAACCTGCAGAACCAGCCGCTCACCGCCCCGGCGCAGTAAGCGGCCGGCCTGCGGAAACGGGGCGGCATGCGCCGCCCGCCTTTAGACCTGTCGTGTAGAAAGCCATGAAGATTGCGATTGCCGGCGCATCGGGCCGAATGGGCCGGATGCTGATCGAAGCCGTTCTCAACGATGCCGACGCGCAGCTCGTCGGCGCGCTCGACCGCGCCGGTTCGCCGTTCCTCGGCCAGGACGCCGGTGCGTTCCTCGGCAAGGACACCGGCGTCAAGCTGACCGACGACCTCGACGCCGTGTTCGCACAGGCCGACTATCTGATCGATTTCACGCGTCCGGAAGGCACGATGGCCCACATCGAGGCCGCGCTGCGCCACGACGTGAAGCTCGTGATCGGCACGACCGGTTTCACCGCCGAGCAGAAGGCCGAGTTGCAGGCCGCGGCGGGCAAGATCGGCATCGTGTTCGCGGCGAACATGAGCGTCGGCGTGAACGTCACGCTGAAGCTGCTCGAATTCGCGGCGCAGCATTTCTCGCACGGCTACGACATCGAGATCATCGAAGCGCATCACCGCCACAAGGTCGATGCGCCGTCGGGCACCGCGCTGATGATGGGCGAGGCCGTCGCCGGCGCGCTCGGCCGCTCGCTCGACGACTGCGCGGTGTACGGCCGCCACGGCGTGACCGGCGAACGCGATCCGTCGTCGATCGGCTTTGCCGCGGTGCGCGGCGGCGACATCGTCGGCGATCACACCGTGCTGTTCGCCGGGATCGGCGAGCGCATCGAGATCACGCACAAGTCGTCGAGCCGCGTGTCGTACGCGCAGGGCGCGTTGCGTGCGGTCCGCTTCCTGTCGGCGCGCGACGCCGGCCTGTTCGACATGCAGGACGTGCTCGGCCTGCGCTGACCCGCGAGGAAACTCCGATGGCGATTCCCACCGGCGTTGTCCACTACCTCGAAAGCGGCGATGCGATCACGCACGCCGTCTCCTATGTGCTGCTGGCGATGTCCGTCGCCAGCTGGTGCTTCCTCTTGATGAAAGCCTGGCTCCTGGTCCGCGCGAAGCGGCAGGGGTCGCGCGCGCTCGCCGCGTTCTGGCGCGCGCCATCGCTCGATGCCGGCATCGCCGCGCTGGCCGGCGCCGATCGCGAGCGCGTGTTCGTGCCGCTCGCCGAAGCCGCGCGCGACGCGGCCGACGACCACGACCCGGCCGCGCTGGCCGCGCGCGTCGAGCGCGGCGAACGCGTGCTGCGCGCGTTGCGTCATGCGATGCTGCGCTCGCAGCGGCGCCTCGAATTCGGCCAGGTGCTGCTCGCGTCGATCGGCAGCACCGCGCCGTTCGTCGGGCTGCTCGGCACCGTGTGGGGCATCTATCACGCGCTCGGCAGCATCGCCGCGAGCGGGCAGGCGCAGATCGAGAACGTCGCGGGGCCGGTCGGCGAGGCGCTGATCATGACCGCGTTCGGGCTGGTCGTCGCGATTCCCGCGGTGCTCGCGTACAACATCCTCGGCCGGCTCGTCCGGCAGCTCGCCGAGGAACTCGACGGCTTCGCACGCGATCTGCACGTATTCGTGTGCGCGCAGGGCGCCTGACGCGCCGGCTCCGGAGGAACGACCATGGCATTCGGCGGGCTCGAGCACCACAAGACGTCCGCGCCGATGGCGGAGATCAACATGACGCCGCTGATCGACGTGATGCTCGTGCTGCTCGTCATCTTCATCATCACCGCGCCGCTGATGACGCACGCGATCCGGCTCGACCTGCCGAAGGTCGCGGCGAGCGTCGCGCGCGACACGCCGCAATCCGTCACGCTGTCGATCGACGACGCGGGCAAGCTCTACTGGGACGACGCGCCCGTGGCGCTCGACGCGCTGCCCGCGCGGTTCCGGGCCGCCGCCGCGGGCGCCGCGCCGCCCGAGTTGCGGCTGCGTGCGTCGCGCGCGACGCGCTACGACGTGATCGCGCAGGTGATGGGCGCCGCGCAGGCCGCGGGCCTCACGCGGATCGGCTTCGTGACCGACGTGCCGCCGGCGGGTGCCGCCGCGGGCGCGCAACGCTGACGCGCCGGCGAACCGCCGCGCGGATCATCAGGCGAGTTCGCGCCCGCCGCGGGAACGGGCCGCGCGCCGCAAGACCGGCCGGATGGGCCGGCGCTGACGGTATAATCAACGTTTTTCCCGGTTGGCAGGTTTTTTCCAGGTAACCCGGAATTTTCCCGGTAACCCGGAAAATATCCGGAAACCCCGAACAGGTCCCACAACAGCGAACCTGCAGTGCCGCCGGGCACGCACGATTTTCGATCCAATCCTGCGCGCGAGCCGTCGCGCCGCTTAAAGCCTAGCCCGAACCACACCATGCACGAGAGATACGTACCCGCCGACGTCGAAGCCGCCGCCCAGGGCGACTGGCGCGCAGCCGATGCCTACAAGACGAAGGAAGATTCGCAGAAGCCGAAGTTCTACTGCGTGTCGATGCTGCCGTACCCGTCCGGCAAGCTGCACATGGGTCACGTGCGCAACTACACGATCAACGACGTGATGTACCGCTATCTGCGGATGAACGGCTACAACACGCTGATGCCGATGGGCTGGGATGCGTTCGGGATGCCGGCCGAGAACGCCGCGATGGCGAACGGCGTGCCGCCCGCGAAGTGGACCTACGACAACATCGACTACATGAAGGGCCAGATGCAGTCGATGGGCCTCGCGATCGACTGGTCGCGCGAAATCGCGACGTGCAAACCCGAGTACTACAAGTGGAACCAGTGGCTGTTCCTGAAGATGCTCGAGAAGGGCATCGCGTACAAGAAGACGGGCACCGTGAACTGGGACCCGGTCGACCAGACCGTGCTCGCGAACGAGCAGGTGATCGACGGCCGCGGCTGGCGCTCGGGCGCGCTCGTCGAGAAGCGCGAGATCCCGATGTACTACCTGCGCATCACGCAGTACGCGGATGAGCTGCTGAACGATCTCGACGGCCTCGGCTGGCCCGAGCGCGTGAAAATCATGCAGCAGAACTGGATCGGCAAGAGCTTCGGCGTGAACTTCGGTTTCCCGTACGAACTCGACGGCGAGCAGAAGCTGCTGCGCGTGTTCACGACGCGCGCCGACACGATCATGGGCGTCACGTTCTGCGCGATCGCGGCCGAGCACCCGCTCGCCACGCGCCTCGCGCAGGACAAGCCGGAACTGCTCGCGTTCATCGAGGAATGCAAGCGCGGCGGCGTGGCCGAAGCCGACGTCGCGACGATGGAGAAGAAGGGCGTTGCGACCGGCTTCTCGGTCAAGCACCCGCTGACCGGCGAGCCGGTCGAGGTGTGGATCGGCAACTACGTGCTGATGAGCTATGGCGAAGGCGCGGTGATGGGCGTGCCGGGCCACGACGAGCGCGATTTCGCGTTCGCGAAGAAATACGATTTGCCGATCAAGCAGGTGATCGCGAGCGAAGGGCAGACGTACTCGCTCGACGCATGGCAGGAGTGGTACGGCGACAAGGACACCGCGGTCTGCGTGAACAGCGGCAAGTACGACGGCCTGCGCTACGCGGACGCGGTCGACGCGGTCGCGGCCGACCTGAACGCCGGCGGCTTCGGCGACAAGCAGGTCACGTGGCGCCTGCGCGACTGGGGCGTGTCGCGCCAGCGCTACTGGGGCACGCCGATCCCGATCATCCACTGCCCGTCGTGCGGCGACGTGCCGGTGCCGGAGCAGGACCTGCCCGTCGTGCTGCCGGAAGACCTCGTGCCGGACGGCTCGGGCAACCCGCTCGCGAAGTCCGAAGCGTTCCTGAACTGCACGTGCCCGAAGTGCGGCGCGGCCGCGAAGCGCGAAACCGACACGATGGATACCTTCGTCGATTCGTCGTGGTACTTCTCGCGCTACACGGCGCCGGACGCCGAGACGATGGTCGACGCGCGCACCGATTACTGGATGCCGATGGATCAATACATCGGCGGCATCGAGCACGCGATCCTGCACCTGCTGTATTCGCGCTTCTGGACCAAGGTGATGCGCGATCTCGGCCTCGTGAAGTTCGGCGAGCCGGCGAAGAACCTCCTCACGCAGGGGATGGTGCTGAACGAGACGTACTACCGCGAGGACGCGGCGGGCAAGAAGACCTGGTACAACCCGCTCGACGTGACGGTCACGCACGACGACAAGGGTCGCCCGGTCGGCGCGACGCTGAATGCGGACGGTCAGCCGGTCGTGCTCGGCGGCATCGAGAAGATGTCGAAGTCGAAGAACAACGGCGTCGATCCGCAGCTGCTGATCGATCAGTACGGCGCCGATACCGCGCGCCTGTTCACGATGTTCGCCGCGCCGCCGGAGCAGCAGCTCGAGTGGTCGGGCGCGGGCGTTGAAGGCGCGAGCCGCTTCCTGCGCCGCGTATGGAGCTTCGGCGCCGGCAATCGTGAAGCGCTTGCCGCCCGCGCCGGTTTCGACGCGGCGACGCTCGGCGACGCCGACAAGGCGCTGCGCCGCGAGATCTACAGCGTGCTGAAGCAGGCCGACTTCGACTACCAGCGCCTGCAGTACAACACGGTCGTGTCGGCCGCGATGAAGATGCTGAACGCGATCGACGGCGCGAAGGGCGCGACGCCTGCCGTGCTGCGCGAGACGTACGGCGTGCTGCTGCGCGTGTTGTACCCGGTCGTGCCGCACGTCACGTTCGAGCTGTGGAAGGCGCTCGGCTACGCGGACGAATTCGGCCCGCTGCTCGATGCACCGTGGCCGAAGGTCGACGAGGCCGCACTCGAGCAGGCCGAGATCGAACTCGTGCTGCAGGTGAACGGCAAGGTGCGCGGCGCGCTGAAGGTCGCGAAGGACGCGAGCCGCGACGCGATCGAAGCAGCGGCGGTGGCCGACGAGGCATTCGCGAAATTCAGCGACGGCAAGCCGGCGAAGAAGATCGTCGTCGTGCCGGGCCGCCTCGTGAACATCGTCGTCTGACGGCCGCCGGCCGTCGGACGTACCCAGAAGGAGCGAAGGTGATCCGCAGATCGTTTTTGATGCTCGTCGGCAGCGCGGTCGTGCTGTCGGCATGCGGCTTCCAGTTGCGCGGCCAGCAGGACTACGCGTTCAAGCACCTGTTCGTGGCCGGTGCGCCGGCGTCCGTCGGGGCGCGGCTCACGCGCCTCGTCGAGGCCGGCAGCGACACGAAGATCGTCAAGTCGCCGGACGACGCCGACGCCGTGCTGCGCATGTGGGAGTCGCGTGGCCAGAACACGCTGACGCTCAACAAGTACGGCTCCGCGCAGGAATACGCGCTGTTCTACACGCTGAACTACACGCTGACGAGCAAGGACGGCACCGTGCTGATCCCGCCGAGCGCGATCGCGCTGAACCGCGCGATGACGTACAGCGACCAGTACACGAACGCGAAGGCGCAGGAAGCCGACATCCTGTACGGCGACATGCAGAACGACGCGGTCGACCAGTTGATGCGGCGTCTCGCGATCGTCCATTCGCTGACGCCGGCGCCGGAGGACGTGGTGCCGGGCGTGGCGCCGCGCGCGCCGCTGCCGCCGCCGCCGCTCTGATCGCGGGCGCACGCAGCGATGCAATTGCGACTTGATGCGCTGGAGCCGCACCTCGCGAAGGGGTTGGCCGGGCTCTATACCGT
Source organism: Burkholderia sp. LAS2 (assembly GCF_018417615.1). Lineage (NCBI taxonomy): Bacteria > Pseudomonadati > Pseudomonadota > Betaproteobacteria > Burkholderiales > Burkholderiaceae > Burkholderia > Burkholderia sp. LAS2. Next base: position 1,109,768 of record NZ_CP071052.1, read on the forward strand.
CTACGGCGACGAGCCGCTGCTCGCGCAGGAAGCGTGCGACCGCATTCGTGCGGCCGCGCGCGCGGCCGGCTTCACCGAGCGTTCGGTGCATACGGTCGAGCGCGGCTTCGACTGGAGCGTGCTGCTCGGCGCGACCCAGGCAATGTCGCTGTTCGGCGAGCGCCAGCTGATCGAGCTGCGCATTCCGTCGGGCAAGCCCGGCAAGGAAGGCGCCGATGCGCTGAAGATGCTCGCGGCCACGCCCAATCCCGATGCGCTGATGCTCGTCACGTTGCCGCGCCTCGACGCGGCCACGCAGAAATCCGCGTGGTTTACCGCGCTGCAGAACGGCGGCGTCGCGCTGAAGATCGATCCGGTCGACCGCGCGCAACTGCCGAACTGGATCGGCCAGCGCCTGTCGATGCAGGGCCAGCGCGTCGCGTCCGGCGACGACGGGCGCCGCGCGCTGCAGTTCATCGCGGAGCGCGTCGAGGGCAACCTGCTCGCCGCGCACCAGGAAATCCAGAAGCTCGGGCTGCTGTATCCGCAAGGCGCGCTGTCGTTCGAGCAGGTGCACGACGCGGTGTTGAACGTCGCGCGCTACGATGTGTTCAAGCTCAACGAAGCGATGCTCGCCGGCGACGCCGCGCGGCTCGCGCGGATGATCGACGGGCTGAAGGGCGAGGGCGAGGCGATCGTGCTCGTGATGTGGGCCGTCGTTGAGGAACTGCGCACGCTGCTGCGGATCAAGCGCGGCACGACGGCCGGCAAGCCGCTCGCGACGCTGCTGCGCGAGAACCGCGTGTGGGGGCCGCGCGAGCGGCTGATCGCGCCCGCGCTGAACCGCGTGTCGGAAGCGGTGCTCGAAAAGGCGCTCGCGTTCGCCGCGAAGCTCGACCGGCAGGTCAAGGGGCTCACGGCTGTCACGCCGGGCCGCCGCACGCAGGACGAACCGCCGCCCGACCCGTGGGACGGGCTGTTCCAGCTCGCGATGACGGTCGCGGGCGCCCGCGGCGAGCGACCGCCGACCGCGGGTCGCGTGCGACGCTAAGTTCCGTTCGGGCCTTCAGCGCGCGCTGCGCAACCCGCTTACAATGCTTCGATGACCGGGGCGCCGCCCTGCGCGGCGCGGTCTTGCGGCCGTTACCCCGCCCGGATGGTCGTCCCGGATAGCCGTCTCCGCATGGCCGTCCCCGCTTCCCCCACGAATTCATGCCGCTCCGCGCGGCTCGCTTCTCGAGTCACACGATGGATATCGATCAGTACATGACCGACCTGGGCCGTCGCGCCCGGCACGCCTCCCGCGCGATGGCGCGCGCCAGCACGGCCGCGAAGAACGCGGCGCTCGACGCCGTGGCCCGCGCGATCGAACGCGACGCGCAGGCGCTGAAGGACGCGAATGCACGCGACGTCGCCCGCGCCCGTGAAAAGGGGCTCGATGCGGCGTTCGTCGACCGCCTGACGCTGTCGGACAAGGCGTTGAACACGATGATCGAAGGGCTGCGTCAGGTTGCGTCGCTGGCCGATCCGATCGGCGAGATCGGCAACCTGAAGTTCCGCCCGAGCGGGATCCAGGTCGGCCAGATGCGCGTGCCGCTCGGCGTGATCGGCATCATCTACGAATCGCGCCCGAACGTGACGATCGACGCGGCCGCGCTGTGCCTGAAGTCGGGCAACGCGACGATCCTGCGCGGCGGCTCCGAAGCGCTCGAGTCGAACGCGGCGCTCGCGAAGCTGATCGGCGAAGGGCTCGAGGCGGCAGGCCTCCCTCAGGACGCGGTGCAGGTCGTCGCGACGGCCGATCGCGCGGCGGTCGGCAAGCTGATCACGATGACCGAATTCGTCGACGTGATCGTGCCGCGCGGCGGCAAGAGCCTGATCGAACGGCTGATCAACGAGGCACGCGTGCCGATGATCAAGCACCTCGACGGCATCTGCCACGTGTACGTCGACGATCGCGCCGATCTCGACAAGGCGCTGACCGTCTGCGACAACGCGAAGACGCACCGCTACGGCACCTGCAACACGATGGAGACGCTGCTCGTGTCGAGCGGCATCGCCGCGAAGCTGCTGCCGCCGCTCGGCAAGCTGTATCGCGACAAGCAGGTCGAACTGCGCGTCGACGCGGCCGCGCGCGCGGTGCTCGCCGATGCGGGCGTCGGCCCGCTCGTCGACGCGACCGAAGAAGACTGGCACACCGAATATCTGGCGCCGGTGCTTGCGATCAAGGTCGTCGACGGGCTCGACGCCGCGATCGAGCACATCAACCATTACGGCTCGCATCACACGGATGCGATCGTCACCGAGGATCACGACCGCGCGATGCGCTTCCTGCGCGAAGTCGATTCGGCGAGCGTGATGGTCAACGCGTCGACACGCTTCGCGGACGGTTTCGAATTCGGCCTCGGCGCGGAAATCGGCATCTCGAACGACAAGCTGCACGCACGCGGCCCCGTCGGCCTGGAAGGGCTGACGTCGCTGAAGTACGTCGTGCTCGGGCACGGCGAAGGTCGTCAGTAAGTCAACCGCGAGGCGCACAATCGATGGCAATGCTCTGGGTCAAGACGTTCCATATCGTTCTGATCGCCGCGTGGTTCGCGGGGCTGTTCTACCTGCCGCGCATCTACGTGAACCTGGCCATGGAGACCGATCCGGCTGCGGTGCGGCGCCTGCTGCTGATGGCGCGCAAGCTGTTCCGTTTCATGACGATGATCGCGGTGCCGGCGCTCGCGTGCGGGCTGTGGCTGTGGCTCGTGATCGGCATCGGCCAGGGGCAGGGCTGGATCCATGCGAAGGTGACGGTCGTGTTGCTGCTGATCGTCTATCACGCGTATTGCGGGCATCTGCTGAAAGTGTTCGAGCGAGGCGAGAACCGCCGCACCGACAGGTGGTATCGCGTGTTCAACGAGCTGCCGGTGCTCGGCATGCTCGCGGCGGTCGCGCTGGTCGTGATCAAGCCGTTCTGAGCGGCGCGGCCGGCGAGTCCGTCGCCGCCGAATCATGCGCAACGGCGCCCCGCGGGGCGCCGTCGTTCGTTTACGCTCGGCGTTCCGCGACGACTAGTCCTTCGTCGGGTCGTCGATCCGGCGTCGCGTGATCGCTTCCTTCGCGCGGCCGACGCGCTCCATCAGCGCCGGCCCGCGCGACAGCGCGACGCCGACCGCGAGGATGTCGCCGATCGCGAGATGCGACATCCGCGACGTCATCGGCGAGAACACGTCCGTTTCCTCGGCGACGTTCGACGCGAGGCTGACCGTCGCGAGCTTCGCGAGCGGCGAATGGCTCTGCGTGATCGCGACGACTTTCGCGCCGCATGCGAGCGCGGAGCGCGCGGCGTCGACGATGTCGCGCGTGCGGCCGGTGTTCGAGATCGCGACGACGACGTCGTGCGGGCCGAGCAGCGCCGACGACATCGAGAACGTGTGCGGGTCCGAATACGCGACGCTCGGCACGCCGAGCCGGAAGAACTTGTGCTGGATGTCCTGCGCGGCGATGCCCGAGCCGCCGGCGCCGTAGAACTCGATCCGCGACGCGTTCGACAGCAGCGCGATCGCGTCGGCGACGCTGCCCGCCGACAGGCTGTTGCGCACCTCGATCAGCGCGCCGATCGTGCGGTCGAACACCTTGCCGATGATGCCGGGCGCCGGCTCGTCGGGCTCGACGTCGCGGTACACCGACGACACGCCCGGCGCGACGCTCTGCGCGAGCCGGATCTTGAATTCGCGGAAGCCGCTGCAGCCGAGCGCCTGGCAGAAGCGCGCGATGGTCGGCTGGCTGACGCCCGCGCGGGTCGACAGCTCGGTCATCGCGAGGTCGAGCACCTCGCGCGGCGCGGCGAGGATGTAGTCGGCGAGCTTGCGCTCGGACGGGCGCAACTCGGCGCGGATCGCTTCAATGCGAGGCAGCATGGGACGGCACGTGGAAATCGGGTTCGGATGAGCGAGTGTATCGCACTCCAATTGTAGAAAATCTACATGAAAATACTAGCGCAATTGCAGCGGTTCGGATGCGAGTTCAGCAGGGGGAATTAGGGTTTTCACTGATTAAAGCCTTGCTGGTGGCGGGAATAAGGGTTGCGAGCCAACCGATCCGCATTGCGTGCTTGTAGTTTTTCTACTAGACTTGCTTCGTTCGATCGACGAAGCTCGACCGTCCCCACGATTCCAACCGCCGGTGTCGGCCGGCATACAGGAGCGCCCAGCATGACGTCGCTGCACCCCACTCTGGCGAAGGTCACCGAACGCGTGATCGCCCGCAGCCAATCGACCCGTTCCGCCTATCTGCAGCGCATCGACGGCGCGCAAGGCAAGTTCCCGGCACGCGGCGCGCTGTCGTGCGCGAACCTCGCGCACGGCTTCGCGGGCCTCGAGGGTAACGACAAGTTCTCGATCAAGGCGATTCGCGAGCCGAACATCGGCATCGTGTCCTCGTACAACGAGATGCTGTCCGCGCACGCGCCGTACAAGGATTTCCCCGAGATCATCAAGGCGGCCGCGCGCGAGAACGGCGGGGTCGCGCAGTTCGCGGGCGGCGTGCCGGCGATGTGCGACGGCGTCACGCAGGGCAACCCGGGGATGGAGCTGTCGCTGTTCTCGCGCGAGGCGATCGCGATGGGCACGGCGATCGCGCTCACGCACAACATGTTCGATGCCGCGCTCTGCCTCGGCATCTGCGACAAGATCGTGCCGGGCCTCTTGATCGGCGCGCTGCAGTTCGGCCATCTGCCGACGATCTTCGTGCCGGCCGGCCCGATGACGAGCGGCCTGTCGAACGACGACAAGGCGAAGATCCGCCAGCAGTTCGCGACCGGCCAGGTCGGCCGCGACGCGCTGCTCGAAGCCGAATCGGCCGCGTATCACGGCCACGGCACCTGCACGTTCTACGGCACCGCGAACAGCAACCAGATGCTGATGGAGCTGATGGGGCTGCACCTGCCGGGCTCGGCATTCGTTCATCCGCACACGCCGCTGCGCACCGCGCTGACGGCCGAGGCCGCGCGCCGCGTGCTCGACCTGACCGTCGAGCGCGGCCAGTACACGCCGATCGGCCATGTGATCGACGAAAAGGCGATCGTCAACGGGATCGTCGCGCTGCTCGCGACGGGCGGCTCGACCAACCACACGCTGCACCTCGTCGCGATCGCGCGCGCGGCCGGCATCCTGATCGACTGGAACGATTTCGACGAGCTGTCGGCAGTCGTGCCGCTGCTCGCGAAGATCTACCCGAACGGCAAGGCCGACGTGAACCATTTCCACGCGGCGGGCGGTGTCGCGTTCCTGGTGCGCAACCTGCTCGAAGGCGGGCTGCTGCACGAGGACGTGACGACGGTCGCCGGCAAGGGGCTTGCGCACTACACGAAGGAGCCGAAGCTGATCGACGGCAAGCTGACGTGGGTCGACGGCGCGGCCGAGAGCCACGACACGAAGGTGCTGCGGGGCATTCGCGACCCGTTCCAACCGGACGGCGGCCTGCGCCTGATGCAGGGCCGGCTCGGCCGCGGCGTGATCAAGATCTCGGCGGTCGCGCCCGAGCACCGCAAGGTGAAGGCGCCGGCGATCGTGTTCGACTCGCAGGAAGCCGTGCAGGCCGCGTTCGATCGCGGCGAGCTGAAGCGCGATTTCGTCGCGGTGGTGCGCTTCCAGGGCGCGCGCGCGAACGGCATGCCCGAACTGCACCGTTTGACGCCGCTGCTCGGCGTGCTGCAGGATCAGGGCTTCCACGTCGCGCTGGTCACCGACGGCCGCATGTCGGGCGCGTCGGGCAAGGTGCCGGCCGTGATCCACGTGTCGCCGGAGGCGCTGCTGGCCGGCCCGATCGGCAAGGTGAAGACGGGCGACATGCTCGTGATCGACGCGGAAGCCGGCGTGCTCGACATCGAGGTCGACGACGCCGAATGGCACGCGCGCCCGGTCGCGCAGCCGCAGCACCAGGCCGAGAACGAAGTCGGCTTCGGCCGCGAACTGTTCGGCGTGTTTCGCGCGGCGGCCGCGCCGGCCGAGCAGGGCGCATCGGTTTTCGGGACGCTGGTCGGCGAAACGGCCGCCAGCGTCGCCGCATGAATTTCTAGGAGCCAATTCAATGAAGACGATTGCTGAAATCGTGAAGCTGGGCCCGGTCATTCCGGTGCTCGCATTCGACTCGGTCGAGCAGGGCGAAAACGTGTCGCGCGCATTGCACGCGGGCGGCGTGAAGGTGCTCGAGATCACGCTGCGCACGCCGGCGGGCCTCGAGGCGATCCAGCGCGCGAGCCAGCTCGCGGACGACATCGTCGTCGGCGTGGGCACGATCACGAAGCCCGAGCACTGCGCGCAGGCGAAGCGCGCGGGCGCGACGTTCGGCGTGTCGCCGGGCCTGACGAAGGAGCTGCACCTCGCGTCGCTCGACGCGGGCCTGCCGCTGCTGCCGGGCGTGATGACGCCGAGCGACATCATCCAGGCGCTCGAATTCGGCTACGACATCGTGAAGTTCTTCCCCGCGCAGCAGGCGGGCGGCGTGCCGATGCTGCAGGCGTTCCACGGCCCGTTCCCGGCGCTGAAGTTCTGCCCGACGGGCGGCATCACGGTCGATACCGCGCCGAACTTCCTGAAACTGCCGAACGTCGTGTGCGTCGGCGGCTCGTGGCTCACGCCGAAGGCCGCGCTCGCCGCGCAGGATTGGGCCGAAGTCACGCGCCTCGCGCAAGCGGCGAGCCAGCTTCCCCGTTAAGACTTGTGCCAAATGACGGTTTGGCCCTCGGAAAGCAAGCGTTAGTGCTTGTTTTACCGAGGGTTTTTGCTGATGGAACCGGTTCTATCCGCGGATCGCAAAGATAAGTAAAATTCAGCGTCCTGACGGGGGGGTACCCCCGTGTTTCGGAGACCTGCATAGCCGGGCATACTCGCAACGACTCGCCCGGTTCGAACAATTCTAGGAGGAGTGCCACATGGGGGCCGTCCAAGGCAGCATGCTGCTCGTATTCACGCTGATCGCGATTGCCGCGCTGATCCTGATGATCGCGCGCTACAAGATCTACCCGTTCCTGGTGCTGATCATCGTTTCGCTCGGCCTCGGCCTCGTCGTCGGCATGCCGATGGACAAGATCGTCAAGTCGTTCGAAACCGGTACCGGCGGCACGCTCGGCCACATCGCGATCGTCGTCGGCCTCGGCACGATGCTCGGCAAGATGATGGCCGAATCGGGCGGCGCCGAGCGGATCGCGACCACGCTGATCGACTGGTTCGGTGAAAAGAACATCCACTGGGCGATGATGTTCGTCGCGATCATCGTCGGCCTGCCGGTGTTCTTCGAAGTCGGCTTCGTGCTGCTGATCCCGATCGCGTTCAACGTCGCGAAGCGCACCGGCAAGTCGCTGCTCGTCGTCGGCCTGCCGATGGTGGCCGGCCTGTCGGTGGTGCACGGGCTGATCCCGCCGCATCCGGCCGCGCTGCTGGCCGTCCAGCAATACGGCGCCGATATCGGCAAGACGATCGCGTTCGGCCTCGTCGTCGGCGTGCCGACCGCGATCATCGCGGGCCCGCTGTTCGCGCTGATGATCTCGAAGTTCGTGAAGCTGCCGGAAAACAACCCGCTCGCATCGCAATTCGTCGATTCGCGCACGGATGGCGGCAAGCGCGAACTGCCGAGCTTCGGCATCACGCTGTTCACGATCCTGCTGCCCGTCGTGCTGATGCTCGTCGGCAGCTGGGCCGACCTCGTGTTCACGCCGAAGTCGCTGCCGAACAACCTGCTGCGTTTTGCCGGCAACTCGGACGTCGCGCTGCTGATCGCCGTGCTCGTGAGCTTCTGGACCTTCGGCGCGAAGCAGGGCTTCAACCGCGACCAGATCCAGAAATTCTGCGGCGAGTGCCTGGCGCCGATCGCCGGCATCACGCTGATCGTCGGCGCGGGCGGCGGCTTCGGCGGCGTCCTGCGCGACAGCGGGATCTCGCAACAGATCGTCGAGACCGCGAAGCACGCGCATCTGTCGCCGCTGCTGCTCGGGTGGTTCGTCGCGGCGCTGATGCGTCTCGCGACGGGTTCGGCGACGGTCGCGATGACGACGGCCTGCGGCATCGTCGCACCGATCGCGGCGGCGTCGGGCGCGGCGGTCCGGCCTGAGCTGCTGGTGCTCGCGACGGGCTCGGGCTCGCTGATCTTCTCGCACGTGAACGACGGCGGCTTCTGGCTGATCAAGGAATATTTCGGGATGACGGTCGGCCAGACGTTCAAGACCTGGTCGCTGCTTGAAACCATCATCTCGGTGCTCGGTCTGAGCTTTACGCTGTTGCTGAGCGTGGTTCTGTAACAAGGGGTAGTCAATGATTCTGATCGCAATGGGCGTGTCGGGCGCGGGCAAGTCGCGAATCGGCGAAATGCTGGCGGAACGCCTGTCGTGCAGCTATACCGATGGCGACGCGTTTCACAGCGCGGCCAACAAGGAAAAGATGCACCACGGCATTCCGCTGACCGATGAAGACCGCTGGCCGTGGCTGCGCACGATCCGCGCGGCCATCGAGGAAAAGCAGCACGCGGGCGAAACCGCCGTGTTCACGTGCTCGTCGCTGAAGCGGTCGTACCGCGACGTGCTGCGCGGCACCGACACCGACGTGCGGTTCGTGTATCTGAAGGGGTCGTTCGAGGTGCTGCAGGAACGCCTGAAGAGCCGCACCGGCCATTTCTTCGATCCGTCGCTGCTGAAGAGCCAGCTCGACACGCTCGAGGAGCCGGGCCCGGACGAGGCGATCGAGGTCAGCATCGAGCTGACGCCCGAGCAGATCGTCGATCAGGTCATGCTGAAGATCGGCCTCGCGCATCAGCACTGAGCGCGGTTCGCGGCCATCGTCATCGAAAAGGCGCCTTCGGGCGCTTTTTTCGTTGGCGGGGTGGACGCCGGTCAGGCCGTGCGCGAGCGTTGGGCTATGCCGTCAAGCAGCACGTCGAGCATCGTGTCATGGACGGCCGCCGGATCGAGCTGCGCATAGAGCGGCGCGGCCGACTTGACGAGCGGATGCGCGGCGTCGGACAGCGCGTGCATTTCCGCGAGCTCGACGTCGTTCGCGGGCCGTGTGAGGCCGCCCGCTTCGGCAGCGGCCAGCCCGATCACGCTCGCGTACCAGCCGACGCATACCGACGGCAGCGCCGCGCGCGGGATGCCGGCGTCGGTCAGCGCGCGATGCACGGCCTCGATGTGCGCGAGGTCGGCCGGGCCGGTGCTCATGTGCCGCTGCAGCAGCGCGAATGCGGCCGGGTAGCGCAGCGCGAGCGCGCGGTACTGGCGCGCGAGGTCGCGCAGCCGTTCGCGCCACGGTAGTGACGGATCGACCGGCACGAGCGAGCGCGACAGCGCATTCGCGATCGCGCGGCTCAGGCCGTCCTTCGACTTGAAGTGATACAGCACGCTCATCGGATCGCAGCCGACCGATTGCGCGAGCTTGCGCACGCTGAACGCGGCTTCGCCGACGTCTTCGAGCAGCGCGAGCGCGGCCGCGACGAGCGCGTCCTTGTCGAGGCCGCGCGGCCCCTGGGCGGGTTTGTCTTTCATCGACGCAGGCTGGCACGCCGGCACGGCACCGGCTGTAAACTTGACGAAAGCTTATTCTACACTGTAGAATTATTTCTGCGGTGTAGAAATTGGGTGTCCCGGCACCTTTCAATACGTGCTTTCGCACAGTCCGGGATCCAGGCGGCACGAGCGTGCCGCCGTCAACACGGGCCATCGCGCCCCTTTTCTCGTTGACACCCATGTGGAACCGGCTGCCCCACCCGCGAAGCCTCGAAGCAACGAGGCCCTTCGACAGGCGGCCCAAGACCATGCAAGTGCAATCATGACGTCCAACAACAGGCCCTTGATCCAGGGCGAATCGCGTTTCGAGCAAACGCAACTGAATATCGAAAAAGACAACTGGAACTGGTGCGATCCGGCCCGCCACGACGGCGAACGGCCGGCCAACTGGTACGAGGCGTCGTTGTCGCGCCATGAAAACAGCGCGCCGCTGGCGCGCGACGCCGTCTGCGACGTGCTCGTGATCGGCGCCGGCTTGCTCGGCGCATCGGCCGCCCTGCATCTCGCGGAAGCGGGCGTCGACACGATCCTCGTCGACAAGCATCACGTCGGCTCGGCCGCGTCGGGCCGCAACGGCGGGCAACTGACGCCCGGCCTTGCGCGCTGGGAAGCCGCCGACATGATCGACTACCTATCGCACGACGATGCGAAACGGCTGTGGCGCTTCGCGTCGGCCGAGTCGATGGACCTGATCGACGAAATCGGCGCGCGTTACGCGCTCGATCTCGATCGCAAGCGCGGCCACGTCACGGCGGCGGTTCACCCCGGCCACATGAGCGCGCTGCTCGACGGCGCGGATGCGCGACGCCATCTCGGCGACGCGGGCGTGACGCTCGTCGGCCGCCATCAGCTGCACGACGAATACGTGCGCTCGGGGCTGTATCACGGCGCGGCGATCGACGCGGTCGGCGGGCAGATTCATCCGCTCGCGCTGGTGCGCGGCCTCGTGCACGGCTTCCGGCTGAACGGCGGAGCGCTGTACGAGGGCACCGAGGTGCTCGAACTCGACGAGACGCCCGCGGGCGTCGTCGCGACGACGCCGGGCGGCACGATTACCGCGCGCCGCGGCGTCGTGCTCGCGCTGCACAACACGACGTTCCGTTTGCTCGACGACGGCGCGGCGACCACCGTGCCGTTCTTCACGTACGTGAGCGTGACGGCGCCGCTCGACGTCGACGTCGCGACGCTGATGCCGGCCGGCATGCCGGTGTACGACACGCAGTTCCAGATCGACTACTACCGGCCGGTGCGCGGCAACCGCCTGCTGTTCGGCGGGCAAGGCACCGGCAGCTGCTGGGCGCAGCCCGACGTCAACGCGTATCTGCTGACACGGCTGAACACGGTGTTTCCGCAGCACGACGGCCGCTTCGCGCTCGACTACTGCTGGAGCGGCGTCAGCGACTTCACGCTGAACGGCGCGACCGACAGCCGCAAGACCGACGGCCGCGTGCCGATGTACATGGTGCAGGGCTGGAGCGGGCACGGCGTCGCCCAGACGGTGCGGATCGGCAAGGCGATCTGCGACGATTTCGTCGGCCGCAACGACGACTTCTCGATGCTCACGGGCATCGACCATCGTGCGATTCCGCTCGGCCGGCAGCTGTCGCCGATCGCGATTCCCGCCGCGAAGGCCGCGATGAGCGTGATGAGCGCGCTGAACCCGGGGCGGATGATCTCGTTCTGACCGGCTGCTGCAGGCAATAAAAAGCCCGATGCGAATCGCTTCGCATCGGGCTTTTTTGCGTCAGGCGACGGCGGCGCTTACGCGATCCGCTTCGCGAGTTCGACGGCTTTGCCGATGTACGACGCGGGCGTCATCGCGAGCAGGCGATCCTTCGCGTCCTGCGGGATTGCCAGCGTGCCGACGAATTCCTGCAGCGCTTCGCGCGTGATGCCCTTGCCGCGCGTCAGTTCCTTCAACTGCTCGTACGGGTTCTCGATGCCGTAGCGGCGCATCACCGTCTGCACCGGCTCCGCGAGCACTTCCCAGCAGTTGTCGAGATCTTCGTTCAGGCGCTGCGGGTTCACTTCGAGCTTGTCGAGGCCGCGGATCAGCGAATCGTACGCGAGCAGCGAGTAGCCGAGCGCGACGCCCATGTTGCGCAGCACCGTCGAGTCGGTCAGGTCGCGCTGCCAGCGCGACACCGGCAGCTTGTCGGCGAGGTGGCGCAGCGTCGCGTTCGCGAGGCCGAGGTTGCCTTCCGAGTTCTCGAAGTCGATCGGGTTGACCTTGTGCGGCATCGTCGACGAGCCGATCTCGCCGGCCTTCGTCTTCTGCTTGAAGTAGCCGACCGAGATGTAGCCCCACACGTCGCGGTCGAGGTCGAGCAGGATCGTGTTCGCGCGCGCCACGGCGTCGAACAGTTCGGCCATGTAGTCGTGCGGCTCGATCTGGATCGTGTACGGGTTGAACGTGAGTTTCAGGCGGCTTTCGATCACGTCGCGCGAGAACGCTTCCCAGTCGAATTCCGGATACGCGGACAGGTGCGCGTTGAAGTTGCCGACCGCGCCGTTCATCTTGCCGAGGATCTCGACCTTCTCGATGCGCGCGATCGCGCGGGCGAGGCGCGCGGCGACGTTCGCGAGTTCCTTGCCGAGCGTCGTCGGGCTGGCCGGCTGGCCGTGCGTGCGCGACAGCATCGGCTGTTCCGCGTGCGCGTGCGCGAGCGCGACGAGGCGCTGGTAGACCGTGCGCAGCGCCGGCAGGATCACGTGTTCGCGCGCGCCGGCGAGCATCATCCCGTGCGACGTGTTGTTGATGTCCTCGGAGGTGCACGCGAAGTGAATGAATTCGCTCGCCTTCTCGAGTTCGGCCTGGCCCTTCACCGATTCCTTCAGCCAGTATTCGACGGCCTTCACGTCGTGGTTCGTCACGCGCTCGATTTCCTTGATGCGTGCGGCGTCGTGCGCGGTGAAGCGCTCGGCGAGCTGCAGCAGGAACTGCTCGGAGGCTTCCGAGAAGCGCGGGACTTCCGCGAAGCCGGCGCGCGACAGCGCGATCAGCCAGTGCACCTCGACGGTGACGCGGTGGCGCATGAAGGCGGCTTCGGAGAGCCAGTCGCGCAGCGCTTCGGTCTTGCTGGCGTAGCGGCCGTCGATGGGCGAGAGCGCGGTGAGGGCGAAAAGCGTATCGGGACGAGTGTCGGACATGATCGGGCAGGGCCTTTTGGGGCCGGGGCGAACGAGGGGAGGAGAATCCGGCATTTTACCATCGGCGCGCGTCGATTCCGGCCGAACCGGCCCGGCCGCGCGCGCCGCCGGCGAGCGATGCCCGGGCGGCACGCGAATGGCGTGTCGGCAGGCGCCCCCGCGGGCTCGCCGGGCTGTCCGCCAAGCCGCCGGCCGGGCCCGCCCGCCGGTAGAATGCAGGCTTCTTCCCGACCGCCGCCCGCCGCGCCCGCCTGCATGGAACTGAAATGGCTCGAAGACTTCGTCTCGCTCGCGGAGACGCGCAGCTTTAGCCGGTCCGCCGAGCTGCGGCACGTGTCGCAGCCGGCGTTCTCGCGGCGCATCCAGGCGCTCGAGGCATGGCTCGCGACCGAGCTGATCGATCGTTCGGTCTATCCGACGCGGCTCACGCAGGCCGGGCAGATCTTCTACGAGCAGGCGCTGACGATGCTGTCGCAGGCGCACGAGGCGCGCACGCTGCTGCGCGGCCACGTCGGCGCGCCGGTGCCGACGATCGAATTCGCGGTGCCGCACACGCTGTCGCTCACGTATTTCCCGCGCTGGCTCGAGCGGATCGAGGCGAAGATGGGCCAGGTCCACACGCGGCTGCGCGCGCTGAACGTGCACGACGCGGTGCTGTCGCTCGTCGAAGGCGGCTGCGACCTCGTGATGGGCTACCACCACCCGAGCCACCCGGTCGCGCTCGACCCGGCGCGCTACGACATGCTCGTCCTCGGCAGCGAGCCGATCAGCCCGTTCTCCGCGCCCGGCCGCGCGGGCCGGCCGCGCCATACGCTGCCGGGCACGGCCGACGCGCGCGTGCCGTACCTGTCGTATACGCCGAACGCGTATCTCGGCCGGATGACCGAAGTCATCATCGCGAACGCGCCGACGCGGCTGTTCCTCGATCGCGTGTACGAAACCGACATGGCCGAAGGGCTGAAGGCGATGGCGCTCGCGGGCCACGGCGTCGCGTTCCTGCCGCACAGCGCGGTCGACGATGCGGTCGCGGGCGGCCGGCTGATCCGCCTCGACCGGTCGGCGCGCGGCGGCGCGCATCCGTTCACGCTGACGATGGAGATCCGGCTGTACTGCGACAAGCTCGCGCTGCAGGGCGACGATCCGCGGCAGAAGCTCGTGCGCGCGCTGTGGGACGTCGTGCGCGACGAACTGCGCGAGACCACCGGCGATACTGCCGGTTAACCGCCGGCGGTTAACCCGGCCGATTGGCCCGGTCGGCTGACGGCGGCCTTGCACCGCCTGTCGGACGGCTGTCCCGCGGCCGGCTCGCGCCTGTCCAATCCGTTTTTCCACGAACGCGATGCACGGCCGATCGCGGGCGTTCTTGCGCAAATCGACCGCCGATTTGCAAAAAATCGCGATCATGCAAGAAACGCATAATCGAATAAACAAACGGCATTGGATAAAAAAAACGGCTTTTTCGACAATGTGCGCAATCCGTTGAACGTTGGAGCTTCCATGTCTTCGCAACAGCAGTCCATCCCGTCCTACCTGCACGCCGACGATCTCGGCCCGTGGGGCAACTACCTTCAGCAGGTCGATCGCGTCGCGCCGTACCTCGGTTCGCTGTCGCGCTGGCTCGAAACGCTGAAGCGTCCGAAGCGCATCCTGATCGTCGACTGCCCGATCGAGCTCGACAACGGCACCGTCGCGCACTTCGAAGGCTATCGCGTGCAGCACAACGTGTCGCGCGGCCCGGGCAAGGGCGGCGTGCGCTACCACCAGGACGTGACGCTGTCGGAAGTGATGGCGCTGTCCGCATGGATGTCGGTGAAGAACGCGGCCGTGAACGTGCCGTACGGCGGTGCGAAGGGCGGCATCCGCGTCGACCCGCGCAAGCTGTCGCGTGGCGAGCTCGAGCGCGTGACGCGCCGCTACACCAGCGAAATCGGCATCATCATCGGGCCGAACACCGACATTCCGGCGCCGGACGTCAACACCAACGAACAGGTGATGGCGTGGATGATGGACACGTACTCGATGAACCAGGGCCAGACGTCGACCGGCGTCGTGACCGGCAAGCCGATCGCGCTCGGCGGTTCGCTCGGCCGCAAGGAAGCGACGGGCCGCGGTGTGTTCGTCGTCGGCTGCGAAGCGGCGAAGAAGAAGGGCCTCGAGATCGAAGGCGCGCGCATCGCGGTGCAGGGCTTCGGCAACGTCGGCGGCATCGCGGCGAAGCTGTTCCAGGAAGCGGGCTCGAAGGTGATCGCGGTGCAGGATCACACGGGCACGATCTACCAGCCGGCCGGCCTCGATTCGAACAAGCTGCTCGACCACGTCGCACGCACGGGCGGCGTCGCGGGCTTCGAAGGCGCCGAGCCGATGCCGAACGACGAGTTCTGGACGGTCGAGACCGACATCCTGATCCCGGCGGCGCTGGAAAACCAGATCACCGAGAAGAACGCGGCGAAGATCCGCACGAAGATCATCGTCGAAGGCGCGAACGGCCCGACGACGACCGCGGCGGACGACATCCTGAGCGCGAACGGCGTGCTCGTGATCCCCGACGTGATCGCGAACGCCGGTGGCGTGACCGTGTCGTACTTCGAGTGGGTGCAGGATTTCTCGAGCTTCTTCTGGACGGAAGACGAGATCAACCATCGTCTCGAGCGCGTGATGCGCGAAGCGTTCGCCGGCGTGTGGGCGGTCGCGGAAGAGCACAAGGTGACGGTGCGTACGGCGGCGTTCATCGTCGCGTGCAAGCGCATCCTGATGGCGCGCGAAATGCGCGGCCTCTACCCCTGACCGGGCGTCCCTGATCATCGACCATGAAAGATTCATGACGCAATCCACCCGATTGCGGATGTGAACCCTCGCGGGCGGTGCCGAATCCGGCACCGCCCGCGCGCGCATCTGGCGCGCCCGGAGCCGGGAGGACGGCTTCGCACAGGGCGATTCGTAGTGCGGTAAACAACCAGTACTTTCAAAAATATTACTTTGATACACTGGCGCGGGTTTTAGCCAAGGAGATGACCAAAATGAAATACCACAAGGCAGTCCTGATGGCCGCGGCGCTGTGCGCGTTCGCAAGCGGCGCGCATGCTCAGGAGACTGGCACGCTGAAGAAGATCAAGGACACGGGCGTGATCGCGCTGGGCCACCGCGAATCGTCGATTCCGTTCTCCTACTACGACCAGAACCAGCAGGTGGTCGGCTATTCGCGCGAGTTCCAGCTGAAGATCGTGGACGCGGTGAAGAAGAAGCTGAGCCTGCCGAACCTGCAGGTGAAGAACATCCCCGTCACGTCGCAGAACCGCATCCCGCTCGTGCAGAACGGCACGGTCGACATCGAGTGCGGCTCGACGACCAACAACCTCGAGCGTCAGCAGCAAGCCGCGTTCTCCGACACGATTTTCGTGATCGGCACGCGCCTGATGACGAAGAAGGATTCGGGCGTCAAGGATTTCGCCGACCTGAAGGGCAAGACGGTCGTGACGACCGCCGGCACGACGTCGGAGCGCCTGCTGCGCAAGATGAACAACGACAAGCAGCTCGGCATGAACATCATCAGCGCGAAGGATCACGGCGATTCGTTCAACACGCTGGAATCGGGCCGCGCGGTCGCATTCATGATGGATGACGCGCTGCTCGCGGGCGAGCGCGCGAAGGCGAAGCAGCCGGGCGAATGGGTGATCGTCGGCACGCCGCAATCGGAAGAGGCTTACGGCTGCATGATGCGCAAGGGCGACGCCGACTTCAAGAAGGTCGTCGACGACGCGATCTCGCAAGTCGAGAAGTCGGGCGAAGCCGCGAAGATCTACGCGAAGTGGTTCGAGAACCCGATCCCGCCGAAGGGGCTGAACCTGAACTTCCCGCTGTCCGAGTCGATGAAGAAGCTGTACGCGAACCCGAACGACAAGGCGCTCGACTGACCGCACGGCCGTTGATGCAGAAATGACGCTAATGAGACGGAAGAGGCCACGCTTCTTCCGTTTCTTTTTGCTGGAGTCTTGCCCATGTCTTACCACTGGAACTGGGGCATCTTTCTGAGCCCCGTGTCGACCGGCGAGCCGACGACTTATTTCGGATGGCTGATGTCCGGCTTCTGGGTGACGATCGAAGTGTCGCTCGTCGCCTGGGTCATCGCGCTGATCGTCGGGTCGCTGTTCGGTGTGCTGCGCACCGTGCCGAACAAGTGGCTCGCCGCGATCGGCACCGTGTACGTGTCGATTTTCCGGAACATCCCGCTGATCGTGCAGTTCTTCGTCTGGTATCTCGTGATACCCGAGTTGCTGCCCGCATCGATCGGCACCTGGATCAAGCAGTTGCCGCCCGGCACGCAGTTCTTTACCGCGTCGATCGTCTGTCTCGGCCTGTTCACCGGCGCGCGCGTGTGCGAACAGGTGCGCTCGGGGATCAACGCGCTGCCGAAGGGCCAGCGCGCGGCCGGTCTCGCGATGGGTTTCACGCAATGGCAGACGTACCGCTACGTGCTGCTGCCCGTGGCATACCGGATCATCGTGCCGCCGCTCACGTCGGAATTCCTGAACATCTTCAAGAACTCCGCCGTCGCGTCGACGATCGGCCTGCTCGACCTGTCCGCGCAGGCGCGCCAGCTCGTCGACTACACCGCGCAGACCTACGAGTCGTTCATCGCCGTGACGCTCGCGTACGTGGTCATCAACCTCGTCGTGATGGCGTTCATGCGCTGGATCGAAGGCCGTACGCGGCTGCCCGGCTACATCGGAGGCAAGTGATGCATCAGTTCGACTGGAGTAGTATTCCCGGCGCGCTGCCGACGCTGTGGTCCGGTGCGATCGTCACGTTCAAGATCACGCTGATCGCGATCGTGGTCGGCATCGTCTGGGGCACGCTGCTGGCGCTGCTGCGGCTGTCCGGCGTGAAGCCGCTCGCGTGGTTCGCGAAAGCGTACGTGACGGTGTTCCGCTCGATCCCGCTCGTGATGGTGCTGCTGTGGTTCTTCCTGATCGTCCCGCAGTTGCTGCAGGGCGTGCTCGGGCTGTCGCCGACGATCGACATCCGCCTTGCGTCGGCGATGGTCGCGTTCTCGCTGTTCGAAGCCGCGTATTATTCCGAGATCATCCGCGCCGGCATCCAGGCGGTGCCGCGCGGGCAGGTGAACGCCGCGTTCGCGCTCGGCATGAACTACGCGCAGGCGATGCGCCTCGTGATCCTGCCGCAGGCGTTCCGCGCAATGGTGCCGCTGCTGCTCACGCAGGCGATCGTCCTGTTCCAGGATACGTCGCTCGTGTACGTGATCAGTCTCGCGGACTTCTTCCGCACGGCCGCCAACATCGGCGATCGCGACGGCACGACCGTCGAGATGGTCCTGTTCGCCGGCGCATGCTATTTCGTGATTTGCTCGTTGGCGTCTGCTCTCGTCAAGGGTCTCCAGAAAAAGGTCACAAGATGATTTCCATCAAGAACGTTTCGAAGTGGTACGGCCAGTTTCAGGTCCTCTCCGAATGCACGACCGAGGTCAAGAAAGGCGAAGTGGTCGTCGTGTGCGGCCCGTCGGGCTCCGGCAAGTCGACGCTGATCAAGACCGTGAACGGCCTCGAGCCGTTCCAGCAGGGCGAGATCCTCGTGAACGGCCAGTCGGTCGGCGACAAGAAGACGAACCTGTCGAAGCTGCGCTCGAAGGTCGGGATGGTGTTCCAGCATTTCGAACTGTTCCCGCACCTGTCGATCACCGAGAACCTGACGCTCGCGCAGATCAAGGTGCTCGGCCGCGGCAAGGACGAAGCGAACGAGAAGGGCATGAAGCTGCTCGATCGCGTCGGCCTGAAGGCGCATGCGCACAAGTTTCCCGGCCAGCTGTCGGGCGGCCAGCAACAGCGTGTCGCGATCGCGCGCGCGCTGTCGATGGACCCGATCGCGATGCTGTTCGACGAGCCGACGTCCGCGCTCGATCCGGAGATGATCAACGAAGTGCTCGACGTGATGGTCGAACTCGCGCAGGAAGGGATGACGATGATGGTCGTCACGCACGAGATGGGCTTCGCGAAGAAGGTCGCGCACCGCGTGATCTTCATGGACAAGGGCGCGATCGTCGAGGACGACCGCAAGGACGATTTCTTCTCGAATCCGAAATCGGAACGCGCGAAGGACTTCCTCGCGAAGATCCTGCACTGAGCGTTCGCGCGTTTTCGCGCGCACCCATGCGAAAACCGCCCGGCAGGCCGCCGGGCGGTTTTTTTTCGTCCGCCGCCGGGCGTTACCAGCTGTACCGGTAGCCGACCTGCCCGACGATCCCGCGCCGGTAATCGCCGCCGATGTTGCGCGCGATCTTCGCGTTCGCGTACAGCTCGCCCGACTTGCCGAAGCCGGCGGTCACGCCGACGCCGAGCTCGTACCAGGTGCGTCCGAGATGCGTCGCGAACGGCGTGCCGCCGACGACGGTCTGCCCCGGCGACAGGAAGTCGTGCAGCACGTCGGCCGTGAAGTACGGCGTCGCGGCGCTGCCGCCCGCGCTCGACTGGAGGTTCGGCCGGAAGATGCGCACGCCGACGCGACCGCGCAGCGCATTCGTCGTCGTACCCGACACGGCCGACACGTTGTCGTTGAACCCGTTCAGCTTCAGGTACTGGTACATCAGTTGCGCCTGCGGCTCGACCGCGACCGGCAACGCGCCGATCGCGAACGGCTTGCCGACTTCCTGCGACAGCGCGACGCCGAAGCCGTTCTGCGACGCTTCGTTGCCGTAGCTGTCGCGATAGCGGTTGCCGTAGTGCGTGACCTGCCCGACGCTGTCGAAGTAGGTGCCGTCCGGCAGGTAGCGCGTCCAGTAGCCGCCGACGCTCTGCGCGTGCATCTCGACCGAGCCGGTCGACGTCGACAGGTTGGGCGAGCCCGCGCGCGCCATGTCGCTGAAGCTCGCGTTCGACACGCCGATGCTGGCCGTCACGCCCGCATGCGTGCTGCCGGCGCCGTTCGGCGCCTGGTCGACAGTCCAGTCCTTGCCGAACTGCGCGAAGAACGTGCGTTCGTCGGCCGAGAAACGGCCCGCGTTCGCATCGAGGCTCTGGCCGCCGATGCGCCCCCACACGCCGTCGCGATTGCCGGGCTGCTGCTGCTCGACGTTGTAGATGTCGCCGACGCGTTCGTGCAGCTTGCCGAGCGTCGAGAAGCCGTAGTCGGCGTTCAGCAGCGGCGTCATCGCGTAGCCGGAAACGCCCGGACGATACGCGAGCGTACCGCCGTTGCCGTTGATGCCGCCGCCGCCGCCGGACGGGTGGATCGGGTCGCCGGGGTCGGTCGGGTCGAGCTGCGAACGCAGGTACCAGCCGTTCGCATCGCCTTGCCCGCCGCGATAGAGCCGGTACTCGTACGCGCCCGCTTGCACCGGGCCCGCGAGATGGAACGCCGACGCGGCGGTCGTACCGCCGTTGGCCGTGACGACCACCGGAATCCCGTCGCCGGTCGTCTGCGCGCCGGTGCCGGCCGTGTTGGCGATCTTCAGGCCGGTCGTGCCGCTCGCCGCGCCGCCGTTCACGATCAGCCGGTCGGTCGGCGACGCGTCGGCGCCGAGATACGTATTCAGCGCGATCATGCCGCCGTTGCCGACGTAGCCGCCCGTTGTCAGCGTCTTGTAGCTGCCGGTCAGCGTCGGCGAGCCGGTCGGCGCGGCGAATGCGACGAGGCCCGCGTTGTTCAGACTGCTCAGCACCGAGCTGCCCGTCATGCGCCACGTGCTCGTGCCGTCGACCGTCAGCGCGACCGGGTCGATCTTCCCGGTCAGCGTCGTGCCGTTCGCGAGGAACACGTTGCCGGTGCTCGACGCGTCGGAAACGATGTCGCCCGCGAGGTTCACCGCCGATGCATTGAACGTCACGTTGCTGCCGTTCGCGAGGTTCAGCAGCGTGCCGTTGCCGGCCGTCACGACCGTACCGTTGCGCACCGCGATGTCGGCCATGCCGCCGCGCGCGGCGAAGGCCGGCCCGGTGGCGGACGTCACGCTGCCGCCGTCGACGAGCACCGAGCTGGTCGCGCCGTTCGCGAGCGTGTCCGACGTCAGTACGCCGGCCGTCGCGCCCGTGAGCGCCGTGCCCGTCAATGCGAGCACGCCGCCGCTGTTCGCGGTTGCGCCGTTGCCGGCGGCGCTGGCGAGCGCCGACCCCGTATCGGCGATGCGGCCGCCGTTTTGCGCGACGACGCCGTCGGCCGCAGCACCCGATGCGGAAATCTTCGCGCCCGACAGCAGGGCCGTCGCGCCGCCGTCCATGACGATTGCATGGGCGTTCGTGCCGGTCGTCGCGACGGTCGTTCCGTTGGCCGCGAGCGTGGAATCGGCCCCCGACACGAACAGGCCGCGCGCGTCGGCGCCGCTCGTGCGGACGACCGCGGCCGCATCGGCCGCGATGTGCGCGCCGGCGCCGGTCGACGTGACGCCGGCGGCGCCGTTGCCGGTCGTCGCGATCTGCGTGCCGGACAGCGCGATCGTTGCATTCGCACCGAGGTTGCGGATCCCGCTGCCCGAGCCGCCGACCGCGATCGACGTCGCGCTGGCCGCGATGCCGCCGCCGGTGACCGTCGCGTCGATCAGCACGCCGTCGGCGCTGCCGTTCGCGATGACGGTGCCGGCGCCCGACAGCGCGACCGATGCGCCGGCGCCCGTCAGGCGTATGCCCGCGACGCCGTCGTCGGCTTCGATGGAACCCGCGTTCGCGAGCGTGGCCGACGCACCCTGCACGAGCGCGCCGGTGCCGTTGGCGACGCGGATCGTCGACGCGTTGTTCACCGTGCCCAGCGTGCCGGCCACGACGCCTGTCGAGCCCGCGCCGGTCAGCAGCACCGTGCTGCGGTTCTCGAGCGTGCCGAGGTTCTGCGCGATGAAACCGGTCACGCCGGCGGTCGACGACGTGACGGCGGCGTCGTTGGTCAGCGTCGTCGCGACCGGCGCGCCGGCGTTCGCGCCGGCGAGGTCGTGCGCCTGGCCGTCGACGATGCCCGCGGTCGCGCCGGCCGCGTTCAGGTCGATCGTCGCACCCGCGTCGATCGTGCCCTTCGCGCCGCCTTCCACGGCGATCGCGACGCCGTTCGCGCCGTTGACGTGGTAGACCGCGTTGCCGGTCGACAGCGTGGTGCCGGCGTCGGTCGCGAGTACGCCGCGCGAGCGCTGGCCGTTGACGTCGGTCGTCAGCGTGCCGGCCGCCGACGCGCCCGTGTAGGCCGCGCCGCCCGCGACGCGGAACAGCGTCGAGTCGTCGGTGTCGACGCTTAGGTGCTGCGCGGCGACGTTGATTTTCGAACCCGCGCCGTATGCGTAGAAGCCGATCTGGTTCGTGCCGGACATGAAGGCCGGCACCGCGTTCGCGCCGACGTCGATCGTCGCGCCCGAGCGTGCGTGCACGCCGATCGCGCCGGTGCCGGTCAGGTTCAGCGCACCGTCGAGCGTGGCCATCGCGAGCGGCCCTTCGGCCCAGACGCCGTAGTTGCGCGTGTCCGACGCGGGGTCGAGGCCGCCGGCCACGTCGATCGTGCCGGTCGACGTCGCAGTCGTCGCGTGCGTGCCGGTGCCGACGACCATGATGCCGATGCCGTTCACGCCATTCAGCGTGATCGTGCCCGTATTGGTCACGGTCGCGGCGGTGTCGGCCGCGAGCATGCCGACGTTCGCGAGCGGCGTGCCGGGCGCGGCGCCGTTGACGACGATCGCACCCGCGTTCGTTAGCGTGCCGGCGCTCGAGCCGATGCTCGCCAGCGCGGCGCCGTTCTGCGTCTGCGAGCCGATCACGATCGTGCCGAGGTTGCTCGCGCTGCCCGACGCGCCGAGCAGGATGCCGTACGCGTGCGCGGACAGCGCGACGTCGTTTGCCGCCTGGCCGGGCGCGTACTGCGCGGCGCGGCCCAGATAGATCGTGCCGCCTGCTTCGTTCGTGAAGCTGCCGCCGGCGACGAGGCCGCCGATCACCTGGCTGTCGAGCGTCGTCGCGTTGACGCCGACGTTGATCGTGCCGGCGTTCGTCGCGCGCGCGCCGTCCGTCGCGGCCACCGCGTAGTTCTGCAGGTCGGGGCGGTTGCCGTCGAGCGTCCATGCGCCGACGTTCATCACGCCGTTGTTCGCGAACGTGGTGCCCGCGCCGCTCGCGTACACGCCGTTGCCCTCGGTGTACGCGTGGAAGCCGAAATTGTCGGGTGGCGTGCTGCCGCTCGTGTCGACGTTGTTGCCGGACGCGTAGCCGGACGAGATCGCGCCGTTGTTGACGCCGCTCGCGCCGCTCAGGAGGCGCACCAGCGTGAAATCGCCCGACAAGCGCCCGTCGTTGACGAAGTGCGCGCCGTTTTCCGCGAGCACGGCCGAGCTCGATTCGATCGTGTTGGTGCCGCGGAAGTCGATCTGGCCGTCCTTGCCGATGTGCAGCGTCGCGTTCGCGCCCGTGCCGTGCATCACCGACAGGTGATCGATCGGCAGCGTGTTCTTGTCGCCGGCGGACACGTTGTTCGCGTACTGGAAGGTTTGCTGCGAGAACGTGACGGCCTGGCCGAACGCGGTGTCGTAGGCGGCCTGCGAGCCGAGCGCGCCGCTCTGGACCGAGCGCACCAGAAAGTCGTTGTACGCAGCGAGCGATGCGGCGTCGGTGACGGTCCAGCGACTGCCGTCGAACGCGGTGAAGGTGCCCGCGTAGGCCGGCACGTCGAGCTGGAGCTGGCCGACCGGGCCGCCGCTGGCGAGATAGTCGCCGGTGCCGAGCCAGATCTGGTTGCGGGAATTCCAGTTGACGACGCTCTTTGCCGCACCGGTGCCGTCCGCAAAGGTCAGGTCGGTCTGCTTCGGTGCGATCGAGATTCCATTGCCGGTCGCGTCTGGCGCATCCGCGGCATTGCCGATCGACACGTTCAGCGTGCCGCCGGTGCTGTCGACGGTGCCGATCCGCGTATTCACGTACTGGCCGCCGTTCACGTCGTGGTAAACGGGCACGGTGGTCGAGCCGGCCGTGGATGCGGTGAATTCGGCGGAGTTGTAGGTGGCGACCGACGTGTGGGTGGCCGTGATCGAGTCGGGCGTGCTGACGCTTTGCGTCTTGCCGCCGAGCGAGACCAGCGGCTGGTTCGGGTTGCCCGACACGAGGGTCGCGCTGCCGAGCGGCGTCAGCGTATAGCCGGGGTCGCCGGGGACGCCCGTCCATGCGCCTGCCACGCCGATCGTTTCGCCGCCCGACACGATCGTGGCGCCGGCCAGGTTGTCGTTGACGGTCGGGCTGAAACTGCCGAGTGCGCAGGTGCCGCCGCTCGCGACGGTCGCGCCGTCGCCGCACGTCGACGCGTGCGCCACGCCGGCCGACAGCGCGGCCAGCGCGGCCCCGAGCGCCGCGACGCGCCGCGGCGAGCGGCCTGCCGGGTGGTGCGCCACCTTGTGCGCGGTGCGGCGGCTCGAACCCGATTCGCTGCCCGAACGCTTGCCGCGCGCCCGAGCCGTTTCCGCCACCGCGACCCAGCAGCCGGCGGCGTCGCTCCATATCGATCGAAATGAGTGATTCACGACATACCCCTCTTTCTTCTTTTGACGTGGCATTCGCCGCGATTCGGCGAATTCGCATTCCGCGGTGGGGAAATGATCCGAAGGGGCGTGCGGCGGCTGTGGCTGCGTGTCGCGCCAATCGTGTTTCGTTACACCGAGGATGGGGCGAGTCTACTGATTCGGGCAGTCGCCGATTATCGAGAAAGGGGAAACTGTAATGATTCGAACCGTAATGCGTGGTATTTTTGATTTGTGTGGTTGATCGAACCGAAAGCCGTGGTGGTGGCGGGCTTGAGGGGTTTTGTTAAAGGCTGGCAGGACTGCTGGAGTCGGTGGGATAGCGCACGGTTTCGGCGGATGACGCGCGATAAAATGCGGGCCCGGAATTTTTGTTTTAATTGGCGGTTATTTTATCCGCTTCATCTTTTACTTATTTTCACTTGTAAATTAATAAAATCAAGCGAATGTTGCGTGACGTCGATTCGTTGCGCCGGGTGGTGGCCGAAATGAAACCGTATTGGCCGGAGCCGGGCGATTTGCGTCGATGACGGGCGTCGTCGGACGCATCGTACGACGCACGCGGCAAGCAGGAAGCGAGCAGAAAGCGGACGCGGCCGATGCCGCACTTCAGAAATCGATCGCGTCGTCGGCATCGCCGTCGGCCGCGGTGGCGAGCGCTTCGCGCACCACCGTGCGCGGTGCGGACGCCGACGCGTCGAGCGACGGGTTGCGCAGCTTCTCGAGCACGCGCGCGGGCACCGGAATCTGCATCCGCGCGGCGACGTCGCCGCACTGGAACATGATCAACTCGCCCGGCTCGAATGCGGTCCAGACTTCGTTGTCGGTGAGCGGCTGCGTCGCGATCACCGCGACGCGATCCTCGGGCGTCGTGTATTTCGCGAAGTCGATCGACAGGTCTTCGTCGACGAGATGCGCGGTCGAGAACGGCCAGCGCCGCACGAGGTAGTGCAGCCGCGTCGAGCAGTGCGCGAAGAGCGCCTGGCCGTTCGACATCAGGAAATTGAACACGCCGTGATCGGTGATGCCGCGCGTCAGTTCGCCGACCCGCTCGAACAGCTCGGGCAGCGGCGGCTGCGCGCCGGGAAAGGCTTCGCGCAGCCCCTGCATCAGCACGCAGAACGCCTGTTCGCTGTCGGTCGTGCCGACCGGATGGTAGACGCTGCCGTCCATGTCCGGTGCGTAGTCCTGCAGGTCGCCGTTATGCGCGAAGATCCAGTGCCGGCCCCACAGCTCGCGCATGAACGGATGGCTGTTCTCGAGCAGGATGTGCCCTTGCGTCGCCTTGCGGATGTGCGCGATCGTGTTCTTGGACTTGATCGGGTAGCGCTTCACCATTTCGGCGATCGGCGACGTGGCCGAGGCCTGGTGATCGATGAAGAGGCGGCAGGCCTTGTCTTCGAAGAACGCGATGCCCCAGCCGTCGGCATGGTGATCGGTGAGCCCACCCCGGGCCGCGAAACCTGTGAAGGAGAATGTGACGTCCGTCGGCGCGGCGCAGTTCATTCCAAGGAGTTGGCACATTTTACGTGGGGCGGCAGGCTGAAGCGGGGGTAACGAACCGGGCGAACCCCGGTACAATGCGGCTTCTAGCATATCACCGAGCCCTGAGCGGTAAAAAGCGGATTCCGCTGGCCAAAGGCCCCGTGTTGCGGTTTGCCGTCAATCGGCCCGTGCACGCGCGTTCCGGCCCCGCCGATCGCAAGCCCGTTCCTCACGACGCCTCCTATGACTGCCTCGAACGCTTCCTCCCCGGCGACGCTTTCGCTCGCCCGTCCCGACGACTGGCACCTGCACCTTCGCGACGGCGACATGCTCGCCGCCGTGCTGCCGCACACCGCCCGCCAGTTCGGCCGCGCCATCGTCATGCCGAACCTGAAGCCGCCGGTCACGACCACCGCGCAGGCGCAGGCCTATCGCGCGCGCATCCTCGGCGCACTGCCGGCCGGGATGACGTTCGAACCGCTGATGACGCTGTACCTGACCGACAACACGCCGCCCGACGAAATCCGCCGCGCCCGCGAAAGCGGCTTCGTGCACGGCGTGAAGCTGTATCCGGCAGGCGCGACGACGAATTCCGACCATGGCGTCACCGATCTGGCGAAATGCGCGAAGACGCTCGAGGCGATGCAGGAAACCGGCATGCCGCTGCTCGTGCACGGCGAGGTGACCGATGCGTCGATCGACCTGTTCGACCGCGAAAAGGTGTTCATCGACCGCGTGATGACGCCGCTGCGCCGCGATTTCCCGGGGCTGAAGGTCGTGTTCGAGCACATCACGACGAAGGACGCGGCCGACTACGTGCGCGATGCGGACGCGGCGCCCGGTCTGCTCGGCGCGACGATCACCGCGCATCACCTGCTGTACAACCGCAACGCGCTGTTCGTCGGCGGGATTCGCCCGCATTACTACTGCCTGCCGGTGCTCAAGCGCGAGACGCATCGCGTGGCGCTGGTCGAGGCCGCGACGTCGGGCAACCCGCGCTTCTTCCTCGGCACCGACAGCGCGCCGCATGCGCGCGGCGCGAAGGAAACCGCGTGCGGCTGCGCGGGCTGCTACACGGCGCTGCACGCGCTCGAACTGTACGCGGAAGCATTCGACACCGCCGGCGCGCTCGACAAGCTGGAAGGGTTCGCGAGCTTCTTCGGCGCCGATTTCTACGGGCTGCCGCGCAGCGCCGAGACGGTCACGCTGCGCCGCGAGGCGTGGGAGTTGCCGCGCGAGATCTTCGCGGGCGATACGCCGGTCGTGCCGCTGCGCGGTGGCGAGGCGATCGGCTGGAAACTCGCGTGAGCGGCGTGCCGCCGCGCGAACCCGGTCGCGTCGATCCGGCCGTGTTTCGCCGTGGCGGTGGCTCGCGCGCTGCCGACCGCGGCGCGCAGTGCTAGAATGCGCGTCGCAAAGCAGGCCAGGCAGTCGCGGCCTCGCCGCCTTCGGGCGCGCGGGGGCGAGGAAAGTCCGGACTCCACAGGGCAGGGTGATGGCTAACGGCCATCCGTGGCGACACGCGGAACAGGGCAACAGAAAGCAAACCGCCGATGGCCCGGCGCAAGCCGGGATCAGGTAAGGGTGAAACGGTGCGGTAAGAGCGCACCGCGGCGACGGCGACGTTCGCCGGCACGGTAACCTCCACCCGGAGCAATTCCAAGTAGGCAGGCGCGCATTTTCGGATGCAGGACGGGGCCCCCGTCTCGTCTGCGGGTAGGAAGCTTGAGCGCGTCAGCAATGGCGCGCCTAGAGGAATGGCTGCCACGCGTTGCGCGCTTCGGCGCGCGGCGTGCACAGAATCCGGCTTATCGGCCTGCTTTGCCGCTCGAATGCGAAAGGGCCGGCGCTCCCTGCGGAGCGCCGGCCCTTTTTTCATGCGCGCGCCGCGCGATCAGGCGGCGACGATGTCGAACGAATGCGTGAGTTCGGCCGTTTTCGCGATCATGATCGACGCGGAGCAATACTTGTCGTGCGACAGGTTGATCGCGCGTTCGACCGTGGCCGGGTTCAGGTTGCGGCCGGTGACCGTGAAGTGGAAGTGCACCTTCGTGAACACCTTCGGATCTTCGCTCGCGCGCTCGGCCTTCAGCGTGACCGAGCAGCCGCTCACTTCCTGGCGGCTCTTCTTCAGGATCAGCACGACGTCATAAGCCGTGCAGCCGCCGGTGCCGAGCAGCACCATCTCCATCGGACGCGGCGCGAGGTTGTGGCCGCCGCCTTCGGGCGCGCCGTCCATCGTGACGAGATGCCCGCTGCCGGTCTCGGCGGAAAACGCCATGCCGTCCTGGCCCATCCAGCTTACTTTGCATTCCATGCTTGCGCTCCAGCGTTGCCTGATTCGGATTCGATCCGGCATTGTAGCCCGCGGCGCAACGGTCGGCTGATGCGCTGCAAGACGAGCAATGCCGGCGCCGAGCGAGCGGCGCGGCGAGCGGCGATTTCCCTGCTGAATTTAGGGGTTTTGCTCTAGATGCGGGCGGTTTGAAGTTGTGCGTGACGCGCTTATATGCTTGATTTTGAATGGAAATTAATTTGCGTAAGCTTTTCGACTGGCATCCCATATCGTGGGAGTTGATTTCGCAATGCAAATTTTCTTGTGGACTCGGTCGGGCATTCGTATAATGACTCTCATTGGTTGTCGCGCTGCGGCAACCTCCGAATGTCTCCTCCACCCTCCTCCTGAGGTGGATTAAGCCCGAACCAGCCGTTCGGGCTTTTTTTCGTCCCATGCAAACATCGGCGCGCGGCTTGCGCGCGTCGGCACCGTCACGCGGGCTGCCGCGCGGCCGGCTGCGACGTCGCGTCCGGCGGCGTGCCGCGCGAGTCGGCCTCCGGCGCCGGTGCAGGGGCGGCCGACGCGTGGCCGCGTGCGCAGAAGTGGCGGACGCGTTCGCGCACCGCGCGCAGGCGCACGATGCGGTCTTCGGCATGGGCGGTTCGGGCTTCGGCGATGCGTGCATCGAGCGCGTCGAGCTTGGCTTCGCAGCCGGACGCGGCGACGGCGGGCGCCGCGGCGGCCAGCAGCGCGGCCGCGAGGAAGGGCGTAAGTCGTTGTTTCATCATGCTGGTTTGTTGTTTTTCGGGTTTGGCCGGTCTGGCGCGGCAAGGTCATGTGCCGCACGTCGATGGGTGCCGCCGCAGGCGCTCGGTTCGCCTGGCTTGTCGGGGCACGACCGGATTTTGGCCCATTTCGGCCGCCGCGAACACGGGGCGTGGATTCTCTTTGACCACGCAGCCGTATTTCCTTTATAATTCAGGGCTTTTCCGCATTCATGCCCACGGAAAAAGAACAGGGAGAGCCTGCACCGCGCCTCGAAGCGCACACAGACAAGCAGGAAGAACACATCGGGCAAAGCATTTTTTTTGGATCGATCATGAAGACGTTTTCCGCAAAAGCCCATGAGGTGACGCGCGAATGGTACGTGATTGACGCGACGGATAAGGTTCTCGGCCGTGTTGCCAGCGAAGTGGCACGCCGTCTGCGCGGCAAGCACAAGCCTGAGTTCACCCCGCACGTCGACACTGGTGATTTCATCATCATCATCAACGCGAGCAAGTTGAAGGTCACGGGCAACAAGACGCTGGACAAGAAGTACTACCGTCACTCGGGCTACCCGGGCGGTATCTATGAAACGACGTTCGGCAAGATGCAAGAGCGCTTCCCGGGCCGCGCGCTCGAGAAGGCGGTCAAGGGCATGCTGCCGAAGGGCCCGCTCGGCTACGCGATGATCAAGAAGCTGAAGGTCTACGCAGAAGCGACGCATCCGCACTCGGCTCAACAGCCGAAGGCGCTCGAGATCTAAGGGGACCCACATGATCGGTAACTGGAACTACGGTACGGGCCGCCGCAAGAGCGCAGTCGCACGTGTCTTCATCAAGGCTGGCAAGGGCGACATCATCGTCAACGGCAAGCCCATCGCTGACTACTTCTCGCGCGAAACGTCGCTGATGATCGTGCGTCAACCGCTGGAACTCACGAACCACGGCCAGACGTTCGACATCAAGGTGAACGTCAACGGCGGCGGCGAAACGGGTCAGGCAGGCGCAGTGCGCCACGGCATCACCCGTGCACTGATCGACTACGATGCGACGCTCAAGCCGTCGCTGTCGAGCGCAGGCTTCGTCACGCGCGATGCGCGTGAAGTCGAGCGTAAGAAGGTCGGTCTGCGCAAGGCTCGCCGCGCAAAGCAGTTCTCGAAGCGTTAATTCCGCTTCATGGCCTCGCCGCCTTCGGGCGGCGTCCGCCGGAAAAACCGCCAGCTTTCACGCTGGCGGTTTTTTTATGTCCGCTTCCGGGCCGCTGCGGCGGCCCCCGCGCGGGCGCGTTTGATGAAATCGACAAGAACCTATTGATTTCATGGACTTCAGCACGATCTTCTGATCGGCCCTACAATAGCGGCTAAAGCTTTTTGGAGAGTTCGAATGAACGCTGTTACCGAATCCGCAGCAACGACGACCGATATGCCGCTGCCGTTCGTCTTCACCGACGCCGCGGCCGACAAGGTCAAGCAACTGATCGACGAAGAGGGCAATCCCGACCTCAAGCTGCGCGTGTTCGTGCAGGGTGGCGGCTGCTCCGGCTTCCAGTATGGCTTCACGTTCGACGAGGAAGTCAACGAGGACGACACCGTGATGAACAAGAACGGCGTCCAGCTCCTGATCGACTCGATGAGCTACCAGTACCTGGTCGGCGCCGAGATCGACTACAAGGACGACCTCAACGGCGCCCAGTTCGTGATCAAGAACCCGAACGCGACCACCACCTGCGGGTGCGGTTCGTCGTTCTCGGTCTGAGCGCACGGCAGATCCGCGCCGGTTCTGCCGGAATGAAAAACGGGGCTTCATGCCCCGTTTTTTTATACACGCCCGCCTTGTCGCGCTCGCCGCGCGGCGAGTGTCGCATCAGCGCGGATAGAGCGCGCCGAGCACGCGGTTGCCGGCTGCGCCGGTGACCGTCGCGAGATTGCCGGGCTGGCGCGCGGTGAAGCGGTACGCGAGCCACGCGAACGCGAGCGCTTCGACCTGCTGCGGCGGCACGCCGAGCGCGGCCGTCGTGTCGACGGTGGCCGGCACGCCGGCCTCCCGCAGCGCGTGCCGGAGCCCATCGAGCAACACCGGGTTGCGTGCGCCGCCGCCGCATACGAACACGGCCTTGCAGCCCGGTGCGTGCTGCGCGATGTCGCGCGCTACCGACACGGCGGTGAGCGCGGTGAGCGTGGCTTGCACGTCCTCCGGCGCAACCTGCGCGAATGCGGCGAGCTTCGTATCGAGCCACGCGGGATTGAACAGGTCGCGTCCGGTGCTTTTCGGCGGCGGCGCGGTGAAATACGGTTCGTCGAGCAACGTGTCGAGCAGCGGCGCGTGGACGGTGCCGCGTGCGGCGAACTTGCCGCCGTCGTCGTACGGCTTGCCCAGATGGCGGGTCGCCCACGCATCGATCAGCGCATTCGCCGGGCCGCAGTCGAAGCCGCGCACGTCGCCGCCCGCGTTGGGCAGGATCGTGATGTTGCTGATTCCGCCGAGATTGCAGACGACCCGCGTTTCGCCCGGCGCGCCGAACACCGTCGCATGGAACGCCGGCGCGAGCGGCGCGCCGTGGCCGCCGGCGGCCACGTCGCGGCTGCGGAAATCGGCGATCACGTCGACCTGGGTCAGCTCGGCGAGCAGCGCCGGATTGTTGAGCTGGCGCGTATAGCCGCGCTCGGGGCGATGGCGCACCGTCTGGCCGTGCACGCCGATCGCGCGGATCTCGTCGCGCGACAGCCCGGCCGTGCGCTGCAATTCGTGGCAGCACACCGCATAGCGCGTGACGAGCGCATTCGCCGCGAGCGATTCGCGGTCGATCTCGTTGTCGCCGGGCTGCTGCAGCGCGAACAGCGCGTCGCGCAGCGATTGCGCGAAGCCGACGAACGCTTCCGCGAGCACGACCGGCGCGCGGCCGGCCTCGAAACGCACGGCGACGCCGTCGACGCCGTCCATGCTGGTTCCAGACATCAGCCCGAAGTAGATGCCGTCTGCCGGATCGGCATGCTGCGGCGGTCGTTGCGGCACGTTGGGTTCTCCTGGATCGTGCGGCGCGGGCCGGTCCCGCGCGCCTTGCGCCCGATTATCCGCGCAACGTGACGCGTCGTTAAGCGATGCGCGCGCAAGTTATGGGAAAATCCCTGTTTTTGCGACATTCTTCCTGGCACCGATGAGCACCGAACCCAGTTCCAAGCCCGTTTTCCCGATCACCGACGAAGTCCGGCATGCGCTCGCCGTCACGAAGCGCGGCGTCGACGAGCTGCTGATCGAGGAAGAGTTCGCGCAGAAGCTCGCGCGCAGCGCAGCCACCGGCACGCCGCTTCGCATCAAGCTCGGGCTCGATCCGACCGCACCGGACATCCACATCGGCCATACGGTCGTGCTGAACAAGATGCGCCAGCTGCAGGACCTCGGCCATACGGTGATCTTCCTGATCGGCGATTTCACGTCGCTGATCGGCGACCCGTCGGGCCGCAACGCGACGCGTCCGCCGCTCACGCGCGAGCAGATCGAATCGAACGCGAAGACCTACTTCGAGCAGGCCGCGCTCGTGCTCGATCGCGACAAGACCGAGATCCGCTACAACAGCGAATGGTCGATGCCGCTCGGTGCGGACGGGATGATCAAGCTCGCGTCGCGCTACACGGTCGCGCGGATCCTCGAGCGCGAGGATTTCACGAAGCGCTTCCAGGGCGGCGTGCCGATCTCGATCCACGAATTCCTGTACCCGCTGATGCAGGGCTACGATTCGGTCGCGCTGAACGCCGATCTCGAACTCGGCGGCACCGACCAGAAGTTCAACCTGCTGGTCGGCCGCGAACTGCAGAAGCAGTACGGCCAGGAACAGCAGTGCATCCTGACGATGCCGCTGCTCGAAGGCCTCGACGGCGTCGAGAAGATGTCGAAGTCGAAGGGCAACTACGTCGGCATCAGCGAGAAGCCGACCGACATGTTCGGCAAGCTGATGAGCATCTCGGACACGCTGATGTGGCGTTACTTCGAGCTGCTGTCGTTCCGCAGCCTCGATGAAATCGCCGGCTTCAAGCGCGACGCCGAAGGCGGCCGCAACCCGCGCGACTTCAAGGTGCTGCTCGCGCAGGAAATCGTCGCGCGATTCCATTCGCAGGCCGACGCAGAGCGCGCGCTCGAGGACTTCAACCACCGCGCGAAGGGCGGCGTGCCGGACGACATTCCGTCCGTCACGCTGGCCGGCGCGCCGCTCGCGATCGGTCAGTTGCTGAAACAGGCCGGGCTCGTGCCGTCGACGAGCGAAGCGCTGCGCAACATCGATCAGGGCGGCGTGAAGATCGACGGCGCGACCGTGTCCGACAAGGGCCTGAAGGTCGAGGCCGGCGAATTCGTCGTGCAGGTCGGCAAGCGCCGCTTCGCACGCGTCACGCTGACCGCATGATCGCGCTGATCCAGCGCGTGACGCGCGCCGACGTGCGCGTCGGCGGCCGCACGACCGGCGAGATCGGCGCGGGGCTGCTCGCGCTGGTCTGCGCGGAGCGCGGCGATACCGAGGCCGCGGCCGACAAGCTGCTCGCGAAGCTGCTCGGCTACCGCGTGTTCAGCGACGCAGCCGGCAAGATGAACCTGCCGGTATCGAACATCGACGGCGAAGGCCGCGCGGGCGGCCTGCTGCTCGTGTCGCAGTTCACGCTCGCGGCCGATACGAACAGCGGGCTGCGTCCGAGCTTCACGCCCGCCGCGCCGCCCGACGAAGGCGCGCGGCTGTTCGACTATTTCGTCGCGGCCGCGCGGGCGCGCCATCCCGTCGTCGAGACGGGCGAGTTCGGCGCCGACATGCAGGTGTCGCTGGTCAACGACGGCCCCGTGACGTTCTGGCTGCAAGTGCGGCCCTGATTCTTCCCCGGAGGCGCGCCGCGATGGCCACCACGCAGATTCTTTTCATCCGCCATGGCGAGACGGCCTGGAACCGCATCAAGCGCATCCAGGGGCATATCGATATCCCGTTGGCCGATACGGGGCTCGCGCAGGCGCAGCGGCTGGCGGCGCGGCTCGGGCGCGACGCGCGCGACGGCGCGCGGATCGACGCGGTGTATTCGAGCGACCTGATGCGCGCGCAACAGACCGCCCAACCGTTTGCCGATGTGCTCGGGCTGCCGCTGCTGCTGCGCGAAGGGTTGCGCGAACGCTCGTACGGTGCATTCCAGGGGCACGACAGCACCGAGATCGAGGCGCTGTTTCCGGACGCGTATGCGGCGTGGCAGACGCGCGATCCCGGCTTCGCGCCGGAGGGCGGCGAGTCGCAGCGCGAGTTTTATCACCGCGTGCTGCATGCGCTCGAACCGATCGTCGCCGCGCATCCGGGCGGCCGGATCGCGTGCGTCGCGCACGGCGGCGTGCTCGATTGCGTGTATCGCTTCGCGAACGGGATCGAGCTGTCGGCGCCGCGCAACTATCAGTTGCTCAATACCAGCATCAACGTCGTCGATTACGTGGATGGCCGCGCGCAGGTCGTGCAGTGGGCCGACGTGTCGCATCTCGAAGCCGCGAGCGACGATGACGACGGGTACCGCAAGGTGCTTTGAGCACGCGGGGCCCGTCCGGCATGGCATGGCCGGGCCGGGGCTCCCTTCCTTCCGGCGTGACGCTTACTGCGGCAGCCCGTGGCGCGTCTTGTAGTCGAGCGCGTACGCGATCTTGCCGGGCTTGTCGGCCGTGATCGGCTGGCGCAGCTTGTCGAATTCCCCCTTGCTGTATTTCTTCCCGCCGTTGATCGCATCGGCGCGCCCGAGGTCGGCGCCCGTCTTGCCGTCGATCACGGGGTCCGTGGTCGCGACCATCCGCGTCGACGCATTCCACACCGCGTTCAGGTAGCCCGTGTCGGCCTTCGCCGGATCGGGGTCGGTTGCGCCGGCGCGCGTCAGGTCATAGCCGGCGAGCGAGAACGTGCCCGGTTGCGCGCGCAGCCAGTCGGCCCAGTAGAACTCGAGGTAGTCGGTCGCTTGTGCGGGCTTGCTGTAGCCGATGTCGCGCGTGAAATAGACGAGCGAGCGGTAGCGGTCGTTCGTCATCCCGAGTGTCAGGCCGAGCCCGGTCGGCAGTTGCGCGGTCGTGATCGGCTTGCCTTCGCCGTTCTTGAGGCGCAGATAGCCGCGGCTTTGCATCTGCTGCCAGAACACGTCGCCCGAGTAGTCGCCGAGGTTGTCCTTGACGACGACGTGCACGTGCAGCGCCGGGCCGCCGTCGGGCGTCTCGTAGTAAGTCGACAGGCCGTGGTGGCCGTCCGTCAGGTACAGCGCATCGCCGTTCGGGCCGATCACGACGGGGTTCAGCACCGAGCGGTCTCGAGCGTTCGCGTCGGTCGTCGCGCACCTGTAGCTGGCCGGCTCGCGCAGCGACGATCGGGCCGTGTAGCCGCTCGATGCGACGCCGCCGAGGCCTTCGTCCGCGCAGAAGTCGTCGAACTTCTTGTCGGGCTGCCGTTCGTAGCGGCCGAGCTTGTAGTAGATCTGGTCGTAGCCGATCGCTCCCTGCGTCGGATGGAGATCGCCGAGCGTCACGTCGATCAGGTCGCCGGCGCGGGCGGCTTTCCACTTGCCCGGTTGCGGCCGGGTGGTCGCGGGCGGCGTGGGGGCCGGTGCGGTCGTCGTGCCGCCGGACGGCGGTTGTGCGTCCATGCGCGCGACGGCGGCGACATCGTCGCCTCCGCACGCGGCGAGGGCGAAGACGGTGGACAGGCTGGCGGCAACGGCGAAACGGATCGGCAGGCGTGGCATCGCGGGCATCGGGCGTCGGTCGGGTGGGCGGGCGGGCGGGACTTCGCGCGGGTCAGTGGGCGTCGGCGACGAGCAGACGTGCGACCGTGCGCGGGTGCAAGCCCGTCAGCTTGCCACAGCTATTTGACAGTCAATTGAAATGATCGGAACAAGCGGACCGTCAGACAGACGGGGTGCCGTCGGACGGGGAGGCCGTCGCGCGGCGGCGCGCACGCTTCGACGCGCCGTTCACGAGCGCCCAGCGCAGCACGGGCGCAACCGCGCGTATGCCGGGCCGGACCAGCGCACTGCGCAACGGCGCGAACGTCGACACGCCGAGCATGCGCTGCGCCCACGGCGGCAGCAGGTCGATCCCGGCATGCATCACCAGCGACGCGGCAGGCCGCAGCGCGGGCTTCGCGACCGGCACGTTCAGCAGGATGGACATCACGTCGAACGTACGCGGCCCTGCTTCGAGTTCGGGCAGCATGCGCGCGAGATAGGCGGCGACCTCGGCGCGCGAACGCGGCACCTCGCGGGCGCCGAGCAACTCGGCGATCAGCGCCGTCTCCGCGTAATAGCGGTCCTGCAGTTCGCCCGACAGCGCCGGATTCACGTAACGCAGATGCGCGGCGAGGAAGCTCGACACTTCCGCGACATGCACCCAGGTCAGCAACGCGGGATCGTCGGCGCGGTACGGCCGGCCGTCCGGTGCGCTGCCCGAGACGCGCGCATGGATCGTTTTCACGCGCTCGATCAGCGCGAGCGCGTCCGCGCGGCTGCCGAACGTCGTCCCCGTGATGAACGTGGCGGTGCGCCGCAAGCGGCCGAAGATGTCGGTGCGGAACGACGAATGATCCCAGACGCCCGCGAGTGCGAGCGGGTGGAGCGCCTGCAGCAGCAGCGCGGCGATGCCGCCCGTCATCATCGACGTGAAATCGGCATGCACGCGCCAGCACACGGCGTCGGGGCCGAACAGCCCGGGGTCGCCCGGCGGCGAAGAGAGATCGATCGACGGACCGCCGCCGCCGGCCGTCAGGTGCGTGATGCCGGCCACGAGCCGCTTGCGGATCGGCTCCGCCCAGCGCGGGCCCGGCACGGTGGTGGGGTGGCGGCTGGGCGGCGTCGTCATGGCGGGTGCGGCTCGGGCGACGGATTACTTCCCGTCCGGGGTATCCCACTCGTCGCGTTCGGTGCGGCGGGCATCGGGCACCGACAGCCCGAAGTGGCGATACGTGAGCAGCGTCGCGACGCGCCCGCGTGGCGTGCGCTGCAGGAAGCCCTGCTGGATCAGGTACGGTTCGAGCACGTCCTCGATCGTGTCGCGCTCCTCGCCGATCGCCGCCGCGAGGTTGTCGATGCCGACCGGGCCGCCGTCGAACTTGTACAGGATCGCTTCGAGCAGCTTGCGGTCCATCAGGTCGAAGCCGACCGGATCGACGTCGAGCATCGCGAGCGCGGCATCGGCAACGGCCGCGGTGATCTGGCCGTCGGCCTTCACTTCCGCGAAGTCGCGCACGCGGCGCAGCAGCCGGTTCGCGATCCGCGGCGTGCCGCGCGCGCGCTTCGCGATTTCCAGCGCGCCGTTCGGATCGATCTGCGCATTCAGCAGCGACGCCGAGCGCCGCACGATGCGCGACAGTTGATCGGCGTCGTAGAACTCGAGGCGCGCGACGATCCCGAAACGGTCGCGCAGCGGGTTGGTGAGCATCCCGGCACGGGTGGTCGCGCCGACCAGCGTGAACGGCTGCAGGTCGAGCTTCACGCTGCGCGCGGCCGGGCCTTCGCCGATCATGATGTCGATCTGGTAATCCTCGAGCGCCGGATACAGGATTTCCTCGACGACCGGCGACAGCCGGTGGATTTCGTCGATGAACAGCACGTCGTTCGCTTCGAGGTTCGTCAGCAGCGCGGCGAGATCGCCCGCGCGCTCGAGCACGGGGCCCGACGTCTGGCGCAGGTTCACGCCCATCTCGCGCGCGATGATGTGGGCGAGCGTTGTCTTGCCGAGACCCGGCGGCCCGAACAGCAGCACGTGGTCGAGCGGCTCGGCGCGGCGCTTCGCGGCTTCGATGAAGATCTCGAGCTGGCCGCGCACCTTTTCCTGGCCGACGTAGTCGTCGAGCTGGCGCGGCCGCAACGCACGTTCGAACACCTCCTCGTGCGACGAGGTGGGCGTGGCGGCGATGATCCGCTGCTCGGTGGCGAGTTTGTCGGTTTCAATCATGCGGCCATTGTACCGCGCGACGAAGCACGGGCCACCTGGCCGAACGGCCGACTGGCGAGCGTCGCGCGGCGGCGCGACACTGGCTTCGACGGCCGGATCGAACGCGCGTTATGCCTTCGACAATGCCTTCAGCGCGAGCTTGATGCCTTCGGACACGCCGGTGCCGGCCGGCACGTTCTTGATCGCGGCAAGGCCCTCCTTCTCGGAGTAGCCGAGCGCGAGCAGCGCGTTGAGGATGTCGGTCGCGTGGTCGGACGGCGACGCGGCGCCGGCGAGCGCGCCGAGGTCGGCGCCGAGCTTGCCCTTCAGTTCGAGCAGCAGGCGCTCGGCCGTCTTCTTGCCGATGCCGGGCAGCCGCGTGAGGCGGGCGGCGTCCTGCATCGTCACGGCCTGCGCGAGCTCCTGCACGCTCATGCCGGACAGCACGGCGAGCGCCATGCGCGCGCCGATGCCGGTGATCTTCAGCAGCTCGCGGAAGGTCGTGCGCTCCTGCGGCGTCAGGAAGCCGTACAGCAGGTGCGCGTCTTCGCGGACGATCTGCTGCGTGAGCAGCACGATGCGCTCGCCCGTTTGCGGCAG
Source organism: Burkholderia sp. LAS2 (assembly GCF_018417615.1). NCBI lineage: Bacteria > Pseudomonadati > Pseudomonadota > Betaproteobacteria > Burkholderiales > Burkholderiaceae > Burkholderia > Burkholderia sp. LAS2. Next base: position 1,147,960 of record NZ_CP071052.1, read on the forward strand.
GTTGTAGAAGGTGCTCATCGGCACGTCGATTTCGTAGCCGACGCCGTTGCAGTCGACGAGCAGATGAGGCGGGTTCTTTTCGAGCAGGATGCCGGCGATGCGACCGATCATGGAGGACGGGATGCGAGGAAGAAAGCGCGAGTGTAGCGCACGCGCGGCGCAATGCCGATGGGCGCGGCCGTCAGGCCGAAGCGGCGCGTGTCGCGGGTGTGTCGGGCGTGGGTAAAACGGTGAAGGTGGTCAACGCAGCCAACGCAGCCAACGCAGCCAACGCAGTCGAGCCGACGTACGTGCCGCGGCGCACGACCGGCGTCAGCCGACCAGCCGGCCGCGCCGCACGCGCAGCCCTTTCTGCGCGAGCGCCGGCGCGAGGCCGCCCAGCGTGCTGAGCGTGTCGCCGCCGTGCGCGTGGCAGATCGCCATGCCGAGCGCGTCGGCGGCGTCGGAGCCCGGCTGGCCGGACAGGTTGAGCAGCCGCGTGACCATTTCCTGCATCTGCGTCTTGGTCGCGCGGCCGTAGCCGACCACCGCCTGCTTGAGCTGCAGCGCCGTGTATTCGGCGACCGGCAGCCCGCCCGCGACGAGCCCGCAGATCGCGGCGCCGCGCGCCTGGCCGAGCAGCAGCGTCGACTGCGGGTTCACGTTGACGAACACCTTTTCGATCGCGGCCTGGTCGGGCGCGTGTTCGCGCACGATCGTCGAGACGCCCTGGAAGATCGTGCCGAGCCGGGTGGCCAGGTCGGCCGTCGGCGTGCGGATCACGCCGCTCGTGACATAGGCGAGCCGGTGGCCGCTGACGTCGATGACGCCGAAGCCGGTGACGCGCAGGCCGGGGTCGATGCCGAGAATTCGCATGAGTGAGGAGAGTGGCGTGATGCAGCGATACTACAACGAATGGTGCGGCAAGCCGATCGCCCGGTCGTGCGCGACGGCGCCGCGCAATAAAAAACCCGGCGGGAGTGATGCCGCCGGGTTCCCGTGCAGCGGCCGCGCGGGCCGCATGCGGCGATCAGTGACGGAAGTGGCGCACGCCCGTCAGGACCATCGCGATGCCGTGCTCGTCGGCCGCCGCGATCACTTCGTCGTCGCGCATCGAGCCGCCCGGCTGGATCACGCAGGTCGCGCCGGCCGCCACGACGACGTCGAGGCCGTCACGGAACGGGAAGAACGCATCCGACGCGACGGCCGAACCGGCGAGCGTGAGGCCCGCGTTCTGCGCCTTGATGCTCGCGATGCGCGCGGAGTCGACGCGGCTCATCTGACCGGCGCCGACGCCGAGCGTCATGCCGTTGCCGCAGAACACGATCGCGTTCGACTTCACGTACTTCGCGACGCGCCAGGCGAACAGCAGGTCGTCCATTTCCTTCGCGGTCGGCTGGCGCTTCGTGACGACGCGCAACTCGCTCGGCTGCACGTTGCGCGAATCGAGCGACTGCACGAGCAGGCCGCCGCCCACGCGCTTCAGGTCGAATGCGTTATGGCCGTCGCCCAGTGCGATCTCGAGCAGGCGCACGTTCTGCTTCGCGGCGAACACCTGCTTCGCGGCGTCCGTGAACGACGGCGCGATCAGCACTTCGACGAACTGCTTCGCCACCGCTTGCGCGGCCGCTTCGTCGACTTCGCGGTTGAACGCGATGATGCCGCCGAACGCGGAGGTCGGATCGGTCTGGAACGCCTTCGCATACGCGTCGGCAGAGTCGTTGCCGACCGCGACGCCGCACGGGTTCGCATGCTTGATGATCACGCAGGCCGGCGCGTCGAACGTCTTCACGCATTCCCACGCCGCGTCCGAATCCGCGATGTTGTTGTACGACAGTTCCTTGCCCTGCAGCTGGCGGTAATTCGCCAGCGCACCGGCCGGCGTCGCGAGGTCGCGGTAGAACGCCGCGCTCTGGTGCGGGTTCTCGCCGTAGCGCAGGTCCTGCACCTTGTCGAACGCCATGTTGAGCGTGGCCGGATACGCGCTGCGCGATGCGTGCTGCAGCTCGTCGGTCAGGCTCGTCAGGTAGTTCGTGATCGCGCCGTCGTATTGCGCGGTGTGCGCGAACACCTTCGTCGCGAGACGGAAGTTGGTCGGGTAGCCGATGGTGTTGCCGTTCGCCTTCATTTCATCGAGCACGACCGCGTAGTCGGCCGGGTCGACGACGACCGTGACGTCGCGGTGGTTCTTCGCGGCCGAGCGCAGCATCGTCGGGCCGCCGATGTCGATGTTCTCGATCGCGTCGGCGAGCGTGCAGTCGTCCTTCGCGATCGTCGCGACGAACGGATACAGGTTCACGACCAGCAGGTCGATCGTCGGGATGCCGTGCTGTTCCAGCGCCTGCATGTGCTCGGGCAGGTCGCGGCGGGCGAGGATGCCGCCGTGCACCTTCGGGTGCAGCGTCTTCACGCGCCCATCGAGCATTTCCGGGAAGCCGGTGTAATCGGCCACTTCGGTCACGGGCAGGCCGGCGTCGGCGAGGAGTTTCGCGGTGCCGCCCGTCGACAGCAGCTTGACGCCGAGGTCGGACAGCGACTTCGCGAAGTCGACGATGCCGGTCTTGTCGGAAACGGAAATGAGCGCTTGCTTGATCATGATGGAACCACCAATAGCCAGGGAAACGGGGACGGGACGGCCGCCTACAGCAGGCCGTGCTGCTGCAGCTTCTTGCGCAGCGTATTGCGATTGATGCCGAGGTACTCGGCGGCGAGCGACTGGTTGCCGCCGGCCTGGTCGAGCACGACCTCGAGCATCGGCTTTTCGACGCAGGACATCACCATTTCATAGACGTCGTGCGGATTGGAGCCGTCTAGATCCCGGAAATACACGTCCAGGCTCTCGCGGACACATTGTTCGATGTTGTGCTTGCTCATGCTGCTAACTGGTTATGGTCGTCCGACTCGCCCTGGCTGTTTTCCGCATCGTCATCGACGTAGACGAGGTGGTCCGACAGCGCCTTTTGCGCCTCGAAGAATGCATTGACGGCGGCGAGCTGCTCGCGGGTGGAATCGAGCGTGTTCATTCGGTGCCGGAACCCGTTGGCACCGGAAAGGCCGCGAGTGTACCAGCCGATGTGCTTGCGCGCAGTACGGACCCCGGTGAATTCGCCATAGAAAGCGTAGTGGTCTTCCAGGTGTTCGTTCATCACGTGCTGGATCTCGTCGATCCGCGGCGGGGGCAGCAGCTCGCCGGTTTGCAGGAAATGATCGATTTCGCGGAACAGCCACGGCCGGCCTTGCGCGGCGCGACCGATCATCAGCGCGTCGGCGCCGGTTGCATCGAGCACGGCCTTCGCCTTGGCGGGCGACGTGATATCGCCGTTCGCGACGACCGGAATGCGTACGGCCGCCTTCACGGCCGCGATGGTGTCGTATTCGGCGTCGCCGCGGTACAGGTCGGCGCGCGTGCGGCCGTGCACGGTGAGCATCGAGATGCCGGCCGCCTCGGCCAGGCGCGCGACCGTGATCGCGTTCTTGTGCTCGCGGTCCCAGCCGGTGCGGATCTTCAGCGTCACGGGCACCGCGTCGGGCCCGGTGCCGACCGCCGCGACGACGGCCTCGACGATCCGCTGCACGAGCGGCTCGTTCTGCAGCAGCGCGGAGCCGGCCGCGACGTTGCAGACCTTCTTCGCCGGGCAGCCCATGTTGATGTCGATGATCTGTGCGCCGTTGTCGACGTTGTAGCGGGCCGCTTCGGCCATCATCGCCGGATCGGCGCCGGCGATCTGCACCGCGATCGGCTCGACTTCGCCTTCGTGGTTCGCGCGCCGCATCGTCTTCGCGCTTTTCCACAGCTGCGCGTTGGACGCGACCATCTCGGACACGGCGTAACCGGCCCCCAGCCGTTTGCACAGCTGGCGGAACGGACGATCCGTCACCCCGGCCATCGGGGCGACGAACAGGTTGTTACGCAATACGTGAGGGCCGATAACGGGCATCGCAATGGCGCCGCCCGCGACACGCGCGGGCAGGGGAAGGGAAGACGGAAAACGGGCATTTTACCGTATTCCCATGCCCCGCCGATTTGACCCGGTTTGCCTGGATTGCCCGGAGAGGCTGCGCGGCGCGCCGCGCGTCAGTTGCGCTGGCCGAACATCATCTGGCGCGCGATCGCCTTCTTGAGCGGCGGCACGAATTCGAGCGCGGTGAGCGCCGCGCCGCGCAGCAGCGGAAGCGGGCCCGAGTCGATCGTAAACAGCCGCGCCAGCGTGTCGGTCGCGCCGATCGTGAAGCGCCGGTCGAGCGCGCGGCGCGCGTTGAAGGCCGCGAGCGCGGTCGCTTCGAAGCCTTGCGCGGACAGCGTGTCGACGAGCGTGTGTGCATCGCGCAGCCCGAGGTTGAGCCCCTGGCCCGCCACCGGGTGCAGCGTCTGCGCGGCATTGCCGACGACCGCGACGCGGCCGCTGACGAGCGTCTGCGCGGCGTTCAGGCCGAGCGGGAACGACGCGCGCCCGGCGATCGCGACGAATTCGCCCATGCGTTCGCCGAACACGCTGCCGAGCTCGTGCAGGAACGCGTCGTCGGGCAGCGCGGCACGTCGCGCGGCTTCGTCGGGCGTGCAGCACCACACGAGCGAATACTCGGCCTGGCGCGGCCCGCCGAGCGGCAGCAGCGCGAGCGGGCCTTCGTGCGTGAAGCGTTCCCACGCGACGTTCGGGCGCGGCGCCGAGACCGTGACCGTGCCGACGAGCGCGGTCTGTCCGTAGTCGCGGCGATGCTTGCCTGCGTCGGCCTGCTGTTCGTGGAACAGCCCGCCTTCGGCATTGATGACGAGGCGCGCGCGCAGCGAGCGCTGGCCTTGCGGGCCGTCGAGCGTCAGCGTGACGCCGTCGGCGTCCTGCTGCGGCGCGCGTGCGGTGGTCGACGTGAGCCAGTCGACGCGCGTGCCGCGCACGGCGCCCGCGAGCGCCTGCACGATCGAGCCGTAGCGCACGACGTAGCCGAGCGCGGCGAGCGCGTGTTCGTCGCGGTCGATCAGCGTGCGGCCGAAATGGCCGCGCTGCGATACGTGGATATGTTCGATCGGCGTGGCGTCGGCCGGCCACGCGAGCGTGTCGAGCAGCACGCGGCTGCCGTGCGACACGGCGATCGCGCGCGGGTCGTTTGCGCTCGCGGCCGGTTTGCGCGCATCGATCAGCGCGATCGATGCATGCTGCGTCGCGCTGCGGCGCGCGAGCCAGCCGGCGAGCGCGAGCCCGACGGGGCCCGCGCCGACGATGGCGAGGTCGTAATCCGGCGTGGCCGGCGAGGAAGCGGTCGTCATCTTGATTCGTGAAACGGAGGGAACGGTCGGCGGCCGGTCATGCGCCCGCGCGCATCAGCGCCTCGATCTCGTCGGCCGCGACCGGCACGCCGCGCGTGATCAGTTCGCAGCCGTGCTCGCGCACGATCGCGTCGTCCTCGATGCGGATGCCGATGTTCCAGTACTCGGGCGGCACGTCGTCGGCCGCGCGCACGTACAGGCCGGGCTCGACGGTCAGCGTCATGCCCGGCCTCAGCGTGCGCCACGGCAGCGCGCCGTTCGCGTCGCGTTCGGCGAGCCGCTCGCGGTAGTCGCCGCAGTCGTGCACGTCCATGCCGAGCCAGTGGCCGGTGCGATGCATGTAGAAGCGCGTGTAGGCGCGCTCGGCGATCACGTCGTCGACGCTCGAGAAGCGTGTTTTCGGGATGATGCCGGTGTCGAGCAGCCCTTGCGCAAGCACGCGTACGGCCGCGTCGTGCGGCGCCTCGAACGGCACGCCCGCGCGCGTCGCGTCGATCGCCGCCTGCTGCGCGGCGAGCACGATGTCGTACAGCGTGCGCTGCGCGGGCGAGAAGCGGCCGTTGGCCGGGAACGTGCGCGTGATGTCCGATGCATAGCCGTCGAGTTCGCACGCGGCGTCGATCAGGATCAGGTCGCCGTCCCGCGCTGCCGTGTTGCCGGCCGGGTAGTGCAGCACGCACGCATTCGCGCCGGCCGCGACGATCGACCCGTACGCGGGCGCCTGCGCGCCGTGCTTGCGGAACAGGTACAGCAGCTCGGCTTCGAGCTCGTATTCGCGGATGCCCGGGCGGCACACCTGCATCGCGCGGCGGTGCGCGAGCGCGGAGATGTGCGCGGCGCGCGTCATGATCGCGAGTTCGTGTTCGTCCTTCACGAGCCGCATGTCGTCGAGCAGCGGCGTGAGGTCGAGCAGCGCGTCCGGCGCGGCGACGCCCGTGCGCGCCTGCGCACGCACCGCGTCGATCCAGCCGGCGAGCTGGCGCTCGAACTCGGCCGACGCGCCGAACCGGTAGTGCACGGTGCCCGCGTCGGCGAGCAGGCGCGGCATTTCGGTGTCGATCACGTCGGTCGCGAACGCCGCATCGAAGCCGAACGCGTCGCGCGCGGCGTCGGGACCGTAGTGAAAGCCTTCCCAGGTCTCGCGGTCGACGTTCTTGGCGCGGCAGAACAGGATCGATTCCGGCGCACCGTGCGGCGCGGCCGCGTTCAGCACGAGGACGGCATCCGGCTCGGTGAAGCCCGTCAGGTAATGGAAGTAGCTGTCGAACCGGTACGGGTAGGCCGTATCGCGGTTGCGCAGCATTTCCGGCGCGGTGGGGACGATGGCGACGCCGCCGCCCGCGGCACGCAGTGCGGCAAGCACGCGTTCACGGCGCTGGCGGTAGACGTCGACGGCGATGGCGGTATCGAGGGGCGCATTCATCGTTGGATTGTAGCGCCGCCGGGCGCCGCGCGTCAGGGCCGCGGCTGCAAGGCCCGCCCGGCGGGGCTCGGCGGCGGCTGTTGCAAACCTTCCACAGGCCGGACCGGCGATTTTCTGCCCGGCCGCGCGAGCCGGTTATGATCGACGACAACGTATACTCTCGGCGGTTCCCTTAAAAAGGCAGATGATGAAATTAATCGGTTCGCTCAGCAGCCCGTACGTCCGAAAGGCGCGGATCGTGCTTGCTGAAAAGAAGATCGACTACAAGCTGGAGCTCGAGAACGTGTGGGCGCCGGACACGAACATCCATGCATCGAACCCGCTCGGCAAGGTCCCGTGCCTGGTGATGGAGGATGGCGCCGCGGTGTTCGATTCCCGTGTGATCTGCGAATACGTCGATACGCTGTCGCCGGTCGGCAAGCTGATTCCGCCGTCGGGCCGCGAGCGCGTCGAAGTGCGCTGCTGGGAAGCGCTGGGCGACGGCGTGCTCGACGCAGCCGTCGCGATCCGTCTCGAACACACGATGCGCGACGAAGCGCAGCGCAGCGCGAGCTGGATCGCGCGCCAGCAACGCAAGATCGACGACGCGCTCGTCGCGATGTCGCAGGGTCTCGGCGGCAAGACGTGGTGCGTCGGCAATCATTACACGCTCGCCGACATCGCGCTCGGCTGCGCGCTCGGCTATCTCGACTTCCGGATGCCCGAGCTCAACTGGCGCGATCGCCACCCGAACCTCGACAAGCACTTCGTGAAGCTGCAGCAGCGACAGTCGTTCGCCGATACGCTGCCGCAGAGCTGAGCCGCGGCCCGGTCTTCACGCATTCGACAGACGAAAGAAAAGCGCCCCGCGGGGCGCTTTTCTTTTTGCGGCGCAGGCCGCCCGCCGCCGGAGCGGGCTGGCCGCTTGCGTCACTCGATCGACGCGTACACGGCTTCGCCGAGCGTGAACGAATCGCTGCGCGCGATCGGCCACCACTTGTCGTACAGCGAGAAGCCGCAGGTGTGGCCGTCGAGCAGCGCACCGGGTTTCAGGTACTTCAGCAGTTGCGACATCAGCCGTACCTCGTGCGGCGCGACCCGCTGCACGATGTGGTGCGCGCGCAGTTCGGACGGATGCGCGAGGCCGGCCGCCTGCACGAGTTCCTGCAGCGCATGCAGCGTATTGCGGTGGAAGTTGTACACGCGCTCGGCCTTGTCGGGCACGACGAGCGCGCGCTGGCGCACCGGGTCCTGCGTCGCGACGCCGGTCGGGCAGCGGTCGGTGTGGCAGTGCTGCGCCTGGATGCAGCCGACCGCGAACATGAAGCCGCGGGCCGAGTTCACCCAGTCCGCGCCGATCGCGAGCGTGCGCGCGATGTCGAACGCGGTGATGATCTTGCCGCTCGCGCCGAGCTTCACGCGGTCGCGCACGCCGATCCCGACGAGCGTGTTGTGCACGAGCAGCAGCCCTTCCTGCAGCGGCACGCCGACGTGGTCGGTGAATTCGAGCGGCGCCGCGCCCGTGCCGCCTTCCGCGCCGTCGACGACGATGAAGTCGGGCACGATGCCGGTCTCGAGCATCGCTTTCGCGATCCCGAAGAATTCCCACGGATGGCCGATGCAAAGCTTGAAGCCGGTCGGCTTGCCGCCGGACAGCGTGCGCAGCCGCTCGACGAATTCGAGCAGCCCGCGCGGCGTCGAGAATTCCGAGTGCGTCGCGGGCGAGATGCAGTCCTTGCCCATCGGCACGCCGCGCGTCTCGGCGATTTCCGGCGTGATCTTCGCGGCCGGCAGCACGCCGCCGTGGCCCGGCTTCGCGCCCTGCGACAGCTTCACCTCGATCATCCTGACCTGCGGATCGGCGGCCTGCTTCGCGAACTTGTCGGGGTTGAACGTGCCGTCGTCGTTGCGGCAGCCGAAGTAGCCGGACGCGATTTCCCAGATGATGTCGCCGCCGTGCTCGCGGTGGTACTTCGACAGCGAGCCTTCGCCGGTGTCGTGCGCGAAGCCGCCTTTCTTCGCGCCGAGGTTCAGCGAGCGGATCGCGTTCGCTGACAGCGAGCCGAAGCTCATCGCCGAGATGTTGAAGATCGAAATGTCGTACGGTTGCGCGCGATTCGCGCCGACGCGGATGCGGAAATCGTGGTTCGGCAGCTTCGTCGGCGCGAGCGAATGGCTGATCCATTCGTGCGCGACGGCCTTCACGTTCAGCTCGGTGCCGTACGGACGGTTGTCGGCGACGTTCTTCGCGCGCTGGTAGACGAGGCTGCGCTGCGCGCGCGAGAACGGTTTTTCGTCGGTGTCGTCCTCGACGAAGTACTGGCGGATTTCAGGTCGGATGAACTCGAACAGGAAGCGGAAGTGGCCCCAGAGCGGGTAGTTCCGCAGGATCGCGTGGCGGTCCTGGTTCAGGTCGTACAGGCCGAGCGCGACGAGGGCGATGGGGATGGCGATCCACAGCCAGGAGAGTGCGTGGACCGACGCGAGGACGGCCGCCGCGACGAGCAGCAGCACGGCACACCACATCGCGAGGTAGCGTCTTGAAAGCATGGGGACTCCGTAAGAATTCTGGAATGCCGCCATGCGTACGCTGCGAAGGCGGCGCGCCGGCCGCGGCGGAATCGTGTTCCGCCGGGCGCGGCGTGCCGCAAGTCTAAACCGAATGGGTGTCAGCGTGCATCGGCGAGCGCCGGGGCCTGGCCGCCCGCCGCAGCCTGACCGGGCTGGCCGGTGCCCGCGGATTCGATGATGCCGCCGCCGAGGCAGATCTCGCCGTCATACAGCACGGCCGACTGGCCGGGCGTGACCGCCCACTGCGCGTCGTCGAACGCGAGCGAGAAGCGCGCTTCGCCTGCCGGGCCGGCGGCCGCAGTGCCGAATGCGCACGCCGCATCGGCCTGCCGGTAGCGCGTCTTCGCGCCGCACGAAAAGCCGTCGGCCGGCGGCTCGCCGGCGACCCAGCTCACGTTGCCTGCGACCAGTTCGCGCGACAGCAGCCACGGATGGTCGTGGCCCTGCACGACGTACAGCGCGTTCGACGCGATGTCCTTCGCGGCGACGAACCACGGCTCGCCGTTGCCGCTCTTGCTGCCGCCGAGGCCGATGCCCTTGCGCTGGCCGAACGTGTAGAACGCGAGGCCGATGTGCTCGCCGACCACCTTGCCGTCGGGCGTCTTCATCGGGCCGGGTTTCGTCGGCAGATAGCGGTTCAGGAAATCGCGGAACGGCCGCTCGCCGATGAAGCAGATGCCGGTCGAATCCTTCTTCTTCGCGTTTGGCAGCCCGATCTGCGCGGCGATCTCGCGCACCTTCGTCTTCGGGATCTCGCCGAGCGGGAACATCGTCTTCGACAGTTGCGCCTGGTTCAGCCGGTGCAGGAAGTACGACTGGTCCTTCGTATGATCGAATGCCTTCAGCAGTTCGAAACGCCCGTCGCGCTCGCGCACGCGCGCGTAGTGACCGGTCGCGATCATTTCCGCATCGAGCGACATCGCGTGGTCGAGGAACGCCTTGAACTTGATCTCGGCGTTACACAGCACGTCGGGGTTCGGCGTGCGGCCGGCCGAGTATTCGCGCAGGAACTCCGCGAACACGCGGTCCTTGTATTCCGCGGCGAAGTTGACGGCTTCCACGTCGATGCCGATCAGGTCGGCCACCGACACGACGTCGATCCAGTCCTGGCGCGTCGAGCAGTATTCGCCGTCGTCGTCGTCTTCCCAGTTCTTCATGAACAGGCCGACCACGTCGTAGCCCTGTTCCTTCAGCAGCCACGCGGTCACCGACGAGTCGACGCCGCCCGACATGCCCACCACTACACGACGCTTACTCATTTGCTGACCGCCTGACGTTCGAATGCCTCGGGGCGCGGCGCGACCGAATGCGTGTGCACGAAATCGAGCGGAATGCGCCGCCCGGCGAGGTAGTCGTCGACGCAGCGCATCACCGCGGGCGAACGATGGCGCTCGCTGCAGGCGCGCAGTTCATCGGACGTCATCCACAGCGTGCGGACGATGCCGTCGTCGAGCGCATGGCCCGCGACCGGTTCGCCGGCCGTGCCGCAGAACGTGAAGCGCAGGTAGGTCGCGCCGGCGCTGCCGGGGCGATCGTAGTGCGCGAGATAGACGCCGACGAGCGCGTCGGGCGTGAACGGGTGCGCGGTTTCCTCGAGCGTTTCGCGGATCACGGCGTCGGCCAGCGTCTCGCCGGCTTCGAGGTGACCGGCCGGCTGGTTGATGCGCAGGCCCGTCGAGGTTTCTTCCTCGATCACGAGAAAGCGGCCGGCGCGCTCGACCAGCGCGGCGACCGTCACATGCGGGGTCCAGATTTCGGGTTTCATGGTTCGGCATTTTACCGGTTGCGCCCGAACGCTGCCGGCCGTTTCCGGCCGGGCCGCCCGCGGCCGGTCGCGCGTTAGTCGATCCGACCCTCGCAGATCGTCCGTCCCGGCGATGCATGACGGCAGCGACCAGACTCATGTCGCATTCGAGCACGGTCGTGCGCAAAGTGCTGGCGGGGCCATCGCTTTCGGTTAAAGTGCAGCGTGAACGCCGTTGCTCGTGAGCCGGTAAGTCAGCCTGTCCGGCTCGTTGTGCAGTAAAGATCGCAAGAAAAGAAATACTGACAATGACTGGAGGAACTGACGATGCATATTGGAGTGCCTGCTGAAACGCGGGCCAACGAGGCGCGCGTGGCCGCGACGCCGGAAACCGTGAAGAAATACGCGGCGGCCGGCCATCGGGTCAGTATCGCGAAAGGGGCCGGCAGCGCCGCCAGCTATCCCGACGAAGCCTATGTGGCCGCCGGCGCCGAATTGACCGACCAGTCGGCCGCTTTTGCCGCCGATCTCGTGCTGAAGGTCCAGGCGCCGACCGACACCGAGCTGCCGTTGCTCAAGCGCGGCGCCGTGCTGGTCGGGATGCTCGATCCGTTCAACGGCGAGCAGGCGGCGCAGCTCGCCGCGGCCGGCGTGACCGGTTTCGCGCTCGAGGCCGCACCGCGCACGACGCGCGCGCAGAGTCTCGACGTGCTGTCGTCGCAGGCGAACATCGCCGGCTACAAGGCCGTGCTGGTGGCCGCGTCGCTGTATCCGCGCTTCATGCCGATGCTGATGACGGCCGCGGGCACCGTGAAAGCGGCGCGCGTGCTGATTCTCGGCGCGGGCGTCGCGGGCCTGCAGGCGATCGCGACCGCGAAGCGGCTGGGCGCGGTGATCGAGGCGTCCGACGTGCGGCCGGCCGTGAAGGAGCAGATCGAGTCGCTCGGCGCGAAATTCCTCGACGTCCCGTTCGAAACCGACGAAGAGCGCGAAGCCGCGCAGGGTGTCGGCGGCTATGCGCGCCCGATGCCGCCGTCGTGGCTCGCCCGCCAGGCCGCGCTCGTGCACGAGCGCGCGAAGCAGGCCGACATCGTGATCACGACCGCGCTGATTCCCGGCCGCCCGGCGCCGACGCTGATCTCGGTCGAAACGGCGCAATCGATGAAGCCCGGCTCGGTGCTCGTCGATCTCGCGGCCGGCCGCGGTCCGGACATCGACGGCCGTAAGGGCGGCAACTGCCCGCTGACCGTCGCCGACCAGGTGATCGTGCACCACGGCGTGACGATCGCCGGCTACACGAACCTCGCGTCGATGGTCGCGTCGGACGCATCGGCGCTGTACGCGCGCAACCTGCTCGACTTCATGAAGCTGATCGTCACGAAGGAAGGCACGCTGAACATCGACCTGACCGACGACATCGTCGCCGCGACGCTGCTGTGCCGCGACGGCGAAGTCACCCGCAAATAACGGAGGAGACCATGGAAGTCATCAATCACACGGTGATCAACGTGATCATCTTCGTGCTGGCGGTGTATGTCGGCTATCACGTCGTCTGGAACGTCACGCCGGCGCTGCATACGCCGCTGATGGCCGTGACCAACGCGATCTCGGCGATCGTGATCGTCGGCGCGATGCTCGCGGCGGCGCTCACCGTCGGCGCGACCGGCAAGTTCTTCGGCACGCTCGCGGTCGCGCTCGCGGCCGTCAACGTGTTCGGCGGCTTCCTCGTGACGAGGCGCATGCTCGAGATGTTCCGCAAGAAGGAGCCCAAGCGTGTCGAGGGCGGCAAGGAGGGCGCGCGATGAGCATGAACGTCGTTACGCTGCTGTACCTCGTCGCGTCGGTGTGCTTCATCCAGGCGCTGAAGGGGCTGTCGAACCCGAAGAGCGCGCGGCGCGGCAACCTGTTCGGGATGGTCGGGATGGCCATCGCGATCCTCACGACGATCGCGCTGATCGTCAAGCAGGCCGCGTGGCTCGGCGCGAACCTGCCGCTCGGCCTCGCGCTCGTGCTCGGCGCGCTGATCGTCGGCGGGGGCGTCGGCGCATTCGTCGCCGCGCGCGTCGAGATGACGAAGATGCCGGAACTCGTCGCGGCGATGCACTCGCTGATCGGTCTCGCGGCCGTGTGCATCGCGTATGCGGTGGTGTCGGAGCCGGAAGCGTTCGGGCTCGTGCCGCAGGACGCGGTGTCGTCGAGCTTCATCCCGTACGGCAACCGCGTCGAGCTGTTCATCGGCACGTTCGTCGGCGCGATCACGTTCTCCGGTTCGGTGATCGCGTTCGGCAAGCTGTCGGGCAAGTACAAGTTCCGGCTGTTCCAGGGCGCGCCGGTCGTGTACGCGGGCCAGCACCTGATCAACCTGATGCTCGCGATCGCGATGCTCGGCTTCGGCATCCTGTTCTTCATCACGCAGGCGTGGCTGCCGTTCATCATCATGACGGCGATCGCGTTCGTGCTCGGCGTGCTGATCATCATCCCGATCGGCGGCGCGGACATGCCGGTGGTCGTGTCGATGCTGAACTCGTACTCGGGCTGGGCCGCGGCCGGCATCGGCTTCTCGCTGAACAACGCGATGCTGATCATCGCCGGTTCGCTGGTCGGCTCGTCGGGCGCGATCCTGTCGTACATCATGTGCCACGCGATGAACCGCTCGTTCTTCAACGTGATCCTCGGCGGGTTCGGCGGCGAAGCGGCGGCCGGCGGCGCGGCGGGCGCGCAGGAGCAGCGGCCGGTGAAGTCGGGTTCGGCCGACGATGCGTCGTTCATGCTCGGCAACGCGGAAACGGTCGTGATCGTGCCGGGCTACGGGCTCGCCGTCGCCCGCGCGCAGCACGCGCTGAAGGAGCTGACCGACAAGCTGATCGAGAAGGGGATCGACGTGAAGTACGCGATCCACCCGGTCGCCGGGCGAATGCCGGGCCACATGAACGTGCTGCTCGCGGAAGCGGAAGTGCCGTACGAGATCGTGCACGAGATGGAGGACATCAACGGCGAATTCGGCCAGGTGGACGTGGTGCTCGTGCTCGGCGCGAACGACGTCGTGAACCCGGCCGCGAAGACCGATCCGAAATCGCCGATCGCGGGGATGCCGATCATCGAGGCGTACAAGGCGCGCACGGTGATCGTCAACAAGCGCTCGATGGCGGCCGGCTACGCGGGCCTCGACAACGACCTGTTCTACATGGACAAGACGATGATGGTGTTCGGCGATGCGAAGAAGGTCATCGAGGACATGGTGAAGGCCGTCGAGTAACGCTCGCCCCGACACGCGTCGCCTGCTTCGATGCGCGGGCGCCGCGCAGCGGACAGGCCCGGCCGGCGCACGCCGGCCGGGCTTTTTTCATGGTGCGACCAGACGTGCGACGCAGGCGGCGATCGCGTCGCGCACGCGCACGATCGCCGGGTCGCGCTGCGTGCTCGTGCGCCAGCCGATCTCGACCGGATAGCGCGGCAGGTCGACCGGGCACGCGAGCGCACGCAGCGACGTCGCTTGCGCGATCGCATGCGCCGCATGCGCGGGGATCGTCGCGACCGCGTCGGAGCCGGCGAGCAGGTACGGCAGCGCGGCGAAATGCGTGGTCGACGCCGCGACGCGCCGCTTGTGACCGAGCGCGGCCAGCACCTCGTCGACGATCCCGATCACGCCGCCCGACGACACGAGCAGGTGGTCGCGCCGCAGGAACTCGGCGAGCGTCAGTGTGCGCGGCGCCCGCGCGCGGCCGGCCGGATCGATCAGGCACGCATAGCCGCCGGTGGCGACCGCGCGCCGGCTGAGCCCGTTCGCCGAGAATCCGCCCGACGCGATCGCGACGTCGACGCCGTGCCGCAGCAACGCGTCGCCGGCGATGCCGCTGTGTGTCTGCCGGAAGATCAGCCGGATGCCGGCCGCTTCGCGCGCGACCGCATCGATCAGCGCGCGCCCGAGCGCGATCTCGAAATCGTCGGACAGACCGACCGAGATCGTGCGGCCGACGCGGTCGCCGCCGTCGGCCGCGATCGCGAGGCTTTCGCGGCAGCGGTCGAGCGCATCGGACAGGATCGGCTTCAGTTCATCCGCGCGCGGCGTCGGCGCGAGCCCGCGGCCGGTGCGCACGAACAGCGGATCGGCATAGATCACGCGCAGCCGGCCAAGCGCCGCGCTGACCGCCGACTGCGTGAGATCGAGCCGCAGCGCCGCGCGGCTCGCGCCGCCTTCCTCGTACAGCGCCTCGAACACCTTCAGCAGGTTCAGGTCGAGGTCGGCGATATCATCTGCATTCATGACACATATCGTTCTATCGATTTGATCGATGACATCTTATCGATAAAGATGGCGCCATCCCACTCATCGGAGACGCCTATATGTCCACCTCAGTCATCGCCGCGCTGCAGATCGGCGCATCGCCCGCCGGCACGCGCGCCACGCTCGACACGATTCTCGGCTACGAAAGCGCGATCCGCGACAGCGGCGCGTCGCTGGTCGTGCTGCCCGAGGCCGTGCTCGGCGGCTATCCGAAAGGCGAGATCTTCGGCACCCGGCTCGGCTACCGGCTGCCCGAAGGGCGCGACGCGTATGCGCGCTACGCCGCGCAGGCGATCGACGTGCCGGGACCGGAAACCGACGAGCTGGCCGCGCTGTCGCAGCGCACGGGCGCGAGCCTCGTGGTCGGCGTGATCGAGCGCGGCGGGAGCACGCTGTACTGCACGGCGCTGTTCTTCGATCCGCGCGACGGGCTCGTCGCGAAGCACCGCAAGCTGATGCCGACCGGCACCGAGCGGCTGATCTGGGGGCAGGGCGACGGCTCGACGCTGCCGGTCGTCGACACCGCCGCCGGCCGCGCGGGCGCCGCGATCTGCTGGGAGAACCACATGCCGCTGCTGCGCTGCGCGATGTACGCGAAAGGCGTGCAGATCTGGTGCGCGCCGACCGTCGACGAGCGCGACGTATGGCAGAGCTCGATGCGGCACATCGCGCACGAGGGGCGCTGCTTCGTCGTGAGCGCGTGCCAGGTACAGCCGTCGCCGCGCGCGCTCGGCATCGACGTGCCGGGCTGGGACCCGGAGCGGCCGCTGATCCGCGGCGGCAGCGTGATCGTCGGGCCGCTTGGAGACCTGCTGACCGAGCCGCTGATCGGCGAGGCCGGGCTCGTGACCGCGCACGTCGACACCGACGAGCTCGTGAAGGCGCGCTACGACTTCGACGTCGTCGGCCACTACGCGCGTGCGGACGTGTTTTCGCTGCACGTCGACGAGCGGCCGAAGCGGCCGGTGGTGTTCGGCGGGTAACGCAAGCGGGGCCGGGCGCCACCTGGCGCCCGGCAAACGAAGGGGCGGCGGCGTGCGCCCGCCGCCTTGCCGCGTCAGCGCATCGGTGCTTCCGCGATCCGCATGTAGTCGGCGATCCGCCGGCCTTCCATGTCCGGAAACTGCTCGTGCACGGTGATGTCGCCCATCCGCGCGATGTCGAAGGTGCGGAAATCGTCGCGCAGCTCGCACCACGCGCCGATCGTCCAGCGCCCGCCCCAGTAGACGAGCCCGAGCGGCCACACGCGGCGCTGCGAATGCGCGCCGAGCCGGTCGCGATAGTCGAAGCTGACGATGTGGCGCGTGTCGATCGCCTGGTGGATCGCGTCGACCTTCGCGCAAAACGTCTCGTCGATATGGAACGACGGCGCGAATACGGGCAGCCGGTCGAGCGCCGTGCGCTTGTCGGCCGGCATCGCCGACGCGATCTTCGCGAGCGCCGAGCGCGCGCCGCTCGCGAAGCGCGCGCCGCCCCAGGTCTCGAGCATGCGCGCGCCGGTGGCGAGCGCCGCCAGCTCCTCGGCCGTGAACGTGAGCGGCGGCAGGCTCGCGTTGCGGTTCAGCCGGTAGCCAATGCCGGCTTCGCCTTCGATCGGTACCCCTGACAGTTGCAGGTCGCGCACGTCGCGATAGACCGTGCGCGGCGACACCGACAGCCAGTCGGCCAGTTGCTGCGCGGTCGTGAGACGACGCCCGCGCAACAGCTCGGCGATCTGGAACAGGCGGTCGGCACGGCGGGTCATGACAGCACCTCGATTCCTCGGGCGACGGGGACTTCGCGATGATAGCGCCGCGCCGGCCCGCTGACCGCTGCGTTCAGTGGCATTTCGGCGCGTGCAGGCCGACGCGGTTGCCTTCCGTGTCGATCAGATAGCCGACGTAGCCGTAGTTGTTCGGCAGCTCGACGACGGAGCCCTGCACGACGCCGCCCGCGCGCTTCGCGCGTTCGAGCGCCGCGACGACCGATTCGCCGGCGTTCAGGTAGACGAGCACGCCGTTCGCGCTCGGCTTGATCTGCTGCGGATCGAACACGATGCTGCCGCCGGTGCTCGACGCGTCGCGATCGAACGTCGCCATCGGCACGCCGCCGATGACCGCGCGCTGCAACGTGGTTTGCAGCACGGTTTCGTAGAAGCGGATCGCGCGATCGAAATCGAGGGACGGAATGTCGAACCACGCGATCGCGCGTTCCGGGGTGGCAGTGGCAGTTGCAGACGTCATGACGAGCTCCTTGTTGTTCGGGTTCTTGATGGAAACCAGCCTTGCATTGCGCCGGGATTGCAGTGTGGCGGGGGGCTGCTGACAGCGTGCTGTCAGTAGTCATGGCGGTGCTGACAAAAGGCGGCGGTGGCGTCCGGTCGTGCGGGAGCGCCCGCGCGGATGGGAGGCGGCAGGGACGTGCAGGACGGCGGCGTAAAGAAAAACGCCCGGCGGGTGCCGGGCGTCGTCTGGGTGTCAGCAGGCGGCCGCAGCGGCCGGTTCGCGTGTCAGGCGTCGCCTTCCGGCGCGGCCGGGCGTGCCTTCACGCTGCCGGCGATCAGGTCGAAGCGGAACAGTCGGCATTCGAGCGCGCCGTTGAACAGCGGCGTCTTCGCCGATTCGCGCAGCCGCAACTGGCCCGGCAGCGAACGGTCGGACGTCAGCAGGAACGCCTGCCAGCCGGTGAAGCGCTGCTTCAGCGCATCGCCGAGCGCGTTGAAGAACTCGCTGTCCGGCGCGTCGGTGTGCGTGCGCCGGAATGCGTCGTCGTTGCCGCGGTTGCGGCCGGTTTCGCGCACCTCGCCGCGCGCACTGCGGCCGCGCACTTCGATCCGCTCGCCGTACGGCGGGTTCGCGAGGAGGATGCCCGGCCCGTCGCACGGCGGCGTCATCCCGCGCGCGTCGACCTGCTTGAGCCACACCGACGGCACGCCGGCGCGCTCGAGGTTCGCGCGCGCCTTCTCGAGCATGTCGCCGGAAATGTCGCTGCCGTACACGCCGAGCGCGTCGCCGCGCTTGGCCCGTGCCGCGCGCTTCGCGTCGAGCGCCGGAACCTTCAGCCCCTGCCACGCGGTGATGTCGTACTGCTTGAGCTTTTCGAAGCCGAACCGGCGTTCGACGCCGGGCGCCACGCCGAGCGCGATCTGCGCGGCTTCCGCGAGGAACGTGCCGCTGCCGCACATCGGGTCGTACAGCGCGGTGCCGGGCGTCCAGCCCGTCAGGCGCAGGATGCCGGCCGCGAGGTTCTCGCGCAGCGGCGCCGCACCCTTGTCGAGACGCCAGCCGCGCTTGAACAGCGGCTCGCCCGACGTGTCGAGGTACAGCGTGCATTCGTTGACGGTCAGGAACGCGAACACGCGCACGTCCGGCGCCCCGGTGTCGATGCTCGGGCGCGAACCGGTTTTCTCGCGCATCCGGTCGCAGATCGCATCCTTCACGCGCAGCGTCGTGAATTCGAGGCTTTTCAGCGGCGACTTGATCGCGGTGATGTCGATGCGCAGCGTCTGCGTCGACGCGAACCAGCGTTCCCACGGCTGCTCGAGCGCGAGCGCGTAGACGTCCTGCTCGTTGCGGTACGGGCCGTGCGCGATCTTCAGCAGGATCCGGCTCGCGATCCGCGAATGGAGGTTCGCGGCCATGCCGGCGGCCCAGCCGCCGCTGAAATGGACGCCGCCCGGCACCTGCGCGCCCGCGGTGAACGGCGCGCCGTTCAGGTGGCGGCCGGCGATTTCGGCCAGCTCGGCGGCAAGCGCCGCTTCGAGGCCGCGCGGGCAGGGGGCGAAGAATTCGAACAGGGTGGGCGAGGACATAAGGCGGGTGAGGACGTGCAAAAGTCCACTATTGTACGCGGCGCGGGCGACCGGGGCCGGCGTTTCGGCGCGGCGGCGCCGGCGCGGCCGCCGCTCGCGCGTGCCGGGCGGGCCGGGAAGGCGGCGAGGGGCGGCCGGGCACGCGCCGCCGCGCCGCCGCAGCTCAGTGCGCGCCCGGCTGGCCGGCGCGCGCGGCGGGGTGGGCCGCCGGCCAGAGCAGCGCGAGCGGATTCGACAGCACCGTGCGGACGATCGCGGCGACGAGCGCGCGCACCTTGGTCGGGCGCAGGCTGCGCGAGCGCACGGCCATCGTGAACGCGAGCGCGAAGCTCACGAGCACGTTGAGGATCGCCATGCTCAGCACGCCCGCGCCGGCCCACCACAGCTCGGGCGTGCCGAGCGCACCCTTGCCCAGCACGCCGAGCGCGACCCCGATCGAGCCGGCCGACAGCGTCACGTGCCGCACCTCGAACGGGAACATGAACACGGTGACGATCGCCGGGACGAGGCCGAGCATCAGGCCGAGGCCGACGTTCGCGACCACGCCCGCGACGTTCGACCGGCAGAAGTGCGCGAGCTTCGCGGCGCCGGCCGCGCCGAGTGTCAGGCGCAGCCGGCGGTTGTACGTGAGCGCGTCGCCGACCCGATGCAGCACGAACCAGTTGTCGGCCCAGCCCGCGAGCAGGCTCGACGCCCACAGCAGCACGCCGGTGAGCGCCGCATAGAACGGCGTCGGGCCCAGCAGCGAGAACGAGTGCAGCGTCGCGTGCGCCTTCTCCGGCGAGATCAGGTTCGCGTGCAGCACGTTGCTTGCGAACAACTGCACGAGCAGGCACACCGGCAGCACGACGAGCACGTTGCCGGAAATCGCGGCCGCCTGCGTGCGGATCAGCGCGATCACCGACCCGACGAACGCCTTCACGCCTTCGTCGTGGCCGGTGTCGTCGAGCTCGCGCGCGAGCGTCGGCGCGGTCATCGCGGGCTGCTTGGTCGCGAGCGTGAAGTGCAGGAAGTGCATCAGCATGAAGCTGGCCGCGTAGTTGACGCCCGCGAGCAGCCCTTCGAGCATCGACTGCAGGTGCGCGCCCGTGATCGCGAACTTCACGCACACGGTCGCGACGGTGACGAGGCCGCCGCCCGCGGCCATCCGCAGCATCTTCAGGTACTCGGCGCGGCCGCGCGAAATGTAGTGCTCGCCGGTGTCCGCGTTGGTCTCGACGAGCTTGCGCGCGAACAGCGAGAAGTTGCTGCGCACCAGATGCGCGACGCTCTGGCTGCTCTGGTTCGCGTCGACGAGTTCGGCGGTCAGGTGCGCCATCCCGCGCAGGTCGTCGCGCGCCATCCACGCGTTCAGCAGCATTTCCGCGCGCAGGATGCGCATGCGCATCCGCTCGACCTGGAACACGATGTCGACCGACACGCCGTTGCGGTACAGGTGCGCGAACACGTCGTCGACGGCGATCCGGCATTCGTCGAGCAGCACGCGCAGGTAGTTCACCTCGTGCAGCAGCTTGCTCGGGTCGCCGCCGTCCTCGACGGCCGCGTGCGCGGTCTCGACCGCGAGCATCGCGCGCGTGAGGCGGTAGAACGGCTGCGATTCGAGCGGCTGGCGTTCCAGCGGCTTGCGCGCGTCGTCGTCGGACAGCCGGCTGCGCACCGTCTGCGACAGGCCGGTCGAGCTGATCTGGCAGGTCAGGTTGTGCAGTGCGGCCAGCAGGTCGCGCGAGAACGAGCCGGGCTCGTGGCGTTCTTCGTCGGTGACGTCGAACGAGATCAGCTCGGCGATGCGCGCGAGCAGGTCATCGGGCAGCGCGTCGATCCATTTCGCGTCCTCGGGCGTCGGGAACATCAGCGTGAACAGCGCCGACAGCTCGCGGCGGTTCGGCGCGGGCGGGATCAGCGACGAGTCGATCCGCTCGAACAGCGCGCCGAAGAAGCCCGAATGCACGGGCATGCCGGCATCGCACAGCAGCGAGATGCCGTCGCACTCGCGCAGGATGCCGCGCAGGATGCGCGCCGCGTGCGCTTTCCACGCGGGGTTGCGATCGAGTACGTGGAACAGGTAGCGCAGCCGCGCATGGGCCGGATACGCGCGGGTGTCGGCGTCGCGCTCGGCCGGCGCCTCCTGCACGGTGCCGTTGCGGCGCAGCCAGTGCGCGAGCTCGATCAGCCATTCGCTGCGCTCGGCGTACGACGCGTCGGCATCGGCATTGGCGAGCAGCGCATCGAGCTGGTGACCGGCATTGCGCGACGCGCGCCACTTCTTGATCAGGGTCGTCAGGGAACGAAACATAAACGGAATAGCGAAAGCCCGGGACGGGCGGGTTCGGGATGCCGGCCGGGGAAACGGCGCGGCGCCGGTGAGAACGGGTAAGACGGGGCCGGTGGCCGGACGATGCGCGGCAACCCGCGATGCGGCTGCCCCGCCGCGGTGCACGCGATTCGCGTGCGGGCGCCGGGAGGCACGGCGGTCGGGTCGAACGCGGCCCGGCGCCGCTGACTGGCGCGCACGACGAACGGCGCGAGCCTGAAAGTGCGTAGGATCGTCAATCGGGCCGGAAAACGCAAGCCGACCGCATTGCATGGCGCGGGTTCCGGCGGCTTTTGACAAAGAATGTCATGGCCGTCCGGCCGAGCAGGGTGGTGCTCGAGGCCGGCTGCGGTGGCATGCTGATGGCGTTCGGCTGTCGGCGTGTGCGACGGGACGCGCCGCGCCGTCCGACACCGGACACCGCGCAGGCGAACGCCGTGTCGAACGTCCGCCTGCGCGCCGTCGCGTTCGCTTATGCGCCGGACTTGCCCGTCGCGCTGGCGTCGCCGCCGGCCGTCGGGTTGGCCGGGCACGGCACGACCGGCGCGGCGGCCGTCTTGCCGCCGGGCGCGGCCGCCGCGCCGCGGCGGGCGGCCATCGCGCGCACGGCGTCCGCGGCCTGCGCGGCAATCACGTCGAGCGCGCGCCGGTGGCCGGCGACGAGCGCGTCGTAGCCGTCCGCGACCGGTTCCGCGACGCTCGTGCGGCAGGTCATCACGGCCTGCGAGGCCAGCGAGCGCACGCTCCAGACGGCGTCGATCGCCGCGCGCTTGCCCGGCCACGACTCGAAGCGCTGCACGTTCACGCTGATGCGGTACACGGGCACGCCGGCCGGATACGCGGAATTCGCGACGTCGATCGTGCCCAGCTGCGCGGCCAGATCGTCCGACAGCGCGCGGCGGATCTCGTCGGCGGGCGGCGACGCCCAGCGTTCCTGCTCGAGCACGTCGACCTGCGCGGCGTTCTTCTGCACGACCAGCTGGCTCTTCGCGACCTGCTCGGGCACGCCGACCGACGGCACCTCGATCAGGAACGCCGGGTTGGCCGGTGCGGTGCGCAGCGGCGCCGCGGCGTCGGCCGGGCTGAGCGTGTAGAACCGCGCGGGCGGCGAGCTGCACGCGGCGAGCGCGAGTGCGGCGAAGACTGCCGCCGCGCCGCTCGCGAAACCGTTCACGCGTGTCGTCATTGTTTATCTCCTGGCTTGCCCTTGAGCAGCGATTCGGGGTGGCGCTCCAGATAATCGGCGAGCGCGTTCAGCGATTGCAGCGTGCGCGTGAGCTCCTTCAGCGCGCCGCGCACGTCGGACTGCAGCGGCGAATCCTGCTGCAGCGTCGCTTCGGCGGTCGAGAAGGTCTGCTTCGCGGCCGACAGCGTGTCGCGCGCTTCCGGCGCGACCTGCGTGTCGAGCTGCTTGAACAGCTTGTCGGCGTTCGACAGCGCGCTGTTCAGGTTCGCGCCGATCTGGTCGAACGGCACCTTGTCGAGCTTCTTCGCGATGTCGGCGACCTGCAGCTGCAACTCGTCGAGCGTGTTCGGCACGGTCGGCAGCTCGAGCGGCTGGCGGGCCGTGTCGATCTTCACGGCCGGCGCCTTCGGGAAGAAGTCGAGTGCGACGTACAGCTGGCTCGTCAGCAGGTTGCCGGTGCGCAGCTGGCCGCGCAGCCCGTGCTGGACGAGCCGCTCGACGATCTCGCGCCGCGCCGGTTCGCCCTTGCTCTCGATCGTCTCGCGGAAGCGACGGCCGAGGCGTTCCGGATACACGTTGATCGTCACCGGCATCAGGAAGTTCTTCGTCTTCGGATCGAAGTCGATGCCGATGTTCGTCACTTCGCCGAGCACGATGCCGCGGAAATCGACCGGCGCGCCGACGGCGAGCCCGCGCAGCGACTGGTTGAAGTTCATCACGACCTGCAGCGGCTGGCCGTCCGGGTCGCGCATCGCGTCGCCCTCGTCGGAGCCGAGACGGAACGTCGTGTTGTTCGGCGCGGTCGTGCCGGTGCCCTGGTTCGGCGGCGTCTGGAACGCGATGCCGCCGAGGATCACGGTCGCGAGCGACTGCGTGTTCAGCTTCAGGCCGCTCGAATCGAGCCGCAGATCGACGCCGCTCGCCTGCCACCAGCGCGTGTTCAGCCCGACGTACTGGTCGTACGGCGCATTGACGAACACGTTGAACGTCACGCCGGTGCCGTCCTTGTCGAGCGAGAAGCCGACCACCTGGCCGACCTGCACGCGGCGGTAGTAGACCGGCGAGCCGATGTCGACCGAGCCGAGCGAATCGCCGCGCAGCACGTACTGCGTGCCTTTCTGGTCGCCCGTGACGGCGGGGGGCGTCTCGAGGCCGGTGAAGTCGGTCAGCGTGTCCTGGCCGTGACCCGCGTCGACGCCGATGTACGCGCCGGACAGCAGCGTGCCGAGCCCCGACACGCCGGTCGCACCGACGCGCGGCCGCACGATCCAGAAGCGCGAGCCCTTGACCGCGAAATCCTCGGCCTCCTTCTTGAGCTGCACCTGGACCAGCACGCGCGACAGGTCTTTCGACAGCTTGATCGTCTTGACCGTGCCGATCTCGACGTCCTTGTACTTGACCTGGGTCTTGCCCGGCTCGAGCCCTTCGGCGCTATGGAAGCTGATCGTGATTTCCGGGCCGCGCTCGCGCACGGACTTGATCACGAGGCCGATGCCGATCAGCGCGGCGATCAGCGGCACGAGCCAGACGAGCGACGGCAGCCAGCCGCTTTTCGTCGAGATCGTCGGATCGGGCGGCCGGGGCGCGTCGTGCTGCGGGCCTTGTGGACTATTCATGGTGATTCCCTGAGGTTTCGACTGGATCCCAGATCAGGCGGGGATCGAACTGCATCGACGCGAGCATCGTCAGGATCACGACCGAGCCGAACGCGAGCGCGCCGGGGCCGGCCGTGATGACGGCGAGCGAACGGAAATGGACGAGCGCGACGGTCAGCGTCACGACGAAGATGTCGAGCATCGACCAGCGGCCGATGCGCTCGACGATCCGGTAGAGGCGCGTGCGCTGCAGCGGCCGCCACGCGGCGCGGCGCTGCGCGCTGGTGACGAGGATCGTCAGCACGCCGAGCTTGAGCATCGGCACGAGGATGCTGGCGACGAACACGACGACGGCGAGCGGCCAGTCCCCGGACGTCCAGAAATAGATGACGCCGCTCATGATCGTGTCCTGCTGCGACCCGACGATCGACGACGTGCGCATGATCGGCAGCAGGTTCGCCGGAATGTAGAGGATCGCGGCTGCGAGCAGCAGCGCCCACGTGCGCATGATGCTGTTCGGTGTGCGCACGTGCAGCGCGCTGCCGCAGCGCGCGCAATGCGCGTGCGGCTGGTCGATCGTCTGCACGAGCCCGCACGCGTGGCAGCTGGCATAGCCCTCGCGGGCGGCGGTCGGCGTGGGGCGCGTCATCGGCGGGGCGCGTCCGGCAGCGGCGCGGCGGGGTCGGGCCGCCCGGGCGTGCGGCCGGCGCGCAGGTCGTCGGCGATGTCCCACACCGTGCGCGGGTCGAACATCAGCACGACGGCGGTCATCAGCGTGAGCGCGCCGAACGCGAACAGCGCCGCGTCGGGCACGACGCGCGCGAGGCTCACCATCTTCACGATCGTGACCACGATGCCGAGCATGAACACCTCGATCATCCCCCACGGCCGCACGAACTGGATCGTGCGCAGCACGAGGTTGAGGCCGGGCGGCACGACGCCGCGGCGGAGCGGCAGCAGCACGTAAAGCAGCGCGGCCATCTCGACGAGCGGGAACAGCACGGTCGAGCAGAACACCATCACGCCGACGATCGCCATGTCCTGATGCCACAGCGTGTCGATCGCGCCGATCAGCGTCGTCTGTACGCGCGTGCCGTTCAGGTCCATTTCGAGGATCGGGAACGTCTGCGCGATGATGAACGTGACGAGCGCCGCGACCGCCAGCGCGGTGATGCGCTCGATCTGCGTGGTGCTGTTGCGATAGAGCAGCGCGTCGCAGCGCGGACAGCGCGCGATCTCGCGGCCGGCGAGGCGCGGTTTATGCAACAGTGCGTCGCATTCGTGGCAGGCAATCAGGTCGTATCGTTGCATGGAAAAGGCGGTGTCGCGACGGCCGGGGGAACGCGTCGACGGGGCCGGAACCCGCGCCAATCTTACCAAAAGGGCTTTTTCGGTGGGTCAAGGATCGTGAGTTGCGTGACCGGTCGGTAACATGGCGGGAAGCCGTCAGCCGGCTGGCGCGCCTGTCCTCAGAGTCCGCGCGCGTCAAAAGGTTGCGGTAGCATGGCGCCCTTGACGTGCGTCGGACGAATTGACCGGCGCAGCCGTTCGCTGAACTGAGGAACCCAAGATGGCATCGAAATCGCCGCCGGCCGTGCCGGCACGCTACGCGCACACCGCGATCGCACTGCACTGGCTGATCGCGCTGCTGATCGTCTGCGGCTTCGCGCTCGGCTGGGTGATGACGGACATCCCCGGCTTCACGCCGACCAAGCTGAAGTATTTCTCGTGGCACAAGTGGATCGGCGTGACGGTGTTCGCGCTGGCCGTCGTGCGCATGCTGTGGCGGGCGACCCACGTGCCGCCGCCGCTGCCGGGCAACACGCCGGCGTGGCAGCGCGCGGCGTCGCACGGCGTGCACATGCTGTTGTACGTGCTGATGATCGCGATCCCGGCGACGGGCTACCTGTATAGCTCGGCGTCGAACATCCCGGTCGTCTATCTCGGCATCGTGCCGCTGCCGCGCCTGATCGACCCCGATCCGGTGCTCAAGGAAACCTTCAAGACGCTGCACGTCTCTTTGAATTACATTCTGCTTGCGCTCGTCGCGATGCACGTGCTCGCGGCGCTCAAGCACCAGCTGTTGGACCGCGACGGCCTGTTGTCGCGCATGCTTCCCTTTGCCAAATGAAGGATCCCATGAAAGTGTCTTTCTCCCGCTCCATGCTGACCGCGTTCGCCGCGGCGGCGTTTGTCGCGTCGGGCGCGGCGCATGCCGACGTCGATCTCGCGAAGAGCAAGGTGTCCGCCGTGTCGAAGCAGATGAACGTGCCGACCGAAGGCGCGTTCAAGAAGTTTTCCGCGCAGGTGAAGTTCGACCCGGCGAAAGCGGCGCAGGGCAGCGCGCAAATGACGATCGACGTCGCGAGCTTCGACCTCGGCGACAAGATGTACAACGACCAGGTCGCCGGCAAGGACTGGTTCGACGCGAAGACCTATCCGCAGGCGACCTTCGTGTCGTCGGCGATCGCGCCGGCCGGCGGCAACAAGTACAACGTGACCGGCAAGCTGACGATCAAGGGCAAGGCCGAGACCGTCACGGTGCCCGTCACGGTCGCGCAGAACGGCGCGACGCAGACGTTCGACGGCGTACTGCCGATCAAGCGTTCGGCCTTCAACGTCGGCACCGGCGAGTGGAAGGACACGTCGATCGTCGCGGACGAAGTGCAGATCAAGTTCCATCTCGTTGCCACGAAGTAAGCGGCGGGTTGCCGCGTCAACTGAATGCCGCGCGAGGGCGCGGCGCCGTTCCCAGGAGAAAAAGTTTGAAAAAGCATCTGATCATCGCCGCCGGCGCGCTGGCCGCTTCGCTGTCGTTCTCGGCCTTCGCCGAAAGCGCGACCTACCAGTTCGACCCGAGCCACACGTACCCGAGCTTCGAGGCTGACCACTTCGGCGGCCTGTCGGTCTGGCGCGGCAAGTTCGACAAGTCGAGCGGCACCGTGACGCTCGATCGCGCGGCGAAGACCGGCACGGTCGACGTGACGACCGACATCGCGTCGATCCACACGGGCAGCGCGAAGCTCGACGAGCACCTGCAGACGGCCGAATTCTTCGATGCGGCGAAGTTCCCGCAGGCGAACTACAAGGGCACGATCAAGTTCGACGGCGACAAGCCGGTGTCGGTGGTCGGCAACCTGACGCTGCATGGCGTCACGAAGCCGCTGACGCTGAAGATCGATTCGTTCAAGTGCATGCCGCACCCGATGCTCAAGCGTGAAGTGTGCGGCGTCGACGCGGTCGGCGAATTCAGCCGCGACGATTTCGGCCTCGACTACGGCAAGCAGTACGGCTTCAAGATGAAGACGAAGCTGCTGATCACGGCCGAAGCGGTCAAGCAGCAGTAAGATTCGCCGGCGAGGCCGGCCGTCGCGCCGGCCGCCGCGGGCCAACCGCCGCGCTCCCGTTACCGGGGCGCGGCGGTTTTTTTTGCGCGCCTATAATCGCCCGAGCGCCGCATGTGGCCAAGCGGATCGCGCAGCGCCGGGCAGGCCGACGGCGCGACGGCGGCCGCCCCGAACAGAACGTACAACGACAAGGAGATCGCCGATGCATGCCGTCACGCAGTCCAGCTCCATTGCCTCGTCGCCGCGCGTGTGGCGCGCGGTGGTCGCCGCATCGATCGGCAACGCGCTCGAGTGGTTCGATCTCGTCGTCTACGGCTTTTTCGCGGTGACGATCTCGAAGCTGTTCTTTCCGGCCGGCAGCGACACCGTGTCGCTGCTGCTCACGCTCGGCACGTTCGGCGTGTCGTTCTTCATGCGCCCGCTCGGCGCGATCGTGCTCGGCGCGTATGCCGACCGCGCGGGCCGCAAGGCCGCGCTCACGCTGTCGATCCTGCTGATGATGGCCGGCACGCTGATCATCGCGGTGCTGCCGACCTACGGGACGATCGGCGTCGCCGCGCCGCTGATCCTCGTCGCCGCGCGGCTGATGCAGGGCTTCTCGGCCGGCGGCGAGTTCGGCAGCGCGACCGCGTTCCTCGCCGAGCACGTGCCGGGCCGGCGCGGCTTCTTCGCGAGTTGGCAGGTCGCGAGCCAGGGGCTCACGACGCTGCTCGCCGCGGGCTTTGGCACCGTGCTGAACGCGCAACTCACGGCCGACCAGATGGCGTCGTGGGGCTGGCGCGTGCCGTTCTTCTTCGGTCTGTTGCTCGGGCCGGTCGCGTACTACATCCGCACCAAGGTCGACGAGACGCCCGAATTCCTCGCGGCCGAAGGCACCGCGAACCCGCTGCGCGATACGTTCGCGACGCACAAGGCGCGTCTCGTGGCCGCGATGGGCGTGGTCGTGCTCGGCACCGTCGCGACCTATCTCGTGCTGTTCATGCCGACCTACGGCGTGAAGCAGCTCGGCCTCGCGCCGTCCGCCGCATTTGCGGCGATTCTCGTCGTCGGCGTGATCCAGATGGCGTTCGCGCCGCTCGTCGGCCACTGGTCGGATCGTTACGGCCGCGTGCGCGTGATGATCGCGCCGGCCGTCGGCATTCTCGTGCTGATCTACCCGGCGTTCGCGTATCTCGTCGCGCATCCGGGCTTCGGCACGCTGATCGCGCTGCAGGTGCTGCTCGCGTTCCTGATGACCGGCTACTTCGCGGCGCTGCCGGGGCTGTTGTCCGAAGTGTTCCCGGTGCAGACGCGCA
The DNA here is from genome assembly GCF_018417615.1 of Burkholderia sp. LAS2. Lineage (NCBI taxonomy): Bacteria > Pseudomonadati > Pseudomonadota > Betaproteobacteria > Burkholderiales > Burkholderiaceae > Burkholderia > Burkholderia sp. LAS2. The sequence goes on from NZ_CP071052.1 coordinate 1,176,728, forward strand.
CGACCGGGATGTCGCTCGCGTACAACGTCGCGGTGACGATCTTCGGCGGCTTCGGGCCGTTCATCATCGCGTGGCTGATCCGCGAGACGGGGATGAAGACCGCGCCGAGCTTCTACCTGATGTTCGCGGCCGTGCTGAGCCTCGCGGCGCTGGTCGTGCTGCGGCGGCGGTTCGGGTTTCGGTGAAACGGGGCGGGCGGCGCGTCAGTTGTCGCCGCGCTCGCATACCGGCTGCGCCGGCATCAATTGCGCGGGCGCGGCGATGGTCCGCACCGGGCGGCCGGCGAGCGCATTGAGCGCCTGCCGGAGCTGCCAGTCGGCGGCCGTGCCGAAGGCGCGCTGCGGCAGCGCCGCGCTCCTTGCCGTATCGACCTTCGCGCGCACGCGCTCGTCGCGCCGCCTCTGCCGCGCCTTGCGCACCTGCGCGAACGGATCGGGCGCTTGCCGGTCCGCGTACGGCGCGCGCGAGAGATCGACTTCGCGATACCACAGCAACACGCCGTCGACGTCCGCATCTTGGCGCGGCGGCACGAGCCAGTTCGGTACGACGCCGTAACCATCCATCGGGCAGCCGTTCGGCCGCAGGTTGCGCGCGAACGTGAAATTCAGGCGCGTGCCGTCGATCAGGTCGACGCCCGTCTGCGCGAGCCCTTTCCCGTAGGTCGGCATGCCGAGCAGTTGCGCGCGGCCGAGATCCTTCAGCGCCGCCGCGGTTGCTTCGGCGGCCGACGCGCTCTGCCCGTCGACGAGCACGACGAGCGGCACGGTGCGCCACCAGTCGTCGGCCTGCAGCGGCGCGAGCGGATCCTGCCCGCGCATGACGGGCAGTTCGTAGTCGGGCCAGTTGGTCGTGTAGCGGCGGCGGTGCGTGCCGTCGCGCTCGACCGTCACCATCGCGGTGCGGTCGCGTCCCGCGAACAGCGCGGTGATGCCGATCGCCGCATTGAGCGCGCCGCCGCCGTTGATGCGCAGGTCGAGGATCAGCTGTTTCACCGGCGGGCCCGCGCGGCGCGCGGCCTGCACCGCGTCGATATAGTCGCCGACCGCCGGCTCCGGGAAGCTCGACAGCCGCGTGTACAGGACGTCGCCGTCGAGCCGCTTCGCGGTCGCCGGATGCGGTTTGACGATCGCGCGCACGGGCGCGAAGCTCAGCACCGCATGCGTCGGGCCGCGCTGCACCGTGAGCTTCAGCGGCACGCCCGCGTCGCCCTTCGTGAGCTTCGGCAGCGCGCTGCCGTCGAGGCCGACGACGCTCTTGTCGTTCATCGCGACGACGAGATCGTCGGGCCGCACGCCGGCCTTTTCGGCCGGCGCATCGGGAATCACGTCGATGATGTGCAGCCCGTCGGGCCGCGTCTCGAACACGATCCCGATGCCCGGCGTGCCGTCGCGCGCGCGCCGCTCGTCGTCGCGCCGTTCCTGCTCTTCCTTCGCGTTGAAGAAGCGCGCGTACGGCAGCGTCTTGATGCCTTCGTGGGTGGCGGCGTCGAGTAGCGCGCCGATGTCGACGTCGGTCAGGTGTTGCCGCTTCAGCACTTCGACGGCCGCCTTCAGTTCGCAGAGTTGCCGCTCCCAGTCGGGCGGGCAGGGCGACGGCGGTTGGGTGGCGGGCACCGAAGCGGCGGCGGGTGAAGCGGCAGGCAGCGAAGCGGCGGGCGGCGCGGATGCCGGTTGCGCACCGACGAGCGGCGCATACGGGAACGTGGCCGCGGCGGCTGCGCAGACGATGAGGCGACGAACGACAGGCATGGGAAGCATCATCGGAACCGCACGTTCGGACGGGTGACGAGGGGGCTTGCCCGGTTCACGCGCGCGGCCGGCATGCGGCGGGGCAGGGCGGTGACGATTGTAGCCGACGCTCGCGACGGCGCCGATCGAGCCGTTTGCGTGCCGCATGGCGGCGGCCCGCCCATAAAAAAACCGGCCCAAACGGGCCGGTTTTGCTTCGATGCCGAAACGGCGTGGCGCTCAAACCTGCGCGCCCGCGTTCGGATCGTCCGGATCGTGCGCGGTCTTCTTGTCCTTGATCAGGTCTTCGCGCTTGATGCCGAGCCACATCGCGAGCGAGCCCGCGACGAACACCGACGAGTAGATGCCGAACATGATGCCGACCGTCAGCGCGAGCGCGAAGTAGTGCAGCGTCGGGCCGCCGAAGAAGAACATCGACAGCACCATCATTTCCGTCGACGTGTGCGTGATGATCGTGCGCGACATCGTGGTCGTGATCGCGTGGTTGATCACTTCCTGCACGCTCATCTTGCGTTCGCGGCGGAACGTTTCCCGGATCCGGTCGAAGATGACGACCGACTCGTTGACCGAGTAGCCGAGCACCGCGAGGATCGCCGCGAGCACCGCCAGCGAGAACTCCCACTGGAAGAACGCGAAGAAGCCGAGAATGATCACGACGTCGTGCAGGTTGGCGATGATGCCCGCCACCGCGTACTTCCATTCGAAGCGGAACGACAGGTAGATCACGATGCCGATCACGACGCACGCGAGCGCGAGCAGCCCGTCGGTCGCGAGCTCGCGGCCGACCTGCGGGCCGACGAACTCGACGCGCTGCAGCGTGACGTCCGGGCTCTGCGCCTTCAGCGCGCCCATCACCTGGTCGCTCTGCTGCGCGGACGTGAGGCCTTCCTTCAGCTGCAGGCGGATCAGCACGTTGCGCGACGTGCCGAAGTTCTGCACCTGCGCGTCGGCGTAGCCGAGCTTGCCGAGCGTCGCGCGCACGGGCTCGAGCTCCGCGGCCTGCTGGTACTGCACCTCGATCACCGTCCCGCCAGTGAATTCGACGGACAGGTGCAGCCCGCGGTGGAACAGGAAGAACACGGCGGCGAGGAACGTGACCAGCGAGATCACGTTGAACACCAGCGCGTGCCGCATGAACGGAATGTCTTTACGGATGCGGAAAAATTCCATGGCTTCGTCTCCGGGGCCTTATTGGGTCGAGCCCGGTTTCTTCGGCGACACGCGTTGCTGCGCGCGGTTGCGCAACTGCGGCTTGCCGGCGCGCGGCACGTTGCCCTTCGCCGGGGCGGCGAGCTTCGCGGCGCGCGCGGTGTCGGTCGATTCGTCCGCGTCGGTGAACGACGCGGCGGCCGCCGCGCCTTCCGGCTTCCACACCTGGCCGATCGCGAGCGACTTCAGTTTCTTGCGGCCGCCGTACCAGAGGTTGACGATCCCGCGCGAGAAGAACACCGCGGAGAACATCGACGTCAGGATGCCGAGGCAGTGCACGATCGCGAACGCGCGAACCGGGCCCGAGCCGAACGCGAGCAGCGCGAGGCCGGCGATCAGCGTCGTGACGTTCGAGTCGAGAATCGTCGCCCATGCATGCGCGTAGCCGGCCTGGATCGCGAGCTGCGGCGGCTGGCCGGCGCGCAGTTCTTCACGCACGCGCTCGTTGATCAGCACGTTCGAGTCGATCGCCATACCGAGCGCGAGCGCGATGGCCGCGATACCGGGCAGCGTCAGCGTCGCCTGCATCAGCGACAGCACGGCGACGAGCAGCAGCAGGTTCACCGACAGGCCGATCACCGACACCACGCCGAACAGCATGTAGTACGCGATCATGAACACGGCGATCGCGCAGAAGCCCCAGATCACCGAGTGGATGCCCATCTTGATGTTGTCCGCGCCGAGGCTCGGGCCGATCGTGCGTTCCTCGATGATGTCCATCGGCGCGGCGAGCGAACCGGCGCGCAGTAGCAGCGCGAGGTCGGCCGCGGCCTGCGGCGTCGGTTGGCCCGTGATCTGGAAGCGGTCGCCGAGTTCGGACTGGATCGTCGCGACCGTCAGCACTTCGCCCTTGCCCTTCTCGAACAGCACCATCGCCATCGGCTTGCCGATGTTCTCGCGCGACACCGTGCGCACCGCGCGGCCACCCGCGGAATCGAGGCGGATGTTGACCGACGGACGCTGGTGTTCGTCGAAGCCGGCCGATGCGTCGATGATGCGGTCGCCGGTGAAGATCACGTCCTTCTTCAGCAGCACGGGCGCCTGGTTGCCTTGCGTGAACAGCTCCTCGCCCGGCGGCACGGGGTCGTTCGGGTTCGGGTGCGTGTTGATCGGGTCGGCGAGGCGCGCCTCGAGCGTCGCGGTGCGGCCGATGATGTCCTTCGCCTTCGCGGTGTCCTGCACGCCCGGCAGTTCGACGACGATGCGGTCGCTGCCTTGCTGCTGCAGGATCGGCTCGGACACGCCGAGCTCGTTCACGCGGTTGTGGAGCGTCGTCAGGTTCTGCTTGAGCGCGGCGTCCTCGACGGCCTTCTGCACGGCCGGCGTGAACGTGCCGACGACTTGCGTGCCGCCGCCGCCGGGCTGGGTCGCCCATTGCAGCTCGGTGATCGACGCGGCGAGCACCTTGCGGGCGTCTTCCGCCGTCTGCGCGTCGCTGAAGTTGACGACCACGGACTGCTCGACGCGGCTCACGCCGCCGTCGCGGATGTTCTTGTCGCGCAGCAGCGTGCGTGCGTCGGACGCGTCGGAGTCGAGCTTCTTCGTGAGCGCGCCCGTCATGTCGACCTGGAGCAGGAAGTGCACACCGCCGCGCAGGTCGAGGCCGAGATACATCGGCAGCGCGTGTAGCGCGGTCAGCCAGCGCGGCGACGCGCTCTGCAGGTTCAGTGCGACGACGTACTGCGGATCGTTCGGGTCGGTGTTCAGCGATTTCTGCAGCAGGTCCTTGACGCGCAGCTGCGTATCGGTGTCCTTCAGGCGCACGCGGATGTTCGCGCCGGTCGCCGTGTTCTCGAAGGTGATGTCGTCCGGCTTGATCTGCGCGGACGCGAGCGCCGATTCGACCTGGGTCAGCGTGGTCGAGTCGAGCTTGACCGTGGCCTTGCCGCTCGACACCTGCACCGCCGGCGCTTCGCCGAAGAAGTTGGGCAATGTGTACAGAAGGCCGATGGCGAGCGCCACGACCATCACGACATATTTCCAGAGTGGGTAACGATTCATGAGGGGGCCGAACGGGTGGTTGGCGTGAAAGCGTCGCGTCCGGCGCCGCGGCGGCCCGCTCTCTCAGGCGGGCACGTCGCGGGGAGCCGGACGCTCGGTGTAAGCCTTACAGCGACTTGATCGTGCCCTTCGGCAGAATGGTCGTGACGGCAGCCTTCTGCACGGTGATTTCGGTGCCTTCGGCGATTTCGACGCCGATGTAGCCTTCGGTGACCTTCGTCACCTTGCCGACGAGGCCGCCGCTCGTGACGACTTCGTCGCCCTTCGCCATGGCCGCGAGCATGTTGCGGTGTTCCTTCTGGCGCTTCATCTGCGGACGAATCATGATGAAGTACAGCACCGCGAACATCAGGATGAGCGGCAGGAAGCTCATCAGGCTCGATTCGGCGCCACCGGCACCTTGCGCGAAGGCATTGGAAATGAACGGCACGTTGGTCTCTCCGTAGGGGAAGATCGAAAAATAAGCCGGTTATTCTACCACCGGCCCCATGTGCAAACGGCGCAGCAAATGCGCTTGCGGATCAAGCTGTTAAAGCATGATCCGATACCGTTGCGACTTGTTTGGAAAGGCAATTGTAATGTTTGGCGGCCCCGTCCGGCGGTTGGATCGGGTTTTTTGGTGCGTGTCCCATTGGATATGGCTTTCTTTTAGGTCGTGTCCTATGGGGCGGCCCGTCAGTCGACCCCTCTGGCCCGATCCTCCGCGAAGCGCTGCCGGAATGCGTCGAACGTATGCGTTTCGATCGCGTCGCGGATCTCGCTCATCAGCTGCAGGTAGTAGTGCAGGTTGTGGATCGTGTTCAGCTGTGCGCCGAGGATCTCGCCGACCCGGTGCAGGTGATGCAGGTAGCCGCGCGAGAAATTCTGGCAGGTGTAGCACGAGCAGGTCGAATCGAGCGGCTTCAGCGAATTCTTGTGCGTTGCGTTACGGATCTTCACGTCGCCGAAGCGCGTGAAGAGCCAGCCGTTGCGCGCGTTGCGGGTCGGCATCACGCAGTCGAACATGTCGATGCCGTTCGCGACGCCCTCGACCAGGTCCTCCGGCGTGCCGACGCCCATCAGGTAGTGCGGCTTGTTGGCCGGCAGCTTCGGGCCCACGTGGCGCAGCACGCGCATCATGTCTTCCTTCGGCTCGCCCACCGACAGCCCGCCGATCGCGAGGCCGTGGAAGCCGAGTTCGGCGAGACCCGCGAGCGATTCGTCGCGCAGGTCCTCGAACATCCCGCCCTGGACGATCCCGAACAGCGCGTTCGGGTTGCCGAGCCGGTCGAATTCGTCGAGCGAGCGCTTCGCCCAGCGCAGCGACATGCGCATCGAGTCGGCCGCTTCCTTGTGCGTGGTCGGCACGCCGTTGGTCGCGTACGGCGTGCATTCGTCGAACTGCATCACGATGTCCGAGTTCAGCACCTTCTGGATCTGCATCGACACCTCCGGCGACAGGAACAGCTTGTCGCCGTTGATCGGCGACGCGAACGTGACGCCGTCCTCGGTGATCTTGCGCAGGTCGCCGAGCGAGAACACCTGGAAGCCGCCCGAGTCGGTCAGGATCGGCTTGTTCCAGCCCATGAAGCCGTGCAGGCCGCCGTGCGCGTCGATCGTGTCGAGGCCCGGGCGCAGCCACAGGTGGAACGTGTTGCCGAGGATGATCTGGGCCTTGATCTCGTGCAGCTCGCGCGGCTGGATCGCCTTCACGGTGCCGTACGTGCCGACCGGCATGAAGATGGGCGTCTCGACCGTGCCGTGATTGAGCTTCACGCGGCCGCGGCGCGCGTGGCCGTCGGTCGTCAGCAATTCGAATTCGAGCCCGTTGGCCGGGCGGTCCTGCACGGGGGCGTGCGTATCGTGGGATGAACCTTCGGTCATCGTGTTGTTCTCCTCGCTACCGGAAAAAGCTCTGCATGGGACCGGAGTATGCGCTGAAGCGCTGACTCCGGATCGCAAGCCCGGCGCATGTTGGAAACGCCGCCGGGAATCCGGTGGCGGGAAAAAGCGGGTGCGCGCCAGAGTAGCGCACGCAACGCAAAAAAGGGCGCGGTGGCCGTGCGACGCGCTGGCCGTCGTGCGCATCAAGCCCATGCTGCGGACTGCGCTTACGCGCCCGACGTCTCCGGCGTGTCGCGCCGCGTGAGCAGCATCGCGTCGCCGTAGCTGAAGAACCGGTAGCGTTCGGCGATCGCGTGCCGGTACGCGGCGCGGATCGTCTCGACGCCCGCGAACGCGGACACCAGCATCAGCAGCGTCGATTTCGGCAGGTGGAAATTCGTGACGAGCCGGTCGACCACGCGGAAACGGTAGCCGGGCGTGATGAAGATGTCGGTTTCGGCCTGCGTCGCCGCGAGCGCGCGGCCCGCTTCGTCGGCACTGCGCGCCGCGGCTTCGAGCGCGCGCATCGACGTCGTGCCGACCGCGATCACGTTGCCGCCGCGTGCGCGGGTCGCGGCGATCCTGTCGACGAGCGACTGCGGCAGGTCGTACCACTCGCTGTGCATCTTGTGCTCGGCGATGTTGTCGACGCGCACCGGCTGGAACGTGCCGGCGCCGACGTGCAGCGTCAGCGTCGCGCGCTCGACGCCCATCGCGTCGAGCTTCTCCAGCAGCGGCTGATCGAAATGCAGCCCGGCCGTAGGCGCTGCGACCGCGCCCGGATTGCTCGCGTAGACAGTCTGGTAGCGCGTTTCGTCGGTCGCGTCGGGATCGTGCTCGATATACGGCGGCAGCGGCAGGCGGCCGTACTGTTCGATCAGGTCCAGGCACGGCGCGGGGAAGTGCAGCGTGAAGAACGGCTCGACGCGCTCGCCGACCGTCACGTCGAACGCGTCGGCCAGACGCAGCGTCGTGCCGGCGCCCGGCGACTTGCTCGCGCGGATCTGCGCGAGCGCCGTGTGCGTGCCGGTCACGCGCTCGATCAGTACCTCGATCTTGCCGCCGCTGGCCTTCTGGCCGAAGAAACGCGCCTTCAGCACCTTGGTATCGTTGAACACGAGCAGGTCGCCGGGCGCGATGCACGCCGGCAGCTCGGCGAAATGGCGGTCGACGAGGCGTGCGGGCTCGACGGTGCGATCCACCTCGAGCAGGCGGCTCGCGGTGCGATCGGGCAGCGCGGTTTGTGCAATCAGCTCGGGCGGCAGATTGAAATCGAAATCGGAAAGCGTGAACATGCGGGCTGGTTCGAAGCGGCCGGCGGGCGTCGCCGGCAGGGCGGAAACGCGTAATTGGGGCGCGCGAGCCGCTATGATGACGGGATGCGCGGCCTGGCCGGCGTCGTTCGTTCGGACGACGTGAAAGCCGCTATTGTACTTGCCTTGCGAAGCACCCAGACGATCCGATGCCTGTGTCACCACGCCGTTCCCCCGCTGCCGTTGCCGATTCCGCCGATCCGTTCGACGCGGACGATGCCGCCACGCCCGCGCCGGCCGCATCGGGCCCCGGCGCGCGCCGCACCGGCCCGAAGCGCGGCGCCGACGGCCGGCTCGCGCAGCCCGCGGCCGCCGCGCCCGACGCCGACGGCGCCGCCGCGAGCGACGAAGCCGGCGCGGCCGGTGCGAAGCGCAAGAAAAAGGCAGTCGCCGACAAGCCCGTGAAAACCGCCGACAAGCTCGCGAAGCTCGGCCTCACGCGTTCGATCGATCTCGTGCTGCACCTGCCGATGCGCTACGAGGACGAGACCACGCTCACGCCGATCGGCGAGTTGCTGCCGGGCGGCATCGCGCAGACCGAAGGTGTCGTGTTCGACAACGAGGTCGCGTATCGGCCGCGCCGCCAGCTCGTCGTGAAGATCCAGGACGACGACGGCGAGCAGCTCGTGCTGCGCTTCCTGAATTTCTACGGGTCGCAGGTCAAGCAGATGGCCGTCGGCCAGCGGCTGCGCGTGCGCGGCGACGTGCGCGGCGGCTTCTTCGGGATGGAAATGGTGCATCCGGCCGTGCGCGTCGTCGAAGCCGACGCACCGCTGCCGCAGGTGCTCACGCCCGTCTATCCGAGTACGGCCGGCGTGTCGCAGGCGTATCTGCGCAAGGCGATCGAGAACGCGGTCGAACGCACGCCGCTGCCCGAACTGCTGCCGCCCGAGATCCAGCGCGATTACCTGAAGCCGCTCGACGTGCCGTCGCTCGAGCAGGCCGTGCGCATCCTGCACCACCCGCGCGTCGATTCGGACGAAGCCGCGCTGATGGACGGCTCGCATCCTGCGTGGACGCGCATCAAGTTCGAGGAGCTGCTCGCGCAGCAGCTGTCGCTGAAGCGGGCGCACGAGGAGCGCCGCACGCGCGCCGCGCCCGCGATGCCGCGCCGCACCGCGACCGATGCCGACGCACTGACCACGCGCTTTTACGCGGCGCTGCCGTTCACGCTGACGGGCGCGCAGGCGCGCGTCGTCGACGAGATCGCGCACGACCTCACGCTCGCGCACCCGATGCAGCGGCTGCTGCAGGGCGACGTCGGCAGCGGCAAGACGGTCGTCGCGGCGCTGGCCGCCACGCAGGCGATCGACGCCGGCTACCAGGCCGCGCTGATGGCCCCGACCGAAATCCTCGCGGAACAGCACGCGCGCAAGCTGCGCGCATGGCTCGAGCCGCTCGGCGTCACGGTGGCGTGGCTCGCGGGCAGCCTGAAAGCGAAGGAGAAACGCGCGGCGATCGAGGCGGCCGCGCTCGGCACCGCGCAGCTCGTGATCGGCACGCACGCGATCATCCAGGACACGGTCGAATTCGCGCGGCTCGGCCTCGTGATCGTCGACGAGCAGCACCGCTTCGGCGTCGAGCAGCGTCTCGCGCTGCGCGCGAAGGCCGCGAATGCGGCCAACGGCGCGCGCGACTTCCAGCCGCACCAGCTGATGATGTCGGCCACGCCGATTCCGCGCACGCTCGCGATGACGTACTACGCGGATCTCGAGGTGTCGACGATCGACGAGCTGCCGCCGGGTCGCACGCCGGTGCTGACGCGGCTGGTGGGCGACGCGCGGCGCGACGAGGTGATCGCCCGCGTGCGCGAGGCCGCGCTGACCGGGCGCCAGGTGTACTGGGTGTGCCCGCTGATCGAGGAGAGCGAGACGCTGCAACTGCAGACGGCCGTCGAAACCTACGAGACGCTGGCCGCGGCGCTGCCCGAGTTGAAGGTCGGCCTCGTGCATGGCCGGCTGTCGCCGGCCGACAAGGCGGCCGTGATGGACGCGTTCACGCGCAACGAAGTGCAGCTGCTGGTCGCGACGACCGTGATCGAGGTCGGCGTCGACGTGCCGAACGCGTCGCTGATGGTCATCGAGCACGCCGAGCGTTTCGGCCTCGCGCAGCTGCACCAGTTGCGCGGCCGCGTCGGGCGCGGCACCGCGGCGTCGGTGTGCGTGCTGCTGTACACCGGGCCGCTGTCGATCGCGGGCCGCGAGCGGTTGAAGACGATGCGCGAGACGACCGACGGCTTCGAGATCGCGCGGCGCGACCTCGAAATCCGCGGCCCCGGCGAATTCCTCGGCGCGCGCCAGTCGGGCGCGGCGATGCTGCGCTTCGCGAACCTCGAGACCGACGGCTGGCTGATCGATCCGGCCCGCGAGGCCGCCGCGCGGCTGATTGCCGCGTATCCGGAGGTCGTCACCCAGCATCTCGCGCGCTGGCTCGGCGCGCGCGAGCAGTACCTGAAAGCCTGATCGACCGGCCCTGGGGCCGGATCGAAAGCCGCCACTCGACGCATCGCGATGCAGAGAAACTTGGCGAACCGGTGCCAACCGGTGTATAAATTAAACCTATCGCCTGTATATCCCTGATTGACCCACAATGACCCTGACTGAATTGAAGTACATCGTCGCGGTCGCGCGCGAGCGGCATTTCGGTCGCGCGGCCGAAGCGTGCTTCGTGAGCCAGCCGACGCTGTCGGTGGCGATCAAGAAGCTCGAAGACGAGCTCAACGTGCAGATTTTCGAGCGCGGCGCGAGCGAAGTGAGCGTGACGCCGATCGGCGACCAGATCGTCACCCAGGCGCAGCGCGTGCTCGAGCAGACCTTCGCGATCAAGGAGATCGCGAAGCAGGGCAAGGACCCGCTCGTCGGCCCGTTCCGCCTCGGCGTGATCTACACGATCGGGCCGTACCTGCTGCCGACGCTCGTCAAGCAGATGATCCAGCGTGTTCCGCAGATGCCGCTGATGCTGCAGGAGAACTACACGCTGAAGCTGCTCGAACTGCTGAAGCAGGGCGAGATCGACGCCGCGATCATGGCGCTGCCGTTCCCCGAAACCGGCCTGATGGTGCGGCCGTTGTACGACGAGCCGTTCGTCGTCGCGCTGCCGGCCGGCCATCCGTGGGAGAAGCGCGACGAAATCGACGCCGAGGACCTGAAGCAGGAAACCATGCTGCTGCTCGGCAACGGCCACTGCTTCCGCGATCACGTGCTCGGCGTGTGTCCGGAACTGATGCGCTTCTCGCAGACGGCCGACGGCATCCAGAAGACCTTCGAGGGCTCGTCGCTCGAAACCATTCGCCACATGGTCGCGAGCGGCGTCGGCATCACCGTGCTGCCGCGGATGTCGGTCGCCGAGGTCGGCCCGCGCGCGAACGGGCCCGACGCCGAGCTGTTGTCGTACGTGCCGTTCAACGAACCGGTGCCCGACCGCCGCGTGGTGCTCGTGTGGCGCAAGAGCTTCACACGGATGCCCGCGATCGACGCGATCAGCGACGCGATCGCCGCGTGCGAGTTGCCGGGTGTCGCGAAGCTCGACATGCCGGCCACGATGAACTGACGCGCTGGCGCAGGCGTGTGTGGCAGCGTGATGAACGGGGTCGTGCGACCCCGTTTATTTTTCCCTATCGCATAGATGAAATTTATCAAATTCAAATAATTGATAGATATAGGTAGAATCCTCTCCATGGATCGGCGTCGCGCCGACGTTCGGGATGCAGGTTGAATGCAAGCGTCAAAGGAGGATGTCATGATGCGGTCGGTATTGCAGCACGCGCAGCGGAACACCCCGTCGCGCGACACGGTCGTACATCGCGCCAGGGCGGCGGTTCGCAGCCTGCGCCCGATTGCGTTCGCATACCTGGCGGACCGTGTGTATGGCGGATGAGTGCCGCCGCACGCCGGTCCTGTGTTCCCCCGATTCACCCGCCGTCGAGCCATGAGGAAGCATTGCAGGTCCGATACCCGACAAGCCGGCCGCCTCGCCGGCACGACGCGTGCCGGCAGCCGCTTCCGCGCGCGCCCCGCCTGCGGCGCGTGGCAACGGGAATGCGTGTCGCAGGCCGCGCGCGACATCCCGTAGTACGACAGGAGGAACCGCCTGTTCCGTTTCATCCCCCCGCAATGCTCCACGAACCGCGCCCGGCACGTGGGGGCCTACGAGCAAGACAAGGAGAAAAAGCATGTCGAACGAAACGAAGTGCCCGTTCAACCACACCGCAGGCAGCGGCACGACGAACAAGGACTGGTGGCCGAATCAGCTGAACCTCAACGTCCTGCATCGGCATTCGGCGCTATCCGATCCGATGGACCCCGATTTCGACTACGCGGAAGCGTTCAAGACGCTCGATCTCGCCGCGGTGAAGCAGGACCTGCACGCGCTGATGACGACGTCGCAGGACTGGTGGCCGGCCGACTTCGGCCACTACGGCGGCCTGTTCGTGCGCATGGCCTGGCATAGCGCCGGCACGTACCGCACGGCCGACGGCCGCGGCGGCGCGGGCGGCGGGCAGCAGCGCTTCGCGCCGCTCAACAGCTGGCCGGACAACGTGAGCCTCGACAAGGCGCGCCGCCTGCTGTGGCCGATCAAGCAGAAGTACGGCCGCAACATCTCGTGGGCCGACCTGCTGATCCTGACCGGCAACGTCGCGCTCGAATCGATGGGCTTCAAGACGTTCGGCTATGCGGGCGGCCGCGCCGACACGTGGGAACCGGACGACGTCTACTGGGGTTCGGAAAAGATCTGGCTGGAACTGAGCGGCGGCCCGAACAGCCGCTACACGGGCAAGCGCGAGCTCGAAAACCCGCTCGCCGCGGTGCAGATGGGCCTGATCTACGTGAACCCGGAAGGCCCGGACGGCAACCCGGACCCGGTCGCCGCCGCGCACGACATCCGCGAGACGTTCGCGCGGATGGCGATGAACGACGAGGAAACGGTCGCGCTGATCGCGGGCGGCCACACGTTCGGCAAGACGCACGGCGCCGGCCCGGCGTCGAACGTCGGCCCCGAGCCGGAAGCCGCGGGCATCGAGCAGCAGGGCCTCGGCTGGAAGAGCACGTTCGGCACGGGCAAGGGCAAGGACACGATCACGAGCGGCCTCGAAGTCACGTGGACGTCGACGCCGACGCAGTGGAGCAACGACTTCTTCAAGCACCTGTTCAGCTACGAGTGGGAGCTCACGAAGAGCCCGGCCGGTGCGCACCAGTGGGTCGCGAAGGATGCCGGCGAAGTGATTCCCGATGCGTACGACGCGTCGAAGAAGCATCGTCCGACGATGCTGACGACCGACCTGTCGCTGCGTTTCGACCCGGCCTACGAAAAGATCTCGCGCCGCTTCTACGAGAATCCGGCCGAATTCGCCGACGCGTTCGCACGCGCGTGGTTCAAGCTCACGCACCGCGACATGGGCCCGCGTTCCCGTTACCTCGGCCCGGACGTGCCGGCGGAACACCTGCTGTGGCAGGACCCGGTCCCGGCCGTCGATCACCCGCTGATCGACGACGCCGACGTCGCCGCGCTGAAGGCGAAGGTGCTGGCCACGGGCCTGTCGGTGTCGCAGCTCGTGTCGACCGCATGGGCGTCGGCGGCGACGTTCCGCGGCTCGGACAAGCGCGGCGGCGCGAACGGTGCGCGCATCCGCCTCGCCCCGCAGAAGGACTGGGAAGTGAACCAGCCGGCGGCGCTCGCGGCGGTGCTCGAAACGCTCGAAGGCGTGCAGAAGGCGTTCAACGATGCGCAGACCGGCGGCAAGAAGGTGTCGCTGGCCGACCTGATCGTGCTGGCCGGTGCGGCCGGCGTCGAGCAGGCGGCGAAGCACGCCGGTGTCGCGATTACGGTGCCGTTCGCACCGGGCCGCACGGATGCGTCGCAGGAAGAAACCGACGTCGAAGCGATGGCCGTGCTCGAGCCGGTGGCGGACGGGTTCCGCAACTACCTGAAGCATGCGTACAAGACGCCGGCCGAGGCGCTGCTGGTCGACAAGGCCCAGTTGCTGACGCTGAGCGCGCCGGAGATGACGGTGCTCGTCGGCGGCCTGCGCGTGCTCGGCGCGAATGCCGGCGATGCGAAGCATGGCGTGTTCACCGATCGTCCGGAAACGCTGACGAACGACTTCTTCGTGAACCTGCTCGACATGGGCACGGAATGGAAGCCGGTGTCGGCCGCGAACGACGTGTTCGAAGGGCGCGACCGTGCGACGGGCGCAGTCAAGTGGACGGGCACGCGCGTCGACCTGATCTTCGGCTCGCACTCGCAGTTGCGCGCGCTGGCCGAGGTGTACGGCAGCGCGGATGCGAAGGAGAAGTTCGCGCGCGATTTCGTGGCGGCCTGGAACAAGGTGATGAACCTCGACCGCTTCGACCTCGCATGAACCCGGCCGCGTGCTGATGCAGTCACGCAGTCACGCAGTCATGCAGCAACGTGAAACGGCCGGTCCAGCGACCGGCCGTTTCTTCTCTGAACGATGTCTTGTCAAAGGAGTGACGACCATGACGCAAATGATGCTCAACGTGCGCGCGGCCGCGTCGCCCATTCTGCGCTCGCCGGCGGAGCTGGCGCGCTACGGGGTCGGCTTCGCGATCGTCGTCGGCGGGGCGGCGGAGCTGGCCGCGCAGGCGCTGCATGCGCTCGCGTAGTGCGACGCCCGATTCGCGACGCTAGAATGGCGAGTCGCGAACGCATGCCGCGCGACACGGCATGCGGATTGCTCGACGCATTTTCGCCGGTTCAACATGTCGAATGAGGAGTCCCGAAGATGGCCAAGAAAGGCAACGCCACGCAGATCAACATCGGTATCAGCGACAAGGACCGCAAGAACATCGCGGACGGCCTGTCGCGCCTGCTCGCCGATACGTTTTCGCTGTACCTGAAGACCCACAATTTCCACTGGAACGTGACCGGACCGATGTTCAACACGCTGCACCTGATGTTCGAGGAGCAGTACAACGAACTGTGGCTCGCGGTCGATTCCGTCGCCGAGCGCATTCGCACGCTGGGCGTCGTCGCGCCCGGCACGTTCGGCGAATTCGCGAAACTGTCGTCGGTGCCGGAAGCGAAGGGCGTGCCGGCCGCCGAGGACATGATTCGCCAGCTCGTCGAAGGGCACGAGGCGGTCGTGCGCACCGCGCGCGACATCTTCCCGATCGCCGACGCGGCGAGCGACGAGCCGACCGCCGATCTGCTGACCCAGCGCCTGCAGACGCATGAAAAGACCGCATGGATGCTGCGGTCGCTGCTTGCATAAGCCCGGCGCGGCCGGGGGCGGCAGGCTGGCCCAATCCGGGGCGGCCTGGAATCTGGCCCCTGAATGATGCGCACAGCGGCACGGCCGCGCGCAGCGGGCCGCGGCGGCCAGCCGGCCCGCCACGACCGCCGGCCGCGGGCCGCGCCGACATGACGCGGAGCACCGGTCGGCTCTAAAATGCCGGGATTCTCTTCCCGGTGCTTCGCCATGCTTGCCCGCTTTCCCCTGTATCTGCGGCTCGTCCGGATGGACAAGCCGATCGGCAGCCTGCTGCTGCTGTGGCCGACGCTCAACGCGCTGTGGATCGCGTCGGACGGCCACCCGCGCTGGCCGCTGCTCGTGATCTTCACGCTCGGCACGCTGCTGATGCGCTCGGCCGGCTGCGCGATGAACGACTACGCCGACCGCGATTTCGACCGCCACGTGAAGCGCACGGCCGACCGGCCGCTGACGTCGGGGAAGATCCGCGCATGGGAAGCCGTCGCGATCGCGGTCGGGCTGTCGTTCATCGCGTTCCTGCTGATCCTGCCGCTCAATACGCTGACGAAGGAATTGTCGGTCGTCGCGCTGTTCGTCGCCGGCTCCTATCCGTTCATGAAGCGCTTCTTCGCGATTCCGCAGGCGTATCTCGGCATCGCGTTCGGCTTCGGCATCCCGATGGCGTTCGCGGCCGTGCAGGACACGGTGCCGATGCTGGCGTGGGTGATGCTGGTCGCGAACATCTTCTGGTCGGTCGCGTACGACACTGAATATGCGATGGTCGATCGCGACGACGACATCAAGATCGGCATCCGCACGTCCGCGCTGACGTTCGGCCGTTTCGACGTCGCGGCCGTGATGGCGTGCTACGCGGCGACGCTCGGCATCTACGTGTGGATCGGCGTGACGCTCGGCTTCGGCCTCGCGTACTGGGCGGGCTGGGCGGCGGCGGTCGGTTGCGCGCTGTATCACTACACGCTGATCAAGGATCGCGAACGGATGCCGTGCTTCGCGGCGTTCCGCCACAACAACTGGCTCGGCGGTGTGCTGTTCGCCGGCATCGCCGTGCATTACCTGCTGGCCGGCAACTGACCGACACTGCGCGCGTCTTTTCGCGCGGTGCCAACGAAAAAGCGACCCGACGGTCGCTTTTTTTACGTCCGGCGCCGGCCAAACCGGCGCCGCTGTCGCGCTTACGCGCGGCCGAGCTCGTCGCCCATTT
This sequence comes from Burkholderia sp. LAS2, assembly GCF_018417615.1. Taxonomy (NCBI): domain Bacteria; kingdom Pseudomonadati; phylum Pseudomonadota; class Betaproteobacteria; order Burkholderiales; family Burkholderiaceae; genus Burkholderia; species Burkholderia sp. LAS2. The sequence goes on from NZ_CP071052.1 coordinate 1,193,294, forward strand.
CCTTCGCCCGCGCTTCGGCCGCGAGCGCGCCGCGCACGATCGCTTCCTTCACGGCCTGCGCGTCGAACGCCGCGAGCGCGGCGGCGGTCGTGCCGCCCTTCGACGTCACGCGTTCGCGCAGCACGCTCGCCGGTTCGCCCGATTGCGCGGCGAGCTGCGCGGCGCCCGTGAACGTCGCGACCGCGAGCGCGCGGCCCTGCTCGTCGTTCATGCCGAGACGGCGCGCGGCTTCCTGCAGCGCTTCGATGAAATAGAACACGTACGCGGGGCCGCTGCCCGAAATCGCGGTGACCGCGTCGAGCCGCGCTTCGTCGTCGAACCACACGATCTCGCCGACCGCGCCGAGCACGTCCGACGCGAGTTCGCGGCCGGCCGCGTCGACGCCCGGCAGCGCGGCGAGGCCCGTCACGCCCATGCCGACCAGCGCGGGCGTGTTCGGCATCGTGCGCACGACGCGCGCGTAGCCGCCGAGCCAGCGGGCGAGATCCGTGCCGCGGATGCCGGCCGCGATGCTGATCACGAGCTGCGACTTCAGGTGCGGTGCGAGCGCCTGCGCGACGTCGTGCAGCACCTGCGGCTTCACCGCGAGCACGATCGCGTCGTAGTCGGCGAGCGTCGCGTCGACGGCCGCGCCGGTACGGATGCCGAACTGCTGTGCGGCGCGCGCGCGGACGTCCTCGTTGACGTCGATGGCGTACAGGCCGTCCGCGGCGACGCCGCGCTTGATCAGGCCGCCGATCAGGGCCGCGGCCATGTTGCCGCCGCCGATGAATGCGATTTTCATGATGTCGGGAATGAGCGAGTGAGTGGACGGAAAGGCGGAAAAGAGCGCGCTCAGTGCGCGTAATCGCGCGCGCCGAAGATCGCGGTGCCGACGCGCACGATCGTCGCGCCTTCGAGCACCGCAGCGTCGAGATCGGCGGACATGCCCATCGACAGCGTGTCGAGCGGCAGGCCGTCGGCGCGCAACGCGTCGAACAACGCGCGCAGCGCGCGATGCGGCGCGCGTTGCGCGTCGGTGTCGCCGGCCGGTTCGGGAATCGCCATCAGGCCGCGCAGCCGCAGCGACGGCAGCGCGGCGACCGCACGTGCGACCTCGGCCACGTCGGCCGGCGCGACGCCGCTCTTCGACGCCTCGCCGCTGATGTTCACCTGCACGCACACGTTCAGCGGCGGCAGATGCGCGGGGCGCTGTTCCGACAGGCGCTGCGCGATCTTCAGCCGGTCGACCGAATGGACCCAGTCGAAGCGCTCGGCGACGGCGCGCGTCTTGTTCGATTGCAGCGGCCCGATGAAATGCCATTCGAGGCTCGCGCGCAAGTCGGCGAGCGCGTCGATCTTGTCGATCGATTCCTGCACGTAGTTTTCGCCGAACGCACGCTGCCCGGCCGCATGCGCGGCGCGCACGTCGTCGGCCGGAAACGTCTTCGACACGGCGAGCAGCGAGACGGTGGCGGGATCGCGGCCGGCCGCGCGGGCGGCGTCGGCGATGCGGCGGTGAACGGAGTCGAGGCGGGCGGCGAGATCGGACATGGCGAGCACGAAAGCAGGCACGGAAGCGGACATGAAGCCGATGCGCGGCGACACGCGGCGCATCGATCCGCTCATTATACGGACGCCGCGCGCCCGCCCGTTATCGGCGTGAACAGCCTCTAGCCGTACAGCAAATGCTCGACGAGCTGGACCCAATGAGCGACCGGCACCTGCGTGCCGCTCTGCAGATGCGCGATGCAGCCGATGTTGCCGGACACGATCATCTGCGGTTCGAGCGCCTGCAGCTTCAGCAGCTTCTGCTTGCGCAACCGGTACGACAGCGACGGCTGCGTCAGCGAGTAGGTGCCGGCCGAGCCGCAGCACAGGTGGCTGTCGGCCGGCAGCCGCACGTCGATGCCGAGCGTCTCCAGCAGGCGCTCGACCTTGCCGCGCGACTGCTGGCCGTGCTGCAGCGTGCACGGCGGGTGGTACGCGACCGTATGGATCGCGCGGCGCCGCGCGATCGTCGCGAGTTCGGCCTCGAACGCGAGCAGCACGTCGGAGATGTCGCGCGTCAGCGACACGATGCGCTGCGCCTTTTCCGCGTAGGCCGGATCGTCGCGCAGCAGGTGCGCGTATTCGAGCACCGTCGCGCCGCAGCCCGACGCGTTCATCACGATCGTCTCGACGCCCTGTTCGACGTGCGGCCACCACGCGTCGATGTTGCGGCGTGCGTCGTCGAGCGCTTCGTCGTGATAGTTCAGGTGCAGGCGGATCGCGCCGCAGCAGCCCGCGTCGGGCGCGACGACCGTCTCGATGCCGAGCGCGTCGAGCACGCGCGCGGTCGCGATGTTGATGTTCGGCAGCATCGACGGCTGCACGCAGCCGCCGAGCATCAGCATCTTGCGCGTATGCGTGCGATGCGGCCATTCGAGCAGCCGCGTGCGCGGCGGCACCTTGTCGCGCAGCCGCTTCGGCAGCAGCGGCCGCACGTGCTGGCCGAGCCGCATCACCGGCGAGAACAGCGCGGCGTTCGGCACGACGCTCGCGAGTACGCGGCGCATCAGCCGCTGCTGCGCCGGGCGCTCCACCTGCGCCTCGACGTGCTTGCGGCCGATCTCGACGAGCCGGCCGTACTGGACGCCGGACGGGCAGGTCGTCTCGCAGCTGCGGCACGTGAGGCAGCGGTCGAGGTGCTGTTGCGTGCTGCGCGTGACGGCCGCGCCTTCGACCATCTGCTTGATCAGGTAGATGCGGCCGCGCGGGCCGTCGAGTTCGTCGCCGAGCAGTTGATAGGTCGGGCAGGTCGCGGTGCAGAACCCGCAGTGCACGCACTTGCGCAGGATCGCGTCGGCCTCGTCGCCGTCGGGCGTGTTGCGGATGAAATCGGCGAGATTCGTTTGCATCGATCCCTCAGAGATCAGGGTACAGCCGGCCGCGATTGAAGATGCGCGCGGGATCGAATGCGCTTTTCAGCCCGCGGTGGATCTTCATCATCGGCGCGGGCAGCGGCGTGAACACGCCCGCGCTGCGGTCGTAGGTATCGCCCGCGCGGAACAGCGTCGCATGGCCGCCGGCCTGCTTCGCGCTCATGCGCACGGTCTGCGCGTCGGCGTCGGTGATCCACCAGCGCTGCGCGCCGCCCCATTCCATCAACTGGGTGCCGGGCAGGTGCATCGGTTCGGTGATCGACGGCAGCGACAGGCGCCACAGCGCGTAGCCGGGCGGGATGCCGTTGAAGAACGGGTCGGTGTGCTCGCGCAGGCCGGCCCAGAAGCGCTCGGCCTCGACCGCGTCGACGACTTCGCCGCCGAGCAGCGTTTTCGCGGATTTGACGGCGGCTTCCGCGCCCGACAGGCGCAGCACGAGCGTGCCGTTGCGCCACGCGCTCGCGCTGACCGGCAACGGATGACCGCCCCATTCGTTGAGCTTGCGCACCGCGTCGGTCGCGGTCATCTCGAACTTCAGCGTGACCTCGGCGACAGGCATCGGCAGTACCTTGATCGACAGGTCGAGCATCAGCCCGAGCGTGCCGAGCGCGCCGGCCATCAGCCGCGACACGTCGTAGCCGGCGACGTTCTTCACGACCTGCCCGCCGAAGCGCAGCATGTCGCCGCGGCCGTTCATCAGCGTGACGCCGAGCACGAAATCGCGCGGTGCGCCGCAGGTGGCGCGGCGCGGGCCCGCGAGGCCGGCCGCGACGCAGCCGCCGACGGTGGCCGCGCGGCCGAAATGCGGCGGCTCGAACGGCAGCATCTGGCCGCACTCGGCGAGGACGGTTTCAAGCTGCGCGAGCGGCGTGCCCGCGCGGACCGTGACGACGAGCTCGGCCGGGTCGTACGACACGATGCCCTGAAACGCGCGCGTGTCGAGTATTTCGCCGTCGAGCGCCTGGCCGTACCAGTCCTTGGTGCCGCCGCCGCGAATCCGCAGCGGCCGGCCGTCGGCACTGGCCGCGCGAACGCGCTCGGCCCATCCGGCGACGATGTCGTCCTCTTCCATGTTCTGTTGCTGCCTCGACTTGTTGTTCGGTCGATTGTACCGGGGTGGCGCGATTCCACATCGCGACTATCCCTAAGCCCCGTCTCGCGTGCGGCATGCCGGCGCCGGCGCGCGACCGCGCCGCGCGGGCGCGGCAGAGCCCCGCACCGCGGCCGCCGGTGCGGAGCCGCGACCCGTGCGCCGTTCAGAAACGCGGCAGGTCGGGGTGCGGCAGCAGCCCGCCGCGCACGTGCTGGCGACCGTATTCGGCGCAGCGCGCGCGGGTCGGGATGCCCTTGTCCGGGTTCAGCAGCCCGGCCGGATCGAATGCGCGCTTGACCGCGAAGAACGCATCGCGCTCCTGCGGCGAGAACTGCACGCACATCGAATTGAGTTTTTCGATGCCGACGCCGTGCTCGCCCGTCACGCTGCCGCCGAATTCCACGCAGCATTCGAGGATTTCCGCGCCGAACTGCTCGGCGCGGTGCAGCTCGTCCGGATCGTTCGCGTTGTACAGGATCAGCGGATGCATGTTGCCGTCGCCCGCATGGAACACGTTGATGCAGCGCAGCCCGTAGCGCGTTTCGAGTTGCTCGATGCGCGCGAGCAGCGGGCCGATCGCGCGGCGCGGCACGGTGCCGTCCATGCAGTAATAGTCGGCGGAAATGCGGCCGGCGGCCGGGAACGCGTTCTTGCGGCCCGACCAGTAGCGCAGCCGCTCGTGTTCGTTGCGCGACACCTGGATGCGCGTCGCGCCGTGTTCGCGCAGCACGGCGGTCATCCGCACGATCTCCTCGGCGACTTCTTCCGGCGTGCCGTCCGATTCGCACAGCAGGATCGCCTTCGCGTCGAGGTCGTAGCCCGCGTGCGTGAACGCCTCGACGGCTTGCGTGGCCGGCTTGTCCATCATCTCGAGCCCGGCCGGGATGATGCCCGACGCGATGATCGCCGCTACCGCCTCGCCGCCCTTGACGACGTCGTCGAAGCTCGCCATCACGAGCTGCGCGGTCTGCGGCTTCGGGATCAGCCGCACCGTGACCTCGGTGACGATCGCGAACATCCCTTCGCTGCCGATCATCACCGCGAGCAGGTCGAGGCCTGGCATGTCGAGCGCGAGCGAGCCGAATTCGACGACCTCGCCGTCGATCGTCACCGCGCGCACGCGCATCACGTTGTGCACGGTCAGCCCGTATTTCAGGCAGTGGACGCCGCCCGAGTTTTCCGCGACGTTGCCGCCGATCGTGCACGCGATCTGCGACGACGGATCGGGCGCGTAATACAGGCCGTACGGCGCGGCCGCCTCCGAGATCGCGAGGTTGCGCACGCCGGGCTGCACGGTCGCGGTGCGGGCGTACGGGTCGACTTCGACGATGCGCGTGAAGCGCGCGAGCGACAGCACGACGCCGAGCGCGATCGGCAGCGCGCCGCCCGACAGGCTCGTACCGGCGCCGCGCGGCACGATCGGCACTTCCATGCGGCGGCAGATCTGCACGATCCGCTGCACCTGCGATTCCGTCTCGGGCAACGCGACCGCGAGCGGCAGCCGGCGGTAGGCGGACAGGCCGTCGCATTCGTACGGCGCCGTGTCCTCGTCGCGGTACAGCAGGCAGTGCGTCGGCAGCACGGCCATCAGCGCCTGCACGACTTCGCGCTGGCGCTGCGCGCGTGCGGCGCTCGACAGTTCGACGGGAGCGTTCATGAGGTCTCCAGCGTGGGGCGCGATGTCGCGCCGCCGGGTCAGCACGTGAAAATCTTGCCCGGATTCATCAGGTTGCGCGGATCGAGCGCGAGCTTGATCGCGCGCATCGTGTCGATCGCGTTGTCGCCGTGCTCCTGCGGCAGGAAGCGCATCTTGTGCAGCCCGACGCCGTGCTCGCCCGTGCAGGTGCCGCCCAGCCGCAGCGCGCGCTCGACGATCCGGTCGTTGATGCGTTCGGCTTCGGCGAGCTCCTCGGGCTTGTCGGGATCGATCAGGATCGCGACGTGGAAATTGCCGTCGCCGACGTGGCCGACGATCGGGCAGGGCAGCGACGACGCGCGCAGGTCGACCTCGGTTTCCTCGACGCACGCGGCGAGCTGCGAGATCGGCACGCACACGTCGGTCGTTACCGCACGGCAGCCGGGTTTCAACTGCAGCATCGCGAAGTACGCGTTGTGGCGCGCGGACCAGAGCCGCGTGCGATCCTCGGGGCGCGTCGCCCATTCGAAGCCCTGGCCGGCGTTCTGGCCGGCGAGCGCCTGCACGAGTTCGGCCTGTTCCTTCACGCCGGCGTCGGTGCCGTGGAATTCGAAGAACAGCGTCGGCGCTTCGGCCAGCGTCAGGTTCGAGTGACGGTTGATCGAGCGCACGGCCAGCGCGTCGACGAATTCGACGCGCGCGATCGGCACGCCGATCTGGATCGTCTCGATCACGGTGCGCACCGCGTCGCCCATCGTCGGGAACGTGCAGATCGCGGCCGATACGGCTTCGGGCAGCGGGTGCAGGCGCAGCGTGATCTCGGTGATCACGCCGAGCGTGCCTTCGGACCCGACGAACAGGCGCGTGAGGTCGTAGCCGGCCGACGACTTGCGGGCGCGCGAACCGGTTTTGACCACGCGGCCGTCCGCGAGCACCGCGGTGAGGCCGAGCACGTTCTCGCGCATCGTGCCGTAGCGCACGGCATTGGTGCCGGATGCGCGGGTCGCGGTCATCCCGCCGATGCTGGCGTCGGCGCCCGGGTCGATCGGGAAGAACAGGCCGGTGTCGCGCAGCGCTTCGTTGAGCGCCTTGCGCGTGATGCCCGGCTCGACCGTCACGGTCAGGTCTTCGGCGTTGATCGACAGCACGCGGTTCATTTCCGACAGGTCGAGCGACACGCCGCCGCGCACCGCGAGCAGGTGGCCTTCGAGCGACGAGCCGGCGCCGTACGGGATCAGCGGCACGCTGTAGAGCGAGCACAGCGACACGACTTCGCGCACGTCGTCGGTGCTGCGCGCGAACACGACGGCGTCGGGCAGTTGCGGATCGAACGGGGATTCGTCGCGGCCGTGATGGGCGCGGACTGCGTCGGCGGTCGACACGCGCTCGCCGAAGGCGGCGCGCAGCGCATCGAGCATGGCGGGGGGCAGCGGGCGGCGCGTGGCGGCCGGCGGGGCAGGGTGGTTCACGAATGTCTCCTGACTGCTTGTCATACTGTCGGCCCATTCTACGCTGTAACGCCTGCTGCGCCTCCCGCCGCGGGCTGCGATAATCGCGTTCCAGCCAACCGGGCCGCGTCGCGGCCGCGCACGAGAGGACATTCGCATGGGCAACCGCTTGAGCAAGATCGCGACGCGCACGGGCGACGACGGCACCACCGGCCTCGGCGACGGGCGGCGCATCGGCAAGGACGACGCGCGGATCGCCGCGATCGGCGACGTCGACGAACTGAACTCGAATCTCGGCGTGCTGCTGGCCGAGCCGCTGCCGGACGACGTGCGCACCGCGCTCGTCACGATCCAGCACGACCTGTTCGATCTCGGCGGCGAGCTGTGCATCCCCGGCCACGCGGTGCTCGACGACACGCATCTCGCGCGCCTCGACCAGTGGCTCGCCGATTACAACGCGACGCTGCCGCCGCTGAAGGAATTCATCCTGCCGGCCGGCTCGCGCGCGGCGTCGCTCGCACACGTGTGCCGAACCGTGTGCCGACGCGCGGAGCGCTCGATCGTCGCGCTCGGCCGCACCGATACGCTGAATGATGCGCCGCGGCGTTACGTGAACCGGCTGTCCGACCTGCTGTTCGTACTGGCGCGCGTGCTGAACCGCGCCGGCGGCGGCGCCGACGTGCTGTGGGAGCGCGAGCGCGTCCGCTAACGCGCCATCCCGCTTTTTGCGCACTGCGACAATTTGCCCGAGGGGCGCCTGTTTTTAAACATGTATCGTATGTGCATGTTTAACGGAGAACGAACATGACCCACATCACCGCTGACCAGATGGCCCGTGTGAAGGCCACCGCCCCCGTCCTCGCCGAGCACGGCGCGACGATCACGAAGCATTTCTATCAGCGCATGTTCGCGCGTCATCCGGAACTGAAGAACCTGTTCAACCAGACGCACCAGAAGACCGGCAGCCAGCCGGAGACGCTCGCGAAGGCCGTCTATGCGTATGCGGCGAACATCGACAACCTCGGCGCGCTGGGCGGCGCGGTGTCGCGCATCTCGCACAAGCACGCGAGCCTGAACATCCGCCCCGAGCATTACCCGATCGTCGGCGAGAACCTGCTCGCGTCCATCGTCGAGGTGCTCGGCGATGCAGTCGATGCGGATACGCTCGAAGCGTGGCGCGTCGCGTACGGCCAGCTCGCGCAGATCCTGATCGGCGCCGAGGCCGATCTTTACGCAGGCGCCGCATGGAGCGGCTTCCGCCCGTTCCAGGTCGCGCGCAAGGTGCGTGAAAGCGACGAAATCACGTCGTTCTACCTGACGCCCGCCGATGGCGGCGGCGCGCCGACCTTCGAGCCCGGCCAGTACATCACGGTGAAGCGCTTCGTCGGCGATCTCGGCGTCGACCAGCCGCGCCAGTACAGCCTGTCCGACGCGCCGCACGGCAAATGGCTGCGCATCTCGGTGAAGCGCGAGGCCGGCAAGGCCGACGCGATCCCGGCCGGCAAGGTGTCGACGCTGATGCATGATGGCGTGGAGGAGGGCGCGATCGTCGAGGTGACCGCGCCGATGGGCGACTTCTCGCTGAAGCGCGACGTGGATACGCCGGTCGTGCTGATCTCGGGCGGCGTCGGCATCACGCCGATGATGTCGATGGCGTCGACACTGATCGCCGAAGGCAGCCCGCGCGACGTGCGGTTCGTCCATGCATGCCGTTCGGGCGCGGTGCACGCGTTCCGCGACTGGCTGAACGACACGGCGCGCGAGCACGCGAACGTGAAGCGCACGGTGCTGTATGAGCTGGTCGGCCCGAACGATCGCGCCGGCATCGATCACGACCTCGAAGGGCGCCTCACGCCGGAGCGTGTGCAGCAGTACGCGCTGGTGCCGGACGCGGACTACTACATCTGCGGGCCGATCGCGTTCATGAAGGCGCAGCGCGATGCGCTCGTCGCGCTCGGCGTCGCGCCGGAACGCGTGAACACCGAGATCTTCGGGTCGGGCGCGCTCGAATGAGGATCTGACGGCCGGTTGCGGCCGAGGCAACGACGAAATGACAAAGCCCGGCGCGAGCCGGGCTTTTTACTTGCGGCGCCGTACGAAATTGCGGCGCGCCTTCAGCCGCCCAGCGCGCGACGTGCGTATCGAGCGGCACGTTCACGGCGCGAGCCCTTGGTCCGGGCTGGCATCGAAGTCCGCGGCGATCGATTCATCGCCGGTATTGAATGCGTCGACGCTTGTCGGGATGTTCAATCCGGCAAGCAACTGACGGGCTGCACCGATCCGCTTCGGCGCGGTGTACGGAACGATCCGGGCGACCGGATGACGATTGCGGGCGATCACGACTTCGGCTTCGCGCCCCGATTCAAGCGCCTCCACGAGGCTGGAAAGCCGCGACTTCGCATCGCGCAGGTTGACGGTCGACATGGTCGATCCTCTGGCTGGCTAGGTAATGTTAGCTAGTCTGGCAGAGCAACCCGCCGACCGCACGCTGGCCGTATGGCCAACTCGCCGTCAGGCGGGGCCATACGGTCAGCCTGTCGGCGTCCTTCAGTTGCCGCTGCCGCGCGCGACGCGCCGCGCCTTCACCGATTCCGCGAGGCCTTCGAGCACCTTCACGCTGTCGTCCCACGCGATGCACGCATCGGTGATGCTCTGGCCGTAGGTCAGCGCGCAACCTTCCTTCAGGTCCTGGCGACCCTCGACGAGGTGCGACTCGATCATCACGCCGACGATGCGCTCGTCGCCGGCCGCGATCTGGCGGCCGATGTCCGCGCACACCGGGATCTGGTTCTCGTGCTTCTTCGAGCTGTTCGCGTGGCTCGCATCGATCATCAGGCGCGCGGCGAGGCCGGCCTTGCCGATGTCCGCGCAGGCCGCGTTCACGCTGTCCGCGTCGTAGTTCGGCGTCTTGCCGCCGCGCAGGATCACGTGGCAGTCTTCGTTGCCGGCCGTCGACACGATCGCCGAATGGCCGCCCTTCGTCACCGACAGGAAATGGTGCGGCTGCGACGCGGCCTTGATCGCGTCGACGGCGATCTTCACGTTGCCGTCGGTGCCGTTCTTGAAGCCGACCGGGCACGACAGCCCCGATGCCAGCTCGCGGTGCACCTGCGACTCGGTCGTGCGCGCGCCGATCGCGCCCCACGAGATCAGGTCGGCGATGTACTGCGGGCTGATCATGTCCAGGTATTCGGTCGCGGCCGGCAGCCCCATTTCGTTGATCTGCAGCAGCAGCTCGCGCGCGGTGCGCAGCCCTTCGTTGATCTTGAAGCTGTTGTCGAGGTGCGGATCGTTGATGAGCCCCTTCCAGCCGACCGTCGTGCGCGGCTTCTCGAAGTACACGCGCATCACGATTTCCAGCTCGCCGTTGAAGCGTTCGCGTTCCTTCACGAGCCGGCCCGCGTATTCGATCGCCGCCTTCGTGTCGTGGATCGAGCACGGCCCGATCACGACGATCAGCCGGTCGTCCATCCCGTGCAGGATGCGGTGCATCGACTGGCGCGAGTGGTAGATCAGCTCGGACGCGGCTTCGGAGCACGCGAATTCGCGGATCAGGTGGGCGGGCGGCGTCAGTTCCTTGAGTTCGCGAATGCGGACGTCGTCGGTGTTGTGCGGGGGCATGCTGTTTCTCCTCATTTTCCGGGGCGCCGTTCGGTCAGTGCGCGTGCGGCAGATTCATCAATTCGGGCAATTCAGTGGTTTCGGTCGGGGCCGCGGGACCGCTGCGGCGGCGACCGGCTGACGAAGGGCGAAAAAAAACCGCCGGGTTCGCCGGCGGTTTTTTCGGGAATTTCGGTTGCGCTTTACGCGCCATCAACCCTCTCGATCCGCCAGCGGTCTGAGATACCAAAAAAAGTAAAAGTAAAACTTGGCGGACATGACGGAAATTCGGCTCGTCAAAAAAGTTGATTCGGAATTTATACCCGGTCCCTGCGTGGTTGGCAACCGGGGTCGTTCAAAAATGCGGACAATCCGCGCGTTTTCGTCAAAATGCGCGGATTGTCTGCGCCGCGATGCGGTTATGCCGTACCGCCGACCGTCATCTTGTCGATCCGCAGGGTCGGCTGGCCGACGCCGACCGGCACGCTCTGGCCTTCCTTGCCGCATACGCCGACGCCCGTGTCGAGCGACATGTCGTTGCCGATCATGCTCACGTACTTCAGCGATTCCGGGCCGCTGCCGATCAGCGTCGCGCCCTTCACCGGGTAGGTGACCTTGCCGTTCTCGATCATGTACGCCTCGGACGCCGAGAACACGAACTTGCCGTTCGTGATGTCGACCTGGCCGCCGCCGAAGTTCACCGCGTACAGGCCGTTCTTCACCGACGCGATGATTTCCTGCGGATCCTTGTCGCCGTTCAGCATGTACGTGTTCGTCATGCGCGGCATCGGCAGCGCCGCGTACGACTCGCGCCGCGCGTTGCCGGTGACCGGCATCTTCATCAGGCGCGCGTTCAGCGTGTCCTGGATGTAGCCCTTCAGGATGCCGTCTTCGATCAGCGTCGTGCACTGCGTCGGATTGCCTTCGTCGTCGATGTTCAGCGAGCCGCGGCGGTTCGGCAGCGTGCCGTCGTCGACGACGGTCACGCCCTTCGCGGCGACCTGCTCGCCGATCCGGCCCGCGAACGCGGACGAGCCCTTGCGGTTGAAGTCGCCCTCGAGCCCGTGGCCGATCGCCTCGTGCAGCAGCACGCCCGGCCAGCCCGGCCCGAGCACGACCGTCATCGCGCCGGCCGGCGCGGGGCGTGCGTCGAGGTTCACGAGCGCCGCGTGCACGGCGTCGTCGACGTAGCGCGACAGGATCTCATCGGTGAAGTAGCCGTAGTCGAAGCGGCCGCCGCCGCCGCCGGAGCCGATCTCGCGGCGGCCGTTCTGTTCGGCGATCACCGTGACCGATACGCGCACGAGCGGCCGGATGTCGGCCGCGAGCGCGCCGTCGCTGCGCGCGACCAGCACGACGTCGTATTCGCCGGCGAGGCCCGCCATCACCTGCGTGACGCGCGGGTCGCGGCCGCGCGCCATCTGCTCGATGCGCTCGAGCAGCTTGACCTTGGCCGTCGCGTCGAGCGACGCGAGCGGATCGGACGGCAGGTACAGGTCGCGGCCCGAGATGCCGGTCAGCGACGACGCGGCCTTGATTTTCTGGCGGCCGCCGCCGGCCGCCGCGATCGCCTTGGTCGCGGCGGCGGCTTGCGCGATCGCTTCGGGCGACAGGTCGTCCGAGTACGCGAACGCGGTGCGGTCGCCCGCGACCGCGCGCACGCCGACGCCCTGGTCGATGCTGAAGCTGCCCGATTTGACGATGCCTTCCTCGAGGCTCCACGCTTCGCTGCGGGTCGCCTGGAAGTACAGGTCCGCGTAGTCGACGCGATGCGTGAAGATGTCGGCGATCGTGCGCGTGAGCAGGCTTTCGTCGAGGCCGTACGGCGTGAGCAGGATGTCCTTCGCCAGCGCGAGGTTGCGGATGCCGGGTTCGATGATGTTCATGCGGATATCGGGGTTCTCAAAAAGTTGTCGGGTGCTGCCGGGCAGATGATGGGCCGCGCGGCGTTTCAAGCGGTGCGGCGGATTCAGCTCAGCACGCGGTGCCGCCACGCGGGCAGGCTCTGGCGTACGTCGGCGATGCGTTGCGGATCGATCGCGCCGAGCACGACGCTCGCGCCCTCGTCGCGCACCGCGACGATCTCGCCCCACGGGTCGATCAGCATGCTGTGGCCCCACGTGCGCCGGCCGTTCTCGTGCTTGCCGCCCTGCGCGGCCGCGAGCACGTAGCACTGGTTCTCGACGGCCCGCGCGCGCAGCAGCGTTTCCCAGTGCGCGCGGCCCGTCGTATACGTAAAAGCCGACGGCACGACCATCAGCGCGCAGTCGCCCATGCGGCGATACAGCTCCGGAAAGCGGAGATCGTAACAGACCGACAGGCCGACCTGCCCGAACGGGGCGTCGAACGCGACGACCGTGTCGCCCGCGCGGATCGTGCGCGCCTCGTCGAACGATTCGTCGCCTTTCTCGAAGTTGAACAGGTGGATCTTGTCGTAGCGCGCGGCCTCGTTGCCGGACGGATCGAACACGAGCGTCGTGTTCAGCACGCGGTCGGGTTCCGGCGCCTTCAGCGGCAGCGTGCCGCCGATCACCCAGATGCCGTGGCGGCGCGCGGCGTCGGCGAGGAATTGCTGGATCGGGCCGTCCCGGTACGGTTCGGCGAGCGTGAGCTTGTCGGTGTCGCGGTGGCCCATGAAGCAGAAATATTCGGGCAGCAGCACGAGCTGCGCGCCTTCGCCGGCGGCTTCCGCGATCAGGCGGCGCGCTTCGGCGAGATTGCGGGTGACGTCCGGCGCGCTCACCATCTGCAGCGCGGCGACCTGGAAGGGCGTGGCGGAACGGGCGTGGTCGGTCATCGCGGAATCGGTTGCGTCATAAATGGGGTGCGGCCCGGGCCCCTGCGGTTCGATGTGCGCTCAATGGCTCGATGCATCGGCCGGACCGTGATTCATCTTACCCCGATCGCTCCGCACCCGCTCGATGTGCGGGTGCGCCCACGAGCCGGTGATCGCGTAGTCGAGCGCGAACGCGTGCGACAGCGTCTCGGACAGCGCGTAGTTCGCGGCCAGCACGCCGATGCCGAGCAGCGGATTGATGACGGCGGCCCCGATCGCGGCCGCGCCCGCGCTGATCTTCGGCGCGACGTGCGCATGCAGATCCTGCGTCTCGGCGCCGAGATCGACCGCGCCGCGCACGGTGACGTTCGCGGGGCCCGTCATCATCGAGAAGTCGTCGGTGCGCGCGATCCCGTTCGAAATCCGGCCGGTACCGGCGATCTTGTCGAACGGCAGCCCCTTGCCGACCACGTCGCGGAAGTTCAGCGTCAGGAAACGCGCGAGGCTCTGCAGGCTCAGCACGCCGAGCAGTTTGGCCGCGCCCGGGTCGACCTTCAGGATCTTCCCGTGCTCCAGGTCGACCGCGACCTGGCCGCCGAGCGACGGAAAGTCGAGCGCGGTCGGGCCGCCGCGCCAGCCGACCTTGCCCGTGACCGAGCCGTGACCGTCCGCGAGCGTGCGCGGCAGGCCGACGCGGTCGAGCAGCGCGCCCGCGTTGTCGATGTCGAGCTTGAAGTCGAACACGGTGCGGCGCGGCGCATCGATTTCGTCGGCGCCGCGGGCGAGCGCGCGGCGCGACGTGCGCCAGTTGCCGGTGGCCGTCAGCTTCGCGGCCGGGTTCGACAGCTCCAGCTTGTCGAGCTGCCACACGGGCGTGCCGTCCTCGTCGATGTTGCGCGCGTTGACGACGAGCCGGCCGATGTCGTGATCGCGCGCGACGACCTGGTCGACGATCAGGTCGATCGACGGCATCGGGCGGTCGGTCGGCGTCGGCAGGTTCATCGCACGGCCGACGAGGTCGTGCTCCGCACGCTGCGGCACGACGAGCTTCGCGAGCCGCGCGTTGAGCACGCCCGCGCCGTTGTGACCGCCGCCCGGCGCCCACGACAGGTAGCCCGACACCTGGTTCGACGCGATGTTCGCCTGCCACAGGTCGTCGACGTGCGACGCGCCGACGATCACGTTTTCCCAGTTGCGCTTGAGCAGCTTCAGCGTGCCGAAATGGAACGCGAAGCGCTTCGGCGCGAAGCTCGCGAAATCGACGCGCGGTGCCGCCTGCGGTTCCGGCGCGCGCGGCGTGTCGGGCTTCAGCGTGTGGGCGAGGGCGAGCCACGCGTCGGCGTCCAGCTCGTTGACGTCGACGGCCGCGCTCACGCCGTCCTGCGGCATGTCGGGCATCCGGTGGATGCCCATCGCGCCGCGTACCGCGCGCAGCGGCTGGCCGCGCGTCGCGTCGAGCAGGTAGGTCGCGGTCACGGGGCCGAGCGTCAGGTCGGCGTGTTCGAGGCGTTTGCCGTCCGCCTGCGGCGCCGGCTGCAGCGTGAAGCGGAACGGCATCGGCGTGCCGGCCGGTTTCGCGAACGGCGCCGGGAAGTTCAGCGCCACGCCCGTCAGGTCGGATTGCGCGCTGACGTCGGGCAGGCGGCCCGGCGCGCCGCGCACCGCGACCTTGTACGGCGCGTCGCCGACCACGTGTTCGAGCAGCGCGGCGGCCGCGCCGTGCAGGTTCAGGCCGCGCGCGGCGTCGAGCGCGAGCCGGCCGTCGACGTCCACCGCGTACGGGCCGTGCGACCGGAAGGTGCCGTTCGCGCGCACCGGGCCGCCGAGGAAGCGCCCCGACAGGTCGTGCAGCGATGCGCCGGCTTCGGTGAAGCGGACGCTGCCGCGCAGGGCCGACAGCGGCGGCACGCCGCGGGTCGACAGCGTGTTGCCGCCGAACGCGAGCGCGCCTTCGACGTGCGTGTGCGGATGGGGGACGTGCTGCGGAATCGTGATCTTGAGCGCGAGCGACGCGGGGCCCTGCGCGTCGATCCGCTGGCCGATATGGTTGCTCATCGTGCCGAGCGAGCTGTTGTCCGCATAGTCGATCAGGTCGGCGAGCGGGCCTTGCGCATGGCCGTCGATGATCAGCGGCGAGTGCGACGGATTGCCGAGATCGTCGATGCGGCCCGCGACCTTCGTCAGCGTGACGCGCTTGTAACGCGCGCGCGCGATGTCGAAGCGCAGCTTGTTCTGCGCGAGCTCGAACACGCCGTCGATCCCGTCGAGCGCCGGCCAGACGCTCGGCGTGCCGTTCGCGAGCTTGCGCGGCGGGTACGGCGTCGGCTCGAAGCGGCCGCCGGTGAACGGCGCGACGATGTGGAACACGCCGGCGTCCGGCTCGTGTTCGAACGGGAATTTCTCGAGCGGGCCGCGCGCGACGATCGACGCGCCCTTGGTCACGTTGCCGTCCTGCAGTGCGTGGCCGAGATAGTCGCGCAGGTGCTCGGACATCCCGGTCGGCAGGTAGCGCGGAATGCGCGCGACCGATGCGCGCGCGAAATCGGCGCGCAGGTCGAGCGAGCCGCGGCCGTGGCCGGGATTCGTGTACGAGCCCGACACCGCGATTTCGGCGTCGGGGTTCGACACGAACAGGTCGGGCAGCGACACGTCGACGCGCGCGTGCTTGTCGCCCGGCGCGGGCGTGATCGTCCATTTGGCGTTGCCGCGCAGCCGGTCGAACGTCAGGCGCGGCTCGTCGAACTCGCCGGGCACGGTGACGGCCGCGTGGACCGTGTCGAAATGCGCGGCGCCGCCCGTCTCGTTCGCATCGACGCGGCCCCACAGGTTCTCGACGCCCGGCCAGCCGGCGCGCGGGTGACCGCGCGGCGAGAGCCCGGGCGGCGGCTCCTGCGCGGCGAAGCTGATGCCTTGCAGATCGCCGAGGAAGCGGTAGCGGACGATCGGCGCGGCACCCATGCGCCGCTCCTCGTCGGCGAGATCGGCGCGCGCGGGTTTCGCGCGCTCCACCTCGATGTGATAGTTCGACACCATCCCGCGCGGGTCGATCTTGATCAGCTCGTTGCGCAGGCGCGCCGGCAGCGGCAGCCCGCGGATGAATTCGCTGAGGATGCCGAGATCGACGCGGTCGCCGACCACGCTGAGCAGTTGCCCCTGGTTCGCGGTCGGCACGCGGTAGCGCGCCGTCAGCGTCGACAGCGCGAGCGAGCGGGCGAGCGGCGTGCCGTCCGGCAGCGGCGGCTGGCCGAGCTCTGCATTGAAGCGCGTCAGGTGCAGCGTGTAGTCGTGGCCCGCATCGAGCACCACGTCCCAGCCGAAGCCGACCGTCGGCACGTCGAGCCGCGGCTGCGTCGGGCGCACGCGCAGCGCGACGTCGGCGCCTTGCAGGTCGCCGCCCGCCGAGCGCAGATGGCCGTCGCCGAAGGTCGCCCAGATCGCGTTGTCGATCCGGCCCGCGTGGATCGTGAGCGGCACGTCGAGATAGCGCGTGAGCGTCTGCAGGTCGACGGGGCCGGTCGACAGGTACGCGTCGCCGGTCCAGTTCGCCGGCTTGCCGATCGGCGCGAGCGGCTTGTGCTTGAAGCGTGCGCGGAAATCGAGCGGGCCGAGCAGCAGCGTACCGTTCGCGGGCGCCTGCAGCGCGGCCTTGTGCACGCGGCCGTCGTTCAGCACCGCGAGCCGAATGCCCGCCAGCACGAGCTCCGGCGCGTCGTGCTGCGCGTCGCGCCAGCGCAGCGTGCCGCCGCGCAGCACGATCGCCTCCTGCTTCAGCAGCCAGGTGCCGAACGTGTCGTTGCCGCCGTGGGTGGTGGCCACGCCGACCCCCGCGACGCTCAGCGAGCCGTCGGCCGCCCGCGCGACGACGAGGTCGGGCTGGTCGACGATCAGGCTCGACAGCGCGGGCGACAGCCGCAGCAGCGACATCCACGACAGCGCGGCCGTCGCGTGCGGCACCGACAGCGCGACCTTGCCGTCGCGGCCGCGGATCGTCAGGTTCGTGAGTTCGACGCCCGGCTGCATGCCGGACCAGTTCGGAGAAAGCTTGCCGATCGAAAGCTGCGCGTGGAGCTTGTCGGACACCGCGCGCTCGATGCGCGGGCGGTATTCGTCGATGCGCGGCAGCAGCACGTAGCGCAGCCCGAGGAACGCGCCGGACGCGACGAAGTAGGTGCCGATCCCGACTGCCAGCGTCACCCTGAACACGCGACGCAGGACCGGATGATCGTGCTTCGGAGGTCCCGCTTCGGGCGCAGCTACGGCGGATTCCTGACGGTCGGACATGCGGCGGACGGGCGGCGATATGGTAGTTTTGCAGACTGACGTTGAAATGTATCACACGGGTTCGTGCCGGCGGCCGTTGGAGGCAGCACGGCACGGGCTTTCCGGCGCGCGGTGCCGCGCCGGGCGCCCGCGCGTCCGGCGACGCCGCGCCGAGTCCATGGGGCCGGCGGCAGCGGGGCGCGCATGCGCCGGCCCGCTGCCGCCGGCCTTTTCGCCAGGCCCGCTTCTCGATGACCGACGCTTCCGCCCTGATCAGCACGTCCTATTCCCGCTACCTTGCCCGCGCGCGCGGCCGCGCGGCCCGCGCTGGCCGAGCAGATCGCCGCGTGGGCGGCCGCGCCGCTCGGCCGCGCGCAGCTCGACGCGCGCCTCACCGCGCTGCTCGCGACGCCCGCCGGCACCGCCGCGGCGGGCGACGAGCAACTGAAGCGCGCGCTGCGGCAGTTGCGCGCCGAGGCGTTCGGCGCGGTCGCGGAGCGCGACCTGCGCGGGCTGGCGGACGTCGCCGAGGTCACGGGCGCGATGACCGATCTCGCCGAAGTGGCCGTGCAGCGCTCGCTCGCGCTGCTGTCGGCCGAACTCGAGGCGCAGTACGGCGAGCCGCGCGGCGCCGACGGCCAGCGCGTCGTGCTCGGCGTGGTCGGGATGGGCAAGCTCGGCGGCCGCGAGCTGAACGTGTCGTCGGACATCGACCTGATCTTCGTGTACGAGGACGACGGCGAGACCACCGGCGGCGCGCGCTCGCCGCTATCCACCCAGGAGTACTTCACGCGGCTCGGCCGGCGCCTGATCGGCGTGCTGTCCGAGGTCACGGCCGACGGCTACGTGTTTCGCGTCGACATGCGGCTGCGTCCGAACGGCGATTCGGGGCCGCTCGTCTGCAGCGTCGGCATGCTCGAGGAATATTTCTACGTGCAGGGGCGCGAGTGGGAGCGCTATGCGTGGATCAAGGGGCGGCTCGTGTCGGAAGGCGACAGCGACGCGGCGCAGCGGCTCGCGGCGCAGCTCGAATCGATCGTCAAGCCGTTCGTCTACCGTCGCTATCTCGATTTCGGCGTGATCGGCGCGATCCGTTCGCTGCATCAGCAGATCCGGCACGAAGCCGCGCGCCGCGCGTCGATGCGGCCCGACAAGGCCGACGACATCAAGCTCGGGCGCGGCGGGATCCGCGAGATCGAGTTCAGCGCGCAGGTGTTCCAGTTGATCCGCGGCGGCCAGGATGCGGGCTTCCGCGTGCGGCCGACGCTCGCGGTGCTGCGGCATGCGCAGGCGCGCGGGCTGATCGGCGACGACGTGCGCGCGCGCCTGGCCGATGCTTATAACTTCCTGCGCACGCTCGAACATCGGCTGCAGTACCGCAACGACGCGCAGACGCACGCGATGCCGGTCGAGCCCGACGAGCGCGCGGCGCTGGCCGCGTCGCTCGGTTTCGCCGACTACGCGGCGCTGATGACGGTGCTGGACGGCCACCGCACGTTCGTCGAAGCCCAGTTCGACCAGATTTTTGCCGACAAGGCGAATGGCGGGCCCTGCGCGGCCGGCGACGACACGGCGGCCGCGTGGATCTGGAGCGGCGCGCTGGCCGACGACGGCGAGGACGACGCGCTGGTCGCGCGCCTCGACGGCCTGGGCTTCGCCGATCCGGCCGCGGTGCTCGCGCGGCTGCGCGCGATCTGGCAATCGTCGCGCTACACCGGGTTGCCGGAAAAGAGCCGGCAGCGCTTCGACAGCGTCGCGCAGCGCGCGCTCGACGCCGCGCCGAAGATCGACGCCGCGCGCCGCGACGACACGATCGTGCGCCTGTTCGACCTGCTCGAGACGGTCAGCCGGCGCGGCGTCTATCTCGCGCTGCTGACCGAATATCCGGCCGCGCTCGACCGCGTGCTGTCGGTGCTCGGCGCGACGCGCTGGGGCGGCGGCTACCTGATCCGCCACCCGCAGCTGCTCGACGAACTGCTCGACGACGAGGCGATCGCGAGCCCGTTCGACTGGCCCGCGTTCAAGGATGCGCTGCGCGCGCGGCTCGCGGCCGCCGACGGCCCCGAGCAGCAGATGGACCTGCTGCGCCACGCGCAGCACGCGGAGGTGTTCCGGATTCTGCTGATCGACCTGGCCGGGCAACTGTCGGTCGAGCACGTGAGCGACCGGTTGTCCGAACTGGCCGACGCGGTGCTCGACGTGACGATCGAGGTCGTGTGGTCGCAACTCGCGAAGCGCCATCGCGACGTGCCGAAGTTCGCGGTGATCGCATACGGCAAGCTGGGCGGCAAGGAGCTCGGCTATGCGTCGGATCTCGACCTGATCTTCCTGTACGACGACCCGGACGAGCGTTCGGCGGACGTCTACACCACGTTTACACGGCGCCTGATCACGTGGCTCACGACCGCGACCGGCGCGGGCGCGCTGTTCGACATCGACCTGCGGCTGCGGCCGAACGGCGAGGCCGGGCTGCTCGTCACCGATCTCGATGCGTTCCGCCGCTATCAGCTGCGCGAGGGCGATGCGGCGAACACCGCGTGGGTGTGGGAGCACCAGGCGCTGACGCGCGCCCGCTACAGCGCGGGCGACGCGCAGATCGGCGCGGATTTCGAGGCGATCCGCCAGCAGGTGCTGACGACGCCGCGCGACGGGGCCGTACTCGCGAAGGAGATCGTCGACATGCGCGGCAAGGTGTTCGCCGGCCATCCGAACCAGACCGACCTGTTCGACCTGAAGCACGACCGCGGCGGGATGGTCGACATCGAGTTCATCGTCCAGTACTGGGTGCTGCTGCATGCGTCGAGCGACGCCGAGCTGATCCGCAATACCGGCAACATCGCGCTGCTGCGCGAGGTCGCGCGCTTCGGGCTGATGGGCGAGGACGAGGCCGAGCGCGTCGGCGCGGCGTACCGCACGTACCGGAAGCTGCAGCACAAGCTGCGGCTCGACGGGATGGAGAAGGCGCGCGTCGATCCGGCCGTGGTGGCGGACGAGCGGGCGGCCGTGACGGCGCTGTGGGCGCGCGTGTTCGGCGGCGCTTGACGGTTGTGTAGCGACGGTCGTGTAGACGGGCGGCCGGCACGGCGCCGGCTGCCGTGCGGGGCGGCCGGTCCGGCCGTGTTGAGAATCGTTTGAGATTGTTTGAGCGGCAGCGCCCGGATCGAAAGAATGCGGGCTTTCCGTTCAACCGGCGCCGCGCGCCCTCAACGAGCCCGTACCATCTTGAAACCGTTTCGCCTTGCCTTCGCCACGACGGCGCTGTCCGCGGCTGCCGCCGGACTGTTCTCCGCTTCCGCCCATGCCGCCGAGCCGGCTTCCACGACCCTCACGAACCTGTCGCGCAGCGACGGCCAGTGCCTCGCATGGCGGCCGGCCGACAACGCGGCAGTGTTCGCCGCGTGCGACGGCGGCGCCGCGCAGGACTGGACCTTCGAGCCGCGCGACGGTTTCCAGCGCATCGTCAACACCGGCGCGAGCGCCGCGCGCGGCACGAAGATGTGCCTGCACGCGACCGCCGGCGATACCGGCATGGGGCGCGTGGCGGTTGGCGTCTGCAGCGAGGGCGACCAGACGATGCGCGACTGGCGGCCGGACCGCGGCCTGGACGGGCAAGTGGTGTTCGGCAACCGGTACCGGGTCAATACCGGCCGGACGGCCGAGGTGCTGGCCCCGCGCGACGGCGGCGCCGGCGTCGCGACGCAGAACCTGCGCGGCCAGCCGTCGTCGATCTGGAAGTCGGCCGTGTCGATCGCGCCGTCGCAGCGCCCGCTGCTCGGCGACAAGTCCGTGCTGCTGATGGTGACGCACTTCAACGACTCGAAGCCGGCCGATAGCGAGGTCGTGCGCAAGGCGGTGTTCGGCGACGGCGACGATCATTCGTCGCTGCGGCGCTATCTCGAGGTTGCGTCGCGCGGCAAGCTGACGCTGCATGGGCAGACGCTCGACAGCGTGAATCTCGGCGAGCGGCCCGCCATCTGCGATTCGGGCGCGATCCGCACGGCCGCGCGCAATGCAGCGCTCGCGCGCGGCGTGAATCCGGACAAGTTCAACTACCTGTTCGTCGACCTGCCGAGAATGAGCAGTTGCAACTGGGGCGGCCTCGCCGCGACGCCGGGCAACTGGATCCTGTCGAACGCGAGCGGCCACGGCTACTGGATGTGGTCGCACGAATTCGGGCACAACCTCGGCGCCAAGCATCCGGGCTCGCTCGTCGATTGCCCGACGCCGGGCGGCACGGTCGAGGTCGGCGGCGCATGCCGCGCCGGCAAGATCGACGACCCGGCCGACACGATGGGCGGCGGCGGCCGGCGCCTGTATCCGGCGAGCTATCAGCTGTTCGCCGGCTGGCTCGGCGCGGCCGACGTGCCGGAGATCCACGCGGACGGCACCTACCGGCTCGCGCCGCTGTGGGGCGATGTGCCGGGTGCGAAGGCGTACCGCATCGCGCGCGCCGACGGTTCGACGCTGTGGCTCGAGTTTCGTCAGCCGCAGCGCGGCTTCGACGACTGGAAGTCGGACGATCCGTTCGTCAACGGCGTGATCGTGCGGACCGTCGCGCATGGCGGCAACGTCGTGACGAACACGCTGGTCGATGCGATGCCCGGCAGCCCGTCGGGGATGAAGGACGCGCCGCTGATGCCGGGCCACGCGTTGCACGACACGCTGTCGGGCAAGATCATCACCGTCAAATCGGTCGGGCCCGACGGCGCCGTGGTCGACGTGACGAACGACGGCCTGCTGTTGCCGCGGGCCGTGGTGACCGGCCCGCAGCACGCGGCCGCGGGCGCGGCGGTCGTGCTGTCGGGCGCCGCGTCGGTCGGCGAGTCGTTGCGCCATGCGTGGACGGTGCCGGCCGGCATCGACGCACGGCCGGACGGCGCGGAACTGCGCTTCGTCGCGCCGACGCTCGAACAGGACCGCGAGTTCGCGTTCGAGCTGACCGTGAGCAATAAAGACGGCTATACGGCGCGGGCCACCCACGTCGTCAAGGTGAAGGCGCAGGAGATCGTCGCGCCGCCGCGCGCGGCGATCAGCGGGCCGGCGTCGGTCGACGGCGGCGCGACCGTCACGCTGTCCGGCGCGTCGTCGACGGGCAAGGGGCTGACGTATGCGTGGACGGGGCCGGCTGGGGTGTCGATCGTCCAGAACGGCGCGAGCGCGACGTTTACCGCGCCGAAGGCGGCCGACGAGCGTCGCTACGCGTTCAGGCTGGTGGTGACCGATGTACAGGGCCGCCACGCGAACGCGGCGCACGACGTGACCGTGCGCGCGTCGGCGGGCGAGGGCGCAGCCGCGTGGGATCCGAAGAAGACTTACGCGACGCCGTGCCACGAGGTCAGCCATGCGGGCAAGACCTGGCTCAACGGCTGGTGGGTGCTCGGCGACGTGCCGGGGACGGGCGGCGAGTGGGCGGCATGGCGCGAGAAGGGTGTCGCGAACATGCACGCGATGTGCAAGAGCACGTAAGCGCGGCCGCGGCCGCGGCCGCGGTGCGGGCAGCCGTGACGGTGGACGCCGCGGGGTTTGCTGTCATACGCTGCCTCCCGCGGCAACGGGCAGCAGCGCGGCGTCGCGCGGACGCCGCGCGACGCTTCGGCGGGCCGCACGCTTGCGAGCCGGTCAGGCCGCCAGCATTTCCTTCGCGTGCTTGCGCGTGGTGGCCGTGATTTCGAGCCCGCCGAGCATCCGCGCGACTTCCTCGACGCGGCTCGCCTTGTCGAGCGCGACGACCGACGACACCGTGCCGCCGCGCTCGTCGGCGCCTTTCGCCACCTGGAAATGATGGTCGCCGCGCGCGGCGACCTGCGGCAGGTGCGTTACGCACAGCACCTGCCGCTCGCGCCCGAGCTGGTGCAGCAGGCGCCCGACCACTTCGGCGACGCCGCCGCCGATCCCCGTATCGACTTCGTCGAAGATCAGCGTCGGCGTCGGGCTCGCCGCGCTGGCGATCACCGCGAGCGCGAGGCTGATCCGTGCGAGTTCGCCGCCCGACGCGACTTTCGCGAGCGGCCGCAGCGGCACGCCCGGGTGCCCGGCCACGCGGAATTCGACCTGCTCGAGCCCGTGCGGGCCGCCGTCGGCGAGCGGTACGAGCGCGACTTCGAAGCTGCCGCCCGCCATCGACAGTTCCTGCATGCCGGCCGTGACGGCCGTGCCGAGCGCCTTGGCAGCCTGCACGCGCGCCTTCGACAGGCGTTTGGCGTCGGCGAGATAGGCTTCCCGCGCCTTCGCCTGCGCGGCTTCGAGCGCACCGAGATCGGCGGCCGCGTCGAGCGCGGCGAGCTGCGCTCGACGCGCCGCATGCTCTTCGTGCAGCGTGTCGGGCGGCAGCCGGAACTTGCGGGCGGTCGAGTGCAGCGCGTCGAGCCGGGTTTCGACCTGTGCGAGCCGCTCCGGGTCGAGATCGACGCGCTGCGCATAGTGCGACAGCGAATAGACGGCTTCCTGCAACTGGATCTCGGCCGGCTCCAGCGACGCGAGCGCGTCGCCGAGCGCGGTGTCGTAGTCGGCCAGGCTGCGCAGTTTCGACACGATCGCGCCGAGCTGCGCGAGCATCGCGTCGTCGGATTCGGACAGCGCGTTGAGCGCGCCGCGCACGCCTTCGATCAGGTTCGCCGAATGCGACAGGCGCTTGTGTTCGTTGCTGACTTCGTCCCATTCGCCGGCTTGCGGCGCGAGCTTGTCGAGTTCGGCGAGCTGCCACGCGAGCTTTTCGCGTTCGAGCTGCAGTTCGCGCTCGTGCGCCTTCGCGGCGTCGATCGCCTGCGTCGCGTCGCGCCACACGCGCCACGCGCGCGCGACGTTCGCGGCATCGGCGACGAGCCCCGCGTGCGTGTCGAACAGCTCGCGCTGCGCGTCGGGCCGCATCAGCAGCTGGTGCGCGTGCTGGCCGTGGATGTCGACGAGCATCTCGCCGAGTTCGCGCAGTTGCGCGAGCGTCGCGCTGGTGCCGTTGATGAAGGCACGCGAACGGCCGTTCGCGTCGATCACGCGGCGCAGCATCACGGTGTCCTCGGCGTCGAACGCGTGTTCGTCCAGCCAGCGCGCGACGCGGTCGTGCGGCGTGAATTCGGCGGTGATGTCGGCGCGGCCGCACCCGGTGCGCACGACGCTCGCGTCGGCGCGTTCGCCGAGCGCGAGGGCCAGCGCGTCGATCAGGATCGATTTGCCGGCGCCGGTTTCGCCGGAAAAGACGGAAAAGCCGCTGTCGAATTCGAGATCGAGCGCGGCGACGATGACGAAGTCGCGGATCGAGAGGTGGCGGAGCATGGTGTCGGGGGCAGCGGCGTCAGGACGCCTTGTCGTCTTCGTTCGATGCGTGTTCGTTCCAGTGCAGCTTCTTGCGCAGCGTCGTGAAGTAGCTATAGCCGATCGGGTGCAGGAACGGCACCGTGTGCTTCGAGCGGCGCACCTCGATCGTGTCGTTCAGTTCGAGCGACGTGAACGACTGCATGTCGAAGTTCACGTTGACGTCGCGGCCGCCGACGATCTGGATCGCGATCTTCGAATCGTCGGGCAGCACGATCGGCCGGTTCGACAGCGCGTGCGGCGCGATCGGCACGAGCACGATGCCCGCCAGCTGCGGATGGAGGATCGGGCCGGCCGACGACAGCGCATACGCGGTCGAGCCGGTGGGCGTCGCGACGATCAGGCCGTCCGAACGCTGGTTGTACATGTAGCGGCCATCGACCGACGCGCGCAGCTCGACCATCCCGGAGAAGCCGCTGCGGTTCACGACGACGTCGTTGAACGCGAGCGCGTGGTAGATCGGTTCGCCGTCGCGCATGATCCGCGCCTCGAGCAGCGAGCGCTCCTCGCGCTCGAACTTGCCGGCCAGCAGCACGGGGACGAGCGCGTGCATGTCGGATGCCGCGATGTCGGTGATGAAGCCGAGCCGGCCGTGGTTGATCCCGATCAGCGGGGTCCGGTATGGCGCGAGCTGGCGGCCGATGCCGAGCATCGTGCCGTCGCCGCCGAGCACGATCGCCACGTCCGCTCGCGCCCCAATTTCGGCCGGGGTGAGCGCCGGGTAGCCGGCGATGCCGATTTCGCGCGCGGTATCGCCTTCGAAGACGACCTCGAAGCCGAGCCTGGCGATGCTGTCCGCCAGCGTGGCGAGCGGTTCGGCGATGCCGGGCGTGTTGCTCCGGCCGACGAGCGCGACAGTACTGAACTGATTACCGGTTTTCATGCCGGCATTACACCATAGCTCGTGGACGAAAAGAACCGGCTGTACGCCGACGGGGCCGGATCGGGCCGGCCCGCGCAACGGTAGTTGACGCCACTCGCCGCGGTGGCGCGGTTGCGCTAAAATTTTCCACCATGCTAGATCCTCGCGCACGAACCCTCCTGAAAACCCTGATCGAACGGTATATCGCCGACGGTCAGCCGGTCGGCTCGCGCACGTTGTCCCGTTACTCCGGGCTCGAGCTGAGCCCGGCGACGATCCGCAACGTGATGTCCGACCTGGAGGAACTCGGCCTCGTGTCGAGCCCGCACACGTCGGCCGGCCGCGTGCCGACGCCGCGCGGCTACCGGCTGTTCGTCGATACGATGCTGACGGTCGAGGCGCCGATCGACGCCGAGGCCGTCGCGCGCCAGGTGCAGAACACGCTGCAGGCGGGCGAACCGCAGCAGCGGGTGGTCGCCGCCGCCGCGAGCGTGCTGTCGAACCTGTCGCAGTTCGCGGGCGTCGTGCTGACGCCGCGCCGCAGTCACGTGTTCAAGCAGATCGAGTTCATGCGCCTGTCCGACAAGCGCATCCTGCTGATCATCGTCACGCCCGAGGGCGACGTGCAGAACCGCATGCTCGCGACGCCGCGCGACTATTCGCCGTCGCAGCTGACCGAGGCGTCCAACTACATCAACGCGCATTTCGCCGGCCTGTCGTTCGACGAGGTGCGCCGCCGCCTGCGCGACGAGATCGACCAGCTGCGCGGCGACATGACGACGCTGATGCACGCGGCCGTGACGGCCAGCACCGAGGTGCCCGACACCGAGGACACCGTGCTGATTTCCGGCGAGCGCAACCTGCTCGAAGTGGCGGATCTTTCGTCCGACATGGCGCGGCTGCGCAAGTTGTTCGACGTATTCGACCAAAAGACGGGCCTCCTGCAGTTGCTCGACGTGTCGAGCCACGCCCAGGGCGTGCAGATCTTCATCGGCGGCGAATCGACGCTCGTGCCGATCGAGGAAATGAGCGTCGTCACCGCGCCGTACGAGGTGAACGGGCAGATCGTCGGCACGCTCGGCGTGATCGGCCCGACCCGGATGGCGTACAACCGCGTGATTCCGATCGTCGACATCACCGCGCGGCTGCTGTCGCTCACGCTGAGCCAGCAGTAGCTGCGGCAGCCGACGCCGTCCCGCCATCGTGCCGAGGCGCCGTGCGCGCCGCCAGTCGGCCGAACGGCCAGCCGACCCGAGCGGGACGGCCCGCTATAATTGAGGGCCGTCCGGTCCCGTGCCCCGAGCACGTTCTTGCCCATGCGTTTCGATCTTGAGCCGCCTTCGAGCGTCGCGGCCGCCCATCGCGTCGGTGTGCTGCTGATCAATCTCGGCACGCCCGACGCGCCCACGCCGCGCGCGGTGCGGCGCTACCTGGCCGAATTCCTGTCGGATCCGCGGGTCGTCGAAATCCCGCAGGCCGTCTGGCAGGTGCTGCTGCGCACGGTGATCCTGCCGCTGCGCGGCCGTGCGTCCGCGAAGAAATACGCGGCCGTCTGGATGCCCGAGGGTTCGCCGCTGCGCGTGTACACCGAGCGCCAGACCGACAGCGTGCGGCACCTGCTCGTGTCGAACGGCTATCACGTGATGGTCGACTACGCGATGCGCTACGGCAGCCCGAACCTTGCGCACGCGCTCGCGCAGTTCAAGCGCGCGGGCGTCGAGCGCGTGCTGCTGATGCCGATGTATCCGCAATACTCGGCGTCGACCACGGCCACCGCGTTCGATGCCGCGTTCGCCGCGCTCGCGCGCATGCGCAATCAGCCGGAAGTGCGCACGGTGCGGCACTACGCCGACCATCCGGCCTATATCCATGCGCTGGCCGAGCAGGTTCGGCAGTACTGGACGCAACACGGCCGGCCCGATTTCGCGGCCGGCGACAAACTCGTGCTGAGTTTCCACGGCGTGCCGAAGCGCACGCTCGATCTCGGCGACCCGTATCACGAGCAGTGCCAGCAGACGGGCGCGTTGCTGATGGCCGCGCTCGGGCTGTCGGGCACCGAATGCCGCATCACGTTCCAGTCGCGCTTCGGCAAGGCCGAATGGCTGCAGCCGTACACCGCGCCGACGCTGCGCGAGTTCGGCGAGGCCGGCGTGCGGCGGGCCGACGTGTTCTGTCCCGGCTTCACGGCCGATTGCCTGGAGACGATCGAGGAAATCGGCATGGAAGTGCGCGACGAATTCCTCGCCGGCGGCGGCAAGACCTTCCACCGGATTCCGTGCCTGAACGGCGCGTCGGCGTGGATCGGCGCGCTCGGCGAAATCGTCGCGGAGAATCTGCAGGGCTGGCCGGTCAAGGCCGCGCAGCCCGAAACGGTAGGCTGAGATGGAACGATCCCCACGCTCGCTACGTTCGCTGCTTTCCGACGGGGCGATAAGCCGGCCGGCTACGCAGGCGCAGGCCGATGCCCGGCGAATTCCCTGCTACGCCCTCCTTGGGGCGACCCGGCGGAGGCCGACATGAACTACAAGATTTCCACGGAGCCGGGCGCGAAGCTGCGCATCGACAAATGGCTGTGGGCGGCCCGGTTCTTCAAGACGCGCTCGCTCGCGACCGATGCGGTCGACAAGGGACACGTGAAGATCGGCGGCGCGGCGGTGAAGCCGGCGAAGGACGTGCGGGTGGGCGACGAGGTCGAGATTGCGATCGACGGCATCGTCTGGCACATTGCCGTGCTGGGCGTGTGCGACGTGCGCGGGCCCGCGAGCGTCGCGCAGACGCTCTACGCGGAGACGGAAGCGGGACGGGCCGCGCGGCTCGCCGAACTGGAGCGGCGCCGCACGTATCGCGAGCCGGCGGCCGAACTGCACGGCCGGCCGACGAAACGCGACCGGCGCATCATCGACAGATTCTCTGGTGGGAGCTGAACATCTGGTCGAACGTCGCCCGCGCGCTTCCGTATTCGGTCGTGCGATCGGTGACGGCTCCCGACAGGCAGATGGTGGTGGTGCCGGCGATGAGTACCAGCGCGACCACCGATATCGCAAAGGTCAGTTTCACGGTACTCCCCTCGAGAACAAGGGTGAAAACGGCGCCAGGTGGATGTCACGCGACGGTCAGCTAGGGGTAAACACGCTTTCCGACGCTTGAATGGAGTGTAGTGCAGCCGGCCTGTGCGGAGCTAGTACTTGCCGGGTAAGCGTTGTTACAGGCCGTTTCGCCCGATCCGGCGGACTATGCGACGCCTGCCCCCGGAAAACGCCCGGTTGTTTCGCGGCATTGGCGAATGCTGGCGAATGACCCTCTTGAAACCGTAGTTTTCGCCCTTATTTGCACCAGTAATGTGCGGTGCCGCCGGGTATACGTCCGGCGGTCGCCGATTTGGCTTCAACCTCTAATCGACTTTCAGCGACATGGAAAACACGCAAGAGAATCCGGCTACCCAATCGGCCGAAGACATCGGCAGCGAGAAGCAGGCGGCGCAAGGCGCCGCACCCGCCGCCGAAGCTGCCGACGCGGCGCTCGCGGAGGCTCAAGCCAAGGTCGCCGAGCTTCAGGAAAGCTTCCTGCGGGCGAAGGCCGAGACCGAGAACGTGCGCCGCCGCGCGCAGGACGACGTGTCGAAGGCGCACAAGTTCGCGATCGAAAGCTTCGCGGAACACCTGCTGCCCGTGCTGGACAGCCTGGAAGCGGCCGTCGGCGACACCTCCGGCGACATCGCGAAGGTGCGCGAAGGCGTCGAGCTGACGCTGCGCCAGCTGACGAGCGCGCTCGAGAAGGGCCGCGTCGTCGCGATCAACCCGGTCGGCGAGAAGTTCGATCCGCATCAGCACCAGGCCATTTCGATGGTGCCGGCCGAGCAGGAGCCGAACACCGTCGTCACGGTGCTGCAAAAGGGCTACATGATCGCCGACCGCGTGCTGCGCCCGGCGCTCGTCACCGTCGCGCAGCCGAAGTAAGGCAGCGGAGATGGTGCCCGCCGGCGTCGATCCGGCCGCGTTCGACGCGTTCGACATGCAGGCGCTCGACGCCGGCACGTTCGACGCGGCCATCGACGGCGCGGGCGATGCGCTGGCCGTGGTGTTCTTCTGGGGCGTCGACTGCTTCAACTGCGAGATCGCGAAGAAGGCGATGCTCGCGCAGCCCGACGCGATCCGCGCGCTGGACCTGAAGTGGTTCCATTGCAACGTGTACGAACATCATCAGCTGGGGCGCCGCTTCGGATTGCACGGCGTGCCGACGTGGTTCTTCTTCCATCGCGGCAAGCGGCTGGGCCGCGCGACGGGCTGGCATGGCCTCGCCCAGTTCCAGGCGGCCGTCGCGGCGGCACGCGCGAAGATCGTGTCGGGCGGCGATCCGTCGGGCGGCGATTCGTCGGGTGCGATCCGCTAGCCGGCGGCGATTGAAAAAATTTAATATCCGCATCGCTCGTCGGGTCTTGAAAACGGATCGGACGGACGCATTTCGGGAACAGAGTTGAATTCTGGCGTGCGAAACCGCCCAAAACGCGGGGTTTCGTGCAGCAAACAAGCATTTCTGGAGATTAGGAAAAAATGGGAAAGATCATCGGTATTGACCTCGGCACCACGAACTCGTGCGTCGCGATCATGGAAGGCAACCAGGTCAAGGTCATCGAGAACTCGGAAGGCACGCGCACCACGCCGTCGATCATCGCGTACATGGACGACAACGAAGTGCTGGTCGGCGCGCCGGCCAAGCGTCAGTCGGTGACCAACCCGAAGAACACGCTGTTCGCGGTGAAGCGCCTGATCGGCCGCCGCTTCGAAGAGAAGGAAGTCCAGAAGGACATCGGCCTGATGCCGTACTCGATCATCAAGGCCGACAACGGCGATGCATGGGTCGAAGCGCACGGCGAAAAGCTCGCGCCGCCGCAGGTGTCGGCCGAAGTGCTGCGCAAGATGAAGAAGACGGCCGAAGACTACCTCGGCGAGCCGGTCACGGAAGCCGTGATCACGGTGCCGGCGTACTTCAACGACAGCCAGCGCCAGGCGACCAAGGACGCCGGCCGCATCGCGGGCCTCGAAGTCAAGCGGATCATCAACGAGCCGACGGCGGCCGCACTCGCGTTCGGTCTCGACAAGGTCGAGAAGGGCGACCGCAAGATCGCCGTGTATGACCTCGGCGGCGGCACGTTCGACGTGTCGATCATCGAGATCGCGGACGTCGACGGCGAAATGCAGTTCGAAGTGCTGTCGACCAACGGCGACACGTTCCTCGGCGGCGAAGACTTCGACCAGCGCATCATCGATTACATCATCGGCGAGTTCAAGAAGGAGCAGGGCGTCGACCTGTCGAAGGACGTGCTCGCGCTGCAGCGCCTGAAGGAAGCCGCCGAAAAGGCGAAGATCGAGCTGTCGTCGGGACAGCAGACCGAAATCAACCTGCCGTACATCACGGCGGACGCGTCGGGTCCGAAGCACTTGAACCTGAAGATCACCCGCGCGAAGCTGGAAGCGCTGGTGGAAGACCTCGTCGAGCGCACGATCGAACCGTGCCGCATCGCGATCAAGGACGCAGGCGTCAAGGTGTCGGACATCGACGACGTGATCCTGGTCGGCGGCCAGACGCGCATGCCGAAGGTCATGGAGAAGGTGAAGGAGTTCTTCGGCAAGGATCCGCGCCGTGACGTGAACCCGGACGAAGCCGTCGCGGTCGGCGCGGCGATCCAGGGCCAGGTGCTGTCGGGCGACCGCAAGGACGTGCTGCTGCTCGACGTGACCCCGCTGTCGCTCGGTATCGAGACGCTCGGCGGCGTGATGACGAAGATGATCAACAAGAACACCACGATCCCGACGAAGCACGCGCAAGTGTATTCGACGGCGGACGACAACCAGGGCGCCGTGACGATCAAGGTGTTCCAGGGCGAACGCGAAATGGCGGCGGGCAACAAGCTGCTCGGCGAGTTCAACCTCGAAGGCATCCCGCCGGCACCGCGCGGCGTGCCGCAGATCGAAGTGACCTTCGACATCGACGCGAACGGCATCCTGCACGTCGGCGCGAAGGACAAGGCGACCGGCAAGGAAAACAAGATCACGATCAAGGCGAACTCGGGCCTGTCCGAGGCTGAAATCGACCAGATGATCAAGGACGCGGAAGCGAACGCAGCGGAAGACCACAAGCTGCGCGAGCTGGCCGATTCGCGCAACCAGGGCGACGCGCTCGTCCACAGCACGAAGAAGGCGCTGACCGAGTACGGCGACAAGCTGGACGCGGCCGAGAAGGAAGCGATCGAAGCGGCGCTGAAGTCGCTCGAGGACGCGCTGAAGGACACGTCGGCCGACAAGGCGGCGCTCGACGCGAAGGTCGAGGAGCTCGGCAAGGTCTCGCAGAAGCTCGGCGAGAAGATGTACGCCGACATGCAGGCCCAGCAGGCGGGTGCGGCCGGCGCGGCCGGTGCGACGGAAGGCGCGGCTCATGCGGGTGGTGCGCAACAGGCTGCCGACGACGTCGTCGACGCCGAGTTCAAGGAAGTGAAGAAAGACTAAGCCGGGTTGCCATGGCACCGCACGCCGCGCGCGACACGCGCGCGGCGCGGCTGAACAGCGGTCTGTCTTTCCTTCCGGATGGCCGGATCGACTCCACGCCTGGCGGGCTTCGCGGCCCTCCGGGCACATTTGTTTTTTGGCGGGTGCTGCGCGAGCCGTCCGCGGACGGTGCAGCGCCAGACGAGTCGAGAGACTTTACTGCGGGCGAAAGGAGCCGCCGCGTGCGCGATGCGTGGCGGCACAGTGAATCGATATGGCGAAACGGGATTACTACGAGGTTCTGGGCGTCGCGAAGAATGCGAGCGACGACGAAATCAAGAAGGCATATCGCAAGCTTGCGATGAAGTACCACCCTGACCGCAATCCGGACAGCAAGGATGCGGAAGAGCATTTCAAGGAGGCGAAGGAAGCCTATGAAATGCTGTCGGATGGTCAGAAGCGGGCCGCGTACGACCAGTACGGCCACGCGGGCGTCGATCCGAACATGGGCGGTGCGGGTGCACAAGGCTTCGGCGGCTTCGCGGATGCATTCGGCGACATCTTCGGCGACATCTTCGGCCAGGCCGCGGGCGGCGCCGCCCGGGGCGGCCGCGGCGGCCCGCAGGTGTATCGCGGCGCCGACCTGCGCTACAGCATGGAAATCACGCTCGAGCAGGCCGCGCACGGCTACGACACGCAGATTCGCGTGCCGAGCTGGGTGTCGTGCGAAGTCTGCCACGGGTCGGGCGCGAAGCCCGGCACGAAGCCGGAAACCTGCCCGACCTGTCACGGCCAAGGCACGGTGCGCATGTCGCAGGGTTTTTTCAGCATCCAGCAGACCTGCCCGAAGTGCCATGGCACGGGTACCTACATCCCCGAGCCGTGCGCGCATTGCCACGGGTCGGGCAAGGTGAAGGAAACCAAGACGCTCGAAGTGAAGATCCCGGCCGGGATCGACGACGGGATGCGGATCCGCTCGGCCGGCAACGGCGAGCCGGGCATCAACGGCGGGCCGCCGGGCGACCTGTACGTCGAGATCCACATCAAGCCGCACTCGGTGTTCGAGCGCGACGGCGACGATCTCCACTGCCAGATGCCGATCCCGTTCACGACCGCCGCACTCGGCGGCGAGATCGAGGTGCCGACGCTGGCCGGCCGTGCGTCGTTCCCGGTGCCGGAAGGCACGCAGTCGGGCAAGACGTTCCGCCTGCGCGGCAAGGGCATCAAGGGGCTGCGCTCGAGCATCGCGGGCGATCTGTACGTGCACGTGCAGGTCGAGACGCCCGTGAAGCTGACCGACACCCAGCGCGACCTGCTCAAGCAGTTCGAGAAGTCGCTGGCCGAGGGCGGCGCGCGTCACAGCCCGCAGAGCAAGAGCTGGTTCGACCGTGTGAAGAGCTTCTTCGAGTAATGGCATGACTGAAGGCAACGAGAGCGCGTCGTTCGCGCTCTTGGACGATTGCGACTCGACCGCGTCCGCGCGGTCGAGTCGTTTGTATTCGGGCTTCGTGCACGAACGCGTGTGCACGGACCCGGCGCAGCTCGACGCGATCGATGCGGCGGTGGCGCAGGATCTGCGCGACGGGCTGCATGCGGTCGTCGTCGGCGATTACGAATTCGGACGCAACCTGCAACGAGCGCAGCCGGGCGATGCCCCGCTGCGCTTTTTGCTGTATGCGCGCTGCGAGCGCCTGTCGCGCGACGAAGTCGACGCGTGGCTCGTGCAGCAGGACGGCGGCGGTACGCCGTCGATCGCGGGCGTCGCGCATGTCGCGAAGAGCGTGTCGCGCGATGCGTTCGACGCGGCGATCGCCGCGGTGCACGACGCGCTGCGTGCGGGCGATTCGTATCAGGTCAATTACACGTACCGGCTGAATTTCGATGTGTTCGGCACGCCGCTCGCGCTGTACCGGCGGCTGCGCGCGCGCCAGCCGGTGCGGTACGGCGCGCTGATCGCGCTGCCCGACGGCGCATGGGTCGTATCGTGCTCGCCGGAGCTGTTCGTCGAGAAGCACGGCGATGTACTGCGTGCGCGGCCGATGAAGGGCACCGCACCGCGTTCGGCCGATCCGCGCGAAGATGCGGCCGCCGCCGCGTTCCTCGCGAACGATCCGAAGAACCGCGCGGAAAACGTGATGATCGTCGACCTGCTGCGCAACGACGTGTCGCGGATCGCGCGCACGGGCAGCGTCAAGGTGCCGGCGCTGTTCTCGGTCGAGCCGTATGCGTCGGTGTGGCAGATGACGTCGACGGTCGAGGCCGGCTGGCGCGACGGCACGACGTTCGCGCAGATGCTGCGCGCGCTGTTCCCTTGTGGATCGATCACGGGCGCGCCGAAGTACAAGACGATGCAGTTGATCGACGCGATCGAGTCGACGCCGCGCGGGCTCTATACCGGCGCGATCGGCTGGCTCGATGCGCCGAAGGAAGACGCGGGCGATGCAACGCCCGACGGCGCGGCCGGTTGCGGCGATTTCTGCCTGTCGGTCGCGATTCGGACGCTGACGCTGGATGCGGACGGCGCTAGCAATGACACGGACGGCACGGGTACCACCACCGCGGCAGCCGGCCGGCGACGCGGCACGATGGGCGTCGGCGCGGGCATCGTGCTCGACAGCGTCGCGGCCGACGAATATGCGGAGTGCCAATTGAAAGCACGATTCCTGACGGACGCCGACCCCGGCTTCCAGTTGTTCGAAACGACGGCTGCCACGCGAACGGACGGCATCCGCCATCTCGATCGCCATCTCGCGCGGCTGCAACGCAGCACGGACGCATTCGGCTTCCGTTTCGACGCTGACGCGCTACGCCGGGAGATCGACGCACGCTGCGCGGCGCTCGACGGCGACGGCGCGTACCGGATGAAGCTCGCGCTGGCGAAGGACGGCACGATCGAGATCATCGCGGCGCCGCTCAAGCCGCTGCCGGCGGGGCCGGTCGGCGTGCTGCTGGCAGCCGAGCATGGCTTCGCGCCGACGCGCACCGACGACGCGCTGCTGCTGCACAAGACCACGCGCCGCGCCGAATACGACCGCGCGTGGCAGGCGGCGGAGGCGCTCGGCGGGTTCGACATGCTGTTCGTCAACGAGCGTGGCGAGGTGACGGAAGGCGGGCGCTCGAACGTGTTCGTGAAACTAAATGGTGTGTGGGTGACGCCACCGTTGTCGTGCGGCGTGCTGCCGGGCGTGATGCGCGGTGTGCTACTCGACGATCCGGCAGTAGGCGCCAAAGAGCGTGTGCTGACGCTCGACGATGTGCTGAACGCCGACGAGCTGATGATCTGCAATGCGTTGCGCGGGCCGATGGCAGCGCGGCTGATTCACGGCTGCGCACCGGCCTGAACGCGAATTACTTCTGCGGCGTACATTGCCAGCTTTGCACGACGGCGTGATCGGCTCGGGTAGCGGTCGTTCTCGAAAGTTGCAATGACGGTTCCGACGCGGATACTCCGGTCGCCGCCTGCTTTTTTTCGGTCGCCAGATGGCGGTAGGGCCGACGGAAGTATAGATCGTGACCAGCGCGACGCCCTCACCATCGCCTGCCAGCTTTGGCCCGACGAGTTCAGCCGCCTTTTCATACACATGAGCCATCTTTTGCCGCTCCTTCGATTGACGAAGGTTCGATGGTCGCCGCGACGAAGGCGTGTAGAAATAGGACGAGTTATAAAATACGCGTTGTCCGGTCATGCAGTACGAGAAACGGCGTACCGCATTGCCGGTCAGCTCAGCGAGTGTGCTGCAGCGAACGCCGGCAGTGCGCCACGGCGCTGCCGGCCCACTCAGAACGAGTGTTCCGGGCCCGGAAACGACCGATCCTTCACCGCGCTCACATAGGCTTCGACGGCCGCCTGAATGGTCGGCTGCCCGTGCATGAAATCCTTCACGAAGCGCGGCCGCTTGCCGGGAAACACGCCGAGCATGTCGTGCAGCACGAGCACCTGCCCCGAGCAGTCGGCGCCGGCGCCGATGCCGATCGTCGGGATCTTCAGCATGTGCGTGACTTCGGCCGCGACGAGCGTCGGTACCGCTTCGAGCACGACGAGCTGCGCACCGGCATCCTCGATCGCGCGCGCGTCGCGCAGCAATTGCGCGGCGCCGGCTTCGGTCTTGCCCTGCACCTTGAAGCCGCCGAACGCATGCACCGACTGCGGCGTGAGGCCGAGGTGCGCGCACACGGGCACCGAGCGTTCGACGAGGAAGCGGATCGTATCGGCGAGCCATTCGCCGCCTTCGAGCTTGACCATCTGCGCGCCCGCGCGCATCAGCTTGACCGCGTTCGCGAACGCGTCGGCCGGCGTCCCGTACGTGCCGAACGGCAGATCGGCGACGACGAGCGCGCGCGGCTGCGCCCGGGCGACACAGGCGGTGTGGTACGCGATGTCGTCGATCGACACGGGCAGCGTGGTCGAGTGGCCCTGCAGCACGTTGCCGAGCGAATCGCCGATCAGCAGCACGTCGGTGCCGGCGCGATCGAGCAGCGCGGAAAAGCTCGCGTCGTAGCACGTGAGCATCGCGATCTTCTCGCCGGCGTCGCGCATTGCCTGCAGCTTGGGGACCGTCACGGCAGGCCGGCTCGATTCCTGGAGATAGGTCATGGGAAATCCGGGTCGGTGGTGAGAAACGACAGGCGAGGACGCGTCAGCGCGTCGTCTCGCCCTTGACGAAGAATTCCTTGCGGCCGCGCATCGTCTCGATGCGCTCGACCAGCAGGGCGAGATCTTCGGGGGAATCCAGCGGGTTCAGGTGTTCGGCTGCGACCGTCAGCACCGGCGTGCGGTCGTAGTGGTAGAAGAATTCGTTGTACGCGTCGACGAGCGAGCGCAGGTACGCGTCGCTGATCTGCAGCTCCATCGGCGTCCCGCGCTTCTGGATGCGCGAGAACAGCACTTCGGGGCTGGCCTGCAGATAGACGACGAGATCGGGCGACGGCGCCTGCGGCACGTCGACGTGCGTGGCGACCGAGCGATACAGCTGCCACTCGTCTTCCGGCAGGTTCAGCCGCGCGAAGATGTCGTTCTTCTGCGGCATGAAATCGGCGATGACGGGGCGGCCCGTGTCGAGCGCACCGATCAGCTCGCGCGCCTGCTGCGCGCGCTGCAGCGCGAACGACAGCTGG
Source organism: Burkholderia sp. LAS2 (assembly GCF_018417615.1). Taxonomy (NCBI): domain Bacteria; kingdom Pseudomonadati; phylum Pseudomonadota; class Betaproteobacteria; order Burkholderiales; family Burkholderiaceae; genus Burkholderia; species Burkholderia sp. LAS2. Next base: position 1,230,777 of record NZ_CP071052.1, read on the forward strand.
ACGGGCAACGCGTAGCGCGCGGTGTCGCGATAGAAGCGTTCGAGGAACGGGTTGTCCTGCGGGCGCTCGAGCAGCGTCTGCATCGACCAGCGCTCGCCGAGCAGCCGCGCGAGCGTCGTCTTGCCGACGCCGATCGGGCCTTCGATCACGAGATAGCGGTGCGGGGCGCGCAGGTCGGGCGCGGTGACGGTCAGCGGAGTCGAGTTCATCGGCAGCGGGTCTTGTCGGCGTCTTCGCCGGCAGCGAGCGCCTTTTGCATCGGGCACTGGCAGGTTTGCACCTTTTCGACGCGCTGATCCGCGACGGCGGCGAGAAAGGCGTCGGCACGGCCGCGCGCGGGGATGTCGAGCGCCGGCTCGATCTCGACGAGCGGCACGAGCGCGAACGCGCGGTCGGTGAGGCGCGGGTGCGGGACGATCAGGTCGGGTTCGTCGATCGAATCGGCGCCGAACAGCAGGATGTCGAGGTCGAGCGTGCGCGGCGCATTGCGATACGGGCGCTCGCGGCCGAAGTGATGTTCGATCTTCTGGCAGAGCGCGAGCAGCTCGCGGGCCGACAGCGTCGTGTCGAGCTTGACGACGCAGTTGTAGTAGTCGTCGCCGCCCGCTTCGAACGGCGCCGTGCGATACAGGCTCGATTTGCCGAGGATCGAGATGGTGCGCTGCTGCGCGAGGCACACCACCGCGTCCTTCAGGGTCTGGCGCGCATCGCCGAGATTCGCCCCCAGTCCGATATATGCAACCGTCATGGCATCACTTCCTACGTCGTTCGCCGGCGCGCGCGTCAGTCGTCGGAACCGCTCGCGGTATCTGGCGCCTGCTCGGCGGCACCTTCGCCCTGCTGGCGGTTTCGCGCACCGCCGCGGCGGCGCCGCTTGCGGGGCGATTTTTCCTTCGAGCCGCCCTGCGTGAGCAATGCCTCGCGAGCGGCCGCGTCGCCTTCGATGAAATCCGTCCACCACTGTCCGACTTCCGTCTCGAGCTCGCCGGATTCGCAGCGTAACAGGAGGAAATCATACCCCGCTCTAAACCTTTGGTGTTCCAGCAGCCGCATCGCGCTGCGGCCCGAGCGTTTCTCCAGGCGCAGCTGCAGGCCCCAGATCTCGCGCATGTCGGCCGAGTAGCGCTTGTGGATCGCAAGTTTCTCGGTCTGCATGTCGAGCACGTCGTCCATCGCGCGATGGAGCGCCGGCACCGGGATTTCGCCCGCCGCCGTGTATTGCTCGAAGCGCTGGCGCATGTCGTGCCACAGCAGCGTCGCGAACAGGAAGCCCGGCGACACCGGTTTGCCGGCGCGCACGCGCGCGTCGGTGTTGTTCAGCGCGAGCGTGATGAACTTCTCGCCCTGCGGCTGTTCGAGCACGACGTCGAGCAGCGGCAGCAGTCCGTGGTGCAGCCCTTCCTTGCGCAGCCGCTGCAGGCACGCGAGCGCGTGGCCCGACAGCAGCAGCTTCAGCATTTCGTCGAACAGGCGCGCGGCGGGCACGTTGTTGATCAGGTCGGCGAGCGCGTGGATCGGCTCGCGCGTATGCGGCTCGATCTCGAAATCGAGCTTCGCCGCGAAGCGCACGACGCGCAGCATCCGCACCGGATCCTCGCGAAAGCGCGTGGCCGGATCGCCGATCATCCGCAGCAGGCGGGCGCGTACGTCGGCCATCCCGTCGTGATAGTCGAGCACCGTCTGCGTCGACGGGTCGTAGTACATCGCGTTGATCGTGAAGTCGCGGCGCGCGGCGTCCTCGTGCTGCTCGCCCCACACGTTGTCGCGCAGCACGCGGCCGCTCGCATCGACCGCGTGCGTGCGGCGATCGAGCTCGTCGCGCTTCAGGCGCCTCGGCGGCTCGGCCGTGGCCGCGGCCGCCTCGGGCGGTGCGTCGACCAGCGCGCGGAACGTCGAGACCTCGATCAGTTCCTGGCCGAACTGCACGTGGACGATCTGGAAGCGGCGGCCGATCAGGCGCGCGCGGCGGAACAGGCGCTGCACCTCGGTCGGCGTCGCGTCGGTCGCGACGTCGAAGTCCTTCGGCGCGATGCCGAGCAGCAGGTCGCGCACCGCGCCGCCGACGATGAACGCGCGGAAACCCGCCTGCTGCAGCGTGTCGGTCACGCGCACCGCGTTCTTCGAGATCAGCGCCGGGTTGATACCGTGCACGCTGGCCGGCACGACGGTCGGCTCATGGTTGCTGCGCGGTTTCTTCGCGCCGCCGCCGCGGGCGCCCTTCGGCGCGCGCGGGGCAGCAGGGGCCGCTTCGTCGGCCGGGGCCGCCGCGGGGGACGTTTGCTCGGTTTCGTCCTGGCCGAGCAGCTTTCGAATGAATTTTTTGATCACGACGTTCAGAAGAGATCGAGGATACGCCAGCCGCGGGTGCTTGCATGCGCACGCAGCGTGTCGTCAGGGTTGGTCGCGATCGGGTCGGTGACTTTCTCGAGCAGCGGGATGTCGTTGTGCGAGTCGCTGTAGAAGTAGCTGTGTTCGAAGTCGTCCCAGTGCTTGCCGAGCGACGCGAGCCATGCTTCGGTGCGCACGATCTTGCCTTCGCGATAGCTCGGCGTGCCGGTCGGTCGGCCCGTGTACGGCGAATCGGGATGCCCGTCGGTCGTTTCGACCTCGCACGCGATCAGCGTGTCGACGCCGAACGCGGTCGCGATCGGGCGCGTGATGAATGCGTTGGTCGCGGTCACGACGCAGCACAGGTCGCCCGCATCGAGGTGCTTGCGTACCAGTTCGAGCGCGGCGGGCGTCATCGCGGGGCGGATCACCTCGTGCATGTACTGCTCGTGCCACTCGGCGAGTTGCGCGCGCGAATACTTCGCGAGCGGCGTGAGCATCGCGCACAGGTACGCATGGATGTCGAGCTGGCCGGCCTTGTAGTCGGCGAAGAACTGGTCGTTCTGACGCGAGAAGCTTTCCGCGTCGACGATGCCGAGCTTCACCATGAAGCGACCCCATTCGTGGTCGCTATCGGTCGGGATCAGCGTGTGATCGAGGTCAAAGAGTGCCAGATTAGTCATGGAAGCGCATTTTACTCGAAGCGGTTCGGGCCCGTGCCCGGTGGTGTGATGTCGTCGCCGGGACGCGCGAGCATCCGGCGCAGCAGCGGCAGCGTGACCGCGCGTTTCTGCTCGAGCGAGAAGCGGTCGAGCGCGTCGAGCAACGCCATCAGGCTCGGCATGTCGCGGCGGAAATGGGTCAGCAGGTACGCGGCGATGTCGTCGGTGAGCGCGATCCCGCGTTCCTTCGCGGCGAGCTTGAGCACCGCGATCTTGCCGGCGTCGGACGGCGGCGACAGGTGGAACACGAGCCCCCAGCCGAGCCGCGTGCGCAGATCCTCGCGCACGTCGAGCGCGAGCGGCGCCGCCGGGCCCGCCGCGACGAACGCGCTGGACGGATGCGCGCGCACTTCGTTGAACAGGTTGAACAGCGCGACCTGCTGCGTGTCGCTCATCCGGTCGCAGTCGTCGATCGCGTAGATGCCGATGCGCGGGTCGAACGTGAAGGCGCCGAGCGGGCTCTGCGGCGTCAGGTAGCGCGCATAGCCGTACGACGCGTCGCTCACGAGCGCCTGCAGCAGATGGGTGCGGCCGCTGCCGGGCTCGCCCCAGATATAGAACGACCGGTCCGGCACAGGGCCGGCCGCGAGCGCGAGATCGAGCTTCTGCAGGCGCGAGACGAGCTCGTCGTTCTCCTCGTTCATGATGAAGTTGTCGAACGTGGCGGGCGGCGGCGTGCCGAGATCGAGCGTCAGTTGACGGGACACAGCAGTCACAATGCGGATCGGTTGAAAAAACGCGTGCCGTACGCCGGGCACGCGCGGGGGAAGGCGCCTCGGCTGGCTTCACGCGCGACCGTACGCACGGCGGCGCGGCGCGGGTTTCGGCGCGCTTCGCCCGGCGATGAAAACGGGGACGTGTCGACCAAGATGCAATCCCTGACGATTCGGTGCTGGGAATTCCGGCCAACGGGCCGGCTTCGGGTAAAATCGCATTTTACCGACCTTCTCGCATTCCCCCATGAATCCTCCGAAATCCGCTCCCGACGCTCAAGGTCTGTCCTATCGCGACGCAGGTGTCGACATCGACGCAGGCGACGCGCTCATCGACAAGATCAAGCCTTTTGCGAAGAAAACCCTGCGCGACGGCGTGCTCGGCGGCATCGGCGGGTTCGGCGCGCTGTTCGAAGTGCCGAAGAAGTACCAGGAGCCCGTGCTCGTGTCGGGCACCGACGGCGTCGGCACCAAGCTCAAGCTGGCCTTTCATCTGAACAAACACGACACCGTCGGCCAGGATCTCGTCGCGATGAGCGTGAACGACATCCTCGTGCAGGGCGCCGAGCCGCTGTTCTTCCTCGACTACTTCGCATGCGGCAAGCTCGACGTCGATACGGCCGCCACTGTCGTCAAGGGCATCGCGCACGGCTGTGAACTGTCGGGCTGCGCGCTGATCGGCGGTGAAACGGCCGAAATGCCGGGCATGTACCCGGACGGCGAATACGACCTGGCCGGCTTCGCGGTCGGCGCGGTCGAGAAGAGCAAGATCATCGACGGCAGCACGATCGCCGAAGGCGACGTGGTGCTGGGCCTCGCATCGAGCGGCATCCACTCGAACGGCTTCTCGCTCGTGCGCAAGATCATCGAGCGCGCGAATCCGGACCTGTCGGCCGATTTCCACGGCCGCTCGCTGGCCGATACGCTGATGGCGCCGACGCGCATCTACGTGAAGCCGCTGCTCGCGCTGATGCAGAAGCTGTCGGTGAAGGGCATGGCGCACATCACCGGTGGCGGCCTCGTCGAGAACATCCCGCGCGTGCTGCGCGAAGGCCTCACCGCCGAGCTCGACCAGAACGCATGGCCGTTGCCGCCGCTGTTCAAGTGGCTGCAGGAGCACGGCGGCGTCGCCGACGCGGAAATGCACCGCGTATTCAACTGCGGGATCGGGATGGCCGTGATCGTCTCGGCGGCCGATGCCGACGCAGCGATCGCCGACCTGACCGCCGCCGGCGAACAGGTGTGGAAGATCGGCACCGTGCGGGCGACCCGCGAAGGCGAGGCGCAGACGGTCGTGGTCTGACGTACCGCAGGCAGATGCAGTAGGAAAAGCCGCCCGGAGTCGATCCGGGCGGTTTTTTTTCGGGCGCCGCGTGGCGGTCGGACGCGCGTCGACGCTTACGCGGACGCTCGCGGCGCGCTCGCCGGCCGCGCGCCGGCCAGCAACGGCGGCACGAACAGGTACAGCAGCGCGGCCGCGGCCCACACGAGGCCCGGCCACGTCGCACGCGTCGCCGCGTAGGTCGCGGTGACGACCAGCGGCCCCGCGACGCCGATCAGGCTCGCCACGCTCGCCAGCGTGCCCTGCAGTTCGCCCTGGCGTGCATCGTCGACCTGCCGCGCGAGCATCGCCTGCAACGCCGGCAGCGTCATGCCGCCGGCCGCGAACAGCGGCAGCAGCGCGAACGGCACCCATGTGGCGGTCGCGAACGCGATGACGGCCAGCCCGAGCGCATCGCCTGCAAGACCCAACGCGAGCGCGCGCCGCTCGCCGAGCCGCGCGATCAGCGGCCCGATCGCGAATGCCTGAGCGAGCGCGTGGCACGCGCCGTAACCGGCGAGCGACAACCCCGCGACCGGCGTCGACCAGCCGAAATGTTCCTGGCCGTACAGGATCCACAGCGTCGCGGGCGCCTGCGACACCAGCGCGACGATCACGTAGATGCCGACCAGCGGCGCGAGCGCGGGCGCACCGCTCAGCCGTCGCAGGCTCGCGAACGGATTGAGCGCGCTGGCCGTCCGGCCTTCGCGGGCCGAACGCGGCCGCGATTCCGGCAGTACGCGCCATACGAGCACGAGATTCAGCGCATTGAGCAACGCGGCCGCGACGAACGGCGCACGCAGGTGCAGCGCGCCGAGCAGCCCGCCGATCAGCGGGCCGGCGATGAAGCCGATGCCCATCATCGCGCCGAGCTGGCCGAAGCGCCGTGCGCGGTCGGGCTCGGCCGTCACGTCGGTCACGTACGCGGTCGCGACCGCGACGTTCGCGCCGCTGATGCCCGCGATCAGCCGGCCGACGTACAGCCACGCGAGTGTCGGCGCGAGCGCCATCAGCAGATAGTCGAGCGCGGCGCCCGCGAGCGATGCGAGCAGCACCGGGCGGCGGCCGAAACGGTCGCTCAGCGTGCCGAGCAGCGGCGCACACAGGAACTGCGCGAACGCGTACAGCGCGAGCAGGATGCCGTAGTGGGTGTCGGTGCTGCCCGCGGCGGCGAGCGAACGCAGCAGCCCGGGCAGGATCGGCATCACGATCCCGACGCCGATCGCGTCGAGCAGGACCGTGGCCAGGATGGCAATAAGGGACGGATTCAAGGGTATCACTCTATCGATGATAGAGTTCGAAGTATTCCACAGTTTCCCTATCGGTGATAGAGATGAAGGACACAGGCGCGCGGCTGACGCGCGACACGGTATTGTGCGCGGCGCTCGATTTGCTGAATGAGGTGGGGATCGACGGGCTGTCGACGCGGCGGCTCGCCGAACGGCTCGGCGTGCAGTCGCCGACGCTGTACTGGCATTTCAGGAACAAGGCCGAGCTGCTCGACGCGATGGCCGAGGCGATCATGCTCGAGCGTCACGGCGCGTCGCTGCCGCGGCCGGGCGACGTGTGGGATGCGTGGCTCGCGGAGAATGCGCGCAGTTTCCGCCGCGCGCTGCTGGCCTACCGCGACGGCGCGCGCCTGCACGCCGGCACGCGGCCGCGCGCGCTGCATTTCAGCTCGATCGAACGCAAGGTCGCGCTGCTGGGCGACGCGGGGTTCGCGCCGGACGAGGCGGTCGACGTGATGGTCGCGATCGGCCGCTTCGTGGTCGGATGGGTGCTGGAAGAGCAGGCGGGGCCGGGGGCAGGTGCCGATGCGCCGCTGCCGGATGCGGCCGAGTATCCGTTGTTCGCGAAAGGCTGGGCCGCGCTGCGCGAGCGCAGCGACGACGAAGCGTTCGAGCGCGGTATCGCGTGGATCGTCGACGGCGCCCGCGCGCGCCTGGCGGCGCGTCAGGCCGGCTGAGTGGTCAGCCCGGCGTGCGACCGTCCAGGACGCGTTCAAGCGCGTCGAGCGCGCGGGCCGTCGAATCCGGCGCGATGCAATCGACGACGATCCGCTCCGGCATCGCGCGCAGCCACGTGATCTGGCGCTTGCAAAGCTGACGTGTCGCGAAGATGCCCTTGTCGCGCATCGTCCGGTAGTCGGTGTCGCCGTCGAGGAATTCCCATGCTTGCCGGTAGCCGACGCAACGCATCGACGGCAGGTCGGGATGGAGATCGTCGCGGCGGCGCAGCCGTTCGACTTCGTCGATGAAGCCCGCGTCGAGCATCGCGTCGAAGCGCTGCGCGATCCGCGCGTGCAGTACCGCGCGGTCCGACGGCTCGAGCGCGACCGGCACGAAGCGGTATGCGGCGGCCGCATCGTCCGTGCGGCGCGGCGCGGCGAGCAGCGCCGACATCGGCTGCCCGCTCAACATGAAGATTTCGAGCGCACGCTGGATCCGCTGCGAATCGTTCGGCGCAAGCCGCGCGGCCGTGTCGGGGTCGACCTGCGCGAGCCGCGCGTGCAGCGCGGGCCAGCCATCGCGCGCGGCGTCGGCGTCGAGTGCCGCGCGGACCTCCGGATCGGCGCCCGGCAGGTCGTTGAGCCCTTGCGTCAGCGCCTTGTAGTACAGCATCGTGCCGCCCGCGAGCAACGGCGTGCGGCCGCGCGCGACGATCTCGCCGATCAGGCGCAGCGTGTCCGCGCGGAATTCCGCAGCCGAATACGCGTCGGCCGGGTCGATGATGTCGATCAGGTGATGCGGCACGCGCGCGCGCTCGTCGCGCGACGGTTTCGCGGTACCGATATCCATGTCGCGGTAGACGAGCGCCGAATCGACGCTGACGATCTCGATCGGGCGGCGCGCGGCGAGCGCCAGCGCCGCGGCGGTCTTCCCCGAAGCGGTGGGGCCGAGCAGGCAGGCGATCGTCGTCGGACGGGAGGGCGAAGCAGCGCTCATTGCCCGCGCATGAAGAGACGGTCGAGATCGTTCAGCGTGAGCTGATACCAGGTCGGCCGGCCGTGATTGCACTGGTCCGCGCGCTCGGTCGCCTCCATCTGGCGCAGCAGCGCGTTCATTTCGTCGAGCGTCAGGCGCCGGTTCGCGCGCACCGCGTGATGGCACGCGAGCGTGCCGAGCAGTTCGTGCTGGCGCTCGGTGAGCACGCGCGAGCCGCCGAACGCGTGCAGGTCGGCGAGCACCGCGCGCGCCAGCGACTGCAGGTCGGCGTCCTTCAGCAGCGCCGGCACCGCGCGGATCGCGAGCGTCGTCGGCGACAGCACCGCAAGGTCGAAGCCGAGCGATTCGAGCGTGTCGCGTTCTTCCTCGACCGTGCCGATCTCGACCGGCGTGGCCGTCATCGAGATCGGCAGCAGCAGCGACTGCACGGCGACCGTGCGGTCGGCGAGCGCGTTCTTGAACTGCTCGTACAGGATCCGCTCGTGCGCCGCGTGCATGTCGACGATCACGAGGCCGTATGCGTTCTGTGCCAGCACGTAGATCCCGTGGATCTGGCCGAGCGCGAAGCCGAGCGGCTGGTCGTCGTGCGCGCCGGCCGCGAGCGGCGACGCGGCGAAGCCCGGCAGCGGCGCGACCGGTGTGTCGGCCGGATCGGCCGCATCGCGGGCGATGAGCGTCGTGCCGTCCGGCGTGCCCGCGCCGCTGTCCTTGCGGCCGAACAGCGCGTCGTAGAGCGCGAGCGGCTGCGCGACGGGCAGCGTGCCTTGCGTCATCCGCGCCTGACGCATCCACGTGTTGCCGGACGACGATGACGATGACGATGACGACGACGAGAAGCCGCTGCCGCCGATTCCGCCGCTGCCGCCTGTCGCGTGGCCCGGGCTTTGGCCGAGCGGCGTGTCGAGGAACGACGACGGCCCGCGCGGCGCGGGTTCGAGATGCGCGGCATGGCCGCCCGCCGTGGTTTCCGGCGACGCGCCCGCATGGCGCGCGAGCGCCCGCTGGACCGCATGGAACACGTACTGGTGGATCGAGCGCGAATCGCGGAACCGCACTTCGATCTTCGACGGATGCACGTTCACGTCGACGGCTTCGGGCGGCAGGTCGAGGAACAGCACGTACGACGGATAGCGGTCGCCGTGCAGCACGTCCTCGTAGGCCGCACGCACCGCGTGCGTCAGCAGCTTGTCGCGCACGAAGCGGCCGTTCACGAAGAAATACTGCTGGTCGGCGCGCCCGCGGCTCGCGGTCGGCAAGCCGGCGCAGCCGTACACGGCGAGCGGGCCGGCCTGCTCGTCGAGCGGCAGGTGCGCGGTCGCGAAGCTGTCGCCGAGGATCTTCGCGACGCGCTGTGCGGGCTCGGTCGCATTCCAGTGCTCGACGGCCTTGCCGTTGTGCAGCACCGAGATCGCGACGTCCGGCCGCGCGAGCGCCGCGCGGCGGATCATTTCCAGGCAGTGGCCGAATTCGGTCTGCTCGCTCTTCAGGAACTTGCGTCGCGCGGGCGTGTTGAAGTACAGCTCGCGCACCTCGATCGTCGTGCCGATCGAGCCGGCGGCGGGCGACAGCACGCCCGTCTGCGCGTCGATCTTCATCGCGTGCGCGGCATCGGCCGTCCGGCTCGTGATCGACATCTCGGCGACCGACGCGATCGACGCGAGCGCTTCGCCGCGAAAACCGAGCGTCGCGACCGCCTCGAGCTCCTCGAGCGAGCGGATCTTGCTGGTCGCGTGGCGCATCAGCGCGAGCGCCAGTTCGTCCGGCGGAATCCCGCAGCCGTCGTCGGTGATCGAGATGCGCTTGACGCCGCCTTCTTCCAGCACGATGCGCAGCGTCGTTGCGCCGGCATCCATTGCGTTCTCGAGCAGTTCCTTGACGACCGACGCCGGGCGTTCGACGACCTCGCCGGCGGCGATCTGGCTGATCAGCTGGTCGGGCAGGGGCTGGATCGCGCGCAGCGGGCGCGCGGCGGGGGCGGGCGCGGCGCCCGCGGCCGTTTCGGTGATATCGGACATGGCCGAATTATAGCGAGGCCGCGAACGCATGCCGGGGCGGCCGACCGTTACGTTTTTTCACGGAGCCTTAAGGTAGTTTCGGTATCATCACCCCGTTGCACGCGCCGCCTTGGCTGGCGGCCGCCTCGGCCATGTCTGGCCTGTTCCGGCCGTTCCGGCCCCATCGCCTTCGAGGAATCGCATTTGGATACGCTGCTTCATTTCGTCAACCTTGTCCTGCATATCGACGCTTTCCTCGGCGATTTCATCCGGCAGTACGGTGCGTGGGTCTATCTCGTGCTGTTTCTGATCGTGTTCTGCGAGACGGGCCTCGTCGTGTTCCCGTTCCTGCCCGGCGATTCGCTGCTGTTCATCGGCGGCGCGTTCGCGGCGACGGGCGAAATGAACGTCGGCGCGCTGATCGTGCTGCTGCTCGTCGCGGCGATTACCGGCAACACCGTGAACTACCTGATCGGCCGCTGGGTCGGCCCGAAGGTGTTCAATACGCATATCCCGGTGCTCGAGCGCTTCCTCGATCGCGCCGCGCTACAGAAGACCCACTCGTTCTACGACAAGCACGGCGGCAAGACGATCGTGCTCGCGCGCTTCATTCCGGTCGTGCGCACGTTCGCGCCGTTCGTCGCGGGGGCGTCGTCGATGAGCGTCGGGCGCTTCCAGTTGTTCAACGTGATCGGCGCGCTGGTGTGGGTGCTGCTGCTCGTGCTGCTCGGTTATTTCTTCGGCAACATCCCGTTCGTCCGCCAGTACCTGAACGTGATCGTGCTGGTCGGGATCGGCGCGGCAATCGTGCCGGTCGCGCTCGGCGCGGTATGGAAGCTCGTGCGCGGGCGACGCTCGGACGGGACGCCGAAGGCGGGCGGGCGCTGACGCGGCGCGCTTCGGCGCAATGAAAAAGCGTGGCAGTTTACGGCTGCCACGCTTTTTTTTTCGTCCGTGCGGTTCGGCCGCTGCTTTCGTCACGCGTTGCGTTGCGAGACCGGCGTTTCGGGCGTCGGATAGCCGGCTTCGCGGAACGTGTCGAGAATCACGCGGTGGGTGTCGCAGTACACCTGCCAGTAGTTCTCCGGCTGAGTCGACGGGCGCACGAACAGCAGCGGGCCTTCCGGCGTGAACTGCAGCACGCCGACGTCCGGCGCCGGTACCTTCAGCACGTTCGGAACCAGCTGGATCTGCGTCTTCAGGCGGTTGATCGCATCGGCCGCGTCGACGCTGTGCGCGATCTTCGCGGTCAGGTCGACGCGGCGGTGCGGCGTCGCGCTGTAGTTCGCGATGTTGTCCGAGAAGATCTTGTTGTTGCCGACGATCGTCACGATGTTGTCGGCGGTGATGATCGTCGTGCCGAACAGGCCGAGCTCCTTCACGGTGCCCGTGACGCCGCCCGCGCTGATTACGTCGCCGATCTTGAACGGGCGCAGCACCTGCATGAACACGCCGGCGGCGAAATGCGCGAGCAGGCCGCCCCAGGCGGTGCCGATCGCGAGACCGAGGCCGGCGAGCAGCGCGGCGAACGAGGTCGTCTGTACGCCGAAGATCTGCAGGATCGCGAGGATCAGCAGGATCGTCAGCAGCACGCCGACGACGGAGGTCAGGTAGTCGGTGAGCGTCGGGTCGACCTTGCCGCTGCGGCGAACGACCTTGCCGAGCAGGCGGGTACCGATGCGGATCGCCCAGCGGCCGACGAACCACAACACGATCGCGGCGAGGAGGTTGAGGCCGAAGTCGAGGCCGCGGGTCATCAGGAATTGCTGGGCGGTGGCGAGATCGATCACGCGTTCTCCGAAGTCGAGGGTAAAAGGGCGGCGCATGCGCCGGAATGGGAGGCGCTTTTATAACCTGACCTGTGAAGCGCGGGCAACCGGGCTGACATTGGTTGACGTAATGAAAAGCGGGCAGGACGTGGGTGCGTGCCGCCCGTTCGAGGTCCGGCCTGTCGTGGCGCGCGCCGGTGTAGCGTCGCTCACCGCGCTGCGCGCCCGTAGGTGTCCTCGAAGCGGACGATGTCGTCTTCGCCGAGATATGCGCCCGACTGGACTTCGATCGGTTCGAGCGGAATCGTGCTGGGGTTCGTCAGCCGGTGGGTCGCGCCGAGCGGGATGTAGGTCGACTGGTTTTCGGTCAGGTCGCGCCGCGGTGGCCGACGATGGCGCGATGTTCGCGGCGATGGAGGTTCACGACGGGCAGCGGACGACGGTCGACGACGTGCATCAGCCGTTCAACGGCAATTTCTGCATGATCGCGTGCACGCATTCCCGCGGACCTGCTTCGCCCGTGCGGACGTGCACGTCGGGCGATACCGGTTTTTCATAGGTCGATTCGATGCCGGTGAACTGCCGAAGCGTCCCTTGCCTTGCCCGCGCATAGAGCCCTTTGGGGTCGCGCGCTTCCGCCACATCCAGCGCAACGTCGACGAAGACTTCGAAAAACATGCCCTGCGGGAAGCGGGCGCGCGCTTTGGCGCGTGCGTCCCGAAACGGCGAGATCAGCGCAACGATGACGACGAGCCCGGCAGCCACCATCAGGCGCGCGACCTCGGCCGTCCGACGAATGTTCTCGTGGCGGTCTGCGTCGCTGAATCCGAGATCCTGGTTCAATCCTTCGCGAAGCTGGTCGCCGTCCAGCAGAAAAGTCCGAAGGCCGTGTGCATCGAGCTGTTCCTTCAGAAGATTCGACAGCGTCGATTTACCGGCACCGGACACCCCGGTGAGCCATACCACGAACGCATGGTCCTGCTTCATGCTGGAAAGCACGGATTGATTGCCCGTCGACATGACAGGGCGGGAATTGGAGCGATCTTGCGTCATCTCGGATTCGATGTGCCGGTAACGGCGTCGTACATTATTGATGCGAATTCATTCGTCGCCGAATTGTAACGGCGCCTTTAAAAATTGGTAAGTTGAATATTTTGATCGGGAATAAGCGCTTGCCTTCAAGCGGCGCGATGGTGTGCGCACCGCGTCCGTCCGGTAATGATTGCCGGCCCGTTGTAATGATTCGAAATAATGTGCGTGGTCGACAGGGTTCTCGACCGCATGTCGATTTATCGACCTGGATTCGGGGGTCGACATGAAGTCACAAGGGCATTAATTTTTTATTCGGCGAAATATCGCAATAGCCAGCACGGGCTGCTTTGTGATGCGTCTCTGTCACTTATTATCGAATTGGGGAATTATCCGAGGGCATGTTTTCCGACCTTATTTGCCGGGCGACGATTGGCGTCCCTTCCGATTGCGTCGGCAGCACCGAGCGCCGGCCCCGTTGAAAGCCGGATCGCCGCGATTGCCCTGTCGCGCTGAAGTATCGGCTACCTGAATACGCTGGATTTCGTCAGGACTGCGGCACGTCATTTGTGCCGCGGCCCGAACGGCCGCTGCTGCACATCGGCGCCGTGCGCGACGATCGCCATGCCCTCCGGCACTTCCTCCCACGCGCCGCGCAGGTCGACGAGCGGCTCCGACACGACCATGAACGCATCGTCGCCGGCTTCCGCGATGCGCGGGTTATGCGGATACAGCGCGTGCAGGTGCTTGAACGACGTGCTGTGGAACAGCGAGCGCGATTGCCGTTCGCTCGAATAGCGCGCCGCGACGATCCGTTCGCCGTCGGTCGCGCAGATCGTCATGTTGAGCGGATCGGCGACGCGATGCCGCGCGGCGGTTTCCTCCACCACGCCGACCATCCGTTCGAGCGCCGGCAGCGGCGCCTGCTCGAGACCGTACGTCAGCGCGAGGCGGAACATCAGTTCGGAGTCGGTCGAGCCTTCGAGCGTCGGGAACAGCGCGGGATCGACCTTCATCGTCAGGTCGCGGCGCAGCTTGTGGAAGTCGCGGATCAGCCCGTTGTGCGCGAACAGCCAGCGGCCGTGGCGGAACGGATGGCAGTTGGTTTCCTGCACGGGCGTGTCGGTCGCCGCGCGAATGTGCGCGATGAACATCGGCGAGCGGATCGCACGCGCGGCCTCGCGCAGGTTGCGGTCGTTCCAGGCGGGATGCACGGAGCGATAGCGGAACGGAAGTTCGTCGGGATGCCCGTACCAGCCGATGCCGAAGCCGTCGCCGTTGGTGGTCGTCGCGCCCAGCTCCGAATGCAGGCTCTGGTCGATCAGCGAATGCGTCGCGCGGAACAGCACGGTTTCCAGATGGATCGGATTACCCGTATAAGCGAGCCAGCGGCACATGGAGCGCTCCTTCACGATGTATCGTTCGTGCATGGTAGCCGACTCCGCGACGCCTACGCGTCCACGCGAGTCGCCACATTCGTCACACATGGCAGGCCCATACGCGCGATGCGCAATCGCCCAGCCGGCGGCCGGGCGCCACGCAGCGCAACGCAACAATGAATGGGGTGCGGCACGACGATCGTGCCGCACCGCGCCGGCTCAGTCGCCGAGCGCGTCCATCACGCGCGCCGAATAGACGAGCGCCGCGCCCGCATTCAACGCGATCGCGACGCCGAGCGCTTCCGCCACTTCCTCCTTGGTCGCGCCATGCTTGGCCGCTTCGGCCGTATGCACGGCGATACAGCCGTCGCAGCGCGTCGTGACGGCCACCGCGAGCGCGATCAGCTCGCGCGTTTTCGCGTCGAGATGGCCCGTCTTGGCGCCGGCGCCGGCCAGCGCCTGGTAGCCGGCCAGCGTATCGGGCGACAGCTTGGCGATGTCGCCGATACGCGTCGAGAGTTCCTTCCGGTATTCGTTCCAGTTCAGCATGATGCGTCCTTGTCGAGAAGAGTGAGGAGGGCGGCGGGCGCCGCGATCTCGGGCGATGCAACGCTATTCTGATCGCTGTCGAGGAGAGTGTGGATACGTCAGGGTGTCAATTTTCAGCGCAATCGTCTCACGGATGCATTGCATCAACCGCGGCTCGCGCTTGCGGCGAATGCGCGGCGGGGCCGTCGTGACGCGCGCCAAAGCTGCTACCATGCGCAAAACGCAGGTCAATGACAACGATTTCGAACAACAAGAAAGAGAGGGCAACGCAATGAACCAGACCACCATCCAGCAGCCGTCGTTCGCGTTCGTGGCCGCATCGTGGGCCGCGCTGATCGCCGGTTTCGCGGCCTTCCTGATCGGGCTCTGGAACGCCGGCATGCAGCTCAACGAGAAGGGTTACTACTTCACCGTGCTGGTGTTCGGCCTCTATGCGGCGATCTCGCTGCAGAAGAGCGTGCGCGACCGCGCCGAAGGCATTCCCGTCACCGGCATCTACTACGGTCTCAGCTGGATCGCGCTGCTGCTGTCGATCGCGCTCCTGATCGTCGGTCTCTTCAACGCGACGCTGCAATTGAGCGAAAAGGGCTTTTACGCGATGTCGTTCGTGCTCGCGCTGTTCGGCTCGGTGGCCGTGCAGAAGAACACGCGCGACTTGCAGAACGCGAAGCCGCGCTATACCGACGCCGATTCCGCGCCGTCGATCCAGGAGTGACGGCACGCGCAGCGGGCGCCCGCCGAGGCCGCCCGCTGCGCGACGATGTCCGCGCCGCCCGCATTCGCCGGCGTGCCGCAGACCCGCCGTCCTTTCGTTTTGTCCATGTCGTCGCGCATGACGATGGAGATATTCCGGATGCCGAACCTGACCGACACCGCAGCGCGGACGCACGCGACCGCCCGTTCCGTAGCCGCGCGGGCCGCGCTTGTGCTGGAGACCAACAACCTGCGCGGCGGCGCGGGCCTTGCGCAGGCCGTCGGCAGCCTGAAACGCCTGGTGGCGGCGCTGTCGAAACAGACCGTGCCGCCGGCCGCCCTTGCGCAATGGATCATCACGCACGACGGCCTGCCCGCCGACGCGTGCGCGGAAATCGCCGCGCTGGCCGACCGCCCGATCGACTTCGTCGAGATCGGCGCGAGCACCGGCTACTACGATGCGAAGAACGACGGCTTCGATCGCGTCGATGCCGATCGCTGCGACATCGTCGTATTCGGCGATGCCGATTGCCGGCCGGCCGACGACTGGCTCGAGCACCTGCTCGCGCCGTTCGCGCGCGACGCGGGCGACGCGCCCGTCGCGGTGGCGGGGCGGACCAGCTACGCGCCCAACGTGCTCGGCATCGCGCTGACGTCGATCGATTTCATGTATTTCCCGAGCCCGCTGCGTGATGGCGCGACGCGCAACTTCTACGCGAACAACGTCGCGTTCCGGCGTGACGTGTTCGCGCAGTTCCGCTACGAGCCGCTCGACGGCGTCTATCGCGCGCATTGCCAGGTGATGGGGCTGCGGATGCAGGCGGCCGGCGTGGCCGTCGAATTCGCGCCGGCCGCGCATACCGAGCATCGGCTGCCGGACACGCATCGCGAGTCGCTGAAGCTGCGCTGGATGCGCGGCGAGGACAGCGTCGGGTTGACGCCGTATCTCGTGCACGCGTACCTGCCGCGTCGATGGCAGTGGCTCGGCCGCAGCGGCCCGCTCGGCCCGTTCTGCGTGATGGCGATGCGGCTCGGCTACAGCCTGCGCGCGCTCGATCGCCAGCAGTTGCCGCGACTGGGCGCCGCGCGCTATCTCGCGGCTGCCGGCGTCACGATCGCCGCGTCCGCCGTCGATACGCTCGGCGCGCTCGCGCGCGGTTTCGGGCTCACGGGACGCGCATCGACCCGGCGCGATCTCGATGCGCTGTCCTATCACCGTCATTGAAACGGCGCCGCGCCTCGCGGCCACGACACTTCGACATCCTGATTCTGTTCCGACGACGACCATGCCCTCACTCGCCACTCGCATTGCCTGTCTCGCCCTGCTTGCCGCCAGCGTCGGCGCCAATGCCGCACCGGTCGATCGTGCGGGGCGCGGGATTTATCACTTCATGTCGCGAAGCGGCTGCCCGTTCGCGAATGCGGCCGCGTCGGACTGCAATCGCATCGCGCTCGATGCGCCCGACGGTCACGCGAGCATCGACACCGATGCGCATGCGATCGTCTTCTCGAGCGATGCGAACCGCCGCACGAAGGACGTGCTCGGCGACGTGCTGCTGCAAGGCACGGGCGTCGATGCCGACGGGCGGCGCGTGCCGTTGAGCGTGCACGTTCTGCTGCGTCGCGACGGCCGGAAATGGGACCGCGACGTGTACGTCCATGCGCCCGTGCACGGCTCGTTCACCGATGTGCGGATCGATCCGTATCGTGTGCGCGTGAAGGACGGCGATCGTGAGCGCGACGTGCTCACGCCGGACGAAACGCTTGCGCTGTTCGCGCATCCGTCGCTCGCCTCGCGGCTGGCGCGCCATCTCGTTAAGGTGAGTGCGACCGATCCGAAGCAGCCGCTGGCGGACGACATCACGATCGCGCTCGGTGTCGGCGGCCTGACGAAGGCGGTCGCGCGCGCGAGCTTCACGTCGAACGCGCCGCACGATGCCGACGTCGATCGCGCGCTCGCGTCCGGCACGTGGTCGATTCGCTTCGACGCGCTGAGCAATCGCATTCCGGTGTGGGTCGCACAGCGCGAGCTGTTCCTGTTCGGCCTCGATGGCAGCGCACTCGTGAAGGACGTGCGCGAGCGCGGCTTTCGGAAGAACGACCGGATCGAGTTCGGCGCGCGCGACGGCAGCGGCTATCTGCGCGTGAATGGCCGCGAGGAAGCGTTCGCGGGCGCGGCAGCCTCTGCGCATGCGTTCATGCAGGAAAGCTTCGTCGGCCTGATCCTCGGCTGGCGTCGCGATCCGGCGGCTGCCGCGACGCCATCTTCATCCGCGCGGGGCGAGCCGGCATGACCGCGGCAAGCGAATTGCCGGTGTCGTCGCAGGCCGGGCACGGCGAGCGCTTCGATTGTCTCGATGCGCCCGTGCCACGCGGTACGGCGCGGATGCGCGCGTATCTCGTCGATCGCATCAAGCGGGCGGCGATCCGGCAACTGCATCGCAGCATGCATGGCGAGCGCTGGATGCTGCGCATGTACCTGAGCGGCGAAGAAGCGACCGAGTGCGCGCTGCATGAGGACTGGACCGGACAGCCGCCGGACTGGCTCGCGCCGCGCATCGACCAGCATCTCGCGGACGAGCGCCGCCACGCGGCCGCATTTGCCGATGCGTTGCGCCGGCGCGGCGTCGACGTGTCGACCGGCCCGCACGAACCCGACTGGCTGAGCCGGCGCAAGATCGTGCGATGGCGGCGTCTGGCGCAGCGCTACGCGCCGCATTTCGCGCAAGGCGTACTCGTGCCCGCGTATGCGACCGGCCTGTGCGCGGAACAGATGGCAATGCGCGTGCTCGCGCGCCACTGTGCGACGATCGGCGACACGCATCCGCTGTATCCGTTGCTGTCGCGCGTGCTCGCCGACGAGACGCGCCACGTCCGGCTTTGCGCCGATACGCTGCGCCGCCTCGTCGAGCCGTCCGAGGCCGCGTCGCTCGCCGCGTTGCTGGACGAGATCCGCGCGATCGAAGCCGGTTTCGGCGTGACGGGCGCGCTGGCGATGGTCGCGGCCGGCTGGCTCCAGTCGCTTCGTCCGCGCGCATGATGCCGCACATCGTCTATCTCGCGACCGCCGACGCGCGCGGCCATCTGATGCGCGCGCAACTGCTCGTGCATGCGTTGCGCGCGGCCGGCGCGCAGGTCGACGTGCTGACGACGTCCGACGCCGGGCAGGCATTTCTCGCCGCGTTCGGCATCGACGCGGACGTGTTGTCGCGGCACTACGCGGTGCAGTTCGACGAGCGGCAGAACATGCTGCGCGACGCGACCGATCGCAATGTCGCGCACTACGTGTTCAGGCCGACCCGCATGCTGCGCGACATCGTGCGGCTGCGTGCGATCGTTCGCGATGCGGATCTCGTGGTCAACGACTCGTTTCATCCGGCGCTGCTGTTCATGGGGGCGGTGCCGGGCTGGCGGCGTCGCGTCGTCCACGTGTATGGCGGCAGCCTGCGCCGCGCGTTGACCGCGAATTTCGATGCACGACTGCCGCGCGTGCTGGCGCGCGCTTTCGCGCGGATCGTCGACTGGCAGATCGATGCGGCGCTGGGCCGTATCGAGCACGATTTCGCGTACGGCTTCGCCGACGATGCGCCGCGCTCGCACCGGCATCGCCGGCTGCCGACGCCGGTGCCGATCGTCGCCGAACGGCCGGCGCACGAACGCGTTGCGGCGGCCGTTTATCTGAATCCGCACTTTCGCGACGTCGCGCTCGCCGATGCGTTGTCGGCCGGCATGCGCGACGCGGGGCTCGCCGCCCACCGCGTGGGCGAGGGCTACGCCGGACACGACGGCTGGACCGGCGTCGACGCCGACTGGCCGACGCGCGCCGCGCATGCGCCGTTGATCGTATCGGCGCCCGGCATGGCCGCGTTGTCGATTGCGCGCGTGTATCGCCGTCCGATCCTGCTCGTGCAGACCGATCAGCCCGAACAGGCGAGCAACGCCGCGCGCGCGGCACGGCTGCAACTCGTGCACCGCGTGGTCACATGGCGGGGCGATGCGGCGGCATTCCGGCGCGAGGTCGGGCAGGCGTCGATCGAACTGATGCGCGATCCCGGTACGCCGGCGGGGACGCGAGCGGGCCGCGAGCATGCGCGTGCGCGTGTCGACGCGTGGACATCGCACCTCCTCGCGCTGGGTCCGCATGCGCGAGCGGCCGACGCGGCAACCCGATGCGAGGCACCAGCGCCGCGATGAATACGCGCATGTTTCAGGACGATCGCCGGCCCGATGTCCGGCAGATGCTGGCCGCGACATTCGGCCTGGTCGCGGGCCTCGCGATCTTCTTTCTGCTGGAGCGCGGCGTCACGCCGCGCTACGTGCTGGCCACGGCGATCGATGCGCGGATTCCGTTCATCGCATGGTCGTGGTTCGTCTATGTCGCGTTCTTTCCGTTCGTGATTGCGCTCGCCGCGTACGCGCGACCGTCCGCGTTCGCCGCGTTCAGGGACGCCGTGCTGATCGCGTTCGTGCTCGGCGTGGCCTGCTTCCTGATGTTTCCGGAAGCCGTGCCGCGGCCCGACATCGCCGAGATCGGCAATGCATTCGTGCGTCGGCGTCTGGCGCGCATGTGGGCGCTCGATCTTGCGGCCAACGGCTTCCCGAGCCTGCATGTCGCGGTGACGTGTCTCGCGTGCCGGATGCTGGTGGACCGGCGCCGGATCGTCGCGGCGGCGATCGGGCTGCTGATCTGCGCGTCGACGCTGACGCTCAAGCAGCATACGGTCGCGGACGTGCTGGGCGGGTTCGTGCTCGCGGCGGTCAGTACGCTGTGGGTCGAGCGGCGTTTGCCGCGCAGGAGGCTCGCATGACGGAGGCGCACGTTCACCGCGCCGGACCGAACGTCGGGCTCGGCCGGTTCGTGCCCGATCCGGGGCTGTTTCGCGTGAGCGCGGCGCGTGTCGGCATGGCGCTGGCGGGTGACTGGCTGATGATTGCCGCCGCGTTTGCCGCTGCGATCGCGTTTGCGCATCCGCTGGCCTACGCGTGCGCGTCGATCGTGATCGCGCGCAGCCAGCTCGCGCTCGCGGTCATGATGCACGAAGGGGCGCACGGGTTGCTTGCACGGAACCGGCGCGTCAACGACGTGCTCGGGCAACTGCTCGCGGCCGGCCCGCTATGGCTGTCGCTGCGCACGTATCGGGCGGGCCATCTGAAGCACCATCGCGCGCCGATGCAAGCGGACGACCCCGTCGCGCTGCTGTTCGGCGTGCACGACTATCCGGCGACGCGCGGGCGATTGATCGTCCGCCTGCTCGCGTATGCGTGCGGCGTCGGCTACGTGACGAGCGTCGTGAAGCTCGCGCGCGGCGCGTTCGCGCATGCGTTGCCGAAGGTCGAAAAATCGCGTGCGTATGCGGCGTGGGAGATCGCGTCGATGCTGGCCGGCAACGGCGCGCTGTTCGGCGCGCTCGCGCTGGCCGGACATCCGCTGCTGTACGTCGCGTTGTGGATCGTGCCGTCCGTCACCTTGTTGCCGTTCGCCGGGCAGGTGCGCGCGATCTTCGAGCACGCGGGGTTGCCGGCCGGCGCCGATCAAAGCCGCAACGCACGCACGATCGTCCGGCGTTCATGGCAGACGTTCCTGTTCGGCCCGCATGCGATTCATTTCCATATCGAACATCATCTGTTCACGCGGATGCCGTTCCATAACTTGCCGGTCGTGCATCGGCAACTCGCGCAATTGCGGTTGCTGCCCGACGGCAATCTGTATGCCGGATATGGTGCGGTACTGCGGGACGTGAGTGCGCGGTGATCGGTCGGGCTCAGGTTGCGCGCGGCCGAGTGTGTGACGAGCATCGTCGGGAATTCTGCTCGAACGGTGCGGCGACAGACGCAAAAAAGCCTCCGCGAGGGAGGCTTTTTTACACTATCAAAGATAGTTGGTAGGGTGGGAGGGACTCGAACCCTCGACTCTCTGATTAAAAGTCAGATACTCTAACCAACTGAGTTACCACCCCACGTTCTTGAAACCTGTCGGTTCGTTGCTTCAACAACCTGGGCAACGACCTAAAGAGCAAAAGATTATAGCGACGGGTTACAGGGCTGTCAACAACCCGTCACGATAATTATTTGATGGTTTCGAGCTTGCCCTGCGCCGTCTGCGCCGCGTTCGAGCCGGCGTACTGCGACACGACCTGCTCGAACGTCTTCTTCGCGGCCGCCTTCTGGCCTTGTTCGAGCTGGTTCGTGCCGATCGCCACGAGGGCGTCGGCCGCGCGCGGGTGTTGCGGGAACTTGCTGACGATCCCTTGCCACGTCGCGGTCGAACCACGGTAGTCGCGCAGCGCGTATTGCGCGTTGCCGTACCAGTACTGCGCGGTCGGCTGATAGGGGCTCTGCGGATACTTCGCGATGAACGCGCGGAACGAAGCCGCCGCCGCCTTGAAGTTGCCGTTGCGGAACTGCTGCTGCGCCGCGCTGAGCGCATCCGTTTCACCCGGCTGCACGGTGCCTTCGACACCGTCGATCGTCGCCTGCTGCGGCTCGAACTTCTTGAGCCGCGTGTCGAGATCCTGGTAGTACTCCTTCTGCTGCCGCTCGAGCGTCGTCAGCCGGTTCGTCAGATCCTCGTTCTCGCCGCGCAGCGTCGCGACCTGCTGGTTCAGCTGGTCGATACGGCCGGATTGATCGAGGATCGTACGCTGGGCGGCCGACAACTGGCTCGACAGGTTGTCGCTCTTGCTGCGCAGATCGAGCACGGCACGGCGTGCTTCGTTGTCGTCGAACATGCCGGCGTGCGCCGGCGCGGCCGACCACGCCGCGCCCGCGACGCAGAATGCTGCGGCAACGCGCAGCCAGGTTGAACGGTGCGTCATACGGCGATTCTTCCGTTACTTACTGTTGGTAGACGAGGTCGGCGCGACGGTTCTGCGCCCACGATGCTTCGTCGTGACCCGTTGCCTGCGGCTTTTCCTTGCCGAGGCTCACGGCTTCCATTTGCGAGTCGTTCACGCCGAGCAGGGCCATCGCACGGCGGACGGCTTCCGCACGCTTCTGGCCCAGCGCGAGGTTGTACTCGCTCGTGCCGCGTTCGTCGGTGTTGCCCTGGATCAGCACGTGGCGCTGCGGGTGGCTCTTCAGGTACTGCGCGTGCTGCTGCATCAGCGGCTGGTACTCATCCTTCACCGAATAGCTGTCGAAGTCGAAGTAGATGCTGCGCTTCGCGAGCGGGCTGTTCGGGTCGTTCAGCGGATCGACGTTCACTTGCGCGACGTTGTCGGCGCTCGGCTGCGTGCCGATTGCGCCCGCGTTGTTCGCCTTGTCGTCGAGCTTCACGCCCGACTTGCACGCTGCAAGCGCGCTGATCATCATCACGGCCAGGGCCAGACGAGCTTTATTCGACATCATGGTTACTCTCCTTGTGGTCATTGCATGAAGGGCCCCCACGACGGCTCGCGAACGGAGCCGCCCTGGACGGACAGGATCTGCGGCGGCGCGCTGCCGTCGGAGGGCACTGCAGCCAGCACGTTGCGGCCACCCGACTGGGTGGCGTACAGAAGGTACTGGCCGTTTGCCGCGAAGCTCGGCGATTCGTCGCGATTGGTATTCGTGATGGCGTTCGCCGCGCCACTCTGCAGATCCTGAACGTACAGCTTGAAGCCCCCACCCGTGCGGGAGATGTAAGCGAGCAGCTTGCCGTCCGGGCTTACGCGCGGGCTCGTGTTGTAGCTGCCGGTGAAGGTCACGCGCTGCGCGGCGCCGGCGCTCTCACCCTGTGCGGGCATCCGGTAGATTTGCGGCGCACCGCCGCGGTCGCTCGTGAAGTAGATCCAGCGGCCGTCCGGCGAGTAGAACGGCTCGGTGTCGATCGAGCTGCTCTGCGTGAGACGGCGCAGGCCGCCGCCGTTCGCGTTGACCGTATAGATTTGCGTATTGCCCGTCAGCGACAGCGCGACGGCGAGCGTGTTGCTGTCCGGCGACCACGCCGGTGCGCTGTTGTTGCCCTTCTGGTCGGAGACCATGTAGCGGCGGCCGGTCGGCAGGTCGTGGATGTAGACGATCGGCTTCTTGCGCTCGAACGACACGTACGCGACCTTCGTGCCGCTCGGCGACCACGCCGGCGAGATGATCGGTTCGGTGCTCGACAGCGCGATGCGCGCGTTCTGGCCGTCCGAATCCGAAATCTGCAACTGGTAGCGGTTGCCGGTCTTGATCACGTACGACAGGCGCGTGGCGAACACGCCGCGCACGCCGAGCAGCTTCTGGTAGATGTAGTCGGCGATCTTGTGGCCGGCCGTGCGCAGCGTGGTGTCGGTGGCCGTCAGCGACAGGCCGCCGAGGCTTTGCTGCTTCACGGTGTCGTACAGGATGAAGTTGACCTTGTACTGGCCGTTCGCGTCGCGGTTCACGCTGCCGGCGACGAACGCATTCGCGCCCTTGGCCTTCCATGCGCCGAGATCGACCGATGCGGTCTCGGGCACGGGCGTGCTGCCGGCGTCGATGTTGGTGAATTTGCCGCTGCGGGCGAGGTCGGCGCGCACGATCGACGTGACCTGCTGCGGCAGGTTCGCCTCGTTCGTGAAATTCGCGGTGGCAATGGGGAACTGGGTCGACCCGACGCCGGTGATCAGCACGTTGACCTGGGCGTTAGCGGCGCTGCCCGCCGTGATCAGACACGAGGCCACGAGTGCCCTGAAACCTAGCTTTGTCATCAAACTCATGCTTCTTGCTTCCCGTATGGCTTGGATCGCTGCGCAACCGCAGAGACAGTAAAAATACCCGATTCGTTCCCGTCCGACAGCGACGCCCGGAGTGTAAGCGCATTTCGTTTCACTCCGCTGCCTTGAAGGTAATCGTAATGTCGGACGGGGTCCGACCGTTAGAATCGGGCGGCAACGGGACCGATGCGTGGATCGCATTGACCACGGCTTGATCCCACCCCGAATTCCCGCTCGAGCGGGAGACCGATGCGCTCAATACGTCACCGGACGGCGTGCACCGAATCTTGACGACGGTGGTCAGGCCTGCCCGTTCGCCGCCCCAAACGATGTTCGGCTTGACGCGGCGGCGCACCTTGTCGGCATAGCCGGGCGTCGCGGCATTGCCGCCGGAGCCCGTGCCGGTGCCGCTTTTCGCGAGGCCGTCGCCACCGCCTTCGCCGGCGCCCGACAGCCCCTGCATCTGCGCGAGGCGCGCGCTGCGCTCGCGGTCCAGCTTCGCGTTCGCCGCCGCATTGGCCTTCGCGCGCGCCGCGGCTTCGGCCTTCGCCTTGGCCTGGGCTTCCGCCTTGGCCTTCGCGGCTGCGTCGGCTTTCGCCTTCGCCGCCTGCTGCGCTTCGAGCTGCGCCTGCTTTTGCTGCTGGAGTTTCTGCTGTTCGAGCTTCTGCTGCTCGGCGAGCTGCTGTTGCTTGAGCTTGTCGGCCTGCTTCTGTTTGTCGCGTTCCGCGGCTTTCTGGGCGGCGAGCGCGGCGGCCTGTTGCGCGGCGAGCTGCGCGCGCCGGGCTTCCTCTTCCTGCTGGGCCTTCAGTTGCTGCGCGCGGCGCTGCTGCTCGAGCTGCGCCGCGCGCGCGGCCGCTTCCTGCTGACGCTTCTTCTGCTGCAGCGCGATGTCGGCCTGCTCGTCGCGCACCGGCGGAGGGGGCGGAGCGACCTTCGCGGGCGGCGTGGGCGTGACGACGGGCCGCGGCGCGGGGACGTCGGGCACTTCGGTCCACAGCTCGGCCTCGGCGCCGGCCGGCGTACTGTTCTGCCACTGCACGCCGTGATAGAGGAACAGCGCGAGCAGCACGTGCATCAGCGCGGCGAGCGCGAACGCGCGCCACGTCCCGCGCTCCCGGGGAGGCTGGAGCGGGTAGGCGGACCTGCGCGTGGATTGCTGCCGGTTCATTGCGATTTGACGAGGAGGCCGACGCGCTTGACGCCGCGCGCCTTCAGATCGGACATCACGGTCATGACGGCATCGTACTGCACGGTCTTGTCGGCTGCGATCACGACCGGCTGGTCAGGGTGATCGGCCTGCCGGGCCGTGATGAAGCTGTCGAGCTCGGCCTTCGTCATCGTGTCTTCCTGGGTCGCGCCCGAGTCGCCCTTGTACTTGACGCTCATCGTGCGGTCGGCCTTGATGTTGACGACGACGGGCGGCGTCTGCTCCTGCGGCGCGGCATTGCCGACGGTCGGCAGGTTGATGATCGACGGCGCGACGAGCGGTGCGGTGACCATGAAGATCACGAGCAGCACCAGCATCACGTCGATGTACGGCACGACGTTGATGTCGGCCATCGCGCGGCGCGAGCGGCCGCCGCGCATGCTGGATCGAATGGGACTTCCTGCCATGGCGCGCTCCTTACTGGGCCTGACGCTGCAGGATGTTCGAGAACTCTTCGATGAAGGTCTCGAAGCGGATCGCGAGGCGGTCGATGTCGTGCGCGTAGCGGTTGTACGCGACCACCGCCGGAATCGCGGCGAACAGGCCGATCGCGGTGGCGACGAGCGCCTCGGCGATGCCCGGCGCGACATTCGCGAGCGTGGCCTGCTGCACGTTCGCGAGGCCGCGGAACGAATTCATGATCCCCCAGACCGTGCCGAACAGACCGATGTACGGGCTGACCGAGCCGACCGACGCGAGGAACGCGAGATTGGCTTCGAGCACGTCCATTTCACGCTGGAACGACGCGCGCATCGCGCGGCGCGCACCGTCGAGCACGAGGCCCGGATCGCTGAGGCGCTTTTCCTTCGCCTTCAGGAATTCGCGCATCCCGGATTCGAAGATCCGCTCGAGCGCACCGATCGTGTGGCGGTTGTTGGCCGCGCTTTGATACAGCGCCTGCAGGTCGCCGCCCGACCAGAAATCCTTCTCGAAGCGTTCGGTCTGCGCGCGCGCGCGGCGGATCGCGAACCACTTGCGGAAGATGAAGGTCCACGACATCAGCGACAGCAGCAGCAGCAGCCCCATCACGGCCTGGGCCAGCACGCTCGCGTTGAGGACGAGGGAAATGATCGACAGGTCTTGAACAGTATTCATAGAGGTTTGAGTAACGTCCCTTCGGGAGTGCCCGGCAAGGGCGTCCGGTGTGCGTGCGGCGCGGCGCGCCGGCGAGGCCTGACGCCGAACCTTGCTTAGTATCGAATCAGAACGGCAAGTTCATAGGCTGTGTCTAAACGGCGCTCATGCGAGCTTCGTTGACAAACCAGTCTGCCCCGCGTCGATGACGGGCCCGCGTTGCAGCGCGTCGAGCACGGCCGGCGGGATGGCCGCGGGCCGGATGCCGTGACGGTCGACGCAGCCGAGGCGGATCTGCCCGGCCACGAGCAGCGTGTCGCCGCACCAGGCTTCCTGCGTGAATTCCACCGATGCGCGACCGATGCGTCCGGGGCGGCTCGTGATCGTCAGCGTGTCGTCGAGTCGCGCCGGCGCGCGGTAGTCGAGCGACGTGCTGCGCACGATGAAGATCGCATCGGTCTCGTCGGAGAGCCGACGCTGGTCGACGCCGCATGCGCGAAGCCACTCGGTGCGGGCGCGCTCGAAGAACTTCAGGTAGTTGGCATAGAAGACGATGCCGCCTGCATCGGTATCCTCGTAGTACACGCGCACCGGCCAGGTAAAGCCGGACGGCGCTTCCGGGGAGCGGGTAGGCTGAGTCATGGCGCGCATTCTACCGGAAGGCAAAGATGGGATTCGTAACCGATTCGTAACGGAATGTAGTGCGTCGCGGCACACCGCGGGCCGGCCGGAGCCGGGCCCGCGGCTGCGGGCGACGTGTCAGCCGCGATGGACCGTGAGGCCGGCCGGGGCTTGCGCGACCGGCATCATCTCGATCGTATTGATGTTGACGTGCGCGGGGCGCGTGGCGATCCAGTAGATCGTGTCGGCGATGTCTTCGGCCGTGAGCGGCTGGACGTTCTGATAGACGTTCGCCGCTTTTGCATCGTCGCCGCGGAAGCGGACGTTCGAGAATTCCGTGCCGCCGCACAGCCCCGGCTCGATGTCGGTTACGCGCAACGGCGTGCCGATCAGGTCGGTGCGCAGGTTCAGGCTGAATTGTCTGACGAAAGCCTTGGTCGCGCCGTATACATTCCCGCCCGGATACGGATAGGTGCCGGCCACCGAGCCCAGATTGAAGATATGGCCGCGACCGCGCGCGATCATGCCGGGCAGCAACGCGTGCGTGACGGTCACGAGGCCCGAGCAGTTCGTGTCGATCATGGTCTGCCACTCGTCGAGGCTCGCCTTCTGGGCCGGCTCGACGCCGAGCGCGAGGCCGGCGTTGTTGACGAGCACGTCGAGCGCGGCGAATTCGGCGGGGAGGGCGGCCGGCACGGCTTCGACGGCCGCGCGGTCGCGCACGTCGAGCTCGAACGGCAGCAGCGCGTCGCCGAGTTCGGCCGCGAGCGCGTCGAGACGATCCTTGCGGCGTGCGGTGGCGACGACGCGATGGCCGCCCTTGACGAAGGCGCGGGAGATGGCGGCGCCGAAGCCGGCGGACGCCCCTGTGACGAACACGATCATTGCTGCTCCTGGTCGGTAACGGAATAGCGGGTGGAATCCCGCAAGCCTACTGAGAATGCCGCACCGCGGCAAGACGGCGAAGCGTTCCGGCACGGGCGCGTAGAGTCCGGCCCTCATTGTTTGGAGGCCACTGCCGTGCGGTTGCCTATTCATGACGCATCCAATACACTAATGCGCTCATCACCCCTGCGTGACTGGCGATAGAACCCTTCGGGTTCAAGGTGGAGCATCCCACCGTGAAGCGCGGGGCGCCGTTTTTGCCGTTCGCCTGGGCAGCCGTTGTGCGCCGTCGCGTGCATCGCCGGTGGCTGTCCTGCCTCGCGTCATACGGATTCTTCCGCCACGTCGAGCTGGTCTCGCCAGCAGCGCACCGTACTCGGCCGCTCCGGTCAACCTGTACACACTTAACGGAAACCGTATGTTTGACAGAGCCCAAAGCACCATTGCGAACGTCGATCCCGAAATCTTTGCGGCGATCGAGCAGGAAAACCGCCGCCAGGAAGATCACATCGAACTGATCGCGTCGGAAAACTACACGAGCCCGGCCGTGATGGCCGCACAAGGCTCGCAGCTCACGAACAAGTACGCGGAAGGGTATCCGGGCAAGCGCTACTACGGCGGCTGCGAGTACGTCGACGTGGTCGAGCAGCTGGCGATCGACCGTGTGAAGCAACTGTTCGGCGCGGAAGCCGCGAACGTGCAGCCGAACTCGGGTTCGCAGGCGAACCAGGGCGTGTTCTTCGCGATGCTCAAGCCGGGCGACACGATCATGGGCATGAGCCTCGCGCATGGCGGCCACCTGACGCACGGCTCGCCGGTGAACATGTCGGGCAAGTGGTTCAACGTGGTGAGCTACGGCCTGAACGAAAACGAAGACATCGACTACGAAGCGGCCGAGCAACTCGCGCAGGAACACAAGCCGAAGCTGATCGTCGCGGGTGCGTCGGCGTTTGCGCTGAAGATCGACTTCGAGCGTCTGGCGAAGATCGCGAAGTCGGTGGGCGCGTACCTGATGGTCGACATGGCACACTACGCCGGTCTGATCGCGGCGGGCGTGTATCCGAACCCGGTGCCGCACGCGGATTTCGTGACGACGACGACGCACAAGAGCCTGCGCGGCCCGCGCGGCGGCGTGATCCTGATGAAGGCCGAGTACGAGAAGCCGATCAACTCGGCGATCTTCCCGGGGATCCAGGGCGGCCCGCTGATGCACGTGATCGCGGCGAAGGCGGTGGCGTTCAAGGAAGCGCTGTCGCCCGAGTTCAAGGAATATCAGCAGAAGGTCGTCGAGAATGCACGCGTGCTGGCCGAAACGCTGGTCAAGCGCGGGCTGCGGATCGTGTCGGGCCGCACGGAAAGCCACGTGATGCTGGTCGACCTGCGCGCGAAGCACATCACGGGCAAGGCAGCGGAAGCGGCGCTCGGCGCGGCGCACATCACGGTGAACAAGAACGCGATCCCGAACGACCCGGAAAAGCCGTTCGTGACGAGCGGCGTGCGCCTGGGTTCGCCGGCGATGACGACGCGCGGTTTCGGGCCGACGGAAGCCGAGCAGGTGGGTAACCTGATCGCCGACGTGCTCGAGAATCCGGAAGACGCAGCGACGATCGAACGCGTGCGCGCGCAGGTCGCCGAGCTGACCAAGCGTTTCCCGGTCTATCGCTGATCGCCGATGCGCTGCCCGTTCTGCCGGCATGACGACACGCAGGTCGTGGACTCGCGCGTGTCCGAAGATGGCGCCGCGATTCGGCGGCGCCGGCGCTGCTCGGCTTGCGACAAGCGTTTCACGACGTACGAGCGGGTCGAGTTGTCCCTGCCGTTCGTCGTGAAGAAGGACGGCAGCCGCACGGAATTCGACCGTCGCAAGATCGTCGCCAGCATGCAACTCGCGCTGCGCAAGCGACCGGTTGCCGCCGACGCGATCGACGCGGCGGTCGCCCGCATCGAGTATCAACTGCTCGCGACTGGCGAGCGCGAAGTGCGTAGCGAGAAGCTGGGCGAACTCGTGATGAACGAGTTGCGCGGCCTCGATACGATCGCCTATGTGCGCTTCGCATCGGTGTATCGCCAGTTCGAGGACGTTTCCGAATTTGCCGACGTGATCGAAGAGTTCCGTCGCGCCTCTCCCGCCAAGACCCCACGTAAGCGCTGACGCGCTGCGTTCGTTCATCGTCTGCTCCATTGGTTCGATTTGCGCCGATTGTGTCGGTTGCGATCGCATGTCGCCAGTCGGCCGTTCGGCCAATGGCGCACATCCGCACGCGCCGCTACAGTCGTCGCATCACCGTGGCGGAGGACGATTGCGATGGAACCGGGCGCTCAACCCTTTAAGAATGTGGTGCAACGGTCGGGCGGATTCACGCTCGTCGAGCTGATGGTCGCCATGTCGCTGGCAGCGGGGCTCGCGCTCTATGCGGTGCCCACGTTCGACCAGTGGCGCATGCGCGAACGCGTGGATGCCCGTTCGCGCGCGCTGCTCGGTGCGCTGTCGTTTGCGCGTGCCGAGGCAACGCGTCTCGGCGCGCGCGTCACGCTGTGCCGCGCCGGGCGCAACGGCGCCTGTCTGCGTGCCGGTGAGCAATGCGATCCGGCCGAATGGTCGTGCGACTGGATCGTCAGCGGGCAAGTCGACGGGCAGTCGCGTGTGCTGCGACGCTACCCGCGCGATGCCGAAGTGGCCGTCGCGGGCGCCGCGCATGAGCTCGCATTTGCGCCGCCGGTCGGTCAGTCGATCGGCGGCATCCGGCGTTTCGAGGTGCGTCCACGGCGCAGCGTGTCCGGCGCCGACGACGCGCGCGCGTCGCGTTGCGTGCGGATTGCGGCAGGCGGTCGCGCGCGGCTGGTCGCCGGCCGCTGCGACGCGGCGTGATCGCGATGCGCAATGCCATGCGAGGGACGTCGTTGATCGAGGCGACGCTGGCCATCGCGCTGCTCGCCACCGTGATGCTCGCAGTGGCCGGCAGCCAGCTCGCGATGGCGCGTGCGCAGCGCGCGACGATCTGGCGCGAACGCGCGCTGTGGCTGGCCGATGCGCGTATCGAGCGTCTGCATGCTCCCGCGGCGGCCGGCGACGGTCTCGCGGCGCTCGCGGCCGCCTCGTTGCCGGGCGGTGCGATGATGCTCGACGGCGGGCCGGGCGGTGTGCGCTAC
Source organism: Burkholderia sp. LAS2 (assembly GCF_018417615.1). Lineage (NCBI taxonomy): Bacteria > Pseudomonadati > Pseudomonadota > Betaproteobacteria > Burkholderiales > Burkholderiaceae > Burkholderia > Burkholderia sp. LAS2. The sequence continues at coordinate 1,261,813 of NZ_CP071052.1, forward strand.
GCGATTGTCCGCTGGCTGGGCGGCGATGGACGCGCGTCGGCGCGCTGCGATGGCGCGGGAATGTCGACGCGGCCGCCGTCGTGTGTCCGCATTCCATTTCGCGAGCGGGCGGGCGATGAACGCTGATCGCCGTACGCGTGGCCATACGCTGCTCGAAGTGCTGATCGCGATGACCGTCGGGCTCCTCGTGCTCGCGGCGGCCGGTGCGCTGTACCACGCGCAGCGCATTGCGCAGCGGCGCGCGGAAGACGGGTTCAGGATGCGCGACGCGGCAGCGACCGCGCTGATGCTGATCGGTCAGCAGATCCAGATGGCAGGATTCCTGCCGCTCGATGCACAAGCGCCATCGTCGTTGCCGCCGGTGTTCGGGTGTTCGGCGGCGCGCGTGCGGGGTAGCGGCGCACAGGTGCGCTGCGAGCCCGTGCGCCTGTCGTCGGACGCGTTGCTGGTCCGGTATGTCGGCGATGCGGTATCGACGTGGACGACGGTGAACGACCAGACGTCGGATTGCCTCGGGCAGGGTGTCGGCGAGCCGGGCGAAGCTGCGCCGGTGGAGAATCGCTTCGATGCGCATGTCAGCCCGTCGACGGGCGAGCCCGAACTGTATTGCGAAGGAAGCGGCCGTCCGGGCACGCCGCAGCCTGTCGCGGCGGGAATCGATCAGTTGCGCCTGCGCTATTTGCGTCGCGGCGCCACGCAGTTCGTCGACGCCGATGCGATGCGTGCGGACGACTGGCGCGAGGTCGTGGCCGTGCATGTCTGCGTGCGGGCGCGCGGCGAGCCGATGCGCGAACCGACGCCGCATATCGACTGCGACGGCCGCGCCGCCGTTGCATCGGACGGCCGCGCACGTTTGACGGTCGATCGCATCGTCGCGTTGCGGAACGTCGCGCTCGCACCCGACGCTGCGTTACATGATGCAACCCGAGCAAGCGAGGTGGCGCGATGAGCGGCGCAGCACAGTGCGTGCGGGACGACATCTCGCGATGCATCGAGAGAGGCCACGCGCCCGAGCGCACCGTCGCGAGCGGAGGCGACCCGCAGCAGGCCGCATGCGTCGGCGTTCAGGCGATGACCCCGCGCGAGCCCCATATGCGTTTCCGGCCCGCTCGCCGCGCGTGGCGTCGCGATGCAGGCCTTGCATTGCCCGCGGTGATCGCGGTCGGCGCAGCAGTCGCGGCACTGACCGGCACATGGTTCGACGCCGCATTGACGGAGTCGCGCCGCACCCGTGCGTTGTCGGATCGGCTGATCGCATTCCACGCGGCCGATGCCGCGCTGGCCGCGTGCACCGCGCGATTGTTGCGCAGCTCGGCACCGTACGTGAACGAAAGCGACTCGCATGCGGAGCCCGACGCCTGGCGGCGCATGCCGCCGCTGGCGGCTGCCGAAGCGTTCGCGCCTTTCGCCGAATGGCCGATGGCCGCGCAACCGCCGCGATGCCTGATCGAGGCGTGGCGGCGTCCGTCAGCGCAGGCCGGCGACCGCGCTTACCTTGTCACCGCGCGTGGCGTCGGCGCGCACGCGTCGAGCGCCGTGTGGCTGCAACACCAGGTCGCGATACGCGACGGCCACGTCGTCGTGCTGCGCTGGCGTCGTGTCGCGGCGGTGCTTCGATGAACGGCCGCCTGCCGCTGTGCCGAGCGGCCGGCTTCACGCTGATCGAGCTGATGATCGTGCTCGCGATCGTCGCGGTGCTGGCCGGGTGGGGTATCCCGTCGTATCGCGAGCATGTCGTGCGGGTTCACCGCGCGACGGCGGTGTCCGCGCTGTACCGTGCGGCCCAATATCTTGAAACGCTGGACGGCGCGCCGCCCGCGGCGTTGCCGGACGCGCTCGCGCAGGCGCCGCCGGACGGGCATGCCGTGTATCGATTGACGCTCGGGCGGCCGGATGGCGACGACTCGCCGGTGAGCTACGAACTGGCGGCGACGCCGCTCGACACCGGGCCGATGCGCGACGATGCATGCGGCACGTTCACGCTGCGCTCGGACGGGACGAAAGGCAATGCAGGAAGCGAAGGTGTCGACGAACCGGGCGCTGTCTGCTGGGGCCTGCGCTGAGTTCGCCAGGAGGGTGCGCAGCGGCGCATGGCCGCGCGCGGGATGCCGACGGTCAGTCGTCGCGTGGGTCGAGCCCGCGCTCGTCGCGGGACTGCTTCCAGATCCGGTAGACCTCCCATGCGGCGAAGCCGAGCGTGCCCCACTTCAACGCGGGGCCCGTGCTCGCGCGCAGCAGCGAGCGAACGGGTTTCGCCAGCACGAGCGATGCGAGCGAACTCAGCATCGGATACTGGTTGACGAGCTGGCCTAGGCTTGCGTTCAGGTTCTTGGCCGACTGGCCGAACCTGCTGGTCGACAACCCGGGGATGAACACCTTGAGCCAGCTGAAGCGCGTGACGGCGTGGCGCATTTCGGCGGCGGCCTCCGCAAATTCGAGCCGCTCGACTTCGGATCGCAGGATCAGCAATTCCTTGCGGAGCGCGCGGTGCTGCGACGCGCTCCAGTTCGATCGCGACGAATGGGAGCGGGAGGGATTGCCCGTGATGTTCTGGCTCATGGCGCGTCGGCGAAGTAGGTGGAAGGGACGAGCGCGAGGGCGCTCACGGCTTGCCGCGGAACAGGTCGCGGTCTTTCTCGAGCTCGGCGAGCGTCGCCTCGAATACGGTCGGCGCGTCGCGCAGGCCCGAGCGCGCCTTCAGCGCGCATGCGATGCCGCCAATGGCATACAGCGCGGTGATCGCGGCGAGCGCCTGCCAGCGGTAGGTATCCCAGAACGCGATCGCGATCAACACGGTCAGGCTGATGAGCGCCATCGTCGCGAGCATCATCGCGGCGAGGCCGAGGAACAGCACGCCCATCAGGCGCTCCTTCTCCTCGGCAAGCTCGATGCCCACCAGTTCGAGGCGCGTCTGCAGAAGGCCGATCGCGGAGCCGACGAGGCGGCGCAGCGGTCCTTGACCGGACGGCTGCGAGGAGGTGTCTGTCGTCATGGATGAGAGGCTTGCGCGTGCACTAAGCAGCTAGGACCAAGCCGGCCGGCGCAGGCCGGCTGGCTTCGACGCCCGCGGGCCGCGCGCCGCGGCCCGCGGGACGAAACGGCGCAGAGCGCGTTACTTGCGGTTGATCAGCAAGCCGATCAGCACGCCGACGCCGGCGGCCACGCCGATCGACGTCCACGGATGCTCGTGCACGTAGTCGTCGGTCGCGCGCGCGGCCTTCTTGCCTTTCTCGACCACCACGACCTGGACGTCGGCAGCCTTTTCCTTGGCCTGCTTCAGGCGAGACATGGCCTTCTCGCGCAGCTCGGCCGCACGGTCGCCCGTGCTGCTCGCTGCTTGCTTGAGCAGGTCTTCGGCGTCCGAGAGAACGGTTTTGATATCCGACATCAGTTTCTCCTTGTTGATTTCCGACATTGCAACTCCCTTCGTGCTGTCATGCTGCAGGTTCACATCGTAGCGAAACCCCTGCCTGCTGGCGAGCCGGGAAGACACACGGCGGCCGCGCAAGACTGCATGGTAAACGACTTGTAATCATGAACAGAGCGTCAAAGGATTGAAAAGTTTCCCTTGCCGCCCACCGTCCTGCCACGACGCCGGGTAAAAATGACAAAAAAGTATGAATATCAAACGGAATATTCGTTCGCACGACCCATGGCTTCCCGTAAGCTGATGGACTGCCCCGCGCTGTCCGGCGCGCGGTTTCAACCAGCATCGTTCGAGGAGGGAACATCATGAGTCTGCGTCTTGGTGACATCGCACCGGATTTCGAGCAGGAATCGAGCCTGGGCACCATCAAGTTTCACGAGTGGCTCGGCAACAGCTGGGGCGTGCTGTTCTCCCATCCGGCCGACTACACGCCGGTGTGCACGACCGAACTCGGGCTGACCTCGAAGCTGAAGGGCGAATTCGAGAAACGCAACGTGAAGGTGATCGCGCTGTCGGTCGACGGCGTCGAATCGCACAAGGGCTGGATCAACGACATCAACGAAACGCAGTCGACGGTCGTGGGCTTCCCGATCATCGCCGACGCGGACCGCAAGGTGTCGCAGCTGTACGACATGATTCACCCGAACGCGAACGAAACGCTGACGGTGCGTTCGCTGTTCGTGATCGACCCGAACAAGAAGGTGCGGCTCACGATCACCTATCCGGCCAGCACGGGGCGCAACTTCGACGAAGTGCTGCGCGTGATCGATTCGCTGCAACTGACCGACAATTACAAGGTCGCGACGCCCGGCAACTGGAAGGATGGCGATGACGTCGTGATCGTGCCGTCGCTGCAGGATCCTGAAGAGCTGAAGAAACGCTTCCCGAAGGGCTTCAACGCGGTGCGTCCGTATCTGCGCCTGACGCCGCAGCCGAACAAGTAAGCATCGGCGGCCCGGAGCCGCGGCTCCGATGACATAAGGCCCGCCCGGCAGCGATGCCGGGCGGGCCTTTTACCTGGCGGCGCGTGCGCGGCATCGCCGCCGTCCGCGTGATGGCCGGATCGTCAGAAGAATGCCTGGATGCCCGTCTGCGCGCGGCCGAGGATCAGCGCGTGGATATCGTGCGTGCCTTCGTACGTGTTGACCACTTCGAGGTTCACGAGATGGCGGGCGACGCCGAATTCGTCGGAGATGCCGTTGCCGCCGAGCATGTCGCGCGCGAGCCGCGCGATGTCGAGCGCCTTGCCGCATGAATTGCGCTTCATGATCGACGTGATCTCGACGGCCGCCGTGCCTTCGTCCTTCATCCGGCCGAGGCGCAGCACGCCTTGCAGGCCGAGCGTGATTTCGGTCTGCATGTCGGCGAGCTTCTTCTGGATCAACTGGTTCGCGGCGAGCGGCCGGCCGAACTGCTGGCGGTCGAGCACGTACTGGCGCGCGGTGTGCCAGCAGGACTCGGCCGCGCCGAGCGCACCCCATGCGATCCCGTAGCGCGCCGAGTTCAGGCAGGTGAACGGGCCGCGCAGGCCGCTCACGTTCGGCATCAGGTTCTCTTCGGGCACGAACACCTCGTCGAGGACGATCTCGCCGGTGATCGACGCGCGCAGCCCGACCTTGCCGTGGATCGCCGGCGCCGACAGGCCCTTCCAGCCCTTCTCCAGGATGAAGCCGCGGATCGCGTCCTTGCCGTTCTCTTCCAGCTTCGCCCACACGACGAACACGTCGGCGATCGGCGAGTTGGTGATCCACATCTTCGCGCCGGACAGCGAGTAGCCGCCCGGCACCTTCTTCGCGCGCGTGACCATGCTGCCCGGATCGGAGCCATGGTTCGGCTCGGTCAGGCCGAAGCAGCCGATCCATTCGCCGGTCGCGAGCTTCGGCAGGTATTTCTGCTTCTGCGCGTCGGAGCCGAATTCGAAGATCGGCACCATCACGAGCGACGACTGTACCGACATCATCGACCGGTAGCCCGAATCGACGCGCTCGACTTCGCGCGCGATCAGCCCGTAGCTCACGTAGTTGAGGCCGGGGCCGCCGTATTCCTCGGGAATCGTCGGGCCGAGCAGGCCGACCTCGCCCATTTCGCGAAAGATGGCCGCGTCGGTGCGTTCGTGGCGGAACGCTTCGGTGACGCGCGGCGCGAGCTTGTCCTGTGCGTACGCTTGCGCGGCATCGCGGACCATCCGCTCTTCTTCGGTCAGTTGCTGGTCGAGCAGCAGCGGATCGTCCCAATGAAAAGTTGCAGCACTCATCGTCTCATCTCCTGTCGGCCCGAGTTAGCGCTTCAGCGCTTACTCGGGCCCCATGCTTTGCGGTCGGCCCGAGTTGGCGCTTCGGCGCTTGCTCCGGGCTGATACCTGAAGTTCGCTTGACTTGCGTTCCGCTATGCGGAACAATGTTTTGCAAATCGACCTCAGTGTAGCACCGGATGACACTTTCAACCATCGACGACACCCCCATCGACGAGCGCAAGTTCGTCGTCGCGCTCGCGCGCGGGCTCGACCTGCTGCGCGCCTTCCGGCCCGGCGAGACGATGCTGGGCAACCGCGATTTCGCGGAACGCACGGGCCTGCCGAAGGCGACGGTGAACCGGCTCGCCTATACGCTGACCGTGCTCGGCTATCTGCGCTACGACGAGACGCTCGGAAAGTATGCGCTGGACGCCGGCGTGTTGTCGCTCGGCTACGCGCTGCTGTCGGGCTCGGGGACGATCGATCTCGCGCGGCCGCACATGCAGGCGCTCGCGCGCGAAATCGGCGCGGCCGTGTCGCTCGGCTGCCGCGACGGGCTCGACATGATCTATCTGGAGACGATCCGCAGCGAGACCGCGCTGACGCTCGGGCTCGCGCCCGGCTCGCGGCTGTCGATGCTGACGAGCTCGATGGGGCGCGCATACCTGGCCGTGCAGCCGGAGGACGTGCGCCGCGCGCTCTATGCCGAACTGCATCGCGCGGCCGGCGGCGCGGCCGACGCCGATGCACTCGTCGTGGCCGCGCAGCACGCGGTGGCCGAGTTCTCCGAAGGCGGATGCTGCTATTCGTTCCGCGCGTGGCATACGGACGTGAACGCGGCGGCCGTCCCATTTCGCGAGCCGCGCGAGGGGCGCTGGCTGATCCTGAGCTGCAGCGGCCCCGCATCGTCGATGGACGAGGACGTGTTTCGCATGCAGGTCGGGCCGCGACTGAAGGCGCTCGCGCAGCGGCTCGGGCAGACGGTCTGAGCAACCATCGCGCGGGTGTTGCCGTCGCGCGCCAACCGGTTTGTTCGCGGCGAGTGCGGGGAGCGGACGCGTTGCCGTCGCGTATTGCGTGACGGGCGAACCGCGCTCATCATCGTTCGCCTGCTTCCCGACGACGAGGCCTGCCATGGCGCACCCCGAACCGATGGAAGGCGGATGCGCGTGCGGCGCGATCCGCTACCGTATCGCCGACGTTCCGACCGATGCCGGCTTTTGCCACTGCCGGCTCTGCCAGCGCACGACCGGCGCGGCGGTCGTCGCATCGGCATCGGTGCCGATCGACGCATTCGAATACCTGCAGGGCGAACCGGCCGTCTACGCGTCGAGCGCATGGGGCGAGCGGCGCTTCTGCGGCCGTTGCGGCGCGCAGCTCGAATACCGGCGCGCCGACGCGCCGCGGACGGTCGAGATCAATTACGCGACGCTCGACGAGCCGTCGCGGCTGCGTCCGGCGTGGCACGTCTGGTACGGCGACCGTTTCCCGGGCATCGGGATCGACGACGATCTACCGAAGTACGACGACGGTGGTAGAGAATAGGCCGCACATCGGTGTCGAGCGCGCGCACAAGCGCCTTCGACCTTTCTGCGTGAACGAACGAACAAGGAACTGGCCGCCGCGCCACGTTACGTGCTGAAACCCGGTTCCCTGAGCAACACGACACCGGAGTCCGCCATCCGGCGTGCCGCTCCCGGGCGCCTTCCCCGCCGATCCCTCAGACCGTCACGACCTTCGCGAACACCGGCCCCTGCATGAACCGCACGTCGTGCTGGCGCAGCAGCTCGCACTGCGTCTCGTCGATGACGCCGTCGAAGATCAGCGGAATCCGCACGCGCTGCGCATAGGCGACGAGCGCCTTGACCATCCCGTCGCGCAATGCGATTCCCGCATCCATCTTGATGTAGTCGGGGCGCGCCATATCCGATTCGACCGCGAGGATGCGGCCGGGGTCGGGCAGCTTGTCCGCGACCTTGAAACCGTGATGCTGGTAGCTGCGCGTCAGGTAGCCGAGGAACGTCTTGTGGGCGACCGCGACCGCCGGCAGCTCGATCACGATCCGCTCGGTCGGCAGCCCGAAGCGCTGCAGCACCGACGAGAAATGCTTGCCGTGGTCGTACTTCACGCTCTTGAGCAGCCGCTCGTGCACGCGCAGGAACAGCAGCCCGTGGCGCTGCGCGCCGAAGAAATTGATCGCGTGCAGCGCGCGCGACAGGCGGTCGATCGCGACCAGCGTCTGGTCGTCGACGGCCGCGTCGACCGGATCGTGCTGCGCGCCGGTGACGAGCGTGACGGCCTGAAAGCCGAGCTCGTCGCCGTAGCGCTCGATCGCGTCGGCGAACGACGTCGATTGCGGCGAGCCGGGCATCGTCACGTCGTAGATCGGCTCGTACGCGCTGGCGAGCGTGCGCTCGGGCAGGTTCGCGCACGCGGTCCCGCCTTCTGCAAGCGCGAGGTGCTCCCGCAGATACGGCAGTTGCCCGGCACGGGTGACCAGCTCGGGGATGGTAGGCGGAATCATCGGCGTGAAAAGGAAAAATGGCGGCCGAAAGGGCCGCCTCGTTGACTTGATATTAGCAGTGCGCGCCGCGCTCGGCTTGCCGTTTCACTCATATGGTTATCCCGTTCCCGAGCGCGCGATCAGGGTTTACGTTGATTTCACTATTCGTAATTGGTTTTACTATTCGTAAATCCAGGATTTGTCGCCGATCAAGAAACGCGGCAGGCAGGCGCCGAGAAACGGCGCCGTTCAAGAATCAACAGGAGCAAGGAGCGAGACGTGGCGGTTGACAGGACAGGCGGGCGCACGCGCCGGCGGCAGACGGACGGGACGACGGGCGCGGCGGTGCGCGCACGGCGCGGTTGACGCGCGGATGGCGACCATGAGCATCGATTACCAGACGCTGAAATTCGAGTACCGCGCCCGCGTGCACGACGCGGCCGTCCACCCGGTGATCGTCGTCGGCGCGGGCCCGGTGGGCCTCGCGGCCGCGATCGATCTCGCTCAGCACGGCGTGCCGGTCGTGCTGCTCGACGACGACGACACGCTGTCGACCGGCTCGCGCGCGATCTGCTTCGCGAAGCGCACGCTCGAGATCTTCGACCGGCTCGGCTGCGGCGAGCGCTTCGTCGACAAGGGCGTGAGCTGGCACGTCGGCAAGGTGTTCCTGCAGGACGAGCAGCTTTACGCGTTCGACCTGCTGCCCGAGGAAGGGCATGCGCGCCCGGCGTTCATCAACCTGCAGCAGTACTACGTCGAAGGCTATCTGGCCGATCGCGCGTTCGAACTGCCGAACATCGACATCCGCTGGAAGCACAAGGTGACGGGCGTCGACCAGTCGGCCGAACACGCGGTGCTGACGATCGAGACGCCGGACGGCGTCGCGACGCTGCGCGCGCAGTACGTGATCGCGGCCGACGGCTCGCGCAGCCCGATGCGCACGATGATGGGCCTGGAAAGCCGCGGCCGCACGTTCAAGGACCGCTTCCTGATCGCCGACGTGAAGATGAAGGCGGAGTTTCCGACCGAGCGATGGTTCTGGTTCGATCCGCCGTTTCACCGCAACCAGTCGGTGCTGCTGCATCGCCAGCCGGACAACGTGTGGCGCATCGACTTCCAGCTCGGCTGGGATGCCGATCCGGTCGCCGAGAAGCAGCCGGAGCGCGTGATTCCGCGCGTGCGGGCGCTGCTCGGGCCGGATGTCGAGTTCGAGCTCGAGTGGGTGAGCGTCTACACGTTCCGCTGCCAGCGGATGGACACGTTCCGCCACGGCCGCGTGCTGTTCGCGGGCGATTCCGCGCACGGCGTGTCGCCGTTCGGCGCGCGCGGCGCGAACAGCGGCGTGCAGGATGCGGACAACCTCGCGTGGAAGCTGAAGCTGGTGCTCGACGGCCGTGCACACGATCGCCTGCTCGACACCTATGCAAGCGAGCGCGAGTTCGCGGCCGACGAGAACATCCGCAACTCGACGCGCTCGACCGACTTCATCACGCCGAAGAGCACGGTGTCGCGCGTGTTCCGCGATGCGACGCTGAAGCTTGCGCGCGACTGCGAGTTCGCGCGCAAGCTGGTGAACAGCGGGCGCCTGTCGGTGCCGGCCGTGCTGGCCGATTCGCCGCTCAACACGCCGGACCGCAACGGCGACACGTTTGCAGGCGCGATGCGGCCGGGCGCGGCGGCGGCCGATGCGCCGGTGCGCGTGCAGGGTGCGCCGGGCTGGCTGCTGCAGCATCTGTGCGGTGGCTTTACCGGCGTGCTGTTCGGCTTGCCGGGCGACGCGGCCGCGCTCGCGCAGGCCGTCGACGGCCTCGCGCTGCCGGTGCGGCCGGTCCTCGTCGTGCCGGCCGGGCACGCGCAGCCGGTGGCCGGCATCGACGTCGTGGAGGACGTCGACGGCCTCGCCGCGCGGCGCTACGACGCGCAGCCCGGCACGTTCTACCTGCTGCGTCCCGACCAGCACGTGTGCGCACGCACGCGCACGCTCGACCGTCAGGCGATCGCCGACGCACTGGCGCGCGCGACCTGCGCATGCTGAATACGATAAAGACACCGGAGACACCGTCATGCCCCCACTCGACACCCGCCCGCGCCTGGCCGACCCCGACGCGTTCTACGAAGCGCTGATCGACATGCATCGCGACCTGTCGGATGCCGACAGCCAGCTCGTCAACGCGAAGCTGATCCTGCTGCTCGCGAACCAGGTCGGCGACGCCGACGTGCTGCGCGAAGCGATGGCGCTCGCGCGCCAGGGCGTGACGCCGCCCGTGCATCCGGCCGCCGAGGTCGAGCAATGAGCGCGGCGGCCGATACGCGCGTGCTCGAAGTCGAGCGCGTGATCGACGAGACCCATCGCCCGGGCTTTCACGCGATGCTGCTCGCGCTGTGCGGGCTGTGCCTCGTGATCGACGGTTTCGATGCGCAGGCGATGGGCTACGTCGCGCCGAGCGTGATCGCCGAATGGGGCGTGCCGAAGCAGGCGCTCGGCCCCGTGTTCAGCGCGAGCCTGTTCGGGATGCTGCTCGGCGCGCTCGGGCTGTCGGTGCTGGCCGACCGGATCGGGCGGCGCCCGGTGCTGATCGGCTCGACGCTGTTCTTCGCGGTGACGATGCTCGCGACGCCGTTCGCGAGCTCGATCCCCGTGCTGATGGCGCTGCGCTTCGTCACGGGCCTCGGCCTCGGCTGCATCATGCCGAACGCGATGGCGCTGGTCGGCGAGTTCAGCCCCGCCACGCATCGCGTGAAGCGGATGATGATCGTGTCGTGCGGCTTCACGCTCGGCGCGGCGATCGGCGGCTTCATCAGCGCGGCGCTGATTCCGGCGCTCGGCTGGCGTTCGGTGTTTTTCGTCGGCGGCGCGGTGCCGCTCGTGCTGACGATCGCGATGGTCGCGCGGCTGCCCGAATCGCTGCAGTTCCTGGTGCTGAAAGGGCGCGTCGCGCAGGCGCGCGACTGGCTCGCACGGTTCGCGCCGCAAGCCGGCATCGATGCGAATACGCGGCTCGTCGTGCGTGAACGTGCAGCGAGCGGTGCGCCGGTGGCCGAGCTGTTCCGCCATGGCCGCCTGCCGGTCACGCTGCTGCTGTGGTCGATCAGCTTCATGAACCTGATCGACCTGTACTTCCTGTCGAACTGGCTGCCGACCGTGATGCGCGAAGCCGGCTATTCGCCGGGCACGGCGGTGATCGTCGGCACGGTGCTGCAGACGGGCGGCGTGATCGGCACGCTGTCGCTCGGCTGGTTCATCGAACGTTACGGCTTCGTGCGCGTGCTGTTCGCCTGCTTCGCGTGCGCGGCCGTGTCGGTGGGACTGATCGGCTCGGTCGCGCATGCGTTGCCGTGGCTGCTGGTGGTCGTGTTCGCGGGCGGCTTCTGCGTGGTCGGCGGACAGCCGGCCGTGAACGCGCTCGCGGGCCAGTATTACCCGACGTCGCTGCGCTCGACGGGCATCGGCTGGAGCCTCGGCATCGGCCGGATCGGCTCGGTGCTCGGGCCGCTCGTCGGCGGACAACTGATTGCGCTCAACTGGTCCAACGGCGCGCTGTTCCACGCGGCCGCGGTGCCGGTGCTGTGCTCGGCGCTGTTCGTGCTGGGCCTGGCCGGTGTGACGCGGCGCAACGGCGCGCTGGCGCCGAACGCCGCGATGAATTGATGGAGAAAGGAAAACGATGACGCTTGACCTGTCGAAACCGGCGACCGCCGGCTACCTGAGCGGTTTCGCGAACGAATTCGCGACCGAGGCGCTGCCCGGCGCGCTGCCGCACGGCCGCAACTCGCCGCAGCGCGCGCCGTACGGGCTGTACGCGGAGCAACTGTCGGGCACCGCGTTCACCGCGCCGCGCGGCCACAACCGCCGTTCGTGGCTGTACCGGGTCCGTCCGGCCGCCGTGCACCGACCGTTCGAGCCGTACGCGGGCACGCAGCGGCTCGTGTCGGAATTCGGCGATTCGACCGACGTGCCGCCGACGCCGCCAAACCAGCTGCGCTGGGATCCGCTGCCGATGCCGGTCGAGCCGACCGATTTCGTCGATGGCCTCGTGACGATGGCCGGCAACGGGTCGGCCGCGGCGATGAACGGCTGCGCGATCCACCTGTATGCGGCCAACCGGTCGATGCAGGACCGCTTCTTCTACAGCGCGGACGGCGAGCTGCTGATCGTGCCGCAGCAGGGGCGGCTCTTCATCGCGACCGAGTTCGGCCGGCTCGACGTCGAGCCGTTCGAGATCGCGGTGATTCCGCGCGGCGTGCGTTTTGCCGTCGCGCTGCCGGATGGCGACGCGCGCGGCTACATCTGCGAAAACTTCGGCGCGCTGCTGCGCCTCCCGGATCTCGGCCCGATCGGCTCGAACGGGCTCGCGAACCCGCGCGACTTCCTGACGCCGCAGGCCGCGTACGAGGATCGCGAAGGCGCGTTCGAGTTGATCGCGAAGCTGAACGGCCGGTTGTGGCGCGCGGACATCGGCCATTCGCCGCTCGACGTCGTCGCGTGGCACGGCAACTACGCGCCGTATAAATACGACCTGCGCCTGTTCAACACGATCGGCTCGATCAGCTTCGACCATCCCGATCCGTCGATCTTCCTCGTGCTGCAGTCACAGAGCGACACGCCGGGCGTCGACACGATCGATTTCGTGATCTTCCCGCCGCGCTGGCTCGCGGCCGAGGATACGTTCCGCCCGCCCTGGTTCCACCGCAACGTCGCGAGCGAGTTCATGGGGCTCGTGCACGGCGCGTACGACGCGAAGGCCGAGGGCTTCGTGCCGGGCGGCGCGAGCCTGCACAACTGCATGTCGGGCCACGGGCCCGATGCGGACACGTTCGAGAAGGCGTCGGCGAGCGACACGACGAAGCCGCACAAGGTCGACGCGACGATGGCGTTCATGTTCGAAACCCGCACGCTGATCCGGCCGACGCGCTACGCGCTCGACACCGCGCAGCTGCAGGCCGACTACTTCGAATGCTGGCAAGGCATCAAGAAACACTTCAATCCGGAGCAAAAGTGAGCGATACCCAAGACTGGCGCGCGACGCTCGACCCGGCTCGCAAGAGCTGGATCGATACCGCGAACGATCCCGCCTGCGATTTCCCGATCCAGAACCTGCCGTTCGGGATCTTCAGCGATGCGAAGCAGGGCGCGCGCCGTGCGGGCGTCGCGCTCGGCGACCAGATCGTCGATCTCGCGGCGCTCGCGCGTGCGGGCCTCGTGACGCTGCCGGCCGGCGCCGATGTATTTGCCGCGCCGACGCTCAACGCGTTCATCGCGCTCGGCCGCGACGCGTGGCGCAGCGTGCGCGTGCAGCTGTCGGCGCTGTTCTCGCGCGACAACGCGACGCTGCGTGACGATGCGGCGCTGCGCGCGCAGGTGCTCGTCGCGCAGCGCGACGCGGCGCTGCATCTGCCGGTCGACATCCCCGGCTACACCGATTTCTATTCGTCGAAGGAGCATGCGACCAACGTCGGCTCGATGTTCCGCGATCCGAAGAACGCGCTGCTGCCGAACTGGTCGGAGATGCCGATCGGCTACAACGGCCGCGCGTCGTCGGTGGTCGTGAGCGGCACGCCGGTGCGGCGCCCGAACGGGCAACTGAAGCTGCCCGACCAGGAGCGTCCGGTGTTCGGCGCGTGCCGCAAGCTCGACATCGAACTGGAAACGGGCTTCATCGTCGGCAAGAACAACGCGCTCGGCGAGCCGATCGCGTGCGAGGACGCGGAAGCGCATATCTTCGGGATGGTGCTGCTGAACGACTGGAGCGCGCGCGACATTCAGCAGTGGGAATACGTGCCGCTCGGCCCGTTCAACTCGAAGGGGTTCGCGACGACGATCTCGCCGTGGATCGTCACGCTCGACGCGCTCGAACCGTTCCGCGTCGCGCAGCCGGAGCAGTCGCCGCAGCCGCTCGCGTATTTGCGGCATGCGGGCAAGCATGCGTTCGATATCGCGCTGGAAGTGACGCTGCGGGCGGAGGGCGCGGCCGACGCGACGTCGATCTGCCGCACGAACTTCAGGCACATGTACTGGACGATGGCGCAGCAGCTTGCGCATCACACGGTCGCCGGCTGCAACACGCGCGTGGGTGACCTGATGGGTTCGGGCACGATCAGCGGGCCGACCAAGGATTCGTTCGGCAGCCTGCTCGAACTGACGTGGAACGGCAAGGAGCCGGTCGCGCTGAACGGCGGCGGCAGCCGCACGTTCATCGAGGACGGCGATGAGCTTACGCTCGCCGGCTGGTGCCAGGGCGACGGCTATCGCGTCGGCTTCGGCGCGTGTGTAGGCAGGATTTTGCCGGCGCGCGGCGCGTGACGGATCGCAGCGCCGGACGTTACGTGTAGGCTACGCGTCGTCCGGAAGGACAGGGCGGCCCGCGTTGCGCGGGCCGTTTTTCGTTGACCGCGGGACGGGCACGAGCGGGCCGAGGCGTATCGGTGCATGGTGCTGCGCGCCAACGCCAACGCCAATTTGCATCAGACCGCGCGCTGCACCGCTGCGCGTCCCTCCCACAACGCGGCCGCAACGAACGCGGCCACGCACGCGACCAGCACGCCGACCAGCGCGTTGCTGCCCAGTTGCTCCATCAACGCGCCGGCCACCAGCGGGCCGCCGAAGCTCGCGGCGCTCCACGACGCCGACACGAGCGAGCTCGCGGTGACGAGCGCCGCCCCGCGGAAACGCTCGCCGCACGCGACGAGCGACAGCGTGTAGATGCTGCCGGCCGCCGCGCCGAGCACGAACAGCAGCGGCCAGCACAGCCACGGATTCGCGATCACGAACGGCAGTAGCGGCAGGCCGGCCAGCACGATCCAGCCCGCGCCGAGGTGCACGCGTTCGCGGCCGAGCTTGTCCGCGAGCCAGCCAATCGGGAACTGCATCGCGGTATCGCCGAACAGCATGATCGACGCGAGCAGCACGGCGGTCGCGCTCGCGACGCCGTGATCCATCGCATAGAGCGGCAGCAGCGACAGCGCGAGCGTGTCGAACAGCGCGAAGAAGCCGGTGCCGATGATCAGCGCGGGCATGCGCGGCAGCACGTCGAGCCAGCGGCCGTGCGCTTCGTGATGCGCGTCGTCGCCGGCGAGCGGCGCACGGCGGATCGTCGCGAGCGTCGGCAGCGCAAGCAGGAACAGCGCGCCGCACAGCGCGAAGCGGAGGCTCGTCGCGCCGGCGATCTGGCTGACGAGCACGGGGCCGGCCATCTGGAACAGCGTGAAATTGGTCGCGTAGATCGCGACCACGCGGCCGCGCGTCGAATCCTCGGCGAGCTGGTTGACCCACGCTTCGCCGATCGTGAACAGCAGCATCAGCGCGGCGCCGCACAGCACGCGCAGCACGCCCCACAGGATCAGGTTCGACGTGAACTGCATCAGCGCGGTGGCGGCCGCGAGCAGCACGACCGACACGACGATCGCGCGGCGCGCACCGATGTGCCGCGCGAGCGCGGTGACGAACGGGACGACCGCGAGGCCGCCGAGGGCCTGCGCGGCGGTCAGCATGCCGACGACGTGGGTGCCGTGCCCGGCTTCGGTCAGTGCAAGTGCGGTGAGCGGCAGTGTGGCGCCGGTGCCGAGGCCGACGACCGCGACGCTCAGGATCAGCGCGAGGAAATCGCGATTGAGAATGGCTTTCATCGGCCGCGATGCTACACCGCGACCGGTGAAAGGTCCATGAAGGCCGTCAGGTTCGGATGGCGTTGTGTCCGCAACGATCTCAGCAGGGTTGCGTCACACGTATTCGGTCGGCACGACCACCGGCCGGCGTTCGAGCGACGCCGACCACAGCGTGAGCGCGAGCGCCGCGACGGCCATCGCGACGCCGACCCACGGCAGGCTCACGAGCGACACGCCGGAGCCGATCGCCATCCCGCCGAGCCATGCGCCGGTCGCGTTGCCGAGGTTGAACGCGCCCTGGTTCAGCGTCGACGCGAGGTTCGGCGCGTCGCTCGCGCGATCGACGATCATGATCTGCAGCGGCGGCACGATCGCGAACGCGAGGATGCCCCACACGAAAACCGTCGCGAGCGCGGCGAACGGCAGATGCATCGTGCCGGCGAACAGCGCGAGGACGATGCCGATCAGCGCGAGCGTCGCGATCAGCGACGGCATCCGGCGCCAGTCGGCGAGCTTGCCGCCGAGCGTGCCGCCGACCGTCAGGCCGAGTCCGAACAGCAGCAGCACGTAGGTGACCTGATGCGGCGAGAAGCCGGTCACGTCCTCGAGGATCGGCGCGATGTACGTGAACACGCTGAACAGGCTCGCGGACGCGAGCACGCTGATGCCGAGCACCATCAGCACCTGCGGGTGCTTCAGCACGCTGAATTCGCGCGTGATGCTGGTGTCGGGCATCGCGAGGTTTTTCGGCAGGCACACCGCGAGCACGGCGGCCGCGGCGATGCCGATGCCGGTGACGGCCCAGAACGTCGCGCGCCAGCCGAACGCCTGGCCGAGCGCGGTGCCGAGCGGCACGCCGAGCACGTTCGCGAGCGTGAGGCCGGTGAACATCAGCGCGATCGCCTGCGCGCGGCGGTTCGGCGCGACGAGGTTGCTCGCGACCACCGAACCGATGCCGAAGAACGCCCCGTGGCAAAACGCGGTGACGACGCGCGCGGCCATCAGCACCGCGTAGCCGGGCGCGATCGCGCAGAACAGGTTGCCGGCGATGAACAGTCCGATCAGCCCCATCAGCGCACGCTTGCGCGGCATCTTCGCGGTGACGATCGCGAGGATCGGCGCGCCGATCGTCACGCCGAGCGCGTAGCCCGACACGAGCATCCCGGCGGCCGGGATCGACACGCCGAGGTCGCGCGCGACATTGGGCAGCAGCCCCATGATCACGAATTCGGTGGTACCGATTCCAAATGCGGCGACGGCAAGGGCGAAAAGAGGCAGGGGCATCGCGGTAGGCTCGGGAAAGGATGCCGCTCGAGCCGGGCGCGGGATGCGCGGGACGGGCGGTCGATGAGGCGAGAGTCAGCCGCGATTCTACTTCAGTGAAAACCCTGATGCTTGGGGCCAAAATGGGTGTTGCCGGCGTGCGACGGGGCGGCGCGCAGGGTGCTCACAGTGTGGGATCGACGGCGATTCAGCAGCGAGGCGACGGCTGCGGCCGAATGTGGATCAGGCGATGCGTTCGGGCGACCCGTCGGCCATCGCATCCGATGGTTTTTTCTTTTCAGTCTCGACTGGCGCCGCCGCCGATCCGGCCCCGTCGATCGCCGCCGGCTCGTCCCAGCCGTTCTCGAACAGGCATGCTTCGATCGGCATCCGCGCGGCCCAGCGTTCTTCTTCGAGCATCGGCTTCGCGTAGAACGCGTCGACGTGCCCGACGCAGAGCACGGCGATCGGCTTCGCGCCGTCGGGCATCCGCAGCAGCGTGCGCAGCGCATCGACGTCGAACAACGACACCCAGCCCATCCCGAGCCCTTCGGCGCGCGCCGCGAGCCACATGTTCTGGATCGCGCACGCGGCGGAGGCCAGATCCATCTCCGGCAGCGTGCGGCGGCCGAACACGTGGCGTTCGCGGCCGTCGGCGAGCGCGACGACCAGCAACTCGCCGCATTCGCGCACACCTTCGACCTTCAGCCGCATGAATTCGTCCTGGCGCTCGCCGAGTGCGTCGGCGGTCGCGCGGCGCTCGGCGTCGACCAGCGCATGAATGGCGGTGCGCAAGGCGGGATCGGTGATGCGGATGAAGCGCCACGGCTGCATGAAGCCCACGCTCGGCGCGTGGTGCGCCGCACGCAGCAGCCGCGCGAGTACGGCCGGATCGACGGGCGCCGGCGTGAAGTGACGCATGTCGCGCCGTTCGAAGATGGCGCGGTAGACAGCGGCGAGGTCGGAGTCGTCGAAACGCATGAGCGGACAAGGCAGGGAAGGACGTCGGCGCAACGATAGCAGACCGCGCGCTCGAAACGTTACTTCAACCGAAACAATGCGCTGAATTGTTGACGAAGGTGAGTGCGCTTCGCGGCGCGAGGCGTAAGCAAACGATTGCGAATGCGCCGCAAGCCCTCAAATGGGCGGTTTTTCAGCGATTTGCAATTACGACGTTCTGCGGCGTCCGCGCATGCCACGCCTCGATGTTCAGCAGCGTCGTGTGCGCGATCTCGGCCAGCGCCTCGCGCGTGAAGAACGCCTGGTGCGACGTGACGATCACGTTCGGGAACGTCAGCAGGCGCGCGAGCACGTCGTCCTGCAGCGGCAGGTCCGAGTGATCCTCGAAGAACAGCCCGCTTTCCTCCTCGTACACGTCCAGCCCGAGATGGCCGAGCTGGCCGCTCTTGAGCGCGTCGATCAGCGCCTGCGCATCGACGAGGCCGCCGCGCCCCGTGTTGATCAGCATCGCGCCGTGCTTCATCCGCGCGAGCGTGCGTTCGTTGATCAGGTGGTGCGTCGACGGCAGCAGCGGGCAATGCAGGCTGACGATGTCGGCGTGATGCAGCAGCTCGTCGAGTTCGACGTAGCGCGCGCCGAACGCGATCAGCTCGTCGTCGTACGGCGGCACCGAGTGCGCGAGCACGTGCATCCCGAAGCCCATCATGATCTTCGCGAACACGCTGCCGATGATGCCGGTGCCGATCACGCCGACGGTCTTGCCGTGGAGGTCGAAGCCGAGCAGGCCGTTCAGCGAGAAATCGCCTTCGCGCGTGCGCGCGACCGCGCGCGGCAGGCGGCGGTTGAGCGCGAGGATCAGCGCGACCGCGTGCTCGGCCACCGCGTGCGGCGAATACGCGGGCACGCGCACGACCGTGATGCCGAGCCGTTCGGCGGCGGCGAGGTCGACGTGGTTGAAGCCCGCCGAGCGCAGCGCGATCAGCCGCGTGCCGCCGTCGGCGAGCCGTTCGAGCACGGCCGCGTCGACGGTGTCGTTGACGAACGGGCAGACGACGTCATAGCCGTGCGCGAGGATCGCCGTTTCCGCGTCGAGGTGCGACGGCTGGAAGTGCAGCCGATAGCCGAACTGCCGGTTGGCGGCGGTGAACGAATCGTCGTCGTACTGCCGGCTGCTGAACAGGATCACGCGCACGCTGCACCTCCGATGGCTGACGCGCGCAGTTTACTGCAGGCCCGTGACGATGTCGGAGCGTTCGGGGCCGCGCACCGGCCGCAGGAAGTCGTAGTCCGTCTGCCCGCGGGCGGCCGGCGCGCCGAAGTGCTCGAGCGCGTGCTCGACGAAGCTGCGCGTCCGGGCCGGCACGTACTGGCGGTTCGGATAGACGAGCGACAACTGCGCGTCGGGATCGTCGATCCGGTAGCCGGCCATCAGCCGCACGAGCGTGCCGTGGTTGAGCGCGTCGGCCACGCACGGCTCGGGCAGCACCGCGATGCCGGCGCCGGCCACGGCCGCCGCCTGCACGAGCGCGAGCTGATTGACCGTGCAGGCCGGGCGCACCGTGACCGTATGGGCGACGCCGTCGTGACCGACGAGTTGCCACGTCGGCGCGTGCTGGTGCGCCGCGAGCGTGACCCAGTCGTGGCCCGGCAGGTCGTCGGGCACGCGCGGCTCGCCGCGGCGGTCGAGATACGCGGGCGCCGCGCACGCGACGAACGGGTTCGGCGCGAGCGCATGGCCGATCAGCGACGGGTTGCCGTCGAGCCGGGTGCCCGTGACGATGCCGACGTCGTAGCCCGAATCGAGCACGTCGAGCGGCCCTTCGGCGACGGTCAGCTGCACGCGCAGCTCCGGGTAGCGGTGCCGGAAGCTGCTGACGAGCGGCGTCAGCGCGAGCGGCGACAGCAGCCCCGACGCGACGACGCGCAGCGTGCCGGCCGGTTCGCGCACGGCATGCGCGACGGACGATTCGAGGTGGTCGAATTCCTCGAGCAACGCACGGCAACCGTCGAGGTAGCGCACGCCGGCCTCGGTAAGCGACAGGTTGCGCGTGGTGCGATGGATCAGCCGTGTGTTCAGGTGGCCCTCGAGCATCGCGATCGAACGCGTGACGAGCGCATTGGACACGCCGAGATGGTGCGCCGCGCGCCGGAAGCTTTGCTGCTCGGCGACGCAGACGAATACACGCATGGTCTGAATCTGGTTCATGGCTTGCGTATTTCTGGCCCGGTTGATTGATTTTGGTTGTGATTTATCGCCGCGCAACGTCGAAAGCGCATCGCGCGGCCCCAGCTCTCCCTCGTCTCGAAAATAGAATTTTCGATTCCGCAGATGATTGTTCAATAAAGAACAGATATCCGTCAACCTGAGAAAACGGGCGGCTTGCGTAAAATCGAAATCGCGAGTACCCGTTTAACGCTGCAATGCAGCAAGCGCGGGGCGGCAAAACCGGCATGGTATTGGAGTATGCGCGGTTTCTTGAAAAATATCTTTTTTAATCAGTATGTTGGGAGAAATTTTGGCAGCCCGTGGCGCAGCGCTTTCGGCGTCGTTCCCCAATACATGCTGCAATAGTGGATGTTTTTTCCACGTTCGGATTTTGTGTATCGCATTCGTTCCGCGATTTGTATCAGGTGGTCGGTAAATTTCGTTCCATCCGCGAATGAGGCTGAACTGCCGTTTTCGACGAATCATCTCGATATTGGCGGAGAAAATCGTGCGTTCGGAACCCCGAGTGGAACCGTTTCGCGGCCGGCAGGCAATCCCTTTTCAATCCGGCCAGCCATCGCGGGCGCGGTGTGCGGCCGGCTGGCCCGGTCCGGCGACCGGGCCACCGTCGCGCTGTCCGGACGTGCGCGCCTCTTGCGCGAGGCGGCGGAACACGGAATGATCGATGAGTTGGCCGCGCCGTGCTACGGGCGTCCGGGCACTTCCTTTCCTCATCCTTTTCCAGCCATGTCCATCGATTATTCGCCGATTCCCTGTCCCGTCGTCGTGCCGCTCGACGCGATCCTGCCCGAAGAACCGCTGCTGATGATGGGAGCCGGCCCGGTGCCGATCCCGGCCGCGGTGGCCAAGGCGAACACGATCGTGATCAACCACCTCGGCGCGACGATGGCGAAGATCATCGAGCAGGTGAAGGAGATGGCGCGCTACGTGTTCCAGACCCGCACGAAGTGGGTGCTCGGCGTCGCGGGCCCGGGCTCGGCCGCGATGGAAATGGCGATCTCGAACCTCGCCTGGCGCGGCACGCGCGTGCTGTCGATCCGCAACGGCTTCTTCAGCGCGCGGATGGCCGAGATGGCCACGCGCGTCGGCGCCGACGTCGCGACGCTCGAAGTGGCCGACCGCGCGGTCGCGAGCCTCGACGAGATCGCCGACGCGATCGCCCGCGAGCAGCCCGAAATCGTCACGATCGTGCAGGGCGAGACGTCGAACACCGTCTGGAACCGCGACCTGCGCGACATCGCCGCGCTCGCGAAGGCGGCCGGCGCGCTGGTGGTCGTCGACGCGGTGTGCACGCTGTCGACGATGCCGCTCGAGATGGATGCGTGGGGCATCGACGCGGTGATCACCGGCGGCCAGAAGGGGCTGTCGTCGATCCCCGGCGTGTCGCTGATCGCGTTCTCCGATGCCGCGTGGGACCGCATGAAGCATCGCCCCGAGCCGAACGCGCACTGGTGCCTCGACATGGCGCTCGCGGAGAACTTCTGGCACAACGCCGGCTATCACTACACGGCGCCCGTGTCGGGCGTGCTCGCGCTGCACGAGGCGCTGCGGCTCGTCTGCGCGGAGACGCTCGAAAGCCGCTTCGCGCGCCACCTGCGCTGCTCGCTGGCGCTGCAGGCGGGCGTCGAATCGATGGGGCTCAAGCTCTATGCGCCGAAGGACTGCCGGCTCAATTCGGTGGTCGGGATCGAGACGCCCGAGGGGCTCACGCCCGGGATGGTCTGCGGCCATATCTCGAAGCAGTACCAGGTCGAGATCTCCGGCTCGTTCGGCTTGCCGATCGTGCGGATCGGGCAGATGGGCGAGCAGTGCCGCGAACACAACCTGTTCCGCACGCTGCATGCGTTCGGCCGCACGATGGTCGACCTGAAGGTGCCGGTCGACCTGCCGGCCGGCGTCGCGGCGCTCGAACAGGAACTGTCGCGGCGCGGCGCGTAAGCGGGAGCAGCGAGGAAACGAGGAAGCGGGCCGCGCTCAGCGGCCCTGCATCGCGCGCCGGTACGTATTCGGCGTCGTGCCGTGCGCGTCGCGAAAGCGATGGCTGAAGTGGCCGGCGTTCGCGTAGCCGCAGTCGGCCGCGATCTGCGCGAGCGGCAGCGCCGTCGTGCGCAGCAGCTCGCGGGCGCGGGCAAGCCGTTGCTCGGCCACCCATGCGTGCGGCGCGCGGCCGAACGACAGCCGGAACATCCGCGAGAAATGGTATTCGGACAGCGCGGCAACCTCGGCGAGTTCGCCGAGCGTCAGCGGCTGCGTGAGATACGTGTCGATGTAGTCGCGCACGCGGCGGCGCACGGCCGGCGCGAGCCCGCCGCGGAACGACGTGTCGGTGCGCGTCGTGCTCTGCCCGCGCAGCAGCAGGCTCAGCACGTCGTGCGCGGTCTCGTTCACGCGCAGCCGGTCGTCCGCATCGTCCCAGCCGTCGAGCGCGAGCGAGCGCAGCAGCGCCGCGACGCGCGCATCCTCGAAATAGGTGCGATCGGCGAGCTTCAGCTCGCGCGGTTCGCGATCGAGCTCGCGGATCGCGCGCTGCGTGAAGTGCTCGGGCAGGAAATACAGGTGGATGAAATGCATTTCGCCGCGCACCCACCAGCGCGATTCGTGGTCACCCGGCAACGCGCACAGCAGGCTCGGCGCGCCGTAGCGCGGCACGCGCTGGCGCTCGGTCCGGTAGCCGCCGTCGAGGTAGCACGACAGCGTGTGGTGGCCGGGCTGCTCGTAGACCGTCTCGCTTTCGTCGGTGATCCGCGTCCATTCGGCGATCGCGAGGTGGTCGCCGAGCCACGCGAAGCGCTCGAGCGTCGCGTTCGCGTCGGCGAGCGTGCGGCACACCGACTGCAGGCCGAACGGCAGATCGCCGCCAGCCAGGGCGGTGGTGCGGTCGACGGGCGGGGCGCAGAGGGAGAGACTCATGATGGGCCGAGTATAAGCGGGCGCGCGGCGCCGCGTGCGGCGTCCCGAAAAAGACCGCAATTCCGGACAATCGGCGCGCGCGGGGCGACGGCATAGTCGGGATCCCGATTCACCCGATTGTCCGGAACGCCGCCATGAACCTGTCGCTTTATTTCGTCACCGTGCTGATCTGGGGCACCACCTGGATCGCGATCAAGTGGCAGCTCGGCTCGGTGCCGCCGCCCGTGTCGATCGCGTGGCGCTTCTGGCTCGCGGCCGCCGTGCTGTTCGCGCTGCTGCGCGTGATGCGCCGCCCGGTGCGCCCCCCGCGCGAAGCGTGGCGCTTTCTCGTCGCGCAGGGCTTCGCGCTGTTCTGCCTGAATTTCCTGTGTTTCTACTATGCGGAGCAGGTCGTGCCGAGCGGGCTCGTCGCGGTGATCTTCTCGACCGCGCCGCTGCTGAACTCGATCAACGGCCGGCTGTTCATGGGCCGCCCGCTGCGGCCGTCGGCGATCGCGGGCGCGCTGCTCGGCCTGACCGGCATCGCGTGCCTGTTCTGGCAGCAGATGGCCGGCCATCTCGACGACCACGCGACGTGGACGGGGCTCGCGATCGCGTTCGCCGGCACGATGTGCTTCTCGGCGGGCAACCTGCTGTCGAGCCGGATGCAGTCGATGGGGCTGCACCCGCTCGCGACCAACGGCTGGGCGATGCTGATCGGCGCGGCGATCCTGACCGTCGGCGCCGCGGTGGCCGGGATGCCGTTCACGCTCGACACGAGCCCGCGCTATCTCGGCGCGCTCGCGTACCTCGCGGTGCCGGGCTCGGTGATCGGTTTCACCGCGTACCTGACGCTCGTCGGCCGGATCGGGCCGGAGCGCGCCGCGTACTGCACGGTGCTGTTCCCGATCGTCGCGCTGGCCGTGTCGACGGTGTTCGAGGGCTACCGGTGGTCGCCCCTCGCGGTGATCGGGCTGCTGCTCGTGGTGGCCGGCAATCTCGTCGCGTTCGACCTCACGCGGCGGTTGTTTCTGCGGACGGCGTGACGGCGTTCGCGGCTGCGCGAACCCGCGATCGAGGAAACCGGCGAACGGTTGATTTGGTTGACACGGTTGACTTGGTTTCGATTCAAGGCTACGCTCGATCATTCCGGTAGTGACGGGAGGTGATGATGATTGCGCGGGCTCATACGCTGGAAGGAACGGCCGTCGTTCTTGATGTCGAGACGGAGGAAGCGCTGCGCAGCGCCGTCGGCGCGGCGACCATGCTCGGCCCCGATCGCGCGCGGGCGCTGCTCAGCCTGTCCGACGAGCAATTGGGGCACCTGTTCAAGGTCGGCATCGCGCAGGTCATCGATCTGGCCGGCACGATCACGTTCGGCATCGCCGCTGCGGCGACGCGCGACAGGCCGGCCCGCGGGAAGAAGCGGGCGGCGGCAGTCGCCGCCGCCGATCCGGAGCGGCAGGTGCAGGCCGAACGGCGCATGCTGGTCGCCGACGGCAAGCTGCTGCCCGCCGCGCAGACATGGGCCGGCCTCGGCATGACGCGGCAGGCGCTCAGCAAGGCCGTGGCGTCCGGCCGGATCTTCACGGTCGATGTCGGCGCCGCACAGTACTACCCGGCCTTCTACCTGGCGGGAGATATCGATCGGAAGACGTTGGGCCGGGTGACCCAATGTCTGGGCGGTTTGCCGGGATGGAGCAAATGGCAGTTCTTCACGACGCCGAAGGCATCGCTGGGCAACGTCACGCCGCTCGTCGCGCTGTCGCGCGGGAAGGTGGGTGAAGTCGAGCGCGCCGCCACGGCGTTCGCCGAGCGCTAGGCGGCCCGTTTGCTGACGGCGCCAGGAGCACATTTCGCGAGCGCGACACTGGTGACTCGCGAAGTTGCGCCGACGGCGCTGCTGCGCATCTCGCGATTCGCGACGGGCGAGCCGTACTTCGGCAAGTCGGGCGGCAACCGCTTCGACGATCCACGCAAGCGACGGCGGTACGGCACCAGCTATTTCGGCTTCGATCTGCATTGCGCATTCGCCGAGACGGTGCTGCACGACGAAGTCGCCGATCTGGCGCTGGGCGGTTTCCCGCTCGTGACGACCGAACTCGATCGCTACGTCCTTTCGTTTGGCGGCGCGCCGCTGACCGTCGCCGTCCTGCACGGCTTGCCACTGAAGAATCTCGGGGGTGACGGCGCGTTGTCGACCATCGCACCGTACGACGTTCCGCAACAGTGGTCGCTTGCCGTCCACCGGCATCCCCGTCGCGTCGACGGGTTTTTATACATGTCGCGCCATCTCAACACGTCGGAAGCGCTCGTGCTGTTCGATCGTGCCGAACCGAAGCTCTCGCTCGGGCGCGCCGTTCCGTTCAGGCGTCACGCCGACGCGGCCCGCGTATTGCGGGACTTCAACGTGCTGCTGCGTTGACGCGCGTGGCGTGTGCGGCAACGCGCGTCACGCCGCTTACGCCGCCGCGCCGCTCCCCGCCACGCGCGCCTGCCGCTGGTACAGCACCATCGACAGCGCGACGCCCGCGGCCGCGGCCACCGCCGCGAACAGGAACACCTGCGGATAGCCGAACGCACCGGCCACATAGCCGGCGAGCGGGCCGGTGATGCCGAGCGACAGGTCGAGGAACACCGAATACGCGGACAGCGCCGCGCCGCGGCTCGCGGGCGGCACCAGCGCGACGGCCTCGACGCCGAGCGCCGGGAAGATCAGCGCGAAGCCGAAGCCCGTCAGCGCGGCGCCGACGAGCGCGACGTGCGGCACCGGCGCGAGCCACAGCAGCAAAAGGCCCGCGGATTCGAACGCGAACGACACGATCGCGACGCGGAAGCCGCCGTAGGTCTTGATCGTGTTCGCGAACAGCAGGCGCGCGCCGATGAACAGCGTGCCGAACACGGTCAGCGACAGCGCGGCGTTCGGCCAGTGGCGCGCCGCGTAGTACAGCGTGACGAACGTCGCGATCGAGCCGAAGCCGGCCGAACCGAGCGCGAGGCCGAGGCCGTGCGGCAGCACGCGCGTGAACACGCTCGCATACGACATCCGTTCGCCGTGCACGAGCGGCACCGGCGCGATCGGGCGAGCGAGGGTGAAGCCGAGCGCGGCCAGCGCGATCACGATCACGCCGATCAGTGCCGGATTCAGCGTATGCGCGATCGCGACGCCGACCGGCGCGCCGAGCGCGAGCGCGCCGTAGGTCGCGATGCCGTTCCACGAGATCACCTTCGCGTTGTGCGCGACGCCGACCCGGCCGATGCCCCACAGGATCGCGCCGGTGCCGCACAGGCTTTCGCCGACGCCGAGCACGAGCCGGCTCGCGACCAGCAGCACGAGGCTCGCGACCGGCCAGTGCGCGAGCAGCAGCGCGACCAGCAGCAGCACGCCCGACACGCCGCAGCCGACCAGCCCGCGCAGCACCGTCTGCTTCGGCCCGAGCGTATCGGCGAGGCGCCCGGCGAGCGGCCGCGACGCGAGCGTCGCGAAATACTGGACGCTGATCGCCCCGCCCGCGACGATCGCGGAAAAGCCGAGGTCGTCGTGGACGAAGCCCGGCAGCACCGCGAGCGGCAGGCCGATGGTCAGGTAGCAGATGAACGTGAAGCAGACGACGGACACGATTTGCAGCGTGACCGCAAACCCGCTGCGCGGCGGTGTGGCGGAATCGGATGACATGGGGTCGGAACGAATGGCGGAGCCAACGGAAAACGGCGGAAAAGGGAATCGGGATTTTCCCATGGAACCGGTTTTCACGCAGGTACCGCTTAGTTAACTGCGCCCCGTTCGTAGAGAGGACCGCCGGTCACGGGGGCAGGGATGGACGGAGCGCCCCGTCCGGCAAGGGCGTCAGCCGGCCGGGCGCGCATATCGCGGCAGTTATATGAGCCGCATGCGTGATGGGCTATGGGTTGCGGAATTTGACGGTGATAGCGTGCAAACTGTCGGAAAAACGTCGGTCGAGCGCTCCGCGCAGGCCGCCTTGCCCCCCATTTGAAGAAACACCGAGACATGAGTGAGCCGATCCGCTTCTACCATCGTCACGCGATCCGCGAAGTCAGCGGCGCGGACGTGACCCGCACCGTGCTGCAATACCTGCGCGAGGACGCGCATTGCACCGGCACCAAGGAAGGCTGCGCGGAAGGCGACTGCGGCGCGTGCACGGTCGTCGTCGGCGAGCTGACCGACGCCGGCGCGGTCGAGTTCAAGGCCGTCAACGCATGCATCCAGTTCCTGCCGACGCTCGACGGCAAGGCGCTGCTCACGGTCGAGGACCTGCGCCGGCCGGACGGTTCGCTGCACCCGGTGCAGCAGGCGATGGTCGATTGCCACGGGTCGCAGTGCGGCTTCTGCACGCCCGGCTTCGTGATGTCGATGTGGGCGCTGTACGAGAAGCACGGCCACGAAGGCTGCGGCAGCGCGTGCGCGAAGGCGAAGGACGTGCCGACGCGCACCGAGATCGCCGATGCGCTGACGGGCAACCTGTGCCGCTGTACCGGCTATCGCCCGATCGTCGATGCGGCGGTGCGGATGTTCGATGCGAGCGGCGAAGGCGCGACCGGCGAAGCCGCGCCGCAGCCGGCCGCGCCGGTCGACACGGCCGCGCTCGCCCGCACGCTCGCATCGCTCAAGCGCGACGACACGTTCGACTACGCGACGGTCAACGGCGCGCGCTTCGCGGCGCCGCGCACGCTCGACGCGCTGGCCGCGCTGAAGGCCGAGCGTCCCGACGCGCGCATTCTCGCGGGCAGCACCGACATCGGCCTGTGGGTCACCAAGCAGATGCGCCGCCTCGACGACCTGATCTACGTCGGCCAGATCGCCGAACTGCAGCAGGTCGTGCACGGCGACGACTGGATCGGGATCGGCGCGGGCGTGACGGTCGAAAAGGCCTATGCGGCGCTCGCCGGAACCTATCCGGAACTGACCGAGATGTGGAAGCGCTTCGCGTCGCTGCCGATCCGCAACGCGGGCACGCTCGGCGGCAACGTCGCGAACGGCTCGCCGATCGGCGATTCGATGCCGGGCCTGATCGCGCTCGGCGCACGCGTCGTGCTGCGCGGCGGCGACACGGTGCGCGAGCTGCCGCTCGAGGCGCTGTACACCGGTTATCAACAAAAGGACCTGGCGCCGCACGAATTCGTCGTCGGCGTGAAGGTGCCGACCCGCACCGGCGCCCGTGCAAAGCTGCAGTTCCGCACGTACAAGCTGTCGAAGCGGTTCGATTCGGACATCTCGGCCGTGTGCGCGGCGTTCGCGTTCATCGCGGACGGCGACAGGATCCGCGAGCCGCGCATCGCGTTCGGCGGGATGGCCGCGACGCCGAAGCGCGCGGCCCATACGGAAGCCGTGCTCGACGGCGCGCAGTGGCACGAAGCCACCGCGCAGGCCGCGATGCAGGCGCTCGAGCGCGACTACCAGCCGCTGTCCGACATGCGCGCAACCAGCACGTATCGCCTCGATACCGCGAAGAACCTGATGTTCCGATTCTGGCTGGAGACGCGCCCGCACGACCCGCTGCCGCCGCAGGCGCTGAACGTGCGCGAAGTGGCCGCCGAAGCAGGCGCTGAAGTTGCCGACGACGCGGCACGCGTCTGACGACGGAGAACACCGAACATGAACCAGCAAGCAGAACCGTTCCTGAGCACCCTCGACCCGCAGGCCGACGCCGCGCAGGTGCACGTGTCGCGCGCGCACGAATCCGCCCACCTGCACGTGAGCGGCCGCGCGACCTATACCGACGACATCCCGCTCGTCGCCGGCACGCTGCACGCGGCGCTCGGGTTGTCCGCGAAGCCGCACGCGAAGATCGTGTCGATGAACTTCGACGCGGTGCGCGCGACGCCGGGCGTGGTCGCCGTGTTCACGGCCGACGACATCCCGGGCGTCAACGATTGCGGCCCGATCATCCACGACGATCCGGTGCTCGCGAACGGCATCGTGCAGTTCGTCGGCCAGCCGATGTTCATCGTCGTCGCGACGTCGCATGAAACCGCGCGGCTCGCCGCGCGGCGCGCGCAGGTCGACTACGAGGAACTGCCCGCGATCCTGACCGCGCAGGAAGCGCGCAAGGCCGAAACCTACGTGATCCCGCCGCTGAAGCTCGCGCGCGGCGACGCGGCCGCGCGGCTCGCCGCCGCGCCGCACCGCGAGTCGGGCGAGATGCTGCTTGGCGGCCAGGAGCAGTTCTACCTGGAAGGGCAGATCGCGTACGCGGTGCCGAAGGACGACGACGGGATGCACGTGTACTGCTCGACGCAGCACCCGAGCGAGATGCAGCACCTGGTCGCGCACGTGCTCGGCGTCGCGTCGCACAACGTGCTGGTCGAATGTCGCCGGATGGGCGGCGGCTTCGGCGGCAAGGAGTCGCAGTCAGGCCTGTTCGCGTGCTGCGCGGCGCTCGCCGCATGGAAGCTGCTGTGCCCGGTGAAGCTGCGTCCGGACCGCGACGACGACATGATGATCACCGGCAAGCGGCACGACTTCCATTACCGCTTCGACGTCGGCTACGACGACGACGGTCGCATCGACGGCGTCGCGCTCGACATGACGTCGCGCTGCGGCTTCTCGGCCGACCTGTCGGGCCCGGTGATGACGCGCGCGGTGTGCCACTTCGACAACGCGTACTGGCTCGGCGACGTCGACATCGCCGGCTACTGCGGCAAGACCAACACGCAGTCGAACACCGCGTTCCGCGGCTTCGGCGGCCCGCAGGGCGCGTTCGCGATCGAAACCATCCTCGACGACATCGCGCGTTCGCTTGGCCGCGATCCGCTCGACGTCCGCTACGCGAACCTGTACGGCAAGACCGAACGGAACGTGACGCCGTACGGGCAGACCGTCGAGGACAACGTGCTGCACGAATTGCTCGGCGAACTCGAGACGACGAGCGACTATCGCGCGCGGCGCGCGGGCGTGCGCGCCTTCAACGCCCGCAACACGGTGCTGAAGAAAGGCATCGCGCTCACGCCGGTGAAATTCGGCATCGCGTTCAACGTCACGCACTTCAACCAGGCCGGCGCGCTCGTGCACATCTACACCGACGGCTCGGTGCTCGTGAACCACGGCGGCACGGAGATGGGGCAGGGGCTCAACACGAAGGTCGCGCAGGTCGTCGCGCACGAACTCGGCATCCGCTTCGGCCGGATCCGCGTGACCGCGACCGACACGAGCAAGGTCGCGAACACGTCCGCGACCGCCGCGTCGACGGGCTCCGACCTGAACGGCAAGGCCGCGCAGGACGCGGCGCGCCAGTTGCGCGAGCGGCTCGCGGCGTTCGCGGCGAAGCAGTTCGGCGACGGCAACGTCGAGGCGGCCGACGTGAAGTTCGGCAACGACGTCGTGTGGGTCGGCGGCCATGGCGTGCCGTTCGGCGAGGTGGTCGCGAAGGCGTATCTCGCGCGCGTGCAGCTGTGGTCCGACGGGTTTTATGCGACGCCGAAGCTGCACTGGGATCAATCGAAGCTGCAGGGCCGGCCGTTCTACTACTACTCGTACGGCGCGGCCGTGTCGGAAGTCGTGGTCGACACGCTGACGGGCGAGATGCGCACGCTGCGCGTCGATGCGCTGCACGACGTCGGCGCGTCGCTGAACCCGGCGCTCGACATCGGCCAGGTCGAAGGCGCGTTCATCCAGGGGATGGGCTGGTTGACGACCGAGGAGCTGTGGTGGAACGCGGGCGGCAAGCTGATGACGCATGCGCCGTCCACGTACAAGATCCCGACGGTGAACGACACGCCGCCCGAGTTCAACGTGCGGCTGTTCCAGAACCGCAACGTCGAGGACAGCATCCACCGCTCGAAGGCCGTCGGCGAGCCGCCGCTGCTGCTGCCGTTCTCGGTGTTCTTCGCGGTGCGCGATGCGGTGGCCGCGGTCGGCGACTACCAGGTGAATCCGCCGCTCGACGCGCCGGCCACGGGCGAGTCGATCCTGCGCGCGATCGGCGCGGTGCGTGCGGCGAGCGCGAGCCGGGCAGGTTGAGATGAAACGCTCTTTGCGCTTGCTTCGTTCGTTGCTCGCTCACGGCGGCACGACCCGACGGAGGCCGGCATGAACGGCCCCGCTCGTTCGCCGCGTGCCGCGTCGCAGGCGTCCGCCGCCGGATGCGACGGCGCGTGCGGCAGCGCGTCGTCGCAACGACAGCCGTTCGCGCCCGGCTCCGGCCAGCGCAACCGCGTGACCGCAGCACCGCCGCCGATGCACATCGTGCTGTTCGGCGCGGGGCACGTCGGCCACGCGCTCGTCACGCTGCTCGGCGCGCTGCCGTGCGTCGTGCAGTGGGTCGACACGCGCGACGAGCTGTTCCCGGACGAATGTCCGCCGAACGTGCAGCCGGAGCCGACCGACACGCCGGAGGCCGTCGTCGACGCGGCGCCGCCCGGCGCGTACTTCCTCGTGATGACGCACAACCACGCGCTCGACTTCGCGCTCGCCGCGCAGATCATGCGGCGGCGCGACTACGCGTACTTCGGAATGATCGGCTCGCGCACCAAGCGCGTGAAGTTCGAGCGCCGGCTCGCCGCGCGCGGCGTCGATCCGGCGCGGCTCGTCGAGATGGTGTGCCCGATCGGCGTCGCGGGCATCGTCGACAAGGCACCGGGCGCGATCGCGGTGGCCGTCTGCGCGGAGCTGCTGCAGGCCCGCTCGGGCATGCCGGTGGCCAATGCGAAGGCGGCCGCGGCCGGGCGCGCATGCGACGACCTGTCCTGCGCGCGCTAAAACGCGCGGTAAAACGGTCATGCCGCGCGGCTGGCGCACGACCGCGCGTTTTTGCCTACACTGCACGACAACGCGCGGCAGCGGGCCGCGCTTCACGTCACCGTGCACGCCCCATGTCCGATCACTCCGTCTATCTCGACGCGCTCGATGCGAGCCTCGTCGCCATCGAGCGCTGGCTGTCCGGCGTCGATACCGCGCCGGCGGCGCTCGATGCGCTGCTCGCCGCGTTTTCCGTCGACTTCACGATGATCCTGACCGACGGCCGCGTGGTCGACCATGACGGCATGCGCGCGCTGTTCGCGAAGCTGGCCGGCGCGAAGCCGGGGCTGCACATCGCGCTGTCGGAGATCCGCGTGCTCGCGGCCGATGCAGCGCATGCGGTGGTCACCTATCTCGAAACGCAGCATGCGGCAGCGGGCGAACTGCCGGCGCGCCGCGCGACCGCCGTGTTCGCGCGCGACGCGGCGGGCGTCGTGCGCTGGACTCATCTGCAGGAAACCTTCTGCACGGCCTGAGCGGCCGCGCTGCCTGACCACTCCGCGCCGCGCTTTGGCCGCGCGTCAGCGCTTGCGCGTGCGGGCGACCGTCAGTTCGTCGGACACGCTCTGCATCAGCGCGCACAGCCACGCGATGTCGGTCGGCCGGTCGGGTTGCGGGTGCGTGAGCAGGTAGCTCTTGATGCGCGGGAACGGCACGGGCGGCGTGACGACGACGAGCGGCAGCAGTTGCGCATAGTGCGTCGCGAAGCGGCGCGTCGTCGTGAAGATCAGGTCCGACTGCAGCAGCACCTGCGGCACGATCCCGAAATACGGCAGCGTCGTCACGATGCGCCGCGTGAGGCGTGCGCGCGCGAGGCCGATCTCGATCGCGTTGCGCTTGTCGCCGGTGTACGGCGTCGGCGCGACGTGCGCGGCCGACGCATACGCGTCGCGCGTGAGCGGTTCGCGGGCGAGCGGATGCGCGTCGCGCATCAGGCACACGATCGTGTCGGAGAACAGGTCCTGGCGCGCGAACTGCGGGTCGGGCTTCGGCCAGTTGCCGATCACGAGATCGAGCGCACCCGATTGGAGCGCGCCCGCGTGGTCGAGCGCGGGATTCAGCGAATCGATTTCCAGATGCGCATGCGGCGCCGCGTCGCGAAAGCGCTCGATCAGCGTCGGCATGAAGAAATCGTTCAGGTAGTCGGGTGCGG
Source organism: Burkholderia sp. LAS2 (assembly GCF_018417615.1). Lineage (NCBI taxonomy): Bacteria > Pseudomonadati > Pseudomonadota > Betaproteobacteria > Burkholderiales > Burkholderiaceae > Burkholderia > Burkholderia sp. LAS2. Next base: position 1,294,825 of record NZ_CP071052.1, read on the forward strand.
CGACGCGGAATGTGCGCCGCGCGGACGACGGATCGAAGTCGCCGTGCGGCGTCGCGATGAAGTCGACCTCGCGCAGCGCGCGCGACGCGGCTTCGAGCAGCGACGCGCCGTATTCGGTCGGCACCATGCCGGATTTGCCGCGCACGAGGATCGGGTCGTTCAGCGTCTCGCGCAGCTTGCGCAGCGCGGTGCTGATCGCGGGCTGGGTCTGGTTCAGCCGCAGCGCGGCCTGCGTGACGCTGCGCTCGAGCAACAGCGTGCGCAATACGCGCACGAGCCAGATGTCGAGCGAGGCGGTACGGTCGTCGTCGTCCATTGGTGGGGGGTGATTCGGGGGACGCGTAACCTTACCGCAGCCGCGCGTTGCCGTGCGTGATACCGGCCATCACGCACCCCATCACGCGCGGCCCTTCGGCAGCGTGCTGATCCGCTTGACCTCGCGCGATTCGAGCCAGTTCGGCGTGCGCGCGCAGTACAGCACCATCGGCAGCGCGTCCTCGCCCCAGAACAGTTGCTTGTTCATCCAGAAGGTGGGCACGCCGAACACGCCGAGCGCGATCGCATCGGCCGTGTTGCGGGCCAGCTGCGCGGCGGTTTCCTCGAATTCGATCAGCTCGTCGCCGTGGCTCACGCCGACGCGTTCGCACAGCGCCGCGAAGCCGTCCGGCGTCGATGGATCGTTGCCTTCTCGCCAGACGAAGCGGAACATTTCCAGCACCGTCACGATATCGGCGCGCAGCGCGATCGCGAGGCGCAGCACCTTGTCGGAATCGAATGGATGCGCGGGCGGCATCTTGAAGCGGATGCCGAGCTGTTCCGCGCGAAACAGCGCGTGACGGTACGTGAACACGCGCTTGGCCGGCACGTCGGCGCTCGGGCGCTGGCCCCAGTGGCGCTGCAGGTCGGGCAGCGATACGGCGACGGGGTTGAACGGCACGTCCGGCCATTTGTCGTGCTGCTCGAGCAGCAGATACGAGAACGGCGACACGAAGTCGAAGAACCAGGCGGGTTGGGCGGTATCGAGGCCGGTTGTCATGTCGTTCTCCAGAAGGGGGGGCGTGCGGCGCCTGGCGGCGGCCTCCATGTTACGCGGCAGCGCGCGCATGCAGCAATGATCGCGGATCGTTCGCTCACGCGGAACCGGGAGTCGCCCGGGGGCCATCGCCGGCCGGCGGCGGGCCGGTTTCCGCGCGCGCCGGCGAATTGCCGGCGCCGGGCGGGCCCGCCGGCGCATCCTGGTCGTGCGCGGTGAGCCGTTCGCGCACGAAGCCGATGTGCTCGCGCAGCACGTAGAACTGCCCGGCGTACGCGAGCGGCATCTTCATCCGGTTCACGGCTTCCTCGATGTCGTCGAGCTCGTCGAGCAACTGCACGCGCTCCTCGGCCGTATGTTCGCCGAGCGCGCGGCGCTCGAGCGCGATCAGCGCGCCGTACCAGCGGTAGATGCGCGAGCGCACGCGCCAGCCGTACAGCGACGGCACGAGCCGCAGCCCGGGGATCAGCACGACGATCAGCGGCACGACCACGACCAGCAGCCGGTCGACGAGGCTCGCGACCCAGAACGGCAGCCGCCGGTACAGGAAGCTCTTGCCCGACTTGTAGTAGCGGGCGGCGTCGTCGGACAGCGGAAAGCCGCGCGTGACGGACGACGGGAATTCGCCCGCGTGCTGCAGGATCGTCGCGTGGCCGTGCACTTCGCGCGCGGCCTCGATCAGCAGGTCGGACAGCGCCGGGTGCAGCGAGTCGCGCGCGACGAGTTCGATCGTCGGCGCGACCGTGTGGATGTCGGCCGGCGGCAGGTTGCGGCCGAGATCGTAGACGCCCATCGGCAGCGTGATTGCGGTCAGATACGGAAAGCGCCGCGCGTACGCCTCGGCCTGCGTGAACGAATATACGTGCACGCCGGGCGCGCGGAACAGCTTTGCCATCACCGGGATCTGCGTCGAGTCGCCGGACAGGAACGCGGCGTCGATCTTGCCGTCGAGCAGCGCGGTCGCGGCGTCCTCGCCGGCGGTCGGCAGCAACTCGGTCGGGCCGCCCGGCACGATGCCGTTCATCTTCAGCAGCGCGAGGCTCAGTTCGCGCGCGCCGCTGCCTTCGGCGCCGAGCGCGAGCCGCTTGCCCTTGAAATCGGACAGGCGCGCGACGACCGGGCCGCGGTACATGATCGCGAGCGGCACGTAGCCGATGCTGCCGAGCGACACCAGATGCTCGTCGCGCTCCTTCGGGCCGATGCCGCTCTGCACGAAGCCGACGTCGACCGGCGCGTTCGGGTTCGACAGCCGCGCGAGGTTCTGCGCGGAACCTTCGGACGATTGAACGTCGAGCGTGACGCCGTTTTTCGCGAGGATCGTCTTGTATTTCTGCGCGGCGTTCCAGTACGTGCTGCCGGGCGGCCCGGCCGAGATCACGAGCGTGGACGGCGGCGCCGGCTGGATCAGCTTGACCGCGAGCCAGACGGCCGCGCCGGCGAGCAGCACGGTCGGGCCGATCGACAGCGCGAGGTCGCGCCACGACACGGCGACGAAGCGGGCGAGGATGCGGCGCGGCGGGCGGGGACGGGCAGGCTTCATGGGATTGGCGGATGACGCTGGCGTGACGCATCGGTGACGGTCGTCGCGGGACGATGCGGATTCTCGCGGCGATGGTACCCGGTTTCCCTGCGCCTGCGCGAGTCGGGGCGGTATTGCACCGCGGCGCCGCGACGGCGGCGGGCATCCCGGCGTCAAAAGCTTTGCGCTTCGGCGGGCGCTGGATTACATTGTGCGACGCAGCCGCGCCCGATTCGCGCGCGACCCGGCACGTCATGAGGCCGGGCGCGTCCGGCCGGCGGCTGCCCGGCCCGACCGGCCCGCTTTTGCGTGCGCCGGCCGCCGGCCCGTGACGCCTCTCTCGTATCGCCGTGGAAAACACCGGCTGTCCCGCCCGTTCGCGCGCGGGCCGGCTGTTTTTGGGGGTATCCGGCCGTACTGTGCACGGCCGTTCCGGAGTGATAAGGAGATAGCATGAAGTCGATCGTGTTGAGAGCGTTGGGCGTCGCCGCCGTGGCGGCCTGTCTGTCGGGCAGCGTATATGCGCAGTCGAGCGACGCAGCGGCAACGGAAGCGCCGGCGGCCGCGACGAGCGCGCCGAAAGCCGCCGCGAAAACCGCGAAGAAGGCGAACCGCAAGCTCGGCTATGCGGTGCGCAAGGCCATTACGAAGGCAGGCGGCATCGACGTGGCGAACCTCGTCGTGCGCTCGAAGGGCGGCGCGATCACGCTGGAGGGCACGGTGCCCGACCAGGCTCAGATCGACAAGGCGGAAGAGGCGGCGAAGGGCGTGAGCGGTGTGACGTCGGTCACGAACAAGCTGACGGTTCAGCAGCAGTAACGCCGGGCGGCGGCGCGCGAGCGCCGCGCGCGCCCGTTTCAGGCGGGCCCCGGCATGCCGGGGCCCGTTTGCGCTTCAGGGGGCCGACAGCCGCGCGCGGCGCGGCGACGGACCGAGAACGATATCGAGGGGCGGCGATGACGAAGTTCGGGTGGGGCAAGCGGGTGGTGTGGGGGGCGGCGCTGGCCGCAGTCGCGATGCTCGGCGCCTGCAACGGCGACGAGTCGGCCGAGCGCAACCGGTTGCCCGGCTTCGTGTCCGGCAGCGTGCGCACGACGGCCTACGACGGCGCGAGCGACGACCTGCTGACGGCCGGCCTCGGCAAGACGGGCCTCGCGGCGGCGACCGCGCCGGGCTTCGCGAACCCGTCGCGGCCGACGAGCGCCGAATTGCGCCGCCTCGCGATCTGGTCGAACTACCGCGCGCTCGTCGACATGAGCGCGAACGGCGGCTACGGCCGCTTCTGGGGGCCGAACGTCGACCTCGACGGCAACGACACGCTCGGTGAAGGCAAGATCCCCGGCACCGAATATCTCGCGTATGCCGACGACGGCAGCGGCGCCAAGAACGTGACGCTGCTCGTTCAGGTGCCTGCCAGCTTCAATCCCGCGCAGCCCTGCATCGTCACCGCGACGTCGTCCGGCTCGCGCGGCGTGTACGGCGCGATTTCCGCGGCCGGCGAATGGGCGCTCAAGCGCGGCTGCGCGGTCGCCTACAACGACAAGGGCGGCGGCAACGGCGCGCACGAACTCGGTTCCGACGCCGTCACGCTGATCGACGGCACGCTCGCCGACGCGGTGCTGGCCGGCACCGCGAGCCTGTTCACCGCGAACGTGACGAGCGGCGATCTCGCCGCGTTCAACGGCCGCTTCCCGAACCGCTATGCGTTCAAGCACGCGCATTCGCAACAGAATCCGGAACAGGACTGGGGGCGCGTGACGCTGCAGGCGGTCGAATTCGCATACTGGGCGCTCAACGAGCAGTTCGGCCCGCTGATCGACGGCACGCATCACGCCGTGCGCTATCGCGCGGGCGACATCACGACGATCGCCGCGTCGGTCAGCAACGGCGGCGGCGCGTCGCTCGCGGCGGCCGAGCAGGACAGCCGCGGCTGGATTACCGCGGTCGTGGTCGGCGAGCCGCAAATCAACGTGCGGATGGCGCCGAATGCGGTCGTCCGGACGGGCGGCCAGCCGGCGCCGTCGTTCGGCCGGCCGCTGGCCGATTACGCGACGCTCGCGAACCTGCTGGAACCGTGCGCGGCCGCGTCGGCGTCGCTCGCCGGCGCGCCGTACCTGAGCGCGCTGCCGTCCGCGACCACGCAGTCGATCCGCACGCAGCGCTGCGCAACGCTCGCCGCGGCCGGGCTGGTGGCGGGCGCCGACACGCAGAGCCAGGCGGCCGACGCGCTCGCGCAGCTCCATGCGGCCGGCTATCTGGCCGATTCCGACCTGTTGCAGGCGGCGATGTGGGATTCGCAGGCGATTCCCGCGATCGCGGTCACCTATGCGAACGCGTACACGCGCTCGCGCGTCACCGACAACCTGTGCAACTTCAGCTTCGCGACGACGAACGCGGCGACGGGCGCGGTCGCGGCGCCCGCCGCGTCGCCGATGCCGGCCGTGTTCGGCATCGGCAACGGCGTGCCGCCGACGGCCGGCATCAATCTCGTGTTCAACAACGGCGCGGGCGCCGACCACCGGCTCGCGACGCCCGATGCGAGCTTCGCGGGCGCGCTGTGCCTGCGCCAGCTGTGGACGAACGGGATGCTCGGGATGCCCGCGAACGTCGACGCGGTGCGCGTGAACGCGAACCTGCACGGCAAGCCGGCGATCATCGTGCAAGGCCGCAGCGACGCGCTCGTGCCCGTGAACCACGCGTCGCGCGCGTACGTCGCGCAGAACGGCATCAGCGAAGCCGGGCGCAGCCAGTTGGCGTTCTACGAAGTGACGAACGGCCAGCACTTCGACGCGTTCCTGTCGGTGCCGGGCTTCGACACGCGCTTCGTGCCGGTTCACTACTACAACGTGCAGGCGCTGAACCTGATGTGGAAGCGTCTGAAGAGCGGCGCGGCGCTGCCGCCGTCGCAGGTGATCCGCACGGTGCCGCGCGGCGGCACGCCGGGCGCCGCGCCCGCGCTGACGAGCGCGAACCTGCCGCCGATCTCGGCCGCGCCGGGCGCGAACGCGATTTCCGTCGGCGTCGGTACGATCGACGTGCCGCTCTGACGGCGCCCGTCACGCGCCTCCAGCAAGCCGGACAGCCGTCCGGCTTTTTTTATGGGCGTTTCTGGAATCGGTCCCGGACTGCCTTTTATCCGAATGGCGAGCGCTGTAACAAATTCTTACTTTACGGCGATAAATCCGGAACCTATTATGCGCCGGTATTTTCACTTAATTTAATAAATCAGATTACGAAAATATTTCTTTCCATTTAATTAATCGATCCTTTCGATTTTATTCAATCGGCTCGAGTCGCGATTGGTCGCGGTTTCGCGATTAATCGGTATCTCGCCGATGGGGATCGTTTGTCTGGTCGAAGTGAAGACGCTTTGCTGAGCGGGCTTTGCGAGGCGTCATTTTGTCCGTCGCTTTCGTTGTGCGTGCGAATCCGCGGAATGAATCCGTATTGCGGTGAATCATCGAATTATCGTTGCCAATGGAGTTTATGCCATTGTGCGGTTGCAAAAAACAGGTGGGGTAAATCGTGCCGATCGGTATTCGCCGATCCGGTAAAAAACTCGGAGTGCGTCGCATAACGAATGCATTCCCGGTGCGGAGCGCCGGCGCAAATGATCCCTTGCGACCGGCGGTATTTATCGTTCTGTTCGAGAGGCAATAATGACGACACGCAAGTCCTTGAAAGACGGTTTCGCGCTATTCGGAACGACCTTGAGCGTACCGCTCGCCGCCGCGGCGGCCGCGGCGCTGCTCGTCACGGGGTGCGGCGGCGACGATGGGCCGAGCCCGGCTGCGTCGGCCGCCACCGCGGCCGCGACGTCCAGCGGCGGCACGTCGGCCACCACCGACGCAACGGCCGCCACCGCGGCCGACCAGCCGTACGTCGACACCGACGTGTACGGCACCGGGCCGAACGATGCGGTCACGGATTCGACGGAAGGCGCGGCGGTCGTGCACCGCCAGGTCGCGATCGGCGGCAAGACGATCCAGTACACGGCCACCACCGGTCACCTGACGACGATCGATCCGGTCACGTCGGCGCCGAACGCGAAGATGTTCTACGTCGCGTACACGCAGGACAATCCCGACCCGTCGAAGCCGCGCCCGGTCACGTTCTTCTACAACGGCGGCCCGGGCTCGTCGTCGGTCTACCTGCTGCTCGGCTCGTACGGGCCGAAGCGCCTGCAGTCGTCGTTCCCGAACTTCACGCCGCCCGCGCCGTACAAGCTGCTCGACAATCCGGACAGCCTGCTCGACCGCACCGACCTCGTGTTCATCAACCCGGTCGGCACCGGCTACTCGACGGCGATCGCGCCGGCGAAGAACAAGGACTTCTGGGGCACCGACCAGGATGCGCGCTCGATCGACCGCTTCATCCAGCGCTACCTGACCAAGTACTCGCGCTGGAATTCGCCGAAGTTCCTGTACGGCGAGTCGTACGGCACCGCGCGCAGCGCGGTCGTGTCGTGGGTGCTGCACGAGGACGGCATCGATCTGAACGGGATCACGCTGCAGTCGTCGATCCTCGACTATGCGAACGCGCTGTCCGCGCCGGGCACGTTCCCGACGCTCGCGGCCGATGCGTTCTACTGGAAGAAGACGACGCTCAACCCGACGCCGACCGATCTCGACGCGTACATGGTGCAGGCCCGCCACTACGCGGACAACACGCTCGCGCCGCTTGCGCAGAAGCCGAATCCGCAGGACGGCGGCTTCGTGAACGTGCGGCTGAACCTGAAGCTGCAGACCGCTCAGCAGATGGGCGCGTACATCGGCACGGACCCGACGTCGCTGATCCAGACCTTCGGCAACCCGGCCGCGCTCGGCAACGTGCCGTCGTCGGACGACAACCCGCCGTACACGTTCTTCCTGACGCTCGTGCCGGGCACGCAGATCGGCCAGTACGACGGTCGCGCGAACTTCACGGGCAAGGGCATCGCGCCGTACATCCTGCCGAACTCGGGCAGCAACGATCCGTCGATCACGAACGTCGGCGGCGCGTACACGGTGCTGTGGAACAGCTACATCAACACCGATCTCAAGTACACGTCGACGTCGTCGTTCGTGGACCTGAACGACCAGGTCTTCAACAACTGGGACTTCAGCCACACGGACCCGACCGGCGCGAACAAGGGTGGCGGCAACACGCTGTACACGGCCGGCGACCTGGCGTCGACGATGAGCGTGAACCCGGACCTGAAGGTGCTGTCGGCGAACGGCTATTTCGACGCCGTCACGCCGTTCCACCAGACGGAGCTGACGCTCGCGCAGATGCCGCTCGATCCGACGCTCAAGGCGCAGAACCTGACGATCAAGAACTACCCGTCGGGCCACATGATCTATCTGAACGACGCGTCGCGGACCGCGCTGAAGGGTGATCTCGCCAACTTCTACGACGGCATCCTCGCGAACCGTACTGCGCTGCAACGCGTGCTGAAGCTGCAGGCGCGCACGCAGCAGATGAAGCAGCAGAAACTGCAGCAGCAGGGGCAGTAAGTGTTGCGGGCGGCGGGCGCCGCCCGCCGCGGCGGAAAAGTGCACGCGCGCGTGCGTCCCGATGTGGCGGGTCGTGTACGTTGATGGTGTGGCTGTCGTTCCACAAGATGCCCCCGAGAGTCGTGGACTCCGGGGGCATCTTTTTGTGTCGGAGGGGGTATCGCCCCGGAAGTCGAAGGTGATGGCTTCCTTAATCCTCAAAACAGGGATGAAAAGCCCTCTATTGAGGATCGGCATGCGCCGACGGTGGCGTCTGTCACCAGACGCGAGGCCCGCTTACGCCAGCACGAGCCGCACGCCCACCGCCACCAGGGTCGACGCGAGCAGGTTGCGCAGCAGCCGCTCGGGCGCGCGCGCCGACAGCAGGCTGCCGATCACGATGCCGGGCAGCGAACCGAGCAGCAGCGACAGCAGCATCGACCAGTCGACGGAGCCGAGCAGCCAGTGGCCCATGCCCGCGACCAGCGTGAGCGGCACCGCATGCGCGATGTCGGAACCGACGATGCGGGTCGTCGCCAGCAGCGGATACAGCAGCAGGAGCACGGTCACGCCGATCGCGCCGGCGCCGACCGACGTCATCGACACGAGCACGCCCAGCACGGCGCCCGTCAGCACGGTCGACCACAGCGTGCGCGCGGGGCTCGGCGCGAGCGGGTTGCGCGCGGCGAATGCCGTGAGCTGCGGGCGGAAGATCAGCGCGAGCGACGTGAGCAGCAGCGCGACCCCGAGCACGAGCTGGATCATCCGCGCGGTACCCGGCGTGTTCATCCCGTGCGTGTGCAGCCACCACAGCGTGAGCGCCGCGGCCGGTACGCTGCCCACCGCGAGCCGGCCCGTGATGCGCCAGTCGACCGAGCCCTTCAGGCCGTGGACGAGCGTGCCGGTGGCCTTGGTCGCGGCCGCGTACAGCAGGTCCGTGCCCACGGCCGTCGCCGGGTGGACGCCGAACAGCAGCACGAGGATCGGCGTCATCAACGAACCGCCGCCGACGCCCGTCAGGCCGACGAGAATGCCGACGAACAGGCCGGACAGCGAGTACAGCAGATCGATATGGGGAAGCGACATCGGAGGCAGGCGGTTAGGTGGCGTTCGGCGGCGGCGCGCGGCCGCGGCGCTGCGCGCGCGTCAAAGTCCGCCATTGTCGCAAAAGTGGCGCGTCAATGTACGACTGCGTTAAAAATCGGCCGGGAAGGTCTGCACCGCAGGCGGCCGGCGGGACGTAAAACGGGCGTTTGAATGGGGCGCGACCGACGATGACGACCGGTCTGAAAGCGATGACGAACCGGGGCCGGCGCCGTGTATCCGGGCGCGCATAAAAAGGGCGCGACAGTGCGCGCCCCGACTCGATGCCGGTTCCGGGCCGCCCATCGACGGTCAGTGCATCGCGGGCCCGGCACCTTCGACCGCGCGTGGCGGCCGGATGCGCAGCGCGAAACCGGTCAGCGCGGCCACGGCCGCAAACGCCGCGCCGAACGCGAAGGCCGCGTGGTAGCCGCCGTTCAGTGCGTCGAGCGGCGCCGCTTGCGCTGCCGCGAGCGCATCGGTGCGTGCGCCGGCGAGACTCGCGAGGACCGCGAGCCCGAGCGCGCCGCCCATCATGAACGCGGTGTTGACGATCCCCGACGCGAGCCCGGAATCGGCCGGATCGACGTCGTTCATCGCGGCGAGCAGCACCGGATTGAACGCGACGCCTGCACCAATGCCCAGCAGCGTCATGCCGGGCAGCACATGCCACACGAAACCGCCGTCGACCGGCGCGCGCGAGAACAGCGCAAGGCCGCACGCCGCGATCAGCAGGCCGGCGGCGATCGGGCCGCGGATCCCGAAGCGCATCACGATCCGCGCCGACAGCCCGAGCGAGAACGCCGCCATGATCAGGTTCGCCGGCAGGAACGCGAGGCCGACCTGCAGCGGCCCGTAGCCGAGCACGCGCTGCATGTACAGCGCGGACAGGAAGAACCACGCGAACATCGCGGCCGCCCACAGCACGGCGATCGCGTTTGCGAGCGCGACGTTGCGCGCGGCGAACAGCGTAAGCGGCATCAGCGGGTGCGCGGCGCGCGACTCGATCGCGATGAACAGCGCGAGCAGCACGACGGCCGCGCCGATCAACGCGACGGTCTGCGTCGACAGCCAGCCGGCCTCGTTGCCGCCGACGATTCCGTAGACGGCCAGCATCAGCGATGCCGTCACCGTGATCGCGCCCGCCACGTCGAGCCGCGCGGTGCCGGCCGCCGTACGCGTGCGCGGCAGCAGCGCGGCGCACATCGCGTAGACCGCGACGCCGATCGGCAGGTTGACGAGGAAGATCCAGTGCCACGACAGCGAGCTCGTCAGCAGCCCGCCGAGCAGCACGCCGATGCTGCCGCCGCCCGCGCACACGAAGCCGTAGACGCCCATCGCGCGAGCGCGTTCGCCGGGCTCGGTGAACAGGTTCATGATCAGCGACAGCGAGACGGCCGACACGACCGCGCCGCCGAGCCCCTGCACCGCGCGCGCGGCGATCAGCATCGCCTGCGATTGCGCGAGCCCGCAGGCGAGCGACGCGAGCGTGAACACGACGAGGCCCGCGAGAAACATGCGCCGCTGGCCGTACAGGTCGCCGAGCCGGCCGCCGAGCAGCAGGCAGCCGCCGAATGTCAGGAGGTAGGCATTGACGACCCACACGAGGGCCGTTTCGGTGAAGTGGAGATCGGTGCTGATCGACGGCAGCGCAACGTTCACGATCGTGCTGTCGAGCACGATCATCAGCACGCCGAGGCAGAGCACGATCAGCGCGTACCAGCGCTTCTCGCCGTGAATCCCGTGGGTCATGGGCTCGCAGCCTTCTATTCGTTATATGGAAGGATGCATTGTAGATGCCACCGGCGCGGGTTTCCTGTCGGTTTGTGGCAGGAGCGTCGCGTAGCGGCGGGTGTGGCCCGGCGCGCGTGAAGCGGGATGTTGCGTTACGCGCGCGCCGGCAGTTCGCAGCCGTCCGGGCCGCAGGCGGCCGCGTCGTCGCCGTCGAGTTCGACGACGCCGTCGCGCCACGCGTGGTCGAGCGCTTGCGCGAACGCGTCGGCCGGCTGCGCGCCCGATACGGCGTAGCGGCCGCCGAACACGAACAGCGGCACGCCGCGCCCGCCGATCTGCGCGGCGCGCGCGATGTCGGCCTCGACTTCGTCGCGGTACGCGTCGCTGTGCAGCACCGCTTCGACGGCCGAGCGCTCGAGCCCGGCTTCGACCGCGAATTCGGTCAGCGCGGCATGATCGAACAGCGAGCCGTGCTCGCAGAAATACGCGCGATACAGGCGCTCGGTCAGCGCATGCGCGCGGCCCGACGCGTGCGCGAGCTTCACGAGCCGGTGGCCGTCGAGCGTGTCGCCGACGAGCGTGCCGGGCAGGTCGTAGCGCAGCCCGACGCTCGCGGCCGCCTCGGTTACCTGGCGCAGCATCTGGTCGACCTGTGCGGGCGCCATCCGGTATTTGCCTGCGAGCATCGCCTCGACCGGCTCGACGGGGTGGCCCGGCATCAGCCGGTACGCGCGCAGCGCGACGTCGACGCGGTCGGCGTGCGCGAACGCGGCCAGCGCCTCGTCGAAACGGCGCTTGCCGATCCAGCACCATGGGCAGATCAGGTCGGACCAGATTTCGACGGTCAGGGTCGGGCGGGCGGTCGGGGCGGGAGCGGTCGTCATGGCGGTTGGAGCGGTCAAAAATGTAACTGTGACTATATCACTTTATGCTCCCGGGCTCCGTGGTCCGTAGGCCCGTGCGGCATGCAGCCGCGCCCGCGTATCGCGAAGCTTCGACGCGGAAACGGTCGTCCGATGCCGATGGCCGGGTCCGATCGTCATTGCGGCCGCCGCTGCGCGCTCAGGCGTCGCCCGTTTCCTTCAGATGCTTCAGATGCTTGTAGACCGTCGCGCGCCCCATCCCGAGCACGTTCGCGACGTAGTTCGCCGCGCTCTTGCCGCGAAACGCGCCTTCCGCGTACAGCGCCTCGACGAGTTCGCGCCGGTGCTCGCGCGTGAGCCCGTTCAGCCCGACCTGCCGCTCGCGCAGCCAGCCGTGCAGGAACGTATTGATGCGCTCCTGCCAGTCGTCGCGGAACAGCTCGTCGGGCTGCGCGACGACGCCCGCGCCCTTGATGAACAGGTCGAGCGTCGCGCGCACCTCGTCGAACACCGCGATGTTGAAGTTGATGCACATCATCCCGGCCGGGCGGCCTTCGTCGTCGAACAGCACGTTGCTCACGCAGCGCATCCGCCGGCCGTCCCAGTTCAGCTTCTCGTACGGGCCGATCACGCGCTCGCGCGCCGAATGATCGATTTCCTCGAGCGCGGAATCGTCGCCGACCTCGCGCTTCGACAGGTTGTTCGCCAGATACAGCACCGTCTGGTCGTGCAGGTCGTGGATCACGACTTCCGCGTACGGGAAGAACAGCGCGGCGATACCGTCGGCGATCGGCGCATAGCGGGTGAGCAGCAGGTCTTTGACGGGAGATTTCTTCTTGCGCATCGGTATCGCGATCTCGGGTGGGCGGGAGCCGGGCAGCGTGTCGGGCCGGCGGGCCGGCGCACCGTCGGCCGGCATGCCCGTGCGCCCGCGCGCGGCCGCCGCGGCGGTTGCGCCATTGTATCGGCCCCGCGCGCGCGGGGCGCTCATCCGCGCGTCAGATGCGTGTACAGCGCGTGCGCGATCGCGATGTCCTCGAGCCCGAGGCCGATCGAGCGGAAGAATGCGTGACGCGTGCGCGACGGCGCCGCGCAGGTGCCGGCGACGAGCGCGGGCAGGTCGCCGGCGATCCGGCCGGCATCCCAGCCGTGCTCGGCCGCCGCGATCTGCATCTCGCCGGCGCTCGCGGGCGTCGTGTGCCGGTAGTCGCAGTAGACGTCCATGTCCGGCAGCCACGCGGGCGGGATTTCGTGTGCGCGCGCGACGTTCGTGCTGATCGACGTGACGAGCGCGGCGCGCGTGAGCATCCCGTCGCCGAGCACGGGCGTGCCCGACGACGTGCACAGCATCACCACGTCCGCGTCGCGTACGCACGCCTCGACGCTTGCCGCCGCGCGTGCGCGCGGGTCGAGCGCGGCGAGGCTCGCCTGCAGTGCCGTATCGCCGGCCAGCGCGGGCGAGTACACGCGGATCGTGTCCCAGTCGCGCAGCGCCGCCGTGTGCCGCAGGTGCGCGAGGCCGACCGCGCCCGCGCCGACGATCGCCAGATGACGCGCGTTGCGCGGCGCGAGGCAGTCGACCGCGAGCGCCGTCGTGCCGGCCGTGCGTTCGACGGTCAGCAGCCCGGCGTCGCACCACATCAGCGGCTGGCCGGTTTGCATCGACATCAATGCGGTCCATGCGGTGACGATGGGTTTGCCGTCTGTCACGACATACGGCGACAGCTTCGCGCCGAATACCTGCTGGTCGGCGAGCGCGCCGAGATACGTGATGAAGTCGCCGGCCTGGTCGGGAAACGGCGTGAGCGTCTGCGGCGGCTGCACCGCGCGCGCCGCGGCGAGCGACGCGAACATGCGGCGCAGCGTGCCGAGCACGTCGAGCGACGGCAGCGCCGCGCGCACCGCGGCTTCGTCGACGGTCAGCGGCAGGCTGGGGCGGGGTTGCGTCATCGGGACATCTCCGGTGCGGGCTGGACAGAAAGTCTCGAAAGACGGTGTCCGGCGGGGTTCGTTGTGGACTAAAAGTCTAATATAGACAAACGAAATCGGGATAATTTTTCTTTTCGAGACGTCGTGGCGGTGCTGGGATCATGAAAAATTCCACAGAATCAACGATGTTTTGGCTCGGGCGACGAAATTTCGGCGTCGAGCAACACGACGATCTCCTCGTATCCCCTATAGTCTATAGTAGACTTTGAGTCTATATTTCGCATGCAGAGCCCGACACGTCGCCATGCGGCGGCCGCCTGCGCCGAATCCCGACCCGGCGTCCGACCGAGGGCGTCGTGCGACCGATCTTCATCGCCTCACTCCAGAACAGAAGGACCGTCATGAACTGGAAACTTTCCCTCTGCGCCGCTGCGGCGCTCGCGTGCGCGGCCGTCACGGCCCATGCGGAACAGACCACGTTGCGCTTCGGGATCGAAGCCGCCTATCCGCCGTTCGAGAGCAAGACGCCGGCCGGTCAGCTGCAGGGTTTCGACGTCGACGTCGGCAATGCGGTATGCGCGAAGCTGAACATGAAGTGCGTGTGGGTCGAGAACGCGTTCGACGGGCTGATCCCGGCGCTGCAGGCGCGCAAGTTCGACGCGATCAACTCGGCGATGAACATCACCGCGAAGCGCAAGCAAAGCATCGACTTCACGCCGGCGATCTACGTGGTGCCGATCGTGATGGTCGCGAAGCACGGCTCGCCGCTGAAGCCCGACGTCGCGAGCCTGCGCGGCAAGCACGTCGGCGTGCTGCAGGGCTCGTCGCAGGAGGATTTCCTGAAGGCGCACTGGGCCAATGCGGGCGTGGACGTCGTGTCGTACCCGGATCAGGACCAGATCTACGCCGATCTCGTCGCGGGGCGTCTCGACGCGGCCGTGCAGGAAGCGCAGACCGCGCAGGACGGCTTCCTCGACAAGCCGGCCGGCCGCGACTACCGGATCGTCGGCGAGCCGCTGAAGGATCCGGCGACGCTCGGCGAAGGCACCGGCTTCGGGATGCGCAAGAACGACAAGGCGCTGCAGGCGAAGATCGTCGGTGCGCTCGATGCGCTGAAGAAGGACGGCACGCTGAGCGCGCTGTCGCAGAAATACTTCAAGCGCGACATCATCGCGAAGTAAGCGCCGCCGCGTGCCGCCCGCCGGGCCGGCGCACGGCGCATCCCATCTCGACGTAGTGCGGGGGACCATGGATTTCGACGTCATCGTTCTGGGGGCCGGCATCGTCGGCGTGTCGTCGGCGCTGCATCTGCAGGATCGCGGGCTGCGCGTCGCGCTCGTCGACCGGCGCGCGCCCGGCGAGGAAACCAGCCACGGCAATGCGGGGCTGATCGAGCGCTCGTCGGTCGTGCCGTATGCGTTTCCGCGCCGGCTCGGCACGCTGCTGCGCTACGCGCGCAACCGTTCGGTCGATCTCTATTGGGATTACCGCGCGCTACCTGCGTATGCGGGCTGGCTCGCGCGCTTCTGGCGCGAATCGTCGCCGCAGCGGCTCGCGGCCGCCGCGCGCGACCTGCTGCCGCTCGTCGCGGCGAGCGTCGTCGAGCACGATGCGCTGCTCGCACGCACCGACGCGCAGCCGCTCGTGCACGACGGCGGATGGATCGAGGCGTTCCGTTCACCGGGGCTGTTCGACGCGGAAGCGCGCGCGCAGCAGCAGGTCGCCGCCGCGCACGGGTTGCGGATGACCGTGCTCGACGCGCATGCGCTGCGCGCGCGCGAGCCCGGTATCGGCGACGCCTTCTGCGGCGCCTTCCACTGGCAGGATCCGAAGACCGTGTCGAGCCCGGGCGGGCTGACCAAGGCCTATGCGCGGCTGTTCGAGCGCGACGGCGGCACGTTCGTGCACGGCGACGCGACGACGCTCGTGCAGGTCGATGACGGCTGGCAGGTCCGATCCGAACACGGGCCGATCTCGGCGCGCTCGGCCGTGGTCGCGCTCGGGCCGTGGTCCGATCAGGTGTTCGCGCCGCTCGGCTACCGGATTCCGCTGCGCGCGAAGCGCGGCTATCACATGCATTACCGGCCGACGCGCACGCCGCTGAACGTGCCCGTGTGCGATACCGAGGCCGGTTTCGTCGTCGCGCCGATGGAGGGCGGCCGCCTGCGGCTGACGACGGGCGTCGAGATCGCGCCGCGTGGTGCGCCGCCGACCGGCGTGCAACTCGCGCGCGCCGAACCGCTGGCGCGCGACGCGTTCGGCATCGGCGAGCGGCTCGATCCGGAACCGTGGCTCGGGATGCGGCCGTGCACGCCCGACATGCGTCCGGTGATCGGGCCCGCGCCGCGCCATCGCCATTTGTGGTTCGCGTTCGGCCACTGCCATCACGGGCTCACGCTTGGGCCCGCGACCGGCCGCCTGCTCGCCGAAATGATGACGGGCGCGCCGACCTATATCGATCCGCATCCGTATCGGCCCGCACGCTTCAGTTGAACCGGCCGCGCGCAGTTGCGGCGTCGGTCGCCGGCACGCGCCGATGGCAATGCGCGTATTTCACGGTTTTTCGTTCTGCTGCCCGGGTGGTCGAAATCCGCGCCGTCGAAAATGATCTGCCAATCGACAAGAAGGACATTCAGGCTTCCCGCGTGCTTTCGTCGCATGAATGATCGCCACCACTCGTCGCGCCGCCGCATGGAATAACCGGCCGCCGCCGTCCGTTTACATACCGAGTTCCGGCACAGCCGGCCGGCGGGATAATGATCGCGACGCAGCCGATCGTCCCGTTCGGCGGCACCGTGTCGCGACACGACGCCAAGGAGAACGGGAATGAAACGGATGCTCTTCGCTGCCGCGCTGACGGTGGCGATCGTGCGGCCGGCGGCCGCGGAACCGCCCCAGGTCGGCGACGGGAAACTGGTCGACGAAGCGCACATGACGCTGTACGTGTTCGATCGCGATGCGCCGGGCAAGAGCATGTGCGACGGCACATGCGCAGCGAACTGGCCACCCGCGCTCGCCGACGCGTACGACAGGGCGTCGGGTGCGCTGAGCCTCGTCGCCCGCGACGACGGCAAAAAGCAATGGGCATACCGCGGCCGCCCGCTGTATCGCTGGAAGATGGACCGCAAGGCCGGCGACGCGAGCGGCGATGGAATCGGCGGCATGTGGCACGTCGCGCGGCCGTGACCGTGACCGTGACCGTGACCGTGACCGTGACCGTGACCGCGCGGCGACGCGCGAGGCGCCCCGATGAGCTATGAATCGGACCTGCTGGTATGGCTTCCGCATCTCACGCGCTATGCGCGTGCGCTGACGGGCGAGCGCGCATGGGCCGACGATCTCGTGCAGGACACGCTCGAGCGTGCGCTGAACCGGCCGCCGCGCGACGGCGGCAACCTGCGCGCATGGTTACTGACGCTGCTGCGGCACCGCTTCATCGACCAGTTGCGCGCGCGGCACGAGATCGCGGTCGACGACGCGACGGCGCCGTGGCAGACGATGGCCGCGCCGGCCGGCGAGGTCGGCGGGCTGGAGTTGCGCGACGTGCAGCGTGCGCTGTACCGGCTGCCGGTCGAACAGCGCGAGGTGCTGCTGCTGGTCGCGCTGGAGGAGTTGAGCTATCGCGATGCCGCGCAGGTGCTCGGCGTGCCGGTGGGCACGGTGATGTCGCGGCTCGCGCGGGCGCGCGCGCACATGCGCGCGTTGCTGTCGGACGCGCCGTCGACGCACGGCACGGCCACGTTACGGGTGATCGGGAAGCCATGATGGACGATCCGCGCAAGCCTTCGAACGAGCAGGGAGACGATGCGTCGGCGCAACTGCTGTCCGCGCTGCTGGACGGCGAACTGTCCGGGCACGAGCGGCGCGAGGTGCTCGCGCGCCTGCAGGCCGATCCGCAGGAAGCCGAACGATTCGCGCATTACCGCGCGCAGCGCGATGCGCTGAAGGCGCTGTTCCCGTTGCCGGGCGCGGCGCCCGCGTTGTTCGTGCAGCGCCGCGCGCCGCGCTGGCGCGCGGTCGCGCATGCGTTCGCGGGGCTGGCGGCCGGGCTGCTGATCGGTGTCGCGCTGCATGCGGGCTGGGCGGCATTCGGCCGCGAACCGGCGTTCGCCGCGCGCGCCGATGTCGCCTACGCGGTGTACGCGGCCGACCGCGAGCATCCGGTGGAAGTCGGCGCGAACGATCCCGAGCGTCTCGCCGCGTGGTTGTCGGCGCGCGTCGGCCGGCCGGTGCGCGCGCCGTCGCTCGACGAATACGGTTACGCGCTGCTGGGCGGCCGGTTGCTGCCCGGCGACGCGGGGCCGGCCGCGCAGCTCATGTACCAGCGCGCAGACGGTGCGCGCGTGACGCTGTACATGACCGCATACGATGCGCGGCGTCTCGCGCCGCACGCGCTGTCGGCGAACGGCCGCTACACGTATTTCTGGTCGGATCGCGGCATGGGTTATGCGCTGTCCGGCCGTGGCGACGAACGGCGTCTGCGCGAGCTCGCGATCGACGCATGCGGTGCGCTGGGCGGGCCGACCGACGCGTGGAAGGGCTGACGCGCGGCGCCCGCAGGGAGCAGGCGATGAAGATGGCGACGATGAAGGGGCTCGTACTGGCGGTGTTCGCCGCGGGCACGGTGCTTGCGCACGCGGATGCCGACACGCCCCTGCGCGTGCCGATCGACGCGGACGGCGTGCAGCGCGTGACGATCGTCGGCGGCAGCTATTTCTTCCGGCCGAATCACGTGATCGTCCGTGCGCACGCGCCGGTCGAACTGACCGTGTCGGCCGAGCCCGGCGTGGTGCCGCACAGCTTCGAGATCGACGCGCCGCAGGCCGGCATCGCGGTACGCACCGAGCTCGGCACGACGCCGAAGACGTTTCGTTTCACGCCGGTGCAGCCGGGGCGATTCGCCTACTATTGCACGCACCGGCTGCTGTTTTTCAGCAGCCATCGCGAGCGCGGGATGGAAGGCGTGCTCGAAGTCGAGGCGGCGCCGTGATCGCCGCGTTGCTGGCCGCGAGCCTGATAGGAGCGAGCATGACAGCCGATCCCGTGACCGTCGCGCAGGCGCATTTCGACCACGTCCGCTCGTACCGCGCGACGATCCGCTCGTCGGCGCGCGACGGCGAGCGCACCGAAATCCGCTACGCGTACCTGAAACCGGGCTTCGTCCGGATGGATTTCGTGTCGCCGCATCGCGGCGCGGTGCTCGCGTACGATCCCGGCGACGGCAAGGTCAGGCTGCGCCCGTTCGGCACGCATGCGCCGCCCGCGCTGACGCTGTCGCCGTCCAATCCGCTCGTGCGCGACCGCACCGGCCACCGGGTCGACCGCTCGGACGTCGGCGAACTGCTGCGCAACGTACATGCGCTGCAGCAGGGCGGTGCGACGGTGACCGAAGGCAAGGAGGCCGTCGGCGGCCGGACCGCGCAGCGCGTGCTGGTCACGGGCGCACCCGCGCACGCGATCGACGGCGTGCATCGCTACCGGTTGTGGCTCGACGCCGCGGACGGTTTTCCGCTGAAGGTCGTCAGCTATGCGGGCGACGACGACGTGCCGCTCGAAACCGTGACGCTCGACGACGTGGAGATCGACGTCGCGTTTCCCGAGCGTTTCTTCGCGCCCTGACGGCGCGCCGATCTGCGTTCCTGAACGCGCATGCCGGAGGCTGCATGGCGGAGTACCGGTTTTCGACGACCTGGCGGGTGGATGCGCCGCTCGCGGCGGTCTGGGACGCGATCTACCAGGTCGATCGCTGGCCCGACTGGTGGAAGGGCGCCGTGCGCACCGTCGAGCTCGAGCCTGGCGACGCGCGCGGCGTCGGCGCGTTGCACCGGTATACGTGGAAGGGAGCGCTGCCGTACCGGCTGACCTTCGACATGCGCGTGCGGCGCGTCGAGCGGCCGCATGCGCTCGAAGGCCATGCGAGCGGTGCGATCGAGGGCGACGGCTGCTGGTCGTTCGCCGCCGACGGCGCGCGCACCGTCGTGCGCTACGACTGGCACATCCGCACGCGCGGCTGGATGAACTGGCTGGAGCCGCTCGCGCGGCCGCTGTTCCGGTGGAACCACGACGTCGTGATGCGCGAAGGCGCGAAGGGGCTCGCGCGGCGGCTGGGCGCGACCGTCGAGACGGACGGCCGGACCTTCCGGCCGTTGTCCGGCGCGGACTGCGCCGACGCGTGAAATCGGCCCGGCGACGCCGGCGAGCGAGCACGGCGCGGCAGACGAAATCGGCGTCGCGCGGTTTTTTCGATGCGATGTCACCGGTCCCGGGAACTCCGGGCTTACCCGGTGTCCAAACGGGGCTGGATGGGATCAGCGGGCCGCATGGGCCCGCCTGTCGGGTCGGTTGCATTCGATATGGCATTGTTTTAAAAGGGGTTTTTGTTGTTTTCGTGGGTTTTTCCCGCCGCGTCGCCGCCCCGAAAATTCCTCCGGTTTCCCTTCTTGAATTTGTCAAAACCCGTCCATATAATTAGCACTCGCTGCACGAGAGTGCTAACAATTCTCTGCCGGGCGCCACGCCGGGCAGTTTCCCTAAGCGTTCTTCAATCTCAGTCAAGAGAGGAGTGAATATGAACCTTCGTCCTTTGCACGATCGCGTGATCGTCAAGCGCCTGGATCAGGAAACCAAGACCGCCTCGGGCATCGTGATCCCCGACGCCGCTGCTGAAAAGCCGGATCAGGGCGAAGTCCTGGCCATCGGCCCGGGCAAGCGCGACGACAAGGGCGCCCCGATCGCGCTCGACGTGAAGGTCGGCGATCGTGTCCTGTTCGGCAAGTACGCAGGTCAGACCGTGAAGGTCGACGGCCAGGAACTGCTGGTCATGCGCGAAGAAGACATCATGGCCGTGGTCAACGCCAAGTAAGCGTCCTCCGACGGTACATATTCCCAAGAATTCAAGGAGTTAGAAGATGGCAGCTAAAGACGTCGTATTCGGCGATTCCGCCCGTTCGAAGATGGTCGAAGGCGTGAACATTCTCGCCAACGCAGTCAAGGTCACGCTGGGTCCGAAGGGCCGCAACGTCGTGCTCGAGCGCAGCTTCGGCGGCCCGACGGTCACCAAGGACGGTGTGTCGGTCGCGAAGGAAATCGAGCTGAAGGACAAGCTCCAGAACATGGGCGCGCAAATGGTCAAGGAAGTCGCTTCCAAGACCAGCGACAACGCAGGCGACGGCACGACGACGGCAACCGTCCTCGCGCAATCGATCGTTCGCGAAGGCATGAAGTACGTCGCATCGGGCATGAACCCGATGGACCTGAAGCGCGGCATCGACAAGGCAGTCGCAGCGGCTGTCGAAGAGCTGAAGAAGATCAGCAAGCCGTGCACGACCAACAAGGAAATCGCACAGGTCGGCTCGATCTCGGCGAACAGCGACTCGTCGATCGGCGATCGCATCGCTGAAGCGATGGACAAGGTCGGCAAGGAAGGCGTGATCACCGTCGAAGACGGCAAGTCGCTGGCCGACGAGCTCGACGTCGTCGAAGGCATGCAATTCGACCGCGGCTACCTGTCGCCGTACTTCATCAACAACCCGGACAAGCAAGTCGCCGTCCTCGACAACCCGTTCGTGCTGCTGCACGACAAGAAGGTGTCGAACATCCGTGATCTGCTGCCGGTGCTCGAGCAAGTCGCGAAGGCTGGCCGTCCGCTGCTGATCATCGCTGAAGACGTCGAAGGCGAGGCACTGGCCACGCTGGTCGTCAACAACATCCGCGGCATCCTGAAGACCGTTGCGGTCAAGGCGCCGGGCTTCGGCGATCGTCGCAAGGCAATGCTGGAAGACATCGCGATCCTGACCGGCGGTCAAGTCGTCGCGGAAGAAACCGGCCTGACGCTCGAGAAGGCAACGCTGGCAGAACTGGGCCAGGCGAAGCGCATCGAAGTGGGCAAGGAAAACACGACGATCATCGACGGCGCAGGCGAAGCCGTGAACATCGAAGCACGCGTGAAGCAAGTGCGCGCGCAAATCGAAGAAGCGACGTCGGACTACGACCGTGAAAAGCTGCAAGAGCGCGTGGCCAAGCTGGCAGGCGGCGTTGCAGTGATCAAGGTCGGTGCTGCGACCGAAGTCGAAATGAAGGAAAAGAAGGCACGTGTCGAAGACGCACTGCACGCGACGCGCGCAGCTGTGGAAGAAGGCATCGTTGCAGGTGGCGGCGTTGCGCTGATCCGCGCACGCACCGCGATCGCAGGCCTGACCGGCGCGAACGCCGACCAGAACGCCGGCATCAAGATCGTGCTGCGCGCAATGGAAGAGCCGCTGCGCCAGATCGTCACGAACGGCGGCGAAGAAGCCAGCGTCGTCGTGGCGGCGGTTGCTGCAGGCAAGGGCAACTACGGCTACAACGCAGCAACGGGCGAGTACGTCGACATGGTTGAAGCCGGCGTCGTCGACCCGACCAAGGTCACGCGCACCGCACTGCAGAACGCAGCTTCGGTTGCAGGCCTGCTGCTGACGACGGACGCAGCTGTCGCAGAACTGCCGAAGGAAGATGCACCGATGCCGGGCGGCATGCCGGGCGGCATGGGCGGCATGGGCATGGACATGTAATCGACTTCGGTCGACGGTGTCCGGAGCGCGCAGCGATGCGCGTTCCAGCCAAAAGAAAAGACCCGCAGCGATGCGGGTCTTTTTTTATATGTGCGCGTCGGCGCGATTGGAATCAGAAGCCCGGCAGATAGCACGAAGCGTCGTCGTCTTCATCGTGAAGGCCGTAGCTGCATGCGAACGGGTCGTGCCAGCCGTTATGGCGACCGTTGTAGAGATAGACCGTGTTGCCGTTCGATGCCCATGTCAGTGACGCGGTGCCGCTGGAGTAAACACGCCACCTTCCCGAACTGCCGTCCGGGAACGATACGGTGCCGCTCGAATGGCAGGGCGAGTAGTAATCGTGTGCCACGAACCTGCCGTCAATCGGCGCTGCTCTGGAAAAGAAGCGCTTCAGCTGGTCGACGGTCGGTGTGAAGTTTCTGCATGCATCCCTTGTAAGCGGATCGTCCGGGGTCGAAGTCTGGCCGGAGTGCTCGACCGTCACGGCCTTCACCCCTCTGGCCTGACAGACGGTGATCGGGACGCACAACGCAACCGCGGCGACACATCTGGCTAGAACCATCATGTCATTCCCACCGTGCAGTGCTTGCTTCGGTGGCGTTCTTGCGTCCGACTTCCGGGTGCCGATACACCTCTCGCATCTCGACGTTCAGCGTTTCAGACAATTCGCGAACCAGCCATTTGAGCGATGCATTCTGTTCGGTTGTGACGCTTTCATAGATTGGTTCCGCGGTTTTCTCGTCGGGGTAGTACATGCCGACAAGTTCGATTCCTATTGCGTCCGAGTTGGACGGGTAGCGGTCCGGAAATGCCTTCCGGGATTCATGGCGATGGAATGCCGTTGGACCGGCTTGGTACGCGCGCCGTGCCGCTCGGAGGTCTGCGGTCGAGCAGTTTAGTGTGGTGATACAACGTGACTGCAATTTACCGATGTGATTGGTCATCCTGTGCAGGGAGGCGGTCTGATAGATCGTGCCATCTTTGTCGATCAGGAAATGGGCGCCGTTCGGGACGTGCGCGGTATTGCTATAGCTATTGAATGTACTGGAGACGGTGGCGCCCCCGGTTTGATGGACGACGATTCCGTTCACGTGCTCCATCGGCCCTCGTTCGATGGACGAGTATATTTTGACGATCACGCGTTCCGCGTCGACGTGGCCCTGCTTTGAAATGGAAAGCACGACTCCTCCAATTCTCAAGTCGCTTTGCCGGTTTTGACGTCGTATCCTGCCGCGACCGTTCCGCCGCTCCCGCCTTGCGCGTTCTGAACGACATACTCCTGTCGGATATGGGCGAATGAGAGTTGGACTTCCTCCCGGGGCCGCGCCATGTTGAAATTGGCGACTGAATTGATCCGTGTGATGACGACATCATCCAGCGTGATCTTCAGGTACTCGAGTGGCATGCAGCCGGCCTTGCGCGCGACAAGAACGGCGTTCTCGATATGATTCCCTTTTAGGCAATGCAGCATGAGGATCGGTGATGCGCGATCGACATAATGCTCGATGGTCAGATCGTTGGCCGTGCATTTGGCTTCAATGCTGCCGGCCCCTGAGCGTGTGGACGATGGCTGATCGGCGGACCAGTCCCACGCCAATACCTCGATCTCGTCAGGATGCGACGCATCTCGAGATTCGCCTTTGATGCCGGCCAGTTTCAGGAAAATGTCTTGCGCCATCGCATGCTCCTTTGTATCGGTCACATTGAGTGAAATGGACCGTAGCATTGAGCTTGGTGGTCAATCTATTGGACCGGTTCGATTTTCGGCGCAATTGGACGTTGAAAAGTACGACGCCAATTTATCGTTGGTCGAAAGTCGCCAGAGTAGGACGGGCGCGAACGCGGAATCGGCCGCGATGATTGAGCGGCTGCGATTGCGCGGGCCGACGCGCTGGTCGGGAAAACGAAGATTCGGAGGGTGTCGCGCCGAGCCGGCAGCCGATGGCGATGGTTTTGCATGCATCGGCGTCGATTTGCCGATGCGGGAGGTGTGCTGCCGAGACGACGAGAAGGGCGGCCGGCGTTTGATTGCGTGAACCCCGCCGCCCCGGCGACTCAATGCCGATGCGACGTCCTCGGCACCAGGTCGGCCTTGACGGCCGGCGGCGTGTCCGACTCGTCGTTGCTGCGCGCCCAGAAGAACCGGTCGGGCAGGTATGCGCCCATGCCGGGCCGGAACGCGTCGCGCACGGCCTGGTACAGGTATTCCTGCGCTTCGCGCACGGCTTCCGGCGGCTCCTGGCCGTTCGCGAGCAGCGCCGCGATGGCCGCGCCGAGCGTATCGGTGATGCCCATCAGCCGGTGCGGCGAGCGATCCCACATGTCTTCGCGAAGCTGGCCTTCCTCGCCGTACAGCGTATTGACGAGCCGGTGCGAGCCCGTTTCCGACGACAGGATGTATTCGCAGCCCTGCGACAGCAGGTGCGACACGGCCGCGTCGAGATTCGGCGCCTCGGCATCGCCGTCCGGCTGCGCGAGCGCGATCAGTGTCGCGTGATCGGCCACCAATAACGTGGTTTGCGGCGCCAGCAGGTCGGCGATCGAC
This sequence comes from Burkholderia sp. LAS2, assembly GCF_018417615.1. Taxonomy (NCBI): domain Bacteria; kingdom Pseudomonadati; phylum Pseudomonadota; class Betaproteobacteria; order Burkholderiales; family Burkholderiaceae; genus Burkholderia; species Burkholderia sp. LAS2. The sequence continues at coordinate 1,319,554 of NZ_CP071052.1, forward strand.
TCGCGCAGGTCGTCCGCGGCGAGCACGTGTTCGTCGTCGAGCGTGAAGTCCGGCGCGAGCACGAGCGGCACGCCGTCGTAGTCGGCGACGACTTCGGCGATCGCGCTGACGACTTCCGCGCGCGTCGCCGCGCCGATCTTGAATGCGGCAACCGGCATGTCTTCGAGCAGCATGCGCGCCTGCGCGGCGACGACGTCGGGGTCGAGGCCGGTCACTTCATCGCAGGCGGCCGAGTCGCGCACGGTATAGCCGGTCAGGACGGACACGCCGTGACAGCCCATGCTCGCCAGGGTCATCAGATCGGCTTGGAGGCCGGAGCCGCCGGTGGGATCGGACAGGCCGAAGGTGAGGACGATCGGAGGGGCGTTGCTGGACATGTAAAAATGGGGCAAGAGAAAAACGGACAAGCGACGGAGATGCGGACGGCGAGGCGAATGGGCTTGTTTGGCCCTGTGTTGCCCGGCAGGCCGCACTTTTCAACCATTATGCGGTGGAATCCGGCCGGTACGACGGATTTTTTAGCGCAGCGCAACGTAGTTGCCGTCCTCCAGCGCGATTGCTAGGCAGTCCGGCCCCGACACGGTACCATCATGGCTCCCGAATTTACCGACTTTTCCCCGACGCGGCTTAAGATGGAATACAAGAGCTGGATGTGCCTGATTTGTGGCTGGATTTACGACGAAGAAGCCGGGCTGCCGGAAGAGGGCATTGCCCCGGGCACGCGCTGGGAAGACGTCCCGATCAACTGGACGTGTCCCGAATGCGGTGCCCGCAAGGAAGACTTCGAGATGGTCCAGATCTGATCGGACCGCTGGCCCACGGACACCCCGCTCAGGCCTCGCACCGGCCCGGCGCTTGCGCGCCGCGGTTCGCGCGAGCGACTTGACGATGACAGGCGCGCGTGTCCATGACGTCCGATCCGGCGAACGTTCCCCACCCTGACGCATTGCCCAACCCGCGCGGCGGGGCCGTACGCGCGGCCGACGCGTGGCTGGCGGCGGCCGCCGACGCATTCGAGCGGCGCGACGCCGCCGCGGCGCCGCTGGCGGCGGCCGCGGCCGTGCTCGCGGAAGCCGGCTGGCTGCCGGCCGCGCGTTTTGCCGGGCAACTGTCGGCCGCCGTGCCGCTCGTCGCCACCGAGCCGACTTCGGCCGGCTGGCGCGCGGCGCTGCACGATTTTCGTGCGGCCGTCGGGCGCCACAACCTGCGCGAGCTCGCGTGCTCGCCGGTTCTCTTCGAGCATTTCCGTGCGTTACGTGCGCAAAGCGCCGCCGACCTGCGCGCGAACACGCCGCTCGATGCGCTCGCGCTGGTCGGCCGGGCGGTGCCGCCTGCCACGCTGCGTGCGCTACCCGACGCCTTCGCGCCCCGGATTCGCGCCCGCTACGAGCAGGCGCTGCTCGACGTGCTGCGTGCCGAGCACGGCGTGCCGGGCGCGGCGCTCGACGAAGTCGACGCGATGCTGGCCGCGCTCACCGACGACGGGCCGTACGATTTCTGGCGGCTCGCGGCCGCGTGCGTGCGCACGCTGCGCGCAAGCGGCGCACCCGAGCTGAAGCGCTTTCTCGCGCGGATCAACCTGCTGCTCGGCGAACACGCGCAGGGCCGGCGCAGCGCGCCGCCCGAGCTGGTGCGCGAGACGGTGGCGCTGCTGTGGCGCGATTTCGCGCTGTTCGGCGCCGCCGCCGAGGACGTCGCGCTCGTCGACGTGCTGCACGACTACGGATTGACGGTCGACTGGCACGTCGCCGGCACGCCCGCCTCCGAAGCGTTGTGGGAGGCCGATGCCGCGCGGGCCGAGCACGATGCGGTCGCCGCCGCGCCCACCCGCGCGCTCGGCGTCGTGACCGTCAACGCGCATGCCTATGAGGATTTCCTGCAGACCGCCGATGCGTCGATGGCCGACCTGGCGGCCAACCCGGCCACCGCCGACGCCGGCGCCGCATGGCACGCGTCCGCCGCCGCCTACCGGGTCGGCACGGCCGCGTGCGCGCTCGGGCTCGGCCACGCGGCGCTGCTGGCCGACACGCTGGGCCTCGCGTGGCGCCGTGCAGCCCACGGCGTGCCGCTCGCCGACGGCGGCCTCGATGCGCACCGCCACGCGTCCGACATGCTGCGTGCGGCGCTCCTGAAGATCGCGGCCGGCGTCGCGCCGCCGGATCTCACGGCGGCGTCCGAAGCGCTCGGCACGGCCCTCGGCCGGACCTGACGAACAAGGGGGCGAACACGCGACGGCGGCCCTTGTCGCACGGGCCTGCAACACGCTGCCGACAGCGCCCGCGCGCGTGTTAGAGTGCCGTGTGATCCGCGTGCGCCGTTGCCAGCGCGGCGCGGCGTTGCTTGTTGATCGCGGCCCGGTCAGGTCGCGGCGTCTTTGCTAAAATTCAAACCATGTCAAAGCCTTCCGATCGCATCAATCTCACCAACCAGTTCCTGATCGCCATGCCGAACATGGCCGATCCGACGTTCTCGGGAACGGTGATCTATCTTTGCGATCACAGCGAGCGCGGTGCGCTCGGCCTCGTCATCAATCGTCCTACCGACATCGACCTCGAATCGCTGTTCAACCGCATCGACCTGAAGCTCGACATCGAGCCGCTGCTGCACATTCCCGTGTACTTCGGCGGCCCCGTCCAGACCGAGCGCGGCTTCGTGCTGCACGAGCCGGTCGAGGGCGCGAGCTACAACTCGTCGATGTCCGTCGACGGCGGGCTCGAGATGACGACGTCGAAGGACGTGCTCGAGGCGGTCGCGACGGGCACCGGCCCGAAACGCTTCCTGCTGACGCTCGGCCATGCAGGCTGGGGCGCCGGCCAGCTCGAGGAAGAAATTTCCCGCAACGGCTGGCTGACGGTCGCCGCCGATCCGCGCATCGTGTTCGACACGCCGGCCGAAGAGCGCTTCGAAGCCGCGCTCGGCCTGCTCGGCGTCAGCTCGTCGATGCTGTCCGGCGAAGCAGGGCACGCATGAGTGGCGCGAGCGCGCGCGATGCGACGCTCCTGGCGTTCGACTACGGCGAGAAACGGATCGGCGTCGCGATCGGCAACGCGCTGACGCGCTCGGCCCGTGCGCTCGTCGTGATCCAGAACCTGAACCGCGAACACCGCTTCAAGGCGGTCGGCGACTTGCTGGCCGAATGGCGGCCGGACGCGCTCGTCGTGGGGCTGCCGATGCATCCGGACGGCACGCCGCACGACATGACGCAGCAGGCGAAGCGTTTCGGCAACCAGCTGAACGGCCGCTTCGGGCTGCCCGTCACGTGGGTCGACGAGCGCTATTCGTCGGTCGAGGCCGAGGCCGGGCTGCGCGAGCGCAACGTGCGCGGCCGCGCCCGCACCGACATGCTCGATGCCGAAGCCGCGCGCGTCATCCTTCAACAGTATCTCGATCAATTGTCCGACCATGAGCACCATTGACGCCGAGGCGCTTTACCGCGTCCTGCTCGACCAGATCCGCGCAGCCTACGGCACGGCGTTCGCCGAACCGGGCGGCCCGCGGCTCGCCGGCATTTACAGCGGCGGCGCGTGGCTCGCCGAGCGCCTCGCGCGCGATCTCGGCGCTCAGGCGTTCGGCGTCGTCAACGTCGCGCTGCACCGCGACGACTACGCGAAGAAGGGGCTGCACAGCCAGGCCAGCCCGACGTCGCTGCCGTTCGAGATCGACGGCGCGCGCATCGTGCTCGTCGACGACGTGCTGTACACCGGGCGCACCGTGCGCGCGGCGCTCAACGAGTTGTTCGACTACGGCCGTCCGGCCGCGGTCGAGCTCGCGGTGCTCGCCGATCGCGGCGGCCGCGAGCTGCCGGTCGCCGCACGCTTCGCGGGCGGCACGCTCGACGTGCCGGCCGACGCGACGCTCGTGCTCGCGCGCGACGATGCGGGCTTCACGCTGCGCGTCGAATCGCACGGCGCCTGAACGACACGCGAACCGTATCCCGGGCCGCCGGTTTGCACCGCGGCCCGTTTGCATAGTTGGAATCACGCACACCATGACCACCGACACCACTGGCCGCACCGGCAATCCCGCGGCGGCCGCGAGCCCCGACCGGTTCCGCTACGGTTTCCTGAAGGGCAACCCGCAGCTCACGAAAAACGGCGAGCTGAAGCACCTGCTGTCGATCGAGGGCCTGCCGCGCTCGATCGTCAATCACATCCTCGATACGGCCGAGCAGTTCGTCAGCGTGACGGACCGTGAAGTGAAGAAGGTGCCGCTGCTGCGCGGCAAGTCCGTGTTCAACCTGTTCTTCGAGAATTCGACGCGCACGCGCACGACCTTCGAGATCGCCGCGACGCGCCTGTCGGCCGACGTGCTGAACCTGAACATCAATGCGTCGTCGACGAGCAAGGGCGAATCGCTGCTCGACACGATCAACAACCTGTCGGCGATGCATGCCGACCTGTTCGTCGTGCGTCACGCATCGAGCGGCGCGCCGTACCTGATCGCCGAGCACTGTGCGCCGCACGTGCACGTGATCAACGCCGGCGACGGCCGCCATGCGCATCCGACGCAGGGCCTGCTCGACATGTACACGATCCGTCACTACAAGCGCGACTTCACGAAGCTGCGCGTGGCGATCGTCGGCGACATCCTGCATTCGCGCGTCGCGCGCTCCGACATCCACGCGCTCACCACGCTTGGCGTGCCGGAAGTGCGCGCGATCGGCCCGCGTACGCTGCTGCCGGGCGGCCTCGAACAGATGGGCGTGAAGGTGTTCCACAACCTCGACGAGGGGCTGAAGGGCGTCGACGTGATCATCATGCTGCGCCTGCAGAACGAACGAATGAGCGGCGCGCTGCTGCCGTCCGCGCAGGAGTACTTCAAGACGTGGGGCCTGACGCCCGAGCGCCTCGCGCTCGCCGCGCCCGACGCGATCGTGATGCACCCGGGCCCGATGAACCGGGGCGTCGAGATCGATTCGCAGGTCGCAGACGGCCCGCAGTCGGTGATCCTCAACCAGGTCACGTTCGGCATCGCCGTGCGGATGGCGGTGATGGGCATCGTCGCCGGCAACAGCGACTGAGCCCGCTTTCGCGCGTCCTCATTCAGGCATTCAACGCAATCAACGTATTCACAGACAGCGCATGAAGATTCATATCCAAGGCGGCACGCTGATCGACCCGGTCGCCGGCACCGAACGGCAGGCCGACGTATTCGTCGCGGACGGCAAGATCGCCGCGCTGGGCAGCGCGCCGGCCGGTTTCAACGCGGACAAGACGATCGACGCATCGGGCCTGATCGTCGCGCCCGGCCTCGTCGACCTGTGCGCGCGGCTGCGCGAGCCCGGCTACGAGCACAAGGCGACGCTCGCGTCCGAGATGGCCGCGGCCGTCGCGGGCGGCGTCACGACCCTCGTGTGCCCGCCGGACACCGATCCCGTGCTCGACGAGCCGGGCCTCGTCGAGATGCTCAAGTTCCGCGCGCGCAACCTGCACCAGGCGAACGTGCATCCGCTCGGCGCGCTGACGGTCGGCCTCAAGGGTGAAGTGATCACCGAGATGGTCGCGCTGACCGAATCCGGCTGCGTCGGCTTCACGCATGCGAACGTGCCGGTGCGCGACACGCAGGTGCTGCTGCGCGCGCTGCAGTACGCAAGCACTTACGGCTACACGACGTGGCTGCGTCCGCTCGACGCGTTCATCGGCCGCGGCGGCGTGGCCGCGAGCGGCGCGCTCGCGTCGCGGCTCGGGCTGTCCGGCGTGCCGATCGCGGCCGAGACGATCGCGCTGCACACGATTTTCGAACTGATGCGCGTGACGGGCGCGCGCGTGCACCTCGCGCGGCTGTCGTCGGCGGCAGGGCTTGCGCTCGTGCGTGAAGCGAAGGCCGAGGGGCTGCCCGTGACCTGCGACGTCGGCGTGAACCACGTCCACCTGATCGACGTCGACATCGGCTACTTCGATTCGCAGTTCCGGCTCGATCCGCCGCTGCGCAGCGAGCGCGACCGCGAAGCGATCCGCGTGGCGCTTGCCGACGGCACGATCGACGCGATCTGCTCCGATCACACGCCGGTCGACGACGACGAGAAGCTGCTGCCGTTCGGCGAAGCGACGCCGGGCGCGACGGGGCTCGAGCTGCTGCTGTCGCTGACGCTGAAGTGGGCGGACGAGACGCGCACGCCGCTCGCGCAGGCGCTGCGCCGCATCACGTCCGCGCCGGCCGACGTGCTGCAACTGCCGGCGGGGCGCCTCGCCGAAGGCGGTGCGGCCGACCTGTGTGTGTTCGATCCGCGCGCGCACTGGCGCGTCGAGCCGCGTGCGCTGAAGAGCCAGGGCCACAACTCGCCGTTCCTCGGCTACGAACTGCCGGCCACGGTGCGCACGACGCTCGTGGCCGGGCAGGTCGCGTTCGAGCGCCACTGAACCACGCCGGATCCTCGCCATGACCGCTCTTCGCAAGCTGCGTCTCGTCTTTCATCTGCTGCGCGGCATGGCGATCGTCGCGCTGCGTTTTTCGCACGTCACGCCCGCGCGCCGCGCGGAGCTGATACGCCGCTGGTCGGTCAAGATGCTGCGCATCTGCGGGATGCGCCTCGTCGTCCACAACGACGGCGCGCGGCTCGACGCGAGCGCGCTCGTCGTGGGCAATCACGTGTCGTGGCTCGACATCTATGCGGTCAACGCGTGGCGGCCGACGCCGTTCGTGTCGAAGGCGGAGGTGCGGCAGTGGCCGGTCGTCGGCTGGCTCGCCGAGAAGCTCGACACCGTATTCCTGCAGCGCGAGAAGCGCACCGAGGCGATGCGGATCATGCACGAGATGGCCGAGCGCCTGCGCACCGGCGGTGTGATGTGCGTGTTTCCGGAAGGGACGACGTCCGACGGCCAGGATCTGCTGCCATTTCATGCGAACCTGTTCCAGGCCGCGGTATCGGCCGGCTGCGCGGTGCAGCCGATCTGCCTGATGTACGAGGACGCGCACGGGCGGCAGTCGGTCGCGCCGGCCTATACGGGCGAGTTGTCGCTCGGCAAGTCGCTCGACATGGTGCTACGCGGCGGGCCGCTCGTCGCGCATCTGTACGTGTGCGAGCCGATCGCGCCGGGCGGCGACCGGCGGGCGACGTCCGCGGCGGCGCGCGACGCGATCGCCGCCGCGCTGGCGACGCTGCAGGAGAAGGTCGGCAAGCCGACGGCCGAGTCGCTCGCCGAGCTGCAGAAGCATGCGTATCCGGCGACTGAACTCGGCGCAGACGCGGCGGGCGATGCTGCAGCCGACGCACCCGTGCCGGGGCGCGAGGGCTGATGCACCGGCGGGCGCGTGAATCAGCCTGCCGTCACTCGCCGCCCGGCGAGCGGCACGCTTCGCACTGCACCTGCGTGACCGTGCGCTGTGCCGGATCGGCCGTCAGCCGTACGGCCGACAACTGGTTTCCCCATACGCATCCCGAATCGAGCGCGACGACGTTGTCGCGCAGCATCAGGCCGAGCGCGGCCCAGTGTCCGAACACGACCGTCACGTCCGCGGTGCGGCGCCCCGGCACGTCGAACCACGGCAGGTAGCCGGGCGGCGCACTGTCGGGGCCGCCGTTCGCCTTGAACTCCATCGCGCCGTCGGGCGTGCAGAAGCGCAGGCGCGTGAACGCGTTGAACGCGACACGCATCCGGTCACGTTTTTTCAGGTTCGGGTTCCATTGATTGGGTTCGTTGCCGTACAGGCCTTGCAGCGTGTCGCGCCAGTCGGGGGCGCGGAGTGCGCGCTGGAGTTCGTCCGCGAGTTCGAGCGCGAGCGTGGCGTCCCATTGCGGTAGCACGCCGGCGTGGACGAGCAGCTTTTCGTCTTCGACATGCACGAACGGGCGGTGGCGGACCCAGTCGAGCAGGGCTTCGGCGTCGGGGGCGTCGAGGATCTCGCCGATCGTGTCGCCGGGGCGTTCGGTGCGCAGGCCAGCGGAAACCGCGAGCAGGTGGAGGTCGTGATTGCCGAGCACGACGGTCGCGCGCGGGCCGAGATCGACGACCGCGCGCAGCGCGGCGAGGGAGCCCGGGCCGCGGTTGACGACGTCGCCGGCGATCCAGAGGGGCGTGTCGGCGGGGGGGGAGAGCTGGTCGAGCAGCGACTGGAAAGCGGAATGACAGCCTTGGATGTCGCCGATGGCGAGGGGGGGATGGGGCATGGGTTCGTGGGTGTTCGGGAGTCGAGCATACGGTAGCAAAAGTTCGTTCCCGGAGGCTACGCGAAAATTTTCATCCGACACTAATAAATTCACCATGCCCGCGCTTTGGCCACCAAGCACGGGTCGGCGTCGCTGTTTCAAGTTGTTAGCAACGTGGCTTTTGCATCCGGCGGCTTCATATAATTTGCCGTTCCCGCGCGAAAATTACCATCAGATGACTCTGGCGGGCATGGCGACCGGGTAAAATGCCGGGCCTGAGGCGGCTCGGATGGTTGTTCCCCCTTGCGATCTGCCGCATGGCAACGTTCGCGGCGTGCTTGTCTTGTACTGCAGGGACGCCAAATGATCCGGATTCGTGGTCATGCCTGCCCCATTTGTAGTGGGCCAGGCATCGACTCGATAACGTGCCAGGGCGCGCTGACATAGTCGACAATTCTGTCTGACGCCCCTATTCCTTCATTTTTGAAAGCTTGCATGCTGACCCTTTCACTTGCGGACCTAAAGAAAAGCATCACGGCGTGGCGGTTGTGGACCTTGCTCGGCTGGCTCGAAATTCGGCAACGCTATGCGCGTTCGCGCCTGGGGCCGTTCTGGCTCACAATCAGTATGGGTGTGATGATTTCGTCGTTAGGTGTCGTTTACGGCACGTTGTTCGGCCAGAAAATCAACGAATACCTGCCGTTTCTTGCTGCCAGCATCGTGCTGTGGGGTTTATTCTCGACGACGATCGTGGAAGGCAGCGTCGCGTACATCAACAGCGCGCCCTATATCCGGCAAATGGCCACGCCGAAACTGATCTATATCCTGCAGGTCGTGTGGCGAAACTTGATCGTCCTTACCCACAACTTCGTGATCGTCATCGCGCTGCTGGCGATCTACGGCGTGAAAAGTTGGGAGACGTTGCCAGTATTCATTCCGGCGCTGCTGGTGTATGTGCTGAACGCCACATGGATCGCGATGGTGGTGGGCCTGCTGTCGGCGCGCTTTCGCGATCTGCCGCAGATCGTGAGCGCATTGCTTCAGGTCGCGTTCTACGTGACGCCGATCATTTTCCGCCCCGATGCGCTTAATCGCTTCTCTTTCATTGTCCAGTGGAATCCGCTTGCGTATCTGATCGACCTCGTGCGTGGCCCGCTTATCGGACAGATGCCCAGTGAATTGACCTGGGCGATCACGGTCGGAATGGCAGCGATTGGATGGCCTGTCGCCCTGTTGATGACCGGACGTTATCTGAAGCGTATTCCGTACTGGGTCTGAGAGAAACGATATGGCGTTTATCGAATTACAGAGCGTAACGCTCGATTTGCCGATCTTCGACGTGCAAGGGCGTTCGCTCAAGAAGCAGGTGCTCAACATGGGGCGCCGCAACAGGATCGCCGAGGGCAACGACGGTGTGATCGTCGTGCGCGCGCTGGACGAAGTGAGTTTCCGTTTCGAGCGTGGCGACCGCGTTGGGCTGATCGGACACAACGGGGCAGGGAAATCGACATTGCTTCGTGCGATGGCGGGCATCTATCCGCCATCGTCTGGCCAGTTGTTGCGTGAAGGAAGCGTGGTGCCGCTCCTCGATATCGGCCTCGGCATGGACGAGAACTCGACCGGCATGCAGAACATTCGGCTCAGAGGGCTGTTGCTCGGCATGTCAGATGCGGAGATTCGGGAGAAGCAGCGCGAAATCGCTGAGTTCTGCGAACTCGGTGATTATCTGGACCTGCCGATTCGTACGTATTCCAGCGGGATGAAGGTGCGGCTCGCGTTTGCAGTGTCCACTGCAGTCGATGCCGAAATCCTGTTGCTCGACGAAGTGATGGGCGTCGGTGATGCGTCGTTCATGCACAAGGCGGAAGCGCGATTGGCCGATCTTCATAGCCGGGCCGAAATCGTCGTGCTGGCGATGCACTCGAACTCCGAAATCCGCAAAGTATGCAACAAGGTGCTTTGGATGGAGCGTGGTCGTGTACGCGCTTTCGGGCCGACGGAAGAAGTCGTGTCGGAGTATGAGGCGACGACAGGCTGAACGCGTCGACCGGCTAGGGGGCTGCATGATTTCGTGCAGGATTTGCAGCACGGCGAAAAGATGTCCGGTGACGAGCCGGCTCTGTGCCGAGTCGATCGGCTGCCTGCGTCTTATCATGTAAGGTTGACCATGCTGTCCGGCGTCTGCGCTTGGAGCAGCGAATTGCCCGATATCTGAGCGATTCACTTCCGGGGTACGCACAAGATCATAGGTTTCGACGGCGCGCCGCCTGCGCAAACCACCCGCGCGGCGGTTCCGGAGCCGTCGCCGACGCGTGATATGCCGAGGGCGACGACGTATTCGTTGCGCGCGCAGCGTGTTTTCAGCGCGTGATCATTGATGGAGTGCGGTGCCAGGTTACCTCGTTCAGCTTTTTCTGCCTCATTTCCCTGCGTTGCTGATAACGACGTCTGCGTCACAGGGCAACCTGATGTCGGCGGCGCACGGCTCGCGTTTCCCGGACAGTTGTCGATCCTGCCGAGAGCATGCGACCGATACGTGCGCAGCCGAATCGCAGAGTGGTGCCGCCATAGTTCGCCCGACGGCATGCGTGGGCCGATTAATGCGGTGCTGTTCATCCATTCGACGTACGTCCTCCGCAATTGTGGCTAAAGCCGCACGTTTGCATCATCTACTCCGACGAAGACCGGATCGACGCGTTTGGTGTTCGTAACGACTGGTATTTCGAATGTGCTTGGGACTCGCATCTCTTCTATTCGGAAAGCATATTTTGCCGTTCGGGCGCGCTTCACAAGAGGCTCGTGGAGAGGGGGCGGATTCCATGTCGGCTTCAAACTCGGCAGGATTGGTGCATTGAGTTGTGATTCATCGAGCAGTTCGGCGCCGCCGGCATCCGTCAATATTCCCCGGCGTACTGTATTGGCGACGCGTGCCGGTCGCGAGTGTTTCGCTAGCCGATGCGAGGCCAGGCGTCAAGGAGGGCGGCGCGTGTTAAGCCGCATTTCGTATGGCGTGGCATCTGGGCGCCGTCGAATAGACGGGGTGAAACTGCCGTGTCCGCTAGCCGAAGCAGCCAGCCCGTGCCACCTCTCATGAGTCAGACCATCCTGACGCGGTTTGCGGCCGACCGGTGCTGGCATCGACAGCGTTGTAGCGAGGACGCATTTCCCCGGCCATGAAATCGTTACCGTCGGTAACGAAGCGGACGATTCGGTCAAGATTGCGCATGTCAAATCGCTCGTGAGCCAGACTCGGATCCGTGTGCCTCGCGACGAGCGACCGTTCAATTGTTCAGCACTGACAATGTGACCGTCGATGGCGGCCGACCTGGGATCCCGCTGCCGCCGCGTTATGGGTACTCCGACTGTATCGCCGCGAATGGGTGCTTTGGAGGGGCGTAACCGCGGTCTTTCGGCAGATCCGGAAAGCGACTGATGAGGGATGTGTGCGGGTTCGGCGATCTGAATCCGACAGCCGCTTTCAACGACATTGAATTGTGCCTTTTCGTGCGCGACAGAGGCTGTTGAAACTTATGGGCGTAATTTATGGAGCTTTATCATTACGCGTCCACGGCAGGCTCGCGAGGACAACCGGGACAAGGCGCGCGCGGCATACCCGAAATTGTCTACATGTACAAGTGCTGAGTCATGCTCGTGGCCGGCGATCCACTCCCGCAGCTTACCTCCGTCTTTGGAGCGTGACGACCTCGTCCTCTTGGTCCAGTCGCCGCGCGCGAGCAGTTGCGTTGAGGACCCCGCGGCCCATCACACTTGCCGTCGCCTCCTTCGTAGGTTCAGGGTAGCAGGTAGGGTAGTGTCTGTATAATTGTTGCGGATTGTGACGTTTGCGACACCGTGTGCTCTTCCAATGTTGAACTCGATTGCGGTCGCGAAGCGTTTGACAGGAAAGCAACTGGTAAAAATTTGGAGAGTTTAGGAATGGCGGAATCTGAAGAGCGGGTCTTGATCACGGGCGCCGGTGGAGTGATCGGTCACGCATTAAAGCAGGAATTGGCGGATTCGGGGTACTCGAACGTCGTCGCAATCACGAGCAGCGACGTTGATCTTAGAGATCAAAACGCGACTGAAGCAATGTTCAATGAATTGCGCCCGACTATAGTTTTCCATATGGCGGCTCGGGTGTACGGCATCATGGGGAATATGTCCAATCGAGGTATCGCGTATCTGGACAACGTTCGGATCAACACCAACGTAGTCGAGGCTGCGCGTCAGACAGGCTGTAAGAAGTTTGTCGCCATGGGCTCGACAGCCATTTACTCTGATCAAGTGCGTCTCCCGATGTCGGAGGAAGAAATCTGGGTTGGGGCGCCGCATCATTCCGAGGCTCCGTACGCACACAGCAAGCGCGGTATGCTTGCGCAACTGGAGGCCTACAAAGATCAATACGGAATGGACTACGCATTTTGCGTATCCACCAATCTCTTTGGTCCGCATGACAAATTCGACGAGAAATTCGGGCATGTCATTCCATCTCTTGTGTCGAAGTTCTATCGTGCGTCTGTTCTAGGGCAGCCCATTTCCGTCTGGGGGTCCGGGAAGGCGGAACGGGACTTTCTCTTCAGTGGCGACGCCGCATACGCGCTTCGCCTTATCGCCGAAAAACACACCGGCGCAATCAATTTGGCGACCGGTCAATCGTATACGATTCGGCATACGGTCGACACGCTTTGCCAGATTTCCGGCTTCAGCGGCAACGTGGAATGGGATGCGACAAAGCCAGATGGCCAAAAGCTGCGAGCATACGATATCTCGCGTCTGACGGCGTTGGGATTCAAGCCACGATTCTCGTTCGACGAAGCGTTGGCGATTACTTACGACTGGTACTGCAAGAACGTTGAGTCAGCCAGAAAGTAATTGGATGGTATTGCCCCTGGTGTGTTTGCGCGTAAAGAGGCGGCACACCATCTCTCTAACGTGTGGTCATTCGAGTTGTTTGATCGATGAAATTTGTATCGTACGCGCAGAACTATGAAGATGTGATGCTCCGGCGCGCGCTCGCTAAAGTCGATCGCGGATTCTACATAGATGTCGGCGCTGCCGAACCGTATGCAGATTCGGTAACGGCAGCATTCTACGAACGTGGCTGGCGTGGCATCAACATCGAGCCAATGCCGGGGCCGTTCGAGAGGCTGGCTCGGGCGCGACCTCAAGACGTCAATCTACAAGTCGCCGTGGAGAACAGGCAGACGGTCGCCCGGTATTTCGCAGTGGATGGCGGTAACGGGATTTCGACGGGTATTCCAAAACTCGCGGAAGAGTATAGGGACGCGAACTGGGACATCAGCCAGGTAACAGTGGCGGTCACGACATTGCGCGATATATGCGAGACATATGTCGGCGAGAAGCCAGTCCATTTTCTCAAAATCGATGTGGAGGGTAACGAAAGAGAGGTGCTGGCGAGTGCCGATTTCAATACCTTTCGTCCCTGGATCATCCTGGTCGAGGCTACGGAGCCGAATTCCCAAATTCCGTCCCATGAAGGTTGGGAAGTTCTTTTGCTGGAAGCGAAATATCATTTCGTTTATTTCGATGGCCTGAATCGCTTCTATGTGTCAGCGGAAAAAATGGACGAATTGAAGCACGCCTTTATGGTTCCGCCAAACTGGTTTGACGGATTTGTTCGGGCATCGGAGTCCGACATGATTCGGCGTGCGACGGATTTGGAGCGGCAACTCGCTGAATTGCAGCGGCAGTTGCAGCAGGCTCATGAGGGATGGCTTTTGGAAAAGGGCGCACGAGAAGAGTTAGAGGTACGGTTGAAGGGCGCATATCACAACATGACTAATCAGGCGCACGGCGAGCAGGCGTCGCAAGTTATTTTGGAAGACGCAAGCCAAGATTGCGTCATGAAGAATCCCGAGATCTCGCACGACGGGATCGATCAACTCAAGGTGCGGCTTGCGGCAAGCGAGGGAGATCTTGAGAACCATCGGATCCAATTGGCCGAGTTGCGCGTCCGATTGACCGAAAATGAAAAGTCCGGACAAGCGCTCAGCGCCGAGCGCGACGCCGCCTACCAGGAACTATTCGAATCATCCAGACATGCTGCGTGGCTGAGCCAGGAAAGAGTGCGCTTGCAGGAAAGGGTCGACGAGTCAGCCAGACATGTTGCGTGGGTGAACCAGGAAAGCGGACGCTTGCAGGGGAAGGTCGACGAGTTTGAGCACATGGTCGGTACGCTCCGCTTGCAAGAGGAGCGCGTGTCGGCCGCACTGCACGCGGTGCTTCAGAGTACATCGTGGAAATTGACCGGTCCGCTGCGATGTATAAAGCGCATGATGCAACGCCGATCCTAGTATTAATGGAGCAAATTTTGGTATCGAATTCGATTTGCATCATTGGTCGCTGTACTTTCGGCACTGGAATTGGCGCTGTGACTTATGCGGCGTGTGAGATGTTGAGCCGATTTTATGATGTTTCCATTTTTCCGACCGAGCCGCATTTCCGTGCAGAGCGCGAAATCGTACTGCCGAATGGGACGGTGATTCCTGTTTGCGCCGATCTTTCGCAGGCGAAGGTTGTCTTCTATGCGGACGTGCTATGGAACGGTGCATATGATTTGAATTACACCCTGGTTCCGCCGGGTGCATTGCGATTTGCTCATATCGCCTACGACTCCGATGAACTACCGTCTCAATGGGTCAAAGTGCTTAACGAGCACTTCGATTTTGCGCTCTTCATGAGCCATCACTTGGAGGGTGTGGCTCGGAGATCGGGCGTCGAGATAGGGGTGGGTACACTGCCGCTCGCCTTGGACATTGAAGGGCTGTTGAGTCGCCCTTATCGAGCATCGTCGAATGGCAAGATCAAATTCTGTTCGATTGCCGCATTTCACGCGCGTAAAGGTGTCGAGGGTCTTGTTGAGGGGTTCATTCGTGCTTTCGGTGATCGACAGGACGTGGAGCTCACGATACATTCGAATCTAGCTATCGGCTCAAGCTTTGAGCGCGTCAAGAATCTGGTCGACTCTAGAAAAGCCACGAATATTGTCATCAGTTGTGCTCCCCTGACTGATCAAGAGAAAAATGCACTGATCGAGGGTTGTGATGTCTTCGTGAATTGCTCTCGCGGTGAAGGATATTCCATTGGGCCGCGAGAAGCTCTGGCATTGGGGAAAGTACTCGCAATAACGGCCGTCGGGGGACATAACGATCTAGTTTCGACGCCTGGCGTCTTTGCTATACCGGCTACTATTGCGATGCCGGCGCGTTATCCGGAAATCGACAACCTTGTCGTCGGTCGGCAATTTGCCGCGGACATCGACGATATCAGCGCGGCGCTCACAGGCGCTTTTGAATACGTTTCGTCTGGCATAAGCGCGACGACGGTACGCGCGCGACGCCAACTCGCTGCCGAGTTCAGTTTTACCAATCTGGAGCTGAATTACGGTGAGTTGATCGATACCAAGCTTCGGTCATTTCGGCCCCGGCAATGCGGTTCACGCTTCGCCCGATTGCCGGCCGAATTGCCAGCGACCGTGGAGCGCCTTCTGGGGCATCGTTCTGCATCACTTCCTGGTGTTGATCGTACCGTTGTGCAGTCTCATGACGGCGGCTTCTTCTCGGTCTTCAATGCATTCATGAGCCATTTGGTGTGGGACCAGCGTGACAAGCGGTGTCATATGGTCTTGCCGGACTGGAACGTGGATCGCATGATCAAGCGCTTGGGTACGGCTCAATTCATGAGCTTTTGCTATGGGCGCCCGAGCGAGGGAAATGTGTGGTCCAAGCTGTTCGAGCCGCTCTACGGCCTCAGCGACGCAGATATGGACGACGAGAGCTTTTTGTACACCAAGGGGCGTCCGCCTGTTGCGGTGTTCAATCACGAACGTGAGCCGCAACTTACCTATGTCCATGCGTATAAATTGTATAAGAGCGGCCAATTTTCTCGTATTCGCTCACAATACAACAAGGCGTTCAAGGATCATGTGCATTTGCGCGCTCCATACCAGCGTGAATTGGACGAATTCCGGGCGAACTTTGCCGGGAAATTTATGATCGCGGCGCACGTCAAGCATCCGAGTCACGTGATCGAGCAGCCGGGCGGAAAAATTGCACACATTCAATCATATATAGATGGGATCAGGCGCCAGATCGATGCTCGCGGATTCGAAGAGGATTCTGCAGACTGGGCGGTATTCCTCGCGACGGATCAGGATCGAGTAATTAATGTCTTCAAGAGAGAATTTGGCGACAAGGTTTTTTGCTATGAGGATGTCCGTCGAACGACCGAGGCTGAAGACGCACGCTACGACCAGTTGGGGGCAGAGGAGCGTCGCGCAGAAGGCTTTCAGGTACAGCACTTGGTCGCTGCAAATCCTGATAACTGGAACATCAGGATGGCTTGGGAGGTCATTCGCGACGCGATGACCATGGCACATTGCAATGTGCTTCTCCACATTGTGAGCAACGTTTCGACAGCAGTGTCGTACATGAATCCGGACATTGAACTCGTTTTTTGTTCCGCTGAAGAGGCAGAGGCCGCACGTCACTGAATGCCTGCTTCACGTTTTGAGCCGCAAGGCCTACGGGGCGTGAAGCGCGCTGGGGCTGACGGAAAACCGTAAGATGTGTCGCCGGTCGGTCGAATCGGTACGGCCTATCGGCGGATTGTCGGATGCTGTCAGGCGTGTGATTCCAGCACGGGCCAGCGATACAAGCGTTGGGATCGGCGCGACGCAATTTTCGGGGCTAGAGCCATGACTTCCGCTGTCATTGCTCCGCCGTGCGGCAGAATGGGTGAGGAAGGGACATCGCCGATTGAGGCGGCTGCGTGAGACCTTTCGTTATCTGGAATGTATATGCGAGTTACAGGAGATAGTTTGTCCACCAACGCTCAGGATTGCCCATCTAGCGAAATTTTGCGTATCGCGGTGGTGAGTTCCCCGCGGAGCGGTAATTCATGGATCAGATCAACGCTCGCAGGCGCACTGTCCATGCAGGAGATCGCAGTTCACAATTATCTCGATGCTCCGGCTGTTTTACCGCCGAGGTGCTTCCTTCAGATCCATTGGTATCGCGAGCCGAACTTTCAAGCTTGGCTTCGCGCGAATCAATTTCGGATATTGACGGTAGCAAGACATCCACTCGACGTTCTTGTATCGGCGCTGCACTACATTCGATACGAACCGGGAACGAGCCGATGGCTTGAGGGGAATGTGAAATTGCCTGCGGAGCTGGCGAGCGCCAGCCCGTCCTCGGCCGAGTTTCTCGAGTACGCTCTCAGCATGGGTGCCGAAGATCTGCTTTCGATCACCTATCAATGGTGGAACGATCCCGATGTGCTTCGTCTTCGATACGAAGATGCCGTTGCGAACCCTGAAGTGGTGCTTGGCAATCAGATCGCTGCATTAGGGGGTAGTGCACAGGACGTCGTTCCCTGGCTGGCGCACCTCAGTCTCGAGAAGATGCGTGCGACGCCGAACCGGCACGGATGGCAGGGAAGCCCAGGGCTCTGGCGACGTTTGATTGTCCCGCAAGATGCCATTCGTATCTACCGAAGGCATCGAAGAGTTTTCGATACCTTGGGCTACGCGATTCGGCCATACTTTCTGACGCGTGCATCGGCCTATCGAAACTGGATGGAGCGACTTTAGCAGGTGACACTTGCCGGACAGTCGTGTTCCATAACGAGAGTGCGATGAGCGCTTGATTGTGATGGTTGCCCTGTTGGATCTGGTGGGCGTGGTCAGCCCGCGAGGCGCCGTCTCGCAATGCCGAGAAGGCGGCTGGGGCGAGGTGCGCTTGAGCACCTTGTTTCCGCGCTCGGAGGATGCTCGCCGCGGCTCGACGGGCCTAAGTGTCGGGCAACGGGGAGCACGGGTCGGCTTAGGTCGATGGGCGGCTGAAGACTTTGTGGGCAACCGAGGTCAGGAGCGTGGCAGCGGTCCTGACGCCGTCCCCCCGCATACTGATCAGGGCCGGCCAAAGACAGTGAGCAAGCAACAGACGTTCGACAGCGACCTGGGCCCATTTCCTACTCACAGCGGCGAGTGCCGCGGCCCATAGTGGGGCGCGACAATGATAGGGGGAGTGCGGGCCGGACACGATCGCGGCTTGTTCGCTCCGTGCCGGAATGCTCTGAGTCGCCAGATTTTCCTGCATCGCAGTTCATTCCGAGTGAGTGGGTAAGAGACACGTTGGTGGCTTGGTAGAACAGACAACGCTCCATCGTGCGCGATCTTGGCGTCGCTTCAGCCGATCGATTTTTTACGATCGTTGTATCAATTTGTTGCAGGCATGAATTTTGCTTGATGCAATTTCCTATCATTGCATTTTCTCGCAAAAATTAGCACTTCGTGACATTGACGCTCATGGTGACCGGTTAAAATCCGGGCCTGACGAGGCTCGGGCGTTGCCACCCGTGATATGTCATGCGACGAGCGCCCCGACCGGGCGTGCCGCACATTTCTAGAGGGAGTCCCATGATTCTGGTGACGGGCGGTGCGGGTTTTATCGGTGCCAACTTCGTTCTCGACTGGCTACACCACCACGACGAACCCGTGCTCAATGTCGACAAGCTGACCTATGCGGGCAATCTGCGCACGCTGCAGTCGCTGATTGATGATCCGAAGCACGTATTTGCGCGTGTCGATATTTGCGATCGCGCCGCGCTCGACGCACTGTTTGCCGAACACAAGCCGCGTGCGGTCGTGCACTTCGCCGCCGAAAGCCACGTTGACCGTTCGATCCATGGCCCCGCCGATTTCGTGCAGACCAATGTCGTCGGCACGTTTACGCTGCTTGACGCGGCGCGCGCGCACTGGAGCGGGCTGCGTGATGTCGACAAGGCCGAATTCCGCTTCCTGCATGTGTCGACCGACGAGGTATTCGGCTCGCTGTCCGCGACCGATCCGCAATTCTCCGAAGCGACACCATATGCGCCGAACAGCCCGTACTCGGCGACAAAGGCCGGCTCCGATCACCTGGTGCGTGCCTATCACCATACGTACGGCCTCCCGACGCTGACGACGAACTGCTCGAACAACTATGGCCCCTATCAGTTCCCCGAGAAGCTGATTCCGCTGATGATTGCGAACGCGCTTGCGGGCAAGCCGCTGCCGATCTACGGCGACGGCCAGAACGTGCGCGACTGGCTGTATGTCGGCGATCATTGCAGTGCCATCCGCGAGATACTTGCGCGCGGCGTCCCGGGCGAGACGTATAACATCGGCGGCTGGAACGAGAAGAAGAATCTCGACGTCGTGCATACGCTGTGCGACCTGCTCGACAGCGCGCGTCCGAAGGGGGCAGGCTCCTATCGTGACCAGATCACCTACGTGACGGATCGTCCGGGCCACGATCGCCGCTATGCGATCGACGCGCACAAGCTCGAACGCGAACTGGGGTGGAAGCCGGTGGAGACGTTCGAGACGGGGCTGGCGAAGACGGTACGCTGGTATCTCGACAATCAGGCTTGGGTTGACGATGTCGTATCGGGCGAATATCGCAAGTGGGTCGAGACGAATTACGCGCAACGCACTTGAGGGCATGGCCGATGGCACGTAAAGGCATCATTCTCGCAGGCGGTTCCGGCACGCGACTGTATCCGATCACGCATGTCGTATCGAAGCAGCTCCTGCCGGTCTACGACAAACCGATGATCTACTATCCGCTGTCCACGCTGATGGTGGCAGGGATCCGCGACGTACTCATCATTTCGACACCGCAGGATACGCCGCGCTTCGAGGCGATGCTCGGCGATGGCAGTCAGTGGGGGATGAATATCCGCTACGCGGTACAGCCGTCACCGGACGGGCTCGCGCAGGCGTTCATCATCGGCAGGGAGTTCATCGGCAACGATCCGTCCGCGCTGATTCTCGGTGACAACATCTTCTACGGGCACGATCTGGCGAAAAAACTGGAGCATGCGGACGCGAAGGAATCGGGCGCGACCGTGTTCGCATATCACGTTCAGGATCCCGAGCGTTATGGCGTCGTGGAATTCGACAAGCAGTTCCACGCGCTGTCGATCGAGGAAAAGCCGGCCAAGCCGCGCTCCAATTATGCGGTGACGGGCCTGTACTTCTACGACAATCAGGTGTGCGACATCGCCGCCGATATCAAGCCGTCCGCGCGTGGCGAACTCGAGATCACCGACGTGAATTCGCGCTATCTCGCCGACGGCAGGCTCGACGTCGAGATCATGGGGCGCGGCTATGCATGGCTCGATACCGGCACGCACGATTCGTTGATCGATGCGGCTACGTTCATTGCGACGTTGCAGAAGCGCCAGGGGCTCGTTGTCGCCTGTCCCGAGGAGATCGCCTATCGCAGGCAGTGGATCGACGCGGATCAGTTGCGCAAGCTTGCCGTCCCGCTCGCGAAGAACGGCTACGGGCGCTATCTCGAACACGTTCTTTTGGATCAGGTCGCATGGCAATTCAAGTAACGGCAACGGCGCTGCCGGAAGTCAAGATCATCGAGCCGAAGGTGTTCGGCGATGCGCGTGGCCATTTCTATGAAAGCTTCAACGCGCGCGACTTCGCGGAACACGTGGCGGCGGGCGTCGAATTCCTTCAGGACAATCATTCACGCTCGACGAAAGGGGTGCTGCGCGGCCTGCACTACCAGATCCGGCACGCGCAGGGAAAGCTTGTGCGCGTCGTGGAAGGCGAGGTATTCGACGTCGCGGTCGACATCCGCAAGCACTCGCCGAATTTCGGCAAGTGGGTCGGCGTCGTGCTGTCGGCCGAGAACCATCGGCAGGTATGGATTCCTCCGGGCTTCGCGCACGGTTTCGTCGTGCGCTCCGACGCTGCGCAGTTCCTGTACAAGACGACCGATTACTGGTATCCCGAGCACGAGCGCTGCATCGTATGGAACGATCCGGAGATCGGGATCGAATGGCCAATCGATGTGGAACCATTGCTGGCGCCCAAGGATGCCGCGGGGGCGCGACTCAGCGAAGCCGAGGTCTACGTTTGAGGCGGGATATGACGCAGCCGACGATTCTCGTGACCGGGGTAAACGGCCAGGTCGGTTTCGAATTGTTGCGATCGCTCCAGGGGCTCGGCCGAGTGGTGCCGTGTGACCGGTCGACGCTCGATCTTACGGATCTTGATCGTGTGCGCGCTTTCGTCAGGGAGCTGAAGCCGACGCTGATCGTGAATCCAGCCGCTTATACGGCGGTGGACAAGGCGGAGACCGAAATCGAGCTCGCGCGACGGCTGAATGTCGACGTGCCGCGCGTCTTTGCCGAGGAGGCGGCGCGTAGCGGCGGCGCGCTGCTTCACTACTCGACCGATTACGTGTTCGACGGTGCGAAAGCCGGCGCGTATGTGGAAACCGACGCGACGAATCCCCTGAATGCATACGGAGCGACGAAGCTCGAGGGTGAACGCGCGATCGCGGCGACCGGATGTGCGCATTTGATCTTGCGAACGAGCTGGGTGTATGGCCGGCGCGGCAGCAACTTCCTGCTCACGATGCTGAGGTTGGGTGCCGAGCGCGCCGAGTTGCGGGTCGTTGCGGATCAGGTCGGCGCGCCGACCTGGGCCAGGACGATCGCCACCGCGACGTCGCACATCGTCGCCCAGGGCGCGGCATCGGTTGACGCCGACTGGTGGGCGCGCCGCTCCGGTATCTACCATTTCACGTCTGCCGGTGCGACCTCCTGGTGCGGCTTTGCCGAAGCGATATTCGCCATCGCGATGGCTTCGCGCGCGCCGAGGGTCGTGCCGATTTCCTCGGATGACTATCCGACGGCCGCAAGGCGGCCGGCCAACTCGCGAATGGCGCAGGGGAAGCTGACGGCCGCATTCGGCTTGCAGATGCCGGATTGGCGCGATGCGTTGCAGCTGTGCTTGAGCGAGTGACGCGTCACGACGCCGCGCGCGCCGAGGTCGACGTGTTGCGGGCGCTGGGGAATGCCCCGGCCTTCCCCGGCGGTTGTCCCGGGCGCCCCGGCCGTTTCCGGGTAAGGTGGTTCGCCGGCTATAATTCCTGTTTCGGCGCGGTCTGATGCGACCGGCCGACACCGATGCCGGCGGTGTATTGATGCACATGGCGAAGGCTCGACCTTGCCAACGGATACTAAATTTCTGGAGTGAATGCGATGTTAATCCCCGTCATCCTGTCCGGTGGTGCTGGCACCCGACTGTGGCCAGTTTCCCGCGAAGGGCATCCCAAACCGTTCATGAAGCTTGCGGATGGTGAGAGCTTGCTCGTGAAAACCTACCGCCGGGCGGCAGCGGCGAGCGGCAATGATGGGGAATCCGAGCGCGGAGAACTGTTGACGGTCACGAACCGCGACTACTACTTCATGAGCAAGGACGAGTTTGGCTATGCCGCGCTCGGCAATCAGCAGTCCGGTGTATTCATGCTCGAGCCGACCGGTCGCAACACTGCGCCCGCCGTGGCGATGGCGGCGCATCACGTGGCGGACAAGTACGGGCGCGACGCGCTGATGTTGGTGCTCGCAGCCGATCATCTGGTGCAGGATCAGCAGGGTTTCTCGGCTGCGGTCGCGAGCGCGATCGAACTCGCGAAGCAGGACAAACTGGTCACGTTCGGCATCGTGCCGACGGGGCCAGACACGGGCTTTGGCTACATCGAGGCGGGGGATCGGGTCGGCGACGGCCGCGTGGCGCTGCGCTTCGTGGAGAAACCCGACGCGGTGAAGGCTGCCGAATATGTCGCAGCCGGCAACTACCTGTGGAACTCGGGCATGTTCTGTTTCAAGGCCGGTGTGATTCTCGACGAGATGGCGCGCCACGCCCCGGACGTTGCGACGGCCGCCGATGAGTGTTGGGCGTCGCTGCAGGCGGACAAGGGGTCGGCGCAGATGCTCGAGATTCCCGCCGAGTCGTTCCAGAAGATGCCCGACATCTCGATCGATTATGCGGTGATGGAGCGTTCGTCGAAGGTTGTAGTCGTCCCGTCCAGTTTCGGCTGGAGCGATATCGGCTCGTGGGGCGCGGTGCGCGACCTGACCGTGCCGGACCAGGACAGCAACCGGGCCGTCGGCGAGGCGATCTTCGTCGATAGCCGGAACACCTATGTGCAGAGCCAGGATCGTGTCGTCGCGGCGGTTGGCGTCGCCGACCTGATGATCATCGATACGCCGGATGCTCTGCTGGTCGCGAACCCCGATCGCGCGCAGGACGTGAAGCAGGTGGTAGCACGCCTGAAGAAGCAGAATCACGATGCATACAAACTGCATCGCACGGTGAGTCGCCCGTGGGGCACGTACACGGTGCTGGAGGAAGGCCCGCGCTTCAAGATCAAGCGCATCGAAGTCAAGCCGGGTGCGAGCCTCAGCTTGCAGATGCATCATCATCGCAGCGAGCACTGGATCGTCGTGTGCGGGATGGCCAAGGTCGTCAATGGCGATCGGGAAATTTTCGTTCGGACCAACGAATCCACCTACATTCCCGCCGGTCACAAGCACCGCCTCGAGAATCCCGGTGTGCTGGACCTCGTGATGATCGAAGTGCAGAGCGGCGAATATCTCGGCGAAGACGACATCGTTCGCTTCGAAGACGTATACGGCCGGGCTTGATGCCCCGGAAATGACGCCAGTCCTTCGGATCTAGCGGGGCTCATGGCGTGAAGCGCCAACTGGGAATTCCATTCCAGGTTCGGAATTCCGGTTTGGCGCGGCTGTGCCGTTCTTGACCAGCGATGGCCTGCTCGCGGCGCAGGCGTGCCGCGGGTCTGATGTCGACATATCGCCTTTGATGCGGGCAAGTTGCCGTGGAGCACATGCGTGAAAGCGCTGGGCTGCGCCCGGAACGCGTTCACCCGTGACGTCAACCTGATCCAGGAGCCGCGCTTCTCGCGGTGCTACTTGCCGGTGGTGGATAATTTCGTCGATGTGGCCTGGCTGCTGGACGATGGTGAGGAGTTTGTCGTAGTGGATAGCTTTTATCGCGCGTTTGAAGATCAGCATCGAGGCCCAAGGGAACTGATCAAGAGTCGGCTGGCGAAATACCGGCCGTTTATTGCGCCCCTTGCGAGGCTCTATCCGGGCGGGAAAGCGTTCGATCTGGGTTGCGGTCGCGGTGAATGGCTGGAGTTGATGGGGGAGTCGGGGTTCGCCGCGATCGGCGTGGACCTCGATGGCGATATGCTGGAAGCATGTCGGGAGCGCGGTCAGTCGGTATTTCAGGGCGATGCCATCGAGTATCTCGCTGCGCTCGACGCCAATAGTCACGCGCTCGTTTCGGCGTTTCACGTTGTCGAGCATGTGTCGTTCGAGCAAGTTCGACGAATCGTCAGCGAAGCGTTGCGCGTACTGAAGCCGGGCGGTCTGTTGATTCTCGAGACGCCGAACCCGGAAAATATCGTCGTCGCGGGCTGCAATTTCTATCTGGATCCGACTCACGTTCGACCGATTCCTTCTGAACTCCTGAGCTTCGTGGGCGAGCATGCCGGATTTGCCAGAGTCAAGCGAATTCGACTGCAGGAGTCCGCTGCGTTGCTGGAAGAGGGTGCGCGAGCCCATCTCATGGATGTGCTCGGCGGTGTAAGTCCGGATTACGCCATTGTTGCCCAAAAATCCTGCGGCGAAGCCGACGCGGCACTTTTCGACGAAGCGTTCGATGCCGATTACGGGCTGTCGCTGGCCGAGCTTGCTGCGCGTTTCGAGGCAGCGGCCGCCGGGGCGCATGAGCATGCCGCTGAACAGATTCAGCAGACCCGGGGCGAAATCGGGCGCTTTCATCAACAGGCCCAGAGCGAAATTGGCCGCCTTCATCGCGAACTGGGCTTGACTCGCGAAGAAGTGGACGGCACCCGCCGTGAGCTGATGCGGGTCCTCGATGAACTCGCGCAGATTCGCAGCGACCTGGGGTGTGTCCGGGGCGACCTGGAGCAAACGACCGGGGAACTCAGGCGGGCCCAGGACAACGCGCAGCACGCCGTCGAGCGATTGCAGGCGGTTTATGGCAGCACGTCCTGGCGTGCTACTGCGCCCATGCGAAGCGCCGTCACGCTCGCTCGTGGAGCGAAAGCGACGTGCAAATCCGGCATGAGGCGTGTGCTGTTCCGAAGCGTCGCGTACGTCAATCGCAACCCTCGTCTGCGACGATTGGCGGTGCGAGCGCTGGGCGTGATGCCGGGTGTGAAGCAGAGGCTCGTTCGGATCATCGTGGGCGCGCCTGCGCAGTCGATGCAGAGAAAGCCGATCGATGATGACGGTTTGACACCCCGCGCGCGCGAAGCGTACATGGCACTCAAGTCAGCGTTCGCGCCGGACCATGGGGATACTGAATAATGCGTATCGTTGTAGACATGCAAGGGGCGCAGAGCCTCAATTCGCGCAACCGCGGCGTGGGCCGCTACACCGAGTCCATCGTCAAGGCGATGATCCGGAATCGCGGCGACCACGAAATCGTACTGGCGCTGAATGGCGCGTTCGACGAGTCTGCAAGGGTCCTGCGCCAGCAGTTCGAGGCATTGCTCCCGGCTGGGAACATTCACGTCTGGTATGCAGCGGCGCCCGTCGCGCATGCGGATAAAGCCAATGGCTGGCGCCGCCACGCGAGCGAATTGACCTATGAAGCCTTTCTGACGAGCCTGAAGCCGGACTTCATTTATATCGCCAGCTACTTCGAAGGCTTCGGCGATGATTCGGTCACCAGCATTCACGCGCTTCAGACGAACGTGCCGGTCGCGGTCACGCTGTACGACCTGATTCCATACATCTATACCAAGCCTTATCTTGAGAATCCTCTTTTCAAGGATTGGTACCTCGAGAAAATCGAACATCTTCGACGCGCAGATCTGTGGTTGGCCATTTCCGAATCGTCTCGCTCGGAAGGGATCGAATATCTCGATCTCTCGCCCGAGTGGTCGGTCAACATGTCCGCCGATGTCGACGCATGGTTCCGTCCCGAGCAGATTGCCGCCGAGCGCGAAGCTGCGCTGCGAAGCAAATACGGGCTGACGAAACCGTTCGTGCTCTATACGGGCGGGATCGATCACCGCAAGAACGTCGAAGGCATGATCCGCGCGTTCGCATTGCTGCCGTCCGAGTTGAGGAAGTCGCACCAGTTGGCGATCGTTTGTTCGATTCAACCGGCTAGCCGTGATGCATTGACGCGCCTGGCCCGGCAAGTCGGCCTGGACGCGGCTGATGTCGTATGCACGGGCTTTGTGCCCGACGAGGATTTGCTGTCGCTCTACAATCTGTGTCGCTTGTTCGTCTTTCCTTCGTGGCATGAAGGTTTCGGTTTGCCGGTGCTGGAGGCGATGCGTTGCGGCGCGCCCGTCATCGGCGCGAATACGTCGAGCGTTCCCGAGGTGATTGGCTGGGAGGAAGCGCTGTTCGATCCCAAATCCGACGACGCGATTGCGCAGCACATGCAGCGTGGCCTGACGGACGAGGGTTATCGTCAGGCACTGATCGAACACGGGACGCGTCAGGCGGGCAAGTTCTCGTGGGACCGCAGCGGGCGGTGCGCGCTCGATGCAATCGAGCGGCGGCGTCGGGCTTGGCTCGCCGAAACGCGCGAGCCGGAAGTCCAGTCGAAACGGCCCAAACTGGCCTACGTGTCGCCGATGCCGCCGGCCCGCACCGGGATCGCCGACTACAGCGCCGAATTGCTGCCGGAACTGGCGCGCTTTTACGATATCGACGTCATCGTCGATGCGCAGGCAGCGCGGGAAATGCGGCTCGACCAGTTCGCGCCCGTCTCGGTCAAAACGCCGGCGTGGCTGCGCAAGCATGCGGCTTCGTACGATCGGGTGCTCTATCATTTCGGCAACTCGTCATTCCACGAGTACATGTTTTCGCTGCTGGAAGCCGTACCGGGAGTCGTTGTTCTGCACGATTTCTTTCTGTCGGGCGTGCTTGCGCACATGGCCATTCACGGGAACCGCTCCGACGCTTGGTCCAAGGCACTGTATGACGCGCACGGGTACGTCGGCCTGCGGGCACGACATCTGAGCGCGGATATTGCGAACGCGGTCTGGGAGTATCCGTGCAGCCTGGGCGTGGTCCAGAAGAGCCTCGGCGTGATCGTCCATTCTCCCAATTCACTGCGGCTGGCTCGTCATTGGTATGGCGGGGACGTAGCTGATTGGACCGTCATTCCTCACATGCGCGATGCGAGTACCGCGTCGGGCGGCGGGGACGCGCGCGACGCGCTGGGGATCGGCAAGGACGACTTCGTGGTGTGCGCGTTCGGCGGCCTCGGGCCGTCCAAGTTGAATCACCGGCTGCTTCATGCGTGGGGCCAGTCAGCCCTCGCGCGCGATCGGGCTTGTCATCTGATATTCGTCGGGGAAAATCAGCCGACCGAGTATGGCGAGAAACTCGCGCGCACCATTCGGCAAATGGGCGGTCGGGTCCGCATCACGGGTTGGGCCGATGCGCAGATGTTCCGCCGGTATCTGGCGGCAGTCGATGTCGGCGTCCAGTTGCGTACGCTGTCTCGCGGCGAGACGTCCGGGACGGTGCTGGACTGCATGAATTACGGCAAGGCGACGATCGTCAATGCCAACGGAAGCATGGCAGACCTGGATCGCGAGGCGGTATGGATGTTGCCGGACGAGTTTTCCGACGAGCAACTGGTCGAGGCGCTGGAAACGCTGCGCTCGGATCCGGCACGCCGGCAACGGATGGGCGCGCGCGCGCGGGACATCATCGTCACTGCCCATGCGCCCGACGTCTGTGCGCAACAGTATCGCGATGCTATCGAGCGGTTCTATCTCCAGGCGAATGCGAATCCCGTCGTATTGTCTCGCGCCATCGCGCTTCGCGCCGGCCAGGCCAGCGACGACCAGTTGCGCACCTGGGCGCTGAGCGCGGCGAGGAGCTTTGTTCCGCGCAACAACAAGCGGCAATTGTTGGTCGACATCTCCGAACTCGTGCAGGTGGATGCCAGAAGCGGGATCCAGCGCGTCGTGCGCAATCTGCTGAAGGAATGGCTGGATTCTCCTCCTGACGGCTTTCGAGTCGAGCCGGTTTATGCCACGACGACGGACTCCTATCGGTATGCACGTCACTTCACCGCGCGGCTGATGGGCTTCGAGGACGGCTGGCTGCAGGACGAGCCGATCGACTATGCGGCAGGAGACGTATTCGTCGGCCTGGATCTGCAACCGCGGGTCGTGCCAGCGCAGCGGGCGTTTTATCAAACCATGCGACTACAGGGTGTGCAGGTCAAGTTTGTCATCTACGATCTGCTTTGCGTGCTGCTCCCGCAGTATTTCGTTCCTGGCGCGGCCGACGGGTTTACGGGGTGGCTCGATGTCGTGGCGGAGAATGACGGCGCGCTGTGCATTTCGCAGGCCGTGGCGGCGGATTTGTCGTCATGGCTGGCAACGCACGCGCCGGATCGCGCACGCGCGTTCGAGATCGACTGGTTCCATCTCGGAGCGGATATCGAAAATTTCGCGACGTCTTCGGAAATCCCGCGAGACGGAAGCAAGGTGCTTCAACACCTGCGTGATGCCCCGACGTTCCTGATGGTGGGGACGCTGGAACCCCGCAAGGGGCATGCTCAGGTACTGGATGCGTTCGAGCAGCTGTGGCGCGACAATCGGAATGTCAATCTGGTCGTCGTGGGGCGACAGGGCTGGATGGTGGAGGAACTGGTCGCCCGCCTGCGGGCACACACGGAGCAGGGGCGCCACCTGTTCTGGCTGGAAAATGCCTCGGACGTCTATTTGGAGAAAATCTATGGGGCGAGCTCGTGTCTGGTTGCGGCGTCCTATGGTGAAGGCTTTGGTTTGCCGCTGATCGAAGCCGCGCAACATGGATTGGCGATCATCGCGCGGGATCTGCCGGTGTTTCGCGAAGTGGCTGGCGAGCATGCATTCTATTTTTCCGCGCAAGACGGGCGCGAACTGGCGACCGAGATCGACGCATGGCTGGAGCTCCGGGCCCGGCAGCAGGAGCCTTCGTCTCGCGGTATGCCGTTCCTGACCTGGGCGCAGAGTGCTCGCCAATTGGCAAAAATTCTCATGCGCGATGAAGCGTATTCTTAAAGTAGGGTCATTATGTCCAAGAAAATTTCCATCATCACCGGCATCACGGGACAAGACGGTGCTTATCTGGCCGAGTTGCTGCTCGACAAGGGCTACACGGTCTACGGCACCTACCGCCGCACCAGCTCGGTGAACTTCTGGCGCATCGAGGAGCTCGGCATTGCCAAGCATCCGAACCTGCATCTGGTCGAATACGACCTGACCGATCTGTCGGCGAGCATTCGTCTGCTTCAGACGACCGGGGCAACGGAGGTGTACAACCTCGCCGCGCAGAGCTTCGTCGGCGTGTCCTTCGACCAGCCGGTCACCACTGCCGAGATCACCGGCATCGGCCCGCTGAACCTGCTCGAGGCGATCCGCATCGTCAATCCGAAGATCCGCTTCTACCAAGCGAGCACGTCCGAGATGTTCGGCAAGGTGCAGGCGATCCCGCAGATCGAATCGACGCCGTTCTATCCGCGCAGCCCGTATGGCGTGGCGAAGCTGTATGCGCACTGGATTACGGTCAACTATCGCGAGAGCTACGACATCTTCGGCTGCAGCGGGATCCTGTTCAATCACGAGTCGCCGCTGCGCGGCCGCGAATTCGTCACGCGCAAGATCACCGACTCCGTCGCGAAGATCAAGCTCGGCCAGCTCGACGTGCTCGAACTGGGCAACATGGATGCAAAGCGCGACTGGGGCTTTGCGAAGGAGTACGTCGAGGGTATGTGGCGCATGCTGCAGGCCGACGAGCCGGATACGTACGTGCTGGCCACGAACCGGACCGAGACCGTGCGTGATTTCGTGAGCATGGCGTTCAAGGCGGCCGGCATCGACCTCGAGTTCAAGGGCAGCGACGAGCAGGAAATCGCCGTCGATGTCGCCACCGGCAAGACGCTGGTTCGCGTGAATCCGAAGTTCCATCGGCCGGCCGAAGTCGATCTGCTGATCGGCAATCCGGAGAAGGCCAAGCAGAAGCTCGGCTGGACACCGGAGACGACGCTGGAGCAGCTGTGCGCGATGATGGTTGAAGCGGATTTGCGCCGAAATGAACGCGGCTTCTCGTTCTGATACCCCGCGCGCCCTGGTGACGGGGCTCGGCGGCTTTACCGGCGACTATCTCGCGAAGTCGTTGCAGGCGGCCGGCTATCGCGTATTCGGCACGACGCACGGCGCCGAGGCGACCGGCGCCGGCATGTACCGGGTCGATCTGTGCGACCGGGCGGCGCTGGCAAAGGTCGTCGCGGACGTGCAGCCGGACGTGGTCGCGCATCTCGCCGCGGTCTCGTTCGTCGCGCACGGTGATGCGGACGCGATCTATCGCACCAATGTGGTCGGTTCGCGGAACCTGCTGGAAGCGCTCGCGAATCTGGCGAACCGTCCGCGGGCGATTCTGCTGGCGAGCAGCGCCAATATCTATGGCAATGCGGCGGTCGAGATCATTGACGAATCGGTCGAGCCGAATCCCGCGAACGATTACGCGGTTAGCAAACTGGCGATGGAGTACTTGGCGCGCCTGTGGCGAGACAAACTGCCGATCGTCGTTGCGCGTCCGTTCAACTACACGGGTGTCGGGCAGTCGCCGCAGTTTCTGCTGCCGAAGATAGTCGGCCATTTCCAGCGCGGCGAGCGTGTGATCGAGCTCGGCAATATCGATGTCGAGCGAGATTTTTCCGACGTGAGGCGCGTGGTGGACGCCTATCGGCGCCTTCTGGAACAGGCACCGGCTGGTGGCGTGTTCAACGTTTGTTCGGGCCGCGCGGTGTCGCTGAAGGCGGTGATCGCGATGATGGAGCAGATCGCCGGCTATACGATCGACGTGCAGGTCAATCCCGCGTTCGTACGTGCGAACGAGGTGCGCCGATTGCAGGGCAATGGTGCGCGATTGCAGGCCGCTATCGGGCCGCTCGACGACATTCCGCTGGAGAGTACGTTGCGCTGGATGTTCGAAGCGGGGCGTGGGTGAGAGTCGGTTTCGGTATGGTCGCGTCGGTTTCGCGTGGTGCGTACGCCGTCTCGGCGGGTTCGCGTCGGCAGTTTGCCGAACGTGCGGGGTGCGACGAGGTATCGGCGTCGTTCTGCCGGATCGTACGATTCTCCGCGTTCAGTGGCCGCGTTCGCGCCGCTTATGAGTCGGCTCGGATGAGGAGCAGCACGTGAAGTTGGGGGTGGATATCACCTGGATGGTGGGCAATTACCGCGGCATGGGGCGATTCGCCCGACAACTGGTGGAACCGGTCAGCTCGTCGGTGCTGGGTCTGGCCCCGAGTGGCGTGAGTGCCGAGGAATGGCCGTTTGTCAGTGACGGACATGGTTTCTTCCCGTGGTGGGAACAGGTCGAGTTGCCGCGCTTGTGCCGCGAGCAAAAGCTCGACTATCTGCTATGCCCGTATAACACGGGGCCGCTGCGGTCCACCGGCAACACGCGGGTGATCGCGGTTGTCCATGACCTGATCTACATGAAGCCGTGGCATGTGCTGCCGCCGGCGCGATCGCTGTATCAGACTGTTGGGCGAGTCTACCGTCGCCAAGTGGTGCCGCGGCTCGTCCGCCGGGCCGACGCCGTGCTCACCATCTCAAGCTTCACGCAGCGAGAGTTGATGGAGCGGTTCGGGTTGCGCGAGGCGGACGTTCCTGTCATTCCGTGCACGATTTCGGACGACTGGTTCGCGCCGCCGGTCAGTCGGTCTGCCCGCCAACCGTATCTGTTCACGGTGGCGGGGGAAGTGCCCAGCAAGAACGTTGACCGTTTGCTGCAGGCTTTCGCGATGGCGAGGCCCGCGCTGGGCGATGATGCACGGCTCAGGATCGCGGGAATCAAATCCGACCATCACGCGCACTTTCTCGGGCGAGCGAATGCGCTCGGGCTGGAGGGCTTCGTCGAACTGCTGGGCTACGTGTCGCGAGAGGATCTGCGGCAACAGTATCGCCACGCCCGCGCATTCATCTTTGCGTCGTTGTTCGAAGGGTTCGGGATTCCATTGCTGGAAGCGATGGCGTCCGGTACGCCCGTCGCATGCAGCAACACGACGTCGATGCCCGAGATCGTCGGCGAGTGCGGCCTGCAGTTCGATCCTTATTCGGTCGAGGAGATGGCCGAGCAGATCCGCAACATATGGAGCGACAGCACGCGATTCGACGTAGCGGTCGGTGCCGGCATGGACCGCGCGCGCACGTTTTCGGCGTCTGCCGTTCGTCCATCGATTCAGGATTTCTGGGCCCGCCTGTCATGAGCCAGAACAAGAAGAAACTGCTGGTTCTGACGCCGCGGTTTCCGTACCCGGTGATCGGCGGCGACAAGCTGCGGATCTACCATCTTTGTCGCGTGCTGTCCCGCCATTACTCGCTGACGCTGCTGAGCATGTGCGAGACCGAGGAAGAAATGCGCGCCGTGTTGCCGGACGACGGCGTGTTCGACCATGTCGAGCGGGTTTTCCTGTCGCGTCGTCGGTCGTACGTCAATACGCTGCTCGCGTTGCCGACGCGCACGCCGTTGCAGGTCGCGTACTACCGGAGCCGCGCGTTTGCGGCGGCGGTGGCGAGATTGCTGTCGTCGCACGATGGCGTATTCGTGCATCTCGTGCGTTGTGCTGAATATGTACGCAAGTCGGACAAGCCGCGCATCCTCGAGATGACCGACGCGATCTCGCTCAACTACAGTCGCGTGAAGCAGTTGAAGAACGTACGAGGGCTGAAGTCGCGCGTGTTCGGTATCGAGGCAAAGCGCCTGCTCGACTACGAGCGCACGATCGTCGACGACTTCGATCTTTCGGTGCTGGTGTCCAGAACCGATCGCGACTACCTGTTTCCCGGCGCGTCGGGCAAGAACGTGATGGTGTGCTCGAACGGCGTCGACCTGTCGGGCCTGCCGTACACGCCGCGCAGCATGGCGAGCCGGATCATGATTTTCATCGGCGACATGCGCACGGTCCAGAACCAGGATATGTGCCACTTTTTCGCCGAGGCCGTGTTGCCGTTGCTGCGCAAGCGTGCCGACTATCGTTTCCGGATCGTGGGGTCGATCGTTCCTGCACTCGCCGAACGTTTTCGTGCATACGACGGCGTCGAAGTGACCGGCCGGGTCGAGTCGGTTGCGCAAGCTGCTTTCGATGGCGCAATCGGCGTATGTCCGATGCGCATCGGCGCGGGCGTGCAGAACAAGATTCTCGAATACATGGCGCTCGGGCTACCCGTCGTTACCACGTCGCTGGGCCATGAGGGCTTGGGCGCGGAAGGGGGGCGGGAACTGTTGATCGCCGATACGCCGGAGGAATTCGTCGAGTGCATCGAACAGCTCGTTGCCGACGAGGCCGCATCGGCAGAGATGGCGGCGCGAGCGCGAACCTTCGTAGAACGTGAGCATGGGTGGGAGCGAATGATCGCGCCGCTCGTCGAAAAGGTGGATGCGTTGCTGGCCTGATCGCTGTCGTGCCGGATTGTCGCGGCCCAGACGCGCCCGGCTCGCTTGCAAGCAGCAGTTCGACTGTCGTCGGCCCGGCCATTCGCGGTGTCCGGCTTGGAGGCCGCGAGCCGGCACGGTTACAATTTGGCACGCCCGATGGACCCCGATGCCGGCCGTGGCCGTCTTCTTTCACGATGTCGTGGCCGGGGAGGGCGATCGCGGTCACATAAGCGATGCAGCATTTATGGTCGAATCAGAGGCCGCGCATCGATTCGTATCGGCCCAGCCACGGCCGGCTCCACGGTGGTGCGAATCGATGACGGCGCCCACGATCGATATTCTTCTCGTTTTCGAGAGTCCAGCCGTGTATTTCTTTGGTCCCCTTCCCATATGCGTGCGCCCACTGGGCACAGGCAGCCCCGCGTGCCATGCAGTCCGGCGCGCCGTCATGCGCGTGCCTGCCGCTCCGATTTCGCGTGTGGTCATCGGCAATGGCATCGCACGGTTATGTAACGATGTCCGTCGGCTGAATCGGAGGCGACCATGACGCATCTCGTCGTTACCGGCGCGAACGGCTTCGTCGGCCGCGCGGTTTGTCGTCGCGCGTTGGCCGCGGGGCACGCCGTCACCGCACTGGTGCGGCGGCCGGGCGGATGCGTCGACGGCGTACGAGAATGGGTGCATGGCGGTGCCGACTTCGATGGCCTCGACGAAGCGTGGCCGGCCGACCTCTGCGCCGATTGCGTGATCCACCTGGCCGCACGCGTGCACGTCATGCGCGATGAGTCGCCCGATCCCGACGCCGCATTCGATGCGACCAACGTTGCGGGCACGCTGCGTCTTGCCGAAGCCGCGCGCAAGCATGGCGTGCGTCGGATCTTGTACGCGAGCAGCATCAAGGCGGTGGGCGAAAGCGACGGCGGCGCGCCGTTGTCCGAAAGCATGCATCCCGACCCACAGGACGCATACGGCCGCTCGAAACTGCGTGCGGAGCAGCAACTCGTGCAGTTCGGTGCATCGGCCGGGCTCGATGTCGTCGTCGTGCGACCGCCGCTCGTCTACGGCCCGTCCGTCCGTGCCAATTTTCTGCGAATGATGGACGCGGTGGCGCGCGGGATTCCGCTGCCGCTCGGTTCTGTCTCCGCGCGCCGCAGTATCGTCTACGTGGACAATCTCGCCGATGCGATGCTGCAATGCGCGACGGACCCGCGCGCGGCCGGCGAATGCTTCCACGTCGCCGACGACGACGCACCGTCGGTCACCGGCCTGTTGCGCTTGGTCGGTGAGGCGCTCGGCAAGCCGGCGCGCCTGATTGCGATTCCCCCCGCCGTGCTGCGCGCGCTCGGTACGCTGACCGGCCGCCGCGCGGCGATCAACCGCCTGACCGGCAGCCTCCAACTGGATACGGGCCGGATTACGCGCGTCCTCGGCTGGCATCCACCTTATACGACAAGACAGGGCCTCGAAGCGACCGCCGCATGGTATCGTTCGCGCGATACACAACAATAGCTGACATGCATTTCCCGATATCCACGTGGCCCGAAGCGGCCGCGGTGGCGCTGGCTGCTGCCATCGCGTCGACGGCCATCCTGCGCATGCTGCTCGCGACCGGCCTTGCGTGGCGCCTTGCCACCGATATTCCGAACGACCGTTCGCTCCACACGCTGCCGACGCCGCGCGTCGGCGGGTGGGGCATCGTACCGGTCTGCGTCGTCGCGCTGCTCGTGCTGGCGCCCCACTTGTGGCTGATCGCCATCGCCGCCGCCGGGCTTGCCGCGATGTCCCAGATCGACGACCGGCGC
Organism: Burkholderia sp. LAS2; assembly: GCF_018417615.1. Lineage (NCBI taxonomy): Bacteria > Pseudomonadati > Pseudomonadota > Betaproteobacteria > Burkholderiales > Burkholderiaceae > Burkholderia > Burkholderia sp. LAS2. The sequence continues at coordinate 1,354,780 of NZ_CP071052.1, forward strand.
GGGCTGCCTGCGCGTGTGCGATTCTCGGCACACCTCGCGGCGGTCGTCGCTCTGATCGTCGTGTTTCCGGCCGACGCACCGTGGTGGCTGCTGGTCGGCATCGGCTTCGTGATGGTCTGGCTGACGAACCTGTACAACTTCATGGACGGCGCCGACGGCCTCGCGGGCGGCATGGCGCTGTTCGGCTTCGGCGCGTACGCGGTCGCGGCGCTGACCGCCCCGACACCGTCGCCGGATCTGGCTGTGGCCGGCTCGGCCGTCGCCGGCGCCGCACTCGGCTTCCTGCTGCTGAATTTCCATCCGGCTCGGCTGTTTCTCGGCGATGCCGGTTCGATTCCGGTCGGATTCCTAGCCGGCGCCCTCGGCTACTGGGGCTGGCGCGGCGGTGTGTGGCCGATCTGGTTTCCAGCCCTAGTGTTCGCGCCCTTTATTGCTGACGCATCTGTAACACTTCTGAGACGTCTGTTACGCGGCGAAAAGTTCTGGCAAGCGCACCGGGAGCACTATTATCAAAGGATGGTCCGATCGGGCGTAGGTCACGGTCGGACCGCTCTTTATTGGTACCTCATCATGCTCGCAGGCATAATCGTCGCCGTGTGGGCAAAGGGCCGCCCGGAATGGCAGCAATGGCTGTCGTTCTTCGCGTGGTACGCCGTTCTGGCATGTCTCGGATTGGTGATCGACGTGCGCTGGCGCCGGTTTCAGTCCGCCGCCGAAAATAACTCTTGAGGTTTCCTGCCGATGTTGCGATCCAAAGCATCATGGCTTTCGCTGAGCGCTTTCCTGTTTGACCTGACGGCGGTCACCGCCGCGTGGTTGTTCGCCTATCTCGTCCGATTCAACGGCAGCGTTCCGTCCGATTTCATGGGCGGCGCGCTGATGGCGCTCGTCTGGGTGTTGCCGGTCTACGCGCTGATGTTCCTCGTGTTTGGGCTGTACCGCGGGCTGTGGGTGTTTGCGAGCCTTCCCGATCTGATGCGGATCTCAAAGGCAGTCATCGGCGGCGGCGTGATCGTGATGATCGGCGCCGTGATGTTCCAGCCGCAGCCGATCATTCCACGTTCGGTGCTGCTCGTGTCACCGCTGATGCTGTTCCTTGTAATGGGCGGTGCCCGGGCGCTGTACCGCGCGACGAAGGAGTACTACCTGTACGGCGGGCTCGTCGGCAAGGGCAAGCCGGTGTTGGTGCTTGGCGCCGGCACGGCCGGCGCGAGCCTTGCGCGCGAGTTGTCGCGTTCCGGCGAATGGCGTCTGGTCGGCTTGCTCGACGACGACGTCACGAAGCAGGGCCGCGAAATCTACGGCTACAAGGTACTCGGCTCGTTCAACGACCTGAAGCACTGGACCGACGCGCTGAAGGTTGAATACGCGATCATCGCGATTCCGTCGGCGTCGGTCGAGACACAGCGTCGCGTCGCGACGCTGTGTGTGCGGGCGGGTGTCAAGGCGATGGTGCTGCCGTCGCTGACCGCGCTGATGCCGGGGCAGGGCTTCCTGTCGCAGGTACGGAACATCGATCTCGAGGATCTGCTCGGCCGCGACGCGGTGACGATCGACACACCACACGTCGAGGCGCTGCTGCGCGGCCGCGTCGTGATGGTGACGGGCGCGGGCGGCTCGATCGGCTCCGAACTGTGCCGGCAGATCCTGCGCTTCGCGCCGGCGCAGCTCGTCGCGTTCGACCTGTCCGAATACGCGATGTATCGGCTGACCGAGGAACTGCGCGAGCGCTTCCCCGATCTGCCCGTCCTGCCGATCATCGGCGATGCGAAGGACTCGCTGCTGCTCGACCAGGTGATGTCGCGTCACGCACCGCACATCGTGTTCCACGCGGCTGCGTACAAGCACGTGCCGTTGATGGAAGAGCACAACGCGTGGCAGGCGCTGCGCAACAACGTGCTCGGCACCTATCGCGTGGCCCGCGCGGCGATTCGCCACGACGTGCGTCACTTCGTGCTGATCTCGACCGACAAGGCGGTCAATCCGACCAATGTGATGGGCGCGAGCAAGCGCCTCGCCGAGATGGCGTGCCAGGCGTTGCAGCAGACGAGCGACGGCACACAGTTCGAGACGGTGCGCTTCGGCAATGTGCTCGGCAGTGCCGGCAGCGTGATTCCGAAGTTCCAGCAGCAGATCGCGAAGGGCGGGCCAGTGACGGTCACGCATCCCGAGATCACGCGCTTTTTCATGACGATTCCGGAAGCGTCGCAACTCGTGCTGCAGGCGTCGAGCATGGGGCGCGGCGGAGAGATCTTCATCCTCGACATGGGCGAGCCGGTCAAGATCGTCGATCTCGCGCGTGACCTGATTCGTCTGTACGGTTTGTCTGAAGGGCAGATCCGGATCGAATTCACGGGGCTGCGGCCTGGCGAGAAGCTCTACGAGGAATTGCTCGCGGACGATGAGACGACCACACGCACGCCGCATCCGAAGCTGCGAATCGCGCGTGCGCGGGAAGTGCCGGACCATCTGCTTGATGAGCTATTGCCTTGGCTGATGCAGCACCGCGTGCTCAGCGACGACGAAGTGCGGCGCGATCTGCGGCGCTGGGTACCGGAATATCAGACGACGGCGACTCCGGTGCTTCAGAGCGTGCCGAGACGGGCGATTGCCAGCGAGTGATCGCGCCGTAATAGATCGCGAAATAACAGGCGATCGCGGAATCGATGCCGTTCAGTAGCCAACTGAACGGCATTTTTATTGGTAGGTTCGCCGCAAGCACAGCCGGATTGGCGCGGGACGCGTTGCGGAGGTGATGCTTGCGGTCGTGCAACATCCGAGGCTCGTGCGACGTCTATTGGGGCGTGACCGCAGAGGCAAATTGTGCTGTCCGAACTTCGGGTTCGATACATCGGAGTATTTGACTACCCACCGATTCCTTCCTATGTTTTCCTCAAGGTAGCCGTGCGATTGCCGTAAAGAAAAAAGGCGAGAAGCCAAATACGAGGCTCTACGGTCCATACCAATTCGATGAAAACGGAACAACTTGTCAGGGGAATAGGCGCGGCACTCTTGGTGCTTGCGCTCGCAGGCTGCGGCGGCGACGACGCGGGTCCGACTGCGATTGCCGCGCAGGCGGGCAAACTGTCGGCGCTGCGGGCCACCGGTAACGCGGTTAGCGCCGCGCCTATGAGTGCGACGGCGCCCGTCCATGTTGCGCTGGTGCTCAAGCTCAATGACGAAGCCGGGCTGAACCGCTTCGTGCAGCAAGCGCGGACACCCGGCAGCGCCAACTTCGGGGCCGTGCTGACTTCTGCCCAGATTGCTGCGCGGTACGCACCCACCACGACCCAGGTTGCCACCGTGAAGGCCTACTTGGCAAGTAAAGGCTTCACGAACATCAGCGTCGCCGGCAACAACATGATCGTCGAAGCCGATGCCCCGGCCGGCGTGATATCGGGTGTGTTCCAGACGACGCTCGTACCGGTCACGATGGCGGACGGCACCAGCACGCATATCAACACCGCCCCGGAGACGGTGCCCGATGCGATCGGCGGTGTCGTTCAAGGAGTTCTCGGGCTCGATACCGCGACTCGCCTGCGCCCGAATTTCGTACGCGCGTCCAATGCCGCCGCTGCGCCAACGGCGAACGCATCGCCGACGACTTCCGCCGTCACGGTGGGCCACAATCCGACGGATTTTCCCCGCATCTATTCCGTCGGCAGCGCCCCGACGGCGGCGAACATCACAGTCGCCATCATTGCCGAAGGAGACGTGACGCAGTCCGTCATCGACCTGGCGACGTTCGAAAGCAATAACCATCTGCCCGCCGTACCCGTTTCCGTGATTCATGCCGGACTGTCGAGCGGGGACACGAGCGCAACCATGGAATGGTCGCTCGATAGCCAGACCATCGTCGGGATGTCAGGCGGCCTCAAGCAACTCAATTTCTACGTTGCGCGGTCGTTTGCGTGGAGCGATATGGCGCTTGCAATCAATCGCGCCGTGACCGACAACACCGCCCGGGTCATCAACATGTCGATCGGCGGTTGCGAGAACTGGGCGCCGACGGCGGTCATCGACACGCTGTTCCAGCTCGCCGTCGCGCAGGGGCAGACTTTTTCGGTCAGTTCCGGCGATTCAGGAAGCGTGGCGTACGGCTGCTCTGGCACATCGGTGCAATACCCCGCGACGTCACCGTACGTGGTGGCCGTCGGCGGCACGACGCTCTATACGAACGGGAACGGCAGCTACGCAGGCGAGACGGCCTGGGATTCCAGTGGGGGCGGCATCAGTGGCATCGAGCCGATCCCGTCGTGGCAGTCGAATGTTCCGGCGCTCAAGGGCCGCGCTTTTCGGGGTATGCCGGACATTGCATTCGACGCCGATCCGAACAGCGGCGAAGCAGTCGTCGTGGGCGGACAACTCGTGACCATGGGTGGGACGAGCCTGTCCGCGCCGCTGTTTGCTGCGACCTGGGCCCGCATGCTGTCCGGATCCTGCGCGACGAATCTCGGTTTTGCGGCGCCCACGCTGTACAGCGTCCAGGCCACGACGCCATCAATCCTTCGCGATATCACCTTCGGGTCGAACGGCGCATATAGTGCAGGCTCGGGATGGGATTTCGTGACCGGCTGGGGCACGCCGAACGTCAGCGCGATGTATTCCGCGATATGTGGTTCGACGGCGGCGATTTACGGCGGTGTGATCAACCAAGGTACGACGCTCAGGCCGGGGCAAATCCTGTATTCGGCTTCCCGAAGCCATCAGTTGGCGATGCAGAATGACGGCAACCTCGTGCTTTACAACACCGCCAATGGTGCTGCGGTGTGGAATTCAGGCACTTACGGAAATGCCGGAGCGTATGCCGTCTTCCAGGACGATGGCAACTTCGTGGTGTACGGCGCGAGCGGCAACGCGCTGTGGAACTCGACGACCAGCAGCACGTCCTACAGCCAGTTTCTCGTCGTGCAGGACGACGGCAACCTGGTGATATACCGATCGTTTGTTCCGGTGTTCGACACATCGACCGCTTCCAGCGTATACGCGAACTCCACGACCGGCCCGGCGGTCTGGAAGGGTGGCGTTACCCTCGGCAGTGGCCAGAGTTTTACTTCAGGCAATGGCGTGAACGTGCTGGTCATGCAGGGAGACGGAAATCTCGTGCTGCTTCGCCAAGGCGTTGTGCAATGGAATTCGGGTACTTATAGTCATCCGGGCGCATTCGCGGCGATGCAAACGGATGGCAATCTGGTCGTCTACAGTTCGACGGGGGTCCCGCTCTGGTATTCCGGCACGAGCGGCAATTCAGGCGCGGCGACTTATGTTCAGGACGACGGTAACGTCGTGATCTATGTGCCATTGCCGCGCTGGAGCACGAACACAGCAGGCGCCTAGCCGTTTCACTCGTCGCTTCGCGGCCGAATATCCGTACGGCCCCCGCCACCGGCGGCGGGCCGTGCGAGCCGGGCAACAGGCTGGCCGCCGCCCCTCAATGCCCCCGCTTCTCCTTCCTCACCACCATCCACCGCGGCGCCCTGAACCTGACGATACTGAGATAAAGCCAAACATAAGTCAGCGCAAACACCACAACAAACACGAACAGATGCACGGTATGCCGCCAGAACAACGTCGCCGGAATCACCGCGACGAGGCACAGCAACCACAGATAAGGTGATGTGAGCGAATTCCGCCGCGTCAGATCATGCGCGTGCTTCGTCCCCACGGCCCACCGCATCAGCCGCTTGTACACGAGCATATGCAGATGCACGCCGTCCGGAATCCCCGGCGACATCCCGCGGATGAACTTCTTCCGGTAGATCGAGAAGCAGGTCTCGAAGATCGGATACATGAACAGCAGCACCGGATACCAAGCGGACACCTCGCGGTTGCGCATCACCAGCATGATCGCGAGCTCGGCAAGCATGAACCCGATGAAATACGCGCCGCCGTCGCCGAGAAAGATCAGCCCCGCCGGGAAATTCCACAGGAAGAAGCCGAGCACCGCGCCCATCATGATGATCGACGCCGACATCACGACCGGGTCGTTCACATGGAACGCGACATACGCGAGCGACGCGAACATCATGAAGCTGACCATCGACGCGAGCCCGTTGAACCCGTCGATGATGTTGATCGCGTTCGCGAGCGCCGCGACCGCGAGCACGGTGATGAACGCCGAGATGGCCACGTAGCCGAGCAGGAAATCGAGCGGCGGCACGCTGATGCGCTTGACCGCGATGCCCAGCAGCCAGAACGCCAGCGCGGCCGCGCCCATCGTGCAGAGCAGCCGTGCGCGCGGCGACACGCGCTTGGTCAGGTCTTCGACGAGGCCTGACAGGAACGCCGGCATCCCGCAGGCGACGATCCCGAGAATGCTGCCGGCGATCGTCGGATAGCGCCGCGACACGAGCAGCGCGGCCACGACGACCCCGGCGAGGATCCCGATGCCCCCGACGCGCGGCACGGGCCGCACGTGGAATTTCTGCACGCCGGCCAGGTCGCTGTCGATCGAGAATTTCTCGTGAAGGTGCGCGTAGCGCACGATGAACAGCGTGACGAGCAAGGAAACGATGAAGCCGGACGCGAAGCTGAGCATGGGATCGCTCGAAAAATGGACAGCGGATTATACAAAACCGCGTGGGTTCCCCTCCTGCCATCGCCAGTGGTCGGCACACATTTCCTCGATGCCGAGCGTCGCACGCCAGCCGATGATGTCGGCAGCGGCCTGCGGGTTCGCATAGCACTCGGCGATGTCGCCCGGGCGGCGCGCGACGAGTTCGTACGGCACCGGGCGGCCCGACGCCTTCTCGAACGCGCGCACCACTTCCAGCACGCTGTAGCCTTGCCCGGTGCCGAGGTTCACGACGAAGCTCGCGTCGCGCTTGGCCAGTGCGTCGAGCGCGGCGATGTGCCCCTTCGCGAGATCGACGACGTGGATGTAGTCGCGCACGCCGGTGCCGTCCGGCGTCGGGTAATCCGAACCGAATACACGGAGCTTGTCCAGCTTGCCGACCGCGACCTGCGCGACGTACGGCATCAGGTTGTTCGGGATGCCGGCCGGATCCTCGCCGATCAGCCCGCTCGCGTGCGCGCCGACCGGGTTGAAGTAGCGCAGCGTCGCGATCCGCCACGACGGGTCCGAGACTTCGAGATCGCGCAGGATCTGCTCGGCGATCAGCTTCGACTGGCCGTACGGGTTCGTCGCGGACAGCGGGAACGATTCGTCGATCGGCGAGCGCTCGGGCACGCCGTACACGGTCGCGGACGAGCTGAACACGAACTGCCTGACGTTGCGCTCGCGCATGACCTTGAGCACGGCGAGCAGGCCGCCGATGTTGTTCTGGTAGTACTCGAGCGGCTTCGCGACCGATTCGCCGACGGCCTTGAGCGCCGCGAAGTGAATCGTGCCGGTGATCGGGTGCGCGTCGAATACCTTCGCGAGCGCGGCTTCGTCGCACACGTCGACCTGGTGGAACGCGGGCGTCTTGCCCGTGATCCGCTCGATGCGGCGCACGGATTCGGCCTTGCTGTTCACGAGGTTGTCGACGATCACGACGTCGTAGCCGTTGTCGAGCAGCTCGACGGCCGTGTGCGAGCCGATATAGCCCGCGCCGCCGGTAACGAGGATGGTGCCTTTAGCGGTCATGCTGATGCGCTCCTTCAGAGTGTGAATCCCGTCAACGAATGGATGGTCTCCCGGTAGCGTTCGACGACCTGCTGTTCGTCGAATTCCGCCGCGACCTTGTGCCGGCCGCTTGCGCCCATCGCCGCCCGGCCTTGCGGCCCGAGCGCGATCATGCGATTCATTTGCTCCGCGAGGCTCGCGCTGTCCCGCACGCGACACAGGAAGCCCGTTTCGCCGTCGGCGACGACGTCGCGGCAGCCCGGCACGTCGGTCGCGACGATCGGGCGGCCCATCGCCGATGCTTCCATCAACGTGCGCGGCACGCCCTCTCGGTACGACGGCAGCACGACGCAATCGGCCGCCGCGATGTGCGGGCGCACGTCGTGCGCTTCGCCGAGATACTCGACGATGCCTTCGCCGACCCACGCGTCGACGTCCGCGCGACCGATCGCGCTCGGATTGTCGACGCCGAGCGGCCCGAGCAGCTGGAAGCGCGCGTTCGGAAAGCGCTCGCGCACGAGACGCGCGGCCTCGACGTATTCGCGTACGCCCTTGTCCCACAGCAGCCGGCCGATCAGGATGAAGACGGGCGCGTCGCCGCCCGGCAGCGGCACGGGCGAGAACTGTTCGAGATCGACGCCTTCGCCGTGCAGCAGCCGCGCGCGCTCGGGATGCGCGAGCAAGCGCTCGTCGGTGAAGGTCGCGAGATCGTCGCGATTGAGGAACCACACCTCGCGCGGGAAGCGGAACGCGAACCGGTACAGGCGCTTCGCGACGCTCGCCGCGCGGCTCTTCTGGATGAACACGTAGCCGAGGCCCGTCGTCACCGCGATCGACGGCACGCGCGCGAGCCACGCGGCCACCGAGCCGTAGATGTTCGGCTTGATCGTGTAGTGGAACACGAGATCGGGCCGCAGCGCGCGGTAGTGGCGCGCGAGCGCGGCGAGCGTGCCGAGATCCTCGCGCGGGCTCGTGCCTTTCGACGCGACGGCAAGCGCGACGTAACGGCAGCCCATCTGCTCGAGCAGCGGCACCGTGCGGTCGTGCGGCGCGATCACGACGACCTCGGCGCCGCGCGCGACGAGCGCACGGATCAGCCCGTGGCGATACGTATGGATCGCCCAGGCCGTGTTGCAGACGAGCGCGATGCGCAGCGGGGACGTGGTGGACATGAAAAAAAGAAAAAATAAAGCGTCGTAATTGCCGGACGGGCCGGATGCGCGTCAGGCGGACGGCCGCGCGGCGAACAGCGTCTGCTTGATGCGCTGCAGCGTACGGTACGGCGTCACGAAATGCAGCAGGTTCTTGGCGAGGCCGGCCCAGTCGTACGGGTTCAGCACGTTGAAGTGGCGCAGCAGCAGCGTGAGCGTCGACACCAGCTGGCGCCGGCGTTTGGTCGCACTGATCCCGCCCTCGTTAAGCTCGTAATACAGGCCGAGTTCCGGCAGGTTCGCGCAATCGTAGCGTTGCATTAACCGTAAAAAAAGATCGAGATCCTCGGCCGCGCGGTACTTCGCCCGATAGTTGCCCACTTCGCGCACGGCGTCGATGCGCAACATGACCGACGGATGCACGAGCGGCGAGCGCAGGAAGCGCGTGCGGCGCAACGTGCGCGGGTCGGCGGGCGGCGTCAGCATGAAGCGCGGCTCGCCGGCGCGCGACACGACCTGCGTCCACATGCCGACGCAGGCCACGCGCGGGTGGGCGTCGAGATACGCGCGTTCTTTCGCCAGGCGCTGCGGCGTGGCGAGATCGCCCGCATCGATGCGGGCCGCATAGCGGAAGCCGCGCGCGGCGAGCGCGTCGATGCCGGCCGCCAGCGCGCGTTCGATGCCGCCGTTGCGCGGCATGCGCAGCACGTCGATCGACAGGCCTGGCAGGTCGGGCGCGACGATCGGCGGCGTGCTGCCGTCGTCGACGATCAGCACGTGCACGGGTGCGTCCTCGCGAAACGACGCGAGGGTCCGGGCGACGTCGTCGTGCCCGTTGTAGGCCGGCATCAGCACGGCCACGTCGTCGAGCGGGGGCGGGCAATCAGGGGACGTCATGTTCGCAGCTTGAAACGGATGTAATAAAAGTTGACGGCAGCAGCAGCCAGGTAGCCGGCCGCCAGCCCGACGAGCGCGCCGTACAGGCCGAGCCGCGGGATCGCGAACAGGTTGACGAGCACGGCGATCGCCAGCGCGAGCAGCCATTTCGACAGCAACACGAATTTTGCTTGATATTTGAGAACGATAAGATTGCCTATCGCCTCGATGCCGGCCGGCACGGACAGCCAGACGGCCCAGCGGAAGATGTCGACCGACGCCTCGTAGCCGCGGCCGAACACCTTGCCGACGATCAGCGGGGCGGCCGCGTCGAGCACGAGCGCGCCGGCCGTCATCAGGCCGGCCGTCATCGCGATCAGCCGGACGATGTTGCGGCGCAGCCGCGCGACGTCCTGCACGCGGTACACGAACGCGGGCGCGATGGTCTGCGCGAGCATCAGCGCGAGCGTGATCCAGTTCTCGTTGAGCTGCTGCGCGGCCGAATAGCGGCCGAGATCGGCGAACGACACGTGGCGCTCGAGCATCAGGCGGTCGAGTTTCAGGAACAGGTACATGCAGATGAGGCCGAGCCAGAACACGGTGCCGGCCGTTGCAAAGTGCCGGAACAGCGATGTGTCGAACCTCCAGCCGAGCGCGCCGCCGTTACGATGGCGGTAGTACAGCAGCAGCGCGAGGCCGATCGCGGCGGCTTCCAGCGCCCACAGCCACGCGAAGCGGGCGGGGCCGGCGGCCGCGCGCACCAGCAGCCAGACGAGCAGCGCCTTCGCGAGCGCGGTGACCATGCTGGCGACGAGCTGCGGCTTGCTGTAGGTCATGCTCTGCAGCCACGCGTTGATCACGCCGACGAACGGCTCGCGAAACACCATCGTGACCGCGAGGCCCGCGAGCATCGCGCCGACCAGCGGGTCGAAGGCGCCCGCGGCGATCGCGATCCAGGTCGCGGCGAGCGCGGCGACCGACACGGCGATGCGCAGCACGAACGCGCTGCCGAGCACCGCGCCGAGCTGGGCAGGCGGGCGCTGGACGATGGTCGGGACGAGGATTTCCGCGCCGCACACCCAGGTGAGCGGCGCCAGTACCAGGAGAAGCGTATTCGCGTACTGCCATTTGCCGAACACATCTGGCCCGAAATAACGGGCCAGCAGGCCGCTGATCGCGATCGCGACGCCGATCTGCGTGAGCCGTTCGAGGCCCAGCCAGACGAGGTTCGCGACGGCTTTCGCGACGTCCGGGTTGCCGAAGCGCTTCAGCATGCGCGGCAGCGACGGCGCGCGCGGGGGGCGGCCGAAAGCGGCGGGTGGGCGGCGGCGGGACGGCTAGGCATTAAAATAGGCGGTATGCGCGTCATCAAAACCCGCGATTATAAGTGGGATCGCGACCGCTCCAGCCGTTCCGTTCCTTGTTTTGCGGGGCCGCCTGTATCATGCGCGGCACCGGCGAGAGGCGGCCAGCCAAGCCAGACAATTTTCCATGCACGCAACTGAGAGAGAAGAGAATCGATGATCTCCCAATCCATCTTCAAGGCATATGACATCCGTGGCGTGGTCGGCAAGACACTCGACGTCGACACGGCGCGCGGGATCGGCCGCGCATTCGGCAGCGAAGTGCGTGCGCAGGGCGGCGATGCGGTCGTCGTCGCGCGCGACGGCCGCCTGTCCGGGCCGGAACTCGTCGGCGCGCTGGCCGACGGCCTGCGGGCGGCCGGTGTCGACGTCGTCGACGTCGGCATGGTGCCGACGCCGGTCGGCTATTTCGCGGCGAACGTGCCGCTCGCGCTGAAGGGCGGCGAGCGCCGCGTCGATTCGTGCATCGTCGTCACGGGCAGCCACAACCCGCCCGACTACAACGGCTTCAAGATGGTGCTGCGCGGCGCCGCGATCTACGGCGAGCAGATCCAGGCGCTGTATCGCCGCATCGTCGACGAGCGCTTCGAGACGGGCAGCGGCACCTATGAGGAAATCGACGTCGCCGATCAATACATCGCGCGCATCGTCGGCGACGTGAAGCTCGCGCGGCCGCTGAAGCTCGTGGTCGACGCCGGCAACGGCGTCGCCGGCCCGCTCGCGACGCGCCTGTTCAAGGCGCTCGGCTGCGAGCTCGTCGAGCGCTTCACCGACATCGACGGCACGTTCCCGAACCACCACCCCGATCCCGCCCACCCGGAAAACCTGCAGGACGTGATCCAGGCGCTGAAGGACACCGATGCGGAGCTCGGCTTCGCGTTCGACGGCGACGGCGACCGCCTGGGCGTCGTCACGAAGGACGGCCAGATCATCTACCCGGACCGCCAGCTGATGCTGTTCGCGGAAGAAGTGCTGTCGCGCAACCCGGGCGCCCAGATCATCTACGACGTGAAGTGCACGCGCCACCTCGCGCAGTGGGTGAAGTCGAAGGGCGGCGAGCCGCTGATGTGGAAGACGGGGCACTCGCTCGTGAAGGCGAAGCTGCGCGAGACGGGTGCGCCGCTCGCCGGCGAAATGAGCGGCCACGTGTTCTTCAAGGATCGCTGGTACGGCTTCGACGACGGCCTGTACACCGGCGCGCGCCTGCTCGAGATTCTCGCGAAGACGGCCGATCCGAGCGCGCTGCTCAACAGCCTGCCGGACGCGATGAGCACGCCCGAACTGCAACTCTGGCTCGACGAAGGCGAGAATTTCCGCCTGATCGATCAGTTGCAGAAAGAGGCGAAGTTCGACGGCGCCGACGAAGTCGTGACGATCGACGGCCTGCGCGTCGAGTACCCGGACGGCTTCGGCCTCGCGCGTTCGTCGAACACGACGCCGGTCGTCGTGATGCGCTTCGAAGCCGAGACGCAGGAAGGGCTCAAGCGTATCCAGGACGACTTCCGCCGCGTGCTGACGGCCGCGAAGCCGGACGTGAAGCTGCCGTTCTGAGCGCCGGCGGCTAGCGGGCCGCCCGTACGACGGCCCGTTCAGCGGCCGTGCTGGTCCCGAAAAGCGGCGCGCGCCCCAGGCGCGCGGCCGCTTTTTGTCTGTCCGGCCCTTCGGCCGGGATAAAATCCCCCCTTTATGTCTGTCGCCGGCTGTCAGCCGGCGTTTTTTCAGCGTGCAAAAGATCCTGATCGTGCGCGTGTCGTCGCTGGGCGACGTCGTGCACAACATGCCGGTGATCGCCGATATCCGGCGCCGCCACCCCGATGCGCAGATCGACTGGCTCGTCGAGGAAAGCTTCGTCGACCTCGTGCGGCTCGTCGACGGCGTGCGCAACGTGCTGCCGTTCTCGCTGCGCCGCTGGCGCAAGAAGCCGTTCTCGGGCGCGACGTGGCGCGAGATCCGCGCGTTTCGCCGGCGCCTCGCCGCCGAGCAGTACGACCTCGTGATCGACTGCCAGGGCCTCATCAAGACGGCGTGGGTCGCGAGCTGGGCGCGCGGCCCGCTCGTCGGGCTCGGCAACCGGACCGACGGCGCCGGCTACGAATGGCCGGTGCGCTTCTTCTACCGCAAGCGCGTGCCGATCGCGCCGCGCACGCACGTGGTCGAGCGCTCGCGTCAGCTCGTCGCGGCCGCGCTGGACGACCCGGCGCCGACCCCGGCCGATCCGGTCGAGTTCGGCCTCGACACGCGGGCGGCGGCGCTCGCGGTGGCCGCGCTCGGCCTGAACCTGCCGGTGCCGTACGTCGTGTTCGTCCACGCGACGTCGCGCGCCGACAAGCAGTGGCCGGACGCCGCATGGATCGAGCTCGGCCAGGCGCTCGTGCGGCGCGGCGCGTCGCTCGTGCTGCCGTGGGGCAACGACGCGGAACGCGCGACCAGCGAGCGGCTCGCGAAGGAATTCGGCGCGGCGGCGATCGTGCCGCCGAAGCTGTCGCTGCCGGCCGTGGTCGGGCTGATCGACGGCGCGGCCGCGACGGTCGGGGTTGATACAGGTCTGGTTCACATCGCGGCCGCGCTGAAGCGTCCGACGGTCGAACTGTACAATTTCGCGACGGCCTGGCGGACCGGCGGCTACTGGTCGCCGAACGTCGTCAATCTCGGCACGGCGGGGCAGCCCCCGTCGATCGCGCAGGTGAAGTCGACGCTCGCGGGCTTCGGTCTCCTGTAACGCTGTCCACACGCGAACCGATCATGAGCGAATCCCAGATCATCGAAGTCCCGTCCGCCGACTGGAGCGGACACAACCTGTCGGCGCCGCGCGAGCAGTTGCTCGCCGCGGTCGAGGAAGGCAAGGTGCTGTATTTCCCGCACCTGCGCTTCGCGATCGAAGGCGGCGAGGAAGCGCTGCTCGATCCGGCGCTCGCCGATCCGAAACGCAAGAACATCAGCCTCGCGCCGAACGGCGGCGCGCTCGCCGGCGTGCTCGGCGACAGCGTCACGCAGTCGGCCGTGCGCGCGCTCGTCGCGCGCTTCCAGCAGCAGGCCGGCACGCTCGTCGACGGCCTCTTTCCCGAATATCGCGGCAAGCTGCGCGTCGCGCCGACGAGCCTGCGGCTGATGCAGGTCGAGACGCGCCAGACGTCGTGGCGCAAGGACGACAGCCGCCTGCACGTCGACGCATTCCCGTCGCGGCCGAACTACGGCGAGCGGATCCTGCGCGTGTTCACGAACGTGAACCCGGCCGGCGCGCCGCGCGTGTGGCGCGTCGGCGAGCCGTTCGAGGACGTCGCGAAGCGCTTCCTGCCGAAGATTCGGCCGCAGTTCCCGGGCTCGGCGTGGTTGCTGAACCTGCTGCACGTGACGAAGTCGCCGCGCAGCGCATACGACCATCTGATGCTGAACCTGCACGACGGGATGAAGGCCGACCTCGATTACCAGAAGACGTGTCCACAGCAAACGATGCCGTTTCCGCCGGGCAGCGTGTGGATATGTTTCTCCGATCAGACTTCGCACGCTGTGATGTCCGGCCAGTTCATGCTCGAGCAGACCTTCTTCCTGCCGGTCGATGCGATGGTGCGCCGCGCGTGCGCGCCGCTCGGCATTCTCGAACGCCTGACGGGCAGGGCGCTGGTTTGAGCGTGCACCTGCTTCGACGTCACTCGAGGGCGGCCGCATGCTGAGGGCGATCTATCGCGCGCTGTGGTGGCTCGTCGCGCCGGCCGCCGTGATCCGGCTCTATGTGCGTTCGCGCAAGGAGCGCGGCTATCGCGAGCATATCGGCGAGCGCTTCGGCCACGTCGCGGGCCGTTCGCCGGACGATCGCGCGCCGCTGATCTGGGTGCATGCGGTGTCGGTCGGCGAGACGCGCGCCGCGCAGCCGCTGATCGATGCGCTGATGCACGCGCGCCCCGATGCGCGCATCCTGCTCACGCACATGACGCCGAGCGGCCGGGCGACGGGCGAACAGATCTTCGGCGATCGCGTGCTGCGCTGCTACCTGCCGTACGACATGCCGGGCGCGGTGCGGCGCTTCCTGCGCGCATGGCGGCCGACGCTCGGCCTCGTGATGGAAACCGAGGTGTGGCCGACGCTGATCGACGAGTGCCGCCGCGCGGACGTGCCGCTCGTGCTGACCAATGCGCGGATGTCCGCGCGTTCGTTCCGGCGCGCGGCGAAGTTCGGCATGGCGACGCGCGACGTGTTCGGCGGCTTCTCGCGCGTGCTCGCGCAGAGCCCGGCCGATGCGGAGCGGCTGACGTCGCTCGGCGCCCGCAACGTGACCGTGCTCGGCAACCTGAAATTCGACATGACGACGCCGCCGGAACTCGCGGCGCGCGGCCATGCATGGCGCGACGCGATCGGCGCGCGGCCGGTGTGGGTCGCCGCCAGCACGCGCGAGAATGAAGAAGCGCTGGTGCTGCAGGCGTTCGCGGAAATGCGCACGCCCGGCGCGTTGCTGGTGCTCGTGCCGCGTCATCCGCAGCGTTTCGCCGAAGTCGAGGCGCTCGTCGCGCGCAGCGGGCTCAAGTGCGTGCGGCGCTCCGTCTGGGCGGCCGATGCGGCCGCGCTCGCGGCCGGCCGGCCGGCCGCCGAACCGTTGGCCGGCGACGTGACGGTGCTGCTCGGCGATTCGATGGGCGAGCTCGGCGCGTACTACGCGGCGGCCGACATCGCGTTCATCGGCGGCAGCCTGTTGCCGCTCGGCGGGCAGAACCTGATCGAGGCGTGCGCGGTCGGCGTGCCGGTGCTGATCGGGCCGCACGTGTTCAACTTCACGCAGGCGACCGCGGATGCGGTCGCGGCCGGTGCGGCGATGCAGGTCGCGGATCCGCTCGATCTCGCGCACGTGCTCGACGCGCTGTTCGCCGACAAGGCGCGGCGCATCGCGATGGGCGCGGCCGGCGCGGCGTTCGCGTCGCGTCACCGTGGCGCGACCGCGCGCACGGTCGACGTGCTCGCCGCGTTGCTGC
This sequence comes from Burkholderia sp. LAS2, assembly GCF_018417615.1. Classification (NCBI taxonomy): domain Bacteria; kingdom Pseudomonadati; phylum Pseudomonadota; class Betaproteobacteria; order Burkholderiales; family Burkholderiaceae; genus Burkholderia; species Burkholderia sp. LAS2. The sequence goes on from NZ_CP071052.1 coordinate 1,370,699, forward strand.
CGGCCGGCGAAGCCGGTGCGCGTGCGCTGCCGGGTGGGCAGGACGCCTCTTCCGAAGACGAATAGACGAAGGGCGGCGCGATGCCGCCCGCACGCATGGCGGCGACGTGAGCCGCCGCCATGCCGCTCACACCGTCAGCAAACCCTTCTTCTCGATGAACGCGATCACGTCCGCGACGCCGTCGAGCGCCTTCAGGTTCGTCATCACGTAAGGCCGTTCGCCGCGCATCTTCTTCGTGTCGGACGCCATCACGTCGAGATTCGCGCCGACCAGCGGCGCGAGGTCGGTCTTGTTGATCACGAGCAGGTCGGACTTCGTGATGCCGGGGCCGCCCTTGCGCGGAATCTTCTCGCCGCCGGCCACGTCGATCACGTAGATCGTCAGGTCCGACAGCTCGGGGCTGAAGGTCGCCGCGAGATTGTCGCCGCCGGACTCGATGAACACGATGTCGGCATCTGGGAAGCGCGACAGCATCCGGTCGACGGCTTCGAGGTTGATCGACGCATCCTCGCGGATCGCCGTGTGCGGGCAGCCGCCCGTCTCGACGCCCATGATGCGTTCCTCGGGCAGCGCGCCCGCGACCGTCAGCAGCCGCTGGTCTTCCTTCGTATAGATGTCGTTCGTGATCGCGACGAGGTCGTACTTGTCGCGCATCGCCTTGCACAGCATTTCGAGCAGCGTGGTCTTGCCGGAGCCGACGGGGCCGCCGATGCCGACGCGCAGCGGCGGCAGTTTCTTCGTGCGGCGGGCGGAGGAGGGAGCAGGTGCGTTCATGGTCGGGCGAAGAGGTTCAGGAGCGGAACAACCGCGAATACTGGGTTTCGTGCCGCGCGGACAGGATGCCGAGCTGCGGCGCGAACGTGTTGACGGCGTCGGGCGGCGTCGCGAGCGCGCGGCGCACGGCGGCGTCGATCGCGCCGCGCAGCGCGACGATGATGCGTTGTCCGGCGAGCTGCCCGAGCGGCACGGCTTTCAGCGCGGCGGACGTCTGGTTCTCGACCCAGCCGAATGCATACGCGGCGAGCGTCGCGTCGGCGCTCGCGTCGTGTGCGGCGGCCGCGTACGCGAACGCGGTCGGCAGCGCGATCGGCGACAGCGACGCGAGCGTCGCGCGGCGTGCGGCGTCGCCCCATTCGAGCGACGCGCACAGTTGCGCGAGCGACCAGCCCGTCTGTTCGGTTTCGCGGCGCAGTTCGGCCGATTCGCGGCTCGCGACGAACCACGCGTTGTCGGCGGCGAGCGCGTGCGTGTCGTGCGCCTGCCAGCGGGCGAGCTGGTGCGCGAGGAACGGCAATTCGCCGTGCGCGAGCACGTCGGTCAGGCCGCTCGCGATCCAGTCGCGCGCGGAATCGGCGTCGCGGATCAGGTTCGCGTCGAGCGCGGCTTCAAGGCCCTGCGAATAGCTGTACGCGCCGATCGGTAGTGCGGGCGACGCGAGGTGCAGCAGCGCGACGAGTTCAGTGGTGGTCATGACCGTGGTGGCCGTGCGTGCAGCCGGGACCATGCTGATGGCCGTGATCGTGATCGTGGTCGTGATCGTGATCGTGATCGTGATCGTGCGAATGCGAATGTCCATGGTGTTCGCCGAACACCTGCTGCGCCAGCGCATAGTCCTCGGCGAACGTCGCGTCGTGCCCGTGCTTGTGGCCGCCGCCGTACGCGCCGGCTTCCGGCTGGAACGGCGCGCGCGCCTCTTCGACCTGCGTGCCGAGTCGGCGCAGCATGTCCGCGAGCACCGGATCGGCTTCGAGCTTCAGGTAGCCGTCGCCGATCTCGACCGGCGTATGGCGGTTGCCGAGATGGTAGGCGGCGCGCATCAGCGTGAGCGGATCGGCGGCGCGCACGAGCAGCACCGTTTCGGATGCCGCGGCGATACGCACGAGCGCGCCGTCGTCGGCGACGAGCACGTCGCCGTCGCGCAGCACGGTGCCGCGCGGCAGCAGGACCGCGACGTCCTCGCCGGTGTCGAGCGTCGCCGCGAGGCGGCTCTTGCAGCGGGCGTCATAGGCGAGCGTGAGCGTCGGCGCGCGCGCGACGAGCGACGCGGCGAGTTTCACGTTCGGGGCAATGCGTTTGTCGAGGGTGCGCATGACACTGAGGATTCCGGATCAGAACAGGAAATAGCGCTGCGCCATCGGCAGCACCGTTGCCGGTTCGCAGGTGAGCAACTGGCCGTCGGCGATCACGTCGTAGGTTTCCGGGTCGACGCTGATCGACGGACGCCATGCGTTGTGGATCATGTCGGCCTTCGTCACGTTGCGGCAGTTGCGCACCGGCACGATCCGCTTCGCGAGGCCGTAGCGCTCCGCGATGCCCGCATCGGCCGCCATCTGCGACACGAAGGTCAGCGACGTGCGCGCGAGCGCGCCGCCGCGCGTCGCGAACATCTCGCGGTAGTGGACCGGCTGCGGCGTCGGGATCGACGCGTTCGGGTCGCCCATCTGCGCGAGCGCGATCATCCCGCCCTTCAGGATCATCGACGGCTTGATCCCGAAGAACGCGGGCTCCCACAGCACGAGGTCGGCCCACTTGCCGGGCTCGATCGAGCCGACTTCATGCGCGATGCCGTGCGTGAGCGCCGGGTTGATCGTGTACTTCGCGACGTAGCGTTTCGCGCGGAAGTTGTCGTTGCGCGCGCCGTCCTCCGGCAGTGCGCCGCGCTGCACCTTCATCTTGTGCGCGGTCTGCCACGTGCGGATGATCACTTCGCCGACGCGGCCCATCGCCTGCGAATCGGACGACAGCATCGACAGCGCGCCGAGATCGTGCAGGATGTCCTCGGCCGCGATCGTCTCGCGGCGAATGCGCGATTCGGCGAACGCGAGATCCTCGGCGATCGACGGATCGAGGTGATGGCACACCATCAGCATGTCGAGATGCTCGTCGAGCGTGTTGATCGTGTACGGGCGCGTCGGATTGGTCGACGACGGCAGCACGTTCATCTCGCCGCACACCTTCAGGATGTCGGGCGCATGGCCGCCGCCCGCGCCTTCGGTGTGGTACGTGTGGATCGTACGGCCCTTGAACGCGGCGACCGTCGATTCGACGAAGCCGGCCTCGTTCAGCGTGTCGGTGTGGATCGCGACCTGCGTGTCGGTGTCGTCGGCCACCGACAGGCAGTTGTCGATCGCGGCGGGCGTCGTGCCCCAGTCCTCGTGCAGCTTCAGGCCGATCGCGCCGGCCGCGATCTGCTCGACGAGCGGCTGCGGCAGGCTCGCATTGCCCTTGCCGAGGAAGCCGAGGTTGATCGGCCAGCCGTCGGCCGCCTGCAGCATCCGCTCCATGTGCCACGGGCCCGGCGTGCAGGTCGTCGCGTTGGTGCCGGTGGCTGGCCCCGTGCCGCCGCCGAGCATCGTCGTGACACCCGAGGCCAGCGCCTCGTCGATCTGCTGCGGGCTGATGAAGTGGATGTGCGTGTCGATGCCGCCCGCCGTCACGATCAGCCCTTCGCCGGCGATCACTTCGGTCGCGGCGCCGATCGCGATCGTCACGCCCGGCTGGATGTCGGGGTTGCCGGCCTTGCCGATCGCGGCGATGCGGCCGTGCTTGATCGCGATGTCGGCCTTCACGATGCCCCAGTGATCGAGGATCACCGCGTTCGTGATGACGGTATCGGGCACGTCGGCGGCCACGCGCTGCGACTGGCCCATCCCGTCGCGGATCACTTTCCCGCCGCCGAATTTCACTTCCTCGCCGTACGTGGTGAAGTCGCGTTCGATCTCGATCAGCAGTTCGGTATCCGCGAGCCGCACGCGGTCGCCCGTCGTCGGCCCGAACATTTCCGCGTACGCGCGGCGGCTCAAGCGTAGTGTCATGTTGCTGTTCCTGAAGAGCGGGGCGGCTTACAGCGGCCCCATCACCTTGCCCTGAAAACCGTAGACGGCGCGATCGCCCGCGAGTGCGACCAGCTCGACGGTGCGCGTCTGGCCCGGCTCGAAGCGCACGGCGGTGCCGGCCGCAATGTTCAGGCGAAAGCCGCGCGCGGCCACGCGATCGAACGACAGCGCGTCGTTGACTTCGAAGAAGTGGTAGTGCGAGCCGACCTGCACCGGGCGATCGCCGGTGTTCGCGACGACGAGCGACAGCGTCGCGCGGCCCGCGTTCAATTCGTGTTCGCCGTCGTCGGTGAGGATTTCGCCGGGGATCATGCGGGGCCTCACGGAATCGGGTGGTGGACGGTCACGAGCTTCGTGCCGTCGGGGAAGGTCGCTTCGACCTGGATGTCGGGAATCATTTCCGGCACGCCGTCCATCACGTCGTCGCGCGTGAGCAGCGTCGTGCCGTAATGCATTACCTCGGCCACGGTCTTGCCGTCGCGCGCGGCTTCCATCAGCGCCGCGGTGATGAAGGCCACCGCCTCCGGATAGTTGAGCTTCAGGCCGCGCGCGCGGCGGCGTTCGGCAAGCAACGCCGCCGTGAAGATCAGCAGCTTGTCCTTTTCGCGGGGAGTCAGTTTCATGAAGGCAGGCGTTCAGGAAAACGTAATTTTTATCGGTGCGCACGCAACCGGGCAGGAGGCGGATCATCGTAGCACCGCGCTGTTTGGCGTGCGTCGTGTATCGCTTATGTAAGCAGCAAGGGCCGTGCCATGTGCATCCGGCGTGCTGTCGTGCGCATTCATGGTGCGCGATGCATGTACAGGGTGCGCGGTGTGGGGTGGCGTTGCGCCGAAACGGTGCGTGGCGCGACCGCGCTCAGGTTTGCCAGAGGCGCAGCGGCCGTGCGTCGACGCCGTGCACGATCGGCCGCAGGTGCAGCCAGCAGTCGGTGAAGTGGCGTTGCAGCGCTTCCATCGACGTCGACAGCGCGCGGACCAGCACGACGCCGGGTGTCACGCAGGTCGCGCCCGCGCGCAGCGTCGCATCGAACGGCATCCGCGCGGCGAGCGATTCGGCGAGCGCGGCGTCGCACGCGGCGCCGGCGGCCCACAGCGTGCCGTATGCGGGAAAGCCGGCAAGACCCTGCAGCGCGCCGCGCAGCGGGTCGTGCGCATCGAGCAGCGCGCGCTCGGTCCACAGCGGCCGGCCGTCGGCATCGACGAGTGCCGAACCCGACGCGATGCGGCCCGCCGACCACGTTTCGCCGGCCGCCTGCCGGCCCAGCTGCGTCGCGTCCCAGCCGATTGCGCTCGCGCCTGCGCCGAGCGTCACCGTGAAGTCGAGTGCGGCGTGCGCCGCGTCGAAGAACAGGTTGTTCTGCGGCAGCCAGTCGAGTTTCGCGTGCGCGCCGACCGCGATGCCGATGCGCTGCGTCGCGTCGAGCCCGTTCGACTTGTACCACTTGGTCGCGCCGGGCGTCGTGAGCACCGCATGCGTGCCGTCGCCGAGCGCGATGTCGATGTCGAGCCGGTCGCCGCCCGCGACGCCGCCCGGTGGGTGCACGATCACCGCGTGGCAGACCGCGTCGCCTTCCGGGTACAGCGGCCGCTGCACGCGCAACGGGCCGTCGTGCAGCCGGTGCGCGAGCGTCGTGCGCGCACCGTGCCGCTCGAAGCCGAGTTCGAGGCGGCCGCACCACGACTTGGCGACGGCGGGGCGGGACAGCGTGGCGTGCGAATCGGGGGCGGACATCGGCGGCGAACGGGAAACGAGGAAGCGGGTGCGAAGAACGTGGATGCTACCGGAACAATAATGCAGATGCCGCGTTCGCAGGAAGTGCCGCGTGCGGGCGTCCCGCGAGTCGGCCGTACGTGTTCCCCGCCGTGCCTACCGCCGTGCCTACCGTCACACCGCGATCAACTCGCGCACGCCGTTCGTCTCCATGTCCCGCGCGTCACCCCCCGCGATGACCTCCCCGCGACTCATCACCCAATATCGATCCGCGATCGATCGCGCGAAATCGTAATACTGTTCGACCAGCAGCACGGTCATCTTCGATTCGTCGACGAGCTGGCGCAGCGTGCGCCCGATGTCCTGGATGATCGACGGCTGGATGCCTTCGGTCGGCTCGTCGAGGATCAGCAGCTGCGGCTCGCTCATCAGCGCGCGGCCGATCGCGAGCTGTTGCTGCTGACCGCCCGACAGGTCGCCGCCGCGCCGCGCACGCATGTCCTTCAGCACCGGGAACAGGTCGTAGATGCGATCGGGCACTTTCGACGGCGCCTTGCGGCTCGCCGCACCCACGAGCAGGTTCTCCTCGACGGTGAGCCGCGGAAAGATGTCGCGGCCCTGCGGCACGTACGCGAGCCCGGCCGCGACGCGCGCATACGGCGGCAGTGCGCCGAGCGCGGTGCCGCGCCACGACACGCTGCCGCTTTTCGCGGCGACGACCCCCATCAGGCAGCGCAGCAGCGTGCTCTTGCCGACGCCGTTGCGGCCGAGCAGCACGGTGAGCTTGCCGTCGTCGGCCGCGAGGTTCACGTTGCGCAGGATATGGCTGCCGCCGTAGTACTGGTTCAGCGCTTCGATTTTCAGCATCGCATCATCGTCCGAGGTAAGACTCGATCACCGCGTCGTCGCGCTTGACCTGGTCGAGCGTGCCGTGCGCGAGCACCGCGCCTTCGGCCATCACCGTCACGCGCCCCGTGTCGCCCGCGAGCGCCGCGACGAACTCCATGTCGTGCTCGACGACCATCATCGAGCAGGTACCGCGCAGCGTGTTCAGCAGCTCGGCGAGTTCCATCGTCTCGTGGTCGGTCATCCCGGCCGCCGGCTCGTCGAGCAGCAGCAGCGCGGGACGCTGCATCAGCAGCATGCCGATTTCGAGCCGCTGCTTCTGCCCGTGCGACAGCTCGCCGGCCGCGCGATACGCTTGGCTTTCGAGGCCGATCAGCGCGAGCGTCTCCTCGATCTTCGCCTGCGCGGTACGGTCGAGCCGCGCGCGCAGCGACGCGAGCCAGCCCTTGTCGGTCTGCATCGCGAGTTCGAGGTTTTCCCACACCGGATGCTGTTCGAACACGGTCGGCTTCTGGAACTTGCGGCCGATGCCCGCCCGCGCGATCTCGGGTTCGTTCATCCGCGCGAGATCGATCGTCTGGCCGAGAAACACCTTGCCCGCATCGGGCCGCGTCTTGCCGGTGATGACGTCCATCATCGTCGTCTTGCCCGCGCCGTTCGGGCCGATCACGCAGCGCAGCTCGCCCACGTCGATCGCGAGCGACAATTTCTTCAGCGCGCGAAAGCCGTCGAAGCTTACTTCGATATCCTCGAGATAGAGGATCGTGCCGTGCGACGTGTCGATGCCGGCCGGCACGACGCGCCCCATCGACGCGCTGCCGCTGACGGCGAGCAGCTCGTCCTCGGGCGGCGGCGTGAACTGATAGAGAGCCGTTCCGTTCATGCGCGTTTCCCCTTCGCGAGCACGGTTTCGACGAGGCCCATGATCCCGCGCGGCAGCAAGAGCGGCACGAGCACGAAGATCAGGCCGAGGAAGAACAGCCAGTATTCGGCGAAGTACGCGGTGAAGAAACTTTTCGCGCCGTTCACCGCGAACGCGCCGACGATCGGCCCGATCAGCGTGCCGCGCCCGCCCACCGCGACCCAGATCGCCATCTCGATCGAGTTGCCGGGCGACATCTCGCCGGGATTGATGATGCCGACCTGCGGCACGTACAGCGCGCCGGCGATGCCGCACAGCACGGCCGACACGGTCCACACGAACAGCTTGTACGCGAGCGGGCTGTAGCCGAGGAACATCAGCCGCGTCTCGCCGTCGCGCACCGCGGTCACCACGCGTCCGAGCTTGCTCGTGACGATCGCGCGCGCGGCGACGAACGCGAGCACGAGCGTCGCGAAGGTCAGCAGCAACAGCACCGTGCGCGTGCCCGGCGACGTGATCGAGAAGCCGGCGATGCGCTTGAAATCGGTGAAGCCGTTGTTGCCGCCGAAGCCCGTCTCGTTGCGATAGAACAGCAGCATCGCGGCGAACGTCATGGCCTGCGTGATGATCGACAGGTACACGCCCTTCACGCGCGAGCGGAACGTGAAGAAGCCGAATACCCACGCGAGCACGGCCGGCACGAGCACGACGAGCGCGAGCGCCCACGCGAGATGCTGCGTGCCGCTCCAGTACCACGGCAACTGGTGCCAGTCGAGGAACACCATGAAGTCGGGCAGGTCGCTGCCGTACTTGCCTTCGCGGCCGATCTCGCGCATCAGGTACATGCCGATCGCATAGCCGCCGAGCGCGAAGAACAAGCCGTGGCCCAGGCTCAGGATCCCGCAGTAGCCCCACACGAGATCGAGCGCGAGCGCGGCGATCGCGTAGCACATCAGCTTGCCGGCGAGCGTCATCGTGTACGCGGACAGATGGAACGCGCTGGCTTCCGGCGCGACGAGCGCGGCGAGCGGCACGCCGACGCCGATCGCCACGCATAGCGCGACGAGCGCGAGCCACGCGCGACGCGAGAGCAGCGCGGGGCGGGGCGGCAGGCCGAGCGCGAAGCCGTCCGCCGCGCGCGCGCCGGCAGCGGGCTTCGACGTGTCGGCGACCGGGTTCGACATCGAATCGGTGTATGAAGTCACGTCAAGCCTCCGCGCTGCGGCCCTTCGGCGCGAACATGCCCTGCGGGCGTTTCTGGATGAACAGCACGATCATCACGAGCACCGCGATCTTCGCGAGCACGGCGCCCCAGAACGGTTCGATCGCCTTGCTCGCGAGGCCAAGCCCGAAACCGCCGAGCACGGTGCCGGCGATCTGCCCGACGCCGCCGAGCACGACGGCCATGAACGAATCGATGATGTAGTTCTGGCCGAGATCGGGGCCCACGTTGCCGATCTGCGACAGCGCGCAGCCGCCGAGGCCCGCGATGCCCGCGCCGAATGCGAACGCATATGCGTCGACGCGGGCGGTCTTCACGCCGACGCACGCGGCCATCCGGCGGTTCTGCGTGACCGCGCGCACGAACAGGCCGAGCCGCGTCTTCGTCAGCACGGCCCACGCGACGAACACCACCGCGAGCGCGAACGCGAGGATCGCGAGCCGGTTGTACGGCAGGATCAGGTTCTGCATCACCGTCACGCCGCCGCTCATCCACGACGGGTTCACGACCTGCACGTTCTGCGCGCCGAACAGCATGCGGGTGGCCTGGATCAGGATCAGGCTCACGCCGAAGGTCGCGAGCAGCGTTTCGAGCGGGCGACCGTACAGGTGCCGCAGCACGAGCCGCTCGAGCACGATGCCGACGAGCGCGGCCACCGCGAACGACACCGGCACGGCGACGAGCGGATACCAGTCGAATGCGCCGGGCGCGTAGCGCTGGATCAGCGTCTGCACGACATAGGTTGCGTACGCACCGATCATCAGGAATTCGCCGTGCGCCATGTTGATCACGCCGATCAGCCCGTACGTGATCGCGAGGCCGAGCGCGGCGAGCAGCAGCACGCTGCCGAGCGACAGGCCGGCGAACACCGTGCCGACGATCTCGCCGCGGCGCTGCAGCGCGTGCAACGTATCGAGCCCTTGTTGCGCGGCGTCGCGCACGCGCGCGTCGGGTTCGGCGAAGCTGCCGTCGGCGTTCTTCGCGACGAGCGGGCGCAGTTGTTCGATCATGTCGAGATCGCTGCGCGCGGCCACCACCTGCGCGGCTTCGAGGCGTTTCGCCGGATCGGCATCGTGCAGCGCGGCGATCGCCCACAGTGCATCGAGACGGCGCTTCAACGCCGGATCGGTTTCCTTTGCGCGCGCGCGATCGATCATCGGCTTGAGCGCCGGGTCGGGCGACTTCAGCAGCGCGTCGATCGCGTCGCGGCGCGTGGCCACGTCGGGCGACGCGAGCGCGAGGCCCGACAGCGCGCCGGCGATCTTCGTGCGCAGCAGGTTGTTCAGCATCACCGGCTGCGCATCGCCGGCCGGCGTCGCGGCCTGCGTGAGCGCGTCGTATGCGGTGTCGCCGGACTGGATCAGCAGGTGGCCGTCGCCGGTCGCGAGCGCATCGCCGCTCGACAGCGCGTTGAGCACCGCAACGGCGCGCGGATCGGTGTCGGCGGCGAGCCGTTCGATCGCGGCCGTCTTCGCGTCGAAGTCGTCGCCGGCGAGCGCGGCGGTGTCGGCCGCCGTCAGCGCGAACGCGGCGTGCGGCAGCAGGCCCGCGAGGGCGGCGCATGCCGCGATCGCGCGGGCGGCTCGGCGAAAGCGTGTAGGCATCGGGAAATCCTGTCGGGCGTGGGGGAGCGGAGCGGTGCGACGCTGCGTCGGCGCGGGCGATTCGTCACGGCAAGCGCGGCCGGCGCATCGGCAGCGGGCGGGCAAGCGTGCGGCACGTCGCACACGAAGCGCGACGCGCCGCACGGCATCACGCCAGCGCCGCGCGCTGCCGGCGCAGGAACGCCGGGATCGAGCTGACGACGTCCGGCTTGCCCTGGTTGCCCGCGATGAACGGGCTCCACGGCTGCGCGCGCACGGCCGTCTTCGTTTTCCACACGACGTTGAACTGTCCGTCGCCGCGGATCTCGCCGATCATCACCGGCTTGTGCAGGTGATGGTTGCCGTCCATCGCGAGCGTGAAGCCCGACGGCGCGGCCACCGTCTGGCCGATCATCGCGACGCGCACCTTGTCGACGTCGGTGCTCTTCGCCTTCTCGACGGCCTGCTTCCACATGTGGATGCCGACGTAGGTCGCTTCCATCGGATCGTTGGTCACGCGCTTCGCGCCGCCCGGCAGGTTGTTCGCCTTCACCCATGCGGCGAACTGGTCCTTGAACTTCGTGTTGGTCGGGTTCTTCACCGACATGAAATAGTTCCACGCGGCGAGGTGGCCGACGAGCGGCTTCGTATCGATCCCGCGCAGCTCTTCCTCGCCGACCGAGAACGCGACGACCGGCACGTCGGTCGCCTTGATGCCCTGGTTGCCGAGTTCCTTGTAGAACGGCACGTTGGAATCGCCGTTGATCGTCGAGATCACGGTCGTCTTGCCGCCCTGCGCGAAGGTCTTGATGTTCGCGACGATGGTCTGGTAATCGCTGTGGCCGAACGGCGTGTAGACCTCCTGAATGTCGGCGTCCTTCACGCCCTTCGATTTCAGGAACGCGCGCAGGATCTTGTTGGTCGTGCGCGGATACACGTAGTCGGTGCCGAGCAGGAAGAAGCGCTTCGCGCCGCCGCCTTCCGCACCCATCAGGTACTCGACGGCCGGAATCGCCTGCTGGTTCGGCGCGGCGCCCGTGTAGAACACGTTGCGCGACATTTCCTCGCCTTCATACTGCACCGGGTAGTAGAGCAGCCCGTTCAGCTCCTCGAACACCGGCAGCACGGACTTGCGCGACACCGACGTCCAGCAGCCGAACACGCAGGCGACCTTGTCCTGCGTGAGCAGCTGGCGCGCCTTCTCGGCGAACAGCGGCCAGTTCGACGCCGGGTCGACCACCACCGGTTCGAGCTTGCGACCCATCACGCCGCCGCTCTTGTTGATGTCGGCGATCGTCATCAGCGCGGTGTCCTTCAGCGACGTCTCCGAGATCGCCATCGTGCCCGACAGCGAATGCAGGATGCCGACCTTGATCGGGCCGGTGCCCGCATCGGCCGCGTGCGCGAACGGGCTCTTGCCCGCCAGCGCGAGCGCGCCGGCCATGGAACCGAACTTCAACAGACTGCGACGTTTCATCGGGATCCCCTTGTCGTGTTGGATGCGCGTGCGCCGTGGCGGCGCCGGCCATCGTGTAACGCAAGGCATGTGCCAGTCGCGCGGATGCACGCCCGGCGTGCCTGCGCGGGGCACGGGCGGGCACCAGCGGGCATCGGCGCGGTGCGGATGACGCGCCGTGCAGCATGCGCGGTCCGTTGCGGTGCAGACGCACGGGCACAAATGGTGCACGACGGTGCGGCGGCGTCGAAACGCAGGGAAACCGGGGGAGGAAAAGAGAAACGGGCGCGCAGTGCGCGCCCGTTCGGCGGATCGGTGCGGCCGGCGGCGGGGTGCCGGGCGGCGCGGCGGCGCATGATGCGCCGCGGGAAGGATCGATCAGTAGCGCGGCACGGACGGATCGACGTCGCGCGACCACGCGTCGATCCCGCCTTGCAGGTTGTACAGCTTCGTGAAGCCGCGCGATTCGAGGAACATCGCGACCTGCGCGCTGCGCATCCCGTGATGGCACACGCAGACGATTTCCGCTTCGTCGTCGAGCTCTTCGCTGCGCGCGGGAATCTGCTGCATCGGAATCGCCACGCTGCCGGCGATCTGCGCGGTCGCGATTTCCCACGGCTCGCGCACGTCGAGCACGACCGGCGCGGGGCGCGCCGTGTCGCCGAGCCATTCCGCGAGCATCGCGGGCGTCAGGATCTGCATGGAGGCTCCGCCGCTCAGAACTTGAAGCGCGACGGCTCGATCGCGTTGACGAGGTGGTCGATGTACGTTTCGAACACGTCGGCGACGCGGTACTGCTTGTCGTCGATGCGCGTGATGATCTGCGCCTTCATCACCGGACGGCCGCCGACGAACGCCGCCAGGCGGCCGCCGACCTTCAGCTGTTCGAGCATGTCCTGCGGCACGACCGGCAGGCCGCCCGCGACGCAGATCACGTCGTACGGCGCCTTGGCCGCCCAGCCGCGCGAGCCGTCGCCGAGCACGACTTCGGCGTTGGTCACGCCGTCGTTGCGCAGGTTGTCTTCCGCGAACTTCGCGATCGCCGGATCGATCTCGACGGCCGTCACGTGCTGCGCGCGATGCGCGAACAGCGCGGCCAGGTAGCCCGAGCCCGCGCCGATCACGAGCACGTTCTCGTGCTTCTTGACCGCCAGCTCCTGCAGCACGCGCGCTTCGACGCGCGGGAACAGCATCTTGCTCGCGCCGCCCGGCAGCGGCAGTTCGAGATCGGCGAACGCGAGATCGCGGTATTGGGCCGGCACGTAGTTTTCACGCTTGACGATCGACAGCAGGCCCAGGACATCCAGATCCAGCACGTCCCACGGACGGATCTGCTGTTCGATCATGTTGAAACGCGCGTTTTCGATATTCATGGTGTGGTCACGCAGCCAGGTCGGCCATCAGCGGGGATAGAGAAACTTCGTGATTGTACCAAACGGCACGGCCGCGAAGCCTTCAGGCGGCCTGCAACAGACCTTTACCCTTTGCTCTTCTTGATCTGCGCCTCGAACGCGAGGTCGAGCTTGCTCGCCTTGCGCGGTTTTTTGGGGCCAAATTCGTCGACGAACTTGACGAATTCGTCGAGCGGCAGCGGCTCGCAGCGCTTCTCGGCAGTGCCGCCCGAGCGGTCGACGAGATAGAACAGACCGCCCGCCATCGCGACGGCCGCGAATTGCGGGTTGCCGGAGCGGGTCTTCAGGCGTTCGACCGCGTGGGTCGCTTTGGTGGTGCGCATCTTGGGGGCTGGCGAAGCGGATGTAAGCCTCACACTGTATCAAACCGGTCGCCCGCGTGCGGCCGGCGCCCGCGTGAACCGCCCTAAACCGTGCGCGAGTAGCGCTGCCGCGACGTCTGGCCGAGGTACGCGTCGAACGCCATCGCGATGTTGCGCACGACCATCCGGCCGGCCGGACGGATCGTCAACCGGTCGTGCGCGATCGTCAGCAGCCCGTCGCGCTCGAACGGGCGCAGCGCGTCGAGCTCGCGCGCGAAATGATCGGCGAAGCGGATGCCGTGCGCGGCCTCGACGTGCGAGAACGGCAGTTCGAGGTTGCACATCAGTTGCGTGATCACGTCGCGGCGCAGCCGGTCGTCCGGCGTGAGGCGGACGCCGCGCGCGATCGGCAGCCGGCCCGCGTCGAGTGCGGCGCCGTACGCGGGCAGGTCCTTCGCGTTCTGCGCGTAGACGTCGCCGACCTTGCCGATCGACGACACGCCGAAGCCGATCAGGTCGGTATCCGCGCGCGTGCTGTAGCCCTGGAAATTGCGCTGCAGCGTGCCGTTGCGCTGCGCGCGCACGAGTTCGTCGGACGGCCGCGCGAAGTGGTCCATCCCGATGTACACGTAGCCGGCCGACGTCAGCATGTCGATCGCGAGGCCGAGCAGCGCGATGCGCGCTTCCGGCGGCGGCAGCGTCGCATCGTCGATCTGCCGCTGCATCTTGAACAGGTGCGGCATGTGCGCGTAACCGAACACCGACAGGCGATCGGGCGCGAGCTCGATGATCGTCTCCAGTGTGCGTGCGAACACGGCGACCGTCTGGTGCGGCAGCCCGTAGATCAGGTCGACGCTCACCGAATGGAAGCCTGTCGCGCGTGCGGCGGCGAGCAGGTCGGCCGTCATCGCGCGCGGCTGGATGCGGTTGATCGCCTGCTGCACGACCGGGTCGAAATCCTGCACGCCGAGGCTCAGCCGATTGAAGCCGATCGTGCGCAGATGGACGAGCGTCGCCGGCGTGACCGTGCGCGGATCGATCTCGATCGAGAACTCGGCGTCGGCGTCCGGCGCGAGCGCGAAATGCTCGCGCGTGGCCGCCATCAGCTCGGCCGTTTCGTCGTCGGACAGGAAGGTCGGCGTGCCGCCGCCCCAGTGCAGTTGCGTGACGGGGCGCGACGGATCGAACAGCGCGGCCTGCAGCGCCATTTCGCGCTTGAGCTGGTCGAGATACGGGCGCGCACGGCGGCGGTTGTTGGTCGCGATCTTGTTGCAGCCGCAGTAGAAGCACGCGGTGTTGCAGAACGGGATGTGGAAGTACAGCGACAGGTCGCTCGACGAGGCGCCGGGGTCGCCGGCCGCGCGGACGTAGTCGGCCGGATCGAAATCCTCGCGGAACTGCAGCGCGGTCGGGTACGACGTATAGCGCGGCCCGTTCACGCCGTATTTCGTGAGCAAATCGGGACGGAACACCGGGTCGGCAGATCCAGAACGCATGGCGGTCTCGCGCTTTTTTAGATGGTTTCGAGTATAGGAACACGCGGTCGGGCTGCATTGTGTAATAACGTCGCAGCCGGCGATGGCACAATGCGGGGTGGGGCTGCCGGACGCCGCGTCCGGTTGCCGCATCGTTTTCGGTTGTTCGTTGTTCGTTATTCGTCGAGAGAGCCGAGTGTCCGTCGAAATGCCTGTCCGCGCGGCGCCCGCCGACGTCCCGCCGCCGCATGCGTGCCGCGAGGGCTGCGGCGCGTGCTGCATCGCGCCGTCGATTTCCAGCCCGATTCCGGGCATGCCCGACGGCAAGCCGGCGGGCGTGCGCTGCGTGCAGCTCGGCGACGACCTGCGCTGCATGATCTTCGGCCGGCCCGAGCGCCCCGCGTGCTGTGCCGGGCTGCAGCCGTCCGCCGACATGTGCGGCGCGTCGCGCGACGACGCGCTCGCGTGGCTCACGCGCCTCGAGGCCGCGACGCGGCCGGCGCATCCAGGAGAGAAATCAGCATGACCGTCCCTCGCGCGCCTGGCCGGCGCCGTTTTCTCGCTGCCGCCATTGGCGCCGTCGGCGTGTGCGTATCGCTTGCCGCGTGCGCGTCGACGTTCCCGTTCATCCCCGATCACTACACGTTCTCGCGCGGCGACGTGCAGAAGGCCGTCGCGCGGAAGTTTCCTTACCAGAAGACGGTCGCCCAGGTCGTCGACGTGTCGCTCGCGAATCCGGCCGTCAACCTGCTGCCGGACCAGAACCGCGTCGCCGTGCAGCTCGACGCGAACTTCGTGAGCCCGTTCCTGCGCGGGCCCGTCAGCGGCAAGTTCACCGTGTCGGGCCAGCTCGCGTACGACGCGCCGAGCCGCTCGGTCGTGCTGAAGGCGCCGGCCGTCGACAGCCTCGCGCTCGACGGCGACGCGCAGATGTACGCGCAGCAGGTGGGCGCGGCCGCCGGCCTGCTCGCGACGCAGCTGCTGACCAACTATCCGATCTACACGTTCAAGCCGGAACAACTGCAATTTGCCGGAGTGAACTACGAACCCGGTACAATTACGATCCTTACAAACGGCATACGCGTGGCGATCGTCGAAAAGTGACGACGGAGCGCGCACGGCCGGGTGGGCCGCGCGCGCAAGAGTGGCCTTTTCTTTCGACCATTTCGGAGTTGGGCCACGGATGGACTGGATCCTGATCTGCAAGGCATTGATCCTCGGCGTCGTCGAGGGGCTGACGGAATTCCTGCCGGTGTCGAGCACCGGTCACCTGATCGTCGCGGGCAGCTTCCTGAATTTCAACGATTCGCACGCGAAGACGTTCGACGTCGTGATCCAGTTCGGCGCGATCCTCGCGGTCTGCTGGGAATACCGGCAGCGGATCGTGTCCGTCGTGTCCGGGCTGCCGAGCCGGCCCGATGCGCAGCGCTTCACGCTGAACGTCGTGATCGCGACGATTCCCGCGATCGCGCTCGGCCTCCTGTTCGAGAAGAAGATCAAGGCCGTGCTGTTCTCGCCGGTGCCCGTCGCGTTCGCGCTCGTCGTGGGCGGCGCGATCATCCTGTGGGCCGAGGCGCGGCAGCGCGAACGCGGCGAGCCGCCGCGCGTGATGTCGGTCGACGCGCTGACGCCGCTCGACGCGCTCAAGGTCGGACTCGCGCAGTGCTTCGCGCTGGTGCCCGGCATGTCGCGCTCGGGCTCGACGATCATCGGCGGGATGCTGTTCGGTCTCGACCGACGCGTGGCCACCGAATTCTCGTTCTTCCTCGCGATTCCGATCATCTTCGGCGCGACGCTCTACGAAACCGTGAAGGACTGGCAGGCGTTTACCGTCGATTCGCTCGGCCTGTTCGCGCTCGGGCTCGTGTCGGCGTTCGTCAGCGCGTTCGTGTGCGTGCGCTGGCTGTTGCGCTACGTCGCGACGCACGATTTCACGGTGTTCGCGTGGTACCGGATCGCGTTCGGACTGTTCGTGTTGCTGGTGGGTTACAGCGGCTGGCTGAACTGGGCGTGAGGCTGGCGAGCGGTCGATGCGCCGCTCGATGAAAAAATCCCGACCGGCGCGAGACGCCGGTCGGGATTTTTTATGCTGCGCAGGGTGGGACGCTCAGCTTGCGCGCTTGCGGAACACCAGGTCCCACACGCCGTGGCCGAGCCGCAGCCCGCGCCGTTCGAACTTCGTCACCGGGCGGTAGTCGGGGCGCGGCGCGTAATCGGCGGCCGTGTTTTCGAGCGTCGGTTCCGCGCCGAGCACTTCCAGCATCTGCTCCGCGTAGTTCTGCCAGTCGGTCGCGCAGTGAATGTACGCACCGGGCTTCAGGCGCGACGCGAGATGCGCGACGAGCGGCGGCTGGATCAGCCGGCGCTTGTGGTGACGCGCCTTGTGCCACGGATCGGGAAAGAAGATGTGGACGCCGTCGAGGCTTTCCGGCGCGATCATGTGCTCGAGCACCTCGACCGCGTCGTGCTGGATGATGCGGATGTTCGATAGATCCTGCTCGCCGATCAGCTTCAGCAGCGCGCCGACGCCCGGCTCGTGCACCTCGACGCCGAGGAAGTCATCGCCCGGGCGGTGCGCGGCGATTTCCGCGGTCGACGCGCCCATCCCGAAACCGATCTCGAGGATGCGCGGTGCACTGCGGCCGAAGATCGCGTTCCAGTCGGGCAGTTCCGGCGCATACGGGACGACGAAGCGCGGGCCGAATTCGTCGAGCGCGCGGCGCTGGCCGGTCGACACGCGGCCGGCGCGCGTCACGAAGCTGCGGATGCGGCGGCGGTGCAGCGGGTTGACTTCGTCGGCGCCTTCCGTGGCTTCGCCGGCTTGGTCGGCTTCGTCGGGAATGGCGTCGTCGTGCGGCGGAAGGCCGGCTTCGTTCGGATCGTCGTGCATCATCGGTACAGAGAAAGGCTCGGTTCGGGCGAGGGCCCGTTGCGCAGCAATGCTGCCGGGCGATTCGGCGCATGGTACAAAAAAGCCGCCTTCGACGAGGCGGCTCATGCGCAGGCTGTCGTGCAGCCGGAAAGTGGAGCGGGCGATGGGAATCGAACCCACGTCATCAGCTTGGGAAGCTGAGGTAATGGCCATTATACGACGCCCGCAGAACGCACGATTGTACAGGGTTTGGCGTGAGGATGGCAAGCGAGGCGTCTTGCCGGCAGCGACTGGCATGGCCACTTGATGGAGTGGTGGCGTCGCTGGCAGCGGTAAGTGCTTCGACTCCCGAAAATTCGCTTTCGCTCGACTCTCGATGTCCGTTACCCGGCTACGACGAGGAGATATCTCCGCCGGAATTCGCGAATGTGGGAACGAATAACGGCGGGCGAGAGCGGACTACCGGATTTAAGGAAACTGCTCTAACAGCTTCGCTTTCAACGCAACGAGAAACTGAGTGCCCTTTGCTGTCTGATCGTTCGCACCCAATTGCCGGTAAATTGACTCTACAATCAAGATGCTGTCGTTCATGATCGCGTCCGTAATGGATTCGGACTTGATAGCTGCCAATTGCTCTGAGCTGGGGGTCGCGACTCCAGCCAGAGCCGCAGAGGCGTGCATCGCCACGTAAAACAACAGATTGTTACGGTCTTTGGGGGCAAGATCTTCGCGCCCCCGAAGGCTCGCCTGTGCGGTTTTCACAATGGTTGCGGCAATCAGATAGATCTGTATTGGTAGCTTTGGGCTGAAAATGCGGTTGTAGTCCTCGTCCTTCTTGATAAGTGATGATGGGCGAGCGCGAGCATCGTCGGGACGTTGAAGAACGATGGACATCATGGCTTGCGCCATGAGGGCAATGCCTATGATTTTGTCAATAGGTCTGCCCAACTGTTTTTGCGAATTTTTTCGGCGATCGTAGTAAATCGCAAACGGAACCAAAAATTCTTGGATATCCCGGTGGATTTTTTCCGTGGCGCGCAAAGACGCGGCGGGAATTGACGTTTGGCTATTCGTTGCCTTGATGATTCGGTCGCGGCTAGCGGGCTCATTCGCTACGATTACTCGCACCATGACACATCTCTCATCGGCATCTGTGTTTGCGCCGTGGAAATAGTTGAAAATTTCTGTCGATGTTTGCTGCCCATTGACGATCTGCGGATCTTCAACCGTCAAAATCTTGCCGCCTTGTACAGCCCGGCTCGCGACCACTGTGACGCCGTTGTTTAACCACCAGAAGTCTTCCGGTCCGCCAGCGAGCAGCGTTTGTTGCATATCCTCATTCACTTGGTTGCTGCCTTGATAGTCCCGAACGTTTGCTTCGAAGAGATTCTTTCTAAGTTGGCCGTTGTCTGCGCGAATGAAGTTTATGAAATCTTTCAGACGAACAAGTGCTATATATCCGTCACGACCTGTCAGGCTTTCAAGAAATTTCAACTCAAAAGAACTTGAAGGTTGTCGACGAGCTAGCCCCAATAAATCACTTGCGCCATAAAAAGAAAATTCATACTTGGCATGAGGAAATAAACCAAGCACGACTTGCCTGAGATCGTCCGTCTTGCGATGAACGTTCGGATGAACACCATTGCTTTCGCCGCGGCTAACATAAAAGTACATGAATCGCAAGGTTGGAAATCGGCCGGCAATCGCGGTGTAGAGCCTCCGAAAATTACCCACCCCTTCCAATACGCCCTCATTGTACACCGACGTGTAATCAGACAATGGATTTGCCAGTGCAAACAAATGCCCGGTTACAGCGATCAGCTTGTTGATGGTGGCCTCATCGAAGCCATTGCTCGTCTTGCTCTGGATGATGACGACATCGATGACGACACTTTTCTTAAAGGTCGTGTGATCAAAGTCTTCTTGAACTAATTCACCATTTGCAAAAGTGTAGATCGCGTCGATCCCGCCGTCGTGACCTCCACCTGTTAAGCCATATTCGACTTCATCGTCCGACAAGTCATAGTCTTTCAGGACCTGCTCTGCCACATATTGTTCAAAAAAATCCGACTTGGTAGCGGTTGGTGCTCGCGATACCCGTTGTTCTTCCAGAATTTGGTCCAACAGGACTTGATCATTGTTTGCCATGTGGCGTGAGCCTCGTTTCTCTAGTTTCTTGTGCTATATCGTCACGATACGAAATTCGCGCACCGTTTTCCGTCAAGCTATGCAATTCTACTTCGGGATGGCGTGGTGTACAGCGCGCAGCCAACCAGCATGTATTTCCCAAAGACGATGGGGCACGATCGTATGGACCGATGCAGTCTTGCCGGCTAGAGCAGATGTCAGGGGATGGTTGCAGCATGGACGACACCAAATACCAAAAACGATTACCCGTTGCTGACCATCGGTCAAGTTCGCGCGTTGATTGCTGACTGCACTCAAACGGGATTCAGGCTGGGATGCCCGCGCAACTTAGCGATCTCCGCGTGGTACCTGAACGATAGGCGGGTGAACAGGTCAGGATCGGCGTGTTCAATAAAAGCTAGGTGTCCTCGCAGTTTTTCGTTCTCTGCAGGCTTCAACCGTCCGGTCGAGAATAGCTTCAGTAGCATCCGAATGTGGTCCCTGTAGTTCGCGTGGATGCCTACGTCCCCGTCATTATTCACGCGCAATCCGGTGATGAGGGTTGTTCCTCCCTTACGGCTCATGAATCGAGTCTTCTCATCGTTGATGGATAGCTTAGGGCTCGGCATTGACGCCAGCAAGCTCCGCATTTCCGATAAAAATTCGTTGCACGCGCCTTTCTTGTCCGTAGAGAACACGAAGTCGTCAGCGTACCGTGTGAGGACCCCTCGACCAAAGCGCACGGAGTCGCGCGATACTGCTGCCACCAGAGCTGTATCCAACTCGAGCATGACGATGTTTGCAATTCTCGGCGACGTCATGTAGCCGACTGGTAGCCTGTCGGCGCGATCGAAGCACGCGTTACGCACCACTGCCTCGAAATCTCCGCCAGATGCCCATTCGGGAAGCAATTCGCGTGACCTTGACAGTGCGAGCAACAGATCGCGAGAGCGAATCGATGGGAAAAAATTCGACAAATCGATTCGAACGGAATAAAGAGATTTGCTGTGGGCTCGCGCGTTCTTGACGATCGAGGTTCCGGGTTCAAACGCGGTAGCAATGGAGCTTACCGGTGCGTTAGATAGAACACGAGAATCAAGCCAACTCAATACAAGCTTAAGTTCGGAAGCGGGCTGAATCATTACTCGTTCGCCGCCAGAGCGTTTTGGGACTTTGATTCTTCTGAATCGAACGTAAGCAAGTCGCAAAGCGCTTTCAAGCAGCGATTGCGGGACCGACAACTCGTTCGCCATGCGTTCCACGATGTTCATCGGCAAATCGCTTTGGGTTTGTTTGGAGGTGGTATCGTCGAAACGTTGCCATCAGCGTGTTTGTATCTGCTGCGTATTGCAGGAATGGCGTAGTTGTCGTTGCTTGGAATACCCATTCGGTGCCGATCTGATTGCTAACAATAAGCCTCGCTTCGCGAAGAATGCCAAGCAGACTTTTCGCCATGTCGAAGCTTTTCTTCCCGAACGTAGTGATGAGGACGTCAATGAGCTCGGCGTGGGTGACAGGACCCACGAACAAAACCAGGTCATGGATGAAATAGAGGCTCAGTTTGCTAGCAGACAGGTCCGCGATGTCCGAGCTTGTGGGCTTTCCGACTGAAACCGGCCTGGCGTCAACCGCTGCTTTGAGCTCGCTAAAGATCGCGCCGATCCCATCGGTTTTCGATAGGCCGTCCGCACCCATCGGATACCAAAGGATCGGCGATTTGCATTCCGTTGCTGCTGCAAGAGGGCCAGTGTCTATGAATGAGCCGTTTCCGCGGAACTGCGAGTCGTTAACTATGATTAATTTTTCTCTCAGCGTTTGGTGGGCAAACGCGCCTAGCTCGCAGAAGGCGCTGGGACTTTCCAGAACGATGAGGATTCGATCTGCGATTGCCGAGATTTCGTGCTCAAGGTCCAACGCGTTCTTACCGTGGCCCACCTTGGCCAACTCATTAAACACGCCCTCGGCGTAGATCACCCGGTAATCAGACGAAATGCTTTCGACGAAGCGTTTAATTGCTTGTCGCCTCGGGGAGGGTACCCCAGGACTGCGGTTCGCTCCGCAGAGAAACAAAAGGCGGTTCGCCCGTGACAGAGATGGATGGCGAACGCCCAACCGTGCGGCGAACTTTGCCAACTGCTTGCTGATCGCACTGTTCTTATGTTTCAAGTCGCGCACGAGCATGCCTACTAGAGCGTCGATGGGAGCCGTTTTGGCCCGCCGTCGACTGACGGCGGGACGGAACGGCTCCCATCGCCAGAGAGGTAAAAAAGCTAGGCGGATTGCAACCCGCAACCCGGTTCAATACATCCGAACAAATGCTAGGCAGGGAAATTATTGCCGAACCACTTTGCGTATGCAAGCAATAAATGCTTCTCCTTGTCGCGCTAACGATGCGCGGACGAGAGCTGGCTATATCGTCAACTTCTTGAGATTGGTGCTCGTGTGAAAACTGGCATCGCGACGAACGTCGCGTCAACAGTAGTTCTTCGTGGAGTTTGGAGAAAACCTAACGTGAGAACGCGTGAATAGCGGTCTTGATTAACGCGCTCGGGCTTGGAAAGCCGAGGTAACAGTCATCATACGGCGCCCGCAGAGTGCGAAGTTCTACACGGTTTGGCGGCGATGTAGCCAGCGTGGCGTTCGGCAAAGGGCTTCGCGTTCTCCGATGGTGTCCCATTTCGATGCACTGGCTACGCGAGCCGGTCGACCGTAACGTGAGGCGCCATGTGGCGCCACGGCCTGACGAAACGCACTGGCGGCACGCTTGCCCGCCGGCCAATGTCGAAAATCGACGAGTCCATGTCGGAAGCGTACAAGCCCGGGTAACGCTTTCGAACTAACGTGACAGGCTTCTCATACGATCGTCAGTCTGGAGCCGACATGTCCGATTTCATCACCGTTCTGCGCAAAACCTGCCCGACGCCTGTTCTCGATGCGACCAAGTGGAAGCGCATCGGCGGCGATCCGCACACCGTGAACCTCAACGCGTACGTCTCGAAGGACGGCAGCAAGATCATGGGCACCTGGATCTGCACGCCCGGCAAGTTCGAGGTGAACTACGAAAAATGGGAGTACTGCCACTTCCTCGACGGCTACTGCATCATCACGCCGGAAGGCGAGGAGCCGGTGCATCTGAAAGCCGGCGACGTGTTCGTGATCGAACCCGGCATGAAAGGGACGTGGGAAGTGGTGGAGACTGTGCGCAAGTACTTCGTCTTCGCCTGAGCGGGCGGTCGATTCTATCCAACCCCTGCATACCGTCATCGCCCCACGTCTTCGCGGTTCACGAAGCCGGGAGGGGCGAGCGAGGATTCCGGTTCAATAAAAGTCGTCCCGGGTTCGGAAACAGCGCGCTGAGGGCAGCCACAGGCTTGGCGCGCTTCGTTATCCAGCCGCAATCCATGACGAATTGAACGCACGGTTGTCCGGCGACGACACGATGACGCTCGCCACCGGTCCTGCACACCGTCACGCAAACCCCTAAGATGCAGCGATCCGCCCACCGCTTCCGCTGCCGCGCATGAACCTTCCGCCTGCGCCGGACGCCCCTCCGGAGCCCCGACCATGCGCATCACCGCGATCCACGAACGCGCGATTCCCGTATCCCGCTATGCCGATCCGGCGATTCCGTCCGGCGGCCTGACGACGAGCGTCGTCGCGGTCGTGACCGACGTCGTGCGCGACGGCCGCCCGGTGACGGGCTACGGCTACGCGTCGATCGGCCGCTTCGCGCAGGGCGGCCTGATCCGCGAACGGTTCGCGCCGCGCCTGCTGGCTGCCGCCGACTCACTCGCCGACGAAGCCGGCACGAACCTCGACCCGTTCCCCGCATGGCGCGCGATGATGGCCGGCGAGAAGCCGGGCGGGCACGGCGAACGCTGCGTCGCGGTCGGCACGCTGGACATGGCGATCTGGGACGCCGCCGCGAAGATCGCAGACCTGCCGCTGCACCGCTTTCTCGCCGACCGCCTCGGACGCACGGCGCCGCCGCGCGTGCGCGTGTACGCAGGCGGCGGCTACCGCTATCCGCATGACGATCTCACGCGCCTGTCGGACGAGATGCGCCGGATCGTCGATCTCGGCTACACGCACGCGAAGATCAAGATCGGCGGCGCGGATTTCGAGCAGGACCGGCGCCGCATCGACGCCGCGGCCGCACAGCTCGCCAGCCCTTCGCATCTCGCAGTCGACGCGATGAACACGTACGACGCGACGACGGCCTACGAGGCGGCGAACATGCTTGCGCCGTTCGATCTCTGGTGGTTCGAGGACATCTGCGATCCGCTCGACCTGCCGCTCCAGGCAGACGTCGCCACGCGATACGCATCGCCGATCGCGGCAGGCGAAGCGCTGTTCTCGCTCGCGGAAGCGAAGCTGCTCGACCGTTACGGCGGCCTGCGTGCCGACCGCGACGTGCTGGTGTTCGATCCCGTGCACAGCTACGGGCTGTCGGGCTATCTGCAGATCGTCGATCACTTCGTGTCGCGCGGCTGGCGGCGCGACGCGTTCTGGCCGCACGCCGGTCATCTGTTCTCGCTGCACGTCGTCGCGGCGCTCGGGCTCGGCGGGGCGGAAGTCAGCCCGTTCGCATTCCATCCGTTCAGCGGACTGGCCGATGGCGAAAACGTTGACGCGGGACACGCACGCGTACCGCAGGCGCCGGGCATCGGATTCGAGCTGCATGCCCACGCGCACGACGCGTTCCGCGCGATATCGGAATCGGTGCCGGTGTTTCGCGGCGTCTAGGCGCTCAGGTAGCGACGCGAAGGCGGTGGCGCCGTGCTACGTCCCCCCGAGCGCACGCAAGCCGACGAGCAGCAGCGCGCCGATCGCGATCAGCAGTAGCGCATGAACGCGCGTGTAGATCACGCACAGTGTCGACGCCACCGCGATCGCGCGGGCGGCCCAGCCGCCGTCGAGCGCCTGCACCAGCACCCACACCGATGCGAGGATCATGCCGGCCGCGACCGGGCGCAGGCCGGCTTCGAGCGCGATCTGCCAGCGCGCGCCCCGGTGCCGTCGCCACAGGTGCGCGACGCCGTAGATCAGGAACGCGGTCGGGCCGAACAGCGCGAGCGTCGCGATCACCGCGCCCCAGAAACCGGCCACCTGCCAGCCGATCAGCGTCGCCAGCAGCGAGCCGGGGCCAGGCGCCATCCGTGCGATCGCGAAGTCGTTCACGAATTGTGTTGCGCTCATCCAGTGATGCACGTCGACGACCTGCCGCTGGATATCCGCGATGACCGCCTGCCCGCCGCCGATCGTCGCAATCGACAGCGGCGCGAACACGCCGAACAGTGCTGCGTAACGTGCGGACGCATTCATCGCGCGTCGCTCCCGACCGGCGCGGCGGCCGCACGACGGTATTCGAGCGCGACGCTCAGCGTGCCGCCGATCAGCACGGTCCACACGAGCGGCCAGTGCAGCACCGCAACCGACACGAAGGTGAGCGTCATGACCGCGAACGGCAGCACGCGGCGCGGCAGCCGGCGCACCGCGGTAATCGCCATCGAGATCGACAGCCCGATCGCCGCGGCCGCCGCACCGGCGAGCGCGACGTGCGTGAGCGGAAAGCGCGCGAGCGTCGAGAACGCGACGCCGAACAGCACGATCAGCACGGCCGGCGGCGCGATGATGCCGATGAAGCCGGCCACCGCGCCGCGCCATCCGGCGAGCCGGTAGCCGATCCAGATCGCGAGGTTCTTCACGTTGACGCCCGGTAACGCCTGCGACAGCGCGAGACCGTTGAGGAACGCCTCTTCGTCGAGCCAGCGTCGCTCGTGGACGAAATCGCGCATCATCCGCCCGCTGAGCCCGCCGCCGAAGCTAGTCAGGCCGATCTGCGCGAACGCGATGAACAGCGCGAGGATGCCCGGCGGCGGTGCGTCGCCGGCGGGCGGTGCCGAGGGCGTCGTGGAGGAGGGCGAGGGCATCGGGCGGTTGGCACGTGGCGATCGGGCGATCGCCCATGTTAGCAAGCGGCGCCTGTCAGCACGCTGACATCGACTCGGGTGCCTGCGCGACGACACTTCGCAACCGAGCCGGCAAGCGCGAATACCAACGCCCCGCGCGCTACGCGCGCACCACCGTCACACCCGCGGCCTCGATCGGCTTCGTCAGCGCGGCGTCGGTTTCCTTTTCGACGACGACCGTCTGCGCCAGCGTGATGTCGCCGATCACGAACTGCGATGCCGCGCGCAATTTCGACTGCGACGCGAGCACGACCGTCTCGGCCGCGCGTTCGGCCAGCGCGCGCTTGATCGCCGCTTCCTCGAAATCGCCGGTGCTCAGGCCGGCGACCGGATGCACGCCCGTGACGCCCATGAAATACAGATCCGCATGAATGCGCGCGATGCCTTCCATCGCCGCCGCACCGACCGCGACGATCGAATGCTTGTAGAGCCGCCCGCCGATCAGGATCACGTCGATCGACGGATGCGCGGCGAGCGCCACCGCGACGCTCGGGCTGTGCGTGACGATCGTCGCGCGCAGGTCGGCCGGCAACTGGCTGACGAGCAGCGCCGAGGTCGTGCCGCCATCGACGATCGCCACCTGCCCGGGCGCGATCATCTGCGCGGCCCGCCGTGCGATGCGCCGCTTCTCCGTGGTTTCGAGCGTCTCGCGCTGCGCGAACGGCGCGACGGCCGGCGACGCCGGCAGCGCGCCGCCATGCACGCGCTGCAACAGCCCCTCGGCCGCGAGTTCCCGCAGGTCGCGGCGCACCGTGTCTTCGGACACGCCGAATTGCACGCTCAGCTCGGCGGCCAGCACCTGGCCGTCGCGCGCGAGCGCGTCGAGGATCGCCTTCTTGCGTTGCGTCGTCAGCATCGTGTTTGCACGAAAATTCTTGAAATTGCACGAATATGCACGTTACCATGGGCGCCGTCCTTTGTCGAACCGGAGGCTGCAATGGCTGCAACGCGGGAGCGGGTGCGCATCGTCGATACGACGGTG
Source organism: Burkholderia sp. LAS2 (assembly GCF_018417615.1). Classification (NCBI taxonomy): domain Bacteria; kingdom Pseudomonadati; phylum Pseudomonadota; class Betaproteobacteria; order Burkholderiales; family Burkholderiaceae; genus Burkholderia; species Burkholderia sp. LAS2. The sequence goes on from NZ_CP071052.1 coordinate 1,397,359, forward strand.
CTGTCCGACGACTGGTATGTGCTGCGCAAGGTGACGTTCGATTTCCTGCGCCGCGACGGCACGTGGCAGCGCCTGAGCCGCGAGACCTACGACCGCGGCAACGGCGCGACGATCCTGCTGCGTCATGCCGAAACGGGCGACGTGCTGCTGACGCGCCAGTTCCGGATGCCGGCGTTCGTGAGCGGACACGACGGCATGCTGCTCGAAGCGGCCGCCGGCCTGCTCGACGACGAAACGCCCGAGGCGCGCATCCGCGCAGAGGCCGAGGAGGAGACCGGCTATCGCGTGCGCGGCGTGCGCAAGGTGTTCGAGGCGTTCATGAGCCCGGGTTCCGTGACGGAGAAGCTGCATTTCTTCGTCGGCGAATACGATGCGTCGCTGCGCACCGGCGCGGGCGGCGGCGTCGCGGAAGAGGGCGAGGATCTGGAGGTCGTCGAGATGCCGCTGCGGGCGGCGCTGGACGCGGTCGAGCGCGGCGAGATCGTCGACGCGAAGACGATCATGCTGCTGCAGTACGTCGCGCTGCGGGAAACCGCCGGCGCACGCGCCGCATGACGCCGCGGCTCGTGCTGATCGCCGGCCCGTATCGCAGCGGCACGGACGGCGACCCCGCGCGCATCGCCGCGAACCTGCACCGGCTGGAAGCGGCGGCGCTCGCCGTGTATCGCCGCGGGCACGTGCCGATGATCGGCGAATGGGTGTCGTTGCCGCTCGCGGCCGCGGCCGGGTCGACGCAACTGGGCGGCGCGATCGGCGAAACGTTCCTGTATCCGGCCGCGCACCGGCTGCTGCGACGCTGCGATGCGGTACTGCGCATCGATGGTGCGTCGCGCGGGGCGGATGCGGACGTCGCGCTCGCGCGGCAACTCGGCAAGCCGGTCTATTTCGCGGTCGACGAGATCCCGGTTGCACACGACGAATCGGCTCACTGAGCAAGCATGGGCGCCGCGTCGCGGTATCGCCGGTGCGGCGCTTGCGGACGGCGGGCCATTGCATTGCCGGTCGCCGCACGTGCGCCGCGCTACACAGTTGCGTCGCCGATGCGGCGCGACGCCCGAACCGGCGTATGATCGCCACGCCACTCGCGCAACGTTCGACGCCACCGCTTTCCCATCATGCCGCTTTCCGGTCCCGCAGATCTCGCCGACTCCGCCGCCGCGCCGCTTCCTGCCGAGCTCGTCGCGTCCGCCGTCGCCGCACTCGCGCGTGCCGATGCATTGCTCGTCACGGCCGGCGCGGGCATCGGCGTCGATTCCGGACTGCCCGATTTTCGCGGCACGGACGGTTTCTGGCGCGCGTATCCGGCGCTGCGCCACGAGCGTTTCGAATTCCACGAGATCGCGTCGCCGCACGCGTTTCGTGCGCGTGCGGCGCTCGCGTGGGGCTTCTACGGGCACCGTCTCGCGCTCTACCGCGCGACGGCGCCGCATGCGGGCTTCGCGATCCTGCGCCGCTGGATCGACGCGATGCCGAACGGCGGCTTCGTGCTGACGAGCAACGTCGACGGCCAGTTCCAGAAGGCCGGCTTCGATCCGGCGCGCATCGTCGAGATCCACGGTTCGATTCATGCGATGCAGTGCCTGCGCCCGTGCACGGACGCCACGTGGGACGCGGCGCCGTTCGTGCCGGAGGTCGACGAAGCGGCGTGCCGCCTCGTGGGCGACATGCCGCGCTGCCCGCACTGCGGCGGTCTCGCGCGGCCCAACATCCTGATGTTCGGCGACACCGGCTGGCTCGGTGCGCGCTACGACGCGCAGGAACGCGTGCTCGAAGAGTGGATTGCGCAGGCCGGGCGCGTCGCCGTGGTGGAGATCGGCGCGGGCACCGCGATTCCGACCGTGCGCTTGCTGAGCGAACGGCTCGGCGCCGACGTGATTCGCATCAATGCGCGCGACGCGCATGCGCGCCGGGCGGACGTGATCGGGCTGAAGGGCGGTGCGCTGGCGACGCTGAACGCGCTCGACCGCGCGTGGCGCGGCGGCTGAACCGCGCGCCACGAGGCGACCGACCGGGGCCGCGCGATTACGGCCGCGCGACGAGCGCCTGCACGAGCGCCGGCGCGATCGGCGAACCGAGGCCCGTCACGTAGTCGTAGCCGCCCGCCGCGTTGCAGACGCTGCCGCAATTGCCGTTGGATCCGGTCGTCACGTCGTGGAAGTCGCTGCCGTACGCGGTTTTGCCGACCGCATAGAGCGTGTCGTAGGCGCCGCTCAACGATGCCTTGCCGGCCGCCGTGCGCAGCGAATTCGCGATCGCGACGAGCGCCGCCCATTGCGGCGCGCCCGCGCTCGTGCCGCCGACCTGGAACCAGCCGGCCTGCCCCTGATAGGTGACCGAGTCGTACACCGCGAAACCGCTGGACGGATTCGCGTCGTAACTGACATCCGGCACGCCGCGCTTGCCGGCCACCGGAATCGGCCACGCGGTCTGGCCGGCCGGCTCGGCCTCGACGCTGCTCACACCGCCGCCGCTGCCGCTCCACGCCGTCTCGCCGATGTAATTGCCGGCCGTATCGGACGACAGCGTCGTGCCGCCGACGGACACCACGTAAGGCGACGCGGCCGGGTATTCGGTGCCGGTGCCGCTGTCGCCGGACGACGCGACGAACGTCACGCCCGGTACGTTGAAGTGGCTGTCGAAGCCGGTCTCGCTGCTGAATTCGTTGCCGCCGAAACTCATCGACACGACCGACGCGCCGCGCTTGACCGCGACGTCGACCGCGGCCATCAGGTCGCTGAAGCTGGCCGATGCCGCCTCGACGAGCACGATCTTCGCCTTCGGCGCGATCGCATGCACCCATTCGACGTCGAGCGAGATCTCGAGCGACCAGCCTGCATTGGGCTTGGGCCGCGCACCGTGGGCATACACCTTGGTGAAACAGCCGTTCGACGACGTGCAGGCCGGCAGCGAGAACGCAGTGCTGAACACGCCGAGATCGGCTTCGATCTTCGGGTCGTCGTACGCGTCGACGATCGCGACGACCATCCCGTCGCCCTGGTTCGCGATCGCGTCGAACCCGTAGGCATGCCGCGCGAGCGCCGGCGTGAGGCCGGCGATCGTGGCGGTGCTTGCGCGTGGCTTCGTGTGGAACGGCGGGCGCGCGAATCCTTTCGGTGCGCGGTTGCCTTCGACGTAGGACGGCGGCCCGTTGCCGTCGGCGAGCGCGACGCCCGACGCGAGCAGCGACGCGCACAGCGCCGGGATCAACATGGATGACAGGCGGATATTGTTCATTTTTCGAGTCTCCATGTCGATGGAGTAGGGTGGCGAAACAATTCTACGAAATCGACGACGATAACGACATCGAATATCGACTGGATACGGGAATGTCTGATAAGGGAAAGTACGTGGAACCTCGATGGGACAAGCGTTGTGCAGGGTTAACCTGTGCGCACGATCGAACTGCTTTATCGGTTTTTAAACAGCTGATAAATAATCGGCAAATTAAAAATCGGTTTGTAATGTCGGATGTAATTGTCCGGTAAATATCCACGACGGCGCGCGCAGGGAAATCGTGAAACGCGTCATGCGAACGCGACACGCTCCGCCGTCTGCCTGCACGGCCCGTCGGCATTGCCGGCGCGGCGCGATTCCGCATACAGTTCAGCGTAGCCGCGTGCGCCGCGTGGCGTCGTCCGTGAGAGGTGCCCTTGTTCTATTCGATCGTCGCGATCTTCGTCGGCGCCGGCCTCGGCGCGTTGCTGCGCTGGTTCCTGAGTCTCGCGCTCAACGCGGTCTTTCCCGCGGTGCCGCTCGGCACGCTCGTGTCGAACCTGCTCGGCGGCTACGTGATCGGCATGGCCGCCGTCGTATTCACCGTTCGCGTCGGGTTGCCGCCCGAATGGCGGCTATTCGTGATCACGGGCTTTCTCGGCGGCCTCACGACGTTCTCGACCTATTCGGTCGAAGTGATGACGCACGCGCTCGACGGCGAATTCGGATGGGCGTTGGCGGTGGCTGTCCTACACTTGACTGGATCGTTCGCGCTGACGGCGCTCGGCATGTGGACCGCGCGCGCGTGGCTCGCGGCGGCCTGAGCGGGCCGCCATCGGAGGGAGCGATGGACAGGGTCTTTTTGCGCTTCTACGTGCACGAGCAGCACCGGCTGCACTGGAAGCCGCTGTGGGAATGGCTGCTGGAAGAGGCGAACCGGATGGGCGTCGCGGGCGGTTCCGCGTTTCGCGCGATGGCCGGTTTCGGCCAGCATCGCGTGCTGCACGAGGATCGCTTCTTCGAACTGCAGGGTTCGCTCGCGATCGAGGTCGAATTCGTCGTCACCGAGGACGAAGCGCAGCGGCTGCTCGAGCGGCTGTCGCACGAGAAAGTGCGCGTGTGCTACGCGATGATGCCCGCGCAGTTCGGCGTGATCGACACGCTCGGCGCACCGCCGGCGCAGGGGCCGGCAGCGTAGGTGTCGCGCCGGATCAGATGCCGAACATCGTCAGCGACACGGCGGCGCGCGTGACGATCATCAGCAGCACCTGCACGATCACGAACAGCAGGATCGGCGACAGGTCGATGCCGCCGAGGTTCGGAATCACGCGGCGCAGCGGGTTCAGGAACGGCGCGGTGAGCTGGTAGAGGATCGGCATTGCCGGCGAGCGCGGGTTGAGCCACGACAGCAGCGCCATCAGGATCGTCATCCAGATCACGAGGTTGAGCGCCCACTTCACGACGGTGAGCAGCGCGACCACGACGAGCGTCGCGATCACGGCGGCCGGATCGAAGCCGGCCATCACGACCATCAGCACGACATAGACGAGCGCGGTGAGCAGTGCGGCGACGACGCTGGCCCAGTCGATGCCGCGTACGCCCGCGATCACGCGGCGCAGCGGCAGCACGAGCCAGTTGGTCGCCTGCAGCACGGCTTGCGTGACGGGGTTGTACGGCGGCACGCGGACGGCCTGCATCCAGACGCGCAGAATCAGCGCGGCGCCGAATAGCGTGAAGACGGTATTGAGCAGAAAACGGGCGATCTCGCCGAACATCGTTGGCATCCTTTTTATACAGTCAGTAGCGTGCGGCCGCCAACGCCGGTTGGCGGCGCATCGGCCGACACCTTATCACGCCTCGTCGCGCGACGGGGAGGGGGGCGCGGCGGGGTGGGCGGCCATCCGCGCCAGCGAGGTTTCGACGGCTTCGGCCAGCGCCGGCAGCGACGCCGGGGGCGTCGCACGCTTCGCCGCGAGCGCGACCGCGCGGCGCGTCAGCAGCGCATACAGCGCCGCGTGATCGCCGCCGCGCGCTTCGAGCAGCGCGAGCTGACGCTCGACGATGGCCGTGTCGCCGCGCGATACCGGCCCGGCCAGCGCATTCGCGAGCCCCTTGTCGCGTGCGGTCTCGATCGTGCCGGCGAGCATCGGCAACAGCGCGCGCAGCGCGGCGTCCTCGTCGAAACCGAGGCCGCGCCACAGCTCGACCGCTTCCGACAGCCCACACAGCGCGAAGCTCGCCGCGTAGTGGGCGGCCGCGTGATACAGCATCCGGCCGCCGGCCGGAATCGACAGCGGATGACAGCCGAGTGCGGCGGCAAGTCGCAGCAGCGTCGCGTGCAGCGCACCGTCCGCTTCGATCGTGACCGAGCAGCCGTCGATGCGTGCGAGGTCGGCGTCGGTGCCGCCGAACAGATAGAGCGGATGGAAGCCGCCGGTGGCCGCGCCTTGCTGCTTCGCCGGATCGAGCAGCGCGACCGGCGATGCGCCGCTGCAATGGACGACCGCCTGGCCGGCCGCGCGCGATGCGTCGAAGCGCAGCGCCGCGGCGCTCGACGCGAGATGATCGTCGGGCGTGGTCAGGAAGATCAGCTCGGCGGCGTCGACCACCTGCTGCGGGTTATCGACCGCGCGGCAACCGGCGATGCGCGCGGCGAGGCCGGCGGCCGACGCGGGCGTGCGGCTCGCGATCGCGACGACGGGGAAGCCGGCCTGCGCGAAACGCTGCGCGACACACCGCGCGAGGCGGCCGGCGCCGATGAAGCCGAGGCGGGGTGTGTCGGGAAGCGGCATGGCGGCGGATGTCAGCAAAAACGAAGCAACCGCCAGTATCGCAGGAATGACGGCCATTTCGCGGAAGGCCGGCTGCGGGGCTGCCGCGTGTATGAATTACCGGTAGGCAGTGAGGCCGATGCGCGGCCGGCGTCCGCCACCGCGGCGAATCAGGGGCGCGGAATCCGACCCCTAAACACCGCGCCGCTGCATTCGGCCTGGAATGTCGGCATGTTGTCTCGAATTTGTAATCGTTCATTACGTACGCGTGCCCGCTGCGCCCGCCGGATCCGGTAAGACTGACCGGTCGGCGTGCCGCGACCCGATCCCTCGGACGGAATCGCGCGACCGGCAAGGAACGCGGCCCATGTCGGGCGCCGCGCCGGACGGCCGCTGCGGCCGCGTGCAATTGCAATTTGCAACAAATGGACGATACGCGCGGGGCGGGTTTTCGCTACATTGCTTCCATGCGACGTGCATGCCCGCCGTTGCCGACAGGAGCGCCTAAAATACCGCTCCAGCAGGAGAATCGAAGTGAAAAAGCTCATTCCGTTCATCGCCGCCGCCGCGCTGGGCCTGGGTGCCGCGAGCGCCGCGCAGGCTCACGTGTCGATCGGGGTCGGCATCGGCATCCCGGTCGCACCCGCTTACCCCGTCTACGCACCGCCGCCGCCCGTGTACTACGCGCCGCCGCCTCCGCCCGTGTACTACGCGCCGGCGCCGGCCTACTACGCGCCGCCGCCCGCGGTGGTCGTCGGCGGCTACGGTGGTGGCTACTACGGTCGCCCGTACTGGCGCCATGGTTACGGCGGCTGGGGCCATCATGGCTACTGGCGTCGCTGATTCGTCCCGCGCGGCCTGACCGCGCGCGGCAAAACGGCGCAACGTCCCGCGAGGGGCGCTGCGCCGTTTTTCATTGGGGCTCACATGTGGCGCGGTGGCCGGCGCGGCAGCGCGACCGCGATTACGCCGCGTGTACGATCAGGTCGCGGTAGCCGCCGACGATCACGCTGTACGAGAAGTACGCGAACAGCAGCGCCGATGCGACGTGGCACGCACGCATCAGCCCGGCGCCCGCGCGCTTGCGGCCCTGGCTCGCGAGCGTGCACATGAACAGCGTCCACGCGAGGCCGCCGAGGAAAAAGCCCGACAGGAACACCGACGCGGTGGCCGGCGTGGTCGCACCGGCTTTCGCGATCAGCGCGCCGCCGACCGCCGCGAACCACAGGATCGCGCTGGGCGACGACATCGCGAGCAGCATCCCGCGCAGAAAGCTGCGTCGTGCGCTCGCTCGCGGCGGAGGTGCATCGTCCGCGTCGTCGTCGGCCGACTTCGCGGGCGTCAACGCTTCGCGCGCCATCTTCCACGTGAGGAACAGCAGCACCGCGCCGCCGCCGATCCACACGATCCAGCGCACCGGTTCGAACTGCAGCAGCACGGCCATCCCCGCGAGCGCGAGCGCCGCGTAGACGAGATCGCCGACGCACGACCCGACGCCGAGCCAGAAGCCCGGCCGGAAGCCGTGCGACAGCGTGAGCGACAGCATCGCGACGTTCACGAGGCCGATGTCGAGACACAACGACAGCGACAGAAAGAATCCGTCGGACAGCATGGAGGCGGGCGGAAAGCTCATCTTCTGGGTGCGTGCGGCAAGTGCGATGCGCGGGCCGGCGTGCGCCGGCCGCGTGGCGTCAGAGGCCGATCTCCTGCCATAGCCGGTCGACGCGCGCCTTCACGGCCGCGTCCATCTCGATCGGGCGACCCCATTCGCGGCTCGTTTCGCCCGGCCACTTGTTGGTCGCGTCGAGCCCCATCTTCGAGCCGAGTCCGGCCACCGGCGATGCGAAGTCGAGATAGTCGATCGGCGTGCTGTCGACCATCACCGTGTCGCGCACGGGGTCGACGCGCGTCGTGATCGCCCAGATCACTTCTTTCCAGTCGCGGATGTTCACGTCCTCGTCGACGACCACGATGAACTTCGTATACATGAACTGCCGCAGGAAGCTCCACACGCCGAACATCACGCGCTTCGCATGGCCCGCGTAGCTCTTCTTCATCTGGACGATGGCCATCCGGTAGCTGCAGCCTTCGGGCGGCAGGTAGAAGTCGGTGATTTCCGTGAACTGCTTCTGCAGCAGCGGCACGAACACCTCGTTCAGCGCGACGCCGAGCACCGCGGGCTCGTCGGGCGGCTTGCCCGTGTAGGTCGAATGGTAGATCGCGTCGCGGCGCATCGTGATGCGCTCGACGGTGAACACCGGAAACCACTCCTGCTCGTTGTAATAGCCGGTATGGTCGCCGTACGGCCCTTCGAGCGCGTGCTCGTATGCGGCCGCCGCATGGCCGGCCGGGCGCGGCGGCGCGCCGGCCGGAGCGGGGCCGGGTGCGCCTTCCTGCGGATGAATGAAGCCTTCGAGCACGATCTCCGCGCGCGCGGGCACCTGCAGCGTGTCGACACCGGGCGTCAGGCACTTCGCGAGCTCCGTGCGGCTGCCGCGCAGCAGGCCGGCGAACTGATATTCGGACAGCGAATCGGGCACCGGCGTCACCGCGCCGAGCGTCGTGGCCGGATCGGCGCCGAGTACGACCGCGACCGGATATGGCTTGCCCGGGTTCTGCAGCGCGAATTCGCGGAAGTCGAGCGCGCCGCCGCGATGCGCGAGCCAGCGCATGATCAGCTTGTTGCGGCCGATCAACTGCTGACGGTAGATGCCGAGGTTCTGGCGGGACTTGTTCGGCCCGCGCGTGACCGTCAGGCCCCACGTGACGAGCGGCCCCGCATCGCCGGGCCAGCAGGTCTGGATCGGCAGCTTGTTCAGATCGACGTCGGCGCCTTCCCAGACGATCTCCTGGCACGGCGGCGACGACACCGACTTCGGCGCCATGTCCCACACCGCCTTCGCGAGCGACAGCAGCTTGCCGGCGTCCTTCAGGCTCTTCGGCGGATCGGGTTCCTTCAGCGCGGACAGCAGGCGCCCGAGGTCGCGCAGCGAGCCGAGCGCGGCATCGTCGCCCGCATCGACGCCCATCCCGAGCGCGACGCGGCGCGGCGTGCCGAACAGGTTGCCGAGCACCGGGAACGCATGGCCGGGCGGCGCGTTGAACAGCAGCGCGGGTCCGCCGGCGCGCAGCACGCGGTCGCACAGCTCGGTCATTTCGAGCACGGGCGACACGGGCTGCGTGACGCGCCGCAGCTCGCCGAGCGCCTCGAGGCGCTGAATGAAATCGCGTAAGTCTTTGTATTTCATGAAGAAGGTCCGAGCCACCCGCAGGGACGGGCAGCGATGGGCGGGGCAGCGGCTGGCTACGACCCCGAATCGACCGACGATTTTACCCCGGGCAGCCGCGCGACCGCCCCGGCGAAGAAAAAGTCGACCGCGCGCAAACCCCCTACGGCACGGGGATTGCGTTCTGAAGAGGGGTTTTAAATTACTTTTTGTTATAGATTTGAGTTTTTATAGTGTTGACGATCTATAAAACCCTGCTAGAATCCGCTCACATTGGCTGCAGGGTAAAAGGCTTCGAGCCGCCAATCACCGATCTTTGACGCAGCGCGTCACCGTCCGCCGAATCCTGCACGGCGTCTTCGACGGCTTATGTCGTAGTCCCAGCCAGCGCCACCAGACGCTGGTTTTTTGCGTGGGTGCCACCGCGTATGCCCGCCTCGCCCAGTGTGCGAAGGCGCCGGCCTTCTTACACCGTGGCCTCGAACGGTACTTATACCGTTTCCCCGATGCTTGCGCGTCCCAACCAAGGCGTGCGGCGTCGTGATTCCGCGGCGCGTTTTCTGTCTCGCCATCGAGCTGAGCGAGCCGCACGAGTCATGTTCATGGGAGATGATCTGAATGAACGCTTGGTTATCGTGGCGTCCCACTGAGCAGCATGCGCAAATCGTGCGCAACTTGCTGCGTCGCGGGACGCGTGTCAGTCACCATCTATTCAGCGTTGTCGGCTGTTTCGCTGTCGCGGTTGCGCTTGCACTGTGGCTGCTGCCAACCGTCCGCGGCACGCTCGCCGCGAAGCTGATGCCGGTCGTGTCCGCGGCCGTGCAGGCCGGTCCGGCCCGTCTGCTGTCCGGCCATCCGCTGCCGAACTTCGCGCCCGCTGGCGCGCAGCCGCAGCAGGAAGACACGCCCGAAGCGGATGCGCTTGCGGTCGGCCTCGATGTCGCGCCGGAAACCGCCGCTCAGGGCGCTCAAGGCGCCCAGGGCGATGCGTCCGACCCGGCCCGCAACGGCCCGTCGCCGGTCGCACTGGCCAAGCTGATTCCGATTCAGCGCGTGGCGGCCGATGCCCGCGACGATCGCGCGCTCGCGTCGAACCGCGAACAGGCGCTCGTCGCGACCTATCTGTCGCGCCGTTACCGCGTCGCGCAGGAGCCGCTCGGCCAGCTCGTCAAGGCCGCGTTCCAGACCGGTCGCGACGTCGGCCTCGATCCGCTGCTGCTGCTGTCCGTGATGGCGATCGAATCGGGTTTCAACCCGTACGCCGAGAGCGGCGTCGGCGCGAAGGGGCTGATGCAGGTGATGTCGAAGGTTCACTCCGACAAGTTCGAGTATTTCGGCGGCACCGACACCGCGCTGCAACCGCTCGCGAACCTGCAGGTCGGCGCCCTGGTGCTGAAGGACTGCATCGCCCGCGGCGGCTCGCTCGCGAGCGGCCTGCGCCTGTACAACGGCTCGACGAACCCCGACGACAACGGCTACGGCTCGAAGGTGATGGCCGAACGCGGCCGCCTGCGCGACGTCGCGCGTGGCCGCAGCGTGCCGATCAACGCGCCGCAGGCGCCCGCGCAACCCGCGAAGCCGATCGTCACCGCAGCCGTGACGGCCGCGGCAGGCGGCGCGAAGCGCGTGCATGCGACGCTCGACGGCACGACGTCGGTCAAGGCGGCGCCGAAGGAAGCGGCGTCGCAGGACGATGCGAGCGTCGATACCGCGAAGCAGTCGCACGGCGATCGTTCGGAGCTCGGCGCGTAACGCGTCACGCGCTCCGTGCGGCTCCGGCCGGCAGGACATGAAAAAGGCACCCGATTCGGGTGCCTTTTTCTATTGGGCGGTGCCTGAAGCGGCCGGTGCGCCTGCCGTGGCGTCAGATCAGTGCTGGCCGAACAGCGTCGCGAGCCGGTCGACGGCCTCTTCGAGCCGCGAGTAGGCGGTCGCATAGGACAGGCGGATATAGTCGCGCGGCGCATGGACACCGAAGTCCATGCCCGGCACCAGCACCACGCCCGCGTCGTGCAGCATCGCCTGCGTGAGCGCGGCGCTGTCGCCGGCCGCCGGGTGGGCGACGCCGCCGCAATGCGCATACACGTAGAACGCACCGTCCGGCATCACCGGCACCGTGAAGCCGAGCCGCTCGAGCGCCGGTGCGATGAAATCGCGGCGGCGCTTGAATTCGTGCCGGCGTGTTTCGTAGATGTCGAGCGTCGCGGGTTCGAAACAAGCAAGTGCCGCATGTTGCGCGAGCGCGGACGGGCAGATGAACAGGTTCTGCGACAGCTTCTCGAACGTGCCGACGAGCGCGGGCGGTACGACGAGCCAGCCGAGCCGCCAGCCCGTCATGCTGAAATATTTCGAGAAGCTGTTCACGGTGATCACGTCGTCGCCGAACGACAGCGCCGACACGGGCGCGGCATCGTAGCTGAGCCCCTGGTAGATCTCGTCGACGATCGTGAAGCCGCCACGCGCGCGCACCGCTTCGACAATCCGCTTCAGTTCGTCCGGTTCGAGCGACGTGCCGGTCGGGTTCGACGGCGACGCGAGCAGCACGCCGCGCGTGCGGTCGTTCCAGTGCGTGCGGACGTCGTTTTCGGTGAGCTGGAAGCGCGCGTCCGGGCCGCTCGGCACGAGCACCGGGCGACCTTCGGCCGCCGCGACGAAGTGCCGGTTGCACGGGTACGACGGGTCGGGCATCAGCACTTCGTCGTCGCGGCCGACCAGCGCGAGGCACGCGAGCAGCAGCGCGGCCGATGCGCCGGCCGTGACGACGATCCGCTCGGGGGCGATCGCGAGGCCGTACGCGCGCGCGTAGTGCGCGGCGATCGCCTCGCGCAGCGGCGCGATGCCGAGCGCGCTCGTGTACTGCGTAACGCCACGGCGCAGCGCGGCCGCGGCGGCCTCGACGACGGGCTCCGGCGCGGTGAAATCCGGCTCGCCGATGCCCATGTGGATAACATCGCGCCCCAAGGACTCGAGCCGCTGTGCCTCCTTCATCAGTTCCATCACGTAGAAGGGCTGGATCGCGTCGACGCGTGCGGCGAGCGTGACGAGCGAATCGGCGGTGGTATTCATCGGCGGGCAGGGCGGAGGGGAAAAGAATGAAAAACGGGCGCTTGCGCGCCCGTGGACAAGCAAACGGTATCAGCCGTTGCGACGCGCCTGCGTTTCGGCGGGGCGCAGCTTCGCGGCCAGCTTGTCGAGCACGCCGTTCACGTACTTGTAGCCGTCGGAGCCGCCGAACGTCTTCGCGAGTTCGACGGCTTCGTTGATGATCACGCGGTACGGCGTTTCGACATGGTGCGTGAGTTCGAACGTCGCGATCAGCAGCACCGCGCGTTCGACCGGCGACAGCTGATCGATCGGACGGTCCAGCGACGGCGTCAGCGCTTCGACGAGCGTCGCATGCTCGCGGATCACGCCGTGCAGGATCGCTTCGAGCAGTTCCTTGTCAGCCTTGTCGTAACCGAGCGCGCCGCGCAGTTGCGCGTCGATCTCGCCGGAGGGCGCGTTCGACAGCAGCCACTGATACAGGCCCTGCGTCGCCAGCTCGCGCGATTGTCGGCGGGCGCTCTTCTTCATGCGCGCTCCTCTTCGTCGTCTTCGTCTTCTTCTTCGTCCTCGTCGTCGCCGAGCTGGTCGAGCGCCATCGTCAGGTTCGCCATCTCGACGGCGACGCGCGCGGCGTCACGACCCTTTTCGGTCATGCGCGCGACGGCCTGCTCGTCGTTTTCGGTCGTCAGGACCGCGTTCGCGATCGGCAGGTTGAAGTCGAGGCCGATGCGGGTGATGCCCGCGCCGCTCTCGTTCGACACGAGTTCGAAATGGTAGGTCTCGCCGCGGATCACCGCGCCGAGCGCGATCAGTGCGTCGAACTGGCCGCTTTCGGCGAGCTTCTGCAGCGCGAGCGGGATTTCCAGCGCGCCGGGCACCGACACGAGCAGCACGTCTTCACCGGTGACGCCGAGGCGTTCCAGTTCCTCGACGCACGCGTCGGCGAGGCCGTTGCACACGGGTTCGTTGAAGCGCGATTGCACGATGCCGATACGCAGGCCGTCGCCTTCGAGATTCGGTTGGTATTGTCCGATTTCCATGATCTGGTCCGTGGTGTGGATGAACGGTTATAGGGCGAAAGCGCCGTGGCGGGTTACGCGTGGGACGCCGGGCAGGACGTGGCTTCGCCGCCGGGCATCGGAATGAAGCCCGTGACTTCGAGGCCGTAGCCGGACATGCTGCCCAGCTTGCGCGGATTCGACAGCACCTGCATCTTGCCGACGCCGACATCGCGCAGAATCTGCGCGCCGATGCCGAACGTCTTGAAATCGACCGGCCGGCGCTTGAGCGCAGCGGCCTTTTCTTCCTCGTCGAACGCCTTGAAGACGTCGATCAGGTGTTCCTTCGTATCGCCGCAGTTGAGCAGCACGATCACGCCGAGGTCGCGTGCCGCGATCTCGCGCATCGCCGCGTCGAGCGTCCACGAGTGGGTCGACACGCCCGTCTCGAGCAGGTCGAGCACCGACAGCGGCTCGTGCACGCGCGCCGGCGTATCGACGTCGGGCGACGGCGTGCCGCGCACCAGCGCGATGTGCGGCGAGCCGCTCGGCTGGTCGCGGTACAGCACCGCGCGGAACGTGCCGTGCGCGGTCTGCATCGTGCGCTCGGCGATCCGCTCGATGATCGATTCGGTGCGGCTGCGATACTGGATCAGATCGGCGATCGTGCCGATCTTCAGGTCGTGTTCCTTCGCGAACTCGAGCAGGTCCGGCAGGCGCGCCATCGTGCCGTCGTCCTTGATGACCTCGCAGATGACCGCGGCCGGCGTCAGCCCGGCGAGCGCGGTGAAGTCGCAGCCGGCCTCGGTATGGCCGGCGCGCACGAGCACGCCGCCCGGCTGCGCCATGATCGGGAACACGTGGCCCGGCTGCACGATGTGTTCGGGGCGCACGTCGTGCGCGACCGCCGTGGCGATCGTGTGCGCACGGTCGGCGGCCGAGATGCCGGTCGTCACGCCTTCGGCCGCTTCGATGCTGACCGTGAACGCGGTGCCGTACTGCGTGCCGTTGCGATAGGTCATCAGCGGCAGGTGAAGCTGCTTGCAGCGTTCCTGCGTCAACGTCAGACAAATCAGGCCGCGGCCGTACTTGGCCATGAAGTTGATCGCTTCCGGCGTGACGAATTCGGCGGCGATCACGAGGTCGCCCTCGTTTTCGCGGTCTTCTTCGTCGACCAGGATCACCATCCGGCCGGCTTTCAGCTCGGCGATGATGTCGAGCGTGGAGGCGAGCGTCATAAGGGGGCGAGAAAGAGGAAAGTGCGTATTTTACGCCAGCCGGACGGCGTTTCGGCTGGCGCGGGCCGCGCGGGGCCGGCGAGCACTCCGGAAAGCGCCGCGGACGGCCTGCGCGCGGGTGCGGACGGTTGCGGGCCGGGCATGGCCCGGCCGCACGTCACGCGTGCTCGTTGCGCCCGCCGAGGTAGTCGAGCTTGCCGAGTTCGACGCCGCTGTGGCGCAGGATGTCGTACGCGGTCGTCACGTGGAAGAAGAAATTGGGCAGCACGAAGTTCAGCAAATACGACTGGCCGGTGAACTCGATCGGGCCGACGCGCATCTTCAGCACGATCTGGCGCGCCTCGCTGCCGTCGATCTGCGCGGCGTCGAAGCTCTTCAGGTAGTCGATCGTCTTCTGGATGCGCGCATGCAGTTCGTCGAAGGTCTGCTCGACATCCGGGTAGCTCGGGATCTCGGCGCCGGCGAGCCGCGCGGCGCAGCCCTTGGCCGTGTCGGTCGCGATGTAGACCTGGCGGACGAGCGGGAGCATGTCCGGGTAGAGGCGTGCGCCGATGAATACCGATGGATCGATCTGCTTTTCGGCCGCATGGGCCTGCGCCTTGCCGAGGATGTGCTGCAGGTTGATGAGGCCGCGGATCAGGACGGGCAGCGAAGCCTGGTACATCGAGATGGACATGGGGACGACTCCAATGGGAAGAGTGGCGGCCGCGACGCGGCGCGTCGTACGTGGCGGCATGGAAACCGCTGTCGACGCATCTTAGCGCGGCGGCATGACCCGTGCGCGTCGTTGGCTGTTCGGCCAGGTGTCGGCCGGCCGGACGGGCATCGAGCGAACGCGATCACGATGCTGTCGCTTCGGACCGCCGACGGGGTGGCCCGGCACGAAGCAGGGCGGGAGCAACGCTCGGCGGAGCGACGGGGCTGCGGCGACGCCTAGGCAACGAGGCCGAACCGTCAGCCGTCATTTCATATATGGGACGGCGTTGCCCGATCAGTCCTGATGCACGCCCTGCGACGCCGACAGCATCCGCTCCACATACCGCGCGATCATGTCGACTTCAAGATTGACCTTGTCGCCAACCTTCACGTGACGCAGCGTCGTGACCTCGACCGTATGCGGAATGAGATTGATCGAGAATTCGCACCCGTCCGCGCGGTCGTCGACCGTATTGACGGTCAGGCTCACGCCGTTCATCGTGATCGAGCCCTTGTACGCGAGATAGCGGCCGAGTTCGCGTGGCGCGACGATCCGCAGTTCATGCGACTCGCCGACCGGCGCGAAGCGCGTGACGGTACCGAGGCCGTCCACATGGCCCGACACGATATGCCCGCCGAGGCGATCGTGCGCGCGCAGCGCCTTCTCGAGGTTCACTTCGCCGGGCTGCGCGAGGCCGACCGTCCGGTTCAGGCTTTCGCGCGACACGTCGACGTCGAAGGTGGCGTCGGTCTTTTCGATCACCGTCATGCACGCGCCCTGGATCGCGATGCTGTCGCCGAGCGCGACATCGGCCAGGTCGAGCCCGCCGGCCTGCACGGTCAGGCGCACGCCGGCATCGGCCGACGTGCCGAGCGGGGCGATCGTTTCGATGCGGCCGACGGCCGCGACAATTCCGGTAAACATCGTGACGATTCCGTTCAGTGAGAGGCGTCGGGCGGCGCGAAGCGCGCGAGGATCCGCAGGTCGTCGCCGACCCGCTCGAATCCGTGGAACGACAGCCGCGTACGCGCGTCGAGGTTCGCCGGCGCGGCGAGGTCGAACATGCCGGCCGCATCGGCGCCCAGCAGGCTCGGCGCGAGGTAGACGAGCAATTCGTCGACGCACTGCTCGCGCAGCAGCGAGCCGTTCAGCTTGTGGCCGGCCTCGACGTGCAGCTCGTTGACGCCGCGCGCGCCAAGCGCCGCCAGCATCGCGGGCAGGTCGACCTTGCCTTGCGCATTCGCGATCGGCACGATTTCCGCACCACGCGCCTTCAGCACGTTCGCGCGCACCTCGCCGGCGGCGTCGAGCCGGCCGCAGAAGATCAGCAGCGGCGCGCCTTCGAGCAGCCGCGCGTCGAGCGGCAGGTCGAGGCGGCTGTCCACCAGGATGCGCTGTGGCTGGCGCGGCGTGTCGATG
This sequence comes from Burkholderia sp. LAS2, assembly GCF_018417615.1. Classification (NCBI taxonomy): domain Bacteria; kingdom Pseudomonadati; phylum Pseudomonadota; class Betaproteobacteria; order Burkholderiales; family Burkholderiaceae; genus Burkholderia; species Burkholderia sp. LAS2. The sequence continues at coordinate 1,413,967 of NZ_CP071052.1, forward strand.
CCGCGCACGGTCAGCAGTGGGTTGTCTTCACGCACGGTGCCGATGCCGGTGAGGATCGCGCAGGCGCGCGCCCGCCATGCATGCCCGTCGAGGCGCGCGGCCTCGCCGGTGATCCACTGGCTTTCGCCGGACGGCAGCGCGGTGCGGCCGTCGAGCGACGCGGCGGTCTTCATCCGCACCCACGGGCGGCCGCGTGTCATCCGCGACACGAAGCCGATGTTCAGTTCGCCGGCTTCGTGCGCGAGCAGCCCGCAGCGCACGTCGATGCCCGCGTCGCGCAGCATGCCGAGGCCGCGCCCCGACACCTGCGGGTTCGGGTCTTCCATCGCGGCGACGACCTTCGCGACACGCGCTTCAATCAGCGCGTTCGCGCACGGCGGCGTGCGGCCAAAGTGGCTGCACGGCTCGAGCGTCACGTAGACGGTCGAACCGGCGACGTCGTAGCCGCGTGCGCGTGCATCTTTCAGCGCCTGCACTTCCGCGTGATCCTGGCCGGCCGGCTGCGTGAAGCCTTCGCCGATCACGTCGCCGTCCTTGACGATCACGCAGCCCACGCGCGGATTCGGCGCGGTCGTGTACATGCCGCGCGCCGCGAGCGCGAGCGCGCGCTGCATGTGGGCGAAATCGGTATCCGAGAACATGCGCGCGGCCCCGGGTCAGGCAGCGAGTGCCGCGAACGCGCGGCGTGCGGCCGCGAGCGTCGCGTCGATCACCGCGTCGTCGTGCGTGCTCGACACGAAGCCGGCTTCGTACGCGGACGGCGCGAAGTACACGCCCTCGTCGAGCATCAGGTGGAAGAAGCGGTTGAAGCGCTCGGTGTCGCTCTTCGTGACTTCCGCGAAGCTGGTCGGCACGCGCTCGGCGAAGTACAGGCCGAACATCGCGCCGATCGAGTCGGCCGCGAACGGCACGCCGGCCGCGCGCGCTTCGGCCGCGAGGCCGTCGGCGAGCCGCTTCGTCTGCGCGGTGAGCGCGTCGTAGAAGCCGGGCGCCTGGATCAGTTGCAGCGTCTTCAGGCCCGCGGCGACCGCGATCGGGTTGCCCGACAGCGTGCCGGCCTGGTAGACGCCGCCGAGCGGCGCGAGGTGGGCCATGATGTCGCGGCGGCCGCCGAACGCGGCAGCCGGCATCCCGCCGCCGATCACCTTGCCGAGGCAGGTGAGGTCGGCCGCGATGCCGTAGTGCGCCTGCGCGCCGCCGAGCGCGACGCGGAACCCGCACATCACCTCGTCGAAGATCAGCACGGCGCCGTGCTTCGTGCACAGCGCGCGCAGCGTGTTCAGGAATTCGGGCGTGCCGCGTACGAGGTTCATGTTGCCGGCGACCGGCTCGACGATCACCGCGGCGATTTCGTCGCCGAACGCGCCGAACGCTTCTTCCAGCGCGGCGACGTTGTTGTATTCGAGGACGGTCGTGTGTTTCGCGATGTCGGCGGGCACGCCGGCCGACGTCGGGTTGCCGAACGTCAGCAGGCCCGAGCCGGCCTTGACCAGCAGGCTGTCCGCGTGGCCGTGGTAGCAGCCCTCGAACTTGACGATGCGGCTGCGGCCCGTGAAGCCGCGCGCGAGACGCAGCGCGCTCATCGTGGCCTCGGTGCCGCTCGACACCATCCGCACCTGCTCGATCGACGGCACGAGCTTGCAGATTTCCTCGGCGATCTCGATCTCGGCTTCGGTCGGCGCGCCGAACGAGAAGCCATCGGCGAGCACGTTTTGCACGGCCGACAGCACTTCGGGATGGACGTGGCCGACGATCATCGGGCCCCACGAGCCGATGTAGTCGATGTACTGCTTGCCGTCGGCATCCCAGAAATACGGGCCTTGCGCGCGCGCGACGAAACGCGGCGTGCCGCCGACCGAACGGAACGCGCGCACCGGCGAGTTGACGCCGCCGGGAATGGTCTTCTGGGCGCGTTCGAAGAGGATCTGATTGTTGGACATGAGCGAAACCTGCGAGAGAAGGGCGCGGGGGCCAGTGCACGGGCCGCGGCGCCTGGGCGGAACGATCGTCTGATTGTACCGGAGACACGCGCGGCAGGCCCGCCGGGCGGTCTGCGGCCTTTCGGCGCGCGAAAGGGACGCCTAAGCGGGAAGGCGGCCCCGATTCGAGCCGGTTTCCGCCTATCGCGGCGGCTTGCGCTTGCCGGTCAGTTCGGCCCAGCGCTTTTCGAGCGGACCTTCGACCATCGGCTTGATCGACGTGCCGGAACTCTGCGCGTCCCACGTCTGTACCGAGTACGGATGCACGCGCAGCGCGTCACGCGGAATCACGACGTCCTGATGCGCGTCGACGAGCCAGTCGTACACGAAGTCGATGCACAGCCGGTAGCCGCGCTTGGTCGACGGATCGGGCACCTCGTACGGCGCGCGCGTCACGTAGCCGGAGCCGAACACACCTTTCGGTTCCTTCGCGACGCGGTGCAGGAACACGCGGTCGCCCGGCAGGATGCCGCGCGCGAAGCCGCAGCCCCACACGTCATGCACGGCCTCGCCGGCCTTCACGCGCGCGGCGACGTCGGGCAGCTCGGGCCATGGCCATTTCTTGGGGCTCCAGATCAGCAGGAAAGCGGTCATCGGTTCGGTCGTATGTCGAATGGGTCAGACAAGAGAGGCAAGCAGCAAGCTTAATCGAATCCACCCGCGTGCTCGTTCGGCGCACGACGAGCGTGGGTGTATCGCCGCCCGCCGCCGCACGTGGCGCGAGGCAGGCAAAAAAGTTGCGCGTACAATCATGGGCCTGAACGCGCCGCTTGCGGCGCGGCCTCCCGTCTTCACCGCCACGCGCGCCCCGATGCGCGCGGGCTCCCATTCCGGATACCCATGTCTCACGTCGTCCGGCGCCGGCCCGATGCCCGGCTGATCCTGTTGCTCGGCGCGCTCGCGGCCTGCGGGCCGATCGCCACCGACATGTACCTGCCGAGCCTGCCGTCGATCGCTGCGGGCTTCTCCGTGAGCCCCGGCGCCGCGCAGCGCACGCTGACGAGCTTCATGGCCGGCTTCTCGATCGGCATGCTGCTGTACGGCCCGCTGTCCGACACGTGGGGCCGCCGCCCCGTGCTGCTCGGCGGGATCGCGCTGTTCACGCTCGCGAGCATCGGCTGCTTCGTGTCGGGCTCGATCGACATGCTGATCGTCGTGCGTTTCCTGCAGGCGCTCGGCGCCGGCGCCGCGTCGGTGCTCGCACGGGCGATCGCGCGCGACGCGCACGAGCCGAGCGACGCGGCGAAGGTGCTGTCGATGGTCGCGATCGTCACCGCGGTCGGGCCGCTGCTCGCGCCGCTGATCGGCGGCCAGATCCTGCGTTTCTCCGGCTGGCGCGGCGTGTTCGTCGTGCTGGCCGTGTTCGGCGCGCTATGCGCGACGACGGCGTACTTGCGCGTGCCTGAAACCTGGCCGAAGGAGCGGCGCAAGAGCGCGGCCGTGCTCGCGTCGTTCGCGTCGTACGGGCGCATCCTGTCCGACCCCGTCGCATGGGGGCACATGCTGTGCGGCGGGATGGCGTTCGCGTCGATGTTCTCGTACATCACCGCGACGCCGTTCGTGTACATCGAGTATTTCCACGTGTCGCCGCAGCACTACGGGCTGCTGTTCGGGCTGAACGTCGTCGGGATCATGATCGGCAACTTCGCGAACACGCGGCTCGTCGGCCGCATCGGCTCGCTGCGCATCATCTCGGCCGCATCGCTCGTGAGCTGCATCGCGTCGCTCGCGGTCGCGTTCGTCGCGCTGACGGGGTTGGGCGGGCTGTGGTCGATCGTCGTGTGCCTGTTCTTCGTCGTCGGCGTGGTCGGGATTTTGTCCGCGAACTGCACGACCGACCTGATGCACCGCTATCCGCACAACGCGGGCGCGTCGGCGGCGGTGTTCGGCGCGATGCAGCTCGCGCTCGGTGCGCTGGCGAGCGTCGCGATCGGCGCACTCGCGGACGGCACGCCGTTCGCGATGGGCGTGACGATCGGCGTCACCGGCGTGCTGTGCTTCGTCGGGCGCTATCTGGTGCTGCGCTGGCATGGACGGCCGGTGAAAGCGGGCGCTTGAGCCACGTGACGGGACAGGCGGGCGAGGGAACCGTGGAGCGTGAACGAGCCTGGGCTGCGATTTGCTTCTGATCACCTCGCGGGCACCCCGTCGCGTCGAACAGCAATTTCGCGGTGTCCGGATGCGCGTGTCGTCAATGCGGCCCATGCATTTGTCTTTTCAAGCCCGCGTCACCTGGAACGGTCAGACGAACGATTGTCGAGTTCGTAGCTGCGCTTTGGGTTGATCACGAACCGCTTGGCTTGGGCGTCGAGTTCCCTGCTGTGGTACAGATCCAGGCATTTCAAAAAATCGAATTTCACGCCTTTGATTTCGGATTCGACGATCGGATTGCGATAGTCGCGTGCAAGAAAACGATTGACCAGCGATTTGCCCGTGTCGGGGTTCCGTTCCAGATCGAAGTCGGTCCAATCCATTAGTGCACTGGCGCTGCTTCCCGCGTCCATCGCAGCGGACGGTTCATTCCGATAAGCGGTCGCGACGCATTCGGCGAGCACCATGTCCTTGTAGTTCTGCGCGTAGGTTCGGGCGCCGGCTTGTGGCGACGACGACGTATCCGTGGCGTGGCTGGGTTGTGCCGCGAACATCAGGGCCCAGAACATCACACACCGGAGCAGTGGATTTTGTCTGATGGCAGACTCCAGAGGTATGCACAGATCCAACACATCGCCTAAAAGATGAACCGGTCTATGTGGCTAGGAGCAATCAGCGCGGTAGGCTTTCCAAGCGCTGATTGCTCCACTCTCCATCCAAAATAGCCTGATAGAGCATGCCTAGAGTCAGTGGTACTTTGTCATATTTTTCTCGGCGTTTTCTGGAGAAAGCCATCCGCGCCACTTCAATCAAGCTAAAGCCCTCTCCTGAGAAGTAGCGATTGAACTCAAAATCTCCAACTTGCACTGGAAATTTATCGAAGAAGCGCTCCATAAACTCGACCGCATCGTCGCCAGTGATATCCAAATCACCCTCGACGGCATGATCTTTTGTGAGAATTTTTTTGGGGCTGACACCGGCCTCCTTTCTCACGAAATCCTCAAACTCGTCCCATGTAAACTGGCTCATCAGAACACCTTGTCCTCAGGCTTAACAAGCGCGTTATAGCGCGACACGGAACGAATGCTGATCATCGTGACATCCTTGGCAGCAATGACCCACCCAACGACAGGAACTGCGCGCCCAACGAAAACCCCAATGTTTCTTACCAGAATGAACTTCAAGCGCTTGACGCTGGCATTGGTCAATGTTGGGAGGATTTTCTTCTTCAAATCGTAGTCCAGATACTTGCGACTCAATATCGACGCAACAGAATTCCCCGGCGTGGTACCAAAGGGCTTTGCTCGTGTTGGCATCCAATTTTGACCGGCCACAATGGCAACCACTGCTGCTACATCGTCAACACCAAGTTCCTTGCATGTCTCATCGATAAAGATAAGGAAAAACAGTTCCATTGGCGTGAGATCTCGATGTGTACCAACGGCATAGGTATTGTTCATTATAGTATTCCTCTCTCAGGCTATCGACGAGGCTGAAACCTCGAAGAGAACGATCCCGTGCCTATTGCCCAGGGTGCTGCCTCCCAGCGAAGGCGGGAATTTGATCACTTCTGCTTTGTCACATCGCTGGATATTGGTGGCCACGTTGCCACCAATCGTCAAGGCAACTTTCTCCGCGGAATTTATCGGCGCGTAAATGCGCATTGCATGCTGCCCATGCGGCTGAAAAACGTGGTCTAGGCATATCCCTCTCCGCAAACTGGATGAACGTGATGCTGTCGAAGCCAATCGGGGTTCTGTGAGAAACGTGTCATTTCTCGCGTCGGACCGGGATGGCTGCATCACGCGGAGTGAAGGAAGTTACCGAGCCTGGGCAACTCCTGACAATTGGACTTGTTCGAAAATAGGAGCGTGTACGAACGTATGACGTCACGCGCAGCCATAGGTAGAAGGCATCGTCGATACCTGCCGAGCCGCTGTTGTTCGCGCCGATGCCGATCATGCAAAAACACCCCGAACGCCGGCTTGAATCCAGCGTTCGGGGTGTCGTGGATCGACGGCGTTTCGTCGAAGCGTCAGTCCCGCGCGACGTCCTTCGCCGCCGGCGATGCGCCGTGGCTCAACCAGTCGAGCACGTCGGCCGTTTCGTCGTCGCTCGCTCGCGCCCGCGCCTGCGCGACGGCCTCCGGCAACTCACCGTTGGTCGACGCGCGACGAATCGCAACGCCGACCGCGAGGATGTCGATCATCAGCAGATGCAGGACCCGCGAGATCATCGACAGCTGCGACTCGCGCATCTCGATGTGGTCGGTCTCGAGCGCGACGGTCGCGCGCTTCGCGAGCGGCGTGTTGCTCGACGTGATCGCGATCACCTTCGCGCCGGCCTGCATCGCGACGTCGAGCACGCGCAGCAGTTCGGGCGCGCGCCCCGACTTCGACACCGCGACGATCACGTCGCCCTTGCCGAGCAGCGCGGCCGACGCGGCCTGCATGTACAGGTCGCCGTACGCGATCGTCGGGATCCCGAAGCGGAAGAACTTGTAGTGCGCGTCCTGCGCGACGATGTTCGAGTTGCCGAGCCCGTAGAACTCGATGCGGCGCGCGCCGTTCAGGATCTCGATCGCGTTCTCGACGTGCTCGAAATTCAGGTGCTCGCGCAGTTGCAGGATCGCGGACACCGTGTTGTCGAGCACCTTCGCGCCGAAGTCGGTGGCCGTATCGCCGAGATGCACCTGGCTGTGGCTCATCGGAATCGTGCCGGTGAGACCGGTCGCGAGCTTCAGCTTGAAATCCGACAGCCCCTGGCAGCCGAGCGAGCGGCAGAAGCGGATCACGGTCGGCTGGCTCACGTCGGCCTTGCGCGCGATGTCGACGATCGGATCGTTGATGATCGAGCGCGGATGGTTCAGCGCGAGATCGGCGACGCGGCGCTCGGCCGGCGTCAGCGCGTCGCGCATCTGGCGGATCCGCTCGAACACGGCCGACGACGCACCGCCCGAACGGTTCGACAACTGTTCCGCGAGGATCGCCGATACGCCGAGGAACGCCGGGTATTCGGCGGTGATCAGGTAGGTCGGGATGTTCTCGAGGTAGTGCGTGAAGCGGCCCTTCGCCTCGAAGCGCGCGCGGAACGACGAGCGCGTGAACAGCTCGCCCAGCTTCAGTGCGACGCCGCCGCCGATGTACACGCCGCCGAGCGCGCCGAGCGTCAGCGCGACGCTGCCCGCGAACGCGCCGAGAATCCCGCAGAAGCATTCGACCGTCTCGAGCGCGAGTGAGTCGCCCGCATGTGCGCGCTCGACGATCTCGACCGTGTCGACGGATGCGGCCACCCGCTTCTTGTCGCGCGCGGCGAGCGCACGATAGATGATCTCCATGCCGGGGCCCGCGCACACGCGCTCGAACGACACGTGCGGAAACTTCTTGCGCGCGTATTGCAGCACGAGATCCTCGCGCTCGTCCTGCGGCGCGAACGAGGCGTGACCGCCTTCGCTGCCGAGCGCGATCCAGCGGTCGTCGGCCGGAATCAGGCCCGACACGCCGAGCCCGGTACCGGGCCCGAGCAGCCCGATCACGCTGTTCTGGCGGCGCGCGCCGCCGCCGACCTGCACGCGCTGCGCATCGGTCAGGCCCGGCAGCGCCATCGCGAGCGCGGTGAAGTCGTTGACGACGAGCAGCGTGTCGAAGCCGAGCGCGCGGCGCGTCGCCTCGATCGAGAAGCTCCAGTCGTGATTGGTCATCGTGACCTGGTCGCCGTCGACCGGGTTCGCGATCGCGATCGCCGCGTGGTTCACGCGGCTGATCTTCACGTCCTTCAGATACTTGCGGATCGCGTCGGTGATCGTCGGATAGTCGGCGCCGGGATAGACGCGAATCTGCGTGATCTCGCCCGGGCCGGTTTCCAGCGCGAAGCGCGCGTTGGTGCCGCCGACGTCCGCGAGCAGGCGCGGGCCGTCGGCATGCTGACCCGCGACGACCGCCTTACTTTGCGCACCAGTAGACATCGAGCTGGGTCCCCTTGTCGTTGGCCAGTTGGGAAATCGCGTTCTTCTGCAGCGACGCGGCCGCGGCGTCGAGCACGTCGCGTTTGCGCTCGCCCGCGATCAGCAGGAACAGCCGGTCGACGCGCTTCAGCGCATCGAGCGAATAGCTCACGCGCGCATGGGGCGCGGCGCCCGGATGCACGGCGACGAACCGCTCGGGCGTCGTGATCGCGTGGTCCCATTCGGGCGCGTCGGCGAAGATCGACGCGGTGTGGCCGTCCTCGCCCATGCCGAGCACGGCGACGGTCGGCACGCGGTAGTCGGCGTTCGCGTTGAGCGCGGCGACGTGCGCATCGAGCGTGGTGCGCGTGTCGACGAGCGGCAGGAAGCGGGCAGGGGCCGCCGCGTGTTGCAGCAGCGTGTCGCGCACGAGTTGCGCGTTGCTGGCCGCGTCGTCGTCCGGCACCCAGCGGTCGTCGACCAGCGTGACGTCGACGCTGGCCCAGTCGAGCGTCGCGTGCGACAGCGTATGCAGGAACGGGCGCGGGCTGGTGCCGCCGGACACCGCGAGCGTCGGGCGCGCGGGGCGGGCGAGCGCCGCGCGCAGCGCTTCGCCGACGGCGCGCGCGAGCGCTTCGCTTTGCGCTTCCTGGGTGTCGAAAGCGTGGATCTCGATCACATCTCCTCCGGACTGCTTTGTCTGTTCAAATCGTACGAATCGTGATGCACGTTGCCGCGTACGGTGGCGTACGCCGCAACGGTTTGGTTCAGTTTTCTTCTTCGAGCCAGCAGGTGTCGTGCTGCGCGAGCATCGCGCTCGACGCGGCCGGCCCCCACGTGCCCGCCGCATACGGCTTCGGCGGCTTCAGCGTGCGCGTCCATTCGTTCAGGATCGGCTCGACCCACTGCCATGCGGCTTCCTGTTCGTCGCGACGCACGAACAGCGCGAGCCGGCCGTTGATCACGTCGAGCAGCAGGCGCTGGTACGCCTCCATCTGCCCTTCCTTGAAGAACTGGTCGAACGCGAGGTCGAGGTGCACGCTCGCGAGGTTCATCCCTTCGCCCGGCTGCTTCGCGAGGCAGTACAGGCGGATCGTCTCGTTCGGCTGCAGCCGGATCACGAGACGATTCGAACCGGGGCGCAGCGCGGTCGGCCCCAGCGCCGAATGCGGTACCGGGCGGAAGTTGACGACGATCTCCGCGACGCGGTCGGCCAGACGCTTGCCGGTGCGCAGGAAGAACGGCACGCCGGCCCAGCGCCAGTTCTCGATCTCGACCTTCAGCGCGACGAAGGTTTCGGTCTGGCTGTCGGGCTTCACGCCCGGCTCGGTCGCATAGGCCGGCACCTGCGCGCCCTTGATCACGCCCGCATGATACTGGCCGCGCACGGCAACCTTGCCGATGTCGCGCGGGTCGACCGGCTTCAGCGCGCGCAGCACGCGCAGCTTTTCGTCGCGCACCGAGTCGGAATCCATCGAGTGCGGCGGCTCCATCGCGACGATCGACAGCAGCTGCAGCAGGTGGTTCTGCACCATGTCGCGCAGCGCGCCCGTATTGTCGTAGAAATCGCCACGCGCCTCGACGCCGAGCTCTTCCGCGATCGTGATCTGGATGCTCTCGACCCATTCGCGGCGCCACAGCGGCTCGAACAGCGCATTGCCGAAGCGCAGCGCGAGCAGGTTCTGTACCGGCTCCTTGCCGAGGTAGTGGTCGATCCGGTAGATCTGGCCTTCCGCGAAGATCTCGCCGACCGCGTCGTTGATCGCGTTCGACGATTTCAGGTCGTAGCCGAGCGGCTTCTCGAGCACGATGCGCGCGCCTTCGTTCAGGCCGACCGCCGCGAGCGCCTTGCAGATCGGCACGAACAGCGACGGGCCCGTCGCGAGATAGAACACGCGGATGCCGGGCAGCGAGGCGACCGCGTCGCGCAGCACGACGTAGTCCTCCGCGCGGCCGAGATCGAGGTTCACGTACTCGATGCGGTCGAGAAACGACTGCCATGCCGCGTCGTCGAATGCTTTGCCGGCCGCTTTCGCCGCATGCGGCTTCACGTGCGTGTCGACCCATTCGAGATAGGCCGCCCGATCCGATTCGTGTCGCGCCACGGCGACGATCCGGCCGCCCGTCGCCAGCATGTTCGCGCGATGCGCTTCGAACAGCGCGGGCAGGATCTTGCGCATCGACAAATCGCCGGTGCCGCCGAAAAGTACGAAGGTAAAGCTGGAATCGGTATGCATGTGTCTCCGCCGTGTTGGGGGTGCCCGGAAGCGATCCGTAGTGCGATAAAAATATTTTTGACACTGAATTGTAGTTTAACTACAATCCGCCGCAAGGGGTAGCACCTGGGTGAAGAAAAAAAGAAGTGCGGTCGATGAACTGCGCGAGCTTCGCCTTCGGGAGCGCCTTGTGCCGAATGTTATCGGACATTGGCGGCGCGCACCGTTGGCGTGCCGTCGGCCCCGGGCTCGCGTCGCATCATCGCGGCGGGCCAGAAACACAAAGAGGAGACACGCCGTTGAATCTCGATTCACGCTTTCTGTAAGAGCCCGGCCGGTCATCGGCCCCGTACGCTGCATGCGTCCCGCGGCTCGATTTCCCCGTCGTTATCAAGAAGCCGGTTCCCGGTCAGGGAACCTCACGAGTTGATTCAGTCTGGAGGAGATAAGTAATGAAAGTTCGCTCGATCATGGGCGCGCTCTGCGCCGCAGGCCTGATGGCTGGCGCCGTGGCGGCGCAGGCAGCCGAGAACGTAACCGTGCTGCACTGGTGGACCTCGGGCGGCGAGTCGAAGGCCGTCGGCGTGCTGAAGGACGACCTGCAGAAGCAGGGCTACGTGTGGAAGGACTTCGCGGTCGCGGGCGGCGCCGGCGCCGCGGCGATGACCGCGCTGAAGACCAAGGTGATCAGCGGCGATTCTCCGTCGGCCGCGCAGATCAAGGGCCCGCTGATCCAGGACTGGGCCGACCAGGGCGTGCTCGTCAACATCGATTCGGCCGCCGGCGACTGGAAACAGAACCTGCCGCCGGAAATCGACAAGATCATCAAGTACAAGGGCCATACCGTCGCCGCGCCGTTCTCGGTGCACCGCGTCAACTGGCTGTACATCAACAAGGCCGCGCTCGACAAGGTCGGCGCGAAGGTGCCGACCACCTGGCCTGAATTCTTCGCGGTGGCCGACAAGCTGAAGGCCGCAGGCATCCAGCCGGTCGCGATGGGCGGCCAGCCGTGGCAGGACCTGACGCTGTGGGAAGACGTCGTGCTGTCGCAGGGCCCGGCGTTCTACAAGAAGGCGCTGGTCGACCTCGACCAGGCGACGCTGACGTCGCCGCAGATGCTGTCGGTGTTCGACACGGTGCGCAAGATCCAGGGCTACTTCGACAACGGCCGTAACGGCCGCGACTGGAACCTGGCGACCGCGATGGTCATCAACGGCAAGGCCGGCATGCAGTTCATGGGCGACTGGGCGAAGGGCGAGTTCGAGAACGCCGGCAAGAAGGCGGGCAAGGACTACGTCTGCGCGCCGGTGCCGGGCACCGCGAATTCGTACACGTTCAACGTCGACTCGTTCGTGTTCTTCCAGCAGAAGGGCGAGAAGAACGCGACGCCGGGCCAGCTCGCGCTCGCGAAGACGATCATGACGCCGGACTTCCAGGAGCAGTTCAGCCTGCTGAAGGGCTCGGTGCCCGTGCGTCTCGGCGTGAAGATGGACAAGTTCGACGATTGCGCGAAGAAGTCGTACGCCGACGAGCAGACCGCGATCAAGTCGGGCGGCTTCGTGCCGTCGCTCGCGCACGGCATGGCGCAAAGCGACGCGACCGCCGGCGCGATCACGGACGTCGTGACGAAGTTCATGAACTCGCAGCAGGATTCGAAGAGCGCGGTCGCCGCGCTCGCGAAGGCCGCGAAGGTCAAGTAACGCGCGCCAGGCGCCCGGCCGGACACGCTTCATCGGCCGGGCGTTTTTGCATGTGCAGCAAACGGGCTCGCCCGCGGGCCCGTGCCGTACCCGGCGCCGGCCCGGCCTGCGTCGCCCTCGTTCCAGGAGTCGAATCAAGTGGCTGCCCCTCTTAGCGGAAACGGATCCGGCGCTGCCGCCGCACGGCGTACGTCGCCGATGTCGGCCTTCGCCGATCGCTGGATCCCGAAGCTCGTGCTCGCGCCGAGCGTCGCGATCGCCGTGGTGTTCATCTACGGCTTCATCCTGATTACCGGCTATCTGTCGCTGACCCGCTCGCGGCTGTTGCCCAACTACGAATTCGACGGCTTCGGCCGTTACACGGATCTGTTCCAGAACGACGTGTGGTGGACCTCCGCCGCGAACCTCGGCTGGTTCGGGATCCCGTTCATCGCGATCTGCGTCGGGCTCGGCCTGTTCCTCGCGATCCTGCTCGACCAGCGGATCCGCAACGAAGGCGCGCTGCGCGCGATCTTCCTGTACCCGATGGCGCTGTCGTTCATCGTGACCGGCACCGCATGGCAGTGGATCCTGAACCCGGGCCTCGGCCTCGAGAAGGTGATGCACGACTGGGGCTGGACCAGCTTCTCGTTCGGCTGGCTCGACGATCCGGACAAGGCGATCTTCTGCGTGGTGTTCGCGGCCGTGTGGCAGTCGACCGGCTTCGTGATGGCGCTGTTCCTCGCGGGGCTGCGCGGCGTCGACGGCGAGATCTTCAAGGCCGCGCAGGTCGACGGCGCGACGCTGCCGACCATCTACCGCAAGATCGTGATCCCGAGCATGCGCCCGGTGTTCTTCTCGGTGCTGCTGATCCTCTGCCACATCACGATCAAGACCTTCGACCTCGTCGTCGCGCTGACGGCGGGCGGCCCGGGCACGTCGTCGTCGCTGCCGGCCATGTTCATGTACACGTTTTCGTTCAACCGCGGCCAGCTCGGGCTCGGCGCGGCGTCCTCGGTGATGATGCTCGCGACCGTCGTCGCGGTGCTGGTGCCGCTGATGTATATGGAATCGAGGAGCACCCGCAATGCAGCCTAAGATGACGATCAGCCGGGCAGTGATCTATGCGGCACTGATCCTGTTCGCGCTGTATTTCCTGTTCCCGATCTACGTGATGCTGTCGACGTCGTTCAAGGATCTCGACCAGTTGCGCACCGGCAACCTGCTGACGCCGCCCACCACGTGGACCGTCGACCCGTGGGTGAAGGCATGGAGCGGCGCCTGTACCGGCGTGCGCTGCGACGGCATGAAGCCGTTCTTCCTGAACTCGCTGCAGATGGTGATTCCGGCCGTGCTGATCTCTTCGCTGATCGGCGCGTTCAACGGCTACGTGCTCACGCACTGGCGCTTTCGCGGCGCCGACGCGCTGTTCACGATGATGCTGGTCGGCTGCTTCATCCCGTTCCAGGTGATCCTGCTGCCGATGGCGCGCCTGCAGGGGATGCTCGGCCTCGCCAACACGATTCCGGGCCTCGTGTTCGTGCACGTCGTGTACGGGATCGCGTTCACGACGATGTTCTTCCGCAACTTCTACGTGAGCGTGCCGGCCGAACTCGTGAAGGCTGCCCGCATCGACGGCGCCGGCTTCTTCACGATCTTCACGAAGATCCTGCTGCCGGTGTCGCTGCCGATCTTCATGGTGTGCCTGATCTGGCAATTCACGCAGATCTGGAACGACTTCCTGTTCGGGATCGTGTTCTCCGGCGTCGATTCGATGCCGATCACGGTCGCGCTGAACAACCTCGTCAACACGTCGACGGGCGTGAAGGAATACAACGTCGACATGGCCGGCGCGATCATCGCCGCGCTGCCGACGCTGCTCGTCTATATCGTCGCCGGCCGCTACTTCGTGCGCGGGCTGACGGCGGGCGCGGTGAAGGGGTAGGCGCGGCGTTATCCGATACGACGAACCGGCCGCGCACCACGCGCGGCGCATCGAAACGAACCCGACGCGGCGCCCGAGTGCGCCGCGCGAGACGAGACAGAGGATTCACAGCATGGCAAGCCTTTCCATCCGTGACGTGTACAAGACCTACCCGAACGGGGTGCCGGTCCTGAAGGGTGTCGACATCGAGATCGAGGACGGACAGTTCCTGATCCTGGTCGGCGGCTCGGGCTGCGGGAAATCGACGCTGCTCAACATGATCGCCGGGCTCGAGACCGTCACGAGCGGCGAGATCTGCATCGACGGCAAGGTCGTCAACGACCTGTCGCCGAAGGATCGCGACATCGCGATGGTGTTCCAGTCGTACGCGCTGTATCCGTCGATGACGGTGCGCGAGAACATCTCGTTCGGCCTGAACATCCGCAAGGTGCCGAAGAACGAGCAGCAGCAGATCGTCGACCGCGTGTCGGCGATGCTGCAGATCCAGCATCTGCTCGACCGCAAGCCGGGCCAACTGTCGGGCGGCCAGCGCCAGCGCGTCGCGATGGGCCGCGCGCTCGCGCGCGATCCGTCGCTGTTCCTGTTCGACGAACCGCTGTCGAACCTCGACGCGAAGCTGCGCATCGAGATGCGCGCGGAAATCAAGCTGCTGCACCAGCGTCTCGGCACGACGATCGTCTACGTGACGCACGACCAGATCGAGGCGATGACGCTCGGCGACCGGATCGCGGTGATGAAGGACGGCGTGGTCCAGCAGTTCGGTGCGCCGCAGGAGATCTACGATTCGCCGTCGAACCTGTTCGTTGCGGGGTTCATCGGCGCGCCGCCGATGAACTTCATCAACGGCAAGCTGGTCGAGCAGGGCAGCGGGATCGCGCTCGAAATCGACACGGGCCTCGCGCGCAGCGCGCTGATCCTGCCGTTCGACGCGGCGAAACTGAAGTCGCACGTCGGCCGCGAGGTGATCCTCGGCCTGCGTCCGGAGCGCATCACCGACGCGCGCAACGCACATCACGGCGAGACGTCGAAGCTGCAGCCGATCGACGTGCGCGTCGACGTGACGGAGCCGACCGGCCCGGACACGCACGTGTTCGCGCAGGTGAACGGCAAGCGGATCGTGAGCCGCGTGCATCCGGCCGCGAACCCGCAGCCGGGGCAGACGCAGTCGCTGCTGTTCGACGTGTCGAAGGCCGTGCTGTTCGATCCGGCGTCGGAAGAGCGGATCGCGTGACGCGACGCTTGCGCTGAACGAAAGACAAAGGGGCCGTTTCGATGAACGGCCCCTTTTTCGTTTCCGCGATGCGGACGATTCGTCCGCGGATGCGTCGGTCAGGTCAATGCGGCAACCGCACGTCGAACTTGAACGTCGCGAGCCGTGCGACGAGGATGAAGCCGGTCGCGAGCAGCACGCTGTACACCGAGTCGAACTGCAGCCACACGAGCAGCAGGTAGAACCAGCAGCCGACGAACGCGCAGGTCGCGTACGGCCGCGAATCGCGCAGGATCAGCGGGATGTCGTTGCACAGCACGTCGCGGACGATCCCGCCGACCACGCCGGTGATCACGCCCATCATCACCGCGATGAAGCGCGGCATCTCGGCGTCGAGCGCGATCGACGTGCCCGAGATGCTGAAGATGCCGAGCCCGATCGCGTCGGCGATCAGCAGCAGCCGTTCGGCCGACAGCCGCGACAGCATGCGCAGCACGAACGGCGCGAACAGCGCGAGCACGAAGATCGCGATCACATAGTCGTCGTGCACGACCCAGTAGAACGGCCGGCGCTCGAGCAGGATGTCGCGCAGCGTGCCGCCGCCGAAGGCGGTCGCGAGCGCGACGACGAACGTGCCGACCGAGTCGAGGCGGTTCTTGCGCGCCTCGATGAACCCCGAAATCGCGAAAGCCAGCGTAGCGATCGCCTCCAGTATCGCGATCGCGAGCGTCAGCCTAGGATGCGGCACGCGGCCCCCGGTCGGCCGGCGCCGCGTGCGGCTGCAGCAGCACCAGCACCGCGCCCGCGCCGCCGTCGTGGCCGCGCGCCTCGCAGAATGCGATCACTTCTTCCTTCTGCACGAGCCACGCGCGCACCTTGCCCTTCAGCACCGGTTCCTTGCCGATCGAGCCGAGCCCCTTGCCGTGGATCACGCGCAGGCAGCGCAGCCCTTTCTTGCCGGCTTCGCGGATGAATTCGGCGAGCGCATCGCGCGCTTCGTCGCGCCGCATCCCGTGCAGATCGATCTGCGCCTGCACGATCCATGCGCCGCTTCTCAGCTTGCGCACGACGTCGCGGCTGATGCCGGGGCGGTGGTAATACAGCGAGTCGTCGCTGTCGAGCAGCGTCTCGGGATCGAATTCGTCGGACAGCGTCGCATTCAGCACGGCTTCCTCGTCGCGCTGCGTCTGTTTCGGCACCGGGTCGGGCGGCATGCGGCCCGACGACGCGCGCGGCGGCGCGTTCAGCGGCCGGATCGTGCCGATTTCGTTGCGGAACAGGTTCGCGTCGGCTTCCGCCTTGCGCTCGGCCTGCACGGTTTCGATGCGCGCGCGCTCGCGCCGATCGGCTTCGCCTTGCAGCGACTTGCGCAATGCGCCGAGGCCCGCGAGGCCCTGGCCGCGCAACGCGGCCGCATCGGGCGCGGGCGGCGGCGCGGCGGGCGCCGCGGGGACGGGGCGGGCAGCGATCTTCCGCTTCGCGGGATCGCTCGGATGGGGCTGGTTCTTCGCCATGATTCGGTAACGGAGCAGGCGCGTTCGGGCGCGCGGGCAGAAAAAAGCCGCTGCGCGGCGGCAGCGGCTTTCCGGTAGAGCCCGCTTCGCGGCAGCGGACGCCATTGTAGCGCCCGCCGCGGCAAGGCTCCCCGCTTACTTCTTGTCGTGCAGGCTTTCGAGGTAGCGCTGCGCGTCGAGCGCGGCCATGCAGCCCGTGCCCGCACTGGTGATCGCCTGGCGGTACACGTTGTCCTGCACGTCGCCCGCGGCGAACACGCCCGGCACGCTCGTCGACGTCGCGTTGCCTTGCAGGCCGCTCTTCGTCAGGATGTAGCCGTCCTTCATCTCCAGCTGGCCCTGGAACAGGTCGGTGTTCGGCTTGTGGCCGATCGCGACGAACACGCCCTGCACGTGCAGGTCTTCCGTCGCGCCGGTCTTCACGTTCTTGATACGCAGGCCCGTGACGCCCGATTCCTCGCCCGTCACTTCGTCGAGCACGTGATCCCACTTGATGTCGACGACGCCTTCCTTTTGCTTCTCCAGCAGGCGGTCGATCAGGATCGGCTCCGCGCGGAACTTGTCGCGGCGGTGGATCACCGTGACCTTCTTCGCGATGCCGGTCAGGTAGAGCGCTTCCTCGACGGCCGTGTTGCCGCCGCCGATCACCGCGACTTCCTGGTTGCGATAGAAGAAGCCGTCGCAGGTCGCGCAGGCCGACACGCCCTTGCCCATGAACGCTTCCTCGGAGGCCAGGCCGAGATACTGCGCGGACGCGCCGGTCGCGATGATCAGCGAATCGCACGTGTATTCGCCCGAGTCGCCGATCAGCCGGATCGGCTTTTCGTGCAGCTTCGCGGTGTGGATGTGGTCGAAGACGATTTCGGTGTTGAAGCGCTCCGCGTGCTCCTGGAAGCGCGCCATCAGTTCCGGGCCTTGCACGCCCTTCGCGTCCGCCGGCCAGTTTTCGACATCGGTCGTGGTCATCAGCTGGCCGCCCTGTGCGATGCCGGTGATCAGCACCGGGGACAGGTTGGCGCGTGCCGCGTAGACGGCAGCCGTGTAGCCGGCGGGGCCGGAACCGAGAATCAGGACTTTGGCGTGTTTGGGCGTGGACATGTGCGAATCCGTAAAAGGCGGCTGCGGCGGGCGGGATAAGGCTCGCCGGACGGTCCGGGTTGACCGGGATGCCGTCATAGATGGGTATCAGACGCGCATTATAAAGGCCCCGTTGCTGCGCTGCCGAACGAGAGTTTCAATCGTGGCGATAGCGTTTCGCGGCGTGCCGTCCGTACCGGGGCAACGGGCCGGGCGGCAGCCTGCCATGCGGCGGCGCGTTGTCGCAAGGGCGGGCATCCGGCCCGGTGGAGGCCGGCCGCGCCGGTTCGGCATGCCGTCCCCGTTATGTAACCGTCATTTACACTTGGCGGCCCAGTGCAGCGTTTACAATAAGCGCGATCGAACGACAGGCGGGCGCACGGCCCGTCCTCTTTATACGGATTCATGGCAAAAGCTCCTTATTCCGCCCAGGCACAGGCGTTGCCGCACCGGATGTCGAAGCTCCTCACGGAGATCCGCTGGATTCTCCAGGTCGCGCTCTGCGCCTTTCTGGTGATGGCCCTGCTGAGCTACAGCCGGCGCGATCCGAGCTGGACGCACGCCGCCCAGGTCGATCACATCTCGAACTGGGCCGGCCGCGTCGGCGCATGGACGGCCGACATCATCCTGCTGCTGTTCGGCCTGTCGGCCTACTGGCTGATCGTGCCGCTCGGGCGGCGCATCGCCGTCAACTACCGCCGCATCACGCGCCACGACGCGATTCCCGACGAACCGGAGCGGCCGATCGGCTGGCTCACCGAGATCTTCGCGTTCGTGCTGGTCGTGCTCGCGTGCGACGGCATCGAGGCGCTGCGCATGTGGTCGCTGAAGGTGCAGTTGCCGCGCGCGCCGGGCGGCGTCGTCGGCGAGGCCGTCGCGGGCGCGATGTCGCATGCGTTCGGCTTCACGGGCGGCACGCTGCTGCTGCTGATCGCGCTCGCGATCGGCCTGTCGCTGTATTTCCGCTTCTCGTGGCTGTCGGTCGCCGAGCGCGTCGGCGGCGCGATCCTGTCCGCCGTCAACGTCGCGAAGCTGCGCCGCGAGGCCGAGCGCGACCGCAAGCTCGGCGAGGCCGCCGCGGTACGCCGCGAAGGCAAGGTCGAGGAAGAGCGCGTGCGTATCGAGGATCACGAGCCGGTGACGATCGTGCCGCCGGTCGTCACGCCGGCGAAGTCCGAGCGCGTCGAGCGCGAGCGCCAGGTGCCGCTCTTTACCGACCTGCCGGGCGATTCGACGCTGCCGCCGGTGTCGCTGCTCGACCCGGCGCCGAAGACGCAGGAAGCGATTTCCGCCGATACGCTCGAATTCACGTCGCGCCTGATCGAGAAGAAGCTCAAGGACTTCGGCGTCGAGGCGAGCGTCGTCGCCGCGTATCCGGGCCCGGTCGTCACGCGCTACGAGATCGAGCCGGCCACCGGCGTGAAGGGCAGCCAGATCGTCAACCTCGCGAAGGATCTCGCGCGTTCGCTGTCGCTCGTGTCGATCCGCGTGGTCGAGACGATTCCCGGCAAGAACTACATGGCGCTCGAGCTGCCGAACCAGCGCCGGCAGACGGTGCACCTGTCCGAGATCATCGGCTCCGAGGTGTATGCGGCCGCGTCGTCGGCGCTGACGCTGAGCCTCGGCAAGGACATCGGCGGCAAGCCGGTGTGCGCGGATCTCGCGAAGATGCCGCACCTGCTGGTGGCCGGTACGACCGGTTCGGGCAAGTCGGTCGGGATCAACGCGATGATCCTGTCGCTGCTGTACAAGGCCACCGCCGACCAGGTGCGCCTGATCCTGATCGATCCGAAGATGCTCGAAATGAGCGTCTACGAAGGCATTCCGCACCTGCTGTGCCCGGTCGTCACCGACATGCGCCAGGCCGGCCATGCGCTGAACTGGACGGTCGCGGAGATGGAGCGCCGCTACAAGCTGATGAGCAAGCTCGGCGTGCGCAACCTCGCCGGCTACAACAACAAGATCGACGAGGCGGCGAAGCGCGAGGAGAAGATCCCGAACCCGTTCAGCCTGACGCCGGAAGATCCCGAGCCGCTCGGCCGCCTGCCGAACATCGTCGTCGTGATCGACGAGCTGGCCGACCTGATGATGGTCGTCGGCAAGAAGGTCGAGGAACTGATCGCGCGGATCGCGCAGAAGGCGCGGGCGGCCGGCATCCACCTGATCCTCGCGACGCAGCGGCCGTCCGTCGACGTGATCACCGGCCTGATCAAGGCGAACGTGCCGACGCGGATCGCGTTCCAGGTCTCGTCGAAGATCGACTCGCGCACGATTCTCGACCAGATGGGCGCCGAATCGCTGCTCGGGATGGGCGACATGCTGTACCTGCCGCCCGGCTCGGGGCTGCCCGTGCGCGTGCACGGCGCGTTCGTTGCCGACGACGAAGTGCACCGCGTCGTCGAGAAGCTCAAGGAGCAGGGCGAGCCGAACTACGTCGAGGGTCTGCTCGAAGGCGGCACCGCCGACGGCGACGAGGGCTCGGCCGGCGCGGGAACCGGCGAAGGCGGCGGCGAGTCTGATCCGCTGTACGACCAGGCGGTCGAGATCGTCATCAAGAACCGCCGCGCGTCGATCTCGCTCGTGCAGCGCCATCTGCGAATCGGCTACAACCGCGCGGCGCGGCTGCTCGAGCAGATGGAGCAGTCGGGGCTCGTGTCGGCGATGTCGTCGAGCGGCAACCGCGAAATTCTTGTGCCGGCGCGCGACGCGGAATGAGTCCGCGGCGCCCGCAGCGCCGGCCACCCACGGAGAAAACCGCAATATGCAGCAACATTCGTTCGCAATGTCCCTTCGTTCGACGCGGCGCTGGCTCGGCGCGGCGCTCGCCGGCGCATCGCTGATGCTCGCGGCGACGCACGCGTTCGCGGGTGGCACCGAGCAACTGAAGGCCTTCGTGTCCCAGGTGCGTTCGGCGAAGGGCGATTTCACGCAGCAGATCGTCAAGGCGCCGGCCAAGGGCGCGAGCGCCGTGCAGGCCGCACCGAAGCCCACCGACAATTCGAGCGGCACGTTCGTGTTCGCGCGGCCGGGCAAGTTCATCTGGACGTACCAGAAGCCGTACCAGCAGGTGCTGCAAGCCGACGGCGACAAGCTCTACGTGTACGACCGCGACCTGAACCAGGTTACCGAGCGCAAGCTGAACGGCGCGCTGGGCGCGAGCCCCGCGGCGATCCTGTTCGGCAGCAACGATCTCGACAAGAACTACACGCTGCGCGATGCCGGCGAGAAGGGCGGCATCGAATGGCTCGAGATGCTGCCGAAGGCGCAGGACACGCAGTTCCAGCGGATCGGCATCGGTTTCCGCAACGGCACGCTTGCTGCGATGGAGCTGCACGACGTGTTCGGCAACGTGACGCTGCTGACCTTCACGAACATCCAGACGAACCCGTCGCTGAAGGGCGATACGTTCAAGTTCGTCGTGCCGAAGGGCGCGGACGTGATCAACGGCTGACCTTCGCTGCGCCGTTTTCCCGACACGGGCCTGCCGGCGACGGCAGGCCCGTGTTGTTTGGGGACGCGTGTAACGGACGCGTGTAACGGACGCGTGTAACGGACGCGTGTAACGGACGCGGGTACCAGGCCCGGCGGCGCGCTCGCGCGGCTGTCATAATGTCAGGTCCGGCGGCCGGTTCGGCCGCGACCGTTTGATGTGGAGCGAGGGTTCATGTCCGACCTGTTTCAAGTCGAGCCGCGCCGCCCGCTCGCCGAGGCGCTGAGGCCGAAGACGCTCGCCGAGGTGATCGGCCAGACGCATTTGCTGGGCGAAGGCAAGCCGCTGCGGCTCGCGTTCGAATCGGGCAAGCCGCATTCGATGATCCTGTGGGGGCCGCCCGGCGTTGGCAAGACGACGCTCGCGCGGCTCACCGCGCTCGCGTTCGACTGCGAGTTCATCGCGCTGTCCGCCGTGCTCGGCGGCGTGAAGGACATCCGCGAGTCGATGGAGCAGGCGAAGGACACGCTGAACCGTACCGGCCGCCACACGATCCTGTTCGTCGACGAGATCCACCGTTTCAACAAGGGGCAGCAGGATGCGCTGCTGCCGTTCGTCGAATCGGGCCTCGTGACCTTCATCGGCGCGACGACCGAAAACCCGAGTTTCGAGGTCAATTCGGCATTGCTGTCGCGGGCGCAGGTGTACGTGCTGAAGTCGCTGAACGATGACGAGATGCGCCAGTTGCTGAAGCGTGCGCAGGAAATCGCGCTCGACGGCCTCGCGTTCGACGACAAGGCGATCGATACGCTGGTCGGCTACGCGGACGGCGACGCGCGCCGCTTCCTGAACCTGCTCGAACAGGCGCAGACGGCGGCGACGTCGGCCGGGGTCGCGACGATCGATGCCGATTTCGTCAGCAACGCGATGACGCTGAACGCGCGGCGCTTCGACAAGGGCGGCGACAATTTCTACGACCAGATTTCGGCGCTGCACAAGTCGGTGCGCGGGTCGAGCCCGGACGGCGCGCTGTACTGGTTCTGCCGGATGATCGACGGCGGCGCGGATCCGAAGTATCTCGCGCGGCGCATCGTGCGGATGGCGTGGGAAGACATCGGCCTGGCCGACCCGCGCGCGTTGCAGGTGGCGAACGACGCGGCCGAAACCTACGAGCGGCTCGGCTCGCCGGAAGGCGAACTCGCGCTCGGGCAGGCGGTGATCTATCTCGCGTGCGCGGCGAAGAGCAACGCCGGCTACAACGCGTTCAACCAGGCGATGGCGTTCGTGAAGCAGGACAAGTCGCGCGAGGTGCCCGTGCACCTGCGCAACGCGCCGACCAGGCTGATGAAGGAGCTCGGCTACGGCCACGCTTATCGTTACGCGCACGACGAGCCGAACGCGTACGCGGCCGGCGAGACGTACCTGCCGGACGGGATGCGCGAGCCGCGCTGGTATCAGCCGGTGCCGCGCGGGCTCGAGTCGAAGATCGCCGAGAAGCTCGCCTGGCTGCGCGAGCTCGATCGCGAGGCCGGCAAGAAGGATTGACGGCGCCGCGCGCGCCGGTTCGATCCGCGCCGCCGCGCAGGCGTCAGCGCTTGCGGGCCGGCTGCTGTTTCTTCCAGTATTCGAACGGCTCTTCGTGGCATTCGATGTCGAGTTCGGCGACCCGCGCATGCAGGCGTTCCTGCGCGTCGGCGATCGCGAGGTTGTAGATCGCCGGCGCGACTTCCTGAATGAAGAAATGCAGCAGCGCGCCGGCCTGGATGTTGCCGATCGGCTCGTCCATGTTTTCTGTGAAATAACGTTGCAGCGACGCGATCGCGCGGTCGCGGACATCCTTGTCGAGTTCGATGGTCATCGGATTCCTTGGGAGCTGTGACGCGGAGCCGGCGCTCCGCCCGATTCGGTTGCCGCCGGCCGGCGCGGGCGTGGTGCGATCCGTCATGGCCACGCGCGCGGCAATTCGCCGGCCGCCGAGGCGGCGGGCCGCGAATGCGATACTGCCATGGCTGCCCATTTGCGGCATTGTCCGTCCGGCCGACGCCGTGGCGGCCGCGCGGTGCGTTAGAATTCCCGTCTTACACAACGATTTTCCAAGTCCTCCCATGCTCGACATCCAGTTGCTGCGCAAAGACCTCGACGGCGTCGCCAAGCGCCTCGCCGATCGCGGCTACACCCTCGACGTCGCCGCGTTCTCCGCACTCGAAGCGGAACGCCGCGCGATCCAGACCCACACCGAAGAGCTCCAGGCGCGCCGCAACAGCCTGTCGAAGCAGATCGGCGCGATGAAGGGCAAGGGCGAGGACACGTCGGCCGTGATGGCCGAGGTCAGCGGGATCGGCGACGACATGAAGGCGTCGGAAGCCAAGCTCGGCGAGATTCAGGCGCGCTTGTCCGACCTGATGCTGGGCATGCCGAACGTCGCGCACGACAGCGTGCCGGTCGGCAAGGACGAAGCCGACAACGTCGAGGCGCGCCGCTGGGGCACGCCGCGGCAGTTCGATTTCGCGGTGAAGGATCACGTCGACGTCGGCACCCCGCTCGGCCTCGATTTCGAGACGGGCGCGAAGCTCGCCGGGGCGCGCTTCACGATGCTGCGCGGCCCGATCGCGCGCCTGCACCGCGCGCTCGCGCAGTTCATGATCGACACGCACACGCAGCAGCACGGCTATACCGAAACGTATACGCCGTACATCGTGAACCCGGAGATTCTGTACGGCACGGGCCAGTTGCCGAAATTCGCGGACGACATGTTCCGCGTCGAGAAGGGCGGTGCGGAAAACACGGTCACGCAATACCTGATCTCCACGTCCGAGATTTCGCTGACGAACACCGTGCGCGAGTCGATCGTCGACGCGTCGGCGCTGCCGATCAAGCTCACCGCGCATTCGCCGTGCTTCCGCTCGGAAGCCGGTTCGTACGGCCGCGACACGCGCGGGATGATCCGTCAGCACCAGTTCGACAAGGTCGAGATGGTGCAGGTCGTCGCGCCGGAAACGTCGTACGCGGCGCTCGACGAGATGGTCGGCCACGCGGAAGCAATCCTGCAGAAGCTCGGCCTGCCGTACCGCGTGATCACGCTGTGCACGGGCGACATGGGCTTCTCGGCCGCGAAGACGTTCGATCTCGAGGTATGGCTGCCCGCACAGAACACCTATCGCGAGATCTCGAGCTGCTCGAACACAGAGGCGTTCCAGGCGCGCCGGATGCAGGCGCGGTTCCGCAACGCGCAGGGCAAGCCGGAGCTCGTGCATACGCTGAACGGTTCGGGCCTGGCGGTCGGCCGCACGCTCGTCGCGGTGCTGGAGAACTACCAGAACGCGGACGGCTCGGTCACGGTGCCGGAAGTGCTGCGTCCGTACATGGGCGGCATGGAGCGGATCGACGCGCCGGTGCAGGCGTCGTAACGCCGGTCTTTCGTGCCCTCGCAAAAAATTTGCAGAAAGGGCTTGTCAGCCGCGAATCGATCGTCTTATAATCTTTTTCTCGCGGAAACGACCAGCCGCGAAATGCAGTAAGGAAGGAGAGGTGGCAGAGTGGTCGAATGTACCTGACTCGAAATCAGGCGTACGGTTTCCCCGTACCGTGGGTTCGAATCCCACCCTCTCCGCCAAAATACGAAGCCCCTTGATCCGAAAGGATCAAGGGGTTTTTCGTTTTGGGTCGTCGGTGCAGTGCGTCGATTGCGGATGCGGTGACGCCAGGCGGCTACGGGCGCATCGCGTCGTGCCGCCTCTTCAATGCGGGCTCGCTGCATGACGAATACGGCCGCCCCGTGCCGCACTGACTGTCGGAAGTCCTGAAGGTTGTGCATGGCCGATTGCCGTCGTCACCGGGCCATGTTCGCGTTGCCGGAAATCGGGTGACGGCGTCGCTGCCGCACCGTGCGCATGCCAAACCGGATGCCGGCGCGCCGACCGTCTCAAGCAGCGCTCGCCGGCTTCTACACAGTGCTGCCGACCCATCAGCCCGCCGCCGGATACTGCGCCAGCACCCTGTCGCGGATCGCCGGCTTGATATTCGATTGCGCCATGTCGCCGCGATAGTGCGCGACGACCCGCGGGTTCATCACGCGATACCAGAGCGGCGGCACGTACGCGAACAGGATCATCGTCGCGTAGCCGGCCGGCAATTGCGGCGCATCGTCGAAGTGGCGCAGCGCCTGGTACGAGCGCGTCGGATTCGCGTGATGGTCGGCGTGCCGCTGCAACTGGTACAGGAACAGATTCGTGACGACGTGATTGCTGTTCCACGAATGCTGCGGCGTGCAGCGTTCGTAGCGCCCGTTCGGCAGCTTGCGTCGGCCGAGCCCGTAGTGCTCGACGTAGTTCACCACTTCGAGCAGCGACGCGCCGTAGACGGCCTGGATCACGAGGAACGGGATCACGACCTTGCCGGCCATCGCGATCGCGATGCCCCACACGACGGCGGTCATCGCCCACGCATGCAGTACTTCGTTGCGCCAGGTCCACGGCGAATGCCCGAGCCGTTCGAGGCGAGCCTGTTCGAGCCGCCACGCCGAGCGGATGCTGCCGGTCACCGTACGCGGCAGGAACGCCCAGAACGACTCGCCGTAGCGCGCGCTCGCCGGATCCTCGGCCGTCGCGACGCGCACATGATGGCCGCGATTGTGCTCGACGTAGAAGTGGCCGTACGCGACCGGCGCGAGCGTGATCTTCGCGAGCCAGCGTTCGAAGCGGTCGGTCTTGTGCCCGAGCTCGTGCGCGGTGTTGATCGAGATGCCCGTTGCGGCGCCGAGCGACAGCGCGAAGCCGACGTAGTCGTACCACGCGAGCGCGTGCGTGCCGACGATCCACACGCACATGAAGAACGCGACGTATTCGACGAACGTCGCGAGATAGACGATGTATCGGTAATAGCGCTCGCGTTCGAGGTGCGGCACGACCGCTTCGGGCGGATTGTCGCGATCGTCGCCGATCAGCGTGTCGAGGATCGGGATCACGCCGAACGCGAACAGCGGGCCGAACCACCAGAACACGTGAAGGCCCGTCGCCAGCGCGAGCTGCGCGGCGAGGATCGGCAGCGTGATCGTCAGCGCGCCGAGCAGCCACAGGTAACGCTTGCCATCCGACCAGCCCGAGGCCGATCCGTCGGTCATTGCCATTGTCTCCCTCCAGTCGGCCGGCCCGCAGGCGACCGCATGCAAGATCGTTCGAATCCTCGTGGTCCGCGACGCGCGCGGCAGCGCCGGATCGTTGCCCGGTTCTGCCTGTTATACGACTGGTGCGCGCACTTGCCAAACCCCCGCGCTAGGCGTGGCGCTCCAAACGACGAGGTGCGCGGGCCGGAGGGCGGGAGGGGCCGCTACGCGCCGATTGAAACGTGCCGACGACGGCGCATCGATCCGCGCGGCGGCGCCTTCGTCAGACGATTGGCTCGGCGTGCGGCGCGCACAGGCCGGTGTGACGGGGCTGCAACGAATGTTGCGTCGCAATAACGAGGCCGCCGAAGCAGGGGCGCCGCGCGCTTTTCTTTGGCTTATATTACGTAGCATTACGACCACGGCGACACGTTCCAACGCAGTGCCAAACCGGTCGGCCGCGCATCGCAAGGAGAACGACACAAAGCGCCGGATCACGCGATCGCGCCCACCGTCCCGTCGTCGCGCGCGTCGATGCCCCGATGCTGCACCTGCACACTGGGCGCCGCGAGTCGTCGCTGATGACATCTGCCGCCTTTCGATCCGCGCTGCCATTTGAAAATTACGATTTGACTCATGCCCCGCTTTCGGTTGAAGCTACTAGCTTGCTGTCCGAAGGGGGCTGTGCCTGCATGAGTTCGACCTTGACCGTTCGTCGTATCGCTGCCGATCAGGGCGGCGTGTATCGCGAACTCCGCGCCGCATCGCTGCGTGAGCCCTATGCGCCCGGCGAAGCGCCGGAGGCCGAATTGCTGACCGTCGAAACGGACGCGGCGTCGGCGATCGCCGCGCAGCGCGCCGTGTCCGACGAGTCGACGACTTTCCTGCTGTACACCGAAGGCCACCCGGCGGGCATGATCGGCGCGTATTTCGACAACACGCCCGATCGGCGCGCGTTCGTCAGCGAACTGTGGGTCGCGCATGCGGTGCGTCATCTGCGCGGCGGCGTGCTGCTGCTGGAGACGGCCACCGCATGGCTCGCCGAGCGCGGCGCCACCGACGTCTACGCGTGGATCGCCGATGCGAACCGCAACGCGATCCGCTTCTACGAGCGTGCCGGTTTCGGCAACACCGGTGAACATGCGCCGATCGCGCGGATGCCCGGCGCGATGAAATCGCTGTTCGTGTCGCAGGTGAAGCACTGACCCGACCTCGAAATAGCCCGCCGCGCGGCGCGACGAAAGCCCGATCGCCCGCTGGCCTGCCCGCCTGCCGATTGCGCGTCCGCCCGGGCCGCCGCAATCCCGAGTCCCAAAAATAATGGCCGCTCGCGTGGACGCCTGTAAAATACGCAAAAAATTTTTGCAGAGTGTCCATGTCGCTTAAAAAATCGCCATTCTTCGAGCTGCGCAGCGGATCGGTCGATACGTTGCTGTTCACCGTGAAGACGACCGATCTCGACGCGTTGCGTACCGAACTGGTCAAGCGCTTCGAAGCGACTCCCGAGTTTTTCGCCGACGATGTCGTCGCGATCGACGTCCGCCGCCTGGCTGACGGCGAGCGCGTCGCGCTCGCGGACATCCGCCAGATGCTGAACGACGTGCGGATGCGTCCGGTGGGCGTCGTCGCACTGGCAACGCAGGGCTGGGCGGGGGAAGCCGGCCTGCCGTTGCTGGAGGCGCGCGATCGCCGCGCGCCGGCCGCGAAACCGGCCGACGAAGCGGAACCGGCGGCCGTGCCAGCCGTCGAGCCCGCCGCCGCTGCGGCAGCCGCAGCGGCGCCCGAACAGCCGTCGGAACCCGCGCCGACACTCGTGCAGGCCGGCGGCCAGACGCTGGTGATCGACCGGCCGTTGCGTTCGGGGCAGCAGATTTACGCGAAAGGAGACCTCGTGGTGCTCGCGCCGGTCAGTCACGGCGCGGAAATCATCGCGGAAGGCAATATCCACATCTACGCGCCGTTGCGCGGCCGCGCGCTCGCGGGCGTGCACGGCAATCACGACGCGCGCATTTTCTGCACGTGTCTCGAACCGGAACTGATTTCGATCGCGGGTATCTATCGAACGACCGAGAACCCGCTGCCCGCCGACGTACTGGGCAAATCGGTACAGATCCGGCTCGAAGAGGAAAAACTGATGATCGAACCGCTGCGCCTGACGTGATTCACGCGGTGCGCTCCGGATCGATCGGCTCTCATTGACGAACACAGGGTATTGGGTAAATGGCAAAAATCATCGTGGTGACCTCGGGCAAGGGCGGCGTGGGCAAGACGACGACGAGCGCGAGCTTCGCGTCGGGTCTCGCGCTGCGCGGCCACAAGACGGCCGTGATCGACTTCGACGTCGGCCTGCGCAACCTCGATCTCATCATGGGCTGCGAGCGTCGCGTCGTATATGACCTCGTGAACGTGATCCAGGGCGAAGCGAACCTGAACCAGGCGCTGATCAAGGACAAGAAGTGCGAGAACCTGTTCATCCTGCCGGCGTCGCAGACGCGCGACAAGGATGCGCTGACGCGCGACGGCGTCGAGAAGGTGCTGAACGACCTCGTCGCGATGGACTTCGAATACATCGTCTGCGATTCGCCGGCCGGTATCGAGGCCGGTGCGCTGCACGCGATGTACTTCGCGGATGAAGCGCTGATCGTCACGAACCCGGAAGTGTCGTCGGTGCGCGACTCGGACCGCATTCTCGGCATCCTGTCGTCGAAGACGAAGCGCGCGACCGAAGGCAAGGAGCCGATCAAGGAACACCTGCTGATCACGCGTTACAGCCCGAAGCGCGTGAGCGAAGGCGAGATGCTGTCGCTCGAGGACATCAGCGAGATCCTGCGCATCAAGCTGATCGGCGTGGTGCCCGAATCGGAAGCCGTGCTGCATGCGTCGAACCAGGGTCTGCCGGCCGTGCATATCGACGGCACCGACGTCGCGGAAGCGTACAAGGACGTCGTCGCCCGCTTTCTCGGCGAGGACAAGCCGCTGCGCTTCACCGATTACCAGAAGCCGGGCCTGCTGCAGCGCCTCTTCGGCAGCAAGTAACGGAGGCCGCCCATGTCCATCCTTTCGTTTCTCCTCGGCGAGAAGAAGAAGTCCGCATCGGTCGCGAAGGAGCGCCTGCAGCTCATCATCGCGCACGAGCGGGTCGGCGGCCGGCCGCCGGCCGATTACCTGCCGGCGCTGCAGAAAGAGCTCGTCGCGGTCATCTCGAAGTACGTCCATATTTCGGACGATGACATCCGCGTGAGCCTCGAGCGCCAGGACGACCTCGAAGTCCTCGAAGTGAAGATCGAGATCCCGCAAGCCTAACGCTCAGCGTGTGTCCTTCCGCACGGCGGCGCCCGCCGCCGTGCGCGTCTTACGCCCTGTTGCACTTTCGGGCACGCCGTAACACGACGCCTGTCGGCCGTCATCGCCCCTCCCGCATTGAACGAATACGCTCACGTGTGTTGTTCAACCAGGAGGTTGTGATGGCTGTCTCTACCGTTTCACGTCGTATCGTTTCGCTCGCGCTGTTCGCCGCGGGCCTGTCAGCCGTCGTCGCACCGTTCGCCGTGCACGCGGACGAGATTCTCGTCGGCACGCCCGTGATCGCGCCGCAGGGGCGCATGGTCATCGCGGAGCCGGTCGCCGTGCGCACTGAGGAAATCGTCGTCGTCGCGCCGAATGCGCCGCCGCCCGTGCGCTACGAGGTCGTACCGGCCACGCGCGTCGGCTACGTGTGGGACCGCGGGCACTGGCACTGGGACCATGGCCGCTACGTGTGGATCGGCGGCCACTGGGAGGCCGAGCGCGTCGGCATGCAGTGGGTGCCCGGGCATTGGGACCAGCGCGGTCCGAACTGGTTCTGGACGCGCGGCCACTGGGCTTGAGGCAGGCGCGATGAAAAGAACCGCAATCGCCATCGCGCTCGTCGCGATCACGCTGGCCGGGTGCATCGTCGTGCCGGCGCGGCCGGTCTACTACCGGCCGGCGCCCGTCGTGATCTACTGAGCGTCGCGCGGGCCGTGCTGTTGCGTCGGGCCGTTTGCATCGGTTGCAGCCGGCCCGGCATCGTGGGGCGCCGCCGTGTCCGCGGCGCTGTCGCCCGGCGCCGCAGCGGCCGGCTCGTCGCCGTCTTCGTCGCGCAGCGTGTCGAGCGGATCGGCGGGGGCCGCGGTTGCATCCCGCGGTTCGGTCACGTCGGTCATGTTGCCTGCCGCGGCCGCAGTGGTTGCCGCGGCCGGCGCGGCGGCCGCGACGGGCGGCGCGAGATAGCGCTGCGCGAGCGTTTCGTACAGCGGCGGCGCAAAAAAGCGCGATACCCGGCTCGATACCAGTGCAGTCGCCATCAGCGAAATCACGAGCGCATGACCGTTGATCATTTCCATCACGATCACGAACGACGTGATCGGCGACTGCGTGACGGCGGCCAGATAGCCGACCATTGCGAGCGCGATCAGCATCGGCAGGCTCATGTTGCTGAACACGGCATGCAGCACGTTGCCGAAGCCGGCGCCGATCGACAGCGACGGCGCGAAGATCCCGCCCGGGATGCCCGGCAGGTACGACGCGACCATCGACACCATCTTCAGGAGCGGATAGAACACCGACAGCTGCTGACTGCCATCGAGCAGGCCGCGCGCCTCCGCATAGCCGCTGCCGAACGTCGTGCCGCCGGACACGAGCCCGACAACGGCGATCGTGAAGCCGCACAGCGCGGCGAACGCGACCGGCCGCTCGCGATACAGGCCCAGCAGTCGCGCGGGCAGCCAGCGCCCCGTGTTCAGCAGCAACCAGCAGAACAGGCCGCCCGCGATGCCCGTCACGATCGCGGTGACCAGCACCGCGACCGCCAGCAGCTTCGGGAAATGGAGCCCGGCGTTGATCGTGCCGAAATACGTGTAGTTGCCGTTCAGTCCGAGCGCGACGACGCCGGCGAGGATGATCGCGGTAATCAGTACGCCGCTGGCGCGCGCGGAGAAGCTGCGGGTCAGTTCCTCGATCGCGAACACGATGCCCGCGAGCGGCGTATTGAATGCGGCCGACAGCCCGGCCGCCGCGCCGGCCAGCACGAGCTGGCGTTCGATCTGCGCGTTCGAGCGCGGGTAGAAGCGCCGCAGGTTGAACATCAGCGCCGCACCGACTTGCACGGTCGGCCCTTCGCGGCCGATCGTGAAGCCGCCGAGGATGCCGAGGAACGAGATCAGCACCTTGCCGAACAGGATGCGCAGCGTCAGCAGCCGGGCGCCGAATGCGCTCGGGCGCGCATGCAGCGTCGCGATCACCTGCGGGATGCCGCTGCCCTCGGCGCCGCGGAAAAAGCGGCGCGTGATCCATGCCGACAACGCGGCGATCGCCGGCGTCAGCAGCAGCGGCAGCCAGACGGCGTGATCGCGCATCGCGCGGAAAGTCTCGTAGCCCCAGTCGATCAATCGGGCATACAGGACGGCCGCGAGGCCGACGACGATCGCGCCGAGCCAGAAAACACCATACTGGCGCCAGATTCGCAGCGAGCGGCGGGTAAGGGCGGGAAACAGCGCGGGAAGGGCGGGGCGCGGCATGGGCTCGGCCGGAGGGCAAAGAGAGGATTATAAAAAGGAACCGATGCCAGCGGGGCCGACGACGCGCCGCGCAGGACGACAAAAATTCACAAAGGAGATGCAATTTGTTGCAAATGTAATGTTCGCGTAATGTCTGGACATAGCAACCGTCGTTAGCATGCCAAGATGGCCAGTCGAGAATTCCCGCAAATCGTGAAACGAATCCTTATCGTGAAAGTGACGTCGCTCGGCGACGTCGTCCAGACGCTGCCTGTCGTCGCCGACCTGCATCGCGCGTTCCCCGGCGTGACGGTCGACTGGGCCGTCGACGAATCGTGCGCGGAGGTCGTACGCTGGCATCCGGGCGTGAGCGCCGTTCTGTGCGCGCCGCTGCGCCGCTTCAAAAAAATGCGCAACGCAGGCGACCTGAAGGCGATCTCGGCATCGATCGGCGCGCTGCGTGCGCACCGCTACGACGCGATCGTCGATCTGCACGGCGTGTACAAGAGCGCGATCATTTCGTCGCTGGCGCGTGGCGCGCGTCGCTTCGGCTACCAGACGCAGGATCTCGGCGAAACGGGCGCGCGCTTCGCGTATTCGCACCGTTTCGGTCCGCGGCCGGACTGCGACGCATGGCACGGGATGCGGGTGAGTGCCGGCGAAGCGCTGGGCTACGTGCCGGAAGGGCCTGCCACGCACGGCATCGTCGCGCCGCAGGATGCGAGCCTGCCCGCCGCCGTGACCGACGGCGGGCCGTTCATGCTGCTGTTCCATGCGACGTCCAATCCCGACAAGAAGTGGCCGCCCGGACACTGGGCCGCCCTTGCGACGCAGATGATGGCGCGCGGCGTGCGCGTGCTGGTGCCGTGGGGATCGGCGGCCGAGCACGACGATGCACGGGATATCGCCGCGCGGGCGCCGGGCGCGATCGTGTTACCGGCGATGACGGTGCGTGAGCTCGGCGCGGCGCTGGGTCGGGCCGCGCTCGTGGTGGGCGTCGATACCGGGTTCGTGCACATGGCGCACGCACTGCAGCGGCCCACCGTGATGATTTTCGTCGCGACGTCGCGCCACCATTGCGGGATCGGCGGCGTGCCGAATGCGCTGTCGATCGGCGAGCCGGGCGCGATGCCGACCGTCGACGAGGCGCTGGAGGCGATCGATACGGTCTGCCCCGCCTACGGCACGGTGCGCGCGCGGCTGTCCGCCTGACGCGGCGCGGCGGCCGCGGTCAGGCGAGCAGCGCTTCGACCGTGACGACGGCGGCGATGGCCGCCAGATTCGCCAGCAGCGCCTCGAACACGAGGCCGCGCCAGGTTTTCGGCCGAAACCGCAGCGCGAGCAGCAGCGCGCCACCGAGCGCGAGCGCAAGGATCAGCACGAGATCGGCATTGGCAAGGCGGATATTCATGGCGGCGGCTCCTGTCGGGGCGGGATCTCCGGGCGCGCAACGACGCGCCCAGGATCGAGTATAGGCAGCGCCCGCCGTCGTACAACCCGGGTCGCCCCGAAGGCTCAGACGAGCGACGCGTCGCGCGTCTCGCGCATCAGCAGCACGCCGATCAGGCTGATCGCCGCCGCCACCGACACATAGCCGCCGACCCACGACAGCCCGCCGCGCGCAACCAGCAGTTGCGCGATATACGGCGCGATCGACGCGCCGAGGATTCCGCCGAGGTTGTACGCGACGCCCGCGCCCGTGTAGCGGACGTTGGTCGGGAACAATTCGGGCAGCAGCGCGCCCATCGGTGCGAACGTCACGCCCATCAGGAACAGCTCGATCGTCAGGAACAGCGCGACGAGCGGCATCGAGCCGCTGCCGAGCAGCGGTTCCATCGCGAACCCCGACAGCAGCGCGGCGATCGCGCCGACGACCAGCACCGGCTTGCGGCCGAAGCGGTCCGACGCCCATGCGGACAGCGGCGTCGCGACGCCCATGAAGACCACCGCGAAACACAGCAGGCCGAGGAAGCTCTGGCGCGGAATATGCAGCGCCGACACGCCGTACGACAGCGAGAACACCGTCGAGATGTAGAACAGCGTGTAGCAGACGACCATCGCGAGCGCGCCGAGCAGCGTCGGCCGCCAGTGCTGCGTGACGAGCGTCGCGACCGGTACGCGCACGCGCTCGTTGCGGTCGAGCGCTGCCTGGAACGCGGGCGTTTCGGTGATCTTGAGCCGCACGTACAGGCCGAGCGCGACGAGCACCGCGCTGACGAGGAACGGGATGCGCCAGCCCCAGCTGCGGAACTGCGCGTCGGACAGCGACAGCGCGAGCGCGAAGAACAGCCCGTTCGACATCAGGAAGCCGACCGACGGCCCCAGTTGCGGGAACATCCCGAACCAGCCGCGCTTGCCTTGCGGCGCGTGCTCGGTCGCGAGCAGCGCAGCGCCGCCCCATTCGCCGCCGAGGCCGATTCCCTGGCCAAAGCGCAGCACGCACAGCAGCACCGGCGCGAGCGCGCCGATCGCGTCGTAGCCGGGCACGAAGCCGATCGCGGTAGTGGACACGCCCATCACGAGCAGCGATGCGACGAGCGTCGACTTGCGGCCGATGCGGTCGCCGAAGTGCCCGAACAGGAACGAGCCGATCGGACGCGCGATGAACGCGATCCCGAACGTGACGAACGCGGACAGCGCTTGCGCCGTCGCGGAGCCGTGCGGGAAGAATACGGGGCCGATGACGAGCGCGGCGGCCGTCGCGTACACGTAGAAATCGTAGAACTCGATCGCGGTGCCGATGAAGCTCGCGAACACGATGCGCCGGTGGCTGACGGCGCCGGCCGAACCGGTTGCGTGTGCAACGGTTGCGGGGGATGCGGACATGGATGTCTCCGTTTTGTCGTTGGGGCAGCCGGCTCGGCGTGCGCTGGGGCAGGCGACTGCCTGCCGGGCGCAGCCGGGCAAATGATTGATGCGGATGACGCGGTGGCGGCGTGGACGCGCGCCGTGGCGCGGACGTCACCCGCCGGTCGACGATGGAGACGGATACGTCGCCGCCGCCCGGTGCCGGCGTGGTCGGCTCGCTTGCCGGGTGGGGCGCGCGAACGCGCGCGCGGCGTGATGGCCGCGCGAGTGCGGAAAATTATAGCCAGCGCTGCCGCCCCCCGGCAATCGGGCCGCGGCGGCGCGTCAGTCGATCGATTGCGCCTGCGCGGACGCGGTGCTTTGCAGCTGGAAGTGGCCGTCGTCGTTGAAGAGCCAGCCTTCCATCAGTTCGAGCCGACCGTTGCCGTCGAGCAGCCGCGACGGCGGCGCCGGCAGCGGCGCCGAGCGGCGCAGCGACGCGAGCGCGAGCGCTTCCGCCTCGCTGTCGCCGTTGCTGCGATAGACGGATGCGTTGATCACGCGGCCGTTGCCATCGACGGTGAAGGCCACGACGACGAGCGAACGCAGCATGGCCTGCGGTGTGCCGTGCAGCATGCCGGACGGATTGCGTTCGGCGACGCGGTGCGCGACCTCGACGCGATACTGGTCGAGATTGCCGCTGCGTATGACCGACGGAATCGTCACGACCGAGCGTAACGACGAAGGCGGCGTGATCGTGCACGCGGCGAGCAGGGCGACGACGGCCAGCGCGGCAACACGCAGCCGGGCGACGCACGGACGGGGAAGGGGGCGCATGACGTGATGGCCGGGAGGGACGATAAAAAAATGATAGGCGTACCGACGCGAGGCGATATGGGGGGAAACGCATAGCGCGCGGGACCGGTCGTTGCGCTCGCAGATGATGCCGGCCGGACGCCGCGTCGAGCCACGCGCGTCGTGCACCGCGATGTGACGCGACATGTGGCGGCGTCCGCAGCGGACGCGTGCTGGAAGGTTGAAAGCCGCGGCACGCTGCAATCGTCCGGCCGCGCGGCGCGGTCAGCCGATGCGGCCACCTCGGCAGCCTTCCGGGGAATCGTCGGCGATGCGTTCCGGCCGCGTCAGAAGCCGTGCGTCACGAGCGACAGGACCGACAGGTCGGGGTGCGTGCCGTCGATGATGCTCTTGCCGATGTGCACGGCTTCGTGGGTCGCCTCGTCGACGCTCGCGAAGCTTTCTTCGCCATCCGCGTGGAACGGCACCGCGTGGCCGGGCAGCGCGGGATTCACGCCCGGATGGCACACGTAGCCGGTGTAGGTATAGCGCGTGTCGCTGCCGGGCGTCGCGGCCGGCACGACATGGATCTCGAAGCCTTCGTAATCGACGTGGTCCGTCGCGGTCGACAGGTCGGTCATGGCGATCTCCGTGTGCCGCGCGCAGGGGTGGCGCGTGCGGCATCGAATACATCGAATACGCGGCGGCGTTCGTGTCGCCGTGTTGAACGAATTCTAGGCGATGACGGGGCGGGCCGGGAGGCGTCAGGCGGTGTGCGGCGGCAGGCGTCCGGGACGCTCGCACCCTGTCGCTTCGACGCGTCGACGATCCGGCGCCGATTCCATCAGCGGGCGACGGAAACGGGGATCATCGTATTTTTCGCATCATTGCTTGCAGCGCGCGTCCTTGCGCTGCACGACGACGATCACCGGATACTTCTGGCCATGATCGAGTTCCACACGCGCGACGACGGTCAGCGTCGCCGGGTCGGAATCGTCGTACACGCTGACCTGTTCGTTGCGCAGGTAGGTCACGCCGGTGCAGTTCGACGTGCGTCCGTCGTCGCCCACCTTGCACTGAAGCTCGTTGTCCTTCAGGTAGTTGTATGGCGACGGGCTCGCGAGATACTCGCTCAGGCCGCGCGGCGAACCGCCGACGCCGGTCACGTACGCGATCGCGCACGACGCCGGTGCGTCGCTGCCGGAGGCGGTGTCGGCCGCCGCATGCGCGCTGACGGCGGCCAGCACGGCGACGAGCGACGAGACGAGGAAGGGCTTCATGACGTGGATTTCCCGTTTCGCGAATCGGAGCGCGGGATTGTAACGGCATCCGGCGCGATGCGTCGGAACGTGCGGGGCGCACGCGTGCGGACAAACAAAAACCCCGTCATTCTGCGAATGGACGGGGTTCGGCGAACTTCCTGGCGGAAGCGGTGAGATTCGAACTCACGGACAGTTTCCCGTCGCTGGTTTTCAAGACCAGTGCCTTAAACCGCTCGGCCACGCTTCCACACGAGGCGGCATTGTAACCGAAATGCCGCCGCGTTCATCCGTTCAGTCGTCGCGCAGGAACAATTCCTGCAGGTCGTTGAGAAAACGCTGGCCGAGCGGCGTCGGCGCGATTTGCGTGAAATCGCGCGTGATCAGCCCACGCCGTTCCGCTTCCTTCAACGCCGGCTCGATCGTGCTCATCGGCAGGCCCGTCCGTTCGACGAAGCTGTGCACGGGAAAGCCCTCGACGAGCCGCAGCGTATTCAGCATGAATTCGAACGGCAGGTCGCGCGCGCCGACTTCACGCTCTTCCTGCACGGCCGTGCCGGCCTTCGCCTGTTCGATGAAGGTTGCCGGATGCTTGTAGCGCGCTTGCCGCAGGACCCGGTTCGGGAACGACAGCTTCGTGTGCGCGCCCGCGCCGATCCCGAGATAGTCGCCGAAGCGCCAGTAGTTCAGGTTGTGCTTGCACTGATGATTCGGCTTCGCGTACGCGGATACTTCGTAGCGCCCGTAGCCGGCGTCGGCCGTGCGCGCGTGGATCCATTCCTGCATGTCGGCCGACGCGTCGTCGTCGGGGACGACCGGCGGAAACTTCGCGAACAGCGTATTCGGCTCGAGCGTCAGGTGATACAGCGACAGGTGCGGCGGCGCGAACGACAGCGCGGTCTCGATGTCGGTGCGGCATTCGTCGAGCGTCTGGTTCGGCAGCGCGAACATCAGGTCGAGGTTGAAGTTGTCGAAGTTCTTCGCGGCGATCTCGACGGCCGCGCGGGCCTGCGCGGTGTCGTGAATCCGGCCGAGCGCCTTCAGGTGCGCTTCGTTGAAGCTCTGGATGCCGACCGACAGGCGGTTCACGCCGCTTGCGCGGAACTGCGCGAACTTCGCGGCTTCGAAGGTCCCCGGGTTCGCCTCGAGCGTGATCTCGGCATCGGCGTCGAGCGGCAGCAGCGCGCGCACGTCGGACAGCATCCGGTCGAGGCCGGCCGCCGACAGCAG
The DNA here is from genome assembly GCF_018417615.1 of Burkholderia sp. LAS2. Lineage (NCBI taxonomy): Bacteria > Pseudomonadati > Pseudomonadota > Betaproteobacteria > Burkholderiales > Burkholderiaceae > Burkholderia > Burkholderia sp. LAS2. The sequence goes on from NZ_CP071052.1 coordinate 1,451,739, forward strand.
GCTCGGCGTGCCGCCGCCGATGAACACGGTATGCACCTGCCGACCCCACACGAGCGGCAGCGCCTGCTCGAGGTCGGCGCGCAACGCGTCGAGATAGTCGGCTTCCGGAAACCGTTCGCCTTTCCATTCATGCGAGTTGAAATCGCAGTACGGGCACTTGCGCACGCACCACGGGAAATGCACGTACAGCGCGAGCGGCGGCAGCGACGTGAGGCGCACCTGGCCGGGCGACGTGAAGGTCGCGACGACGCGCGCACCGGTGTCCGAAGCCTGGCTCATGCTTCCTCCGCGAGCCGCGCGAGCAACGCCTTCAGCGCCAGCGCGCGATGGCTGTGCGTGTTCTTCACTGCAGGCTCGAGTTCGGCGGCCGTCGCGCCGAGCGACGGCAGGTAGAAATACGGGTCGTAGCCGAATCCGTGTTCGCCGCGCGGCGTATCGACGATCTCGCCGGCCCAGCGCCCTTCGGCGAATAGCGGTTCCGGATCGTCCGCATGGCGAACGAGCGCGAGCACGCAGCAGTAGTACGCACGCCGGTCGGCGACGCCGCGCAACTGCTCGACGAGATACCCGTTGTTCGCCGCGTCGCCCTTGTCGCGGCCCGCGCGCTGCGCATAGCGCGCCGAATAGACGCCCGGCGCGCCGCGCAACACGCGCACGCACAGGCCGGAATCGTCGGCGATCGCCGGCAGTCCGGTGAGCCGCGACGCATGGCGCGCCTTGGTCAGCGCGTTCTCGATGAACGTACCGAACGGCTCTTCCGCCTCCGGCACCGCGAGGTCGCCCTGCGGGACGATCTCGATGCCGACCGTCGAGAACAGCGCGGTGAATTCGCGCAGCTTGCCCGCGTTGTTCGACGCGAGAACGATGCGCGACAGCGGCGCGACGGTGCGGTCGTCAGGCATGGCTCGCACCCAGGACCTCTTTCTGCAACCGCACGAGCTCGGCGATCCCGCCCTGCGCGAGGTCGAGCAGCGCGTTCATCTCGGCGCGCGAGAACGGCACGCCTTCGGCCGTGCCCTGGACTTCGACGAAGCCGCCCGCGCCGGTCATCACGACGTTCATGTCGGTGTCGCAGCGCGAATCTTCCGCGTAGTCGAGGTCGAGCACGGGGGCGCCTTCGTACACGCCGACCGAGATCGCGGCGACGTGGTCGGTGATCGGCGAGCGCGTGAGCTTGCCGGCCGCGATCAGCTTCGACACGGCGTCGTGCGCGGCGACGAACGCGCCGGTGATGCTGGCCGTGCGCGTGCCGCCGTCGGCCTGGATCACGTCGCAGTCGATGTGGATCGTGCGCGGGCCGAGCGCCTCGAGATCGAACACCGCGCGCAGCGCGCGGCCGATCAGGCGCTGAATTTCCTGCGTGCGGCCCGTCTGCTTGCCGCGCGCCGCTTCACGGTCGCTGCGCGTGTGGGTCGCGCGCGGCAGCATCCCGTATTCGGCGGTCAGCCAGCCTTGCCCGCGCTCGCGCAGGAACTCGGGCACGCGCTCGGCGACGCTGGCGGTGCACAGCACCTTGGTGTCGCCGAATTCGACCAGCACGGAGCCTTCGGCGTGTTTCGTGTAGTGGCGCGTGAGGGCGACCTTGCGCAGTTCGTCGGCGCGGCGGCCGCTCGGGCGGGAAACGGAAGACGTCATGGGGAAATCGCGGAAGGAGAGGAAACCCCGATTTTAGCGCCGAACGGCGGGCGTCCCCGGCGGGGTGGTCCGCAAAAATGGGATAATGCGCGCTTCCCGCCCCGCGCTTTCCGATGCGCCGGGCGCCTCGATGTATTCCCGCCCGCGAGGGCACCAGACGGCGAGACGAACCATGATCTACAGCATGACGGGCTACGCGAGCGCGACGCGCGAACTCACGACGGCCGCCGGCAACGGCGGCACCAGCGTGTCGGTCGAACTGCGCACCGTGAACTCGCGCTTCCTCGATCTCAATTTCCGGATGCCGGACGACGTGCGCGCGTGCGAACCCGCGCTGCGCGAAATGCTGATGAACAAACTGTCGCGCGGCAAGGTCGACGTGCGCATCAACCTGCAGCGCGGCGAGCAAAGCATCGGCGCGGGCGCGCTGAACCAGTCGGCGCTCGGCCAGCTTGCCGATCTCGAACGCGCGGTGCTCGATTCGTTCCCGGGCGTCGGCCGTCTGCGCGCGGGTGAAATCCTGCGCTGGCCCGGCGTGCTCGCCGAGGCCGGCGTGTCGGCCGACGCGATCCGCGACGCCGTGCTCGCCTGCGGCAAGGAAGCGATCGGCGAGCTCGTCGTCGTGCGTTCGCGCGAAGGCGCGCAACTGGCGACGATGCTGCTGTCGAACGTCACCGAGATGGAGGCGATCGTCGCGCGCATCACGCCGCTCGTACCGGAGCTGATCGCGAAGCACCAGCAGAAGATCGTCGAGCGGCTGCAGGAAGCGCTCGGCCTCGCGGCGCCCGAAGGCGGCTCGACGGTCGTCACGCGCGAGGAAGCCGCGGAGCGCATCCGTCAGGAAGTGACGATGTACGGGATCCGGATCGACATCGCGGAAGAACTGTCGCGGCTCACCGCGCACCTGAACGAAACGCGTCACGTGATCGAGAAGGGCGGCCGCGTCGGCAAGCGTCTCGATTTCATGATGCAGGAACTGAATCGCGAAGCGAACACGCTCGGCTCGAAGGCGGCGGCGAAGGAATTGGCCGACGCGTCGATGGCGCTGAAGCTGCTGATCGAGCAGATGCGCGAGCAAGTGCAAAACCTGGAGTAAAGAGATGAAACGACCCCCACGCTCACTACGTTCGCTTGGGGGGGCGCAGCCCCCCCATCCTTCGAAAGCCGATTCATGCGGATGTGGCCAGGCCCGGCGGAGGCTGTCATGACCGAATCCACCCGCGACGGCCACGCGTCGCATTCGCTGCACGGCGGCGTCTATCCCGGTAACCTGTTCATGGTCGTCGCGCCGTCGGGCGCCGGCAAGTCGACGCTCGTGAATGCGCTGCTGTCGAAGGACAGCGACATCTGCCTGTCGATCTCGTACACGACGCGCAAGCCGCGCCCGGGCGAGCAGGACGGCCAGCACTACCACTTCACGACCGTCGACGATTTCCGCGCGCGTCACGCGGCGCACGAATTTCTCGAGAGCGCGGAAGTGCACGGCAACTACTACGGCACGTCGCGCGTCTGGATCGAAGAGCAGATGAAGAACGGCCACGACGTGCTGCTCGAAATCGACTGGCAGGGTGCGTTGCAGGTGAAGAAGCAGTTCCGCAACGCGGTCGGCATCTTCATCCTGCCGCCGTCGCTCGACGCGCTCGAGGAACGCCTGAAGAAGCGCGGCCAGGACGAGCCGAACGTGATCACGCGACGCCTGCTGGCCGCCGGCAGCGAGATCGCGCACGCGTCGGAAGCGGAATACGTGGTGATCAACGAGAATTTCGAACGCGCGCTCGCGGAACTCGAATGCATCGTCGCGGCGACGCGCCTGCGTTTTGCTTCGCAGTACGCGCGACACGCGGAGCTGTTCATCGAGCTCGGCATCCATCTGCCCCACGCGGAATGACGCGGGGCACGAGGGACATAAGGTAGAATAAGGACTATATTCAGAAGGAATTACCAACATGGCTCGCATTACCGTCGAAGACTGCCTGAAGCAAATCCCGAATCGCTTCGAACTGGCGCTCGCCGCCACCTATCGCGCGCGGCAGCTCGCGCAAGGCCATACGCCGAAGATCGAAAGCCGCGACAAGCCGACCGTCGTCGCGCTGCGCGAAATCGCCGCCGGCCAGGTCGGCGTCGAGATGCTGAAGAAGGTGCCGGTGTAACGCGCATCCGGCCCGTTCCAGCCATGTAGTCCACGCGCGCAACGACTCGACCTGGAGGCGAATATGAGCACCACCCCATCGTCCGCCTCCGCGGATTCGACCACCGAAGCCACGGCCCAGTCGCCTGCGCGCCAGTACATCGACGCGGTCCTCGAACAGTCCTTCCGGCATCTGTTCGGGCCGACCGCCACGCCGGAGCAACCGCGCAAGCACGGCGTCGTTTCGATCGCGAAACTGACGGCCGCGCTTGCCGAGTATCTCGCTCCGGACGAAATCAAAGAGGTCAAGGCGGCGTTCCACTTCAGCGACGAAGCCCACCTCGGTCAATATCGCCAGAGCGGCGAACCCTACATCACCCATCCCGTCGCCGTCGCGGAAATCTGCGCCGGCTGGAAGCTCGACGCACAGGCCGTGATGGCAGCGTTGCTGCACGACGTGATGGAAGACCAGGGCGTGACCAAGAACGAGCTGGCCGAGCGGTTCGGCCCGAAGGTCGCCGAACTGGTCGACGGCCTGTCGAAGCTCGACAAGATGGAATTCCGCAGCCGCGAGGAAGCGCAGGCGGAAAACTTCCGCAAGATGCTGCTCGCGATGGCGCGCGACGTGCGCGTGATTCTCGTCAAGCTCGCCGACCGCCTGCACAACATGCGCACGCTCGGCGCGGTGCCGATGGAAAAGCGCCGCCGCGTCGCGCGCGAAACGCTCGACATCTACGCGCCGATCGCGCACCGGCTCGGGTTGAACAACACGTATCGCGAGCTGCAGGACATGAGCTTCGCGAACTTCAACCCGCATCGCTACGCGACGCTCGAGAAGGCCGTGAAGGCCGCGCGCGGCAACCGCCGCGAAGTGATCAGCAAGATCCTCGAGGCCGCGCAGCGCGCGATGGCCGACGCGAAGATCGACGCCGAGATCACCGGCCGCGAGAAGACCATCTACAGCGTCTACCGCAAGATGCGCGACAAGCAACTGTCGTTCTCGCAGGTGCTCGACGTGTACGGCTTTCGGGTCGTCGTCGACAGCCCGCTCGACTGCTACACGTGCATCGGCGCGCTGCATGCGCTGTACAAGCCCGTACCCGGCAAGTTCAAGGATTACATCGCGATCCCGAAGATCAACGGCTATCAGTCGCTGCACACGACGCTCGTCGGCCCGTTCGGCGCGCCGATCGAGTTCCAGGTACGCACGCGCAAGATGCACGAGATCGCCGAGGCAGGGGTCGCCGCGCACTGGCTGTACAAGAACGGCAGCGCCGATCTCAGCGACGTGCAGAAGCGCGCGCACCAGTGGCTGAAGTCGCTGCTCGACATCCAGAGCGAAGCGGGCGATTCGAGCGAATTCCTCGAGCACGTGAAAATCGACCTGTTCCCGGATGCGGTCTACGTGTTCACGCCGAAGTCGAAGATCATGGCGCTGCCGCGCGGCGCGACGGCGCTCGATTTCGCGTATTCGATCCACAGTGATCTCGGCAACCAGTGCGTGGCCGTGAAGATCAACAACGAGCTGCTGCCGCTGCGCACCGAGCTGAAAAGCGGCGACATCGTCGAGGTGATCACCGCGCCGTATTCGAAACCGAACCCCGCGTGGCTCGGCTTCGTGCGTACCGGCAAGGCGCGCTCGGCGATCCGCCACTACCTGAAGACGATGCGCCTGAACGAATCCGTGCAACTGGGCGAGCGGCTCGTCGACCAGAGCCTGAAGGGCTACGGTCTCGCGCTGGCCGACGTCGAGCCGGAGGTGTGGGAGAAGCTCGTGCAGTGGACGGGCAACAAGAGTCGTCAGGAAATTTTCGCGGATATCGGCCTCGGTCGTCGCGTCGCCGCGGTGATGGCCAAGCGCATCGAAGTGTTGATGAGCGGCCGCGACGCGGACGACGATCTGCCGAAGTCCGAGCGGCATCCCGCGCATCATGCGCCGCCGGTCGTGATTACCGGCACCGAAGGGATGTCCGTGCAGTTGTCAGCATGCTGCCGCCCGATCCCGGGCGATGCGATCATGGGTTACATCGGCATCGGTCTGGGCATGGCGATTCATACGACGGATTGCCGTGTCGCGCAGCGCATCCATCGCCGCGATCCGGGCCGCTGGATCGACGTCGAATGGGCGCCGCAGCCGGGCCGCCTGTTCGATGTCGCGGTGAAGGCGCTCGTGAAGAACACGAAGGGCATCTTCGCGCGCGTCGCGGCGGACATCACGTCGGCCGACGCGAACATCGTTCATATCGCGATGGACGAGGATCTGACGCACGAGTCGACGGTGCTGCGCTTCGTGATCCAGGTCAGCGACCGCGTGCATCTCGCGAACGTGATGCGGCGCGTGAGAACCAATCCGGACGTGATGCGGATCATGCGCGAGCGTTCGACCGACGACGGCGCGCATGCACGCCATGACGGCGGCATGCGTATCGAGCGCGAGCGGCAGGATTACTGACGTTGACGCGCGCGGCGGTGGGCGCGGGCGGATTCGATGATCGACGGACGGCGGCTTATGGCCGCCGTTTTCATTGGGGCTGTCGAAAGCGCGTGCGATGATGCCGGCGCTTTGCCGAGCGTGTGCGGGGTGAGGGTGCGAACGAGGGAGGCGGGCGCAAAAAGAAAAAGGGCTTTCCCGGAGGAAAGCCCTTTTAAGGTGGCGCGGCTGGCAGGATTCGAACCCACGACCCCTTGGTTCGTAGCCAAGTACTCTATCCAACTGAGCTACAGCCGCACGCAAAACGGTACTGCTTCAACTGTCGGAACCTTCTGCGATGGGAAGGCCCCCAAAAAAGTGGCGCGGCTGGCAGGATTCGAACCCACGACCCCTTGGTTCGTAGCCAAGTACTCTATCCAACTGAGCTACAGCCGCACGCAACAACAAACTTCTACTGCTTCGAACTGAAAGGGCCTTCGGTTCGGAAGGCCCTCGAAAAAGTGGCGCGGCTGGCAGGATTCGAACCCACGACCCCTTGGTTCGTAGCCAAGTACTCTATCCAACTGAGCTACAGCCGCACGCAGAAGCGGAAGTATAGCAGAGTCGTATAAAAAGGGAAGCCTTATTCGCGAATTTGGTGCCATGGCCGTGGCCGGCCGCCCATCGTGTACCCTTGAGGGATCAGTCATCCACGTTGAATCTGCATCATGAACAAGGCGTTTGTCAAAGAGTCGGACGGTGACGACGACGATCTCGACCAGGCTCAACCCGCGATTCCGGCGGGCGCGAAGAACTACATCACGCCGGCCGGCCACAAGCGACTGAGGGACGAGTTGCTGAACCTGATCGACGTCGAACGTCCCGAGGTCGTGCGGCTCGTGTCGTGGGCGGCTTCGAACGGCGACCGGTCGGAAAACGGCGACTATATCTACGGCAAGCGGCGGCTTCGCGAGATCGATCGCCGCATCCGCTTCCTGACGAAGCGGCTCGACCTTGCGGAAGTCGTCGACGCGAGCCGGCAGGAGAACGTCGACCAGGTGTTCTTCGGCGCGACGGTCGATTACGAGACGCCGGACGGCGAGGATCACACGGTGACGATCGTCGGGATCGACGAGGTCGATCTGGACCGCGGCTGCGTCAGCTGGATCTCGCCGGTTGCGCGTGCGCTGATCAAGGCGAAGATCGGCGACACCGTCACGCTGATGACGCCGGCCGGCCCGCAGCCGATCGACATACTCGACGTCCGGTATCCGGCGCGGGGCGACGCCTGACTGGCGGCCCGCGCGCCGCGACCAGGAAAAAGCGCCCCGATGGGGCGCTTCGTCTTTCGGCGTATGGCGAACGGGCCGGTCGCTCAGAAGCGGTGACGCAGGCCGGCCGTGACCGCGATCTGCTTGTTGGTCGACGACGCGGCGCCCAAGCCGTTGATGTTGGCGCCGAGGTCCAGTCCGTCGGTGTTGACCTTCTGGAACTCGCCCTGCAGGTACACGTCGGTGCGCTTCGACAGTGCGTAGTCGGCTTGCAGGTTGAACTGGTGCCAGGTTGGCTTGTCGCCGGACAGGCGGCCCTGGGTGTACGTGTAGGAGCCGGCGAACGACAGGGCCGGCGTCAGCGCGTAGCGGCCGTTGACCTCATAGTTGCTGAAGCGCCCGGTATCGCCGAGGCCCGTGATGCCGCCCGCCACGCCCGATTGGCCGGCGCTGATCGCGCGAAGGCCGGTCAGGCGCGTCTGGGTGAACACGAAGCCGACCGTGGCGGGGCCGAACCCGTAATTGAGGCCGGCGCCCCAGGTGCGCTGCACGCGCGACGCGAAGGTCCAGTCGCCGGTGACCGCGCCCGGATCGGACGCGGCCTGCGCGAGCGCGTTCACGTCGCTGTTCAACTGCAAGTAGGCCGCGGCAAGGTTGAAGCCGAGGTAGCTGTACGACACGCCGCCGCTGTACGCGCGGTTGTTCGCGAACGCCGACGAGTTGGAGAACCCGTACAACGCACCGAACTTGAGGCCGCCGTAGTTCGCGCTCTGATACTTGACCGAGTTGTTGATCCGGAACGAGTTGTTGAGGTTGTCGTTGTCGAACGGGTGGGCAAACTGGGTGCCGCCATACTGGGTACCGGTCAGCGACAGCGGCCCGAGATAGTCGACGACGCTGTCGTACTGCCGGCCCAGCGTCAGCGAACCGTAGGTGTTGTGCGCAAGCCCGACGAACGCTTGCCGGCCGAATTCGCGACCGTTCTGCTTCAGCGCGCCGTTGTTGATGCCGAAACCGTTTTCCAGCGTGAAGATGGCTTTCAGGCCGTCGCCGAGATCTTCGGTGCCGCGCAAGCCCCAGCGGCTGCCGTTGATCGAACCGCTCGTTTCCTGCCAGGCGCTGTGGCCGCCCTGATTGTTCGTGTAAGTGATGCCTGCGTCGATCAGGCCGTACAGCGTCACGCTGCTTTGTGCATGGGCGGCGGTAACGAATACACCCGACAACGCGGCGACGATCAGGGTCTTGTTCATGGATCTGTCTCCAAACACGATGATGTCGATCGAACCTGGGGCGGACGGCCGCGCTTTGTTTGATGCTGTCGCCGGCGCCGCAGAACGGCGGTGCGCGTATCAGAAATCCATTTGCAGTGTACGAAGTGTGCGGAGCGAGGGTGGTTCACGCTTTAAGAAACAGTGTGTTTTGAAATCCGCAAAAATCGGGAAAGTCGCGCAACCGATTGCCACGCAAGGGTTCGCTGCGGCGCAGCAAATGGAAATAACGATCAGGACTGCGTAGAGGGCGTTGCGCGTTTGCGACGGACGGTTAGCGGCCGGCGGGAGCGGCTATAGCCCGATTATTGACACATCGGCAATAGAGGTTTGTGTGGAGCATGGATAATGAAAGGTGGTTCTCTCGCTATACTGCGATCTCTGCTTTCCGAAGCAGACTTTTTCGTTGACGGAAAAGATCTCCAAACCTTTGTCGGCGCGACTTCCCAGTCGCGCTTTTTTTTGCCCGGCCGCTCAGCGCGCTACGACGTGTACGAGCGGCGCTTGCGTTGGCGCTTGCCCGCAGGCGCGGCATCCTCTGCTTCGATCGGCGGCGGCGTGTTGGTCCAGTCTTCCATCACGTAGTGACGGGCATCCAGAGGCGATGCGAGCAGGTTCTGCCAGTGATCGCCGTGCCACGTCATATCGAACTCGGTATCGCACGGCGCTTCGCGCGCGGACTCGGCCAGGGCGCGGGACTTGCGACGTACGCGTCCGAGCCGGCTCGCGAAGCGCTTGATTCCGTCCAGCCACATGACCCTCTCCTTCCTTTCAGCGTTGATTCAGGATCGCAACGTCGCCCGATTTCCGCAACCCGAAAAAACCCGAGGATTTTACCGGGTCGATTTGTCCCCGGTAGAAATTTCGCTTCCGGCGATTATTAGCGATCCGATCCCGGTAATGTTGACAGGTTTTTGATGCGAATCAATTAATCATCGGTGACGGTGTACCGATTCCAGTGGTATTAGCGCTTTTCAAGAAAGCAGTGGCTAAAAATTTTCTTGACGCACCCGGATTGTCCAATTTATAAAGTGAGCACTCCGTCCTCGGGCGGCGTGCTGGTGCGGGTGCTGGCGCAATGTTTCGGGATTTCGGGAAACGGCTATAAAAATAGCTTTTTTGATCTTATCGAGTGGGGAAAGAAGACATGGATACCGGTATCGTGAAATGGTTTAACGATGCTAAAGGTTTTGGCTTTATTACGTCGGACAATGGCGGTGAAGATTTGTTTGCGCACTTTTCCGAAATCCGGATGGACGGCTTCAAGACGTTGAAAGAAAACCAGCGTGTTTCGTTCGAGGTCAAAGTCGGACCGAAAGGCAAGCAGGCAGCGAATATCCAGGCGGTCTGACGCGCCACGCATTGCCGATCACGTCCGGCCCCCGCATCGCGGGGGCTTTTTGTTTTCGGGGGGACGGAGCGAGCCGGTCCGGGCTGGCCCGAGTACGCATGCCGGTGCATACTCACGGAAGCATCGTTTCCCTGTCTTTTCATGTCCGATTCCGTTCCGTCCGATCCCGCCAGCGAGCAGCCGCTCGTCTTCGTCGACCTTGAAACCACCGGCGGCTCGTCCGCCGACCACCGCATTACCGAAATCGGCGTGGTCGAAATCGGACCGCTCGGCGTGTCGACGTGGACGAGCCTCGTCAATCCGGGGCAGGCGATTCCGCCGTTCATCCAGCAACTGACGGGCATCTCGGACGCGATGGTGCGCGATGCGCCGACGTTCGCATCGCTCGCGCCGACGCTGTTCGAGCGGCTCGACGGGAAGCTGTTCGTCGCGCACAACGCGAGCTTCGACCGCGGCTTCCTGCGCGCCGAATTCGAGCGCGCCGGCCTGGCGTTCAATCCCGACGTGCTCTGTACGGTGCGGCTGTCGCGCGCGTTGTTTCCGCGCGAATCGCGGCACGGGCTCGATGCGTTGATCGAACGGCATGGGCTCGTTCCGGCCGCGCGTCACCGGGCGCTGGCCGATGCCGACCTGATCTGGCAGTTCTGGCGCCAGTTGCACGACATCGTGCCGCTCGAGCGGCTGCGCGACCAGATCGCGCGCACGACGCGCCACTTCCGTCTGGGCGGCGATCTGACCGAGGCCTGGCTGGATACCGCGCCGGCAGGGTGCGGCGCGTATGCGCTGTTCGGGGAGCGTGACGAAGCGCTGTATGTGGGTCGTAGCGTGCGCGTGCGGCAGCGGCTGCGCGCGCTGCTGACCGGCGAGCGCCGCTCGTCGAAGGAAATGCGGCTCGCGCAGCAGGTGCGGCGCGTCGAATGGCGCGAGACCGGCAACGAGCTGGGGGCGATGTTGGCCGAAGCGCAATGGATCGCCCGGTTGCGCCCGTCGTACAACCGGCGCCCCACGGCCGACGCCGTCCGCGCGGGCAGTGCGCCCTGGCCGTTCGAAGGCGCGGTCGCGTTCGAGGCGGACGGCGAGCGCCGCCTGTTTCATGTGATCGATGGCTGGTGCTATCTCGGTTCGGCGGACTCGCTCGATGCGGCTGCGCGGCTCGTGGCCGACGCGGCGGGCGGCGTGTTCGAACCCTTCACCCATCGCCTGCTGCAGACGCATCTCGCGCGCGGCCTGCAGGTGCTTCCGCTCGCGGCGCTGACCGCCGCGGACTGAGCGGCCGGGCGATCCGTTCCCGCCGCGTCAGCCGATCGCGCTGGCCCCGCCGGCGGAGCAGACATGCGACAGCGCGGTATCGAGTGCCCGCGTCTGCGTGGAATCGTAGCGCGTGAGCGTCTTCCAGTTCGCGATGCTGCGCGCGAGCCGCGCCTGGCAATCGGGCGCGTCGCGCAGCGGGGCGACCTGCGCGAGACCGGCGAGCATTTTCTGCGTCAGCCGATCGAGTGCCGGCCGCGTGCTGGTCGCGAGATCGGGCGGCGTGCCTTCCGGCGGCCGCGTCGCGCGCCAGGTCGCGAACAGTGTGTTCTGCACGTCCTTGCTTGCGGTGATCTGATCCTCGAAGAATGTGCGGGCGAAGGCGGGATCGACGCCGGCCTCGGCCGCGCGCTTTTCGACGGCAGTGAGCAGGGCCGCTTCGCGCGGCTGGTCTTCGATGGCCTTGTGATTCGCCCATTTCCATCGCGCGACCGGTTCGGCGAGCGCGAGGCGCTGCGACGCGAGCGCAACGACGTTGGTGAGGGCGGTGTCGTCGCCGTCTGCGCGGACGGCAGGCGACGCAAGGAGGGCGACGCCGAGCGCGGCGACAGCGACGCTGGCACGAATGGCTTGCTTCATCGGAACGATCGGGAGAGCCGGGCGGGCCGGACGTGGAAAACCAGAAGGATAGACGAAGACAGTCGCGCGGCGTAGCGTCGCGACAGGAGAATCAGCAGGCGAGCTGACCCGGCACCGTCAGGCTGTTGCGGCCCGGGTGCGAAGCGAATTGCGCGCGAAGCGCTAGGATGAACCGCACGATAGCGAGGGTCGACACGTGGCGGTTACAGAACCGAACCGGCGTTCACTTCGGCGAGTACAGCTTGTGCTGCTCGTCGAAGAATGCCCGAACGTGCTCGGGCAATTCGGCGAGGAATTCCACGCCGACGGGTTCCGGATCCGGGCTCATCACTTGCTCGGGCGGTGGCATGCGAGTGGGTCTTTCGTCCATGATCGTTTCTCCAGCAGGTTCAATGATTATCAACCTCGCGCTCGGATTTGTGCCAGCGGCGAATCGTTAGATTTTGTCTCTGTTGTATTAACGGCACATGCGCTCCGGCGCGAAGTGTGATGCCCGCTATCGCGCGCCGCGCGACGGCGACAATCGGGCCGCTTGCTATACTTGCGCGCACTTTTTCCTGGACCGCGATGAGACGAACGACGCGATGGATCGGCCTCGTATGGCTGGCGCTGGTACTGAACGTACTGTCGCCCGTCGTCGGCTACGCGCGTCTTGCGTCGACCGGTTCCGGCGCGCTCACGCTCGAGTTGTGCAGTGCAGCGGGCGCGCGTCGGGTCGTGCTCGCGCAAGCGGGCGACGACCGCGACAGGGCGTCGTTCGACCACGCCGGCGTCCCGCATTGCGTGTACTGTCCCGGCTTCGCCGCGAACGTCGCGCTGGGCACGAGCCTGCCTGCGATGCCGGGCTTCGTGCGCACGTTCGCGTATCGGATGGTCGCCCCGATCGTTCCCGATGTGCCCCGCAAGGGCATCCGTCTTGCGCAGCCGCGCGCCCCGCCTGAAAACGTTCCGGTCTGATTGATGTCCTTCGCGCGCCCCGATGGCGCGTGAGCCGCCTGCGGCCTCGGCCCGCGCGTCGCGCCGTGCGTGCGTGCGCGGCTCGCGCCCCGTACCCGGCGGCGTCCGATCACGTTTTCAGGAAACCACTCATGTCGTCTACCCTTGCCGCGCGGTCGTCGCGCGGCCGGCTCGCGCTCGCCTGCGCGGCCGCTTTCGCATGGCCGGCCGCCCACGCGGCTTCGACCGACGATGCCCGCGCCGACGCGGCCCATGGCGGTGGCATCGATCGTCCCGCCGCCGCCGCCGCGGCGCCGGCGGCCGTCGGTGTCGCTGCAGCGGCCGTGGCGGTCGGCGATACGTTGACCGCCGTCAGCGTGACTGCGCAGCGGCAACCGGTCGACCCGGATACGCCGGCCGTCGTCGCGTCGATCACGCGCGAGCAGATCGATGCGCACACCAACGTCACCACGGAGGACGCGCTGAAGTACGCGCCGAACCTGATGGTCCGCAAGCGCTACATCGGCGACCGCAACAGCGTATTCGCGGGCCGCGACTTCAACGAACTACAGAGCGCGCGCGGGCTCGTCTATGCCGACGGCGTGCTGCTGTCGAACCTGCTCGGGTCGAGTTATGCGTACCCGCCGCGCTGGTCGCTGATTCCGCCCGACGACATCGCGCGCGTCGACGTGCTCTATGGCCCCTTTTCCGCACTGTATCCGGGCAATTCGATCGGCTCGACCGTGCTGCTCACCACGCGGCGCCCCGAACAGCTCGAGGCGTCGCTGTCGACGCAGTTCTTCACGCAGCGCTACCGCGACGGCTACGGGTTCGCGGACAGCTTCGGCGGCAATCACCAGACCGCGCGGATCGCGAACCGCGTCGGCCGGTTCTGGCTCGCGCTGTCGCTCGACCGGCTGGAGAACGACGGCCAGCCGATGCAGTACGCGAGCCCCAATTCGGCCTACAACCCGAAACTGGGCGCCGCCGTTCCCGTGACGGGCGCAGCGACCGACATCGGACCCAACGGCAAGCCGCGGACGATCGTCGGCGCACAGACGATCGAGCGGACCGAGCAGCTCAACGAGACGGTCCGGATCGGCTATGCGTTCACGGATCGTGTCGATGCGACGCTGACGCTCGGGCATTGGGAGAACCATTACCGGCAGCACGGCGAGACCTTCCTGCGCGATGCGACGGGCAATCCGGCGGCCGGCGCTCCGGTCTACGGCGGCAACGTGTCGATCGGCGGCCAGAACATGACGGTCGCGCCGAGCGCATTCGCGCCGCAGCGCGGCGACCAGGAGAACTGGCTGTATGCGCTCGGACTGAACGGCCGGCTCGAATCCGGCTGGCGGCTGTCGGGCGTGGTGTCCGCGTACGACGTGTCGCGCGACGTGCTGCGCGCGGCCTCGACCGTGCAGGGCGGGGCGGGCACGCTGTTCCAGGGCGACGGCACCGGCTGGCGCACGCTCGACCTGAAGGCCGAGGCGCCGGCAGTGAAGGGCCATACGTTCACGTTCGGCTATCACTACGACAACTACTTCCTGCGCAACGTCACGTACAACACGGCCGACTGGCTGGCCGGGCCGACCACTTCGCTCGCGAGCGTCTATCGCGGCGACACGCGCACGCAGGCGCTGTTCGGGCAGGATGCGTGGCGCTTCGCGCCGGGCTGGCTTGCGACGCTCGGGCTGCGCTACGAGCGCTGGGACGCGTACGGCGGCGCGCTCGGCAATGCGAACGGCACGCTCGGCTACGCGGACCGCGGCGCGAATGCGCTGTCGCCGAAAGTCGCGCTGCAGTGGGATGCGACGCAGGTCTGGCGCTTCCGGCTGTCGTTCGCGACCGGCACGCGGTTCCCGACGGTCGGCGAACTGTTCCAGGGCACGATCTCGAACAACGCGATCGTCAACAACAACGCGAACCTGCGCCCGGAAAAGGCGATCGACTGGGACTTCACGGCCGAACGCGACGTGGGCGTCGGTGTCATGCGCGCGAGCGTGTTCCAGAGCGACCTGCGCGATTCGATCTACAGCCAGACGACGGTGTCGGGCGCGACCACCGTCACCAACATCTCGAACGTCGATCGCGTGCGGGTGCGCGGCGTCGAACTGGCGTTCAGCGGCGAAAACGTCGGGCTGCGCGGGCTCAACGTCGACGCGAACGTATCGGCGAGCAACGCGCAGATCCTCGCCGATGCCGCGAATCCGGCCTATGTCGGTTCGCGTTTCCCGCGCATTGCGCGCATGCGCGCGAACCTGCTCGCGTCATATCGCTTCGACGAGCACTGGCTCGCGAGCGTCGGCGTGCGCTACTCGGGCCGCCAGTTCAACACGCTCGACAACAGCGACGTGAATCCGGACGTCTACGGCGGCACGAGTTCGTTCACGGTCGTCGATCTGAAGGCGCGCTACCGCTTCGATCGTCACTGGACCGCGTCGGCCGGCATCGACAACCTGACGGACCGCCGCTATTACGTGTTCCACCCGTATCCGGGGCGTACTTTCTATGGAGAACTGAAATGGTCGCTGTGAAATCGCACGCGGCAGGCTACGCGCGGTGGCTTGCGGCGCCGTCGGCGGCCGGCGGGCACGAGGCGTCCGGCGTGCCGAACGGCACGGGCCGTGCGGATCGGGCGAGATGGAGTGCGTGAAGCGCGCAGTGGATTGCTGACGGCCGACGTGCTCGACGGCGGGTTGCGGCACGCGAAGGGTTGACGGGATCGGCCGCGCGCGGCGAACGAGCCGCGCGCCGGCCCGATGCTAAAACGCGCCCGAAGGCGCGTGGAGAGAAACGTCAGGCCGCGCGTCTGAACAGCCGGATCACGAACAACAGGATCACCGCGCCGATGACCGCGACGATCACCGAGCCGATGAAGCCGCTGCCGATGCTGATGCCGAGCAGCCCGGCAAGCCAGCCGCCGATCACCGCGCCGACGATCCCGACGATGATGTCGACGATCAGCCCGAAGCCGCCGCCCTTCACGAGCAAGCCGGCGAGCCAGCCGGCGATCGCGCCGATGATGAGCCACATAATCAAGCCATGAGTCATGGTGGTCCTCTCCTTGGGTTGAGTCGAAATGACCGGGCACCGGCCGTTGCACGCCGCAAGCTGGTGGGTAGCGACATGCGGCCGTCGCGCCGCCCACGCAATGTAACGCGATAGACGGGTCAGGATCGTTAAGTAATGTTATGCACCCTTAAGCAGATTTTCCAGGGGATTCGTCTGCTCAGCGCATGTTCCGTGCGCGCTGGACGCATGGCGAAATGAGTCTGTAAGGATTGGCTATCGCTGAAGTCGTCCGCCGGGCACGTCATCGCTCAAGCGTTGTCGCTGGCAACGTGGCCTCGGGGCAGGCCGTCTACTGCATCGGCGATCAGGCGTTCAGATGGTCACGGCATCGCGAATCGCGTCGATCGACAGCCGTACGAACCGGCGGGAAGCGCGGCGCATCGCGTCGCTGATGCGGGGCATCGTATGGCACCGATTGGGGTAGCGCGTGACGTATCCGACGTCCACCCTCATTCGGTATCCTGATGGATTGGCTTCGGACGATGCGTGTGGATGGAGCGGGAGATCGAGCGTGGCATCCATGTCGTCGGCGCGCGCGTCGTGCCGGCGGCTGGGCACGTGCCGGTCGGGACGCACGACAAAGGCGGTGCCGTTGCGTGGGCTGTCGAGGTCGGGCAAGTCGGTCGTCGTCGTCATGGCCGCCGCAGGCCGTGCGGCTACGCACGGCAAGGGATGGTCGATACGATCGGCCGGCGGCCGTTGAGTGCGTGGAAATGTCGAGCGGATGTTGCGCAGATAACCGCCGCCGCGATGATTGGCGCCGGACAGCTTGCGCGGGCGATTGCCGAATCCGTACGCGAAGATCGTACACGGCGTGATCGGTCGTGCGCGCCGGCGAACGACTTCAGGATTTCGACGCCGGAAAAGAGAAAAGGTCTGACAAGCGATGCTTGTCAGACCTTTATGTCTTGGTGCCGGAGATAGGAGTCGAACCTACGACCTTCGCATTACGAATGCGCTGCTCTACCAACTGAGCTACACCGGCAGCAGAGAAATGAAATTATATGGTGAAATCCGCGATCTTGGCAATAGGTTTTGCGAAATTTTTTCAGCTTGCTGCGGCTGCTTCGCGAAACCCTCGATCCGGCGGACTTTCCGCTTTCACTTCACCGCGACGCGACCCGTCGGGGCCACATCGCGAAGGCGCGATTGTACTGAGGTCTCGCACCTCCGTCCAGTGCTGCAGTGCAATTATTTTGCTTCGTCGTGATAGCCGGTCACGCGCTCGACTTCGTTCTTCGAACCGAGGAACACGGGCACGCGCTGGTGCAGGCCGGTCGGCTGCACTTCCATGATCCGCTGCGTGCCGGTCGTCGCGGCGCCGCCTGCCTGTTCGACGATGAACGACATCGGGTTCGCTTCGTACATCAGGCGCAGCTTGCCCGGACGATCGGGCGCGCGCTTGTCGGCCGGGTACATGAAGATGCCGCCGCGGTTCAGGATCCGGTGCACGTCGGCGACCATCGACGCGATCCAGCGCATGTTGAAGTTGTCGCCGCGCGGGCCGTCCTTGCCGGCGTTCAGCTCATCGACGTAGCGCTTGACCGGGTCGTACCAGTGGCGTGCGTTCGATGCGTTGATCGCGTATTCGCGCGTGTCGGCCGGGATCTGCATGTTGCTCTGCGTGAGCACCCACGAGCCGACTTCGCGGTCGAGCGTGAAGCAGTTCACGCCGTTGCCGGTCGTCAGCACGAACACCGTCTGCGGGCCGTACACCGCATAGCCGGCCGCGACCTGCTCGGTGCCGGGCTGCAGGAACGATTCCTCGGTCGCCTGCTTGCCGTCCGGGCAGCGCAGCACCGAGAAGATCGTGCCGATCGACACGTTCACGTCGATGTTCGACGAGCCGTCGAGCGGATCGAATACGAGCAGGTATTCGCCGCGCGGGTAGTTCGCCGGGATCGGGAAGAACGTCTCCATTTCTTCCGACGCCATCGCGGCGAGGTTGCCGCCCCATTCGTTCGCGTCGAGCAGGATTTCGTTCGACAGGATGTCGAGCTTCTTCTGCACTTCGCCCTGGACGTTCTCGCTGCCGGCGGTGCCGAGCGCTTCGCCGAGCGCGCCCTTCGACACGTTGTAGCTGATCGCCTTGCACGCGCGAGCGACGACTTCGATCAACAGGCGCAGGTCGGCGGGGAGGTTGTTGGTCTCACGTTGCTGTTCGATCAGGAACTTCGACAGCGTGGTGCGGCGGGCAATGGACATGACAGACTCCGAAAGGCCAAAGAATCCTTGAATGGCCGCAATTTTACCCGTCGCGCCTCCGCTGCCGCCGGCTTTTTTCGTCCGGTTACATGGGCGGGGCGCCGAATCGGCCCGGTATCGGGCGGCGATGACGGGGCGGGGCATGCATCACCGCGGAGACAGGCCGAGCGGTCCGACCCCGTGCGCGCGGTTTCGGCCGCGCGCGTGCAATAAAAAAGCCGGCGCCGCGTGAGGCGGCGCCGGCTCGATCGCGCGGACGCGACGGGACAATCGCGCGACTTACGCGAGCGCCTTCTCGACGATCTCGCGCACGTCGCGCGATTTCGCGCCGGCGGCGACCTGTTCGAGCGCTTCGCGCATCCGGTCGCGCAGCGCCGGCGTGAAGCGGCGCCACAGTTCGAGTGAGCGCGCGAGGCGCGCCGCGACCTGCGGGTTGATCGTGTCGAGCGCGAGCACCTGTTCGGCCCAGAACGCGTAGCCCGAACCGTCTGCCGCGTGGAATTGCGCGGGGTTCGCCGCGCAGAAGCTGAAGATCAGCGAGCGCGCGCGGTTCGGGTTCTTCAGGTTGAACGCGGGGTGCGCGAGCAGCTTGCGCACCTTCGCGAGCGTCGGCTGCGCGGGCGTACCGCGTTGCGCAGCCTGCATCGCGAACCACTTGTCGATCACGAGCGCTTCCTTCTCGAAGCGACGGTAGAAGTCGTCGAGCGCATGCTCGGCCGGCCCGTTCGCGCCTGCGGCGGCCGCGGACAGCAGCGCGCCGAGCGCCGCCGCGCGATCGGTCATGTTGTTCGCCGCGTCGTACTGGGCCGTGGCGATGCGTACGGCATCGGCCGGATCGTCGAGTTCGGCGAGATACGCGAGCGCGAGGTTCTTCAGCGCGCGGCGGCCCGACGCTTCCGGCGTCGGCTCGTAGGCGCCGGGCGTCTGGTGCTGCTCGTACGCGGCGAGCCACTCGGCGCGCAGCGCGGTCGCGAGCTGGCGGCGCACGAACTGGCGCGCGCGATGCACGGCGGCCGGGTCGGCCTCGGCCATCTGATCGGCGAGGTAGGTTTCCGACGGCAGCGTCAGCGCGAGTTCGCGGAACGCCGGCGACAGGCTTTCGTCGGTCAGCACGCGGCGGAACGCGGCGACGAAGTTCTCGCCGAGCGCGAGCGGCGCGTCGGCGGCGGCACGGGCGGCGAGCGTCAGCAGCGCGCGCGTCGCGAGGCGCTGGCCGGCTTCCCAGCGGTTGAACGGATCGCTGTCGTGGGCGAGCAGGAACGCGAGATCGTCGTCGCTGTAGTCGTACTCGACGATCACCGGCGACGAGAAGTTGCGCAGCAGCGACGGCAGCGGCGCTTCCGGCACGTCGACGAACGTGAAGGTCTGCTCGGTGTCGGTGAACTCGAGCACGCGCGTCGTGCCCGATGCGGCGGCTTCGCCGTCCAGACGCAGCGGCAGGTCGCGGCCGTCGCGGCCGATCAGGCCGATCGCGAATGGGATCAGCAGCGGCCCTTGCTGCGTTTCGCGCGCGGCCGGCGACGCGTCGCCGTAGCCTTGCGCGAGGGTGACCGTATAGCGGCGCGCGGCTGCGTCGTACGCGGTGCGCACCGACACGTGCGGCGTACCGGCCTGGCTGTACCAGCGCTCGAACTGCGCGAGGTCGCGCCCGTTAGCGTCGGCCATCGCGTGACGGAAGTCGTCGCAGGTCACCGCGTGGCCGTCGTGGCGCTTGAAGTAGAGATCCATCCCCTTGCGGAAGCCGTCGCGGCCGAACAGCGTCTGGTACATCCGCACGACTTCCGAGCCTTTCTCGTAGACGGTCATCGTGTAGAAGTTGTTGATCTCGACGTAGCTTTCCGGGCGTACCGGGTGCGCCATCGGGCCGGCGTCCTCGGCGAACTGCAACTGGCGCAGCACGCGCACGTCCTCGATGCGCTTGACCGCGCGGGCCGCCGATTCGACGTCGTCGCCTGCGGCCATGTCGGCCGAGAATTCCTGGTCGCGGAATACCGTCAGCCCTTCCTTCAGGCTCAGCTGGAACCAGTCGCGGCAGGTCACGCGGTTGCCGGTCCAGTTGTGGAAGTACTCGTGGCCGACCACCGACTCGATGTTCGCGAAATCGGTGTCGGTCGCGGTCTCGGGGTTCGCCAGCACGTACTTCGTGTTGAAGATGTTGAGTCCCTTGTTCTCCATCGCGCCCATATTGAAGTCGCCGACCGCGACGATCATGAAGCGGTCGAGATCGAGCTCGAGGCCGAAGCGTTTTTCGTCCCAGCGGATCGAATGGATCAGCGAATCCATCGCGTGACGCGTCTTGTCGAGATCGGCCGGTTCGACCCATACCTGCAGCAGCTTTTCCTTGCCGGAGCCGGTCGTGATCGTTTCCTCGATCGCGACGAGCTTG
The DNA here is from genome assembly GCF_018417615.1 of Burkholderia sp. LAS2. NCBI lineage: Bacteria > Pseudomonadati > Pseudomonadota > Betaproteobacteria > Burkholderiales > Burkholderiaceae > Burkholderia > Burkholderia sp. LAS2. The sequence continues at coordinate 1,472,291 of NZ_CP071052.1, forward strand.
CCCGCGACCAGCGCGAACAGGTAGCTCGGCTTGCGGAACGGGTCTTCCCACTTCGCGAAGTGGCGGCCGTCGGGCAGGTCGCCCGAATCGACGAGGTTGCCGTTCGACAGCAGCACCGGGTACGCGGCCTTGTCGGCGCGCAGCGTGACCGTGTACGACGCCATTACGTCGGGGCGGTCGAGGAAGTAGGTGATGCGGCGAAAGCCCTCGGCCTCGCACTGCGTGAAGAAGTTGCCGCTCGACACGTAGAGGCCCGACAGCGTCGTATTCTGGTCGGGCGCGCACGCGCTTTCGAGCGTCAGCTCGAACGCGTCGGGCACGTTCTCGACCGTCAGGCCGTGTTCGTGCGCGCGCACCGCGCCGTGCGGCGCGCCATCCAGCCGCGCGCCGAGGAAGTCGAGCGCCTCGCCCATCAGCTCCAGGTGCGGGGTGGGCGCGGCATCCGGATTGCGGCGCACGCGCATCGTGTTCCTGACGATCGTGCGGGCCGGCGCGAGATCGAATTCGAGTGCGACGGAGTCGATGAGGAAGGCCGGCGGCGTGTAGTCGGCGCGGCGGATCACGGTGGAGGAGGCGTTGTCGGACATGGTCGTCGAGATCGGGTGGAGTGGGGGACGGGCCCGTCGCGCGGGCCAGGCGAACCGGGCCATTGTACAAAGGCTTGCGGCGGTGTGCCGGGCGAACTTTTTACCGCTTCCGGGAGTCCGCGTATTATCGGCATCCCGTTGTGCTTCGCGCGGTGCGACGAACGGGTGACGGATCGACGAGGATCAACATGAAACGCGAATGGATTTTTCGCGGTGCGGGCTGGGCGGCGGCGCTGTGCGTCGCGCTGCTGACGGGCTGCACCAGCTACGTGACCACCCGGGTCACGGCCTTCTCCGACTGGAGCGGCAGCGACGCGACCCGCACCTATGCGTTCACGCGCACGGACGCGCAGAAGAACAGCATCGAGCAGTCGACCTACGAGCCGATCGTCGCGAACGAGCTGTCCGCGTATGCGTTCCGGCAGGTGCCGCAGTCGCAGGCCCGCTATCTGGTCGGGCTGACCTATTCGGTCGGCAGCGATCTCGTGACGGTGCCACAACCGGTCTACTATGATCCGTGGTTCATGGGGCCGGGGCCGTACTGGCGAGGCGGGCCGTGGAGTCCCTGGGGCCCGTGGGGTCCCTGGGGGCCGATGCCGGCCGGCTATGTCGCGCAGACGTACCAGATGTTCGACTACATGCTCGGCATCCGCATCACCGAGCGCGCGACGGGCAAGGAGGTCTACAACGTGTCCGCGCGCACGACCGGCGACAACGGTACGCTGCTGTACGCGATGCCGTTCCTCGCGCGCAGCGCGCTCGCCGATTTCCCGTTGTCGAACGGGGCGGTCCGCACGGTCCGGCTGCCGGTCGACAAGCGCGGCGGGCCGGCGGCGCCGGCCGCCAACGAGCGCGCGGTGCCGGCGGCGCCCGCGTCGGGCGCTGCCGTCGCGAAGTAACGCGGCATTCCACCCTGGCGCGGCCGCCCGGCCGCGCCGTCAGTTTCCTTTCCGTCAGACTCCGACACCCAGCAGCGCCAGCGCGCCGAGCACGACGAACAGCACGGCCGCGATCCCGTGCACGAGCTTCGTCGGCAGACGGTGTGCGAAGCGGTCGCCGAGCAAGATCGCCGGCACGTTCGCGAGCATCATCCCGAACGTCGTGCCGGCCACGACGCCGATGTAATCCTGGAAGCGGGCGGCCAGCGCGACGGTCGCGATTTGCGTCTTGTCGCCCATCTCCGCGAGGAAGAACGCGACGAGCGTCGTGCCGAACACGCCGAGCCGCGAGCGCGTCGTATTGGCTTCGTTCTCGTCGAGCTTGTCCGGCACGAGAATCCACAGCCCCATCGCGATGAACGAGAACGCGAGCGCCCAGCGCATGATCGACGGCGTGACGAGCACGCCCAGCCATTCGCCGAGCGCGCCGGCAAAACCGTGGTTGACGAGCGTCGCGACGAGCACGCCGAGAATGATCGGCACCGGCTTGCGATAGCGCGCGGCCAGAACGAGGGAAAGCAGTTGGGTCTTGTCGCCGATTTCAGCGAGGGCGACGGCGCCGGTGGAGATCAGGAAGGCTTGAGACACGAATGGGGTTCCACGGGCCGTTGTTGTGCGTGCGAGCGACGATCCACCGCGCGCCGGGCCCTGATGCGGCGCGCAATGAACCATCGGTCTCGCCAGGCCAACGTGGCTGCGTCCGCCATGGCCGAACGGCCAAGTCTGTTGACGGACGCCTCCGTCACGATGCGCGCCGGGAGCGCGGGACATCGAGCGGAGCGGCTACTCCCCAATGAGCGGCGAATTCTAGCACGGTGCATCGCGCGCGGGAAAGCGGCCGGGGCCGCCGTGCGGCGCGCTGGAGCGGCTTCGATGTCCGGCGCATGCGCGACGGCGAAGCTGCCGCGCATGCCGGAACGGGGCCTCGCGGCGCGTTACGCGGCGGCCGGGGGGCGCGCGGCGCCGCGTTGGTGCACGAGTGCGCCGGCCGCATAGGTACGGTACACCGCGCGGTCGTCGCCGAGCAGCGCGAACGCGAACAGCAGTTCCTCGAGCGAATCCGCGCGCTGCGTGCGGCGCGCGAGCAGCGGCGTCGCCCGCGGATCGAGCACGACGAAGTCGGCCTCGGTGCGCGGCTTGAGCGTGCCGACCGTGTCGGCGAGGTCGAGCGCCTGCGCGGCGCCGGCCGTCGCGAGCCAGAACATCCGCGTGGCGGTCAGGTGATGGCCCGACAGCCGCGCGACCTTGTGCGCCTCATTCATCGTCTGCAGCATCGAGAACGACGTGCCGCCGCCGACGTCGGTCGCGAGCGTGACCGGCACGTCGTATTCGCCGGCCTTGTCGAAATCGAACAGCCCGCTGCCGAGGAAGAAGTTCGACGTCGGGCAGTGCGCGACGACGGTGCGCGTCTCGGCCATCCGGCGGCGATCCTCGTCGTCGAGATGAATGCAGTGGCCGTACACCGCGCGCGGCCGCAGCAGCCCGTAGCGGTCGTAGATGTCGAGATAGCTGCGGTGGCCCGGGAACAGCTCCGCCACCCATTTCACCTCGTCGACGTTTTCCGCGACGTGGCTTTGCACGAACACGTCCGGATGGCGGCGCGCGAGTTCGCCGCATGCCTCGAGCTGCGCCTCGGTCGACGTCGGCGCGAAGCGCGGCGTGAGCGCGTACATCTGGCGGCCGTTGCCGTGCCAGCGGCCGATCAGCTCGGCGCTGTCGTCATAGCCCGACTGCGCGGTGTCGCGCAGGAATTCGGGGCAGTTGCGGTCCATCAGCACCTTGCCCGCGATCATCCGCAGGTCGCGCGCGTCGCTCGCCGCGAACAGCGCATCGGCCGATTGCTTGTGCACCGTGCAGTAGACGAGCGCGCTCGTCGTGCCGCACGCGAGCAGTTCGTCGACGAAGAAGTCGGCGACTTCGCGCGCATGCTCGGGGTCGCCGAACTGGCGCTCGGTCGGGAACGTGTACTTGTCCAGCCACGGCAGCAGGCCGGGCGCCGGCGACGCGATCATGTCCGTCTGCGGATAGTGGATGTGCGTGTCGATGAAGCCGGGCACGATCAGCTTGTCGCGCAGATCGTGGACCACTGCATCGCGCGCGAGCGTCGCGGCGAGCGACGCATACGGGCCGGCCGTGACGACCTTGCCGTCGTCGACGATCAGGAGTCCGTCGGTCTCGTAGTTCGCGGCCTGGCTCGATTGCGCGGGGTCGCCGTTGAAGGTCAGCAGTTGGGAACGGAAAGCGGTTTGCGTCATGACGAAGGGTCCTGCATCAAGGTAAGGCGAACAGAAGAAAACGATCGGCGCCGCACGGGGCGGCACGGTGCTTCGCGAGCGGCGGCCGCCCGTGATGTGCGGCACGGCCGCACGCGATGGCGCGGGCGAACGTGGCGGCCGAAGCCGCCCGCGAGTGGTTGCGGGCGCACCTCGCGGCCGTTGCGCGCACATCCGTTACGCCCGCATCCGGTACGACGGCGACCGGCACGGCAAGCCGCGACGGCCGGTGCGGCCGGGCGGCGATGCACCGCGCCGTCGCCCGGCTTGCACGCACGCCACCAGCCCGGCGCAAGGCCGAACAGGGAATCGCGAAGCGGATGCCGTTGCCGTGTTTCATCTGTCTAGCGTGCCTCGATGCGGGCCGTCACGCGGCCTGCCAGTACGCGTCGAGGCGCGCGTACAGTGCGTCGCGCTGCGCCGGTTCGATGAACGACGCCTCGAAGCCGTTGCGGATCACCGCATGGACTTCGGCATCCGTGAGTTGCAGCCCTTCGGCCGTCGCGAAGTAGTTTTCGTTGACGTAGCCGCCGAAATAGGCCGGATCGTCGGAGTTGATCGTCACCGCCACGCCGCGGTCGAGCAGCGCCTTCAGCGTGTGCTTCGCCATGTCGTCGAACACGCACAGCTTCAGGTTCGACAGCGGGCACACGGTGAGCGCCGTGCGCGTTTTCGCGAGCCGCTCGACGAGCGCCGCATCCTCGATGCTGCGCACGCCGTGGTCGATCCGGTCGACCTTCAACACGTCGAGCGCTTCGTAGATGTAGGCGGGCGGGCCTTCCTCGCCCGCGTGCGCGACGAGCTTCAGCCCGAGCGCGCGTGCCTTCTCGAACACCCGGGCGAACTTCGTCGGCGGATGGCCGAGCTCGGACGAATCGAGGCCCACGCCGATCAGCCGATGGCGATAGCGCTCGAACAGCGGCAACGCGGATTCGAACGTCGCGAGCGCGTCCTCTTCGGACAGATGGCGCAGGAAGCACAGGATCAATTTGCTCGACAGCCCGCGGGGCTCGGCATCGGCGAGCGCGCGCTCGATGCCCGCGACGACCGTCTCGATCGGCACGCCGCGCTCGGTGTGCGTCTGCGGGTCGAAGAACAGTTCGGTGTGGACGACGTTGTCGGCGAGCGCGCGCTCGCAGTACGCGGCCGTCATGTCGTAGAAATCCTGCTCGGTGAGCAGCACGCTCGCGCCGGCGTAGTAGATGTCGAGGAACGACTGCAGGTCGGTGAACGCGTACGCGGCGCGCAGCGCGTCGATCGAGTCGTACGCGAGCTTCACGCCGTTGCGCTGCGCGAGCGCGAAAATCAGTTCGGGCTCGAGCGAGCCTTCGATATGAATGTGCAGCTCCGCTTTCGGCGCGCGGGCGATCTTGTTCTTGAATGTCGGGGTCATGGCGTCGTTTTTGGTCGGTCAGTAGGTAGGGGAAGCCTGTGCGGACGCATTCGCCTCGACGGCCTGCAGCAACTGCGCGGCCACCGAGATCGCGATCACTTCGGGCGCCTTGTCGATGATGCCTTCGACGCCGATCGGGCAGCGCATCCGCGCGACCTGGGCCGGGTCGATGCCGATCGCGGCGAGGCGATGATCGAACTGCGTGCGTTTCGTATGCGAGCCGGTCATCCCGAAGTACGCATAGTCGCCGCGTCGCAGGATGCGCTCGGCCAGCACGAAATCGAGTGCGTGGTCATGCGTCATCACGACGAAGTAGGACTGCGGCGGCGCCGCGTCGACCGCGTCCGCCGGGGAAGCGGCCGCGTCGATCGCGAGATTGCCGATGCCGGCGAGCGCGTCGGCCGGCGGGAACGCCGCGTCGGGCCGGTCGATCCAGCGCACGTGGCACGGCAGCGTCGCCAGCACCTTCACGAGCGCGGTGCCGATGTGCCCCGCGCCGAACAGCATGACGGGGAACGCATACGGCGCGATCGTTTCGGTCATCAGCGATACGCCGCCGGTTTCCCACAGCAGGCAGTCGGCGCGCGCGGCTTCCGATTCGGGCTCGCTCAACAGCGGCGCGCCCGGCGAGGGGCCGAATGATACGCTACGCACGGTCGCGGCGCCGGCCGCGACGCGCTTCGCGAGCGACATGATCCAGCCGAGGTCGCCGACGTCGAGCCGCTCGAACGCGAGCACCACGGCGCCGCCGCAGCACTGGCCGAGGCTCGGGCCGAGCGCGAGCCGCTCGAGCCGGCGCGCGTGCGGCACGTGCGCGCCGTCCTTCAGCAGGTGCCGCGCGATCTCGATCGCCTTCCATTCCAGATGACCGCCGCCGATCGTATGGCGGGCCGTGTCGCGCGTGACGAGCATCTTGGTGCCGGCCTCGCGCGGCGCGGAGCCGTCGGTATGCGCGACCGTCACGAGCACGGCCGCTTCGCCGTGCGCGAGCAGTTGCTGCAGATCGCCGAGCCAGGCTTCCATCAGCACGCTCCGTTCGGGACGACGCCGCACGACGCGCGGCGCGCTCTGGCGGGCGCGGCGGCAACGAGGGCGGACAGGAGCGGGGCTGGCCGGCTGCACGGCCGATGCCGTGCGGCGGCCGCGGACCGACGGCGTGCGCGACCGGCGCCGCCGGACGCGCGGACGCCATGAGGGTGACGGATGCGGATGGTTTGCGTTGTCATGATGAATCCAGTCGACATTGCGGATCGGGCGCGCGTTACGCAGGCAGCGGTGAGACCGCCTGGCCTCGCGCACGTAGATCGCCATCCAGCCCCGAAGATAGCACCGCCACGCGGCGGGAACATGGCCGGGCGGTGATCCGGGCTATCAGGCGGCGATCATGTCGATCATAGGCCCGCCGCGCGGAATCGGGGGACCGATGCATGTACATCGGGCCGAAACGCATGTGGGGCGGGGCGGGGGCGCGGCGATCGCGCGACGCGCGCCAGCCCGGAACGCCGGGCGGCGGCGGGATAGGTGTTTATACGCGGCGACCGGGCAAGGCCGGCGCAGGTCGCAGCCGGGTGACGACTCGCCGGCGGCGCGCGGCCCATTCGGTCGGGCCGCGCATGCGATGGGCCGGCACCGCGGCCGGTGGGTCAACCCGCGAGCTTGCGGCGATGGCGCCAGAGGCTCGCGACGACCGCAATCAGGATCGCGGCGAAGCCGATCAGCGCCCAGCCGGGCAGCAGGATGCCCAGGATCGGCGGGTAGACGGTCTCGCACAGCCCGGCGACCTTGAACATGCCAGGGAACCACTGCGCGGGCGGCAGGCTGTCGACGATCGGCTGCAGCGTGTCGAAGCCGCAGCTGAAGCCCGGATTCATCTGGATCGACAGGTGCCGCGCGGCCGTGCCGACACCGCCGGCCGCGGCGATCGCGATCAGCAGTTCGAGCACCCAGACGCCGCGCCAGTTGCGGATCCCGGCAGCCAGGAACGCGAAGATCCCGATCGCGCAGAAGAAGTAGCGCTGGATGATGCACAGCGGGCACGGGTCTTCGTTCTTCACGTACTGCAGGTACAGCGCGCCGGCCAGCAGGGCGATGCACACCCATCCGAGCAGCATCAGCAGGCGGCGTTCGCGGCGGAGGGCAAGCGTGTAGTCGTTCATGTCGGCGGGATTCCTCGTCGGTCGGTCCGGAAAACAATCGCGCGATTTTAGCGCGAATGATCTGGCACGAAACTGACAGCGCGCGTGCGGCAACCTGCCGCACCGCGCGCGGGCCGCCGGCGATCGGCTCGCCATCGGCTTGCGATCGGCCGGCGCGGTCAGCGGATCGTGTTCAGTACGGCCTCGACCGATTGACCGATCGCAAGCAGCGCGTCGTCGCGATGCGGCGCCGCCGCGAGCATCAGGCCGACCGGCGCCGCGTCGCGCGGATGGCACGGCAGCGACAGCCCGCACGCGTCGAGGAAGTTGAACGCGCTCGGGTTGCGCAGGATCAGCGCGTTGGTGCGCGTGAACGCGTCGTCGTCGGTTTCGAGTTCGGCGATGCGCGGCGGCACGACCGGCACCGTCGGCGCGACGAGCGCATCGAAGCGCGACCAGACCGTGTGCGCGGCTTCGTCGAGCATCGCGGCGCGCGCGGCCAGCAGGTCGAGATAGTCGGCCGCGCTCGCGGGTTCGCCCTTCAGGATCCGCGTCAGCACGCGCGGGTCGTACTGGTCGCGATGCTTCGCGAGCAGCGGACGGTGCCACGCGTACGCCTCGATCGGCGAGAAGCCGAAGCGGTTGATCTCCGGCAGCCGGTCGAGCGCGGGGAAGCGCACGTCGGTGACGATCGCTCCGGCCGCTTCGAGATGCTTGAGCGCGGTGTCGAGCGCGGCCGCGACGTCGGCATCGACGCCGTCCGTCACGTAGTTCGTCAGCACGCCGAGCCGCACGCCTTCGAGCGGCCGCGCGGCCGGTACGTGCGGCTCGAGCCCCGCGAGCATCCGGTCGACCAGCGCGCAGCACGCGACCGTCAGGCCGATCGGGCCGAACGAGTCGAGCGTCGTCGACAGCGGCACGCCGCCTTGCGTCGGGATCCGGCTCGCGGTCGGCTTGAAGCCCGTCAGCCCGCATAGTGCGGCCGGAATGCGGATCGAGCCGCCGGTGTCGGTGCCGAGCGCGACGGCGGCCATCCCGTCGGCGACCGACGCGGCCGCCCCCGACGACGAGCCGCCCGAAATCCGCGCATCGCCCGGCACGTCGCGGTGATACGGCGAGCGCGGGTGGCCGAAGTGCGGATTCAGCCCGAGCCCGGAAAACGCGAACTCGCTCATGTTGGTGCGACCGACCAGCACCGCGCCCGCGCGCTTGAGCCGCGCGACGGCGACCGCATCGGTGTGCGCGGCCGGCGCGCCGTCGAGCACCCGCGAACCCGCGCGCGTGACCTGGCCCGCGACGTCGAACAGGTCCTTGACCGACACCGGAATGCCCGCGAGCGGCGACAGCACCGTGCCCGCGGCGCGCAGCCGGTCGTGCGCGTCGGCGGCCGCGCGGGCGTTGTCGGCATCGACTTCGGTGAAGACGACGGCGCCCTGGCCCGACGGTTCGGCGATCCGGTCGAGTGCGGTGTCGACGAGCACGCGGCTCGTGGTCCGGCCGGCGGCGAGGTCGGCGGCGAGCTGGGCGAGCGGGGGGAAGGGCGTGAAAGTGGTCATGGCGGCTCAGGGGCGAAGATGTTGAAGAAGCGTGGAGCGGAACGAATCGATATGGCTTTCGACGGCCGCGCGCGCACCGGCGGCGTCGCGCGCGGACAGCCGGTCGAACAGCGCGCGGTGCTCGTGCTGGACGTCGGCGAGATGGTGCGGTTCGGACAGCGTGACGAACCAGAAGCGCAGCGAGCGCTCGTGCAGCGCGCGCAGGATGTCGGCGAGGACCGCATTGCGCGCGGCTGCGGCGATCGTCTGATGAAACGCGCGGTCGAGCTCCATCATGCCCTCGACGTCGTGCATGTCGACGCAGGCCTGCCCGTCGTCGAGCAGCGTGGCCAGGCGCGCGAGATCGTCGGGGGTCGCATGGCGCGCGGCGAGTTCGGCGCAGTGCGCTTCGTTGACGCGCCGCACGTCGATCACCGCGACGATGTCGTCGAGCGACAGCGGCTGCACCATCAGGCCCTTGCGCGGCATCACGGACAGCAGCCCTTCGAGCACGAGCCGATGCACGGCCTGATGCACCGGCGTGCGGCCGATGCCCGTGCGTGCGACGAGGTCGGCTTCGTTCAGCGCGGCGCCCGGCTTCAGGCGCATCGTGATGATGTCGCGCTGGATCAGCGCGTACGCGCGGTCGGCGAGGCTGGCTGGCGACGCGGCGGCCCGGTCGCGGGTGAGGTCGGTCACGGTACTCATGCCGGTGGCGGCGCGGCGGCCGGGAGGGGCGCGATCATGGCGCGGAGGCTCGGAAAGCGTGGACGATCGCTGGATATTATTGTGATATATCAGTAGTGTCCAGCGCCAGCGAGGCCGGGCAATCGGTGCCGACGCGCGAGCGGCGTCGTTCTGCGGCGTGCGTGGCCGCCGACTTGCAACAATATCGACAGGATGTTGCAGGTTTGCCGCGCGATCGTGCACTGAAGCATAATGAATCCTCGTCTATCCCTACGCGCGAGCGACGCATCAGACTATCGTCATGAGCGAAAACACGCCTTCCCCGGCCGGTCTGCCCGGCACCTCTTCCGCTTCTTCCGATTCCCCCCGTCCCGATCCGGCGAAAACGCCCGATGCGCCGGCCACGCAGGCCGCCGCGGAGCATGTCGCCGATGACGGCGCGTCGCCCGTCACGGCTGCATCCGAACCCGGTGCGCCCGGTGCGGCAGGCGCCGTCGGCGATGGCGCGGCCGCGCCCGCGCCGCTGAAGCCAGGCGCACCGCCGCCCGGATTCGGCGCGCCGCCCGATTTCGACACGCCGCGGCCGCCGCCCGCGAGCGCGCAGAATGCGCCGCCCGCCTATCTGAAGCAGAGCGACACGCCGTGGTCGGTGTTCGGCCGGATCGTCGCGGCGCGTGCGCGGCGGCTGTTCGACCGCGCCGGCCAGCGCATCACGCAGCGCACGCTGCGCATCGGCGTGTCGGCGCGGATCTTCCATCCGGAGCCGGGCGCGAAGGGGCTGCGCGGCAAGACGCTGCAGTATCTCGAGGAATCGATCGCCCACTGGGTGATGTCGCGCGACGTGCTCGTGTTCATGATTCCGACCGTCGGCCATCAAGGCATGATCCATCCGAGCAACATCCGCCTGCGCGATTACGCGAAGCATCTCGACGGCCTGCTGCTGCAAGGCGGCGCCGACGTGTCGCCGCAAACCTATGCGGCGTCGGATGCGCGTCCCGAATGGCCGGGCGATCGCGTGCGCGACATGTACGAGCTCGAACTGCTGCACGAATTCGTCGAGTCCGGCAAACCCGTGCTCGGCGTATGTCGCGGCTGCCAGCTGATCAACGTCGCGTTCGGCGGCTCGCTGTACCAGGACATCGCGACCGACGTGCCGACCGCGCACGCGCACGTGAGCGAGCATTACGACCAGCATCGTCACGCGATCCGCTTTCCCGATTCGTCGACGCTCGCGAGCATGTTCCCGGGGCGCAGCGAAGCGATCGTCAACTCGATTCACCACCAGGCGATCCGCGATCTCGGCCGCGATCTGAACATCGAGGCCGTGTCGGCCGGCGACGGGATCATCGAAGGCATTCGCCATCGCCGTTCGCCGTTCGTCGTCGGCGTGCAGTGGCATCCGGAGTTCCATCGCGCGGGCGGTTCCGAACTGCTCGACTGCACGCCGCTGCTCGACGCGTTTCTGCGCGCGGCGCGCGAAACGCGTCTGTAGCACGCCGTATTTTCCGTGCTGAACGAAGGCCGGCCGCATCCCGATTAATTCGAGATGCGGCCGTTTCGTTTTGCACGATAATCGCGAGTCCCGATTCGTTCGCCGGAGTCTGACGTTGGCTTTCCGAAATTTCTCCCCTGCACGATGCGCAACGTGGATCGTTGCGCTGGCTGCCTGCGCGCAAGCGGGCACGGCCTGGTCTACCGACGCGACCGCACCCGTCGCCGGTACGCGTCCGGCGGTCACGAGCCTGAGCGGCAGCGCGGCGCCGGCGCCGGCGCCGGCGGCGTCGGCCGCGACGGACGCCGCCGTGCAAGGCAACGTCGCCGAGCTGACGCAGATGCTGCACGACGGCCGGATCGTCGAGATGCGCACGACGTACAACGGCAGCTACGGTGCGAGCCTGATGTTCGATCCGCGCGAGATGACGTATTACGTCGCGCTGTTCCAGGACAAGAACCTGTGGCGCGTGATTCGTTCGCAGGAAAAGACGCGCGCGGAGATGGTGTACGCGAATTTCGTCCAGCAGACGGCGCAGCTCGCCGAGATCGAGATCCGCCGGACCGAGCTGCAGGCGCAGAAGGCATTTCTCGAACGCGTGATCGCGCTGCAGGCGAATCGTGCGCAGCAGTTGCAGGCCGATCTGAGCGTCGCGCGCAGCCAGCAGGCCGAAGTCGCGCAGCGGCAGAAATCGGCGCAGGAGCAGGCGCAGGCGCTGCAGGTCGAGAAGCGGGCGGCGCAGTTGCAGTTGCGCGATCTGCAGGAGCAGGTGCGGCAACTCGAGAAGCAGACCGAGACGGGGCTGCCCGTGCACAAGTAACGTGTCGTCGAGCGGACGAAACGAGACGAGCGAAAACCCGGCGAAGCGATCTTCGCCGGGTTTTTTATTGCGCGGGCGTCAATGCGCGAACGCGTCCGGCACGTCGGTCACGCGGCGGTGCGACAGGTGCGACGTCCAGTCGACGCCGGCCGGCGGGTGCGCCGGCCGGGCCGGCTGCGCGGCGCGCAGCGTGTTCGCCATTGCGATCAACGTGGCCGGATCGTCGAACGAGTCGCGTGTATCGCGCGTATCTGCCGTGCGCAGCGGCCGAGCGAGTCGATCGCGTGTGCCGGTGTTGGCCGCGTCGCGCTGGAACGGCGCACGCTGGAGCGGCTGATGTGCGGCGAGCCGCGGCACGACCGGCGTACGGGTCGGGGCGTTTGCCGTGCGCTGGCCGGTTGCCCGACGTGGCGAAGCAGGGGCGGCATGCCGCACGTCGGCCGTCGCTTGCGGGTGAAGCGTTGCGGGTCGAAGCGCGACGCGATGCTTGGCTGGCGGCGATTCGACCGTGTTCGCGACAGGCGTCGCCACCTTGTGCTGCGGCATCGCATGCGTCGACGTATCCGGTTGCGCCGCCGCGATACGTATCGTACCGGTCGATGTCGCGGCGTGATCGGGCGTACTGCCGGCCGCCTGGATCGCGTACGCGGGACCGGAACCCGCGGGCCGGTCGTACGTGCCGATCAGCCAGCCGATGATGCCGAGCGCGCCGATGCTCCAGCAGACGACGTACATCGCGCGCCGGTCGCGAGCGTGGCGCGCGGAATGGCGCAAGCGCCGGCCCGGGACAACTGTCGACGGGACAGGCAGCCCGGCCGAAGCCGGCAGCGACGCCGCCACGGATAGCGGCTGCCATCGGCACTCGCGGTGCGGTCGGTCGACATCGATGCAGGACGTCGTCAGCGTCGCGAGGCAGTTCCTGCCAGGCCCTGCGCCGGGTGCGCCGCGAAATCGCCATTCGCGGCCGAACGGCGGGACGTGGTCGAGCGGGGTGGCGCGAGGGCGGGCGAGCGCGCCTTCGACCGGGACGAGGGGCGATGGGATCATGGCAGGGGCGTCGTGCGACACGGGCATCCGTGCCGGCGCGGCGTGAAAATGTCGTCGCAAATCGTGACATTGTGGTCAGCCGGCGAAGGTCGGTCGATCAGATCGATCTGATTCTTGTGTCCGCTTCGGGGCGACTTGTACGAGGCGGACATCGCGACGTCGGTGACAGGGGCGCTACAAGGCAAATGTCGGGTTGCCGTGGCATGATTCGCGGATCATGCCGGCGGCGCGCCGTTACGCGCCGTGCCGCCGGCGGGCAGCGATGCCCGTGCGCGTCGGCCCGACCCGGCGCGGCGCGCGTCGCCGGATCCATGCGGCGCGGTATTCGCGCCATCCGAGCTGAGCGAGAAACCATGTCCACAGCGTCGCCTGCCATCGCGCAGGAATCGAAAGTCCGCACCGTCTTCCGGGTCGTCAGCGGCAACTTCCTGGAAATGTACGACTTCATGGTCTACGGGTATTACGCGTCGGCCATCGCGAAAACGTACTTTCCGAGCGGCAACGCGTTCGCGTCGCTGATGCTGTCGCTGTCGGTATTCGGCGCGGGCTTCCTGATGCGACCGGTCGGCGCGATCGTGCTCGGCGCGTATATCGACCATCACGGCCGCCGCAAGGGGCTGATCCTGACGCTCGGGCTGATGGCGATCGGCACGCTCGCGGTGGCCGCGATACCGGGCTATGCGACGATCGGCGTGCTCGCGCCGGTGCTCGTGCTGCTCGGCCGGTTGTTGCAGGGCTTCTCGGCGGGCGTCGAACTCGGCGGCGTGTCGGTCTACCTGTCGGAGATCGCGACGAAGGGCCACAAGGGGTTCTATACGTCGTGGCAGTCGGGCAGCCAGCAGGTGGCCGTCGTGTTCGCCGCGTTCGTCGGCGTCGTGCTGAACCGCGCGCTGCCGGTCGAGGAAATGACCGCGTGGGGCTGGCGCATTCCGTTCCTGATCGGCTGCCTGATCGTGCCGTTCCTGTTCCTGATCCGCCGTTCGCTGAAGGAGACCGACGAATTCCTCGCGAAGCGCCACCGCCCGACGATGGGCGAGATCATGCGCTCGATGCTCGACAACTGGGGCGTCGTGGTGGCCGGCATGGGGATGGTGATCATGACGACGGTGTCGTTCTACATGATTACCGCGTACACGCCGACGTTCGGCAAGGAAGTGCTGCATCTGTCGTCGCTCGATGCACTCGTCGTGACCGTCTGCGTCGGGATCTCGAATCTCGTGTGGCTGCCGCTGTCCGGTGCGCTGTCCGACCGTATCGGCCGCCGCCCGGTGCTGATCGCGTTCACCGTGCTGACGCTGCTGTCGGCTTACCCGGCCGTGCGCTGGCTCGTCGGCGATCCGTCGTTCCTGCGGCTGCTCGCGGTCGAGCTGTGGCTGTCGTTCCTGTACGCGTCGTACAACGGGGCGATGGTCGTCGCGCTCACCGAAGTGATGCCGGCCGACGTGCGGACGGCCGGTTTCTCGCTCGCGTACAGCCTGGCCACGACGATCGGCGGCTTCACGCCGGCGATCTCGACGCTGCTGATCCACCAGACCGGCAACAAGGCGGCGCCGGGGCTGTGGCTGAGTGTGGCCGCGATCTGCGGCTTGATCGCGACGCTCGTGCTGTACCGCACGTCCGACGCGCGCAACCAGTACAAGTCGGCCTGACGGCGGCCGGCATAGTGCGCGACGTCGGCCGCGGATCACCTTGAACAAGGGAGCGCAATGCGCTCCCTTGTTCGTTTGCGGTCATGCTTCGCGCAGCATGTCGGCCACCGTGGCCGCCACGTCGGGCCACGCGCCCGGCGCAGGCTGGCGCGCGATGCTGGCGCGCGCATACCACGGGCAGTCGTCGCCGGTGAACCAGCGCCAGTCGGGAGCGAACGGCAGCATGACCCACAGCGGCTTGCCGAGCGCGCCCGCGAGGTGCGCGACCGCCGTGTCGATCGTGACGACGCCGTCGAGGCGCTCGACCAGCGCGGCCGTATCGGCAAAGTCGTTCAGCCGGCCGTCGAGACGATGCACGCGCGGATGCGCATCGACGCGCGCGCGTTCGTCGTCGTCGAGCGCGGGCTGCAGCACGATCCAGTCGATGTCCGGCAGCGCGAGCAGCGGCGCGAGCGCATCGAACGGCATCGAGCGGTTTTCCTGCGCCTGTCGGCGCCCCGACCACGCGAGGCCGAACTTGCGCTTCGACTGCCCGCCGAGCGAGCCGCGAAAGCGCCGCCGGGCGCCGTCGGGTGCATCGAGGTAGCGCGAGCCGACGATGTCTTCCGGCTGAAGCCCGAGCAGGAACGGCAGGCTCATCAGCGTGCAGGCGACGTCCGCGGCCGGCGGCTTCGCGGCGCCTTGCGGGACGAGCGTCACGCGCCAGCGCGCGGCGGCCGGCGTCAGCAGCGCGACGAGTTCCGGCTGGACTTCGAGCACGACGCGCGCGCAGCGTGCGCGCACCTGCGGCACGAAGCGGACGAACTGCAGCGTGTCGCCGAACCCCTGTTCCGCGCGGATCAGCAGCGTGCGCGACGTAATCGGCTCGCCTTGCCAGCGCGGCAGCGCGCCGAGCGGCGTCGCGCCGGGCGTCTCGTGACGCGCTTCGTACGCGGGCAGGCCGCGCGTGAAGTCGCGCAGCGTCAGCAGCGTGACCGCGCGATGCAGCCGCGCGAGCGTGAGATCGGGCGCGACGCGCAGCGCCTGGTCGAATGCGCGCAGCGCCATCTCGTGCGCGCCGAGCGCGTGATGTGCGTTGCCGAGATTCAGCCACGCGAGCCCGAACGACGGATCGAGCCCGACGGCGCGCTCGTAGTAGGGCAGCGCGTCGCGGTGGCGCGCCTGCGCGCAGAGTGCGTTCGCGAGCCCGAACAGCGCGAGCGGAAACGGCGGGTGCAGTGCGAGCGCGGCTTCGAACGCCGCGGCCGCCTCGGCATGCCGGCCGACCGCATCGAACGTGTTGCCGAGATTGAAATGCGCGGCGACGAACCGCGGCTGCGCGGCGATCGCAGCCTGGAAGTGCGCGATCGCATCGTCGGCGCGACCCATCGCGCTCAGCGCCATCGCGAGGTTGTTGTGCGCGCCCGCATGGCCGGGCCGTAGCTCGAGCGCGCGACCGAACGCGGCGAGCGCGTCGTCGTGGCGGCCGAGCGCGTTCAGCGCGTTGCCGAGATTGTTGTGGATCGATGCGTCGTCGGGCGTGAGCCGCAGCGCACGGCCGAACGCGTCGATCGCATCGTCGTGACGCTGCAGCGCCGCATACGCGTTGCCGAGGTTGTAGTGCGCGAGCGGGAATTCGGGCGCGAGCGTCAGCGCGTTGCGGAAGCGGTCGATCGCTTCGTCGAGCCGGCCCAGCGCTTTCAGCGCGTTGCCGAGATTGAGCTGCAGCGCGGCATCGTCCGGACGCAGCGCGACGGCGCGGCCGACGAGGTCGGCTGCCTCGGCATGCTGGCCCTGCTGGTGCCGCAGCACGCCGAACAGGTGCAGCGCGTCGGCGTTGGCAGGGTTGGAGGCGAGTGCGTGGCGATAGCCGTGCTCGGCCTCGGCGAGGCGGCCCGCGCGATGTGCGGCGTACGCCCGGTCGAATGCGGAATCCATGACGCGAAAAGGGGCGGAAAGCGCGTATTTTCCCACACCGCGCGGCGAGGCCGCGCATCGGCCGGTCGGCATATGGCCCCGTCACGCGGAGCGGCGTAGACTGGCAGGGTCGCGTGTCATCGAGGTCTCCATGGCTGACACACTATCCGATATCCCGCCCGTGCTGATCGTCGGCGCGGGGCCGACCGGCCTTGCCGCGGCGATGAGCCTCGCGCGGACTCGCGTGCCGGTGCGCATCATCGATCGTCTCGCCGCACCGGCGCCGTTTTCGCGTGCGATCGGCATCCAGGCGCGCACGCTCGAACTGCTGGAGCAGCATCGCGCGGTCGAACCGTTTCTCGCGCTCGGCCATCGCGCGCATGCGGCCGAGCTGCATGCCGACGGCCGCGTGATCGCGCGACTCGATTTCGATCCGCTGCAAACGCGCTATCCGTATCTGATGTTTCTCGACCAGAGCGTCACCGAGCGGCTGCTCGCCGAGCACCTGGCCGGAATGGGGGTGACCGTCGAACGCGGTACGGCGCTGACCGCGTGCGACACGGGCGCTACGTCGCTCGACGTGACGCTGCGCCGCGCCGACGGCCGCGACGAGTCGTTCGCGCCGTCGTACCTGATCGCCGCCGACGGCGCGCACAGCACGGTCAGGCACCTGCTCGGCCTGGGCTTTACCGGACATGCGTTCGAACAGACTTTCCTGCTGGCCGATTTCGCGGCGATACCCGACTGGTCCGACGAGGAGATCCACCTGTTCACGACGCCCGCGGGCATCGCGGGCCTGTTTCCGATGGGCGGCGGCCGTTACCGGCTCGTCGCGGACCGGCCGCCCGGCAGCGGCGCGTCGCCCGACTCGACGCCGTCGCTCGACGAATGCGACACGATCATCCGCGCGCGCGTCGGCGCATCGATCTCGCCAAGCGATCTCGCGTGGTCGTCGTATTTCCATCTCCACAGCCGGATGGTCGACCGGCTGCGTCACGGCCGCGTGTTTTTCGCGGGCGACGCCGCGCACGTTCACAGCCCGGCCGGCGCGCAGGGCATGAACACCGGCATCCAGGAGGCGTTCAACCTCGGCTGGAAGCTCGCGCGCGTGCTGCGCGCCGGTGCGCCCGAGCGGTTGCTCGACACGTATCACGCGGAGCGCCATCCGATCGAGCGCGACGTGTTGCGGCAGACCGGTTTCGTCACGCAGGTGGTCGAAGCCGAGCGCGGCGCGATGAAGCTGCTGCGCGATCACGTCGTGCCGCTGCTGGCATCGTTCGGGCCGATGCGCGACGCGCTCAGGCGCACGGTCAGCGAGCTCGGCGTGCAGTACCGGAAGAGTCCGCTCACGCTCGAGCGCGTGCTCGACGGCGGTCCGCGCGCGGGCGAGCGCGCACCCGACGCGCTCGTGCACGTGCTCGACGGGCCGCTCGGTCGCGCGCCCGGCACGGCGCGGCTATACGATCTTCACGATCCGGCGAGTTTCACGCTGTTGCTGCTGGAAGAGCCGGCGAATACCGACGCCGGCGAGGTGCCGCCGATCCCGGCCGATGCGCAGGCGCTCGTGCAGGGGCTCGAACGGATCATGCCGGAAGCGGTGCGCGTGTGGCGCGTCGCCGATGCCGAAGGCGACGGCGCCGCGGGGCTCGCGCAGGAATACGGCCGCTCGCGGCCGTCGTTCTATCTGCTGCGGCCGGACGGCTATGTCGCCGCGCGCGGGCGCACGGCGACCGACGCGAACGCGCTGCTGCGCCACTGCGAAAGCTGGTTCGCGGGCATGTCGGTATCCGCGTAGCCGCGCGCTCAGGCGGGCGCCGCGGCAGGGACGAGCGACGCGCGATGCGCGGCGATCGCATCGCGCACGATCGGCGCCGCGCGCTGTCCGGCTTCACTCGACGGATCGTCGAGCGCGGCGAGCAACGCGCGACGCATCCGCGGCTCCCAGAAGCGCCGGATATGCTCGGCGATGCCGGCCAGCGCTTCGTCGCGATCGGGCATCGATTCGAAGAACGCGCCGATCTGGTTGGCCATGTCGATCAGGTGGTCGTGGTCCATGGTTGCCTCACTTGCCCGTCGTCGCGGCGGCCGGCTCGGCGGCGCGGCGCTCGAGCAAATCGAGCTGCTCCGAGTTGAAGCGCGCATACGCTTGTTGCCAGTCGGACGGTTGCGCCACCGGCAGCACCTGCACGGCCGTCACCTTGTATTCCGGGCAGTTCGTCGCCCAGTCGGAGCTGTCCGTCGTGATCACGTTCGCCCCCGATTCGGGGAAGTGGAACGTCGTGTACACGACGCCCGGCTGCATGCGCTCGGACACCAGCGCGCGCAGCACCGTCTGCCCCGCGCGCGATTCGATGCCGACCCAGTCGCCGGTGCGGATCCCGCGGTCCTCCGCGTCGTGCGGATGGATCTCGAGGCGATCCTCTTCGTGCCACCGGACGTTTTCGGTCCGGCGCGTCTGCGCGCCGACGTTGTATTGCGACAGGATGCGGCCCGTCGTCAGGATCAGCGGATAGCGCTGTGTGACCTTCTCCGGCGTCGGAATGAACTTGGTGATCACGAACCGCCCCTTGCCGCGCACGAACGTGTCGATGTGCATGGTCGGCGTGCCTTCCGGCGCGTGTTCGTTGCACGGCCACTGGATGCTGCCGAGCGCGTCGAGCTTCTCGTACGACACGCCCGAGAAGGTCGGCGTGAGCCGCGCGATCTCGTCCATGATTTCCGACGGATGCGTGTAGTGCATGTCGTAGCCGAGCGCCTGCGACAGCAGCAGCGTGACTTCCCAGTCCGCGTAGCCCGCGAGCGGCGGCATCACCTTGCGCACGCGCGAGATCCGGCGCTCCGCGTTCGTGAACGTGCCGTCCTTTTCGAGGAACGTCGAGCCCGGCAGCAGCACGTGCGCGTATTTCGCGGTTTCGTTCAGGAAGATGTCCTGCACGACGATGCATTCCATCGCCGACAGCGCGGCCGCGACGTGCTGCGTGTTCGGGTCCGACTGGACGATGTCCTCGCCCTGGCAGTAAAGCCCCTTGAAGCTGCCGTCGAGTGCCGCGTCGAACATGTTCGGGATGCGCAGCCCCGGCTCCGGCTGCAGCGTGGCCGACCACGCCTGTTCGAACTGCGTGCGCACGACCTCGTCGCTGATGTGCCGGTAGCCGGGCAGTTCGTGCGGGAACGAGCCCATGTCGCACGAACCCTGCACGTTGTTCTGGCCGCGCAGCGGATTGACGCCGACGCCTTCGCGGCCGACGTTGCCGGTCGCCATCGCGAGGTTCGCGATGCCCATCACCGTCGTCGATCCCTGCGCGTGTTCGGTCACGCCCAGGCCGTAATAGATCGCGGCGTTGCCGCCCGTCGCGTACAGGCGTGCGGCCTCGCGCACCAGCTCGGCCGGCACGCCCGTCACGTCCGCGGTCGCCTCGGGCGAATTGTCCGCCTGCGCGACGAAGTCGCGCCATTGCTCGAACGCGCGCGTGTCGCAGCGCTCGGCGACGAAGGCGTCGGCCACCAGCCCTTCGGTGACGATCACGTGCGCCAGTGCGTTGACGATCGCGACGTTGGTGCCGGGGCGCAGCTGCAGATGATGCGTGGCCTTCACGTGCGGGCCGTCGACGACGTCGATGCGGCGCGGGTCGATCACGATCAGCTTCGCGCCTTCGCGCACGCGCCGCTTCAGCCGCGAGCCGAACACCGGATGGCCGTCGGTCGGGTTCGCGCCCATCACGACGATCACGTCGGCCTGGCCGACCGATGCGAACGTCTGCGTGCCGGCCGATTCTCCGAGCGTCGTCTTGAGGCCATAGCCGGTCGGCGAGTGGCACACGCGGGCGCAGGTATCGACGTTGTTGTTGCCGAACGCCGCACGCACGAGCTTCTGCACGAGATAGGTTTCCTCGTTCGTGCAGCGCGACGACGTGATCCCGCCGATCGAATCGCGGCCGTACTTCTGCTGCAGCTTGCGGAATTGCGTCGCCGCGTAGGTGAGGGCTTCGTCCCAGCTCACTTCGCGCCACGGGTCGGTGATCTTCTCGCGGATCATCGGCTTCGTGATGCGGTCCTTGTGCGTCGCATAGCCCCACGCGAAGCGTCCCTTCACGCACGCGTGGCCTTCGTTCGCGAGACCGTTCTTGTGCGGCGTCATGCGCACGACCTGCGTGCCCTTCATCTCGGCCTTGAACGAGCAGCCGACGCCGCAATACGCGCAGGTCGTGACGACCGAGTGCTCGGCCTGCCCGAGCTGCACGACGGATTTTTCCTGCAGCGTGGCCGTCGGGCAGGCGGCGACGCACGCGCCGCACGACACGCATTCCGACGCCATGAACGATTCGCTTTCGCCGGCGGCGACGCGCGATTCGAAGCCGCGCGCGGCGATCGTCAGCGCGAACGTGCCCTGCGTTTCCTCGCACGCGCGTACGCAGCGGTTGCAGACGATGCACTTCGACGGATCGTACGTGAAGTACGGATTCGATTCGTCCTTCGTGTCCTTCAGGTGATTGGCGCCATCGAAGCCGTAGCGCACTTCGCGCAGCCCGACCACGCCGGCCATGTCCTGCAGCTCGCAGTCGCCGTTGGCCGGGCAGGTGAGGCAGTCGAGCGGGTGATCGGAGATGTACAGCTCCATCACGTTGCGGCGCAGGGACTGCAGCCGGTCCGACTGCGTGCGCACCTTCATGCCGGCTTCGGCCGGCGTCGTGCACGACGCCGGATAGCCGCGCCGGCCTTCGATCTCGACGAGGCACAGCCGGCACGAGCCGAACGGCTCGAGCGAATCGGTCGCGCACAGCTTCGGGACGTTGACGCCGGCTTCGATCGCCGCGCGCATCACCGATGTGCCGGCCGGCACCGTGACCGGCTGGCCGTCGATTTCGAGCGTGACGTCGGTATCGGCGTACCGTTGCGGCGTGCCGTAGTCGGTCTCGTCGTGCGGATCGCGTGCGTGCGCCTGGGCGGCGCTCTTGCACGCGCATTGGCCCGAGCCGCAGCCGCCTTGGCGGACGTTGTTCGTGTCGAGGGACATGCAGGGCTCCTTCTGGGTCAGGCCGCAGCCTTGACCGGGCCCGACGCGGCATCCTTGCCGGCAGCGAGCCCGAAATCTTCGGGGAAATGGTCGAGCGCGGACAGCACCGGGTACGGCGTCATGCCGCCCATCGCGCACAGCGAACCGGCGAGCATCGTGTCGCACAGGTCGCGCAACAGCGTGATTTGCCGCTCCGACGTGTCGCCGTCGCGGATCCGCGCGATCGTCTCGACGCCGCGCGTCGAACCGATCCGGCACGGCGTGCACTTGCCGCACGATTCGATCGCGCAGAACTTCATCGCGTATTCGGCCAGCTCGGCGAGATTCGACGTGTCGTCGTGCAGCACGATGCCGCCGTGGCCGACCACCGCGCCGATCGCCGTGTACGCCTCGTAGTCGAGCGGCACGTCCCACTGGTGATCGGGCAGGTAGGTGCCGAGCGGGCCGCCGACCTGCGCGGCGCGGGCCGGCCGGCCGCTGGCCGTGCCGCCGCCGAAGTCGAACAGCAGCTCGCGCAGCGTGACGCCGAACGCGAGCTCGACGAGGCCGCCGTGACGGATGTTGCCCGCCAGCTGGAACGGCAGCGTGCCGCGCGAGCGGCCCATCCCGTAGTCGCGATAGAACGCGGCGCCGCGCGCGAAGATCACGGGCGCCGTCGCGAGCGTGATCACGTTGTTGATCACGGTCGGCTGGCCGAACAGGCCCGCGAGCGCGGGCAGCGGCGGCTTCGCGCGCACGACGCCGCGCTTGCCCTCGAGCGATTCGAGCAGCGCCGTTTCCTCGCCGCACACGTACGAGCCCGCGCCTTTCGCGACGTGCAGCTCGAACGCATGCGCGGAGCCGAGCACATGCTCGCCGAGCCAGCCGGCTTCACGCGCGCGAACGATCGCGGCTTCGAGCGTGGCGATCGCGTGCGGGTATTCGCTGCGCACGTAGATGTAGCCGACCGTCGCGCCGGTGGCGACGCCCGCGATGATCATCCCTTCGATCAGGCAGTACGGATCGCATTCCATCAGCAGGCGGTCGGAGAACGTGCCCGAGTCGCCTTCGTCCGCGTTGCAGACGATGTATTTCTGCGCGGCGCGGGCTTGCCGCACGGTACGCCACTTGATGCCGGCCGGGAACGCCGCGCCGCCGCGGCCGCGCAGCCCCGACTCGATCAGCGTTTCGCATGCGGCGTCGCCGTCGAGCGCCAGTGCGTTCTTCAGGCCGGCGAGGCCTTCGTGTTTCAGGTAGTCGTCGATCGACAGCGGATCGGTCAGGCCGATCCGCGCAAACGTGAGTCGTTGCTGGCGGGCGAGATACGGCAGCGCGTCGACGAGGCCGACACCGCTCGGATGCGCGCCGCCATCGAGCCAGTCGGCGTCGAACAGGGCCGGCACGTCGGCGGCCGACAGGTTCGCATAGCCGACGCGGCCCGCGGCCGTCCCGACCTCGACGAGCGGCTCGAGCCACAGCAGCCCGCGCGAGCCGTTGCGGACCAGTTCGATCGCGACGCCGCGCCGTTCGGCTTCGGCCGCGATCGCGGCGGCGAGCGCGTCGGCGCCGAGCGCCAGCGCGGACGAATCGCGCGGAACATAGATGCGGGTCGTCATGCGGCCTCCGGCGTGTGGGCGACCGCGTCGGCCAGCAGCGCGTCGAACTTCTCCGGCGTGACCTTGGCGTGGAGCACGCCATTGACCGTCATCGACGGCGATTGCGCGCACAGTCCGAGGCAGTAGACCGATTCGAGCGCGACGTCGTCCGGCGTGTGGCCCGCGGCCCCGTCGCCGTGCGCGGCGTCGAACCGGCAGCCCGTGCGGGCTTCCGCGTGGGCGGCGAGCGTTTCGCAGCCCATGCTGCGGCACGCTTCGGCGCGGCACATCTGGATCGTCACGCGCGCGGGCGGCGCGGTGCGGAAATGGTGGTAGTAGGTCAGGACGCCGTGCACTTCCGCGCGCGACAGGTTCAGCGCTTTGGCGAGCGGTGCGACGCAGCCCGAAGGCACGTAGCCCGCGTCGTCCTGGATCGCGTGCAGGATCGCGACGAGCGACCGGCCGGCGCGCGCATGGCGCTCGACGAGCGCGTCGGGCGCAGGGGAATTCGGGGACATCGGTTATGCTCCTCCAAAGTCTCATATGCGCTCGGAATTCATATAGTGCGCAGCGTGACTTCGTTCTGATTGATTTTCACCAACGATAAGCGGAAGATTTCGCGGTCGCAATAGGAAATCGGAGTACATAATTGATTCGGATCGAATGCGACGCGTATCTGACCGTGCGCGACACCGAAGGCCGGTCGGCCAGCCTGTCCGACGTCGCGCCGCTGCTGGAACTCGTGGCCGAGACGGGCAGCATCGCTCAGGCTGCGCAAGCCAAGGGGCTGTCGTACCGGCACGCGTGGGGCATGCTGCGCGCGCTGGAGTTGTGCGTCGGCGGCGCGCTGATCGAGACCGCGCGCGGCAAGGGGTCGACGCTGTCGGCGCTCGGGCAGGCGGTCGTCGATGCGCAGCGCCTCGCGCGCAGCCGCCTCGACGGGAACCTGCGCACGCTGGCGGCCGAGGTGGCCAGCGAACTGAACCGCCGGCTCGCGCAGCGCGACGGGGCCGTGCGCATTCATGCGTCGCACGGGTACGCGGTGGCGACGCTCGTCTCCGCGCTCGTCGATGCGCAGGCGGCCGTCGACATCAAATACCGCGAGAGCGTCGAGGCCGTGCAGGCGCTCGCGCGCGGCGAATGCGACCTCGCCGGCTTCCATTTGCCGCGCGGCGCGTTTCGCGCGCAGTGCGCGCAAATCTACCGGCCGTGGCTCGACGACACGCGCCACGTGCTGATTCACCTGACGCGCCGCCAGCAGGGATTGTTCGTTCCCCGCGGCAACCCGAAGCAGGTCCGTGGGCTCGCGGATCTGGCACGCAACGACATCCGCTTCGTCAATCGGCAGCCGGGATCTGGCACGCGCATGCTGCTCGATCTCGCGTTGCGCGCGATCGGCATCGATCCGGAGCGCATCGACGGCTATGCGTCGGCCGAACTCACGCATTCGGCGATCGCGGCGTTCGTCGCGAGCGGCATGGCCGATCTCGGTTTCGGCGTCGAGCCGGCCGCCCGTCATTTCGGGCTCGACTTCATCCCGGTCGTCGACGAGGACTATTACTTCGCCTGCGAACGCGCGCGGCTCGATGTGCGGCCGCTGGCCGATGTGCTGGCGCTGCTGCGCGACGCACGCTTCGTCGAGCGCGTCGCGCATCTCGACGGCTACGATCCGGCCGCGTGCGGCGCGCTGGAGCACATCGCGACCGGGCTGGCCGGCGGCGACGGCGCGCGCGCGCCGGACGGCAATTCCCGGTAACGCGGCGGCGATCGAATCGCGCTGCAGCAGCGGGGGATTTGCGCTACGCTTGCCGCTCGATCAACGTTCCAACAAGCACGCCGTTCAGGCGTCATCCCGACATGAAATTTTCCGTTCCCCTTGCCGCGGCAGCGTTGACCGCGGGGCTGCTGGTCGTCGCTTCGCCGTTTGCGTTCGCGCAGAATTCCCCGGGTGTGCCCGGCGGCATCCTGAGCGAACAGTTCCGCCTGAACGAACACCCGCAGATGCCGTTCGCGGCGTCGGCGCCGTCGGAGAAATATCAGAGCGGCAAGAAGTCGGCATTGCGCCGCAAGGGTGACCTGGGCGACCCGAACGGCTGCAACCTGAAGTGCCCGATGGATACCCGGTAACGGGCAGGCAGCGTGTCGGCGCCCGAGCGGGGCGCCTCTTCTGCGCCGCAGCGTGATCCACTGACGGACGCTGCGTACGTTCCACCCCGATCTCGCTTGATTCGAGCCCCGCGAAGCCCGTCGCTTCGCGGGGCTCACGCTTTCTGGCGAGCGTTCATGTAATGCGGGATGGACGAAGCGGCCGTTCGCCCGCATGGGCCGCGCCGACAGTGATTAAGGGTTAACCCGTAAATCAGGAAGGATGTCTTCCTCAAACCTGCCTTATTCTTAAGCATCCACCTACATAAACTTCGGTTTGTCGGCGCTGATCAAGGTGTTCACCGCCGAATCAGACAAATCTGGAGGTAGGTCATCATGAAGTCGCTCGTTCAAGCCGTTGTCGTTGCCGCTGCTCTCGTTGCTCCGGTCGTGTCGTTCGCCCAGTCGGGTTCGACGATCACCCGTGCGCAGGTCCGTGCCGAACTGGTTCAACTCCAGCAGGCCGGTTACAACACCGCCCGCGGCGAGGACCCGCATTATCCGGAAGCGATCCAGGCCGCAACGGCGCGTGTCGCGGAGCAGCAGCGCAGTGCGCTCGCACAGGCTCGAGGCGCCGACGCCGGCGGCTACGGTGCGCAGGCGCAGGGCGCATCGGCGTCGGGTTCGCGCGCAATGGGTGTGCGCCCGGCCAGCGCGGAGGAAATGAAGTCGCTGTATCGCGGCAGCTAAGCGGCACCTCGCCCGGTATGGGCGGCGCGGGCCCCGGCGCGGCGATGCGTCGCGCGCTGCCCGAAGCCTGACCACCGGGCCGGCCGCCACCCGGCGCAATCGACGATGGCGCGGGCGCGGGAGAAACATCCGTCACCTCCGGCCGCCGAACACCGGCGGCATTCCGCCCGGCCCGTCCGTGGCTGGGCGCTTTTTCGGAAGGGAAGGGAAGGCGTGGGGCGTGCGCGTTACGCCGGCAACAAAAAACCCCGCAGACTGGCGTCATGCGGGGTTCGTGCGACGAGCGCGGAATTTGGTGGAGGCGGCGGGAATCGAACCCGCGTCCAGAAGCGCTCCACGACTAGTTCTACATGTTTAGTCCAGTCTTTTGATTTAACCGCAGCGACGCGGACGAACACGCTGCACTACGGCGATTCGCTAGATTTTCGACCCTGGCGTCGCGACGCCGACAGGGCTTAACTGACGTAAATGACCTCTGGCGGTATTGCTACCGGTCTTGCGACACTAGCCCGTCAGTGAACTAGGCAGAGGACGGCGGCCCTTAGGCTGCCAGTGCGAACGTATCGTCGTTTGCAGTTACGATTTTCCCATTGATTAACGAGGTGACGGGTCCTCGACATGCCCTAGCCGCTTCACAACCCCTGTCGAAACCAGGTCGCCCCCGCGGATAAGATCGATCATTATAGCCCAACATCGCGCAGCAGGTCCCGCAGTTCCTGCGTCGTATCGACGAGGTGCTGGGCCTGCCAGTCGGCCGGCGCGACGCCGTCGCCGCAATAGCCGTATGCGGCTGCGACGGTGGCCATGCCGGCGGCGCTGCCGGCCTGAATGTCGCGCAGGTCGTCGCCGACGTAGACGATACGCTCGGGCGCGAGCGTCAACTGGTCGGCCGCATGCAGCAGCGGGGCCGGATGCGGTTTCGGATGCGGCGTAGTGTCGCCCCCGACGATGCAGGCGGCGCGCGGCGCGAGGCCGAGCAGCTCGACGAGCGGCGCGGTGAGCCGCATCGCCTTGTTCGTGACGATGCCCCAGCGTACGCCGCGCGCATCGAGTTCGTCGAGCACGTCGCCGATGCCGGGGAACAGCGTCGTATGCACGCAGAGGTCGGCTGCGTAGTTGGCCAGGAACTCGTCGCGCATCGCTTCGTAGCCGGCCGTGTGCGGATCGATGCCGAACGCGCCGCCGAGCAGGCCGCGTGCGCCGGCCGAGGCCAGCGGCCGCAGCACGTCGAGCGACGTTTCGGGCAGGCTGCGCGCGCGCTGCATCTTGTTGACGGCTGCCGCGAGATCGGGCGCCGTGTCGGCGAGCGTGCCGTCCAGATCGAACAGGACCGCATCGCAGTGCAGCAGGCGCGGTTCGTCTGCGATCCGCGCGGTCGAAAGGGGAGTCGTCATGCCGGTCAAAAGGTCATGCGCCGCGTCGGCATGCGACGAGGTAGTTGATGTCGGTGTCGTTCGACAGCGCGAAGCGCTTGCCGATCGGGTGATACGTGATGCCCTTGATCTCGGCGATGTGCAGATCCGTCGCGCGCACGAAGCCGGCCAGTTCCGACGGGCGGATGAAGCGCGCGTAATCGTGCGTGCCCTTCGGCAGCATTTGTGCGATGTATTCCGCGCCGATCACCGCGAACAGGTAGGACTTCAGGTTGCGGTTCAGCGTCGAGAAGAATACCCAGCCGCCCGGCTTCACGAGCGTCGCGCACGCGGCCACGATATCGGCGGGCGACGGCACGTGCTCGAGCATCTCCATGCACGTGACGACGTCGTAGCTGCTCGGTTCGCGCGCGGCGATCGCTTCGGCGGCGATCGCCTCGTAATCGACCGAAATGCCGCTTTCGAGACTGTGCAGATCGGCCACGCCAAGCGCTTCGGTCGACAGGTCGATGCCTTTCACCTGTGCGCCGAGTCCGGCCATCGATTCGGACAGGATGCCGCCGCCGCAGCCGATGTCGAGCACGCGCTTGCCGGCCAGGTGCGCATGCGCGTCGATCCAGCCGAGCCGTACCGGGTTCAGGTCGTGCAGCGGTTTGAATTCGGCATTCGGGTCCCACCACCGATGGGCGAGGTCGCTGAATTTCTGGAGTTCGTGCGGATCGGCGTTGGTCATGTCGGCAAACGGGCTACGAGAGGAGGGCGGTGCGTCGGTGCGTCAGCCCCGAGTATATAAGCGGGCGGACGGCGAGGCCAGCGAGCGCCTGGACGGGCGTCAATGAAAAAGCCCCGCCGGAGCGGGGCTTTGAAGCAGTCGAAAACCGCGGCTTAGTTTGCCGGAACGGTCGTCTTCTGGACTTCTTGCGTACCGACCACTTCGACTTCCACGCGGCGGTCCGGTGCGAGGCAGGCGATGAGTTGCTTGCGGTTCTTCTGGTTGCAGCCGGTCGTAACCGGGTTGCGCTTGCCCTTGCCTTCCGTGTAGATCTTGTTGGCCGGCACACCCTTGCTGACCAGGTACGACTTCACGGCTTGCGCGCGGCGCAGCGACAGACGGTCGTTGTACTTGTCCGAACCGATGCGGTCCGTGTAGCCCGTTGCGACGACCACTTCCGTGTTCATGCCCTGGATCTTCGACGACAGTTCGTCCAGCTTTTGCTTGCCCAGCGGCTTGAGCGTTGCCTTGTCGAAGTCGAACAGTGCGTCAGCTTGATACGTGATCTTCTGGCTCGTGATGGCCGGAGCGACCGGAGCGACCGGCGGCTGCGGTGCCTGGGCGACCAGTGCGCCATCGCACTTCGCGTTGGCGGTGGCCGGCGTCCAGAACGCATCGCGCCAGCAGAGCTCGTTCGTGCCGTTCATCCACACCCATTCGCCCGTGCCGTTTACCCAGTTGTCATTGACGGCTTGACGCGACGCCGGCACCGACTGTGCCGAAGCGGATGCAGCCATAACTGCGGTAGCTGCAATGAACGCGAGCTTTGAAAGTTTATTCATATTTCTCCTCTCGAAATTGAGATTACCGCAGGTTTACTGCGAGCCTGTTGACGGTGACAAGTCATACATTGCTCGAAGTATAACATTGGTGCGGCACAAAAAACGCGGCACCGCTCTGTGTAGACTTCGAGCAGCGTCTAACTTTCAGTGCGTTGGCATTTTGCCATATCGTTCCCTTCCTACGAAAAAAAATCCTCCCCACCCCAAGATCGCTTCAACTTTGTGGTGCATGCGCAACACCCGCCTGCCGTAACTTTTAGAGATTGTCAAGAGCGGGGCGGCGAAATTGCGCGATTGCATGCGGTTGTTTACTCGCGCGCAGGAAACGCGGCGGATGCGATCGCCTGCGACGTCGCGTCGCGTCGCGTACCCGCGTACCCTTTCGTCGGCCCGATTTCGACCGAGGATTTCGGCCGATTCGCCGCGGCCGCGATTTTTGCTGTTTACATATAGTGGGGGAGGCGGATTGGCGGCCGATGGGCGCATGTTAGAATCTCGCGTTGCGTTGCGCATGCAGCGCCCACGCGAAAGGCGTTCGCCGTCTTCGCTCCGAAACGATACGGATACATGGATCAATTCGCCAAAGAGACCCTGCCCACCTCCCTAGAGGAGGAAATGCGCCGTTCGTATCTCGATTACGCGATGAGCGTGATCGTCGGACGTGCCCTCCCGGATGTCCGCGATGGCCTCAAGCCCGTGCACCGGCGCGTGTTGTTCGCGATGCACGAACTGAACAACGACTGGAACCGCGCGTACAAGAAGTCGGCGCGTATCGTCGGTGACGTGATCGGTAAATACCACCCTCACGGCGATACCGCGGTCTACGACACGATCGTGCGGATGGCGCAGGATTTCTCGCTGCGCTACATGCTGATCGACGGGCAGGGCAACTTCGGCTCGATCGACGGCGACAATGCCGCGGCGATGCGTTACACCGAAATTCGCATGGCGAAGATCGGCCACGAGCTGCTCGCCGACATCGACAAGGAAACCGTCGATTTCGAGCCGAACTACGACGGCAACGAAATGCAGCCGTCGGTCCTGCCGTCGCGCATTCCGAACCTGCTGATCAACGGCTCGTCGGGCATCGCGGTCGGCATGGCGACCAACATCCCGCCGCACAACCTGAACGAAGTCGTCGACGCGTGCCAGCACCTGCTCGGCAACCCGGAAGCGACGATCGACGAGCTGATCGAGATCATCCCGGCGCCGGACTTCCCGACGGCCGGCATCATCTACGGCGTCGCCGGCGTGCGCGACGGCTACCGCACCGGGCGCGGGCGCGTCGTGATGCGTGCGGCCACGCACTTCGAGGAGATCGACCGCGGCCAGCGGATGGCGATCATCGTCGACGAGCTGCCGTATCAGGTGAACAAGCGCTCGCTGCTCGAGCGGATCGCCGAGCTCGTCAACGAGAAGAAGCTCGAAGGCATTTCCGACATCCGCGACGAGTCCGACAAGAGCGGCATGCGCGTCGTGATCGAGCTCAAGCGCGGCGAAGTGCCGGAAGTGGTGCTGAACAACCTGTACAAGGCGACGCAGCTGCAGGACACGTTCGGCATGAACATGGTCGCGCTCGTCGATGGCCAGCCGAAGCTGCTGAACCTGAAGGAAATCCTGCAGTGCTTCCTGTCGCACCGACGCGAAGTGCTGACGCGCCGCACGATCTACGAACTGCGCAAGGCTCGCGAACGCGGCCACGTGCTCGAAGGTCTCGCGGTCGCGCTCGCGAACATCGACGAGTTCATCGCGATCATCAAGGCCGCGCCGACGCCGCCGATCGCGAAGCAGGAACTGATGGCGAAGCCGTGGGATTCGTCGCTCGTGCGCGAGATGCTGACGCGCGCCGAGAGCGAGAACGCGGCGGCCGGCGGCCGTTCCGCGTACCGTCCGGAAGGCCTGAACCCGGCGTTCGGGATGCAGACCGACGGGCTGTACCGCCTGTCCGACACGCAGGCGCAGGAAATCCTGCAGATGCGTCTGCAGCGCCTGACCGGCCTCGAGCAGGACAAGATCATCGGCGAGTACCGCGACGTGATGGCGCAGATCGCAGACCTGCTGGACATCCTCGCGCGCCCCGAGCGGATCACGACGATGATCGGCGAGGAACTGACCTCGGTGAAGGCCGAATTCGGCGACGCGCGCCGCTCGAAGATCGAGCTGAACGCGACCGAGCTGAACACCGAGGATCTGATCACGCCGCAGGACATGGTCGTCACGATGTCGCACGCGGGCTACGTGAAGTCGCAGCCGTTGTCCGAGTACCGCGCGCAGAAGCGCGGCGGTCGCGGCAAGCAGGCGACGCAGATGAAGGAAGACGACTGGATCGAGACGCTTTTCATCGCGAACACGCACGACTACATCCTGTGCTTCTCGAACCGCGGCCGCGTGTACTGGGTCAAGGTCTATGAAGTGCCGCAGGGCTCGCGCAATTCGCGCGGCCGTCCGATCGTCAACATGTTCCCGCTGCAGGAAGGCGAGAAGATCAACGTCGTGCTGCCGGTCAAGGAATTCTCGGCCGACAAGTTCATCTTCATGGCGACGTCGCTCGGCACCGTGAAGAAGACGCCGCTCGAAGCGTTCAGCCGCCCGATGAAGAAGGGCATCATCGCAGTCGGCCTCGACGACGGCGACTACCTGATCGGTGCGTCGATCACCGACGGCGCGCACGACGTGATGCTGTTCTCGGACTCCGGCAAGGCCGTGCGTTTCGACGAGAACGACGTGCGTCCAATGGGGCGCGAGGCGCGCGGCGTGCGCGGCATGCAGCTCGAGGACGGGCAGCAGGTCATCGCGATGCTCGTCGCGGGCAGCGAGGAGCAGACCGTGCTCACCGCGACCGAAAACGGCTACGGCAAGCGCACGCCGATCACCGAGTACACGCGCCATGGCCGCGGCACGAAGGGTATGATCGCGATCCAGACGTCCGAGCGCAACGGCAAGGTCGTGGCTGCCACGCTCGTCGACGCCGAGGATCAGATCATGCTGATCACGACGGCCGGCGTGTTGATTCGCACCCGCGTGTCCGAGATTCGCGAGATGGGGCGCGCCACGCAAGGTGTTACACTCATCAGTCTCGATGAGGGTACGAAGCTCTCTGGCCTCCAGCAGATCGCCGAGGCCGAAGAGGGAGAGGGCGAAGCCGACGAGGCGTCGGACGGCGAAGCCTGAAGAACGGATGAGACTCTGGCCGCCGCGGGCGAAAAGCGCCGCGGCCGGCGAGCAACCATTCATATTTCCAAAAGGGAGTGATGATGCAAAAGCAATTCAAGCAACTGGTTCTGCTGGCTGCACTGGTGCCGACTTTCGCGATGGCGCAGGCGCTGTCGAATTCCGCACCGGCTGCTCCGGCGGCAGCTGCGCCGATCGACGCCGACAAGAAGGCAGCGATCAAGGATCTGCTCGACGCGATCGACGCGCCGAAGCTCGTGTCGGCAATCGGCAACAGCGCCGAAATGCAGGCCAAGCAGCTCGTGCCGGCCATCCTGTCGGACGCGCTGTCGGAAAACAAGACGCTGAACGACAAGCAGAAGCAGGCTGCCGTTCCGACGCTGCAGAAGAACGCGGTGCCGAAGCTGGTCGACGGCGCGGGCAAGGTGTTCGGCACGCAACAGTTCCAGAGCGACGCGATGTCGGCTCAGTACGACGCGTACGCGAAGTACTACAGCACGTCGGAGATCAAGGATCTGACGACGTTCTACAAGAGCCCGACGGGCCGCAAGTTCATCCAGGTTCAGGATCAGGTCGGTCGCGACGTGGTCAACGGCCTGATGCAGAAGTACATGCCGCAAGCGATCCAGGCAACGCGTACGCAGGCTGACAAGGAAGTCGCAGCAGTCAAGCCGGGCAAGTAAGCTGTCCGGGCGCGCGCCCCCGGCCGTTCGGCCGGGTTTGGCGGGAGCCTGACGACAGTGCGATAATGGCCGTTTGCGCGCGAGCGCAAGCGGCCATTTCTTTTCTGGCGCGTTTTGCCGGCGACAAGCCGGTCGCGTCCCTCCCGAGGTTTTCACGATGCGCGTCTTTAATTTCTCCGCCGGCCCTGCGGCGATGCCCGAGGAAGTGCTGCGGCAGGCCGCCGACGAAATGCTCGACTGGCACGGCAGCGGCATGAGCGTGATGGAGATGAGCCATCGCGGCAAGGAATTCATGTCGATCCACGAGGCCGCGCTGACCGACCTGCGCGACCTGCTAGGCGTGCCGGCGAGCCACCGGATCCTGTTTCTGCAGGGCGGCGGCATCGCGGAAAACGCGATCGTGCCGATGAACCTGCTGGGCGCGCGCAAGACGGCCGACTTCGTCGTGACGGGTTCGTGGTCGCAGAAATCGTTCGGCGAGGCGAACAAGTTCTGCACGCCGCATCTGGCCGCGAGCGGCAAGACGGAAGACGGCTTCACGCGTGCGCCCGTGCGCGCGGAATGGCAGTTGTCGGACGATCCCGCCTACGTGCATCTGTGCACCAACGAGACGATCGACGGCGTCGAGACGTTCGAGATCCCCGATCTCGGCGACGTGCCGCTGGTCGCGGATGTCTCGTCGCACATCCTGTCGCGTCCGATGGACGTCGCGAAGTACGGCGTGCTGTTTGGCGGCGCGCAGAAGAACATCGGGATGGCCGGCGTGACGGTCGTGATCGTGCGCGAGGATCTGCTCGATCGCGCGCTGTCGATCTGCCCGTCCGCGTTCGAATGGAAGACCATCGCCGCGAACAACTCGCTGTACAACACGCCGCCCACCTACGCGATCTACATCGCGGGCCTCGTGTTCCAGTGGCTGAAGCGGCAGGGCGGCCTCGAAGCGATCGAGGCCCGCAATATCGAAAAATCGAAGCTGCTCTACGACACGATCGACGCGAGCAGCTTCTATCTGAACAAGGTCGAGCCGGCAGCACGTTCGCGGATGAACGTGCCGTTTTTCCTGGCCGACGAAACGCGCAACGAAGACTTCCTTGCCGGCGCAAAGGCGCGCGGGCTGCTGCAGCTGAAGGGCCACAAGTCCGTCGGCGGCATGCGGGCGTCGATCTACAACGCGGTGCCGCTCGAGGGCGTGAAGGCGCTCGTCGAGTACATGAAGGACTTCGAGCAGCGCGGCGCCTGACGGCGGCGCTGCTCAAACAGCACGGCAAAACGCATGGACGACGAACTGAATTCCCGCCTGAAACCGCTGCGCGACCGCATCGACGCGATCGACGCGCAGCTGATCGCGCTCCTGAACCAGCGCGCCGCGGTGGCGCTCGAGGTGGGCGAGGTCAAGAAGCATTTCAACGCGCCGGTGTTCCGGCCCGAGCGCGAGCTGCAGGTGATCGCGCGGCTGCAGGACATGAGCGCCGGGCCGCTCGCGAGCGAGCACATCAGCGCGATCTGGCGCGAGATCATGGCGGCGAGTCGTGCGCTCGAGCAGACGATCCACGTCGCGTTCCTCGGGCCGGTCGGCACGTATAGCGAGCAGGCGATGCTCGAGTATTTCGGCCAGTCGATCGAAGGGCTGCCGTGCCCGTCGATCGACGAGGTGTTCCGCTCGGTCGAGGCCGGTGCGTCCGCGTTCGGCATCGCGCCGGTCGAGAATTCGACCGAAGGCGCGGTATCGCGCACGCTCGACCTGCTGCTGCAGACCCAGCTCGTGATCAGCGGCGAACTCGCGCTGCCGATCCATCACAACCTGCTCACGCAGAGCGGCACGCTCGACGGCGTGACGCGCGTCTGCGCGCATGCGCAGGCGCTCGCGCAATGCCAGCAGTGGCTCGCGGCGAATGCGCCGCAGCTCGAGCGGCAGGCCGTGGCGAGCAACGCGGAGGCCGCGCGCCTCGCGGCGGCCGATCCGACCGTCGCGGCGATTGCCGGCGACCGCGCGGCCGCACACTATGGATTGCAGATCGCGTTCTCGCTGATCCAGGACGATCCGCACAACCGCACGCGCTTCGTGATCGTCGGCAAGCAGCCGGCCGGGCAGAGCGGTCACGACCAGACGTCGCTGATCGTGTCCGTGAAGAACGAGCCGGGCGCCGTGTTCAAGTTGCTCGAGCCGCTCGCACGGCACGGCGTGTCGATGACGCGCTTCGAGTCGCGTCCGGCGCGCGTCGGCACGTGGGAGTACTACTTCTATATCGACATCGAAGGGCACCGTGACGATGCGGCGGTGGCGGCCGCGCTCGCGGAACTCGGCCAGAAGGCCGCGTTCCTGAAGATACTCGGTTCGTATCCGCGCGCACGCTGACGCGCGGCGGCCGTCGCGTGCTTGGCGCAGGCGGGGCGGGCAGGGCAGGCCGGTCCGCTGCCGAAGGCGGGTTCGGGCGGTATCCGGCGCAGGTGGCGCCGGGTGCGGGCCCGTTGCCCGGAATCTGGAATTCCGCGTGCGGGGCGTCGTTTCGCGCGCGTAACTTGGCTCTTGTCGTGTCAGGCTTTGCATTCAACAAACTGGTCATCTTCGGCGTCGGCCTGATCGGCGGATCGCTGGCCCGCGCGCTGCGCGAGCGCGCGCCGGGCGGCGCGGGCGAGATCGTCGGCGTCGGCCGTTCGCGCGCGTCGGTCGAACGTGCGTGCTCGCTCGGCGTGATCGACCGCGCGGCGGCGCTCGACGACGACGCGCAATTGCGCGACGCGCTTGCCGGCGCCGATCTCGTCCTGCTGGCCGCGCCCGTCGCGCAGACGGGCCCGTTGCTCGCGCGCATCGCGCCGTGGCTCGACGGCGCGACGATCGTCACCGATGCCGGCAGCACCAAGTCCGACGTCGTCGCGGCTGCGCGCGACGTACTCGGCGCGCGGATCGCGCAGTTCGTGCCCGGTCATCCGATCGCGGGGCGCGAATCGAGCGGCGTCGAGGCGGCGTTGCCGGACCTCTACGTCGGCCGCAACGTCGTGCTGTGCCCGCTGCCGGAGAACGCGCCCGACGTGGTGGCCCGGATCGACGCGATGTGGCGGGCGACCGGCGCCGACGTGCGCATGATGAGCACCGAGCAGCACGATCGCGTATTCGCGTCGATCAGCCATCTGCCGCACGTGCTGTCGTTCGCGCTCGTCGAGCAGATTCTCGGCGAGGCCGACGCGGAACTGAAATTCTCGTACGCGGCCGGTGGTTTCCGCGATTTCACGCGTATCGCGGCGTCGAACCCGGAAATGTGGCGCGACGTGTGCGTCGCGAACCGCGCGGCGCTGCTCGACGAACTCGACGGCTACACGCGCGTGCTCACGCGGTTGCGTGCGGCGATCGACGCCGGCGACGGCGCGGCGCTCGAAGCCGTATTCACGCGCTCGCGCGCCGCACGCAAGGCATGGCAGGAGCGCGGCGGCGCGCCCGCTGCCGAACCGGTCAAGAAATAACAGGACGATTCCCATGGACTACCTCGATCTCGGCCCGTACTCCAGCGCTTCGGGTACCGTGCGCCTGCCCGGCTCGAAGAGCATTTCGAACCGCGTGCTGCTGCTCGCGGCGCTCGCCGAAGGCGAAACGACGATCACCAACCTGCTCGACTCCGACGACACGCGCGTGATGCTCGACGCACTCGGCAAGCTCGGCGTGAAGCTCGCGCGCGACGGCGACACCTGCGTGGTCACCGGCACGCGCGGCGCGTTCACCGCGAAGACGGCCGACCTGTTCCTCGGCAACGCGGGCACGGCCGTCCGGCCGCTGACCGCCGCGCTCGCGGTAAACGGCGGCGACTATCGCGTGCACGGCGTGCCGCGCATGCACGAACGGCCGATCGGCGATCTCGTCGACGGCTTGCGCCAGATCGGCGCGCAGATCGACTACGAGCTGAACGAAGGCTACCCGCCGCTGCGGATCAAGCCCGCGACGATTGCGGTCGATGCGCCGATTCGCGTGCGCGGCGACGTGTCGAGCCAGTTCCTCACCGCGCTGCTGATGACGCTGCCGCTCGTGAAGACGAAGGACGGCACGACCGTCGTCGAAGTCGACGGCGAACTGATCTCGAAGCCGTACATCGACATCACGATCCGGCTGATGGCGCGCTTCGGCGTGACCGTCGAGCGCGACGGCTGGCAGCGCTTCGTCGTGCCGGCCGGCGTTCGCTACAAGTCGCCGGGACGGATCATGGTCGAGGGCGATGCGTCGTCCGCGTCGTACTTCCTCGCGGCCGGTGCACTGGGCGGCGGCCCGCTGCGGGTCGAGGGCGTGGGGCGCGCGAGCATCCAGGGCGACGTCGGTTTCGCGAACGCGCTGATGCAGATGGGCGCGAACGTGACGATGGGCGACGACTGGATCGACGTGCGCGGCATCGGCCACGATCACGGCAAGCTCGAGCCGATCGACATGGACTTCAACCTGATTCCCGACGCGGCGATGACCATCGCGGTTGCGGCGTTGTTCGCGAGCGGCGCGAGCACGCTGCGCAACATCGCGAGCTGGCGCGTGAAGGAGACGGACCGCATCGCCGCGATGGCGACCGAGCTGCGCAAGGTCGGCGCGATCGTCGAGGAAGGCCCCGACTATCTCGTCGTCACGCCGCCGGAAAAGCTCACGCCGAACGCGGCGATCGATACGTACGACGATCACCGGATGGCGATGTGCTTCTCGCTCGTCAGCCTGGGCGGCGTGCCCGTGCGGATCAACGATCCGAAGTGCGTCGGCAAGACGTTCCCCGACTATTTCGACCGCTTCGCCGCGCTCGCCAAGGCCTGACCCACTGTTCCGATGAAATCGACCCGACCCTTTCACCCGACTCCCGTCATCACGATCGACGGCCCGACCGCTTCCGGCAAGGGCACCGTCGCGGCGCTCGTCGCCGCGCACCTCGGCTTCCACCTGCTCGACAGCGGCGCGCTGTACCGGCTCGCCGCGCTCGCGAGCGTGCGCTACGGGATCGCCGCGGAGGACATCGACGCGCTGGTGAAGCTGATCGACGATCTGCACATCACGTTCCGTGAAGGGTGCGCGCAGCTCGACGGCGTCGACGTGTCGAACGACATTCGTGCCGAAGCGGTCGGCAACCGCGCGTCGGCCATTGCCGTGCACGGCCCCGTGCGCACCGCGCTCGTCGCGCGCCAGCGCGCATTCCGCAAGACACCCGGCCTCGTCGCGGACGGGCGCGACATGGGCACGGTGATCTTCCCGGACGCCGTGCTGAAGGTGTTCCTGACGGCCAGCGCCGAGGCGCGCGCGACCAGACGGCATAAGCAATTGATGCAAAAAGGTTTTTCTGCTAATATAGATGACTTGCTCCGGGATCTTCGTGAACGTGACGCGCGCGACAGCAATCGCGCAGCCGCGCCGCTGAAGCCTGCGGCAGATGCCAAGCTGCTCGATACGTCGGCGCTTTCGGTCGATGAAGCGGTCGATCAGGTGCTGCAGTGGTACCGGGCGCTCGGCCAGCCCGCCTGAGAAGGCGGGCAGCGGTAGGTGCTTCGCGTCGCAAGCGCGGAGCGTGTTTCGAACCCTTAACCCCGTGTGGTCCTCGATCTGGCCCTTTCAGCCTGCCATTCCGGCCGGCGTGGCACAGCGAGCCATGCACAATCAGATTTTTATGTCCGACCTGCAAACCTCCACCCCGAATACCGAATCCTTTGCGGCTCTGTTCGAAGAGTCGCTGACCCGCCAAGACATGCGCGCCGGCGAAGTGATTTCCGCCGAAGTCGTGCGCGTCGACCACAACTTCGTGGTCGTCAATGCAGGCCTGAAGTCCGAGGCTTACATTCCGATCGAGGAATTCCTGAACGATCAGGGCGAGGTTGAGGTGCAGTCGGGCGATTTCGTGTCCGTCGCGATCGACGCACTCGAAAACGGCTACGGCGACACGATCCTGTCGCGCGACAAGGCGAAGCGCCTTGCATCGTGGCTGTCGCTGGAAAAGGCCCTCGACAACAACGAACTCGTCACCGGCACGATCACCGGCAAGGTGAAGGGCGGCATGACCGTGATGGTCAACGGCATCCGCGCGTTCCTGCCGGGTTCGCTGGTCGACACGCGTCCGGTCAAGGACACGACCCCGTACGAAGGCAAGACGCTCGAGTTCCGCGTGATCAAGCTCGATCGCAAGCGTAACAACGTCGTGCTGTCGCGTCGTGCAGTGATCGAAGCAACCCAAGGCGAAGAGCGCGCGAAGCTGCTCGAGACGCTGAAGGAAGGCGCGATCGTCAACGGCGTGGTCAAGAACATCACCGACTACGGCGCATTCGTCGACCTCGGCGGCATCGACGGCCTGCTGCACATCACCGACATCGCATGGCGTCGCGTGCGTCACCCGAGCGAAGTCCTGTCGGTTGGCCAGGAAGTCACCGCGAAGATCCTCAAGTTCGACCAAGAGAAGAACCGCGTCTCGCTGGGCATCAAGCAACTGGGCGACGATCCGTGGGAAGGCATCTCGCGCCGTTACCCGTCGGGCACGCGCCTGTTCGGCAAGGTCACGAACATCACCGACTACGGCGCATTCGTCGAAGTGGAATCGGGCATCGAAGGCCTCGTCCACGTGTCGGAAATGGACTGGACCAACAAGAACGTCGCGCCGTCGAAGGTTGTCCAGCTGGGCGACGAAGTCGAAGTCATGGTCCTCGAGATCGACGAAGACCGTCGTCGTATCAGCCTCGGCATGAAGCAGTGCAAGCCGAATCCGTGGGATGACTTCAGCCGCAACTTCAAGAAGGGCGACAAGATCACGGGCGCAATCAAGTCGATCACCGACTTCGGCGTGTTCATCGGTCTGCCGGGCGGCATCGACGGCCTGGTCCACCTGTCGGACCTGTCGTGGAGCGAAGCCGGCGAAGAAGCCGTTCGCAAGTACAAGAAGGGCGACGAAGTCGAAGCAATCGTGCTCGGTATCGACGTCGAGAAGGAGCGCATTTCGCTCGGCATCAAGCAGCTCGAAGGCGACCCGTTCAGCAACTACGTTGCAATGAACGACAAGGGCTCGATCGTCGACGGCGTCGTGAAGACGGTCGATGCGAAGGGTGCGGTCGTCACGCTGACGGGCGACATCGAAGGCTACCTGCGTGCGTCGGAAATCTCGCAGGATCGCGTCGAAGATGCACGCAACGTGCTGAAGGAAGGCGACAAGGTCAACGCGATGGTGATCAACATCGATCGCAAGTCGCGCGGCATCAACCTGTCGATCAAGGCGAAGGATTCGGCTGAACAACAGGAAGCGATCCGCGGCCTGCAGTCGGACTCCAGCGCTGCTGCGACCGGTACGACCAACCTCGGCGCGCTGCTGAAGGCGAAGCTCGACGGCCAGAACCAGTAAGCCTTACGAGGTCTGCTGAAGTATGACCAAATCCGAGTTGGTCGCGCAGCTGGCATCGCGATTTCCGCAACTTGTCCTCAAGGATGCGGATTTCGCGGTGAAAACGATGCTCGATGCGATGTCCGACGCCCTGGCGAAAGGGCATCGCATTGAAATTCGGGGTTTCGGCAGCTTCGGCCTCAATCGTCGCCCGGCGCGCGTCGGACGCAACCC
The DNA here is from genome assembly GCF_018417615.1 of Burkholderia sp. LAS2. Classification (NCBI taxonomy): domain Bacteria; kingdom Pseudomonadati; phylum Pseudomonadota; class Betaproteobacteria; order Burkholderiales; family Burkholderiaceae; genus Burkholderia; species Burkholderia sp. LAS2. The sequence continues at coordinate 1,512,491 of NZ_CP071052.1, forward strand.
GAAGTCGGGGGAGAAAGTGCAGGTGCCCGAGAAGTTCGTGCCGCACTTCAAACCTGGCAAGGAATTGCGTGAACGCGTCGACGGCCGCGCCGGTGAACCGCTGAAGGCTGACGATCCGGACGACGAGCGTTGAGCGTCGTTCGGTGAGCCCGGAACCTGTCCGGCGAAGGCTGAAAAGAAAAGCGCCCCTTGTGGGCGCTTTTTTCATTTCCGGCGGCATGTCCGGTAACCGACCCGCAACGCCGCGCACAGGATCTGCGCAGCCGCGGAAACGCTTCCTTTACAATACGGGTCGATTCGGTGCGACGAAGGGGAGTCGCGCGCCGCGGCAAACCTCAACAAAGAGAGGGCTTCATGAAGTTTATCGTCTGGCTGATCCGGGTATTGGTGTTCGTCCTGCTGCTGGTGCTTGCGCTGGCCAATACACAAACCGCGACGCTGAATTTCGTTGCCGGCTATGCATGGCAAGCGCCGCTGATCCTGATCGGCCTGGCATTCTTCGCCGTGGGGCTGCTGGCCGGCCTGCTGTCCGCGCTGCCTTCGATCTTTCGTTTGCGTCTCGAGAACGGGCGTTTGAAGCGCGATCTGCGTGCGGCGCGCGAAACGCCTGCCGTCATCGACCAGCCGCCGATGCCGCCCGTCATTTAACCCCGGACGCCGCGCGATTCCTCGCGCGGTTTTCGTCTCTGCTTCGATATTTCGCATGGATCTGGATTTCTGGTGGTTGCTCGCGATTCCGGTCGCGTTCGCGCTCGGTTGGGCGGCGTCACGCTATGACCTGAAGAATCTCCTGTCGGAGAGCGCCAACCTGCCGCGCTCGTATTTTCGCGGCCTGAATTTTCTGTTGAACGAACAACCCGACAAGGCGATCGATGCGTTCATCGAGGTGGCCAAGCTCGACCCCGAAACGGTCGAGCTGCACTTCGCGCTCGGCAACCTGTTTCGCCGTCGCGGCGAGACCGACCGCGCGATCCGCGTGCACCAGAACCTGCTGAGCCGCACCGACCTGCCGGTCAACGAGCGCGACCACGCGCTGTACGAACTGGGTCAGGATTTTCTGAAGGCCGGCCTGCTGGATCGCGCCGAAGAGGCGTTCCACAAGCTCGCGGACGGCGACTACGCGCTCGGCGCACAGCGGGCGCTGCTGACGATCTACGAGATCGAGAAGGACTGGAACAAGTCGATCGATACGGCGAAACGTATCGAATCGATGAGCGACAAGCCGCTCGGCATCGAAATTGCGCAGTTTCACTGCGAACTCGCGCAGGACGCGCTGCAGCGCAAGCAGGCCGACGTGGCGGCCGAACAGTTGCGCCGTGCGCTGACCGTGAATCCGCAGAACGTCCGTGCGACGATCCTGTCCGGCGACGCGGCGCAAGCGGCGGGCGACCACGCGGCCGCGATCGAGCACTGGAAGCGCGTCGAAGCGCAGAACCCGGCGTATCTGCCGCTCGTCGCCGACAAGCTGATGAAGGCGTACGTCGCGCTCGGCAAGAACGTCGAAGGCGCCGAGCTGCTGATGGGGTACGTCGATCGCTATCCGTCGAACGACCTGCTCGACATCGCCTATCAGCATATCGCCGGGTTGCGCGGCCAGGATGAGGCGCACACGCTCGCGCGCACGCAGATGGAAAAGTCGCCGAACCTGTCGGGGATGCTGCACCTGCTCGATGCGCAGATCGCGGCGGCCGACGAACCGCGTCGTAAGGAACTTGAAATGATGCGTGCGCTGATCAAGCAGCGTACGAAAAATCTGCCGCGGTATACGTGCCAGAATTGCGGTTTCCGGGCACGGCTCTTCTACTGGCAGTGCCCCGGATGCAGCGGCTGGGAAACCTATGCGCCGCGCCGCGTCGAACCCGCGATGCCGGGCTGATCCCGGCACGCGGAGCCAACGCGCTGCGGCCAAGTTAGTCTATTACCGGGAAGTACCGGAACATCTATGAAAATCACCATCATCGGCACCGGCTATGTCGGCCTCGTCACGGGCGCGTGCCTCGCGGAGATCGGTCACGACGTCTTCTGTCTCGACGTCGATCCGCGCAAGATCGACATCCTGAACAACGGCGGGATGCCGATTCACGAACCGGGGCTGCTGGACATCATCGCGCGCAACCGCACGGCGGGGCGCCTGCGCTTCTCGACCGACATCGAGGCGAGCGTCGCGCACGGCGAGATCCAGTTCATCGCGGTCGGCACGCCGCCCGACGAGGACGGCTCGGCCGACCTGCAATACGTGCTCGAGGCCGCGCGCAACATCGGCCGCCACATGACGGGCTTCAAGGTGATCGTCGACAAGTCGACGGTGCCGGTCGGCACCGCGCGGCGCGTGCACGGCGTGGTCGACGAGGCGCTGGCCGCACGCGGGCTCGCGGGCAGCGTCGCGCATCGCTTCTCGGTCGTGTCGAACCCGGAATTCCTGAAGGAAGGCGCCGCGGTCGAGGACTTCATGCGCCCGGACCGGATCATCATCGGCGTCGACGACGACGAAACCGGCACGATCGCACGCGAGAAGATGAAGAAGCTCTACGCGCCGTTCAACCGCAATCACGAGCGCACGATCTACATGGACGTGCGTTCGGCCGAATTCGCGAAGTACGCGGCGAACGCGATGCTCGCGACGCGCATCTCGTTCATGAACGAGATGTCGAATCTCGCCGACAAGGTCGGCGCCGACATCGAGGCCGTGCGCCGCGGGATCGGCTCCGATCCGCGCATCGGCTATCACTTCCTGTACGCCGGCGTCGGCTACGGCGGCTCGTGCTTCCCGAAGGACGTGCAGGCGCTGATCCGCACCGCGGGTGAGAACGGCCAGCCGCTGCGTATCCTGGAGGCCGTCGAGGCCGCCAACCATGCGCAGAAGGACGTGCTGATCGGCAAGATCGAGCAGCGTTTCGGCGCCGACCTGACGGGCCGCGAGTTCGCAGTCTGGGGCCTGGCGTTCAAGCCGAACACCGACGACATGCGTGAGGCGCCAAGCCGCCGCCTGATCGCCGCGCTGCTCGAGCGCGGCGCGACCGTGCGCGCCTACGATCCGGTTGCCGTCGACGAAGCGCGGCGCGTGTTCGCGCTGGATTTCGGCGACGATGCCGACGTGCTGGCGCGATTGCACCTCGTCGACACGCAGGACGCCGCGGTCACGGGCGCGGACGCACTCGTGATCGTGACCGAGTGGAAGGAATTCCGCAGCCCCGATTTCACGCGCCTGAAGGCCGAGCTGAAAGCGCCGGTGATCTTCGATGGGCGCAACCTGTACGAGCCGGATGCGATGGCCGAACTCGGCATCGACTACTACGCGATCGGTCGGCCGTACGTCGATCCCCAGTCGTTTTCCCGTGGCTGAACGTACGATGAATACTCTTCGTGAAGTCGTTCCGGTGCCGCGCGAGCAACTCGCGCGTTCGCGTGTGCTCGTCGTCGGCGACGTGATGCTCGACCGCTACTGGTTCGGCAACGTCGATCGCATTTCGCCTGAAGCGCCGGTGCCGGTCGTGCACGTGCAGCGTCAGGAAGAGCGGCTCGGCGGCGCGGCCAACGTGGCGCGCAATGCGGTGACGCTCGGCGGCCAGGCCGGGCTGCTGTGCGTCGTCGGTTGCGACGAACCCGGCGAGCGGATCGTCGAGCTGCTCGGCAGCAGCGGCGTGACGCCGCATCTCGAGCGCGATCCGGCGTTGCCGACCACGATCAAGCTGCGCGTGCTCGCGCGCCAGCAGCAACTGCTGCGCGTCGACTTCGAGGCGATGCCGACGCACGAGGTGCTGCTCGCGGGGCTCGCGCGCTTCGATGCGCTGCTGCCGCAGCACGACGTCGTGCTGATGTCGGATTACGCGAAAGGCGGCCTCACGCACGTCACGACGATGATCGAGAAGGCGCGTGCGGCCGGCAAGGCGGTGCTGGTCGACCCGAAGGGCGACGACTGGGCACGCTATCGCGGCGCATCGCTGATCACGCCGAATCGCGCGGAACTGCGCGAGGTGGTCGGGCAGTGGAAATCGGAAGACGACCTGCGCGCGCGCGTCGCGACCCTGCGTGCGGAGCTCGGCATCGACGCGCTGCTGCTCACGCGTTCGGAAGAGGGCATGACGCTCTTTTCCGCGGGCGGCGAACTGCATGCGCCGGCGCTCGCACGCGAAGTGTTCGACGTGTCGGGCGCGGGCGACACCGTGATCGCGACGGTCGCGACGATGCTCGGCGCCGGTGTGCCGCTCGTCGATGCTGTGGTGCTCGCGAATCGCGCGGCAGGCATCGTGGTCGGCAAGCTCGGCACGGCCACCGTGGACTACAACGAACTGTTTCACTGAGCGCATTCGGCGGCGCGACGAGCGCGCCGCACGAGTGGCTCGCACTTTTCAGGCAGGACGATCATGACCCTCATCGTCACCGGCGCAGCCGGTTTTATCGGCGCGAACATCGTCAACGCGCTCAACGCGCGCGGCGAGACGCGCATCATCGCGGTCGACAACCTGACGCGCGCGGACAAGTTCCGCAATCTCGTCGACTGCGAGATCGACGACTATCTCGACAAGACCGAATTCGTCGAACGCTTCGCGCGTGGCGATTTCGGCAAGGTACGCGCGGTATTTCATGAAGGCGCCTGTTCGGACACGATGGAAACCGACGGCCGCTACATGATGGACAACAATTTCCGCTACAGCCGCGCGGTGCTCGATACCTGCCTCGCGCAGGGCACGCAGTTCCTGTATGCATCGTCGGCCGCGATCTACGGCGGCTCGACGCGCTTCGTCGAGGCGCGCGACGTCGAGGCGCCGCTGAACGTGTACGGCTATTCGAAGTTCCTGTTCGACCAGGTGATCCGTCGCGTGCTGCCGAGCGCGAAGAGCCAGATCGCGGGCTTCCGCTATTTCAACGTGTACGGCCCGCGCGAGACGCACAAGGGCCGCATGGCGTCGGTCGCGTTCCACAACTTCAACCAGTTCCGCGCGGAAGGCAAGGTGAAGCTGTTCGGCGAGTACAACGGTTATGCGCCGGGCGAGCAGACGCGCGATTTCGTGTCGGTCGAGGACGTGACCAAGGTGAACCTGTTCTTCTTCGATCATCCGGAGAAGTCGGGCATCTTCAACCTCGGCACGGGCCGCGCGCAGCCGTTCAACGATATCGCGTCGACGGTCGTCAATACGCTGCGCGCGCTCGACAACCAGCCGCCGCTGACGCTCGCGCAGCAGGTCGAGCAGGGATTGATCGAATACGTGCCGTTCCCCGATGCGCTGCGCGGCAAGTACCAGTGCTTCACGCAGGCCGACCAGACGAAACTGCGCGCGGCCGGCTACGACGCACCGTTCCTGACCGTGCAGGAAGGCGTCGACCGCTACGTGCGTTGGCTATCCGGCCAGGTTTAAACCGGCGCGTTGCATCGATAGACTGGGTCTCACGGTCGGCAGCCGCCGGCCGTTTTTCTTCGGAGATCCAGCACATGATCAGGAAATGGTTTGCCGCAGCGGTCATGCTCGGCGCAGTGGCGTCGGCGTGGGCGGCCGTCGACGTCAACACCGCGAACGAGGATGCGCTCGTCGGCATCAAGGGCATCGGCCCGGCGCGGGCGAAGGCGATTCTCGACGAGCGCGGTGCACGCGGTCCGTTCAGGAATGCGGACGATCTCGCCGCACGCGTGAAGGGCATGGGCGGGCATACCGTCGAGCGGCTTCAGCAGGAAGGGTTGACGGTCGGTACGGCGGCGGGCGCGGGCACGACGCCGGCGGCCGCGGGCAAGCCGGCGGCAGCGAAGCCCGCCGCCGTGCCGGCCCGCACCGCGCAGAAATAACGGGTCGCGCGTACCCGACACAGGGCTCCTTCAGTCGCCGTCGTTGCGACGGCTTCCCGCGGCATGCCGCGGGTTTTTTGCGTGGGGCCGCGCGCGCGGCGAAACGCGAACCGCGCGGTACGCGTATTCCATCGTCGCAAAGGGGTTGCCGGCGCGCGTGCCGGTGCTGGTTTACAATCGATCGATTGATCGGCCTCGCACTCACGGTATATCCATGGCTTACAAAACTATCGAAGACACGATCGGCAATACGCCGCTCGTGCAACTGGTCCGCCTGCCGGACGACGAGATTCGCGCGCGCAACAACGTGCTGCTCGCGAAGCTCGAGGGCAACAATCCGGCCGGTTCCGTGAAGGATCGCCCGGCGCTGTCGATGATCAGCAAGGCCGAGGCGCGCGGTCGCATCAAGCCGGGCGATACGCTGATCGAGGCGACGAGCGGCAACACGGGCATCGCGCTCGCGATGGCCGCGGCGATCCGCGGCTACAAGATGGTGCTGATCATGCCGGAGGATCTGTCGGTCGAGCGCCGCCAGAGCATGGCGGCCTACGGCGCCGAAATCATCCTGACGCCGGTGAAGGGCGGGATGGAGCTGGCGCGCGACCTCGCGGAGCAGATGCAGCGCGAGGGCAAGGGCGTGATCCTCGACCAGTTCGGCAACCCCGACAATCCCGTCGCGCACTACGAAGGCACGGGGCCGGAGATCTGGCGCGATACCGAAGGGCGCATCACGCACTTCGTGTCCGCGATGGGCACGACGGGCACGATCATGGGCACGTCGCGCTATCTGAAGGAACAGAATCCGGCGATCGAGATCGTCGGTGCGCAGCCGGAAGACGGCTCGCGTATCCCGGGCATCCGCAAGTGGCCGGAAGCGTACATGCCGACCATCTTCGATCGCAGCCGCGTCGATCGCGTCGAGAGCGTGAGTCAGGCTGCGTCGGAAACGATGACGCGCCGGCTGGCGGCGGTCGAGGGCATCTTCGCGGGCATTTCGTCGGGCGGCGCATGCGAAGTCGCGATGCGCATCGCGCGTCAGGTCGAGAACGCGACGATCGTGTTCATCATCTGCGATCGTGGCGACCGCTACCTGTCCACGGGCGTGTTTCCAGCGTGAGCCCGGGCGGCACGCACTGCCGCCACACGCGAAAAAAAACGCCGCATATGCGGCGTTTTTGTTTTGTGCGGGCGTGCTTATTGTGCAGGTGCTTCCGTGTCCGCCGCAGGCAACGGGAGCGCGCCGCTCGCTTGCATCTGCGCTTTCACGGCTTCGCCGAGCTGGTACACGGTGAGTGCGTAGAAGAAACTGCGGTTGTAGCGCGTCAGCACGTAGAAGTTCTTCAGGCCGAGCATGTATTCGGTCGCGCGCCCCGGCGTCGGCAGGTCGACCACGGTCACCGGCGTGCCGGCTTCGGTCGTGATGTTGACCGTCGGCTCGTTCAGCGTCATGCCTGCGCGCAGCAGTTGCGACAGCGCCCAGTGCGGTTCGGGCTGGCCGTCGGCGGCGGCCTGTGCGATGCCCAGGCTGCCCGTATCGGGCGTGATTTGCCAGACCACCGGGCGGTCGGTTTCCCAGCCGTGCTGTTTCAGGTAGTTCGCGACGCTGCCGATCGCATCGACAGGACTGCTGCGCAGATCGACGTGGCCCGTGCCGTCGAAGTCGACTGCATATTCGCGGATGCTGCTCGGCAGGAACTGCGGAATCCCGATCGCGCCGGTGTACGAGCCGAGCACGGTGGTGGGGTCGAGCTGGTTGTCGCGGGTCCAGACCAGGAAGTCTTCGAGGTTCTTGCGGAACGTGGCCTGGCGGCTGTCGCGATTCGGCGTGTCCGGGTAGTCGAACGTCAGTGTGGTCAGCGCGTCGAGCACGCGGAAATTGCCCATGTAGCGGCCATAGATCGTCTCGACGCCGATGATGCCGACGATCACCTCGGGCGGCACGCCGAACTGCTCGGACGCGCGCTGCAGCGTCGCCTGGTTCGCCTTCCAGAACTTCACGCCCGCATTGATGCGGATCGGCTCGATGAAGCGCGAACGATAGACGCGCCAGTTCTTCACCGAAGGCGTCGGTGCGGGCCTCACGAGCTTGACGGCCGTGGCCGAGTAGCTGACGCGCGAGAACAGCGCATGCAGGCTCGCCGAATCGAAGCCGTTGCGGCTCACCATCTCGTCGATGAACGCGTCGACCTTCGCGTTGCTCGCGTAACGCTGCGGAACGATTTCCTCTTCGAACGTCTGGCCTTGCGGCGTCGGCTGCTGTGGCTGGGCCTGGGCGACGAGCGTGCCGGCGGGCTTCGCCGGCTGCGTCTGCGCGACGGCGGGCGCGGTGCCGAGGGCCGCCGCGACGGCAGCGACGACGAGCGGAGCGCGAACACGGAACAGCGCGGAGAGAAGGGCGGCGGGCTTGCTGGAATTCATGTCGAAGCGGGCGGACAGGGCGATTGTGTTCGGCGCAGTATACCCGACGCATCCGGCGCGCCGGGCCGAAGCCGGCCGCCGTTGTGGTAAGTTAGCGGCGAATTCGCGGCAGACGATGGACATCATTGACGGAGACCTGCGACGCACCGCGCGCCGCGGACGACAGCTTATGGCAACCGCTTTCTATACGCACCCCGACTGCATGCTGCACGAGATGGGGGAATGGCATCCGGAATGTCCGGCCCGCCTGTCGGCGATCCAGGATCAACTGATCGCGAGCCGCATCGACGACCTGATCGTGCACGAAACCGCGCCGTTCGCGAGCGAGGTCGCGCTCGGCCGCGTGCATACGCAGGCGCACATCGACTACATCCGCAGCATGACGCCGGTCGACGGTTACGTCGAGATCGATCCCGATACGCTGATGAATCGCGACACGTGGCGCGCGGCACTGCGCGCGGCCGGCGCCGCGGTCGCGGCGACCGATGCGGTGATCGAAGGCCGCTACGCGAATGCGTTCTGCGGCGTCCGGCCGCCCGGTCATCATGCGGAGCCGGCGCGCGCGATGGGCTTCTGCTTCTTCAACAACGTCGCGATCGCCGCGCGGCACGCGCTCGACGTACACGGCATCGAGCGTGTCGCCATCATCGATTTCGACGTGCACCACGGCAACGGCACCGAGGCGGCGTTCGCGAACGACGAGCGCGTGCTGATGTGCAGTTTCTTCCAGCATCCGCTGTATCCGTTCTCGGGCGTCGATCACCAGGCGCCGAACATGGTCAACCTGCCGATGCCCGCACGCAGCAACGGGATGGCGATCCGCGAAGCCGTCGACATGCTGTGGCTGCCGCGCCTCGACGCATTCAAGCCGCAGATGCTGTTCGTGTCGGCCGGGTTCGATGCGCATCGCGAGGACGACATCGGCAATCTCGGTCTCGTCGAGGCCGACTTCGAATGGCTGACCGCGCGGATCGTCGACGTCGCGCGCCGGCATGCGCAGGGCCGTATCGTCAGCTGCCTCGAGGGCGGTTACAACCTGTCCGCGCTCGGCCGCAGCGTCGTCGCGCACCTGCGCGTGCTCGCCGGGATCTGATTCCCGCTCGACCGGCCGGTCAGGGCGCGCTCAGCGCGCCGGCACGCGCGCGTGAATCCACGCGATCAGCGCGTCGATCACGCGGTCGCGTTCGAGATCGTTCATCGTTTCGTGGAAGCCGCCCTCGTACAGCGTCAGCGTACGATCGGGCGAGCCGACGCGTGCGCCGAACGAACGGCTGCCGTCGGGTTCGGTCAGCTTGTCCTCGGTGCCGTGATAGACGAGCACCGGGACGCGCAGCGCGCCGCGGCCGGCTTCGATGCGCGCCATCGCGTCGAGAATCTCCGCGCCGGTGCGGGCGGGCACTGCGCCGTGATGCACGAGCGGATCGGCGCGATTGGCCGCGACGATGGCCGGATCGCGCGACAGCAGGGCCGCGTCGATCCTGATCGCGGGGAAGGTGGGCCACACACGGCTGATGACGCGGCTGACCGCGAGCATCCAGCGCGGCACGTCGCGCCCTGGCGCAAGCGCCGGGCTCGACAGCACGAGGCCCGCCAGCGCGTGGCCGCGGGCGGGTGCGCGTTCGATCGCGTAGAGCGCCGCGACCGCGCCGCCCATGCTGTGCCCCATCAGGAACAGCGGCGCATCGCCGCGCGCGGCTTCGGCGACCAGCGCATCCGCGTCGTTCAGGTAGCCGTCGAAACGGTCGACCCACACGCGCGTGCCGGGCGACTGGCCATGCCCGCGCAGATCGATCGCCAGCACGTCGATGCCCGCTGCGTTCAGCCGGCCGGCGAGCGCGGCATAGCGGCCCGCGTGTTCGGCGAGGCCGTGCACCAGCGCGATCGTCGCGTGCGGCGGCGCGGCGCCGTCGCCGGCCGGCCAGCGGTACGACGCCAGTTCGAGCCCGTCCGCGGTACGCAGGCGGCCCATGCGCGGCGCGGGCGCCGAAGGTACCGACCCGGCGGTGGCGGGCGCGGCGGCCCGCGGGGTGGTGGTGCTCATCGGGCGTGTCTCCTGGTCGTTGGCATGTGCGTTTCGCGATCATAGTCGCGGCCCTCCGGCGCGGGCCCAGCAGCGCCCCTCTAATTTCGTCTGGTTATGAAAAGATCGAAATCGATTATTAAGTGGAATGAGGGGTTTGCGGTAAAATCGCCGGCTATTCCAGATGCATCGGCGGCCGACTGGCGGGCCAACTCGCCGGCCGGCCGCCATTTTGTTTACATGATCGAATTACGCAATCTTTCGCAGCGTTTCCCCGGCCCGGGCGGCTGGGTCGAAGCGTTGCACAACGTCAACCTGACGATCCCGCAAGGCGAGGTGTTCGGCATCATCGGCCGAAGCGGCGCCGGCAAGAGCACGCTCGTGCGCACCATCAACCTGCTGACGCGGCCGACCGAAGGCAATGTCGTCGTCGGCGGGCGCGATCTCACGCTGCTGTCGGCCGGCGCGCTGCGCGAAGCGCGCCGCGAGATCGGCATGATCTTCCAGCACTTCAACCTGCTGTCGTCGCGCACGGTGTTCGACAACGTCGCGCTGCCGCTCGAACTGGCCGGCGCGAGCCGTGCCGACATCGAGGCCGCCGTGCTGCCGCTGCTCGATCTGGTTGGGCTGTCCGCGCAGAAGGATCGCTATCCGGCGCAGATCAGCGGCGGGCAGAAGCAGCGCGTCGGCATCGCCCGCGCGCTGGCGAGCCAGCCGAAGGTGCTGCTGTCGGACGAAGCGACGTCCGCGCTCGACCCCGAAACCACGCGCTCGATCCTCGATCTGCTGAAGCGCATCAACCGCGAGCTCGGCCTGACCATCGTGCTGATCACGCACCAGATGGAAGTGATCAAGCAGGTCTGCGATCGCGTCGCGGTGCTCGATGCGGGTCGCGTGGTCGAGGAAGGCCGCGTGATCGACGTGTTTCTGCAGCCGCACCACGAAGTGACGCGCGCGCTGATCGGCGACGTGATCGCGCAGGAACTGCCGCCCGCGCTGAAGGCGCGCGTGGCCGAGCGGCTGAAGACGGGCCGCGGGCATCTGCTGCGGCTCGCGTTCACGGGCTCGGGGGTCGACCAGCCGATCCTGTCGGAGACGATCCGCCGGTACGAACTCGATTTCAACATCCTGCACGGCCAGATCGACGAGATCCAGGGGCAGGCATTCGGTTCGCTCGCGGTGCTCGCGGGCGGCGAGCCGGGCAAGGTCGGGCAGGCGCTCGCGTTCCTGCGCGAGCAAGGTGTGGTGGTAGAGGAGCTTTCGTATGTTGAGTGAGATGTTCGATATGTTCGTGCAGTCGTTCTGGGAGACGCTGATCATGGTCGGCATCTCCGGGGCGGTCGGCGCGCTCGTCGGCCTGCCGCTCGGCGTGCTGCTCTACCTGACCGACCGCCAGGGCGTGCTGCAGAACCTCGCGGTGAATCGCGTGCTCGGCGGCATCGTGAATGCCGTCCGCTCGACGCCGTTCATCATCCTGCTGGTCGCGGTGATTCCGTTCACGCGGCTCGTCACGGGTTCGTCGATCGGCACGGCCGCGGCGGTCGTGCCGCTGACGCTCGCGTCCGCGCCGTTCATCGCGCGTCTCGTCGAAACGGCGCTGCGCGAAGTCGACCGCGGGCTGATCGAGGCCGCGCAATCGATGGGCGCGACCACGTCGCAGATCGTCTTCAAGGTGCTGCTGCCCGAATCGCTGCCGGGCATCGTCGCGGGCCTGACGATCACGTTCGTGTCGCTGGTCGGCTATTCGGCGATGGCGGGCGCGATCGGCGGCGGCGGGCTCGGCGATCTCGGAATCCGCTACGGTTACCAGCGCTATCTGCCCGAAGTGATGTGGACGGTCGTCGCAATCCTGATCGTGTTCGTGCAGATCGTGCAATCGTTCGGCGACTGGCTGGTGCGCCGGCTCAGCCACAAATAAAACCAAACCGATCCGATAGGGGAGAAACGATGCAACGACGCTTCATGCTCAAGTTCGCGGCGGCGCTGGGCGCGGCCGCACTGTTCGCGGGCGCGCATGCGCAGGCCGAAACCATCAAGGTCGGCGTGACGGGCGGCCCGCACGCGCAGATCATGGAAGTGGTGAAGAAGGTCGCGGCGAAGGACGGCCTGGAGATCCGCATCGTCGAATTCTCCGATTACGTGCAGCCGAACGCCGCGCTCGCGTCGGGCGACCTCGACGCGAACAGCTACCAGCACGATCCGTATCTGCAGGCGCAGGTGAAGGATCGCGGCTACAAGCTGCTCAAGGTCGCGGACACCGTCACGTTCCCGATGGGCATCTATTCGAAGCGCGTGAAGTCGCTGGCCGAACTGAAGCCGGGCGCGCGCGTCGCGGTGCCGAACGATCCGACCAACGGCGGCCGCGCGCTGCTGTTGCTGCAGAAGCAGGGGCTGCTGAAGCTGCGCGCGGATGCGGGGCTGAAGGCGACGCCGCTCGATATCGTCGACAATCCGCGCAAGCTGAAGATCGTCGAACTCGATGCCGCGCAGATTCCGCGTTCGCTCGGCGACGTCGACGTGGCCGCGATCAACACCAACTACGCGATGGAAGCGGGGTTGAAACCGAAACAGGACGCGATCGCGATCGAGGGCCCGAACGGCCCGTACGCGAACATCCTCGCGATCCGCGAGGCGGACCGGAACAAGCCGTGGGTCGCGAAGCTGATCGCCGCGTATCACTCGGCCGACGTGAAGCAGTTCATCGAAGGCAAGTTCGGCGGCGCGGTCATTGCCGCCTGGTAACCGGCAGCGCACGGACGCCCGGCGGGATTAGAGTCGATGATCGAAAACCCGGGCTTTGCGTCCGGGTTTTTTCTCTTTTAAAATAGAACGACCGTTCGCTATCATTGGCGCGTCGCCAAGAAGCGGTATCCTCGACAACCATCATGGTTGGGTCCGCCTGGCCGCGCAGTCATGAGGCCGCGCTATAAAATGGCCTCTGGTCGTATTCGTAACTTTGGAGCGTGTGCATGAAAATCCTGGTGCCAGTGAAAAGAGTGGTCGATTACAACGTGAAGGTCCGCGTGAAGTCGGACAACACGGGAGTCGACATCGCGAACGTGAAGATGTCGATGAACCCGTTCGACGAAATCGCGGTGGAAGAAGCGGTGCGCCTCAAGGAAGCGGGCGTCGCGACCGAAGTGATCGCGGTGTCGGTGGGTGTCACGCAAGCGCAGGAAACGCTGCGCACGGCGCTGGCGATCGGCGCGGATCGCGCGATCCTCGTCGAATCGAACGACAGCGTCGAGCCGCTGGCCGTCGCGAAGATCCTGAAGGCGCTGGTCGACAAGGAGCATCCGCAGCTGGTGATCCTCGGCAAGCAGGCGATCGACGACGATTCGAACCAGACGGGGCAGATGCTGGCCGCGCTGGCAGGTCTGCCGCAAGCGACGTTCGCGTCGAAGGTGACGATCGCCGACGGCAAGGCAACCGTTGCACGTGAAGTCGACGGCGGCGCGGAAACGCTGTCGCTGACGCTGCCGGCGGTGGTCACGACCGACCTGCGCCTGAACGAGCCGCGCTACGTGACGCTGCCGAACATCATGAAGGCGAAGAAGAAGCCGCTGGAAACCGTGAAGCCGGAAGACCTCGGTGTGGACGTCGCGCCGCGTCTGAAGACGCTGAAGGTGGTCGAGCCGCCGAAGCGCGCGGCCGGCGTGAAGGTGCCGGACGTGAAGACGCTGGTCGAGAAGCTGAAGACCGAAGCCAAGGTGCTGTAAGAGGGAGCGCAAAGAAATGACGATTCTGGTGATTGCAGAACACGACAACGCGTCGATCAAGGCCGCGACGCTGAACACGGTGGCGGCGGCGGCCGAAGTTGGCAAATTCGTCGGCGGCGACATCCACGTGCTGGTCGCGGGCCACAACGCGCAAGCGGCGGCCGATGCGGCAGCGAAAATCGCGGGCGTTTCGAAGGTGCTGCTGGCCGACGCGCCGCAACTGGCCGAAGGCCTGGCGGAAAACGTTGAAGCGACCGCGCTGAACATCGCGAAGGACTACTCGCACATCCTCGCGCCGGCGACGGCCTACGGCAAGAACATCGCGCCGCGCATCGCCGCGAAGCTGGACGTCGCACAGATCTCGGACATCACGGCGGTCGATTCGGCCGATACGTTCGAGCGTCCGATCTACGCGGGCAACGCGATCGCGACGGTGCAGTCGAGCGATCCGATCAAGGTGATCACGGTGCGTGCGACGGGTTTCGATCCGGTGGCGGCGGAAGGCGGCAGCGCATCGGTCGACAAGATCGAAGCGGCAGCCGACGCCGGCAAGTCGCAGTTCGTGAGCCGTGAAGTGACGAAGCTGGACCGTCCGGAACTGACGTCGGCGAGCATCATCGTGTCGGGCGGCCGCGGTCTGGGCAGCGGCGAGAACTACACGAAGGTGCTGGAGCCGCTGGCCGACAAGCTGTCCGCAGCGCTCGGCGCATCGCGCGCGGCAGTCGACGCCGGCTACGTGCCGAACGACTACCAGGTCGGCCAGACCGGCAAGATCGTCGCGCCGCAGTTGTACATCGCGGTCGGCATCTCGGGTGCGATCCAGCACCTGGCCGGCATGAAGGATTCGAAGGTGATCGTCGCGATCAACAAGGATCCCGAAGCACCGATCTTCAGCGTGGCCGACTACGGCCTTGTCGGCGATCTGTTCTCGCTCGTGCCGGAGCTCGTGAGCGAGCTCGGCTGACGCGGCGTGACGCTTCAGCGGTAAGCACACAAGAAGAGGGGCGCGACGAGCGCCCCTTTTTTCGTTGTGTGGTCGTTGAATGAGGAGCGGATATCGCTCGTCCGGACGATTCGCGCTCGTACCGTGCCGCGCCGAACATATCGTCGCGCAGGCACGGCGGGTAACGTCGATTCGTTCAACGGACGACGCGTGCATGCGCGCGTCGACTGAAGCGTCGTGCCGAGTGGCCACTCGCAGTCGAGTCGCAGTCGCCAAAACGAGAAAAGCGCCCTCGGGCGCCTTTCTCGTTGATGCAATCGGCCCGCATCGCAGCGGGCCGTTCCGGTTTACGCGTAGGCCGGGCGCGTCTGGCCGGGCACGTCCTTCAGGTAACGATGCACCGACAGGTCGTCGGCCTGGATCGCGGGCATCTTGCCCGAGATCAGGTCCGCGAGCAGTTGGCCCGAGCCGCACGACATCGTCCAGCCGAGCGTGCCGTGGCCGGTGTTCAGGAACAGGTTCGACACCGGCGTGCGGCCGACGATCGGCGTGCCGTCCGGCGTCATCGGGCGCAGGCCCGTCCAGAACGTCGCTTTCGACGTGTCGCCGCCGCCCGGGAACAGGTCGTTCACGCACATCTCCAGCGTTTCGCGGCGCGCCGCGCGCAGCGTCTTGTCGAAGCCGACGATTTCCGCCATGCCGCCGACGCGGATGCGCTGGTCGAAGCGCGTGATCGCGATCTTGTAGGTCTCGTCGAGCACGGTCGACACCGGCGCGGCGGCTTCGTTGACGATCGGCGCGGTGATCGAATAGCCCTTGAGCGGATAGACGGGAATCTTCATCAGGTGGGAGATGAAGCGGGTCGAGTACGAGCCGAGCGCGACGACGTACGCGTCGGCACGCACCGTCTCGCTGCCGCACTGCACGCCGGCGATCTTGCCGCCCGCGATCGCGAGCGCATCGATCGGCGTGTTGTAGCGGAACTTGACGCCGAGCGATTCGGCGAGCGCGGCGAGGCGCGTCGTGAACAGCTGGCAATCGCCGGTTTCGTCGCCCGGCAGGCGCAGGCCGCCCGTCAGCTTGTGCGAGACGGCGGCGAGCGCCGGTTCGGCATGCTTCAGTTCGGCCGGCGACAGCAGTTCGAACGGCACGTTCGCTTCCTGCAGCACGGCGATGTCCTTCGCCGCGCCGTCGAGTTGCTGCTGCGTGCGGAACAGTTGCAGCGTGCCACCCGTGCGGCCTTCGTATTCGATGCCGGTATCGGCGCGCAGCGCCTGCAGGCAGTCGCGGCTGTATTCGGCGAGACGGACCATGCGGCCCTTGTTGACTGCATAGCGCTCGGCCGTGCAGTTGCGCAGCATCTGAACCATCCACTGGAGCTGGAAGCGCGTGCCGTCGAGACGGATCGCGAGCGGCGCATGCTTTTCGAACATCCACTTGACGGCCTTCAGCGGCACGCCGGGCGCGGCCCACGGTGCCGCATAGCCGGGAGAGATCTGGCCTGCGTTCGCGAAGCTCGTCTCCAGCGCCGGGCCGGCTTCCCGGTCGATCACCGTGACTTCATGACCGGCGCGCGCAAGGTAATACGCGCTTGCCACGCCCACTACACCGCTGCCCAGAATGACGACTCGCATAGCTGCTCCAGATGGAAGGAACCAGGTCGAGGCCGGGCGCACCTGCGGCTCCGTGTAACCTCTAGCTGATCTAGTTTTTTGCGCTATGGTATTGTCGAATGTGCAGTTTTTGTTATTGTATTTTTCTGGTTTTCAGCATAAACAAATGAGAACGCAACGTCAGCCCGTACGTACGCTCGACAAGCTCGACCGGCGCATCCTGAAACTGCTCCAGGACGACGGCCGGATGGCGATGAAGGACCTCGCGGAACAGGTCGGACTGACCGTCACGCCGTGCATCGAGCGCGTGCGGCGCATGGAGCGCGACGGCGTGATCACCGGCTATCACGCGCGGGTCGACCCGCATCAGCTGGATGCCGCGCTGCTGGTGTTCGTCGAGATCACGCTCGGCCACAAGGGCGGCAACATGTTCGAGCAGTTCCGCCGGGAAGTGATGAAGATCGACGAGGTGCTCGAATGCCATCTCGTCTCCGGCGATTTCGACTACCTGATCAAGGCGCGGATCGGCGAGATGGCCGACTACCGGAAACTGCTCGGCGACATCCTGCTGCAGTTGCCCGGCGCCGTGCAGTCGAAGAGCTATGTCGTGATGGAGGAAATCAAGGAAACGCTGACGATTGCGGTCGGCGAGTGATGGGCGGCCCGTCGTCGGGCCCTTTATCCCACCCTTGGCATGCTGCGCCCAATACTGTATAAATGTACAGTATTGGGCGCAGGCGAATGGGTGGGCACATGGACGATCTGTCCGACAACGAATTTCCGGTAGCGCCGCCCGTGCCCCGCAAGGGGCGCGGCGCGGTCGACAACCTGCAGGGGCGGTATGAAATCGCGCAGCGCGAAGCGGTGGACGACGGCTGGACGCACGCGTCCGACGATGCCGATTTCCCCGCGCCGCTGCGCACGCAGGTCTTCGAGGAGCGGGCGAAGAGCATCCTGACGCGCAACCAGTCGCCCGATATTCCGTTCAGCGTGTCGCTCAATCCGTATCGCGGCTGCGAGCACGGCTGTATCTATTGCTTCGCGCGGCCGACGCACAGCTACCTCGGGCTGTCGCCGGGGCTCGATTTCGAAAGCCGCATCTACGCGAAGGTCAATGCAGCCGAACTGCTCGAGCGCGAGATTTCGCGCAAGCGCTACGTGCCGGAGCCGATCGCGCTCGGCGTCAACACCGACGCGTACCAGCCGGTCGAGCGCGACCTGCGCATCACGCGCAGCGTGATCCAGGTGATGCACGACCGCGGGCTGCCGTTCGCGGCGATCACGAAGTCGTCGCTGATCGAGCGCGATCTCGACCTGCTCGCGCCGATGGCCGAACGCGGGCAGGTGATGGCGGCGGTCACGATCACGACGCTCGATGCCGAACTGGCGCGCACGCTCGAGCCGCGCGCGGCCACGCCGGCGCGGCGGTTGCGCACGATCCGTGCGCTGCGCGATGCGGGCGTACCGGTCGGCGTGAGCATTGCACCGGTGATTCCGTTCGTGACCGAGCCCGACATGGAGCACGTGCTGGAGGCCTGCGCGGAAGCCGGTGCGACGCATGCGAGCTACATCGTCCTGAGGTTGCCGTGGGAGGTCGCGCCGCTGTTCAAGCAGTGGCTTGCCGCGCATTTTCCCGATCGCGCGGAGCGCGTGATGAATCGCGTGCGCGACATGCGCGGCGGCAAGGATTACGACTCGGATTTCTCGAAACGGATGAAGGGCGAGGGGATCTGGGCCGACCTGCTGCGGCAGCGCTTCCGTCAGGCCGTCAAGCGGCTCGGGTTGAACGAACGCACGAACGGCATCCTCGATCTGTCGCGGTTCCGCGGTGCGCCTGCCGCCGGGGCGCCGGCGCCGCGCGTCGCGGTTCGTGCAGCTGGCGCGAAATCGCGCGACGACATGCAGTTGAACCTGTTCTGACCGGCGAGCAACGCAGTCGCCGGTGGGCCGTATCGACTGTATTGGTCGTGCTTACTGCGAAATCTGCTTGGCCGCTTCAACCTGCGATTCGAAGTACGTCTGGAACGACAGCGCGAGTGCGGTCATCAACAGGAACGCACCGATCAGCAGCGAGAAGATCACGACGAAGATCACGGTCCAGCCCGACTGGCTCTGCTTGCCGGTGTCGGCGTTGAATTGCGCATCCCATTTTTCATCGGGGCGCAGCCCGTAGACGAGTGCGGCGAGGAACGCCGCCAGCAGCGAGATTGCACCGGGCACCGCGAGCCACCAGCCGAGGCCGGCGCTGCGCTGGGTTGCGGCAAGCAGCAGGAAGCCCGGGATGCCGACGATCGTCGCGAGCAGGTGGGCCCAGCCGTATACGTCGCGAAAGCCGTACAGATAGAAGCGATGCGCGCCGATCGACCCGAGCAGGAACGCGAGGGCGGCGGTGAGCGTCTTGGAGCGGAAGCGGCGGGGCGATGCGGTGCTGCTGGACATGGATGGCGGCGTAGTGTCGTTGGCATGGGCGGGGCCGGCAGGCCGGCGCGGGCGCGCGGCCCGGCACGCATTCTACGATGCCCGGTCGGGGCCGGTCACCCCTCGCGTGCGTCAGGGTGCCGCATACGTCACGCGGTAGATCGCGCCCGCGTAATCGTCGCTGACGAGCAGCGAACCGTCCGGCAGCGGCAATACATCGGCCGGGCGTCCCCATGCCGTGCCGTCGGGCCGCAGCCAGCCCGTGACGAACGGCGTTTGACGAGCATGGCTGCCGTCCGCCGAGACGACCACGCGCATCACGCGGTAGCCGACCTTCGTGCGGCGGTTCCACGAGCCGTGTTCGGCAATGAAGACGTTATTGCGATAAGACGCCGGAAACATCGGCCCGGTGTAGAAGCGCATCCCGAGCGCCGCGACGTGCGCACCGAGTTTCAGGACCGGCGGCACATAACGTCGGCACGCGTCGGCGCTGCCGAATTCGGGGTCGGGCGTATCGCCGCCGTGGCAGTATGGAAAACCGAAGTCGAGGCCGGCGCGCGGCGCGCGGTTCAGCTTGTCGTCCGGTACGTCGTCGCCCATCAGGTCGCGCCCGTTGTCGGTGAACCAGAGCTCGCCCGAATCCGGGTGCCATGCAAAGCCGACCGTGTTGCGTATGCCGCGCGCGACCACTTCACGCCCGCTGCCGTCGGCGTTCATCCGCGCGATGATCGCGTAGCGGCTGCGATCGGCGAGGCAGACGTTGCACGGTGCGCCGATCGGCACGTACAGCTTGCCGTCGGGGCCGAACGCGATGAATTTCCAGCCGTGATGGTGATCGGTCGGCAGTGCGTCGGTCACGACGACGGGCGCGGGCGGTTTCGCGAGCCGGTCGTCGATATGATCGACGCGCAGGATGCGCGACACGGCGGATATATAAAGGGCGCCGTCGAGGTAGGCCACCCCGACGGGCATGTCGAGCACGGACGCGATCACGTAGCGTGCGCTGATCCGGCCCTCGTGCATCACCAGTGCGTGGACGCGGCCGTCCCGCGTGCCGACATACAGGATGCCGCGCGGCGACCACGCCATTTCCCGTGCGGCCGGGACGGCGTCGGTCAGCACGTCCACATGGAAGCCGGGCGGCACGACGAGTTCGTTCACAGGCAGCGGCGCGGCAAACGCCGGGGCCGACGCGAGGCAGGCGAGGCCGGCAAGCAGCGCCGCGAACAGGTGCTGCACGCGGCGCATCGGGGCGGCGCGAAGAGGCGGCATGACGGTCGGTAGCATCCTGGACACGACGATTGTATGCCCGGCGGACGGGCCGTCCGCGGATTTTTACGCGTAAGTGTTTGTTGTACCTCTGGTTTCCGGCTATAATCGCGTGTTTCAGTAGTTTCGAACCCGGTTTTCCCGAAGGACATCATATGGTTATCATCCGTCTGGCTCGTGGCGGCTCGAAGAAGCGCCCGTTCTACAACATCGTTGCTACCGATTCGCGCAACCGTCGTGACGGCCGCTTCATCGAACGCGTCGGCTTCTACAACCCGGTCGCCACGAAGGGCGAATCGCTGCGTATCGCTCAGGATCGCCTGACGTACTGGCAAGGCGTTGGCGCGCAACTGTCGCCGACCGTCCAGCGTCTGGTGAAGGAAGCGCAAAAGGCGCAACCGGCTGCCTAATGGCACGGTGTGCCGGTCGTGCCGGCTGTGAGGTGCATTGATGGCGGGTCACGATTCCGGTAA
The DNA here is from genome assembly GCF_018417615.1 of Burkholderia sp. LAS2. Classification (NCBI taxonomy): domain Bacteria; kingdom Pseudomonadati; phylum Pseudomonadota; class Betaproteobacteria; order Burkholderiales; family Burkholderiaceae; genus Burkholderia; species Burkholderia sp. LAS2. The sequence continues at coordinate 1,533,143 of NZ_CP071052.1, forward strand.
TGCAAGGCGCGGGCGTGCGTCATTCGGCGCATTCGTCCGCAAGCCGGTCGAGCGCGACGCGGTCGCGAACGCCGGTCAGGCTGCCGAACCAGGCAGTCCCGACGCGACGCAAGCCTGGCCCGACGATGCCGTCGAGGTCGGGGCGGTGGTCGACGCCTACGGCCTGAAGGGCTGGGTCAAGGTGGCGACGCATGCCGATGCCGGTCGCGGCGGCGACGCGCTGCTCAACGCGCGTCGCTGGTGGCTGGAACGCGGTGCGGAGCGGCTTTCCGTCCGCATCATGCAGTCGAAGACGCACAGCGATACTGTCGTTGCGCAACCCGCGGGCGTCAGCGACCGCGATGCCGCGCTGTTCATGCGCGGCTTTCGCGTGTTCGTGCGCCGGGAAGATTTCCCGGCACTGGCCGCGGACGAATTCTATTGGGTCGACCTGATCGGTCTCGAGGTCGTCAACGAGCAATCGGTGGCGCTCGGGAAGGTGAGCGGGATGATCGACAACGGCGTGCATTCGATCATGCGTGTCGAGTATCCGGCAACCGGTAAAGACGGTCAGCCGACCACCGACGAGCGATTGATTCCGTTCGTCGGCGTCTACGTCAAAACGGTGGATCAGGCGGCGCGTCGCATCGTCGTCGACTGGGAAGCCGATTACTGAAATGAACCAGGTTACCGAGAGCGCGGTGCAGTTCGACGTCGTCACGCTCTTTCCCGAGATGTTCCGTGCACTGACCGACTGGGGAATCACCAGCCGGGCCGTGAAGCAGGGGCGCTTCGGGCTGCGCACCTGGAATCCGCGTGATTTCACGACGGACAACTACCGCACGGTCGACGATCGTCCGTACGGCGGCGGTCCGGGCATGGTGATGCTGGCCAGGCCGCTCGAAGCCGCGATCGACGCCGCGAAAGCGGCGCAGGCGGAGCAGGGCATCGCGAGCACGCGCGTCGTGATGATGTCGCCGCAAGGCGCGCCGCTCACGCACGATCGGGCGGTGCGGATGGCGCAGGAACCCGGCGTCGTCGTGCTGTGCGGTCGCTATGAGGCGATCGACCAGCGCCTGCTCGACCGTTGCGTCGACGAGGAAATCAGCCTCGGCGATTTCGTGCTGTCGGGCGGCGAATTGCCGGCGATGGCGATGATGGATGCGGTCGTGCGGTTGCTGCCCGGCGTGCTGAACGATTCGCTGTCGGCCGTGCAGGACAGCTTCGCGGACGGCCTGCTCGATTGTCCGCACTACACGCGCCCCGAGGAATACGACGGCGTGCGCGTGCCGGACGTGCTGCTCGGCGGACATCATGCCGAGATCGAGAAGTGGCGGCGCCAGGAAGCATTGAGGAATACGTTGCGGAAGCGGCCGGACCTGATCGTCCGGGCGCGCCGCGAGAAGTTGCTGAGCCGGGCCGACGAGGCGTGGCTCGCGAACCTCGCACGCGAAGCGAAGGACGCCTCCTGAGGCGGCTGCGCGAGCGGGAATTGGCGGTGCCGTACATGCGTGTGCGGCGCCTGATGTGAATCCATCCTCTATCGGGGCCAGGCCTGGAAGCAGGCGGGTGTGAACGCCGACACGATGGCATAAGGAGTCAGTAATGAATCTGATCGCAAAACTTGAGCAGGAAGAGATCGAGCGCGCGCTCGCCGGCAAGACCATCCCCGATTTCGCCCCGGGCGACACGGTGATCGTGAACGTGAACGTGGTTGAAGGTAACCGCAAGCGCGTTCAGGCTTACGAAGGCGTCGTGATCGCGATTCGCAATCGTGGTCTGAACTCGAACTTCATCGTCCGCAAGATCTCGTCGGGCGAAGGCGTCGAGCGTACGTTCCAGACGTACTCGCCGCTGCTGGCAAGCATCGTCGTGAAGCGTCGCGGTGATGTGCGTCGTGCGAAGCTGTACTACCTGCGCGAGCGTTCGGGCAAGTCGGCTCGTATCAAGGAAAAGCTGGTGTCGAAGGATCGCGCCGCAGCAGCTTCCCAAGAGTAAGAGCTGTAAGGAAAAAGCACCCAACCGGGTGCTTTTTTCATTCTGGCGCGACAATATGCTCGATACGACACGAACCCGAGAGCCCCATTGAATCGCCGCCCCATCATCGATCCCGAAGTATTGCCGGTCGAAGGCACCGGCGCCGGCCTGCCTGTCATCGATTCCAGGCTAATGACGCCGTCCGGCCTGCGAGAACGCTTCGCGCGCACGCTCGAGTGGAGCGTCGAACCCGGCGAAGCGAGGCTGCAGGAAGGCGTCGATCCGCGTAGCGCGGCCGTCCTCGTGCCGCTCATCGTCCGCGAGTCGGGCCTCACCGTGCTGCTGACGCAACGCGCCGATCACCTGAACGACCACGCCGGACAGATCAGCTTTCCCGGCGGCCGTCGCGAGCCGTTCGACCACGACGCGACCGCCACCGCGTTGCGCGAGGCGAAAGAAGAGATCGGGCTGGCCGCCGAACGCGTCGAGATTCTCGGCGCGCTGCCCGACTACCTGACCGGCACGGGTTTCTGCGTGACGCCGGTCGTCGGCCTCGTGCATCCGCCGTTCACCGTGCAGGCCGACACGTTCGAAGTCGCCGAGATTTTTGAAGTGCCGCTCGCGTTCGTGATGAATCCCGCGAACCATCAGATCCGCGTGTTCCGGTGGGAAGGCGGCGAGCGTCGTTTTTTTGCCATGCCTTACCCGAACGACGAACCGGACGGGCATTACTTCATCTGGGGCGCAACTGCCGCCATGTTTCGCAATCTGTATCGCTTCTTGGCGGCCGGTTAGGCGGGCGCGCCGGCCGGCGCGCGCGAGCGGCTGCCCGGCGACCGCGCCGGCAGCCATGCGCGGCTGACGCTGTGCTATCGTTATGCAAAAAATGACATAACTCCGAAGACGGCGCCACGCATGACTTTCTTTTCGGTTCTCCTCGCTCTCATCATCGAACAGGTCCGCGCGTTGTCGCCGAGCAATCCGGTGTTCGCACTGTTCCAGTTTCATGCGGAAACCGTCGCGCATGGCCTCGACGCCGGCAAGCAGAAGCATGGGCTCCTCGCCTGGCTCGCGGTCGTGCTGCCGTGGGTGCTGATCGTCGCGCTGATCTATTTCCTGCTGTACAAGGTGAGCTTCGTGCTCGCGTTCCTGTGGAACGTCGCCGTCGTGTATTTCACGCTCGGCTTCCGCCAGTTCAGCCACTACTTCACCGATATCCATCTCGCGCTCAACAACGACGACGTGCCGCGTGCGCGCGAAATCCTGCACGAGTGGACGGGCATCGACACGGTCGACATGCCGGTCGGCGAAATCGTCCGCCATACGCTGATCCACGCGGTCGTCGCGTCGCATCGGCACGTGTTCGGCGTGTTCTTCTGGTACGTGCTGCCGATCGGCCCGGCCGGCGCCGTGCTGTACCGGATTTCCGAATACCTCGCGCGCAGCTGGTCGACGCCGGGCGACGACCGCACGGCCGCGTTCTCGACGTTCGCGCAGCGCGCATTCTTCGTGATCGACTGGATTCCGTCGCGCCTGACGGCGCTCGGCTTCGCGATCGTCGGTAACTTCGAGGATGCGATCTATGCGTGGCGCAACCATACGCGCCAGTGGCCCGACCCGAACGACGGCGTATTGCTGGCCGCGGGCAGCGGCGCGCTCGGCGCGCGTCTCGCGGGGCCGCTCGCGGAGCCGTCGAGCCTCGATGCGCTGGCGGTCGGCGACAGCGGTCCGTTGACGGTCGGTGACGATTGCACGCCGCGCACGCTGCAGTCGGCGGTTGGCCTCGTGTGGCGCGCGGTGATCCTGTGGATGATCCTGCTGTTGATGCTGACGCTGGCCGTGTGGGTATCGTGAGTGATGCGCTAGCCCAGCGCTCGCCAAAATGAGAAGGCCGGCTCGATGCCGGCCTTTTCGCTGTGCGTCGGCGCAGTGCGTTCAGTCGTCGAGCGGGTTGCGCACGGCGCCGCATTGCCAGCACGCGGTGAATTGCGCTTCCAGCGCTTCGCCGCACTGCCGGCAGCGCCAGGGTGCCGCGCCGGCCGACGGGCCGTGCGACGCGGCATCGAGGAGCCGACGGGCGAGCGCGTCGTCGCGTTCGTCGTCGAGCCACAGTTCGGGCGTGCACGCATCGGCGGGCAGGCCGCCGAGCGCGCCGGTCGCATAGCAGTTGTGCAGCTCGCAACCGATGCCGGCCACCTGGAGCACGTTGGCCCAATGCTGTGCGGTCGCGAGGTCGGGTGCCTTGAAACGCATCGCGGCTCCTGTCGATGAAGGCCGGCCCGGCTGGCGCCGGCCGGCCGTCGCACACGTCGAGCGGTCAGCGGACGATCTGGCTCGCCTCATGCACGAGCTGCGCGTACAGCGCGTGCCGGGACGGCGCGATGCGGCCGTCGGCGACGGCTTCGAGGATCGCGCAGCCGGGCTCGTGCAGATGATGACAATTATAGAAACGGCAGTCCGCGAGCAGCGGACGGAATTCCGGAAACGCGCGCTCGAGGCGGCCTTCGGTCAGGTGGTAGAGGCCGAATTCCTGGAATCCCGGCGAATCGATCAGCGCACCGCCGCCTTCCAGCGGGTACAGGCGTGTGAACGTGGTCGTGTGACGGCCGCTGTTGAGCGCGGCCGAAATCTCGCGGGTCGCGGCTTCGGCATCGGGCACGAGCAGGTTCACGAGCGTCGACTTGCCCATCCCGGACTGGCCGAGCAGGATCGTCGAATGCCCGGCGAGATGCGGCATCAACTGCGCGCGCGCGTCGTCCGGCGCGCCTTTCACCGACAGCTCGAGCACGTCGTAGCCGAGCGCGCGGTACGGCGCGAGACGCTCGCGCGCCACCGGCAGCGCGGCTTGGACGTCGATCTTGTTCAGCACGACGAGCGGCTTCAGCTCGTTCGCCTCGGCCGCGATCAGCGCGCGGCCGAGCAGATCCTCGCTGAAATAGGGCTCGGTCGCGAGCACGATCAGCAACTGGTCGAGGTTCGCCGCGAACAGCTTCGACTTGAACTGGTCGGAGCGGTACAGCAGGTTGCGCCGTTCGCCGATCTCCACGATCACGCCCTGGTCGGCCGATGCGAGCTCGTACGCGACGCGGTCGCCGACCGCGATGTCGCTCTTCTTGCCGCGTGGGAAGCATTGCAGCATCGGGCCGCCGTCATCGGGCGCGACGATGTAGTGGCGGCCGTGCGCCGCGATCACGCGGCCTTCGGCCCGCTGCGCGCCGGATGCGCGCGGGGCCGGCTGGCGGGAGGTCGGCCGGCTCATGCGTGCTGCAGCAGGCGGTCGATCCGCTGCGACGCGGGCGGATGCGAGTAGTAGAAGGCCGTGTAGACGGGGTCGGGCGTCAGCGTCGACGCGTTGTCCTCATAGAGCTTCACGAGCGCGCTGACGAGATCCTGCGCGTCGGTCTGGCTGGCCGCGAACGCGTCGGCCTCGAATTCGTGCTTGCGCGACGTGAGGCTGCTGAACGGCGTCGCGAAGAACAGGAACACCGGAATCGCGAGGAAGAACAGGATGAGCGCGGCGCCCGCGTTGCTGGTGTCGAGCGACGGCGTGACGCCGAGCCCCGTGTAGAACCACGTGCGTTGCGCGAGCCAGCCGAGCAGCGCGAGCAGCACGAGGCTCAGCACGAACGACACGAGCATCCGCTTCATCACGTGGCGGCGCTTGAAGTGGCCGAGCTCGTGCGCGAGCACGGCTTCGATCTCCTGGCCGGACAGGCGCGCGAGCAGCGTGTCGAAGAACACGATCCGCTTCGATGCGCCGAAGCCCGTGAAGTACGCGTTGCCGTGCGCGGAGCGGCGGCTGCCGTCCATCACGAACAGCCCCTTGGCCGCGAAGCCGCAGCGCTTCATCAGCGACTCGATGCGCGCGCGCAGCGCGTCGTCCTTCAGCGGCTCGAACTTGTTGAACAGCGGCGCGATGAAGGTCGGGTAGATCAGCAGCACGAGCATCTGGAACGCGACCCAGACGACCCAGGTCCACAGCCACCACAGGTTGCCGGCCTGGTTCATCAGCCACAGCACGACGAACAGCAGCGGCAGGCCGAGCACGGCGCCGAGCAACGTGTTTTTCAGCATGTCGGTGAAGAACAGCCGCTTCGTCATCCGGTTGAAGCCGAAGCGCTGCTCGATCCCGAACTGGCGGTAATACTCGAACGGCACGTCGATCACGCCCGTGATCGCGAGCACCGCGGCGACCAGCGCGACCTGTTGCCCGTAGCCGCGGCCGAGCCAGCCGGTCAGCAGCGTGTCGAGCGCGCCGACGCCGCCGAGCAGCGTGAGGCCGACCAGCACGGCCGCGCTGACGACGATCTCGAGCATCGTCAGCCGGGTGCGCTCGACGGTGTAATCGGCCGCGCGCTGGTGGGCGGTCAGCGGGATGGTGGCGCTGAACTGCGCGGGCACGCCGTTGCGGTGCGCGGCGACGAAGCGGATCTGCCGCGACGCGAGCCACAGCTTGGTGACGACCATCGCGAGTACGGCGGTCGCGAACAGCAGGGTGAACGAAAAGGGTGACATCGAAGGCGCCAAAGGGTTCTATGCGAGAATTATATGTTCTTGCGGACCGGCCCCGCTGATGCGATGCCGACCGCCCGGGCGGCGCCGCGTCGGCGCGCCCGGTTCGCTATTTTCCAGGATGAATCATGACCGATACCGCCGCTTCCGCCAGCCAGCCCGCGCTCGTGCGCAACGAGTTGAACCTCGTCTGGCTCGACATGGAGATGACGGGCCTCGACCCGGATAACGACCGCATCATCGAGATCGCGGTCGTCGTGACCAATTCCACGCTCGACGTCGCCGTCGAGGGCCCGGTGTTCGCGATTCACCAGAGCGACGAGACGCTCGCGAAGATGGACGACTGGAACAAGTCGACGCACGGCCGCTCGGGGCTGATCGACCGCGTGCGCGCGTCGACCGTGACCGAGGCGGAAGCCGCCGCGCAACTGCAGGCGTTCCTCGCGCAGTACGTGTCCCCGGGCAAGTCGCCGATGTGCGGCAACTCGATTTGCCAGGACCGCCGCTTCATGGCGCGCTGGATGCCGGAATTCGAGCGGTTCTTCCACTACCGCAACCTCGACGTCAGCACGCTCAAGGAGCTGTGCCGCCGCTGGCAGCCGGCCATCTACAAAGGTTTCCAGAAGCGGGCGATGCACACCGCGCTCGCCGACATCCACGAGTCGATCGACGAGCTGAAGTACTACCGCGAGCATTTCCTGATTCCGGCCGCATCGGCGCCGGCAGGCGATTCCGTGCCGGCCGCCTGAGCGGGCCGGCACACGTGCGGCGCGCGGCAAACGCTCAGCGCCGCGCGCTTTTCGGGCGGAACGCCGCGACCACCGCGGCGTCGGTCTCGATATACGGGCCGCCGATCAGGTCGATGCAGTAGGGCACCGCGGCGAAGATGCCGGGCACGGTCGACTTGCCGTCGGCGTCGCGCAGCCCTTCCAGCGTTTCGCGGATCGACTTCGGCTGGCCGGGCAGGTTGATGATCAGCGCCGCATGGTCGGCCGTTTCGCGGATCACCGCGACCTGCCGCGACAGGATCGCGGTCGGCACGAAATTCAGGCTGATCTGCCGCATCTGTTCGCCGAATCCCGGCATTTCCTTCGTCGCCACGGCCAGCGTGGCTTCCGGCGTCACGTCGCGACGCGCGGGGCCCGTGCCGCCCGTCGTCAGCACGAGGTCGCAGCCGGCGACGTCGACGAGTTCGGTCAGCGTGGCCGAGATCGTCGGCGCGTCGTCCTGGATCAGGCGCGTTTCGGCGCGCCACGGCGAAACCAGCGTGCCGGCGAGCCATTCCTGCAGCGCCGGAATACCCTTGTCTTCGTAGACCCCCGTACTCGCGCGGTCGCTGATCGACACGAGGCCGACCACGAGCTCGTCCGGGTGGTTAGGCTTCGTCGTCATGGTCGTCTCCGGCGTCGTCGGCCGCGTCGTCGTCGCTGTCGGACGCGCCGCCGGCCGCCTTGATCCACTGGAACAGCTCGCGGAAATAGCGCGGCGGCTTGCCTTGCTGCGCTTCCTTGCGTGCGTTGCGGATCAGCGTGCGGCCTTCCTGGATGTCGGCGTCGGGGTGCTGGCGCAGGAATTCGGTCAGCGCGTCGTCGCTCGCGAGCAGCTGCTCGCGCGTGCGCTCGATCCAGTGCAGGCGGGCCGTCGCGGCCTTGTTCACGCCGCGTTGCGCGTCGAGTGCGGTGCGCAGCGCGGCCGTTTCGTCGTCGGTCAGCGAGCGCATCACGCGGCCGACGTACTGGAGCTGGCGGCGCTTGCCTTCGTGATCGGTGATCCGGCGCGCCTCGCGCACGGCGTCCGCGAGACTTTCGGGCATCGGCATGCGCTTCAGTGCGTCTTTCGGCAGGTCGACGAGCGCCTGGCCGAGCACCTGCAACTCGTGCATTTCGCGCTTCAACTGGGATTTGCTGGGGCGATCGTAGCCGTTGTCGTCTTCTTCGGCGACAGGCTCGATCGGCTGGATTCGGGTTTTGCGTGTCATGGGCCGCATTGTATCGCGGTGCGGACACCCCAAGCTTGTCTGTGCGCGGCCCCGGACCTTGCTATGATCGCGGGATACGCAACATTTTGACCATGCGGGCGCCCGCCCGCCACCGGATACCAAGACGATGGCAGCCAATCTCGACGTACAAGCGCGCTATTTCCCGCACACGCAGGACCAGCTCAAGGAAATCGCATCGGACATCCTTCGCCATGCGAAGGCGCTCGGCGCGACCGACGCCGCGACCGAAATCTCCGAGGGCGACGGCCTGTCGGTGTCGGTGCGCCGCGGCGAAGTCGAAACGATCGAGCACAACCGCGACAAGATGGTCGGCGTCACCGTGTTCATCGGCAAGAAGCGCGGCAACGCGAGCACGTCGGACTTCTCGCCGGCCGCGATCAAGGATACCGTCGCCGCAGCCTACAACATCGCGCGCTTTACGGCAGAGGACGAAGCGGCCGGCCTCGCCGAAGCCGAGCTGCTCGAAACCGATCCGCGCGACCTCGATCTGTACCACCCGTGGGCGCTGAGCGCCGACGAGGCCGTCGAGCTCGCCCGCCGCGCGGAAGACGCCGCGTTCGCGGTCAGCCCGCAGATCCGCAATTCGGAAGGGGCGAGCGTGTCGGCGCAGCACTCGCAGTTCGTGCTCGCGACGTCGCGCGGCTTCCTCGCCGGCTATCCATACTCGCGCCACTACATCGCATGCGCGCCGATCGCGGGCAGCGGCCGCCACATGCAGCGCGACGACTGGTATTCGTCGAAGCGCAGCGCGATCGATCTCGCCGCGCCCGAAGCGGTGGGCCGTTACGCGGCCGAACGCGCGCTCGCGCGGATGGGCGCGCGCCGTCTCGACACGCGCAAGGTGCCCGTGCTGTTCGAGGCGCCGCTCGCGGCCGGCCTGCTCGGCGCGTTCGTGCAGGCGGTGAGCGGCGGCGCGCTGTATCGCAAGACGTCGTTCCTCGTCGACAGCCTCGGCAAGCCGGTGTTCGCGCCGCACGTCCAGGTCGTCGAGGATCCGCACGTGCCGCGCGCGATGGGCAGCGCGCCGTTCGACGAGGAAGGCGTGCGCACGCGTGCGCGCAGCGTCGTGAAGGACGGCGTCGTCGAAGGCTATTTCCTGTCGACCTATTCGGCACGCAAGCTCGGCACGCAAACCACCGGCAACGCGGGCGGCTCGCACAACCTCGCGCTGCGCAGCTCGAACACGCAGGCGGGCGACGACTTCGACGCGATGCTGAAGAAGCTCGGCACGGGCCTGCTGCTGACCGAGCTGATGGGGCAGGGCGTGAACTACGTGACGGGCGACTATTCGCGCGGCGCGGCGGGTTTCTGGGTGGAGAACGGCGTGATCCAGTATCCGGTCGAGGAAATCACCGTCGCCAGCACGCTGCAGGAGATGTTCCGCCATATCGTCGCGATCGGGGCGGACTCGATCGTGCGCGGGACGAAGGAAACCGGCTCGGTGCTGATCGAGCAGATGACGATCGCGGGGCAGTAAGCCGCGCGTGGCGCAGGCCGCCAGGAAACGAAAAAGCCCGACCGGCGTATGTGAGCCGGTCGGGCTTTTTTCATCGTGCGGAAGAAGACGTCAGCCGCGCTTGCGCGTGTAGACGACGAACGCATAGCCGAACGTGTTCGGCGCGGCGGCCCGATGCGCGTCGCGCGAGACTTCCTGCCAGTGCGCGGCGTCGGGCGCCGGGAACGACGCGTCGCCGTCGAAATCGGCATCGATCTCGGTGACGATCAGCTTGTCGGCGAGCGTGAGACCTTCCGCGTAGAGTTGCGCGCCGCCGATCAGGAACGCCTCGGGCACGCCGTCGTGCGCGGCGAGCGCCAGTGCATCGGCGAGCGACGTGACCGTGTCGCAGCCTTCGAAACGGCGCGCGGCGTCGCGCGTGACGACGATGTTGCGGCGGCCGGGCAGCGGCCGGCCGATCGATTCGTGGGTCTTGCGGCCCATCACGATCGGCGCGCCCATCGTCGTGCGCTTGAAGAACGCGAGATCCTCGGGAAGTTTCCAGGGCAACTGGTTGTCGCGGCCGATGATGCCGTTGCGGGCGCGCGCGACGATCAGGGTCAACGTCGTCATGAAGGTCGGGGAAGAGGGAAGACGGAATGGGGCCGATTTTACCGGAACGGCGGCGCGTGCCGGATTCCGCCTGCCGGCGCGGGTATCCGCGTTTCTTGCATCGTGCGCCGCGACGCGTGATGCCCCGCGCCGCGGCGGCCGTCCGAATAAAAAGAGTGCCCGCCGGGGGACGGAGCACAAAAACTTTTTGTGCCGCGAGATCGGCGATACCGGCTCTACCCGATGGCATTCCTTCCGACCGGATCGTCGATTCAATACGCAATCCTGATCGATTCGACGCGTCGAATGATCAGGGATGCGTATTGGCTCGCGCGTTGCCTTCCATCGCATGCCGGATATCGCCCGGTTGCGGCGCCGGCAGCGGCAGCGGCAAATGGGGCGGCGGTGGAATCTCGTCCCACAGCGTCACGGAGGCCTGGCGTGCCGGCAGCGGTTGCGGCGCCGACACGGTCACGATGCCGAACGCGTTGTCGTGTTGCCTGCCCGGCGTGTTGTCGGCAAGCAGGATCGCGCGCTGCGGCTGCATGCCTTCGTCCGCGCAGGCCGGTGCAGGCGGGCCGGCGGCCGACAGCACGAGCGTCATCGGCACGAAGGAAAGTAAAAAAAGTTTTCGCATGGCGACTGTCTCCGGTCGTTTCCGTATTCAGCGAAATACATGCCACCGTACCGGGACCGTTGCCGCCATTGCGATTCGTGCCCGAGCATTGCGAATGACGGCCGAAAACGCCTGAAAATGTTTCAGGCCTGAAACGAGGGGGCTCGGGAATATTGCTGATTCAACCGATACGCTCGAAGGATGAAAATCGGCGCGTGTGTTGGTGACGAAGCCCTTTCTGCGCATCCACTATGTGCAGAGGATTGATCTGCATCGACCTCCTGAGCGATTTGGCCGCATCGCCATCGGCGCTGAAACGGGTTTGTCGTATTCAGCGCCTATAACCAAGCTGTCTTGTCAAAAATTATTGGACGCGAGATAAGCGCCATCATGCGAGGCTTTGTCGTTGCCGCGCATCGGCATGGCGAATCGAGCCACCTCTGGCTGACCCGATTCGATCCTTTTGCACACGATCTGACGTGTGCGGCAATCGTTAGACGGTTGATGAACGGGGTGAGGATATGGGAGCCGATCAGCGGCACGTGATCTACTATTCGCGCGAACCGAACGACGCATTGCGCGGCCATTTCGACGAACGCGGCTGGCGCGTCGATCTCGCCGAGACCGTGCGCGACGTACGGCGCGTCGTGCAGCACGGCGTGGCAACCGCCGGCCTGCTCGATTTCTCGCCGGGCTTCAAGCCGTCGGACCTGCGCGAACTCGAAGCCTGCCTGAGCATCCAGCACATCGGCTGGATCGCGGCGACGCGACGCGGCCAGTTGCAGGACGCGACACTGCGGCATCTCATCCGCGACTATTGCTTCGACTACGTGACGATGCCGTACGAAACCGGGCGGATCGTCGAGACCGTCGGCCATGCGCACGGCATGGTCGCATTGACCGATCCCGTTGCGCCGCCCGTCGGCGCCGGGCGCAGCGAAGGCGAGATGGTCGGCACCTGCGATGCGATGCTCGGGCTCTTCAGGACGATTCGCCGGGTCGCGGCGACCGACGCCCCGGTGTTCATCTCCGGCGAATCGGGCACGGGCAAGGAACTGACGGCGGTCGCGATTCACGAGCGTTCGTCGCGCGCGCAGGCGCCGTTCATCGCGATCAATTGCGGCGCGATCCCGTCGACGCTGCTGCAGGCGGAACTGTTCGGCTATGAACGCGGCGCGTTCACCGGCGCGAACCAGCGCAAGATCGGCCGCGTCGAGGCCGCCAACGGCGGCACGCTGTTTCTCGACGAGATCGGCGACCTGCCGCTCGAAAGCCAGGCGAGCCTGCTGCGCTTCCTGCAGGAAGGCAAGATCGAGCGGCTCGGCGCGCACGTGTCGATGCCGGTCGATGTCCGCGTGATCTGCGCGACGCACGTGGACATGGAAACGGCGCTGCGCGAAGGGCGCTTTCGCGAGGACCTGTTTCACCGGCTGTGCGTGCTGAAGATCGAGGAGCCGCCGCTGCGCGCGCGCGGCAAGGACATCGAGGTGCTCGCGCGCCACATGCTCGAGCGCTTCAAGGGCGACGCGCATCGCCGCCTGCGCGGCTTTTCCCCGGACGCGGTCGCGTCGCTGTACGGCTATTCGTGGCCGGGCAACGTGCGCGAGCTGATCAACCGCGTGCGGCGCGCGATCGTGATGTCCGAAGGCCGGATGATCACCGCGGCCGATCTCGAGCTGAACGACTATGCGACGCTCGCGCCGGTGTCGCTGCTGGAGGCGCGCGAGGCGGCCGAACGGCAGGCGATCGAGCAGGCGCTGCTGCGCCATCGCGGCCGTTTTGCCGATGCCGCGCGTGAGCTCGGCGTGTCGCGCGTCACGCTCTACCGGCTGATGTGCGCGCACGGCATGCGCGATCGCGGCGACACGCTGGCAGGGTTTTCGGCGTCGTTGCCGGAGCTTCCGCGCCACGCTTGCTAAAATTGGCGGGTACGGCCGCCCCTCGCGGCCGAAGGAACCCGCATGAAACAGTATCTCGATCTCGTTCGTACCATTCTCGATACCGGCGCCTGGCAGGAGAACCGCACGGGCATCCGCACCATCAGCATGCCGGGCGCGATGCTGCGCTTCGACCTGCAGCAAGGCTTCCCGGCCGTGACGACCAAGAAGCTCGCGTTCAAGTCCGCGATCGGTGAACTGGTCGGGTTCCTGCGCGCGTCGCGCAGCGCGGCCGATTTTCGCGCGCTCGGCTGCAAGGTGTGGGATGCGAACGCGAACGAGAACGCGCAGTGGCTCGCGAACCCGTATCGCCGGGGCGTGGACGATCTCGGCGACGTATACGGCGTGCAATGGCGTGAGTGGCCGGGTTACAAGGTGCTCGACGCGAACGCTGACGCGCAGATCGCCGACGCGACGCGCCGCGGCTTCCGGATCGTCACGCGTTTCGACGAAGACGGCGCGCCGAAGGTGCTGCTGTACAAGGCGATCGACCAGCTGCGCCAGTGCCTGGACACGATCATGGAGAACCCGTCCGATCGTCGCATCCTGTTTCACGCGTGGAATCCGGCCGTGCTCGACCAGATCGCGTTGCCCGCGTGCCATCTGCTGTACCAGTTCCTGCCGAACGCGACGAAGCGCGAGATCTCGCTGTGCCTGTACATCCGCAGCAACGACGTCGGCCTCGGCACGCCGTTCAACCTGACGGAGGGGGCCGCGCTGCTGTCGCTCGTCGGCCGGCTGACGGGCTATACGCCGCGCTGGTTCACGTATTTCATCGGCGACGCGCACATCTACGAGAACCAGCTCGACATGCTGCAGCAGCAGCTCACGCGCGAGCCGTACGAAAGCCCGCGGCTCGAGATTGCCGAGCGCGTGCCCGAGTACGCGAAGACGGGCGTCTATGCGCCCGAATGGCTGGAGCAGGTCGAGCCGTCCGATTTCTCGCTCGTCGGCTACCGGCATCATGAGCCGCTGACCGCGCCGATGGCGGTCTGATCGCGCGGCCGGGGCCGCGCGGCTTCATCGATTCGCACCTGCAAAAAGGCTCGACCGGCTGATACCGGTCGAGCCTTTTTGTTTCATGTTTGCTGCACCTACTGACGATGCCGCTCCTCGTGGCCGCCCTGCGGCGGCGGATTGCCCGGACGCGGCGCCTCGACGTGCGGCGCCGGCTGTGGCCGTGGCTCCATCCGGGGCGCGGGCATCGACGGGCGCGGTTCCATCCGGGGCGCCGGCTGGGGTTGAGGTCGCGGCTCCATGCGCGGCGCCTGCGGCTGCGGGCGCGGCATGTCATGCACGGCGGGCGCCGGCGGGCGGTACTCGTTCACGCGCGGCGGCGCGACTTCGCGATGGGGCGCCGGTTGCGCGAAGTCCTGGCGCGGTTGCGGCGCGGGGGCGGCCCGTTCGGGCTGCGGCTGCGCTTGGCGGGCCGGCGTCGGGAGATCGGGGCGCGGACGCGGTTGCGGAATCTGCGCGACATGGTCCGACTGCGGTTGCGGTTGCGGTTGCTGCTGCGCGCGCGGCGTTTCGTTCCGGCCGCCGGGTTGCACACCCTGCGGTGTCGGCACGCCGTCCGGATGCGGTACCGCCGCGCTGCGCACGGGCGGCAGCGCATTCTGTCCTGCCGCGTGCAGCGCAGTAGGCGGCGCGGCGCGCTGACGCTCCATCGGCGTGTACGGCTGCATCCACGCGGGCGACGACGGTGCGCCGGCTGCACGTGCATTGCCGATGCCCGACGGAGCGTTGTTCGCGCCCGGCGGATGCGGAACGCCGTTGCCGGGCGCGAACGCCTGATGCGGGATCGGGTTGCCGGGCGCCTGCGGCGGGCCGCCATTGGTGAAACGCGGTGCGTTGGGGTTTTCGCCGTTCGGCCGGGCGCCGTTCGGCATGCCCGGCGTCGGTACGCCCGGCCGGCCCGCCTGCTCGGCGGCCGGCTGGCCTTCACGCGGCGCGCGGCCCGGCTGCACGACGGGGCCGTGCGGGTTCACGAGCTGCACGTTGTGCATCGCCCAGGCGCCGCCGCCCGGCTTGCCCGGAACGCGGACCGGACGCGCCGCGTAGTCGGCCGGCACATTCGTCTTCACGACCGGCGCGCCGGCGCCCGGTACGCGCCCGCCTTGCTGCGCGAGGTGGGCGGCGGCCTGGTCGCGATACGCGGGCGGCACGGCAGGATTGCGCGTCGCGACGTACGGGTGTTGCGCGATCGCCGCCGGCGGACGGTAGCTGGCAGTGCGCAGCCCGCCGGTGAAGCTCTGGCGGACCGGCGCGATGCCGGGCGTGCCCGGCGTGACGTGCGCGTTGCGCCATTGCTGCGGATCGACGTGTTGCGAGAAGTGCGCGACCGGCTGGCCGTGCACGAACGCGGCGGCCGGCACGGCCGTGATCGCATGCGGCGCGCGGAAGTTCACGTACGTCTTGTTGATGTTGGTGATATTGGTGATGTTCGTCACGTTCACGGTCTTGTTCACGTTGACGTTGTTCACCACGATGTTGCGGTTGACGCGGTCGTAGTAGTGCGGGCTCCAGCCGCCCCAGCCCGGATGCCACGGTTCGCCCGGACCGAGCGCGAACCACGCGCAGCCGGCCGCGGCAACGCCGCCGACCGTGAGCGCGACGCTCCAGTCGGAACCGCCGCCGCCCCCGCCGCCGACGAACGCGACGAGCGCCGGCGCATAGACGGGCGGCTGGCTGACGACCATTGGCCCCGGCACCCAGGCCCAGCTGTCGTCCAGGTACGCCCAGCGGCCGTAGTGATAGGGCGCGAAGCCCCACGGCGCGTCGTCGACCCAGGTCCAGCCCCACGGCGCCTGCCAGATCCAGTGGCCGTCGTGATACGGCGCCCAGTCGGCCGGCGTGTCGTTCGGCACCCATACCGCGCCGTAATTCGGGGTTTCGCGCCACGTGCCGTTCGCGTCGAGATCCTGGTAGCCGGGCATGTCGCGGGACACGTAGCGGGCCGACACCGAGCGCGCTTCGGCCGCGTCGCGGCTGGCGGCCCACTGGTCGAGCGCGTCGGGGCCCGGTGCGGCCGATTGCTGCGCGACCTGCAGGTCGGTGCCGGTGAATACGACCTGCTGCCCGGGCGACAGCGGATACTGCCCGTTGCTGCCGTAGACGGTCGCGCTGCCGCTGCGCACCGTCACCGTCGTGCTCGCGCCGTTCGGCGCGACATCGACGCGATAGTCGCCGGGGCCCGTGATGCCGAGCGCGAGGTTCGGCGTGTCGATTTCGTACGATCCGCCGGCCGGCAGACCGCGCACGTGCGTCGAGACGGTGCCGAGGCCCACTTTCAACTGCGTCGTCGTGTCGTCGAGGTTCAGCACCGACAGGCTCGTCGATTCGCCGAGCCGCACCGCGGTCGAGCCGATGTGCAGTTCCGAGCGCGCGCCGGCATCGTTCCACAGCTGGTCGCCGGTCGTCAGCGGCCGGTTCACCGCCGCATACGACCAGGTATCGGTGCCGGCCGGTTCGGTCGTCACGGCGCCCGACAGGTAATTGAGCCGCGCGACGCGGCCGGGCGGATCGCCGCCGGGTTGCCGTGCCGCGGCTGCAGCCGGCGGCGCATCGGCAGATTGCGCGAAGGCGGGCGGCAGCGCCGCCAGTGCGGCGAATGCGAGCAGCGTGTAGCGGGCGGTGCGCTTGAGCGCGAACAGGGAGGCCATGGTGAGCGTCATCGTTGTGATCGCGGCGCGTCGATTCGTGCCGTCCCGTTCACGATATCCGCTTGGCCTGTTTCAAGGCACGGTGTTTTGTAAGTCGAATGGCACGCGGTGTAACAAAACCTGTCCATCGCGCGCCGTTGTCGTGCAGCTGCAATGCCGGCGTCAAGCAGACGTAAGCCACGCGTCGAAAACCTGCTGCCCGGGCACCGTGACGCGCAGCACGCGCGGTCGAGCCGCGCGCTCGATCCAGCCGTGTGCGCAGAAGCTGTCGAGCAGCGCCGCGCCGAGCGCGCCGCCGAGATGCGAACGCCGCTCGCTCCAGTCGAGACAGCCGCACGCGAAGCGGCGCCGGCGCGCGCGCTGCTGCGCGACGTCGATGCCCCATTGCGAGAGCGCCTGCGTGCCGCGCTCGGTGGTGTCGATCGCGTCGCCGTTGGCGAATAGCCAGCCGCGCGCGGTGAGGCCGTCGAAGATGCGCACCGCGAGCTCGCCGGCCATGTGGTCGTAGCAGGTGCGTGCATAGCGCAGTTCGGCCGGGACCGTGCGCGACGGCGGCGGAACCGGGCGATGCGGCGCGGCCGCGCGGGCGACGTTCGCCAGCGCTTCGAGCGACGCCGCGATGTCGGCCGACGCAATGCGGTAGTAGCGATGCCGGCCGCGCACGTCGAGGGCCAGCAGCCCGCCCTCGGTCAGGCGCGCGAGGTGCGCGCTGGCCGCGGACGGCGACAGCCCCGCGATCATCGTCAGTTCGCCGGCCGGTCGCGCGCTGCCGTCCATCAGCACCCACAGCATCGCGGCGCGGCCGGGATCGGCGATCAGTGCGCCGATGCGGCTCAGGCCCGGAAAATGGTGGTCGTCTTGATCGGTCATCGTCGTGTCTCGTCGAGCGGGTTGGAGGGCAGTGTAGTCCGCGCGCGCATTCGATGTTTCGTTTCCGGATGAAATGTCGGATACGGCGGTGGCGCGCTGGCGGGGACCGGACCGCGGCCCGTTGCAGGGCACGCGTAGAATGGCCGGACGCGGCGGCAGCGGGCCGCCGCATGTGACGCGATGCAACGATGAAGACGATTTTCTGTGTGTTGGCGGCCGCGCTCGTGTGCGCGGCCTGTGCGTCCGGCGGTGCGGGCGCGACCGGCGAGCGCAGCGGCAGTATCGAGATGTACGGGACGATCGACCAGGGCATCACGGTGCGCCGCTGACCGACGCCGGTCGGCGCGCGAGCCGGCATGGCCGCCGCAGCCCCGCTAGGCGGGGCTTGCCGCGACGCATTGCCGCAGTGCAACGTATAATGGCCCGATTACAGCGCCCCTGCCGCCTGGAGCCACAACAATGCCCCAACCGTCCCCCGTGCCGGCCGCTCTCGACCGCACCGAAACCGTATTCCGCTTCCTTGCCGAGCCTTCGTCCGTGAACTTCGGCGGCAAGGTGCATGGCGGCGCGCTGATGAAATGGATCGACGAGGTCGCGTATGCGTGCGCGGCCGTCTGGTCGAGCCGCTATTGCGTGACGGTCAGCGTCGGCAACATCCGTTTCCAGCGTCCGATCCTGGTCGGCAATCTGGTCGAGCTGAAGGCGCGCGTCGTCGCGACGGGCCGTACCAGCATGCACATTCACGTGTCGGTGCACGCCGGCGATCCGAAGGGCGGCGTGCTGCGCCAGACGACCGATTGCCTCGTCGTGTTCGTCGCGGTCGACGAGAACGGCAACCCGGTGCCGGTGCCGCCGTTCGTGCCCGAAACCGACGAGCAGAAGGTGCTCGCCAAATATGCGGCCGACGTGCGGGCCGCGCTCGACAAGATCGTCGAGATGAAGCCGGAAGAGGTCGCGAAGGGCACCGTCTGAGTGCCGCGGGCGCCGCGCTCGACGCGCCGCGCCCGTCGTCCTGCCGTTACCGCGTCCCGATCATCTGCTCGGGGCGTACCCATGCATCGAATTCCGCCTCGGTCAGGTAGCCGAGCGCGAGCGCGGCCGCCTTCAGCGTCGTGCCTTCCTTGTGCGCCTTCTTCGCGATCTGCGCGGACTTGTCGTAGCCGATGTGCGGATTGAGCGCCGTCACGAGCATCAGCGATTCGTTCAACAACAGGTCGATGCGCGAGCGGTTCGGCTCGATGCCCACCGCGCAGTGATCGTTGAAGCTCTGCGCGCCGTCGGCGAGCAGCCGCACCGACTGCAGCACGTTGTGCGCGATCATCGGCCGAAACACGTTCAGCTCGAAATTGCCGCTCGCGCCGCCGACGTTGACCGCGACGTCGTTGCCGAACACCTGGCAGCACAGCATCGTCACGGCTTCCGACTGCGTCGGGTTCACCTTGCCCGGCATGATCGAGCTGCCCGGCTCGTTTTCCGGGATCGACAGCTCACCGAGCCCGCAGCGCGGCCCGCTCGCGAGCCAGCGCACGTCGTTCGCGATCTTCATCAGGCTCGCCGCGACCGTCTTCAGCGCGCCGTGCGCGAAGACCAGCGCGTCGGCGGCCGCCATCACCTCGAACTTGCTCGGCGCCGTCACGAACGGCAGCTTCGCGAGCCGGCCGATCTCGTCGGCCACGCGCACCGCGAATTCCGGATGCGCATTCAGCCCGGTGCCGACCGCGGTGCCGCCGAGCGCGAGTTCGTACAGGTGCGGCAGTGCCGATTCGACGTGACGGATGCCCTGGTCGAGCTGCGCGACATAGCCGGAGAACTCCTGGCCGAGCGTGAGTGGCGTCGCGTCCTGCAGGTGCGTGCGGCCGATCTTCACGATGTCGGCGAACGCCTTCGACTTCGCGTCGAGCGTCGCGCGCAGCGTGCGCAGCGCCGGCAGCAGGTGGTTGACGATCGCATACGCGGCCGCGATGTGCATCGCGGTCGGGAACACGTCGTTCGACGACTGGCCGCGATTCACGTCGTCGTTCGGATGAACCTTGCGCGCTTCGCCGCGCTCGCCGCCCAGCAGCTCGCTCGCGCGGTTCGCGATCACCTCGTTGAGGTTCATGTTGGTCTGCGTGCCGGAGCCCGTCTGCCACACCGCGAGCGGGAATTCGCGCGGATGCTTGCCGGCGATGATCTCGTCGGCGGCTTCGATGATCGCGTGCGCCTTGTCGTCGGCGAGCACGCCGAGCGACTGGTTGACGGCCGCCGCGGCCCGCTTGACGATCGCGAGCGCGTGGATCAGCTCGGGCGACTGCTTCTCCGTCGAGATCCGGAAATTCTGCAGCGAGCGCTCGGTCTGCGCGCCCCAGAGCCGGTCGGCCGGCACGGCGATCTCGCCGAACGTGTCGCGTTCCATCCGAACTGCTTCATTCATGATGCACTCCTCCTGGAAAGGGGAAAGGCCGCGCGTCGTCGCGCGGCGTCAGGCGTAATCAGACGTATCGTGAGGCAGTCGCGCCGCTGGCGCGGCGTCTCGAGCGGTTCAGCCGACAAGCATAGCGCCGGCCGCGATTTCGCGTCGTGTCGTGCCCACGGCGCGTGACGCGCGCAAACCGGCGCTAGCGCGCCGCCGCGATCAGCGACGCGGTCTTGCGGTGGAAGCGCCATGCCATCAGCACGGCGACGCTCGCGAGGCCCGCCGCGAGCCCCCACCACAGGCCGCGCGCGCCCAGGCCCGCGTGGAAGGCGAACCAGTAGCCGGTCGGGAAGCCGATGCCCCAGTAGCCGAGGGTCGCGGCGAGCATCGGGATGCGCGTGTCCTTCAGGCCGCGCAGCGCACCGGACCCGACGGTCTGCATCCCGTCGACGATCTGGAACACCGCGGCGATGCCGAGCAGCGACGCGGCGAGCGACACCGTGGCCGCGTTGGCCGGGTCGTCGAGGTGCAGGTACAGGCCGACGATCGTATGCGGCGCGACGATCATCACGAGGCCGGACAGCGACATGAAGCCGACGCCGAGCGCGAGCGCGACGAAGCCCGCGTGCCGCGCGGCGACGGGCGAACCCGCGCCGATCCAGTAACCGACGCGCACGTTGGCCGCCTGGCCGATCGCGAGCGGCACCATGAACGACACCGACGCGACGTTCAGCGCGATCTGGTGCGCGGCGAGCGACGTCGCGCCCAGCACGCCGACGGTGAGGCCGGTGGCGAGGAACAGCGTCGATTCGACGCCGTACGTGATCGCGACCGGCCAGCCGATGCCGATCAGTTCGCCCATCACGGGCAGCTTCGGGCGCGCGGCGGTCACGAAATGGCGAAAGCGCTGCCGGCCGTGCAGCAGCCAGATCAGCGCGAGCGCGGTGAGCCAGATCGTGATCGTCGTCGCGACGGCCGAGCCGAGAAAGCCGAGGCGCGGCAGTCCGAATGCGCCGTGGATCAGCCCGTAGTTCAGCACGCCGTTGACGCCGACGCCGCCGATCGATACCCACAACAGCCGCCGCGCGGCACCGATCGCTGGCAGGAACGCGCGCATCAGCCCGACGCCGATCAGGCTGCCGAGCGCCGCGAAGCGCAGGATGCCCGTGTATTCGCCGACGTGATGCGCGAGCAGCGGCGGCTCGTGGAACATCAGCAGGATCGGTTCGGCCAGCGACAGCGCGACGATCGCCGGAATCGCGAGCAGCACGGACAGCGCGAAGCCCGTCCAGTAGATGTGCGGCACGCGATCCTCGGCCTGCGCGCCGCGCGCGTGCGCGACGCTCACGCTGACCGACGACAGCACGCCTTGCAGGATCGTCACGATCACGAAGAAGAAGTTCGCGCCGAGCCCGCCCGCCGCGAGCGAATCGGGGCCGAGCGAGCCGAGCAGCACCGTGTCGGTGACGCTCATCGCCATCTGGGACAGTTGCGCGATCGCGAGCGGTGCGGCGAGGCGCGCGGTATCGGCGGCATGACTGGACAGGGACGGCGGCGCGGCGGCCGTCCGCGTGAGACCGGAATGCGACATGGAATGGGCGCTCGCGCGGATGCGGGCCCGCGCTGTATGTCGTTATTTTGAGAGACGGCTAGCTTACGGCTTTATTCGTACCGTGTCGAACGCGTGCGCCGATGGCCATGTCGCGGGCAGGGGAACGGCCAGGGCCTGCGCAAGCCCGTTATCAGCGTGAACGGGTGCTATGCCTCGCGTACCGCGATGCGCGTGTCGCCGAGCAGTACGACCTGGCCCGCGCGGATTTTGCAGGTCTTGCGCAGCTCGACCGCGCCGTCGACTTTCACCGCGCCGGACGCGACGATCAGCTTCGCGGTGCCGCCGCTGTCCGCGAGGCCGGTGATCTTGAGAAGGTTGTGCAGCTCGACGTATTCGCCGGTCAGCGTGAAATCCAGATTGGGCATGACGAGGAAGGTGCGCGGTGCGCGGGAGGAAACGCTCCGCATCATACGGCACCGCGGGCCGGCACGCGAGCGCGGGCCGCCGCCGCACGTTGTAAAGGACTGTGAGCGATTCGTCAGCAAATGAAACGGTGGGTAACAGTCTGAGAGATTCGCGAACCGGCCGCGTGGGCCGCGGGTCTTCTGTCGTACCTGCTGCGTGTTGCGGCGGGAACGCGACGGTCCGCATCGCTGCGGACCGGGCGCACAACTTCTTGAGGAGAATTGCCATGTCCAAGATTCGTACGATGCTGATCGGTGCCGCGCTGACGGCGTTCGCCACTTCGGCCGCATTCGCCCAGACGGGCACGACGGCGCAAGGCGCGGCGGGTGCCGGCGTACAGACGCAGGCTCCGGCGGCAGGTGTCGGCGCAGGCGTGCAGGGTGGTGCCGGCGCGAACGCGTCGGGCAATGCGACGGGCGGCGCGACCGATGCGGTCGGCGCGGCAGCCGATGGCGCGAAGGATACGACGTCGTCGGCCGTCCATTCGACCAAGAAGCACACGAAGCATGCGGCGAAGTCGGCCAAGAGCCATGCGGGCTCGGCCAAGAAGAAGGCCGACGACGCGACCGAAGGCGGCGCCTCGGTCGGCGCGCAGGGCGGCGCATCGGCCCAGGGCGCCACGCAGTAAGCAGTGTCCGGCGCCGTCGCGACGCGTGTTTTCGGACGGCGCGTCGCGACGGGCGATCGTCCGGCGGCCCGGTTCGCTTTGCGCGAATCGGGCCGTTTTCGTGGGGTAATAAGCGGGACGCGTACTTACGGCCGGCGCTGGCCTTGCCCCTGGCCCTGGGCCGGCCGCACCGCAGCCGGCGTGAATACGCTGCGCAGCCACGCGGCGAGGCGCGCGAAGACGTCGTACGGTTCCTCGACGAAGATCTCCGGCTTCAGCAGCCGCAGGTATTCCATGATCTGCTGCGCTTCCTGCTTCTGGAACGAGCCGTGCGCGAGCCCGAGCCGCAGCAGCCCGCGCAGTTCGCCGAGCTTGTCGCGCGCGGTGCTGCCGACGCTCATCTCGCATGCGAGCTTGGCCTCGTAGATCCGCTGCCGCAGCGATTCCGCGAGCCGCCACGCGGGCGTCTGCATCAGTTCCTCGAGCGTCTGGATGTCCTGCGCCGCCGCCTTGATCTGCGACGCGAGCGGGTCGATCAGCGACGCGTCGCCCTGTGCTTCGGCGACGATCGCCTTCGCCCAGTCGCGGCATGCCTTCGCGAGCTCGTCGGGCGTCCATTCGGAGCGCGACGCGAAGCCGAAGCCGAATTCGCCGGCCTGCCGCATCAGGATCGCGACGACGTCCGGAAATTCCTTGTCGAGCGTGCGCTTGGCCCATGCGTACTGGCCGCCCTGCAGCATCCGCTGCACGGCGTGCTCGGTCAGCGGCACCATGTTGTCGAGCAGCTTGGCGCGCAGGAAATCCTCGAACGACGGCGTCGCGAATTGCGGGTCGAGTTTCAGCGATACGCGCACGAACGCGTCGTAGTCCTTGCGCAGGGACTCGAGCGTGTCGTCCTTGAGGGAAAGGGTGATCTGGCCCATGAATCATCTCGATGACGGCCCGTGCAAGCCGGCGCCGGCGCGGCGCACCGGAGCGGGCGCCGCGTCGACTGACCGATGCGCGCCGGGGCCGGTGGCGGGTCTTCCTCTCCTATATCGGCGGGCCGCGCGGAAACTTGAGCGCGCGCGATGGAGCGTGCGCTCAGGCAGGCGGCCAGTGCGGGATGACGACCCCTTGCCACAGGAAGAACACCGCGAGCCCGGCCGCGATGGTGACGAGCGGCCGGCGGGTCGCGGCCGACACGAGCACGGCCGCGAGCGCGCCGACGAGCTGCGGATTGCGCCACGTCAGCTCGGCCGTGCCGCCGTGCGGCGAGACGGTCATCGGCACGATGATCGCGGTCAGCACGGTGACCGGCACGAAGCCGAGCGCGGTCCGCACGAGCGGCGGGAACGTCAGCCGCTCGCCGAACAGGAACAGCGTCGAGCGGATCGCATACGTGATGACGGCCATCCCGAGGATCAACAGCGCGTAGTTCACGATGCGGCCTCCGGGCGAGAGCGGGCCCGCGTGCGGTCGTGCCGCAGCGTGAGCACGACGCCGATCGCGACGCCGGCGGCGACCGCGCCGAGCAGCCCGAGCTTGTACGGCCAGCCCTGCCAGAAGTACGCGAGCGTGCCGGCCGTCGCGGCCGCCGCGAAGTAGCGCAGCGTGCCGAGCTGCGGGACGACGATCGCGATGAAGGTCGCCGCCATCGCGAAGTCGAGGCCGAGCGACTGCAGGCCCGGGAACGCCGTGCCGAAGCCGATGCCCGCGAGCGTCCAGACCTGCCAGTTCAGGTACATCGCGAGCCCGGAGCCGAAAAAGTAGTGGGGGCCGATCGTGCCGGGCGGGTAGTGCCGGTAGTGCCCGTAGGCGACCGCGAACACTTCGTCGGTCATCAACGCGCCGAGCGTCGCGCGCCAGCGCAGCGGCAGGTGTGCGACATAGGGCGCGAGCGTCGCGCTGTACAGCAGGTGGCGCAGGTTCACGATCAGCGTCGTGGCGAGCACGACGGCGAAGCTCGCGCTGCCGGCGATCAGGCCGAGCGCGATGAACTGCGCGGACCCCGCGAACACGGCGAGCGACATCAGCGCGCCATGCCAGGCGGCAAGCGGGCCGCTGCCGACGAGCGTGCCGAAAATCACGCCGAACGGCGCGGCGCCGATCATCATCGGAATCGTGTCGCGCGCGCCATCGAGCCATTCGTTGAGCGGGCGGCGCGGGGGTGAGGCGGGTGTCTCGTTCAAGTAGCGCTCCTCCATGAGCTGGAGGATAGCGGGCCGGTGGCGGGCCGGCTTGTATGTTCTTGCGCTCGCGGGAGCGGGGTCGGTGCCCGAGTGTCGGCCGGCGCGGCGGGTCGCTGCGCGGTGCGGTCCGACCGACGACGGCGGGAAGCCGTGCGTCAGCTTGCCTGCCAGCGCCCGGGCGGCACGCCGAACATCCGTTTGAAATGCCGCGTGAAGTGGCTCTGGTCGACGAAGCCGCTGGCCGCGGCGACATCGGCGACCGGCACGCCCGCGCGTAACGGTGCCAGCGCGCGCTGCAGCCGCAGCTGGTTGCGCCACGCATGCGGCGGCATGCCGGTCGTACGCGTGAACAGACGCGCGGCGTGGAACGGCGACAGGCCGACCGCCTGCGCGACGTCGTCGAGCGTCACCGCGGACGTCAGATCGGCGGCGAGCCGCTCGCGCATCGCGTCGACGCGCGGTTCGTCGGCCGCGAGCGGCGCCGGTTGCGGCCGCACGTCGGCATGGCGCACGATCAGCGTCGACAGCCCGTCGAGCATCGCGGTTTCGGCGGCGAGCGGATCGTAGACGCGCGGCGCGTCGGTAGCCGGACCGTCGGCCGCATGCGACGACAGCGCGCGCTCGCTGCCGGCTTCCAGCATCCGATGCGCGAGCGTGAGCCGGGCCGCCAGATCGGCGTCGCGGATCACGCCGGGGGCGAACCATGGCGGATCCTGCGGGCGGCCCGCGACTGCACTCGCGAGTTCGCGGATGAATTCCACCGGCATGTAACTGACGCGATAGCACCAGCCCTCGTCGGCGGCACGCGACCCCGTATGCACTTCGCCGGGATTGATCACGGGCACGGTGCCCGTTTCGGCGACATAGCCGTTGCCGCGATAGGTGAAGCGTTCCGCGCCTTCGAGAATCACGGGGATCGTGTACGCATCGTGCCAGTGGGGCGCGAACGCGTGATCGCGATAGGTGGCCGTGAGCAGGTCCGCGTCCGGCACGAGCGGCGTGCGCCAGTAGCGTGCGGAATCGGGAAGGCGGGTGGCGGACATGATCGGGCGCGGGAGCGGTCGAACCGACAGTGTATCGCTCGCGCCCCCGGCGGGTGCGGGCTTACTTGACCGGAATCGTCGTGCCGGCCGGCATCGGCACCGCGGTGACGGCGTTCTTCGGGCTGCCGCTGACGATGCGGTCGCTGTAGGTCAGATAGACGATCGTGTTGCGTTTCTTGTCGACCACGCGCACGACGTGCAGCGTCTTGAAGATGAACGACATGCGTTCGCTGAATACGTCGGCCTGCTGCTTGAGCGGTTCCTTGAAGCTGATCGGGCCGACCTGCCGGCACGCGATCGACGCTTCGCTCGGATCCTCGGCGACGCCGAGCGTGCCCTTGATCCCGCCGGTGCGCGCGCGCGACACGTAGCAGGTCACGCCGTTCACGACCGGATCGTCATAGGCCTCGACGACCACGCGATCGGAACCCGTGACGCGGAAATGGGTGTTGACGCTGCCGACTTCCTCCGCGTGCGCGAGCGGTGCGGCGGCGACGGCGGAGAGCAGGAGGGCGGCGGGGGCGAAACGGAGGAGGCGATGCTTCATCGACGGAACCGGATGCGGATGCGGGACAGAGACTCTAGCATGCGCATGACCGGGTCACGCAACGCAGGAAGGCGGACAAGGGGGCCGGAAAAACAAAAGGCCCGTCGAATGACGGGCCTTTCGCTATTTGGCTCCCCGACCTGGGCTCGAACCAGGGACCTACGGATTAACAGTCCGGCGCTCTACCGACTGAGCTATCGGGGAATAAATCGGTACATCTGCGTGCTATGTTTTCCAACAAAAAACCCGTCCACTTTCAACGGGCTTTTGCGTTTTTGGCTCCCCGACCTGGGCTCGAACCAGGGACCTACGGATTAACAGTCCGGCGCTCTACCGACTGAGCTATCGGGGAACAAACAAGCAACAGCAGAGAAACGAGATTGTATGGAGTGTTCGCTAACCTGTCAACACTTCGAAGCCGCGACGCATGAAATTTTTTGCGGTCGCCGCCGTGCGATCAGCGCTCGAGCAGGTGCAGCTTGTCCTGCACGTCCTTCCATTCGTCCGCGTCGGCCGGCGCCGGCTTGGTCTTCGTGATCGACGGCCAGTTCTTCGCCAGCTCGGCGTTCAGCTCGGTGAACTGCTGCTGGTCGCCCGGAACGTCTTCTTCGGCATAGATCGCATTGGTCGGGCATTCGGCGACGCACACGGCGCAGTCGATGCACTCGTCCGGATCGATGGCGAGAAAGTTGGGACCTTCACGGAAGCAATCCACCGGGCACACATCCACGCAATCCGTGTATTTGCACTTGATGCAGCCTTCGGTCACAACGTGAGTCATTAAAACGCTCCTGCTTGGCGGTATATGGGGTGGCGTTTGCGCCAAAAGCGGCATTGTAACTGAAGCGCCAAACCCGCATGACGAGGTCGGCTATCCGGCTTATATCGTTTCGTGATTAGTTTATGGGGCGCGCGACACGGATACCCGTACGCCAGGCACCGGCACGATACGGCAAGGCGGCGGCCGGTTTCACGATGGTCGGGCCCGCATTCGGGTAACATGGCCGACAGACCGGGCGGCGCGCGGTGCGCCGGTGCCCTGTCACGATATTGGCGCTGCCGTCATCATGATCATCACTTCGCTGCTGGACACGGATCTCTACAAGTTCACGATGATGCAGGTCGTCCTGCATCACTTTCCCGCTGCAAACGTCGAATACCGGTTCCGCTGCCGCACGCCCGGCGTCGATCTCGTGCCGTACATCGACGAGATTCGCGACGAGGTGCGCGGCCTGTGCTCGCTGCGCTTTTCCGACGTCGAACTCGACTACCTGCGGCGGATGCGCTTCATCAAGAGCGACTTCGTCGACTTCCTCGCGTTGTTCCACCTGAACGAGAAGTACATCTCGAT
Organism: Burkholderia sp. LAS2; assembly: GCF_018417615.1. Classification (NCBI taxonomy): domain Bacteria; kingdom Pseudomonadati; phylum Pseudomonadota; class Betaproteobacteria; order Burkholderiales; family Burkholderiaceae; genus Burkholderia; species Burkholderia sp. LAS2. Next base: position 1,560,873 of record NZ_CP071052.1, read on the forward strand.
CACGCCGTCGCCGAAGGGCAACGGCGAGATCGACGTCGTGATCGAGGGGCCGTGGCTGCACACGATCCTGTTCGAGATCCCGGTGCTCGCGATCGTCAACGAAGTCTATTTCCGCAACACGCAGCGCGAGCCCGACTATCGCGAAGGGCGCGAGCGGCTGCGCGAGAAGATCAAGCTGCTCGGCGCGAAGCCCGAATTCGCCGACTGCAAGATCGCCGACTACGGCACGCGCCGGCGCTTCTCGAAGGTCTGGCACGAGGAAGTCGCGCTCACGCTGCGCGACGGGCTCGGCCCGCAGTTCGCGGGCACGAGCAACGTGCTGTACGCGATGAAGCACGACATCACGCCGCTCGGCACGATGGCGCACGAATACCTGCAGGCGTGCCAGGCGCTCGGCCCGCGACTGCGCGATTCGCAGATCTACGGCTTCGAGATGTGGGCGAAGGAATATCGCGGCGACCTCGGGATCGCGCTGTCGGACGTCTACGGGATGGACGCGTTCCTGAACGACTTCGACATGTATTTCTGCAAGCTGTTCGACGGTGCGCGCCACGATTCGGGCGATCCGTTCGACTGGGGCGAGCGGATGCTGCGCCACTACGAGGCGAACCGCTGCGACCCGCGCACCAAGGTGCTCGTGTTCTCGGACGCGCTCGACATCCCGAAGGTCATGCAGCTGTACGAACGGTTCCGCGGCCGCTGCAAGCTCGCGTTCGGCGTCGGCACCAACCTCACCAACGATCTCGGCTACGTGCCGCTGCAGATCGTGATCAAGATGGTTCGCTGCAACGGCCAGCCGGTCGCGAAGCTGTCGGATTCGCCGGGCAAGAGCATGTGCGACGACAAGGCCTATCTCGCGTACCTGCGCCAGGTGTTCGGCATCGCGCAGCCGGTCGAGGAAGACGCGTCGAAGTAGGCGTTGGCCGTTCGGCCGAAGGTGTGTCGCGGCAGGGGTGGCCGGTATAATCCGACGTATTGCACGCCAACGTCACGAGGACCGTTCATGGACACTTCCGCCGCCCGTCGCCAGATCCTCGCGCGCATTCGCGCGGCGCAGGGGCGCGCGGCCGAACCCGATGCAGCGGAGCGCGACGGCGTCGCCGACTATCTCGCGCGGCATCCGCAGGGCCCGCGCCCGCCGGCGCCGGCCGACCTCGTCGCTGCTTTCGTCGACGAAGCGGGGCGCCTGTCGACCACGGTCGACGAAGTCGCGACGCTGGCCGACGTGCCTGCTGCTGCCGCCCGCTATCTTGCCGCTCAGGGTCTGCCGACGCAGGCCGTCGCATGGCGCACGCTGGCCGATTTCGACTGGGCCGGCGCCGGCCTGTCGGTCGAGTGCCGCAAGCCGCGCGACGGCGATCTCGTCGGCCTGACCGGCTGCTTCTGCGCGACCGCCGAAACGGGGTCGCTGGTGCTGCTGTCCGGTCCCGACACTTACGCATCGGCCGGTCTTTTGCCGGAAACCCACATCGCGATCGTGCCGGCGTCGCGCATCGTCGCCGGTCATGAAGACGCGTTCGCGCTGATTCGCGCGGAGCGCGGCGAGCTGCCGCGCGCGGTCAATTTCGTGTCGGGCCCGTCGCGCACGGGCGACATCGAGCAAACGATCATTCTGGGCGCACACGGCCCGTACCGCGTGCACGCGATCGTCGTACGGGGCGCATGACGCGTCCGCCGCATTCACAGTTACTCGAACAAGGAAGTTCCGCATGAAACGACATGCCGCCTGGGCGGGCATGGCGTCGGGAATCGCGCTTGGCGCCGCTCCCGCGCTCGCATCGGCCGCCACGCTCGACGGTGCCACGCTGTCCGCGCTCTGGGGCATCCCGTTCGCCGGGATCCTGCTGTCCATCGCGCTGTTCCCGCTCGTCGCCCCGGTGTTCTGGCATCACCACTTCGGCAAGATCGCGGCCGGCTGGGCGATCGTGTTTCTCGCGCCGTTCGCGGTCGCGTTCGGCGCGGGCACCGCGTTCGGCACGCTCGTGCATGCGCTGCTCGAGGAATACATTCCGTTCATCGTGCTGCTCACCGCGCTCTATACGGTCGCGGGCGGCATCTGCGTGAACGGCAACCTGCACGGTTCGCCGAAGCTGAATACCGCGATCCTCGCGCTCGGCACGCTGCTCGCGAGCGTGATGGGCACGACGGGCGCCGCGATGCTGCTGATCCGGCCGCTGCTGCGCGCCAACGACAACCGCAAGCATGTCGTGCACGTCGTGATCTTCTTCATCTTCCTCGTCGCGAACGCGGGTGGCTCGCTGTCGCCGCTCGGCGATCCGCCGCTGTTCCTCGGCTTCCTGAACGGCGTGAGCTTCTTCTGGACGACCACCCATCTCGCGCTGCCGATGCTGTTCATCTGCGCGGTGCTGCTCGCGCTGTTCTTCGCGCTCGATACGTACTTCTACCGGAAGGGCGGCGAGGAGCGGCCGGCCGCGCTCGATCCGACGCCCGACGGCGCGGCGCTGTCGATCGACGGCAAGATCAACTTCGTGCTGCTGGCGGCCGTGATCGCGCTCGTGCTGATGAGCGGCGTGTGGAAGCCGGGCATCTCGTTCGACGTTTGGGGCACGCACGTCGCGCTGCAGAATCTCGTGCGCGACGTCGCGCTCGTGGTCGTGACGCTCGCGTCGCTCGCGCTGACGCCGCGTTCCGCGCGCGACGGCAACGCGTTCAACTGGGCGCCGATCGAGGAAGTCGCGAAGCTGTTCGCGGGCATCTTCGTGACGATCGCGCCGGTGATCGTGATCCTGCGCGCGGGTGCGGACGGCGCGTTCGCGCAGATCGTCCATCTCGTCACGGGCCCCGACGGCAAGCCGGTCGACGCAATGTACTTCTGGGCGACCGGCATCCTGTCGTCGTTCCTCGACAACGCGCCGACCTATCTCGTGTTCTTCAACCTCGCGGGCGGCGACGCGCAGACACTGATGACGACCGGCGCGTCGACGCTCGCCGCGATTTCCGCCGGCGCGGTGTTCATGGGCGCAAACAGCTATATCGGCAACGCGCCGAACTTCATGGTGAAGGCGATCGCCGAATCGCGCGGCGTGAAGATGCCGAGCTTCTTCGCGTACCTCGGCTGGGCGCTCGTCGTGCTGATACCGGTATTCCTGCTGACGTCGTGGCTTTTCTTCACGGCGTAAGCTGACGTTTTTCAACCCCGAGCGGGCGGCTCCGGCGGCGCATCGCGCGCCGCGATCCGTCCGCGGTATGCGGAGATGGCGATGCAGAAGATCCTGGTCGCGCGTCCGATCTTTCCGGACGTGATCGAACGGCTCAAGCAGTATTTCGACGTCGACTGGAACGACGGCGATGCGCTCGCGCCCGACGCGCTTGCCGCGCGTCTGGCCGACAAGGACGGCGCGCTGACGGCCGGCGACCCGGTCGGCGCGGCCACGCTCGCGGCGGCGCCGCGCCTGCGGGTGGTGGCGAACATGGCGGTCGGCTACAACAACTTCGACATGGCCGCGTTCAACGCGGCGAACGTGCTCGGCACCAACACGCCCGACGTGCTGAACGAGTCGACCGCCGATTTCGGCTGGGCGCTGATGATGGCCGCCGCACGCCGGATCGCCGAATCCGAACACTGGCTGCGCGCCGGTCACTGGCGGAAGTGGGCGTACGACGGCTTCCTCGGCACCGACATCTACGGTTCGACGCTCGGCGTGATCGGGATGGGCCGTATCGGCCAGGCGCTTGCGCGCCGCGCGCGCGGTTTCGGGATGCAGGTGATCTATCACAACCGGTCGCGCGTCGCGCCCGAGATCGAGGCCGAGCTGGATGCCGAATACGTGTCGAAGGATGCGCTGCTTGCGCGCGCCGATCATGTCGTGCTCGTGCTGCCGTACACGAAGGAGAACCATCACACGATCGGCGCGGCCGAGCTCGCGAAGATGAAACCCACCGCGACGCTGACCAACATCGCGCGCGGCGGGATCGTCGACGACGCGGCGCTGGCCGCCGCGCTGCGCGACGGGACGATCGCCGCGGCCGGCCTCGACGTGTACGAGGGCGAGCCGAGCGTGCATCCGGCGCTGCTCGAGGTGCCGAACGTCGTGCTGACGCCGCATATCGCGAGCGCGACCGAAAAGACTCGCCGCGCGATGGCCAATCTCGCCGCCGACAACCTGATCGCCGCACTGGGCGAAGGGCCGCGTGCGGGGCAGCCGCCGAATCCGATCAACCCTGACGTGATCGGGAAGCCGCGCGCATGACGACGACGTTGTTGCTTGCGGCGGTCGTCGTGCTGGCCGTCGCGCTCGCGGTGGCGATCGTCGCGCTCGTGCGCGGCGGCGGCCGCCACGACGACGCGGCCGTGCTCGGCGACCAGATCGAGGACGCCGCGCATGCGCAGGCGCGCGCGGTCGAGCGGCTCGAACGCGAATTGCGCGGCGAGATCGTCGAGACCGCACGCGGCTCGCGTACCGAGCTGGCCGGCAGCTTCGCCCAGTTGCAGCAGACACTCGCCGCGCAACTGACGAGCGTCGCGACCGTGCAGAACAACCAGATCGAGGGGTTCGCGCAGCAGCTCGGCAAGCTCGTCGCCGGCAACGCGCAGCAGTTCGACGCGATGCGCGAGAGCGTGCAGCGCCAGGCCCAGCAGGCACGCGAGGAGCAAACGGGCGCGCTGCGGCTGTTCGGCGACACGCTGAACCGGCAGCTCACGCAACTGACCGAGGCGAACGACCGCCGGATCGGCGAGGTGCGTGCGACGCTCGAACAGCGGCTGAAGGAAATCGAGACGAACAACGCGGCGAAGCTCGAGGAGATGCGCCGCACCGTCGACGAGAAGCTGCACGCGACGCTCGAGCAGCGGCTCGGCGAATCGTTCAAGCTCGTGTCGGACCGGCTCGAACAAGTGCATCGCGGGCTCGGCGAGATGCAGACGCTCGCGGCCGGCGTCGGCGATCTGAAGAAGGTGCTGACCAACGTGAAGACGCGCGGCACCTGGGGCGAAGTGCAGCTCGAGGCGCTGCTCGAACAGATGCTTACGCCCGACCAGTACGCGAAGAACGTCGTGACGGTGCCGAAGCGTACCGAGCGCGTCGAATTCGCGATCCGGCTGCCGGGGCGGGACGCCGGCACGCGCGACGCGTCGCCGGTGTGGCTGCCAATCGACGCGAAATTCCCGCGCGAAGACTACGAGCGGCTGATCGACGCGCAAGAGCGTGCCGACGCGGTGGCCGTCGAGGAGGCGGCGCGTGCGCTCGAGGCGCGGGTGCGGATGGAAGCGCGCACGATCGCCGAGAAGTACGTCGCGCCGCCGTACACGACCGATTTCGCGCTGCTGTTCCTGCCGACCGAGGGGCTCTATGCGGAGATCCTGCGCCGCCCGGGGCTGACCGACCTGCTGCAGCGCGACTATCGCGTGACGGTCGCGGGGCCGACCACGCTCACCGCGCTGCTCAACAGCCTGCAGATGGGGTTCCGCACGCTCGCGATCGAGCAGCGTTCGAGCGAGGTGTGGCAGGTGCTCGGCGCGGTCAAGACGGAGTTCGGCAAGTTCGGCGACGTGCTCGCGCGCACGAAGGCGCAGCTCGAAACGGTCACGCGCTCGATCGAGTCCGCCGAGCAGCGCACACGTGTGATGAACCGCAAGCTGAAGCAGGTCGAGGCGTTGCCGGGCGATACGGCGGCCGGGTTGCTCGGCGCGGAAGAGGCCGAAGGCGCCGACGCGGACGACGCGTGACGCGCGTTGCTGGCAACTGTCGGACAGAAGAAACGGGCGCCCGTTTCCTTCGCAGCGGTCACCGGCGCAGCCGGCTCGCGTTCAATGCGCGGCGAGCGTGTCCAGCGCGTCGCCCGTCACGCGCACGATGCGCCACTCCGGCAGCACGGTCGCGCCCATCTTCTCGTAGAAGTCGATCGCCGGCTGATTCCAGTCGAGCACCGACCATTCGAAGCGCGCGCAACGGCGCTCGACGGCGAGCGCCGCGAGATGGCGCAGCATCGCGGTGCCCAGGCCCGTGCCGCGCTGCGACGGCTGCACGTACAGATCCTCGAGATAGAGCCCGCGGCGGCCGAGGAACGTCGAATAGTTGTGGAAGAACAGCGCGTACGCGACGATCGTGCCGTCTTGTTCGGCTACGCGTGCCTCGGCGGCAGGATGCTCGCCGAACAGCGCGTCGGCGAGATCGGCTTCGGTCGCGACGAACAGCTCGGTGAGCTTTTCGAACTCGGCCAGCTCGCGCATCAGCGCGAGGATCGCGCCGACGTCGCGCGTGTCGGCCGCGCGGATCAGCGGCGTGCCGCTCACGCTTCTTCCGGCGGATCGGACAGCACGATCTCGATGCCGCCGAAGCGCGATGCGACCCAGTTGTACGCATGGCACGCGATCCACAGCAGCACGAAACCGAGGATCGCGTTCAGCAGCAGTGCGCTCAGGATCGTGCTCAACTCGACCATCCCGTAACGGATATACGCAACGAGAATGCCGAGCAGCACGATCGGCACGCTGAACGTCAGGTAGACGAGGATCAGCGCCTTGGCGGTCTGCCCCGCGGCGATCGACGAGATTTGTTTCTTCATGTGCGGATTGCCCCCGTAGAAATATACCGATTGGAATTCAGATCAGGCCGTCGAGCGGCAGGATGTCGACCGGGGCGCCCGCGTCGACTGCCGCGGAATCGTGGCCCAGGACGATGAAACAGTTGGCGGCCGCGAGACCGCTCAGCGACGCCGAGCTTTGCGATCCGACCGGTACGACGTGCCATTGACCGTCGGCGGCGCGCGTCGCGATGCCGCGCAGGTAGTCGGTGCGGCCGGGGCGTTTCTTCAACGGTTGCGTGCTGAGCGCCGTGTACATGGCCGGCGGCGGCGTGCGCGCGCCGGCCAGCGTCAGCAGCGCGGGGCGCACGATCGCATGGAACGTCACGGCAGACGCGACCGGATTGCCGGGCAAGCCGAAGAACAGCGCGTGACCGGCGTCGTCGGCCGCGCGGGCGAGCGTACCGCACGCGAGCGGGCGGCCCGGTCGCAGCGCGAGGCTCGCGAACGTCACGTCGCCGAGCCGGGCCATCACGTCGCGCGTGAAATCGGCTTCGCCGACCGACACGCCGCCGGACGTGATCACCGCATCGGCCTGCGCGGCGATGGCGTCGCGCAATGCGGCTTCGAGCGCGGCCGGGTCGTCGCGGACGATCCCGAGATCGATCGCGTCCACGTGCAGCCGTTCGAGCATTGCGATCAGCATCCCGCGATTGCTGTCGTACAGCGCGCCGCGGCCGAGTGGTTCGCCGGGCTCGCGCAACTCGTCGCCGGTCGAGAACACGGCGACGCGCACGCGCCGGCGCACCGTGACGTCGACGATGCCGAACGACGCGAGCAGGCCGAGATCGGACGGCCGCAAAATGCGGCCCGCGGCGAGCGCACTGGTGCCGCGCGCGAGATCCTCGCCGGCCTTGCGGCAGTTCGCGCCGCGCGCGACGTCGTGCGCGGCGAAGCGAATCGCGTCGCCGTCGACGCGAACGCGTTCCTGCGGAATCACCGTGTCGCATCCGGCCGGCATCGGCGCGCCCGTCATGATGCGCACGCATGCACCGGCCGCCACGGCGCCGTCGAACGGATGGCCGGCGAACGCGGTGCCGACAACCGTCATCGCGACCTCGCCCTGCGCCGACGCGAGTGCCGCGGCTCCGCCGTCGAACGCATAGCCGTCCATCGCCGAGTTGTCGTACGCGGGAATGTCGAATGGCGCGCTCACGTCGGCCGCGAGCACGCGATCGAGCGCCTCGCGCAGCGCCACCGTATCGCACGCGTCGACGGGCACCGCGAAGCGGCACGCGAGTGCCTGCGCGTCGGCGAGCGACAGCGGGGCATCGGGGTCGGGTGCGGTTCGGGAGGCGGGCGAGGATTGCGTGATCATCAGTCGGACTGCGCCGCAAGGCGTATCGGGTTCGTGGCCGGTGGCGCGAGGAGGGTGCCGGGGCGCGGGTTTCGCGTGCGGCAGACGCCGGGCGGGAACGGCGCGGGGCCGTCAACGGCGGGCCAGCGCGGCCAGTTCCTGCCAGGAATTGGCATTGTAAAACGCACGCTCGTCGCGAAACTCGACTTCGACCGTCGTGTGGCGTGCGTACCACGCACGCATCTTGCGGTCGCCGGCCGCGAGTCGGGCGGCGAGGTCGTCCGCCAGCGACGTGCGCAGCAGCGCGAACGTCGGCTGCGGCGAGCGCATCTGCTGCGCGTCGACGGTGACCGCCATCGCGATATCGGCCTGTTGCGCGTCGAGCGCCGCATGCAGCCGCGCGACGAGGTCGGCGGGCAGATAGGGCGTATCGCACGGCGAGCACGCGACCAGCGGTGCGCGCGCCGCGCGCATGCCGGCAAGCAGGCCCGCGAGCGGCCCGGGGAAGTCGGGTGTTTCGTCGGCGACGATGCGCGCGTCGAACGGCGCACCGAGTTCGGCATAGCGATCGGCATGGCGATTCGCGCTGATCACCGTCTCGTCGACCTGCGGCGACAGCCGGCGCAGTACGTGCAGCGCGAGCGGCGTACCGTCGAGCAGTTGCAGGCCCTTGTCGACGCCGTCCATGCGCGTGGCGCGCCCGCCCGCGAGCAGCAGGCCGGCGATCGACGGGGAGGCGGGAGCGGGCATCGTGCGCGGATGGACAGAGCGGCGTGCGTCAGCCGCCGATATACGACATTTCGACGCGCTTGCCGGCGCCGTCGGGCGCGCCGTCGGCCAATGCGCTGCCGCGCAGTTGCGAATAGCGGTCGGTGCGCGCGTGCCAGATGCGGGCGATCGCGGTCGCGATCTCGGCATCGGTCGCGCCGCCGCGCACGAGCGCACGCAGATCGTGCCCCGTCGACGCGAACAGGCACAGGTACAGCTTGCCTTCGGTCGACAGCCGCGCGCGCGTGCAGTCGCCGCAGAAGGCCTGCGTGACGCTCGAGATCACGCCGATCTCGCCGCTGCCGTCCGCATAGCCCCAGCGCTGCGCGGTCTCGGCCGCCGTGTGCGGCTCGAGCGGCACGAGCGGGAAATGTTCGGCGATGCGCGCGACGACGTCCGCCGACGGCAGCACCTCGGTCATGTTCCAGCCGTTCGACGTGCCGACGTCCATGTATTCGATGAAGCGCAGGATCACGCCGGTGCCGCGAAAACGCTCGGCCATCGGCAGGATCTCGCTGTCGTTGGTGCCGCGCTTCACGACCATGTTGACCTTGACCGGCGCGAGGCCCGCGGCCTGTGCGGCGAAGATGCCGTCGAGCACGTCGGCGCTCGCGAACTCCGCATCGTTCATGCGCTTGAACAGCGTATCGTCGAGCGCATCGAGGCTGACCGTGACGCGCGTGAGCCCGGCGTCCTTCAGCGCGCGCGCCTTGCGCGCGAGCAGCGAGCCGTTGGTCGTCAGCGTCAGGTCGAGCGGGCGGCCTGCGTGCGTCGTCAGGCGCGCGAGCCGCTCGATCAGGAATTCGAGGTTCTTGCGAAGCAGCGGCTCGCCGCCCGTGATGCGGATCTTCTCGACGCCGTGTGCGACGAAGAGCCGCGCGACGCGCTCGATTTCCTCGTGCGTAAGCAGCGCGCTGTGCGGCAGGAACGGATAGTCCTTGTCGAAGACCGCGCGCGGCATGCAGTACACGCAACGGAAGTTGCAGCGATCCGTCACCGAAATGCGCAGGTCGCGCAGCGGCCGGGCGAACGTGTCGGCCAGCGTGCCGTCGGGGGCATGCGCGACGCCGGAGACGTCCGGCATCCCGCTGACGTCGGCGAGGGGAATGATGCGTCGGGACATGTTGGAAGAAGTGCGAACCAGACTGCTATTTTAGCCGCAACCGGCCGGCGGGGCCGGTGGGCGGAAACCCGCAGCGCGGACGTGAAAAAGCCCGCCGGAGGCGGGCTTTTCCTAGGTCGTGCGATGCGCCGTTCAGTGGTGCGTCGTTTCGACCTGCTGCATCGGGGCCGTATCGGCCGGCGGCAGCACCTTGCGTTCGCGCGGCACGCGGGCCGGGCGCGGGAGTCGCGATGCGGCTTCCTGCGCGGCCGCGAACTTGTCGGCGTCCGTGTTCACCCAGACGAGACCGGCCTGCTCCAGCACGACATCCAGGCTCGCCGAAGCGGGCGCGGCTGCCGGTTGTGCGGGAGCCGGCGTCGGTGCCGGTGCGGCGACGGCCTCGACCGGTGCTGCGTCGACAGGCGCTGCTTCGACCGGTGCTGCTTCGACCGGTGCCGGTTCGACTGCCACCGGAGCGGCTTCGATCGCGACGGCCGGTGCGGCTGGCTCGACCGGTGCGGCTTGCGGCGCCTCGACAGCGACCGGCGCGGCTTGCGGCGCCTCGACAGCGACCGGAGCGGCCGCCGGCACTTCGAACGCATCGGTCGGCGATACCGCGACCGGCGCCGGGCCCGCTTCCGCGACCGCCGGTGCGACCGGTGCCGGTTCTGCTGCCTGGACGGCGACGACGGGCTCGACCGGGGCGGCCGGAGCCGCTTCGGCGTGTGCCGGCGCCGGCTGCGCTTCGACAGCGGCTGGTGCGGCATGCTGCTCGGCGACGGCTTCCACGGCGACCGCGCTGGCCGCGGCCGCGACGACTACCGGTGCGGCAGTGTGGGCCGGTTCGGCCGCGACCGGCGTCACGGCTTGCGCCGCGACTTCGCCTTCGGCGCCTTGCTCGGCCTGGTCGACCGAGCCGTCTTCCTCGCGCTCGCGACGACCGCCGCGGCGGCCGCGACGGCGACGGCGGCGTTCTTCGCCGTCACGTGCGCCGGCTTCCGCATCGGCTGCCAGTTCCGCGCCGGGCAGGGCTTCTGCAACAGCCTTGTCGGTTTCCGGTTCCGGATGGTTTTCGCCGCGGGTGACGGTTTCGAGCGTGGCCGCATGCTGGGTCGGCTTGCGGCGTTCGCCGCGCTCGCGACGCTCGCCGCGTTCCTGGCGCTCGCCACGGCCGGCTGCTTCGACGCCTTCCGGCTGTTCGACGCGCTCGCGCGGTTCGCGGTTTTCCCGCGGTTCGCGCGGCTCACGGGCTTCACGCGGCTCGCGACCTTCGCGCGGGCCACGGCCCTCGCGGCCTTCGCGACCCTCACGGTTTTCACGACCTTCGCGGTTTTCGCGACCCTCGCGGCCCTCACGCAGCTCACGACCCTCGCGCGGCTCACGGCCTTCACGCGGTTCGCGCACTTCCTTGCCTTCGCGCTCCTGGCGTTGCGGCTGGCCACGGCCGGCGGCTGCCTGGTCACGGCCGCCTTGCGCCTGCTGGGCGCCGCCGCGACGGTTGCGGTTGCGATCGCCGCCGCGCTGCTCGGTCTTTTCGGTGCGCTCGCGAGCCGGGCGGGCTGCCTGCTCCTTCGCCGGGGCTGGCGCGACCGGTGCGGGCGCCGGTGCCGGCGACACGCCGAACAGGCCCTTCAGCCAGCCGATGAAGCCGCCGCTTGCCGCGGCGCCGGGCGCCGGGGCGGGGGCCGCAACGGGTTCGACCGGACGCTGCGGCGCCGGGCTCGGTGCCGGACGCTCGGGCGTGATGCCCTTGACCGCGGCTTCCTGCTTCGGCTTCACTTCGGCCGCACGCTTGCTGTAGCCGGTTTCCGACTCGAGCTCGCGGGCCGCTTCCTCGGCCATCTTCCAGGATGCGCGCGGATCGTCGAGGCGCGCGTCGTCGTGACGCAGGCGCTCGAGCTTGTAGTGCGGCGTATCGAGGTGCTTGTTCGGGATCAGCACGATGCCGACCTTGAAGCGCGACTCGATCTTGTTGATTTCCTGACGCTTTTCGTTCAGCAGGAAGGCGGTCACCTCGACCGGCACCTGGCAGTGGATCGCCGCGGTGTTTTCCTTCATCGCTTCTTCCTGAATGATCCGCAGGACCTGCAGCGCGGACGATTCGGTATCGCGGATGTGGCCGGTGCCGTTGCAGCGCGGGCACGTCACGTGGCTGCCTTCCGACAGCGCCGGGCGCAGGCGCTGGCGCGACAGCTCCATCAGGCCGAAGCGGGAGATCTTGCCCATCTGCACGCGCGCACGGTCGTGCTTGAGCGCGTCCTTCAGGCGCTGCTCGACTTCACGCTGGCTCTTCGCCGATTCCATGTCGATGAAATCGATCACGATCAGGCCGCCGAGGTCGCGCAGGCGCAGCTGGCGGGCGACTTCGTCGGCCGCTTCGAGGTTCGTGCGGGTGGCCGTTTCCTCGATGTCCGCGCCCTTGGTCGCGCGGGCCGAGTTCACGTCGATCGCGACGAGCGCTTCGGTGTGGTCGATCACGATCGCGCCACCGGACGGCAGCGGCACCGTGCGCGAGTACGCGGTTTCGATCTGGTGCTCGATCTGGAAACGCGAGAACAGCGGCACGTCGTCGTGGTAGCGCTTCACCTTCGCGACGTTGTCCGGCATCACGATGTCCATGAACGCACGGGCCTGATCGTGGATTTCGTTCGTGTCGATCAGGATTTCGCCGATATCGGGCTGGAAATAGTCCCGGATCGCGCGGATCACGAGGCTCGATTCCAGATAGATCAGCATCGGCTGGCCGGCGTTGCCGCTTTGCGACGCCGCTTCGATCGCGCGCCACAGTTGCAGCAGGTAATTCAGGTCCCATTGCAGTTCCTCGGCGCTGCGGCCGATGCCCGCGGTACGGGCGATCATGCTCATGCCGTCCGGAATCTGCAGTTGCGCCATCGTTTCGCGCAGTTCCTGGCGCTCGTCGCCTTCGATCCGGCGCGACACGCCGCCGCCGCGCGGATTGTTCGGCATCAGCACGAGGTAGCGGCCGGCGAGCGAGATGAAGGTGGTGAGGGCGGCGCCCTTGTTGCCACGCTCTTCCTTCTCGACCTGGACGATCAGCTCCTGGCCTTCGCGCAGCGCATCCTGAATGCGCGCGGAGCGCATGTCGATGCCGTCCTTGAAGTACTGGCGGGCGACTTCCTTGAACGGCAGGAAGCCGTGGCGGTCTTCGCCGTAGTTGACGAAGCACGCTTCGAGCGACGGCTCGATACGGGTGATGACACCTTTGTAGATATTGCCTTTGCGCTGTTCGCGCCCGGCGGTTTCGATGTCGATGTCGATGAGCTTTTGCCCATCGACGATGGCGACGCGCAGCTCCTCCTGCTGCGTCGCATTGAACAGCATGCGTTTCATGAACGACTCCAGGCGGCTCCGCTGCCGGCGCCTCGCGGTTGTCAGTGGCGAGGGCGGGAACGACGGCAGGCCGCACCTTGTTGTGTTGTCACGAGCACGCTGGAGCGGGAACGCTGGCGGGGAGAATTGCCTGAAGAGGCGCTTGGGCCCGAAAGACGGGGCCGGCGGCCATAGGGCACCTGCGAATACGGCTTCAAAGCACGGCGTTCACACACCGCACGCTGCAAAAGCGCGCTAAGCCTGTCCGGGCATTGCCACGGGCGCGCGCAATGCGTCGCGCGCGCCGACGGGCGGCAGATGCTGCGGCTTGGGCCGCAGCGGGGAGTATCGAATCCAGCCCGACTTTCCCGCTTGGGGTGTACTTCCCTGGTTTGACGTCGCCAAGCCCCGCACGCTTCGCGGGGCCAAATCGGGCGCAACGCCGTAATTTTCGCAACCGGCAGCCTGCGGACGCACTGCGCGCCGTCGGGCTGCCGATCAAATTCTTTTCAACCAACTTTCCGTTACCGCGGCGCCTTGCCGACCGAATCCGCCTGTGGGCGCGATCCTTGCCGACGGGCGGCGCCGTGCGTGCAACTTGCTGCATCTCTTTGATTAGGGGCGAGCAGCGGACCCCCGGCGCAAGTAAAATAGCGGTTTGCGCTTGCGCCTTGCCCAATTCAGCCGGGGCCGGCCGATCAGGCCACCCACAACGTCAGGCTGGGCAAAATTATATTCAGTATGAATGAGTTAGGCAAAATATCCCAGAATTCGGTCGCAAGCGGCCAGGTATCGATGATCGAGATCGACGAAAACTCGGCCGGTCAGCGTATCGACAATTTCCTGTTGCGCGTCTGTAAAGGCGTGCCGAAAAGCCATATTTACCGGATCCTGCGCAGCGGCGAAGTGCGCGTGAACAAGGGCCGGATCGACGCGCAGTACCGCCTGGAACTGGGCGACCTCGTCCGCGTGCCGCCGGTGCGCGTGGCCGCGGCCGACCTCGCACGCGCCGACACGCCGGTCGTGCCGCCCGCGAATTTCGACGTGCTGTACGAGGACGACGCGATGCTCGTGATCGACAAGCCGGCCGGGGTCGCGGTCCACGGCGGCAGCGGCGTCGCGTTCGGCGTGATCGAGCAGATGCGGCAGGCGCGCCCGCGCGCGAAATTCCTCGAACTGGTGCATCGGCTCGACCGCGAGACGTCCGGCATCCTGATGCTCGCGAAGAAGCGCACGGCGCTCGTCGCCCTGCACGAGCAGATCCGCGAGAACCGGATGGACAAGCGCTACTTCGCGTGCGCGCATGGCGAATGGCAATCCGACTGGGGCCGGCGCCGCGCGGTGAAGGCGCCGCTGTTCAAGTATTCGACCCCGGAAGGGGAGCGCCGCGTGCGCGTGCAGGACGATGGGCTGGCCTCGCATACGGTGTTCAACCTCGTCGACCGCTGGTCCGACTATGTGCTCGTCGAAGCGGAACTCAAAACGGGTCGGACCCATCAGATACGGGTGCACCTCGCGCATCTCGGCTTGCCGATCGCCGGCGACGCGAAGTATGGCGATTTCGCACTGAACAAGGCGCTGGCGCGCGCGAACGCGCAGCCGTCGCTGAAGCGGATGTTCCTGCATGCGCACCGCCTCAAGCTCGCGCATCCGCTGACCGGCGAGGCGCTGCAGTTCGATGCGCCGTTGCCGGCCGAATGCCGGCGCTTCCTCGATCAACTCAGCGCATTGCGCGATACCGCCTGAACCGCATGGCTCGACAGCAATTTGACCTGATCGTCTTCGACTGGGACGGCACGCTGATGGATTCGACTGCGCACATCGCGCACAGCATCCAGGCCGCATGCCGCGATCTCGGTCTGCCCACGCCGTCCGACGAGGCCTCCCGCTACGTGATCGGCCTCGGGCTGCGCGACGCGCTGCAGATCACGGCTCCGACCCTCGATCCGTCCGACTATGCGCGGCTGGCCGAACGCTACCGCTATCACTATCTGCTCGACGACCAGCGCATCCAACTGTTCGCCGGCGTGCGCGAGCTGCTCGCCGAACTGCGCGACACGGGCTACCTGCTCGCCGTCGCAACCGGCAAAGGGCGGGTCGGGCTGAACCGCGTGCTCGACCAGTCGAAACTGACGAGCTGGTTCGATGCGACGCGCTGCGCGGATGAGACGTTCTCGAAACCGCATCCGGCGATGCTGCACGAGTTGTCACGGGAATTGGGGCAGGACCTGTCGCGCACCGTGATGATCGGCGACACCACGCACGACCTGCAGATGGCCGCCAGCGCCGGCGCGGCCGGCGTCGGCGTCGCGTACGGCGCGCACCCGGCCGATGCGCTGGCGGCGCTCACGCCGCGCTTCGTCGCGCCGGACGTCGGCGCGCTGGCCGCCTGGCTGCGGGAGCACGCATGAGCGCGGCGCCGGACGCCGTGCGCGTATGCGCGTCCGACGCGCTGACCGACGGCGGCGTCGGCGTGCGCGTCGACGCGACGCTGCGCGGCGAGCAGGCCGTCGTGTTCTTCGTGCGTTACGACGGCCGCGCGTACGGCTACCTGAACCGCTGCGCGCACGTGCCGATGGAGCTTGACTGGGCCGAAGGGCAGTTCTTCGAGTCGTCGGGCCTCTATCTGATGTGCGCGACGCACGGCGCGATCTACGCGCCGGATACCGGCAAGTGCGTCGGCGGCCCGTGCCGCGGCGGCCGCCTGCGACCGGTCGAGGTCGACGAGCGCGACACGCCCGACGGCCGTGCGGTATTCTGGGTGCCCGATGCGGACCTGCATCCTGCCACTTCCGCCACGACCGATTGACGACACTACTGCATGGCCGACCAACCGAATTCCCCGGATTCCTCCTCCCGTCCCGACAGCCGTGAACCGAGCTGGGAGCGCGCGGCGCTCGAGCGGATCGCGCTCGCGGCCGTCAAGGAGCAGCGCGCGGCACGGCGCTGGAAGATCTTCTTCCGCTTCGCGTTTCTCGGCGTGTTCGTGCTGTTCGCGTTTGCGCTGATCGATTTCTCGAGCGATTCGAAGTTTTCGGCGAGCGGGCGGCATACGGCGCTCGTGACGATCGACGGCGAGATCGCGGCCGGCGTCAACGCGAACGCCGACGACATCAACACGGCGCTCGACGCCGCCTTCGACGACGACGGCACGGTCGGCGTCGTGCTGCGGATCAACAGCCCGGGCGGCAGCCCGGTGCAGGCCGGGATGGTCTACGACGAGATCCGGCGGTTGCGCGGCAAGTATCCGGACAAGCCGCTGTACGTCGTCGTGACCGACATGTGCGCGTCGGGCGGCTATTACATCGCGTCCGCCGCCGACAAGATCTTCGTCGACAAGGCGAGCATCGTCGGGTCGATCGGCGTGCTGATGGACGGGTTCGGCTTCACCGGGCTGATGGGCAAGCTCGGCGTCGAGCGGCGCCTGCACACGTCGGGCGAAAACAAGGGCTTCTACGATCCGTTCTCGCCGGAAACGCCGAAGATGGACGCGCACGCGCAGGCACTGCTCGACCAGGTGCATGCGCAGTTCATCAAGGCGGTGAAGGATGGCCGCGGCAAGCGGCTGCACGAGACGCCCGACATGTTCTCGGGCCTGTTCTGGACCGGCGAAAAGAGCGTCGAACTGGGCCTCGCCGACGGCTACGGCACGACCGACACGGTCGCACGCGACGTGCTGAAGGCGCCGGATCTGGTCGACTACACGGTGAAGGAAAGCCTGACGAATCGCGTCGCGCGCAAGTTCGGCGCGGCCGTCGGCGGCGCCGCGATGAAGGCGCTGACGGCCGGCGGCGCGTCGGTCAGCCTGCGCTGACGGCTGGCGGCAATCGGCGGGCCGCGACGGCCCGCCTTTCATCTGGCTGGCGGATCGCCGTTCGCGGCATCAATTCGCGAGCAGCAGGAAGATCGCGGGGCGCTTGTGCAGATTCGGCGCAGGCGCTTTTTTCCAGTCGGCCACCGTGCGGCTCGCGATCGTTTCGGTCGCGAGGGTCAGGTCGGCCGCGACGCAGATCTGCGTCGACGGCGCGCAGGTCGCGACCAGCGTGTCGAGCATCGCGTGATTCCGGTACGGCGTTTCGATGAAGATCTGCGTCTGGCGCGCCTTGCGCGACAGTTGCTCGAGTTCGCGCAGCCGTTTCGCGCGCGCGGTCGCATCGACCGGCAGATAGCCGTTGAATGCGAAGCTCTGGCCGTTCAGGCCCGACGCCATCAGCGCGAGCAGGATCGAACTCGGCCCGACGAGCGGCACGACCTTCACGCCGCGCTCGTGCGCGCGGCGCACCAGCAGCGCGCCGGGGTCGGCGACGGCCGGGCAGCCGGCTTCCGACACGAGGCCCGCGTCCGCGCCGGCCAGCACGGGCGCGAGCAGCCGGTCGATGGCGCCGGCCGGCGTATTGACGTTCAGCTCGCTGATCTCGATTTCCTGGATCGGCCGCGTCGTGCCGATCTTCTTCAGAAACGCGCGCGTCGTTTTCGCGTTCTCGCCGATGTAATAGCCGAGCGTGCCGGCGCGCGCCTGCACGGCGGCGGGCAGCACGGCGGCGAGCATCGATTCGTCGCCTTCGCCGAGCGTGTTCGGGACCAGATAAAGCGTGCCGGCGGTCATGCGCGGTCTCCTCGGGTGGTGGCAAACAGCGGATAGTCGGCGGCGCGCAGCATCCGCGTGAGGGCGATCAGCGGCAGGCCGACGAGCGCGGTCGGGTCGTCCGAGTCGATCGCGTCGAGCAGCGCGATGCCGAGCCCTTCGGACTTCGCGCTGCCGGCCACGTCGTACGGCGTTTCCGCGCGCAGGTAGGCGTCGAGTTCGGCTTCGGGCAGCGAACGGAAGCGCACGTGCGTGACGATGTCCTCGACCTGCGCGTCGTCGGTGCGGCTGTCGTACAGGCAGAGCGCACTGTGGAATTCGACTTCGCGGCCCTGCATCGACATGAGCTGCGCGAGCGCGCGCTCGTGCGTGCCGGGCTTGCCGATCTGGTGCCCGTCGAAGGTCGCGACCTGGTCCGACCCGATCACGAGCACGCCGTCCGGCGCATCGATCGTCGCGGCCACGGCCCGCGCCTTCGCGCCGGCGAGGCGCAGCGCGGTCGCGGCCGGCGTTTCGCCGGCGAGCGGGGTTTCGTCGAGGTCGGGCGACACGACGTCGAAGGGCACGCCGAGGCGCTCGAGGAGCGCGCGGCGGTAGCGGGAACTGGAGGCAAGAATCAGCCGCGGCGGGCGGCAAACGGTATCCGGCATGGTCGGTTGGATCGGTGAGTCGTCAGGTGTGGCGCGGCGTTGCGCGGACGCAAGCTTAAGTGATTGACCGCAAAAGGTAAAACAGGTATGCTTTCCCGCTTTTCGTCGGCAGGCTTTCGTTGTGGTGGCGCCTGCCGGGTCTTCGGAAGTAAAGTACGTCATCCTTCGATGAGCCGTACGCGAGCGGTGCCAAGCCGGATCCGCAAGTCAGCCTGTAGGCAGGAGCGCACATGAACACTTCTTCTGGCAAACCTGCGGCGGCGCTCGATCCGCACGCGGTCGACCTGTTCGAGTTCGCCCGCAGCGGGCGGCAGGCAGCCGGGGCGGTGCGCCTCTCGCAACTGCCGCGCATGTTAAACGAAGTGCCGACGGACGCGCCAGATCGCGACACGGTCTTCACGTGGCAGGCGGAAGGGTTCACGCAGAAGGAGTTGCAGGACGACGGCGCCGACGGGCAGCAGCCGTATCTGCGCCTCGCGGTGCACGGCCATGCGTGGCTCACGTGCCAGCGCTGCGTGACGCCGTACGATCAGACGTTCGACGTCGACATGACGTACCGGGTCGTCGCGACCGAAGAAGAAGCTGAGGAATTTCCGCTCGACGACGATGAAGCCGATGTGATCGTGGGCTCACGCCAGTTCGATCTCGTCGACTTGATCGAAGAGGAATTGCTGCTTTCGTTGCCGCTCGTGCCCAAGCACGAGGTTTGCCCGGCAGTTCACGAAAGCCTCGTGTCGGGCGCGAGCGGTCCCGCGGAAGCGGCGGACGAGGAGTCCGACGAAGCCGGGGACGAAGGCAAACGGCCGAATCCGTTCGCAGCGCTGCAAGCGTTGAAGAAGGACGGTGACGGCACCAAGAAACACTAAGCAGTTGTGGCGCGGGAAGGCGTAGGGCTTTGGGCCAGGGTAGTTAAGCGCCGGATCGGGCTGTGTTAGAATCCGGAAAATTATTTAGGAGTTAGTCATGGCAGTCCAGCAAAACAAGAAGTCGCCGTCGAAGCGCGGCATGCATCGTTCGCACGATTTCCTGACGGCAGCGCCGCTGGCAGTCGAGCCGAGCACGGGTGAAGTGCATCTGCGTCACCACGTCAGCCCGAACGGCTACTATCGCGGCAAGAAAGTCGTCAAGACGAAGAACGACTAAGCGTCAAGTCACGCGTTGCGCGCTACGCTCGCCGTTCGCGTGACAACTGGTTCGCTTGACACTTTCCTGGCTCAACAAAAAGGCGGCATTCAACTGCCGCTTTTTTGTGCCTGAAATTCGTCGCATTCCATGACCGTAAAGCTCACAATCGATTGCATGGGAGGCGACCACGGCCCGTCCGTGACCGTTCCCGCGGCAGTCAAGTTCGTCCGCGCGCATCCCGATGCGCACCTGATGCTCGTCGGCATCGAAAGCGCGATTCGCGCTCAGCTGAAGAAGCTGAAAGCCCTCGACGATCCCGCATTGACCATCGTGCCCGCCACCGAAGTCGTGGCGATGGACGATCCTGTCGAAGTGGCGCTGCGCAAGAAGAAGGATTCTTCGATGCGCGTCGCGCTCAACCACGTCAAGGAAGGCGCGGCGCAGGCCTGCATCTCGGCCGGCAATACCGGCGCGCTGATGGCCGTTTCCCGTTACGTGCTCAAGACGCTGCCCGGCATCGAGCGGCCCGCGATCGCGTCCGCGCTGCCGAACCCGACCGGCTACACGATGATGCTGGACCTCGGCGCGAACGTCGACTGCGAGCCGCAGCACCTGCTGCAGTTCGCGGAGATGGGGCACGCGCTCGTGGCCGCGCTCGAAGGCAAGGAGCGCCCGACGATCGGCCTGCTGAACATCGGCGAAGAGGTCATCAAGGGCAACGAGACGATCAAGCGCGCAGGCGAGCTGCTGCGCGCCAGCACGCTCAATTTCCGCGGCAACGTGGAAGGCAACGACATCTACAAGGGCACCGTCGACGTGATCGTGTGCGACGGCTTTGTCGGCAACGTCGCGCTGAAGACGTCCGAAGGGCTCGCGCAGATGCTGTCGAACATCATCCGCGAGGAGTTCGGCCGTTCGCTGATGTCGAGGCTGATGGCGTTGCTCGCGCTGCCGGTGCTGATGCGTTTCAAGAAGCGCGTCGACCACCGCCAGTACAACGGCGCGGCGCTGCTGGGGCTGAAGAGCCTCGTGATCAAGAGCCACGGTTCGGCCGACGCGTACGCGTTTGAGTGGGCGATCAAACGCGGGTATGATGCCGTCAAAAACGGGGTGCTGGAGCGCCTCGCGCGCGCGATGGCGGATAATTCAGTGTCGCTCGGCGATGGCGGACACAACGCGGGCGGCGCGGGCCAGGCAAGCCCGGCCGCAGGCCATCACGCCGAACCTTCCGCTGCGCAATCCTCTAAAGCATAAATGGCCCAATCGACTCTCTATTCCCGCGTGCTCGGCACGGGCAGCTACCTGCCGCCCGACCGCGTCACGAACCAGCAGTTGACCGATCGTCTTGCGAAGGAAGGCATCGAGACCAGCGACGAATGGATCGTCGCGCGCACGGGCATCCACGCGCGCCATTTCGCCGCACCCGACGTCACGACGAGCGATCTCGCGCTCGAGGCGTCGCGTCGTGCGATCGAAGCGGCCGGTATCGATCCGCAGTCGATCGACCTGATCATCGTCGCGACTTCGACCCCCGATTTCGTGTTCCCGAGCACCGCGTGCCTGCTGCAGAACAAGCTCGGCATCAAGAACGGCGGTGCGGCATTCGACGTGCAGGCCGTATGCTCGGGTTTCGCGTATGCGATGGCCACGGCCGACAGCTTCATCCGCAGCGGCCAGCACCGCACCGCGCTGATCGTCGGCGCGGAGACGTTCTCGCGCATTCTCGACTTCAAGGACCGCACGACCTGCGTGCTGTTCGGCGACGGCGCGGGCGCGGTGATCCTGTCCGCGTCGGAAGAACCGGGCGTGCTCGGCAGCGCGCTGCACGCGGACGGCAGCTACTCGAACATCCTGTGCACGCCGGGCAACGTCAATCGCGGCGTGATCGACGGCAGCGCATTCCTGCACATGGACGGGCAGGCCGTATTCAAGCTCGCGGTCAACGTGCTCGAAAAGGTCGCGATCGAAGCGCTCGCGAAGGCGAATCTCGCGCCCGAGCAAATCGACTGGCTGATTCCGCACCAGGCCAACATCCGCATCATGACCAGCACCTGCCGCAAGCTCGGCCTGCCGCAGGAGCGCATGGTCGTGACGGTCGACCAGCACGGCAACACGTCGGCGGCGTCGATCCCGCTGGCGCTCGACGCCGCGGTGCGTGACGGCCGCATCCAGCGTGGCCAACACGTGCTGATCGAAGGCGTCGGCGGCGGCTTCACCTGGGGCGCGTCGGTCTTTCGCTTCTGATCCGCGGCGCGCGACAAGCCGCGCGCGGATCCCGTCGGCGCGCCGTTCGTGCGCGCCGTCCGAATCGATTCAATTGGGGACGATATGAAATTTGCATTCGTTTTTCCGGGGCAGGGCTCGCAAGCGATCGGCATGCTCAACGCATTCGCCGATCTGGCCGTCGTGCGCGAGACGCTCCAGGAAGCGTCCGATGCGCTCAATCAGGATCTCGGCAAGCTGATCGCCGAAGGTCCGGCCGAAGAGCTGAACCTGACCACCAACACGCAGCCCGTGATGCTGACCGCCGCATACGCGTGCTACCGCGCGTGGCAGCAGGCAGGCGGCCCGGCGCCGTCGATCGTCGCCGGCCACAGCCTCGGCGAGTACACGGCGCTCGTCGCGGCCGGCGCGCTTGCGTTCAAGGACGCGGTGCCGCTCGTGCGCTTCCGTGCGCAGGCGATGCAGACGGCCGTGCCGGTCGGCCAGGGCGGCATGGCCGCGATCTTGGGCCTCGACGACGACACGGTGCGCGCGGTGTGCGCCGAAGCCGCGGAAGCGGGCGTCGTCGAAGCGGTGAACTTCAATGCGCCCGCGCAGGTCGTGATCGCCGGCAGCAAGGCCGCGGTCGAAAAGGCATGCGAGATCGCGAAGGCGAAGGGCGCGAAGCGCGCGCTGCCGCTGCCGGTGTCGGCGCCGTTCCATTCGTCGCTGCTCAAGCCGGCGTCGGACCAGCTGCGCGACTATCTCGCGAACGTCGACGTGAAGGCGCCGCAGATTCCGGTCGTCAACAACATCGACGTCGCCGTGGTCAGCGATCCGGCCGCGATCAAGGATGCGCTGGTGCGCCAGGCCGCAGGCCCGGTGCGCTGGGTCGAGTGCGTGCGGCACATCGCCGGCACGGGCGTCACGCACGTGATCGAATGCGGTCCGGGCAAGGTGCTGGCCGGCCTGACGAAGCGCATCGACGGCAACCTGACGGGTGCGTCGGTGTTCGATCCGGCTTCGCTCGACGAAGCGCTCAAGCTCGCGACTGCCTGACGCGGCGCCTTTTCCCAAGCAACGGATATTCGATTCATGGACAAGACTCTCGATAAACAGGTTGCGATCGTGACCGGCGCGTCGCGC
The DNA here is from genome assembly GCF_018417615.1 of Burkholderia sp. LAS2. NCBI lineage: Bacteria > Pseudomonadati > Pseudomonadota > Betaproteobacteria > Burkholderiales > Burkholderiaceae > Burkholderia > Burkholderia sp. LAS2. The sequence goes on from NZ_CP071052.1 coordinate 1,583,621, forward strand.
GGCATCGGCCGTTCGATCGCGCTCGAACTCGCGCGCCTGGGCGCGACGGTGATCGGCACGGCGACGAGCGAATCGGGCGCCGCCGCGATCACCGCGGCGTTCGCGGAAGCGGGCGTCACGGGCCGCGGCGCGGTGCTGAACGTCAACGACGCAGCCGCGGCCGAGGCACTGATCGATGCGACCGTGAAGGAATTCGGCGCGCTGAACGTGCTCGTCAACAACGCGGGCATCACGCAGGACCAGCTCGCGATGCGGATGAAGGACGAGGACTGGGACGCGGTGATCGACACCAACCTGAAGTCGGTGTTCCGCCTGTCGCGTGCGGTGCTGCGCCCGATGATGAAGGCGCGCGGCGGCCGTATCATCAACATCACGTCGGTGGTCGGCTCGGCCGGCAATCCGGGTCAGGTCAACTACGCGGCCGCGAAGGCCGGCGTCGCGGGCATGACGCGGGCGCTCGCGCGCGAGATCGGCAGCCGCGGCATCACCGTGAACTGCGTGGCGCCGGGCTTCATCGACACCGACATGACGAAGACGCTGCCGGAAGAACAGCAGGCCGCGCTCAAGACCCAGATTCCGCTCGGCCGCCTCGGCAGCCCGGAGGACATCGCCCATGCCGTCGCGTTCCTCGCATCGCCGCAGGCCGGTTACATCACCGGTACGACGCTGCACGTGAACGGCGGCATGTACATGTCGTAACGGTTTTCGTTTACCATCGGCGCCGTATCCCGTTTTTCAGGCGGACCGGCGCTTGATCGACCATCAAGCCAACGCGCGTTTTGCCGTCAGCAAACCTGATAAAATGCGCGCACTTGTAAATCTGAACTTTCCCTCGGAGGGGTAATGGACAACATCGAACAACGTGTCAAGAAGATCGTCGCTGAGCAACTGGGCGTCGCGGAAGCCGAGATCAAGAACGAAGCTTCGTTCGTGAACGACCTGGGCGCCGATTCGCTCGACACGGTCGAACTGGTGATGGCTCTGGAAGACGAGTTCGGCATGGAAATCCCGGACGAAGAAGCAGAGAAGATCACGACCGTTCAGCAAGCGATCGACTACGCTCGCGCAAACGTCAAGGCGTAAGCGCCTTTCGCGCTTGTCCGCCACGTCGCCGCGATCATCGCGATTGACGCGCCATCCTGCCGGCTCCGCGCCGGACGGACTAACAGCCACAGGGCTCGCAGGGCTGGTTCCTGTGGCCACTGTGGCTTTTGTTTTTGTCATCCAATAATGGAAAAGAGGTTACCGTGAGCCGCCGTCGTGTTGTCGTTACAGGCCTGGGGCTGATTTCGCCTGTTGGCAATAATGTTGCCGACGGCTGGGCCAATCTCGTCGCCGGCAAGTCCGGTATCGCCACCGTCACGAAGTTCGATGCGTCGAACCTCGCCTGCCATTTCGCGGGCGAAGTGAAGGGTTTCAGCGCCGAGGAGTACATCCCGGCGAAGGAAGCCCGGAACATGGATACGTTCATCCATTACGGCATCGCCGCCGGCGTCCAGGCCATCCGGGACAGCGGGCTGGAAGTGACCGAAGCCAACGCGGAACGCATCGGCGTGCTGGTCGGTTCCGGCATCGGCGGCCTGCCGATGATCGAGGATACGCACCAGACCTACGTCGATCGCGGCGCGCGCCGGATTTCGCCGTTCTTCGTGCCGGGTTCGATCATCAACATGATCTCGGGTCACCTGAGCATCATGTTCGGCCTGAAGGGCCCGAACCTCGCGGCCGTCACGGCCTGCACGACCGGCCTGCACTCCATCGGCCTCGCCGCGCGCCTGATCCAGGCCGGCGACGCCGACGTGATGGTCGCGGGCGGCGCCGAATCGACGGTCTCGCCGCTCGGCATCGGCGGTTTCGCGGCAGCACGCGCGCTGTCGACCCGCAACGACGATCCGGCGACCGCGTCGCGTCCGTGGGACAAGGACCGCGACGGCTTCGTGCTGGGCGAGGGTTCCGGCGTGATGGTGCTCGAAGAGTACGAGGCGGCGAAGGCGCGCGGCGCGAAGATCTATGCGGAAGTCGCAGGCTTCGGCATGACGGGCGACGCGTACCACATGACCGCGCCGAACATGGATGGTCCGCGCCGCTGCATGGTCGCGGCCCTGCGCGACGCCGGCATGAACGCCGACGAGGTCCAGTACCTGAACGCGCATGGCACGTCCACGCCGCTGGGCGACAAGAACGAGTCCGACGCGGTGAAGGCGGCGTTCGGCGAGCACGCGTACAAGCTCGTCGTGAACTCGACGAAGTCGATGACGGGCCACCTGCTGGGTGGCGCGGGCGGCCTCGAATCGGTGTTCACGGTGCTGGCGCTGCACAACAACGTGTCGCCGCCGACCATCAACATCTTCAACCAGGACCCCGAGTGCGATCTCGATTACTGCGCGAACACCGCGCGTGACATGAAGATCGACGTGGCCGTGAAGAACAACTTCGGCTTCGGCGGGACCAACGGCACGCTGGTGTTCAAGCGCGTCTGACGTCGAATCGCTTGACGAGTCCATTCGATGCTCCGGCCGGGCGTCCGCAGCGCTTTGCGTTGCGGGCCTCGGCCGTGTCGTATCTCGTGCTGGCCGCGTTCGTCGCGTCGGCTGCCGCATCGGCGTACCTGTTCTGGGCGCCGCGCGCGGGCGCTGCCGCCGGCGCAGGCGTGGCGGCTGTGACGGCGGCGCTGCTGGCCGTATGCGCGGCGCGGGCTTGCGCCCGCCGGCTGCCGGCCGAGCTGCAAATCGATGCGTTCGGGGAGATTGCGGCGTTTGGCCGCACCGGGCGCTTGCTGGCCCGCGGCCGTGTGACGGGCCATGCGCACTGGAGCAGCCTGCTGCTGGTGCTGTCGGTCGGGCAGGGTGCCCGGCGCGCGCGGCCGCTGCTGATTCCGGCCGACGCGCTCGATGCCGCGTCGTTCAGTGCGCTGTCGGTGCTGGCGAGAACGGCCGGGGCGGCGGCGCGGGCATGACGGCCGCGCGGTTACCGACCGTAACCAGCGGCCGGCGCCGGAACGCTACAATAACGCTCCGCGTTGCATCCCTAGTTAACGGATTTGTCAGGTGAGTGAAAAAGAAATCGATCAGGCTCTGGTCGAGCGCGTACAGAAGGGCGACAAGGCAGCGTTCGAACTCCTGGTCTCCAAATACCACCGCAAGATCATTCGGCTGATCTCGCGCCTCGTGCGGGATCCCGCCGAGGTCGAGGACGTGGCCCAGGACGCGTTCATCAAGGCGTATCGTGCGCTGCCGCAATTCCGCGGCGAATCGGCGTTCTATACGTGGTTGTACCGAATTGCCGTCAACACGGCGAAGAACTACCTTGCGACGCAAGGCCGCCGGGCGCCGACCTCGACCGAGGCCGATGCGGAGGAAGCGGAAACTTTCTCCGACGCAGACCAACTAAGGGATATCAACACGCCTGAGTCGATGTTGATGAGCAAGCAGATTGCCGAGACGGTCAACGCTGCAATGGCTCTGCTGCCCGAAGAACTGCGCCAGGCAATCACGCTGCGCGAGATCGAGGGCCTGAGCTACGAAGAGATCGCGGAAATGATGGGCTGTCCGATCGGGACGGTCCGGTCGCGGATCTTCCGCGCGCGCGAAGCAATCGCTGCCAAATTGCGTCCGCTGCTCGATACGCCCGAAGGCAAGCGCTGGTAAGCGCGACGGGCGGAACGACGCGGGTCGGGGTCTAGTTACGGATAGAGTCGTGAAGTCACGACGGGGTGTGCAAGATGGGGAGCATCATGGGGTCGGTCAATACGCAATCGCAAGCGTGCTCGCGCGGCGAGCGCCTTTCCGCGCTGGTCGACGGCGAAATGTTCGATGGCCCGGATCACGGGCAGTTTCTGGCTGAGCTCGACCGCGCGGATCGCGCCGTGTGGGCCCATTACCATCTGATTGGCGATGCGCTGCGCTCGGACGAGCTCGCGCTGCCGCCCGCGCTGAGCGTCGCGTTCACCGCGCGCATGTCGGCGGCGCTCGAAAGCGAGCCGCACCTGCTGGCGCCGGCGGCTGCACCGGTCGCGCGCAAGCTGCTGTCGCTGCGCCGCCGTGTCGTGCCCGCGTTCGCGGTGGCCGCCGCGGCCGCCACGCTGACGTGGATCGTCGTCCCGCAGATGCAGATGGCCGGTGCGCCGGGCGCCGTTCAGGTCGCGTCGGCAGGCGCGCCGCAGAGCGGCAACCTGCAGCGCGTGACGGTTGCGCAGGCATCGGCCCAGCCGGGCCTGCAGGACGTCAACATCATTCGCGACGCGAGCCTCGACCAATATCTTGAAGCGCACCAGCAATTCGCGCAGCAGCCCGTCGTCACGGGTTCGATGCCGCTGATCCGCGCTGCCGTGACCACCACGCCAGGCCAATAAACCCGATGCGGACATTGCAGTTGAATCACGCCATCTCCGGATGGAAGCGGCTGCCGGCCCTCCTGCTTTGCGCAGCCGCCCTGTTGTCCGTTCAATCCCTTCCCGCCAGCGCCCAGCAACCGGACGATCCCGTCGCGACCCGCAAGGGCGCCGCGGACTGGCTCGACCGCGTCCAGCAGGCCGCGCAGCAGCAGAGCTACGAAGGTACGTTCGTCTACCAGCGCGGCGGATACGTGCAGTCGTCGCGCATCGCGCACGTCTCGTCCCGCGACGGCGAGTTCGAGCGGATCGAAACGCTCGACGGCAAGCCGCGCAAACTGCTGCGGCACAACGACGAGTTGTACACGTTCGTGCCCGAGCGCAAGCTGTGCGTGGTCGAGCGCCGTCAGACGCGTGATTCGTTCCCCGCGCTGCTCGGCGCGAGCGGCGAGCACGTGATGTCCGTCTACGATGCGAAGTCGCTCGGCAAGGACCGCGTGGCCGGGATCGACGCACAAGTCGTCGAGCTCGTGCCGAAGGACGCGTACCGTTTCACGTACAAGCTGTGGGCCGACGCGCGCACCGGGCTACTGCTGCGTTCGCAGACGCTCGACGCGAACGATCGCGTGCTCGAGCAGATCGCGTTCTCGCAAGTGCAGACGGGCGGCGCAAGTGGCGACAAGGCTGCGATCGCAGCGGGCATGCGCAACCTGGGCGGCTGGACGGTCGTGCGTCCGCCGGTCGCGACGGTCGACATGGAAGCGCAGGGCTGGCAGCTCGCGCCGAGCGTCGCCGGCTTCCAGAAGATTCGTGAAGTGCGCCGGCCGATGGCCGCGCGCGATGCGGGCGATCCGCCGATCCCGGTCGACCAGGCCGTCTTCACCGACGGCCTCGCGACGGTCTCGGTCTTCATCGAGCCGGCCGAGAAAAACACGCGCAAGGAAGGCGCGGGCAGCACCGGCGCCACGCACGTTCTCGTGAAGCGCCGCGGCGACTACTGGATCACCGTGCTCGGCGAAGTGCCGCCGGCAACGTTGCAGCAGTTCGCGTCTGCCATAGAATACAAGGCTTCCAAGTAACGCTACGGCTCCCGACATGACGAAACTCACGCTGCGCAAAGTGCTCGCGGCGGCGGCGCTGTGTGCCTGCCTGCCGCTCGTCCCGCAAACCGCTGTCGCTGTCACGCCTCCCGCTGCCAGCCTGCCCGATTTCGCCGACCTCGTCGAAAAGGTGGGCCCCGCGGTCGTGAACATCCGGACCACCGCGAACGTGCCGGTACCCGGCCCGCGCGGCGTGCTCCCGCCCGGCTTCGACAACGGCGACATGTCGGAATTCTTCCGGCGCTTCTTCGGCATTCCGCTGCCGCAGGCGCCCGGCAACGGCGGCGGCAACGGCAGCAACCCGAAGAACGCGCCGGCGCCGGACAATGGGCCCGACACCGAGCAGAACCGCGGCGTCGGCTCGGGCTTCATCGTGTCGGCCGACGGTTACGTGATGACCAATGCGCACGTCGTCGACGATGCGGACACCATCTACGTGACGCTGACCGACAAGCGCGAATTCAAGGCGAAGCTGATCGGCGTCGACGACCGCACGGACGTCGCGGTCGTCAAGATCCAGGCGTCGAACCTGCCGGTCGTCGCGATCGGCGATTCGAACAAGGTGCGCGTCGGCGAGTGGGTCGTCGCGATCGGTTCGCCGTTCGGCCTCGACAACACGGTCACGGCCGGCATCGTCAGCTCGAAGAGCCGCAACACGGGCGACTACCTGCCGTTCATCCAGACCGACGTCGCCGTGAACCCCGGCAACTCGGGCGGGCCGCTGATCAACATGCAGGGCGAGGTGATCGGCATCAACTCGCAGATCTACAGCCGCACTGGCGGCTTCATGGGCATTTCGTTCGCGATTCCGATCGACGAGGCGATGCGCGTGGCCGACCAGCTGAAGGCGACCGGCAAGGTCACGCGCGGCCGGATCGCGGTGGCGATCGGCGAGGTGACGAAGGACGTGGCCGACTCGATCGGGCTGCCGAAGGCCGAAGGCGCGCTCGTCAGCAGCGTCGAGCCGGGCGGCCCGGCCGACAAGGCCGGCATCCAGCCGGGCGACATTATCCTGAAGTTCAACGGTCGTCCGGTCGAGGCGGCGTCGGACCTGCCGCGCATGGTCGGCGACACGAAGCCCGGCACGAAGGCGACGGTCAGCGTGTGGCGCAAGGGTCAGGCACGCGATCTGCCGATCACGATCGCCGAGACGCCGGCCGAGTCGACGGCGAAGGCCGAGCAGCGCAAGAACGCGCCGCAGAAGCCGCGTCAGGCCAATTCGCTCGGCCTGACGGTCAGCGACCTGACGGCGGAGCAACTGAAGACGCTGAAGCTGAAGAACGGCGTGCAGATCGATGGCGTCGACGGCCCGGCCGCCCGTGCGGGCCTGCAGCGCGGCGACATCGTGCTGCGCGTCGGCGACATCGACATCGCGAACGCGAAGCAGTTCGCCGACGTGACCGCGCAGCTCGATCCGCAGAAGGCGGTCGCGGTGCTCGTGCGGCGCGGCGACAACACGCAGTTCGTGCCGGTGCGGCCGCGCGCGACCCAGAAGTAACGCGCCGATGTTCACGCTCTACGGCCGCGGCTGGTGCCACCTGTGCGACGACATGCGCGACGCACTGGCGCCGGTGGCGGCCGAATTCGGCGTCTCGGTCGACTACGTCGACATCGACACCGATGCGGCGCTCGTCGCGCGTTACGACGAGGACGTGCCGGTGCTGCTGCTGGACGGCGCGGAAGTGTGCCGCCACCGGTTCGACGACGCCCGGGTGCGCGGCGCGCTGGCGGCCCGGCGTTGAGCCTGGCTTGCCGCGGGCCCGTGCCGCTTCATACGGGGTTTGATCCGGCGGGCGCGCCGCCGGCTCCCGCGGGGCGGGCGTCCGAAATCCCGCCCGGCGTAAGCCTTTTCGGCTAAAATAAGCCGTTTTTTCACCGACTTACACAAGGCGTGCTCCGCAGTCGTCGAGCGCGCCTTTTTCGCTTGATCGGCACTGAATGGATCATATTCGCAATTTCTCGATCATCGCGCACATCGACCATGGCAAGTCGACACTCGCGGATCGCATCATCCAGGTATGCGGCGGCCTCGCCGACCGTGAAATGGAAGCGCAGGTGCTCGACTCGATGGACATCGAGCGCGAGCGCGGCATCACGATCAAGGCGCAGACGGCCGCGTTGTCCTATCGCGCACGCGACGGCAAGGTCTACAACCTGAACCTGATCGACACGCCGGGGCACGTCGACTTCTCGTACGAGGTCAGCCGTTCGCTGTCCGCGTGCGAAGGCGCGCTGCTGGTGGTCGACGCGAGCCAGGGTGTCGAGGCGCAGACGGTCGCGAACTGCTACACGGCGATCGAGCTCGGCGTCGAGGTCGTGCCGGTGCTGAACAAGATCGACCTGCCGGCCGCGAACCCCGAGAACGCGATCGAGGAGATCGAGGACGTGATCGGCATCGACGCGACCGACGCGACGCGCTGCAGCGCGAAGACGGGCCTCGGCGTCGAAGACGTGCTCGAGTCGCTGATCGCGAAGGTGCCGCCGCCGAAGGGCGATCCGGCCGCGCCGCTGCAGGCGCTGATCATCGATTCGTGGTTCGACAACTACGTCGGCGTCGTGATGCTCGTGCGCATCGTCAACGGCACGCTGCGCCCGAAGGACAAGATCAAGATGATGGCGACCGGCGCGCAGTATCCGGTCGAGCACGTCGGCGTGTTCACGCCGAAGTCGCGCAATCTCGAGTCGCTGTCGGCCGGGCAGGTGGGCTTCATCATCGCCGGCATCAAGGAACTGACGGCCGCGAAGGTCGGTGATACCGTCACGCACGCGACCAAGCCCGCCGCCGAGCCGCTGCCGGGCTTCAAGGAAGTGAAGCCGCAGGTGTTCGCGGGGCTGTATCCGGTCGAGGCGAACCAGTACGACGCGCTGCGCGAATCGCTCGAGAAGCTGAAGCTGAACGACGCCTCGCTGCAGTACGAGCCGGAAGTGTCGCAGGCGCTCGGCTTCGGTTTCCGCTGCGGCTTCCTCGGGCTGCTGCACATGGAAATCGTGCAGGAGCGGCTCGAGCGCGAATTCGACATGGATCTGATCACGACCGCGCCGACGGTCGTCTACGAGGTCGTGCAGAGCGACGGCTCGACGATCATGGTCGAGAACCCGGCGAAGATGCCGGAGCCCGGCCGCATCGGCGAAGTGCGCGAGCCGATCGTCACCGTGAACCTGTACATGCCGCAGGATTACGTCGGCTCGGTGATCACGCTGTGCGAGCAGAAGCGCGGCTCGCAGATCAACATGCAGTATCACGGCCGTCAGGTGCAGCTCACGTACGAGATCCCGATGGCCGAGATCGTGCTCGACTTCTTCGATCGCCTGAAGTCGGTGTCGCGCGGCTACGCGTCGATGGATTACGAGTTCAAGGAATACCGTTCGTCGGACGTCGTGAAGGTCGACATGCTGATCAACGGCGACAAGGTCGACGCGCTGTCGATCATCGTGCACCGGTCGCAGTCGCAATATCGCGGCCGCGAAGTCGCCGCGAAGATGCGCGAGATCATTCCGCGCCAGATGTACGACGTGGCGATCCAGGCCGCGATTGGCGCGCACATCGTTGCGCGCGAGAACATCAAGGCACTGCGCAAGAACGTGCTCGCGAAGTGCTACGGCGGCGACATCACGCGGAAGAAGAAACTGCTCGAGAAGCAGAAAGAAGGTAAGAAACGCATGAAGCAGGTGGGTTCGGTCGAGATCCCGCAGGAGGCGTTCCTCGCGATCTTGCGCGTCGAAGACAAATAACAGGACTGATCCTTTTATGAATTTTGCGCTGATTCTTTTTGTGCTCGTCGTCGTGACGGGCGTAGCGTGGGTGTTGGACAAACTGGTGTTCCTGCCGCGGCGTCGCAAGGCGGCCGACTCGGCGATCGAGGAGTTCGATCGCCAGCAGTCGCGCATCGACAAGCGTTTCGCGGACGAAAACGCGACGCAGACGCGGTCGAAGCTGCGTGACGAAAAGCTGCGCCAGCCGTGGTGGCTCGAGTACACGGCAAGCTTCTTCCCGGTGATCCTGGCCGTGTTCGTCGTGCGTTCGTTCATCGTCGAGCCGTTCAAGATTCCGTCGGGCTCGATGGTGCCGACGTTGCTCGTCGGCGACTTCATCCTCGTCAACAAGTTCGAGTACGGGCTGCGCCTGCCGGTCACCAACACGAAGATCACGCAGGGCAGCCCGCTGTCGCGCGGCGACGTCGTCGTGTTCCGCTATCCGAAGGACGAGTCGGTCGACTACATCAAGCGCGTGATCGGCCTGCCGGGCGACACGGTCGCGTACCAGGACAAGCAGCTGACGATCAACGGCCAGCCGGTGCCGGAAACGCCGCTGCCCGATTTCTTCGACGACGAGCGCCAGAATTACGCGAAGCAGTTCGAGGAAACGATCGGCACCAAGAAGAACGCGATCCTCAACAACCCGGCCGTGCCGCCGTTCGTGATGGGCGCATACGACTATCCGTATCGCGACAACTGCACGTACAACAGCCGCGGCGTGATCTGCAAGGTGCCGCCCGGTCATTACTTCATGATGGGCGACAACCGCGACAACAGCGCGGACAGCCGCTACTGGGGTTTCGTGCCCGACCAGAACATCGTCGGCCGCGCGTTCTTCATCTGGATGAACTTCGGCGACCTGAAGCGCATCGGTTCCTTCAACTGACCGCCTTCGATGTACACGCACGACGCGACGCACGGGCCGCGTCGCGTCGTGCCGAACGACTTTAAGAACCGGCGGTAACACCGCCTCGTCACGCCTTTTCGTGTCCGGCCGTGCCGTTTCGGCCCGACCGGGCGCCCGCGTTATACTCCTGCACATGCCCTCATCCCAGTTGGAAAGCCGGCTGCGCTACGAATTTCGCAATGCGGAATTGTTGCGCCAGGCTTTGACCCATCGCAGTCACAGTGCCACGCACAACGAACGGCTCGAGTTTCTCGGCGATTCCGTTCTGAATTGCGCGGTGGCCGCCCTTTTGTTCCAGCGGTTCGGCAAGCTGGACGAAGGTGACCTGTCGCGCGTACGCGCCAACCTCGTCAAACAGCAGTCGCTGTACGAAATTGCTCAGGCCCTGAATATTTCGGACGGCTTGCGGCTGGGCGAGGGCGAGTTGCGCAGCGGCGGGTTCCGCCGCCCGTCGATCCTCGCGGACGCGTTCGAAGCCATCATCGGGGCCGTATTCCTCGATGGCGGCTTCGAAGCCGCCCAAGGGGTCATCAAGCGCCTCTATATCCCGATTCTCGACCACATCGATCCGCGCACGCTCGGCAAGGACGCGAAGACGCTGCTGCAGGAATACCTGCAGGGGCACAAGATCGCGCTGCCCACCTATACGGTCGTCGCGACGCATGGTGCGGCGCACAATCAGCAGTTCGAGGTCGAGTGCACGGTGCCGAAGCTGGACGTGAAGGTATCGGGTTCCGGCGCGAGCCGGCGCGCGGCCGAGCAGGCCGCCGCGAAGAAGGCACTCGACGAAGTGATGGCGGCCGCGCCGATGCTGGCCGCGAAGCCGAAGCGCTCGAAAAACGCGCGTGGGTCCAAGCATGTCGAACCCGAGATCGTGCCGGGTGTGAAGGGCGTGCAGGAAGCGCTCGACCTGCGCTCGCCCGAGCGGAAGGAACGTGCGGCGGCGCGCGAGGCCCGGGCGGCCGGCGCGGTGCCGGCGGTAACCGTTGCGGCTGCTACTGCGGCTGCGGGCGTCGAGCCGGCCGTCGCGCCGATGGCCGCGATTCGCGCGGCGCATGTCGAGCCGGCAACGGACAAGGGCGAACGGGCGGCGAAGCCGGCGACCGACAAGGTGGCCGACAAACCGGCCGAGCGGGCCGACAAGGCCGCGGAAAAGCCCGCCGAGGCCGCGCCGCGCGCAGCCGACAAACCGGCCGGCCATGCGGCCGATCCGGCATCGTCGTCGGTCGACAAGCCTGCGGCGGGCGCCGACACCGCCGCGCGCGCGCCGGCGCGCGCACGTGATGCCGCGGCGCCCGACGCCGACACGCCGCCCGGCGGCGCGAGCCTGGCTGCCGCGCAGGCGCGCGTGGCCGATGCCGACCACTGAATTGCCCATCGATCGTGCCGCGCGCCGCGCGGCCGTTTCCGAACCTGTCTCCCAAACGATATGAACACTCCCGCTCCTACCGGTTTCCGTTGCGGCATGATCGCGATCGTGGGCCGCCCGAACGTCGGCAAGTCGACGTTGATGAACGCACTCGTCGGCCAGAAGATCAGCATCACGTCGCGCAAGGCGCAGACGACCCGTCACCGCATCACCGGCATCAACACGTTCGACGACGCGCAATTCGTGTTCGTCGACACGCCCGGCTTCCAGACCCGTCACAGCACCGCGCTGAACCGTTCGCTGAACCGCGCGGTCACGTCGACGCTGACGTCGGTCGACGTGATCCTGTTCGTGATCGAGGCCGGCCGCTTCGGGCCCGACGACCAGAAGGTGCTCGACCTGATCCCGCCCGGCATGCCGACGCTGCTGATCGCGAACAAGATCGACCGCGTGAACGACAAGGCGTCGCTGTTCCCGTTCATGCAGAAGGTGAGCGAATTGCGCGAATTCACCGAGCTCGTGCCGCTGTCGGCGCAGAAGCCGGAAGACATCAAGCGCCTGCTGGACACGATCAAGCCGTACCTGCCGGAAGGCGAGCCGATCTACGGCGAGGACGAGCTGACCGACCGCAGCTCGCGCTTTCTCGCGGCCGAAATCCTGCGCGAGAAGGTATTCCGCTGGACCGGCGACGAGCTGCCGTACACGAGCACCGTGCTGATCGACAAGTTCGAGGAGGAGGGCCGCCTGAAGCGCATCTTCGCGACGATCCTCGTCGAGCGCGATTCGCACAAGGCGATGGTGATCGGCAAGAAGGGCGAGAAGCTCAAGCAGATCAGCACCGAGGCGCGGATGGACATGGAGAAGCTGTTCGACGGCCCCGTGTACCTCGAGACCTTCGTGAAGGTGAAGAGCGGCTGGGCCGACAACGAGGCGGGGCTGCGTGCCTATGGGTACGAATGACGCGCTGACGTCGACCGAAGACGCGGTGACGGCCGGCGCGAACGACGCGCCGCTGCCGGCACCGCCCGAACCGCCGCGCAAGGCGCGGCGCGCGACGTCTCGCACGTCCGATTTCCGCGTCGCCGAGCAGCCGGCGTTCGTGCTGCACAGCTATCCGTATCGGGAAACGAGCCTGATCGTCGACGTGCTGACGCGCGACCACGGCCGGCTCGCGCTAGTCGCGAAGGGCGCGAAGCGCCCGCACTCCGCGTTGCGCGGCGTATTGCAGACCTTCCAGCCGCTGCTGCTGTCGTGGTCCGGCAAATCCGAGGTGCGCACGCTGACGGGCGCCGAGTGGGTCGGCGGGATGCTGCCGCTCGGCGGCGACGGGCTGTTGTGCGGTTTCTACGCGAACGAGTTGCTCGTGAAATTCTGCGCGCGCGAGGATCCGCAGCCGCCGCTGTTCAATCATTACGTGCTGACGCTCACGCGTCTCGCGCACGGCGAGCCCGCCGTGCAGGTGCTGCGCTCGTTCGAGCGCGTGCTGCTGCGCGAGACCGGCTATGCGATGGCGCTGAACCGCACGGTCGCGCGTCGCGCGGTCGAACCCGAGCGCCGCTACGTGTTCGATCCGGAGCGCGGCGTGCGCAATGCGGACGACGACGTGCCGTCGCACTGGCCGGTCATCACCGGGCAGACGTTGCTCGACATGGAGCAGGACGATTACCATCGAGCCCAGACGGTCGCGCAGAGCAAGACGCTGATGCGCTTCCTGCTGAACACCTATCTCGGCGGCACGCCGCTTGCCACGCGTCAGATCCTGATCGACCTGCAAAACCTATGAGCTTCTTCCTGACCACGCCCACCGCCATCGACCTCGGCGTGAACATCGACCACGTCGCGACGCTGCGCAATGCGCGCGGCACACGCTATCCCGATCCGATCCGCGCGGCGCTCGCCGCCGAAGAGGCCGGTGCGGATGCGATCACGCTGCATTTGCGCGAGGATCGTCGTCACATCGTCGACGCCGACGTGCGCGAACTGCGCCCGCTGCTGAAGACGCGCATGAATCTCGAATGCGCGGTGACGGCCGAGATGCTCGACATCGCGTGCGAAGTGCGTCCGCACGACGCGTGCCTCGTGCCGGAGAAGCGCGCGGAACTGACGACCGAAGGCGGTCTCGACGTGGCCGGCCACTTCGAGGCCGTGCGCGCGGCGTGCAAGCAGCTCGCCGACGTGGGCGTGCGCGTGTCGCTGTTCATCGACCCGGACGACACGCAGATCCGCGCCGCGCACGAAGCCGGCGCGCCGGTGATCGAGCTGCATACGGGCCGCTACGCCGAAGCGCACGACGAAGCGGAGCAGCAGCGCGAATACGAGCGTATCGTCGCGGGCGTGCAGGCCGGCGCGCGGCTGGGCCTGAAGGTCAATGCGGGCCACGGGTTGCACTACACGAACGTGCAGCAGATCGCCGCGATCGACGGCATCGTCGAACTGAACATCGGCCACGCGATCGTCGCGCACGCGATCTTCGCGGGCTGGGACAACGCGGTGCGCGAGATGAAGGCGATCATGGTCGCCGCACGCGTCGCCGCGCTGCACGGCGGCGCACGGTGACGATGCGAGGCTGCCGCGCCCCGCACGCCGTGTGCGACGCGCCTGACCCGGGCTCGCCGGGCCACTCCGGCGGAGACTGACATGGCGATCTACGGCATCGGTACCGACATCGCGCAGGTGAGCCGCGTCGCGGCCGTGCTCGAACGCACGGGCGGCCGGTTTGCCGAGAAGGTGCTCGGCCCCGACGAACTGCGCGTGTTCCACGCGCGGCGCGCACGCTCCGAGGCGCGCGGCATCGCGTTTCTCGCGACGCGCTTCTCCGCGAAGGAAGCGTTCTCGAAGGCGATCGGGCTCGGCATGCACTGGCCGATGACGTGGCGCGCGCTGCAGACGCTCAACCACCCGAGCGGCGAGCCGTACGTGGTCGCGTCGGGCGAGCTGGCCGACTGGCTGGCCGCGCGCGGCATCACGGCGCGCGTGACGGTCAGCGACGAACGCGACTACGCGGTGTCGTTCGTGGTCGCCGAGACGGACGCTGAAACGGCCGCCGCGCGTGCCCCTGCACCTGTTTCCCGAACCTCCTCCTGACGGAATTCCCGATCTGATGAAAACGACTCCCGGCCCGGTCATGCTCGACGTCGTCGGCACGAGCCTGTCGCGCGACGATGCGCGGCGCCTCGCGCATCCGAATACCGGCGGCGTGATCCTGTTCGCGCGGCACTTCCAGAATCGTGCGCAACTGACCGCGCTGACCGACGCGATCCGCGCGGTGCGCGAAGACATCCTGATCGCCGTCGATCACGAGGGCGGGCGCGTGCAGCGGTTCCGCACCGACGGCTTCACGGTGCTGCCCGCGATGCGCCGCCTCGGCGAACTGTGGGATCGCGACGTGCTGCTCGCGACGAAGGTCGCGACCGCCGTTGGCTACATCCTCGCTGCCGAATTGCGCGCGTGCGGGATCGACATGAGCTTCACGCCCGTGCTCGACCTCGACTACGGGCACTCGAAGGTGATCGGCGATCGTGCGTTCCATCGCGATCCGCGCGTCGTCACGCTGCTCGCGAAGAGCCTGAACCACGGGCTGTCGCTCGCCGGCATGGCGAACTGCGGCAAGCATTTTCCCGGGCACGGTTTCGCGGAGGCCGATTCGCACGTCGCGCTGCCGACCGACGACCGCCCGCTCGATGCGATCATCGAGCAGGACGTCGCGCCGTACGACTGGCTCGGGTTGTCGCTTGCCGCGGTGATTCCGGCGCACGTGATCTACACGCAGGTCGACAAGCGGCCGGCCGGATTCTCGCGCGTGTGGTTGCAGGACATCCTGCGCGGCAAGCTCGGCTTCACGGGCGCGATCTTCAGCGACGACCTGTCGATGGAGGCTGCCCGCGAAGGCGGCACGCTCACGCAGGCGGCCGACGCCGCGCTCGCCGCCGGTTGCGACATGGTGCTCGTGTGTAACCAGCCGGACGCGGCCGAAGTCGTGCTGAACGGATTGAAGGCGCGGGCTTCGGTCGAATCGGTGCGGCGCATCAAGCGGATGCGCGCGCGCGGCAAGGCGCTCAAATGGGACAAGCTGATTGCGCAGCCGGAGTATCTGCGGGCGCAGGCGCTGCTGAAGAGCGCGCTGGCGTAAGCGGACAGGGATGGCGCGCAGCGCCGTTCCGGTCGCCGGAATGAATTTGAACGCAACTAACGGTCAGATCCGACCAGCGCCCGTATTCAGGCGCCCGCCGCTCAGTTCACCTTCATGCGCTGCAACTTGTTGTACAGCGTCTTCGGGCTGATGCCGAGCAGCGTCGCCGCACGGTGGCGCGTCCCGCCGACCGCGTCGAGCGTCGCGCGGATCAGCAGATCCTCGACGTCCGACAGCGGCGTGCCGACCTTGATCTGCACGCTGCTGCCGTTCAGCGCGGCGCCGGCGGAGAAGCTGGCCTCGCCGGCACGCAGCGTCTCGATGAAGTCGCCCGATGCGTCGTACGCGAAACGCACGCGTTCCTGCAGTTCGCGCACGTTGCCCGGCCATTCGTACGACAGACAATCGCGCACGAAGCCTGGCGCCGCGCGCTTGTCGGTCGTGCTGCGGCCGGTCGCGCGCGCTTCGCGGTTCAGTTCGTCGATCTGCGCGTCCGCGATCGCGAGCGCATCGCCGTCGCGCTCGCGCAGCGGCGGCATCGTGATCGACGCCGCGTCGAGACGCAGCCACAGATCCTCGCGCAGCGTGCCGTTCGCCACCGCTTCGCGCGCCGGACGGCGCGTGGCCGCGATCAGCCGGAAATCGCTGGTGATCGAACTCGTGCCGCCGATCCGCATGAAGTTCTGCGAATCGAGCGCGTGCAGCAGCGCTTCCTGGAGCACGAGCGGCAATGCGGTGATTTCGTCGAGGAACAGCGTGCCGCCGCCGGCCTGCTCGAACAGGCCCGATTCGCGGCGTTCGGCGCCGTCGAACGCGCCGCGTTCATGGCCGAACAGCACGCTGTCGAGCGACGCGCCGTGCCGGCCGGCCTGCGCGAGCATCCGGCAGTCGAACGAGACGAACGGCCCCTTGCGGCGCCGGCTCAGTTCGTGCAGCGTGCGCGCGGCCAGCTTCTTGCCGGTGCCGGCTTCGCCCGAGAACAGCACGGCCGTTTCGGTGCGGGCGTTGTGCTCGATCATGTCGTACACGTGCTGCATCGCGTCGCTGCGACCGACGAGCGCACCGAAGCGGCCGAGATGGCGCAGCGACGCACGCAGCGACTGCACTTCGTCGATCAGTTCGTACGGGCGTGGAATCCGCGCGAGCAGGCTGCGCAGACGCGGAATGTTGATCGGCTTGAGCAGGTAGTCCCAGATGCCGTGACGCAGGCCCTCGATGGCGCTCTCGACCGTCGCGTTGCCGGTCAGCACGATCACGGGCAGCGAGCCGTTCGGCTGTTGCTGCGGCAGGTGCTGGAGCAGGTCGAACCCGCTGCCGTCCGGCAGGTTCAGGTCGACGAGCACGACGTCGGGGATCGAGCGGCCGAGCGCCGTGCGCGCTTCGGCGAGCGACGTGGCCGTGTCGACCGAGAAGCCGTCTGCGGCGAGCAGCGCGGTGAGGCCTGACAGGCTGTTGGGATCGTCTTCGACAATCAGGGCGTGTGGCATGGTGGACGCGAGTCGAGTCAAGAGAGGCGGGCTGTCGGCCAGCGGACCGCAGCCGCATGTCGGATTAAAGACTGATTTTATGCCCCACCGAACGCGTCACGCGCATTATTTCTCCGGCGCTATAAAACAGTTACCGATGATACAAATTGAATATCTTTACCGGTGGCTTTTGTGCTGCTTCCGGCGCCGAGTTGTGGCAGCTGTTGACGCCAGACAAACAAAAAGCGCCCCGAAGGGCGCTTTGTTCGATGCGGGTATCGCCGACGATTACGCGCGGCTGCGGTATTCGTTCGTGCGCGTATCGATTTCGATCTTGTCGCCGGTGTTGCAGAACAGCGGCACTTGCAGTTCGAAGCCGGTCGCCAGCTTCGCGTTCTTCAGCACCTTGCCCGACGACGTGTCGCCCTTCACGGCCGGTTCCGTGTAGGTGATTTCGCGAACGAGGATCGTCGGCAGTTCGACCGAGATCGCCTTCTCGTTGTAGAACACGACTTCGCAAGCCATGCCGTCTTCGAGGTAGTTCAGCGCTTCGCCCATCATTTCGGCTTCGACTTCGTACTGGTTGTAGTCGGCGTCCATGAACACGTACATCGGGTCGGCGAAGTACGAGTACGTCACTTCCTTGCGGTCGAGCACGACGACGTCGAACTTGTCGTCAGCCTTGTAGACCGATTCCTGACCTGCGTTCGTCAGCAGGTTCTTCATCTTCATCTTGACGACGGCCGAGTTACGGCCCGACTTGTTGTATTCCGCCTTTGCGATGACCCATGCTTCGCTGCCGATCTGCACGACGTTGCCTACGCGGAGTTCCTGTGCGGTCTTCATAAAAACTGTCCTGATCCAATCAAATAAATAGGTGCCTGAGCGTTGCGCAACGGCTGACGGCGCAAGCGGCGGGGCGTTCCGGGGGGCGCCAAGTGCCCAAACGCGAGCGCTTGCGTGGTCAGCCGTCGGATAACCGCTTATTTTAACTGAGATTTTGCGTATTCCGCCAGCTTTCCCGCGAGATCGCCGACGGCCGAGAGCGCGTCGGCCCAGCGGCGTGCATTGGCGTGCAGCGCGGCGCGATGTTGCCAGAAATCGGCCCAGTCGGGCGTGCCGGCGCCGTTCCATGCATGCCAGAACCGTTCGAGCGCCACGCGCGGCGCATCGGCGAGGCCGGCCGACAGGTGCGCGAGCGCGGCGTCGAGCTTGGGCAGGTGCACGTCGTCGGCCTGCGGGTAGATGTGCCACACGAACGGCTTGCGCGCCCATTGCGCGCGCACGAACGAATCCTCGCCGCGCACGAAATTGAGATCGGCGACCCACAGCAGCGGGTCGTAGTCGGCCTGCGGCACGAACGCGAGGCCATGGGCGGCCAGGTTGCCGCTGTGCACGTGGGCGCCCGCCTCGAACGCTTCGACCCCGAAAAACCGCGCGACGGCGGGCGACAGCCGCCCGACCGGCACGAGCGCGACGACCGGCGACGGACTGTCGCGCCACTGCGCGAGCAGTGCGTCGACGGCCGGGTTCTCGTAGGCGAACAGGCTGACGACCGTCGTGCCGGGCGCCGGCGGCGGGCCGCCGGTCGCGCGCTGCCACCACGCGGCGCGCGCTGACGGATCGGCGTCGAAGGCCGCGCGGCGCGTGTCGAGGTCGCGCTCCTTCGGCACGCCGCCGGTACCGGCCGACAGGCCCGGGAAGAAGAACGTCTTCAGCAGCGGGTAGCGCGGATGCGGCGACGGCCGCAAATGGAAATCGGCGACCCAGTCCTCGGCGCTCAGGTATTCGAGGTTGATCCACACGGGGCGCCGCGCGCGCCGCGCCATCGCCGCGAGATACGGGCCGGGCAGTTCGCACGCGAACGCCTCGATCACGACATCGGCGATGTCCAGCGCGTCGCCGACTTCCGCGTGCCAGTGCTCGATCACGATCGCATCGACCGTTTGCCGCCCCGCGTCGGGATCGACTTCGGGCAGCAGGCGCGCGAACGTGTGCAGGTCGTCGACGAACAGCCGAACCTGCCAGCCGTGCTCGTGCGCGAGCTGGCGCGCGACGCGCCAGCACACGCCGATGTCGCCGAAATTGTCGATCACCGTGCAGAAGAGGTCGCAGGCGATCGGTTCGCCCGGCGCGAGCGGGACGGCGGAGAGGGGGGCAGCGGCGGGGTGTGGCATCGAAGCGGGCGGGTGAATGCTCTAAACTGGCGATTCTAATAGACCCGTTCCGCGTTACAAGGCGCCCGGATCACGCATGACATCCCCAGAAGCCTCCGATACTCCGTTCGAACCGAAGAAGATCCTTGCGCAGTTGCCGCACATGCCGGGCGTCTATCGCTATTACGACACGGCGGGCGCCGTGCTCTACGTCGGCAAGGCGCGCGACCTGAAAAAGCGCGTGTCGAGCTATTTCACGAAGACGCAACTGTCGCCGCGCATCGCGATGATGGTCACGCGCATCGCGCGCATCGAAACGACGGTCACGCGCTCGGAAGCCGAAGCGCTGCTGCTCGAGAACAACCTGATCAAGGCGCTCGCGCCGCGTTACAACATCCTGTTTCGCGACGACAAGTCGTATCCGTACCTGAAGCTCACCGCGCACCGTTTTCCGCGGATGGCGTACTACCGCGGCTCGGTCGACAAGCAGAACCAGTACTTCGGGCCGTTCCCGAGCGCATGGGCCGTGCGCGAGAGCATCCAGATCCTGCAGCGCGTGTTCCAGTTGCGCACCTGCGAGGATTCCGTCTTCAACAACCGCACGCGGCCGTGCCTGCTGCATCAGATCGGGCGTTGCACGGCGCCGTGCGTCGGCGCGATCTCCGGCGAGGATTACGCGGTCGACGTGTCGAACGCCGCGCGGTTCCTGCTCGGCCGGCAGTCCGAAGTGATGAAGGAACTCGAGCAGAAGATGCACGCGTTCGCGGCCGAGCTGAAATTCGAGCAGGCGGCGGCCGTGCGCAATCAGATGAGCTCGCTCGCGACGGTGCTGCACCAGCAGGCGATCGAGGTCGGCAGCGACAGCGACGTCGACATCCTGGCCGTCGTTGCGCTGGGCGGACGCGTGTGCGTGAACCTCGCGATGGTGCGCGGCGGCCGGCACCTCGGCGACAAGGCGTATTTCCCGACGCATGTCGAAAGCGCACTGACGCTCGCCGAGGGCGGTCTCGGCGAAGAGGCCGAACCGGTGGAGGCGGTCGGTGCGACGGTCGGCTCGACGGTCGATGCTGTGCCCGATCAGGCTGCGGAAGAGGCCGGCGGCGCGCGCGGCGCGGCCGCAGCGTCGGTCGAGGCCGAGGTGCTCGATGCGTTCATCGCGCAACACTATCTCGGCAACCGTGTGCCGCCCGTGCTCGTCGTCAGCCATGCGCCGGCGAGCCGCGACCTGCTGGAGCTGCTGTCCGAGCAGGCCGGCTACAAGGTGTCGCTGGTGCGGCAGCCGCAGGGACAGCGGCGCGCGTGGCTGTCGATGGCCGAGCAGAACGCGCGGCTCGCGCTCGCGCGGCTGCTGTCCGAGCAGGGCTCGCAACAGGCGCGCACACGTGCGCTGGCGGACACGCTCAGCTACGACAGCGACGATCTGGCGACGCTGCGGATCGAATGCTTCGACATCAGCCATACGATGGGCGAGGCGACGCAGGCGTCGTGCGTCGTCTATCACCATCACAAGATGCAGTCGAGCGAATACCGCCGCTACAACATCACGGGCATCACGCCGGGCGACGATTACGCGGCGATGCGGCAGGTGCTCACGCGCCGCTACGAGAAGATGGTCGAGCAGGCCGCGCAGGCGGCGGCCGCCGACGAAGCGGCCGGCATCGACGGCGAATCGACGCGCGAGGCCGAAGCGTCGAGCCTGCTGCCGAACATCGTGCTGATCGACGGTGGCAAGGGGCAGGTCGAGATCGCGCGGCAGGTGTTCACCGAGCTCGGCCTCGACACGTCGATGCTGGTCGGCGTCGCGAAAGGCGAGGGGCGCAAGGTCGGCCTCGAGACGCTCGTGTTCGCGGACGGCCGCGCGCCGCTCGAACTCGGCAAGGAGAGCGCCGCGCTGATGCTCGTCGCGCAGATCCGCGACGAGGCGCACCGCTTCGCGATCACCGGCATGCGGGCGAAGCGGGCGAAGGCGCGCCAGACGTCGCGGCTCGAGGAGCTCGAAGGCGTCGGCGCGAAGCGCCGGCAGCGGCTGCTCGCGCGCTTCGGCGGGCTGCGCGGCGTGGTGGCCGCGAGTGTCGAGGAACTGGCGAGCGTCGAAGGCATTTCGCGCGCGCTCGCCGAGCAGATCTACAAGCAGCTTCACTGACGCGGCCGTGCGGCCGGCGGCGTTGCCAGCGTTCTTGTGGCAGGCCGGTCGACACGGCACAATTGCGAATCCTTTACTGTCCCGCATGCCATGCCGTTCAATTTCCCGATTTTCCTGACGTGGGTACGGATCGTGCTGATTCCGCTCGTCGTCGGCGTGTTCTATCTGCCGGACACGGTGATGGGCGGCGCGCACCGCAATCTCGCGGCGGCGGCGATCTTCATCCTCGCCGCGCTGACCGACTGGTTCGACGGCTTCCTCGCGCGCAAGTGGAACCAGACGTCGTCGTTCGGCGCGTTTCTCGACCCGGTGGCGGACAAGCTGATGGTCACGGCCGCGCTGCTGATCCTCGTGCAGATTTCGCGGGTCGACGCGGCGATCGCGCTCGTGATCGTCGGTCGCGAGATCGCGATTTCGGCGCTGCGCGAATGGATGGCGCAGATCGGCGCGTCGAAGAGCGTCGCGGTGAACCAGCTCGGCAAGTTCAAGACCGCGTGCCAGATGGTCGCGATTCCGATGCTGCTGTTCTACGGGCCGCTGCCGCTCGGCATCGTGACGATCGATACGCGCGTGTGGGGCGAGTGGCTGATGTACCTGGCCGCGGTGCTGACCATCTGGTCGATGCTGTACTACATGAAGCTCGCATGGCCGCAGATTCGCGAGCGCGGCGGCGCGTGACCTGCTGCGCCGGTTCGGCAGCGGTTTTTGTAAAAAGGGTTGGAAAAGCCCTTGACACACGAATGTGCCTTCGACATAATCTCGCTTCTCCGCTGCACGACGAATTAAGTGTGTGACGGGGAAGCAGTAGCGCAGCAATACGCGGGAGTAGCTCAGTTGGTAGAGCGCAACCTTGCCAAGGTTGAGGTCGCGAGTTCGAGACTCGTCTCCCGCTCCAGATTTTTTTCTGGCAGCGTGTTGGTTGGCAAAGCGCTGCAGATGCAGGACACATGCGGGAGTAGCTCAGTTGGTAGAGCGCAACCTTGCCAAGGTTGAGGTCGCGAGTTCGAGACTCGTCTCCCGCTCCAGATTTTTCTGGCAGCGTGTTGGTCGGCGAAGCGCTGCAGGTGCAGGACAATGCGGGAGTAGCTCAGTTGGTAGAGCGCAACCTTGCCAAGGTTGAGGTCGCGAGTTCGAGACTCGTCTCCCGCTCCAGTAATGGGGAAGCCACGCTTCCCTTTTTATTTGATGGACTTCCGGTCCTCGAATAAAAATCTGCCGCTTGCCTCACGGCATCCGGACAGTCCGCTTTTGGCGCGATAGCAAAGCGGTTATGCAGCGGCCTGCAAAGCCGTTTAGGCCGGTTCGACTCCGGCTCGCGCCTCCAGGTAGAACGAGATAAAGCCCTGATTCGTCAGGGCTTTTCTTTTTTCTGCGGCGCTTTCATTCTCGTAATAGCGTTGCCTAGAGTGGTAAAAAGTCGCCTGTAACCAACTAAAAACCGAAGCCAACCACCCGTCAATCGGCTAATTGGCAATCGAGGCGAGTTCATCTAGGCATGGCGAACAAACGACTGCGGCCGTCCGGCACGTGGGAATACACGATCAAGCGGGCGAAGCTGCTACCAAAGCCACTTTCCCTGACCTTTGACACCGAGGAAGAAGGCGACGCGTACGTCGCTCGATTGGAGCAGCTGCTGGACGCCGGCATCGTGCCGGACGAAGTGGTCGAGCAGCGTGAAGTGATCGCGACAACAGGGGACGCCATTCGAGCGTACCTGCGCCGCGTATCCGTCCCTGATTCCGACGTCCAGGTGCTTAATGCACTCCTCGGACGAGATGCCATCAAGGCAAAGTCCCTTGCGACACTCGACTACCAGTGGGTCGAGCAGTGGGTGACCGCCATGAAGCGCCATGACCACCTTTCGCCGTCAACGATCAGGCACTACGTCGGTGCGTTGGCTCGCTGCTTCGATTGGGTGGTGAGATCCGGCACGCCGATGTTGGCGACCAATCCCCTCCGTCTCCTTCCGAAGCGATACGCAACCTATACCGAGGAAGACCGGGTGGCGGTCGAGGCGCAGGATGTCGACGCCAAAGAGGACGTACACCGGGATCGACGGCCGAGCGAGGCGGAGCAGGCGGAGATCCGACGTCTGATGGCTGGCGGGAAGCCAAACGGACGCGAGCGTGCGTTCGATCTCCCGTACCGGCCGGCGCTGGTGTTCCTCTTCGAGCTTGGCATCGAGTCCGCCATGCGGATGCGGGAAATGTACACGCTGGAGGTTGACCAGTTTGATATTGGTCGGCGGACGGTGTCCCTTGAGAAGACGAAGAACGGCAGCAAGCGCTCGGTGCCGCTCACGACGATCGCGGTCGCCGCGTACGACAGGTACGTCGCCGCCGTGAATAGCAGCGATCCTGAAATGAACGGTTTCACCTTCGACGCCGGCCGCTTGTTCCCGTGGGTCGACGATATGGAGGCGTCGATGCGTGCCGAGGGCGTGCAGGTGCTGAAGCGCAAGGTGCTTGCGCGCGTCTCCTCTCGGCTATCGGCGCAGTTCGGGAGGATATTGACGCGGCAGGTTGCTCGGATCTCGTGTTCCATGACCTGCGGCATGAGGCGACGTCGAGGCTGTACGAGCGTACAACGTTGAGCGACGTTCAGATCGCGAAGATTACCGGGCATACGAACCCTAAAGTGCTGATGCGCTACGCGAATCTGCGTGGCAGCGACTTGGCATTGCGTCTTTGGTAGAGTGACTTTCGTGCGCGCGATGCAGAGCGATTCGACATCGCGCGATTAAAAAATGACCAACCGGGGATTCGATGACTATCGTTGCACTGTGGTATAGCGACCACTTCAAAGCGTTGTGCTGCGCGGCCGACACTCGGATATCGCGCGGGCCCGGAGCAACGGCGACAGACTACGGGCCAAAGGTTTTTCAGGTACCTGTTACGTTGACGCTCGAGCTGACAGGAGACCGTGGTCACGAGACGGCGAACCGGCAAAGCTTCGGTTTTGCGTTTGCGGGTTCGACGTTGGCGGCGATAAGCACATACTCACTCGCAACAGCTTGTACTCAAAACCTATGCGGGACCCAAGCTTCCCCACTTTCGGTATCGGTCGAGGCAATTGCAGGGCTGTTTAGGGATGTGGCCGCTCACTACATCGTTGACATGGCGTCCCGCCTTGGCATGCGTGATTCACCGCAGCAGTATTTCTTTGATGGACTTGTGTTCGGTTACTGTCCGGTGGCTGCGGAATACAAGGCATTCAAAATTAGTCCCTCGGTGATGGACGGCATGGTGCGAATCGAGGTGACGGAGTTACCGCTTGATATCGGAACCGTCCATGCCATCGGGAGTGGTCGAGAGGAGTTTGGTCGAATTTACGTTGGAGCTGCCAACGCAAGTGGCGTCGCGAACCCGGTCTCTGTCTTGAAGGAGATGCTTCGAAGTCAGACTGTCGAGGATGTGGGAGGACACATCCAGTTTGGGATGGACGATAACAGCGGCTTCCGAATCTTGCCTATCGTTATCGAAGAGGGCGACCCCCGCTTCTGGCCTACAACCTTTCTGGGTTGGGATTCAATGTCCGCATCGCCGATCAATGGCTACACAATTGGATATCGTGCGGTCGGCTTCGGTGGTCGAAGATAATCGGGAGAGAGGCGGCAGGCCTGCTGACTGCAAGCCTGCCAGAGGATGTGTTACATCGATGCAGGCATTTGCGCCACGTCAACCTCCGGTAGACGTGGCCGCGGACGCGCCTTCCGGCCCGGACGTCGTGGGTCGGTATCCGAAAGTTGCTTTCGGATTGCCTTGTCGACGCGTGCGTCGGTTGCCGGCGAGCTGCACCGGATCTGTTCGATCCGCTTCTGCGTTTGCGCCTGCACTTGTTCCCGCAGGTAGGCCACGACATCGTCCTCCAGAAAGACCCATGCTCGGCCGATCTTGGCACCAAGGATGTCGCCGCGATGGACGATGTCGAGCAGCGTCGTGCGGTCGATCTTGAGGAATTCCGCGCACTCGATCAGGTCAAGCGTCCTCACACGTTACCTCCTCGATCTGCAGCGATGCGGTCGCGCCATTGCTCTAGTTGCTCGATGTATTCGGCGTGTGTCGGGTGATCTGCGACGGCAAGCCAGCATTCGTGGCTGCTGAAAGCTCCACCGCTGATCGCATGTGCGCTCAACCGGCCGGCGGTGATGTGGCATACGATCGACGGCATAGATCTCTCTGAACTTTGGCTGGAGCGTCGGCGCTTGTCCGATGCGTTCCTAGATTTCTGGCCGACGAAGCGGGCATCCTCAGATTAATCTGCAGCGCTAACTTATTCGTAAACGTCATCTACGGCCTCTGCTTCGTGCTTGACATAGGACATTCGGGCGCTGATTTCAAAACAGATAGCGGCTGCTCGGCACATTGCGAGGGTTTCACCGGACTTGAATGTCGAGAAGGCCGATGAAAATGCATAGCATTAAGCGGAATCGATGTTGAATTCGCGTGGTAGTTTCTTCATGAAATCGGAAATTTTCTGGAGGCAAGGCTTCTGCGCGTCAGTTAAATTCTTTTGATATTTTGAGTTGAGCGAATGCATGTCTACGATTCTATACGTCCGTTCGAACTGCGGGATTGTGTTCGAATCGATCAATAGCTCTTTTCCTTCCTTCTTAGCATCGACCCGTTGCCTTTCAATCTCATCTTTGGCTCTTTTCTCAAGCCCATCAAGGACAGTTTTTCGTTCAGAATCGTACTGATTTGCGAGCGAGTCGAGGTCCGGTATTGCACAAGTTAGCTGATCTGCGTGTTCATTGATAGCGACGCGAAGGCGTTGGAAATATTCAAAGGGGACGGATTTGTCTTTCGATGCATTGACCCAAGCATCAGAGATGATGCGGAACGGATTCGGCCAAACGTCCTTTGTAGCCTTAATGAACGACGCATCTTCGCCGGCACGGTAAACCGTGCTATAGAATTTATCGACAGCACGGATCTGGGTGAACAGGAGGACTGTCTCGAGGTGCGTAATCGCGAGCTTCAACCGCGCTTTGTCCAACTCGCCATACTGTGTTTTCATCTGCGAGCTGGCCTCCGCCGCTTGGCGAAGGGCACCTTCTTCGCGGATTTTCGCACTGGCTGCATTTTTCGAAGCTAAATAAAGCGCGGTCTTCTGGTCCTCGAGTTCGGCCTGCATCTGCTCGGTCTTCCTCGCGAGTTCATTCTGCCGTTGAAGGAGCGCCTTGTTTCTCTTCTCTGCAGCCTCATTGTCGAGCTGAAGCTTCGCGTTATCCTCTTGAAGTTTTTGGTTCTGAAATACCGGCAGCACAGTATAAAAATAGCCGAATACCGCAAAGGCAAGTGTTCCAACAGTCGCCAACCCAGATGCACGTGTGATCCACGTGTCGATTGTCTTGCTTCGAGGTGGCGCATTCAATGCCGAACCAGTCGGCATCACTGGACTTTGTCCCTGACCCAACTTCGCAGCTACCTGGTGCTTTCTATTTCTTCGAAATGGCTTTGGCATATTATTCAGCGTACGTCTATGCGTCGTGGTGTGAGTTTTGAGCGGGCGTTGGAGTTAGAGCCCTCGTAACTCTACTCGTGAATTGGCACCAACTTCCTAGTCATGCGCTGCACTTTCACATATGGCTCAACATGTTGAAAAGTCAGCTTGACTAGCTCAACGTTCGGGTAGAGCTGATGCAGCAACATCATTACAGGTTCCCACTCGGGGAAATCCGTACGCACGAAGTAGACACGTTTGAGCAGTTGGTTCATGATCGGCAAGGGGCCGGCAAGGGGAGTCACAAACCGGATTTCGTGTTCGTGCGACCAGTCACTGTGCTTAATCGATACTGCGCGACATTTATTCAACATCTGAAGGCGGAATCTGAAAAAATCAGATCGAGTTTCTTCAAGAATTCGGCTCATCGACCATTCAGGATGCAGCGCAGCTTCCTCACGGATCAGAGAGTCAAAGATATCGGCGTGGTTGTGCACGCGCGTCTCGGATGAATAAAGCACACCGACTGGGGCAATCTGGTATCGGCCCAACACGGTGTCAGGCCATTCCAACTCGAAGCAGAAGCCCTTTGAGTTGTCGCAGTAGTAGGCCCACATGGGTTGGTTGTCTGGTCTGCTCGCCGTCGAGTAGATGCCGACTCGCTGAGTCGCTGCCAAGAACTTTACATTGTCGCGCGAGTTCTTTGCTTCAAACGACTCAAGCTCGCCCTCTGGCACCGCGAATCCGCCAGCACAACCACGCTGTTCGGCTACACCTCTGATCGAGCGATCCATGCGCTCAATGTAGTCAGACGCACTTGAGAGATCGAACTTCGCTTCAAGACAGTCATTGAGTTCGGACGGCTTTGCAAAATAGATTGAGCCGTCAGATAGGCAGCGCAGCGCGGCAGGTCCCGAGCGGTATTTGAACCCAATTCTTTTGGGCGATGCGGTTTGCTTATCGTCTTCAGACT
The DNA here is from genome assembly GCF_018417615.1 of Burkholderia sp. LAS2. Lineage (NCBI taxonomy): Bacteria > Pseudomonadati > Pseudomonadota > Betaproteobacteria > Burkholderiales > Burkholderiaceae > Burkholderia > Burkholderia sp. LAS2. Next base: position 1,611,395 of record NZ_CP071052.1, read on the forward strand.
GATTCGATTTCACTTCCTTTCCCCTCCTTGTGCGTCGCTCACCGAGCGTAGGTCTTGGCGTAGATTCACGCGTGCTCTCATTCCTGCATTCGCAGTAGAACTTGGATGCACAATGTTCCCGCAACACGCGTTCGCTCGGCTCGCTTCACTAAGTAATAGTCCAAAGCCATCAGCGGCGTGACCTTCTCGCTGCCTCTGGAGATCATTTCGGCGGCTTGGACAACACGCAGCAACTCGGCGAGATCCAGCAGATGGATAAACCCTCCCGTCGCCTCCATGAAGTCAGCAATAAACGCCAGACCGTAGTTCTCTTGATTTTCTATCAAGTCAAACTCAGGAATGAGAACGATGGCGTGTGCCGGCTGTGACCGCTCAACGTCTATAGCGGATCCATCCCGAGTGGTAACCGGTGCGCCATCTTTGAGCCGCCGAATGCTACCGCGCAACTGGCGAACTGCTTTTTCGACGTGCTGCGATACATCCTTTGCTAGCTTCGTTCGATCTGGCAACTTGTCGCGGTTGAAGACAGTGAGAGCTTTCGACTCTATCAACAGTGCACCGCCCTCGTGGCTGAGGAGAATATCGGTGAGTTCGCGTGTTCCGTTTCCCTTTGGGATCTGGGGACTGTGGTGTACCCCACGCGGGTGGAGGCTATCGGTTAACCAGACCGCAAGTTGTTCCTGCTGTCCGCCCTCGTCTCGGCTGAACAAGTCGACCGGGCTGTTACTGCCGTGGCTCGTAATGAAGTGATTGAAAACGGCATGCCACTCGTCGATACGGACAATTTCTGCAGACAGCAACTCGTCGGGGGGCGTAGTGCCGTTGACCGCCCGTTGTAGCAGGTCGCCTGCCTCTTTAGCAATGGCCGTGTAATCTCCTTTCCCCAGTGCCGCGTTGCTGATCCAGCCGTCCACCTCCGAAGGGAAGCTAGCCTTTACGGTGGACCATGCAACATTCAGGGCAAGCTCGTTAAACAGGAATATGGGGGATGGCTCGCCTGATGCCAGCCCCCGCAGCGCCGTGACTTCTGCCTCGTTCTCCACGACTGACCATAGCGTCGCAGGCTTAGATGGATCGTCGTACGCCGTTAATGCATACAGGAGGCGACCGTTTACGCGCGCCAGATGAAGCCGTAGCCGCGCACCCAACACCATGAACTTCAGCAAGAGCGTGCTGCCCTTCACCAGAAGCGTTGGCTCAAAGCCATCCTTTCCCTTGGCGTAGTCTAGTCGTATGAGTTGCGGCGTAGCCAGGAACTCAGATTGATAGTGTGAGGCGAGTAGGTGCATGTGGCCTTCTTCGTGCTGTCATCGCTCCTCAACGCCTTTCCTCCAATGCGCTGCACTGCATGGGATCAGTCCTGCGAGCGCATTCGTTCCGAACACTAACCTTGCACACGGAGTCGGGTCATCCCACGACCCGTACATCATCCGATGACGGCTTTGCGGCTGAAGGATAGCTCAGGGTCGGTAACGGCTTCCCGCTCAAGGAGAGGCGTAGGTCTCAGCGTGGGTTTGTAATCGGTGCCTTGTCAGATAAGGTGCAGGTACTGCTGTATCATCGGGCGCAGCAAGTTGCTTTGCAACACAGTCGCAGCATCGGAGCCCGAAGCCCGAAGCCCGAAGCACAAAGCCCGCTACGAGCGGACTTTTTCGCTGTTACAAAAATGTGCTACTGCGAGGGGCGGAAGCCTGGACAAGCCTCGTGCTTCTCGTTCCGTCCCTGAATTATAGGGTGTACGTTCATCAAGTAAGAAGGCTTATTACCTTTTTGTTGACGATTTGTGCGGCAAGTGCTAGAGTCCCTCGCTATTGATGCCCACCTACCACAGCCGCTGCGCTGGTAGGTTATATTTGCCCCAGGGGGTGCGTTTCCACGCACCCCCTGTATTTTTTTGCGGACGGAATATGCGAATCGCTGTATTCGTGGACTACTGGAATCTGCAACTTACGATCAATGAAAAAGCGTCTAGGGCAGCGCGCGCCGACATGCGTGTGCAGCTCGACTGGCGAGGGTTGGGCCAAGTCTTTGCACAACAAGCCCACGCGCTGCTCGCAGCTCCAGCGGCACTTTCGTACGAAGGTACTTATATTTACACCTCCTACAATCCGAATACGGCAGAGGGTGCGAAGTTTAGAGGGTGGGCCCAGAGTTGGTTGAACCGTCAACCGGGCGTCCACGTTGAGGCGCGCGAACGTAAGCCGAAGGCATTGCAAAATTGTCCGTCCTGCCATCGTCCGATTTCGCACTGCCATCATGACGATTGTGGACAGCCAATAACAGCAACAGTGGAGAAAGGAGTCGATACACTTCTCGTCACCGATCTGATACGGCTTTCGGTGCAGAAGGCTATCGACGCAGCAGTTATCGCCAGCTCAGATGCGGACATGGTTCCGGCAGTGGAGTTTGTCCAGTCTCAGGGGCTTAAGGTCATTCAGGCGGGCTTCCCGCCCTCTGGTTCCGACCTTGCTCAGTCGTGCTGGGGATCGTTCGACGTGATGGCGCACCTGGATAAGATTAAGCGCTAACTTCCTAAAGTGGTCAATGCGGGCGGTCAATTTCTGTAAGTATTTGAAAATAATGAGGATCTGACGGCCTGCAAAGCCGTTTAGGCCGGTTCGACTCCGGCTCGCGCCTCCAGGTAGAACGAGATAAAGCCCTGATTCGTCAGGGCTTTTCTTTTTTCTGCGGCGCTTTCATTCTCGTAAGTAAATCACCCGGAGCAATACAAAGCCGCCTCGAACCACTCAAGAGGCACGCGTAACCACGCCTGCAGGCGAAGCATCGGCTCGGGCATGGTCAGGAACGGGCACCGTGCCTCACCGCATCGGGTTTCAGGGTTGCTGGGCGGACGTAGCGACACTAGTCGTCGCGTTACCCGAGCCGACGTCGGGACGACCAGGATGCGATCAGCGTCGCTCCACACGCGGTTTTCATGCCATCGATGGCGATTTTTCGGCCGTCGAACGTGTGAGGGTAATACCGCCCCGTGGCCGCAGGATCGGAACGAGGGCTTCGTACTGCGGGGAGGAGGGGTACTTGCGGCCGCCGCCGGTAATGGGCTTTTCATCAATGGTGGCGGTCGCGCTGCCCTCCGGCTTCGGGCGTACATGCAGAGTTCCGGCACGAAGGGCTGTTCGAGCGTCATTTCTTGAAGGTGGCTGCGCTCCAGCCGCCGCGCAACTCGTCCCATGCCGAGTGTTGGCGGAACTCGGCCAACCCGTTTGGAAGGTCTTTCTATGGCAGGGCCCGACCGTGCGACCGTAATATCGGAAGACACTAAAAAACCCCTGCCACAACGAGGGAAGTGGCAGGGGGCTGCGAGCGCACCGTTTAGGCACGAGATAAAGATGCGCCACAAATACAAAAGCAGTCGTTGGGATGTTAAATAACTACGCCATTCTTCCTGCTATTGCATCGTCCGGGCAGGCATTGTGATTTTGAGGGACGATTGACCGTCGATCTCGTCGCGATGGATTGCTACGTGTCAATCGACATAGGCGGTATCGACAGAAAATCTCCGAATAACCAGGGCAGTTCACAGGCAAATTCCTTTGCCGACGGGTTCGGTCCGGCAAAAATGTCGGCATCGTCGAAATTCGTGCAATCACGTCTGAAGTCGTCCCTCAATACCAAGGCCCGTCAATCGTTTACGTTCTCACAGCTCTTCGGGCCGTCGCCCCAGCTCTTTCCTCCACCGTTCGTGCACTGGCGCTTGGTATATTGCTCGGGCAATTGACCTTTCGGCAGTTTTCCGTCGGCAGGGCAATTGTGATGGTAATAGCAAAAGGATTTTTCGGCGGCGCCGGCTTCTCCGTTGAACACAAGGCAGGCCATCAAGGTCGGAAAGAGAATCTTGGCAATGGTTCGCATATCAATTGTCCACATCGGAAAATTTTGTGTAACAAGACAGGCGCCGTAACGGCGCCTGTCCCTCGCATGACAAGAGCACGTAGCCGTTTAGTTGCCGTACTCGAGCAAAATCCCTGATCGCGTCGGTTGCGCAGCAATGATTCTGTCCACCACACTATTTTCGACGGCCACTTGCTGGCCATATGTGACGTTGAGCTTGATCGTGTTGCCGTCCATGTATGCATTGACGGTTGCGAGGTTCTGCCCGCTGGGATAAGACAGCTGTAGCGGACCCACGACGACGTTGCTCGAGATCACTTCGCCGAGGACGAGTGAATTGAACAAGCCGACCCAATAAGTCGGTGTCACCTGGAACTGAGCCGATGCGCCGCTGACCACGCCCTTCTTGAACACGGATCCCTGACCGCTCATGCCGATACCAAGGTTCGCGAGATTGGTCGACTTGTTGTTGATCAGGACGGAATCCGGAGGTACGGAACCGGACCCCGGCACCAATTGCTGGACGTTGTCTTTAAAAATGCAGTCCCATGACGTCCCCAATTCCGTCGTCAGCGTCTGACTGGCTTTGTAGACTCCGATGCCGCCAATCTGCTGGTAATTGGCAATGGCGACGTTATAGAAAATATCCCACGTCACACCGCTGGCGCCACTTTGAGGAACGGTCGTTTGCTTCCACGACACGCTTTCCAATCCAATGGAACTCGGCAGGGTCTGATATACAGCCATGGTCCAGGTTTGCTTGGTGTCGTTGTTGAAGTCGACATAATAGGAAGTCATTTTCGGTCTCCACGATGAAAGATGGATTTGGTGTTTCGCCACACTCGGTTCATGGATGGCTTGATTTTTTACATAAACGCCTCCGCAATCTGCGATTGACGATCCGATACTCTTTGGCAGGCAAAATTCACGGCATCTGCGATTCGGGCTGTATATTTTCGGCAATGTTCAGCGTTCGCGCCCAGAAAATGTTTTTTCGTCGGCAATAGGTTTTTCTGCCCTGTCTGCGGCCGCCAGGGGTCCTGGTGAAATTTCCCGATAATTTTAAAAAAATGGTGCCGTAATGATTTTCATGTGGCAAGCAATAATCAGATCTGTAGATCCCCGTCAGATCATATTAGGAAATTTCCTTAAATAAGGTGTGACAAGCTATCTATCGTTTACCCGTAGAAATTGATTTGATGATTTCATATCCAATTAAATTGAATGTTTCTCCATTGGGAATGAAGATTATTTTTGTCAGCACTGGGCGTTGTAGTTTCGGCTTCGAATTCAGGTGCAGATCACGATATCTGCATCAGACGTGCTTGCGTGGACGATCTCTATTGCGCATTTAAAGACGGTTGCCGCAGTAAATGCTAACCGCCGCATCTTGCGTCGATTATATTTCCACGTAAAAGAAGGCGGCATTCAAGGTGAATGCCTGATAAATAAAAATACGGCTGCCGTTGCCGCTCTGCTGAAAATTGCCCGTGCCGCTCGCGCGTCGTTACATAGTGGGTCGAGAGACTGGTCGGAAGAGAGCGTCCGGTGGCAAAACGATGCGGGTAGGGTGGGGTAAGTCTTGGCGTCGATTTATGCGCCGGCCGCAAAGCAATTACCCATCCACCGGCTGCACCGGCGTCTCGAGCTTCAGTTGATAGAACGCCGCATCGAGCCAACGGCCGAATTTGAATCCGGCCTCCGCGATCGTGCCCGCGTGCTCGAACCCCAGTTTCGTATGCAGTGCGATGCTGCCGGCGTTGGCCGCGTCGATGCAGCCGACCAGCACGTGGACCTGCGCTTCGCGCGCACGCCGGACCACTTCGCGCAGCAGCAGTTCGCCGAGCCCGCGACCGCGCTGATCGTTGCGCACGTAGACGCTGTGCTCGACCGTGTACTTGAATGCCGGAAACGCGCGGAACGTACCCCAGCTCGCGAAGCCGAGCAGCGTGCCCGCCGCGTCGACGGCGCCGATGATCGGAAAGCCGCCCGCGCGCTTCGTCGCGAACCACGTGATCATCGCTTCCGGCGGGCGCGGCCGGTAGTCGTACAGCGCGGTCGAGTTCACGATCGCGTCGTTCAGGATCTCGAGAATGGCCGCCGCGTGTTCGGCCTCGCTGCAATCGATCAGGCGCACGTCGTCGCGCTGTGTCGGGGAATTCATACGTTTCCTTCCTGTTTGGCTAAACCGGTTGCACACACGGCGCGCGCATTACGCGCCGCGCATGCCGGCGGCGGATGCATCGCAAATCGCGACGATATAGCGCGCGGCATGCGGCGACGGATTGCTGAAGATCAGCGGCTGGTCGAGCCGCATCGCCAGGCAGTCGCCTTCGCGAAGTTCGTGAAGCGTATCGCCGAACGTGACGTCGACACGGCCGCTGATGATCCACACCTGCTGATGCAGCGCGCTTTCGCGCCCGCCGCTGTCGTACGCGACGCGCGCGCCGGGCGGGAAATCGACCTCGACGAGCTGGATCGGCGACGGCCAGCCGGCCGGCGACAGGTTGCGTCGCACATAGCCGGACGCCGGATCGCGCCATTCGGCCTGCTGCGCGCGCCGTGCGAGCGGCTGGGTGGGCGCGTCGTCCCGCTCGCCGCCGAACAGCCCGGCCAGCGACACGCCGAGGCCGGCCGCGAGCTTGTCGAGCACGACGGCCGTCGGGCTGGCCGCCGCGCGTTCGATGAGCGAGATCATCGAACGGCTGACGCCGGAACGCGCGGCCAGCGCGTCGAGTGTGTAGCCTCGGACGGTGCGCAGGTCGCGCACGCGCCGGGCAATGCGCTCGTTGATGCCGGTATCGTCGGCCGCGGTGATCGCTGATTCTTTCATGATGGATTGATTTTCCAGCAAACTGGAATTTGATGTCAACGGCATTTCCGGCCGCTGGGCGGCGGGAGGCGCGCGCGAACGGCTTGCCCGGTCGTCGTGCACGGCGTAATATACGAAACAGCTACGTTTCGTTTAATTGGGGATATATGGGCATCATCAAGATTTCCGAGCACATGCATGAACGGCTGCGCTCGACGAGCACGGCGCTGAGCCGTTCGATCAATGCACAGGCCGAACACTGGCTGCGCGTCGGGATGCTGGCGGAACTCAATCCGGCGCTCTCCTACGGCGACATCTGCAAGATGTTGATCGAGGCCGAGGCGCGGGGCGGCGACGTGGGGCCGGCCGAGACGGTCGCGCAGAGCATCGAGCAGGTGGCGTAATGGCGAAACGCGAAATTCCGATCCGCGGTGCCGCGGAAATCGCCAAGTCGCGCGAAGCCGCGAAGCTCGCGTCGCAGGTGCTGACGATGATCACCGAGCACGTGAAGCCGGGCGTCACCACCGACGAGCTCGACGCGCGCTGCCGCGAATACATCGTCGACGAACTGGGCGCGATCCCCGCGAACATCGGCTACCACGGCTATCCGAAGACGCTGTGCACGTCGGTCAATCACGTGGTCTGTCACGGCATTCCGACGTCGCGGCCGATGCGTGACGGCGATATCGTGAACCTCGACATCGCGGTGATCAAGGACGGCTGGTTCGGCGATACGAGCCGCATGTATTTCGTCGGCGAACCGAACGAACTCGCGCGGCGGCTCGTCGCGTCGACCTACGAGGCGATGCATGCCGGCATCCGCGCGGTGCGTCCCGGCGCGACGCTCGGCGACGTCGGCTATGCGATCCAGCAGGTCGCCCATCGCGAAGGATTCAGCGTGGTGCGCGAGTATTGCGGACACGGGATCGGCGACGTCTATCACGACGAGCCGCAGGTGCTGCATTACGGTCGCCCGGGCACCGGCCTGCCGCTGCGGCCGGGGATGATTTTCACGATCGAGCCGATGCTGAACGCGGGCAAGCGCGACACGCGCATGCTGGCCGACGGCTGGACCGTCGTCACGGCGGACCATTCGCTGTCCGCGCAGTGGGAGCACATGGTCGTGGTGACGGAAACGGGCTTCGAGGTGTTGACCGAGGACGCGAAGCCGCAGGGGTTCGCCGCGCTTTCGGGCACGCACGCAGCCTGACGCCGGTCGTGCGCCGCAGACGGCGGCGCGGCATTGCAATGAAACGGGCCCCTTCGCGGGGCCCGTGTCGTTCGGCGGCCAGCGCCGCGGCGCCGCGACGCCTAACCGCGCGCCTTCTGCCACGCGTGTTCGACGAACACGCGGCACAGCGCTTCCATCCCTTGGCGGTCTTCGTCGTCGAAGCGCGCGGCGACCGGGCTGTCGACGTCCCATACGCCGATCAGCGTGCCGTCGGCGGCCACCAGCGGCACGACGATTTCCGATTCCGACGCCGCATCGCACGCGATATGGCCCGGGAAGTCGTGCACGTCGCGCACGACCTGCGTCTCGCGCGTTTGCGCGGCCGTGCCGCACACGCCCTTGCCGAGCGCGATCCGCACGCACGCGGGCTTGCCCTGGAACGGCCCGACCACGAGCTCGGTGCCGTCGAAGAAGTAGAAGCCCGCCCAGTTCAGGCGATCGAGCGAGTGATACACGAGCGCGGAGAAATTCGCGGCGTTCGCGGTCAGGTCGCGTTCGGATTCGACGAGCGCGCGTGCCTGCTCGACGAGCGTCGCGTATTGATCGGCCTTGGAGGCGGTAGGGTCGTTGGACAGCGTGAACATGGCGGGAAAGCGATAGGGGTTGTGAAAATGCGCATTGCGCGTACCGCAGTCTACGGCACGCGCGCGCGGTCTGCAGCGCACGGTTGTGCGTGATGCGGCGCGTTCAGTCGGGTTCGAGTTCGGCGAACCGCTCGGCCAGGAAATCGAGCAACGCCCGCACCGCGGGCAGCAGCCCGCGGCGCGACGCGAACACCGCGTGCACGATTTCGCGGCGCGGCGCCCAGTCGGGCAGCACGGTGACCAGTTCACCGCGCGACACCTCGTCGCGCACCATCATCGTCGGCAACTGCACGACGCCGACGCCCGCGGCGGCCGCCGCGCGCAGCGCGAGCATGCCGCCCGTCACGAAGCGCGGCTGGTGATGGATTTCCGCGTGCGCGCCGTCGGGCCCGCGCAGCCGCCACACGTGCGTGGACTGCGGCACGCCGTGATCGAGGCTCGGCAGGCGCGTCAGATCGGCGGGAACGGCCGGCACGCCATGCTCGCGCAGCAGCGCGGGGCTCGCGACGAGGCACTGGCCGCGCTCGGCGAGCACGCGCAGCGCGAGATCGCTGTCCTCGAGCGGCGGCGGCCGCACGCGGATCGCGACGTCGATCCCTTCGCCGACCACGTCGACGCGCCGGTTGGTGGCTTCCAGGTGAATCTCGACGCGCGGGCACGCGGCCATGAACGCGGCGATCATCGTGCCGACCAGCGAATCGAGCAGCACGATCGGGCAACTGACGCGCACGATGCCGCGCGGCTCCTCGTGCAGCAGCGCGATCGCCTCGTCGGCGGCATCGGCTTCGACGAGCATCGCGCGGCAATGCGCGTAATAGGTCTGCCCGACGTCGGTGACCGTGAAGCGGCGCGTCGAACGCTGGATCAGCCGCATCCCGAGCCGCGCCTCGAGCAGCGCGATACGGCGGCTCAGCTTCGATTTCGGCATGTCCAGCGCGCGCCCGGCCGGCGCGAAGCCACCATGTTCGACGACCTGCACGAAGTAGTAGAGATCGTTCAGATCCCGCGCTTTATCGTTCATGAAATGGAACGCTGAGTGCGATTTCGGCAGTCTACCGGATCGATCGTTCCATCTCTATATTGTCGCTCATGGATGCGAAACACGGGTTTCGCCGCAATTCGGAGAAGGCAAATGAAGAAGATCCAGGGTGTGTACAGTGCGCCGCGCGGCCATTGGGTCGGCGACGGTTTCCCGGTGCGTTCGATGTTCAGCTACCAGTCTCACGGCACGCACCTGAGCCCATTCCTGCTGCTCGATTACGCCGGCCCGGCGACGTTCGAACCGGCGAGCGCGCCGCGCGGTGTCGGCCAGCATCCGCACCGCGGGTTCGAAACGGTGACGATCGTCTATGACGGCGAAGTCGCGCACCGCGACTCGACCGGCGCGGGCGGCACGATCGGCCCGGGCGACGTGCAGTGGATGACGGCCGCGAGCGGGATCCTGCACGAGGAATTCCACTCGGAGGCGTTCACGACGCGGGGCGGCCCGCTCGAGATGGTGCAGCTGTGGGTGAACCTGCCCGCCGCGGACAAGATGGGCGCGCCCGGCTACCAGACGCTGCTGAACGCCGATATCCCGGTGGTCGAGCTGCCGGACGGCGCGGGGCGCGCGCGGATCATCGCCGGTGAGTTCGACGGGCGGCGCGGCCCGGCCCGCACGCACACGCCGATCGACGTGTGGGACGTGCGGCTCGTGGCGGGCGGCCATGCGCGGTTCCCGGTCGCCGAAGGGCGCACGCTCGCGGTGGTCGTGCTGAGCGGCACCGTGCTGGTGAACGGCGAGACGGTGGCGCGCGAAGCGCAGTTCGTGCAACTCGGCCGCGACGGCAGCGACGTCGAGATCGAAGCGAACGGCGACGCGAAGCTGCTGATCCTGAGCGGCGAGCCGATCGACGAGCCGGTCGTCGGTTACGGCCCGTTCGTGATGAATTCGCAAGAGGAAATCCGGACCGCGATCGACGATTTCAACAGCGGCCGCTTCGGCCAGATGCCGGCATGACCGCATGACGAGCAGGCCCCGCGCGATGCGGGGCCTTTTTTTCGCGCGCGGGCAGGCGGTCGCGCGCGACGCGTGCTTCGAGGCATAATCGACGGTTGCCGCGCGCCGGCCGGCGCGCCCGAATCAGGACCGCACATGAACGCCTCCGCACCCGCCGCATCCCCGAGCGCCGCCGATCTCGACTGGCGCTGGAAACCCTTCGACGCGCTGACGGCACGCGAAATCTATTCGATCCTCGAAGCGCGCAGCGCCGTATTCGTCGTCGAACAGAACTGCGTGTATCGCGACATCGACGATGCGGACCAGGCCGCGTGGCACCTGGCCGCCTTCGATCCGGCCGGCCGCCTGGCCGGCTATCTGCGCGTGCTGCTGCCGGACGCGCAGCACACCGACGTGCGCATCGGCCGCGTGCTGACGACCGCCGCGTTTCGCGGCGCGGGCCTCGGCAACGGGCTGCTGTCGCGCGCGCTCGAGCATATCCGCGCGCAATGGCCGGATACGCCGGTGAGCCTGCATGCGCAGGCCCACTTGCAGCGTTTCTACGGGGCATTCGGCTTCACGCCGAGTTCGGACGTGCACGACGAGGACGGCATCCCGCACGTGTGGATGAGCAGCGCGCGAGCATGACGCGCGCCGCGGCGGTCAGTGCGCGGTGCGTGCGACCGGCGGCTTGTCCGCGCGCTGCGCGACCCGTTCGCCGATCAGGCGCCCGCGCGCGGACAGCCGCAGCCAGTGCCGCAGTGCGATCAGCGCGCCGATCACGCTCATCATCGAGCCGGGAATCCACAGCAGCAGGCCGCCGATCTGCTGGTCGCGCAGCGGGCTCAGCCACGTGAACGCGCGGCCGCAGATCGAATAGATCGGATACAGCTCGTGCGGCGTGAAGAAGATCAGCGCGCCGAGCGCGATCTGCGGCGGGATTGCCGCGACGACGATCAGGATCCGGCGGCCCGGCGACAGTCGCGCGGGCGGCGCGGGGCGCGGATCGACGACGAGCCACCAGAACAGCAGCCCGTCGATCACCATGCTCCAGTTCATCACGCGATAGAGGCGCCAGTCGAGCATCGCGATGAAGTGGATCGGCGACAGCAGCCAGAAATAGATCAGCCCGACGAACAGCACGACTGCGACGACCGGATGGAACACCACGTCGAGCGTCGCCCGCACCGGCGCCCACGCGAGCGCGGGGCGCACGAAGCGCTGCCGCCAGCGGAACGGAATGCCCGCACGGATCGCCGCGCCCGGATAGGACAGCGCGATGAAGAACGGCCCGAGATGGTGCAGCACGAGGTGCTGCGCGCGGTGCAGGAAGAATTCATGCTCGAAGAAGTAGTCGAGCCGCGTGTGCAGCGCGATGTAGAGCGCGGTCAGCCCGAACCAGAACGAGAACTGCCGCAGCGGCGACACCTTCGCCTTCCTCGCGCCGCGCGCGAACAGCACGGCGGCCGTCAGCACCGCGATGACCACGGTCGGCGACGGTTCCCACGGATCGAGCCAGTACAGGACGTTCATCGCGCGCGCATCACTTCGTCTTGGCCGGCGATTTCACGGCGAACGGCGCATCGACCGTTTCGCCGTCGGAGAATTTCAGGCGCAGGTGCACGGTGTCGCCGGGCTTGATCGCGTGCTTCGGTTCCTCGAGCATGAAGTGATAGCCGCCCGGCGCGATGTCGACCTTGCCGCGCGCGGGGATCGTCAGCTTGTCGACCATTTCCATCTTCTGCGTCGAGCCGTTCGACACCGTCTGGTGCAGCATCGCCATCCCGTAGTCGGGGCTGTCGACGTCGACGAGGTCGATCGGCTTGTCGCCGGTGTTCACGAGCGTCACGTAGCCGCCCGCGGGCAGCTTGTTCGGCAGCCAGCGCACCCACGCGTTCTGCGCGCTGATCGCGCCGGCGGCATACGCGTGCGCGCCGGCGCACAGCGCGGCGACGAGGGCGAACGTCTTGAAGGTCGTTTTCGTGTTCATGGCGGAATTCAGGTCGTGGAGGCAGTGTCGATGATCCGGCGCACATCGGCGGCGATGGCGTCGGGCGAATCGCGATCGGTCGCGAGCAGGCGTGCGCGGCCGGTCGCGTCGAAGACGTAGACGGCCGAGCTGTGCGTCACTTCGTAGCCGCCGGACGGATCGCGTTTTTCCATCTGGTACGCGACGCGATAGCGCTTCGCGAGCGATTCGATCTGGCCGTCGGTGCCGGTCAGGCCGCGCGCATGCGCGGCGTCGAACGCGGCGACGTAGGACTGCATTGCCTGCGGCGTATCGCGCGCGGGGTCGACCGAGACGAACAGGATGCGCACGTTGTCCGCCTGCGGGCCGAGCTTCGCCAGCACTTCCATCAACCGCGCCAGCGTTTCGGGGCAGACGTCGGGGCAGTGCGTGTAGCCGAAGTAGACGAGCGCGACGCGGCCGCGGAACGCGTCGGCGTCGACGGGACGGCCGTCGCCGCCCGTCAGCTCGAACGACAGGTCGGGCAGGTGGCCGGTGACGTTGGTCAGGTTCCAGCGCGGCTCGTCGTGCGTGCACGCGGCGAGCGCCACGGCGGCGGCGAGGGCCGCGGCCGTGCGGATGAGGCGGGAGAGGCGAGACGGCATCCTGGGGCTCGATCGGGCGAAATGGGTGACCGGCCGGCGCGATGCCATGCGTCGCGCGGCAGGCGGTTGCGACTGTAGCGCAATTCGCGCGCCTGCGTCCTTTTGAAACCGGTACGGGGCTGGCGAGCGGGGCAATATGTCGCAGTTGACGCGGCGGGCGGCGCGAGGTCCGCGCTGCCCCGGTTTCGCCCATCTGGGGGCGCAGGCGCGGTAAGATGCGCACAACTCCATTCGCGCAGTGGCGGCCTGCGTTTTGCCGGCCGGCCCTCAGACTATCGAATCGATGCAATCCGTTCCGGCTTCCCTGTCCCTGACCGATACCGCGTTCTTCTTCGACTTCGACGGCACGCTCGTCGAGCTGGCGCCGACCCCCGACAGCATTCACGTTCCGCCGTCGCTGCTGACGCTGCTCGACGAGTTGTCGCGCCGCTCGCACGGCGCGGTCGCGATCGTGTCCGGACGCGGGATCGACAACCTCGACACGTTCCTGAAGATGCCCGGCCTGCCGATCGCCGGCCTGCACGGCGCGGAGCGCCGCGACGCGAACGGCGACACGCAGCGCATCGGCTTCAACGACGAGCGCCTGCTGCGCATCGAGCGCGAGCTCGCAGGCGTGGTCGATCGCCATCCGGGCATGCTGCTCGAAATCAAGGGTGCGGCCGTCGCGCTGCACTTTCGCAATGCGCCCGAGCGCGAGGCGGTGGCGCGCGAAGCGGCCGAGCGCCTCGTCGCCGACTATCCGGATGCGTACGTGCTGCAACCCGGCAAGATGGTGTTCGAGATCAAGCCGAAGGGCGTCGACAAGGGGCGCGCGCTGGCCGCCTTCCTCGACGAGCCGCCGTTTGCGGGCCGCGTGCCGCTGTTCGCGGGCGACGACCTGACCGACGAGAAGGGCTTCGCGGTGGTCAACGCGCGCGGCGGCCTGTCGATCAAGGTCGGCGCGGGCGAGACGTCCGCGCGGATGCGGCTCGATTCGGTCGACGCACTGCATGAGCAGATCGCACGCTGGCTCGGCGCGGGGCAACCGCACGCATGAGCCGGCTCATCATCGTTTCAAACCGCGTCGCACCGATTTCGGAAGGCGAACCGGCGGCGGGCGGCCTCGCGATCGGCGTCTACGACGCGCTGAAGGAAACCGGCGGCATGTGGTTCGGCTGGAGCGGCGAAGTGGTCGCGTCCGGCGCGCCGCAGCCGCAGATCCGCATCGAGGAGCGCGGGCCGGTGACGTTCGCGACCGTCGGGCTGTCGCGCCGCGATTACGACCAGTACTACCGCGGTTTCTCGAACGCGACGCTGTGGCCCGCGTTTCACTACCGCGCGGACCTGATCCAGTACGATCGCCACGAATTCGACGGCTACCGCCGCGTCAACGTGTGGCTCGCGCAGCAGCTCGTGCCGCTGCTGCAGGACGACGACGTGATCTGGGTGCACGACTATCACCTGATTCCGTTCGCGCGCGCGCTGCGCGACGCCGGCGTGAAGAACCGCATCGGCTTCTTCCTGCACATCCCGTTTCCGGCCGCGCAGGTGCTCGTCAACGTGCCGCCGCACCGCGAGCTCGTCGAGTCGCTGTGCGCGTTCGATCTGCTCGGCTTCCAGACCGAGCCCGATCTGCGCGCGTTCTGCGACTACATCGCGTTCGAGGCGGACGGCGAGGTCGAGCACGACGGGCACACGGCGCACGTGCGGGCGTTCGGCCAGACGCTGCGCGCGGCCGCCTATCCGATCGGCGTGTATCCGGACGAGATCGCGTCGCTCGCGCAGGCGGGCGAGCACGGCAAGGCGGTGCGCACGCTCGCGACGTCGCTGCGCGGGCGGCAACTGATCATGAGCGTCGACCGGCTCGATTATTCGAAGGGGCTCGTCGAGCGCTTCCGGGCGTTCGAGAAGCTGCTCGAGCATCAGGCGTCGATTCGCAACCGCGTGTCGTTCCTGCAGATCGCGCCGTCGACGCGCGCGGACCTGCGCGCGTATCAGGACATCCGGCTGCAGCTCGAAGCGGAGTCGGGGCGCATCAACGGGCGCTACGCGGAGCTCGACTGGGCGCCGATCCTCTACATTCACCGCCAGTACGACCGGCAACTGCTGGCCGCGCTGTACCGGCTCGCGCGCGTGGGTTTCGTGACGCCGCTGCGCGACGGGATGAACCTCGTCGCGAAGGAGTACGTGTCCGCGCAGAATCCGGACGATCCGGGCGTGCTGGTGCTGTCGCGCTTCGCGGGCGCCGCGCGCGAGCTCACGGGCGCGCTGATCGTCAATCCGATCGATATCGACGGGATGGCCGATGCGCTGTCGCAGGCGCTGACGATGCCGCTCGCCGAACGGCGCGCACGCTATGCGGACATGATCGCGCAGCTTCGCGAGAACAACGTGTCGGTGTGGCGGGACAATTTTCTGCGCGATCTGCAGCAGGTCTGATCCCGATCCATTGCTGCCGCTGCAATTGAAAAAGCCGCCGTGCGAGCAAGCACGGCGGCTTTTTCGTTGGCCGGATGCCGACGCGCGTCAGGCCACGCGTTCGCCGGTCGGCGTGTTGCCGTCGGTGGCCGCATGATGGCGGCCGTGCTGCTTCGCGAGCAGATCGCGGTACAGGCCGGGGCGGTTGCGCAGCACCTCGGGCGGGCCGTCGTCGATCACCTTGCCGTTGCTCATCACGATGATGCGGTCGAAGTTGCGCAGCGTCGATAGGCGGTGCGCGATCGCGATCACCGTGCGGCCGACCATCAGTCGGTCGAGCGCGCTCTGGATCGCTTCCTCGGATGCGCTGTCGAGCGCCGACGTCGCTTCGTCGAGCAGCAGAATCGGCGCATTCTTCAGGATCGCGCGCGCGATCGCGATGCGCTGGCGCTGGCCGCCCGACAGCTTGACGCCGCGGTCGCCGACGATCGTGTCATAGCCTTCCGGCATCGCCTCGATGAACTCCGCGCAGCGCGCGTCGCGCGCTGCGGCGAGCACTTCGTCGCGGGTCGCGTCAGGGCGGCCGTACGCGATGTTGTCGTAGATGGTCCGGTGCAGCAGCGAGATGTCCTGCGGCACCAGCGCGATCGCGTGGCGCAGGCTGTCCTGCGTGATGGCCTTCACGTCCTGGCCGTCGACCTTCACGACGCCGTCCTGCGTGTCGTAGAAGCGCTGCAGCAGCGCGAGCACGGTCGATTTGCCCGCGCCCGACTTGCCGATCAGGCCGACGCGCTGGCCCGGCTCGATATGCAGGTCGAAGTGGTCGAGGATCGCGCGGCGGTGCGGATACGCGAACGTCACGCGCTCGAAATCGACGCGGCCGCCCGTGGCCGACAGCGGCTGCGCGTCCGAGCGGTCCGGCATCCCGTGCGGCTCGAGCAGCGTCTTCACCGCTTCGGACAGGCGGGCGACGTGCTGCGTGACGTCGACGAGCGCGACCGCGAGGTCGCGCGTGCCGTGCAGGATCGTGAAGCCGAGCGAGCTGACGAGCACGATGTCGCCCGACGTCGCGCGGCCCTGATCCCACAGCCACAGCGCCCAGCCAAGCAGGCCGGCGGACAGCATCGCGGTGATCACCGCGTGCAGGAGCCGCAGCTTTTCGAGATAGAGCAGGCTCTGCTGGCGTGCGTCCATCTCGGCCTTCACCGTCGCGCTGAAGCGCTTCTGTTCGCGCAGCGTCATCCCGAACGCGCGCACAAGGCCCATGTTGCCGATCACGTCGACGAGCTCGCCGTCGACCGCCGCGGCCTTCGCCGCGAACGCGTGATGGCGTGCGGAGCCGCGGCCGGCGAGCTTGAACAGGATGACGGACAGTACGGCCGAACAGCCGAGCAGGCCGGCCGCCATCAGCGGATTGACGACGATGATCATCAGGATCGCGCCCATCACCGCGATGCACGGCGGCAGCACGTTCCACGCCATCGTGTTCTCCGACGTGTAGACCGCGTTCGACGTGGCCGTGATGCGGCTGGCGAGCGTGCCGGGCTGCTTCTCCGAGTAATACGTCGGCGAATGGCCGATCAGGTACTGGAACAGGTCGCGCCGCAGGTCGCCGGTGACCGCGACGAACGTGTGCGCGGCGACCCAGCCGCCGACGCGCCACAGCAGGTTGTCGGCCGCGATCAGCCCGACGAGCAGCGCGAACGCGCTCCACAGCGGGCCCGGGTGATGGCGTCCGGTCGCGAGCACGTCGATCAGGTGCTTGATCGCATATTGCGAGCCGAGCGCGCAGCCGACGGCGGCCAGCACGCTGCAGAGCACGACCAGGTGCGCGACGGGGTGGAGGCGGATGTAGCGGAACAGGAACGCGATCGGCCGATGCGCGTAGCTCGACAGCTTCGCGTTGTGGGCGTTGCGCTGGGCGGGGGTGAGAGATTCCAAAATATGGGTGCGGTGATTCGGTGATTGAGCGGGGCGGCTGGGTCGCAGGCCGGCGTTCGCCCGGACTGAATAATCCGGCATTGTAAACAACGCCGCGCGTCGCGCTGCGCGAATCTTGCCTTGGCCAGGGGCTCGCGCTCGATTTTGAGATAAAATCCGGCATCCCGTCCTGCGTGCCGGAATCACGCTGCCGGCAGCTGCGGGTTAACAAGGATCGCCAAAACGGCCTTCCACTCTAGAACGGACGCCCGAGTCCGCGGGTTGCAAAGTGTTGCGCCTTTGTAACAAAGTAAAGTGTTTGAAATGTCGTGCGCCGTATCGGGAATAACCCTAGATAATCGGCTCCGGGTTCGATTCCAGGTTTTTTTACGAACCCCTGTCAACGGGTCTTCGTTTCAAACGTTCTATGCCTGTCGCGTCGCCGACGCTCCTTGAGCAGCGCGGGTTCGACGCCCCCGGCAGGCTGATTCGTCCGAGGTTCGGACGACATGTTTCCAGCCCGGACCACCGGCAGGTTGCCGACCCATACCTGGTTTTTTGCCGATTTTTTAGGAGTTACGCATGCGAATCGCCCAAATCGCTCCGTTGCATGAAGCGGTGCCCCCGAAACTGTACGGCGGTACCGAGCGAGTGGTGTCCTATCTCACCGAAGCACTCGTCGAGATGGGGCATGACGTCACGCTCTTCGCGAGCGGCGATTCGCAAACCTCCGCGAAGCTCGAAGCGTGCTGGCCGCAGGCGCTGCGCCTCGACCCGACGATCCGCGACGTGATGGCCCCGCACATGCTGCTCCTCGAGCAGGTGCGCCGCCGCGCGGAAGAGTTCGACGTCCTGCACTGCCATATCGACTACTACCCGTTCTCGCTGTTCTCGCGCCAGCCGGTCCCGCATCTGACGACGATGCACGGCCGTCTCGACCTGCCGGAACTGCAGCCGATCTTCAACGCGTTCAGCGACGTGCCGGTCGTGTCGATCTCCGACAACCAGCGCATCCCGCTGCCGCAGGCGAACTGGCTGTCGACCGTCTACCACGGCCTGCCGGAAAACCTGCTGACGCCGATCCCGAACGTGAAGCCGAGCTACCTCGCGTTCCTCGGCCGCATCTCGCCGGAGAAGCGCGTCGACACGGCGATCCGCATCGCCGAGCAGGCCGGCCTGCCGATCAAGATTGCCGCGAAGCTCGACAAGGCCGACCGCGCGTACTACGAAGAGAAGATCAAGCCGCTGTTCGCGCTGCCGCACGTCGAGTACATCGGCGAAATCAGCGAGTCGGAGAAGACCGAATTCCTCGGCAACGCGCATGCGCTGCTGTTCCCGATCGACTGGCCGGAGCCCTTCGGCCTGGTGATGATCGAGGCGATGGCCTGCGGCACGCCGGTGATCGCGTTCAAGCGCGGCTCGGTGCCGGAAGTGATCGACAATGGCGTGTCGGGCTTCGTCGTCGAAGACGAATTGTCGGCCGTCGCCGCGCTCAAGCGTCTCGATACGCTGCCGCGCGAGAAGGTTCGCGCCGCGTTCGAAGCCCGTTTCTCGTCGAAGGTGATGGCGCAGAACTACGTGAAGGGCTACGAGGAACTGCTGCGCCAGAAGCGCCGCACGGTGCTCCGCGAAGTCAACGCAAGCTGATTGCGGGCCGCCGCCGCGCGGCCGCCACGACGCCCCGTCCGGGTTTTCCGGCGGGGCGTTGTCACATCTGCGGCGCGGATCTGTTGTATTCTCGCCGCGCCCGACGCTGCGAACGGCCTCCGAAGCGGCCCGGCACACCATCCTGCCGTCTGTCCAGACGGTAATGTCCCTATAATGGCCGTGCCGTGAAATCCGGCCCGGTACGACTATCCAGAGGAGAGCAGTCTTGGCGAGAACGAAAACCACGCGCGCAGCGCCGGCCCCCGGCGCCGGCGTGATCTTCGCGTTGCGCGCGATCGGTCTCGTGCTGCTCGCGCGCTGGCTGTTCTCGATGTCCCAGATGGGCTATCGCTCGTCGCTGTCGGCGATGGTGTCGTCGCCGTGGGCATTCCTCTACCTCATCCTGATCTTCCTGCTGCTCGCGCTGCCGGGCGCCGCCGCGCGGGCCGAGCGGCCGTTCCATCCGCTGCCGCAGTGGCTGCGCCAGGCGCTGCGCGTGTTCGCGCTGATCGGTTTCCTGTTTGCCGCGTGGTCGATCGGCGCGTTCACGTGGGCGGCCGGCTGGCGCCGCGCGCTGCATGCGGTGACGGCGACCAACGGCTGGCTCGTCGCCGCGCCGGCGCTGTACGCGGCGATCGTCTGGATCTGCCGGCCGCGGCCGCTGTGGCGGACCAACGTGGCCGCGCGCCGCTTCGCGGTCGGCCGGTATGCGATCTCGCTCGACGTGCTGACGCGCACCGCGATCGTCTGGATGGAAAGCCGCAAGGTCGGCCAGTACGACGCGCGCGAACTGTCGGTGCGCTGGCCCGGCCGGGTCGCACCTGCCGCGCCCGCCGCGGGCGAGCAGGGCGCGCAGCAGGCGGTCGTGCCGCCGCGTCGCGGCAGCCTGTTCAATCGGCCGAAGGTGGAACTGCTGTGGGATTCGCCGGCGGCTGTCGGCCACAACCGGCAGGTCGTGATGCGCACGCCGCTCGCGACCGAAGGGGACCGCGTCGCGGTGCTCGCGCTCGACGCGGCGCTCAAGCAAATCGTCTGACAGGCTCGCGCACCGGGCGCGGGCGACAAGGAGGCGCGATGATCGTCCGTTGGTTGCTGGCTGCCATTCACCTGAGTGCGTTCGGCGTCGCGTTTGCCGCGATCGCGGCGCGTAACCGCGCGTTGCGCCGGCTCATCGCATCCGCGCAGGCGGTCGATTTGCCCGGCGTGTTCAAGGCCGATGCGGTCTGGGGCGTGTCGGCGCTCGTGCTGATCGCGACGGGCGTCGCACGCGCGTTCGGCGGTTTCGAGAAAGGCACCGCGTACTACCTGCACGAACCGCTCTTTCACCTGAAGATGACCGCGCTCGTGCTGATCCTGCTGCTCGAGGTCGTGCCGATGCTGGGGCTGATCCGCTGGCGTGTCGCCGCGCGGCGGCAGCAGATGCCCGATATCGGCCGTGCGCGCACCTATGTGCGGGTCGGTCACTGGCAGGCGGTGCTGGTGATCGTCATCGTGTTCGCCGCGTCGGGGATGGCGCGGGGGATTGGCGCAGGCGGCTAGGGACGCCCGGTTAGGGACGCCCGGTTAGGGGGCGGCAGGCCAGGGGATCCATCAGCGGGCGACAGGCTAGCCGCGCGCGCGAATCCCGCTTTTGCTTCGCCGGCCTTTCCCGGCCGGCGATCGCCAATCCACCGGCGAACCGCATCATTCCGTCCGACCGGGCGGACCTGCCGCCCGGTTCGTCGCCCCCTCAACGCACGAGGCACGGGCGCTTGTTGTTGAACGTCCAGCCCGGGATCAGATACTGCATCGCCGCCGCGTCGTCGCGGGCGCCGAGGCCGTGCTGCTTGTACAGCTCGTGCGCGAGCGCGACCGCATCCATGTCGATGTCGATACCGAGCCCCGGCCGCTTCGGCACTTCCACCAGCCCGTTCTCGATCTTCAGCGGCTCGCGCGTCAGCCGTTCGCCGTCCTGCCAGATCCAGTGCGTATCGATCGCGGTGACCTGGCCCGGCGCCGCGGCCGCGACGTGCGTGAACATCGCGAGCGACACGTCGAAGTGGTTGTTCGAATGCGAACCCCACGTGAGGCCCCAGTCGCGGCACATCTGCGCGACCCGCACCGAGCCCTGCATCGTCCAGAAATGCGGATCGGCGAGCGGGATGTCGACGGCGTGCAACTGCACCGCATGGCCCATCTGCCGCCAGTCGGTCGCGATCATGTTGGTGGCCGTCGGCAGCCCCGTCGCGCGGCGGAATTCGGCCATCACCTCGCGGCCCGAGTAACCGTTCTCCGCGCCGCACGGATCTTCCGCATACGCGAGCACGTGATGCTGATCGCGGCACAGTCGCACGGCCTCGTCGAGGGACCATGCGCCGTTCGGATCGAGCGTCACGCGCGCGTCGGGGAAGCGCTCGGCGAGCGCCGTCACGGCTTCGATCTCGCTCGCCCCGTCGAACACGCCACCCTTCAGCTTGAAGTCGTTGAAGCCGTAGCGCGCATGCGCGGCTTCGGCGAGCCGCACGACGGCTTCGGGCGTCAGCGCGGCGTCGTCGCGCACGCGGGTCCAGTCGTCGGTCGCGCCGCGGCCGTCGCGATAGGGGAGCGCCGTCTTCGTGCGATCGCCGACGTAGAACAGGTAGCCGAGCATTTCGACCCGCTCGCGCTGCTGGCCTTCGCCGAGCAGCGCGGCGACCGGCACGCCGAGATGCTGGCCGAGCAGGTCGAGCAGCGCGGCTTCGAGCGCGGTGACCGCGTGGATCGTCGTGCGCAGGTCGAAGGTCTGCAGCCCGCGGCCGCTCGCGTCGCGGTCGGCGAAGGTGCGGCGCACGTCGTTGAGCACCGCGTGATAGTTGCCGACCGGCTGGCCGACGACGAGCGCGCGCGCGTCGTCGAGCGTGCGGCGGATGCTCTCGCCGCCCGGCACTTCGCCGACGCCCGTGCGGCCCGCGCTGTCCTTCAGGATCACGAGGTTGCGGGTGAAGAACGGGCCGTGCGCGCCGCTCAGGTTGAGCAGCATGCTGTCGTGGCCGGCGACCGGAATCGCTTGCAGGTCGACGATGCGCGGCGTGTCGTGGGAAGGCGAGGCAGTGACGGCGTTCATGGGCGGCGATGGCGAAAAAGTAGGCGATGCCGTGCGGCAAAAGCTTTGCCGCGCGCGGCGTGAGGTGCGATCATTCGACAACCGACGTGCGCGGCGCGCAAGCCCCGCATGTCGACGCAACCCGAACACGGGGTGGAAGCGACAACCGGGCCCATGGAGCGCAGCGCGCGAACACGGGTCGATCGATCGTTACGCACGGGACCAGGCGGGACTGAACAGCCGACCTGAGTCGACAGGAGACTGTGCGCCGATCATCAGTCGTCGGATGACTTGTGACGCAGTATAATGAATCATCGGCTTTCGCTCAAACCCCGCGTAAACCCTCGGCTCACATTACGATCATTCAAAAAGGAACCGGCCACATGTCCGTGCCTACGCTTCCCGCAGCGCCGCGCCGTCGCGCACGCAGCCTCGCACAAGATGTCGTCGACGCGCTGACCGCGCAGATCGAAAACGGCACACTGCGTCCCGGCGACAAGCTGCCGACCGAAACCGAAGTCATGGCGGCGCAGGGCGTGAGCCGGACGGTCGTGCGCGAGGCGATCTCGCGGATGCAGGCGAGCGGCCTCGTCGAGACGCGCCACGGCATCGGCAGCTTCGTGCTCGAGCCGTCGCGCCGCCAGACGCTCGGCATCGATCCCGCGACGATCACGACGCTGCGCGACGTGCTCGCGGTGCTGGAGCTGCGCATCAGCCTCGAAAGCGAGTGCGCGAGCCTCGCCGCGCAGCGCGCGAACGATGCCGACCTCGCCGCGCTGCGGCGCGCGCTCGACGCGATCGCGACGGGCGCGGACGGCGGCCGCGACACCGCGCAGCTCGACTTCCAGTTCCACCTGCAGATCGCGCAATCCACCGGCAACCGCTATTTCGTCGACATCATGACGCAGCTCGGCACGTCGATCATCCCGCGCACGCGCGTGAATTCGGCGCGCTTTGCCGGCGACGACCTCGAGCGCTACGTCGGCCGGCTGAATCACGAGCACGAGGACATCTACGAGGCAATCGCGCGCCACGACCCGGAAGCGGCCCGCGCCGCGATGCGCACGCATCTCACGAACAGCCGCGAGCGGCTGCGCCGCGCGCACGAGGCGGCGGAGGCCGAAGCCGGCTGACCGCCGGGTTGCGGAGCCCGCGCGGCTGCGCGCGGGTGAAATCGCTTTAACATCAGTCGTCATATGAGATCGGGGTGATTCCGCCGATCTTCACGGCCGGGCGGCGTGCCCGCCGCCGGCCGCCCGCCTCGCCGATCAGCCTCCCTTCGTCACGATCGTCTTCCACGCGCCGTTCTTCACCTGGTACAGCGTCGACATCCCGCTCTTCAGCGAGCCGTCGTTCGCGAACGAGATGCGGCCGGTCACGCCTTCGAAGTCGACTTTCTTGAGCGCCGGGCGATAGGCCTTCGGGTCGGTCGAACCGGCCGCCTGCATCGCCTTGATCGCCGCCCACGCCGCGTCATAGCCGAACTGCGCGTACGACAGCACGTCGACGCCGAAGCGCTTCTTGAAGCGCGCCTCGAAATCCTTGCCCTGCGGCAGCTCGTCGAGCGGCCGGCCGTATTCCCATGCCATCGCGCCTTCGGCGGCCGGGCCCGCGATCTTGATGAACTCGTTGTCCTTCACGCCGCCGCCGCCGACGAACTGCGCGTTCAGCCCGAGCTGACGCATCTGCTTGATGAAGTTCGCGGCGAGCGAATCGAGGCCGCCGAAGAAGATCAGGTCCGGGTTCTTGCCCTTGAGGCTCGTGATCTGCGCGCGGAAATCGACGGCCTGGTTGTTGGTGAACTCGCGTCCGATGATCGTGCCGCCGGCAGCCTTCACGGCCTTCTCGAATTCGTCGGCCTCGCCCTGGCCGAACGCGGTGCGGTCGTCGATGATCGCGATGCGCTTCGCCTTCGTCACGTCGACCGCGTACTTGCCCGCGTTGCCGGCGTTCTGGCCGTCGGTCGCGATCACCATGAACATGTTCGCGAGCCCGCGCGACGTGAGCGTCGGGTTGGTCGCGGCCGGGTCGATCACCGGAATGCCGGCCTTGTCGTAGACCACCGACGCCGGAATCGTCGTCCCCGAGTTGAAGTGGCCGACCACGACCGACACGTTCTGGTCGACCAGCGCCTGCGCGGCCTGCACGCCGATGCGCGGGTCGGCCTGGTCGTCCTGCACGACGAGATTGAAGCGGGCGGGCTTGCCGGCGATCTGCACCTTCTGCGCGAACGCATCGTCGAGCGCGAGCTGCACGCCGTTCTGCAGATCCTTGCCGTAGCCGGCGTTCACGCCCGTGAGCGGCGCGGCGAAGCCGACCTTCACGTCGGTTGCGTCGGCAGCGTGAGCAGCCTGTTGCGAGAGGAGGGCAAGCGCGGAGGCAATGGACACCGACAGCAGGGAATGACGGAATTTCATGTTGTTCCTCTTGTTCGACACCGGCGAGTGGGTACCGCGCGCGTCCGGGCGGGCCGGGCGCGTGCGACGGGCGGGCGGTTCGACCGCTTCTCGGAATCGGGCGGGGAGGTCGGCAGCGTGATCCTCGGAAACATCTCCCGTCAGGCTCCGTGAAGAGCCCCGATTGCTTCGATATATAGGTCGCCGATATGCGCGGGTCTTGGAAATTTGTCGCGCATTCGATGCGGATTTGCGCATAGCTTCCGCGCGAGCGCGGGCGGCCGGTATCGGGAGTTTCCCGTCGCGAACGGAACGGGCTCAGAGGGGGGGAGTGCTGCGGGGCAAAGACGCGGCGCAGCCCGCCGGGGCCGCGCCGCGCGTGGGTCGACGTCAGTCGGACAGGGCGTCCGATGCGGCTTCGGCGTCGTCGTGCGACGCGGTCGTGCGGATCAGCGGGTCGCTGGTGCTCGGGCGGCCCGTTTCGACGTGGCCCGCGAAGCGGCGCAGGAAGCCGAGCTGGCGGCCGTCGCTGACGGTCAGGTCATACCAGCCGTGGCTGCCGCGCAGGTCCCAGTAATCGTCGACGTGCGCGCCCGGCGCGAGGTCGAACGTGCGCGCGTGACCGTGGCCGTACGCGTTCGTGACCTTCAGCCGCACGGCCTTGTGGCCGCGGTTCATCAGGCGCAGCGTGATGTTGCCGTTCGCGACGTCGTAGCCGTAGATCACTTCGGGGTTCACGCTCGCGCTGCCGACGCCGGTCGCGAACGGGCCGCGGAAATGGCAGTAGAAGCCGTTCGGGCCGTACACGTCGAGGTCGTACAGGCCGAGCGACGCGGCGGCGCTCCACGTATCGGCGATGCGTTTGCCGGCTTCGACCGTGTACGCCCACGGGCCGTCGACGCGGTTGCGCGACTGGACCTGGAACGCGGCGCCTGCGCGGCCCGTGTTCGCGAAGGTCAGCCGGAACTGCCCGTTCGCGGCTTCGACGCGGCCGTGCACGAACAGCTCGTACGGCAGCGCGCGCGCCGGACGCAGCCCGGCTTCCTGTTTCGGCAGCTTCTGCAGCACCGGCGGCACCGGGATGTAGTCGGGATGGCGCACGCGGTCGGGCGGCGCGTAGCCGCTCGTGTCGGGCAGCGTCGGCCACGCGGCGTCCACGGTCGCGAACTCGAACGCCGACGTCAGGTCGCCGCACACCGCGCGGCGCCACGGCGACACGTTGGCGGCCGTGACCGGATACTGCGCGCCGAACCGCGCCTCGATGAATTGCAGCAGCGACGTGTGATCGAAGGTCTGCGAGCAGACCCAGCCGCCCTTGGTCCACGGCGACACGACCAGCATCGGCACGCGCGGCCCGAGCCCGTACGGACCGGCCATGTGCGACGCGTCGCCGGCATAGACCTCGTTGGTCGTCGCGACCGTCGACAACCCGTTGTCGCGCGACTGCGGCGCGAACGGCGGCGGCACGTGATCGAAGAAGCCGTCGTTTTCGTCATACGTGATGAAGAGCGCGGTCTTGCTCCACACGTCCGGATTCGACACGAGCGCCTTCAGCACCTGCTCGATGTACCACGCGCCGTAGTTGGCCGGCCAGTTCGGGTGCTCGGAATATGCTTCCGGCGCGCAGATCCACGATACCTGCGGCAGCGTGCCGTTCTTCACGTCCTGCTGCAGCACGTCGAACAGCGTGCCGCCGGCGCTGATGTTGGTGCCGGTGCGCGCCTTGTCGTACAGCGGCGTGCCCGGCAGCGCGGTGCGGTACTGGTTGAAGTAGAGCAGCGCGTTGTCGCCGTAGTTGCCGATGTACGGGTTGGACGTCCAGCCCCACGAACCCTTCGCGTCGAGCCCCGTGCCGACGTCCTGGTAGATCTTCCACGACACGCCGGCCTGTTCGAGCACTTCCGGATAGGTCGTCCAGCCGTAGCCCTTTTCATCGTTGCCGAGCACCGGGCCGCCGCCCGTGCCGTCGTTGCCGACGTAGCCGGTCCACATGTAATAGCGGTTCGGGTCGGTCGAGCCCGGGAACGCGCAGTGGTACGCGTCGCAGATCGTGAACGCGTCGGCGAGCTGGTAGTGGAACGGGATGTCGTCGCGCTTCAGGTACGCCATCGTCGTCGTGCCCTTGTTCGGCACCCACTGGTCGTAGCGGCCCTTGTTCCAGGCAGCGTGCATGTCCTGCCAGCCGTGCGGCAGGTCCTGCAGGAACTGCAGGCCGAGCTTGTCGGCGCCCGGGTGGAACGGCAGCAGTTCGGCCGGGCCGACCGGCTGGTGAAACACCGGCTTGCCGTTCGCGAGGCGCAGCGGGCGCGGGTCACCGAAGCCGCGGACACCGCGCATCGTGCCGAAGTAATGGTCGAACGAGCGGTTCTCCTGCATCAGGATCACGATGTGTTCGATATCGCGGATCGTGCCGGTACGGCGGTTCGCGGGAATCGCGAGCGCATCGCGGATCACGGGCGGAAACAGGTTCAGCGCGGCGGCGCCGGCTGTGCCGGCGGCGACGCGCAGGAAGTCACGACGGTTCGATCGGGTCATGGTCGTTATCGTGGGGTAAAGAGGGAGCCGATTGGCGGGACCTGCGGAAAGGGCGCACACCGGGTCGCAGGATGCGGCTGCGCCGATGCGTGCCGCCGCGAGCATAGCGAGGAATCGGTGTCATTCATGTGAAGTCCGGAAACGTTTGCACGCGTGGACCGGGTTGCAGCCGGCGGTGCGCCGCCGCACGGACTGCGGGGCAGCGGCAACGGGCGAGGCGGGTGCTGCGCGGCACGCGGACAGCGGGAACAGCGAGGGAGCCGCAGGACGGCCGAGGTGCGGCAGCAGGCAGCCGCGGCGAGCAGGGCGATGCGCACGCGTCAGGCGTCGGTCACCCACGCGCCGAACCATTCGCTCGGCCGTGCGATTTCATCCTGCGCGGCGACGAGCTCGAGCTCGTAGCGGCGTGCGTCGTAGGTGGCCTTCACGACCGCGTGCACGGCCGCGAGCGTGTGTTCGAACGCGGCGCGCACCGAGTCGCCGCGCAGCCGGCACGCGACGAAGATCGCGCTGGTCAGGTCGCCGACACCGACCGGATGGCGCGGAAACGCATACAGCGGCCGCTGGCCGATCCACGCTTCGGTTTCGGTGACGGCGAGCATGTTGAAGCGGTCGGCCGGGCTGTTGCGGTCGTGCAGGTGCTTGACGAGGATGATCTTCGGGCCGCGGCGGATCAGCGCGCGGCACGCGTCGACGGCTTCCGCGACGGTCTCGATGCGTCGCCCGGCGAGCTTCTGCAGTTCGGTATGGTTCGGCGACATGCCGTCCGCGAGCGCGGGCACCTCCTGCACGATGAATTCCTCGACGCCGGGCTCGGGCCGGACGCCGCCCGTCTGGCCCATCGCCGGATCGCAGAAGTACCACGCGTTCGGATTCATCGCCTTCACCGAGCGTACGATCTCGACCGCCGCGCGTGCCTGCGGCGGCGAGCCGAGGAAGCCGGACAGCACCGCGTCGCAACGCTTGAGCGCGCCGATGGCGGCGATGCCGTCGACGAGCTGTTCCATCTTCGCGGCGTCGATCGCGCTGCCGGCCCAGTGGCCGTACTGCATGTGATTCGACAACTGGACGGTGTTGAGCGGCCAGACGTTGACGCCGAGGCGCTGCATCGGGAACACGGCCGCGCTGTTGCCGGCATGGCCGTAGATGACGTGCGACTGAATGCTGAGGACGTTTTTCATGGGAATTCGCCTGCACGCGTTTCAGGGTCACGTCACACGATACCCGAGTTCGTCGTACGCGCGGAAGTCGCGCGGCGTTGGAGTGTTGCGCGCCGTCGTCACGCGACCGCGTAGAATCGCGGGGCGCGAGACAGCTCGAGACAGCCCGAGACAGCCCGAGACAGCCCGCGGCAACCCGGCAGCCCGCGCGCGTCCCCCCATCACCGTGACCGCCATGCTTTCGATTTGCAAGATCCTGTCCGCCGCGCGCGCCGCCGTGCTCGGCGCGAGCGCCGCCGCCGCGTGCGCGATGCCCGTTGCGAGCGTCGCCGCGACGCCCGCCGCCAACGACGGGCCCGCGTACGGCCCGCGTCTGGAAGGGTTCGCGTATCCGGCGCCCGTGCACGAATACGCGTTCGTGTCGCAGCGCGAAACCCTCGAGATGGCGTACCTCGACGTGCAGCCCGCGCATCCGAACGGCCGCACCGTCGTGCTGCTGCACGGCAAGAACTTCTGCGCGGCGACCTGGGAGGACACGATCGGCGTGCTGAGCCGCGCCGGCTATCGCGTGATCGCGCCCGACCAGATCGGCTTCTGCAAGTCGTCGAAGCCCGAGCGCTACCAGTACAGCTTCCAGCAACTCGCGCGCAACACGCACGCGCTGCTCGAATCGGTCGGTGTGAAATCGGCGACGATCATCGGCCACTCGACGGGCGGGATGCTCGCGATCCGCTACGCGCTGATGTATCCGAAGGCGACCGACCAGCTCGTGCTCGTGAACCCGATCGGCCTCGAGGACTGGAAGGCGCTCGGCGTGCCGCCGCTGTCGGTCGACTACTGGTATGCGCGCGAGCTGAAGACCAACGCCGACGGCATCCGCCGCTACGAGCAGGCGACCTACTACGCGGGCAAGTGGGCGCCGTCGTACGAGCGCTGGGTGCAGATGCTCGCCGGCATGTATCGCGGCGCCGGCCGCGACGCGGTCGCGTGGAACTCCGCGCTGATCTACGACATGATCCTCACGCAGCCGGTGGTCTACGAATTCGGCGCGATTCGCGTGCCGACGCTGCTGATGATCGGCGACAAGGACACGACCGCGATCGGCAAGGACGTCGCGCCGCCCGACGTGCACGCGAAGCTCGGCCGCTATCCGGAACTCGCGAAGCGCACGCAGGCCGCGATTCCCGGCGCGCAGCTCGTCGAATTCCCGGCGCTCGGCCACGCGCCGCAGATCCAGGACCCGGACGCGTTCCACAAGGCGCTGCTCGACGGGCTGGACGCCGTGCGCCCGCAGTGACGCGGCGCGGGCGGCCGGCCGCGCGCGGTCGTGCCGTCAGCTTGCCTCGTTCGCGAGTTCGTCGCGGATCTGCGCGGCCAGTTCGAACGAGCGCAGCCGCGCGGCATGATCGTAGATCTGCGCGGTGATGATCAGCTCGTCGGCGCCCGTCTGCGCGATACGGTCGCGCAGCTTGTCGCGCACCGTGTCGCGCGAGCCGACCGCCGCGAACGACAGCGAATGCGCGACGGTCGCGAGTTCGAGTTCGTTCGCCTCGAGCGCGTCGACGGGCGGCGGCAGCTTGCCCGGCGTGCCGCGCCGCAGGTTGATGAACTGCTGTTGCAGCGACGTGAACAGGCGCCGCGCCTCGTCGTCGGTCTCGGCCGCGAACACGTTGACGCCGACCATCGCATGCGGCTTCGGCCACGCGGCCGACGGCCGGTACTGCGCGCGATAGATCTCGAGCGCCCGCATCAGATAGTCGGGCGCGAAGTGCGACGCGAACGCGAACGGCAGCCCGAGCATCGCTGCGAGCTGCGCGCTGAACAGGCTCGAACCGAGCAGCCACACCGGCACGTCGAGCCCCGCGCCAGGCACCGCGCGCACGCGCTGGCCGGGGACCGGCTCCGCGAAGTAGCGCTGCAGTTCGGCGACGTCGTCCGGGAACGAATCCGCGCTACCGATCAGGTCGCGGCGCAGCGCGCGCGACGTGGTCTGGTCGGTGCCGGGCGCGCGGCCGAGGCCGAGGTCGATGCGCCCCGGATACAGCGACGCGAGCGTGCCGAACTGCTCGGCGATCACGAGCGGCGCATGGTTCGGCAGCATGATGCCGCCCGAGCCGACCCGGATCGTCTGCGTGGCGCCCGCGACGTGGCCGATCACGACGGCGGTGGCCGCACTCGCGATCCCCGGCATGTTGTGATGCTCGGCCAGCCAGTAACGCCGGTAGCCCCAGCGCTCCGCGTGCTGCGCGAGATCGACGGTGTTGCGGAACGCCTGCGAGGCGTCGGCGCCGGCCGGAATGGGCGCGAGATCGAGTACGGAAAACGGTGTCATCGGAAGACCTTCGAAACGGGGTGGCGTGGTGATGCGCTGACGCAACAGACGCCAAGGATTTTGCCAAAGGGTTCCGGAACGTGCTGGCGGCGCACGGATACCCATGCGCCTTACAGGGGCGCAGGGTTGCTTGCGACGATCGTTGCGAAAATCAATCTAATCGCTGATTAATTACCAAACTTTACGGCGATTGGAAGTGAAACCGCATCGACATACAAATTTGCACGAAACGTTTGATTTTAAAGACTGCAATACGCCTGCAAAGTGCTTACGCTAATGTGAACGTGGCCGGGCCGATCAGGCTCGTCGACCGCTCAGCTTTGCCGGAATTGCACTAGTCCGTTTCGCGTAGCACCGCGCGCGCGGGGGCGCAGACTGCTAAAATCCGCCGCCTGCCCATCTTGTGCCGATGGAGCCATTCGAGTCTTCCCGCATGCCGTCCGGACGCTGCGCGGGGATACGCCACGCGAAGCCGGGCATGGCCGAACCCGAACAACGGGTCGCGCCTCCCCCTTACAGACGCTGCTGGAACAAGGAGTCGGGTCGTGCCCGCGTTCGTCGTTGTCGGAATACCGCATCACGCTCAATCACGCTCAAGCGTTTGCCATGGCGCCCACGTCGCCGGGAGGCATCGCACATGACGCCCACCGCCACGCTGCTCGACTGGCTCCTGATCGCGTTCACGCTGGCCGCGGCCGGCTATGCGCTCGTCGCGGCCTTCGCGCCGCGGCCGCGCACGCCGCGCACGACGGTGCGCGACGGCTTCGAGCCGGTCAGCGTGCTGAAGCCGCTGTGCGGCGCGGAGCCGCACCTGTATGAAAACCTCGCGACCTTCTGCGCGCAGCGCCATCCTCGCTACGAGGTGCTGTTCGGCGTCGCATCGTCGGCCGATCCGGCCGCGGCCGTCGTCGAGCGGCTGCGCGCCGATCATCCGGATTGCGACATCACGGTCGTGATCGACGCGCGTGTGCACGGCAAGAACCTGAAGGTCAGCAACCTGATCAATCTCGCCGAGCGCGCGAAATACGGCCGCATCGTGATCGCGGACAGCGACATCGCGGTGCAGCCCGACTATCTGGAGCGCGTGACGGCGCCGCTCGCGGACCCGTCGGTCGGGGTCGTCACGTGCCTGTATCATGCGCGCAGCGTCGGCGGCTTCTGGACGCGGATCGGCGCGCAGTTCGTCGACGCGTGGTTCGCGCCGTCGGTGCGGATCACCCACCTCGGCCGCTCGAGCCGCTTCGGCTTCGGCGCGACGCTCGCGCTCACGCGCGACACGCTCGACCGGATCGGCGGTCTCTTCGCGCTGAAGGACGAGCTGGCCGACGATTTCTGGCTGGCCGAGCTGCCGCGCCGCCTCGGGCGGCGCACCGTGCTGTCCGAGGTCGAGGTCGCGACCGACGTGATCGAACCGTCGTTCGGGCCGCTGTGGCACCGCGAGACGCGCTGGCTGCGCACGATTCGTTCGCTGAACCCGGCCGGCTTCGCGTTCCTGTTCATCACGTTTACCGCGCCGTGGCTCGCGATCGGCGCGGTGCTGGCATTGCGCCTCGACGGCACCTTCGCCGGCACGCTGGCGGGCGGGGCGGCCGCGGTCGGCGCATTCGGGCGGCTCGTGCTGCACGCGCGCGGCGAGGACGGCTGGCGCGCGTTCTGGCGCGACCTGCCGCTCGTCGCGGTGCGCGACACGCTGCTCGCGCTCGAGTGGCTCGCGGCCGTGTTCGGCACGCAGGTCGTGTGGCGCGGCGCCAGGATGACGGTCGTCGGCGGCGAACGCGCGACGGCGGCCGTGGAAGCAGTGGACGGCCGCTAGCGCCGTCGATCGAACCCGGCCCGCGGGCCGAGACGCGTCGCACGGCGAAGCCGCGCGGCGCGACATGACAGAGAGGCGGGCGCCGGCAGGGCGGCCCGCGGTTTTTTGACTGAATCGTTGTAACGAAACGAACTATGCAGGCTACCGGAGCATTCATGAAAACGCTGTTCTTGCAGGCCCCTTCGTATGACGGCTTCGACGGCGGAGCCGGTTCGCGCTATCAGGCGAAGCGCGAAATCCGTTCCTTCTGGTATCCGACCTGGCTCGCGCAGCCGGCCGCGCTCGTGCCGGGCAGCCGCGTCGTCGATGCGCCGGCCGACGGGCTGTCGGTCGAGGAAACGTTGAAGATCGCGAACGACTACGACCTCGTGATCATCCACACGAGCACGCCGTCGTTCCCGACCGACGCGATGTTCGCGCAGGACCTGAAGAAGATGAAGCCGTCGATGCGGGTCGGCATGGTCGGCGCGAAGGTGATGGTCGATCCGCACAACTCGCTGACGGCGAGCGACGCGATCGACTTCGTCTGTCGCGAGGAATTCGACTACACCTGCAAGGAAATCGCCGAAGGCAAGCCGTTCCCCGAAATCAAGGGTTTGAGCTGGCGCGCGAAGGACGGCTCGATCGAGCACAACGAAGCGCGTCCGATCCTGGAGAACATGGACGAGCTGCCGTTCGTCGCGCCCGTCTACAAGCGCGACCTGAAGATCGACAACTACTTCATCGGCTACCTGAACTATCCGTACGTGTCGATCTACACGGGCCGCGGCTGCAAGTCGCGCTGCACGTTCTGCCTGTGGCCGCAGACGGTCAGCGGCCATCGCTACCGCACGCGCTCGGTCGAGAACGTGCTCGCGGAAGCGAAGTGGATCCGCGACAACATGCCGGAAGTGAAGGAACTGATGTTCGACGACGACACCTTCACCGACGACCTGCCGCGCGCCGAAGCCATCGCCATCGGCCTGGGCAAGCTCGGCATCACGTGGTCGTGCAACGCGAAGGCCAACGTGCCGTACAAGTCGCTGAAGATCATGAAGGACAACGGCCTGCGCCTGCTGCTGGTCGGCTTCGAATCGGGCGACGACCAGATCCTCGTGAACATCAAGAAGGGCGTGCGCACCGATTTCGCGCGCCGCTTCAGCGCGGACTGCAAGAAGCTCGGCATCAAGATCCACGGCACCTTCATCCTCGGCCTGCCGGGCGAGACGCAGGAGACGATCAGGAAGACGATCGAGTACGCGAAGGAAATCAACCCGCACACGATCCAGGTGTCGCTCGCCGCGCCGTATCCGGGCACGACGTTGTACAAGCAGGCCGTCGAGAACGGCTGGATGGAAGAGAACAAGACCATCAACCTGGTCAGCAAGGAAGGCGTGCAGCTCGCGGCGATCGGCTATCCGCACCTGTCGCGCGACGAGATCTATCACCATCTCGAGCAGTTCTATCGCCAGTTCTACTTCCGCCCGTCGAAGATCTGGGAAATCGTGCGCGAGATGCTGACGAGCTGGGACATGATGAAGCGTCGCCTGCGCGAAGGCGTCGAGTTCTTCCGTTTCCTGCGCGCGCACGAGGCCTGATCCGTGACGACGCAGCGGGCGGCGCGGGCGCTGATCTTTACCGCGGACGACTTCGGGCTGCACCCGCGCGTCAACGCGGCGGTCGAGCGTGCGCATCGCGACGGCGTGCTGAACGCCGCCAGCCTGATGGTCGGTGCGCCTGCGGCGCAGGATGCGATCGAGCGCGCACGGCGGCTGCCGTCGCTCGCGGTCGGCCTGCATCTGGTGCTCGCGGACGGGCCGGCCACGCTGCCCGCGCACGAGATTCCCGCGCTCGTCGGCCTTGACGGGCGCTTCGGCGACGCGATGGCGAAGGACGGCTGTCGCTTCTTCTTCCTGCCGCACGTGCGCGCGCAACTGCGCCGCGAGATCCGTGCGCAGTTCGACGCGTTCGCGGCGAGCGGCCTGCCGCTCGATCACGTGAACGCGCACAAGCATTTCCACCTGCACCCGACCGTGCTGTCGATGATCGTCGAGATCGGCCGCGACTACGGGCTGCGCGCGGTGCGGCTGCCGTACGAAACGAGCGCGCCCGCGCTGCTCAAGCCGTGGATCGCGCTGGTGCGCGCGCGGCTCGACCGGGCCGGGCTCGCGCACAACGACTACGTGGTCGGCATCGAGCATACGGGTGCGATGGACGAGGCCGTGCTGCTCGACGCGCTCGCGAAGCTGCCGCCGGGCGTCGGCGAGATCTACTGCCATCCGGCCGAAGCCGGCGACGGTCCGATCACGCCGACGATGGCCGGCTACCGACCGGTCGACGAACTGGATGCGCTGCTGTCGCCGCGTGTCGCGGCCGCGCTGAAGGCGGCGGGCGTCGCGACCGGCGGCTTTGCCGACGTGTTCGGCGGGCCCGCGGCCCGGCGCGGCGCGCATGCGTCGCGCGCACCGGGAGCGCAGCCGTCATGAGCAAGTGGATCAAGTGGCTCGGCTGGCCGATCGGCATCGGCATCCTGCTCGCGCTGGGGCTGCACGAAGGCGTCGGCGACGTGTCGCAGATGCTCGCGCGCGCCGGTTACGCGCTGCTGTGGCTCGTGCCGTTCCACGCGCTGCCGCTGCTGCTCGATGCATACGCGTGGCACCAGTTGCTCGACCGGCGCGCGTCGCTGGCGTTCCTGTGGTGGATCGCGACCGTGCGCGAGGCCGTGAACCGGCTGCTGCCCGTGGTCGGGATCGGCGGCGAGATCGTCGGCATCCGGCTCGCGCGCTGGCAGGTGCCCGACGCGAGCCGCGTGACCGCGTCGGTGATCGTCGAGGTGCTCGTGACGATCGTCGTCCAGTATGCGTTCGCGGCGCTCGGCCTCGTGCTGCTGCTCGCGACGACCGACAACATGGGCGGCGGCACGATCGGCCTCGCGCTGCTGCTGACGCTGCCGTTGCCGGTGCTCGGCGTCGTGCTGATGCGGCGCGGCGGCATCTTCCATGCGATCGAGCGTTTCGCGGGCCGCCTGCTCGGCGATTCGCACCGGCTGCTGCAGGGCGTCGACGGCCGCCGGCTCGACGCCGACATCGATTCGCTGATGTCGCGCACGGGTCTGTTGTTCAGCGCGTTCTTCTGGCAATTGGCCGGCTACGTGCTCGGCGCGCTCGAGATCTACTGGGCGCTCGCGCTGCTCGGCCATCCGGTGTCGATCGGCGGCGCGATCGCGATCGAGGCGATGACGCAGGCCGTCCGGCATGCGGCGTTCATGGTGCCGGGCGGGCTCGGCGTGCAGGAGGCGACCGTCGTGCTGCTCGCGCAGATGTTCGGCGTCGACCGCGAGACGGCGCTGTCGCTCGCGGTGGTCAAGCGTGGCCGCGAAGTGCTGTTCGGCTGCCTCGCGCTCGGCTCGTGGCAGCTTGCCGAGCTGGTGCGCACGCGCGGCCGTCCGGGCGCGCCGCCGAGTGGGCCGCGCCCGGCGCCGCCGGCGAATCGGGCGTCCGAAGCCCGGACCGAAACCGAAACGACGCATTGAACCTCCGACGGGCCGCGCGGCCCGTCTCGCGCTTTCGGCGCCGCGCGGGTATCCTTGCCGCGTGTTTCTCCACGCGCCATTCTTCCGATGATTTTTCGTTTCCGGCTGCTTTCCGTGACGATGCTGGCCGCCGCGCTGGCGCTGACCGGTTGCGACGACCAAGGCCATCTCGACGTGCAACGTATCAGGGACTTCTTCAACGCGATCAAGCCCGCGCCGCTGCTGCTGAAGGGGCTGAAGGTCGGCGAATCGACCGAGGCCGACGTGCGCGGCACGATGGGCAAACCCGAGACCGAGCGCACGTTCACCGACGGCTCGAAGCGTCTCGAATATCCGCGCGGCCCGATGGGCAACCAGACGTGGTTCGTCGATCTCGACGCGAACGGGCGCTACACGGGCGCGACACAGGTGCTGACCGCCGAGAATTTCGCGAAAGTGCGCCCGGGGATGGACGAGGACGAGGTGCGGCGCCTGCTCGGCAAGCCCGGGGACGTCGCGCAGTATCCGCTGAAGCCCGAGACGGTCTGGAGCTGGCGCTGGCTCGAGGACGGCGTCAACACCGACGCATTCTTCAACGTCCATTTCGGCCCGGACGGGCTCGTCTATACGACATCGCGCTCCGATATCCTGAAAGGGCGGTGACGCTCACCCGCGGCGCTTCTTCAGCCAGCCCGCGCAGCGCGTCGCGGGCATGAGCGAGCAATTGTGTGGCGTCGGTCCGGATCTGCCCATTCGGCCTGACGGCCAAGCCGGCGCTATATCGAAAAAGCGACCGGAAAATTGCAAAAAGCCCGCTTCCCGGCGCGTCATCGGACTGTCAGGAAGCGGGTTTTTTCCTTTTGAAACAGCGGCGTAGGCCGTGCGCAGAAATGATGGGACGAATTGTTGCGACGCAGCAATCGCGCGCACGGTGATTTGAGGCAAATAATTTCGCTTGCGACTATCCGCGTCAGCCCGGCGCGGGACAGGCATACGCGTCGGCATTCATTCAACTCTGGAGACGCGCGTGTTCCTTTACGGCTTTGGTCCCGTCCTCTGGGCCGGCACCGTGCAGACCATCGAGCTGTCGGTGCTGTCGCTCGCCACTGCGGTGGCGCTGGGGCTGATCGGCGCGGTGGCGAAGCTGTCGCACAACCGGGTGCTGCGAGCGATCGCGACCGGTTATACGACGCTGATCCGCTCGGTGCCCGACCTTGTGCTGATGCTGCTGCTGTTCTACAGCATCCAGATCTGGCTGAATCAGTTCACCGACCTCGTCGGCTGGAACCAGATCGACATCGATCCGTTCGTGGCCGGCGTGCTGACGCTCGGCTTCATCTACGGCGCGTACTTCACCGAGACGTTTCGCGGCGCGTTCCTGTCGGTGCCGCGCGGCCAGCTCGAAGCCGGTTCGGCTTACGGGATGAGCGGCGCGCGCGTGTTCGTGCGGATCATGTTTCCGCAGATGATGCGCTTTGCGCTGCCGGGCATCGGCAACAACTGGCAGGTGCTCGTGAAGGCGACCGCGCTGGTGTCGATCATCGGTCTCGCGGACGTCGTGAAGGCCGCGCAGGACGCCGGCAAGAGCACGTTCAACATGTTCTTCTTCATCCTCGTCGCGGCGCTGATCTATCTCGCGATCACGACCGTCTCCAACCTCGTGCTGATCCAGCTCGAGAAGCGTTATTCCATGGGCGTGCGGCACGCAGAACTATGATCGAGATCCTCCAGGAATTCGGCAAGGCGTTCCTTTTCTGGGACGGCCAGCGCCTGTCCGGCCTCGCGGTGACGCTGTGGCTGCTCGTCGCGTCGATTTCGCTCGGCTTCGTGTGCGCGGTGCCGCTCGCGGTCGCGCGCGTGTCGAGGAACAAGTGGGTGTCGATGCCCGTGCGGTTCTACACGTACGTGTTCCGCGGCACGCCGCTCTACGTGCAGCTGCTGCTGATGTACACGGGCATGTACAGCCTCGAGTTCGTGCGCTCGCACTCGCTGCTCGACGCGTTTTTCCGCAGCGGTTTCAACTGCGCGATCCTCGCGTTCGCGCTGAACACCTGCGCGTACACCACCGAGATCTTCGCCGGCGCGATTCGTGCGATCCCGCACGGCGAGGTCGAGGCGGCGCGGGCCTACGGGATGTCGCCGTTCACGATGTACCGCCGCGTGATCCTGCCGTCGGCGCTGCGCCGCGCGCTGCCGCTGTACAGCAACGAGGTGATCCTGATGCTGCACGCGACGACCGTCGCGTTCACCGCGACCGTGCCGGACATCCTGAAGGTCGCGCGCGACGCCAATTCCGCGACCTACATGGCGTTCCAGTCGTTCGGGATCGCCGCGCTGATCTATCTTGCGGTATCGTTCGCACTCGTCGCGGCGTTTCGCCGCGCGGAGCGCCACTGGCTCGCGTATCTCGCGGCCGCCCGTCATTGAATTACTTCGAGGAGAGCCAGTTGGCCGAGATCACTCAAACGAGCGCGTCCGCTTCCGTCAAGCTTGCCGCGGTCGACATCCACAAGCGCTATGGCGACAACGAGGTGCTCAAGGGCGTGTCGCTGAACGCGAAGGCCGGCGACGTCATCAGCATCATCGGCGCGAGCGGCTCGGGCAAGAGCACGTTCCTGCGCTGCATCAATTTTCTCGAGCGGCCGAATGCGGGGCAGATCGTCGTCGACGGCGAGGCCGTGCGCACGAAGACCGACCGCGCCGGCGCGCTCGAAGTCGCCGATCACAAGCAGTTGCAGCGCATCCGCACGAAGCTCGCGATGGTGTTCCAGCACTTCAACCTGTGGGCGCACATGAACGTGCTCGAGAACGTGATGGAAGCGCCCGTGCACGTGCTCGGCATTTCGAAGAAGGAAGCCGAGGAGCGTGCGCGCGAGTACCTGGAGAAGGTCGGTCTGCCGCCGCGCGTCGAGAAGCAGTATCCGTCGCATCTGTCGGGCGGCCAGCAGCAGCGCGTGGCGATCGCGCGGGCGCTGGCGATGCATCCGGACGTGATGCTGTTCGACGAGCCGACCTCCGCGCTCGATCCGGAACTGGTGGGCGAAGTGCTGAAGGTGATGCAGAAGCTGGCCGAGGAAGGCCGCACGATGATCGTCGTCACGCACGAGATGGGTTTCGCGCGCAACGTGTCGAATCATGTGATGTTCCTGCATCAGGGGCGGACCGAGGAAGAGGGCGATCCGAAGGAGGTGCTGGTGCGCCCGCAGAGCGAGCGGCTCAAGCAGTTCCTGTCGGGCAGCCTCAAGTAACGCGACAGGGCAGGTTTTCAACGTGGTACCGGTGTCTCGTCCCGCAGGCGCCACCCGCACGACGCAGGTGGCGATCGTTGCATTGCCGCCCGTGTCGATGTCGGGCGTGGGTCCGATCGTCGATGCGCTGAATCTCGCGAACGAGATCGACGGACGCCTGCTGTATCGCTGGCAGGTGTGTTCGTGGGACGGTCGGCCGGTGCCGCTCGCGGGCGGCGCGCAGTGGCATGCCGATGCGGCGTTCAACGATGCGATCGCGTGCGACTGGGTAATCGTCGTGTCCGAGCGGTTTCAGCAGTTTGCCGATTACCGGTTGTTTCTCGCGAGTCTCGCGCGGGTCGGGCAGCGTACGCCCGTTGTGACCGGCATTCATCACGGCGTGTGGTGGCTGGCGATGGCCGGGCAGCTTTCCGGGTATCGCGTGAGCGTGAACTGGGAGACGTATCAGCAGTTCGCCGAGCAGTTCGAGCGGTCGATCGTCACGCAGCAGATCTTCGAGATCGATCGCGATCGGGCCACCTGTGCCGGTGGGCAGGCGACCGTCGATTTCATGTTGGCCATGATTGGCCGGGAACATGGGGTGGATCTCGCGGAGCGGATTGCTGATGCGCTCGGGGCCGGGACGCTGCGGAGTGGTGAGGAGCGCCAACGGATTCCTTTTGTTACCGCGCCCGGTGAGCGACATCCTCGGTTGAATGATGCTTTGCTTTTGATGGAAGCCAATATCGAGGATCCTTTGACGACCGATGAGATCGCCGGGCTCGTGGGCGTTTCACGGAGGCAGCTCGAGCGGCTCTTTCGTCAGTATCTCGGGGCAATGCCCTCGAAGTATTACCTCAATCTTCGGTTGCTCAAGGCAAGGACGCAGTTGCAGCGGACCAGCAAGTCTGTCGTTCAGGTTTCTCTCGCTTGTGGGTTCTCTTCTGCTGCGCACTTCTCTAACGCTTATCGCGAAAGGTTTGGTGTTACGCCTCGGGAGGATCGAAGAGCGTGGCTCGAGAAGCAGACCGGCGGCGGCAGCGAACCTCGGGGTGGGGCGCTCGTCGAGCGCGGGAAGGATTGAGATCCGGGTTTGACTTGGTTTGGTTGGCGGTCCGCCCGCGGTTGGCGTGAAGCACCTGCGATCGTGTCGGTCTATTAGCGTCGCCCCTCCGCGGGGCAGCGGTCACTTTTCTTTGTCTTGCCAAAGAAAAGTAACCAAAAGAAAGGCGCTCAGATAACGCATGACTTACCGGTGCCATGGCACCCCAAGTGGTCCGCACAAAAGTGTCCGCGCCAGTCAGGAATCCGGAGTGGTTCGAGCAATGGTTCTGACATCTCTCGTTACCCCACGGAGTGGTATACCGTCCGCTAGCTCCATCCTCGCTACGCTCGGCTGGAAGGTACTTCAGGGCGGGAGGGCACTCTTGCTTCCTGCATGAACTGTCGACTGCCAGGCACTTTTTCTGCTCTCCGCATTTGTATGACCGGATCGTTTGACGATCGATGTCTGCGCGAGACGATGTATTTGTGTCCCCCATTTTTTTCACGGGCAGAGCAGCGTATTCCCGTTTATCGAAAGTAGAGCGAGTGCCTTGCAACGGGCGGAAGATGGCGGCATTGGCCGGGATGGACCTATCGGCCGAGCGAAGCGAGGACGGAGCTAGCGGGCGGTATACCGCTCCGTGGGGCAGGCAGTGGTGTCAGAACCATTGCTCGAACCACTCCGGTTTCGTGACTGGCGCGGACACTTTTGTGCGGACCACTTTGTTGGCGATGGCACCGGGAGGTTATGCGATATCTGAGCGCCTTTCTTTTGGTTACTTTTCTTTGGCAAGACAAAGAAAAGTGACCGCTGCCCCGCGGAGGGGCGACGCTAATGGACCGACACGATCACAGGTGCGTCACGACCCGGGAAGCCGACCCCAGACGAGCGGGAAAAAGCCCCAAAATACCGACACGGCGTAGCCGCCCCGGCCAGCCCGAAAGGGCAAAACCAAAACCTTCCGATAGAACCCGTCGCAATTCCGCAAGACGCTTGCGTCACCCTTCCCTAAACTTGATCCTGTTGAACCCTCTTACGAAACCGAAAGGAACGACCATGACGACCTCGACCGTGACCCGCCAGACATTCGACGAAGTGATGGTGCCGGTATTCTCTCCCGCGCCGTTCGTGCCGGACCGTGCAGAGGGCTCCCGCGTGTGGGACACGGCCGGCCGCGAGTACGTGGATTTCGCGTGCGGCATCGCGGTCACGTCGCTGGGCCACGGCCACCCGGAACTGCTGAAGGTGCTGGACGAACAAGGCCGCAAGCTCTGGCACATCGGCAACGGCTACACGAACGAGCCGGTGCTGCGCCTCGCGAAGCGCCTCGAATCGCTGACCTTCGCCGACCGCGCATTCTTCGCGAACTCGGGCGCGGAAGCGAACGAAGCCGCACTGAAGCTCGCGCGCCGCGTCGCGTTCGACCGCCACGGCGCAGACAAATACGAAATCGTGTCGTTCGTGCAGTCGTTCCACGGCCGCACGTTCTTCACGGTCAGCGTCGGCGGCCAGCCGAAGTACTCGGAAGGCTTCGGCCCGGTGCCGGAAGGCATCAAGCACCTGCCGTTCAACGACATCGAAGCCGCGAAGGCCGCAATCGGCCCGAAAACCTGCGCCGTGATCGTCGAGCCGGTGCAAGGCGAAGGCGGCGTGATCCCCGCCGATCCGGCGTTCCTGAAGGCACTGCGCGAAGCGTGCGACGCCAACGGCGCACTGCTGATCTTCGACGAAGTGCAAACGGGCGTGGGCCGCACCGGCCAGTTCTACGCCTACATGGACACGGGCGTCACGCCGGACATCCTGACGACCGCGAAAGCGCTCGGCAACGGCTTCCCGATCGGCGCGATGCTGACGACGAACGAACTGGCCGCGCACTTCAAGGTCGGCGTGCACGGCAC
Source organism: Burkholderia sp. LAS2 (assembly GCF_018417615.1). Taxonomy (NCBI): domain Bacteria; kingdom Pseudomonadati; phylum Pseudomonadota; class Betaproteobacteria; order Burkholderiales; family Burkholderiaceae; genus Burkholderia; species Burkholderia sp. LAS2. The sequence continues at coordinate 1,653,386 of NZ_CP071052.1, forward strand.
GACGTACGGCGGCAACCCGCTCGCATCGGCGATCGCGGACAAGGTCGTCGAACTGATCGGCGACCCGGCGCTGCTCGAAGGCGTGCGCGAACGCAGCGTGCGCCTGAAGGGCGCACTCGAACGCATCAACGCGCGCTTCGGCATCTTCAAGGACATCCGCGGCAAGGGCCTGCTGGTCGGCGCGGAACTCACCGCCGCATTCGACGGTCGCGCGAAGGATTTCGTCACCGCCGCCGCCGAGAACGGCCTGATCATGCTGATCGCCGGCCCGAACGTGCTGCGCTTCGTTCCGTCGCTGGTGATCCCGTTCGACCTGCTCGACGAAGGCGTGAAGCGCTTCGAGAAGGCGGTCGAACAAGTGCTTGCCGCACAGGAAGCCACCGCGCGCTGATCGGCGCCCCCATCGCAGACAGGAACGACGATGCTATTTGTTCGCCCCGGCAAACTCACGGATCTCGATGCGCTCGCGCACATGGCGCGCACCGCGCAGCCGGTCCTGCACTCGCTGCCGCACGACCGCGCGGCGCTCGAAGCGCGCGTGGCGCTCTCCGAGGATTCGTTTCGCGCGGACGTCGACTTCGCCGGCGAGGAGTTCTACCTCTTCGTGCTCGAGGATTCGACAACCGGCAAGCTGCTCGGCACGGCGAGCATCGTGGCCGCGGCCGGCTACTCGGAACCGTTCTACGCGTTCCGCAACGACGCGCTGATCCACGCGTCGCGCGAGCTGCACGTGAACCGCAAGATCCACGCGCTCACGATGTCGCACGAGCTGACCGGCAAGAGCCGGCTCGCGGGCTTCTACGTCGATCCGTCGCTGCGCGGCGACGCGGCCGCGCACCTGATCTCGCGTGCCCGGATGATGTATATCGCCGCGAACCGCCGCCGCTTCACGCCGGAAGTGTTCACGCTGCTGCTCGGCGTGAGCGACGGCAACGGCGCGTCGCCGTTCTGGGAAGCGGTGGGCCGCAAGTTCTTCGGCCGCGACTTCACCGACGTCGACATCGCATCGGGCGGTCGCAGCCGCACGTTCATCGCGGAAGTGATGCCGGCCTATCCGCTGTACGTGCCGCTGTTGCCGGAAGCCGCTCAGCGCGTGCTCGGCGAGCCGAACGAAACGGCACTGCTCGCGTACGACATCCATCTCGAGGAAGGCTTCGAGCCCGACCGCTTCGTCGACATCTTCGACGCGGGCCCGGTGCTGACCGCGCAGGTCGACCGCACCGCGTGCGTGAAGCAGGCGTCGGAGCGCGTCGTGCGCGAGGCCGCGCATCAGCAGGGCGACGTCGCGTACATGGTGTCGACGGGCAGCGGCGAATCGTTCCGCTGCGTGCTGGTCGACTTGCCGGGCGACACGGCCGATGCGCGGAGCACCGAGGCGCCGCTCGCCGGCGACGTGCGCGCGGCGCTCGATGTGAAGGAAGGCGATGTCGTGCGCTGCGTGCCGCTGCATCGCCGCGACGATGAAGATTTGAAGGGAGACGCAGCATGATCGTCGTTCGGGTCGTACAAACGGGCGACGTCGACGCGCTCGTGTCGCTCGCGCAGGAAACCGGGCCGGGCCTGACCACGTTCAAGCCCGACCGCGACGCGCTGGCCGCGCGCATCGAACGCTCGCGCCGCACGCTCGAAGGCCACGCGGCGCCCGGCGAGGCCGGCTACTTCTTCGTGATGGAAGATTCGAAGACGCGCGACATCGCAGGCGTGTGCGGAATCGAGACGCAGGTCGGCCTCGAACAACCGTTCTACAACTATCGCGTGAGCACGGTCGTGCATGCGAGCCAGGAGCTCGGCGTGTGGACGCGGATGTCCGCGCTGAACATCTCGCACGACCTGACGGGCTACGCGGAAGTGTGCTCGCTGTTCCTGAGCCCGCGCTATCGCACGGGCGGCGTCGGCGGCCTGCTGTCGCGCTCGCGCTTCATGTTCATCGCGCAGTTCCGCGACCGCTTTCCGGAACGCATCTGCGCGGAACTGCGCGGCCACTTCGACGAGGACGGCACGTCGCCATTCTGGCGCGCGGTCGGTTCGCACTTCTACCAGATCGATTTCAACGCGGCCGATTACCTGAGCTCGCACGGCCGCAAGTCGTTCCTCGCGGAACTGATGCCGCGCTACCCGGTGTACGTCGACCTGCTGCCGCAGGACGCGCAGGACGCGGTCGGCCTCACGCATCGCGACACGCTGCCGGCCCGCAAGATGCTCGAAGCGGAAGGGCTGCGCTACCAGAATCACGTCGACATCTTCGACGCGGGCCCGGTGCTCGAATGCCATGTGAACGACCTGCGCACGGTGCGCGAGAGCGTCGTCGTGCCGGTTGCGATCGGTGTGCCCGACGCGCGGGACGACGCGCGGGGCGGCCATCCGCCGAAGTCGCTCGTGTCGAACACGTCGCTCGGCGATTTCCGCGTCGGCGTCGCGCCGGGCGTGGTTGAGAACGGCGCGTTCGTGTTGTCGGCCGACGATGCCGCCGCGCTCGACGTGAAGGCCGGCGATCCGGTCCGCGTGCTGCCGCTCAAAGTCAAACAGGGATAAACGAATCATGACGGAACTCTTCATCGACGGCGCCTGGGTCGCAGGCTCGGGCCCCGTCTTCGCGTCGCGCAACCCGGGTACCGATGAAATCGCATGGCAGGGCGGCAGCGCATCGGCGGCGGACGTCGACCGTGCGGTCGCGAGCGCACGCCGCGCATTCGCCGGCTGGTCGGCGCTTGACTTCGAAGCGCGCTGCGAAATCGTCAAGCGCTTTGCCGCGTTGCTCACCGAACGCAAGGAAGCGATCGCGACCGCGATCGGCCGCGAGACCGGCAAGCCGCTGTGGGAAGCGCGCACCGAAGTCGCGGCGATGGCCGCGAAGGTCGGCATCTCGATCCAGGCCTATCAGGAACGCACCGGCGAGAAGCGCCAGGACATGGCCGACGGCGTCGCGGTGCTGCGTCACCGCCCGCACGGCGTCGTCGCGGTGTTCGGCCCGTACAACTTCCCCGGCCACTTGCCGAACGGTCATATCGTGCCGGCGCTGATCGCCGGCAACACCGTGGTGTTCAAGCCGTCGGAGCTTGCCCCGGGCGTCGCGCGCGCGACGGTCGACGTGTGGCGCGAAGCCGGGCTGCCGGCCGGCGTGCTGAATCTCGTGCAGGGCGAGAAGGACACCGGCATCGCGCTCGCGAATCACCGCCAGATCGACGGGCTGTTCTTCACCGGCAGCTCGGATACCGGCACGCTGCTGCACAAGCAGTTCGGCGGCCGTCCGGAAATCGTGCTCGCGCTCGAGATGGGCGGCAACAACCCGCTCGTGATCGGCGAGGTCGAGGACATCGACGCCGCCGTGCATCACACGATCCAGTCGGCGTTCCTGTCGGCCGGCCAGCGCTGCACGTGCGCACGCCGCATCTTCGTGCCGCAGGGCGCGTTCGGCGATCGCTTCCTCGCACGCTTTGCCGACGTCACGTCGAAGATCACGGCCGACGTGTTCGACGCCGATCCGCAGCCGTTCATGGGCGCGGTGATCTCGGCGCGCGCGGCCGCGAAGCTGGTCGATGCGCAGGCGCGCCTGGTCGAGCAGGGCGCGAAGCCGATCATCGCGATGACGCAGCGCGATCCGCGCCTGGGTTTCGTGAACGCGTCGATCATCGACGTGACGGGTGTCGCGAACCTGCCCGACGAAGAACATTTCGGCCCGCTCGCGCAGATCGTCCGCTACGCGACGTTCGACGAAGCGATCGAGCGCGCGAACGACACGGCGTTCGGCCTGTCCGCGGGCTTGCTGGCCGATGACGCCAACGCATGGGATCACTTCCGCCGCACGATCCGCGCCGGGATCGTCAACTGGAACCGCCCGACCAACGGCGCATCGTCGGCCGCGCCGTTCGGTGGCACCGGCCGCTCGGGCAACCATCGGCCGAGCGCGTACTACGCGGCCGACTATTGCGCGTACCCGATGGCGTCGGTGGAAAGCACGCAACTGACTTTGCCCGCGAGCCTGTCGCCGGGCCTGCATTTCTGATCGAGGGAGCGACGATGAACGCACAAGAAGCCAATTTCGACGGGCTCGTCGGCCCGACCCACAACTACGCCGGGCTGTCGTTCGGCAACGTGGCGTCGCTGAACAACGAGAAGTCGGCCGCGAACCCGAAGGCCGCCGCGAAGCAGGGGCTGCGCAAGATGAAGCAGCTCGCGGACCTCGGTTTCGCGCAAGGCGTGCTGCCGCCGCAGGAGCGGCCGTCGCTGCGCCTGTTGCGCGAGCTCGGCTTCTCCGGCAAAGACGCGGACGTGATCGCGAAGGCGGCGAAGCAGGCGCCCGAACTGCTCGCCGCGGCGAGCTCGGCGTCGGCGATGTGGACCGCGAACGCGGCCACCGTCAGCCCGTCGGCCGACACGAGCGACGGCCGCGTGCATTTCACGCCGGCGAACCTGTGCAGCAAGCTGCATCGCGCGATCGAGCACGAAGCGACGCGCCGCACGCTGTCGACGCTGTTCGCGGACCCCACGCACTTCGCGGTGCACGAAGCATTGACGGGCACGCCGGCGCTCGGCGACGAAGGCGCGGCGAACCACACGCGCTTCTGCGCGGAATACGGCAAGCCGGGCGTCGAATTCTTCGTGTACGGCCGCGCCGAATACCGCCGCGGCCCCGAGCCGAAGCGCTTCCCGGCACGGCAGACCTTCGAGGCGAGCCGCGCAGTCGCGCATCGCCACGGGCTCGCCGAGGAAGCGACGGTCTACGCGCAACAGGATCCGGACGTGATCGACGCGGGCGTGTTCCACAACGACGTGATCTCGGTCGGCAACCGCGACACGCTGTTCACGCACGAACGCGCGTTCGTCAACAAGCAGGCGATCTACGACACGCTGACCGCCGCGCTCGACGCACGCGGGGCGCGCCTGAACGTGATCGAGGTGCCCGACGCAGCGGTGAGCGTGAACGATGCGGTCACGTCGTATCTGTTCAACAGCCAGCTGCTGTCGCGCGCGGACGGCTCGCAGGTGCTCGTCGTGCCGCAGGAATGCCGCGAGAACGCGAGGGTCGCCGCCTATCTCGATCAACTGGCTGCCGGCAACGGCCCGATTCACGACGTGCTCGTGTTCGACCTGCGCGAAAGCATGAAGAACGGCGGCGGCCCCGCGTGCCTGCGTCTGCGCGTCGTGCTGACCGAAGCCGAGCGCGCGGCCGTCACGTCGAACGTGTGGATCAACGACACGCTGTTCGCGTCGCTCGACGCGTGGATCGACACGCACTATCGCGATCGCCTCGCCCCGGAAGACCTCGCCGATCCGGCGCTGCTCGACGAATCGCGCACGGCGCTCGATGAGCTCACGCAGATCCTGCGCGTCGGTTCGCTGTATGACTTCCAGCGCTGAGGCACGGATGCCGGCCGCCGCGCTGCTCGACGACTTCCTCGCGTTCACGTTGGCCGGTGGCGCGCCGGCCGAACGGGACGGCGCGTGCGCGGGCGGCGCGGTGCGCTGGCGCTGGCTCGGCGACGGGCTGCTCGCGTTCGAACCGGCAGCCGCCGACACGGCGGCGCGCGCGAGCGTGCTCGTGTCGGCCGGCGTGCACGGCGACGAGACGGCGCCGATCGAGCTGCTGTCGATGCTGGTGCGCGATCTCGCGGCGGGCGCGCTGCCGCTCGCGTGCCGGCTGCTGGTCGTGCTCGGCAACGTGCCGGCGATGCGTGCGGGCGAACGCTATCTCGACGACGACCTGAACCGCCTGTTCAGCGGCCGTCACGCGCAGGTGAGCGCGAGCCGCGAAGCGCCGCGCGCCGCGCAGCTCGAGGCGGCGGCCGCCGCATTCTTCGCGGCCGCGCCGGCAGGCAGCGCGCGCTGGCACATCGACATGCACACGGCGATTCGCGCATCGGTCTTCGAGCAATTCGCGCTGCTGCCGCATACGGGCACGCCGCCGACGCGCGCGATGGTCGAATGGCTCGGCGATGCACGCATCGCGGCCGTGCTGCTGCATACCGCGAAGGGCAACACGTATTCGCATTTCACGGCTGAGCAGTGCGGCGCGCTCGCGTGCACGCTGGAACTCGGCAAGGTGCGGCCGTTCGGCCAGAACGACCTGACGCGCTTCGCGCCGGCCGACCGCGCGGTGCGCAAGCTTGTGTCGGGTGAGCGGCGTGACGTCGACGCCTCATTGCCGCGGGTGTTCACGGTGATCGATCAGATCACCAAGCAGAGCGATGCGCTGGAGCTGTTCGTCGCGGCCGACGTCGCGAACTTCACCGCGTTCGCGCGCGGCACGGTGCTCGCGCAGGACGGCGACTACCGCTATACGGTGAAGCACGACGAGGAACGCATCGTATTTCCGAACCCGACCGTGAAGCCGGGTTTGCGCGCGGGCCTGCTCGTCGTCGATACGACGCGCGACACGCTGGCGGCGCTCGTCTGATCGACGTGCAATCGTGCGGACCGCGCATCGTCCGGCAGTCGATTCATTTTTTGCGATGACGCCCGCCCGCTGCGCGGACGGCGCGCTTGCATATTTGCGACACCGTCTTGCAAGTTCGACGGGTCGCGCGGCGGCCGCCGTGCGCGCAGCGCAGCATCGCGCACCGGCGGCCGCTTTGCCGTATCGGGCCGCGCGGATTGGTACAATCGCGGCCTTGCGGCTGTTGCGCCGCATCACGGCGCCGCGTGGGCATTGTCGGTGGCATTCGACCCTGCAATGATGCATGCGTCCGTCGTTCCGGAACATTCGAGTATCGAGGAGAACACCTGATGAAGTTGGATTGGCGTAAAGTGGCCGCGCACGCGGTGGTAGCGGCATCGGCGGTGGCGGCAGGCAGCGCGTTTGCCGCGGATCTGAAGGAGATCCGGTTCGGCGTCGAGGCCTCGTACGCACCGTTCGAATACAAGACGCCCGACGGCAAGCTGACCGGCTTCGACATCGACATCGGCAACGCGGTGTGCGCGAAGCTGAAGACGAAGTGCGTGTGGGTCGAGAACGACTTCGACGGCCTGATCCCGGCGCTGCAGGCGCGCAAGTTCGACGCGATCAACTCGGACATGACGATCACCGACCAGCGCAAGCATGCGATCGCGTTCACCGATCCGATCTACACGATTCCGAACCAGCTGATCGCGAAGCAGGGCAGCGGCCTGCTGCCGACCCCGCAATCGCTGAAGGGCAAGCGCGTCGGCGTGCTGCAGGGCACGATCCAGGAAGCGTACGCGAAGAAGAAGTGGGCGCCGGCCGGCGTTGATGTCGTGCCGTATCAGACGCAGGATCTGGCGTATGCCGACCTGAAGTCGGGCCGTCTCGACGCGACGTTCCAGGATTCGGAAGCGGGCTCGAAGGGCTTCCTGACGAAGCCGCAAGGCCAGGGCTTCGCGTTCGCGGGCGGTACGGTCAGCGACGCCGAGATCCTCGGCTCGGGCGTCGGCTTCGGCCTGCGCAAGAACGACGCGGCGCTGAAGACCGCGCTCGATCAGGCGCTGAAGGACCTGAAGGCCGACGGCACGATCGACAACCTCGCGAAGAAGTACTTCAGCGTGCCTGTCACGCTCAAGTAAGCGCCTCGCTCGATCGCACGATGGTAAAAAACCGGCTGCTGATGCGGCCGGTTTGCTTTTGGGGAGCGAAAACGACGGGAGGCTGGCCCGCCGTCAGCCGGGCTGCGCGGCGAAGAACCGTCCCAGCTCGCGCGCGAGTTCGTTGAGCACGGCCATCTCCTGCTGCGAGATCTTGCGCGCGGGTTGCGCGCCGGCCCAGTCGCCGTACAGCAGCGCGACGCTCGTCGTGCCGACGCGCACGGGCAGCAGCACGAACGCACGCGCGTCGTCGAACGCGTCGAGATACCACGCGGGCAGGCGCTTCGTCATCTTCGGGTCCTGCGCCTGCTCGATGAAGATGCCGACCGAGTTCGAGATCGCGAGATGAAACACGTCCGGCTCGAAGCGTTCGTCGAAATGCAGCCGGTCGAGCGCCGTATCGACGCCGGGGCCGAAGCCCAGGCGCGCGGCGAAGGTGCCGTCGTCGTGCCGCACGAACATCACGGTGCGCGTGAACGCGAGGCCGGCCAGCAGGCTTTCCGACGCGAGCGCGAGCACCGGCGTCAGCACGTGCTCGGACGGCAGCGCGCGCAAGTCCGCGAGGCCGGCTTCGAGGCAGGCCTCGGGCGCGGCCTGCGCGCGCGCGATCGCATCGGCGTTCGCGCGCAGCTCGACGATCTCGCGCATCATGGTGTCGCTCGCTTCCTCGCGCGCGAGCCGATCGGCGATCTCGACGAGCGCGTCGGCCTCCATGTCGAGCTCGGCGCCGTAGTGCTGCGCGAGCGCCGCGATGCGCGCGTCGCGCTGCGGGTTCGCGGGCATGACGAGCGCGCCGGCGACGTCGGTCGAGCAGCGGCTCACCGCGCGCAGCCAGCGGATGCGATCGGCCGAGCCGTCGTCGGCAGCCGGGCCCGCGTGGCGGGCGTCACCGTCTTCGTTGTCGAACGCGTCGGCGCGGGTGGCGCGATCGTCGTCGGCCATCCCGCCGCAGATCACGTCGGGCAGCCTCCAGCGCGCGGCCGCTTCGACGCCGATCTCGTCGAAGCCGACGCCGAGCACGTCGACGCAGGCGGCCGCTTCGTCGCCGTTCAGCTCGGCCGCGCGGCGGCGGATGCGGTCCCATTCGCTGTCGAGATAGCAGACCACCAGCAGTTTGCCGACCTGGCGCATCAGTGTGCAGACGATGGCTTCCTCGCCGCCGCGCAGTTCGGCGTGCTCGGTGAGCTTGCGCGCGACGCAGCCGGACAGCAGCGCACGGTTCAGCTCAAGCTTCGCGTCGATGCGTCGCGGCGTGCTCTGATGGAAGTGGTCGACGAGCTTCAACCCGACCACGAGATGGCCGACGGCGTCCATGCCGAGCACCATCAGCGCGCGGGTCACGGTGGTGATGTTACCGCCGAACGCCATGTACATCGCGGAGTTCGCGAGCCGCAGCACTTTCTGCGTGAGCGCGAAGTCCGACAGCACGACGCGCACGAGCGCGGTGAAGTCGAGGTCGTCGTTCTTCATCGCGGCCATCGTCGCGCGCAGCGATTCCGACAGCAGCGGGAAATCGCCCCGCTCGTTCATCCGGGCCCACAGCTTGTCGAGCAGCGCGGTGCGGGGCAGGTATTCGGTGGTTGACATACGGATCTTTCGGTTCGCCGCGCGCGTCAGGCGGCGGCGTGCAGGTGCAGCTGCTGCGCCTCGAAGCGCCGCGCGAGCTCCTCGGACGGCAGCGCCTGGCAGACGAGCCAGCCCTGGATGTGATTGCAGCCCATCTCCGTCAGCAGCTCGCGCTGCGCCTCGGTCTCGACGCCTTCGGCGACGAGCTCGAGATCCAGTGTTTGCGCGAGGCCGACCACCGCCGACACGATCGCGCGGTCGTTGCGCGACGTCAGCAGGTTTTCGACGAAACTGCGGTCGATCTTCAGCTTCGCGAGCGGGAAGCGCTGCAGATAGGCCAGGCTCGAATAGCCGGTGCCGAAATCGTCGATCGCGAAGCGGATGCCGAGACCGGTCAGCTCCTCGAGCAGCATTTTCGCGTGCGCGGGATCGTGCATCAGCAGGCTTTCGGTGATTTCGAGCACGATGCGGCGCGGGTCGATGCCGGTCAGCGCGATCGCCTCGCGCACGCTCTGCGTGAAGCGCGGGTCGCGGAACTGCTGCGGCGACACGTTGACCGCCACGTATTGGAGCGCGAGGCCCTGGCCGTCCCACGCGACGAGCTGCATGCACGCGGCCTTGAGCACCCAGTTGCCGAGGTAGTTGATCAGGCCGATCGATTCGGCGAGCGGGATGAAGGTGGCCGGCGGCACGAGGCCATGCACCGGATGGCGCCAGCGGATCAGCGCCTCGACGCCGACCACCGCGCCCGACTGGCTGCGCGTGATCGGCTGGAAATGCAGCGAAAACTCGCCGTTGCGCACGCCGTCGTACAGGTCGGCTTCGAGCTTGAGCCGTTCGGCGTCGGCCGGATCGTCGACGGGCGCATGGAACGCGAGCGCGTTGCCGCCCGATGCCTTCGCCTGGGAGAGCGCGTGGTCGGCGCGGCGCAGCAGCGGGCTGTGATGCTGCGCGCGATGCGGCGCGGCGCGTTCGTCCGGATAGAGCGCGATGCCGATGCTCGCGGACAGGTGCACGGTCTGCCCCTGGAACACGTAGGGCTCGCGCACCGCGGCCTGCAGCCGGCGCGCGAGCGAATCGGCAGCATGGCTCGCCTGCGTGCGGTCCGGTGCGCCCAGCACGACCGCGAACTTGTCGCTCGCGACGCGCGCGAGCTGCTCGTCCGGCGTGACGAGCGCCTTCAGCCGCTGCGCGGTCTCGCGCAGCAGCATGTCGCCCGCGTCGTAGCCGAGCGCGCGGTTGATCCGCTGGTAGTCGTCGAGGTCGAGCAGCAACAGCGCCGCGCAGGTGCCGTCCTCGTCGGCGGTCTGCTGCGCGCGCATCAGCGCCGGCACGAGCGCGGACAGGTTGTCGAGCCCCGTCATCGGGTCGTGGTGCATTTCGTAGGTCAGACGCGCCTCGAGCGCGCGCCACGACGACACGTCGAACGCCGCGATCGCGAAGCCGTCGACGCCGTGGTGGCGGCTCTTGAACGCGCGGACCTCGACGTCCAGCGGGTAGGTGAGCGACTTGACGATGCACATCGTCGCCTTCTCGACCTGGCCCGACCGCGCGGCGCGAGCGAGCAGGCCTTCGAGCGCCGCGGTATCCTGTTCGGCGATCAGGTCGCGCAGCGTCAGCGTATGCAGGTAGTCGCGGTGGTAGCCGATGAAGCGCAGGCTCGCGTCGGACACGTACAGAAAGCGCAACTCGCGGTCGACGTGGGCGAGGAAATCCACCGTGCCGACCGTCTGTTCCAGCCAGTTGCGCACGGAGTCGTCGCGTCGCGGCGCGACCGCGCGCGCGGGCATCAGCGCGCCGCCCGACCGAGCGAAGCGGCGCAGCGTATGCAAGGCGCTGCGCCAGGAGCCCTTGCGTGACGTCTGTTTCCTGTTGGCTTCCATGTTTCTCGCTGACGTGAAGGGCTGGAACCGGTTGTCCGGAAGGAATAACGGCAGACTGTGCGAAATCTTTAACGGACCGGCCCCAGGCGGCGCTGCCGCCGGCCGGATCTTCCACACGGATGTTCGGCAGGCGAACGCCCGCGTGGCCTGTATCGAGGCCGACTTTATAAGAAATGAGGACGCAGATGAAGCGAAAACTGTTGCTGGGCGCCATGGCGGCGCTGGTGGCCGGCCATGCGCTCGTGGCGCAGGCGGAACTGAAGCCGGGCGCGGCCGCGCCTAATTTCACGACGCAGGCGTCGCTGGGCGGCAAGACCTACACGTACGCGCTCGCGGACGCGCTGAAGCAGGGGCCGGTCGTGCTGTATTTCTATCCGGCGGCGTTCACGAAGGGCTGCACGATCGAGGCGCATGCGTTCGCGGACGCGGTCGACCGTTACAAGGCTTACGGCGCGACGGTGATCGGCGTGTCGGCCGACAACATCGACACGCTGACGAAGTTCTCGGTGAGCGAGTGCCGCAGCAAGTTCCCGGTGGCGGCCGACCCGGATGCGAAGATCATCCGCGAGTACGACGCGAAGCTGCCGGCGCTCGACCGGGCGAACCGCGTGTCCTACGTGATTTCGCCGGAAGGGAAGATTCTCTACGAATACACGAGCCTGTCGCCCGACAAGCACGTCGAGAACACGCTCGCCGCCGTGAAGGCGTGGGCCGACGCGCATCCGAAGCAGTAAAACGGCTGGCCCGCGCGTGAAAACGGCCCGTCGTGCGGGCCGCGGGCACGGGAACGCGCCGCCTCCCGGCGGCGCACAGCGGGCCGTTATGCGCGCAGCGCCTGTTCGATCGGCACGCTGCCGCCGACGAAGCCGACGACCTTGCGCGAGATGCCGAGCTTGATCGCCTCGATCGCGGCCCATGCCACATCCTGGCGTGACACGGGCGGCGCGGGCTCGAGCCACGTGTCGGTCAGCGCGATCTTGCCGACGCCCGGATCGTCCGTCAGCGGGCCCGGGCGCAGGATCACGTAGTCGACGCCCGACGCGATCACGCGATCGTCGCCTTCGCGCTTCATCCGTGAATAGTGGTGCAGCGCGTCGGGCCCGTGCTCGGGCCGGTAGGCGGACAGCGAGCTGACCACCACGAGCTTCTGCGCGTTGAACGCGAGCGCGTAGTCGGCCGCGCGGGCGACCGCATCGCGGTCGACCTGCTCCTCTTCGGTCGCGCCGTCCGATTCGGCCGAGCCGGCCGCGTAGATCACGTGCGTGATGCCCTGGAAAGCGTGCGAGAAATCGTTCGTCAGATCGGCCTCGACGACCCGTGCGCCCGCCAGCGCATAGCCGTGCCGGCGCACGAGCGCCGTGACCTCGAACTCCGGCTGCTTGAGCAGCAGATCCGCGCAGGCCTGGCCCGTCCGGCCGGTCGCGCCAATCAGCAGTACCTTCGTCGTCATGAAACCGCTCCTTGCTCGATGCGTCATCCGTGCAGATAGGGACGGACGACCGATAACTCAAGTGTAATGTCGAATCGCCCCGACGGTGCGCACGTAATAAGGGGCGTACCGGCATCGGGCGTACCGGCATCGGGCGTACCGGCATCGGGCGTACCGGCTTCGGGCGTACCGGCTTCGGCGTACCGGTGCCGGGTACCGGCGTTCATTCGTTCACACGGATGCGGGAATGACGCGCCGACCGGCTATCATGTGCGCGATGCATTTTTCGCCGCTACGCGTGCATCACGCGTCGGCCCACCGGTTGGAGTACACATGGCATTACCCCTGGACAACGTCAGCATGGCCGTGTTCTGCGACTTCGAGAACGTCGCGCTCGGCGTGCGCGATGCGAAGTACGAGAAATTCGACATCAAGCCCGTGCTGGAGCGCCTGCTGCTGAAGGGCAGCATCGTCGTGAAGAAGGCCTATTGCGACTGGGATCGCTACAAGGGCTTCAAGGCGTCGATGCACGAAGCGAGCTTCGAGCTGATCGAGATTCCGCACGTGCGCCAGTCGGGCAAGAACTCGGCCGACATCCGGCTCGTCGTGGATGCCCTTGACCTCTGCTACACGAAGTCGCACGTCGATACGTTCGTGATCATCAGCGGCGACTCGGATTTTTCGCCGCTCGTGTCGAAGCTGCGCGAGAACGCGAAGAAGGTGATCGGCGTCGGCGTGAAGAAATCGACGTCGGATCTGCTGGTCGCGAACTGCGACGAATTCATCTTCTACGACGATCTGGTGCGCGAGCAGCAGCGTGCGCTCGCGAAGCGCGAACAGCAGCAGCGCGCGGGCAACGGCGGCGCGAAGCGACCGGACGAGCCGTCGCGCAAGCACGACATGGATGCGCGCAAGGCCGAGGCGATCGCGCTGGCGGTCGAGACGTTCGACGCGCTCGCGTCGGAGCGCGACGACGTCGGCAAGATCTGGGCGTCGGTGCTCAAGAGCGCGATCAAGCGTCGCAAGCCGGACTTCAACGAGTCGTACTACGGGTTCCGCGCGTTCGGCAACCTGCTCGACGAGGCGCAGGCGCGCGGCCTGCTCGAAGTGGGGCGCGACGACAAGTCGGGCGCGTTCGTGTCGCGGGCCCGCCAGTCGGCCGCGGCCGAGCACGTCGCGGCGGGCGGTGACGGTGGCGCGGCGCACCACGGCGCGCATCACGGCGCGCGCGCGGCGGAGCCGGCACCGGCCGGCCGCGACGCGCACCGTCGCGGGCAGCGCGCGGAAGCGGTCGTTCACGAAAGCGTGCAGTTCGACGCGGAAGACGCGGAGTTTGCCGAGGTCGCTGATGCGGCGCCGGCCGATACGGCCGACACGCCCGATGTGACCGACGCGCACGACGACGCGAAGGATGGCCGCAAGCGCGCGCGCAAGAGCGCGGCCAAGAAGACCGCCGCGAAGAAGGGCGCGGCCGCGAAGGGCGCCGGTCGCCACGCGGCCGGCAAGCCGGACGCCGCCGTGCAGGGCGATACGACACACGGTGGCGAAGCGCACGTGCCCGGCCGGCATGCGGACGAACCGCATCGCGACGCGGCGCATGACGAGCGGCACGCGGCGGCGGCGGCCGAACCGGCGGCTCGCGCGTCCGACGCTCGGGACGAGGCCGTGCAACCGTCGCACGACGCGGCACTCCCCGAAGCGGCTGCCGAAGCCCCGGCCGCCGCCAAGCCGAAGAAACCGGCCCGCAAGGCGGCGCCGCGCGCGCGTCGTCCGCGCAAGACGACGGCTGCCGCCGAGTAACGGCAGCGGGCGACAGTCGGACAATCGGCCGGGTCTCGTCCGCAACCGGGCGACACCCGCGCCGCGCATGCCGGGCCGGCGCCCCGCCGGCCTGCCGCGCTACCCGTTCAGCACATACGGCTGCGTCATCACTTCGAGGAAGTGGCCGTCCGGATCGTCGAAGTACACGCCGCGTCCGCCGTTGTGGCGGTAGATGTCGCCGGCTTGCCGCTTCGCCGGATCGGCCCAGTGCGGCAACCCGCGTTCGCGAATGCGCGCGAGCACGCGGTCGAAGCCGGCTTCGTCGATCAGGAACGCGTAATGCTGCGACCGGATTTCCCCCGCCTGTTCGTAAAAATCGAGCGACACGCCGTTGTCGAGCGCGACGACCAGCATTGCGCCGAACGGCGTCGGCGGCGGCAATTCCAGCAGTTCGGTGACGAAGCGGCTCGACGCATGCTTGTCGCGGCACCAGACGATCGTGTGATTGAGCTGGACGTTCATGGCGGGTTCCCGGGAAGGCGCGGCGGTGGACATGGACACACGATAGCCGATCGCGGCCGGCAAACAAGTCCGGCAACCGAGCCCGCCAATCAAGCGCAAAAGACGGCTGCCCGAAGGGCAGCCGCTTTCCGTCACTCGCCGGCGACCGCCGGCCCGCCGGTATTGCCGCGGCGGTTGCGGCGCTTCTCGCCCCATACGCGGAACCGGTCCATGTACAGGTAGACGACGGGCGTCGTATAGAGCGTCAGCACCTGCGACATCACCAGGCCGCCGGCGATCGCGATCCCGAGCGGCGCGCGCAGCTCGGCGCCGTCGCCGCTGCCGAACGCGAGCGGCAGCGCGCCGAGCAGCGCCGCCATCGTCGTCATCATGATCGGGCGGAAGCGCAGCAGGCACGCCTCGTGGATCGCGTCGAACGACGACTTCCCGTTGTTGCGCGTCTGGTCGATCGCGAAGTCGACCATCATGATCGCGTTCTTCTTCACGATGCCGATCAGCAGGATCACGCCGATCAGCGCGATGATGCTGAACTCGGTCTTGAACAGCAGCAGCGCGAGCAGCGCGCCGACGCCGGCCGACGGCAGCGTCGACAGGATCGTGATCGGGTGGATGTAGCTCTCGTACAGGATCCCGAGCACGATGTAGACGGCCAGCAGCGCCGCGAGGATCAGGATCGGTTGATCGTTCATCGACTGCTGGAACGCCTGCGCGGTGCCCTGGAAGCTGCCGACGATCGTCGGCGGGACGCCGATCTGCGCCATCGTCTGATAGATGATCTGCGTCGCCTGCGACAGCGACACGCCCGGCGGCAGGTTGAACGAGATCGTCGTCGCGACGAACAGCCCCTGGTGGTTGACCGACAACGGCGTCGTGCTCGGCCCGAACGTCGCGATCGCCGACAGCGGGATCATCGTCGACTTCGACGTCGACACCGACGCGCCCGACGACGCGCTCGACTTGCCGCTCGCCGCGATCGCGTTGAGCGCCTGGTTGCGCGCGGAGTCGGACGCGATCGCCGCGGCGCTCTGCGCGGCCGTGCCGGCGCTCGACGTGCCGGCCGAGGTCGCGACGAAGGTGCCGGCGGCCGCGTTGGTGGTCTGCGAGCCGTTCGCGCTGCCGCCCGACGTGCTGATCCACACCTGGTTGAGCATCTCCGGGCTCTGCCAGTACTTCGGCGCGACTTCCATCACGACGTGGTACTGGTTCAGCGGGTTGTAGATCGTCGAGACCTGGCGCTGGCCGAACGCGTCGTACAGCGTGTTGTCGATCTGCGCGGGCTTGATGCCGAACCGCGCGGCGGTCGCGCGGTCGATCGTCACCATCGCCTCGAGGCCGCCTTGCTGCTGGTCGGAGTTCACGTCGGTCAGCTCGGGGCGCTTCTGCAGCGCTTCGGTCAGGATCGGCCCCCACTTGTACAGGTCGGCGCTCGAATCGCCTAGCAGCGTGAACTGGTACTGCGCGTTGCTCTGCCGGCCGCCGACGCGGATGTCCTGCGCCGCCTGCAGGAACGTGCGCGCGCCCGCCACGTCCGCCAGCCGCGGGCGCAGCTGCTGGATCACCTGGTCGGCCGACAGCTTGCGCTCGGTGCGGTCCTTCAGCGTGACGAACATGAAGCCCGAGTTGGTCTGCGTGCCGCCGGTGAAGCCTGCGACGCTCTTCACGTTCGGGTTGCCCTGCACGATCCGCATCATCTCGGAGAACTTCAGCTTCATCGCCTGGAACGACGTCGACTGGTCGGCCTGGATGCCGCCGATCATCAGCCCGGTGTCCTGCTGCGGGAAAAAGCCCTTCGGCACGACGACGTACAGGTAGAGGTTCAGCCCGATCGTCGCGAACAGCGTCAGCAGGATCAGCAGCGGCCGGCGCAGCGCCCACGACAGCGAACGCTCGTAGCCGCGCTGCATGCGCGCGAAGCCGCGTTCGAGGAAGCGCCCGAAGCGGCCCTCGCTTTGCGGGTCGTGTTGTTCCGGCAGCAGGCGCGCGCACATCATCGGCGTGAGCGTGAGCGACACCGCGAGCGACACGGCGATCGCGAGCGACAGCGTCAGCGCGAACTCGCGGAACAGGCGCCCGACGATCCCGCCCATCAGCAGGATCGGCAGGAACACCGCGACGAGCGAGATGCTCATCGACAGCACCGTGAAGCCGACTTCGCGGGCGCCGTCGAACGCCGCCTGCATCCGCGGCTTGCCGTTCTCGATGTGCCGCGAGATGTTCTCGAGCACGACGATCGCGTCGTCGACGACGAAGCCGGTCGCGACGATCAGCGCCATCAGCGACAGGTTGTCGATCGAGAAGCCGAGCAGGTACATCGCGCCGAACGTGCCGACGATCGAGATCGGCACCGCGACGCTCGGGATCAGCGTCGCGCGCCAGTTGCGCAGGAACAGGAACACGACCATCACGACGAGGCTGATCGCGATCAGCAGCGTGTGCTCGGTGTCCTTCAGCGACGCGCGGATGGTGGTCGAGCGGTCGAGCACCGGCGTGACCGTGATGTCGGCCGGCAGCGACGCGGTGAGCTGGGGCAGCGCCGCGCGCACGCGGTCGAGCGTCTCGATGATGTTCGCGCCGGGCGACCGGTAGATGATCACGAGCACCGCGCGCTTGCCGTTCGACAAACCGAGGTTGCGCAGGTCCTCGACCGAATCGACGACGTCGGACAGGTCGGACAGCCGCACGGCCGAGCCGTTGCGGTACGCGACGACGAGGTCGCGGTATTGCGACGCCTGGGACGCCTGGTCGTTCGTATAGAGCTGGAAGCGCTGCGGGCCGAACTCGATCGCGCCCTTCGGCGCGTTGGCGTTCGCGGAGGCCAGCGCGGCGCGCACGTCCTCGAGGCCGATCCCGTAGTGGAACAGCGACTGCGGTTCGAGCTCGACGCGCACGGCCGGGTTCGCGGAGCCGCTCACGGTGACCTGGCCGATCCCGTCGATCTGCGACAGCGACTGCTGCAGCACCGTCGATGCGGCGTCGTACACCTTCGCCGGCGACGCCGTTTCCGAGGTCAGCGCGACGACCATGATCGGCGAATCGGCCGGGTTGACCTTGCGGTAGGTCGGGTTGCTCTTCAGCGCGGCGGGCAGATCGGCGCGCGCCGCGTTGATCGCGGCCTGCACGTCGCGCGCGGCGCCGTCGATGTCGCGGTTCAGGCCGAACTGCAGGATGATCCGTGCATTGCCGACCGTGCTCGTCGACGTCATTTCGGAGACGTCCGCGATCGAGCCGAGGTGCCGCTCCAGCGGGCTCGTCACGCTGGTCGCGACCGTTTCCGGGCTCGCGCCCGGCAGCGACGCCTGCACCGAGATCGTCGGGAAATCGACCTGCGGCAGCGGCGACACCGGCAGCTTGATGAACGCGAACAGGCCCGCGAGCGCGACGCCGAGCGCGAGCAGCGTCGTCGCGACGGGGCGGGTGATGAAGGGACGCGACAGGTTCATCGCTTACGCATCCGTGCGCGTGCCGGCTTGCGGGCCGTGGCGTTCGAACCAGCCGCGCACGCGGCGCGCGAGCGAGTCGAAGCCGAGATAGATCACGGGCGTCGTAAACAGCGTCAGCACCTGCGACACGATCAGGCCGCCGGCGATCGCGATCCCGAGCGGCTGGCGCAGCTCGGAGCCCGCGCCGGAGCCGACGATCAGCGGCACCGCGCCGAGCAGCGCGGCGAGCGTCGTCATCAGGATCGGCCGGAAGCGCAGCAGGCACGCCTGGTAGATCGCCTCGCGCGGCGGCTTGCCTTCGACGCGTTCGGCCTCGAGCGCGAAGTCGATCATCATGATCGCGTTCTTCTTCACGATGCCGATCAGCAGCACGATGCCGATGATCCCGATGATGTCGAGGTCGTGCCCGGTGATCATCAGCGCGAGCAGCGCGCCGACGCCGGCCGACGGCAGCGTCGACAGGATCGTGATCGGGTGGATGTAGCTCTCGTACAGCACGCCGAGCACGATGTACATCGTGACGACCGCCGCGAGGATCAGGAACAGCTGGTTCGACAGCGACGCCTGGAACGCGAGCGCCGCGCCCTGGAAGCGCGTCTGGAACGAGCCGGGCAGGCCGATGTCCTTCTCGGCGGCCTCGATCGCCTTGACGGCCTCGCCGAGCGACGCGCCCGGCGCGAGGTTGAACGAGATGGTCGTCGACGGGAACTGCGACAGGTGCGCGACCAGCAGCGGCGACGGCCGCTCGTGGAACGACGCGATCGACGACAGCGGCACCTGGCCGCCGCCGGCCGACGGCAGGTAGATGTCGTTCAGCGATTGCGCGTAGTGCTGCTCCTTCGGCTCCGATTCGAGAATCACGCGGTACTGGTTCGACTGCGTGAAGATCGTCGACACGATGCGCTGGCCGAACGCGTCGTACAGCGCGTTGTCGACGGTCGCCGGCGTGATGCCGAAGCGCGCGGCGCTCGCGCGGTCGATCTCGATGTACACCGACTGGCCGTTGCTCTGCAGGTCGGTCGCGACGTCGGCGAGCGACGGCTCCTGCTGCAGCCGCGCGACGAGCTTCGGCACCCAGGTCGCGAATTCTTCCGAGTTCGGGCTCGTCAGCATGAACTGGTACTGCGTCGGGCTGACCGTCGAATCGATCGTCAGATCCTGCACCGGCTGCATGAACAGCGAAATGCCGGTGACGTTCGCGACGCGCTGCTGCAGGTCGCGGATGATCTGCGCGGCGGTTTCGGTGCGTTCGTCGCGTGCCTTCAGGTTGATCAGCATCCGGCCGCTGTTCAGCGTGATGTTGCTGCCGTCGACGCCGATGAACGACGTTAGGCTGTCGATGTTCGGGTCCTTCAGGATTTCGGCCGCGAGCGCCTGCTGGCGTTCGGCCATCGCGCCGTACGAGATCGACTGCGGCGCCTGCGTGATCGCCTGGATCACGCCGGTGTCCTGCGCGGGGAAGAAGCCCTTCGGCACGAACACATAGAGCAGGGCGGTCAGCCCGAGCGTCAGCAGCGCGACGACGAGCGTCGAGCGCTGGCGGTTCAGCACCCATTCGAGCGCGACCGCGTAGCGCGCGATCACCCAGTCGATCGCGCGGTGCACGCGCGCCTCGAAGCGGTGGCTCTCCGGCGGCGGCGAATGGCGCAGCAGCTTCGCGCACAGCATCGGCACGAGCGTGAGCGACACGATCGCCGAGATCACGATCGTCACCGCGAGCGTGATCGCGAATTCGTGGAAGAGGCGGCCGACCACGTCGCCCATGAACAGCAGCGGGATCAGCACCGCGATCAGCGACACCGTCAGCGAGATGATCGTGAAGCCGATCTGCCGCGAACCCTTCAGCGCGGCCTCGAGCCCCGTCTCGCCTTCCTCGACGTAGCGCGCGATGTTCTCGATCATCACGATCGCGTCGTCGACGACGAAGCCGGTCGCGATCGTGAGCGCCATCAGCGACAGGTTGTTCAGCGAGAAGCCGGCCATGTACATCACCGCGAGCGTGCCGATCAGCGACAGCGGCACCGACAGGCTCGGAATGATCGTCGCGTAGACGTTCGCGAGGAACAGGTACATCACCAGCACGACGAGCGCGACCGCGAGCAGCAGCTCGAACTGCACGTCGCGCACGGCCGCGCGGATCATCGTCGTGCGGTCGGTGACGATCTCGACGTCGAGCGCGGCCGGCAGCGTTTCCTGCAGCTTCGGCAACTGCGCCTTGATCGCGTCGACGGTCGCGATCACGTTCGCGCCCGGCTGGCGCTGCACGTTCAGGATGATCGCCGGGTCCGCATTCACCCATGCGCCGAGCTTGGTGTTCTCCGAGCCGGCGACGACCGTCGCGACGTCGGTCAGCATCACCGGGCGGCCGTTCTTGTACGCGACGACCGCGCTGTTGTACTGGTCGGCGCTCGTCAGCTGGTCGTTCGCGTTGATCGTATACGCGCGCGTCGGGCCGTCGAAGTTGCCCTTCGGCGTGTTGACGTTCAGGTTCGAGATCGTCGTGCGCAGGTCGTCGAGGTTCATCCCGTACTGCGCGAGCGCGGTCGGGTTCGCCTGGATCCGCACGGCCGGCCGGTTGCCGCCCGACAGGCTCACGAGGCCGACGCCGGCGATCTGCGAGATCTTCATCGCGAGGCGCGTGTCCGCGAGGTCCTGCACCTGCGTGAGCGGCAGCGTCTTCGACTTGACGGCGAGCGTCAGGACCGGCGCATCGGCCGGGTTCACCTTCGCGTAGATCGGCGGGGCGGGCAGGTCGGACGGCAGCAGGTTGCCGGCCGCGTTGATCGCGGCCTGCACTTCCTGTTCGGCGATGTCGAGCGGCAGGTCGAGCGAGAACTGCAGCGTGATCACCGACGCGCCGGCCGAGCTTTGCGACGACATCTGGTTCAGCGACGGCATCTGCCCGAACTGGCGTTCGAGCGGCGCGGTGACCGACGACGTCATCACCTCCGGGCTCGCGCCCGGATAGAAGGTCTGGACCTGGATCGTTGGATAGTCGACTTCGGGCAGCGCGGCGAGCGGCAGGAAGCGCAGCGCGACGAGACCGGCCAGCATGATCGCCGCCATCAGGAGAGCGGTGCCGACCGGCCGGAGAATGAAGAGGCGGGATGGATTCATCGAGCGGCCCGCGCGTTACTGGGCCGCGGGGGCCGCGGCCTGCGACGCGCCGTGCTTGTGTCCGCCGCGATGACCGGCCGCGCCCGAGGCCGCCGAGGCGCCCGACGCCGCGCCGGCGCCGTGCGCGCCCGACGCGCCTTTCGGCTTGTCGGCCGGAATCGAGATCTTCGCGCCTTCGCGCAGGCGGTCCGAGCCGTCGGTCACCACGCGCTCGCCGAGCGCGACGCCGCTGACGATGCTCGTGCGTTCGCCGTCGACCGGCCCGATCGTGACCTTGCGCACGGTCACCGTATCGTCGGGTTTGACGACGTAGACGAACTGGCCGATCGAGCCCGTCAGCACGGCGGAGGTCGGCACGATCGTCGCGTTGCGCATCACGTCGACGAGCAGCCGCGTGTTCACGAACTGATTCGGGAACAGCATGCCTGCCTTGTTATCGAAATTCGCGCGCAGCTTGACCGTGCCGGTGCTCGTGTCGATCTGGTTGTCGAGCGTCGCGAGCGCGCCCGTCTCGAGCGGCACCGTGTTGTTGCGGTTGTACGCGGTGACCGACAGCTTCTGGCCCGCGTTCACCTGCTTGAGGATTTGCGGCAGGTTGTCTTCCGACGTCGTGAAGATCACGCTCATCGGCTGCAACTGCGTGATCACGACGATGCCGTTGGTATCGCCCGGCGTCACGTAGTTGCCGGGGTCGACCTGGCGCAGGCCGACGCGGCCCGACACCGGCGCCGTGATGCGCGCATACGTGAGATTGAGTTTCGCGGAATCGATCGCGGCCTGGTCGGTCTTCACCGCGCCTTCGTACTGCTTGACGAGGGACGCCTGCGTATCGACGGTTTGCGACGCGATCGAGTCCTGCGACAGCAGCGTCTGGTAGCGCTTCAGGTCGAGGCGGGCGGTCGCGAGCAGCGCCGCGTCGCGCGCATGCGTGCCTTCGGCGTTCTCGAGCGCGACCTGGTACGGACGCGGGTCGATCTGCGCGAGCACGTCGCCCTTCTTGACGAGCTGGCCTTCCTGGAACGACACCGACTGCAGGTAGCCCGACAGCTGCGTCTTCACCGTCACGTTCGCGAGCGGCGTGACCGTGCCGAGCGCGGACAGCACGATCGGCATCTCGCCCTGCGTCGCGGTCGCGACCTGCACCGGCTGCGGCATGTTCGCCATCGCGGCGGGGCCGCCGCGGCCGCGATGGCTGCCCGCGGCGGCGCTGGCGCCCGCGCCTTTCGCGGTGCTGCCTGCCGCCGGCGTGCGGTTCCACGGGTGCCACCACAACAGGCCGCCGATCACGACGACCGCGGCGGTGCCGATCAGCAGCGTGCGGCGCGGGCGCCGGGCGACGGCGGGCGCGGGGTCTTTCGAAGGGGGCGTGGGCTTTTGTTCGTTATCCATCGTGTTCTGTCAGGAAGACGGCGCGGCGGGCCGGAAATCGGGCTGCTCGGCTGCGCGTGGGCGTGCGGGTGACGGGACGGGGCGGCCCGGCTCGGTCCGGGGCCCCGCCGATCCGCGCGGGAAAAGAGCGGTGCGCACCGCGAATGCGGCGCGACGATGGGCATGATCCTACGTGCCGTCCCCGTTACAGTCCAGCGGTCTATCTTTCAACGGGTTACGGTCGTTACACAACGCGACGGCGCGATGACGAAACGGTTACAGGCCGATGCGCCGGGCCGGCGCGCCGCCGATTTCGCGGGTGATTTTCGCGATGCATTCCTGCAGCGCGGGCACCACGTGCTGCTGCAGCCATTCGGGCGGACACTGGTGCGACGCGCCGCCGCAATTCACCGAATAGCGCTGGCCCGACGGGCCGACGAAACCGGCCGCGACCGCATTCAGGCCTTCGCGCCATTCGCCGATCGCGATCGCGTGGCCGTCGCGCATCGCTTCGTCGAGCGCGGGCGTCAGGCGGGCGGATACGTGCGGCCAGTCGTCGCCGGCCGTGGTGCGCAGCGACTCGAGCAGCTGGCGGCGCTCGTCGTCCTCGAGCGCGGCGAGATACGCGCGGCCCACGGCCGTACGCGCGATGTCCATCCGCGAGCCGATCTCGAGGCGCGTGACGAGCACGGCCGAGCGCGGGCGGATCACGTCGATCGCGACCATGTCGAGCCGGTCGCGCACCGCGAGGTGCACGGACAGCGACGTGCGCTCGGCCAGCTCGATCATGAACGGCCGCGAACGCGCGCGGATGTCGAAGTTGCGCAGGAAACCGTGGCTCAGTTCGAGCACCGACGCGGTCAGCACGAAGCGCTCGCTGTCAGGCAACTGGAACAGGAAGCCGGCGCTGACGAGCGTCGCGGTGATGCGCGAGACGGTCGGCTTCGGGATGCCGGTCAATTCGGTCAGTTCGCGGTTGCTGACGGGCGCGTCGGCAGCCGCGATGCGGCGCAGCACGGCGAGGCCGCGGGCAAGGGCGGTGATCTCGTCGGGCGACGATTCACGGTCCCGCGACGCGGGAGAGGTTACAGGTGTCGACACGAGGGATTCTCTCTAATTCCGAAACTCGATTTCAATTTTGTTGGTATTGTAGGACTATTGTCAAAGGATGCATGTTCCGCGGGCAAACCGGTCATTGGATGAGATTTTACGGGTTCACCCTTGGTTTATTAGGAAAACGCTCAAAGGAGCATTGCCGGAAAGTGCATGAACCGGTGCAAATACCGCTTGACTTGTCGGGCGGAAACGGAAAGAATGTCTCACGTTTTCGAAACATCGTTTCAAGAGTTTAACCGGCAACGATGTTTCGCGCAGTCTCTCAGGTTCTAGCACGGCCCTCGGAATGGCTAGAACTTTTTTAGCGCCACGGTCTCCGTGGCGCTTTTTTTTGCCTGTCTTTCCGACCGTCCGCCCGGACGCGTCAGGCCCGTATTATCCCCCGATCGCCGCAAACGCCCCGTCCTGGCCGGTTTCGCGCCTGCTTGCGCGTGCCGTTTGCGCCGCTTGCACGATTCGCCCACGCAAAAAAAAAGCGCGATGCCCGCAGTGGGCATCGCGCGTGAAACGGCGTGGAGCGCCGACGAATGAACGATGATGAAGAAAGGGGCCCGGTGGGCGTGCCCGGCTGGCGAGCCACGCCCCTCGTGCGTGGCCGGTCAGCCCTTCGCGAGCTTGATGCTGGTCTGCTCGGCCGTCAGGTAGCCGACGCTGGCGCCGAAGCGATCCTTGTAGTTCGCGCGCACGAGCGGGTCGAGCGTCGGCTTGACCTTGTCGTGCAGCGGCGATTCCCAGTCGCCCACGTGCTGGAAGTTGCTCATGATGTACGTCCAGCCGTTGATTTCGTCGACCGCGTGCAGGCCCGTCGATTCGGCGCCGGCCGGGCACGACAGCACGCGCGCGAGCGACTTCGTGTCGACGTTGTAGGCCCACAGGAAGTTGTTCACGTGCATCCCCGAGTCTTCGCCGATGAACAGCGTGCGCAGCTTTTCGGAGAACTTCAGATTGTCCGGATTCGCGATCTTGTCCGGGTTCGCGAGGTTGCCGAGCGCGTCGGCCGCGGCGAGATCCTCGCCGACCAGCGCGGCCGGCGCGCCCATGTCGACCGGCACCCATTCGCTGTCGATCGCGGCGCCCGTCGTGTCGCGCTGGCCGGCCTTCAGGTTCAGCGCGTAGACGGCGCCCGCGGCGATCTTCTTGTCGACCGCGACGTCGCGCGACACCGCGTTGCCCTTGACCATCGACGTCTCGATCCGCGACATCGCCGTGTAGACGATCTTGTCCTTCGCGTTCACGGTCGTGCCTTCGAGCTTCGTGAACGCCATGCTGCCGCCGATGAGCGCCGCGTAGCGGTGCGTCTCGAGGAACGCGGCCGCCTTTTCCATCCCCGGCTTCACGCGCATCCAGTTGAACTTGCCGCCGAAATGGATCTTCGTGTAGCTCGCATCGTTCGGGTCGACGGTCGCGAGGTCCATGATGTCCGACGCCTTCAGCGTGTTCGCGAGCGCTTCGATCTCGCTGCTGGTCGCGTGGCCGATCCTGATCCACGTGAGCGTCGCGGTGCCCGCGCCGGCGGACGACGTCTGCGTCCACTTCGCGACGTACAGCGTGCCGGCCGACAGGTCGGCCGCCTTGTCCGCGACGAACATGAACAGGCCGCCGTTGGTCGCGTCGTCGCCCATCATCACGGTGCGCTGGTCCGGCATCACCTGGATCAGCTCGTGCGAGATGCGGCCGAGGCAGTAGTGCTTCTTCACGGTGCCGGTGCCGTCCGGATTCACGGTGATCTCGGGCAGGTGGCCGTAGTGGTAGGGGTTCGCCTTCGTCTCGTCGCCGAACGTGTTCTTGCTGAATGCCTTGAACTGCGCGTCGGTCGCGGCCTTCGTCGCGTCCGGCTCGTATTCCTCGCTCGACAGGTGCGTGCCCCACGGCGACAGGCTCGCGCCGCAGGTGATCCACAGGCCGTGCGCCTTCGACGTGTCGACGTTGTGGTACTTCACGACCTTCAGCGCGCCGGTGGCCGGGTCCTGGTCGAGCGTGATCACCGCGATCGGCGACGGCAGCTGGCCGTACTGCGATGCGCTCGCCTGGTCGCGCGTCGTGTATTCGAACTGCACGACCGCGAACACCGCGTTGCCCTTCACGCCGGGCACGGTGGCGTTCTTCAGCGTCAGCAGCGAGCTGCCGTCCGGGCAGTCGGAATAGAACTGGCGTTCCTTGCCGGCGACCGAGCGATCGATGATCGGCTGGTTGTTGATGTCGTAGTAGCCGCCCGCGAGCGTCGTGCCGCCGTTGCCGTCCGGCACCATGTCGCCGGTCACGAAGAACGGCTTGTACGCGAGCTTGAAGTTGCGCGACGAGCCGTCCGAGAACGACACCGCCAGCGTCGAGCCAACCGTCGTCGTGGCCATCGCGGCCGCGTTGTCGAGCGTCGGCGCGGCCATCGCCGAGAATGCCGCCGACGTATAGGCGGCGGCGACCGGCGTCGACGCGGGATCGTCGTCGCCGCCGCAACCCGTCAGCAGGGCCGGCAGCGCGAGGCCGGAAAGGGGAAGCATCGGCGCGCCGGCGAGGATCTTCAGGGCCTGACGACGGGAAGCATTGGGCAACGCGGGCATGTGGAGTCCAGTTTCGGTTGTTGGAAGCATGGCCTTCGCGAAGCAGGCGAGCGGCAAGCTTCGTGAAGGCGAATTGAAAACTGGACCGAAGTGTAAGGACGCTAGATGAAAGTTTTTTGAATCGGAAACGTAATGATGCGTCGGGCGTCCGTCCGGTGAGCTGACGGACGCCGGTCGCAAGCGTTTGCGCTCAGTCGCGCTCGGGCGTGGCCGAGATGCGGTGGATCGACAGGTCCGCGCCGTCGAATTCGGCTTCGCGATCGAGACGCAGGCCGACGGTCGCCTTCAGCACGCCGTAGACGAGCGTGCCGCCCGCGGTCGCGATCGCGATGCCGCCAAGCGTGCCGACGAGCTGCGACAGGAACGACACGCCGCCGAGACCGCCGAGCGCCGGCAGCCCGAACACGCCGGCCGCGAGGCCGCCGAGCGCGCCGCACATCCCGTGCAGCGGCCAGACGCCGAGCACGTCGTCGATGCGCCAGCGGTTCTGTACGCAGGTGAACATCGCGACGAACAGCGCCCCGGCCGCGGCGCCGGTGACGAGCGCGCCGATCGGGTGCATCACGTCGGAGCCCGCGCAGACCGCGACGAGGCCCGCGAGCGGCCCGTTGTACGTGAAGCCCGGGTCGTTGCGGCCGGCCATCCATGCCGCGAGCGTGCCGCCGACCATCGCCATCAGCGAGTTCACCGCGACGAGGCCGCTGATCTTGTCGAGCGTCTGCGCGCTCATCACGTTGAAGCCGAACCACCCGACCGCGAGCACCCACGCGCCGAGCGCGAGGAACGGGATGTTCGACGGCGGATGCGCGGCGATCCGGCCGTCCTTCGCATAGCGGCCGTGGCGCGCGCCGAGCAGCAGCACGGCCGGCAGCGCGACCCAGCCGCCGAACGCATGCACGACGACCGAGCCCGCGAAGTCGTGGAACGGCGCGCCGAACGCGTGCGTGAGCCACGCTTGCACGCCGTAGCGCTCGTTCCACGCGACGCCTTCGAAGAACGGATAGATGAAGCCGACGATGATCAGCGTCGCGACGAGCTGCGGATTGAACTTCGCGCGCTCGGCGATGCCGCCGGACACGATCGCCGGGATCGCCGCCGCGAACGTCAGCAGGAAGAAGAACCGCACGAGCGCGTAGCCGTTGTGCTGCGACAGCGTGCCGATGTCGTCGAAGAATTCGACGCCGTACGCGATCGTGTAGCCGATCAGGAAATACGCGAGCGTCGACACCGAGAAGTCGACCAGGATCTTCACGAGCGCGTTGACCTGGTTCTTCTTGCGAACCGTGCCGAGTTCGAGAAATGCGAAGCCCGCGTGCATTGCGAGCACCATGACGGCACCGATCAACAGGAACAGTGTGTCGACGCCGGATTTCAGACCATCCATGCCGTGGCTTCCTTGCGCAAAAAACGGGCGAGGAACGCAAGTATCGAGCCAACGTGGTGAACGGCTGCGTGGAATTGGTGCCGGGAGACCCGCGCGATGCGGCATTCCGGTGAATCGTGCACGGGATCGGGGCGTGACCGCCGCCGGCCGCGCAGCGCGTCGGGTGCACGTGCGTGGTGCGATGCGTGCCGAACTGGTGCGTATGACGAATGAAGCGGTGCGCGCCGGCGCGAGGCGCGCACCGATCTGGCGCGTCAGTGGCGCTCGAACAGCGTGGGCGGCCGGCGCAGCCGCAGCGCGCACGCGGACCAGTAGGCGGCGACGGTCGCCAGCCCGAGCGCGGCGAACGCGAGCGCGGCGAAGCTGGCGAGGGACTGCCCGTCGCCATCGGCGCCGAGGATGCCTTGCGCGACGATCAGCGCGGCCGTCCAGAAGCCGATCACGGCCTGCGCGAGCAGGCGCGCACAGGCGATGCGGCGCGGCCGCCCGGATGCGGCGAGGCGGCGCGCCGACGGCGCGCGCAGACACAGGAACAGGGTGGCCGCGAGCAGCGCGGCCAGGGCGATGAGCCAATCAACGAGGAAAGCCATGACGAGGGAAAGGGGCACGTACGAAGCGGATCGAAGCGTGCCCACTTTAGAGGCGTGGCGCGTGCGATTGAATCAGACGAGTCCGAAATTGAAAGGCATTTTTAATGGTGGGTCGTCATTGGGCCTGTTCCACAGGCGGTATCATCAACCCCGGTCCAACCACGAGGTCGCGCCATGCGCGGCCGGAGATTGCTGATGAACATGAAGACATCGCGGGCGCGTCGCGCGCCCGGGTTCGTGCTGGCGGCCGTGGCCGCCGGTGCGCTGCTGTTGCTCGCGGGCTGCGAGAAGTCCGGCACGCCGGCCGCCCAACCCGATACGGCCGCCAGCGCGGCGGCCGACGCCGCGAACCATGCGGCCAAGGCGCTCGACCAGGTGGCAAGCACCGTCAATCAACAGATCAACGCGGCGAAGGCCGGCCTCGCGTCCGCGGCGTCGGCCGTGCCGCCGTTGTCCGCCAGCGGCCTCGCGTCGGCCGCGCAGGCGCAGATCGACGCGGCGGCGTCCGCGGTCGTCGCGCATGCGGCTTCCGAAGCGGGCGCGAAGATCGCCGAAGCCGGCAAGAAACTCCAGCAGTGGAGCCAGCAGGGCGCCTCGGGGACGAAACCCGCGAGCGGCGAATGACGCGGGCTTGCATGATCCGCGAATTGTAATTATGATGGTTACATATGTCGCCGGTTGCGGGTCGGGCCGGCGTCGCCGAGTGAGTCACGAATGAATACCAGCAGCCGGTTCGCGTTTGCCGTCCACGTGCTCGCCTTGCTGTCGATGCAGGAAGGCGTGCCGTTGTCGTCCGACATCATCGCGGGCAGCGTGAATACGAATCCGGCGCTGATTCGCCGGTTGTTGTCGATGCTGGCGGCCGCAGGGCTGACGACGTCGCAGCTCGGCGCGGGCGGCGGTGCGCTGCTGGCGCGCGAGCCGAGCGAGATCACGCTGCTCGACGTGTATCGCGCGGTCGACGATGCGCAGCTGTTCGCGCTGCACCGCGAGGCGCCGAATCCGGCGTGTCTCGTCGGGCGGCACATCCAGGGCGTGCTGACGGGCTATATCGGCGACGCGCAGCGCGCGATGGAGGCGTCGCTCGCCATACGCACGCTCGTCGA
Source organism: Burkholderia sp. LAS2 (assembly GCF_018417615.1). Classification (NCBI taxonomy): domain Bacteria; kingdom Pseudomonadati; phylum Pseudomonadota; class Betaproteobacteria; order Burkholderiales; family Burkholderiaceae; genus Burkholderia; species Burkholderia sp. LAS2. The sequence continues at coordinate 1,682,762 of NZ_CP071052.1, forward strand.
CGTGACGGCCGACATGCTGGATCGGGAGCAGCGCACGCAACGGGCGGCGCGCGCCGGCGGGTAATCGATGGCGGGTGCCGACGGCGATTGACCGTCGGCAGGCAGGGCAGGAAGCCGGACGGCGCGTACGCGCGGCGATCGGCGCAACGGGGGCTTCGCCCCGTTTTTTTCGGTCTTATATGTAATTAATTGTGTTACATATTTTCAACTCTGGAGAATCGATATGACGCAACGTTCGTTGAATATCGCGCTGTTCGGCGCCACCGGCATGATCGGCTCGCGCATCGCGGCGGAAGCCGTGCGGCGTGGCCACCGTGTCACGGCGCTGTCGCGCCATCCGGGCGCATCCGGCGACGGCATCACTGCGAAGGCGGCCGACCTGTTCGATGCGGCCAGCATCGCGGCCGCGCTGCCGGGCCATGACGTCGTCGCAAGCGCGTACGGCCCGAAGCAGGACGACGCGGCGAAGGTCGTCGCGGTTGCGAAGGCGCTGGTCGCCGGCACGCGTCAGGCCGGTTTGAAGCGGCTCGTCGTGGTGGGCGGTGCAGGTTCGCTCGAAGTCGCGCCGGGCAAGCAGCTCGTCGACACCGAAGGTTTCCCCGAAGCGTACAAGGCGGTCGCGCTCGCGCACCGCGACGCGCTCGACTTCCTGAAGACGGTCGCCGATCTCGACTGGACCTTCTTCGCGCCGGCCGCGCTGATCGCGCCGGGCGAGCGCACGGGCACGTTCCGCACGGGCGTCGGCAAGCTGATCGTGGACGCGCAAGGCAACAGCAAGATCTCGGCGGAAGACTACGCGGTCGCGTTCGTCGACGCGCTCGAGCAGGACGGCTTCGTGCGCGAGATCGCGACGGTCGCGTATTGAGCAGTATTTGAGCGGCATGACGGCCGGCCGCGTGTGAGCGCCGGCCGGGGCGCGCGCGACGCGCAAGCCGCGACGCGCCGGCAAATTCAGGCGATTCCGCCCTGTCGGGTGGCGTCGCCTGTTTCTTCTGGCGCGGCGACTGCGTGACGGATCGGTATTTACACCGGTCGACGCGCCAAGACAGTTTCCATATTGTTCCCCGTCGGGCAGGATGAATAGAATAAATTTCTATCGACGAGGGAATGGAGAAATGGACGCCATCGATCGCAAGCTGCTGGAGCTGCTGCAGGCGGATGCCACGCTGCCGATCGCGGAGCTGGCACAGCGCGTGAACCTGTCGCAGACGCCGTGCTGGAAGCGCGTGCAGCGTCTGAAGGAAACCGGCGCGATTCGCGCGCAGGTTGCGCTGTGCGATCCGCGCAAGCTCGGGGTCGGCACGACCGTGTTCGTCGCGATCCGCACGAACCAGCATACCGAGGAGTGGGCGCAGCGCTTCACGCAGGCGGTGCGCGACATGCCGGAAGTAGTCGAGGTCTACCGGATGAGCGGCGAGACCGATTACCTGCTGCGCGTCGTCGTGGCCGGCATCGACGACTACGACCGCGTGTACAAGCAACTGATTCGCACGGTGCCGCTGTTCGACGTCAGTTCGTCGTTCGCGATGGAGCAGATCAAGTATTCGACCGCGCTGCCCGTGCGCGATCTGGCCGAGCCGGCCTGACGGGCACGCCGCCGCGCCATCGCGTCGGCGGCGCGGCTTCAGCGGCCGCGCGCCAGCGCGCGTGCGCGTTCGTCGGCCAGCGCGTCGCGGCGCACGAAATCCGCGACGAACGGGCTGGCCGGATGATGATGCAGCGCGTACGGCGTATCCCATTGCGCGAGTTGGCCGTCCTTCATCACGCCGATCCGGTCGGCGATCGCGAACGCTTCCGCCTGGTTGTGCGTGACGAGGATCGCGGTGTGGCCCGTACGCTTCAGGATGTCGCGCAGCTCGAACGCGAGCCGCTCGCGCGTATCGACGTCGAGGTTCGAGAACGGCTCGTCGAGCAGCAGCAATTCCGGCGACGGCGCGAGTGCGCGCGCGAGCGCGACGCGCTGCTGCTGGCCGCCCGACAGTTCGTGCGGATAGGCGTCGCCGGCATCGGCGAGGCCGACGAGGTCGAGCAACTCCGCGACGCGCAGGCGCCGTTCGGCCTTCGGCATGCGCCGCAGTCCGAACGCGACGTTGTCGGCCGCGCTCAGGTGCGGGAACAGCGCGTAATCCTGGAACATCAGGCCGATCCGCCGTCGCTCGGGCGGCACGTCGAGCGACGGCGCCGCGACCGGCGTGCCGTCCAGCACGATACGCCCCATGCGCACGGGCTCGAAGCCGGCGATCGCGCGCAGCACGGTGGTCTTGCCACAGCCGGACGCGCCGAGCAGGCAGCCGATCTCGCCGCGCGGCAGCGCGAGGCTCAGGCCGTCGACCACGGTGCGGCGGCCGTGCGGCGTGTCGTAGGCGATGCAGAGGTCGTCGAGTTCGAGCAGGTTCACGGTGTCAGGCTCCGATCTTGTGGCGGGTGCGGGCGAGCAGGATCACGGGCACGAGCCCGGCCACCACGATCGCGAGCGCGGCGACCGCGCCTTCTTCATAGGTGCCGCGCGCGGCTTCCGCATACAGCCAGGTCGCGAGCGTGTCGAAGTTCAGCGGGCGCAGCAGCAGCGTGGCCGGCAATTCCTTCATCGCGTCGACGAACACCAGCAGCGCGCTCGTCGTGAGCGCGGGCCGCAACAGCGGCAGGTGGACGCGGCGCAGCGTGCCGCCGGCCGTCTCGCCGAGCGAGCGCGCGGCCTGTTCGAGCGACGGCGGAATGCGCGCGAGGCCGGCCTCGATGCCGCCGGCCGGGATCGCGAGAAAGCGCACCGTATAGGCGATCGCGAGCGCGGTGGCCGAGCCCATCAGCAGCAGCCCGTCGCGGCCGAGCGCCGCGCCGAACAGCCGGTCGGCCGCCGCGAACGGCATCAGCAGGCCGATCGCGAGCACGGTGCCCGGCACCGCGTAGCCGAGGCTCGCGATCCGCGCGCACAGGCGGGCAGGGCCCGCGCGGGCGCTGTCGCGTTGCGTGCGCGCGGCCCACGCGACGACGAGCCCGCACGCGAGCGTCGCGGCGGTAGCGGCGGTCGCGATCGTCAGCGTGTTCGCGAGCCCCGTCATCAGTTGCGCGGACACGCCGCCGACGACGTGCAGCCGCTTGGCCGTTTCGACCGCGAGGTATGCGGCCGGCGCGCCGAAACCGAGCAGGACGGGCAGCCAGCCGAGCACCGCGGCGCCCAGCGCGGCCGGGCCGGTCAGGCGGCGCGGCGCGATCGGACGCATGCGCCGGCCGTGCGCGTAGCGCTGGCGGCGGCGCCCGTAACGTTCGAGCGCGATCATGCCGACGACGATCGCGAGCATCGCGAGTGCGATCTGCGCGGCGCCGGCGAGATCGGAGCGCGTGATCCACGTCGTATAGACGGACACGGTCAGCGTCTGCACGCCGAGGAACTCCGACGCGCCGATATCGTTCAGCGTTTCGAGCAGCGCGAGGCTCACGCCGACCGCGATTGCCGGCCGGGCGAGCGGCACGACGACGCGCCAGAACGTCGCGACGCGGCCGGCGCCGAGCGTGCGCGCGGCTTCGAGCAGGCTTGCGGATTGGGTGACGAACATCGCGCGCGTGCTCAGATAGACGTACGGATACAGTACGAAGCCGAGCACGAAGATCGCGCCGGGCAGCGAGCGCAGGTCGGGCAGGCGGAACTGGCGCGGGCTGTCGAAGCCGAGCAGCCAGCGGATCGCGCCTTGCACCGGGCCGATCGGATGCAGCAGGTCGAGATACGCGAACGCGACGATGTAGGTGGGGACCGCGAGCGGCAGCAGCAGCGCCCAGGTCAGGATCCGGCGGCCGGGAAAATCGTACGCGGTGACGAGCCATGCGCAGCCGGTGCCGACGATCGACACGATGGTGCCGACCCCGGCGAGCAGCAGCAGCGTATTGACGAGCGCCTGCGGCAGCACGAATTCGGCGAGATGCCGCCAGTGCGCGAGATCGGCGTCGAACGCGGCGGCCACGAGCACCGCGAGCGGCGCCGCGACCGCCGCGGCGATCGTCAGCGCCGCGAGCAGCCACAGGCTGCCCGCGCGCGGTCGCACGCGCGGTCGCGGACCGCGCGGCTCGCGACAGGCGCGGGCAGCAGGCGATGCGTCAGTTGTCAAAGCCGACCTTGTCGACGAGCTGGCTCGCCTGCTTGCGATGCTTCGCGATATCCGCGAGCGGCAGCGGGTCGACCTTCAGCGTACCGAAGCTCGCGATCACCGGGTCGAGCTTCACGTTCGCGCGCACCGGATATTCGTAGTTCGCCTGCGCATACAGCGCCTGCGCCTCCGGCGACACCAGGTATTCGAGCAGCTTCACCGCATTGGCCTTGTGCGGCGCGTGCTTCGCCACCGTCGCGCCGCTGATGTTCACGTGCGTGCCGCCGCTTTTCGCGTTCGCGAACGTCGGGCGCACGACCTTGATCGCGTCGCCCCATTTGCGCGCATCGCTGCCGGCTTCCGCATTCTTCATATGGCCGACGTAGTAAGCGTTCGCGAGGCCGACGTCGCAGATGCCGCCGAGGATGTCGCGCGCGACGTCGCGGTCGCCGCCGGTCGCCTTGCGCGCGAGGTTGGCCTTCACGCCGCGCAGCCATGTCTCGGTCGCGGCCTCGCCGTCGTGCGCGATCATCGCCGCGACGAGCGCGGTGTTGTACGGATGCTGGCCCGAGCGGATGCAGACCTTGCCCTTCCATTTCGGATCGGCGAGATCCTCGTAGCGGAACGCATCGACCTTCAGGTCCTTTTCGACGTACAGCACGCGGTCGCGCAGCGACAGCGCGTACCAGTCGCCGTTCGCGCCGCGCAGGTTCGCGGGAATCGCGTCGTCGAGCGCCTTCGAGCGCACCGGTTGCGTGACGCCGCCGTCGACGAGGTCGAGCAGGTTGCCGACGTCGACCGTCATCAGCACGTCGGCCGGCGACTGCGCGCCTTCCGCCTTCACGCGCTCGAGCAGGCCGTCCTTCACGAACACCGTGTTGACCTTGACGCCGCTCTGCTTCGTGAACGCGTCGATGAGCGGCTGGATCAGCTTCGGCTCGCGGGTGGTGTACAGGCTCACTTCCTCGGCCGCGTGGGCAAGCGGCGCGAAGGCGGCCGCGGTCAGGGCGAGGGCGCCGGCGAGCGGCAGCAGGCGGGTGCGCGGATTCGACATGGAGACTCCGGTGCGGCAGGTGGACGAGGGAGCGTTCCGCGGCGCGCCTGCCGCCCGCGCGACCCGAAACATTACAAAATGAAAGACGCTGGATTCTAAATCGAAATGGGAATGATTAACAAACGAAAGCTTGCGGAAAGCCGGAGAGCGGCCGGCGGCGGGGACCGGCGAACGGGGCGGCGCAGCGCGGCGCCAGCGCGTAGAATGCCCGCTTCGACGAATTTGACGGAGCGGCACCGACCATGAACGATCAGCGCAAGAAGAACCCTGTCCGCAACGTGAGCATCCTGATCGTCGTGGCCGTGCTGCTCGTGATCGGGACGATCCTGTACAACGCGATTTCGCAGAAGCACGCGTACGACGAGGCCCATCCGGCCGAGGCCGCGAGCGCGGCGTCGCACTGACGCGCCGGTGCGCGGCCCGGCGGGTCGCGTGCGGGGCATGTGAACGGAGTCGATCCGCGGTTGCCGGCGCGACGGGCGCCGCGCGGAACCGGGACGGCAGAAGACGCGCCGGAACCGGCGCGCCGCATCGGCAGCTCAGCCGTGCGTCAACGTGACGCAGCGGCGAATTTCGGGCGGATCCGTGCGTAGAACACGGCCGCGAGCAGCGCGAGCCACGCCGCGCCCACGTAGAGCGCGACGCGCGTATCGTCGAACCAGCCGAGCATCACGATCACGAAGCCCATGAAGGCGATCGTCAGCGCCGGCGCGACGGGCCACAGCGGCACCTTGAACTTCAGCGCGGCGACTTCGGCGTTCGACAGCCGGCGACGCATCGCCACCTGCGACAGCAGGATCATCAGCCAGACCCACACGGTCGCGAACGTCGCGATCGCGGCGACCACCAGGAAGACGTCCTTCGGCATCAGGTAGTTGAGCAGCACGCCGACCAGCAGCGCGCCGGCCATCACGAGCACCGTGACCCACGGCACGCCGTGGCGCGACGTCGTCGTCAGCACGCGCGGCGCCTGGCCTTGCCGCGCCATCCCGAACATCATCCGGCCCGCGCCGAAGATGTCGCTGTTGATCGCCGAGATCGCCGCGCTGATCACGACGAGATTCAGGATCGTCGCGGCCGACTTCACGCCGAGCGCCGAGAAGATCTGCACGAACGGGCTGCCGTCGCTGCCGACGCCGGTCCACGGGCTGATCGACATCAGCACGACCATCGTCAGTACGTAGAACAGCAGGATCCGCGCGGGCACCGCGTTGATCGCGCGCGGAATCACGCGTTCCGGGTCCTTCGCCTCGCCGGCGCTCATCCCGATCACCTCGATCCCGCCGTACGCGAAGATCACGACCGACAGCGACGCGATCAGCCCGCCGACGCCGTTCGGGAAGAAGCCGCCACGGTTCCACAGGTTGGCAAAGGTCGGCACGTCGGCCGAATGGCCGAAGTGCATGCCGGTCAGCAGGATCGCGACGCCGCCGCCGATCATCGCGACGATCGCGCCGACCTTGATGATCGACAGCCAGAATTCGAGCTCGCCGAACACCTTCACGTGGCACAGGTTCAGCCCGCAGATGACCGCGACGACGCCGAGCACCCAGATCCATTGCGGCACGTCCGGAAACCAGAAACCCATGTAGATGCCGAATGCGGTGATGTCGGCGATCGCGACGATCACCATTTCGAGCGTGTAGGTCCAGCCGGTGACAAAGCCCGCGAACGGGCCGAGGTTCTCGGTCGCGTAGTGGCCGAACGAGCCGGCGACGGGTTCGCGCACGGCCATCTCGCCGAGCGCGCGCATCACCATGTAGACGGCCGCGCCGCCCAGGATGTACGCGAGGATCACGGCCGGGCCCGCGAGCTGGATCGCGGACGCCGAACCGTAGAACAGGCCCGTGCCGATCGCCGAGCCCAGCGCGAGAAAGCGGATGTGCCGCGCGCTCAGGTGGCGCTGCAGGTTTTTCATCAGAATTTGCTCCGCGAAACTCCGCCATTGATGGCGGGAAGGAAAGGGGTGCTGTTGACAGGTAGCTTCTTCCACGGGTTAGGATCACCGGCATGATCCTTGTCTACCGCTACCGGGTGAAATCGCTCAACGGACTGCTTAACAAGCAGAGCCGCGCGGTGAACTACGTCTGGAACTTCTGCAACGACACGCAGAAGCACGCGCTCAAGTGGAGCAAGAAGTGGCCGACGGGATTCGACTTGAACGTGCTGACGACGGGGAGCAGCAAGGAATTCGGTATTCATTCCGGTACGGTCAACGCGACGTGCGAGCAATACGCGAAGTCGCGCAGCCAGCGCCGTCGGCCCTACCTGCGCTATCGCGGCAGGAAATCGCTGGGCTGGGTGCCGCTGAAGGGGCGTGACCTGAAGCGCGAGGGCGGCGCGTTTCGCTTTGCCGGAAATACTTTTCGGGTGTTCAACAGTCGACCGCTTCCCGAAGGCAAGATTAAGGATGGAACCAACTTTGCGCAGGATGCGCGCGGCAATTGGTTTCTCAACATCGTGATCGAGATGCCGGATGTTCAGGCTCGCCCGGTCCGTTCCGGTGTGGGCATCGATCTCGGCCTGAAAGACTTCGCCGCACTTTCGACCGGCGAGAAGCTGCCCAATGACCCGTTCGGTCGACGAGCGGCGGAAAAGCTGGCGAAAGCGCAACGAGCGCGAAAGCACAAACGGCATATCGCGAAGCTGCACGCGAAGGTGGCGAATGTCCGCGCCGACTTCCAGCACAAGCTCGCGCTCGATCTGGTGCGGCGCTTCGATTACATCGCGGTCGGCAACGTGTCGGCCGCAAAACTCGCCAGAACCAGAATGGCGAAAAGCGTCTACGACGCATCCTGGTCGTCCTTCCGAAACAAGCTTCGTTACAAAGCGATCGCGCACGGGGCCACGCTCGAGGAAGTCGACGAAAGCGGTTCTACCCAGTCCTGTTCGTCGTGCGGGTCGAAAGACAGCACGACGCGGCCGAAAGGTATCGCGGGACTGCGAATAAGAGAGTGGGCCTGTAGTGACTGTGGTGTCGAACATGATCGAGATACCAACGCTGCGTTGAACATTCTCCGATGCGGACGTGCATCGCCAGGTGTGGGAATCTTCCGCCTTTAGGCGGGAGAGGGCGTCAAGGAGTCTCCGATATCGTTATGCGACGAACCTGGCGAGCGGGGCCGGTTCGAATGCGTCAAGTTGTCTATACAACTTGAATGTGAACGAATGATAACAAGCCGGAGCCGGTGACCGGAAGCGGGTATTCCCTGACTGGCGCGGCGAGCAGAACGGGGCGTGGGGCGGTCGCGCGCTGAATGCGCGGTGGAGCATGCTTCGGGAGAGGGTTGAATCGAAGCGCGCCGGTGGCCGAGCCGCGGCGTGCGCGGGCCGGCCTGCCGGCGTGGACATACGGAGGTCAGGCAGGCAGGCGGATCACGCTCGCATCCTTGCGGATCAGCAGCGACGACGCGAGCATCTGCTTGCACTGGTGCGCGAGCACCTTCAGGTCGTGCGTGAGCTCGGCGCCGACCGCATCGGATTTTTCCGCGGACACGACCATCGCATCGAGATCGCGCGTGATCTGCTTCGACGCTTCGAGCTGGTCGGCGGGCGGCGGCTCGCCGGCCTCGGCCTTCTCGAGATTGTCGAGCACGGCGGCGAGGCCGCGCTGCAGCGCGTCGTCGTGAACGAGGCCGCCATCGGCCGCGCATGCGCTGCGGATCAGCGGCGCGGCGGCCGTGATCTGCGCGCCGAGCACGTGCGTCTGCACGAGCAGGTCGTTCAGTTCGGGCACGAAGCGCTGGTGCGCCTTCGGCTCGATCATCATCCGCTGGAACGCCTGCCCGAGGTTCGCGAACGCGATGTGCACGTCCTTGCGGGCGAGGCGGTAGCGGTAGTCGTCCTCGAGGCTGGCCGTCGGCGACTCGATCGCGGCCGCGACGCCCGCGACGACGGCAGCGCCGTCGGCGGTCGGCACCGGCGGCGGCGACATGCCGCGCCCGGCGCGCCATACGGCCTCGAAATACTTGCGGGTGGACGTCAGCATGTCGGTGACGAGCTTGCCCATCAACCGGTATTCCCAGTACGGGAACAGCCGGCTCGCCGCGATCGCGATCATGCAGCCGACCACCGTGTCGATCGCGCGCTCGCCGATGATCCGCATGCTGCCCGGCGCGAGCAGGTGGAACATCAGCAGCACGTATGACGACGTGAACACGACGCTCGCCGCATAGTTGAACAGCAGCAGGCTGTAGCTCATCACCATCGACCCGAACATGATCGCGATCAGCAGGTGCGTATCCTTGACCGTGTAGATCAGCGCGACGCTCGCCGCGCAGCCGATCAGCGTGCCGACGATACGCGCCGCGTTGCGCTGCTTGGTCAGCGAGTAGCCGGGCTTCAGGATGATGATGGTGGTCATCACGATCCAGTACGCGTTCGTGAGCGGCAGCAGCCGGCCGATCCAGAAGCCGACCGCGACGGCGATCGTCACGCGCAGCGCATGGCGAAAGCTCGGCGAGCGCATGTTCAGGTTCGAGAAGATCAGCAGCGGCGACATGCGGCGGCGCTGCAGGAAGCGCGTGAGCGCCTTGTCGATCTTCAGTTCGGTTTGCTGCGGATCGGCACGGCCCGACAGGTTGCGGCGCATCCGGTCGATCAGGCGCGTCGCGCTCCAGATGCGCCGGAACGTCGCGAGCACGGCCGCATACGCTTCCGGGTTGGTGGCCGCGAAGTTCTTCTTGCGCATCAGCTCGATCTCGTACTCGATCGCGCGCAGCTCGGCCTTCACGCTGATGTGCGAATGCGGCGCGCGGTTTTCGAGCACCGCGAGGCCGACCTCCTCGAGATCGGCGGCGGCCTTGCGGATCAGGTCGCGATAGAAAATGATCAGGTCCGTTCCGCCGAACGTGTTGCGCACGAGCGGATAATCGGTGTGCGCGCCGACGAACAGCTCGTGCAGGTCGACGCTGTTGATGAACAGGTTGTACATCGTCGTGCGGCCGGGATCGAGCTTGCCGCGCCGCAGTTTCGGCAGGTTGCGCAGCACGATGTCGCGCGCGGTTTCCTGCGTTTCGACCGCGGTGATCTGCTTCGCGACGAGATTGCGGTAGCACTCGTCGAGATCGGCGTCGAGATCGTAGAACTGCGCGCGCGCGAGCAGGTAGTCGGCACAGGCGAACAGGCTTTCGGCCAGCGCCTGCTGCTCGATCCGACGCGCCTGCCATTGCGACACGAGCGTGGCCCAGTACGTGTACCAGAGGCCGCCCGCGAGAATCCAGCCGGCGTTGACGAACGCCTGCAGCGGCGTGAATTTCTCCTCGAGCGTCATCACCATCATGAACAGCGTCGCGAAGCTGATCTGCGGCCAGCGGTTGCCGTAGACGACGATCAGCGACAGCACGAACGTGAGCGGCACGATCGTGAGCCACAGCGCGAAGATGTTCGGGGTCGCGAGGCCGGTGGCGAGCGCGGCGAGGAAGCCGATCACGCTGCACGCGAGCATTTCGTTGTGCTTGTACTTGAGCGGGCCCGGCATGTCGACGACGCACGCGCCGAGCGCGCCCGTCGAGATCGTGAAGCCGAGCTCCCGGTTGTGAAACACGATCAGGCACAACACGGCCGGCAGCGACACGCCGACCGCGATCCGCAGGCCGCCGAAAAAGTACTGGCTGTAGAAAAACTTTCTGATTTCGACCGAATAGCGCATCGATGAGCTGAATGACAGACGAAGACGCCCGGGGCGGCGTATTGACTGGCGACGAGTCTATCGTATTTCGCGTCTCGTAAAAGCTGGCTTTCCGGCCGAGGTTCGCGGCGGCGGCCCATTTGCTATCCTTGGTGATCCTGTTCGCCCGGCCCCGCCGGTGCGAGGTTCCGACGCCCGCTTCATGCTCCATCTTTTCTATTCGAACCGTCACGAAACGCTGGCCGACGCGCTGCTCGAGGATCTGGCCGCGTTCCCGGCCCGCAACGGCCCGTGGGCGCCGCAACAGGTCATCGTGCCGAGCGCGGCGCTGCGCCGCCGCCTCGAGCTCGACATCGCCGCGCGCAATGGCGTGTGCGCGAACGTCGAGTTCACCTATCTCGCGCAATGGCTGTGGGCGCAGATCGGCCGCGTGCTGACGGTGCCCGCGCGTTCGCCGTTCGCGCCCGACCGGCTCGTGTGGCGCTGCTACCGGCTGTTCGCGGAGCCGGCAGGCGACGCGCCGTGGCTCGCGTCGCCGCGGCTGGCCGCGTATCTGTCGGCCTCCGACGACGCGATGCGCTACGAACTGGCCCATCGCGTCGCGGCCGTGCTCGATCACTACCTGACCTATCGCCCCGAATGGCTGGCCGCGTGGCAGGCCGGCGAATCGGTGCTCGCGGGCGACGGCGCGCCGCGCGGGATCAGCGACGCCGCGCGCGACGACGAACGCTGGCAGGCCGCGCTGTGGCGTGCGCTGCTGGCCGAGCTGAGCGACAGCGGCACGCCGCCGGCGCACCGTTTCCTCGTCGAGGCGCGCCATCTCGATGCCGAGGCGGTCGCACGCGCCGACTGGCCCGAATCGGTCAGCGTGTTCGCGCTGCCGACGATGCCGCCGCTGCACGTCGCGCTGCTGCGCGAACTGTCGCGCTGGATCGACGTGCGTGTCTACGCGCTGAACCCGTGCCGCGAATTCTGGTTCGACATCGTGACCGCCGCGCACGCCGAGGCGCTCGATGCGGCCGGGCGGCGCGACTACCAGGAAGTCGGCCATCCGCTGCTCGCCGAATGGGGCAGGCAGACGCAGGCGCAATTGCACATGCTGCATGAGCTGACCGAAAGCGCCGCGTCGGGCGATGCGTCGCGTTTCGTCGAAAATCCCGCATCCACCTGGCTCGCGCGCGTGCAGAACGCGATCCTCGAGCTGCAGCCGGAAGCCGAAATCGGCGACACGCCGGTCGAGCGCGGAATCGAGGTGCACGTGTGCCACAGCCTCGCGCGCCAGCTCGAGGTGCTGCACGACCGGCTGCTCGCGTGGTTCGACGCCGATGCGAGCCTGCAGCCGTCCGACGTGCTCGTCGCGGTGGCCGATCTCGCCGCGGCCGGGCCGCTGATCGACGCGGTGTTCGGCACGGCCGGCGCCGGCGGCGCGCGGGTGCCTTACCGGATCACCGGCCTGCCGCCGTCGCAGGCGAACCCGGTCGCGCGCGTGCTGCTCGACTGGCTCGCGTTGCCGGAGCGGCAGGTCGGCGCGCCGGAGTTGGTCGAATGGCTGCGCGTGGATGCGGTGGCCGCGCGCTACGACATCGACGCGGCCGCGCTCGAAACGGTGCAGACCTGGCTCGCGGCCGCCGGCGCGCGGCGCGGGCTGTCGCCGCTCGCGAGCGACGACGCGGCCGTGCCCGCGCCGCGCCATACGTTCTCCGATGCGCTCGCGCGGCTCTTTCTCGGCTATGCGATGCCCGAAGGCGCGGCGCCGATCGGTGCATGGCTGCCGATCGAGGCGGCCACCGGCAGCGAGGCCGAACTGCTCGGCCGGCTCGCGCGCTTCACCGACGATCTCGACGGCTTCGCGCGGCGGCTCGCGGAATCGCACACGCCGCGCGGCTGGAGCGAACTGTTTGGCGACACGCTCGCGCGCTTCTTCGATTCGGGCGCCGCGTATGCCGACGCGCTGGCCGGTGTGCGCGACGCGCTCGACGCGATGCTGGCCGCGATGACGGAGGGCGCGCCCGACGAGGCGTTGCCGGCGGCCGTCGTCCGCGCGGGGCTCGCGGCGGCGCTCGACGATCCGGCCCGCGGCGGCGTGCCGTGGGGCGGCGTCACGTTCTCGTCGCTGACGAGCCTGCGCGGGCTGCCGTATCGCGTCGTCTGCCTGCTCGGGATGGACGACGGCGTGCTGCCGAGCCTCGCGCGCGCGGACGAATTCGACCTGATGGCCGTGCTGCCGAAGCTGGGCGACCGGCAGCGCCGCGACGACGAGCGCAATCTGTTTCTCGATTTGCTGCTGGCCGCACGCGACCGGTTGCTGATCGCCTATACGGGCCGCAGCATTCGCGACAACGCGCCGTTGCCGCCCGCGGCGCTCGTCGACGAACTGCTCGATCATCTGGCGGACGTCACGGCCGGGCCCGGCGCCGCACCGGACGCGGTCGACGCCGCGCGCCGCGCGTTCATCGTCGAGCATCCGCTGCAGCCGTTCGCGGCCGCGTATTTCCAGCCGGGCAGCGACCTCGTGTCGTACGACGCCGAGCGGGCGACGCTCGCGTCGCTGCTGGCTGCCGAAGCGTCGCGCGACGGGCCGCGCGAGCAAGCTTTCTTCGCGCAGCCGCTGCCGGCCGAGCCGGTCGAGCCCGTCGCGTTCGGCGAATTCGAACGTTTCTGGCGGCATCCGGCGCGTGCGTTGCTGCGCGGCCGGCTCGGCATCGTGCTGGCCGACGCGCAGGCCGAACTGCTCGATACCGAGCCGTTCGCGCTCGACTTTGCCGGCAGCGACGCGCTGGCCGAGCGCGTGCTGCCGCTGCTGATCGAAGCAGGCGACGGCGGCGTGCACGATCACGCGCTGCGCATTGCGGACGCGAGCCCCGAACTGCCGGGCGGCGCGACGGGCGCCGTGTGGCGCGACCAGGCGCTCGGTTCGATGACGCAGCTTGCGTCGAACGTGCGCCGTGCGCTGGCCGACGGCATCGAGCGACGGCCGTTCTCGCTCATCGTCGTGCCGAAGTGGCCCGACACCGAGCAGGCGCTGTTCGGCGCCGACGACGCGATGCTGGCGGCCGATGCGGTGCGCGCGCCATTCGAATTGCACGGCACGCTGAACCGGCTGACACCGGCCGGGCAGGTCATCTATCGCTATGCGCGGCCGAGCGCGCGCGACTACCTGTCCGCGTGGCTCGCACATCTCGTCTACTGCGCGATCGAGCCCGGCGGCCCGCGCCGCACGCTGTGGTTCGGCAGCGGCGGCGCGTTCGAGCTGACGCCGGTGGCGGCGCCGCTCGACCGGCTCGCGCCGCTGGCCGCGCTGTTTCGCGCGGGTCGACGCATGCCGCTGCGGTTTTTCCCGCGCAGTGCGTGGGCGAGGGTGTCCGACGGCGAGGCGAAGGCCGCGAGCGTGTGGATCAACGAACGCGTCGTGAGCGAAGCCGACGATCCGGCCATCGCGATCGCGTGGCGCGGTGCGCATCCGTCGCTCGACGAGCCGTTCGGCACGCTCGCGCGGCTCGTGTTCGAACCGCTCGTCGAGCATCTGAAGGAGGTCGCATGAGTGCCGTGTCGCAGCAGCCGGCGCTCGAACTCGACGTGTTCGCGTGTCCGCTCGACGGCGTCAACCAGATCGAGGCGTCGGCCGGCACCGGCAAGACCTGGAACATCTGCGCGCTGTACGTGCGCCTGCTGCTCGAAAAGGATCTCGGCGCGGACGAAATCCTCGTCGTGACCTTCACGAAAGCGGCGACGGCCGAGCTGCACGAGCGGATTCGCAGCCGGCTCGCACAGCTTGCGCATGCGCTCGACACGGGCGACGACGGCGGCGATCCGTTCATCGCGCGCCTGCTGGAGACCACGCTCGGCGAAGGCGGCGCGCTCGACGCCGAGACGGCCGTGAAGCGGATCCGCCGCGCGCTGCGCGCGTTCGACCAGGCCGCGATCCATACGATCCACGCGTTTTGCCAGCGCGCGCTGCAGGAAGCGCCGTTCGCGGCGGCGATGCCGTTCGCGTTCGACATGGAGGCCGACGATGCGTCGCTGCGCTTCGAACTCGCGGCGGATTTCTGGCGCACGCGCGTCGAACCGGCGGCCGCGCGCTGGCCGGGCTTCGCGACCTGGCTCGTCGAATCGGGCGCCGGCCCGGCCGCGCTCGATGCGCAGCTCGCACGCCGGCTGAAGAAGCCGCTCGCCGCGCTGCGCTGGGACGGCGTGACCGAGCCGGACGAATCGGCGGAAGCGGCGGCGGCCGAATGCTTCGCCGAGGCGGCGCGGATGTGGGCGGCGGAGCGCGACGCGATCGATGCGTTGCTGCATGCCGCGCAGCCGGCGCTCAATCAGCGCTCGCACAAGCCCGATGCGGTCGCCGATGCGCTCGCCGCGTGGGCCGTGCATTTCGAGCAGGGCGACGCGACGGCCGCGCTGCCGAAAGCCGCGTTGAAGCTCACGCAAACCGCGCTGACCAAGGCGACGAAAAAAGGCGGCGCGACACCCGCCCACGCGTTCTTCGACGTGGCCGACGCGCTCGAAGCGGCGGTGGCCGCCGCCGAGGCCGCGCAGCGCGCGCGCTGGCTCGCGCTGATCGCCGAATGGCTCGACATGGCGCCGGGCGCGCTGGCCGAGCGCAAGCGCACGCGGCGCGTCGTGTCGTTCGACGATCTGCTCGCGAACCTGTATCACGCGCTGCACGCGCATCCGTGGCTCGCCGAGACGCTGCGCGCACGCTATCCGGCCGCGTTGATCGACGAGTTTCAGGATACCGATCCGTTGCAGTTCGCGATCTTCGACCGGATCTTCGCGCCGGGTGGCCCGCTGTTCCTCGTCGGCGATCCGAAACAGGCGATCTACAGTTTCCGCGCGGCCGACCTGCATACCTATCTCGCCGCGCGCGCGCGGGCGAGCGCGTGCTACACGCTCGCGGTGAACCAGCGCTCGACGCCCGCGATCGTCGACGCATGCAACCGTTTCTTCATGTCGAATCCGCGCGCGTTCGTGCTCGACGGGCTCGACTATTACGCGGTGCGCGCCGGCACGCGCGTGCGTGCGCCGTTCGTCGACGAAACCGATCCGGGTCCGGCCGGCGATTTCCGCGTATGGGCGCTGCCGGGCGGCGAGGGCACGCTGCTCAAGCGCGATGCGCAAGCGCAGGCTGCCCAGGCTTGCGCGGCCGAGATCGCGCGGCTGATGCGCGGCGCGCGGGACGGGCGCGTGCGGCTGGGCGACACGCCATTGTCGCCGGGCGACATCGCGGTGCTCGTGCAGACGCACCGGCAGGGCAGCCTCGTGAAGCGCGTGCTCGCGACGTGGGGCATCGGGAGCGTCGAGCTGGCGCAGGCGTCGGTGTTCTCGACCGGCGACGCCGAGCAGCTCGAACGCGTGCTGGCGGCGATCGATGCACCGGGCGACCTGCGGCGCCTGCGCGCGGCGCTCGCGTCCGACTGGTTCGGGCTCGATGCCGGTGCGCTGTGGCGCATGGAGCAAGGCGACGGCGATGCGCCACCCGGTGCATCGGCGGCCGACGGCGCCGACGCGATGAGCTGGGTCGAACGCTTCTCGCGGTATCGGCTGCTGTGGCGCGAACGCGGCTTCGCGGTGATGTGGCGCACGTTCACGCGCGAGCTGCGGATCGCCGAGCGGCTGATGGCCGGTGCGGACGGCGAGCGCCGCGTGACCGACATCAACCATCTGGCCGAGTTGACGCAGGCGCGTGCGTCCGCGCAGCCGGGCATCGCGCCGACGCTGCGCTGGCTCGCCGCGCAACGGCTCGACGGCGGCGGCGAGGAAGCGCAACTGCGGCTCGAATCCGATCGCAACCTCGTGCAGATCGTCACGGTGCACAAGTCGAAGGGGCTCGAATACGCGGTCGTGTTCTGTCCGTTCCTGAACGACGGCGGCCTGCGCGAGCCCCCGTCGTCCGCGCTGCCCGATGCGCGCGAGTATCACGACGACGCGGGCGATGCGGTGCTGCATTACGGATGCGACGACGAAGCGGCCGCGCACGCGGCGCGGCAGGCGTTGCGCGAGCAGGCCGCGGAGCGCGCGCGGCTCGTCTACGTGGCGCTCACGCGTGCGGTGTATCGCTGCTATGTCGTGGCCGGGCCCTACCTGTCGTCGCGCTCGACGCGCGAAGCGCGGCGTAGCGTGCTCAACTGGCTCGTCGCGGGCGCCGGCCTTGCGTTCGATGCGTGGCTCGACGAGCCGCCCGACGAAGCCGCGCTCGATGCGGCGTGGCGCGCGCTTGCGGGCGGCCCCGTGAGCGTCGCGCCGTTGCCCGTGCCTGCGCGCCGCGAGCGTCTCGCGGCCGGGCACGACGCGTCGCAGACGCTCGCGGCGCGTCATGCGACGCGCGTGCTGCGCGATGCGTGGCGAATGGCGAGCTTCAGCTCGCTGACCGCGTCGATGGCGCGCGAGGAGGCGGGCGTCGCGGCCGTGCCCGACGACGAACTGCGGCCCGATCACGATGCGCTGGCCGCGGTGACGCCGGACGGCGAACCGATGCTGGCCGATATGGTCGCGGCCGACCCGCCGGACGACGACATCCTCGCGTTCCCGCGCGGCGCGGCGGCCGGCGAATGCCTGCACCGCCTGTTCGAGCTCAGCCGGTTCACGGCGCCCGAAACGTGGCACAAGGCCGCGCTCGGCGCGCTGCATGACCGGCCGGTGGAGGCCGGGCCGGCGCTTGCGACGCGCCTGCCGGCGATGATGGTGCAGTTGGTCGACGACGTCGTGCACACCGAGCTCGTGCCGGGCATGCGGCTCGTCGATCTCGATCCGGCGAAGCGGCTCGACGAAATGGGCTTCCTGTTTCCGGCGCCGTCGCTCGACCTGCTGGCGCTGCGCCGGCTGCTGGTCGCGCACGGCTATCCGGACGTTGCACTGGAGGCGGGTACGCTCGCCGGTTTCATCAAGGGTTTCATCGACATGATCGTCGAACACGACGGCCGTTTCTGGATCGTCGACTGGAAGTCGAACCACCTCGGCACGACGCCGGATGCCTATGGCCCGCGCGCGCTCGACGTCGCGATGGCCGATCACGCGTATCACCTTCAGGCGCTGCTCTATACGGTCGCGCTGCATCGTTACCTGCGCGGCCGGCTGCCCGATTACGACTACGACACGCACATCGCGGGCTACCTGTACCTGTTCGTGCGCGGCGTGCGGCCCGGCTGGCGCAGCGGCGGCGAGCCGGCCGGCGTGCATGCGCGGCGGCCCGCCCGCGCGCTCGTCGACGCACTCGACCGGATGATGGAAGGGGGCCGCGCATGACCGCGTCCGACGACATGCTCGAATTCACCGGCGGCCTCGTCGCGCGGCTGCCCGAGCCGGCCGATTTCGGCATCGCGCTCGCGGAGGGCTTTGCGCGCCGCATCGGCGACCTCGCGCGGCGAGCCGGTGCGCCGTCCGCGTCGGCGCGCTGGGCGGCGCGCGCCGCGTTCGCGACGAGCCGCGCGACCGCCGGCGGCCACGTGTGCGTCGCGCTTGGCGCGCTCGCGCAGCGCTACGAAGCACCGCTCGACGAAGTGCGCGCCGCGCTCGCCGCGAGCGGCGTGGTCGCGTTCGGCACGCTCGCGCGCGGCGACGAGCGGCCGCTGATCGTCGATCGGCTCGATCACCTGTACCTGTCGCGCTATTTCGATTACGAACGGCGGCTCGCCGATGCGCTCGTCGCGCAGGCCGGTGTCGCCG
Organism: Burkholderia sp. LAS2; assembly: GCF_018417615.1. NCBI lineage: Bacteria > Pseudomonadati > Pseudomonadota > Betaproteobacteria > Burkholderiales > Burkholderiaceae > Burkholderia > Burkholderia sp. LAS2. Next base: position 1,701,189 of record NZ_CP071052.1, read on the forward strand.
CGCCGGACGAAGGCCTGTCGCCCGACCGCTTGCGCGACAGTCTCGCCCGTTACTTCGGGCCGGCTACGGGCGAAGTCGACTGGCAGCGCGTGGCGGCGATCGTCGCGCTGACGGGCCGCGTGACGATCGTCAGCGGCGGGCCGGGCACGGGCAAGACGACGACCGTCGTCGGCGTGCTGGCCTGTCTGCTCGACGCGCACCCGGGGCTGCGCATCGCGCTGGCCGCACCGACCGGCAAGGCCGCGCAGCGGATGCAGGAGGCGCTGCACGCGCGCGCCGGCGATCTGCCGCCCGAGCTCGCGGCGCGCCTGCCCGACACGTCGTACACGCTGCATCGGCTGCTGGGCGGCGGCGGGGCGGCCGGTTTCCGGCATCATCGCGACAATCCTCTGCCGTACGATCTGATCGTCGTCGACGAAGCGTCGATGATCGACGTCGCGCTCGCCGCGCATCTGCTCGACGCGCTCGCGCCGGGCGCGCGGCTCGTGTTGCTGGGCGACAAGGATCAACTGGCCGCGGTCGAGGCCGGCGCCGTGTTCGCGGAGCTGAGCGCGCGGCCGGCGTTCACCGCCGCGGCGCGCACGCGCATCGCGCAGGCGCTGGGTATCGACGAGGCGGCGTTCGTCGCGGCGTTGCCGATGCCGGACGAAGCTGCGCCGGCGGCGGCGATTTCGGCCGCGCATCCGGTTCCTGCTTCCGCACGTGCTCCGGCGTCGCCATCGGCGTCTGCTTCCGTTTCACGCAGATCGGCGCCTCGGTCGTCGAAAGTCGATGCGCGACAGGCGTCGCTCTTCGACGACGAACCGCAGGATGACGAAGTGTCGTCGACGGCCGACATCGCGCCGCCACAGCCCACCGAGTCGGCACCGGCCGATGCCGGCGCACCAGACGGCAATGCGCCGGCCTGGATCGAGGCCGACGACCTCGCATGGCTCGACGCCGTCGAGCTACCGCCGTTCGACGCAGACGACGCGGCACTTGCATCGGCAGTGGCGATGGCGGCTGCATCGCCATTGACCGGCGAAGCCGCTGCCGCGTCCGCCGGCACGCCCGCACCGGCGTCGGCGCCGCTCGCGGACTGCGTCGTGTGGCTCGAACGCAATTACCGCTTCGGGCTCGATTCGCCGATCGGGCGGCTGTCGCTCGCGATCCGCCGCGGCGACGTGCAGGCGGCGCTCGATGCGCTGCCCGCCGACGACTCGGCAGCCGCATCGTTTCACGACGATGCGGGCGACACGCTGGCGTCATCGACGGTCGAGCGGCTCGCACGGCGCTTCGGCGCCTACCTCGACGCGTTGCGCGACGCGCTGGCCGCGCCGGCGCCCGATCCGCTGCCGCTGTTCGACGCGCTCAACCGGTTCCGGATCCTGTGCGCGACCCGCAGCGGTTCGCGCGGCGCGGAACACGTCAATGCGCTGGTGGCCGCGCACGTGCGGCATGCGGCGCGCGTGCCGCTCGCGGTCGGCGCGCACTGGTTCACCGGGCGGCCGATCATGGTCACGCGCAACGACTATGCGCTGGGGCTGTTCAACGGCGACATCGGCATTGCGCTGCCCGACGCGCACGGCGTGCTGCGCGTGTGGTTCCGGCGCGCGGACGGCTTCGCGCGCGCGGTGTCGCCGGCTGCGCTGCCGCCGCACGAAACGGCGTTCGCGCTGACGGTGCACAAGTCGCAGGGCTCGGAATTCGACGAAGCGGCGCTCGTGCTGCCCGCGTCGTTCGGCCGGGTGCTGACGCGCGAGCTCGTTTATACGGCCGTCACGCGCGCGCGCACGCGCGTGCAGGTGATCGGGCCGCGGCGCGTGCTGGCGCAGGCGGTCGCGACGCGCACGCAGCGCGATTCGGGGCTCGCTGCCCGCGTCGACGAGGCGCTCGCGCGGCGCCGCATGGAGGCTTCGCGATGATGATCCGTTACACGCTCGATCCGGCCGACGTCGAATGGACGGCCGTGCGCGCGCAGGGCGCGGGCGGGCAGAACGTCAACAAGGTGTCGAGCGCGATTCATCTGCGCTTCGACATCCGCGCGTCGTCGCTGCCGCCGGTCCTCAAGGAGCGGCTGCTCGCGCTGTCCGACCAGCGCATCACGCGCGACGGCATCGTCGTGATCAAGTCGCAGGAATATCGGACGCAGGAGAAGAATCGCGAGGCCGCGCTCGCTCGTCTCGATGCGCTGATCGGCAGCGTCGCGTACACGCCGCGCGCCCGGGTCGCGACGCGGCCGACGCGCGCGTCGAAGGAGCGGCGGCTCGAGCACAAGTCGCGCCGCAGCGTGGTGAAGTCGGGGCGCGGGAAGGTGGTCGACTGACGAACGAAGGGGCGGTGCTTGTCGCAGGCGAGCGAACGTCCGCCGTGCGCGACGGCTACCGCATCACGGTTCCGGCGCTGTCGAGCACGAAGTCGACGCAGAACACGACGAGCCGGCTCTGCGCGCGGATCGCGACGGCGGCCGTATAGCAGTCGCGGCCTTCCGTCAGCGAGAAGTGCGGGCCCATCAGCGCGACGCGGCCGGGGGCGGCGATCGCGCGCTGGAAATAGGGGCGGCGCGACCAGTTGCTGTGGGTCTCCGGGAATAGCGGGGCGAGACGGGTGACGCTTGCCTGGCTGTCGTCGGGCGGTGCGCCGATCGACGGCAGGAACTGTTCGCCGGTCTCGTCCGTCACGAACACGCGACGCGCGGCCGGCACCGCGAACACGCGTTGCGCGGCGTCCTGCAGGTTGCCGCTCGCCGAAAACGCGGCCGCGCCACTGAGCACGAGCCGTTCGATCGCGTCGAAGCCCGGCTGCTCGGCGGCCACCGGCGTGTGCCGGCGGGCGATGAAGCGCCGCCATGCGGCGTCGAGCATCGCGGGCGCCGCCGCGCTCGCGTGCGCGATCGATGCGTCGGGCTGGCCGAACTGGAAACCCTGCACGAAATCGATGTCGGCTTCCATCAGCGCCTGCAGCGCGTCGTCGCTTTCGACGCCTTCGGCCAGCACCATCGCACCGGCCTGGTGCAGCATCGACACGAGGTGATGCATGATGCGGCGATCGTCGGCCGAGCCGGTCGAACGCTCGACGAGCGAGCGGTCGAGCTTCACGATGTCGGGCCGCGCCCGCCACACGCGGTCGAAGTTCGAGAAGCCGGTGCCGAAATCGTCGATCGCGATCAGGAAATCGCGATGCTGGATCATGTCGATCGTGCGGGCGAGCGCGGCTTCGTCGCGCGCCGGCTGTTCGATCACTTCCAGCACGATGCGGTTCGGCGGCAGTGCGAAATGCCGGCACAGCGCCTCGACGAACTCGCGCTGCACGAGGCCCGTGTCGAGCACGCGCGGCGTCACGTTCAGGAACAGCCAGCCGTCGCCGATGCCTTGCGTGACGAAGTTGGCAGTGTGCAGGCAGCGCGCGAGCCGGTCGAGCAGCAGCGCGTCGGCGTCGCCGCGCGTCTTGTCGAACAGGGCGGTGGGCGACACCAGCGCACCGTTCGCGTCGACGACGCGCAGCAGCGCCTCGTAGCCGACGACGCGCTTGTGCGTGATCGACAGCACGGGCTGGAACACGCTGCGCAGTGTCGTGGTGCGATAGGTGGCGAGCCAGCCGTGGGGTGTCGGCGTGAGGCGTTCGAGCAGGGCGTCGAGCGACAGGTCGCGAGCGGGCTTCATGTCAACGGTGCCCGGAAGCGGGCGGCGGGGCGCCGACGCCCCGCCACGCCGATGCAGCCGCATGCGCAGGCGGACGCGAAAGAACGTGGGGCATCGAAACGCCTTCTGCGGATAAGTTTTCCGAGTGTAACGGGATTGCCGCGGCGCGCGTATCAGGGTAACTCCAGACGCAAACGGTACACCGCGATTCCGCCCGTGCGCAGCGGTGCGTCGACTGGCGCCGCGTGCATGCGTCCGGTGCATGACCGTCGCGAAACGAAGCGTGTGACGGCGGAGATGACAATCCCGGCAGCGCGGCGGCATGACCGTGCGTCGATGCCGCCCGATGCGCAGGCGGGTACGGGAAATTCCGGCGGCCAACCGCCGCCGTCAGACGAATGAAACGAATGCCCGCGCACTGCGGTGCGATCGGTGGCGCATCGGCCAACCCGCGTCGCGTCGCCACCGGCAGCGCCGCGCGACCGGCGGCGGTCCGTGCGCGCCCCGCGCGCCGATCGTCAGGTCGCCTCGCCGCCGCGCGGTCGGACGCCCGGAATCCGCTTGATCACGCCGGTGGCGAGCGCGGTGCCGACGAGCACGATCACGCAGCCTTCGATCATTACGGCCGACACGTGTTCGCCGAGGAACAGCGCGCCCCACAGCAGCCCGAACACGGGAATCACGAACGTGACGGTAATCGCGCGGGCGGGCCCCACATGCGCGATCAGGTAGAAGAAGATGAAATACGCGATGCCGGTGCACGCGACGCCGAGCGCGAGCACCGCGCCCCATGCGTGCACGCCGACCGGCGCGGCCGGCCACGTCGCGATCGCGAACGGCAGCAGCAGCACGGTCGAGCCGATCATGCTGCCGGCTGCGTTGACGAGCGGATCGACGCCGCTGAGCTTGCGTTTCGTATAGTTGGCCGCGATGCCGTACAGCAGCGTCGCGCCGAGTGCGGCCGCCGCGGCGAGCGCGGTCGCGCTGGCGCCCGTGTCGCCATGCGCGTTCGCGACCTGGTTCCACACGAGCGTGAGCACGCCGGCAAACCCGATCACGAGGCCGAGCGCGCGTGGCAGCGACAGCTTGTCTTTCAGCCACAGGTAAGCGACGAGCGCGCCCCACAGCGGCGTCGTCGCGTTGATCACCGACGTCAACCCGGCCGACAGCGTCAGTTCGGCGAACGCGAACAGGCAGAACGGGATGCCCGAATTCAGTGCGCCGACGACGAACAGCGGCCACGCATGACGGCGCAGCCGGGCGCCGAGATCGGCGGGTTTGAAGCGCGTCAGCGCGAAGCCTGCGAGAAACAGCGCGCCGATGCCCACACGCAGCGCCATCAGCGGCGCGACGCCGAAATCGACGACGCCGACCCGGATGAACAGGAAGGATGCGCCCCACAGGGCGGCGAGCACGGTCAGCAGGAAAGCGTTCTTGGGCGACATCGATCGGCGAGGGCGGGGACGGGATGCGAGGAATCTTACACCGCGCGACCGCACCGTCGTTTCATGATCGGATGAAACGACAAGAAACGGGAATTTCGCCGGTTTGCCGCCGGGCGGCGGCCGGCCGACCGCGTGCGGCGCGGCCGGTCGGATCAGTGATGATGCCGGCCGCCGCGTCCGCCGAAGCCGAAATTGAGCGACAGCGCCGGGCCCCAATAACCGCCCCATGCAGGCGCATACGCAGGCGCCGGATAGTAGTAGGCGGGGGCCGGATCGACATACACGGGCGCGGGCTGTACCGGCACCGGCGCCGCCGTGTAATAGCCGCCCGGATAATAGCCGCCCGGATAATAGCCGTACGGGTAATAGCAGCCGGCAAGCGTCGTGCAGGCAAGCGCCGCGGCGACGAAGGTCCTGTTCATGATGTGTCTCCGGCGGAGCCGGCTATCGGCAGATGCTTGTAGCTTAGGCCGAGTACCGATGACACGGCATGAAAAACGGTAACCGATCATTTCCGGGCGCAGCGGCCGCGCCGGTTCCGGCAGGACATACGAAAACGGCGCTTCCGCACCGCGGAAACGCCGTTGGACCGGCCGGCCTGCGGCTGGGCGACGACGCCCAACCGGCCGATGTCGCACTCCTTACTTGCCGACCTGGTTACCGATGATGCCGCCGGCCGCCGCGCCGCCCAGCGTCGACAGCGCGTTGCCGCCGATCGCCGCGCCGGCGACGCCGCCGACACCCGCACCGATTGCCGTATCACGCTGGCGTCGCGACATCGAATCGCAGGCCGACAGGCTGGCCACCGTCGCGACGAGGAGCGCGCATACCCCAAAACGCCGAATCGAGTTCATGATCGTTGTCCTTGTGGTAGTGAACGGAAGGCGCACGACCGGCTGGCGGCCGCGCATGTCCCCAATCTACGCGCCGCCCCGCGCTGCTGCTGTAAGGACTTGTTAAGGCTCCCGCGGTTTCGTAATCAATTGTTTCGGGTCCGCCGGCAGGCACACGGCATGCGCAAAAAAGCCCGCTCGAAAGCGGGCTTCAGGCATCGCCAGAGGGGCCGGTGCGGCCCGCTGCGCGCGCTTACTGACGGTGATAGATCTCGGCGCCCGTCTTCACGAACTCGACCGCCTTGACCTCCATCCCTTTCTTCAGCGCCTCGGTTTCCGACACGCCCTGCTGCGCCGCGAATTCGCGCACGTCCTGCGTGATCTTCATCGAGCAGAAATGCGGGCCGCACATCGAGCAGAAGTGTGCGACCTTCGCCGAATCCTTCGGCAGCGTTTCGTCGTGGAATTCGCGCGCCTTGTCCGGATCGAGACCGATGTTGAACTGGTCTTCCCAGCGGAACTCGAAGCGCGCCTTCGACAGCGCGTTGTCGCGCACCTGCGCGCCCGGGTGACCCTTGGCGAGGTCGGCGGCGTGCGCGGCGAGCTTGTACGTGATGATCCCTTCCTTCACGTCGTCCTTGTTCGGCAGCCCGAGGTGTTCCTTCGGCGTCACGTAGCACAGCATCGCGGTGCCGAACCAGCCGATCATCGCGGCGCCGATGCCCGACGTGATGTGGTCGTAACCCGGCGCGATGTCGGTGGTCAGCGGCCCGAGCGTGTAGAACGGCGCTTCCTTGCACCAGTCGAGCTGGAGATCCATGTTCTCCTTGATCAACTGCATCGGCACGTGGCCGGGGCCTTCGATCATCACCTGCACGTCGTGCTTCCACGCGATCTGCGTGAGCTCGCCGAGCGTCTTCAGTTCGCCGAGCTGCGCTTCGTCGTTCGCGTCGTAGATCGAGCCGGGACGCAGGCCGTCGCCGAGCGAGAAGCTCACGTCGTACGCCTTCATGATCTCGCAGATCTCTTCGAAGTGTTCGTACAGGAAACTTTCCTTGTGATGCGCGAGGCACCACTTCGCCATGATCGAGCCGCCGCGCGACACGATGCCCGTCATCCGGTTCGCGGTGAGCGGCACGTACTGCAGGCGCACGCCCGCGTGGATCGTGAAGTAGTCGACGCCTTGTTCGGCCTGTTCGATCAGCGTGTCGCGGAAGATTTCCCAGGTCAGGTCCTCGGCCTTGCCGTTGACCTTTTCGAGCGCCTGGTAGATCGGCACCGTGCCGATCGGCACCGGGCTGTTGCGGATGATCCACTCGCGCGTTTCATGGATGTGCTTGCCGGTCGACAGGTCCATCACCGTGTCGCCGCCCCAGCGGATCGCCCACGTCATCTTGTCGACTTCCTCGCCGATCGACGACGTGACGGCCGAGTTGCCGATATTCGCGTTGATCTTCACGAGGAAGTTGCGGCCGATGATCATCGGCTCGGATTCCGGGTGGTTGATGTTGGCGGGGATGATCGCGCGGCCGCGTGCGATTTCGTCGCGCACGAATTCCGGCGTGATCTCGGCCAGCGCGTTCGCGCCGAAGGCCGCGGCGCCGAACGCCTGGCCCGGGTGCTGGCGGCCCATCATCGCGGCGAGCTTCGCGCCGTTCGGGCCGCTCGACTTCAGGCTCTCGATGTATTCGGCGCGGCGCTGGTTCTCGCGGATCGCGATGTATTCCATTTCCGGCGTGATGATGCCCTGGCGCGCGTAGTGCATTTGCGTGACGTTCTTGCCGGGCTGCGCGCGGCGCGGGTTGCGGTGCAGGCCCGGGAAACGCAGGTCCGCCGTGGCCGGATCGGCCGCGCGCTCGAGGCCGTACTGGCTCGACAGGCCGGGGAGCACCTCGGTGTCGCCGCGTGCTTCGATCCAGCGCTGGCGCAGTGCGGGCAGGCCCGCGCGGATGTCGATCTTCGCGTCCGGATCGGTGTACGGGCCCGACGTGTCGTACACGTAGATCGGCGGATTCTTCTCGCCGCCGAAGCCGGTCGGCGTGTCGGCCTGCGTGATCTCGCGCATCGGCACGCGGATATCGGGCTGCGAGCCGGTGACATAAACCTTTCGCGAATTGGGCAGCGGCGCGACGGCAGCGGCGTCGACGTGCGCGTCGGCAGACAGAAACTTCGGATTGGCGTTCATGCAATCTCCTGTGCGGGCGCCGGGCAGGCGCGTCGGCGCTTGCCCGGAGCCCTTGACGAATGTGGGGCTCGAGCTAAGCAGGAGACGAGGCTTGGTGAGGCGGCGGATTTCGTCAGAAGGATGGCGGCGAAATCCGTACGCTTCCCTGCGCTGGCATTATCCAGATCAGGTTCAAAGGGTATTTCTCACCCGCAATGCCGGTTGTTTGACCGAACGCATTGCAGGACCCCCGCGTTAGCAAGGGCACACGATACACCGGCTTGGCGGCGGTTTCAACCGGGTCCGAAGCCGATGTCGGCGGGCAGCGGGCGGGGCGCGGACGCCGACGCCGACGCCGACGCGGTGCGCCGCAGCAGGCGCGGCCGTCTATCCGCCGTGGCGCCCGGAACAGAAGGAGCGGGCAGTGCAGCATTTCCGTCCGTTGTTTCCCGTTTCGAAAAAATTTTCGACATCGCTGTCATTTCCGGCGGCGTCCTCCGTCTATTCGGCTCCCAAACCCATGTATCGGAGAGATGTCATGAAAAACGTATTCCTTGCCGCCTGCGTCGCCGCACTTGCCACGATCGCAACGGGCGCCCATGCGCAGAACGATGCGATGTCGAAGGACGGCATGTCGATGTCGAAGGACGCGATGGGCCACGACGCGATGGCGAAGGACGGCATGAAGAAGGACGGCATGAAGAAGCATGCGATGAAGAAGGATGCGATGGGCCACGACGCGATGAAGAAGGGCGACGCGATGAAGAAGGACGCCATGAGCCCGTCGAACTGACGAATGCGTGCGGGGCGCGGGCGGCCGGTCATCGGCGCGCATCGCGTCCCGTCGCCTCATTCCGGGAGTCATCATCATGCAAACGGTTCCTGTCACCGATCGTGCGAGCGTGCCGCCGCCCGCGCCGACGACGATCCATCCGCGGTGGGTGCGCGCGAGCCACTGGCTCAACGCGCTCGCGGCGATCCTGATGGCGCTGTCCGGCTGGCGCATCTACGACGCGTCGCCGATCTATCCGTCGTTCACGTTCGCGCACGGCATCACGCTCGGCGGCTGGCTCGGCGGCGCGCTGCAATGGCATTTCGCGGCGATGTGGCTGCTGGTCGGCAACGGGCTGTTCTACCTCGCGATGTCGATCGCGACGGGGCGCTTCGCACGCAAGCTGCTGCCCGTGACGCCCGCGTCGGTGTGGCGCGACGTGCGCGCCGCGCTCGGCGGGCGGCTGTCGCACGACGACCTGAGCGTCTACAACGCGGTGCAGCGTGCCGCGTACCTGACCGCGATCGTCGATCTCGTCTTGTTGGTGCTGTCCGGGCTCACGATCTGGAAATCGGTGCAATTCCCGTTGCTGCGCGAGCTGTTCGGCGGCTACGACAACGCGCGTATCGTGCACTTCTGGGCGATGGCGCTGCTCGTCGCATTCGTCGTCGTTCACGTCGCGATGGCGTTGCTGGTGCCGCGCTCGCTGCTCGCGATGCTGCGCGGCCGCTGACCCGCTTCGCGGGCGAAGGAAATCATCATGTCGGAATCCGAAAAATCCCGCGGCGAGCCGCGCTGGACGCTCGACCGGAAGTCGCTCGAGCTTGACGTGCGCCGCGAACTCGAGATGCCGTCGCGACGGCTCTTCAACCGGCGCGTGCTGACGCTCGGCGGCCTTGCGATGCTGACCGGCTGCACGCTGCAGGATGATGCATCGGTCAACACGTTTCTCGAAAAAGTGTCGCGCATGAACGATCGCGTGCAGGCGTGGCTGTTCAACCCGAACCAGCTCGCGCCGACCTACACCGAAGCCGACATCACGCGGCCGTTTCCGTTCAACGCGTACTACGGGATCGACGAAGTGCGGCACGTCGACGCGTCGACGTACCGGCTGGTGCTGTCGGGCCGCGTGACCGGCAAGCGCGTGTGGACGCTCGACGAGTTGTATGCGCTGCCGCACGCGGAACAGATCACGCGGCACATCTGCGTGGAAGGGTGGAGTGCGATCGGCCGCTGGGGCGGCACGCCGTTCGGCGCGTTTCTGGCGCGCGCCGGTGCCGATACGCACGCGAAATACGTCGGCTTCAAATGTGCGGACGACTACTACGAGAGCATCGACATGCCGACCGCGCTGCATCCGCAGACGTTGCTCGCATTCGAGTACGACGGCCATCGTCTGCCGCCGGAATACGGTTTCCCGATGAAGCTGCGGATGCCGACCAAGCTCGGCTACAAGAACCCGAAGCACATCATGGAAATCTTCGTGACCGACACGTTCCCGGGCGGCTACTGGGTCGATCAGGGCTACAACTGGTTCGGCGGATCGTGAGCTGTGCGCGGGGCGTGCGCATGCGTCACGCGGATTCGCGCACCTGCAGATCGACGTGCAGGCCGACGGCCGCGGCCATGTTCACGAGCGCGTCGAGCCCGAACAGGTTGATCTTGCCGCGCATCAGGTCGGACACGCGCGGCTGCGTGACGCCCAGCTGCTTCGCGGCTTCGGCCTGACTCAGTTCGAGCCGCGCGATGCGCTGCTTGAGCGCGATCATCAGTTCGGAGCGCAGCTTCATGTTCGCGGCCTCCGCTGGCTCGCTTTCGATTGCGTCCCAGACGTTCGCGTAACGTTCATTGGTCATTGTTTCAACTCCATCATCAACGACCGGTACCGGCGGGCGGCGAGGTCGATATCGGTCTTGTTCGTGCGCGACGATTGCTTGCGGAAGCAGTGCGGCGCGTAGACGGCTTCGGCGAACGTCGCGACGTAGACGATCCGGAAGGCGCCGCTCGCATCGCGCAGGCGAATTTCCCGCACGCCGATGCCGATGGTGCGCATCGGTTTCCAGTCGTCGGGCGCGAGGCCACGCTGCACCTGGTCGATCTGGTGGCCGGCTTCGCGCCGCGCGGGCAGCGGAAAGTCGCGGAGATCGGCCAGCGCGGTGCCGACGAAAACGACCGGCTTCGGCGGAAGGATATCTGAATTATACAAAATCTTGTATGGCGGTGTGAGTATCGGAAAGAGGCTGCTCACGGCAATGCGCGAGCATGCCGTCCGTCACGATAGACGCGCCGCGAAGCGCCGGCGCACTTGACTGGTCGTCCGGCCGATGCTGGATCAACGGCTGCGAATGGCGACGAGGCGGGTCGCCCACGCGCCGGTTATCCGCCCCCGCGTATCCGGCCCCGCATTTCACCCGTCCTTCGCGCGAAAAATGTCGCGCCGAAACATCAGTCGATATCTTTCAGACAGGTCTGACGATGCTTTCGAATCCTTGATGCCATAATGCCGAGCGTGTGCAGCCGCGCGGTTGCGCACGTTTTTTTTGCCCCGTTTTTGCCCTTTTGCCGCCGCTTGCCGGTTCTCTTTCGTCGCCGTTCGCACTGCCATGTCGTCCCGCACGTTCGCTCTGCCTTCCCGGTCCCGCATGGACCGTTTGCCGGCATCGCCGGCGCCTTTCAGCGGAGCACGCGGCGTGACGTGCGAGCGGGTGACTCGATGACGCCGCTCGACCGCCTCCTCGATTTCCTCGCCCGTTTTTCGTTCCGGATCCGCCTGCCGCAAAGCCGCGGCGGCCGCGTGGCGCTCGCGCTCGTCTTCATCTATTTCGTCTGGGGTTCGACCTACAGCGGGCTGCATTTCGCGCTGCAGTCGTTCCCGCCGCTGCTGCTGTCGGGGTTGCGCAACCTGCTCGGCGGGATCGGCCTGTTCATCTTCGCGCTGCGGCGCAAGCCCGAGTGGCCGACGCTCGTGGAAATCCGCAACTCGGCGATCGTCGGCACGATGCTCGTCGCGCTGTCGTCCGGCACGATCGCGCTCGGCATGCGCACGGTCAGCAGCGGGTCGGCCGCGGTGATGGTCGCCACTGTGCCGCTGTTCGCGACCGTGATCGCGGCGGTGGCCGGGCGGCCGGTGACGAAGGGCGAATGGGCGGCCGTCGCGCTCGGGATGGTCGGCATCGTCGTGCTGAATTCGGGCGGTTCGGCCGCCTCGAACTCGGCGCTCGGCACGATCTGCGTGCTGGCCGGCGCGCTGTTCTGGGCGGGCGGCGCGCATCTCGCGACGCGGCTCAAGCTGCCGTCGGACCTGTTCCTGTCGACGTCGCTGCAGATCGGCCTCGGCGGCCTGATGTCGACGATCGTCGCGTGGCTGCTCGGCGAACGCGTCGAACAACTGGCCGTCGGGCCGGTGTTCGCGTTCGTGTACCTGATGGTGTTCTGCACGATGGCCGCGTACGTTGCGTACGGCTACCTGATCCGCCACACGAGCCCGATCATCGCGAGCAGCTGCATGTACGTGAACCCGATCGTCGCGGTCGCGCTCGGTGCGCTGCTGCTGGGCGAACCGGTGACGATGGCGACCGTCGTCGCGACCGTCGCGATCCTCGGCAGCGTCGGATTGTCGTTCGTGTTCGACCCGGCGCGCCGGCCCGCGGCGGCCGCTGCTGCCGGTTCGCCGGCCATGGCGGCCGAGCAGGCGGTGACGGCGGACGGTTCGCCTGTCGCCGAGCCGGTCGCCACGCAGGAGGCGGCGCCGATCCTCGCGCCTTCCGCCGTCCCGCTCGCGGTGCCAACGCCCGCGGCAGTGATGGATCCCGCCGCGGTGATCGACCCGGCCCCGGCGTTCGCGCCGCCGCCCGTCGCCGCGGAGCCGGCCGCGTCGCGCACCGACGCGTGACGCCGCGGTGGCCGGTCGTGCTCAGCCGCGCCTGCCGCCGCGATGGTGGGACCAGCCGGCGAGCGCGGCAAACAGCAGGCCCGCTGCGCACATGCCGGTCCAGCCGAACGCGCGCCATGCGGCGACGCCGGCCGACGAGCCGAGCGCGCCGCCGATGAAATAGCACACCATGTACACCGTGTTCACGCGGCTGCGCGCGTCGGGCTTCAGCGCATAGATGCGCGACTGGTTCGAGATCTGCGCGGCCTGTACGCCCACGTCGAGCACGATCACGCCGATCACCAGCCCGACGAGGCTCGAACCCGACAGCGCGAAGATCACGAACGACAGCGCGAGCAGCGCGATCGCGAGCGAGATGATCGCGCGCGGGCCGCGGGTGTCCGCAAAGCGGCCTGCATACGGCGCGGCGAGCGCGCCCGCGGCCCCGACGATCCCGAACAGGCCGGCGGCCTGCGGGCCGAGATGGAACGGCGCGCCGGCGAGCAGCAGCGTGAGCACCGGCCAGAACGCGCTGAACGCCGCGAACAGCGCGGCGCCCGTCAGCGATGCCTCGCGCAGCCCGCGCAACTCGACGGCCAGATGCCACATCGAGCCGAGCAGCTTGCCGTATGACAGCGTCGACGTCGGCGAGCTGCGCGGCAGCCGCAGCACGATCACGATAGCGAGCGCGACGAGCGCCGCGACCGACGCGGCGAACACCGCGCGCCAGCCGAAATACTCGGCGACGAAGCCGGCGGCGGTACGCGCGAGCAGGATGCCGAGCAGCAGGCCGCTCATCACGGTGCCGACCGCGTGGCCGCGTTCGGCCGGCGGCGCGATTTCGGCGGCGAACGGCACGGCCTGCTGCGCGATGGTCGCGAGGATGCCGATCGCGAGGCTCGCGAGTGCGAGTACGACGAGCGACGGCGCGGCGGCCGCCGCGATCAGCGCGATCGACAGCGCGGCGATCTGCAGCAGGATCAGCCCGCGGCGATCGAAGCGATCGCCGAGCGGCGCGAGCAGGAACATGCCGGCCGCATAGCCGAGCTGCGTCGCGGTCGGCACCACGCCGATCCATGACGCGCTGTCGGGGAAGGACGAGCGGAAGCTGTCGAGCAGCGGCTGGTTGTAGTAGATGTTCGCGACCGATACGCCCGCGATCGTCGCAAGCAGCAACAGCAGGCCGCGCGAGTAGTGGGGCGAGGGGGTGTCGGTCGGACGGTCGGTCGAGGCAGTGGACATGGCGGCGGCGACGGAGTGGGGCGGCGCGGCAGCGGCGCACGCGTCGGGTGCGCAGTCAGGCCGGGCGCCGGTCGAGGCTGCCGATCATACCGGAGCGACGCGAATCCTGCCGGCCGCATAACCGGTATAACGGGCACAACCGGCCGGCCGCCCCCCGTCACGGCACGCGCTTCACGTCGTCAGTCGACCAGCTCGCCCGTCGGCTCGTAGAACGGATACGGTCCGGCGCCTTCGTCCACATAGACGTGATGCGACGTCATCCCCGTATCGGGCGCATGACGATGGACCGCGAACGCCGGCGGTTCGAGCCGGAATGCGGACGGCCCATCAACCCGCAAGTCGAAGGCGACCTGATGCGCGGGCGACGGCACCGCGCACGCGAGCGTGCCGCCGAAGCGCGTGAACATCGTGCGGTGCACGTGACCGCACAGCACGCGCTCGACGTTCGGATGGCCGCGCAGCAGCGCATCGAGTTTCGCGGCGGCGGCGGGCGCGAGACGCAGCTTGTCCATGTGCCCGATGCCGGACACAAACGGCGGGTGATGCAGCGCGACGATCACCGGCCGGTCGCGCGCGCCGTCGAGCTGCGCGGCGAGCCACGCGAGCCGGGCGTCGCACAGGTCGCCGTGGCTCGCGCCCGGCACCTGCGAATCGAGCGCGAGCACGCGCACCGCCCCGACGTCGAGCGCGTACTGCACGAATTCGCCGTCCTGCAACTCGGCGCGATCGGCGAATGCGCGGCGCAAACCGGCGCGGTCGTCGTGATTGCCGATCATCAGGTAATACGGAATCTCGAGCGCGTCGAGCAGCCCGCGCAGGTTGCCGTACTCTTCGTCGTGGCCGAAGTCGGTCAGGTCGCCGGTGACGAGCACGGCGTCGGGGCGCGGCACGAGGGCGTTCAGTTTCTCGACGCAGCGGGCGAGCGCGGCCGCCGTGTCGACGCGCCGGTACGCGAGCTGGCCCGGCCGCTTGATGTGGAGATCGCTGATTTGAGCAAGCAGCATCATCGTTCCTCGGAATCGTCTGGTTGTTGTCGCGGCGGCGGGCGCCGCGTGGGGTGCTGCCTGGATGATGCCCGATCGACGGCTTACGCGCCGAGCGCGATCAAGCCTTCCGGCGCGATCGTGAGGCCGACCGCCGTGCCGCGCGCAAGCGCGACGCGGCCCGGCACGTCGATCACGAGCGCGTCGGGCGCCGCATGCTCGATCGTGAGCCGCGTGCGTTCGCCGAGGAACGCGCACGCACCGACCGCACCGCGCAGCGATGCATGCGCAGGATCGGCGAGCTGCGCATCCTCGGGGCGGAAGAACCATTCGTCGGCCGCATGCGGCGTGGCGATCGCGCCGCCCGTCGTTTCGAGCGCGCCGTTGCGCCACTGGCCCGCGAGCCGGTTCAGCGTGCCGATGAACTGCGCGACCGTGCGGTTCGCGGGCTGGTAGTAAATCTCGCGCGGCGTGCCGATCTGCTCGATGCGGCCCGCGCCCATCACGACGATCCGGTCGCCGAGCTCCATCGCTTCGGCCTGGTCGTGCGTCACGTAGACGGTCGTCACGCCGAGCTCGCGCAGCAGCGCGTTCATGTCGCGACGCAGCACGTCGCGCAGCTTCGCGTCGAGCGCGGTCAGCGGTTCGTCGAGCAGCAGCACGCGCGGGCGCACCGCGAGCGCACGCGCCAGCGCGACGCGCTGCCGCTGGCCGCCCGACAGTTGATCGACCGGCTTGTCCGCATGCGCATCGAGCCGCATCATCGCGAGCAGTTCGTCGACGCGCTCGCGCAGCGTACGCGGCTCGGTCTTGCGGATCTTCAGCCCGTAGCCGACGTTGCCGCGCACCGTCAGGTTCGGAAACAGCGCGTAGTTCTGGAACACCATGCCGACTTGCCGGCGTTCGATCGGCAGTGCGGTGACGTCGTCGTCGCCGAACGCGATCGTGCCGCCGGCGTCCGGCGTGTCGAGTCCCGCGATCAGGCGCAGCGTGGTCGTCTTGCCGCAGCCCGACGGCCCGAGCAGCACGAGCGTTTCGCCGGCGCCGATCGACAGGTCGAGCGGTTCAAGCACGCGTGTGCCGCGGAACGTCTTCGCGCAGCCGGTCAGGGTGATGGGAGTGGAATCGAGTTTCATCAGAATTTGCTCCGAGAAACCCCGCCATTGATGGCGGGAAGGAAAGGCGTGCTGTTGACAGGCAGCTTCTTCCACGGGTTAGGATCACCGGCATGATCCTTGTCTACCGCTACCGGGTGAAGTCGCTCAACGGACTGCTCAACAAGCAGAGCCGCGCGGTGAACTACGTCTGGAACTTCTGCAACGACACGCAGAAGCACGCGCTCAAGTGGAACAAGAAGTGGCCGACCGGTTTCGACTTGAATGTGCTCACCACTGGTAGCAGTAAGGAACTTGGCATCCACTCCGGCACGATCAACGCGACGTGCGAGCAATACGTGAAGTCTCGCAGTCAGCGCCGTCGGCCCTACCTGCGCTATCGCGGCAGGAAATCGCTCGGCTGGGTGCCGCTGAAGGGCCGCGACCTGAAGCGCGAGGGTGACGCGTTCCGTTTCGCCGGCAACACGTTTCGCGTGTTCAACAGCCGAGCGCTTCCCGAAGGCAAGATCAAGGACGGGACCAACTTTGCGCAAGATGCACGCGGCAACTGGTTTCTGAATATCGTGATCGAGATGCCGGATGTTCAGGCTCGTCCGATCCGTTCCGGTGTTGGCATCGATCTCGGCCTGAAAGACTTCGCCACACTTTCGACCGGCGAAAAACTGCCGAATGACCGGTTCGGCCGACGCGCGGCGGAAAAGCTCGCGAAAGCGCAACGGGCGCGAAAGCACAAGCGGCATATCGCGAAGCTGCATGCCAAGGTCGCGAATGCCCGTGCCGATTTCCAGCATAAGCTCGCGCTCGATCTGGTGCGGCGGTTCGATTACATCGTGGTCGGCAACGTGTCGGCCGCGAAGCTCGCCAGAACCAGGATGGCGAAGAGCGTCTACGACGCATCCTGGTCGTCCTTCCGGAACAAGCTCCGCTACAAAGCGATCGCGCACGGAGCCACGTTCGAGGAAGTCGACGAAAGCGGTTCTACCCAGTCCTGTTCGTCGTGTGGGTCGAAAGACAGCACGACGCGGCCGAAAGGTATCGCGGGACTGCGAATAAGAGAGTGGGCCTGCAGTGGATGTGGTGTCGTGCATGATCGTGATATCAACGCTGCGCTGAACATTTTCCGATGCGGACGTGCATCGCCAGGTGTGGGAATCCTCCGCCTTTAGGCGGACGAGGACGTCAAGTCTGCGAAAATTTCAGCGCGGGCGCTTCTTCAGCGCGCGCGTACCGGACGGATCGACGCCGAGCCACTGCATCGCGACGAGCAGCGGCAGCGTCATCAGCAGGAACAGGATCGTGTACGCGCTGCCGACTTCGAGGCGCAGCGATGCATAGGTATCGGCGAGCCCGACCGGCAGCGTCTTGGTGTCGGGCGTATGCAGCATCCACGTGAGGTTGAACTCGCCGATCGACAGCGTGAGCACCGCGAGCGCACCGGCGACGATGCCCGGCCGCAGGTTCGGCAGCACGATCGTGACGAAGCGCGTGACGAACGATGCGCCGAGGCTCGCCGCGCCTTCCTCGAGCGTGCGCAGGTCGGCGCCGGCCGCGACGGCCGCGACCGCGCGCACCATGAACGGCAGCGTGAACACGACGTGGCCGACGACGATGAACCACAGGCTCATCCGGAACGCGGTGAAGCCGCCGTACACGACCAGCAGCGCGAGCGCCGAAGCCAGCCCCGGCAGCGCGACCGGCAGCACGAGCGCTTCCTCGATCGCCCGAGCGATGCGACTCTTGCTGCGCGCGAGCGCATAGCCGGCCGGCACGCCGACCGCGAGCACGATCGCGAGCGTCGCGAACGCGACGTAGAGCGACAGCGCGACCGAGCCGTGATACTGCTGCCACACCTGCTCAAGCCAGCGCAGCGTGAGGCCGCTCGACAGGCCGCGGAAATAGTTGACGGTCAGCCCCGCGAGCACCGACATCACGACGGGCACGATCAGGAACGCGCACAGCAGCAGCGTGACGCCCCATTGCAGCGCGGCGATCGCGCGCGCGCCGGCGACCCGCGGCGCATGCCGGGCGGCGCGTGTCGCGTGCAGCGGCGCTGGAGCGGGTGCCGGCGACGGCGTGGAAGAGCCGGAAAGCGATTGCATGCGTAAATCCTCAGGCCGCGGCGGCGGCGGTGTGACCGGTGAAGCGACGCGCGAGCGCGAGCACGGCCCAGGTGACGATGCCGAGCACGATCGACAGGCCGGCCGCCGTCGCGATGTTCGCGTTCAGCGTGAACTCGGTATAGATCGTCATCGGCAGCACGTTCAGGTCGGTGGCGAGCGTGAACGCGGTGCCGAACGCGCCCATCGCGGTCGCGAAGCAGATCGCGCCGGCCGCGACCAGGCCCGGCGCGAGCGCGGGCAGCACGATGTCGACGAAGATGCGCCATGGCGACGCGCCGAGCGAACGCGCGGCTTCCTCGAGCGACGCGTCGAGCTTCGACGCGGCCGCGATCACGGTGACGATCACGCGCGGAATCGAGAAATACAGGTAGCCGATGAACAGGCCGGCCACCGAATACGCGAACACGAACTTGTCGCCGGTGAGTTTCGCCGACAGCATGCCGATCAGCCCCTGGCGCCCGGCGAGCATGATCACCATGAAGCCGACCACGACACCCGGGAACGCGAGCGGAAACGTGAGCAGCGCGAGCAGCACGCGCTTGCCGGCGAATTCGCGGCGCGCGAGCAGCAGGCCGGAGATCGTCGACAGCGCGAGCGTCGCGAGCGTGACGCCCGCGGACAGCGCCACCGTCTCGCCGAGGCTCTTCATGTAGCGCGCATTGCCGAGCAGTGCCGCGTAGTGCGAGAAGAAGGCGCCGTCGGCGGACACCTGCACGAGCGACGCCATCGGCAGCAGCCAGAACGCGGCGAATACCGCCAGCGCCGGCGCGACGAGCGCAATGCGCCAGCGCAGCGGAAAAGTCAGGTCGAGCATCGGTTGCGTCCCGCGGCTTACTGCATGATCTGCAGGTACTGCTGGCCGAACGCCTGCTGGCCGGCCGCCATCTTGCCGAAATCGACCGGTTTCGCCCGCGCGTATTCGCTCGCCGGCAGGAACTTCGCGGCGATGTCGGCGCCGAGCGTCTGCGCACGCACCGGGCGCAGGTAGGCATTGGCCCACAGCTTCTGGCCTTCGTCCGACAGCACGAAGTCGAGCACCTTCTTGCCGTTCGCGTCGTGCGGCGCGCCCTTCACGAGGCTCATCACGTACGGCACCGCGATCGTGCCTTCCTTCGGAATCACGAACTCGACGTTCGCGTTGTCCTTGTATTTCGCGCGATACGCGTCGAAGTCGTAGTCGAGCAGGATCGGAATCTCGCCGGACAGCACGCGTGCATAGGCCGTTTGCTTCGGCACGATCGGCGCGTTGGCCTTGAGCTTGCGGAACCAGTCGAGGCCCGGCTTGAAGTTGTCGAGGCTGCCGCCGAGCGCCTGGTTGACGGCGACCGCGCCCGCATAGCCGACGAACGCGCTCGACGGATCGAGATAGCCGACCATGCCCTTGTATTCGGGCTTCAGCAGGTCGGCCCACGAACGCGGCACCGGCTTGCCGTCGAGCGCGTCCTTGTTCACGAAGAAGCCGAGCGTGCCCGAGTGGATCGCGAACCAGTAGCCTTGCGGGTCCTTCAGGTTCGCGGGGATGTCGTTCCAGTGCGCGGGTTTGTACGGCGCGATCACGCCCTTGTCCTTCGCCTGGAATGCCGACGACACGCCGAGGTAGACGACGTCGGCCACCGGGCTCTTCTGCTCGGCGATCAACTGCGCGATCGCCTGGCCCGAGTTCTTGTTGTCGGACGGCACGCGGATGCCGGTCTTCTGCTTGATCGCGGCGATCTGCGCGGCCCAGTCGGCCCATTCGGGCGGGCAGTTGTAGCAGATCGCCGTTTCGTCGGCATGGGCGGCGGGAGCGCCGGCGACGAGCGCGGCGAAGGCGAGCGGCGCGGCAAGCGCGCGCAGCAGCGAGGTCAGGCGAAAGGACACGGTGAATCTCCGGGCGAGTGGTGTGGTACGGGGTGATCGGTTGCGTCGCGCGTGCGTGTTGCGATCAGGCGTTGCGCAGTTGCAGGTCGGTGGCGGGCGGAGCAATCGTCGCGCCGTCGCGCACCGCATGCGGCAGGATCATCGGCGTGCGGTCGATCGGCGCGCCGCCGATGCATTCGACGAGACGCTGCCACGCGTGGCGGCCGATGTCGCGGTTCGGCGTCGCGACGCTCGCGAGCGGCGGCGCAAGCAGCTCGCCGATCGCGATCCCGTCGAAGCCGAGCACCGACAGGTCGTCGGGAATCGAGAAACCCGCGCGGCGCAGGCCGCGCATCACGACCATCGCGAGCAGGTCGTTGCTGCAGAAGAGCGCGGTCGGGCGCGTGGCGTGCGCGGTGAGATGCGCGAGCACCGCATCGGGCAGCTCGGGCGCGTTGAAGTCGACTTCGACGGGCGGCAGCGGCGCCACGCCGACTTCCTCGAGCGCCTGCGCATAACCGAGATGACGCTGGCGCGCGCGATCCGACGCGGCGAGCGAACCGGCCAGCATCAGCACGCGGCGATGGCCGTGCGCGGTCAGCCGTTGCACGCCGTCATACGCGGCGCGGCGGTTGTCGACCGACACCGATGGACGGCGCTGCGTGTCGTTGTGCATCAGCACGTAATGCGGGCCGTCGCGGTCGAGCATGTCGAGCAGCGGGTGCGTGTCCGCATCGGCGACGGTGAGGATCAGCCCTTCGACGCGCTGCTCGCGCAGCGTCTCGATCGCATGACGCTCGCGCGCCGCGTCGTATTCGGTCGTCATCAGGATCAGCTTGAAACCGGCCGCGGTCGCGAGTTCGTCGATGCCTTGCAGGCAGTCGGCGAACACCGGGTTCGACAGCGTCGGCACGACGACGCCGACGAGCCGCGTGCGCTCGCCGCGCAATTGCCGGCCGAGCGGGCTCGGGCGGAACTGCAGCGTGTCGATGGCGGTGCGGATCGTCTGCAGCGTGGCGGGGCTGACGGTATGCGGCGCGTTGATCGCACGCGAAACGGTGGCGATCGAGAAGCCCGCGAGGGCGGCGACGTCCTTGATGGTCGAGGTCATGAAGTCATGCGATGTAAACGTTTTCGGCCGGGGAATTATCGAAAACGTTTGTGACTTCGCGATGACGCACGCGACGCTTGTTTCGCGAGAAGCACGATACAAACGTCAGACCGTTGGGGCCGTGGGACGACGCGCGGTCGATTGTATCGGGGCAGGTCGCGGGGCGGGACGAAATCGGTGGCTTCGTTGCATCGGCGTCGCGTGTTCGCGTCGAGCATGGTGGAGGACTCGGCGCCGCGGAATAAGGGAACGCATGCGCCAAGCAATGGTAGAATCGCGTCCGCCCTCTTGCCGGGGTGATGAAATTGGTAAACATAGCGGACTTAAACGATTGAGTGCCCGGCCGGAAACGGTCGGTGCAGAACCCTTCAAATTCGGCGAAACCCCTGATGTGCGCATCGAGGCAACGCCGAGCCAAGCCTCGCGGCATCCGCGAGGAAGGTGTAGAGACTAGACGGGGGGCGCCTAAGGCGCACGGGCAGCGGTCACGCCCGCGCGCGACGGTGAAGGCATAGTCCAGCGCACGAACGGCTCGCGTACGCGCCGCCGGCTTTGAAAGAAGCAGTGTGACGAAAATCCGCCGCCTTAACTGGCTTGCCGGTTCGAGTCCGGTCCCCGGCACCATCGATTGCGTCGACGCGATTCGATTCAACGAAGGCGTAAAAAACCCGTGAGAAACGCAGCGCTCGCGGGTTTTTTATTTGGCGCACGCACATGCAGCGGCGCGTCCGCGCCGCCCACGATGCGCTTCACTGCGCCGAAAACCGCGCCATGTGATACTGGTACGCACGTCGCACCGGACGCCTGCGTCGCCACCGGCCAACGCGTCCCGCCGACAGCCTTCCTCTCGTTTACCTCTCGCAAGACCATCCGTCATGACCGAATCGACCCATCACTATTACGAGCCGTCGCAAGGCCACGGCCTGCCGCACGACCCGTTGAACGCGATCATCGGCCCACGCCCGATCGGCTGGATTTCATCCCGCGGCAGCGACGGCACGCTGAACCTCGCGCCGTACAGCTTCTTCAACGCGTTCAACTATCGGCCGCCGATCATCGGCTTTTCGAGCACCGCCGCGAAGGACAGCGTGCGCAACGTGCAGGAGACCGGCGAGTTCGTGTGGAACCTCGCGACGCGCGATCTGGCCGAGCGGATGAACCAGACCTGCGCCGCCGTGCCGTACGACGTGAACGAGTTCGAACTCGGCGGCTTGACCGCGGTGCCGTCGCGCCTCGTCGACGTGCCGCGCGTCGCGGAAAGCGGCGTGAACTTCGAATGCAAGGTGACCGACGTGATCCGGCTGCGCGATCACCACGGCGTCGAGACGCCGGCCACGCTGGTGCTGGGTGAGGTCGTCGCGGTCCATATCCGCCATGACCTGCTGAAGGACGGCATCTTCGACACGTTCGGCGCGGGCATCATTCTTCGTGCGGGCGGCCCGTCGGCCTATGTACACGTGACGCCCGACAGTCGCTTCGATCTGTTCCGTCCCGACGCGTGATCGATCGCACGCCGCAGTAAGCCGGCAACCGGGCGCACGAGCGCCCGCATCCGACGAAAGACCTCGCGACGATCCAGGATTTCGCGGGGTCTTTTGCTTCGTACCCTCACATGATCGGGACGACACCGATCCGTCCGTCCCTCGATGCCCGCTCGTCGTCGCCGCCAGCCCAGCGACGATGCGCTGCAGCAAACACGTCCTTCGCCGATCGCCACCATGGCAAATCTGCTCACGACGAACGAGCGGCTTGGGCATCGACGCCCGTCGCGGCAAGGCATAGATTTCCAAGGTTGACGTGCTTATCCGCGCGTCAGCTCGCGCGCAGGCCGGCAACCGGCCCGCGCGTTCCCAAACAGCGTGAGACACAATCGAGCGTGGAGACGACACGATGAGCCTGTCAGAGCCATTGCGTCTGCATGTGCCGGAGCCCACCGGGCGCCCGGGCTGCAAGACGGACTTTTCCTACCTGCATCTATCGCCGGCCGGCGCCGTCCGCCGCCCGCCGATCGACGTTGCCGCGGCAGACACCGCCAATCTCGCCCGCAGCCTCGTGCGCGTGCTCGACGACAGCGGCAAGGCCGTCGGCCCGTGGGCCCCCGATCTCGACGATGCACGGCTGATCGCCGGGCTGCGCGCGATGCTCAAGACCCGCATTTTCGACGCGCGCATGATGATCGCGCAGCGTCAGAAGAAAATCTCCTTTTACATGTTGAGTCTCGGCGAAGAGGCGATCGGCACCGCGCACGCGATGGCGCTGCGCGACGGCGACATGTGCTTTCCGACCTACCGGCAGCAAAGCATCCTGATCGCGCGCGACGTGCCGCTCGAGCGGATGATCTGCCAGCTGATGTCGAACGAAGGCGATCCGCTGAAGGGGCGCCAGCTTCCGGTGATGTACTCGGACCGCGAAGCCGGCTTCTTCTCCATTTCCGGCAACCTCGCGACGCAGTTCATCCAGGCGGTTGGCTGGGCGATGGCGTCGGCGATCAAGGGCGACACGAAGATCGCGTCCGCGTGGATCGGCGACGGCGCGACGGCCGAAGCCGATTTCCACACCGCGCTCACGTTCGCGCACGTGTACCGCGCGCCGGTCGTGCTGAACGTGGTCAACAACCAGTGGGCGATCTCGACGTTCCAGGCGATCGCGGGCGGCGAGGGCACGACGTTCGCCGGGCGCGGCGTCGGCTGCGGGATCGCGTCGCTGCGCGTCGACGGCAACGACTTCCTCGCGATCTACGCGGCCTCCAGCTGGGCCGCCGAACGCGCGCGTCGCAACCTCGGCCCGACGCTGATCGAGTGGGTGACCTACCGTGCGGGCGCACATTCGACGTCGGACGATCCGACCAAGTACCGGCCGAGCGACGACTGGTCCCATTTCCCGCTCGGCGATCCGATCGAGCGCTTCAAGCGTCACCTGATCGTGAAGGGCATCTGGTCGGACGGCGCGCACGACGCGTTGACGGCCGAGCTCGAGGCCGAGGTGATCGCCGCGCAGAAGGAAGCGGAGAAATACGGGACGCTGGCCGACGACCGGATTCCGTCGCCGGCCTCGATGTTCGACGACGTCTACAAGGAGCTGCCCGCGCACCTGCGCCGTCAGCGCCAGGAACTGGGAGCGTGATCATGGCGCAACACGAGACAGGGACGGCCACGCAGCCGATGACGATGATCCAGGCGCTGCGCTCCGCGATGGACGTGATGCTCGGGCGCGACAGCGATGTGGTCGTGTTCGGGCAGGACGTCGGCTATTTCGGCGGCGTGTTCCGCTGTACCGAAGGACTGCAGAACAAATACGGGAAATCGCGCGTGTTCGATGCGCCGATCTCCGAAGGCGGGATCGTCGGCGCGGCGGTCGGGATGGGCGCGTACGGATTGCGGCCCGTCTGCGAGATCCAGTTCGCCGACTATTTCTACCCGGCATCCGACCAGATCGTGTCGGAAGGCGCGCGGCTGCGCTATCGCTCGGCCGGCCAGTTCACCGCGCCGATGACGATCCGGATGCCGTGCGGCGGCGGCATCTACGGCGGGCAGACGCACAGCCAGAGCCCGGAAGCGATGTTTACGCAGGTGTGCGGGCTGCGCACGGTGATGCCGTCGAATCCGTACGACGCGAAAGGGCTGCTGAT
This sequence comes from Burkholderia sp. LAS2, assembly GCF_018417615.1. Taxonomy (NCBI): domain Bacteria; kingdom Pseudomonadati; phylum Pseudomonadota; class Betaproteobacteria; order Burkholderiales; family Burkholderiaceae; genus Burkholderia; species Burkholderia sp. LAS2. Next base: position 1,725,932 of record NZ_CP071052.1, read on the forward strand.
CGCGTCGATCGAGAACGACGATCCGGTGATCTTCCTCGAACCGAAACGGCTGTACAACGGGCCGTTCGACGGCCATCACGAACGGCCCGTCACGTCGTGGCTCAAGCATCCGGCGAGCGCGGTGCCGGAAGGCTACTACACGGTGCCGCTCGATACGGCCGCCGTCGTGCGGCCCGGCAACGACGTGACGGTGCTGACGTACGGCACGACGGTGCACGTGTCGCTCGCCGCGGCCGAGGAGACGGGCATCGACGCGGAAGTGATCGATCTGCGCACGCTGTGGCCGCTCGATCTCGACACGGTCGTCGCGTCGGTGCGCAAGACCGGGCGTTGCGTCGTGGTGCACGAGGCGACGCGTACCTGCGGCTATGGCGCGGAGCTCGTGTCGCTGGTCCAGGAACACTGCTTCTACCACCTCGAAGCGCCGGTCGAGCGCACGACGGGCTGGGACACCCCGTATCCGCATGCGCAGGAATGGGCGTACTTTCCGGGGCCCACCCGGGTCGGTGAAGCGTTGCGACGCGTGATGGAGGCGTGAGATGGGGATTCATGTCATCAAGATGCCGGATATCGGCGAAGGGATCGCCGAGGTCGAGCTGGTGGCCTGGCATGTGGAAGTCGGGCAGACGATCAAGGAAGACCAGCCGCTCGCCGACGTGATGACCGACAAGGCGGCGGTCGAGATTCCGTCGCCGGTGACGGGCAAGGTGATCGAACTGGGCGGCCGGATCGGCGAGATGATGGCGGTCGGCAGCGAGCTGATTCGGCTGGAAGTCGAAGGCGACGGCAACCTGAAGGCCGCGGCACCGGTGCGGGAAACAAAGGTAGCAACCGCACCGGTCGCGGCGGCGGCGCCGGCGAAGCCGGTGGCGGACGTGCCGGCCGAGCCGCCGGTGCAGCCCGCCGCGCATCGCGCACCGGCGAAACCGCGCCGCGACGAACCGGCCGCGCAGCCGCGCGCGGCGCTTGCGCCGGGCGAACGGCCGCTCGCGTCGCCGGCCGTGCGCCAGCGTGCATGGGACATGGGCATCGAGCTGCGCTACGTGCGCGGCACCGGCGAAGCCGGGCGGATCCTGCATGAGGATCTCGATGCGTATGCGCGCACCGGCGGCGGTTCGGCGCGAGGGGCGCAACCGCGCGGTTACAACGAACGCCACGACGAAACCGACGTGCCGGTGATCGGCTTGCGGCGCGCGATCGCGCGCAAGATGCAGGAAGCGAAGCGCCGCATTCCGCACTTCAGCTACGTCGAGGAAATCGACGTGACCGAACTCGAATCGTTGCGCACGGAACTGAACCGCCGCCACGGCGACACGCGCGGCAAGCTCACGCCGTTGCCGCTGCTGATCCGCGCGATGGTGATCGCGCTGCGCGACTTCCCGCAGATCAACGCGCGCTTCGACGACGAAGCGGGCGTCGTCACGCGCTACGGCGCGGTGCACATGGGTGTCGCGACGCAGACGGACGGCGGCCTCACGGTGCCCGTGCTGCGTCATGCGGAAGCGCGCGACGTGTGGTCGATCTCCGCCGAAATCGCGCGGCTCGCCGACGCCGGTGCGCGCGAACCGCGCGCACCGCGACGAGCTGAGCGGGTCGACGATCACGATCTCGAGCCTCGGCGCGCTCGGCGGCATCGTGTCGACGCCGGTGATCAATCATCCGGAAGTGGGCATCGTCGGCGTGAACCGGATCGTCGAGCGGCCGATGATCCGCGACGGCGCGATCGTCGCGCGCAAGATGATGAACCTGTCGTCGTCGTTCGATCATCGCGTCGTCGACGGCGCGGACGCGGCCGAATTCATCCAGGCCGTGCGCGCGGTGCTCGAACGCCCGGCGCTGCTGTTCGTGGAGTGAGCCGATGAAGAACGAACACACCACACTGCTCGTCATCGGCGGCGGCCCGGGCGGCTACGTCGCCGCGATCCGCGCGGGCCAGCTCGGCATTCCGACCGTGCTCGTCGAACGCGACCGGCTCGGCGGCACCTGCCTGAACATCGGCTGCATTCCGTCGAAGGCGCTGATCCACGTGGCCGACGCGTTCGAACAGGCGTGCGGTCATGCCGGCGAAGGCGCGCTCGGCATCCGCGTGCGCACGCCCGAGATCGACATCGCGAGAAGCGTCGCATGGAAGGATGGCATCGTCGATCGTCTGACGCGCGGCGTCGGCACGCTGCTCAAGAAGAACGGCGTGCGCGTGCTGCACGGCGAAGCGCGCGTGATCGACGGCAAGACCGTCGAAGTCGTCGGCGGCGGCCATACGGTGCGGATCGGTTGCGAACACCTGTTGCTCGCGACCGGTTCCGAACCGGTCGAGCTGCCGTCGATGCCGTTCGGCGGGCACGTCGTGTCGTCCACCGAAGCGCTGTCGCCCGCGACGCTGCCGAAGCGGCTGGTCGTCGTCGGGGCCGGCTATATCGGGCTCGAACTCGGGACCGTCTATCGGAAGCTCGGCGTCGACGTCAGCGTCGTCGAAGCGGCCGAGCGCGTGCTGCCTGCGTACGATGCCGAACTCGTGCGGCCGGTGGCCGATTCGCTCGCGCGGCTCGGCGTGCGGCTGTGGCTCGGCCACAAGGTGCTCGGGCTGGACGCGCACGGCGCGGTGCGCGTGCAGGCAGCCGATGGCGCCGAGCAGACGTTGCCGGCCGACCGCGTGCTGGTCGCCGTGGGCCGTCGGCCGCGCGTCGACGGGTTCGGGCTCGAGACGCTGATGCTCGATCGCAACGGCCGCGCGCTGCGGATCGATGACGAATGCCGCACGTCGATGCGCAATGTCTGGGCGATCGGCGACGTCGCGGGCGAGCCGATGCTCGCGCATCGCGCGATGGCGCAAGGCGAGATGGTGGCCGAGCTGATCGCGGGCCGGCGTCGCGAATTCACGCCCGCGTCGATCCCGGCCGTGTGCTTCACCGATCCCGAGATCGTGACGGCCGGCTGGTCGCCGGACGATGCACACACGGCTGGCGTCGATTGCCTGAGCGCGTCGTTCCCGTTCGCCGCGAACGGGCGGGCGATGACGTTGCAGGCGACCGACGGATTCGTGCGCGTCGTCGCGCGGCGCGACAATCACCTGATCGTCGGCTGGCAGGCGGTCGGGCGCGGGGTGTCGGAGCTGGCCGCGGCGTTCTCGCAGTCGCTGGAGATGGGCGCGCGGCTGGAGGACATCGGCGACACGATTCACGCGCATCCGACGCTCGGCGAGGCGCTGCAGGAAGCGGCGTTGCGCGCGCTCGGACATGCGCTGCATGTCTGACGTAATTGCCTGACGGGGCGCCGCCGGTACGTCACGCACGTATCGGCGGCGCTTGCGGCGTCTGATGAACGTCATGTTGTTTCAGTCGACATTCGGTCGCGCGGGACCGCACCCGACAGCGCCGTAATTTTTCGAGACGAGCGGAGGGTTGTCGACGCCACGTCAGCCGACGATCATGTCGATAGCCGGAAACCGGGCCGCTTCGGGTCCGCCAACGCAGGCTCCACACGGAAGCACGAGACATGAAACTGCTGCTCGTCGGCGCGACCGGACTCGTCGGGCGCCACGTTCTCGACGTCGCGCTGGCCGATGCGCGGGTCGACCAGGTGATCGTCCTCGCGCGCCGGCCGTTGACGCCGCATCCGAAGATGCGCGCACTGGAGGTCGATTTCGACCATCTGCCCGACACGGGCGACTGGTGGCACGCGGATGCCGTGATCTGCACGCTCGGCACCACGATGCGGGCCGCCGGCTCGCAGGCGGCCTTCCGGCGCGTCGATCACGACTATCCGCTCGCGGTCGCGCGGCTCGCGCACCGGCACGGCACGTCGACCTACGTGCTGAATTCCGCACTCGGCGCCGATGCTGCGTCGCGCATCTTCTACAACCGCGTGAAGGGCGAGGTCGAGCAGGCGCTCGCCGGCGTCGGGTTCGATTCGCTCACTTACGTGCGGCCGGGCCTGATCGGCGGCAGCCGCGACGAATTCCGGCTCGGCGAGCGGCTGTTCGCGTTCGCGCTGAGCGCCGCCGCGCCGGTGCTGCCGGCGAAGTGGCGCGTGAATCCCGCGTCGCGGATTGCGCGCGCGTTGCTCGACGCGGCGATCGATGCACGGCCGGGCGTGCAGGTCGTCGCATCCGACCAACTGGTCTGATACGGCGCGGACGGGTGCGCCCGTCCGGCCATTCGTCTGCGTTTCCGTCGAGCGTGCCGAACTGCTCGGCGAGCGCGGCGTGCACGATGTCCATCCCGGCAGTCATTTCATCCAGCGCCTGACCTTTCATTTTTCCAACGCCAGACTTGCGGCGAAATCGCCCGGACGTGCACGGATCTCTCGGACGATTTCGAAAATCGATTGATTCCGGGTAATCACCGATATCTCGCAAGTTGTATATACAAGATCATCCGCTGGCAATGTCGGCACACGTCGTGCCGCTTGCGCGCCAGCGTGCAGACCGTGCGTGCGTGGCGCATGCCGGCGATCCACGGCGCCCCGCATCCGTCGAGCCGAAAGGGCGGCTCGCAGCTTCCTGTCCTGTTCAAACCCTGTGTGGTCCTGAGTATTTTGGAGATTGACCCGTGTCAACGAATTCCAGTGGAAAAGCCGGCGGACTGATCGAGGTACGCTCGATCGACTTCATTCCCGACGCCGAGCGCCACGGCGGCCTGCTGAGCCAGTTCACGCTGTGGCTGTCGGCGAACATGCAGATCACGGCTATCGTCACGGGCGCGCTCGCGGTCGTGCTCGGCGGCGACGTGTTCTGGTCGCTGGTCGCGCTGCTGCTCGGCCAGCTCGTCGGCGGCGCGGTGATGGCGCTGCACGGCGCGCAGGGGCCGCAGCTCGGGCTGCCGCAGATGATCTCGAGCCGCGTGCAGTTCGGCGTGTATGGCGCGATGATCCCGATCGTGCTCGTGTGCCTGATGTACATCGGCTTTTCCGCGAGCGGCTCGGTGCTGGCCGGGCAGGCCGTCGCGCAACTGCTGCACGTCGACGACGCGGCCGGCATCCTGCTGTTCGCGGCCGTGATCGTCGTGCTGACCGTGTTCGGCTATCGCGCGATCCACTTCGTCGGCCGGATCGCGAGCGTGGTCGGCATCGTCGCGTTCGTCTACATGTTCGCGCAGCTGTTCGCGAACCACGACGTCGGCGCGCTGCTCGCGAACAAGCATTTCTCGCTCGCGAGCTTCCTGCTCGCGATGTCGCTGTCCGCGTCGTGGCAGATCGCGTTCGGCCCGTACGTGGCCGACTATTCGCGCTACCTGCCGCGTTCGACGTCGTCGGTGGCGACGTTTCTCGCGGTCGGCCTCGGTTCGGTAATTGGCGCGCAGGCGGCGATGGTGTTCGGCGTGTTCGCGGCCGCGCTGGCCGGCAGCCAGTTCGCGCACCATGAGGTGTCGTACATCGTCGGCCTCGGCTCGACGGGCGCCGTGGCCGCGCTGCTGTACTTCAGCATCGCGTTCGGCAAGGTCACGGTGACTGCGCTCAACGCGTACGGCAGCTTCATGTCGATGGCGACGATCGTCAGCGGCTTTCGCGGCAAGGGCGCGGTATCGTCGAAGAGCCGCCTCGTGTACATCTTCGGGATGATCTGCGTATCGACGCTGATCGCGCTCGCGGGCCGTCATTCGTTCCTGAAGGAATTCACCGCGTTCATCCTGTTCCTGCTCGCGTTCTTCACGCCGTGGAGCGCGATCAACCTGGTCGATTACTACTGCTTCACGCGTTCGCGCTACGACGTGCCGGCGCTGTCCGATCCCGACGGCCGCTACGGTCGCTGGAACGTGATGGCGATCACGATCTACGTGGTCGGCATCCTGGTGCAATTGCCGTTCATGTCGACGCACATCTACACGGGGCCGCTCGTCGATGCGCTCGGCGGCACCGACATCTCGTGGATCCTCGGCCTCGTCGTGCCGGCCGTGCTGTATTACGTCGGCGCCCGCGCGTCGCGACGCAGCATTCCCGAACGCCTGATCCTGCCGCTCGAACGCGGCGAGGTCTGACACCGACGTATCACGTCGTTCGTCGGGCCGGTCTGCCGCCGGCCTGAGCGGCCCGACGCGCCGAACCGGCGCGACCGGCAACCGCACCGCACATCCTCTTCGTTATCCGCGATGCCGGCATGGTGGACCATCGTGCCCGGCGTCGTTCCATTCTCCTTTCATTGAATAGCAGGACTAATAAAATGAACGCACGAGAACATCGTTCCTGGGCGCGACCGGTGCATGCCGGTCTTCGGATGGCCGTCGCGGCCGCTTGCGTCGCCGGTTCGGACGCCGCGCTCGCGCAGGACGGCGTCACGCTGTACGGCGTGATCGACGAATTCGCGCAATACGTGAACACGGGCAACGGCTATACGGCCGCGATCAACTCGGGCGGCCAGTGGGGCAGCCGGTTCGGGCTGAAGGGCGGCGAAGAGATCGGCGGCGGCCAGAAGATCGAGTTCGCGCTGGAAAACGGCTTCAACCCGAACGACGGCTCGCTCGCGAGCGCCGGCACGATGTTCAACCGGCAGGCGTGGGTCGGCATCGCGGGGCAGTGGGGCAAGGTGCGCGCGGGCCGGCAGAATTCGCCGCTGTTCAACGACCAGGGCGGGCAGGATGCGTTCGGCGGCGTCACGCAGGCGTCCGGCATGGACAACCTGACCGTGTTCGCATTCCGCACGAGCAATACGCTGTCGTACCAGAGCCCGGAGATGGCCGGTTTCCAGGGCGGGCTGTACTTCGGGTTCGGCGACGCGGGCGGCGTGCGCTCGGCCGGCTCCAGCCGGCAGTTCGACCTGACCTACGAACACGGCCCGTTCGGCGCATTCGTCGCGGGCCAGTGGTTGAAGAACGCCGCGGCGACCACGACGGATCGCACGATCATGGCCGGCGCATCGTACGCAATCGGCAAGGCCACCGTTTACGGCGGGTTCTCCGCGGTGAAGTGGGCCGACCTCGGAATCGATTCGCGCGTGTACGGGCTGTCGGTCAAATATCAGATCAACCCGGCGAACGCTATCGCGCTCGGCTACGCGTACCTGCACGACCAGCCGTCGCAACGCAATAACGCGGACCAGCTCGGACTGATGTACGAGTACGACCTGTCGAAGCGCACGAGCTTCTACGGCGCGCTGTCGTACCTGCGCAACCGCAACCAGGCCGACTACACGCTTGCCGGCGCGGCAAACCCCGGCCTGCCGCTCGCGTACCCGGGCGCGAATGCGCGCGGCGTGCAACTCGGCATCGTGCATCGCTTCTGACGCACGCAATGCGCCGGGCCGCGTGCGCCCGGCGCGTGCATCGGGCGCACCCGCGTCATCATTTCCCCAGCCGCTCCGCGAGCGAGTAGCGCTGCATGCAGCGCTCCATCGCGTCGAGAAACGCATGCTCCGCCGCATTCATCTTGCGGTCGCGATGCCACAGCAGGAACACGTCGACATCGACGAGCCCGTCGTCGGGCGGCAACCGCCACAGCCGTTGCTGCGCGATGTCGTCACGTACGATGTGCTCGGGCAGGCAGCCGATGCCATAGCCCGCGAAGATCAGCCGCCGCACTTCGTCGAGGCTCGGCGACGACGCGACGATGCGCCCCGTGAAGCCCTTCTGGTCGCGAAACACGGTGAGCGGCGACAGGCTGTCGCCGATCTGGTCGCTCGTGAACGACACGAAATTCTCCGCGAGCAGATCGTCCATCCGCAATTGCGTCTGCCCGAACAGCCGGTGATGGCGGCCGCAGTAGATCGCATAGCGCTGGCGCAGGAAGCAGCGCATCTCCAGCTTGTCGTGCGGCGTGCGGCACAGGCCGAGCCCGGCCGTGGCCGTCTTCTGCAGCAGCGACGACAGGATGTCCGACGAACGCATCACTTCGATCTGCAGATCGATACGCGGATACGCGCGATGGAAATCCGCGAGGAATTCGTCGTAGACGGGCGATTCGATGCGGCTCACCGTCAGCAGCCGGATCGAGCCGGTCAGGTCGGCGGTGCTGTCGTCGATTTCGGTTTCGAGGCGCGAGATGCCGCCGTAGATGTCGCTCGCGATCCGGTACACGGCTTCGCCGGCCGGCGTCGGCGCGAAGTGCGCGCCGCGCCGCTCGATCAGCCGGCGCTCGAGCGTCTCCTCGAGCCGCCGCAGCGCCTGGCTCACGGCCGGCTGCGTGACGTGCAGGCGCGCGGCCGCGCGGCTCACGCTGCGCTCCTGCATGATCACCAGATAGGTGCGCAGCAGGTTCCAGTCGAGGCGATCGTTGAGGAACGGGGCGAGGTCGGGGCGCATCGGGTCTCCGGGCGGGCGGCGGGCAGGCATTAGTTGAATTTATATAGAGAATAATAACTTGAAATTTGACTAATGATTTGCGGCCACCGATAAAGGGGGGCGCCGCAGCGTGCGGCGCGAGGCCGCGACAGACGGCCGTCCTCACGATAGTGCGTGCCGCTCCGCCGCGGCGCGCGTCAGGAGCCCGCATGACTCAGTCCCTTCCTTCCGCCCGCCAGCCGGCACGCGCCGCGACGGCCGCGTTCATCGGCACGATGATCGAGTGGTACGACTTCTACATCTACGCGACCGCGGCCGCGCTCGTGTTCGGCGAACTCTATTTCCCGTCGCACGACCCGTTCGTCAGCACGATGGCGTCGTTCGCGACGTTCGCGGTCGGCTTCTTCGCGCGTCCGCTCGGCGGCGTGATCTTCGGCCATCTCGGCGACCGCATCGGCCGAAAGAAGGCGCTGATGACGACGTTGATGATGATGGGCGTCGCGACCGTCTGCGTCGGGCTGCTGCCCGCCTATTCGAAGGTCGGCGTCCTCGCGCCGGTGCTGCTCGTCGCGCTGCGGGTCGTGCAGGGGATCGCGGTCGGCGGCGAATGGGGTGGCGCGGTGCTGATGGCGGGCGAGCATGCGCCGCAGGGGCGCCGCACGTTTTTCGCATCGTTCGCGCAGCTCGGCAGCCCGGCCGGGCTGATCCTGTCGCTGATCGCATTCCGCGCGGTCACGTCGATGGACAAGGCCGACTTCCTCGCGTGGGGCTGGCGCCTGCCGTTTCTCGCGAGTTCGGTGCTGCTCGTGGTCGGCATCCTGATCCGGCTCGGCGTGAACGAGTCGCCGGAGTTCGCGCGGGTCAAGGAAGCGAACCGCACGGTGAAGCTGCCGGTCGCGGAAGTGTTCCGTTCCGCGTCGGGGCTCGTGCTGCTCTGCATCGGCGCGAACACGATCGGCATCGCGGGCGTCTATTTCACGAACACGTTCATGATTGCGTACACGACGCAGTACGTCGGCGTGTCGCGCTCGCTGATCCTCGACAGCCTGTTCGCGGTCGCGATCATCCAGTTCTTCGCGCAGCCGCTCGCCGCGTGGATCGCCGAGCGCATCGGCGGCGCACGCTTCCTGAAGCTCGCGGCGCTGCTCGCGATGCTGTCGCCGTATCCGATGTTCATGCTCGTGCAGGGTGGCACGTCGGCGTCGCTGATCGCCGGCATCGCGCTCGCCGTCGTCTGCATGGCCGGCTTCTATTCGGTGATCGCGGGCTTCGTCAGCGACGTGTTTCCCGCCCACGTGCGCTATTCGGCGATCTCGCTCGCTTACCAGATTTGCGGCGCGATCGCGGGCGGCCTGACGCCGCTCGTCGGCACGTGGCTCGCGCATCGCTTCACGGGCCAGTGGTGGCCGCTCGCGGTGTTCTACACGTGTCTCGCCGGCATCTCGCTGCTCTGCATCGTCGCGCTCGACGCGCGCCGCGCCGCGCAGCCGGCCGCCGCCGAAGCGCTCGGCTCGCATTGAACCTCAACGAACGAATCGATCCGGAATCCCAATGAACGACCTGCTGGAAATCGACGGCGCCCGCCTGTGGCAGAGCCTGGCCGACATGGCGCGCGTCGGCGCGACGCCGCGCGGCGGCGTGCGGCGTGTCGCGCTCACCGATGACGACCGGCGCGGGCGCGACCTGTTCGCGCAATGGTGCCGCGACGCGGGGCTGACGGTGAGCGTCGATGCGGTCGGCAACCTGTTCGCGCGTCGCGACGGCGCCGATGCGCAGGCGGCTCCCGTGCTGATCGGCAGCCATCTCGACACGCAGCCCGAAGGCGGCCGCTTCGACGGCGTCTACGGCGTGCTCGCCGCGCTCGAACTCGTGCGCACGCTGAACGACGCGGGCATCGCGACCGACAAGCCGCTCGAGATCGTGTCGTGGACCAACGAGGAAGGCGCGCGCTTCGCGCCGGCGATGCTCGGGTCGGCCGTGTTCACCGGCGCGCTGCCGCTCGACGACGCGCTCGCGAAGCGGGACGCCGACGGCGTCACGCTCGGTGCGGCGCTCGACGCATGCGGCTATCGCGGCACGCGCGCAACGGGCGGTGCGGTCGACGCGTATTTCGAGGCGCATATCGAACAAGGGCCCGTGCTCGAGGCGAACGGCACGACGATCGGCATCGTCACGGGCGGGCAGGCGATCCGCTGGCTCGACGTGACGGTGACGGGCGTGGCTGCGCACGCCGGCACGACGCCGATGCCGTATCGCAAGGACGCGTATTTCGCGAGTGCGCAGATCGCGCTCGAACTCGAACGGATCGTCGCCGCTTATGCACCGCGCGGGCTCGCGACGATCGGGCAGGTCGGCATCCGCCACGCATCGCGCAACACGATTGCCGGCGAGCTGACGTTCACGGTCGACCTGCGTCATCACGACGATGCCGAAGTCGATGCGATGGAGCGCGACCTGCGCGAGGCGTGCGCCCGCATCGCCGCCGCGCGCGGCGTGCAAGTGGCGATCGACACCTGCTGGCGCAGCCCGGCGACGCCGTTCGATCGCGATTGCGTGGGGCTGGTGGCGCAGGCCGCGGCTGCGTTCGGCTACACGCACGAGCGGATCGTGAGCGGCGCCGGCCACGATGCGATCCTGCTCGCGCGTCGTTTCCCGACCGCGATGGTGTTCATTCCGTGCGTCGACGGCCTGTCGCACAACGAAGCCGAGGATGCGTTGCCCGACGACGTGACGCGCGGCGCGAACGTGCTGCTCCATGCGGTGCTCGCGCGCGCGGGCATCGCGGCGCGCATCGACGCGGCTGCCGCCGCGCACGGCGCCTGATCCGGCTAATCGACGAGGACGACGATGAAAACCTATTTCCATCCCGAACAACTGCTGCACCATCCGCGCAGCTACCTGTCGCGCGGCCAGATGCGCGAACCGCAGGAAGTGCCCGAGCGCGCGGCGCGGCTCGTCGCGGCCGTCCGGTCGCTCGACTTCGACGTGCGCGAGCCGACCGACCGCGGCACCGCGCCGATCGCGGCCGTGCACGACATGAACTACCTGCGCTTTCTCGAGGATGCGCACCGCGACTGGAAGCAGATGCCCGACGACTGGGGCGACGAAGTGATGTCGAACGTGTTCGTGCGCGATCCGAACCCGTTGCGCGGCGTGCTCGCGAAAGCCGCGCGCTATCTCGCCGACGGCAGTTGCCCGGTCGGCGCGAACACGTGGCGCGCGGCGTACTGGTCCGCGCAGGGCGCGCTGGCCGCGGCGGCCGACGTCAACGACGGCGCACGCGAAGCCTACGCGCTGTGCCGGCCGCCCGGCCATCATGCGCGCCGCGACGCGGCGGGCGGCTTCTGCTACCTGAACAACGCGGCGATCGCCGCGCAGGCGCTGCTCGGCCGCCATCGCCGCGTCGCGATCCTCGATACCGACATGCATCACGGGCAGGGCGTGCAGGAGATTTTCTACGGCCGCGACGATGTGCTGTACGTATCGATTCACGGCGACCCGACCAACTTCTACCCGGTCGTCGCGGGCTACGAGGAAGAGACGGGCGCGGGCGCCGGCGACGGCTTCAACCTCAACCTGCCGATGCCGCACGGCGCGCCGGAGTCGACGTTCTTCGCGCGGCTCGACGACGCGCTGCGCGCGCTCGCGCGGTTCCAGCCCGATGCGCTCGTGCTCGCGCTCGGCTTCGACATCTACAAGGACGATCCGCAATCGCAGGTCGCGGTCACGACCGACGGGTTCGGCCGGCTCGGCCGCGCGATCGGCGCGCTCGGGTTGCCGACGGTGATCGTGCAGGAAGGCGGCTATCACCTCGAGAGTCTCGAGGCGAACGCGCGCGCGTTCTTCGGCAGGTTCGCCGCGGGACGCTGATCGGGCCGTCGGAACCGGACCGCGCGCCGGAAACGACAACGGCCGCATGGCGCGGCCGTAAAAATGCGTGCGGACGGTTCCCGGTAGTCCGGGCTTCCCCGCGCTTACGAATTCGCGGTGGCCGGCGAGCGGCGGCGCTGCGTGACCTGCAGCATGACGAGGGCGAGCCCGGCGGCGGCGATCAGCGCGCCGACGAGCGGCACCGCCGCGTAGCCGAACCCGGCCGAGATCGCCGCACCGCCGGCGGCGGCGCCGAACGCGTTGCCGAGGTTGAACGCGCCGATGTTGACGGCCGACGCGAGGCCCGGCGCTTCATGGGCCGCGCGCATCACGCGCATCTGCAGCGGCGGCACGACCGCGAACGTCGCGATCCCCCAGACCAGCAGCGTGACGGCGGCGCCCGCGTGGGTCGCGGCGAGCAGCGGGAACGCGGCCATCGTCGCGATCAGCAGCAACAGGAAGCCGATCAGCGTGCCGTCGAGCGAGCGGTCGGCGAGGCGCCCGCCCGCGATGTTGCCGATCGAGAAGCCGACGCCGATCAGCACGAGCATCGCGGTCACGAAGCCGGGCGTGGCGCCCGTCAGGTGGGCGAGCGTTGGCGCGACGTACGTATAGAGCGTGAACATCGCGCCGGCGCCGAGCACCGTCGTCGCGAGCGCGCCGAGCACGACCGGGCGCGTGAGCACGGAGAGTTCGGCGCGCAGGTCCGGCATCTTGCCGGCTTCGCCCTTCGGCAGCGCGGCGAACAGGCCGGCGATCGCGACCAGGCCGAGGCCCGCGGTCGCCGCGAACGACATGCGCCAGCCGATCATCTGGCCGAGCCAGGTCGCGGCCGGCACGCCGCCGACGTTCGCGATCGTCAGCCCCATGAACATCGTCGCGACCGCGCTGGCCTGCTTGTCGCGCGGCACGAGGCTCGCCGCGACCACCGAGCCGAGCCCGAAGAACGCGCCGTGGTTGAGGCTCGTCACGAGGCGGGCGAGCAGCAGCGTCGTGTAGTCCGGTGCGGCGGCCGACAGCAGGTTGCCGATCGTGAAGATCGACATCAGCGCGATCAGCGCGGAGCGGCGCGACCAGCGCGCGAGCAGCAGCGTCATCAGCGGCGCGCCGACCATCACGCCGATCGCATACGCGCTGATCAGCATGCCGGCTTGCGGAATCGACACGTGCACGCCGTCGGCGATCACGGGCAGCAGGCCCATCGGCGAGAACTCGGTGGTGCCGATGCCGAACGCGCCGGCGGCGAGCGCCAGCAGCGGCAGCGCGGCGCTGCCGCCCGGACGGGACGGAGAGGAAGTCGTGGGGTTCACGCGGCGGGCTCCTGTAAGCGGGGGACAACGGCACGAAGCCATTGAGGACAGCCCGAAGTGTGCCTGCATTACTTTTGCGGAAAAAGCCGCATCCGGACGAAATTATCTTGATTTCATGTCAATAATGCGGCGTGTGTGGGGCGTGACTCGACGCGCAACAGGAAAAAAGCCCCGACCACAGGGGGTCCGTGGCCGGGGCGGAAACGCATCCTCTCTTTGGCACGAGGAATTGGATGCGCGGGCAGTATATTTCGGGCCAGGACGATTCGAATCGGCGTTAAACGGCCGTTTTGGGTGTCAATTTGAAAATAGCGGCGTCGTGACGCCGTCCGTCGGCGTTCTGAAAGATTTTTCGGTGGCACGGCGGCGTCGTTCAGTGCTCAAAAACAGCGAAAACGGCGAAAACGGCGAGATCGCGGAGGGCGATTCCGTCCAGCGGCCGGCGCTGCAAGTTGCATCGCCCGATCGCGCGGCGAGGCATCCGGCGTACGTTCAGCCCGGTTCGCCGGCCGCGTCGCGGACCGCCGCGAGAAACCGCGCGACGACGGGCGACGGGGCCGCCGCCGCACCGTCGAACACGAACTCGATGTCGAAGCGGCTCGCGAGCGCGTCGAGCGCGACGAGCCGGACCGTGCGCGGGCAGGTCGGCGACGCGCTTTCCGGCACGAACGCGCAGCCCATGCCGGCCGCGACGAGGCCGATCAGCGTCGGGATGTCGCTGCCGACCTGCGCGATGCGCGGCGTGAAGCCGGCCTGCTCGCACTGCGTCATCAGGAACCGGTGGTGCGCGGCGGAGCGCTGCGCATCGAACCAGACGAACGGCTCGTTCGCGACGTCGGCCAGCGTGCGCGGCGCGACGAAGCGGCCGCCCGGCGGCGCGGGCATCGCGAGCACGAAGCGGTCGCTCAGCAGCCGCACGCCCGTCAGGTGCGGCGCTTCCTCGCGACGCCACGCCATGATCCCGGCGTCGAGCTGGCCGCGCATCAGCGCGCTCGCCTGTTCGGCCGACAGCATCGGCGCGATCGACAGTTTCACGTCCGGGCACGCATCGCGAAACGCCTTGAGGACGTTCGCGACCACCGGCAGCGGCAGGCAGTTCGGCAGCGCGCCGAGCCGCAGTTCGCCGAGCTGGCCGGCCGCGCTGCGCAGCGCGCGCTCGCGGCTGTCCTGCAGCATCGCGAGCAGGCCGGTCGCATCGTGCAGGAAGCTCGTGCCGGCCGCCGTGAGCGTGACGCCCGTCGCGCGACGACTCAGCAGCGGCGTGCCGATCGCGTCCTCGAGTTCGCGGATCTGTCGCGACAGCGCGGGTTGGACGATGCCGGCCGCACGGGCGCCGGCCATCACGCTGCCGGCCTGGGCGACGGCGACGAAGTAGCGCAGGTGACGCAGTTCGATCTGGCGCATGCGGTGTGGGGTCTGATGTGTGGATATGCCTGTGAAGCATAGCAAACGCCATTCGATGGTATTGGAAAGCATGGCAGGCCTGCCGTACGATGACCGTCATTGCCGAATGCGCGTCGTTGCGCGTCGTGTGCGTTTCCTCCGTCCTCATTGCGTTCCGTCCCATGCCGCTTCATATCCCGACTCCTTATATCCGCTCGCCGATCGCATCCCGCCGGCTCGGCACGACCATCCGGCTGAAGCTCGAGGCGCTGCAGCCGTCGGGTTCGTTCAAGCTGCGCGGCATCGGCGCCGTCTGCGAGGCGCGGCACGCCGCCGGCGCACGGCGATTCGTGTCGTCGTCGGGCGGCAACGCGGGCATCGCGGTCGCGTACTGCGGCCGCGAGCTCGGCGTGCCAGTGCGCGTCGTCGTGCCGGAAAGCACGTCGGTGCGGGCGCGCGAGTTGATCCGCGTCGAAGGCGCGGAACTCGTCGTGCACGGCGCGAGCTGGGCCGAGGCGAACGCGTTCGCGCAGTCGGCGCTCGACGCACACGACGCGTTCGTGCATCCGTTCGACGATCGCGTGCTGTGGCAGGGCCACGCGACGATGATCGACGAGATGGCGGCGGCCGGCCCGAAGCCCGACGCGGTTGTGCTTGCTGTGGGCGGCGGCGGTCTGCTGTGCGGCGTGCTGGAAGGGCTGGCGCGCAACGGCTGGCACGACGTGCCGGTCGTCGCGGCCGAGACGGAAGGCGCCGACTGCTATGCGCGCTCGATCGCGCAGGGGCGTCCGGTCGAACTGGCGGCCATCTCGAGCATCGCGACGACGCTCGGCGCGAAGCGGCCGTGCGACGCGGCGGTCGAATGGGCGACACGCCACGCGATCCATCCGGTCGTCGTGTCCGACGCCGACGCGGTGGCGGCGTCGCTGCGGTTTCTCGACGAACACAGGATCGTCGTCGAGCCCGCGTGCGGCGCGGCGCTGGCCGCGCTGGAGCGGCCGGTGCCGGTGCTCGCGTCGGCCGCGGACATCGCCGTGATCGTCTGCGGCGGGGTGGCCACGACCGCCGAGGATCTGCAGACGCTGCGCGCGACGTTGCGGTAGGCGAGTGCGCGGGTGAGCAGCGCACTCGCGAGACGGCGGATTGCTTGCGATTGTCGCGCGCGGTGACGGCGGGTCTGGCGCGTGCATGGCGAACCGCCACGCGTCGACGTTGCCTTACCGTCAATCCCGCGCGACCATGCGCGGTCGGCGCACGGCCGGATGGGCGGAAACGACTTCAGGAACGTTGCGGAAGGGGGGCGAGTCGTCGCGCCGCGCCGCATGCGGCCGGGCGCGACGATACGGGAGCGCGATCAATTCGCGATGGGTGCGCTCGCGCCGGACGGCGTGGACGATGCGACGGGGTTGGCGGTAGCCGGCGCAGGCGATGCGCTTGACGGCGCCGATGCCGATGCGGGCGTGGATGCCGCTGACGAAGGCGCGGCCGAGGACGACGACGGCGTAGCGGTGGCCGCGGCTGTTGCCGGCTCCGACAGAGCCAGGGGCGGGGAAACCGGCGCGGCCGTCGAACCGGAGGTCGACGAAGGTGCCGGCGCGGTTGCCGGACCGGAAACCGGCTTAGGCGCCGAAGCTGGCGCAGCAGACGAAGCGGGAGCGGGAGCCGGGGTCGATGCAGGCGCCGGGCCGGCAGCCGAAGCCGGCGCAGGCGCAGGCGCAGAAGCGGCCGCGGGTGCCGCCCCCGAGGCCGGCACCGGCCCGGACGCCGCCGTCGGCGCCGCGGCGCGCATCGCAGCCGGCGCCGCGATGGCCGATGCCGCGGCCGGCACGGCATTCGCGCCCGACCCCGGCGCGACACCCGTCGCCGACAGCGGCACCGGCGCCGCGGGCGGCGTCGGCACGACCGGCGTCGTCATCTTCATCGGTTCGCCCTGCGGCGTCGGCGCGGGCTCGGGCAGCGGCGCGACGGGCTCCTTCTCCGCGGCCTTCACGGTCGCGCGGTCGCGGCGCGCCGGGTCGATCTTCAGGAAATGGTCGACGAGCGTGAAGAAGCGTTCATAGAACACGCCGGCGGGAATCGTCTCGCTCGCGGTCTTGACGAGCGCGTCGTCGCTCGACCCGATCGGCAGCGACAGCGAGCCGAACACGCTCAAGCCCACGCTGGCCGACGTATTCGATTTCTTCAGCGTATAGCGGTCCTGCACCGCGTTCACGTACGCGATGCTCGACGCGCCGTCCGCCGTCGCGTCCGCGCACACGACGTGAAACTCGATCACGACGTGCATGTCGTTGCTCGGCTGGAAATTCTTGCTGCCGTCGACCGCGTCGTTGCGCGACGACGACACCACGTAGCCCTGGCTCAGCAGCGCGCGCCGGGCGGCCTCGCAGGCCGCGTCGGATTTCGAGTGGAACGTATGCGCATACGGGCTGCTGGTCGCGTCGAACTGTTCCTGCTGGTAGATCGGCTTGGGCGGCGACGAGCATGCCGCCAGCACGGCCGCGGCCGCGAGCGCGCACGAAACGGAAAACAGGCGAAATCGGTTGTGCATGGCGTCTTTCAGAAGGCTCGGCGAGAGGCGGCGCAAGGGGAGTGCCCGGATTGATGCGGCGCACATCTCGTATGGCCGGGGCGACATTATAGTTTCGTTTGGTGTCGCGCTCGCTTCAGTCGGCCGGCGCGCCGCGCGCCGCGGCCAGCAATTGCGCCGTCAGCGGATGATGTTCGCCGCGCCGGGAGCGGATCGCGTGGATCTCCTCGGTCACGTCGCCCGCGCGCCCGAGCCGCCTGAGCCCGCGCAGCAGCGACGCATCGTTCGCGCCGAGTTCGCTCAGCGGAAACACGCCGAGGCCGCGCGCCGCGAACACGGCCATCAGCGCGCTGTCCTCGAACTCGCCGGCCACGCGCGGCACGATCCGCGCGCTTTCCAGCCACAGGCCGAGACGCGCGCGCAATGCCGAATGCGCAGTCGGCAGCAGCACCGGCAGCTCGGCCAGGCAGTGCGGAAAGCGCTGCCGCGCGGCCGGCGTGACGAGCGCCGCGGGCCCGTACCAGTCGACCGGCGACGCGACGAGCCGCTCGCTCGTCACGCGCAGGTTCGACCCGGACGGCGCACCCTGGCCGGCCAGCACGAGATCCAGCTGATGCAGCGCGAGTTCCGCGAGCAGCGCGTCGTGCTCGCCTTCGTGGCACAGCAGCCGCAGCGTGGGCGTGTCGAGCACCGGGGCCAGGATTGCGTGCGCGGCGAGCTTGGAGATGCCGTCCGCGAGGCCGACCGCGAGCCGCACGGTCGGCTGGCTGGCCGCCGCGCGCACGTCGTCGGGGATCAGCCGGCCCATCTCGAAGATGATTTCCGCGCGCGCAAAGGCGGCCTGCCCGGCGTCGGTCATCGCGACGCCGCGCCCGGCCGGGCGCAGCAACTGGTGGCCGAGCGCTTTCTCCAGCTCGCGCACCTGCGCGCTGATCGTCTGCACGGCCATGTCCAGCCGGCCGGCCGCGCGCGCGAAGCCGCCTTCCTTCACGACGACCCAGAAATAGTACAGATGGCGAAAATTCAGCATCGGTGCGCGATATATCGAAAAAACCGAACTCAAAGTCAGATTCTCTCTGATTTTTCCGAAGTACGGGGCGGCATATCATCGGGCTTTCCACTTTCGTATCGGCCCATCCCATGGAATACCTGCTGACGCTTGCCACCGACCCCGCCGTCTGGGCCGCGCTCCTGACGCTCGTCGTGATGGAAGTCGTGCTCGGCATCGACAACCTGATCTTCATCTCCATCCTCAGCAACAAGCTGCCCGAAGCGCAGCGCGCCCGCACGCAGCGCCTCGGCATCGCGCTCGCGCTGGTGATGCGCCTCGCGCTGCTCGGTAGCGTCGCGTGGATCGCGAGCCTGACCGAACCCGTGTTCACGCTGTTCGATCATGCGTTTTCGTGGCGCGACATGATCCTGCTGTCGGGCGGCCTGTTCCTCGTGTGGAAGGCGACCACCGAGATCCATCACCACGTGTCGCACGACGGTGACGGCGCGGGCGGCGCCGCCGGCGCGGCCGGCCTGACGATGTGGGCCGCGATCGGCCAGATCGTGATGCTCGACATCGTGTTCTCGATCGACAGCATCGTGACCGCGATCGGCATGACCGAGCACGTTCCGATCATGTTCGTCGCCGTGATCGTCGCCGTGAGCGTGATGCTGTTCGCCGCGCAGCCGCTCGCGCGTTTCATCGACCGCAACCCGACGATCGTGATGCTCGCGCTGTCGTTCCTGGTCGTGATCGGCATGACGCTGATCGCCGAAGGGTTCGGTTCGCACGTGCCGAAGGGGTACATCTATGCGGCGATGGCGTTCTCGGCGTTCGTCGAGGGCATGAACATGCTGGCGCGGCGCGCGAAGGCGAAGCGTGCGGCGCACGTGGCGCGCGACTGAGCCGGCGCGCGGGATGCCGGCCGCCGCGGCGGCCGGTTCGCGCGCCTCGTACGGAATCCGGATGAAATTCGCACGGAAAGGAGAAACGCGATGAAATGTCCTGTCTGCAAGACGCCCGACCTGCTGATGGCCGAGCGCCAGTCGATCGAGATCGACTACTGTCCGACCTGCCGCGGCGTGTGGCTCGATCGCGGCGAGCTCGACAAGCTGATCGCACGCGAGACCGGCGACGCGCCGGCCCGCCGCGACGCCGCGCCGGCGCAGCACGACGCGCACGCGCCGCGCGAGCGCGACGACGGTTGGGGCCGCGACGGCCGCTCGCACGACGATCGATACCGGCACGACGGCCGGCGCCGCAAGAAGTCGGTGTTCGACCTGTTCGATTTCGATTGAATCTGAAGTCCGTGCGTTTGAGCGCGCACGGCCCGATGCAAAAAAGCCCCGCCCGGCATCACGCCGAAGCGGGGCATTTTCATGCGTGTCGCGTCAGCACACGCGTCGACCCTTACGCATTGCCGGCCGTCACGTCGATGCGGCGCGGGCGCGTTTCCTCGCGGCGCGGGATCGTCAGCGTCAGCACGCCGTCGCGCAGGTTCGCGTCGATCCGCGACGTGTCGAGATCGGCGCTCAGCACGAACGACCGTGCATAGCGCGTCGCGCGCACTTCCGCGTGTCGCACGCGCAGATCGGCCGGCGTGTCGAGTTGCGTCGCGGCTTCGATCGTCAGCGTCGTGTCGTGCACCTTCACGTCGAGGTTCTCGCGCGGCACGCCGGGCAGGTCGGCCCGCAGCGTGACGCCGCGCGCGTCCTCGACGATGTCGACGGACGGGGTGATCGCGGGCCGGCGCGCGGCTTCGGCGGCGGCAGCGTGAACGGTGCTCGGGTGGCGTTCGGCCAGGGTCGGGTTCGTGTTCATGTCGGTATCCTGAAGATTACTGAATGGTGATCGCACGCGGCTTCGATGCTTCGCGCCGACCGACGCGAATCAGCAGGCAGCCGTTCTCGTAGCGGGCGCTGACCTGCTCGGGGGCCGCGTCGCGCGGCAGTTCGACCACGCGGCGGAACGCGCCGTGAAAGCGCTCCTGCGCATACGTGCGCACGTCGTCGCCTTCGGTGCGCGGCGCCGGTTTGCGCTCGCCGCTGATCGTCAGCAGGTCCTTGTCGATCGACACGTCGAAGTCGGCCGCGGCCATGCCGGGTGCGAACGCGACGATCTCGATCGCATCGTCGGTGGCGCCGACGTTGAGCGCGGGAAACGCGCCGGCGCGCCCCGCACGGATGCCGGACGGCCGTTCGCCGAGCAGGCTCGCCATCTGCCGCTGCACGCGGGCGAATTCGTCGAACAAGTCGTAGCCGTGATGGATACCGCTCATGTTGGTCCTCCTGAACAGGGAACGCGGGAGACGTGACGGCGCGACGCCTGCGGCGGGCGCGACGGGTGGCTCCACGGGGTCGATAACGGGGGCGGTGCGTTGCATGCGGCACTGCCCGACGACGCTTAATTAGTGGCCGCCGCCGCGCATTTCAAGAGGGAATTTGCAATCGGCGTCGACGCGTGCGCAGGGGATTCGATGCGACAATCGCCGCGACATATCCGCAGACCAACCACACGGGACAACCATGGACATTCGACGTATCGCGATCGTCGGCGCCGGCGTGATCGGCGCGAGCTGGGCCGCTTTCTACCTGACGCAAGGCTTCGACGTCGTCGCGACCGACCCGGCGCCGCAAGCCGACGCGCGGCTGCGCGACGCGCTCGCCGCCTTCCTCGGCGAGCGGGCCGCCGAACTTTCCGCGCGGCTGTCGTTCGACGCCGATCTCGTGCGCGCGCTGGACGGCGTCGACTTCGTGCAGGAGAACGGCCCCGAGCGGCTCGACCTGAAGCGCGCGCTTTACCGCCAGATGGACGACGTGCTGCCCGCGCACGTGCCGATCGCGTCGAGCTCGTCGGGCCTGAAGATGTCCGAGATCCAGACCGCGTGCGCGAAGCATCCGGAGCGCTGCCTGATCGCGCATCCGTTCAATCCGCCGCACCTGATTCCGCTCGTCGAGCTGGTCGGCGGCGACGCGACCGGCCAGGACGTGATCGCGCGCGTGAAGCAGTTCTACGATGCGCTCGGCAAGCAGACGATCGTGCTGAACAAGGAGATGACCGGCCACGTCGCCAACCGGCTCGCGGCCGCGCTGTTCCGCGAGGTGTATCACCTCGTCGGCGAAGGCGTCGTGAGCGTCGCCGATGCGGACAAGGCCGTCGCGTGGGGCCCCGGCCTGCGCTGGGGACTAATGGGGCAGTGTCTGACCTATCACCTTGGCGGCGGCGCGGGCGGGATCGCGCATTTCCTCGAACACCTGTCGGGGCCGATCACGAGCTGGTGGGACGACCTCGGCACGCCGTCGTTCGATCCGGAAGTCGATCGCAAGCTGACCGACGAGCTGCGCACGATCCAGGGCGAGCGCTCGATGCAGGAACTGGCGGCGGAGCGCGACCGGTTGCTCGTCGAGCTGATCGACGCGCGGCGCCGCAGCTTCCTGCCCTGATCCTCATCCGGTCGCGCCAGCGCAGTGGCGGCGCCGGTCATTGCTGCGACATCGCCTGGCTGGCGGGCGGCGTGTGAGCCAGCCACGTGGGGCTCACGGCCTGCACGAGTTCGCGGTTGCGCGCACGGGTCGCGGCGTTCGGCGGGTAGTTGCCGTCGTTGGTCGGCAGTTCGCCGTCGAGATAGGCCTGCTTGAGCTGGTCGATGACTTCCGCGCGTGTCAGGCCTTGTTGTGCGGGGGCCGACGCGTCGGTCTGGGCAAAGGCGGGGGACAGCAAGGCGGCTGCAGTGGTCGCGACGGCGAATCGCAGGACGTTCTTCATGGCGGGCTCCGATCAAGGGGACGGGGTGCCGGACGCGCGCGGCGATGCGCGGTGCGTTCGGATGGGGCCCATTGTCGCGAGCGGGTGCTGCGCGGACGATGACGCGTTCCGGGCAAAGCTGTCAGGTGCC
This sequence comes from Burkholderia sp. LAS2, assembly GCF_018417615.1. Lineage (NCBI taxonomy): Bacteria > Pseudomonadati > Pseudomonadota > Betaproteobacteria > Burkholderiales > Burkholderiaceae > Burkholderia > Burkholderia sp. LAS2. Next base: position 1,748,115 of record NZ_CP071052.1, read on the forward strand.
GCTGGATGCGACCGCGCCCGCGTGCGGTGCCCGCCGTGCCGTTACAACTCGGCCGCCGCCGTGATCAGCGTGGCTTCGAGCGCGAGCGTCGAGCGCGACGCGGCCGCCGGGCGATCGATCACGTATTCGAGTTCGCCGAGTTCCGGCAGCCCCGCATCGAGCCGCGCGAGCCCGGCCGGGATCACGTAGCCGGCGAACGCGCTGACGCCGAGCCCCGCGCTCGCGGCCGCCCGCAGCACCGCGATGCTGCTGCTCACGACGGCGATCCGGTACGGCCGCCCGACGGCCTCGAGCGATTCGAGCACGCGGCGGCGCGACACGCTCGGCTCCGGATGCATCGCGAGCGGCAGCACGGCCTCGTGGCCGGTGATCCGCGAATCGGGGCCGGTGCACCAGTACAGCGGTTCGCTGCGGATCACGCGGCCGCGCCGGCTGCCGGCGATGCGCTTCGCGAACACGAGATCGTGCCGGCCCTCGTCGAGCGCGTCGAACAGGTCGCCCGACAGCCCGGTCGAGATCGCGAGCTCGACGTCCGGGTTGCGCTGCACGAAGCTCGCGAGCGCGGCCGTCAGGTGCGCCGACGCGAAATCCTCCGACATTGCGAGCCGCACCTTGCCCGACAGCGGCGGCCCGCAGACCGACGTGACGGCCTCGTCCATCAGTTCGAGGATGCGCACCGCGTAGCGGAACAGCGCGTCGCCGTGCTGCGACAGGTGCACGTTGCGCGTGTCGCGCTCGAACAGCGGCCGGTCGAGCAGCTCCTCGAGCCGGCGGATATGCTGGCTGACAGTCGACTGCGACAGGTTCACGCGCTCGGACGCGGCGGTGAAGCTGCCGGACTGGGCGACGGCGACGAAGCTGCGCAGCAATTCGGGCGGTAACGGACGCATTGCTAAATCCACTGAATCGGTTTCGACAACTTCATAAATGGCCGGATTTTGCGGCGCTAGTATCGGATCACGCGCCAGTGCGGCCTCCGCAAACGAGGGGCATCGGACGCGTAGCCCGTGTCGCGCCGCCGGCTGCACCAATCAGTCTAAGCCATCCGGCGTCCGGCCCGAACCCGCATCATCCCATCGACCCCCGAGAACGCGCTCGCACGACGAGCCGCCGGGCCGCGGCGCCCCGCCGCAGGAGACAGACAGTCCGCCCGGGATCGGCGTGCGGGCCTGGCTCCCGCACGCGTCAGGCGCCCGTCACGAAGAGACTGGAGACGACTCATGATCATCTACGGAACCGCGCTGCTGGCGTTCTGCCACCTGGCCGGACTGTTCCTCGGCGACCTGCTCGGCAGCGCGATCGGCGTGAAAACCAACGTCGGCGGCGTCGGCATCGCGATGCTGCTGCTGATCTGCCTGCGCCTGTGGCTGCACCGGCGAGGCTGGCTGCCGAAGGAGACCGAGGCGGGCGTCGGTTTCTGGGGCGCGATGTACATCCCGGTCGTCGTCGCGATGGCCGCGAACCAGAACGTCGTCGCCGCGCTGAAGGGCGGGCCGGTCGCGCTGCTGGCCGCGGTCGGCGCGGTCGCGATCTGCGCATGCTGCATCGCGGTACTCGCGCGCACGGGCCGCGACGACACGGCCTTCGCGGGCGTGCCGCAATTCGAAGAACAATAACGGAGGCCGCCATGCTGCAGATGCTCGAAAAAACCGTCGCCCACAACGGGCTCGTCGCGTCGTTCGCGCTGGTCGGCCTGATCATGTGGCTGTCTTCGATCGCGTCGCGCAAGCTCACGTTCGGCCGCGTGCACGGCTCGGCGATCGCGATCGTGATCGGCCTCGTGCTCGCCTACGTCGGCGGCGCGTTCACCGGTGGCGAGAAGGGGCTGGCCGACGTCAAGCTGTTCGCCGGCATCGGCCTGATGGGCGGCGCGATGCTGCGCGATTTCGCGATCGTCGCGACCGCGTTCGAAGTGCAGCCGACCGAGGCGCGCAAGGCCGGGCTCGTCGGCGTCGTGTCGCTGCTGCTCGGCACCGTGCTGCCGTTCATCGTCGGCGCGTGCGTCGCGCGCGCGTTCGGCTATACCGATGCGGTCAGCATGACGACGATCGGGGCGGGCGCCGTCACCTACATCGTCGGGCCCGTCACGGGCGCGGCGATCGGTGCGAGCTCCGACGTGATCGCGCTCAGCATCGCGACGGGGCTCGTGAAGGCGATCATCGTGATGGTCGGCACGCCGGTCGCGGCCAACTTCATGGGACTGAAGACGCCGCGCTCGGCGATGATCTTCGGCGGGCTCGCGGGCACCGTCAGCGGCGTGAGCGCGGGCCTTGCCGCGACCGACCGCCGGCTCGTGCCGTACGGCGCGCTGGTCGCGACGTTCCATACCGGCGTCGGCTGCCTGCTCGGGCCGTCGCTGCTGTTCTTCACGACGCGCGCGCTGGTCGGCGCGTAGGGCGATGCGACGCGGCCCGCGCGCGGGCCGCATCCATCGCGGCGTCCTCTGAGTCGCATTCTGCAACATCATCAATCGGCAGCGGCGCCAGGCTTAGAATGCCGCTGAACCCTCGAAGCGGAGAACTGTTCATGACCGGATGGAATCACGCGCGGCAGGCGCGCGATGCACGCGTCGCGGCCGGCGCGGCGTACGCGCAGGGCAAGCGGGTCGACGCGCGCGACACCGTCGCGTTGCTCGAAGCGGTGCTGCGGCCCGGCGACCGCGTGTGCCTCGAAGGCGACAACCAGAAGCAGGCCGATCTGCTCGCCACCGCGCTCGCCGACGTCGACAGCGCGAAGCTCCACGACCTGCACATGGTGCAGTCGGGCGTCGTGCTGCCCGAGCACCTCGACGTGTTCGAGCGCGGCATCGCGACGCGTCTCGACTTCGCGTATTCGGGCCCGCAGTCGCAGCGCATCGCGAAGCTGCTGTTCGGCGGCAAGATCGCGCTCGGCGCGGTGCATACCTATCTCGAACTGTTCGCCCGCTACTTCATCGACCTCACGCCGCAGGTCGCGCTGATCGCGGCCGTGAGCGCCGACGCCGACGGCAACCTGTACACGGGCCCGAACACCGAGGACACGCCGACCGTCGTCGAAGCCACCGCGTTCAAGGACGGCATCGTGATCGCGCAGGTCGACCGCATCGTCGACAAGGTGCCGCGCGTCGACATCCCGGGCGATCGCGTGCATTTCGTCGTCGAGGCCGGCCGGCCGTTCTACGTCGAGCCGCTGTTCACGCGCGATCCGGCCGCGATCACCGAGACGCAGATCCTGACCGCGATGCTCGCGATCAAGGGCATCTACGAGCCGTATGGGATCAAGCGCCTGAACCACGGGATCGGCTTCAACACGGCCGCGATCGAGCTCCTGCTACCCACCTACGGCGCGAAGCTCGGGCTGAAGGGCAAGGTCTGCACGCACTGGGCGCTCAATCCGCATCCGACGCTGATTCCCGCGATCGAATCGGGCTGGGTCGAGCAGATCCACTGCTTCGGCTCCGAAGTCGGGATGGACGACTACATCCGCGCGCGCTCCGACGTATGGTTCACGGGCCCCGACGGGTCGCTGCGCTCGAACCGCGCGTTCTGCCAGACGGCCGGGCTCTATGCGTGCGACATGTTCATCGGCTCGACGCTGCAGATCGACCTGTCCGGCCATTCGTCGACGGTGACCGCCGAGCGGATCGCCGGTTTCGGCGGCGCGCCGAACATGGGCAGCGACGCGCGCGGCCGGCGCCATCCGAGCGAACCGTGGTTGAAGGCGGGCGCGGAGGCCGATCCCGATACGCCGGCGGCGCTGCGGCGCGGGCGCAAGCTGGTCGTGCAGATCGGCGAGACGTTCGGCGACAAGAACGTGCCGATGTTCGTCGAGAAGCTCGATGCGCTGAAGCTCGCGGACAAGCTGCAGCTCGACCTCGCGCCGATCATGGTCTACGGCGACGACGTCACGCACATCGTCACCGAGGAGGGCATCGCGAACCTGCTGATGTGCCGCGACAAGGACGAACGCGAGCACGCGATCCGCGGCGTGGCCGGCTATACGGACGTCGGCCGCGGCCGCGACCGGAAGATGGTGGAGCGGCTGCGCGAGCGCGGCGTGATCCGCCGCCCGGAGGATCTCGGCATCGATCCGCTCGACGCCGACCGCCGCTGGCTCGCCGCGCGGTCGATCAAGGATCTCGTGCACTGGTCGGGCGGGCTTTATGCGCCGCCGGCCCGGTTCCGCAACTGGTGAGGAAGAGGGCATGGAACAGTTGAACTATCGCTTCACCGCGCGCGAACGCGCGAAGGGCGAGCAGGCCGCGGCGCTCGTCGGCGTGGTCGCGTCCGGCAATCTCGAGGTGCTCGTCGAGCGCGTGCTGCCGGGCAACGAATGCGAGATCGACATCCGCACCGCGGCCGTCGGGTTCGGCGCGGTGTGGCAGGCGGTCGTGTCGGATTTCGTCGAACGGCGCACGCCGGGCGGCCTGAAGCTGTCGATCAACGACGGCGGCGCGCGACCCGACATGGTGTCGCTGCGGCTCGCGCAGGCCGTGCGCGCGATCGAGGGAGATGCATGATGAGCGACGTGATCCACGACGCACCGGCGTTCGTCGCGAATGCGGCGAGCTGGTACGAAGCATCGGCGCGGCAGCGCATCGACGGGCTGCTCGACGCGGGCAGTTTCAGCGAATTCCTCGGGCCGGCCGAGCGCATGACGAGCCCGCACTTGCCGCTGTTCGGCCTGCCGCAGCAGTTCGACGACGGGATGGTGGTCGGCCACGGCCGGCTCGACGGCCGGCCGGTGTTCGTCGCCGCTCAGGAAGGCCGCTTCATGGGCGGCGCGTTCGGCGAAGTGCACGGCGCGAAGCTCACCGGGCTGCTGCGCGCCGCGCGCGAAGTCGGCAAGCCGGTGCTGATCCTGTTCGATACGGGCGGCGTGCGGCTGCAGGAAGCGAACGCGGGCGAGCTCGCGATCGCCGAGATCATGCGTGCGCTCGTCGAAGCGCGTGCGGCCGGCGTGCCGGTGATCGGGCTGATCGGCGGCCGCGCGGGCTGCTATGGCGGCGGCGGGTTGCTCGCCGCGTGCTGTTCGGCGCTCGCGGTGTCGGAGCAGGGGCGCATCAGCGTGTCGGGCCCCGAAGTGATCGAGACCAATCGCGGCGTCGAGGAATTCGACTCGAAGGATCGCGCGCTGATCTGGCGCACGATGGGCGGCAAGCACCGGCGGCTGATCGGCGGCGCCGATCGGTACGTGGTCGATACGCCGGACGCGTTTCGCACGGCGGCGCTCGAGCTGATCGGTCGCGCGCCGACGTTCGATGCGGCGATGCTGCACGCGGAACAGGCGCGTCTCGAAGCGCGGGTCGAACGGTTCGGCGGCTGCAACGATGCGCTCGACGTGTGGCGCGCGCTCGGGGCCACCGAGCCGGAAGCGATCCCCGGCATGCCCGACGAAGCATTCGCGAAGCTCGCCGACCAGTTACAGGAGCCGCAGCATGACGCTCGATGAAGTACTGACCTCGCTGTTCCCCAACGGCCATTCGATCGCGCGCAATGGCGGCCTGCTGACGGGCCACGCGGAACTGGCCGGCACGCGCGTCGACGTGATCGGCGTTGCTGACCGCTTGCCGTTCGGCATCGACGAGGCGCTGACGCTCGCGTCGCGCGTGCTCGACGCGGTCGCGCGCGGCGGCGACACGCCGATCGTCGTGCTGGTCGACAGCGACAGCCAGCGGATGAGCAAGCGCGACGAACTGCTCGGCCTGAACGAAGGACTGTCGCATCTCGCGAAGTGCCTGATGCACGCGGATCTCGCCGGACACCGGACGATCGGCGTGCTGTACGGCCACACGGCCGCGGGCGCGTTCATCGCGACCGCGCTCGCGACCCGCACGCTGCTCGCGGTGCCGGGTGCCGAGCCGGAGGTGATGGACCTGCCGTCGATGTCGCGCGTGACCAAGCTGCCGATCGACGTGCTGAAGGAGATGGCGCGTTCGACCCCGGTGTTCGCGCCGGGGCTCGACAACCTCGTGAAGATGGGCGCCGTCGACGCCGTGCTCGATCCGTCCCGCGCGCTCGACGCGCAGGTCGGCGAATGGCTCGGCAAGCCGGCCGAGCGCGTCGACCGGCGCGCGGCGCGCGGCCGGCCGGTCGCGACCGACGTCGCCGCCCGCGTCGAGGCCCTTGCGCGTGCCGCACGCTGAGCTGCCGCTGCGCCGCCACACGCTCGTCACGCTGACGGCGGGCGGGTGGGGCGCGGCCTTTGCCCACGACCCCGCGCTCGCGGGCGATCCGCTCGTGCGCGCATGGGCCGAACGCGGCTGGCCGCTGATCGTGCGTCGCGCGTCGCCGGATGAAGCCGATGCCGGCCGCGTGCCGCTCGGCCTGCCGCTGCCGCCGCCGGCGGGCAAGCGGCGCATCGCGCTGAACGTGGCCGCCCACGCGCTCGCGACGGTCGGCCCGCTGCCGGCGTTGGCGGACGTACGCTCCGGAGCGCCCGCCGCGTGGCATGCGCCGCTGCGCGAGCTCGATGCGCTCGGCGCGCGCTGCGGCGTGCAGGGCCGCGTGTTCGGCAGCCTCGCCTGGCAGGCGCTGACCGGCGAGCCGTACCTGAGCGCATCGTCCGATCTCGACATCGTGTTCCCGCTGCCGGACGCCGCGTCGCTCGCGCCGTTGCTCGACGGTCTCGCGACGATCGATGCGCGCGCGCCAATGCGCATCGACGGCGAACTGCTGCGCGACGACGGCGCGGGCGCCAACTGGCGCGAACTGCACGCGCGGTTGCCCGAAGTCGCGGTGAAGACCGCGACTACCGTCGAATTGATGCGCGCCGATGCGTTCATCGGGGGCACGCAATGAACGCCGCGGCTGCCTGCCGCGTCGCGGCGCCGTCCGAGGCCGAGCGCATCGCCGCGCTGGCCGAGCGCAGCCTCGTGCTCGAGATCGACACCTACCCGAAGCCGGGCCTCGTCAGTCACGTCGACACCGGCAGTCACGCGGACATGGATGCCGCGACGTTCACGCGCAGCGCCGTCGTGCTGCGGCCGTACTTCGCGGAACTCGCCGACGCGGGCGCCCGCGACGCCGACATGGCCGTGCTGCGCAAGATCGGCCTGCGTGCCGAGCACGCGATGCTCGCCGCGACCGGCGGCGTCAATACGCATCGTGGTGCGATCTTCGGGCTCGGGCTGCTGTGCGCGGCCGCCGGCCGGCGCACGATACCGGGCGCGCTGCCGGCCGGGACGACGCTCGGTGCGTTCGTGTCGTGCCGCTGGGGCGTCGAGATCCTCGGCGGTCCACGTGTGCCGGACAGTCACGGCGAGCGCGCGAGCCGCCGCTACGGTGTCGGCGGCGCACGTCGCGAGGCGGCCGACGGCTTCCCGACCGTGTATGCGATCGGATTGCCCGCGCTGCGCCGCGCGCGGCGCGACCTGCCGGGCGACCCGGAAGCCGCGCGCGTCGCCGCGTGCTTCGCGCTGATCGCCGCGCTCGACGACACGAATCTGCTGCACCGGGGCGGGCAGGACGGCCTCGATTTCGCCCGCGCGACCGCCCGTGCGTTCGTCGCGCGCGGCGGCGTGCGGGCGCGCGACTGGCGGCTGCGCGCGGCGGCCGCGCATCGTGCGTTCGTCGCGCGCCGGCTGAGTCCGGGCGGCGCGGCCGACCTGCTCGCGATGAGCGTCTTCGTCGATGCGCTCGAAGCCGAAGGGCACGCGCGATGACGCTGGCCATCCTGTGTTCGGGGCAAGGCGCGCAGCGCGCCGACATGTTCGATCTGATCGGATCGGCGCCGCAGGCCGACGCACTGTTCGCGCATGCGGGCCGGCTGCTCGGCGACGATCCGCGCACGTGGGTCCGACAGGCCGGCCCCGACGCGCTGCAGGAAAACCGGGCCGCGCAGATCCTCTGCACGGTCCAGGCGCTCGCGGCCGCCGCGCTGCTCGACGCTGTGTGGCCACGCCGGCGCTGCGTCGCGGGCTACAGCGTCGGCGAGGTCGGCTCGTGGAGCGTCGCGGGAAGGATCGACCCGCACGATGCGCTCGACCTGGCCGATGCGCGTGCACGCGAGATGGATGCCGCGAGCGGCGGCGACGAGCGGATGGTGTTCGTGCGCGGCCTGACACGCGCGCAACTGGCGCAGTTCTGCGACGGTCGCGACGCGGCTATCGCGATCGCGAACCCCGGCGATGCGTTCGTGGTTGCGGGACGGCACGCCGACGTCGATGCCGTGGCCGACGACGCGGCGCGCGCCGGCGCGCTGCGTGTCGCGCCCGTCTGCGTGCGGATCGCGTCGCATACGCGTCGGCTGGCGGCGGCCGTGCCGGCCTTCCGCGCGACGCTGGCCGCGACGCGCGTGCGCCGGCCGTTGCCCGGCACCCGGCTGTTCTCGGGGATCGATGGCGCGTCCGTGCTCGATGTCGACACGGGCCTCGACAAGCTCGCGCGGCAGATCGCGGAGCCGGTCGAATGGGCGGCCTGTCTCGCCGCGTGCGTGGAGGCCGGCGCGACCGCGTTTCTCGAACTCGGCCCCGGGCGCGCGCTGGCCGAGATGGCCGGTGGCGCGTATCCCGCGTTGCCCGCGCGCAGCCTCGCGGATTTCCGTTCCGTCGACGGCGTGACGCGTTGGCTCGCGCGCGTCGCGGCCGGCTGATCGGCGGGGCGAAACCCGGCCCGAAACACAGCGGCCGGGCACCCGTTCCGCACTGTGTGTTGCGTCGGCGCAGCAGCGTCGCAGCCGCCTCTTGTCACGCGAATTGGCGTCGCTACAATGGCGCCCGCCATGAGACCAGCCGCCTTCCTCCTCGCCGCGTTCTGCTGCGCGACGAGCGTCCACGCCAGCCAGATTCCGTCCGACGCCGCATCGGTCGGCACGTACTTTTCGTATGACAACGCGGCGGCCGACGCGACCGTCGATCTGATCGAACAGGCGCAGCGCCGCGTGCTGCTGGCCGGCTATACGCAGGTGCCGCCGACGGTCGCGAGCGCGCTGCGGGCGGCGCGCGCGCGCGGGATCGAGGTGCGCGTCGTGCTCGTGCGTTCGCCGCGCGCGGGCAAGACCAGCGGCGCCGGCTATCTGAAGTCCGCAGGCATCGACGTCGCGATCGATTCGCGCCACGGCGGCCCCGCGTCGCGCTTCGCGATCGTCGACGACAGCGTCGCGCTGACGACGCTGTCCGACGGCGCGGCCGAGCACGCCGACACGGTGAACGTGTTCCGGCGCGCGCCCGAACTCGCGCAGTCCTACGCGCAGTCGTTCTGGCGGCTGTACCGGCAGGCCGCCGGCCTCTGACCCTTTCCCGCGGCGCGTCGCGCACCGGTATGACCCTGCTTGCATCGGCGCGACCGATGAACCATGCTCGTTGACAGGCGTCGGCGCGGGTTGCGCGCGCCCGGCGCAACGGCAGGGAGCCGATCGTGACCGAAAGCAGTTTTGCCGATCGCGCCGATGCCGGCCGCCAGCTGGCCGACGCGTTGCGCGAATACGCAGGGCGAACCGACGTCGTCGTGCTCGCGCTGCCGCGCGGCGGCGTGCCCGTCGCGTATCCGGTCGCGTGCGCACTGCGCGCGCCGCTCGACGTGCTGGTCGTGCGCAAGCTCGGCGTGCCGTTCGACCCCGAGCTCGCGATGGGCGCGATCGCGACGGGCGGCGCGACCCATCTGCAGCGTTCGGTGATCCGCGCGATGGACGTATCGGATGCGCAACTCGCCGACGTGATCGCGCGCGAGACGACCGAACTGCAACGCCGCGAGGCGCTGTATCGCGGCGCGGCGCCGCCGCTGGCGGTGGATGGACGCATCGCGATCGTCATCGACGACGGTGTCGCGACCGGCGCATCGATGCGCGTCGCGCTGCAGGCGCTGCGCGAGCGCCGTCCGGCGCGCATCGTCGCGGCGGTGCCGGTCGCGCCGGCGGGCGCGGCGCATGCGTTCGACGGCCTGGCCGACGTATTCGTCGCGGTGTCGCAGCCGGCGCGGCTTTTCGGGATCAGCCAGTTCTACGCGCGCTTCGAGCAGACGAGCGACGACGAGGTGCGCGCGCTGCTCGACGCGGCGCGCCCCTGACGCGTCGTCACGTCCGACGGTTCCGGCGCGGGCGCGGTCGGCCGGCTTCCGCCAGCGCGAACACGCGTTGCATCGCCGGATGGACGTTGCCGTGCCAGCGTGGCCCCGTAAACAGTCCGTAGTGATCGCAATCGTCGACGTCGACGCGATGGCGCGCGTCGGCCGAGAGGCCGCTGCACAGGCCGAGCGCCGCATGCGTCTGGCCGGCGCCCGTGACTGTGTCGCGGGCGCCTTCGACGGTCAGCAGCGCGACGTCGCGCAACGCGGCCGGTTCGACGCGCCGGCCACGCACGCGCCACGCGCCGGTCGCGAGCAGCATGCGCTGGAACACGACGTCGACCGTATCGAGAAAATAATCGGCCGGCATGTCGAGTAGCGCCGTGTATTCGCGCAGCGCTCGCCGTGCATCGGCGAGCCCGGCCATGTCGAAGCGGGAGGCGGCCAGCGCGTAGGTCTCGATCAGCGCCAGGAAGCGTTGCGGATACATCAGCGCGATCTCGCCCTGTTGCAGATAGGTCGGGAACACGCGGCGGCCATGCCCCGCGAAGCCGGGCGGCACGATATCGATCAGGTGGCGCCGGCACCAGTCGAGCGAATGGGCGGCCGCCGCGGCGCCGAGCGCGCTCGGGTTCAGCCGCGCATCGAGCGGGCCGCCGATCAGCGTGATGCTCGCGGGCGGAGCGAGGCCGCGCGCGGCCCGCAGCGCGAGTGCGCCGAGCGCGGGCACGGTCGCCTGGCACACGGCGACGACGTGCAGCGGCCGATCGTCGTGCTGGAGCGCGTCGACGAAGCCGTCGAGCATCGCGACGTATTCGTCGAGCCCGAAACGGCCTGCCGCGAGCGGCACGTCGCGCGCATTGCGCCAGTCGGTCACGCAAACGTCGCCATCGGCGAGCAGCGTTTCGGCGGTTTCCCGCATCATCACGGCCGCGTGCCCGACGAGCGGCGCGCACAGCAGCACGGTGCGGCGCGCGTCGGCGTGCGCGAAGCGCCGCAAGTCGCAAAACGGCGTGTGCGCGACCACCTGCTCGCCGACGTCGGGCCACGCGAGATCGAAGCCCGGCGGCGCGGCCTGCGGCCCGAGCAGCGGTTCGAACAGGTCGTCGTAGCACGACGACGCGGCATGCGGCAGCGACGCCGCGGGCCAGGCATCGAACGCGTACCGCGTCGCCGCGCGCCATGCGCGCATCCATTCCCGCTGCTGCTCGACGACGGCGTACCACATGGCGGACCCTGGGGCGGAAGGAGCGTGAATATTCATTATGGTCACTGTGGCCGCGCAGCGGGAGGCGGATGTGCGGGCGGCTGATCTGCATCACGCGCACGCTAGGCGCTGCCGCGCGACGCTGCTACAGTCGTCGGTCCCATTCCCTCGAAACGGAGCGTTTGCGATGAAACTGATCGGTATGCTGGATTCGCCGTTCGTGCGCCGGGTCGCCATTTCGGCGAAGCTGCTCGACCTGCCGTTCGAACACGAGTCGATCTCGGTATTCCGTCATGTCGAGCGGTTCAGGGCGCTCAACCCGGTCGTCAAGGCGCCGACGCTCGTGACCGACGGCGGCGCGACGCTGATCGATTCGTCGCTGATCGTCGACTATCTCGATCATCTCGCCGCGCCGGAGCGGCGCCTGCTGCCCGACGCCGTCGATGCCCGATTGCGCGCGCTGGTGCCGATCGGGTTCGCGCTGGCCGCCGCCGAGAAAACCGTGCAGTTCGTCTACGAGCAGGCACTGCGGCCGTCGGACAAGCAGCACGAACCGTGGATCGAACGCGTGCTGAGCCAGCTCGAAGGCGCATACGGCGCACTGGAGCCGCTGGTCGCGGCCACGAACGGCTGGTTCGGCGGCGCGCGGCTGCTGCAGTCGGACGTGACGGTCGCGGTGGCGTGGCGCTTCACGCAGTTCATGGCGGCCGACTACCCGGCGCTGGCGCGGATCGATCCGGCCCGTTATCCGGCGCTCGCCGCCCATTCCGCGCGGGCGGAAGCGCTGCCGGCCTTCGTCGATACGCCGCTCGCGTAGCTTTTGAAGCGGTTCGCCGGGCTGCCGCACGCCGCTGCCAGGCGCCGCTCGCCGTTGTCCGGCAAGCCGCTGCCGATTGTTCTCGGCCGCTGACAAGTGACTTCGCATTCGCGCTGTTTATCCGGACGCGACCGATCCCTAGAATCCACTCCATCAAATCACGCATTGCCAGATGGAGCCGATGATGAAAGCCCTGATTGAATCGAGCCTGTACCACCCGTCCGTCGTGTTGGCGCTTGCCGGGCTCACGCAGCTGATGGTCGAGCGCGATTTCAATCTCGGCCAGGTCGGGATGATCGTCGCGGCGCGCGGTGCGCAGGCAGCCGTGTCACGGTCGCGCGCGCTGATCTTCTGCCGTCACTGCGAAGCGCACGCATGAACGCGCACGCCGACTGAATGAAAAAAGCCCGGCCGGCGCAAGCCGGTCGGGCGGATCGGGTTCGATCGGGCCCCGGCTTCGGCCGGGGCTTTTTCATTGGGCGACGCTCACGCGCGGGCGGGCGTCGCGACGCCGTAGATGTCCGATTCGTCGTCGTCCTCGCGCAACTGGCGCGCGAGCTGGTGCGCTTCGCGGCGCGTCGCGACGGCCGGCGGCGAGCCCTTCAGCGGCTGGCGCGCGGTTTCGGCGAGCGCGACGACCGACACGATGCCGATCAGCGCGGCGCCCATCATGTAGTACGCGGGCATCATCAGGTTGTGCGTCACGTCGACGAGCCATGCGGTCACCAGCGGCGTCGTGCCGCCGAACAGCGACACCGACACGTTGAAGCCGATCGCGAGCGCGCCGTAACGGATCTCGGTCGGGAACAGCGCGGGCAGCGCCGACGGCATCACGCCGGTGAAGCACGACAGCAGCACGCCGAGGATCAGCAGGCCGCCGAACACCGATGCCGTGGTGCCCGTGTGGATCAGCATCAGCGACGGGATCGACAGCACCAGCAGGCCCACGCAGCCGGCGAGCATCACCGGCTTGCGGCCGACCTTGTCGGACAGGCGGCCGGCGTACAGCGTCATCGGCATCATCAGCACCATCACGAGCAGCACCAGCACGAGGCTGTGCGATTCGTCGAAGTGCAGCGTCGACGACATGAAGCTCGGCAGGTACGACAGCACCATGTAGTCGGTCACGTTGAAGATCAGCACGAGGCCGACGCACAGCAGCAGTGCACGCCAGTTGCGCAGCAGCGTCTCGCGGAAGCGCGTCTTCGGCACGGCCTTGTCCTGCGCTTCGCGCGCTTCGGCCTGGCGCTTGAACGCGGGCGTTTCCTCGAGCTTCATCCGGATGTACAGTCCGATCAGGCCGAGCGGCCCGGCGATCAGGAACGGCACGCGCCAGCCCCACGACAGCAGCGCGTCCTGCGACAGCGACGCGGTGAGCAGCGCGACGACGCCCGCGCCCAGCACATAGCCGATCAGCGTGCCGAACTCGAGGAAGCTGCCCATGAAGCCGCGACGCTTGTCGGTCGAGAATTCGGCGATGAAGGTCGCCGCGCCGCCGTATTCGCCGCCGGTCGAGAACCCTTGCACGAGGCGGGCGACGAGCAGCAGGATCGGCGCCATGATGCCGATCGACGCATAGCTCGGGATCAGGCCGATCGCGAAGGTGCCGACGGCCATCATGATCATCGTCGCGGCGAGCACGCGCTGGCGGCCGATGCGGTCGCCGAGCGGCCCGAACACCATGCCGCCGAGCGGACGCACGAGAAACGCGGCCGCGAACGTGCCGAAGGTCGCGAGCAACTGCGCGGACGGGCTGCTGGACGGGAAGAACACCTTGCCGAGCGTGACGGCGATATAGCTGTAGACGCCGAAATCGAACCATTCCATCGCATTGCCGATGGCCATCGCGCTGACGGCGCGCTTGAGCAGGCTCTGGTCGACGACGGTGATGTCGTCCGCGGCGAGCGGGGCTTCGCCGGACGGCGAAGCGGTGGAAGAGACAGCGGTCGGGCTGACGTGTGTTGCGGTCAAGGTCATGCACTCCTTTGACAGCGCCGGAACGGGCAGGGCCGTCCGACACGGTTTGCCGGCGAGCGCGGTGTCGTGTGCTGCGCGTCGGGGCAGACCTTTAAGCGCTTACTGCGCAGGGGGCAGCAAAGGGCCAAGGGGTTGCTTCGACGCGGGCCCGATGGGCCGTCGCGACAGTGCGCTCATGAAGAATGGGCCGCGTGATGCGAGCGGCAGATGCCGGTGCGGACGAGATGTCCGGTGTTCCGGCAACGCCCCGGAGGGGCAACGAAACGAGAAAAGCGGGCCTGTCGGGCGGGCTTTCCTGTGGATGCAATTTCGATCGAGGCACCGGCCCGCAGCGTGCGGACGGACTTCTCTCAAAATCGAAAAGACAGAGATTGAATGTTGAAACAGGCGACATGATAGCACGATGACGGACGATCGTGCAAATTGCGCGGAATCGCCCGCCTGGCGGGGCATTCGGCGCGGCCCGCTCGGGTATGATCGGCGGCGCGCGGCGCGGCCGATCGTCCGCCGCGACGGGGCTGAATTCGTGAGGAACCGGATGACCGAACTGATCAGGATCGCGGCGCTGTTCGCCGCTACCGCGCTGGCCGAAATCGTCGGCTGCTATCTGCCGTGGCTCGTGCTGAAGGCCGGGCGCCCGGCCTGGCTGCTGGTGCCGGCCGCGCTGTCGCTCGCGCTGTTCGCGTGGCTGCTGACGTTGCACCCGAGCGCGGCGGGGCGCACGTATGCCGCGTACGGCGGTGTGTACATCGCGGTGGCGCTGATCTGGCTGCGGGTGATCGACGGCGTCGCGCTGACCCGCTGGGACGTGGCCGGCGCGGTGCTCGCGCTCGGCGGGATGGCCGTCATCGCGCTGCAGCCGCGCGCATGAGCGCGGCCGCGACGCGGGCCGCGGGTATTACGCTGCTTCGGCGGTATCTGTCTCGGCGGACTGGCGCCACACGCAGGTGCCCTTGACCGACTTGTCGAGCTCGTCGAGCTGAGCCTGGTGCGCGGCCAGCTCGTCGTCGCTCGCGACCACCACGGCGAGGTCGAGTGCGGCGAGCGACACGCGCTGGCCGTTCGCCGCGCCGCCGCCGACGCCCGCGTCGTCGAGCATGTCGATCACGAGGCTGTCCTGGCCGCGCGTCATCGCGAGATACACCTCGGCGAGCAGCTCCGAGTCGAGCAGCGCGCCGTGCAGCGTGCGGTGCGCGTTGCTGATGCCGAAACGGTCGCACAGCGCGTCGAGCGAGTTGCGCTTGCCGGGGAACATCTGCTTGGCCTGCACCAGCGTGTCGATCACGCCGCCGCAATGCTCGGTGAACGGCGGCAGGCCGAGCCGTGCGAATTCGGCGTCGAGAAAGCCGAGGTCGAACGGCGCGTTGTGGATGATCAGCTCGGCGTCCTTCACGAAGTCGAGGATCTGATGGGCGACTTCCGCGAATTTCGGCTTGTCGCTCAAGAATTCGGTCGTGAGGCCGTGCACCGCCAGTGCGCCCGGATCGCTGTCGCGTTCGGGGTTCACGTAGAAGTGCAGGTTGTTGCCGGTGAGCCGCCGGTTCAGCAGCTCGACGCAGCCGATTTCGATGAGACGGTCGCCCGTGCGGGCGTTCAGGCCGGTGGTTTCGGTATCGAGAATGATCTGGCGCATGTCGGGAAAAGCAGGAAAAACGGGAGAGGGCGGCCGGTGTTCAGGCGGCCAGCGATTCGACGCCGCGGTTCGCGAGCGCGTCCGCGCGCTCGTTTTCGGGATGACCTGCATGGCCCTTGACCCAGCGCCATTCGATCTCGTGCTGCACGACGAGCGCGTCGAGCCGCTTCCACAGGTCGGCATTCTTCACCGGCGTCTTCGCCGCGGTGACCCAGCCTTTCTTCTTCCACCCGTGGATCCACTCGCTGATGCCCTTCTGCACGTATTGCGAGTCGGTATGCACGATCACCCGGCACGGCCGCTTCAGCGCTTCGAGCGCGGCGATCACGCCCATCAGCTCCATGCGGTTGTTGGTCGTGTTCGGCTCGCCGCCGAACAGTTCCTTTTCCTTGTCGCCGTAGCGCAGCAGCGCGCCCCAGCCGCCGGGGCCGGGGTTGCCCTTGCAGGCGCCGTCGGTATAGATGTCGATGGTGTCGATTGTCATGAACGTTCTTGGTGAGTGGTCGGGGAGGCCGCCGGCGTCAGGCCCGGTGCGAGCACGGGCTTCTTCATCTTGATCGGGCCGACGAGGCGCATGCCGCGCACGCGCTTGACGGCCGTCACCATGTAGACGGCGCCGAAGATCGGCCACCAGCGGTCGCCGGCGGCCTCCATGAAGCCGTAGCGGGCCAGCCACTGGTCGGTGGCGAGCGGCGGCCGGTAGCAGCCGAAGCGGCCGCGTTCGAGGTCGAAACCGAGCAGCTTGATCCAGTCCTTCAGCCGGATGAACGCGATCTGGTCGCGCGTGGCCGGCACGAACGGGCGGTTCGCCATGCGCCCGAACGACTGCCGCATGCCCCACAGGCTCAGCGAATTGAAGCCGGTGATCACGAGCTGGCCTTCCGGCATCAGCACGCGCTCGGCCTCGCGCAGCAGGCGGTGCGGGTCGGACGTGAATTCGAGCGTGTGCGGCATCACGATCAGGTCGACGCTCTGCGACTCGAACGGCAGGTCGAGCAGGTCGCACCAGGTCGTGCTGCGATCGGCGGGCGCATGGCCCGCCGTGTGCGCTTCGCGCGCCCACGGATACTGATACGGCGCGCTCGCGCCGCTCGCCGGGTCGAGCACGAGGCCGCGATACGGCATGCGGTTCTCCCGCAGCGCGTCGAGCTGCGGCAGGCCGAGCTGCAGCGCGTGGAAGCCGAAGACGTCGGACACGATCCGGTCGAGCTGCGCCTGTTCCCAGCCCAGCACGTAGCGGCCGGGCGGCGAGTCGGTCCAGGCGGGCCAGTCTATAATTTGTGGATCGGACATAACGATGATTGCGCGCCCATGAACGAGCTGGAATACGTGCCGGTTCCGGCATTCGAAGACAACTATATCTGGCTCGTCTCGGACGGCCGCGATGCGATCGCCGTCGATCCGGGTGAAGCCGCGCCCGTACGCCGGGTTCTTGCCGAACGCGGATGGCGGTTGACCGCTATTTTACTCACGCACCACCACGCCGACCACGTCGGCGGTGTCGACGCGCTGCGTAATAGCCAACCGGACGATGCTCCCCTCCCCGTTTACGGTCCCGCCGCCGAAGCGATCGGCGTGGTCACGCGGCCGCTGGCGGGCGGCGATCGCGTGACGCTCGACGCGCCGGCCGTCGCGTTCGACGTGCTCGACGTGCCGGGGCATACGCGCGGCCACATTGCGTATTTTCAGACGGCCGGTCAAGGCGCGGCCGGGCAGGGCAACGCGGAGCCGCACGTGTTCTGCGGCGACACGCTGTTCTCGTGCGGCTGCGGCCGCCTGTTCGAAGGCACGCCCGCGCAGATGCTCGCGTCGCTCGACGCGCTCGCGGCGCTGCCGGGCGACACGCGCGTGCATTGCGCACACGAATACACGCTGTCGAACATCCGCTTCGCGCTCGCGTGCGAGCCCGGCAATGCGGCGCTCGCCGCGTGGCGCGACGACGCGCAGGCGCTGCGTGCGCGCGGTGTGCCGACGCTGCCCACGACGATCGCGCACGAGCGCGCGGTCAACCCGTTCATGCGGGCCGACAGCGCGGCGATCCACGCGACGCTCGAGGCCGAGCTGCACGAAACGGTGACGGATCGTCTGGCCGCGTTCACGCTGATGCGCGAATGGAAAAACCGGTTCCGGTAACGTTTTTCGGAGGACTCCAAAGCTCAAGCGGTGTCTGTAAAAATTGCTCCAAATGTAGGATTTCGCTGAGTTTTCGGTGTTTTTATTGACGTGAAGCACGCACTTCCGTAGTATCGCCTGCAATTTCCAGCCGTCGGAAGCAGAGATTTTCATGCGACTTATATTGAGTGCGATGGTGGTGCTGCTACTCGCCGCTTGTGCGAGCCAGCCCCCTGTCGCCAACACCGCCGCCGATCCGCAGGCGACGTCCAACTACCTCCGTAAATCAGCCACCGCCAAAGAAACTGTCGACGTCGACAAGCAATCCGTCGGCGACCTGACCACGGCAGACTCCGATCTTTGGGCGCGCATCCGCCGCGGCTTCCAGATGCCCGACCTGCAGAGCGATCTGGTCGACATGCAGACGACCTGGTATACGCAGCGTCCCGATTACGTGCAGCGCATGACCGAGCGCTCGCAGAAGTACCTGTACCACATCGTCGAGGAACTCGAGGCGCGTCACATGCCGACCGAGCTCGCGCTGCTGCCGTTCATCGAGTCCGCGTACAACCCGCAGGCGCTGTCGGTCGCGAAGGCGGCCGGCATGTGGCAGTTCATGCCCGGCACCGGCCGCACGTACAACCTGAAGCGCAACATGTGGCAGGACGAGCGCCGCGACGTGCTCGCGTCGACGAGCGCCGCGCTCGACTACCTGTCCCGCCTGCACGACATGTTCGGCGACTGGTATCTGGCGCTGGCCGCGTACAACTGGGGCGAAGGCAACGTGCAGCGCGCGATCGCGCGCAATCAGGCGGCCGGCCTGCCGACCGACTACCAGAGCCTGCGGATGCCGAACGAGACGCGCAACTACGTGCCGAAGCTGCAGGCGGTGAAGAACATCATCGCGAGCCCGCAGCAGTACGGCCTCGCGCTGCCCGATATCCCGAACCATCCGTATTTCGTGACGGTCACGACGTCGCGCGACATCGACGTGGCGGTGGCCGCGAAGCTCGCGAACCTGCCGCTCGACGAATTCCGCTCGCTGAACCCGTCGTTCTCGAAGCCCGTGATCCTCGGCGCGACCGAGCCGCAGATCCTGCTGCCGTTCGACAACGCGTCCGCGTTCGAGAAGAGCCTGAAAGCCTACAACGGCCAGCTGTCGTCGTGGACCACCTACACGGTCAGCGAGCGTGCACGCCCGGCCGCGATCGCCGAGAAGATCGGCGTCGACGCCGATACGCTGATGTCGGTCAACAAGATTCCGGCCGGCATGCGCCTGAAGCCGGGCTCGACGATCGTCGTGCCGCGCGGCGATGACGACGACGAGGACATCAGCGCCGACGTCGCCGAAAACGGCGCGCTCGCGATGGAGCCGGACGTTCCCGATACGCGCAAGATGCTGATCCGCGTGCGTCGCAAGCAGTCGATGGCGGCGCTCGCCGGCCGCTACGGCGTGTCGGTCGGCCAGTTGAAGGCGTGGAACCGTACGCACCGCGATCTCGTGATGCCGGGCCAGGCGCTCGTGCTGCACGTGCCGGTCGGCCGTTCGGTGCCGGCGGAACCCGGTCCGGAGCGGATCGCGACCTCAGCCGCCGGTGCGCACATCGAGCGCGCGAGCCTGGCGGTGGGCGGCAAGTCGCATGGTGGCAAGCGCAGCGTCGCCAAGTCGTCGGCGAAGTCGGCGAAGGCTGCCGCTCCTGTGAAAGCCGCGCCGGCCAAGACCGCCGCGCACAAGGGCAAGAAGAAGTAAGCGCGGCCGTCGCGCGCGGCGCAGCGGCCGGTGAGGCCCGGACGATTGCGCTATCATCCGACGAATTCGACGAAACGCCGTCACCGAGGTGACGGCGTTTTCGTTTGTGCGCGGCGCGTCGGCGCTGCGTCGCGCGTCTTCATCCAACAAGGAGAAGCGATGTCGTCGGTGCAGGTGAGGGTGCTCGCGCTGTTTTCGGTCGGGTATTTCGTGTCGTACGTGTTTCGCGGCGTCAATCTGGGCTTCGCGCCGTTCGTCACGCACGAGCTCGGGCTGTCGGCCGCCGATCTCGGCCTGCTCACCAGCCTGTATTTCCTCGGCTTCGCGGGCGCGCAGATTCCGGCCGGCGTGATGCTCGACCACTTCGGCCCGCGCCGCGTGACGGCCGGCATGCTGCTGTTCGCGGCGGCCGGCGCGGCCGTGTTCGGCGCGGCGCACGGCATCGGCATGATGATGGTCGGCCGGCTGCTGATTGGTGTCGGCGTGTCGGTGTGTCTCGGCGCGGCGTTCAAGGCGCTCGCGCAGCATTTCCCGGTCGGCCGGCTGCCGCTCGTCAATGGCCTCGTGATGGCCGTGGGCGGCCTCGGCGGCGTGATGGTCGGCTCGCCGCTGACCTGGCTGCTCGGCTGGGCGAGCTGGCGCGCGATCTGTTTCGGCCTCGCGGTGCTGACGGTGATCGTCGCGGCGTCGATCGGCTTCGGCGCGCCCGACGCGCAGCAGGCGCGCCACCAGGGCGGGCTCGTCAGCCAGTTCAAGGGCACGTGGCACATCCTGACGAGCCGCGCGTTCTGGAAGATTGCGTCGTTCTCCGTCGTCACACAGGGCGTGTTCTACGCGATGCAATCGTTGTGGGTCGGGCCGTATCTGCGCGATGTCGGCGGGTTCGACGCGCCGCATGCCGCACGCCTCGTGTCGGTGCTCGGCTTCGCGATGATGGCCGGCTGCGTTGGCTTTGGCGCGGCGGCGCGCGTGCTCGAGCGGCGCGGCGTGTCGGTTTACGCCACCTGCGGCATCGGCATGGCGCTGTTCGTCGCGACGCAGCTCGCGATCGTCGCGCGCGTGCCGTTGTCGCCCGCGATGCTGTGGGCCGCGTACGGAATGTTTGGCGGCGTGGGCATCCTGACCTACGCGGTGATGGCCGGACATTTTCCCGCCCATCTGATCGGCCGCGCGAACACCACGCTCACGCTCGTGATCTTCCTGCTGATCTTTGCGTTCCAGATCGGCGTTGGCGCGGTGCTATCGCACTGGCCGGCGGTCGACGGCCGTTATCCGGCGGCCGCCCACTTCACCGCGTGGGGCGTGCTGCTCGCGCTGCAGCTCGCGAGCGCGGTGTGGTACGTGTGGCCCGCGCGCGGGACTGGTCAAGCGCACTGATCCGGCGGTACGCTGGCGGGTAGGGCGGCCGCGGAAACGGGGCCGTAGCACGGTGCGCTGCGCCGCCGGACGCGGCGCACACACGATCGGATGGCCATATCCATTGAAGATAGGCCCATTTTCAGGCTATAATTTGAAAGTTTGTGCTGATCAACCTCGCACCCTAGCGCCTACCTCATTCATCCCGTTCATCCGCCGCACGCCGCCTGCCGGGCGATGCCGCGAAGCCTCGTGCGCCACGCGCCGGGTTCGCGTCTCGACAACGCAGGCCGCGTCCAGCTAGCGACCGCGCGCGCCCACGCAGCGCGGCGCTTGCGCGGCAGGGTAAACAGGTCGGCAGCAGGGTGTTCCCCAAGGAGCCTCCCGTGTTGCCGTCTTTTTCTCCCGCCTTGCTTGCACTCGCCGACGGCACGGTCTTTCGTGGTTATTCGATCGGGGCCGAAGGCCATACGATCGGCGAAGTCGTGTTCAATACCGCGATCACCGGCTATCAGGAAATCCTGACTGATCCGAGCTACTCGCGCCAGATCGTCACGCTCACCTATCCGCATATCGGCAACGTCGGCGTCAACGCCGAAGACGTCGAAGCCACGAAAGTCCATGCCGCCGGCCTGATCATCCGCGATCTGCCGACGCTCGCATCGAACTTCCGCATGGACCGCACGCTCGGCGATTACCTGCGCGACGAAGGCGTCGTCGCGATCGCCGGCATCGACACCCGCAAGCTGACCCGCATCCTGCGCGACAAGGGCGCGCAGAGCGGCTGCATCCTGACGGGCTCCGACGACGAAGCGAAGGCGATCGAGCTCGCGCGCTCGTTCGAGGGCCTTGCCGGCATGGATCTCGCGAAGGTCGTGTCGACCACCAAGCCGTTCGAGTGGAAGCAGACGGAATGGCGTCTCGAAGGCGGCTACGGCATGCAGGAGTCGCCGAAGTACCGCGTCGTCGCGTACGACTTCGGCGTCAAGTACAACATCCTGCGCATGCTCGCGGAGCGCGGCTGCCACGTGACGGTGCTGCCGGCTCAAGCCAGTGCGGAAGATGCGCTCGCGCTGAATCCGGACGGCGTCTTTCTGTCGAACGGCCCCGGCGATCCGGAGCCGTGCGATTACGCGATCGCGGCCACCAAGGCATTCATCGAGCGCGGCGTGCCGACCTTCGGCATCTGCCTCGGCCACCAGATCATGGGCCTCGCGGTCGGCGCGAAGACGCTGAAGATGAAGACGGGCCACCACGGCGCGAACCATCCGGTGAAGGATCTCGGCGACGGCCGTGTCGTGATCACGTCGCAGAACCACGGCTTCGCGGTCGATGCCGATTCGCTGCCGGCCAACGCGCGCGTGACGCACGTGTCGCTGTTCGACGGCACGCTGCAGGGCTTCGAGCTGACCGACAAGCCGGCATTCTGCTTCCAGGGCCACCCGGAAGCGTCGCCCGGCCCGCACGACATCGGCTACCTGTTCGACCGTTTCACCGCGCTGATGGACGCGGCGAAGCAGCGCACCGCTTAACGTCATCGACGCAACCGAAGAACCGGAGATTCGCATCATGTTCGGCCACGCACTCGGCATCACGGATATCTGGACCTACGTGTTCGGCGTGATCTTCATCATCCTGCTGCCGGGGCCGAACTCGATGTACGTGCTGTCGCTCGCCGCGCAGCGCGGCGTGAAGGCCGGCTATCGCGCGGCCTGCGGCGTGTTCGTCGGCGATACCGTGCTGATGATACTGTCGGCCGCGGGCGTCGCGTCACTGCTGAAGGCGAACCCGCTGCTGTTCTCCGTCGTCAAGTACGGCGGCGCCGCGTACCTGCTGTACATCGGCACCGGGATGCTGCGCAGCGCGTGGAGCAAGCTGCGCGCGCGCGGCGATGCGCCGGTCGAGGCGCCGCAGGCGGTCGACGGCGAACGTCCGTTCCGCAAGGCGTTGATCGTGAGCCTGCTGAATCCGAAGGCCATCCTGTTCTTCATCTCGTTCTTCATCCAGTTCGTCGACCCGGCATTCCCGCATCCCGCGCTGTCGTTCGTCGTGCTCGGGGCGATCGCGCAATGCGCGAGCTTCCTGTACCTGAGCACGCTGATCTTCGCGGGCGCGCGGCTCGCCGAGCACTTCCGCCGCCGCCGCAAGCTCGCGGCAGGCGCGGCGAGCAGCGTGGGCGGCCTGTTCATCGGTTTCTCGGTGAAGCTGGCGCTTGCGACCCTGAGCTGAGCGCCGCCGGCCGACCCACGACAACGATTACTTATTGAATTCACAAGCCATGCCAAAACGCACAGACATCAAGAGCATCCTCATCATCGGCGCCGGCCCGATCATCATCGGCCAGGCGTGCGAGTTCGACTATTCGGGCGCGCAGGCTTGCAAGGCGTTGCGTGAGGAGGGCTACAAGGTCGTTCTCGTCAACAGCAACCCGGCGACGATCATGACCGACCCGAACACGGCCGACGTGACCTACATCGAGCCGATCACGTGGGAAGTCGTCGCACGCATCATCGAGAAGGAGCGCCCGGACGCGATCCTGCCGACGATGGGCGGCCAGACCGCGCTGAACTGCGCGCTCGACCTGCACCACCACGGCGTGCTCGAGAAGTTCGGCGTCGAGCTGATCGGCGCGTCGCCGGAAGCGATCGACAAGGCCGAAGACCGCCAGAAGTTCAAGGATGCGATGACCAAGATCGGTCTCGGCTCCGCGAAGTCGGGCGTCGCGCATTCGATGGAAGAGGCGACCCAGGTGCACGCCGAGATCATGGCGCTCACCGGCGGCAGCGGCTACCCGGTCGTGATCCGTCCGTCGTTCACGCTCGGCGGCTCGGGCGGCGGCATCGCGTACAACCGCGAAGAGTTCGAGGAGATCTGCAAGCGCGGTCTCGACCTGTCGCCCACGCGCGAGCTGCTGATCGAAGAGTCGCTGCTCGGCTGGAAGGAATACGAGATGGAAGTCGTGCGCGACCGCGCCGACAACTGCATCATCGTGTGCTCGATCGAAAACCTCGACCCGATGGGCGTGCACACCGGCGACTCGATCACGGTCGCGCCGGCGCAGACGCTCACCGACAAGGAATACCAGATCCTGCGTAACGCGTCGCTCGCGGTGCTGCGCGAGATCGGCGTCGACACGGGCGGCTCGAACGTGCAGTTCTCGATCAACCCGAAGGACGGCCGCATGGTCGTCATCGAGATGAACCCGCGCGTGTCGCGTTCGTCGGCGCTCGCGTCGAAGGCCACCGGCTTCCCGATCGCGAAGGTCGCCGCGAAGCTGGCGGTCGGCTACACGCTCGACGAGCTGAAGAACGAAATCACCGGCGGCCAGACGCCGGCGTCGTTCGAGCCGACGATCGACTACGTCGTCACGAAGATCCCGCGATTCGCGTTCGAGAAGTTCCGCGAAGCCGATTCGCGCCTGACCACGCAGATGAAGTCGGTCGGTGAAGTGATGGCGATCGGCCGCACGTTCCAGGAATCGTTCCAGAAGGCGCTGCGCGGCCTCGAAGTCGGTGTCGACGGCCTCGACGAGAAGTCGACCAACCGCGACGAGATCGCGATCGAGATCCACGAGCCGGGCCCGGACCGCATCTGGTACGTCGGCGATGCGTTCCGCATCGGCATGACGGCCGAGGAAATCTTCGCGGAAACCGCGATCGACCCGTGGTTCCTCGAGCAGATCGAGCAGATCATCCTGAAAGAGAAGGCGCTGTCGGGCCGCACGCTCGCGTCGCTCACGTTCGACGAGCTGCGCTACCTGAAGCAGAGCGGCTTCTCCGACCGCCGCCTCGCGAAACTGCTCGGCGCGACGCCGGAAGACGTGCGCCGCCGCCGCGTGGAACTGAACGTGCGCCCGGTCTACAAGCGCGTCGACACGTGCGCGGCCGAATTCGCGACGAAAACCGCCTACATGTACTCGACCTACGAGGATGAGTGCGAGGCGCAGCCGACCACGAACAAGAAGATCATGGTGCTGGGCGGCGGCCCGAACCGGATCGGCCAGGGTATCGAATTCGACTACTGCTGCGTGCACGCGGCGCTCGCGATGCGCGAGGACGGCTATGAAACGATCATGGTCAACTGCAACCCGGAAACGGTGTCGACCGACTACGACACGTCCGATCGCCTGTACTTCGAGCCGCTGACGCTCGAAGACGTCCTCGAGATCGTCGACAAGGAAAAGCCGGTCGGCGTGATCGTCCAGTACGGCGGCCAGACGCCGCTGAAGCTCGCGCTCGACCTCGAGGCGCACGGCGTGCCGATCGTCGGCACGTCGCCGGACATGATCGACGCGGCCGAAGACCGCGAACGGTTCCAGAAGCTGCTGCAGGACCTCGGCCTGCGCCAGCCGCCGAACCGCACCGCCCGCGCCGAAGACGAAGCGCTCGCGCTGGCCGACGAAATCGGCTACCCGCTGGTCGTGCGCCCGTCGTACGTGCTCGGCGGTCGCGCGATGGAAATCGTCCACGAGCCGCGCGACCTCGAGCGCTACATGCGCGAGGCCGTGAAGGTGTCGAACGATTCGCCGGTGCTGCTCGACCGCTTCCTGAACGACGCGATCGAGTGCGACGTCGACTGCATCTGCGACGGCGAAGCGGTGTTCATCGGCGGCGTGATGGAGCACATCGAACAGGCGGGCGTCCACTCGGGCGACTCGGCATGCTCGCTGCCGCCGTACTCGCTGTCGAAGGAAACCGTGGCCGAGCTGAAGCGCCAGACGGGCGCGATGGCGAAGGCGCTGAACGTGGTCGGCCTGATGAACGTGCAGTTCGCGATCCAGCAGGTGCCGCAGGCCGACGGTTCGAAGCAGGACATCATCTACGTGCTCGAAGTGAACCCGCGCGCATCGCGCACGGTGCCGTACGTGTCGAAGGCGACCAGCCTGC
Source organism: Burkholderia sp. LAS2 (assembly GCF_018417615.1). Lineage (NCBI taxonomy): Bacteria > Pseudomonadati > Pseudomonadota > Betaproteobacteria > Burkholderiales > Burkholderiaceae > Burkholderia > Burkholderia sp. LAS2. The sequence continues at coordinate 1,773,833 of NZ_CP071052.1, forward strand.
CGCTCGCGAAGATCGCGGCGCGCGCGATGGTCGGCCAGAAGCTCGCGCAGCAGGGCGTGACGAAGGAAGTCGAGCCGCCGTACTTCAGCGTGAAGGAAGCGGTGTTCCCGTTCGTCAAGTTCCCGACCGTCGATCCGGTCCTCGGGCCTGAAATGCGTTCGACCGGCGAAGTGATGGGCGTCGGCCAGACGTTCGGCGAAGCGCTGTTCAAGTCGCAGCTCGCGGCCGGTTCGCGCCTGCCGGAGTCGGGCACGGTGCTCTTGACCGTGATGGACGCCGACAAGCCGAAGGCCGTCGAAGTCGCGCGCATGCTGCACGACCTCGGCTACCCGATCGTCGCGACCAAGGGCACGGCTGCCGCGATCGAAGCGGCCGGCGTGCCGGTGAAGGTCGTGAACAAGGTGAAGGACGGCCGTCCGCACATCGTCGACATGATCAAGAACGGCGAGATCGCGCTCGTGTTCACGACGGTCGACGAGACGCGCCAGGCGATCGCCGATTCGCGTTCGATCCGCATGAGCGCGCAGGCGCACAAGGTCACGTACTACACGACGATGTCGGGCGCGCGCGCGGCCGTCGAAGGCTTGCGCTACCTGAAGGATCTGGAAGTCTATGATTTACAAGGTCTTCACGCTCGCCTAAACTAAGCAGTCAGTTACCTGTCGAAGCAACACGTGCCGCGATTAGGCGGTGTTTCCAGTGCATCGGAAGCGCGCTTAATCGCGGTGATTTTTTTTATAGCCGTTTTTAGCGATTGAGCCGTTTATGAGCACCATTCCGTTGACAAAGCGTGGCGCAGAGCAACTGCGCGATGAATTGCAGCGCCTCAAGTCCGTCGAGCGGCCGGCCGTGATCAACGCGATCGCGGAGGCCCGCGCACAGGGCGATCTGTCCGAAAACGCCGAATACGACGCCGCGAAGGAAAAGCAGGGCTTTATCGAGGGCCGCATCGCGGAACTCGAATCCAAGCTGTCCGCCGCGCAAATCATCGATCCCACGGTGCTCGACGCCGATGGCCGCGTGGTGTTCGCCGCGACGGTCGAACTCGAGGATCTCGAATCGGGCGACACCGTCAAGTATCAGATCGTCGGCGACGACGAAGCCGATATCGATCACGGCCTGATCTCGGTCAGCTCGCCGATCGCGCGCGCGCTGATCGGCAAGTCCGAAGGCGACGTCGCGGCCGTGCAGGCGCCGAGCGGCGTGCGCGAGTACGAGATCATCTCGGTCAGCTACATCTGAAGCGGGGCGACGTGATGCCGCATCGCGTGTTCCGTCTGCTGTCGGCCGTGTGGGTCGGCAGCCTGCTGACGATCGGGTATGCGGTCGCGCCTGTCCTGTTCAAGACGCTGGAGCGGATGACGGCCGGTTCGGTCGCCGCCCAGCTGTTCCGCATCGAGGCGATCCTCGGCGTCGTGTGCGGCGTGCTGCTGCTCGCATTGTCGAATCAGCAGGTGCGGCGCGGCAGCACCGAATATCGCCGCGTCCGCTGGATCGTCGCCGCGATGGTCGTGTGCGTGCTGGTCGGGTATTTTGCGCTGCAGCCGTTCATGAACGCGCTGCGGGTGGCCGCGATGGATGCGGGCACCGATATCGCGAATTCGCCGTATGCGAGCCGCTTCGGGATGCTGCACGGCGTGTCGAGCGTGTTCTATCTCGTCGAAAGCGTGCTGGGGCTGATGCTGGTCTGGCGTCTGCCGGCGCGCGACGCCTGAGCGCCGCGCCGCCGCGCGTTGCGCGACGACGGGCAGGGCGGCACGGGAATCCGTGCCGCACGGGCGTCTTACTTGTCCTGGAACGGCCGCTTCGTGCTGGCCTGGCGCTTTTTCGCGCGCTTCACGGTGCCGCCTGCCGTCACGCGTTCGTTGCCGCGCACCGTGACCTTGACCGGCCTCGGGCGGCGCACGGGGCTCGCGTTCGGCGACACCTTGACGACCTTGACGGTGCGCGGTGCACGGCCTTTCTTGTCGTCGACGGCTTCGGCCGCGCTCGGCAGCGCGCCGGCACGCCGGCCGCGGGACGGGGCCGCCACCGCGGCCTCGGGCTTCCAGATCACCAGCAGCTTGCCGATGTGCTGGATCGGCGCCGCGTTCAGGCGGTTGCAGATCTCGTCGTAGATCGCGATGCGTTCGTCGCGTTCGTCGCCGAACACGCGGATCTTGATCAGCTGGTGCGCGTCGAGGTGCACCTTGATTTCCTTCAGCACGGCGTCGGTCAGCCCTTCGGCGCCGATCAGCACGACGGGCTTGAGCGCATGGGCCTGGGAGCGCAGCGCGGAGCGCTCGGCGGGAGAAAGCGAAAGGGCGGGCATGGAAATGTCGAAATCTAAATAAGGGCGCGCTGACTGAAAAGCGATCGCGGGACGTTACCGCGTCAGCCGTGCGCCGAAACCACGTAAAATCGCGGCTTGGGCCTGAAAAGGGGCCGCAGCCGCGCGAAGAAGACGCGTATTATCCGCTAAAAGCGCGGCTTCACGAAGCAATGGGCAGCAATCTCTCTCTCGAATGGCAAAAAACCGCTTCAACCAGCACTGGCTGCACGACCACATCAACGACCCGTACGTCAAAATGGCGCAGCGGGAGGGCTATCGCGCGCGCGCCGCGTACAAGCTGAAGGAAATCGACGAGCAGGACAAGCTGATCCGTCCGGGCCAGGTGATCGTCGATCTCGGCGCCACGCCGGGCAGCTGGAGCCAGTATGCCCGCAACAAGCTCGCGCAGGGCAGGAAGCGCGATGCGGAGCGCGAAGGCGGCATCGACGGCACGATCGTTGCGCTCGACATCCTGCCGATGGAGCCGATCGCCGACGTCCACTTCCTGCAGGGCGACTTCCGCGAGGACGACGTCCTCCACCAGCTCGAGGAAGTGCTCGAAGGCCGCGCGGTGGACCTTGTTATTTCGGACATGGCCCCCAACCTCTCCGGCGTGGCCTCGGCGGACGCGGCGCGCATCGAGCATCTCTGCGATCTGGCGCTCGAATTCGCGCAGAACCATCTGAAGCCGGACGGTGCGCTGCTCGTGAAGTGCTTTCACGGCAGCGGCTACAGCCAGATCGTCGAGAAGTTCAAACAGCAGTTTAAGGTTGTCGCGCCGCGCAAGCCCAAGGCATCCCGCGACAAATCGTCCGAAACGTTCATTTTGGGTCGGCAGCTGAAGCATCCGCGCTGATGCGGAACGCGATGCCGCAAACGGGCTCCGGCCCTTGCCGGACAAGCGAAGCGCTATCGCGGCGGTTGTCAATGCTTATGGCAGGGGTGGTCGGACTGGATTAGAATGACCGAGGGGCGCCGCAAGGAAAATGTAGGCGCTCGTCTACGAGTGAAGGAGTGGTGCTTTGAACAACAATATGTTTTCGAAGGCAGCGGTGTGGCTGGTGATCGCACTGGTGCTGTTTACGGTGTTCAAGCAGTTCGACAAGCCCCGCGTCCAGGAAGGCGTGTCCTATTCGCAGTTCATGGACGACGCCAAGAATGGCAAGGTCAAGAACGTCATCGTTCAGGGGCGCAACCTCACCGTCACTCCGGCTGATGGCCAGAAATACCAGATCGTGTCGCCCGGCGACATCTGGATGGTCGGCGATCTGATGAAGTACGGCGTGCAGGTCAGCGGCAAGGCCGACGACGAGCCGAACGCGCTGATGTCCGCGCTGTACTACCTCGGGCCGACGATCCTGATCATCGTGTTCTGGTTCTACATGATGAGGCAGATGCAGGGAGGCGGCAAAGGCGGCGCATTCTCGTTCGGGAAATCGCGTGCGCGGCTGATCGACGAGAACAACAACGCGGTGAACTTCTCCGACGTCGCGGGCTGCGACGAAGCGAAGGAAGAAGTGTCCGAGCTCGTCGACTTCCTGCGCGATCCGCAGAAATTCCAGAAACTGGGCGGCCGCATTCCGCGCGGCGTGCTGCTGGTCGGCCCGCCGGGTACCGGCAAGACGCTGCTGGCCCGCGCGATCGCGGGTGAAGCGAAGGTGCCGTTCTTCAGCATCTCGGGTTCGGACTTCGTCGAAATGTTCGTCGGCGTCGGCGCGGCCCGTGTGCGCGACATGTTCGAGCAGGCGAAGAAGCATGCGCCGTGCATCGTGTTCATCGACGAAATCGACGCGGTCGGCCGTCATCGCGGCGCCGGCATGGGCGGCGGCAACGACGAGCGCGAACAGACGCTGAACCAGATGCTGGTCGAGATGGACGGCTTCGAGGCGAACTCGGGCGTGATCGTGATCGCCGCCACCAACCGTTCCGACGTGCTCGACAAGGCGCTGCTGCGTCCGGGCCGTTTCGACCGCCAGGTCTATGTCGGCCTGCCGGACATCCGCGGCCGCGAGCAGATCATGCGCGTGCACCTGCGCAAGGTGCCGATCGCGAACGACGTCGACGCGGCGGTCATCGCACGCGGCACGCCGGGCTTCTCGGGCGCCGATCTCGCGAACCTCGTGAACGAAGCTGCGCTGTTCGCCGCCCGTCGCGGCAAGCGCATCGTCGAGATGCAGGATTTCGAGGACGCGAAGGACAAGATCTTCATGGGTCCGGAGCGCAAGTCGGCCGTGATCCGCGAGGAAGCGAAGCGTGCAACCGCATACCACGAGTCGGGTCACGCGGTGATCGCGAAGCTGCTGCCGAAGGCCGACCCGGTGCACAAGGTCACGATCATCCCGCGCGGTCGCGCACTGGGCGTCACGTGGCAGCTGCCGGAGCATGACAACGAGACGTATTCGAAGGATTACCTGCTCGACCGCCTCGCGATCCTGTTCGGTGGCCGGGTGGCCGAAGAGTTGTTCATGAACCTGGTCAGCACCGGCGCATCGGACGACTTCAACAAGGCCACGCAGACCGCGCGTGCGATGGTTGCGCGGTTCGGCATGACCGACGCGCTCGGGCCGATGGTTTACGTCGACGACGAGAACGATGCGTCGCCGTTCGGCCGCGGCTTCACGCGCACGATCTCGGAAGCGACGCAGCAGAAGGTTGACTCGGAAATCCGCCGCGTGCTGGACGATCAGTACAACCTCGCGCGTCGCCTGCTCGAGGAGAACCGCGACAAGGTCGAGGCGATGACGGCCGCGCTGATGGAGTGGGAGACGATCGACGCCGATCAGATCAACGACATCATGGAAGGCCGTCCGCCGCGCTCACCGAAGAGCTCGCCGGCTGTCGGCGGCGATTCGTCGGGCGGCGGCAGTGCCGAGGTCAAGCCCGGCAGCGCGCCGGCGCCGGCGACGCCGGCGGCATAATCTCCGCTTTAGCACCGTTCACGGGCTGGTGTGGCTTCACACCGGCCCGTTTTGCATTCATCCACGCCCGTTGCTCGTGTCCGATTCCGCAGTGTCCCCGTTCATTCCCGCGCCGCTCCAGTGCGGCCGCTTCGAACTGACGTTCGAACGTCCGCTCGTGATGGGCATCCTCAACGCCACGCCCGATTCGTTCTCCGACGGCGGCCGCTTCCTCGCGCGCGACGATGCGTTGCGCCAGGCCGAGCGGATGATCGCCGACGGTGTGGACCTCATCGACATCGGCGGCGAATCGACGCGCCCCGGCGCGCCGCCGGTGCCGCTCGACGAGGAGCTCGCGCGCGTGATTCCGCTCGTCGAGGCGCTGCGGCCGTTGAACGTGCCGCTGTCGATCGATACGTACAAGCCGGCCGTGATGCGCGCGGCGCTGGCCGCCGGCGCGGACCTGATCAACGATATCTGGGGGTTCCGCCAGCCGGGCGCGATCGACGCGGTGCGCGACGGCAACAGCGGTCTGTGCGCGATGCACATGCTCGGCGAGCCGCAGACGATGCAGGTCGGCGAGCCCGACTACGGCGACGTCGTGACCGACGTGCGCGATTTCCTCGCCGCGCGCGCGCAGGCGTTGCGCGACGCGGGGGTGGCGGCGGAGCGGATCTGCGTCGATCCCGGTTTCGGGTTCGGCAAGGCGGTCGTCGACGACAACTATGCGCTGCTGGCCGCGTTGCCGGACACGGCGCCCGCGCGGCCCGACGGGCGCGCTTATCCGATTCTCGCGGGCATGTCGCGCAAGTCGATGCTCGGCGCGGTGATCGGAGGCAAGCCGCCGATGGAGCGCGTCGCGGCGAGCGTGGCGGCCGCGTTGTGCGCGGTCGAGCGGGGCGCCGCGATCGTGCGCGTGCACGACGTCGCGGCGACGGTCGATGCGCTGAAAGTATGGAATGCCGTGCGCGCAGCCGCGCGGCAACGATAAGCAAGTCAGAAAGACGAAAGACGAAGGAGGAAGGACCCCATGGGACGTCGATATTTCGGCACGGACGGCATTCGCGGCACGGTGGGCGAAGCGCCCATCACGCCGGACTTCGTGTTGCGCCTCGGCTATGCGGCCGGCAAGGTACTGGCCGGCTCGGCCGACGTCGCGGCGGGCTCGCGTCCGACCGTGTTGATCGGCAAGGACACGCGCGTATCGGGCTACATGCTCGAAGCCGCGCTCGAGGCCGGATTCTCGGCGGCCGGCGTCGACGTGATGCTGGCCGGCCCGATGCCGACGCCCGGCGTCGCGTATCTGACGCGGGCGCTGCGTCTGTCGGCCGGTGTCGTGATCAGCGCGTCGCACAACCCGTATCACGACAACGGGATCAAGTTTTTCTCGGCTGACGGCAACAAGCTGCCCGACGACACCGAAGCCGCGATCGAAGCATGGCTCGACAAGCCGCTCGAATGCGCGGCGTCCGACGGGCTCGGCAAGGCGCGCCGCCTCGACGACGCCGCGGGCCGCTACATCGAATTCTGCAAGAGCACGTTCCCGGCTGCGTTCAACTTGCGCGGGCTGAAGCTCGTGATCGATTGTGCGCACGGCGCCGCGTACCAGATCGCGCCGCACGTGTTCCACGAGCTCGGCGCTGACGTGATTCCGATCGGCGTCGCGCCGAACGGCTTCAACATCAACGACGGCGTCGGCGCGACCGCGCCCGACGCGCTGGTGCGCGCGGTGCGGGCGAACCATGCCGATCTCGGCATCGCGCTCGACGGCGACGCCGATCGTCTGCAGGTCGTGGACGCGACCGGTCGCCTGTACAACGGCGACGAGCTGCTCTACGTGCTCGTGAAGGACCGGATCGCGACCGACGGCAAGGTCGAAGGCGCGGTCGGCACGCTGATGACGAACCTTGCCGTCGAAGTCGCGCTGCAGCGCGAGGGCGTGAAGTTCGTCCGTGCGGCGGTCGGCGACCGCTACGTGCTCGAGCAGTTGCGCGAGCACGGCTGGCAGCTCGGCGCGGAAGGGTCGGGCCACATCCTGTCGCTCGACCGGCACTCGACCGGCGACGGCATCGTGTCGGCGCTGCTCGTGCTGGCCGCGCTCAAGCGCAGCGGCCGCACCCTTGCGCAGGTGCTCGACGGCGTCACGCTGTTCCCGCAGAAGCTGATCAACGTGCGGATGAAACCCGGCGCCGACTGGAAGGGCAGCGCGTCGATTCGTGCGGCGATCGATGCCGCCGAAGCCGCGCTCGCCGGCAGCGGCCGCGTGCTGATCCGCGCATCGGGCACGGAGCCCGTGCTGCGCGTGATGGTCGAAGCACGGCAGGCGGCCGATGCGGTGCGCCATGCGGAGACGATCGCCGACGCGGTGCGCGCGGCGACGGCCTGACGGGGGCGCGGGCGGGGGGGGGGGGGGGGGGGGGGGCCCCCCCCCCCGCGCCCTGGCTCCCGACGAATGTGTGTGCGGCGCCCTCGGGCGCCGTCGTTTTTGTCAGACGCAAAGGTTTGCGTTACCTAATAGAAGCAGGCTTCGGTAAACGCATCCCTTCCATCGAATCCGGCATCAGACCCCGAATCAGACTTCCGGCCGAACCGGGCTTCCCGTCCGTCCGACGCCGCGCTACGATGCGCTCGCACGCCGTTGAAACGGCGTTCATCCCCTCCCTTCGAGCCAGGCAATTCTTGCCGCCAGCGCCGCTCCCGCACCCCGACGCGCGCCCCGATATTCCCTTTCAACCAGTCATGTTACTGTCACGCCAGTTTCATCGATTGTCACATTACCGTCATGAGCAGCCCCTAACCTTCGCGGTGCCGTAGTCATCCGCTCACACACTGGAGGTCTCATGAAATTGATGCAAACCGCGATTGCCGGCCTGGCTGGCGCGCTTTTCGCCGTCGCCGCTCAAGCTGCCGACATCACGGGCGCAGGCAGCACGTTCGCGATGCCGATCTATACGAAATGGGCTGCCGACTACCAGCAGTCCGGCGGCGCGAAGGTCAACTACCAAGGCATCGGCTCGTCGGGCGGCCTGAAGCAGATCAACGCGAAGACGGTCGATTTTGCCGGTTCGGACGCGCCGCTGAAGGACGAAGATCTCGCGAAGGAAGGCCTGTTCCAGTTCCCGACGGTGGTCGGCGGTGTGGTGCCGGTCGTCAACGTGCCGGGCGTGAAGGCCGGCGAACTGACGCTGTCGGGCCCGGTGCTCGGCGACATCTACCTCGGCAAGATCAAGAAGTGGAACGACCCGGCGATCGCCGCGCTGAACCCGAAGGTCAAGCTGCCGGATACGGACATCGCCGTGGTCCGCCGCGCCGACGGCTCGGGCACGAGCTTCATCTGGACGAACTACCTGTCGAAGGTCAACGACGAGTGGAAGTCGAAGATCGGCGAAGGCACGACGGTCAACTGGCCGACGGGCACGGGCGGCAAGGGCAACGACGGCGTCGCGGCCTTCGTGCAGCGTCTGCCGGGCGCGATCGGCTACGTCGAGTGGGCGTACGCGAAGAAGAACAACATGACCTACACTGCGCTGAAGAATTCGACGGGCACGGTGGTCGAGCCGAAGACGGAAACGTTCAAGGCCGCAGCAGCCGGCGCGAACTGGTCGAAGTCGTTCTACCAGATCCTGACGAACCAGCCGGGCAAGGACGCGTGGCCGGTCGTCGGCGCGACGTTCGTGCTGCTGCACGCGAAGCAGGACAAGCCGGAGCAGGGCGCGGAAACGCTGAAGTTCTTCAGCTGGGCGTTCAAGAACGGCGAGAAGGCTGCCGACAGCCTCGACTACATCTCGCTGCCGGCGACGGTCGAGACGGAAATCCGCAAGCAGTGGAAGACGAAGGTGACGGACGCTTCGGGCAAGCCGGTCGCCGCCGAGTAAGCCATCCAGCGGTTCGCTGCCCGGCCGTGCCGGTCGGGCAGTGTGTGCGGTAAAGCCGGGCGTTACGGCGCCCGGCGATCAAAAGCAGGCACCCATGTCTGATATTTCATACCCGTCCTCCCGATCGCCCGACCGTGCGCAGCAGCGCGCGCCGAGCCGTCTCGGGGATGTCCTGTTCGGCGGCCTTGCGCGGCTCGCCGCGATCGTGACCCTGCTGCTGCTCGGCGGGATCATCATTTCCCTGATCATTGCGTCGCTGCCGACCATCCAGAAGTTCGGCCTCGGCTTCCTGTGGCAATCCGAGTGGGATCCCAACTCGGACATCTACGGCGCACTCGTGCCGATCTACGGCACGATCGCGACGTCGATCATTGCACTCGTCATCGCGGTGCCGGTCAGTTTCGGCATCGCGCTGTTCCTCACCGAGCTCGCGCCCGTGTGGCTGCGCCGTCCGCTCGGCATCGCGATCGAGCTGCTCGCCGCGATTCCGTCGATCGTGTACGGCATGTGGGGGCTGCTCGTGTTCGCGCCGATCTTCGCCGAATACTTCCAGAAGCCCATCGGCCGGCTGCTCAAGGACGTGTGGGTGCTCGGCCCGCTGACGTCCGGCGCGCCGATCGGCATCGGCATCCTCGCGGCCGGCGTGATTCTCGCGATCATGATCATCCCGTACATCGCGTCGGTGATGCGCGACGTGTTCGAGGTCACGCCGGTGCTGCTGAAGGAATCGGCATACGGGATCGGCTGCACGACCTGGGAAGTGATGTGGAAGGTCGTGCTGCCCTATACGAAGACCGGCGTGATCGGCGGCGTGATGCTCGGCCTCGGCCGCGCGCTCGGCGAAACGATGGCCGTGACCTTCGTGATCGGCAACACGAACCTGCTCGACAGCGTGTCGCTGTTCGCGCCGGGCAACAGCATCACGTCGGCGCTCGCGAACGAATTCGCGGAAGCGCAGCCGGGCCTGCACACGTCCGCGCTGATGGAGCTCGGCCTGATCCTGTTCGTGATCACGTTCATCGTGCTGTCCATCTCCAAACTGCTGCTGCTTCGTCTCGAGAAGGGAGAGGGCAAGAAATGAGCGAGCCCATCATGAATTTCCCGGGGCCGAGCGGCGCCGCGCTCGACGCGATGCGCAACCGCCTGCAGCGCAAGCGCAAGGTCGTCAACGCGATCGCGCTCACCGCGTCGCTCGGCGCGATGGCCTTCGGCCTGCTGTGGCTCGTGTGGATTCTCTACACGACGGTGCACCTCGGCGTCGGCGGCCTGTCGCTGCAACTGTTCACCGAATCGACGCCGGCGCCGAACACGGAAGGCGGCGGTCTCGCGAACGCGATCGTCGGCAGCCTGCTGCTGTGCGGCTTCGGCACGCTGGTCGGCACGCCGATCGGCATCCTCGCGGGCGTCTATCTCGCCGAATACGGGCAGAAGAACCTGCTGGCGAGCACGATCCGCTTCATCAACGACATCCTGCTGTCCGCGCCGTCGATCGTGATCGGCCTGTTCGTGTACGCGATCGTCGTCGCGAAGTCGGGGCGCTTCTCCGGTTGGGCCGGCGTGATCGCGCTGGCGCTGCTGCAGATCCCGATCGTGATCCGCACGACCGAGAACATGCTGAAGCTCGTGCCGAACGCGCTGCGCGAAGCGGCCGTCGCGCTCGGCACGCCGAAGTGGCGCATGGTGCTGAAGATCACGCTGCGCGCGTCGGTCGGCGGGATCGTGACGGGCGTGCTGCTCGCGGTCGCGCGGATCGCCGGCGAAACGGCGCCGCTGCTGTTTACCGCGCTGTCGAACCAGTTCTTCTCGGTCGACATGAGCCAGCCGATGGCGAACCTGCCGGTCACGATCTACAAGTTCGCGATGAGCCCGTTCGCGGAATGGCAGTCGCTCGCATGGGCGGGCGTGTTCCTGATTACGCTCGGGGTGCTCGGACTGAACGTCCTGGCGCGCTCGATCTTCTCGAAAAAGTAACGGCGGAGCAATCCGATGAATATGGCAGAAAGCCACCTGAATCCCGTCGAGCGCACCGCTGCGCCCGCCGGCACGCAAGACGCGGCGCACGGCCGTCCGCTCGCGCCGCTGAACGCGAAGATCGAGGTCAACAACCTCAATTTCTTCTACAACAAGTTCCACGCGCTGAAGAACATCAACCTGCGCATTCCCGAAGGGAAGGTGACGGCGTTCATCGGCCCGTCGGGCTGCGGCAAGTCGACGCTGCTGCGCACGTTCAACAAGATGTTCGCGCTCTATCCGGAGCAGCGCGCCGAAGGCGAAATCCTGATGGACGGCGAGAACCTGCTGACGACGAAGCGCGACATCTCGCTGCTGCGCGCGCGGATCGGCATGGTGTTCCAGAAGCCGACCCCGTTCCCGATGTCGATCTACGACAACATCGCGTTCGGCGTGAAGATGTTCGAAAAGCTCACGCGCTCGGAAATGGACGACCGTGTCGAGTGGGCGCTCACGAAGGCCGCGCTGTGGAACGAAGTGAAGGACAAGCTGGGCCAGAGCGGCTACGGGCTGTCGGGCGGCCAGCAGCAGCGTCTGTGCATCGCGCGCGGCATCGCGATCCGTCCGGAAGTGCTGCTGCTCGACGAACCGTGCTCGGCGCTCGACCCGATCTCGACGGGCCGCATCGAAGAGCTGATCGCGGAGCTGAAGAGCGACTACACGGTCGTGATCGTCACGCACAACATGCAGCAGGCCGCACGCTGCTCGGATTACACGGCCTACATGTACCTGGGCGAGCTGATCGAGTTCGGCGACACCGAAAAGATCTTCATCAAGCCGGTGCGCAAGGAAACGGAAGACTACATCACCGGCCGCTTCGGCTGATGACGGAGAACAACAACCATGTCGGATAAACATCTGTCGAGCCAGTTCGACGCGGACCTGAATGCCGTGTCGTCGAAAGTGCTGGAAATGGGCGGACTCGTCGAATCGCAGATCGTCGGCGCGATGCGCGCGCTGAACGAGTTCGATCGCGATACGGCCGAGAAGGTGATCGCGGCCGAGGAAACGCTGAACGCGATGGAAGTGGACATCGACCAGGAATGCGGCAACATCATCGCGCGGAGGCAGCCTGCCGCGCGCGACCTGCGTCTTTTGATGTCGATTTCGAAAACGATTACGAACCTCGAGCGCGCCGGCGACGAAGCCGAGAAGATCGCCAAGCGTGTGCGCCGCCTGGTCGACGAGCCGGCCGCACGCGCGGTCAACATCGCCGAGATCAAGGTGTCGGGCGAGATGGCCGTGACGATCCTGCGCCGCGCGCTCGACGCGTTCGCGCGCCTCGACACGGTGGCTGCCGCGCAGATCGTCAAGGACGACAAGGAAATCGACATGGAATTCCGCGCGTTCGTGCGCAAGCTCGTGTCGTACATGCAGGAAGATCCGCGCACGATCTCGGTGGGCCTCGATTATCTCTTCATCGCGAAGGCGATCGAACGGATCGGCGACCACGCGAAGAACATCGCCGAATTCATCATCTACATCGTGAAGGGCACCGACGTGCGGCACCAGCCGCGCGACACGCTCGATCGCGAAGCCAACAGTTAATCGACTCCATAGGAAGAACAGAGGTGCCGATGCCCAGCAACATTCTCGTCGTTGAAGATGAGCCCGCGATTTCCGAACTGATCTCGGTGAATCTCCAGCACGCCGGTCACTGCCCGATCCGCGCGTACAACGCCGAACAGGCGCAGAACCTGATCAGCGACGTGCTGCCCGATCTCGTGCTGCTCGACTGGATGCTGCCGGGCAAGTCCGGCATCGCGTTCGCGCGCGACCTGCGCAACAACGAACGGACCAAGCACATCCCGATCATCATGCTCACCGCGCGCGGCGACGAGCAGGACAAGGTGCTCGGCCTCGAAATCGGCGCGGACGACTACGTGACGAAGCCGTTCTCGCCGAAGGAACTGATGGCGCGCATCAAGGCGGTGCTGCGCCGCCGCGCGCCGCAGCTGACCGAGGACGTCGTGTCGATCAACGGGCTGCGCCTCGACCCGGCCACGCATCGCGTCGCCGCACACGGGGACGGCAGCGAGATCAAGCTCGATCTCGGCCCGACCGAGTTTCGCCTGCTGCATTTCTTCATGACGCATCCGGAGCGCGTGCACAGCCGCACGCAACTGCTCGACCAGGTGTGGGGCGACCACGTGTTCGTCGAGGAGCGCACCGTCGACGTGCACATCAAACGATTGCGCGCGGCCTTGAAACCGGCCGGCTGCGATGCGATGATCGAAACCGTGCGCGGCAGCGGCTACCGCCTCGCCAAGCACGCGTAACGTATTCGGGCATGCCGCGTGCCGCGGCTGCCGCTCCTTCTTTCGGACGCTGAATCATGAACATCATCTGGGCGCGCTTCCTGGTGTCGCTCGTGCTGCTCGTGCTGATCGGCGTGCTGGTCGGCGTGTTCGCCGGCCCGACCGCGGGCCTTGTGTTCGTGGTCGTGATGCTGGTCGCGCAGGGCTTTTTCAGCACCTTCCATACGCAGCGTCTGTGGCGCCTGCTCGATGCGCCCGTCTACGGCGAAGTGCCGAGCGCGCCGGGCATCTGGGGCGAGATCTACTATCGGCTGCACAAGCTCGCGAAGCAGTGGCATGCGCAGGTGCGACAGGTCGAGCAGCAGCATTCGCGTTTCATCCAGGCGATCCAGGCCTCGCCGAACGGCGTCGCGATGCTCGACGACCACGACCAGATCGAGTGGTGCAACGCGATCGCCGAAGTCCATTTCGGCCTCGATGCGAAGCGCGACCTGCGCCAGCACATCACGAACCTGGTGCGTCATCCCGATTTCGTCCGCTACCTCAATGCGCAGCATTACGAGGACACGCTGCTGATGCGCGGCATGGGCGACTCGCGGCAGAACGTGCTGGCCGTGCAGGTGTTTCCGTACGGCGAGAACCGCAAGCTGCTGCTCACGCAGGACATCACCGAGCTCGAGCGCACCGACGCGATGCGGCGCGACTTCGTCGCGAACGTGTCGCACGAGCTGAAGACGCCGCTCACCGTGCTGTCGGGCTTCCTCGAGACGATGCGCGAGCTGCCGCTGAACGAGGAGGACCGCGCGCGCTATCTCGACATGATGGAGCAGCAGGCGTCGCGGATGCGGCACATCGTGACCGACCTGCTGGTGCTCGCGAAGCTGGAAGGCGAGAGCAAGCCGCCGGTCGATCACGCGATCGACATGCGTGCGGTGTTCGACCATCTGAAGGAAGATGCGCACACGCTGTCGAACGGGCATCACGACATCGCGTTCTCGATCGACGAGACGCTCGGCGTCACCGGTGCGCAGACGGAGTTGTTCAGCGCGTTCGCGAATCTCGTCACGAACGCGATCCGCTATACGCCGGACGGCGGCAAGATCGTCGTGTCGTGGCGGCGCGAGGGCGCACAGGGCGTGTTTTCCGTCACGGACAGCGGCTTCGGGATTCCGGCCGCCGATCTGCCACGGCTCACCGAGCGCTTCTACCGTGTCGATCGCAGCCGGTCGCGCGACACCGGCGGCACGGGCCTCGGGCTCGCGATCGTCAAGCACGTGCTGCAGCGGCACGATGCGCATCTGTACGTGCAGAGCGAGGAAGGGCGCGGCAGTACGTTCACCGCGCGGTTCCCGGGCTCGCGCATCATCGCGATCCGGCCGGCCGCTTACGAAGCATGATCGCGTAGCGGTTCGGTGTTCGAAAAAAAGCAGCCCGAGGGCTGCTTTTTTCATGGCGAAGCGGCGGCGCGACTCGTATCGCACCGACGGCTCACGAACAGAACTTCGCGAGCAGCCCGAGTTGCGCGTTGCGGATCGTCTTGCCGGTGCGGCGCCGGCGATAGTGACCGTCGCTGTGCATCTGCCATGCCGACTGGTTGTCGCCGAGGCACACCGACAGCCCTTCGGCGATCACGCGCCGCTTGAGCTTGCGCTCGCGGATCGGGAACGCGACTTCGACCCGGCGGAACAGGTTGCGGTCCATCCAGTCGGCGCTCGACAGATAGACGTCCTCGGCGCCGCCCGCATGGAAATAGTAGATGCGGTGGTGTTCGAGGAAGCGGCCGACGATCGAGCGCACCGTGATGTTTTCCGATAGTCCCGGCACGCCGGGCTTCAGCGCGCAGACGCCGCGCACGATCAGGTCGACCTTGACGCCGGCCTGCGACGCTTCGTACAGCGCGGCGATCACCGACGGCTCCAGTAGCGCGTTCATTTTCGCGACGATGCGCGCGCGCTTGCCGGCCTGCGCATTGTCGATCTCCGCGCGGATCGAATCGATGATGCGCGGATGCAGCGTGAACGGCGACTGCCATAGCTCGTGCAGCGTCAGTTCGCCGCCGATCCCGGTCAGTTGCTGGAATACGTGATGCACGTCCTCGCAGATCTTCTGGTCGGCCGTCATCAGCCCGAAGTCGGTGTAGAGGCGTGCGGTGCGCGGATGGTAGTTGCCGGTGCCGAGGTGCACGTAGCGGCGCAGCGACGCCTTGCCGGCCTGCACGACGCGCCGCACGATCAGCATCATCTTCGCGTGGCACTTGTGGCCGACCACGCCGTACACGACATGCGCGCCGACGGCTTCGAGCTGCGACGCCCAGTTGATGTTGGTTTCCTCGTCGAAGCGCGCGAGCAGCTCGACGACGACGGTCACTTCCTTGCCGTTGCGCGCGGCTTCCATCAGCGCGTCCATCAGCGGCGAGTCGGTGCCGGTGCGGTAGATCGTCTGTTTGATCGCGACGACGCTGGGGTCCTTCGCGGCCTGCTGCAGCAGTTCGAGCACGGGCTGGAAGCTCTCGTACGGGTGGTGCAGCAGGAGGTCGCCGGCGTCGATCGCGTCGAACATCGTCGGCGCGTTGGCGATTGCCGACGGCGTCGACGCGGTGAACGGCGCGAACTTCAGGTCGGGGCGATCGACGAGATCGGGAATCTGCATCAGCCGCACGAGGTTCACGGAGCCGGCCACGCGATAGCAGTCCTTGTCGCCGAGTTCGCTTTCCTCGAGCAGGCGCCGCACGATGTGCAGCGGCGTGTCGGCCGACACTTCGAGGCGTACCGCGTTGCCGAGGTGGCGCGCGGGCAACTCGCCCTGCAGCGCGACACGCAGGTTGGTGATTTCGTCTTCGTCGACGAACAGCTCGCTGTTGCGCGTGATGCGGAACTGGTTGCAGCTCTTCACGACGAGTTGCGGGAAGAGTTCGCCGACGAAGCGCTGCATGAACGAGCTCAACAGCACGAAGCCGTGCTCGAAACCCGACAGCGCATGCGGCATGCGCACCACGCGCGGCAGTGCACGCGGCGCCTGCACGATCCCCATCACGGCCTGGCGGCCGAATGCGTCGCGGCCTTCGAGCTCGACGACGAAGTTCAGGCTCTTGTTCAGCACGCGCGGGAATGGGTGGGCCGGATCGAGGCCGATCGGCGTCAGTACGGGCAGCAGTTCGTCGAGGAAGTAGCGTCGCGCCCATTCGAGCTGCTCGTCGTTCCACGTGTCGCTCGCATGGAAGTAGATGCCTTCCTGTTCGAGCGCCGGCAGCACGGTTTCGTGCAGCATCGTGTACTGTCGATGCACGAGCCGCTGCGCGCGTTCGACGACGAGATCGTACGCGTGCTGCAACGACATGCCGTCGGGCGTCAGCGCGCCGGGGTTGTCGCGGATCTGCTCCTGCAGGCCGGCCATCCGGACTTCGAAGAATTCGTCGAGGTTGCTGCTGGTGATGCAGATGAAGCGCAGGCGCTCGAGCAACGGGACTTGCGGGTCGGCCGCCTGGGCCAGCACGCGCTCGTTGAAACCGAGGATGCCGAGTTCACGATTGAGAAGCGGGTAACGGACGGACATCGGCAGAGTAGGGGATGATTCAGGCGATGATTCGAAAGGACGCTCGGAAACTCTCACGGTACGATGACGTGCTGATGACAATCATGGTTTTATATCGGGAAATTCTACGCCCGAACCCTTTCGTCGCATAAATGTTTCGGCTATATGGAATGAAGCAGTGTGCATGCCCGTGAAGCGTGGCAACGGCAAGCGTTCCACGCTTAAAATGTCGCCTTTGATTGATCGCCCGCGGTTGCCGGCACGGCTGCCGCGAAAGAACGCGCACGGAGCCCCCTTCTGATGGTTACAACTCCCCACTTGCTGGCTGCCGTGGATCTCGGCTCGAACAGCTTCCGGCTGATCGTCGGGCGCGTCGAGGAAACGCCGGCGGGCAGCCAGATCTATCCCGTCGACGCGCTGCGCGAGCCGGTTCGGCTGGCGGCGGGGCTGTCGAGCGACAAGATGCTCGATCGCGCGTCGCAGGAGCGTGGCTGGGAGGCGCTCAAGCGGTTCGGCGAGCGCCTGCGCGACTTCCATCCCGATCATGTGCGCGCGGTGGCGACCAACACGCTGCGCGTCGCGAAGAACGCCCCCGAATTCCTCGGCGAGGCCGAGGCGGCGCTCGGGTTCCCGATCGAAGTAATCGCGGGCCGCGAAGAGGCGCGCCTCATCTATGCGGGCGCCGCGCACTCGGTGCCGGCGAGCGCCGGCAAGCGGCTCGTCGTCGACATCGGCGGCGGCTCGACCGAATTCATCATCGGCTCGCACTACACGCCGATCGTGATGGAGAGCCTCTATATCGGCTGCGTGAGCCATAGTCGCACCTTCTTCCCGGCCGGCAACGTCGACGAATACACGATGCGGCAGGCCGAGCTCGCGGCCAAGCGCGAGATCCAGATCATTTCGAGCGAATACAAGAAGGCCGGCTGGGACCAGGCGATCGGTTCGTCCGGCACCGCGCGCGCGCTCGCGGAGCTCGTCGAGGCGAACGGCTTCAACGATCCGGGCATCACGCACGGCATTTCGCGCGGCGGCCTCGAGCGGTTGAAGCGTGCGCTGATCAAGTCGGAGAACGTCAACCGGCTGAAGCTGATCGCGCTGAAGCCCGACCGCGTGCCGGTGCTCGCGGGCGGCCTCGCGATCATGCTGGCGGTGTTCGAGGAGCTGGGCGTCGACTACGTCGATACGACCGACGGCGCGCTGCGCCTCGGCGTGCTGTACGACTTGCTCGGCCGGACGCAGCACGAGGACATGCGCGCGGTGACCGTCGAGGGGTTCACGCGCCGCTACGGCGTCGATCGTGCGCAGGCCGGGCGGATCGGCGCGCTCGCGGTGCGTTTCTACGACGAGCTCGAGGAAGACGACGAGGAAGCGCGCGAGGAAGGGCGGATGTTCCTCGGCTGGGCGGCCGCGTTGCACGAAATCGGCCTGTCGATCTCGCACAGCGCGTATCACAAGCATTCGGCCTATATCGCGAGCAACGCGGACATGCCGGGTTTCTCGCGCACCGACCAGGCGCGGCTCGCCGCGCTCGTGCTCGGCCATGCGGGCAAGCTCGGCAAGCTGTCGCAGGCGCGCGAGGTGGAGTGGCCGCTGCTGTTCTGCCTGCGGCTCGCGGCGCTGCTGTGCCGGCGCCGGACCGATGCGGGGCTGCCCGACATTTCCGTTTCGCAGATGAAGAAGGGCGGGTACGAGGTGCGTCTGCCGAGCGCCTGGGTCGAGCAGAACCCGCTGACCGACTACAGCCTCAGTCAGGAGGCGGCGGAGTGGGAGAAGGTCGGTATCCCGTATCGCGTGGTTTATACCGGCGCGTGACAGGGCGATGGCGGGGCCGGGAGGGGGTTCCGGGCTGCGGGGGATGCGCCGCGCTGGCGGCACCCGTCGGACGCCGCGCCCTACGATCGTTACGGGTCGCGCAGCGCGGGTGCTGACGGTCCGCTCAATCCGACGAGCAGACAATCGCGGTCAGGAACGGGAACGCCTGTTTGACGGTTGCGTCGCTGCCGGCCTTGCGCACGGCTTCCTCGACCGCGCTCTTCGTGCCGCGCACGACGACACCGTACGCCCAGTCGCCGATCGGCTTGCCGTCGCCCGGACGGAAGATCGGGTCGCTCGCCTGGTAGCCGAGCACGACGTAGACGCCGAAGCCGTACGCCGTCAGCGCGCGGTTCGTGCGGAACGCATTGACCGAATTCGATTCGACGTGCATCGGCTCCGACTGGATGTCGCCGGCCGCGAGCAGCGGCGCGACGAACTTGTGGCCGGTCGAATGGCAATCGAGCGCGTCGTCGAGCGCTTTCGCCGACGCGGTGCCGGCGGTGGCGAGCATGAGCAGCGACGCGCAGAGGGCTGGCTTGAGAATGTTGTTTTTCATGCGCGGTTGCAGGTTGTTCACACGTATTATCGCGTGTTCCAGCAAGTTCCGTGCGCGAGGCGGGAGATGCGCAGGCGTGGCGGGTGGTTCGTGGTTGGCTGCATTGCAGCTAGCCGTGAAAACGAGTGGGCGATTCAAGGGCTCGTAAAAATCACCCGTAAACGGAAAAGGGGTTACACGCTTTTGGCATGTAACCCCTTGATTCCTTTGGTCGGAGCGATAGGATTCGAACCTACGACCCTCTGATCCCAAATCAGATGCGCTACCAGGCTGCGCTACGCTCCGACGAGCCAAAGATAATAACGTCGAATGGCCGATCCGGTCAATCACGATATGCGGGTAAATGTCGCGACCGCGAACCGCCCGCGATTTGCGACAATTCCCATGATGATCGGCCGGCCCGAGCGCATGCGCGCGCGGCCGCTCGCCGAAGCAAGGAGAACATCATGATGAATCTGATCCTGTGGCGCCACGCCGAAGCCGAAGACTACGCGGCGAGCGATCTCGCGCGCCAGCTGACCGTGCGCGGCCGCAAGGACGCGCAGGCAATGGCCAAATGGCTGCGCGGCCGGCTGGAGACGAATACCGTGATCCTCGCGAGCCCGGCGGCGCGCACCGTGCAGACCGTCGAGGCGCTGACCGACCAGTACCGGACCGTCGACGCACTCGCGCCGGGCGGCAGCGTCGACGATGTGCTCGCGGCGGCCGGCTGGCCGGAAGGCATCGCGCCGACGGTCGTGATCGTCGGCCACCAGCCGACGCTCGGCAGCGTCGCCGCGCAATTGATCGTCGGCGGCGACGACAGCTGGAGCGTCAAGAAGGGCGGAATCGTGTGGCTCGCGAGCCGCACGCGCGACGCCAGCCGGCAGGCCGTGCTGCGCGCGGTGCTGACGCCCGAACTGGTGTGAAGCCCGCCTGAATGGGTTTGAAGGGATTGATCGTACGGTTTCGCAAGCTTTCTGCTAAAGTCAATTCGGCGACACGTCATTGAAAAGACACGGTCGTGCCACATAACGGTCACGGCCGGTTACTACATTGGCGGGCATGTCGTCCTATTCCTTACGATCAGGAAAGCCTAATGCGAGAACTGCCGACGCCTACGCTCCCTTTTGCCTCGCTGCCCCTCGACATGTCGCGGCGCCACCTGCCGCGCGCCAGTGAAACCGTCACATCGGAGTATCGCCTGCGCGCCGCATGGGCGCGTACGGAAGACGAATTGCGCGAAGCCCAGCGCCTGCGCTACAGCGTGTTCGCCGAAGAGATGGGCGCGCAGGTCAGCGGCCCGTCCGGTCTCGATGTCGATCCGTTCGACGCGTATTGCGACCACCTGCTGGTCCGCGATCTCGACACGCTGAAAGTCGTCGGCACGTACCGCGTGCTGCCGCCGCACCAGGCGGCACGTGTCGGCCGCCTCTACGCCGAAGGCGAATTCGACCTGTCGCGCCTCACGCATCTGCGCGGCAAGATGGTCGAGGTCGGCCGCTCGTGCGTGCACAGCGACTACCGCAGCGGCGCCGTCATCATGGCGCTGTGGGGCGGCCTGGGCGCGTACATGATGCAGAACGGCTACGAAACGATGCTGGGCTGCGCGAGCGTGTCGATGGCCGACGGCGGCCACTACGCGGCCAACCTGTACCAGTCGCTGTCGGCCGGCTCGCTGACGGCGCCCGAGTATCGCGCGTTCCCGCACACGGCCCTGCCGGTCGACGAACTGCAGACGGGCACCGCCGTCGCGCCGCCGCCGCTGATCAAGGGTTACCTGCGTCTCGGTGCGAAGATTTGCGGCGCACCGGCCTGGGATCCCGACTTCAACTGCGCGGATTTCCTGACGCTGTTCCGCCTGTCGGACATCAACGCGCGCTACGCACGCCACTTCCTGGGCTGAGCGGTCTGAACCGTATCGCGCCCCTGAGGCGCGGCGCACGCAAGCGAACGCCGTCGCGTGGCAAGTGCTGCGCGACGGCGTTCGTGTATCTGGCGCATGTATATGTATCGGCCCTGATAATTTCAGCGATACGCGACGCTCATCGTGCCGCGGTGCGGCACGTTCGCGACGGCCCGGGGAGGGCCGAGCAGCAGCGACGCGCTCAGTGCTTGCGCCGCCAGTCGAGCAGATGGTGTTCCGCCATCCAGTGGTGGATCATCCCTTCGCCTTCGTGGCTGCGCTTGTATTCGCGCGACTCGAAGTACGACAGCGCGACGAGTACCATCAGACCGATGAACAGGCCGATCAGGCCCGCAATTTCTTCAGACGACATGGCAGCCTCCTTTCAACGGCACAGCGCCATGCGTACATAGTAGGACATGTGCGGCGCAACCCCGAAACCGGATTTCCGCTAGACTCGGCGCGGTCCCGGCGTGCGATGGGCGCGCCGTTTTCCGGAGCTCTACCTGATGACCCGTTTCATGCTGGCCGTGCTGGCCGCATCCCTCCTTGCCGCCTGCAGCAGCGATCCTCGCCAGGCGCGCCGCGGCCACCCACCGGAAGATCCTGCCGACTATCACGGCGTGCCGACCGACATGACGCCGCCGTCGATGCTCGACGCGCCGTCGCCGAAGCCGGTGCAGTAACGCTCGGCCGCGCTCGCCGTCACGCGCGGGTCGCGGACGCGGCCTGCGGGTCCGCACCAATGCGCCGCAACAGCGCCGGCAGGTAGCGCGCGAGCGTCGCGCCGCGCGCGGCCATGAACAGGAGCAGCGCAAACCAGAGGCCGTGATTGCCGAATGTGCCGACGGCGGCGAGCGTGGCCGCGATGAAGATCGACAACGACACGACCATCGCGCGCATCAGCGATTGCGTCTGCGTCGCGCCGATGAACACGCCGTCGAGCAGGAAACCCCAGACCGACACGATCGGCGAGATCGCGGCCCACGGCAGGTAGCGCAGCGCGACGGCGCGGATCTCGACCTGATCGGTCAGGCGCGCGACGATCCAGCCGCCCGCCGCCCAGTAAACGAGCGCGAACAGCAGCGCGCCAAGTGCCGACCAGAACAGCGTGACGCGCACGGCTTGCCGGAATGCGCGGCGATCGCGCGCGCCGGCCGCCGCGCCGACGAGCGCCTCGGCCGCATGCGCGAAGCCGTCGAGGCCGTACGCCATGAAGGTCTGGAAATTCAGCAGCAGTGCATTCGCTGCGAGCGTCGCGTCGCCCTGTTTCGCGCCGAGATGCGCGAACCAGCCGAACGCGCCGAGCAGGCACAGCGTGCGCAGGAAGATGTCGCGATTGAGCGCGATCAGCCGCTTGAGCGCGACGCGGTCGGCAAGCGCACGTGCCGCGAGCGGGGCCAAGCCGCGCGGCCGCAGCCGCCACAGCATCCACGCGCCGAGCGCGAAGCCGCATGCGTCCGCGGTGGCGGTCGCCGCGCCGATACCCGCGATGCCCCAGCCGAAGCCGTACACGTAGAGCAGCACGGCGGCGATGTTCACCGCGTTGATGAACACCTGCGCGACGAGCGCGAGCCGGACGCGCTGCATGCCGAGCAGGTAGCCGAGCACCACGTAGTTCGCGAGCGCGAACGGTGCGCTCCAGATCCGTGCGTGGCTGTATGCGAGCGCCGTCGCGCGGACCGCATCGCTGCCGCCGAGCGCGGACAGCGCGAACGACAGCAGCGGCACCTGCAGCGCCAGCACCGCGGCGCCGAGCGCGAACGCGACGATCAGCGCGCGCAGCAGGTTCAGGCGGATCCCGGCGGCGTCGCCGGCACCATGCGCCTGCGCGACGAGCCCGGTCGTCCCCATCCGCAGGAAGCCGAAGCCCCAGAACACGAAATTGAAGAACAGCCCGCCGAGCGCGACGCCGCCGAGATATTGCGCGCCGTCGAGGTGGCCGGCGACGGCCGTGTCGACGGCGCCGAGGATCGGTTGGGTCAGGTTCGCGACGACGATCGGAAACGCGAGCGCGAGGACGCGCCGATGCGTGACGGCGGCCGCGGCGCCGCCGTCCCCGTGCGGTAACGCGGAGTCGGACATGGCGGACGCGTCAGGCGCGTTCCTGCACGCAGACCCACGGCGAGACGACGACCGCCCACAGCTCCGGATTGCGCGCCGCGTAGTCGGCGGCGGTCTCGGCCGGCATGCGCGCGACGAGGCCGGACGACAGCCAGCGCGTGACCTGTTCGGCGTCGTCGCTGGCGACGGCTTCCGCGACGCTGACGAGATCGAGGTCGCGTGAGATCGACAGCAGCTTGCCCTGCGCGAAGAAGCGCTCGAGATCGCACCAGTCGATCTTGGCGGTCTCGCCGAGGAGTTTGGCGTAGAGCGGGCTGTGCGACGCGCCCGCGGCGGCGTGTTGATCAGAGGACATCGGTTTCTTGGAAAGACTGCGTGGCGCCACTATAAACCATCCGGCCGGGCGGGCCGCTCACGCGTCGCGCAGCGCGCTCCATGCCCAGTCGGCGGGCGTCGCGCGCGAAAGGTACCGATCCGGTCGCCGCGCCGCAGGCCGGCACGCGCAAAGCTGTTCGCGAGCCGGTTAGAGGCATTCCTCAGGTCGTCGAGCGTGACGCGGAAAACGCCGCCTTGCGTCGTTTCGTGGATCAGCGCGAGGCGCGCGTTGCCGTCTGCCCATTTGTCGCACACGTCCACGCCGATGTTGTAGCGCGCCGGAATGCCCCACTGGAAGCGGGAGAGGCGCGCGTCGTAGCAGTCGGCGGCGGGCAGCATCGGGCGGTCTCCTGGTGTCGAGCGTGGCGTCGGGTGAACGGCTTACATCAGGAATTCACGCAGACGAATCCACAATGGTGTTTCCTGATAGGGAATGTTCGGACTCGTCCAATAGGCGAGGCTCAGTGCACGATTCCACAATGACGCATAAGATCAAGACAAAACAGTGGTGTGACCATGGATTTGCTTCTGATAGCTGCGGGGTTCAGCCTGATTGGAATCGGGGTGCTGGTGGTGTTTGCTCGTCACGTCGATCCGTTGTCCGGCCGTTTCACCGGACGTCTGCGCAAGCGCTGACTCGATTTTTTCCGTTTTCGACGCGACGGCACGCGATGCGCGCCGGCGTCGCGTGTCGTCTGTCGTGCGCTCAGCGCGCCGGCAGGTAGCGTGACGGATCGATCGAGCGGCCGCCATAGCGCAGCTCGAAATGCAGCGCGACGCGATCGCTGTCGCTGTTGCCCATCTCCGCGATCGATTGCCCTTGCGTGACCGACTGGCCTTCCTTCACCAGCAGCGCGCGGTTGTGCGCGTAGGCCGTCAGGTAATCGGCGTTGTGCTTCAGGATGATCAGGTTGCCGTAGCCGCGCAGCCCGTTACCGGCGTAGACCACGACACCCGGCGCGGCCGCGACCACCGGCGTGCCCGGCGAATTCGCGATGTCGATGCCCTTCGATTTCGAGCCGTCGAACGTGCGCACCACGTTGCCGGCCGCCGGCCAGATCAGCGCGATGCTCGTGGCCGGCTTCACGGCCGATTCGACCGGCGCGGAAGGGGCCGGCCGCGCGCGGCCCGCGCTGCCGGTGCCGGTGGTCGACGGCGTCGACGCGGTGGTCGTGCCGGGCGGCGGTGCGACGCGCAGCACCTGGCCGACTTCGATCGCGTCGGGGTTCGTCATCTGGTTCCAGCGCACGATGCTCTGTACCGACGTGCGGTTGTCGCGCGCGATCTTGTACAGCGTGTCGCCACGCTCGACGCGATAGAACCCGGGGCCGACGGGCGCGGAGCCGCACGCGACGAGCAGGGCGGCGCAGGCGGCTGCGAAGAGTCGCTTCGTTGTTGTTCCGAACATTGAACCTCGCAAAACCCCGCCGCGCATGACGCGGCAGGCAACACAAAACGTCAGATTTTAACGGGTTCGACCCGCGCACTGCAGTTTCGGTCGCGGGTGCGGCTGCCGCGCCCGGTTCGGTGCGTGTCGAATCAGCCGGCGAGCGGCGCGACGCGGATCCGCAGCGTGGCCGTTTCGGTCGCGCCCGGCCCGAGCATGCGCAGCCCGCGGCCGTTGTGGATCGCATCGGGCAGGCCGAGCCACGGTTCGACGCAATAGAAATCCGAATCCGGCTTTTCGGTCCACGTCGTGACCGCGTACCACGGGATCGAGCCCGGCACGTCCAGCGCGATCTCGATCGTGCGGCGGCGGCCCGGCATCACGATGCGCACCGGCGCCAACGGCTGGCCGTCGAGGCAGTGAAACCGATCGAGGATATCCGGATCGTCGAGGCGATAACGGGCCTGGCCCGGTTCGGGCTGGCTGATCGAGCCGTCCGCGCGCTGTTGGCAACGGTGCGTCGGCGGCAGCTCGAGGACGGTGTCGGCCCGCTCGCCGTGCGGCAGCGCGAAATAGAAATGGTGGCCGGCGTAATAGGGCAGCGGCGTGTCGCCGCGATTGGTCGTCGTCAGCGCGACGTCCAGCGTATGCGCGTCGGCTAGCCGGTAGGTCGTTTCGAAGCGGAAATCGAACGGGTAGCTCGCGCGTAGCGTATCGTTCGCGTCGAGCGTCATCGACAGCGCGGCGCCGTCGGCCGACGGGTGCGCGTCGAACGGCAGATCGCGCGCGAAACCGTGCATCGGCAGGTCGCGGACGACGCCGGCTGCGTCGCGCCAGCGGCCGATCTCGCCGTCGACGCGGTGGCGGCCGAGGAACGGGAACAGCAGCGGATTGCCGCCGCGCACGCGTGCGAGGTTGCTCCAGTCGGCGGTTTCCGGCCAGAAGATCACCGGTTCGCCATCGACGTGCCAGGACAGCAGGCGGCCGCCGAATTGCGGGGCGACCCGGACGAGCGACGGGCCGGCGTGAAGTTCGTGAATGTCGTGTTGCTGGAAGATCGGCATGGCGAATCGGGTTGGGCGGGGTGACGGGAGCAACGGGCGTTCCATTATCGGGCCGCGGCCGGTCGGGGAAAACCCTTCTCGGGAAATTGCGAGTTTTTAACACGGTCGACCGTCGGGATAATGCCTCTAAACCGGTGATGTTGCCGGGTCATGACACTTCGTGGAGGGGGCCATGGATCTGGCAATGGCAATGGGAATCGCACTGTTCGGCATGTTTACCGGCAGCACGGTATTATTTTTCTATCAGCTCGGCCGCTGACGGCAATTCCTGCCGAAGTCGACAGGCCCGCCATGCAAATGGCGGGCTTTTTGCTTTCTGCGCGCTTACAAATTGCAAGTGTTTGTGTGCAGCGCCGCAATATCCTGCCAAATGCCTTGGCGCAGTAATCCTGGCTCGGCATAATCGGGGCGCGTTTTTCAGGACGCGCATCGCGTCGTCCGCCTTCCTTCCCGCTTAATCTTCACTAAAAGGACCGACGCGTGAGCCTCTGGTTTCTGGTATTCCTGAGCGTCCTGCAGGGCGTTACCGAACTCTTCCCCGTCAGCAGCCTTGGCCATACGCTGCTCGTGCCGGCGCTGTTCGGCATGCACATCGACAAGCACGCGCCGCAACTGCTGCCATTCCTCGTCGCGCTCCATCTCGGCACCGCGCTGGCGCTGCTGTGGTACTTCCGCGCGCGCTGGATCGCGCTGATCGGCGGCTTCTTCGCGCAGCTCGGCGGCCGCAAGAACGACGACGGGCACCTGATGTGGGCGCTGATCATCGGCACGATCCCGACCGGCATCGTCGGGCTGCTGCTCGAGAAGCGAATCGAGCGCGTGTTTCACGATCTGCGGATCGTCGCGATCGCGTTGATCGTCAACGGCGTGTTGCTGTGGGTCGGCGATCGCATCCAGCGCAGCCGCGCGCATCAGCCGCCCGAGAAGATGACGTTCAAGCAGGCGTTCTTCGTGGGCCTCGCGCAGATCGGCGCGTTGATTCCGGGCTTCTCGCGCAGCGGGCTGACGATGATTGCCGGCAACGTGGCCGGGCTGACGGCGGAAAAGGCCGCGGAATTCTCGTTCCTGCTCGGCACGCCGATCATCTTTGCCGCTGGCGTGCTCGAATTGCCGAAGCTGTTCCATGCGCGCGACCAGCTCGCCGATGCGCTGCTCGGCGGCGTGCTGACGGCGATCGCCGCGTACCTGAGCGTGCGGTTCCTGATGCGCTATTTCGAAGGGCGCGGCCGGCTCGCGTCATTCGGCGTGTATTGCGTGATCGCCGGCGTGTTCTGCCTCGGCTGGTTCATGCTGCATCCGCAGCCGGTTTGATGCCGCGGGGGGCCGGTCTCGCGTGATCTGGTGCGATGATCGGGTATAATTTCGGGCTCGGCTTCGTGTCGGGCCCGTTTTGTTTCGGGGGTTTGAGTTTGGCGGTGCGGTCGCTGCCGTGCGTTACTCGAAAGCCCGATGCCGAATACGGTCCGCGAAAGGCCGTGTCTTTTCTCCCCGACCGCCCTTAGCTCAGTTGGATAGAGCAACGGCCTTCTAAGCCGTAGGTCACACGTTCGAATCGTGTAGGGCGGGCCAGTGAAATCAGTATGTTAGCTGATATTTTCACATTCCCCGTCCACTGCCGGCATGCTTATGTAGGCGGCATGTAGGGTTTTGTCGTCAATCAGGATTGCCGCCAATCCATGTGGCTCGGCTATCCTCACTGACAAACGCTCACTTTAATGGTGTCTTACGCTGCAATGCCGAACCGCTCGCACTACAAGATCGAGGCGCGGATGGGCGCAGCTGATCACTAATACCTAAACGATGACGCGGCGGCCTTGGTCGGCGCCGGATCGGGCTCGCCTCTCAACGATTCGATCGCGTCGTGCAGGCCATGGCGAGCATCAATCGCAGGGGATGCGAGGGCGGCCTCTTCGCGCTGGCCGAACGGCGGATAGCTATCGACCGAGTCGGCGCCGGCTTCATGTGCGGCGTGGACAACGTGATCGGGGTACGGCGCGAACGCCTCCCATTCATCGAATTCATCGAATTCATCGAATTCATCGACGTCGGCGGAACGCGGGTCGGCTGCGCTGGGATTCGGCGGGGGAGCGACGGGGGCGTGCCGACGTGTCGGTCGGTCCTTGGTGGCGAGCCAATAGAAACCCACCGCGAACAGGGCGACGAGCGCGATGCCCAGCCCCATCAGCACAAAGGTAGGGGGATCAGAGATCACGGAATCTCCTGAGCGAAGTGCGCCGACGCGGAAATGCATCGACGGAGCGGCCATAGCTGGCCGTGCTCAGGAAGGTGATATGTGGTTGAAAGAAATTGGAATCCAGCACAAGTGCGGGATGCTCGCCGATCGTTAAAAAATTGGTTGATGTGCCAATTGGCAGTGGTGTATGCGAATTGATCGATCGGATCTGCGGTATCGTACACAGGCAACGAGTGGATGCTGATATTTTGTCGTGGGTGTCGCGACATCTGCGCGAAGTAGATCAATTACGCGGAGTAGGGGCATTGTCAGTTGATCAATTGAAACGAATACGCGAGGCGCTTTCGCCGTACGGATTGAAGCTGCTGAAATCTGATTGGCGGGGATGGAATGCTCAATATCGCTTCCGTTGCAGCAACGGCCATGAGGTCAGCCGATCCGGTTCGCATCTGTACTACAACCTCATCGCATGTCCTACCTGCCGTGATGAGGAGTCACTGCGACAGCTTGATCAACTTGCGCGACAGGCCGGTGGGCGTTGTTTGTCCGCCAAATATGCCGGTCGTATGGCGCGCTACCAGTTCGTTTGCCGTGAAGGACACACGTTCGAGAAGACGGCTAGCAACTTGCAGAAGGGATCGTGGTGCGTGTTATGTGCGCGTGCGGAGCATTCAAAGCGGATGTCCGATCCGGACGGGATGAAGCGCTTGCGTGCGGTCGCGCGGAATCGCGGCGGGAAGTGCTTGTCTACGACCTACACTAAGCTTTCAGATCGTTACCGCTTTCGGTGTGCGG
This sequence comes from Burkholderia sp. LAS2, assembly GCF_018417615.1. Lineage (NCBI taxonomy): Bacteria > Pseudomonadati > Pseudomonadota > Betaproteobacteria > Burkholderiales > Burkholderiaceae > Burkholderia > Burkholderia sp. LAS2. The sequence goes on from NZ_CP071052.1 coordinate 1,802,853, forward strand.
AAGGCCACGAGTGGGAGACGGTCGGTTATGAGGTGACGAGGGGTGCGTGGTGCCGAGAATGTGCCAATGCACGGAAGTCGGTAGCGTATCGTCGTGCTGACGGCCTCCAGGCGATGCAGGCCCATGCGTTGAAAGGCGGCGGCATTTGTCTTGCGACCGAGTACATCGGAAACGATGCCTATTACCGGTTTCATTGCGGGCATGGTCACGAATGGGATGCGCAGGGAGCGAAGATCTTTCGAGGATCGTGGTGCCCGAAATGCCAGAACCAGGGCAACGTATATGACATCTCCGATATGCGCCGCTTAGCGAAGGAGCATGGCGGCCGGTGCCTGTCTCGTACCTACAAGAACGCCGCGACGAAACTTGAATGGGCATGCGCACATGGCCATCGCTGGTCGGCAGTGCCGGGGGCAATCGTTGCGGGGAGGTGGTGCCGTGTGTGTGCGTACGACGGCCGGAAGCTAGGGTTGAAGCTGATGCGAACAATCGCAAGGGAGCGCGGCGGTCGATGCGTCTCGAGGGAGTATGTGAACTCCAGCACGAGGCTTGAGTGGGAATGCCATATCGGGCATCGTTGGTTCGCGACGCCGAATACGATCAGAAACGGGCACTGGTGTCGACTGTGCGCCTATCTAGAGATGACGACAAATCCGAAGACCATTCGCAAGCGCCGCCACTTGCCGACCAAGGTCTGATAGCGCACCAGGCGGATAGTCTGGCGTCCAGGTGAGGATGTTTTAGAATTTGGCAGGCTGATACGATCAGCATGGAGCACCCGAATAATTGTAAGGAATGTAAACGAGGGCATCATGTTTAAGGGCATCAGTGCCATTGTGATTGGGGTGGGCCTTCTTGTCGCTGCTGCAATCAGCGCACAGTCGACTAGAGAGTTTCTTCGAACGTCGATTGTGGTACCGGGCCTCGTCGTTAAGCTCAATGCCGGCGGATACCATCCCGAGATTCAATTCACCACCAAGACAGGACAGCAGATTTCGTATCCGCAAGGCGGGATTGTCACGAAAGTGAAGCTCGGTCAGCGGGTGGAGGTGCGCTACCAGGCCGACGATCCTGATGGCAGCGCAACGATGAATGTTTTCGCCGCGATCTGGGATTCAACGATTGTTTTTGCCTTCATGGGTGTGGTTGCGATCGTGTGCGGGGTTATGAATCTGCCGTCACGGACATAACGAGAAGCAGAAGAGAGAGGGCGTATGTCGTATCTTCGGAAGAGCAAGTGGAAATATGACACTGGCGCGGGCGGTGGGGTGAGCGTTGACATCGTGGTCGCGACCGGTGGGAATATCATTCTCACCGATCCCCAGGCGCATTCGCAGAGCTTTTACTATGGCGGTGTGGGTATTGGCTACGGTTGGGGCGCGAAGATTCCGAAAATCAAGTTGCCGAGATTCACAATTCCCGAGTTGAAATTGCCAAGCTTCGGTAGCCACGACGCAAGTGCGGCTGGTTCGACGTATGATTTCCCGAGTCATGGAACCGTTTACATGACAAGTGCATTTAAGGGCAGCGAGCTTACGCGATCGGATTTGCAAGGCGGAACCGTCTATCTTGATGGCTACGGCGGGGCAGTTGTCGCGCAGGGCGGGACCGTCATGCTGTTGGGCATCAATCCAGCATTGCTTGCGTTGGGCCTGACGAGCCCAGCCATGTCGATGATTCTGGCAGAGGCCATTGCGGATGCTCCGGCGCTGCTCTTCATGCATGGTCTAACGGCTGGCTTTCAGGCCGGTTTTGGTGGTGGTATTCTGGCAGGCTATCTCCACTGACCTATACCAGCGGTTGTGTCCCAGGGCGTGGAGCGCACCGCAAAAGCTCCTTGCCGCTCTCGGCCGATAACACGACGAGTTGAACGTAGCTGTTTGACTGAGCGTACGGGCCGAAGAATCGGTCCATGACAGCCGAGAACCGATGCAGGCTGACATCTCGTGCCGCAGCCTCGGAGAACGAAAGCAGGATCTCGACACCGCGAACAAATGACGGGAAGTGATTGTCGAGAGACATCCACCTGATCGCCGGTTTGTAGTCGAGGGATGCGATCGCGTCGATGCAACGTTGGGCAACTACGCTGGAACGCGGAGCATGGAAACGGAGAAACTCCTTCAGCGCGGGTAGTCCGGTCCGCGTCAGGTCGAGCGGATGCGGCGCCAGTGCCGACAGGACGCGCCAAAGTGCACCGCCACGCGGCAAGGCAGCCGGCAAGGTGGGGCGGGAGAGCAGCATGATCGGGCACGCCAATGCCGAACCCTCGTACAGAAGATCGCTATCCGGGGCACCGATTGGCAGCCGGGACGGCATTGCTCCGTTGGTTGCCAGGACATCGACATCGACCTGAGGGTGTCGCGGATGAGCGGTTTGACCCTTTAAGTCGACCAACGCCAGTTGCGATTCCGCCAGCGCGCCGTCCGGCATGGCTTCCGGATCTCGGTAGGCCAGCCAATAGATGGTGGACGAATCCATGGGCCGCGCGTGACTGAATGCACGATACGGCCACACCTGCGTGCGCGGTGCCGCGTGTGAAGCGATGGCGGCCTTGTCTTCACCCGACTTCGTACGCTCGCCCAGATACACGGCTTCAACCGAGTAGACGCTCAGCGGAATGCCGGTTGCCAACGGGGTCGGCGTGATCGGATAGGTGGCATCGTGACTAGTGAGCTGGATAGGCGTTGCCGCGCGTTCGAACAGGTTGACGACCGGTGTGCAAAACAATCGGAACGTGCTGATGTTCAGCGTTGCCAGGATCTGAGCGGCGCCGGAATCATGGGCGGTGCCTTGCACGGCGATGTGAAGCGTCAGTCGTCGAGCTGCTTCGGCGCGCGCGGCGCGACGCATTCGACCCAGGTCGATGTCGACGAAATCAAACTTCTCAGGGAAGGCAAAATACTCGATCAGATGCCGGAACGATTGTGCGCTTGTATCGTCTTCGTTCGGCAACAATCGCTCGCCATCGGCAAATCCGGCCGGCTCAATGGGGACTTTCGACAAGCGGGTCCAGCGTCCGCTTTCGTCCACCTCCACGTAGGCGGCCGATGCACGAAGCAACAGCGTATCGGAAAGCGCGGTGACGAGCGGCCGCTCTCCGGACAGATGTACCCGCACTGGCGCGGACGGAATAGCGTCATCGAATGCTTGCGACGCGGATTCACTTGTAAAGGTAATCGAAATGATCCCCGTCACTCCTGCCGGGATGCGCGCCGCTGCTGGCGCAAGCGTCGCTGGTGAATAGCGTGCCGAGTGAATACGCAATGGCGACAACGTGACGTCGTAGACTGTACGGAAGCGGCACGGTGCAGCATTGGCGTCCAGCATCGTGCCGCGCGCTATCGTCAGCGGTTCGGTAAGCTGACCGAACAGAACCGATGGGTCGAACGAGGCAACCGCGCATGACGGGACCGTGCGCAGATACTGCGGATAGGTAATTTCGAGAAGTGCCTCGGTGAATTGCGGGTAATCATCATCAAGCTTCGCATCGACACGAGCGGCTAGCAGCGCGAACGTCTGTACCATTCGCTCGACGTGCAGGTCTTCGACGTGGCCGCCAGTTATGCCGAGGCGTGCTGCAATCTTCGGAAAGCGGCGAGCAAAGTCCGCCAGACTACGTGCAAGCAGTCCGACTTCACGTTCGTAATGTGACAGCAGGTGGTCCATTCGCTGCAAATATTCAATAACCCGCGATAATCAGTCCCCGTTTTCCGGGGCCGACATCTAGTCCCAATGGCGCGCAGACATATTAGAATGGCCGCGCCGACAAAAAACTGCCCCTCTGCTGAGAGATTCCGAGGCTACATATGCAAATGTCCGAAATTGCGAGCTTCTTCCAGCTCCAGAGCAATCGCCTGTTTACGATTGAAACGCCATTGAAAGGTCGATCGGATCTCGTGCTCGTCGATTTCCATTGTACCGAGGGGTTATCTCAGAATTTCGAAATGCATGTCCGGCTCGCGTCGCAGGACAAGAATATCGAGCTGAAGAAGTTGATCGGCCAACCTGTGACAATCACGTTGCAGTTGACCGACGCGCTCGCCAGCTCGGAAGAGCGTTACTTCCACGGATACGTCGCAGCGTTTTCGCATCTCGATACCGATGGTGGTTTTGCGATGTACAGCGCAACGATCCTGCCGTGGCTCTGGATGCTCTCTCGCCGGCAGGACATTCGGATCTTTCAGGAAGAGAACACAGAGGCGATTCTCTCGCGCGTGTTTCGAGAGTACGGCAAGCTCGCGTCGTTTGAGTTCCGGCTCTCGAAAGGAACGCAGAATCGCAGCTATTGCACGCAGTACCGTGAGACGGATCTTGCTTTCGTCGAACGGTTGATGCGAGAGGATGGCTTGTTCTATTACTTCGAGCATGCGAAGGATGGGCACAAGCTGATCATTGCCGATAACTCGGTGACCGCGAAGCCGATCGACGGGCGCAGTCCATCGCTGCAATACAACCAGGGCGAGGCGATGGACAATCTCGCCGTCATCACGTCATTTCAAGCACAGCGTCAGCTTGCACCGGACACGGTCGGACTGAAAACTTTCGACTACAAGATTCCTCATGCCCGGCGATTCGTGTCGGGTGGAACGGAGGTCAATCAAGGCGACGTACCGTCCTACGAGATCTACGACTACCTCGGCGAGCATGGCTTCGCTGACAGCGATCGGGGTGAAGAACTCACGCGCTTCCGGACGGAAGCGCTGGCCGCACACAGCAAGACGTTCGTCGGGGTGACGACGGGTCGGCGGATGATGCCGTGCCGATACTTCGAGCTGGACGACCACTACGATCACGCCAGCACCAAACAGGAAGACCGGCAATTCCTGTTGCTGACCGTGTCACACACCGGCACGAACAACTATGAGCCCGGTGAGGGGAGTTCGGCGTATTCGTGCAGCTTCACCTGCATTCGCAAGAAAATTCCGTACCGTCCGGCATTCGAAGGGGAGCGTCCGACGATCGTCGGGCCGCAGACGGCGATCGTCGTAGGTCCGAAAGGCGAGGAGATTTACACGGATAGTCTCGGCCGGGTGAAGGTGCAGTTCCACTGGGATCGTCTCGGCAAACGCGACCAAGGGAGTTCCTGCTGGGTGCGCGTGAGCCAGCCGTGGGCGGGTAGCGGTTTCGGGATGATTCAGATCCCGCGAATCGGGGATGAGGTTGTCGTGAGCTTCCTGGACGGAAATCCGGACCGTCCCCTCGTGACGTCGCGCGTTTACAACTCGCAGAACATGCCGCCGTGGGCATTGCCAGCCAACGCGACACAGAGCGGGATTCTGACGCGTTCGACCAAGACCGGTAACGTCAACACGGCCAATGCGATTCGCTTCGAAGACAAGAAGGGTGAGGAAGAGGTCTGGCTACACGCCGAGAAGGACCAGCGCATCGAGGTCGAGCACAATGAATCGCATTGGGTTGGCAACGATCGCACCAAAAACATCGATCACGATGAGACGGTACACGTCGGCCACGATCGCACGGAAACCGTCGACAACAACGAGACGATTCACATTGGGGTGGATCGCACCGAGACCGTTGGCAACAACGAGACGCTGACGGTCGGCGGCAACCGGAACGAGACGATCGAGGGGATGGAGAATCTCCTGATTGCACTGACGTCGACGGAGACGGTGGGGCTGGCGAAAGCCCTGACCATTGGCGGCGCGTATACGGTGACGGTAGCGGGCGCGATCAACACGGCGGCCGGGCTTGCCAGCGCCGAGGAAGTGGGGCTGTCGAAAACCACGATGGTGGGCAAGACCTATACGGTTACTGCGGGCGATCGTATTGAGTTGCGAACCGGTAAAGCGTCGATCGTTCTCGAAAGCAGCGGACACATCACGATTAGCGGGACGAGCATCGACATTCTCGGTTCCGACGCGGTGAAGGTCGACGGCAAGACCGTCGATCTGAACTAAGTGCTACGACGATGGAGTTCCGTAACCTCACGCCCTTGCATGCGATGGCGTTCAATGCCGTCGACGTGCCGGGCAACGAAATCCACGTGGTGGCGCTCAAGGCGGCGTATCGGCTTGAGCCGGCGCAATCGTTCGACCCCGATGGCGATACACATCGTTGCGTGTTGCTGAGCGGTGACAACGCCGTCCCGTTGGCGATGGCAGACGAATATGAAGGCGAAACGGGTAAGAGCAGCGTGAAATGGGAAAGCGATCTCGCGCCGTTCAAACCGAAGTGTGATGTCCTGGTTCGAGCGACAGCACACGCCCCGCATGGCACGCCTGCGGCATCGTGGCCCGCTCGCGTACGCGTATTCGACGCCGGGACGATGGTCATCGAAAAAGGACTGCGCGTCACGGGACCGCGCTCATTTACGAAGGGCTGGCGCGGGTGGAAGCTCGGTGAACCTGAACCGACACGAGCTGTTCCGGTGCGCTGGGAGCAGGCATACGGCGGCACGAGCCGCGTCGCCCTTGCGCAGAGCGCAACGGGGGCGAGCGCGGATCTTGAATTGAACGAAGTCTGCTTCACCAACCCGCTGGGCCGTGGTTGGGTCGAGAAGCGCTTCCTCGATCGGGCGCCCCATAAGTCGGTCGTCGCTTCGTTGTGTGCATCATCGATTCCAGGACCGTTGCCGAAGATTGCCGAAATTCTGGCGCCGCAGATAGAAGCATGGGACATTCCGATAACCAGTCTCGACGTTGCCGAGCACTCCGCTTCGGGGCTGGATGCCAAGCAGATGAAAGAGGTCGTAGCCCGCTACGCGACGACGCCTGTCGGATTGGGTGTTGTCGGTCGCGCCTGGACACCCCGTTTGCAGTTTGCCGGGACTTACGACGAGACCTGGCATAAGACAAGATGGCCGTACCATCCGGTGGATCATGACTTCCACTATTGGAATGGTGCGCCGGCAGATCAACAGATCGAATGGCCTGCGCCGGGACTCGCCTTCGAGCTTGCCAATCTCGCGCTGCCAGAGCACACGCATGCAGGCTTTTTGCGTGCGAGGCTTCCGGGGCATCGCGCCCTTGTGGCGCTTCGCTTCAAGAGCGGGGAAATCGTGCCACTCGAGATGAAGCTCGACACACTTTTGATCGATACCGAAGAAATGCGCGTATCGGCTACATGGCGGGCGGTTTTTCCGTTGCAGCCGGCGGTGCGCGTGTGCGAGGCGCGTTTCGAACTGGATCGGCATGCGCTTCTGCTGCGAATGGCTGTCCCGAAAACAACCAGCGAACCGGAGGACGCGTGGCAGACAACGTAATGGCTCGCAAAGATGGGCAGTGGACCATCGTGTCGATGATGCCGGACGTATGCAAAACCCCCATGGGGAGTAGCACGCCGCCCGTACCTTATCCTGTCACGGCGAGCCTTGGCGACAGTCAGATGACGTCGAAGACGGTCTTTGCGAACGGGAATCCGATCGTGCGGTTCGATTCGAGTTTCGCGCCGGATACGATCGGCGATCAGGCCGGTGTGGCACATGGAGTCGAAAGCGGAACCGTTGGCGCCAAGTGCTGGCCTATCGACCATAGCAAGACCGTCCGGGTCGAGAGCAAGATGGTCGTGCGTCACAGCGATCAGTTCTGGATGAACGGCAATTACGTCGGGAAGGAAGCAAAGGCTGCCCGTTGGCGTGGTCGGAAGGCCCAGATTGCCGAGGCACGGGAGAAAGCTGCTTCGATGCCGCCGGGACCGGAGCGGAGCAAACTCGAAGCGGCGGCAAATCGCTTCGAGCAAAACAATACAGCCGTCGAAAAGGCGCGTTTGGCTGAGAACGTTTACCACCCGGGGCAGGCGGCGCCAGAGGGATGGACGAACGTCAGCGGCGACCCTGCGAAATTGGCTCAGTTCAAGTTGAAGCCCAACGATTTTTCGATACCGGGGACAAATTTTCGTGCGCAGGTCTACGAGCCCGATCCTGCAGTTTTCGGAAACGATTTCAAGACGCAGGTGGTTTTTCAGGGGACAGACAAGTACAAATGGTCCGACTGGGCCAATAACATCGCTCAAGGAGCCAATAAGAACTCGGCCTATTACGATCGTGCAGTCAAGATCGGGCGAGCGCTTGAGAAGAGTGGAACCGATGTGGACATTGTGGGGCATTCGCTCGGTGGCGGCATGGGTTCGGCCGCATCGCGCGCAAGTGGCTTGGCTGCGACCACGTTCAACGCAGCTGGCCTCAATCCGGCGACGGTAGCGCGCTATGGCGGGACGCCGGTGGCATCCGATATTCAGGCGTACCGCGTGGAAGGCGAGATCCTGACGAAGGTTCAGGAAGGCAGTCACGGCATGATGCCTACAGCTGTAGGCACGCCGCACATCCTTCCGGGAACGGGTGGTGCGGTCGCACGCCATGGCATGAACCAGGTCATCGATGGCATCGAAGCACAAAAAACAGCCGATCAGGCGACGATCGTTCAGGAGACTCGTCCTTGAGGACCAATACGACAACTTCGCCGGCCCGAAGTGTGAGGTACACGGCGCGGTGGAGGTGGATGGCTCTAGCCGCTGTCTCTGCACTAACAATCATCGTAAGTGGATGCAATATGAGCGCGAACTCACCCAGCAAGTATTTTGACGGCAGCTATCTGTCTGCTGCCAAGGCGATCAGCGATGGCGACGTTGCTCAACTGAAATCGGCGTTGTCCGGGATCGACGTGAACAAGCCCGGGCGACAAGAGATGACGTTGCTTTGGTTTGCCATCTCGACCAAGAATTTCCCCGCGATCAGCGAACTGATCGCGCATGGCTCAAAGCCGGACGCTCAAATTGTGGAGGGGCTGGGCAGCGCGATGTACTTCGCGATCACCAATGAAGACACTCGCTACCTGAAGGCCATGCTCGATGGGGGCTTGTCGCCGGATACGGTCGATAGCGATGGCACGGGTCTGTTGCAGCGGGCGATGGAAGGCAACGGCGCGATGGAGCGAGTCAAGCTGCTCGTCGAACATCACGCAAACATCAATCATCGCGACAGCATTGGCGGGACCGCACTGGATTCCGCGCTCGACGTCGCCAAACCGGACATTGCGATTTTTCTCGTTGAGCATGGTGCCGATGTCAACGCCCATACGACGAACGGCGTGAGCGTGGCCTACTCCGTGCAGAAAGACATCGACGCACTGCAACCGGAGGCCAAGCAGGCCACGGTCACCGACATCTCGTTGGATAAGGATGGGCAACCGGTCAGAACGGCACAGACGCCTCCCGCACCAGGGTTGTCGCCCGAGGGCAAGGAGCGCTTGGAAAAATTCGAGCGTCTGCGCGCGCTGATGATTGCGAAGGGGGCGAAGTTTCCGCCCGACCCGCCGGCGAAGGTTCGAGAACAGATGAGCAAAAAATAAGTCGGGGAGCGTACTGTGGGTGACAAGGGCAATACTGTCGGCAGATTGTACGGTCAGGCGTCGATGTCGAGCGCCCCTGCGTCTTCAGCCAATCCGCCGGTGAAAGCGGAAACACCAGAAGAGGAGGGTTGGTTCTCTAAACGGTGGCATGAGGTAAGTGAGGCTGCACACCATCCCTGGGAGGCTACTAAAGGTGTGGTCAAAGGGGTCGCCAATATACCGTCAGATATTGGCGAGTTGCTGATCAAAGGTAGTACGCTCCAGACCGCAGGGCAAATGGAACAGGCCGCTGCAATGCAAAGCGTGTTTGGGCAGACGCAATCTGCTGAAGCGCTAACGCAAGCTGCCCAGGAAGTTAAGGCTAGCGCTGGCTCTATCGAGTTGCCGAAATTCAAGATGAGCAACCCAGCCCAAGCCGGCGGTGACCTGATTGCGACGGTGGCATCACTTGCCGCTGGCGGAGCTGGCCTAGCCAAGGGCGGTATTAGAGGTATGGCGGCCCTCGGTAAGGTTGGTGCTGCTGAAGGAGCTGAACTGACTAAGACCGCTTCGGCCGCTGGGAAGGTGCTTAAGACTGAAGGCGCTGTTGCTGAAGGCGCAAAGGCTGCCGACGCGCCCACGGCGGTCGGCAAGGCGACTGGTGCAACTGAAGGTGCCGGTGCTGGAGGCGTGTCGGGTGATGGTGCTAAAGTGCTCAAGCCTGTCAAGGAGAAGCTAAAGCCCGGCACGCCCGAACATAAGGCATCAAGGTGGGAAAGATATAAAGCACGAGGTGGGAAGAAAGACTACGAGGCATGGAGCAAGCAATATGACACGAATATGCGCAACTACGAATTTGGTGCTGCGCGTGAATCTGCATATCGTGATGCCATGAATGCCTCTGAAGGCACACTTAAGACGCCTCTTACCAATCGTCAGATTGATATTCTGAAGGCAGATGAAATGTATGCCGGGCAACTCAAAACAGGACCGGTAAGCTTGACGAAGGAAAACATCTTGGCAATTCAGAAGGATGGGGAGCTGGTCAAGCAAGGCTGGCAGGTCGAGCACATTCTTGAGCAAGGTGCGTCAAAGCCATATCTCGATGCTTTAGGTAAGGCGGGTGTAGATGCGCATATTGGTCCTAAAATTCCTTAAGGGAAGTATGAAATGGCTTTCGATAGAAAATCGGCTGAAGAAGAGTTTGATAATTTCCTGATGAACATGGATGACCAGTTAGATTGGTTGTCTGGGAAGGCGGAGGAGCATGGTATTGAATTGGATCTTGGGCTGGACGACTTGTCGAAGTTGGAGAAGTTATTTGATCTCCTGTCTGATGGGAAGGACAAGGATTATGTGTCGAGGCTTGTTGTTACTTTCGCTCGATTTCTTGGTGAAGTTGTTAGGGAAAACTACGGTGGGAAATGGACTCTGTCCCTTGATGATGAGAAGAATATAAATTTCAATACTCCTGTCATAGTCGGGCATGTGCCAATAGATGGGCTCGAATTTGCACCGCTATCGGTGATGCGAGCGTACGCGCTTCGTAGAAAGCCGGGAACCTTGCACCGGGCCGTGGATGCGCAGGTAAATCCTAAGCCAGTGGATTTGAGTGGCTTAGAGGAGGAGTGAGTGGGACATCTCGGCACTCCACCAGCATAGGTCGCGGTGGTATATTGGGCTCTGTGGCTTATCAATTGAGACGCAAAAGCCTAACATGGAACTCTCGGAAAACTTGATCAAAGACATATACGCTTACGGCGCCGCTGGTCGGGAGGCATGGAAGAAGGGTGAAATTGCTGACGCTGAGGTAAGTTTCATAAAAGCGTGGGGGATTTTGCCCGAGCCTAGAGAGCAATACGACCTCGCGCAGTCGATGGCACGCGGATTCGTCGTTTTTTATCGCGACACTAAGCAGTTTGATAAGGCTGTTCACTGGTTGGCGGAAGTGAGGAGGGCGTACGGTTCCGGAACCGGCCCAGATCTGATAATCGGATTTCTCAGCGGAACGGTGTATTTCGAAGCCGGTGATCTAGATAAATCTGCGGAGTTCTTTGTGCCGCTTTATGAGCAATTTGGAAGTAGACCATTTTCCGGTGAGGATAAGAAGTATCTTGAATTCACGAAGCGTGCATCGACAGGAAGAGAATAAAGATGGTCAGACTTCCCAAGAAAATCTAAGATGAGTTAGATGCTCTCTCGGAGCAGGGCAATGTCTTGTGTGATGCGTCGAAGTTCGATGAAACAATTCAGCGATGGAGTGCAGCTCTGGAGTTGCTTCCCTGACCTCGGCTTGATTGCGAGGCATATGAGATCAGGAGAGAACGGTTCCGGCTCGACGAGCTCGGGTGAGGAGAAATCAGGCCGCCACCTTGGCAAGTATTGATGCCCGTAGAGAGCCGGGCTCGGTCTCGTCACGGCTTTGCGACATACCGCGCTTGCGCGTCAGTTTCGCATAGCGTGCCGCCGTCATGCGCGAGCCGTTTGCTTCCCCCCAATTTTCTCGACCGCGAACTTCTCCTGCTCTGTTGATTTCCACAACGGGCGCGGCCAAGTTGCCGATCGACAAGATCGGCAACGCGCGGCCTGGCTACGCGACGCGTCGGCGTATCGCCGCATCGGCGCCGCCGCAAGTCCGCGCGCTGCGCATTCCCTCTTCCGAACGCCGGAATCGGCCGCGCGACATCGCACGGGCGTCCGGTTCTTGCGCACCCATTCCCGCAACAAACCGACGCACTGACGACCGTATCGAAATGCCGCACACGCGATCCCACACAGTCGCGCCCTCCCGCATTCGATCGCCGCAGCGCAACAATCCGCCACAACCCGCGACAACGGCGTGGCCCCGCGCCCCCGCCTTGCAGTCCCAACGGATGCCACCTATATATATGACTAATCGACTCGTACCACGGTAGCGGTGCGGCACGCGGCGGGGCGCATCGTCAGATCAGAACAACCGGGTGCCGAACGGGAGCCCTACATGGACGAGAGTGTGTCAGTCGCACCAATGTGTTCCCGCACCTGGTCTTCGAACCTACTGCGCGCACTCGCGCGTCCCGGCGGCAGGCAGGCGCTGGCGCTGATCGCATGCTGCGCCGCACTGAGCGGCCAGGGCGCCGGATTCGCGGCGGAGCCCGGCGTGACCGGCGACACGATCCGCCTGGGCATGGTCAACGCGCAATCGGGCAATTCCGCAGGCCTCGGACATGGGCTGCTGATCGGCGCGCAAGCCGTATTCGACGACGCGAACGCTCGCGGCGGCGTGCACGGGCGAAAAATCGACCTCGTCGTCGCCGACGATCGCTACGAACCCGACCGGACGGTGGACAACACGCTGGACATGATCGAGCGGGGCAACGTGCTGGCGCTGTTCGGCTACGTCGGCACGCCGACGACCACCGCGGTGCTGCCGATGATCCGGGACGCCGGCATTCCGCTCGTCGGTACGTTCAGCGGCGCGATGGCGCTGCGCAAGCCGGTCACGCCGGAGGTCTTCAACATCCGGGCGAGCTATGACGACGAAACGCGCGCGCTGGTCGATCATTTGATCGCGCACGACCACGCGACGCGTTTCGCGGTGTTCTACCAGGACGACGGCTTCGGGCTCGCGGTGCTGGCGGGCACGCGGCTCGCGCTGCGCCGCCATGGCCTCGACGTCGTCGCCACCGGCACGTTCCGCCGCGGCACGACGGCGGTCGACACGGGTCTGGCGGCCGTACTCGAAGGGCGGCCCGACGTCGTCATCATGGTCGGCCCGTATACGCCGGTCGCCGCATTCGTTCGCGCCGCGCACCGCGAAGGCCTCACGGCCCATCTCGCGGCGGTGTCGTTCGTCGGCACCGACGACCTGTTGCGCCTCATCGGCGACGAAGGGAATGGCGTGCTGATTTCGCAGGTCGTGCCGCTGCCGCAGAGCGATCGCCCGGTGATCCGGGACTGCGCGCGGCTCATCGCCCGGCGCTTTCCGGACGAGCACATCGGCGTGGTGCACATCGAGGGCTGCCTCGACGCGAAGGTCGCGCTGATCGGGCTGGAGCGCGCGGGGCCATCGCCCACGCGGGCAACGCTGAAGCAGGCGCTCGAATCGATCCGCCATCTCGACCTCGGCGGCCTGGTGGTCAACCTGAGCAGCGACGATCATCAGGCGCTGAACGACGTGTTCCTCACCGAAATCGCGCACGGGCACGTCACGCCGCTGGTCGTCCCGGCGCAATGAGCGGCGGATGGCCGTCAGGCCATTCCGATCCTGGAGGGCTGCATGGACATCAAGGCGAAGCTCGTCACCAGTACCAGCCTGATGCTGCTGGGCGCGGTGGCGATTTCGGCGACCAGCCTGATCGCGGTGCACGGCATTGCGTCCGGCGTGCGCACGCTGACGACGGAATCGCTGCCGCTGCAGGTGCGCAGCAACGAACTCCAGCGCGCGTATGCGGAACTCGCGGTGGAGTTCGGCCGGCTCGAGCACGCACAGGACGCATCGGAGCGGCAGCAGTCGTCGTCGCAGATCGAAACGCAATTGCAGCGGATCGCCGGCATCACGGCCGCCGTGCGCGCGATCGACCGGCACGGTATCGACGAACCGTCCACCGATCTGCGGACGATGCTCCGGTCGATGAACGAAGGCGTCGACAAGCGCCTGCGCGGCGAGGCGCAACTCGTCGCCGAGCGCCGGCTGATCGAACGCGTGCAGGCGCGGGGCGCCGCGCTGCTGACCGAGATCGGCAAGGAAACCGAGCGGCTGGACAACGACGCCGATGCGGCGGTGAGCGGCGCGCTCGCGGCCAACACCGCATACAACCGGACGATTCATGCGCTCGACCAGGTTCGCACCAACGTCAAGGACATCATCACCGTCGCCGGCCGCGTCGACGTCGCGCCGAACCGATACCGGCTCGCGCCGCTGCGCGAGCGCATGCAGGCGTCGATCGACGGCGCGCGCAATGCGCTCGCGCTCGCGGTGCCGAACCTCGATGCCGCCACCGCGCAGGGCGTGACGACCGCACTCGGGCGCGTGGCGGCCGACATCCTCGACGGCCACGAGGGCCTCGTCGCGCTGCGCGGCGCCATGTTCGCCGAGCCATCCGTCGCGGCCCGCTACCGCGCGAAAGAGGACAGTGTGCTGCAGTCGCTCGAGGCGCTGGACGCGAAGCTCGCGGAGATCGCGGATCCGTTCGCATTGCAGATCGTCAAGGCGCGACAGCGTCTCGACGAGGCGATCGAATTCCGGCGGCGAGCCGCGCGCGTCGCGTCGCTGTCGGCGATCGTGAACGGCGGCATCAGCGCTTTGGCGTTCGACCTGCGGATGATCGCGCAAAGCGACGGCAACGACCGTCTGGCGCGCGGCGACGACGAGCTGCACAAGAACATCGGTGCGCTCGCCGCATCCGCCGGCGCACTGCGCGATGCGCTCGCCGCGGACGGCCCGGGCAACGTGAAGCGCGCCCAGGAGGTCGTCGGACTGACCACGGAGCTGTCCGGATCCGCGCGCCGCATCCTCGCGGTGAAGTCCGACATGCTGGCCAACGACGTGGCCATGCAGGGCATCGTCGCGGACGTCGATACGACGGCCAATCGCCTCGCGGCCTACACGGAGCAGGAGGCCGTGCGCGTCGACCTTCAGCAGCGCGGCATCGTATCGGACGTCTACCGGGCCGTGGCGACCGCGATCCTGATGATCGTGGGCGTATCGTTCCTGCTCGCGATCGGCGGGCTGCTGATCAGTCATCGGCTCGGCGCGTCGATCTCCGGGCCGCTGTCGCGCCTGACGCGCACGATGGCGCGCATTCGCAGCGGCAGCGACCTGTCGTTGCGCATGACGCACAAAGGCCGCGACGAAGTCGCGGCGCTGGTCGCCGGCTTCAACATGATGCTCGACGAAATCGAACGCCGCGACGTCGATTTGCAGGCGGCGATCGCCACGGCCGAAGCCGCGAATTCGGCGAAATCGGAGTTTCTCGCGCGGATGAGCCATGAGATCCGCACGCCGATGAACGGCGTGCTCGGCATGACCGAGCTGCTGCAGCGCACGCGGCTGACGTCGAAGCAGCGCAAGTTCGTCGACACCGTGTATCGATCCGGGCAGACGCTGCTCGTGCTGATCGACGACATTCTGGATTTCTCGAAGATCGAGGCGGGCAAGCTGACGCTGGAGCGCATCGATTTCAATCTGCATCAATTGCTTGACGATGTCGTCGCGCTGCTGGAGCCGAACGCGCAACGCAAGGCGCTTGCGCTCGTGTACCGGCGCGGCGACACCGTTGCCGAATGGATGCGCGGCGACCCGGTGCGGTTGCGCCAGGTGCTCACGAACCTGCTGGGCAATGCGATCAAGTTCACCGAGCACGGGCACGTCGCGCTCAGCGTGTCGTATGCGGACGACGGCCGCATCGTGTTCACGATCGCCGACACCGGCATCGGCATCGCGCCCGAGGTGGCCGCGCAGTTGTTCCGGCCGTTCCAGCAGGCCGACAACTCGACCGCGCGCAAATACGGCGGAACCGGGCTCGGCCTCGTGATTTCCCGGCAACTGGCCGAGATGATGGGCGGCGCGCTCACGCTCGAATCGACGCCCGGCCAGGGCTCGGTGTTCACCGTGACGACCCCGTTCGAGCCGGCGTCCGGGGAGGTCGGCGTCGCATCGGAGGCACGGCCGTCGCTCGCCGGCCTGAAGGTGCTGATCGTGGACGACAGCGAAACCGATCGCAGCGTGCTGCTCGAACATGCGATCGAATGGCAGCTGTGCGT
Source organism: Burkholderia sp. LAS2 (assembly GCF_018417615.1). Classification (NCBI taxonomy): domain Bacteria; kingdom Pseudomonadati; phylum Pseudomonadota; class Betaproteobacteria; order Burkholderiales; family Burkholderiaceae; genus Burkholderia; species Burkholderia sp. LAS2. The sequence continues at coordinate 1,818,881 of NZ_CP071052.1, forward strand.
CGCCACGGCGATCGGCGGCGACGACGCGCTGGCGCAGTTGCGCGCGGCGGTCGCCGACGGCGCGCCGTTCGATCTCGCGATCGTCGACGTGCGGATGCCGGGCATGGACGGCATCTCGCTCGTGCAGTACATCCGCCGCGATCCGTCGCTGCGTGCGCTCAGGATCATCACGCTGACCGCGTTCGAGATGATGGACAGCGTGCTGGTCGCGCACGAACTCGACATCGCCGCCCGGCTGACGAAGCCGCTCCATGGCGCCGATCTCCATGCGGCCATCGCCTCGGCGATGCACGTGATGCCGCCGCGGCTGACGTCTGCTGAGCCGGTGTCCGACGACGCCGCCGCGGGTCCGCGCCGGCCGCTCGACGAGATCGCGGCGCGCGTGCTGCTGGTGGAGGACAACGTCGTGAATCAGCAGATCGCGCTCGCGATGCTGGAGGACACCGCCTATCAGGTCGACGTGGCCGACGACGGCGAGCAGGCGCTGCAGCGGCTGGCGGACGACGGTTTCGACGTCGTCCTGATGGACTGCCAGATGCCGAAGCTCGACGGCTTCGAGGCGACGCGGCAACTGCGCCGTCGCGAAGCCGAAGCCGGCGCGCCGCGCATGCCGGTGATCGCACTGACGGCCAATGCGCTCAGCGGCGACCGCGAGCGCTGCCTGGCCGCCGGGATGGACGACTATCTCGGCAAGCCGTTTCGCCGCGATGCGCTGCTGCAGATGCTCGCGCGTCATGTCGGCGGCGCGGCGTGCGCGCCGGTAACCGGAAGCGATGCGGCGACGACGGGCGCCGACATCGATACGCGTCCGGAAGCGGGCGGTGGCGCGGCCCCCGATCCGGACGACGACGCCAGCGTGATCGACCAGAAGGCGCTCGATGCATTGCGCGCGCTTCAGCGGCCGGGCCGCCCGGATGTCCTGACGCGGATCATCGATCAATTCGCGGCGGACGCGCCGCGGCTGATCCGCGACATGCATGCGGCGGTCGAAGCGGGCGACGCCGATGGGCTGAAGCTGGCCGCCCATACGCTGAAATCGAGCAGCGCGAACGTCGGCGCGCACCTGCTGTCGGCGCGTTGTCGCGCGATCGAGCAGCTGGCGCGCGCAGCCGACGTCGGCGCGGCGGTGGAGCTGGTCGCCGGCACGGACGCGGAATTCGGGCACGCGCACGCGGCGCTGATCGCGGAGCGCGTCGAAGGTTGAACGGACGCCGGGCCGGCCGATCGCCATGGCGATTGCGCGGCGGCAAAACAGGAGGATGCTCGTGAACCAGGAACATGCCGATGTGCCGGCGATTCTGATCATCGACGACGACGCCATGACGCGCCTGCTGGTCGTGGAGACGCTCGAACCGGAAGGCTTTCGCGTCGAGGAAGCGACGGGGCCGCAGGAAGGCATCGACGCGTTCCTGCGTCATCGTCCGGTCGTCGTCCTGCTCGACGTCGAAATGCCCGGTGGCGACGGATTCGACTGTTGCCGCGCATTGCGCGCGTTGCCCGAGGGCCGCCGCGTGCCGATCGTCATGCTCACGGGCAACGACGACGACGCATCGATCGCCAGCGCGTTCGACGCCGGCGCGACCGACTTCGTGTCCAAGCCGATGCGGTGGAAACTGCTCGGGTATCGGGTCCGCTATCTGTTGCGCGCGGCCGCGGCGGTCGAAAAGCTGGCGACGACCGAGGTCAGCCTCACGCATGCGCAGGCGCTCGCGCACCTCGGCAACTGGGAATACCAGGCCGGGCGGACGGACGGCTACTGGTCGCCGGAGCTGTACCGGATTCTCGGGCTCGACGCCGCCCACACGCCGCCGACGTTCGAGCGCCTCGTGCAGGCCGTGCCGCCAGACGAGCAGCCGCTCCTTGTGCAGTCCTACACGAGCCTGCGCACCGAAGGCGTCGCGTTCTCGATCGAGCATCGGCTGATCCATGCGGACGGCACCGAGCGCTGCGTGCTGCACCAGGCGGAGTCCGGCCGCGATCCGAACCACGCGATCATCCTGCGCGGCATCGTGCAGGACATCACCGAACGCAAGATGCAGCAGGGGCGTATCGAATACCTCGCCAATCACGACGCGCTGACAGGCCTGCCGAACCGCAACCTGCTCGGCGACCGGATGGAGCAGGCGATGTCGCAGGCGCGGCGCACCGGGCAGCTGATCGCGGTGATGGTGCTCGACCTGGACCGTTTCAAGCACATCAACGACAGCTTCGGTCACTCGGCCGGCGACGGGCTGCTGCGGGTCGTCGCCGCGCGCCTGAAGAGTTCGGTGCGCGACGGCGACACGGTCGCGCGGCTCGGCGGAGACGAGTTCGTCGTGATGTTGGTCAATCTCGCGACGGCGTCGGACGCGGACACGATCGCCCGCAAGATCCTGGACACCTTCATTGCGCCGTTCGTGCTCGACGGCCACGACCTGCACGTGACGACCAGCGTCGGCGTCAGCCTTTACCCGACCGACGGGACCGACGCGGAGACGCTGCTGAAGACGGCCGATGCCGCGCTGTATTGCGCGAAGGAACACGGGCGCAATTGCTACAGCTTCTATACGCGTGAACTGGGCGCGCGCGTCGAAGAGCAGACCATCCTCGAAAACGCGCTGCATCAGGCCGTCGCGAACGGTGAACTCGAGCTGTACTACCAGCCGAAGGTCGATCTCAAGACCGGCCAGATCAGCGGCGTCGAGGCGCTGATCCGCTGGCGGCGTCCGGGCATCGGCGTGATTCCGCCCGACCGCTTCATCCCGATCGCCGAAGAAACCGGGTTGATTCTGCCGATCGGAGAGTGGGTGTTGCGCACCGCGTGCGCACAGGCCGTCGCGTGGCGCCGGGAAGGGCATCCGCCGATCCGGATTGCCGTCAACCTGTCCGCGCGCCAGTTCCGGCAGCAGGACGTGGCCCACCTGGTGCGCACGGCGCTCGCGGAAACCGGTCTCGAGCCGGACTCGCTCGAACTCGAGCTGACCGAAAGCGTGCTGATGGAGGACTCCAATGCGATCGCGCATACGCTGCGCGAACTGAAGGCGCTCGGCGTCGTGCTGTCGCTGGACGATTTCGGCACCGGCTATTCGAGCTTGTCGTACCTGAAGGACTTGCCGATCGACGTCGTCAAGATCGATCGTTCGTTCCTCAGCGACGTCACCACCAGCGCGGAAGGTGCGTCGTTGACGCGCTCGATCATCGCGATGGCCGAGTCGCTGCACATGGAGACGGTGGCCGAAGGCGTGGAGACGGAGGCCCAGCTGTCGTTCCTGAACCGGCATCGCTGCCATGCGATGCAGGGCTACTACTTCAGCCATCCGGTCACCGGTGACGAGATCGCCGACATGTTGTCCGCCGGCTCGGAGTTGCCCGAGCACTGCCGGCAGCGCGAACTGCTGCACCGTACGCTGCTGCTGGTGGACGACGACCGCGCGGTCCTGCAGATGCTCAGGCAGGCGCTCGGCCGCGACGGCTACGAGATCCTCGCCACCACCGATCCCGACGAGGCGCTCGACCTGCTCGCGCAGCATCGCGTCGGCGTGATCGTGTCGGACTTCCGGATGCCGAGCGTGTCCGGGCTCGACCTGCTGCAGCGTGTCAAGGCGCTGTACCCGGACATCGTGCGCATCCTGCTGTCCAGCTACGGCGACGGCGCGTCGATCGCGGACGCGTCCGGCAACGGGTCCGTTCAGAAGGTGCTGATCAAGCCATGGGACGTCGCGCTGCTGCGCAAGCACATCACCGAGTCGTTCCAGCGGTTCGAGCACACGTCGATGAGCGGGGCCGATCTCGGCGTGGCCCGCCTCGGCATCCGCCCGTCTCCGCTGCGCTCGCTCGGCGGGGCGGAGCCGCGCGATCGCCGTTGACCGGAAGCCGCCGACGCGCTCGAAGCATGGACGGTGCGGAGGCGCGCATGGCGTCGACCGGCACGCTCGCGGAACGCGTTTCGCGCGACGCCGGGCGGCTGTCGGAATTCGATACCCGGGCAATAAAGAGGACTGCCCGGCAATCGAAAATCGAACAAATGCGCAAATTGTGCGCGATTCGGAAAATCATTCCGCCCGACGCCGTAAGACTATTAAAGTGGATAGCGACCACATAATGCGGAGGCACGATAATGCGCCGACTGCCGGGATCTCGATTCACTTGTGAACGGGCTTTTCCATAAATACATTTCGACGCTAAATTATTTGAAAACGCCAAAAAAATTGTCTATACCCTAGACGAACCGGCTTGATCCGTATCGTGTCGATGCGGTCAGGCAACAAGCGAGCGCGGGTAATGGCGGATTCCATTGCCGCCGAACTCGCGTTGCAGCGATCGAAGGGATTCCGGGGGATGCGAACGGCCCGTTGCCGGGCCTGCCGCATGAGTCATGAATGGGCGAAACGCAGTGAACGCCACCGAAGCAACGCCGCGTCTTTACATTCAACGGTCGATCAACGACCCCGTCACACGGAGGTTGTCATGCTGCACTACGTCAAATCCCTGCTGCGCGATGAACGCGGCGTCAGCTCGCTCGAATACGCGGTCCTCGCCGGCATCGTCGTCGTCGCGCTGGCTGCGGTCGGGGTGATCCTGAGCAGCAACACCGGCGGCCTGCCGGCCGTGTTCACGTCGCTGATCAACAAGGTCACGGCGCTGATCTGATCCCCCTGAACCCGCGCGCCGCCGACGAATACACGGATCCGCAGCGGTACGACGTATCCAGCCGGGGCGCGCCGACGGACGGCTCTCCGATGCTCTATCTCGTACAGTCGGCGGCGACGCTCGTGCTGATGTCGCTCGTGCTGCAGGACGTGCGCACGCGGCGCCTGTCGAACCGCCCGGTACTCGCGTTCGCGATGCTGTATTTCGTCGCGGCCGCGCTCGCACGCGAAGGGCTCGCGCAGCTCGCCGCTCACGTCGCGACCGCCGCGGCGATGCTGCTGCTGTTCGCCGGACTGCGTCACGCCGGCTGGATCGGCGGCGGCGACGTGAAGCTGGCGGCGGCCGTCTTCCTGTGGGCCGGCCCGGCGCTCGCGTTCCCGGTGTTGACGATCGTCGGGGCGAGCGGCGTCGCATGCGGCCTCGCGATGCTCGCGGCCGTTGCGTGGCGGCGTCGCCGCATCGCGCCGGCGCGCGCGATCGACACGCGTGGCGTGCCGTACGGCATCGCGCTCTCGCTCGGCGGCGCACTGGCCGTCTGGGCGCCGTTTCCTCACGCGGTTTCGCTCACCTAGCGGGGACGCACGCCGCCATGCCCAAACCCCTGAGAATGGCCGTGCTGATCATCGCTGCCGCCATCGGTGCGTTCCTCTTGCGCCAGCTCTATGTCGCCGCGTCGACGCCGTCGGCGCCCGGCGCGGCGAGCGACGTCGACGTGCGCGTCGCGGCGGCCGACCTGCCCGAAGGGCTGCTGCTGCGCGACAACGATCTCGCGTGGAAGCGCATGCCGCGCGCGCAGGTGCCGGCCGGCGCATTCGTCGAGTCGCAGCCGGGCGCGGACCTCAAGGGCGCGCTGCTGCGCAACCGCGTGGACGCCGGTGCGCCGATTCGCGCGGACAACGTGATCCCGGCCGGCGCGCCGGATTTTCTCGCGGCCGCGCTGCAACCCGGCATGCGCGCGATCTCGGTGCCGGTCGACGACGTGTCGGGCAACGCGGGGTTGATCCAGCCGGGCGACTTCGTCGACGTCGTGCTCACGCAGCAGATCGGCGGTTCCGCGACGACGCCCGGCACGTTCGAAGCCGAGACGGTCGTGCGCCGCGCGCGCGTGCTCGCGGTCGGCTCGGAATTCCAGCGTGCGAAGACGGCCGCGAGTGCGCCCGACGCGCCGGTGCGCGCGCGCACGGTCACGCTCGAGGTCGCGCCGCGCACCGCGCAGGTCGTGCTGGTCGCGACGCGCCTCGGTTCGCTGTCGCTCGCGCTGCGCAGCTTCGCGACGAGCGATCGCCGCCAGGCCGCGGGCGGCGACGAACAGGAGCCCGATACGCCGCCGGTGTGGGCCGGCGACGTATCGCGCGCGTTCCGGGACGCGACGCGTTCGTCGTCCGCGAAGCCCGACACGGGCATGCGGGCGGCACCGCAGGGCAACACGGTCGTGATCTATCGCGGCTCGTCGGTGGACGACGGCTCGCGTGGCACCGGCGGCGGTGGCGTCGGTGGCGTCGGCATGCCGGGCATCCCGCCGCTGCCGTCCGGCTGGCCGGGCACGCCGGTTGCGCCGGCGGCGCCCGCGATGGGCAATGCGGCCGCCGACACGACGGCGCAAGTGCCGCGGGCGGCGGTCGCGCAGTGACGCGAGGACGAGGTGTCGAGGTGTCGATTCGGAACCGGCCGCCCGGCGGCCGGCATTTGACGGGAACACGCATGGTGCGCATGGTTCGTTGGATCGCTTTCTGGTGCCTGGCCGCGCTCGTCGCGCCGGACGTCGCGTTCGCGCAGCGCGCGCACGCGGCGGACGCCGGCGCGGCGTTGTCGATCGCGACCGGCAAGGGCGAGATGCTGTCGCTGCCGGAACCGGCGACCGCGATGTTCGTCGCGGACCCGGGCATCGCCGACATCCAGGTGCCGTCGCCGCGCACCGTGTTCGTGTTCGGCAAGAAGGCCGGCACGACCACGCTGATCGCGCTCGGCGCGAATCATCGGCCGATCCTGCGCCGGACCGTGATCGTGCAGGTCGACACCGCGTCGCTGCAGACGGTGCTCGACGGCCGCTTTCCGCAATTGAAGCTGGCGGTGTCCGGCGCGCCGGGCTCGCTGATGGTGTCGGGCAAGGTGCCGAGCGCGGCCGACGCGGACGCCGTGATGCAGTCGCTCGCGCCGTATGTGAACGACAAGGAAAAGATCGTCAACCGGCTCACGCTGTCGCGCCCGATCCAGGTGAACCTGCGCGTGCGCGTGACGGAAGTGAGCCGCAACATCACGCAGCAGCTCGGCATCAACTGGAGTTCGCTCGGCGCGGCCGGCAACTTCATCGGCGGGCTGTTCAACGGGCGCACGTTGTTCGATTCGACGAACCGGTTGTTCAACCTGTCGCCGACGGGCGCGTATTCGGTGGTGGGCGGCTTCCATACGGGGCGCTGGTCGATCGACGTCGTGCTCGACGCGCTCGATCAGGAAGGGCTGATCACGATGCTCGCGGAGCCGAACCTCACCGCGATGTCCGGCCAGACCGCGAGCTTCCTCGCGGGCGGCGAGATCCCGATTCCGGTCGCGCAGGCCGGCAACACGACCGGCGCGATCACGGTCGAATTCAAGCCGTTCGGCGTATCGCTCGACTTCACGCCGACCGTGCTCGCCGACAACCGGATCAGCCTGAAGGTGCGCCCGGAGGTGAGCGAGGTCGATCCGAACAACAGCGTGACGACCGGCGGCGTCACGGTGCCGGGGCTCTCCGTGCGGCGCGTGGAGACGACGGTCGAGCTGTCGAGCGGGCAGAGCTTCGCGATCGGCGGGCTGCTGCAGAGCCAGACGGCCAATACCGTGTCGCAGATCCCGGGGCTCGGCCGGCTGCCGATCATCGGCCGGCTGTTTTCGTCGAAGAACTTCCAGGACAACAAGACCGAGGTCGTCGTGATCGTGACGCCGTACATCGTGCAGCCGACCGGGCCCGGCCAGCTCGAGCAGGCGCTCGACACCGTCGCGCGGCCGAGCAGCGACCTCGAGTTCGCGATCCAGCGCAACCTCGGGCTCGACCTGCTGACCGGCGACACGCCGCGTCTCGTCGGCGCCGCGGGCTTCGTGTACTGACCGGAGGAGCACGCATGCGACTTCGAACCCTGTTCACCGCGCCGTTGCCGTTGGCGCTCGCGGCCTGCCTGTCGACGCCGCCGCCGATCAACCTGCCCGATGCGCGCGCGATCGGCTTCGACGGCGTCCGTGCGGTGCCGCCCGACTGCGCGAAGCTGATGCAGCCGTCGCAGCTCGTCGACGCCGGCTTCGGGCGGCCCGGCGTGCCGTTCGGCTGCGCGACCTACACGAATCTCGCGACGATGCTCGCGCGGCCGGAAGACCTCGTCGCGCCCGTGCCGTACGGCGGCGCCGATGCGCAGGTCGCGGCCGACGCGGTGCGCCGCTACGTCGAGGATCGCGTGAAGCAGCCCGCGCCGGGCAAGACGCTGACGACGACCGGCTCGCCCGGCCATTGACCCCCTTCCGATGCGATCGCGATGCCGCCCATGAACGTCCTCGACCGCCAGAACGCCAAGCACGCCGCCGCAGCCGGTGCGGCGGACCTCATCGCGGTCGTGTCCGACGCCGGCAGCGAGGATGTGATCCGCCGCGTCGCGCAGGACCTGTCGATCACGCGTGCCCACGTGCAGCCGGGCAACTGCGACGACGCGATCCGGCTGCTGCAGCAGCACGAGCGCTCGCCGCGCCAGCTGATCGTCGACGTGTCGGATTCGGTGCTGCCGGTGTCGGACCTGATGCGGCTCGCGGACGTGTGCGATCCGTCGGTGCGGGTCGTCGCGATCGGTACGCAGAACGACGTCGGGCTGTTCCGCAACCTGCTCGGCATCGGCGTGCAGGACTACATCGTGAAGCCGCTGACCGTCGAGCTGATGCGGCGCGCGCTGACGACGACCGAGGCGGTCGTGCAGGTGCGCACCGGCAAGATCGTCAGCTTCGTCGGCGCGCGCGGCGGCGTCGGCACGACGACGATCGCGGTCAGCCTCGCGCGCTGCCTGGCGGGCGAGAAGCGGCGGCGCGTCGCCTACGTCGACCTGAACCTGCACGGCGGCGGCGCGAACTCGATGCTCGGGCTGTCGAGCAACAACGGGCTGATCGAATTGCTGAACATGGAACTGCGCCCCGACGACGCGCTGTTCGACCGCATGTTCGTCACGAAGGGCGACCGCCTGCACGTGTTGTCCGCCGAACTCGCCTATGGCGAGGACGCGTTGCTGCGCGACGATGCGATCGCGCAGCTCGTCGACATGCTGAAGGACCGCTTCCATTACGTGCTGTTCGACGTGGGCGTGCGTGCCGGCAAGTTGTTCGAGGATGCGCTGACGGCGTCCGATCTCGTCTATATCGTCGCCGATCGGTCGGTGCACGCCGCGTACGAAGCCGCGCGGCTGGCGCGCTTCGTGAAGGAAATGCCGGGCGAGCGGATGCTGTCGATGGTGCTGAACAATCCGCTCGAGCCGGTCAAGGGGCGCGTCGCGCAGTCCGATTTCGAGGACGCGTTCGGCGGTGTGCGGCTGCGCGAGCTGCCGCACGACGCGCAGTCGCTCGCGATCGCCGAGAACCTCGGCGAGCCGATCGAAGGCACGAAACGGAGCGGCTTCCTCGACGAGATCCGGCTGCTCGCGAACGGCATCACCGGCGAATCGATGGCCGTCGCCGAGCCGTGGTATGCGCGCTTCGTCAAATGGAGGAAGGGATCGTGACGTTCGGTACCCGCAAGCGGCGGACGCCGGACCCCGCGCCGGCGGGCTCCCGTACCGCGCCGCGCGACGACGCGCCCGCGCCGGCCGCGAGCCCGGTGCCGGCGTCGCTGTCCACGTCCGCATCCGCCGCATCCGCGGCAGCGCGCGCGGCGGCGACGGCCGATACGCAGGAGGCCCTCATCCGTTCCGGCAAGTTCGATGCGATCCGCACCGCGGTGTTCGCGTCGATGAACATGTCGGCCGCATTGATGAAGACGCGCGACGAAGTGCGCGCGGGCATCGAGCAGGTGGCCGCGCACACGGTCGAGCGCGAGCGCCTGAAGATCACCGCGGGCGAGCAGGTGCTGATCGTCGACGCGATCCTGAACGACATGTTCGGCGTCGGGCCGATCGAGCCGCTGCTCGCCGACGACACCGTGTCCGACATTCTCGTCAACGGTCCCGATCAGGTGTACGTCGAGCGCGCGGGCCGGCTCGAGCTCACGTCGCTGAAGTTTCGCGACAACGCGCACGTGACGAGCGTCGCGCAGCGGATCGCGGCGGCGGTCGGACGCCGCGTCGACGAGAGCAGCCCGATGGTCGATGCGCGCCTTGCCGACGGCAGCCGCGTGAACGTGGTGCTGCCGCCGATCGCGATGCGCGGCGCGTCGATCTCGATCCGCAAGTTCGCGAAGCGCGACATCACGCTCGCGCGGATGGCGCATCAGGGCAACATCTCGCACGGGATGCTGCAGGTGCTGAAGATCGCGTGCGCATGCCGGCTGAACATCGTGATCTCGGGCGGCACCGGGTCGGGCAAGACGACGCTGCTCAACGCGCTGTCGCAGCACATCGAGGAGCACGAACGAATCGTGACGATCGAGGACGCGGCCGAACTGCAACTGTTGCAGCCGCACGTGGTGAGCCTCGAAACCCGCCCGGAGAATACGGAAGGGCTCGGCGGCATCTCGCAGCGCGATCTCGTGCGCAACGCGCTGCGGATGCGGCCGGATCGCATCATCCTCGGCGAAATCCGCGGCGCGGAGGCGTTCGACGTGCTGCAGGCGATGAACACGGGCCACGACGGCTCGATGACGACGATCCACGCGAACTCGCCGCGCGACGCGATCAGCCGGCTCGAAAGCATGGTCATGATGGCGAACGCGAACCTGCAGCTGCTGTCGATCCGGCGTCAGATCGCGAGCGCCGTGCACCTGTTCGTGCAGGTCGAGCGGATGCGCGACGGCGTGCGCCGCGTGACGCGGATCACCGAGATCGTCGGGATGGAAGGCGAGGTGGTGATCACGCAGGACCTGTTCGCGTTCCGCCAGGAAGGCGACACGACGCGCGACGCGGTGAAGGGCGTGTTCGAGGCGTCGTCGCTGCGGCCCGCGTTCGCGCCGCGCGCCGCGTACTACGGCGTCGAGGATGTGCTCTCCGAGGTATTCAGGCAATGAGGGCTGCCGATCTCTTCACGCTCGGCGCGTTCGTCGCGATCCTCGCGGCGGGCCTCGGGCTGTCCGCGTTGCTCGAGCGTGCGCGCCATACGCCGGAGCAGCGCATTCGCGCGCGGCTGCAGCGCCTTGCACCGTCGCTCGCGGGTCGGGACGCCGGCGAGGCCGCCGGGTCTGGTGTCGCGCTGTTCAACCTACCGCGCCGGCAAACCCGCGTACGTGCGTGGATGCAGCGCTACGTGACGCGCGTGCGCGCGGTCGGCGGCGAGCGCGGGCTGCGGATCGTCGTCGCGAGCACGATCGCCGGCGCGATCGCCGGGATCGTCGCGGTGAAGCTCGTCGCGCTGCCGAGCGTCGTGCATCCGGCGATTTACGTCGGACTGCCGCTGATCGCGATGCGCGCGAGCTACCGCATGCTGGTCGAGCGTTTCCGGCTGCGCTTTCTGGAGGCGTTCCCCGACGCGATCGACCTGATCGTGCGGGCGGTGCGCGCGGGCATTCCGGTCACGCAGGCGATCAGCACGGTCGGCGACAGCGCGGCCGAGCCGGTGCGCTCGACCTTCCGCACGATGGGCGACAGCCTGCGCGTCGGCGCGGATCTGAAGGACGTGCTGACGCACGCGGCGGACCGGCTGATGATCGCGGACTTCTCGTTCTTCACCGTCTACCTGCTGCTGCAGCGCGAGACCGGCGGTAGCCTCGGCGAGACGCTCGACGAGCTGTCGAGCATCATCCGCACGCGTCGCGACATCCGCCTGAAGACACGCGCGCTGACGGCCGAAGGGCGGATCACGACGAAGATCATCTCGGCGGTGCCGTTCGTGATGATCGGCGCGCTGTTCCTCGTGAACCGCGCGTACGTGATGCTGTTGTTCGACACGCATGCCGGCCGCGTGATGCTGACGATCGCGGCGGGGCTGCTGACGATCGGCCTGCTGGCGATTCACAAGATTTCGAAACTGGATACCGCGCGATGACGATGTCGATGCTGGCCGCCCGCGGCCTCGAACTGTTGCTGCTGATCGCGTGCGTCGCGGCGGCGCTCGCGACGCCGGGCGGCGGCACGCGCAAGCGGATCGCCGAGCGCGTGCAGCAGGCCGCCGGGCAGCGGCCGCCGTCGCTGGGAGGCGGGCGTCTGCAGCCGGGCGACGTGCGTCAGGATCTGACGCGACGGCTCGCGCAGCTCGGCGAGCGGCTGCCCGTGCTCGATCCGATGCAGCGCGTGAAGCTCGGGCTGCAACTGACGCGCGCGGGCTTTCGCGAACGGCGCGCGGTGTCGTCGATGATCGGCATCAAGCTCAGCTGCGGCGTGCTGTTCGCCGGCGTCGCGATCGTGTTCAGCCCGTATATTCCGCGCTTCGGCGAATACTTCGTGATCCGGGCGGTCGCGATGGTCGCCGCGTTCGTGATCGGCGTGATCGTGCCGGAATACGTGCTCGGCGCGATGATCCGGCGGCGCCGGCGCATCATCGCCGCATGCTTTCCGGATGCGCTCGACCTGCTCGTGATCTGCACGATGGCCGGCAACAGCCTCGTGTCGGGCGTGCGGCGCGTCGCACGCGAACTCGAGCGCATCTGCCCGCCGCTCGCCGACGAGCTGACGGTCTGCGCGGACGAGCTGACGCTGAGCGGCAACGTGTCCGAAGCGCTCGCGCATTTCGCGCTCCGCGTCGATTTCCCGTCGGCGCGCTCGCTCGCCACGACGCTCACGCAATCGCAGCGGTTCGGCACGCCGATCACGCAGGCGCTGCGAACGCTGTCGCGCAGCGAGCGCACCGAGCAGATCGTCGCGCTCGAGGAACAGGCCGCGAAGCTCGCGCCGAAGATCACGCTGCCGATGATGCTGTTCATCCTGCCGACGGTCGGGCTGATCGCGGCAGGCCCGGCGGCCATTCGTCTGCTCGAGGTGTTCAAATGAAAGGCTCCGCGCGACGCGCGTTCGCATTCGCGGCCGTGCTGCCGCTGCTGGCCGGCGGCTGCGCGCCGGGCATCCAGACGCGGCCGGCGCTGTCGCACAAGAGCGACGACCCGCAGGCCGAATTGCGCATTGCCGACAGCGCGCTGGTCGGCGGCAACGTCGATCTCGCGTCGACGCTGTACGGCAAGGTGCTCGCCCGGCATCCCGACTCGCTCGCGGCGCAACTGGGGCTTGCTGACGTCAACTACCGCGCCGGCGATCTGGAGCGCGCACGCGTGCTCTACGAGCAGGCGCGGCAGCAGGCGCCCGCGGAACTCGGGCCGCAGGTCGGGCTCGCGCGCGTCGCGTTGCGGCAGCGGCGGCTCGACGAGGCCGCCAGCCGCTATCGCGACTTGCTCGCCGCCCAGCCGAACCTTCCGCTTGCGGCGGAAGGGCTCGGCACGGTGCTCGACCTGCAGGGCCGCCACGAGGACGCGCAGGCCGTGTACCGGGACGCGCTCCGCGCCCATCCCGACGCGCAGGGGCTGCGCGTCGACCTCGGGCTGTCGCTCGTGCTGAGCAATCGTCCGCGCGAGGGCGTGAACGTGCTGCTCGACGTGGCCGGGCTGCCCGATGCGCCGTGGCAGGCGCGCCAGAATCTCGCGTTCGCGTATGGCGTGCTCGGCAACACCGATTCGGCGAAGAAGCTGCTGTCCGCGGATCTGCCGGCGTCGGCGGTGGCCGACAATCTGCGCGTGTACCAGGCGGTGCGTGCGCAGCTCGCGGCGCGCCCGGTCGCCGATGCGGCGCGGCCGTTGAAGGGCGCCGCGCTCGAGCCGCGTACGGTGCCACCCGCCGCGGGGGCCGCAAAATGACACGCGCGGCGATGCGCGGCCGCCACGCGCGCGGCGTCGTATCCCTCGAGTTCGTCTTGATGCTGCCGTTCCTGCTGATGGTGCTGATCGGCATCATCGACGTGAGCCTGCTGCTGTGCGACAAGGCCGTGATCACGAACGCGAGCCGCGAAGCCGCGCGCGCCGGTGTCGTGCTGCGCGTGCCGATGCTGACCCCGACGCAGATCGCCAACGTCGCGCTCAGCTATACGCAGAACAGCCTGATCACCGGCGGCACGCCGACGACGCCGACCGTGACCGTGACGCAGGCGAATGGCACGACGGCGGGCACCGCGTTGACGGTCACGGTGACCTACACGTATTCCGGGATGGTGCTCGGTTCGGCATTCAGCGCGCTGACCGGCCCGGTGACGCTCACGGCCAGCTCGGTGATGCTCTATGAATGACGCGGCCGGCAAGCCATCCGGCGGCACGGCGCGCGAACGCGGCTCCGTCGCGCTGTTCTTCCTGATGTTCCTGATTCCGCTGCTGTCGTTCGGCGCGCTGGCGATCGACATCGCATGGATCGCCACGGTGCGCAACCAGCTGCAGAATGCCGCGGATGCAGCCGCGCTCGCGGCGGCCGATGCGATGATGTCGCCGACCGGCGGGCCGCTGAACTGGTCGCAGGCCGCGCCGGCGGCGAACGGCGTGATCGCGCTGAACTCGGCGGCGGGCGCACCGCTGGCGACCGGCACGGTGACGACCGGCTACTGGAACGTGACGCGCACGCCGGCGTCGATGCAGCCGACCACGATCACGCCGGGCCCCTACGACGTGCCGGCCGTGCAGGTGACCGTGTCGCGCGCGCCGGGCATCAATGGCGGATCGATCCCGCTGCTGCTCGGCGGGCTGCTGGGCATCCCCGGCGCATCCGGCCGCGCGACCGCGATCGCGGTGCTCGCCGCGCCGGGTGGCGTCGCGGCGGGCGGGCTCTTTCCGATCGCGATCGACCAGTGCGTGTACAACCAGTATTGGAACGCGCAGACCAACCAGCCGCTGATCAATCCGCTGACGGGCTTGCCGTACGAGTTTTCGATCACGAACGGCCAGACGTATGGCGCGCTGTGCATGGGCGGCCAGTGGACGTCGTTCCAGTCGACCGCGACCGACACGACGACGATGGGCGGCCTGATGGTGACCGGCAACCCGACCACGCTCAATATCGGCGACAGCATCAATCTCGCGACCGGCGTGAAAGCGACGCTCTACACGTCGGTGCCGGTCGGCACGACGGTCGTGCTGCCGGTCGTCACGCAGACGTCGAGCAGCACCTCCGTGCCGATCGTCGCGTTCGCCGCGTTCCGCATCGACGTGTCGCTGGGCGGCACCTACAAGTACATCCAGGGGCACTTCGTCGCCGGCGTCAAGATGACCGGCGTCGCGACCGGCGTCGGGCCGTATTACGGCGTGTACGTGCCGCCGCGGCTTGCGCTGTGAGTGTTGCGCGCGTCGTGCCGCGCGCGGCGCAGCAGCATCAATAGCGCGAAGAGCGTCACGGCCGGGCCGATCTGCGGCAGCTGCAGCCACGGGTTCAGGTATTCGGCGATCGGCAGTGCCCACATCAGCGCGATCGCCGCCTGTTCGCCGCGCAGCCAGCCGTCGCGCCAGCCGATCGACAGCATGCAGGCGATCGCGATCGCGAGCCACGAGAGCTCGTAGTGCCACACGTACGGGTTCGCCACGAGCGTCGCGATCGCCAGTACGGCCGCGCGCACGCGGGTGTCGCGCGATTGCGTCCAGACGACGCAGGCCGCGGCGATCGCGATCGCCGCGATGCCGGCATGGGCGACATACGCGGCGCCGAGCGGCACGCCCGCGAGGCGGAGCGCCGCGAACGGCGTCGGCGACGCGAGCCAGAACCCGACGCCATGCTCGAGGATGATCGAGCGGACGAGGCCGGCGCTCGCGACGAACAGGCGCAGCGACGCGACGCCGCAGACGAGCACGCTCGATGCGACGAATGCGCCGGTCGCGAGCGCGGCCCACATGATCGTGCGCCATGCGCGCACGGCGACCAGCACGAACGGGAACAGCAGCGCCATCTGCGGCTTGACCGACAGCAGCGCGATGCAGAGGCCGGCCCACAGCGGTCGCCGGTCGGCCCAATGAACGGCGAGCGCCGCACACGATGCGGTCAGGCACGCGTTCTGCCCGAGCGTCGCGGTGACGAACACGCACGGCGCGGCGATCAGCGCGAAGGCGCCGGCGCGCGATGCGCCGGGAATCGCGCGGAGGCCGGATACGCGCCACGCGGCGAGGCCGAGCATCGACACGCCGAACGCGACGAACAGCGGATACCCGAGCGCGAACGGCAGCAGCGCCAGCGGCGTCACGAGCAGCAGATAGGTGGGCGGGTACAGCCACGGCGCGAAGACGTCGCGCGGAAGGTGCGGGAACAGCGCGGCCGTCAGCCGCGAGAAGGCGGAAAAATCGTACGCGTGCGACGGCGCGCCGTGCAGCATGACGTACGACGCGGACCAGAACACCGAGAAGTCGGCGCCGGGCCGCGGCATCACGCCGCCGGTGACGGACGCGTGACGCGCGACCGCCGTCCAGATCGCCATGAACACCGCGTACGACACCAGCATCAGCGCGCTGTACAGGACGACGCGTCGCGACGTGAGCCATGCGACGACCGGCCGCTCGGCCGGGCGGGTCGATTGCCGGAGGATGTCCAATTGACGCGGCCCGGTGCTACTTGAACGACGTCTTGCGGGCGGTGATGCTCGCGGCGGCCGGCGTCGCGGCCCGGCGGCGCGCCGAGTGCGCACGCTTGAGCGGAAACTGCAGCAGCTTCGATGCCGGTCGCGCGGCCGCATCGCGCTCGGCACGGTAGTGCCGCCTCACGAGATAGACGGGGCGTTGCTTCGATTCGTGATAGATCCGGCCGAGGTATTCGCCGATCACGCCGATGCCGATCAACTGGATGCCGCCGACGAACAGCACGACGGAAATCAGCGACGGGTAGCCGTGCACCGGATTGCCGTACAGCAGCGTGCGCGCGACGATGAACGCGCCATACGCGAGCGACAGCATCGCGAACGTGAGGCCGACATAGGTCCACACGCGCAGCGGCACCGTGCTGAAGCTCGTGATGCCCTCGAGCGCGAAATTCCAGCGCCGCCATCCGGAGAATTTCGAGCGGCCGCCGCTACGCGCCGCACGCGTGTATTCGACGATCTCGGTCCGGTAGCCGACCCACGCGAACAGCCCTTTCATGAAGCGCCGCCGTTCCGGCAACGCACGCAGCGCGTCGACGACCTCGCGGTCCATCAGCCGGAAATCGCCGACGTTCTCCGGCATCTCGACTTCGGAGAGCCGGTTGTGCACGCGGTAGTAGAGCGCGGCGGCCACCCGCTGCATCAGCGGGTCGCACCGGCGGTCGGTGCGCTTCGCGGCGACGACCTCGGCGCCCGCGCGCCAGCGTTCGAGCATCGCGGGAATCAGCGCGGGCGGGTCCTGCAGGTCGGCGTCGATCAGGATCACGGCCGCGCCGGCCGCTTCGTCGAGGCCCGCGGTGAGCGCCGCTTCCTTGCCGAAGCGGCGTGTGAGGTCCAGGACGTGCACGCGCGGGTCGCCGGCGGCGACCG
The DNA here is from genome assembly GCF_018417615.1 of Burkholderia sp. LAS2. Taxonomy (NCBI): domain Bacteria; kingdom Pseudomonadati; phylum Pseudomonadota; class Betaproteobacteria; order Burkholderiales; family Burkholderiaceae; genus Burkholderia; species Burkholderia sp. LAS2. The sequence continues at coordinate 1,836,053 of NZ_CP071052.1, forward strand.
AGCGCAGCCGGTCCAGCGTGCGATCGCGGCTGCCGTCGTTGACGCAGACGATCTCGAAGCGTACCGACGCGACCGACTCGAGAACGGGCAGCGTTTCGGCAAAGAACGCGTCGATCGTTTCTTCTTCGTCGTGAAACGGCACGACGAGCGATATCAACGGCTTCCTGGCTTGCGTGGACATCCTGCGGTCTCCCGAGAGATCTGGCCTGCGCTGCACCGTATGGTTCCCGTTGTCGTTTGCCGCACGGGTCGGGCCTGGGTCGGCGCGAATTCGGTTCCGGGCTGCTCGTTTGCCCACGAGCACGCCGTGCGGTTCAAATATCGTACGAAGAACTCGAAGATTCAAGCACGATTTTTGACGGTGCATGCGACATCGTGCTTTTGCGATCAACCTGGTATCGAATTTCTTCAGAATGACCCATGACGCTCAGCGCGGAAGAAGGTCCGCGACCGCTCGCGAAGTCGCCGCGGCGACAGAGGCGAGACTTCGCGCCGTGCGCGATGTTACGGCGAATAAAGTAGGGAACAAGAGTGTACGAGCTGCCCGGATCGCGACATGCAGCCCTTCATATCGTCTGACGACCATCTATACTTTCCGTGGTCATGCCGGATCGCGGGCGCCAGCAATTTTTTGCTATTGCTCGATTCGTATCAGGCTTCACTCGTCACAACGACGCTCGCCGATGCACGGCGCTGGCTCGAGCGCCCATTTTGCCGCCGGAAGAAGAACGACAAGCACGCGCGGCCGCCTGGCAGGCGATCAAGTGTCCGGGGCTCAGGAGGTGCGTGATGAACTGGATTGGCACGTGGCGTAATCAATATGGTTCTACACTGACCATCGCGGATGACAAGAATGGCGTCATCCGTGGCGTATTCAGCACGGCGTTGCGGGACAGCGCGTTCTTTGGTCATGATCTGCCCGTCTCCGGCGTCGGGTATGGCGATTGCATCAACTTCGCTTTCGGCATGTCGAACGACCTGGTGTCGGCGATCTGTTCTTTCACCGGCATGCTGCGTGACGGCAAGCTGCAGACCGTATGGCATGTCGTGACCAGCAAGGCGCCACGGCAAGGCTCACGATCATCGGCGTTCGGCTGGGCACATGCCGTTCAGACCAATGCGGATACATTCGACAGAGTCGCCGATTAACGTACCCGGAAGCGGATGGTTCGGGGCAGAAGGGCGGGCCGGTCAGCGGGATGTCCGGGCAACCGAGGGCCGTTCCCGTTGAAAGCGTCAATCGTCCCTGCTCGAATCGTGTACGGCGGGCCCGTTTGATCGCCAGGCGACCTCCGCGGGCCAGCCCCTCGTCACGCAAACCCCTCACTCGACCGTCACCGATTTCGCCAGGTTCCTCGGCTTGTCGATATCCGCACCCCGCAAGCACGCCGCGTGATACGCGAGCAACTGCAACGGCACGACGTGCAGGATCGGCGACAACAACCCGTAGTAATCCGGCATGCGCAGCACCGACACGCCTTCGCCGTTGTCGATCCGCGTATCGGCGTCCGCGAAAACGTAAAGCTGGCCGCCGCGCGCGCGCACTTCCTGCATGTTCGACTTGAGCTTTTCGAGCAGCGCATCGTTCGGCGCGATCGTCGCGACGGGCATCGTGTGCGTGACGAGCGCCAGCGGCCCGTGTTTCAGCTCGCCGGCCGGATACGCTTCCGCGTGGATATACGAAATCTCCTTCAGCTTCAACGCGCCCTCGAGCGCGATCGGGTAGTGCAGCCCGCGCCCGAGAAACAGCGCGTTTTCATGCTGCGAGAATTCCGCCGCCCAGCGCTCGATCTGCGGCTCCAGCCCCAGCACGTCTTCGAGCGCGCCAGGCAGCCGCCGCAACTGTGTCGTATAGCGCGCGAGTTGCGCATCGTCGACGTAGCCGCGCAGCCGCCCGAGCGTGACGGCGAGAATGAACAGCGCGGCGAGCTGCGTCGTGAACGCCTTGGTCGACGCGACGCCGATTTCCGGGCCGGCCCGCGTCAGGAAGCGCAGGCCGGTCTGGCGCATCATCGCGCTGGTCGGCACGTTGCAGATCGCCAGCGTGTCGATGTGGCCGAGCGCCTGCGCGTACTTGAGCGCGGCGAGCGTGTCGGCGGTCTCGCCGGATTGCGACACGCTGACCACCAGCGTATTCGGCATCGCGAGCGCGTCGCTGTAGCGGTATTCGCTCGCGATCTCGACCTGCGCGGGGAGGCGCGCGATCGTCTCGAGCCAGCGGCGGGCAGTCAGGCCCGCGTAGTGGCTCGTGCCGCATGCGAGGATCAGCACGTTGTCGATCTGCTCGAACGCGCGCGGGGCGTCGGGGCCGAATACGGCCGGATCGAACAGTCCGGCATCGGGGATCGTCGCGGCCACGGCCTGCGGTTGCTCGAAAATTTCCTTCTGCATGAAATGCCGGTACGGCCCGAGCTCGACCACGCCCTGCACGGACGGAATGGTTTGTATCGCGCGTTCGATCGGCGTGCCGGTGCGATCGAGCACCCGCACGCCGCCCGGCGTCAGTTCGACGATGTCGCCTTCCTCGAGAAAGATGAAGCGGTCGGTGATGCCGGCGAGCGCGAGCGCGTCGGACGCGAGAAAGCATTCGCCGTCCTTCACGCCGACGACGAGCGGCGAGCCGGCCCGCGCGCCGATCAGCCGCTGCGGCTCGCGCTTGCTGAACACCGCGATCGCATAGGCGCCGTGCAACTGCGAGGTCGCGTCGCGGACGGCGGCGAGCAGGTCTCCGCGATACTTGCTGTGGATCAGGTGCGCGACCACCTCGGTGTCGGTCTGGCCGTCGAACTCGTAGTGTTCGTCGGATAGTTGCTTGCGCAACGTTTCGTGGTTCTCGATGATGCCGTTGTGCACGAGCGCGATTTCGTCGCGCGAGAAGATCGGATGCGCGTTGCAGGTCGCCGGCGCGCCGTGGGTAGCCCAGCGCGTGTGCGCGATGCCGGTGCTGCCGGCCAGGCCGGCGCTGCGCACGTGGGCGTCGAGATCGGCGACGCGCGACACGCTGCGCTCGCGGCGTGCCTGGCCGTTGACGACCGTCGCCACGCCGCATGAATCGTAGCCGCGATATTCAAGGCGGCGCAAACCTTCGATCAGAACCGGGACGATGTCCCGTTGCGCGACCGCGCCGACGATGCCACACATGACACGTCTCCTTCCCTGTAGATTCCCCCGGACCGTGCGCACGCGTGGATCAGCGTGACGCGGTCTCCGTTGTCGCCGCCGTCGTGAAGCCGCATTGCGCGGGCGCGACCGGGTCGGCCATCCGGCTTTCGAATGCCAGGTAAAGCGCTTCCTCCAGGACGTTCCAGTGTGCGCCGTGCCGGTACGGGCCCGATAGCGCATGCCAGCACGCGACCGTGTTCCGGTCGTTCATCTTGAATGCGACCAGTGCGATCAAGCCCCACGGATAATCGGAGCTGGCCAGTTGCAGCCAGGTCTTGCCGTACTTCTGCATCCACTGCGCGTAGAACACATCGTTCGATTGCTGCGGAACCTGAATGCCCGACAGGAGCGGAAAGATCTGCGCCACTTTCGCCGGATAGAAGGTCGTGTCGCTGATGCGCTGCGTGCTTGGGCGAAAGCCCGACTGCGTGCCGCGCCAGAACACCTTCAGGATCGCGGACGCGAGCCGGTCGGCGCGCTGGCTCCACGGGCCGGCGCGCGTGGCGTCGCCACGCCGCACGTAATACGCGGCGAGCGCCTGGAACGCGCTGTGTACCTCGACGTTGTCCATCAGCAGCGCGACGTGCAGCGTCGACGAGATCTGATAGACGCCCGTGGGCTTGCTGATCAGCGTATCCAGATGCGCACCGGCGCGATTCAGGCTGAGTTCCCATGCGGCGGGCATGCCGTCGGGCGGCGCGAAGCGGGCGAGCAGTTCGATCCAGGTCGCCATCATCGCGTCGTCGGCGTCGGCTTCGGCGCATGAACTGTACTGGCCGCTCTTCACGCAATAGCGATCGAAGCCGCCGTCCGGACGCTGGCGCGGCAACAGCCACGCGATCCAGGCGAGCGCGGCCTGATGGGCGTCGAGCCCCGCATCGGTGGCGCCGAGCAGGGCTTTCGCGGCGAAATACGGATCGATGCCGGCGCCGTTCAGACGCACGGTGATCGCGCCGTCGGGGCGTTGGTAGAGCCCATTGAGCTGGAGTTCGGCGGCGCCCGCATGCGGTGCGACGCCGCATGCGGCGATACAGCAGGCGACGCACCACAGGCGGCATAGCCGGGCGGTGGCCGCCACGCGTGCGCGTGCGGCCGGGAAAAGCGCGGGCCGGTTCATGATGGGGGGCTCCTGCGCGGTGGTCCTGCGCAAATTCCGCCGGGCGCGGCGTTGGCCGCGTCGCGCGCCGGCGGGTGGGTCGAGGTCGCGGCTCAGTGCACCTTGGCGCTGGTGAACTTGAGACTGGTCCCGCTGTTCGCGGTCACGAGCCAGTACGTCGAGTCGGTGATGACGACGCTACCGAGGCCTTGCGTGATCAACGGCAGCGCGAAGGCCTTCTTCGGCAGCAGCCACGTCATGTTCGCGAGGCTGGTCGGGTGGCTGGCGGCGAACGCCCAGCCGCTGCCCGTATCGGTGGCCGACCATGTGACGTTCAGGCGTGCGCGGTCGAACACCGTGATGTCGGTCATCGTGTACCACTTGAACTGACCGAGCAGCTTCAGCGTGTTGGCTTGATTGAAGATCGCGGACAGCGTCGACGTGTAGGACGACGCGCCGAGCGGGTGCGCGTAGATCAGCCGGCTCGTGCGGTTCGCGACGACGAAGTTCATCAGGGATGCGTACCAGTTGTTCACGTCGGCCGTCGGCACCGCGTATTGCTGGAACTCCTCGAACGTCGCGTACTTGCCGAACGGCATCACGGGGTACGCCCACAGGCCGGGGTTCAGCAACGCGCCGTTGCGGTAGGCGCGGGTCGGTGCCGAGCCGGTGTGGCCGGTGAAGTAGTAGCCGTTGAAGCCGTTGCTTTCGAGCCAGTTGACCGACCACGTCGGCGTGTTGCCTTCCGGCGCCGCGTACTCGACGTCGGGCAAGGCCGTCGTCGCCTGGACGGCCTGATGGTTCATCACCAGGTACTGCGTAAACGTGCTCGCGTTGGTTTCGCTCGCATTCGCCCCCCAGTAGTCGTGGATCCAGCCGCCGTGGCTGCCGACGCGATGGCCCTTGCTCACGAAATACTTGAGGAGATTCTGCGCGGACGGGTTGTTGGCGAGATTGATGCCGCCACCGTCGCCGAACGCCGCTTCATCGGGGCCGGCCGTGACCACGAGCGAGAACGGCCCGTTGTTCCACACGCCGAGGCTCTTCAGGTAGAGCGCCGGCTGGATCTGGTCGCCCGCGCAGAAGTGCCAGTTGAACACGAGCCCGGCCATCGCCTTCGGCAGCGGCGACAGCGACGGCAGGTTAAGCATCTGCGTGCCGAAATAATGCAGGTAGCCGTGAATCAGCATGCCGTCGGTCTGGCCGTCGAGGTAGGCGAGCGGCAGGTTGACGAACAGCACGCCGCCGTTGCCGTACGTGTTGTAGCCGGACACCAGCCCGAAGGTCGGCGAGGTCAGGATCGTCGTGCCGGTGTACGTCCCCTGCGTGACGAAGCTCGGATAGGTGAGGAAGCCGTACACGTAGCCGGAGATGCCTTCGAGCGTGTCGGTGGTGGTGGCCAGCGTCGACGCGAGCGCGGTGGCCGTCTTGCCGGTCGACGTGCTCAGCAGCGAATTGGCGGTATACGTCGTGGTTTTCTTCAGCTTGCCGGTCACGGTGCCGGTCAGCTTCGGGGCCGTCTGGTTCAGCACGCCGCTGCCGGTGGACGGCGTCGTGTACTGAAACCATGCGCCGTGGTTGTAGTTGGCGAGGCCGCCGGGGTTCGACGGGCTGGCGGCGAGAAACTGTGCGCTGCCCGACGTCGAATTGGTCGACGTGCCCGAGGTGCCCGACGTGCTCGTCGAGGCGAGGGCGCTGGCGGTCGTGGTGGTCGACGAAGTCGTGGTCCATGCCATCGACTTGCCGGGGGGCACCTGGAGCGTGCGCAGCCAGCTGCTCATGCCGGTTACATTGCCGAGACCGATCATGTTGCCGCCGTATTGGTCATACAGCACATAGTCCACACCGGCCATGCTGCTGAAGCGCGATTTCGGGCTGACGTAGAAGCCGGCCGAATTCAGTACGCCGAAATCGTAGACGAGCATCACTTTGCCGCCGTTCAGCGCGTAGTTCTGGATCGCGGTCACGAGCGCGTCGGCGGCCGTCGTATGCACCTGATCGGGCAGGATCAGGCCCGGATACTGCGACAGCGTCGCGCCGGCCGCCATGAACTGGCTGTCGGTCATCACCTTGATCTGCAGCCCTTCTTCCTGGGCACTGTCGAGCCATGCGGATACGCGCGAATCGGGCAGCGTCAGCGTATCGGGCACCAACAGCAGAAGCTGGTTGGTGGCCGCCTGAACGCCGCCCGGACTGAATGCGAACGCGAGCGCGAACAGCGCGAACAGGATCCGCAAGAACTTGCCTGACTTTGCCAACATGGTGTGCTCCTCGCTCAAGGAATGGGGGCGTGCGGCAGCCGGGATACGCGTGCCGCCAGGTCGAGCATTCCAGCCCCGTAGGTGTGTTGCGGCTGTCCGGTTCGTCGGGTATCGAGCGGTGCGTGTCACGGTGGTCCGACCGCGCCAATGCGCCGGTGCGCCGCGCTGCCTTCGCCGGTGAGAGGACTCGATGCGACGCATGGAAAGAAGCGAACAACGTGCCATTGGCGCAGGAGGCCCGGTCCTGCTGGCTTCCTGCACTGCCGGTCGCGCGGCACGGTCGCAAACCCGACGGATTCGTTTCATCGCTGATACGGCGCGTTGGGACGCGCTATCAGCAGACGGAATCGCGATCGCGCGTCAGCGCGCCGGGCCAGCTCGCGCAGTAGGTATAGAGCGTGACCAGCAGGGCGATCAGCAGCGGCCCGCCGAGCAGGAAATAGCAGAACGGCAAAAACAGCAGCGAGCCGTGATGGACGATCGTCGCGTGCAGCAGCATCACGAACGGCAGCGCGAACACGAAGTAGCCCAGCACCAGCAGCGACGCGAACGCTTTTTGCAGCAGCGAGAAATCGAGCGGGTAGTACAGCGCGGCCATGACCAGCGGAATCAGCGCGATCGCCGCGCCGTGCAGCACGAACATGTCGCGCAGATGCAGTTGCGGGACGTACGGGAACGTGCCGGGCGCGAGCCAGAAGTACGCGCAAATCAGCAGCTGGGTGAAGCTCGCGATACGTAACAGATATGCAACGGGCAGCCAGCGCGCGCGCCGGATGAACGATGCGGCGAAGCCGATCATGCAGAGCGCGGCGGTGGCGACCAGCAGCGTGCCGCCCGGCATGCGGGCCGCGACGTCGATCGACAACAGCGGCACGCGCGGTGCGTCGGGCGGATAGCCGATCACGATCACGTGAAGCGCCGGATCGATCTGGCGCGCGCCCCACGCCATGACCGCGCGCCAGTAGCGCCACGCCATCGGCAATCCGAACCACAGCGACGCGTACAGCGCGGGCGTCAGCAGCGCGATCGACGACAGCCAGCGCTGCGGGTGCGCGTGGGTGCGCAGCGAACGGTCGACGGGAGGACGGACGGGATGCGTCTGCATGGCGCCCGCCCGCTTACCAGCGATAGAAGACGCTGAGCTCGCCGCCGATTCGTGAGTAATACGGGTTGTGGTAGTACGCGAATTCGAGTTGCGTCCCCCACTTGCGCGTGACCCAGTAGCGCCATTTCGCGGTGATCTCGTGGCTGCGGAAATCCGCGATCTGCGAGCCCGAGCCGGTGACCTGATACGCCTCGCGGCCGACGCCGCCGCGCAGCACGATCACGCTCTTGCCGACTTCGCCGTAGGTGACGGCGCCGTAGTAGGCGGGCGCCTTCACCGATCCGGGCGAATCGACGGTATAGTTCGCGCCCGCCTCGAAAATCCACTTCGGCAATGCGTACCAGATCACGCCGGCGTGATAGAGCTGGTCGCGGTGGCCGCTGCGGTTCCACGCGTAGCCGGCGCCGAGCGACACGACCAGCGAACGATCGGACAACAGCTTGCGGTTGATCGATACGTCGACGCGCGCACTCGGCAGGATCGTGCCTGACGTGGTGCCGGAAAAGCCGATCCCGCCGAACCAGTCGGGGCCGAGGTTCTGCACGTAGGTCAGCGCGCCGAGCTGCGTGTTCTCGCCGAAGCGGTGCAGTTGCGCCAGTTCGCCGAGCACGGTGCGACTGCCGTCCTGATAGACGCCGCGCAGGTGCACGCCGTACCAGTCGCCGTAGCCGTGCGTCAGATGTGCGCTCGAATAGCCGAGCGACAGCTCGGTGTGCGATTCCTGCGGCGCCTGCACATGGGTGACGACTGCATCGGGCAGCGGCGGCCGGTTCGTATCCTCGGGCGTGAACTCGGCGAGCGGCACGCCGTCCGGCAGGCCTTCGGCGTCGACGCGCACGAACATCGATTCGTCGCGCATCCGTGGCGTGATGACGGTCGTGGGCGGCGGCTGCACGGCGGGCGCGGCGGCGGCATCGTCCGGCTGCTCCGCCAGCGCCGCGGGCGCGCCGAAGGCGACGCCGCACAGCATCGCGAGGGTGGCAACCGGCACGCGCGGGCCGCGATGGCTGGGGCGATCGGACATGAGGCGCTCCTTAACGGGATGTGTGGAACCAGCCGCTGCGCCACGCGACGAGATCGCCATGCACGCAGGCATGATTGACGATCGATACGTCGCGCGCACACGCGCTGACCGGATGACCGGCGACGCCGATGCGCGCACCCGTCAGTCGCAACAGGCCGCCGGCCGACACGACGCCGTCGATGCAGCTCGCGTGGGCGAGCAACACGTCGTCGCGCGCGAATACCGCGCCGTGCAGCAACGCGTGACGTTCGAGTTCGACGCGATGCGCCTTGACGCTGCCGCGCAGCACGCAGCCTTCGCCGAGGACGAGCGTTCCTTCGACGATCAGGTTGCCTTGCACGACCGTGTGCGCGGGCAGGCGAACGTCGCACGGCAGCAGGTAACGACCGTGCAGGAAGCGATGCGGCAGCGACGCGAAGTGGCGGGTGAGCGTGATCGCGCGGCGCGGCGCGGCCGGTATGTCCGCGGGCCGCGGGCCGGGCGCCGCGCCGAAGACGAGCGGCTCGCCATACAGGCACGCGAAGCCGCCGGCGCCGCGCAGGCGCACCGTGTCGCCGACCACGACGCCGCGCAGCACCGCATCGTCGACGTCGATCAGCGGCGCATGCGCGAGCGTGCCGATCGTCGCGCCGGCACGGATGTCGATGCGCTGGCCGGCGAACGCGTACGCGGCCCGCGCGCCGTCGTCGAGCGTGATCGAACGGTCGGCGTAGAGCACGTCGTCGCGATGCGCGTCGCGTGCGACATGGATCGTGTCCGCATGCTCGACGGCCAGTCCGAGCGTCTGCCACGGCGGCGCGCCGGATGCATCCGGCGGCGGCGTGCCGGCCACGTGCGCGCGCAGCGCGTCGTGCCAGCGCGCGGCGAGCAGCGCCTGGTCGACGAACGGCCCGTCGCCGATCGGCAGCGCCGCGACGTCGCTGCGCCGGATCAGTTCATGCAGCATCGGCAGGAACGGCAGCGTGAGCACGCCGGCCACCGGCACCATCACGTTGAAGGTCGTCATCGCTCATCGCTCCGGTTTCAACTGCCGGCGAAAACGCTCGGTCTTGTCCCACTTCAGTTCGCGGCGGAACGCCGCGTCGAGCGCGAGTCCCCACAGCGCGGAGACGACCGCCGCGATCGTCACGCAAAAGCCGACGACGTTGACCGGCACGAGCCGCAGCCGCGTCGCGCGGCCGTCGAGCCGCGCGGCGACGACGATCTCGAAGAACACGCCGAAGTTGCCGAAGGTGCTGAACGAGAACAGCGCGAACAGCGACAGCAGCAGGCCGAGCGCGGTCGAGTTGACGCCGTTGAACAGGTAGAGCGCGAGCGCGGCGCTCCACGCGATCGCGAGCAGCGCGGGCATCGTGAATACGCCGAGCAGCAGCGCGCCGTCGAGCCGGCAGCGGCGCGAGATCAGCGGGTTGCGCAGCACCGGAACCAGATAGCGCAGCATGGTCTGGTTGTGGCCCTTCGCCCAGCGCGTCAGTTGCCGCGCGCGGACGGCCCAACGCTCCGGTACTTCCTCGTAACATTCGGCGTGGTTCAGATAGACCGTGCGCCAGTCGCTCAGCAGCAGGCGGTAGGTCATGTCGGTATCTTCGGCGAGCGTGTCGTCGCACCAGCCGCCCACGGCGTCGAGCGCGCCCTTGCGGATGCCGCCGACCGTGCCGCCGTACTGCGGCACCAGGTTCAGATTGTTGCGGGCTTGCTGGTTGACCTGATAGCCGCCCGCGCGCTCGAGATCGAGTAGCCGTGCGAGCAGGTTGCTGTCGGCGTTCTGCGGCACGACACGGCCCATCACCGCGCCGACTTCCGGGTCGAAGAACGGCGCGACCAGTTCCTTCAGCAGCCCCGGGCGCGGCAGGTAGTCGGCATCGAATACGACCATGATGTCGCCGCGGATGAAGCGCAGCGCATCCTTCAGCGCGGCTGCCTTGCCCGGCTTGCCGGTCTCGCGGTGAAACGGCTGAATCAGCTCGGGCGCGAGTGCGCGGACTTCGTCGATCAATGCGCGCGTGTTGTCGGTCGAGCGGTCGTTGACCGGAATGATCGTCAGCCGGTCGCGCGGGTAGGTCGTCGCCAGCAGCGCCATCAGGCAATCGACGATGACGGTTTCCTCGTTGTGGGCGGCGACGAAGACGGTGAGCCGCGGCCAGTCGCCGTGGGTCATCGTCCGGTAGGGCGCGTGTTGCGACTTGAACAGGCGGTCGAGGCTGAATACGTAATGCCGGGCGGCATACGCGCACGTCAATAGCGTGAACAGCCACAGGTACGCGACGCACGGTATCAGCAGCAGCTCGGGATCGAATGCGACGCCCGGCGTGGCGGCGGGCGGCGGCTCGAGCGACGCGTCCGGATCGGGCGAGGCCGGCGCGACGAGCGCGATGCGCTCCATCGCGATCCCGGTGGTTGCGGCCGTTGCGGCGGTTGCGGCGGGCACGCCGAACCGGGCCGGTTCGGCGATCGCCTGCGAGGCGGTGTCGTGCACGATCAGCGAGCACGCAAGCACGATCAGCAGCAGGATGCCTTGCTCGCAGAATGACGCCGCCCGCGTTTTCTTCATGTCCCCATCCCCGTGTCCGCAACGACGACCGATGAGAGCTGAAGGCGCTCCGTGGATCGCGCGGACGTCAATGGGAAACGATGGCGCGTTCGTCGCGGGGCGGTTGTCGGCTGCCCCGGACGGATGCGTCGCATCGTCTCCCGGCTTCGTTGCTTTGGCGCCCCCATCTGTCTGCTGCGATGCGCGTGCTTCGGGACGCACTGTCCGACATCAAGCAAGGGGTGAGCCATCTGCCGCGATGCCCCGCGCAGCAAGGAGGCCCGCGCGGGAAGCGGATGCGGCATGCGTGCAGCCGGCGTGTTTTGATTCACTGACGAATCAGCGTGCGCGCGCCGCATCCGACCCCGCACGGTCGGCCGCGCGGCTCGAGCGCGTCGCGCGGTGCCCGGACCGTCCCAGCTGCCGATGCCGCGTGGCCGGGTGCGGCTTGGCATGGCTGGCCGTCGCGTGTCGTTCGGCATGCACGCGTCAGCCCGCGATCGCTACGCGCGCTGCTTTCACATGAGACGAATGGACCGGACTCCGATGTATTCGCCGGTTTCGAATCCGCGTTACACATTCGCAACATTTCCCGCGCCCCGATTCGTGTGATGCAACGCGGCGTCGGATGTGGGCGAAATCCTGCGCGCGCCACGGCGGTCGGCGCTCGCGTGCGCGCCGCGCACTGCACAGACGAAAGGGGCGAATCGAGGCGACGCAACGCGCGTCGAAAGGTCCGTGCGATTCGCTTCGTCACGAGGGCTCGACATGCATGCGCGATTCGTCGGACGACGTCGTCAGACGGATCGCGCGAGCGTCCGGCTGTTTATCGTTGCCGCGTCGATCCGGCGATGCGGGTGTCCGTAGCAGTTGTGAAACATTCCATGACGCACCGTTCGCGGGCAATGGCCGCGGAGCGAAGCGGGCCGCGACGCGAGCCGGCTGGTTTGAATATTGCTGGTGTGGGAGGACGCGACGCTCGACACAGCGAGGAACGACTCATGACGTGATTGATCCAGTGCAACGGGACGCCGGTAGTACGACGATTCGCGCGGCCTGGACCGCGCGGACGCGGCAGCGCGCTCGCCCCGCCACACCGCCGCAGCTCGATCGCGTGCGCGTACGGGATGCGCCGCCCGAATACATGCTTCGCGCCGCGTGCAGGATCGCCGGGCGCGAAGCGGCTAAACGAGGATAACGATGAAGAAGATCTTGCTTGTGTTCGGGACTCGGCCGGAGGCCATCAAGATGGCGCCGCTGGTGCGTGCGCTGAAGGCGCAGACGGATGTCGACGCCCGCGTGTGCGTGACCGCGCAGCATCGGCAAATGCTCGATCAGGTGCTGACGCTGTTCGACATCAAGCCCGACTACGATCTCAACCTGATGCGGCAAGGCCAGACGCTGACCGACGTGACGACCGGCATTCTTCATGCGATCGGCGTCGTCTTCGACGATTTTCGGCCGGACGTCGTGCTGGTCCACGGCGATACGACGACCACGCTCGCGGTGAGCCTGGCGGCGTTCTATCGCTATCTGCCGGTCGGTCACGTGGAGGCCGGCCTGCGCAGCGGCGACATCTGGTCGCCGTGGCCGGAGGAGCTGAATCGCCGCGTGACCGATGCGGTGTCGTCATGGCATTTCGCGCCGACCGGGCAGGCCCGCGACAACCTGCTGAGCGAGGGCGTGCCGGGCGGGGGCGTCTCGCTGACCGGCAATACCGTGATCGATGCGTTGCACGAGGTCAAGCGCATGCTGGATCGCACCGCCGCGCTGTCGGACAAGATCGCCGCGTACTTCCCGTTTCTCGAACCGTCGCGGCGCGTCGTGCTGATCACCGGCCATCGCCGCGAAAGTTTCGGGGAACCGTTCCGGCATTTCTGCGACGCGCTGTGCACGCTGGCGAACCGCTATCGCGATGCGCAGTTCGTCTATCCGCTGCACCTGAACCCGAACGTGCAGGAGCCGGCGCGCGCGCGGCTCGGCGGCGTGCCCAACATCTACCTGATCGAGCCGCAGGAATACCTGTCGTTCGTATTCCTGATGTCGCGCGCGCATTTCATCATCACGGATTCGGGCGGCATTCAGGAAGAAGGGCCGGCGCTCGGCAAGCCGGTGCTCGTCACGCGCGAGACGACCGAGCGGCCCGAGGCGATTCAGGCCGGCACCGCGCGGCTCGTCGGCACCGATCAGGACCGGATCGTGTGGGAAGCGTCGCGGCTGTTCGACAGCGAGAGCGCGTACGAGGAAATGTCGCGCGCGAGCAATCCATACGGCGACGGCCATGCGAGCGAGCGGATCGTCCACGCGCTGATGCGTACGCCCGGCGTGCCCACGAAGACGACCAGTTTCTCGATGGGCGCCGCGGAGATGCCGTTCAACGCGCTCACGCTCGGGTTGCAGGCGTTGCGCTCGCCGTGAGGAAGACCGTGCGGTAGTGCGTTGCGTCGCGTTCGGCGCAACCATCAAGCATCCGGTCCGGCCGTGAGGTCGGCCGGATGTTTGCCTATGTGCGACCCGGAACGCGCGCTCGCGATGCACGCTAAAGCCCCGTCGATGACACGCGCCATCTCCGGCCGTGCGTTCTCCCCGCTTGCCTGAAACGCCCGAATCGCCGCGACCCGACGTCAAATCCGAAATGGTTCGATAATGCGGGCGGCGATCCATGCGGACGAGCGCCGGCCGGGCAAAGGCGAAAGGTTGCGCAGGCAACCGGCCGACGGCATCGTTCGCAGCATCCGCCCGACCGTGCGTGCACGCGACACGGTCGACGAAACGGCGCCACGCCTGCCTGATCGTTCGGAATGTGCGCCGCGCCGTTCGAATCCCCACTCGATGCCTGCCCGGCGGGCATCGCAACCAGGAGGTGAACGATGATCACGCTGACCGTCAACGGTAGCGAGCAGCACTTCGACGGCAATCCCGACATGCCGTTGCTCTGGTATCTGCGCGATGTGCTCGGCCACACCGGCACCAAGTTCGGCTGCGGGATGGCGCTGTGCGGTGCGTGCACCGTGCATCTCGACGGCGTCGCGATCCGCGCGTGCATCACGCCGGTCGCGGCGGCGGCGTCCAGGCGCGTGACGACGATCGAGGGGCTGTCGACGGATCTCACGCACCCGCTGCAGCAGGCGTGGCAGGAACTGAACGTCGCGCAATGCGGCTACTGCCAGTCCGGGCAGATCATGCAGGCCGCGTCGCTGCTGAAGACGAATCCCCATCCGACCGATGCCGACATCGACGATGCGATGTCCGGCAACATCTGCCGCTGCGGCACCTATACGCGCATTCGCGCGGCCATCCGGCTGGCCGTGCGCCGCGGAGGTGACGCATGAGGGCGCCCGAACTCTCCGTCGACAACGAAAGCCGTCGCGCGCTGCTGCTCGGCTTCGCATCGGGCGGGCTGCTGCTCGCGTTCGGCGTGCCGTCGCTCGCGCAGGCGGCCACGCCGGCGCAGCCGCCCGTCAGCGCGAATCCGCAGTATGGCGGCGCGGGGATGCCGCATGGCTTGCGCGACGATCCGAACCTGTTCGTTGCGATCGCACCGGACGGCACCGTCACGGTGACCTGCATCCGCTCCGAGATGGGCCAGGGCGTACGCACGAGCGTCGCGCTCGTGGTCGCCGACGAACTGGGCGCGGACTGGGCGCGCGTGAAGGTCGCGCAAGCGGTCGGCGACGAGCCGCGCTACGGCAACCAGAACACCGACGGTTCGCGCAGCCTGCGCCAGAGCTTCGCCGCGCTGCGCCGCGCGGGGGCGGCCGCCCGCACGATGCTCGCGCAGGCGGCCGCTGCCGTGTGGGGCGTCGACGTGCGCCAGGTGAAGGTGACGGTGCACGAGGTCGTCGACACGAAAACCGGACGCAAGCTCGGCTTCGGCGAACTGGCCGGGAAGGCGGCCGCGCTGCCGGTGCCCGATACGAAAAGCGTGGCGTTGAAGGCACCGGCCGAATTCCGCTATATCGGCAAGGGCAAGACGGCGCTGATCGACGGACGCGACATCGTCGGCGGCCGCGCGCGGTACGGGATCGATACGCGCCTCGACGGCATGCTGTATGCGGTCGTTGCGCGGCCGCCGGCCTACGGCGACACGGTCGCGTCGTTCGATGCGTCGGCCGCCGAGAAGCTGCCGGGTGTCGTCAAGGTCGTACAACTGGCGTCGACGCCGCTGCCATCCGGCTTCCAGCCGCTCGGCGGCGTGGCCGTCATTGCGCGCGATACGTGGACGGCGATCCAGGCACGCGCGCAGTTGAAGATCGACTGGAAGCGCGGGCCGCATGCGGGCTACGACTCGGCCGCGTATCGCGAGACGCTCGAAGCGGCCGCCGCGCAGCCGGGCGACGTGATCCGCAACGACGGCGATGCGGCGGCCGCACTCGCCGGCGCCGCGAAACGCGTGCGCGCGACGTACTACGTTCCGCATCTCGCGCACGCGACGATGGAGCCGCCCGCGGCCGTCGCGCGGGTGGCCGACGGCCGCTGCGAAGTGTGGACCTGCACGCAGGCGCCGCAGACCACGCGCGACGAGATCGCGAAGGCGCTCGGCGTGCCGGCCGAGCGTGTGACGGTCAACGTGACGTTGCTCGGCGGCGGCTTCGGCCGCAAGTCGAAGCCCGATTACGTGGTGGAAGCCGCGCTGCTGTCGAAGGCGGTCGGCGCGCCCGTGAAGCTGACGTTCACGCGCGAGGACGACATCGCGCACGACTACTTCCACGCGGTGTCGCTCGAAGCGTTCGACGGCGGGATCGATGCGGCGGGGAAGGTGGTCGCGTGGCAGCATCGCACGGTCGCGCCGTCGATCCAGTCGACGTTCCGCGCCGGCGTCGTGCACGAGCAGCCGGGCGAGCTCGCGCAAGGCATCGCGGATCTGCCGTTCGCGATCCCGAACGTGCGGATCGAGAATCCGGCCGCGCAAGCGCATACGCGGATCGGCTGGTTTCGCTCGGTGTACAACATTCCGCATGCGTTCGGCATCCAGAGTTTCGTGTCGGAACTCGCGCATGCGGCCGGCCGCGATCCGAAGGATTTCCTGCTCGACCTGATCGGGCCCGCGCGGCGTTTCGAGCCGCACATCACGGTGAAAAACGTGAACTACGGCGAGGATCCCGCGCTGTATCCGGTCGATACGGGGCGGCTGCGACGCGTGGTCGAGACGGTCGCGCGCGAGGCCGGCTGGGGGCGCAAGCTGCCGAAGGGGCACGGGCTCGGGATCGCCGCGCATCGCAGCTTCGTGTCGTACACGGCGGTGGTGTGCGAGGTGCAGGTCGACGCGGACGGCAGGATCTCGGTGCCGCGCGTCGACATCGCGATCGACTGCGGGCCGCAGATCAATCCGGAACGGGTGCGCTCGCAACTGGAGGGCGCGGTGGTGATGGGGCTCGGCATCGCGCTGCACGGCGAGATCACGTTCAAGGACGGCCACCCCGAGCAGAGCAACTTCAACGGCTTCCAGGTGCTGCGGATGAACGAGGCGCCGCGCGACATCCGCGTGCATCTCGTCGCGCCGGACGACTACGCGACGCCGCTCGGCGGCGTCGGCGAACCGGGCCTGCCGCCCGTCGCGCCGGCGCTGACCAACGCGATCTTCGCGGCGACCGGCACGCGCATTCGCAGCCTGCCGATTGCGGATCAGCTTTCGAAGCCGCAGGCGGGTTGACGCGATAGCTGTCCCGCGCCGGGCCGCCTCGTGCGGCCCGGCCCACTTCCCGGATACGCATACTGGCTGGCGTGTGTATCGTTGTCGTTTGTGAACGACCGTGCTAAATTCCTGCCAGCACTTGGCGCCACCCAACCCTTCATTCGGCTGACACGGCCGGCACCCCGGGAGGCAGCACGATCAGCCTGTTGATGTCGCGACGCGATCTCGCGTTCTGACGATGTTGCCGATGCCGTAGGGCATCGCATATGCGTCGTGAACCGGCCACGGGGAGATGTCCCGCACACCGTACCGATGCCCGGCCACGCCGCGCAAGGAGACAGAAGCGCATGAAAGCCCTGTTGTGTACCGCATTCGGCCCGATCGACCGCTTGCGCATCGAGGACGTCGCGATTCCAGAACCGGCTGCCGGGCAAGTCCGGATCCAGGTGAAGGCGGCGTCGCTCAACTTCCCCGACGCGCTGATCGTCCAGGGGCTGTATCAGGTGAAACCGGCGCTGCCGTTTTCGCCGGGCGCCGAGTTTGCCGGCGTGATCGACGCGGTCGGCGACGGCGTCACCGCGTGGCGGCCCGGCGATTCGGTGATGGCGTTTACCGGCCACGGCGGGTTCGCGCAGCAGTGCGTGGCCGACGCGCACCAACTCGCCGCGCTGCCGCCGGGCATGACGTTCGAGCAGGGCGCCGCGCTCGTGCTTGCGTACGGTACGTCGCTGCATGCGTTGCAGCAGCGGGCGCGCCTGCAGGCGGGCGAGACGCTGCTCGTGCTCGGGGCGGCCGGCGGCGTCGGCATCGCCGCGATCGAGATCGCGAAAGCGCTCGGTGCGCGCGTGATCGCGGCGGCGTCGAGCGCGGACAAGCTCGCGCTGTGCCGCGAAGCGGGCGCCGACGAGACGATCGACTATGCGACCGAAGACCTGCGCCGCCGCGTCGACGAACTGACCGGCGGGCGCGGCGCCGACGTCGTCTACGATCCGGTGGGCGGCGCATACAGCGAGGCGGCGTTGCGTGCGACCGCATGGCGCGGCCGGTTCCTCGTGGTCGGCTTCGCGGCCGGCGAGATCCCGAAGCTCGCGCTGAACCTCGCGCTGCTGAAGGAGCGCGACATTCTCGGCGTGTTCTGGGGCGATGCGGTGCGTCGCGATCCGGCGCAGCATGCGGCGAACATGCGGCTGCTCGCCGAATGGTTCGCGGCCGGCAAGGTGCGGCCCACGATCACCGAACGCGTGTCGCTGGACGGCGCGGCCGATGCGATCGCGCGGATGGCGAACCGGCAGGTGAAGGGCAAGGTGGTGATTTTGCCGGATGCGTGATCCGGGTTCGCCGCGCGGCGATTCAACGCAGGCTGCGCGGCCTGTGCTTCACGAAAGCGGGCGCGGTGCGACCTGCTGTAAAGGCGTCGCGATTACGTAGTCGGGCGCACGAGGCCGAGCGGCGGTGAAACGACCGCCGGCCGGCCTTCGCCAGCGGCTTCAATCCTTCGGCAAACGCAGCGTGTCGAGCGCGTGCTGCGAAAACTCGACCCAGAACCGTTCGTTTGCGATCCCGGCCTGCAGCACCAGATGCTGCAGGCGCTTCGTGCGTGAATCGCCGTCCGCCGAATCGCCGTCCGCCAAAAAATCACGCGCCTCGATCTGCAAATACAAGTCCAGCTTTTCCTGATGCAGCGCGATGCGCCGCCGGATCTCGTGCTCGAGGCCGGCCGGCCCGAGCACGGCTTCCGCGCGCAGGCGCACCATCAACGCCTCGCGCAGCGGCGTCGGATCTTCCGGTTCGGCGATCCAGCGGCGCAATTCCTTCTTGCCGGCCGGCAGGATCCGGTACGCGCGCTTGCGGCCGCGGCCGGACTCGGCGGGCAGCGATTCGACCCAACCCATTTCCTCGAGACGCCCGAGTTCGCGATAGATCTGCTGATGCGTCGCCTGCCAGAAATAGCCGATCGAGCGATCGAAACGGTCGGCGAGCTCGGACCCCGAACCAGGGCGTTCGGCGAGGGCGGTGAGAAGCGCGTGAGGCAGGGACATGTCGGATCGAGGAAGGCTGCGCAATGAACCGAATCTTGCCATATCGGGGCCGCAGCACAAACGGCGCAGGTATGTTTGTGCAACATGTTGCACAAACGAAGTCGACGCGCTACCATCCGTGCAACTTGTTGCATAAAAGATGGAGACGCCCCGATGACCTCCCGTTATCCGCATTTGACGACCCCGCTCGAACTCGGCTTCACGTCGCTCAGGAACCGCGTGTTGATGGGCTCGATGCACGTCGGCCTCGAGGAAGCGCCGAACGGCTTCGAGCGGATGGCCGCGTTCTATGCGGAGCGCGCACGGGGCGAGGCCGGCCTGATCGTCACGGGCGGATTCGCGCCGAACGAGCGCGGCCGTCCGGCGCCGGGCGGCGCGATGCTGACGACCGAAGCGGAAGCCGAACGTCACCGCGTCGTGACGCGTGCGGTGCACGCGGAAGGCGGCAGGATCGCGTTGCAGATCCTGCATTTCGGGCGCTACGCGTATCACCCGGCGCTCGCGGCGCCCAGCGCGCTGCAGGCGCCGATCAACCGGTTCACGCCGCATGCGTTGACGAGCGACGAGGTCGACGAGACGATCGCCGATTTCGTGCGATGCGCGGCGCTCGCGCAGCATGCGGGCTACGACGGCGTCGAGATCATGGGGTCCGAGGGCTACCTGATCAACGAATTCATCGCCGCGCGCACGAACCATCGCGACGATGCGTGGGGCGGCGCGTACGAGAACCGCATCCGCTTCGCGGTCGAGATCGTGCGGCGCGTGCGCGAGCGTGTCGGCGCGAACTTCATCGTCGTCTACCGGCTGTCGATGCTCGATCTCGTCGAAGGCGGCTCGACGCTCGACGAGGTGATCCGGCTCGCGCAGGCGATCGAGGCGGCTGGCGCGACGATCCTCAATACCGGCATCGGCTGGCACGAGGCGCGCATTCCGACCATCGCGACCAAGGTGCCGCGCGCAGCATACGCGTGGGTGACGCGGGAACTGATGGGCAAGGTCGGCATCCCGCTCGTCGCGACCAACCGGATCAATACGCCGGAAGTCGCCGAGCAACTGCTCGCCGACGGCTATTGCGACATGGTGTCGATGGCGCGGCCGTTCCTCGCCGATGCCGAGTTCGTCCGCAAGGCGCGGGAAGGGCGCGCGGACGAAATCAACACGTGCATCGGCTGCAACCAGGCATGCCTCGACCATACGTTCGGCGGCCGGATCACGTCGTGCCTCGTGAATCCGCGTGCGTGTCATGAAACCGAGCTCGTGATCCAGCCGGCGCCGCGCCGCAAGCGGATCGCGGTGGTCGGCGCCGGGCCCGCGGGCCTCGGCTTCGCGGTCACGGCGGCCGAGCGCGGTCATGCGGTCACGCTATACGAAGCCGGCGCCGAGATCGGCGGCCAGTTCAATATCGCGAAGAAGGTGCCCGGCAAGGAAGAGTTCAACGAGACGCTGCGCTATTTCCGCCGGCAGATCGAATTGCGCGGCATCGCGCTGCACGTCAATACGCGTGCGACCGCCGAGATGCTGTTGCAGGAAGCATTCGATGAAGTGGTGATCGCGACGGGCGTCGTGCCGCGCACGCCGCCGATCGACGGCATCGGGCATCCGAAGGCGCTCGGCTATCTCGACGTGCTGCGCGACGACAAGGCGGTCGGTCGCAACGTCGCGATCGTCGGCGCGGGCGGCATCGGCTTCGACGTCGCCGAGTATCTCGTTCATCGCGACGGCGCCGAGCGTGTCGATGCGGACCGGTTCTTCAGCGAATGGGGCGTCGACCGGTCGTATGCGAATGCCGGCGGCCTGGGCCAAGCGCGGCCCGAACCGGCGGCGCGGCACGTGCATCTGCTGCAGCGCAAGGCCTCGAAGGTGGGCGACGGGCTCGGCAAGACCACCGGATGGATACACCGTACCGCGCTGAAGGCGCGCGGCGTCGGGATGTCGTCGTCGGTCACGTACCGGCGCATCGACGACGACGGCTTCCACGTGACGATCGACGGCGTCGACTGGACGTTGCCGGTGGACAACGTGGTGATCTGCGCGGGGCAGGAGCCGTCGCGCGAGCTGGCGGAACAACTGCAGGCCGCCGGATGCCGCGTGCACCTGATCGGCGGCGCGGACGAGGCCGCCGAACTCGATGCGAAGCGCGCGATTCACCAGGGCACGACGCTGGCCGCGACCCTTTGATACCGATTCGTTTCTGTTCCGTCCCACCACGATGCTGGAGACTTCGATGACACATTCCCCGCTGCATCTTCATCCCGCCGTCGCGAAATCGCTCGACGCATGGCATGCGATGGTCGAACGCAAGGATTTCGGCGCGCTGGAATCGATCGTCCATCCGGACGCCGTGTTCCGCTCGCCGATGGCGTTCAAGTCGTACGGGCCGGCGCCCGCGCTGCTGATGGCGCTGCGCACGGTGATCACGATCCTCGAGAATTTCACGTATCACCGCCAGTTCGCGGCCGACGACGGCAAGAGCGTCGTGCTGGAATTCGGCGCGACCATCGGCGACAAGGCGCTGAAGGGGATCGACATGATCCGCTTCGACGACGACGGGCGAATCGTCGAGTTCGAGGTGATGATCCGGCCGTTCAATGCGCTGCAGGCGCTCGGCGCGGAAATGGGCGCGCGGCTCGGGCAGCAGTTGCCGGCGTTCAAGACCGGCGGTTGAGCGCGGTGGCGGCTAGCATGCAACCGGCTTGCGGCCGCGTTGCGGGGCCCCGCGCGCGAGGGGGTGCGCAGCGTTGACGAGGCGCGCGGCAACGCAAGCTGTCAAAATCCTGACGGACCAAGTTGATATATTGTATCATCTGACGTTTTCGTCGCCGGTCGGCCGGCTGCCCGGGCCGCTCGCGTGCGACGACATTCAACGAAGATCGATACGACGTGACGAGAATCGGACCCACCCCGGCGCGCGGGGAGCGGCGCCATGCCGCGCCGCGCCGGCACGCGAGCGCCTGGCGCACGCGCGCGGCACGCAGTTGCACGACCCTGGTCGGCTGCGCGATCGCGACCACCGGCGCGCTGGCCGCCGAAGCCGTTGCATCGTCACCGGACGACCGGCACGCGCTGCCGGCGATCAACGTCACGGCTTCGTCCGCACCGACCGACCCGCTGACGCAACCGCTCGAAACCGGCTCGCGGCTCGGGCTCGCGAGCCTCGACACGCCCGCGAGCGTCGAAGCCGTCACGGCCGATACGATAGACGCACGCGGCGATCGCACGGTGCTCGATGCGGTCACGCGCACCGCCGGCTTCGCGAGCGCGATCGCGCCGGGCACCGGCGGCACCGCGTTGAGCGTGCGCGGCTTCAGCGGGCAGGAATCGGTGATGACGCTGCTCGACGGCGTGCGGCTGATGCCGGCGGCCGGCACGAGCACGTTTCCGTTCGACACGTGGTCGGTCGAGCGCATCGAGGTGTTGCGCGGCCCGGCATCGGTGTTGTACGGCGAAGGGGCGATCGGCGGGGTCGTGAACGTGGTGCCGAAGCGGCCGCAGCGCACGCGCGAGACGACGCTGCAGGCCGGCATCGGCCCCGACGGCGCGAAGCGCTTCGCGTTCGATACGACGGGCGCGCTCGGCCCGCGGCTGTCGTACCGTTTTTATGCGAGCGATGCGCGCGCGAACGGTCTCGCCGAGCGGGCCGATACGCATACGACGGCCATCGGCGGCGCGCTGACATTCGACGTGAGCCCACGACTCACGCTGACGCTCGACTACGACTACGGGCGCCAGATGCCCGCGACGTACTATGGCGTGCCCGCGCCGAACGGCGTGCTCGATTCGTCGCTGCGCAAGCTGAACTACACGGTCGGCGACGCGACGATTTCGTACTACGACCAGTGGACGCGCCTGTCGGCGCGCTACCGGCCCGCGTCCGGCGTGACGATCGACAATCAGCTCTACTACCTGACGTCGAACCGCCACTGGCGCAACGCGGAATCGTATGCGCTCGACGCGGCGACGGGGCGTGTCACGCGCGGCGACTATCTCGACATCGGCCACCATCAGCGGCAGATCGGCGATCGACTGAGCGCGCGCATCGACGGGATGCTGTTCGGTCGCGCGAACCGTTTCGTCGTCGGCACGGAATTCAGCCGGATCACGTTCAGCGGCATCAACAATTCGCCGTACGGCGGCGAAACGACGGTACCGGCGCACGGCTTCGATCCCGGCGTCTTCATGAGCCGCGACCCGACCGTGCCGCAGTTCAGCACGCGCGCGCGGCAGGTGGCGGTAT
This sequence comes from Burkholderia sp. LAS2, assembly GCF_018417615.1. NCBI lineage: Bacteria > Pseudomonadati > Pseudomonadota > Betaproteobacteria > Burkholderiales > Burkholderiaceae > Burkholderia > Burkholderia sp. LAS2. The sequence goes on from NZ_CP071052.1 coordinate 1,859,139, forward strand.
TCGCGGAGAACCGGCTCGACGTGCTGCCGCGGCTCGCGTGGGTGAGCGGTCTGCGCTACGACCACATCGCGTTCAGCCGCGAGCAGGCGGCGACCGGCGCGGGTTTCGACAAGCGGTTCGCGAACGTCGGCTGGCGCACCGGTTTCGTGTTCGACATCGCGCCGACGTTCAGCGCGTATGCGCAGTACACGACGGGCGCGGAGGGCGTCGGCTCGCTCGTGACGCTGTCCGCGTCGCAGGCGGCCTACCGGCTCGCGACCGGCGAACAGTGGGAAGCCGGGCTCAAGCAGACGCTGCTCGACGGTCGCGCGTACTGGACGTTCGCGGTGTACGACATCACGAAGCGCAACCTGCTCAGCACCGACCCGTTCAATCCGGCGCTGCGCAAGCAGGTCGGCCGGCAGTCGTCGCGCGGCGTCGAGCTGACCGGCGGCGCGCGGCTGCCGCACGGCTGGACGATCGATGCGAACGTCGCGCTGCTGCGCGCACGCTACGACGCCTTCAACCAGACGGTTGGCGGCGCGACGGTGTCGCGGGCCGGCAACGTGCCGTCCGGCGTGCCGCAACAGACGGCAAACCTGTGGCTCGGCTGGGCGTTCGCCGAGCGCTGGCACGCGAATGCGGGCGTGCGCTACGTCGGCGCGACGTACGGCGACGACGCGAATCGCGTGCAGGTGCCGTCGTACACGGTGTTCGATGCGTCGCTGCGCTGGCAGCCGACGTCGCGCACCGAGCTCGCGCTGTATCTGCGCAATCTCGCGAACCGCACGTACGCGGTGACGACGTCGAACGGCGGCGAACAATGGCTGCTCGGCCCGTCGCGCTCGGCGGAGCTCGTCGCGACGATGCGCTTCTAGGGCGAGACGAAGTGCGCTCCATCACCCACATGCTCGACATCGAACGCGTGAGCTGGTCTCCCGGCGGCGCGGTGGACGTGCTCGATTCGGTGACGCTGACGGTGGCCGAAGGCGAATTCGTCGGGCTGGTCGGCCCGAACGGCAGCGGCAAGACGAGCCTGCTGCGCTGCGTGTTCCGCTACGCGCGGCCCGACGCCGGCCGCGTCGCGCTCGATGCGCAGGACGTGTGGCGGATGCGGCCGCGCGCGGTCGCGCAGCGCATCGCGGTGCTGCAGCAGGAAACGCCTGACGATTTCGGGTTGACCGTCGACGAACTGGTCGGCATGGGCCGCACGCCGCACAAGCGGCCGTTCGATGCGGAGTCGGCCGACGATCGCCGGATCGTCGAAGCCGCACTGCACGATGTCGGCCTCGTCGAGCGTCGCGCCCAGCGCTTCGCATCGCTGTCGGGCGGCGAGAAACAGCGTGCGTTGCTGGCGCGTGCGCTCGCGCAACAGCCCGAACTGTTGCTGCTCGACGAACCGACCAACTATCTCGACCTGCGTCACCAGCTCGAACTGCTCGCGCGCGTGCGCCGCCTCGGCATCGCGACGCTCGCGACGATTCACGATCTCAATCTCGCGGCCGCATATTGCGACCGGCTTCATGTGCTCGCGCACGGCCGCGTCGTCGCGTCCGGCGCGCCGGACGACGTGCTGACCGAAGCGCTGCTGCGCGACGTGTTCGGCGTCGCCGCGCTCGTCGATCGCCATCCCGTCACGGGCCGCCCGCGCATCACGCCGCTTCATCCGGAATGACCGCCATGCCATTTGCTGATCTGTCCTCCGTCGTCCGCCGCCTGGTCGCCGCCGCCGTGCTCGGCGGCGCGGCCGTTCACGCGCTCGCCTATCCCGTCACCGTGCGCAGTTGCGATCGCGACGTGACGTTCGAACGCGCGCCGACGCGCGCGGTCAGCAACGACGTGAACCTCACCGAGATGATGCTCGCGCTCGGCCTGAAAGACCGGCTCGTCGGCTATACGGGCATCGGCGGCTGGAAGACGGGCACCGCGCGCGTGCGCGACGCATTGCGCGGCGTGCCCGAACTGGCGAGCCAGTATCCGTCGCTGGAAGTGCTGGCCGCCGCGCGCGCCGACTTCTATCTCGCGGGCTGGAACTACGGGATGCACGTCGGCGGGCCGGTGACGCCGGCGACGCTCGCGCCGTTCGGCATCCGCACGTACGAACTGACCGAATCGTGTTCGCACGTGATGAAGCAGTCGGCCGCGTCGTTCGACGACGTGTTCCGCGACCTGACCAATCTCGGCCGGATCTTCGGCGTCGATGCGCGCGCCGCGCAGGTCGTCGCCGGGATGCGCGCGCGGCTGGCGGCGGTGTCGCGCGCGATCGGGCGCCCGGCGCCGCTGCGCGTGTTCGTGTACGACAGCGGCACCGACAAGCCGATGACGGCGGGCGGCCTCGCGATGCCGACCGCGCTGCTCGCGGCGGCGGGCGCGCGCAACGTGATGGACGACCTGCCGCGCAGCTGGACGCAGGTGAGCTGGGAAAGCGTGGTCGCGCGCGATCCGCAGGTGATCGTGATCGTCGACTATTCGGCGGTCACGGCCGCGCAGAAGCAGCAGTTCCTGTCGAGCCAGCCGGCGCTCGCGCGCGTGGCCGCGATCCGCGACCGGCGCTTCGTCGTGATTCCGTACGATGCGGCGACGCCGGGCCCCGAGAACGTCGCGGCCGTCGAGACACTCGCCCGCGCGCTGTATCCGGCCGCATTCGCGGCAGCGGCACGATGAGCGTGCGCGGGCAGGCGGCGCGGCCCGGTATGCGCGTGGTGCTGCCGGGACTGGCCGTGCTGCTGATCGTGTCGATCGTCGCATCGGCCGCGTTCGGCCCCGCGCCGATCGCGATGCCGGCCGCGGTGCGGATCGTCGCCGCGCACGTCGCGTCGGCGGTCGGCGGCGGCGATGCGTTCGCGGCGGCCGCGGGCGACGACAGCATCGTGTGGCTGATCCGGATGCCGCGTGCGCTGCTGGCCGCGATCGTCGGCGCGACGCTGGCGGCGGTCGGCGTCGCGTTGCAGGCGGCGACCGCGAACCGCCTGGCCGATCCGCACCTGCTCGGCGTGAGCGCGGGCGCGATGCTCGGCGCGATCGCGGTCACGGTGGTGGCCGGCGCCGCGTTCGGCCCGTTCACGCTGTCGGCCGCCGCGTTCGCGGGCGCGCTTGCGGCGACCGCATGCGTGGTCGCGCTCGCTTACCGGAGCGGCCGGCTCGAATCGGACCGGCTGCTGCTCGCGGGCGTGTCGGTGTCGTTCATGATGGCCGCGTTCGGCAACCTGCTGCTGTATCTCGGCGATCAGCGCGCCGCGTCGTCGGTGCTGTTCTGGATGCTCGGCGGCGTCGGGCTCGCGCGCTGGGATCTGCTGCCGGTGCCGGCCGTGTGCGCGGTGCTTGCCGGCTGCGCGCTCCATGCGCGCCGGCGCGAACTGAATGCGCTGATGTCGGGCGACGTCGCCGCCGCGTCGCTCGGCGTGCCGAGCGCGCGGATGCGACGCGAGGTGTTCGTCGTCGCGTCGTTCGCGACGGGCGGGATGGTCGCGGTCAGCGGCGCGATCGGGTTCGTCGGGCTCGTGACGCCGCATCTGTGCCGTCGCGTGGTCGGCGCCGAGCACGGCCGGCTGCTGCCGGTCGCCGCGCTGACGGGCGCGATCCTGCTCGTGTGGGCCGATGTCGCCGCGCGCACGCTCGCGGCGCCGGAGGATCTGCCGATCGGCATCGTGACCGCGCTGTTCGGCAGCCTGTTCTTCGTCGCGCTGCTGCGCCGGCGCTGACGACGCGCGGCCGGCGACGGCGGGCGGGGCCCGCCGCCCGTTTCATCAAAGCGGGACGACGCTAGTCATGCCGCCGCGGCGGCGCGTATCGGCGTGCCGGTTCGCGACGTGCTGCGCGACGTCGAAGAGGCTGTCCGGCAGCGCGCGCACGGGCAGCGTGATCACGAAGCGCGCGCCGCCGAGCGGCGAATCCTCGAGCCGCACGTCGCCGCCGTGCACCTGCGCGACGCGCCGCACGATCGCGAGCCCGAGCCCGAAGCCGCCGGTCTGCCGGTCGCGGCTCGAGTCGAGTCGCTGGAACGGCTCGAACACGCGGGCGCGCTCGGCGGGCGGAATGCCGGGGCCATCGTCGTCGACGCTCAGCACGAGCGCGCCGGAGCGGTCGCGGGCGGCGGCCAGCACGACCTTGCGCGACGCATAGCGCGCGCCGTTGCGGATCAGGTTCAGCAGCGCGCGGGCGACGAGCTTCGGATCGCAGACGTGGGCCGCGGGCGCGTCGAGCGTCGACACGTCGAGCGCGATGCCGCGATCGGCGATGTCGTCCGCGACGTTGCCGGCGACGCTGTCGATCAGCGCGTCGACGACGACCTCCATCGGCGCGAGCTCGCTTGCCCCCTGTTCGAGCCGGCCGATCGTCAGCAGCTCGGTGACGAGCTCGTCAAGTTCGCGCACGTCGCGCCGCAGCGCGTCGCGGCGCTCGCGCATCCGGCCCGTTTCGTCCGCGTCGGCGAGCAGCGCGAGCCCGAACTCCAGCCGGGCGAGCGGCGTTTTCAGTTCATGCGAGATGCCGTGCATCATTTCGCGCTGCTGCTTGATCGACGCCTCGATGCGCGCGGCCATGTCGTTGAACTGCTGCGACAGCTCGTAGATGTTCGACTTGCCCGACACCTTCACGCGTGTCGACAGCATCCCGGCGCCGAACGCGCGCGCGGCGTCCTGCAGCCGGCGAATGTCGCGCCAGTGATAGTGAATCCACAGCACCACCGCGAACAGCGTCGCGAGCGCGAGCAGCATGTACGCATAGATGCGGATGTCGAGATCCGGCGCTTCGATCGGGCGCGCATGCAGCACCGAACCGTCCGCGAGCGGCATGTAGTAATCCTTGCCGTTGTAGCTGATCGCGATCCGGCCGGCATCGAGATCGCGCAGCGGCGCGCCGCTCAGTTGCGCGCGTGCGTCGGCCATCGACATGAAGCCGAACCCTTCGCGGCCATGCAGCGCGAGTTCGCGCAGTGCGAGCTCGCGCTGCGCGCCAGGATGGCGTTCGAGGTAGTCGTTCAGCACGAACGAATAGGTCGTCAGCGAGTCGCGTTGCGCCTGCGCGCCGCGCTCGTAGAAGATCCGGTCGAACGACAGCTGGATGAACATGATCGACGCGCCGACGAACAGGATCACGACGAGGTACAACCGAAGCAACGGGCGCAGCATTTATTCGTCCCACGCAGAAGGGCTGAAGAGGTAGCCGCGACCCCAGATCGTCTTGATCTTGTGCGGCTCCGATGACGCATCCTCGAAGCGGCGGCGCAGCTTCGAGATGCCTGAATCGACCGAGCGGTCGAGTCCGTCGAATTCGATCCCGCGCAACTGCTTCAGGATGTCGTCGCGGCTCAGCACGGTGCCGGCCGCGCGCGCGAGGATCAGCAGCAGATTGAATTCGGCGGTTTTCAGTTCGACCGGCTCGCCGCGCCACGTGACGGTGCGGTTCGGCGGCGAAATGGCGAGCTCGCCGAATACGAGCGCGTCGGGCGCGGCCGCGGGCGCTTCCGCCGCGGCCGGCTGCGCGCGGCGCAACAGCGCGCGGGCGCGCGCGACGAGCACGCGCGGCTCGATCGGCTTGGTGACGTAATCGTCGGCGCCCGTCTCGAGCCCGGCGACCTGGTCGTACACGTCCGCCCGCGCGGTCAGGATCAGCACGGGGACGTTGGTGAACGCGCGGATGCGCCGGCAAACCTCCATGCCGTCGAGATTCGGCAGCATCAGATCGAGTATCACGAGGGCCGGCTGGTGCTCGCGCACTGCCGCGACGGCAAGGTCGCCGCGCCGCACGACCGTCACCGCGAATTCATAGCCGTCGAGGTATTCGCGCACGAGCTGCGCGAGGCGGTCGTCGTCCTCGATCAGCAGCACGCGGTATTTGAGTGGAACTTCGTTCATGGTTTCCTCGGACGCACGCGCCATCTCGCACCCGGCAGACCGATGCGCGGCGCGGCACGCGAATTCTATCCGGCGGATCGACCGCCGGGGCAGCGGGGCGACAATCGCGAACAATCGAACACAATTGGGCACACATTTGCCCCACATTCAGGACAGTCTCGGTGCGGGGCGGCACCTAGACTGCGGGCTTCGTCACTCATATCTCAATATTGTGCGCCCATCCCTTCGCCGCTACCGCTATTGCATGCCGCTCGCCGGCCTGACCCTCGCCGCCGCCGCCCACGCGGAAAACCAGTATTCGTTGTCGCTCGGCGGCGGCGTCGCACCGCGCTACCCGGGCAGCAAACAGTATCGCGGCGTCGTTGCGCCGTCGTTTTCCGCCACGTTCGGCAATGGCTTCTTCGTCGACAGCACGCAGGGCGCGGGCTACCGGCTGGACCTGCCGCACGGGGCGTTCGTGTCGGCGGCGGTGAACTACGACGCGGGCCGCGCGGACGAGAACCGCTTCGACCTGCCGGGCTCCGACTACCTGAAAGGCATGGGCCGGATTCCGGGCTCGGTGCTCGTCGGCGTGCGCGCCGGCGTGACGCTCTTCGACACGGCGGAGCTGAGCGTCACGATCGATACGCCGGTGACGCATACGTCGCGCGGCGTGTCGGGGCACGTGGATCTCGCGGTGCCGGTGCTCAAGACGTCGCAGCACGAGATCATCGTGACGGGCACCGTGCACGCGGGTTCGGGCCGCTACATGCAGACTTTCTACGGCGTGACCGATGCACAGTCGATGACCAGCCGGTTCCGGCCGTATTCGGCGAGCGGCGGGATCGACAGCGCGTCGATGGCGGTTGCATGGAACTGGACGCTGTCGCGGCATTGGTCGGTGCTCGCGACCGGTGGCGTGACGCGGCTGCTCGGCCGCGCGGGCGACAGCCCGATCGTGCAGTCGCGCAGCAACTACTACGGCATCGCGGGCGTGACGTACAAGTTCTGAGCGGATTGCCGACGCGGGCCGGCGCGCGCGGCGCGCCCACGATGCGTCGGCGTCGCGCCGTCGCCGCGAACCGCGTGCGGTAACATGCGGGCGGGTTCGGCGTCAGGCCGACCTCCGACGCGGCGGCGCCGACGCGGCGCGGCCGGGTCGCAAAAGGCCGCCATGCGCGGGCCGGCTCCGGCAGGAAACGGCCGGCAGCGTGCGGAACCGATCACGCATGCGATGCCCGGTCGTGCACGAATGCCGCACATCGACCGCCGGGCCACGACACGGAGAAACCGATGAAGAACACGATCGCGATGCTCGTTGCACTCGTTGCGGGCGCAACCTTTACAGGATGTGCGGACATGGACACGAAGCACCGCAACGCCACCGCCGGTGGCGCGGCCAGGGCCCCGTTGCAGCCGGGCGCCGCGCAGGCATGCAAGGCGGACGCCGCGCCGGACGAAGCGCTGGTCGGCAAGAACGAGGCCGATGCGAGCGCGCTGCTCGACGGCTGCCTGTGGCGCGTGCTCGAGCGCGACGGCAAGTCGTTGCCGGGCACGATGGATTACCGGGAGGAGCGCCGCAATCTCGGCATTCGCGACGGGAAAGTGATCTGGGTGCGGCGCGGGTGACGGCGGTGTGACGATTCCGCCACCGGCGTCGTCGACGTCGCGCTATCTGCGCGCGTATTTCACGAAGCGCGGCACGGCCGCGCGCGAACTGCCCACGACCGCACGGAAATAATCGCCGCGATGCGCATGCGTTCGGACGTGCGTCACTTCGAGATGTACCACAGCGCGTCCGCGCTGGCGCGCGACGGCTGAGCGGCCGGTGCCTGAGCCGGCGCGGGCGGCGGCGTGTTCGACGTGATGGCCGTCGGCAGCGTGGCGGGAATATTCGCGGTCGACGGCGAGGCCGTCGCCGTGCCCGACGTCGATGGCGTATTCACGTACCACAACGCATCGGCCGACGCGGTGCGTTTCGCTGGCGTATTGGCCGCCGTGTTCGTCGCCGCGTTCATTGCGGTTCCGGCCGACTTCTTCGATGCCGAGGCCGATGCCCCGGCCGTCGCCGTCCCCGCCTGCGCGGTCATGCCCGCGGCCGCCGCACTGCGCTGCGCCCGCGCTTCGAACGGTCCGAGCTGGAAGATCAACGTTTGCGCGGGACGCGTCACGACGGCATACGGAAACTGCAGCTCCCACGACATCAGCACGCGCCCGGCCGACGTCTCGGTGAAGATCGCCGGCACGTGCTTCATGTCGCTGAACTGCACGTAGACCCGCGCGCCGTCGTCGAACACCTGGGTCGGCTTGGCCTGGTCGGCGCCGGTGACCGTCCAGCCGAAGTTGTACGTGCCGGCCGGGCCGGCGGGGCCGCCCTGCGGCGCCGCAGGCGGCGAGCCAGGCGAGATCGTGCGGGCGCGCGCGACGGGCGGCGCCGACACGCTCAGGCTCGAGAACGGGTTGTACGTCTGTGCCTGTTGCGGCGGCGTAAAGGACGGTGGAAGGATGGGCATGGGAGTATCCGGCGAATCCGGCATGGTCCGGATTGCATCATAGACCTTGCGCGCATACGCGAGGCGCTTGTCGGGCGATGCGGAGTTGTACGCGCCGATCGCGTTCCAGTTGGGGCCGAGTTGGCGGATGTTCTGCGACAGAATCCACGCGCCGACATACGCGTTCGTGCAGGCATCGAACAGGCTTTCCCGCGTGATCCCTTCGCGCGCGAGCGTCGGCAGCCACGTGCTGTTGATCTGCATCAGCCCGATGTCGACCGTGCCGTTGGTATTCGTGTTCACCGCGTTCGGATTCATCCCCGACTCGACCTGCGCGATGCCGCGCATCAGCGCGACGCTCACGTGCTGGAACGCGGCCGCGTCGTCCAGGCAATCGGCCCGTGCGACGCCGGAGAGCGCGCACGAGAGCGCGATCGTCGAGGCGAGGGTCAGCGTGTGGCGGCTGAGCGGGCGAGTGGTATGACGCGACATGGCAGGATGGGGCGGAATCCGACCGCCCGGTGCAAGGAAATTACGCAGACGCGAAGTGTGCCATAGCAGGCGGGCAAATGGCTCGCGTCAAACTTTCCTTTGCATTTGCCCGTGCGTGCGCCGCGCACTTTTATTGCGCCGGATCACGGCCCCACGTGCTGCGGGATCGGTAAAAATGGCCGAGATTGGTGCGAATGCAGGTGCAATGGCGATGACCCGAAAGCTGACGTATTACGTCACTCGAGCGGCGAAGCTGGCGATAAGCGGAGCGAAAGGGAAAATTCCCCGGCAGCGATTGGCGGGGCGAAAGAAAACGATAAAAAATCGGTGGCGAAGCCGCCGTCTGCGCAATGCGAATTCGGCCTGCCGCGCGGCGCGCGGCAAGCCATCCGCCGGTATCGCCGTCAGAAACGGTGGCGCAGCCCGAGGTTGACCATCGTCTGCGAACTCGTGCCCGCGTAACCGTACGAACCGATCGACGCCTGCGCGGCCATCGAGCCGCCGTTGCCGTCGCCGGTCTGGCCGCTCGCGTGCTGGTACGCGGCGGTCAGGTAGACGTCGGTGCGCTTGGACAGGTTGTAGTCGGCGCCGGCCGATACCTGGTGATAGGTCGCAGACGTGTCGCCGCCCGAGCGCGTGTAGCTGTAGCCGACGCCGACGAGCAGCGCGTTCGTCGCCTGGTAGTTCACGAAGCCTTGCCCCGTGTTGTAGTGCTCGTTCGAACCGAACACGGAGCTTGCGTCGCGGCGGTACTGCGCGTTGCTGTAGCCGACGCCGAACGTGAACGGGCCGGCGACGTACTGGCCCGCGATGCGTGCGATGCCGAACGCGTGCGCGCTCGCATAGCCGCTGTTGATCGGGCCGTCGAACGTGCCGTCCGACGAGCTGGTCCAGCCGTTGCGCACGCCGTTCGACGCGGGGCTGTTGGTCGCGTGGAAGTAGCCGCCCGCGACGCTGAACGGCCCGTTGTTGTACGACACGGCGGCCGAGTAAGACTGCGCGGCGCCGGTGCTGCCGGCGATGCCGCCGAACGAATACATCGCGGCGAACTGCAGGCCCGCATAGACGGCCGACGTGTACTTGACCGCGTTGTCGACGCGGAAGCTGTTGTCGTAGTTGTCGACGTCGCCCGGCGTCGCGAACGCGCTGCCCAGATAGTTGTCGGCGGTGATGCCCTGCACGAGGTCGACGAGCGGGTCGTACTGGCGGCCGAACGTGAGCGTGCCGTAGCGGTCGCTCGTCAGGCCGACGAAGGCCTGACGGCCGAACAGGCGGCCGCCCTGGCCTTGCCGGCCGTTGCTCGGGTCGAAGCCGTTCTCCAACTGGAACAGCGCCTTGAGCCCGCCGCCGAGATCCTCGGTGCCTTTCACGCCCCAGCGGCTGCCGGCGAGATTGCCCGCGCTGCTGTTGCCGAGCATCCACGCGTTGTCCTTGCCTTGGGCGTGGTTCACATAGGTGATCGACGTGTCGATCACGCCATACAGCGTGACGCTCGACTGCGCATGCGCGACGGACGTCGCCGCGAACGACGCGAGGGCAATCATCGAGAGGGCCGTGCGTTTCATTTTATCTCCTGTGCGCATGGGTGGGTTCGTGATCCGGAATGGCAGGAGACTACAGAGCCGCACTGAAACGGCAAAAATGGAATGCTTCGTTGTGGCCTGATGTAGACAGGGATGTTTCTCGGAATTCACCGTTGAGGGATCAGGATTATTGATAAGCGCGTATCAATGGGCTGCCATTCCACCGGTTTTTCAGTGGGCTTTGCGCGTGTCGTGATAATTCGGCGTGATTTGCGGGTGAACTACCGCGATCTCGATATTGTTTTCGATCCGTCAAATCGTTATTTAACGAATTGAATCGGCTGCGCTGAAATGAATGTGATAAATGTGCGTCGCGCGTGAGCGGTGACGGCCTGTCGGTGCGTCGTAGCCGCCGCACGTTGAAACTCGGGCCGCGAACTCGCCTTGGCTCGTCAACGCGCCGCATCCGATCGCGGCCGGGCTGCCGGCCGGCACGACGAACGCGTACGGCAAGCAGGCGCCGATGAGCCGTGGCAAGCCGGGGCTCGGCGCGATCACGATCGCGACCGTGTACGGTCAACCCGACAACGCCGCGATCTTCGCGTACGAGAAAGGCGTGACGATGGACTACGAAACGCTCGCGCCCGCGCGCCGCCGCGACGCCGCCTCGATCAGTTGCGCCAGCGCTTGCGCGGGCTCCGACATCGTGCGCCGCGCACGATGCACGAGCCCGATGTCGCGATGAAACGTGTGATGCCCGAGGTCGATCGCGCGCACGCCGGCCGGCCAGCGGCGATACACGGCGGTCTGCGGCACGATCGCGACGCCGACGCCGTTCTCGACCAGCTTGACGATCGCGTCGAGCTCGTCGAGTTCACAGGTGTCGCGCACCGCGATGTGCATCTTGCGCAGAAAGCGGTCGACCTGGCGGCCGCCGAACGACGCGCGGTCGTAGCGCACGAACGGTTCGTTCGCGAGCAGCGCGGCCCAGTCCTTGCCCTTCACGCCGCGCGGCACGATCAGCCGGAACGGTTCCTGTGCGAGCGTGGTCCAGTGCAGGTCGCTCTGCAGCGCAAAAGGCGGCCGGATGATCGCGGCCATGTCGATTTCGCCCGCGTCGACGCGGTTGACCAGCTCGATCGACAGCCCGGGTATCACGCGCGTGCGGCACCCGGGATGGCGGCGATGGAAATCGGCCAGCGCAGCCGGCAGCAGCGCGCTCTGCACCGATGCGATCGCGCCGATCGTCACGCGCACGGCGGCGGGCGAGCCGGGCGCGGCCGAGCTCAGGTTCTCGTACAGGCCGATCAGCGCCTGCGCCTGGTCGAGCACGTGATGGCCCCGCTCGTTGAGCCGCGCCGATCGCCCTTGCCGGTCGAACAGCGCGAAGCCGAGCTCGGCTTCGAGGCGCTGCATCTGTGCGCTGACGGCCGCCTGCGTGAGCCCGATACGGTTGCCGGCCGCGGCAAAGGTGCCTTCGCGGGCGACGGCGACGAGGGTTTTCAGTTCGCGGATCATTCATCAATTCTGTTTGTGAATCAGCCAATTTTATATTGATTTAATTTTTGCTCGGCGTTGTCTACCATGGTGCCGTCCTCGCGCCACGCGAGCGTTTCTTCACGAGGCCATCATCCATCATGAGTCTTTCCCCGTTTCACCTGGCGATTCCCGTCTACGACCTGCCGGCCGCGCGCGATTTCTACGGCCGCGTGTTCGGGCTGGAAGAGGGGCGTTCGAGTGCGCAGTGGGTCGACTTCAACTTTTACGGGCATCAGCTCGTGATCCACGAGCATCCGAAAACCGCGTCGCAGGAAGGCGCGCATACGAATGCGGTCGACGGTCACGACGTACCGGTGCCGCATTTCGGGATCGTGCTCGACTGGGCGAGCTGGGAAGCGCTGGCCGAGCGGCTGCGCGGGTTCGGCGTGACTTTCGTGATCGAGCCGTACGTGCGGTTCCAGGGGCAGGTCGGCGAACAGGCGACGATGTTCCTGTTCGATCCGTGCGGCAATGCGCTCGAATTCAAGGCGTTCCGCGACATCGGCCAGCTGTTCGCGAAGTGACCGGCCGGGGCGCCAGCGCCGATTGACGTTGGGTGCGAGAATGCGGCCTTCAGCCCGGCCGCGCGCAGGTGCGACGGCCGGCGCCGCGCCGCACGGCATCCGTCCGTGCGCGCCGTTCTCCAAGGAACCCGTATGGACAGTCACATCGCGCCGGTGGCGCTGAACAAGGCCTACCGTCTGCTCAATCACGGCCCGACCGTGCTCGTGTCGGCCCGCCACGACGGCGTCGACAACGTGATGGCCGCCGCGTGGGCGTGCGCGCTCGATTTCCTGCCGCCGAAGCTGACGGTCGTGCTCGACAAATCCGCGAAGACGCGCGAGCTCGTCGAGCGCAGCGGCACGTTCGTGATCCAGGTGCCGACGGCCGCGCAATTGCAGCTCACGCATGCGGTCGGCAGCCACAGCCTCGCGCAGCGGCCCGACAAGCTGCGCGAAGCGGGCGTCACGCTGTTCGACGTCGACGGTCACGACTTGCCGTTCGTCGCCGGCTGCTCGGGCTGGCTCGCGTGCCGGCTGATTCCGGAACCGCACAACCAGCAGACCTACGACCTGTTCATCGGCGAGGTGATCGGCGCATGGTCGGACACGCGCGTGTTTCGCGACGGCCACTGGTATTTCGAATCGGCCGATCCCGCGTTGCGCAGCCTGCACTACATCGCGGGCGGCAATTTCTACGCGATCGGCGAATCGCTGCACGTCGATCCGGACGCGCAGTAAGCGCCGCACGCCCTTTCCCGAATCGGGCGCGCTTCATGCGCGCTTTTTCAATTCCGCCAGCATGAGGTCGACGAACGCCTGCGCGACGCGCGGCAGCGTGCGCCCGCGCTTCGCGACGAGCGCGATCGGCCGCACGAACGCGGGATCGTCGATCGGCTTCGCGACCAGTTCGGGCTCGGCGCGCACCTCGCGGGCGGTCGCGGGCAGGATCGTCACGCCGAGGCCGCCGCGCACCATCGCGACGGCCGTCATCATGTAGGTCGGCTCGCACGCGATGTCGGGCGTGCAGCCGGCCGCGTCCAGCGCGGCATCGACGACGCTGCGCACGCTCGTGCCCTGCGCGGTGAGCACGAGCGGCACGCCGGCGACGTCGGCGGTGGTGACGCGGCGCTTGCGCGCGAGCGGATGATCCTGCGGGCACACGGCGACGAGCCGGTCGGCGCCCGCATACAGCACCTCCAGCGACGCATCGAACGTATCGCCGCCGGTCAGCCCGAGATCGGCATCCTCGTTGCGCACCAGCGCGGTGACGAGGCTCGCGACGCCGTCGCGGATCTCGAAGCCCGCGCGCGGCACGTCGCGCCGGAACGACTGGATCAGCTCCGGCAGCACACTCGACGCGAAGGTCGGCAGGCACGCGAGCCGCACCGTGCCGCTCGCGCCTTCGCCGAGCGCACGCGCATCGCGCAGCACGCGCTCCATGTCGTCGAGCGAGCGCTGCAACAGCGGCAGCAGTTCGCGCCCGGTCTGCGTGAGCGCGACGCTGCGGCTGTTGCGGTCGAACAGGCGCGCGCCGACGATGTCCTCGAGCCGGCGGATCTGCACGGTCAGCGCCGGCTGCGACAGGTGCAGCCGTGCGGCCGCGCGCGTGAAGTTGCCGGCGTGCGCGACGGTGACGAACGCGCGAATGTCGCGAAGATTCAGATCCATAACGGTTCGTGATTGCTGCGATCAAATCATTTCAATTGTGCTATCGCTGCGCCGACCTTACGCTCGTCTCCAACAAAAGACAAGGTAGGAGACACGGATGCTGCCGTTACTCGGGCTGGGCACGATCGTCGTGCTGCTGGCCGCCATTCTGTCGAAGCGGATGTCGCCGCTCGTCGCGCTGATCATCGTGCCGATCGCCGCGTCGCTGATCGGCGGCTTCGGGCTGCACACCAGCAAGTTCGTCATCGACGGGCTGAAGGGGCTCGCGCCCGTCGTCGGGATGTTCGTGTTCGCGATCCTCTATTTCGGGACGATCACCGACGCCGGCACGCTCGACCCGATCATCGACCGGATCCTGCGCGCGGTCGGCACGCGGCCGACACGCATCGTGATGGGTACGACGCTGCTCGCGCTGCTGATCCACCTCGACGGCTCGGGCGCCGTCTGCTTCCTCGTGACGATTCCGGCCGTGCTGCCGCTGTACGACCGGCTGAAGATGGACCGGCGCGTGCTGGCCGCCGCGGTGTCGATGGCCGCGGGCATCAACTTCCTGCCGTGGACGGGGCCGATGATCCGCGCGTCGGCGTCGCTGCACCTGCCGGTGTCGGCGCTGTTCAATCCGCTGATTCCGGTGCAGGCGATCGGGCTCGTGTTCGTGTTCGGCGTCGCGTACTGGCTCGGGCGGCGCGAGGAGAAGCGGCTCGGCCTGTCGCGCGACGATGCGTCGATCCCGCTGCCCCGGCGCGAACTGACGCCCGACGAGCAGGCGCTGCGCCGGCCGCACCTGTTCTGGTTCAACCTCGTGCTGACGCTCGTCGTGCTCGGCACGATGGTCGTGATGGGCGAGAAGATCCCGCCCGCGATCATGTTCATGGTCGGGCTGTGTATCGCGCTGATGGTGAACTACCCGGACGTCGACATGCAACGCAAGCGCATCGACGCGCATGCGCGCGCCGCGCTGATGATGGCCGGCATCCTGCTCGCGGCCGGCGTGTTCACGGGGATCATGCAGGGCAGCGGGATGCTGAAGGCGATGGCGCAGGCGGCGGTCGGCTTCGTGCCGCCGTCGATGGCAGGCCATATCCCGGTCGCGCTCGGCCTCGCGTCGATGCCGCTCAGCATGCTGTTCGATCCCGATTCGTTCTACTTCGGCGTGCTGCCCGTGATCGCGGAAGTGGCCGGCCAGCTCGGCGTGCCGGCCGTGCAGGTCGGACAGGCGGCGCTGCTCGGCCAGATGACGACGGGCTTTCCGGTCAGCCCGCTCACGCCAGCGACGTTTCTCGTCGTCGGGCTGTGCGGAATCGAGCTGGCCGAGCATCAGAAATTCACGTTTCCGCTGCTGTTCGGCGCGTCGATCGTGATGACGATCGCGTGCGTCGTGCTCGGCGTTTTTTGATATTTGCCGGCGATGCGCTCGCCGGACGACGGTACGGACATGACAGCAAAGCCATCACACGAACGGCGCGTGCGCATCGGCGCGGGCGCCGGCTACTCGGGCGACCGGATCGAGCCCGCGGTCGAGCTGGCCGAACACGGGCAGCTCGACTATCTGGTCTTCGAATGCCTGGCCGAGCGCACGATCGCGATCGCGCAGCAGGCGCGCCGCAAGGATCCGGCGCTCGGCTACGATCCGCTGCTCGACGCGCGGATGCACGCGGTGCTGCCGATTGCGGCGGCGAAGCGCGTGCGCATCGTGTCGAACATGGGCGCGGCGAACCCGCGCGCGGCCGCGCGGCGTACCGCGCAGATCGCGCAGTCGCTCGGCATCGCGGGGCTGAAAGTCGCGGCGGTCGAAGGCGACGACGTGCTCGACGTCGTGCTGCGCGGCGCGTTCCGCTTCGAGGAATCGGGCGACGACGTCGCCGCGTATCGCGACCGCATCGTGTCCGCGAACGCGTATCTCGGCGCCGCGCCGATCGTCGACGCGCTCGCGGCCGGCGCGGACGTCGTGATGACCGGGCGCGTCGCCGATCCGTCGCTGTTCGCCGCGCCGCTGATCCATGCGTTCGGCTGGCGGATGGACGACTGGGACGCGCTGGGGGCGGCGACCGTCGTCGGCCATCTGCTCGAATGCGCGGGGCAGGTGACGGGCGGCTATTTCGCCGATCCCGGCTACAAGGACGTGCCGAATCTGGCGCGGCTCGGCTTCCCGATCGGCGAGGTCGCGGCCGACGGCACGGTCGTGATCACGAAGGTGCCGCACGCGGGCGGCCGCGTGAGCGCGGCGAGCTGCAAGGAACAGCTGCTCTACGAGATTCACGACCCGGCGCGGTATCTGCAGCCGGACGTCGTGGCGGATTTCACGCGCGTGGCGGTCGCCGAGGAAGCGGCCGATCGCGTGCGCGTGACGGGCGGGCGCGGCACCGCGCGGCCCGATACGCTGAAGGCATCGGTCGCGTATGTCGACGGCTGGATCGGCGAAGGCCAGATCTCGTACGGCGGACCGGGCGCGCTCGCGCGTGCGCGTCTCGCGCTCGACATCGTGCGCGAGCGGCTCGCGCTGACCGGCATCGCGGCGAGCGAGCTGCGCTTCGACCTGATCGGCGTCGACGCGCTGTATGGCGACGCGACACCGGCCGTGCGCGGCGAGCCGGCCGAGGTGCGCGTGCGGGTGGCCGGCCGCGCGGCGAACGCCGCCGAAGCCGCGCGGATCGGCAACGAAGTCGAGACGCTCTATACGAACGGGCCGGCCGGCGGCGGCGGCGCGTTCAAGTCGACGCGCGAGGTGATCGCGGTGCAGTCGGTGCTGCTGCCGCGCGCGGCCGTGACGCCGTCGTTTTCATTCGTGGAGGCCTGATGCAACTGCGTGAACTCGCGCATGCGCGCACCGGTGACAAGGGCAATACGCTGAACGTGTCGGTCATCTGCCGCGATCCGCGTCATTACGACCATCTGCGCACGCATCTGGATGCGCAAGCGGTGAAGAGATGGCTCGCGGGCATCGTGCACGGCGACGTCGTGCGCTACGAGTTGCCGGCGCTCGGCGCGTTCAACTTCGTGCTGCGCGATGCGCTCGGCGGCGGGGTGACGCGCTCGCTCGCGCTCGACGCGCACGGCAAGTCGGTCAGTTCGGCGCTGCTGGCGATCGAGGTGCCCGAGCCGGCGTGACGCAGGCGTCGCGGCCGGCGAGCTGGACGATGTCGAGCTTCAGTTTCATGGGCGGTGTCGGTGGATGAGGTCCGTCGCGCATGCGTGTACGCTACGGCCTCGCGGGTCGATTCCCGCGCGTACCGAACGGAGCCTGAAGTGAACAACAAGATCGTAACGCCGACCGGCGTGAATGGCGAGACCGGGTGGCGCAGCCGGCGCGCGGCCCTCGCCGTGCGCGTCGCGCTCGCGTGTGTGGGTGCGCTGGTCGTGCAGGCCACCGCCGCCGCCGCGCCGACGGCGTCGTGCAACGAACGACTGACGGCACTGATCGTACCTGCGCTGCAGCAGACCGCGTTCGCCCGGCGCGACATCCATGCCGCGGTGGACGAGCGCAACGGCGACGTCTACCGGATCCGCCTGTTCACGACGCCCGACCATCCGGGCACGCCGAATCGCGAAGCGACGGTCGGCTGGGTGATGCTCGATACGCGGACGATGCAGGTGCTCGACGTCACACGCGATCCCGACCGGCCGGACGTGCTGAAGATCGACCGGGGCGCGCTGTCGCGTTTCGTGTCGACGTGCGCGGTATCGGTCGCGCCGGTACACAGTGCCGTCGATTGCGATGCGCTGAACCGCCGTGCTCAGACGCAAGGAGATTACGTGATGGGCAGCGATGCAGGGCGCGTCGTCATCGGCAACGGGCGGCTGCCGTTCTTTTCCGCACCGGACGATGCATGCAGGATCGACGGGCTGTTCATCGTCGAGCACGACCACGTCGATGCGCGGACCGAGTACGGCCGCTTCACGTCGGTCGTCTACCTGAATCCGCGTACACGCGGCATCGCCGAAGGGTGGGTGCGCACCGCGCGGCTGAAGCCGGACGGCACCGGCATCGCGCCGCGGCAACCTTGATCCGTCGAGTCTGCAACAATCCGCCACACACAAATCCGAACCGATTTCGTCATGACCATTCAGAACCGGAACCGACGTCTGAAGCCGCTCGTCACCCTTGGCACGTTCACGGCACTCACGGCGCTCGCCGCGCTGTCGCCCGTTCATGCCGCCGAGCCGGCCCAACCCGACCGTCAACTGAAAACCTTCATCCACGACACGTACGGCGACTGGCGTGCGGACCGCAAGGGCTGGCAGGCGGAAGAGGGCGATTTCATCCATTCGCCGTGCGGCGTGCTGCGCGTGGCGACCGCGGACGGCCCGCGCATGCTGCTCGCGATGTGCGGCGAGACCGACGCGGCGGTGCAGAACGGGATGCCGGGCATGGATTCGGATGCGACGCCGGGCGCGATCGACCTGTACGTGCTGAAGCCTTCGCCGGACGGCAGGACGCTCGAGCCGGTCGCGAAGAAAACGGAGATCGCATCGGGCGAGCGCGGCGAACCGGGCACGGTGCGCATCGAGCGGCTCGGGCCGCACCTGTTCGGGTTCGTGATCGGCGAAAGCGATACGCGGCAGGGCTACACGCAACGCTTTCGTTCGATCTGGCTGCCGTACGGCAACGCGCTGGTGCATGCGGCGGCGCGCATCGACGAGGCGCTCGACAATGCCGAGTCGACGGAATGCGCGCATGCTCGCGCGCGTTGCGAGGAACGCCGCTTCGAGATCGCGCCGGACACGACCGGCTCGGGCGACGTCTACCCGCTGACGGTCACGGAAACGGGCACGCGCGGCGACAAGGCGATCCACGCACGCTACACGGTGAAGTTCGACGCCGCGCGCGGCCGCTACGTCGTGCCGAAGGCGCTGCGCGACGGATACTGATCCGCCGCGCGGGAACGGGCGGCATGGCGCCGCCCGCGCATCACACGTACAGGTAGCGCACCAGGTGGAAGAACACCGGCGCGGCGAAGCAGATCGAATCGACGCGATCGAGCATCCCGCCGTGGCCGGCGATCATCGAGCCCCAGTCCTTCGTGCCGAGCGAGCGCTTGACGGCCGACAGCACGAGCCCGCCGACGAAGCCCGCGATCACGATCGCGAGCGAGATCCCGAACGCCGCGCCGAAGCTGAACGGCGTCACGCGATACAGCGACGCGCCGCACAGCGTGGCGAGCAGGCCGCCGCCGATGAACCCCTCGATCGTCTTCGACGGCGACAGCTGCGGCGCGATCTTGCGGCGTCCGAACAGCTTGCCGACCACGTACTGCAGCACGTCGCTGATCTGCACGACGAACAGGAAGAAGAACAGCAGCAGCGCGTTCTGCCCGGCGTAGCGCGGGATGTCGAGGATCAGCACGGCCGGCGCATGGCTCAGCCCGTACACGCACACCATCAGCGCCCAGTTGATCTTCGCGTTGCGGCTCAGGAATTCGCGCGTGTCCTGCGTGAGCGCCGACACGAGCGACATCGCGAAGAACAGGTGCACGGGCACGAAGATCGAGTACATCCCGTACCAGTTGATGCCGAGCAGCAGGTACTGCACGGGGATCGCGACGAAGAACGCGATGAAGAGCGTCGTATGGTCGCTCGCGGTGGTCGGGGTGAGCGTGATGAACTCGCGCAGCGTCAGGTACGACAGCAGCGCGAATACCAGGTACGTGACGTTGTTGCCGAGGCCGATCGCGACGGCCATGATCGCGATCATCGCCCACCATGCGCGGATGCGCTGGTTCAGGTTGACGATGGTCGCGCTCGTGCCGCCGCTGCGCGCGCCGAGGATCGCGCCGATCACGGTCGCGACGACGAGCACGCCCGTGACGCCCGCGACCAGTTCCCAGAAGAGGGTTCGCATGGTTGGTATCCGGAAAAGGGGGAAGGGGCGCGCCGCGTTCAGCCGGCCGGCCGCTGCGGCGGCGCGAGCGCGATGACCGCGTCGCGCATGCGGGCGAGGAATGTCGGCTTGTCTTCCTGGGCGCCGAGCGCTTCGTTCGCGCCGAAATGCACCTTGCAGATCAGCGGCACGGGCCAGATCGCGCCCTTCGGCATGATGCGCTGCAGGTTCTCGAGATAGACGGGCGCGAGCGCGACGTCCGGGAACTCGGTCGCGAGATGGAACAGCCCGCTCTTGAACGGCTGCGGCAGCACGTCGGCGCCGCGCGTGCCTTCCGGGAAGATGATGATCGAATGACCCTGCCGCAGCGCATCGCGCACCGGGTCGAGCGGATCGCCGCCCGATTCGCGATGACGGTCGATCAGCACGACGTTCAGCAGCTTCTGCGCGATGTGGCGCTTCAGGTCGCTGCTGTCCCAGTAGTCGCGCGCGGCGACCGGCCGCACGACCGCGCGCACGTCGCGCGGCAGCGCGGCGAGGATCGCGAGCGTGTCGATGTGGCTCGTGTGGTTCGAGAAATAGATCTTCTGCGTCGGGGACGGCGGCGCCTGATGCCAGACCGGATACGCGCCGGCGACGAGCCGCACGATGGACAGCAGGAAGTCGCGCTGCCAGACGTTAAGGATGTTCATCGGCGCGCGGCCTCCTGCGTGCATGCCCGGCCCGCCGCGCCCGCGCGGCGGACGGAACCCCGGAATGCCGGCGCGGCAGGATGCGCGCCGAACGGCTCTTGTTTAAATTTTTTCAAAGTTCGTGGCTGCCTGTCGCAGGTCCGCGATAATCGGACGATTCGCCGTCGCACGCGGTCGCGTCGCGGCGAATGCGCCGGTCGGCGGCGTGATAATCGGCTGTTGCACGAGTGCCCGTCTGCAGTTCGAATGGATCTCGCGGCGATCGGGCCAGCGGATTATCGCGAGTTTCGCCGAAAAACGCCAGATTGGCGCCACGCGGGCCGGCCGGGCCGCCTGCTTGACGCATCGGGGCGGCTCGGCGACGATGGGGGCCGTTCAATCCAGGCCGACGACGGCCGTTTCGCCGCCCGGGGCATGGCGGCGGGAAACGCATCCAACCGTGCCGCGCGAATAATACGAATACGAAACGATGAGCCTCTACGCACTCAAACCCAAATTCCAGAACCGTCTGCGCCCGTTCGCGAATTCGCTGGCCGAACGCGGCGTCACGGCCAACCAGGTCACGCTGTTCGCGGCCGGCGGCTCGATCGTCGTCGGCGCGCTCGCCGGGCTCGGCGTATTCGCCCGCGCGCTGTTCCTGCTGATTCCGCTGTGGCTGTTCGCGCGGATGGCGCTCAACGCGATCGACGGGATGCTCGCGCGCGAGCACGGGCAGAAGAGCACGCTCGGCGCGTACCTGAACGAGCTGGGCGACATCGTGTCCGACGTCGCGCTCGTGCTGCCGTTCCTCGCGATTCCCGCGTTCGCGCCGGCGGACGTCTGGCTGTTCGCGCTGACGGCGGTGATCGTCGAATGCGCGGGGCTGATCGGCCCGCTCGTCGGCGCGACGCGCCGCTACGACGGCCCGTTCGGCAAGAGCGACCGGGCGCTGGCCCTCGGCGCGTTCGCGCTGTGGATCGGCCTCGGCTTCCCGGTCGGCGGTGTCGCCGCGTGGCTGTGGCGGCTGTTGATCGTGCTGTCGATCGTGACGGCGGTGCGGCGCGTGCAGGCCGGCGTCGCCGAAGCGGGCCGCTGACGGGCCGCGCCGGAGGGCGGCGCCACATGATTCGAATAACGAAACGAGAGAGATCGCATGAACGCACGCACGGCCCGTGAGGCCGACTTCATCACGCACGACGGCGCAACGCTGTTCTATCGCCACTGGCCCGCGACGGGCCCGCGCTGCCGCGGCGCGATCGTGCTGCTGCATCGCGGCCACGAACACTCGGCGCGCGTCGCGCACCTCGTCGACGAGCTCGACCTGCCGGATTTCGCGTTTTTTGCGTGGGACGCACGCGGCCACGGCCGCTCGCCGGGCGCGCGCGGCTACAGCCCGAGCGCGGCCGCGTCGGTGCGCGACCTGCAGACCTTCGTCGAGCATATCCGCGACACGCACGGCATCGCGATCGAGGATGTCGCGGTGATTGGCCAGAGCGTCGGCGCGGTGCTCGCGGCGACCTGGGCGCACGATTACGCGCCGCCGATCCGCGCGCTCGTCGTCGCGTCGCCGGCCTTCCACATCAAGCTCTACGTACCGTTCGCGCGGCCAGGGCTGAGGCTGATGCACAAGCTGCGCGGGCTGTTCTACGTGAACAGCTACGTGAAGCCGACATTCCTCACGCACGACCCCGAGCGGATCGCGAGCTACGCGTCCGATCCGCTGATCACGCGGCCGATCGCGGTCAACATGCTGCTCGACCTGCACGATACCGCGCAGCGGATCGTCGCCGACGCGGCCGCGATCACCGTGCCGACCCAGTTGCTGATCTCGGGCGCCGACTGGGTCGTGCATCGCGGCCCGCAGGACCGTTTCTTCGAGCGGCTCGGCTCGGCGCGCAAGGAGCGCATCGTGCTGCCGGGCTTCTACCACGACACGCTCGGCGAGCGCGACCGCGCGCAGGCGCTCGCGCCGCTGCGTGCGTTCGTGCTGCGCGAGTTCGATGCGCCGAGCCCGCGCGTGTCGCTCGCCGATGCCGACCGCCGCGGCGCGTTCCACGACGAATACGCGGCGCTCGGCCGGCCGCCGGCCAACGTGTTCGCGCGGGCGTACTGGGCGCTCACGCGCGCCGGCCTGAAAGCCGGCGGCGCGCTGTCCGACGGCATCGCGCTCGGGTTGCGGCTCGGCTTCGATTCGGGCTCGACGCTCGACTACGTGTACCGCAATCGCGCGCAGGGGCGGTTCGGCATCGGCGCGCTGATCGACCGCACGTATCTCGATTCGCCGGGCTGGGTCGGCATCCGCCAGCGCAAGGTGCATCTGCAGGAACTGATCGGCACGGCGATCGGCCGCCTGCGCGGGAACGGCACGCCGGTGCGGATCGTCGACATCGCGGCCGGCCACGGGCGCTACGTGCTCGACGCGATCGCGATGGCCGCCGAGCGCGACGGCGCGGCGCCCGACGACATCACGCTGCGCGACTACAGCCCGCCGAACGTCGAGGCCGGCCGCGTGCTGATCGCGCAGCGCGGCCTCGAGCCGATCGCGCGCTTCGAGCGCGGCGATGCGTTCGACGAGGTGTCGCTCGCGACGCTCGAGCCGCGGCCGACGCTGGCGATCGTGTCGGGCCTGTACGAGCTGTTCGGCGAGAACGCGCTGATCGAGCGCTCGCTGCGCGGGCTCGCGCAGGCCGTGCCGCCGGGCGGCTATCTCGTCTATACGGGGCAGCCGTGGCATCCGCAGCTCGAATTCATCGCGCGCGCGCTGAACAATCACCGCGGCGAGTCGACCTGGGTGATGCGCCGTCGTTCGCAAGCCGAAATGGACGAGCTCGTTGCGCGGGCGGGTTTCCGCAAGCTCGACCAGCGCATCGACGAGATGGGCATCTTCACGGTCAGCCTTGCGCAGCGGGTCGACGCGTCATGAGCGCGCTCGGCGGCGGCGCGGGTGTGGATGCGGACGCGAGCGGCGGTCTGGCCGAGCCGGCAGCCGGCGCGCGCGACGCGTCGTTCGCGCTGCGCTTGTGCTGGCTCGCGGCGATGGGCGCCGTGTTCTTCTCGACGTACGGCTTCGCGAACTGGCTCGCCGCGCGCCGCGCCGCGGTGCCGACGTTCGCGTTCGGCTGGGAGCATGCGATCCCGTTCGTGCCGTGGACGATCGTGCCGTACTGGTCGATCGACCTGCTGTATGCGCTGTCGTTCTTCTTCTGGACGCGCCGCGACGATCTGCTCGATCACGTGAAGCGGCTGCTGACCGTGCAACTGGTGTCGGTCGCGTGCTTCGTCGCGTGGCCGCTGCGCTTCGGCTTCGAGCGGCCCGACGCGGGCGGCGTGGCCGGCGCGCTGTTCACGCTGCTGATGGGCTTCGACAAGCCGTTCAACCAGGCGCCGTCGCTGCATATCGGGTTGCTCGTCGTGCTGTGGGCCGTCTATGCGAAGCACCTGCGTGGCACGTTCGCGCGCGTCGTGCTGCATCTGTGGTTCGCGGCGATCGGCGTGTCGGTGCTGACGACTTATCAGCATCATGCGATCGACGTGCCGACCGGGGCGGCCGTCGGCTGTCTCGCGCTGTTCCTGTTTCCGCTGCGCGATGCCGCAGGCCGCTTGCCGGGCGCCGATGCGTCGCCGTCCGCCGCCGGTCGCGCGCTCGCGCGCCGCTATGCGTTAGGCGCCGCGCTGGTCGCGCTCGCGGCGCTGGCGTGCGTGGCGCGCGCGCCGGGCTGGGCGCTGGCGGCAGGGTGGGTCGCGCTGGCGCTCGCCTGCGTCGCATGGGCGTACCGGCGCGGCGCGCCCGGCGCGTTCCAGAAGGATGCGGACGGGCGGTTTCCGGTCTTCATGGGCTGGCTGCTCGCGCCGACGATCGCCGGCGCGTTCGTCAATTCGCGGCTGTGGACGTTCCGGCAGCCGGCGCCGGTGCGGATCGACGAGCGCGTGTCGATCGGCCGGACGCCGACGACGCGCGAGATCCGGCGCCACGGCTTCACCGCGCTGGTCGACCTGACCGCCGAGATGCCGCGCTGGGCGGCGGCCGATGCGTCGCTCGCGTATGCGTGCGTGCCTCAGCTCGACCTCGTCGCGCCGACGGCGGCGCAGCTCGCGCAGGCCGTCGCGGCGCTCGATCGGCTGCACGGCGACGGGCGCGACGTGCTGGTCTGCTGCGCGCTCGGCTACGGACGCAGCGTGCTGTGCGCGGCCGCGTGGCTCGCGGCGCGGCGCGGGCTGACGGATGCGCGCGACGCGCTGGCCTCGGTGCGCGCGGTCCGGCCGCGCGCGGTGTGGTCGGATGACGGCGTGGCCGTGCTGCAGCAGTGGATCGATCGCCGTCGCGATGCGGGGCGCGTGTGATGCGCGATCCGTCCGGCCCGTTCAGGATCGCCGCCGCGCGCGGCGCGCTCGATGCGGGTGCGTGGGCGATTGCGGTCGCGCTGGCCGCGGCCGGCGCGGGCGGATGGCTCGCGGCGGGCTGGCCGCCGGCGACGCTTGCCCGCGTGCTGCTGGCCGTCGTCAGCACCGGATCGGGGATTGCGGCGCTGTGGTACGCGGTGCGCGTCGAGATCGATCGGCGGCTGTTTGCCGCGCTGGCGCGGGCGGTGGACGGCGACGGGTCGGTCGATGCCGGGCTGGCGGCGCTCGACCGCGCGCTCGCCGATCTGGGCTGGATCGATACGACGAAGGCCGGGCGCACGCTCGACGCGCGCGTGCGCGGCGCGGTCGGGCTGTGCCGGGCCGCCGTGCTCGTCGCGGTCGTGCAGTGGCTCGTCGTCGGTATCGCGATCGCGGTGTCGCCGATCGGCTAGCGATGCATGCGATGCGTCATGCGCGGGCCGTCCGTTGCGTCCGCGTGCGCTTGGCCTCGTACATCGCCTGGTCCGCATGCTCGATCAGCGCATTCATGTCGGTACCGTCGTCCGGCAGCATCGCGATGCCGACGCTGACGCCGAGCCGCAGCGGATGCCTGTCGAATTCGAACGGCTCGCCGACCTGCCGCGAGAGCCGCATGCTCTGCGTATGGGCATCGTCGCGGGTGCCGAGGTTCGGCAGGATCACCGCGAATTCGTCGCCGCCGACGCGCGCGACCGTATCCGAGCGACGCACCGCGGCCTGCATCCGCATGGCGACCTCGCGCAGCGCGGCGTCGCCCGCGCGGTGGCCGAATTCGTCGTTGATCGGTTTCAGTCCGTCCATGTCGATGTTGAGAATGCCGAGCCGGCCGCTCGCGCGCAGCGTCGTGTGCATCGACTGGCGCAGGCGGTCGTAGAACAGCGCGCGGTTCGGCAAGCCCGTCAGCGCGTCGTGCGTCGCGCGCAGATAGAGTTCGTTCGCTTCGTTGCGGGCCGCGTGGAACATCGCGGCGGCGATCAGGTCGGCCATCAGCCGCAGCGTGGCCGCGTCGGCCGGCGAAAAGCCGTCGACGTCCGGCGACATCACCTTCAGCACGCCGACCGTCGTGTCGGCGTGCGTGAGCGGCATCACGAGCATCGAGCGCAGGCCGACCCGGCGGCACGCATCGCGATCGACGCGCGGGTCGGCTTCCGAATCGACGCAGTGCAGCAGCTTGCCCTGCTGCACGCACAGGCCCGACAGGCTGCCCGAGCGCCGCAACCGTAGCCCGAGCATCCCGGCGGCCGTGCCCGACGCGGCGCGGTACACCATGTCGTCGCCTTCGGCGAATTCGACCGCGGCGGCGCTCGCGCCGGTGAGCTGCGGCACCTGCTCGGCCACGTAGGCCATCACGCTGCCGAGGTCGAGGCCGAGTTTCGCGATTTCGGCTTGAGCGGCGATGATGCGCAGCAGCGTCCCGGCGGACGGGGTGGTGGCGTCGGCGATTTGATCCAAGTCAGTTTTCCGTGAAGAAAGTACGTCGTGCGGCGCGTACTTGCGGTAGCATACGCGCCGCTTGCGGCAGCGCATTCCGGGCGGTCCGCACGGAATGCAGGCGATGCCCGGCCAGCCGTATCGCGCCGGCAGTATGCCGTTTCAGCCGTCCGGCTGGCAACGGCGCAACTCTTGCCATTCACTCTTCCTGCTCGGCATTTCCGACCGAATTGAGATTTTTTCGCCTCTCAGTCGCGAATCACGGTAAGTTTTGTTCTATTTTTGAGATAGTGTGACGAATGATGGGCGCCGGTGCCAGGCGTCCCTCAGCGCGACGAACCGGTCATTGAAGCATCCGCCGCGTCGTCCCGATAAATGCAATCAAGCCAGATATGAGGGGAAGCAGAGGGGATGTGCACTCACGGGCATAGCTGCTTTGCGCGCGTCGGTTGCGACGCGCAGGATGATCGGACGATCGTGACGACGCGGGGCCGCGCATGAAGCCGGCCGTGTCGCTGTTCGTCCTGGCGGCCGCGATGACCGGCGCTTTCCATACGGCCGCGCTGTCAGCCGCGCCGCTGCCGGCGGTGCCGGCCGCTGCGTCGACGGCCGCGGCCGCTCACGCGGCGGCGCCCGATGCGGCGCCAATCGCGGTGCCCGCGGCCGCGCCGGCGGCGGCCAGCGTCCCGGCCGCCGGCCTGCCGGCGACGACCGTGCGTGTGCCGTTCGCGTCGCTCGGCGCGTTCGATCCGCTGCGCCTGCGCGGCGCCGACGACGCCCGCACGATCAACGCCGGCGTGCGGCTCGACCGCGTGATCACCGGCGCACGCCTGCGCCTGACCTACGCGTATTCGCCGTCGCTGGTCTTTGCGCTGTCGCACCTGAAGGTGTCGGTGAACGGCGAGGTGGTTGCGACCGTCCCGTTCGACGCCGCGCGCGCGGGCCGCACGGTCACGCAAGAGATCCCGATCGATCCGCGCTACTTTTCCGATTTCAACCAGATCGGCCTGCGCCTGATCGCGCATTACACGCTCGACCATTGCGAGGATCCGACGAACTCGGCGCTGTGGGCCGACGTGAGCCCGACGAGCGAGCTGATCCTCGACGAATCGCCGGTGCGCCTGCCGAACGATCTCGCGCTGCTGCCCGCGCCGTTCTTCGACCGGCGCGACAACGGCCGCGTGCGGCTGCCGTTCGTGCTGCCGGCCACGCCCGATTCGGCGACGCTGCGCAGCGCGGGCGTGCTCGCGTCGTGGTTCGGCGCGCTGGCCGACTACCGGCATGCGCGCTTCCCGGTGTCGACCGCGCTGCCGGCCGACGATCAGGCCGTCGTGGTCGGCACGGTCGCGACGCTGCCGGCCGGTCTCGCGCTGCCGCCCGTGAACGGCCCGCTGCTCGCGGTCGCCGACAACCCGGCCGCGCCGGGCCGCAAGCTGCTGGTCGTCACGGGCCGCACGGCGGCCGAGGTCGACGACGCGGTCGCGACGCTCGTGCTCGGCCGCGCGGCGCTGTCGGGGCCGGCGGCGACGGTCGCGCACGTCGATCTCGGCGCGCCGCGCAAGCCGTACGACGCGCCGCGCTGGCTGCCGGTGAACCGGCCGATCGCGTTCCGCGAACTCGTGAACGACCCGCGCCAGCTGGAAGTGCGCGGCACGACGCCCGACGCGATCCGGCTGAACCTGCGCGTGCCGGCCGATCTGCATTCGTGGAACGGCGCGGGCGTGCCGATCACGCTGCGCTACCGCTACACGGCGCCGACCGTGCAGGACAATTCGACGCTTGCGGTCGAGATCAACGATCAGCTCGTGAAGTCGTACCGGCTCGGGCCGGCCCAGGCGGAGGACGCGCACGGCCGCATGCAGCTGCCGTTGCTGTCGGTGCCGGAAGGGCGCGTGACGAGCGACGTCGACATTCCCGCGTTCCGCGTCGGAAGCGGCAACCAGCTGCAGTTCCGCTTCACGCTCGATTCGCAGAAGACGGGCCTGTGTTCGAGCACGGCCACCGAGCCGCAGCGCGCGGCGATCGATCCCGATTCGACGATCGACTTCTCGCACTTCGTCCATTACGCGCAATTGCCGAACCTCGCGTTCTTCGCGAACAGCGGCTTCCCGTTCACCCGCTTCGCCGACCTGTCGCAGACGGCCGTCGTGATGCCCGACCGGCCGTCGCCGCAGGAGCTCGAGGCCTATCTGACGATGCTCGGCCACATGGGCGAATGGACCGGCTTCCCGGCGCTGCGCGTGCAGGTCGCGCGGCCCGGCGACGTCGCCGCGCTGTCCGGGCACAAGGACCTGCTCGTGATCGACGGCTCGCCCGCGTCGCCGCTGCTCGCGCAGTGGCGCACGGCGCTGCCGCTCGCGATCGGCGAGCAGGGCGCGGCCGGCGGCGCGGGCACGACGCGCGTCGCGTTCACGGTGAAGGAGCGCTGGCGCAACGGCGTGGGCGTCGCCGACGGCGGTGCGCACATCGAACAGGCGGGTCCGCTCGCGGCGCTCGCCGGTTTCGAGCTGCCGGGCAGCCGCGGTCGCAGCGTCGTCGCGCTGACCGCGACCGGCCAGCCGCGTCTCGGCGATCTGCTCGACGTGTTCGAGAACGCCGGGCTCGTGTCGCAACTGCAGGGCGACCTCGCGCTGGTGCGGCCGGGGCAGGTCGACAGCCTGCGGGTCGGCGAGCCTTACGTGGTCGGCTTCGTGCCGTGGTATGCGCGCGTATGGACGGAGGCGGCGCGGCATCCGGTCGTGCTCGGCGCGGTCGGCGTCGTCGCGGGGCTCTTGCTCGCGCTCGGCGTGTTCAGCGTGCTGCAACGAATCGCCGCGCGTCGACGGGGGATGTAACGGATGGCGCGGGCAATGACGAAGCGACGGGCAACGCAGCCGGCGCGGCGTGTCGGCGCGATGCTCGCGCTGGCGGTTGCGGTGACGTGCGCGGCGGCCGGCATGGCTACGCGCGCGCACGCCGCGCCGGCCGGTGCGGCCGATGCGGCGGGCGCGGGATGCGGCGCGGCGTGGCCGCGCTGGGACGCGTTCAAGCGCGATTTCATCTCGGCCGACGGCCGCGTGATCGACGTCGGCTCGGCCGATTCGCGCACGGTATCGGAGGGGCAGGCGTATGGACTGTTCTTCGCGCTGGTCGCGAACGACCGGCGCATGTTCGACACGATCCTCGCATGGACCGAGAACAACCTCGCGCAGGGCGACCTGAGCGCGCACCTGCCCGCGTGGCTGTGGGGCCGTGCGCCCGACGGTGCGTGGCGCGTGCTCGACGCGAACGCGGCGTCGGACGCCGACCTGTGGATCGCGTATGCGCTCGTCGAGGCCGGGCGGCTGTGGCGCGAGCGCAGCTATACGGCGCGCGGTGCGCTGCTCGCGAAGCGCGTGCTCGACGACGAGACGGCGACCGTGCCGGGCCTCGGCCTCACGCTGCTGCCGGGGCCGACCGGGTTCAAGCTCGCGAACGGCCAATGGCGCGTGAATCCGAGCTATTCGCCGCCGCAGGTGATTCGCGCGCTCGGCGCGCGGCTGCCCGACGACCGGCGCTGGGCCGCGCTCGCCTCCAGCACCGCTCGCGTGCTGCTCGACACCGCGCCGAAGGGCTTCTCGCCCGACTGGGCGTTGTATCGCGCGGGCAAGGGCTTCGGGCCCGATCCCGACACGCACGCGGAGAGTGCGTACAACGCGATCCGCGTGTACCTGTGGGCCGGCACGCTCGACCGCGCCGATCCGCTTGCCGCGCCGCTGCTCGCGAAGTTCGCGCCGTTCGCCGACCATATCGCCGCGCATGGCGCGCCGCCGGAGAAGGTCGATACGACGACGGGCGTCGCGGGGCCGAACGACGGCAACGGCGGTTTCTCCGCGGCGGCCGTGCCGTTTCTCGACGCGCGCGGCCAGCATGCGCTCGCGGAGGCACAGGCGGCCCGCGTCGATACGCTCGCGCGCCAGTCGGCGCCCGGCTATTACACGAGCGTGCTGACGCTGTTCGGCCTCGGCTGGCGCGACGGCCGTTACCGGTTCGGGGCGGACGGCACGCTCGACACCCGCTGGGGAGGCCGTTCGTGCGCCGCCCGCTGAAGCGCGCCGCGCCGCACGTCGCGGGATTCGCGTGGCTCGCGTCGTCGGTGTGCGCGGCGGCGCCGGGCGCTGCGACGGGCACGGCGATCGCGAACCCCGCGACACCGGCGACCTCGGCCGCCGCCGATGCGCGGCGCGAGCTCGACACCGCGCGAATGTGGGGCACCAAGCATCGCGACGATCTCGCCAGCGATGCGTTGCGCAAGGGCCTGCTGATCGCGCCGGGCGACCCCGAACTGCTGGCCGAACAGGTGCGCGTGCTGCTGCGGCTCGGCGACGCGAAAGGCGCGCAGGCGTCGCTCGCGCGGCTGCAGGCGCAATCGCCGAATGCGCCTGCCACGCGGCGGGTGGCCGACGAATACCGCGTCGCGACGAGCGGGCGCGGCGAGATGGCGCAGATTCGACTGCTCGCGCGCAGCGGCCGCGCCGACGAGGCGGCCCGGCGCATCGTCGCGCTGTTTCCGAACGGCGCGCCGTCGGGCGCGCTCGGCGCCGAGTATTACCAGATCGTGTCGAACGCGCCGGGCGGGCGGGAGCCGGCGATCGCCGCGCTGCGCCGCGCGATCGCCGCCGATCCGCGGGACACGAGCGCGTCGGTCGCGCTCGCGCGGCTGTTGAACCAGCGCGACGACACGCGCGCGGAAGCGAACCGGATCGCGTCGTCGCTCGCGAAGCGCGCCGACGCGGACCATACGGAAGCGATGGCGCTGTGGCGGCGCGTGCTGCAGTCGGCCGGCAGCGATCCCGCGTATCTCGATGCGCTGCATGCGTATCTCGCGCTCGCGCCGGACGACACCGAATTCCGCGATCGTGCGGCCGGCCTCGACCGGCAGCGCGACGCGCAGCGCCGGCTCGAACGCGATCCCGACTACATCGCGCAGCAGCGCGGGCTGCAGGCGCTCGCGCGCGGCGACCTGGCCGCCGCCGATCCGCTGCTCGCGCGCGCCGCGAGGGCGCGCTCGGACGACGCCGATGCACTGGGCGGGCTCGGCCTGCTGCGTCTGCGCGAAGGGCGGCACGACGAAGCGCGCGCGCTGTTCGCGCGGGCCGCGGCGCGTGCGACCGACCAGCGCGGCAAATGGCAGGGCCTCGCGCGGACCGCGCAGTTCTGGGGCTGCTCGCGCAAGGCCGCGAAGCGGCCAGCGCCGGGCGAGCGCAGGATGCCGAGCGCGCCGCGCGTGCGGCGCTCGCGATGCAGCCGGACAACCCCGACGCGAAGCTGCAGCTCGCCGATGCGCTGCTCGCGCAGCGCGACTGGGCGCAGGCGGAGCCGTTGCTGCGCGGCTTGCTGGCCGCGCGTTCGCCGAGCGTGTCGGCCGTGCGCGACACGGCCACGCTGTATGAAAACACCGGCCGCGCGGACCGAATCGGCCCGCTGCTCGACGCGCTGCAAGGGCGCGTGACGGGCGCCGACGATCGCCGTACGCTCGACGGCCTGCGCGGCGACGTGCTCGCGAACGAAGCGCGTGCGCTGGCCGACAAGGGCGCGCGCGGGCCGGCCGCGCAACGCTACGAGGCGGCCGTGCGCGCGGCGCCCGACGCGCCGTGGACGCGCTTCGCGCTCGCGCGCCTCTATCGCGACATGGGGCTGCCGCAGCTCGGCCGCACGGTGATGGACGACGGGCTCGCGCGCAGCGACACGCCCGAGATGCGCTACGCGAGCGCGCTGTACCGCAACTCGATCGACGATGTCGCGGGCGCGCAGGCCGCGCTGGCGCCGGTCGACGATGCGCACCGGTCGGACGGGATGCGGGCGCTGGCGCGCAAGCTCGATGCGCAAAGCGCGCTGGCCGACGCACGAAGCGCGCATGCACGCGGCGACCGCGCGGCCTTTGCCGCCACGCTCGCGCACGCGCAGGCGAGCGCGCCGGACGATCCCGACATGCTCGCGGCGATCGGCGCCCAGTGGATCGACGCGGGCGAACCGGAGCGCGGCCTCGCGCCGCTGCGCGACTGGATCGCCGCGCATCCGCGCGAAGCCGACGCGGACGTGCGCTTGCGCTACGGCGACCTGCTCGGCAGCGCGGGGCGCGACGAGGCGCTCGCCGCATGGCTCGACATGCTGCGTCGCGACCCGTCGCTGACGCCCGCGCAGACGGCGCGACTGGAGGACCAGTCGCTGCGGCTCGTGCTGCGGCAGACCGACGACGCGATCGCACGACAGGACTATGCACGGGCGCGCACGCTGCTCGATCGCGCGAGCCCGGCCGGCCGCGCGGACAAGCGTTACGCGCTCGAACGCGCCGATCTCGAACGCGCGCAGGGCCATTACGACGCGGCGCGCGACGCGCTCGCGCCGGTCGTCGCGCGTACGCCGGACGATGCCGATACGCAGCTCGCGCTCGCCCGGATCGACGAGGACAGCGGCAACCGAGCCGCCGCACGCGAGCGCGTGCAGGCCGTGCTGGCGCGCACGCCGGACGACGATGTCGACACGCAATTGTCGGCGGTGCGCCGCCTGAACGCGCTGCGCCGCCCGGACGAAGCCGCGCAGGTGACCGACCGGCTGCAGGCCGCGTATCCGGCGCGCGCCGACGTGACGGTTGCGGCCGGGCGCGTGGCCGAGGCGCAAGGCCGCTACGACGATGCGGCGTCGCTGTACCGGCTGTCGCAGTCGCAGGAACGCGCGACGGGCGTGAGCCCGGGCCGCGACGGGCTCACGCCCGCACAGGCCGCGTTCGCGGACCTCGCACAGCGACGCAATCCCGAGATCGAGACCGGCTGGATACCCGCGTACAAGTCGGGCGATGAAGGCATTTCGTCGTATCGCGCGCAGCAGGTGCCGATCTACATGCAGATGCCGATCCGCTACGACGGGCACGTGTTCGCGCAGATCGACACCGTGCATCTCGATCCGGGCACGCTCGATACGAGCGACCCGAACGCGTATTCGCTGAAGACGTTCGGCACGTATGCGGGGCTCAGGGCGCCGAACGGGCTGCCGCCGCCGTTCCAGCCGAATCCGCAGGCCGCCGCGCTGCTCGCGAATCCGTCGGGCTCGCTGCACCAGTCGACCACGGGCGTCGCGCTCGGCGCCGGTTACCTGTCCGATGCATGGCGCTTCGATCTCGGCACGTCGCCGCTCGGCTTCCCGGTGCATTACCTGGTCGGCGGCATGCGCTACCGCTTCGACGCGGGCCCCGCGAGCTTCTCGGTGAACGCGTCGCGGCGGCCGGAAACGAGCAGCGTGCTGTCGTACGCGGGGATGCGCGACCCATGGACCGGCGCGGTGTGGGGCGGCGTGCGCCGCGACGGCGTGAACCTGCGCGCGTCGGTCGACGTCGGCCGCACGAACCTGTTCGCGGAACTCGGCGCGGGCGTGCTGTCGGGCCGCAACGTCGAACGCAATGCGGAAGTCACGCTGCGCACCGGCTTCACGGTGCCCGTCTACGAGCGCGCGACGATGAAGGTCAGCACCGGGCTCGTCGGCAATGCGTGGCACTACGCGCAGAACCTGCGCTACTACACGTACGGGCAGGGCGGTTACTACAGCCCGCAGCGCTATCTGTCGCTCGGCGTGCCGATCGAATGGGCCGGGCGGCACGATGCGCTGTCGTGGGACCTGACCGTCACCGGCGGGATCTCCAACAGCTACGAGAAGGATTCGCTGTATTACCCGACGCTCTCCGGCCAGCGCGCCGCGCAGGTCGCGGCCGGGTTCGTGTACGCGGGCAGTTCGACGCGCGGCGTGTCGTTCTCGTACGGCGTGAACGGCATCGTCGAGTATCGCGTGAACCCGCACCTGAGCGTCGGCGCGCAGTTGCAGATCGACCGGTCGCACGACTATGCGCCGAGCTCGGCGCTCGTGTACCTGCGCTATGCGTTCGATGCGCGCGCGCCGCGCAACTGGCTCGTGACGCCGACGCCGGTGCGGCTTTATTCGGATTACTAGGGGACTGCCGTGAATACGGAATTCGATGCCACCCGCTCCGCGTCCGGCGCTGTCAGCCTGGTCGATCGCCTGCGCGCGCTGCTGCGTGTGGGGTCGGCGCGCGGCCGCGCCGGCGCATTGAGCCGGCTCGCGATCGACGGCCTGCCCGATACCTGGACGCAACTGGAGGCCGGCGGTCTTTACGCGATCTACGCGGCCGGCGGCACGCCGGGATGCGACGCGCTGGTGTGGGAAAGCGCGCGCCAGGCGCGCACGCGCGACGTCACGATCGTGCTCGCGCGCGATCCGGCGCGCGTCGCCGCGCAAATGGCATCGCTCGGCTTCGCGGGCGGCGCGCAGCCGGCCGGCTGGCCGCGCAACCTGAACGTGCTGGCGATGCCGCCGGCGGCCGAGCCGGCCGACGCCGGTGTGATCGCCGCTGCGCCGCGCGGCGTGGCGCCGGGCCCGTTCGCGCGGCTGACCGGCGGCTTGCGCGCGATGAAGCGCTACGGGCTGCATGCCCGTTCGCTGTATTTCGTCGAAGGTGCGCAGCGCTGGTTCAGTTGGGACGATCCGGTTGCGCTCGCGGATGAAGCGCACGCGCTGGCCGACTGGTGCCGCACGCGCCGGATCGCGCTCGTGCTGCTGCTCGATCCCGAAGCGACCCGGGCGGGCGACGACGCGCGCGCCGACGATGCGCCGCTCGTGCGCGACGCGGATCGTACGCCGCGCAGCGGCTTCCACGGGATCTGCTCGGGCGTCGCGCAGTTGCAGCGCACGCACGGCGAGCTGCTGTGGGTCGTCGATTTCTGGCGCGCGGGCGACACGCTCGCGGCCGGCGAGGTGCGCCCGCTGCGCTTTGCGCCGGGCGGCCGGCTGTCGGCGAGCGTCGATGGCGGCGCGACCGAACCGGCGCGCCGGATGAAGCTCGCGAGCGACGAGGATCGCGTGGTGGTCAGCCGCGCGGTGCTCGACGGCGCGAGCCGCGTGCCGGACGGCTGGGAGATCGTCGACGACAACGCGGCCGTCGTCGCCGCGTGCGCGGACGCGCAGGCCGCGACCGCGGTGCTCGTGTTCCGCTCGCATGCGCAGCTCGAAGCGCTGTGCGCGGACGTGCACGCGCTGCGCCGGCAGTGCGGCGGCGCGCTGAAGATCGCGGTCGTCGAGCGTGGCGAGGTGCTGCGCCACCAGTTCGAGGTGCTCGTGCTGAGCGTCGGCGCGAACCGCGTCGTCGCGCGCGACTTGCCCGTCTCGCGGATGCAGGCCGCCGTGCATGCGCTGCGCGGCCAGCTCTACGCGCGGCCCGTCGCGGCCGACTATCGCGCGGCGCTCGCGGCCGCGCTCGGCGATTCGGTGCTCGGCTATCTGCCGGTCGGCACGTTCTGCCAGCGGATTCGCGCGGTGCTCGACCGCGGCGCGGTGCTCGCGCTGCCGCACACGCTCGCGAAGCTCACGCTGCTGCCGGGCGTGTCGCACGTCGACGCGCTGCGGCACTGCCGGCCGCGCCGCGCGGGCGACGTCGTGACGGCCGATGCAGGGCATCTGTTCGTGTTCCTGTTCGCTTGCGAGCCAGTGGACGCCGACGATGCGCTCGCGCGGATCTTCGACGTGCCGGTCGATACGCTGTCCGATCGCGTCGTGTGCCTCGGCCAGGGCAGCATCGACACCGAGCTCGACGCGCTGAAGGCCGAGAACCGGCGCGCGCCGATCGCCGACTACAGCGACCTGTTCGCGGCGCCGCAACCGGCCGCCGCCGCGCGCGCGGCGCCTGCGCCGGCTGGTCCCGGCACGGCGTTGCCCGACGCGAGCGAGGTGAGCGACGCGATCGAGGCGATCGATACCGTCATCGCGCTCGACGCGATCGGCGTGCCGCAGGCATCCGCGTCCGGCGCCATCGACGCCGTCGACGCGTCGCCGCCGCAACCCGTCATTCCCGCCGCGCGTGCGCGCGGCGCCGTCCGCAGCGCGATGCCGCTGCGCAAGCAGGAGGACGCATGATCGCCGAACTCGTCATCGGCTTCATCGTCGGTGTCGCGATCGCGGTGCCGGTGTGGATCGTCGCGCAGCACCTGGGCATCGGCCGCGGCTTCCACGCGCCGCGCGGCATCGACCGGCGCGACGCGGTGCCGTGCGAACTCGTGCCGGTCGCGCTGCGCGGCCGCCTGCTGCCGGATGTCGGCGGCGAAGAAGCCGACGAACGCCACGAACGCCACGAACGCCACGAACGCCACGAACGCGACAGCAAGGCGGCACGATGAAGAC
This sequence comes from Burkholderia sp. LAS2, assembly GCF_018417615.1. NCBI lineage: Bacteria > Pseudomonadati > Pseudomonadota > Betaproteobacteria > Burkholderiales > Burkholderiaceae > Burkholderia > Burkholderia sp. LAS2. Next base: position 1,895,669 of record NZ_CP071052.1, read on the forward strand.
GATCGCCCTCACGTCGACGACGGGCGGCGCGGGCCGCACGACGCTGGCCGCCGCGCTCGCGGTGCTGCTCGCGCGCCGCGGCCGGCCGGTCGTCGCCGTCGAATTCGATGCACAGAACCTGATGGGCGCGACGCTCGGCCTCGATACGCTGGCCGAACACGGTCTCGCGCACGGCCTGCTCGGCGGCGCCGAACCGTGGCACGCGCACACGTGGCGCAACGCCGACGGCGTGCTGTTCGTGCCGTACGGGCAGGTCGATGCGGCCGGCGCCGCCGCGTGCGATGCGCGGCTCGCTGCCGATCCGGCCTGGCTGTCGCGCGCGCTCGACGAGATCGCGCTGCCGGCCGACGGCGTCGTGCTGGTCGACACCGCGCGCTATCCGTCGCCGCAGGCCGAGCAGGCGATTCGCCGCGCGGACCTGACGCTCGTCGTCGTGCCGCCGGAGCCGGTCGCGTGCGCGACGACGGCCGCGCGGCTCGGCGCGCTGCGGGCCGGCCGCGGCGAACTGCAGATCGTCGTGAACCGGCTGAACCCGGCGCGCGACATGCAGCGCGACGCGCTGGCGATGCTGCGCGCGGTCGCGGGGCCGGCGTCGATGCTCGAGCAGCGCATCCACGTCGACGCGGCGGTGCCCGAAGCGCTCGCGCGCGGCAGCTGGATCTTCGACGATGCGCCGTATTCGCAGGCGTCGCACGACCTGAACGGCGTCGCGAACTGGGTCGACACGTGGCTGACGGCGGCCGTCGCCGGCCGCGCGGGAGGCGTGCGATGAAGGCCGCGCTCGCGTCGCGACTGCGCGCGTTCGGCCGTCGCGCGGCCGACTGGTGCGCGCGCGGCATCGGGCTGCCGGCGGAACGCACGCGGGTGGACTGGTTCGTGCGGCTGTTCTTCCACGCACCGCCGCCCGGCCGCCCCGATCATGTGCGCCGCTGGGTGCGCGTCGCGTTCCTGCGGCTCGCGTACGACTGGGGCGTGCTGCAGCCGCTCAGCGTGCGCGAATGGCTGTGGCGCGCGATCGTGCGCGCGCCGCGCGCGGCCGACGGCCGGCCCGCGCGCGATCCGCTCGCGTGGTTCGATACGTTCGTCGTGCCCGTCTATGTGGCCGGCCGTGCGGTCGGCCGACGCCTCAATGCGCTGCTCGAGCGCCTGCCGTGGGGGCGCTGGGGCGGCTGGCTCGATGCGCGCGCGAACGGCGTCGGCCGGCGCCCGTGGCTCGCGCCGCTGCTGCTCGTCGCCGGCGCGGTGCTGTGGGCCGCGGCCGGGATGTCGCCGCTGATGCCCGGCGCGCAGTTCGCGTTCTTCGCGATCGTCGCGGTGCTCGCGCTCGCGCTGCGCCGCCTGCCGGGCCATCTGCCGACCCTCGCGCTCGCGTCGCTCGCGCTGCTGGCCACGCTGCGCTACGTGTGGTGGCGCACGACGCAGACGCTCGACTTCCGCAGCCCGGTCGAGGCCGTCGCCGGCTACCTGCTGTACGGCGCCGAAGCCTATACGTGGATGATCCTGCTGCTCGGCTTCGTGCAGACCGCGTGGCCGCTCGACCGGCCGATCGTGCCGCTGCCCGACGATCCGGACACCTGGCCGACCGTCGACGTCTATATCCCGACCTACAACGAGCCGCTGTCGGTCGTGAAGCCGACCGTGTTCGCCGCGCAGAGCATCGACTGGCCGAGCGCGAAGCTGCGCGTGTACCTGCTCGACGACGGCCGGCGCCCCGAGTTCGCGGCATTCGCGGCCGAGGCCGGCATCGACTACCTGACGCGCGACGACAACCTGCACGCGAAGGCCGGCAACATCAACCGCGCGCTGCCGAAGACGCATGGCGACTACATCGCGATCTTCGACTGCGATCACGTGCCGACGCGCTCGTTCCTGCAGACGACGATGGGCGTGTTCCTGCGCGACCCGAAATGCGCGCTCGTGCAGACGCCGCACCATTTCTTCTCGCCCGATCCGTTCGAGCGCAATCTCGGCACGTTCCGCGAGGTCCCGAACGAGGGCAACCTGTTCTACGGTCTCGTGCAGTCGGGCAACGACCTGTGGAACGCGACGTTCTTCTGCGGATCGTGCGCGGTGCTCAAGCGCAGCGCGCTGGAGGAGGTGGGCGGCGTCGCGGTCGAGACCGTGACCGAGGACGCGCACACCGCGCTCAAGCTGCATCGGCGCGGCTATACGTCGGCGTACCTGCCGACCGTGCAGGCGGCCGGCCTCGCGACCGAAAGCCTCGCCGGCCACGTGAAGCAGCGCACGCGCTGGGCGCGCGGGATGGCGCAGATCTTCCGGATCGACAACCCGTTCCTCGGGCGCGGGCTCGGCTTCATCCAGCGGATCTGCTACGGCAACGCGATGCTGCATTTCTTCTACGGGATTCCGCGGCTGGTATTCCTGACGATCCCGCTCGCGTACCTGTTCTTCCACCTGTACTTCATCAACGCGTCGTCGTTCGCGCTCGCGAGCTACGTGATCCCGTATCTCGTGCTCGCGAACGTCGCGAACTCGCGGATGCAGGGGCGCTACCGTCATTCGTTCTGGGCCGAGGTCTACGAATCGGTGCTCGCGTGGTACATCGCGCTGCCGACCACCGTCGCGTTCTTCAGCCCGAAGCACGGCAAGTTCAACGTGACCGACAAGGGCGGCAAGATCGACGAAGGCTACGTCGACTGGTCGACGTCGAAACCGTATCTCGTGCTGTTCGCGCTGAACGTGCTCGCGATCGTCGCCGGCCTGTGGCGGCTCGTGGCCGACCAGGGCGACGAGGCGTCGACGATCCTGATCACGCTCGGCTGGACCGTCTACAACCTCGCGATGCTCGGCGCGGCGCTGGCCGTCGCGCGCGAGACCAGGCAGGTGCGCGTCACGCATCGGATCGCGATGCGCGTGCCGGCGATGCTGCTGCTCGCCGACGGCTCGACCGCCGCGTGCTTCACGAGCGACTACTCGACCGGCGGCCTCGGGCTCGAAGCGGTGCCGGGGCTGCCGCTCGCCGTCGGCGACACGCTGACGGTGTGCGTGACGCGGGGCGACCGCGCGTTTCCGTTCCCGGTGCGCGTGACCCGTGCGACGCCGACCCATGTCGGCGTGAGCTTCGAGGAACTGACGCTCGAGCAGGAGCGCCAGCTCGTGCAATGCACGTTCGGCCGCGCGGATGCGTGGCTCGACTGGCACGAAAGCGCGCGGCCCGACACGCCGCTCGGCGGGCTCAAGGAAGTGCTGCGGATCGGGCTGGACGGTTATGTACGAATGTGGAAGGGTGCGGCGCGCGGCGTGCAGGCCATGCTCGCGCCGAAACTCGATCGCGCGCGCGACTGACGCGGCGCGCATCATGGAGTGGGTTAGATGACGTTCTGGAATCTGTATTTCATCCTGAAGTTCGCGCTGTTCGCGACCGGGCGCCTGCAGCCGTTCTGGCTCGCGAACCTCGCGTTCGCGGTGGCGCTCGTGGCGAGCGCGCCGATCCGGTCGCGCGCGTGGCGCATCGTCCGGCAGGTCGTGGCGATCGCGATCGCGGTGCCGCTGCTCGCGCGCGAGCTGCATGCGCCGCCGCTCGCCCGTCTCGCGGAGGCCGCGCGCGAGGTCAGCACGTTCCGTCTCGACTACTGGATGGAGCTGTTGCCGCGGCTGCTGCCGCCCGTGCTGGCGCTGACGATCGTCGGCGTGCTGATCGTCTATTTCATCGTCAATCGCTGGCTGCGCGTCGCGACGTTCGTGGTGGCCGTGCTGATCGTGATGCCGCTGTGGCAGGCCGGCAGCGGGCTGATGGCGCGCGTCGCCGCGCCGGCGCAGCCGCAGGCGAACGCGGCGGGCGCCACGCGCGTCGACCAGCCTGAGGATCACAACGCGGCGCTCGCGACGTTCCGCGCGCAGGAGTCGCAGCGGCAGGTCGCGTTCGGCCATCTCGGCAGCGATCCGGCCGCGCAGTTCGACGTGATCGTGCTGCACATCTGCTCGCTATCGTGGGACGACCTCGATGCGGCGAAGGTGCGCAACCATCCGATGCTGAGCCACTTCGACTACCTGTTCACGAACTTCAGCACGGCCGCGAGCTACAGCGGCCCGGCGGCGATCCGCGTGCTGCGCGCGAGCTGCGGGCAGGAAGCGCATGCGGACCTGTACAAGAGCGCGCCGCAGCAGTGCCATCTGTTCTCGCAACTGGCGGGCGCCGGCTACACGGTGCAGTCGCTGCTGAACCACGACGGCCATTTCGACAATTTCCTGCAGGTGATCCACGACAACATCGGCGTGGCCGATGCGCCGATGATCTCGAACGCGGCCGCGCCGGTCGCGATGCATGCGTTCGACGGGTCGGCGATCAAGGACGACTACTCGACGCTCGCGAACTGGTACGCGCAGCGCGCGGCGGTGCCGGGGCCGGTCGCGCTGTACTACAACACGATCAGCCTGCACGACGGCAACCGTGTCGTCGGCAGCGCGCTGACGAGCATCGACTCGTACCCGCAGCGCGCGACGAATATGATGACCGACTTCGACCGTCTCGCCGACCTGATCGCGCAATCGGGCCGCCGTGCGGTGATCGTGTTCGTGCCCGAGCACGGCGCCGCGTTGCGCGGCGACAAGAACCAGGTCGCGGGGCTGCGCGAGATTCCGACGCCGCGCATCGTGCACGGGCCGGTCGGCGTGCGGCTCGTCGGCTTCACGGGCAACCACGGCGCGACGACCGTGATCGACCAGCCGACCAGTTTCCTCGCGCTCGCGCAGTTGCTGTCGAATCTCGTGTCGAACAGCCCGTTCAAGCCGGGCGCGACGCTCGCGCAATACGCGGCCGATTTGCCGCGCACGCGGATGATCGGCGAGAACGAGGGCACGGTGACGATGCAGACGGCCGCGGGTTACGCGGTGAAAACTCCGGACGGCGTATGGATCGACGAACAGTGACGATTTCCGGCGAAGGCGACGACGATCGCCTGTCGCAACCGAACGACGTGATCGGCCTCGCGCGGCATCTGCCCGCGCTCGATCCCGAGCGCTACGTCGACGAACAGGCGCGTCGCGCGTTCGACGCGTCGCTCGATCGCTGGCCGACGCTCGCGAAGCTGATGGGATTGAAGGCCTGAAGGAACAGCGGCCCGGCGGGAGATCCCCGATTTTAATCAGGCGTGGTTGACACGAAACTAGACCGGTCTATATCATTTGGTGAAGTCCATCGGGCATACGTTCCAGGCTGTTTCGGCTATTCCATCGAATAGCCGCGCGAGCAGCGCGTATGTTTATTCGATAAATGGACGATAAAAGTCAAATAATGGAGGGTTTATGCGTTCGGCAAGCGCTATTCTCGTCGGGCTGACGGTATTGCTGGTGTCCGGCTGCGCGGGTATCGCCGGCAGCACCAACATGCTGACCGACGACAAGATCAAGTCCAGTACGGCCGGCACGCTGGGGTACTCGCCCGATGAACTCGTCATCGTCAATCGCCGCACCGAAGGGACGAATACCTACGTCAACCTGAAAGCCAGGGACGGCAAGGAGTTCGCGTGCACGATCAACGGCGGCAATCTGCTGTCTTTCGGCATGACGAACCCGCCGGTTTGCAATCGCAAGGGGCAGCCGCGTCAGGGCGGCCCGTTCTCTTGAACGTAAAGGTCGTACGGTCGGGCTCTGACCGGCGCCGTCGCCAGGGCGGTCCGGCGATCCGCGTCGCAGCTGCCGGTGCCGGTCACCGCAGATTCATTGGGTGTTTGTCTCGTATCGGTTGGGGGCTGCCATGTCGTATCACATTCGGATCGCGTTTCGAACGGCAGGGCTGTGCGCGGCCATGGTCGCCGCGCTGTCGGGGTGCGCAGGGATGTTGAACGCATCGTCCGGCCCGCAGCCGGAACGCGTGGCGGCGCAGAAGGAAGACGGCGCACGCTATACCCAGACGCTGACGTCGTTCATCGCGCTGGTGTCGAGCGCCCAGGCCTCCACGCCCGACAGTCGCGCCAGAATACTCGACGCTTACCAGCGCGTCCTGTATCAATACTCGGTGGCCGCCGTGAGCTGGGTGCGGCTCGTCCATCCGTCGCTGCAGCCGCTGCCGCCGTCGCTGCAGCCGCTTCCCGCGCCGACGGGCACGCCCACGACGGCCGAGGTCGATCGCGGCTATGAACACGCGCTCGAGATGCGGGTGGCGATGTGGGATATCGGCGAGGCGGCGATCTGGGGGAAGACCTCGAAGATGTCGATCCCCCGCTACCGAGGCACCGCGCCTGCCGTGCCGGTGCCGCCGCCGCTGCCGCCATTCCAGGACGCGCGCGATCCCCGGTATGCGAGGCTGGTTGCGCTGACGAAGCAGGCGGACGACGCGCAGCGCGCGTCGATCGAGCAACAGCGGCAGGTAGAGTCCAAAGCGTTGGCCAACGCGCTTGCCATGGCGAGGGCCGTGCCGTACTCGCCGCCGCAAGCGCAGGCGCAGCCTCGGCAGGAACAGCGCTGGTGTACGCAGTCGGGTGGCGGGGTCGTGGGCCTCGTGCCATGCTGAGCGCGCATCGCCGGGCGGCCGTGGCCGCCCGTTGCGCGTGGCGTCATGCCTTGCGTTCCGGCTGCCGCGTCCATTCGTTTTCTTCGCCCGGCACCTTGCCGAACGTCTGATCGGCCCACGCGGCACGCGCCGCATCGATCTTCGCGCGTTCGCTCGACACGAAATTCCATTCGATGAAACGCTCGCCCGGCAGGTGCGCGCCGCCGAGCAGCATCACGCGTGCGCCGTTCGTGCTGGCCAGCGCGACGGTCGCGCCCGGTTCGAGCACGGCCATCGTCGCGGGGGCGAGCGGCGTGCCGTCGATGCCGAGGTCGCCGTCGACGAGATATACGCCGCGTTCGTCGTGCTCCGCATCGAGCGCGAGCTGCCCGCCCGGTGCGAATTCCGCATACGCATAGAGCGTCGGCGAGAACACGGCGACCGGCGACGCGTGCCCGAACGCGGTGCCCGCGATCACGCGCACGGTCACGCCGTCGCGCGTGAACGACGGCAGCGTGTCGGCCGCATGGTGAACGAACGCGGGCGTGGTGTCTTCGTGCTCGACCGGCAGCGCGACCCAGGTCTGGATCCCGTGCACCGGCTGCTCGCGCGGCCGATCCTCGTCGGGCGAGCGCTCCGAATGCACGATGCCGCGGCCGGCCGTCATCCAGTTCACGTCGCCCGGCACGATCTTCTGCCGGAAGCCGAGGCTGTCGTGATGCATCAGCGAGCCGTCGAACAGGTAGGTGACGGTCGCGAGCCCGATGTGCGGATGCGGCAGCACGTCGATGCCGCGGCCGGCCGGCAGCATGGCCGGGCCCATCTCGTCGAAGAAGATGAACGGGCCGACGAGGCGCGCGGCGCGCGCGGGCAGCACGCGGCGCACGACGAGGTTGCCGATGTCGCTTTCGCGCGGCGTGAGCAGGGTCTTGATCGAGGCGGACATGACGGGAATCTCGTGACGGGGGCGGTGGCGGTGACGGGAGGTACTCAGGCGATCGCCGTGTCGATCGCGATCGGGTGCGTGAGGATCTTGTGCACCGGGCACGCGTTCGCGATCTGCAGCAGGCGTTCACGCTGCTCGTCGGTCAGGTTGCCGTCGAGCGTGATGCGGCGCACGATCGTGCTGCCCGCGCTGCCCGATTCGTGCGCGAGCTTCACGTGGACTTCGTCGAGCGGCCAGCCTTTTCGTTGCGCAACCATCTTCAGCGTGATCGCGGTGCACGCGCCGAGGCTCGACAGCAGCAGCGCGACGGGCGTCGGCGCCGTATCGCCGCCGCCGAGCGACGCGGGTTCGTCGGCGCGCCACTGGTGGACGCCGTCGGTGAAGTGGACGAGGTAATCGACCGGGCCGATGCTCGCTTCGACGGTGAGTTCGCTCATTGAAATTCCAGGTGGGGAAAGGGGGCGGGCCTGCCGGCAGGCCGGACGTCAGGGTTCGAGCAGGCGCTGCAGCCGCAGCTCCTCGAAATCCAGTTCGGATTCTATGCGGTGCAGCACCGCGTCGTCGACCCGGCCGTCGCGATGCAGGCCGAGCAGCGCGTCGCGCGACACGCCGACGAGTTCGAGCTCGACGCGCAGCATCCGCGCGCGCACGTCCGCGGGCTCCGCGCCGTCGCGGTGCGCGCGTTCGTTGAACGCGACGCGGCTGCGGTATTCGGTCAGCAGCCGGTCGAGCGATGCGCGTTCGAGGCCGGCGCCGCGCTGCTCGCGCGCGTCGAGCTCGGCAAGCGCCGCGCCGAACGTGTGCGCGCGCACCGCGTGTTCGGACATCGTGCGGCGCGCGGCCGGGCGCAGTTTCAGCACGCGGATCAGCGGCGCGAGCGTGCCGCCCTGCACGACGAGCGTCGCGATGATCAGCAGGAACGTGCTGAACAGGATCAGGTCGCGGCCCGGGAAATTGGCCGGCAGCGCGATCGCGGCCGCGAGGCTCACGACGCCGCGCATGCCCGACCAGCCGAGCACGACGGCTTCGCGCCACGACCACGCCGCGCGGCCGCGCGCCGCGCGCGCAGGCGGCCCGGCAGCCACATCGCGACGAACCCACACGATGCGCGCGCCGATCGCGGCGGCCGTCGCCGGCAGCGCGACCCGCAGGCCGGCCATCAGCACCGCGCCTTCGTGGTTCACGCCCGCGAGGATCGCGTGCAGCGCGAGGCCGATCAGGATGAACACGAGCGCGTCGAGCACGAACACGATCGCCTCCCACGTCGCCTTCGCCTTGATCCGCATGTCGGCGCCGAACACGCGATGCTGGCGCACGCCGAGCACGAGGCCGCAGGTGACGACCGACAGCACGCCGGAGCCGTGGACGGCTTCCGCGATCCCGTAGCTGCCCCATGCCATCGCGAACGTCACGACGATGCCGAGCATCGGCTCGCGCAGGCGTTGCAGCACCCAGCACATCGCATGGCCGCACGCGAGGCCGACCGCGATGCCGATCAGCGTGAGCGAGAAGAACAGGCCGGTCGCGCTCGCCGCCGTGATCGATACGGCGAGCGCGGCCGACACGGCCATCTGGTACAGCAGCAGGCCCGATGCGTCGTTGACGAGGCTTTCGCCTTCCAGCACCGCGACGAGCCGCGCGGGCAGCGGGTGGCGCTGCAGGATCGCCTTCGCGGCGACCGCGTCGGGCGGCGACACGATCGCGCCGAGCGTGAAGCACGCGGCCCACGGCAGCGCGGGATTCGCCGCATGCACGGCGAGCGCGACCGCGACGGTCGTGAACGCCACGGCCCCGAGCGCGAGCGACGCGATCGAGGCGAGCTCCTGCCGGAATTCCTTCCAGGCGGTATAGAACCCGCTCGACATCAGCAGCGGCGGCAGCACGGCCGCGAGCAGCAGCGCCGGGTCCATGTCGGGCACGCGCTTGCCGGCGACGGCGACCACGCAGCCGCCGAGCAGCAGCACGACGGCCGGCGGAATCGAGATTCGCTCGGCGAGCCAGGTGAGGGCGCCCGCGCCGCAGATCAACAGCAACAGGTAATGGAACAGCTCGACGTTGGTCATGCGTGGCCGGCGGCGATGGGGTGGATCAAGAAGGCTTGCGGTCGTTCGCGGCGCCGCCCGGCAGCGCGCCGAACATGTGCTGGCTGCACTTCGCATCGCGCCATGCGGTGTTCAGACGATGGCCGGACAGCATGCGCCGCGCGACGGGCAGGATCTGTTCGCCGGCCAGCATGCCGAGCAGGCCGACGAGCGCGATGACCGGCGGCGCGGGCGAGTTCACGCCGATCGCGCCGTAGATGACGCCGGCGAGGATGCCGGCGAGCAGCGACAGGACATACGGTTTCATGGTGGTGCGCCTCGTGATGGCCGAGCGGCACCGGAACGGCGCCGTCAGAGTCTTGAAAGCGTATCGGGTTTGCGTGAAGAAAAAAAGGGCGGGCGGCCCCGAACGGACATCCATTCGGGAATCGGATCGATTCCATTCCTTGGGTGTTCGCGCCGCGCGTTTGCGGCTTAAATGTGTCGGCCCGGATGATGACGATCCGGCGCCGACGCATTCCGGGCGCCTCCCGTTTTCACGGTCGAGGCGGGCCCCTTTTTCCGTTCACAGGACCCATCCGCCATGAGCAACCCGAAACTTGAGGTACTGACGCCGCAGAACAGCCAGCTGATCTTCATCGATCAGCAGCCACAGATGGCGTTCGGCGTGCAGTCGATCGATCGCCAGACGCTGAAGAACAACGTCGTCGGGCTCGCGAAGGCCGCGAAGGTCTTCGACATCCCGACCACGATCACGACGGTCGAAAGCGAGAGCTTCTCGGGCCCCACCTATCCCGAACTGCTCGACGTGTTCCCGAACCAGAAGACGCTCGAACGCACGTCGATGAACTCGTGGGACGACCAGAAGGTGCGCGACGCGCTCGCCGCGAACGGCCGCAAGAAGGTCGTCGTGTCGGGCCTGTGGACCGAAGTCTGCAACACGACGTTCGCGTTGTGCGCGATGCTCGAAGGCGACTACGAGATCTACATGGTCGCCGACGCATCGGGCGGCACGTCGCAGGCCGCGCACGACTTCGCGATGCAGCGCATGGTGCAGGCCGGCGTCGTGCCGGTCACATGGCAGCAGGTTCTGCTCGAATGGCAGCGCGACTGGGCGCGCCGTGACACCTACGATGCCGTGGTTGCGATCGCCAAGGAGCATTCCGGCGCATACGGGATGGGCATCGACTACGCGTACACGATGGTCCACAAGGCGCAGCAGCGTACCGCGACGCCGCACGAGTCGATTCCGGCCGTGCCGGCGAAGTAACGGGCCGCCGGCCGCGATCGCCGCGATCGCCGCGACGGTTACTGCGGCGATCGCGTGCCGTCGGCCGTCACGCGTTCAGGCGGCGGGCAGCGCCCACGGCGCGCGCGAGAAATGTTCGGCGAGGAAATCGAGCAGCACCGTCACGCGCGCGGCGCGCAGCATGCCGGGCGGCGTGACGAGGTTCACGTTGATGTCGGCGATCTTCCAGTCGCTCATCACTTCCTCGAGCGCGCCGCGCTGCAGTTCGTCCCACACCAGGAACTCGGGCTGCAGCGCGAGGCCGTGACCGCCGACGAGCGCGGGGAGGATCACGTCCGCATTGTTCGTGCGAATGCGACCATGCACGTTCACCCCGACATCCTCGCCGGATGCCGAATGGCGGAAGCGCCAGTGCTCGGGCGTCGGCAGGTTCGTATACGTGAGGCACACGTGCTGTTCGATGTCGCGCGGATGCGTGGGGCGGCCGCGCCGGTCGAGATACGCGGGCGACGCGACGAGCGGCCGGCGCACCGCGCAGAGGCGACGCGAGCGCAGCGTCGAATCGCTCAACTCGGCGATGCGGATCGCGACGTCGAAGCCGCCCGATACGATGTCGACGATGTGATCGGTGAGCACGAGATCGATGTCGACGCGCGGATAGCGCTCGAGAAACGCGGGCAGCACCGGCGACAGATGGTGCAGCCCGAACGACATCGGCGCGTTCACGCGCACGAGGCCGTGCGGTTCGAGCGCTTGCGCGGTGGCCTCGTTCTCGATCAGTTCCGCGTCGGCGAGCAGGCGGATCGCGCGGTCGCGCAGCAGTTCGCCGGTCGGCGTGAGCGACAGCTTGCGCGACGTGCGGTACAGCAGCATCGCGCCGAGGCGCTTTTCGAGGCGCGCGATCGCTTTCGACACGGTCGGTTGCGAGACGCCGAGCAGCTCGGCGGCTTTCGCGAACGAACCGGTCTCCGCGACGCGCGCGAAGATGGCCCAGGCCTCGAGATCAGGAAGGTGTTGCATGGTCGGAACGGATGGCAGGGAAGCGAAACGGATGCGAGGGGAGCGTAGCATGCGGCCGATGCGATGCGGATCATTCTAATCCGGCCGGGAGAAATCGTTATGGAATCTTATCTAGTTTCATTGGGCGCCGGCGTGCTGATCGGCGTCGTGTACAGCGTGATCAAGGTACGCTCGCCTGCGCCGCCGCTGATCGCGTTGGTGGGCCTCGCCGGCATGCTGGTCGGCGTGCAGGCCATCGCGCCGGTTCGTCACTGGCTCGGCTTCTGACCGCATCGAGGAGATGTCAATGAGCGCAACCGATACTCGACCCGATCTGATCCTGCACAACGGGCACATCACGACGCTCGACCGCGCGAACCCGGTCGCGACCGCCGTCGCGATCAAGGACGGCCGCTTCGTCGCCGTCGGCAGCGAAGCGGACGTGATGCCGCTCGCGGGCCGCGCGACGAAGGTGGTCGATCTCGGCGGCCGCGGCGTGCTGCCGGGTCTGATCGACAACCACTGCCACGTGATTCGTGGCGGACTGAACTACAACATGGAACTGCGTTGGGACGGCGTGCCGTCGCTTGCGCTCGCGATGGAGATGCTCAAGCAGCAGGTCGCGATCACGCCCGCGCCGCAGTGGGTGCGCGTGGTCGGCGGCTTCACAGAACATCAGTTCGTGGAGAAGCGACTGCCGACGATCGACGAACTCAATGCGGTCGCGCCGGACACGCCGGTGTTCATCCTGCACCTGTACGATCGCGCGTTGCTGAACGCGGCCGCGCTGCGTGTCGTCGGCTACACGAAGGACACGCCGGAGCCGCCGGGCGGCACGATCCTGCGCGATGCCGCCGGCAACCCGACCGGCCTGCTGCTCGCGAACCCGAACGCGACGATCCTCTACGCGACGCTCGCGAAGGGGCCGAAGCTGCCGTTCGAGTATCAATACAACTCGACGCGCCATTTCATGCGAGAGCTGAACCGGCTCGGCGTGACGGGCGTGATCGACGCGGGCGGCGGTTCGCAGAATTACCCCGACGATTACGAAGTGATCCGCAAGCTGCACGACGCGGGCGAGATGACGATCCGGATCGCGTACAACCTGTTCACGCAGAAGCCGAACGCGGAGAAGGAAGACTTCGTGAACTGGACGAAGAGCGTCAAGTATCACGACGGCACCGACTACTTCCGCAACAACGGCGCCGGCGAGATGCTGGCGTTTTCCGCGGCCGACTTCGAAGACTTCCGCGTCGCGCGTCCGGACCTGCCCGCGCAGATGGAGGACGATCTCGAAGGCGTCGTGCGCGTGCTCGCGGAAAACCGCTGGCCGTGGCGCATGCACGCGACCTATGACGAAACGATCAGCCGCGCGCTCGACGTGTTCGAGAAGGTCAACGAGGACATTCCGCTCGAAGGGCTGAACTGGTTCTTCGATCACGCGGAAACGATCACCGAGCAATCGATGGACCGGATCGCCGCGCTCGGCGGCGGGATCGCGGTGCAGCACCGGATGGCGTACCAGGGCGAATACTTCGTCGAGCGCTACGGCGCGCAAGCCGCGGAGGCGACGCCGCCGGTCGCGAAGATGCTCGCGAAGGGGCTCAAGGTGTCGGCCGGCACGGACGCGACGCGCGTCGCGTCGTACAACCCGTGGGTATCGCTTTCGTGGCTCGTGACGGGCAAGACGGTCGGCGGCATGCGCATGTATCCGCAGCGCAACCTGCTCGATCGCGAAACCGCGCTGCGGATGTGGACCGAGTATGTGACGTGGTTCTCGAACGAGGAAGGCAAGAAAGGCCGGATCGCGGTGGGTCAGCTTGCCGACCTGGTGGTCCCCGATCGCGATTTCTTCGGGTGCGCGGAAGACGATATCGCCGCCACGACCGCGTTGCTGACGGTGGTCGACGGGAAGATCGTGTGGGGCGCGGGGCCGTTCGCATCGCACGACGCGCCGATTCCGCCGGCGATGCCGGACTGGTCGCCGGTGCGCGAGTTCGGCGGCTATGGCGGCTGGGGCGCGACGCAACGCAACGGCGCGCCGCTGCAACGCGCGGCAGCGGCCGCCGCGATGTGCGGCTGCGCGAACGAATGCAACCTTCACCAGCATGCGCACGCGAGCGCATGGGCGAGCACGTTACCGACGTCGGATGCGAAGGGCTTCTGGGGCGCGTTCGGGTGTTCGTGCTGGGCGATCTGACATGACGACGCGCACCGTCTACCGCACCCCCGCGTGGATCCGCGCGCTGCTCGCGCAACCATGGGTCCTGCCGCTCGCGCGCGTCGCGCTGGTGTCCGCCTATCTGCTCGGCGGCGTCGCGAAGGCGCTCGACTTCCCCGCCGCGGTCGCGGAGCAGGCGCATTTCGGCCTGCAGCCGGCCGCACTGTGGGCGGCGCTCGCGATCGCGGTCGAGATCGCGGGCTCGCTGTGCGTGGTGTTTCGCCGTTTCACGTGGCTGGGCGCCGGCAGCCTCGGCATGCTGACGCTCGTCGCGATGGTCGTGGCGAACGATTTCTGGAACCGTTCGGGTGCCGAACACTTCATGGCGCTCAACAGCTTTTTCGAGCATCTCGGGCTGATCGCGGCACTCGTGCTCGCGACCGTGCTCGACGATGCGCGGCAATCGGCCGATGATGGCCGTTCCATTCGATGACGATGCAACAACCAGGAAACCCTGTGATGAAATCCGTTCGTTCCGTGCTGCTCGCCGCGACGCTCGCGGGCGGCCTGGCCGTCGCCCCCGTGACGTTCGCGAAACCGCCGGCGCCGCCCGCGGTCGTGCCGACGGTGGCGGTCGGTCCGCAGTACGACACGACGCACGTGTGCGTCGCACCCGAAGACTTCGATCGCTTCACCGACAGCTTCGTCGCGACGTTCGGCGGCAAGAAGTCGAAGCAGGGCGTGTTCCAGGTCACGCCGACGCCGAGCCAGACGATGTCGCAACTCGTGCTGACGCCGGTCGGCACGATTTCGGTGTTCGGCTTCAAGACGCCGATCCCGTATCCGTTCTGCGCGGAGCGTACCGGCTATCTCGTGACCGACATGGACGTCGCCGTGAAGTCCGCACGCGAGCACGGCGCCGACGTGATCGTCGACACGTTCCCCGATCCGATCGGTCGCGACACGATCGTCACGTGGGCGGGCGGCGTGAACATGCAGCTGTACTGGCACACGCAGGCGCCGAATTACGACGCGCTGCAGACCGTCCCCGAAAATCGCGTGTACGTGTCGCCGCAAAGCGTCCGCAAATTCGTGCACGACTTCGTCAAGTTCTCGAAAGGCAAGGTGGTGTCCGACAACCTGAAGGCGCCGGGCATCGAGATCGGCCGGCCGGACGATACGTACCGCCGGATTCGCATCGAATCGGGCTTCGGCAAGATGACCGTGCTGGTGACCGACGGCCATCTGCCTTACCCGTTCGGGCGCGAAATGACCGGCTACGAAGTCGCCGATCTCGCGGCGACGCTGAAGCAGGCCGAAGGCGCGGGCGTGACGGTGCTGGTGCCGCCGTTCAAGTCGGACGGCCGCGACGCGGCGCTCGTGCAGTTCCCGGGCGGCTACGTCGCCGAAATCCACGCGAGCGTAGCGCGATGAAGCACGAGGACACGATTCTCGCCGCGGTGGCCGGCTTCGTCGACACGCTGAGCTTCGTCGCGCTGTTCGGGCTGTTCACCGCGCACGTGACCGGCAACTTCGTGCTGATCGGCGCGGGCCTCGCGGGCTTCGGGCAGGGCGTCATACTCAAGCTCAGCGTGTTTCCGGCGTTCGTATGCGGCGTGATCGCGAGCAGCCTGATCGCGCGGTCGATGGCCGCGCGGCCCGCGTGGCAGGGCACGCGCGTGCTGCACACGGTGCAGGCCGTGCTGCTGTTCGGCTTCTGCGCGGCCGGCGTGTGGGCGACGCCCGTCACGCAGCCCGACAGCGTGGCGGCGCTCGTGGCCGGCATCGTCGGCACGTTCGCGATGGGCGTGCAGAACGCGCATCCGCGCGTGATCGCGCGCACGGGCGGCGTGCCGAACACGGTGATGACCGGCAACGTCACGCAGGCGATTCTCGATGCCGTCGACATGCTGTCGCCCGGCACGGCGGACAGCGTGCGCGCCACCGCTCGCGCACGCTTCGCGAAGATGCTGCCGGCGATCGTCGCGTTCGCGCTCGGCGCGGCGGGCGGTGCGCTCGGGTTCCGCTACGTCGGGTTCCTGGCGCTGCTGGTGCCCGTCGGCGCGCTCGCGACGCTTGCGCTGTGCGCCGCGCAAGCGGCCGGTACCCCGACGCAGGAGCGTGCATGAACGAGCGGCGCAGGCGACGCCACGGCCGCCGCTTCGAGCGGGCCGCGCGCGCGTCGATCGTCGCGGGCCTGCTGTGCGCGGGCGCCAACGCGGCGTTCGCGGAAACGGCGGCTGCGTCGACCTCGACTTCGACGCAAGAACCGGCGCCGGCCTCGACGTCCGCGGCGACCACCGCATCGACGTGCACCGCCAAACGCCCGACCGTCCTGTTCAATCGTTGGCAGGAAGACTGGTCGGTGCTCGCGAGTCCCTGCGTGCCGCAGGAGCCGCTCGACGGGCTCAAATACATCCCGCTCGGCCACGATCCGCAGTCCTATCTGTCGCTCGGCGTGAACCTGCGCGAGCGGCTCGAGACCAACGACGCGCCGCTGTTCGGCATCGGCGCCGCGCAATCGGATACGTACGTGATCCAGCGCGTCGAAGTGCACGCCGATGCGCATCTCGGCCCGCATTGGCAGTTCTTCGCGCAATTGCAGGACGCACGCGCGTTCGGCAAGAACACGGTGTCGCCGGTCGACAAGAACCCGCTCGATCTCGAACAGGCGTTCGCGACCTACACGGGCGCGCTCGGCGGTGGCACGGTCAAGTTCCGCGTCGGTCGGCAGGAGATGGCGTTCGATTTGCAGCGCTTCATCGCCGCGCGCGACGGCCCGAACGTGCGGCTGGCGTTCGATGCGGTGTGGGCCGATTACGAATACGGCAAGTGGCGCTTCATCGGCTATGCGACGCAGCCGGTGCAGAACCGCGACGCGTCCGATTTCGACGACGTGTCGAATCGCGACCTCACGTTCAGCGGCGTGCGCTTCGAGCGACAGTCGGTCGGGCCGGGCGACCTGTCCGGCTACTGGTCGCGCTACAACCGCAGCAGCGCACGTTTCCTCGATGCGAGCGGCCCCGAGCATCGCGACGTATGGGACGTCCGCTACACGGGCACGCATGGGCGCTTCGACTGGGATCTCGAGACGATGCTTCAGACCGGCACGGTCGGCAACGCCACGATCGGCGCGTGGGCCGTCGGTTCGATCGCCGGCTACAGGCTCGACGCGCCGTGGTCGCCACGCATCGCGCTGCAGGTCGACGCGGCGTCGGGCGACCGGCATCCGCACGACGGCCGCGTCGGCACCTTCAATCCGCTGTTTCCGAACGGCTATTACTTCACGCTGGCCGGCTATACGAGCTACGCGAACCTGATTCACGTGAAGCCGTCCGTGACGCTGAAACCGTCGGCGAACCTGTCGCTGCTCGGCGCGCTGGGCTTCCAGTGGCGCGAGACGACCGGCGACGCCGTCTATCAGCAGCCGAACATCCCGGTGCCGGGCACGGCGGGCAAGGGCGGGTTGTGGACGGGGATGTACGTGCAGTTGCGCGCGGACTGGACGATCGCCGCGAACCTGATCGGCGCGGTGGAGGCCGTGCACTTCCAGGTCGGCGATGCGATCCGGCAGGCGGGCGGGCACAACGCCGATTACGTCGGCGTCGAGCTGAAGTACGGCTGGTGACGGCGGCGCGCGGCCACCCGCACGCGGCATGAAAAAGGGCAGCCCCGTGAACTGCGGGGCTGCCCTTCGTTCGTCCGGGCCGGTAGCATGGGCCGGCCCGTTCGCGGTGACGGCGATGCCGTTACAGGTTCGGCGACAGCGCGAGCGCGTTCGTCAGGTCGCCCATCGGCTGCGCGCCGTTCGCCTTCAGCGCGTCGTCGCGCTGCTGCAGGCCCGCGAGGCGCGGCAGCGAGAAGCGGCGCGTGATGAAGCGCAGGATCGAGCCCGTGTCGTACTGCGTGTGGTCGACGAAGCCCTTCTTCGCATACGGCGACACGATCAGCGCCGGAATGCGCGTGCCCGGGCCCCAGCGATCGGCATTCGGCGGCGTCGCATGATCCCAGAAGCCGCCGTTTTCGTCGTACGTGACGACCACGACCATGTTCTTCCATTGAGGGCTGGCCTGCAGGTGCGCGATCACGTCGGCGATGTGCTGATCGCCGGACGTGACGTCCGTGTAGCCCGGGTGCTCGTTCAGGTTGCCTTGCGGCTTGTAGAACGTGACCTGCGGCAACGCGCCCGCATCGATCGCCTTGATGAACTCGGCGCCGTTCGCGCCGCCGTCGAGCAGGTGCTGCGCACGGCTCGCGGTGCCCGGCGCCTGGTTCGCGAAGTAATTGAACGGCTGGTGGTGCGGCTGGAAGTTCGGCGTCGACAGGTCGGCGCCGTAGATCACGTTCGACGTGCCGTTCTGGCTCGCCTGCAGCGCCTGGCCCCATGCGCCGGAATACCACGCCCACGACACGCCCGCGTTGGTCATCAGGTCGCCGATGTTGGTCGCCGTCTGCGGCGGCATCGTCGACGGATTGGCCGGGTCTGCGAGCAGCGGGTCGCCGCCCGCGGCCGCCTTGTTGCCGCTCGGCTGATACGCCGGCTGCATCGTGTTGATGCCGTAGAAGTCGGGCGTCAGCGCGCCGTCGTTGACGAACTTCGGCGGGCCGCTCAGCGCGGAAGCCGGCGAGTTCGTCGCGACCTTCAGCGACTTGCCGTCGGCGTTCAGGACTGCGATCTTGCCGGCCGCCGGGCTCTTGTCGGCGTTCGGGTAGTACGGCGCGCATGCGCAGACCAGGTACTGGTGGTTCAGGAACGAACCGCCGAACGCGCCCATGAAGAAGTTGTCGGCGAGCACGTACTGCTGCGCGATCTTCCACAGCGGCAGCTTCGACGGATCGGCCGTGTAATGGCCCATCGTCAGGCCGCCCGCGTCGGTCCATGCGGCGTACATGTCGTTCTTGCCGCCGTTGATCTGCATCTGGTCCTGGTAGAAGCGGTGCACGATGTCGCGCGTTGCGATGCTCATCGACTGGTTGAAGCCGTTCGGATCGTCGATCGCGAACGGCGCGTTCGGCAGGTTCGCCGTCATCGCCTCGGTCACCGCCGGCGTGATGCCGGTCGCGGTCAGGCCGCCCCAGATCTTCGGCAGCGTCGCCATCGTCGAGCCGTCGCGGTCCTTCTGCACCGAGTTCGCGGCCGTCGCGTTCTGCAGACCGTTCGCGCCCGGGAAGTTGCCGTACAGGTTGTCGAAGCTGCGGTTTTCCGCGTAGATCACGACGACGTTCTTGACGGCCGACAGGCCCTGTTGCGTAACGTCGTCGCCGCCGCAGGCGGTCAGGCTGAGCGCGGCCGCGAGGGCGATCGGCGTGTAGCGAATCCAGGCGTGCTTCTTCATGCGATGTTCTCTCTCATTCGTCGTTGGTCGCGTGTGGGAACCGGGTGGCGGAAGGGCCGGCGCACGAACCTCGCGGTACCGCCCGGCTGCGCGCATTATCTGGAACCGATTTGACAGCCGGGTGTAGGGGCGCTTTCAATTGACTGTCGGTGGAACGTCATTGAACGGTCACGGAACTGACATAAGCTCCGGCCGATTGCCCACCGCTACCCGCACAACGAATGCACACCCTGTTGAAATCCTTCGCGTTCGCGCGATCGCTGATCCCTGCCGCGGCGACGCTCGCGGTGGCCGGCGCGCTCGCGGCGCTCGCCGGTTGCGATGCGCAGCCCGGCACGACTGCATCGGCCGCGTCCGTCGTACCGGCGGCCCAGGCCGCGCCGGCCAGCCCGGCGGTCGCGCCGGCCGGCCAGCCGCAGACGCGCGCGCAGGTGTTCGAGGGCGTGAAGCAGATGACGGCGCTCGGCAAGCAGCTGTTCTTCGATCCGTCGCTGTCCGGGTCCGGCAAGCTCGCTTGCGCGTCGTGCCACAGCGCCGAGCATGCGTTCGGGCCGCCGAACGCGCTGTCGGTGCAGCTCGGCGGCGACGACATGCACCGTACCGGCTTTCGCGCGGTGCCGTCGCTGAAGTACCTGCGCGGCATCCCGCCGTTCAGCGAGCACTTCCACGATTCGCCGGACGAAGGGGACGAAAGCATCGACGCGGGTCCGACCGGCGGATTGACCTGGGACGGTCGCGTCGATACGCGCGATGCGCAGGCGCGCATTCCGCTCACGTCGCCGTTCGAGATGAGCAGTTCGCCCGCACGGGTCGCGAAGGCGGTTCGCGCCGCGCCGTATGCCGATGCATTCCGCAAGGCGTTCGGCGAAACGGTGCTCGGCGACGACCAGGCGACGTTCGGTGCGGTGCTCCGCGCGCTCGACGCATTCCAGCAGCAGCCGGCGCTGTTCGATCCGTACACGAGCAAATACGACGCGTATCTGGCCGGCCACGCACAGCTCACGCCCGCGGAGCTGCACGGGCTGCAGCTGTTCAACGACGAGAAGAAGGGCAACTGCGCGAGCTGTCACATCAGCCAACGCACGCTCGAAGGCGGCCCGCCGCAGTTCAGCGATTTCGGGCTGATCGCGATCGCGGTGCCGCGCAACCGCGCGCTGCCCGTCAATCGCGACCCGCGCTTCCACGATCTCGGCGCCTGCGGCCCCGAACGCACCGACCTGAAGGGGCGCGACGAATTCTGCGGGCTGTTCCGCACGCCGTCGCTGCGCAACGTCGCGCTGCGCAAGACGTTCTTCCACAACGGCGTCTATCACTCGCTCGAGGACGTGATGCGCTTCTACGTCGAGCGCGACATCCATCCGGAGAAGTTCTACCCGGTCGTGCACGGCAAGGTGCAGATCTACGACGATTTGCCGAAGCGCTACTGGCCGAACATCAACCGCGAGCCGCCGTTCGACCGCAAGCGCGGCGACCCGCCGGCGCTGAACGCGGCCGAGATCAAGGATGTGATCGCGTTCCTCGGCACGCTGACTGACGGATATCAGCAAACGGCCGCGTCAGCCAAGCCGTAGAAGGCGTTCACTGCAGCACGCATGCTATGCTCGCTCGCTGACGGTCGTGGCGCGCGCCGGAGGGCCGGCCCCCGGTTCGCCGGCATGCGCCACGCCGTTCGATCGAACATCCAAGGAGAAAAAACATGTCGATGCGTGCATCCCTTTCCGTCGTCACGCGCGTGCTGGCCGGCGCCGCATGCGCAGCCGCGATGCTGCCCGCCCATGCACAGAACAACCTGAACTTCCTGAACGACACGCCGATCAGCTATTTCAGCAAGACCGATCGCGCGTCGCTGTCCAAGGCGGTCGTGCAGGCGCGCGACGAAGGCAAGGACGGCGAAACCACGACATGGCAGAGCAGCGGCCGCGGCACGCAGATCGACGCGAAGCTCACGCCGAGCACGACCGAGACGGACGGCAAGACCTGCCGCGAAATCGCGACCGAAATCACCGCGAAGGGCCAGACGATGACGCTCAAGCCCGTCTACTGCAAGACGGCCGCGGGCAAGTGGCAGCTGCAGAAGCGCTGAGCACGCACGTGACGAAGCGGGGCGGCGCGCCGCGCACGGTGTCGTGCGGCGTCGTGATCCTCGATGCGGATGGCCGCGTGTTCCTCGCGCACGCGACGGACACCACGCACTGGGACATCCCGAAGGGGCAGGGCGAGCAGGGCGAGACGCCGGCCGACGCCGCGCTGCGCGAACTGCTCGAGGAAACCGGCATCGAGTTCGCGCCGGCGCGCTTGCTCGATCTGGGCCGCTTCGCGTACCGGCACGACAAGGATCTGCACCTGTTCGCGGTGCAGGTGGCCGACGGCGAGATCGATCCCGCGCAGTGCACGTGTACGTCGCTGTTTCCGAGCCGTCGCGACGGCTCGATGATTCCCGAGATGGACGCGTACCGCTGGACCGTGCCGGGCGACGTCGACACCTATGCGAGCCGCAGTCTCGCGCGGCTGTTTCGTACGAAGCTGTCGCTGGTGGAGTTGCATCGGCGATTGTCGGGTGCGTGAACGGGCGCCGCGGCTTCCACGCCTGCCGTCCTTCGGCGCACGCCCATGAAAAAACCGGCCCTCGAGCCGGTTTTTTTCATGGGCAGGCAGCGGGGCGACTTGCGAAGCCGCCCGCCGCCGTGCGGAGCAGGCCGTCAGGCCGGCTTGCCCCAGCTGTCGCGCAGCCCGACGATCCGGTTGAACACCGGCTTGCCCGGCTTCGAATCGACACGGTCTGCAACAAAGTAGCCGTGGCGCTCGAACTGCAGGCGCGTTTCCGGCGCGACATCGCCGTTGCCCGGCTCGACGTACGCCTGCACGATCTTCTTCGAATCGGGGTTCAGCGCCTCGAGGAAGTTCGCGCCGCCCGCGTCCGGGTGCGGCTCCTTGAACAGGCGGTCGTAGATCCGCACTTCGGCCGGCTGCGCGTGCTTCGCGCTGACCCAGTGGATGTTGCCCTTGACCTTGTACGTGTTCGCGCCTTCGGTGCCCGACTTGCTGTCCGGGAAGTAGTTGCAGTGCACGGCCGTCACGTTGCCGTCGGCGTCCTTGTCGAAGCCCGTGCATTCGATCACGTAGCCGTAGCGCAGGCGCACCTTGTTGCCCGGGAACAGCCGGAAATAGCCCTTCGGCGGATTCTCGACGAAATCCTCGCGCTCGATCCACAGCTCGCGCGAGATCGGGAACGTGCGCACGCCGCGGTCCGGATGGTGCGGATGCACGGGCGCCGTGCACGCTTCCTCGAGGTCTTCCGGATAGTTGTCGATCACGAGCTTCAGCGGATCGAGCACCGCGACCGTGCGCGCGGCCTTGTCGTCGAGGTCGTCGCGCAGCGCGCCTTCGAAGACGCTCATGTCGATCCACGAATCGATCTTCGTCACGCCGATCCGCTCGCAGAACAGGTGGATGCTCTCCGGCGTGAAGCCGCGGCGGCGCACGCCGACGATCGTCGGCATCCGCGGGTCGTCCCAGCCGTCGACGTGGCCTTCGGTGACGAGCTGCAGCAGCTTGCGCTTGCTGGTGATCGCGTACGTGAGATTCAGCCGCGAGAATTCGATCTGTTGCGGCAGCGGACGCGCGAACACGCCGGCTTCCGCGAGTTCGTTCAGCACCCAGTCGTACAGCGGGCGGTGATCCTCGAATTCGAGCGTGCACAGCGAGTGCGTGATGCCTTCGAGCGCATCCGAGATGCAGTGCGTGTAGTCGTACATCGGATACACGCACCAGGCGTCGCCGGTGCGGTAGTGGTGCGCGTAGCGGATCCGGTAGATCACCGGGTCGCGCATGTTCATGTTCGGCGACGCCATGTCGATCTTCGCGCGCAGCACGTGCTCGCCTTCCTTGAACTCGCCGGCCTTCATGCGGCGGAACAGGTCGAGGTTTTCCTCGGGCGAGCGGTCGCGGAACGGCGACGGCTTGCCGCCTTCGGTCAGCGAGCCGCGATTCGCGCGCATTTCGTCGGCGCTCTGGCTGTCGACGTACGCCTTGCCGCGCTGGATCAGCAGCTCGGCGAACTCGTACAGCTTGTCGTAGTAGTCGCTCGCGAAATACTGGTGATCGACCGCGTCCTTGCGCCAGTCGAAACCGAGCCAGCGCACCGCGTCGACGATCGAGTCGACGTATTCGACGCTTTCCTTTTCCGGGTTCGTGTCGTCGAAGCGCAGGTGGCACACGCCGCCGTAGTCGCGCGCGACGCTGAAGTTCAGGCAGATGCTCTTCGCGTGGCCGATGTGCAGATAGCCGTTCGGCTCTGGCGGGAAGCGCGTCTCGACGCGGCCGCCCCATTTGCCGGTGCGGTTGTCGTCGTCGATGATGTTGCGGATGAAATTGGAAGCCGCGGGGGCGTCGTTGCGTTCGGTGCTCATGCGGTTGGCGTCAGGGTTGTGTCGGCGCGTCGCGCCGGATTAATCCTGTAATTCTACCTGACCGGGGTCCGTCCCGCGCGGGCTGCCGGTCGGGCGCCGTCGGTTCGCGATGCGTATCGCAATATATCGAGTGTGTGTCGGCTGTAACACGACGTAAATCGGATTGCGGGCGTCGTTCGGCTTTTCCTATGATGGCTTCACCGATTCAATGCCGCCAATCGCGATTTTTGCGAAGCGGGAGGAAGCCAACAATCATGATGAAGAAGACCACTTTTTTCGTTCGTACCGCGGTGATCGTCGCAGCCCTGTCGCAACTCGGCGCCTGCGCGATGACGCATACGCAGCGTAACGCCGGTATCGGCGCGGCCGCGGGTGGCGCGCTCGGCTACCTGATCACCGGCGGCCCGGTCGGCACGGTCGCCGGCGCGGCGGCAGGCGGCCTGGTCGGCGCCGGCGTACGCTGATTCACGCCGGCGGGCGTACCCGACCGCCGGCCCCTGGTCGTGACGCCTGGCTGAGTGCGTCACGACCGCTTGAAGGTCACGCACATCCCCCGGATTTTGACAGGCACCATCAGGGAGAGGCGGGTGTGCGACACTGCGTCGACGCTACAACACGATTCCATTCGTCGACGAATCCTTCCATGACCGACCCCGTCGTTTTCGTCTTGCCGGGCTACGCCAATTCGGGCCCGCTTCACTGGCAGAGCCGCTGGGAGCGCGCCGATCCGCGTTTCGTGCGGATTGCGATGCCGGACTGGAACCACGCGTTTCGCAACGGCTGGTGTCGCGCGCTCGACCGGGCGGTCGAAGCCGCGCGCGGGCCCGTGCTGATCGCCGGCCACAGCCTCGGTACGCTGACCACCGCATGGTGGGCGACCCGCTACGCGCGGCCGGCCGCGCTCGCGAAAGTGCGCGGCGCGCTGCTCGTCGCATTGCCCGATCCGGCCGGGCCCGTGTTTCCGGCTGACGCGCACGGCTTCGGCCCGGTGCCGCACGAGCGGTTGCCGTTTCCGACCTGCGTGGTTGCGAGCAGCGACGATCCGTACGGTTCGCTCGCGTTCGCACGCGGCTGCGCGAACGCGTGGGGCAGCACGTTCCATAACCTCGGCCCGCGCGGCCACATCAACGCCGACAGCGGGCTCGGCGACTGGCCGCAAGCGCGCGGCTGGCTCGATGCGCTGGCGGTCGCGGGTTGACCGTATCGCGCAGGGCGGATCGCAGGACCTTCAGATCGTCGGCTTCGCCTTTAACGCCGCGATCCGTTCGTCGTCGCCGAGCAGCGGCGTAGCCGTGCGCGTCGGCAGTCCCCGAAGCACGTCGCGCCATCCGGGCTCATCGCTTGGTGGGCGTGCGCGGCAGCAGGCTCACCTGCTATCGGACAGCGCGCCGAATTTCTGACGTGTCCAATATCGCTTGAAGCCGGTAATGGGTAGTCTGGCGGGCCATTCGACCAGACGGAAGGCCTCCATGCCAGTCCAGCCCGCACGATCGGACCGCACCAAAGAAAACAACGGAGCCGCGACGAAACGGATTCAGGTTGATCGGTCACGGCAATGCGTGGAAGCATGCGAGGGTCGCGTTTGCGTGTTCCGCTTCGACTGCGTGACAGGCGATGCGCGTGCCGCGCTCGCACTGCTCGCTGGCGGGTGCGATACGCTTGCGCGGCGCTGACCCCCGATATACCTGGCCGACACTGCTGGCGTGGGCGGCCGGGCCGGGTGTCACACGCGCTCAGATCGCCTGCTTCGCCTTCAACGCGGCAATCCGCTCGTCGTCGTAGCCGAGCATGTCGCGCAACACGTCTTCCGTCTGCGCGCCGAGCAGCGGCGGGGCCGTGCGCGCGTCGGGCGGCGTCGCGCTCATCCGGATCGGGTTGCGCACGAGCTTCACGTCCGCGCCGCACGGATGCGGCAGCGAGACCTGCATCCCGCGCGCGACCACCTGCTCGTTGTCGAATACCTCGTCGAGATCGTTGATCGGCCCGCACGGCACGCCGGCCGCTTCGAGCGCGCCGATCCAGTCGGCCTTGTCGCGCGCCTTCACCATCTCCGCGAGGATCGGCACCAGCGTATCGCGGTGACGCACGCGCGACGGGTTCGTCGCGAAGCGCTCGTCGTCGGCCAGCTCGGGTTGGCCGCCGGCCTCGACGAACTTGCGGAACTGCCCGTCGTTGCCGACCGCCACGATGATCCAGCCGTCGCGCGTCTGGAACGTCTGGTACGGCACGATGTTCGGGTGCGCGTTGCCCCAGCGCACCGGCGGCTTGCCGCTCGCGAGGAAGTTGGTGTTCATGTTCGCGAGCAGCGCGACCTGCACGTCGAGCAGCGCCATGTCGATGTACTGGCCTTCGCCCGTGCGGTCGCGGTGCGCGAGCGCGGCGAGCACGGCGATCGTCGAATAGAGGCCGGTCGCGAGATCGGCGATCGCGACGCCGGCCTTCTGCGGGCCGCCGCCCGGCTCGCCGTCGCGTTCGCCGGTGATGCTCATGAAGCCGCCGATCCCCTGCACGATGAAGTCGTAGCCCGCGCGATGCGCGTACGGCCCGGTCTGGCCGAAGCCGGTGACCGAGCAGTAGACGAGATCGGGCTTCACCGCCCGCAGCGAGTCGTAATCGAGCCCGTACTTCTTCAATTGCCCGACCTTGTAGTTCTCGAGCACGACGTCGCTTTGCGCGGCAAGCTCGCGCACGATCTGCTGGCCTTCCGGCGTCGCGATGTCGACCGTCACCGAGCGTTTGTTGCGGTTCGCCGCGAGGTAGTACGCGGCCTCGGCGGTATCCGCGCCGTCCGCGTCCTTCAGGTACGGCGGCCCCCAGTGGCGCGTGTCGTCGCCGGCGCCCGGGCGCTCGACCTTGATCACGTCCGCGCCGAAATCGGCGAGGGTCTGCGCGCACCACGGGCCCGCGAGCACGCGGGTCAGGTCCAGCACGCGGATATGGCTCAGGGCACCCATCGTCGAATCGTCTCCTTTCATGGCGGGCCTGCGTTGTCGGCAAGGCCGATTGGCATGTCGAGCATCTTAAGGCGAATCGGCCGCGCGGGTGGCCCAGGCCGGTCGCCCACGCCGGTCGCCCGTCGCAGCGGGCCGCTGCCGCTTGGGCGGGCGGTCTGTATCGTATAATCGATCGTTTCCGAATCCATGCCGCCGCGCGCCCCGCCTGGGGCGCCGGCGTTTGAAGCCGTCTTTGCCAGACTGTCCCCGCACGCCATGAAAGCTGCCGAAATCCGCGAGAAATTCCTCAAATTCTTCGAATCGAAGGGCCACACGATCGTCCGCTCGTCGAGCCTCGTGCCCGGTAACGACCCCACGCTGATGTTCACGAACTCGGGCATGGTCCAGTTCAAGGACGTCTTCCTCGGCACGGACCCGCGCCCGTACTCGCGCGCCACGACGGCGCAGCGCAGCGTGCGCGCGGGCGGCAAGCACAACGACCTCGAGAACGTCGGCTACACGGCGCGCCACCACACGTTCTTCGAGATGCTCGGCAACTTCTCGTTCGGCGACTACTTCAAGCACGACGCGATCAAGTTCGCGTGGGAGCTGCTGACCACGGTCTACCAGCTGCCGAAGGACAAGCTGTGGGTCACCGTCTACCAGGAAGACGACGAGGCGTACGACATCTGGGCGAAGGAAGTCGGCGTGCCGACCGAGCGGATCATCCGGATCGGCGACAACAAGGGCGCGCGCTACGCGTCGGACAACTTCTGGACGATGGGCGACACCGGCCCGTGCGGCCCGTGCACCGAAATCTTCTACGACCACGGCCCGGACGTGTGGGGCGGCCCGCCGGGGTCGCCTGAAGAAGACGGCGACCGCTACATCGAGATCTGGAACCTCGTGTTCATGCAGTTCAACCGCGACGCGCAGGGCAACATGACGCGCCTGCCGAAGCAGTCGGTCGACACCGGCATGGGCCTCGAGCGTCTCGCCGCGGTGCTGCAGCACGTGCACAGCAACTACGAGATCGACCTGTTCCAGAACCTGATCAAGGCCGCCGCGCGCGTGACCGAGATCAGCGACCTCACGAACAACTCGCTGAAGGTGATCGCCGATCACATCCGCGCGTGCTCGTTCCTGATCGTCGACGGCGTGATCCCCGGCAACGAAGGCCGCGGCTACGTGCTGCGCCGGATCGTGCGCCGCGCGATCCGCCACGGCTACAAGCTCGGCCGCAAGGGCGCGTTCTTCCACAAGCTGGTGGCCGACCTCGTCGCCGAGATGGGCACCGCCTATCCGGAGCTGAAGGAAGCCGAGCAGCGCGTGACCGACGTGCTGCGCCAGGAAGAGGAGCGCTTCTTCGAGACGATCGAGCACGGGATGTCGATCCTCGAAGCCGCGCTGGCGGATGTCGAAGCGAAGGGCGGCAAGGTGCTCGACGGCGAGCTCGCGTTCAAGCTGCACGATACCTACGGCTTCCCGCTGGACCTGACGGCCGACGTGTGCCGCGAGCGCGGGATGACGGTCGACGAGCCGGCCTTCGACGACGCGATGGCGCGCCAGCGCGAGCAGGCGCGTGCGGCCGGCAAGTTCAAGGCCACGCAGGGCCTCGAATACTCGGGCGCGAAGACCACCTTCCACGGTTACGAGGAAATCGCGTTCGACGACGCGAAGGTCGTCGCGCTGTACGTCGACGGCTCGGCCGTCAACGAAGTGAAGGCTGGCCAGGATGCGGTCGTCGTGCTCGACCACACGCCGTTCTACGCGGAATCGGGCGGCCAGGTCGGCGACCAGGGCGTGCTCGCGAACGCCGCGACGCGCTTCGCGGTGGCCGACACGCTGAAGGTGCAGGCCGACGTGATCGGCCATCACGGCACGCTGGAGCAGGGCCTGCTTAAGGTGGGCGACGTGCTGCGCGCGGAAATCGACGCGCATCGCCGCGCACGCACGCAGCGCAACCACTCGGCCACCCACCTGATGCACAAGGCGCTGCGCGAGGTGCTCGGCGCGCACGTGCAGCAGAAGGGTTCGCTCGTCGACGCGGAAAAGACCCGTTTCGACTTCGCGCACAACGCACCGATGACCGACGACGAAATCCGTCGCGTCGAGCAGATCGTCAACAACGAAATCCTCGCGAACGCGCCGGGCATCGTGCGCGTGATGCCGTACGACGAAGCGGTGAAGGGCGGCGCGATGGCGCTGTTCGGCGAGAAGTACGGCGATGAAGTGCGCGTGCTCGATCTCGGCTTCTCGCGCGAACTGTGTGGCGGCACGCACGTGCACCGCACCGGCGACATCGGCCTGTTCAAGATCGTCGTCGAAGGCGGCGTCGCGGCCGGCATCCGCCGCGTCGAAGCGATCACCGGCGACAACGCGGTGCGCTACGTGCAGGAGCTCGACGCACGCGTGAACGAAGCCGCGGCCGCGCTGAAGGCGCAGCCGTCGGAACTCACGCAGCGGATCGCGCAGGTGCAGGAGCAGGTGAAATCGCTCGAGAAGGAGCTGGGCGCGCTGAAGTCGAAGCTCGCGTCGAGCCAGGGCGACGAGCTCGCGCAGCAGG
Source organism: Burkholderia sp. LAS2 (assembly GCF_018417615.1). Classification (NCBI taxonomy): domain Bacteria; kingdom Pseudomonadati; phylum Pseudomonadota; class Betaproteobacteria; order Burkholderiales; family Burkholderiaceae; genus Burkholderia; species Burkholderia sp. LAS2. The sequence goes on from NZ_CP071052.1 coordinate 1,924,761, forward strand.
CCGTCGAAGTCGGCGGCGTGTACGTGCTGGCCGCGACGCTCGACGGCGCCGACGCGAAGACGCTGCGCGAAACGGTCGACAAGCTGAAGGACAAGCTGAAGCGCGCGGCGATCGTGCTGGCGGCCGTCGAAGGCGGCAAGGTCAGCCTGATCGCGGGCGTCACGCCGGACGCGAGCAAGAAGGTCAAGGCCGGCGAGCTCGTGAACTTCGTCGCGCAGCAGGTCGGCGGCAAGGGCGGCGGTCGTCCGGACATGGCGCAGGCGGGCGGCACCGAGCCGGCGAACCTGCCGGGCGCGCTGGCCGGCGTGAAGGGCTGGGTCGAAGAACGGCTCTGATCGTTGCACGACCGATGCGATGCCGTCGCACTGACAGCATCGCGTGAATCGAAAAACGACCCGATCGGCAGATGCCGGTCGGGTCGTTTTGTTTGTGCGGGCCGTGCAGGCTGTGCGCGTCGATCGCCACGGCGGCGCGCGAATCCAGGTCAGGCCGGCACGGTCGCGGCCGGCTTCGCCGCGTCGTCAGGCTGAGGCGTGGCTTCGGTGAGCGCATCGCGCAATGCTGCGAGCGCCGCCGACGCATAACCGCGCCGCCACCCGAGCAGCGTGTCGATGCCCGCGAGTTCGGGAATCGTGTGCGCGGCGACGTTGCCGGTTTCAGGCTGCAGATCGAGCACCGAGCGCGGCGCGACCGCGACGCCCGCGCCGGCCGCGACGCACGCGACGATCGCGTGATACGAGCCGAGTTCGAGCACGCGCGCGGGCTTCACGCCGTGCGCCGCATACCACTGCTCGACGTATTTGCGATAGGCGCAGCCACGCTCGAACGCGATCAGCGTCGGCAGGATCACGTCGCGCGGCGTGCGTACCGGCGGATGGCCGCGCGGCGTGAGCAGCACGAGATCCTCGCGAAAGATCGGCACCGTCTCGAACGTGTCGGGCAGCGCGTCCGGCTCGGGCGGGCGCGCGAACAGCGCGGCGTCGATCTCGAAGTCGCGTACGCGGTCGATCAGGCAGCCCGTCGTGCCCGTCAGCAGTTCGAGCGACACGTCCGGCCACGCATGGTGGTAGCGCGCGAGGAGGGCCGGCAGGCGGCTCGCGGCCGTGCTTTCCATCGTGCCGAGCCGCAGCCGGCCGCGCGGCGTGTCCTCGCGCACCGCGTCGCGCGCCTCGTCGGCGAGCGCGAGCAGGCGCTCCGCATACGGCAGCAGCGTATGCCCGGCCGGCGTCAGCACGAGCCGGCGGCCGTCGCGCACGAACAGCGCCGCGCCGAGTTCTTCCTCGAGCTGCTTGATGCGCGTCGTGACGTTCGACTGCACGCGATTGAGCTTGGCCGCCGCGCGCGTCACGCCGTTCTCGCGCACGACCGCCCGGAAGATCGCCAGCGCCGCCAGGTCCATGATTCTCTCCGAAGGATGGGTTGATTCTTAATTATTCATTTTTTGAGAACGGTCGGTCAAGCTAGGATGAACCCATTCCGATTTCCGATCCGACCGGCGTGCGCGAAGCGCCGGCCTTTGCCGCCATGTCCCGCTTCGATGCCCTGACCGCCGCCGCCCGCGTCCTTTCGTCCGACCAGGCCGACCGCCGTGCCCGCGCGGCCGCGCTCGCCTGCATGGTCGGCCTGGCCGTCGTGCTCGGCGTCGGCCGTTTCGCGTTCACGCCGCTGTTGCCGCTGATGCTCGCGGACGGCTCGATCGGTCTGAAAGCCGGCAGCTGGCTCGCATCGGCGAACTATGCGGGGTACTTCGCCGGCGCGGTCAGTTGCGCGGCGCTGCGCGTCGCGCCGGCGCGGATGGTGCGCTTCGGGCTCGCGGCGACCGTGCTGCTGACCGCCGCGATGGGCGTCGGTCACGCGCTGCCGGTGTGGCTCGTCGTGCGTTTCGTCGCGGGCGTCGTCAGCGCATGGACGTTCGTGTTCGTGTCGCAATGGGGGCTGCGGCGGCTGGCCGAGCTGCATGCGCCCGAATGGAGCGGGGTGATCTATGCGGGGCCGGGCGTCGGCATCGTGGTGACGGGGCTGATCGGCAGCGCGCTGGCCGGCCGACACGCGGCGGTGGGCTGGCTCGGTTTCGCGGCGTTGTCGGCCGTGCTGTCAGTCGCGATCTGGCGCACGTTCGGTGCGGCGCCGGCTCCGACACCGGCGCACACGCAGGCGACGCCACCGGCCGCCGCGCCGCATACGGTCACGAGCGCGTCGGCGTCCCCGGCAGCACGGGCCGGCACGCGAAGCCGCCGCGCGGACGCCGCGTGGCTCGTCGCGCTGTACGGCGCACCGGGCTTCGGCTACATCATCACCGCGACGTTCCTGCCGGTGATCGCGCGCGCCGCGCTGCCGGCCGGCTCGCCGTGGCCCGACTTGTTCTGGCCGATGTTCGGTGCGGCGCTGATCGTCGGCGCGATCACCGCCGCGCGGCTGCCCGGGCACTGGGACAACCGGCTGCTGCTGGCGGCCGGCTGCGCGACGCAGGCGCTCGGTATCGCGGCCGGAATCGTGTGGCCGAACGCGGCCGGCTTCTCGATCGGCAGCGCGCTGCTCGGGTTGCCGTTTACCGCGATCACGCTGTTCGCGATGCGCGAGGCGCGGCGCCTGCACGGCGAGCGTGCGGCCGGACTGATGGGCTATGCGACCGCATCGTACGGCGTCGGGCAGATCCTCGGGCCGCTCGTCGCGGCGCCGCTGGCCGCGCGCTTCGGGTCGTTTACGCCGGCGCTGTGGGTCGCGGCGGCGGCGCTGCTGATCGGCGCCGCCGGCTTCGCGGCGACCGCCGCATGCGGGCGCAGGTCGCCCTGATGCCGGTGGGGCCGGATCGTCTCGGGCGCGGGCAAACTCGCTAGAATGAAGCCTTTTCCGCGCCGAGCGGACGCGCGACGCGGCCTTCAGGCCGAGGCCGGGCGCTCGCCAGATCCCCATCGATGACCACCGCCGACTACCGCTTTTGCCCGCGCTGCGCGAACCCGCTGACCGAGCGTGCCGATCCCGACCATGAGGGCGGCCGCATCCGCCAGGCCTGTCCCGACGACACCTGCGGCTACGTGCACTGGAACAACCCGCTGCCGGTCGTCGCCGCGATCGTCGAACTCGACGGCAAGATCCTGCTCGCGCGCAACGCCGCGTGGCCCGAAGGGATGTTCGCGCTGATCACCGGCTTCCTCGAAAACGGCGAGACGCCCGAGGACGGCATCGCGCGCGAGGTGTTCGAGGAAACCGCGCTGAAGGCCGAGCAGGTATCGCTCGTCGGCGTGTACGAATTCATCCGCAAGAACGAGCTGATCATCGCGTACCACGTGCGGGCGTCGGGCACGGTGTCGCTGTCGCCGGAACTGCTCGAATACAAGCTCGTCGATCCGCCGCTGCTGCGCCCGTGGCGCGCCGGCACGGGCATCGCGCTCGCCGACTGGATGCGCGCGCGCGGCCTCGATTTCGAATTCGTCGACCGGCCGGGGCAGTGACGGGCCTGCCTGCCCGCAGGGTGTCGTCCGCCGTGCCGCGCGCGATCGCGGCGCGGTGCTTCGCTGCTGGCCGGCGCGTCGCTTCATGCGGCCGCCGCGCCTCGTCCCGATCGTCTCTTTCGTTCCCTTCGCCTCCCTCGTCCTGAGCGCCATCGCCATGTCCGACAAGCCGCAGCCGCGTCCGCGCGACGCCTATCGCCACTTTCTGCCGATCACGACCCGCTGGATGGACAACGACGTCTACGGACACGTGAACAACGTCGTCTACTACAGCTACTTCGATACCGTGGTGAACGAGTACCTGATCCGCGCGGGCGTGCTCGACGTCGAGCACGGGCAGACGATCGGGCTCGTCGTCGAGACGCAGTGCAACTACTTCGCGCCGCTCGTGTTTCCGCAATCGGTCGACGCGGGGCTGCGCGTCGTGAAGCTCGGCACGTCGAGCGTGCGCTACGAAGTCGGGCTGTTCGCGCAAGGCGACGCGTCGCCCGCCGCGCAGGGGCATTTCGTGCACGTGTACGTCGATCGCGGCACGCGCCGCCCGGTGCCGCTGCCCGACGCGCTGCGCGCCGCGCTCGAACCGCTCGCCGCCTGACGCGACGCGGTGCACGCGTTCGCGCTCCAGGCCTTCAACGGCCTCAGCTATGGCTTGCTGCTGTTCATGCTGTCGGCCGGCCTCACGCTGATCTTCAGCGTGCAGGGCGTGCTCAACTTCGCGCATGCGAGCTTCTACATGCTCGGGGCTTATGTCGGCTACAGCATCGCGGCTCATGCGGGCTTCTGGCCCGCGCTCGTGCTCGCGCCGCTCGCGGTCGGGCTGCTCGGCGCCGGCTGCGAACGTGTGCTGCTGCGCCGCGTGCAGGCACGCGGCCATACGAGCGAACTGCTGCTGACCTTCGGGCTCGCGTACCTGATCGGCGAGGGCGCGAAACTCGTGTGGGGTCTCGCGCCGCTGCCGGCGCCCGTGCCGCCGCTGTTCGACGGCGCGCCCGCGACCGTGTTCGGTCTTGCGTTGCCGCGTTACCGGCTGTTCATGATGGCGATGTCCGCGACGATGCTGGTCGCGCTCGGCGTGCTGCTGCGTGCGTCGCGCATCGGGCTCGTCGTGCGCGCGGCGCTCACGCATCGTGCGGCGGTCGAGGCGCTCGGCTACGACGTGCCGCGCGTGATGACGGCGCTGTTCGGTGCGGGCACCGCGCTCGCGGCGCTGGCCGGCGTGATCGGCGCGCCGCTTGCGGTGATCGAGCCCGCGCTGGCCGAGACCGTCGGGTCGGTCGTGTTCGCGGTCGTCGTGATCGGTGGCCTGGGTTCGCTCGGCGGCGCATTCGTCGCGTCGCTCGCGGTCGGCTTCGCGCAGACCTTCGCGGCCGCGAGCGACACGTCGCTGCGCGATCTCGCGCAATGGACGGGTATCGCGCTGCCCGACAGCGTGGCCGCGGTGTCGATCGCGCAACTGGCGCCGCTGGTGCCGTACCTGCTGCTCGTCGCGGTGCTGTTCGCGCGGCCGCGCGGGTTGTTCGGCGAGCGTGTCGATGCGTAGCCGCGCACTCGCCGGATGCGTGCGCTGGGCGCTGTTCGCCGCCTGCTTCGCGCTGCCCGCGTGGCTGTGGCCGCACGGCGCGGTGCTCGGCTATCTGGCGCAGACGGCCGCGCTCGTCGTGCTCGCGCTGTCGTACAACCTGCAGCTCGGCACGACCGGGCTGCTGTCGTTCGGGCATGCGGCGTTCGCGGGCTTCGGCGCGTTCGCGGCCGCGCACTGGTTCAATCACGTCGGCGGCCCGCTGCCGCTGTTGCCGCTCGTCGGCGGCGTGGCCGGCGCGGGCTTCGGGTGCGTCGCCGGGCTGCTGGCGACGCGCCGTTCCGGTACCGCGTTCGCGATGATCACGCTCGGGCTCGGCGAATGCGTCGCGGCGGCTGCGTGGAGCGTGCCCGCGTGGTTCGGCGGGATCGGCGGCGTGCCGATCGACCGCGCGAGCGGCGCGCCGTGGGGCAACGCGCATTTCGGCGCGCCGGCGCACGCGTATGCGCTGATCGCCGCGTGGTGCGTCGTGTCGGCATGGGCGATGCATGCGCTGAGCCGCACGCCGCTCGCGCGGCTCGCGAACGCGGTGCGCGACAACCCGGCGCGCGTCGCGGCGCTCGGCACCGATCCGCGCCGCGTGCGGCTCGCGATGGTCGCCTGCGCATCGTTTTTCGCCGGCGTCGCCGGCACGCTGACGCTGATCGACGTCGAGATCGCGACGCCCGACAGCGTATCGATGGCGCGCTCGGCGACCGTGCTGATCGCCGCGGTGATCGGCGGCACCGGCGCATTCTTCGGGCCGGCGGCCGGCGCGGCCGTGCTGACCGCGCTGAGCATCGTCGTCGCGGGCGTGTCGCGCGCGTGGGCGCTGTATCTCGGCGTGCTGTTCGTCGCGATCGTCGTCGCCGCGCCGGGCGGGATCGCGGGCATCGCGCAGGCATTCGCGCATGCGCTGCGGCGCGAGGCCCCGGCGACCGAGCGGTGGCGGCTGCTGTGCGCCATCGGCGCGTGTGCGTTCTGGGGCGTCGCGATCGTCTGCGCGGCCGAGCTCGGCTATGCGTGGCGCTTCGCGCAGGACGACGGCACGGGCGTCGCGTTCGGCGCATGGGGCATCGACGCCGATACGCCGATCGGCTGGGCCGTCGCGGGTTCGGCGGCCGGCATCGGCATCCTGCTGTGGGGCTGGCGCGCGCGGCTCGGGCACGGCGCGGCGGCCGCCACGCGGGAGGACGCGCGATGAACGGCAACGCGATCGCGCTGCACGGCATCGTGCAGCGCTTCGGTGCGCAGACCGTGCTCGACGGTGTCGATCTGCGCATCGCAGCCGGCGAGCGCCACGCGCTGATCGGGCCGAACGGCGCGGGCAAGTCGACGCTGTTCGGCGTGATCGCCGGGGCGACGCGGCCGACGCGCGGGCGCGTCATGCTGCACGGCGTCGCGCTGCGCGGGCGCGGGCCGGTCGTCGCGAGCCGCCTCGGCATCGGCCGCAGTTTCCAGCAGACGAGCGCGTTCGCGCGCCTGAGCGTATTCGACAACCTGCGCTGCGCGGCGCTGCATGCGCCGGCCGAACGGCGGCGCTGGTGGAACCGGCTGCGCGACTCCGCGTCGGTCGATCTCGCGGCCGCGCGCGTGCTGCACGACATCGGCCTCGACGCGCGGCGCGACACGCCGGCCGGCGAACTCGGCTATGCGGAGCAGCGCGCGCTCGATCTCGGCATTGCGCTCGCGAGCGGCGCGCGGACGCTGCTGCTCGACGAGCCGACGGCCGGCATGAGCCGCGCGCAGGCCGCGCGGATGATCGCGTTGATCCGCGCGACGACGCAGGGCCGCACGGTCCTGATGATCGAGCACGACATGGACGCGGTGTTCGGTTTCGCCGAACGCATCACGGTGCTCGTGCGCGGCACGGTGGTCGCGACCGGCGCGCCCGACGCGATCCGCGCCGATCCGCGCGTGCGTGCCGCGTATCTGGGCGAGGGTGCGGCATGAGCGTGGTGCTCGACATTCGCGGGCTGCGCGCGTGGTACGGGATGCAGCCCGTACTCGATGGCGTCGATCTCGCGCTCGCGCCGGGCGAGACGCTCGCGCTGCTCGGCCGCAACGGCTCCGGGCGCTCGACGCTCGCGAAGGCCGTGATGGGGCTCGTGCGCACGGCCGGCTCGGTGCGCATCGCCGGCGCCGAATGCGCAGGGGCGCGCACGTTCGAGATCGCGCGGCGCGGCGTCGCTTACGTGGCCGAAAGCCGCGACGTGTTCCCGCTGCTGACCGTGCGCGACAACCTGCGACTCGGTTTGCGCGGCGTGAGCGGCGCAGCCGAACGGGCGGCGCTCGACCGCCTGTTCGACCGTTTTCCGCTGCTGGCCGCGCGCGCGGACGTGAAAGCCGGGCGGCTGTCGGGCGGGGAGCAGCAGGTGCTCGCGCTGGTGCGCGCACTCGCCGGCGGCCCGCGCGTGCTGATCGTCGACGAACCGGCCGAGGGGCTCGCGCCGCTCGCGGTCGACGAAGTCGGCGCGTGTCTCGCCGCGCTGCAGGCCGACGGCGTCGCGATCGCGCTGATCGAGCAGCGGCTGCAGCTCGCACCGCGGCTCGCGCGACGCGTCGCGGTGATGGGGCGGGGAAGGATCGTCTACGACGGCGGGCTCGACGGGCTGCACGGCGAGGTGGCCGACGCGTGGCTGAGCGCCGGCTGACCACGCCCGGTCGATTGTTCGGCAAACTCCGCCAGTCAATTCGCGTCGAGCCGCTTTATCGCTGCGGTGCCGCAACGTAAATTTCCAGTCAGGCCGATTGCCGCGGCAACATCGTCGCGGCAACCGGCGCCATCCATCGAAGGTCTTCTGACTGAGGAATGAAATCATGAGCAAGCTGGCAGGCAAGGTAGCGGTCGTCACGGGCGCCTCGAAGGGCATCGGCGCGGCGATCGCGAAGGCACTGGCCGACGAGGGCGCAGCGGTCGTCGTCAACTACGCGAGCAGCAAGGCGGGCGCGGATGCGGTCGTGAGCGCGATCACCGAAGCGGGCGGCCGCGCGGTCGCGGTCGGCGGCGACGTGTCGAAGGCCGCCGACGCGCAGCGCATCATCGATACCGCGGTCGACACGTACGGCCGTCTCGACGTGCTCGTCAACAACTCCGGCGTGTACGAATTCGCGCCGATCGAAGCGATCACCGAAGAACACTACCGCCGGCAGTTCGACACGAACGTGTTTGGCGTGCTGCTGACCACGCAGGCGGCCGCCAAGCATCTCGGCGAAGGCGCGAGCATCATCAACATCAGCTCGGTCGTGACCAGCATCACGCCGCCGGCCAGCGCCGTGTACAGCGGCACGAAGGGCGCGGTCGACGCGATCACCGGCGTGCTCGCGCTCGAGCTCGCTCCGCGCAAGATCCGCGTGAACGCGATCAACCCGGGGATGGTCGTGACCGAAGGCACGCACAGCGCGGGCATCATCGGCTCCGATCTCGAAGCGCAAGTGCTCGGCCAGACGCCGCTCGGCCGCCTCGGCGAGCCGAACGACATCGCGTCGGTCGCCGTGTTCCTCGCATCGGACGATGCACGCTGGCTGACCGGCGAGCGCCTCGTCGCGAGCGGCGGGCTGCGCTGAGTCGGCATGAGTGGGGCCTGCGCGAGGCAACGTGCCCCGCGATCACCGCGTCGCAGGCCCCGCCGTCGTGGCATCCCCGCAGCGCAGCTCGGTCGGGTTTGCGAAAACGCGAATTTCGATATTTAATTCCTCTGAAGTGATCCGGCAGGTTTGAACGGTTTGCGGCCGGATGCAAACGGCGCACGTCGCTGGCCGGTCGAGCGAACATCGGCGGTGCGGCGCTCGACATGCGGCCGACGCCGGCATGGTTCGTTTTCGGGGAAGCGGGACATGAGACGTGCGGTCATCACGGGGATCGGCATTGCGTCCAGCATCGGCAGCGATGTCCCGACCGTGCGCGACGCGCTGCGCGCGGGCCGCAGCGCCATCGTGTTTTCCGAATCATTCAGGGACGCGGGACTGCGCAGCCACGTCTGGGCGCCCGTCGAGGCGCCCGCGCCGGATCGCGTCGATCGCCGGCATCTCCGATGGATGACCCCTGCCGCGCTGCAAGCATTCGCATGCATGCAACAAGCGATCGACGACGCGCGGCTGCCCTCGCGCCTCGTGTCGAACGAGCGCGCCGGCGTGATCGTCGGCAACGCGTGCGGGGTGTCGCTCGGTTACGTCCATGCGGTCGATGCGATGCGCACGCGTGGGTTGCGCGGCGTCGGCGCGTACGACATCGTGCATTCGATGCCGTCCGTCCATGCCGCGTGCCTTGCCGTCGCGTTCGGCGTGCGCGGCGTGAGCTACGCAATCTGCGGTGCGTGCGCCGCATCGGCACAGTGCATCGGCCATGCCGTCGAATTGATCAGGGCCGGCACGCAGGACATCGTGTTCGCCGGCGGCGCCGAAGAACTGGGGTGGGAAGTCGCGTGCCAGTACGATGCAATCGGCGCGCTGTCGACCCGCTTCAACGATACACCGGTGCGCGCGTCGCGCCCCTACGATGCGGACCGCGACGGCTTCGTGATTTCAGGCGGCGCAGGGATCGTCGTGGTCGAGGAAATGAATCATGCAATCGAGCGCGGCGCACCCGTCTATGCGGAAGTGATCGGCTACGGCACGACGACCGACGGTATCGACATGGTCGTGCCGTCCGGCGAAGGCGCCGAGCGCAGCATGAGGCTCGCATTGCGCGGTATCGATTTGCCGATCGACTATCTGAACACGCACGGCACGTCCACGCCCGTCGGCGATATCCGCGAATTACGCGCGATCCGGAACGTGTTCGGCGAGGCCGCGCCGCCGGTGTCGTCGACCAAGTCGACGACCGGCCACGCGCAGGGTGCGGCCGGTGTGCACGAATTCATCTATGCGGTGCTGATGATGAACGACGGATTCATTGCGCCGAGCATGAACATCGGGCAGCTCGACGACGGCGCGTGCGGCTTCGACATCGTCACGGCGACCACGCAGCGGAAACTGACGACCGTGATGACGAACAGTTTCGGTTTCGGCGGGGTCAATGCGACGCTCGTCATGACGAACGCCTATCGCGCGCAGATGCAATAGCGCGCCGCCGCATGCGTTTCCCTGAACTGCCGATTTCTCCCGGAGGTGTCGACATGCAGGTTGCTCCCAGCCATCGCAGCCATCATTTTTCGTTGCGCGTGCCGTTCGTCGATGTCGATCTCGGCGGCGTCGTCTATCACGCGAACTACCTGCGCTGGTTCGATCAGGCCAGGATGGAATGGTATCGCGCCAACGGTATCGATCTCGCGCACATGATGGCCGAACTGCGAACCGGACTCATCGTCTGCCGCATCGAGACGGCGTTCCTGTCGCCGGCGCGTCACGACGAACCGCTGACGATCCGCACGACGCTGACCGAGCTCACGCGTGTGCGTATCGCGTTCCAGCAGGAGGTCTATCGCGACGATACGCTGCTGGCAAAAGGGCGAACGGGGCTCGCCGGCGTGAATCTCGACACGCTGCGGCCGGTTCGGATTCCGTTTGCGTTTCGCGTCGAATGAAAGACGCATGCCGTGGCGCTGCGCGACCCGTCGACCGCCGGCCGCGAGCGGCCGCTACGCGCTCATCGCCAGCGCATTCGCGCCGACGTGCCACCGCAGGCATTCGACGACGAGCGCGTGATTGGCTTCGGAGCCGAGCCCCGCGATCGTCATCGCGCCGACGATGCCGGCGCCGGCAATCCGCAGCGGCACGCCGCCGCCGTCGAGCGCGTAGTCGTCGTCCGACAGGCCGTGCGAGCGCAGCGACCAGCCGGCACGCCGAAAGCATGCGCCGACCGCGAGCGAACTCTGGCCGAAACGCAGCACCGTGTTCTGTCGGCGGCGGATCGCCTCGCTGTCGTGCGCGTCGCTGCCGTCGAGCGCGCAGTAGAACAGCGGCGCCTGCCCGCCGACGATGCCGACCGCGATCGGCAGCCCGCGGCGCGACGCGAGGTTGACCGCGATTTCTCCGATGCGGCGTGCGACGGCTGCATTGAAGTGCGGCAGCGCCGGGTTCGACGCATCGTCGTTGAAGGCGTGGGGTTCGAGGCGAAAGGGGGGCGTCACCATGGCGGCTCCGTCGCGTTGCCGGCACTGTACGCGCGTGCCGGGCGTCGCATCGTCACGGGCCGCGCGCGGGCCCGTCTTTCGTTCAGTGCTTCGGCGTTTCGGCACGTCGACGTTTCAGCGTTTCAGCGTTTCAGCGCTTCAACGTTTCGGCGCCGCGTCGAGCATCCACTCGTGCGCGGGATCGTTCCTGAACGCCCACGCGCGGCTCGGGCCCGCCATCACGTTCAGGTAGTACAGGTTGTAGCCGTGCGGTGCGACGACCGGGTGATAGCCGCGCGGCACCATCACGACGTCGTGGTTCTCGACCGCGCACGCCTCGTCGAGGCTGCGGTCGTCGGTGTATACGCGCTGGAACGCGAAGCCCTGCGGCGGATCGATCCGGTGGTAATAGGTTTCCTCGAGCGACGTCTCGTCGGGCGCCGCATCGCGGTCGTGCTTGTGCGGCGGATAGCTGCTCGAATGGCTGGCCGGCGTGACGACTTCGACGACGAGCAGCCGGTCGGCGGCCGGGTTGTCGCCCATCAGGATGTCGCATACGTAGCGCGTGTTGGTGCCTTGCCCGCGCACCGAGCGGCGCATCCGTTCGCCGTCGAGGCGCTGAACCCGCTTGTCGCCGCTCGCGTACGGCGCGGTGCACAGCGCGACTTCCGCATCGCGCGTCGCGACCAGCGTGACGGTCTTGCCGCCCGGCACGTACAGCGCGTCCGGCGACACGTCCTCGAACACGCTGTCGCGCTTGCCGAGCGCGTCGTACGTCTCGCCGTCGACTTCGGCGCGCACCGTGCCCGTCAGCACGACCACACACAATTCGCGCGTGCCGGTGTCGAGCGTTTCGGTGTCGCCGGCCTTCAGGCGCAGCGCGCGAAAGCCGACGTGCTTCCAGCCGGCCGATTCGGGCGTCACGTTGCAGATCTCGCGGTCGGCGGATGCCTTGACCAGCAGGGGAGAAATCGTCATGAAATAAGTCTCCGCAATAGGGTAGGGCGCGAACGCTCAGGCGCTTGCGCGCGAACTCACGCGCTCAACCGGTCGACGATCGCGCGCAGCGATTCGTAGCCCTTCTTCGCATACGCATAGCTCGGCGCGACGGCCGGGTCCTGCTCGGCCTCGACGACGAGCCAGCCTTCGTAGCCGGCGTCCTTCAGCGTGCGCAGCGTCGCGTCGTAGTCGAGCGCGCCGTCGCCCGGCACCGTGAAGGTGCCGTTGATCACGCCGTTCAAAAAGCTCCAGCCGTCGTTGCGTGCCTTGCTGACGACCTGCGGCCGCACGTCCTTGCAATGCACGTGCGCGACGCGCGACACGTGCTTCCGCAGCAGCGCCACCGGGTCGGCCGCGCCGCCGAAATACGCGTGGCCGGTGTCGAACAGCAGGAACACCTTCGCGGGATCGGTCAGCGCCATCAGCCGGTCGACGTCGTCCGGCGACTCGACGTACGCGCCCATGTGGTGATGGTACGCAAGCTTGATGCCGTACGTGTCGAGCAGGTGCGCGCCGAACGCGTCGAGACGCGCCGCATAGCGCCGCCACGCTGCATCGTCGACGAAACGCGGCCGCTTCGCGACCGGCGTGTCGATGTTGCCCTGGATCGTGCCCGCGCATTCGCCGTACACGACGACCTTCACGTCGTTGTACTGCAGCTTCGTCATATGCGCGCGGCAGCGCTCGATTTCCGCCGCGATCGCATCGGCATCGGTCATGCCCGGCGCGACTTCCGCGAGGAAGCCCGAATACCAGCCCGACACGCACACGAGCCCGAATTCGGCGAGCTTCGCCTTCAGTTCGGGGCCCGTCTTCGGAAACTTGTTGCCGAGCTCGAAGCCCGCATAGCCGATTTCGGCGCCTTCCTTCAGCGCCGTCTCGAGCGGCGTCTCGCCGCCGAGCGACGGCAGGTCGTCGTTCATCCACGACAGGGGATTGATACCGATGCGGACGTTCCAGCTCATGACGGGTTTCCTGGGTTCGAATGTTGTTGTGTCGGCGCGGCCGATGGAAAGGGGCGCGGATCAGCGCCGCTGGCGGGTCTTCGCGTCGAGATACGCGCGGTGCGCCGCTTCGACGCCGGCGCGTTCGGACACCTGCGGCACCGCGACTTCCCACCACGCGCCGCCGTCGTCGGTCGTGCGCTGGTGCGTGGTGTCGATCACGAGCACCTGGCTCGTCGTCGCCGCCCGCGCGCGCTTCATTTCGTGGCGCAGCTCGCCGATGTCGCGCACGTGCACGGCTTCGGCGCCCATCGCGCGCGCATGCATCGCGAAGTCGATCGTCGAGCGTTCGCCGCCTTCGGGCACGCAGTCGTCGAGCATGTTGTTGAAGCTCGCGCCGCCGCAATTGAGTTGCAGCCGCTCGATGCAGCCGTAGCCGCGGTTGTCGAGGATCACGACGATGAGCTTGCGGCCGAGCATCACGGACGTCGCGAGTTCCGCGTTGAGCATCATGTACGAGCCGTCGCCGACGATCACGATCACTTCGCGCTCGGGCCGCGCGAGCTTCGCGCCGAGGCCGCCCGCGACCTCGTAGCCCATGCACGAATACGCATAATCCATGTGATAGTTGCCCGGCACGCCGCTGCGCCACAGCTTGTGCAACTCGGCCGGCAGCGTGCCGGCCGCGCAGACGACGAGATCGTCGCGCGCGCTGTCGCGTCCCGCGTCGGCCGCGGAGTCGCGCACCGCGCCGATCACTTCCGCGTCGTACGGCAGCGTGTCCTTCGGAATCCGTGTGGTCAGGTCCGTCACGCGCGCGTTCCATGCGGCGGCCTGGTCGCGGTTCGCGGCGGTCCACGCCGGGTCGGCGCGCCAGCCGGCCAGCGCGGCCGACAGCTGGCCGAGGCCCGTGCGCGCATCGGCCACCAGTTGCCGGCCGCGTTTCTTGCCCGCGTCGAACGGCTGCACGTTCAGGCTCAGCAGCGTCGCGTCGCCGTAGAGCGCGTGCGAACCGGTCGTGAAATCCTGCAGCCGCGTGCCGACCGCGAACACGACGTCGGCCTGCGCGGCCGCGCGGTTCGCGGCGGGCGAGCCCGTCACGCCGATCGAGCCGAGGTTCAGCGGGTGGTCCCACGCAAGGCTGCCCTTGCCGGCCTGCGATTCGGCGACCGGCACGCCGTGCGTGTCGGCGAACGTGCGCAGCGCATCCCACGCCTGGCTGTACAGCACGCCGCCGCCCGCGACGATCAACGGCTTCTTCGCGGCCTTCAGCACGTCGAGCGCATCGGCGAGCTCGAGTGCGTCGGCCGGCGGCCGGCGCATCCGGATCACCGGCGGCGCGAAGAAATCCTCGGGCCAGTCGTACGCGAAGGTCTGCACGTCCTGCGGCAGCGCGAGGCACACGGGCCCGCACTGCGCGGGATCGGTCATCACCTGGATCGCGCGCGGCAGCGCGACGAGCAATTGCTCGGGCGACGTGATGCGGTCGAAGTAGCGCGTGACGGGCCGGAAGCAGTCGTTCGCGCTGACGTCGCCCTGTTCGAAATCCTCGACCTGCTGCAGCACCGGGTCGGGTAGCCGCGACACGAACACGTCGCCGGGCAGCAACAGCAGCGGCAAGCGGCCGACGTGCGCGAGCGCGGCCGAGGTCAGCATGTTGGTCGCGCCGGGGCCGATGCTCGACGTCGCGGCCATCATCCGCTGGCGGAAATGCGCTTTCGCGAACGCGACGGCCGCGTTGGCCATCCCTTGCTCGTTGTGCGCGCGAAACGTCGGCAGCCGGTCCTTCTCCGCATGCAGCGCCTCGCCGAGCCCGGCCACGTTGCCGTGGCCGAAGATCGCGAACACGCCGCCGCAGTACGGCAGGATCTCGGTCCGGCCGTCGGGCTGGACGACTTCGGCGCGCAGGGCGGCCAGGTAGCGCACGAGCGCCTGGCTGACGGTCAGTCTTACGGTGGTGGTCATCGTCGGTCGATAGAGAGAGGTCGGGTGGTCGTCACGAACACGGGCATCAGGCCGCGGCGGCGCGCGCGGCGGCCCGGCGCCCCAGCCACGCGTCGACCAGTTGCGCGAAGTTGCCGGCCACTTCGTCGATCAGCGCCTGGTCGTCGATCCGGCCCGCGAACCAGTTCAGCGACGCATCGGCCCACAGCGTGCGCCCGACCATGAAGCCCTTGACGATCGGGTTGGTCGCCGAGCGGAAGCTGTCGACGAGGTATTGCAGCGGCTGGTTCAGCCCGAGGATCACCGCGCCGCGGCAGTACGGGTCGCGCTCGGCGATCAGCGCGGCGAGCCGCGCCCAGCCGTCGGCGGTGAGCGGCGTGAGCTTCCACCATTCGGGTTTCACGCCGAGGTTGTAGAAGCGCGCGACCGTGCGCAGCACCGCGTCGTCCTCGGTGCCGGCCGGCGTGACCGCGCGCGGCGGAATCATTTCCAGCAGCAGCTCGTTGCCGCTCGCGCGCGTGGCTTCCCACAGTTCCAGCACGCGCTGCTCCTGTTCGACGCGCAGGTCGACGTGGTCGTCGGGGTGATAGTGGACGAGGCACTTCACGACCTGTTCGGTCGGCCAGTGCGTGAGCGACGAGCCGACCGAACGCGTGTCGTCGAACCGCAGCGGCCGCGAGCCCGGCAGTTCGACCGGACGGCCGACCCACCAGCCGCGCCCGGTGGCCGACGCGAGCGCGTCGCTGCCGTACGCACCGCCGTCGATCAGCACGCCGACGTGGCCGGCGATCCCGCGATCGCGCTCGACCTGTTCGACCGCGCGCACGAGCAGGCGCTTCAGCGTCTTGATCCGCGCTTCGTCGGCGCCGGCCTGCACCGCGAGCTCGTAGAACTGGCTGCGATGGTCGAACGCCATCACGCACAGGTCGTCCCATGCGCGGCGCGGCACCGTCACGCGATGCAGGTGCGCGAGCGTGCGGTCGGCGTCGACCTGCGGATTGCGGCTGCCGTCGAACCAGTGCGCGAGTTCGGCCGGCGTCGGCATCGCGGCCGAGCACGCGTGGCGCGACACGACGATCGCGCCGCACGCGTTCGCGATGCGCGTCGATTCGGCCCAGTCGCGCCCGCGCAGCAGCCCGGACAGCAGCCCCGACAGGAACGCGTCGCCCGCGCCGAGTACATTGAGCACTTCGACGCGCTCGCCGAGAAAGGTCGGCGCATCGTCGATGCGCGCGGGAACATCGCCTTCGATCACGCAGCAGCCGAGCGCGCCGCGCTTGACGACCAGCGTCGCGTTCGTGATCGCGCGCACCGCCTGCAACGACGCGATCAAATCATCCGGCACACCGCCCGCGATCAGGAATTCCTCCTCGGTGCCGACCAGCAGGTCGAATTCGCCGAGCACCTGCTGCAGCTGCCGTGTCACCTGCGCGTCGGGCACGTAGCGGTTTTCGCCGGCGCCGCGCGCGGTCAGCCCCCACAGCACCGGCCGGTAGTCGATGTCGAGGATCCGCACGGCGCCGTGGCGGCGCGCATACGTCAACGCGGTCAGCGACGCCTCGCGCGTGCCCGGCGTCGACAGATGCGTGCCGGTGATCGCCAGCGCGCGGCAACCGGCGATGAAGTCCTCGCTGATCTCGTCGGCGCGCACGGCCATGTCCGCGCAGTTCTCGCGCACGAACAGCAGCGGGAACGTATCGCGATCCTTCAGCCCGAGCAGCACCAGCGCGGTGAGGCGCTCGCGGTCGGTCTGCAACTGGCTCGTGTCGCAGCCTTCGCGCTCGAGCGTCTCGCGCAGGAAGCGGCCCATCTGCTCGTCGCCGACGCGCGAAATCATCGCGGTCTTCAGCCCGAGCCGCGCGACGCCGAACGCGACGTTGCCGGACGAGCCGCCGAGATACATCTGGAAGCTGCGCGCGTCCTCGAGGCGGCTGCCGTACTGCTGCGCATAGAGATCCACGGCCACGCGGCCGAGGCAGGCGAGATCGATGGGGCGGTCACTCGGAAAGTTCAGCAGGCTCATATCACGTGTCACGCTCGCGGCCGGCGTTCGGCGCTGCCGGCGGATTAGGGGACCGAACCGGCGGCGGCTGTCGCGGCAGGTGCTGCACGACGCGAGGCGGCCTGTCGCCGGGATTCGGGCTACGGAACGGAGTCTAGACTTTTTGGAAATCCAGTTCCCTAGGTGAAATCACGTAGAAATAAATTTCCAAATTGTCGAGGAAGTGATCTACAGTTTCATCCGGATGCTTCAGTCCCGATCGGACCCGATCGGACTCGGCCCGGCGGCGCGCAACGCGCCGTCTTCCGCCCCCCGGAGATGAGGAGACAGATTGATCATGAAGACCAAGCTGATGGCCGTCGCGGCCGCTGCGATCCTGGCTGCGCCGCTCGCGCATGCCGAGAAGATCGGCGTGACGATGGCATCGTTCGACGACACATTCCTGACCATCCTGCGCAACAGCATCGCCGATTCGGCGAAGAAGGACGGCGCGACGGTGCAGATCGAGGACGGCGGCAACGACGTCGGCAAGCAGTTGAGCCAGGTCCAGAACATGATCGCGCAGAAGGTCGACGCGATCATCGTGAACGCGGTCGATACCGACGCGACGCCGAAGATCACGAAGATGGTGACCGCCGCGAAGATCCCGCTCGTCTACGTGAACCGCAAGCCGGTCGATTTCGACAAGCTGCCGGCCGGCGTCGCGGTCGTCGCGTCCGACGAAAAGCAGTCGGGCACGCTGCAGGCGCGCCAGGTGTGCAAGCTGCTCGGCGGCAAGGGCGACCTGCTGGTGCTGATGGGCGAGCTGTCCAACGAATCGGCGCGCGCCCGCACCAAGGACATCGAGGACGTGATCGCGACGAAGGATTGCGCGGGCATGAAGATCGTCGACAAGCGCGAAGGCAAGTGGAGCCGCACGCAGGGCCAGGACATCACGATGAACTGGCTGAGCTCCGGCACCAAGTTCGACGCGATCATCTCGAACAACGACGAAATGGCGATCGGCGCGATCAACGCGCTGAAGGCCGCACGCAAGCTGACGCCGAAGACGGTCGTCGCCGGCATCGACGCGACGCCGGACGGGCTCGCGGCGATGAAGGCCGGCGAGCTGAAGGTGTCGGTCTACCAGAACGCGACCGGGCAGGGCGCGCAGGCGGTAGCCGCGGCGCTCAAGCTCGCGAAGAAGCAGCCGGTCGATCGCTACGTGAACGTGCCGTTCGAACTCGTGACGCCGGAGAACATGAACCAGTACGCGAAGCACTGACCGGTTTTTCCGCTGAACTGCGCGGGCCCGGCGCGGCCGGGTTCGCGCGCGATTTTCGAGGTACGTCCATGTTTACAGCCAGGATCGCGCGCTCGACGGCCAGCGAAAGCGCACCGGCCGCTTCGTCCGCCGCGCCCGGTGCGCCCACGGCCGACTGCGTGCTCGAGGTGCGCGGCGTCGGCAAGTCCTTTCCCGGCGTCGTCGCGCTCGACGGCGTGCAGTTCCGCGTGCGCCGCGGCACCGTGCATGCGCTGATGGGCGAGAACGGCGCCGGCAAGTCCACGCTGATGAAGATCATCGCGGGCGTCTACACGCCCGACCAGGGCGAAATCCTGATCAACGGCGAACCGGTCGTGCTGAACGGCCCGCTCGATGCGCTCGATCGCGGGATCGCGATGATCCATCAGGAACTCAACCTGATGCCGTACATGACGGTCGCGGAGAACATCTGGATTCGCCGCGAACCGAAGAACCGCTTCGGCCTGATCGATCACGCGGCGCTGCGCCGCCGCACGGCCGCGCTGTTCGAGCGGCTGTCGATCGACATCGATCCGGAGACCGACGTGCGCACGCTGACGGTCGCGAGCCGGCAGATGGTCGAGATCGCGAAGGCCGTGTCGTTCGACTCGGACGTGCTGATCATGGACGAGCCGACCTCCGCGCTGACCGACAAGGAAGTCACGCACCTGTTCCGGATCATTCGCCAGCTCCGCGAGCAGGGCAAGGGCATCGTCTACATCACGCACAAGATGAACGAGCTGTTCGAGATCGCCGACGAGTTCTCGGTGTTCCGCGACGGCAAGTACATCGGCACGCATGCGTCGACCGACGTCACGCGCGACGACATCATCCGCATGATGGTCGGGCGCGAGATCACGCAGATGTTCCCGAAGGAAGAGGTGCCGATCGGCGACGTCGTGCTGTCGGTGAAGGATCTCTGCGTCGACGGCGTGTTCCGCGACGTGAGCTTCGAGCTGCGCGCGGGCGAGATTCTCGGCGTCGCGGGCCTCGTCGGCTCGGGGCGCTCGAACGTCGCGGAGGCGCTGTTCGGCGTCGTGCCGGCCACGTCGGGCGAGATCCGCATCGACGGCAAGCCGGTGCGGATCGCGACGCCCGCGCAGGCGATGAAGCACGGGATGGCGTTCCTCACCGAGGACCGCAAGGATTCCGGCTGCTTCCTGAATCTCGACCTGCTCGCGAACATGGAAGCGGCGGTGCTCAGCCGTCGCTACGTGAAGTTCAACTTCGTGCAGCACGCGCAACTGAAGCGCGACTGCGAGGAAATGAGCCGGATGCTGCGCGTGAAGTCGCCCGGGCTGCACGAGGAAATCCAGAACCTGTCGGGCGGCAACCAGCAGAAGGTGCTGATCGGTCGATGGTTGCTCACGCAACCGCGCATCCTGATCCTCGACGAACCGACGCGCGGCATCGACGTCGGCGCGAAGGCCGAGATCCACCGGCTCGTCAGCGCGCTCGCCGGCAAGGGCGTCGCGGTGCTGATGATCTCGTCGGAAATGCCGGAAGTGCTGGGGATGAGCGATCGCGTGATGGTGATGCACGAAGGGCGCATGACCGGCATCGTCGATCGCAAGGACGCCGACCAGGTCCGCATCATGGATCTCGCGTCGCGCTGAGCCGAAACAAGATTGGAGACACTGAAATGGGCAACCTGAACCCGGTCGCGGATGCGCAGACCATGACCCTCAAGTCGCGGCATGCGAAGTGGCCGCCCGAACTGAGCATCTTCCTCGTGCTGGTCGGCATCAGCCTGTTCTTCGAGATCGTCGGCTGGGTCGTCGTCGGCCAGAGCTTCCTGTTCAATGCCGAGCGGCTCGAGATCATCGTGCTGCAGATGGCCGTGATCGGCATCATCGCGGTCGGCGTGAACCTCGTGATCATCACCAGCGGGATCGACCTGTCGTCGGGGTCGGTCGTCGCGGCGGCCGCCGTCGTATCGGCGAGCCTCGCGCAGGTGTCCGACTTCCCGCGCGCGGTGTTTCCGCACCTCACCGACCTGCCGATCATCTGGCCGGTGCTGGCCGGCGTGTGCGTCGGGCTGCTGGTCGGCCTGCTGAACGGCACGCTGATCGCGATGACGGGCATCCCGCCGTTCATCGCGACGCTCGGCACGATGGTCGCCGCGCGCGGCTTCGCGAAGTGGTTCACCAACGGGATGCCGGTGTCGATGCTGACCGACCCGTTCGCGGCGATCGGCGCGGGCGCCAACCCGGTGATCATCTTCGTCGTGATCGCCGCGATCTTCCACGTCGTGCTGCGCTACACGCGCTTCGGCAAGTACACCTATGCGATCGGCGCGAACCGCCATGCGGCCGTCGTGTCGGGCATCAACGTCACGCGGCACCTGATCTTCGTCTATGCGATCGCGGGCCTGTTGAGCGGCATCGCGGGGACCGTGACCGCCGCGCGTGCGATCTCCGGCCAGTCGGGCATGGGCGTGATGTACGAGCTCGATGCGATCGCGGCCGTCGTGATCGGCGGCACGTCGCTGTCGGGCGGCCTCGGCCGCGTGACGGGCACCGTGATCGGCGTGTTGATCCTCGGCGTGATGACGTCGGGCTTCACGTTCATTCGCATCGACGCGTATTACCAGGAGATGGTGAAGGGCGCGATCATCGTCGCGGCCGTGATCGCCGACCAGTACCGCAACAAGAAGTCGCGCCGCTGATCGATTCCACCGCTGCCGAAATCACGAAACTGCCCGGGAAGACGATGAAGATCGCGCTGGACCCCTACATGATTCGCCACCTGCCGCTCGACCGGCTGCCGCACGCGGTGGCCGAGCTCGGCTACGACCAGATCGAGCTGTCGCCGCGCGGCGACTTTCTCGACTGGTGGGTGATGCCGCGCGCGACCCGTGAGCGGATGGCCGCGTTCCGCCACGCGATGCGCGCGAGCGGCGTCGGTCTCGCGTCGCTGCAACCGATGTACCGCTGGGCGAGCCCGTTCGACGACGAGCGGCAATGGGCCGTGCGCTGCTGGAAGAAGGCGATCGAGGTGGCGGTCGAGATGGAGTGTCCGCTGATGGTGTCCGAGTTCGGGCGCGTCGCCGGAGCGCTCGGTCGGCGAGCGGCCGGGCGCGAACCCTCAGGCGCTGTGCGAGGCCGCGTGGTTTCGGTCGATGGACGTGCTGCTGCCGATCCTCGAGCGCGAGCGCATCGTGCTGTCGGTCGAGCCGCATCCGGAGGACTGGATCGAGCAGTTGCAGCCTGCGATCGACATCGTCACGAACCTCGGTTCGCCGTCGCTGAAGCTGTCGTATATCGCGCCGCATACGTTCTACTACGGCGACGACATGGCCGCGATGATCGCGGCCGCCGCGCCGATCCTCGCGCACGTGCGCGTGGCCGATACCTTCGACCACCGCAAGAGCAGCCAGCTGCGCTACATCGTGAACCCGCCCGGCTCGAACCAGATCCGCGTGCACCAGCATCTCGACATCGGGCAGGGCGAGATCGACTGGGACGTGTTTTTCCGCGCACTCGGCGCCGCCGGCTTCGACGGCGTGCTGTCGTCGTGCGTGTTCGCGTGGGAAGACCGCGCGGAAGCGTCGTCGCGCTATATGCGCGACGCGATCCAGCGCTACGTCGATCGCCATTTCGATCGCGCGGCGCGTTGACCGATGACCGATTGTTGACCGGCGCGGCATGGGCCGCGCCGCTGATGAACGAACGACTGGAGAGAACTGCATGACCTTGCAAATCGGCGTGATCGGCTGCGGCGCGATCGGCCAGGACCACATCCGCAGACTGACCCGCACGCTGTCCGGTGCGCGCGTCGTGGCCGTCAACGACATCGATCCGCAGCAGGCGCGCGACGCGGTGACGAAGTATGGGCTCGACGCCGAGATCTACGGCGACGGCCACGAAGTGGTCGCGGCCGCCGACGTGCAGGCCGTGCTCGTCACGTCGTGGGGGCCGACCCACGAAGCGTTCGTGCTCGACGCGATCGCGCACGGCAAGCCGGTGTTCTGCGAGAAGCCGCTGGCCGTCACGGCCGACGGCTGCATGCGGATCGTCGAAGCCGAAGTCGCGCACGGCAAGCGGCTCGTGCAGGTCGGCTTCATGCGCCCGTACGACGAAGGCTATCGCGCGCTCAAGCGCGTGATCGACAGCGGCCAGATCGGCGCGCCGCTGATGCTGCATTGCGCGCACCGCAACCAGTCGGTCGGCGAGCGCTACACGACCGACATGGCGATCACCGACACGCTGATCCACGAACTCGACGTGCTGCGCTGGCTGCTCGGCGAGGATTACACGAGCGCGCAGGTCGTCTATCCGAAGAAGACGCGCCATGCGGGCGCGCATCTCGCCGATCCGCAGATCGTGCTGCTCGAAACCGCGAGCGGCGTGCGCATCGACGTCGAGATCTTCGTGAACTGCCAGTACGGCTACGACATCCAGTGCGAGGTGGTCGGCGAGCAGGGCATCGCGAAGCTGCCCGATCCGCCGGCCGTCGGGCTCAAGCATGCGGCGCGGCAGTCGGTCGAGATCATGACCGACTGGAAGGAGCGCTTCATCGCGTCGTACGACGTCGAGCTGCAGGCATTCATCGACGGCGTGCGGCAGGGCGCGCTCACTGGCCCGTCCGCATGGGACGGCTACGCGGCGGCGGTCGGGGCCGACGCGTGCGTGCGGGCGCAGCAGAGCGGCGCGGTCGAGCCGATCGCGATGGCCGACCGTCCCGCGTTCTATCGCGGCTGACCCGCGGCCGTTCGCCGCCTGCTTGCCGGACCGACCGACATGACGATGAAGATTGGCTGCGCGCCGTGCTGCTGGGGCGTCGACGACGTGAAGAACCCGCATCTGCCGCCATGGCGGCACGTGCTGGCCGAGGCCGCGCAGGCCGGCTACTCGGGCATCGAGCTCGGGCCGTACGGCTACATCCCGCTCGACCTCGACGTGGTGAGCGCCGAACTTGAGCGACAGCGCCTGAGCATCACGGCCGGCACGATCTTCGACGATCTCGTGTCGCCGGAGAAACTGCCGAACCTGCTGCGCCAGACCCGCGACATCTGCGCGCTGATTACGCGGCTGCCGAAGCTGCCGACGCAGGACGGCCAGCGCTACGCGGCGCCGTACCTGGTCGTGATGGACTGGGGCCACGAGGAGCGCGATTACGCGGCCGGCCACGGCGATCGCGCGCCGCGGCTGTCCGACGCGCGCTGGGCGCGGATGGTCGGCCATATCCGGCAGATCGCGACGATCGCGCGCGACGAGTTCGGCGTGCGCGCGGTGATCCATCCGCATGCGGGCGGGTACATCGAGTTCGCGGACGAGATCGACCGGATCGTCGCCGATATTCCGGCCGACACGGCGGGCCTGTGCCTCGACACCGGCCACCTGCATTACTCGGGCATGGACCCCGAAACGTGGTTGCGCCGCCACGCAGCGCGGCTCGACTACGTGCATTTCAAGGATATCGACGCGGCCGTGTACGACGCGGTGATGGGCGAGCACATCGCGTTTTTCGCGGCTTGCGC
Organism: Burkholderia sp. LAS2; assembly: GCF_018417615.1. Taxonomy (NCBI): domain Bacteria; kingdom Pseudomonadati; phylum Pseudomonadota; class Betaproteobacteria; order Burkholderiales; family Burkholderiaceae; genus Burkholderia; species Burkholderia sp. LAS2. Next base: position 1,948,477 of record NZ_CP071052.1, read on the forward strand.
GCGCGGCGTGATGTGCCCGATCGGCACCGGCGTGCTCGACTACCCGGCGATCCGCCACGCGCTCGCCGACATCGGCTACGCCGGCACCATCACGATCGAACAGGAACGCGACCCGCGCAACGCCGGCACGAGCCTGCGCGACGTCGCCGCGAGCCGCGCGTTTCTCGCGTCGGCCGGTTTTGCATGACCCTCTGAACCCGCACCAGGAACACCATCATGATTGACGGACAGATTCTGCTTGGACATTCGATTCGCTGGGGCATGGTCGGCGGCGGGCTCGGCAGCCAGATCGGCTACAGCCACCGGTCGGCCGCGCTGCGCGACGGCAGCTTCCAGCTGGTTGCGGGCGCATTCGATATCGATCCCGAACGCGGCCGGCAGTTCGGCGTGAAGCTCGGCGTCGCGGCCGAGCGCTGCTATCCCGACTACGCGACGATGTTCGACGCGGAGGCGCGGCGGCCGGACGGCATCCGCGCGGTATCGATCGCGACGCCGAACAACACGCACTTCGAGATCTGCCGCGCCGCGCTGAACGCGGGGCTGCACGTGGTCTGCGAGAAGCCGCTGTGCTTCACGACCGAGGAAGCCGAGGCGCTGCAGCGGCTGTCGGTCGAGAAGAACCGGATCGTCGGCGTCGCGTACGGTTATTCCGGACACCAGATGATCGAGCAGGCGCGCGAGATGATCGCGCGCGGCGACCTCGGCGAGATCCGCATCGTGCAGATGCAGTTCGCGCACGGCTTTCACAGCGAGGGCGTCGAGGCCGCGAGCGCGGCCGCGCGCTGGCGCGTCGATCCGAAGTTCGCGGGCCCGAGCTACGTGCTCGGCGACATCGGCACGCATCCGCTGTATATCTCCGAGGTGATGGCGCCGGAACTGAAGATCAAGCGGCTGATGTGTTCGCGGCAGAGTTTCGTGAAGAGCCGCGCGCCGCTCGAGGACAACGCGTTCACGATCATGGAATACGACACCGGCGCGATCGGCTACGTGTGGTCGAGCGCGGTGAACGCCGGCTCGATGCACGGGCAGAAGGTGCGCGTGATCGGTTCGAAGGCGAGCATCGAATGGTGGGATGAACACCCGAACCAGTTGCGCTACGAAGTCCAGGGGCAGCCCGCACAGGTGCTCGATCGCGGAATGCCGTACCTGCATCCGCACGCATTGCGCGAAGACCGCATCGGCGCCGGGCATCCGGAAGGGCTGTTCGACGCATGGTCGAATCTCTACGCGCGCTTCGCGCTCGCGATGGACGCGGCCGATCGCGGCGACGCCGCGGCGGTGAAGGCGATCCGTATTCCGGACGTGCACGCGGGCGTCGAAGGCGTGCGCTGGGTCGAGAACTGCGTGCGTTCGGCCGACGCGGGCGGCGTGTGGGTCGACTATCGCTGAACGGAGGCGGGCCGGCTGCGCCGCGCTTCGTCGCGACGGCCGGCCTCGGTACACACCCTGATCTTTACGCCGCCGCGAACGCGTTGGACAATCGCTCCCAGTCTTGCCGTGGAGCGTATGCAAGCGATGATCGAGCGCGTGGGAGCGAGCAGGCGGCGCGGGCCGTGCCGCAAACGTGATTAAATTCGCCCTTCATGCATGTATCCAGTCGAGCCCCGGGCCGCGCCGGCCAGCCACGCGCGCGCACCGGGGCCGTCAACTTCGCGCTATCCGATGAGTTCATCCGAGAAACCTCCCGCCACCGTCGAGGCGTTCCTGCAGCACCTGACGCAGGAGTACGACGGCCTCAGCAATCGCCTGAAGGTGATCGCGCGCCACGTGGAAACGCATCGGGACCAGCTTGGGCTGGAGGGCATCCAGTCGCTCGCGGAAGCCTGCGGCGTCCAGCCGTCGGCCGTCGTGCGCTTCGCGAAGCACTTCGGCTTCTCCGGGTTCTCCGAGATGCAGCGGCTGTTCCGTGAAGGGCTCGCGCAGCAGATCGCGCCGGGCCGTGCGTACAACCTGCGCGTGCGCGACGTGATCGAATCGGGTTCGTCGAGCCTGCAACCCGAACAGATCGCCGACGAATTCATCAAGGGCAGCATTGCCGGGATGCAGCAGTTGCGGCAGACGCTCGACTCGCAGGCGCTCGCGCAGGCGGTCGACCTGCTCGCCGATACGCAGGCGATCTGGATCGCCGGGTCGCGGCGCGCGTTTCCGATCGCCGTGTATCTGGACTATGCGCTGCAGCACACCGACAAGCGCATCGGGCTGTTCAGCGCGCTCGGCAGCATGCATCTCGGGCAGATCCGATCGGTGCGCGAAGGCGACGTGATGATCGTGATCTCGTTCATGCCGTACGCGGACGAGACGGTACAGGTCGCGCAGCAGGCCGCGCAGCGCGGTGCGCGGCTGATCGCGATCACCGACAGCCGGATGAGCCCGCTCGCGCGGGAGGCGGAAGTGACGCTGATGGTGCAGGACAGCGCGACGTTCGGCTTTCGCGCGCTGACGGCGACGATGGGCCTTGCGCAGAGCCTGTTCGTCGCGCTCGCGTACCGGCTCGAGCTGTCGTACCTGCCGACCGCCGACGGCGCGCACGGCACGAAGGCCGGTTGATCTCGGCTACCGGCGCGCCGCCCGCCGAACGGATCGACGGGCGGCGCACCGGCCGGCTTACTTCGCGGTCGGCATCGCGAATTCGGCGCCCTTGCCGATGCTCGACGACCAGCGCTGCATCACAGACTTCTGGCGCGTGTAGAAGCGCACGCCTTCCTCGCCGTACGCGTGCATGTCGCCGAACAGGCTCTTCTTCCAGCCGCCGAAGCCGTGCCATGCCATCGGTACCGGGATCGGCACGTTGATGCCGACCATCCCGACCTGGATGCGCCGCGCGAATTCGCGCGCGATCCCGCCGTCGCTCGTGAAGCACGACACGCCGTTGCCGAACTCGTGCGCATTGATCAGGTCGACCGCTTCGCCGAAATCCTTCACGCGCACGCAGCCGAGCACCGGCCCGAAGATTTCTTCCTTGTAGATCCGCATGTCGGGCGTGACGTGATCGAACAGCGTGCCGCCGGTGAAGAAGCCGGCCTCGCGGCCCGGCACGCGCAGCCCGCGGCCGTCGACCACCAGTTGCGCGCCTTCGTTCACGCCTTGCTCGATATAGCCTTCGATGCGCTTGAGCGCTTCGCCGGTGACGATCGGGCCCATCTCGACTTCCGGCGACATCCCGTCGCCGATCACCAGCTTGCGCGCGCGCTCGGCGACCGCCGGCACGATCCTGTCGGCCACGTCGCCGACCAGTACCGCGATGCTGATCGCCATGCAGCGCTCGCCGGCCGAGCCGTACGCGGCGCCAATCAGCGCATCGACCGCCTGCTCGATGTTCGCGTCGGGCATCACGACGAGATGGTTCTTCGCGCCGCCCAGCGCTTGCACGCGCTTGCCCGACTGCACCGCGCGCTGCTGCACGTAGGCCGCGATCGGCGTCGAGCCGACGAAGCTGACGGCCTGCACGTCCGGGTGGTCGAGCAGCGCATCGACCGCGCCCTTGTCGCCCTGCACGACGTTGAACACGCCGGCCGGGAGGCCGGCCTGCGTGAGCAGGTCGGCGATGAACAGCGCGGCCGACGGGTCGCGCTCGCTCGGCTTCAGCACGAACGTGTTGCCCGTCGCGATCGCGACCGGGAACATCCAGCACGGCACCATGCACGGGAAGTTGAACGGCGTGATGCCCGCGACGACGCCGAGCGGCTGGCGCATCGTCCAGTTGTCGATGCCGGTGCTGACCTGGTCGGTGAAGTCGCCCTTCAGCAGTTGCGGCACGCCGCACGCGAATTCGACGATGTCGATGCCGCGCGCGACTTCGCCCTGCGCGTCGGAGAACACCTTGCCGTGCTCGGCCGTGATGATCGCAGCCAGCGTGTCGCGGTGCTCGTTCATCAGTTGCAGGAAGCGGTGCAGCACGCGCGCGCGGCGGATCGGCGGCGTCGCGGCCCAGTCCGGGAACGCGGCGTGGGCGGACGCGACGGCCCGCTCGACTTCGTCGTTGCCGGCGAGCGCGACGCGGCGCACCGCGCGGCCGAGCGACGGGTTGAGCACGTCCTGGAAGCGGCCGCTGCGGCCGGCGACGGGCGCGCCGTCGATGTAGTGGCCGACGTCGGCGTCGGACGTGTAGGCGGGAACCGTGGTCATGCGCGTCTCCTGGGAGTAGGGGGTGAACGGAACCAAGTCTAGGCAAAGCGGCGGGGCGGGAGAAGACCGCGCAGCTTGATTCACTGTTCAGAATTCTGAATAATCACTGGATGAATCAGCAAAATGTCCAGGCGCTCTGGCCGCATATCCATTCGCTGACGGTGCTGGCCGCGGCCGGCAGTTTCACGGCCGCCGCGCAGCGGCTCGGCATCAGCAAGGCCGCGATGAGCCAGCGCATCGCCGATCTCGAAAAGGCGGCCGGCGTGCCGCTCGTGCGCCGCACCACGCGCAGCGTGCGGCTCACCGATGCGGGCCAGACGCTCGTCGACAGCACGCGCGATGCGTTCGAGTCGATCGGCCAGCATTTCGCGCGCGTGAAGGATCTCGCCGGCGAGCCGCGCGGGCTGCTGCGCCTGACGGTGCCGGTCGCGCTCGGGCGCCAGCAGGTCGTGCCGCACCTGCCCGATTTCCTGCGCCAGCATCCGGGCGTGCAGATCGAGCTCGACCTGTCGGACCGCCTGCATTCGCTGACGCAGGAGGGCTTCGATCTCGCGATCCGCCATACGACCACCGCGCCGCAGACCCACGTCGCGTGGAAGCTGTGCGACACGCGTTCGCTGCTGGTCGCGAGCCGCGACTATCTCGACGCGCGCGGCGCGCCGCGCCACCCGAGCGAGCTCGTCGATCACAGCTGCCTGTGCTATCTGCGCGAGCACGAGCCGGCCGCGTGGAGCTTCGAGCCGGACGGCCGCCGCCGCGAGCGCGTGAGCGTGCCGGTGCGCGGCAGTTTCGCGGCGAACAACAGCGAGGCGATGCGCGAGGCCGCGCTCGGCGGGCTCGGCATCGCGCTGCTGCCCGATTTCAGCGCGCGGCGCGATCTCGACGCCGGCCGGCTCGTCGCGCTGCTCGACGGCTGGCGGCCGTCGGGCGCGTTCGGCGACCACATTTTCGCGATCCGCCCGTACAGCCCGGTCGTCCCGAGTGCGGTGCGCGCGCTCGTGCGGCACCTGCGCGAACGGCTCGCGGGCGGCTTCTCCGGCGCGTGAGTCGGGTGCCGGCGGGCGCCTGGCCGTGGGCGGCCCGGGCAAGCGCGGCGGCGCTGCGGTAAAATCGCCGCTTCCTCCCGCGCCACGTATGGCGCGTCATTCGAAGGTCGACAGCCGATGCAGATTCACAAGGAAGTGGACGCGCGCGGGCTCAATTGCCCGTTGCCGATCCTGCGTGCCAAGAAAGCGCTTGCCGATATGGAAAGCGGGCAGATCCTCAAGGTGCTCGCGACCGATCCGGGCTCGCAGCGCGATTTCGCCGCGTTCGCGAAGCAGACGGGCAACGAGATCGTCGAATCGACGACCCAGGACAAGACCTTCGTATTCCTGATGCGCCGCCGCTGAAGGCGCGCATCACGTGTCCCGCCGCGCCGGGCGCCTCGCCGGCTGTCCCTGGCCCGGTGCCCTTGCCCAGGCGCCTGTTCCATTGGAAAGCGCTGGCCACACTTCTCTGACAATTCTTAAACCTCGTTGCGCGACCGGCTGCGTATACTGACCCGGCCGGTCGTCCGCTCCCAGCGGAGGCGCCGGCCACGGTACGTCGCACGGCGGGCTCGGGGGCCATGCCTGACGCTACCGTCGTACAACGGGGAGAGGACATGTCCTTCAGACCAGGGACCCTTCGAAGTCCGTCCGGAGCGGAAAGCATCGCGCCCGTGCGCACCTCGGAATTGAGCCGGATCGAGCTCGATCCGCAACAGGACCGCCACGCGCGTGCCGCGCTGGAGGCCTATGCGGATTCGGCCGCGGCCGAGATGCCGTGGCTGGCCGAATGGCTGGACGAACGGCTGCGCGACGCCGCGCGGGACGACGGCGCGGGCCCGACCTACTGCGGTGCGACGATCGAACGCGTGTTCGATCTGGCGCAGGCATGGGCGGCGGGCCAGCCCGACTACGCGGCTGGCGCGTGGGAGCGCGTGCGCGACCAGTTGCAGCGGATGCTGGGGCAGCCCGTGCTGGGGCAGCCCGTGTTGGCGCAACCGCCGTCGCCGCAGCGGCCGTCGCCGCGCATGCCGACGGATGATTTCGCCGAGCCGGTGGCCGGCATCGCGGGCGCCGAATAGGCGTCCGGTTGCGCAAGAGAAAGGATTATTCGAAGAAAGGGCGATAGTCCGCGCAATTTCTTGGCGAATTTCATACTACTATGATGAAATCGCCGGTTCGTCCGTGCCCCGTTTTTGAGATATTTAGCCGGGGTCGCCGGCTTGCGCAGGAGGCGCGAGCGGCGAACGACGGCTCGCCGGCCGGTATCCGGACGCCGCGCACAGGTGGCGCGGCCGGGGCAGGCGCGGGAGCCGAGTGGACGAGTCGACTTCGATTTGCGGGGTGCTATGAGAATTGCTGTACTGGATGACGATCCGGCCCAGACGGATTTCGTCAGTCAAACGCTGACGGCCGTCGGCCATACGTGCTATGCGTTCAAGGAAGGCAAGGCCCTGAAGAAGCGCCTGCAGCGCGAGACGTTCGACCTGCTGGTGCTCGACTGGAACGTGCCCGACATGTCCGGCGAGGAAGTGCTCAAGTGGGTGCGGGCGAACCAGACCGAGCACAGCCTGCCGATCATCTTCATGACGAGCCGCGACGACGAGGCGGGAATCACGCAGATCCTCAACGCCGGCGCCGACGATTATGTGGTCAAGCCCGTGTCGGGCCCGATCCTGCGCGCACGTATCGGTTCGCTGCTGCGCCGCGCGTATCCGGTCAATGCCGAGGCCACCGTCCGCGAGTTCGACCAGTTCCGTTTCGACGTGAACCTGAAGCAGGCGTACGTCGGCGACAAGGCTGTGAGTCTCACGCAAAAGGAATTCGAGCTCGCGCTGCTGCTGTTCCAGCATCTCGACCGGCCGCTGTCGCGCGCGCACATTCTCGACCTCGTATGGAAGCAGGCGACCGACATTCCGTCGCGCACGATGGATACGCACATTTCGATGCTGCGCACCAAGCTCGGCCTGCGGCCCGAAAACGGCTACCGTCTCGCGCCGATCTACGGATACGGCTACCGGCTCGAACGGGTCGGCCAGGGGGAACCGGAGTGACCGCGCGCATCACGCGGCGCACGGCGGGCCTGTGCACGGCGGCGCTGCGCGCGGCCTGCGCGGTCGCATTCGCGTTCGCCGCGCAGCAGGCCGCGGCGCAGCCGCCCGCCGCCGCGGGCAAGACGGTCGTCTATCGCACGCAGGCGGGCGACACGCTGTACGACGTCGCCGCGCGCTACCTGCAGGGCGTGGACGACTGGCAACTGCTCCAGCAGATCAACGGCGTGCCGGCGCCGAAGCGCCTGCAGCCCGGCATCGCGCTGAAGCTGCCGGTCGCGCGCCTGCGCAAGGAAAAGCTCACCGCACGCGTGATCGCGGTGCAGGGCACGGCCGAGCGCGCGTCCGGCGCCGCCTTCGCGCCGCTCGCGAACGATGCGACGCTCGCCGAAGGCGACCGCGTGCGTACCGGTCCGAACGGCTTCGTGACGATCGAACTGACCGACGGCACGCACATGAGCCTGCCGCCCGACAGCCAGCTCGACCTGAAGTCGCTGCGCCGCACGGTGCTGACCGGCACGCTCGATCGCGAGTTCGAACTCACGCGCGGCTCGGTCGACAGCGAAGTCACCCACCTGAAGAAACGCGACGACCGCTTCCAGATCCGCTCGCCGTCGGTCGTCGCCGGCGTGCGCGGCACGCGCTTTCGCGTGAACTACGACGCGGCCGGCACGGCGTCGACGCGCGTCGAAGTGCTCGACGGCACCGTCGGCGTCGCGGGCGGCCGCAAGCCGGCCGGCGCGACGCTCGTGCATGCGAACTTCGGCAGCGTCGCGACGTCGTCGGGTGCGGTCGGCGCGCCGATCGCGCTGCTGGGCGCACCCGCGCTCGAGCATCCCGACAAGGTGCAGGACGAGCCCGGCGTCGCGTTCGACATCGCGCCGCTCGAGCAAGCGCATGCGTACCGCGTGCAGCTCGCGCACGATGCGGGGCTGATGGACCTGTTCCGCGAGACACGCACCGATTCGCCGCGCGCGGTGTTCCGCGACGTGCCGAACGGCAACTACTTCGTGCGGATCGCCGCGATCGATGCGAACGGCCTCGAGGGGCTGCCGCGCACCTATGCGTTCGAACGCCGCGTGATGGGGCTCGACGCGAGCGCGTCGCCGGGCGCCGGCGGTTACGAGTTCCGCTGGTCGCCGAACGGGGCGGGCAAGAACGCGCGTTACCGGTTCGTGCTGTCGCGCTCGAAGGACCTGAGCGCGCCGGTCGTCGATCAGGTCGGCCTGCACGCGCGCCAGATCACCGTCGCGCACCTGCCGCCGGGCGACTATTTCTGGGCGGTGACCGTCGAGGAATTCGAAGGCGGCAAGTTCTACGAGAAGACCAGTCCGGTCAGCGCGTTCACGTTGTCGCGCTGACCCGCGGCGCATGAAACCCGATTCCGTTTCCACACGGCGGCACCTCGGCCGCCGCTTCCTGATCGAATGGATCGCGATCGGCTGCCTCGGGGTCGCGGTGATCCTCGCGTGCGCGCTCGGCCGCCTGTCGTCGAGCGTCGACGGGCTGATCTACGACCGGCTGCTGATGCTGCGCAGCCTGCCGCTGTCGCCCGACGTGGTGGTCGTCGACATCGACAACCAGAGCGTGTCCGCGCTCGGCCGCTGGCCGTGGCCGCGCGACGTGCATGCGCGGCTGCTCGACACGCTCGCGCGCGCGCAGCCGGCCGCCGTCGTCTACGACGTGCTGTTTACCGAACCGTCGCCCGAGGATCGCGCGTTCGCGGACGCGATGAGCCGCGTGCCGACCTTCCTGCCGGTGCTGCTGAGCCCCGAGCAGGCGGACGGCACGCGTTCCGTCGATCCGCCGGTCGCCGCGCTCGCGGCGCGCGCGACGGGGCTCGGCCATATCAATCTCGAAGTCGATCGCGACGGCATCGTGCGCAGCGTCGCGCTGTTCGAAAGCGACGGCCGCGTGCGCTGGCCGCAATTGATGGTGCCCGTCTATCGTGCGATCCAGGCCGGCCGGCTGCATCCGGTCGGCGGCGTGCCCGGCGCGAACGCGCACGACCTGTCGCGCGATGCGGCGGGCGACGGCCGCTACCTGATTCCGTTCAGCCGCAACACGCCCGCGTATCCGACGCTGTCGTTCGACGACGTGCTCGAAGGGCGCGTGAAGCCCGACGCGCTGCGCGGCAAGATCGTCGTCGTCGGCGTGACGGCGTCCGGGCTGTACGATCGCTTCGCGACGCCGGTGTCCGGCGAATTCGGCCCGCTCGCCGGCGTGTACATCCATGCGAACGTGCTCGACATGCTGGCGACCGGCAGTGCGATCTCGCCCGCGTCGCCCCTGGGGCTGTTCGTCGCGTCGCTGCTGCCGCTCGCCGTGTTGCTGGGCGGCTTCCTGATGCTGTCGCCGTGGCGTGCGCTGCTGCTGACGCTGAGCCTCGCCGCGCTCGCCGTCGTCGCGAGCCTGGCGCTGCTGTTTGAGGCGCGCATCTGGCTGACGCCGGCGCCCGCGATCTTCGGGCTGATCGCCGTCTACCCGATCTGGAACTGGCGGCGGCTGGAAATGACGATGTCGTACCTGCGCCGCGAGCTGCAGAAGCTCGCCGACGAGCCGCACCTGCTGCCCGAGGCGCCGCGTACGCGCAGCGTCGGCGGCGACGTGCTGGAGCGGCAGATGGCGCTGATGGCGCAGGCCGCGCAGCGCGTGCAGGATATGAAACGCTTCGTGTGGGACAGCCTCGACAGTATGCCCGAGCCGATCTTCGTGACCGATCTCGCCGGCACCGTGCTGATCGCGAACCACGCGGCGAAACGCTACGGGTCGCGGCTCGCGCTGCCGCTGCCGGAAGGGCGGCCGCTGCGCACGGCGCTCGGCGAGCTGACGTTCATGAAGACCGTCGACGGCAACGCCGAGCACGACGCGGCGATCCGCGAGCGCTGGCCGGCCGCGCTCGACCCGACGCTCGAGGCCGAGCACGACGCGATGGCGCGCGGTATCGAGGTGCGCGATCGCGACGGGCTCGACCATCTGCTACGCTACGCGGCGTGTACGAACGCGCAAGGGCGCGTGACGGGCTGGATCGCCGGCCTCGTCGACGTGACCGAGCTGCACGCGGCCGAACGGCATCGCGAGGAAGCGCTGCACCTGCTGTCGCACGACATGCGCTCGCCGCAGTCGTCGATTCTCGCGCTGGTCGAGATCGAGCGCGACCGCGTCGACAGCGACGCGATGCGTGGGTTGCTCGCGCGGATCGAGCGCTATGCGCACCGCGCGCTGTCGCTCGCCGACGAGTTCGTGCAACTGGCGCGCGCGGAGTCGCAGGCGTACCAGCTCGAGGTGACGAGCCTCGTCGACGTGCTGATCGACGCGAGCGACGAGGTGTGGCCGCAGGCGCAGGCGAAGCACATCCGCGTCGAGACCGACGTGGGCGCCGACATGTGCTGGGTGCGCGCGGACCGCTCGCTGATCACGCGCGCATTCGTGAACCTGCTGAACAACGCGGTCAAATACAGTCCGTCCGACACGGTGATCACGTGTACGCTGACGGTCGAGCACGCATCGAAGCGGATGTTCTGTACGATTCGCGATCAGGGATACGGCATTGCGCCGGAAGATCAGCGGCATCTGTTCGAGCGTTTCAAGCGATTCCATGCCGGCGAGCGGCCCGAAATCTCGGGCTCCGGGCTCGGCATGGCATTCGTGAAGACGGTCGTCACGCGCCATGGGGGCAGCGTGTCGGTCGACAGCGAAGTGGGTGTCGGCACCGCGGTGACGGTGTCGCTGCCCGCGATCGACGAGCCGTCCGCCTGACAGGGCCGGGCGCGACGGCAGGTATTTGGGGAAAGCCATGAGAAAGCAATGGGCGGCGACCGTGCTGGCGGCGTCGCTGTTGACGGGTTGCGCGGGCGTGACGAGCGGCGTGAGTGCGCTCGGGCAGCCGAATGCATTTGCATCGGGGGCGCACGGCTACGATTTCGTGCGGACGGCTGCGCAGGCGGGCGACGCCGAGTATCGGCAGATCGAGACGCTCGTGCGCGACGAACTCGCGCGCCGCGGCTTCGATGCGCAGCCGCTCAAGGACGCGCGCTACCGGTTGTCGATCGCGTATGCGACGCAGCCGGCGGCGGTCGCGGCGAGCGCCGCCGGCTGCGGCGCGGCGAGCAGCGCATGCGTGACGGTCGACGGGCCCGCGCCGTTCGCGCTGCCGTTCATGGGCCGCGTGTACCGTCACGTGCTGACGCTGCGCTTCGTCGATGCGAAATCGGGCGCCGACGTCTATCGCGTGTCGGCGTCGCTGCGCGACCGCGATCCGGGCACGCAGCAGGCCGCGCCGGCGCTCGTGAAGAGCGCGCTGGCGAAGGTGCCGTTCGGCGACGGCAGCGGCTGGCTCGTCAAGACGAAAAAAGACGACGCGGGCGGCATGCCGGGCGTCGTCTCGGTGAAGCCGGCCGACGCGCACTGACAGCGCTGGCCGCGAGGTGAGGGCGGGCCCGCCGGGCGGGCCCTTGCCGCGTTCAGACGGTCGGTTGTCCGCCGTCGCGCGTGCGCAGGTACGTTTCGAACTCCGCACCGACTTCCGGGTGGCGCAGCGCGAATTCGACCGTCGCCTTCAGGTAGCCGAGCTTGCTGCCGCAGTCGTAGCGCGTGCCCTGATACTTGTAGGCCAGCACCTGTTCGTCGGCGAGCAGCGCCTGGATCGCGTCGGTGAGCTGCAGTTCGCCGCCCGCGCCCGGCTTCAGCGCACGCAGATGCTCGAAGATCCGCGGCTTCAGGATGTAGCGGCCGACCACGCCGAGGTTCGACGGCGCGACTTCCGGCGCCGGCTTCTCGACGATCGCCGACATCTTGACGATCGACTCTTCCCATTCCTTGCCGTCGACGATCCCGTACGACTTCGTCTCCGACGGCGGGATCTCTTCGACGCCGATCACCGAGCTGTGATAGTGGTCGAACACGTCGACCATCTGCTTCATCACCGGCGGGTTGCCGTCGAGCAGGTCGTCCGCGAGGATCACCGCGAACGGGTTGTCGGCGACCAGCTTTTCCGCACACAGCACCGCGTGGCCGAGGCCGAGCGCTTCCGGCTGGCGCACGTAGAAGCAGTCGACATGGCTCGGCTTGATGCTGCGCACGAGTTCGAGCAGCTTTTCCTTGCCGCGCGCCTCGAGCTCGGCCTCGACTTCGTACGACTTGTCGAAGTGGTCCTCGATCGCGCGCTTGCTGCGCCCGGTCACGAAGATCATCTCGGTGATGCCCGCCGCGATCGCTTCCTCGACCGCGTACTGGATCAGCGGCTTGTCGACGACGGGCAGCATTTCCTTCGGGCTCGCCTTCGTTGCCGGCAGGAACCGCGTGCCGAGGCCGGCCACGGGGAATACCGCCTTGGTGACTTTCAACATGATCGAACCTTTATTCCTGTAATCGACTTGTCAGACGGTCTATGTTCACGTTCGCATTATATTGAACGCAAATGACCTTACCGTTTGTTACGCAGGCAACCGATCGAGCTGCGCACGCAGTTTGTCGAGCGTGCTCTGGAATTCCGCGACGCGTTTCTGCTCCTGTTCGACCACGGCCGGCGGCGCTTTCGCGACGAACGCCTCGTTGCCGAGCTTCGCGTTGCATTTGGCGATCTCGCCCGTCAGGCGCGTGATTTCCTTCGACAGGCGCTCGCGTTCGGCCGCGACGTCGATCTCCACCTTCAGCACCAGCTTGTTCGGGCCGACGATCGCGATCGGCGCGCCGTGCGCTTGCCGGTCGAGCGCCGCTTCGTCCGCGAGGATCTGCACGTCCGACAGGCGCGCGAGCGCCTGCACGTACGGCGCGAACGAGCGCAGGCGCTCGGCGTCGCCGGCGGCCAGCAGCGGCACCTTGGTGGCCGGCGACAGGTTCATCTCGCCGCGCAGGTTGCGGCACGCGTCGACGATCGCCTTCAGGTCGGCCGCCCACTGTTCGGACGCCTCGTCGAGCTTCTGCAGGTTCGCGACCGGATACGCCTGCGTCATCAGCGACGCTTCGCCCTCGGCCTTGCCTTGCGGATAGCGGCCGGCGAGCGGCGCGACCTTTTGCCAGAGCGCCTCGGTGATGAACGGGATGACCGGGTGTGCGAGGCGCAGCACCGTTTCGAGCACGCGCAGCAGCGTGCGGCGCGTCGCGCGCTGTTGTTCCGGCGTGCCGTTCTGGATCTGCACCTTCGCGAGCTCCAGATACCAGTCGCAGTACTCGTCCCACACGAACTTGTAGATGCTGCTCGCGATGTTGTCGAAGCGGTAATCGGCGAAACCCTTTGCGATGTCGGCTTCGGTGCGCTGCAAGAGCGACACGATCCAGCGATCGGCCGCCGAGAAGTCGAGGTAGCCGCCGGGGCCGCAGTCGCCCGCGCCGCACACTTCCGGCTTGTCGGCGCCGCAGTCGTGGCCTTCGCAGTTCATCAGCACGAAGCGCGTCGCGTTCCACAGCTTGTTGCAGAAGTTGCGATAACCTTCGCAGCGCGCGAGGTCGAAGTTCACGTTGCGGCCGAGCGTTGCCATCGACGCCATCGTGAAGCGCAGCGCGTCGGTGCCGAACGCGGGGATGCCGTCCGGGAATTCCTTGCGCGTCTTCTTCTCGATCGTCGCGGCCTGCTTCGGGTTCATCAGGCCCGTCGTGCGCTTCGCGACCAGCGCCTCGAGGTCGATGCCGTCGACGATGTCGATCGGGTCGAGCGTGTTGCCCTTGCTCTTCGACATCTTCTGGCCTTCCGCGTCGCGCACGAGGCCGTGCATGTAGACGGTATGGAACGGCACCTTGCCGGTGAAGTGCGTGGTCATCATCACCATCCGGGCGACCCAGAAGAAGATGATGTCGAAGCCGGTGACCAGCACCGACGACGGCAGGAAGTGCTTCAGTTCGGGCGTTTCGTTCGGCCAGCCGAGCGACGAGAACGGCACGAGCGCCGACGAGAACCACGTGTCGAGCACGTCTTCGTCGCGCTTGAGCGCCCCCGTGTAGCCCTTTGCCGCGGCCTGCGCGCGTGCGTCTTCCTCGTTGCGGGCGACGAACACCTCGCCGTTCTCGCCGTACCACGCGGGGATTTGGTGGCCCCACCACAGCTGGCGCGAGATGCACCAGTCCTGGATGTTCTCGAGCCACTGGTAGTAGGTGGTCGTCCAGTTTTCCGGGACGAACTTGATCTGGCCGTCGCGCACGACGTCGAGCGATACCTCGGTGATCGACTTGCCAGGATGGAACGTGCCTTCCGGCGCCGGCTTCGTCATCGCGACGAACCACTGGTCGGTCAGCAGCGGCTCGATCACGACGCCCGTGCGGTCGCCGCGCGGCACCATCAGCTTGTGCGGCTTCACGGAGTCGAGGAAGCCTTGCGCGTCGAGGTCGGCGACGATCGCCTTGCGCGCGTCGAAGCGGTCAAGGCCGCGATACTGTTCGGGGCCGTTGTCGTTGATCTTCGCGTCGAGCGTCAGGATCTCGATCGGCGCGAGCTTGTGGCGCAGGCCGACCTGGTAGTCGTTGAAGTCGTGCGCGGGCGTGACCTTCACGACGCCGGTGCCGAATTCGCGGTCGACGTAGTCGTCGGCGATCACCGGAATCTCGCGGCCCGTCAGCGGCAGCGTGACGAGCTTGCCGATCAGGTGCGCGTAGCGTTCGTCTTCCGGATGGACCATCAGCGCGACGTCGCCGAGCATCGTCTCGGGACGCGTGGTGGCGACCGTCAGCGAGCCCGAGCCGTCGACGAGCGGGTAGCGGATGTGCCACAGGTGGCCGTTTTCTTCCTCGCTGACGACTTCGAGATCCGACACGGCGGTGAGCAGCACCGGATCCCAGTTGACGAGGCGCTTGCCGCGGTAGATCAGCCCTTGTTCATACAGCGTGACGAACACGTCGCGCACGGCGGCCGACATCTTGTCGTCCATCGTGAAGTATTCGCGCGACCAGTCGGTCGACGCGCCGAGGCGGCGCACCTGGTCCGTGATCGTCGAACCGGATTTCTGCTTCCATTCCCACACGCGCTCGACGAACTTCTCGCGGCCGAGGTCGTGGCGCGACACGCCCTGCGCGTCGAGCTGGCGCTCGACGACGATCTGCGTGGCGATCCCCGCGTGGTCGGTGCCGGGCACCCACAGCGTGTTCTCGCCGAGCATCCGGTGATAGCGGGCGAGGCCGTCCATGATCGTCTGGTTGAACGCGTGGCCCATGTGTAGCGTGCCCGTCACGTTCGGCGGCGGCAACTGGATCGCGAAATCGGGGCGGGACGGATCGAATGCCGGGGCGGCGTAGCCGCGTTTTTCCCACTCCGGCCCCCATTGGGACTCGATGGTGTGGGGTTCGAAGCTCTTCGCCAGCGTGTTGTCGCTCATGGTTGGAAATTTGCCGAAAAATGCTTGTTGGAGACTTGAACCGCACATTATAAGTCGCCGGGCGTCGAGCGGAGCCGTTCGCGGCTTACAGTCAGGTTCGCACGTGTCCAATTGCTGACGCGTGTTGGGACGGTTAACTTGCGGGTCAGGCTGCGGGTTTGAGTCGGCGAGGGCTTGCTGCCGCACCGGTCCGCCGTCGCCACCCAGGAGCAGCGTCGCTGCGCATATCCGGGATAAAAAGAACCCTCGGCGGATGCCGGAGGCGAACTATCGCACTAGCCGTGCTTATTTCCGGTCGCTCATATGAATATTTTTCGGGTGGTCTGCGCCGTCGCGCTATGTTCGGCACTGTCTGCCGAAGCAGCCGGTTCCGTCATGGCCGTGCGGCGCACCAATGCGGAGAATTACAAGGACAGGGTGTTGGCGGCGTGCCTGTCGCTCGCTTACTGGGGATCGCCGGCAGGCAAGGATGCCGACGTCACCAAGAGTGCGTTCCTGGAATGGACTCGTTACGATGAGAAAAAAGGCGATCGGGCGGTCGAGCGGCTTGCAGAACACTATTTTTGCGCCGCGATTACGGCAATCCCGTGGAAGGTTACGCCGGGGCAAAATTTGCTCTGCTGAGATGCCTGGACCTGTCTCACGGCCCCGAACTCGCCGAACAAGTTCGCCGGTATGTCCCTCATCCCGACTGGATCGGCGACCAACCTGCTGCCCCGCGCAGGAAATAACGCTGGTCACGCGTGCCGAAGCCGTCGCCGGCGGGGAAGGCGGCCTGTTGGGCCGCGATGCCACATCGGTCGGTCACGGTATCGCGCACGACGGACTTATAATGTCGGGTCCGCATTTTTCTCGCCCGTTAGCCGCCGCTCCATGCCCGATCTGCTCGCCAATCTGAACCCCGAACAACTCGCCGCCGTCACGTTGCCGAACGAACCGGCGCTGATCCTCGCAGGGGCGGGCAGCGGCAAGACCCGCGTGCTGATCACGCGCATCGCGTGGCTGATCCAGCAGGGCTATGCATCGCCGCCCACCGTGCTCGCCGTCACCTTCACGAACAAGGCCGCGCGCGAGATGATGGCGCGCCTGTCGGCGATGATGCCGATCGACACGCGCGGGATGTGGATCGGCACGTTCCACGGCCTGTGCAACCGGATGCTGCGCACGCACTGGCGCGACGCGGGCCTGCCGCAGACTTTCCAGATCCTCGATACGGCCGACCAGCTGTCCGCGATCAAGCGACTGATGAAAGCGGCGAACGTCGACGACGAAAAGTACCCGCCGAAGAACGTCCAGTACTTCATCAACAACGCGAAGGAGCAGGGGCTGCGCCCGGACAAGGTCGACGCGACCGACAACTTCAACCGCAAGTTCGTCGAGCTGTACCAGGCGTACGACCAGCAGTGCCAGCGCGAAGGCGTCGTCGATTTCCCCGAGCTGCTGCTGCGCTGCTACGAATTGCTCGCGTACAACGCGCCGCTGCGCGCGCACTACCAGGCGCGCTTCCGGCACATCCTCGTCGACGAGTTCCAGGACACCAACAAGCTGCAGTACGCGTGGCTCAAGATGCTCGCGGGCGGCGAGAACGCGATCTTCGCGGTTGGCGACGACGACCAGTCGATCTACGCGTTCCGCGGCGCGAACGTCGGCAACATGCGCGACTTCGAGGACGAATTCCGCGTGCGCAACCTGATCAAGCTCGAGCAGAACTACCGGTCGCACGGCAACATCCTCGACGCGGCGAACCAGCTGATCTCGAACAACGCGCACCGCCTCGGCAAGAACCTGCGCACCGACGCCGGCCACGGCGAGCCCGTGCGCGTGTACGAAGCCAGCACCGATTCGCAGGAAGCCGGCTGGATCGTCGAGGAAATCCGCTCGCTGATCAATACCGGGATGGCGCGCAGCGAAGTGGCCGTCCTGTACCGCAGCAACGCGCAGTCGCGCTCGATCGAGCACACGCTGATGTCGTCGGGCATTCCGTACCGCGTGTACGGCGGCCTGCGCTTTTTCGAGCGGCAGGAAGTGAAGCATGCGCTCGCGTACCTGCGCCTGATCGACAACCCGAACGACGACACGGCATTCGCGCGCGTCGTGAACTTCCCGACTCGCGGGATCGGCGCGCGCTCGGTCGAGCAACTGGCCGACGCCGCACGGCTGTACGGCTGCTCGATGGCCGCCGCGATTCCGTACGTGACCGGCAAGGCCGGCACGAGCCTCGGCGGGTTCGCGAACCTGATCGCGAAGATGCGCGCCGACACGCAGCACATGAACCTGCCCGACACCGTCGAGCACATCGTGCGCGCGAGCGGCCTCGCCGATTTCTACCAGGGCGAACGCGAAGGCCAGGATCGCCTCGAGAACTTGCAGGAACTCGTGAACGCGGCCACCGCGTTCATCGCCGAGGAAGGCTACGGGCTCGACACGCCGGCCCGCTCGATTCCGCTGCGCGCGGGCGCGATCGCGGCGCCCGAACTCGGTACCGCGACCGACGATCCGGCAGTCGACGTGCTCGATCCGGCATCGCCCGCCGACCCGGCCCAGAACCCCGACACGATGACGCCGCTCGCCGGCTTTCTGTCGCACGCGTCGCTGGAAGCAGGCGACAACCAGGCGCAGGCCGGGCAGGACGCCGTGCAGCTGATGACCGTGCACGCGGCGAAGGGGCTCGAGTTCTCGGCCGTGTTCATCACCGGGCTCGAGGAGGGGCTGTTCCCGCACGAAAACAGCGTGCTCGAATCGGATGGCCTGGAGGAGGAGCGCCGGCTGATGTACGTCGCGATCACGCGCGCGAAGGAGCGGCTCTACCTGTCGTTCGCGCAAAGCCGGATGCTGCACGGCCAGACCCGCTACAACGTACGCTCGCGCTTCTTCGACGAACTGCCGGAGCACGTGCTGAAGTGGCTCACGCCGAAGGTCGAGGCCGGGTCGCGCTGGGGCGGGCGCTCCGACAACGCCGGCTACGGGCGCGACTGGTTCGCGCGGCCGGGCGGCGGCAGCCGAGAGCAGATCGTCGATGCGGCCGTGTCCGCGCCGCTGCCCGCGTTCGCGGACAAGCAGCGCGCGGCCGACACCGGCTTCCGGGTCGGCCAGCAGGTGTTCCATACCAAGTTCGGCGAAGGCACGGTCACCGCGCTCGAAGGCAACGGCACCGATGCGAAGGCGCAGGTGAAGTTCAAGCGCCACGGCGAGAAATGGCTCGCGCTCGCGGTCGCGAAACTGCAGGCGGTGGAATGATGGACGTCGACCTCGTCGTGGCGCCTGCCGCGCGTCGGCTCGGCATTCTGGCCGCGCTGCCCGAGGAACTCGGCGACCTGATCGCCGCGATGCGCGCCGACGGCGCGATGAAGACGGTCACGCTCGGCCGCCGTGATTATCACGTCGGCACCGTGCACGGCGCGGCCTGCGTCGTCACGCTCGCGCGGGTCGGCAAGGTCGCGGCCGCCGCGACGGTCAGCGCGCTGATCCACGTGTTCGGCGTGTCGGGCGTGGTGTTTACCGGTGTCGCGGGCGGCGTGTCGCGCACGGTGCGGGTCGGTGACGTCGTCGTGGCCGATACGCTGCTGCAGCACGATCTCGACGCATCGCCGCTCTTTCCGCGCTACGAGGTGCCGCTGCTCGGCATCACGCGTTTCGCGACCGACGCGGCGCTGACGGCCCGCTTGCGGGCTGCATGCGCGCTGTTCGTCGAGGAAGAGGCCGCGCGGTTCACCGAGCGCTTCGGGCTTGCCGGCGCGGCGCTGCACGCGGGGCTCGTCATCAGCGGCGACCGCTTCGTGTCGAGCGAGCGCGAAGTCGTCGCGCTGCGCGACGCGCTGCCGGACGCGCTCGCGGTCGAGATGGAAGGCGCCGCGATCGCCCAGGTATGTGCCGAACACGACGTGCCGTTCGCGCTCGTGCGCACGATCTCCGATACGGCCGACGATCACGCGACGCAGTCGTTCTCGCACTTCCTGTCGGCGATTGCGAGCAGCTATTCGTCGGGCATCCTCAAGCGTTTCCTGACGCTGCATGCGACGACGGCGGCCTGAAGCCGCCGTCTCGTCTTTTCCGTTCAAACCGCTCGACCGGCCACGGTGCGCACGCCGCGGCCGGTCGTTCGTCACGCCTTTTTGCGCCCGCTGCCTTCGAGGTTCGGCAGGAACACCGTCAGCACGCCGATCAGCGGCAGGAACGAGCACACCTTGTAGACGAACGGGATGCTCGTCGCGTCCGCGAGCTGGCCGAGCACGGCCGCGCCGACGCCGCCCAGCCCGAACGCGAAGCCGAAGAACAGGCCCGCGACCATCCCGACCTTGCCGGGCATCAGCTCCGTCGCATAGACGAGGATCGCGGCGAACGCCGACGCCAGCACGACGCCGATGATCACGGTCAGCACGCTCGTCCAGAACAGGTTCGCGTACGGCAGCAGCATCGTGAATGGCGCGACGCCGAGGATCGACACCCAGATCACGTACTTGCGGCCGATCCGGTCGCCGACGGGCCCGCCGATCAGCGTGCCGGCCGCCACCGCCGCGAGGAACACGAACAGGTGGATCTGCGCGGCCTGTACCGACAGGTGGAATTTGTCGATCAAATAGAACGTGAAATAGCTGTTGATGCTCGCGAGGTAGAAGTACTTCGAGAACACGAGCAGCACCAGCACGCCGATCGCGCCCATCACGCGGCCGCGCGACAGCGTCGGGTGGCCGGCCGCCACGGCCTTCTTCTTCATCGACGGATGCTTCTTGTACCAGTGGCCGATCTGCGTGAGCACGATCATCGCGACGAGCGCGGCCGCCGAGAACCACGCGATGCTGTGCTGGCCGTGCGGAATGATCACGAGCGCGGCGAGCAGCGGCCCGAGCGCGGAGCCGGCATTGCCGCCCACCTGGAACACCGACTGCGCGAGCCCGTGCTGGCCGCCCGACGCCATCCGCGCGACCCGCGACGATTCGGGATGGAACACCGACGAGCCGCAGCCGACGAGCGCCGCGGCCACCAGCAGCATCGGGAAACTCGACGCCGCCGACATCAGCAGCAGCCCCGCGAGCGTGAAGCCCATGCCGACCGGCAGCGAATACGGCTTCGGACGCTTGTCGGTATAGAGGCCGATGAGTGGCTGCAGCAGCGACGCGGTGATCTGGTAAGTGAGCGTGATCAGGCCGATCTGCGCGAACGACAGCGCGAACTGGCTCTTGAGCATCGGGTAGATCGCGAGGATCAGCGACTGGATCATGTCGTTGAGCATGTGCGAGAAGCTGATCGCGCCGAGCACCGGGTAGACGGTGCGGGCGACGGGCGGTGCGGACGGCTGAGCGACGGCTGGGCCGGCGCCGGAGTCGAGGCTGGTTTCCATGTGAGCTGAACGAGTTGAGGTGGCTGGCGCGCTCTGTTGGGGATCGGCGCGTGGTTGATTCGTTGATGCGTCAAAGAAGTGTAATGTGGCGTGTCACGAATGTCCTGCCAAGTTTTATCGCGAATCGGACATTCGTCGGACGGATCGGCCGATGCATGTTTTTTTGGACGGGTATAACGCTGGCGGCGCGGTCGCCGCTTCAGCGGGGCCGCGCCGGGGCCCGGTGCGTGTTTTTCCGGACTCAAGAAACGGCGGTGGCGGCCGTAGAACGACCCAATGACAACACGCGCGCCGCGCCTGGCCCCGGCTACCCGCCGGGCGGGCGCCGGACGCGCGGCATGGCCTGCCATCGCGGGACCGCCGGACCGACCTTTCCGGCAGCGTGATCCATACGGGGATAGTTCGATGAAAGCAGCATCTTTGCATCCACAGCCCGGTGCGGCGGCCGCCGCATCCGGTGTTGCCGCCGGTCGTGTCGCACGGCGTGCGCGCGCGGCGCGTCGCGAGCGTCGGCCGTGGACCGTCAAGGCGACGTTGCGCGCCGCATTCGCGATCCTGCTGGCGGGCACGCTCGCGATCGGCATGTTTTCGCTGTGGCAGATCAGCCGGCTGAACGCGTCGATCGCGTCGGTCTACGAACAGGGTCACGTCGCGAGCCGGGCGGCGGCTGAAGTCCGCGCCGAGGTGCTGCGCGCGAGCCGCGCGCAGAAGATGCTGCTGACCGCGACGACCGCGAAGGAGCGCGACGAACTCGGCGCCGAGGTGAGCGCGGGGCTCGCGTCGATCAGCCAGGCGCTCGGCACGCTGCAGCGCTATGCGGATCCGGCCGATACCGGCGATTCGGCGCGGCTGCACGCGTTCTCGACGGCGGTCGGCACGTGGAGCACGCATCTGCGCGATTTCGTCACGCTGGTGCGCGCGCAGCCGCTCGACCTGTCGCAGATGAACTGGCAGGTCGGCACGCAGGACGTGTCGCTGCTGGTCGAAACCGGCAAGCTCGAAAAACTCGTCGCCGAACTCGTGAAGACGCGCGGCGAGAAGTCGAAGGCGACGCTCGATGCGTCCGCCACCATTTTTTCGTCGTCGTTCGCGATGATCGCCGCGATGACGGCCGCATTGATCGTGCTGGCCGTCGTGATCGCCGAGCGCGTCGTGCGGCGTCTCGCGTCGCAGCTCGGCGGCGAGCCCGCGCTCGCGAAGGAGATCGCCGCGGACATCGCGCGCGGCGACCTGACGCGGCCGATCGCGCTCGGCCGGCACGATCGCGGCAGCATGGTGCGCGCGCTGGCCGAGATGCAGACGGGGCTCGCGGCCACCGTCGGCGAGATCGCGGTGAGCGCCGAGGCCATCGCGGCCGCGTCCGGCGAAATCTCGACCGGCAACCTCGACCTGTCGCGCCGCACCGAACAGCAGGCCGTCGCGCTCGAGCGCACCGCGGCCAGCATGGAGCAGCTCACGTCGACCGTGCGGCAGAACGCCGAGAATGCGCGTCAGGCGAGCTCGCTCGCGGCCAATGCGTCGGCGGTGGCGGAGACGGGCGGGGAGGTCGTCGGGCGCGTGGTCGCGACGATGAGCGAGATCGACGACAGCGCGAAGAACATCCGCGACATCATCGGCACGATCGAAGGGATCGCCTTCCAGACCAACATTCTCGCGTTGAACGCGGCGGTCGAGGCCGCGCGCGCCGGCGAGCAGGGGCGCGGTTTTTCGGTGGTCGCCGGCGAGGTGCGGCTGCTCGCGCAGCGCTCGGCGACCGCGGCCAAGGAGATCCGGGAGCTGATCGGCGCGTCGGTCGAGCGCGTGGCCAACGGCGCGGCGCTCGCGCACGACGCGGGCCGCACGATGGGCGACGTGGTGCGCGCGGTCAAGCGCGTGACCGACATCATCGGCGAGATTTCGGCGGCGTCGGACGAGCAGAGCGCGGGGATCGACGAAATCGGCCGCGCGGTCACGCAGATGGATGCCGGCACCCAGCAGAACGCGGCGCTCGTCGAACAGGCGGCGGCTGCCGCGAACGCGCTCGACGAGCAGGCTCAGGCGCTGAAGGCGCTGGTCGGGCGTTTCCGCATCGCACACTGAGCGTGCGGCGCGCTCCGGCGCTTACGACTTCTTCTGCTTGTCCGGATCGATGATGACCGTGCAGGTCGTGCCCGCCGACAGCACCACGTCGGCCGGCACTTCGTCGATCCGGATGCGCACCGGCACGCGCTGCGCGAGGCGCACCCAGTTGAAGGTCGGGTTCACGTCCGCGACGAGGTCGCGGCTTTGCGGGTTGTCGCGATCGTAGATGCCGCGCGAGATGCTTTCCACATGGCCCTTCATCACGCCGCCGCTCATCAGCCGCATTTCGGCCGGCGCGCCGATCTTCACGCGCGGCAGCTTGGTTTCCTCGAAGTAGCCGTAGACCCAGAACGAATGGCTGTCGACGATCGCGAGCTTCGCCTGGCCGGCCACCGCATAGTTGCCCTTGAACGTCTGAAGGTTCGTGATGTAGCCGTCGACCGGCGCGACGAGGCGCGTGCGTTCGAGGTTGAGCTTCGCGGCGTCGAGCGCGGCGATCGCCTGCTGGTACTGCGCATCGGCGCTCGACGCGCTGTGCGCCGCGTTCTCGCGGTTTTCCTTCGACACGACGAGCGCATCGAGGTCCGCGCGGCGGGCCGCGTCGTCGCGGCGCATCTGCAGTTCCGCGCGACGGGCAGCGACCGCCGCCTGCGCCTGCTCGACCGCGATCCGGTAGTGCGACGGGTCGATCTGCATGATCAGGTCGCCTTTCTTCACGAGCTGGTTGTCATGCACGGGCAGCTCGACGATCGCGCCCGACACGTCCGGCGCGACGTTGACGATTTCGGCGCGCACGCGCCCGTCGCGCGTCCACGGATCGTCCATGTAGTGCACCCACAGCGAGCGCCCGATCAGGATCGCGACGAGAAGGATGACGGCGGTCGCGACGAAGCCGAAGAGTTTTCTGAGCATCATGATGGTTCGGAATCAACGGTAAACGGCAAGACTCAGTCCGCCGCAAATGCAGACGAGAAGGCAGGCCCGGAACAGCGACGGGTGCCAGACAAGGCGATAGAGGCCCGTATAGGCGAGCAGGCGGTCGACGGCCCAGGTCGCGATCGCGCCGAGGACGAACATCAGCACCACCGTCGGCATGTAGGCATCGAGAATGGCGATTTCACGCGGCATCATGACGAGGCTCCTGGTTGGGGACGCACGGGGCGGTTGCGGTTGAGCGGCTCGAGCGGCGATTCCGGGTCGAGCAGCGCGGTCCGCACGAAATGCAGATGGCTCAGGATGCGCTGCAGCCGGTGGCGTTCTTCGCGCGACGGCTCGACCGCATCGAGCGTCTGCCGGGTCGCGTCGATCGCCGCATTGGTCGCGGCGAGCGTCGCGTCGAAACGTGCTGCGCTCGGCTTCGAGAACAGCGCCGACAGCGCCGTGCGCATCGTCTCGATCGCGCGCCGCCACGGCATCGCGCTCGCATAGCGCGGGTCGGACGGCAGCGTTGCGAGCTCCTGGCGCAGGTCGATCGTCGCGTTGCCGGCTTCGAGCACCGCGAACATCCAGCGCAGCGCGTCGCGCTGCACGTCCGGCTGGTCGGCCGACAGCGTGTGCGCCTGGTACATCAGGTCGCGCGCGCCGCTTTCGAAGCGCGTGCGCAGGCCCACGAGCCGCGCGTGACCGGCCGCGACGGCCTGGTGGCGCAGGTCCGCGAAGAGGCGCTTCTTGAGCCACGGCGCGGTCGGCGGGAACAGCACCGCGAACGCGATCGCCGACGCCAGCATCGCCAGCACCAGCGCGAGCGAGTCGTTCATGAAGCTGGTCGGATCGTAGTGCGTGATGTTGTCCGGGCCGGCGAGGAAGCTGAAGAAGATCAGGTAGCCCATCCCGTAGCCGGCGAGCTTCGGCTTCAGCGTCATGAAGATGCCGATCGCGAGCAGCGGCGCAAGCGCGACGCACAACAGCGGAAAACCGTCGATGTGCGGATAGATGCCGAACGTCAGCAGGAAGCCCGTGCAGATCGCGAGTGCGGTACCCATGCCCATCTGCGCGGACATCGCTGTCGGGCGCGGCGTCGACGACGCGAGCGCGCAGGTGGCCGCCGCCGTCAGCGTCATCGTCACGCCGCTCGGCCACGCGGTCTCGATCCAGAACCAGCCGAGCACGAGGATCACGGTCGCGGTGCGGATCGCCGCGATCACCATCGCCGTCGCATTGGTGCGCGGCTCGTAGCGCTCGATCCAGCGTTCGCGCTCGTGCGTCGCGCTCGACAGCGACGCGTAGGTGGCCGCGTATTCGTGCAGGTCGGTGATGAAGCGGTACAGCAGTTCGGCGGCCGTATCGAAGTCGAGCAGCGGAAAGTCCGGCTGCGTTTCGAGCGCGGCGCGCGTCGCGCGGATGCGGCGCGGCAGCGCGTCGCGCCACGCGAGCAGTTGCGCGGCCGCGTGGCCGGCATCGGCCGACGTGCGCACCGGTTCGCCGGCGGGCGTCAGCAGCAGCGGCGCGATCTCGCGAAAGTACGGCTCGATCGCGTCGATCGCGGCCTGCGCGCCGGCCGCATGCAGCCGGTTCATCAACTGGTGCAGCGCATGGAAGCGGCTCGACGCGCTCATGAACTCGCTGTTCAGCCGCGCGAGGCGGCCGCTGCGCATCCGCGTGTCCGGATCCTCGAACACGGCCATGCTGCGCGCGGCCTCGAACCCGACCACGTCGGCGACGAAGCGCGTATGGATGGTTTCGATATGCGCGCGGTCGAGCTTGCCCGACAGCGCCGCCGCGACGTAGTCGACGAAACTGCCGAAGCGCTTGCGCACCGTCGTGCGCATCTGCTCGCCGGTGGTCCGCGGAAACACGAGCGCGCTGACCACGCCGGCCGACACGATCCCGACCATGATTTCGGCCACGCGCGTCATCGCGCTCATGAATGCGCCGTCCGGGTGCTGCGACGCGGGCAGCCCGATCAGCGCGGTCGTGTAGCCGGCCAGCAGGAAGCCGTAGCTGCGGAAGTTGCGGTTGCGCGCGGCGCCGGCCGTGCACAGCGCGACCCACAGCGCGACCGCCAGCAGGAACAGTTGCGGCTGCTGCGGGAACAGCCCGACGAAGGTGAGCGTCGCGATCAGCCCGAAGATCGTGCCGGCGACCCGGTAGAAGCTTTTCGCGAGCACCGCGCCGCTTTGCGGCTGCATCACGATGAACACGGTCGTCATCGCCGTTTTCGGCGCGGGCAGGTCGAGCCGCATCGACACGCCGGTCGCGATGAACGCGGCGAGCAGCGCCTTGAACAGGTAGAGCCACGCGGCGCCGTCGGTGCGGGCCCAGTCGCCGAACGCGTCGGTCCAGGCCGCGAACGGGCCGTCGACGCGCGGGGAAGCGGGGGAGGAAGCTGACATGGCGGCGCTCCGCGTTACCGTGCGGCCGGCGCGGCGCCGCCGGCGGTTGCGACCTGCGCGGGCCGGGCGGCGGCTGCCGCGGGCTTCGCGGCCGATGCGGCGGCTGGCGCGGCTACACCGACGGTGGCCTCATCCTTCGGCGGTTGGCCGCCCCGGACATCCGTCCCCGTCTCGACCCCGCCGCCGAGCGCGGCCATCAGCTGCGCGTGTGCGGCGAGGCGTTCCGCGTCGATGCGGGCGGCCGTCTCCTGCGCACGCAGCAGTTGCTGTTGCGCGACCAGCACGTTCACGTAATCGGTCAGCCCGCGGCGGAAGCCTTCGCGGGACAGTTGATAGCTGCGATTGTTGGCCGCCACCGACCGCGCGGCGTCCTTCTTCTGCGTATCGAGCGAGCGGATCCGCACGACCTGGTCGGCGATGTCCTTGAGCGCGCCGACGATCGTCTGGTTGTAGCGCTCGACCGCCTGGTCGTAGCCGGCATTCGCGGCGCCGAGCTGTGCACGCAGCCGGCCGCCTTCGAAGATCGGCAGCGACAGCGCGGGACCGGCCGTCCAGCCGCCGTTCATCGCGCGCAGGAAGTCGGTGAACGGCGCGGTCACGCCGAAGCCGCCGACCGTCGCGAGCAGGTCGATGTTCGGGTAGAACGACGCCTTCGCGACGTCGATGCCGCGCGCCTGCGCGTCGACCGTCCAGCGCGCCGCGACGACGTCCGGGCGGCGGCCGAGCAGGTCGGCCGGCATGGCCGACGGCAGGCCGGCCGGCGCCTCGAGCGCCAGCTGCGGCCGCTTGATCGCGTCGCCGGCGCCGGGACCCTTGCCGGCCAGTGCGGCGAGCTGGTGGCGCGCGAGCTGGATCGCTTCCTCATAGCTGTCGATCTGGCGCTCGTAGTCGGGCAGCGTCGATTCCGCCTGGCTTACGTCGAGCTGCGTGCCGAGGCCGGCCTGCAGCCGCTTGCGCGCGAGATCGGCGAGCGAGCGCTGGCGTTCGTACGTTTCGTGCGCGAGGTCGAGCAGCGCGTAATTCATCGACATGCCGACATACGCGCGCACGACGTTGACTTCGAGTTCGAGCTTTGCCGCCCGCGCGTCGGCGGCGGTCGCATGCGCGGTGTCGAGCGCACGCTCGGTTGCGTTCTTGTCCTTGCCCCACAGATCGAGGTGATACGACAGGCCGAGCGTGCCGGTGTTGTTCCAGGTGTCGGTATCGGCGAGCGGCCCCGGGCCGTAGTACACGTTGTCCGGCCAGTGCTGACGCATCAGCGACAGGTTGCCGTTGATCTGCGGCAGCTCGGCCGAACGGGCGACGCGCGCCATCGCCTGCGCTTCCCGCACGCGGGCCTCGGCCGCCGCGAGGGTCGGGTTGCCGGCCTGGGCGGCGGCGATCCACGCATCGAGCTGCGGATCGCGGTACGCGCGCCACCAGTCGGCGGCGGGCCAGCCCGCGTCTCGGTCGGCCGCGCGGATGGCCGCGCCGGCGTCGAGCGCGTTCGCTTCGATGCGAGTGGACTGGGTTTTGTTGTCGCCCATGCTCGCGCAACCGGCCATTATTAATGAGACTGCAAGAACCGCCAGTGCGAGCGTCCCTTTTGTCGCCGGAGACTGCACGATTTTCTCCCTTTCGGATATAGATGAGTCGGAGGCGATTATATTTTTCAGCGATTCCTGAATAAACGGACAACGGTGCAAGTCATTTTTACGAATCCTGAGATAATATTTGTTGGACCCTGTGCAACAATCCTTGCGGATTCACACGGGTAATCGGATGGATACGTTACAAAACATGCGGGTATTCGTCCGCGTGGTGGACGCGGGAAGCTTTACCGCCGCCGCCCAGCAGATGAATTCGACCACCGCCTACGCATCGCGCGCGGTCTCGGATCTCGAGGCCCACCTGCGCACGCGCCTCCTGAACCGCACGACGCGCCGGATCGCGCTGACCGAAGCCGGCGAGCGCTATCTGCAACGCTGCGAACAGATCCTCGCTTACGTCGACCAGGCCGAAGCCGAGGCCGGCGATGCGCATGCGCGTCCGTCCGGCAAGCTGAAAGTCCATTGCTTCACGAGCCTCGGTCAGCACTATCTGGTGCCGGCCATCGCGCGCTACCGCGAGCGCTATCCGGACGTGCACGTCGAGCTGACGCTTGCGCAGCGGATGCCGGACCTGCTCGACGAGGGCTACGACGTCGCGATCGTCGTCGGCCGCGATCTGCCGGATTCGGGGCTCGTGTCGCAACGGCTCGGCGAGAGCTACAGCGTCGTGTGCGCGTCGCCCGGCTATATCGAGTCGCACGGCTTGCCGCAGCGGCCGGCCGATCTCGCGCAGCACGTGTGCCTCGGGATGGTCGCGCCGGGCTTTCACTTCGACGAATGGGCGCTGGCGGGGCCGAACGGCGACGAAGTCGTGCCGATCACGGCGCCGCCGTTCCGCGTGAACGTCGCCGAGGCGCTCGCGGTGGCCGTGCGGGAGGGGATGGGCATCGGCGGCCTGCCGCTCTATTCGGCGATCGGCTGGCTGCGCGGCGGGCACATCGTGCGCGTGATGCCCGAGTACCGCTCGCACGTGATGAACATCTACGCGCTGTATCCGTCGCGTCAGTACCTCGACGCGAAAATCCGGACCTGGGTCGATTTCCTGCGCGAAGAGGTGCCGCTCACGCTCCAAGCCGACGAAGCCGCGCTCGAACAGTTCACGCGTGCGACATGATCGCGCGGTCGACCGCGATCTGACGAGATTTGTCCTTCACGCAACATTTTTTTACGAACGTGTGTCAGACAGTTTGATACTGTTGGAATTAACGAGATACACCACACCGGAGTAGCGATGGATACGCACCTGATGATCGGCCTTGGCGTCCTGCTGGGCGCGGCTGCCGCCGCGGCGGCGACCCGCGACCTGCTGCGTGCGATGAAGGCGAAGGCGCAGCTCAAGCCCGTGCCGGTCCGCGTGCGCGAGCCGCGCCGCCCCGGCCGCTGATCCCGCGGGCGTCACGCTTCAGGTCGGGAAGGCCGTGCGACGCGGCCGCCCGGGCCGGCGCTCAGCCGAGCTCGACGACCTTGTCCCACGCGAACGCGGGGTTTTCCCATTCGCCGGTGCGCCGGTGAAAGTAGCCGCGCGGATTGCACACCACGCGCGTGCCGCCGTCCGCAACGTAGTCGAATGACGTATGC
This sequence comes from Burkholderia sp. LAS2, assembly GCF_018417615.1. Classification (NCBI taxonomy): domain Bacteria; kingdom Pseudomonadati; phylum Pseudomonadota; class Betaproteobacteria; order Burkholderiales; family Burkholderiaceae; genus Burkholderia; species Burkholderia sp. LAS2. Next base: position 1,977,882 of record NZ_CP071052.1, read on the forward strand.
GTGTGACCGTGCAGCCACAGATCCACCGGCGGCCGCACCAGTTCCGCCATGTCCGTGACGAACCCCGCGGAAGCCAGATCTTTCGCATAGCGTTCCGCCAGCGAGCGCCGGTGCGGCGCATGATGGGTGACGACGATCGTCCTGCCCGCGAACGGCGCGGCCAGCTGCGCTTCCAGCCATGCGCGGCCTCGCCGGTGCAGCGCGATCGCGTCGGCCGGCGCGAAATCCCGTTCCGGCGCCGCGGCTGTCGGATGCACCGCCGCGTCGTGCGGCCAGGTCACCTGGATCAATCCCTTGAAATCGAGCATCACGCGCAGCCCGGCGTCGGTCGCGCGCGCGACGCTGGCTTCGTCCCGGCCGAACAGCGAAAAATCGGCCCACAGCGTCGTGCCCAGCACGCGGAAGCGTTGCGCGGGATCGACGTAGACGCCGTTGTTCAGGTAATGCACGTTGTCGAGCGCATGCGCCGCGTCGCGCATTGACGATTCCAGCGCGCCGAATTCCCCGTCGTAATACTCGTGGTTGCCGGGCACGTAGATCACCGGCACCGCCGGGTCGAACGTCTCGGCGGCCCAGCGCAGACCTTCCGCGTGATTGTGGATGTCGCCGGCCAGCACGACGAGATCCGCGTCGGCATGCGGGATCGCGTCGGGCAGGTTGTTTTCGAGATGCAGGTCGGACAGGACGCGGACTTTCACGGGCGTGGCTCCTGAGTGGGCGGCTTCAGCGCAGGACCTTGCCGGGATTCATCAGGCCGCGCGGGTCGAGCGCGGTCTTCAGCGTGCGCATCAGCGTCGTTTCGACCGGCGACTTGTAGCGCTGCGCGTCGTCGATCTTCAACTGGCCGATGCCGTGCTCCGCGCTGATGGTGCCGTGGTGACGGTGCACGTTGTCGTAGACGATCCGGTTGATCGGCGCCTGGAACGCTGCGAGGAACGCCTTCGGATCGCCGCCTTCGGGCATCTGCACGTTGTAGTGCAGGTTGCCGTCGCCGAGGTGGCCGAACGTGACCATGCGCGCGCCCGGCGCGGCCTGCTGGATCGCCGCGTCGGTCTCGTCGATGAAACGGGCGATCGACGAGATCGGCACCGCGATGTCGTGCTTGATGTTGAGCCCTTCGTCCGCCTGCGCGAGCGGGATGTGCTCGCGCAAGTCCCAGAACGCACGCGACTGCGCGAGGTTCTCCGCGACCACCGCGTCGACCACGAGCCCGGCCTCGAACGCTTCTTCCATCAGCTTTTCGAACAGCGCGCGCGCATGCGCTTCGCTTTCGTTGTCGGACAGCTCCAGCAGCACCGTTTGCGCATGCGTCTGCGCGAACGGGTAGCGCAGTTGCGGATAGTGCTTGCCGACCAGCTGCATGCAGAAATCCGACATCAGCTCGAAGCCGGTCAACAGCGGCCCGGCCGCGCGCTGCGCGAGTGCGAGGAAATCGAGCGCCGCGTGCGGCGATTCGAGCGCGGCCAGCGCGGTGACCTGCGCGGCCGGCAGCGGATGCAGCTTCATCACGGCCGCGGTGATGATCCCGAGCGTGCCTTCGGCGCCGATGAACAGGTCGCGCAGGTCGTAGCCGGTGTTGTCCTTGCGCAGGCCGCGCAGCCCGTCCCAGATCTCGCCCTGCGGCGTCACGACCTCGAGCCCAAGGCACAGCTCGCGCGCGTTGCCGTAGCGCAGCACTGCGGTGCCGCCCGCATTGGTCGACAGGTTGCCGCCGATCGTGCAGCTGCCTTCCGCCGCGAGGCTCAGCGCGAACAGCCGGCCGCCTTCGCGGGCGCGCGCCTGCACGTCGGCGAGGATCACGCCGGCTTCGACGGTAATCGTATTGTTGTGCGGATCGAGCGCGCGCACGCGGTTCAGGCGCGCGACGCTCAGCACGGCCTGGCTGCCGCTCGCGTCGGGCGTCGCGCCGCCGGCGAGCCCCGTGTTGCCGCCCTGCGGCACGAGCGCGACGCCGTGCGCGTTGGCGAGCTTCACGAGCGCGGCGACTTCGGCCGTGTTCGCGGGCCTCAGCACCGCGCACGCGGCGCCCTTGTAGCGGCGGCGCCAGTCGGTCAGGAACGGTTCGGTATCGTGCGGATCGGTCAGCACGTGGTCGGCGCCGATCGCGTCGCGGCACGCGGAAACGAAAGCTTCGGAGGACATCATCACCTTGTCGCGTAAGGGTCAGGACGCGGCGCGCGGTTTTTTCGCCGCGCGCTTGAACGGCGCGACGTAGGCCAGCGCCGCCACGAAGAAGCCGACGGCAAGCAGGGTCTCGCACCAGCCGAGCGTCGCGGACAGCCCGCGATCGGACATGCCGCGCACGATGCCTTCGGCCAGATAGACGAGGATCAGCATGCTCGCCCACTGCATCGTATAGATGTTACGCCGCCAGACGCCGGGCAGCGCGAGCGCGAGCGGCACGGCCTTGAGCATCAGCGCGGAGCCGCCGGGGCGCAGCGGCGCGAGCCACAGCTCCCATGCGAGCGACAGCGCGATCAGCGCGACGAGACACGCGGCGGCGGCCAGCGCGTAGCGCGGCCGGGCCGCGACGGCGGGGCGGGCGGGGGCGGTCATGCGGCTTCGGCGGCCTGCGCGGCGGAAAGGGCCGCGGCGGCGCGCGCGAGCCGTACGCCGAGCGCGGCGGCAAGCGCCTTCTCGTCCGCCGACAGCCCCCCGGGCGCCGCGCGGTCGTGCTGCGCGACGTGCGACGCGCCGTACGGCGTGCCGCCGGTACGTGTCGTGCTGAGGGCGGATTCGGTGTACGGGATCCCGACGATCATCATCCCGTGATGCAGCAGCGGCAGCATCATCGACAGCAGCGTCGACTCCTGGCCGCCGTGCAGGCTGCCCGTCGACGTGAACACGCTCGCGGGCTTGCCGGTCAGTGCGCCCGATAGCCATTGCGGCGTCGTGCCGTCGAGGAAATACTTGAGCGACGCGGCCATGTTGCCGAAGCGGGTGGGTGAGCCGAGCGCGAGGCCCGCGCATTCCTCGAGGTCGCGCAGCTCCGCGTACGGCGGGCCGTCGGCCGGGATGTCGGGGGCGGTGGCTTCGCAGACGGCCGACACGGGCGGCACGGAGCGGATGCGGGCCTGCATGCCCGGCACGCTGTCGATGCCGTTCGCGATCGCGAGCGCGAGATCGCGCGTGGCGCCGTGACGGCTGTAATAGAGGACGAGAATGTCTTTCATGGGCGACGGAGCCGCGTGCGGCCGCGCGCGTGCCCGGTGCAGTCGGCCCCTGCTGGGATCGAGCGGCTATTATAGGGGCTGAAGCCGTCGCGCAGCGCGGCGGCGGCGCGCCGTGACGCGCGCAGTTTCGAGAAGGAGAAGCCGTTTGCCGAAGTTGAGCGTCGATCTCGACACCATCAAGCGCCTCGCGCAGTTCGCGGCCCGGCGCAGCGCCGAGGATCGCATCCCGCAGGTGGCGGGGAGCCTGACCTTCACGACGATGCTGGCGCTCGTGCCGCTGCTGACGGTCGCGTTCGCGCTGTTCACAGCGTTCCCGATGTTCGCGTCGTTCCAGATCTCGCTGCAGGGGTTCCTCGCGGATCACCTGATGCCCGCGCAGTTCAACATCCAGATCTTCAAGTACCTGAACCAGTTCGCGTCGAAGGCCAAGGGGCTGACGACGGCCGGGCTGATCGTGCTCGTCGTCACGTCGGTGATGACCATGATGACGATCGAATCGGCGTTCAACCTGATCTGGCGCGTGCGCAAGCCGCGGCCGTTCGCGCAGCGCGTGCTCGCGTACTGGGCGCTGATCACGCTCGGGCCGTTGCTGTTCGGCGTGAGCCTGTCGATTTCGTCGTACCTGTTCACGCAATCGCTCGCGTTCACCGGCGCGGGGGCGTCGACGTCGATCGTCGAGTGGCTGCTTGCACTTGCGTCGCTGCCGTTGACGGTGCTCGCGTTCACGCTGCTGTACGTGTACCTGCCGAACTGCGCGGTCGCCTGGCGCGACGCGGTGATTGGCGGGCTGTTTGCGGCCATCGCGTTCGAACTCGCGAAGCGCGGCTTCGGCTACTACGTCCGGCGCATTCCGACCTATACGGCCGTCTATGGCGCGTTCGCGGCGCTGCCGGTGTTCCTGCTGTGGGTGTATCTGAGCTGGTTCATCGCGCTGCTCGGCGCGATGGTCGCGTCGGCGCTGCCGGCGATTCGCGTCGGCCAGTTTCACCGGATCCACTATCCGGGCAGCGACCTGCTCGACGCGCTCGAACTGCTCGCGCGGCTGGCCGAAGCGCGCGCGGCCGGCAAGCGCGGCTACACGGCGCTGCGGCTCGCGACGATGCTGCGCTGCGACATGGAAACCGCGCAGCGGCTGCTGACGACGATGGAGGAGCGGGAATGGGTCGCGCGGCTCGACGGCGGCGAAGAGGCCACGCCGCGCTATATCCTGCTCGCGAACCCGGAGCAGCTGACGCTCGCCCAACTGTTCGACGTGCTGGTGATCGATCGTACCGAGTTGACGTACCAGCTCGAGCGGCGCCGCAGCCACGTCGAAGGCGCGGCGCTGCTCGAGGTGCTGTCGAGCGACCGGTTCGACGTGACGCTCGCGTCGTTGATCGCCGCGCACCGGCTCGCGGGCGGGCAGCCGGCCGCGAGCGCCGGGCCGGCGCCGGGCGCGGCCGACCCGCACGCGCGGCCGCCGCGGCCGGCCTGAAGGCGGGCCGGCGGCTACAGCGGGATCTTGCCGGTACAGATATCCTTGAACATCACCCAGTCGCCCATCAGGCTGTAGATCGGGTGCCGGAACGTCGCCGGACGGTTCTTCTCGAAGAAGAAGTGGCCGACCCACGCGAACCCATAGCCGCAGACGATCGCCGCCGGCAGCCACAGCCAGTGGCCGGTCGCGACCGCCATCGCGACGCAGCCGATCACGCCGAGCGAGCCGATGAAGTGCAGCCGCCGCGACGTCAGGTTCTGGTGCTCGTTCAGGTAATACGGGTAGAAATCAGCGAAGCGGGCGAATTGCTCCGTATGCGTATGCGCCATGGCCGTCTCCTCGGGCCGCTGTTCATGAGGTCATTGTGCGGCCGGCGGGCCGCGGCCGCAAGCGGCGGCGGCCCGCCGCGCCGGCCCGTGCTTTCCTTTTGACAGGCTTTCCGATAGGATCGAAAGAGATTTTGCATTCAAGCATGAGGGGACTACGATGCGCGTCAGCGATATTCTGAAAGTGAAGGGCAACACGCTGTTTACGGTGACGCCCGATAAGCCGCTGCGCGAAGCGGTCGATACGATGGCCGAGCACGACATCGGTTCGCTCGTCGTGATGGAGTACGGCGATCTCGTCGGGATGCTGACGTTTCGCGAGATCATCCTGCGCCTGCACGTGAACGGCGGCGCGATCGGCGACGTGCAGGTGCGCAAGGTGATGGACGAGCCGCTCACGTGCACGCCGGAAACGGACGTCAACGAAGTGCGCCGGATGATGCTCGAGCGTCACGCACGCTACATGCCCGTGCTCGACAAGAAGGTGCTGATGGGCGTCATTTCGTTCTACGACGTCGCGAAGACGGTCGTCGAGGCGCAGAGCTTCGAGAACCGGATGCTGAAGGCGTACATTCGCGACTGGCCGGAATCGGAAGCCGAAGCGCACAAGCCGTGAATCGCGCCGCGCCCGGCACGTCGATGCATGGGCGCCGCCATCCGGCACGCGGCGGCGCAGGCATGTCCTGCGCCGCCGTTTTTTCAACGACAACACGAGGCCCGCGCAGCATCGCCCAGACGATGCGCGCGTATTCCGCATGAGCGATCACACGCAAGCCACATCGGGGCGGCGCGACGAACGTCGCGCCCACGCATCGCAGTTCGACCTGCTGCGCGAGCGCCGCTTCGCGCCGTTTTTCACGACCCAGTTCCTCGGCGCGCTGAACGACAACGTCTTCAAGATCGGCTTCACGTCGCTCGTCACGTATCACACCGCGCGGTTCTCCGGCGTCGATGCGAAAACGGCCGCGTTCCTGATTTCCGCGATCTTCATCTTGCCGTTCGTGCTGTTCTCGGCCACCTCGGGCCAGATCGCCGACAAATACGACAAGGCGACCCTCACGCGCTTCGTGAAATCGTTCGAGATCGTGCTGATGCTGGTCGGCGCGGCCGGCTTCGTCACGCACAGCGCGACGCTGCTGTATCTGTGCACGTTCATGATGGGGATGCATTCGACGCTGTTCGGGCCCGTCAAGTATTCGTACCTGCCGCAGCATCTCGGCGAACATGAACTGGTCGGCGGCAACGGGCTCGTCGAGATGGGTACGTTCATCGCGATCCTGATCGGCACGATCATCGGCGGCGCGGCGGCCGGCATCGAAGGCAGCGGCGAGCGCGTGCTCGCGGTGAGCGTCGTCGTCATCGCGCTGGCCGGGCGGCTCGTCGCGCAGCGCGTGCCGTCGACGCCTGCGCCGCAGCCCGATCTCGTGATCAACTGGAACCCGGTCAGCGAGACCTGGCGCAACCTCAAGCTCGCGCGGCAGAACCGCACGGTGTTCCTGAGCCTGCTCGGCATCTCGTGGCTGTGGTTCGTCGGCGCGACGTTCCTCACGTCGTTCTTCAATTTCGCGAAGGACGTGCTGTCCGCGAGCCCCGACGTCGTCACGGTCCTGCTCGCGACGTTCTCGGTCGGCATCGGCCTCGGTTCGCTGCTGTGCGAGCGGCTGTCGCAGCGGCGCGTCGAGATCGGCCTCGTGCCGCTGGGCTCGATCGGCATCAGCGTGTTTGCGATCGAGCTGTATTTCGCAAGCCACGCGCTGCCGTCGCCCGGCCATCTGCTGTCGGTCGGCGAATTCCTTGGCGGCGCGCGCCACTGGCGCATCCTGGCCGACCTGTTCCTGCTCGCGATGTTCGGCGGCTTCTACAGCGTGCCGCTGTATGCGCTGATCCAGAGCCGCAGCGCGCCGACGCACCGCGCGCGGATCATCGCCGCGAACAACATCCTGAACGCGCTGTTCATGATCCTGTCGGCCGTGATGGCGATGGGATTGACCAAGGCCGGCGTCGACATCCCGGGGCTGTTCCTCGTCACCGCGCTGCTGAACGTGGTCGTCGCGACGTATATCTACCTGCTGGTGCCCGAGTTCCTGCTGCGCTTCGTCGCGTGGGTGCTCGTGCATACGTTCTACCGGATCCGCCTCGTGCACGCGGAGCGAATCCCGGCGGAAGGGGCGGCGGTGCTCGTGTGCAACCACGTCAGCTACGTCGATGCGCTCGTGCTGGCCGCCGCGAGCCCGCGTCCGATCCGTTTCGTGATGGATCACCGGATCTTCAAGACGCGTTTCGCGAGCTGGGTATTCCGGCATGCGAAGGCGATTCCGATCGCGCCGCGCCACGAGGATCCCGCGATGCTCGCGCGGGCGTACGACCTGTGCGAGGCCGCGCTGAAGGACGGCGAACTCGTGTGCATCTTCCCCGAGGGCAAGCTGACGAAGACCGGCGACATCAACCCGTTCCATCACGGCATCACCGAGATCCTGAACCGCACGCCGGCGCCGGTGATCCCGATGGCGCTGCGCGGGCTGTGGGGCAGCTATTTTTCGCGGCATACCGATGCGCGGATGCCGCGCCCCATCAAGCGCGGCGTGATGAGCCGGCTGACGCTGGCGGTCGGCGAGCCGATTCCGGCGTCGGTGGCGACGCCCGAGGCGCTGCAGGTCGCGGTGACCGAGCTGCGCGGCGCGCGGAAGTAGGCGGGCGGGCGTCGGGTCCGGCGCGGGACGATCGATCCGCGCACCGGGCCGGGATGGCGGCCCGGTTCGGCGGGTCCCGAGCGCAACGCCGAGGGCCTGCGATCGCCACACCTGCCTCGCATCCGCCCTTATCCGCGGCCGGCCCGTGTGGTCTGAACGGTTCACCCGGCCCGCGGGCCCGGGACGGCTGGCATAATAGCGGTTTACCTCTTTCTCGACCGGCAAACGATCGACCTGCCTGCGGCGCCGGCAGCGCATCGGTTTGACCATTTCTCTTTGGGCGGTTCCATCATGTCCGGCAATACCCTCGGCACGCTTTTCACTGTCACGACCTTCGGCGAATCGCACGGTCCCGCGATCGGCTGCGTGATCGACGGCTGCCCGCCGGGGATGGGGCTGACCGAAGCCGACATCCAGGTCGAGCTCGATCGCCGCAAGCCCGGCACGTCGCGGCACGTGACGCAACGACAGGAGGCCGACGAGGTCGAGATCCTGTCGGGCGTGTTCGAAGGCGTGACGACCGGCACGCCGATCGCGCTGCTGATCCGCAATACCGACCAGCGCAGCAAGGACTACGGCAACATCGTCGAGACGTTCCGTCCCGGTCACGCCGACTACACCTATTGGCAGAAATACGGCATCCGCGACTACCGCGGCGGCGGCCGCTCGTCCGCACGCCTGACCGCGCCGATCGTCGGCGCGGGCGCGGTCGCGAAGAAGTGGCTGCGCGAGCGCTTCGGGGTCGAGGTGCGCGGCTACATGAGCGGCCTCGGCGACATCGACGTGCCGTTCGTCGACTGGTCGTACGTGCACGAGAACCCGTTCTTCTCGCCGAACGCGGCGGTCGTGCCGGAGCTCGAGGCGTACATGGATGCGTTGCGCAAGGACGGCGATTCGATCGGCGCGCGCATCGACGTCGTCGCGTCCGGCGTGCCGGTCGGCTGGGGCGAGCCGGTATTCGACCGTCTCGATGCCGATATCGCGAAGGCGATGATGAGCATCAACGCGGTGAAGGGCGTCGAGATCGGCGCGGGCTTCGACAGCGTCGCGCAGCGCGGCTCGGTGCACGGCGACGAACTGACGCCGGCCGGCTTCGTCGGCAACCACGCGGGCGGCGTGCTCGGCGGGATTTCGACGGGGCAGGACATCACCGTGTCGATCGCGATCAAGCCGACGTCGAGCATCCGCACGCCGCGCCGCTCGATCACGAAGTCCGGCGAAGAGGCGACGGTGGAAACCTTCGGTCGCCACGATCCGTGCGTCGGCATTCGCGCGACGCCGATCGCCGAATCGATGCTCGCGCTGGTGCTGATCGACCATGCGCTGCGCCACCGCGCACAGTGCGGCGACGTCGAGACGGCCACGCCGAAGATCGCGGGCAGCGCGACCTGATAGAAGCGGGCGCGTCGCGTCGGCCGTCGAACGATGAATGCAAGCGGGGCGCTGCGTGATGCAGCGCCCCGTTTCGTTTGCGGCGGTGGTGTGCCGTGACCAAAAAACGCGCCGCTCGCGGCGGCGCGTTCCGGCAGCTTACATGTTCGGGTAGTTCGGCCCGCCGCCGCCTTCGGGCGTGACCCACACGATGTTCTGCGTCGGGTCCTTGATGTCGCAGGTCTTGCAGTGCACGCAGTTCTGCGCGTTGATCACGAGGCGCTCGCCGCCGTCGTCGTTCTTCACGAACTCGTACACGGCCGCCGGGCAGAAGCGCGCCTCCGGCCCCGCGTACGTGCGCAGGTTCACGTTCACCGGCACGCTCGCATCTTTCAGCGTCAGGTGCGCCGGCTGGTTCTCCTCGTGGTTCGTGTTCGAGATGAACACCGACGACAGCCGGTCGAACGTCAGCTTGCCGTCCGGCTTCGGATACGCGATCGGCTCGCACTGCGACGCCGGCTTCAGCATCTCGTGGTCCGCATGCTGGTGATGCAGCGTCCACGGCACGTTGCCGCCCATCACCTTCTGCTCGAGCCCGACCATCAGCGTGCCCAGGTACAGGCCCTTCGCCATCCACTGCTTGAAGTTGCGCGCGCGGTACAGCTCCGTGTACAGCCACGATTGCTTGAACGCATCGGGGTACGCGTTCAGCTCGTCCGACTGACGGCCGGCCTGCACCGCGTCGAACGCGGCGTCGGCCGCCAGCATGCCAGTCTTGATCGCCGCGTGGCTGCCCTTGATCCGCGATGCGTTCAGGAAGCCCGCGTCGTCGCCGATCAGCGCGCCGCCCGGGAACACCGTCTTCGGCAGCGACAGCAGGCCGCCGGCCGTGATCGCCCGCGCGCCGTACGACACGCGCTTGCCACCTTCGAGGAACGCGCGGATCGACGGGTGCGTCTTGTAGCGCTGGAATTCCTCGAACGGCGACAGGTACGGGTTCGTGTAGCCCAGGCCCACCACGAAGCCGACCACGACCTGGTTGTTGTCCATGTGATACAGGAACGAGCCGCCGTACGTATCGGACTTCAGCGGCCAGCCGGCCGTGTGGATCACGAGGCCCGGCTTGTGCTTGGCCGGATCGATTTCCCACAGTTCCTTGATGCCGATCCCGTACGCCTGCGGATCGGCGTTCGCGTCGAGCTTGAACGTCGAGATCAGCTGGCGGCCGAGGTGGCCGCGGCAGCCTTCGGCGAACAGCGTGTACTTCGCGTGCAGCTCCATGCCGAGCTGGAAGTTCTCGGTCGGCTCGCCGTCCTTGCCCACGCCCATGTTGCCGGTGGCGACGCCCTTCACCGAGCCGTCGTCGTTATAGAGGATCTCCGCAGCCGGGAAGCCGGGGAAGATCTCGACGCCCAGCGCCTCGGCCTGCTGGCCGAGCCAGCGCGTCACGTTGCCCAGCGAAATCACGTAGTTGCCGTGATTCTTGAAGTTGTCCGGCAGCGCCCAGTTCGGCGTCGTGACGGCGCTCTTCTCGGACAGGAACAGGAAGCGGTCTTCGCTCACCTCGACGTCGAGTGGCGCACCGCGTTCCTTCCAGTCGGGAAACAGCTCGGTGATCGCGCGCGGGTCCATCACCGCGCCCGACAGGATGTGCGCGCCGATCTCGGAACCCTTCTCGAGCACGCACACGCCGATCTCGGTGCCTTTCTCGGCGGCCAGCTGCTTGAGCCGGATCGCGGCAGACAGCCCGGCGGGGCCGCCGCCGACGATCACGACGTCGTATTCCATCGATTCGCGCGGGCCGTATTGCTCGATGAGGCTTGCGGGGGTCATTGGCGTTCCTCTAACCGTTAGAATGCTTTTATTCGGGAGCGTATTGTCTGCGAAACGAAACGCTTGCCGCAACAGCATGCGGGTAGATTAGCACGATCGTTCTATTTTTTGTGCTAGGGTAATGCCGCCCGGGCTGTGCCGTCCGGGCTGGCGCAACGATATCGAAAGGGGATGTGCAAATGGGTCGATCGATCAATCTGGAGGGCAAGGTTGCGCTGGTCACGGGCGCGTCGAGCGGCCTCGGGCAGCGTTTTGCGCAGGTGCTGTCGCAGGCCGGCGCGAAGGTCGTGCTCGCGAGCCGCCGCGTCGAGCGCCTGAAGGAGCTGCGCGCGGAGATCGAGGCGGCGGGCGGCGCCGCGCATGTCGTGTCGCTCGACGTGACTGACGTCCAGAGCATCAAGGCGGCCGTCGCGCATGCGGAGACGGAAGCCGGCACGATCGACATCCTCGTGAACAATTCGGGCGTGTCGACGATGCAGAAGCTCGTCGACGTGACGCCGGCGGATTTCGAGTTCGTGTTCGATACGAACACGCGCGGCGCATTTTTCGTCGCGCAGGAAGTCGCGAAGCGGATGATCATGCGCGCGAACGGCGGCGGCAATGGCAAGCCGCCGTGCCGGATCATCAACATCGCGTCGGTGGCCGGGCTGCGCGTGTTCCCGCAGATCGGGCTGTACGCGATGAGCAAGGCCGCGGTCGTGCAGATGACGCGTGCGATGGCACTGGAGTGGGGCCGCCACGGGATCAACGTGAATGCGATCTGCCCCGGCTATATCGATACCGAAATCAATCATTACCTGTGGGAAACCGAGCAGGGCCAGAAGCTGCAGTCGATACTGCCGCGCCGGCGCGTCGGCAAGCCGCAGGATCTCGACGGGCTGTTGTTGCTGCTCGCGGCCGACGAGTCGCAGTTCATCAATGGCTCGATCATCTCCGCGGACGACGGCTTCGGCCTTGCGTGAGCGGATGACATTTCGCAACAAAGAAGACAGCAATGAGCGCAACAAGCGATTACTCCCCCGTTTTTGAGATGTCGATGCCGATCCGTTGGGGCGACATGGACGCGTTCGGCCATGTGAACAACACGGTCTATTTCCGCTACATGGAGCAGGCGCGGATCTCGTGGTTCGAGCAGCTCGGCATTGCGGGCGGCAACGGCGAGGGGCAGGGGCCCGTCATCGTCACCGCGTCGATGGAGTTCCTCAAGCAGCTGCACTATCCGGGCGACGTGATCGCGAGGATGTCGGCCGCGAAGCCCGGCCGAAGCAGCTTCGACACCGGCTTCGAGCTCACGCGCGCGGACGATCCGCAGCATGTCTATGCACGCGGCAACGCGCGCTGCGTGTGGGTCGATTACGCGCTCGGCAAGTCGGTGCCGCTGCCGCCGCTGCTGCGCGACACGATCGAGCACGCGCTCGCGACGAAAATCGGCTGAGCGCGCATATCGGCAGGCCGTGCGCACCGGGTCGCCGGCGGCGCGCCGTGCCCGTCGTTTCCGTCAATCGGCCGCCATGTGCGGCCGATCGTCATTCGCGCGCCGCGATGCAATGCGCGTTCACTGCCCGAGCAGGCGCTGCAGCAGCTCCGGCGTATTGTTCGTCCCGTATTTGCGCATCAGTCGCGCGCGGTAGATATCGACCGTGCGGGAGCTGATGTCGAGCACGCGCCCGATCTGCTTGCTGGTCTTGCCGGTCGCGAGCTGCGCGGCGATCTCGCGTTCGCGCGGGGTCAGCTCGACCGCGACGCGGCGCGTCGCGCTCAGATCCTCGAAGGTCCAGATGCCGGCCGCGAGCGGCGCGGTGCGGTCGAGCGCGCGGCCGGTCACGTGGCACCAGAACAGTTCGCCGTCCGCGCGCTTCATGATTCTGTCGTCCGAGTAGACGCCGTTCGCGACCATCACGCGTGCGATGCGCTCGCCGATTCGCTGGAATTCGTCCGTGGACGGGTAGAGCACCGCATACGATTTTCCGGTCAGGTCGGCCCGCGCGCAGCGGAAGATCGACGCGAGCGCGTCGTTGCAGTCCTCGATCACGCGGTCGCGCGACAGCACGAGGCCGAGCGGCGCGAGGTGGAAGGCGGTCTGGTAATCGAGATCGGGCATGGCGCGGGGGGCGGAGGGAAATGCTTATGTATTTTTGCGTATTGTGCCGCATCCGCGCCGCATCGTACCCTTTCAGGCATCTCGCGGCGTTCGTCGCGACATAAAAAGCGTGCCTCGACGCAGGCATCGCCGCGCATGCATAGAATGGTGCGGCGGGCTTGCGCCACGTGGCGCGTGAACCGGTTTTGCTGGTTTCCATAGAGGAAGGGACAACTGATGAACAAAGTCTATCCAAGCGCGGCTGCCGCGCTGGAGGGGATCGTCCGTGACGGACAGACCTTCGCGGTGGGCGGCTTCGGCCTGTGCGGTATTCCCGAGGCGCTGATCGCGGCGTTGCGCGATTCGGCCGTCAAGGGCATCACCTGCATCAGCAACAACGCGGGCGTCGACGGTTTCGGCCTCGGCCTGCTGCTGGAAACGCGCCAGATCAAGAAGATGATCTCGTCGTACGTCGGCGAGAACAAGGAGTTCGAGCGCCAGTACCTGGCCGGCGAACTCGAGCTCGAATTCACGCCGCAGGGTACGCTCGCCGAGAAGCTGCGCGCGGGCGGTGCGGGCATCCCCGCGTTCTTCACGAATACCGGCTACGGCACCGTGATCGCGGAAGGCAAGGAAACGCGCCAGTTCGGCGATCGCCACTACGTGCTCGAGCAGTCGCTGACGGCCGACGTCGCGCTCGTCAAGGCGTGGAAGGCCGACAAGTCCGGCAACCTGATCTATCGCCGCACCGCGCGCAACTTCAACCCGATGTGCGCGATGGCCGGCAAGATCACCGTGGTCGAGGTCGAGGAGATCGTCGAGAACGGCACGCTCGATCCGGATCAGGTTCATACGCCGGGAATCTTCGTGCAGCGCATCGTGCTGAACGCGACGCCGGAAAAACGCATCGAACAACGCGTCGTACGCGCGAAAGGAGACTGACATGGCCTGGAATCGTGACCAGATGGCTGCGCGTGCGGCGAAGGAACTGCAGGACGGCTTCTACGTGAACCTCGGCATCGGCCTGCCGACGCTCGTCGCGAACCACGTGCCGGAAGGCGTCGAGGTGTGGCTGCAGTCGGAGAACGGCCTGCTCGGCATCGGCCCGTCGCCGACCGAAGACGAAGTCGACGCCGATCTGATCAACGCCGGCAAGCAGACCGTCACGACGCTGCCCGGTTCGTCGATCTTCTCGTCGGCCGATTCGTTCGCGATGATTCGCGGCGGCCACATCAACCTCGCGATCCTCGGCGCGATGCAGGTCAGCAAGCAGGGCGACCTCGCGAACTGGATGATCCCCGGCAAGATGATCAAGGGGATGGGCGGCGCGATGGACCTCGTCGCGGGGGTGGGGCGTGTCGTCGTGCTGATGGAGCATGTCGCGAAGGGCGATCAGCACAAGATCCTCGACGAATGCAACTTGCCGCTCACGGGTGTCGGCGTGGTCGACCTGATCATCACCGATCTCGGCGTGATCGAAGTGACGCCGTCCGGGTTGAAGGTGCTCGAACTCGCCGACGGCGTGAGCGTCGACGAGATCCAGACGAAGACGGGCGCACCGCTCGACGTCAGCGCCGTGGCCTGAGCACGACCCTGGTGCGTGATCCTCGACGCCCCGCGTTCCCGACGGAGCGCGGGGCGTTTTGTCACGAACGCACGTACGCGTCACGCAATCGCGCCGCCGCCGTCGATCAGTACCGTCGAACCGGTTGCATAAGGCGTGGCCGCCAGATACAGGATCGCATTCGCGACATCCTCCGGCTGGCCGACCCTGCGTGCCGGAAGCCGTTGGGCGGCGCCCGCGTACATCGCGTCGCGTGCGTCGGGCGCGAGCTTATCCCACAGCGGCGTCGCGATCAGGCCCGGCGACACGGTGTTCACGCGAACCGGCGCCAGTTCGAGCGCCAGCCCTCGGGCGAGCGCCTCGAGCGCCGCGTTGATCGCGCCTTGCAGGACCGACGACGCGCTCGGCCGCACGCTGAGGAACCCCGACACGAACGTCAGCGAGCCGCCTGGCGCGATATCGATCGCGCGGGCGATGCGGTAGGCGCCCCAGAACTTGCTGTCCATCGCTGCCTGCGCGTCGGCGAGCGGCAGCGCACGGAGCGGGCCCGTGGCCGTCTTCGCGGCTGAAATCACGACGTGGTCGAACCGGCCGACGCGCGCGCAGAACGCATCGACGTCCGCCGTATCGGTGATGTCGAGCGCTTCGGTCCGCACCTGCGCGCCCGGTATGGCATCGATGCCGAACCTGGCCGGATCGCGCGACGCGATCGTCAGATGCGCACCGCGCCGCGCGAATGCCGTCGCGGTGGCGGCGCCGATGCCGGAGCTTCCGCCGACGACGAGTACGTTCTTTCCGTGGAGCGGATCGTTCATGAAAGTCTTTCCTGGGTAGTGAATTGAGCAGAGTTGAGCGGAATCCGGTCAGATCGTTTCGGCCTCGCGCAGCGTCGACGGGCTGTGCAGCGCGAAGCGCGCGATGTCGTCCTTGCGCATGAAAACGACCCCCGGGTGTGATCGAGCGTAGTGCAGGAAGGTGTCCCACGCGCGGACCATCTGCGGCGTGCCGCTGATCCGGTCGTGCGCGCTGATCGACATCAGTCTGCGCCGCTGTCCGGCTTCCGCGTACAGCTGGTCGAAATCCAGCTTGATCTGCTCGACGAACATCGTCGGCGAGTAGTTGCGACCTTCGATCAGCAGGATGTCGTTGTTGCGCAGCGTGTACGGGACCACCGCGAAATCGCGGCCGCCGACGGTCTCGATGAACGGTTCGTCGCGGCTGACGTCGTCGATGTGATACACGTAGCCGAGTTCCTGCAGCAGCGATAGCGTATGCGGGCCGCGCCGCAGCCAGTTGCAGTTGTAGCCGGTGGGGCGCTGGCCGGTCACCGCCTCGACCATGTCACGCGCGTCGGTCAGGAAGCGGCGCTCGTCGTCGCGGCTCATCGCGAATTGCGCGCGCCACGTCGGGCCGTGCGCGGCGGCTTCGTGGCCGCGCGATACGATTTCGCGCGCCAGTTCGGGGTGCCGGCGCGCGGCTTCCCCGATCATGTGCGACGTCACTTTCACGCCGTGCCGGTCCCACAGATCGAGCAGGCGCGGAATGCCTTCCCGGTAGCCATACGCAAACCAGGTGGCCGACGCGAGATCGACCGGCACCGACGGCGGGAACGCGACGGCCGGAAACGGGCTGTCCGCGCCCGTGGGCGGTTGGCCGCCCGCCTCGAACTGCATCGAGATCGAGATCACGAGCCGCGCGCCGTCCGGCCAGAACGGCGTGGTGCCCGGTGCGGCAGGCATCGGCGTCGGCGCGGCGGTGGCGGGCACGGACGTGCCTGCGGCCAGCGCGACGCCGGCCGCGAGCCCGGCGCCGGCCTGGGCCAGGAATGTGCGGCGCGGCAGCGGCGTCGCGGAAGTGTCGTTACCGTGAGTCATCGTCCCCTCCGTCAACCGACGAGCCCAAGCTGACGCATCAGCGTCAGGTTGTCTTCGATGTGCCAGTTTTCCGCGATCCGGCCGTGGTCGATCCGATAGATATCGGTCGCGATGAAGTCGATCGCCTGTCCGCGCCCGGCCGTTCCGTTGAACGCCCCGGTGAAATGCCCGCGGAAATGCAGGTGCACGACGACCCGGTCGCCGGCGACGATCATCTGTTCGATGTCGCAGCGCAGGTCCGGGATCGCGCCGCGCATCGTGCTGGACGCCGCGAGCGGCCCCGGTAGGCCCTGTTCGCGGCCGGGCGGCAGCGTTCGGTCGGTGAAGTCGTCGGCGAGCGCCGCGCGGGCGAGCGCGGGGTCGCCGGTATTCCAGAAGCTGCCGTAGCGGCGCGCGGCCAGCACTTGCGCGCGGGCCTGCGCGGCCGGCAAGCCCGCCGCGACGGTCAGCGTGTGCGGCTCGACGAGATCGGCGGCATGGGCCGCGGCGGGCCAGAGCGCCACGACGCAAGCAGCTGCCGCGAATGCGTGCGCGACGGGGCGGGTGGCCGAACGAAGGCGGATCGACATGGTTTCGAGGGTCCTGTGAAAGCGTCAGGCGACGACGCGGAACAGGTATGGTAGGTTTCCGTTCTGCATGCAAATACGGGCAAAAGGCGAATGGATTATTCGAAAAAAGGAAAGGTTTGGGTGAGGCGGGCGCCATGACGCTGATCGACGATTTCCCGGCGCTCGATACCTTCGCGCGGATCGTGTCGGCCGGCAGCCTGTCGGCGGCGGCGCGCGAGCTCGACCTGTCGTTGTCCGTCGTCAGCAAGCGACTCGCGCATCTCGAGTCGCGGCTCGGCGTGCGCCTGCTGCACCGGACGACGCGGCAGCAAACGCTCACCGACGACGGCGCGCAGTTTCACGCGCAGGTGCTACGCATCCTCGCGGAGGTCGAGCAGGCGGAAACGCTGATGCGCGATCGCCGCGGCACGGTCAGCGGCGTGCTGCGCGTGACGGCGCCCGGCGAGCTCGGCCGCCTGCGAATCGCGCCGCTCGTGGCGGCCTTTCAGCAGCGACATCCGCAATTGACCGTGCAGCTGATGCTGACCGATACGGTCGTCGATCTGCTCGCGTCCGACATTGACGTCGCCGTGCGGATCGGCAATCTTGCCGATTCGACGATGATCGCGCGCGAGCTGGCGCCGAATCATCGCGTGCTGTGCGCGTCGCCGGGTTATCTCGCGGCGCACGGGTCGCCGGCCCATCCGGTCGAGCTTCGTGCGCATCGATGCATCGTGATGGGCGACCAGCCGCGTGCCGAATGGCGGTTCGACGGCGCGCAAGGCGGCGTGGCGGTCGAGGTGACGGCCGCGCTGCTGACCAACGACGGCGGCGCGGCGCGCACGCTGGCGCTCGAGGGCGCGGGCATTGCGCTGAAGTCGATCTGGGACGTCGGCGCCGATCTCGACGCCGGCCGGCTCGTACGCGTGCTGCCGGCCTTCGCGGCGTCCGCCGCGCCGCTGCATGCCGTCTATCCCGGCGGCCGTCACGTGCCGCTGCGCGTGCGGACATTCGTCGATTTCCTGCGCGAGCAGTTGCGTCGTGCGTGGCGCCGCCACGACTGAACCCACCCCGGGTGGCGGGCCGGGCGCGTGGCGACCCGTCATTCCGAAGCGGTTTACAATCGTTTGCATCGGGCGTCGCAAGCGTTGCCCCGCGCGTCGCCCCCCGTTCGACAGGATGCCAACGATGCCAACGACCTCAGCGAATCCCCCGGTTCCCCGCCAGCGGCGCGTGCAGTGTGCGAGCACGGCCGGCCTTCACCACGTCGCCTATACCGAGTGGGGCGACCCCGCGAATTCGCGCGTGCTCGTCTGCGTGCACGGCCTGACCCGCTCCGGCCGCGATTTCGACCGGCTGGCCGCCGCGCTGTCCGATACGTATCGCGTCGTCTGCCCCGATGTCGCCGGGCGTGGCCGCTCGGACCGGCTGGCCGATCCGCGGCTCTATGCGATTCCGCAATACGTGGCCGACATGGTGACGCTGATTGCCCGGCTCGACGTCGAATCGGTCGACTGGTTCGGCACGTCGATGGGCGGCCTGATCGGCATGGCGCTTGCCGGGCTGCCCGGTTCGCCGCTGCGCCGGATGATCGTCAACGATGTCGGTCCGCGCATCGAGCCCGATTCGCTGACGCGTATCGGCGAGTACCTCGGCGTGCAGCCGCGCTTTGCGACCGAGCAGGAGGGAGTCGATTATCTGACGTCGCTGTCGCTGCCGTTCGGTGCGCTGAGCGCCGACGAGTGGCGCGAGATCAACGGGCCGCTGCTGCACGAACTGCCCGAAGGCGGCTGGACGATGCGCTACGATCCGCGCATCGCCGAGCCGTTCAAGGCGACGACGCCCGAACTGGCCGCGCTCGGCGAGGCCGCGCTGTGGCGCGCGATCGAGACGACGGACGCGACGCTGCTCGTCGTGCGCGGCGAGACGTCCGACCTGCTGTCGCGCGAGACGGCGGCCGAAATGGTCCGTCGCGGCCGGCATGTGACGCAGGTCGAGATTCCGGGGGCAGGGCACGCGCCGGCGTTCGTCAGCGCGGACCAGATTGCGCTCGCGCGGCGGTTTTTCGTCGAAGGCGACGCATAAACGCGTCATAATATGCGGTTCGGCGGCACGCGGGCCGTGCCGCCGCCCGAATCCCTACCCATCACGACCGGAACATTTCATGGCAGTCATTCGTCACCACGTCGGGGCCCGTCTCTCCGAAACCGCGATCCACAACGGTACCGTGTATCTGGCCGGCCAGATCGCCGAAGACACCACGCAGGACATCCGCGGCCAGACGCGCGAAGTGCTCGGCCACATCGACCGCCTGCTCGCCGAAGCGAACAGCGACAAGGCCCATCTGCTGTCGGTGCAGATCTACATCTCGGATCTCGTGAACTTCGAAGGCATGAATGCCGAGTGGGACGCATGGGTTGCGGAAGGCAACGCGCCGCCGCGCGCGACCGTCGAGGCGAAGCTCGCGGATCCGGCGCTGCTCGTCGAGATCGTGGTCGTCGCCGCGCAGCGGAGCTGAGCGTCAGCCAAAGATGACCGTATTCCGGCAGGCCGTGCAATGACCGAATCCGTTTCCGCTTCTCCCGTCGCGGCGCCGTCGTTCGACGACGTGCTCGCGTTCGTGCGCGAGCGGGCCGGCGACGCGCGCCTGTCGTCCGGCGAGCTGCTCGCCGATCACTCGGCCGGCACGGCGTCGATCATGCGCACGCTGAACGTCGATCCGCACGCGATGCAGGCCGCCGCGCTGTTCGTGCTGACGCCGCATCTGAGCGACCCCGAACGCGAGCTGACCGAGCGTTTCGGCGACGAAGTCGCGCGGCTCGTGGCCGACGTGCGCAAGCTGTTGCGGCTCGGCACCGTCAGCCTGCGCGCCGCGCAGAACGCGAAGCCCGACTCCGGGCGCGACGCGGCGGAAGAGCGGCGCACGCAGATCGAGGCGCTGCGCAAGATGCTGCTCGCGTTCGCGCAGGACATCCGCGTGGTGCTGATCCGCCTTGCTTCGCGCTTGCAGTCGCTGCGCTACTACGCGGCCGCGAAGCTCGATCCGCCGCCCGACGTCGCGCGCGAGACGCTCGAGATCTATGCGCCGCTCGCGAACCGTCTCGGTATCTGGCAACTGAAGTGGGAACTCGAGGATCTCGCGTTCCGCTTCGAGGATCCCGTCACCTACAAGCGGATCGCGAAGCTGCTCGACGAGAAGCGCATCGAGCGCGAGGCGTACGTCACGCAGGCGATCGCGCGGCTGCAGCACGAGCTCGCGCAAGCGCACATCCAGGCCGACGTCAGCGGCCGGCCGAAGCATATCTACAGCATCTGGCGCAAGATGCGCGGCAAGGAGCTCGATTTCTCCGAGCTGTACGACGTGCGCGCGTTTCGCGTGATCGTGCCCGACATCAAGGATTGCTACGCGGTGCTCGGCATCGTGCATCACCTGTGGCAGCCGGTGCCGAAGGAGTTCGACGACTACATCTCGCGGCCGAAGCCGAACGGCTACAAGTCGCTGCATACGGTCGTGATCGGCGACGACGGCCGTGCGTTCGAAGTGCAGATCCGCACGCAGGAGATGCATCGCTTCGCCGAGTACGGCGTCGCCGCGCACTGGCGCTACAAGGAGGCCGGCGCACGCGGCTATGGCGGACAGTTCTCGGCGAGCGACAAGTACGACGAGAAGATCGCGTGGCTGCGTCAGTTGCTCGCGTGGAAGGACGACGTCGAGGACGGCACCGAGGTGTCGGGCGATCAGGCGTGGGCGCAACTGCGCGAGACGTCGCTCGACGACGACCACATCTACGTGCTGACGCCGCAGGCGCGCGTGATCGCGCTGCCGCAGGGCGCGACGCCGGTCGATTTCGCGTACCACCTGCACAGCGAGCTCGGCCATCGCTGCCGCGGCGCGCGCGTCGACGGCGTGATGGTGCCGCTGAACACGCCGCTTTCGAACGGCCAGACGGTCGAGATCGTCGCGGTGAAGGAAGGCGGGCCGTCGCGCGACTGGCTGAACCTGCAGCTCGGTTACCTGAAGAGCCCGCGTGCGCGGCAGAAGGTGCGTGCGTGGTTCAACTCGATCGAGCAGGAAGAAAACATCGCGCACGGCCGCGCGCTCGTCGAAAAGACGCTGCAGCGCGAGGGCAAGACGTCGGTCAGCCTGGACAACCTCGCCGCGAAGCTCGGCTTCAAGTCGCCCGAGGAGCTGTTCTCGGTCGTCGGCAAGGAAGAATTCAGCCTGCGCAACGTCGAGCACGCGCTGTCCGACGCGCCGCCGCCGGAACCGGCGCCCGAGGCGCCGGCCGATTTCGAGAAGCGCAGCAGCGGCGCGAGCGTCGCGCACGGTGCATCGACCGGCGTGCTGGTGGTGGGCGTCGACGCGCTGCTGACGCAGCTGGCGCGCTGCTGCCGTCCGGCGCCGCCCGATCCGATCAGCGGTTTCGTCACGCGCGGCAAGGGGATGTCGATCCACCGCACCGACTGCCCGACGTTTCGCCGGATGGTCGAGCGCGCGCCGGAACGCGTGCTGCAGACGACCTGGTCGGCCGACGTGCTGGGCGGGCGCGGCGCGTCCGTCTATCCGGTCGACCTGATGATCGAGGCGAGCGATCGGCAAGGGCTGCTGCGCGATATCTCCGAAGTGTTCGCGCGCGAAAAGATCAACGTCGTGGGCGTGAAGACGCAAAGCCGCCGCAATGCGGCCTTCATGCAGTTCACGGTCGAGGTCTCGAATTCGGCGCAGGTGCAGCGCGCGTGCACGCTGCTCGGCGAGGTGCAGGGCGTCGTGCGGGCAGGGCGGAAATCCTGATGGGGTTGGATCGGCGTTATTTTGCTGCGACCGCATAAAACACTTGCCAAGCCTGCAGCCACTCCATATAATCTTAGCTTCTCTAGGCTCGTAGCTCAGTTGGTTAGAGCACCACCTTGACATGGTGGGGGTCGTTGGTTCGAATCCAATCGAGCCTACCAACGAATTGAGAATGCCCGGCCTCCGGGTGTTCGAAGCAGTACACAACTCAACGCGAACAAGGCGAATACGGTTATGACACCGCGAACGTTGACCGAAACCACTTCGGAGCGACGCTAGTCGAGGAACGTTTTCGCCCTTTCAGTTTGAGTGAAGTATCGAATGCGGCCCCTCGAAAGCGGGGCCGCATTTTTTTGTCGCGAATTTTCACGCGCGAGTTGATCTCGCGTACCTGGTCTGCCGCCCACTGTCGGCATCACGGAGAATGCTATGGTTTCGATACGCTTGCCTGACGGCTCAGTTCGACAATACGAGCATCCGGTGACAGTTGCCGAGGTTGCGGCCTCGATCGGTCCCGGCCTCGCCAAGGCTGCGCTGGGTGGCAAGCTCGATGGCGAGCTCGTGGATACGTCGACGCTGATCGACCGCGACGCGTCGCTCGCGATCGTCACGGACAAGGATGCCGACGGCCTCGACATCATCCGCCACTCGACCGCCCACTTGCTCGCGTATGCGGTGAAGGAGCTGTATCCGGACGCGCAGGTGACGATCGGCCCGGTGATCGACAACGGTTTCTATTACGACTTCTCGTACAACCGCCCGTTTACGCCGGAAGATCTGGAAAAGATCGAAAAGCGCATGCAGGAACTCGCGAAGAAGGACGAGCCGGTCACGCGCCGTGTCGTGTCGCGCGACGAGGCGGCCGGTTACTTCCGCAGCATCGGCGAGAAGTACAAGGCCGAGATCATCGAATCGATTCCGCAAAGCGACGAAATCAAGCTGTATTCGCACGGCGGCTTCACCGATCTGTGCCGCGGCCCGCACGTGCCGTCCACCGGCAAGCTGAAGATCTTCAAGCTGATGAAGGTCGCGGGCGCGTACTGGCGCGGCGATTCGAAGAACGAGCAGCTGCAGCGCATCTACGGCACGGCCTGGACGAAGAAGGAAGACCAGGACCAGTACCTGCACATGCTCGAGGAAGCGGAAAAGCGCGACCACCGCAAGCTCGGCAAGCAGCTCGACCTGTTCCACATGCAGGAAGAGTCGCCGGGGATGGTGTTCTGGCATCCGAAGGGCTGGGCGCTGTGGCAGCAGGTCGAGCAGTACATGCGCCGCCGCGTGAACGACGCCGGCTATCTCGAGATCAAGACGCCGATGATCATGGACCGCTCGCTGTGGGAAGCGTCGGGCCACTGGCAGAACTATCGCGAGAACATGTTCACGACGGAGTCGGAGAAGCGCGACTACGCGATCAAGCCGATGAACTGCCCGGGCCACGTCCAGGTGTTCAAGCACGGCCTGCGCTCGTACCGCGACCTGCCGCTGCGTTACGCGGAATTCGGCTCGTGCCACCGCAACGAGGCGTCGGGCGCGCTGCACGGCCTGATGCGCGTGCGCGGCTTCGTGCAGGACGACGCGCACATCTTCTGTACGGAAGATCAGTTCATCTCGGAATCGATCGCGTTCAACACGCTCGCGATGAGCGTGTACAAGGACTTCGGTTTCGATCACATCGACATCAAGCTGTCGCTGCGCCCCGACCAGCGTGCGGGGACGGACGAAACGTGGGATCGCGCCGAGCAGGGTTTGCGCGACGCGCTGACCGCCTGCGGCCTCACGTGGGAAGAGTTGCCGGGCGAGGGTGCGTTCTACGGCCCGAAGATCGAGTACCACATCAAGGACGCCCTCGGCCGCTCGTGGCAGTGCGGCACGCTGCAGCTCGACATGGTGCTGCCGGAGCGCCTGGGCGCCGAGTACGTCGCCGAGGACAACAGCCGTCGCCGGCCGGTGATGCTGCACCGCGCGATCGTCGGTTCGATGGAGCGTTTCCTCGGCATCTTGATCGAGCACCATGCTGGTGCAATGCCGGTCTGGCTCGCGCCGTACCAGGCAATTGTGCTCAATATCGCCGAAAGTCAGGCCGAATATGCGCACGCTCTGACCCAAACGTTGCAAAAACAAGGGGTTAGAGTGGCGGCCGATTTGCGCAACGAGAAGATTAGCTATAAAATACGCGAGCACACGCTGGAAAAGGTGCCTTATCTCCTCGTCGTGGGCGATAAGGAGCGTGATGCGCAAACGGTAGCCGTGCGTGCCCGTGGCGGCGTCGATCTTGGCGTTATGCCGGTCGAAGCCTTCGTTGAGCGTCTGCAGGAAGACCTGCGCTCGTTCAAGTAACCGCCCTGGCAGCGCGGCTCATTTTTTTAATTTTTAGAGGAAACGTAACATCGCTACTGATAAGTCGTCGCACCGCATCAACGGTGAAATCACTGCGCCGGAAGTGCGCCTGGTCGGGATCGAGAACGAACCGCTCGGTATCGTAAAACTCGCTGACGCTTTCCGTAAATCGGAAGAACTGGATGTTGACCTGGTGGAGATCGCGCCGCAAGCGGTGCCGCCGGTTTGCCGTCTGATGGATTACGGCAAGTTCAAGTACCAGGAATCGAAGAAGCAGCACGAAGCGAAGCTGAAGCAGAAGGTCATCCAGGTCAAGGAAGTCAAGTTCCGCCCGGGTACCGATGACGGGGATTACAACGTCAAGCTCCGCAATCTCGTGCGCTTCCTCGAAGAGGGCGACAAGACGAAGATCACGTTGCGTTTCCGCGGCCGCGAAATGGCTCACCAGGAAATCGGTATGCGGATGCTGGAGCGTCTGCGCACGGATCTCGAGGAAGTCGGCCAGGTCGAGCAGATGCCGAAGATGGAAGGGCGCCAGATGATCATGGTGCTCTCGCCGAAGAAAAAGAAGTAACGAGCCCGCGCGCATCGCGCGCAGGTTCGACAGTGGTTCGGCGCGTAGCCCGGTCAGGGCGGCGCGCCAACGATGACGGCGGCTGCGCAAGCGGTGCGCCGTACACAAGTGGACTGGGTTTCGAAGGGCGGGTCAAGGGCGCAAGCCAACCGCACACCCATCGCCATCTAATAAACTGGAGTTGTTCGTCATGCCTAAGATGAAGACCAAGAAGAGCGCTGCAAAGCGCTTCGTGGTGCGTCCGGGCGGTACCGTCAAGCGCGGTCAAGCCTTCAAGCGTCACATCCTGACCAAGAAAACCACGAAGAACAAGCGCCATCTGCGCGGCGCAACGGCAGTTCATGATTCCGATCTGAACTCCGTCCGCGCGATGCTCCCGTTCGCGTAACCCCTCAACTGATACTCCAAGGAGAGAAACATGCCTCGAGTCAAACGTGGGGTAACCGCACGGGCCCGCCACAAGAAGATCATCAACCTGGCCAAGGGTTATCGCGGCCGCCGCAATAACGTCTACCGCATCGCCAAGCAGGCGGTGATGCGCGCTGGTCAGTATGCGTATCGCGATCGCCGCAACAAGAAGCGTGTGTTCCGCGCACTGTGGATCACGCGTATCAACGCGGCAGTTCGCCAGCACGACATGACCTACAGCGTGTTCATCAACGGCCTGAAGAAGGCGTCGATCGAACTCGACCGTAAGGTGCTGGCCGACATGGCGGTGTTCGACAAGGCTGCTTTTGCTGCGATCGTCAAGCAGGTGAAAGCCGCCGTTGCAGCCTAATTGCGAAATTAGCACTGCGTGGTTAGTTGCAGCGAGGTTCCGGTAGTCTCGGCCGCTGCAGCGAAAACGGGGCTCTTCCGAGCCCCTTTTTTGTTTGGCGAGGCCATTTCGCTCGCCAAGACCGAATGACGTTGGAAATGATGGGATCTATGGATCTGGACCAGATTGTCGCCGACGCGCAGCAGTCCTTCGAACAGGCTGCCGACATCACCACGCTCGAAAACGAGAAAGCCCGATTTCTCGGCAAATCGGGTGCGCTGACCGAGTTGCTCAAGGGCCTCGGCAAGCTCGATCCCGAAGCACGCAAGACCGAAGGCGCACGCATCAACGTCGCGAAGCAGCAGGTCGAAGCCGCGCTCACCGCCCGTCGCCAGGCCCTGGCCGACGCGCTGCTGAATCAGCGCCTCACCGCCGAAGCGATCGACGTGACGTTGCCGGGCCGTGGCGCCGGTGCAGGCAGCCTGCACCCGGTGATGCGCACGTGGGAGCGTGTCGAACAGATTTTCGGCTCGATCGGTTTCGACGTGGCCGACGGCCCCGAAATCGAGACCGACTGGTACAACTTCACGTCGCTGAACAGCCCGGAGAACCATCCGGCGCGTTCGATGCAGGACACCTTCTACGTCGAAGGCAAGGATGCCGACGGCCGCCAGCTGCTGCTGCGCACGCACACGAGCCCGATGCAGGTGCGTTATGCGCGCATGAACCGTCCTCCGATCAAGGTGATCGCGCCGGGCCGCACGTATCGCGTCGACAGCGATGCGACCCACTCGCCGATGTTCAATCAGGTCGAGGGGCTGTGGATCGACGAAAACATCAGCTTCGCCGACCTCAAGGGCGTCTATACCGACTTCCTGAAAAAATTCTTCGAGCGCGACGACATCCTCGTGCGCTTCCGTCCGTCGTATTTCCCGTTCACGGAACCGTCGGCCGAGATCGACATGATGTTCGAGCACGGCAAGAACGCCGGCAAGTGGCTCGAAATTTCCGGCTCGGGGCAGGTGCATCCGACCGTGATCCGCAACATGGGCCTCGACCCCGAGCGCTACATCGGTTTCGCGTTCGGCAGCGGCCTCGAGCGCCTGACGATGCTGCGCTACGGCGTCCAGGATCTGCGGCTGTTCTTCGAGAACGACCTGCGTTTCCTGCGCCAGTTCGCATAACGCCGCTCGCCGCGCCGACCTGTGCCCGCGCATGCCCCGACGGACGTTTCTGACGGAGCCCGGGCGTCGATCTAACCTGTTTCGAACGTAGACATCCATGCAATTCCCTGAATCCTGGTTGAGAACCTTTGTCGACCCGCAGCTGACGACCGACGCCCTGTCGCACGCGCTGACGATGGCGGGGCTCGAAGTCGAATCGCTGAGCAAGGCTGCGCCGCCGACGTCGAAGATCGTCGTCGGCCGCGTGCTCGAAGTCGTCAAGCATCCGGATGCGGACAAGCTCAATGTCTGCCAGGTCGACGCCGGCACCGGCGCGACGCTGAACATCGTGTGCGGCGCCCCGAACGTGGCGCCCGGCATCAAGGTGCCGGTCGCGCTGGTCGGCGCGGAACTGCCGCCGGCGGAAGAGGGCGGCAAGCCGTTCGCGATCAAGCTGTCGAAGCTGCGCGGCGTGGAGAGCCAGGGGATGCTGTGCTCGGCGCGTGAGCTGAAATTGTCCGAGGATCACAGCGGGCTGCTGATCCTGCCGGAAGATACGCCGATCGGCCAGGACATCCGCGAGACGCTCAATCTCGACGACACGATCTTCGAAATCAAGCTGACGCCGAACAAGGCCGACTGCCTGTCAGTGTTCGGTATCGCGCGCGAGACGGCCGCGATCACCGGCGCACCGCTGACGCCGGTCGACATCCGCCCGGTGAACGTCGAGCTCGACGAGACGCTGCCGGTGCGCATCGCCGCGCCCGATCTGTGCGGCCGCTTCTCGGGTCGCGTGATCCGCGGCGTGAATGCGCACGCGAAGACGCCGCAGTGGATGGTCGAGCGCCTCGAGCGTTCGGGCCAGCGCAGCGTGTCCGCGCTCGTCGACATCTCGAACTACGTGATGTTCGAGCTCGGCCGCCCGTCGCACGTGTTCGATCTCGACAAGATCCACGGCGGCATCGAAGTGCGCTGGGGCAAGCGCGGCGAATCGCTGAAGCTGCTCAACGGCAACACGGTCGAACTCGACGAAACGGTCGGCGTGATCGCGGACGATCGTCAGGTCGAAAGCCTGGCCGGCATCATGGGCGGCGACAGCACGGCCGTCACGCTCGATACGACCAACATCTACCTCGAAGCCGCGTTCTGGTGGCCGGACAGCATCCGCGGCCGCGCGCGCAAGTACAACTTTTCGACCGATGCGGCCCATCGCTTCGAGCGCGGCGTCGATTACGCGACGACCGTCGAGCACGTCGAGCGCATCACGCAACTGATCCTCGAAATCTGCGGCGGCAAGGCCGGCCCGGTCGACGATCAGGCGGTGAACCTGCCGCAGCGCGTGCCGGTGAAGATGCGTGTGTCGCGCGCGAACCGCATCATCGGCGTGAAGATCGACGCCGACGAGATCGCGAACATCTTCACGCGCCTCGGCCTGCCGTTCGAGCGTGAAGACGACGCGTTCCTCGTCACGCCGCCGTCGCACCGCTTCGACATCGAGATCGAGGAAGACCTGATCGAGGAAGTGGCGCGCATCTACGGCTTCGAGAAGATTCCGGCGCGGCCGCCGGTCGCGACGAGCGAAATGCGTGCGACCCACGAGACGCGGCGTTCGATCCACGACATCCGTCACGCGCTCGCCGCGCGCGACTACGCGGAAACCGTCAACTTCAGCTTCGTCGATGCGGAGTGGGAGCAGGATTTCGCGGGCAACGACAACCCGATCCGTCTGCTGAACCCGATCGCCAGCCAGCTTTCGGTCATGCGCACGACGCTGTTCGGCAGCCTGATCTCGGTGCTGCGCCACAACCTGAACCGCCGCGCCGATCGCGTGCGCGTGTTCGAATCGGGGCGCGTATTCATTGCCGATCCGTCGGTGAAGGCCGGCGAATTGGCGGTCGAAGGTCATGCGCAGCCGAAGCGCGTCGGCGCGCTGGCGTACGGTCCGGCATTCGACGAGCAGTGGGGCGTCGCGACCCGCGCGGTCGATTTCTTCGACGTGAAGGGCGATCTCGAGGCGCTGCTCGCGCCGGCGGTCGCGCGCTTCGTGAAGGCCGAGCATCCGGCCCTTCATCCGGGCCGCAGCGCGCGCATCGAAGTCGATGGCCGTGCGGTCGGCTGGATCGGCGAGCTGCATCCGCGCCTGATGCAGAAGTACGAGCTGCCGCACGCGCCGGTGATGTTTGAAATCGACGCGGATGCGCTGACTGCACGTGCGCTGCCCGCGCCGACCGACGTGTCGAAATTCCCGCCGGTCCGTCGCGATATCGCCGTTGTCGTCGATCAGGCGGTCGAGGTTCAGGCACTTTTCGACGAAATGAAGAAGGCGCTTGCCGAAGACGCCTGCCGATTCGTTCAGAAGGTTGTACTCTTTGACGAATTTCGTGCAAAATCAAATACTTCCGGTGGTCTTGCCGCGAACGAGAAGAGCCTTGCCTTCCGCGTGACGCTGCAGGACGCGGCTGGCACGCTGCAGGACGAGGTCGTCGATCAGGCGATCCAGACGCTGGTCGAGCGAATGGCTCGTGCCGGTGCGCGCCTGCGCGGCTAAGGAGAGGGCCCGCCCGTTCGCGGGCGGCTTTTTCCATCGTAAGTTTTGATTCAACGCGCTGTATGGCAGATATGAACGACATGACCTCGAGTGAATTCGAAGCCCTCCTGACGGCGCAACGCAGCGCCATGAACCGCGACGCTTCGGCGCCGGCGTCCACGGAGACGCCGACGCTGACGAAGGCGGAACTGGCGGAGCTGCTGTTCGATAGCGTCGGGCTGAACAAGCGTGAAGCGAAGGACATGGTCGAGGCGTTTTTCGAAGTGATCCGCGATGCGCTCGAAAACGGCGAAAGCGTCAAGCTGTCGGGGTTCGGCAATTTCCAGTTGCGCGACAAGCCGCAGCGCCCGGGCCGCAACCCGAAGACGGGCGAGGCGATTCCGATCGCGGCCCGCCGGGTGGTAACTTTCCACGCGAGCCAGAAGCTGAAGGCGCTGGTCGAAAACGGCGCGGAGTAATACGCGCCCACGCCCCGCGCGGCCGCCGCGCACCCTTACCGACGGTTAACCGATGACCACCACGGTTGAGAAAGTCGTCTTGCCTCCGATTCCCGCGAAGCGCTACTTCACGATCGGCGAAGTCAGCGAACTGTGCGGGGTCAAACCACACGTGCTGCGTTACTGGGAACAGGAGTTCACTCAGCTGCGGCCGGTGAAGCGGCGTGGCAACCGGCGGTATTACCAGCATCACGAAGTGCTGCTGATCCGGCGGATTCGCGAGTTGCTGTACGAGCAGGGCTTCACGATCAACGGCGCGCGCAACCGGCTCGATTCGCCGGGCAGCGATCGGGCCGCGGCGGAGCCGGTCGAATCCGATGTGCAGGCCGCCGATGCGCGCGGGGCGGCCAACGCGGGCGCAAACGTCGATGTGACCGCGTTGCGGCAGGCGTTGCTGGACGTGATCGACGGACTGAAACACGACTGAGCGCACGGTGCGCAGGATGTATGGGAAAGCCCGGTTGGCGACCGCCACCGGGCTTTTTTCATGCGGGTCGCGCCTGCGGATCAGCGCGACGCGAGCGGATTCTTCCGGCCCATGTCGACGACCAGCGTGCCGTCCGGCAGCATCCGCACCGAGCCCTGCGCGACCTGGTTGCGGTACCCGTACAGGTCGAACCGCATCGGGCCGGCCTCGGCCGAATTCCGGATCAGCGCGCGCACGTTCAGTTCGAGCACGTTGAACATCTTCATGTCGCCGCCTTCCATCCACATGTAGCTCGGCGCATCGATCTGCGGCCGCTTCGGCGCGGGCGCGCCCGGTGCGCGCCGGAACGTCAGACGCAAGCCGTCGCGCTCGACCGTCGCCTGGCCGAGCTTGCCGTTCAGCACGGGCGGCGGGAACACGGTGTACTGGTCGAGCACGAGCGTGTCGCCGCGCAGTTCCGCGCCGCGCCGCTGCAGCGGCGTCAGCGACGACAGCTCGATGCCGAGCGAGCGCAGTAGCGTCGCCTGCGGGATGCCGAGCACCGACACCTGCGACGGCTTGAATGCGAGGTGGCGGTCGTCGAGCACCGTCAGCGAGCCCTTCATGTCGGTCGGCAGCCAGACGCCCGGCACGTGATTCCACAGCTTGATGCCGCCCTGGACGCGCAGGTTCTGCCCGTCCGCGCTCAGTTGCAGGCCGTTCAGCGAACGCGGCGAATAGTCGAGCAGGTAGTCGTTGAACAGCGCCGACATCGCCTTCCACGACTCGACGACCGTGCCGCCGAGAATGCGGATGTCGTACTGGTTCGGGTCGTCGAGATCGACGGGTTCGCCGGCGCGCTTCGACACGAGTTCCACGTCGAGATCTTCGACATGAAAACCGATATCGCCGGACAGGTTGAAGTCGACGTTGCGCAGATGGATCGTCGGGTTGCGGTTCGACACGTGCCGCTCGTTGAACGGCGTCGTCGACGTGCGCCGCATCGCGACCTTCTGCATGCCGGGCCGCGCGGCGTCCGCCGCGAGCGCGTACGCTTCCCAATGCTGGCGCACGTCGCGCAGCGCATTCTGCTGCGCGGCGAGGAAGCTGTCGTTCAGGCGCGCGGCCGCGTTGCCGAGCAGCGCGCCGCTGGCCGGGCCCGCATATGTAGGCATCCGGATCGCCATCGCGCCGCTTTCGTCGAAGTTGAAATAGCCGGCCGATACCTGGTCGCGATAGTGGTACAGGTCGAACACGAACGTCTGGTCGCGCTTCGACGCGTCGAGCGGAGCGATCAGGATGTCCGCGTTCATCGGCATCGAGCGCATGAATTTCACGTCGCCGCCGCGAATGTACATCGCTTGCTGCGGCGCGTTCGCGGGCATCGCGAAGCCCGCATGCGTGCCGTCGTCGAGCTTCAGGTCGAGGCCCGCCGGCGTCACGCGCAGCGCGGTGATCGTCAGCTTCAGGCGCGGCGGCGGCATCAGCTTGTCGACCGCCATCACGAGATCGTCGCCGGCGAGTTGCGCGATCGGCGTCTCCACCTTCAGCAGGTCGGCCATTTTCACGTTGGCCGCGCGCATCACCGGCTGCGCGTCGAGGCCCGACACGCGTACGCCGGTCGGGTGGAACACGAGCTGGCTGCCGTCGCGGATCGCGAGCGTGCCGGTCAGCGAGAACGGTACCCAGCCGTCGCGCTGCATCTCGCCTTGCAGATGGATCACGCCGTCGCCGGCCGATACCGCGAGCTTGCGCAGCGGCGCGTTGCGATAGCCGAAGATGTAGGTGTTGAAGAGGGCGGTCAGCTTCGCGTTGTCGAGCGTGACCGTGCCTTCGTGCACGTCGATCTCGAAGCTCGTCGGATCGTCGAATACGATCGGCGCGCCGGCCTGCGTGGGCACGAGCGTGGCCGACAGCTGATGAATGAAGAAGCCGAGATTGTTGACGACGCGGAAATCGACGTCGCGCAGGAACGTCATCGCGCCGTTCTGGCCCGAGTCGCGCAGCGTGAACGGGCGCGGTTGCGTGAGGCTGATCGACGCGAGCGACGGCACGGTGCGCGCGATTTGCTGCTCGCGCGCGAGGCGCTCCGCCTTCGTGCGTTCTATCTTCGTCGATGCGATCGACGTGTTGCTGTCGCGCTGCGCGGCCGATTCCGCGCAGCCGGCGCAGAGCAGCGTGAGCGCCAGCGCGCCGCAGCCGAACACGCGGGATGTCGTGTGTGATCGCGGGGCGGCCGTGCGTCGCAGGCCGGCAACCCGGTCGAAAATTGCCAAAGGCGAGCGATGGCCGCGCCGGACCGCATTCCGCATCGTCTGTCTCCATGTCTTGTCTTGATCGACGGGGGGGCGCGCGCCACTGCACGGCGCGAGCGTCGATGCCGTGCAGTGTGTCATAGCGCGCTAGAGCGGCGTTACCAAACAACGGCCGCCCGGTTACGGCGCGCTGGCGGGCTGCCGGACAATGGTTTCGCGGTGGATGGACGGGCGGATCAAACGGTCGTTTGGTTTGTCCGGACCGTCGGCCGGCGTCTTTCGACGCGCCCCTGAAAACCCGCGGTCGACCATGGCCGGCGCGGGTTTCACCGGATGCCGAAGTGGCGCGGCCCCGGGCATCGACGGATACGATCGGCGAGGGCGGCGAGGTAAGATCGGCTCAGTGGCGAATTCGACATCACAACACGGCAGCCATCACGGGGAAGCGCCATGGACCTGAAGGAAGTCGACGTACTGGGTGCGGGAGTGGGCGATCACTGGTACTACGCGTCGAAGGCGAGCGCCATTCGCCGGTTCCTGGGCGCGTCGGGCGTGAACCGGATACTCGACGTCGGTGCGGGCTCCGGCTTTTTCTCGAAGCATCTGCTCGAGCGCACGCCGGCGACGGAAGCATGGTGTGTCGACACGAGCTACGCCGACGACAGCGATGGCGAAGAGGCCGGCAAGCCCATCCACTTTCGGCGCTCCGTCGATCGATTCGATGCCGATCTCGTGTTGCTGA
Organism: Burkholderia sp. LAS2; assembly: GCF_018417615.1. Taxonomy (NCBI): domain Bacteria; kingdom Pseudomonadati; phylum Pseudomonadota; class Betaproteobacteria; order Burkholderiales; family Burkholderiaceae; genus Burkholderia; species Burkholderia sp. LAS2. The sequence continues at coordinate 2,010,889 of NZ_CP071052.1, forward strand.
TGGACGTGCTCGAGCATGTCGACGACGACGTCGGGCTGCTGACGCAGTATGTGAAGGGCGCGCCTGCGGGCAGCCGGTTCCTGATCACGGTTCCCGCGTTCCAGTTTCTTTGGAGCGGCCACGACGATTTTCTCGAGCACAAGCGCAGGTATACGCTCGGCGGCCTCGAGGACGTGGTCCGGCGCGCGGGGCTCGACGTCGAGCACGGCGCCTACTATTTCGGCCTGACGTTTCCGCTCGCGGCCGCACTGCGGCTGGGCGAGCGGGCGCGTTCGCATCCGCGCGAGCCTGCGTCGCAATTGCGCCGTCATCATCCGTTCGTCAACGGTTTGCTCAAGACGATCTGCCGCATCGAGTTGCCGATGTTCCGCTTCAACCGCATCGCCGGCCTGACGGTCATCTGTATCGCGCGCAAGCGGTGACGGTGAAGGCGATGCGGGTTCGATGCCGCGGATTGCTTGCATCGGCACGATCGCGCCAAAAAATTTCACGAGGGCAGGCACAAAATGCATGCGACCCGTTCTAAATCGGGGAACTGTCTGTTATAATTTTTTTCTTTCGGGGCGTAGCGCAGCCTGGTAGCGTACCTGCATGGGGTGCAGGTGGTCGGAGGTTCAAATCCTCTCGCCCCGACCAGACAAGAACCCGCGTCAGTTCAAGCTGACGCGGGTTTTTTCTTGGCCGTCGCTTTTTTGCACATCGCGGCGCGGCCCCGGTAAAATGCACGGTTGATCCACGGAAAGCGCCGTGATTTAGCGGAAGAGGATTCCCCGAACATGACTGATCTTCGTCTTACCATGCGGTTCGCTGCAGTGCTCGCCACCGGCGCGCTCGTCGCCGGTTGCGGTACGTCGTCGCCCACGAAAGTGGACTACAAGAGCGATTCGAAATCGAAGGAAGCGTCGCTCGCAGTGCCGCCCAACATGCTCGACGAGACGGCCGATCAGCGTTCGCTGCCGCCCCAGGGCGGCGCGACTTCCCTGTCCGCGCTCAAGCAGGTCCAGCAAGCCGCGCCCGCGCTGGACACCGTCGCGCCGGCCGTGGCCGGCATGCATATCCAGCGCGACGGCACCGAAAGCTGGCTTGTGATCGACGGCAAGCAACCGGCCGCGATCTGGCCGCAGGTTCGCCGTTTCTGGCAGGAGCAGGGCTTCCTGCTCGTCGTCGACCAGCGCGACAAGGGCGTGATGGAAACCGATTGGAACGAAACCCATCCGCAGATCAACGACGGCCTGATCCGCAGCGTGATCTCGAAGGCGATGGGCAATTCGTACGTGACGGCCGAGCGCAACAAGTACCGTACGCGTCTCGATTCGGCGCCGAACGGCGGCACCTACGTGTTCATCAGCCAGAAGGGGATGCGCGAGGCGATCACCGGCGCGAACAACGATTCGAGCAAGTGGGAGCCGAAGCCGAACGATCCGGCGCTCGAGACGGAATACCTGAAGCGGCTGATGGCCGTGCTCGCGCAGAACGAGCAGCGCGCGAAGAACGGCGAACCGCCGATCGCGAACATCAAGGACGACGCAGTACCGAAAGACAAGAAGGCCGATGCCGACGCGTCGTCGAAGGCCGCTGCGGCAATCGCCGCGCAGAACGTGTCGCGCACGTCGGCGCAAGGCAGCGACGCGGCTGATGCGGCCGTGCCGTCCGAAGTCACGCTCGGCGAGCCGTACGACCGGTCGTGGCTGCACGTCGGTCTCGCGCTCGATCGCGCGAACTTCACGGTCGACGATCGCGATCGCTCGAAGGGGCTGTATTTCGTGCGCTATGTCGATCCGAAGGATCTGAGCTCGGCCGAGCAGGGCTTCTGGAGCCAGCTGTTCCACGGCAAGAAGGAAAAGCAGGCGAAGCAGTATCGCGTCAACGTGAAGGCGCTCACTGCCGATCAGACGCGTGTCGCGGTCGTCGACGATGCGGGCGCGATCGACACGTCGTCGCCGGCTCGGCAAATCATGGGATTGCTCGTGAATCAGCTCCGCTGATCCCGGCGTTTCCCGCACTCCTGAAAAGCCCGCCATCCGGCGGGCTTTTTTCATGGCTGCTCGCTGGCGCGTGCGATTGTTCTAGTGGTTCGGCCCGCCTCGTGACGTTACGTAACATTCGGGCGTTACGACGACAGAACACGTGTCACATTGTCGCCGATCCAAAAAATTGTCCTTACAAATCAAAGGAGTGTCGTGCATGTCGAGCTTGGCACGTAACCTGCTTTATAGGTTGGAATCGTTAGAACGGGGAGGCTGGCGTCAGCGTCCGGAGCGTGCGCCGCGTGCGCCGAACAACGGTCTCGATGCCTTCACATGCCGACGCGACAAGCGTCCGCACAACAGATGATGATCCGCACCCGCGTGCGGATCTCGATGGCCCCGTCGCCTATCCTCGTAGGGCGACGGTTTCGCCCGCGCTTCTCTGAAGCGCGGGCTATTTTTTTTGTGCCATCGTCATGCCGTATCGGCGTAGCCGATGCGCGCTGCGGGATTCGCGTATTCTCGGACTTTTTCGGACGAAGGAGGCGGGAATGGCGGAAATTGCAGTCGTGGCGCTGATCGTGGCGAAGCCGGGCGCGGAGGAAAAACTGCGCACCGTGCTCGAGGGTATCGTCGAGCCGACCCGCAACGAAGCCGGCGCATTGCAGTACGACTTGCACCGGGATCTGAAGGAGCCCGCGCGGTTCGTATTCGTCGAGCGTTGGGAGAGCGAGGAGGCGTTGGCTGCTCATGCGCGTTCCGCGCATATTCTCGCTTATCGCGAGGCGGCCGCGGACTGGATCGAGCGTTCCGAAATCCGCGTGCTGTCGAAGCTCCTCTGAACGCGAGCAGGCCAGGGCGACCGGACGTGTCCGGTCGCGGGCGGCGCGTCAGTGCGACGTGCCGGGTACGTCCAGGATCAGGATGATCGTCCAGTCGGCGTCGCCGTCATGGTGATACTGGCGCTCGGCAACGATGAACGGTTGCTGCTTGCCTTGCGGGCCGAGGAACAGCACGTCGCCTTCCATCGGCAGGCACTCGATCGGCGGTAGCGCGAGGAACGCGTCGGCCGAGCCGCGGGGCATCAGTTGCTTGATCTGGCGAGTGGCGGCTTCGGTCCACTCGATGTCGAGTTGAATGTTGCTCATGCTGTCCTCCGCACCGGGGTGCGCACGGGTGGAAAATTTCGGTGCGCGACTTTAGCACAGCGCGCAGGCGCCGCAACCAAAAAAGCCGAACCCGGCTGCCCGGATTCGGCTTTTCGCTGAAGCGGTGCCGCCGAACTTACTGGCTGGCAGCGTCTGCAGCCTTCGCCTTCTTGGCGGCCTTCTTGTGATGCGCAGCCTTCTTGCCGTGGTGATGCTCTTCCTGCGCCGCCGGCTGAGCCGCTTCGGCCGCTTGTTGCTGTTGCAGCGCTTGTGCACGCTGCTCGATCTCGGCGATCTTGGCCGGATCGGTGATGGTTTGAATCTGCGTGCTCTCTTGCGCGTACGCTGCGCCAGTCAGCGCCGACATCGCTACCAGGATAGCCAGGGACGTCTTCTTCATTGCTTTACCTCCGCTAAGTGGTGATGAACCCGAGTGTTGCCGTTTTGTCTGGCGACTGCCGTCGAGTGCGTGTCGAGTGTAACAAAAGTGACGGATCAATGTGCACCGGATCGTCGCACGACGCAAGACCTCGTTGAAGTCGCGCAACACTTCGCGCACTTCGTCACGCGTCTGCCATCCGGGTGGCACCGCGATTTTCGCGCCGGGTTTCCCGGTGTCGTCAAAACCAGCCGAGCCAGCGATACACGTGGAATTGCGCGATTCCCACCAGCTCGTGCAGCGCCTGCGCGGCGTTGGCCACATTGCGCCAGCGCGGCAGCCAGCCAGTCTGCGCGCGGCGGAGATTCGCATAAACGGGCTGCGGATCGATGCCGAAACGGCGGAAATCGAGCAGGGCGCGGCGCATCTGATACGACGACGTGACGAGAATGCGCGCGTCGTCATACTGTGAGCGTAGTATAGACGCAGTGAATTTCGCGTTTTCGTAGGTCGTGCGGCTGTTCGGTTCGAGCACGAGGTCGGCGGGCGCCACGCCCTGCGCGACGAGCTGGCGTCCGTAGACGGCCGCCTCCGTGTCGCCGTGATGTTGCGGGTCGCCGCCCGACATCACGACGGTGCAGCGCTGGGCCTGCTGCCGGCACGTGCGATAGAGCGCCGCCACCTTGCGGATGCGCGCGACGCCGTCCGGCGGCGGCTGCAATCCGGTGTCGGTGCGGTGCGTGCCGGCGCCGATGAGGATCAGCGTGGTGCGCCCATGCATGTCGGGGCGCTCGACCGGCGTGACGCCGGCCTCGGTCCACGCGATCAGCGGCGCTGCGAGCCAGCCCGTCGCGAGCAGCCAGAACAGCGCGGCGGCGGCGATCGAAATGGTTCGACGCTGCTTGCGGCAGAGCATGAAACCGATGAAGAGAAGTACAAATGAATCGAACAGAATCAATTTGATTGGGGTATGGTGTCTTTTTATGGACGGCTGACGATACGGCCCTGACGCGACGCCGAACAACGTTGGCCTCCAGAATCGGTGGCGGTTTCGGCGGGCGGAGACCCCGCCCGGTGCGCCGCTTCGCATTGTCGCTGCACTTTAAGAAAGAATCGAGATGGCCACGTATTCCAACGAAGCGGTGCTCGACGCATTGAGACGAGTGCAGTACCGCCAGGTACCGTGGGCACGCCGCCCGGGCGTGTTCGAGTATCTCCGTTCGCTCGGGCTGATGGACACGGTCAGGCAGAAGACCGTTGCCCCCGCACCGGGCTTTCATGCACCGGTCGACATTGCCGTACTGACCGACAGCGGTCGAGCCGAATTCTCGCGCCTCGAGCGCGCCGAGAAATTACTTTCCTGGACTGATCGCCGCATGGACGACTACGCATTGAGCGAAGCGGGCGCCGTGGCGATTCTCGAAAGCCGCCTGTAGCGGGCTTCATCCCGGCCCGTGCGTCGCCGCGCAGGCCGGCGATGCAAAAAAAAGCCCGTATCGCGAGGATACGGGCGTACCGGATACTTTTGCTGCTGCCACGCTGTGCTCATGGCAACGATGTGACTCGCCGCATGCGGCGCAGTTCCCGGATCCGGGCATTTTCTTTGGCGAAATCTCGAAATCGACAGGACTACGGATGACGCGACATGCCGGGCGGCTGTGAGCCGATCCGCGCCCGAGCGTTGCTGGCGATATCGCCGCGCAAGTCGCCGCGCGGCACGGTTTGCCGGCTCGACGAGTTGGCGGCCGGCGGCTGGCGGAGGCTGTTGCGGTGGTCCTGCTGGCGATGGGGCGGCTTCGCGCGATCGTCGGCATGGGCCGGAGCGGCCAGCGCCACGGAAACGACAATGCCGCATGCAACGAGCAGTGACATTGTTTTCATGGCGGGGCTCCCTCTCAAGCCGTCCGTGCGGCCTGTTGATATGACGCTAAGGTAAGCGTGGGAGTGCAGGCTTGCTGTAAATATTGGTAAATAGATGTTTCGCGGCACGACAACGGTAATCGACGGCAAAGCGTGCGACGCAACGAAGTCGCGTCGCAGAAAGACACCGGGCGGCCGCAGCCGCCCGATCGAGCATTCGTTACGCCATCTTGACGGGGGCGCGCCAGGATTCCGGATTGGTCCAGAAGGCGCCGCGCAGCCGGTCGCGGCTCGGCGGGGCGGGCGGCTTCGCCGCGCTTGCGCCGATGCGTCCGCGCAGCGAGATTTGCCGGCCGCTCGTGCCGAGTCGTTTCACGATTTCGGCGAGCGTACCGTCCGCCTGCCATTCGTCGAAGCGGCGGCGGCAGGTCGGCGGGGACGGGTAGCGGCCCGGCAGTTTCGACCAGCCTTCACCCGTCGACAGCACCCACAGCACGGCGTTGACCACCGACCGGGCTTCCACGCGGGGACGGCCGCGCCGCTCGCTCCGCGCGGGCTCCGAGCAAAACAGACCCTCGACCAGCGCCCACTCGTTATCTCTCAAATCGTCGAACAGCATCATGTCCTCACCTCAGCGAAGCTAACTCCGGTGCGCTGCCCTGCGCCGCGCACTCTTCAAGCACTCGAGCGTCGAGTGCCGGGTGGGGGCGTCCGGTTGGCCGGCAGCGGCGTTTCTGCTCTTCCGTCCGACGAACCTGCACCCTGTGCGCAAGGTAATGCACGAAGCGTGCCATGTCGGAGGTGAATCCCTCGAGAGCCGCTTGGCAGCGAGCTAACGGCTAAGTCAGCTAGGGGCGTATAAGACGCCAAAATAACCCGTCAGCAAATCGGGACAATCACCAATCTTGTGCAATTCGCCCATGTCACGTGCGTTTGCGAATCTATTGCACCGCAGCGAAACATGGACGGCGGGGGCCAGATTCGCTCACCGCGGACGGCTTCGCACATTAGAATCACGCATCGATATCGGCGATTGATGAGGTCGGGACATGAACGTTACGCTGCGCCAGCTTCGCGTGTTCATCGAGGTCGCGCGGCTCAAGAGCTTCAGTCGGGCGGGTGACGAGATCGGGCTCACGCAGTCCGCGGTCAGCCGTTGCGTGCGTGAGCTCGAGGCCGAACTCGGGTTGAAGCTGATCGACCGGACGACGCGCGACGTGCAGCTGACCGACGTCGGCGGAAACCTGATCGCGAGCGTGTCGCGCCTGCTCGACGATCTCGACGACACGCTGCGCGAGATTCGCGAGATCGGCGAGCAGCGTCGCGGGCGCGTGATCGTCGCGGCAAGCCCGACGATCGCCTGCAGGCTGATGCCGCGCGTGGTGGCGTCGTGCGAGCGCCAGTTCCCGTTCGTGACGCTCGGCCTGCGCGACGACGTGCAGAGCGACGTGCTGCGCAAGGTGAAGTCGAGCGAAGTCGACTTCGGCGTCGTGATCGGGCCGCTGACGGTCGCCGATATCGTCTGCGAGCCGCTGATGACCGATTCGTTCTGCCTCGTCGCGCGCGCCGACCATCCGCTTGCGGCGCGGGCCGAGGTGCCGTGGACGGCGCTCGACGGCGAGCGCCTCGTGCTGCTCGATCATGCGTCGGGCAGCCGGCCGCTGATCGACGCGGCGCTGGCCACGCATCGCGTCAACGCGACGGTCATGCAGGAGCTCGGGCATTCGGCGACCGTGTTCGGGCTGGTCGAGGCCGGTGTCGGCGTGAGCGTGCAGCCGTGGCTGTCGTTGCCGCTGCCTGCCGGCTCGACGCTGGTCGCGCGGCCGCTCACGCCGCGCACCGAACGCACCGTCGAGCTGGTGCGCCGCCGCGACCGGTCGTTGTCGCCCGCCGCGCAGGCGATCTGGGAGCTCGTGCGGCAGATGCCGGCAAGGGCCGAGGATCTCGACTGACGTGCGCCGCCGTGCGCCGGTCCGGCTTGCCGGCCGGTACACTACGCGGATCGTGTTCCTCCGCGGTGTTCTCGATGACGCATTCCGCAGGTTTTTTCCCGCCGCACGATGAGCCGGCGGCGCGCACCGCGGTGCATGCGCTGCGGCCGTCGCTGATCCGCGAGGTCGCGAACGCCGGTTTCGGCGTGCCGGACATGCTGCCGTTCTGGTTCGGCGAATCCGATCGCGTGACGCCGGACTTCATCCGCGACGCCGCGGCGGCGGCGCTGCGCGACGGCGCGACCTTCTACACGCACAATCTCGGCACGGCGCCGCTGCGCGACGCGATCGCGGCCTACGTCAGCGCGCGTCACGGTGCGACGGCGGCCGACACGGTCGCCGTGACGAGTTCGGGCGTGAGTGCGCTGATGCTGGCCGTCCAGATGCTGGTCGGGCCGGGCGAGCGTGTCGTCGCCGTCACGCCGCTGTGGCCGAATCTCGTCGAGATTCCGAAGATTCTGGGAGCGCAGGTCGATTGCGTGCCGCTCGGCTACGGCGACGCGGGCTGGCAGCTCGACGTCGGCCGGCTGCTCGCGGCGCTGACGCCCGATACGCGGATGCTGCTGATCAACTCGCCGAACAACCCGACCGGCTGGACGATGTCGCGCGACGATCAGCTGGCCGTGCTCGCCCATTGTCGTCGTCACGGCATCTGGCTGGTCGCCGACGAGGTGTACGAGCGGCTTGCCTTCGACGAGGGCGGCGCGCCGTCGTTTCTCGACATCGCGTCTCGCGACGAGCGCGTCGTGGTCGTGAATTCGTTCTCGAAGGCATGGGCGATGACGGGCTGGCGGCTCGGATGGCTGATTGCGCCGGCCTCGGTGATGGGCGACCTGTCGAAGCTCGTCGAATACAACACGTCGTGCGCGCCGGGCTTCGTGCAGGCCGCGGCCGAGGTCGCGTTGCGCGACGGCGAGCCGTTCGTGCGGTCGTTCGTCACGGCGCTGCGCGACGCGCGCGATCACCTGGTCGCCGCGCTGCGGACGCTGCCGGGCGTCGAGGTGCCGCCTCCGCCGGGCGCGATGTACCTGTTCCTGCGGCTGCCGGGGGCGGCCGACAGCCTGGCGTTCTGCAAGACGCTGGTGCGCGACGCGGGGCTCGGCCTGGCGCCCGGGCGTGCGTTCGGCCCGGAGGGGGAGGGGTTCGTGCGCTGGTGTTATGCGTGCGATCCGGCGCGGCTCGACGCGGGCGTCGAGCGGCTGCGCCGGTTCCTTGCGCATGGCGCGGGCGCCCGCTGAAGCGGGGACGGAGCGGGTGCGCCGCCCGGGCGGCGGCCTGTTCCACTCATCTTTACGCACCGGGCAATTTTGCGTAATATGGCGCTCAGTCACGCGGTTCCGTCGTTGAGCCGTGCTGTTCCGTCCGGTTTGGGCCTGGCCTGAAGTTGGTTCGCCGCCCCCGGTTCGTGCTCCCATCAATATGACCGATCAGAATCGGGCGAGCGCGTCTTCCGTTCCTTTCGTCTGTTTGTTGATCCGGTTCGTTTGACCACAGGGTCTGGCCTAGCTGCATGAATACCCAAGAGGCGAAGATCGTCCTCGAGACTGCTTTGATCTGTGCGCAGGAACCGCTGAAGCTTGGCGATTTGCGCAAGCTCTTTGCCGACGGCGTGTCGGCTGACACGGTCCGCACGTTGCTCGAAGACCTGAAACAGGATTGGTCCGGTCGCGGTGTCGAACTGGTGGCGCTGGCGACCGGGTGGCGCTTTCAGAGCAAGCCGGCGATGCGTCATTATCTGGATCGCCTGCATCCCGAGAAGCCGCCGAAATATTCGCGCGCGGTGCTCGAAACGCTCGCGATCATCGCGTACCGGCAGCCCGTCACGCGCGGCGACATTGAAGAGATTCGCGGCGTCACGGTCAATACGCAGGTGGTCAAGCAACTCGAGGACCGCGGCTGGATCGAGGTGATCGGTCATCGCGACGTGCCGGGGCGTCCGGCGCTGTATGCGACGACCAAGCAGTTCCTCGACGATCTCGGCCTGAAGGCGCTCGACGACCTGCCCGCGCTCGAAGAGCCGGCCGCGAACATCGAGGCCGCGCTGCTCGCGCAGCAGGCGATGGATTTCGACGGTGACATGCCGGCGGCCGACGCGCCGCAGGCGCTGGCGGATGAAGCAGTCGCCGGCGAGTCGACCGACGGGGCCGGCGATGCCGCGGCCGACGTCGCGTCGACGCAGGAAATTCCGGGTCGCGATACGCTCGATGCTGATCGCGGGCAAACGGAACAGATTGAACAGACGGAACAGGTTGGCGCCGAAGCAGTGCCGACCGATGTGCAGCCCGAGCCGCAGCGTGCGGATTGGAGCGAGGAAGATCGCAAGCCGGCCGCCGAAGCGGCTGCCGGAGACGGAGCGGAAGCGGCCGGCGGCATGCCCGGCGAGGCCGATCAGGCCGACGCATCCCGCCCCCGTCCTGCGGACGACGAGACGCTGGACGACACGTCCGACAGTCTCGCGGATGCCGTGCGAAGCGCCAGTGCGCCCATCGGCGCCGACGCGCTGCCGGACGACGAAGCAGAACCCGAACAGCGTCGCGCCTGATCGCGGCCAACTTCTTGCCGCGCCCGCGCCGGGCGCGAGACCTGACATTTTGAGGTTGTTTTGACAGATATCCACGATATTGAATCGTCCGCGCCTGCCGTGCAGGCAGCGCGTGCCGACGATGCGCCGGAGCAGGATGCTTCGGCCGCGGGTGGCGACGAGCGTCCCCGCCGCGGTCTGCGGCGCGGCCCGCGCAGCCTGATCGCGCGGCGTCGCGCGGCGGCCAAGTCGAAGGGCGCCGAAGGCGAGCAGCCGGGTGCCGAGGGCGCGGATGCGCAGCCGGCCGACGCTGTCGACGCGCAGCCGGCGCGTGCGCCGCGCAAGGAAGGCGCGGCCAAGGGCGGTCGCAAGCCGGCCGCCAAGCGCGAAGGCGCACCGAAGGGTGGCCAGGGCGGCCAGGGCCGTCGCGGTGCGGCGAAGGCTGAAGGCGGCCCGGCGAAGGCGGCGGAAGGCGATGCGTCCCAGGACGAGCTGTTCGCATACGTGACGTCGCCCGCCTTCGACGCGGACAACTCCGCGGGCGGCAGCGGCGTGCGTGCGCCGATGCTGCGCCGCGGCCGCAGCCAGCCGGCGAACAAGCGCGTGCTGTCGCCGGACGACGACGCGCCGAAGCTCCACAAGGTGCTGGCGGAAGCAGGCATGGGTTCGCGCCGCGAAATGGAAGAGCTGATCGTCGCCGGCCGCGTGTCGGTGAACGGCGAGCCCGCGCACATCGGCCAGCGGATCATGCCGACCGACCAGGTGCGGATCAACGGCAAGCCGGTCAAGCGCAAGCTGCCGAACAAGCCGCCGCGCGTTCTGCTGTATCACAAGCCGACCGGCGAGATCGTCAGCCACGCGGATCCTGAAGGCCGTCCGTCGGTGTTCGACCGTCTGCCGCCGATGAAGACGGCGAAATGGCTCGCGGTGGGCCGCCTCGACTTCAATACCGAAGGTCTGCTGATGCTGACGACCTCCGGTGATCTCGCGAACCGCTTCATGCATCCGCGTTACAGCGTCGAGCGCGAGTACGCGGTACGCGTCGTCGGCGAGCTGGCCGAAGGGATGCGGCAGAAGCTGCTGCACGGCGTCGAGCTCGACGACGGTCCGGCGAATTTCCTGCGCATCCGCGATGGCGGCGGTGAAGGCACGAACCACTGGTATCACGTCGCGCTGGCCGAAGGCCGCAACCGCGAAGTGCGCCGGATGTTCGAGGCGGTCGGCCTGATGGTGAGTCGGTTGATCCGGACGCGTCACGGCCCGATTCCGCTGCCGCGCGGCCTGAAGCGCGGTCGTTGGGAAGAGCTCGACGACGCGCAGGTGCGCAAGCTGATGGCGACCGTCGGCCTGAAGGCGCCGGCCGAGGAGAAGGGCAAGCGCGGCAGTGCCGGTCCGGCCGAGCGTCGCCAGCCCGACCCGATGGAGACGTCGATGGGCTTCATCAGTCGCGAGCCGGTGCTGACGACGCACGGGCAACTCGACCAGCCGCGTCGCGGCGGTGGCCGACGCGGCGGCCCGGGTCTGCCGGGCCTGAGCGGCTACGGCAGCCTGCCGGTTGCGCCGTCGGGTTATGGCAACCGCGCGGGCGGCGGCCGTGATGGCAACCGCGCAGGCGGCGGCCGCGACGGCAATCGCACCGGCGGTGGTCGCGATGTCGACGGCAATCGCGCGTCGTATGGCGCGGGCCCGAAGCGCGGCGGCAGCAAGGGTGGCGGCAATCGCAATCCGAACGGCAATCGTGCGGACGGCGCCGGCAACGGCGGCGGCGCGCGCGGTGGCCAGCGTCCGCAGCGCAGCCGCACGCGCGGCCGCTAAGCGTCTATTGGCGCACGGCGGCGTAGAGCCGCCGGCGTGCCGGCTCGATCGGCGTCCGGCCGATTTTTCCGGCACGACGCATCGCGTCGATGATCTTCGGCTGTATCCATGCCGCGTGCCGCGGCAATGCCGATCATCGGCGCGGCGGGATGCGCCGGTCGACCGGACAAGCCCGATTTCGCATTTTCGGTCCGTAAAGGCGGCCGACGCGCTGCTTTTACCGGCTGGCTTGGCGTTTGCGCCAAAAATCGCTATAATCGCGGAGTCGCTGGGCGTACGGATTCAATGTGCGGCTCAGGTGCGACCACCAGTAAGAAGATGGGCGTTCCGCCCATTTTTTTTTGCTGAAACGGTTAGGCATCTCGGGTAGCGCTTCCTGCGCCGGCTAAGGCGCGCGCCCGCGGGTGAATCGCGAGCGGCGGGCGCGAACACCTGAGAGGACACTGTGCAACTGACGGAACTGATAGAAACCACGGTCACCGGGCTCGGCTACGAGCTGGTGGAACTCGAGCGCACCGGGCGCGGCATGCTTTGCATCTATATCGATCAGCCTGCCGGCATCTCGCTCGAAGATTGCGAAAAGGTTACGCGTCAGCTCCAGCACGTCTTGACGGTCGAAAATATCGATTACGAACGGCTCGAAGTCTCGTCCCCGGGGCTCGACCGCCCGTTGAAGAAGCTGGCCGACTTCGAGCGCTTCGCCGGCAGCGAAGTTTCCGTGACCTTGAAAAAGCCGCTGGACGGGCGCAAGACGTACCGGGGCATTCTGCACGCGCCGAATGGCGAAACGATCGGTTTGGAATTTGAGGGGAAGAAGGGCGAGGCAGCCATGCTGGATTTCACGCTGGCCGATATCGATAAAGCCCGCCTGATTCCGCAAGTTGACTTTAGGAGCCGCAAATAATGAGTCGCGAAGTGTTGATGCTGGTGGATGCGCTGGCGCGCGAGAAAAACGTCGACAAGGATGTGGTGCTGGGCGCCCTCGAGGCTGCGCTCGCGTCCGCTTCCAAGAAGCTGTTCGACGAAGGCGCCGAAATCCGCGTCCATATCGATCGCGAAAGCGGCGAGCACGAAACCTTCCGTCGCTGGCTCGTCGTGCCCGACGAGGCAGGCTTGCAGGAGCCGGATCGCGAGATCCTGCTGTTCGAAGCACGTGAGCAGAAGCCCGACGTCGAAGTCGGCGAGTATGTCGAGGAACCCGTTCCGTCGATCGAATTCGGTCGGATCGGCGCGCAGGCCGCGAAGCAGGTGATCCTGCAGAAGGTGCGCGACGCGGAGCGCGAGCAGATCCTGAACGACTACCTCGAGCGTGGCGAAAAGATCATGACGGGTACGGTGAAGCGGCTCGACAAGGGCAACTTCATCGTCGAATCGGGCCGTGTCGAGGCGCTGCTGCGCCGCGATCAGCTGATCCCGAAGGAAAACCTGCGCGTGGGCGACCGCGTGCGGGCATACATCGCGAAGGTCGACCGCACCGCGCGCGGCCCGCAGATCGAGCTGTCGCGCACGGCGCCCGAATTCCTGATGAAGCTGTTCGAGATGGAAGTGCCGGAAATCGAGCAGGGCCTGCTCGAGATCAAGGCGGCCGCCCGCGATCCGGGCGTGCGCGCGAAGATCGGCGTGATCGCGTACGACAAGCGGATCGATCCGATCGGCACCTGCGTCGGCATCCGCGGTTCGCGCGTGCAGGCCGTGCGCAACGAGCTCGGTGGCGAAAACATCGACATCGTGCTATGGTCGGAAGATCCCGCCCAGTTCGTTATCGGCGCGCTCGCGCCGGCAGCCGTCCAGTCGATCGTCGTCGATGAAGAAAAGCATTCGATGGACGTCGTCGTCGACGAGAACGAACTGGCTGTCGCGATCGGCCGCAGCGGTCAGAACGTGCGCCTTGCCGGCGAACTGACCGGCTGGCAGATCAACATCATGACGCCGGACGAATCCGCGCTGAAGCAGGGCGAAGAGCGCGACCGGCTGCGTGCGCTGTTCATGGCGCGTCTCGACGTCGACGAAGAAGTTGCCGACATCCTGATCGACGAAGGCTTCACGAGCCTCGAGGAAATCGCGTACGTGCCGCTCAACGAAATGCTCGAAATCGAGGCGTTCGACGAGGACACCGTGCACGAACTGCGCAACCGCGCACGCGACGCGCTGTTGACGATGGCCATCGCGAACGAAGAAAAGGTCGAGAACGCAGCGCTGGATCTCAAGAGCCTCGACGGCATCACGCCGGAGCTGCTCGCGAAGCTGGCCGAACACGGCGTGCAGACGCGCGACGATCTCGCCGAACTGGCTGTAGATGAACTGGTCGACATGACCGGAATGGAAGAGGATGCCGCTAAGGCGTTGATCATGAAAGCACGTGAACATTGGTTCCAGTGAGAAATGACCATGGCGCACTGATTTGATGGCGGCCGTATGGCCTGACCCGATGCTAACCGCAAGGAATCGGTCCTTGCACTAAGAGGAATGAATGGCGAGTAACAACGTAGCCCAATTTGCCGCGGAACTGAAAATGCCTGCTGGTGTGCTGCTCGAACAGCTGCAGGCAGCGGGCGTCCAGAAAGCGAGTGAAGACGATGCGCTGTCCGAAGCGGACAAGGCGCGTCTGCTCGATCATTTGCGCAAGTCGCACGGCGCAACCGACGGCGACAAGCGCAAGATCACGCTGACCCGCAAGCATACGTCGGAGATCAAGCAATCTGACGCGACGGGCAAGGCTCGCACCATTCAGGTCGAGGTCCGCAAGAAGCGTACGTTCGTCAAGCGCGACGACGTGGCCGACGGCGCGGAACAGGGTCAGGCGCAGGTCGCCGAAGCGGACGACGATGCAGAACTGAAGCGTCGCGAGGAAGAGGCGCGCCGCGAGGCCGAGCTGCTCGAGAAGCAGGCGCAGGAGTTGCGCGAGCGTCAGGAGCGCCTCGAGCGCGAGGAAGCCGAACGTCGCGCCCGCGAGGAAGCGGCCGAGGCCGAGCGCCGTCGCGCCGAGGAAGAAGCGGCGACGAAGCGTGCCGCGGCGGAAGCCGCCGCAGCCCAGCAGCAGGCGGCAGCGCAGCAGGCTGCTGCTGCCGAGCAGGAAGCGACGCCGACGCAGTCCGCGCAGGACGAAGCACGCGCAGCCGCCGAACGCGCGGCGCAGCGCGAAGCGGCGAAGAAGGCCGAGGACGCTGCCCGCGAGGCAGCCGACAAGGCGCGCGCCGAGCAGGAAGAGATCAGCAAGCGTCGCGCGGCGGCAGAAGCCGAAGCACGCGCGATCCGCGAAATGATGAACACGCCGCGCAAGGCCGTGATCAAGGCAGTCGAGCCGCCGAAGCCGGTCGAGCCGCCGAAGCCGGCTGAAGCGAAGGGCACGCTGCACAAGCCGGCGAAGCCGGAAGGCGCACAGGCGCGTCCGGCCGTGAAGAAGCCGGCGGGTGCGGCGGCTCCGGCCACCACGCAGGCGCCGGCAGGCGCGGGCGACCGCAACAAGAAGCCGGGCGCAGGCAAGGGCGGCTGGCAGGACGACGCATCGAAGCGTCGCGGCATCAAGACGCGCGGCGACTCGAGCGGCGGCGTCGACCGCGGCTGGCGCGGCGGCCCGAAGGGTCGCGGCCGTCACCAGGACAGTTCGACGTTCCAGGCGCCGACCGAACCGATCGTTCGCGAAGTGCATGTGCCGGAAACCGTGTCGGTTGCCGATCTCGCGCACAAGATGTCGATCAAGGCCTCCGAAGTCATCAAGGTGATGATGAAGATGGGCCAGATGGTCACGATCAACCAGGTGCTGGACCAGGAAACGGCGATGATCATCGTCGAGGAACTGGGCCACCGCGCGGTTGCCGCGAAGCTGGACGATCCGGAAGCGCTGCTCGTCGAAGGCGAAACCGGTACCGATGCGGAGCAACTGCCGCGTCCGCCGGTCGTCACGGTGATGGGTCACGTCGACCACGGCAAGACGTCGCTGCTCGACCACATCCGCCGCGCGAAGGTTGCAGCGGGCGAAGCGGGCGGCATTACGCAGCACATCGGCGCTTACCACGTCGAAACGCCGCGTGGCGTCATCACGTTCCTCGATACGCCGGGTCACGAAGCGTTCACGGCAATGCGTGCACGCGGCGCGAAGGCGACCGACATCGTGGTGCTGGTGGTGGCGGCCGACGACGGCGTGATGCCGCAGACGAAGGAAGCCATCGCCCACGCGAAGGCGGGCGGCGTGCCGATCGTCGTCGCGATCAACAAGATCGACAAGCCGGATGCGAACCCCGATCGCGTCAAGCAGGAGCTGGTCGCGGAAGGCGTCGTGCCGGAAGAATACGGTGGCGATTCGCCGTTCGTGCCGGTGTCGGCGAAGACGGGCGCGGGTATCGACGATCTGCTCGAGAACGTGCTGCTGCAGGCCGAAGTGCTGGAACTGAAGGCACCGGTCGAAGCGCCGGCCAAGGGCATCGTGATCGAAGCGAAGCTCGACAAGGGTAAAGGCCCGGTCGCGACGATCCTCGTGCAGTCCGGTACGCTGAACCGCGGCGACATCGTGCTGGCGGGTACGGCCTACGGCCGCGTCCGTGCGATGCTCGACGAGAACGGCAAGCCGACGAAGGAAGCCGGCCCGTCGATCCCGGTCGAAATCCAGGGTCTGTCGGAAGTGCCGGGTGCGGGCGAGGAAGTGATCGTGCTGCCGGACGAGCGCAAGGCACGTGAAATCGCGCTGTTCCGTCAGGGCAAGTTCCGCGACGTGAAGCTCGCGAAGCAGCAGGCCGCGAAGCTGGAAAGCATGCTCGAGCAGATGGGCGAGGGCGAAGTGCAGAACCTGCCGCTCATCATCAAGGCCGACGTGCAGGGTTCGCAGGAAGCGCTCGTGCAGTCGCTGCTCAAGCTGTCGACCGACGAAGTGCGCGTGCAGATCGTGCACAGCGCGGTGGGCGGCATCAGCGAAAACGACGTCAACCTCGCGACGGCATCGAAGGCGGTCATCATCGGCTTCAACACGCGTGCGGATGCTCAGGCACGCAAGCTGGCCGAGGCGAACGGCATCGATATCCGCTACTACAACATCATCTACGACGCAGTGGATGAGGTGAAGGCGGCGATGTCGGGCATGCTGGCGCCGGAGAAGCGCGAAGTCATCACCGGCATGGTCGAGGTGCGCCAGGTCTTCAAGGTACCGAAGATCGGCACGGTCGCCGGTTGTATGGTCACGGACGGTATCGTCAAGCGCTCGTCGTCGGTGCGCGTGCTGCGCAACAACGTCGTGATCTTCACGGGCGAACTCGAATCGCTGAAGCGCTTCAAGGACGACGTGAAGGAAGTGAAGCAAGGCTTCGAGTGCGGTATGTCGGTGAAGAACTTCAACGATATCGTCGAAGGCGACCAGTTCGAAGTCTTCGAAGTGACCGAAGTCGCGCGTACGCTGTAATCGTCGCGCATCGGCTCATGGGCGGGGCAGGCTTGGGCCTGTCCCGCCCATTTTCATGGTGGCGTGCCGAAAACGGCCGCCGCTTCATCCTGATAAACGGATCACGGATCGATCATGTCCAGGAAACGTACTTCCCCCAATCGCAACGTTCAGATCGCCGACCAGATTCAGCGCGATCTGTCCGAACTCATCATGCGCGAGGTCAAGGATCCGCGCGTCGGCATCGTGACCATCCAGAGCGTGGAACTCACGCCGGACTATGCGCACGCGAAGGTCTATTTCACGGCGCTCACCGGCGATCCGGACAAGACGCAGGAGGCGCTGAACCATGCGTCGGGTCACCTGCACAACCTGCTGTTCAAGCGCCTGCACATTCATACGGTGCCGACGCTGCATTTCCATTACGACCAGACGATCGAGAAGGCCGTCGAAATGTCGCGCCTGATCAAGGAAGCGAACTCGACCCGCGCGAAGGACGACGACGAGGCCGACGCGCCTGCCAAGGACGACTGAGCTCGACGGGCCTATGACGAATGCAGCACCCCAACGTCCGCGCGTGCCCCGGCGCGTGCTGGACGGCGTTCTCCTGCTGGACAAGCCGGTCGGCCTGTCCAGCAACGATGCGCTGATTCGCGCGAAGCGCCTGCTTCTCGCGAAGAAGGCCGGTCACACCGGCACGCTCGATCCGCTGGCTTCGGGCCTGCTGCCGTTGTGTTTCGGCGAAGCGACCAAGTTTTCGCAGGATTTGCTCGACGCCGACAAGACCTATGAAGCGACGATGCGTCTCGGCCAGCGCACGGCCACCGGCGACGCGGAAGGCGACGTGATCGACACGCGGCCGGTCGAATGCGATCGAGCGGCGGTGGAAGCCGCGCTCGTGCGCTTCACCGGCGACATCGTGCAGGTGCCGCCGATGTATTCGGCGCTCAAGCGCGACGGCAAGCCGCTGTATGAATATGCGCGCGCCGGTCAGACCGTCGAGCGGAAAGGCCGCAACGTGACGATCCACTTGCTCGAACTACTCGCGTGCGAGCTGCCCGACGTGACGTTTCGCGTGACCTGCAGCAAGGGCACGTATGTGCGCACGCTGGCGGAGGATATCGGCGAAGCGCTGGGTTGCGGCGCGCATTTGACGATGCTGCGTCGCACGGGCGTCGGTGCGCTGACGCTCGAGCATGCGGTGACGCTCGACGCGCTGTCGGACGCGGCCGAATCGGCGCGCGATGCATGGCTGCAGCCGGTTGATGCGCTGCTGTCGACGTTTCCGCTGGTGCGTCTCGACGAAGCCAGCGCGAAGCGGTTTCTGCACGGGCAGCGGCTACCGCTGTCGGCGCTCGAACCGATCGACGCGGGCGAGGGCGAGCGCGTGCGCGTGTACGACGCAACGCGGTTGCTCGGCGTGGCGCGCAAGGCGAATGGCGTGCTCGCGCCGGAGCGGCTGGTCGTGACGGCTGAGTGATGCGAGGCGCGCAAGCGCCATCGCCGGCACAAAAAACCCGGTCGAAATCGACCGGGTTTTTTGTTGGGTGCATTGCGTTGAACGTGGTGCTCAGTGCGCGGCCGACGCCGCCGCACCCGCATCGCCGCCGCCCGCGCGTTCGGGCTTCGTGATCCAGATCAGTCCGATCAGCAGCACGAAGATCGCCGCCGAAATGTAGAACAGATCGTTCACGCCCAGCTGCGCAGCCTGCTGCGTGGCCATGTTGTTTATCAGGCCGTGTGCCTGCTGCTGCGTAAGCCCGAGATTGCCCATCTGAGTGACGGCCTGATTGAACGTCGGGTTGTACGGATTCGTCTGCTCGACCAGCTGCGCGTGGTGGAAGTTGTTGCGGTGGTCCCACGCGGTCTGGAAGATCGACGTGCCGATGCCGCCGCACATGATCCGCACGAAGTTCGACAGGCCGGACGCCGCCGGAATGCGGTGGCCGGGCAGACCCGACAGCGTGATCGACACCAGCGGGATGAAGAAGCCCGCCATCGCGATGCCCTGCACGAGCGTCGGCAGCGTCAGCGACCATTCGTCGACGCCGGTCGTGTAGCGCGAACGCATCCAGAAGCACAGCGCGAACGTGAGGAACGCAGCGGTCGCGATGTAGCGCGGATCGGTGCGCGGCAGGAACTTGCCGGTCAGCGGCGACAGCAGGATCGCGAACAACCCCACGGGCGCCATCACGAGCCCCGCATCGGTGGCCGTATAGCCGATCTGGGTCTGCAGCCACAGCGGCAGCAGCACGAGATTGCCGAAGTAGAGCCCGTAGCCGACCGCAAGCGCGATCGTGCCGCCCGTGAAGTTGCGCATGCGGAACAGCGACAGGTCGACGACCGGATGTTCCGCGGTCAGCTCCCAGATCACGAAGAACGCGAACGAGATGACCGCGATCAACGCGAGCGCGACGATCGTGGTCGACGCGAACCAGTCGAGATCCTTGCCCTTGTCGAGCATGATCTGCAGCGAGCCGACCCACAGCACGAGCAGCGCGAGGCCGACGCCGTCGATCGGCGCGCGGCGCACCGTCGATTCGCGCGTACGGTAGATCGACCACGTGGCAAGCGCGGCGGCGATGCCGACGGGGATGTTCACGTAGAAGATCCAGGGCCACGAATAATTGTCCGAGATCCAGCCGCCGAGGATCGGCCCCGCGACCGGCGCGATCAGCGTCGTCATCGACCACAGGGCGAGCGCCATCGGCGCCTTCGCGCGTGGATAGCTCGACAGCAGCAGCGATTGCGACAGCGGAATCATCGGGCCCGCGACGGCACCCTGGAGCACGCGTGACGCGAGCAGGAATGGCAGGCTCGGCGCCAGCCCGCACATCCACGACGAGATGACGAACAGGATGATCGACGCGAGGAACAGGCGAACTTGCCCGAAACGGTCGGTCAGCCAGCCGGTCAGCGGCACCGAGATTGCGTTGGCGACCGCGAACGACGTGATGACCCACGTGCCCTGGTCGGACGACACGCCGAGGTCGCCCGAGATGGTCGGGATCGCGACGTTCGCGATGGACGTGTCGAGCACGTTCATGAACACCGCGAGCGACACCGCGATCGTGCCGAGCACGAGTTGCCCGCCCTGCAGGGGCGGGTAGGAGACAGGAGCCTGTGCCATGTCGGTTGTCTTTCCGGAGTCGGAACGGTTACATCATTTTCGCGGCGGCGTTCTGCTTCGCCGCGACCGGCGCCGACGCGTTGCCGCCTGCGTTCTCGGCGATGATGCGCGCGATTTCGGCGTCGGCTTCGTCGCCGTATTTCGCGAACACGTTGGTCTCGTAGACGGTGTTCGGCGCGTTGACGAGCTGGTCGCCGCGTTCGTCCTTGATGTCCACGTCGACCTGCATCGACAGGCCGATGCGCAGCGGATGCTTGTCGAGATCCTTCGGGTCGAGCTCGATACGCACCGGCAGGCGCTGCACGACCTTGATCCAGTTGCCGGTCGCGTTCTGCGCCGGCAGCAGCGAGAACGCCGAGCCCGTGCCGGCCGAGAAGCCGACGACCTTGCCGTGGTACGTGACCGACGAACCGTAGATGTCGGCCGTCATCTCGACCGGCTGGCCGATGCGCATGTGCTTCAACTGGACTTCCTTGAAGTTCGCGTCGACCCACACGGCATTGAGCGGCACCACCGACATCAGCGGGTTGCCGGGCGATACGCGCTGGCCGACCTGCACCGAGCGCTTTGCGACGTAGCCGGTGACCGGCGCCGGCAGCACGTTACGCGCGTTCGCGAGGTATGCGTCGCGCACCTTCGCGGCGGCGGCCATCACGTTCGGGTGCGATGCGATCGTCGTGTTCGCGGTCAATGCGCGATTCGATGCGAGCTGCTGCTGGGCGGCGTCGACCGATGCCTGCGCGGCCTTCACCGCGTCGCGGGCGTGCGAGATTTCTTCCTGCGACACGGCGCCCGTCTGCGCGACGGCGAGGCGGCGACGCAGGTCGTCCTGTGCCTTCGACAGGTCGGACTGGCGCAGCGCGACTTGTGCGCGGTACTGGTCGTCGTTGACGAACAGGCCGCGCACCTGGCGCACCGTCTGCGCGAGGTTGGCTTCCGCCTGCTGCAGTGCGACCTGCGAATCGGCCGGGTCGAGCACGACGAGCGGGTCGCCGGCCTTGACCGTTTGCGTGTCGTCCGCCTTCACGGCGATCACGGTGCCGGTGACCTGCGGCGTGATCTGCACGACGTTGCCGTTCACGTACGCATCGTCGGTGTCTTCATGGAAGCGGGCGACGAGGAAGTAGTACAGGCCGTATGCGATGGCCGCGATCACGATGACCGCGACGAGCAGCGTCATCATTCGTTTGCGCTTGCCGTTGTTCTGCGGCTGCGCGCTGGCGGCGTTTTGTTGGTCGCTCATGGCGATTTTCTCCGTCCGTTATTTCGAGTGTCTGCGTAGTGGTGGCGCCGGCTCAGTTGGCGGCTTGTTTGGTCGGCGTGGCCGCATCGGGCGCGGCGAGCGGCGTGCCCGTCGCGTCGAACCCGCCGCCGAGCGCCTTGATCAGCGCGAGCTGCATGTCGCGGCGACGCATCTTCAGGTTGGTCACCGTCTGCTCCGATGCGAGGCGGTTGCTGTCCGCCGTCAGCACTTGCAGTTGCGGCGACAGGCCGGCCTTGTAGCGGATGACCGCGAGATCGTACGCGCGCGTCGATGCGTCGAGCGCACGTTGGGCGTCGCCCATCTGGCGATCGACCGCGCGGATCGACGCGACCTGCGTCGCGACGTCGTTCAGCGCGCTGATCAGCGTCTGGTTGTAGTTCGCGACCGACAGGTCGAAATCGGCGTAGCGGCCCTTGAGCTGGGCGCGCAGCGCGCCGGCATCGAAGATCGGCAGGTGGATCGCCGGGCCGAACTGCGCCTGGCGGCTCGCGAAATTCAGGAATTTGCCCCAGCCGAATGCATCGAAGCCGAAGCCGGCCGCGAGGTTCACGTCGGGGTAGAACTCGGCCTTCGCTTCCTTCACGTCGTGCATCGCGGCTTCGACCTGCCAGCGCGCGGCGACGATGTCGGGGCGGCGCGACACGAGATCGGCCGGCAGGTTGCCGGGCAGCGTGACGTCGCCGCTCGGGTTCATCACGGGCGCCGCGATCTGCAGCCCGCGATCCGGGCCCTTGCCGAGCAGCGCGGCGAGCTGGTAGCGCACCGTCGTGATCTGGCCGTCGAGGTCCGACAGCGAAGCCTGCGTCGTCGCGATGTTGCCGCGGGCCGTCTGGCGTTCGACGTTGGTGTCGAGGCCGGCCGATACGCGGCCGTCGGTGATCTTGCCGACCGTCTCGCGGTTGCTGATCTCGCGCTGCGCGATGTCGCGCAGCGCATAGAGCTGCGCGAGCGAGTTGTAGGTGCGCGCGACCGACGACGCGAGCGTGATGCGCGCCTGCTGCATGTCGGCTTCGGCGGCCTTTTCCTGCGACACGGCCGTGTGCAGGCGTTCGCGGTTCTTGCCCCACAGGTCGAGTTCCCACGACGCGCTCGCGAGCGCGTTGTTCTCGCTGTACCACTGGCCGCCGTACGGAGGCGGGAACAGTGCGTTCGACGAATACAGCTCGCGCGTCCACGAATAGCTGGCTTCGGCCTTCGGCATCAGGTTCGAGCGGGACGATTCGATGTACGACGACGCCTTCGCGATGCGTGCCTGCGCCTGCGCGATCGACGGGTTGCCCTGCAGCGCTTCGTCGATCAGCTTCGGCAGTTGCGGATCGCCGAACTGGCTCGCCCAGTCGAGCGCCGGCCACTGGCCGCCCTGGGCCGGCAGGCTCTGGGCGGATTCGAATTGCGACGCGGGGGCGATCTGCTTGTCGCTCTTGATGCCGATGTAATTCGCGCAGCCCGCCAGCGCCAGCGCGGCGACCGCGGCGGCGACGGCGACGGCGGCGCGGCACGACCCGGCGCGCACGGACAACGGGGAGGTTTTCATCGCGCTAACCCCTGACTCGGAATGAATGATGGACACTGCAAGGATTTCCTTACATTAATCTGTCAAAAGTAATTGTTATGGCAACTATTACGTGACGCTGCCGCCGGCCGTCTCGCAATAGTTGCTGAGAATGCGGCGCAGCATGCTCTTCAGGAACCCGACTTCTTCCGGCGTAAACCCGTCCAGCACCTGGTCGAGCACGCTGCGAAAAATGGGCGGCAGCCGTTCGGCTAGCGCACGGCCTTCGTCGGTGAGTTCGAGGCGCACGACGCGCCGGTCCTCGATGCTGCGCACGCGCGACAGCAGGCCGCGTTTCTCGACCCGGTCGAGCAGGCGCGTGACCGCGCTCGCGTCGATCCCGTATTCGCGCGCCAGTTCGGCGGCCGTCGAACACTTGCCGACCGCGATCATGAACAGCATGCTCGCCTGCGTGCCGGTGATGCCGAGCTCTTCCTGCGTGCGCTGCGTGACGAGGTTGGTCATCACGGACTTCACGCGCGACATCAGATAGCCGACGCTGTCGTTCATCTGATACGTGGACAACGGCGAAACGGGCGGTGGGGTAGGAGAATCCGACATAAAACCCTGAAGCTGCAATAGTTGACTAGGCAGCAGTATAGGCACAATTGCTTGCCGCGGCAAATGTTAATCGAACGGCTAAGCGCCTGCTCGGCACGGCGAGAATCCCTTGTCTCGATAAGGTTTTTCGTCCGGGCGCGGTGGGGCGAAGCGGATTGGCGCAGCCTGTTTTGCTGCGTTGCAACGCGCGGGACAGCTGTCGACACGCACACGTGCTATAATTTGAGGCTCTCCAAGCTGCAACGCGCGCGCCCCGTGGAAAACGAGCGCGCGCGTTTGCGCGTTCAAACGATTTCCAGGTTTCTATGACCCGCGCCCTTCGCAATATCGCCATCATCGCCCACGTCGACCACGGCAAGACCACGCTCGTCGACCAGCTGCTCCGCCAGTCCGGCACCTTCCGCGACAACCAGCAGATTGCGGAGCGGGTGATGGACTCGAACGACATCGAAAAAGAGCGCGGGATCACGATTCTCGCGAAGAACTGCGCGGTCGAATACGAAGGCACGCACGTCAACATCGTCGACACCCCGGGGCACGCGGACTTCGGCGGCGAAGTCGAGCGCGTGCTGTCGATGGTCGACTCGGTGCTGCTGCTCGTCGACGCGGTCGAGGGCCCGATGCCGCAGACGCGCTTCGTCACGAAGAAGGCGCTCGCGCTCGGCCTGAAGCCGATCGTCGTCGTCAACAAGATCGACCGTCCGGGCGCGCGGATCGACTGGGTGATCAACCAGACCTTCGACCTGTTCGACAAGCTCGGCGCGACCGAAGAGCAGCTCGATTTCCCGATCGTCTACGCGTCGGGCCTGAACGGCTATGCGTCGCTCGACCCGGCCGCGCGCGAAGGCGACATGCGCCCGCTGTTCGAGGCGATCCTCGAGCACGTGCCGGTTCGCCCGGCCGATCCGGAAGCGCCGCTGCAGCTCCAGATCACGTCGCTCGACTATTCGACGTACGTCGGCCGGATCGGCGTCGGCCGCATCACGCGCGGCCGGATCAAGCCGGGCCAGCCGGTCGTGATGCGCTTCGGCCCGGAAGGCGACGTGCTGAACCGCAAGATCAATCAGGTGCTGTCGTTCAAGGGCCTGGAGCGCGTGCAGGTCGAATCGGCCGAAGCGGGCGACATCGTGCTGATCAACGGGATCGAAGACGTCGGCATCGGCGCGACGATCTGCGCGGTCGACACGCCGGAAGCGCTGCCGATGATCACCGTCGACGAACCGACGCTGACGATGAACTTCCTCGTCAACTCGTCGCCGCTCGCCGGCCGCGAAGGCAAGTTCGTGACGAGCCGCCAGATCCGCGACCGTCTGATGAAGGAACTGAACCACAACGTCGCGCTGCGCGTGAAGGATACCGGCGACGAAACGGTGTTCGAAGTGTCGGGCCGCGGCGAGCTGCACCTGACGATTCTCGTCGAGAACATGCGCCGCGAAGGCTACGAGCTGGCCGTGTCGCGTCCGCGCGTCGTGATGCAGGAAATCGACGGCGTGCGTCACGAGCCGTACGAGCTGCTGACGGTCGACGTCGAGGACGAGCACCAGGGCGGCGTGATGGAAGAGCTCGGCCGCCGCAAGGGCGAAATGCTCGACATGGCGTCGGACGGCCGCGGCCGTACGCGCCTGGAATACAAGATCTCGGCACGCGGCCTGATCGGCTTCCAGAGCGAATTCCTGACGCTCACGCGCGGCACGGGCCTGATGAGCCACATCTTCGACTCGTACGCACCGGTCAAGGACGGCTCGGTGTTCGAGCGCCGCAACGGCGTGCTGATCTCGCAGGACGACGGCGCGGCCGTGGCCTACGCACTGTGGAAGCTGCAGGATCGCGGCCGCATGTTCGTGAAGCCGGGCGACGCGCTGTATGAGGGCATGATCATCGGCATCCACAGCCGCGACAACGACCTCGTCGTGAACCCGATCAAGGGCAAGCAGCTGACCAACGTGCGCGCGTCGGGTACCGACGAAGCCGTGCGTCTGGTACCGCCGGTCCAGATGTCGCTGGAATACGCGGTCGAATTCATCGACGACGACGAGCTCGTCGAAGTGACGCCGCAGTCGATCCGCCTGCGCAAGCGCTTCCTGAAGGAGCACGAGCGTCGCCGCGCGAGCCGCGAAGGCGCGGTCGACTAAGCATCGACTGTTCCCGCGCACGACGAAAGAGGCTGCCTTCGGGCAGCCTTTTTTGCATTCGCGCATCGCGCAACCGGAGTGCCTGCAAAACACTGTTCCGGCGGGTCGCGGCAATCCGGCAAAACCCCGCCACGCGGTGCTTTCGGGCACATTTCACCGTGAACTCCGGTATCGGTTCTGTGATATGCTGCGCGCACGCAAGTTTTAGGTCCTTCCAAGCAAGACTTGATTCGCAATCCGCTAAACGGTCAGGCCGTGTCGCGGAAGGTTGAGTAACCCGCTATTTCTCGAGAAGCTCGAAGAAAGGTGAGCGTAAAATGTCAGATGTAATGAAGCAGTTTCAGCTGAACTCCTATCTGTTCGGCGGCAATGCTTCGTACGTTGAAGAACTGTACGATGCATACCTCAACAATCCGGCGTCGGTGCCGGAGAACTGGCGAGAGTATTTCGACGCGCTGCAGAACGTGCCCGCGACGGACGGCTCCAACGCCAATGACGTCGCTCACTTCCCGATCGTCGAATCGTTCGCCGAGCGCGCGAAGGCCAATGCCTTCATCCCGCGCGAAAGCACCAGCAATCTGGCAACCGCGCGCAAGCAGGTGCACGTCCAGTCGCTGATCAGCGCCTACCGCTTCCTTGGCTCGCAATGGGCCAACCTCGATCCGCTGAAGCGTCGCGAACGTCCGGCCATTCCGGAACTCGAACCCGCGTTCTACGACTTCTCCGAAGGCGACCTCGACCAGACGTACAGCGCAAGCAACCTGTACTTCGGTTTCGACCAGGCTTCGCTGCGCGACATCGTCAAGGGCCTGCGCGACACGTACTGCGGCACGATCGGCGCCGAGTACATGTACATCAGCGACCCGGAACAGAAGCGCTGGTGGCAGGAGCGCCTGGAATCGACCCGCGCGACGCCGGCTTTCTCGGTCGACAAGAAGAAGCACATCCTGAATCGCCTGACGGCCGCCGAAGGCCTCGAGCGCTACCTGCACACCAAGTACGTCGGCCAGAAGCGCTTCTCGCTCGAAGGCGGCGAAAGCTTCATCGCGGCGATGGACGAAGTCGTCCAGCACGCGGGCAAGAGCGGCGTGCAGGAAATCATCATCGGCATGGCTCACCGCGGCCGTCTGAACGTGCTGGTCAACACGCTGGGCAAGATGCCGGCCGACCTGTTCGCCGAATTCGAAGGCAAGCACGTCGACGACCTGCCGGCCGGTGACGTGAAATACCACAAGGGCTTCTCGTCGGACGTGTCGACGGAAGGCGGCCCGGTCCACCTGTCGCTCGCGTTCAACCCGTCGCACCTCGAAATCGTGAACCCGGTGGTCGAAGGTTCCGCGAAGGCGCGGATGGACCGTCGCGGCGACGAAGACGGCCTGCAGGTGCTGCCGGTGCAGATCCACGGCGACGCGGCCTTCGCCGGCCAGGGCGTCGTGATGGAAACGCTGAACCTCGCGCAGACGCGCGGTTACGGCACGCACGGCACGCTGCACATCGTCATCAACAACCAGATCGGCTTCACGACGTCCGACCCGCGCGACGCGCGCTCGACGCTGTACTGTACCGACGTCGTCAAGATGATCGAAGCGCCGGTGCTGCACGTGAACGGCGACGATCCGGAAGCCGTCGTGCTCGCGATCCAGATCGCGATCGACTACCGGATGCAGTTCCACAAGGATGTCGTGATCGACATCGTCTGCTTCCGCAAGCTGGGTCACAACGAGCAGGACACGCCGGCGGTCACGCAGCCGCTGATGTACAAGAAGATCGCGCAGCACCCGGGCACCCGTGCGCTGTACGCCGAGAAGCTCGTGCAGCAGGGCGTGATCACCGCGGAAGACGCCGACAACTACGTGAAGGCGTACCGCAAGGCGATGGACGACGGTCACCACACCGTCGATCCGGTCCTGTCGAACTACAAGAGCAAGTACGCGGTCGACTGGGTTCCGTTCCTGAACCGCAAATGGACGGATGCAGCCGACACGGCCGTGCCGCTCGCCGAACTGAAGCGCCTGGGCGAACGCATCACCACGGTCCCGGAAAACTTCAAGGTTCACCCGCTCGTCGAGCGCGTGATCAACGACCGCCGCAACATGGCGCGCGGCGACCAGCCGCTCGACTGGGGCATGGGCGAACACCTCGCGTTCGCGTCGCTCGTCGCATCGGGCTACTCGGTGCGCCTGACGGGCCAGGACTCGGGCCGCGGCACGTTCACGCACCGTCACGCGGTGCTGCACGACCAGAACCGCGAGCGCTGGAACGACGGCACGTACGTGCCGCTGCAGAACATCGCCGACGGTCAGGCGAAGTTCACGGTGATCGACTCGGTGCTGTCGGAAGAAGCGGTGCTGGGCTTCGAATACGGTTACTCGACCGCCGAGCCGAACACGCTCGTGCTGTGGGAAGCGCAGTTCGGCGACTTCGTCAACGGCGCGCAGGTCGTGATCGACCAGTTCATCTCGTCGGGCGAAGTGAAGTGGGGCCGCGTGTCCGGTCTCACGATGCTGCTGCCGCACGGCTACGAAGGCCAGGGTCCGGAACACTCGTCCACGCGTATCGAGCGTTTCCTGCAACTGTGTGCCGACCACAACATGCAGGTCGTCCAGCCGACGACGCCGGCGCAGATCTTCCACCTGCTGCGTCGCCAGATGATCCGTCTGTTCCGCAAGCCGCTGATCGTCGCCACGCCGAAGTCGCTGCTGCGCCACAAGGAAGCGGTGTCGGATCTGTCGGAACTGGCGAAGGGTTCGTTCCAGCCGGTGCTGGGCGAAACCGATGGTGGCATCGACGCGAAGAAGGTCAAGCGCGTGCTGGCATGCTCGGGCCGCGTGTATTACGACCTCGTCGCGCATCGCCGTGAAGCGAAGGCGAACGACGTCGCGATCATCCGTATCGAGCAGCTGTATCCGTTCGCGCACAAGCAGTTCGAAGCCGAAATGAAGAAGTACGAGAACGCGACTGAAGTGGTCTGGGTGCAGGACGAGCCGCAGAACCAGGGCCCCTGGTTCTACGTCGAGCACCACCTGAAGGAAGGCATGAAGGAAGGGCAGAAGCTGGCATACAGCGGCCGTCCGGCTTCGGCCTCGCCGGCGGTTGGCTACTACGCGAAGCACTACGAGCAGCAGAAGGCCCTGATCGAAGGGGCATTCGGCCGCCTGAAGAGCGCATCGATCGCGAAATAACCGACGTCAAGCGACACGGGAAGGCGCGCGGCGCTTTCCCGTCCCTTTTGGCCCCCGCGCGCGTCGCGCGCCGCACCGGCCGAAGGAATCGCACGAACCTCGTCACACCCCAGATTAAGCATCCAGGAAAATCACATGGCTATCGTAGAAGTCAAAGTCCCCCAGCTGTCGGAGTCGGTGTCGGAAGCCACCATGCTGCAGTGGAAGAAGAAGCCGGGCGAAGCAGTCGCGCAGGACGAAATCCTGATCGAACTCGAGACCGACAAGGTCGTCCTCGAAGTGCCGGCGCCGGCAGCGGGCGTGCTCGCGCAAGTGCTGCAGAACGACGGTGACACGGTGGTCGCCGACCAGATCATCGCGACGATCGACACCGAAGCGAAGGCAGGTGCTGCCGAAGCAGCGGCAGGCGCCGCCGAAGTCAAGCCGGCCGCCGCGCCTGCAGCAGCCGCGCCGGCCGCCCAGCCGGCTGCCGCGACCGCATCGAGCTCGGCCGCCGCATCGCCGGCCGCCGCGAAGCTGCTGGCCGAGAAGGGCCTGTCGACGGGCGACGTCGCAGGGTCGGGCCGCGACGGCCGCGTCACGAAGGGCGACGCGCTGGCAGCAGGCAGCGCACCGAAGGCGGCTCCGGCCGCCGCACCGGCGAAGACCGCCGCCGCGAAGCCGGCACTGCCGGAAGTGAAGGTGCCGGCGTCGGCAGCGACCTGGCTGAACGACCGTCCGGAACAGCGCGTGCCGATGTCGCGCCTGCGTGCGCGTATCGCCGAGCGTCTGCTCGAATCGCAGCAGACCAACGCGATCCTGACGACGTTCAACGAAGTGAACATGGCGCCGGTCATGGAGCTGCGTAACAAGTACAAGGACAAGTTCGAGAAGGAACACGGCGTGAAGCTCGGCTTCATGTCGTTCTTCGTGAAGGCGGCCGTGCATGCGCTGAAGAAGTTCCCGCTCGTGAACGCGTCGATCGACGGTAACGACATCGTCTATCACGGCTACTTCGACATCGGTATCGCGGTCGGTTCGCCGCGCGGCCTGGTCGTGCCGATCCTGCGCAACGCGGATCAGCTGAGCCTCGCCGAGATCGAGAAGAAGATCGCCGAATTCGGCCAGAAGGCGAAGGACGGCAAGCTGTCGATCGAGGAAATGACGGGCGGTACGTTCTCGATCTCGAACGGCGGCGTGTTCGGCTCGATGCTGTCGACCCCGATCATCAACCCGCCGCAGTCGGCCATCCTCGGCGTGCACGCGACGAAGGAGCGTCCGGTCGTCGAAAACGGCCAGATCGTGATCCGCCCGATCAACTACCTCGCGCTGTCGTACGACCACCGCATCATCGACGGCCGCGAAGCCGTGCTGTCGCTCGTCGCGATGAAGGATGCGCTGGAAGATCCGGCACGCCTGCTGCTCGACCTGTAAGCCGAGTCTCACCGCATCGATCCGTTCCGTGGGTTCGCGCCCAAGCGCGAACCCACGGGCGTACAAGTAGAAAGGATTGTCATGTCCAAGGAATTTGACGTCGTCGTGATCGGCGCCGGCCCCGGCGGCTACATCGCCGCGATTCGCGCCGCGCAGCTCGGCAAGACCGTTGCCTGTATCGAGAAGTGGAAGAACCCGGCCGGCGCGCTGAAGCTCGGCGGCACTTGCCTGAACGTCGGCTGCATCCCGTCGAAGGCGCTGCTCGCGTCGTCGGAAGAGTTCGAGAACACGTCGCATCACCTGGCCGACCACGGCATCACGGTCGACGGCGTGAAGATCGACGTCGCGAAGATGCTCGGCCGCAAGGACGCGATCGTCGAGAAGATGACGAGCGGGATCGAGTTCCTGTTCAAGAAGAACAAGATCACCTGGCTGAAGGGCCATGGCAAGTTCACCGGCAAGACCGACGCCGGCGTGCAGATCGAAGTGAGCGGCGAGGGTGAAACCGAAGTCGTCACCGCGAAGAACGTGATCATCGCGACGGGCTCGAAGGCGCGTCACCTGCCGAACATCCCGGTCGACAACAAGATCGTGTCGGACAACGAAGGTGCGCTGACGTTCGACGCGGTGCCGAAGAAGCTCGCCGTGATCGGCGCGGGCGTGATCGGCCTCGAGCTCGGCTCGGTATGGCGTCGCCTGGGTGCCGAAGTGACGGTGCTCGAAGCGCTGCCGGCGTTCCTCGGCGCAGCCGACGAAGCGCTCGCGAAGGAAGCGGCGAAGCTGTTCAAGAAGCAGGGCCTCGACATCCATCTCGGCGTGAAGATCGGCGACGTGAAGACGAGCGCCGACGGCGTGTCGATCGCGTACACGGACAAGGACGGTAACGCGCAGACGCTCGACGCCGACCGCCTGATCGTGTCGGTCGGCCGCGTGCCGAACACCGACAACCTCGGCCTCGAGGCCATCGGCCTGAAGGCCAACGAGCGCGGCTTCATCGACGTGGACGACCACTGCCGCACGGCGGTGCCGAACGTGTACGCGATCGGTGACGTGGTGCGCGGCCCGATGCTCGCGCACAAGGCGGAAGACGAAGGCGTGCTGGTCGCGGAAGTGATCGACGGCCAGAAGCCGCACATCGACTACAACTGCATTCCTTGGGTGATCTACACGTACCCGGAAATCGCATGGGTCGGCAAGACGGAGCAGCAGCTCAAGGCCGAAGGCCGCGAGATCAAGTCGGGCAAGTTCCCGTTCTCGATCAACGGCCGCGCGCTCGGCATGAACGCGCCGGACGGTTTCGTGAAGATGATCGCGGACGCGAAGACCGACGAACTGCTCGGCGTGCATGTGATCGCGGCGAACGCGTCGGACCTGATCGCGGAAGCCGTGGTGGCGATGGAGTTCAAGGCGGCGTCGGAAGACATCGCCCGCATCTGCCATCCGCACCCGTCGATGTCGGAAGTGATGCGCGAAGCGGCGCTCGCGGTCGACAAGCGCTCGCTGAACAGCTGAGCGCGGTATAGCGCCGGCCGGCCACCGGCTGGCGCAACCGTCTCATGACGAGGGCGGGCGGGTTTTTCCCGCTCGCCTTTGTTTTTTCCGGTTTGCCCTGATGAACGTCACCGAATACTACACGCGCGAACTGACCACGCGCGGCTATCAGTCCGATCCCGCTCAGCGCGCGGCCGTCGATCGCCTGCAGCGCTGTTTCGACGAATGGGTCGACTACAAGGCGCGCCGCTCGAACGCGTTCAAGAAGCTCATCAATCACCCGGATCTCCCGCGCGGCGTCTACATGTGGGGCGGTGTCGGCCGTGGCAAGAGCTTCCTGATGGACAGCTTCTACGCGGTGGTGCCCGTGCAGCGCAAGACGCGCCTGCATTTCCACGAATTCATGCGCGAAGTGCACCGCGAGCTCGAGGAGCTGAAAGGGCAGGCCGATCCGCTCGACGAACTCGCACGACGCATCGCGAAGCGTTACCGGCTGATCTGCTTCGACGAGTTCCACGTGTCGGACATCGCCGACGCGATGATCCTGTACCGCCTGCTCGACCGCCTGTTCAACAACGGCGTGCAGTTCGTGATGACGTCCAATTACGATCCCGACGACCTGTATCCGGATGGCCTGCATCGCGACCGCATGCTGCCGGCGATCGCGCTGATCAAGGAAAAGCTCGACGTGCTCAACGTCGACGCGGGGGTCGACTATCGCCAGCGCACGCTCGCGCAGGTGAAGATGTATCACACGCCGCTCGGCGCGGAGGCCGATCGCGAACTACGCCATGCATTCGGCAAGCTCGCGGCCGTGCCCGACGAGAGTCCGATCCTGCATATCGAGAAGCGCGAGCTGAAGGCGCTGCGCAAGGCGGACGGCGTCGTGTGGTTCGATTTCGCGACGCTGTGCGGTGGCCCGCGTTCGCAGAACGATTACCTCGAGCTGGCGAGCCGCTTCCATGCGATCGTGCTGTCCGAGGTGCCGCAGATGTCGCCGCGGATGGCGTCCGAAGCGCGCCGCTTCACGTGGCTCATCGACGTGCTGTACGACCACAAGGTCAAGCTGCTGATGTCCGCGGCGGTGCCGGCCGAGGCGTTGTACGTCGAAGGGCCGATGGCCAACGAATTCGCGCGTACGGTCTCGCGCATCGTCGAGATGCAGTCGAAGGAATATATCGAGACGCCGCGCCGCATCGTCGATACGTCGTTGACCTGAGCCGATTGCCGGCTCGGGTAATTGGCGACATTTAAACGTCAATTTCGGTTAAATTCAGCGAATCTCAGGGTATTTTCGGATTTGTCTTATATTCATCGTTGAGGTGAGCCGATATTGTGGTGTCATGGTTATTAAGGCTGGAGATGTCCATGACCCCGTATCGCGATTTGACCGACCACCAATGGCGCTGCGTCGCGCCGCTTCTGCCCGAAATGCAGCCGCGCACCGAATTGCGCGGCCGGCCGTTAGCCAATACGCGCGCCGTGCTGAACGGCGTGCTCTGGGTGATCTACAGTGGCGCGACATGGTCGGCCATGCCGCGCCGTTACCCGTCGTATCAAACATGCCATCGACGCTTCAAGGCGTGGCACGAAACGGGCACGCTGATGAACGTGATGCGTGAGCTCTATGGCGACGTCGGCATGAATCTCTGCAATGAGCTGTCCGCGCGGATGCGCAAGCACACGCAATCGAAGGCGGCGGAGGCGCGTAGCCACGCGGCACCCGCATATCGTGCGCCGGGCAGCTATCCATCGGATGCGATGAAGCACGCGGCGTGAAGCCCATCGGTTTTTCGTTGTGCGTGCACCAAAAGAAATCGGCCTGGCGACGTCGTCGCAGGCCGATTTTTCATTGAGCCGCGCGTACTCGCGCGTACGGCGTTATTGCTGGCGCACCCAGGTCTGCGACCGGCCCAGCAGCGACACGCCGATGTAGCCGCGCACCACGAGCTTCTGGCCGCCGTCTTCAAGCGTCATCTTGCACTTGTAGACCTTGCCGTTCTCCGGGTCGAGAATGTTGCCGCTGTCCCAGTGGTCGCCGTCCTTCTTCATCGCCTTGATGATCGTCATGCCCTTGATGAGCTGATCCTTGCGCTCGTCCGTGCATGCGGTGCAGCGGCGATCGGGCGTATCATTCGCGCCGAGGCCCTTGACGACCTTGCCCGTCAGCGCTCCGTCGCCGTCCTCGGCGATCTGCACGAGCGCCTTCGGTTGATGGGTGTTGTCGTCGATCGTTTGCCACATGCCGATGGGGCTGTCGGCTTGTGCAAACGTGGGGGCTGCGCACGCGAGCAGGGCGCCGGCGATGGCGAGTGCACGCAACGGGCGAGTCAGTTGAATCATTGTCATCCTCCTTGTTTTGCATGTCTGTTCGATTCGCTCGCACGACCGTCTGCATGGGGCGGGCATGTTGCGAGCTTCGCCAGAATACGTGAAACCGCACGCCGCGTTTGATAGAGGGGACTCTAATCGAAACGGCCAGCATGACGCTCGCCGTTCGTGACTTTGGTGACCGATCAGTTGAGCTGATAAGAGAACGCCGCGTTGATGCGCGGGCTGCGTGACGCGCTTTCGACCGGCGCATCGCCGACCGGTTTGGCGACGTTCAGGTCGAGGCTGTAGTAGCGGCTGTCCGTGAGTCGCACGCCGATGCCGACCGACGACATGCGATTCGGCGATGGCGTGCCCGCGTGCAGATACACGCGCGCCATGTCGTATGCGATGTACGGCGTGATCGATTTCAGATACGTCCAGCCCGGCGTGAAGCCGCGGTTGACTTCGAGCGACATCCCCCAGCCCGAGTCGCCCGACGTTTCACCCGGCTGATAGCCGAGCGCATAGCGGGTCGAGCCGAACGAGATCTGCTCGGACGTCGGCAGCGAATCGGGACTGTATTGCCCGGTCAGCGACACCGACGTGCCGATGCGGAACGGCCATTCGTTCGTCTGCGTGAAGGTCGCGCCGGTTCGAACGAAGGTCAGCGAGATCGGGCTGTCCGCCGAGATCGTCGTCGTACCGATAGTCGTGTCCTGCGCTTTCGACGCGCCGAGGATGTTGAAGCCCTTCGCGACGTTGACGCTCAGCTTCTGCACCTGTTTCGGCTGGACGCTCGTGTAGTCGAGCTGCATCTGCAGCACGCGGACTTGCGAGCGCGTATCGATGCTGTTGCCGTTGATTTTGCTCTGGTAACGGTCTTCGTTGTGCGACGCATAGCCAGACACGGTACCGAGCAGGCTACGCTGATTGTTCAGCAAGATCGGATAGGAGGCCGAAAGACCGAGCTTCTCGTTCTTGACCGTGCGCTCGACCGACGACGGCAGGCCGGGGTTGTCGGTCGGCTTGCCGCGATACGTGCTGGCATCGAGGCGCGTGATGAGGCCGTTGCTGCCGATCGGCACCGCGCCGCTGAACGCGAAGTAGGTCTGCTTGTCGCGTCCCGGCGGCGCGAGCGCCGAGATGCTCAACTGCTCGCCGAACCGCGTGAGGCCGTTTTCGGTCGCGGTGATGAGGCCCTGGACGCCCGGGTGGTTGAAGTCGATCCCCGTGCTGACGTTGAACGGCTTGCGATCGACCGCGAGTTCGAGCGTCGTCGCGCCGTCGGTGGTTTGCGGCGGCGGCACGTTCGCCTTCACCGTGAGGCCCGGCAACAGCCCGAACGTGTTCACGTAACGCTCGAACGTCGCGCGGCGCAGCGGGCGATCGTCCGTGATGTGGGCAGCAATCGCGCGAATCTTGGGTTCCATCGCGCCGGGTTTGCCGGTGACCTTGACGTCCGACACATAGCCTTCCACCACCGTGATGCGCACGACGCCGTTCTCGAACGTCTGCGCGGGAACGAACGCGAACGACAGCGCGTAGCCGCGTTCCTGATACAGCTTCGTCACGCCGTTGGCGGTTTCGATCAGCTCGCCGATCGTGATGTCCTTGCCGACGAGCGGTGTGAAGCGGCGCGTGATTTCCTCGAACGGTATCGACTTCACGCCTTCGACCTGGAACGTCTTCGGCGTCAGGTGCCGCGACAGCAGCTCCTGCAATTGCGGCGCCTGCGGCGCGACCTGAACGGTGACGTTCGGGCCCGTCTTCGGTGCGTTGATCTGGGGAAGGGAGTCGAGCGGGTTGCCGCCGACGCGCGTTTGCGCCTGTGCCGTGCCTGCTGCCGCGATGGCGAGCAGCATCATCCATCTGTCGAGTCTGGATTTCATTGTTCTTCCTCGTAGGCCTTGCTTTTCGTCTTCTTTGTAATGCCGGCGCGCGACACCCAGGTGTCGCGCGCCGCGTGCCGCCATGCCGGTTGTGTTCGTACGGCCGCGTCATTCGCTCCGGCTGCGATGACGCGACCGTCCTCCTTACTTGCCGACGCTACCCAGCGTACCCAGCAACCCCGTGACCGGTGCCAGCAGGCCCGTCGAACCGCTGCCCGACGATGCCGTACCCGACACGCTGCCGACCAGCGACGTGACCGGCGCGAGCGGGCTCGAGCCCCCGGACCCTGCTGCACCGCCCACTGCTCCGGTGACAGTATTCAGCAAACCGGTGACGGGCGCGAGAGGGTTTGCACTGCCTGCGCCGCCCGTCGCGCCGCCGAGCGCGCCGGTGACCGTCGAGACGAGGCCCGTGACCGGTGCGAGCGGGCCGCTGCCCGAGCCGCCCGTTGCGCCGGTGAGCGAGCCGAGCGGTGTCGAACCGAGACCCGACAGCAGGCCGCCGAGCGGATTCGTCGAAGCGGAACCCGACGACGAGCCGTTCTGGACGGTTGCCGTCGAGCCGCCGACGAGGCTTGTGATCAGGCCGGGGATCGGTGCTGCGCCGTTCGGGCCGTTCGGATTGACGAGGCCGCCCGCGTTGGTCACGGTATTGCCGACCGCGGTCACGAGCTGACCGACGTCGCCGACGAGCGGCTGGCTCGACGTCCCGCCGACCTGCTTGCCGGCCGAGCTGATCGCGCCGCCGATCTGGCCGAGCAGGCCCGACACGGGTTGGCCGAGACCGGTCGTCGTGCCGACCTGCTGCGTGACCTGGCCGGCCGTGATCACGAGCGGCGTGATCGCCGAGCTGATCGGTTGCGTGACCTGCTGCACGGCGCCCGACGACAGCGTCGAGCCGATCGTCGTGCCGGCGGCCGTCAGGCCGTTGGCGACCGTGTCGAGCACGGTGCCGACCGGCGTCGTGACCGGTGCGAGCGGCGCCAGCGGGCCCGCGCCCAGCGCCTTGACCGTCGAGCTCAGGCCGGACACCGTGTTGCTCGTCGCGCCGACGACGTTGCCGAGACCGGCGACCGTCGTGCCGACCGGATCTTTGATCGAGCCGGTCTGGCCGAGCCCGTTGCTCAACGCATCGGCGGCCGCGTCGATGATCGTGCCGGTGCTCGACACGGTGCTGCCGACGCCCTTCGTCACGCCGTCGCCGAGGCCCGGCAGGCTGACGTTCCCGATGGTGCTGCCAAGGTCGGTGGCGGTTTGGCCGAGCGTGCTGACGGCGCCCTTGGTACCGGTCGTCGTGCCGCTGGTGCCGCTCGTCCCGCTGGTACCGCTCGTGCCACTGGTGCCGCTCGTCCCGCTGGTGCTGCCGCTCGGCGGCGCGCTGACGCTGTTGCCGCCGCACGCGGCGAGCAGGCAGGCCGTCGCGAAAACGGTAAGGGGTACGCGCCATTGGCGCAGGGTGGTCGTCGTGTTGGAACGCTGGGACATGATGGACTCCTCGCTGTCTTGTCGATGAATGGATGTCGGATTACTTGTGCGTGCCGCCGAGCAAGCCGCCGATCAGCGACGTGACGGGTGCGAGCAGGTTCGTGCCGGAGCCGGAGCTCGTGACGGCACCCGTGCCGCCGCTCAGCGCCGGCGCGCCGACGGTGCTGGTGGCTGCGGGGACCGGCGCTGCAATCGGATTGCCGCCGCCCGTTACGCCGCCGAGTGCGCCGGTGACCGCGGAGACGAGGCCCGTCACCGGGGCGAGCGGGCTGCCGCTGCCGCCTGCCGCACCGCCGAGCGCGCCCGTCACGGTGGAGACCAAGCCGGTGACGGGTGCGAGCGGGCTGCCGCCCGCGCCGCCCGCCACACCGCCGAGCGCGCCGGTGACAGTGGAGACCAGGCCGGTGACCGGAGCCAGCGGGCCGCCGCCTGCGCCGCCTGCGGCGCCGCCGAGCGCGCCGGTGACGGTGGAGACGAGGCCGGTAACCGGAGCCAGCGGGCCGCCGCTCGTGCCGCCTGCTGCACCGCCCAGACCGCCGACGGTGCCGAGGAGGCCGGCGAGCGGCGCGAGCGGATTCGTCACGCCGCCCGTGCCACCTGTGAGCAGGCCGCCGACGGCCTTCACGGTGTTGCCCGTCGACGAGACGGTGCCGCCGAGGCCCGTGGTGACCGGGTTGCCGCCCGTCGATGCGATCAGCGCGCCGGCCTGGCTCAGCCCGTTGCCGATCGTGCCGAGCAGCGTGTTGACCGGTGCGCCGAGGCCGGTTGCCGCGCCGATCGTCTGCGTCGTCTGGCCGACCATCGTCGTGATCGGCGTGATGGCCGAGCTGACCGTTTGCGTGACTTGCTGGATCGGGCCGGTCGACAGCGCGTTGGTGAGCGTGGTGCCGCCGTTCGACACGGCGCCGCCGAGCGTCGATACGAGGCCGCCGACGGCGCCCGTGACCGGCGCGAGCGGCGACAGCGGGCCGCTGCCGAGGCTCGTGACCAGATTGCCGGTTTGCGTGACTGCGCCGCCGAGCTGATTGACCACGCCGCCGGTGCTGGCGACCGTGGTGCCGACCGGATCCTTCGTCGCGCCGAGCTGGCCGAGGCCGCTGCCGAGGCCATTGCCCAGCGCGGTGACCGCGCCGCCTACGCTTTGCACGATGCCGCCCGCGGCTTGCGTGGTGCCCGGATTGACGCCCGGCAGCGACTGGCCGGCGATGACGGTGCCGAGACCCGAGACGGCGCCGCCGAGCCCCGTGGGGATCGTGCTGGCTTGTGCGAGGACAGTTCCCACGGCGTTCGACGAGACACCCGAGGTGCCGGACGTACCGCTCGTACCCGAAGTTCCGCTGGTGCCGGACGTGCCGCTCGTACCCGAAGTTCCGCTGGTGCCGGAGGTACCGCTCGTGCCGCTCGTACCCGAGGTCCCGCTGGTGCCGGAGGTGCCGCTCGTACCCGAGGTGCCGCTCGTGCCGTTGCCGCCCGACGTGGAGATCGTATCGCCGCCGCCCGAGCTGGAACCGCCGCCGAGGCCCTGGCTGATGGAGCCGGAGCCGCCGCACGCGGAGAGGGAGAGCATGGCTGCAACGGTGGCCGCGATCAGAGTCGTCCGGAACACGCCATGAGGGATAACCTTAATGTCCATTTCTTCCTCGCATTAAAAATGTGTTGTGAACTGCGTTGTGTTGAGTGGTGCGAGGACTACTCTGCAACTGTCGTGCCATTTCGAGGCCCGACGGTTCGACAACCGGTTTTAAACGAGGCAATTCCTTGTCGGAAAAGGAAGTCGCGGGAATTGAAAGATTGTTGAATCTGTTTAAAAGCAGATGAATGAGAACGGTTTCGGCCGTTTCGTAACGTAACGTCACAACATTGGCGTTACGCGTGCGGCGTAACGTGGGCCCCGCGCAGGCTTGGTGGACACGGCAATGGTTTTACTGATGGATTAGGTGTGCACATCTAACCTATCGTAAATCCTATGTGTAAGTCGTACCGAAACGCCGTACAAATACGTCGTGCTCCTGGTCTTTTTTTCCGTCAGAGCGGTTAAAAGAGGTTGGAATTTAAATAGGAACGGATATAGAATCGGGAGCAGATGTAAGGAAATGTACGGTTCGGTACACTACGTTCGAGGAGGAGCGCTATCGCGAATGTTAACTTGCATCAAATCGTGAGCAATGCCCTTCGGGGCGACCTATAAAGAAAGCGCACCCGGTTGACGTTACAGCAGATGTGACGAACGGTTGGGGCAAACGGCCAGAATGCGGGGATGTATACGTATAAAGGCCAGAAAACGTAAATACAGGCACGAGGAATAAAATGAAAGCAATCATCAAGCGTTTCCTTAAGGAAGAAGACGGGGTTACCGCAGTCGAGTATGGCCTCATCGCAGGGCTGATCGCCGTTGCTCTCGTCACTGCCGTTGGCACGTTGACGGGCGGCATTTCCGGGGCGTTCAGCTACATCGCGAACCAGCTACCGAAGGCATAACGAACGAGCTTTTGCTCATTTCCCTGTTGTCAGGGGCGCGGATTGCTTCGCAAACCCGCGCGGTAAGTTTTGCCGTTCGGGGCGCAAATGATCCTGCTAACTGGCGTCGGGGTTTTCCTCGCGTGGGCGACGCTCGTCGCGCTTGAGGACATCCGGCATAGGCGCATACCGAATTCACTGGTGATCGGTGGGTTCGTATCCGCATTTGTGCTCGCCGGACATAATCCATTAGGCATATCCGTGAATCAGGCGCTCATTGGCGTACTGGTCGGCTTTCTCGGTCTTTTCCCGTTTTTCGTGCTGCGCGTCATGGGCGCAGCAGACGTCAAGGTATTCGCGGTGCTGGGCGCGTGGTGCGGCCCGCAAGCATTGCTGTGGCTCTGGATCGTCGCAAGCCTGCTGGCATTCGCGCATGCGGGCATGCTGGTCTTCTCCACCCGTACGCCGGTGTCGGCCCTGTGGCAGCGGCGTTCCCCGACGATGCAGATCGCCGGTTTCCGGGCCTCGCCGTATGCCGCGTTTCTCGTGATCCCCGCGGCCCTGTGGTGCCTGTACCGGATCGCGACCGGGGGAGTGCAATGACGGCGGTTCGTCCGGCATCCGGGACGCGGCGGCGCGAGCGTGGCGCGACGGCGATCGAATTTGCGCTGATGCTCCCGGTGTTTTTCCTGATCCTGTACGCGATCATCACGTACGGGATGATCTTCGCGGCCCAGCAAAATCTGACGCTTGCCGCAACGGAAGGCGCGCGCGCCGCGTTGAACTATCAGCAGGTCGGTGCGGCCGCATCGGTGCAGGCAGCGCAGCAAGCCGCGCTGGCGGCGCGGGCCCAGGCCGCATGCACGGCCGCGACGAACCTGACCACCTGGCTGAAAGGGTCGACATGCTCGCCCACGCAGCAAGGTAACTGTTCGTACGACGCGACGATGCTGTGCGTCCAGATCACGTTGACCTACCCGTACGCGCAGAGCCCGCTGATTCCGTCGTTCCCGCTGCTCGGTTCGCTGTTGCCGGTGCCGTCGACACTCACCGGAACCGCGATGGTGCAGATCAGCCCGGTCAACATCATATAGACGGCGGCGACGGCGCCGTGCCGGTCGAGGGCGCCCGGTCGGCGACGTCGCGCGGAGAATTCAATCGTGAGTAGCGGGGAAGCATAACAACACCATGGCCAACAACCTGACGAAGATCATCGCGGGCTTGCTGATCGCGATCGCGATCCTGCTCGGCATCTATGCGTGGATGCTCGGTCGCAAGCCGGCCGACGTCGCGCCGGTTGCGTCGACGGTCGCGACGCAGAGCGTGCCGGTCGTCGTGACGACGCGGCAACTGCAAGCCGGCCAGCCGATTCCGGCCGATGCGCTGAAGGTCCAGCAGTCGAGCGCCGCTCCGCAGGGGGCGTTCGCCGATCCGCTGCAACTGGTCGGCCGCATTCCGGCAGCGGACATTCCCGCGCAGGCGGCCGTCGTCGGGAGCGCATTGTCGTCCGGCCTCGCCGAGCAGATTGCACCGGGAGAGCGCGCCGTGGCGATCAAGGTCGACGAGACCAACGCGGTTGGCAACCGCGTGCGGCCGGGCAACTATGTCGACGTGTTCGTGAATCTGAAGCGCGACGGGACCGGCGTGGCGATCGGCGGGACGTCGACGGCCGAGATCGTGAATACTCAGGCGCGGCTGCTGATGTCGAAGGTCCGCGTGCTGTCGTTCGGCGATGCGACGACCGAGCGGGACAGCTCGAACGGCTCGGTGATCGGCACGCGGACCGCGGTGCTGGCCGTGCCCACGGCGCAGGTCGACGCGCTGACGCTCGCCGAGCAGAGCGGCCGGCTCGTGCTCGCGCTGCGTAGTCCGCGCGACGACGACGTCGCGGCGCAAACCGTCGCCGTTCGCGTCGGCGACGACAAGAGTCCGTCGGCGCTTGCCGCGGCCGGCATGGTGCTGGGCGAGTTGTCGAAGAGCGCGACGACGGCGCCGGCCCCGCGTGCGGCGCCACGGGTGGTCGCGCGGCATCCGAGCGGCGGCAGCATCGAAGTCATTCGGGGTGGGCGGACCGAAACGGTCGCTTATTGAGCGGGACGAAGACGGCAAAACAATGAAAAAGAAACTGGTTGGTTTGGCGATTGCATTGAGCGCACTGGCGATGCCGCCGCTGTCGGACGCGGCCGACACGAGTGGCACGATCAGCCTTGCGGTCGGCGCGCAGCGGCAGCTTGCGACGGGGCGCGCACTGCAGCGGGTCGCGGTCGGCGATCCGTCGGTGGCCGACGTGCTCGTCGTGAAGGGCGGGCGCGGCGGCGTGCTGCTGGTGGCGAAGAATGCCGGTGCGACGAACGTGATGATCTGGGAGCGCGGCCGCGACGAGCCGACCGTCTATAACGTGAACGTTACGAGCGGTGCGGCGCGGGCGCTGCTGGACGGCGCGTCGCCGAGCGTGAACACGTACGGCGGCGCGACGGTGATGGGCGGTGCGGCCGCAACGCTCGACGGACATCAGCGGGCAGTCCACGCAGCGAAGACGGTCGGCGGCAAGGACGGAACGACGCTCGATGCGTCGACGATCTCCGGCAAGAATGTCGTGCAGGTCGACGTACGTGTCGTCGAATTCAGCCGTTCGGTGCTGAAGCAGGCGGGCCTGAACTTCTTCAAGCAGAGCAACGGCTTTGCGTTCGGCGCCTTCGCGCCGACGGGGCTCACATCGATTACCGGTACGCCGGGCGGTTCGCTCACCTACAACACGAACGTGCCGATTTCGTCGGCGTTCAACCTCGTCGTCAATTCGGTGACGCACGGGTTGTTCGCCGACCTGTCGATTCTCGAGGCGAACAACCTGGCCCGCGTGCTCGCGCAGCCGACGCTCGTCGCGTTGTCCGGCCAGAGCGCGAACTTCCTCGCGGGCGGCGAGATTCCGGTGCCGGTGCCGCAATCGCTCGGCACGATTTCGATCGAATGGAAACCCTATGGCGTCGGGCTCACGGTCACGCCGACCGTGCTGAACCCGCGGCGGATCGCGCTGAAGGTCGCGCCCGAGTCGAGCCAGCTCGACTTCGTGCATTCGATCACGATCAACGGCGTGCAGGTACCCGCGCTGACGACGCGGCGCGCGGACACGACGGTCGAGCTCGGCGACGGCGAGAGCTTCGTGATCGGCGGCCTGATCGACCGCGAGACCACGTCCAACGTCAACAAGGTGCCGTTCCTGGGCGATCTGCCCATCATCGGTGCGTTTTTCAAGAATTTGAGCTACCAGCAGAACGACAAGGAACTCGTGATCATCGTGACGCCGCATCTCGTTGCCCCGATCGCGCAGGGTGCACCGCTGCCGGCGACGCCGGGCGAGCTGTCCGAGCAGCGCGACGGTCCGGTGTGGCGTTCGTATCTGGGCGGCATGGCATCGCCGGACGCGGGGCCGGGGTTCTCGAAATGAGCGCGCCGAATCGTTACCGGACCGCGCAGGCCGTCGCGTACGACGCGATGCCTTGCTTCATTGGGAGTATCCAAGATGAATGCGAGAACCTACTCTTTGGCTGAGCCCGCCGTCACCGACTACTTCGTCTGTGCATCCGCGCTCGCGGAGCATGTGCACTGGCTGTCGCAATCGCTCGTGTCCGCCGGCGCGGTCGAAGGGGTGCCGCTCGACGGCGCCGCGCTGTCGCAGCGTATCGGCGTGCTGAATCCGGCACTGGTGTTCATCGATTTTTCCGGTGACTGCGCGGCGGCAAGCACGGTGGTCGCCGCGGTACGCGCGGCGCATCCGGGCGTGCCGGTCGTCGCACTGGGCTCGCTCGCGCAACCGGAAGGGGCACTCGCCGCGCTGCGCGCGGGCGTGCGCGATTTCGTCGATTTTTCCGCGCCGGCCGATGAGGCGCTGCGGATCACGCGCGTATTGCTCGACAACGTCAGCGAGCCGGCCAACCGTCACGGGAAGGTCACCGCGTTGCTCGGCGCACGCGCCGGGATGGGCGTGAGCACGCTCGCCGCGAACCTGTCGGTGCTGATGCAGCGGCGGCCGGCCGACCCTGCGCGCACGGCGGCGCTGCTCGATCTCGGGCTGCCGGCCGGCGACGGCGCGTTGTTCCTGAACACGCGGTGCGAATTCCATTTCGTCGAGGCCGTGCGCAACCTGCGCCGGATCGACCGCACGTTCGTCACGACCGCGCTCGCACGTCATTCGAGCGGCGTCGCGTTGACGACGCTGCCACCGAATCTCGCGGAGTTGCGCGACGTGGCGACGGCGTCGTGCGCGGCGTTGCTGAACCGGCTGCGCGCGTTCTTCGATCACCAGATCGTCGATCTCGGCGGCTTCCCGAATCGCGAATTCATCGCGCAGGTCGTGAACCTGGCGGACGAAGCATGGCTGGTCTGCGACCAGGGCGTGGCATCGGTCGTGTCGGCGGTCGAGATGCTGGACGGGTTGCGCGAGGCAGGCGCGGCGACCGACCGGATCCGGCTCGTCGTCAACCAGTTCGACGCCGAGCTTGGGCTGATGCCCGCGCAGATCGCCGAACGGCTCGACCTGTCGCTGGTCGCGACGCTGCCGTCGCGGCGCGTGTCGATCGGGCATGCGGCGAACCAG
Source organism: Burkholderia sp. LAS2 (assembly GCF_018417615.1). NCBI lineage: Bacteria > Pseudomonadati > Pseudomonadota > Betaproteobacteria > Burkholderiales > Burkholderiaceae > Burkholderia > Burkholderia sp. LAS2. The sequence goes on from NZ_CP071052.1 coordinate 2,055,401, forward strand.
GGCAAGCTGATCGCCGAGGTCGCGGAACGCGATCCGTACGTCCGCGCGCTCGGGCCGCTGGTCGAGCGCCTCGCGGGCGCGCCGGCGCCCGGAGCGACACAGCGTGCGGCCGGCGGCCTCTCGGCGCTCAGGCGAATCATTCAATCCTCAACGAAGCGGTCGTAAGCGATGGCACACGACATTCAATTTGCCGACGGCGCAGCGCCGTTCTCGCAAACGCAACAGTTTCACGACATCAAGAATGCCGCACACGAGCATCTGCTCACGCGGATCGAGGAACTGGGTGCCGAATTCGGCCGTTGGTCGCGACAGGCGATCAACCAGTTCGTCGATCTCGAAATCGACAGCTTCGTGCGGCTGCGGCGCATCCCGCTCAACGAGAGCGAGGTGCGCGCGGTGGCCGAGGCGCTGACGAAGGAGCTCGCCGGCTTCGGGCCTATCGAAGACCTGTTGGCGGACCCGCATGTCGAGGACATCCTGATCAACGGCTACAACGACATCTACGTGTCGCGCCACGGGATCCTGTCGAAGCTGCCGATCCGCTTCACCGACAACGCGCATCTGCTGCGGATCGTGCGGCGGATTCTCGCGCCGGTCGGCCGGCGGCTCGACGAATCGAACCCGATGGTCGATGCGCGGCTGCCCGACGGCGGGCGGGTCAACGTCGTGATCGAACCGCTGTCGATCGACGGCCCGGTCGTGTCGATCCGGAAGTTCCGCAAGGATCCGCTGAAGCCCGAGGACCTGCTGGGCAACGGCACCTACAACGAGGAAATCGGCCGGCTGCTCGAGGCTGCGGTCGATGCGCGCTGCAACGTCCTCGTGTCGGGCGGCACCAGCTCGGGCAAGACGTCGCTGCTGAACGCGCTGGCGTTCCACATCCCGATGGCGGAACGCGTCGTGACGATCGAGGATACGGCCGAACTGTCGTTGAATCACCCGCACGTCGTGCGGCTCGAGAGCCGTCCCGGCGGGTTCGACGGCAGCGGCATCGTGACGATTCGCGACCTGCTGCGGAACACGCTGCGGATGCGGCCGGACCGGATCATCGTCGGCGAAGTGCGCGGCGGCGAAGTGCTCGAAATGCTGCAGGCGATGAATACCGGCCACGACGGATCGATGGGCACCGTGCACGCCAGCTCGCCGCGCGAATGCCTGTACCGGCTCGAGATGCTGGCCGGTTTCGCCGGTTTTCAGGGCACCGAAGCAAGCCTGCGGCGGCAGATCGCCAACGCGATCGACTTCATCGTGCAGATCGGGCGGCTGTCCAACGGTCGCCGCCGCATCCTGTCGATCACCGAAGTCACCGGCATGTCGGACAACATCGTGTCGACGCAGGAGCTGTATCGTTACGAGGCGCGCGTCACCCCGGAGGGCGAAGAGATCGATCATTGGGAGTCGCTCGGCATTCATCCGCATTCGCCGAAGCTGGCACGTTTCCGCAGCACGCTGGTGTCGTCCGGCGGCGGCGGGTTCGGTGGCCACTTCGGGCGAGGCGGAGGCTTCAATGTCTAGCGCCACCTTGCTCGCGCTGATGTTCGCGCTGATCTGCGCGGCGGCCGGGTTGCTGCTGTGGCGTGCAAGCCAGGTGCGGGAAGGGCGTGCGCATGCGCAGCGGTTCTTCGACAGCCGGGTGGGACAGGGCGCGCGCGCCGCGGCCCCGGCCGGCGAGACGCGCACCGCACGCGCCCCGGCGGCCGGTACGGCCAACGCGCAGGAGCCCGAACAGGGGTTCGCGCGATGGCGCGCGTCGGCGTTCGGTGCATGGGCCGTGCTGTCCGACCGTGTGGGCCTCGACGAAGTGCGCACCGGCCTCGTGCTGGCGCTCGGGGTCCTTGTGATGCTCGCGCTGTGGGCCGGCATGGCTGGCGGCGTGCTCGCCGCGGCAGCGGCGGTCGTTGCCGGCAGTGTGCTCGTCGTGCTGTGGATCACGTCGCGCATCAGCCGGCGCCGCCTGAAGATCGTCCGTCAGTTGCCGTCGTTTCTCGACGGGATCGTGCGGCTCGTGACGCTCGGGAACAGCGTGCCGGCGGCGTTCCAGTCGGCGCTTCAGACGACCGAAATGCCGCTGCGCCGCTGCCTCGACGACGTGTCGCGGATGCTGCGCTCCGGTGTCGAGATCGATCGCGCGATGCTGCACATCGCGCACACCTATCGTATCCGCGAATTCGAACTGGTCGGTGCGGTGCTGCGTCTGTCGGTCCGCTACGGCGGGCGGGCGGACGTGATGCTCGACCGGATGTCGACGTTCATGCGCGATCTCGAGCAGGCGGAGCGCGAACTGTCCGCGATGTCGGCCGAAACGCGGCTGTCCGCATGGGTGCTGGCGCTGTTGCCGATCGCGGTCGGCAGCTTCGTCATCGCCACGAGCCCGCGCTATTTCACGACGATGTGGAGCGACGATAGCGGGCGTCAGATGATTTATCTGGCGTTCGTGCTGCAGGCGGTCGGCGGTTTCTGGCTGTACCGGCTCGCGCGGCTGAGGTGAATCGATGGATGCAAACCGTTTAGGCGCCCTTGCGCTGGTGCTCGGATCGGTCGGCGTGCTGCTGCTCGCCGCGCTCGCGATCGTTCGCATCGTGCTCGTGCAGCGTGCCGAGCGCGCGCTGGTGGATGCGCTCGATCGCCGGACAGCGGCGATCGAAGCGGCCGCCGCGCGCGCCGGTGCCACCGAGCCCGCGCGCGACGCGGCGGCGCCTGCCGCGCCGCGCGTCCGTTTCGCGGGGCTGCGCGAACGCTTCGAAGACGTCGGGATGCGGTGGCTCGAGACCGGCTTCAGCCGGTATCTGATCGCCGACGAAGACCGCCAGTTGCTCGAGCAGTGCGGTTTCGTCGACGTGCGCGCCAGAGCGCTGTTCGTCGGCGCGCGCATCGTCTGCGCGATCCTGCTGCCTGCGCTCGCCGTGCTGGTCCTGATCGGCCGCGGGCAGCAGACGCGCTGGCCGTTGTGGATCTCCGTCGCGCTCGTGACCGGCTACATGCTGCCGAAAATCTACGTGCGCCGGCGCGCGACCGCGCGCCGGCAGAGCATCGGGGCCGAACTGCCGCTGCTCGTCGACATGTTGCGGCTGCTGCAGGGCGTCGGCCTGTCGCTCGACCAGAGCATCCAGGTCGTCACGCACGATTTTCAGACGATGCTGCCGGTGCTGTCGTGGGAGCTCGGCGTCGCGCAGCGGCAGTTCGCGGCCGGGCGCACGCGCGAGCAATCGCTGCAACGCCTGACGAACAGTTTCGACAACGAGGATCTGCGCGCGATCGTGCGTTTGCTGATTCAGGTCGACAAGCATGGCGGCGCGGTGCAAGAGCCGCTGAAGCAATTCGGCGATCGTCTGCGCGAAGGGCGTCGCGCGACGCTGCGCGAGCAGATCGGCCGCCTGACGGTGAAGATGACCGGCGTGATGATCGTCACGCTGTTGCCGGCACTGCTGATCGTGACCGCGGGGCCCGGGATCATGACCGTGCTGTCCGCGCTCGCTGCGTTTCAGCGCTGATGCGGCATGAGGGGAAGGAGCGACACAAGATGAATCGATTGGGGTGGGTTCGCACGATTGCAGGCGCGACGGCGTGCGCGTTGCTGGCCAGCGGGTGCGCGATGTTCAAGGAGTCCGGATACGGAATCGGTGCGCAGGCCGAACGTGGCGCGCTGATGCAGGCCGCCGCCGACAAGAATGCGACGCCCGATACGCCGGGCATGTATCTGGGCCTGATCGAGCGGATGCAGGCGCAGGGGCTGTATTTTGCGTCGCTCGCGCACATCGATCAGTACGAGAAGCAATATGGCGCATCGCCGGATACGATCCTGCTGCGCGCCGACGCATTGCGCGCGACCGGCCAATACGACGCCGGCGTGGCCGCCTATACCCAATTGCTGACGACGCCGCTCGCCGCGCGCGGCTATCGCGGGCTGGGCCTGACCGCCGGCGCCCGCGGCGATTTCGCGCTGGCCGCGCAGCGGCTCGAACAGGCGACGACGCTTGCGCCGACCGATGCGGCGACGTTGTCCGACCTCGCCTATTCGAAGATGCGCGAAGGCGATCTGGCGGGCGCGCGCGTGCCGCTGCTGAAGGCGGCCGAACTCGAGCAGAAGAACCCGAAGATTCTCAGCAACTTCGTGCTTTACCTGTTCGCGACCGGTCATGCGAAGGACGCGCGGCGGCTGATGGATCAGCAGAAGCTGTCGCCCGCGGTGCGCGGCCAGATTCGAGACGACGAGACGAAGGTCGCGGCCGCGATGCGCGCGAAGCAACGCGCCACCGCCTATGCGCCGGCCAATGTGTCCGTGCCGTCGGTGGCGAGCAGCGACAATCTGGATCTTGCCGTGCCGCTGCTGCAGCGTTTCGCGCGATAACGACGATATTCACGGAGGCCATCATGCTTCACCTTTCCTCAATCCGCGTGTGGGCCGTGGGCATCGCGTTCGCCTGCTCGCTGGGGGCGGGCGTCGCGCATGCGCAAGGCGACACGCCGGCGGCCGAAATCGGTCATGCGACGAGTGCGCTGCTCGACCTGCAGCGCTCGAACCGCGCGGCCGCCACGCCGCAACCGATCGATGGCGCCGCCGGTACGTTTGCCTATCAGCGCTATATCGACTCGTTCAAGACGCCGATTCCGCAGTGGTTCGGCACGATGTCGGCGTCGGGCGGCGGTAGCGGCGGCGGCAGCGGCGGACTGTCCGGTGGCGATCTCGCGCGCTGACGGAGCACCACGGTGACTATCCGGCACAGTGGCGGCACGATCCGTCGCGCGTCACGACAGCGCGGCGCGTTCTCGGTGATGGCGATCATCGCGACGCTGATCGCCATTACGACGCTTGGCGCCATTGGCGTCGGTAATCTCTTTTACCAGCGTCGGGACGTGCAGCGGATTGCCGACATGGCCGCGCTCGCGGCCGTGCAGAGGATGGACGACGCCTGTTCGCAGCCGACTGCCACCGCGACCAGCAACGCGCAGTCGAACGGGCTCAACGCGTCGAACGGCGACACGATCAACATCGAGTGCGGCCGTTGGGATACGTCGGTCAACCCGTCACCGAGCTACTACGCTGCCGCGACATCCGGGGCCACGCAGTTGAACGCGGCCAAGGTGATCGTCAGGCGTCAGGTGCCGTTCTTCTTCGTCGGACCCCCGCAGACGATATCCGCGGTATCGACCGCGCGTTCGACGAACATCGATACATTCTCGGTTGGTGCAACCTTGGCCGCGCTCGGCGGGGTCGGTTGCGCGGGCGGATCCGCGCCGGCGTCCGGCAATCCGGGGCTCGTCAACGGGCTGATCGGCGCGCTGCTGGGCGCCAACCTGAACCTGAACATCGCATCGTATCAAGCGCTGGCGTGCACGAACGTGACGGTCGGCGATCTCGTTGTGGCGGCGGGCGTCGGCACGGTCGATCAACTGCTCGCGCTGAAGCTCACGTTGCCGCAACTGATCCAGTTGATGGTGAACGCGGCCACGAAGACGGCCGTCGCGAACGCAAGCCTGCAGGCGAGCATTGCGACGCTGCAAGCGATTCTGAACGCGAACGTTCCGGGCACGTCGATCGGTCTCGGCGGCGCGGGCGGGTTGCTGAACGTCGCGCTCGCGGATACGCAGGCGGCGCTCAACGCGCAGGTGGATCTGCTTGATCTGCTGATGGTCGGTGCGGAGATCGCGGCAACGGGCAAGCCGGCGGTCGCGGTCAACGTGCCGTCGGTGAATCTCGGCGGGCTGACGGGGACGCAGTTGCAGGTGCAGATCATCAGCCCGCCGTCGATCGGTGTTGGCGAGGGTGGGAAGGATCCGGCGACGGGAACGTGGCGGACGAAGGCGTCGACGGCGGCGGTGGGTGTGTATCTGAATGTCTATCTTGGGACGGCGCAGTTGCCGCTGCTGGGCGCTTTGCTGGCGTTGCTGAACGTGAAGGTCGATGTCAATTTGCCGATTTATCTTCAGGCCGGTACCGGCACCGCCACATTGAACTCGACGCAATGCGCTTCCACGCAGGCGGCAAGCACGGCCGTCATTACCGCCCAACCGGGTGTGGCCAATCTGTGCATCGGCAAGCCGCCGCTCGATTCATCCGGCAAGATCAGCCTGTCGTCGAATTACAGCTGTACGTCGCCTGCACAGATCATCAACTCCAATGTTCTCGGGCTGGCCCAGTTGACAGTTTCCATGTCCAACATATCGGTTCAGGTCCAAGGCGCGTCCCAACCGCATACGTTCAGTGGCGTACCGGGGATCGATGCGAATTACTGGACGGTGAACTCGAATGCGCTCGGTTCGGCGCTTAGCTCGGCTTTGACGCAACTCGCGGCTGCGAATATCACCGTCAACCTCGGCCTGTTCGGCGCCAACGTCCTGACGGTCCCGGGGAACTTCGTCTCCACATTGCTCACGTTTTTGACCGGCCTGCTCGGCCCGCTCCTGTCGAGTCTCGACGCAGTCCTCGTTCCGCTGCTGAATCTCCTCGGCGTCCAGGTCGGTGCGGCGACGGTCCATCAGATCTCGCTCAATTGCGGGGTCGCCCAAACGGTTTACTGAAGAAGCAGATCAGATGAGAAATACGCCCGCAATCGAAGAGCTCGACCTGTACGTCTGGGAAGGCAAGGCGGACATCGTCGACCGCGTCGCCCGGTGCATGGCGAGCTTCGACGTCGAAGTGATCCGCGCCGACAACGCGACGGTCTCGCCCGAGCGCGCCGCGATGCGGCGGTCGCTCGCGATCATCAGCGTGACGATGATCGAAGGCGGCGCGGCATTCCTGCGCGACTGGCAGGCCAATATCGGCATGCCGGTCGTCTGGGTCGGCGCGGCGCGCGACCACGACGCGTCGCAGTATCCGCCCGAGTACTCGCACATCCTGCCGCTCGACTTCACGTGCGCGGAACTGCGCGGCATGATCGGCAAGCTCGTCACGCAACTGCGCGCGCACGCCGCCGAAACGTTGCAGCCGTCGGAACTCGTCGCGCACTCCGAATCGATGCAGGCGCTGCTGCACGAAGTCGATACGTTCGCCGACTGCGACACCAACGTGCTGCTGCACGGCGAAACCGGCGTCGGCAAGGAGCGCATCGCGCAACTGCTGCACGAAAAGCATTCCCGCTATCGGCACGGCGAGTTCGTGCCGGTGAACTGCGGCGCCATTCCGGATGGCCTGTTCGAATCGCTGTTCTTCGGCCATGCGAAAGGGTCGTTCACGGGCGCGGTTGTTGCGCATAAAGGCTATTTCGAGCAGGCGGCCGGCGGCACGCTGTTCCTCGACGAAGTCGGCGATCTGCCGCTGTACCAGCAGGTCAAGCTGCTGCGCGTGCTCGAGGATGGCGCGGTGCTGCGCGTCGGCGCGACGGCGCCGGTCAAGGTCGATTTCCGTCTGGTCGCGGCGAGCAACAAGAAGCTGCCGCAGCTCGTGAAGGAAGGGCTGTTCCGCGCGGACCTCTATTACCGGCTCGCGGTGATCGAGCTGAGCATTCCGTCGTTGGAAGAGCGCGGTGCGGTGGACAAGATCGCGCTGTTCAAGTCGTTCGTCGCGCAGGTGGTCGGCGAGGAGCGGCTCGCCGAGTTGTCGGACCTGCCGTACTGGCTCACGGATTCGGTGGCGGACAGCTATTTCCCCGGCAACGTGCGCGAACTGCGCAACCTCGCCGAGCGCGTCGGCGTGACGGTGCGGCAGACGGGCGGCTGGGATGCCGCGCGGCTGCAGCGGCTGATCGCGCACGCACGCAGCTCGGCCCAGCCGGTGCCGGCGGAGAGTGCGGCCGAGGTGTTCGTCGATCGCAGCAAGTGGGACATGAACGAGCGTAACCGTGTGATCGCGGCGCTCGACGCCAACGGTTGGCGGCGTCAGGACACGGCCCAGCAGCTCGGCATCAGCCGCAAGGTGTTGTGGGAAAAAATGCGCAAGTACCAGATCTTCGACGAAGAGCCCGAGACCCGCGAAAGCGAGTAATTAATGAGATAAAATCGCGTGGAATGACAACGATCCGCGCGGGAATAAAACTTCATGAGCCATATGACGGGGTTGGGGCGGGTGAGCGTATTGCTCGCCCTGGTAGGAGGCATGCAAGGCGCGTTCGCGCAGGGGCTGGCAGGCAGCGATCCGTCGGCGGTGCAGCCGGCGTCGGCGCCGGTGGCCGCGATTCCGGTGATCGATTCGCAGGCACCGACGTCGGTGCAGCCGCAGGCCGGCGAGTCGACGGGGCCGAGCACGGTAGACGATTTGCAGCGCCAGATCCAGGCGCATTCGCTGACGGAAATGCGCACGAGCTACAACGGCAGCTACGGCGCGAGCCTGCTGTTCAACGTCAAGGACGGTGCGTATTTCGTCGCGCTGTTTCAGCAAAAGGCGTTCTGGCGCGTGATCAAGACTTACAACGAAGCGCGAGCGGAAGCGATCTATCGCGATTTCTCGCACCAGGCCGAGCGGCTGGCCGTCGACGAACTGCGCGCGGCGAAGCTGGAATCGCAGAAGGCGCAGATGGACAAGCAGATCGAAGTCGTGCAGGACCGCGCGCGGCGTCTGCAGGCGGACATCTCGATCGCCCGCCAGCAGCAGGCGGCGGTGGCGGATCGCCAGAAGAGCGTGCGGAGCGAAACGGCGACGCTGCAGGCGCAACAGGCTCAACTTCAGTCGCAACTGCGGGCGTTGCAGCAGCAGGTGCGTTCGTTGCAGCGCGAGGCCAACGCGGGCCTGCCGACGACGGCACGCTGAACCCGGTCGCGGCGGCGGTGCGGCGACGTGCCGCGCCGGCCGTACCAGTGAAAAGGGCAAGCCGGTTGGCTTGCCCTTTTGTTTTACTGGCCGTCCGGCACGATTCGCCGGCGCCGCGTCACGATGACCGGCCCGTTGCCGCCGCGGGAATCCGACGGCGCGGCGTTGCCGGATGCGTCGCCGGTGTCGCGCGGCGCGCCGTAGCTTTCGCGGGGTTCACGCGGAGCGCCGTAGCCTTCGCGCGGCTCACGCGAGCCGTAACCCTCACGCGGTTCGCGCGAACCGTAGCCTTCACGCGGCGCGCGAGAGCCGTAGCCGCCGTCGCCGCGCGATTCGCGCGGGCCGCCGTGCGAGCCGTACGGGCTGTGACCGCCGCCTTCACGGCCGCCGGGGCGACCGCCGGTGCGCGGGCCGCGGGGGCCGCCGCCGCCAGGGCGCGAGCCGCCCGTATCGAGCTGGATCGTGGAAATCGCGCGCTTGTAGATGCCTTGCAGACCCACGGGGGTGCGCAGCATCACCAGATACTGGTCGAACGACTCGATACATCCCGTCAGACGAATGCCGTTGACGAGATAGATTTCAACACGCTTACGTTCCTTGCGCGCCGAATTGATGAAGTCGTTTTGCGGATGGGATTCTGCGGGATTGGCCATTGAGGTGCGGCAGGAGCCTGCGTCAGAGAATATGTTGTGCGTGTGTGTGGCGTGTTCGTCCACAAGGCGTTTGGCGGAATTCTACCCTGTTCGATAGGGGAGCGCGCAGTCGCGATTGTGTCGAACCGTAACCCACTATAGACGTTCCGGCGCATTTTCGCGATTAGGCCGAACGGCCGAAGCCGTTTCGTTACGCTGCGTTACGACTCTCGCAGCCCCGTATCACCTCGGTGCGCGCGCTGCGCTTACATTGGTCGCGCGAGCCGGGCGGGCCGGCTTATCAGGGATGCGGAGCATGAACAAGAGGCAAGTCGCAGTGGTGATCGGGAGCATGGCGTTGCTCGTTTCCGGCAGTGCAATGGCGGGGCGTGTGGATCTGTCGGTCGGCATCGGCGTACCGGTCGCGCCGGTAGCACCGGTCTATGTCGAGCCGGCGCCGGTCTATGTAGCGCCGCAGCACGCCGTCGTCGCCTATCCGGGCTACGGGTATGGCTATTACGGCGATGACGACGACGACCGCTACCGCAAGTGGCGCAAGCACTATTACAAGCACTGGCATCGTCACCACGACGACGATGACGATTGAACCCGCGGTGAGCCGCGCCGACGCGCGTCAGAACGCGTAATCCGGGTTTTTCGGGTCGAATGCGGTGTCGTCGAGGGGCGTCGGCGCGATTTTCTCGATGACGATCCGCTCGAAGATCCTGCCGTCGTTGTCATAGGATTCGACGGTTCGGAAATAGGGGGCGTGCAGGTCGAGCCCCAGCACTTCCTTTTTCGCATAGAACTGCGGCCGGCCGGTCGGCGTTTCGTAGGTGAGTGCGACGACGCGCACGCCGTCGATCGTCCGGGCCTCCACGTCGGTCGGCCGCTGCACGCCGGCTTCCACGTATTTCTTCCCTTCGGTCAGGTACAGGTTCGCGATGAACTCGGTGCCGAGATCCTTCACCTGATGATTCGACTGGGCGCGCGCGAGCGCGCCGTCGATCGCCGTCCACAGCGGAATCTTGCCGAGCAGGCCGCCGAGGTGGCCGTACATCTCGTCCTTGCGCTGCGTCGTGTCGTAGATCGTCTCCTGTCCGGCATGCGCGCCGCCCGGCAGCCATTTCGCATACAGGCGCAGCGGCTCGCGGGTCGTCTTCACGAGCATGCGATCGGGCGTGTCGGGCCATTTTCCGCTGATGCGCTCCTGGCGCACCATCGTGAACTGGTAGGACGGATAGCCGTTCGGGCCGTGACGGATATAGAGCGGCACGGCGAGCGGATCGAGCGCCTTGAAGAGCGCGGTGAGCGTCGTGTCGTCGAGCTGAGCGAGCGTGCCGCGCTGGGCCGCCGTGCGCAGCCAGCGCGCCTGTTGCGCAACCGGCTCGTGCGTGACCTTCGCGAGCTCCGCCGGCAGCGCGGCCGCCTGCGCCGCGCTCTCGGCGCCGGCCGTTTCCTGCGCATGCAGCGCGGCTTGCGCGAGCGCCAGCGCGCACGCGACGGTCGCCACGGCGGCATGCCGCGCGCGGCGTTTCATTCGTTCGTTCATCGACGGCGTCTCCCGGAGCGATGGATCGTTCAGCCTTGCTTCGCGGCCTTGAGTTTGGCGAGTTCCTCGTCGCGCAGCGCGCGGCGCAGGATCTTGCCGACATTCGTCTGCGGCAGCGCGTCGCGGAACTCGACGAATTTCGGCATCTTGTAGCCGGTCAGGTTCTTGCGGCAGTGCGCGAGCACGTCCTCGGCCGTCAGCGACGGGTCGCGCCGCACGACGAACACCTTGATCCGTTCGCCCTGGACCTCGTCGGGAATGCCGATCGCCGCGGCTTCGCTGATGCCGGGATGCATCACGAGCACTTCCTCGATCTCGTTCGGATACACGTTGAAGCCCGACACGAGGATCATGTCCTTCTTGCGGTCGATCAGGCGGATGAAGCCGCGCTCGTCCATCACGCCGATGTCGCCGGTGGCGAGCCAGCCGTCGGCGTCGATCACCTTCGCCGTCTCGTCGGGGCGCTGCCAGTAGCCGCGCATCACCTGCGGGCCGTGCACGCACAGCTCGCCCGGCTCGCCGATCGCGGCCCAGGTGCCGTCCTCGCGGCGAAAGCGCACGACGGTCGACGGCGCGGGCAGCCCGATCGAACCGCTGAACGCGGCCATGTCGTTCAGGTCCACGGGATTCATCGTGACGATCGGCGAGCACTCGGTGAGGCCGTAGCCTTCGACCACCGGCCGGCCCGTCACCTGCTGGAAGCGCTCGGCGACCGCGCGCTGCATCGCCATCCCGCCCGCCATCGCGAGCTTGAGCTTCGAGAAGTCGCGCTTGCGGAATTCCTCGTTGTCGAGGAACGCGTTGTACAGCGTGTTGATGCCGGTGATGCCCGTGAACGTCTCGTGGCGGATGATCTTCATCACCATCTTCATGTCGCGCGGGTTCGCGATCAGGATGTTGCGCCCGCCGAGCCCCATGAAGATGAACGCGTTCACCGTCAGCGAATAGATGTGATAGAGCGGCAGCGGCGTGAGCACGGTCTCGACGTCGCCCGACACCTGGTCGGCGATCCAGGCCTTCGCCTGCAGCAGGTTCGCGATCAGGTTGCCGTGCGTGAGCATCGCGCCTTTCGCGACGCCGGTCGTGCCGCCCGTGTACTGCAGGAACGCGAGATCGTCGCGCGTGATCTGCACCGGTTGCGGCTTGCCGCGCGCGCCGAGCGCGAGCGCGGAACGCAGCCGGATCGCCTGCGGCAGGTGGTAGTCCGGCACGAGCTTCTTCACGTGCTTCAGCACGAAATTGATCAGGCGGCCTTTCGCGTTGAGGCCGTCGGCGAGCAGGTCGCCGAGCGCGGTGACGACGATGTGCTTCACCTGCGTTTCCGGCAGCGCGTCCTGCAGCGTGCGCGCGAAGTTCTCGAACACGACGATCGTCTGCGCGCCGCTGTCCTTCAACTGATGCGCGAGTTCGCGCGCGGTGTAGAGCGGGTTCACGTTGACGACGATCGCGCCGGCCTTCAGCGTGCCGAACAGCGCGACCGGATACTGGAACGTGTTCGGCAGCATGATCGCGACACGGTCGCCGGGCTTCACGCCGACGCTTTGCAGATACGACGCGAATGCGTCGACCTTCTGCGCGAGCGTGCGGTAGGTCATCGACGCGCCGGCGCTCACGTAGGCGACGCGCTCGGCGAAGCGGGTCGTGCATTCGTCGAAGAACTGCACGAGCGACGCGTATTGCGTGACGTCGATCTCGTGCGGAACGCCGGGCGGGTACGACGCGTACCAGACGGCGTCGGTGTTCGGCGGAAGTTGGGCCGAGGTGGGTGCTGCGGAAGATGACATGACGTGTCTCCGGTCTTGGCTCTCGGCGAGGGCCCGCGCGTCAGCGCCTGCCCATGCCCCGTGCTTCGCGGCCGGCCGACGCGGGCGTCTCGACGCCGTGCCCGACCGCGCGTATCAATCAAATCGTGAACAGGAAGCCGCGCGTGGCCTCGCGCGCTCAGTTCGTGGAATGCAGTGTCGCAGCCTCGGCGGTCGTCGTCGGGCACGACTGCGGCAGCCCGAACGCTTCGCTTGCGCCCGCGTCGTCGAGTACGGCCGCGAAGATCGACAGTTGAGCACTGTCGGGCATCGGCGCCTTCAGCGCGGCGACGATCAGCGACGACAGCCGCGCGATCATCTGCACGTCGTTCATCGTGCGGCCTTGCGAGAATTCGTCGATCAGGCTTTCCGTTTCGGCGCCCGCGAGCGCGCCGGACAGCGCGCCGATCGCGAAGTGCAGCCGCCAGCCGAGCTCGGTGCGCGGCAGGTGCGGCAGCGCGCGCTGGAACGCGTCGAAGAAGCGGCCCGCGACGCTCGCGTAATGCGCGGTCAGGAAGTTGCGCACGAACGGCGAAGGATCGGTGTACGCGCGGCCGATCAGCCGCAGGAACCCGGGCCCGCCGCGTTCGGGGTTGCGCGATGCCTTCAGCGCCGGAATGAACATCGCGCCGAGCACGTGCTCGCAGGTGATGTGCGTGCCGAGCTGCGCATCGAAGCGGTCGAGGATGCCGAGGCGTTCCTGGTTCAGCTGGTCGAGCCGGCGCGACAGCATCGCGTGGATCAGCGCTTCCTTGCTGCCGAAGTGGTAGTTGACCGCGGCGAGATTGACCGTCGCGCGCGACGTGATCTGCCGCATCGACATCGCTTCGAAGCCATGTTCGATGAACAGGTCCTCGGCCGCATCGAGAATGCGCGCCTTCGTCCCGCCGGTCTGCCGCGTGCCGGATGACCGTGCCCCCGACGGCCGTCCCGCGGATGGCCGCCCCTCCTGACTTACTGCCATGTTCCGCCTCCCATGCCGGTTTCCCGGCCGCGAACTGGTGATTTGATTATCTGATTCAAACAGTCGTTTTTATTAAGATAAAAAATCGCGGGCGGACCGGGCAAGCGCGGAATCTGGATCAATTCCTCTAGTTCGATGTGCGGGTGCGGAAAGCACGGCGCCCGCGCCCGGCGGGGCGCGGCGCGCGCGATGACGCGGTGCCGCAACGTGCGGGGTCACCCGGTAGTGGTACGCGTATTGACCGATTGCGTCATGTCGATGCCGCGCCGCTCGCGGCTGAACAGGATCAGCACGGCGATCGCGACGGCGACGATGCCGGCCACGAGCGCGAGCGCGAAGCCGTAATTGTCGTGGTTCGACACGGCGAGCGACGCCTGCATCGTCGCGTTGCCCGACGCGAGCAGGTTGCCGAGCTGGTAGACGACGCCGGGGAAGGTCGCGCGGATCTCGTCGGGCGAGATCTCGTTCAGGTGAACCGGTATCACGCCCCATGCGCCCTGTACCGAGATCTGCATCAGGAACGCGCCGGCGGCGAGCGCGATCGCGCCGCTGGAGAACGCCCACAGCGGCAGCACGGGCAGCGCGATCAGCGCGGCGATGAAGATCGCGCGGCGCCGGCCGATCCGCTCCGAGATCGCGCCGAACGACAGCCCGCCGACGATCGCGCCGATGTTCAGCACGATCGTGATCCACGACACGGTATGGGGATCGAAGTGATGCTGTTCGCGCAGGAAGGTCGGATAGAGATCCTGCGTGCCGTGCGAGAAGAAGTTGAACGCGGTCATCAGCACGATCGCGTAGATCGTGAGCTTCCAGTTCTGTTTCAGCGTGGCGCCGAGGCTCGGGCGCGCGCGCTTCTCCATCTGTTTCCAGGCCGGCGATTCGGGCACGTGTGCGCGGACGTACAGCACGAGCAGCGCGGGCAGCACGCCGACCATGAACATCCCGCGCCAGCCGATGTATTGGTAGAACAGGCCGAACACGACCGACGCGAGCAGATAGCCGCTCGGGTAGCCGGCCTGCAGCAGCCCGGACACGAGGCCGCGCGCGTGGGTCGGCACGGTTTCCATCGTCAGCGCGGAGCCGACGCCCCATTCACCGCCCATCGCGATGCCGAACAGCGCGCGCAGCACGAGCAGCGCGGTCAGGCTCGGCGCGAAACCCGACGTGAGTTCGAGTAGCGAATAGCATGCGATGTTGACCATCAGCGTCGGGCGGCGACCGAAGCGGTCGGCGAGCCGGCCGAAGATCAGCGCGCCGAGCGGGCGCATCGCGAGCGTCAGCGTGAGCGCGAACGCGACGGCGGGGATCGTCGACGCGAATTCCGCGGCGATGTCCTTCAGCACGAAAACCATCAGGAAAAAGTCGAACGCATCGAGCGTCCAGCCCAGATAGGCGGCGATCGTGACGTTGCGTTGCTCGCGGGTCCAGCTCATGTGCGGGTCTCCTCGTTGGCTTGCGCGCTCGCGATTCTGCATGCGGATGCCGGCCCGGCTCGCGCGCGGCGCGGGGCACTGATCGAGTGTAGGCTTGCGCGCCGCGCGAGGTGGCGCGCGATAGCCGCGAATCGGGAATAATCCCTACGAAATGCACTGTTTCGGAAATGGAAACGGAGCCGCGCGAGGCGCGCGACCGGACTCTGTATCATTCCGGAAGGCTTTTTGTATCAGTTCTGTAATGCGCGCGCTGCGCATCGCCACCGAATCAGGAGTCCCGATGAACGACCGTTCCGCCACTGCATTGCCCGTGCTCGAAACCGCGCGGCTGTGGCTGCGTCCGCGCGTGCTGGCCGATCTCGATGCGTGCATCGAGATGGATCGCGATCCCGAGGTCACTCGCCACATCGCGGGCCCGTGGCACGACCCCGTCGAGCATCGCCGCTTCGTCACGCACCGGATCACGCGCGACTATCCGCCCGGTCTCGGCTACTGGTCGATCTTCGAGAAGGCCGCGCCCGAGGTGTTCATCGGCTGGATCCTGCTGATCCCCGACTACAAGGACGGGTCGCGCGACGTCGAGATCGGCTGGCGGCTCGTGCGTGCGACGTGGGGGCGCGGCATCGCGAGCGAAGCCGCGGCGGCCGTCGTGCGGCACGCGTTCGACACCGTGCGCCTGCCGCGCGTGATCGCCGATATCGCGGAGGCCAACAGCGGCTCGCTGAACGTGGCGCGCAAGCTCGGAATGCGGCGCGTGAGCATCGTGCACGACGGCATTCCCTACATCCGGCATCGTCTCGAACGCAACGATTTGCGCGCGTAGCGCGGCGTCGTGCAGGCAGCGGGCGTCGCGGATCGTCGACCGAACGCGGATCAAGACGATGACGGATTAACGGCGCGCGCGATCCGGAGTATCGTTGCCGGAATTTCGCTACATGGGGTACGACCATGGCACTCGGCAACGACGTTCATCTCATTCCCGTCAGGCTCGACGCGCTGCGTCCGACCCAGATGACGGTCGGCTATCGCGAAGTGAAGGCGAAGCGCAAGCACTGGAAGGCGCTGAACCGGCGCGCCCGCAAGGCCGCGATCGAATCGCACTGGTTCCCGGCCGTGCTCGGCCCGGGCGGGCTGCACTACATCACCGATCATCATCATCTCGGCCTCGCGCTGATCGAGGAGGGCGAGGCACGCGTGAACGCGATGCTGCTGAAGGATCTGTCGTGGCTCGACGACACGATCTTCTGGCGGATGATGGAACACAACCAGTGGGTGCATCCGTTCGGCCCGGACGGCTCGCGGCGCGACTATGCGCATTTGCCGAAGGCGCTGACGGGCCTCGAGGACGATCCGTACCGCAGCCTCGCCGGCGAGCTGCGCACGGCGGGCGGCTATGCGAAGGACGCGACGCCGTTCAGCGAATTCCTGTGGGCCGACTATCTGCGCCAGCACGTGACGCTCGACCAGATCCGCAAGAACTTCGCGAAGGCGCTCGACGTCGCGCTGCATCGCGCGCACGAGCAGGATGCGCGCTATCTGCCCGGCTGGTCGGGCGTGATTGCCGTCAAACCCTGACCGGCGCACGGCGCGCACCGCCTCATGACGATCGCCCCGATCCGCCCCGACGCCGGCCCGCAACATCCGGACCATTTCGCGACGCTCGACGCGCCGCCCGCGCCGCGCACGCGGCGCGTCGGCCTCGATGCGCTCGCCGGCCTGTCGATTGCCGGCCTGCTGATTCCCGAGGCGGTCGCGTATGCGGGGCTCGCCAACCTGCCGCCGCAGGCCGGCCTGATCGCGCTGCTGTCGGGGCTCGTCGTCTATGCGCTGACGGGCAGCAGCCGCTTCGCGATCGTGTCGTCGACGTCGTCGTCGGCCGCGGTGCTCGCCGCGACCGTGCTCGCCGAATCGGGGATGGCGCTGGCCGCGCAGCTCGCGCTGGCGGCGGCGCTCGTCGCGATGACGGGCGTGCTGTTCATCCTGGCCGGCGTCGCGCGGCTCGGCGGCATGTCGGATTTCGTCGCGCGGCCTGTGCTGCGCGGCTTCACGTTCGGTCTCGCGCTGACGATCGTCATCAAGCAGCTGCCGAAGATTCTCGCGATTGCCGTGCAGCACAGCGACGCGCCGCACGTCGCGCTCGACCTGCTCGCCGGCGCGCCGCACGCGAATCTCGCGAGCGTCGTGCTCGGTGCGACGGCACTCGCGCTACTGTTCGTGCTCGGGCGCCGCTCGCGCGTGCCCGCGACGCTCGTCGTGATCGTGCTGTCGATCGCGGCGAGTTATGCGGTCGACTGGCAGCGGTATGGCATCGCGATCGTCGGCCATATCGACTTCCGGCACCTCGAATTCGGCTTGCCGCATCTCGATCGCAATGCGTGGATGCAGACGGTCGAGCTCGCATTCGCGCTGATGCTGATCCTGTACGCGGAATCGTACGGATCGATCCGCAATTTCGCGCTGAAGCACGGCGATACCGTATCGCCGAACCGCGACCTCGTCGCGCTCGGCTGCGCGAACCTCGTGTCGGGCCTGCTGCACGGGATGCCGGTCGGCGCCGGCTATTCGGCGACGTCGGCGAACGAGGCGGCCGGTGCGCAGTCGCGCGTGGCCGGCCTGTGGGCAGCCGGCGTGGTCGCGCTGATCGTCTGGCTGCTGCTGCCGCAGCTCGCGCGCACGCCCGAGCCGGTGCTCGCGGCGATCGTGATCTTCGCCGTCAGCCATTCGCTGCATCCGTCCGTGTTCCGGCCGTACTGGGCCTGGCATCGCGACCGGCTCGTCGTGATCGCGGCGCTGCTCGCGGTGCTCGTGCTCGGCGTGCTGCACGGGTTGCTCGCGGCCATCGGCGTGAGCCTGCTGCTGACGCTGCGCAAGCTGTCCGAGCCGAACGTCAGCGTGCTCGGCCGGCTGCGCGACAGCCACGATTTCGTCGACGTCGCGAGCCATGCCGAGGCGAAATCGGTGCCGGGCGTGCTGATCGTGCGCCCCGAGGCGCAGCTGTTCTTCGCGAACGCGGACCGAATGCTCAATCGCGTGCGGGCGCTGATGAAGACCGCGCCGGACACGCATACCGTGATGGTGAGTCTCGAGGAAACGCCGGATGTCGACGGCACGACGATCGAATCGTTGCGCACGTTCGCGGCCGAATGCGCGGCGCGCGGGCTGCGGCTCGCGCTCGTGCGACTCAAGGTGCACGCACTGCATGCGCTGCGCCGCGCGGCGGACGGTACGCTGCACGCCGACGTGATGTCGGAGCTGAGCGTCGACGAGAGCCTGCAACTGTTGCAGGCGGGCAGGCCGCCGAACGGCAGCGGCGGCCGCGAAGGCACGAGCGCCGCGTGACGGCGCGGCGCGTCGGCGCCGTCTATGGCGAAAGCGCGGCGCCGGCGGCGGTGCGCTCGATCATGTCGGCCACTTCCGCGGCCGTCGGCGCATAGGCGCCCGCATGTTCACACGCCACGGCCGCGCACGCGGCCGCGTGGCGCAGATGCTCGGCGGCCGACGCATCGGGCCGCGCAAGCTGGCTCGCGAGCCAGCCGCCGATGCTCGCATCGCCGCAGCCGACCGTATCGGCGACTTCAGTCGGGAACGCAGGCTGGAACAGCACGGTATCGCGATGCAGCAGTTGCATGCCGGCCGCGCCGCGCGTGACGAGCATCGTCGCGTCGGGCGCCCACGTGCGCAGTTGCGCGAGCGCGGCTGCTTCGTCGAGTTCCGGAAACAGCCCGCGCAAATCCTCGTCGGATACCTTGATCCAGTCGGCGAGCGCGGTCAACCGGCGCAGCGTGTCGCGATACGACGGTGCGGCCATCGGCGCGCGGAAGTTCGGATCGAACGAGATGCGCTTGCCGGCCGCACGCGCGGCCTGCGCGAGCGCGATCAGGCGCGACGCGAGCGGTTCGCGCACGACGCCGAGCGAGCCGACGTGCACGATGTCGGCCGCGTCGAACGCGCCGGCCGGCAAGTCGGCCGGATCGAACGCGAGATCGGCGCTGTTTTCGCCGATGAAGAAATAGTCGGGCGGCTGCTTCGATACGACCATCGCGAGCAGCGGCGCGCGGTCGACCTGCCGGATGAAGCGCATGTCGAGCCCCGCGTCGGCGCTCTTGCGCATCAGCTCGTCGCCGAAGGTGTCGCGGCTGACCGTGCCGGCGAAGGCCGTCGGCACGCCGAGTCGCGCGCCGACGCGCGCGACGTTCCAGCACGAGCCGCCGGCGATGCTGTGCCAGTGGTTTGCGTCGTCGCGGATGAAATCGGTCAGCGCTTCGCCGAACACGATCAGGCGGGGAAACGTCGTCGTCATGTTGAAACCTTGTGCCGCGGCGTCGCGCGCGGCCGTACGGCGGTTGATCTGAATCTGAACGGTCGGGCAGTACGGGCCGTCGCGCGCGGCGACGCGGCCCGCCACCGCCCGGCGTCGCGGGCGGGCGGCGCGCTCGCCGCGATCAGCGTGGGGCGCTCCAGCCCTTGTAGGTCTTCACGTTGTCGCGCGTGACGAGCGTCGGCTCGATCAGGATCATCGGGTTGGCCGGCTTCTGGCCGTTCATGATCCCGTAGCCGACATTGACGGCCTGCTGCGCCATCGCCCACGGATCCTGGCTCGACGACGCCTGCACGAGCGTATTCGACTTGAGTGCGACCTCGATGTCGGGCGCGCCGTCGACCGACGTGATCACGATGTTCGGACGGTTCAGCTGTTTCGCCGCGAGATCGGTGCCGATCGCCTGCGGGTCGTTGATCGCGAACACGCCGTCGAGCTTCGGAAAGCGCGTCAGGTAGCCCTGCATCGCATTCATCCCGCCTTCGCGCGAGCCCTTGCCGTCCTGGTCGCTCGACAGCAGCTTGATGCCGGCGTTTTTCGCGAGCACGGCCTTGCAGCCGTTCACGCGATCGATCACGGCCGACACCTGCGGGCCGTTCTCGATGATCACGTTGCCCTTGCCGTTCAGCTTCTTCGCGAGGTAGTCGCACGCGAGTTCGCCGGCCTTCACGTTGTTGGTCTGCACGGTCGCATTCGCGCCGGCCGCCGCGACGTCCACCGCGACGACCGTGATGCCGGCTGCCTGCGCCTTCTTCACCGCCGGCTCGATCGCCTTCGGATCGGTCGCGTTGAGCAGGATCATGTCGACGTGCGCGGAGATGAAGTTGTCGATCTGCGTGAACTGCTTGTTCAGGTCGTAGTCGGCCGAGACGGCCGTGACCTTCGCATTCGGGTTGAGCTGCTTCGCGCGCGCTTCGGCGCCTTTCACGATCGTGACGAAGTACGGGTTGCCGAGCGAGCCGACCGTGACGCCGATCGATTTCAGCGGCTTGTCGGCTGCATGGGCGGCGGCGCTGAAGGCAAGTGCGCAGGCGACGGCGGTCAGGGCGGCGGTGTGCTTGAACATGTCGTTGTGTCTCCGAGAGGTCTGTTGGCGAACGGGCGCAGGAGGACCTGCCTGCGCCGCGATGGTGGAACGATGGGGAAGAAGTATCAGGTACGGGCCGAGTCGCGCTGGCGATAGCGGTCGAGCGCGACCGCGCCGATGATCACGAGCCCCTTGATGATGTACTGCCAGATGTCGGACACGCCGAGCAGCACGAGGCCGTTGGTCAGCACCGCGATGATCAGCGCGCCGATCAGCGTGCCGACGATCGAGCCGACGCCGCCGACGAAGCTCGTGCCGCCGAGGATCACCGCGGCGATCGCGTCGAGCTCGTACGACTGGCCGAGCTGCAGGCCGTTGGCCGCATACAGGCGCGCGGCCGACATCACCGCGCCGAGGCCGGCGAGCAGGCCCGACGCCGCATACACGAACAGCTGGATCGCCCGCACGTTGATGCCGGACAGGCGTGCGGCTTCCGGGTTGCCGCCGACCGAGTAGATCCGCATCCCGAGCACCGTGCGGCGCAGGATGAACCACGAGATCGCGATCACCGCGCAGGCGATCACGACGAGCCACGGCACACCGAGGATCGAGCCGTTGCCGATGAATGCGAACGGCAGTTGCGGGTTGAACACGGTCGTGTCGTTGCCGATCAGCCGCGCGACGCCGCGCACGGCCGTCATCGCGCCGAGCGTGACGATGAACGGCGGCAGGCGCAGGAACGAGATCAGTCCGCCGTTGATCGCGCCGAACACGAGGCCGACGACGAGCGCGAACGGCACGCCGAGCCAGCCCCAGCCGGGAATGGTCGACGCGATCAGCGCCGCGACGGCCGCGGCGGCGAGCACCGAGCCGACCGACAGGTCGATGCCGCCCGTCAGGATCACGAAGGTCATGCCGGCGGCGAGCACGATGTTGATCGACGCCTGCTGCGTGACGATCGACAGGTTCTGCAGCGTGAAGAAACCGTCGGTCAGGAAGCCGAAGCCGACGCACAGGACCAGCAGCACCGGCAGCATGCCGGCCGTACGGATCAGCGATTGCATGCGGGCGCGATGATCGGCGCCGCGCATCAGGGGCGTGCGGTTGGTGACCGGATGGGCGGTCGCGGAAGCGAGGTTCCGCTGCTTGGTCGGGTTGATCATTTCGGTACCTTGAATGAAGAGGGAAATGAAGGGGCCGTGTCAGTGCGCGTCGGCCAGTTCGGCCTGCGAGCCGGTGGCGAGCGCGATGATCGCTTCCTGCGTGATCGGCGTATGCGTGTGTCCGCCGAGTTCGCCTGCGATCTCGCCTTCGCGCATCACGAGCACGCGGTCGGCGACGCCGATGATTTCCGGCAGTTCGCTCGAGATCACGATCACGCCCACGCCGGCACGGGCCAGTTCGTTGATGATCCGGTAGATCTCGGATTTCGCGCCGATGTCGACGCCGCGCGTCGGTTCGTCGAGGATCAGCACGCGCGGCTTCGTCTCGAGCAGGCGCGACAGCAGCACTTTCTGCTGGTTGCCGCCCGACAGCGCGCCGACGTTGACGTTCGCGTGCGGGACGCGGATCGACAGCGATGCAATCGCGTCGCGGGCGCGTTCGGCGCCGCGGGCGAGGTCGAGCGCGCCGAGCCGCGCATCGCGGTTGCATACCGAGATGTTGATGTTGTCGCGCACGCTCATGTCGAGGAACAGGCCCTGGCGCTTGCGGTCTTCCGTCAGGTAGACGAGGCCCGCGTCGATCGCGTCGCGCGGCGAGTGCGCGCCGAACGTGCGCTCGCCCAGCTTCACGTCGCCGCGCACGCGCGGCTCGGCCCCGAAGATCAGCCGCGCGAGCTCGGTGCGGCCCGCGCCGACGAGGCCCGCGATGCCGAGCACTTCGCCCGCGTGCAGGTCGAGGCTGCAGCCGCGCACGCGCGCGCCGTCGGCGATGTCGCGGACCGACAGCAGCAGGTGGCCGGGGTCGTACGGCGCGTGTTCCTTCTTGTAGAAACCGGAGATGTCGCGGCCGACCATCATCGCGACGAGCCGCTCGGCCGACAGCGCCTCGCGTTCGAGCGTGCCGACGTACGTGCCGTCGCGCAGCACCGACACGCGATCGGACAGCTCGTAGATCTCCGCCATCCGGTGGCTGATGTAGATGATCGCGAGGCCTTCCTCGCGCAACTGGCGGATCAGGCGGAACAGGTGTTCGGTTTCGCGCGACGACAGCGGCGTGGTCGGCTCGTCCATCACGAGGATGCGGGCGCGGGTGTGCACGGCGCGCGCGATTTCGACGAGCTGCTGTTCGGCGATCGACAGCGTGTCGACGAGCGTGTCGGGCCCGAACGGGGCGCCCAGGCGCGCGAGCACGTCCTGGCAGCCGCGCGCCATCGCGGCGCGGTCGATCGTGCCCCAGCGCCGGTTGCCGCGGCGCAGTTCGCGGCCGACGTAGATGTTTTCCGCGACGGTCAGGTTCGGCGACAGGCACAGCTCCTGGTAGATCACCGCGACGCCGGCATCGCGCGCGGCGAGCGGGCCGTCGATGTCGACGCGTTGGCCGTCGATCAGGATCTCGCCGCCGGCGTCGGCGCGATAGGCGCCCGACAGGATCTTCATCAGCGTCGATTTGCCCGCGCCGTTCTCGCCCATCAGCGAATGGATCTCGCCCGGATAGACGGTGAGGCTGACGTTGTCGAGCGCGCGCACGGCCGGGAACGTCTTGCTGATTCCGCGCATCTCGAGCAGCGGGCGGGGCGACTCAGAACGCGACATGGTGGACCTCCTGCGAATCGGTGCGGGCGCCCTTGAGGATGCCGGCCCGCGGGGAGAAGTTGAAAAACATAGGCAGCGTGGCGGCGCCGATCGCGCCGGCATCGGCGCCGAACGTGCCGCGCACGAGGACCGGCGTGCCGCGCGCCTCGGGCGCGGTGGCCACGAGCGCCGCGCGCAGGCGGGTCGTGAGCGCGTCGAGCAGGCCCGCGTCGGTGTCGGCGTCGATCACGACCACCGGCGCGTCGATCACGCACAGCACCGCGCGCAACGCCGGTGCAAGCGCGTCGACGCAGTCGTCGATCCATTCGTCGACGGCCGGCAGGCCGCGGGCGATGCAGGCTTCGAGATCGGCGCGGTTCTCGACCGTCTCGCCGTGATGGCGCAGGTGGCGCACGAGCGCATGCAGCGAGGCGCGTGCGAGCAGGATGTCCCACGGGCCGCGCGGCGGCGGCGCGGAGGCCAGCCGGCTCGGCGGCACCGGAATCACCGCGATGTCGCCGGCATTGCCGGTCACGCCGCGCAGGCAGTCGCCGTCGATCGCGATGCCGCCGCCGATCGCCGGCCCGATGAACAGGTAGACGAAGTCGTCGCACTGCCGGCCGTACCCGTAGAACAGTTCGGCGATCGCGGCCGCGTTGCCGTCGTTTTCGCCGAATACGGGCAGCGACAGCGTGCGGCCGAGGTCGGCCGCGAAGTCGACGTCTTCCCACGCGCGGAACGTGTCGGGCGCGAGGCCGAGCTCGCGCATCCACGCGCCGAGGTTGTACGGCTGCGCGACGCCGACGCCGGTCAGGCGCGCGCGTTCATGGTCGGGGAGCAGGGCCTGCATCGCGTCGATGTCGTGACGCACGATCTCGAGCACGTCGGCGGGCGGCGGAAGCAGCGTGTCGTGCGAGCGGCGGCCGAGCACGTCGCCCGCGAAATTGACGAGCGCCGTCTCGATGCGCATCCGGTCGAGATGGACGCCGATGCCGAACGCGCCGCGCGGATCGAGGCGGATCAGCGACGCCGGCTGGCCGCGCTGGCCTTCGGTGCGGCCCGCGAATTCGATCAGCTTCGCGTCGGCGAGCGACGCGATGATGCTGCCGACCGCCGTCCCCGTCATGCTCGCGAGACGGGCGAGGTCGGCCTTCGATGCGCTGCCCGCACGGCGCAGCGTCTTCAGCAGCAGGCGCTCGTTGTAACGGCGCACGTTGGCCGAATTGCTTCCCTGGCCGAAGTGCGGGCTTCTCATGGCGTCTCCTTCCATGTCGCACCGCTCGGCGGCGCATTAAATAAATCACGTTGATTTATTTAACCGCGCGAACGGCGGTCTGTCAGCCTAGGGAAATCCCGGTCGTATCCGGGAACGGCAGCGTGGCTCGGCCGCCCGCGGCTCGTTTCGGGGCCGGGAATTTCGAATTCGTCTGATGGATTTGCTGCCGGCCGCGCGTCACGATTGCCGGCTCGGCTGCATGCGAAAGCACAGCCGGAAGAGGGCGATGTCTGCGGGCGCCGCGTGATGCGGGGCCGGCAGCGTCGGTCGTTCATCGTTTACTGGACGCAGGGCGGCGGGAGCCGTCCGGCGTCTGCACTCGGGAGAAACGCCATGCATCGTACGACGCGGCCTTCGGTATCGCTGCTCGATCCTTATACCGGCAGCGAACCGCTGCCGCTTTACACGACGACGGTGACGGTCACCGGCGGCGAAGCGGCCCACGGACGTTCGTCCGGCCACGCGCGTTCGACAACCGGCGAACTCGATGTGTCGTTGCGCCTGCCGGTCGAATTGGGCGGAGTGGGTGGCGGTACGAATCCGGAGCAGTTGTTCGCGGCCGGCTTCGCGGCGTGCTTTCACGGCGCGTTGACGCTGGTGGCGATGCGGCGCCGGGTGCGCTTGCCGCCCGATCTCGCGATCACGGCCAGCGCAACGTTTCAGCGCGATCCGGTGGATGGCCTGTTTGCGATCGCGCTCGATCTCGAGGTCGGCATGCCGGGCGTCGGCGCAACTGCCGCGCGCGAGCTGGTCGCGGAGACGGAGGCGATTTGTCCGTACGCGAAGATGGCGAGGGACGGGATTCAGCATGTCGTGCGCGTCACCGGGACGGTGTAATCACGACGCCAGCCGGCTGCGCTTGCAAGCGCAGCCTTTCGAGCCCTCGCGCAAGGCGCACAGGCGCTTTGTTTCCTGGGCTTGAAATGAAAAAAGGCCGGCTAGAAGCCGACCTTTTTAGAAAACAGATGGTGCCCAGGAGAGGACTCGAACCTCCACGATGTTGCCACCGCTAGGACCTGAACCTAGTGCGTCTACCAATTCCGCCACCTGGGCACGTTTCGCTTGCTGCGATGCGAAGACCGCTATTTTAGCGTGCTGACGGAGTCTGTCAACACAATTTCATCCGGAGCGATAAAAATAATGCGCGCGTGGCGTGGCGCGATCGTCACGCGCCGATCGGTTCCGCGCGCTTCGCGGTGAAATTCCAGCGCTCCGCCTGGCTGGTATCGACGCGGGCGGGCAGCAGTCCGGCCGCCAGGAACGTATCGGCGATCTTCTGTTGTTCGCCGAAGTTTTGCGCGGCCACCGCGCGGACGAGGTAGCTGCGTCGCGCATTCGCCCGCGCGATCGTCGCAGCATCGAGCCCCCAGATCGGCGCGAGCGTGTTCGCGGCGTCCTGCGGATGGTCGCGCAGCCACGCGCCGGCCTGGGACAATTGGTCGAACAGAATCTGGACGACGTCGGGGCGCGCGGCGGCAAAGCTGCTCGATGCGAGGTAGTAGCGCTGGTACGACGCGAGTCCGCTGCCGTCGGCCAGGATCCGCACGTCGGGATTCCGGTCGACCGACGCGACATAGGGGTCCCACGTGATCCATGCGTCCACGCTGCCGCGCTCGAATGCGGCGCGGCCGTCCGCGGGCGTCAGGTAATGGATCGCCACATCGGCGGGCGCGAGCTTCGCGCGGGCGAGCGCGGCGAGCAGCAGGTAGTGGCTGCCGGCTGCCTTCGTGACCGCGATACGCCGGCCCTTGAGATCGGCGAGCGTGCGCAGCGCGCTGTCCTGCTTGACGACGATCGCCTGCGCCTTCGGCGAAGGCGCCTCCTGCGCGACATACACGAAACGCGCATGCGCGGCCTGCGCGAAGACCGGGACCGTATCGGCCACATCGGCGCTGAAGTCGACGGCGCCGACGTTGAGCGCTTCGGTCAGCGGCAATCCGCTCGCGAATTCATGCCATGACACGGTCAGGCCGAGCGGCGTCAGCGCCTGCTCGAGCGTGCCGCGCGTCTTGAGCAGCGTGATCAGCGTCGACGACTTCTGGTAACCGATGCGCAGTGCGGCCGGCGCGTTCTCGGCGTGCGCGCGGACACCGGCGGCCGTGAGGCCCGCGGCCAGCATCGCGCGTGCGAATGTGCGGCGGTTCATCGACGTCATGAAGGGGACTCCTCGTTGGATGCGTTGAAAGCGAGGCGGCTAACGTAACAACGGGGAGGGGGATTGATAACCGATAAATTCTGCTATCGATCGGAGCGGCCGACATAAGGGGCGAAGACGGGCAGTCGCGATGGAAGTGCCGAAATGAAAAAGGCCGGCTGAAAGCCGACCTTTTTAAATACAGATGGTGCCCAGGAGAGGACTCGAACCTCCACGATGTTGCCACCGCTAGGACCTGAACCTAGTGCGTCTACCAATTCCGCCACCTGGGCACGTTTCGCTTGCTGCGATGCGAAAGACCGAAATTATAGCGGGTCCGAAGTGGCTGTCAACACAATTCCACTGGAACCCACCAAAAATATTCGTTCGCGCTCGATAGCCGCCGGCACCTCGACGGATCGGACCGCGCCGTTGCACGACGAAACTGCGGCGCGATGGCCCTGTATCGACGCGAACCGGCCCGCGACCCGTCGTCCCGTTGCGCAGACAACGGCGGAGCGTTGCCGTCCGTCCTCGTCGTGGGCAGCACGCTTGATTTCGAGGGATAAGACAAGTACTAAAGTGCGGATAAATCCTATGGGACAAGAGATAATTGAATCTGGAACTTGAAAAAAATCAAAGCGATTCGAGCAACATGTCGGTCTGGTAACCGGCAGCCGAATGCGGCGCGGTTGTGTGTTGAGGAACCCGAGCCCGCCTGCGCGGTAGTCGCGCGGCGGGATCGCCAGTGCGACGAAGAATGCGGACGATCCGCCGCAAGACAATTCAGGAAATGCGCACCATCGAACTCGGGCAAATAAAACAATAACGCGGAATGCCATCCCATGCCTGACTGGCTCAATCGAGTCTGGAGAATCGCGACGTCCGTGCGGCCCGCCGTCTGGCCGCTGTCGGCCGGCGTTGCATTGCTGGCGGTGCTCAGCTGTACGCCGGCGGCCGAGACCTTGCTGTCTCCGCTCGACCGTCTGTACTGGAATCTGGTCACGACCGGCGTCGATTACGGCGCGCGCGACGATGTCGTCGTCATCTCGATCGACAAGAAGACGGTCGCCGAACTGGGGGGCGATGCAAGTTATACGCGAGCCGCCTATGCGCAAGTGCTCGATCGTCTGGGCGGCGCATCGAGCGTCGTGCTCGACATGACGATGTTCGGCCCGGCGCGCGGCGACGACGCGCTCGTGGCTGCGCTGGCCCGGCACGGGCGCGTCGTGCTGCCCGCCCACGTGTCGCCGGAGGGCACGCGCGCCGACACCGTGCTGCTGCCCGCGCCGCGGTTGCGCGGCGCGGCGGCGGCCGTCGGCCAGCGCAGCGTCGTGCTCGGCAGCGACCATCTGGTGCAGGGCATCGTGCCGTACGTCCGGGCCGGCGATTCGGACCGCGAACTGTCGCATGTCGCGCTGGAGGCGATTCGTGTCGCGGGGAGGTCGCTGCCGGCCGGCGACGTGCGCCTTCACGTGCAGGATCACGTGTCCAGGATGGGCCATGTCGAAGCGAGCTCGCTCGCGTTGCTCCTGCCGGCGCGCTTCGATCTCGACCGCTATTCGTACGTCGATGTGCTGAAGGGGCGGATCCCCGAGTCGGCGTGGCGCGGCCGCATCGTCTTCGTCGGCGACGCGATGTCCGATCTCTCCGGCGTCTACGACCTGTCGACGTCGGCGGGCGGACGGCTGCGTCGCGTCGAGGTGGATGCGCTGGTGACGCAGGCGCTGGTCGACGGCCAGATCCTGTGGCGCGAGCCGATCGCGATCCAGATCGCCGTCAGCATCGCGGTCGCGACGGGGATGCTGCTGATCTGCCTGCTGGTGCCGGGCTGGCGCATGTATGCATTCGCGATCGGGTGGCTGGCCGCGTTCGTCGCCGCCGAAATGCTGCTGCTCGTACATGGGTCGTACTGGACGCCGATCGGACCGTTGCTTGCCGTGTGCGTATTGATTTTCGCGATATGCGGCTGGCGGCGCGCCGGCAGCCTGCGGGCGTTCCTGCTGAGCGAATACGGGATGCTGCGCGGGCTGGCCGGCCAGCACGCGTTCGTCGGCTTGCCGCCCGCGGCCGGCGCGGACAGCGGGCTGCCGACGACGGATGAAGTCGACCTCGCGATGCAGCGCATTCGCGAATGGCGGACGGCGTATGTCGACATGATCGAGACGCTGCCGTATCCGATCTTCGTCGAACAGCGTGGCGAGATGCTGATGTGCAACGCACGCGGCCGCGCGATGCTGGCGGCGCTCGACGCCGACGGCGACGCGGCGGTACGGCGCGTGCTGTCGATCGTGCGCGACGAAGTGCTGACCGCGAAGGCGAGCGGCAAGATCCATTCGGCCGAGCTGGCGCTGAACGGGCGCACGCAGATGGTGATGGTGACGCCGTTCGGCGATGGCGAACGGCACAGTTCGACCGCGAGCATGATCTGCCTCGTCGATATCCACAACATCAAGGCCGCGGTCGAAAGCGACCGGCGGACGCTGCGGCACATGGCGCACGATCTGCGCAACCCGCTGTCGACGGTGCTCTCGCTGCTCGAGGAGCGCAACCAGGCCGATGGCGCGAGCGACGAGGGTTTCCTGGCCGACCTGCACAAGCTCGTCGACTACAGCCTGCGCGTCGCCCAGGATTTCACGCAGTTGTCGCGCGCCGAGCACCTTGACACGCATGCCTACGTGCCGATGTCGGCGAGCGACCTCGCGACGGAAGCGGTCGATCATGTCTGGCACAGCGCGAACGGGAAGCGCATCCGCGTCGAGGGCCCGCATTACGAGGGTGACGACGCGTTCGTCCTCGGCAATCGCGACATGCTGCTGCGCGCGTTGACCAATCTGCTCGACAACGCGATCAAGTACTCGGCCGAGGACACGGTGGTCGACGTGTGGATCGATGCCGACGACCGGCAGGTTTCGGTCGCGGTGCAGGACCAGGGGATCGGCATTCCGGCCGACGCGATGCCGCGGCTGTTCGAACCGTTCTTTCAGGTCGACGGCATGTATCGCGACGCAAGTGGCGGTGTCGGCCTCGGGCTGCCGTTCGTGAAGGCAGTGATCGAGCGCCACGGGGGATCGGTCGAGGTGACGTCGGCGCCGGGGCAGGGCAGCCGCTTTACCGTACGCTTGCCGAGAACCGCAGCGCAAATGCTCGAAGACGCGTAACCGCCGGGTACCGGAACGGCAGCGCGGGCGTGCGCTTTGCCGAAGCCGGGCGAGGATTGAAACCCGATCGATGAAAGGCCGGATCCCGTGCCGCGCGGGTCCGGCCTTTTTGCGTTTCGGCGGGGCATTCGTCACGACGACGAATACCGAGGCCCGGACAGCGTGTCGAATGACGTCACGTGTGCCCGGCTCGGGCGGAAGGAAGCGTGAAAGGGTTGCGTGCGTCTTGCTGTCGTACCGCCTACCGCTTACCGCACGACGGCGAGGCCGCGAATGCCGCCAGGCGATGACGATCCGGCGGCCCGGCCCTGTCGGCCATCGCGCGCACCATCCGGCGCGTTTGCAGGCTGATCCTGCGGCGTACGGATGCACGCGCGGCGGCACGGCAAGCGCCGGAAGCCGACACGGGAGACCGACGCCTGAAACGGCCGCGCATCGCCCGGTCCCGAAACGAAAACGCCCCCGCACGAGGCGGGGGCGATTCAGGCATTTGCCGTTGTGCGTCGTTGGACGCGGGTTTCACATCGGCCGGGGCGCCGCGATGGCGCGGCCGGCCGGACCTGGCACGTCGTCGGTCTTACTCCTTGTGTTCCTCCCACGCCTGGTCCCATGCGGTGCCCTTGCCCGGCTCGTAAGCCCAGGCCGCCATCGAGCACCAGTTGGTGTACGGGAACGGCTTGCAGCGGTACAGCTTGCCGTTGTTGGAGACGACGTCGCCGGCGTTGTACTTCGTCCCTTCCTTGTACTGCGGGTGGTCGCCGCCGCCTTCGCCGCCGCCGTTGCCGCCGCCTTCGCCGCCGCCGTTGCCGCCGCCTTCGCCGCCACCGTTGCCGCCGTCACCATGGAGCGTCCACGCGTCGTTCCACGCGAAGCCCTTGCCCGGTTCGTATGCCGCCGGCGCGCCGGAGCACCAGCCGCTGTACGGGAACGGCTTGCACTGGTACAGCTTGCCGAGGTTCGACACGATGTCGCCAGCGTTGTATTGCGTACCGGCCTTGTATGCCGGGTACTCGCCGCCGCCATTGCCGCCGCCTTCGCCACCGCCGTTACCGCCACCCGCATCCTTCGCCTTCACGAGGACCGTATGTTTGGCGCTGCTCGACAGCTTGCCGTCGCTGACGGTGACCGAGAACGTGAACGACTGGTCCTTCGCGAGTTCGGGCGCGGAGAAGTTCAACGTCGCGCCGCTCGGCGTTGCGTTGATGCCGGTCGGGACGTTCCACTTGAAGCTCAGCTTGTCGCCGTCCGGGTCGGTCGACTTCGCGGCCGACAGCGTCACGGCCTGGCCGGCTTCAGCCGTTGCCGGGCCGCCGAGGTGCGCGACCGGCGGACGGTTCTCGGCGGGCGGCGGCTCGACCGTCGCGTCCGCCTGCGCGGTCACGACCACCTGCGCCGTATCCTTCAGCCCGGCCGGATCGGTGACCGTCACGCGGAACGTGTACTTCGTGTCCTGTTTGACCGACGGCACGTCGACGCTCGCGGTCGCGCTCGTCGCATTGACGAGCTTCAGCGGATCGCCGCCGACCTGTTCCCACTTGAAGCTCAGCTTGTCGCCGTCGGGGTCGCGCGACTTCGACGCATCGAGCGTCACCGTCTGCGGCCCGGTCACCGTCATGTCGGCGCCTGCGTTCGCGACCGGCGGATGGTTTTCGGCACCGCCGCCGCCTTCGTCGCCGTGGCCGAGGCCCTTGTGCATCGCGTTCAGGATGTCGCCGTTGTCCGCGTCGATTTCCCACGAGAACAGGCCGCCCAACTGATGCGCACGCACGTAGTCGCCCTTGGCGAGGACCGAACGCTCGTCGTCGAACGTGAGGAGTTCGCCGGTGCTCTTGTTGAACACGTACGGCGCTTCGGCCGTCTGGTCGTAGTGGTATTCGTAGCCGTTGATGCCGGCGTTGTTCGGCCCGATCATCTCCGCCTTGAGCTTCTTGTAGTCGAGGATGCCCGGCTCCCACTGGCCCTTGTGCGGGCCCGTCGCCGTGCCGGTGAACGGATTGCCGTCGGCATAGCCGTGCACGCCGTTCCAGCCGCGCGCATACGCCGCCGCGCCGACCACGAGCTTTTTCGGATCGACGCCCTGCGCGAGCAGCGCCTTGATCGAGTTGTGCGTCGTGTACGCGGTGTCGGGCTTCCAGTCCGGTGCGTACAGCGCGGTTTGATGGCCCAGCTCCGTCAGACTGAACGCACCGTAGAAGTCGTACGTCATGTCGAAGATGTAGTCCATGTACTTCGTGGCTTCCTTGTAGTTCACCACGTCGATCTTGTCCTTGCCCGCGCCGATCGCCGACGTCAGCTCGTAGGTCTTGCCGGTTTCCTGCGACAGCTTGTCGAGCATCTGCCGCAGTTCCTTCATCAGCGTCACATACAGCGGGCCGTCCTTCACCGGATCGCCGAGCGACGGATTCACGCCCTTGCCGCCGGGGAATTCCCAGTCGATGTCGACGCCGTCGAAGAACTTCCACGTGCGCAGCAGTTGTTCGGTCGAATCGACGAACACCTTGCGCTTCGCCGGATCGTGCATCTGGAAGAACGGGTCGGATAGCGTCCAGCCGCCGATCGACGGCAGGATCTTCAGGTTCGGGTTGCGCTTCTTCGCGGCCATCATCTGGCCGAGCACGCCCTTGAGCTTCGAATTCGCGGTCTGGCCCGGCAGCGCCTTGGCCATTTCGCCGTACGTGTCGTGGATCGCGACGCTGTAGTCGGGCAGGCCCTTGCAGCTTTGCATCAGCGTGTTGAACGAGCCCGGCAGGTCCTTCGCGAGCGACGCGTTCACGTCCGCGCCGCCGCAGATCGGGATGAAGCCGTACAGCATGTGCGTGAGGTTCTCGACCGGCACGTTGTCGACGTTGAACTTGCGATCGTAGATCGACCAGGTCGCGAAGTAGGTGCCGACCACCGAGCCGGACGTGTTCGCATACGGCTTGTGGGTCTTGCTCGCGTTGTTCGGCAGGTCGTCCGCCAGTTCGGGAATCGTGTCGAACACGACCACGTCGAGCGGCGCGCTGTCGGTCGAGGCGCCGTTGGCGTCGATCACGCGAACCTGCATCTTCTTTACGCCGGGCGTCTTCACGTTCGCGACGACCTGGCCGCTTTGCGTGCCGCCGGGCGTCATCCGGACCTCGGACGCCGGATCGACGACACCGTTGACCACCGCGACCGCCTTCACCGCGGTGCCGTTGCTCCAGATGTCGAACGGTAGCGGCACGTCGACCTTCTTGTTCAGCTTGACGATGTCCTTGTACGGCGCGACGCCGGCCTTCTGCATGTCGATCTCGACGAAGCCGTGCGGCTGCGACGTGATTTCGTACTGCTTCAGGCTGGGCTTGCCGGGCGCGGCCAGCGCGGCGTTCGCGAAGCTCAGCGCGCTGGCCGCGGCGAGCGCGGCATAGGCAACGTGCGCACGACGCAGGGAGCGGCGGCGGATCACGATGTCGGGAGTGCGTTTATGCGATTTCAATTTGATAACCATCCATCCGGGTGTTGAAAGAAAGTGCGGGAAAGCGAGCACATTCTTTTTCGAGGGCGGCATGGCGGCAACGATTCTCAACGCAATCTAAAAGCGGGCGGGCTGGGGGCGACGATTCTTTGAGAGATCGTTCAGGAAGGTACGCCGAAGCGCGGCGCCTGACGATACTGCACCCAGCGTTTCGTCAGCAGGACATACGTCACGCACATTCCGGCGGATCGTTCGCGATTCGCTTAACGAGGCAACTCCATTCAACGCTCAACCCAACGGAATCAGATGAGAACCCGATCAGCCAAAAAGACCCTCTTTACCCTGTCGCCGCTCGTAGCCTGCGCGTCGATGTTCTTCGCGCAAGCCGCGTTTGCCCACGGCTACCTGTCGGAGCCGCCGTCGCGCGGCCTGCTGTGCAGTTCGAAGGCGGGCAAGGTCGAAAACTTCAACTGCGGTTCGGTCACCTACGAACCGCAAAGCATCGAAGGCAAGCAGGGTTTCCCGGCAGCCGGCGCGCCGGACGGCGAGATCGCGAGCGGCGGCGTGACGCAGTTCAGCGAGCTCAACGAGCAGTCGGTCGATCGCTGGAAGATCACCGACATCAAGCCGGGCGCGCAGAAGTTCAAGTGGACGTTCACCGCGCCGCACGTGACGAAGGAATTCAAGTACTACCTGACGAAGCAGGGCTGGAATCCGAACGCGAAGCTCACGCGCGAGCAGTTCGACCTGACGCCGTTCTGCACGATCGACGGCGGGATGAAAAAAGCCGACGAGATCGGCCCGCACGGCTGCACGATCCCGTCGGACAAGAAGGGCCATCACGTGATGCTGACGACGTGGCACGTCGGCGATACGGCCGGCATGTTCTATAACGTGGCCGACCTGAACATCACCGACGCCGGCGGCCCGACCGATCCGGGCAAGCCGAACTGGTCGAACGTCGGCAGCATCGCGCCGACGATGGACCTGAAGACTGGCGACAAGGTCACGAACCGCGTGTTCAAGTCGGGCGGCGAAGTGCCGTCGATGAAGACCACGGTGACGATCGGCTCCGCGCAGCAGGGCGAACGCAACATGTGGCCGATGCTGCTCGCGAAGGAAATCAACCGCACGCAGGCGGCGAACCTGATCGCCGGCGTCGAGCGCGACGGCCGCATCGAGCCCGCGCTTGGCAAGAACGACGTGTTCTCGAAGAGCACCAGCGGCATCGTGCGCACCGAGACGACGATCGATCACCAGCCGGAAGGCGGCCTCGACGAAGGCTTCAGCATTTCGAACAACGGCGAGTTCAAGATCCAGAACGGCAAGGCGACCGCGAAGTTCTTCCTGAAGTTCAATCACACCAAGGACACGAACGTCACGGTGAAGGTCTACGACGCGGCGAACTCGCTGGTCGGCTCGAAGTCGTCGACGATGCGCATGCAGGGCGACGTGAACGTCGATATCGCGAACGCGAAGGCGGGCGACCACACGGCCGTGGCGACGTCGCAGATCGAGGGCGGCACGCTGAAGCAGGAAACCACCACGTTCAAGCTGACCGGCGAATCGGGCGGCGAAGGCGCTCAGTGCCAGGCTGCCTGGAAGCAGGGGACGGCCTACACGGGCGGTGCGAAGGTGCAGCACAACGGCCGCACGTACGAGGCGCGCTGGTGGACCCAGAACGAGGTCCCGGGCGATCCGGCATCGACGGGCGCCGACCATACCGGCAAGGTGTGGAAGGACCTGGGCGCCTGCAGCAAGTAACGACCTGACAAGGAGATGACGTGAGCCGCGCGCAGCCATGCGCGCGGCTTTTTTGCTGACGCGCGGTCGCGAGTCGGCCGATTCAAAACCGTTTTTGATATTTCGTTGATGAAGGTGGTGACGCTTCCCTTCCCCCGGGAAAATGACCTCATCGATCGGCGCTTTCCTTCAATCGAACCACCTCTCCGAAAGCGCCTCACTCACCTGCCGTCTGCAACACGACGGCCCCCGGCCGCGACGCCGTGCCGGGATCTCTACAGAGGGCAAACGACGTGAAACAGAACTACCGGAAATGGGCAACGCGCCGCGGCCAGCAGGGCTTTACGCTGCTGGAGCTGCTGGTCGTGCTGCTGATCATCGCGCTGCTGGCCGGCTATGTCGGTCCGAAGCTGTTCTCGCAGGTCGACAAGGCCAAGGTCAAGTCGACCGAAGCGCAGATGAAGACGCTGGGCGACGCGGTCACGCAATTCCGGCTCGACACGGGCCGCTATCCGACGGCCGACGAAGGGCTCGACTCGCTGGTCGCGCAGCCGCAAGGCAGCGACGGCTGGAACGGTCCGTACCTCGCGAAGGCGGTGCCGAAGGACGGCTGGGGCCGCGCCTACCAATGGAACGTGCCGGGCCGCGAAGGCGAGGCGGAGATCGTGTCGCTCGGACGGGACGGTCGTGTCGGCGGGAGTGGTCTCGATGCGGACCTCGTCTATGACATGTAAGGGTCCGCGCCGCTGGATCGCGGGGGTGGCGCTGTTCGCCGCCTGCGCGTCCGGCGCCGCGGCCAAGGATTGCTGGACCCGGGCGGGCGATCGTCACGGCATCGATCCGTTGCTGCTGGTCGCGATCGCGAAAGTGGAATCCGCGTTGAACCCGCGCGCGATGAACTGGAACCGGAACGGCACCTACGACATCGGGCTGATGCAGATCAACAGTTCGCATTTGCCGCGTCTCGTCAAGGTCGGCGTGACGCACAAGCGATTGATCGACGAGCCGTGCACGTCGATCGACACCGGCGCGTCGATTCTCGCCGGATTCATCGACCGGCACGGCTACACGTGGAACGCAGTCGGCGCGTACAACGCCGGGTCGTCGACGAAACGGGAGCCCGCGCGCAAGGCTTATGCGACCAAGGTCTGGCGCGTGTACCACGCGCTGACGAGCGATCGCGACTCGAGCCTCGCGCTGCTCGACGATTGGCGGAGGTAGCGATGGACGCGTTTCGGGTACGCGTGCTTGCCGCCGGCAAGGTCACGCAGCAGGCGGTCGAAGCGGCAAGCGAGACGGACGTGCGGGCGCGCTTCGCGGCGCAGGGCGCGGTCGTGCTCGAGGTGCGGCGCGATGCCCGTTTCGGGCGTCGTAGACGGGCGCCGAAGTTCGCGCTCGCGCTGTTCCTGCAGGAATTGTCGACGCTGCTCGACGCGGGCCTCGTGCTGATCGAGGCGCTCGAGGCGCTGCGCGACAAGGCGGATTCGGGCCGGGATGCGAAGCACGTGATCGACCGGATCCTGGCGGTGATGGTCGAGGGGCAGCCGTTGTCGAAGGCGCTCGCGCAGCAGCCCGCCATTTTTCCGCCGCTGCTCGTCGCGACGATCGAATCGTCGGAGGGCAGCGGTCAGTTGCCGCTCGTCCTCAAGCGCTATCAGCAATACGAAGTGCGAATCGAACAGGTTCGCAAGCGCGTGATCGGCGCGCTGATCTATCCGGCGGTCGTGATCGGCGTGGGCATCGCGATCCTGCTGTTCATGGCGTTCTTCGTGATCCCGCGTTTCGCGGTGGTGTTCGAATCGCTCGCCACATTGCCTGCGACGGCCCGCGCGATGCTCTGGTGGGCGAACCTGCTGCGCGAGAACGGGATGGCGGTCGGGCTCGCGGTCGCTGCGTCGTTCGTCGGCGCGGCGCTGGCGCTCCGCTCGGCCGCGTTCAAGCGTGCGGTGCAGCGCCTGATGTGGCGCGCGCCGAAAGTGCGCGACATCTGCGCGCTGTTCGCGCTCACGCGGTTCTACCGGACCGTCGGCCTGCTGATCGCGGGCGGCACGCCGGCGATCGTGGCGCTGGAGCTGTCCGGCAAGGTGTTGCCCGAGCACTTTCGCGCGCGGCTCGCCGTCGCGCTGACCGAGATGCGCGCAGGGCGGCCGGTCGCGGCCGTGCTCGCCGCGCATGGATTGACGACGTCGGTCGCCGAGCGGCTGTTGCGCGTGGGCGAACAGAGCGGCGACCTCGGCGGGATGTGCGAGCACATCGCGCAGTTTCACGACGGCGCGCTCGACCGCGCGATCGAGATGCTCAGCAAGGTGTTCGAACCGGTCCTGATGCTCGCGGTGGGCGCAACGGTCGGCGCGGTGGTCCTGCTGCTCTACATGCCGATCTTCGAATTGGCCGGCAGCGTCGGATAGCCCGGGCGCCAACGCGTTCGCGATTCCACTGTCCAACTGGAGAAAATTCAATGAAAACGGAACACATCGTTCAACGCTGGCAGTCGGAATCCGACGCATCGGGCGTCGATTTCGCGCAGTACGTCGGCGGGTTGCTGGCCGCCGATGCGGCGCTGCTCGCGCAGGCGGCCGCCTGCCTCGGCATCGGCGCGGTCGACGCGGATGCGCTGCGCGCGGCGCGCACGCGCTTCGACCTGCTGCCGCTGCACGACGCGCTGACCTGGCGCGTGCTGCCGGTCGAACTCGACGGCGCGCCGTGCGTGGTCGTCGCCGATCCGTTCGCCCGCCACGTGCGCGACGAACT
This sequence comes from Burkholderia sp. LAS2, assembly GCF_018417615.1. NCBI lineage: Bacteria > Pseudomonadati > Pseudomonadota > Betaproteobacteria > Burkholderiales > Burkholderiaceae > Burkholderia > Burkholderia sp. LAS2. The sequence continues at coordinate 2,093,054 of NZ_CP071052.1, forward strand.
GCTTGCGCGCTTCGGCACGCGGCCGATCGAACTGGCGATGAGCGCGCCGGGCGAGGTCGAGCGGCTGCTCGGCGACATCGAGTCGAGCGAGCGGCTGATGGATGACGTGACGATCGATACGCAGGGCGATTCGCTCGCGCAGGCGATCGAGTCGATCTCGCTCGCGAGCATCGCGAAGGACGAAAGCCCGATCATCCGGCTCGTCAACACGACGCTCTACGACGCGCTGCAGAGCCGCGCCAGCGACATTCATCTCGAAGCGGTGCCGGACGGCCTGTCGATCCGCTACCGGATCGACGGCGTGCTGCAGTCGATCCGCCATATTCCGGGGCTCGAGGCGGCCGCGCAGACGCTGTCGCGTCTCAAGGTGCTCGCCGCGCTCGACATCGCGGAGAAGCGCGTGCCGCAGGACGGCCGCTTCAAGGTCGTGATGCAGGGCCGCGAAATCGATTTCCGCGTGTCGATCATTCCCGGCACCCATGGCGAAAACGCGGTGATGCGCGTGCTCGACAAGTCGCAGCGCGGCGACAGCGTGAGCCTCGACGTGCTCGGCTTCGATGCGCCGACGGCGCGGCGCGTGCGCGCGCTCGCGCATCGTCCGTACGGGCTGATGCTCGTGACGGGGCCGACCGGCAGCGGCAAGTCGACGACGCTGTACGCGGTGCTGTCGGAGGTCAACACCGGCGACGACAAGATCATCACGATCGAGGACCCGGTCGAATACGAACTGCAGGGCGTGCTGCAGATTCCGGTCAACGAGCGCAAGGGGCTCACGTTCGCGCGCGGCCTGCGCTCGATCCTGCGTCACGATCCGGACACGGTCATGGTCGGCGAGATCCGCGACGAGGAGACCGCGTCGATCGCCGTGCAATCCGCGCTGACCGGCCACCGCGTGCTGTCGACCGTGCATGCGAACGACGGGTTCAGCGTGATCGACCGGTTCATCTACATGGGCGTGGAGCCGTCGACGTTTCTCGAGGCGCTGAACGGCGTCGTGTCGCAGCGCCTGGTACGCCGGATCTGCGCGAACTGCGGCGACGCCGCGCACGGCGCCGACCTGCGCGACGCGCCGCTCGACGAGCTGAAGCGCGTGGTCGCGCCCGGCGCGGGCTGCGAGACGTGCCGCGGCACCGGCTATCACGGCCGGATCGGGCTCGCGGAAGTGCTGACGCTCGACGCCGCGATGAAGGTCGCGTTGCTCGAACGCTCGATCGAGAAGCGGACGCGCGCGCTTGCGGACAACGCCGACTACCAGTCGATGCGCGACGCGGGGCTGGCGGCGATTCGCGCGAGGCTCACGACGTTCCAGGAGGTGCAGCGTGCGATCGCCGTGGAATAACGCCGTCGCGGTGCTCGACGCCGACACGCTGCGCGTGTGGACGAGCGACGGCTGGCGCGTGCGTCGCGCCGGCCCGCCGCAGATCGTCGTCGCGCACGACGGACTGCCGGCCGACGCGCTGGCGCGGGTGCTGGGCGACCTGCCGAAGCAGCGCCTGCCGATGTGCAACCGCCTGCGGATCGTCGTCGGCCATCCGTGGACGCATGGCGTCGTGCTGCCGTGGCAGGACGGGCTGGTGTCGGACGCCGCCTGGGACGGCTATGCGCGCGCGCTGTTCGCCGCCCGCGCGCAGCGCGGTGCGCTGCGCATCCGTATCGAAGCCGCGCGGCACGGCCGCGCACGTCTGGCGGTGGCGGCCTGCGACACGTTGCTCGCGTCGCTCGCGACCGTGAGCCGCGCCACCGGCTGGCGGCTCGTCAGCGTGCGCGATGCGCTGTCGGCGTCGCTCACGCTGCATGCGGGCCGCCTGAGCGCGGAAGACTGCCGCTACGCACTATTGCAGCCGCGCGTCGTCACCTGCGTGTTTCGTCGCGCTGGCGAGTGGGCCGACGTGGTCACGCTGCCGCGTGCGGGCGGCCGGCGGCTCGACGACTGGTTCGCCGCCGCCGCGCTGATGGCCGGGCAGCCGCTGGCCGGCGCGGCGTTCGCGAGTGCGCTCGACGGCGCGCCGCCGGCCGCGGACGACGTCACGCTGCTCGACGACGGGTGGGGCGACGTACCCGTGTGCGCATCCGGAGAACCGGCATGACGCGCGTCGACGAACTGGATTTCGCGGCGCCTCGCACGCGCGTCACGCCGTGGGCGGCCGTCGCGCTGTGCTGCGCGTTGCTCACCGGTGCATTCGCCGCGAGCGAGTGGTCGCGCGTCGACCAGTTGCGCGACGACGTCGACCGCCTCGAAAGCCGTATCGACCAGCGCAAGCGCGCGATCGCGCGCGAGCAGCGCCGGCAGAAGAGCATGACGCCGGAGCAGCGCCGCATCGAGCGCGTGCTCGCCGAGCAGAAGACGAGCGCCGCGGGCTCCGGGCTGTCGGTGGTCGACTGGATCGAGCACGCATGGACGCCGCAAATCGCGCTGAAGTCGCTGACGGTCGACAAGGCCGGCCGCGAGGCGCGCATCGAAGGCGGCGCGGCGGAGTTGTCGCACATCTACATCTTCGTCGATCGTCTGAACGACCGTCACCCGGACCGCAAGATCGGCCTGCTGCAGCACCGCACGAAAGCGGAGGACGGCAAGAACATCTTTCACTTCAGCCTGAGCATCGAACACCCATGACGAACCTGAAAGCAATCGACACGACGGCGCTTGCCGCGCGGCTGCGCTGGGGCGCCTATGCGGCGACCGCCAAGCTCGGCGTGCCGGGGCTGCTCGCGGGCGGACTGGTCGTCGCGCTGATCGGCGCTCACGCGCTGCACCTGCAGCCGGACGACGAGCGGCTCGAGGCCGAGCGTTCGGCGCGCGTGGCGGAGCTGGCCGCGCTGCCGAAGCCGGGCAAGCAGGCCGGCGCCGGCGGCATGACGCTGCAGCAGGTGCAGCAACTGCGCAGCAGCGAGCAGGCGTACTCGATTTTCCAGATCCTGTCGCAGCGCGGCATGGATCGCAAGCACGCGACGTATCGCCGCGAAGTCGAGATGAAGGGCAAGCTGCGCCGGCTCACGATCAGCATCGCGCTGAGCGGCAGCTATGTCGGGCTGCGCGAAGCGATGCGCGAGATCGCGGACCAGCCGATGGTGCGCATCGAGGGCGTGTCGATCGAGCGCGACCGGATCGACAGCGCCACCGTCACCGCCGACCTGCGGGTCAGCCTGCTGGGGCCCGATACATGATGCGCACCGTCCTGATCCCGCTGGCGCTCGCAGTCGCCACCGCTTGCCTCTCCGGCGGCAGCGCCGCGCACGAGAGCGGCAGCCCGGCGCCGATCGTCGACGTCTTCCCGGCGCAGAGCTGGGCGTCGCTCGGCGCGGAGCCGGCGCGCGACGACCCGCCGCCGGTCGCGGCGCCCGAACCCGCACCCGAACCGGAACCGCCGTCGCTCGACACGCCGATCGACGCGCCGCCGGCCGCCGCCGTCCCGTTCGAGATCGCCGGGGAGTGGCGCGAGAGCGGCCAGCGCATCGTCGTGCTGGAAGGCATCGGCAAGACGTTCCTGCTGTGCGGATCGCGCTGCGACGTGCGCGACGCGGTACGGCCGGGCGACGAGATCGCCGAAGGCTACCGGCTGAAGAAACTGGGCGAACAGGGCACGGTGATCGTGACCCGCGGCAGTGCCGATGTCGAGTTGTCGCTGCCCGTCCCGATCCAATGAACCCCGAATCCAACCTCTGCCGAACACCATCATGAAACGTAAAGTCAGTCTGTTGCTCCTGATTTCGGCGCTTGCGCTGACAGGATGCGCAAGTACCCCGTTCAATCCCGCGCCCGATGCCGCCGCGACGCCCGCCGAACGACTCGGCACGCTGCAGCAACAGCAGGCCGCCGCGCCCGACGACATCGCCGTCGCGACCGCCGTCGAATTCAGCCGGCAAGCGTATGTGCGCGCGGAACTGAAGGAAGCCGACCGCCAAGTCGCGCAGGGCAACCATGCGGCCGCGATCGATCACCTGGAGAACGTGCTGGGCGAAGATCCGGGCAACCTGAAAGCCGCCCAGACGATCGAGCAGGTCAAGCGCCGCCAGCAAATGGCGGTCGACCTCGCGCGCGCGCAGCGCATCGGCGGCGAGAAACCGCAGGAGGCGCTCGAGATCGCGCGGCGCATCCTCGCCGAGCAACCGAACCACGCGGGCGCCAAACGCCTGCGCGACACGATGCTGCGCCAGTCGCAGGCCAGCCGCGCGGTGCGCCCGCAACTGTCCGACGCGCTGCGCAAGCCGGTGTCGCTCAATTTCAAGCAGCAGCCGCTGGCCAACATCTTCGACGTGATTTCGCGCGTGTCCGGCGTGAATTTCGTGTTCGACCGCGACGTGGACACCAGTCAGGCCGCGACGCTGCTCGCGGAGCGCACGACCGCCGAAGACGCGATCAACCTGCTGCTGCGTACCAACCAGCTCGAGAAGAAGGTGCTCGACAAGCACACGCTGCTCGTCTACCCGTCGCAGCCTGAGAAGGCCCGCAATTACACGGAGTTCGCGATTCGCACGTTCTTCCTGTCGCATGCGGACGCCAAATCGGTGATGGCCGCGCTGCGCCAGATGGTCAAGCCGAAGGACGTGTACGTGGACGAGCGGGTGAACGCGGTCGTCATGCGCGACACGCCGGAGACGATCCAGGTCGCGGAGCGCGTGGTGATGGGGCTCGACATCCCGCAATCGGAAGTGACGCTCGACGTGCAGGTGCTCGAGGTGAACATGAACGACAGCCTCGATCTCGGCGTCCAGTATCCGGGCAAGATCCAGTTCAACGCGCTCGGCGGCGTGGAAGGCGGTGCGCTGACGCTCGGCGACCTGCTGCGGCTGAATCGCGACCGCGTCGGCGTGTCGAGCGAATCGGGCGGCCTCGCGCTCGCGATCGATCTGCTGCAGAAGCAGGGCAAGACGAAGACGCTCGCCAATCCGAAGATCCGCGTGCGCAACATGGAGAAGGCGAACATCAAGATCGGCGAACGCGTGCCGATCGTCACGACCACCAACGCGAACGGCGTCGTGACCGAATCGGTCAGCTACCAGGACGTGGGCCTGATGCTCAAGGTCGAACCGCGCATCAGCCTGAACGAGGAGGTGAGCGTCAAGGTGAACATGGAGGTCAGCAGCATCCTGTCGAAGGAAACCACGAAGACCGGCCTGGTCGCGTATTCGCTCGGCACGCGCAACGCCGAGACGCTGATGACCGCGAAGAACGGCGAAACGCAGATCCTCGCGGGCCTCGTCAAGCGCAACGAAAGCGACAGCATCGCCGGGCTGCCGGGCGTATCGGGCCTGCCCGTGCTCGGCCGGCTGTTCGGCTCGAACGGCCGCAGCAACGAGCGCTCGGAGATCGTGCTGCTGATCACGCCGCATATCGAGCGCAATCTCGACCTGCCGATGTCGGCGGTGACGACCTTCCTGTCGGGCACCGAGTCGCGCGTGACCACCGAAGCGCTGACGCTCGAGTCCGCGCAGGCCGTGCCGGCGCGCCTGCCGTCGCCGAACGGCCCGGATCTGGACGCGCCGATCGAGCCGTCGCCGCCCGCGGGCAACCGTGCAGCCGCGGAGCGCGACACCGCCGACTCGGCAGAGTCGGCCGGCGCGCAACCGCAGGCGCCCGCGGAGGCCCGGCAGGACGACGCGACGAGCCCTGCAGTCGAGTCCGGCGTGCGCGGCGTGGGAATGATGCGTACGCGTGCCGCGGCCGGGCAGCAGCCGGTTGCCGCCGTCAAGGTGGCCGCGCTCGCCCCGGCCGGCACGGCGGCGAACCGTCGGGCGGTAGCGCCGCGAGAGGATGCGCCGCACGCGGCCGCCACGCCGGCGAAGCCTGCCGGCCTGCGCGCGGAAATCGCGATGGCGCGAATCGAGCTGGATCGCGCGAGCGACATCGACGGGGCGTCGCAGCGCGCGCGACCGGCCGCGCTCGAGCATGCCGGCGCACCGGCGCCGGACGCGCAGGCGAGCGCCGCCGCTGCGCCTGCGCGCGGCGAGCACCGGGTCGCTACCGCGGTGCGCTCGCTGATCGCCACGCTGCAGGCGTTCGTCGATCGCTTCGTGGGCGGGCCCGAACCGGCCGCGCCGCTGTACGCCGACGCGCCGATGCTGCTGTCCCGCACGCGGGGCTTCGCATGAGCGTCCGTCGACGTGCCCGTGCGCGCGGCTTTACGCTGATCGAGCTGATGGTGGCGATGTCGCTGCTGGCGTTGCTCGCGACCGTCGCGCTGCCGTTGACGGATCTGGTCAAGCGGCGCGCGGACGAGGCCGAGCTGCGCCGTACGCTGGTCGTGATCCGCTCGGCACTCGATGCATACAAGGAGGCGGCGAGCGACGGGCGGATCGAGCGCAGCGTCGACGCGAGCGGCTACCCGGCCGACCTGCGCGTGCTCGTCGACGGCGTCGTCGACAAGAAGTCGACGGACGGTGCGCGACTGTATTTCCTGCGCAAGATTCCCGCCGATCCGATGTGCGAATGCGACGGCAAGGCGCCCGAAGACACGTGGGAAACGCGCAGCTACGCGAGCGATCCCGATTCGTTTTCTTCCGGTGAGGACGTGTTCGACATCCGCTCGACCAACCGCAAGGAGGGCCTCAATGGCGTCCCGTACAACCAGTGGTAGTCGTGTGCGCCGCGCCGCCGGCTTTACGCTGATCGAGTTGCTCGTCGTGATGGCGATCATCGCGGCGCTCACCGCGTTCGTCGCGCCCGGCTACCTGAAGCAGAGCGACCGCGCGAAGGAAACGGTGCTGCGTCACAACCTGAACACGCTGCGCCAGTCGATCGACGACTATCGGGCGGATCACAGCCGCGATCCCGCCACGCTCGATGCGCTGGTCGAGCAGCGCTACCTGCGCGAGCTGCCGCTCGATCCGGTCACCGGCAAGCGCGGCTCGTGGCGGCCGCAGGCCGGCGAGACGGGTGGCATCGCGGACGTGAAGAGCGGGGCGAAAGGGCGTGCGCTCGACGGGAGCGACTATGCGACGTGGTGATCGGCGATGCGGCTTGCGCAGACAGCGCGGCATCGCGTATCTCGGCGTGCTGATGCTGGTCGCGGCGCTCGGGCTCGGCATGACGCAGGCGGCGCGGATCTGGACGACGGTGCAGCAGCGCGACCGCGAGGCGCAGCTCCTGTTCGTCGGCGACCAGTTTCGCGCGGCGATCGCAAGCTACTACAATGCGGCGGGAGGCGGCCGCTATCCGGCGTCGCTCGACGCGCTGCTCGAGGATCGTCGCGGGCTGCCGACGGTGCGTCACCTGCGGCGCCTGTACGCCGATCCGCTGACCGGGTCGACGCAGTGGGGGCTCGTGAAGGCGCCGGACGGCGGCATCATGGGCGTGTTCAGCGAGGCGCCCGGGCAACCGCTGAAGCGCCAGGGTTTCCCGGCGCGATACGACGCGTTCGGCGACAGCGGCGCGTACAGCGAATGGACTTTTGTTTATCTGCCGCCCGCTCCGGTCGACGCTGCGGCGAACGGGCCGGGAGACGGGGCGGCATACTGAGATCAGGACGAACATGATTGTCGCAATACTTGAAGACATCGTGACCCAGGCAGGCGTCGTGGCCGGCTGGCTCAACAAGGCCGGCTACGACACGGAGGTGCGGCACGACGGCGACGGCTTCATCGAACTGGTGCGCACCCAGCGCGTCGACGTGCTGCTGCTCGACTGGGACGTGCCGGGCAAGTCGGGGATCGAGGTGATGCGCTGGGCGCGCGAATCGTTCGCCGACGCGCTGCCGATCATCATGATGACGCAGCACGACGGCGAGAACGACATCGTGTTCGGTCTGAACAGCGGCGCCGACGATTACCTGATCAAGCCGCTGCGCGAGCGCGAGCTGGTTGCACGCGTGAACGCGCAGGCGCGCAAGTACTATCCCGAGACGCAGCGGGCGAAGGTCGTCGAGGTCGGCAAGTTCGCGCTCGACGTGAGCGCGCACGCCGCGACCGTGGACGGTGCGCCGGTCGAACTGTCTCTGCGCGAGTTCGAGGTCGCGCTGATGCTGTTCGAGAGCGTCGGGCGGATCGTGTCGAAGGACATGATGATCAAGCGCATCTGGGGCGTGGTCGACCGGAAGTACGACGCGACGCTTGCCACCTACGTGAGCAAGCTGCGCTCGAGTCTCGGGCTGCGCGCAAAAAATGGCCTCGTGATCACGACGGTCTACAACTACGGATACCGGCTCGAGCGGGCCTGAGCATCCGGCCGGATAGCGGCCGCTTCGTCTCCCGATCCGGCGACGCGGGGTGGCGCACCGCCTCGGCTCGCTGGCCTTCCGCCGCCGTTCGGCATTGCAACGATGCACGTCGCGACGCTGTCGTGATGCGCGGCGGCGCGCTTCGCGATCCATTCATCCACCTGTTCTTTCTCTGTCATTTTCCACCGGTTCGAACGGCACGTTCGGTCACGCCGGTGCGAGATCGCGCTCGCGCTCGGCGCGCGTGCGGCGCCTGTCGGGCGATCGTTGAGGATCTCTTCACATTTGTTGGGTGGCGGCGACCGGGCCGGAATAATGCCTGTGAACTCGACGGGTTCACGGTTCCGCTGTCCGGGACCGGCAGTGAAGCTCCTTACTTTTCCCCAAGACATTCGATGAAACAGTTCCAGAAACCTTTCGTGCTGCTCGCCCTGATGGCGGCATTCGGTTCGACGTCCGCGTTCGCGGCCGACGGCACGGTGAACTTCCACGGCAAGATCGTCGCGACGACCTGCAAGATCGACAACAGCAATATTCAGGTGCCGCTCGGCGCAATCGGTATCGACCAGCTCGCCGAAGCGGGCCGGGAAAGCCGTCGCGTGCCGTTCCAGATCGCGCTGAGCGAGTGCAATGAGCAGTTGAGCGGCGTGCGTGCGCAGTTCGAAGGGCTGTCGCACGGCGAAGATGCGACGCTGCTCGCGGTCGGCACCGGCAGCAAGGACGACGCGAAAGGCGTCGGTATCCAGTTGATGCACGAAGACGGCAAGCAGATCGGCATCAATACGGAATCCGACACACTCCAGTTGACGCCGGGCAGCAACGTGCTGAACTTCGCCGCGAACTACGTTTCGACGTCGGACCAGACCGAGGCGGGCGAGGCGAACGGTACGGCGTCGTTCACGCTGAACTACCGTTGAGCCGAGGGGGCCAGCCGATGACGCATCGCTTCGTACCCCGCGTGCTTGCCTGCATGCTCGGGCTGTGCATGACTCACGGCGCGCTCGCGGGCATCGTGGTGGGCGCGACCCGCGTGATCCTGCAGGAAGACCGGCGCGAGGCCGTCGTGCCCGTGAAGAACACGGACGGCCAGCCGTATGTCGTGCAGGCGTGGATCGACGGCGGGCCCGCGCAGGCCGGCGCGAAAGCGCCGTTCTTCGTTACGCCGCCGCTGTCGCGGCTCGATCCCGGCAAGGAAAACCTGCTGCGCGTGATGCGCGTCAAGCACGCACTGCCGGCCGATCGCGAGTCGATGCTGTGGCTGAACGTGAAGGAAATACCGGTCGCGGCGAAGCAGGAGAACGTGTTGCAGATCGCGATCCAGACGCGGCTCAAGGCGTTCTACCGCCCGCAGGGCCTGACCGGCTCGGCGGCCGATGCACCGGCGGCGCTGACCTGGCGCATCGTGCCGTCGCGCGACGGCGCGATGCTGGCGGTGTTCAATCCGACGCCTTATCACGTCACGTTCGCGAAGATCGACGTCGATGCGGGGGCGACCGAGGATGTCGATCTCGAGACGGCGCCGCCGTTGCAGGCGACGACCTACCCGCTGCGCAACCTCCGTGCGCTGCCGGCGCAGCCGGTCGCGCTGCGGTTCAGCACGATCAACGACTACGGCGCCGTGACGCCGACCGTCACGGTGACGGTGCCGGCCGACGCCACCTGATGCGACGCGGTCGCGCAGCCGCGGCCGACGGGCGCTTCACGATCCGCTTTTACGACCTTTTCATCCTTCAGACCTCACGCGGCGCGCGTTCATCCGGCGCGCGCCGCGCCTTTCGTTCATGACACGACGCCTTCACCTGCTGCGCCGATGCGTGCTCGCGCTCGCCTCGACCCTCGCGATCGGATTGCCGATCGCGGGCGGCGGGTCCGCGCACGCGCAGACGGCATTCAATCCCGCGTTCCTCGCGTTCGGCAACACGCAGGCGGACGTGGACCTCGACGCGTTCGCCGAGGCGAACGTGCTGCTGCCCGGCATCCATCCGGTCGAGGTGGCGGTGAATGGCGAATCGTACGGCCTGAACGACATCCGCTTCGAGCGCGGCGCCCCCGACGAATCGGTACGGCCGTGCCTGAGCGCCGCGCAACTCGATGCGTTCGGCGTGAATCTCGCGGCGTTTCCGCGACTCGCGGATGCACAGGACAATGCGTCCGCTTGCATGAACCTGCGCGACGCGATGCCGGACGCGACCGTCACGGTAGACCCGGATCGCCAGGCGCTGTCGCTGACGGTCCCGCAGGCGAAGATGAAGCGGGTCCCGCGCGGCTCGGTCGATCCGTCGCGCTGGGACAACGGCATCGATGCGATGCGCATCGACTACCGTGTCAACGCCGCGCAGCGGCGCTACGGCGACCTGCCGTCGGGCCACGCGACGGAAGCCTACGGCAGCGTGCGCGCGGGCCTGAACCTCGGCGCGTGGCGCCTGCGCGGCAGCGCGATGGCGAACCGCAACGCGTCCGGTTTGCAGACGCAGTTCTCGAACGCCTATCTCGAACGCGACATCCCCGCGTGGCGCAGCCGCGTGACGCTCGGCGACAGCTTCACGTCCGGCAGCGTGTTCGACAGCGTGGCCTTCCAGGGCGTGCAGCTCGCGTCCGACGACACCATGCAGCCGGACAGCCAGCGCGGCTACGCGCCCGTCGTGCGCGGCATCGCGCAAAGCCACGCGAAGGTCGAGATCCGTCAGAACGGCTATCTGATCTACAACAGCTACGTACCGCCCGGCCCGTTCGAGATCGACGATCTGTATGCGGTCGCGTCGAACGCGGATCTCGAGGTGACGATCATCGAGGCCGACGGGCAGGCGCGCAGCTTCATTCAGTCGTCGGCGAGTATTCCGACCCTGCTGCGCCAGAACGCGTGGTCGTATCGCGCGGCCGCGGGCCGCCTGCGCGCCGATTCCGGCCGGCCGCAGTGGTTCGCGTCGGCGAGCGCCGCCTATGGCTTGCCGGGCGAGACGACGATCTACGGCGGCGCGACCTTCGCGAGCGGCTATGCGGCGCTGGCGGCCGGGGTCGCGCGCAACATGGCGCGCCTGGGCGCGGTGTCGGTCGACGTCACGCATGCGCGCCACCGGAACCACGCGGGGCAGGCGGGGGCCGGCAGCGCCGCGCGCCTGATGTTCGCGAAGGCGTTCGCGGCCACCGGCACCGAGCTGCGCGCCGCGCACCATCATTATTCAGACGGCTATCGCAGCCTGTCCGACGTCGCGGTGCGCTATGCGGCGTCGGTCGACCGGTGGGCGTATCGCGCCGGCAAGCGCAGCCGCAGCGAGCTGAGCGTGTCGCAGAACCTCGGACGCGCGGGCTCGCTGTACGTCAACGCGAGCCGGCGCACGTACCGCGACGGCGCGGGGGAAGACCGGCTGGTGCAGCTCGGCTATTCGGGTAGCGTATCGCGCGTGTCGTACAACGTGAGCGTCAGCCACGAGTCGCGCGCCCGCGGCGCGAGCAGCCGGCAGGTGTCGCTGAACCTGTCGCTTCCGATCGGCGGCGGGCGCACGGCGGCGCCTCGCGCGTACGGCAGCGCGACGCTGATCGCCGGCACTGCCGGCACGGAGCAGCGCGCGGGCGTGTTCGGCACGCTGCTCGCCGACGATAGCCTCAGCTATGGCGTCGACGCCGATCGATCGGCGAACGGCCTCGGCGGCGCCCTGAACCTGAACTATCGGGCGACGGCCGGCCAGTTCTCGGCCACCCACAACCAGGCGCGCGGCGGCTCGCAGACATCGGTCAGTGCCGCGGGCGGCGTGCTCGTGCACGGCGGCGGCGTGACGTTGTCGCAGCCGCTCGGCGAAACCGTCGCGCTCGTGCGCAGCGAGCGCGCGGCCGGCGTCGGCGTGGTGGCGCATGCCGGCGTGCGTACCGACCGCGCGGGTTATGCGGTCGTGCCGCATGTCACGCCGTACCGGCAGAACCGCATCGCATTGCGGACCGCGGAGCTCGATCGCCGGCTCGAGATCCGCAACGCGATCGTGCACGTCGTGCCGACGCGCGGGGCGGTCGTGCTGGCGCCGTTCGAGGTCGAGGCCGGGCGCCTGATGCTCGATCTGGTCGACGACGCGGGCAAGCCGGTGCCGTTCGGCGCGGCCGTGCTGACGGCGAACGGCAAGGCGGTCGGCATGGTCGGCCCGAACGGTCAGGGCTTCGTCACGGGGATCGACCGCGCCGGCGACCTGCTCGTGCGCTGGGGCATGCGTGCGGACGAACGCTGCGCGCTGTCGTACGACATCGGCGAATCGACCGCGCATCGCAATTTTCCCGAACTCGCGGCCGTCTGCTCGCGCGCGCATCCGGCGCTGCGGGCCGACGCCGCGTCAACCTCGTCATCCCGATCATGAAACCCTCGACTTTCCGATTTGCCGCGCGTCTGCGCCGCTGGGCGGCACTCGTCGCGCTGACGCTCGGTACGGCGCCCGCGTTCGCCACGTGCCTGAGCGCGCCCGAAGACTTCAATCCGCTCGAGTTCGGCCCGATCGCGGCCGACAGTGTCGACGCCGGCGGCATCGTCGCGTCGGCGCGTTTCACGCTGACCGTCACCTGCTCGCGCAACGGCCAGAACGTGCCCGAGCCACGCACGTTGCGGTATGCGAGCGAGTTCGGTCCGCTGCCGGGCATGAACCTCTGGGCGAGCAACCTGCCCGGGCTCGCGCTTCGCGTGGCGCGAGATGGCGAGGATCTCGGCGGCCAGACCGACGGGTTGCTCGGCGTGCATCCGGGCGATGGCACGGCGCGCGAGTACGTGATCGACGTGGAACTCGTCAAGACCGGGCCGGTGACGCCCGGCTTCCTGCAGGGGCAGGTGCTGAGCGTCGATGCATCGGCCGCGATTGGCGACCCCGACCACAACGTGGTGCACAAGCACATCACGAGCAGCTATGTGCGCGGTGTCGCCTGCACGGTCAATACCGATTCCAAGCATCTTGTCGTGCCGCTCGGCGCGGTGCCCGCGAACGCTTTCGATGGTCCGGGCTCGACCCGTGCGTCGCGGGAATTCGCGATCAACCTGACCTGCAGCCCGTATGGAGAAGCGCGGCCGACGCCGCTGTCGATCCAGTTGCTCGGCGAGACGGTGCCGGGCACGGCGGACGTGCTGAAGCTGCATGGCGACGCTGCCGCGCAAGGGGTGGGGATCCGCGTGCTGAAGGACGAAGCGCCGGTGGCGTTGAATGCGTGGCACAGCCTCGGCGATGCGACCGTCGGCGCGACCACGTTGCCGTTCACCGCGCAGTACTACCAGTACGGCGAGCGCGTGACGGCGGGTTCGGGCGACGGCGTGATGACATTCCTGATCGAGATGCGTTGACGCCGGCCGGCCACGCGGCGCTCGTCCGCGCGCCGGCCAGCGCCGGACCGGGCGTTTTGAAATCTTTGAGGATGCTTATCCATACCGGAATCGACGTCGATAATTTCATCCACTGTTCCAACACAACACTGCAATGGCAATCGATAAAGGATGAATCATGCATACGGTTTCTCAGACCAGTTTTCGGCAAGCGTCTTCGGATGACGGCCGCTACGATCGCTTTTCCCGCGCACTGCACTGGATCTTCGCGGTCGTGATCCTGTACACGATGGTGGCCGGATTCTCGCTGCACTTCATTACCCAGCCGGACGTCTGGCGTTTCGTGTCGACGCTCAACATGTCGCTCGCGAGCAGCCTGATCGTGCTGTTTCCGCTGCGCTACGTGTGGTCGTTCTTCCGTCGGACGCCGCCCGACATCGCGTCGATTCCTTCGAAGCAGCGGTCGATCGCGCATCTGGTGCACTCGCTGATTTACGCGCTCGTCGCGTTCGTGCTGTTCAGCGGCTTCGTGATGGTGCCGGACGGCTACTGGCTGTTCTGGGCGGTTTACGTGAATACGCCGTTCAGCGCGGGGCCGGTTACCGAGCACTGGTTCGTCCTGCACAAGATCGGCTGCTATCTGCTGGCATTGCTGGTGGTCGCGCACGCGGGCGCCGCGCTCAAGCACCATTTCGTGTCGAAGAACGGCGTGCTGAAGCGCATGCTTTGACGAGGCCGCCGCAGTGAGTCGATGAAAGGGAAGGCGGGCGCGCAGGCGCTTTACTTCCTGGGCCGAAAATGAAAAAAGGCCGGCTAGAAGCCGACCTTTTTAAATACAGATGGTGCCCAGGAGAGGACTCGAACCTCCACGATGTTGCCACCGCTAGGACCTGAACCTAGTGCGTCTACCAATTCCGCCACCTGGGCACGTTTTGCAGTAGCTGCTTGCTGCAAAGAAGCGAAATTATAGCGCCCCAATTATTCCTGTCAACACTTTTTTGCGATGCATCGCAAACCGGCCGTCGCCGCGCGCGCCGGCGGCATTCCCGTCTTTTGGCGACACGGGCGGGTGATAGAATGACCCGCCGCCGTCAATATAGAACTGTCAGACGGACACCTCTATGTTGATGCCGTGCACCATCAGTCAACGCAACGAGAACAATCATCGACAAACCCTTGAGCAAATATCCGTACCCCATTCCGAGCCGTGAAGAGATTCTCGGCGTGCTGCGTACGAGCGACGCGCCGCTGGCCGCCAACGACATCGCCGAAGCCCTGTCGATCAAGCGTCAGGAGCGCGAGGGGTTCTTCCGGCGTGTCGCCGCGATGGAGCGCGACGGCCAGATCCGCCTCGACAAGCGCGGCCACTACCAGTTGACCCATCCGTCGAATTTCGTCGCAGGGCGCGTGCAAGGGCATCGCGACGGCTACGGGTTCGTGATCCGCGACGACGGCCAGGACGACCTGTTCTTGCCGAACGGCGAAATGCAGAAGGTGATGCACAACGACCGCGTGCTCGCGCGGATCGTCGGCTACGATCGCCGCGGCCGGCCGGAAGGGCATGTCGTCGAAGTCACCGAGCGCGCGAACAAGCGTGTGATCGGCCGCCTGCTGAACGAGAACGGCGCGCTGATCGTCGCGCCGGAAGACAAGCGCATCGGCCACGACATCCTGATCACGCAGAACGTGAAGAAGGCGAAGGTCGGGCAGGTCGTCGTCGTCGAGCTGACCGATTTCCCGAGCCGTCATTCGCAGCCGCTCGGCCGTGTCGTCGAAGTGCTCGGCGACATCGACGATCCGGGCATGGAAATCGAAATCGCGGTGCGCAAGTACGGCGTGCCGCACGAATTCAGCCAGCCGGCGCTCGACGAAGCCGCCGCGCTGCCCGACAAGGTGCGCCCCGCCGACCTGCGTTTCCGCGTCGACCTGCGCGACGTGCCGCTCGTGACGATCGACGGCGAGGACGCCCGCGACTTCGACGATGCCGTCTACTGCGAGCCGGTCAAGGTCGGCCGCGGCGACGGCTACCGGCTGATCGTCGCGATCGCCGATGTGTCGCACTACGTGCAACCGGGTAGCGGGCTCGACGCCGACGCGCTCGAGCGCAGCACGTCGGTCTACTTCCCGCGCCGCGTGATCCCGATGCTGCCGGAGAAGCTGTCGAACGGCCTCTGTTCGCTGAATCCGCAGGTTGATCGCTGCGTGCTCGCGTGCGACATGGTGATCACCGGGCGCGGCGAGATCAAGGCATACCAGTTCTATCCGGCCGTGATCCATTCGGCGGCGCGCCTCACGTACACGGAAGTCGCGGCCGTGCTGTCGAACACGAAGGGGCCGGAGGCCGCGCGCCGCGCCGACCTGCTGCCGCACCTGCAGGATCTGTACGGCGTCTACAAGTCGCTGTTCGCCGCCCGTCAAAAGCGCGGCGCGATCGACTTCGACACGACCGAGACCTACATCGTCTGCAATTCGCAGGGCAAGATCGAGCAGATCGTGCCGCGCCAGCGCAACGACGCGCACAAGCTGATCGAGGAATGCATGCTGGCCGCGAACGTCTGCGCGGCCGATTTCCTGAAGCGCAACAAGCATCCGGGCCTGTACCGCGTGCACGCGGGGCCGACGCCGGAGAAGCTCGAGAACCTGCGCGCGTTCCTGCGCGGCATGGGCCTCTCGCTCGGCGGCGGCGACAAGCCGCATGCGAGCGACTACGCGGCGCTGATGGCGCAGATCCGCGACCGGCCGGACGCGCAGATGCTGCAGCCGATGCTGCTGCGCTCGATGCAGCAGGCGGTCTACAGCCCCGACAACATCGGTCACTTCGGTCTCGCATACGAGGCGTACGCGCACTTCACGAGCCCGATCCGCCGCTATCCGGACCTGCTCACGCACCGCGCGATCTACGCGATCCTGTCGGGCAAGAAGTACGCGCCGAAGGCGCCGGAAGGCTTCGAGCTGAATACCGCGTTGTCGCCGCGCGCCCGCGCGATGCAGCAGGCCGACGACGAAGCGCGCGGCCGTTCGCGCTCGAACACGGCGATCTGGGAAGAGCTTGGCCTGCACTGCTCGGCGAACGAGCGCCGTGCGGACGAAGCGTCGCGCGACGTCGAGGCGTGGCTCAAGTGCTACTTCATGCGCGACAAGCTCGGCGAGGAGTACGGCGGGATGGTGAACGGCGTGACGTCGTTCGGCATCTTCGTGCAGCTCGACACGCTGTTCATCGAAGGGCTCGTGCACGTGACGGAGCTCGGCTCGGACTACTTCCAGTACGACGAGATCAAGAACGAGCTGCGCGGCGAACGCACGGGCATCCGCTATCGCCTGTCGGATCGCGTGCGCGTGCAGGTGAGCCGCGTCGATCTCGATGCGCGCAAGATCGATTTCCGCCTCGTGCGCGATACGCCGGTGAAGGCGCCGCGTCCGTCGCCCGCGCCGGCTGCCGGCGTCGATCGCAACGGCGGCGGCCCGCGCGTGCGCTGCCGCCGGTCGACGAAGCCGCGCCGCGTCGCAAGCCGGCCGCGAGCGCGCCGAGCGTCGCGGTGAAGGAAGCGCGCGCCGCGCGTGGCGCCGCGAAGAAGAAGGGCGGCGGCGGTGGCGGCGGCGCACCCGCGAAGCCGACCGCGAAGAAGGCCCGCGCCCGCAAGAAGTATTGAGCGTTCGGGGCGGCGTACGCGCACGCCCCGCAGTATCGAGAGACGCCGCGTCACCGGTCATCGGCCGGCCACGCGGCGCTTTCCTTTTCCATGGATCGCGGCCGCGCACGTCGCACGGCCGCACGTTTGATCGAAGGTTGTTCCAGTCATGTCACGTCTGAAGGTTCTTTACGGTTTTCATGCGGTGACCGCACGTTTGCGGCACGATGCATCGACGGTGGCGGAGGTGCTGTACGACCAGACGCGCCGCGACCGCCGCATGCAGGACTTCCTGCACA
The DNA here is from genome assembly GCF_018417615.1 of Burkholderia sp. LAS2. Lineage (NCBI taxonomy): Bacteria > Pseudomonadati > Pseudomonadota > Betaproteobacteria > Burkholderiales > Burkholderiaceae > Burkholderia > Burkholderia sp. LAS2. The sequence continues at coordinate 2,110,419 of NZ_CP071052.1, forward strand.
CCGCGAAGGAAGCGGGCGTGCGGCTGATCGCGGCCGACGAAACGCGCCTGTGGGGCCTCGCGCATACGGAGCGCCACCAGGGCGTCGTCGCGCGCGTCGAGGACATGCCGCTCGCGCAGAACCTGTCCGAGCTGCTCGACGGCATCAACGGGCCCGCGCTGCTGCTCGTGCTCGACGGCGTCACCGATCCGCACAACCTCGGCGCATGCCTGCGGGTCGCCGATTCGGCCGGCGCGCACGCGGTGATCGCGCCGCGCGACCGGGCGGTCGGCCTGAACGCGACCGCGGCCAAGGTGGCGAGCGGCGCGGCCGATACGGTGCCGTACATCACGGTGACGAACCTCGCCCGCGCGCTGCGCGAGCTGAAGGAGGCCGGCGTGTGGATTATCGGCACGTCGGACGAGGCGTCGGCGACGCTCTACGACACGAAGCTCGACGGCCCCGTCGCGCTCGTGATGGGCGCGGAAGGCGAAGGCATGCGCCGGCTCACGCGCGATACCTGCGACGAAGTGATGAGCATCCCGATGGCCGGCAGCGTCGAAAGCCTGAACGTGTCGGTCGCCAGCGGCGTGTGCCTGTACGAAGCCGTGCGCCAGCGGCGCGTGAAGGGCTGAGCCCGGGGCTGCCCCGTCCCGCGCGCGATGCGCGGGCGTCGAATGACCCGAACGACGCGCGTCGCGATGCAACGCGGCACGCGGCTCTGCGGAACCCGCGACCGATGACCCTGTTTCGTGTTGGCGTCTCCTGCGCCGTGCTCGGCCTGCTGGCGGCCTGCACGTCGCCGTCGCTCGTCGAACGCGACGCCTACTACGCCGACACGAGCCTGCACGCGCGCGGCGCCGATTCGCGGATCCGCTTTCTCGTGATGCATTACACCGAAAGCGACGAGACGAAATCGCTGCGCACGCTGACCGGCGAGTCGGTCAGCGTGCATTACGTCATCCCGCCGCAGCCGCGCACCGAGCGCGGGATGCCCGTCGTCTACCAGCTCGTTCCGGAAGCGCGGCGCGCGTGGCACGCGGGCGTCAGCGAGTGGCAGCGCACGACCGAGCTGAACGCGGTGTCGATCGGCATCGAGAACGTGAACCGCGGCCCGCTCGACGCGCAGCAGCGTACCTGGCAGCCGTATCCGCCCGAGCAGGTCGACGCGCTGATCCGTCTGTCGAAGGACATCGTCGCGCGCTACGGGATTGCGCCGACGCGCGTGGTCGGGCACAGCGACATCGCGCCGCAACGCAAGATCGATCCCGGCCCGCTGTTCCCGTGGCATGCGCTCGCGCAAGCCGGCGTCGGCGCATGGCCGGACGACGCGACCGTCGCCGCGCGGCTCGGCGGCCGCGACCCGCACGCGCCGGTCGACGTGCGCGACCTGCAGTTCAAGCTCGCGCGCTACGGCTACGACGTGCCGACCGACGGCGTGCTCGACACGCGCACGCAACGCGTGATCGCGGCGTTCCAGATGCATTTCCGGCCATCCGATTACGCGGGCAATCCGGACGCGGAAAGCGACGCGATCGCGCAGGCGCTGCTCGACAAGTACTTCCCCGGCACGCAAGCGTCGGCCCCCGCACCGGCGGCCGACACGCGGTGACTACGCGGCGTATCGCACGCCGAAAAACGCGGGGGCGTCCGCCGACTCCGGTAAACTGGCAGTTTTCCGCAATCCCGCAGCATTACCACGCCATGACTCAAGACGAACTCAAACGCCTCGTCGGCCAGGCCGCCGCCGATTACGTGATCCAGAACGTGCCGGAAGGCGCCGTGATCGGTGTCGGCACCGGCTCGACCGCCAACTGCTTCATCGACGCGCTCGCCGCCGTCAAATCGCGCTATCGCGGCGCCGTGTCGAGCTCGGTCGCCACGACCGAACGCCTGAAATCGCATGGCATCAAGGTGTTCGACCTGAACGAGATCGAGTCGCTTCAGGTGTACGTCGACGGCGCCGACGAAATCGACGCAGGCGGCGCGATGATCAAGGGCGGCGGCGGCGCGCTGACGCGCGAGAAGATCGTCGCGTCGGTGGCCGACACGTTCGTCTGCATCGCCGACGCCAGCAAGCGCGTGCCGGTGCTCGGCGCGTTCCCGCTGCCGATCGAGGTCGTGCCGATGGCGCGCACCGCGATCGGCCGGCGCGTGACCGCGCTCGGCGGCGTGCCCGTGCTGCGCGTGACGAAGGACGGCGCGCCCTACATCACCGATAACGGTAATGAGATCATCGACGTGAAGGGCCTGCAGATCGCCGATCCGCGCGGTTTCGAAGCGCAGCTGAACGCATGGCCGGGCGTCGTGACGGTTGGCCTGTTCGCCGAACGCGGCGCGAATCTGTGCTTGCTCAGCACGGAAAACGGCGTCGAAACGATCGTTTATCCGGCCGGCTGAAACTGAATGAGAAGCAGTCCGTAACGGTGCGGTATCGGCCGTCATGGATTGGATGGTTAAATCTTGTGGAAACCGGGGTCCGGCAGGCGCGGCGCGCTTCCCGGGCCTTTTTTTTAGCCGTATAAATCACCTCGTTCAAAAGAGGGATAACCCTGTCAGGTGTTTACCAGATAGCGAAATATCGTCGAACTCATCAACTTATAGATCATAAGAACAGAGTAGTAACCAGGGCCGGCGGAACTGCGGAGCAGGTGTTCGCAAATCGACGCACGGGGAGGTGTCATGGAGCAGGGCAAAGACCGGTCACTGGTCGCCAAAGTGATGGATGGGCTTGTCGCGGGTATCGTCGAGGACAAGTACGGCGGCATCTTGCCGCCGCAGGACGTGCTGTCGAAAGAGTTCGATGTGAGCCGCACGGTCATGCGGGAAGCGTTGTCGATGTTGCTTGCGCGCGACATGCTCGACGTGCGTCCGAAAGTCGGGACGCGCGTGCGGCCGATGCGCGACTGGCGGATGATCGACGAGGACGTTGTGAGCTGGCGCTTTCGGGCAAAACCCGATCCGCAGTTCATGCGCGACGTCATCGAATTCCGGATGCTGATCGAGCCACGTGCGACCGCGCAGGCGGCGGTGCGTGCGACGGCGGCCGACATCGCGGGCATTCGCGAAGCGTTCGATGCGTTCAAGGTGCTGCAGCCGGGCGACCCCGGCTACGACACGGCGGACGAGCTGCTGCATACGCGGATCGTCCAGGCGAGCGGCAACCAGTTCTTCCAGCAGATGGCGGCGATCGTGCGCGGAGCAGTGCGTCTCGTGAATCCGCGCGTCGTGCAGAAGGAGGGCGCGCACGACACCGCGGTGAAGGCACATGCGCGCGTCGTCGATGCGATCGAGCGGCGCGACCCGCGCGAAGCCGAAGCGGCGTCGCTCGCGCTGATCGATTTCAGCGCGGACGAGATTTCGCGCGATTTCTCGGTCGACGTGCCGGTGCGCGCCTGACGCGGCGCGTGTCGCTCATCCTCGTGCCGCCGGGCCGTTTATCATGACGGCCGGCCGGCAGCGTGCCGGCCACCGTCATACGACCGACACGGAAGATCAGGATGAACGACAACGACCATCGCCCGGTGCGCTTCGGCATCGTCGGTGCAGGCAGCATTGCGCGCCGCTTCGCGCAAAGCCTCGCACACGTGCCGGGCGCCACGCTCACCGGCGTCTGGGCCCGCCGCGCCGACGCGGCTGCGGCCTTCTGCGGGGCATACGGCGGCACGCCTGCCGCGCGCCTCGACGCGCTCCTCGCGAGCGACGAAATCGACGCGGTCTACATCGCGACGCTCCATGACAGTCACGCGCAGTACACGCTGGCCGCGCTGGCTGCCGGCAAGGCCGTGCTGTGCGAGAAACCCGCGGCGCTGAACGCCGCGCAACTCGACACGGTGCTGGACGCGGCGCGCGATGCCGGGCGGCTCTTCATGGAGGCGATGAAGCCCCCATTCTTCCCGCTGTATCGTCAACTGCGTGCGCACCTGCGTGACGATCCGATCGGCGAGATCCGGCTCGTGCGGGCGGGCTGCGCATCGTCGTCGGTGCCGGACGACCATTCCGTCTATCGGCTCGATCGCGCAGGCGGCGCGTTGCTCGACATCGGCATCTACGAGGCGTTTCTCGCTGTCGACTGGCTCGGCGCGGCGCGCGACGTACAGACGCTCGGCCGCGTCGGTGCGACCGGTGTCGACCTGTTCGCGAGCCTGAACAGCGTGCATGCGAACGGCGGGATCGCGCAGCTCTTTTGCGGGCTCGACGTGATGGGGCGCGGCGACGCGCTGATCGCCGCGGCCGGCGGCCACGTGACGATTCACGAGAAGTGGTGGAACCCCGAGCGTGCGACGATCCGCTATGCGGACGGGCGCACCGTCGAACTCGACGCACCGGCCGCGGGCGGCGGGCTGAACTACGAAACCGCGCATTTCTGCGACCTGCTGCGCGCGGGCGAGACCGAAAGCCCGATCATGACGCACGACCATTCGCGGCAGATGATTGCGATGACCGATGCGGCGCGCGCCGTGCTCGGCGTGCGCTATTCGGGCGAATAGGCGGAATGGACGAAACAGGCGGAAAGGAGGGCGCCGGGCCCGCGAGCGCGGCCCGGCGTAACTGCGCGGCTCAGTGCCGCGACGGCAGCGACAGGCGCTTTTCGTACCAGCGCTGCACCCATTCGAGAATCTGGCACAGGATCCAGTACACGGCCGCGGCGGCGAGATAGAGCGGCAGCGGCTGATAGGTCGCCGCGATCACTTCCTGCGCGCTGCGCAGCAGTTCGGTCACGGTGATCACCGACACGAGCGACGTGTCCTTGATCAGGCTGATCAGGCTGTTCGACAGGCTCGGCACCGCGATGCGCAGCGCCTGCGGGCCGATCACGTAGCGCAGCGTCTGGCCCCACGACAGCCCGAGGCTGTATGCGGCGAGCCATTGGCCGCGCGCGATCCCGTTGATCGCGCCGCGCATGCTTTCCGACATGTAGGCCGCGACGTTCGCGGACAGTGCGATCACGCCGGCCGGCGTCGGGTCGAGCGAGATGCCGAGGCTCGGCAGCCCGTAATAGATCACGAAGATCTGCACGAGCAGCGGCGTGCCGCGCATCAGGCTCACGTACGCGCGCGCCAGCCACGCGAGCGCGTTGACCCAGATGCGCTCGAAGCCGTCGAGCGCTTCGCTTTGCCGGATGCCCATCATCGCGAGCACGACGGCGCCAAGCAGGCCGAACACCATCGACAGCACGGCGAACTTGACGGTCAGTACGGCACCCTGGGCGAGCACCGGCAGCGATTGGACGAGCAGGGACGTTGTCGACATGGAATACGAAGCGAATGCGTGCGCGAAAGCGCAATCATAAACCGGACCGATAAAACAAAGGGCGGCATCGTTGCGGATGCCGCCCTTTCCGGCCCGCCGTCAGGCGGGAAATGCAGGCGTGCTTACTTGATCGGTTTCGTCACGTCGATGCCGAACCACTTGTCGGAGATCTTCGTGAACGTGCCGTCGGCCTCGAGCTGCGTCATCGCGTCGTCGATCGCCTTCTGGAACTTCGGGTTGCCCTTCTTGAACGGGATACCCGACGGGTTCGCCGAACCGACGTTCGCGCCCGGGCGCAGCGGCAACTGCGAGTTCTTCGTCAGGTACGCGAGCATCAGGCGGTCGTTGAGCGCCGCGTCGAGGCGGCCGGCCGCGAGATCGCGCAGGTACTCGGGCGCGCCCGGGTACGTCTTCACGTCGATGCCGGGCACCGATTTCGCCATGTCCATGTAGTTGGTGCCGAGCGCGACGCCGAGCTTCTTGCCCTTCAGGTCTTCCAGCGACTTGAACTCGCGCGTGTCGTCCTTGCGCTGGATCAGCTGCGCGGACGAGAACGTGTACGCAGGCGAGAAGTCGAGCGTTTCCTTGCGCTTGTCGGTGATGCCGACCTGGTTGGCGATCACGTCGAACTTGCCCGCCTGCAGGCCCGCGATGATGCCGCTCCATTCGGTCGTCACGAACTCGGCCTTCACGCCGAGCTTCGCGGCGACGGCCTTCGCGATGTCGACGTCGAAGCCGACGAGTTCGCCTTGCGGGTTCTTCGAGTTGAACGGCGGGAACGTGCCTTCGAGGCCGACGCGCAGCGTGCCGCGCTGCTTGACCTGGTCGAGGAGGTCGGCCGCGTGGGCGGTTGCCGCAGCGAACGACGTGCCGATCACGCCGGCAACCAGCAGCTTCTTCAACAGCGAAAATTTCATCGTGTGTGTCCTTGCCCTGTCCGGGTCAATGATTCTGATCGTGAAGCGATGATAGCAAAAATGCTATCGATATCTAAATAAAGTTTGTTTATGGCTATATTACGCGGTGCGTTCGCGGGCGATCGCCTTCACGCATTCGGACACGAGCGCCGGGCCGCGATAGATGAAGCCGGTATAGAGCTGGACGAGCGCCGCGCCGGCCGCGAGCTTCGCACGGGCATCCTCGCCCGAGAAAATGCCGCCGACGCCAATGATCGGCACGTCGTTGCCGACTTCGGCGTGCAGCTTGCGGATCACCTCGTTCGACGCGTCGAACACCGGGCGGCCCGACAGGCCGCCGGCTTCGTCCGCGTGCGGCAGGCCCTGGACGGCCGCGCGCGACAGCGTCGTATTGGTGGCGATCACCGCTTCGATCTTGTGGCGCAGCAGCGTGTCGCCGATTTCCTTGACCTGCTCGTCGTCGAGATCGGGCGCGATCTTCAGCGCGAGCGGCACGAGCTTGCCGTGCAGGTCGGCGAGGCGCTGCTGCTTGTCCTTCAGCGCGGCGAGCAGCGCGTCGAGCTCGCCCGCGCCCTGCAATTGGCGCAGGTTCTTCGTGTTCGGCGACGAGATGTTGATCGTCACGTAGCTCGCGAACGGGTACACGCGCTCGAGGCAGTACAGGTAATCCTCGGCCGCGCGTTCGATCGGCGTGTCGGCGTTCTTGCCGATGTTCAGGCCGAGGATGCCGCGATAGCGGGCGGCCTGCACGTTCTTCACGAACTGGTCGACGCCGTGGTTGTTGAAGCCCATTCGGTTGATCAGCGCTTCGGCCTGCGGCAGCCGGAACATCCGCGGGCGCGGGTTGCCGGGCTGCGGGCGCGGCGTGACCGTGCCGACCTCGATGAAGCCGAAGCCGAGCGCCGCGAGGCCGTCGATGGCCGCGCCGTCCTTGTCGAGGCCGGCCGCGAGGCCGACCGGGTTGCGGAACGTGAGCCCCATCACGGTGCGCGGCGCGTCGGGCACGCGGGCCGACAGCGCGCAGGCGAGGCCCGTGCGTCCGGCCGCGCCGAGCGCGCGCAGCGTAAGGTGGTGAGCGTCTTCCGCATCCATTTTGAACAGGGATGCGCGGGCCAGCGGGTAGAGGGAACTGAACACGGGAATGGGGCGGACGGCCGAAATGAATGACAACCCGCTATTTTACCGGGAGTTGCGCGGCACGGGCGTGCTTCGCTTCGTAGCCGCCGCGACGCGTGTCAGCCCGAGCCGGAATGTCCGCCCGGCAACGGCGCGCGCGCCAGCGCCGCGTCGACGGGCGGCAGGTCGATCCGTTCCGGATCGAGCGTCTTCCAGCGGCCGTCGATCAGCCCTTCGAGCGGATGGAAGTTCGCCTTGTAGGCCATCTTCGGGCTCTCGCGGATCCAGTAGCCGAGGTACACGTAGGGCAGCCCGAGGCTCTTCGCCTGCTCGATCTGCCACAGGATGTTGTAGGTGCCGTAGCTCGTGTGCCGGTCGTCGGGCTCGAAGAACGTATAGACCGACGACAGCCCGTCGCCGAGGATGTCGATCATGCTGACCATCCGCAGCTTGCCGGGTTCGCCGCCCGGTGCGTCGAGGTCGCGGAATTCGACGAGGCGCGAGTTGATCCGGCTTTGCAGCAGGAACTGTTCGTACTGGTCGCGACTGTCGCGATCCATGCCGCCGCCCGCGTGGCGCGCGGACTGGTAGCGCATGTAGAGCGCGTAGTGCTCTTCGTCGTAGTGCAGCGGCGACACCGTCGCGACCAGCGTGCGGTGCCGCTTCCACATCCTGCGCTGCGTGCGCGTCGGCGCGAACTCGCCGACCGGCACGCGTACCGGCACGCATGCGCGGCAGCCGTCGCAGTACGGACGGTACGTGAAGACGCCCGAGCGGCGGAAGCCGGCCTTCACGAGTTCGGTGTAGATGTCGGAATTGATCAGGTGGCTCGGCGTCGCGACTTGCGAGCGTGCGATGCGGCCGTCCAGATAGCTGCACGGATAGGGCGCCGTTGCATAGAATTGCAACGCCGAAAGCGGTGAAAGCGGCAGCTCAGTCGGGTGAGTCATGGGCAGCTCTCGATGCAGGGAAGGAGTGCCGCGCTAGCGCTCGCTCCCGGTGGGCGCCGCCGTTTCGGCGGGGCTCGTCAGCGCGGCGAGCACGCGCTTGTCGAACTGCCACGGAATCGGCGGTTCGGCTGCCGCGCGGCGCACGTGAGCGACAAAGGCCTGGCGTGCGATCTCGCGGCCGCCGAGCGACGCTAGATGCGACGTATTCTGCTGGCAGTCTATCATTTCCAACCCCTGCTCGCGAAGGTGCGCGACGAGCGCGGCCAGCGCGATTTTCGATGCATCGGTCACGTCCGCATACATCGACTCGCCGAAAAACATCCGGCCGAACGACACGCCATAGAGGCCGCCGACGCGGCGCCCGTCGTGCCACGTTTCGATGCTGTGCGCGTTGCCGGAGCGGTAGAGCGACGTATAGGCGTCGATGATCTCGGCGGTGATCCAGGTGCCGCGCTGCCCGCGGCGCGGCGCCTGCGCGCACGCGCGCATCACGCCGGGAAAGTCGTGATCGACGCGCACTTCCCATTCCGGCGTGCGCAGCACGCGCTTCAGCGTCTTGCGCAGCGACGGCGACACCTTGAATTCGGCCGGCACCAGGATCATGCGAGGGTCGGGGCTCCACCACAGCACCGGCTGGCCGTCCGAGTACCACGGGAAGATGCCGCGCCGGTACGCGTCGATGAGGCGCGACGGCAGCAGGTCGGCGCTCGCGGCGAGCAGCCCGGGCGCGCCGGTCGCGGGGCCGAGCGCGCGTTCGATGGACGGAAACGGATCGTCCGGGCCGAGCCAGGGAACCATGGGTGGGGGCTCAGCCGTTGCGCAGCGAGCGGAAGATATCGCCGGTGTGCACGCCGTAGTCGCCGGCTGCGCGATCGGCGAAGAAGAAGCGCAGCGTCTGGCTGACGGTCGGGAACGCGATCTCGTCCCACGGAATGTCGGCTTCGTCGAACAGTTTCACTTCGAGGCTTTCCTCGCCGGCTTCGAAACCCGGATCGGTGAGCCGCGCGAGGTAGAACAGGTGGACTTGATGCACGTGCGGCACGTTGAGCAGCGTGAACAGGTTCTGCACCTCGACGCGCGCGCCGGCTTCCTCGAGCGTTTCGCGCGCGGCGGCTTCCGCGGTCGTCTCGCCCATTTCCATGAAACCCGCCGGCAGCGTCCAGAATCCGTAGCGCGGTTCGATCGCACGGCGGCACAGCAGGATCTGGTCGCCCCAGACCGGCACCGTGCCGACGACGTTGCGCGGATTCTGATAGTGGATCGTGCCGCAGTGATCGCAGACGAAGCGTTCACGGTTGTCGCCAGGCGGAATGCGCGCGAGGACTTCGTGACCGCAGACGGAGCAGAATTTCATGTCGAGTGGAAGGGACGAGGTGATGCGAGTGTATCACCGGCCCGCGGCATTCTTGAACGCCTGCGCATGCGGCGGCGTGTCGGGCGAAACGGCGCGCGCGTGCGCGAAGAGGGCGCGGCGTCCGGACGCGCGAAAACAAAAAGCCCGGCGCGAGGCCGGGCTTTTTGCGACATTCTGGACGGTTGGTTGCGGGGGTAGGATTTGAACCTACGACCTTCGGGTTATGAGCCCGACGAGCTGCCAGACTGCTCCACCCCGCGTCCGTCGAAGAAATGAATTATATGGGCTAACCCAGATGCGTGCAAGTGTTTTCTGACAACCGCATGGCAGGCGCTGGTGGGGCCGGTACGCGGTGGCACGTGCGCTAGAATCGAGCGGTTTGTGTCGCCATCCCGGCAGCGGCGCTGCGCGATCGCATCGGCGCCGCTGCAATTCTCATTACTGCATCGACGGATACATGGATATCGCTCACGATCTGCAATCGATCGGCGCGCAGGAACAGGCGCTCGTGTTTCCCCATTTCGACCCGGCCCGCGCGTGGGCGCTCGGCAACCGGATGCACGCGCTCGCGACGTCGCGCGGCCATGCGATCGCGATCGACATCGTCACGTTCGGCCAGCCGCTGTTCTACGCGGCGCTCGCCGGCGCGACGCCGGACAACGCCGACTGGGTGCGCCGCAAGCGCAACGTCGTCGCGCATTTTCGCCGCAGTTCGTACGCGATCGGCCTGCGCATGCAGCAGGCCGGCGCGACGCTCGCGGACAAGCACGGGTTGCCGGTCGCCGACTATGCGTCGCACGGCGGTTCGTTTCCGCTGACCGTCGCCGGCGCCGGCGTGATCGGCTCGATCACCGCGTCCGGGCTGCCGCAGCGCGCGGACCACGAGTTCGTCGTCGAGGCGCTGTGTGCGGAACTCGGTCACGACTACGCGGTACTGGCCCTCGCAAGGAGCTGAGCCATGCAACTGCCCGGTTACGCATGGCTCGCGATCGCGATCGTCGCGGAAGTGATCGGCACGTCCGCGCTGCGCGCGGCGGACGGCTTCACGCGCCTCTGGCCGTCGGTGCTCGTCGTCGCCGGTTACGGCGTCGCGTTCTACTGCCTGTCGCTCACGTTGCGCACGATGCCCGTCGGCATCATCTATGCCGTCTGGTCGGGCGCCGGCATCGTGCTGATCACGCTCGTCGCGATGCTGCTCTATCGCCAGGTGCCGGACGTGCCGGCGGTGATCGGTCTCGGGCTGATCATCGCGGGCGTCGTGGTGCTGAACCTGTTCTCGAAGATGCAGGCGCACTGAGCGTGCGACTGCCGTTTGCCGGATGACCGTCATGACCGATTCCACTCCCGCCGCCGTTTCCGCCGAATCCGCCCAGCCTGACGTGCGCGCGTACGTCGCGAACCGCATCGGCTTTCTCGAACTGAACCGGCCGAAGGCGCTGAATGCGCTGTCGGTCGGCATGATCCGGCTGATGCAGCAGGCGCTCGACGCGTGGCGCGACGATCCCGACGTCGTCGCGGTCGTCGTGCACAGCCCGCATCCGCGCGCATTCTGCGCGGGCGGCGACGTGCGCTTCTTCCACGACGCGTGGCGGCGCGGCGACCGCGATGCGGTCGACACGTTCTTCATCGACGAATACACGCTGAACCATGCGATCTTCACGTATCCGAAGCCGTACATCGCGCTGATGCACGGCGTCGTGATGGGCGGCGGCATGGGGATATCGCAGGCGGCGCGGCATACGGGCGGCCTGCGCGTCGTGACCGACTCGACGAAGATGGCGATGCCCGAAACGCGCATCGGCCTGTTCCCGGACGTCGGGATGAGCTGGTTTCTCGCGCGCACGCCCGGCGCGATCGGCCGCTATCTCGCGGTGACCGGCGCGACGCTCGACGCGGCCGGTGCGCTGTACGCGCAACTCGCCGACGTCTATCTGCCCGACGCCGCGCTGCCGGCGCTGCTCGACACGCTGCGTACCGCGCGCATCGACAGCGGCGCGCAGGCCGTCGCATGCGTGAAACATGCGGCAGCCGCGCACAAGGTCGTGCCGACGCCCGACACGTCGGCGCTCGCCGATGCGCGTGCCGGGATCGACCGGCATTTCGCGCAGCCGGACATCAACGCGATCCTCGCGTCGCTCGACGCCGAGCAGGATTGCGCGGCGGTCGACGGCTGGGTCGAGAAGGCGACCCACGCGACGCGCGAGCAGTTGTCGCCGCTGTCGATGGCCGTGTCGCTCGAAGTCGTCGAACGCGCGCGCGGCGCGACGATGGCCGATTGCCTGCGGCGCGATCTCGATCTCACGCGCTCGACCTTCGCGCGCGGCGACGTGATCGAAGGCGTGCGCGCGCTGATCGTCGACAAGGATCACCAGCCCGTGTGGCGTTTCAAGTCGGCTGCCGACGTCCGGCGCGCCGACGTGCTCGCGATGTTCGACAGCCCGTGGGCGCCCGACGCGCATCCGCTGCGCGAGCTGAAGGACTGACGTCGATCAGGCTGACCCGCGCGAGCCGATCGACGCGCGACACGGAAACGAAAAGGCCGCGCGCACGATGCACGCGGCCTTTTTCATGGAAGTCGGCCGGGCCTGAAGGGCGCGTCGCCCGCGCCGCGGCGTTATTCGTCGCCCGCGTCGTCCGACATGAACGCGCGCATGAACACGAGCGCGCCGAAACCCCACACCGCATTGGCCGCGAAGCCGGCCGCGAGCACGGGCATCATGTTGCCCGACGGCCAGATGCCGCGCAGCGGATCGATCGCGAACACGCGAGCCGCCGTCAGCACGATGCCGCCGAACACGAGTGCGCCGATCCACGATGCTTCGCGTTCCGGCGACACGCGCAACAACCACGCCATCGGAATCGCGCAGCACGCGCTGATCAGCGCATTCGCGACAAATTCAGGAATGCCGAGCGGCGCGAACGGTTGTGTCGAGAAGCCGGTTGCGGCGATCAGGTCGGCCGTGTGAAGGAGGGCCAGCGTGGCCTCGCGGAAGAACAGTGCGGCCAGGAAGCCGGACAGGAAGGGCAGGATGACTTTCTGCATCGATGAGTGCACCGCAGGCGCGCACGGCCGGGGCCGGGCGCGCGGAGTTATTCGGATAGGTGCGCCATTATAGGGCCCGGCCGCGGCGATATTCGCTCCAGCGTCGTGCTAATCACGAAAGCGGAAAACCTAAGCTCAAAAAAATCGTTCCAAAGCCCTGTACCGGTCCCTAGACTGATTTCCCAGAAACAGCCGTGCAATCGCGTCCTCGTCCGCGGCACGGCCTGACCGGCGAGCCATCCCGATTCGAATGCACACCATGCATGCGTCGCTCATCCGCGACGCGAGCAGGGCGATGTCTTTTTCAAATTTCGGCAGTGACAGTCAAGCAGGAGCAGCAGATGAATGTGTTCTGGTTTATCCCCACGCATGGCGACAGCCGCTATCTCGGCACGGCCGAAGGCGCGCGAGCCGCGGACTACGATTACTTCAAGCAGGTCGCCGTGGCGGCCGACACGCTCGGCTACGACGGCGTGCTGCTGCCGACCGGCCGTTCCTGCGAGGATGCGTGGGTCGTCGCGTCGAGCCTGATTCCGGCGACGCAGCGCCTGAAGTTCCTGGTCGCCGTGCGTCCCGGCATCGCTTCGCCGGGGCTGGCCGCGCGGATGGCCGCGACGTTCGACCGCCTGTCGGGCGGCCGCCTGCTGATCAACGTCGTCACGGGCGGCGATGCGGCCGAGCTCGAAGGCGACGGCCTGTTCGCCGATCACGACACGCGCTACGAGATCACCGACGATTTCCTGAACATCTGGCGCGGGCTGCTGACCGCGTCGCACGACAACGGCGGATTCGACTACATCGGCAAGCACCTGCAGTCGAAAGGCGGCAAGGCGCTTTATCCGCCGGTGCAGCATCCGCATCCGCCGCTGTGGTTCGGCGGCTCGTCGCCGGCCGCTCACGCGATTGCCGCCGATCACATCGATACCTACCTGACCTGGGGCGAGCCGCCCGAGGCCGTCGCGAAGAAGATCGCCGACATCCGCGCCCGTGCCGACGCGCGCGGCCGCAAGATCAAGTTCGGCATCCGCCTGCACGTGATCGTGCGCGAGACCGAGGACGAAGCATGGCGCGACGCCGAGCGGCTGATCAGCCGGCTCGACGACGACACGATCGCGCGGGCGCAGAAGGCGTTCGCGAACATGGATTCGGAAGGCCAGCGCCGGATGGCCGCGCTGCACGGCGGCAAGCGCGGCGGCCGCGAGGCGCTCGAGGTCTATCCGAACCTGTGGGCCGGCGTGGGGCTGGTGCGCGGCGGCGCCGGCACGGCGCTCGTCGGCAATCCCGAGCAGGTCGCCGAACGCATGCGCGAATACGCGGATCTCGGTATCGAGACGTTCATCCTGTCCGGCTATCCGCACCTCGAGGAGTCGTATCGGTTCGCGGAACTCGTGTTCCCGCTGATCAAGGGCCAGGGTGTCGAGAAGGCGGCCGGTCCGTTGTCGGGGCCGTTCGGCGAGATCGTCGGCAACAACTATCTGCCGAAGACGAGCCAGAGCTGAGCGACGGAGGCTTGCGATGACAACGAAAACGTCGAAGACGGGCGTCGCCGTGGCCGCCCGCGCATGGCGCGGCGTCGCGCCGTGGCTCGTGCCGCTCGCGTTGCTGGTGGTGTGGGAAGTCGGTGCGCGCACCGGCTGGCTGTCGACCCGCGTGCTGCCCGAGCCGGTGGCGGTCGTGCGCGCGGCCTGGTCGCTCGTGACGTCGGGCGAAATGTGGGCGAACGTGAAAGTGAGCACGTGGCGCGCGCTGTTCGGCTTCGCGATCGGCGGCGGCGTCGGCCTCGCGCTGGGGCTTGCGACCGGGCTGTCGAAGGCCGCCGAGGTCGCGCTCGACTCGACGATCCAGATGATCCGCAACATCCCGGCGCTCGCGATGATTCCGCTCGTGATCCTGTGGTTCGGCATCGACGAGAAGGCGAAGCTGTTCCTCGTCGCGCTCGGCGTGTTCTTCCCCGTCTACATCAATACGTATCACGGGATCCGCTCGGTCGACGCGAACCTGATCGAGATGGCGAAGAGTTACGGCGTGCGCGGCTTCGCGCTGTACCGCGACGTGATCCTGCCGGGCGCGCTGCCGTCGATTCTCGTCGGCGTGCGTTTCGCGCTCGGGCTGATGTGGGTGATGCTGATCGTCGCGGAAACGATCTCCGCGCAGTCGGGCATCGGCTACATGACGATGAACGCGCGGGAATTCCTGCAAACCGACGTGGTGGTGGTCGGCATCCTGCTGTACGCGGTGCTCGGCAAGCTGGCCGATGTGCTGGCGAAATGGATCGAGCGCGTGACGCTGCGCTGGCACCCCGCCTATCAATCAGGAGCAAAGGCATGAATGCGACGACTTCGGCGGCCGCCTACGGCCCGCTCGCCGGCGCAGACCTCGAGGCCGAGCTGGCGCAGGCCCGCGTCGCGGACGGCGATGCGCGCGATGCGGCCATCCTCGAACGTGACGGCGGCGCATCGGTCGTGCCGCTCGCGCGGCGGCGCGCGGGCGGTCCGGCATCCGACGACGCGGTCACGCTGTCGGGCGTCAGCAAACGCTTCGGCGCCCGCACGGTGCTCGACAACGTCGAGCTGAACATCGCGCGCGGCAGCTTCGTCGCGATCGTCGGCCGCAGCGGCTGCGGGAAATCGACGCTGCTGCGTCTCGTCGCGGGACTCGAGCAGCCGAGCAGCGGCGCGCTCGTGACGCACGGCGACGGCGGCGGCGCGCTCGATACGCGGATCATGTACCAGGACGCGCGCCTGCTGCCGTGGAAGACCGTGCTGCAGAACGTGATGCTGGGCCTCGGCCGCGGCGCGCGCGACCGGGCCCGCGCGGTGCTCGACGAAGTCGGGCTGCTGGAACGCGCGAACGACTGGCCCGCGCAACTGTCGGGCGGGCAGCGGCAGCGCGTCGCACTGGCCCGTGCGCTCGTGCACCGGCCGCAACTGCTGCTGCTCGACGAGCCGCTCGGCGCACTCGATGCGCTGACCCGCATCGAAATGCACGCGCTGATCGAGCGCCTGTGGCGCGAACATCGATTCACCGCGCTGCTCGTCACGCACGACGTGCAGGAAGCCGTCGCGCTCGGCGACCGCATCCTGCTGATCGAGCAGGGGCGGGTGGCGCTCGACCAGCCGGTGCCGCTCGACCGGCCGCGTGCCCGCGCGTCGGCGGCCTTCGCGGCACTCGAGGATCGCGTGCTGAAACGCGTGCTCGCCGGCGGCCCCGGCGCGGTCGATCAAGACACGCAGCATGAAGCAGACAAGGTTCGACCGGTCGGGCAGATCCGCTGGGCCGTTTAATGCCGGGCGGCTCCGGCCGCCCGTTCTGAGACTTTTTCTTCGGAGCGATCATCCCGATGAGCATCACCGCAATCAACGTACGTAACCAGTTCAAGGGCAAGGTCAAGGAGATCATTCGCGGGTCCGTGGTCTCCGAAGTCGACGTCGAGACGCCGTTCGGCATCGTCACGTCGGTGATCACCACCCGTTCGGTGGACGAACTCGAACTGAAGGTCGGCGCCGCATCGCATTCGTGGAGCGCGTTTGCCTCGGTATTCGACTGCCGGACGAAGTGCTAGGATGGAACGACACCGATGCCGGAGGCGAACGCATGACCCCCATCCTTTCCCCCGAAGCCATCGAGGCGCTGAAATGGATCGACCAGTTCGGCGACAGCCGGCCGGTTCCCGCCGCGTTCAATGACGTTATCTACGCATTGCTGAACGACGGGCTGATCTATCAGGCGACGGCCGACCGGGTCGACCTGACGGCCGATGGCCGGTCATTTTTGTCAGACGAATACGATTGAGCGCGCGATGGAACCGAGAGGCAGCGACCTCGGCGATTTCAGCGAGCCGTACCGCGGCTTCGAGATCGAGGTGAAGACCGAGCAGGTCTGGGACGGTGAGCATGCGCATTACCGCGTGCTGCGAGGAGATACCGTGCGGATCGACTGGCGGCTGGTCAAGGTCGACGGGATGCTGCTAACCGAGCGGCACGTGATCGAGCGCGTGTTCGACGAGGCGCGCCGGGCGGTCGATGCGGAGCTGGGCGACCGGTAGCGCGCGTGTCGGGCGGGCATGGCCGGGATTGCGGTAAAATACCCGGTTGTTTCCGCGCCGCCTGGCCTGTACCCGAATTCCATGTCCGTTTCGTCCTCGCTTCCTCCCCGCCGTGTATCGGTCGCGCCAATGCTCGACTGGACCGACCGCCATTGCCGGTCGTTCCACCGCACGCTGACGCGCAATACGTGGCTGTATACGGAGATGATCACGACGGGCGCGCTGCTGTTCGGCGATGCCCAGCGGCATCTTGCGTTCACGCCGAGCGAATCGCCGGTCGCGCTGCAACTCGGCGGCAGCGAGCGGGACGACCTCGCGCGCGCGGCGAAGCTCGGCGAGCAGTGGGGCTACGACGAAATCAACTTGAATTGCGGTTGCCCATCCGAGCGCGTGCAACGCGGCGCGTTCGGTGCATGCCTGATGAACGAGCCGCAGCTCGTCGCCGACTGCGTGAAGGCGATGCGCGATGCGGTGTCGGTGCCGGTCACGGTCAAGCACCGGATCGGCGTCGATGCGGTCGAGGACTACGCGTTCGTGCGCGACTTCGTCGGCACGGTGGCCGAGGCCGGTTGCGAAACGTTCGTCGTGCATGCCCGCAACGCGATCCTGAAGGGGCTGTCGCCGAAGGAGAATCGCGAGATCCCGCCGCTCAAGTACGACTATGCGTATCGGTTGAAGCGCGATTTTCCGTCGCTGGAGATCGTGATCAATGGTGGCATCACGACGCTCGATGAAGTCGCGCAGCATCTGGAGCATGTCGACGGCGTGATGCTCGGCCGCGAGGCGTATCACAACCCGTACGTGCTGGCGGAGGTCGATGCGCGCTTCTATGGATCGAGCGCGGCGGTGCCGACGCGCGAAGCGGCCGAAGCGCAACTGATCGCGTATTGCGCGGCCGAGCTGAAGCGCGGCACCTACCTCGGCGCGATCGTGCGGCACGCACTGGGGCTGTATCGCGGCATGCCGGGCGCGCGTGGCTGGCGTCGCGTGCTGTCCGACAACAAGAAGCTCGCACGCGGCGATCTGGCCGTGTTCGACGAGGCACGCGCGCATCTGAACGAAGCCGAAGAATTTTTTGAAAAAAAGGCTTTGCAAGATTCAAAAGTGTTCGTATAATCTTGTTCTTCGCTGCTGAAACAAAACAGCGAAACGAAGCAAGCAGTATCAGTGGTGGCTGTAGCTCAGTTGGTAGAGTCCAGGATTGTGATTCCTGTCGTCGTGGGTTCGAGTCCCATCAGCCACCCCAACAAATTCAAGCAAAAAGCCCGGTTCGTTGAGCCGGGCTTTTTGCTTTCTGGCGTTCGGACACAGCTAATGCGTGTCTTGGTCTCGGCTTCTTTAACGAAGTGGCATTCCCGTATTCAGCGAATCAACCACGGCGCCATTTCGGCCTCGTGCGCGTCAAAAGGGCGGTTGCATAAATCGACTCGCCCCGGCGATATGACTTCGCTACCGAATATGAGACCTCGAATGAGACGACGCGGGCAGGTATCGAAATCGGGCGCGCGATCGTTCGTGGTATCGACGGATGGCCGCTTGTCCCGCATCGCCGATGTGGATGACGGAGATGGCGACGAGGCCCCCGGGCCTGCTTCGTAGCGCGTTTCCTTGTCGTTGCGCTGACAACGTTCGTACCCATGCTCGCGCCGTTTCCTTTTCCGCCTAAGGTTCCCGCGCGCCGTGCCGTTATCTTCTCTGGACAGCCCTCGTGCCTCGAATGCTGATCCGTTTTCTTGCCTGCTCGCGCTAAACGCGAGCAGGCTTTTTTCGTTTACGGCCGCTCGTAACCGGCTGATTGGCGGAATCGAACAAGGGCTTGGCGCAAACCGACAAAGCGCAACAGTCTTACATGCGTGTAATGTAGGACCTTCCTCGTGCCCTCATGCTTTGCAGGGCCGTTCGATCCCGACGACCGGAGAAGGTGTCGGGATTTTTTTTGGGCGCTCGCCGACGATCGCCGACAAGCCCTGCGAAATGCATCCCGCAAAGCGCGGTATATTTTGCGACGACACAGGCCGATCAAGAGAACCTACACGAGGAGTGGCTATCGATGCCGGACACCCGGGTCACACTGCGCGCCGCGACGCGGCCCGACGCGAGCCACATTGCTCGCCTGCACACGCTGAGCTGGCAAACCGCCTATAGCCACATCCTTCCGGCCAGCTATCTGTCCGATGAGGTGCCGACGGAGCATGCGATCCGGTGGCGCAACTATTTCGATCGCAACGAGAGTGAGTGGGGTCTCGTGCTGATCGCCGAGTCGAACGGCGAGCCCGTCGGCTTCGTCAGCGCCGAGCGCCCCGTCGATCCGGCGCTGGGTGTGCTGCTCGACTGCCTGCACGTTCATCCTTCGCATCACGGCGGCGGCACGGGCAAGCGCATGATCGAAGCCGTTCGCGCATGGGCTCGCTCGATCGGCGTGGACAAGGTCCATCTGCAGGTACTCGAGGGCAACGTGCGTGCGATCGGGTTCTACGAACACAACGGCTGGCAATTGGCCGGTGTCGAAACGTGTCGCATCGGCCAGACGCAAGTCACCGACCGGATTTACGCAATCCACGCTTGAACGCCGGCCGGCATCGATGCGAGCGGCGGCAAGCGAGTGCAATTGCGCCTGGCTGCTAGGGAAGCGCCGGGTGAAAGCCGAACGGACTTTGCCCTCACTCGCCGCAATACCGCACAAGCAAATCGGCTTCGGTCTCATGAATTTCGACGGGCAAGATCGTCGCGCCGGCATGGGCGAGATAGCGCGCGCGATGCTGGCCGTTACGGAACGATGCGACGCCGATTTTCGACAGGCCGGGAATGCCGAGCAACGTTCGCGTTCTCGTCTCGCGAAACGTGATGAACGGCATGTCCGGAATCCGGTCCTGGCCCGGATCGAGGAATTCGCGAATGCCCGCGGCTTTTCCAGGGGCCCAGTACTGGACCGACGGCAACACATAGTCGGTGGTGTCTCGGTCGGCGCAGGCGAGCAGTTTCCTCAGGTCGATCGTCACGACCCGATGGCGAGAGTCGTCGGACGAGAATACCCGCTTGAGGTGCGTGTAGGCATAGGGAACGTGCCCGGGAAGCTGGACGATCCAGACATCTACGCCGCTTTGTCGTGCGTGAGCGAGCGTCATTATTTCCTCTGGTAGCGCAAGCGGTCTTTGTGATCCGAGTTTAGCAGCGCGGACGGCTGCGCAGCAGGTCGAGACCAAAAATAGGAAAACAGAGCGACTTGCGGCTCAATCTGCAAAAGGAATGGGGGCGGCCATCCGTTGACGGCCCATATCGACGGGCCGCAACAATATTGCGATACGGCCAGCGAGAATGAAGCGCTGCGCGAAATTCACGCAAGATTCATACTGTGTGGCGAAGCACGCGTCACGCACCGGGCATCACGAAAACTGAGAGGGCACATTGAACGGAGAGGCCAAGTCGTCGAAACTCGAGATCGACCATCTCGATTACCGCTTCACGGCAACGCTCGAAATCACGGAGTCCGGCCGTACCGCCGTTGTCGACAGGCAACTCGAGTCCGAGGTACGCAGCAAGACGCTCGGGTGGATCGTGTTCGATCGTTTTCTCGAGCGGAACGATTTCGCCGATGAGGCGGACGCGCGCGCCAATATCGTCGACTGGCTGGCGCGGCTGGCCGATCCGAGGCCCGTTGCCTCGGCCGAGATTGCGAAGGCGCGCGCGGTGGCAACCGGCGTGGTGGCGGCAGATCTGTCGACAGCCGAAATCGTCGGCGGCGCCGCTATTGAAATCGCCGGCAATCTCGACTGGATCGATAGGATGGTCGACTGGTTTTCCAGTGGTGCGTTGTAGCGACGAACGCGTGTTTTCGTGACGTAGATCATTGCGCGCAAGAAATTCCGCACATAAAAATGAGATGGAAATCGCATTGCGCAAAAAAAATAGAATAATCCTGCTTTGACAATATCCGCGACTTACCGGAAACTGCCGCGGGTCTGAAAACGAGATTTGAATTAAAAAGAAATAAAAGGCTGGAATGAAAAACCGAACGCGGTCGGCCGGTTCCTCGCGCTTGAATCACGATGGTATTCGCCGGCACGCGCGCATGCCGGTTGCCGTCGCGTTGTCACTAAAGGGTGAGTTGCCGCACAGACCGTCGCGCAGCCCGCGATCACAATTTGACCGGTTGACCGTTCTTCCCCGGCCCGGTCAACCGTTTCCCCGCTCGCTCGTGCAG
Source organism: Burkholderia sp. LAS2 (assembly GCF_018417615.1). Lineage (NCBI taxonomy): Bacteria > Pseudomonadati > Pseudomonadota > Betaproteobacteria > Burkholderiales > Burkholderiaceae > Burkholderia > Burkholderia sp. LAS2. The sequence goes on from NZ_CP071052.1 coordinate 2,131,277, forward strand.
GAGCGGGGGCTTTTTGCCCCCCGACGCCGGAAGATTGCGTCGGCGGAATCGGACAGGCGTTCGGCGGGCTGCGCGACGGCACACGTTCGCCCCCCGACATCCGTTCGCCCGATCCGGACGAATTGCTTTCCTCGTGCCTGAGCGAACCCTCAGGCCCATCGCCGGTCTTTGCCGGCGATGCCTTGTCCCGGCGGCGCGTCACAGCGCTGCCGGGATGTTTTTTGCGTCACGTCACATCGCGCGTCACGGGCATCGCGCTCCGCTCAGCCCGCCTGTTCGACGCTGGTTTCCCATCCGTCATAGTTCCCGCCGAGCGCGCGCACCTCGCGATTGAGCGCGACCGTGTGGCGCGTGATGTCGGCGAGCGCCATCGTGCCTTCGTGCGAAAACCGCACCGCCGACTTGCCGTCCTCGGTCGGCGCGACCGATTCGACCGGATAGCCTTTCGCTTCGGCCCAGTCCGCGAACTGGTGCGCGTCGCTCGGGTCGGGGAAGTACGCCCAGTGCATCACGCGCCGGCTCACGTCCGGCGCGTCGCCTTGCTGCCGCAGCGCATCCAGCGTGCGCATGTCGCGCATGATCTGCCAGTCGTCGTCGGTCGGGTAGAGCGTCTGCCAGTATGTCGTCTTGTCCGGGTCGTCCTGATGGGCATACTGAAGCGCATAGGTCGTCTGGTCGGCCAGCGAGTCGACGATCTCCGCGGCCGCCTCTTCGTCGAACGGCACGTAGAAAAGAAAATCCCGGTTGCCGTCGACGGTGATGCGGCCGACCTGCACGCCGCCTTTCGCGACGATCGCGGCGTCGAGCAGATCCTCGATCTTCGCGAGATCGGCGAATTCGTCGCCGGTCGGCAGACCTTCGGGCGACGGATGTGCAAAGGGGACGCGCACGCTGAGCAGCGACGTGCGCGGATCGCCTTCGGCGATTTCCGCAAAGCCGTGATTGAAGCTGATGAAAGCCTGATGGTCGCCCATTCTGGCAGGGAAGGTTCCCCAGGCGTCGCTCATGTGTTTCTCCCGTACACGATTGTCTGTTGACGGTTGCAAAGCGTCCCAATGTATCATCGAAAATCGCGTTGGCCGGAGCCGCGCACCCGATCGCGGGCCGTGTGCGCCGCGCCCGCGGGATCCGGGCTGTTCGCAGCGCGCCGCATGCATGTGGCCGGCCGCAAAAATTCAAGGGAGATGCCGATGTCGACGTTCGCGGTGAATGGTGTCCGAATCGATCCGCTCAGCGCGCGCGTGACGCACGTGCGCTGGGCGGCCGTGAACCCGGCCGATCGCTCGTGGGCGGCGACGCCCCGCGAGGCCCCGGTGGCGGACGTGGCGCGCGCGCTTGCGTCCGGTAACGATGTCCGCGCGATCTTCTCGGCCTCGGACACCACCGCAATCGGGCCCAGGCTGAAACGCGTGCTGTATCGCGATGCGTCGGAAGGCATCGAGCTCGACATCGATGCAACGAGCGAGTCGCGCACGTTGCGCGATCTGCCGCAGATCTGACCGCGAGCCGTTTCCCCAACCGAATCGCGCGAACGCGCCCACGACCATGTCCAGATTCGCCATTTTTCCGCTGGCATTCGCGCTTTGTCTGGCGCTTGCCGCCTGCCAGACCGCGTCCGGGCCGACGCCCGTGCACCCGTCGCCCGAAACCGCGTCGACGACCGTTCCCGCATCGTCGCCGCCGGCCGCGCCGATTCGCGGCATCGGCGTCGCGCCTCGTCTGGCCGGGCAGAGTCACGCGGCCGTCGGTCAATGCACGACCAACGGTACCGTCAACGTATGCAATTGACCGGCGTCGGCGCGATGGCGCGTGATGCGTGCAAACGGAATCGGAATCCCGACATGTCGCCTGCGTCGATGGACGGGCGGCCGTCGACACGAGCCGGCGAGCAATGAACGACGAACGCGAAACGACGGATTCCGGCTGGCACGTCGATCCCGTTGCGGGAACGGTCACCGGCGCGTTGCCGGTGACGCTCGCGGTCGACAGCCGAAGCCTGAAAAGCAGGGCGGTCGTGTGTGCGGGGCTGGGCGCGGCGAGCCTGTGCGGTTACGTGGCCGCCCCGACGCTCTGGCCGCTAGCGGCGCTGGCCGCGTTGCTGGGGCTCGCCAGTGCCGCGTTGTTCGTCTCGTCGCGGCGCAAGCTGGCGCTGCAGGTCGACGAGACGGGCTTCCGGCTGATCGGTTCCGCCCGCGAAAAACCCGTCACGCCGTGGCGGGACGTCGCTGAATTCCGGATCGTCAGCGTCGCCGGTAATCGTTACATCGGCTACCAGTTCTCCGTACATTCTTCCCGTACGAAGGTGCCGGGCGGCGTGATGCTGCCGATTGCCCGGTTTGCCGATCTTCCGCTCGACGCGGTGGCCGCGTTGCTGGAGGCTTGCCGCCGGCAGTTCGGCTTGCCGGACCAACCGGCCGACCGAACGGGCCGGTAACGCCCGATGCGGCTTCCTGCGCGCCCCCGTCACTCGAGCAAACAGAAAAATCCCGGGCGCCGTGTCGATTTCCGCGGGAGTCGTCCGTCGTAGCATCGGAGGCGTGCGCATCGCGCGTCCGTCCCGATTTTCGATACGACAACCGACTGAAGGAGCGACACCATGGCCACATCCGTCAAGCCGATCCCGGAAGGGATGCGCACGCTGACCCCGCACCTGATTTGTGCGGGCGCTACCGCCGCCATCGACTTCTACAAGCGCGCGTTCAATGCGACCGAACAGTTTCGCCTCGCGATGCCCGACGGCCGGCTCGCGCATGCGTGCCTGGCGATTGGCGATTCGACGCTGATGCTGGTCGATGAAATGCCCGAACACGGCGCGCTGGGGCCGAAGGCGCTGAAAGGCACGCCCGTCTGCCTGCATCTGTACGTGCCGGACACCGATGCGGCGATCGAGAGGGCGGTCGCGGCCGGTGCGACGGTCACGATTCCGGCGGCCGACATGTTCTGGGGCGATCGTTACGGGCAGGTCGAGGATCCGTTCGGGCATCGCTGGTCGCTGGCGACGCATCAGCGCGATCTGACGCCCGAGCAGATCGCGGACGCCATGGCCAGCGCGCCGCCCTGCGGCAGTTGAATCGACACCGTCGCACGAGCGCGGCGACGGCGGCGACGGGCAGCGCGGCGGCTTGATCGCGCCGCGCCGGCCTGGCTCGTCGGCGGTCATGCGCGGGCCGTCCGGCCGCGCTGCTTGTGTTAGTCCATCCGCCGATCGGCCGAGCCAAGCAGGTCGGCGACGGTGCGATGGCGGGCGGGATCATAGGCAACGTGTCCGACCGGGCCGCCACGTCGGCCGGTTTCGGTGCGATTTGCGTGAGTCTTGTCTCGTGTCCCGACTGTCAGGTCGGTCATGGTTCGTCGAACAGTATTGCGCACGGTTCGATGCATCGCCACGCTGCAACTCCCGCCGCGGCGGCGATCGGGTTCGCGAGTGTCGATGAAGATGCGGCGAGAAGCGAGGGGCATCGGCCCGCGTTCCGTCCCGATGCGGAATCGGACCCGCGATGCCTCAAGGGCGCGCGTCGCCCTGCCGTAAACACGACGAGTCCAATCGTTCATCTCATCTCATCCGATCGCACCATGGTTCGAATTCTGTACGCGGGCTATCTCGCGTTTGCGCTGTATCTCCTTTACCCGCTGGTTCAGAACACGCTGATGTTCAGCACCGCGTGCGTGCGCAGCGTGCTGCCGATGGGCGACCACGGGCTGTCGGCGAATTCGGCCAGCGGCGCGGACGGGCACGCGAGCCGTTGTGTCGCGAGCGCGCCTGCGCGCGTCGCGACCGGGCGGGCGCCGGAAATCCATTGAACGCGGCGCGTCGCGCGTGAAGGGCGCTTCGCGACGCCGCGTGCTGGCCATTCGGCCGAATTGAACATCGCGCCATGCTCGCCGATCATCTGCAACGCGGCGGCGGAAATGCGAGGGGCGAGCGCCACGAGAAAGCGTGTGTCGGCGTCAGTAGCTGGAGCGATACGGCGTGCCCTGGTCGAAGCGGCTTTGCCAGTGCGTGAGGTAGCGTGACGCGAGTTGCGGGTTGTTCCAGACCACGACGACGTTCTCGGAATTGCGGCTGGCCGCCGACGCACTGTAGTTGAACGAACCCGTTTCGACGTGCTCGGCGTCGATCACGAGGTACTTGTCGTGATGGATCGCATAGGCATCGATCGTGCGCGTCGGGATGCCGGCGTTGACGAGCAGGTTCAATGCCTGCTTGCTGCTCTTCGCGCGATTGCCCTTGTCGTCGACGACCACCGCGACGTTGACGCCGCGGCGCTTGGCGGCAAGCAGCGCGCGCGCGACGGGCGGCGACGTGAACGAGTACGCGGCGACCCGGATCGAGCTGCGCGCCGCCCCAATCGCTTTCAGCACGAGCGCCTCGGCGCCGCCGTCGGGCGAGAATGCCGATTCGACGACCTGGGTCGCGGGGGCTTCGTGAGTGGGGGCCGGCAGCCATCGCGACACGAGGTCGATCGCTTGCTGGAGCAGCGATTCGCTTTGCGTCTTGCCGAAGGCGGCGAAGGGTGTGGCGAGCAGGGAAGCGGCGAGACAGGCGGCGGCGAGGCGATTGCGCGACAACATCTTGGACAGCGAATAATTTCGAGACAGCGGGCCGTGAGTGTAACGCACGCATGCCGGCCCGGTCACGCGCGGATGCGAAACGAGGGCGTGCGCAGTGATCGGCAGGGGTGGACAGGGTGACGCAAAGTTGCGTTATGCAGCCGGTGCGGGCGAGCGGGCGATCAACGCACAGCGATAGTGCCGGCGATGGCAGGCGATTGCGTTTGCCGTTGCGGCGCACCGGCGTGCGAACGATGCGTGCGCCGGCGGGCGGACTGCGACTCGATGCGGCCTGTGGCCCAAGCGTATGTCTAGCAGGCGCGTCGGAACGACATCCGTGCGCGACGTATCGTCAATCCGTGGATGCGGACGCCTCGGTCCCGTCGGACGCGATCCATCCGGGCCCCGGCTCGGGCTTCACGTCGCGTGCGTCGAGCGGTTCGCCGCAAGCCGAGCATACGGTGACCGCGTGCATCAGTTGCCCGCAGGCCCGGTGGCGTAATTGCACCGGCGGCCCCTGGCCGTCGTCCTTCCAGCGATCGCCCCACGCCATCAGCGCGAGCAGGGCCGGGTAGAGGTCGAGGCCCTTTTCCGTCAGCCGGTATTCGAAGCGCGGCGGGCGTTCCTGATACGCGCGCTTGACGAGCACGCCTTCGTCGACGAGCCGCGCGAGCCGTTCGGCCAGCACGTGGCGCGTCAGGCCAAGCTGGGCCTGGAACGCGTCGAAGCGGCGGCAGCCGAGGAATGCGTTGCGCAGGATCAGCATGGTCCAGCGGTCGCCGAGCACGGCGAGCGTGCGCGCGACCGAACAGTTCAGCGTGCCGATGTCATCCCATTTCATTGTCGAGTCTCGTGCCCGTTGCGGCAGTCTTGCGGCGGTTCAGCGAAATAGCGGGTTCGATTATAGAACCCGCCTTCGGTCGCAACGGGCGCAGCCGCGTTGACAACGGCCCGCCTCGTTGACAATAATGAGTTCCAATTTAGAACTTACTCGCGCGGCGACGCGCTTTCAACCCGGAGACAACCCGATGAACCCGCTTTCCCTGTCTGGCCTCGATCTGCTGCGTGCCGCCGCGTCCGGAGACGCGCCCCTTGCGTCGATTTCCGAGACGATTCCGATGCGCCCGCTCGACGTCGAGCTCGGTTATGTGAAGTTTTCGGCGCGGGCGGACGGCCGGCACCTGAACCCGCTGGGCGGCGTGCACGGCGGGTTCGCCGCGACGGTGCTCGATTCGGTCACCGGGTGCGCGGTACATTCGATGCTCGACGCGGGCGTCGGTTACGGCACCGTCGATCTGCACGTGAAGATGCTGCGGCCCGTGCCGCGCGACGTCGACCTGATCGCGGAAGGACGCGTGATTCACCTGTCGCGTTCGCTGGGCGTCGCGGAGGGCACGCTGAAGACGCCGGACGACAAGATCGTCGCGCATGCGTCGGCGACCTGCTTCATCCAGCGACCGCAGTGACGGAGCGCGGCCGCATCCGGGCGGGCGCGTGAACGCGCGGGGCAGCGCTGGAGGCCGCCTGTAAGCGTGCGCCGCGCCTGCCTGAAGCAGTTGCGTCAATGTGATAGCTTTCCTGCTTTCCACCGACGCGACAGGAACAGCATGGAATACCGCACACTCGGCGATTCGGGTCTCGAGGTCAGCCTGATCGGTCTCGGCACGATGACGTGGGGCGAGCAGAATTCGGAGCGCGACGCGCACGAGCAGATCGACTACGCGCTCGGGCAGGGCGTGACGCTGATCGACGCCGCGGAGATGTATCCGGTGCCGCCGAAGCCCGACACGCAGGGCCGCACCGAGCAATACATCGGCACCTGGATCGCGCAGCATCGCGCGCAGCGCGACCGTATCGTGCTCGCGACGAAGATCGCGGGGCCGGCGCGGCAGCCGCACAATCCGCGCCATATTCGCGGCGAGGGCAACCAGTTCGACCGCAAGAACCTGACCGAAGCGCTCGACGGCAGCCTCAAGCGCCTGCAGACCGACTATGTCGATCTCTACCAGTTGCACTGGCCCGATCGCAGCACGACCACGTTTGGCCGGCCCGCGTATCCGTGGGTCGACGACACATACACGGTGCCGATCGAGGAAACGCTCGGCGTGCTCGCGGAATTCGTGAAGGCCGGCAAGGTGCGCGCGATCGGCGTGTCGAACGAAACGCCGTGGGGTGTCGCGCAGTTCCTGCGCGCGGCCGAAAAGCTCGGGCTGCCGCGCATCGCGAGCATCCAGAATCCGTACAGCCTGCTGAACCGCACGTTCGAGAACGGGCTGTCGGAATTCACGCATCGCGACGGCGTCGGCCTGCTCGCGTATTCGCCGCTTGCGTTCGGCTGGCTGTCCGGCAAGTACGAGAACGGCGCGCGTCCGGCCGGTGCGCGCATCACGCTGTTCGAGCGTTTCCAGCGCTACAGCAAGCCGCAGGCCGTCGAGGCGACGTCGCGTTACGTCGCGCTCGCGCGGCGTCACGGGCTGTCGCCCGCGCAACTGGCGCTCGCGTTCGTCAACAGCCGCCCGTTCGTGCGCAGCAACCTGGTCGGCGCGACGTCGCTCGAGCAGTTGAAGGAGAACATCGGCAGCGTCGACGTGACGCTGTCCGACGAGATCCTCGCCGAGATCGACGCATTGCACGAACGGCAGCCGAACCCGGCGCCGTAAACGGCACGCGGCCCGCGCGGCAGCGATGCCGCGACGGGCCGAGTCGGGCGGTTGCGGCGGCGCCGCGCCGCGCCGTCGTTTCTCGCGTCAGCGCATCTTCAGCCGCGTGCGCGCGACGAACAACGCGGCGAGGCTCAGCAGCGCGCATCCCATCAGATAGAGCGCCGGCGACAGTCGGTTGCCGGTCGTGCTGATCAGCCAGGTGATGACGAACGGCGCGAAGCCGCCGAACAGCGTGACGCCGGTGTTGTAGCTGACCGCGAGCCCGGTGGCGCGTGTTTGCGACGGGAACAGTTCGGCCATCAGCGCCGGCAGCGCGCCGCAGTACATCGCCTTCAGCGCGCCGATCCAGATCAGTGCGGCGAGCATCGTCGCGAACGACGCGTGGCGCGTGAGCCACGCGAACGTCGGCCACACGGTCAGCAGCATCAGCACGGCCGCGACCGCCATCATGCGGATCCGCCCGGTGCGGTCGGACAGATGGCCGACGACCGGCGTGACGAGCGTCAGCACGAAACCGGTCGCGAGCGTCGCCGCGAAGCCCGTCGATGCCGGCAGCCCGAGCTGCTTGATCGCGTAGGTCGGCATGTACAGGATCATGTAGTTGACCGCGGTCGAGATCACGAGCGCGCCGATCGACAGCAGCAGCCGCACCTTCTGGTCAGCGAACAGCTCGCGAACCGGCGCCTCGGAGCGCGCCTGCGTCTTGAACTCGACGCCTTCGTCGACGTAGCGGCGGATATACAGCCCGACCGGGCCGATCGCGAGCCCGAACAGGAACGGCACGCGCCAGCCCCAGCTTTCGAGTTGCGCGGAAGTCAGCGTGGCCGTCAGCAGCGCGCCGAAGCCCGACGCGAGCAACGTCGCGAGGCCCTGGCTCGCGAACTGCCAGCTCGACATGAAACCGCGCCGCTGCGGCGCGTGTTCGACGAGAAATGCGGTCGAACTCGCGAATTCGCCGCCCGCGGAAAAGCCCTGCATCAGCCGCGACAGCATGATCCCGAGCGGCGCGAGCATGCCGATCGATGCGTAGGTCGGCATCAGCGCGATCAGCAGCGTGCCGGCCATCATCATCGCGATCGACAATAGCAGCGACGCCTTGCGGCCCGCGCGGTCGGCATACGCGCCGAGCACGAAGCCGCCGATCGGCCGGATCAGGTAGGACAGCCCGAACGTGCCGAGCGTCAGCATCAGCGACGTCGCTTCGCTCGTGGCGGGGAAGAACAGCTTGGCGATCGTCACCGCGAAGAAGCCGTAGACGATCAGGTCGAACCATTCGAGCGCGTTGCCGATCGACGCGGCGAAGATGATGCGCCGGATTTTCGCGGCGCTCGGGCGCGCGGCGTCCTGCGCGGTGAGGGTGGTCGTATTCATCGTGTGTGCAGATCCCGTGAAAGGGGCGAAGCGCGTTACAGGGCGGCGCCGGCCGCGGCGGATGCCGCGCGGCGAACGGGCGGCGCGTCGTCGCCGAGATCCCAGAAGAGGCCGGCCATCATCTGCAGCCCCTCGCTGACGACGCTCGCGAGCAGATGCTCGTCGGGCGCGTGCTGCGAGCACGCCGGGTACGAGTGCGGCACCCACAGCGTCGGCAGCCCGAGCGTGTCGGCAAACACCTCGTTCGGCAGCGTGCCGCCGAGATTCGGCAGGATCGCGGGCTTCTTGCCGGTGGTGCGCGCGAGCGACGCGACGGCCCAGCGCACCCACGGATCGTCCGGCGGCACGCGCGTCGCCGGTGCGCCGCGCTCGACGTCGATCTCGATGTCGGCGAAGCCGTGCGCATCGAGGTGCGCGCGCAGGTGCGCATGCAGTGCTTCCCAGTCGGTGCCGACGACGAAGCGCAACTGGCAGTGCGCATACGCGGCGGGCGGGATCGCGTTGACGGGGTGCTCCGGATTGCCGGCCTTGAACGCGAGGATCTCGAACGTGTTCCAGCCGAATACGCGTTCGGCCGCGGACAGGCCGGGCTCGCCCCAGTCGGCGTCGAGCGCCGGGTCGCCGGGGCCGCCGCCGACGGAAAGATCGGCGAGCGCGTCACGCACCGCGGCCGGGATCGGCGGCGGGCGCAGCCCCGCGACGCGAATCGCGCCGCGCGCGTCGACGAGGCTCGCGAGCGCATGCGCGAGCACGATCGCCGGATTGCGCAGCAGTCCGCCCCAGTTGCCGGAATGATGCGCACCGTCGCGGGCGCGCAGGCTCAGCTTGAAGTTGACCGCGCCGCGCGAGCCGAGGAAGACCGTCGGGCGCGCGGCGGCGATGCGTGGGCCGTCCGACGCGATCAGCACGTCGGCCGCCAGCGCGTCGCGCTCCTGGCGGCACAGCGCGTCGAGCCCCGGCGACCCGGTTTCCTCGCCCATTTCGATCAGCAGCTTCGCGTTGAAGCCGAGCCGGCCGCCGCGCGCATCGAGCACGCTCGCCAGCGCGGCGAGGTTGATCGTGTGCTGGCCCTTGTTGTCGGCGCTGCCGCGGCCATACCAGCGATCGCCGTCGGCCGTCAGCGTCCACGGCGACAGCGGCGCGCGCCACTGCGCGTCGTAGCCGCGCACGACGTCGCCGTGGCCGTAGATCAGCACGGTCGGCAGCGCGTCGTCTTCGTGGCGCGACGCGAGCAGGAACGGGCCGCCGCCGTCGACCGGGTTGTCGACGATCCGCGACGTGAAACCGAGGCGGGCGGCCTCGGGCGCGATCTCGTCGGTCAGATAGGCGCGCAGCGCGGCGCCGCTGCCGCATTCCTGGCTTTCGGTGCGCAGGCCGACGCGGCGGCTCAGGGTCGTGAAGAACGCGCCGGATTCGAACTGGTTCAGCGCATGCTGGATGGCGGCGGTACGGCTCAAATCGTGTCTCCTCGGTCGGGTTCGCCGTGCGCGGGCCGCGCAGGCAACGTGAAGTGCGATCGATTCTAGAAAGCCGCTTTTTTTGTCACAATGATCGAATTTCGAACATTTCTTTGCCGAAAAGGCAAAGCAGCGCGGCCGGATGCGGCGCGGAGACAGAACGATGGCGGCTTTCCTGCATGGCCTGGGGTTGCGGTATTTCGTCGAGGTGGCGCGTACCGGCTCGATCAGCGACGCGTCCGCGCGGCTGCACGTGGCCGTGTCGGCGATCAGCCGCCAGATCGCGAAGCTGGAGAGCGAGCTCGGCGCGCCGCTGTTCGAGCGGCGGCCGCGCGGGATGGCGTTGTCGGAGGCGGGGGAGCGGTTGCTGGCGTTCGCGCAGCGCAGCCTGCTGGAGGCCGAGCACGTGATGAAGGACATCGGCGGGCTCGACGCGCTGCACGGCAGCCTGCTGAAGATCGCGTGCTCGGAAGGGTTCGCGATCGATTTCCTGCCCGGCGTGCTCGCGAGCTTCAAGGCGCGCCACCCGGGCGTCGATTTCACCGTATGGGTCGTATCGCCGGCGGACGCGACCCGGCGCGTGCGCGACGGCGATGCGGACATCGCATTGACGTTCAGCCTCGCGCCGGAGAAAGGCGTGCGCGTCGACCACACCGAGCGCGCGCCGGTCTTTGCGCTGGTCCGGCACGATCACCCGCTCGCGGCGCGCGATGCGGTGTCGCTTGCCGATGTCGCGCGGCACGCGCACGTGCTGCCCGAGGCCGGCACGACGGTGCGCCAGTTGATCGACATCGCGTGCGCGCTCGACGGGCTGCTGCTCGAGCCCGAACTGACCAGTAACAACACAGCGGCGATGTACGGCTACGCGCGCCGCACGGGTGCGGTGATGTTCACGGGGCTGTTGTCGGTGCGCGATCGCGCCGATGCGGACGGCTTCGTCGTCGTGCCGGTGACGAACCCGCAACTGCGCGAACGCAGCATCCAGGTGCAGACGATGGCCGGGCGCGATCTGCCCGCGTCGGTGCGCGCGTTCCGCGACCATCTGATCGACGCGATGCAGGCCGCGTCGTCGTCGCCGACTGCCGCACGAGGCCCGGGACGCCGGCCCGTGAGATAATCGTCAATCCGCCTTCCGTGCCCATGCGGCTCCCCGAGCCGCATCGCCCCTGTTCGACGCCAAATTGAAGAACCTGATTGTCACCCTCGATCGCGCCGGCGAGTTCGACGAGATCATCGACGTGCGCACGCCGCTCGAGTTCGCCGAGGACCATATCCCCGGCGCGCTGAACGCGCCCGTGCTCAGCAACGAAGAGCGCGTGCTCGTCGGCACGATGTACCGGCAGGTGTCGCCGTACGAGGCGACGCGCGTCGGCGCGGCGATCGTCGCGCGCAACATCGCACGCCATCTCGACACGACGTTCGCCGACCGGCCGCGCAACTGGCGACCGCTGATCTACTGCTGGCGCGGCGGCAAGCGTTCGGGCTCGATGACGACCTGGTTCAACCTGATCGGCTGGAAGGCGCGCCAGCTCGACGGCGGCTACAAGGCATACCGCCGGTCGGTGTGCGCGACGCTCGACTCGCTGCCGACGCGCTTTCGCTACATCGCGCTCGTCGGCCATACGGGCTGCGGCAAGACACGCCTGCTGAACGCGCTGCGCGACGTGGGCGCGCAGACGCTCGATCTCGAAGCACTCGCGTGCCATCGCGGCTCCCTGCTCGGCGCGCTGCCGGGCAAGCCGCAGCCCACGCAAAAGGGGTTCGATTCCGGGCTCGTCGAGACGCTCGGGCGTTTCAACTCCCAATGGCCAGTATTCGTCGAGTCGGAAAGCCGCAGGATCGGGCTCGTGCAGTTGCCGATCGCGCTGATCGAAGCGTTTCACGCGGGGCCGTGGGTGCAGGTCGAAGCGGCGCACGACGAGCGGATCGCGTTCCTGCTCGACGATTACGCGCACCTGTTCGACGAACCGGACGCATTCAAGGCGCAGCTTCATCGGCTGATCGGCCTGCACAGCCGCGAAGAGGTGATGCGCTGGAAGGCGCTGATCGATGCCGGCGCGCGGGCCGATCTGTTCACCGAACTGATCGACAGACATTACGATCCCGCCTACGCACGCACGTATCGCGCGACATACGACAAGCCGAACCGCGCGCTGACGTTCACGTTCCGGCCCAACGCGGACGACGTACGCGCTCAGGCGCGCACGCTGCTGGCCGAACTCGCGCAGGCCGGATTGCCCGCATCGGCCGCGCTTGCCGGCGGCACGACATCCGAAACCGACCAAAACCAATCGACGATCACCACACGATGACGACCACACGCACCCAACCGAACCCGGCCCTCGGCTGGATGACCTTCCTGCTGATCGCGGTCGCGGGACTGTTCTACGTAAAATGGTTCCCGTACTACAACAAGGCGTTCGTTGCCGCCGAGCACCATTCGATCGGCCAGTCGATCCTGATGGGCACGTCGGCGGCCGCACCCGAGCCGTCGCTGAAGGCGGCGCTCGACTACGCATGGGCATACGGCAAGGCGATCTGGCAGGCGATGGTGCTCGGCCTGCTGCTCGGCTCGGCCGTGCAGGCGCTGCTGCCCGCGCATTGGGTGGCGCGCGTGCTCGGCCGCACGGGCTTCGGCAGCGTCGCCGCGGGCGGGCTGCTGTCGCTGCCCGGGATGATGTGCACGTGCTGCGCGGCGCCGGTCGTCGCCGGCCTGCGTGCGCGCCATGCATCGCCGGGCGGCGCGGTCGCGTTCTGGCTCGGCAATACGGTGCTGAATCCGGCCGCGCTGGTGTTCATGGGCTTCGTGCTCGGCTGGCACTGGAGCGCGCTGCGCCTCGTGCTGGGCATCGCGATGGTGTTCGGGATCGGCTATCTGCTGAACCGCATCGCGCGCCCCGAAGACCGCAGCATCGACGATGCGCAGCTCGCCGCGCTGGCGGCCGAACAGGCCGCTGCCGGCAATCCGTTCGTCCGCTGGATGAAACTGCTCGCGCGCATGGCCGTGCGGCTCGTGCCCGAATACATCGTGCTCGTGCTGCTGCTCGGCGCCGCGCGCGCGTGGCTGTTTCCGCACATCGGCCCGGACATCGGCAATCATCTCGGCTGGATCGTCGCGTTCGCGTTCGCGGGCATGCTGTTCGTGATCCCGACGGCCGGCGAGGTGCCGATCATCCAGGCGATGCTGTCGCTCGGCATGGGCGTCGGTCCGGCCGCCGCGCTGCTGATGACGCTGCCGCCGATCAGCGTGCCGTCGCTCGCGATGCTCGCGCGTTCGTTCAAGCCCTACATGCTGGCGATCGTCGCGACGCTCGTCGTCGTATTCGGGATCGTGAGCGGCTTGCTCGCGATCGCGTTCGGGTTCTGACAACGCGGGCGACACGCCGGCCCGGCGCACGCGTCGCATTCGTATTCATCCGGCGCCGCCGCTTCACGCGTGCGGCGCCCTTTACAAGAAGCAAACAGGAAAACGCATGACCCAACCGAAGATCCATCCTCGACTCGAAAAGGCGCTGACGCGCGGCGATCTCGCGATCCGCCAGGCCAATTCCGCGCGGGCGACTGCCGTGCTGAACGCGCTCGGCACGATGATCATCGAGGCATCCGCAACGATCGGCGTCGAGGCCAGCATCGACATTCCGCAAGGCGATCGCATCTACGATCCGGTCAACGGCCTGTGGCCGCAGAAGATGCTGGTGTCGTTCGACGGCCCGGTGAACGAAGCCGACAAGGAAGAACTGCGCACGGTCTATCTGGTGGCCGACGATCCGGGCACGCAGTTCCGCGTCGAATGGCATCGCGCGGACGGCAAGCTCGGCCGCCAGGAAGGCGGCCCGCTCGCGACCGTCGCGTTCCTGACCGACGTCGAAATTCCGTGGAGCGACGATGACGAGTAACGTCGTCGCATGAAGCCGGTGCCCGGCGCCTGGTGCCCGACGCGCCGGCCGTCAGCGCATCATCCGCCGCCGGAACAGCCACGCGGACAGCAGGAACCCGCCGACCGCGTAGCCGGCGAGCACCACGACGTGCAACGCGATGTCGGTCGCCGGCCGACCGAGCATCGCAGGCCGGATCAGCTCGACCGCATTCGCGAGCGGCAGCGCCTGCGCCGCGTGCCGCGCGAGCGGCGGCAACTGCGTGATCGGGAAGAACACGCCCGACAGCAGCAGCATCGGCGTCAGCACGAGCGTCTGGTAGAACATGAAGAAATCGTAGGATGGCGCGAGCGCCGTGACGATCATCGCGAGGCTGGCGAACGCGAGGCCGGCCAGCGCGATCACGGGCAGCACCGCGAGCATCGACGGAAACGCCGCGTAGCCGAGCACGCCCGCGACGAGCATGATCGCGCTCCCCGACAGCATCGCCTTGCTGGCCGCCCAGACGATCTCGCCGAGCACGATGTCGCCGAGCGCGAGCGGCGTATGCATGATCGCTTCCCACGTGCGCTGCACGTGCATCCGCGAGAAACCCGAATACATCGATTCGAAGCTCGCGGACATCATCACGCTCGAGCCGACCGTGCCGGCCGCGAGGAACGCGATATACGACACGCCGTCGACATGGCCGAGCATCAGGCCGAGCCCGAAACCCAGCCCGAACAGATAGATCATCGGATCGGCGAGATTGCCGAACATCGACGCGAGCGCGAGCTTGCGCCACACGAGATAGTTGCGCCGCCAGACGGCGACCCAGTTGCTTGCGTTCGCCGGCATCGCGATCGCGAAGCGCGACGCGCGCGGCGGGGCCGATGGCGTGGTGGCGGAATAGTTGCGGACGTCCATGGTCGATCAGTCCTGCATCTCGCGGCCCGTGAGCCGCAGGAACACATCCTCCAGATTGGCCGGGCGATGCAGATAGCGCAACCCCGGGCGGCCCGTGAGTCGTGCGCTGACCGGTTCGGGGTCGGTTACATAGCAGAACAGCGTCTCGCCGCTGATCTCGGTGTGCTTCGCGAATGCCGACAACTCGTCGCGCAGCGCGACCGGATCCGGCCCGTAGATCTCGATCACGTCGCAGCCGATCTCCGATTCGATCAGTGCATGCGGCGCACCTTCGGCGATCTTGCGGCCTTCCTCGATCACGCACAGCCGATCGCACAGGCGCTCGGCTTCTTCCATGAAATGCGTGGTGATCAGGATCGTCTTGCCGCGCGCGAGCAGCGAGCGCAGCCGCTCCCACATCAGGTGGCGCGCCTGCGGATCGAGGCCCGTCGTCGGCTCGTCGAGCACCAGCACGTCGGGATCGTTGACGAGCGCGCGGGCGAGCGTGAGGCGGCGCTTCATGCCGCCCGACAGTTCGCCGACTTTTGCATCGGCCTTGTTTTCCAGCTTCGCGAATTCGAGCAGCGGCGGCACGAGCGCGCGTGCGGCCTGCGCGGACATCCCGAAATAGCGGCTGAACACGAGCAGGTTTTCTCGGACCGTGAAGTCGGGGTCGAGGTTGTCGAACTGCGGGACGACGCCGACTCGCCGGCGTGCATGTCGTGCGCGTGATGGAACCGGTTCGCCGCACAGCGCGATCGTGCCTGCGTCGGGATGCGCGAGGCCGAGCAGCATCTTCAGCGTCGTGGTCTTGCCGGCGCCATTCGGCCCGAGCAGACCATAGCATTCGCCGGCCTTCACGTTGAAGGACAGGCCATTGACGACGAGCTTGTCGCCATAGCGCTTTTCGACGTTGCGGAAATCGATTGGTGCGACGGACATGGGCGTGTTGTCGTTGTAAGCGGGTGCGTTCCGCTGCCCGGCCCGCGGCCCGTGTGCGAACGGATCGCGCGAAGGCGTGTCACATGGGCATGGCCGAAGCATACGACGCCGGCGCGAGCTGGCCCGCCGGACGTGGAACGGGGCCATTCTAGTGCATCGCTGCATCGCTTGAGGGCATGCGCGCACGGTGCGAGGCAAGCACGCACCGATCGTGCACTGCATCATCGCGCACGCGCCGAGCGGGGCGAATCAGCGTTTTCCATCCCTTGCGTCCTGAATTGCGGCGCACCATGATGAATGCGTAGGCTCGTTGTCGCGATAGGGAGGCTTCATGGCTAGCTACAACAAGATTTTGCTGTGTTACGACGGCACGCTCGAAGGGCGCAAGGCGCTGCGTTACGGCGCCAATCTCGCAATGGACCTGAAGGCCGAAACGCACTTGCTGTCGGTCGTGGACATGCGTTCGAGCATCGCGCAAAGCGCGGGTTTGCTGACCGACGTCGCATGCGGCCGCTTCGAGGAAACCGCGCGCGAAATCCTGCAGGAAGGCGTGAACTGGCTGCGCGAGCGCGGCGTCCAGGCCGAAGGCCATTTCGCATTCGGTTATCCGATCGACGAAATCGCGAATCTCGCGTCGGAGCTGAAGGTCGACCTCGTCGTCGTCGGCCACCGGTGCCGCAGCGGATTGTCGAGATGGTGGATGGGGTCGGGCAATACGCAACTGCTCGATCGCGTGAACTGCAGCATTCTGGTCGCGTGCTCGTCGGCGGAAGAGCAGAAGGCCGAAATCGCGCGCGAACGTGAAGCGGCCACGGCGAGCAGCCAATGACCTAAAGGCTGGATGACCCTGACAGCCCGACCGGCGATGCGGGCCGGTCAGGCGTCGTGCTGCATTGGCAGCGCGCGCACCGAGCGCGGCCTGTTATGCGTGCAGGTCGATTCCGGACAATTTCCACGAGAACAGCCCGAAGCGGTGGAAGATCGCCGCATAGCGCGTGCCGTCAGCGCTGCGCTGATATGTGACGACGAATTCATCGATATTCCGGTAGCCCGCGCTGGTTTGCTGCTGGCGCGGCGCTTGCGTTGCTTCGCTCGGGCTGGCAGGTGCGGCGGGCGCAGGTGCCGGCGACGATGCGGCCGAAGCGGCCGCGTTGCCGCCCGGTACCGCAGCACTTGCCGGCGCCGGATTGACGGGCGGTGCGGCAGGCGGGTTGCCGGACGCATTGCCTGCTGGCGGCTGATTCGACCACTCGGGCGGGCGCTCGCCGGGATTGCCGCGCGGCGGTAATCCGCTCATCAACGCGGCGACGCCTTCCGGGGTCGCGTACGCATCGACCAGCGGGCCGATCAGCGCCGACCCGATCAGCGCGCCAATCACCGCTAACGGATTGTTCTTCTTCACGGCGTCGATCCGGCGCATCAACTCTTCCGTGACCTGCTGCTTCAGGCTGATGCGCAGCGACGGAAAATCGACATACTCGCTGATCGCCTGCGCATCGCGCGCATCGATCGCCGATTTCAGGCGACCGAGCGCGACATACGGTGACGCGTACGCATAGCCGAGCGCCGCAATGAGGGCGACGACCAGCGCGACGATCAGCAGCGGCTTGGTTCGCCAAGTGCGGCGCGACGATTCAGTCACGTTGCCTCCGGTGCGGGAAGGTTCCGCAATCAGAGACCGCCCGGCGTGGCCGATCGTTCCTCCGCGATGCAGCGATCGATCATCCGGCACACGGCATCGATCGTGCCCACCATGATCAGACGCGAGCGGCCGTGATAGACGCGCACCGGCGCGCGGCGCGCGGGTTCCGCATGATTCAGACCGGCGTTCAGCGACACCCGCGCGAACGCGGGGAGCGCCGACGGCAGCAGGGACGCCTGCCGTTCGACTGCGATTTCTTCTTGCACAGGCGCCGCCGCGGACAGCGGTGCGCAGGGCGTGCGGCCGCGCAGATGACGCAGGCGACCGAATTGACGGAAAGGCAGCAGGCGGGAAAGGCGTTCCATGATGTTCTCCTAGCGAGACGGAATGTCAGAGTTCGCCCGAGCGGATCAGCCCGACGGCGATGCCTTCCAGCGCGAAATCCGCGCTGCCGGCCTTGACGAAGATGTTTTCGTAATCCGGGTTCTCCGCGATCAGTTCGAGGCCGCCGGGCCGGCGCATCAGGCGCTTGACCGTGACGTCGTCGCCCAGACGCGCGACGATGATCTGGCCGTCCTTCGCTTCCGTGCGCTTCTGCACGGCGAGGAGGTCGCCGTCGAGAATGCCGGCGTCGCGCATCGACAGGCCGCGCACCTTCAGCAGATAGTCGGGCTTGCTGGTGAACAGCGCGGGATCGCACGCGTAGTGCTGCGAGATGTGCTCCTGCGCGAGGATCGGGCTACCGGCCGCGACGCGGCCGACGAGCGGCAGCGACAGTTGCATCAGGCCGGCGTGCGGCAGCGTGAACTGATGCGGGGCGTCGTCGAGGCCGAGCAGCCGGATGCCGCGCGACGCGCCGGCCGCCAGCTCGATCACGCCCTTGCGCGCCAGCGCGCGCAGGTGCTCCTCGGCGGCATTCGGCGAGCTGAAGCCCAGCTCGGCCGCGATCTCGGCACGGGTGGGCGGGAATCCGGAGCGCTCGATCGCGCGACGGATCAAGTCGAACACTTGCTGCTGACGGGCGGTGAGTTTGGTCATGGCTGAACTGTATGGATAGACAGTGAGCTGTATTTTTATACAGTACTTGGGGAATTTCAAGTGTTACTTGAGGTTCGACGCGATCGCGCCGGTTCCGGCGTGATTTCGCGACGTCCTGACGCCGGTTTGTCCGCCGCAACCGTCCATCCCGTCTGCGTTAGCACTTTTGAGTATTAAAAAATAAGGAACGATTATTTTTAATCATGTAACCCGTTCGATAGACTGGCCCGACATCGCAATACCGACAACACTGGAGAACCAAGGATGGCGAAGCGCAATACGGGGCTGGTGGGCGGAGTGGGTCGCCTGATCGCAACACTCGCGCTGGGCGCGGCGGCGGCGCTGGGCGTCGCGACGCATGCGCAGGCCGATACGACCTTCCTGAACGTGTCGTACGACCCGACGCGCGAGCTGTATCAGGATTTCAACCAGGCGTTCGGCAAGGAGTGGAAGGCGAAGACGGGCGAAACGGTCAACTTCAAGCAGTCGCACGGCGGTTCGGGCGCGCAGGCGCGCTCGGTGCTCGACGGGCTGCAGGCCGACGTCGTCACGCTGGCGCTCGCGTACGACATCGACGCGCTCGCGAACAAGGGGCTGGTGAACAAGGATTGGCAGAAGCGCCTGCCCGACAACGCGTCGCCGTACACGTCGACGATCGTGTTCCTCGTGCGCAAGGGCAATCCGAAGGGGATCAAGGACTGGGACGACCTGACCAAGCCGGGCATCTCGATCGTCACGCCGAACCCGAAGACCTCGGGCGGCGCGCGCTGGAACTACCTGGCCGCATGGGCGTACGCCCAGCACAAGCCGGGCGGCAACGAGCAGACCGCGAAGGAATTCGTCTCGAAGCTCTACAAGAACGCAGGCGTGCTCGATTCGGGCGCGCGGGGCGCGACGACGAGCTTCGTGCAGCGCGGGATCGGCGACGTGCTGATCGCATGGGAAAACGAGGCATTCCTGTCGGTCAAGGAATTCGGCACCGACAAGTTCGAGATCGTCGTGCCGTCGGTGAGCATCCTGGCCGAGCCGCCCGTCGCGGTGGTCGACAAGGTGGTCGACAAGAAGGGCACGCGCAAGCTGGCCGAGGCATACCTGAATTTTCTGTACAGCCCGCAAGGCCAGGAAATCGCGGCGCGCAACTACTACCGGCCGCGTTCGAAGAACGTACCGGCGGAGCTGACCAAGCAGTTCCCGAAGCTGAAGCTGTACACGGTCGACGACACGTTCGGCGGCTGGACCAATGCGCAGAAGACGCATTTCGCGGACGGCGGCGTGTTCGATTCGATCTACAAGCCGCAGTAACGCACGCAGTCACACCATAACGACAAGCGGCGCGCCACGACAGCGCGCCGCGTCCCCGACGGCTCGCCGGCGCGATTCACTGCGCCGGCGTTTGCGTCGGACCCGTGAGCAGCATCGACCCAGCAAGAGCATCCGATGACGACGTACACCTTTCGCAAGCCGAGCGCGCTGCCCGGTTTCGGCGTGACACTCGGCATCACGGTGGCCTATTTGAGCCTCGTGGTGCTGATTCCGCTCGCCGCCACGTTCCTGAAGACCGCGACGCTGTCGTGGGACCAGTTCGTCACCGCCGTCACGTCGCCGCGCGTGCTCGCGTCGTACCGGCTGACGTTCTCGGCCGCGCTCGGCGGCGCGCTGATCAACGCCGTGTTCGGCTTCCTCGTCGCATGGGTGCTGGTGCGCTACACGTTCCCGTTCAAGCGCCTCGTCGACGCGGTCGTCGACCTGCCGTTCGCGCTGCCGACGTCGGTGGCCGGCATCTCGCTCGCGGCCGTCTACGCGACCAACGGCTGGGTCGGCCAGTATCTGGCGCCGCTCGGCATCAAGATCGCGTTCACGCCGGCCGGCGTGCTGGTCGCGCTGACCTTCATCGGGCTGCCGTTCGTCGTGCGCACCGTGCAGCCGGTGCTCGAGGATTTCGAGCGCGAGCAGGAAGAAGCCGCCGCGTGCCTCGGCGCGTCGCGCTGGCTGACGTTCCGCCGCGTCGTGCTGCCGGCCGTGCTGCCGGCGCTGCTCACCGGTTTCGCGCTGTCGTTCGCGCGCGCGCTCGGCGAATACGGGTCGGTGATCTTCATCGCCGGCAACGTGCCGATGAAATCCGAGATCACGTCGCTGCTGATCATCACGAAGCTCGAGCAGTACGACTACGCGGGCGCGACCGCGCTGGCGGTCGTGATGCTGGTCGTGTCGTTCCTGATGCTGCTGCTGATCAACACGCTGCAGTGGTATCTGCAGCGTCGTACGAGCAAGGGGGCGAGCGGCCCGGCGCCCGCCACCGTCACCGCTGCTGCTGCCGCCGCAGGAGGCCAGCAATGAGCCAGGAGGCCACCGTCGTGCTGAAAACCCCGTCGCCGGCCGCGCGTGCCGCGAAGCGGCTCGACCCGGTCAGCGAGTCGCGCGTCGTGCGCTGGCTGCTCACCGGCATCGCGCTGGCGTTCCTCGCGTTCTTCCTCGTCGTGCCGCTCGCCGCGGTGTTCGTCGAGGCGTTGCGCAAGGGCGTCGGCTTCTATCTCGAATCGCTCGCCGATTCCGATGCGTGGTCGGCGATCAAGCTGACGCTGACCGTCGCCGTGATCGCGGTGCCGCTGAACCTCGTGTTCGGCGTGTGCGCATCGTGGGCGATCGCGAAATTCGAATTCCGCGGCAAGGCGCTGCTGACGACGCTGATCGACCTGCCGTTCTCGGTGTCGCCGGTGATCTCGGGCCTCGTGTACGTGCTGCTGTTCGGCGCGCAGGGCTGGTTCGGGCCGTGGCTGCAGGATCACGACGTGCAGATCATCTTCGCGGTGCCGGGCATCGTGCTCGCGACGATCTTCGTCACGTTCCCGTTCGTCGCGCGCGAGCTGATTCCGCTGATGCAGGCGCAAGGCACCGACGAGGAAGAAGCCGCGCGCGTGCTCGGCGCGTCGGGCTGGCAGATCTTCCGGCGCGTGACGCTGCCGAACGTGAGGTGGGGCCTGCTGTACGGCGTGATCCTGTGCAATGCGCGCGCGATGGGCGAGTTCGGCGCGGTGTCGGTCGTGTCCGGCCACATTCGCGGCGTGACCGACACGATGCCGCTGCACGTAGAGATCCTGTACAACGAATACAACTTCGCGGCGGCGTTCGCGGTGGCGTCGGTGCTGGCGCTGCTCGCGCTCGTCACGCTCGCGCTGAAGCTGATCGCCGAGCGTCATCTTGCGGCCGAACTGGCCGACGCGCACGACGCCGTTCCCGCACATGCCGGCCCCGTCGGCGCCGTTTCGTCGAAATCGTAAAGAGGCAACCAGAATGGGTATCACCGTCCGTAACCTTCAGAAGCGCTTCGGCGATTTCACGGCGCTCGACAACGTCTCGCTCGACTTCCCGCCCGGCGAACTGGTCGCGCTGCTCGGGCCGTCCGGCTGCGGCAAGACCACGCTGCTGCGCGTGATCGCGGGCCTCGAGCACGCGGACGCCGGCCAGGTCGTGCTGCAGGGGCTCGACGTCGCGTCGGTCGGCGCGCGCGAGCGGCAGGTCGGCTTCGTGTTCCAGCATTACGCGCTATTCCGCCACATGACGGTGTTCGAGAACGTCGCGTTCGGGCTGCGCGTGAAGCCGCGCCGCGAGCGGCCGTCCGAAGCCGCGATTCGCGAGAAGGTGCACGAGCTGCTCAAGCTCGTGCAGCTCGACTGGCTCGCGCAGCGCTATCCGTCCGAGCTGTCGGGCGGCCAGCGTCAGCGCATCGCGCTCGCCCGCGCGCTCGCGGTCGAGCCGAAGGTGCTGCTGCTCGACGAACCGTTCGGCGCGCTCGACGCGAAGGTCCGCAAGGAGCTGCGCGGCTGGCTGCGTCGCCTGCACGACGACCTGCACATTTCGACGATCTTCGTCACGCACGACCAGGAAGAGGCGCTCGAAGTGGCCGATCGCATCGTCGTACTCAATCGCGGCCACGTCGAGCAGGTCGGCAGCCCGCAGGACGTCTACGACCATCCGCAAAGCGCGTTCGTGTACGAGTTTCTCGGCGCGGCGAACCGGCTGCCGGGCACGGTGGCCGGGCGCGGCTTCGTCGCCGAGGGCGCGGCGGCGCCGATCGAGGTCGACGCCGATTTCGCGGGCCCCGCGAACGCGTACGTGCGGCCGCACGATCTGCAGCTGTGGCCGGCGGGCGAAGGGCACAGCGACGGCATCGCGGTGGACGTGCGGCGCGTGATTCCGCTCGGCGGTTCGGTGCGCGTGGAGCTCGAGGCGCGCGCGGGCGGCGCGCTCGAGGCGGAACTCGACCGCGACGCATGGCGCGCGCTTTCGCTGCAGGTCGGCGACGGCGCGACCGCCGTGCCGCGCGCCGTGCGGGTATTTCCCGCGCGTTGACGAGACAACGCAGGGCAGAGGGCGGGATTCGCGCCGATTCGACAATCAAACAACGACAGCCTAAGAGGCATACCCATGAATTTTCAGCAATTGCGGTTCGTGCGCGAAGCGGTGCGCCAGAACATGAACCTGACGGAAGTCGCGAACGTGCTGTACACGTCGCAGTCGGGCGTGTCGAAACAGATCAAGGATCTGGAAGATGAGCTGGGCGTCGACATCTTCATTCGGCGCGGCAAGCGGCTGACGGGGCTCACGGAGCCCGGCAAGGCGGTGCACCAGCTGATCGAGCGGATGCTGCTCGACGCCGAGAACCTGCGCCGCGTCGCACGCCAGTTCGCCGATCAGGACAGCGGCCACCTCGTCGTCGCGACGACGCACACGCAGGCGCGCTACGCGCTGCCGAAGGTGATCCGGCAGTTCACCGAGGTGTTCCCGAAGGTGCATCTCGCGCTGCGTCAGGGCAGCCCGCAGCAGATCGCGCAGATGATCCTGAACGGCGAGGCCGATCTCGGTATCTCGACCGAGGCGCTCGATCGCTATCCGGACATCGTCACGTTCCCGTGCTATTCGTGGCACCACACGGTCGTCGTGCCGAAGGGCCACCCGCTCGTCGGTCGCGAGAACCTGACGCTCGAGGAAATCGCCGAATACCCGATCATCACGTACGACCAGGACTTCACGGGCCGCTCGCACATCGACCAGGCGTTCACGCAGGCGGGCGCGGTGCCCGACGTCGTGCTGACCGCGATCGACGCGGACGTGATCAAGACCTACGTCGAGCTCGGGATGGGGATCGGCGTGGTCGCGGCGATGGCCTACGACCCGCAGCGCGACACGGGGCTCGTCGCGCTCGACACGCAGCACCTGTTCGAGGCGAGCACGACGCGGGTCGGGCTGCGCAAGGGCGCATTCCTGCGTGCGTATGCGTACCGGCTGATCGAAATGTTCGCGCCGCACCTGAACGAAGCGGAAATCGCGGGGCTGTTGCGCGAAGCCGTTTGATTCGCGCGTGTCGCGCGCTGTCCGGGCGGATCCCGCGGACGGCGCGCGACACGCATGACGCGCACCTTGCCGTACGCCGCACCGGGCGGCGGCGGGGGGATGGCCGCCGTCACGCTTCAAGCATCGGCCGACGCTGCCGGTCCGGTCCGGTGCGTCGCGTCAGCCGACGATCGACCTGCGTTCCCGTGCGGACAGAAAAACAAGAACAACCGGCAACGCAGAACCTGCATGCACCGCGCTTCGGCGAACCGCCGCCGGCATCGCGAGTGTCGTATTTGCGCGTCGCGAAGCGCGCTCGCGCGCTCCGAATAAACCCTTAAATATTGATTAGACAGGTTGCGCGCCGAAGCGAATCGGTACAGCATAGCCTTCACTCCGCCGGCGTCCCGCCGGCGGTGGCGCGTCAACGCCAGCACGCGCCAGGCAGTCGGCCGTCTGCCTCGCTTCCATTCCGTGGTACCGACAGCAGCATCGATGGCCATTGCCCGGGTAGTGTGGCGCAAACGTTTGCTCACATTAAAACAA
This sequence comes from Burkholderia sp. LAS2, assembly GCF_018417615.1. NCBI lineage: Bacteria > Pseudomonadati > Pseudomonadota > Betaproteobacteria > Burkholderiales > Burkholderiaceae > Burkholderia > Burkholderia sp. LAS2. The sequence continues at coordinate 2,155,578 of NZ_CP071052.1, forward strand.
CAACCGAACAACAATCGGCCTTCGGGCCAGTCGCCAGGAGATGTGTATGAATGTCCGCTTTCGCCGTCGCTTCCTGACCGCCGCGCTCGCCGCCGTCGCGGTGGCCGCTGCCCCGGCTGTCCACGCGCAGTCCGCGGCCAAGCCGAAGGTCGCGCTCGTGATGAAGTCGCTCGCCAACGAGTTCTTCCTGACCATGGAAACGGGCGCGAAGGAATACCAGAAGCACAACGCGAACCAGTTCGACCTGATCACCAACGGCATCAAGGACGAGACCGACACCGCGAACCAGATCCGCATCGTCGAGCAGATGATCGTGTCGAAGGTCGACGCGATCGTGCTCGCGCCGGCCGATTCGAAGGCGCTCGTGCCGGTCGTGAAGAAGGCCGTCGACGCCGGCATCGTCGTCGTGAACATCGACAACCGGCTCGATCCCGACGTGCTGAAGTCGAAGAACCTGAACGTGCCGTTCGTCGGCCCGGACAACCGCAAGGGCGCGCGCAAGATCGGCGACTACCTTGCGAAGCGGCTGAAGGCGGGCGACCAGGTCGGCATCGTCGAAGGCGTGTCGACGACGACCAACGCGCAGCAGCGCACGGCCGGCTTCCAGGACGCGATGAAGGCGGGCGGGATGAAGGTCGTGTCGGTGCAGTCGGGTGAATGGGAGATCGACAAGGGCAATGCGGTGGCCGCCGCGATGCTCAACGAATACCCGAACCTGAAGGCGCTGCTGTGCGGCAACGACAACATGGCGATCGGCGCCGTGTCGGCCGTGCGCGCGGCCGGCAAGCAGGGCAAGGTGCTCGTGGTCGGCTACGACAACATCAACGCGATCAAGCCGATGCTGAAGGACGGCCGCGTGCTCGCGACCGCCGACCAGTATGCGGCGAAGCAGGCCGTGTTCGGCATCGACACGGCGCTCAAGGCGATCGCCGAGCATCGCAAGCAGGCCGACCTGTCCGGCGTGGTCGAGACGCCGGTGGATCTCGTGACGAAGTAACGCCGCACCGGTCCGGCCGCCGCGCTCAAGAATCCGGCGCGGCGGCCGTTATCCGGTGTGAGCGCGATCACGGCCACTGCATGCACTTGTGAGCGTCATACCCGCGCGCCCCGTGCGCGCGGCCGCAACCAGGATCGCGATGGAACCGACCTTCCAACCCTCCCGTTCAGCCCACCCCGTGCTGTCCGTCTCCGGCATCGGCAAGACCTATGCCGAACCCGTGCTCGCCGACGTCACGCTGACGCTCGACGCGGGCCAGGCGCTCGCGCTGACCGGCGAGAACGGCGCCGGCAAGAGCACGCTGTCGAAAATCATCGGCGGGCTCGTCGACCCGACCACCGGCACGATGCAGCTCGGCGGCGAGGCCTATGCGCCGGCGAGCCGCACGCAGGCCGAGGCGCTCGGCGTGCGCATGGTGATGCAGGAGCTGAACCTGCTGCCGACGCTGAGCGTCGCCGAAAACCTGTTCCTGAACCGCCTGCCGCGGCGCTTCGGCATCATCGATCGCGCGCGGCTGCGCGACGACGCGCGCGCGGCGATGGCGCAGGTCGGGCTCGACGCGGTCGACCCCGATACGCCGGTCGGCGCGCTCGGTATCGGCCATCAGCAGATGGTCGAGATCGCGCGCAACCTGATCGGCGACTGCCGCGTGCTGATTCTCGACGAACCGACCGCGATGCTGACCGCGCGCGAAGTCGAGCTGCTGTTCGAGCAGATCGACCGGCTGAAGGCGCGCGGCGTCGCGATCGTCTACATCTCGCACCGGCTCGAAGAGCTCGCGCGCGTCGCCGAGCGCGTCGCGGTGCTGCGCGACGGCCGGCTCGTGCATGCGGGCGACATGGCGGCGACGACGTCCGACGGGCTCGTCACGCTGATGGTCGGGCGCGAGGTCGGCGAACACATCGATCTCGGCGAGCGCCGCTTCGGCGCGCCGCGGCTCGCCGTATCGGGCCTCACGCGCGGGACGGCGGTGCGCGACGTGTCGCTCGAGGTGCGCGCGGGCGAGATCTTCGGCATCTCGGGGCTGATCGGCGCGGGACGCACCGAGCTGCTGCGGCTGATCTACGGCGCCGATACGCCGGATGCCGGGACGATCGCCGTCGGTCAGCCGTTGAAGCCGGCGCGGATCGCGTCGCCCGTCGATGCGGTGAAGCTCGGTATCGCGCTGATCACCGAGGATCGCAAGGGCGAAGGGCTGCTGCTGTCGCAGTCGATCACCGCGAACGTGTCGCTCGGCCAGCTCGACCGGCTCGCGCGCGGCGGCATCGTCGATTCGGCCCGCGAAACGGCGCTCGCCGAGCAGCAGATCGATGCGCTGCGGATCCGTACGCACGGCGCGGCGCAGCCGGTCGGCGAGCTGTCGGGCGGCAACCAGCAGAAGGTCGTGATCGGCCGCTGGCTCGCGCGCGACATGGGCGTGCTGCTGTTCGACGAGCCGACCCGCGGGATCGACGTCGGCGCCAAATTCGAGATCTACACTTTGATGGGCGCGCTCGCGCGCGAAGGCCGCGCGCTGGTGGTCGTATCGAGCGACCTGCGCGAGCTGATGCTGATCTGCGACCGGATCGGCGTGATGTCGGCCGGGCGCATGACCGCCGTGTTCGAGCGCGGCAACTGGACCCAGGACGCGCTGCTGGCCGCGGCGTTCGCCGGCTTCGGCCGCGAGACGCCGGCGGCCGCCATGCAGCATCCGGACCCGGAGCACGCGCGCGGCGCCGCTCCGGGCACTTCGACGACAGGACGACAGCAATGACCCAGCCTCCCGTATCCCCGACCGACGCAGGCGCGCAGCAGGACGTGACGGGCCGCCGCGCGCGCACGCTGTCCGGCACGCGGCTCGGCCTGTCGAACTATCTCGGGCTCGCCGGCGCGCTGGCCGCGATGATCGCGCTGTTCTCGGTGCTGAGCTCGCATTTCCTGACCTACGACACGTTCAGCACGATCGCGAACCAGATTCCCGATCTCGTCGTGATGTCGGTCGGGATGACCTTCGTGCTGATCATTGCCGGGATCGACCTGTCGGTCGGCTCGGTGCTCGCGCTCGCCGCGTCGATGGTCAGCGTCGCCGCGCTGAAATGGCAGTGGGGGCCGCTGCCGGCCGCGTTGATCGGGATCGCGGTCGCGACCGCCACGGGCGCGCTGACGGGCGCGGTCACGGTCGGCTGGCGGATCCCGTCGTTCATCGTGTCGCTCGGCGTGCTGGAGGCCGCGCGCGGCCTCGCGTACCAGCTGACGAATTCGCGCACCGCGTATATCGGCGACGCGTTCGACTTCCTGTCGAACCCGATCGCGCTGGGCATCTCGCCGGCGTTCCTGATCGCGGTCGCGGTGATGATCGCGGCCCAGTTCGTGCTGACGCGCACGGTGTTCGGACGCTATCTGGTGGGCATCGGCACGAACGAGGAAGCGGTGCGACTTGCAGGGGTTAACCCGCGGCCGTATAAAATCCTCGTATTCGCACTGATGGGCGCGCTCGCGGGGCTCGCGTCGCTGTTCCAGATTTCGCGGCTCGAGGCGGCCGATCCGAACGCGGGCGCGGGCCTCGAACTGCAGGTCATCGCCGCCGTCGTGATCGGCGGCACGAGCCTGATGGGCGGGCGCGGCTCGGTGATCAGCACGTTCTTCGGCGTGTTGATCATCTCCGTGCTGGCCGCGGGGCTCGCGCAGATCGGTGCGAACGAGCCGACGAAACGGATCATCACGGGTGCGGTGATCGTGGTGGCGGTCGTGCTCGATACGTATCGCAGCCGGCGTACGCGCGTGCGGTAAAAAGACAGACAGAACAGACCAGAGAGAAACGGGAAATGGCGACGATCAAGGATGTGGCGGCCATGGCGGGCGTGTCGTTTACGACCGTCTCGCACGTGGTGAACAATTCGCGGCCGGTGTCCGCCGACGTGCGTGCGAAGGTCGAGGGCGCGATCCGCGAGCTGAATTACGTGCCATCGGCCGTGGCGCGCTCGCTGAAGGCGCGGGCGACGGCGACCATCGGCCTCGTCGTGCCGAACAGCACGAATCCGTACTTCGCCGAGCTGGCGCGCGGCATCGAGGATCAGTGCGCGGCCAACGGCTATTGCGTGTTCTTCTGCAATTCGGACGACGATCCCGTGAAGCAGCGCAACTACCTGCGCGTGCTGCAGGAAAAGCGCATCGATGGGCTGATCGTCGCGTCGGCCGGCGAGGACGCGGTGCTCGCGCAGACGCTCGCGGATATCCATGCGCCGCTCGTCGTCGTCGACCGCAACATCGAGGGGCTCGCGGCCGATCTCGTGCAGATCGACCACGAGCGCGGCGCATACCTGGCGACGCGCCACCTGCTCGAACTCGGACACGCGAAGATCGGCTGCATCACCGGGCCGACCGACACCGCGGTCAGCGCGATGCGCGTACACGGCTTCATCCGCGCGATGGCCGAGCGCGGCGTCGACATCGTGCCGGGCGCGATCGCCGAAAGCGATTTCTCATGCCTCGGCGGCTATCACGCGGCGTCGCGGTTGTTCGAATCGGTACGGCCGAGCGCGATCTTCGCGGGCAACGACCTGATGGGGGTCGGCGCGCTGCGCGCGGCGGCCGAGCGCGGGCTGCGCGTGCCCGACGACTGTTCGATCATCGGCTTCGACGACATCGAATTTTCCCGCTACACGTATCCGGCGCTGTCGACGGTCGGCCAGTCGGTGCGCGCGCTCGGCGAAATGGCCGCGCAGACGTTGATCGAACGGATCGGCGGCGGCTCGACCGCCGTGCCGAGCCGCCGCCGTGTCGTGTCGCCGCGCCTCGTGCTGCGCGAATCGACGGCCGTCTATCGCGAGCCGGCCGCGCCGGGTGCGCGCGCATGACGGCGAGCGCAACGGGCGCCGGCCGCGTGACGGTGGTCGGCAGCCTCAACATGGATCTCGTCGTGCGCGCGCCGCGGCTGCCGCTGCCGGGCGAAACGCTCGCCGGGCACGCGTTCGCGCAGGCGGCGGGCGGCAAGGGCGGCAACCAGGCCGTCGCCGCCGCCCGGCTCGGCGCGCAGGTCGCGATGATCGGCTGCGTCGGCGCGGATGCGCACGGCGCGGCACTGCGCGCGGGCCTCGAGGCCGAGGGAATCGACTGCACGGGGCTCGCGACGAGCGCGTCGGCGTCGACCGGCGTCGCGCTGATCGTCGTCGACGATGCGAGCCAGAACGCGATCGTGATCGTCGCGGGCGGCAACGGCGAGGTCACGACCGACACGATCGCACGGCACGAGGCCGCGCTGGCGACGGCCGACGTGCTGATCTGCCAGCTCGAGACGCCGCCGGACGCGGTGTTCGCGGCGCTGTCGGCCGGACGCCGGCTCGGCCGCACGGTGGTGCTCAATCCGGCCCCGGCCGTCGCGCCGCTGCCGGACGGCTGGCTGCAGCTCGTCGATTACCTGATCCCGAACGAGGTCGAGGCGGCCGCGCTGACCGGGCTGCCGGTGCGCGACCCGGCCGACGCCGAAGCCGCCGCGCGGGCGCTCCAGGCCGGCGGCGCGCGCAACGTGCTGATCACCCTCGGCGCGCGCGGCGTGCTCGCGCTGACGGCCGACGGCGCCGCGCGGCACTATCCGGCGCCGGTCGTGCAGGCCATCGACACGACGGCGGCCGGCGACACCTTCATCGGCGGCTTCTCCGCACGGCTCGCGGCCGGCGCGGACGTCGATACCGCCATTCGCTTCGCGCAACGCGCGGCGGCGCTGTCGGTAACGCGCGCGGGCGCCCAGCCCTCGATCCCGACGCGGGCCGAACTGGCCGACTAGGGCCGATTCTCCAGTCTCGCGTTTTCGGTTCCCCACGCGCCCGGTCCGTCGCACGAGACGGCCGGGTGCGCTGCATTGGCGCGCCGACGCGCGTTCGCCCCGTTTTCGCTCCGACCCGAATTGCGTCGATTATTCAGTCTTATTCAATAAACAGACGAATAATGCGAAATAAACACGGCAAAACCATCAAGTTATGCGCCGCGCGGTCGTAAATGCACCGAGTGAAGCAATGCTTCGAGCCAACGGGCCGGGCCCGTTCATGACGACGCAACACAGGGTGGATGATGGTGTTCAGGAAGCTGACGATTCGTGCGCGCATCGGTTTGACGATGGCGTTTCTGGCGGTACTGCTGGCTGTCACCGGCGTGCTCGGTCTGCACGGGATGACGCGTTCGAACGAGTCGACGCGCGAGATTTACACGAACCAGATGCCGAGCGCGGTCGACGTCGCGGTCTCGGAAATGTTCGCCGCACGCGAGCGCCTCGCACTCGACCGTGCGGCGCTGCTGGCCGGCACGCCGGACTCGGCGGCGGCCATCGAGCGCAGCCGCGCGATGCGCACGCAGTCGGACGCGTGGTGGCAGAAATACCTTGCGCTGCCGCGCGACGCCGACGAGGACCGGCTCGCACAGGACGTCGCCGCCCGGCGCAAGGTGCTGCAGGCCAGTTGCGACGCGTTCGCGAGTGCGGTCGCGGCCGGCGATCATGACCGGATCGGCGACGGCGCGAAGCAGCTTCAGGCGCGCTATACCGAGCTGGCCGCGGCCGGCGAAGCGCTGCGCAACTTCCAGTTCACCAATGCGCAGGCGCACTTCGATCAGGCGGAATCGGTGTTCGAGACGATGCGCGTGCTGTCGATCGTCGTGCTGTTGGCCGGCATCGGCGCCGCGGTGCTGTCGTGGCTGACGCTGAGCCGCGCGATCGGCCGCCCGATCGCCGACGCGCTGTCGCATTTCGACGCGATCGCCGCGGGCGACCTGCGCCGGCCGATCGTCGTGGACCGGCGCGACGAGATGGGCCAGATGCTGGAGGGCCTCGCGAGGATGCAGCGCGGGCTCGTCGACACGGTGCGCACCGTGCGCGGCGGCAGCGAGTCGATCGCGACCGCGGCCCGCCAGATCGCGGCCGGCAACATCGACCTGTCGTCGCGTACCGAGGAGCAGGCCGCCGCGCTGCAGGAAACCGCGTCGAGCATGGAGCAACTGACCGGCACCGTGAAGCAGAACGCGGACAATGCGCGTCAGGCAAGCTCGCTGGCCGCGAATGCGTCCGAGATTGCAAACAAGGGCAATACGGTGGTCGGCCAGGTGGTCGGCACGATGGGCGAAATCAACGACAGCTCGGCGAAAATCGCGGACATCATCGCGATCATCGAGGGAATCGCGTTCCAGACCAACATTCTTGCGCTGAATGCGGCCGTCGAAGCCGCGCGGGCCGGCGAGGAAGGCCGAGGCTTCGCGGTTGTCGCCGGCGAAGTGCGCAGCCTCGCGCAGCGTTCGTCGAGCGCGGCGAAGGAAATCAAGGCGCTGATCGACGCGTCGGTGGAGCGGATCCGGACCGGCTCGACGCTGGTCGACGAAGCCGGGCGCACGATGAGCGACGTGATCAGCGCGGTTCAGCGCGTGACGGACATCATGGGCGAGATCGCGGCGGCGTCCGAGGAGCAAAGCGGCGGGATCGACCAGGTGGCGCGCGCGGTCACGCAGATGGACGAGGTCACGCAGCAGAATGCCGCACTCGTCGAGGAAGCCGCGGCTGCCGCGCAGTCGCTCGAAGAACAGGCGGCCCGCCTGCGCGAAACGGCGGCGGTATTCCAGCTCGACGACGGAGCGGCACGCGCGGGCGCCGTCGTTGCGGTGGCGGCGCGTCCTGCTCCGCGTGCGCCTTCCGCTCCGGCGGCGGCCCCCGCACCGGCTGCCGCGCGCGTCGAACGCGACGCCGCGCCGAAACGTGCGGCCGCTGCAGCGACGGCGCCGGCGCGCAAGCCTGCCGCCGTCTCGGCTGCGCCCGCGCCCGCGCCGGCCGCCGCGACCGTCGGCGACGACGACTGGGAGACGTTCTGATCGGCGCGCGCCGCGTATCGATCCCCATTTGGTGACCAACGACGCCCGCGATTGCGGGCGTCGTCGTTTCTGCGACAGTTGAATGTGACAGCGTGGACGATCGGTCGTGCATCGGCACGTGCGTTGCGCATCGTGCACCGACGGACCCTCGGCGATGCGCTGCATGCGCGTCATGTTCCCCCGTTCGTCGTACGGGTATGTCCGTAAGGGACTGCGAAAAAAATTTGTAACGGTGCGCGCGGCGTGTCATCGCACGCGACCGCTCGAACGTATAGGAATGAAGGGAGAGGCGACGACGTCGGAGGTGTCCAACGCACGAGACGTTTCGATGTTCGACGAGACGCGGCGGATGCAGTTTCTGCGGCTCGGGAGGTCGATTGTAAAACGACGAAATGCGTTGTCCAAGCGGTGTTGTCGAGAATGACGAACTTCATACGAAGAGTTCGTGAAAAAAAATAAGAAAGGGTTTAGGATGAATTCGAACGCGCTTGCTTCTGCGCAGTCAGACGAAGGCAGGCACGTCTTCAGACTCAGGCGAGGGAGGTAGCATGGATATTTACAGCAGCTTCGCGAACCGCTTCGAAAAAACGCGAGAGGAAGAGCTCTCGCTGGAGGAGTATCTCGCGCTCTGCAAGAACGATCCATCCGCGTACGCGACGGCTGGTGAACGCATGCTGGAAGCAATCGGGGAACCTGAACAGATCGATACCCGCAACGATCCGCGCCTGTCGCGGATCTTCGCGAACAAGGTCATCAAGGTGTATCCGGCATTCCGTGAGTTCTACGGAATGGAGGAGGTGATCGAGCAGGTGGTCGCATACTTCCGCCACGCTGCGCAAGGTCTTGAAGAGAAGAAGCAGATTCTCTATCTGCTGGGCCCGGTGGGCGGCGGCAAGTCGTCGATCGCCGAGCGCCTGAAGCAACTGATGGAGCGCGTGCCGTTCTATGCACTGAAGGGCTCGCCCGTCAACGAATCGCCGCTCGGGCTGTTCGACTACGACGAGGATGGTCCGATCCTCGAGGAACAGTACGGCATTCCGCGCCGCTACCTGAAAAGCATCCTGAGTCCGTGGGCCGTCAAGCGCCTGCACGAATACAACGGCGACATCCGCCAGTTCCGCGTGGTGCGCCGCTATCCGTCGATCCTGCGGCAGGTCGGCATCGCGAAGACCGAGCCGGGCGACGAGAACAACCAGGACATTTCGTCGCTGGTCGGCAAGGTCGATATCCGCAAGCTCGAACAGTACGCGCAGGACGATGCCGACGCCTATAGCTACTCGGGCGGCCTGTGCCTCGCGAACCAGGGCCTGCTCGAATTCGTCGAAATGTTCAAGGCGCCGATCAAGGTGCTGCACCCGCTGCTGACCGCCACGCAGGAAGGCAACTTCAAGGGCACCGAAGGTTTCGGCGCGATTCCGTTCGACGGCGTGATTCTTGCGCACTCGAACGAATCGGAGTGGAAGGCCTTCCGCAACAACCGCAACAACGAGGCACTGCTCGACCGGATCTTCGTCGTGAAGGTGCCGTACTGCCTGCGCGTGTCGGAAGAGATCAAGATCTACGAGAAGCTGATCCGAAATTCGTCGCTGGCCGAGGCTGTATGCGCACCGGGCACGCTGAAGATGATGTCGCAGTTCTCGGTACTGTCGCGCCTGCACGAGCCGGAGAATTCGAGCCTGTTCTCGAAGATGCAGGTGTACGACGGCGAAAACCTGAAGGACACCGATCCAAAGGCGAAGTCGTACCAGGAATATCGCGACTACGCGGGCGTGGACGAAGGGATGACCGGCGTGTCGACACGGTTCGCGTTCAAGATCCTGTCGCGTGTGTTCAACTTCGATACGAGCGAGGTCGCGGCGAACCCGGTGCATCTGATGTACGTGCTCGAGCAGCAGATCGAACGCGAGCAGTTCCCGCCGGAAACCGAGCAGAAGTATCTGTCGTTCGTGAAGGACGTGCTCGCGTCGCGCTACGCGGAGTTCATCGGCAAGGAGATCCAGACCGCGTATCTCGAGTCGTATTCGGAGTACGGTCAGAACATCTTCGATCGCTACGTCACGTATGCGGACTTCTGGATCCAGGATCAGGAATTCCGCGATCACGACACGGGCGAGAGCTTCGACCGCGCCGCGCTGAACGCGGAACTGGAGAAGATCGAGAAGCCGGCCGGGATCAGCAATCCGAAGGATTTCCGCAACGAGATCGTGAACTTCGTGTTGCGTGCGCGGGCGGCGAACGCCGGCAAGAATCCCGTGTGGACGAGCTACGAGAAGTTGCGCGTCGTGATCGAGAAGAAGATGTTCTCGAACACCGAAGAACTGTTGCCGGTCATTTCATTCAACGCCAAGGGTTCGGCGGAGGAGCAGCGCAAGCATGAGGACTTTGTGAACCGGATGGTCGCGAAGGGCTATACGCCGAAGCAGGTGAGGCTGCTTTGCGACTGGTACCTGCGCGTGCGCAAGTCGTCATGACGCGCGGTATCGCGCCCGTACGGCGAGTCCGTACGGGCGCTTTCAGAGGCGCCGCCCGCATGACGGCAGACGGCATGCGCGGCGAGTGCCCCGGCAGATCGACTTTCGAGCGGGAGACCGGGAGTGCTTCATCAAATCATCGACCGCAGGCTGGCCGGCAAGAACAAGAGCATCGCCAATCGCGAACGCTTTCTGCGTCGCGTCAAGAACTACATTCGTCGTGCCGTGTCCGACGCGGTGCGCGACCGTAGCATCAAGGATATCCAGAGCACGCAGAGCATCACGATCCCGCGCAAGGACATCGCGGAGCCGAATTTCCGGCACGCGCCGGGCGGGCGTCGCGAATATGTGCACCCGGGTAATGAAGACTACGTGCGCGGCGACAAGATTCCGCGTCCGCAGGGCGGCTCGGGCGGCGGCGGCAGTCAGGCGAGCAACGAGGGTGAAGGGCAGGACGACTTCGTGTTCGAGCTGTCGCGCGACGAATTCATGCAGTACTTCTTCGACGATCTCGAACTGCCGCGCCTCGTGAAGACGCACCTGCTGACGGTGCCGAGCTGGAAGAACGTGCGCGCGGGCTGGTCGGCGGAAGGTACGCCGAACAACATCGACGTCGTGCGTTCGCTGCGCAGCGCGCTCGGCCGGCGCATCGCGCTCGGCTCGCCGCTCGTCAACGAGCTGCGCGAACTCGAGGCGCAGCTGGAGGCGCTGAAGAGCGACCCCGAAGACCGCCGCGCGGAAATCGCGACGCTCGAGGCCGAGATTCATCACCTGAAAGGGCGCATCTGGCGGATTCCGTTCATCGATCCGTTCGACCTGCGCTACATCAACCGAGTGAAGCAGCCGCAACCGTCGAGCCAGGCCGTGATGTTCTGCCTGATGGACGTGTCGGGCTCGATGGACGAGCAGCGCAAGGATCTCGCGAAGCGCTTCTTCATCCTGCTTTACCTGTTCCTCAAGCGCAACTACGAGCGCATCGAAGTCGTGTTCATCCGCCACCACACGCGCGCCGAGGAAGTCGACGAGGACACCTTCTTCCATTCGACCGAAAGCGGCGGCACGGTCGTGTCGAGCGCGCTCGAACTGATGCGCAAGGTGATGGACGAGCGCTACTCGCCGACCGAGTGGAACATCTACGGCGCGCAGGCATCCGACGGCGACAACTGGACTGACGATTCGCCCAAGTGTCGCAAAATCCTGGAAGAGGATATCCTCACCAAGACGCGTTACTTCGCGTATATCCAGGTCGCGCCGGAAGAGCAGAATCTGTGGCTGGAATACGCGCAACTGGCCCTGTCGCAACCGCATCTCGCGATGAAAAAAGTGGAATCGGCTGCGGACATTTACCCGGTGTTTCGCGAATTGTTCGAAAAGCAGGTGGAAATGTCATGACGACCCGCCATCTGCACAACGAGTCGCGCGGCTACGAGCCGCGCCCTTCCGGCGACGATACGGCCGGCCCTGCCGCACCGCAGCAACGCGCGCAGGCCGAACCGCCGCCGCCGGCCGCCGACTTGCCCGGTTCCGGGCAAAAGGAAGCGCGTATGAACGTTGCCGAACGCAAGCCGTTGCCGTGCCCGTCCGACTGGACGTTCGAATTGCTCGAGGAATACGACACGCACATCTCGCAGGTCGCCGAACAATACGAGCTCGACATCTACCCGATCCAGCTCGAACTGATCAGCGCCGAGCAGATGATGGATGCGTATGCGTCGGTCGGGATGCCCGTCAACTACCGTCACTGGTCGTTCGGCAAGCACTTCCTCGCGACCGAGAAGAGCTACCGCCGCGGCCAGATGGGCCTGGCCTACGAAATCGTCATCAATTCGAACCCGTGCATCGCGTATCTGATGGAAGAGAACACGATGACGATGCAGGCGCTCGTCATCGCGCACGCGGCGTACGGGCACAATTCGTTCTTCAAGGGCAATTACCTGTTCCGGCTGTGGACCGACGCGCACGCGATCATCGATTATCTCGTGTACGCGAAGAACTACGTCGCGGAATGCGAGGAGCGCTACGGCCTCGATCGCGTCGAGGAACTGCTCGACTCGTGCCATGCGCTGATGAATTACGGCGTCGACCGCTACAAGCGGCCGCAGAAACCGTCGCTGTCGAAGGAGGCGGCGCTGCGGCGCGAGCGCGAGGCGTACCTGCAGTCGCAGGTCAACGAGCTGTGGCGTACGCTGCCGGGCAAGAAACCGGAGCTGACGGAGGAGCAGGATGACCGCTATCCGTCCGAGCCGCAGGAGAACCTGCTGTATTTCGCGGAGAAGAATGCCCCGCTGCTCGAACCGTGGGAGCGGGAAGTGATCCGCATCGTGCGCAAGATCGGCCAGTATTTCTATCCGCAGCGGCAGACGCAGGTGATGAACGAAGGCTGGGCGACGTTCTGGCACTACACGTTGCTCAATACGCTGTACAACCAGGGGAAGCTGGAAGACGGCTTCATGATGGAGTTCCTGCATTCGCACAGCAACGTGGTCTACCAGCCGCCCGTCACGAAGCCGTATTACAGCGGGATCAACCCGTATGCGCTCGGTTTCTCGATGATGAGTGACATCCGACGGATCTGCGAAGCGCCGACGGAGGAAGACTACAAGTGGTTTCCGGAGATCGCGGGCACGCCGTGGCTGCCGGCGATGCACTACGCGATGCGCAACTTCAAGGACGAGAGCTTCATCGCACAGTACCTGTCGCCGAACCTGATCCGCGAGATGCGGCTCTTCTCGGTGCTCGACGACGACATGCGCGATTCGCTCGAGGTATCGGCGATCCACGACGATTCCGGTTACCAGTACGTGCGGCAGGCGTTGTCGCGGCAGTACGACATCCATCACCGCGAGCCGAACATCCAGGTGTGGGCCGTCAATACGCGCGGCGACCGCAGCCTCACGCTGCGCCACTTCATGACCGACAACCGCCATCTGTCGGGCGACAGCGACGAAGTGCTCAAGCACATGGCGCGGCTCTGGCAGTTCGACGTGTACCTGGAAAGCGTCGACGAGGCCGGCACCGTGCGCAAGCGCTACGAGTGCCGCTACGTGCCGCCGGAAGTGCGCGTGTGATTGTCGCCGCAGTCGGAAATGTTTGCATCGAACGCCAGCCTTCGGGCTGGCGTTTTCATATGACGAACGCGTGGCGGGAGAAAATTTTTCTACATCCGGACGAACCCGGAGCGCTTGTTACTTTACATTTCGCTAAAATCCCGTAGCGCCGTGCGCCGGAACCGGTGCCACGTGCGACCGCACGCGGCGGCCCCCAGCCGTCTCGCCCAGAAAGCACTAAAAGGAACAGACCAACCCATGGACGTCCAGACCGACCAAGCTGCGCTGTCCGCGCATGACACCCGGCGGCGCGTGTTCGCCATCGTCGGCGCCTCATCGGGCAACCTCGTCGAGTGGTTCGACTTCTACATCTACTCGTTCTGCGCGCTGTACTTCGCGCCGGCGTTCTTCCCGAGCGGCAACACGACGACGCAGTTGCTGAACACGGCCGGCGTGTTCGCGGCCGGCTTCCTGATGCGTCCGATCGGCGGCTGGCTGTTCGGCCGCATCGCCGACCGTCACGGCCGTCGCGCGGCGATGATGATCTCGGTGCTGATGATGTGCGGCGGGTCGCTCGTGATCGCGGTGCTGCCGACCTATGCGCAGATCGGCGCGCTCGCGCCGGCGCTGCTGCTGGTCGCGCGCCTGTTCCAGGGCCTGTCGGTGGGCGGCGAGTACGGGACGAGCGCGACCTACATGAGTGAAGTCGCGCTGAAGGGCCGTCGCGGCTTCTTCGCGTCGTTCCAGTACGTGACGCTGATCGGCGGCCAGCTGTGCGCGCTGCTGGTACTCGTGATCCTGCAGCAGACGCTGTCCGCCGGCGAGCTGAAAGCATGGGGCTGGCGCATTCCGTTCGTGGTCGGCGCGGCGGCCGCGCTGATTTCGCTGTACCTGCGCAAGTCGCTCGACGAGACGTCGACGAGCGCATCGCGCGACAAGAAAGACGCCGGCACGATCCGCGGCGTGTGGCAGCACAAGGGCGCGTTCTTCACCGTGGTCGGCTTCACGGCCGGCGGCTCGCTGATCTTCTACACGTTCACGACGTACATGCAGAAGTACCTCGTGAACACGGCCGGCATGCACGCGAAGACGGCCAGCAACGTGATGACCGTCGCGCTGCTCGTCTACATGCTGATGCAGCCGGTGTTCGGCGCGCTGTCGGACAAGATCGGCCGCCGCACGTCGATGATCCTGTTCGGTTCGTTCGCGGTGATCGGCACGGTGCCGCTGATGCACGCGCTGAAGGACGTGACGAGCCCGGTGGCCGCATTCGTGCTGATCACGGTGGCGCTGGCGATCGTCAGTTTCTACACGTCGATCAGCGGCCTCATCAAGGCCGAGATGTTCCCGCCGGAAGTGCGCGCGATGGGCGTCGGCCTGTCGTATGCGGTGGCGAACGCGATCTTCGGCGGCTCGGCCGAGTACGTCGCGCTGTGGTTCAAGTCGATCGGCAGCGAGGAAACCTTCTACTGGTACGTGACCGTGCTGTGCGCGATCTCGCTGATCGTGTCGTGGCGGATGCGCGATCCGAGCAAGGAAGGGTATCTGCGTCACGAGCCGTGATCGGGCTGCGCGTCGCGCGTACTTGCATGATGACGAACGTCCCGCCGGTTGGCGGGACGTTTTTTTTTTGCGGCGTGCGATTCCGCACGCGCCGGCATGAGCGTGCCGCGTCATATCGATATGGAAATCGATTCGTTGTCCATGACGGGCGATTTCCTTAATCTGGCTGCGTAGTTCGTGTGACACCTCCTTGACTGGGATTCGCGCCCGCTGCTTGCAGCGGGCGTCTTTTTTTGTGTGACCGCGTGCGTGACCGCAGCCCATGTGCCTCATCACGAAACCCGCAGAGCAAAGCACCATTTGTTGGTTCGAATTCGCCGCACGCGCTGATACGTTAGCGGCTTCGCGACGACACACTTCGTCGCGATGTGTTTCGAACCGTGCCGCCGCGCGATCCGCGGCGGCCTCCATAACAAATCAGGTCGTGCTCATGAAAATCAACACGCTCGCTACGTGGCTCATCGGGGTCGCGCTCATCTCCGCAGGCACCGTCGCGCATGCGGACCGTCTCGACGACATCAAGAAGGCCGGCGTGCTGCGCGTCGCGACGTTCGACAGCAACCCGCCGTTCGGTTATGTCGACGCGAAAAGCAACCACATCGTCGGTCTCGACGTCGATTACGCGAAGGCGCTCGCCGACAAGCTCGGCGTGAAGCTGCAACTGCAACCGACCAACCCCGCGAACCGCATTCCGTTTTTGACGTCCGGCAAGGTCGACCTCGTGCTCGCGAACTTCACGATCACCGACGAGCGTGCGAAGCAGGTCGACTTCAGCATCCCGTATTTCTCGTCGGGCCAGCAGTTTCTCGCGAAGAAGGGCGTGCTGAAATCGGCCGACCAGCTGAACGCGCTGCGCGTGGGCGCGGACAAGGGCACGACGAACGAGATCACGCTGCGCGAGAAATTCCCGAAGGCGACGATCGTCGCGTACGACGACACGCCGTTCGCGTTCGCCGCGCTGCGGGCCGGCAACGTGCAGGCCATCACGCAGGACGGCCCGAAGCTGATCGGCCTGCTCGCGAACGTGCCGGACAAGCAGAACTACGAGATCCCGGCGTTCACGATCTCGAACGATTACATGGGCGTCGGCGTGCCGAAGGGCGAGACGCGCCTGCTCGGCTTCGTCAACGACACGCTGAAGGGGCTCGAGGCGAGCGGCCGCGCCACGCAGATCTACGACGCATGGTTCGGGCCGACGACGAAAACGCCGCTCACGCGCATTTTCCGGATCGGCGACAAGACCTGACCTTCGCTGCACGCGCGCCGCGATCGGCCGGAACACCGGCCGCGCGGCGCTTTTCGTTTTCCGACCGCGCGTTTCGTTCGCGCCTCCCAGCATGCTCGGATTGGCTCCCAAATATCTATCCTGGCTCTGGCAGGGCTTCCTGCTGACACTCGGCCTCGCGGCCGCGTCGGCGATTGCCGCGACCGTCGGCGGGCTGCTGCTCGCCGTGATGCGGCATGCGCGCGGCAGGGCGCCGCGCGCGGCCGTCGCCGCGTACGTCGTCGCGTTCCGCAACACGCCGCTGCTCGTGCAACTGCTGTTCTGGTATTTCGGCGTCGCGTCGTTGCTGCCCGATACGTGGATCGCGTGGCTCAATGCACGCCATGCGGTGAGCGCGGGCCCGTTTACGCTCGCGTGGCCGTCGTTCGAATTCGTCGCGGGCTGGGTCGGCTTGAGCGCCTATACCGCAGCGTTCGTCGCCGAGGAGTGCGAAGCCGGCCTGCGCGGCGTGCGGCGTGCGCAACACGATGCGGCGGCCGCGCTCGGCCTCACGCCGATGCAGTCCCTGCGCTACGTGGTGCTGCCGCAGGCCGTGCGTATCGCGTTGCCGCCGCTGTTCGGCCAATACATGAATCTCGTGAAGAACTCGTCGCTCGCGATGGCGATCGGCGTGGCCGAGCTGTCGTATGCGTCGCGGCAGGTCGAGACCGAGACGTTCAAGACGTTCGCCGCGTTCGGCGTCGCGACGCTGCTGTACGTCGCGGCGGTGGCCGCGATCGAGGCCGGCGCGTATGCGGCCACGCAGTGGCGCGACCGGCTCGGAGCGGGGCGCTGACGATGGACCTTTCGCTGCTGCTGTCGAATCTGCCGTACCTGTTGGTCGGTGCATTTCCGGACGGCCCGCTCGGCGGTGCCGCGCTGTCGCTGGTGCTGGCGCTCGCGAGCGCCATTGCGTCGGCCGTGCTTGGCGTGGCGCTCGGTGTCGCGATGGCGCTCGCACGCGGCCCGGCGCGCGTGCTGCTGCTCGCGTTCATCGGCTTCTTCCGCGCGATTCCGGTGCTGATGCTGATTTTCTGGACGTATTTCCTGATGCCCGTGCTGCTGCACATGGATGTGCCGGGACTCGCGACGGTCGTGTGCGCGCTGGCGCTGGTCGGCGGCGCGTATCTCGCGCACGCGGTGCACGCGGGAATCGTCGCGGCGGGCGACGGGCAATGGCAGGCCGGACTGTCGCTCGGGCTCACGCGCTGGCAGACGGTGCGCTACGTGCTGCTGCCGCAGGCGATCCGGATCATGACGCCGTCGTTCGTCAACCAGTGGGTCGCGCTCGTGAAGGACACGTCGCTCGCGTATATCGTCGGCGTGCCGGAACTCTCGTTCGTCGCGACGCAGGTGAACAACCGGCTGATGGTGTATCCGGCGCCGATCTTCCTGTTCGTCGCGCTGATCTACCTGGTGCTGTGCACGTCGCTCGATGGCGCGGCGCGGTGGTTGCTGTCGCGGGGCGCGCAGGCGCGGCGTGTCGAGAGCACGGCGGTCGAACGGATCAAATCCTTGCAATGATGTAATCCCGATAAGCAATTACAAGAGATCTGATTACAGGTCGCATGCCGATTCGACCTCGCAATTCTGTCAGGGATTTTTTTGAACTGATGCGTGAGGTAAGATTCGCCCGGATTTCCGTTAACAATACCGTC
This sequence comes from Burkholderia sp. LAS2, assembly GCF_018417615.1. Lineage (NCBI taxonomy): Bacteria > Pseudomonadati > Pseudomonadota > Betaproteobacteria > Burkholderiales > Burkholderiaceae > Burkholderia > Burkholderia sp. LAS2. The sequence continues at coordinate 2,173,403 of NZ_CP071052.1, forward strand.
GATATTTGCAGTCGACGGAGTATTTCATTATATAAAATATCAAGATAGTCGGATTGGCATGGCAGTAATCGACCGATGTATCGAGTCGTCTCGTCCGTCGCATCTCGGCGACGATTGACACTCGTTGACGGTGCCTTTCCACGATTTCAAATAGATTCCACGCGATGTCCGAGGCCGTGAGGGCGGATCGAACGAAAATCGCGAGTAGACCAAGAAGATGAACAAAAACCATTATCGGCTGGTATTCAGCCGCGTACGGGGTATGTTGGTTGCCGTCGAAGAGACGGCCGGCAGCGCGGGGAAAACAAATACGGGCGAGACTCGCCGTGTCGCCAAGCGCGGCGCCGAGCATCCGGCAGCGAAGTTCGCATTACGGGTGACTGCATTCGGCGCGCTGGTCGCAGCCGGCGCGAATCCGATATGGGCGAATGCGCAGATCGTCGGCGGAGGGGCTCACGCGCCCGCGGTGGTGCAGACGCCCAACGGCCTGCCGCAAGTCAACATCAACACGCCGAGCGCTGCCGGCGTGTCGCTGAACACCTATAACCAGTTCGACGTTCAGAAAAACGGCGCGATCCTGAACAACGCGTCGACGATCGTCAACACGCAGCAGGCCGGCTATATCAACGGCAACCCGAACCTGAGTGCGGGGCAGGCGGCGCGCATCATCGTCAACCAGGTCAACAGCACCGCGGCGAGTCAGATCAAGGGATATGTGGAGATCGCGGGCAGCCGCGCGGAGATCGTGCTGGCCAACCCTGCCGGTATCGTCGTGGACGGTGGCGGGTTCATCAATACCTCGCGCGCGGTCTTGACAACCGGCGTGCCGCAGTTTGGCACGGACGGGGCGTTGACGGGCTTCAATGTCAATCGCGGCCTCGTAACCGTGCAAGGCGCGGGCCTCGATACCTCGAATGTTGATCAGACTGACATCATCGCCCGTGCTGTACAGGCTAATGCCGCGATCTACGCGAAGAATCTCAACGTAATCGCCGGTACGAATCAGGTTAATCACGACACGCTTGCCGCGACGCAGGTCGCCGGTGACGGTCCTGCACCTGCTGTCGCGATTGACGTGGCTCAGTTAGGCGGCATGTATGCCAATAGGGTGTTTCTGGTTGGCAACTCCGCAGGCGTTGGTGTCGCGAACGCAGGGACGATCGCGGCGCAGGCAGGCGATTTGACGTTGCAATCGGACGGCCGGCTCGTGCTCGCGGGCAAGACCACGGCAAGCGGCAACCTTGCGATGTCGGCCTCGGGCGGCATCCAGAATAGCGGCACCACGTATGCGCAGCAATCGTTGTCGGCGAACACCGCGGCCGATCTGACGAACAGCGGGACGCTCGCGGCGCAGCAGAATACGACGGTCAACGCCGGCAGCGTCAACTCGACCGGTACGCTCGGCGCGGGTGTGAACAACGACGGTTCCGTCGCGCACAGCGGCGACCTGAACTTGAGTGCGTCGGGCCAACTGACCGCGACCGGCCAGAATGTGGCGGGCGGTAACGCGTCGCTGACGGGCGGCAGTGTGAATCTCGCCGGCAGCCAGACCGCCGCGAACGGCAATCTGTCGCTGAACGCGACGGGCGGCGACGTGAATCTGTCGAACGCGACGACGAGCGCGCAAGGCGCCATTCAGGCGAACGCATCGGGCACCGTGATCAACGACCGCGGCAGCTTGTCGAGCGGCAGCAGCACGACGCTGACCGGCGGCAACCTTTCGAACCAGGGCGGCAAGGTATCGTCTCAAGGCGCGCTGTCGGTGAATGTCGCCGGCCAGATCGCCAACCAGTCCGGCGAACTGGTATCCGAAAGCACGGCGGACGTGCGTGGCGGCGCCATCGCGAACAACCAGGGCACCGTTCAAAGCGCAGCTAGCATGACGGTGGCCGGTGCGTCGCTGGACAACACGGCGGGTCGGATCACGTCGCTCAACAGCGATGGCCTGACAGTGACGGCCAGCAGCCAGTTGACCAACGCAGCGGGCACGACTGCAAACGGCGCGCAGGGCGGCGTGATCGGTGGCAACGGCGACGTCACCGTGCATGGCGGCAACGTTGCCAACCACGGGACGATGACGTCCAATACGAATCTGCAGGTCTCGGGACAATCGGTCGACAATAGCGGTGGCGCTTTGCAGGCTACGCAAAAGGTGGCGGTCGATGCGGGCGCGCGTCTGATCAACAGCGGCGGCTCGATTGTCGCTCAGACGGCAGCACTGACCGGCACGACCCTCGACAATAGCGCGGGCGCGGTGAAGGTCGACACGGTGTCGTTGAACGCGACCGACCTCGTGAATCACGGCGGCACGATCACGCAGATCGGCACCGGCGCGATGAGTGTGAACGTGTCGGGCACGCTCGACAATTCCGGCGGCGGTACGTTGCAAACCAACAGTAGCGACCTGACGCTCGCTCCCGCGTCGCTGGTCAATGACGGCGGCAAAATCACGCACGCGGGCACCGGCACGCTTACGCTCGGCAACGGCACGGGATCGGTGTCGAACGTCGGCGGTGCGATCGCGAGCAACGGGCGCGTGGTGGCGCAATCGGCCACGCTGAACAACACGTCCGGCTCGATCAGCGGGCAAACCGGCCTGTCGGCCACGGTCGGTAGCGCGCTGAACAATACGAATGGCAAGCTGCTGTCCAATACGGACCTTGGCATCACCAGCGGCACGCTCGCGAACGACGGCGGTCAGATTAGCGCGACTACGAACGCGATGATCCACGCGGGCTCGATGACGAACCTGAGTGGATCGGCCAGCGCGTCCAATCTGTCGGTGACGGCCGATTCGACGCTTAACAATAGCGGCGGCAAGCTCGAAGCCAACCAACTCGCGTTGACCACACCGAACCTGACGAACCATGGCGGCACGATCACGCAATACGGCTCGTCGACCATGGCTGTCAACGTCAGCGGCACGCTCGATAACGCGGCAGCCGGTGTGATTCAGACGAACAGCACCGACCTTACGCTGACTCCGGCTTCGCTCGTGAACGATGGCGGCACGATTACGCATGCAGGTACCGGCACGCTGACGATTGGCAACGGCACTGGTTCGATTTCGAACGCGGGCGGCTCGATCGCGAGCAATGGGCGAGTCGTCGCGCAAAGCGGTTCGCTGAACAACACCTCGGGAGCGATCAACGGCCAAGCCGGGGTGACGGCGACGATCGCCGGCGTATTGAACAACACGCATGGCAAGCTGTTGTCCAGTACGGACCTTGCTGTTTCCAGCGGCACACTGACGAACGACGGTGGCCAAATTGGCGCAAGCGCGAACGCGATGATCCACACGGGCTCGATGTCGAACCTGAGCGGTTCGATCGTCGCGCCTAACCTGTCGGTGACGACCGACTCGACGCTTGACAACAATGGCGGTTCGCTCGAAGCGAATCAGCTCGCGTTGAGCGCGTCGAATCTTGCGAACCACGGTGGCACGATTACGCAACTTGGCTCGTCGGCCATGGCTGTCAACGTCAGCGGCACGCTCGACAATTCGAATGGCGGCACGCTACAAACCAACAGTACGGACCTGACGCTTTCCCCTGCATCACTCGTCAACGATGGTGGCACGATTACGCATGCCGGCAGCGGCACGCTGGCGCTTGGAAACGCAACGGGATCGGTATCGAACGTTGGCGGAGCGATTGCAAGCAACGGTAGCGTCGTAGAGCATTCGGCCACGCTGAACAATACATCGGGATTGATCAACGGCAAATCCGGGTTGACGGCCACGGTCGGCAGCGTGTTGAACAATACGAACGGAAAATTGCAGTCCCGTGCGGACCTTGGCATTTCCAGCAGCACGCTGACGAACGACGGCGGTCAGATTGGCGCGAGCACGAACGCGTCGATCCACACAGGCTCGATGACGAACCAGAGCGGATCGGTCAGCGCGTCCAACCTGTCCGTGACGGCCGATTCGACGATCGACAACAGCAGGGGCAAGCTCGAAGCCAACCAATTTGCGTTGAGCGCGCCGAACCTGACGAACCACGGCGGGACGATCACGCAATATGGCTCGTCGGCCATGGCTGTCAACGTCAGCGGCTCGCTCGACAACTCCGCAGCGGGCGTGATTCAAACGAACAGTACGGACCTGACGCTGGCCGCTAGCCAATTGAACAATGCAGGCGGCACGATCACGCATGCCGGTACCGGGACGCTGACCATCGCGCCGGGTAACGGCGCGAGTGCGCTGAACAATGCAGGCGGAACCATTGTCACCAAAGGGCAGGCGGTTGTCGACGCGAGCAGTTGGGACAACTCGAACGGCATTCTCGCGGCACAGGGCGGCGTGATGGCGACGGTTGCGGGCGACGTGAACAACGCACAAGGCTTGGTGCGTGCGGGCGCGTCTCTGTCGTTGACGAACGGCGGCGTGCTGGTGAACCAGGCCGGGCACGTTCAGGCCGGTCAGACGACGGCCGGCGACACGAGCACGCTTGCGGTTCATTCCGGCTGGATCAACAACGCTGACGGGGCCATTACCGACCTCGGCACGGGCGCGATGACTGTGCAGGGCGGCAGCCAGATCACGAACAGCCGCGCGGGCAACGTGTCGGGCATGGGCGCGATCACCGGTAACGGCGACGTTACGATCAGCGCGACATCGATTTCGAACACGCAAGGCGGGCAGTTGAGCGGCGCGAGCCTCCATGTTCAAGGGGCGACCTTGGACAACAGCGGCGGGCAAATCGGCAGCGTTGCGAATTCGAGCGGCAACGTGGACGTGACGGCGAGCGCCGCAATCACGAATACGAACGGGCAAATCAGCTCCACGCACGACCTGACGATCACGGCTCCGACACTGCAAGGCGGCGGCGCGTATAGCGCGGCGCACGATGTACGCGTGAACCTGCAAGGCGATTACACGACAACGCCGGATACGCAGTTCAACGTCGGCAACGATCTTACCTTTGCGCTACCCGGCACGTTCACCAACAACGCGGGTTTCCAAACCATCAATGGCCTGAACATCAACGCGGCCAATATCGTCAATTCGGGCGCGTTGTCGGCCGGTGGACTGCTGCATACGCAATCGAGCAATCTGTTCAATACCGGGTCGCTGGTGGGCGGGAGTGTCTCGCTCAACGCAACCGGCACGGTATCGAACGTGGGGTCGACGGCGTTGATAGGCGCATCGGATAGCAACGGCAAGCTTGAAATTCTCGCGCACGACATCGAAAACCGTGACGACGCGACGGCGACCGATTCGATGCCGACGACGGCGATTTTCGGGATGGGTAAGGTTGTACTCGCGGGCGGCAAGGACGCGAGCGGCAATTACACGAATGCGGCACTCGTCAATAACTCGTCGGCCTTGATCCAGTCCGGTAGTGATATGGAGTTGCACGCCGACAAGGTGACGAGCACGCGTCGTGTGATGAGCACGACGGGAAGCTCGAGCAACGTCGATCCGGCTGTACTTGCGCAATACGGCATTAGCCTGTCAGGTTGCGCATCGTACTTCGCGGTGAATTGCATGAACGGGGGGCAGATGATCGCCGGTCTCCGGTCCGACAACATCACACCGGCCGAAGCGGCCGCCATCATCGCCCAGCCGGGCGGTATGTATATTGAGCCGCCTCACGGCGGCCAGTGGAACAGCGCGTACTTCTACACGACCTACACTGGAACGGCTGTGGGGAACACGGTCACGGCATTGAGCCCGACTGCGCAAATCGTGTCGGGCGGCAAGATCGATGCCTCGTCGACCGGCACCCTGCAAAACTACTGGAGTAGCATCACAGCGGTTGGCAATGTCGATATGCCGCATGCCTACGATGCCAATGGTTGGGCGGCTACCGGCCAGCAGGCGCCGACCGTAACGGTGACGTACTCGGGCCAGTATCACTACAACAACTACGATAGCAGCGAATATAACTGGCAATTGCCGTTTGGCAACGCGCCATTTGTGACGGGCAATCCGGGGGGCTACACCCAAGCTGCGCCAGCGGACGTCAAGACCTACAAGCTGCCGGGCTACGATTCGACCTTGGGTTCGAATGGCACAATTTCCGGCACGGGCGTGAGCATCAACAATACTGCGGGCAACGCATCGCTTCCGTCCCTTGGCTTGTTGCCCGGTCAATCGGTTGCGGGGTTGACGCCTGTTTCGCTTAATGGCGCAGCGACGGGTTCGGGGGCGACGGTGACGCCTGCCACGCTCAATGGCAATGCAACGGCTTCGGCAACGACTGGTGGCGCCGTTCGCGGGACGATCACGGGTGCGGGTGTCCAGTCGACGGCGCCGGTGCATGGCGGCGCCTCAACACAGGTCGATCGGATCATTGCAAGTGCGACTGCGTTGAACGTGCTGAACAACCTGACGATTCCACAGGGTGGCTTGTACCGACCGAATCCGTCGCCGAATGCGAGCTACGTGATCGAGACGAATCCGGCGTTCACGAACCAGAAGAACTTCATTTCGAGCGACTACTTTTTCGGTCAGATCGGGGTTGACCTTACCCACATTCCAAAGCGCCTGGGTGACGGCTTCTATGAGCAGCAGCTCGTGCGTAATCAGGTGACGGCGCTGACGGGCCGCGCGGTATTGGGTCCGTACACGGACCTTCAGACGATGTATCAGCAGCTTATGGCGGCGGGTGCATCGTTGGAGAAGTCGCTTAATCTGCCGCTGGGCGCGAGCTTGTCTCCCGAGCAGGTATCGAAGTTGACCGGTAACGTGATCATGATGGAAACGCGCGTGGTCGACGGTCAGTCGGTGCTCGTGCCCGTCGTGTATCTGGCACAGGCGAACCAGCAGAACATCAATGGTCCGCTGATCACCGCCACCGACATCGATCTGAAGGACGCGCAGAACTTCACGAACAGCGGCACGCTGAAGGCGGACAATTCGTTGTCGATTCAGGGCAAGCAGATCGACAACGCGTTCGGTGCGCTTCAAAGCGGCGGGCTGACGACATTGATAGCTGAAGGTAATGTTGATCTGACTTCGGCCAAGGTAAAGGCTGGCAGTCTGTTGATCGGCACAGGTGGCGATCTGATTCTGAATACCGCAGCCAAGACCGATACGCAGGTGAGCCGTGACGGTGCGATCAGCGTTAGGACGACGCTGGGGCCGACAGCGAGTATTGATGTGACTGGCGATGCCGGGATCATCACGGGCGGGAGCTTCCAGCAGAACGCCGGTAGCCTGGCGGTGGGCGGCAATTTCGGCGCATTGATCGGCGGTGACTGGAATCTGGGCGCGGCGCAAACGGGAGAGCACAAGGTTGTTCAGCGCGCGAACGGCGTGTCGAATACCGATTTCAACCAATCCGCGGTCAGTTCGGTCAAAGTCGGAGGCGTGTCGGCAGTCGCCATCGCGGGTGATCTGACCTCGCATGGCGCACAAATCGAGCTGGGTAAGGGGGGCGCGATTGCCGCGCAGGGGAACATCTCTCTGTTGACGGCAAGCGCGACCTCGAACTTGAACAGCAACAGTTCGGGTAGCGATAGTCACGGCAGCTATGCAGAAACGCAACATGCGTCAGATCAGACGCTGACGGGTACCACGCTCAAGAGCGGCGATGCACTCAGCCTTTCATCGGAAAAGGACATTACGCTCAGCGGCAGTACGCTGGTCCTTGACAAAGGCAAGGCGACGCTGGATGCGAAGGGGGATGTAAATATCGGCGTCGCGACCGAGACGCACGAGCTCAATTCGCACGAGAATCACAGTCACGGTAGCGTGGTCAGCAGCACGAAGGTGGCAAGCGGCCTTGACCAGACCGACACAATCAGTCATGGCAGCCTGGTGTCGGCCGACAGCGTGTCGGTGACAAGCGGGCGCGACATCAACGTGACCGGTAGTGGGGTTGTCGGGACGGGCGATGTCTCGCTGGATGCGGCGCGCCACGTGAATGTCCTTGCGGCGGAGGATCGGAGCGATTCGTCGGCGTATTTCGACAAGAAGCAATCGGGTGTGATGGGTTCCGGTGGTCTGGGCTTCACGATTGGTTCGGCCGAGCAAAAGGCGCAGTCGGATAATCACGTGGTTACGCAGAGCCAGGACCGCAGCACGGTTGGCAGCGTGCGGGGCAACGTGTCGATCAAGGCCGGTGAAAACGTCCACATCGGTGGCAGCGACGTTACAGCAGGTAGGGCCGCAGGTGACACTAAGAACGCGACGGGCAATATCAAGATCGCAGGCCAGAATGTCACGATCGATCCGAGTGAGGACGACGCACGAACCCACGACCAGCAGGAATCGAAGTCCAGCGGTTTGACGTTCGCGGTCACTGGTACGCCGTTCGATACGGTTCGTAATCTGAAAGACAACGCGTCAACCGGTAACGGATTCCAGCGCGGGCAGAGCGTTGCGAACGAGATTGGCGCCAGCGCGCTTGATGTGCCGTCGATTTCCGTGACCTATGGTCGCAGCCAGAGCAAGAGCGTGATCGATACGTCGAACCAGACGCATGCCGGCAGCGCAATCCGCGGTGCGGGCAATGTTTCCGTGACCGCTACGGGCGGCGCGGAGCGTGACGCACTGGGCAATGCGATTGATGGCGATATTAATGTGATCGGCTCGACGATCAGTGCAGGCGGCAAGACGCTGCTGGATGCAAACCGGAACGTGAACCTCGCGGCGTCGACTGACAAGTATCAACAGAGCAACGCATCGAGTAGTTCGAGCACGAGTATTGCCCTCCTGTCGTCACCGAGCCTGGGCGATTTGGGGCGTTGGATTGGTGGTACGGCGAACCATGGCGGCAACAGTCCCTCGCCGTACAACGCGAGCCGCAGTAGCACAGACGGCAACATGTCGGAGACCCACCAGACGGCGAGCCTTGTCACTGGCGACCAGGTTGAAATCGTCAGTCGAACGGGTGATGTAAACGTCGTCGGATCGGGGGTGAGCGGCACTCACGATGTGAAGGTGACAGCCGACAAAGGTGCGATCAACGTGCTCGCAGGTCTGGAGACGAGCGCGAGCCATCAAGAATCGAGCAGCCGCCAGATCGGCAGCCTTGGCAGCAATGGCACGTCAACGGGTTTCAGCGTCGGTGTGGCGAGCAGCCATACGGTGCAGGATAGTGCGAGCCAGACGCAGAACACGATGCGCAGCCAGATCGCGAGCGCGAGCGGAAACGTGACGCTCGACGCGAAGAAGGATATTACGGTCGCGGGCTCTGACTTGATGGCGGGCAACGACCTGAAGCTCAAGGGCGAGAATGTCCACCTTGACCCGGGCTCGGATACGACGCAAACGAGTATGAGCCAGCACTCGAGCCAGTTCGGCGTCAGTCTTGCGTTGGGCGGTGCTGTGGGTAATGCCGTGACCGCGGTGAACCAGAGCATGCGAAACCCGGCGCGTGGTGACGATGCGCGCCTTGGCGCGCTTGACAAGGCGCAGGCCGCGCTGTCGGTCTACGACGCGACCAAGGTGGCGGAGAATTTCAGTAATGGCAAACCGACCGGGCAACCGCTCATCAAGGCGACGGTGAGCATCGGCGGTGGCACGAGCAGCAGTGAATCGCGTAGCAGCTCGCTTGCGAACACCGGGAGCACGCTTGCGGCAGGGCGGAACGTCGAGGTAATCGCCACGGGAAGCGGTGCAAAGGATGCGGACGGTTTTGCTGCGGACGGCAATATCGACGGTCGCGGCACGCGCATTACGGGCAAGAACGTGACACTCGACGCTGCCCGCGATATCAACCTGCAAAGCGCGAAGGATACGACGCAACTGTCGAGCAGCAACAGCAGTAGCGGCGGCAGCATCGGTATCGGCGCGAGCCTTGGTGGACAGCAGAACGGCTTTACGCTCGAATTGGGCGCGAGTATGGCACGTGGTAACGCGAACGGTCAGAGTGTGACGAACCGCGATACGGTGGTGTCAGCAAGCGATACCCTTACATTGAAGAGTGGTCGCGATACGAATCTGCGCGGAGCTGAAGCGACGGGCAATCGTGTTGTCGCGGACGTGGGTCACGATCTGAACATCCAGAGCCAGCAGGATACGGCGACGTATGACAGCAAGCAGACGAGCGGCGGATTCCAGGCAAGCATCTGTGTGCCGCCGTTCTGCTACGGCCAGACGGTGAGCGGTAGCGCGAGCGCGAGCCAGCAGAACGTCAAAGCGAACTACGCTTCGGTCAACCAGCAAAGCGGGATATTTGCAGGCAGCGGGGGCTATGACGTCAACGTCGGGAACCATACGCAGCTCGATGGTGGGGCGATCATTGCCACGGCAAGTCCCGACAAGAACAGCCTGTCCACGCAGACGCTGGGCTATACGAACATCGAAAACAAGGCGAGCTATTCGGGCGAGTCGGTCGGCTTCAGCGCGAGCGGTGGTGTGGGTAACAGTTCGTCCAAGGGTATCAACCTGAATACGCCAGTCATCCAATCCGGGCCGGTCGGGCGGGGACCGGTGACGCCGAACGGTTTGGGGCCCAGTGGGTTCTCGTCGGCGGGTACCAGCAGCGACGTGACGGGAACGACCTACGCAACGGTGAGCCCGGGCAAGATCACGGTTCGCGGTGATGCGGGTACCGGACACGACAGTACGGAAGGACTGAATCGCGATACGTCGATTGCGAACGGCGCAGTGCAGAACACGTTCGACGCGCAGAAGGTGCAGAACGATATCGCAGTGCAACAGGCAGCCGGTCAGGTCGGCATGCGGGTCGTCGGCGAAATCGGGAAGTACATGACGGATAAGGCGGCGGCCGCTGTAAAAACGGCGGATGCCGAGCTGAAGGCCGCCGAGAAATCGGGTGATCCGGCGGCGATAGCGACGGCCAAGGCCAATCTCGATTCAGCCAATCAGCAGTATGCGATGTGGAACGAGGACAGTGCGAGCCGGACGATCGCGCACGCGGTCGTAGCGGGGGGCGCTGCTGCGCTCGGTGGCGGTAACGTGGCCGGTGCGGTAGGGGGGACGCTGGCGGGTGACTATGCGAGCAAGGAGGTGGGGCAACTCACGAACGATACGCTCGGAGGGACGCTGTTGACGAACGTTGCAGCAGGTGCGGCTGGTGCTGCAGCAGGCGGAGCGATCGGTGGCGCGTCGGGGGCAATTAGCGGTGGGGGTGGTGCGTTGAGCGCCGACATGTACAATCGGCAATTGCACCCGGACGAAAAGGCCGCCATTGCGAAGAAATCAAATGGAGATAAAGATTTAGAAAATAAATTGACGCGTGCGGCCTGTTACGTAGTTCAGTGCTGGGCGGAATTTACTCCAAATAGTGCGCAATATCAGGAAAATTTCGTTTCTATTGTCGAGGCTGAGAATCTCAAATCTCAGATTGATTGGGTCGTGGGGCAGCAGAGCCGAGGTTTGTTTGTTTACTCTGAAGGTCAAAGGTATGTCGACAACGTAAAGTCGAATCTGATCGCGCCGGCGAAGGATGCGGCTAAAGTTATTACGGGAACCATAGCGACTACGACTGGACTTGGCCTCTGTTCCGCGGCGGGCGTTGGGTGTATCGCTGGCGGGCCGATGGCCGCAATGGGGGCAAGTGATATAACAGAAGGGGGGACAGGTTTGTATCGCTTCTATTTCGGGGACGGGGCGGTAGGATACAATCCGCTGAAAAGCGCAGCTGCAACGGTATTCCCTCAATGGGGCGAGGTTGGATACGATGTTGTCAACTTCGTTGTTAGTCTTGGTGCTCTTTCTGCGCCGCAGGTGCTTAACGTTGGCCTTGCAGATGGACTTGGACGTGCCAAATCTATGTTCGGTGTAACTGTCCCGGCGTTTAATAATGTTAAATTGTTACCGCTTACAAAAATGCCGTTGCCTGGAGTAAATCAACCGGCAATGCTAATTGGTGTTGGGGTAAAAGGTGTCGCAGTTTATACCGGCGTGTCGAATGCGAAAGGATCTGGTGAAAAGTGAGGGGCGGCATGTTTGAAAGAATTAGGGAAATTGTTTTTATCATTTCCGTATCTCTTGGGACGGGTATTTTTTGGTCTTTTTTGATTTCGGGAATGGTCAGGTACGCCTTTGGGGTTGATGAGAATAAGGTTCTTTTGTATTTGGGGTTTCCTATATTTTTTGTCTACTTTTTTTGGTGTTGTTCTGCATTAAATAAAATTTTGCGGAAAGCGAGGGGTGGCTAACGTATTTCGGCTGCTTGTCGTGGTGCATAGCCACGTATGCAGTCGATAGGGATCTGTTGGACGAGATCGCGTAAGTGGTCTACAGGCAGAATCAAGGATTCGAGGGCAAAAGAAAATCAAGAGGCGGCTGACGGCGTTGCCGCCCACGGCCTTGATGTCGCTCGGGGTATAGTGAACATGACTACTGAGTCTGGCGGCGTTCATGCAATCGTCGTCGATTCTGTCAAGAACGGCGTGGCTTACATTCGCGATCCGTGGCCGCGTGGCGTTGGGTCTGCATATTCTGTTCCAGTGAATGCTCTGCAGGGCGTATTAACTAGAATAGGCGTGATTATCCATCCATGAGATCAATGCATTCGGTGTAACTATGAATAAAATCTGTGATCTTTACTTGCCCGTCGAGTCGATGTCGGTCGACATCAGATTTCTCAGACTTTTCGATTCTGGATTTTCGTACGATGCCGGACGCTCGTATAGTGGTTTCATGAACGTAAACGTTTCTAGGGTAAAGTTGGTTTCTGTTGTTTCCGAGTTGCGAAAAAAGAGAGTTTTATCTTTTAGTGTTCCTGTGGCGTACCGAGATGGCAAGGCCATGGATGTTCGCGAAGCAATGGAAATTGCGGAGAGTTACGCGAAGTCGAGCGGCTGCTTAATAGCCGGAGCGTCGCCTCGATCGGAATTCGCGCCTTTATTTTGGGTGTTCGATATTGTAGGCAAAGAAGGGGGCGCTGACAAAGTGGGAGGAGTAGTGATGGTGGATAAACTAGATGGTCACGTTTGGACGATGGCTGAGTGCGAGGAGTATATGTACGACTACAACAATGTGTTTTGGTTCCATTGAGATTGCTCGCCCCGACGAGTACTAAGATGTCGTCTTGGAATTGAGTCGCAGTGTCTTGTTGATGGGCTAAAAAATGGACAAACTTGCGGCTCCTGTAAAGATTAAATGAATATTATATGCCAAGAGAACTTGATTATTCGAATATTCAGATAAATGGTCTGGGTCATCTCGAAAAGCACCTTCTGGCCCTTTCTGATAAGGTGAAATTCTTTTTGGAGATTATCTCAAGCGGTAGCGGAGATCCTGATTTTTGTATGGTACGCCTTCGCTCTCACGCCATGGCTGCAGCCTTGGTATCATGGTTCAAGGGGCGTGACTTAATTTCCTTTAAGCAGTGGTGCTATGTATCTGGAAAACTGGAATTCATCACGTTTCAACGAGAGCCGAAAAGTTGGTGCCCAGCGTATCTTCTATTGATGCCGTTGTTATCGGATCACGAGGGGTTGATTCAATGGTTCTCAAGCAATGATCAGCCGTTCGACATGATTCGAGCCAATGATCCGGCGACAGCGGAATTTCATGGATACCAGGCGCTTTTGGCTCTGCGCGGTGAGTGGAAGACGTTGGAGGAGCGTTGCCTCAAGATCATTGGAAATTCGTCGACAGAGATGAAAAAGTACGAAATAGATCATCGTTTCTATCTTGCATTGTCCCGTCGAGATGTGCCGAGCATGGAGGCGACGTTACAAGAGCTCACGTCGCCAAAAGTTGCTAAGGTGCGAAACGCCGAACACGCGTTCGGCTTTACTGAAAAACTCATTGGCACCCATGCGGCGATATACGCGAAAATCGCGTGGCGCCACGGATTGAGGGTGAGGGTTGACACGCCTTGGATTCCGGAGGAGTGGCTGCCGATTGAGCCGCTAGACAAGTACCTCGATCCTTACGAGTTTATGGGGAATTTTAAAGTTTGATCGATTATTCTGCCCCTCGAATTTTTGCTCGAGCGTGGTGGTGATCATTTGTTGGGATCAGGCGGAATCAGGGATTTAAGAACAATGAAAATCAAGAAGCGGCTGGCGGCATTGCCGATCACAGCCTTAGTATCGCTCGGGGTGCAGGCGCAGCAAGCCCCCACGCCTGCCGATCAAGCCGCCGCAGCTCGCGCGAACGCCGAACAGGATCGGCAGGCGCAGCAGCAACGTGACGTGCAGCAGCGCGACGCGGCCGTACGTACTCCGTCCGTGCGTTCCGACGTGCCAAAGGTTGAAGCGTATCCGGCACTTCCCTCGGAGACGCCGTGCTTCCGCATCGATCGATTTACGCTCGATGTGCCGCCCTCATTGCCTGATGCAGCGAAGGCCCAAGGGGCATCCGCCTTGCCGATGGATCGTTTCGCGTTCGCGCGCGAATGGCTGAACCACTACGCAGGGCAATGCGTCGGTAAGCAAGGCGTAGACGTGTTAGTCAAAGGGCTGTCCCAGGCGATTCTGGCGCGCGGCTACGTCACGACGCGCGTGCTCGTTCCCGAGCAAGACCTATCGAACGGCACGCTCAGACTCTCGCTGATTCCCGGCACGATTCGCCATGTGCGCTTCGCTGATGAAAAACTGCGGGGTACATGGAAAACGGCTTTCCCCACCCGCGACGGTGAGGTGCTGAACCTGCGCGACCTCGAACAAGGCCTTGAGCAAATGAAACGCGTATCGAGTCAGGATATTTCGATGCAACTTGTTCCGGGCGAGCTTCCCGGTGAAAGCGACGTCGTGCTCGACGTAAAGCGTGGCAAGCCGTGGACCGTCGTCGCATCGGTCGACAACGCCGGCACGCGCGCGACCGGCAAGCTGCAAGGCAACCTGTCGCTTGGCATCGACAACCCGCTCGGCCTGAACGACGTCTTCAACATCGGCGTGAGCCAGGACCTCGAATTCGGCGACAAGCGTCTCGGCTCGCACGGCTGGAACGGCTTCTATTCGATTCCATGGGGCTACTGGACGGCGACGCTCTCGGCCTACACGAACACGTACTACCAGCAGATCGCTGGCGTGAACCAGACGTTCATCGCAAGCGGCAATTCGAAGACGGTCGATTTCAAGCTGGCTCGCGTGTTGTCGCGTAGTCAGAACGACGTATTCGGTGCGTACCTTCGCCTGTCGCGTCGTTTCGGACAAAGCTTTATCGAAGACACCGAGATTTCGCAGCAGCGCCGCAATAACACGATGATCGAGCTCGGCCTGACCGATCGCCACTATTTCGGCGGCGCGCAGTTCGATGGCTCACTTGCATATCGTCAAGGCGTCGGTGGATTCGGTGCTCAGGACGACAGGTTGGCAGAGGGTGGTGGGCCGACCTATCGGTTCAAGATGACCGTGCTCGACGGGAACCTGTCGGTGCCGTTCGCGATCGGCAAGCAGCCATTCCGCTATGTCGGCACATTCCACGGCCAGTACACCGGAAACACGCTGTACTACATCGACGACTTGACGATTGGCAGTCGATACACGGTACGCGGCTTCGACGGTGAAACGATGTTGGCCTCCGCACGCGGCTTCTACTGGCGCAACGAGCTACAGGCGCCGATCGGGCAGACGGGGCAGGCGCTCTATGCGGGGCTCGATTATGGCCGCGTATGGGGGCCGCAGCCGATCGCACTCGTCGGCACGCAACTGGCGGGCGCTGTGATCGGCGTGAAGGGGAGTGTCGGCACGCGATTCGGCTCCTATGCGTACGATCTCTTCGCGGGTACGCCTGTCTACAAGCCGTCGGGTTTTCCGACTGCGCGAGTGACGCTCGGTTTTCAGGTGACCGCTCAGTTCTGAATAAACGCGGTCTTGTTTGTCATGAGGGAACCAACCTCGGTCGACTACGAGGGGCAAGCGCACACCGCCGACGGTATCGAGCGCAGTTCTACTTTTACCTCGCGCCAAAACATTGGCTCAAGCCCGTGACCAACTGACGGTGTAGAGAAGAGCGCGGGAGCATTCTGACAACCGTGCGCTCTTCTCCAACCACCACGATCGTGTGCCTCGGCGTCAGCCTCGTTCTGCCGAGTAGTGCGTATCGAAAACCGCCCGCAACGTCGACGGACCGGTCGCGAAATCCCCCCACAGCGGCCCGTCGTTCTGCGCGAACGCGAACGGCGTCTTATTGATCGACGCGAGGCGGAAGCGCCATTGCGCGGCTTCCTGGCGGAATGCGGTGAGCTGCATGTCGGACAGCCCCGTCTGCGCGTTCGCGAGCGTGACGAGCGGATCGACCGGATCGTTCGCGACCCGCACCTCGAAATGCAGGTGCGGGCCGGTGGCCGCGCCCGTCATCCCGACCGAGCCGATGCGCTGGCCCTGCTTCACCGTTTCGCCGACCTTCAGCCCGCGCGCGTACGCGGACAGGTGCGCGTAGTACGTCGAATAGCCGTCCGCATGATCGACGATCACATAGCGGCCGTAGCCGCCCGGATCGGTGCCGACGAACGATACGACGCCGTCGGCCGCCGCATCGACCGGCGTGCCGCTCGGCGCGGCGAGATCGACGCCCGTATGGAACGCCATCGCCTGCGACAACGGATGGATGCGCTCGCCGAAGAACGAGCTGATGCGCGTCCACTTGACCGGCATCGTGAACGCCGCGGCTTCGAGCGGCGAGCCGTCGAGCGCGTAGTACGCGCCGTGCTCGGCGCCCGGCGCGCGGAACCAGATCGCGCCGAACGTGCGGCCGGCGACGCGCAGCTCGAGCGCGGTGAGCCGCGGCGTGCCGTCGTTCGTGTCGAACGCGACGCGGTAATAGTCGCCGCGCTGCGCACTCGCGCGCATCGCGACCTTGCCGGTGACGAGGTCGCCGAGCTGGATGCGCACTTCGGGCGGCACGTCGAGACGGTTCAGCGTATCGGACAGCGTGAGCTCGATGTCGCCCGCGCGCATCCCTTGCCGGCGATCGGGCGACGCGAACTGAAACAGGCTCGCGTAGCCGAGCATGTCGTTGCGATGCGCACTGAGTGGCGCGAACAGGCCCGGCTGCAGGCTGCGATCGTTGCGATCGACGTGTTCGTTGCGCTCGCCGATCGTGCGGGCGAGTTCGCTCGTCACGAAATGCTGCGCGGTGGGAAACGGCGTATCGGACAGCACGCGCTGCGGCAGCGCGGCCGTGCCCGAATCGACGGCGCCCGGCAATTGCGACACGGCCGGCAGCGCGGCGGCGAGGCCGAATGCGGCGAGGGCGCCGAGCACGGCCGCCGGCACAAGCGCGCGCACGGCGCGCTGCGCGCGACCGGGCGCGACGGCATCAGGGGTTGCGACAGACTTGACCAAGGTGTCCACATCCAGGAAAGCGGTTCAAAGGGGTGTGGGCGGGGGCCGCCGGCGGCACATCCGTCGAACGGCGACGGGGCGGGCGGCGGGCGTGCAACAAAACAGGCCCCGCCAGGGGCCTGTGTCGTTTCCGTTCGACCCAACCTGCGGGGCGGTGCCCGCTTCGAACGGCGGCGTGCATACCGGGTCGAACCCGGTTATCACGAAGACGCTAAAGAAAGATGACAGCGTCAGTCTACCGATGTTCCGCGAAACGTTAAAAATTTTAAAGAGGGTCGGCTCACTCGTTTCGCACTGCGGTAAATCGGGTTAAATCAGCATTTGTTACGACGATTTCCGTTAGTCCGGCAATTTTTGCGCGCGTCTGCGCAGGGCGGCGGACGTGCGCACGGCGTCGAAACCGGCGTCGAGCATCGCCTCGGCGTCGTTCCATAGGTTGCCGCGCAGCCAGTTGGTCCAGATCATCGACGCGAACACGCCTTCGAGCAGCGACACGAGGTAGACGGCGGCCAGATGCACGTCGAGATCGGCGGCCACTTCGCCGGCCGCGATCGCGCGACGCAGCAGCGCCTTGGTGATCCGCAGCATCTGCAGCTCGAGCAGCATGCGGCGCCGCTGCAGCGCGCCGTTTTCCTCGCTCTGCTCGCATTTCGTATAGAGGATCACGAGCACGCGCTGCATCGGGCCCGGCTCGCCGCATTCCTGCAAGTAGTGCGACGCGGCGCGCCGCAATGTAGCGAGCGGCGGCAGGCCGTCGCCCGCGTCGAACCCCTCGGACGTGCGCGCGAACGCGCGGTCGCACATCGCCAAACACACTTCCATCTTGTTGCGGTAGTGGCCGTAGACGGCACCCCGCGACATCCCGGCGGCCTCGGCGAGGTCCGCCATCGCGGTTTGCGCGACGCCTCTTTCGAGCAGCACGAGCTCGGCGGCGTCGAGGATCCGGTGCTTGATGGCGAGCGATTCTTCCCGGGTCTTGCGGGCCATGTCGTGAAATTCCTTACAGTTCGCTGTCGTTTTATTGAGACAGTGCGTCAGCCGGATGGAAAGCGGATGTATTTAATCAGTCGTGACTGATTATAATCGGCCACCCTGAGCCGCCGCATTGTATCGGCGGCGAACGATCCGAGGTCAGAACATGAATAACAAACGCACCCTGTGGCGCCGCCTGCGGCTGGCGCCGTTCGCGCTCGCGGCGCTGCTGGCCGTGGCCGGATGCGGAAAGGGCGACAAGGACGCCGCGCCGGAGACCACGAAGCAGGCCACCGTCGTGACGGTGCGCCCGACGACCGTGCCGATGACGGTCGAACTGCCGGGCCGGCTCGATGCGTACCGGCAGGCGGAAGTCCGCGCACGGGTCGCGGGCATCGTCACCGCGCGCACCTACGAGGAAGGCCAGGAGGTGAAGCAGGGCGCGGTGCTGTTCCGCATCGATCCCGCGCCGCTGAAGGCCGCGCGCGACGCCGCGCAGGGTGCGCTCGCGAAGGCGCAGGCCGCCGCGCTCGCGGCGACCGACAAGCGCCGTCGTTACGACGATCTCGTGCGCGATCGCGCGGTGAGCGAGCGCGACCACACCGAAGCCGTCGCGGCCGATACGCAGGCGAAGGCCGAGGTCGCGTCCGCGAAGGCCGAACTCTCGCGCGCGCAACTGCAGCTCGACTACGCGACCGTCACCGCGCCGATCGCGGGCCGCGCACGGCGCGCGCTCGTGACCGAGGGCGCGCTCGTCGGCCAGGACCAGGCGACGCCGCTCACGACCGTCGAGCAGCTCGATCCGATCTACGTGAACTTCTCGCAGCCGGCCGCCGACGTCGACGCATTGCGTCGCGCGGTGAAGAGCGGGCGCGCAACGGGCATCGCGCAGCACGATGTCGCGGTGACGCTGCTGCGCGCCGACGGCACCGCATATCCGCTGAAGGGCAAGCTGCTGTTCAGCGATCTCGCGGTCGACCCGACCACCGACACCGTCGCGATGCGCGCGCTGTTCCCGAATCCGGAGCGCGAACTGCTGCCGGGCGCGTATGTGCGGATCGCGCTCGACACGGCGGTCGACCGGCGCGCGATCCTCGTGCCGCGCGACGCGCTGCTGCGCACGGCCGACCGTACGTCGGTGCGTGTCGTCGGCGCGAACGGCAAGGTCAAGGACGTCGAGGTCACAGCCGACCAGATGAGCGGCCATGACTGGCGCATCACGCGCGGCCTCGCGGGCGGCGAGCGCGTGATCGTCGACGACGTCGCGCAGTTCGCGCCCGATACGGCCGTCCAGCCCGTCGAAAAGGCGCCGCCGTCGAAGGCGGCGCCGGCAGCGGCCGCTTCGCAGGCGGCCGCCCGTCAAACCTGACCGGTTCAAACCAACATGGCACGTTTCTTCATCGATCGCCCCGTCTTCGCATGGGTGATCGCGATCTTCATCATGCTGGGTGGCCTGTTCGCGATTCGCGCGCTGCCCGTCGCGCAGTACCCGGACATCGCGCCGCCCGTCGTCAGCATTTATGCGACGTACCCGGGCGCGTCCGCGCAGGTCGTCGAGGAATCGGTGACCGCGCTGATCGAGCGCGAGATGAACGGCGCGCCGGGGCTGCTGTATACGTCCGCGACGAGCAGCGCCGGCGCGGCGTCGCTGTACCTGACGTTCAAGCAGGGCGTGAACGCCGATCTCGCGGCCGTCGAAGTGCAGAACCGGCTGAAGACGGTCGACGCGCGCCTGCCCGAGCCCGTGCGCCGCGACGGCATCCAGGTCGAGAAGGCCGCCGACAATATCCAGCTCGTCGTGTCGCTGACGTCCGACGACGGCCGGATGACCGACGTGCAGCTCGGCGAATACGCGTCGGCGAACGTCGTGCAGGCGCTGCGCCGCGTCGAGGGCGTCGGCAAGGTGCAGTTCTGGGGCGCCGAATATGCGATGCGGATCTGGCCCGACCCGGTGAAGCTGGCCGGGCACGGGCTCACCGCGTCGGACATCGCGTCGGCCGTGCGCGCGCACAACGCGCGCGTGACGATCGGCGACATCGGCCGCAGCGCGGTGCCGGACAGCGCGCCGATCGCGGCGACCGTGTTCGCGGACGCGCCGCTGAAGACGCCGGCCGATTTCGGCGCGATCGCGCTGCGCGCGCGGGCCGACGGCGCCGCGCTGTTCCTGCGTGACGTCGCCCGCGTCGAATTCGGCGGCAACGACTACAACTATCCGTCGTACGTGAACGGCAAGGTCGCGACCGGGATGGGCATCAAGCTCGCGCCGGGCTCGAACGCGGTGTCCACCGAGAAGCGCGTGCGCGCGACGATGGACGAGCTGTCCCGATACTTCCCGCCGGGCGTGAAATACCAGATTCCGTACGAGACGTCGTCGTTCGTGCGCGTGTCGATGAACAAGGTCGTCACGACGCTGATCGAGGCCGGCGTGCTGGTGTTCCTCGTGATGTTCCTGTTCATGCAGAACCTGCGAGCGACGCTGATCCCGACGCTCGTCGTGCCGGTCGCGCTCGCGGGCACGTTCGGCGTGATGTATGCGGCGGGCTTCTCGATCAACGTGCTGACGATGTTCGGGATGGTGCTCGCGATCGGCATCCTCGTCGACGACGCGATCGTCGTCGTCGAGAACGTCGAGCGGCTGATGGTCGAGGAGGGGCTCGCGCCGTACGACGCGACCGTCAAGGCGATGCAGCAGATCAGCGGCGCGATCGTCGGGATCACCGTGGTGCTGACGTCGGCGTTCGTGCCGATGGCGTTCTTCGGCGGCGCGGTGGGCAACATCTACCGGCAGTTCGCGCTGTCGCTCGCGGTGTCGATCGGCTTCTCGGCCTTCCTCGCGCTGTCGCTGACACCCGCGCTGTGCGCGACGCTGCTCAAGCCGGTGGCCGGCGATCATCACGAGAAGCGCGGCTTCTTCGGCGGGTTCAACCGCTTCGTCGCGCGCGCGACGCAGCGCTATGCGACGCGGGTCGGCACGATGCTGAAGAAGCCGCTGCGCTGGCTCGTCGTGTACGGCGCGCTGACCGCGGCCGCGGTGCTGATGCTCACGCAGTTGCCGACCGCATTCCTGCCGGACGAGGACCAGGGCAACTTCATGGTGATGGTGATCCGCCCGCAAGGCACGCCGCTCGCGGAAACGATGCAGAGCGTGCGCGCGGTCGAGTCGGCGATCCGCCGCGACGAGCCGACCGCCTATACGTATGCGCTCGGCGGCTTCAACCTGTACGGCGAAGGGCCGAACGGCGGGATGATCTTCGTCACGCTGAAGAACTGGAAGGCGCGCAAGGCCGTGCGCGATCACGTGCAGTCGATCGTCGCGCGCATCAACGAGCGCTTCGCGGGCACGCCGAACACGACGGTCTTCGCGATGAACTCGCCGGCGCTGCCCGATCTCGGCTCGTCGAGCGGCTTCGACTTCCGGCTGCAGAACCGCGGCGGGCTCGACTACGCGACGTTCAGCGCCGCGCGCGAGCAACTGCTCGCGGCGGGCGGCAAGGATCGCGCGCTCACCGACCTGATGTTCGCGGGCACGCAGGATGCGCCGCAACTGAAGCTCGACATCGATCGCGCGAAGGCGTCCGCGCTCGGCGTGTCGATGGACGAGATCAACACGACGCTCGCGGTGATGTTCGGCTCCGACTATATCGGCGACTTCATGCACGGCACGCAGGTGCGGCGCGTGATGGTGCAGGCCGACGGGCGGCACCGGCTCGATCCGGACGACGTGAAGAAGCTGCGCGTGCGCAACGCGCGCGGCGAGATGGTGCCGCTCGCGGCGTTCACGACGCTGCACTGGACGATGGGGCCGCCGCAGCTCACGCGCTACAACGGCTATCCGTCGTTCACGATCAACGGCTCGGCCGCGGCCGGCCACAGCAGCGGCGACGCGATGGCCGCGATCGAGCGGATCGCCGCGAAGCTGCCGGCCGGCATCGGCCATGCGTGGTCGGGGCAGTCGTTCGAGGAGCGGCTGTCGGGCGCGCAGGCGCCGATGCTGTTCGCGCTGTCGGTGCTCGTCGTGTTCCTCGCGCTCGCGGCGCTCTACGAGAGCTGGTCGATTCCGTTCGCGGTGATGCTGGTCGTGCCGCTCGGCGTGATCGGCGCGGTGCTCGGCGTGACGCTGCGGATGATGCCGAACGACATCTATTTCAAGGTGGGGCTGATCGCGACGATCGGGCTGTCCGCGAAGAACGCGATCCTGATCGTCGAAGTCGCGAAGGATCTCGTCGCGCAGCGCATGTCGCTCGTCGACGCGGCGCTCGAGGCCGCGCGCCTGCGGCTGCGGCCGATCGTGATGACGTCGCTCGCGTTCGGCGTCGGCGTGCTGCCGCTCGCGTTCGCGTCGGGCGCCGCGTCCGGCGCGCAGACGGCGATCGGCACCGGCGTGCTCGGCGGCGTGATCACGGCGACCGTGCTCGCGGTGTTCCTCGTCCCGCTGTTTTTCGTGATCGTCGGCCGCCTGTTCGACGTCGGCCCGCGCCGGCGCGGCGGTGCGCAGCCGACGACGATGGAGGGTTCGCAACCATGATGTTCGCGCTGAATGCACGCGCCGCGCGGCGGGCGCCGGTCGCGCTGGCCGCCGCGCTCGCGCTCGCCGGGTGCTCGCTCGCGCCGCGTTACGAGCGCCCGGCGGCGCCGGTGCCGGCGTCCTATGCGCCGGTCGACGGCAGTACGGCGCCGGCGGCCCTACCGAGCGCGGCACGGGATGCCGCGCTGCTCGACGACTGGCATGCGTATTTCACCGATCCGGCGCTGCAGGCGTGGATCGACGCGGCGCTCGCGAACAATCGCGACCTGCGGATCGCGGCCGGCCGGCTCGAGGAAGCGCGCGCGCTGTACGGCGTGCAGCGCGCGGACCGGATGCCGTCGGTCGACGCGAATCTCGGCTACGAACGCGCGCGCCAGTACGACCCGGTCGTGCGCGAAAGCGCGATCAGCGGGCTGTATCGTGCGGGCGTCGGCGTCAGCGCATACGAGCTCGATCTGTTCGGCCGGGTGCGCAACCTGTCCGACGCGGCGCTCGCCGAGTATTTCGCGACTGCCGACGCGCAGCGCACGGTCCGTATCGGTGTGATCGCCGAGGTGGCGGGCGCGTACGTTTCCGAACGATCGTTGCACGAGCAACTGGCGCTCGCTGAGCGCACGCTCGAAGCCCGCGAACGGGTGGCCGCGCTCACGCAACGCCGCTATGCCGCCGGCACGAGCGACGCGATCGAGCTGCGTTCGGCCGAGATGCTGGTGGCGTCCGCGCGCGCGTCGCAGGCCGCGCTGCAACGCGAGCATGCGCAGGCCGTACGGGCGCTGCAACTGCTGGCGGGCGACTTCGCGCGCAACGTGCCCGACGACGCGACCGCGCTCGACACGCTGTCGATCGCGCCCGTGGCGCCGGGCGCGCCGAGCGAACTGCTCGAACGGCGGCCAGACATCCGGCAGGCCGAGGCGCGGCTGAAGGCCGCGAACGCGAACATCGGCGCGGCGCGCGCGGCGTTCTTCCCGCGCGTCGCGCTGACGACCGACTACGGCTCGGTGAGCGACGCGTTCTCGAGCCTGTTCGCGGCCGGCACCAGCGTGTGGACGTTCGCGCCGCGCATCACGCTGCCGATCTTCGCGGGCGGTCGCAATCGCGCGAACCTCGACGTCGCGCACGCGCGCAAGGACATCGCGGTCGCCGAATACGAGAAGGCGGTGCAGACCGCGTTTCGCGAAGTGGCCGATGCGTTCGCCGCGCGCGACTGGATCGACCGGCAGCTTGCCGCGCAGCAGGACGTATATGCGGCGGACGGCGCACGGCTGAGGCTCGCGGAGCGCCGCTATGCGGGCGGCGTCGCGACCTATCTCGAGCTGCTCGACGCGCAGCGCAGCACGTACGAGTCGGGGCAGGAGCTGATCCGGCTCAGGCAGCTCAGGCTCGCGAACGCAATCGCGCTGTATCGCGCGCTCGGCGGCGGCTGGGCGCCGGCAACGGCGGAGGCCGCGGCTTCCGCGTGACGTGCGACGCGTCGCCTGACGCGGCAGCGTGTCGGGCGACATGACGGCGGCCGTACGATTCAACGTGCGGCCGCTGCTTCGACAGCGCGTGATGCCCGTCGTTTCGCCGCGCGGCATCGGCGCTTCCTGGCGCTGTTCCGCGCCTCCTTTTCATCTCCCGGCAGGGCAGAGCGGTTGCTTCCCTGCCACCCGCATCCGGCGACCGGTCGTGCCGCTCCCCGGCGCAAACGTGTGCCGCGTTCTTTCCTTTTTCATCTCGTCCAATCCGGCAAGCGAGCCGCGTTCCAGCGGCCGCGCATGCATGCGATTCAAGATCGGCAATTGACGAATGGATTAATCAACATATCGGAATTAATGGTGGCGGCAAAGTGTCGCGGTAAAACGTTTGTATTCTTGCGCAATCGTTTGCGCGATAAATCCATATTGATGGAATGCCATCGTTAATTTCCTGTCAGTTGAAAATGATTCGATATTGGCGTTGTAATCGGACAACGATGGCGGTGTTGGACAATGTTTTGTCCTTTGAGTGGCGGTCCTGCTCAAGCCGGCGCCAGCAAGGAAGTGCGCGGCGTCGATGATTATCGGCAAGAAATTCCCTTAATCTTCAATCGGTTCCGGAAAATAAAAAAGGACTGCGGATAAAAAATCCGGGATTGAAAATGGAGGGGAAATAATGGGGTTTTAGAGGGGTAAATCGAACATTGTCAGATGCATTTGACAATGATTTACAGACATCTTTCGTGGTTATCTCGATAATGCCGCCTCGTGTCGGACGGGAGCCACCACGCGCTGTCGTTTGTGTCCGCCACGTCGTCCATTCCATTTGCACTCCTTACGGGAAACCTCATGAAAAAATCCATCCTGAGCGCTGTCGCACTCGCAGCCCTGTCCACCTCGGCCTTCGCAGCGGGCACCGGCACGATCAACTTCACGGGCGAGATCGTCGCGGGCGCATGCGGCATCGACTCGGGCTCGGTCAACCAGACCGTGAACCTCGGCAAGGTGCCGACCAACGTGTTCAAGCAAGCCGGCGACAAGTCCACGCCGACCAACTTCGACATCAAGCTGACCGATTGCGACACCAGCGTCGCGAAGAACGCGTACTTCACGTTCACGGGCACGTCGAGCGCGGGCCAGCCGAAGCTGCTCGCCACGATCGGTTCGGCAACCAACGTCGGCATCCGCCTGCAGGCCGCGTCGGGCGAATACCTCGACAACGGCGCCGAGCAGAAGGCGCCGACGCTGCTGCAGAACGGCACGAACATCGCGCGCTTCGCGGCGATGTACGAAGCGACGGCAGCCGGCGTGACGCCGGGTACCGCCGACGGCGTCGCGAACTTCACGGTCCGCTACCAGTAAGCATCCGTACCGGAGGAGGGATGCGTGCATCCCTTCCTCCTTCGTCCTTCCTCTCGTTTTCCTTCTCCTCGGACTCCCGGTAGCACCGCGTGCGAATCAGACATTCCTTCCTTTGCGTCTCCGTGCTGGTCGTCGGCAGCCAGAGCCAGGCGACGGAATTCAATTCGTCGTTCCTCGACATCGACGGAACGCGCAACGTCGACCTGTCGCAGTTCTCGCAGGCCGACTTCACGCTGCCCGGCGAGTACATGCTCGACGTGCAGGTCAACGACCTGTACCTCGGATTGCAGCCGATCGAATTCGTGGCGGTCGATGCGACGGGCGCGGGCAAGCCGTGCCTGCGGCCGGAGCTCGTCGCGCGGTTCGGCCTGAAGCCGTCGCTGGTCAAGGACCTGCCGCGCTTCCGGGGCGGCAGTTGCGTCGACCTGGCCGCGATCGAAGGGGCGACCGTGCGTTACCTGAAAAGCGACGGGCGGCTCAAGATCACGATTCCGCAGGCGGCGCTCGAATTCACCGATTCGACCTACCTGCCGCCGGAGCACTGGTCCGAAGGGATTCCCGGCGCGATGCTCGACTATCGCGTGATCGCGAACACGAACCGCAACTTCGGTGCGGGCGGCGGGCAAACGAATGCGATCCAGGCGTACGGGACGGTCGGCGCGAACTGGGATGCGTGGCGTTTTCGCGGCGACTACCAGGCGCAATCGAACGTGGGCAACACCGCGTACGCGGATCGCACGTTCCGCTTCAGCCGGCTTTATGCGTTTCGCGCGCTGCCGTCGATCCAGTCGACGGTGACGTTCGGCGACGACTACCTGACCTCCGACATTTTCGACACGTTCGCGCTGACGGGCGCGTCGATCCGCAGCGACGACCGCATGCTGCCGCCGTCGCTGCGCGGCTATGCGCCGCTGATCTCGGGCGTCGCGCGCACCAACGCGACCGTGACCGTGTCGCAGGCCGGCCGCGTGCTGTACGTGACGCGCGTGTCGCCGGGCGCATTTGCGCTGCAGAACATCAACACGAGCGTGCAGGGCACGCTCGACGTCGCGGTCGAGGAAGAGGACGGCAGCGTGCAGCGCTTCCAGGTGACGACGGCCGCCGTGCCGTTCCTCGCGCGCACCGGCCAGTTGCGCTACAAGGCCGCGGTCGGCAAGCCGCGGCTGTTCGGCGGCGCCGGCATCACGCCGTTCTTCGGCTTCGGCGAAATCGCGTACGGCCTGCCGTTCGACGTCACCGCCTATGGCGGCTTCATCGCCGCGTCGGGCTATACGTCGATCGCGCTCGGCGTCGGCCGCGATTTCGGCGCGTTCGGCGCGGTGTCGGCCGACGTCACGCATGCGCGGGCGCGCTTGTGGTGGAACGGCGCGACACGCAACGGCAACTCGTATCGGATCAACTATTCGAAGCACTTCGACGGGCTCGATGCGGACGTGCGCTTCTTCGGCTACCGCTTCTCCGAGCGCGAGTACACCAGCTTCGCGCAGTTCTCCGGCGACCCGACCGCGTACGGCCTCGCCAACAGCAAGCAGCGCTATTCGGCGACGCTGTCGAAGCGCTTCGGCGACACGTCGACCTATTTCTCGTACGACCAGACGACCTACTGGGCGCGCGCGTCCGAGCAGCGCGTCGGCCTGACGCTCACGCGTGCATTCTCGATCGGCACGCTGCGCAACCTGAACGTCAGCGTGTCGGCATTCCGCACGCAAAGCGCCGGCGCGAGCGGCAACCAGTTCTCGGTCACCGCGACGCTGCCGATCGGCGGCCGCCATACCGTCACGTCGAACCTGACGACGGGCAACGGCAGCACCAGCGTGAACGCGGGCTACATCTACGACGATCCGGCCGGCCGCACCTATCAGGTCAATGCGGGCGAGACCGACGGCCGCGCGTCGGCGAACGCGAGCTTCCGGCAGCGCACGTCGGCGTACCAGCTCACCGCGCAGGCATCGACGCTCGCCAATGCGTATGCGGCCGCGTCGCTCGAAGTCGACGGCTCGTTCGTCGCCACGCAGTACGGCGTGTCCGCGCACGCGAACGGCAACGCGGGCGATACGCGGCTGCTGGTGTCGACCGACGGCGTGCCCGACGTGCCGCTGTCCGGCACGCTCACGCACACCGATTCGCGCGGCTACGCGGTCCTCGACGGCATCTCGCCTTACAACGTGTACGACGCGACCGTGAACGTCGAGAAGCTGCCGCTCGAAGTGCAGGTGACGAACCCGATCCAGCGCATGGTGCTGACCGACGGCGCGATCGGCTTCGTGAAGTTCTCCGCCGCGCGCGGCAGCAACCTGTACCTGACGCTGACCGACGCGGCCGGCCACGCGCTGCCGTTCGGCGCGTCGGTGCAGGACGCGGCGAACGGCAAGGAGCTCGGCATCGTCGGCGAGGGCGGCGCGGCGTTCCTGACCCAGGTTCAGCCGAAATCCGCGCTGGCGGTGCGGGCGGGCGAACGCACGCTGTGCACGATCGACGCGCTGCCGAATCAGCTCCAACTCGAAGGCACGCCGATTCCGGTGACGTGCCGGACACCGGGCGAGTCGCATGCGGCGGCCGCGCGGGTCGAACGATGATTTTCATGGATCCAGCGATGAAGAACGCTTTCTCCCTTTCTTTCCCGCGGCGCGCGCTGTGCGCGTTCGCGACCGTCGGCGCGATGCTGGCTGGCGCCGCGCAGGCGGCGATCGTGCCCGATCGCACGCGCGTGATCTTCAACGAAGGCGAGCAGGCCGCGATCGTGACGATCACCAACAAGAGCGCGACATATCCGTATCTCGTGCAGTCGTGGCTCGAGGACGCGAAGGGCAACAAGACCACGTCGCCGCTGATGGTCGTGCCGCCGCTGCAGCGCATCGAGGCGAACGAGCGCAACGTGCTGCGGATCGCGAAGCTGCCGGGCACCGAGTTGCCGGCCGATCGCGAAACGGTGTTCTACCTGAACATCCGCGAAGTGCCGCCGAAGACCGATACGCCGAACACGCTGCAGATCGCGCTGCATACGCAGATGAAGCTGTTCTACCGGCCGAAGGCCGTGCAGCCCGCGCGCGACGAGGACTGGACGCTGCCGATGACGCTGCGGGTGGAGGCGGCCGCGCACAAGCTGGTGTTCGACAACCCGACGCCGTACCACGTGACGGTGGTCGACGTGAGCGCGGGCGCGCAGAAGACGCCGGTGCCGATCGAGCCGGTGATGGTGAGCCCGATGAGCACGGCCGACGTGCCGTTCAAGGCCGCGACGCCGGCGACGCTGTTCGTCACGCATATCGACGATTACGGCGGCCAGGTGGCGGTCGAGTATGCGTGCGACGCCGGTGTGTGCAAGAGCGTGAAGCAATGAGCGCGGGCATGCGTCATCGGGCGGCGCCGGCGGCATGGCTGCGCTGGGTCGTCCTCGCGCTGCTGATCGCGGCCGTGCAGCCGGCGTGGGCGCTGCGCTGCCTGACGAACAGCGGCGCGACGTCGTTGACCGAGCCGATCGGCGGCGTGGCGTCGTATCCGACCGACGCGCCGGACGGCTACGTGATCTGGGTGTCGCCGGTGCGCACGACGTCGGGGTATTGCTACAAGGACCTGGGGGACGCCGGCAGCCTGAAGGTCGTCGACAACATCTACTTCTACGCGAATCCGAATCGTACGGACCCTGCCGCATGGGGACTCGAGATCGGCATCCGCTACAAGGGCGTCGATTATTTCGACAAGACCAGCAATCGCGGCGGCGGGGTGTTTACCGGGTATTCGGTGCCGCCGTGCACCCGGTACGACTTCGACCGCGGGCGTTGCCAGCGCACGAACATCAGCATCGACTACCAGGTCGTCGTGCGCAAGAAGGGCAACTGGATCCAGCCGCCGAGCGATATCTACACGGTGTTCCAGTTCGACGGCGAGTTCGGGCTGAATGCGTTCGGCACGAGCTTCCAGTACCGGCTGAGCGGCCTGCGCAACCTCAAGCCGACGCCGTGCTTCGTCGACGTCCTCGTGACGCCCGAACCGGGCATCGTCAATTTCGGGCAGGTGCAGGCGGCGGGTAACGGCTTCATGCCGGCGGTGCCCCGCAAGCGGTTCTCGTTGTCGCTGACCAAGAAATGCAACGTCGCGGTGCGGGTGGACGGGTATTTCGAAACGAGTTTTCCGGTCCAGAACGGTTTGCTGGTGCCGGCGCAGGACAGCAATTTCGGGATCGGCATCGAGGATAGCCAGGGCAAGGCCATTCCGTTCAACCAGCAGTTCACGCTGGCTCAGTTCGCGTCCAACGTAATGAATCAGAGCGTGCTGATGGACGCGGTGCTGAAGTCGTTCGGGCCGCCGAAGATCGGGCGGTTCGATGCGACGGCGACGATCCGGTTGTTCATCTACTGACGGCGGTGGGCGCGGCCGCGTCGTGAATCTCGGCCGTTTCGGTCACCGGGCAACTTCGTTCGGCCCGGAAAGCTTGCCGTGCTTCGTAGACCCGTCGCGTTCGTCCTGTCCGCCGAAGCAGGCATTCCGGCAATTGTTCAGACAAATCCCACTAACCTAAAGGGTTATCTCGTAATCGGATTGAGAATGATTTGCGTTTACGTTAAATTCCCTTATCTCGGAATTTGACGGAGCAGATCGATGGCGATGGCGGAAGTGCTCGACCGACCGGTAGCGGCAGCGGCAAACCCGTTCCTCGGCAGTTATCCGGACCTGCCGCCGCGCGCCGCGCCGCGTGCGCGCCGGGCGTCCGAGCCGCGTGCGCAGGGCGCGCTGCTCGATGTGCTGATCTCGCATCGCGCGATGCTCGTCAACGTCGCGCGCGGCTTCGTCGGCTGCGCGAGCCGCGCGGAGGACGTCGTGCACGACGTGTTCGTGAAACTCGTCGAGTTCCCCAATCAGGACGCGGTGCGCCAGCCGGTCGCGTACGTGACGCGGATGGTGCGCAACGCATCGATCGACGCGTGCCGCCGGCAAAGCCTCGAAAACGTCTATCACACCGAAGAGGACGACGGCTACGACGTGCCGTCGCCCGAGCCGACGCCGGAAGCCGCGTTGATGACGCGCGATACGCTGCGGCGCGTGTGCGCCGCGCTCGACGACCTGCCGGCGCGCAGCCGGGCGGCATTCGAGATGGTGCGGCTGCGCGAGGAGACGCTGCAGACCGCGGCGCGCGCGCTGAACGTGTCGCAGACGCTCGTGCATTTCATGGTGCGCGACGCGGAGCGCCACTGCGCGGAATGCCTCGACGCATGCCATCGCGGCGTCGCCTGCCCGGTGTTCCTGGGCGGCCGCGCACGGCGGCGGTAAAAAAACGCGCCGGCCAACCGTCTATCAGACAGGAGCGGCCGAATTCGCCGCTTCGCTTCCTTCAACCGCCCAGCGATTTCCGATCATGACGCAAGCCCCGACGCCTTCCGCCGACACCGACGATCTCGTCTATACGGTCGTCATCAACGACGAAGAACAGTATTCGATCTGGCCGACGTTCCGGCCCGTGCCCGCCGGCTGGCGCGAGATCGGCGTGAGCGGCCCGAAGGCCGACTGTCTCGCGCACATCGAAACCGTCTGGACCGACATGCGCCCCGCGAGCCTGCGCCGCGCGATGGACGGCGAGCGCGCGACGCGCGCGTCGTGACCCGTTGCGCCGCATGTGCGGCGCGTCACCTGAAGAGGACGTTGCATGACCCTGCTTTCGTTGCCGACGCTCGACGACCTGCGTATCGAGCCGGGACTGCCCACCGTCGTGTCGCCGCGCGGCAACGACGGGATGTCGATCGACGACGTCGCGCCGCTCGCGCGCGAGATCGCGGCCGACACGCTCGAACGGGCGGGCGGCGTGCTGTTCACGGGCTTTCGCGTGCCGTCGATCGACACGTTCCAGCAATTCGCGGCCTCGTTCGGCGATCCGCTGATCGGCTATGAATACGCGTCGACGCCGCGCAGCCAGGTCGAAGGCGCGGTCTACACGTCGACCGAATACCCGCCGCACCGCGCGATTCCGCTGCACAACGAGCAGTCGTACACACGCGAATGGCCGCTGCGGATCTGGTTCCACTGCGCGCTCGCCGCGCCGAAGGGCGGGGCGACGCCGATCGCGGACAGCCGCGCCGTTTACCGCGCGCTCGATCCGGCGCTCGTCGCGCGCTTCGAGAAGCGCGAGCTGCTGTACGTGCGCAATTTCGGGCAGGGTCTCGATCTGCCGTGGCAGCAGTCGTTCGGCACCGACGAGCCGGCCGAGGTCGAGCGGATGTGCGCGGCGCGCGGCATCGAGTGCGCGTGGCGCACCGACGACGACGGCGAACTGCTGCTGCGCACGCGCGAGCGTTGCCAGGCCGTCGCGCGCCATCCGCGCACGGGGGACCGCGTATGGTTCAACCAGGCGAACCTGTTTCACCTGTCGGCGCTCGACGACGACATGCAGGAAGCGCTCGTCGACGCGGTCGGGCTCGAGAACGTGCCGCGCAACGTGTATTACGGCGACGGCGAACCGCTCGAGGCCGACGCGCTCGCGCAGATCCGCGGCGTGCTCGACCAGCAGCGCATCGTGTTCCCGTGGCGCACCGGCGACGTGCTGATGCTCGACAACATGCTGACCGCGCATGCGCGCGACCCGTTCGAGGGGCCGCGCAAGGTCGTCGTCGCGATGGCGCAGAGTTACACGGTCCCGCGCGACCGAACGGAGGATTGATGACGCGTAGTACCGCCGCGCTTGCCGCGCGCGGGCTGTCGGTGGGATATCGCGACCATGTCGTGATCGACGGGCTGGACCTGTCGATCGCGGCCGGCCGCGTAACCGCGCTGTGCGGACCGAACGGCTGCGGCAAGAGCACGCTGCTGCGCACGCTCGCGGGCCTGCAGCCCGCGCGTGCCGGCCACGTTGAAGTCAACGGCAAGCCGCTCGCATCGTTTCGCCGTCGCGCGCTCGCGCGCGAGCTGACGATGCTCGCGCAGTTCAACCAGATTCCGTCGGGCCTCACGGTGCGCGAACTCGTCGCGTACGGGCGCTATGCGTACGGCGGCTTCCTGTGCGGCCTGTCGCGCGCCGATCATGCGGCGATCGACGAGGCGCTCGACACGAGCGGCCTTGCGAACGATGCGGAGCGCGACGTCGGCGCGCTGTCGGGCGGCGAACGCCAGCGCGCGTGGATCGCGATGGCGCTCGCGCAGCAGGCGCCGATCGTGCTGCTCGACGAACCGACGACGTATCTCGACATTCATCACCAGCTCGACATCCTCGATGCGCTGCGTGCGCTGAACCGCGCGCGCGGGCTGACGATCGTCTGGGTGTTGCACGACCTGAACCAGGCGGCCGCGTACAGCGACGAGATCGTGCTGATGCGCGCGGGCCGTCTCGTCGCGCAGGGCACGCCCGACGCGATGCTCGAGCCGGCGCGGCTGCGCGCGGCGTTCGGCGTCGAGATGCTGAAGCTCGCGCATCCGCAGACGGGCGCGCCGATGTGCGTGCCGGCCTACGGGCCGTCGACCGACGGCGCGCCGCAAGCGGCCGGCGTCTTCGACCGGGATCTCGCCGTATGACGACGTTCGCGATGCGCAAGCGCCTCGCGGCGACGGGCAAGAGCGCGGCGAAGGGCCGGGCCGGCGCGATCGCGTTCGGTCTCGTCGCGCTGATCGCGCTGCTCGCGGCGCTGCGGATCGCTCCCGATCTGCGCGTGTGGTGGGACGCGGCGCCCGGCAGCGATGCCGCGTCGCTCGCGCACGTATTCCTGTTCGACCTCAATCTGCCGCGCGTCGCGGCCGCGCTCGTCGCGGGCGGCTGCCTCGGCATCGCCGGTGCGCTGTTCCAGTCGCTCACGCGCAATCCGCTCGCGTCGCCCGACCTGCTCGGCGTGACGGGCGGCGCCCAGCTCGGCCTGCTCGCGGCGATGCTGGTGCCGGCGCTGGCGGGCGTCGCGTCGGTGCCGCTGCTGTTCGTGTGCGGGCTCGCGGCTGCCGCGTGCGCGATCGTCGCGGCGGGCGGCTGGCGCGCGACGCCGTTGCGGCTCGTACTCGCGGGCAGCGTGTGCATGCTGCTGTTCGCGGCGCTGTCGACGCTCGTGCTCGCGTTCTTCGAGCAAAACATCGCGGGCGCCGCGCTGTGGACCAACGGCAGCCTGTACCAGCCGGGCGCGGCGGGCCTCGCGCTCGCCGCGCGCTGGCTCGTCGTGCCGCTGGTCGCGCTGCCGTTCGTGATCCGGCCGCTGAATCCGCTCACGCTCGGCGACGATGCGGCGGCCGCGGCCGGCGTGCGCGTCGATGCGACGCGGCTTGCCGCGACGATCGTCGCGGTCGCGTTCACGAGCGTGGCGGTCAGCATCGCGGGCCCGCTGTCGTACGTCGGCCTCGTCGCGCCGAACCTGCTGCGCCAGGTGCGCGGCGCGCGCGCGGCGCGGCTCGGCGTGCTGGTGCCGCTGTCGGCGCTCGCCGGGGGCGCGCTCGTGCTCGTCACCGATAGCGCGGTGCTCGCATCGGGCCTCGACGCGACGCTGTCGACCGGCGTCGCGATCGCGCTGGTCGGCACGCCGCTGATGCTCGCGATGATCCGGCGCGGCGCCGCGTGGTCGGGCGTGCTGCACGCGGATGCCGAACGTGCGGCGGGCGGCGGCTCGACGCGGCGCGTCGGCTGGCTCGAACGGCTCGGCTGGCCGTTGCGCACCGTGCTGTTCGTCGTGGCGGGCCTGCTCGTGGTTTTTGTCGGCGTGTCGGCCGGCCCCGAATGGGTGTCGCCCGCGCGCTGGTCGGCCGCGCTGTCCGGTCACGATGCGCTCGCGCGGATGCTGATCGACCTGCGCCTGCCGCGCCTGCTGTGCGCGCTGCTCGCCGGCGCGTTGCTGGCGGTCAGCGGCGTCGCGATGCAGAGCGTCGTGCGCAATCCGCTCGCGGGCCCGGAAGTGCTCGGCGTCACGCAGGGCGCGGGGCTCGTCACGCTGTTCGCATTGTCGACGTGGCCGCTGATGGGCCACGTGACGCTGGCCGCCGCCGCGCTGATCGGCGGCGGGCTGTCGCTCGCGATCACGCTCGCGCTGAATCACCGGCATCGCTACGCGCCGCTCGCGGTCGCGCTGACCGGCATCGTGATCGGCGCGCTGTGGACCACGCTCGCGCAATGGCTGATCACGCAGGAAAGCGTGCAGCCCGCGCGCTTCGTCGTGTGGCTCGTCGGCGGTACCTATGGCCGGAGCTGGGGCGAGGTGTCGATGCTGCTGCCGTGGTGCGTGCTCGCGGTGCCCGTGTTTGCGTGGCTCGCGAAACCGCTCGACATGCTCGCGCTCGGCGACGACCAGGCAGCCGCGCTCGGCCTGCCGGTGGCCGCGCTGCGGCCGCTCGCGCTGACGATCGCGACGCTTGCCGCGTGCGCGGCCGTCGCGGCGGTCGGGCCGGTCGGCTTCATCGGGCTGATGGCGCCGCACGTCGCGACGATGCTCGGCGCACGCCGGCATCGTACGCGGCTGTGGCTCGCGGCCGCGTGCGGTGCGCTGATCCTTGGCGTTGCGGATCTCGCCGCGCGCACCGTCGTCGCGCCGCGCGAAGTGCCGGCCGGCGTGCTGACCGCGCTGATCGGCGCGCCGTACCTGCTCGGGCTGCTGATCCTCGAGGGGCGCCGCGCCCGGCGCGCAGGGCGATGACGCCATCGTTCGACGGCGCGCGCACCACGCGTTTCTCCGCGTTCGCGCCTGAACCGTTCGCCGAACACCTTGACGTCGTCTGGCTCGGCATGCCCGACGACGCGCCCGCGCCGGGCCGCATCATCGTGCCGGTCAGCGCGTTGCCTGCGCACCGCGACATCGTGCTCGACGCGATGGTCGGCCATTACGGCGGCGATCCGGCGCAGCATGCGCGCGCGCTGATGTCGCAATGGAGCAAATACTATTTCGGCCGCGCGGCGCCGGCCGGCGTCGTCGCCGCGCTGACGCTCGGCCGGCCGCTCGACATGACGCCCGAGCGCACGTTCGTCGCGCTCGACGACGGGATGCCGGCCGCACTGTATTTCGCGAGCGATGCGCTCGGCGCGCCGTGCGACGAACCTGAGCCGCGCTATGCGGGGCTCATCGCGCATCTCGGCGCGGTGATCGACCTGCTCGCCGCGATGGGCCGCGTCACGCCGCGCGTGCTGTGGAGCAACGCGGGCAATCTGCTCGACTATCTACTCGATACGTACCGTTCGCTGCCGTGCGCGGCGGATCCCGTCCGCGATGCGGACTGGCTGTTCGGCTCGACCTGCGTGCACGGCGAGCCGAATCCGCTGCGCATGCCCGTGCGCGATGCCGTGCCGCGCTCGCCGCTGCTGCCGACGCCGTTTCGCGCGCGCCGCGTGTGCTGCCTGCGCTACGAAATTCCTGGAGAAACGCAACTGTGTGGAAGCTGCCCCCTGCTACTGACGATGGACGACGCGGCGCTGGCCGAGCAGGACGCGATCCGGTGACGCACGCCGGCCGCCGGCATGTGCTTGGGACGCTCGCGGCGGCGCTCGGTGCCGCATGCTGCGGCGCGTTTTCCGCATCGGCCGCCGCAGCTTCCGTGGCCGGGAGCGCCGGCGGTACGCAAGGCGCCGTGTCGCTGGCCGGCAATCCCGTCGTGTCGCAGGCCAGCGCGAAGATGCCCGTGCGACCGCAGCGCGTGGTCGCGCTCGACTTCATGTTCGCGGAAAGCGTGATCGCGCTCGACCTCGTGCCGGTCGGGATGGCCGATACCGCGTTCTATCCGGGTTGGCTCGGTTATCGGAGCGAGCAGCTCGCGCACGTGACCGACATCGGCTCGCGGCAGGAGCCGGGGCTCGAGGCGATCGCGGCGGTCAAGCCGGACCTGATCATCGGCGTCGGGTTCCGGCATGCACCGATCTTCGACGCGCTCGACCGGATCGCGCCGACGATCCTGTTCCAGTTCAGCCCGAACGTGTCCGAAGGCGGCGTGCCCGTCACGCAGCTCGACTGGATGCGGCAGATCTTCCGGACGATCGGCGCGGTGACGGGGCGCGACGCGCGCGCGCAGGCGGTCGAAGCGCAACTCGACGCCGGCATCGCGCGCAATGCGGCGCGGCTCGCGGCCGCGGGCCGCCACGGCGAGCGCGTCGCGCTGCTGCAGGATCTCGGCTTGCCCGATCGTTACTGGGCCTATACCGGCAACAGCACGTCGGCCGGCCTCGCGCGGGCGCTCGGGCTCGATCCGTGGCCGAAGAAGCCGACGCGGGAAGGCACGCTGTACGTGACGTCGGCCGACCTGCTGCGGCAGCGCGACCTGGCCGTGCTGTTCGTGACCGCGTCGGGGATGGACGTGCCGTTGTCGACGAAACTCGATTCGCCGGTGTGGCGTTTCGTGCCCGCGCTGCGCGAGCATCGGATCGCGCTGATCGAACGCAACATCTGGGGGTTCGGCGGCCCGATGTCGGCGCTGAAGCTGGCCGACGTGATGACCGATACGGTGCTGAAGCTGCCGGCCGTGCGTTGAGCGTGCGGACGAGGCCGCGTGGACGGGCAGGGCGTGGCGACCGACTTGACGACGCGGGGCTTCCGCCTGTCCTTTCGCTACACGTCAGCCACATTCCCCGCTGAAACGACCATCGCCGACACACTGCCCATGCAGCATGTCGGCGATTTTTTCGATCGACTGTCGGTGTCGTGTTACGCGCTCAGCGCATCGATGCCATCCTGCGCGCGCAGGCGCGCCGGCTGCGTGTCGCTGACGATGCGCCCGTTGTCGAGCTTCAGCAGACGGTCGGCGAGATCGAAGTAGCGGTCGTCGTGCGTGATCACGATCACGGCCTTGCCGCGCGCGCGCAGCTCGGGCAGCAGTTGTTCGTAGAACACGGCCTTGAACGACGGATCCTGGTCGGCCGCCCATTCGTCGAACAGGTAGAACGGGCGATCTTCCAGGTACGCGACGACGAGCGCGAGCCGCTTGCGCTGCCCGGTCGACAACGCGCGCGTCGAGAATGCGCCGTCGACCACCTTCACCTTGTGGTCGAGCGCGAGTTTCGCGACGAGCGCGTTCGCCCGCGCATCGGCCTGCGCACGCGACGGATCGTCGGGGTCGACGATGCCGAGCAGCGCATCGAACAGATGGAAATCGTTGAACACCGCGCTGAAGCGCTGCCGGTAGGCCGCGCGTTCGCGCCAGCCGATCGTGCGGCCGTCGACCTCGATCGTGCCTTCCTCGGGCTCGTACAACCCCGTCAACACCTTCGCGAGCGTCGTCTTGCCGCTGCCGTTGCCGCCGACGATGAACACGAGTTCGCCCGGCTTGATCGTCAGGTCGATCGGCCCGATGCTGAACATCCGTTCGTCGCGCTCGTGGAAATACGCATGCGTGACGCCGCGCAGCGTGACCGCGCCGGCCGGCGGCACGTCGGGCGCATCGGCCGCGGGCGGCACCGTGCGCAGCGCGCCGAACTCGGCCATCACGCCTTCGATCCGCGTGAGCGACACGCGCGCCGCGTTGACGGTCGGCAGGTTGTTCAGCAGGCCGTCGAGCGGCACGAGCATGAACAGGAACACGACGACGTAGCCGGCGGCCGCGGCCGGATCGGCATGCACGCCGAGCTGCGGCCAGAACGACGCGATGCCGAGGAACACGTAGAACAGGAAGATGATCCAGCCGACGCCGACCGCATACGCGCTGAACGCGCGGCGTCGATGGTCGCGCACTTCGCCGATCGCGGCGCCGAGTTGGCCGTCGACGAACTGGCGGGCGCGCGCGTCGTGCAGCTTCAGCTCCTTCGCGCCGGAGAACAGCGAGCCGAGATAGCCGAACAGGCGGTCCTGCGCCTGGCCGGCCGCTTCGAGCGCCGCGATCGCGCGGCGGTCGCCGGTGTGATAGCCGAGCGAGCCGGCGACGATCGCGGCCAGCGCCAGCACGCACACGGGCCAGGACAGCCACGCGAGATAGCCGAGGCAGCCGAACACGATCGAGCCGTGCATGACCAGGTTCGGCAGCGCGAAGAACAGCATCGACACGTTGGTCGCGTCGTCGGTCAGCACCGACTGCACGGGCGCCGCGCCGATCCGCTCGATGTCGCGCAGTTCGGCCGCGCCGACGCGCCGCGCCAGATGCACGCGCAGCCGCGCCATCGTGTCCTGCGACAGGCGGGCGAACAGCGTGCCCGACACGATCCGCGTGACGAGCGCGATTACCGCGCACAGCGCGAAGCGCCACGCGAGCGCGGCGTCGGCGGCGCCCGGTTGCGACAGCGCGCGGTTCAGCGTTGCGACGAGCAGCACGCTCGCGACGCCGTTCAGCACGCACGCGGTGAGCGCCAGCGTGAGCGACACGCGGCTTTCGCGCAGCAGCGCAAGGATCAGGCGCGCCGCGGGGCGGCCGGGGGAAGCGTCGAGGGACGGCGGGGAAGAAGGCTCGTGGGCGGCTGTCATCGGCAACGTCGGTAAAGGGAAGGCAGGCAATAACGCGAAAAACGGCAAATCTGACGCGAAAGCGGCGGGCGGGGCGCGCCCCGTTCCGGCTTTCCTTCCTGATAGACGAACGGGCCGCGCAAATATTTAGCGACATCGCCAAAAAAAGCGGTCGCACGCATTTTGCGCACAAAGCGGTAAAAAATCGGCCGCGTCGTTCGTCACACCAGTGAAGCCGCCCCAAGCGGCCCCGAGACTTGGCCGAAGCGGCCGGACCGAAGGATTTCACGCACATGACGAGTTTCCCGACTGCGCTGCATCACCGAATCCGCGAACTGGCGCGCATCGCGCCCGACGCGCCCGCCATCGCGGTGCCTTTCCAGAACGACCTGCGCCTGTCGCGCGGTGCGCTCGACGCACGTGCGTCGCAACTCGCCCGGCAACTGCGCGCGGCCGGCGTCGGCGCCGAAGTGCGGGTCGGCGTGTGCGTCGAGCGGTCGGGCGACCTGTTCGTCGCGCTGCTGGCCGTGCTGAAGGCCGGCGGCGTGTTCGTGCCGCTCGATCCGCGCCATCCGGCCGCGCGCCTCGACTGGATCGTGCAGGACGCGCAACTGCGGCACGGCATCGTCGACGCCGCCGGCCGCGCGGCGCTCGGCACGCCGTTCGAACACGCGTTCGACGCAGCGGTGGAAGCATCGGGCGTCGCGCAGGATCACGTGTTCGATGACGACATCGTGACCGTGCATCCGCGTTCGGCCGCTTACATGATCTATACGTCGGGCTCGACCGGCACGCCGAAGGCGGTGGTCGTCGAGCACGGGCCGCTCGCCGCGCATTGCGACGCGCTCGCGGCCGCGCTGCCGATCGAGGGCGGCGACCGTCTGCTGCATTTCGCGTCGGTCAACTTCGACGCCGCGCACGAATGCTGGCTCGCGCCGCTCGCGGTCGGCGCCGGCATCGTCGTGGCGCCGCCGCAGCCGTTCGCGCCGGTGGACGCGCATGCGCTGATGGTGCGCGAAGCCGTGAACGTCGCCGCGTTTCCGCCCGCGTACCTGCGTGAATTCGCAGCCGTCGCCGCGCGCGACGGCGTGCCGCCGGCCTTGCGCGTGCTCGCGTTCGGCGGCGAAGCGCTGCCGCAGCAGGCGTTCGAATTCGTGCGCCGCACGTTCCCGGCGGTGCGCCTGATCAACGGTTACGGGCCGACCGAAGCCGTGATCTCGCCGATGCTGTGGCCGGTCGAGCCGGGCGAGACGCCGGTGCTGGCCGCGGACGACGCGTATGCGTCGCTGCCGATCGGCCGCGTGATCGGCCCGCGGGTCGCGTGCATCGACGGCGCCGACGCCGATGGGGTGGGCGAACTGCTGCTCGGTGGCGTGTGCGTCGCACGCGGTTATCACGGTCGCCCGGCGCTCACGGCCGAGCGTTTCATTCCCGATGCGGACGGTGAACCCGGCGCGCGCGTCTATCGCACCGGCGACCTGGCACGCCTGCGCGACGACGGCGCATACGATTATTTGGGCCGCCTCGACGATCAGGTCCAGGTGCGCGGCGTGCGCGTAGAGCCGGCGGAAATCGCCGCGTGCCTGCGCTCGCACCCGGCCGTGACCGACGCGGCCGTGATGGCCGACACCGCCAACGGGCCGACGCGGCTGATCGCGTGCGTCGCGCTGCGCGCGGCGGCCGACGATGCCGCATTGAAGGCGCATGTGGCCGCGCAATTGCCGGCCGCGTGGCAGCCGCACGGGTTCGTGCGTTGCGATGCGTTGCCGTACACGCTGAACGGCAAGCTCGACCGTGCCGCGCTGCGCGAGCGGATTGCCGCCCAGCGGATTGCCGCCCAGCGGATTGCCGCCCAGCGGATTGCCGCCCAGCGGATTGCCGCCGCGCGCGACACGACGCAAGCCGCGGGCGATGCGCCGCGCACACCGACCGAACAACAGATCGCGGGCCTCTGGCAGACGCTGCTGGGCCTCGACGCCACGCCGTCGCGCGACGATCGTTTCTTCGCGCTGGGCGCCGATTCGCTCGCCGCGATGCAGTTGCAGGCCGCGATCCGTGCCGCCATGCGCGTGAACCTGCGGCTCGACACGCTGTTCGCCGATCCGGCGCTCGCCGAACTGGCCGAAATCGTCGACCGCGCGGAACGCGAGACCGGCGAACCGCTGGCCGCGATTGCCGCGCGCCGCGCGCCGGCCGATGCGGCCGCGTCGGGTGCGACGTACGTCGATCGTGCGGCATCGCTCGCCCAGCAACGCTTCTGGGTGCTCGCGCAAACGCGCGACGCAAGCGCGGCGTATCACATCGCCGCGCACTGGACGATCGACGGCGTGCTCGACCGCGACGCGCTGCAGCGCGCGCTCGATCACGTGATCGGCCGACATGAAGCGTGGCGCACGACACTCGTGGACAACGACGACGGCGTCGTGATGCAGCGGATTCACGCGCATCTGCCGGTGTCGATCGCGTCGGTCGACCTGCGCGAGCAGCCGCCGGCTGCCCGCGACGCGCAAGCCGCGCGTCTTGCCGAGCGCGACGCGGCCGAACCGTTCGACCTCGCGCGCGGCCCGCTGCTGCGCGCGACGCTGGTCGTGCTCGCGGACGACCGTCACCGCCTGCTGCTGACCGCGCATCACGCGATCACCGATGGCTGGAGTTCGCGGTGCGCGTTCGACGAACTGTCGGCTGCGTACTGCGCGTATGCCGAAGGCCGCGAACCGTCGCTGCCCGGATTGCCGATCCAGTACGCGGACTACGCGGACTGGCAGCGCGACATGCTGGCCGGCGGCGAGGGCGAGCGCCAGCTCGACTACTGGCGCGGCGCGTTGTGCGACGTGCCGGGCCCGCTCGCGCTGCCGGTCGACCGCCAGCCGGGCGCCGCACGCACGCTGCACGGCGCGCGCGTATCGGTGCGCCTGCCCGATGCGGTCGCGGCCGACGTGCGGCAACTCGCGCGCGACGCGCAGGCGACCGTCTTCACGGTGCTGCTGGCTGCGCTCGACGCATGGCTGTCGCGACTGACCGGCGAAACCGACGTCGTCGTCGCGGTGCCGGTCGCGCATCGTCAGCGCCCCGAAACGCGTGCGTTGCTGGGTCTTTTCCTGAATACGGTCGCGCTGCGCGTCCGCGTGGCGCCGACGCTGCCGTTCCGTGCGCTCGTCGATGCGGCGCGTACCGCGGCGCTCGACGCGGTCGCGCACCAGGACGTGCCGTTCGAGCGCGTCGTCGACGCGGTGAAGCCGCCCGTCAAGCGCGGCGACGAATGGCTGCGCGTGAAGTTCGCGCAGCAGTTCGACGCACGGCACGACAGCGTGCTGCC
The DNA here is from genome assembly GCF_018417615.1 of Burkholderia sp. LAS2. Taxonomy (NCBI): domain Bacteria; kingdom Pseudomonadati; phylum Pseudomonadota; class Betaproteobacteria; order Burkholderiales; family Burkholderiaceae; genus Burkholderia; species Burkholderia sp. LAS2. The sequence goes on from NZ_CP071052.1 coordinate 2,215,502, forward strand.
GGGCGCCACGGCGGTCGCGACGCCGGGGCCCGATCTCGCCGCGCGCTTCGATTTCGCGCTGGATTTCACCGACGACGCGAACGGGATCGAACTGGTCGCGGCCTATGCGACCGACTGCATCGATGCCGATACCGCGCGTGCGTGGCTCGACAGCTATGCGGCGCTCGTCGCGTCCGCCGCGCATGAACCGCACGCGACGACGGCCGCGCTGCCGTGCGATGCATCGGTGGCGTCGCGCCAGCCGCGCGACGGCCGTGCGCTGCGCATCGAACATGCCGACATCGTCGCCGCGTTCGCGCGGCAGGCGGCTGCCTATCCGCATCGCGTCGCACTTTCTGACGCATCGACCTCGCTGACGTTCGCCGAACTCGACGACGCATCGAACCGCATCGCGCGGGCGCTGACGCAACGCGGCGTCGCCGCCGAAGCGGCGGTCGTCGTCTGCATCGAGCGTTCGGCACGGTTCGTCGTCGGCCTGCTCGGCGCGCTGAAAGCCGGCGCGCTGGCCGTGCTGCTCGACCCGGCGCAACCGTCCGCGCGCCTCGCCGCGGCGGCCGCCGACTGCGGCGCGCGCTGGGCGCTCGTCGCGGACCCGGCCGCGTGGCCGGCCGGCACCGACACGCAGCCGCTCGACGTCGACGCGCTCGCGCAGGACGCGACGCTCGCCCATGCGGCCGGCATGCGCGTCGCGCCGCACCCGGAACAGGGCGCGTACCTGATCTACACGTCGGGCTCGACCGGCACGCCGAAGGGCGTCGTCGTGTCGCACGGCGCGCTGGCCGACTACGTGCAGGGGATGCTCGACGAACTCGCGTTCGCGCCCGACGCGTCGTTCGCGATGGTGTCGACCGTCGCCGCGGACCTCGGCCACACGACGCTGTTCGGCGCGTTGTGCGCGGGCCGTACGCTGCACCTGCTGCCGGCCGCGTGCGCGTTCGATCCGGACCTGTTCGCCGACGAAATGCGCCGCCGCGACGTGGGCGTGCTGAAGATCGTGCCGAGCCACCTGCAGGCGCTGCTCGACGCGCGCGTGCCGGCCGACGTGCTGCCGCGCCACGCGCTCGTGACGGGCGGCGAAACGCTCACGTGGGCGCTCGTCGCACGGCTGGCCGCGCTCGCGCCGGCCTGCCGCGTGATCAACCATTACGGGCCGACCGAAGCGACGGTCGGCGCGATCGCGTGCGACACGGCGTCGATTGCCGCCGACGCGCGCGATCCGGCGAGCGGCGTGCCGCTCGGCCTGCCGCTGCCGAATGCGCGCGCGCTGGTGCTCGACGCGTTCGGCGCGTGCGTGCCGGCCGGCGCGACCGGCGAGCTGTATCTGGGCGGGCCGGGCGTCGCGCGCGGCTACCTCGGCCGGCCCGCGCAAACGGCGGAGCGCTTCGTGCCCGATCCTTTCACGCCGGGCGCGCGGCTGTATCGGACGGGCGACCGCGTGCGGTTGCGCACGGACGGCCGTCTGGCATTCCTCGGCCGCATCGACGATCAGGTGAAGATTCGCGGCTACCGCGTCGAGCCGGGCGAGGTGAGTGCGGCCGTGCGCGCGGCCGGCCCGATCGCGCAGGCCGAGACGCTCGCGATCGAGCACGATGGCCGCCTGCGGCTCGCGACGTTCGTCGTGATGCGCGACGGCGCGGCGTTCGACGAAGCCGCGGTGCGCGCCGCGCTGGCCGCGACGCTGCCCGACTACATGGTGCCCGCGCAGTTTGTCTCGCTCGCGCGTCTGCCGGTGACCGCGAACGGCAAGATCGATCGCGCGGCATTGCGCGAACTGGCCGCCGTGCCGGTTGCGGTTGCGTCCGGCGATGCACCGCAAGGCGCGGTCGAAACGGTGCTTGCCGATGTCTGGCAGGCCGTGCTGAAGGCGCCGAAGGTCGGCCGCGACGACAACTTCTTCGAACTGGGCGGCGACTCGATCCTCGTGCTGCAGGTGATCGCCCGGGCGCGCAAGCGCGGTGTCCGCTTCACGCCGAAGCAGCTGTTCGACGGGCCGACCGTCGCCGAACTCGCGCGCGTCGCGAAAACGGATGACACGGCCGTCACCGCGCAGCACCCTGCGGTTGCGCCTGCAACGGCCACGCCGGCTGCCAAGCCGATCCTGACGCCCGCACAACAGCGCTTCTTCGCGCTCGATATCCCGCATCGCGGCCACTGGAACCAGTCGGTGTCGTTCGACGTGCGCGGCGCGTTCGACGCGGACGCATTCGCGCGCGCATTCGACGCGTTGCTCACACATCACGACGCATTCCGCCAGCGCTTCGCATGCGCCGCCGACGGCACGTGGCACGCGAGCGATGCGGCGAAGCCGTACGACGCGCTGCCGTTCGTCGAAGTCGCCGCACGCGACGAAGCCGATGCACTGGCGCGCTTCGACGCGCTGCAACGCCGTCTCGATCTCGGCAACGGGCCGCTCGCCTGCGCATGCGCGGCACGGCTGCCGGACGGTTCGACGCGGCTCTATCTCGCGATTCACCATGCGATCGTCGACGGCGTGTCGTGGCGCATCCTGCTCGACGATCTCGACACCGCCTACCGCGCGGCATGCGAGCGCACGCCGGTCCGCCTGTCGCAGCCGGGCCTGCGCGCGGACGCCTGGGCCGCACGGCTCGCCCGCGCGGCAACGGAACCGGTGTCGCCGTTCGCAGCGGAAGCCGCCTACTGGGCCGGCACGGCGCAGGGCGACGACATCGCGCCCGATCACCCCGACGCAGCGGCGACGAACGCCGATGCGGCCGTCGTCGTGCAGACGATCGACGCGACATTGACCCGCGCCGCACTGACCGACGCGCACGCGGCCTATCGCACGCAGACGATCGAGCTGCTCGGCGCGGCGCTCGCACTCGCGCTGGCCGGCGCGCGCGGTGCCGCATCGTGCCGGGTCGAACTCGAGGGGCACGGCCGCGAAGCGCTGTTCGACGACGCGGATGCCAGCCGCACGATCGGCTGGCTGACGAGCCATTACCCGGTGACGCTGCCGGTCGCAGCCACGGCCCGCGACACGCTGTGCGCGGTCAAGGACACGCTGCGCGCGGTGCCGCACAAGGGGCTCGGCTTCGGCGTGCTCGCGCACTACGGCGATGCGGCCACGCGTGCGGCGCTGGCCGCCGTGCCGCGTCCGCGCGTCACGTTCAACTATCTCGGCCAGTTCGACGCGCCGCGCGACGCGACGCTCGTCCCGCGCTTCGGCGGCACCGGCGTCGAGCGCGATCCTCGAGGCCCGCTCGGCAATACGCTCGCGATCCATGCGTACCTCGACACGGACGGCGACGGCGCGCGCACGCTGAAGGTGCACTGGGTCTACGGTGCGCCGCAATTCGAACGCGCGACGATCGACGCATTCGCCGAACGCTTCGCGACCGCGCTGCGCGAACTCGTCGATGCATGCGTGTCGCGCGTCGCGCATCGCGGCGCCGGCGCGACGCCGGGCGATTTCCCGCTCGCGCAGGCCGCCGGCCTCACGCAGGCCGCGATCGAACGCGCGCCGCTCGACTGGCGCGCGATCGACGACGTGTATCCGCTGTCGCCGATGCAGCAGGGCATCCTGTTCCATGCGCTGTTCGCGCCCGGCCACGCGAGCTACGTGAACCAGCTCGTCGCGACCGCGACCGCGCTGGACGCCGACCGGCTCGCGGCCGCATTCGACGCGTCCGTCGCGCGTCACGACATCCTGCGCACGAGCGTGATGCCGGACGAAGCCGCGCCGCTGCAATGCGTGCATCGGCACGCACGCATGCCGGTCGAGCAACTCGACTGGCGCACGCGCGGCGACACGCTCGACGCCGATTTCGACGCATGGCTCGCGGCCGACCGCACGCGCGGCTTCGACTGGCGCGCGCCGCCGCTGATGCGGCTCACGCTGATCCGCGTGACGGACGATGCGTGGCGGGTCGTCTGGACGCGCCACCACGTGCTGCTCGACGGCTGGAGCACCGCGGGCCTGCTCGCCGACGTGCTGCGCGACTACCGCGACCCGGACGCCGTGTCGCCGTTCGCGAGCCGCCCGGCGCTGCGCTATCGCGATTTCATCGCATGGCTCGGCACGCGCGACCGCGACGCCGACGAGCGCTTCTGGACCGACCGCCTGGCGCGGCTCGATGCACCGACGCTGATCGCGGAGCGCACGGCCGATCGCGCGGATGCCGAGATGGTCACGTGGCGCGCGACGCTCGACGCCGACACGACGGCGCGCGTCGCGCAAACCGCCCGCGCGCTGAAGCTGACCGTCAACACGCTGGTGCAGGGCGCATGGGCGCTCGCGCTGCAGCGGATGACGCACCAGCCGGCCGTCGCGTTCGGCGCGACCGTCGCCGGCCGCCCCGATGCGCTTGCGGACGTCGACTCGGTGCTCGGCCTCTTCATCAACACGCTGCCGGTCATCACCGCGCCGGCGCCGCAGCAACGTGCGGCCGACTGGCTGCAAGCGCTGCAACGCGAGAACGCGGCGGCCGCCGAACACGCGCACACGCCGCTCGCCGACATCCAGCGTTGGGCGCGCGGGTCGGGCGGCGCACTGTTCGACACGCTGGTCGTGTTCGAGAACTATCCGGTGGACGAGTCGGTGCGTGACGCCGATCCGCGCGCGCTGGCGTTGAGCGGCATACGCAGCATCGAAGCGACCGATTTCGCGCTGACGCTCGTAATCGAAAGCGGCGCCGAACTGACGATCGACTACGGCTACGACACCGCACGCGTCGACGCGCGTCAGGTCGAGACCTGGCATCGCGCGTTTGCCTGCGCGCTCGATGCGCTGGCCCGTACGCCGGACGCGCTGCTGGGCACGCTGTCGATCGCCGACGATGCGACCCGCGATACGCTCGTGCATGCGCAGCACACCGCACATGTCTGGCCGTCCGAACAGCGGCAGCCGCTGCACCTGCAATTCGCCGACGCGGCAAGGGCGACACCCGACGCGACCGCGCTCGAATACGCGGACGCTCACGGCCGCGTGCAGCGCGCGACCTATCGCGAACTCGACGCCGCGACGTCGCGCATCGCCGCCGCACTGCGCCGGCGCGGCGTGCAGCCCGACACACCCGTCGCGCTGTGCGTCGAGCGCTCGTTCGACATGGTGATGGCGCTCGTCGGCGTGCTGAAGGCCGGCGCCGCGTACCTGCCGGTCGATCCCGACTATCCGGCCGAGCGCATTGCGTACCTGCTGCGCGACGCGCGGCCGGCCGTCGCGATCACGCAGGCGCATCTGCGCGAGCAGGTCGAGGCCGCGCTGGGCGAGGGCGCCGATACGCAATTGCTGACGGTCGCGGACTTGCTGGCCGACGAAGCGCGCGAAATCGACCACGAAGCCGCCGCGATCGACGACGCGCAGCTCGCGTACTTGATCTACACGTCCGGCTCGACCGGCAAGCCGAAGGGCGCCGGCAACACGCACGGCGCGCTCGCGAACCGAATCGCGTGGATGCAGCACGCGTACCGGCTGACGCGCGACGACGTCGTGCTGCACAAGACCCCGTTCGGCTTCGACGTGTCGGTGTGGGAATTCGTGTGGCCGCTCGCGATCGGCGCGAAGCTCGCGATCGCCGCGCCGGGCGATCACCGCGACCCGGCGCGCCTGGCCGCCGCGATCCACGCGCACGGCGTGACGGTGCTGCATTTCGTGCCGTCGATGCTGGCCGCGTTCGCCGCGCATCTCGACGATTTCTCGGCCGCCGCGCAATGCGACAGCGTGCGCCTGATCGTCGCGAGCGGGGAGGCGCTGGCGCCCGAGCTCGTCGCGAAGATGGCGCGCCTGTTGCCGAACGCGACGCTCGTGAACCTGTACGGGCCGACCGAGGCCGCGATCGACGTATCGCACTGGACCTGCGGCCCCGACGACGCGCAGGCGGTCGCGGTGCCGATCGGCCATCCGATCGCGAACCTGCAACTGCACGTGCTCGATGCCGCGTGGCAGCCGGTGCCGGCCGGCGCGACCGGCGAACTGTATCTCGCGGGCGCGGGCCTTGCACGCGGCTATCTCGGCCGTCCGGCGCTGACTGCCGAGCGGTTCGTGCCCGATCCGTTCGTGCCAGGCGCCCGCATGTACCGCACCGGCGACCTCGCACGCCGGCGCGCGGACGGCGCGCTCGACTACCTCGGCCGCGTCGACACGCAGGTGAAGCTGCGCGGCCAGCGGATCGAGCCGGGCGAGATCGAGGCGCTGCTGCGCGCGGCGCCGGGCGTCAACGATGCGGTCGTGGTCGTGCGCGACGCGCAACTGATCGGCTATGTCGCGCGCGGCGACGCGGGCCCGCTCGACCGTGCGGCGCTGCTCGGTGCGTTGCGCGCGCAACTGCCGGCGTACATGGTGCCGTCGCAGTTGATCGAGCTCGATGCATTGCCGGTCACGCCGAACGGCAAATGCGACCGCCATGCGCTGCCCGCGCCGGTGCGCGAAGCGACCGAAGCCGTCGAACTCGCGACCGATACCGAGCGCGCGCTCGCCGACATCTGGCAGCGCGTGCTGCATGTGGACGCGATCGGCCGCGACGGCGATTTCTTCCTGCTCGGCGGCCACTCGCTGCTCGCGACGCAGGCCCACGCGCAGGCGAACCTGCACTGGGGGCTCGCGCTGCCGCTGCGCACGCTGTTCGACACGCGCACGCTGGCGCGCTGCGCGGAAGCGATCGACGTGGCCTGCGCGGCACGCGGCGCGACCGATGCGGCGAGCGCGATCGACGCGCTGCTCGGCGAACTGGAAACCCAATAAGGACGACGGATGACGAAGGTTCAACCCGACTGGCTCGCGCTCGCGACGCGTTTCGCGCAACTGCCCGACGCGCAGCGTGCGGTCTTCATCGACAAGCTCGGCGCGGCCGGCATCGACTTCCGCGTGCTGCCGATCCCGCCGCGCACGCCGCGCAGCGATCGCGTGCCGGCATCGTTCGCGCAGACGCGGCTGTGGCTGCACGCGCGGCTGATCGATGCGCCGGACGCGTATCACATCACCGAGCGCCTCGCGCTGACGGGGCCGCTCGACGTGCACGCGCTGCGTCTTGCATGCGACGCGTTGATTGCGCGCCATGAGGCGCTGCGCACGACCTTCGACGAAGCGCAGGACGGCGTCGCGCAGACGATCCACGCACCGCTGCGCTGCCCGTGGCGCGAAACCGATCTCGAAGCGTTGCCGGACGCGCAGCGCGCGGCACGCGCGGAAGCCGTCGCGACGGCCGACGAAGCCGAGCCGTTCGATCTCGGCACGGCGCCGCTCGTGCGCGCGCATCTGGTGCGCTTCGACGCGACGCATCACTGGCTCGCGCTGACCGTCCATCACATCGTGTCGGACGGCTGGTCGTCGGGCGTGATGCTGTTCGAGCTTGCGGCGTTCTATCGCGCGTATGCGTCGGGCGAACCGGTGACGCTCGCGCCGCTGCCGATTCAGTACGCCGACTACGCGCTGTGGCAGCGCCGCTGGCTCGATGCCGGCGAGCGCGACCGTCAGCTCGCGTTCTGGCGCGAACGGCTCGATCCGCAGCGCGGCGTGCTGACGCTGCCCGGCGCGACCGCACGGCCGGCCCGTCGCAGTGCGCGCGGCGCGCGCCATGTGTTTTCGCTCGACGCGCGCGTCGCTGCGCGGTTGCGCGCGTTCGCGGCCGCGTCCGGCGCGACGCCGTTCGCGGTGCTGCTCGCCGCGCTCGATGCGTTGCTGGCGCGCGCGACCGGCGACGCGCGGATCTGCGTCGGCGTGCCGGCCGCGAACCGCGAGCGCGCGGAAGTCGCCGGCTTGATCGGCTTCTTCGTCAATACGCTCGCGATCGACGTCGACGTGCCCGCGCACGGCGATTTCTCGTCGCTGATCGCGCGTACGCAGCGTGCGCTCGTCGATGCGCAGATGCACCAGGACGTGCCGTTCGAGCAGGTGGTCGACGCGCTCGGCGTGCCGCGCAGCGCGAGCCACCATCCGCTGTTCCAGGTGATGGCCGCGTATGGCGAACGCCGCGCGCTGCCGCCGCTCGGCGCGGCGTCGGCCGCGCTGCTGCCGTCGGGCACGCCGTCCGCGAAATTCGACCTGACGCTGTCCGTCGAAGCGACGCCGGACGGCACGTTCGACGCCGCCTTCATCTACGCGCTCGACCTGTTCGACGCGGATGCGATCGCACGGCTGGCCGCGCGCTTCGTCACGCTGCTGACCGATGCGCTCGCGCGCCCCGATCTGCCGATCGGCGATCTCGACTGGCTGCCCGCCGACGAACGCGCGCAGCTCTTCGCGTGGAACGCGCCGGCCGGCGCGACCGCCGCCGAGCCGTTCGTACCGGTGCATGCACGCATCGCCGCCCATGCGCACGCGCGGCCCGACGCACGCGGTGTCGCCGATATCGATCGCGCGTTGACGCGCGGCGAGGTCGATGCCCGTGCCGCACGTTTGGCGCGCCATCTGGTGGCGGCCGGCGTGCGGCCCGAGATGCGCGTCGGCGTCGCGCTGCAGCGCTCGGTCGACCTGCTCGTCGCGCTGATCGCGGTGCTGAAGTCGGGCGCCGCGTTCGTGCCGCTCGATCCGGCTCATCCGCGCGAACGGCTCGCGCAGATCGTCGGCGATGCGGCCATTGCGCACGTGCTGACCGACGCCGCGAGCGCCGCGTCGCTGCCCGACTTGCCTGAATTGCGCATCTGGCGCGCGGACGAAATCGCCGCGCTCGACGAAGCCGCGCACGTCGCGCTGCCGGACGTGCTGCCCGGTCATGCGGCGTATGCGATCTACACGTCGGGCTCGACCGGCAAGCCGAAGGGCGTGATCGTCGACCACGCGTCGTTCGCGCTGCATTGCGCGGCGATCGCCGAGCGCTACGGTGCGGGCGAGCACGACGTGTTCCTGCTGTTCCAGTCGGTCAATTTCGACGGCGCGCACGAAGGCTGGTTTTCGCAATACATGTCGGGCGCCGCCGTGTCGGTGACGGCCGACGTGCTGTGGCCGCCCGCGCAGACCTGCGCGATGATGATCCGCGACGGCGTGACGATGACCTACGTGCCGCCCGGCTGCGCGGCCCAGCTCGCCGAATGGGCGCTCGTGCACGGCGCGCCGCCGACGCTGCGTTCGCTGACCGTCGGCGGCGAGGCGACGTCGCGCGAGGCGTTCGCGATGCTGCGCCGCGCGCTGCCGAACGTGCGCGTGGTCAACGGCTACGGCCCGACCGAAACGGTCATCACGCCGACGCTGTGGATGTTCCGTCCCGGCGACGATCTCGCGAAGCTCGGCGACGCCGCGTATCTGCCGATCGGTACGCTGGTCGGCGCGCGCACCGCGCACGTGCTCGATGCGCGGCTGCATCCGCTGCCGGTCGGCGTGATCGGCGAACTGTATCTGGGCGGCGAGGGCATCGGCGTCGCACGCGGCTACCTCGACCGGCCGGCGCTGACGGCCGAGCGTTTCGTGCCCGATCCGTATGGTGCGCCGGGCGCGCGGCTGTACCGGACCGGCGACCTCGTGCGGCGCCGCGCGGACGGCGTGTTCGATTTCATCGGCCGCGTCGATCATCAGGTGAAGCTGCGCGGCCTGCGCATCGAACTCGGCGAAATCGAAGCGCAGCTCGCCGCGCACGACGCGGTGCGCGAAGCCTGCGCGGTCGTGCACGGACAGGGCGCGCTCGCGCAACTCGTCGCGTATGTCGAGTTGACCGCCGAAGCGCAGGCGGCCGCGCAGCCGGTCGAAGCCGCGACGCTCGATGCGCACCTGCGCCGCACGCTGCCCGACTACATGGTGCCCGCGCAACTGATCGTGCTCGACGCGCTGCCGCGCAACGCGAACAGCAAGGTCGACCGCGCGCGGTTGCCGGCGCCGGTGCGGGTCGAACGTGCGTACGAGGCACCGCACGACGGCGACGAAGCCGCGCTCGCGGCGATCTGGTGCGACGTGCTGAACCTCGAACGCGTGGGCCGCGGCGATCACTTCTTCGACCTCGGCGGCCATTCGCTTGCAGCCGTGCGCGTCGCGACGCGCGTGGCCGAGCGGCTCGGCCGCGACGTGCCGGTGCGTGCGTTGTTCGAGGCGCCCGTGCTCGCGCCATACGCGCGGCAGGTGGCCGATGCGCCGCGCGCCGCGCATACCGGCGCCACGGCGCCGGGCGTCGCCATGGCCAAACCGGACGCGCACGGCGTGTGGCCGCTGTCGCCCGCGCAGCTCGGCCTGTGGTTCCTGTGGCGCGCGCAGCCGGACAGCGCCGCATACAACATTCCGGTCGCGCTGCGCGTGCGCGGCCCGCTCGATGTCGATGCGCTGCGCGCCGCGTTCGCGGATGCCGCCGCCGGGCATCCGGCGCTGCGCGCGCGGCTCGTCGTCCGCGACGGCGCGCTGCCGGGCCAGCGGATCGACGCAGACGTTGCCGTCGATCTGCCGGTGATCGACCTGTCGGCGCAAGCCGATGCGCTGGCTCGCGCGACCGCGCTGACCGACGCGGATGCGCTCGCCCCGTTCGACCTCGCGACCGACGCGCCGCTGTGGCGCGCCCGCGTGTTGCGGCTCGGTGCGGACGATCACGTGCTGTCGGTGACGATCCACCACATCGTGTCGGATGGCGAATCGATCGAGCTGTGGCTCGACGCGGTGCGCGCCCGCTATGTCGCCCGCGTGCAGCGCAGCGCCGTGCCGGCCGGTGAAGCCGTCGAACCGGCCGCGCCACCGCTCGTGCTGCCCGCGCCGTGCCATCCGGCGCGCGTCGCGTACTGGTGCGATGCGCTCGCCGATCTGCCGTCGCGCATATTGCCGCAGCGCACCGATGCGCCGGCCGTGCCGCAATGGCGCGCGGCCCGCATCGCATTCGAATTCGATGCGCCACTGATTCGCGCCGCGCGCGACGCCGCGTCGGCCTCGCACGCGACGCTGCCGATGCTGCTGCACGCGGCGCTCAACACCGCGCTGTTCCGCGCGACGGGCGCGGCCGACCAGCCGGTCGGCGTGCTCGCGTCGACGCGCGAACTCACGGGCGACGCGGCCCGCGCCGCGCTGGGCCTGTTCATCAACTCGGTCGTCGTGCGCACGCGGATCGCCCCGTCCGCGCGCCGTGCGGACGTGCTCGCGCAAGTGCGCGACACGGCGCTTGCCGCCTATGCGCATGCCGACGTGCCGTTCGCCGACGTCGTGGCCGCGCTGCGTGCGCCGCGCGCCGCGCAGGCCAATCCGCTGTTCCAGGTGATGTTCAACTACCTGCGCCCGACCGGCGCCGCCGCACGCGACTGGGCCGGTCTGTCGCTGGCCGGATTCGACGACGTGCGCCATCGCGTCGTGTTCACGCTGGAGCTGGACGTCGTCGAGCATCCGGATGGCCGCGTGAGCGCCGCGTTCTCGTATGCGGACGAACTGCTCGCGCGCGATTTCGTCGAGACGCTCGTCGATCTGTATCACGACGAAGTCGCGCGGTTCGCCGGCGCGTCGGAGGCGGCGCTCGGCGCACCTGATAAGCACGCAGCCGCACACGCTGCGTCCGGCGCACGCGCCGGCGCCGCGACCCAGCCCCATGCAATGTCGTCCCATGCGGCCGCCGCGCTCGCCGCGCTGTGGTCGGACACGTTCGCGACGGCCGCACCCGAGGCCGATGCAGACCTGTTCGAAGCCGGCGCGACGTCGTTCGACGTCGTGCGCTTCGTCGACGTGGCCGGTCGTGCCGGTCATGCGCTGACGGTCGCCGACGTGTTCGCGGCGCCGACGCTCGCGGCGCTCGGCGCGCGGCTCGATGCGCAAGCGGAAACGGGACAGGAGGCGCGCCATGCTGGCTGAAGTGCGCCCGGACGGATTCACGATGCTCGATACCTACCGCCTCGCGTTCGCGGACGGCCTGTTCGCCGCGCGCGACGGCGCGGAGATCCGCGTCGCGCAGGGCGACGGTATCGGCGCGCAGTTGCTGCGCGCGCAGCTCGGCGACGACGGCGCGCTGCGCCTCGTCGCCTATAACCATCGCGCGGCGCCGGCCGATCAGCGGCGGGCGCTGCTGGCCGCACTCGCCGCGGCGTTCTCGGACAGCGCGCGCCACGCGGCGATTCGGCTCGACCCGGCCGCATGGCCGGCGGTCGCGCTCGACGCGCTGCGCGCGAGCGGCGTGCTGGCCGACGGCGGCCGCTGCCTGCGCGACGGCTGGGCGCAGCAGGCCGACCTGGCGCGTCGGCGCGGCGCTGCCGTGCGCGACGCTGCCGACGATCACCGACGGCCGGCGTCATCCGCGCCGTCCGCCCGCACCGCGCGGCGACGTCTATGCGCGCGACCTGCCGGCGCTCGGCGTGCGCTTCACGCTGCGCGGCTGGCAGCCGGCGGAAGACACCGAGCGGCTCGCGCGCTGGTTCGACGAGCCGCGTGTGCGCGACGGCTGGCCCGGCGCACAGCCCGCGCCACGCGGCGCGGAAGGCGCGCAGGAAACCGATCCGCACGTGACGCGGCTGGTCGGCTGTTTCGACGACGAGCCGTTCGCGTATTTCGAAGCGTTCTGGCTGAAGGAGGACGCGCTCGCGCCGCACGTCGCGGCGCGCGACTACGACCGCGGGCTGCGGATGCTGGTCGGCGAGCCGCGCTGGCGCGGTGCGCACCGCGTGGCCGGCTGGCTGCCGTCCGTCGTGCATTACCTGTTTCTCGACGACCTGCGTACCGAAGCGGTCGGCTGTGCCGTTCCGGCCGGCCACACGCGGGTTGCCGACCATCTCGCGCGGCATGGCTTCGCGCGGCAGCGCCGTCTCGCGCTGGCCGACGCGCAGCCGCTGTGGATGCGCACGCTGCGCGAGACGTTCTTCTCCGGCCGTCACGTCTGACGGGCCGGATTCACCGATAAAGGGAGCTGAGACATGCAGAGAGAAACCGTATTCGACCTGATCGGCGTCGGCTTCGGGCCGTCGAATCTGGCGCTGGCCGTGCGCCTCGCGGAGCGCGGCGGCGCGCACACGCTCGCCCATTGCTTCATCGAGCGCCAGCCGGAGTTCGGCTGGCATCGCGGGATGCTGCTCGACGACTGCCGGATGCAGATCTCGTTTCTGAAGGATCTCGTGACGATGCGCGATCCGAAAAGCCGCTACACGTTCATCAACTACCTGTTCGAACGCGGCCGGCTGAACGAATTCATCAACCTGAAGAACTTCTATCCGACCCGTGTCGAATTCCACGACTACCTGAGCTGGGTGGCCGACGCGTTCGACGATCGCGTCCATTACAGCGAGACCGTGCTCGGGATCGAACCCGTGCGCGGCGACGGCGCGAAGATCGACGCGCTGCGCGTGCTGTCGCGCGACGCGGCCGGCCACGAGCGCCAGCGCGTCACGCGCGCGCTGTCGGTGGGCGTCGGCGGCACGCCGGCGATTCCCGATGCGTTCGCCGCGCTCGGCCGCGACCGCGTGATCCATTCGTCGACGTATCTGGCCGACATCGACCGGCTCGTCGCGTCGCCCGACGGCGAGCGCCGCCGCGTCGCGGTGATCGGCGCGGGGCAAAGCGCGGCCGAGGTGTTCATCGACCTCGCGCGCCGCTTCCCGCACGTCGACGCGAGCCTCGTGATGCGCGCGGGCGCGCTGAAGCCGGCCGACGACAGCCCGTTCGTCAACGAAATCTTCAGCCCCGAATTCACCGACGTCGTCTATGCGCAGCCGCACGACGCGCGCCGCGCGCTGCTCGAGCGCTATCGCGACACGAACTACGCGGTGGTCGACCGGCCGCTGATCGAGCAGATCTACGAAATGCTCTATCTGCAGCGCATCGACGGCACGCCGCGTCATGCGCTGCTCGCGAACAGCGCGATCGAGGCCGCGGTGCGCACCGCCGACGGCCGCATCGAGCTGACGCTGCGCGACCGGATGAGCGGCGCCACGCGCGTCGAGCGTTTCGACGCACTCGTGCTCGCGACCGGCTACCGCCGCGACACGCATTCGGCGCTGCTCGAAGGGCTCGCACCGCACCTGGGCGATGCGCTCACGCGCGGCGACGTCACGCGCGACTACCTGCTCGCGACGCCCGAGCACTTCGCGCCGCGCATCTACCTGCAAGGCTGCTGCGAAGACAGCCACGGCCTGTCCGACACGCTGCTGTCGGTACTGGCGCGCCGCGCCGACGAGATCTGCGCGTCGCTCGAGGACGGGATCGCACCCGCGCACGACGAAGGCGCGGCGCGGGCCACGCACGAAAAACGACCGAACAACGGGGTGAGCGCGGGCCGGATGGCTTTCGCTCTTTGACAAAGGCGCGGTCGGAGACCGCATGAAAAAAGTGGAGCAGAAGAAGATGGAGTGGGCAACAGGCACGCGTTTGCGTGCGATCGCAGCCGCGGCAAGCGTCGCGTTCGGTACGGCGGCGGCAGGGCACGCGTACGCGCAGACGGCGCCGGCCGTGAACGCGGGCGCCGCGGCGTCGGCCAGCAGTGCGCAAAGCGGCGCGACGACGTCAACGTCGAGCACCGCGCAGAACGGCACGCTGCCGGCGATCACCGTCAACGCGGCCTCGGCCGGCGACGGCACGGTCGGACTCGTCGCGAAGCGCAGCACGACCGGCACCAAGACCGACACGCCGCTCAACGAGATCCCGCAGACGATCAACGTCGTCACCGCGCAGCAGATCGAGATGACCGGCGCCACCGACGTGAACGCGGCGCTGCGCTACGTGCCGGGCTTCTCGTCGTACGGGTCGGACAACCGCTCCGACTGGTACGCTGCGCTGCGCGGCTTCACGCCGACCGCCTACGTGAACGGACTGCAGGTGCCGAACACGATCAACCTCGCGAGCTGGCGCGTCGACCCGTACATGATCGACAGCATCAGCGTGCTGCGCGGGCCGACCTCGGTGCTGTACGGCGCGGGCGATCCGGGCGCGATCATCGACGTGCACACCAAGCTCGCCGACGGCGAGCGCGTGCGCGAAGCCGGCGTGCAGATCGGCAACTACGCGCGCAAGCAGTTCATGATCGACGTCGGCGACAAGCTCGATCCGGACGGCAAGTATGCGTACCGGTTCGTCGGCGTCGCGCGCGACGGCAACGCCATGACGGGCCCGAACAACGACCAGCGCGTCGCGCTCGCGCCGTCGTTCCGCTGGCGCCCGGACGCGGATACGTCGCTGACGCTGTCCGCGACCTACCTGCAGGACTGGGGCGACATCTCGTCGAACTTCCTGCCCGCGCAGGGCACGGTGCTGCCGAACCCGAACGGCCAGATCAACAAGGACATCTACGAAGGCGACGGCAGCTTCAACTACTACCGCAAGAAGCAGTGGTCGGTCGGCTACCAGTTCGAGCGCAACCTGACGCCGGCCTGGACGTTCCGCCAGAATACGCGGCTGATGCACCTGTCGCTCGACAACGGCTCGGTGTTCGGCAACGGCTTCGTCGACGGCAGCACGACCGACGTGTCGCGCTGGGCCGGCGTGTTCCAGATGAACTACAGCCGCTTCGACATCGACAACAACCTCGAGGGCCGCTTCGCGACGGGCCCGCTGCAGCACACGCTGCTGCTCGGCTTCCAGTACAACCGGCAGACCGCGACCGACAGCGAGTGGCTCGCCGCCGCACCGCCGCTGAACATCTACAACCCGGTGTACCAGCCGGTCACGACGGCGGTGTTCACGCCCGACGCGACGTTCCGCACCAACACGTACACGACGCTGAACACGTTCGGCCTGTACGCGCAGGACCAGATCAAGTGGAACCGCTGGACGCTGACGCTCGGCGGCCGCGAGGACTGGGTCAACATGCGGCAGGACGACCGCGCGGCCGGCACGTCGACGAAGGCCGACGTGACGGCGTTCACGGGCCGCGTCGGCCTCACGTACCAGGGCGACTACGGGCTGTCGCCGTACGTCAGCTACGCGACGTCGTTCAATCCGCTGATCGGCGTGAACCTGGTCGGCGGCGGACTGCCGCAGCCCACGCGCGGCAAGCAGATCGAAGCCGGCCTGCGCTGGCAGCCGCCCGGCAAGAACCTGATGCTGAACGCGGCGATCTACCAGATCAACCAGACCAACGTGCTCACGTCGGCGCTGCCGAGCCAGGACCCGACCGGCACGAAGTCGGTGCAGACGGGCGAAGTGCGTTCGCGCGGGATCGAGTTGAGCGCGACCGGCAAGGTCACGCGCAACCTGTCGGTGATCGCGTCGTACGTCTATCAGGACGTGAAGAACGTGCAGGCCAACGACGTTTCGCTGAACAACTGGCCGGTCGACATTCCGCGTCCGCGCCAGATGGCGTCGCTGTGGACCGACTGGACCTGGTACACGGGGCCGCTCGCCGGCTTCGGCCTCGGCGGCGGCATTCGCTACCAGAGCGCGTCGGCCGGTGCGGCCGACAACTCGCTGACGGTATCGAGCGTCACGCTGTTCGACGCGGGCCTGCATTACGACATGCGCAACTGGCGCTTCGCGGTGAACGGGACGAACCTGTTCAACCGCCATTACATCAGCGGTTGCCAGTCGAACAACGTCTGCATCTTCGGGACCGACCGCACGGTGATCGCCACCGCGAAATACAACTGGTGACGTCGCGCGCCGCGGCTCGCCGGCCGGCCTTCGTAGCCGGGGCAGGCCGGCCGCGGCGCCTTCGTCCGCTTTTTTCCACGACGCCTCCATGCCGAAGAAAAATCTCGTCTACATCCAGTCGCTGCGCAACGGCGCGGCCGATCGCGCCGGCCAGCCGGTCGCTTATCGCGGCGGCACGCGCTACATGAAGGCGCCGCTCGAATTCCTCGTCGAGCGCCTGAACGATTCGCCGCTCGGCGAACGCTACACGCTCCAGGGCGTGATCGTCGACGACGACGAAAGCTCGCCGGCCGACCGCGCGAAAGTGGCCGATTACGGCTTCGCGCGCACGCCGGGCCGCCCGTGGATCCTGCCGGAAGGGCTGACGGTGCAGGGCCGGCCGGTCGACGAGCTGTTCTGTTCGATCCCGTCGACGTACCGGCGGCTGCCGCGCGACGCGCGCGAGCGCGTGGCCGGCAAACAGGCGTTCGAGCGCCGCCTGCTCGAGCGCCTGCTCGAACTCGACGCCGACGTCGTCGTGCTCGACGGGCTGCTCGTGATCCTCGACGAACTCGTGCGGCCGGGCGCGCGCTTTCACCGGCGCATCGCGAACATCCACCCGGGCATCACCGCCGACGATTCGCCGTACCAGCGGCGCGGCGCGTGGGCGACGCTCGACGCGCTGCACGGCGCGCGCGGCGAACGGGTCGACTGGGCCACCGGCGCGACGTCGTCCATCGAACCCGTGACGATGACGGGCGCGTCGTTCCACTACGTCGACAACGGTATCGATTCCGGCGAGGTGATCTGCGACGTGCTCGACACGCCGATCGCGCCGGACGACACGATTCTCGAACTGCGCTGGAACAACTTCCAGCGCAGCCTGTTTCCGGCGCTCGAGCGCGGGCTGCATGTGCTCGCCGATCGCCACGACGCGGGAGCATTGTGATGCAAGACACGCTGACGAAACCGGCCGGCGCCGCCGACGCCGTCGAAGGTGAAGTGGCCGCCGCACTCGACGGCGCCGCGCACGGGCAGGCGGCGGCGGTCGTCGAGCATGCGCTCGACGCATGGCGGCCCGACGACGCGCCCGACGCGCTGCTCCCGACGTTAGTGGCGCTGTTCAACACCGACACGCGGCACGACGCGGCGACGATCACGGTGCCGCTCGGCGGCGCCGATGCGGCGGCCGTGGCCTCGTACGTCGCGCGGGCGGTGCGCGAAGGCGTGATCGACGGCGCGCAGGTCGCGGGCGACGCGCTGCGGCTCACCGTGTCGCGCACGACGTTCTGGCAGAACCCGCGGCCGTGGCTGAAGGCGCCTGCGTCGGGCGGGATGCCGCTGCGCTACGCGATCACGAACGGCCACCGGCATCCGGTGCGGCCGCCGTCGCCGGCCGGCGAGATCTATGCGCGCGCGATGCCGCAGGTCGGGATGACGTTCAGCCTGCGCACCGTCGACATCGACGCGCACGCGGACCTGTTCAGCGGCTGGATGAACCTCGACCGCGTCGCGCATTTCTGGGACCAGCGCGGCACGCGCGACGAGCATGCGGCGTATCTCGCCGAACGGCTGGCCGATCCGCACATGCACCCGATGATCGGCTATTTCGACGACACGCCGTTCGGCTATTTCGAGTTCTACTGGGCGAAGGAGGACCGCCTCGCGCCGTTCTACGACGCGCACGACTACGATCGCGGGCTGCACCTGCTGATCGGCGACTCGCGGTTCCAGAGCGCCGGCAAGCTGCATGCGTGGTGGAGCGGGGTGCTGCACTACATGTTCGTCGACGAACCGCGTACGCAGCGGCTCGTCGGCGAGCCGCGCGTCGATCACGTGCGGCATATCGCGTACATGCATCGGCTCGGGTTCTACACGCTGAAGGAATTCGATTTCCCGCACAAGCGCGCGGCGCTCACGGTGATCGAGCGCGATACGTTCTTTGACACTTTCCGGTTGCCGTGACGAGGCGGGCGCGCGGCGTCGGTGCGACGGCCTGCGTAGCCTGGCGATGCGCATGCATCGGCCGTCCGGTATATGGACCGCGCGGCCTGCGTCGTGAAGAATGGATCGCTCCTCTCATCGACGACAGGCCGGCAGCATGAATCAGACATCCGCGACAACGTGGGACGCAACCGCGAATGCGCGTCCCGACAAATTGACATATGCCAGCATATGTTTAGAATGGGCGCATCGTACTCCCATGGAGTGGCTCATGCGCACTGTTTCCATTTTCAAGAACGCCCGTAACCAGGCAATCCGCATCCCGAAGGACATGGAGTTCGAGGGTGTCACGGAACTCGAGATCCGCCGCGAGGGCGACACGCTGCTGTTGCGGCCGGTACGTCCCACGTGGCTGTCGTTCGCGAACGAACCGCTGGCCGATGCCGATTTCCTGGCCGAACGCCCGGCCGTCATCGAGTCCGGTCGCTTCGACCTGTCCGGCGATGCCGACGCGCCGTCGGAGTCCAACCGGTGACCACGCTCTACATGCTCGATACGAATATCTGTTCGTTCATCATGCGCGAGCGGCCGCCCGTGGTGCTGTCGCGGTTGCAGTCGTGCGTCAACGCACAGCACCGGATCGTCGTGTCGGCCGTGACCTACGCCGAGATGCGCTTTGGCGCGGTGGGCAAGAAAGCGTCGCCGAAGCATGCGGAACTCGTGACGGCCTTCGTTTCGCGGTTGGATGGTGTGCTGTCGTGGGATTCGGCGGCAGTCGACGCTACCGCCGCGATTCGGGCGGATCTCGCCCTACGCGGCACGCCGATCGGCGCGAACGATGCGTCGATCGCCGGACATGCGATCGCGGCCGGCGCGGTGCTGGTCACGAACAACGGCCGCGAATTCAGTCGTGTCGCGGGGTTGCCCGTCGAAGACTGGGTGGCTTGACCCCGACGCGCGGCAGCGTCGTCCGCTTGCCGGGCTGCGTCACGTCACACGCGGCGGGCGGGTGGGCCGGCAAGAAAGGCGTCACGGAACGCGTCGAGATACCGGTCCGCGTCGTCGTCGAACTCACCCGGCAACAGCGCGAACGCACGTGCCAGCAGGTCCTGCCCGAGCATCGCGTACATCGTTTCGTCGGCTAGCAGCGCGTGAATGGCGTCGCGCGTATGCGGCAACGCAATCCGTTTCGCATCGCGCGCCAGCAACGCCGCCGCCGCCAGCTCCGGCTGGAAACCATGTCGTTCCACCAGATCGGGCGCGACGTCCCAGATGCGCTCGCGATTACCCGCGTCGTGAAAATGCGTGAGCAGGAACAGCAGGTCGTACGCGTCGCTGTTCTGGCGCGCGCGCCGGTCCTTCCACGCAAGCAGCTTCAGCAGCACGAGCGCCGGCAGGCTGGCCACCGGCACCACGACGCCCGCGCCGACCGACACGGGCAGTGCCGTATCGACCGCCTCCTGGAAACCCAGCACGTTCAGCACGAACTCGCCGCCGGGCGGCCACGCGATTTCCCCGGGCGGCGTTTCGAGCGGCCCGAACGGCACGAGATCGAGTTCGGTGCGAAAACCCGGCGTGCCGCTGTCGAACAGCAGCTTCTGCTGATGCTTCGGCGCGTGCGCGAATTGTCCGGTCGCGACGAGCGCATCGACGAGCTGCGCGTGAAACGGCCAGCTCACCGCGCATACGGCAACGTCGACATCCCGCGTCGCACGCACCGGACGGATGCCGTGCACGTGCCACATCAGAATGTCGCGCGCGGTCGCACCGGCCACGACGAAGGCCGCGTCGAGATGCGCGCAGGCCGCGCCGACCGCTTGCAGCAGCGCGACCGCCGCCGGCTCGAGCGGCCGGCTCGCATCGATTTCAAGCGGGCGGGTGGGCGAGGTATCGGTCATGGAGCTGCGCGGCGGCGGCAAGGTTGCGGCTGTCTCCGGACGAGACGAGATCCGCATAGATCAGAAGCGGCGGCACGAGCGGCACATCCTGCTCGCGCCAGTCGAGCGCCGGCGAGCGCGGCCAGAACGCTTCGAGGATTTCGACGTCGCCACGTTCGTCCGGACGCATGCGGCCTTGCAGCAGCAGGCGGTTCGGCACGGCGCCGTGCGTATAGACGGTGATCGTGGCGGGCTTCAGATCGTGAGTCAGCAGATCGGCCGCGGGTTCGCCGCCGAGTTGCGCATCGAAGGACGCGAAATCGAAGTCGCGCCACCAGTCTGGCGAGATCGCGGCAAACCGCCGGGCCGGCAACTTCGCGCGCAGGCGGCTCGGGTAGAGCGCGACCCACTCCTGTACGAAGCGCGGCCAGTCGGGAATCAGGCGCTCGCCGTTGCGCCGTTGCGCGACGAGGCCGCGCGCGATCAGATCGTCCATCGCAAGGTTGACCGTGCCGAGCGCGACGCCCGACGCGGCGGCAATCCCCCGATACGGCTGCGCGACGAGGCCCGACTGCGTCGCGAGTGCGAACATCACGGCGAGCCCCTTCGGCGTGGTCGCGCGTGACGCCTGACGGCGCGGCGTGCGGGCAGGTTTCGGCCGACCGGCGATCATCACGGTGGCCTCCGGCTGGATCAGGCTCGCATTGCCGGCGGTATCGAGAAACGGGATGTCGTGCTCGATCAGGCGGGCGGCCAGTTCGGCGGAAAAATAAGGCGCGACCAGCATCAGCGGCCGCTCGCCCGGCGCCGGCGTGCCGCCGCGGCGACGCAGCGCCGCGAGCGCGCCCTGCAGCGATTCGACGCCGATGCTCACGGCCGCCGGCATCTCGATAGTCTGCCCGGCGATGTCGAAGCGGATCATTGCGTCGGCGCGCGCCCGGTACGTCGCCGGCACGCGCACGGGCCGCGCAGCGAAGCGCCGGGTCGCGCGCGCGAACGCGGCACAGGCCTCATCGAGCACGTGCTGTTCCGATATCGGAAGAGGAGCGTTTGCGGGCATCACGGAGGATCGCTTGTTCACTGTTTTGTCAGCGTACACAAAAAATGTACATTCGTCAAAAAATGAACAAACGTTCCCAACCATTTGATGTAAATGGATTATTACAGATTGTTGAGCGACACCCAACGATCCCCTCCGCATGAAAATTCGAAGCTGAACACACAGTGTCGTGCGTGCCGATCGCCAGCGGCAGTCGTCCGGACGGCATAGCGCTCGCGAGGGCCACGCTTCGTCCCCTGCGTGCGCGATCCGACCGGCAATCAGTGGTTGCTGCCACGACGACTTTCTGTCTGTCCGGTTGCTGTTCAACGCACTATCCTTGCCTGCACATTCCCCACTGCACAACAGGAGACGACACCGTGACGCACAGCGTGATCCCCGCAGGCCTCGCCGACGAAATGATCGAGATCCGGCACCGCATCCATGCGCATCCCGAACTGGGTTTCGAGGAATTCGCGACGAGCGAGCTCGTCGCCGAGCAGTTGCAGTCGTGGGGCTACGCCGTGCATCGCGGGCTCGGCGGCACCGGCGTCGTCGCGCAGTTGAAAGTGGGCGATGGCGCGCAGCGCCTCGGCCTGCGCGCCGACATGGACGCGCTGCCGATCCACGAAGCGACGGGCCTGCCGTACCAGAGCACGATCGCGGGCAAGATGCACGCGTGCGGCCACGACGGTCACACGGCGATGCTGCTCGCGGCCGCGAAGCACCTCGCGCGCGAACGCCGCTTCTCGGGTACGCTGAACCTGATTTTCCAGCCGGCCGAGGAAGGGCTCGGCGGTGCGAAGAAGATGCTCGACGAAGGGCTGTTCGAGCAATTTCCGTGTGACGCGATCTTCGCGATGCACAACATGCCGGGCTTCCCGACCGGCAAGTTCGGTTTCCTGCCGGGGCCGTTCATGGCGTCGTCGGATACCGTCGTCATCGACGTGCAGGGCCGCGGCGGCCACGGCGCGGTGCCGCACCGGGCGATCGATCCGGTGGTCGTGTGCGCGCAGATCGTGCTGGCGTTGCAGACGATCGTGTCGCGCAACGTGTCGCCGCTCGACATGGCGATCATCACGGTCGGCGCGATCCACGCGGGCGACGCGCCGAACGTGATTCCCGATCGCGCGCAGATGCGCCTGTCGGTGCGCGCGCTGAAGCCCGACGTGCGCGACCTGCTCGAAACGCGCATCAAGGAGGTCGTCCATGCGCAGGCGGCCGTGTTCGGCGCGACCGCGACGATCGACTACCAGCGCCGCTATCCGGTGCTCGTGAACGATGCGGAGATGACGGCGTTCGCGCGCGGCGTCGCACGCGAATGGGGCGGCGAAGCCAATCTGATCGACGGGATGGTGCCGCTCACCGGCAGCGAGGATTTCGCGTTCCTGCTCGAGAAACGGCCGGGCTGCTATCTGATCATCGGCAACGGCGACGGGGAGGGCGGCTGCATGGTGCATAACCCCGGCTACGACTTCAACGATGCGGTGCTGCCGACTGGCGCGTCGTACTGGGTGAAGTTGGCCGAGGCGTTTCTGGTGTGATGGAGGATGCGACGCGAGGTTGGGGCCGGGCATTCACAATCCGCTCCCAGTCATGACAGACGGCATGTACCTGGCCTTGGTATATGCCCATCGTGCTCAAACGAAGTGAATCATGTCGAGAAAAGCGCCTGTTTCTCCAGACGATCACGTTGTCGAGTACGTCGACGCCGGCGGGCTGTCGGAGCGATGTTCCGATAGCGACACCATGCGAGCGAGATGGCGGCCGCCCGAATCATGCAACGCACAGGTGCGCGTGTTGCATGACGCGCTGGACGCCGGGGAGGCCTCCGGTCATCCCAAGACGTTCGACGGAGAAACCTTCCTGGCTCGCATGCGGGCGCAACGCGTTGCGGTCAAGGCCGGTCACGCCTGGTCATACGCTTCCTGTCCCGAATCCTGAAGAGCGTTGGCGTCGTACCGCCGAAGGCCGGCCGATCATGTCTCGAATGCTTCCCCACCGAACAGCGCCACGACCGCATCCGGATTCGACGGCCAGTACATGTGCATGTACGTCGCGACGATCGCACCCGCGCGATAAACGGCTTCGCCGCTGCCAGCCTCGCCATCGGGCCGGGCCGCGGTCGCGACCGGCGCCAGCGCCGTATCCAGCCGCGAATAATGAAACGTATGGCCGCGCATCGGCCCGGTGCGCGTATCGAGCTGCTGCATGCCGAGCGCCGCGAACCGGCGCTGCATCGTCGCATGCCCGGGCAGCAGGCCGAGCATCGGCGTCGTCGAGCCGTCCACGTCGGTCAGCGATTCGCACAGGTACACCATCCCCCCGCATTCCGCGACGATCGGCCGGCCGGCTGCCGCATGCGCGCGAATCGTTCGTGCGGTCAGGGCATTCCCGGCAAGCGTCGCCGCGTGCAGTTCCGGATAGCCGCCCGGCAAAAACAATGCATCGCAATCGTCGGGCACGGGTTCGTCGGCGAGCGGCGAGAAGAACCGCGGCTCGGCACCGAGCGTATCCAGCAACGCGAGATTGGCCGGATAGATGAACGAAAACGCCGCATCGCGCGCCACCGCGATCCGCTTGCCGGCCAGCGCGCGCGGCAGCGGCGCGGCCACGTCCGGTTCCGCGAACGTGACGGCAGCCGGCAACTCGACAAGCGCGGTTTGCGCGAGCACATCGGCCGCGCGCTCGAGCCGTGCATCGAGATCGTCGATATCGGCCGGCTGATGCAGCCCGAGATGCCGCTCCGGCAACGCGATGCCTGCATCGGCCGGCACGTGCCCGAGCCAGCGCAGGTCGTCGGGCAACGCCTGTTGCAGCAATTCCGCGTGCCGTGCCGAGCCGACGCGGTTCGCCAGCACGCCGTGAAACGGCACCTCGGGCCGGAACCGCGCGAGCCCGAACGCGATCGCCGCGAACGTCTGCGCCATCGCCTTCGCCGAAATCACCGCGACGACCGGCACGCCGAACGCGGCCGCGAGATCGGCGCTGCTCGGCGTGCCGTCGAATAGCCCCATCACGCCTTCGATCAGGATCAGGTCCGCGTCGTGCGCGGCGTCGGCGAGCAGCGCGCGGCAACCGGCCTCGCCGACCATCCCGAGATCGAGCGCATGCACGGGTGCGCCGCTCGCGCGTTCGAGCAGCATCGGATCGAGAAAATCCGGCCCGGTCTTGAACACGCGCACGCGACGGCCGAGCCGGCGGTGCAACCGCGCGAGGCCGGCCGTCACCGACGTCTTGCCCTGTCCGGACGCGGGCGCGCTGACGAACAGCGCGGGGCAGGCCGGCATGCTCAGAACTCCACGCCGCGCTGCGCCTTCACGCCTTGCTCCTTGTACGGATGCTTGACGAGCCGCATTTCGGTGACGAGATCGGCCGCATCGATCAGCGCATCGGGCGCGTGCCGCCCGGTGACGACGACGTGCACCGACTCCGGACGCGCCGTGAGCGTCGCGAGCACTTCGTCGAGCGGCAGGTATTCGTACTTCAGCACGGTGTTCAGCTCGTCGAGGATCACCATCCGGTAATCGCCGCTTTCGATCATCCGGCGCGCCTCGTCCCAGCCCTTGCGCGCGGTCGCGATGTCGGCGTCGCGGTTTTGCGTGTTCCACGTATAGCCGTCGCCCATCGTCACGAAATCGCACTCCGCGACCGCGCCGAGGAAGTCGCGCTCGGACGTATGCAGCGCGCCCTTGATGAACTGCACGACACCGAGCCGCATCCCGTGGCCGAGCACGCGCACGGCCATCCCGAACGCGGCCGTGCTCTTGCCCTTGCCGTTGCCGGTGTGGACGATCAGCAGGCCCTTTTCCTGGGTGGCGGCGGCCTGTTTCTTTTCATGGCCGGCGCGGCGGCGTTCGGCCATCCGCTGATGGGATTCGGAATCGGTCTTCATCGGGAGTCGTCCTGTCGAAAGCGAAACAATGGGTTCAAAGCGGGCCGGCGAGCGCGACCGTCACGCCGTCCCGGATGGATTTGGGGCCGAGCAGCCGGCCGTGCGGCGCGGCGAGCTGCGCGCACGGCTCGGCTACGCCCGCGATGCCGAAGCGGGTGAGCGCGGCGCCGGACGGACCGCTCGTGGCCAGTTCCGGGCGGCTCGCGAGTTGCGCCGCGTCGAACGCGACGAGCGGCCAGCCGCGGCGCGCGCACAGCGTGCGCAGCGCACGGGCGCGCGCCTTGTCGGCGAGCGTCGCGACGAGCGCCGGTTCGGCGGCCGGGTAGCACGCGAGCGCGGCGCGGATCGCGGCATCGAGTTGCGCGGCCGTGACGCCCGCGCGGAAACCGACACCGAGCGCGACGCGCATCATGCGTGGCCGCCGAGCGCCGCACGCACCGCCGGATCGTCGGCGAGCGCCGCGACGCGGCCGATCACGACGATCGCCGGCGAGCCGATACCGGTTTCCGCGATGCGATCGACGAGCGTATCGAGCGTCGC
The DNA here is from genome assembly GCF_018417615.1 of Burkholderia sp. LAS2. NCBI lineage: Bacteria > Pseudomonadati > Pseudomonadota > Betaproteobacteria > Burkholderiales > Burkholderiaceae > Burkholderia > Burkholderia sp. LAS2. The sequence continues at coordinate 2,241,190 of NZ_CP071052.1, forward strand.
GACGACGTGGCGCTGTTCGGGGCGCGTCGCGTTCTCGATCGCCGCGCACGGCGTGTCGGCTGGCAGCCCGCCGTCGCGCAACGCCGCGGCAATCGCGTCGAGCCGGCGGATGCCCATGTAGACCACGATCGTCATGCGGGTGGCCGCGAGTGCGCGCCAGTCGGGCTCGTCGGCCCCCGCGCCGTGGCCCGTGACGAAGATCACGCCTTGCGCGTCGCCGCGGTGCGTGACCGGGATGCCGAGCGCGGCCGGCGCGGCGATGCCCGCGGTGATCCCGTTGACGACTTCCACCGGACAACCCGCCGCACCGAGCGCGATCAGCTCCTCGCCGCCGCGGCCGAACACGAACGGATCGCCGCCCTTGAGCCGCGCGACGCTGCGGCCCGCGCGCAGGTGCGCGAGCATCGCGGCCACGATCGCCGCCTGCGGCGTCGACGCATGGCCGCCACGCTTGCCGACGTGCTCGATCAGCGCATCGGCGCGCGCATGGCGCAGCACCTCGGGGTTCACGAGATCGTCGACGAGCAGCACGTCGGCCGCGCCGATCGCGCGCACGGCCCTGAGCGTCAGCAGGTCGGCGTCGCCGGGGCCGGCGCCGATCAGCCACGCGCGGCTCATCGCGCGCGGCACGGCGCGCACCGTGTCGAAACAGTGGAACAGGGAAGGCGGGCGGCGCATCGGCGGCCGGCGGGCAGGCAGTGCATGTCGGATCGGGCGAAACCCGCGCGAACGCGGGTGAAATGCGCACCCCATCCGTTCCCCGCGGATCGGGCGTTCGGCGAGCATCGCGCTCGCCCCTTGCGTCGGCCGGTATCCGGGCTGGCCGCTTGCCAGGCCGCAGCCTTCCCGCCCGTCGAAGGGCAGTGGCATCGCGGGCGGCCTGGGCGCACGCGCGGGAAAGCGCGTTGCGCGGGCGGCGTACCGTTGCGGGGACAGCACAGGCCGGGCGGATGTCCGCCTCCTGTTTCCCGTTTAACTGCATGCGCGGAATGCGCATGCGAGCACCGAACGCGGCGCATACGATAGCACAGCGTGCGTCGGGCGCGAGGCCGGCGAACCGCGCCCGCATCCGTCCGGGACTCAATCCGGGGAAGAGGCATTGCGTACCCGCAATATTGGTGTGCAATCATCTGGTCGACATCGTAAGCAAGGCGCCGGCTTCGGGCTGCCAGTCGCACGAAGCTGACGAGACCCATACCAAAATCGGCTCGCTCTGCCGGACCTGCAGGGCGATGGCCACTACATCGCGAAGTGCCGCGCCTATGGCGAACGTACGCAGATGGACAACCTCCAGTGGGGCCGGTTATGCACTCGCGATCGGCATGCTGGTCGTTTCGGCAGGACTGGCGCTGAAAGCCTGGCCGCTTGTTACGAAGACCGTGCTGGCGCAATCGGTTGCGGGGCTGGGGGCGCAAGTCGTGCAGCAGATCGACCTTGTGTTCGATTCGGCGGCCAGGACGCTTGCCGACGTGGATGCCTCCCCGTACGCGGACTGCTCGCCGCGAGACCTGCGCCTGTTGCGATCGGCTTCCGTGCAGTCGAAGTACGTCAAGGACGTCGGACGCCTGTCGGGCACCGATCTGCTTTGCACGACGATGCTGGGCATGCTGCCCAGGCCCTTTTCTCCGAAGCGGCAGCCATTCCGGCTGACCGACGCGATGTCGGCCTTCTGGACCGTGCCGTTGTTGTCGAGCCCCGACACGCTTGGGCTCGTGGTCGCGGGAAGGAGGGCGAACCTGCTGATGGATCTGGACGCGTTCAGGGTACTGCCGCCGTCAGGTCTGCACTACGTGATCGGGCTCAAAGGCCACCCAACCGCGCTCGTCATCGGGCTCGACGCGCGCGGCGTCCCGGCGTACGTCGATGCCAGCCAGGTGCCGGGGTTTCGGGACGGCAAATCATTCTGCTCGGCCCGCGTGCCGGTGTGCACGATCGTCGTCGTGACACCGCAAGCACTGGCAAACGCCAGTCGGCACGCCGCCTGGCTGCTGGGGATCGCCGGTGGCGCGGCGGGCTGCTGTCTGGGGCTCGGGGCGCTGATGCTGCACCGACGGTGGACGGCGCTTCCCGCGCAGATACGTCGAGCGCTGGCAAACGGGCAATTTGTCCTGCGCTATCAGCCGATCGTCGCGCTGGGCGCATCATCGCGGATCGTCTCCGCCGAGGCGCTGATCCGCTGGATCGACGGGCCAGCCGCACCCGACGTATTCATTGCCGACGCCGAACGCGCCGGCATGATCGCCGACGTCACGGCCTTCGTCGTGCGCACGGTCCTGCGGGAGATGCGCCTGCTGTTCGACAGCGAGCCGGACTTTCGCGTGACCATCAACGTCAGCGCTGACGAACTGCGGGACGGCAGCCTGATGGCGACGCTGGACCGTTGCTGGCCGGCCGGATTGTCGCGCAAGCATGTCGGCTTCGAACTGACCGAGCGGTCGACCGTGGAACTGCCGGAAATTGTGCCGGCGCTTCGGCAATTGCGCGATCTCGGGCATCCCGTCTACATGGACGATTTCGGCACGGGCTACTCCAGCCTGAGCCTGTTGCAGCATCTTCCGATCGACTACATCAAGGTCGACCGTTCGCTTCTGCCAGCCGCGCCGCAGCATGACGGCACCTCGATCATTCCGGAGATCCTCGCGATTGCCCGTCGGCTCGGGGTCGGCGTGGTCTTTGAGGGCGTCGAGACCCGTGAGCAGGCGCAGATGCTCGACATCCCGGGGCTGTCGATCGGCGCGCAGGGCTGGTATTTCGGGCGTCCCGATACAGTGCAAGCGCTGCAGGAAGCGATCGCGGAGCAGTCGCCGCGAACCGGCTGAGCATCCGGACCGAAACGCCGGTCGCGACGACCGCTCGTCTTGACGCCGTCCCCCGCGGGCCGGCTGCGCGGGGCGTCGGCGCGGCCCGCGCGGTCAGAACTTGTACGCCGCCGTCAGCGTGAACGTGCGTGGCGCACCGGGCATGATCTGCGCGAGGCCCGTCGCATTCGCGTAATAGTCGCGATCGGTCAGGTTGACGGCCGCCAGCGTGACCTCGAAGTCGCGCGTGCGATAGCCGGCCTTGCCGTCCCAGCGAACGTAGGCGGGTAGTTCGAGCAGGTTGTCGCGATCGGCGTAACGCGCACCTTCGTACACCAGCCCGAGTTCGGCGAAAAATCCGCGCAGCGGCGCATGGCTGACGAACAGGCTGCCGTTCGCCCCGGACACGCCCGCCGACCGCTTGCCCGCGTACTTCGGCTCGGCGTCGACCACCCGCGCGTGTTGCCAGCCGATGCCGCCGCGGACGAACCAGTCGCCCGTGAGCCGGCCGGCGACGCCCAGTTCCAGGCCGCGATTGCGTTCGAGGCCGGTGAGGTCGAAAAAGCCCGGCCGCACCGGGTCGGCGACGCGGCGGTTGTACAGATCGAGCTGAAACAGTGCGAGGGTCGTGGTGAGCGCGCCGCCGCGCCAGTCGCTTTTCACGCCGATCTCGTATTGGCGGTTGTATTGCGGGCCGAGATCGTTGGCGTTGCCGCGCGCGTCCGGCGTGATGCCGATCAGGTCGCCGCCGACCGGCGCGAAGCTCTTGCTGTACGACGCATACACGCTGTGCGCGCGGACCGGCGACCACACGACGCCGAGCCGCGGGCTCCATGCCGTCGTCGTGCGCCGCGAATGCAGATCGTTCAGCACGTTGGTCGAATCGACGTCGAAACGTTCGCCGCGCAGGCCGCCGAGCAACTTCCACGCTCGACCGAGGTCGATGCGGTCCTGCGCGAAGATCGCGTAGTCGCTCACGCGATGGCGGTTCATCGCATACGGGCGCGGCGCCGAACCGGCCAGAGCGAAACGATCCGGTCCGCTGATCGGGACCGGCGTCGCGTCGGCCTGCCAGAGCGTCGGGCTGCGTTTCTGCCAGCCGTATTCGATGCCGAACAGCAGATGATGCAGCGCCGGTCCGGTCGCGACCTTGCCGCCCAGTTCGACGCCGGTCTGCACGTTGAGATGCGTCATGTCCTGCAGGTAGCGCGCCCGTTGCACGCGCCGGTAGTCGCGCGGCTTCGTGACGTAGCTTTGCGTGACGTAGGTATTGTCGAAGGTGCTGCGCAAATCCAGCACGCCCAGCGTATGACGCAGTTCCCAGTCGCCGCCGAGCGCGTGCGTGAAGACCGAGCGCCAGTTCATGTTCTGGTCGCGGATGGTGTCGCGTCCCGCCGCGCCGAAGAAGGTCGCGCGCCGCTCGGACGGCAGTGAGTACGCAACGGGTTTGCCGGCCGCGTCGAGCGCGGCGACCGGCGCCGGGATGCCGCGATCTGGCACGCGTCGGTACGCGTCGTATTCGAACTGCAGCAGCCAGCTGCGCCGCGCGTCCCGCCATTTGATCGACGGCGCGATGGTCTGGCGCGTGCCGTCGACGTGGTCGCGGAAGCTGCCGGCGTGTTCGCGTCCGGCATTGAGCCGCACGCTCCATGCGCTCGACAGCATCCGGTTGAGATCGACCGATGCGCCGAGCCGTCCATCACTGCCGGTCGCCGCCGACAGATGGCCGAAGTTTTCCGGCAACGGCTGCTTGGTGATCCGGTTGATGACGCCGCCGCCGCTGCCGCGCCCGTACAGCGCCGCCGCCGGCCCCTTCAGCACTTCGACGCGTTCGATGTTGCCGAGACTGCGCACGTATTGCGCATCGTCGCGCATGCCGTCGAGCAACAGGTCGCCCGCGGCGGAAAAGCCGCGAATGCGGAACGAATCGAAGCGCGTATCCGACGTATTGGACACGCCCGGCACGCCGGCCAGCGCGTCGGCCAGCGTGCGGCCGCCGTAGGACAGCGTTTCGTCGACTGCGACGCTGTCGATGGTTTGCGGGACGTCGCGCGGATCGCTCGCGGTGCGGGTTGCCGTGCTCACGCTTTCGGCGCGCGGATCGTTCGGATGACGGCGGCTGCGCACCTCGAGCGCGGGCAGTTCGTCGTCGAACTCGGCCGCCGGCGCAGGGAAGGAGGCCACGCCGGCGAGCGAGCACAGCGACAGGGCCAGCACAGGAAAGCGCCGCCCGGATATCTGTCGTTTCGACATGAAAATTTAAGGATGACTGAGTGATTGCCTCACATTGCCGTTGCGCGGTTGCTGGTGTTGTTGTGGGGTGAATTTTATCTCGATCGGTTGAAAACGACAATCATTCGCGTTCGCCGAGGGCCGCTCGCCTTGACGCTCCCGGCCCCGCCGCCTACACTCGCACGCGTTTTGGTGCTCGCGCGCGCCGCTCCGGCACGCGCAGTTAAACGGGAAACAGGGAGCCTGCCTGCACCGCAGTCGAGCCAACCTGTGCTGCCCCCGCAACGGTAAGCGAACGCGTCGCGCGAGAAGCGCCACGCAGCGCCGCTTCGCCGCATGCCATGCGCATGCGGACGACCGCCACTGGATGCCGCGCATCCGGGAAGGCGAAGCGGCGTGTTCGTCAGCCCGGATACCGGCCTAAACGTTGGGGTTCAGCGCCGCGGGGAGGCGGCGCATCGTCCACGGCCGCAGCCGTGTTGGCATTCACGATGTCGACCGTTCGCAAGGAAGCACCATGTCCGATTCGTTGTTCCGCCCGCCGTGCGACTGTCCGCGCGGATCACGCGGCGAGCTTCCCGCGCACCGCCCGCTGAATGGCCGCGCCGCCCCCGACGCGACGATCCCGTCCTGATTCCCTCTTCGACACCGGACCTACCATGACCCTACGCAAGCTGCCCGTCACGATCGTCACGGGCTTTCTCGGCAGCGGCAAGACGACGCTGATGCGCCATATCCTGCAGCACGCCGAAGGCCGCCGCATCGCGGTGATCGTCAACGAATTCGGCGAGCTCGGCATCGACGGCGAAATCCTCAAGGGCTGCGGCATCGGCTGCGACGATGCCGACGGCGCGCAGGGCGAAGCGCCGGGCCAGCTGTACGAACTCGCGAACGGCTGCCTGTGCTGCACCGTGCAGGAAGAGTTCTATCCGGTGATGGAAGCACTCGTCGAGCGCCGCGCGGACATCGACCACGTGCTGATCGAGACGTCGGGCCTCGCGCTGCCGAAGCCGCTCGTGCAGGCGTTCAACTGGCCGACGATCCGCAACAGCTTCACGGTCGACGCGGTCGTGACCGTCGTCGACGGGCCGGCCGCCGCGAGTGGCCAGTTCGCGGAAAACCCGCAGGCCGTCGACGCGCAGCGCCGCGCCGATCCGAACCTCGACCACGAATCGCCGCTGCACGAACTGTTCGCCGATCAACTGTCGTCGGCCGATCTCGTGATCGTGAACAAGGCCGACCTCGTCGGCGACGCCGAGTTCGCGCAGATCGAAACCGCGATCCGCGAAGAAATCCCGCCGCAGGTGAAGATCGTGCGTGCGACGCGCGGCGAGCTCGATCTCGCGATGCTGCTCGGCCTCGAATCGGCGTCGGAGGACACGATCCATCTGCGGCACGACCATCACGGCTCGGCCGACGACGGCGATCACGATCATCATCACGACGATTTCGATTCGGTGGTGGTGTCGGGCGACGCCGGCACGCGCGAAGCGACGATCGCCGCATTGCAGCGGGTGGTCGAAGCGCACACGATCTATCGCGCGAAAGGTTTCGCCGCGCTGCCCGGCGCGCCGATGCGGCTCGTGATCCAGGGCGTCGGCCGCCGCTTCGACAGCTATTTCGACCGCCGCTGGCAGGACGGCGAAACGCGCGCGAGCCGCTTCGTGCTGATCGGCGAGGATCTCGACGCGGCCGCGCTGCAACGCGCGTTCGACGCCGCGTGCGCGGCCGAGCCGCAGCAGGCGTAACGCACGATGCATCTGTTGCGCACCACGCCGGGCGGCTTCGTCGACGATACGCAGGGCGTCGTCCGGATCGACCAGCAGCCGGCCGACATCGTGATCCTGAGTTCGGCCGACACGACGCTGTCGCTGCTCGCGAGCGTCGTGCCGCACTTGCCGGCCGGGTTCCCGAGCGTGCGGCTCGCGAACGTCACGTTCCTGCGGCAGCCTGCGTCGGTCGATTTCTATGTCGACGACGTGCTGCGTCACGCGAAGACGGTCGTGATCGATCATCTCGGCGGCGAAGCGTACTGGCCGTACGGGATCGAGCAGGCCGTGTCGCTCGCGTCGAAGCGCGGGCAGCAGCTCGCGATGTTCTCGGGCGACCTGCAGGAGGACCCGAACCTCGTCGCGAAGAGCACGGTCGAGGCCGAGCTGTGCCGGCTGTGGTGGCGCTATCTGCGCGAAGGCGGCGTGCACAACGCCGACGCGCTGCTGCGCAGTATCGCGTTTCACACGCTCGGGTTCGGCGACGAGCCCGAACCGCCGCGCCCGCTGCCGGCCGCCGCGCTGTATCACCCGGCGCGCGACCGTGCGAGCGTCGACGACTGGCGGCCGCGCTGGACGCCGGGCGCGCCGGTCGTCGCGATCCTGTTCTATCGCGCGCACTGGCAGGCCGCGAACACGGCCGTGTTCGACGCGCTGGCCGATGCGTTGATCGACGAAGGATTGAATCCGCTGCCGATCGCGGTGACGTCGCTGAAGGACGCGGTGAGCCGCGAGGTCATCACGCAGCTGTGCGACACGCATGGCGTCGCGCTCGTGCTCAACACCACCGCGTTCGCGGCCGGCGCGATCGACAGCGCCGAGCCCGACGTGCTGGCCGGCGACGCGCCGGTGCTGCAGGTGATTCTGTCCGGCGGCAATCGCGACGCGTGGGTGGCCGACAACCAGGGGCTGCACGCCCGCGACATCGCGATGCATGTCGCGCTGCCCGAAGTCGATGGGCGCATCGTCACGCGCGCGGTGAGCTTCAAGGGGCTCGCGTATCGTTGCCCGCACACTGAAGTCGACGTCGTGCGCTACCAGCCGGATGCGGAGCGGATCGCGTTCGTCGCGGCGCTTGCGCGCGGCTGGTGCCGGCTGCGCACGCTGGATAACGCCGACAAGCGCATCGCGCTGATTCTCGCGAACTATCCGCAAAGCGAAGGGCGGATCGGCAACGGCGTCGGGCTCGACACGCCGGCATCCGCGCTGCGCGTGCTCGCGGCGCTGCGCGATGCGGGCTACACGGTGGCCGATCTGCCGTCTGACGGTGATGCGCTGATCGCGCAACTCACCGAAGGCGTGACCAACGATCCCGCCTTGCGCACGCTGCGTCCCGCGTTTCAGAGTTACGCGCTGGCCGACTACGTCGCGCGCTTCGCGCGACTGCCGGCGGCCGTGCGCGACGCGCTGAACGAACGCTGGGGGCCGCCCGAAGCGGACCCGACGCTGCGGCAGCAGCGCTTCACGATCGCCGGCTGGCGCGCGGGCAACGTGTTCGTCGGCATCCAGCCGTCGCGCTCGCGCGACGACAACGACTACGCGAGCTACCACGATGCGGATCTCGTGCCGCCGCACGCGTATCTCGCGTTCTATTTCTGGCTGCGCGATGCGTATCGCGTCGACGCGGTCATCCATCTCGGCAAGCACGGCAACCTCGAATGGCTGCCGGGCAAGAGCGTCGCGCTGTCCGACGCATGCTGGCCCGACCTGACGCTCGGGCCGCTGCCGCATCTGTATCCGTTCATCGTCAACGATCCGGGCGAGGGCAGCCAGGCGAAGCGCCGCGCGCAGGCGGTGATCGTCGATCACCTGATGCCGCCGCTCACGCGCGCGGAAAACTACGGCCCGCTGCAGGATCTCGAACGGCAGGTCGACGAATACTATGAAGCGCTGATGGTCGATGCGCGACGCGCGAAGCTGCTGCGCAAGACGATCCTCGCGACGATCGCCGAGCATCGTCTGCATGACGAACTGAGCGTGTCGCCGCCGCGCGATGCGGGCGACGAGGATGCGCTGCTCACGCGCGTCGATGCATGGCTGTGCGAATTGAAGGAAGCGCAGATCCGCGACGGGCTGCACGTGTTCGGCGCGTCGCCGGTCGAGCGCCAGCGGCGCGACACGCTGCTCGCATTGGCACGTTTTCCGGTCGGTGACGGCAAGGGCGAACGGGCTGGCCTGATCGGCGCGCTCGCGCACGATCTCGCGCTTGGCAGCGATTTCGACCCGCTTTCGGCCGACTGGGCCGCACCGTGGACCGGGCCGCGGCCGGCCGTGCTGCAAACGCTCGACGCGTCGCCGTGGCGGCATGCGGGCGATACGCGCGAACGGCTCGAACGGCTGGCGCAGCATTGGCTCAACGTCGTGTGCGGAACCGCTTCGGAGGATCCCGGCCTCGACATGCCGCCGCCCGGCGAATGGCCGCATACGCTCGCGGTGCTCGAACGCGTGCGTTCGACGCTGTTGCCTGCGCTCGACGCGTGCGGCGGCGAGGAAATGCGGCAGTTGCTGCGCGGGCTCGACGGCCGCTTCGTGCCGCCGGGGCCGAGCGGTTCGCCGTCGCGCGGCCGTCCCGACGTGCTGCCCACGGGCCGCAATTTCTACTCGGTCGACACGCGCGCGGTGCCGACGCAGGCCGCGTGGTCGCTCGGGCTGAAATCCGCGCAGCAACTGATCGAACGCCATCTGCAGGATCACGGCGACTATCCGCGCGCGATCGGACTGTCGGTCTGGGGAACGGCCACGATGCGCACCGGCGGCGACGACATCGCGCAGGCGTTCGCGCTGCTCGGCGTGCGACCGAAATGGGCGCACGGCAGCCACCGCGTGACCGACTTCGAGATTTTGCCGATCGAGATATTCGACCGGCCGCGCATCGACGTGACGCTGCGCGTGTCCGGTTTCTTCCGCGATGCATTCCCGAACCTGATGCATCTGTTCGACGCGGCCGTGCAGGCGGTTGCCGCACTCGACGAGCCCGAGGAACTGAACCCGATCCGCGCGCGCATCGAGCGCGAACGCGAGAAGTGGGTCGCGCAGGGCATGGCGCCCGACGAAGCGCGCCGCCGCGCCGGCTGGCGCGTGTTCGGCGCGCGGCCGGGCAGCTACGGCGCGGGCCTGCAGGACCTGATCGACCAGCGGCGCTGGCAGACCGACGCCGATCTCGCGGATGCCTACCGTCGATGGGGCGGCCATGCATACGCGCAGAACAGTGCGGGCGACGCCGCGCCCGACGTGTTCGGCGAGCGGCTCGCGACGATCGACGTCGTCGTGCAGAACCAGGACAGCCGCGAGCACGACATTCTCGATTCGAACGACTACTACCAGTTCCAGGGTGGAATGACGGCGGCGGTGCGGCACCTGTCCGGGCAGCAGCCGAGTATCTATCACGGCGACCATGCGAACCCGGTCGCGCCGAAGATGCGCACGCTGCGCGAGGAAATCGCGCGCGTGATCCGCTCGCGCGTCGTCAACCCGAAATGGCTCGACGGCGTGAAGCGTCACGGCTACAAGGGTGCGGCCGAACTCGCCGCGACCGTCGATTACCTGTACGGCTATGACGCGACCGCGCGCGTGCTGTCCGATCACCAGTACGCGCTCGTCGCCGACGCGTACCTGTTCGACGACGCCACCCGCGCGTTTCTCGAACGGCACAACCCGAACGCGCTGCACGGCATCTGCGAGCGCTTCGTCGAAGCGATGCAGCGCGGGCTGTGGCAGCAGCCGGGCCCTTATCGCGAGCGGATCGAGGCGATCTGGCTCGCCAGCGAACAACGTCAGGAAGGAGGACGGCGATGATCGATCCGACGACGCACCGCGCCCGCGCGGTTTTTCCGTTTGCGGCGCTCGTCGCGCAGGACGCGTTGCAGCAGGCGCTGCTGCTCGCCGCGATCGACCCGTCGCTCGGCGGCGTGCTCGTCAGCGGCCCGCGCGGCACCGCGAAATCGACCGCGGCGCGCGGCCTCGCGGAGCTGCTGCCGGAAGGGCAGTTCGTCACGCTGCCGCTGTCGGCGAGCGACGAGCAGGTGACGGGCACGCTCGATCTCGCGCACGCGCTGGCCGAAAACGGCGTGCGTTTCCGGCCGGGCCTGCTGGCTCGCGCGCATCGGGGCGTGTTGTATGTCGACGAAGTGAACCTGCTCGCCGACGGGCTCGTCGATACGCTGCTCGACGTCGCCGCGAGCGGCGTGAACATCGTCGAGCGCGATGGCGTGTCGCACGCGCACGACGCGCGCTTCGTGCTGGTCGGCACGATGAATCCCGAGGAGGGCGAGCTGCGTCCGCAACTGCTCGACCGCTTCGGGCTGATGGTCGAGCTGGAGAACTGCTTCGACGCCGCCCAGCGCGAGCGGATCGTGAAGGCGCGTCTTGCGTTCGATCTCGATCCGGAGGCGTTTCGCGCGCGTCACGCGGCGGCCCAGCGGGCACTCGCGGACCGGATTGATGCGGCGCGTGCGCGACTGGCGACGCTGGATTTCGATGATGCGGTCCATGCGCGCGTCAGCGCGCTGTGCATCGACGCGGCCGTCGACGGGTTGCGCGCCGATCTCGTGATGCTGCGCGCCGCGCGTGCGCTGGCCGCGCTGGAGCAGGCCGACGCGGTGACGGTGTCGCATGTGGCGCGCGTGGCCGAAGCCGTGCTGCGGCATCGGCGCCATGCGGGGCCGCCGCCGTCGCAGCAAGGTGGTGAGCACGACGATCGTTTGCGCTCGGATACACCACGGCAGCCCGACAAGCGACACGGCGGCACCGACGACACAGAGGCCGACGCGTCCGCATCGCAGGGCGACTGGGGCTACCTGCCGCCCGAACCGACCGGGCTGCGCGACGTGAAAAGCGTGGTGCCGCTGCCGCTAAAAAAACGCTGAGCCATCGAGCCGGCGCCGCCGCGAACGCGATTCGCGGTCCTCGATGGCAGACAGGCGCCGCCGCGCGCGTGCCGGGCACGGCGCGCGCCGGCACGGCCGTCGCGTGGCCGGCGACGCTCGCCGCGAAACGTGGCGGCCCGCTGCATCGCGATCATCTGCGCTACGGGAAACGCGCGGGCACGCCGCACGCGCTACATTGCTTCGTGCTCGACTGTTCGGCGTCGATGTTGTCGCATGAGCGGCTCGCGCTCGCGAAGGGGCTGATCGTCGCGTATTTCGATCAGGCTGCGCGCGCACGCGTCGAAACCGCGTTGATCTGCTTCGGCGGCAACGGCGCCGCGCGGCGCTTCGGCCCGGCCGTACCGCGCTGGTGGAACGCGCGCTGGCTCGAGCCGGTCGACGGCGGCGGCGGCACGCCGCTCGCGGACGGTATCGCGACCGCCGCGCAGTTGCTTGCCCGCGCCGCTCGCCGCGAGCCCGGCAAGCAGCGCTGGCTGTGGGTGCTGTCCGACGGCCGCACGCGCGAGATGCCGGCCAGACCCGCGGCGGCCGATCACGTCGTGTTCGTCGACTTCGACGATGCGGCCGTGCGAATCGGGCAGGGCGCGCGGCTCGCCGCGGCGTGGGGCGCGCGATGGATGACGGTCGACGCGCTTCGCACGGATCTCGCCGGCTGATGGCCGGTCGGCGGTGCGCTATGATCGGCGTTTGCGCTTCTGCCCACTGGACACTCCCGCCATGCAAGTACTGGTCGATGCCGACGCATGTCCCGCCGTCATCAAGGACATGCTGTTTCGCGCCGCGCGTCGCGCCGAAATCCACGTGACGCTGGTCGCGAACCAGTTTCTGCGTACGCCGCCGTCGCCGTTCATCAAGGCCGTGCAGGTGCCGGCCGGCTTCGACGTGGCCGACGCGCGCATCGTCGAGCTGGCGGAACCCGGCGACCTCGTGATCACCGCCGACATCCCGCTGGCCGCCGCCGTGCTCGACAAGGGCGCGCACGCGCTCGACCCGCGCGGCAACTGGTTCAGCCGCGAGAACATCGAGGAGCGCCTGTCGACGCGCGCGATGATGGACCAGTTGCGCAGCGCGGGCATCGACACCGGCGGGCCGGCGCCGTTCGGCGCGCGCGACGGCAAGACGTTCGCGTCGCAGTTCGACCGGTTCCTCGCGCGGCACGGCAAGCCGTAACGGCATGCGTTTGCGCCCGTCTGCGCCCGGCCGGGATGCAGGTTCGCGCCGACGCTGCTATCGTGTGGCGCGAACCCTCAGCACAGGAGCGCACGCGTGTCACCGACCCAACTTCTCGTTCCGACCTACACCCAGATGCTGCGCGCCCAGTCAGCGTGGCTCGACAAGGCCGTCGCCCACCGGCAGGCCGCCGGTGACGAACCCGACGCGGCGATGACGCTGAGGCTCGCGCCCGACATGTGTCCGCTCGCCGCGCAGGTGCGCTTCTCGTGTTTCCAGGCGATGGAGCCGGTGCACCGGCTGCGCGGCGAACCGCTGCCGGCGGCATTGCTCGCGTTGCGCGAGGCGGGCTGGAATGCCGATGCGCAACCCGGCTCGCCGGCCGATGCGCAGGCGCTCATCGCCGGCACGCTCGCCTTTCTCGGCGAACTCGCACCGGATGCGCTCGATGGCGGCGCAGCGCTGCCGATCTCGCTCGAGATGCCGAACGGGATCGCGTTCGACATGACCGGCGAACAGTACGCGCGCGACTGGGCGCTGCCGCAGTTCTACTTTCACGCGATCGCCGCGTACGCGATCCTGCGCCATCACGGCGTCGAACTCGGCAAGGCCGATTACGTGCCGCACATGCTCGCCTACGTGCGGCCGGGCACGATTCCGCAGGGTTGAGCCGGCCTCCGGGCGGCCGCGAAGCGACATGGCACGTGCTCTGTTCCTCTGCAGCCGCAACCGGCTGCGCAGCCCGACGGCCGAAGCGGTGTTCGCCGCGTGGCCGGGCGTCGAAACCGACTCCGCGGGCCTCGCGCCCGACGCGGACGTGCGGCTGTCCGCCGAGCAGCTCGATTGGGCGGACATCGTGTTCGTGATGGAGCGCGCGCACAAAGCGCGACTGTCGGCGCAATTCGGTGCGCATCTGAAGCACCGGAAGATCGTCTGCCTCGATATCCCCGACCGCTACGCGTTCATGCAGCCCGAACTCGTCGCGCTGCTCGAACGCAAGGCTGGCCCATTCCTGCGCGCGTAATCGCCGCGAGCCGTGCCCAAGCCTGAGCCGGCATCGACCTTAGCGAAGCGGTTCGCTCACGAATGCAGAAAACAGTCGAGCCGCAGCAGCTCGATGATCTTGCGTGTCGGCACGCTCGCTCGCAGCGTGTCGAGCCGGTCGACCGCGAACCACTTGCAGTGGGCGATCTCGTTGCTCGCGCGCGGCATCAGGTGCGCCGGCACGTCGGCCACGAACACGTGATGCAACTTCGTCAGCCCGCCGAACTGCACCGCGTAGTCGAGCGCGAGTCCCTCGAGCCGGGTTTCCTCCGCGAGTTCCCGCCGCGCGGCTTCGAGCGGCGTCTCGCCGCGCCGGATCGTGCCGCCCGGCAGCGACCAGCGCGCCGTGGTGCGCGCGACCAGCAGCACGCTGCTGCGCTGGCGGCACACGATCGTGGCGCGTTCCTTGATGACGGCGAGGGTATCCGGCCCGGTGCTCATGTTCTGGCAAGACAGGTGCTGAATCGTGGAGAGAAGTGCACGCCGGCTGCCGTCGTCCGACAGCAGGCGGCGACGGCATGCAAGCCGCCGCGCCGATGATACCGGCCGTTCGTGACAGTTCCGTGCACCGCGGTCGCACGGCGGAATGGACGAAAGCTCACGCGTGCGTGTAGATCCCGCTGCGCGTCGGCTTCGTGTGGCGCGAATGGCGGCGCTTGTGAACCGCACGCCGGTGATGGGGCGACGGCGCGGTCACGTGCCGACGTGCGGGCGCGGGCCGGGCCGCCGGCGCGGCGGCATGCGGCGCGGCGCCCGGCATCCCGGTTTGCCCTTCGCCGAAATGGAAAGTCTGGTTCTGCGCATGCGCGACGCCCAGCGTCGACGCCAGCACGAGGGCCGCCAGCCACAATCGTTTCATGGAGATTCCGTCTCGTGTCGTTCGGGATGAACGTGGTCCGTCAGCTTAGCGAACGGCGGGGCGTCACCGCAACCGGCCTGCGTTCGGCGTCGTTCCCGCTTGCGCGCGACGACGCGATCCGCGCGGCAGCCGGGTCCCTCCGGGCTTGACAACATAATTCTCCGGTGTGAATATAAATTCACGTACAAGAATTATTCGTCGAATCCGGAGAAGCCGCGCGCAAGCGCCCGGCCACCGGAACCGGCAGTCCGATCGACCGGAACCAGGAGCGAGACGCATGGCGGAACACGAGCAGCAGGGCGCGCTGGCGGGATTGCGCATCATCGATCTGTCGCGGGTGCTGGGCGGCCCGTACGCGACCCAGATCCTCGCCGACCACGGCGCGGAGGTGATCAAGGTCGAGCCGCCGTCCGGCGACGAGACGCGCACGTGGGGCCCGCCGTTCGACGGCGACACCGCGTCGTATTTCCTCGGCGTGAACCGCAACAAGCTCGGCATCGCGCTCGACCTGACGCAGCCGGCCGATCGCGAGCGGCTGCTCGGGCTGCTCGAACGCGCGGACGCGCTGGTCGAGAATTTCAAGATCGGCACGATGGAGCGCTGGGGGCTCGGGTTCGACGCGCTGCAGGCGCGGTTTCCGCGCCTCGTGTATTGCCGCGTGTCGGGTTTCGGCGCGGACGGCCCGCTCGGCGGGCTGCCGGGCTACGACGCGGCCGTGCAGGCGCTGGCCGGGCTGATGAGCGTCAACGGCGAAGCCGGCGGTGCCCCGCTGCGCGTCGGCGTGCCGATCGTCGATCTCGTCACGGGGCTGAACGCGGCGCTCGGCGTGCTGATGGCGCTGCGCGAGCGCGATGCGAGCGGGCGCGGCCAGTTCGTCGAATCGACGCTGTTCGACTGCGCGCTGTCGATCCTCCATCCGCATACGCCGAATTTCTTTCATTCGGGCAACGCGCCCGTGCGCACCGGCAACGCGCATCCGAACATCACGCCGTACGACAGCTTTCCGACGGCGGGCGCCGACATCTTCCTGGCGGTCGGCAACAACGGGCAGTTCGCCGCGCTGTGCGACGTGCTCGGCACGCGCGACTGGCTCGACGATCCGCGTTTCGCGGACAACCGCGCGCGCAGCCAGCACCGCGCCGCGCTGCGCACGCTGCTCGAAACGGCGCTGGCCGCGCACGACGGCGCGACGCTCGCCGAGCACCTGATGCGCCGCGGCGTGCCGTGCGCGCCCGTGCTCGGGCTCGACGCGGCGCTCGACCATCCGCATGTCGCGCACCGGCAGATGAAGGTCGAGCTGGGCCGGCACCGCGGCATCGCGTCGCCGATCAAGCTCGGCCGCACGCCGGCCACGTACCGGCGGCCGCCGCCCGCGCTGAACGAACATGCGGCGCAGGTGTTTGAGGACGACAACGGCAACGACGACCACCGCCGCACCTGACCGGCATCGCGGCGTCGGCCGTGCCGCACAGCGGCGCACGGCCGCGCGCCGCGCACACCCACATTCGGACATCACGTCGGCCCGCGCATCGACACGCCCGTCGATGCGCGCCGGCTGAAGAGGAGACGCATCATGCTCGCATGGATCGGCGCGGTCGCCATCGTCGCGCTGTTCGGCCTGATCATCACGAAGCGGCTGTCGCCGCTCGTCGCGCTGATCGTCGTGCCGGTGGCCGCGTCGCTCGCGGCCGGTTTCGGACTGCAGACCGGCAAGTTCGTCGTGCACGGCGTACAGAACATCGGCCCGATCGCCGGGATGTTCGTTTTTGCGATTCTATTTTTCGGAATCCTCACTGATGCGGGGATGCTGGACCCGATCATCGCGGGCGTGCTGCGCGTGATCGGCTGCCATCCGCCGCGCATCGTGATGGGCTCGGCGCTGCTCGCGCTGCTGATCCATCTCGACGGCTCGGGCGCGGTCACGTTTCTCGTCACGCTGCCCGCGATGATGCCGCTCTATACGCGGCTCGGGATGGATCGCCGTATCCTCGCGTGCGTCGCGTCGATGGCGGCCGGCGTCAACTTCCTGCCGTGGGTCGGCCCGATGCTGCGCGCGTCGGCCGCGCTGCACATTCCCGGTTCGGCGATCTTCACGCCGATGATCCCGGTGCAGATCGTCGGGCTCGTGTTCGTGTTCGGCACCGCGTACGTGCTCGGCGTGCGCGAGGCGAAACGGCTCGGGCTCGACCGCGCCGGCGCGGCCGCGCTCGCGATCGCGCCGCGCGAGCTGACCGACGCCGAACGCGCGTTGCGCCGCCCGGGACGCTTCGGGATCAACGTCGCGCTCACGCTCGTCGTGCTCGGCACGCTGGTGTCGGGCATCGTCGACCCGATGGTGATGTTCATGCTCGGCACGGTCGCCGCGCTGGTGATCAACTATCCGGACGTCCAGGCACAGCGCGAGCGGATCGACGCGCATGCGAAGGCCGCACTGATGATGGCGAGCGTGCTGCTCGCGGCCGGCGCGTTCACCGGCATCATGTCCGGCACAGGGATGCTGAAGGCGATGGCCGAGGTCGTCGTCGCGCACGTGCCCGTCGAGCATGCGCGCCACATGCCGTTCGTGCTCGGGCTGCTGTCGATGCCGCTCAGCCTGCTGTTCGATCCCGACTCGTTCTACTTCGGTGTGCTGCCGGTGCTCGCGGAGAGCGGCAAGCTGCTCGGCGTGCCGCCGATCCAGATGGCGCAGGCCGCATTGCTCGGCCAGATGACGACGGGCTTTCCGGTGAGCCCGCTCACGCCCGCGACGTTCCTGATCGTCGGCCTGACCGGCGTCGAGCTCGCCGAGCACCAGAAATTCACGATTCCGTTCCTGTTCGCCGCCACCGTGCTGATGGTCTTCGCCGCGGTCGCGACGGGCCTGTTTCCATTGTGAGCGGCGCGGCCGTTCACGCTTTCCGGGAGAGCAGTCCATGCAGTTCGACCTGACCGACGACCAGCGCGCGATCGAAAGCGCGATCGAGAAAATCTGCGAACGCTTCGGCGACGACTACTGGCTCGAACGCGATCGCGCCGGCGGGTTTCCCGCCGATTTCCACGCGGCGCTCGCCGACGCCGGCTGGCTCGGCATCGCGATGGACCCGGCCTACGGCGGCGCCGGGCTCGGGATGACAGAGGCGGCGCTGATGATGCGCACGATCAGCGCGTCGGGCGCGGGGCTGTCCGGCGCGTCGGCCGTCCACATGAACATCTTCGGGCTGAACCCGGTGCAGGTGTTCGGCAACGACGCGCAGAAGGCGCGCTTCCTGCCGCCGCTGATCGCCGGCCACGACAAGGCGTGTTTTGCAGTAACGGAACCCGATGCGGGGCTCGACACCACGCACCTGAGCACGCAGGCGCGCCGCGACGGCGATCACTACGTGCTGAGCGGACGCAAGATCTGGATCTCGACTGCGCAGGTCGCGAACAAGATGCTGATCATCGCGCGCACGACGCCGCTCGACCAGGTCGCGAAGCCGACCGACGGGCTGAGCCTGTTCTATACCGACCTCGACCGTTCGCATGTCGAAGTGCGCGAGATCGAGAAGATGGGCCGCAAGGCGGTCGATTCGAACATGCTGTTCATCGACAACCTGCGCGTGTCGCGCGACGACCTGATCGGCCACGAAGGCGACGGCTTCCGCTATCTGCTGCACGGGCTGAACCCCGAACGGATCCTGATCGCGGCCGAGGCGATCGGCCTCGGGCAGGCCGCGCTGCGCCGCGCGACGCAGTATGCGTGCGAGCGCGTCGTGTTCGGCCGGCCGATCGGGCAGAACCAGTCGATCCAGCATCCGCTCGCGCAGGCGTGGATGCAGCTCGAGGCCGCGTGGCTGATGGTGATGAAGGCCGCGACGCGCTACGACGCGGGCCAGTCGTGCGGCGCGGAGGCGAACGCGGCCAAATACCTCGGCGCGGAAGCCGCGTTCCACGCGTGCCAGACGGCGATCGCGACGCACGGCGGGATGGGGTACGCGAAGGAATATCACGTCGAGCGCTATCTGCGCGAGTGTATGATTCCGAGGCTCGCGCCCGTGAGTCCGCAACTGATCCTGTGCTACATCGCGGAGAAGGTGCTCGGGCTGCCGAAGTCATACTGACCGTAGCGACCCGGCGGCCCGCCCGGCGCGCGGTTTCCCGTTCCGAATCAAGCGCTCGTCATGGACGTCAAACTCGTTGCCCGCACGCTCGACCTGTTCGAGCTGTTCGCCGCCGAACGGCGGCCGCTGCCGCTCACCGAACTCGCGCGCCTGCTCAATGTGCCGGCGTCGAGTTGCCTCGCGATGGCGCGCACGCTCGTGAGCCGCGGCTATCTGTACGAAGTGCGCAAGCGCGGCGGCTACTATCCGACGCGACGCCTGCAGACGGTCGCCGCCGCGATCGACGCGACCGATCCGGTCGTCGACATCGTGCATCCGCACCTCGTCGCGCTGCGCGACGCGAGCCGCGAAACGGCGGTGCTCGGCAAGATCCAGGGTGCGTCGGTCACGTATCTCGACGTCGTCGAATCGGAACAGGCGATCCGCTATACGCGTCAGCCGGGCGAGCTGCGGCCGCTGCATGCGAACTCGATCGGCAAGGCGATTTTCGCGGAACTCGCGAGCGATGCGCAGCAGGCGCTCGGCGCGCAACTGCCGTTCGAACGCTTTACCGACGCGACGGTGGCCGACCTCCCGGCGCTCGTCGCGCAGACCGCGCGGTTTCGCGAACTCGGCTGGGCCGAGAATTTCGGCGAGAGCGCGCCGGAGCTATCGGCGATCGCGGTCGCGCTGACGCTCGACGGCGACTGGTACGGGCTGTCGGTCGTCGGGCCGACCGAGCGGATCCGCCAGCATCGCGACACGCATGCGGCGCTGCTCGTCGACGCGAAGGCGCGGCTGCAGGCCGAGCACGCGCGCGGGTAGGGCAGCGGCGCGCGACGGCGCGGGCAACGGGCCGTCGCCGGCGTGCGGTCCCGCCACGCCGGAAGCGGCCCGCCGCACGTCACGCGCGGGTGTGTCGCACCGTCACGACTTCACCCACACGCCGCCCGCGCTCGGGTTGTCGCCCTGCGTCCACCATTTCGCGCAATACTTCGCGCCCTGATACGTCACGCACGTGCCGCCCTGATACGCGGTCGTCGCCGACCACGCGGGCGTGCCGCCGCTTATCGGCTTCCACACGGCCGCCTGGCCCGGCACGTCGCCCTGCGTCCACCACTGCGCCTGATACGTGGTGCCCTGGTAGGTGACCGTCGCGCCGGCCGTATAGACCTGGCCGGCCGCCCACGGTGCGCCCGGCTGCGGCGTGCCGCCGTCCGAGCCGCCGCCGTAGTTCGGATCCTGCGTGACGCCCGCGCCCCACTTGCCGTCGAGCTTCTTGAAGATCGTCGCGAATGCGTACGGCTGCTGCGCGACGCCGGAGCAGGTCGGCGACGCATACGTGCCGCCCGACGGGCACGCCTGATCGCGGCCGACCGACCAGTTGCCGAAGAAACCGTAGCCGTTCGCGACGGCCGCGTTCAGCACGGTCTGCGCATTCGCGAGCGTGAAGGTTTCGCCCTGCACGTCGTTGACGCCGATCATCGGCGTGACGCCGACCATCTGCCACAGCTGCGCGTTGGTCTTCGGCTGGCCGGCCGACTTGAACGCGGTGTCGAGCTGCGAATAGAGCGCCTGCGCGGCGCTGATCGCGGCGGCGCCCATGTCGATGTTCGCGGGGCCGTAATCCATCGCCATCACGTTGACCGCGTCGAACGTGGTCTTGTTCGCGATGGCCGCGTTGACGACGTTCACGCCGTCCTGCGTGAGCCCGGTCGGCATCGTCGGCAGCGTCAGCGTCACGTGCAGCGGCTTGCCCTTCGCCGCATAGTCGGCTTGCAACTGCGCGACCGCCTGGAAGTTGCGCGTGACCGCCGCCGTGTCCTGCTGCGACGCGCCCTCGATGTCGAAGTCGATATGCGTGAGGCCGTACGTGTCGATCACCGTCTGGTACGCGGTCTTCAGCGCGGGAACCGTCGAGCACGCCTGCATCAGCGGCGTGCCGTTCGCGCCGCCGAACGACACGGCGACTTCGCCGCCTTTCGCGCGGTAGCTCGTGATCGACGTGGACAGCGCGGTCAGCAGCCCGCCGCTCGCGCCGTTGCCGATCGGCTGCACGCCGCCCCACGACGGCACGCAGCCGTTGCCCGCGACCACGAATGCGAGCGTGAACTGCTGAATGCCCTGGCGCACGCCGATCTGATCGACCAACGGCGTTGGATAAAGCGTCACGTCGACATACGGCGCATAGACGCCGGCACCGTGCGACACGCTCGCCATCGCGAGCAGACAACCCGCGGCAAACCCACGCGGAATGAAACGCGGCAACACATTGTTGTTCATTCTGTGTTCTCCAAGTGGAAGAGGGATACGCTGGCCTGCGTATCGTCGCCGGGGGGCAACGCACGTGTCCCGCCGGCGGCGTGCCTATCTTGGAGGATTCGCGTCGAATAGGAAACTTAGGTGTTCTTCTTTTTGTTATTCGATTTCCGATACGTAACGAACTTGCCGATTCGGTCGAATATCGAAACGCGCGGAGGGCACTTTTTCCGATCGATCGCGCGCCGCCGCGCGGATGGACCGGTTCCAGCGAACAGGCATGCCGATCAACGGCTCGCTCGCATGCGCATTCACATTCGTGCGAACCCCGCCGGGATGCGGTATGCGCAACCCGGCGGGCGCAGCGGCGTTCAACGATACCAGCGCGGCGTATAGACCCATTCGCGTGCGTTGCCGATCGCGAAACGCCGCGTCGTCGACGAGCCGACGATCACCATCGTGCGCATGTCGACCTGGTCGCCGCGCAGCGCGCCGAGGGTCGTGGTCGAAAGCGTCGCGCCCGGCCGGCCGATGTCGCGGCCGAGCACGACCACCGTGTCGGCCGCGCGATGCACGCGCACGATATCGAGCGCACGGTCGAGCTGCCACGGCCGCGCGCGCGAGATCGGGTTGTAGAACGCCATCACGAGATCGGCTTGCGCCGCATGCCGCAGGCGCGTCTCGATCACGTCCCACGGCTTCAGGTTGTCCGACAGCGAGATCGCGCAGAAATCGTGGCCGAGCGGTGCGCCGGCCTGCGCGGCCGTCGCGAGCGACGCCGAGATGCCGGGCTCCACGCGCAGGTCGACCGCGGCCCATTGCGGGTCTCGGGCTTCATCGAGCGCTTCGAGCACGGCCGCGGCCATCGCGAATACGCCGGGGTCGCCCGACGACACGACCGCGACGCGCCGGCCCTCGGCCGCCAGTTCGAACGCATGGCGCGCACGCTGCATTTCCTCGCGATTGTCGGTGCCGTGCACGCGCTGGTCGGCCCGAAACGGGCCGGCCATGTTCACGTAGGTGGTATAGCCGAGGATGTCGGTCGCATCCGCGAGCGCCGCGCGTGCGGCCGGCGTGAGCCAGGCGGCGCCGCCCGGGCCGAGGCCGAGCACCGTCAGGCGGCCGCGTGCGCGGCCGAGCGTGGCCGGATCGACCGGGTGCGATGCGATCGCGCACGCGAGGCCGTTCGATTCTTCACGTAGCGTGTGGGCGACGCGTAATGCGCGGCCGAGCAGCGTGGTGGCGTCGGCGGGCGCGTCGCGGTCACTATCGCTATCGACGAAACGCAGCGGCACGTCGAGCGTGTTCGCCGCTTCTTCCAGCGCGGGTTCGCCGATCGCCGATGCGGGCGCGACGAGGGCCGCGAGCGCCAGCCGCGCGAGGCCCTGTGCGTCGAGCAGGGCTTCGATGCGCGCAGCAAGCGCTTCGCCGGCATGCGCGGCATTCGCGGCGACGCCGACCACCACGCTGCGCGGATGAATCACGAGTTCGTCGCGCGCGCCGCGCCACGCATCGGGCGTCACGCGAATCGCGTGCGCGGCTGCGGCATCGCGCGGCAGCGCGACGTCGTCGAGCCACGGCGCGGCGCCGTCGATGCGCATCGACGCGCCCGCGAGCAGGTCGGACACGAAGCGCTTGCCCTGCGCGAGATCGGCGAGCGCATAGCCTTCCGGCGGATTGAGCACGCACGCGCCGAAGCGTAGTTCGCCACTCGTCGTGATCGCCGGCGCGACGCCGACGCATTCGGCGATTTCGCGCGCGATCACGTTGACGCCGGTCAGCCCCCCGAGCAGCGGCACGACGGCCGAGCCGTCCTCCGCGACCGCGAGCACCGGCGGCTCGACGCCCTTGTCGGCGAGCGCGGGCGCGAGGCAGCGGATCACGATGCCGGCCGCGCACAGCGCGACGATCGGCAAGCCGCGCGCATAGAGTTCGCGCAGGTGAGGGCCGAGTTCGTCGAACGGCACGTCGGCGTCGACGCGCGACGCGAGACCGTGCACGAGGGCATCTGGATAACGCGCCTGGATACGTCGCGCGGTATCGAGCGCGCCCGCGCCGAGGATCACGATCGCGGGCGGCGTCGTCATCCTTGCCATTTTTCCCCCGGCACGACGAGCAGCGAGAAATACGGCGACGCCATCGGATCGACTTCGTCGAGCGGCACGATGCGCTGGTTCGCCATCGTCGCGCGCTCGACGTAGAGCGCGCGCTTCGCGAGCCCGAGTTCGTCGAGCACGCGCCGCACCTTGTCGAAATTGCGGCCGAGCTTCATCACGACGGCCGCGTCGGCCCGCGCGAGCCGCTCGCGCAGTTCGTGCTCGGGCAGCACGCCCGACAGCACCGACAGGCTCTGGTTGCGATAGACGAGCGGCTGGCCGAGCACGGCCGTGCCGCCGAGCATCGCGCACACGCCCGGGATCACCTCGGTGTCGTAGCGCGGCGCGAGACGGTCGTGCAGGTACATGTACGAGCCGTAGAAGAACGGGTCGCCTTCGCAGATCACCGCGACGTCGCGGCCTGCATCGAGGTGCGCGGCGACGATCTCGGCCGCGGTGTCGTAGAAATCTGCGATCACCGTCTCGTAGCACAGCGGCGGCGGCAGCGCCTCGGTCGTCACCGGATAGACGAGGGGCAGTTGCGTCTGTCCGTCGAGCAGGTGCGCTTCGACGATGCCGTACGCGTTGCCTTTCTTGCCCTTCGCGACGAAATACGCGACCACGGGCGCCGCCTGCAGCACGCGTAGCGCCTTGATCGTCATCAGTTCCGGATCGCCGGGGCCGACCCCGACCCCGAACAGCCGTCCGCGCGCGCGCGTCATTCGACCTCCGTCGCGAGCGCATTCACCGCGGCGGCGGCCATCGCGCTGCCGCCGCGCCGGCCGAGCAGCGTGACGTACGGCACGCCGCGGCTGTCGGCGTCGAGCGCCGCCTTCGATTCGGCCGCGCCGATGAAGCCGACCGGGAAACCGACGATCAGCGCGGGGCGCGGCGCGCCGGCGTCGATCATGTCGAGCAGGTGGAACAGCGCGGTCGGCGCATTGCCGATCACGACGACGCTGCCCGCGAGATGCGGACGCCACAGTTCGAGCGCGGCGGCCGAGCGCGTGTTGCCGAGGCGTTGCGCGAGATCGGGCACCTGCGGCTCGCCGAGCGTGCAGATCACGCGGTTGGCCGCGGGCAGCCGCGCGCGCGTGATGCCTTCGGCGACCATCCTCGCGTCGCACAGGATCGGTGCGCCGGCCGCGAGCGCGGTGCGGCCGGCCGTGCCGGCGCCAGCGGAAAAACGCAGGTCGTACACGACGTCGACCATCCCGCTCGCATGGATTACGCGTACCGCGAGTTTCTCGAGATCGGGCGGCACCTGCGACAGGTCGGCCTCGGCGCGGATCGTCGCGAACGACTGACGGTAGATTTCCTGCCCGTCGCGAATGTAGTCAAGCATCGGTGGTGTCCTGGCTGTGCCGCGCGTCCATGAGGCGGATCGCGGCCTGGTCAATCGTCAGACGGCGCGCGAGCAGGGCGCCGAGGCCCGCGGCCGCGTCGCGCCGATAAAGGTCGTAGCGTTCGGGCGCCACCGCGACGAGCGTATGCACGGCAGCGTGCGGCAGCGCGCAGTGGCGTTCGCAACCGGTCAGATGCACGTCGAGCGGATGGCCGACGCGCGCAGCAAGCACGCGCGCGTCGTGTTTCGTGTCGGCGTGCGCTTTCGCGCAGCCCGCGCTGCCGGTGCAGGCGACGAGCGTCGCCAGCGGGTCGGACGCCGCGCACACGAGGCCGAGCGACGCGAGTGCTTCGCGCGTCGCGGCCGCGTGTTGGTTCGATACGCCGTGCATGAACACGCCTTGCCACGGCGTCATCGACAGCGTGCCGTCGCCGTCGGCTTCGGCCAGCGCGGCGAGCCGCTCCAGTTGCGCCGCGTCAAGCCGCCCGAGCGCGAATTGCGCGCCGATGCTGCAGCGTGCCGCGTCGCGCGACGGGTATGCGCCGAAACGCAACGCGGCGTCCGCGGGCGTGCGCCGCCAGCCGGCGAGCGTCGGATCGGCCGCGAGCGGGAACGGCAGATAGTGTTGCGCGCGCTCGAGCAGCGTGCGTTCGCCGCACATCGACAGCAACGCGCGCATCCGCGTGACGTCGGCCGGCGCGAGATCGAGGAACGCGAGCAGCAGTGCGCGGACCAGTGCGACGCCCTGATCGATCGACACGTCGACCGACGCGGGCCGGTCGTCGTGCGCAACCGGAGGGCAGCCGGCCAGCCCCGCCGCGAGACGTACCGCGCCGTCGCCGCGACGCCACGCGGCGAGCCAGACGTCGTGCGGATGATCGAGCGCCGCGACCGCTTCGCCGCCGTCGAGCTGGATCGAGAATTTCGGCGACAGTTCGCCGCGGCGCGGCTCGCTCGCGAGCATGTCGAGCAGCGGCATGGCGAGCGCCCGGCTATCGACGAGCGCGGCCGGGTCGTGCCCGGCGAGCGGGCTCAGCATCACGTTGCGAACGTCGTCGCTCGCCGCGAGCGCGGCCGCATCGATGGCGGTGTTGCCGGCGCTTGTGCGCGGGCCGAGCCCTGCTTCGAGCAGCGCGCGCGCGAGCGCATCGGACGCACCGTCGCGAATGCCGCGCAACTGGAGATTCGCGCGATTGGTCGCATCGATCTCGCCGGAGCCGTGCAGGCGCGCGGCGGCGGCGATCGCACGCGCCTGGCGCGTGTCGAGCCGGCCGCCCGGCAGCTTGATCCGGCACAGCCCGCCGTCGGCGGCCGCGACCACGCGCACGAGCCCCGGGCAAGCCGACGGGCGCACGATGGGCGACGCAGGAATCGAATCGGGGGCGGAATTCAACGGGATACCGGAACAGTGTGGCGCCACGGCCAACGCATCGGTACACCCCGCCCGACGCCGACTGGCACGCACGCACTTTCTGGCCGGCAGGTCTCCTGGCTGACAGGTCGGCGCCGCCTCCCGGCCTTCCCGGTGAAACCAGTGGCATGAGGGGGAGATCGGCTCGCTGTCTACAGTTGCGGGGGCAGCCACAGCGGCGCGCGGTGCGCCCTGTGTTCCCTCTTCGGCCCCGAAGGGCACCGGCGAACGAACGGCCGTAGGATACCCGATTTCGGCCGCGATTCGCGACCGGCCGGCCGTTCGAGGCCGGCGAAGCGGGCAACGGTCGGGCGCGGGCGAGCCGGCAGATGAAACGCCGGGTGGAACACGGTACCATGCCGTTTTTTGCAACGCGGACGGCGGCACCGGCGCTTTCACGGCCGCGCGGCGACACGATGGAATCGAACGATGGGGAAGGGTGCATGACGGCGTGGCTGACGGTAGTGGGCATCGGCGACGACGGTTACGCGGGGCTCGGACGCCACGCGCGGCGCGCGCTGCTCGATGCGACGCACGTGGTCGGCGCGAAACGGCATCTCGACATGCTGCCCGCGCGGCTGCGCGCCGCGCGCGAAGCATGGCCATCGCCGTTCGACCTGTCGGGGCTGCTCGCGCGCCGCGGCGCGCCCGTGTGCGTGCTCGCAAGCGGCGACCCGATGCTGTTCGGCGTCGGCGCGACGCTCGCCCGCGCGCTTTCCCCCGACGAATGGCGCGTGCTGCCCGCGCCGTCGTCGCTGTCGCTCGCGGCCGCGCGGCTCGGCTGGGCGCTGCAGGACGTCGGCGCGGTCTCGCTCGTCGGGCGTCCGCTCGCGACGCTGGGCCGCCACCTGCTGCCGGGCCGGCGGCTGTTCGTGCTGAGCGCCGACGGCCGTACGCCGGCCGCGGTCGCGGCCGAACTCGTCGCCCGCGGCTTCGGGCCGACGCGCATCAGCGTGTTCGAACATCTGGGCGGCCCGCTCGAACGGCGGATCGACGGCCTCGCGCACGACTGGAACATCGACGAAACCGCCGCACTCAATCTCGTCGCGCTCGACTGCCGGGCGGGCCCCGACGCGCCGCGCCGCGCGCTCACGCCCGGCCTGCCCGACGACGCGTACCGCCACGACGGCCAGCTCACCAAGCGCGACCTGCGCGCGATGACGCTCGGGCGCCTCGCGCCCGCGGCCGGCGAACTGCTGTGGGACGTCGGCGCCGGCAGCGGCTCGATCGGCATCGAATGGATGCGCGCGCATCCATCCTGCCAGGCGATCGCGATCGAAGCGCATGCGGAGCGGCAGCGCTTCATCGAACACAACCGCGATACGCTCGGCGTGCCGGGCCTGCAACTCGTCGCGGGCCGTGCGCCCGATGCGCTCGCGGGGCTCGCCGCGCCCGACGCGATCTTCATCGGCGGCGGCGCGACGGCGCCCGGCGTGCTCGACGCGTGCTGGGCGTCGCTGAAACCCGGCGGACGGCTGGTCGCGAACGCGGTCACGCTGCAAGGCGAGATGGCGCTCGCCGCGTGGCGCGATGCGCACGGCGGCACGCTCACGCGCGTGTCGCTCGCGCACGCCGAACCGCTCGGCCGCTTCGACACGTGGCGGCAGCCGCTGCCGGTCACGCTGTACGACGGGCGCAAGCCCGACGCGACAGACGCGACAGACGCGGCCGACGCGGCCGACGCGGCAGGTTCGTCGAATAGGGCGAACCCGTCGAACCCAGCGGACGCGTGATGCGCGACGAAACCCCCGAACAGCCCGCGCCGCTGCGCTTCGGCTACACGACCGGCAGCTGCGCGACCGCGACGTCGCTCGCGGCCGCGCGGCTGCTGCTCGCGGGTCACGCGGACGACGCGGTCGAGATCGTGCTGCCGAAGGGACAGCGCGTGATGATGCGGCTCGAATTCTGCCGCGTCACGGCCGACGGCGCCGAAGCCGGCACGATCAAGGATGCCGGCGACGATCCGGACGTCACGCACGGCGCGCTGATCTTCGCGCGCGTCGCGCTGGCCGCGGCGCCCGGCGTGCGCTTTCATGCGGGGCCGGGCGTCGGCACGGTCACGCGCGCGGGGCTCACGCTGCCGGTCGGCGAACCGGCGATCAACCCGGTGCCGCGCCAGATGATGACCACGCACCTCGAAGCGCTCGCCGCTGAACACGGCTACACGGGCGGTTTCGACGTGACGATCGGCGTCGAAGGCGGCGAGGCGCTCGCGCTGAAGACGATGAACCCGCGCCTGGGCATCGTCGGCGGGCTGTCGATCCTCGGCACGACCGGCATCGTGCGGCCGTTTTCGTGCTCGGCCTATATCGCATCGATTCATCAGGGCATCGACGTCGCGCGGGCGAACGGCATCGCGCACATCGCCGCCTGCACGGGCAACGCGAGCGAGGATGCGATGCGCGCGCACTACCATCTGCCCGACATGGCGCTGATCGAGATGGGCGATTTCGCGGGCGCGGTGCTCAAGCACCTGCGGCGCGCGCCGGTCGCGCGCCTGTCGATGTGCGGCGGCTTCGGCAAGCTCAGCAAGCTCGCGGCCGGCCATCTCGACCTGCACAGCCGCCATTCGAGCATCGATCTGCCGCTGCTTGCGCAGTGGGCGGCGCAAGCCGGCGCGAGCGATGCGCTGCAGGCCGCGATGCGCGCCGCGAACACGAGCCAGGAAGCGTTGAAACTCGCGCAGGCCGACGGCGTGCCGCTCGGCGATCTCGTCTGCGCGCACGCGCTGCGGGTGGCGCGCGACATCGTGCCGCCGTCGGTCGCGGTCGAAATGTTCGCGATCGACCGACAGGGCCGCTTCGTCGGGGAGGCGCGATGAGCCCGCGCATCCTGCTGCTCGGGGGCACCGGCGATGCGCTGAAAATCGCGCGCGCGCTCGGCCCGCATCATGTCTATAGTCTCGCCGGCCTCGGCAAGACGCCCGACGATTTGCGCTGCGACGTGCGCGTCGGCGGTTTCGGCGGCGCAGCCGGGCTGACCGCGTATCTTCGCGACGCCGGCATCGGCCTCGTAATCGACGCGACCCATCCGTATGCCGCGCAAATCAGCGCGAACGCCGCGGCGGCGACGCGCGACGCGGGCGTGCCGCTATGGGCGCTGCGCCGCGCGCCGTGGACGCCGCAACGGGGCGACGACTGGCGGATGGTCGACGACTGGGCCGGCATCGAGGCCGCGCTCGCGCCGTTCAGGCGTCCGCTGTTCACGCTCGGCCGCGAGCCGCTCGCGCATCTCGACGCGATCCCGCCGCACCAGTTCTGGCTCGTGCGCTGCCTCGATGCGCACCCCGGCAACGCCCGCGCGCAGGTCATCGCCGCGCGCGGGCCGTTCACGCCCGACGGCGAGCGCGCGCTGTTCGCGCTGGCCGGCATCGACGTCGTCGTCAGCAAGAACAGTGGCGGCGCGGCCACCGAGGCCAAGCTCGACGTCGCGCGCGAACGCAGGCTGCCGGTCGTGATGCTGCGTCGGCCGCCGCTGCCCGATGCCGACCGCGCATTCGACTCGGTCACGGCGCTCATCGACGCACTCGATCCGGCCGCGCGCGCCTGACGCGACGCAGCGGTCATCCTATGAATTGACGGAGAATTTTCGATGACGGTGTACTTCATCGGCGCGGGCCCCGGCGACCCGGAGCTGATCACGGTGAAGGGCCAGCGCCTCGTGCGCATGTGCCCGGTGATCCTGTATGCGGGTTCGCTCGTGCCGGCCGCCGTGCTCGACGGTCATTGCGCGGAGCAGGTCGTCAACACGGCCGAGCTCGACCTCGATGCGATCGTCGCGCTGCTCGCCGCCGCGCACGCGAAAGGGCAGGACGTCGCGCGCGTGCATTCCGGCGACCCGTCGCTGTACGGCGCGATCGGCGAACAGATCCGCCGCCTGAAAGCGCTCGGGATTCCGTACGAAATCGTGCCGGGCGTGACGGCCACGGCTGCGTGCGCGGCGACGCTCGGTGTCGAGCTGACGCTGCCCGGCGTGGCGCAGACGGTGATCCTCACGCGCTTCGCGGGCAAGACGACGATGCCGGAAGGCGAAGCGCTCGGCGCGCTCGCCGCGCATCGCGCGACGCTCGCGATCCATCTCGGCGTGCGCCATCTCGCGCGTATCGTCGACGAAGTGCTGCCGCATTACGGCGCCGATTGCCCGGTGGCGGTGATCTATCGCGCGAGCTGGCCCGACGAGGAACGCGTGACGGGCACACTGGCCGACATCGTCGGCAAGGTGCAGGGCACGCAGATCGAGCGCACCGCGCTGATCCTGATCGGGCGCGTGCTCGACGCCGAAGGGTTCGCGGATTCGACGCTGTACGCGAGCGGGGGCTGAACGCACCTGCGCCCGCGCCGCTGGCCCGCGGCGTCGCTCAGGCCCGCGCCATGCGTCGCACCCGCTTCGGCGCAAACCCCGCCGCCAGCGCGAACAGCGCGACACAGAGGCACGCCATCGCGATCCACGCGGGCGTCAGGTCCGCAAGATGCTGGCGCACCAGGCCGGCCGCGAACGGAAACAAGCCTGCGACCAGGTAGCCGACGCCCTGCACGAACCCCGTCAGCGACGCGGCATCGGCCGGCGTCGCCGCATGGTCAACCGTGACGATCAACGACAGCGGAAACAGCGCGCCGATCCCCGCGCCGAGCAGCAGCGCGGCCGGCAACGCGAGCGCGTCGGGCGCGGCCAGCATCACCAGCAAGCCGACGAACAGCGACGCGATCGCCGCATGCAGCGCGGGCCGGCGATCGGGCAGGCTGTCGATCGTCGCGGAAATCGTCAGGCCCGCGACGACTTCCGCGAGCGTCACGCCACCGAGCAGGCTGCCGGCCGCGGTCGGCGACCAGCCGAGCCGCATGTAGTACGGCGGCAGCCACGCGAGCACGAGCGTGTAAGCGCCCGTCGCGATGCCGAAGAACAGCGCGAGCCGCCATGCGCGCGGCGAACGCGACGGCCGTGCATTCGATACCGACGCCGGCCCGCCGGCCAGCGCGTCGCCACCGCGGCTGGCCAGCGGCCACGCCAGTGCGGCGAGCGCCGCCGGCAGCGCCCAGCCCGCGAGCGCGGCGAGCCAGCCGCAGCGCGCCGCGGCGAACGGCGCGACGACGCTCGCGAGCACCGCGCCGCCCATGATCGACGTCGAATAGACGCCCATCGCGCCACCGATGCGTGTCGCGAAATGCGCCTTCACGAAGCCGGGCAACAACGCCTGCACCATCGCGATCCCGACGCCCGCGCAGCACGCGCTCGCGAGCAGCAGCCATGCGTGCTGCGCACCGACTCGCGACGCGCAGGCCAGCCCGATCAACGCGACGCCGAGCCACACGCCGCCCGCGATCCCGGTGATGCGCTGCAGCCGCCGCGCGCTCAGCGCGCCGAGGCCCATCAGCAGGATCGGGATCGTCGTCAGCAGGCTGGCCGCGCCGTCGCCAATACCCGTCGCGCGCTGGATCATGTCGAGCAACGGGCCGACCGCGGCGAGCGCCGGCCGCAGGTTCAGCCCGACGAGCACGATCGCGGCGAGCCGCCATCCGGGGGAAGTGAAGCGATTCATTGCAAGGCCCTCGATATCGGTGCGCGGCTGTCAGCGAGACGCCGCGCGCTTTTCCGGTAAAGTATCTCGACATCAAGATATATGGCCAGTTATCTTGACGTCAAGATAACTGGTGAGCCGAGGAGGGTTAATGGATCGAGCCGAGCATGCGCTCGCGCAATGGCGCGCCGAGCGTCCGGATATCGACGCAACGTCGATGGTGGTGATGGGGCGGCTGCAGGAAGCCGCGCTCGTGATCGCGCGGGACCGTCTCAATCCGCTGTTCGCGCGCTACGGCATGCAGCCGGGCGAATTCGACGTGCTCGCGACGCTGCGGCGCAGTGGCGCGCCGTTCGCGCTGACGCCGACCGCGCTGTACGACGCGCTGATGATGTCGTCGGGCGGGATGACCGCGCGCATCGACCGGCTGCAGAAGGCGGGGTGGGTCGAGCGTCGGCCGAACCCGGCCGACGGGCGCGGCACGCTCGTCGCGCTGACGGATGCGGGGCGGGCGCTGATCGATGAGGCGGTTGTTGCGCACATCGATAACCAGCGCGAGGTGCTGGCCGCGTTGTCGGCGGCGGAACAGGCGCAGTTGTCGGAACTGCTGGGGAAGTTGCTGGCGGGGCTGGAAGGTGGGGCGCCGGAAGGGGAGGAAGGGACGTCGCGTTGAAGAATGCGTGATGGAAACGTACGCGGCGGGCAAAAAAGTTCTTCGTGAATTTTCGTGGGCGTCGCTTGCCGACCCGAAGCGGACCTGGACGTCTTGGCAAAACGGACGTTTACCGTGGAATGAGCGGGACCGTGACCTGGGTGTAAATCTGCGTGGCCGAAATGCATCATGGGGGCGTCAAAAGCCCTGTGGTTGTCTGGATTTCCAACCTGTCATCGGCGGGGCCGTCATCAAGAAAACATCGTGCGGCGGGCTCTCCGATCTAATGAACTCGGCTGCCCTTTGATTATTTCGTTCCGCAGCGCTCAGATCAATAGGAGGATCAGCACCATCCCAAATGCAATCGACCCTCGCTTCGAATCCAGGAAAATGCCATATGCCGCCTTCGATTCGAGCGACAACCAAGCCGTGTTGGGCCGCCCGCTCACAAACTGCAATTGCCGCGTCGGTAGAAAGCTTCATCACGATGCTTCCATCGAGGGAAAAAAAGTCATCCGACGAATCGTAGACGCGAGAACGATCGATGTTCATAGGGTGGTTTCAATACAATCCGACTGTGAGAAGTTCATTTTCGATTGTTCTTCACGATTGCGGACGACGCCAATGGGCCGCTTTGCGCAACGGTTGTCGACTAGTCCGCTCCTGGCCGAAGACCGACAGTCTTCCCAGCGTTCCCCGAAAATTCGCGATGACCCAAAAAAACCCTCCGCACAATGCGGCGGGCGTCGCAGGTCGCAGGGCGCGGGCCGCACGTGGTGCGCCCGCGTAACCGATCAACCCCGCGCCGGAATATTAAGCCCCCGCGCGACAGCCGGACGAGCAACAAACGCATCAAGCACCCGCTTGACGTTCCGGAATTCGCTGAACCCGACCAGATCGCCCGCCTCATAGAAACCGACCAGGTTGCGCACCCACGGGAAGATCGCGATATCGGCGATCGTGTACGTATCGCCCATCACCCACTGGCGGTTCGCGAGATGGGCGTCGAGCACGCCGAGCAGGCGCTTCGACTCGTCGACGTAGCGCTGACGCGGTCGCTTGTCCTCGTAATCGCGCCCGGCGAACTTGTGGAAGAAGCCGACCTGGCCGAACATCGGCCCGATGCCGCCCATCTGGAACATCACCCACTGGATCGTCTCGTAGCGGCCCGCGAGATCCTTCGGGATCAGCTGGCCCGTCTTGTCCGCGAGATAGATCAGGATCGCGCCCGATTCGAACAGCGGCAGCGGCTGGCCGTCCGGGCCGTTCGGATCGATGATCGCCGGGATCTTGTTGTTCGGGTTCAGCGACAGGAATTCGGGCGACAACTGGTCGTTCGTGTCGAAGCGCACGAGGTGCGGCTCGTACGGCAGGCCGGTTTCCTCGAGCATGATCGACACCTTGACGCCGTTCGGCGTCGGCAGCGAGTAGAGCTGGAGACGGTCGGGATGCTGGGCCGGCCACTTTTGCGTGATCGGGAAGGCGGACAGATCGGGCATGAAGGTTCGCTCGTCGAAGTGAATGATCCGCGCTCCGCCCGTGCCGTCGCGCTCGCGCACGGTTCACGGCTCGGCGGCGGAGCGGAGCGCGCCGAAAGCGCCCACTGTAGCCGATCCGGGAAATCGATGCAGGGGTCGGTCGGCCGCCGGTTGTTCGACACGGTAGCCGTGGCCGGCGTCGTTCACAGTGCCGCAAGACACGGCGAGCAACGCGTGTCCGTCGGCCGCCGGACCGCATACGGCTCGATGCCCGCCGCCTCCCCCGAGATACGACGTCCTAACACACCGTGCCAGGCGACGGCACAACCGCCCACAAAATCAACCACCGCGCAATTCGTCAACGAACGGAAGCTTTTTGTCAGGGAAAGTCCCGCCCCGCATCCCGTGGTTTTTTGTTGACCGACATCGTATAACGCCGTCATGATTTCCTGACAAGAAAGGTCCCATCCACCGACCGAAGTGAGGAGACATGAACACCACCCCGATCGCTCGCCGTGTCCGCCGGATCGCACTCGCCCTGGGCTTCGCTCTGTCGGCCGCAGGAGCCGTTGCCGCCCCCGTATCGCTGAACATCGTCGACGTCGCAGGCAACCTGCAGCTCACGCAGAAGGCCATCGAGGCGTTCAAGGAGAAGAACCCGACCCTCGTCGCGAACGTCACGTTCACAAACGCACCCGCGCCGCAGTTGCCGGGCAAGATCAAGGCGATGCAGGCGGCGGGGCGCTCCGACATCGACCTCGTGCTGACGGGCACCGACGCGCTGGCCGCCGGCATCGAACAGAACCTGTGGCAGAAGCTCCTGCCCGACAACGCAGCCGCGCTCCCCGGCGTGCTCGACAAGTACGCGCCCGGCCCGCGCAAGATGCAGGATCTGGCGCAGGGCTTCGGCCTCGAAGTCACCTACATGCCGGCTGGCCCGTTGCTCGAATACAACCCGGCGAAGGTCTCCGACCCGCCGAAGACGCCCGACCAGTTGCTCGCATGGTGCAAGGCGCACCCGAACAAGCTGATCTATGCGCGCCCGGCGAACTCGGGCCCCGGCCGTACGTTCCTGATGGGGCTGCCGTACGTGCTCGGCGACAAGAATCCGCAGGACCCGATCAACGGTTGGGACAAGACCTGGGCATTCCTAAAACAGTTGAACGACTGCGTGCCGTATTACCCGGGCGGAACGTCGGCGGTGATGAAGGAGCTCGGCGAGGGCACGCGCGACATGACCGTGACCGTCACCGGCTGGGATCTCAACCCGCGCGCGCTCGGCATCGTACCGGCCGAATTCAAAGTCCAGGCGTTCGACAACATGACGTGGGTCAACGACGCGCACTACATGGTGATCCCGAAGGGCGTGCCGAAGGAAAAGCTCGACGTGCTGTTCAAGCTGATGAATTTCCTGCTCGAGCCGGCGCAGCAGGCGACGACCTACGACGACGGCTACTTCTATCCGGGCCCGGCGGTGAAGGGCGTGACGCTCGAGATGGCGCCCGCGCACAGCCAGGAAGTGATCAGGAAATTCGGCCGTCCCGAATACGCGAAGCTGCTCGCCGATCGTCCGCACGTGCAGCCGCTCAGCGCGCAGGCGATGGTCGCCGCGTTCCAGAAGTGGGATCGCGAGATCGGTTCGCAGAAATCGAAATAACGCATGAACCCGCGGGGCGCGGGCGCCCGCGTCGATGGAGTTCGCGTACATGAAGCACAGTTTCGAACGGTTGCGGCTCGACGGCGTGTGCCGCAGTTTCACCAATGCACAAGGCGCGCAGGTTGCCGCGCTGAACGGCCTCGACCTCGAGATCCGGCGCGGCGAATTCATCGCGCTGCTCGGCCCGTCCGGCTGCGGCAAATCGACCGCGCTGAACTGCATCGCCGGGCTGCAGCCGCTCACGCGCGGCGGCATCTGGCTCGACGACACGCGCATCGACGTGCTGCCGCCCGAGCGTCGCGGCTTCGGGATGGTGTTCCAGAACTACGCGTTGTTTCCGCACATGTCGGTGCTCGACAACGTCGGCTTCGGCCTCAAGATGCGCGGCGTGGCGAAGCAGGAAACGCGGCGGCGCGCGCAGCAGGCGCTCGAGCTCGTGCAGCTCGTCGGTCACGAAGGCAAGCTGCCCGGGCAACTGTCGGGCGGCCAGCAGCAGCGCGTCGCGATCGCGCGGGCG
This sequence comes from Burkholderia sp. LAS2, assembly GCF_018417615.1. Lineage (NCBI taxonomy): Bacteria > Pseudomonadati > Pseudomonadota > Betaproteobacteria > Burkholderiales > Burkholderiaceae > Burkholderia > Burkholderia sp. LAS2. The sequence goes on from NZ_CP071052.1 coordinate 2,276,936, forward strand.
ATCGTGATCGAGCCGCCGCTCGTGCTGATGGACGAGCCGTTGTCGAACCTCGACACCAAACTGCGCATCGAGATGCGCGCCGAGATCCGCCGCATCCACACGCAGCTCGAACGCGCGACGATCTACGTGACGCACGACCAGGACGAGGCGCTGTCGATGGCCGACCGCATCGTCGTGATGAAGGAGGGCGTCGTGCAGCAGGTCGCGTCGCCGAAGGACGTCTACACGCGTCCGCACAACCTGCACGTCGCGCGCTTCATGGGCTATCGCAACGTGCTGCCGTTCACGCTCGAAGGGATGGCCGGCGACTGCGTTCGGGTGACAGCCGGTGGCGTGCGCCTCCTCGGCGTGCCGATGGCCGGCTTCGACGCGAAGGACGTCGTGATCGCGCTGCGCCCCGACGACATCGAACGCGCGCAAGCGGGTGCCGACAATGCGTTCGACGCGACCGTCGAGACGGTCGAATACGGCGGCCGCGACTCGCTGATCCGCGCGCTCACGCCGTTCGGCCCAATCTGGGCGCGCGTGGCCGGCGAGTTCGCGCAAGGCGAGGCGCTGCGGCTGCGCGTGGCGCCGGCGCGCGCGCTCGTCTATGCGGGAGACGTGCAATGAACGGGCTGCGCCAATCGGCATGCGCGGGGGTACCTCGCCCGGAGGCCGCATGAGCACGCTCGCGACCGGCGGCACGCCGCGCGATGCGAAGGCGTGGCTCGTCACGCCGGCGCTCGCGTTCATCGCCGCGCTGTTCATCTATCCGTTCGCGTACGGCCTCGTGCTGTCGTTCCAGCCGACGAACGGCGGCGGCGCGCTCGCGAACTACGTGCAGTTCTTCACCGACACCGCGATGTGGCCGACCGTGCTCGTCACGCTGAAGCTCGCGGTGCCGGCGACGCTGCTCAACGTCGGCATCGCGGTGCCCGTCGCGTTCGCGCTACGCCGCAGTTCGCGGTACCAGAAGTTCGTCACGACGCTGCTCGTGATTCCCGTCACGCTCGGCACGGTGCTCGTCGCCGACGGGATGCTCACGTATTTCGGGCCGAACGGCTGGTTTCCGCAGGCGCTGCAGGGGCTGCACCTGTACACCGATGAAGTGCGCCTCACGCATAACTACTGGGGCGTGCTGCTGTCGCTGATCGTGTCGGGCTTTCCGTTCGCGTTCCTGCTGATGCTGTCGTACATCAGCGGCATCGACCCGACGCTCGCGCGCGCGGCCGCGACGCTCGGCGCGAACCCGTGGCAGCAGTTTCGCCGGATCTACCTGCCGCTGCTCGTGCCGGGGCTCACGATGGCCGCGTGCCTGTCGTTCGTGCAGGCGTTCTCGGTGTTCCCGTCGGCCGTGCTGCTCGGCGCGCCGGCCGGCCCGACGCGCGTGATCTCGATCGCGGCGGCCGAAGCCGCGTTCGAGAGCTACGACTATTCGCTCGCGTCGGCGATCGCGATCGTGATGGGCTTCGTGCAGCTGCTGGTGGTCGCGTCGATGCTCGGCGCGCGCCGCTTCTTCTATACGGGTGCGGTCACGGGAGGCAAGGGCTGATGGCGACCGACAATCATGCCGCTCGCACGTGGCCGCCGAAGCACGACGCGCCCGATGCGCGACCCGTCGACGCAAGGGAACCGCACCGGATGAAAAGCAATCTCGCCGGCCGCGCATGGAAGGCGCTCGTCTGGGGGCTGATGGCGTTCTTCCTGCTGAACGTGATGCTGCTGATCGCGACCGTCGCGGTGAACTCGGTCGCGACGCGCTGGTTCGGCACGCCGCTGCCGCAGGGCTTCACGCTGCACTGGTATGCGAAGGCGTGGGAGGATTTCCAGCTTGCGAGCGTGCTGTGGGTGACCGTCGAGGTCGTCGGCGCGGTCGTGCTGCTGTCGATCGCGCTCGGCGTGCCGGCCGCGTATGCGCTCGCGCGCGTGCAGTTTCGCGGCAAGCGCTTCGCGCTGCTGGTGTTCCTGCTGCCGCTGATGGTGCCGCCCGTCACCTACGGGATTCCGATGGCGACCGTGATGTACAAGATCGGGCTGGCGGGCACGCTGCCGGGCGTGATCCTGGCGAACCTCGTGCCGGCGCTGCCGTTCGTGATCCTCGTGATGACGCCGTTCATCGAGCAGATCGATCCGAACCTCGAAGCCGCCGCGCGCATCTTCGGCGCGAACACATCGCGCTATTTCCGCTACGTGCTGCTGCCGCTGCTCGTGCCCGGCATGCTCGCGGCCGGGTTGCTCGTGCTGGTGCGCACGATCGGGATGTTCGAACTGACGTTCTTCACCGCGGGGCCGAGCACGCAGACGCTCGTCGTCGCGCTGTATTACGCGGTGTTCTCGACCGGCGTGCGCGCGCCGCAGTCGATCGACGCGATGGCGATGATCTACATGGCCATCACGCTCGTGTGGGTCGTGATCGCGTTGCAGTTCGTCAGTCCGACCCAGCTCGTGAGCCGCGTGAAGCAGGAGCGGCAGTAGGCGAGGGCGGCAACGGACACGCCGGGCCGCCGTGCAATTGGTTACAAATGGATACCGCGCACGATACGCGGACGTTGCAGACTACGCGGCGTTCACCCGATCGACGAATATCCATGAAGTTTCAAACGCTGCTGACACTCGCCGGCGCCTCGACGCTGCTGGCCGCCTGCAATCTGCTCCACGACGGTCCCGGATCGAGCGACGTCGACGCCGCCGTGCGCCGCGCGCTCGAGGCCGAAAACCACGGCGGGCTGAACGCGCTGTTCGGCCAGCCGTTGCCCGTGTCGGCCGACGTCGTGTCGGCGAAACCCGACGGCGACTGCAAGAAGCTCGGCGACCGCACGTACTCGTGCGACGTCGTGGTCACGTGGCGGAATGCCGATTACTCGCCGTCGCGCGCGAACCTGACCTTCGTGAAGGCGGCCGACGGCTCATGGCAGACGTCCGGCGTCGATGCGGCGCTCGTGACGGGCACCGCGAAGTCATTGATCGACCATATCGGCAAGGCTTGGCCGGGCAATGCGGCGAGCGGCGCGTCGGCGGCGAAGTGACGCGAGGGCGGCCAGCCTGGACCGCACTGCTGCTTTTTCCCGATAAAAAAGGGCGCGAGCATCGCGCCTATCTCGTTTGAACGCATCCTCGGTATGCAGCCAGGGTTATAGGGAAAACCCTTATCTCAAGGTATAATTCCGGCCATGAGAGAAAGGTCATCCCATGCCTGAACGCTTCCAAACCCTTGAAAAATTTGTGTTTTCCCTCGTCGTGATGTCCGCCGTCGTGTGCTCGGCCTTCCTCGCGTACGAGCGTCACCCCGAGATCAGGATCGCACTGCACGAAGGCGAAGCGCTGATGCGCGAGAGCGCCAAGTACTCGGTCATCTGCTCGCCGTCCAAGGTCGACCCTTGCGTCGAGATGTCCGCTTACTGAGCCGGCTTTCCGCTTTTCGGGCTTGGGCGACGTCACTGCCGGTCTCAATGCCCTGAAGTCGTCTCGTCACGTATTCGGAAACCGGCCGCAAGACAGCGGCGAATGCACGAACCCGTTACGTGCCGAGTCGCCCGCATAAGCAGCCCCGCATCCGGTCGGCCCCGCTTCGAGCAATCGAGCGGGGCCGTTCTGTTTGTGCATGTCTGCGCGTATCACACGACATGCCGCGGCTCGCCACCGACGAACGCGGCGACGTTGTCCACGAGCTGATCGGCCAGCGCCTGCATCGCTTCGTCACTGGCCCATGCGACATGCGGTGTCAGGATGAACGCCGGATGCGACAGGATCGCGTGAAACGGATGCGCGGCCGGCAGCGGCTCCTGCGTAACCACGTCGAATCCCGCGCCCGCGATCTGCCCCGACTGCAACGCGTCGACGAGCGCGCTTTCGTCCACGAGCCCGCCGCGCGCGGTATTGATCAGCAGCGGCCGGCGCGCCATCCGCGCGAACGCATGTGCGTCGATCAGATGCCGCGTCGCGGGCGTGAGCGGACAGTGCAGCGTGATCACGTCGCTGACGCGCAGCAGCGTGTCGAGCGGCGCATAACCGTCGCCCGCTGCGTCGTCGTGCGCGGCGAACAACACGCGCATGTCGAGCGCCCGCGCGATGGCGGCCACCGCATGCCCGAGCACGCCGTCGCCGACGATCCCGAGCGTCGAACCGGCCAGGTCGCGAATCGGATGATCGAAGAAGCAGAACTGCCCGCTGTCGAGCCAGCGCCCACCACGTACCGCGTCGCGATACGCGACGAGGCTGCGGCGCAGCGCGAAGATCAGCGCGAACGTGTGCTCGGGCACCGTACGCATCGCATAGCCGCGAATATTGCTCACGACGATGCCGCGTGCCGCACATGTATCGAGATCGACGATATCGGTGCCGGTCGCGGCGATCGCGATCATCCGCAACCGCCGCGCGTCGGCGAGAGCCGTCGCGTCGAGCCGCACCTTGTTGGTCACGACGATGTCCGCATCGCGGATGCGCGCCGCGACTTCGTGCGCGGCCGTCCGGTCGAACGTCTGCACCACGTGCGGAAACGGAAACGGCTTCAGCACCGTCTGCGGCGACAGCGTCGCGCGATCGAGGAACACGATCTTCGCGGGAGAAGAAACGGAAAACATGGCAGGTCTCGCTGACAGGCGCCCGGCGGCGCGGAACGGATCCGATTTTGCGCGCGGCGCGCGCGCCGCCGTTTGACCGTTGCGGGAGCGTGCTTTCCCGGATGGAAAGGCTGGTGCGTCACACCTGGCCGATACCGCGCTCGCGCCGTCGTCCGCCTTTCCGTTTCGGAAAGTCTGGTTGACCATCGATCGATTTTCGCCACGCGCGAACGCCGTCATGATCGTCGTCATCGACAACACGATTTCATCGGAGACGGTCATGACACGCCCCCTGGACGGCATCCGCGTGCTGGAACTTGGCCAACTGATCGCCGGGCCGTTCGCGGGCCGGATGCTCGCCGAATTCGGCGCGGAGGTCATCAAGGTCGAGCCGCCCGGCGTCGGCGATCCGCTGCGCAAATGGCGGCTGCTGCACGACGGCACGTCGGTCTGGTGGGCCGCGCAGTCGCGCAACAAGACCTCGCTCACGCTCGACCTGCGCACGCCCGAAGGGCAGGACGTCGTGCGCCGCCTCGTCGCCGACACCGACGTGCTGATCGAAAACTTCCGGCCCGGCACGCTCGAAGGCTGGGGGCTCGGCTGGGACGCGCTGTCCGCGATCAACCCGGGGCTCGTGATGCTGCGCGTGTCGGGCTTCGGGCAGACGGGCCCGTATCGCGACCGCCCCGGCTTCGGCGTGATCGCCGAGGCGATGGGCGGCCTGCGCCACCTGACCGGCGAGCCGGGACGCACGCCGGTACGCGTCGGCATCTCGCTCGGCGATTCGCTGTCCGCGCTGCACGGCGTGATCGGCGTGCTGCTCGCGTTGCGGCATCGCGAACAGCAGGGCGGCAAGGGGCAGGTCGTCGACGTCGCGCTGTACGAATCGGTGTTCAACATGATGGAAAGCCTGCTGCCCGAATATGCGGCGTTCGGCGCGGTGCGCGAGCCGGCCGGCAGCAGCCTGCCGGGCATCGCACCGACCAACGCGTACCGCTGCCGCGACGGCCGGTACGCGTTGATCGCCGGCAACGGCGACAGCATTTTCCGGCGCCTGATGGAACTGATCGGCCGGCCCGATCTCGGCAACGATCCGGCGCTCGCGCACAACGACGGGCGCGTCGCCCAGGTCGCGCGCATCGATGCGGCGATCGGCGAATGGAGCGCGCGTCACGACCTCGACGACGTGCTCGCCGCGCTGAACGACGCGCGCATTCCGTCCGGGCGCATCTACGACGTGGCCGACATCGCGGCCGATCCGCACTACCGGGCGCGCGACATGATCGTCGACGCCGCGCTGCCCGACGGCACCCCGGTGCTCGTGCCGGGCATCGTGCCGAAACTCGACGCGACGCCCGGGCGCATCGAGCGGCCGGCGCCCGCGCTCGGCGCGGATACCGATGCGGTGCTCGAATCGCTCGGCATCGACGCGGCGACCCGCGACGACTGGCGCACGCGCGGCGTGATCTGAAACGACCACCGGGACGAAGACATGAACCCCCATCCGCAACGACTCCATATTCACGAAGTCGCGACCCGCGACGGTTTCCAGAACGAAGCGGCGTTCGTCGACACCGACGACAAGATCGCGCTCGTCGACGCGCTGAGCGCCTGCGGCTACGCGAAGATCGAGGTCACGTCGTTCACGTCGCCGAAGGCGATTCCCGCGCTGCGCGACGCGGAAGCCGTGATGCACGGCATCGCGCGCGCGCCGGGCGTCGTCTATACGGTGCTCGTGCCGAACGTGCGCGGCGCCGAGCGCGCGCTGTCGTGCGGCGTCGACGAGGTCAACCTCGTGATGTCGATGAGCGAGAGCCACAACCGCGCGAACCTGCGGATGACGCGCGAGCAGTCGTTCGCGCAGTTGCGCGACGTGATCGACGCGGTGCGCGGCACGGGTGTCGCGATCAACGTGTCGCTGTCGACCGCGATGGGCTGCCCGATGGAAGGCGACGTGCCGGCCGAAACGGTGCTCGCGTGGATGCAGCGCTTCGCGGATCTCGGCGTGCACGGCTTCACGCTGTGCGACACGACGGGCATGGCGTTTCCGTCGCAGGTGCGCGACTTGTCGCGCCGCGCACGCGAGCGCTTCCTGGCGTCGCAGCTCACGCTGCACTTTCACAACACGCGCGGGATGGCGCTCGCGAACACGCTCGCGGCGCTCGACGCCGGCATCGACCGCTTCGATGCGTCGCTCGGCGGGCTCGGCGGCTGCCCGTATGCGCCGGGCGCGACCGGCAACGCGTGCACCGAGGAACTCGTGCACATGCTCGAACTCGACGGCTACGATACGGGCATCGACCTCGTGGCCGTGCTCGCCGCGTCGGCGCGGCTGCCCGCGCTGATCGGGCACGACGTGCCGAGCCAGATCTTGAAGGCCGGGCGCCGCTCGGACCTTCATCCGCCCCCGCGCGCCGATACCTGCGACATGCCCGCGCAACGCGCTTTCTCGTGAACGTCAACAGAAACAGGAGCGAATCCCATGGCGCTGATCGACCACCTCGATCATCTCGTGCTGACCTGCGTCGATCCGGAGCGGACGAAGCATTTCTACACCGAGGTGTTGCAGATGCAGCTCGACACCTTCGGCGCGGGCCGGCTCGCGTTCCGTTTCGGTAACCAGAAGATCAACCTGCACGTGCGCGGCGCGGAATTCGAGCCGAAAGCGCACGTACCGGTGCCGGGCGCGCTCGATCTGTGCTTCATCGCGTCGGTCCCGCTCGACGACGTGATCGCGCACCTGCGGCGCGTCGGCTGGCCGATCGTCGAAGGGCCCGTCGAACGCACGGGCGCGACGCAGAAGATCCGCTCGGTCTACGTGCGCGATCCCGACCTGAACCTGATCGAAATCTCCGAACCGATCTGACCGGCCGCGCGAGCACCGGCACGCTGCGCGCACGCCGCCACAATCCTTCGCCGAAAGCGGACACGCAGGCGCCGCGCCCGCCGATTCGGGATAGCCGTGCGCGGCCGCGCTGCGGATAATGGCGCCACGGCGTCGGCGCGGCCGCCGCCTTCGCCGCGCACGGAACCCACCGGCCGCGCGCATCCGCAACCCGATCCAGGCACTTTCCGAATGACGATCCTCTATCGCGGCATGGACCGCACGGCGCTCGACGCCGCGTACCTGAACACGAAGGCCGTTCCCGATTTCCCCGCGTTGCTGGCGTCATGCCAGACGCGCAGCGCGGCGCTGTACGCGGCAACGCCCGGCCGGCGCGACCTGCGTTACGGCGCGCAACCCGCGCAGCGCTTCGACTGGCTGCCGTGCGGACAGCCCGACGCGCCGCTGTTCGTGTTCATTCACGGCGGCTACTGGCAGCACTGCACGAAAGAGGATTTCGCGTATGCGGCGAGCGGGCCGCTCGCGCGTGGCTACGACGTCGTGCTCGCCGAATACACGCTCGCGCCGGTCGCGACGATGACCGATATCGTCGGCGAGATCGGCGCGCTGCTCGACCATCTCGCGGCCGACCGCGACGGCCTCGGCACCGCGGGGCGGCCGATCTACCTGAGCGGCCATTCGGCGGGTGGCCACCTGACGGCCGTGCATCGCGCGCATCCGGCCGTCGTGTCGGCACTCGCGATCAGCCCGCTCGTCGATCTCGAACCGATCGCGCTGTGCTGCCTGAACGACAAGCTGCAGCTCACCGCGCGCGAAGTCGACGCATACAGTCCGCTGCATCACATCGGGCCCGGCGCCCCGACCGTCATTGCGGTCGGCGACGCCGAACTGCCCGAACTCATCCGGCAAGCAGACGTCTACGCGACGGCGTGCGAAGCCGCCGGGGAGCGGATCGTCCGCACATGGCTGCGCGGCATGCAGCACTTCGCGGTGCTCGACGATCTCGCGACGCCGGACGGCGCGATGCTCGACGCCTTGCATGCAATCGCGCCGCGCTAGCCGGGCCATATCCGGCCATATCGCACGCGCACGGCCCGGCGTATGATCGGCGTCAGGCCGGCGCGCTGACGGCATACCCCGGCACGGCCTTCCAGGATTCCACGACATGGTGAACCCGCTTCATTTCGATCTGCAGTCGCTGCGCGTGTTCGCGCTCGTCGCCGAGCACGGTAGCCTGACGAAGGCGGCCGAACACGGCCAGCTCACGCTGTCCGCGGTCAGCAAGCGCATCGCCGAACTCGAAAGCGTGACCGGCAGCGCGCTGTTCGTCCGGCATGCGCGCGGCGTCGAGCTGACGCCCGCGGGCCGCGCGCTGCTCGATCATGCGGCGAAGGTGATCGAGCAGGTGAACCGGATGGCGCACGAGATGAGCGACTACGTCGCCGGCGTGCGCGGCCATATCCACGTGTGGACCAATACGTCAGCGATCGTCCAGTTCCTGCCCGCCGATCTTGCCGCGTTCCTCACCGACCACCCCGGCATCAAGGTCAGTCTCGAGGAGCGGCTGAGCCACGAGATCGTCGACGCGCTCGCGTCGGGCAAGGCCGATCTCGGCGTATTCGCCGACAACGTGCCGGCGCCCGGCATCGACCGGCGGCTGTACCGGCGCGACGAACTCGTGCTGCTCGTGGCGCGCACGCACCGGTTCGCCGCGCGCGACAGCATCCGCTTCGCGGATACGCTCGACGAGGACTACGTAGGCTTGAGCGACGGCAGCTCGCTGCTCGCGCGGATGACCGACGCCGCGTTCGCGGCCGAGCGCTCGCTGAAGCTGCGGATCCAGGTATCGAATTTCGACGGTGTGAGCCGGATGATCGAGGCCGGCCTCGGCATCGGCGTGCTGCCGCGCGACGCGGTGACCGGCGAGCGCGCGGCGCGGCTCGGTGTCGTGAAGCTCGACGACGCGTGGGCAACGCGCACGCTGTGGGTCGGCGTGAAGGCCGACACGGTGCTGACGACCGACGTCGCGAAGCTGTTTGATTTCATGTCGGCGCGGTGAATGCGATGGTGCGATGGTGCGATGAAACGGCGACGCACGGGCATGCGCCCGTGCGCTCCGTGCCGACTGCCGCGTCAAACCGGATTGATCTCATCCTGGCTGCGCCGCGTGGTCAGCGGCCCCAGCACGCGCAGCGTGACGGCGACGACGCCGAGCGCGGCCGAGATCACGCCGAACATCGCGCCCGCGCCGTAGTTGACGAGCACCGGCAGCAACACGAACGGCAGCGCGCCGCTGACGATGCGCGACAGCGCATAGGTGCTCCCGATCGCCGTCGAGCGTACGCGTGCCGGGAAGATCTCGGCCTGATACACGTGATACGCGTTGCTGAACACGTTCGACGCGCACGTCGTCAGGAATCCGAAGCCGACGATCAGCACGGTATTGCCCGAATACGCGAAGCACAGCCCGAACACCGCGATCGACAGGATCGACACGATCACGAGCGTGCGGCGCTCGATCCAGTTGAGCAGCGGAATCGACAGCAGCGAGCCGATCGGATAGCCGATGAACGATAGCGCGATGAACAGCGTGCTGTCCGTCACGTCGAAACCGCGACTCTTCACGACCGTGCCGGCCAGCGTACCGAATCCGTAATAGCCGAAGCCCTGGAACAGGTGAAAGATCGCCAGCATCAGGTAGCGCGCGCCATACGGTTGGCGGCGCAGCAGCGCGATGCGCTCGCCGAGCCCGAGCGGCCGCTGCGGCTCGGCCGGTTCCGCGAAGTGTTCGGGCGCGCGCACGCCGGCGCTTTCCGCAAAGCGCCGCAGCGCCGCGTGCGCCTCGGCCGTGCGGCCTTGCGCGAGCAGCCAGCGCGGGCTTTCCGGCAGCCGGTGCTGGACGAACAGCACGTACACGGCGCCGAGGCTGCCGATCGCGAGAATGATGCGCCAGCCGGCGACGCCCGCCACATGCAGCGGGTTCAGCCACAGCGCGAGAAAGCCGACGAGCGGCACCGCGACATACGAAGTCGTATAGGCCCACGCGGCGAGCCGGCCGCGCTTGTCCTTCGGCAGGATTTCGGACAGGAAGCTGTCGGCAACCGGATAGATCGCGCCGACGCCGATGCCGGTCAGGAAACGGCAGGCCACAAGCATGTCGGCGTTCACCGAAAACGCGCCGACCAGCGAGAACGCGCTGTACCACCCGAGCGTGAGCAGGAACGCCTTGCGTCGGCCGATACGGTCGGCCAGGCTGCCCAGGCACATCGCGCCGACGAACATGCCGATGAACGCGGACGCCAGCAACAGCTTGAAATCGGCGCTTTGTCGGCTCAGCCCGTATTCGTGCTGCAACGCGGAGCCGATCGTACTGACGAGAAAGATCTCGTACATGTCGAAGAACAACCCGATGCCGATCACCCAGACGACGAATCGATGCAACGCACCGACCGGCAGATCGTCCATGAAATCGCCGAGCGTGACGCGGCGGCCGGGGAGGGCCGCCGTGTCGACGCCGGCGCCTGCGGAGGCGGCCGGCGGGCGGGCGGACGCGGGTTTGCCCGCGTGGCCGTCGAGGTCGAGGGATTGGCTGTTCATCGTGTCTCCTGATTATCGATATGCGGTGTTGCGGGCTCTGGCCGTTCGCGACCCGCGTAACACGTCGGCCGCCCGGCGCGACGACAGGCATCGCCGGGCTCGCGCAAGCGTCTGCCATGCGGGTTGCGCCGATCGTCCGATACATGGTGGGCAAATCGGCGGCACGTGATAATTGAGGATGTCTCAAGCCTCCTTTCCTGAGCAGAAAGGGTGGGGCGCGCGCGGTGGCCAGATTCGCGCGGCAGGCCGTTGCAGCCTGCGTGGCGGGCGGGTGCATATCGAAAACGATGCGCACCCGCGCGATCCCTTGGCCCGGGAAAACCATGACGCCGATTCTAGGGATGAAACCGGAAATGCGATACCTGTCGCCGCGCGCGGTAGATTTGCAATGTCCTGTATCCGCGCCGACTACCGATACAGTGCGATACACCGCCCGCGCGCGGGTTCGCTATAAAGCAGGCATGACCTCTTCCGGAGTCCATCATGTCTGCAACCTGGTTCAAGGGGTCCTGCCATTGCGGGGCCGTCAAATTCGAAGTCACGACGGCGATTGCGCCGGCCATTCGCTGCAACTGCAGTCTGTGCCGCCGACGCGGCGCGTTGATGAGCCCGATGTTCGCCGCCGCCAATCTGAGCGTCATCGAAGGCGAGGACGCACTGACGTGCTATCGCTTCAACACGCACACCGCGCGTCACTACTTCTGCAGCGGCTGCGGCGTCTATCCGTTCCACCAGACCCGCAAGGATCCGGCCTGCTGGCGCGTCAATCTCGGTTGCCTCGACGGCGTCGATCCGTATGCGCTCGACGCGGCGGTCGCCGATGGCGCGAGCCTGTCGGTCGTGGAGGACGCATGAAACGCTGGCTGATGATCCTGCTGTTTGCCGCGGGCGGGCTCGCGACCGAAATCGCGCATCCGGTGCAGTGCACGTTGCTGTCGGTGAGCCGTCAGCAAACCGGCAAGCGCCGCAAGCCGGGCTGAGCGCGCGGCGCGTCGGCCGATCGCCCCCGATTATCATGCTTCCGATAAGATCGCATGCGATATATAATGCGATTGTCTGCGACCGTTCGTGTCGCTGGAGGAAGTCCATGAAACCGACCGAAACCCCGTCGCCTGCCGCGCCGAAGCTGTCCGAGTTCCTGTGCTTTGCGATCTACTCGGCGAACCTCGCGTTCGGCAAGGCGTACAAGCCGATCCTCGACGAGCTCGGCCTCACGTATACGCAATACATCACGATCATCGCGCTGTGGGAGCAGGACAACCAGACCGTCGGCCAACTCGGCGAGAAGCTGTTCCTCGAATCCAATACGCTGACGCCGATCCTGAAGAAGCTCGAGGCAATGGGCTATCTGGAGCGGCACCGCGATCCGTCCGACGAGCGCCAGGTGCTCGTCAGCCTGACGAAAAGCGGCCGCCGCGTGCGCGAGAAAGGGCTCGACATGAACCTGGTCGAAGCGACCGGGCTGAAGCCGGACGAGTTCGCGAAGGTGCAGAAGGCGATCGTCACGCTGCGCGGCAACCTGATCCGCTCGACCGACGCATAAAAACACTCAGGCGCGACAAGCGGCCGACGCGGGTATCGCGCCGGCCGCTCGGTCATGCGCGCGCATCGTCCAGCACCCGCAGGTGCATCTCGCGACGGACGACGAAACCGAGCGCGAGATAGCGCTCGATCGCCACCTGGTTCGTCGTGAGGACGTGCAGGAAAGGCGTTTGCGAACGCGCACCGATCGTCGCGATCAGCGACCGGATCAGCCGCGCCGCCAGCCCTTGCCGCCGAAACGCGGCATCCACGCAGACGGCGCTGATCTCGGTATATCCGTCCACCTGCATCCGCTCGCCGGCCATCGCGGCCAGCCGGCCGTCACGGCGCACGCCGATGTAGTGGCCGAGCTCGAACGTGCGCGGGCCGAACGGGCCCGGCTGCGCGGCGGCGGTCAGCGCGAGCATGTCCGGCACGTCGGCTTCGCCGAGCGGAACATGCTCCGATTCGGGGGCCGGCTCGAACGTCCGTTCGCAAGTCATCTGAAGCAACGTCGCGCGCCGGATCACCGACAATCCCGCCGGCGGCTCGATTTCGTTCGGCGTAACGAGCGCCGCCGGCCCGTGTGCGGCGATCAGCGCGCGCAGTGCGTCCAACGACGCCGGGCTCGTGTCGTCGATCGCGGCGAACGGCGCGATGGCCGTCGGGAACCGCAGCGCACGGCCGTCGCCGAGCGCAAAACGGCGCTGCCTGCCCGTGAGCGCATTCCAGACGACCCGGTCGAGCACGTGCGCATCGCCTGTCGTGTTTGCGGTCATCGCGTCCGGCATCGGCGGCTCCTTGATGGAAGATGGGGGCCGCACAGAATAATCCTGGATGGGCCGGGCAGGTAGCTCCGTCAACGCAGATCCGCGCAACATGAAAAAAGCGCATGCGATTACATCGCATGCGCTTTATATGGGGGACTTCGGCGACCGAATTCGCCGTACCGCGCTCAATGTCCGAAATAGATCGAGCGCTCGGCGGTGCGCAGCGTGTTTCGGCTGCCGGACTGCGAGGCGCCGCCGGCGTCGTTGCCGTAACCGGCTGTCTTCGTGTCGGCCGCGACGGCGCCGTCGTCCCGAATCCGTTTCAGCGCCGCCTGGATATTGTCCGGGTAGTTCGGATCGTTGGGGCGATTCGGCTGGTAGCCGGCTTGCTGCAACGCGGCCAGTTCCGCACGCACCTGCGCACGGGTGACGGTGCTTTCGCTTGCAAAAACCGGCGCGGCGACGGTGGCCGACACGGCAACGAGAAGGGCGGCAATCAGTTGGGTTTTCATTTTTCACCTCGATAGAAAAGGAATTCGGGAAGCGCACCGCACGCCGGCCATCGGCGTCGTTCGCGTGTTCGTTCAATGGCCGAAGTAGATCGAGCGTTCGGCAATACGCGTCGCCGGCCGGCTGCCCGACTGCGTCGCGGCTGCGGCATCGATGCCGTAACCGGATGCCGACGTATCGGCCGCCACCGCATCGTTCGCATGAATGCGCGTCAACGCGGCCTGCAGGTCGGCCGGGTAATGCGGATCGTTCGCGCGGCCCGGCCGATAGCCGACTTGTTCAAGCTGGACGAGCTCGGCGCGTACTTGCGCGCGGGACACGACGCCTGCGTCGGCAAACGCCGGTGCGGCGACGGAAGCGGAAACGGCGACGAGAAGGGCAGCGATCAATGGGGTTTTCATCATTCACCTCGAAAAAATGGCATCAGGAATAAAAGGACTCGCGGTTCACGTACCGGTGGGGTACTCAGTGACCGAAGTACACGGAGCGCTCGGCCACGCTGGCGACATAGCGGCGGCCGGATTGCGTCGCGGTGTCGCCGTTGCTGCCGTAGCCGGCAGCCTGTGCGTTGGCCGCGACGGCATCGTCGGCGTGGATCTGCGTCAGCGCGGCCTGCAGATCGTTCGGGTAGGTGGCGTCGGTCGCGCGGTTCAGCGGATAGCCGACGTGTTGAAGCTGCGCGAGTTCGGCGCGCACCTGCGCACGCGTCACGGCGGACTCATTGGCAAACGCCGGAGCGGCAACGGCAGACGAAACAGCGACGAGCAGCGCAGCGATCAATTGAGTCTTCATTTTTCACCTCGATAGAAAAGGAATCGGGAATTCGAGAAGGCGGCGTTCGGCCGCCCGATGCAACGTTCAGGCGATCCGGATCTCGACGTCGATGTTGCCGCGCGTCGCCTTCGAATACGGGCAGGTCTGGTGTGCGGTGTCGACGATGCGTTGCGCGACGTCGCGTTCGAGCCCCGGCACGCTCACGTTCAACCGGGCCTGCAGGAAGTACGCGTTGCCCGCCGTGCCAAGATCGACTTCGGCGTCGACCGCGAGATCGGCCGGCAGCGTCACCTTCTCGGCACGCGCCGCAAGCTGCATCGCGCCGATGAAGCAGGCCGACCAGCCGGCCGCGAACAGCTGTTCCGGGTTGGTGCCGGTGCCGGCGCTGCCCGGCGACGACAACTGGATGTCGAGGCGGCCGTCGGAGCTGCGCGCCGCGCCGTCGCGGCCGCCGGAAGTCGTATGCGTCTTGCCCGTGTACAGCACTTTGTCGATCTTGCTCATCATTTGCTCCGTCAGTTGAGGTTTGTGTCAGATGCGATTCGATCGCATGCGACGCAGTTTCCGCCTGGCTGCCGCTTGCGTCAAGCGTATTCGATTAAATCGTATGCGATATTTTGTATTTCAATGTATCTGAAACGGGCAGCGCCTTTCCTGGCAAGGCTTTTCAGGCGATTTCGCCCCCAATGAACCACGGCTGCCCAGTGGACGATGCGGTTTCGCCGCTCTGGTTCTTGGCCGATAGGGTTCGGACGCTCGGCAAGGTGATCGCCGCGCGCGAATGTCGAAACGTGGCGAGCGCTCGCGACGGAACCGATTTCCCGGTGGTTTGATGACCTGAACCTTCTGTCGCGGAACATGCAGTTGGATAAAACAATGCATCTATCCAGATAACTTTTCTTATCACAATAGCACTGTTGGCAAACCAAACTCGCCGTTTCAAAAACGCGCGGGCCACCGAACGTGCGCTCGATTCGAAGGGCAGGGAACTGAATGCGCCATCACGCCGGCGCGCTCATCCGCGCAAACAGCACCGTCAACACCTCCGCCGTTGCGCGCGAGACGTCGTGTGCGGTCGTGTCCACCAGCGCGTGCGCGCATTCGCGATACAGCGGGTCACGCATCCGGTACAGCGCGGCGAGCGTCTGCCGCGGCTCGCCCGCCTGCAGCAGCGGCCGACACCGCGCGTCGTCGCGCGTACGCCGCCACAGCACATCGGGGTCCGCATGCAGATAGATCACGCTGCCGCGTTCGCTCAGGCGTGCGCGGGTGCGCGGATTCAGAACCGCGCCTCCGCCGGTCGCCACGACCACGTTCGCGCGCTGCGTCAGCTCGTCGACGATCTGCGCTTCGAGCAGCCGAAAGCCGCCTTCGCCCACCCGGTCGAACAGCGCGGCGACCGAGCGCCCCATGCGCCGCTCGATCTCGTCGTCGCTGTCGGCGAACGACCAGCCGAGCGACGCCGCGAGCGCGCGGCCAAGCGTCGACTTGCCCGCGCCCATCATGCCGACCAGAAACGCGCGCCCGCCGGCCGTCGCTACGGCGGTGTTCATAACCGTCGCGCGAGCGGCCAGCGCGCCCGCGTCGCCAGACAGATCCGTCGCGCGCGCACTGCGTCCGACAGCGTGTCGAGCGCCGCGCCGGTCGACGCGTCATCGGCGTCGAGCAGCGCGCCGAGTATCGGCTCGTCCGGATCGCCGGCCGCGATGTGTTCGGCCGCATCCGCCGCAATGGTTCGCGGCGTGCGTTCGGGCCCCGCGTCGCGGTCGGGCCGTCGCCACCTGTCGTGCAGATCGCGCCATCGCACGACCAGCCCGGAGAGCAGCGCACCGCCCGGCACGGCCGCGTCGTCGCGTGCCATCGCCGAGCCGTCGGGCGTCGTCGTACACCGTGTGACCCAGCTCGCGAATTCGAGCAGCGACGCATCGTGCGTGACCGTCGCCGCGTCGAGCGCGACGGCCACGCCGGCGTCCCGCAGCCGGCCGAGCAGCGTCCGCACGCCGTCGTGCGCGCCACCGCACGGCTGCAGCAGCACCTCCAGCTCGTCCTCGTGGCGATACGCGAGCGCACGGTGCCGCTCGAGCGCAGCCGGCCCGAGCAAGGCCTGCGCCGCATGCCGGACGATCACGATCGCGCGATCGTCCCGCCGCTCCACGATCGCGCCGATCCGGCGCCGGGCGCGCGCCACCGCGCAGCTCACGTGTCGCCCCCGAATGGGTGCGCACGCATCACAGCGACCCCTGGAATTCGAGCACGCGCGTCTTGAATTCGTCGGGCACGGGCAGCGTCGTGTTGTTCGCGTAATCGAACATCACGTGCGTCGACACGCCCCGCGCGACGATGGTCTGGTCGTCGCGCTCCATCAGGTGTTCGAGATCGAAGCTCTTGCTGCCGAAGCGCACGATGCTCGAGCGGATGGTCAGGTTGTCGCCGAATTGCGCGGGCGCGAGGTACTCGCACTGCGTCTTCACCATGATGTGCGGCAGTTTCTCGCTGCGGGGCAGGCCGAGCAGGTCGAACATGTAGCAGAGATACGAATGCTGCAGGTAGTCGTAATAGACGGGGCTGCTCACATGCCCCATCGAATCCGTATCGCGATACTTGACGTGAATAGGGGTTTCGTAATGTCGTTTCGACATGGTGACTCTCCGCAATGACTGGGTTGATTTATATTTTCGAGCCCGAATGGCCCTCGGGCATCCGAAAATTAATCGAACGACTATCGGGCCGCCACTATCAGAACGAATAGCGACGCGCGGCGGAAAGTCGCATCAGCCTGCAGTCCCCTCTGCGAAATCACATCCCCATTTTCGAATGAAACCCAATGAATATGCGGTTCCACACGCCGCAAACGTACACGCACCGGGTTCCTCGATTATCGAATCCGACTCTTATTCTTCTCATTCATAAAGTTATGAATTAGAAACTGATAAATATGTTAGTTGCGCGTAGAAAGCGCCATTCAATACAGTCGCGCTGTAGTGAAAAAATCCCGTTCATTATCGACAGGAGGGCAGTCCCCATGCATGCAAACGCCTGGACGACAAACCGCGACGCCGTGTCGCGCTTGCCGTCCCCTGCGGATCTGGCCGGCGCACTGCCGCCGGCGTGGCGCGCGTCGCGCACCGTTCACACGACCCGCCGCGCGATCGTCGACGTGCTCGATGGCGCGGACGACCGGCTCGTGGTCATCGCCGGCCCGTGCTCGATACACGATCCCGACGCCGCACGCGACTACGCGGCACGGCTCGCGCTGCAACGCGCGCGCTTCGCGGACGAGCTGGAAATCGTGATGCGCGTGTACTTCGAGAAGCCGCGCACGACGGTCGGCTGGAAGGGGCTGATCAACGATCCGCTGCTCGACGGCAGCGACCGGATCGACGTCGGGCTGCAGACGGCCCGCGCGCTGCTGTGCGACCTCAACGGCGCGGAGATGCCGGCCGCGACCGAGTTTCTCGATCCGCTGTCGCCGCGCTACCTGGCCGATCTGGTCGCCTGGGGCGCGATCGGCGCGCGCACCGTGGAGTCGCAGGTGCATCGCGAGCTGGCGTCGTCGCTGCCGATTCCGATCGGCTTCAAGAACGGCACCGACGGCAATGTCCAGGTCGCCGTCGATGCGATGCGCGCGGCGGCGCACGCGCACCGATTCCTGTCGATCGATGCCGACGGCCGGCTATGCGCGAGCGCGTCGCCCGGCAATCCGCATACGCACGTCGTGCTGCGCGGCGGGCGCGAGCCGAACTTCGACGCGGCCGCCGTGCATGCCGCCTGCGAGCGGATGACGGCCGCGCACGTCGCCCCGCGCGTGATGATCGACGTCAGTCACGGCAACAGCCGACGCCAGTACCGGAACCAGCTCGCCGTCGGCGCGGAAGTCGCCGCGCAGGTAGCGGCCGGCGATACGCGCATCGTCGGCGTGCTGATCGAGTCGCACCTGATCGAAGGGCGGCAGGATCTCGTGCCGGGCGTGCCGCTGCGCTACGGGCAGAGCATCACGGACGCGTGCCTGTCGTTCGCCGATACCGCGCAGCTGTTCGAGACGCTCGCGCACGCCGTGCGTACCCGGCGACGCGGCCATGCGCTGCCGCTCGGCGCCGAGTTCGCGCACGAGCCGCTGCTTGCCTGCTGCGCGTGAGCGGCCCGGCGCGACGCGCTCAGATGGCGGCTTCGTCATGGATCCGCGTCGCGTCGCCGGCCCACGCATCGCGATAGCGGGCCAGCCAGTGTTCGGCCTGGGTCGGCGCGCCGGCGACGATTTCGTCGAGCGGCGCGAGATACATCGATTCGTCGCGTCCGGCCGCATCGTTGCGCGCCCGCGCGCGCAGGCCGCGATGCGCGATCGCGAGCGCATCGGCCGCCACCGCGCGTAACGACCGGCCGTCGGCCGGCGTGTCGAGCCCGGTACGCGGCACGTCGCGACGCAGCGCGAGCAGCGTGCCGCGATCGATCTCGGCAGCCAGCGTCTCGGCTTCCGACAGCGCGGCCGGATCGTACAGCAGGCCGGTCCAGAACGCGGACAGCGCGACCATCATGTCCGGCGAGCCGGCATCGGCGCCGCGCATCTCGAGATAGCGCTTCAGCCGCACCTCGGTGAACACCGTGGTCAGATGGTCCGCGAAATCGCCCAGCGTCGGCATCTCGCCTTCGAGATGCGGAATGCGCCGCCGCAGAAAATCGCGGAACGTGTGCCCGGTCGCGTCCGCATAGCGATCGCCGCGCCGTACGAAGTACATCGGCACGTTGTCGAGCAGCCAGCTCACGTAGCGCTCGAAGCCGAAGCTGCGCGACAGGAACAGCGCCGGCACGCCGCAGCGATCCGCGTCGGTATCGAGCCACGTGTCGGCGCGCGTCGACAGCAAGCCCGACGGGCGGCCGTCGCGGAACGGCGAATTCGCGAACAGCGCGGTCGCGACCGGCTGCAACGCGAGCGACACGCGCAGCTTGCGCGCCATGTCGCTTTCCGACGCGAAATCGAGGTTGACCTGCACGGTGCACGTGCGCTGCATCATGTCGAGCCCGCGCGTGCCGACGCGCGGCATGTAGCGCCGCATGATCGCGTAGCGCTGCTTCGGCATCCACGGCAGCGCGTCGCGCGACAGGTGAGGGTGAAAACCGAGCGGCACGCAGCGCAGGCCGAGCGGATCGCATGCCGCACGGGCCGCGGCGAGGTGCGCATGCAGTTCGGTGTGCGTATCGTGCAGCGTATCGAGCGGCGCACCCGACAGTTCGAGCTGGCCGGCCGGTTCGAGCGAGATCGCGGCGCCGTCGCGCTGGATCACGCCGACGGTCTGCCCGGCATCGACGATCGGCGTCCCGTCGCCGCGCAGCCGCGCCAGCACCTCGGCGATGCCGGACGGTCCTTCATAACGCGCAGCCGCGTGCGTCGCGTGGGAAACGACGAATTTCTCGTGCTCGGTACCGATCCGGAACTGCGCGGCCGGCTTGCAGCCGGCGGCCAGATGATCGGCGAGCTGCTGCTCGGAGACGATCGGCGTGTTGTCCGATCCGACGGCGTTCGACATCGACATCCTCCACAGGTCACATTGGGCGACCGACCGGCCGGTCGCACGGCGACTATAGCGACGTCGATGCGCGCGCAGTACTGGCAGGGGTGATAGGGGGCCGGGCGATGCCGCACGGCATTACGGCTGCTTGCGCTTCGCGAAGTAATGCGCGGGCGAATCGCCGAACGCGCGGCGGAACATCGCGATGAAATTGCTCGGCGTCGCATAGCCGAGCGCGTCCGCGATGTTGGCGACGCTGTCGCCGTTCGCCAGACGTTCGAGCGCATGCGTGAGCCGCGCCTGCTGCCGCCACTGCGCGAAGCTCGTGCCGGTTTCCGCGACGAACAGCCGGCTCAGCGTGCGGGCGGACAGCCCGGCCCATTCGGCCCACGCGTCGAGCGTCCGGCTGTCGTGCGGCTGCCCGAGGATCGCGTTGGCGATCCGCAGCAACCGCCGGTCGCGCGGCATCGGCAAGTGCAGCGGTTCGTGCGGCGCGCGGCGCATCTCGTCGAGCAGCACGACGCTCATGCGCGCCTGCTCGAGGTCGAGCCGGTCCTGGTCGGCCCACGACACCGCGCGCCGCACGAGCGCGCGCATCAGTTCGCTGATCGCGATCACGCACGGCTGGTCGGGCATCCGGCGGCTCGCGGCCGGTGCGATCACGACGCTCCAGCCGCTCAGCGCACCGCTGATGCTGACCTTGTGCTGCTCGCCCGGCGGAATCCAGCCCGCGCGATGCGGCGGCAGCAGCCACGAACCGTGCGGCGTGCGCACGTGCGCGAACCCGCTTTCGACGCAGAACACCTGACCGCGCAGATGGCTGTGCCAGTCGACCTCGCGCGTGCCGAGCTGGTAGGTGTTGCTGCCGTCGTCCTCGCCCCAGACGGCGATCAGCGATGGGCCGTCCGCGCGTTCGCTCGGATCGGCGTCGGCGCGTTGCGCCGCGCGGGCGGGAGAGGTGTCTCGGATGGGCATGGCCGGATTTCATTATTTTTTGTCTAAACAACATTATCAGCTTTGCCGGGGAGCGTCCAACAATGCGTGTCGTATTCAAACTCAAACGAATCCGAGGAATGCGATGCATGCAGTACTTGCTCCGCCGCCGCGCGATGCCGTCGCGCCGCGCGTCCTGTCGCGAATGGCCGTCGCCGTCGTGCTCGCCATGCTCGGCGCCTGCGCGAGCCGCGACGGGCTCACGCCCGCCGGCACGCTGCGCGGCGCCGATACGCTCGCCGCATCGCGCAGCCTCGCGCATGCGCCGGCCGCCGACTGGCCAGCCGCCGACTGGTGGGCTGCGCTGAACGATGCGCAGCTGAATGCGCTGATCGACGAAGCGCTTGCCGGCAATCCCGATCTCGCGACCGCCGATGCGCGTGCGCGCGAAGCGCAGGCGCTCGTGATCGAAGCGCAGGCCGCCCGGCTGCCGCACCTCGTCGGCCGCGCCGGCGCGAAAGGGGAACGCACGTCCGCCACGCAGTTCTCGACGGGCGAGGGCGGCGGTGTCTTCAGCCACACGCGCGAGATCAATCTCGGCCTGAGCTGGGATCTCGATCTGTGGGGCGGCCGCCGCGCCGCGTGGGAAGCCGCGCTCGGCGAAGCACGGGCCGCGCAGATCGATGCACGGGCCGCGCGCGTGCTGCTGTCCGTCAACGTCGCGCGCGCCTACGTGAATCTCGCCTATGCGTTCGATCAGCAGGACGTCGCGCGCGCCGAATACGATCGCGCCGACGAAGCGCTGTCGCTGACGCGTCAGCGTGTCACGAAAGGCATCGACAACGTCGCGCAGCAGCGCCAGGCCGAAAGCGAAGTCGCGGCCGCGATACGCGAGCAGGCACGCGCGGCGCAGGCGATCGACAGCGCGCGCATCGCGCTCGCGATCCTGCTCGGCGCAGGCCCCGATCGCGGCCTCGCGCTCGTGCGGCCCGCGCCGCTGCCCACCGCCGCGCTCGCGGTGCCGGCCGACCTGCCGGCCGCGCTGCTCGGCCGGCGCGCCGATCTCGTCGCCGCACGCTGGCGGGTGGAAGCCGCGAGCCGCAACGTCGCGGCCGCCCGCGCGGACTTCCTGCCCGACGTGAGTCTCACCGCGCTGATCGGTCTCGCGACGCGCGGCGGCGCATCGCTGTTCCAGGCCGCCTCGCGCACCTACAACGTCAGCCCGGCCGTGAGCCTGCCGATCTTCGACGGCGGCGAACGGCGCGGCGTGCTGCGCAAGCGCGACGCGCAATACGACGTCGCGGTCGCCGGCTACAACAAGACGCTGATCGGCGCGATCGGCGAGGTGGCCGACGATCTGCACCGGCTGCATTCGCTCGCGGTGCAGGCCGACGCGCAGCAGCGCGCGTTCGACGCCGCCACCGATGCATGGCGGCTCGCGGACGCGCGCTACCGGGCCGGCGTCGGCAGCTACCTCGACGCGCTCGTCGTGCGCCAGCAGCTGTTGATCGCGAGTCGCGAAGTCGCCGCGTTGCGCGCCCAGCGCGCGGACCAGTCGCTGCAGCTCGTCGCCGCGCTCGGCGGCGGCTTCCATGCCGAGCCGGACGACGTCGCGCTCGCCGCCACTCCTTCCCACCGTCCTTGACATCGAACCATGAGCAGCGACAACACCCTGCAGACTCCCGCGCGGCCCGCAACCGCCGATCCCGCCAGCGCCCGCCAGCCCCCGTCGGCCGACCACACCGGTGCGCCGCGCGCGCCGGGCGGGTCGGACGCCCGCACGCAACCGGCGCCGGGCGGCGCCGCACCGGCCACGCCGCCGCCCGCACGACGCAAGCACCTCGTGCGCGCGCTCGTCGCCGTGTTCGCGCTCGGCATCGTCGGCTGGGGCATCTGGTACGGGATCGTCGGCCGCTGGTACGAGTCCACCGACAACGCGTACGCGCAAGGCAACGTCGTCGAATTGACGCCGCAGGTGACGGGCACCGTCGTGTCGATCGACGCGGACGACGGCAACCTCGTTCGCGCCGGCACGCCGCTCGTCCGTCTCGACGCGAGCGACGCGCAGATCGCGCTCGCGGCCGCGCAAGCCGACCTCGCGGCCACGGTGCGCAAGGTGCGCGGCCTGTACAGCAACGAGCGCGGGCTCGCGAACAGCATCGACGGCGCGCGCGCCGACCTCGACGCCCGGCGCACCGCGCTCGACAAGGCGAAAGCCGACTATCGGCGCCGCGAGGATCTCGGCCGCTCCGGCGCGATCTCGCGCGAGGAGCTCGCGCATGCGCTCGACACGCTGACGTCCGCGCAAAGCGCGTACGCCGCCGCGCAAAGCGCGCTCGCGACGTTGACCGAACAGCACCAGACGAGCAAGGCGCTCGTCGACGACACCGCGGTCGCGTCGCATCCCGACGTCCAGGCCGCGGCGTCGCGGCTGCGCGCCGCCTACCTGGCCCGTGCGCGCACCGACATCGTCGCGCCCGTCACCGGCTATGTCGCGAAGCGCACGGTGCAGGTCGGGCAGCGCGTGTCGCCGGGCGTGCCGCTGCTCGCGGTCGTGCCGCTGCGCGAGCTGTGGGTCGACGCGAACTTCACCGAAAAGCAGCTCGAACACATGCGGATCGGCCAACCGGTCGAGCTGACCGCCGACCTGTACGGCGACGCCGTGCGTTATACGGGCCGCGTGCAGAGCCTCGGCGTCGGCACCGGCAGCGCGTTCTCGCTGCTGCCCG
This sequence comes from Burkholderia sp. LAS2, assembly GCF_018417615.1. Classification (NCBI taxonomy): domain Bacteria; kingdom Pseudomonadati; phylum Pseudomonadota; class Betaproteobacteria; order Burkholderiales; family Burkholderiaceae; genus Burkholderia; species Burkholderia sp. LAS2. Next base: position 2,300,660 of record NZ_CP071052.1, read on the forward strand.
CGCAGAACGCGACCGGCAACTGGATCAAGATCGTGCAGCGCTTGCCGGTGCGCATCGAACTGACGGACCCGTCGCAACTCGACGCGCATCCGCTGCGCATCGGCCTGTCGATGCATGCGCGCGTCGACCAGCACGACCGCAGCGGTGCGATGCTGTCGCATCGCGCGCAGGATGCGCCGGTGTTCCGGACCGACGTGTACCGCGACGAGCTCGCGCGCGCCGACAGCCTGATCGCCGACGTCGTGCATGCGAACCTGCCGGCGGCCGTGCATGCGGAGCGTGTGCGATGAGCGGCCCGATGCCGGCCGCCGACGCCGGCTTTCGTCCGTCGAGCGTCGCGCTGACGACGTTCGGCCTCGCCCTCGCGGTGTTCATGCAAGTGCTTGACGGCACCGTCGCGAACGTGTCGCTGCCGACGATCGCCGGCAACTTCGGCGTCAGCACGACGCAGAGCGCATGGGTCGTCACGACGTTCTCGGTCAGCAATGCGATCGCGTTGCCGCTGACCGGGTTTCTCGTGAAGCGCGTCGGGCAGGTCCGGCTGTTCGTATGGGCGACGCTGGCGTTCACGTTCGCGTCGCTGCTGTGCGGCCTTGCGCAAAACCTGCCGCAGCTCGTCGCATTCCGCGCGCTGCAGGGCCTCGTGGCCGGGCCGATGATCCCGACCACCCAGGCGCTGATGCTGTCGATCTACCCGCCGCAGCGGCGCGGCTTCGCGCTGTCGATGATCGCGATGGTGACCGTCGTCGCGCCGATCGCGGGCCCCGTGTTCGGCGGCTGGGTGACGGAACATTACTCGTGGCGCTGGGCGTTCCTGATCAATCTGCCGATCGGCGTGTTCGCCGCGATGTGCGTGTTCGCGCAGATGCGCGCGCGCGTCGAGACGACGGTTGCCGCGCGCGTCGACTATGTCGGTCTCGCGGCGCTCGTGGTCGGCGTCGGCGCGCTGCAGATCGTGCTCGACAAGGGCAACGAAGCCGACTGGTTCAACTCGACGTTCATCGTCGTGATGTCGGTGGTCGCCGCGTTCGGGATCGCGCTGTTCCTGATCTGGGAGCTCAACGAGCCGAACCCGATCGTGAACCTGCGGCTGTTCAAGCATCGCAACTTCGCGGCCGGCACGCTAACGCTCGTGCTCGCGTACTCGGCGTTCTTCGCGGTCAACGTGATCGTGCCGCAGTGGTTGCAGCGCACGCTCGGCTATACGGCGTTCTGGGCGGGGCTGGCCGTCGCGCCGATGGGTGTGATCCCCGTGCTGATGACGCCGTTCATGGGCAAGTACGCACCGCGCTTCAACATGCGCGTGCTCGTGTGCTGCGCGTTCGCGATCCTCGGCACGTCGTCGTTCCTGCGCGCGGGCTTCGTGCCCGACGTCGACTTCACGCACATCGCGCTGATCCAGCTGCTGCAGGGCCTTGGCCTCGCGCTGTTCATCATGCCGATCAACAGCATCCTGCTGTCCGACCTGAAGCCGGACGAGATCGCCGCGGGCTCCGGCTTGTCCACGTTCCTGCGCACGCTCGGCGCGAGCTTCGCCGTGTCGATCACGTCGTTCCTGTGGGACCGGCGCGCGATCCTGCATCACGCGCAGCTCAGCGAGCACCTGAGCAAGTTCGATCCGGCCGTTCGCGCCGAACTCGCGCAACTCGGCGGCGGCGATCCGCAACGCGCGGCGACGCTGCTCGGCAACCTGGTCGACGCTCAGGCCTACCAGATTTCGTTCAACGACGTGTCGTTCGCGCTCGGCTGCGTGTATCTCGCGGTGATCGCGGTGGTGTGGCTCGCCCGCCCGCCATTCGGCCCCGGCGCCGCCGCGAAACGATGAAACGGGCGCCGCGCGGCCCGTTCCAACCCATGCTGTTCAATTCGATGGAGATTGACCCGATGCCTACCCACCACGCTGAAAACGCGCCGTCCGCACTGGCGGCGCTCGCCGTGTTCGACGTCACGGAATTTCCGCTCGTCGTCGTGCGCAACGATGCAATCGCATCCGCCGGCTACGCGCAGCGCTGGCTCGACGACATGCACGCGCTGATGCGGCACGGCGAGCCGTTTGTCATGATCTTTCCGCCGGCCCGGCCCGACGAGCAGCACGACGACCGCAAGGAACGCGGCATGTGGCTCAAGCAGAACCGCGCCGCGCTCGCCGCGGTCTGCCGCGCGCTCGTGTCGGTCGAACCGGACCCGCGCGAGCGCGAAGCGGCCATCGCCAACGCGGCCGGCATCGAAAAGGCGTTCGGGATTCCGTTCGACGTGACGGCTTCGCTCGACGACGCGAAGCAGGCCGGTCGGCGACGCTTGACGGAGGCGGTCTAGCGCGGCCCGTTCGCGCGCAACGCCTCGAACCGGTTGCGCAAGTCCGCCTGATTGCAGATTCCAACAATTAAACGGGGTGGCCTGTATGAAAGGACTGGATTGTCTGAAATGGTTGGTACCCGGCGACACGGACGCGTCATGGCAGCGAATGACCGACGCGGCCGCCGGCATGGGGTTCGACAAGGTCGTGCTGATCGTGTTGCCGTTCGCCGGCGCGTCGTTCGATCTCGCGCGCAAGTGGAGCAGCGGCGTGCCGGGCTGGACGGCGCTGTACCGGCAGCGGCAGTTCGACCGCATCGACCCGATGCTGCAGCATTGCTTCCGTTCGGCGCTGCCGCTCGTCTGGGACGGCGCGCTGTTCGGGCTGCCCGAGCAACGGCCATGCTACGAAGCGGCGGCCGCGTACGGCATGCGCAGCGGCGTCGTGCTGCCCGTGCGCGGCCCGAAGGGGGAGGTCGGCATGCTGTCGTGCGCGAGCGCGGACGATCTCGCCGCCACGTGCGAGCGCTGCGACCGGCATCTGGCGGCGCTCACGCTGTTGCGCGACATCGCCTGCGAAGCGATCGCCGGCACACGCTGCCACGCACCGCCCGACAGCGTGCCGCGCCTCAGCCGGCGGGAGGTCGAGTGCCTGCGCTGGCATGCGGCCGGCAAGACCTCGTGGGAAATCGGCCACATCCTGAACGTGACCGAGTCGTGCATCAACTTCCACTTCATGAACATCCGCCGCAAGTTCAACGTGTCACGTCGGCACGAAGCCGTGCTGCGCGCGGTCGAGTGGGGGCTGATCAGCATCTCCGACGTGACGGTGCCGACCTGACGCCGGCGTCTCGTCGAGCCAGCGGTCGAGAAACGCGCTGAGCCACGCGGCCGTCGCGCGGTCGTGCCGGCAGCCTTCGCTGGCCTGCGTCGCCAGGTCCTGCGCGCCGGGCACCGTCAGCTTGTGCGCGGCCGCCGTGCTCCAGCGCCGCATCATCGAATAGCTCACTTCCGGATGGAACTGGACACCGTACGCGCGCGGCCCGTAACGGACGGCCTGGTTCTCGAAATGCTCGCCGGTCGCGAGGATCTCGAGCCCGGCCACGCGCTCGAAGCCTTCGCGATGCCACTGGTACACGTGCGACGGCCATGAACCGAGCCGACGGCCGGCCGGCGTCGCGGCGATCGGCCAGTAGCCGATTTCCGCGCGCCCGTCGCGATGCGTATTCACGCGCCCCCCCAGATGGCGAATCATCATCTGCGCGCCGAGGCAGACGCCGAGAAACGGCGCCGCCTCGCGCAGCGGCACACCGATCCAGTCGATCTCGTCGCGGATCCAGCGATCGCCGTCGTTGGCGCTCATCGGCCCGCCGAACACCACGGCGCCCGCATGGTCGGCGAGCGTCGCCGGCAACGGATCGCCGAGCGGCGGGCGGCGGATGTCGAGTGGATGGCCGCGGGCGGCGAGCAGCCGGCCGATCCGGCCGGGGCTCGACTGTTCGCGATGCAGCACGATCAGGATCGGACGAAGGGCTAAGTGCGTCATGTCGGGTGGTCGGTAGAAGGTCAGCCCGGCTGGCCGCGCAACGCGTCGAACGACACCATCACCTGTTCGCGATAGGCGGGCCGTCGGCACAGGCGGGCGTACCAGGCCTCGACGTGCGGCAACGGCGGCCGCTCGACGTCGAGCGAGAAATAGCGGAACAGCGTCGCACCGGCCGGAATGTCGGCCAGGCCCGGCGACGCGCCACCGAGAAACGGCTGGGTCGACAGCAGCCGGTCGAGCAGCCGGTAATGCGTCGCGCTGCGCGCGGCCTTGTCGAGCACGATCGCCTCGTCGCGCCGCTCCGGCGGCGTTCGCACGAGCGCCCAGAACAAGCCGGTCATCACGTCGGGTTCGAGCGCGGTCTGCGACCAGTCCATCCAGCGCTCCGCGCGCGAGCGGGCGAACGTGTCGCGGCACCAGAACGGATTGTTCGGCACGCGCGCGGCAAGATAGCGCAGGATCGTGTGCGACTCCCACACGACGTCGCCGTCCCAGTCGATCACCGGAATTCGGCAGGTCGGATTCAGCGCCGCGAACGCGGGCGTCTGCAGCGAGCCATGCTCGCCGCCGACCGCAATATGCCGGTAAGGCAGGCCGAGCTCGCCGATGAGCCACAACACCTTCTGCACGTTGAACGACGTGCGGCGGCCCCAGACGGTCAGCATCGCGCGGCATCCTCGCAAGCGGCGATCGACGCGCATGCCGCATAGCGGTCGAGGCCCGCCGCAAGATCGGCGATCAGGTCGTCCGCATCCTCGAGCCCGATGTGCAGGCGCACGCCGCGGCTACCGGACGGCCAGCGCGCCGCGAGGCCGTGCGCGTCCAGCTCGAACGGCAGCGCGAGGCTCTCGTAGCCGCCCCACGAATAGCCGAGCCCGAACAGCGTCAGGTGATCGAGAAACGCGTCGATCGCATGCGCGGGCGCGGGCTGCAGCACGATCGAGAACAGCCCCGACGCGCCGCGGAAATCGCGGCGCCACAGCGCGTGGCCGTCGTCGCCCGGCAATGCCGGATACAGCACCCGCTGCACCTCGGGACGCCGCTCGAGCCAGCTCGCGACGGCGAGCGCGTTGCGCTGGTGCTGCCGCAGCCGCACGCCGAGCGTGCGCAATCCGCGCAGCGCGAGATAGACGTCGTCGGGGCCCGCGCACAGTCCGAGATCACCGTGCAGTTGCTTCAGCGCGGGCCACGCGCGCGCGTTGGCCGACACCGTGCCGAGCATCGCATCCGAGTGCCCGACCAGATACTTGGTGCCGGCCTGGATCGACACGTCGATCCCGAACGCATGCGGCTGAAAGAACAGCGGCGTGGCCCAGCTATTGTCCGCGATGACCTGCGCGCCGTGCGCGTGCGCGAGCCGCACGAGGGCAGGGATGTCGTGCATGTCGAACGTGTAGGAGCCGGGCACCTCGACGTACAGTGCGCGCGTGTTCGGACGAAACGCGGCCGCGACGGGCGTGCTGCCGTCGTACCACGTCGTCTCGACGCCGAGCCGCGCCAGCACGCCTTCGCATGCGTGACGCACCGGGCCGTAGACCGATGCGGTCATCAGCAGATGGTCGCCGGGTGTCAGGCACGACAGCAGCGCGAGCGTGCATGCGGACAGGCCCGACGGGCACAGCACCGCGCCGGCGCCGCCTTCGAGGCTCGTCACCGCGCGCTCGAGCGCGTCCGTCGTCGGCGTGCCGCGACGGCCGTAGATATACGGCTGCGTGCGGTTCAGCAGATCCGACACCGTCGGGCTGAGCACGGTCGACGCATGGTAGACGGGCGGATTGACGAAGCCGTGCCATGCGGCGCTGTCGCGGCCGGCGTGCGCGAGCCGCGTGTCGTCGTGCAGGCGGTCATGCATGCCGTCGCGCGGCAGCGACGGCGGTTCGTCACGCTTCACGGCCATAGCGCGCACCGCTCCCAGCGCTCGCCGGCGCGGCGATAAGCCTGCCGCGCGAAACGGCGCGAACTGTCGGCCCGCCAGAACTCGACGTCGTCCGGCGCCAGCGTATACAGGTGCCAGTCGTCCGACACGAGCGCCGGATCGGCGGCCAGCCGTTCGAGCTGCGCGTCGATCGCACGCGCCAGGTCGGCCGGATCGTCGAGCCGTTCGCTTTGCCGTCCGGCCAGGATGCTCGCGCGCGACCGCTCGGGGCGGCTCGCGAAATCGGCATGGCCTTCGGCGTCCGGCAAGCGCTCGACCGGGCCGCTCAGCCGGATCTGGCTCGCGATCGCGGGCCAGTAGAACGTCAGCGCCGCGAACGGCAGGTTCGCGAGCTGGCGCCCCTTCGGACTGCGTGCGTTCGCCGCGAAATGCCAGCCGCGCGCGTCGAGGTTCAGCAGCACGACGGAACGTGCATCGGGCCGTCCGTCCGGGCGGACCGTCGACAGCGTCGTCACCTGCGGTTCGAGCGCGCCCGCGGTCACGGCCTCGTCGAGCCAGCGTTCGAACTGCGCGTGCGGCGTATCGGCCCAGTGGTCGGCCGGCACGTGCGGCGCGGCATGCGCGAGGGTTTTCAGCGCCTTCAGGCGCGTGGCGATCGTATCCATGGCGACACTCATGCGATGCCGAATTGCGTCGCGCGGGCGATCAGCCGATGCGCGGCGAGATAGTCGGGGACTTCCGCGAGGAAGCCGTCGACGACGGCGGCGGCTACACGACGGCCGCCGGAGGTACGCCGCGCGTGATCGAACGCGTCGATCACGCGGCGGGCGAGAGCGACTTCATCGGCCGTCGGCGTCAGCACGCGATTGACGGCCGGCACGAACTGCGCGTTGACGATCGCTTTCGCCTGGTAGCCGAGGTCGCGCGACACGCGCATGTCGAGCTCCGCGCCTTCGTTGTCGGCATAGCTGTACGGGCAGTCGATCGCGGTCACGCCGACCGCCGCGCATTCGACGCGAAAACGCGAGCGCACGTAGTCGAGCTCGCGGCCCGCACGGGTGCGCTCGGCACCCATGTCGGCCACCATGTCCTCGGTCGCGACGAGCACGGCCGACACGCGCGGGCTCGAGCGTGCGATCGCCATCGTGTTCACGAGGCCGAGCGTCGTCTCGACGTTCGGCACCAGTTCGGTCGAGCCCGGCGCGATGTCGTATTCCCGCTCGAAACGCGTGACGGCTTCGTCGAGCGCGACGACCTGCTCGGGCGTCGCGACGTACGACATCATCACGATGTCCGGGCGGCCGCGCATCGCGGCGCGCAGGTCGTCGATGCCGCCCGCGTCGAGCGGATTCACGCGTACGGACGCCAGCACGCCGGCGTCGCGCCAACCGGCGAGCACCCGCTCGCTCAGTTCGCGCGCGGCCGGGCGCCGGTCGGGAGGCGTAAAGGTTTCGAGTTCCTGGATCAGCACATCCGCGCCGCTCGCGGTGCCGTCAACGAGCGCATCGTGATCGGCGCCGGCGAGAAACAGCCAGGAGCGGCGCAGGCGGGAAGGGCGTCGGTTCGTCGGTGTCATGCGTGGTTTCCTGTAGGGCGCGGGGTGCGCGTGGCGATGGCGCGGGCACTCAGCCGGCGCGCATCATCTGGTTGAAGATGTTCTTGCGATGCATTTCCTCGGTGCCGCCGACGCTCATGAAGCCCAGCGCGTCCGCCGCGAACGCGGCCACGGGCCCGGCCTGATAGCCGAGGCTGCCGTACAGCCGCACGAGACCGATCGCGCCGTCGACGAGATCCTGCGCGCCGACCAGCTTCGCGATCGAGCACGTCATCAACGCCTGCGGGTGATCCGTCAGCAACTGCGCGAGCGCGCCACGCGCGAGCCACGTGCCGCGCTCGATGCCGATCTGCAGGTCGACGAGGCGGCGCTGCACGTACTGGTGGGCATCGATCGTGCTGTCGAAGCTGCGTCGCTCGCGGCAATAGCCGATCGCATCGCGCAGATAGGGCGCCGTCACCTGCGCCGCGACGAGGCCGTAATAGAGACGGCCGAGCGAGATGATGTCGATCAGGTTGCCGAGCCCGGCGCCCGGTTCGCCGAGCAACTGGCCGCGCGTGATCGGACAGTCGTCGAAATGCAGCGCGCCGGTGGGCAGGTCTTCGAGGCCGAGCTTGCGGTCGGGCGGGGACACCGTCATGCCCGGCTGATCGCGATCGACGATGACGAGCGCGGTGTTGCGCCGGCCCGGCGTTTCGATGCGCGTGACGACGAGAATGAAGCGCGCGAGCGGCGCATGCGCGATATTGAATTTGCTGCCGGTCAGCCGGTAGCCGTCGCCGTGCTCGGCGAGCGTCGTCGCGATGCTGCGCACGTCGGTGCCGGTGCCCGGCTCGGCAATCGCGGTCGCGCTCAGTTCGCCACGCAGGATCGCGCCGAAATAGCGGTCCTGCTGCGCCGCCGTGCCGTGGCGCTCGAGTGCGCGCACCATGCCGGCCTGCGCGATCACCGACAGCAGCAGCGCAGGGCGGCGGATCGACGACGCAAGCCCTTCGAGCGCCGCGGAAAAATGCCACCAGCCGTGACCGTCGCCGCCATACGTGTCGGGCACGATCATGTCCCACAGTCCTTCGTGCCCAAGCCGCGTCCAGCCGGCCTCGTCGAATTCGGCCGGCGTGCGGCCGTCCTGCTCCACGGCCGCGGCGATCTCCGCGCCGATATCGCGAAAGCGCGCACGTGTCGCGTACTGTTCCTGTGTCCAGTCGAATGGCATCTGTCGTGTCTCCGGTCGAAGCGGCGCGGCCGTCGACGGCGCGCCAGCGATGACGACAAGGTTAAGGGGGCAGGGACAGCGCAGGTACTGGCAGTAGTGGTAGTTGCAGGGTGAATGAGCGGTTTGGCGGGATCGGGAGAGGGCGACACGAGCCTGATCTATGTAGACAAAAACGGGGCGTCGCGTTGCGGCGGGGATCAACGACATGTCGCATTTCAGCCGCACGTTCTGCGAACGGTTTGCGACATCGTCGCGCGGCTCGCGGGAACGACGGGCGAGCAGGCGAGCGGTTGCATCGTCGATGGCTTCGTCGTCGATGCGCCTGCCCGATGTCGGCATGCGATGCACGTCAGCCGTCTGACCGGACGCCGCCTATAATCGCTATCAACTTCTCCACGAAATCGCGGTGACCAAGGTGAGGGGGTGTCCAAATGGGACCGTGCCGTCGCATCCGTTCGCGCTTCGTCCTCGCAAGCTCGATCGCTGGTCTGACAATACTGGCGTGCCCGGTACACGCGCACGCCGAGGACGGTCCTTCGAGCTCGCCGAGCGGGCCCAAATCATCGGAGAGAACGCTCAACGCCTATGCGGTGTATGGCGACGGACGCGCGACCGAAGGCGGCGACATGCATTGGCGTGCGTACGAAGTCGGCTTCGGCGACGTCTTGAATGACTACCTCTCCGTCTATCTTGCCTATTTGAACGAGGGGCATCCGCTGGATCACCACCGTGACGGTTTCGCCGCGTTGGGTTCGTTTCGTTGGCCGCTCGGCAGTCGTATGGCACTCGAATTTTCGGCGGGCCCGTATTTCAGCATGGACACGACACATGTCGACGACCAGCCACGCAATGAAAAGCGCTGGGGCGTGCGTGCGTCGGCAGCGGTGCGGTATTACGTCGTTCCCAACCGCTTCTTCCTCAAGCTGCAGTACAACCACGTCCAGATGATTGGCGGATTCAATTCCGACGCGGTGCTCTTCGGTATCGGCTCGGATTTCGGCGGCGCTCCTGGCCCGGTGTTTTCGGACGGCAAGACGCAGGTCGGCGTTTGGGCCGGGACGTCGCAGACGAACCGCCCTCGAGTGCCGATCGAAAAAGGATACATGGTCGAAGTCAAGCGGCCGCTCGGCAATGCGTGGGCCTATTCGGCGAGCTTCATCTATGAAGGCAACAATGGCGTGGCCGGCCGACGAGGCGTGGCCGCGCAATTCTGGTACGTCGCGCCGGTCACGAGCAAATGGACGCTTTCGGCCGGCGTCGGTCCGTATCTCTCGCGGGATCGGAACGACGTTTCCGGCACGACACGACTCAATGCGTTGCTCAGCGCGCAAGTGGCCTATCGGATCACGAACGAGTGGGCGGCGAGCTTGCGCTTCAATCGTGTCGCAACCGGCAACGACAAGGACCAGGACATGTTCATGGTCGGCGTGGCGCGCAATTTCTAGTGATGGTGGAATGTCATTGGCGTAATGACAACCATCAATCGTGAGTCAATGCGCGACGATATCGGGCGACGTATTTCGCCTGAGCGATGACTTTCCCGTGCATCTGATAGGCGACGAGTGCAGGACTCGCCGCCGGCGCCACGTCAATTTTTTCCACGTCCAAGGCCGACGCCGTCACGACATATCGATGCGACGCCCCCGGAGGCGGGCAGGGCCCACCGTATCCGGATTCGCCAAAGTCCGTCAACGTCTCGACAGCGCCCGCCGGCAGGAATTTCGGATTGCCGGAAGCGCCTTTTTCGATCGACGACTCCGAAGGTGGAATATTGACGATCTCCCAGTGGGTCCAGCCGAGCCCGCCGGTCGGCGCATCGGGGTCGAAAATTGTGACGACGATGCTCTTCGTGCCGCGCGGAACGTGAGTCCACGAAATTCGCGGCGAAACGTTCTGACCGCGACAGCCAAAGCCTCCGTACACGTGTTCGTTCGTAAAATGCCCGTGACTGAGGTCATCGACCATGATGGTGAACGGCGCCGCGCTGGCGATCGCCGGGATGACCGCTAGTGCCGCTGAAGTGCATAGAATCGCGGAAAATAAAATCCTCGATCGCATGATGTGCTCCGTTGAAGGGTAAGCGTTCAGTACAACGGTAACAACGGTATCGTGTAGCGATTCGTCCCGGAAGCCAGATTCGCGAACCACGGTGTTGCCTTCGCTGCAACGTCGTTGGCAGGACGTTCAGTCGATTCGATCGTCGCTCGTGCCGGCGAGGTCGAATCCGGCTGGCTGCATGGTCGGCTCCCGGGCTTACTCAACGAGCCGTCCAGCATGCCAGCAGTCAAAAACACGACATCTGTAAATAGCCAGAACACGACATTAGGATATGGCCGCTACAACAAAAAATGTTGATAATGTTGATTATGTCAAATAACAAAGATCGACTGCACGAGGTGCTGCTGGCCGAGCGCCTTCGCATTCAAACCCTCCACCTCTGATCCTCGTAGGAGTCGATGTGCTCATTCTTCGTCGTCCCGGCGCGGGCCGCGCGCCGGGACGGGTTGCCGCCTGGCGGCCTCCTCGCCGTCAGAACCGGTACGTCGCCCCGATCTGGAAGAAGCGGCCGAGATCCGTGTAGAGCGACTGGTCATAGCCAGTGATGTCGGGCACGGCTTGCCACTCGACGTCGAACGGCGGTTTCTTGTCGAAGAGGTTCGTGATGCCGCCGTAAATCGTCCAATGCTTGAAGCCGCGATAGTTGAACATCAGGTTGAACTGGCTGTACGACGCCACCGATCCCGTACCGCCGTCGCCGAATTCCGCGGCCACGGCGTTCGTATATGGCCCAGTGTATTGCCAGGTCAGCGTGGTAGTCAGCTGCCGGTAGTCCCAGCTCAGGCTCGTATTGCCCTTCCAGCGCGGGTTGCTCGCGCCGAATGGCTGCAGCAGCGCAAGGTTGTTGCCGGCGAAGTCCTGCGGTGCGGTTCCGGGGCTGTGCAGCTTGAAGTGCCACACATAAGTCCAGTCGCCTGCGAGCGTGAACGTGCCGTACTTGGTGCGCAGCGCTTTGCGGAAGTTGAGATCGAAGCCATCGGTATCGAGCGCACCGAGGTTCACGAAATGCTGAACGAGGTAACGCACCGACCCGTCAGCGTTGCGCACGACGCGCGAGGGATCGTTGGCGACGAGCACCGCGTTCGGATCGTCCGTGCCGATGACGCCGTCGATGCGGACCTTGTAGAACGCCGCGCCGATATCGGTCATCGCATCGGGTGAAAGCTGGAAGCCGATGTTGTAGTTCTTCGTGTGCTCCGGCTGAAGATTCGGATTGCCCGCGACTTGCTCCGTCGTGAAGTGCTTGGTCGGCACACCGCTCGGATCGTTCGGATCGACGAGGTTCTGGTGAGAGAGATAGACGGCCTGCGAGTTTTCGACGAGGGTCGGCGCGCGGAAGCCGCGACTGTACGATGCATACGTCGTCAGCATTTGCACCGGCTGGAAACGCAGCGCAAAGCTCGGCGAAAACGCCCCACCGAAGTCGCTGTAGTGATCGTAGCGGCCCGCCTGCGTGAACGTCAGATTGCGCAGGATCGGAATGTCGACCTGGTAGAACGCGGCGGCGACGTTGCGCGAACCCTCCACCGTCTGCACGTTCGCCGGTGCGGATACGCCCTGCGACGCGAGCGTCTGGGGGTTGATCGTCGACGATTCGTGGCGGAACTCGGTGCCCAGGCCCAGGCCGACCGGGCCCCCGGGCAGCGTGAAGAGATTCGACGTCGAGGCCTTGGCCGTCACGCTGTCGACCTTCGAGATGGCCTGCTGATCGTCGTCCGTGAAAACGCCGTTCAGGCCGTTTGGCGTGGAGGCCGGGTTCGAGAAGTTATAGGTGCCGTTCGCGAGCATGTTCTCGAGGCCCGCGGCGTTGATCCGGTTGCGATACGTCGTATCGACGGTGCTCTGCGAGTGGCCGTAATCGGCCGACCAGTCCCACGCGCCGAATCTGCCCGCGTCGAGCGAGCCTTTGACGCCCGTGTTCGCCATCCAGAACGTCGATACCGTGTCCGCCCTCACGACGTTGCCCGGGAAAGTCAAGTTGATCGCCGTCGGCACGCCGAACGGGTTATAAGGATTGCTCACCGGTACGGTGCGCGGCAGCGGCGAAACGGACCCGGTCGAAGGGTTGTAGACGTTCGTCGTGCTCGAGATCGACGCCGGTCCCTGCAACTGGACGGTTTCATCGCGGCTCACCCAGAAGCCCGCATAGGCCTGCGTGTTGTCGTCGATCTTGAAGGTGGCGCGCACCTTCGCGTTCAGGCGCGTCGTGGACGGAACGAGCGACGTCGACGCGGCCGGGTTATACGTGCAATTGGTCGCGCTCGTCTTGCTGCCGGGCGGGCACGGCGAAAGCGGCACCTTGGAGCCGTCCGCCAGCGACCAGTACGATTGCTGGTTCGGCCCGAGCGGCGCTGCCAGTCCGCCGGGATATTGCGTGAAGTCTTGCGCCGACGTCATGTCTCGATCGCCGAGCGTCGAACCCGAATCGCGGTAATAGCTGGCGGCCGCGGTGACGTTGAAGCGATCCGAATTCAGGTCGCCGAAGCCGGCCAGTACGCTGAAGTTGCCCTGCCCGTCGCCCGGATGCTGCGCCTTGCCGAGTTGGCCGTCGATCTGCAGGCCCTGAAAGTTCTTCTTCGTAATGATGTTGACGACGCCCGCGATCGCGTCCGAGCCGTAGACGGATACCGCGCCGGTCTTGACGATCTCGACGCGCTCCACCATGTTCAGCGGGATCGCGTTGACATCGAAGAACGTGTCGGTGAAGTTCACCGACTGCGCATAGTTCGCGACGCGCTGGCCATCGACGAGCACGAGCGTGTATTTCTCGCTGAGCCCGCGCAACGCCATGCCGGCGCCGCCGGGTGCCGAGCTGTTCATCGTCGTCTGGCCCCAGCTGCTTGCGGAATTGGCCGAGGTCGAACGCAGGAAATCGGCGACCGTCGTGTATCCGCTTTGCTGGATTTCCTTCGCGGTGATGACCTGCACTTCGGTGTGGCCGACCTTATCCGATGTGCGGATCAGCGAGCCCGTCACTTCGAACTTGTCGAGCTTTTTCACGGTCTGCCCGCCCGCAGCGGCGCCGGACGCCGGCGCGGGCGCGGCGGCGGCCGTGCTGCCGGTTTGCTCGGCGGCGACGCTCCCGTCGACAGGCGTTGTCTGCGCGTAAGCGGAGGTACCCAAAGCCGCCGTCAACGCGACTTCAGCCCATGCGATGCTGCGTATTGCCGATCCCAAAGCCGTTGGTTTCATAACACCCCTTTCCCTTTGTCGTCGCAAGGCCTGACCTTTTTGTATGCACGGAGACTCGCCGGCCTTTAAATAGCGTTGCCCCGCGTTCCTGATTCGTCATCTGACGATCACAACCATTCCGTCCACCTTCCCATTTCTTTCAAAATTATTTCCTCCGCTTATGAGTGGAATGAATTTGAAATACAAGAAGCTGAATTTCTATAGAATTAGGAAGCCTAATTACATGGATCGGTATTTCCGCGTATCGAAAGGCTGCATACGCGCTACGCCCTGGAACATTCTCACCATGGCGCTTCGTCAATCAGTGCGTACGGGTTGCCAGGAAGGCAGTCTCCCGTTGAAAGGCTTCTTTACGTATTCACTTTGAAAGCATTAATTCACGGAACATGAATTACCGTTTACTACCAAGTTTTACATTGGACGCGAACATAGCAGGACAGAATCGACGCGTCAAAAAATATTTGATGCCACATAACTTTGTTTAGGTGCAATAGATGCACTCGGTTGGTGCCGAATAAAAATCGATATGGTTCATCAGCCGCTACCGTTGTCTTGTCTTCCTTGTTCGGCTGCTTTTTCACCCGTTCGCGCATGCGCCGCAATGGAGCATGCGGCCGGTACTCGCCAGTCCGAACTTTTTTGTTTACCAGAGGGAAGACGCGAATCCTTGGCATGGAAACAGTCCGAACGCGTGGTCGATGAATCCCCATCACTACCATCAATCGATCTCCAGATTCCCGGCCGTTTCCACGCGCGGCGCCTCGCGCTTCGTCACCGCTGCATGCCGCCCGCGCCGGCCTATGGACACGACTACCCGAAACGCCACCGGCGCGAACACCAGCCCGAATATCGTCGCCGCCAGCACGCCCCCGAACGCGCCGGTCCCGATCGAACGCCGGCTTTCCGCACCCGCGCCGGTCGCCAGCACCAACGGCACGACGCCGAGCAGGAACGCCATCGACGTCATCACGATCGGCCGAAACCGCACGGCCGCGGCCTCCACCACAGCCTGCCGCAGCGGCACGCCGCGCCCGACGAGTTCGCGTGCGAACTGCACGATCAGAATCGCATTCTTCGCCGACAATCCGATCACCGTAATCATCCCGACCTTGAAGTACACGTCGTTCGGCATCCCGCGAGCGAACGCCGCCGCCAACGCGCCCACGATGCCGAGCGGCACGATCGTCAGCACCGACAGCGGAATCGTCCAGCTTTCATACAAGGCGGCGAGCGCCATGAACACCGCGAGCACCGACAACCCGACCAGCAGCGGCGTCTGCCGCTCGGCAATCCGCTCCTCGCGCGCCGCGGCGACCCAGTCGTAACCGATCCCGGCCGGCAGCATGGCGGCCAGCCGCTCCATCTCCGCCATCGCCGCACCCGAACTGGTGTGGGTCGCCGCCCGGCCGCTGACGTCGAGCGACGGATAGCCGTCGTAGCGATTCAGCATCACGGGCCCGACCGTCCAGTGCGGCGCGGCGATGGCCGACAGCGGCACCATGTCCCCCGTCCGGTTCGGTACCGTCAGCGCCATCAGTTGCGCGTCGGTCGCACGCGCGGCCGGGTCGGCCTCGACGATCACGCGGCGCATCCGGCCCGACGCCGGAAAATCGTTGATGTAGTTCGAGCCGAACGTGCCGCCGAGCAGCCCCGCGATGCGCTCGAACGGCACGCCGAGCGCATATGCTTTCGCGCGATCGACGTCGAGCTCGATGCGCGGCGCGTCCGGCAAGTCCTCGAAATGCACGGACGCGAGCGCCGGGTCCGCCTTTGCACGCGCGGCCAACTGCTCGCGGGCGGCCTTCAGCGCGTCGAGCCCGACCCCGCCGCGATCCTCGAGACGGAACGTGAAGCCGTCCGCGTGACCGATGCCGGGCACCGACGGCGGCAGCGTCGCCTGTACGTCGCCGTCGAGAATCGCGTCGAAACGCCGGTTGAGGCGATCGCGCAACGTCATCGCATCGACGTCGCGCTGCGCCCAGTCCTTCAGGTCGACGAATGCCATCCCGACGTTCTGCCCGCTGCCCGCGAAACTCCAGCCGATCACGCTCGTCACGTTCGCGACGGCCGGCTCCGCGCGCAGGATCGCCTCGACGCGCTGGACGACCGCGAGCGTGCGCGCCTGCGTGGCGCCGGCCGGCAACTGGATCATCACCTGCAGCTGCCCCTGGTCCTCGGTCGGCAGGAAGCCGCCCGGCATCGTCCAGTACAGCAGCCCGCACACGGCCAAGAGTGCGACATAGATGCCGACGACCGCACCCGTGCGGCGTACCGCCGACACGGTGACGCGCCGATAGCTGGCCTCGGCGCGCGCGAACGCGACGCCGAAGCGGTCGGCCACGCGCGCGCCGAGGCTGCGGCGCGGCACGCCCCCGCCTTCGTGACGGACGACCGGTTTCAGCAAATTCGCGCACAGCGCCGGCGTGAGCGACAACGCCATGAACGACGACACGAGCATCGACGCGATCATCGACACCGCGAACTGCCGGTAGATGCCGCCGACGCTGCCCGGGAAGAACGCCATCGGCACGAACACGGCGGTCAGCACCGCGGTCACGCCGACGATCGCCCCGCCGATCCGCTTCATCGCGTGCCGCGTCGCATCGCGCGGCGACACGCCCGCCTCCATCACCCGGTGCACGCTCTCGACGACGACGATCGCATCGTCCACGAGAATGCCGATCGCCAGCACGAGGCCGAACATCGTGAACACGTTGATCGACAGCCGGAACACCCACATCGCGACGAACGCGCCCATCAGCGTGACCGGAATCACGACGGTCGGCACGAGCGTGTAGCGCAGCTCGCGCAGGAACAGCCACATCACGCAGAACACCAGCACGACGGCCTCGACGAGCGTCAGCACGACTTCCCGGATGGCGATCTTCACGAAATGCGCGCCGTCGAACGGAATCTCGACCGCGACGCCCGGCGGCAGCGTCTTCGACAGCTCGGCAAGCCGCGCGCGGATCGCGTTCGACGTTTCGAGCGCGTTGCCGCGCGGGCCGAGCTGGATGCCGACGGTGGCCGCCGGACGGCCGTTCAGCCGCGAATAGAACGAATAGTCGTCGCGGCCGATTTCGATGCGGGCGACATCGGCGACGCGCACGACCGAACCATCCTGCTTCGACTTCAGCACGATCCGGCCGAACTCCTCCGGCGACGTCAGCTGTCCCTTGACGACGATCGTCGCGGTGAGCTGCTGGCCGCGCACGAACGGCGCATCGCCGATCGCGCCGGCCGTCACCGTCGCGTTCTGCACGCCGATCGCCGCGATCACGTCGTCGGCGCCGAGGTCGTATTCGCGCAACTTGCCGGGATCGAGCCAGACCCGCAGCGCCTCGTCGGCGTCCCACAGCTGGGCCGCGCCGACCCCGGGCGCGCGCTTCAGCTCGCGCAGCACGTAACGGTTCAGATAGTCGCCGAGCTGGGCGGAGTCGCGCGTGCCGTCGGTCGACGTCAGCGTGACGAGCATCAGGAACGTGTTGGCCGCCTTGAACACGCCGACGCCCTGCTGCACGACCTGCTGCGGCAGCCGCGGCTCGACCTGCTTCAGCCGGTTGTTGACGTCGACGAGCGCGATGTCCGGATCGGTGCCGGGCGCGAACGTCACGTCGATCTCGAGATTGCCGTGACCGTCGCTGCTCGTCTCGTAGTACTGCAGCCCGTCGGCACCGTCGAGGCTTTCCTCGATGATGCTGCCGACGTCGGCGTCGACCGTCTCGGTCGACGCGCCCGGATAGGTCGCGGTGATCACGACGCGCGGCGGCGCAAGGCGCGGATACTGCGCGATCGGCAATTGCGGAATGGCGAGCATGCCCGCGACGACGATCGCGAGCGCGACGATCCACGCGAACACCGGGCGGTCGATGAAGAACGATGGCATCGGCGTGCGTCAGCGAACGGTACGGGCGCGCCGTGCCCGCTTCACGTCACTCATCCGCGCCCCCTTCCCGCTGCAGCGGACCCGGTTCCGGTGCGAGCATCGACGACGCGAGCAGCGCCTGCGTATACGGGTGGGACGGCGCGTGCAACACGTCGAGCGTATCGCCCTCCTCGACCACGCGCCCCGCCTTCATCACGATGACCCGATGGGCCATCGCGCGCATCACCGCGAGATCGTGCGTGATGAACAGGTAGCTCAGTTGATACTTCTTTTGCAGGTTCGTCAGCAGATTCAGCACCTGCTTCTGGATCGAAACGTCGAGCGCGCTCGTCGGCTCGTCCAGCACCAGCAGCTCCGGCTCCACGGCCAGCGCGCGCGCAATCGCGATGCGCTGACGCTGGCCGCCGGAAAATTCGTGCGGATAGCGAAGCATCGCGTCGGCCGGCAGGCCGACCTCCTGCAGCAAGGCAGCGACCCGCGTGCGCCGCGCGGCGCCGGCCACCTCCGGCCGGTGCACGGCAAGCCCCTCGCCGACGATCTGCTCGACCGTCATGCGCGGCGACAGCGAGCCGAACGGATCCTGGAACACGACCTGCATGCGGCCGTACAGCGCGCGCCGGCCGCGTGTCGTGCGCAGCGACGCCAGCGGCATGCCGTCGATCTCGATGCCGCCCGACGCCGGCCGCTGCAGGCCGAGCACGGCCGCCGCCAGCGTCGATTTCCCCGACCCGGATTCGCCGACGATCCCGAGCGTCTCGCCGCGCCGCAGGCTCAGCTTCACGTCGTGCACGGCCCGGAACGCCGTCTTGCCGAACACCGCGCGCCAGCCCTTCGTCGCGATGCGGTAATCGACGGCGAGTTGCCGCACGTCGAGGATCGTCTGCGCACCGGCCGCGACCGGTTCGACCGCACGTTGCGGCGCGCTGTCGAGCAGCCGGCGCGTGTACGCGTGTTGCGGCGCGGCGAACAGCGCGCCGGTCGTGTTCGTTTCGACGAGCACGCCCTGCTCCATCACGGCCACGCGCTGCGCGAAGCGCCGCACGAGATTCAGGTCGTGCGTGATCAGCAGCACGGCCATCCCGCGCGCGGCGGCCTCCTGTTCCTGTAGTTCGATCAGCAGGTCGACGATCTGCTGGCGCACCGTCACGTCGAGCGCCGTCGTCGGCTCGTCCGCGAGCAACAGCCGCGGCCGGCACGCGAGCGCCATCGCGATCATCGCGCGTTGCCGCTGGCCGCCCGACAACTGGTGCGGAAAACTGTCGATGCGCCGCTCCGGCTCCGGAATCCCGGTGCGCCGCAGCAGCGCGATGCCGCGCTCGCGCGCGTCGCCCGGCCGCAGCCCCTCGTGCAGCCGCAGGCTCTCGGCGATCTGCTTGCCGATCGTATACAGCGGATTGAGCGCCGTCATCGGCTCCTGGAACACCATCGCGATATCGGCGCCGCGGATGCCGCGCATCTGCTGCTCGGTCTTCGCGAGCAGATCCTCGCCGTCGAACAGCATCTGTCCCGACAGCGTCGCCTGCTGCGCGAGCCGCAGGATCGACAGCGCCGTCACGCTCTTGCCCGAGCCCGACTCGCCGACGAGCGCCACGCGCTCGCCGCGCCCGACCGCGAGGCTCAGGTCCTGCACGGCGGCTTTCGCGCCGAAGTGCGCGGAAAACCGTCGAATGTCCAGCAAAGGAGTCGTCATCGTTGCTCCCCGCCGAAGGCCGAGCCGCGCGCGCGCGTGTCGAGCGCATTGCGCAGCGCGTCGCCCATGAACGTGAGCAGCAGCAGCGTGACGACCAGCGCCGAGAACGCGGAGATCGAGATCCACCACGCGTCGAGGTAGTTCTTGCCTTCCTGCAGTAGTTCGCCGAGGCTCGGCGTCGGCGGCTGCACGCCGAGGCCGAGGAAGTCGAGGCTCGTCAGCGACAGGATCGCCGCACTCATCCGGAACGGCAGGAACGTGATCACCGGCGTCAGGCTGTTCGGCAGCACGTGCCGCCACATGATCTGCCAGTTCGACAGTCCCATCGTGCGTGCGGCCTTCACGTAGTCGAGCGCGCGGTTGCGCAGGAACTCCGCGCGCACGTAGTCGGACAGCACGAGCCAGCCGAACATCGACAGCAGGACGAACAGCAGCCACAGCGACGGCTCGAAGATCGACGCGAAGATGATCAGCAGGTACAGGTCGGGCAGCGCGCTCCAGATCTCGATCAGGCGCTGCCCGACGAGATCGGTGCGCCCGCCGTAGAAGCCCTGCAGCGCGCCCGTCAGCACGCCGATCGCGACGCCCGAAACCGTCAGCGCGAACGCCATCAGCACCGACAGCCGAAATCCGTACAGCAGCCGCGCGAGCACGTCGCGGCCGAACTGGTCGGTGCCGAGCCAGTTGCTCGCGGACGGCGGCGCCGGATACGGCCGCGACGCGAAATAGTCGATCGTGTCGTAGCGGTAGCGGTTCGGCGGGTAGATCGCGAAGTTGTCGTGCGACTCGATCTTCGCGCGGATGTATGGATCGAGATAGTTGGTCTTCGCCGGGAAATCGCCGCCGAACTGCGTCTCCGGATAGTCCTTCACGATCGGGAAATAGAAATGCCCGTCGTAGCGCACCACCAGCGGCCGGTCGTTCGACAGTCCTTCGGCCAGCAGGCTGAGCGCGAACAGCGTGGCAAAGATCACGAGGCTCCAGTAGCCGAGCCGCTGCGCGCGAAACCGCCGCCACGTGCGTCGCCATGGCGACGGCGACGCCGCGCATGCGACGGCGGCCGGATCAGTGGTCCAGGCGGTTGAACTGGATACGGGGGTCGACGAGGACATAGCAGACGTCAGCAATGAGTTTGGTCAGAAGGCCGATGAGCGTGAACAGGAACAGCGAACCGAGCACCACCGGATAGTCGCGGCGAATCACCGAGTCGTACGAGAGCTGCCCCATCCCGTCGAGCGAGAACAGCGTCTCGATCAGCAGGTTGCCGTTCAGGAAGGCGCCGACGAACGCGGCCGGCAACCCGGTGAGCAGCGGGATCGCCGCATTGCGCAGTACGTGCTTCCACAGCACGTCGCGCTCCGGCGCGCCCTTCGCGCGTGCGGTCAGCACGTATTGCCGGCCGATTTCATCGAGGAACGTGTTCTTCGTGAGAATCGTGACGATCGCGAAATTGCCGACCACCGACGCCGTCACCGGCAACGCGATATGCCACAGATAGTCGAGAGCCTTGCCGATCAGCGTCAGCTCGTCGAAGTCGTCCGAGGTCAGGCCGCGCATCGGAAACACCTGCCAGAACGTGCCGCCGCCGAACAGCATCAGCAGCAGCACGCCGAGCACGAAGCCCGGAATCGCGTAGCCGGCGAGCACGAGCACGCTCGTTACCGTGTCGAAACGCGAGCCGTTGCGCACGGCCTTCGCGATGCCGAGCGGCACCGACACGAAGTACGTGAGGATCACCGTCCACAAGCCCAGCGTGATCGACACCGGCAGCTTCGAGCGGATCACGGCCCATACGCTGCGGTGCGCGAAATAGGACTGCCCGAGGTCGAACGTCGCATAGCTTTTCAGCATCAGCGCGTAGCGTTCGAGCGGCGGCTTGTCGAAGCCGAACTGCTTGCGGATCTGCTCGATCTGCTGCGGATCGACGCCCTGGCTGCCGTGGTAGCCGCCCCCGCCTCCGCCCGCCTCGCCTCCACGCGCGCTGCCGTGGCGCAATTGCGTGAGCACCTGCTCGACCGGGCCGCCCGGCACGAATTGCGTAACCGCGAACGTGATCGTCACGACGCCGATCAGCGTCGGGATCATCAGCAGCAGGCGCCTCAATATGTATGCAAGCATCGTCGCTCCCTCGTCAGGCCGCCGCGGCGGGTTGTGGCCGTGCTACCGGCTTCTTCACGTACCAGTAGTCGATGATCCAGTCCTCGTACTGATAGGAAGCCGGCACGACCGGCGGATGGCCGAGCGTCGTCTTGTACGCGATCCGCGCGTTCGGCATGTAGTACTGCGGAACCAGCACGTACAGGTTGATCAGCACGCGGTCGAGCGCGTGCGTGGCTGTCTCGAGATCGTCGAGCGTATTGGCCGCAAGCGCCGCGCGGATCAGCGCATCGACGGCCTTCGACTTCACGCCCGGATAGTTCTCCGAGCCGGGCTGCGATGCGGCCTCGCTGCCGAAACGACGCGTCAGTTCCGCGCCCGGGATCGTCACGGGCGAGTAGATATACGTCGTCATGTCGTACTCGAAATTGTCGAGCCGCTTCTGGTAGAGCGCGCTGTCGATCTCGTGCAGGTACGCATGGATGCCGAGCGTCGCGAGCGCCTGCGCGTACGGCAGGATCAGGCGATCCATGCCGGGCTGGTCGTCGATGATCTCGATCGACATCGGCGTGCCGTTCGCGTCGCGCAGCGCGCCGTCCCGGTAGTGCCAGCCAGCCTGAGCGAGCAGGTCGCGCGCTTGCTTGAGGTTCGCGCGCAGCGAGCCCGGCGGCAACGTCGACGGCTGCTTGACCATCGGGCCGAACACCTCCGGCGGCAGCGTCGAGCGGTACGGTTCGAGCAGCGCGAGTTCCTTCGCGCTCGGCATGCCCGACGCGGCGAACGGGCTCGCGTCCCAGAAGCTGTTGGTGCGGCGGTACTGCCCGTAGAACATCATCCGGCTCATCCAGTCGAAGTCGAATGCCAGCGCAAGCGCGTGCCGCACGCGCACGTCCTGGAACATCGGTTTGCGCAGGTTCATCAGGAAGCCCTGCATCTGCGCGGGGCCGTCCGGGAACTCGCCCCTCTTCAGCATGCCGTTGCCGAAATTCTTGCCGACGTACTTGCGCGCCCACTGCGTCGAGCTGTACTCCATTCGCGCATCGACATCGCCGGCCTTGAACGCCTCGAGCGCCGTGTACTGGTCGAGATACAGCTTGAACGACACGCGTGCGAAACGGAACATCCCGCGCCGCGACGGCAGGTTCGCGGCCCAGTAGTGCGGGTTGCGCACGTACGCGATCTGCTTGTCGTTCCTGCGCTGCTCGATCAGGTACGCGCCGCTCGCGATCGGCGGCTCGTTCGCGATCTGGTCGAACGGCGGCCGCGTACCGTCCGCGTGTTGCCCCCACTTCGGCGAGAACACCGGCAGGTCGCCCGCGATCAGCGCGGCGTCGCGCTCCGCGTGCTTGAATTCGAAGCGGATCGTGTGGCCGTCGACGACCACTGCGCGCCGGATGATCGAGAACTGCGCGTTGTACAGCGGCGACGCCTGCGGGCTCGTCAGCGTATCGAACGAATACTTGACGTCGGCCGCGGTGATCGGGTCGCCGTTCGAGAAGCGCGCGGCCGGGTTGATGTGGAACGTGGCCGACTGCCCGTCGGGCGCCACCTCGACGTCGTCGGCAATCAACGCGTATTCGGACGCGAGTTCGTCCCAGCTGCGCTGCATCAGCGTGTCGAACATCAGGTTCTTGATGTCCGGTGCGGGCGAGCCGCGCACGAGGAACGGGTTCAGCGAGTCGTAGCTCTGCGCTTCGTCGTAGTTTTCGA
This sequence comes from Burkholderia sp. LAS2, assembly GCF_018417615.1. Lineage (NCBI taxonomy): Bacteria > Pseudomonadati > Pseudomonadota > Betaproteobacteria > Burkholderiales > Burkholderiaceae > Burkholderia > Burkholderia sp. LAS2. The sequence continues at coordinate 2,323,778 of NZ_CP071052.1, forward strand.
AGTTGAGCGTGCCGGTGTCCGGCGCCTGTGGGTCCGCATAATCGAAATGCGCAAAGCCCGGCGGGTATTTCGGCTGGTCGTATTGCGCGATCGCCGACACCGCGAGCGCCGCACGTGGCATGGCGCTACCCGACACGAGCAGCACGGCGCATGCGAACAGCGCCGCGCGCGGCACGCCTGCCCATCGCCATTTCAACAGTTTCATGGTCGGTCTGTCCGAAAGCGTGCGGGCGCGAGGCCTGCGCGCGGTAGATTCCTGTGCAGGTTGCCGCGTGCCACCTGCATCCCACTGGTTGTTCGTGCTGAAAACGATCCTGCGAACTGCATCGCCGCACGTCCCGGTTGCAGGCCGTCGTGGCGCCAGGCGAAAAAGGGCCGCTCCAAAAAATGGGGAGGTGGACGTGGAGCGGCCGGTCTAAAGCCTATCGGTGCATCGCAATCGCCATCAGAACTTGTAGGTCGCGCCAACCTGCGCGAATCGACCGACATACGTGTACAGCGACGTGTCGTAGCCCGTCTGGTAGCTCGCGTTCATATAAACCGGGTCGAACGGCGGCGCACGATTGAAGATGTTGTCGATGCCCGCATAGATCGTCCAATGCTTGAAGCCGGTGTAGCTGACCATCAGATTGAACTGGCTGTACGAAGCCACGCTGTCCTGCATGTTCGGATATTGGCCCGGCGACAGGATGGCCTGGCTGTACGGTCCCGTGAACATCCACGTCAACGTCGCGTTCCATTGGTTGTGGTAGTTCCAGTTCAGACTCGTGTTGCCCTTCCAGCGCGGGAAGCTGCCGCCGAACGGCTCGTTCAGCGAACCGTTGTTGCCCGCGAAGTCGGTCGTCTCGCCGCCCACCGGCATCTTGAAGTGCCACACGTAGGCCCAGTCACCCGACAGCGTGAACGTACCGATCTTGGTCGACACCGACTGGCGGAAGGTGGTCTCGAAGCCGTCCGTATCGAGCGACGACAGGTTCATATACGGCAGCAGCACATACGCGATCGAGCCGTTCGGGTTACGGATCACCTTCGACGGATCGTTCTGGTCGACCACCGTCTGGATGTCTTCCGTGCCAATCACGTTGTCGATGTGGATCTTGTACCAGTCGAAGCCGAAATCGGTATTGCGGGTGGGCGACAGCTGGAAGCCGATGTTGTAGTTCTTGGTCCGCTCCGGCTGCAGCTTGCTGTTACCGGTCTGCACTTCCTCGACGAGGTTGTATGCGTTCGGGTTGTTAGGATCGTTCGCGTCGACCGCGCCCTGCGCGCCGTAGGTCCTCGACGAGGTGTTTTCGATCAGCGTCGGTGCGCGGAAGCCACGGTTGTACGAACCGTACATCGTCAGCTCGCGGATCGGCTGGAAGCGCAACGCGAAGCGAGGCGAGAACGCGCCACCGAAGTCGCTGTAGTGGTCGTAGCGCCCCGACTGGCTGAACGTCAGGTTCTTCAGGATAGGAATGTCGATCTGGTAGTAGACCGCCGCGACGTTGCGCTCCCCGTTGACCGACTGCAGCGACGGCTGGATGAGCGTGCCGTTCGCGTAGTCCGCGCCCGTACCGATGTACTGGCTCTGGTGCGTGAATTGCGTACCGAGACCCAGGCCGACGTTACCCGTGGGCAACGTGAACAGGTTCGGCGTCGACAGCGTCGCGTCGACAGCATCGAGCTTCGTGATGGCCTGTGTCGACGTGCTTCCGTACAGTCCGTTCAACCCGTTCGGTGTCGACGATGGATTGGCGAAGTCGAACACGCCGTTCTGGACGATATTTTCCAGTGCGGCCGCGTTGATCAGGTTCGAATAGTTGTTCGACACCGTGTCCTGCGAATGCGTGTAGGACGCCGTCCAGTCCCAATCCCCCACGCGTGGCGTGCTGAACGAGCCTTTCACGCCCGTCGCGGCACGCCAGAAGTTGGAACTCGTATGCACGGCCTGCGCGGCCGGGAATGCGTAGACCAGTTTGGCCGGCACGCCAAACGGGTTATACGGGTTGCTGCCCGGCACAAGGTTCGAAATAGGCGCGAGACCGCCCGTTGCCGGATCATAGGTCTGCGTGCTGTTGCCGAGGCGGCCGACGAAGTTGTTCGTGACCGTCGTATTGTTGCTTTCCCAGAGATCGGCGAACGCCTGCATCGCGTCGTTGATCTTGAAGTCGGCGTGCACCTTCGCGCTCAGGCGTTCAGTCCACGGCGACAGCGACGATGCGTACGCGGTGTTGTTTGCGCAGACCGTGCCGGGACCGTTGACCTGCGCGACGGAGGTGCCCGGCACGGCCTGGCCTCCGTTCGGACACGGGCTCAGCGGCACCTTCGCGCCGGTGGTCGGATTGCGCCAGTAGGAGACGCTCTGGTTCGACAAGCCGCCCGGGAAATTGGAGAAGTTCTGGTTCTGCGTCGTGTCGCGATCGGCGATCGAGATGCCGTTCGACTTGTAGTAGCTGGCCGCCGCCGTCACGTTGAAGCGGTCGGCGTTCAGGTCACCGAAGCCGCCGAGGATGCTGAACTTCGTCGTGCCCTGGCCGCCTTCACCGTTCGTCGCGCCACCGTAGCTGCCCCCCAATTCAAGACCCTGAAAGTTTTTCTTCGTGATGATGTTGACCACGCCCGCGATTGCGTCGGAACCATACTGAGACACCGCGCCTGTCTTGACAATTTCGATACGGTCGATGATGTTGAGCGGCAGCGTGTTCAGGTCGAAGAATTGATCGCTGCCGTTCACTGCGAACGCATACGGCGACACCCGCATGCCGTCGATCAGCACCAGCGTGTATTTCTCGCTGAGGCCGCGCAGCGCGATACCTGCGCCGCCCGGCGCGAAGCTGTTCGTCGAGCCCTCGCTCCAGCTGCTTGCCGAGTTGGCCGAGGTGCTGCGCAGGTAGTCAGCGACGCTGGTCTGGCCGCTGTTCTCGATGTCCTTGCTCGTGACGGTCTGAACCTGGTTGAAGCCGACCTTGTCAGCCTGCCGGATCAGCGAACCGGTCACTTCGAACCGCTTGATCTGCGCTACCTTGCCCTGTCCGTTCGCGCCGGGCGTGGCAGGCGTCGCCTCGGCTGCCGCACCGGACGCCGAGGCGCCCGTGGCAGCGACAGCGCTCGTCGCACCGTCCGCCTGTGCAACGGTCATCGGTGCGCCGTTCGCGACCGCATCCGCGATCGATGTGGCACCCGGCGCCGGCTGGCTCTGGGCGAACGCCGGCGGCACCAGCGCGGCCGTCAGCGCCAGTTCCGCCCAGACTATCCTCTTGATGGCCAACGCCAAAACTCTCTGCTTCATCTTGTTCCCTCTCGCTCGTAGTAAGACCCCGCCTGCTGCGTGCCGGAACCTTGTGAATTCCTTGCGCGTCCTGGGTGCCCGTCTAACGGAACCCGCGATAGCCACTCTTCCGACTGCCGTGACTCGAACGGATCGGCCTCAGGGCACCCGTGCCACTCGGCATCACCATCTCGTTATATTTCGATTCGTGCTACTTACTACATGTCCTGAGCGCGCTTCCTGCCACTTCCGATTCGAGGGATGGCGAGCCCAGCCCCGCCGTCGACGAAAATGCTCGCGCGCCATACTGCGTGCTGCCTTCCATCGATCGGGTACTTCTCCTGCATCGCGGCGTGCAGCACCTGCCGCCTCCGCTAGAACAGCCGCGGCGTACCGACCCAGACGATCACCGCCTCTTCGTCGGCCGTGTTGTGCCACGCATGCGGCAGCGTCGACTCGTAGTGCGCGGTGTCGCCCGCGCTCAACACGAACGTGCAATCCTCCAGCGTGAGCACGACCCTTCCGCGCATCACGTAGAGAAACTCCTCCCCGGCATGCGTCGTCACTTCAGACGGCGACTGCCCCGCCGGTATCCTGACGAGAATCGCGTCGAGCTTGCGACCGTCCACGAGATTCGTCAGCCGCGCAAAGGAGCTCGCCGAGTTCGCGAACTGGAAATACTGCAATGCGTCGCCGCGGCACACCGAGCGCGCCTCGGTCGGCGTGTCGATGAAGTACTGCATCGTCACACCGAGCGCCTTAGCGATTCGGACCAGCGACGTGATCGACGGCGTCGCGCGTCCGCGCTCGACCTGCGACAGGAATGGCTTCGAGATCCCTGCCGTCGTGGCCGCTTCGTCGAGCGTGAGTTTCAGCCGCTGCCGAAGCGCGCGGATCTTGTTGCCGAGCGAAACCGCAACGAGCACCGATTCATCGGGAGGCAAGACCATGGAAGAACGGAACCTCTCAATCGAAATCGGTTTGATGTCGGCAGGCCTTTCCCGGTGCCATGAGACTGCCGCCGCGGCGCGAAACTCCGGTCCCCTTCGCCGCCGGGCGCACGTCGCACGTGCCGCGAAACGGGATTCCCGCTTCGTGGCCGTGCGATTCACGCTCATTTCATTCGGTTTACTAATTAACAAGACTGCCCCTTTTCTTCACCTAGACAGACTTCCCCGCCTTCAGGTCGCCGCGGTACCACGTGTATGCGGCACGGCGCCCATCCCGCATCGCGCGCCTGCTTCCCCCTCCGTCGTTACCGCGACGCGACGGCCGTCCAGAGCTTCGCCAGATCCCCTGATCCGTCGTTACCCTTCACCGTGCGCAGTACCTGAACCGCGTGCGCCTTCTCGCCCGCCACGTAGTACGCCTCGCCAAGCCGCAGCCGCGCCGCATCGGGATGCTCGAGCCCGCCCTTCGCGATCGCCTGCTCCATCATCGACAGCCCCTGCGCCGCGTGGCCCGCGAACACCAGATTCATGCCGACGTCGATCGGGGCCACCGGATTGGCAGCGTCCGCGCCCGACTGCGCGCGCCTGGCGGCCAGCGCCTGCAGCCGTTTCTCGCGGTCCGCCTGCGCATCCTTGCCCAGCACGCCGGATGCGAAACCCTGGTCGATCACCTGCCGGCCTTCGGCCGGCGTGCCCGCCACCAGCGCGAGCTGCGTCATCTCCATATAGGCGTCGGCCGTCGTCAGCGAGCCCGTCGCCCTGCGCAGCCGGTAGATGTCGAGGTCGAGCGACGACAGGTAACCGGGGCTGCCGCGAATCGCCGAGACCATTTCCTCCCAGTACGCGGGGCTCGGATGATAAGCCACCAGCATGGCGAGCGCGCTGCGATACGCGCCGGCATCCTTGCTCTTTTGCGCGCAGGTCGCGAGCATCTGCAACTGCCCTTCGTCGGGCGCGCGGCCGGCCTTCACCTGTGCGTCCGCGCTTGCCTTCAACTGGCTCACGACCTGGCCGCAATCGTTCGACAGGTAATACGATTGCGTGAGCAGCGTACGCATTTCCGGATCCGTGCCGCCCGCCTTCAGGTAGCGCTGCGCGATTCGGATCGCCTGCGGATAGTTCTTCTGCTGGAAGTAGATCCCCGCGAGCGCCGCCGTCGTCCGCTGCTCGTCCTCGCCCGACAGGCGCCCCGAATTCAGCACGGTTTCGTACGCCTGCGCGGCCACGCCCGTATCGCCGGCCGCCATCGCCGCTGCGCCGCGCGTCGCTTCAACCATGTAGGTTTCATACGGCGTGCGGTTGGGCACGGCGGCCGCCTGCGCGATCTTGCCGAGCGCGTCGCGATACTTGTGCGCGCGATACAGGTCCTGTGCCGCCGCCAACGGCTTCGCCACATCGGGCCGCAACGCGTCGGCCGCCCACGCCGGCCGGCCGAGCAAGCAGGCCGCACCGAGCGCCGTCAGCGCCATCATCCGTTTCCATCGTCGCTGGTTCATCGGTCGACCTGTCCCGTCATTGCATGAACTGCTCGTTTCCGATCAGGCCGATCTTCGTCGCGCCCACGCGCTGCGCGGACGCCAGTACGGCCGCCACGTCCTTGTACGGCGCCAGCTTGTTCGGCCGCAGATGGATCTCCGCCTGCACGGGCTCGTGCGCGACCTGCGTCAGCTTCGCCTCGAGTACCGCTCGGTCCGGCACCGGCGCACCGTTCCACGTCGTCGTGCCGTCGAAGTCGATGTCGATCTGCACGACTTCCGGCTGTGTGGCGGGCGGCGGCGGATTGCCCACCGGCAGGTCCATCTTCACCGAATGCATCTGGATCGGGATCGTGATGATCAGCATGATCAGCAGCACCAGCATCACGTCGATCAGCGGCGTGGTGTTGATGTCGACCATCACGTCCGGCTCGCTGCCGCCCCCGCCCGAAGGCACGTTCATTCCCATCGTCTGCTCCTGTCGATGCCTGCTCCGATCCGCTGCGTCGCCGTCGATCGGCAGCGGTGCGTATGCCGTTTCCAGGCAACGTTAGCCACCACGCGCCGGCGGTTCCGTAATGAACGACACCTTCGCGATACCCGCGCGCTCGCACATCGTGATGACCCGGCCGATGAACTCGTAGCGCGTGTTCTGGTCGCCGCGCACGTGCACGCTCGGCTGCGGCTGCTGCTGCGACACCCCCTTCAGCTTCGCGAGCAACGCCGACGTGTCCACCCGTTGCTCGCCCCAGAAGAAATCGCCGTCGCGGTTCACCGCGATCTCGACGCTCTTCGGCGTGGTCTGCAGCGGCTGCACGACCTCTTTCGGCAACTGCAGCTGGATCGTGTGCGTGACGACCGGAATCGTGATCAGGAAGATGATCAGCAACACCAGCATCACGTCGACGAGCGGCGTCGTGTTGATGTTCGCGATCACCTCGTCGCTTTCGTCCTGCCCGACGTTCATGCCCATCGCGCGCCTCCGTCAGCCGGTCAGTTCACGAGCGACGCGGCGGCCGACGGCACGCGAGCGGGACGCTTGCTGCCGGCCAGCAGCACGGTATGCAGCTGGGCGCCGAAGTTGCGCACCCGCTCCATCACCGACTTGTTGCGCCGGACCAGGAAGTTGTAGCCGAGTACGGCAGGCACCGCGACCGCGAGGCCGATCGCCGTCATGATGAGCGCCTCGCCCACCGGGCCGGCGACCTTGTCGATCGACGCCTGCCCCGCGATGCCGATCGCCGTCAGCGCGTGATAGATCCCCCAGACCGTGCCGAACAGCCCGACGAACGGCGCGGTCGAGCCGACCGTCGCGAGGAACGCGAGCCCGTCCTGCATGCGGTTCGACACGTTCGTGATCGAGCGTTCGACGGACACGTCGATCCACGTGTTGCGGTCCACTGCTTCGAGCAGCGCCTCGTCGTGATGCTCGCCCGCCTCGATCGCCGTTTCGGCGATGAAGCGGAACGGCGACGCCTCGTCGAGCAGCTTCGCGCCCTCGGCCAGCGACGGCGCGCTCCAGAGCTGCGCGTCGGCGAGTTTCGCGCGGCGGTTAGCCCGCAACTGCTCGACGAACTTCGTGATCATGATGTACCAGCTCCCCATCGACATGATCACGAGCAGGATCAGCACGAAGCGCGCGACGAAGTCGCCGTTCTTCCAGAGCGCGCCGAGCCCGTACGGATTCTCGACCGCTTCGGTCGCGGCCGGCGCCGGCGGCGGGGCCGACTCGGCGGCGGCGGGCGCCTGCGTCGACGCCGCGGCCTGCGTCGACGCGTCGGATGTCGCCGTGGCTCCGCTCGCTTGCGCGTAAGCGAGTTGCGGCGCAACGAGCCCGTCGATCGCAGCGACGGACATCAACAGGCTTGCCGCCAGCGCGGCCAGAGAACGTTTCGTCATACCCCACTCCAATTCTTTCGTTGAACTTACGATTTGAGTTCAAGCCGGTTTTCCCCGGTCCGGCTCCCGCCGGACCGCCCACTGCATCAATTCAGATTGAACGAGAACGGCACCTGGACCCGCACTGCCTGGCCTTGCGCCACGCATTTGAAGCGCTTCACGGTGTTGTAGGCCGCACGATCGAGCACCGGGTCGGCCGACTGGGCCACGCGTTCGTTCGTGATGTTCCCTTCCGCATCCACGACGAACTCGATCGTCACGTCGCCCGTGATGTTGTTTTCCTGCGCTTCCTTCGGGTACTGCATCGACGCGCGAATCGAGTCCGAATTCGGGCAGACGACCCCGACTTCGTGACTGACCGGCTTGGCCGGCGCGGGCGGTGCGATGACCGGCGCCTGCACGGCCGGCGCGGACGGCGCCGGGGCCGACTGGTGCGTGATCGTTGCCTGCTGCGGGGGCGCCTGCACCGGCACTTCGGGCGGCGGCACGAACGGCGGCGGCGGCGGCGCGAACTTCGGCGGCGGAAGCTTGACGACCGGCATCGGCGGGGGCGGCGGCGGCTTCACCGGCTCGATGATGCGGGTTTCGATCGGATGCTGGATCACCTGCACGACCTTGGTCGCGAGGCCGTTGAGCAATGCGTAGATCAGCACTGCATGCAACAGGAGGACGACTGCGATGCCGCCGAAACGGCGCACCGGATTCTGCTGCTTCTTGCCGAATTCCCGCGGACGGCCCAGCGTGGCCAGTCCGCTGTTCGAAGCAACCAGATGCTCTTCGACTTTCATGCCCACTATCCTTCCCCCAAGCGAATCGCCCAGTTTCGCGATGATGGCCGGCGCCGGAACCGGGTCGGTTCCGTCTCCGCCTCAACCCGAAATTTCATTTTTAATTCAATTTGCAATCCGAATTGAAAGCATCGAATCCGGATCCTGATTTGTGCAATTTCAAGGAATCGTTTCAACCGCAACGGGATAGCCGCCCTATCCGGCGTCTACCCCGAACCAGCGCATTCAGGCAATTGTCAGCTGCGTCGACATAGTCACACTTTTCGTGTGACGACTGGATCGTCGTTACACGCCGATGTCAGCCAAGCCGTTCGTCTTGGGTGCAGAAGATAGCAAGGAAAAAATTTGGGCGTCAAACTTTATTTGATAGTCGAATACAAAGTTTGGAGGCATTACTCGAATAACGAGTTAGTAAACTTCATGAATCATTTTTCATTGATTTAGTAATTGATTTGTATGGTGTCGCACTCATTTAGTGACTTGCGCATAAATAATCACCAGTTTAGTGCGGCGCACCGAATTGGCCCGCTCGGTGCGCGTGTTGCCGGATGTGTTTCGTGGGCGCGCCCGGCGACGGCAGCCGATGAACCACTGCCGCGCATGCATACCGTGCGAGGCCACAGCCCACGCATGCCGGGAACGGGCTTGCATCCGCGCGAACAGGCTCTAGCCGATTCCACGGCGGCTCCGCGATGATCGGATGGCGCTCGCATCGACCACATATCAAGGATTCAAAATCAAAATCAATAGATCTCGCTGCTCGTCCGGTTTCCATTAAATGGTTCGCACAACCAATCTAATTTTCGACTCAGGACTCCGCCGTATCAGCATGAATTCATTCCCCGCCCTCTGCGCGCACCGGCATCTCCCCTCACCGAACCGGTGGAAAATGCCCGCGCGCATCCTTCCTCGACGAACGCCCGGCATCGCTCAGGACAGCATCATCCCCTGCATCCGGTGCGAGAAATGCGCGCGCTCGGCCGTCTCCATCAGCATCAGGAATTCGTCCTGCGTCATGTGAATCAGCGCCTCATGATCGCCGGCCTCGAAATAGACTTCCGGCTGCTGCGCGAGGTGCTCCTCGAGGAACGTCTTCATCCCGTACGCCATGCACACCGGCGGCAGCGCGCCCATGTCGCAATCCTTGAACAGCTCGCGCAATTCGACCTCGCGAGCGAGCACGAGATGGCGTCCCGTCTTCACCCAGAGATCCGACAGACGCACGGCGTGCGTCGTCGGCAGCACGGCGGCGACGTAACCCTCGGCGTCCTCGAGGAGCACGGTTTTCGCGAGGCGATCGCCGGGAATATGCGCGGCGGCGGCCGTCTCCATGCTCGTATGGCTATAGGGGTGGTACACGACTTCGTACCGCGATGACTTCTGGCGCAGGCAATCCTGCAGGGTGGCTGAGACCGGCATGGCGCACCTCGTCTGGGCGAATCGGGTCAATCGGGCGAACGGCGTTCGCTCTTGATTCGTTCAGCATAGGTCGCATTTCGGCCCAATGGAAACGCTCGTGTGCGACGCCAGTCCACCCGGCCCGGCAGCCGCCGCCCTCAGCTTCCATCCGGGCCGCCCGCCCTCGCCGGCATGTGAAATCGGGCCCCGGAATACGTTTCGCAGACCCTCACTTCTGCAGACAGATTTTGGGCAGTGCGCACGTAGATGCGGTCGCGCCCGGCAATTAGCCGATGTACAGACACTAGACCGTTAGTTGCATTTTAGGAAGAACACCAGGATACCTGCGGGCACGCATTGTTCCGAAGCGCGCACCCCAAGGCACGCCAGCCAACCCCGTCGCCAACGGCTTTCCCGGTGCCCTATACTGAGCCGGCCGCCCACCCTCCCGCGGCGGAAACCGACTCCTGGAGCGATCATGCATTACCAGTTGATCTACGAACTCGTCGACGATTACCTGTCGCGGCGCGACGCGTTCCGTGCGGAGCATCTCGCGCTCGCGCAGGCCGCGACCGAGCGCGGCGAACTCGTGCTCGCCGGTGCGCTGGCGGAGCCGGCCGATCAGGCCGTGCTCGTGTTCGAAGGCGATTCGCCGGAAGCGGCCGAATCGTTCGCGCGCGCCGATCCGTACGTGCAGAACGGCCTCGTGAAGTCGTGGCGCGTGCGGCCGTGGCGCGTCGTGGTCGGCAAGCACGCGCCGCGTCCCGCGTGAAATCGGGCCTGCGCAAGCCCGTTATTAGCGTGAACAGGCCCTACAGCCACCCTGCCCGCTTGAAGCGCCACCACAGCGCGAGATCGGCGATGGCCATCACCGCGATGCAGCCGTAGAACCCGTATTTCAGGTGCAGCTCGGGCATGTTCGCGAAGTTCATCCCGTAGATGCCGGCGATCATCGTCGGTATCGCGAACAGCGCGGCGAACGAGCCGAGCCGCTTGGTCACCTCGTTCTCCGCAAGCGAAATCATCCCGAGGTTGACCTGGATCGCGGTGACGACCATCTCGCGGCGCCCTTCGATCGTCTTCACGATCCGCTGCAGATGGTCGTACACATCGCGGAAATAGGCCGCCATCCCGCTGCAGACCTGCGGCACGCGCCCGCCGGTGAGCTTCGCGAGCGGCTCCATCAGCGGCGCCGTGTGCTGGTACAGCAGCACGAGCCGGCGCTTCAGCGAATAGAGATCCTCGATGATCGCGCGCGACGACGCAGGCGTCGCCTTCGCGAAGATGCGATCCTCGAGTTCCTCGAGTTCGGCTCCGAGCGTTTCGAGGATCGGGAAATACCGGTCGACGACCTGGTCCATCAACGCGTAGAACACAAACGCCGACCCCTCCCGCAGCAGATGCGGCTCCCGCTCGCAGCGCTTGCGCACGTCGCGGAAATCGTGCTCGGTATGGTTGCGGATCGACAGCACGTAATTCGGACCGACGAACACGTTCAGTTCGCCGACCTTGAATTCGCCGTCATCCTCGAGTTCGACGGTATGCAGCACCGCGAACAGCGAATCGCCGTATTCCTCGATCTTCGGCCGCTGATGTCCCTTGCGGGCGTCCTCGAGCGCCAGTTCGTGCAACCCGAATTCCTCGCCCATCAGGTCGATTTCCTCGGGCGTCGGATCCTTCAGCGCGACCCATACGAAGCATTCGGGCTTCGACACGTAATCGCTGATGGCGTCGATGTCGATGTCGGCCAGCTTGCGGCCGTCCTGGTAAGCAGCGCAGTTGATCAGCATGTTGTCCACGATGTTGCGGTTTGCGCATCAGTTTACCGGTTTGCTGCACGGACGGCCCGGCTTGCGCGGTACGCCGATATTGGTCATGATCGTGCTGCGTGCGCCGCAGCACGCGCGTCGGGGCACGTCGACAGGCCCACCGGGCCTGCGTTGCGCAACGCACAACGACCGTGCGACCCCACCGTCAAGGAGACAGACCTATGTGGTATTTCTCGTGGATACTCGGCATCGGCGTGGCGCTCGGCTTCGGCATCATCAACGCGATGTGGCTGGAAGCGGAAGTGTTCTCGCGCGGCGACAAGCGCAGCGACACGTCGCGCCAGGAGGCGGGGAGCCGGTATTCGTGACGCATCTCGTGTTCTTCTGCGGTCACGCCGGCACCGGCAAGACCACGCTCGCGAAGCGGCTCATCGGGCCGCTGATGCGCGCGACCGGCGAGGCGTTCTGCCTGCTCGACAAGGACACGCTGTACGGCCGCTACAGCGCGGCCGCGATGGGCGCGCTCACGGACGATCCGAACGACCGCGACAGCCCGCTCTACCTGAAACATCTTCGCGATCCCGAATACCAGGGCCTGCTCGACACGGCCCGTGAAAATCTCGCGCTCGGCATCGGCGCGCTGGTCGTCGGCCCGCTGTCGCGCGAAGTGCGCGACCGGCGCATCCTCGATCGCGCATGGCTCGGCATCGCGCCCGACGTCACGCTGACGGTCGTCTGGGTCCACACGTCGGAAGACGTCGCGCACCAGCGGATCGTCGCGCGCGCCAATCCGAACGATGCGTACAAGCTCGCGCATTGGGACGAATACCGGCAGCGCCGCTTCGTGCCGACCGGCCGCGAATGCGACGGCATCGTGATGTTCGACAACACCGCGCCGTCCGACGCAGACATCGACGCGCTGCTGCACCGCATCGTGCCGCCGCCGCAACCGGCGACGATCGTCCCGCCGCTGCCGGCCTGAGCGCGCCGCCCGGCGCCGTTCCCGCTTCTCCCAAAAAACAACGCCGGAAGCGCTGCTGCGCTCCCGGCGTCGTACGGCCCTCGTGCCGGAGATGGGCTGGCGAATCGTCTGATAACGACGGTCAGGCGACCGCGTGCACGCGCTCCATCGTGCCGCCTTCGTACAGTTTGCCGAAGCGGTTCGACAGGAACGCCTTCAACGACACCTTTTCCTGCGGGATGAAACCGCTCTGCGGCAGCTTCTTTTCGCGGAACAGATCGAGCACCGCGCACATCGCGCCGGCCGTCGTGATCTGGATCGCGCTCATGTGCATCCCGCACACGTCCTTCGCGAAGATCTTGCGCGTGAACACGTCCTGCACCAGCTGGCCGTCCTTCACGCCCGTCACCGTGACGAACACGAGCACGACGTCCTGCTTCGTCGACGGCACCGCGCGGCGCATGATCGACTTCAGCGTGTCGCGATCGGTCGACAGGCGCAGGTCTTCCAGCAGGAACTGCACGAGTTCGCGGTGGCCCGGGTAGCGCACCGACTTGTAGTCGAGCGTCTCGACCTTGCCCGACAGCGTCTCGCACAGCGTGCCGAGGCCGCCCGACGTGTTGAACGCTTCGTATTCGGTGCCGTCGAGCGAGAAGTGCTCGAGGCCTTCGAGCGGCTGCACCCACTGCTTGCGGCCGTCGCGGATCGCTTCGCACGGCTGGCAGTATTCGTTGATCAGGCCGTCGACGCTCCACGTCAGGTTGTACTTCAGCGCGTTGGTCGGATATTCGGGCAGCGCGCCGACGCGCATCTTCACGTCGCGCACTTCGCTGAAGCCGTTCACGAGCTCGTGCGCGGCGATGCCGATGAAGCCCGGCGCGAGGCCGCATTGCGGCATGAACGCGCGGTCGGAGCCGTCGGCCAGTTCGCGGATCGCATGGGTGGCGCGCACGTCTTCGGTCAGGTCGAAGTAATGAACGCCCGCGGCCTTCGCAGCGGCGGCCACGTTGACAGCGAGGTAGTAAGGCAGCGCGTTGACGAGCGCATCGAAGCCCTTCACCGCTTCGCGAATCGCATTCGCGTCGGCCGAGTCGACCCGTTGCGTCGCGATGCCTTCGCGCGACAGCTTCGCGAGCGCATCCGCGTCGCGGTCGAACGCGACGACTTCGTAGTCGCCCGTTTCGCGCAGCATGTGAGCAATGGTGTGGCCGATCAGACCTGCGCCGACGATGGCGATTTTCATGCGCTTATCTCCTGATGATGGGTTGGTGTTGTGGACGGCGTTGAGCCATGGACACAGTGTAGGGACGCTCAAAATCAGTTCCAAGACGAAGAATGATGCGAAACGACCTGTAGTTTCGACGTTATGACGATATATTTCGTCTAAACGACCAAATCATCTAAAAATCGCGTAGAGGCACTGCCGCAAACCGGCCGTTGGCGGTTGCGCATTGCGAGGACGAAAACGAGGACACACCGCGTGACATCGGACGCACGCACTGACCGTGCGTCAAGATGCAACACGCCGGTCAAAGCGGAATACGAAAGGAGATTCGGGAGAGATGCGCGAAGGGACGACCGCGGTCATCCGTGTCGATCATGAAGTACGACGAAGGCCAATACGAATGCGAGCGGAGACGTACCCGTCGTCAAGCCGAGCACCTGTGATGCACCGCTCCCTGCGCGGTGCATGCACGCGCGCCGTCATGCACGCGCCGCGTGCAGCAACAAGTCAGCCGCCGATCGTCCCGCGATCGATCTTGCGCGACAGGATGATCGACGTCGTCGTGCGCTCGACGCCTTCGAGCGTGCCGATCTGGTCGAGCAGATCGTTGAGCCGTTCGGGCGAATCGGCGCGCAGCCAGGCGACGTAGTCATACTCGCCGCTCACCGCGCACAGCAGCTGGACTTCCGGCATCCGGTCTAGCTTGCGCAATACGTCCTTGCCGAACTTCGGCGTGAGGATGATGCCGACGTACGCATAGATGCTCGCATCGAGCACGTCCTGCCCGAGCCGCACGCTGTACCCGGCGATCACGTTGGTGCGTTCGAGCCGCGCGATGCGCGCGACGACCGTCGTGCGCGCCACGTCGAGCTGGCGCGCGAGATCCGCGACGCTCGCGCGCGCATCGGCTTGCAGCAGCGCGACGAGCTGCCGGTCGAGATCGTCGAGTTGGTCGAGGCGGGGTGGACGCATGACGCTGGGCCGGCACGCACGTGCCGGCGGAGTGGAAAGTGACGCGATGATAGCGCCGAACGCCGGCGCGCCCAACCGGCATGGCCCGGATACGAACCGTCGATTTCGATTCGTATCGGATGTAAGCAAGTGTCGCATTCACTGCCGCCCCGCAGGCAACGTGCTACTAATAACGACGACGCGAGAGGCGCGCCGGCGGCGATGGCCGCCGCGCCCGCTCGCAAGACACCACCCCGGAGAGCCAACCATGAAGAAAATCTCGCTCACCCTCGCTACGCTCGTCGTTGCAGCCAGCGCATTCGCGCAAACCCCGGCGCAGCCGCAAGCACCGGCCCAGGCGCCGGCCACGACGGCCGCGGCATCGGCCCCGAGCGCCGAGCAGCGCGCGGCACGCCACGAAGCGCGCACCGAGCAGCGCATCAAGTACCTGCACGACCAGTTGAAGATCACGTCGGCGCAGGAGCCGCAATGGAAGACGTTCGCCGATACGATGCGCGACAACGGCGCCACGATGGGCCGCCTCTACAGCGAACGGATGGCCAAGCACGACGTGTCCGCGCTCGACGACATCAAGCAGTATGCGGAGCTGTCGCAGGCGAATGCCGACGGCGCGAAGAAGCTCGCCGACGCGTTCGCGCCGCTCTATGAGAGCTTCCCGGCCGAGCAGAAGGCGCTGGCCGACACGACCTTCCGCAGCTGGCTGCACCACGGCGGCGAGCACCACGGCAAGGGCAGGACGAAGGGCAAGGAAGGCAAGGCGGCCGCCGCGCCGGCCGCGAGCGCGCCGGCGCAGCCCTGACGCGCCCCGCCGGCGCCGTGCCGGCCCGCCCGGGCCGAACGGCGCCGCGCCGCGATCGGCGACGGCGCGTCACACGGCGCGCCGAATTCGGGATAAGCTCCCGGCTTTTCCCGCTTTCCCGCCCTTCCCCGCCATGCTCGAACTCAAGCAACTCGATCTGCGTACCGATCCGCAGGCCCGTCGTGTCGTCAAGGACGAAACCGTCGCCGTGTCCTTCGCGGACGCCGACGGCGAACTGATGAGCCTCGAAGGCCCGAACCGTTATGTGACGGGCGACGCGCTGATCACCGGCTCGACCGGCGACCGCTGGGCCGTGTCGCGCGCGCGCTTCGACGCCAAATACCTGCCCGCCGACCCGGCGCTCGCGCACGGCGCAGCGGGCGCCTACCGCAACCGGCCGGCCGTCGTGCTCGCGCGCCGGATGGACGAACCGTTTACGATCGCCCGCTCGGAAAACGGCGACACGCTGCGCGGCGTGGCCGGCGACTGGGTGATGCAATACGCGCCCGGCGACTACGGCGTCGTGCAGGCGCAGCGCTTCGCGCAGGTCTACCGCGACGCGTAACGCGTCACGCGCCGGCACGCGGCCGGCGCCACCGCTCACGCAAAGTCTTCGTCGAGCTCGAGTTCCGCGTCGCGCTCGACGGCCTCGCCGGCCGCGTGCCGTTCTTCGAGCGACCCGAGCATCGCTTCCGTATACGCATGCAGCACCGCATGGCTGCGCGCGCGCTGCATCGGCTTGAGCGCCAGATAGCGCGCGAGCGCGGCCGGCACGATCCGGATGTCGAGCGTCATCCGCTTCGGCGTCGCGCCGAACCGCATCGCCAGCCAGTGCACGGACAGGAAGCGCCCGCGCGCGTCGCTGCTTTCGGCGAAGCGCGTCTGCTCCGGAAACAGATCGCAGATCACGCGCGCGAGCGCGTCGAATTCCGCGCTCTGGCATTCGATCAGGTAGTCGTCCATTCCGTCTCTCCCGTCAGGCCGCCGCACGCGACGGCCGGCACGTCTTCACCAGCACGACCACCAGCACCGCGGTCAGCACGAAATACGCGGCCTCGACCCACGCGGCCGGCAGCACGCGCACCTGGTACAGCAGCGTCGGCGTCGCCGCGAGCGCATGCAGCACGATCGCGAGCGGCAACACGGCGATTCGGCCGGCCCGCACGCCGCGCCACACCAGCACCGACAGCGCCAGTTGCACCGCGAATGCCGCGCAGCGTTCGAGCAGCAACAGCAGGATCGACTGGGCCGACAGCGTCGCGAGCATCATGTGCAGCCGCACCACGGTGTCCACCGGCAGGTCGGCCAGCTGCGTCTCGAGCTGGCCGCGGCTCGCGAGCCACGCGAGATACGACCACTGGCCCCACACGAGCACGCCGACGAACCACGCTTCGGCGCCGCCGTGACCGATCCCGTAGCCGATCCCGCGACCGTCGCCGGCCGATGCGCCGTAGCGGCGCTCCAGAAAACGCATCCCGAGATAGCGGCCGACTTCCTCGAATACGGCGGTCGCGAGCGCGCCGTATGCGACGAATGCGAGCGGCTGCGTCAGCCAGCCGTCCTCGGGCGTGTGGCTCAGCACGAGACCGTGGAACGCGCGCTCGAGAATCATCGCGAACAACGTGAAAACGGCGACGCCGACGATCGTGTCGCGGCGGTTGAGCGCAAGCGGCTTGCGCAGGATGCGGTAAAGGACGAGCGGCAGCAGCGCGATGATCAGCGTGGCGGCGATCAGCGCCGCCAGCGTGACGGGAGCGACAGTCATGTATTTCCTTGGTTCGGGGCAGCGCACCTGACGCGCCGCGTGCCCCGAATGATACTCAGCTTGCGGTCGACGCGCGCGCGATCAGCTCGCCGGGCAGCATCGCGACGCGCACGTCGCCCGCCGCGCCGTCGATCCGCTCGTGCACGAATTCGACGGCCTTGTAGCCGATTTCGTAGGTCGGCTGACGGATCGTCGTGATGCCGATCAGCTCGGCCCATTCCGGATCGTCGATCGACAGCAGCGCCGCCTGCTGCTGCCACGCGGCGCCGAAACGCGCGCGCAGATGGCGCGCGATCGCCAGCGCGACCGGTGCATTCGCGGCGAACAGTGCGGCGCGCACGCCGCGCCGGGCCGCATCGTCGAGGCGGGCATCGACGTCGGCGAGCGCCGCCGCGGCCACGTCGGGTTCGTTCAGGTCGAGCACGATCGTCGGCGGCACCGGCAACCCGCGCGCCGCCAGCGCCGCGCGGAACGCGGTCTCGCGCACGCGCCGCGAGCTGACCCGCTCGAACGGCTGCACGACGAAATGGATCGCGTCGAAGCCGTGTTCGACCAGGTGCGCGAGCGCCGTCTCGATCGCGTCGGTATTGTCGAGGCCGATCAGGTCGGCCTCGAAGCCCTCGACCGTGCGGTCGACGAGCACGGCCGGAATGCCTGCGCCGCGCAGCGGGCGCAGCACGTCTTCGTCGGCGCCGAGCGCGTTGACGATCAGCCCTTCGACGCGGTAAGTCGTGAGCAGTTGCAGGAAGCGGCGCTCCATCTCGACTTCGTTCGCCGCGTGACAGATGAGCGGCATGTAGCCGAGCGCATGGCACGCGGCCTCGACGCCCTGCAGCACTTCGACGGTATAAGGATTGGTCAGGTCGGCGGCGAGCATGCCGAGCAGCCGGTTACGGCCGCGCTTGAGCCCTCGCGCCATCTGGTTCGGCCGGTAGTTGAGCCGCGCGATGGCCGCCTCGATCCGCTGGCGCAGATCGACGGACAGCACATGCGTCTCGCCGTTCAGATAGCGCGAAACGCTGGTCTTGCCCGTGCCGGCCTCGCGCGCGACGTCGCTGATCGTCGCCGGACGCGTCGTGGAAGGTTGCGAATCGGTCACTGTCGTGCCTCGCGACGTACGATCCGCGCCGCTTCGTGAGCAGACGGACCATTGTTGTTGGAAACGTAAGCCAACCGGCGGCCTCCCCTGTCGTGGCGCGTGGGCGCCTGCGCTGGCCCGGTGCGCTGTCGAGCCGCGCCCGCCAGCAGCGTGCTACGGCAGTCGGCCGCACCGGACCTGGCGCGGATGCCCGTCGCGCGACACCGCCGGCCGCGTGGCCGGCCGTCGATACGACGAGCGCGGGCGATCATAACGCAGCCAGCCCTCTCGCACCAAGATCATCGACTCTAATGGCGCCGGGCGGTTATCGCAGGCGGCTCAGGCATGCGCCAGCGCATCCGGATTGACGAGATTCGTGCGCAGCGTGCCGGCCAGCGCGCCGACCAGGTTCTCCGCGGCGCAACGCGCCATCGCATCGCGCGTCTCGTGCGTCGCCGAGCCGATATGCGGCAGCGCGACGACGTTCTTCATCTGCAGCAGCGGCGAATCCGCCGGCAGCGGCTCCTTCTCGAATACGTCGAGCCCCGCGCCGCGGATCGTCCCCGCGCGCAGCGCGTCGACCAGCGCGGCTTCGTCGACGACCGGCCCGCGCGACGCGTTGATCAGGATCGCGCCGCGCTTCATCTTCGCGAATTCGGGCGCGCCGATCAGGTGGCGCGTGTCGGGCGACAGCGGCACCTGCAGGCACACGAAATCCGACTGCGCGAGCAATTCGTCGAGCGTCACGCGCCGCGCGCCGTACTGCGTCTCGGCCTCCGCATGCGCGGACCGGTTCGCGTACAGCACCTGCATCCGGAAGCCGAGCGCCGCGCGGCGCGCGACCGCGCCGCCGATCCGCCCGAGCCCGACGATGCCGAGCGTCTTGCCCTGCACGTCGGTGCCGTACAGGTCCGGGCCGATGCTGCGATGCCAGTGGCCGGCCTTCACCCACTCGGCCAGCTCGACCACGCGGCGAGCGGAGGCCAGGATCAGCGAAAACACCGTATCGGCCGTCGACTCGGTCAGCACGTCCGGCGTATGCGCGAGCACGATGCCGCGCCGCGTGAGATCGGCGACGTCGAAGTTGTCGTAGCCGACCGAGATCGTCGACCACGCCTTCAGCCGCGGCGCACGATCGAGCATCTGCGGCGTGACCTTCAGGCTCGCGCCGATCGCGCCGTCTGCGTCGCCCAGCGCGGCGGCGAGTGCGTCGGCGCCGTCGGCCTGCACGACGTCCGCATGCTCGCGCAGGTACGCGAGAACGTCATCGGGCAGCGGCTTGTACGCGACGATACGGGGCTTCATCGTTTCATTTTCCTTGCAGCGGCGCGGCGAGCGGATGCGCATCGCGCGCCTGGGGTTTGACGGACAGCGTGAGGATCACCGCGGCGACGAGCGCGGCGCTCATGAATGCGTACGACGCGACGGGCGACCCGGTCGCGCCGTTCAGGTAGCCGACGAAATACGAGCCGACGAACGAGCCGAGCGCGCCCATGCTGTTGATCAGCGCCATCGCGCCGCCGGCGACGTTCCTCGGCAGCAGTTCCGGCACGATCGCGAAGAACGGGCCGTACGGCGCATACATCGCGGCGCCCGCGACGACCAGCAGCGCATACGAGATCCAGAAATGCGACGAGCCGAGCGCGTACGACGCGGCGAACGCGGCCGCGCCGACCAGCAGGAACGGCCACACGAAACCACGACGCGAACCGACCTTGTCGGACGCCCACGACGCGGCGAGCATTGCGATCGTCGCCGCGAGGTACGGCAGCGCGGACAGCCAGCCGGTCGCGACCATCCCGAGGTCGGAGCCGTTCTTCACGATCGACGGCAGCCACAGCACGAAGCCGTACACGCCGATGCTCCAGCAGAAATACTGCGCGCACAGCTTGATCACGGCCGGCGAGCGGAACGCCTCGCCATAGTTGCGCACCGGCTTGATCGCCGCCTGCTCGGCCGCGAGCGCGGCGTCGAGATCGCGCTTTTCCTGGGCGCTGAGCCACGGCGAATCGGCCGGCTTGTCCTGCACGAGCACCCACCAGCACGCGGCCCAGATGATGGCCGGCACGCCTTCGGCGATGAACATGTGGCGCCAGCCGAATTCATGCACGAGATAACCGGACACGATCGACATCCACAGCACGGTGACCGGGTTGCCGAGGATCAGGAACGTGTTCGCGCGCGAGCGTTCGTTCTTCGTGAACCAGTTGCTGATGTAGATCAGCATCGCCGGCATCACGGCCGCCTCGACGATGCCGAGCACGAAGCGGATCGCCATCAGCGACGGAATGTTGCTGACCACGCCGGTCAGCGCCGCGCAGCCGCCCCACAGCACGAGGCTGACGAACACGAGCTTCTTCACGCTGCGGCGTTCCGCGTAGATCGCGCCGGGGATCTGGAAGAAGAAATAGCCGAGGAAGAACAGCGCGCCGATCAGCGACGACAGGCCCTTGCTGATGCCGAGATCCTGGTTGATGCCGGCTGCGGCCGCGAACCCGTAGTTCGCGCGATCGAGGTAGGCGAGGCTGTACGTGATGAAGACGATCGGCATGATCGTCCACCAGCGTCGAGCTGCGAGATTGGCTGCCATCAGAGTGTCTCCTGAGTAGACCGGCATCGGCGCATCGTTGCGTCGTCCGGTCTCATGCAAAACCGTGCATGAAGCACGAAATGGATCCGCGGATTGTGCCGTGTCCGGCCTCTCATTGCGCGGTGACGGTTTCCTCTAAGCGATCGGCGCGATTGCTGACCTTTTCGAGCCGGTCGAGCGCATCGCGCGTCGGCAATCCTTCCGAATCGCCGATCACCTGGATCGCGAGCGCACCGATCCGGTTGCCGCGCGCGACCGCCTGCTCGACGCTGCGCCCTTCGAGCAGCGCGCTGACCACGCCGACCGCGAAGCCGTCGCCGGCGCCGACCGTATCGACGACCTTCTCGACGCGCTCGCCGGCGACCGTGCCTTCGCGGCCGTCGGCCGTGCGGAAATACGCGCCTTGTTCGCCGAGCTTGATCACGACGCCGCGCGCGCCCTGCGCGAGATAGAAGCCCGCGATGTCGGCCGGCGTGTCGTGCCCGGTGAGCTGCCGCCCTTCGGCGAGGCCCGGCAGCACCCAGTCGGCGAGCGTCGCGAGCGCATTCAGCGTCTTCGCCATCACGTCGGCGGACGGCCACAGCGTCGGGCGCAGGTTCGGGTCGAACGAGATCGTCTTGCCGGCCGCCCGCATTTCGCGCGCGAGCCGGAACGCGAGTTCGCACGACGTCGCCGAGATCGCCGGCGCGACGCCCGTCAGATGCAGGTGGCGCGCGCCGAGCACGTAGTCGGCCACGTAGTCGTCGCACGACAGGTGGCTCGCCGCCGAACCCTTGCGGAAATATTCGACGGTCGGGTCGCTGCCGTCGTCGTTGCGCGACTTCAGCTGGAAACCGGTCGGGTAGCGCGGGTCGACGGTCACGCACGACGCGTCGATGCCCTCGCGCGCCAGCGTGTCGAGCACGTAGCGGCCGAACGAATCGCTACCGACCCGGCTCATCCAGCCGACCCGGAAGCCGAGCCGCGACAGCCCGATCGCGACATTGAGATCGGCGCCGGCGATCCGCTTCGCGAATTGTCCGGCGTGCGCGAGGTGGCCGGGCTCCGTCGCGACGAACATCGCCATCGCTTCGCCATAGGTCACGACATCGAGTGCTGCTTTCATGACTGAACTCCTCAGGATCCTTCCGCGGTCACGCGGTTGCAAGCCACGCGACGCGCCGGCACGCATCGCCGGCCAGGTCGGCCGCGTCGAACGGAAACTCGATGCCGCGCGGCGCATGCTGCGGCAGCGCCGCGAGCACGCCGGTCACGAGCGGATCGTTCGGCGCCGGCGCGACGGCGAACCGGCGCGCGCCCTCGCCTTCGGTGGCCTTGCAATGAATGTATTCCACATGCGGCGCGAGCACCTGTGCGCAGTCGAGCGGCGCTTCGCCGCGCCACTGCCAGTTGCCGATGTCGAACGTCATGCCGAGCGCATCGCGCATGCCGGCATCGGCGAGCGCATCGAACAGCCCACGGAACTGCGCGAACGCGCCGCCGACCTCGAGCTGGCCGTTCTCGACCACCACGCGGGCCTGCGCGCCGCGCGACAGCGCGACGATTTCGGCCGCGTGCGCGTCGCCGGCGAAGCCCCCGAGCTGGAATTTCACGAAGCGTGCGCCGAGCGCATCGGCTTGCGCGAGCCCGTCGCGCAATGCGTCGGCATCGAGCGCGCCCGTTTCCGTATACAGCGAGTCCGGCGTCGAATAGACCGACCACAGCCCGTGGCCGGCGATCTGCGCGCCGAGCGCGGCCAGCGCACCGGGCGCCGTGTCGTCGTCCGACGCGAACAGTTCGCGCCGTACCTCGAAACCGGTCGCGCCGGATGCCGCCACGGTCGCGATGAATGCACTGTGGCCCTCCTGGCGCACCCGGTCCATCCCGAATGCGCTCGCCACGATCACGATGTCTGCCATGTTGCCCTTTTTCACCGGAATGGAACCGGTTCCATTTGCTTGAGACGGATGGTGCGCTTCGCCTCGGACGCACGCCATAGAGGAAATCCCTAACGCTCCGTTATCGCACGAATGCGCGCCGCGCCCGCGTGCAACGCATGTTCCCGGCGCAACTTCGGTCGACTACGCGAGGCGCTGCGCGAGACTCATTTCGAGGAATTG
Organism: Burkholderia sp. LAS2; assembly: GCF_018417615.1. Lineage (NCBI taxonomy): Bacteria > Pseudomonadati > Pseudomonadota > Betaproteobacteria > Burkholderiales > Burkholderiaceae > Burkholderia > Burkholderia sp. LAS2. The sequence goes on from NZ_CP071052.1 coordinate 2,346,796, forward strand.
CGCGGCGAGCCGCGACGGCGCGCCGCCATGCGGGACGAGAATGGAGAAATGCCGCGTGAGCGGTGCGGGCGCCAGCGAGCGCAGCACGAGCGCCGCATCGTCGTGACGCAGCGACATCGCGGACACGAACCCGACGCCCATCCCCGCGCGCACGGCCTCCTTCACGGCCTCGACCCCGGCGATCTCGAACGCGACGCGCATCGGCGCGCCGCCATGTGCGAACGCGCGCTCGACGAGCTGCCGTACGGCGGAGCCCGCCTCGCGCAGCACGAGCGGATGCGCGGCGAGCGCGTCGAGCGTCACGCCCGCGTCGTAGCCGGGCGCCGCGAGCGGATGGCCGGCCGGCACGATCGCGACGATCTCGTCCTCGTGCCACGCGTGCACGGCCGTACCGGGCGGCAGCGCCTCGCCGGGCGGCCCTTCGATCAGCGCGAGGTCGAGCGACGGCAGCGCCGCGACCACGTCGGCCGTGTTGCCGCTCATCGTCTGGATCGCCACGCGCGGCGCGCGCGGCTGGAACGCCGCGATCAGGTACGGCAGCAGGTAGCTCGCGGGCGTCGTGCTCGCGCCGATGCGCAGCGTGCCGGCTTCCAGCCCGCGCACCGCGTCGCGAAACGCACGCGCCTGCGCGAACGTGTCGCGCTGCGCGTTCGCGTACTGCGCGAGCTGTTCGCCGACCGGCGTCAGGCGGATGCCGCGGCCGTCGCGCTGGTACAGCGGCTCGCCGAACTCGTCCTGCAGCAGCCGCAACTGGCCCGATACGGCCGGCTGCGACAGATGCAGCGCCACGGCGGCGCGGCTGATGTTCAGATGCTCGGCGACGGCGGCGAACGTTATCAGTTGATCCGGGGTCATGGGAACGAATTATCGGCTTTCCGGATAGTTTACGTCACAAATCACAATTTTTCATATCGATATAACGAAATTAGGATTACACCATCGCCACACGCTCCATCACGGTGCTTCCATGTCCACTGCTCCGACTCCCTCTCTCAGCCACGCCGCGCCGTCGATGCGCGGCCAGTTGAACGGCGTGCTGTTCGTCGCGCTGTTCGCCGCCGCCGTCACGAGCCTGTCCGAGCTTCCCGCGATCGCGGGGCTCGGCCTGTCGCCGCTGATCGTCGGCATCGTCGCCGGCGCGTTGTACGGCAACGCGCTGCGCGACGGCATGCCGGCCAGCTGGGCGGCCGGCGTCAATTTCTCCGCCCGCAAGCTGCTGCGCATCGCGGTCGCGTTCTTCGGCTTGCGCGTGAGCCTGCAGGAAATCGCGCAGGTCGGGCTGCCGGGCCTCGCGGTATCGGTGCTGGTCGTCGTCAGCACGCTCGCGATCGGCACCTGGGTCGGCATGAAGCTGATGAAGCTCGACCGCGACGCCGCGCTGCTGACCGCCGCCGGCAGCGCGATCTGCGGCGCGGCCGCCGTGCTCGCGTTCGAATCGACGCTGCAGTCGAAACCGCACCAGAGCGCGATGGCCGTGGGCAGCGTCGTGCTGTTCGGCACGCTGTCGATGTTCCTGTATCCGCTCGCCTATCACGCCGGGCTGCTGAACCTCGATCCGGCCGGCCTCGGTCTGTTCTTCGGCGGCACGATCCACGAAGTCGCGCAGGTGGTCGGCGCGGCGAGCGACATCAGCCCGCAGGTCGTGCACGTCGCGACGATCGTGAAGATGACGCGCGTGATGCTGCTGGTGCCCGTGCTGCTGGCCCTCGGCTGGTGGCTCGCCCGTTCGGCGCGCTCGGCGCACGACGCGGCCGGCGGCACGCACGGCAAGCGCAAGGTGGCGGTGCCGTGGTTCGCGCTCGGTTTCCTCGGCTTCGTGATCGTCAATTCGCTGAACGTGCTGCCCGCGGACGTCACGCATACGCTGAACGTGCTCGACACCTTCGCGCTGACGATGGCCATGACCGCACTCGGCATCGAGACGCGCGTCGCGCAGATCCGCGCGGCCGGCCCGCGCGCGCTGATGACCGGCCTGATCCTGTACGTGTGGCTGATCGCCGGCGGCTACGCGATCACCTGGGCCGTGCAGCACTGGCTTGGCTGAGCCGCACGTCCGCGACGGCTCGCGCGCCGCGCCCTACGGGAAGCCCGACGGGGAAGTCCCGCGGGCGCGGCGCAGTGCTATGCTTCGCGTCGTTTTCCATCGCCCCCTTTCAGCCGTGCTCTCGTTCCTGCTGAAGCTGCGCACTCGCGCGCGAACGCTGCTCCGCCTGTCGGACGCCCATACGATGCTGATCTGGTCGGCCATCGTCGGCGTCGGCGGCGCCTTTGCCACGATGGCGTTCCGCGAAGGCATCGACCTGATGCAGCGCCTGATCTCGGGGCACAGCGGCAGCTTCGTGCAGATGGCGAAGAGCCTGCCGTGGTACGTGCGATTCTGGATGCCGGCCGCGGGCGGCTTCCTCGCCGGCTGCGTGCTGCTGCTCGCGACGCGCGGCGACAAGGCGGCCGCCAAGACCGACTACATGGAATCGGTCGCGCTCGGCAACGGCGTCGTGCCGGTGCGGCAGAGCCTGTGGCGCAGCGTGTCGTCGCTGCTGACGATCGGCAGCGGCGGCTCGATCGGCCGCGAAGGCCCGATGGTGCAGCTCGCGGCGCTCGCCGCGTCGCTCGTCGGCCGCTTCGCGCACTTCGACCCGCCGCGCCTGCGTCTGCTGGTCGCGTGCGGGGCCGCGGCCGGCATTACGTCCGCGTACAACGCGCCGATCGCCGGCGCGTTCTTCGTGTCGGAGATCGTGCTCGGCACGATCGCGATGGAGAGCTTCGGGCCGATGGTCGTCGCGTCGGTCGTCGCGAACATCGTGATGCGCGAATTCGCCGGCTACCGGCCGCCGTACGAGATGCCGGTGTTTCCGGCCGTGACGGGCGCCGAGGTGCTGCCGTTCGTCGTGCTCGGCGCGCTGTGCGGCGTGCTCGCGCCGCAGTTCCTGCATCTGCTCGACGCGTCGAAGACGCAGTTCAAGCGACTGCCGGTGCCGCTGCCCGTGCGGCTCGCGCTCGGCGGCCTCGTGGTCGGCGTGATCTCGGTGTGGATTCCGGACGTGTGGGGCAACGGCTACAGCGTCGTGAACCACATCCTCCATTCGCCGTGGACCTGGCAGGCGCTCGTCGCGGTCCTCGTGTTCAAGGTGATCGCGACCGCCGCGACGGCCGGCTCGGGCGCGATCGGCGGCGTGTTCACGCCGACGCTGTTCGTCGGCGCGGTGTTCGGCTCGCTGTTCGGGCTCGCGATGGACGCGCTGTGGCCGGGCCATACGTCCGCGTATTTCGCGTACGCGATCGTCGGGATGGGCGCGTTCATGGCGGGCGCCACGCAGGCGCCGCTGATGGCGATCCTGATGATCTTCGAAATGACGCTGAGTTATCAGGTCGTGCTGCCGCTGCTGGTGTCGTGCGTGTTCGCGTATTTCGTCGCGCGCGCGACGGGCACGACGTCGATGTACGACATCACGCAGCACCACTACCAGGACGCGCAGGAGCGGCAGCGGCTGCGCACCACGCAGATGCGCGAGCTGATCCAGCCCGCGCAGACCGTCGTGCCGCTCACCGCCAGCGTCGCCGACATGACGCGCGTGTTTCTCGAATATCCGGTGAAATATCTGTACGTGACCGACGACGCCGGGCGCTTTCGCGGCGCGGTCGCGCTGAAGGACATCACGTCCGATTTGCTCGACAAGCGCGACACGACCGACAAGACAGCCGCGCACTACGCGCATACGCCGTTTCCGCTGCTCACGCCCGACATGCCGCTCGCGACCGCGCTCGAGCGCTTCATGGCGTTCCAGGGCGAGCGGCTGCCGGTGATCGAGAGCGAAGCCGAGCCGACGCTCGCGGGCGTCGTCTACAAGACGTCGCTGCTCGACGCGTACCGGCGGATGACCGGCGAGCGCTGACGCGCACCGCCCGCGCCGCCTGCCGTGTTCAGTCCGGCGCGCGCCCCAGCACGACCCGCGCGAAGAACCCCGCGAGCACCGATTCGGCCACGTCGACCGATACGTGCTGCGGATCGGCCGTGTAGTACGACTGCACGCCGTCGCACAGGCACATCAGCCCGAACGCGAGCGTGTCGGCCGGCAGCAGCAGCGGCGTGCCCGAACGCTCGGCGAAGCGCTCGATGAATTCGGCCATCTGCACGCGCTTGCCGTGCAGGAACTGGTTGAAGCGCACGCGGAGCTTCGCGTCGCGCGCCGCCTGCAGCTTCGCCTCGCCCCACAGCAGCGAGTATTCGTCGTCGCGAAACAGCGTCCGGTAATACGCGAGCGCCATCGATTCCATCTGCTCGCGCGTGCCGCCCCCTTCGAAAATCGCCTCGAAGTCGGCCCGCACCTCCTCGTGATTGCGCTCCAGCAGTTCCAGCAGCAGGTCGGACTTGCTGCGGAAATTCGAGTAGAACGCGCCGCGCGTATAGCCGGCCGCCGCTGCGATGTCCTCGACGCTCGCGGCCACATAGCCTTTCTTCAGAAAAATGCGATGCGCGGCTTTCAGCAGACGCTCGCGCGTCTGGTCCCTGCTCTGCTCGCGAGTTAAGCGCTGTGGTTTCATGCCGCGCAGTCTAGCATCTCTTCCCTTTCGGATTCATCTTTGCATTCAGATACAGGTGTGTATTAGAATCCGCCACAGTTTCCGAAGATGTCGTTCGTCTGTCCGTGTGCGCCGCTGCCGGCGCCACTTGGGGCAAGCGCCCGCCGCGCTTGCCGGCCTCGTTCCGCTCCACCTCACCTGGGGGTTTCGTGAATCGCTCCGGTTCCCGCGCCGCGCTGCTGATCGGCGCCGCGCTCGTCCTTGCCGCCTGTCATCCGAAAGAATCCGCGCCGCCCGCCCCGCGCCCCGTCGTCGCGCTGCCCGCGCGGGCCGACACCGTCGCGGCCGCACGCACGCTGCCCGGCGACATCCAGCCGCGCTATGCGACCCCGCTGTCGTTCCGCATCGCCGGCAAGATCATCGAGCGCCGGGTGCGGCTCGGCGATACGGTGAAGGTCGGCCAGGTCGTCGCGCTGCTCGATCCGTCCGACGTCGAGAAGAACGTGGCGAGCGCGCAGGCGCAATTCGATGCCGCGTCGCACAGCCTCGCGTTCGCGAAACAGCAGCTCGACCGCGATCGCGCGCAGGCCCGCGAAAACCTGATCGCGACCGCGCAGCTCGAGCAGACGCAGAACAGCTACACGTCGGCGCTCGCGCAGCGCGACCAGGCGCAGCAGCAGCTCGCGCTCGCGAAGAACCAGCTCCGCTACGCGACGCTCGTCGCCGACCATGCGGGCACCATCACGGCCGAACAGGCCGACACCGGCCAGAACGTGTCGGCCGGCCAGCCGGTCTACCAGCTCGCGTGGTCGGGCGACGTCGACGTCGTCAGCGACGTGCCCGAGGCCGCGCTCGCGTCGCTCGCGCCCGGTCATGCCGCCACCGTCACGCTGCCGTCGCTGCCGGGCCGCCAGTTCGCCGCGAAGGTGCGCGAAATCGCGCCGGCCGCCGATCCGCAAAGCCGCACCTACCGCGTGAAGCTCACGCTCGGCGCGCCCGATCCGGCGATCCGGCTCGGGATGACCGCGGACGTCGCGTTCGACGGCGCGCCGGCCGCGGGCGATACGCAGCCGATCACGCTGCCCGCGACCGCGCTGTTCCACGACGGCGCGCAACCGGCCGTGTGGGTCGTGCGCACGAAGGACGACACGCTCGAACTGCGCCGCGTCGACGTCGCGCGCTTCAACGAGCGCACGGTCACCGTGTCGCACGGGCTGCAGCCGGGCGAGCGCGTCGTGCTGCAGGGCGTGCATACGGTCAGCGCGGGCGAGAAGGTGCGCGCGATCGCGCCGCTGCATCCGGAGGACTTCGCATCGTGAGCGTCTCCCACGAAGAAGGCCGCTTCAACTTGTCCGCATGGGCGCTGCGCCACCAGGCGCTGGTCGTCTACCTGATCGCGCTCGCGACGCTCGCGGGCATCCTCGCTTACACGCGGCTCGCGCAATCCGAAGACCCGCCGTTCACGTTCCGCGTGATGGTGATCCGCACCTTCTGGCCGGGCGCGAGCGCGCGGCAGGTGCAGGAACAGGTGACCGACCGGATCGGCCGCAAGCTGCAGGAAACGCCGGCCATCGACTTCCTGCGCAGCTATTCGCGCCCCGGGGAATCGCTGATTTTCTTCACGATGAAGGATTCGGCGCCCGTGAAGGACGTGCCCGAAACCTGGTACCAGATCCGCAAGAAAGTGGGCGACATCGGCTATACGCTGCCGCCCGGCGTGCAGGGCCCGTTCTTCAACGACGAATTCGGCGACGTCTACACCAACATCTGGACGCTCGAGGGCGACGGCTTCACGCCCGCGCAACTGCACGACTACGCGGACCAGTTGCGCACCGTGTTGCTGCGCGTGCCGGGCGTCGGCAAGGTCGATTATTTCGGCGACCCCGACCAGCGGATCTTCATCGAGGTCAACAACGCGCAGCTCACGCGCCTCGGCATCTCGCCCCAGCAGCTCGGCCAGGCGATCAACGCGCAGAACGACATCTCGTCGACCGGCGTGCTGACGACCGCGGACGATCGCGTGTTCGTGCGGCCGAGCGGCCAGTTCGACAACGTCGACGCGATCGCGAATACGCTGATCCGCATCAACGGCCGCACGTTCCGGCTCGGCGATCTCGCGACCGTGAAACGCGGGTACGACGATCCGCAAGTCACGCAGATGCGTACGGCCGGTCCAGGCACCAACGGCCATGCCGTGCTCGGCATCGGCGTGACGATGCAGCCGGGCGGCGACGTGATCCGGCTCGGCAAGGCGCTCGACGCCGAATCGAAGGAGCTGCAGGCGCAACTGCCGGCCGGACTGAAGCTGACCGAGGTGTCGAGCATGCCGCACGCGGTCTCGCATTCGGTCGACGACTTCCTCGAAGCCGTCGCCGAAGCGGTCGCGATCGTGCTGGTCGTGAGCCTCGTGTCGCTCGGGCTGCGCACCGGGATGGTCGTCGTGATCTCGATCCCGGTCGTGCTCGCGGTCACCGCGCTGTTCATGTACCTGTTCGACATCGGGCTGCACAAGGTGTCGCTCGGCACGCTCGTGCTCGCGCTCGGGCTGCTCGTCGACGACGCGATCATCGCGGTCGAGATGATGGCCGTGAAGCTCGAACAGGGCTACACCCGCGCGCGCGCCGCCGCGTTCGCGTACACGAGCACCGCGTTCCCGATGCTGACCGGCACGCTCGTCACGGTGTCGGGCTTCCTGCCGATCGCGCTCGCGAAATCGAGCACCGGCGAATACACGCGCTCGATCTTCGAGGTGTCGGCGATCGCGCTGATCGCGTCGTGGTTCGCGGCCGTCGTGCTGATCCCGCTGCTGGGCTTCCACATGCTGCCCGAGCGCAAGCGGCACGCGCACGAGGCGCACCTGCCCGATGATCACGAGCACGACATCTACGACACCCGCTTCTACCGGCGGCTGCGCGGCTGGATCGACTGGTGCATCGAGCGGCGCTTCGTCGTGCTGCTGATCACGGGCGTGCTGTTCGTCGTCGCGATGATGGGCTTCTCGCTCGTGCCGCAGCAGTTCTTCCCGAGCTCCGACCGGCCCGAGCTGCTGGTCGACCTGCGGCTGCCCGAAGGCGCGTCGTTCGCGGCGACGCTGCGCGAGACGGAGCGCCTCGAGAAAGCGATCGACAAGCGGCCCGAGATCGACCATGCGGTGAACTTCGTCGGCAGCGGCGCGCCGCGCTTCTATTTGCCGCTCGACCAGCAGTTGCAACTGCCGAACTTCGCGCAGTTCGTGATCACCGCGAAATCGGTCGAGGATCGCGAGAAGCTCGCGACCTGGCTCGAAACCACGCTGCGCGACACATTTCCTGCCGTGCGCTGGCGCCTGTCGCGGCTCGAGAACGGCCCGCCGGTCGGCTATCCGGTGCAGTTCCGCGTGAGCGGCGACAGCATCGCGACGGTCCGCTCGATCGCCGAGAAGGTCGCGGCGACGATGCGCGGCGATGCGCGCACGGTCAACGTGCAGTTCGACTGGGACGAGCCGGCCGAGCGCTCGGTGCGCTTCGAGCTCGACCAGAAGAAGGCGCGCGAGCTGAACGTCACGTCGCAGGACGTGTCGAGCTTCCTCGCGATGACGCTGTCCGGCACGACCGTCACGCAGTATCGCGAGCGCGACAAGCTGATCGCCGTCGACCTGCGCGCGCCGCGCGCCGACCGCGTCGATCCGGCGAAGCTCGCGGGCCTCGCGCTGCCGACGCCGAACGGCCCCGTGCCGCTCGGCTCGCTCGGCCGCTTCACGCCGACGCTCGAATACGGCGTCGTGTGGGAGCGCGACCGTCAGCCGACCATCACCGTGCAGTCGGACGTGCGCGCCGGCGCCCAGGGCATCGACGTCACGCATGCGGTCGACGCGAAGCTGAACCCGCTGCGCGCGCAACTGCCGGTCGGCTATCAGATCAACATCGGCGGCTCGGTCGAGGAAAGCGCGAAGGCGCAGGCGTCGATCAACGCGCAGATGCCGCTGATGGCGATCGCCGTGTTCACGCTGCTGATGATCCAGTTGCAGAGCTTCTCGCGCGTGCTGATGGTCGTGCTGACCGCGCCGCTCGGGCTGATCGGCGTGGTCGCGACGCTGCTGCTGTTCGGCCAGCCGTTCGGCTTCGTCGCGATGCTCGGCGTGATCGCGATGTTCGGGATCATCATGCGCAACTCGGTGATCCTGGTCGACCAGATCGAGCAGGACATCGCGGCCGGCCACGGCCGCGTCGACGCGATCATCGGCGCGACCGTGCGGCGCTTCCGCCCGATCACGCTGACGGCCGCGGCCGCGGTGCTCGCGCTGATCCCGCTGCTGCGCTCGAACTTCTTCGGGCCGATGGCGACCGCGCTGATGGGCGGCATCACGAGCGCGACCGTGCTGACGCTGTTCTACCTGCCTGCGCTGTACGCGACGTGGTTCCGCGTGAAGCGCGACGAACGCGACCCGCAGGACGGCCCGCCGCCAGGCGGCACGCCTGCCGCGCCGTCGGGAGCCTGACCATGGATCGATCGATGACCCTGAAAAAGAAAGTCGTGCGGGTGCTCGCCGCGGCGAGCGTCGCCGGCCCGCTCGCGGGCTGCGCGTGGTTCGCGCCGAGCGGCGAGCCGCCCGCGATGCCGTCGCCCGCGCACTACGGCGCCGCGCCGCAAGTCCAGCAGACGGTGTCCGCACAAGGCGTCGCGCAACAGTTCGAGGTCGGCGCGCAGCCCGTGCCGGACTGGTGGAAACAGTACCGTTCCGATGCGCTGAACGCGCTCGTCGATGAAGGGCTGCGCAACAGCCCGACGCTGAGCGCGGCGTCGCATTCGCTGGATGCGGCGCGCGAGCAGTTGCGCGGGCAGATCGGCAGCTCGATGCTGCCGTCGATCGACGCGGTCGGCCAGGCCACGCGCCAGCGCGCGCTCGGCGTGCCGATTCCCGCGCTCGGCGCACCGACGCTGCTGTACGACACGTTCGTCGGGCAACTGCAGGCGAGCTACACGGTCGACCTGTTCGGCGTGTCGCGCTTCGCGAACCGCGCGCTCGCGAAACGCGTCGACGTCAGCGCGTTCCAGCTCGAATCCGCGCGGCGCGCGCTGGCCGCGAACATCGTGACCGCGTCGATCACCGTATCGGTGCTCAATGCGCAGATCGACACGACCGAGCGGCTCGTCGCGCTCGCGAACGACCAGGCGCACGACGCCGAGCGCCGCCACGCGCTCGGTTCGGCCTCGCGCAGCGACGCGCTGAACGCCCGGCAAAGCGCCGACACGTTCGCGGCAAGCCTGCCCGCGCTGCGCCAGCAGCGCGACTCGGCGCGCCACGCGCTCGCCGTGCTGGTCGGCCGTACGCCCGACCGGCCGCCGGCCGATCTCGCGCTCGCCGATCTGCATCTGCCCGAGCAGGTGCCCGTCGTCGTGCCGTCGGACCTGCTGCAAAGCCGCCCGGACATCCAGGCCGCCGACGCGGGGCTGAAGGCCGCCGCCGCCGAAGTGGGCCTCGCGACCGCGCAAATGTTTCCGCAACTGTCGCTGTCGGCGGCGATGGGCAAAGGTGGCTTCAGCTGGCCGGCGATGCTGTCGGGCGCCGGCGCGATCTGGAACGTCGGCGCGTCGCTGAGCCAGCCGATCTTCCACGGCGGCGCGCTGCTCGCGCAGCGCCGCGCGGCGAAGGCAACCTACGAGGCCGCGGTCGACCAGTACAAGCAGGCGGTGCTCGGCGCGTTCCAGAACGTCGCCGATTCGCTCGCGGCGCTCGAGCACGACGCCCAGGCGCTCGATGCGACGTCGCGCGCCGCGCTGTCCGCGCGTGGCGCGTACGACGACGCGGCCGCCCGCGTGCGGCTCGGCGCGCTGCCGCCGTCGGCCGCGCGCGCGAGCGAGTTGCAGTACCGCAATGCGCGGCTCGACGAGATTCGCGCGACCGGCGCACGGTTCGCGGATACCGCGCGGCTTTACCAGGCGATGGGCACGCCGCCGGCCGACAACGGCGACACGTCCGGTAAAAGCGGCCACGCCGCCGGCGACGGCACGACCGGCACGCAAGCACGCGCCGCCGCGCCCGACCCCGCTCCTTCGGCGCAATAACCGCCATACCCCCCCTCCGATCGAACGTGCGTGCGGCGCCCCGCCACGCGCGTTCGATCGCCGATCTTCCGCTTGACCCTCACGTAGCGTAACGTTCGAGACTCCAGTGTGCGTACCGAACGGAGGAACGAATGCGACTGAAAGTGGGAGAACTGGCGAAACGCAGCGGGCTGACCGTCCGCACGCTTCATCACTATCACGCGATCGGTCTGCTGACGCCTTCGGCGCGCGCCGACAACGGCTACCGGCTGTACGACCGCGACGACATCGCCCGGCTCCACCAGATCCAGGCCCTGCGTCGCTTCGGACTGTCGCTCGCCGAAATCGGCGATTACCTGAACCGGCCCGGCACGCCGCTCGTCGATCTCGTCGCGAAGCAGATCGCGTCGCTCGACCGCCAGCTCGCGCAAACCGCGCAGCTGCGCGAGCGGCTCGCGAGCCTGCATGCGCAGCTCGCGGCGGGCACCGAGCCGGAACTGGCCGATTGGCTCACCACACTGGAGTTGATGACCGTGTACGACAAATATTTCTCCGAGGAAGAACTCGCGCGCCTGCCGATGTACCAGAAGAGCCAGGCCGGCGACGCGGAATGGATCGCGCTCGTCGACGAGGTCCGTACGCTGCACGAGGCGGGTGTGCCCGCCGAGGACGAGCGCGTACGTGCGCTTGCCGCGCGCTGGATGGCGCTGCTGGTACGCGACACGAACAACGATCCGCGGTTGCTCGCGAAGCTGAATCTGATGCATGAGCAGGAGCCGTCGATGCAGTCGAAGATCGGCATCTCGACGGCGTTGCGCGACTATGTGCTGCGGGCCTCGTCGGAAACGAAGATGCGGCTCTTCGAGAAGTACCTCACGCCGGACGAGAGCCGCTTCATGCGCGCGCACTACCGTCAACGGGCGATGGAATGGCCGCAACTGATGGCCGACGTGCGCGACGCGATCGATGCGGGCACGCGGCCCGATTCGCCGCAAGGCCGCGCGCTCGCGCAGCGCTGGCTCGAGCTGTTCTGCAGCTACGCGGGCCACGATCCGGCCACGCACGCGAAATTCCGCCACGCGCTGATGAACGAGCCGGCGCTGACGAAGGATTCGTGGACCGACGACACACTGCTCGGTTTCATGCGCGAGGCGATGGCGCAGCTGGCGCCGGCGCGCTGATCGCGTGATTCGCGGGCGGCAAGCGGGGTTCCCGTGTGCCGCCCGTTTCACCATTGGCAGCCGGTATCGCGAACCGCATCCAGCGCGAGCATCGGCAACGCGAGCAGGCCGGCACCCGCGTACGCGTTGCGGCAATCGGCGCGACGCGCGCCCGACATGCCGTCGGCCAGCCTGGCGTCGACGGCGCGACGATGCGCAGATGTGTCGCCGGACGATGCGCCCAGCGCGCCGACGGCCGCCTGCGCGGGGCTGCGCGCCGTGCGTGGCTGTGCACCGATTGCATCCAGATCGCGACGCCAGTCGAGATCGGGGCTCGCAGCGGTCGCCGGCTCGTTGGCACTTGCACTGGCCGTCGTCTGGCCTTGCCTGTGCGATGCATCCGGCATATCCGCAGACGAACGCGCGGCCCTTTGCGCGTTCGCCACCACCGCAGAACGTTTCGCCGATTGCACGTTGCCGCGCCCGCCTGCATTCGGGCCGACCCGCCCGATCTCGCGTGCGATCACCTCTGGCGTCGGCCGCGCGGGAATCAACTCGACGCGCAGCGCGGTGCGCGGCCGCTCGACGGATTTCGGGCTACCCGCTGGCGGCACTCGTTGCATCAGCAACCATCCGAGCAGGTGGAGCGATACGGACACCACGACCGCGAGCGCGACGACGCGCGACCGACGGCGCCCCGCCGCATCGGCACGCCGCGAGCGCGCTGCGTCAGTCGGGCGTGCCGCCGCCGTCATCGCTGAACGCGAGCAGGTCGCCCGGCTGGCAGTCGAGATAACGGCAGATCGCGTCGAGCGTCGCGAAGCGGATGCCCTTCACCTTCCCCTGCTTGAGCAGCGACAGATTCTGTTCGGTGATGCCGACGGCGGCCGCCAGATCCTTCGAGCGGACCTTGCGCATCGCGAGCATCACGTCGAGCTTGACTACGATCGTCATCGCGCGCCTCAGACGAACTGCCGATGCTCGGCATCGAGCTCGCTCGCCTGCCGGAGAATGTGCGCGATGATCGCGATGCAGGCCGCGGTGAACAACGCGACCACGTACGGCATGGTGAAGCCGAGGCTGACCACCCGATGGCCGACCGGTTCGCGCAGCGTCGCCCACACGCTCAGCAGCGGCTCGCACAGCAGGCTCAGCAGCACCCACAGGCCGATCGCCCGCCCCGTCTTGCCGAGATGGCCGGCCGCCTGTGCGGAGAAATAGTCGCGCCGCGCATACGTGCGGAACAGCGCGCGCAGATGCCGCAGGCCATTCGCGAGCGCGACGAGCGGCACGCTCGACAGCAGGATGCCGACCGCCTTCTGCCACCACGGGAACGCGGCAACGTCCACGTGCAGGTTGGTGAGTACCGAATCCGTGAGGCCGAATACGAAGCCGGGCCCCGAGGCTGCGCTCAGCGACGGAAACAGCCAGCACGCAGCGTTGAGCACCAGCATGCAGACGATGAACCCCAGCGTGACGGTGGCCATCTGCTGGCTGATACGGGCAATGCGATCGGAATGCATGGCGTCTCCTCGACGACGATTGAACGAGCGTCGATTGTACGTCGATAATTATCGTAAAACGATAATTAATTGTCGTCTTGTTGTGATTTTTTATTGCGTGGCAGGCTCAACCCGTATCGACCCGCCCGTACCGCACGCAACGGCCGGGCATCCGCCTAGGGCGTGTTCACGCCCTAGTCGTTGCGCATGCTGATCCCGCGCCAATGCTTCGTCATATAGCGTAGAAACGCGGGCTGCGCCTTCAGGTCTGCGTTCGGCACGGGCGCCGCGCCCCCGTCGACGAACTTGCCGTTGACCGTGACGATCTCCTCGCCACGAAGCACGTATTTCGTCCCTGCGTCGATCAGGAAGTACTTGACCTGATCGGCGCTCACGTCGCCGCGGCAACCGATCTTGTACGCGAACAGGAACTGCTTGCGGCCGTTGCCGAGCAGGTCGCGCATTTCGATCGACTTCGGCACGACGTCGAGAATCACGTCGACCGGGCATGCCTTCACGTAGTCGCGCACTGCCCAGTCGGGGCGGCCGTCGAGCGTCGCGGACACCTTGAGTTCGACGTCGTCGCCGGACGCGGTTCTGGCGAGCGTCACCGCGTGCGCGCCGGCCGCATCGGTCCACGTGTAATCGGCGGCGTGCGCCTGGCTGGCCAGCGCTGCGACTGTGAGCAACAGACAACTCGAAAGAACATGCCTTTTCATCGGAGATGGAGAGAGCCGGAATCGAACGCGCCATTATCGACAAAGCCGTGTGCCGCTGCCAGCGGCACGCACCACGCCCGTTCAGCGCTCGCGCGTGCCGAGCCCGAGCGCCTTCATCCGGCGGTACAGCGTCCGTTCGCTCAAGCCGAGCTGCGCGGCGAGCGCCTTGCGCGTGCCGTCGAACGCGCGCGCGATCCGGACGAGCTCCGCATCCGACACGCCGCCCGCATCCGCCGCCTGCGCATGCGGCGCCGCCGCGGCCACGACGAGCTCGGCCGGCAGATGTTCGACGCGGATCGTCCCGTCGTCCGCGAACAGGCACGCGCGTTCGAGCACGTTGCGCAGCTCGCGGATGTTGCCGGGCCACGCATACGCATCGAGGCACGCGCGCGCACGCTCGGTCAGCGTGAACGGTCGCGCATTCGCGTCGCCCGCGTTGCTGCGCGCGTTCGCGATCCGCCGCAGGATCGATTCGGCCAGCAGCGCGACGTCGCCCTGCCGTTCGCGCAGCGCCGGCAGCGGAATCGGAAACGCGTTGATCCGGTAGTAAAGATCCTGCCGGAACCGGCCGTCGTCGATCATCTCGCGCAGCGGCTTGTGCGTGGCCGCGACGAGCCGGAAATCGGCGCGCAGCGCCTCGACGCCGCCGACGCGCCGGAACGTGCCCGATTCGATCAGCCGCAGCAGCTTCACCTGCATCGGCAGCGGCACGTCGCCGATCTCGTCGAGAAACAGCGTGCCGCCCTGCGCGGTCTCGACGAGGCCCGGCTTGCGCTGGTTCGCGCCCGTGAACGCGCCTTTCTCGTAGCCGAACAGTTCGCTCTCGAACAGCGTCTCGGCGATCCCCGAGCAATCGACGACGACGAACGGCCCCATCGCGCGATCGCTCGCCTCGTGCAGCGCGCGGGCGAACAGCTCCTTGCCGGTGCCCGATTCGCCGAGCAGCAGTACCGGCAGCGTCGACGGCGCCACGCGCTGCAGCGCGCCGAGCGCCGCGTTGAACGCGTCCGAGCCGCCGACGAGCCCTTCCGCGCTCGGCTGCGCGGACGCGCTGCGCACCGTCGTCAGCCGCTCGACGTACGCGATCACGTTGCCGTCCGCGTCGAAGATCGGCCGCAACTCGACGTCGACATGCTCGGGGCCGCGCGGCGTGTGATGGATGTGCAGCACGCGGTTGAGCCCGCGCGATTCGAGCGCCTGCTTCATCGGGCAATGCTCGCCGGCCTGGTCGCACGGCACGTTGTAATGATGCGACACCTGAAAACAGTGCCGGCCCACATGCTCGACGCCGGCCACGCCGAACTGGCGCCGGTACGCATCGTTCGCCGCGAGGATCCGGTAGTCGGGGTCGACGACGATCATCGGCTGCGGGTCCTGCTCGAGATATGCGACGAGCGCGCGTACGTCGGGCATCGCGTCGTGACGCGCGGAGGGGACGATCGGAATGGTGTCGTGCGGATTCATGCGGCGGCTCGCTCGGCGAAGGGGCGCCCGGATGGACTGCCAGGCTGACTGCCAATTCTGCCACGACACTGCCAGATGTGGCAGTTCTCGTCCGCCATCGGCTGTCGTTGACATCTCCACAGGGCCGCCGACGTCCCGAAAATCCGAGCCGAATCAAGCCCCTGCCACATTGGCCGGTACCGCGCCGCAGGTTGGCATGCTTCTTGAGATAAAGATCGCGATTGCAGATGCAGCACCCGATCGAGGACACCCCGTGAGCAACGCCCCCGCCCTGTCGGTCGAAGGCTTTTTCGACCCGGCGACCCACACCGTCAGCTATCTCCTGCTCGATACGACAAGCCGCGCATGCGCGCTGATCGACAGCGTGCTCGACTACGACCCGAAATCCGGCCGCACGCGCACCGCCAGCGCCGACCGGCTGATCGCGCGCGTCGCCGAACTCGGCGCGACCGTGCACTGGCTGCTGGAGACGCACGTGCACGCCGACCACCTGTCGGCCGCGCCCTACCTCAAAGCGCAGGTCGGCGGCCAGATTGCGATCGGTTCGCACGTGCGCCGCGTGCAGCACGTGTTCGGCACGCTGTTTAACGCAGGCCCCGGCTTCGCGGAAGACGGCCGCCAGTTCGACCGGCTCGTCGACGACGGCGACACGCTCGCACTCGGCGCGCTGACGATCCGCGCGCTGCACACGCCGGGCCACACGCCCGCGTGCATGACCTACTGCGTGGACGACGCGACGCAGCGCGCGGCGTTCGTCGGCGACACGCTGTTCATGCCCGACTACGGCACGGCCCGCTGTGACTTCCCCGGCGGCGATGCGCGCACGCTGTACCGCTCGATCATGCGCGTGCTCGCGCTGCCGCCCGACACGCGCCTGTACCTGTGCCACGACTACCAGCCGGGCGGCCGCGACGTGCAGTTCGTGACGACCGTCGCCGAGCAGCGCCGCGCGAACGTGCACGTGAGGGATGGCGTGAGCGAGGACGATTTCGTCGCGATGCGCACCGCGCGCGACGCGACGCTCGACATGCCGGTGCTGATGCTGCCGTCGGTGCAGGTCAACATGCGCGCCGGCCACCTGCCCGAACCCGAGAACAACGGCGTGCGCTACCTGAAGATCCCGCTCGACGCGATCTGAGCCGCGCGCCCCCAAACGGAGCCCCCCCAATATGACCATCCGCAAGCTGACCGACACGCTGTCGGTCTCGCCGCAGATCGCGACGGCCGACCTGCCCGCGCTTCACGCGGCGGGCATTCGCGCGATCATCTGCAACCGGCCCGACGGCGAAGGCGCCGACCAGCCGACCGTCACCGAGATCCGCGCGGCCGCCGCGCCGCTCGGCATCGACGTGCACTACCTGCCGGTCGATACCGGCAAGGTGACCGACGACCAGGCCGCGCAGTTCGGCGCGCTCGTTGCGTCGCTGAATGGGCCCGTGCTCGCGTACTGCCGCAGCGGCACGCGGTCGGCCACGCTGTGGGCGCTGTCGCAGGCGGGGCTGCGCCCGCTGGACGACCTCATCGCCACCGCCGGCGCGGCCGGCTACGACCTGAGCGCGCTCGCCTCGCGTATCGCGCAGGACGGCCGCCAGAGCGCGCCGGCCGTGGACGCGCGACACGACATCGTGATCGTCGGCGCGGGCGCGGCCGGCATCGCGGTCGCGTCGAGCCTGCTCGCGCGCGACGCGTCGCTCGACATCGCGGTGATCGATCCCGCCGACGTTCACTACTACCAGCCCGGCTGGACGATGGTCGGCGCGGGCGTGTTCTGCCCCGAGACGACCGCGCGCAGGATGACCGACGTACTGCCGCGCGGCGTGCAGCGGATCCAGGCCGCGGTCGCCGGCTTCGAACCCGACGCGCACGTGGTGGTGCTCGACGGTTGCCGGCGCATCGGCTATCGCCGGCTCGTCGTGTGTCCGGGGCTCAAGCTCGACTGGCATGCGATCGACGGCCTCGCCGACACGCTCGGCCGCAACGGCGTCACGTCGAACTACCGCTACGATCTCGCGCCGTATACGTGGGAGCTGGTGCGCGCATTCCGCGGCGGCAATGCACTCTTCACGCAACCGCCGATGCCGATCAAGTGCGCGGGCGCGCCGCAAAAGGCGATGTACCTGTCGTGCGACCACTGGCGGCGCACGGGGCGTCTCGACGCCGCGAACGTCGAATTCCTGAATGCGGGCGGCGCGCTGTTCGGCGTCGCCGATTACGTGCCGGCGCTGATGGAGTATGTGAAAAGCTATGACATCGCGCTGTCGTTCGGCCACAACCTCGTCGCGATCGACGGGCCCGCGCGCCGTGCGACGTTCTCGCGCGCGCTGCCGGAAGGCGGCAGGGAAACCGTCGAGCGTTCGTTCGACATGATCCACGTCGTGCCGCCGCAGAAGGCCCCCGATTTCGTACGCGCGAGCCCGCTCGCCGACGCGGCCGGCTGGATCGACGTCGATCCGGCGACGCTGCGCCACAAGCAATTCGAGGACATCTACGCGCTCGGCGACGTCACCAACACGACCAATGCGAAAACGGCCGCGGCCGCCCGCAAGCAGGCGCCCGTCGTCGCGCACAACCTGCTCGCGTCGCTCGGCCGCGCACAGGGCGACGCCGCGTACGACGGCTACGGTTCGTGCCCGCTCACCGTCGAGCGCGGCAAGATCGTGCTCGCCGAATTCCTGTACGGCGGCAAGGTCGCGCCGACCTTCCCCGCGTGGCTGATCGACGGCAAGCGCCCGTCGCGGCTCGCGTGGCTGCTCAAGGAACGCGTGCTGCCGCCGCTCTACTGGAAGGCGATGCTCAAGGGCCGCGAATGGCTCGCGAAGCCCGCGATCGCCCGTTGACCGGAGCGCGATGACGTCATGCTGATTTCCCTCGTACTCGGCGGCTTCGTCGGTGCCGTGCTC
This sequence comes from Burkholderia sp. LAS2, assembly GCF_018417615.1. Classification (NCBI taxonomy): domain Bacteria; kingdom Pseudomonadati; phylum Pseudomonadota; class Betaproteobacteria; order Burkholderiales; family Burkholderiaceae; genus Burkholderia; species Burkholderia sp. LAS2. The sequence goes on from NZ_CP071052.1 coordinate 2,365,086, forward strand.
GGCCTGACCGGCGCCGGCGGCGGCATTCTCGCGGTGCCGGCCCTCGTCGTCGGGATGAGCTGGCCGATGCAGCAAGCGACGCCGGTCGCGCTCGTCGCGGTAGCCGGCAGCGCCGCGCTCGGCGCGCTCGAAGGCTTCCGCCGCGGGCTCGTGCGCTATCGCGCGGCGCTGCTGATGGCCGTGGCCGGCGTGCCGCTGACCACGCTCGGCGTGCGACTCGCGCACGTACTGCCGCAGCGCCTGCTGCTCACGTTGTTCGCGCTGACGATGCTGGTCGTCGCCAGCCGCCTGCTACGACAGGCGCTGCGGCGGCAGGCGACCGACGCGGACGCGTCGCCGCTGTGCGTCGGCCGCGTGAATCCCGATACGGGCCGGCTCGTGTGGTCGTGGCCCGTGGGCATCGCGCTGGCGTCGACCGGCGCGGTCACGGGCTTGATGACGGGATTGCTCGGTGTCGGCGGCGGCTTCGTGATCGTGCCGATGCTGCGCAAGTTCACGAACGTGTCGATGCATGGGGTGGTCGCGACGTCGCTGATGGTGATCGCGCTGGTCGGTACCGGCGGCGTGTTCGCGACGCTCGTGTCGGGCACGCGCGCGCCGCTCGACGTGACGCTGTGGTTCAGCGTCGCGACCGCGCTCGGCATGGCCGCCGGCCGCGGCGCGTCGCGCCACCTCGCCGCGCGGCACGTGCAGGCCGGGTTCGCGGCCGTGCTCGTCTGCGTCGCGCTGGGATTGCTGGCGAAGGCGGCGCTCGGCGCATAAACGCCGGCGATGGGCCGGCGATCGTTACGCGCCGCCAAACAAAACGCCCGGGCCGACTCGTCGTCGGCGCCGGGCGTTTTTCTTGAAGGCCACAACCGCCGTATCAGGCCGCAAACCCCGCCATCCGCTTGCGTTCCTGACGCAGCATCACGAAGTTCGCGATCACGACGCCGGCCGTCACCGCGATGATGAACAGCGTCGCGAGCGCGTTCATCTCCGGGTTCAGCCCGAGGCGCACGCGCGAGAACACGACGAGCGGCAGCGTCGTCGAGCCGGGGCCCGACAGGAACGCCGACAGCACGAGGTCGTCGATCGACAGCGTGAACGACAGCAGCCAGCCCGCGATCAGCGCCTGCGAGATCAGCGGCAGCGTAATCGTGAAGAACACCTTCAGCGGCGTCGCGCCGAGATCGAGCGCGGCTTCTTCCAGCGACGGATTCAGCTCGCGCACGCGCGACTGCACGATGATCGCGACGTACGAGATGCACAGCATCACGTGGCCGAGCCAAATCGTGAACACGCCGCGCTCGGCCGGCCAGCCGATCCACTTCGCGAGCTCGATGAACAGCAGCAGCAGCGAGATCCCCTGGATCACCTCGGGGATCACGAGCGGCGCGTTGATCATCCCGCTGAACAGCGCGAAGCCGCGAAAGCGGCCCATCCGCGCGAGCACGAAGCCGGCCCACGTGCCGATGAACACCGACGCGAACGCGGTCAGCACGCCGATCTTCAGCGACAGCCACGCGGCCGTCAGCAACTCGTCGTCCTCGACGAGCGCCTCATACCAGCGGAACGAGAAACCCGACCACACGGTGACGAGCTTCGACTCGTTGAACGAATAGACGATCAGGCTGAGGATCGGGATGTACAGGAACGCGAAGCCGACGAACAACGCCGCGAACTGCAGGTAGCGATTCGGCTTCATCGACGGCCTCCCTGTTCCTTCGCCTGGAAGTGCTGGAACATCGCCATCGGCACGAGCAGCAGCAGCACCATCGCGCAGGTCACGGCAGACGCCATCGGCCAGTCCGCGTTGTTGAAGAACTCGTTCCACATCACGCGGCCGATCATCAGCGTATTCGCGCCGCCGAGCAGCTCCGGAATCACGTACTCGCCGACCGCCGGGATGAACACCAGCAGGCAGCCCGCGATGATCCCGTTCTTCGACAGCGGCAGCGTGATCTGCACGAACGCCTTCCACGGCTTCGCGCCGAGGTCGTACGCGGCTTCGAGCAGGCGCAGGTCCATCTTCACGAGGTGCGCGTAGAGCGGCATCACGAGGAACGGCAGGTACGAATACACCATCCCGATGTACACCGCATAGTTCGTGCGGTACAGCTCGATCGGCGTATGCGTGAGCCCGATCCACATCAGGAAGTTGTTCAGGAGCCCGTTGTTCTTCAGGATCCCGATCCAGGCATACACGCGGATCAGGAACGACGTCCAGAACGGCAGCATCACGCCCATCATCAGCAGGTTGCGGGTGGCCGGATTCGAGCGCGCGATGTAATACGCCATCGGATAGCCGAGCAGCAAACACAGCAGCGTCGTGATCGCGGCGACCCACACCGAGTTCACGTAGGTCGCGAAATACAGGCTGTCCGTGAACAGGAACGCGTAGTGCGACAGGTTCAGCGCGACGTGCACGACGCCGTCGGCGTACGACGCGAGCTCCGTATACGGCGGGATGCCGAGCTGCAGCTCCGCGAAGCTGATCTTCACGACCAGCACGAACGGCACGAGGAAGAACAGCACGAGCCACGTGAACGGCCCGGCCACGACCGCCGTGGCGCCCGTCAGGTTGAAGCGCCGCACCGGCCACTCGAGCAGGGACTTGAACGCGTTCATGACGTCAGCACCACGCCGGCGGTCGCGCTCCAGCGCACGTAGATCTCGTCAGCGAGCACCGGCGTGTCGAGTTCGGAAATCGCGAGGCTCGACACGTTCGCGATCACCGTCTTGCCCCCGTCGAGCTTCACGTGATACAGCGAATAGCCGCCCATGTACGCGACGTTGCTGATCCGGCCGCGCGCCCAGTTGAACGCACCTTCGGGCGGCTTGCGGGTGAGCGCGATCCGCTCGGGGCGCACCGACACCGTGACCGGCATCCCGAGCGGGCCCGAGATCCCGTGGCTCACGTACAGCCGGCTCGGCAGTTCCGGCGATTCGATGTACACGTGATCGGGTTCGTCCTCGACCGTCACGCCGTCGAACAGGTTCGTCGAGCCGATGAATTCGGCCGAGAAGCGGCTGTTCGGGTATTCGTACACTTCGTTCGGCGAGCCGATCTGCACGATCTGCCCTTCGCTCATCACCGCGAGGCGGTTCGCCATCGTCATCGCCTCTTCCTGATCGTGCGTGACCATGATGCAGGTGACGCCGACCTTGTTCAGGATGTTGACGAGCTCGATCTGCGTACGCTGGCGGATCTGCTTGTCGAGCGCGGACATCGGCTCGTCGAGCAGCAGCAGCTTCGGGCGCTTGACCAGCGAACGCGCAAGCGCAACGCGCTGCTGCTGGCCGCCGGAAAGTTGATGCGGCTTGCGCTTCGCATACTTGCCCATCTGCACGAGTTCGAGCGCGGACGCGACGCGCGCCTTCAGCTCGGCCTTCGGCGTGCCTTCCTGCTTCAGCCCGAACGCGACGTTCGACTCGACCGACATGTGCGGGAACAGCGCATACGACTGGAACATCATGTTCACGGGCCGCTTGTACGGCGGCATCTGCGCGAGGTCCTCGCCGTCGATCAGGATCTTGCCCGACGTGACCGTCTCGAGGCCCGCGAGCATCCGCAGCAACGTCGACTTGCCGCAGCCCGAGCTGCCGAGCAGCGCGAACAGCTCGCCCTGGCGCACGGTCAGGTTGACGCTGCGCACGGCTTCGGTGTCGCCGAATTTCTTGACGACGTCGACGATCTGGACAAAGTTCTCGGCGCGCGCATCGGCGCCGGAGGAGGAAACGGAGAACGGCGCGCCCGCGACCGGCGCGCCCGACTGGCTATTCATGATGTGCTGCTTCTCTCCTGCGTTAGACGAACAAAGCCCCCGGGGGCACCAGGGGCTTCATGACTGCTGATTCACTTCGGCTCGCGTCAGCGGCCCGACTTCAGCTCGGTCCACAGACGCGTCTGCAGACGCTGGATTTCAGGCGGCAGCGGCTTGAGCAGGAACAGCGTCTTCACGACGTCGGCCGGCGGATACACGGCCGGGTCGTTCGCGACGTCGGGCCGCACGTACTTGCGTGCCTCGGCGTTCGCGCTCGGGTAGTACACCGCGTTCGTGATCGCCGCGTGCACCTTCGGATCCTCGATGTAGTTGATCCACTGCAGCGCGGCTTCCTTGTTCTTCGCATCCTTCGGGATCGCCATCACGTCGAACCACACCGGCGCGCCGCCCTTCGGAATGTAGTACTCGACCTTGTACGGCTTCTTCGCCTCGATCGCACGATGCTTCGCGATCACGACGTCGCCCGACCAGCCGAACGCGAAGCAGATGTCGCCGCCGACCAGGTCGTTGATGTAGCCCGACGAGTTGAATTGCGTGATGTACGGACGGATCTTCTTCAGCACGTCCATCGCGGCCTTGTAGTCGGCCGGGTTCGTGCTCATCGGGTCCTTGCCGATGTAGTGCAGCGTCGCCGCGAACATCTGGTCGGGTGCGTCGAGCACCGACACGCCGCAGGTCTTCAGCTTCGCGAGGTTTTCCGGCTTGAACAGGATGTCCCAGTTGTCGAGCGGTACCTTGCCGAGCGCCTGCTGCGCCTTCGTCAGGTTGTATGCGAGGCCGGTCGTGCCATATGCCCAGGGCACCGAATACTTGTTGCCCGGGTCCGCGCCGGCGACGAGCGCCATCAGTTGCGGATCGAGGTACTTGAGGTTCGGCAGCTTCGACTTGTCGAGCGGCGCGAAGATGCCGGCGGCGATCTGCTTGCCCGCGTAGTTGCTGGTGGGCACGACGATGTCGTAGCCCGAGCTGCCGGTCAGCAGCTTCGCCTGCAGCGTGTCGTCGCTGTCGTAGTTGTCGTAGCGAACCTTGACGCCCGCCTGCTTCTCGAAGTTCGGGATCGTGTCCTTCGCAATGTAGTCCGACCAGTTATAGACATTGAGCTGCGTATCCTTCGCCGCTGCCGCCGACGCCCCCACGCACAGCGCGAGCGCTGCGAACCGGCCCACTACCTTTGCTTTCATCCCGTTCTCCCTTCGGCCGGACGCGTTGCCCGGCTGCCGTCTGCCTCGTCATGGCGGCGCATTCTGGCGCGCCGCCCCTCGAAAACCCCGAAAACTACCATCATTCGCGCCCCGTCACAAAAAAATCATGCCGGTGTCGCGCAAACGGAACAGATTCCCGCCGCCGGTCGGTCGAACCGCCCGTGCGGCGGGGCGTTCCGGGGGAATTCTATCGGGTAATCGGCGGCTGTCCACCGGGAAAAACGGGCAGCGGCGAAGCGGCGTTCGGATGGCGGGCGCGTGCGCCCGGCGCCGGCGGCCGGCCGGGCCGTCGCGATGCATTAAAATGGCGGCTGACGATTCAACTGCGCGAACCCTCCCGATGGCCTCCAATCTTCACGACCTCCCCGACAGCCCCTGCATCGGCGTGTGCTCGACGCTCTTCGACGAAGTCTGCAAGGGCTGCGGCCGCACGGCCGCCGAAGTGTCGAACTGGGTGTTCCTGAGCGACGACGAAAAGCGCGCGGTGTGGGAGCGCATCACGCGCGAAGGCACCGCGATGCGTTTCCAGTACGACAAGCTGTAAATCCACTGCACAAAAAAAGAGCGGCATGCCGACCGCCATGCCGCCAACCCCAACTCTGTTCCTTTCGCGCGAGCGCGTCGTGTCTAGAACTTCATCCCGACGCCGATGCCGACGATCAGCGGATCGATGTGCAGCGTGCCGATGCCCTTGTCGCCGAGCGTCGCATCGGTGCTCATCCAGATCTTCTTCACGTCGACGTTCATGAACACCTTCTTCGTCAACTGCACGTCCACGCCGAACTGCAGTGCCGGACCGAAGCTGCTCTTGTTGATCGACACGCCCTCGCCGCCGACGTTGAGCCCGTTGTTGTAGAAGTACGTGTAGTTCAACCCGGCGCCGACGTACGGACGCACCTTGCCCGCATGGTTGAAGTGATACTGCAGCAGCAGCGTCGGCGGCAGCACGCCCACGCCGCCGAGATTGCCGAGGCTCGACGTCATTTGATGCCGCGACGTGCCGAGGATCAGCTCGACGCCGAGGTAGTCGCGGATCATGTACGTGAAGTCGAGCTCGGGCACGATCGCGTTGTTCACGCCGGTGTTGATCGCGCCGAGCGTGTCGCTCGCGCGCTCGTTCGGCTGGATGCTGATCGCGCGAAGCCGGACCAGTACGTCACCCTGATTGATGCCGTCGCCGGGCGACGCCGCGTGCGACAGCGACGGCATCGCGACGAAGCTGGCCGCGACGGCGGCTGCGGTGACACATGTTCGAATCGTTTTATGCATGGTACGGACCCCCAAAGAATGGTTTCCATTCTCCCTGTAGGGTCTTTCCGTCATCTTGATATTGGTCAAGCCAGCGTAAACGTGGGACGGTTTGCCGCAGGCTCGGTCGCACTGCCCGTCAGCAGCAGGTCGAGCAGATCGCGCACGCTGCGGATCGCGCGGCCGAACGGCAATGCTTCGCGGCCGCGGAAGAACAGCCCGTTCGAGACGTCGCCGCGCAGCGCGGCCGCAAGCCGCGTGTCGATGCAGAAGTGGCCGAATTTCTCGATGCCGTCGCGCAGCCCGCATACGCTCAGGCATTCGAGCGCGGTCGGGCAGCGCTGCTTGAACGCGCCGAGCTTGTTGCGAATGCGCGTCTCGTTGCGCAGGTAACGATCGAGCCACGGCGTCTTCACCGCGCGTGCCGGCAGCCCCGTCACGCTGACGAATTCGACGATGTCGTCGGGCGTCGCATCGGCCAGCACACGCTTGAAGTTCGGGTGCGCGTCGCCTTCTTCCGTCACCGCGAACGGCGTGCCCACCTGCACACCGTTCGCGCCGGCCGCGAGCGCCGCGCGCACCGTGTCGTGACTGTTGATCCCGCCGGCCACGATCAACGGGATCGTGTCGCGCGCGAGGCCGAGCGATGCCATCACCTGCGCGGTCTCGTCGAGCACGCGCGCGAAATCGAAGCGCGCGTCGTGCATGTCGTCGATCTGCGTGACGCCGAGGTGGCCGCCCGCGTGCGCCGGATGCTCGATCACGATCGCATCGGGCAGCCGCCCCTTCTTCATCCACTTCTTCAGCACCAGCGCGATCCCGCGGCTGTCCGACAGGATCGGAATCAGCGCGATGTCGTGCCCTTGCGTGAGATCGGGCAGATCGAGCGGCAGGCCCGCGCCCATCACGATCGCGTCCGCGCCCTCGTCGCACGCGACCCGCACGTAGTCCGCATGCGCGCTCACCGCCTTCATCACGTTGACCGCGATCATCCCGCGCCCTTCGCTGTACGTTTTCGCGAGACGGATCTCGCGCGCGAGCGCGTCGAGGTTCGACGCCTCGAGCGTCGCGCGATCGGGGTGCGCGCGGCAACGCGCGAGCAGGTCCGCATGATGGTGACGCAGGTCGATGCTCGCGATCGTGCCGACCGCGCCTTCGCGCGCGACGCTGCCCGCCAGCCGGTGCGCGGAGATGCCGACGCCCATGCCGCCCTGCACGACCGGCAGCAAGGTGCGGCCGCGGATCGTCAGCGGCGGAAAGGAAGTGCGTACGGTCATCTGAAACCTCGTCGGAACATCGAAATCGCGATGATCGACGATCCACCGCCGCGCACCTTGACGGCCGTCAATAAAAAACGGCACGCGAGCGTGCCGTTGCGCGGTCATGCGGGATGAAACGCTCAGGCCGGCTTCGCCGGCCTCAGCTGCATCGACTTGTATTCGAGGTATTCCTCGAGCCCGTACACGCCGTTCTCGCGGCCATGCCCCGACTGCTTGAAGCCGCCGAACGGCGCGGCGGCGTTCCACGTGCCGCCGTTGATGTCGACCTGCCCCGTGCGGATGCGGCGCGCGACGCGCATCGCGCGTTCGTCGCTGCCGGCCCACACCGCGCCGCCGAGCCCGTACGGCGAATCGTTCGCGATCCGCACGGCCTCGTCTTCGTCGCGATACGTGATGATCGACAGCACCGGCCCGAAGATCTCTTCCTGCGCGATCGTCGCTTTCGGATCGACGCGGCCAAACACGGTCGGTTTCACGAAGAAGCCCTTCGCGAGCCCTTCCGGCAAACCGGTGCCGCCCGTCACGAGTTCCGCGCCTTCGTCGATGCCTCGCTGGATGTACGCCTGCACGCGCTGCTGCTGCGCGGCCGACGCCAGCGCGCCGAGGCGCGTCGTCTCCTGCCGAGGGTCGCCCGCGACGTACGTTTCGGCCGCGGCCTTCGCGATCTCGCGCGCTTCGTCGTAGCGGGCTTCCGGCACCAGCATCCGCGTATGCGCGGAGCAGGTCTGGCCCGCGTTCAGGTAGCACGCGTTGACCGTGCCCTTCACCGCCGTCGCGAAATCGGCATCGTCGAGGATCACCGACGCCGACTTGCCGCCCAGCTCCAGCGCGACGCGCTTGACGCCCGCGGCCGCCAGCTCGGCCACGCGCTTGCCCGCGCGCGTCGAGCCGGTGAACGACACCATGTCGACGTCCGGATCGGTGACCAGCACCTCGCCGACGACCGGGCCATACCCGCACACGAGGTTGAACACGCCGGCCGGCAGCCCGGCTTCGTGGATCGCTTCGGCGAGCATGAACGCGTTGAGCGGCGCGACTTCAGACGGCTTCAGCACCACCGTGCAGCCGGCCGCGAGCGCCGGCGCGACCTTCAGCGTGATCTGGTTGAGCGGATAGTTCCACGGCGTGATCGCCGCGACGACGCCGACCGGCTCGCGCACCACCAGCGAATTGCCGACCCGCGCCTCGAATTCGAACGATTCGGCGAGCTTCGCGTACGCCTTCCAGTTGTAGACCGGGCCGCCGACCTGGATTGCGCGCGACAGCTTGATCGGCATGCCGACTTCGCCGGTGATCGACTGCGCGAGTTCCTCGCTGCGTGCCTGCAGATGCTCGACGATCTTGCGCAAGTAGCCCGCGCGCGTCGCGGCCGGCGTGGCCGCCCACGCGTCGAAGGCCGCGCGCGCCGCGCGGATCGCGTCCTGCGCGTCGGACGCGACGCCCTCGGGAATCCGGCCGATCACGGCTTCGGTGCCCGAATCGATCACGTCGATCGTGCCGGCGCCGGCCGGTTTGCGCCACGCGCCGTCGATGTAGAACTGGTCGTAGATTTTCATCGTGTTCCGCCTCCAGGGAAGCCGCCATTCTAGCGAGCGTTTCGGTGGCTGGTGTGACGAATGACAGCCATTCGAAAGGACCGGCGCGCCCTAGCGCCGGTGCTCCGCCGCGCGCCGCGCACGGCAGGCGCCGCACGCTTCGGGCCGCCGTCACGTCGGCATCCGCCCGGGTGCGCGGCCGGGCCCGCATCGTGCTATGTTTTTAATATCGGCATCGGCCCGTTGCGGCCGGCGCCGCCCGGAATCGACGCACTTCGTGAGCGCTGCCATGTCCGACGCATCCCATACCCTCGGCTCGCAAGACCGCCTGGAGCTGCTTTGCTGGCTCACCTGCGGCAACCTCGGCGCGTTTTACCTGAACGAATCCTGGCCGGACGCCGCGTTCCAGGTCCAGGCCGCGCACCGCTGGCTCGACCGCCATCACCGCCAGGCCGACTGGCTCTCGGTCGCCCGGCTCGCGGCGCTCGCGCAGGACATCGCGAAGCGGCATGCGGGCTTCGTCGACGCGTCGTGGGCGCGCGACGCGGTCGAGGAAATCGTCGATACCGACGATCTCGACTATCGGGCCAAACTCGTGCAGTGGGTGTACGAGGACTGCTGCAAGGCGCTCGCCGACAAGCGGCTGGCCGATTGAGCGGCGCCGGCGCCGCCCGGTGCGCGAGTCGCGGTGTCGCCGGGCGCGACGCCCTTTCGCCGTGACGACCGTCACGGCCGGAACGATTGTCGGGGTACGGTGCATGCGCGCTGCCCCGGCGCCCGCACGCGCGAAGCGTCATACAATCGTCGCCGCCGGCCATTCGGCCGCCGCGGCCCGACCTCGATCTCGACCATGAAAGACACTCGCGTGGCGCTCGCCCATCGACTTCTGCTGATCGCCGGCGCATCGGCCGCACTGACGGCCGGCGCCACCGGTGCTGCGCCCGCAGCCACGGCGGCCGCGGCCTGTGCATCGCCTGCGTTCGACCGTTACCCGGCACCGGCCGCCGCCGCCCGCGCGCCGCGCAAACCGGCTGCCGCGCCTCGGCTCACCAGCCACGAAGCGCGCCTCTATCGCACCGTTATTCGTGACGCGTTCGCGCAACCGGCCAACTTTGCCGGTCACTACCGCGTCGCGATCTGGGGTTGCGGAACGGATTGCCGAAATTTCGCGATCGTCGACAAGGACACGGGCGCGACGTACACGATGCCCGGCGTGACGGCCGTCTCGGGCGTGATGGGCAACGACGACGAGCGCGTCGACTTCCGTGCCGGCAGCAGGCTGCTGATCGTCGCCGGCTGCTTCAACGACGATTGCGGCGACGGCAATGCGAAAGCGGCCCGATTCTTCTACGAATGGACCGGCACCCGGCTGCGTCCGGTCGGCACGTGCCCGCTGGCCATCGAGCCAGTTCAGTGAGCGGCCCGGGCAACCGATGATATCCATTCATTTCAGTTTCGACGACGGCCCCGGGCCCTCGACGCCCGCGCTGCTCGACGTGCTGCGCGATGCGTCGTGCACGGCGACCTTCTTCGTGCTCGGCAAGCATCTGGCGGGCGCGCTCGGCGTCGCAACGAGCATCGCGCGCGAAGGCCACCGGCTCGGCAATCACACCTATTCGCACGCGAAGCCGGGCGCGCTCGCGGACGCCGCACTGATCGACGAAATCGACATGACCGATGCGCTGATTCGCGATGTGTATCGCCGCGCCGGCGTTGCCGCGCCGCACGCGATCCCGCTGCGGCTGCCGTACGGGTTGATGCCGCACGACGATCGCGCCGCCGTGCTCGCGCGCCTGCAACGCGAACACACGAGCTGGACCGCGATACTGGACGACTGGCAACGGCCGGCGCCCTCGTCGCAAGCGCTGTTCGACGCGATGTGCGCGCATGTCGACGCGTGCACGGCGCAGCATCGCGACGTACTGTTCTGCCTGCACGACGGATCGCGGCACGGCGACGCGCGGCCCAACACGGTCGAAGCCGTGCGGCTGTTCCTGAACCGGCAGCGCTGACGCGCCTGCCGGCTAGCCCGCGGGCGCCGCGCCGTCCAGCAACTGGCGCCAGCCGCCGAGGAACCCGATGCCGGGCCCCGGCATCCATAGGCCGCGCTGCGCGGCTTCGAGATGGATCAGCGACTGGTCCGCGCAGAACAGCGTCGTCAGCGTGTCGTGGTTGTCGCGCAGCCAATCGGGCGCCGCATCCGGCCGCGTCGCCATATAAGTGTGCAAGCAGGCCGTCCATCGCCCGCGGTCGAATACAAAGCCGTCGTCCCGGCCCGCATCGCGCGACAGCGCGAACGACGCGAAGGCCGCCTCGAGCCATTGCGCACCCTGCCCCACATCGTCGAAATCGAGCACGCCGTTCACCGCGTTGCCCACATACAGCAGGTTGCCCGCGTGATAGTCGCCGTGCAGCCACTGCACGGGCCCCGTGAGCCACGCCGCCGCCGCGTCGAGATGCGTGCCGATGCGCCGGATCACCGTGTCGTAGTCGTCGTGCAAGTCGGCCGGCAGCGACGGCATCGCGCGCGCCGCCACGCGTGCATGACGTGCGGACAGCCATGCGAGCGGCGTCGCTTCGCTCGCGGGGATCGCGGCCAGCGCCGTATGCAGATGCGCGAGCGTGCGCATCGCATCGATCGCTCCCGCGTGCCGGTCGTCCGGCAGGCCGGGACGGCCGTCGATATGCTCGAACAGATGCAACCAGCTTCCGTCGGGCGTCTGCACGCCGGTTTGCGCGTCGACGGTCGGCCGCAGCCGCGGCAGCGCGGGCAGCGTCGAGGCCATGCGCGCCTCGCCGAGACGCGCGAGTATCGACGCCTCGCGCCGCATCTGCGCGACCGGCTTGCCGGCCCACGACACGCGCAACACCGTCCGCCCCGCATCGCACTCGACGAGATAGGTTTTGTTAGTATGGCCCGACGCCAGCGCCTGCAGGCGCGCCGGGCCGATGTCCCAGTACCGGTGAAGCCACGGTTCCAGCGTTTTCACGTCACTCCTACTCGTTGCATCGACCATGTCAGAGCGTCCTTCGGCCCGCATGCGGGACATCAACATCGAATGGCTGACGCGCGCCGGCGAATTCGGCCATCTGTTCCAGACCCGCTGGCTCGGCGAGCGCTTCTTCCATCTACCCGGCGACATGCTCGCGCTCCAGGAACTGATCTGGCGCGAGCGCCCCGACTGCATCGTGCAGACCGGCATCGCGGCAGGCGGCGGCGTGGTGTTCACCGCGTCGATGCTGGAACTGGCGGGCACCGAGGGCCGCGTCGTCGCGATCGAACCGCGCCTGCGCGACGAGGTTCGCCAGCGCCTGCAATCTCACCGGCTCGCCCATCGCATGATGCTGATCGAAGGCGAATCGTGCGCGGCCGACACGCTCGCCTCGGTGCGGGCGCAGATCCACGACGGCGCGCGCATGATGGCGATCCTCGATCTCACGCATACGCACGCGCACGTGCTGCGCGAACTCGAATGCTATGCGCCGTTCGTGACGCCCGGCAGCTACGCAATCGTGATGGACACCATCATGGAGTACCTGCCCGAGTCGATGTTCGACGGCAAGCCGTACGGCCGCGGCAACAACCCGGCCACCGCCACACGCGAATTTCTCGCCCGCGACGACCGGTTCGAAATCGATCACGACATCGAGGACCGCGTGCTCATGACGCTGTCGCCAGGCGGCTTCCTGAAGCGAGTGCGCTGACCAGGCGGGCCGCTTGCGCGGAGCCGTCGCACGCGGCATAGCTGTCGCGGATCCGCGCCGCGTGCTCGCGCAACGATCCCGCACGCAACAGGCGTTCGAGCGCGCCGGTAATGGCCGCGATACCGGCCTGCCGCAGATCGAGCACGCAACCCGCGCCGGCCCGCTCGACGAAGTGCGCCGAATGGAACTGGTCGTTGCAGAACGGCGACAGCAGCATCGGCACGCCGCACGCGAGCGACTCCATCACCGAATTCGCGCCGCCGTGGCTGACGAACGCATGCGTGCGCCGCAGCAGCGCCAGTTGCGGTGCGTAACGCACCGCGATCACGCGTTCGTCGCCGGCCGGCAGCAGATCCGAATCGACCAGTTCGCCGACCGACAGCACCAGTTGCGCGGCGCTCGCGCGCGTCGCGTCGATGACCTTCGCGAACACCTCCGGGTGGTAGTAAAGCTGGCTGCCGAGCGACATGTAGACGAGCGGACGATCCGCGTCCAGGCGCTCCCATGGAAATGCCGTCTCGTCGCCGCGCGGGCCCGACGGCATCGCGGGGCCGACCAGATCGACACCGCGCGGCGGCGCGCCGACCAGCGCGTCGGTCGTGAACGCGAGCGTCAGGTGCGGCGACAGCACGTCGCAACCGCGAAAGCGTGCGTCGAGGCCGTAGCGCGCGAACAGGCGCGTGCGTTCCGGTGCGAGCCATCGCACCGTGCGCAGCAGTTCCGAATCGAGATCGTCGGGCAGCACCGGATTCAGCGAATTCGACATCGATACCCACGGCAGCCCTTCCAACTGGGCCGCAATCGCCGCCGCATACAGCAGCGGGTCGATCACGACCACGTCGGGCTGCCATTCGCGCAGCACCGCGCGGATGCCGTCCACCTGCGCGGGCGCCAGATCGATCAGCAGCGTGCGGATCCAGTGCCGCAGCCAGTCGGCGTCGCGAATGTTCGCGGCGAAGCTCGCGCCGCGCGACAGGTCGTGGCGCTCGGGCGTCTCGCGCGGCCCGACGAACGCGAAGTCGCCAGCGCCGTCGAGCTGTGCGCTGATGTCGGCCGGCGCATAGAACGCGACGTCGCAGCCGGCCGCGCGCAAATGCTGGGCCGGGCCGATGCACGGATTGACGTGGCCCTTCTCGGGCACCACGCAGAACAGGATGCGTTTCATGAGCGGCTCAGGTTGGGCGATGCGCGACATCGGGATGAAGGCGACCGAGATGATCGAGGATCAGTGTCAGCGTCGTCCACAGCACGCGTTCGGTATCTGTCTGCAAAGTGGGCGTGGCAAGGCCGAGCGTGTCGGCCAGCGCATGCGTGCGGTCGCGATCGAGCAGCGGCGCCAGATTCATCGCCGGCGCGAGCCGCCCGCGCTTCGGGCCGTGCACGAGACGCTCCGGCAGGTTCAGGCGCGCGCCGAGATCGCGCAGGCACTGCTTGTCCGGGTCGGGCGCGATGCTCGTCAGATGCGCGACGACGGCGGCGTCGACGAACGGCGGATGCAAATCGACCGACGCGGCGTCGAACAACGCATGGCACAGCGGCAGATAGTTGGCCGACCGGTCGCGGCGCAACACCTGGTCCGCGCCGTCGCCGGTAATCGCCACCTCGACGCCGTCCACCGCCATCGCATCGGCCAGCAGCAGCTTCGCGACCGGATGCAGGTTGAACATCGGCTCCTCGACCGCGTGGGTCGTCCTCGGCAGCGCCGCGACGAAATCGGCCTCGTTCGCGCGCACGATCTTCACGTTCGCCTGCATCTGCGCGGCGAGTTCGAGCGCCGCGTCGCGTTCGCAGTAATCGGGCATGTCGGTCGCGAGGATGTAGGCCATCACGTGCCGCAGCGCGCCGAGTTCGCGCAGCAACGCGAGCAGCAGCGCCGAATCGAGCCCGCCGCTCAGCGCCAGCGCGACGCGCTTGCCGCTGTCGAGCGCGCGGTGCAGCGACGCGCGCAGCGCGGTGTCGAGATCGGCTGGCTGCGGCCGCTCGGGCGCCGGCTGTACCGTCAACCCTTGCGGCGACCGGATCAATGCATGACCGGGCGGCACCGCGAGCACGTCGCGCAGCACGGTACGGCCGATGAGGCGCTCGCCGCTCAGGTAGCCAGCGATGGCCGCCGTGTCCGGCGCGCCGGCCGGTTGCCCCGACGCCCGCAATACCGCGCGGATGCCGGACGCCGACACGCCGCTGCGCGGATGGTAGTGCAGACGATCGAAACCGAACGGGTCGCGCGTGCCGACGATCATGGATAACGAGCCTTCAAGGTGTTCACTTCAATGCGTTTCAGGATGCGATGCGGCGCCACCGGCGCGCTGCCGCCCTGGCAATGCAGGCAGGCTTCGAGCGGCGTCTCGCGTTGCAGATAGGCAAGCATCGCGTCGAGCATGCCCGCGTCGTCGCGCAGTGCCAGGCCGTCGGCCTGAAAATCCTTCTCGCCCTTGTACAGCGTGTGGAAGTGCGCGGGACGCGTGCACGTGTAGAACATGCCGTCGCGAATCATATGGCAGCGCTCGCGGATCCAGCAATCGTGATACAGGCGTCGGGCTTCATCGCGATCCGTGCCGGGCCGCGCACGGTTCATCGTCGTGAACACGTTCTGCACCTTCCAGTTCAGCCGCACGTCGAAGCGCGCGGCCTGATGCTCGACATGCGCGATCAGGTCGGCGGAAAGCGCGGGTTTCGGATAGCGCGAGATCGTCAGCGCATCCACTGCCTGCCAGAACGCGTCGGGCATCTCGCCGAGCTTCAGGCCGTTCGTCGTGACCGAGATCACGGGCGCGATGCCGGTGCCACGCACGCGCTCGACGAGTTCGACGAGCGCCGGATGCAGCAACGGTTCGCCGCCGACCAGCTTGAACATGCGCGGGCGCAACACCTTCGCGGCCTTGCGCAGATCGGCTTCGATCGATTCGGGGCTCGCGTACCACTCGGGCAGCAGCGGCGACAGCGAGCAGCATTCCGCACAGGTCAGGTTGCAGTGATCGACGATATGCGCTTCCAGCGAACGGGTCTGGACGCGCCCGTCCTCGACGCGGTAATCGCGATCCAGCGGCGGCGGAAACACATGCTGCCGCTCGCCGGCGCGCAGCGGATTCGGGGTCTCGTTCGGATTCGCACTCACATCAGCTTCCTGCTTCCACGCAACGGGAAAAGAAATCGATCAGACGGTCGCGCGCGTCCACCATCGCGGACGCCATCGTCATCGCGCCGTTCAGGTGCGACGCGAAGCGCGACGGATCGTCGAGCCAGCCTTGTACGATCCACAGCTTGAGCGCGTGCTGCACGCATGCGGCATCGACCGCCCACGCGATGTACGCCGGGTTTGCCGGCCGCACGCGCAGGTACGCACGCACGAACGCTTGCGCGAGGTGCGGTGCCTCCAGCGGCAAATGATTCAGGCAGCGCACCAGTTCGTATTCGCGCGGCGCGCCGATCGACGCTTCCCAGTCGACGATCAACGGCGGCAGCGTGCCCGTGAACAGATAGTTGAACTGGTTGTAGTCGTTGTGGATCGGGTGCTGCGGATCATCGGCCGGGAACGCATCGACGCTGCCCGGATAGTAGCGGTCGAGCATGCGTAGCGCGAGATCGACGTAGCGGCGCAGGTTCGTGGCGTCGGCGGCGTTCGCATCGGCTCGATCGAGCGCGTCCAGCAGGCTGCGGCGCACCGCATCCGCGTCGATCGCGGTCAGCCGCGCGCGGATCGTATCGAGCGACGGCAGAGGCAATTGTTCGAGACTCAGGTGCAACGCGGCCAGGCTCGCGCCGAGCACATCCCATTCGGGTGGCGAAAACGTATCGTAGGTTTTGAATTGCCCGGCTTCCCAGCGCGTCAGCATCGCATGGGAATGTTGTCCCGACCAAAGCGATTCGCCGGACGTCGTGCGCTTCAGCGTCTGCACGTGGAAGCGAGTATCGCCGTGCGTTTCGAGATGCGCGAGGACGGCGGTTTCCTTGAGTGCGCGCGCATGGTGTTCGGGCGCATAGCGTTTGACCGCCACGCCCGCGCCGCTGCTGGTCGGCAGATGCCACACCCGCTCGCTGACCTGCGTCGGCGGGCCGCCGCGACCGAGCCCATAGGCATCGCGAATCTCGTCGAAGGTGACGGCGAGCGAATCCATTCAGATGTGCTCGGCCGGCCCGTGCCGATACGGATGACCGGTCAGGAACGTGTTGTGTCCGACGTAGCGCAGCTTGTACATCGCCGGCCGGAACAACACCGACGGATCGTTGTTCGCGATGCCGAGCAGCGGGTACAGGTCGTGTCGCACGAAGAACGCGTTGTTGCCCATGTCGTCGCAGCAGACGAGTTCATAGCCTTTCTGGCGGCCGAGGTGCACGAGCGATTCGAGGCTCGCGCCGTAATAGGTCGAGCCGTCCCATTCGTGGTCCGGATTGAAGCACATGACCCAGCGCTCGGGCGGCGTGTAGTACGGGTTGTATTCGATCACGACGATGCGCGGCTGGAACGCTTGCAGGCCGCGCCACACCCAGTAATCGTTGCCGTCGATGTCGATCGACAGCAGATCGAAGTCGGTCGGTACGTTCGCATCGGCGAGCAGTTGATCGACCGTATCGGGCTGCACGCGATCGTGGTGCAGGCGGACGCGCTCCGCGCCCGCGTAGTGGGCGGCAAGCTTGCCGAACCGGTATGCGCTGCCTTCCACGAGTACGCCGGCCCAATCCTGTTCGCGCAGCAACCGCGCGGTGTTGCTGTTGCGCAGGCCGTCGCTTGCGCCGATATCGACGCAGAAGCGGTTGGTCGGTGTGAGGCGCTCCATCAGGCGCGACAGGATGCCCTCCTCGGCGCCCTGCGCGTACAGGCTGGGCGCAAGGCCGGACAGGTCGAGCGGGAGAGGATGGTCCTGCATCGAGGGCGGCTCCGGGGTGAAATGGGGAATGATGGGGGCGTTGGGTGGGTAATTTACCTGAAGTCGATTACGCGGAGGAAACTGGAAAGCGCCGCGTGGCGGGGTTTGGCCGCGGGGAAATGAAAAAGCCCGCATCGACATTGCTGTCGATGCGGGCCTGCAGCGCTTCTGGCGGCTCGCTCCGTGTGGTGATGCTTAAGCTCGACTCACGACCGGAGGAAACCTCAGGACACTTACTCCTGCCCCTGACTCGTCAGGAACTCCTCGTAATTCCCGCCGAAGTCGAACAGCGTGCCATCCGTCTTCACTTCGATGATCCGGTTCGCCAGCCCGCTCACGAACTCACGGTCGTGCGACACGAAAATCAGCGTGCCTTCGAACTGCTCGAGCGCGATCTGCAGCGACTCGATCGACTCCATGTCCATGTGGTTGGTCGGCTCGTCCATCAGCAGCACGTTGTGGCGGCCGAGCATCAGCTTGCCCCAGATCATGCGGCCCTTCTCGCCGCCCGACAGCACCTTCACCGACTTCCTGATGTCGTCCGACGAGAACAGCAGGCGGCCCAGCGTGCCGCGCACCATCGTTTCGTCGTCGCCGTCCTTGCGGTACTGGTCGATCCAGTCCATCAGCGTGATGTCGTTCGGGAATTCCTCGTACGTGTCCTGCGGCATGTAGCCGACGTTCGCGTTCTCGGACCACTTCACCGTGCCGTGATCGAGCGGCAGCGCGCCGAGCAGCGAACGCAGCAGCGTCGTCTTGCCCGCGCCGTTCTCGCCGATGATCGCGATGCGCTCGCCCGGCTGCACCGACAGGTTGAAGTTCTGGAAGATCGTGCGCTCGTACTTCTTCGTGATCTCTTCGGCGACCACCGCGACGTTGTGCAGCTTCTTCTCGAACTCGAAACGGATGAACGGATTCTGGCGCGACGACGGCTTGAATTCCTCGATCTTGATCTTGTCGATCTGCTTCGCGCGGCTGGTGGCCTGGCGCGCCTTCGACTTGTTCGCCGAGAAGCGGCGCACGAAGTCCTGCAGTTCGGCCACGCGTTCCTTCGCACGCGTATTCGCCGCGGCCTGGCGCTCGCGCGCCTGTGCCGATGCGAGCATGTAGTCGTCGTAGTTGCCCGGCCAGACCTTCAGCGTGCCGAAGTCCATGTCGGCCATGTGCGTGCACACCGAGTTCAGGAAGTGACGATCGTGCGAGATGATGATCATCGTCGAGTTGTACTCGTTGAGCGTTTGCTCGAGCCAACGGATCGAGTTGATGTCGAGGTTGTTGGTCGGTTCGTCGAGCAGCAGCACGTCCGGCTTCGAGAACAGCGCCTGCGCGAGCAGCACGCGCAGCTTCCAGCCCGGCGCGACGTCGGCCATCGTGCCGTTGTGGAACTTCTCCTCGATGCCGATGCCGAGCAGCAGCGCACCCGCGCGTGCTTCGGCGTCGTAGCCGCCGTATTCGGCGAACTTGCCTTCGAGCTCGGCCGCGTGCATGTAGTCGTCGTCGGTGGCGTCCGGGTTCGCGTAGATCGCGTCACGCTCGGTCATCGCGGCCCACATCTCGGTGTGGCCCATCATCACGACGTCGAGCACGCGCACGTCTTCGTACGCGAACTGGTCCTGGCGCAGCTTGCCGAGGCGGACGTTCGGCTCCAGCGCGACGTTGCCGGCGCTCGGCTCGAGGTCGCCGCCGAGGATCTTCATGAAGGTCGACTTGCCACAGCCGTTCGCGCCGATCAGACCGTAGCGGTTGCCCTCGCCGAATTTGACCGAGATATTCTCGAACAAGGGCTTCGGCCCGAATTGCATCGTGATGTTGGCAGTAGAAAGCACGGCAGGTCCCGTTAAGAGAGAAATCGACGGAAAACCGTGTATTTTAGCAGGTGTCGGAGAAACTGCCGACCGCCCCGCCCCGGCAGCGTATTCCCGGCCCTCCCGCCGGCCCGTCAACATGACGGCACGCGCGTCACCGCCGTCTCACCGGAATCCCGCATGCTCGCCAGCCAGCTTCGCGAACAACTCGTCGGCGCATGGCGCCTCGTGTCGTACGAAATCCGCCCGCGCGACGGGAGCACCGTCACCTATCCGCTCGGCCGCGACGCGCGCGGCTGGATCCTGTACACGCCCGACGGCTACATGTCCGCGCAACTGATGGCGGCCGGCCGCCCGCCCTACGCGGACGGCGACCTGCAAGGCGGGAGCGTCGAGGAGCGCGCGGCCGCGGCGCACGGCTACATCGCGTATTCAGGCCCCTTTAGCGTCGACGACGACGGCACGTTGACCCATGAAATGGACGTCAGCCTGTATCCGAACTGGATCGGCAACGTCCAGCAGCGTGTCGTGAGCCTGGACGGCGACCGGCTGCAGCTCGGCACCGCCGGACCGGTGCGGATCCGCGGCCGGGAGGTCGACCCGGTGCTCGTCTGGGCACGCGCCCGCCGTTGAGCGCGCTGGCCGCGCAGCACGGCCGGCGCTCAGCCAGGCGCGGCAACGACGCCGAGGCCGCACGGTGGCGCATGCCGCGCCCGTGGCCGCGCGTCACTTGCCGGCCTTCGCCGCCCCCTTCTGCGCCGCCTTGGCCTTCAGCTGCCCGAACAGTTCCGAGCACGGCACGTCGCGATTGTTGCTCGGCGCGATCAGCGGGATCAGCGCCGCGAACGGGTTGAGCAGCCCGAGCCCGACCATCGCACCGGCGCGCAGCGCGAGCGCGCCCGCATCGACGCCGACCTTCGGGTTCTTGAACGTGCCCTTCGCATACAACGGCGAGCGCAGCGAGAAGATCCGGAAGCCCTTCGTGTGCGGATGGATCTTCAGGTCGATCGATTCGTCGCGCAGGTTGATCGGGCCGTCGACGTTGATCAGCGCATCGTCGGTATCGAGCGCGAACACCTTCGGGTCGAGCATGCCGTCGGTCGCCACGAAGTCGATCGCCGCGCAGTTGATGTTGACGTCGCGGTTGCCGAACAGCTTCTCGTAGACCACGTTCGCGACGTTCAACCCCGCGGCCTCCATCAGCAAGCGGCTGATGCGGCCGTTGGTGATCAGCGCCTTCACTTCGCCGGTCGACGTCGCCGCGAGCGCGGCCGGCGAATTGCCCGTTGCCGACAGCGACGCATCGCCGTTGATTTCGCCGAGGGCCGTCTGCATCACCTTCTGCGTCGGGAACAGCTGCTTGAGCTTCAGATGCCGCGCAGCCAGCGTGAAGCGGCCCTTCAGCGGCGTGCGGCTGCCGTCGAGATGCGCATTCGTCGCGAGCGTGCCGCCCGCGACGCCGAACTGCAGCGGCTCGAGCGTCAGCACGCCGTCCTGCAGCAGGATATGCGTGTACAGGTCGGTGATCGGCAACTGCGGGCTCTTGATCAGCTTGCGGCCGGTGAACTTCACGTCCGCATCGATCGCGCTCCACCGTTCGGTGCGGAACGCCGCGACCGGCAGCACGCGGTCCGGCGGCTGGCGCGTCGTGTCGCCGCGCTTCTTCTTGCTGGCAGCCGAGTCGGCGCCGATCACCGGCGCGAGGTCGGAGAACTGCAGCAGGTTCGACACGAGCTCACCCGACAGCTTCGGACGCGGCTCGCGCTGCGCCCACGTCAGCGTGCCGTGCAGATCGCTGCCGCCGACGCGCCCGTTGAAGTTCTCGTAGCGGAACGTGCTCGCGTCCTGCTTGATGTTGCCGATGAGGTGCCCCTCGGTCGCATACGGCGGCGTGTCGGGCAGCGTGATCCCGGTGAGCTGGTAGAGATGCGACATCGACGTGCCCTGCAGCCACAGTCGCAGGTCGAGCGCCGCCAGATGCATCGGATCGGTCAGCGTGCCGACGATCGCGAGCCGCGTGTCGCCGGCCTTCACGTCGGCCTGCAGCGGGAACGGCTGCGTCGCGTTCTCGATCGCCAGCACGCCGCCCACCTTGCCGGTGCCGGTGACCGGCATGTTCTTGTAGCGGCCGTCGAACTTCAGGCCAAACGCATAGGTCGGCCCGGACGGCTTCGCGGGCACGGTGGCGCCGGAGGTGGCCGATGCGCCGCTCGCGCCGGATGCGGACGCAACCGTCGATGCGGACGAAGCCGTATTCACCACGGACGCAGGCAGCACACCCGATGCGGACCCGGACGTCGATGCCGCGCTCGGGACCTGCGCCGCCGATGCGCGGGATGCATCCGACGCAGCCTCGGCGTTCGCCTTCGCGCTCAATTGCGCGGCGCCGCGCTTGCCGACGCGCTGGGCGGACGCCGCGCGCGACTTCTGTTCCTGCTCCTTCAGCACGTCGCCGAGCGGGATCGGCTGGCCGAGCGTATCGATCCCGATCGTCAGATCGGCCTGGGTGACCGCATCGCGATAGACGACGGTACCCTTCGCGAACCCGAAGCTGTCGAGCCGCACTTTCCACTTGTTCGGTTGCCCCGATTGCTTGAACTGGAAGGTCCACGTATTGCTGCCGTCCGCGCGCCGTTCGAGATCGACGGCAGGATTGACGACGTCGATAGAAGGGATGACGATTTCATGCGCCAGCAGCGGCAAGAGCGCGAGATCGAAGTGCGCGGCATCGAGCGTGACGAACTTGGGCGTCTGCGCCCAGTCGGGATTGCCGATCTCGAGTTGCGTGGCCGAGAAGCTCGGCCAGGGTATCCATGCACGCCAGCCGGTCTCGCCATCGGGACGACGCCAGCCGACCTTGATGTCGCCGTTGATCGCAAACGGGCGGCCGAGCGCGGTACTCACGTGTTCGTTGACCCACGGTTTCGCGCGGTTCCAGTCGAACGTGAAAATAAAGATGCCGGCCGCCGCGATGAGCACCGCGACGATACCGACGATCCATGCAGCCGATTTGCCGATGGTTCGGGCTAGCGTCATGGCGGTTCCGTTGTTGTTCTGAAGCGTTGCCGCACGATGCCGCGCCGCTTGCGTGGACGAACGGCGCACGACAACGGCGGCTTTTCAATGGGTATTATGGCGCACGACATGGCGGCCTTTCGGCGCCATTAACGCTTTTTTTCATTTGTGACATGACCTCCCCCACCGGCCTCATCGACGCGCAGCACATCACGCGGCGCGACGCCCGCAGCGGCAAGACGCTGCTCGCTCCGACCGATTTCAGCCTCGCCGCGGGATCGCGAATTGCTATCACCGGACCATCCGGGTCGGGCAAGAGCGTGCTGCTGCGCGCGCTCGCGCTGCTCGATCCGCTCGACGGCGGCCACCTCCTGTGGCGCGGCCGCCGGATCCGGCGCAGCGCGATTCCGCGCTATCGGCGCAGCATCGCCTATGTCCGCCAGCGCCCCGCGCAGATGGACGGCACCGTCGAATCGCAGTTGCGCTACCCGTACTCGCTCGCGATCTATCGCGACGTCGCGTTCGATCGCGCCCGCGCAGAAGCGCTCGCCGCGCAGGCCGGCCGCGGCGCCGATTTTCTCGACCAGCGCGCGAGCGACCTGTCCGGCGGCGAAGCGCAGATCACCGCGCTGCTGCGCGTGCTCCAGCTCGATCCCGACGTGCTGCTGCTCGACGAGCCGACCTCCGCGCTCGATCCCGAATCGGCGCGCGCGATCGAAGCGCTCGTCGGCGCGTGGTTCGACGCGGCGCCCGACGCCCGCGCGTACATGTGGATCTCGCACGATCCGGCCCAGGCCGCGCGGATCGGCACGATGCGGCTCGTGATGCAGGCGGGCGTGCTGCACGCGGCCGACCCGACGGAGGCCGCGCAATGAGCCCCACCTTGCAGGACTTGAGCCTCGTCGACGTCGGCATCGCGGCCGCGCTCGTCGCCGTCAACGGCGCGATCTCGGCGGCGCTGTCGCTTGGCCTCGGCCGCAAGCTCGCGCTCGCGGCGGTACGCACCGTCGTGCAGTTGCTCGCGATCGGCTACGTGCTCGGCTGGGTGTTCGGCCATCCGCACTGGTACGTCGTGCTGCCGCTCACCGCGCTGATGACGCTGATCGCCGGGTTCGCCGGCGCGGGGCGCGGCAAGCGTACATACCGCGGCCAGCGGATCGACAGCATCGCGTCGATCTGGTTCAGCAGCTGGTTCGTCGCGGCGGTCGGGCTGTTCGTCGTGATCCGCATCCATCCGTGGTTCGCGCCGCAATACGCGATCCCGATTCTCGGGATGATTCTCGGCAATACGCTGACGGGCGTGTCGCTCGGCGTCGAGCGGATGATGGAAGAACTCACCGCGCGCCGCGATCGCGTCGAGACCGCGCTCGCGCTGGGCGCGACGCGCTGGGAAGCCGCGCAGCACGCCGCGCGCCAGGCCGTGCGCGCCGGCATGCTGCCGACGCTGAACCAGATGGCGGTGGTCGGCGTCGTGAGCCTGCCGGGGATGATGACGGGCCAGGTGCTGGCCGGCCAGTCGCCGCTGCAGGCCGTGCGCTACCAGATCGTGATCATGTTCCTGATTGCCGCGGCGTCCGCGCTCGGCACCGTCGGCGCGGTGCTGATGACCTATCGCCGGCTGTTCTCGGCCGATCACCGCTTTCTCGCGTCGCGGCTCGAAGAGCGAACGCACTGACGCGCGGCGGCGGCACATCGTGCGATCGGCGCGATCAGTGCGCGCCGCGTCGCTTGCCGATTGCCTGCCGAAGGGCGGCCGCGATATCCGCGTCGGGCGCGAGCCCGTCGACCGATGCGACGAGCCGCACCGCACGCGGCGTCGTCACATACGCCTGCGCGCCGACGTAGCCGCCGCTGCCGGCCGAGCGCGTGGTCACGACGAGCGCCTGCGGCGCGCGTGCGCCGAGGTCGGCCGTGTACGCATCGGCGACCGTGCCGTCGCGCGCGTGCAACGTGCCGGTCACGTAATCGTCGGTATCGAAGCCCGGGGCGGCATGCGCGGTCGAATACACGCGCACCGCGTAGCTGCCGGTCGAGCACGGCTCCAGTGCGCCGCTCGACACTACCGCCACCTGCTGTCGCGACGGCAGCTCCACCTTCTTCACGAAACTGCACTCGTCGGCCGCATGAGCGTGCGCGGCGACGAACGCAATGGCGGACAGCAGCGCACGCATTCGAAGTTTCATCGGGGTGTCGTGACGGAAAGGAAAGAATGCGGGCGAGCATAACGTGACATCCGCATGACGTCACGCATCGCCGTTGCACGGTCGGCGCGCCGTACCGCGAAGCAGGTTGCGGAAACGCATGGCAACGGCGACGCGGCGCGATCTGCTCGCGTGCCGCCCTGCTCGTTCCGCCAATCGAACCGGTTGCGCGCGCACCGGACGAAACGCCGGCCCACGCGCGCCGCTCAATGCTTGATCGACACCGTCACCTTGGTGCCGTCGCTCATCGTCACGGCCTTCGACCCACCGTTGGTCGGCAGCGACACCCACTTCACCTGGCTCACCGACACGACGTCCGGACACTGCAGCGACTTGCCGCCGGCCGTCACGCTGCGCGTGCCCTTCGGCGCGGCCGCCTGGAAGCTCAACTGCACGTTCGCGACACCCTTCGCGTCGACCGACGGCGCGAGCCGCACCTGGGTCTGCCGCACCATCGCGCCGTTCGCGTCGCGCGGCAGGTTGTCGGCGTTCGGGCAGCCGTCCGGCATCGCGACCGCGCCGCTCGGCGGCACCGACTTCCAGTTGAAATCGTCCGTCTCGCCCGAGCGGATCTTGCGGGTCTCCTGCGTATTGCCGAAGGTCTTCGAGTCGACCTTGACGGTGTATTCGAGTTGCCCCGTCCCGCCGCCCTTCAGGCTGCCCTTGACCGGCGGCGCCGCGAATACGCTCGCGCTGGCGCACACCGCCGCGAACACGACCGACCACGATGCGGCGACCGACAAGCTGCGTTGGCTCATGCTGACCTCCTTGTCATGCGGCGGCACGCGCGTGCCGCGCGGTTTTAGATGCATGATGCGTTGCCAGTCTACCGCCAAGCGCGATGCAATGCGCCGCGAACGCATCGGGTGTTACCCCGCTTGCGTTCGCGGCGCCGTCACCTTATTGGCGCGCGCTGCCGGCTCAGAAGCCGCTCAGCACGAGCTTGCCGATCGCGCGCCCGCCCTCGAGCATCCGGTGCGCGCGCCGCACGTTCTCGGCATTGATCGCGCCGAGCCGTTCGCCGAGCGTCGTACGCAGCGTGCCGCCGTCGACGAGCCGCGCGACCTCGCTCAGGATCTTGTGCTGCTCGATCATGTCCGGCGTCTCGAACATCGCGCGCGTGAACATGAACTCCCAGTGAAACGCGGCGCTCTTCGCCTTCAGCAATTCGACCGGCACCGGCTTCGCGTTCTCGACGATCGTGCAAATGCCGCCCTGCGGCCGGATGACTTCCGCCGCGGCCGGGAAATGATGGTCGGTATCGTTGAAGATCAGCACGTAGTCGACGCTCGGATGCCCGGCCTCGCGCAATTGCGCCGGCAAATCGCCGAAATGGTCGACCACCGCATCCGCGCCGAGCGTGCGCACCCATTCGGCCGATGCCGGCCGCGACGCGGTCGCGATCACGTGCAGCTTGCCGAGCGTCTTCGCGAGCTGGATCGCGATCGAGCCCACGCCGCCCGCGCCGCCGATGATCAACACGGACTTGCCGGCGTCCGCGCCCTGCGGCGACACGCGCAACCGGTCGAACAGCGCTTCCCATGCGGTCAGCGCGGTGAGCGGCAGCGCGGCCGCCGCCGCGAAGTCGAGCGTGCGCGGCTTCAGCGCGGCGATCCGCTCGTCGACCGCGTGGAATTCGCTGTTCGCGCCGGGCCGCGTGATGCTGCCCGCGTAGAACACTTCGTCGCCGGGCCGGAACAGCGTGACGTCGGCGCCGACCGCGACGACCGTGCCGGCCGCATCCCAGCCGAGCACGCGCGGCGTCTCCTCGACCTGCGGCTTCGGCGCACGCACCTTGGTGTCGACCGGGTTCACGGAAATCGCATCGACTTTCACGAGCAGGTCGCGCGGGCCCGGCACGGGCTGCGGCAGTTCGACGTCGAGCAACGCTTGCGGGTCGTCGATCGGCAGATAACGGGTCAATCCAACGGCTTTCATCTCGATACTCCTTTCAGGGGATCCGGCAGGCTGCGGCGCAACCTCCATGCGTGCCATCGTAGGCAACCCGATCATTCGAGAAAACCGCTATATTTCCTGAAACATTTTCAGGAATTTCAGAATAATGTCGTCTGATCCTACGCCTGCTGCCATTCCCGCGTCCGACAAGCCGCTCGACCTGCTCGACGTCGCGCTGTTCGTGCGCGCGGCGCTGCTCGCGAACGTCAGCGCGGCCGGGCGCGAATTCGGCGTGTCGGCCGCGGTCGCGAGCGCGCGCATCGCCCAGCTCGAACGCCAGCTCGGCGCGCGGCTGCTGCACCGCACCACGCGCCGCATCAGCCTCACGCAGGACGGCGAAATCTTCATGGCGCGCGCCGACGCGCTGCTCGCGGCGGCCGACGCCGCGCGCGCGTCGGTCGGCCGCGGCCGCAGCGAGCCGTACGGGCGGCTGAAGGTGTCGATGTCGTCGTCGTTCGGCCGCCAGCACGTCGCGCCGGTGATCCCGGCGTTCCTGCGCCGCTACCCGTCCGTGTCGCTCGATTTGCGCCTGTCCGACGAGATCGTCGATCTGGTCGACGACGGCTACGACGTCGCGATCCGCCTCGGCGCACTGAAGGATTCGACGCTCGTCGCCCGCAAGCTCGCCACCAACCGCCGCGTGCTGTGCTGCTCGCCCGCCTATCTCGCCGAACGCGGCATGCCGCGGCACCCGGCCGATCTGACGCAGCACGAGTGCGTGATCCTCGGCGACCAGCGCGACTGGTCGTTCGCGACGCCGCAGGGCCCGCTCACGGTGCGGGTCGGCGGCCGGCTCGTCGCGAGCAACGGCGAGGCGATCCGCGAAGCGCTCGTCGACGGCTTCGGGATCGCGATCAAATCGACCTGGGACGTCGGCCCGCTGCTCGCGAGCGGCGCGCTCGTCACCGTGCTCGACGACTATCCGTTCGCGGACGACGTCGCGATCTGGGCCGTCTATCCGAGCCGCGCGCACGTGCCGCTGAAAACGCTCGCGTTCATCGCGTTCCTGGCCGAGCATTTCGGCGATCCGCCGTACTGGGATCGCGCAAACGGGTGACCGCCGCCGTACCGCGCCCGGTTTCGCGCCGGCACCGGCCGCCACGCGCGACCAACCGGCTACAATGGCGCGTTCGCGACGCACTGGCCCGCAGCCGCACGGGGCCCGCGCGCGCAGGCGGCCACCCGTGGGCCGCGCACGTCATTCATTCGCTTCCCAACCACTCGTCATGACCCACAATCTCGTCATCCAGAGTCTTGCGCCGCTATCGGACGCCCATCACAAACCGCTGCTCGCGCTGTCGCGCGGCACCCGCGTCGTGCAGACCGACGATCACGCGCTGCGCATCGAAAACGCGAGCCCGGCGCAACGCCTCGACATCGACGCGTACTGCGGCACGCATGCGCTCGACTTCGGCTTCGTCGAGGCCGGCCGCACGCTCGGCGATTTCGGGCTCGCGGTGATGGACATGGATTCGACGCTGATCACGATCGAATGCATCGACGAGATCGCCGATTTCTGTGGGCTGAAAACGCAGGTCGCGGAGATCACCGAAGCGGCGATGCGCGGCGAGATCCGCGATTTCAACGAAAGCCTCACGCGCCGCGTCGCGCTGCTGGCCGGGCTCGACGCGCACGCACTCGAGCGCGTGTACGAAGAACGGCTGCAACTGTCGCCGGGCGCCGAGACGATGCTGGCCGGCGTGAAGGCCGCCGGCCTGAAGACGCTGCTCGTGTCGGGCGGCTTCACGTTCTTCACCGAGCGGCTGAAAGCCCGCCTCGGCCTCGACTACGCGCATGCGAACACGCTCGAGATCGTCGACGGCAAGCTGACCGGCAAGGTGCTCGGCGAGATCGTCAACGCCGACGTGAAGGCGCGCCTGCTGCGCGACACGTGCGCGTCGCTCGGCCTCGAGCCGAGCCGCGCGATCGCGATGGGCGACGGGTCGAACGACCTGAAGATGATGGCCGAAGCCGGGCTGTCGGTCGCGTTCCACGCGAAGCCCGTCGTGCGCGATGCGGCCACCGTCGCATTCGACCATGTCGGCCTCGACGGGCTGCTGCGCCTGTTCTGATCCCGCGGCACCGTCAATGAAAAACGCCGGCGCGATGCGATATCGCGCCGGCGTTTCGTTTTTCTGCCGGACGTTGCCGGCGCGCAATCAGCCGAGCGTGGCCTGCATCGCCCGCTCGATGTCGGCGCGCAAATCCGCTTCGTCTTCCAGACCCACGTAGAAACGCACCAGCGTGCCGCGATGCGGCCAGTCCGGACGCATCGACGCGACGTCGTAAGGCATCGCGAGGCTGCACGCGCCGCCCCAGCTCCAGCCGATCGCGAACAGCTCGAGCGACTCGACGAAACGGTCGATCTGCTCCGCGCTGTAGCGTGCGTCGAACACCACCGAGAACAGCCCGCCCGCGCCCGTGAAATCGCGCATGAACGACGCATGCCCCGGGCAGTCGGCGATCTGCGGGTGCAGCACCGCCGCGATCTCCGGCCGCGCCTTCAGCCACTGCGCGAGCGCGAGCGCGCTCTTGCTGTGCGCATCGAAGCGCACCTGCATGCTCGGCAGGCTGCGCAGCACGAGCGAGCAATCGTCGACCGATACGCCGATCCCGCAGCGCATCCGCGCGAGCTTCAGCTTCGCGTGCAGTTCCGCATTCGCGGTGATCGTCGCGCCCATCAGCACGTCGCTGCCGCCCGACTGATACTTGGTCAGCGCCTGCACCGAAATGTCGACGCCATGCGCGAACGGCTTGAACGCGAGCCCCGCCGAAAAGGTGTTGTCGATCGCGGTGACGATGCCGCGCGCCTTCGCGGCGGCCGCGATCGCCTGCACGTCGGGCACCTCCATCGTCACCGAGCCCGGCGCCTCGAGCCAGATCAGCCGCGTGTTCGGCTGGATCAGCTCGGCGATGCCGGCGCCGATCAACGGATCGTAACCGCGCACGGTGATGCCGAAATCGTTCGCGAGCCAGTTGCCGAAATCGGCGTTCGGGCCGTACACGTTATGCGGAATCAGCACGTCGTCGCCCGCTTTCACGATCCCGAAGTAGACGTTCATGATCGCCGCGAGGCCCGACGGTTGCAGCAGCGCATGCGTGCCGCCTTCGATCTCGGCGAGCCGCTGCGCGAGCGCGAGCGACGTCGGCGTCGCGTGCAGCCCGTAGCGCCACTGGTTGTCGTCGTGCCAGACCAGCGCGCGCATCGTCGCGAGATCGGGGAACACGACCGTCGACGCGCGCGCGACCGGCGGCACGAACGAACGGAAGCCTTCCGGAATGACGTCGTCGGGTTGAACGATGCGGGTTTGCAGCGCGCGCTTGGGAGTGGATGCAGTCATGACTGGGGGCCGGGCACGAGGCCGTTCGGTTGCGGAATATGTCGTTAGAGTAGCCAAAATCGGCGCGCTTGGCCCGGTACAATGCGCGCCGCGCGCACCGAGCCAGCACGCGCTCAGTCGTCGGTACGCAGGTTGACGACGCCGCCCACCGTCTCGATTTCCTGCACCCGGCCGTCGCGCACCTGCAGCGCCGCGCGCTTGCCCGGCGCCAGATGCAGCACGACCGGCTGCGGGTCCGATTCGTCCGAGTTCATCCGGTCGGCCTTCAGGTCGCCCGTCGCGTCGAAGCGGCCGATCCACACGCCGGTGATGTTCGTGCCGTCGTTCGACTCTTCGATCTCGAGCGTATCGCCGTCCCGGTCGCCCGCGAGCAGCACGACTTCGCCCGTGTCGGCGAACTGGTATTCGCCGTGCACGCCTTCCTCGTCCGTCTTCGGGCCGAGATGCACGACGATCGGTCGATCGCCGAGCGTGCCCTCGTAGCGCGGCAGGCCGGCGAACTCGGGATTCGGCTTCAGCGGCCGCGCCGGCGCCGGTTCATCCTGCTGCACGCCCGGTGCGACCGCCTGCGCGGCGGCCACCGTCGGCATCGCGATGCCCGCTGCCAGCGCACCCGCGACGACGAGCGCCCGTTGCCATTCCGAATATCGACCCACCTTGTGTCGCTCCTTGCTTCAGATTCGCCCGACCATCGCGGACCGTGCCGGGCCGCGACCCGGTTCCTGCATGACCACGCAAGCCTGCGCCGCGAATGCGCGGGCAGGCGCGTGTCGCGTCAGCCCTGCATCAGGCGTTCCACCGCGTCGCGATGCGGAATCGGCGCGACCGCGCCGTAACCGGTCGTCGACAGCGCCGCCGCCGCGTTCGCATAACGCGCGGCCGCGAACGGATCGTCGCCCGCGACGATCCGCGCGACGAACGCGCCGCCGAAACAGTCGCCCGCGCCGGTCGCGTCGACGGCCTCGACCGCGAAGCCCGGCACGACGCGCCGTTCGTGCGGCGTCGCGACATACGCGCCTTCCTTGCCGAGTTTCAACGCGACGACCTGCGGCCCGTGTTCGAGCATCGCGTCGACGATCGCGTCGCGATCGTTCGCGCCCGTGAGCGCCGTGACGTCGTCCCAGCTCGGCAGGCAGATGTCCGTCTGCCGCAGCGCCTCGCGCATCACCGCACGGGCACGCGGCAGCGGCCACAGCTTCAGGCGCAGGTTCGTGTCGAAGCTGACCTTCGCGCCGCTGCGACGCGCATGGTCGATCGCCGCGAACGCCGCGTCGCACGCGGCCGTGCTGATCGCGAGACTGATGCCCGACAGGTGCACGGCCTTCGCGGCCGCGAGCGCGTCGAGCGGCAGGTCGGCCGTCGCGTAGCGGCTCGCCGCCGACCCCGCGCGCAGATAGTCGAACTGATGGCCGTCGGCGCCGTGCGTGACGAAATACACGCCGGTCGGTGCCGAGCGGTCGATCCGCACGTACGTCGTGTCGACCTGCTCCGACGCCCACAGGTCGGCCAGCAGGCGGCCGAACGGGTCGTCGCCGATCGCCGACACGAAGCCCGTCGATGCGCGCTGGCGCGCCGCCGCGATGCAGAAGTTCGACGTGTCGCCGCCGAAGCCCTGCAGGAATTCAGGACGCCCCGGCTGCGACTGGTTGAATTCGATCATCGCCTCGCCGAGCGCGAGGATCTCCGGGAATGCGGCGGCCATCGCTTACACCTCGCCCCACAGATCGTGGCCGTCGGCGCCCGTGATCTTCACGGACACGAAATCGCCGACCTTGTAGCGCTTCGATGCCTTCGCCGCCGGCTCGACGTAGACGACGCCGTCGATCTCCGGCGCATCGGCTGCCGTACGGCCGATGCCGCCTTCCGCGCTGACTTCGTCGATCAACACCTTGAGCGTCTTGCCGACCTTGCGCTGCATGCGCTTCGCCGACACTTCCTCCGCCACTTCCATGAAACGCGCGCGACGTTCCTCGCGAACCTCGTCCGGCAGCGCGCCATCCAGGTCGTTCGCGGTCGCGCCTTCGACCGGCGAATACGCGAAACAGCCGACGCGATCGAGTTCCGCTTCGCGGATGAAGTCGAGCAGCGTTTCGAACTGTGCTTCCGTCTCGCCGGGGAAGCCGGCGATGAAGGTGCTGCGGATCGTCAGGTCCGGGCAGATCTCGCGCCACTTCTGCACGCGCTCGAGCACCTTCTCAGCGTTCGCCGGCCGCTTCATGCGCTTCAGCACGTCCGGATGCGCGTGCTGGAACGGCACGTCGAGATACGGCAGCACGTGGCCCTTGAACGGGCCTTCGGCCATCAGCGGGATCACCTCGTCGACGCTCGGATACGGATACACGTAGTGCAGGCGCACCCACGCGCCGTACTGCGCGGCGAGTTCGCCGAGCGCGGCGACCAGGTCGGTCATCCGCGTCTTGATCGGCTTGCCGTTCCAGAAGCCGGTGCGGTACTTCACGTCGACGCCGTATGCGCTCGTGTCCTGCGAGATCACGAGCAGTTCCTTCACGCCCGACTTGAACAGGTTCTCGGCTTCCAGCATCACTTCGGCGACCGGCCGCGACACGAGGTCGCCGCGCATCGACGGGATGATGCAGAACGTGCAACGGTGGTTGCAGCCTTCGGAGATCTTCAGGTACGCGTAGTGACGCGGCGTGAGCTTGATGCCGGCCGCGGGCACGAGATCGACGAACGGGTCGTGCGGCTTCGGCAGGTGCGAATGCACGGCCTGCATCACCTCGCCCACCGCGTGGGGGCCGGTGACGGCGAGCACCTTCGGGTGGACTTCCTCGATCAGGTTCGAGCCGCTCGCGCTCGACTTCGCGCCGAGGCAGCCGGTGACGATCACCTTGCCGTTCTCGGTCAGCGCTTCGCCGATCGCGTCGAGGCTTTCCTGCACGGCTTCGTCGATGAAGCCGCAGGTGTTCACGACGACGAGGTCGGCGCCGTCGTAGCTGCCGGAGATTTCATAACCTTCGGCGCGCAGTTGCGTGATGATTTGTTCGGAATCGACGAGCGCCTTCGGGCACCCGAGGGATACGAACCCTACTTTGGGGGATTGGGACATCTGGAATGGGGGGCGTGGCAGCAAAAGCGTGAGTTTACAGCGATTTAGGGTCCAGCGAGCCAAAATGAATGACGGGCGGTTGCGGGAACGGGCACGTTCGCCGCCCACGCAAATCGTGCGCGGGACAACTCTATGCCGGATGCAGCGACGGCGGAACGCGAGTCCATGGATGAGACCCCAATACCCTCTCTGGAAACCGCTCCGGATCTCGCCGTGCTGGTCAGCGCAAGCCCAACATCGAGCTTTGCCGCTTTTAGCAAATCACATGGAATTCAAATGACTTGGACACGTAATCGAGTGTAATGGATGTGTCGCGCGGGGGAAGTTATGTTTTTCGTGCGCGAGATGCCGTCTGTCACGCCGTGAACTCAAAGGTCGCGAATCAAATTGAGTCAATCATGGTTTTTCGGCCAACGGTCCACGACAGTCAGGTTGCCGGCTACTACAACCCGGCCTTGCAGACAAATCGCGCAGCCCTTTGACCTGCGGTAGCAATTCACTCGAGGAAACGAAATGTACAAGCAGCCCAACATTGACGCCGGCATTCAGGAAATCACCTTGCTCGCGGTGATCAATGCAGAAAAAGTGATTGAAGAGGCGCGTGGCAGAACGTCCATGGTCAAAACCGCCCCGGTCCAGATCGGGCACAATCATCAATACTTGCTGTGCGACGACCCTTATCGCCCTTCCAAAAATCAAGGCGCATGGAATATCGAATTCTATGCAAAGAAATTTGACTCCGTTAACTTCACTGGAACGACGATTCACGCCAACTCACGCTATGCCGTGATCGTCTATGACATCGTGCATCAGAGCGGCGACAACGTCCTGGATTTGCGCCCCAATGTCGGACTTACGCACCGCGGCTATCCGCTGGAAAGGGCGGCAGAACCCAACACGGAATCTGCTGACGGCCTGCCCGCGATTCATATCAAGAGAACCTTCTCACTCTTTGATACCCGTGTCCTTGCAAACGGAACAGAGAATTTCTGGATTCGGTTCGCACTATACAAGCTCGACGCAGACGGGGAGACGCAAAGCCTTCACAGCTACTACGAATGGGACCCGACGATTACCACGTTGGCGCTGTAAATAAAAACCTGAGAGGCCGTGCGACGGGTGTCCGCTTCGATAAAGTGGGCACCCGTGAATGACACCTTCTGTGCTCGCGCCACATGGCTCGCAAGGACGGAGAGCGCTTTTCGACAGCCCGCCCGTCGCCGACGACGCATTCAACGGACATCCTGATGCGACGAGAAGATTGAGCATCAGAAGAAGATCGGCCTGACACTGCCGGGGGTCGTTCTGCTGTTGGGTAACGCCGAGCTTGTCGCGAAAGAGCACACGCACATCCGGAGATGTGAAGCGGCGGTCAAGCGTATCGCACAAAAATCGGCACGGATTCGCGGCGCCGCTATGCGAAAATCGAAGCCATCGCTCTCTTCCATCCACTGAACGGGATTCGCATGACCACCCACATCACGATCGAATTCACCGAACACGCCGCAGAAGCCATCGGTGAGCAGACCAGCACCAGCTTCTCCTACGACCAGGGTGCCCACGTGCCGCAGCCCGGCGATTTCGTCGAGCTCGAAAATTCCCGGCAGACGTTTCTCGTGATCGGCCGCGTGTTTTCGCTCAAGGCCAACTACAGCGCAGTCAAGCTCGTTCTCGATCTGCCGCCGCCGGATGGCGAAAACGGATTCGATCCCGAGTCGTGACGCATCCCATCCCGTGACGAAATCGCAACACGCCCGCCAAAGCGGGCCCGTACTCGATCCGATGCGCACTTCGAATACGTCGGTGCCGTCAGGCACCGTTTGAATCAGACCGCATCGTCGCCATCGCCGATGAGCCGCAACGCCGCATCGAGTGGCGGCCAGCCGGTTGTCGGCGCGGGCGCGTCACTATCGCTATCGGCCGCCCCCTCACGCACGCAGCCTGCACACCGCCGTTATCGCATGCCTGCGCCAGCGCCTCGCAGAACGGCACCGGGCGAATCTTCCCACCATCAACCGCCCTCACCGCGGTACTGACAAACCGCACCGCCCGCCCATCCTCGCTCTGGCTGCAGACACGCGCACGATGCCGCACGTGTACCGCATCTCATTTTCAAAAAAAACCGGCCAAGCAAATAAAAATAGAGAAATAAATAAAAATAACCGCAAGCGACGCCACAACAAAAAATCATCAGCCAAAAACAATCGATGGATCTATTTATCCTCAACCACCCTTTATTCCCAGCCCCACCTTCCAGCACAACACAATTCACCAGAATAATTCAAAGCACTCAACAATCCAAAAAAATCATTTCCAAATCCGCCACCCCCATTCAACGCCCGATTAATCTCCGATACATTTCACATCGATCAGACATCGGCACCTATTCGGCCAGCCAATACTGAACCGTGCATGACCCGCATCACAACCCCAGCAATCCACTCATTCACCAAGGAAAGACCATGAGAAAACTCGCGGCCACCCTCGTTTGCGCCATGACGCTTGCAGCATCCTCGTACGCGTCCGCGGAATCGCTTTGCAAGGCAGGCAAGATCGACAAGATCGAAACCGATACGAGCGGCAACCTCCTCGTATCCATCAACGATGGCATTTACTCGTTCAGCGCCAAGGAAGTTTTTCCGATCATCTACTCGGCATTTTCCGAAAACAGAAATCTCTTTATTTACGGAAATAACTGCGCGAACGGATCGGCGGCAAGCCGCTTCGCGGTTCGATAAGCCGGCCGAAAATCCGGCCATCGGCATCTTCTACAATCAGCGCTTTATCTGATATTCGGCCGACCGGGCTTTGCCGGTCGGCCTTGTGCGTTTTATTTGCACTGAGGCGCTACGGCACGACGACGCCCATGCACGCGCGTGCGATGCCGCCGTGCGAACGATCGTCCCGCGACGCGGCCCGTTGCCGTCCCGAATGGGTCGTCCCAAACGGCCGTCCCGCACGATGCCGGCGCGACACTTTGCGCGTCCACGCCGGCTCGCCGCTTACTTCTTTTCGGGCTCCGGCGCGCCCGGCTGCTTGAACGGGAACGTGCTGAACATCGACTTCGCCTGGTTCTGCATCTGCTCCTGCATCTGCACGAACATGTTCTTCGACTGCTCGATGTAGCTCGTCATCATCCCTTGCATCATCGGCGCCTGCATGTTCATGAACTGCGACCAGACTTCCGGATTCATCGCGTTACCTTCGTAGAGGTTCTTCGATTGATCCGCGAGCTTGTTCTGGATGTCGATGAATGCCTGGATGTTCTTTTCCAGGTACGTGCCCATCATGCCCTGCATCGCATGACCGTAGAAACGGATGATCTGCGACAGCATCGACGACGAGAACATCGGTACGCCACCGCTTTCCTCTTCGAGGATGATCTGCAAGAGGATGCTGCGCGTCAGGTCTTCATTGGATTTCGCATCGACGACCTTGAAATCCTCCTGCTCCAGCACGAGCTGCTTCACGTCGGTCAGCGTAATGTACGTGCTTGTCTCGGTATCGTAGAGCCGGCGGTTCGGGTATTTCTTGATGAGCCGTTCGGCCGTCTTCTTTGTAGTAGTCATGTAACGCCTTTGAGTGCAGCGTAGCGCAAGTGACGAATCCCCGCCGCCCGAATCCGGGAGGCGGGGGCCTTCGGAAAACGCCCGGCTGCGCGGCCGTCCGGCTCGCGCAGCCCGGACGCTCAGCCCATGTGCAGGCCGCCGTTCAGCGAGAAGTCGGCGCCCGTCGCGAAGCCGGAATCGTTCGACGCGAGCCACGCGACGATCGAGCCGATTTCCTCCGGCCCGCCGAGACGCCGCACCGGAATCGTCGCGACGATCTTCTCCAGCACGTCCGGACGGATCGCCTTCACCATGTCGGTGCCGATGTAGCCCGGCGACACGGTGTTGACCGTCACGCCCTTCGTCGCGACTTCCTGCGCGAGCGACATCGTGAAGCCGTGAATGCCGGCCTTCGCGGTCGAGTAGTTGGTCTGGCCGAATTGCCCCTTCTGGCCGTTCACCGACGAAATGTTGATGATGCGGCCCCAGCCACGTTCGACCATCCCGTCGATCACCTGCTTCGTCACGTTGAACAGGCTCGTCAGGTTGGTGTCGATCACGGCCGTCCAGTCTTCATGCGTCATCTTGCGGAACACGACGTCGCGCGTGATGCCCGCGTTGTTGACCAGCACGTCGATCTCGCCGACTTCGGCCTTGACCTTGTCGAACGCTTCCTTGGTCGAGTCCCAGTCGCCGACGTTGCCTTCCGACGCGATGAAGTCGTACCCGAGCGCCTTCTGGTCCTCGAGCCATTTCACCCGGCGCGGCGAGTTCGGGCCGCAACCTGCGACCACCTTGAAGCCGTCTTTCGACAGGCGCTGGCAGATGCTGGTGCCGATGCCGCCCATCCCGCCCGTTACGTACGCAATTCGCTGAGACATAAATCTCACTCCATTTTTTGGTTTCGAGAGCTGCCGGAGCCCCCTCTGACTTCACGTGACGCCGGCCGAAGCCGCAATCGGCCGGCGCACGAATTCGGTTCGCCAGTGGCGAACGGCCGGTGACGGAGGGCCGGTTACGGACGCTCGACCGCGAGCGCGACGCCCATGCCGCCGCCGATGCACAGCGACGCCAGCCCGCGCTTCGCGTCGCGCTTGACCATCTCGTGCAGCAGCGTCACCAGGATCCGGCAGCCCGACGCGCCGATCGGGTGGCCGATCGCGATCGCCCCGCCGTTCACGTTCACCTTCGACGTGTCCCAGCCCATCTGCTTGTGCACCGCCAGCGCCTGCGCCGCGAACGCTTCGTTGATCTCCATCAGGTCCAGGTCGCCCGGCGTCCAGCCCGCGCGCTCCAGCGCCCGGCGCGACGCCGGCACCGGCCCCATGCCCATCACGCTCGGATCCACGCCCGCGTTCGCATACGCCTTGATCCGCGCCAGCGGCGTCAGGCCCAGCGCCGCCGCCTTCTGCGCCGACATCACCAGCACCGCCGCCGCGCCGTCGTTCAGCCCCGACGCGTTCGCCGCCGTCACCGAGCCGTCCTTCGCGAACGCCGGCTTCAGCCCGGCCAGCGACTCCGCCGTCACGCCGTGACGCACGAACTCGTCGGTCGCGAACTGCAGCGGCTCGCCCTTGCGTTGCGGGATCGACACCGGCACGATCTCGTCGTCGAAGCGCCCGGCCTTCTGCGCAGCTTCCGCCTTGTTCTGCGACAGCGCCGCGAACGCGTCCTGCTCTTCGCGCGTGATCCCGTATTCCTTCGCGACGTTCTCCGCCGTGATGCCCATGTGGTACTGGTTGTACACGTCCCACAGCCCGTCGACGATCATCGTGTCGACCAGCTTCGCGTCGCCCATCCGGAACCCGTCGCGCGAGCCCGGCAGCACGTGCGGCGCCGCGCTCATGTTCTCCTGGCCGCCCGCGATCACGATCTCCGCGTCGCCCGCGACGATCGCATTCGCCGCCAGCATCACGGCCTTCAGGCCCGAGCCGCACACCTTGTTGATCGTCATGCCCGGCACCGCGCTCGGCAGCCCCGCCTTGATCACCGACTGCCGCGCCGGGTTCTGCCCGGAGCCGGCCGTCAGCACCTGGCCCATGATCACTTCGCTGACCTGGTCGGGCTTCACGCCCGCACGCTCCAGCACCGCGCGGATCACCGTCGCGCCCAGTTCCGGCGCCGCAATCTTCGCGAGCGAGCCGCCGAATTTGCCGACCGCGGTCCGCGCGGCCGATACGATCACTACATCCGTCATTTCCCTTTCCTCCAGGCCCGCACGACACGGCGCATCGTTACCGGCCCTGTTAAAAAAACTGCGGTGCGCCGGACAGCGTGCGCCGCTGTCCGGTTTTCGTCAATCGCGCTGCAATACGTAGCGCCCGGGCGCCGGCTCGATCACCGGGAATTGCGCGGAACCCGGCTGGGCCGGCGGCGCGACCTTGCGGCCGCCGTACGCGTCGAGCCACTCGACCCACGTCGTCCACCAGCTTCCCGGCTGCTCGGTCGCCGCGGCGAACCAGTCGTCCGCGGATTCGGGCAGGTCGCCATCGTTGACCCAGTAGCTGCGCTTCTTCTTCGCCGGCGGATTGATCACGCCCGCGATGTGTCCCGACGCGCCGAGCACGAACTTCAGCGGCCCCGACAGGATCGACGTCGACGCGTAGGCCGTCTGCCACGGCACGATGTGATCCTCGCGCGAACCGTAGATGAAGGTCGGCACGTCGATCAGTGACAGGTCGACCGATTCGCCGCATACGGTCAGCGCGCCCGGTTCGCGCAGCTTGTTTTCGAGATAGGTATGGCGCAGGTACCACGCGTACATCGGGCCCGGCAGGCTCGTCGAGTCGCTGTTCCAGTACAGCAGGTCGAACGGCGCGGGCGTGCGGCCCTTCAGGTAGTTGTCGACGACGTAGTTCCACACGAGATCGTTCGGCCGCAGGAACGAGAACGTGTTCGCGAACTCGACGCCGCGCATCAGCCCCGGTTGCGCCCCGTTCTTGCCGCCGATGGTCTGCTCGCGCATCTGCACGTGCGCCTCGTCGACGAACACGTCGAGGATGCCCGTATCGGTGAAGTCGAGCATCGCGGTGAGCAGCGTCATCGATGCGGCCGGATGTTCGCCGCGTGCGGCGAGCACCGCGAGCGCGGTCGCGAGCATCGTGCCGCCGACGCAGAAGCCGAGCGTGTTGATCTGTTCGCGGCCGCTGACCTGCTGCACCGCGTCGATCGCCGCGAGCAGCCCTTCGTTCATGTAGTCGTCCCACGTCTTGTGCGCGACCGATGCGTCCGCATTGCGCCACGACACGAGGAACACCTGATGGCCGCTCGACAGCGCGTGCGCGACGAGCGAATTCTCGGGTTGCAGGTCGAGGATGTAGAACTTGTTGATGCACGGCGGGACGATCAGCAGCGGCCGCTCGAACACCTTGTCCGTCTTCGGCGTGTACTGGATCAGCTGGATCAGGTCGTTCTCGTACACGACCGCGCCTTCGGTACACCCGAGGTTCTTGCCGACCACGAACTGCGATTCGTCGGTCTGCGAAATCTTGCCGCGCTGCAAGTCGCCGAGCAGATTCATCATCCCCTGCCGCAGGCTTTCGCCGTGCGTTTCGAGGATCGATTTCTGTGCGTCGGGATTGAGTGCGAGGAAGTTGCTCGGCGCGGCGGCGGCCGTCCATTGCTGGACCGTGAAACGGATGCGCTCGCGCGTCTTCGGATCGGTCTGCAGCGCGTCGGCCAGTTCTTGCAGATAGCGCGCGTTGAGCAGATACCAGGCGGCCGCGAACGCATGCGCGGGCGACGCCTTCCACGCGTCGCCGCTGAAGCGGCGGTCTTTCAATTCCGGCGACTCGAGCTTCGCGGCGGCCGCCTGCTGCATCAGCGTCATGCAGTCGCGCGCGTAATCGGCCTGCAATGCCTGGAGCCGTTCGGGCGGAATCGCGGCCACCGGCAGCTTCAGCCCCGCGAACGGCGACGCCATCGCGCCGAAGTCGGGCATCGACGGCATCTGGAACGGAAACGACGTCGGAAACTGGAATGTCGCGAATGGATTGACCGAGGCCGATACCGTCGCGGCACGCGCCGGATCGGCAAAACCGCGCCACGCGTTCAACCACGACTCGAACATCTGCTGCATCGGCTGGGCGGCCGGATCGACACCGGCGCTGCCCGCGGAAGTGCCCGCATGCGCGGACGTCGACGAATTTTTCGATGCTGTCATTACCTGCCTTACCGGTGATTCGTGAGCGTCAATCGTGAAATCCTGCTCGCGCGCGGCGTGCCGGCTGCGAGCCGGGCCGTCATGCTCTGGAGAGGCGTCTCCAGATTCTGCCGCAGTGCGGTATTTTTATCATTATCGTTTTCCCCATGTGAAGCGCGAGATCAAACCACTGAACATTTCTGCACGGAGATAATCCACGCGCAACAGACGGGACAAGGGTTCCGGCGAAACATAAAACATTTTTTCCGGCTTGACCTCGGGATTTTTCATTCAGTCGCGCATGCAACGCCGCATTGCCGCCTCAATATCGAGATAACCCGATTTCGCGGCGCAACAAAACCACGCGCGCATGCGCATGCCGTCAATCGGCCAGCCAGATTGCCGCGGCCATGCGGCCCGTCACGCGGTCGCGCCGGTACGAATAGAAGCGCGCGCGTTCGGCGACCGTGCACGCCGTCCCGCCGCTCACGTGCGCCACGCCCGCACGCGCGAGGCGCAGGCGCGCAAGCGCGTAGAGGTCGGCCAGAAACTTGCCGGGCGCGCCGTCGATCGCGACGAACGCATGACGGGTTTCATCATGCTCCGACTGCGGAGCCGTGTCGAGAAACGCGTCGCGCACGTCGGCGCCGACCTCGAACGCCTGCGGGCCGATCGCCGGACCGAGATACGCATGCAGCGCGTCGATCGCGCCGCCCGCGAGCGCCGCGACGCGCGCGGCCGTCTGCTCAACGATGCCCGCCGCAAGCCCGCGCCAGCCTGCATGCGCGGCGCCGACCGCGCGGCCCTGCGCGTCGCACAGCAGCACGGGCAGGCAATCGGCCACCATCACCACGCAGACGGCGCCTGGTCGGTTCGTGACGCTCGCGTCGGCCCGCACCGGCGCCGTTGCAGCGGGCGCCGCGGCGATCACCTCGTCCGCCTGCACGATCTGCGCGCCGTGAACCTGCTCGAGCCACGCGGCGCCCGACTGGCCCGCGAGGGCGAGCACGCGCGCGCGATTGACGGCGACATGGTCGGGATCGTCACCGGTATGCAGGCCGAGATTCATTCCGCCCGGCAGCGCGGCACCGTCCCGCCAACGCCCGTACGGGCCTTCGCTCACACCGCCGTCGCGCGTCGTGATCAGCGCGCGCACGCGCGGCGACACCTGCCAGTCGGGCCGCACGCAGTCCTGCCACGTCAACGGCGCCAGGTTCGTCATCGGCACTCACTCCTCCTCATCGTCCAGGTACGGCTCGTCGTCGTGATACTCGCCGCCGAAATCGTCATCGTCGTAGACACCGTCGTCGTCGTCGAATTCCTCGTCGCCCTGCCCGAAGCCGAGCGCCGCGACCAGTGCGTTCATGTCGTCCGGCAGCGGGCAGCGCCACTGCATCGCCTTGCCCGTGACCGGATGCACGAGGCCGAGCCGCCACGCATGCAGCGCCTGTCGCGCGAACCCGTCCGGCAGCGGCGCGACCGAGCGCTTGCCGCGCGCGCGCCCGTAGACGGGATCGCCGAGCAGCGGGTGCCCGGCGTGCGCGCAGTGCACGCGGATCTGGTGCGTGCGGCCGGTCTCGAGATCGCACTGAATCGCCGATACCGGCTGACGTTGCCACAGGCATGTGTCAACCGTTCGGAAATGCGTACGCGCGGGCTTGCCCGACGCGCCGGTGACGACAGCCATGCGCGTGCGCTCGCGCGGGTCGCGGCCGATCGGCGCGTCGATCGTGCCCTCCTCGGGCATCGTGCCCCACACCAGCGCGAAATAACGGCGCTTCACCGTGCGGGCCTGCAGTTGGCGCACGAGATCCGTCTGCGCGGCCAGCGTGCGGGCGACCACCATCAGGCCGGAGGTTTCCTTGTCGAGCCGGTGGACGATCCCCGCGCGCGGCAGGCCGGCCGCCGCGTCGCCGTAACGATGCAGCAGACCGTTGAGGATCGTGCCGCTCCAGTTGCCGGCGGCCGGATGGACGACGAGGCCGGCCGGCTTGTTGATGACGACGAGCGCGTCGTCCTCGTAGATCACGTCGAGCGGCACCGGCTCCGGCGTGAACGCGAGCTGCTCGGGCAGCAGATCGGGCACGAGCTGGATCTTCGCGCCCAGCGGCACCGGCTGGCGGATCTTCGCCGGCGCGCCGTCGACGAGCACGCGCTGCGCCTCGATCCAGCTCTGCAGGCGGCTGCGCGAGAATTCGGGGAACAGTT
Organism: Burkholderia sp. LAS2; assembly: GCF_018417615.1. NCBI lineage: Bacteria > Pseudomonadati > Pseudomonadota > Betaproteobacteria > Burkholderiales > Burkholderiaceae > Burkholderia > Burkholderia sp. LAS2. The sequence goes on from NZ_CP071052.1 coordinate 2,407,970, forward strand.
GGGCAAGCGCCTTGTCGAGGCGTTCGCCCGCGAGCGACAGCGGCACTTCGACGATACGCGGCGCGTCGTCGCGCGCCGCGGACGGCACCACGGGCGGCTGCAATGCGTCGCCGGCCAGATCGTCATCGAGGGAATCCCCCGACGCAGCGTCGGCGGGCCGATCGCTTGGGCTATAATCTTCGCGATTTGGTGTGCCCGGCTGGGCATTCTGCGAACTTGAACGGGTCATTTAGACTGGGTCACCGAGACTTGAAGCTAGGACATGCGAGCATGATGAATTCGACCAAACGCACGGCCAGAACCGTCGCCGCCCGGGCTGCGGCGGTAGCGGCCGCGGCCCTCATCGCCGGCTGCCACGGCTTGCCGCAGAAGCAGGACGAGACGGCTACCTGGTCGAACAACAAATTATACTCAGAGGCCCAGGACGCACTGTCCGGCGGCGACTGGGGCAAGTGCGCGAAATATTTCGAATCGCTGCAAGGCCGCGATCCGTTCGGCCATTTCGCGCAACAGGCGCAGATCAACGTTGCCTACTGCAACTGGAAGGACAACGAAGCGGCAGCCGCCGACCAGGCCGTCGATCGCTTCATCCAGCTCCACCCCGATCATCCGGACATCCCGTACGCGTACTACCTGAAGGGGATGATCCACTTCAACGACGATCTCGGCCTGTTCGGGCGCTTCTCCGGCCAGGACATGAGCGAGCGCGATCCGCAGGCGCTGCGCGAATCGTACGATGCGTTCAAGGTCGTCGTCGACCGCTTCCCGAAGAGCAAGTACGCGCCCGATGCGGCTGCACGGATGCGCTACATCGTCAACGCGCTCGCATCGCACGAAGTGCACGCGGCCGACTACTACTACCGGCGTGGCGCGTATGTCGCGGCCATCAACCGCGCGCAGCTCGCGATCAAGGACTACAAGGGCGCGCCGGCGATCGAGGATGCGCTGCACATCATGATCCTGTCGTACGGCAAGCTGAACCAGCCGGAACTCGCCGAGGACACCAAGCGTGTGCTCGCCGGCACGTTCCCCGACAGCCCGTACGTGACCGGCCATTCGCGCCCCGGTACGAAGAAGTCGTGGTGGCAGTTCTGACGCACGGCGCGATGTAACACCCGTTGCGCACGCAAAAAACCCGGCCATCGAGCCGGGTTTTTTATTGGCGCCGCATTCGGGCGGCGTCGGGGCGTTCACGCGGCATGCGCCGCGCGTGCGGTCACGCACCCTTGTCGGAGCGGCGCTCGTCGAAGAAATCCTGCACGACCGCGATCTCGCGCGTGCGCTTGAACGGCGGCAGGCTTTGCCAGATCCGGCGCCCGTAAGGCTTGTCGACGAGCCGCGTGTCGCAGATCATCAGCACGCCGCGATCCGTCTCCGCACGAATCAGCCGGCCCGCGCCCTGCTTCAGCGTGATCACGGCCTGCGGCAACTGGTGCACGGCGAACGGGCTCAGCCCCTTCTTCGTCAATGCATCGAGCCGCGCGGCCAGCACCGGATCGTCCGGCGGCGCGAACGGCAGCTTGTCGATCACGACCAGCGACAACGCATCGCCGCGCACGTCGACGCCTTCCCAGAAACTCTGACTGCCGACCAGGATCGCATTGCCGTACGCGCGAAAGCGGTCGAGCAGCTCGGTGCGGCTGGCGTCGCCCTGCACGAGCAGCGGCGTGTTCCAGCCGCGCGATTCGATCACGTCGCGCAGCTTCGACGCGATCCGGTCGACCGCGCGCAGCGTCGTGCACAGCATGAACACGCCGCCGCCGGATGCCTCGATCGCCGGCAGCGCGGCATCGAAGACGGCATCGGTAAACGCCGGCGACGACGGCTGCGGCAGGTTGCGCGGCACATACAGCAGCCCCTGCGACTGGTAATCGAACGGGCTGGCGAGCGTCATCGAACGACGCGAACTGAGGCCCATCTGCGCCGCGTAGTGCGTGAAATCGCCGCGCACCGACAACGTGGCCGACGTAAACACCCATGCGCGCGGCACGCCCGCCCGCTGCTTCGCGAAAATCGGCGCGACCGACAGCGGCGTTTCGTGCAGCTGCACGGTATGCGCGAACACCTCGACCCAGCGCACCTTCTCGTTCGGATCGCCCTCGGCTGCCGCCTTGTCGCCGGCTGCCGCCGCATCGGCCTGCGCGGCTGCTTCCGTCGCGCCGGGCGCGACCCAGCCGGCCAGCAGGTCCTGCAGCTCGCGCGCGCGCCGCAGGCACGCACCGAGCGATTCCGCGCGCTCGGCCTGGCCCGCGAGCGCCGATGCGAGCGCATCGAGCGCAGCGTCGAGCGCGTCGAGCGCGCCGAACATCGGGTGATCGTCGCCGAGCTGCGCGAGCGACATGCGAACGATCTGGTCGTTCGCGAACGCGAGGCGCAAGTCGCGCGCCGCGCGCTCGAGATCGCCGCCGAGCTTCACCCATTCGACCGCGTCGCGCGCATGGCTCAGGCCTTCGGCCACCGTGTCGCGCGCGAGCTCGAGGATCTGCGTCGTCGACAGCGTCTCGCCGAAGAACAGCGTCGCCGTCTCCGGCAACTGGTGCGCTTCGTCGAAGATGATCGTGTTCGCGTTCGGCAGCAGTTCGGCCATCCCCGTGTCGCGCAGCATGATGTCCGCGAAGAACAGGTGATGGTTGACGACGACGACGTCGGCCTGCTGGGCCTCGCGCCGCGCCTGCATCACGAAGCATTCCTTGTAGTGCGGGCATTCCTGGCCAAGGCAGTTGTCGCGCGTCGACGTGACCATCGACCACACGGGCGCGTTTTCCGGCACGCTCGCGAGCTCGGCCTTGTCGCCGCTCTTCGTGATTTTCGCGAAGCGGACGATTTCCTGCAGATAAGCGGTGTCCTGCCGCGACGGCAGCCGGCCGTTGTCGGCCGTGCGCTGCAGGTAGTAGTGGCACAGGTAGTTGGCGCGGCCCTTGAGCATCGCGACCGTCACCGGCACCGCGAGCGCGTTGCGCACGGTGGGGATATCGCGCTGGAACAGCTGGTCCTGCAGGTGCTTCGTGCCGGTCGACACAATCACCTTGCCGCCCCACAGCATCGCGGGCACCAGATACGCATAGGTCTTGCCGGTACCCGTGCCGGCCTCGACGATCAGCGTGTTGTCGCCGGCGTCGCTGTCGGATTCGGTTGCCGCGGCATCCTCCGCGGCCGGCCCGCCCGGCTTGTCGGCGTCGCCCAGGCGGCGCGCCGGCCGCTTGCGGGTTTCGAAGATCTCGGGCTCGGGCATCCGGCGCGCCGACGCTTCCATCGCGGACGCGACCGCGCGCGCCATCTCGATCTGCGACGTACGCGGCCGATAGCCGTCGAGCGCGCGCGCCAGCAACCCGCCAACGCCAAAGATCGTGTCGAGTTCGTCGACGCGTTTGCGGCTCAGCTCGAAGGTGCCTTCGGGCGCACGAGCGCGCCCGGCGGACGTCGTGTCACGCCGGGCATCGGGGGTGGCTTCAAGCGGTGAATTCAAGGCAAGCGTTCCTGTGTCCAGCGCCCGGGCGGCGCCGGCGCTTGCCAGGCCGCGCTCAGGCGCGCTTATCCGGTTCGAGCTGCGATTGCAGCAAAATGATTTTGTCCTTGGCCGCCAGCTTTTCCTTCTTCAGCCGGTGCAGCGTGATGTCGTCGATGTCGGAGTGTCCTTCCTTCAGCTCGATCTCCCGAGCGAGCTGCTGGTGCTGCTCCTGCAATGCAGCCAAACGGTTGTGCAATTCCTGCTGCTGTTCCGTGTGACGGTTTTGCATACTTGCCTCCTCATCGAAGCAGCGCGACGACTGGCGTGCCGACGCGCCCGAGACTGATCCCGATCAATTCAACACGTTACTGCCCCTGCTGTTGCTGCTGCTTGGCCTTCTGGGCCGCTTCCTGCTGACGCCGCTCGACATCGGCCTTGTGCTGCGCGGCTTCCTTCTGCTTCTGCTCGTAACGCGTGGCGTTGTCCGCCCGCTCCTGCGCCTTCTGCGCGGCCTGCTGGTGCGCCTGGTCGAGCTTGCGCTGGAAATCCGCCTGCTTCTGGTCGTACGCCTGCTTGCTCGCCGCGCGTTGCGGCCCTTCCGCGCCGCGCTGCGCCTGCTTCAGTGCATTCTGCTCCTGCTTGTCGCGGAATGCAGCCGCGTTGGCCGCGTCGTTCGCCGCCCGCTGCGGCGCTTCCGCCGCGTTCTGGGCCTGCTTCAGCGCCTGCTGCTGGTCGCGCTGCTGCGCCCGCACCGCGCGCTGCTCGTCGTTGAGCGCGAGCTGCTCCTGGCGGATGCTCGCGCGCTCCTCGCGCATCTGGTCACGCGCCTTGCCCAGACAGTGATTGACGAAGAATTTGTTGTAGCAATCGTGCTCCGCCACCGCATAACGATAATCGTTTTCCGCGGAGCGTTGATTGAGCACTTTTTGACGGGCGTCGAAATCCGGGGCGGCGGAGGCGGCAACGGACGCGGACGCGGACGCGGCGGCGTCCGAGGCCTGCGCGAATGCGCCGGAAGGCCCGGCAGACAAAGCCGCGGCGAGCGCTGCGCCGAGCGCGACGAGAGAAATACGGGAAGTTGGCAACGTCGTAGGAAAGCTGCGGGACATGTGTCAAATTCTATCACCCCCGGCTGGACGCTCCGCCATTTATGGCAAAATGCCCCGCTTCATTCACCCGCGGCCTCTGGCCCGCCGGGCCCGCCGGGCAGCCCGCCGCTTCGGGCCTGCCGGCCCGCGCCGCGATTTCAGCAGGCAGACAGACCATCCACGACATGACGGAAACCGTAGCATTCAAGATCGTACAGCGCATCGCCACCGAACTGTCCGTCCAGCCGCGCCAGGTCGCGGCGGCCGTGCAACTCCTCGACGAAGGCTCGACCGTTCCGTTCATTGCCCGGTACCGCAAGGAAGTGACCGGCAACCTGGACGACACGCAGCTGCGCAACCTCGAGGAACGCCTCCTGTACCTGCGCGAACTCGAGGATCGCCGCGCCGCGATCCTGTCGAGCATCGACGAACAGGGCAAGCTGACCGACGAACTGCGTGCCGCGATCGACGCGGCCGACAGCAAACAGGTGCTCGAGGACCTTTATCTGCCGTACAAGCCGAAGCGCCGCACGCGTGCACAGATCGCCCGCGAAGCCGGCCTCGAGCCGCTCGCGCACGCGCTGCTCGCGAACCCGCTGCTCGACCCGCAGGCCGAGGCGGCCGCGTATGTCGACGCCGACAAGGGCGTCGCCGACGTGAAAGCGGCGCTCGACGGCGCGCGCGACATCCTGTCCGAGCAGTTCGGCGAGACGGCGGAGCTGCTCGGCAAGCTGCGCGACTACCTGCACAGCCAGGGCGTCGTGTCGTCGGCCGTCGTCGAGGGCAAGGAAAACGAGGAAGGCGAGAAATTCCGCGACTATTACGACTACGCGGAAACGATCAAGACCGTGCCGTCGCACCGCGCGCTCGCGCTGTTCCGCGGCCGCAACGCGGGCGTGCTGACGATCAAGCTCGGCCTCGGCGAGGAACTCGACGCGCAGGTGCCGCATCCGGGCGAGGCGATGATCGCGCGCCATTTCGGCATCGCGAACCAGAACCGTCCGGCCGACAAATGGCTGTCCGACGTCTGCCGCTGGTGCTGGCGCGTGAAGGTGCAGCCGCATATCGAAAACGAATTGCTCACGCAGCTGCGCGAAACGGCCGAAACCGAAGCGATCCGCGTGTTCGCACGCAACCTGAACGACCTGCTGCTGGCCGCGCCGGCCGGCCCGAAGGCCGTGATCGGCCTCGACCCGGGCCTGCGCACGGGCGTGAAGGTCGCGGTCGTCGACCGCACCGGGAAGGTGCTCGCGACCGATACGATCTACCCGCACGAGCCGCGCCGCGACTGGGACGGCTCGATCGCGAAACTCGCGCGCATCGCCGCGCAGACGCAGGCCGAACTGATCAGCATCGGCAACGGCACCGCATCGCGCGAAACCGACAAGCTCGCGAGCGAACTGATCGCGAAACACCCGGAGCTGCGGCTGCAGAAGATCGTCGTGTCCGAAGCCGGCGCGTCGGTCTACTCGGCGTCCGAGCTCGCCGCGAAGGAATTCCCGGACCTCGACGTGTCGCTGCGCGGCGCGGTGTCGATCGCCCGCCGCCTGCAGGACCCGCTCGCCGAGCTCGTGAAGATCGAACCGAAGGCGATCGGCGTCGGCCAGTACCAGCACGACGTGAACCAGCGCGAACTCGCCCGCTCGCTCGACGCGGTCGTCGAGGATTGCGTGAACGCGGTCGGCGTCGACGCGAACACCGCGTCGGCCCCGCTGCTCGCCCGCGTGTCGGGCCTGAACGCGACGCTCGCGCGCAACATCGTCGACTACCGCGATGCGAACGGCCCGTTCCCGTCGCGCGAGCATCTGCGCAAGGTGCCGCGCCTCGGCGACAAGACCTTCGAGCAGGCCGCCGGCTTCCTGCGCATCAACGGCGGCGAGAATCCGCTCGACCGCTCGTCGGTGCACCCGGAAGCGTATCCGGTCGTCGAACGGATGCTCGCGAAGATCAACAAGCGCATCGACGACGTGCTCGGCAACCGCGAAGCGCTGTCGGGCCTGTCCCCGACGGAATTTGTTGACGAACGTTTCGGCCTGCCGACCGTGCGCGACATCCTGGCCGAACTGGAGAAGCCGGGCCGCGATCCGCGCCCGGAATTCAAGACGGCCACGTTCCGCGAAGGCGTCGAGAAGGTATCGGATCTCGTGCCGGGCATGACGCTCGAAGGCGTCGTGACGAACGTCGCCGCGTTCGGCGCGTTCGTGGATATCGGCGTGCACCAGGACGGCCTCGTCCACGTGTCCGCGATGTCGACGAAGTTCGTCAAGGACCCGCACGAAGTCGTGAAGGCCGGCCAGGTCGTCAAGGTGAAGGTGATCGACGTCGACGTGAAGCGCCAGCGCATTGCGCTGACGATGCGCCTCGACGACGACGCGGCAGCGCCCGGCATGACGTCGCGCGGCGGCCAGGATCGCGGCAACGCGGGCCGCGGCGCCGCCCGCCCGCAGCGTTCGCGCGAGCCGGAACCGGCCGGCGCGATGGCCGCTGCATTCGCGAAGCTGAAGCGCTGAGCACGCGAAGCGTCGACGCACAAAAAACCCGCCGAAAGGCGGGTTTTTTATTGCTTCGGCGACACGCGCCGCCTGCTCGGCATGGTCCGCCGCATGGGCGGCCCCATCGCGCCCGTCAGATCTCGATCTTGGTGCCGAGCTCGACGACGCGGTTCGCCGGAATCGAGAAGAAGTCGGTCGGCTTCGCCGCGTTCTGATGCATCCACGCGAACACGCGCTCGCGCCAGATCGACATCCCCGGCAGATGCGTCGGCACCACCGTTTCGCGCGCGAGGAAGAACGACGTGTCCATCAGTTCGAACGTCATGTCGTGCGTGCGGCCGAATTCCTCGAGCACGGCCTTCACGTCCGGCGTCTCGTTGAAGCCGTACTCGGCCTTGACGATGTACAGCCCGCCGCTCGCATCGCGCGAACTCAGGCGCTTGTCGTCGCGCACGTACGGAATGTCGCGCGTGACGAACGTCAGGAAAATGGTCCGCTCGTGCAGCACCTTGTTGTGCTTCAGGTTGTGCAGCAGGCTGACGGGCACGAGCTTGTCGTTGCCGGTCAGGTAGATCGCGGTGCCCGACACGCGGTGCGGCGGATGCGCGAGCAGCCCCTGCAGGAACGGCTCGAGCGGGATACCGTCGGCCGCCGTGCGTTCCTTGACGATGTGACGCCCCTTGTACCAGGTCATCAACAGGAAGAACAGCAAGGCGCCGATGCCGAGCGGCAGCCAGCCGCCCTGCGCGACCTTCAGCAGGTTCGCGCCGAAAAAGCCGAGGTCGATCGCGAGGAACACGGTGATGATCGCACCGACCAGCAGCCGGTTCCAGTTCCACACCTTGACCATCACGACGCACGCGAGCACGGTCGTGATCACCATCGTCGCCGTCACCGCGATGCCGTACGCGGCCGCGAGGTTGTCGGAGCTCTTGAAGCCGACGACGATACAGAGGATCACGGCCAGCAGCAGCCAGTTCACGACCGGCACGTAGATCTGGCCGATCGCGAGCTCGGACGTATGCAGTACCTTCATGCGCGGCACGTAGCCGAGCTGGATCGCCTGCGACGTCAGCGAATACGCGCCCGAGATCACCGCTTGCGACGCGATCACGGTCGCGACCGTCGACAGCACGACGAGCGGCAGCAGCCCCCATTCGGGCGCCAGCAGGAAGAACGGGTTTTCGATCGCCTTCGGATTCTGGATCAGCAGCGCGCCCTGGCCGAAGTAGTTCAGCACGAGCGACGGCATCACGAGCCCGTACGCGGCGTACCGGATCGGCTTTGCGCCGAAGTGCCCCATGTCCGCGTAGAGCGCTTCCGCGCCGGTCAGCACCAGCACGACCGAGCCGAGCACGACGTACGCCTGCAGCAGGTGGTCGGCCATGAACGACGCCGCGTAATACGGGTTGATTGCCGCGATGATGCCCGGCACGCGCACGATGTGGTACACGCCGAGCGCCGCGATCACGACGAACCACAGCACCATGATCGGGCCGAACAGCTTGCCGACCAGCGCGGTGCCGTGCCGCTGGATCCAGAACAGCGCGATCAGGATCACGATCGTGATCGGCAGCACGAGATGGGACAGGTGCGGCGTCGCGATCTCCAGACCTTCGACGGCCGACATCACCGAGATCGCCGGCGTGATCACCGCGTCCCCGTAGAACATGCACGCGCCGAATATCCCGAGCGCCATCAGCGCGCCCGCGACCCGGGTTTTGGAATCGAGCGGCCGCAGCGACAGCGCCATCAGCGCGAGCACGCCACCTTCGCCGTTGTTGTCCGCCCGCATCACGAATAGCAGGTACTTGACGCCGACCACCAGCACGATCGCCCAGAACAGCAGCGAGATCACGCCGAGAATCGACCCTTCGGTCAGCGGGATGCCGTGCGCGGGGCTGAACGCCTCCTTGAGCGAATACAACGGGCTGGTGCCGATGTCGCCGAACACGACGCCGATGGCTGCTATCGCTAGCGCCCGCATCGAGTGTTGTTGCGTCGAATGCGGCGCGTGTGCGGCGTCGGTCGCGTGAGTCGTGTCGTTCATATGAAGCGTAATAATCGGGTCCGGGTCGGACAAAACGAGCGCTATTCTACTCGCGCCCCCGTGAAACACCGCCCTGCCGTGTTGCCGTGGAACCACGCGATCCACGCTGCGCATGCAATCCGGCGCGAGCTGTGGCAGGGCTGCCATCATAGCCGGGGCCGCGCCGCCTGCCTATCGGGTACGCAACGCGCACCGCGTGACGCACCGCGCGCGCCAACGAAAAAACGGCGCCGCAAGCGGCGCCGTACAAGGCTTTCCTTCGATCGGCCGGCCGCTTACGCGCCCGAACCGTCGCGCTGCGCGCGACCGCGCTTGATCCACGCCTCGAGGTTGTGCGGACGCACCGTGTCCCACTCCTCGAACGGCTGATGAATCCACGGATTCGTCGGCAGGAACTGCGTGTGATAGTCCGGCTTGACCTTCGAGCAACCCTTGTACCAGAGCACAGCCGAACGCACGGCCGTGACCGCCGGATAGCGCTCCTTCAGGTGCTCCTGCACGCGCGCGAGCGTGACGCCCGAATCGACGAGATCGTCGACCAGCAGCACGTTGCCCGCGAGATGGCCGCGCGTCATCGTGATGTACTGCGCGATGTCGAGCTCGCCCTGCTCGGTGCCGGCCGCTTCCCGGTACGAGCTCGTCGCGAGGATCGCGAGCGGCACGTCATAGATACGCGACAGCTGGTCGCCGACGCGCAGGCCGCCGCGCGCGAGGCACAGGATCTGGTCGAACTTCCAGCCCGACGCATGCACCTGGAGCGCGAGCAGCTCGATCAGACGGTGATACTCGTCCCAGCCTACCCACAGATTCTTGTCGTCGTTGCGCGGATCGGTCATCAAGTCTGCCGCCGTCATCGTGATTTGCTGCGTCATCTGGCAATTACACCTTGAACGGATGGCGGAGCAGGATCGTTTCGTCGCGGTCCGGGCCCGTCGACACCATGTCGACCGGCACGCCAGCCACTTCCTGGACGCGGGCGAGGTAGGCCTGCGCATTCGCCGGGAGCGCGTCCCACGTATTGATCCCGACGGTGCTTTCCTTCCAGCCGGGGAACGTCTCGTACACCGGCTCGCAACGCGCGACGTCAACCGCGCCGCGCGGCAGGATGTCCACGTCCTTGCCGTCGACCCGGTAGCCGACGCACAGCTTCACTTCGTCGAGGCCGTCGAGCACGTCGAGCTTCGTCATGCACAGGCCCGACACGCCGTTGATCTGGATCGAGCGACGCAGCGCAGCCGCATCGAGCCAGCCGGTGCGGCGCGGACGGCCGGTGACCGACCCGAATTCCTTGCCGACGTTCGCGAGCGTGACGCCGATCTGGTCCTGACGCTGCGGGTTGTCCGCATCGTACAGCTCGCTCGGGAACGGGCCCGAGCCGACGCGCGTGCAATACGCCTTCGTGATGCCGAGGATGTAGTTGAGCTTCTGCGGACCGACGCCCGCGCCGGCCGACGCCGCACCCGCGACGCAGTTGCTCGACGTGACGAACGGATAGGTGCCGTGGTCGATGTCGAGCAGCGTGCCTTGCGCGCCTTCGAACAGCAGGTTCTGGCCCGCGTTGTTCGCGTCGTACAGACGGCGCGACACATCGGCCACCATCGGCTTCAGGCGGTCGGCATAGCCGAGCATCGTGTCGAGCGTGGCCTGAAAATCGACGGCCGCGCCGCCCAGATACTGGGTCAGCACGAAATTGTGGAAATCGAGATTTTCGCGCAGGCGATCGGCGAACGTCTTCGCGTCGAACAGGTCCTGCACGCGCAGTGCGCGGCGGCCGACCTTGTCTTCGTACGCGGGGCCGATGCCGCGGCCGGTCGTGCCGATCTTGCCCGCGCCCTTGCGCGCTTCGCGCGCCTGGTCGATCGCGATGTGGTACGGCAGGATCAGCGTCGTGGCTTCGGAGATGAACAGACGGTCGCGCACGTTCACGCCGGCTTCTTCAAGCTCGCCGATTTCCTTGAACAGTGCTTCGGGGGACAGCACGACGCCGTTGCCGATGTAGCAGGCGACGCCTTCACGCATGATGCCCGACGGAATGAGGCGCAAGATCGTTTTCTTGCCGCCGATGATGAGGGTGTGGCCGGCGTTGTGACCGCCCTGGAAACGCACGACGCCCTGAGCGTGGTCCGTCAGCCAGTCGACGATCTTGCCCTTGCCTTCATCACCCCATTGCGTTCCCACGACGACGACATTGCGCCCGGGAGTCACGTTCACTGCGCTGGCAGACATGTTGATTCGTTAGCTGGTTAAAAACGTATTCTACCTATGTTCGCGGGCGTTTCCGAATTTTTCCGTTTCGCTTCAACGATATGCACGCCGAAGCACGGCCCGCGAACACCTCTTTATCGGGGTTCGACCACCCATGCGCCGTTACGCTCGACGAGCGAGCGATCGCACGCGAACTCGTCGAGTACGTGGTCATGGCCCGGCAGCGCCTGGATCACGACCTCGCCCGCATCGCGCAGCGCCGCGACGGCCGCGCCCAGCGCGTCGTCCTGCGCCCACGGCGCGAGAATCGCGGTGCCGCGCGCCTCGACCGGCGAGATCCGCGCGAGCTCGCGCAGGTCCAGCGAGAAGCCGGTCGCCGGACGGGCACGACCATAGGCCTGCCCCACGTGGTCGTAACGGCCGCCGCGCGCGATCGCGTTCGGCACGCCGTCGACGTAGGCGCTGAACATCGCGCCGCTGTGGTACGCGTAGCCGCGCAGGTCGGCGAGATCGATCGCGACTTCGACGCCCTTCGCCTGCGACGCAAGCTGCGCGAGATCGTCGAGCGCCCGCGTGATTTCGGGCAGCACCGGCAGGCGCGTGCGCGCCTCGGCGAGCACGCTCGCGTCGCCGTACAGATTCGGCAGCGCGCGCAGCGCGGCGCGCGTATCGGCGCCGAGATCGTCGGTGAGTTCGTTCAGCAGCGGCACGTCCTTGCCCGACAGCGCGTCGTACAGCGACTCGCCGCGCTCGGCAGCCTGCGCGTCGCGCGCCAGCAGCGCCGCGAGCACGCCCGCGTGACCGAGGTCGAGACGGATGCGCGACAGGCCCGCCAGATGCAGCGCATCGAGCATCAGTTGCTGGATCTCGAGATCGGCTTCGAGCCCGGCGTGCCCGTAGATTTCGGCGCCGATCTGGATCTGCTCGCGCGTCGCGTGCAGACCGCGCGGACGCGTATGCATCACGTGGCCCGCGTAGCAGAGGCGCGTCACGCCCTGACGGTTCAACAGGTGCGCGTCGATCCGCGCGACCTGCGGCGTGATGTCCGCGCGCAGGCCGAGCGTGCGGCCCGACAGCTGATCGACCAGCTTGAAGGTGCGCAGGCGCAGATCGGCGCCGCCGCTCGTCAGCAGCGACTCGAGATATTCGAGCAGCGGCGGCATCACCATTTCGTAGCCGTACGAACGGAAGCGGTCGAGCAGCCTGCGGCGCAGCTCCTCGATCTTGCGCGCTTCCGACGGCAGTACGTCGGCGATATTCTCGGGAAGTAACCAGGTCGACATCGGTACGGTCCTACGACGGGAAACGGCGCGCGTCACGCGCGCCGCGAGTTGAATCGGAACTTCGAAATCGGGCGGAACGAACGGCGGATGCGCCGTCCGGATCAGGGTGCCGGTCAGGTCGCGAGCAACAGCAGCACGAGCCCGAGCACCATCACGATCAGCCCGCCGATCCGGATATGATGCGGCGGTCGCTCCGCTATTCTACGAAACGTGTCGCGCCATGCGGACGGAAACACGAAGGGGAATGCACCCTCGATAATCAGCATCAGCGCTACTGCGAGCAACAACGAGCCAGCCAGGTCCATGCGAGCGACGGCGCCGCTCGACGCGGCGCCCCAAGGTCAATGTTTGCGGGGAGCAGGCGCCGCCGGTGCGGCACCGCCCGTCGGGCTGCGCATGAAGCGGAAGAACTCGCTGTCGGGATCGACGACGATGATGTCGTTGCGCTTGAACGTGTTCCGGTACGCCTGCAGGCTCGCGTAGAACTGATAGAACTGCGGATCGCGGCCGAACGCGTCGGCGGCGATCGTCGCGGCCTTCGCATCGCCCTCGCCCTTGATCGTCTGCGCGGACTTGTACGCGTTCGCGAGCACGGCCTGCTGCTCGCGTTCGGCGTCGGCCTTGATCTGCTCGACGTCGGCCGCGCCTTGCGCACGCACCTGGGCCGCCTGATCGCGCAACGCGCCGATCATCCGCTGATAGACGGCGTCCGTCTGCGCAGCCGGCAGGTCGACACGTGTCAGTTGCACGTCGACCACGTCGACGCCGAAACCGGACGCTTGCGCCTTCGCCGCATCGCGCGCCGCATCGGCGATCGCGCGCTGACCGCCGAGGGCGTCGTCGAGCGCGCGCTTGCCGAATGCGTCGCCGAGCGCGCCCTTCAGCGCGCCGGACAGCCGGTCGGCCGCCGCCGCCGGATCGCCGCCCGTCGCGGTGAAATATTTCATCGGATCGCTGATCCGGTACTTCACCGCATACGCGACGAGCAGGTCGTGCTTGTCCTCGGTCGCCAGCTGCAGCGGATCGGACGACTCGAGCGACTGCACGCGCGTGTCGATCAGCGTGGCCGTCTGCAACGGCGGCGGCAGCTTGAAATGGACGCCGGGGCCCGCGAGCTCCGGCTGCGCGCCGTCGCGCCCCGACAGCACGGCCGCATGGCGCGGATCGACGGTGAGGACCGTCGACGACGCCGCGAAGGCAACGATCACGATTGCGACGACGAGCGCAATGATTCGGTTCATGTTCTGCGCTCCCCGTTACTTCGTATCGTCTTCACGCGACCGGCTGCGAAACGCTTCACGCGATCGCAGCACGTCGACACCCGACGCCGTGGCGGCCGGTGCGGCGCTCGCCGGCGCGGCTGCGGCCGGCGCCGTGGCCGCCGGTGCCGACGCCGCATCGGGCGCGGACGCGCCGGTCGACGCCGCGGCGTTTTGCCGCCCCTGCTCGACGAGCTTGTCGAGCGGCAGGTACACGACGCTGTTGCCGCCCTTGTTGCCGACGAACACCTTCGTCGCGTTCGAATAGATTTCCTGCATCGTCTCGAGGTACATCCGCTCGCGGATGACCGCGGGCGCCTTCGAGTACTGCGCATAGACCTGCTTGAAGCGGTCCGCGTCGCCCTCGGCTTCCGTGACCACGCGATCGGCATACGCCTTCGCTTCGTCGACGAGCTTCGCCGCATCGCCCTGCGCCTTCGGCAGCAGGTCGCTCGCATACGCCTGCGCGGCGCGCTTCGCGGCCTCGCGCTCGTCGCGCGCCTTCGCGACTTCGGCGTACGCGGCCTGGGTCTGCTCGGGCGCCGCGACGCTCTGCATCGTGACGGCCGTCACCTCGAGCCCTGACCGGTAGCGGTCGAGATCGCGCTGGATCGCGGTGGAAAGCTGCTCGCGCAGCGCATCGCGATCCTGATTCAGCATGTCGGCCGCGCTGCGCGTGCCGACGATCGCACGCACCGCGGCCTGCGCGGCCTGCGACACGCTGCGCTCGGGATCGACGCTGCGGAACAGGTAATCGGTGGCGGAACGGATCCGGTACTGGACGATGAAGCGCACGTCGACGATATCGGCATCGCGCGTCAGCATCGCGGCCTCCTTCACGTTCGCGAGGCGCACGACGTTGTTGCGGCCGATCTCGATCGAGCGGACCTGCGACGTGTCGACGATCTCATGCGACGCGAACGGATACGGCGCGCGCCAGTGCACGCCCTGGCCGACCGTGCCCGACAGCTTGCCGAACTGCAGCACGACGCCCGTCTGGCCGTCCTGCACGACGAACAGCCCGCTGCCCGCATACACCGCGACCAGCACGCCGATCACGATGCCGACGCCGACCCGGGCGGCCCGGCCGTTGTCGGGACGGAAGCCGTTGCCGCCCTTGCCGCCGAACAGGCCGCTCAGGCGCCGGTTGAAGTTGCGCCACATCTCGTCGAGATCGGGCGGACCGTCGCCGTCGCCGCCTTGCGGACGCTTCGATTCGTTCGCGCGGGGGCGGGATCCGTCCTTGCCATTGCCTTCGCCGCGTCCCCAGCGGGGATCGTTGATCGACAGCAAGGCGCGCATCCGCCGCCAGGTACTCCGCTCGTTGTATTCGTTCACCAGAGTTTGTTCACCAGATTGGACGCCGGCGAACCGGCCGGGACCGGTTAGCGCCCGTGTTCGGAAATCGTGTGGTCTTCGTGCGGTTCAGCGGACGTGCCATCGAGCGCGTCGGACAACGTCGCGCTGGAGAGATGTTCCGCGGAGGCGATTTCGGCGATGGCGGCACGCAACGTATCGAGACCCTGACCGGTGCGCGCGCTCAAAAAGACGCGCGAAATATTACCATACTCGTCCCGCTCGACCGCGTCGCCGCGGGCCGCCAGCTCGGGCACGGCGTCGATCTTGTTGAACACCAGCACCTGGCGGATCGTGTCCGCGCCGATCTCGTGCAGCACGCCGTTGACCTGCTCGATCTGCTCGAGCCGGACCGCGCTCGACGCATCGACCACATGCAGCAGCAGATCCGCGTGGATCGTTTCCTCGAGGGTCGCGCGGAACGCCGCGACGAGCTGGTGAGGCAGCTCACGAATGAACCCGACCGTATCGGACACGACGATCTGGCCGACCTCGTCGCCGAGGTACACTCGCCGCGACGTCGTATCGAGCGTCGCGAACAGTTGGTCGGCCGCGTACGCCTGCGCTTTCGTCAGCGCATTGAACAGCGTCGACTTGCCCGCGTTCGTATAGCCGACGAGCGACACCGACATCGTGCCGCTGCGCGCGCGCTGCCGGCGCTGCGTGCTGTGCTGGCGACGCAGCCGGTCGAGCCGCGACTTCAGCATCTTGATGCGTTCGCCGATCAGCCGGCGGTCGGTTTCGAGCTGGGTTTCGCCGGGGCCGCGCAGGCCGATACCGCCCTTTTGCCGCTCGAGGTGGGTCCACGCGCGAATGAGCCGGGTCGACAGGTATTGAAGCTGCGCGAGCTCGACCTGCAGCTTGCCTTCGTGGCTGCGGGCGCGCTGCGCGAAGATGTCGAGGATGAGGCTCGTGCGATCGACCACGCGCCTGTTAAGTGCCTGCTCCAGATTACGTTGCTGGGCGGGCGCCAACGCGTGGTTGAAGATGACGATTTCGACGTTGTGCGCGTCGCAGGCAAGCCGCAGTTCTTCGGCTTTGCCGCTGCCGATGAACATCTTGGCATCGGGACTGGCGCGACGACCGGTGAGGGTGACGGCGGGACGGGCCCCCGCACTGGAGGCGAGAAGACTGAGTTCTTCGAGACTGGCTTCGAAATCGGTCTTGCCGAAATCGATGCCGACGAGCGCTGCGTTGATCAAATTATCGGGTGTCAAGATAAGGCGGCTGGCATCGGTCGCTCGCGGCGACCGGATGCCGGCCGCTGCGATAGGTTAGGACGAGGCTTCCGCGTCCGGGTGGAAATTCACCGGGCGCGCCGGCACGACCGTCGAGATGGCGTGCTTGTAAACCATCTGGGTCACCGTATTACGGAGCAACACGACGTACTGGTCGAACGATTCAATGTTCCCTTGAAGCTTGATGCCGTTGACGAGGTAGATCGAAACGGGAACGTGCTCTTTGCGCAGTGCGTTCAAAAACGGGTCTTGTAACAATTGCCCTTTGTTGCTCATGGCGTACTCCATCTTTTTTTGCAGGTTGATCTGGATTGGCGGCGAAGAAAAAGAGATCCGGCGCCAATCGCTACACTATAGCTGATTTTGCCTGCCCCGCCCGGCCACTGGCCATGCGGCCGATGCCTTGCGCGGCGTGCTTCAGCCCTTGTCCGCGTACGGGTTGTTCGACGAACGGAACTCTATGCGCAATGGAGTCCCGGTCAGCGAGAAAGTTTCGCGGAATCGGTTTTCGAGGTAACGCTTGTAGGTTTCCGTCACCGCGTCGAGCGCGTTGCCGTGGATCACGATGATCGGCGGATTCTGGCCGCCCTGGTGCGCATAGCGCAGCTTCGGACGCACCGGGCCGCGACGGCGCGGCTGCTGGAATTCGACGGCGTCGATCAGCGCGCGCGTGAGCTTCGGCGTCGGCAGCTTCGCCATCGCCGCCGCGTACGCGTCGTCGACCGAGCGCATCAGCGTGCCGATACCCGTTTTCTTCGCGGCCGAAATGAAGTGCGATTTCGCGAAGTCGAGGAATTTCAGCTTGCGGGTCAAATCCGCTTTCGCACGGTCGCGCGCGTGATCGTCGAGGCCGTCCCACTTGTTGACGCCGATCACGAGCGCGCGGCCCTGCTCGACGACGAAGCCGGCGATGTGCGCGTCCTGGTCGGAAATGTCCTGCTGCGCATCCAGCAGAAGAATGACGACGTTCGCGTCGGAGATCGACTGCAGCGTCTTCACGACCGAGAACTTCTCGATCGCCTCGAACACCTTGCCGCGGCGTCGCAGGCCGGCCGTGTCGATCAGCGTGTATTTCTTGCCGTTACGCTCGAAGTCGACGTAGATCGAGTCGCGCGTCGTGCCCGGCATGTCGAACGCGATCACGCGGTCCTCGCCGATCAGCGCGTTGACGAGCGTCGACTTGCCGACGTTCGGGCGGCCGACAATCGCGATCTTGATGCCGCGCGACGGATCGTCCTCGTCCGCTTCCTCGGGCTGGCCAGCATACGCGACTTCCAGCGCCTCGTTGATCATGTCGGTCACGCCGTCGCCGTGCGCGGCCGAGATCGCGCGCGGGTCGCCGAGCCCGAGCTCGTAGAAGTCCGTCGCGACCGCGGTGTACTTCATCCCCTCGGCCTTGTTGACGACGAGGAAGATCGGCCGGCCGGTCTTGCGCAGGTAGTCGGCGATCGACTTGTCCTGCGGCGCGAGTCCGTTACGGCCGTCGACGATGAACACGACGACGTCGGCTTCCTCGACGGCCTGCCGCGTCTGGCGCGCCATTTCGTGCAGGATGCCGTCCTTCGCGACGGGCTCGAAGCCGCCGGTATCGACGACCAGGTACGGTCGTTCGCCGACGCGCCCTTCGCCGTAATGGCGATCGCGCGTGAGGCCCGGCAAGTCGGCAACCAGCGCATCGCGCGAGCGCGTGAGCCGGTTGAACAGCGTGGATTTCCCCACATTGGGGCGCCCAACGAGGGCAATGACCGGTTTCATCTGTGTTTTCTACGGTGATGCGCAGCAGCGGGAGGCCCGCTGCTGCGGGCGGCTGCGCTGAATGAAAATATCACGAATTCGCGCCGCGCCGGATGCGCGCGCCTGGCGCGCGTTGCGCGCCGTCGTCTTTCGTCTCGAACTGCCTTTCAAATACCGAGCGGCCGGGAACGCCGGCCGCCTTCAAGTCGCGCGGCCGCGGCGCACGGGACCTGCCCGCCGCGCCACGGCCGCACCGGTTTCCTGCGTGTCAGCGCGGGCGGAACCCGTACAGGCCGCCGTCCTTCGTCTGCACGACGAGCGTATTGCCCGCGAGGACCGGCGCCGCCGTGATCGCGCTGCCGTCGGTCTTCATCCGCGCGATGAAGCTGCCGTCTTCGCGCGACAGGAAGTGCACGAAGCCCTGGTAATCGCCCATCACGACCGCGTGCCCGAGCAGGTACGGCACGCCGACGTCACGGCTCTTCAGCTTGTCGTTGCGCCAGAGCTGGTTGCCCGTGGCCGCGTCGTACGCAGTGACGACCGACCAGTCGTCACCGCCGGCGACCACCGAATCGTCCTGCGCGAGGCCGCTGCGGCTCGAGAACGGCTTTTCCCACAGCGGCCGGCCCGAGTTCGCATCGAAGCAGCCGAGCTGACCCTGGAACGTCACCGCGCAGGCTTGCGCGCCCACGAGCGTCGGCGGACCGCTGACGTCGTTGATGCGCTCGACTTCGGTCACGCCCTTCGGGAACGACACCGGGGTCTGCCAGAACGGCTCGCCCGTCTGCAGGTTGATCGCGACCAGACCGCCGCCCGGGAAGCCCGCGAGCACGGCCGCGTCGCCCGCGAACGTCATGCCGGCCGACACGCGCAGGTTCAGCGGCACCGCACGGTTGCGGTAGTTCCACTTCTGCTCGCCCGTCTGCGCGTTGAACGCGATCACCTGGCCGTCGATCGTGCGGACGACCACGAGGCCGTTGCCGACGAGCGGCGGCGAGAAGATCTCGCCCTGCACGCTGGTCTTCCACAGCTGCTTGCCGTCCGGGCCCAGCACGAACACGCCGCCCTTCAGCGCACCGACCGCGGTCAGGTTGCCGTCGCTGCCGACACCGGCCGACAGGTCGGAACCGACCTTCGAACGCCACAGCGTCTGGCCCGTCTTCGCGTCGATCTTCTCGACCGAACCGTTTTCGCCCGCCGCATAGACGGCGTCGCCCACGGCCACCGGCGAAAACAGGTAGCGTCCGCCCTTGCCGACGCTCGCCTTCCAGACCTGTTGCACGTCCATGACGGGCTTGAACTCGGTGAGCGGCGTCGGCACGCGGCGCGCGTCCTTCGACGACGAGCAAGCCGCCAAAGCGAGGACAGCCGCCGCGCAGGCAACGGGCACAGCGTAACGTTTCAGCAAATTCATCGGTTAGCGAAGCAGAGTTAAGAGGTTGAGGGGACCGGGATTCAGCCGCCGAGCGCGTCCAGCTTGAACTGCACGAGCTGGCGCGCGGACTGGTCGTCCTTCGACAGGCCGTCGAGCGCGAGCTTGTAAGCCGCGCGCGCATCGTCGGTCTTGCCTTGCGCGGCAAGCAGATCGCCGCGACGATCGGCCACGAGGCCCTTGAATGCATCGACCGGCGTACCCGACAGCAGCGCGAGGCCCGCATCGTACGCCTTCTCGTCGAGCAGCAGCGACGCGAGACGCAGCTTCGCGATCTGCTTGTACTCGTCGTCCTTGGCGTGATCGACGGCCCATTGCAGCTGCGCCTTCGCGCCTGCCGCGTCGCCGGCCGCGTACAGCGTCTTCGCGGCCGCGAGCGCCGTCATCTGCGCATACGGCGTGCTGCCGAACTTGTCTTCCATGTCAGCGGCCGCGCGGGCCATCGTCGCCTTGTCGTTCGCGGCGGCGGCCTTCTGGACCTGCTCGTACAGCCCGGACGCCTCGGCAGCCTGACGGCGCTGCCAGTAGTTCCAGCCGTTGAAACCGGCCGCGACGACAAGCGCCGCGAGCACGATCCACGTGGTGAGGTTACCCCAGCGGGCCCACCACGCCTTGAGACTTTCAATCGATTCTTGTTCGTCGTGATAACTCATCGGCGAGCGATTCCTTCTTCCTGTTCAGGCTTTTCTTGTCGAGCGGATGCCAGCGCGATCAGTCGTCGCCGTCTTCGGCGGATGCAACCATCGCATTGATTAGGAATTCGGTCAAGCTTTCGACCGGTACGGTCTGCTGAACGTTCTTTTCCCCTTCCGCACCCACGCCGCGCAACGCTTTCACGCCCACCGTGCCGTTCGCGACCTCTTCTTCGCCGAAGATCACCGCGAACGCGGCGCCGCTCGCATCGGCCCGCTTCATCTGCGACTTGAAGCTCGCCGGCGCGCCGTCGGCGCTGCAGTGGAAGATCACGTCGAGGCCCGTGTCGCGCAGGCGCTCGGCCGCGATGAACGCCTGTTCGCGCGCGGTCTCGCCCTGGTGCACGACGTACACGTCGACGCCTTCCTGCTCGGGCGCGAGATCTTCTTCCTTCAGCAGTTCGAGGATCCGCTCGATGCCCATCGCCCAGCCGCACGCGGCGGTCGGCTTGCCGCCGAGCTGCTCGATCAGCGGATCGTAGCGGCCGCCGGCCGCGACCGTGCCCTGCGCGCCGAGCTTGTCGGTCACCCACTCGAACACGGTCAGGTTGTAGTAATCGAGGCCGCGCACGAGACGCGGATTGATCTTGAACGGAATGTTGTTCGCGAGCAGCAGGCGCTGCAGCCCTTCGAAGTGCGCGCGCGATTCGTCGCCGAGGAAGTCGATCAGCTTCGGTGCGTTCTGCGCGATGTCCTGCAGCGCGGGATTCTTCGTGTCGAGCACGCGCAGCGGGTTCGTATACAGGCGGCGCTTCGCGTCCTCGTCGAGCACGTCGGCGAACTGCTCGAGGTACTTGATCAGCTCGACGCGGTGCGCGGCGCGCTCCTCGGCGAGGCCGAGCGAGTTGATCTCGAGCTTGATGCCGGTCAGGCCGAGGTCGTCCCACAGGCGCTGGCACATCATGATGATCTCGGCATCCGCATCGGGGCCCGCGAAGCCGAGCGCCTCGACGCCGACCTGGTGGAACTGGCGATAGCGGCCGCGCTGCGGACGCTCGTGACGGAACATCGGGCCGATGTACCACAGGCGCTTCGGGCCGTCGTACAGCATGTTGTGCTCGATCGACGCACGCACGACGGCCGCGGTGTTTTCCGGACGCATCGTCAGGTTCTCGCCGTTCAGCGCGTCGGTGAAGCTGTACATCTCCTTCTCGACGATGTCCGTGACTTCGCCGATGCCGCGCGTGAACAGCTGCGTGTGTTCGACGATCGGCGTGCGGATGTTCTGGTAGCCGTACGCGCGCAGCAGCGATTTCACGGTAGCTTCGAAGAATTCCCACAGGCCGGCATCCTGCGGAAGGATGTCGTTCATGCCTTTGACGCCGGTGAGCTTCTCGATCTTGCGTTTCTGTTCAGTCATCGTTCGTGTGTGTGGACGAATTAGTTCAGGGCCTCGGTGCGGCCGTAATTGCGTGCGACGTAGTCGCTGACGATCTGCTGGAATTCCTCGGCGATCCGCTCGCCGCGCAGCGTCTTGACCTTCTCGCCGTCGATGAAGACGGGCGCGGCCGGGTTCTCGCCCGAACCCGGCAGGCTGATGCCGATGTTCGCGTGCTTCGATTCGCCCGGGCCGTTGACGATGCAGCCCATCACCGCGACGTTCATCTTCTCGACGCCCGGATATTCCTTGCGCCACGCCGGCATCTGCTCGCGCAGATACGTCTGGATCTGCATCGCGAGTTCCTGGAACAGCGTGCTCGTCGTGCGGCCGCAGCCCGGGCACGCGATCACCATCGGCGCGAACGAGCGCAGGCCCATCGTCTGCAGGATTTCCTGGCCGACGATCACCTCGCCCGTGCGCGACGCGCCCGGTTCCGGCGTCAGCGAGATGCGGATCGTGTCGCCGATCCCTTCCTGCAGCAGCACGCCAAGCGCCGCCGTCGACGCGACGATGCCCTTCGAGCCCATGCCGGCCTCGGTCAGCCCGAGGTGCAGCGCGAAGCCGCAGCGGCGGCCGAGTTCGCGATACACGGCGATCAGGTCCTGCACGCCGCTGACCTTGCACGACAGCACGATGCGGTCGCGGCCGAGGCCGAGCTCGACCGCGCGTTCCGCCGAGCCGATCGCCGACTGAATCAGCGCCTCGTACATCACGCTCTGCGCGTCCCACGGCTGCGCACGCGCGCCGTTCTCGTCCATCATGCGCGCGAGCAGGTCCTGGTCGAGGCTGCCCCAGTTCACGCCGATCCGCACCGGCTTGTCGTACTTCGCCGCGGCCTCGATCATCTGCGCGAACTGCGTGTCGCGCTTCGCGCCCTGGCCGACGTTACCGGGGTTGATCCGGTACTTCGACAGCGACTCCGCGCAGCCCGGGTAGTCGCGCAGCAGCAGGTGGCCGTTGTAGTGGAAATCGCCGACGAGCGGCACGGTCACGCCCATCCGGTCGAGCTGCTCGCGAATCGCCGGCACGGCGGCCGCGGCTTCGGGCGTGTTGACCGTGATGCGTACCAGTTCGGAGCCCGCGTTCGCGAGTTCCTTGATCTGGATCGCCGTGCCGATCGCATCGGCCGTATCGGTATTCGTCATCGACTGCACGCGCACCGGCGCGTCGCCGCCGATCGTCACGAGTTGCCCGCCCCAGCGGACATCCACCGCATGCGATACGCGGCGCGGCTGATGCCCGCCGAACACCGGCTCGGTTGAACAAATCTGACTGCTGCGTGGGGATTGAGCTTCGGATTGCATCGATAGATCCATTTACGCGGAATGCGCCGCGACGCGGCGCATGAATTGAAAAAGCGCCGTGCCCTCACGGCCTGCCGGTATCGACGGCAAGCCTTCGCCACGGCGCTTGACGTCAGGGCAACGTGAACCGCGCCACGTTACCCCGCGCTGCCGAATATTTTGCCGGATCGACCGGTTTTCCGTCGAACGCAACCGCGTCGAGGCCGGCCTTGTTGCCGATCGTGACCTTGAACGGCCCGTCACCGGCAACCTGCTTCGTTTCGCCGGCGCGCACCAGCGCCGAGAACAGCTCCTTGCCGTTCTTGTCGCGCACGCTGAACCAGCAATCCTGCTTGACCTTCAGTTCGACCATCGACTGGCCTGCCGCCACCACGACGCTCGCCGGCTGGGCCGGCGCCGCCGTGCTTGCCGCCGCCGTTGCCGCAACGGGCTGCGACGCAGCCGCCGTCGCGACCGGGGTCGCCGGCGCCGGAACGGCCGATGCGATTGTCTGCGCCGGCGCAGCCGATGCAGCGGCCGGGGCCGGAACCTCATTCGCGACCGCCGTCGACGCGCCGTTCGTCGCCGCTTCTTCGGCGGACGACGATGCCGCCGCGCTCGCCGCCGACGCATGTCCGGCGTCGCCGCCCTTGAAGCGCGCGAGCAGGCCCGACGAATCGCCGCCAGTGTGCCACATCAGTACGGCGACCACCGCGACGATGACGATCCCCGTTCCCCACAGCCACGGATGGTGGCGCGACGAACCGCCGAGCGGAATCGACACGCGGCCGCGCGGCAGATCCGTGCCCGACGACGCCGGCATCGACAGGTCGACTTCCGGCACCCCGCGCTCGCGGCGCAGCGCCTGCGCGAACGGTTCCGGATCGACGCCGAGCATCTTCGCGTAGCTGCGCACGACACCGAGCGCGAACGTCACGCCGGGCAAATGGCTGATGTCGCCGGCCTCGAGCGCCCGGAGCTTTTGCGGTGCGACCTTGAGTCGCGCCGACACGTCGTCGACCGACCAGCCCTTCGTCTCCCGAAGCTGCGCCAGGCGGCTGCCGACCGCGGCCAGCGTTTCCAGTCCCGCCGGTGCCGGCTTCGCGGCATTCGTCTCTGCGCCGTTAGACGGCTGCGGCTCACTCATCCTTGTCCTCGCGTCGATTCTTCTTCACTGGCGGCTGCCGCCGGCTCCTGCCGGCCGGCACCCGCTACGGTTCATACCATGCGCGGCGCCGAGGCGCCGCGACCGATCGCTATTCGCGTGTTGCACCGCCAAAGGGTTCGGGCACCCCGGCCAACTGCCCCCAACTTGGCGTCCCCGACTTGGCGTCCCCGACTCGGCGTCCCCGACTCGGCGTCCCCGTCAAACTGCCCGAACTTCGATGATTTTTCCTGCTGCGCCCGTCCGCTCCGCGAGGCGCGTGCGATCCTTCACCGCGCCGGCCAGCTGTCCGCACGCGGCATCGATGTCGTCGCCGCGCGTCTTGCGCACGGTCGTGACGACACCCGCATCGATGAGGATCTGCGCGAAGCGCTTGATCTGCTCTGGCTTCGAGCGGATGAGGCCCGATTCCGGAAACGGATTGAACGGGATCAGGTTGAACTTGCACGGCACGTCGCGCGTGACGGCCAGCAGTTCGCGCGCATGCGCTTCGGTGTCGTTGACGCCGTCGAGCATGCAGTATTCGAATGTAATGAAGTCGCGCGGCGCGACTTTCAGATAACGCTGGCACGCGGCCATCAGCTCGCGCAGCGGATACTTCTTGTTGAGCGGCACCAGCTCGTCGCGCAGCGCATCGTTCGGCGCGTGCAGCGAAACGGCCAGCGCGACAGGCAACTCGGCGCCGAGGCGGTCCATCATCGGCACCACGCCGGACGTCGACAGCGTGACGCGACGGCGCGACAGGCCGTATGCGTTGTCGTCGAGCATCAGCCGCATCGCGGGCACGACCGCGCTGTAATTCAGCAGCGGCTCGCCCATGCCCATCATCACCACGTTGGTGACGACCCGTTCGGCCTTGCCGTTCGGTCCGGGCGCCCGGCCCAGCGACGCTCGCAATGCAAATTCAGCCATCCGGAGCTGGCCGATGATTTCGGCTGTCGACAGGTTGCGGGAGAAGCCCTGCTTGCCCGTCGAACAGAAGCGGCAGTTCACCGCACACCCGGCCTGCGACGACACGCACAGCGTGCCGCGCGTCTCTTCCGGGATGAACACGGTTTCGACCGCATTGCCGTTTCCGACGTCGATCAGCCACTTGCGCGTGCCGTCGGCGGAAACGTGATCGCTGGCGATGTCCGGCATCACGATCGATGCGCGGCCCTTGAGTTTTTCCCTCAGGGACTTCGCGAGATCGGTCATGCCGTCGAAATCGCCGGCGTTGTATTGGTGGATCCAGCGCTGCAACTGCTTGGCGCGGAACGGCTTCTCACCCAGGCTGCCGCAGTACGCGACAAGACCCTCGGCGTCGAAGTCGAGAAGATTGACGGAAGTTTCGCTCGTCATGATGTGCTGCCTTGCCGCGTGCGCTGAATCCTGCCTACTTGCTGTCAGCCAGGGCTTAACGCGAGTAAACGTTCATTTCCGGGAAGAAGAACGCGATTTCGACCGCTGCCGTTTCCGCAGCGTCCGAGCCGTGCACGGCGTTCGCGTCGATGCTGTCGGCGAAGTCGGCGCGGATCGTGCCCTTTTCCGCCTTCTTCGGATCCGTCGCGCCCATCAGGTCGCGGTTCTTCAGGATCGCGCCTTCGCCTTCCAGAACCTGGATCATCACCGGGCCCGAGATCATGAAATCGACGAGATCCTTGAAGAACGGACGCGCTGCGTGAACTGCGTAGAACTTCTCTGCGTCAGCACGCGACAGGTGCGCCATGCGCGATGCGACGATCTTCAGGCCGGCGCCTTCGAAACGGCTGTAGATCTGGCCGATCACGTTCTTTGCCACCGCATCCGGCTTGATGATCGACAGGGTGCGCTCGATTGCCATAAAAACTCCAAAAAATTAAGAAGTTACAGGTTCAAATGAATCCGCTATTGTAGCACGATCCCGTGTATCATTGCGATTGAACCCTTACACGCATGAAAGGTTCAGAATCCGTATGTTTTGTTCCGCCGGGCCATTGAAACCTCCGGGCACGGAACGTATCTTAGCCATAGCTGCCCCGGTTTGCTGCGCCGCACATCGCGTGCGCCGAACCGGCCCCGGACGCCCACGCGTTCAATGTTAGGAGAAACCATGAACGACTATCCGTACAATTTCGGCCGCGGCGGTTCCGTCAGCACCGCCGAGGTTCGCAACCGCGTGCTGCGGAACACGTACTGGCTGCTCGCGCTGTCGATGGTGCCGACCGTGCTGGGCGCCTGGGTCGGCGTCGCGACGGGCTTCTCGCTGTTCGCGGCCACGAGCCCGATGATGAGCCTGCTCGCGTTCTTCGCGATCGCGTTCGGCTTCATGTTCGCGATCGAGCGGACCAAGAACAGCGCGGCCGGCGTGTTCGTGCTGCTCGGCTTCACGTTCTTCATGGGCCTGATGCTGTCGCGGCTGCTGAGCTTCATCCTCGGCTTCTCGAACGGCCCGTCGCTGATCATGCTCGCGTTCGGCGGCACCGGCATCATCTTCGCCACGATGGCGACGATCGCCACCGTCAGCAAGCGCGACTTTTCCGGGCTCGGCAAGTGGCTGTTCATGGGCGTGATCGTGATCCTGCTCGCGTCGGTCGCGAACATCTTCCTGCAACTGCCGGCGCTGATGCTCACCGTGTCGGTGCTCGCGATCGCGATCTTCTCGGCCTACATGCTGTTCGACGTCCAGCGCGTCGTGAACGGCGGCGAGACGAACTACATCTCGGCCACGCTCGCGATCTACCTCGACCTGTACAACGTGTTCACGAACCTGCTCGCGCTGCTCGGCATCTTCGGCGGCAACCGCAACTGACGTTCGGCACGCACCATGAAAAACCGGCCCGCGGGCCGGTTTTTTTACGTCCGCCGCCCGGCTCAGTCGCGCTCGAACAGCGCGATCGATTCGACGTGCGACGTATTCGGGAACATGTTCACGACCCCGGCGCCCTTCAGCCGATAACCGGCTTCGTGCACGAGCAGCCCCGCATCGCGCGCGAGCGTCGACGGGTTGCACGACACGTAGACGATGCGCTTCGGCAGCGGACCTTCACCGCTCTGCGCGATCTCGGCCAGCGCCTTCGACACCGCGAGCGCGCCTTCGCGCGGCGGGTCGATCAGGAACTTGTCGAATGCGCCGAGCGCGCGCAGATCGTCGCCCGTCACCTCGAACAGGTTCCGGCACGCGAACGTCGTGTGGCCGTCGACACCGTTCTCGCGGGCGTTCGCGAGCGCACGCGTGGTCAGCGTGTCGCTGCCCTCGATGCCCATCACTTCGCGCGACAGCCGCGCGAGCGGCAGCGTGAAGTTGCCGATCCCGCAGAACAGGTCGAGCACGCGATCGTCGCGCGACGGCGCGAGCAGACGCAGCGCACGACCCACCAGCACACGGTTGATCTGGTGATTGACCTGCGTGAAGTCGGTCGGCTTGAACGGCATGCGGATGCCGAATTCCGGCAGCGTGTAATCGAGCGATACGTCGAGCGGGTAGAACGGCGTCACCGTGTCCGGCCCCTTCGGCTGCAGCCAGAACTGCACGTTGTGCTCGTCCGCGAACGCGCGCAGCAGCGCTTCGTCGTCCGCGTTGATCGGCTCCAGCACGCGCAGCACGAGCGCGGTGACGGCCGAGCCGACCGCGAGTTCGATCTGCGGCATCCGGTCGCGAATCGACAGCCCTTCGACGAGCCGGCGCAGCGGCACGAGCATCGCCGACACGTGCGGCGGCAGCACTTCGCAGCTCGTCATGTCGGCGACGTAGCTGCTCTTCTTCTCATGGAAGCCGACGAGCACGCCGCCTTTCTTCGCGACGTTGCGCACAGTCAGGCGCGCGCGGTAGCGATAGCCCCACGACGGGCCGTGGATCGGCGCGAACATCGTTTCCGCGCGCAGCTTCGCCAGGTGCCACAGATTGTCTTCCAGCACGCGTTGCTTGACCGCCACCTGCGCACGCATGTCGAGATGCTGCATCGAGCAGCCGCCGCAGGTGCCGAAGAATGCGCACTTCGGCTGCGTGCGCATCACGCTCGGGCGCAGAATGTCGACAACCGTCGCCTGCTCGTAGCTCGGCTTGCGGCGATAGCTCGAATAGGTCACGCGCTCGCCCGGCAGCGCGCCTTCGACGAAGATCACCTTGCCCGGCTGACCGTCCTCGGTCATCGTGCGGCCGACACCGCGCGCTTCCATGTCGAGCGATTCGATCTCGAGAACCGGGGCGGGCCCGGGCGCGACGGGCGCGTTTTTCGATTTGCGCGCAGAAGTGGGGACGGCTTCGGACACCAGCTTTTCCTGACAAACGTTGAAGAAGGCGAGATTGTAGACGACGAAGGCTCCCGTCGCGCGCTTTCGTCACGCAAGCGCCGATGCACGTGGCGCGATGCGTGGCGCGTGAGTGGCTGACAACCGCGCGCCCGTTGCGCGCCGACCTGCCGCGCGCAATGCGTGGCGCGGCCCCACCGCGGCACGGGTTCTGCTCGCAGCACCGAGCCAAGGAGACTCGACCATGCGATTGATCGACTGGAACATCCAATGGGGTCGGGATGCGGACGGCATCGTCGACCTCCCGCGCACGATCGCCGCCGCCCGGCAGTTGAGCGATTTCGACGTGCTGTGCGTGCAGGAAGTCACACGCGGCTTCGACGCACTGCCCGGCCGGCCAGGGCCGGACCAGTTCGCCGAACTCGCGGCGCTACTGCCTGGCTATACGATCGTCGACGCCATCGGCGCCGATCTGCCGGCCATCCGGCCGGGCGCACCGCGCCGCCAGTTCGGCAACGCGATCGCGACGCGGCTGCCGGTCGGGCGCGTGCTGCGCCAATCGCTGCCGTGGCCAGCCGACGCCGGCGCGCCGTCGATGCCGCGCGTCGCGCTCGATATCGCGTTGCGGACGCCCCTCGGGTGGTTGCGCGTGGTCACCACGCATCTGGAGTATTACTCGGCGCGCCAGCGGCTGGCGCAGGTCGATGCGCTACGCGACCGGCATCGCGAAGCCTGCGCGCATGCTGACCATCCCGCTCCCGCCGAAACCGCCGACGGGCCGTTCAGCGCGACCGGACAACCGCGCGGTGCGATCGTCTGCGGCGATTTCAACAGTGCATTCGGCGCCGATGCGTACCGGCGCTTCCTGGAGCCGATTGCCGACGCACCGGGTTTCGTCGACGCGTGGGTCGCACGGCATCCCGGTCGTACGCCGCCGCCGACCGCTGGCGTCTACGACACTGTGCAATGGTCGGACGGCCCGCTCGCGTGCGACTTCGTGTTCGTGACCGACACGCTGTTGCCGCGCGTCATCCGCTGCGAGATCGACGGCGACGTACGCGCGTCCGATCACCAGCCGGTGCTGCTCGAACTCGGCTGATCGCGCCGGCTACGGCGCGGCCTGCCCGCACTACGCGTCGAAGCCGGCCAGGTATTCGGCCCAGTGCGGCGCCGGCTCCAGCGCGAGCGCGTTCTTCACGAGCAGGATCTCGTCCGCGTACTCGCTCGGCGTCAGGCCGCCGCGCATCAACTGGAACCGGCAATACAGCAGGTACGTATTGACGACGTCGGTTTCGCAATAGTTGCGGATTTCGTCGATCCGGCCGTCGCGGAACGCCGGCCATACCTGGCTGCCGTCCATCCCGAGCTTGCCCGGGAAACCGCACAGCTTCGCCAGCGCGTCGAGCGGCGCGTTCGCGCGCGCCTGATACATCGCGAGCACGTCCATCAGGTCGGTATGCCGCGAGTGATAGCGCGCGATGTAGTTGTTCCACTTGAATTCGCGGTCGTCCTCGCCGAGATCCCAGTAGCGGGTGGCGGGAATGCCGTGCACGAGCGCGCGGTAATGGAGGACCGGCAGATCGAAACCGCCGCCGTTCCACGACACGAGCTGCGGCGTGTATTTCTCGATCACGCGGTAGAACGACTGGATCAACGTCGCTTCGTTGTCCTGCGGCGTCCCGAGCGAGCGCACGCGAAAACCGTTGTTGTCGCGAAACACGCACGAGATCGCCGCGATTCGCTGCAGATGATGCGGCAGGAAATCGCCGCCGGTCTTCTCGCGGCGTGCGGCAAACGCATGTTCGGCCACCGCCGCATCGTCGAGCGTCGCGGGCAGGTCTTCCAGACGGCGAATGCCGTCGACATCGGGAATCGTCTCGATGTCAAAAACAAGGATTGGGGTCATCGGTTACAGAACGGCGTCCTTGCGCACGCCGTTGGAGGCGAAGAACCGCTTGAGGCGCACCAGCGCCTCCTGCTGGATCTGCCGCACGCGCTCGCGCGTGAGCCCCATCTCGTCGGCGAGCTCCTCGAGCGTCGCCGGTTCGATGTGGTTCAGGCCGAAGCGGCGCTCGATCACATGCCGGTGCTTGTCGGACAGCCGCGACAGCCACGCGCGCGTCAGCGTTTCGAGCTCGCGGTGCTGCACTTCGGCGTCGGGCGACTGGCTCTGGTCGTCGGGCAGCAGGTCGAGCAGGCTGCTCGCGGGATCAAGATCGAGCGGCGCGTCGAGCGACGCCGTGTGTTCGTTGAGCGCGAGGATATCGGTGACTTCCTCGGCGGTCTTGCCGGTGAGATAGGCGATGTCGTCGATGCTGGCTTCGCGGCGCTCGGCCGCCTCGCCCGTCGACATCGAATTCTTTTCGAGATGGCGCTTCGCGCGCAGCACCTGGTTCAGTTCGCGGATCACGTGCACGGGCAGGCGCACCGTGCGGGCCTGGTTCATGATCGCCCGCTCGATGCTCTGCCGGATCCACCACGTCGCGTAGGTCGAGAAGCGGAAACCGCGCGTCGGGTCGAATTTCTCGATCGCGTGCATCAGGCCGAGATTGCCTTCCTCGATCAGGTCGAGCAGCGGCACGCCGCGGTTCAGGTACCCCTTCGCGATACTGACGACGAGACGCAGATTGCGCTCGATCATCACCTGCCGCGCCTCGAATTCGCCGGCCTTCGCCAGACGAGAATAGCGCTGCTCTTCCTCGACGGTCAGCAGCGGCTTCACGCTGATGCGGTTCAGGTAATGCTGGATCGTGTCGGCCGTGAGCTCGGCCTGCAGCAGCGTGCGGAAATCGTCGACGTCGGGCGCGGCTTCCTGGCGGCCTTCGCGCTCGTCGTCGCCGCCGTCCGTGTCGGCGTCGCGCGCCTCGAGATCGCGTTCGTTTTCCGCGACGTCGTCCTCGTCGTCCGTCGAAGCACCTACTCGCCCCACCGATGCTTGCGTGGCACGACTGATCTTCTCAGACTCGGCTTGCGGCTCGTGGCGCTTCGATTTCGGCATGGTCGTCTCGGTTATTGAGGCGGCAAATACTTCAGCGGATCGACAGGCTTACCCTGCCGGCGAACCTCGAAATGCAGCATCACGCGGTCGGCATCGCTGTTACCCATCTCGGCGATCTTCTGCCCCTTCGTTACCGCGTCCCCCTCTTTTACCATCAAAGCGCGATTGTGTGCATACGCCGTGAGGTAAGTTGCATCGTGTTTGATGATAATGAGGTTGCCGTAGCCACGCAGACCGTTGCCGGAGTAAACGACGCGGCCGTCCGCCGCCGCCTTCACGGCCTCGCCGGCCGTCCCGCCGATATTGACACCCTTGTTCTTCGCATCGTCGAACCCGTTCAGCACGGGGCCGCGCGCGGGCCACGCGAACGTCACGGGGCCGCTCGGAGCAGCCGCCGTATCGCTCGACGCGGCTGCCGCGGCAGGCGCCGTCGCGCTCGACGACGACGTACCGGCAGCCGGCGTCGCGGGGCCGCTGCTGAGCGGCGCGGTCGCAACGGCGGCGCCTCCGATCGGCGCGGCGACCTGCGTACCCGCGACCGCGGCACCGGCCTGCGGCGACACGCGCAGCAGTTGGTCGACTTCGATCTGATTCGGGTTCGCCAGATTGTTCCACGCCGCGATGTCGCGATAGTTCTGCCCGTTTTCGAGTGCGATCCGGTACAGCGTGTCGCCCGGCTTCACCCGGTAGTAACCCGGCGGCGCCGGCGGAAGCGGCGCCGCGGGCTGCGCGGCGGCGGTCGTACCGAGCGACCCGGAGCGGTCGACGACGGGCGCGTTGTCGAGCCGCGTCGCACAGGCGGCCAGTAGCGTAGAGAACGCAGCCACACAGATCGCGCGCTGGGCGAGCGTGAGCGGTTCCCTGGATCGGTTGTTTTGCATCGCGCGCAACATACTCATCGGTTTCAAATCACTCCGGATTTTAAAGGGACAAAGAAAACGCGATCAAGCCGGGACTCTCGCCATTGCGCGTGCGCGACGCGCTCGACGAGCGTGAGCACCTGGTGCTGTCCGCTCTGCGCGCCGACCGGCGCGACGAGCCGCCCGCCGATCGCGAGCTGCTCGAGCAGCGCCTGCGGCACGTCGAGCCCGGCCGCTGCGATCACGATCGCGTCGAACGGGGCCGCGGACGGCAGGCCGACACGCCCGTCGCCGTAATGCAGACGGATGTTCGGCACGCGCAGCGGCCGCAGGTTCAGCTTCGCGCGCTCGTAGAGCGGCTTGATGCGTTCAATCGAATACACGTCGCGTGCCACGTGGCTCAGCACGGCGGCCTGATAGCCGCAACCCGTGCCGATCTCGAGCACGCGCTCGAGCGTGCGGCCGGCCATCGCGAGCTCGATCATGCGCGCGACGACCGACGGCTTTGAAATGGTCTGCTGGTGGCCGATCGGCAACGCCGAATCCTCGTAGGCCTGCGTCGCGAGCCCGGGATCCACGAACAGGTGGCGCGGCACCGCGGCCATCGCGTCCAGCACGCGCGCATCGGTCACGCCGTTCGCGCGCAGCCGTTCGACCATCCGCTCGCGCACACGTTCCGACGTGAGCGCGAACGCGCCGGCCGGCGCGATGCTCGGCGCAGCCGGCTTCGGCAGCGCTGGTTTCAGCGCGGTCGGCTTCGGTGCGGTCGCCGGCTTCGCGGCGGCGATACCCGGCAGCGGCGCCCGCGCGGCGGCCGGCTTCACCGCAACCGGTTTCAGTACGGCTGCGGGTTTGTCGGCGGCCTTCGGCACCGCACCCGCCGCTTGGCGTTCGCCGGGCCGACCTTCCGATTTGCGTGGCGCTCGTTTGAGATCTTCGAGCGCGAGCGGGAACCGCTTCGCGCGCTCGCCGCTCATGAAGCCCGCCCTCCGGCGCGCGCCCATTCGCGCGTCGCGGGCAGCATCTGCGTATGCGTGAGATCGAGCTGCAGCGGCGTGATCGATACGAAACCGTTTGCGACGGCGTGAAAATCGGTGCCTTCGCTGGCGTCCAGCGCGTCGCCCGCGGCGCCGATCCAGTAGATCGGCTCGCCGCGCGGGTCGGTCTGGCGAATCACCGGCTGCGACGGATGACGCTTGCCGAGGCGCGTGACCTGCCAGCCCTTCAGTTGGTCGTACGGCAGGTTCGGAATATTGACGTTCAGCAACGGGTTGCCCGGCAGCGGATGCGCGAGGTAGTGCTCGACGATTTCCGCGGCGACGCGCGCGGCGTCGGCCAGATGGGCCCAGCCCTTGTCGACCAGCGAGAACGCGATGGCCGGCACGCCGAACATGATGCCTTCGGTGGCGGCCGCAACTGTCCCCGAATAGAGCGTGTCTTCACCCATGTTCTGGCCATTGTTGATGCCGGACACGACGATGTCCGGCCGCGCGTCGGCCATCCCCGTCAGCGCGACGTGCACCGAATCGGTCGGCGTGCCGTTCACGTAGAAGAAACCCGTACCCGCTGCGCGCTGCACCGACAGCGGCCGCGACAACGTGAGGGAATTCGACGCGCCGCTGCAGTTCTGCTCGGGCGCGATCACCGTAAGCTCGGCCAGCGGCTGCAGCGCTTCGCTGAGCGCGGCGAGACCGGGGGCGAGATAGCCGTCGTCGTTGCTGAGTAGGATTCGCATCCGGCGATTGTAACCGAGGAAAGATGGCGCGAGAGCGACAGTCCGGCCGCCGTGGACGGGCGGGTATACGCATGGGCACGCGATGCGCCGCCGCACTGCGCGGCGGCGTTCCGCGCGTTGGGGAAAACACCGGGCCGCCGGGTTTTCCGCCCGCCGAAAATCTCGTCGGGGAACCCTTCGTCGAGCGGCCCGGCGCAAAGCGCTACGCCGGCTGCGCTCAGATCGCGCCCGCCTCGCGCAGCGCGGCAATCGCGTGCGCGTCGTAGCCGAGGCCGCGCAGCACCTCGTCGGTATGCTCGCCCAGCTCGGGACCGAGCCAGCGCGTTTCGCCCGGCGTGTCCGACAGCTTCGGCGTGATGTTCGGCAGCGGAATGTCCGTACCGTCGGCCAGCTTGAAACGCTGGATCATCTGGCGCGCGACGAACTGCGGATCGGTGAACATGTCGGCCGCGCTGTAGATGCGCCCGGCCGGCACGTCGGCCGCATTGAGCACGACGAGCGCCTCGTCGATCGTGCGCGGCGCGAGCCACGCGGCGATCGCGTCGTCGATTTCCTGCGTGCGCGGCACCCGCCCGTCGTTTTGCGCGAGCGCGGGATCGTCGGCGAGGTCGTCGCGCTCGATCGCCTTCATCAGCCGCTTGAAGATCGGATCGCTGTTGCCGCCGATCACGATGCTGCCGTCGCGGCACGCGTACGTATTCGACGGCACGATGCCCGGCAGCGACGCGCCGGTGCGCTCGCGCACCATCCCGTACACGCCGTACTCGGGCACCACGCTTTCCATCATGTTGAAGACGGCTTCATAGAGTGCAACGTCGACCACCTGCCCCGCGCCGCCGTTGACCTTGCGGTGATGGAGCGCCATCAGCGCGCCGATCACGCCGTGCAGCGCGGCGATCGAATCGCCGATCGAGATCCCGATGCGCGGCGGCGGCAGATCCGGATAGCCGGTGATGTGGCGCAGCCCGCCCATCGATTCGGCTATCGCGCCGAAGCCGGGGCGGTCGCGGTACGGGCCCGTCTGCCCGTAGCCGGACAGGCGCACCATCACGAGGCCCGGATTGTCGGCCGACAGCACGTCGTAGCCGAGCCCGAGCTTTTCGAGCAGGCCCGGACGGAAATTCTCGATCACGATGTCGGCCTCGCTCGCGAGCTGCCGCGCGATCGCCTTGCCGGCGTCGGCTTTCAGATTGAGCGTGACCGATTTCTTGTTGCGCGCCTGCACCGACCACCACAGCGACGTGCCGCCCTGCTCCGGATGGAGCTTGCGCCACTTGCGCAGCGGGTCGCCGCCGTTCGGATCCTCGATCTTGATCACTTCCGCGCCGAATTCGGCGAACAGCCGCGACGCGAACGGTCCCGCGATCAGCGTTCCGAATTCGAGCACTTTGACGCCCGCGAGCGGGCCCTGGCTGGTGCTCATGTGTCTCCTAGGGTCTGTTTACATCTGGCACGTGCATGCGTTGCCACGAGAAACGGCGCCGCCGGCAGGCGGCGCCCGGCTTACATCGTGCGGCGGTCGAGCATCGCGCGGGCAATGGTGCCCGCGTCGACGTACTCGAGCTCGCCGCCCACCGGCACGCCGCGCGCAAGGCGCGTGACGGCCAGCCCGCGCGCCTTGAGCGTCTGGCCGAGGTAGTGGGCGGTGGCTTCGCCTTCGTTCGTGAAGTTGGTCGCGAGCACGACTTCCTTGACGACGCCGTCGGATGCGCGCCGCACGAGGCGGTCGAAATGGATTTCCTTCGGGCCGATTCCGTCGAGCGGGCTCAGTCGCCCCATCAGCACGAAATACAGCCCGCGGTAGGTCATCGTCTGCTCGAGCATGATCTGGTCGGCAGGCGTCTCGACGACGCACAGCAGCGTCGGATCACGCTCCTCGTCGCTGCAGACCTCGCAGATCTGCGCTTCGGTGAACGTGTTGCACTTCTCGCAGTGCTGCAGGTGCTCGGTTGCGAACAGCAGTGACCGGCCGAGCCGCTCCGCGCCCTCGCGGTCGTGCTGCATCAGGTGAACCGCCATGCGCTGCGCGGATTTCGGCCCGACGCCGGGCAGCACGCGCAACGCTTCGACGAGAGCGGACAAGGCGGACGGCTGTTTCATACGGCGGCAAACGGTGGCAAGGACGCGGCGCTCAGAACGGCAGCTTGAAGCCCGGGGGCAGCGGCAGGCCCGACGTCATGCCGCTCATCTTTTCCTGCGACGTGGCTTCGGCCTTGCGCACCGCGTCGTTGAACGCAGCGGCGACGAGATCCTCGAGCATGTCCTTGTCGTCCGCGAGCAGGCTCGGGTCGATCGACACGCGGCGCACTTCGTTGCGGCACGTCATCGTCACCTTGACGAGGCCGGCGCCCGACTGCCCTTCGACCTCGATCAGCGCAAGCTGCTCCTGCATCTTCTTCATGTTTTCCTGCATTTGCTGCGCTTGCTTCATCAGTCCGGCGAGGTTGCCTTTCAACATGGGAATACTCCTTCTTGATCGTGTGAAAACCGGCACGCGGCGCGTGCCGGCCAATGTGTGCGGGGCGTGATTGTGCCTGTCGCGGGGCGGTCAGTTCAATGCAGCGTAGGCGGCGCGCCGTCCGGCGCCGAATCGGCGAGCGGGCGCACCGAGCCCTCGACGATGCGCGCACCGAAGTCGCGCACGAGCTGCTGGACGAACGGATCGCCGTGAATCTCCTGCTCGGCTTCGCGCTGGCGTGCCGCGCGCGCGGCCGCATCGAGCGCCGCCGCGGTGCGCCGGGCGGGCCCGACCTCGACGCTCACCTCGACCGGCTTGCCGAGCGCATCGGCCAGTGCGGCCTTCAGCTTCGC
The DNA here is from genome assembly GCF_018417615.1 of Burkholderia sp. LAS2. Classification (NCBI taxonomy): domain Bacteria; kingdom Pseudomonadati; phylum Pseudomonadota; class Betaproteobacteria; order Burkholderiales; family Burkholderiaceae; genus Burkholderia; species Burkholderia sp. LAS2. The sequence continues at coordinate 2,444,689 of NZ_CP071052.1, forward strand.
CACCTGCGCGGCGTCCGCATACTGCGGCACCGGCACCGACAATTTCAATGCGCTCGCATCGACGGCCGTCAGTTCGCTGTTGAACGCAAGCTGGTACGCGACGCCCTTCAGCGGCAGCCGCGCGGCGAGCGCCGGCCATTCGCCGTCGAAGCCGATCGCATCGAGCGCGATCGCCGGCGGCAACGGGCGCGTGTCGATCGGCGCGGCCGGACGGGCTTCCGCCTGCTTCGGCGTCACGCGCACATCGTCGGGACCGCTGTCGAACACCGGCACGAAGCCGTCGTCGGAACCGCCGAACATCTCGTCGGCGCTGAGCGGTACGTAGTCGTCCGGCGGGATGTCTTCCCACGGCGGCGACGGCTGGCGCGAATCGGCTGCTTGCGGCGCACGCGCAGCGGCACGCGGCGTCGGCACCTGAACGGCGGGACGCGGCGCGGCCGGTTTTTCGGCGGCCGGCTGGGCCGCCGCCGGCTTCGCTGCCGCGCCTGCGCGCCCGCGGTCCGACGACACGCGCATCCCTGCATTGCGCAGCACGTCGAGCGCGGCGGCGGCACCGCCCGCGCGCGCCGCCGGACGGGCGGCGGCCGGCTCGGGCGACGCGGCGCGCGGCGCCGGTGCGGGCTGCGGCACCGGTTCGTCGTTTCGCTGCGCGGCGGCAACGGCAGGCGGCTCGGGTTCCTTGCGGGCGGGAGGCGGCGCGTCGCCGGCGGGCGCAGCCTTCTCCTCCGGCTGCGGCGGCTCGATCGCTTGAACGTCGGCCGCGACCGGTGCCGGAGCTGCCTTTTCGGGCGCCGAAACGGGTGCTTCCGCCGGTGCCGAAACGACCGCCGGCTTGGTGACCGGCCGGGCGGCTTCGTCACTGGACTGCGCCGGCCCCGAACGCGCGACCGGCGCAACAGGCGCAACAGGCGCAACAGGCGCAGCCGGCGCCGCGGCTTGCGGCCGTGCTGCGGCAGCTACCGGCTTCGCCGCAGCAGCGCGCGGAGCCGGCACCGCACGCGGCGGCACGGACGGCTGACCGGCCGACGCACTGCCGGCGCCAGCGGCCGGCTCGAACGCGAGCATCCGCAGCAGCGTCATCGTGAAGCCGGCGTATTCGTCCGGCGCCAGGCCGAGCTCGGCGCGCCCAACCGTCGCGATCTGATAGAACAATTGCACCTGCTCGGGGCTCAGCGTCTCCGCGAAACGGCGCAGGTCGGCCGCTTCCGGCCATTCGTCGAGCACCGAGCCCGGCGCGAACTGCGCCCACGCGATCCGGTGCAGCAGGCTCGCGAGATCCTGCAGCGCGGTCGAGAACGACAGGCTGCGCAGCGACATCTCGTCGGCAATCGCGAGGATTTCCGGGCCGTTGCCGGCCGCGAGCGCGTCGAGCAGGCGCACCATGTAAGTCTGGTCGAGCGCGCCAAGCATGCCCGACACCGCCGACTCGGTCACCTCGTTCGCCGAATAGGCGATCGCCTGGTCGGTCAGCGATAGCGCGTCGCGCATGCTGCCCTGCGCGGCGCGCGCGAGCAGGCGCAGCGCCTGCAGCTCGAACGTGATCTGCTCTTCGCCGAGGATCCGCTCGAGATGCGACACGATGTGCCCGGCCGGCATCTGCTTCAGGTTGAACTGCAGGCAGCGCGACAGCACGGTGACGGGGATTTTCTGCGGATCGGTCGTCGCGAGGATGAACTTGACGTGCGGCGGCGGCTCTTCGAGCGTCTTCAGCATCGCGTTGAACGCGTGGTTCGTCAGCATGTGCACTTCGTCGATCATGTAGACCTTGAAGCGCGCATCGACGGGCGCGTACACCGCGCGCTCGAGCAGCGCGGCCATCTCGTCGACGCCGCGGTTGCTCGCCGCGTCCATCTCGACGTAATCGACGAAACGGCCCTCGTCGATCTCGCGACAGGCGCGACACACGCCGCACGGCTGCGACGTGACGCCGGTTTCACAGTTGAGCGCCTTCGCGAAGATCCGCGACAGCGTCGTCTTGCCGACACCGCGGGTTCCGGTAAACAGATAGGCGTGATGGAGACGCCCGCCGTCGAGCGCGTGCGTAAGCGCCCTGACGACGTGCTCCTGGCCGACGAGCGAAGCGAAATCCTTCGGACGCCACTTGCGTGCGAGAACTTGATAGGTCATCGGGAAATTGTATCAGTAACGCTGCGTCGCGCCGACACGCGAAACGGTGCGGAACACGGGCAAGGCGCAGGTCGAACGGAGTGTGATGCAGAAATAAAAAACGCCCTGCGAACGGGGCGAGAAGGAAGGTGACGAGCCCAACCCTCGGCACTGGCGGAAAACGATTGTGGCTGCTTCGTTCCCGACCTGACCAGGTTCACCGCCCCACCATGCGAGGAGGCCCGTCACGGCATATTCTATCACCGCTTCCGGACGAATGCGACCGTTTGTTCGCATCAATGCGAATCTCGCCGGGCAAACCGGCGCGTCGTCCATTCGGACACGCCGCATGCGGCCCGCCCCTTGTAATTGGCGGACCGGCCTCCACCTGCATGGCACAACGGTCGAACGTCGCGTCGTACCCCTACTCGCGTAGCGGCTACTATCGCCGCCCGCAGCAGATAGCAATTTAGGCTAATATGACGCCCGAACGACCCGCGAGCCGCGGATGCAGCGCTTACGCCCCTCCTTTCCGGAAAGGCGGAGTGACCTGCCGCAGCGGCCGGCAGCCTACGGCGGCCGGTACGCCGCAACGCGCAAGCAGGCAGTCCCCGAACCGTAAGAGGTATTGACCCAATGAGCGAACAGATCAAACACATCAGCGACGCATCGTTCGAACAGGACGTCGTCAAGTCCGACAAGCCCGTGCTCGTCGATTTCTGGGCCGAATGGTGCGGCCCGTGCAAGATGATCGCCCCGATCCTCGACGAAGTCGCGAAGGACTACGGCGACAAGCTGCAGATCGCGAAGATCAACGTCGACGACAACCAGGCCACGCCCGCGAAATTCGGCGTGCGCGGCATCCCGACGCTGATCCTGTTCAAGAACGGCGCGGCCGCCGCACAGAAGGTCGGCGCGCTGTCGAAGTCGCAGCTCACCGCGTTCCTGGACAGCCACCTGTAATACCGGCAGTTCCGCGGACGTGTTGTCAGTCGGCAACACGTCCGTTGTCAAGCCGCCGATCGCTCGCTCAAGCGCGAATCGGGCTATGCTAGAATTAAAAAACGTCGACAAGACGCATTTAAGTCTCTGAGCGCTTCCGCTCGCCCTCCTCCCTTATTTTCTTTCGTCGCATCTCCTCCCTGGCGGGTTCTCCGTATGCATTTATCCGAGCTCAAGTCTCTGCACGTCTCCGAACTGATCGAAATGGCCAATGGCCTGGAGATCGAAAACGCGAACCGCCTGCGCAAGCAGGAGCTGATGTTCGCCATTCTCAAAAAGCGCGCCAAGACGGGAGAGACGATCTTCGGCGACGGTACGCTCGAAGTGCTGCCGGACGGCTTCGGCTTCCTGCGCTCGCCGGAAATGTCGTACCTCGCGAGCACCGACGACATCTATATCAGCCCGTCGCAGATCCGCCGCTTCAACCTGCACACCGGCGACACCATCGAAGGTGAAGTCCGCACGCCGAAGGACGGCGAGCGCTACTTCGCGCTGGTGAAGGTCGACAAAGTCAACGGGCAGCCGCCCGAGGCCTCGAAACACAAGATCATGTTCGAGAACCTCACGCCGCTGCACCCGAACAAGCCGCTGTCGCTCGAACGCGAAATGCGCGGCGAGGAAAACGTCACGGGCCGCATCATCGACATGATCGCGCCGATCGGCAAGGGCCAGCGCGGCCTGCTCGTCGCGTCGCCGAAGTCGGGCAAGACCGTGATGCTCCAGCACATCGCGCACGCGATCAAGCAGAACCACCCGGACGTGATCCTGTTCGTGCTGCTGATCGACGAGCGTCCGGAAGAAGTGACCGAAATGCAGCGCTCGGTCGCCGGCGAAGTGATCGCGTCGACGTTCGACGAACCGGCCACGCGCCACGTCCAGGTCGCCGAAATGGTGATCGAGAAGGCGAAGCGCCTCGTCGAAATGAAGCACGACGTCGTGATTCTGCTCGACTCGATCACGCGTCTCGCGCGTGCGTACAACACCGTGATCCCGGCGTCGGGCAAGGTGCTGACGGGCGGTGTCGACGCGAACGCGCTGCAGCGTCCGAAGCGCTTCTTCGGCGCGGCGCGCAACATCGAGGAAGGCGGCTCGCTGACGATCATCGGCACCGCGCTGATCGAAACCGGCAGCCGCATGGACGACGTGATCTACGAAGAGTTCAAGGGCACCGGCAACATGGAAGTGCACCTCGAACGCCGTCTCGCGGAAAAGCGCGTGTACCCGTCGATCAACCTGAACAAATCGGGCACGCGTCGCGAGGAAATGCTGATCAAGCCCGAGATCCTTCAGAAGATCTGGGTGCTGCGCAAGTTCATCCACGACATGGACGAAGTCGAGGCGATGGAATTCCTGCTCGACAAGATCCGCCAGACGAAGAGCAATTCCGAGTTCTTCGACCTGATGCGCCGCGGCGGCTGATCGCCGTCCCGCTCCGCAACACGGCCGCCCGCGCATCCTGCCCAGCGGCCGTTTTTCGATCCCAACCTGAACGTGAACGTACAGGTTGATCTATAATCGCGTCATTGTCCCGCCGAATTCCCCACCTCCGATGCCGAACGACGCCGCCACCCCGCTATTGACCGTCGGCGACGCCGCGTCGCGGCTCGGCGTGACGCCACGCACGCTCAAATACTACGAAGAGCGCGGGCTCGTCACGCCATCGCGCAGCGAAGGCCGCTACCGCCTCTACGACGAAGCCGACCTCGAGCGCTTCGCGCGAATCCTGCGGCTGCGCGCGCTCGGCTTCTCGCTGCACGGCATCACCGAAATGCTCAAGCGCCCGCTGGAAGAAACCGGCGACGGCCGGCGCCGCTATTCGGATGCGTCGCTGCGCGACATCCGCGCCGGCCTCGCCGAGCAGATCGACACGCTCGATCGGCGGATCGCGGCCGTCCAGCGCGAGCTGAAGGAAGCCGTTTCGCTGCGCAAGGAACTGCAGCACGACATCGACTACGTCGAGCGGCGCCTCGCCGGCGAGAACGCCGATGCGCTGATCGCGCAGCGGCGGGCCGAGGCCGGCACGCGGCGCGCACGCAAGGATCGCGAATGAACACGGTGCCGGGCCGGCCGCTGTGGAGCCGCGCGAACCTGCGTGCGGACCTGTTTCCATGGGCGCTCGCGCTCGTCACCGGCATCGACTACTTCGACAACGCCGTCTTCTCGTTCTTCGCGAGCTACATCGCGGGCGGCATCAACGCGTCGCCCGACGAACTCGTGTGGTCGTCGAGCGCCTACGCGGTCACGGCCGTGCTCGGCATCCTGCAGCAGCAATGGTGGGTCGACCGGCTCGGCCATCGCCGCTACGTCGCGGGCTGCATGCTGATGTTCTCGTTCGGCGCGATCGCGGCGGCACTGGCCGACACGTCGCTGACGCTGGCGTTCGCGCGCGGCTTCCAGGGCTATTTCATCGGCCCGATGATGGGCGCGTGCCGGATCCTGATCCAGATCAGCTTCAAGCCGCAGGCACGGCCGCCCGCGACGCGCGCGTTCCTGATCATGATCCTGCTCGGCAGCGCACTCGCGCCGATCGTCGGCGGGCTGCTGGTCGCGCATTCGACGTGGCGCGCACTGTTCGCGTGCACGGCGCCGGCCGGCATCGCGTTCGCGATCCTCGCGTTGCTCACGCTGCCCGATTCGGGCCGCACGCCGGACGACGAACGCGGCTCCGGCCATTTCTGGCCGTACGTCGTGTTCGCACTCGCGCAAGGCGCGCTGCAGATCGTGCTGCAGCAGGTGCATTACCAGCTCTACAGCGGCTCGCCGATGCTGATCGTGCTGACGATCGCGGGGCTCGGCGCGCTCGCATGGTTCGCGTATCACCAATGGCATCATCCGACGCCGCTCGTGCGGCTGCATGCGTTTCGCGAGCGGACGTTCCAGGTCGGGCTGCTGCTCTACATGTTCTATTACTACGAGACGACGGGCTTCAGCTACCTGACGGCGCGGTTGCTCGAGGGCGGCCTCGGCTATCCGGTCGAGAATGCCGGGCGCCTGGTCGGCACGACGTCGCTGCTTTCGGCCACCGCGCTGTTCGCCTACCTGCGCTACGCGAAATTCGTCACGCACAAGAAGTGGTTCGTCGTACCGGGGTTCGCGATCGCCGTCACGGCCGCGCTATCGATGACGCGGATGACGCCGCAGGTCGGCGAAGCGGCGCTGGTCGTCCCGCTGCTGCTGCGCGGATTGTTGCTGCTGTTCATCGTGCTGCCGGTCGCGAACCTCACGTTCCGGATCTTCGCGATCGACGAATACTCGCATGGCTATCGGGTGAAGAACATCGTGCGGCAACTGACGATCTCGTTCGCGACGTCCTCGGTGATCATCGTCGAGCAGCACCGGCTGGCCATGCATCAGACGCGGCTCGTCGAGCGCGCGAACGTGTTCGATCCGCTGTTCCAGCAGACCGCCGACGCACTGACGCGCGGCTATGCGGCTGCGGGCCACGCGCTGAACGACGCGCATGGCCTCGCGATCGCGTCGATCGCGCGGATGGTCGCGCAACAGGCGTCGTTCCTCGCATCGCTCGACGGTTTTTACTTCCTCGCGGGCGTCGCGCTCGTCGGCGGCCTCTTCGCGGCATGGCAAAAACAGATCGATTGAGTTAAAAGACAGGCTTTGGATTTTCGTTCGAAGCCTCCATGCTCTCGAAACTGACCCGCTGGTTCGACGACCGCCGCCGCGACCGCGCGCTGCGCAGCCATCCGATTCCGGACGCGCTGTGGCAGGAAACCGTCGAGCGCCTGCCGTTCCTCGCCGCCCTGCCGCCCGACGCGCTCGGCCGGCTGCGCGAACTGACGAGCCTGTTCGTCGCGAAAAAATCGTTTTCGACCGCGCACGGGCTCGAGCTGACCGACGCGATGATCGTCGCGATCGCCGCGCAGGCCTGCCTGCCCGTGCTGAATCTCGACCTGTCGCTGTACGACGGCTGGGTCGGCGTCGTCGTGTATCCGGGCGAATTCTTGATCCGCAAGACCGTGCAGGACGAGGACGGCGTCGTCCACGAAGTCGAGCAGGACGCGAGCGGCGAGGCATGGGAAGGCGGCCCGGTGATCCTGTCGTGGGAAGACGCGCAGATGACGGACGGCCGCGACGCGTACAACGTCGTGATCCACGAGTTCGCGCACAAGATCGACATGGTCAACGGCGCGGCCGACGGCTATCCCCCCCTTTTTCGCCGCTGGCATGCGCCGCACCTGGACGCACAGGCGTGGGCCGACGTGTTCGAACCCGCCTACGACCAGTTCTGCGCGCGCGTCGACGCGGTGCCGGACCGCGCGTGGGCGCGCTTCGAGCGGGATTCGCTGATCGATCCCTATGCGGCCGACCACCCGTCGGAATTCTTCGCGGTGTGCAGCGAGGCGCTGTTCGTGCGGCCGAAGGCGTTCGAGTCCGAATTTCCGGAGCTGTACCGGCTGCTCGCGCGCTACTATCGGCAGGATCCGGCCGGCACCGGCGCGCTCGACGCACCGTGAAAATTATTCGTCAACCGTCTGATTTTCTGGCATAATCGCCGTTTTTCGACCTTAGGCAAGTGGCTCGCGCCGGGCTTGGCGTCGTCTGGTGATACGCAAATGGGCGTACCCGGCACGGCAAGCGGCGGGTTGGCTACCGCTCTCACCAAGGAAAGACCATGAAAGAAGGCATCCACCCGAATTACCGCGAAGTCGTCTTCCAAGACATGTCGAACGGCTTCAAGTTCATCACGCGCTCGACGATCCAGACGCGCGAAAACATCGAACTCGACGGCAAGACCTACCCGCTCGCCAAGATCGAAGTGTCGTCGGAATCGCACTCGTTCTACACGGGTCAGCAAAAGATCATGGACACGGCAGGCCGTGTCGAGAAGTTCAAGAACAAGTTCGGCGCACGCGCCAACGGCAAGGCTGCAGCAAAGTAAGCCTTGCACCGATCCGGCGGCGGCAACGCACCGGTACCGCACGAAAGGGCAGCCCAGGCTGCCCTTTTTTGTCTCTGCTCGCCCGGAAGACACCGGCCGGCGCCCGGGAAACGACCTGACGCACAACAGCGGGCGCGACTACAATGCCGGATGCTCGAAACCGGCTCGGCCGCGCGCGATCGCGCCGGCTGCCCGCCCATAACAAATCGCTCATCTGCATGAAGCCTGTCGTCCGTCTCACCGCCTCCGCCACGCGTGCGCTGCCGCGCTGGCTGCTGCTCACGCTCTGCTTCGTCTACGCGGCGTTCGGCCTGTTCGGCCGCGACCCGTGGAAAAACGAGGACGCGGCGGGCTTCGGCGTGATGTGGACGATGGCCAAGGGCGGCTGGCACGACTGGCTGCTGCCGAACCTGGTCGGCAAGTTCATCACGACCGACGGGCCGCTCGGCTACTGGCTCGGCGCGCTGTCGATCCGCGGCCTCGGCCCGTGGGTCGACGCGAGCAACGCGTCGCGCGTCGATACCGGCGTGCTGTTCTGCGTCGCGTGCGCGTTCGTCTGGTACGCGGCCTACCTGCTCGGCCGGCGCGCCGAGGTTCAACCGTTCAAATACGCATTCGGCGGCGAACCCGAGCCGCGCGACTACGGCCGCACGCTCGCGGACGGCGCGCTGCTGGTGCTCGTCGCCTGCTTCGGTCTCGCGGAACGCGGGCACGAAACGACGCCGCAGCTCGCGCAGTTCGCGTGGATCGCGATGCTCGTGTACGGGATCGTGCGCGGCATCGACAAGCCGCTGCAGGGCGCACTGTGGTGGGGCCTCGCGATGGGCCTCGTCGCGCTGTCCGGCAATCCGGTGCTGGTCGTCGCGCTGCTCGCCGGCACGGCCGCGCTGTGGCTCGTCACGCCCGAGATGCGCAACCTGCGCCTGCCTCTGGTCGGCCTGCCGCTCGCGGCCGCGATCTCCGCGCTGTGGCCGCTCGCCGCGTACGTCGCGGCGCCCGACGACGCCGCGTGGTTCTTCAACCAGTGGATCCACGGCAGCCTGATGCGCTTTTCGGGCCCGCCGACGGCCGTGCTCGGCTATGCGGCGAAGAACCTGCCGCTGTTTACGTGGCCCGCGTGGCCGCTCGCGATCTGGGCGTGGTGGAGCTGGGCCGGCATGCGCCGCCGTGCGCACATCGCGATTCCGCTGTCGGTCGCCGTGCCGCTCGTCGCGCTCGTGATCCTGCAAAGCCAGCAGTCGAACCGTATGTACATGCTGCTGCTGCCGCCGCTCGCGGTGCTCGCGACGTTCGCGCTGCCGACCCTCAAGCGCGGCGCGATCAACGCGATCGACTGGTTCGCGGTGCTGAGCTTCACGATCCTCGGCACCTTCGTGTGGCTGGTGTGGCTCGCGTCGCTCACCGGCTTCCCGCATCCGCTCGCGCGCAACCTCGCGCGCCTCGTGCCCGGCTACGAGCCGCATTTCAAGATCCTGTCGTTCATCTGCGCGGTGATCGTCACCGTGTGCTGGTGCTTCATCGTGCGCTGGCGCGTGTCGCGACAGCCGAAGGTGCTGTGGCGCAGCGTCGTGCTGTCGGGCGCGGGCACCACGCTGATGTGGGTGCTGCTGATGACGCTGTGGCTGCCGATCGTCAACTACGGCCGGACCTATCGCGACGTCGCGCAACAGATCGCCGTGCACCTGCCGTCCGACTACGAGTGCATCTCGCCGGTGCGGCTCGGCGACGCGCAGATCGCGACCTTCGCATACTTCGGCAACATGCACTTCGATTTCTCCGGCGACTGCGACGTGATCCTGCGTCAGGACCGCGCGGACTTCGGCGAGCCGAGTTCGATGTCGCAATACGTGTGGCGTCTCGTCTGGGAAGGCCGCCGCGTCGCCGACCGCGACGAGCGCTTCCGCCTGTACGAGCGCATCGAACGGCCGAAGACGCCCGTCAAGCGACGTCCGCCGCGCCGCCAGGCGGCCGATTGACGATGTTCGGCGACATCCGCCGGATCGTCGGTCTCGCGTGGCCGGTGCTGGTCGGCCAGCTCGCGATCATCGCGTTCGGCGTGATCGACACCGCGATGGTCGGCCGCTACTCGGCCGTCGATCTCGCCGCGCTCGGGCTCGGCTCGTCGATCTACGTATCGATCTATATCGGCCTGACCGGCATCCTGTCCGCGCTGCAGCCGATCACCGGGCAACTGTACGGCGCGCGGCGCCATGCGGAGATCGGCGAGGAAGTGCGCCAGGCGCTGTGGCTTGCGCTGCTGCTCTCGATTCCGGGCTTCCTGCTGCTGCATTTTCCGGAACCGCTGCTGCGCGTCGCGCACGCACCCGCCGCGCTGCACGAGCGCACCGTCGACTACCTGCGCATCCTGTCGTACGGGCTGCCCGCCAGCCTCGTATTCCGGATCTACAACGCGCTGACCAACGCGGCCGGCAAGCCGCGGCTCGCGATGATCCTCCAGATCGGCGCGCTGCTGCTCAAGTTTCCGCTGAACGTGTGGTTCATCTTCGGCGGCTTCGGCGTACCGGCGCTCGGCGGCCCCGGCTGCGGGCTGGCCAGCACGCTGATCAACTGGGCGCTCGCGTTGATCGGCTACACGCTGCTCGCGAAGCTCGACGTGTTCGCGCCGCTCGCGATCTTCTCGCGCTTCTGCTGGCCCGTGTGGGAACGGCAGAAGGCCATCCTGAAGCTCGGCGTGCCGATGGGCCTGTCGTATCTGATCGAGGTGACGTCGTACACGTGCATGGCGCTGTTCATCGCGCAGTTCGGCACGACGACGCTCGCCGGCCACCAGATCGCCGGCAACATCGGCGCGGTGCTGTACATGACGCCGCTGTCGATCGGCGTAGCGGCGTCGACGCTGGTCGCACGCGCGCTCGGCGCCGGACGCGCGGACGAAGCCCGGCTGCTCGGCCGGCACAGCGTGATGTTCGCGTGCGGGGTTGCCGCCGCGTACGGCGTGCTCGTGTTCGCGCTGCGCCCGCTGATCATCGGCGGCTATACGCCGAACCCGGCCGTCGCCGCGGCCGCGATGCCGCTCGTCGCGATCGTCGCGTGCTACCACGTGTTCGATGCGCTGCAGGTCACGTCGGCGTTCGTGCTGCGCGCGTACAAGGTGGCGGTCGTGCCGACCGTGATCTACGCGGTCGCGCTGTGGGGCGTCGGCCTCAGCGGCGGCTACGTGCTCGGCTTCGACGTCGGCGGCATCGCGCCCGCGTGGCTGACGGGCGCGCGCGGCTTCTGGTTCGCGAACACGGTCAGCCTGATGCTGGCGGGCGCGGGGCTCGTGCTGTACCTGCGCCGCATCAGTCGCGCGCACGCCGCCGTGGCCGCCGCCTGACGCGCGGGTGCGCTACGCGTCCTCCAGCACGTCGGCTGCGTGATATGACGACCGCACGAGCGGGCCGGCGACGACTTCCCTGAAACCGAGCGCGAGCGCCTCGTCGCGCCACGCGGCGAACGCGTCCGGGCTCACGTAGCGCCGCACCGGCAAATGGTGCGCCGACGGCGCGAGATACTGGCCGAGCGTCAGCACGTCGACCTCGTGCGCGCGCAGGTCGCGCAACGTGTCGCGCACCTCGTCGTCGCGTTCGCCGAGCCCGAGCATCAATCCCGATTTCGTCACGAGCGTCGGCCGCGCGGCCTTCGCCTGCGCGAGCAGTTCGAGCGAGCCGCGATAGTCGGCGCCCGGCCGCGCCGCCCGGTACAGCGACGGCACCGTCTCGATGTTGTGGTTGAACACGTCGGGCCACGCCGACGACAGCGCGTCGAGCGCACGCGCCGCGCGGCCGCGGAAGTCCGGCGTCAGCACCTCGACGCCGATGCCCGGCACGCTCGCGCGCACCGCCGCGATGCAAGCGGCGAAATGCGCGGCGCCGCCGTCGCGCAGATCGTCGCGGTCGACCGACGTGATCACGACGTAGCGCAATCCGAGCGCCGCCGCCGCGTCGGCCAGCCGCGCGGGCTCGGCGGGATCGAGCGGCTCGGGACGGCCGTGCGCGACGTCGCAGAACGGACAGCGCCGCGTACACAGCCCACCCATGATCATGAAGGTCGCGGTGCGCTGCGCGAAGCATTCGCCGATGTTCGGACACATCGCCTCCTCGCAGACGGAATGCAGCCGATGCTCGCGCAGCACGGCGGCCATGTCGGCCACCGCCGCGCTCATCATCGGCCGCGCGCGCAGCCACGGCGGCTTCGGCAACGCCGCGGCGGCCGCGGGCTCGATGCGCACCGGAATGCGCGCAAGCTTGTCGCGACTTCTCGCGCCGGGCTGGCCGAGCGCCGTGAGGCTGGGTCGTTCGAGCGCGGCGGCCATCGTCAGTCTCCGAGGAATGCGACGATCAGGCGGTTCACGTCGGCGGCCGACTCCATCTGCACCATGTGCCCGCTGCCGGCGATCACCTCGGCGCGCACGCCGCCCGGCAAGTCCTGCGCATGCTGCGCCGGAATCACCTGGTCGCGCTCGCCCCAGATCACGAGCGTGCGCGGCGCCAGCGACGCGAGCCGGTCGCGGAACACGCGCCGCTGCGCGGCGCCGTCGAACGCGGCATGCGCGATCTTCTCCAGCGCGGCCTGCACGCCTTCGAGCCGCTTGTACTTGACGAGATCGTCGACCAGTTGCCGCGTGACCAGCGCGTCGTCCGCGAACAGCGCGCCGAGGTGCGGCTTCAGCGTGTTGCGGCTGTTGCCGGCGACGAAGCCGTCGATGTACGCTCGGTTGATGTCGGGGCCGAGCCCGGCGCTCGCGATCAGCGTGAGCGACGCCACGCGCGCCGGCGCGCTGTCGGCCAACGTCATCGCCACTGCGCCGCCCATCGAATGGCCGATCAGGTGCGCGCGCTCGATGTGCTGCGCATCGAGCAGCGCGAGCACCGCGTCGGCCAGTTCGTCGAGGGTGCCGCTCTCGACCGCCTTGCCCGATTCGCCGTGGCCGGGCAGATCGAGCGCCCACACCGGCCGGTGCGCGGCGAGCTCCGCGTGATTGAACAGCCAGTTGTTCAGGTCGCCGCCGAAGCCGTGGATCAGCACGGCCGGCGTGCCCGACCCGTCGCCCAGCTTCAGGAAGCGGATCATACGGCCGCCGATCTGCGCCTTCTCCGGCTGCGGGCCGGCCGCCTCGTCGGACGCCGCGCTCGGCACGAAATCGCGCTGGAACTCGGCGATCGCCGCATCGATGTCGGCGTCGCTCGCATCGGCGGCCGCGACGACGCCGAGCAGCGCGCCGACCGGCAGCGTCTCGCCCTCCTGCGCGACCTGCCGGCGCAGCGTGCCGTCGAACGCGCATTCGACGCCCGACGAGATCTTGTCGGTCTCGACGTCGAGCACCTCGTCGCCCTTCGCCACGCGTTCGCCGATCGCCTTCAGCCAGCCGTTGACCTGCCCCTGCTCCATCGACAGCCCCCACTTGGGCATCGTGATCATGTGAATCGACATCGTGTCAGCTCCTCGTCTTGAGTACCGCCCGCGCGATCGCATCGGCGGACGGGATATACAGGTCTTCCAATACGCCGGCGAACGGCGTGGGCGTATGCGGCGCGGTCACGAGCTCGATCGGCGCCTTCAGCGAATGGAACGCACGCTGCGCGACGAGCGCGGCGATGTCGGTCGCGATCGAACAGCGCGGATTCGCTTCGTCGACGACCACCACGCGCCCGGTGCGCTCCGCGCTTTCGAGGATCGTTTCCTCGTCGAGCGGCGACGTCGTGCGCAGGTCGATCACGTCGCACTGGATGCCGTCCTTCGCGAGCGTCGCGGCCGCGTCCATCGCGAGATGCACCATCCGGCCGTACGTGACGATCGTCGCGTCGTCGCCGTCGCGCAGCACGCTCGCCTCGCCGAACGGAATCGCATAGGACTCCTCCGGTACATCGCCCTCGCGCGTATAGAGCAGCTTGTGTTCGAGAAAGATCACAGGATCGTTGTCGCGGATCGCCTGGATCAGAAGCCCCTTCGCGTCGTACGGCGTCGACGGGCACACGACCTTCAGCCCCGGGATGTGCGTGAACAGCGACGTGAGCATCTGCGAGTGCTGCGCAGCCGCGCGCAGGCCCGCGCCGTACATCGCGCGAATCACGACCGGCGTCACGGCCTTGCCGCCGAACATGTAGCGGAATTTCGCGGCCTGGTTGAAGATCTGGTCGAAACACACGCCCATGAAATCGATGAACATCAGTTCCGCGACGGGCCGCATCCCGCACGCGGCCGCGCCGACCGCCGCACCGATGTAGCCGCCCTCCGACAGCGGCGTATCGAGCACGCGGCCCGGAAACTTGTGGAACAGCCCCTTCGTCACGCCGAGCACGCCGCCCCATGCGTCGTCCTCGCCCGGCGCACCCGCGCCGCCCGCGTTGTCCTCGCCCATCACGATCACGCTGTCGTCGCGCGCCATTTCCTGCGCGAGCGCCTCGTTGATCGCCTGCGAATAAGTGATCTTCCTTGCCATGTCTGTCTCCTGGAATGTTGGGTTGCCGTGCCGGCTGCCGGGTCAGCCCGCGCTCACGGATACGACACGTAGACGTCGGCCAGCAGGTCGGCGGCATCCGGCAGCGGCGCGGCCTTCGCCTGCGCGACCGCGTCGTCGATCAACGCCTTCACTTGCGCGTCGATCGCGCGCAGGTCGTCGGTCGTCAGCGCCTCGGCGCGCACGACGCGCGTTTCGAAATGCTTCAGGCAGTCCTTCTCGTCGCGCAGCTTCTGCACCTCGCCCGGCGCGCGGTAGGTTTGCGCATCGCCCTCGAAGTGGCCGAAATAGCGCGTGAACTTCACCTCGACGAGCGTCGGGCCGCCGCCGTTGCGCGCGCGTTCGACGGCCTCGCCGAGCGCCTCGTGCACCGCGAAGAAGTCGAAGCCGTCGACGATCACGCCTGGCATCCCGAACCCGTTCGCGCGATCGGCGATGTTGTCGGTCGCGACCGACCAGCTCGACGACGTCGCTTCCGCATAGCCGTTGTTTTCGGCGACGAAGATCGCGGGCAGCCGCCACACCGACGCGAGGTTCATCGATTCGAAGATCACGCCCTGGTTCGACGCGCCGTCGCCGAAGAAGCACACGCCGACGCCGCCCGTCTTCTTGTGCTTGGCCGCGAGCGCCGCGCCGCACACGAGCGGGCCGCCCGCGCCGACGATCCCGTTCGCGCCGAGCATCCCCATCGACAGGTCGGCGATGTGCATCGAGCCGCCCTTGCCGCGGCAGACGCCCGTCTTCTTGCCGTAGATCTCGGCCATCATCCCGTGCACGTCGACGCCCTTCGCAATGCAGTGGCCGTGGCCGCGGTGCGTGGTGGCCACGTAGTCGTCGAGGCCGAGGTGCAGGATCGTGCCGACGGCGGACGCCTCCTCGCCCGCGTACAGGTGAACGAAGCCGGGAATCTCGCCGGTCGCGAATTCGACGTGCAGACGCTCCTCGAATTCGCGGATCGTGCGCATCAGCCGATAGGCGTCCAGCAGCTTGTCCCTGCCGAGCTGTGTCGAAGCGGTCATGTGTGTCTCCTGGTTAGGTCTGACTGCGAATGCCGCCCCGGCCGTGCCGTGGCGGCGGATTGCACGGCCTCGCGGCCGTCAGTGGAACGTGAAGCCGCCGTCGACGTTCACGGCCTGGCCCGTCACGTTGTCCATCGTCGCGAAGAACAGCGCGAGCCGGCCCATGTCTTCCGGCGTCTGCGCGCGGCCCTGCGGAATCAGCGTCAACTGGTGCCGCTGCCACGATTGCTCGACCGATTCGCCGTCGGTCTTCCATTCGTCGGACAGCCGGTCCCACATGTAAGTGCGGACGATGCCGGGACAGATCGCGTTGACGGTCACGCCGTCGCGCGCGAGTTCCTTCGCCAGCGCATTGGTGAAGCCGACGACCGCGAATTTCGATGCGCTGTAATGCGCGAGATTCGGAAAGCCTTCCTTGCCCGCGATCGACGCGACGTTGATGATCCGGCCGCGGCCCTGCGCCTTCAGGTGGGCCAGTGCCGCCCGGCAGCCGAGGAACGTGCCCTTCGCGTTCACGTCCATCACGAAATCCCAGTCGCGCTCGGTCAGTTCGGCGACCGGATGAATGCTGATCACGCCCGCGCAATTCACGAGGATGTCGAGCCGGCCGAGTTCGGCGAGCGCCTGCGCGACCATCGCGTCGACCTGCGCGGCCTGCGTGACGTCGACCTTCGCGATCGCGGCCCGGCGGCCGAGCGCGCGGACCTCGCGCGCGGTGGCGTCGAGCGCGTCGTCGAGCAGGTCGGCCAGCAGGATGTCCGCGCCGGCGCCGGCAAGCGTCAGCGCGATGCCGCGGCCGATGCCGCGCGCGCCGCCCGTGACGATGGCGACCTGTCCTTCGAGAGGGGCTGTCATGCGATGTCTCCTTGATGATCGTTATGGATGGCGAAGCGTCTTCGTCAAACCGGTGTATCAGTCGTGCCACGCGCCGGCGGCGCGCAGCAGCTGCCGCGACGATGCGTAGCGCAGCGTGCGACCGACGTCGACCGTCAACGGCCCGCGCCAGTCGAGCGCGATCTCGTAGCGATCGCCGCGCGCGACCTCGATCTCGCGCTCGCCGTCGAACGCGAGCGTGCCGCGCTCGAACGGAATCGCGTGCCACGTGCCGGGTTCGAGCCGCTCGCAACTGCGCATCACGACACGATCGACGCGCCCCGGCGCGATCGGCGCGACGAGCGGCGTGCCGGCCGCGTTGCCGGCTTGCGCGAAGCGCATCGAGAGCCCGTGCGGCGCGCTGCGCTCGAGCGGCGCCCACGCGCCGCCGAGCGCGGACAGGCCGATGCCGTCCGGTTCCGCGAACGTCAGGTAGAGCGAGTCGATGTCGTCGGAGCCGGAAATCGCGCGCGCGCCGATGAAGCGCTGCCGCGCGGCGCACACGTCGACGAGCGCAATCTCCTCGCGCCCCGGCTGCGCGCCCGCGACGCAGCGCACGACGAGCCGCTTGTTGCGCACGAACGCGACCTCGGCCGGCACGGCGCCGGTCGCGGCGAGCCCCGCGGCGACGCCGGCGACGGTTGCCTCGCGATGTTCGGGAAACGCGTTGTTGGTGCCGGTGGACAACGCGACGAGCGGCGTCGCGCCGCAATGCGCGGCAACCGCGCGATGGGTGCCATCGCCGCCGAGCACGACGATCAGCGACACTTCCATCCGATGCAGATAGGCAGCGCCCGCCTGCGTGTCGGCGACGCTGTCGGTGATCGGCAGGTCGACGAATTCGACGTGGGGCCAGCGCTCGTGCGGCGCGACCGCGCGATGCGTGTCAATCGCGCGCAGCAGCAGCGTCGCGATGCCCGTGCGGTCGCGCAGCGTCAGCACGCGCTCGACGCCCATCGCGCCGAGGCCGGCCAGCAGGCGCACGATCATGTTCGCCTTCTCCGCGGTCGGAAACACGGATGCATGCGTCGTGAGGCGGCGGATGTCGCGCCCCGATGCGGGGTTCGCGATCACGCCGACGGTAACGGGCGTCGTCACGGGTTTGTCTCCATCCAGTCGACGGAGCCGGCGCATTGACGCGCGCCGGCTCCGCCTGTTTCGTCCGCAGCCATCGACGGGCGGCGGATCGTCGTCGCCGACGCGATCGCGGCGGCTTGCCCGTCATTACTGCAAGCGGCGTGCCATCGTGCGTGCGATCGCCGCGAAACCCGCGTGGACGCTGGCGCGGCGGGCATGCGCGGGTTCCGGATGCGCGGCCGTGACGACGCAGCGCGCGTCGAATTCGCGCAGACGTCTCACGTCGCCGATACGGCGACGCGGTTGCTGCGGCGCCCGTGCATGCGCGGCGTTCCGCCCGCAAACCCTGCGTTCGCGCCGCGCCGCGCACGCGACGCCCCGCCGCACGGCCGCCGCGCGCCGCGCATGCGGCCGTCTCAACTGCGCGAGACACGGCGCGATACCGGTGAGACGACCGTCTCATGCGCGCCGCGTGCTGCGATGCAATGTGATTCGCCGAATCGGATGTGCTACAAGAACAGCGACATCCCCGCCGTACGGAACCGGAGCCGACCATGCCCTACGCCGTCCCCCAGGCCCAGCACGCCGACCGTGTACTCGGCGCGCTCGCCGGACGCCTGCCCGCGCCGGCGGATTCCGCGCGCCTCGTGTCGTCGTGGCAACGGTCGCTGGAGCGCTACCGTCTCGACCCCGCTTCGTCGATCGGCCCGCGCGTGCTGACCGCGGCGGAGCTGCGCGAGGTGCGCGACAAGGAGGAAGCCTTCCTGCGCGCGTCGGGCCAGTGCCTGACGCGGCTGCACGACATGATTCGCGTCGCCGACTACTGCGTGATGCTGACCGACGCGCACGGCGTGACGATCGACTACCGGATCGACCGCGAACGCCGCAACGACTTCCGCCATGCGGGGCTGCACATCGGCTCGTGCTGGTCGGAAAGCGAGGAAGGAACGTGCGGCGTCGCGAGCGTGCTGACCGATCTCGCGCCGATCACCGTGCACAAGACCGATCACTTTCGCGCGGCGTTCACGACGCTCACGTGCAGCGCGGCGCCGATCTTCTCGCCGGGCGGCGAACTGATCGGCGTGCTCGACGCGTCGGCCGTGCATTCGCCCGACGGCCGCGACAGCCAGCGTCTCGTCTACCAGCTCGTGCGGCAGAGCGCGGCGCTGATCGAGGACGGCTACTTCGTGCACAGCACCGCGCAGCACTGGATATTGTTCGGGCATCCGAACCGTCACTACGTCGAGGCGCAGCCCGAGTGGCTGATCGCATTCGACGAATGCGGCAACATCGTCGCCGCGAACCGGCAGGCGCGCGACGCGCTGCCGGCGCTGCGCGAGCCGCGCCATATCGACGAGATCTTCGATGCGACCGAGATGCCGCTGCGCGACGCCGCGCGGCTCGACACGATCGTCGCGCTGCGCGTGCGCGCGACCGGCGCCCCGCTCTACGCGCGGCTGCGTGCGCCGCTACGACGCGCCGGCCGCGACCCCGGCGCGGCGTCGCGCCGCCCGGGCACCGCTGCGCCGCGTCACGTCGGCGCGCTGACGCCGTTCCTGCACAGCAGCGATGCGCGCATCGCGCAACAAGCGGAACTCGCGCTGCGCGTCGCGAGCAAACGGCTGCCGATCCTCGTGCTCGGCGAAACCGGCGCAGGCAAGGAAGTGTTCGCCCGCGCGATCCACGACGCCGGCGCGCGGCGCGCGCGGCCGTTCGTCGCCGTCAACTGCGGCGCGCTGCCGGAAGCGCTGATCGAGAGCGAACTGTTCGGTTATGCGGCCGGCGCGTTCACCGGCGCACGCAAGCACGGCGCGCGCGGCAAGATCGCGCTCGCCGACGGCGGCACGCTGTTTCTCGATGAAATCGGTGACATGCCGCTCGCGCTACAGACGCGCCTGTTGCGCGTGCTCGCCGACGGCGAGGTCGTGCCGCTCGGCAGCGATACGCCCGTGCGCGTCGATCTCGACGTGATCTGCGCGACGCACCGCGATCTCGCGCGGATGGTCGCCGACGGCACGTTCCGCGAGGATCTGTACTACCGGTTGAGCGGCGCGACGTTCGACCTGCCGCCGCTGCGCGAACGCGCGGACGTGCGCGACGTGATCGCCGCCGTGTTCGCCGAGGAAGCGCAGGCGACCGGCCACGTGCTCACGCTCGACGCGACGCTCGCCGAACAGCTCGCCGCGTATGCATGGCCGGGCAACGTGCGGCAACTGCGCAACGTGCTGCGCTATGCGTGCGCGGTGTGCGACGCCGCGCGCGTGACGCGCCGCGACCTTCCGGCCGACCTCGCCGCGCAACTCGGCGGCGCGCCGCCGGGCGCGCTGCCCGACGACGAACGCGGCCGCATCGTCGCCGCGCTCACCGCGCATCGCTGGCGGCCCGACGCGACCGCCCGGGCGCTCGGCATGTCGCGCGCGACGCTGTACCGGCGCATCGCGAAGTACCGGATCGTCGCGCCGCACCGCGCGTGACGCACGGGCGCACGCCCCGTCATGCGGGCTGTCCGGCCGCTTCGTTCGCGTCGTCCGTCACGCCGGCCGCCTCGTCGCGCCGCGCGAACACCTCGCGCGCGGCGAACAGCGCGTTCAGCGCGGCCGGCATCCCCGCATACACGGCCATCTGCATGAATACCTCGACGATCTCGTCGCGCGTGCAGCCGACGTTCAGCGCGGCCTCGATATGCACCTTCAGTTGCGGCTGCGCGTTGCCGAGCGCGGCCAGCGCCGCGATCGTCGCGATTTCGCGCGCCTTCAGGTCGAGCTGCGGCCGGCTGTAGATGTCGCCGAAGCTGAATTCGACCAGGAGCCGCGCGAAGTCCGGCGCGATCGGCGCAAGCGCCGCGATCACGCGTTCGCCCGCTTCGCCGTCGATTTCCTTCAGTTTGTTCCAGCCGCGCGTGTAGCGATCCTCAACGAGTCGTTCCATCGTGTCCGTCCTGTTCCGATAAAGAGTGTGAAGGTTTCGCCCGTCGTTCCGTTTCCCGTTCCTGCGCCTCGTAGTACGCGATCTTGTCGCCAATCGCGTCGAGGCTCGCCTGCAACTCCGCGATATGCGCGCGCACCGCGTCGCGATGCGCGACCAGCAAGTCGCGCCGCGCGCCGAACGTCGACGCGCCCTGCTCGCGCAGCACCGCGAACGCCTGCATCTGCGCGATCGGCATGCCGGTCGCCTTCAGGCGCATCACAAAGGCCAGCCAGTCAAGGTCGGCCGGCGCATAGAGCCGGTGCCCGGCCGCCGTGCGCGAAATCGCGCGCAGCAGGCCGGCCTGCTCGTAATACCGCAGCGTGTGCGTCGACACGCCCGTCAGTTCGGCGACTTGCCCGATCGTCAGCGGACCGGCGGCGGAGGGTTGGGATACGGTTTTCGACATGGCAGGAACAAGGTTAGGAGTTAGAGTTCACTCTAAGTCAAGCATTGTCTGACGGCCAGTGGGGCGTTCACCCGCGATACGCTCGCGATACCCGGCGACACCGTAAAGAATGGTCAAAATCGGCGCCCCGCAGCGGTTTCGGCCTTTACAGCGCCGCAAGCCTTCAGCAAGATTCGGTCAGCCTGTCTCAAAAAGGGCACGCATTTGTCCTATGCTTAACGGCGACGCCCGGCGAGCTCGCGCGTCGTCGTCCGTTGCAACAGCCATTCATCCGTCAGAACCAGGGAGCCCTTGCCATGCTGAAAAAGCTGCTGATGCTGTTTGTCGCGCTGTCGCTGTCGCTCGCCGCCGGCCTTGCCGCGGCCGTCGAAGTCAACACGGCCGACCAGGCCGCGCTCGAATCCGTGAAGGGGCTCGGGCCCGTGAAGTCGAAGGCGATCATCGACGAACGCACCAAGAACGGCCCGTTCAAGGACGCCGACGATCTCGCGAACCGCGTGAAGGGCCTCGGCACGAAGTCGGTCGGGCATCTCGAGGAAAACGGCCTGACGATCGGCGGCGCGTCGACGCCGCCGAAGGGCGTGAAGCTGTCGAAGCCGGCCGCGACGACGTCGGCAGGCACGTCGACCACGACGTCGGCGGGCACCGCCTCGACGTCCACGACCGCGACGGCCGGCACGACGACCGCGGTGCCCGCGCCGTCGGCGAGCGCACCGGAAGCGGCGAGCAAGCCGGCCAAGACCAAGCGCGCGTCGAAGAAGGAAAAAGCGGCAGCCGCTGCCGCGGCATCCGCCGACGCCGGCGCGAGCGCACCGGCCGCCGCGTCGTCCGCGAAGGCGACGAAGGGTTCGAAGAAGAAGAGCAAGAAGGACAAGGCCGCCTCCGCCGCCGCGGCGTCGGGCGCCTGATGTGCGCCGCGCGCGCGACGGCGTGCGCGCGGCATTCGTTCAACGGGCGCCGTCGTCACGGCGCCCTTTTCAGTGAAGGTGAAGAACCATGGGTCTCCTCGACATCGTTGGCGGTCTGATCGGCGGCCAGGCCGGCGGCAACTCGCAAAGCGCGCTCATCGCGACCGCGCTCGAATTCATCAACAACCAGCCGGGCGGCCTGAACGGGCTGATCGAGAAGTTCAAGGCCGGCGGCGCCGGCGAGATCATCGGTTCGTGGGTCGGCACCGGCGAAAACCAGCCGATCTCGCCGGATACGCTGCAAAACGTGCTCGGCTCGGACGTCGTCGGCTCGCTCGCGAGCAAGGTCGGCATCGATCCGTCGCAAGCGTCGTCGATCCTCGCGCAGGTGCTGCCGCACGTCGTCAACGGCGCGACGCCGAACGGCGAAGTGCCGGCCAGCGGCCAGCTCGACACGTCGAACGTGCTCGGCACGCTCACGCAGCTCGCCGGCATGTTCGGCGGCAACAAGGCCTGAGCCCGCACGCCTGACAGCCCGGGCGGCCGCTTCGAACGTTTCGGCCGCTCCATAAGCAAACACCCCGCCTGAGCGGGGTGTTTGTTTTTGCGCGCCCGGCGGTGCGAACCGGGCGCACCGCCGATTACCGGCGATCAGTGCACGACGCGGTCGAACACGAACTGGCCGTCGTTGACGTCGACCGGGATCACGTCCTTCGGACCGAAGCGGCCGGCGAGGATCAGCTTCGCGACCGGGTTCTCGATCTCCTGCTGGATCGCGCGCTTCAGCGGCCGCGCGCCGAACACCGGATCGTAGCCGACCTTCGCGATCTGCTCGAGCGCCGACGGCGACACGTCGAGCGCCATGTCGAGTTTCGCGAGCCGGTCGTGCAGGCGGGCGAGCTGGATCTTCGCGATCGACTCGATGTTGCTGCGGTCGAGCGCATGGAACACGACGACGTCGTCGATCCGGTTCAGGAACTCCGGGCGGAAATGCTGCTTCACCTCGAGCCACACCGCGTCCTTGATCTCGTCCTGCGGCGCGCCCGTCATCGCCTGGATCACCTGCGAGCCGAGGTTCGACGTCATCACGATCACCGTGTTCTTGAAGTCGACCGTGCGCCCCTGCCCGTCGGTCATGCGGCCGTCGTCGAGCACCTGCAGCAGCACGTTGAATACGTCCGGATGCGCCTTCTCGATCTCGTCGAGCAGGATCACGCTGTACGGCTTGCGGCGCACGGCTTCCGTCAGATAGCCGCCTTCCTCGTAGCCGACATAGCCCGGCGGCGCGCCGATCAGCCGCGCGACGCTGTGCTTCTCCATGAACTCGCTCATGTCGATGCGGATCAGATGCTCTTCCGAATCGAACAGGAACGACGCCAGCGCCTTGCACAGCTCGGTCTTGCCGACCCCCGTCGGGCCGAGGAACAGGAACGAGCCGTACGGACGGTTCGGATCGGCGAGACCCGCGCGCGAACGACGGATCGCGTCGGCCACCGCGTTGATCGCCTCATCCTGGCCGACCACGCGCTCGTGCAGCTTTTCCTCGATGTGCAGCAGCTTCTCGCGTTCGCCCTGCATCATCCGCGACACCGGAATCCCGGTCGAACGCGACACGACTTCCGCGATTTCCTCGGCGCCGACCTGCGTGCGCAGCAGGCGCGGGCGCGTCGGGTTGTGCTGCTCCTGCTCTTCGGCCTGCGTGACCTGCTTGAGCTGTGACTCGAGCTGCGGCAGCTTGCCGTACTGCAGCTCGGCGACCTTCTCGAGCTTGCCTTCACGCTGCAGGCGCGCGATATCCGCCCGCACCTTCTCGATCTCTTCCTTCAGTTGCGCGCTGCCCTGCACCGCGGCCTTCTCGGCGGTCCAGATCTCTTCCAGGTCCGCATATTCGCGGCCGAGGCGGTCGATCTCTTCCTCGATCAGCTGCAGGCGCTTCTGCGACGCTTCGTCCTGCTCCTTCTTCACGGCTTCGCGCTCGATCTTCAGCTGGATCAGACGACGGTCGAGCTTGTCCATCTCTTCGGGCTTCGAATCGATTTCCATCTTGATCTTCGAAGCGGCTTCGTCGATCAGGTCGATCGCCTTGTCGGGCAGGAAGCGGTCGGTGATGTAGCGATGCGACAGCTCGGCCGCGGCGACGATCGCCGGGTCGGTGATGTCGACACCGTGGTGCAGTTCGTACTTCTCCTGCAGCCCGCGCAGGATCGCGATCGTCGCCTCGACGCTCGGCTCGTCGACGAGCACCTTCTGGAAGCGGCGTTCGAGCGCGGCGTCCTTCTCGATGTACTTGCGGTATTCGTCGAGCGTGGTCGCGCCGATGCAGTGCAGCTCGCCGCGCGACAGCGCCGGCTTCAGCATGTTGCCCGCATCCATCGCGCCTTCGGCCTTGCCCGCGCCGACCATCGTGTGGATCTCGTCGATGAAGACGATCGTCCGGCCTTCGTCCTTCGCGATGTCGTTGAGCACCGCCTTCAGGCGTTCCTCGAACTCGCCGCGGTACTTCGCGCCGGCGAGCAGTGCGGCCATGTCGAGCGACAGCACGCGCTTGCCCTTCAGCGTCTCGGGCACCTCGCCGTTGACGATCCGCTGCGCGAGCCCTTCGACGATCGCGGTCTTGCCGACGCCCGGCTCGCCGATCAGCACCGGGTTGTTCTTGGTGCGGCGCTGCAGGATCTGGATCGAACGGCGGATTTCGTCGTCGCGGCCGATCACCGGATCGAGCTTGCCCGCACGGGCGCGCTCGGTCAGGTCGACCGTGTATTTCTTCAGTGCCTCGCGCTGGCTTTCCGCGTCCTGGCTGTGCACCTGCGAGCCGCCGCGCACCGCGGCGATCGCGGCTTCGAGCGCCTTGCGCGTGAGGCCGTGCTGACGCGCGAGCTTGCCGGCGTCGCCCTTGTCGTCGGACACGGCAAGCAGGAACATCTCGCTCGCGATGAACGTGTCGTTGAGCTTCTGCGCTTCCTTGTCGGCCTGGTTCAGCAGCCCGGCCAACTCACGGCCGATCTGGATGTCGCCGCCCGTGCCCGTCACTTGCGGCAGGCGCGAAATGGCTTCGTTCAGCGCGCCTTGCAGCGCCTGCACGTGCACGCCCGCACGCGACATCAGCGAGCGGGCCGATCCGTCCTGCTGCGCGACCAGTGCCGCGAGCACGTGAACGGGTTCGATGTATTGATTGTCGCGGCCGGCCGCGAGGCTTTGCGCGTCCGCGAGTGCTTCCTGGAACTTGGTGGTGAGCTTGTCGATTCTCATTTGGTTGAGACCTCCAATTTTCGATTAACACCAAGATGAGGATGGTTATGCGGCTTTCAAGCGAAATTCGGGTTGATTCAGCGCAAAAAATGCCGGACACCCTTAAAACGGCCCGGCGGTGTGATCGGATGGACGCAGGGGCCCGCGGCGCCCGCGTGTCAGTGGGCGTTGGACGACGGCTCGGCGGCCGTCGGCGCTTCGTCCGGCGTCGGCGCGGCGCGCACGAGCGCGACCGGACGGATGCCGAGCAGCGCCGCGAGCGGCGACGCGGGCTCGGCCAGTTCGCCGAGCGTGTGACGATCGAGTTCCGCGAAGAACGCATCGCGTGCGGCCGCCAGCACGCCCTTCAGCCGGCACTGCGGCTCGATCGCGCAGCCGCGCGACTCGCCGCCATCCGACGAAAAGCAGCCGACCAGCGCGAAGTCGTTTTCGGTCGCCCGCACGACCTGGCCGACCGTCAGTTGCAGCGAATCGGCGAACAGCCGCAGCCCGCCGTTGCGGCCGCGAACGGTGTCGACCCAGCCCAGCTCGCCGAGCTGCTGGACGACTTTCATCAGATGGTTCTTCGAGATGCCGTAGGCGTCCGAGATCTCCTGGATCGTCGCGAGTCCCTCGCCGCGCACGGCGAGGTACAGCATCACGCGCAGCGAATAGTCGGTGTAGTCGGTGAGTCTCATGAGCGAATACGGAAAAGATCGATCGTGCCCCAACGACGTGAGCCGGGCCGATCGCGACGCGTGCAAGGCCGATCGAGGATCCCGCGGCGCGGCCCCGGGTTGCCGGGATCGCGTGCGCGCAATAAGATGCGTGATATCTGCACGTTTTCCAGGGGTTACAGGACGCTATTTTGCGTCAAAATCCGGCCGGCGTCCTGCTCGTTGCCTGCGCCGGCGCCCTGTCGCTGCCCTGCTCCACCGGCCCTTTTTGTCATGACTGCCCTGCCTGCCTCGCCCGAACCCGTACCGGCCCGCCCCCGCGACGCCGAGCCGACCGAAGACAACATCCGCGCTCTCGTCTACGCGTTTTACGACCGCGTGCGCGCCGATCCGCTGCTCGGGCCCGTGTTCGACGCGAAGCTCGCCGGCCGCTGGGACGATCATCTGCCGAAGATGGTGATGTTCTGGTCGAGCCTCGTGCTCGGCACCAAGGGCTATCGCGGCAACGTGCAGCAGGCGCACCAGCCGCTCGACGGCATCGAGCCGGCCCATTTCAGCCGCTGGCTGTCGCTGTTCCTGAACACCGTCGAAGCGCGTTACGCGCCGGCCGCGGCGATCCGTTTCATGGAGCCCGCGCTGCGGATCGCGCAGAGCCTGCAGTTGAGCCGGTTCGGCTGGGACTACCGGATTCCGCCCGAACAGCAGGCGCTGCTCGACGCGGTCGCGCCGCGCCGTCGCGACACGGGCGACGATCCGCACGCGTTGCCGTCGCGCGCTCGCGGCGAGCCGTTTCCGACGAAGATCATCGGGCGCGGCGTCGACCCGGACGCGTAATACCCGTCACGCGCGACGACGCCGCACCTGCGGTACATCGCCGCATCGTCCGCGCGCCGCACTCAGCGCCGCGTATTGCCCGACTCGACGCCCCAGCGCGCGAGCGCCGCGTCGTCGGTACTGCGCGCATCGACCCAACGCTCGCCGTCCGGCGTCGTTTCCTTCTTCCAGAACGGCGCTTCGGTCTTCAGATAGTCCATCACGAACTCGCATGACGCGAACGCATCGCCGCGGTGCGACGCGACCGTCGCGACCATCACGATCTGGTCGAGCGGCAGCAGCCTGCCGACGCGATGCACAATCGCGACGTCGATGCCCGGCCAGCGCCGGCCGGCCTCCGCCGCGATCTTCTCGAGCGCCTTCTCGGTCATGCCCGGATAGTGCTCGAGCTCCAGCGCGGCGACCGCATCGCCTTCGTTCAGGTCGCGCACCGTGCCGACGAAGCACGCGAGCGCGCCGATCTTCGGGTTGCGCGCGCGCAATGCCGCCACTTCGGCGTTCAGGTCGAAATCGTCGGTCTGGATTCGTATCGTTGCCATCACCGGTCCCATGCAAAGCTCAGCCGCCCGTCACCGGCGGGAAGAACGCGACCTCGCAGCCTTCGGTGAGCCGCGTGTCGGGATCGGTCATCTCGTGGTTGCAGGCCATGCGCAACGCGCGCCCTTCGGCGAGCGTGTCGGCCCACGCGCCGCCGCGCACGCGCAGCCACGCACGCACGTCGCCGACGGTCGTCACGCTGTCCGGCACGTCGGCTTCTTCGTCGGCCACGCCCAATGCTTCACGCACGCTTGCAAAAAATTTAAGCTGAATCTTCATGGTTCGGAAGCCGCCGCGTTACGACAGCAATTCGGAAAACGGAATGAAACGCACGGTCTCGCCCGCGCTGATCGCGTGCTGCGGCGGATTGTCGATCAGGCCGTCGCCCCAGACCGTCGACGTGAGCACGGCCGAGCTCTGGTTCGGGAACAGGTCGAGGCCGCCGGCCGCATTGACGCGCGCGCGCAGGAATTCGTTGCGCCGGTCGCCCTTGCTCTGCGAAAAATCGGCACGCAGCGACAACGCGCGCGGCGCGACGTCGCGCACGCCGGACAGGCGCAGCAGGAATGGCCGCACGAACAGCAGGAACGTGACGAAGCTCGAGACGGGGTTGCCGGGCAGCCCGATGAAGTGCGCGTCGGCGCGCGCGTCGCCACGGCGCACCGCGCCGTACGCGAGCGGCTTGCCGGGCTTCATCGCGATCTGCCACAGCGCGAGCCGCCCTTCGGCCTCGACGGCCGGCTTCACGTGGTCCTCGTCGCCGACCGACACGCCGCCGCTCGTCAGGATCACGTCGTGATCGCGGGCGGCCTCGCGCAGCGTGTCGCGCGTCGCGGCCAGCGAGTCGGGCACGATTCCGTAGTCGGTCACGTGGCAGCCGAGCCGCTCGAGCAGCCCGCGCAGCGTGAAGCGATTCGAGTTGTAGATCGCGCCGGGCTTCAGCGGCTCGCCGGGCATCGTCAGTTCGTCGCCGGTGAAGAACACCGCCACGCGAATCCGCCGCGCGACCGACAATTGCGCGCAGCCGACCGATGCGGCGAGGCCGAGCGCCTGCGGCGTGAGCCGCGTGCCGGCCGACAGGATCACCGAACCCTGATGAATGTCCGCGCCCTGCGCGGTGATCCATTCGCCGGCCTTCGGCGTGTGCAGGATCTCGACCGCGTCGCCGTCGGCCGACGTCTGCTCCTGCATCACGACGGCGTCGGCGCCGGGCGGCACCGTCGCACCGGTGAAGATCCGCGCGGCCGTGCCGGCCGCGAGCGGCGCGGCCGGATACCCGGCCGGAATGCGCTGCGACACCGGCAAGCGCCGATCGCCGTGCAGCAGGTCGGCGACGCGCACCGCATAGCCGTCCATCGCGCTCGTATGCATCGGCGGCACGTCGAGCGGCGAGCTGACGTCGGCCGCCAGCACGCGGCCGAGCGCGTCGAGCGTGGCGACGGTTTCGGCGCCGGGCAGCGGCTTCGCGGCATCGAGCAGCGCGGCGAGCGCCTCGGCGGTCGACAGCATCGGCGCGCGCGGCGCCGCGGGATTCGGGTTCGACATCGATGGAATCGGGGATCGTTGGAATCAATACGTCATTGTAGCGACGCCGCCGTACGCACGCGCGATATGGCGAACATGCGAAGATTGTGATCGGCGCGAACCCGCAGGTCTGACACTTGTTTCGCGCATTTCGCGCCACATGCGATGTCCGCGTACCCAACCCGCGGGCCAAACGAAACGGCCGGAACCCCGATCCATTCGACGAATCGGCATTCCGGCCGTCCTGCCTGCACGCCGGGCTCGCGCCCGGCGGCACATCATGCGCCCGTATGGGCGGCGATGAAGTCCTTCACCTGCTGCGCGTCGGCCTTCACGACCTCGAAGCGCTGCGGCAGCGCCTCGAGCCCGTCGAATGCGGCCGGCCGCTCGGCTTCGCGATCGAGCGCTTCGCGGATCGTCTCGCCGAACTTGATCGGCTGCGCCGTCTCGAGCACGACCATCGGCACGCCGGCCTCCAGATGCTCGCGCGCGACCTTCACGCCGTCGGCCGTATGCGTATCGATCATCGTGTCGTAGCGCGAGAACACGTCGCGGATCGTCGCGATGCGGTCGGCGTGGCTGCTGCGGCCCGACACGAAACCGAATTCGGCGACGCGCGCGAAATCGCCGCTGGCCGCGAGATCGAAGCCGCCCTTCTCCTCGACGTCGCGGAACAATTGCATCA
Organism: Burkholderia sp. LAS2; assembly: GCF_018417615.1. Lineage (NCBI taxonomy): Bacteria > Pseudomonadati > Pseudomonadota > Betaproteobacteria > Burkholderiales > Burkholderiaceae > Burkholderia > Burkholderia sp. LAS2. The sequence continues at coordinate 2,473,889 of NZ_CP071052.1, forward strand.
CGCGGGCCGGATCGCGGCCGAGCAGGTCGAACACGAAGCGCTCGAAGTTCGAGGCCTTCGAGATGTCCATGCTCGGGCTGCTCGTGTGATAGGTGTGCTCGGCGCTGCGCACGCGGTATGCGCCGGTGCGGAAGAACTCGTCGAGCACGTCGTTCTCGTTGGTCGCGACCACCAGCTTCGCGATCGGCAGCCCCATCATCCGCGCGATGTGGCCCGCGCAGACGTTGCCGAAGTTGCCCGACGGCACCGTGAACGACACGCGCTCGTCGTTCGACTGCGTCGCCGCGAAATAGCCCTTGAAGTAGTACACGACCTGCGCGACGACGCGCGCCCAGTTGATCGAGTTGACGGTGCCGATCTTCTGCTGCGCCTTGAATGCGTGATCGTTCGATACGGCCTTCACGATGTCCTGGCAGTCGTCGAACACGCCTTCGACCGCGAGGTTGAAGATGTTCGGATCCTGCAGGCTGAACATCTGCGCGGTCTGGAACGCGCTCATCTTCTTGTGCGGCGACAGCATGAACACGCGCACGCCGGCCTTGCCGCGCATCGCGTATTCGGCCGCGCTGCCGGTATCGCCCGACGTCGCGCCGAGGATGTTCAGCGCTTCGCCGTGCTTCGCGAGCGTGTACTCGAACAGGTTGCCGAGCAGCTGCATCGCCATGTCCTTGAACGCGAGCGTCGGGCCGTTCGACAGTTCGAGCAGCGACAGCGCCGTGCCGTGCTCGGTGCCGAGCGTCTTCAGCGGCGTGATGTCGGATGCGTTCTCGCCGTGGCGCGTGTTGCTGTACACGGCAGCCGTGTACGTGCGGCGCGTGATCGCGCGCAGGTCGTCGGCCGGCACGTCGTCGCAGAACTTCGACAGGATCTCGAACGCGAGATCCGCGTACGGCAGCGTGCGCCAGCGCGCGAGCTCGTCGGCGGACACCTTCGGATACTCGGCCGGCAGGTAGAGCCCGCCGTCCTTCGCGAGACCGCCGAGCAGGATGTCGGAGAACGTATGGCGCTCGCCGATGCCGGCGCCGCGCGTGGAGATGTAGTTCATGTCGTCAGCCTCAGTTCAGCGCTTCCATGCGCAGCTTCGTCACCTTCGACACGACGGTCGCGAGGCTCTCGATTTGCGCGATCGCCGCGTTGACGTTCTTCTCGACCGTCTCGTGCGTGATCAGGATGATGTCGGTTTCGCCGTTCGCGCCGTCGATCTGCTCCGATTCCTTCTGCAGCAGCGCGTCGATCGAGATGCCCGATTCGGCGAGGATGCGCGTGATCGCGGCGAGCACGCCGGTCTGATCGGCGACGCGCAGGCGCAGGTAGTAGCCGCTCGTCACTTCCTCGATCGGCAGAATCGGCGTGTTCGACAGGCTGTCCGGCTGGAACGCGAGGTGCGGCACACGATGCTCGGGATCGGCCGTATGCAGGCGCGTGACGTCGACGAGATCCGCGACGACGGCCGAAGCGGTCGGCTCCGCGCCCGCGCCCTTGCCGTAGTACAGCGTCGTGCCGACTGCGTCGCCGTGCACGACGACCGCGTTCATCGCACCCTCGACGTTCGCGAGCAAGCGCTTTTCCGGGATCAGCGTCGGGTGCACACGCAGCTCGATGCCGTTTGCGGCGCGGCGCGCGATGCCGAGCAGCTTGATCCGGTAACCGAGCTCTTCCGCGTAGCGGATGTCGGTCGCGTCGAGCTTGCTGATGCCTTCGACATACGCGCGGTCGAACTGCACCGGCACGCCGAACGCGATCGCGCTCATGATCGTCGCCTTGTGCGCGGCGTCGACGCCCTCGATATCGAAGGTCGGATCGGCTTCCGCGTAGCCGAGCGCCTGCGCGGCCTTCAGCGCGGTCGCGAAGTCGAGCCCGCGGTCGCGCATTTCGGACAGGATGTAGTTCGTCGTGCCGTTGATGATGCCGGCGATGTACTGGATGCGGTTCGCGGTCAGGCCTTCGCGCAGCGCCTTGATGATCGGGATGCCGCCGGCGACGGCCGCCTCGAACGCGACCATCACGCCCTTCTCGCGCGCGGCTTCGAAGATCTCGGTGCCGTGCACCGCGAGCAGCGCCTTGTTCGCCGTCACGACGTGCTTGCCGTTCGCGATCGCGCGCAGCACGAGCTCGCGCGCGATGCCCGTGCCGCCGATCATCTCGGCGATGATCGAAATCGACGGATCGTCGACGACCGCGTTGAAGTCGTCGGTGATCTGCGCGGTGCCGGCGTGGGCGCCGAGCGCCGCCTGAGCCTTGGCCGGGTTGCGCACGGCAATGCGCGCGACCTCGATGCCGCGCCCCGCGCGTCGTTTGATTTCTTCCTGGTTGCGGTGCAACACCGTGAAGGTGCCGCTGCCGACGGTGCCGAAGCCCAACAGGCCAACTTTGATCGGTTCCATGCTGCGTGTGATCGATGAGTAAGAAGTAGTGAGTTCCGTGAGACGCTGCCCGCTCAGACCGAATGGCGCTTGCGGTAGCCGTCGAGGAAGCGTGCGATCCGGTTGATCGAATCGGTCAGGTCGTCGAGGTTCGGCAGGAAGACCACGCGGAAATGGTCCGGCGTCGCCCAGTTGAAACCCGTGCCCTGCACCAGCAGCACGCGCTCCTCGAGCAACAGGTCGAGGATGAACTGCTGGTCGTTCTGGATCGGGTAGAGCTTCGGGTCGAGGCGCGGAAACATGTACAGCGCGGCCTGCGGCTTCACGCAGGTCACGCCCGGGATCGACGTCAGCATGTCATACGCGAGTTCGCGCTGCTTGTACAGGCGCCCGCTCGGCACGATCAGCTCGTTGATGCTCTGGTAGCCGCCGAGCGCCGTCTGGATCGCGAACTGGCCGGGCACGTTCGCGCACAGGCGCATCGACGACAGGATGCCGAGCCCTTCGAGGTAATCCTTCGCGCGCCGGCGGTTGTCGCCGCCGAGGCCCGACACGGCCATCCAGCCCGCGCGATAGCCGCACGACCGATAGCTCTTCGACAAACTGTTGAACGTGACGGTGATCACGTCCTCCGACAGCGCGCCGAGCGCCGTGTGCTCGAGGCCGTCGTAGACGATCTTGTCGTAGACCTCGTCCGCGAACACGATCAGCCCGTGCTGGCGCGCGATCGCGAGCAGCTCGAGCAGCAATTCGTCGGAATAAAGCGCGCCGGTCGGGTTGTTCGGGTTGATCACGACGATCGCCTTCGTGTTCGGCGTGATCTTGCTGCGGATGTCGTCGAGATCGGGCATCCACGCGTTCTGCTCGTCGCACACGTAGTGCACGGGCGTGCCGCCCGACAGGCTCACGGCCGCCGTCCACAGCGGGTAGTCGGGCGCGGGCAGCAGCACTTCGTCGCCGTCGTTCAGGAGCGCCTGGGTCGCCATCACGATCAGCTCGGACGCGCCGTTGCCGATGTAGATGTCGTCGAGACCGACGCCGACGACGCCCTTTTCCTGCGTGTAGTGCATCACGGCCTTGCGCGCCGAGAACACGCCCTTCGAATCCGAATAGCCGGACGACGCCGGCAGGTTGCGGATCATGTCCTGGATGATTTCGTCCGGCGCGTCGAAACCGAACGGCGCGAGGTTGCCGATGTTCAGCTTGATGATGCGGTGGCCTTCTTCCTCGAGGCGCTTCGCGTGCTCGAGCACCGGGCCACGGATGTCGTAGCAGACGTTGAGCAGCTTGTTCGACTTCTGAATCGGTTTCACGACGACACGGTTCCTGGGTTGGCCTTGCGGCCGGGGGACGGGATCAAAACTGGAAAGCGGCCGGTCTGTGCGCGCTGTCTAGACTGGGAAAAAGCGGCGGCCGGACGCGGCTTGTGGCGACGCACGACGCAAGTGGCGCCCGCAGGCGACCAAAAAGTTATAATTTAGCGGATTTTGGCCGACTTTCGCAATGCACCATAGCCGCGCCGGGCCCGCGCCGTCGGGCGTCCGCGCGTGGCCGGGCGCGCGAAACCGGCCTGCCGGGCCCTTGCGGCCCGGCCAACCCATTCCCCTACGGAACCGCGGAATACCGATTTGAAACTGCACCAGGACACGAGCGGCGCGCTCAACACCGTCACCGGCTACGGCCCCGATTATGTCGACGTCAATCTCGAACGCCATGAAACGAGCGTCATCGTGCTGCCCGGCGCGCCGGTCCAGGCCTGGCCCGTGTCGTCGTTCGACGCGCTCGCGCCCGAGCATTTCGCGATGCTGCTCGATCCGACGCCCGAACTCGTGATCTTCGGCAGCGGCGCGCGGCTGCGCTTCCCGCACCCGCGGCTCGTCGCGGCGCTCACCGCGAAGCGGATCGGCGTCGAGACGATGGATTTCCAGGCCGCCTGCCGCACCTACAACATCCTGATGGCCGAAGGCCGCAAAGTCGCCGCCGCGCTCTTAATTGAACGTTAATCCCGGTTGCGGTAAAACTCGGGCCGGCGCAGCGGGTCGATCCCCCGGATCGGCCCGGCCAGGCCGCCCGCCCCCGGCGCAACCCGCCGGCGGCCCGTCACAATAACCAACAGGCTGAAAACCCATGAACGATACGCCGTCGAGGCTACCGCTCAATCGCATCACGCTCGTCCTCCTGCTCGTCGCGTTCGCGATCGTCTGGTTCGCGCCGCTCGGGCTGCGCCACCTGATCCCGAGCGACGAAGGCCGCTATGCGGAAATGGCGCGCGAGATGTTCGTCACCGGCGACTGGATCACGCCGCGCTACAACGGCTACAAGTACTTCGAGAAGCCGCCGCTGCAAACCTGGCTGAACGCGCTGACGTTCGCATGGTTCGGCATCGGCGAATGGCAGGCGCGCCTGTATACCGCCGTCGCGAGCTTCGCCGGCGTACTGCTCGTCGGCTACACCGGCGCGCGCCTGTTCAATCCGCTGTCGGGCTTCCTCGCGGCCGTCGTGCTGGCCAGCGCGCCTTACTGGAACCTGATGGGTCACTTCAACGCGCTCGACATGGGGCTCGCGTTCTGGATGGCGCTGTCGCTGTGCTCGCTGCTGCTCGCGCAGCGGCCCGGGCTGCGCCCGGCCGCGGTGCGCGGCTGGATGTGGGCGTGCTGGGCCGCGATGGCGTTCGCGGTGCTGTCCAAGGGCCTCGTCGGGCTGATCCTGCCGGGCGCCGTGCTCGTGCTGTATACGGTGATCGCGCGCGACTGGGCGCTGTGGAAGCGCCTGTATCTGGTCAGCGGCCTCGTGATCTTCTTCGCGATCGTCACGCCGTGGTTCGTGCTCGTCCAGCAGCGCAACCCCGAATTCTTCAACTTCTTCTTCGTCGTCCAGCAGTTCCGCCGGTACCTGACCCCGGAACAGAACCGCCCGGGCCCGCTGTACTACTTCGTGCCGGTGCTGCTGGTCGGCTTCCTGCCGTGGCTGTCGGTCGCGTGGCAGAGCATCCGCCATGCGTTGCGCATGCCGCGCCAGCCGAACGGCTTCTCGCCGATGCTCGTGCTGCTGATCTGGAGCGCGTTCATCTTCCTGTTCTTCAGCGCGTCGCATTCGAAGCTGATCTCGTACGTGCTGCCGGTCGCGCCGGCGCTCGCGCTGATCATCGGCGCGTACCTGCCGCTAATGACGGCCGAGCGCTTCCGCCGCCACCTGCTCGGCTATCTCGTGTTCTTCGTCGCCGCGGCGTTCGGGATCATCTTCCTCGCGTACCAGGGCGACGCCCGCACGCCGAACGCGCTGTACCGCGCGTTCCAGATGTGGCTGTACGCCGGTCTCGCGGTCTCGGCCGCGCTGACGCTCGCGGCCGCGTGGCTGAACCGCCGCGCGGGCGTAGCCGCCGCGCTCGCCGCGTTCGGCGCCGCATGGCTCGCGTTCGGCACGATCGGCGGCACCGGGCACGACGAGTTCGGCCGCTACAGCTCGGGCGCGCTGCTCGCGCCGGCCGTGCGCGCCGAACTGGCGAAGCTGCCGCCCGACACGCCGTTCTACTCGATCGAAATGCTCGATCACACGTTCCCGTTCTACATGGGCCACACGACGATCATGGTCCAGCGCCAGGACGAGCTCGCGTTCGGGATCTCGGTCGAGCCGAACAAGTGGATCCCGACCGTCGGCGAATGGGTCACGCGCTGGAAGCAGGACACCCATGCGCTCGCGATCATGCCGCCCGGCCAGTACGACGCGCTCGCCAAGGAAGGCGTGCCGATGCGCGTGGTCGCGCGCGACAACCGCCGCGTGATCGTCGAGAAACCGCAATCGTAAGGACGTCCTTCGCATGAATCCCGTTTCGTTCGTCTGCATCATCACCGGCGTGATGCTCAACGCCTGTGCGCAACTTCTGCTGAAAGCCGGCGTCAACGCCGTTGGACACTTCGAATTCAGCCGTGCGAACATCATCCCGGTCGGATTCAAGATCGCGACCCAGTTGCCGATCATTGGCGGGCTCGGCTGCTACGTGCTGAGCGTCGTCGTGTGGATCGTCGGGCTGTCGCGGGTCGACGTGTCGATCGCGTACCCGATGCTGTCGCTCGGCTACGTCGTCAACGCGTTCGCGGCGTGGTACCTGTTCGGCGAGGTGCTGTCGATCCAGAAGTTCGTCGGCATCGGCATCATCCTGATCGGCGTGCTCGTGCTCGCGCGCAGTTGAGCGCGGCCCGCGGCCCCGGCGTTCGTTAAGCGTCCGCCTACAAAAAATCACGGTGCGAATCGGCCAACCGGTGTTTAATGCCGGTTTCGGACGGATCGCCCGACCCTTTTATTACACGCCATTACAGGCCCAACGCGTTCATGAGCCAGACTACCGCTCCGTTTCTGCCGTTCACCCGCCCCGAGATCGATGAGGAAACCATCCAGGGCGTCGTCGACGTGCTCCGCTCGGGCTGGATCACGACCGGCCCGCAGTGCCAGAAATTCGAAGCCGCGCTGTCCGAGTACTGCGGCGGCCGTCCGGTCCGCGCATTCAATTCGGGCACCTGCACGCTCGAGATCGGCCTGCGCATCGCGGGCGTCGGCCCCGGTGACGAGGTGATCACGACGCCGGCGTCGTGGGTCTCGACCAGCAACGTGATCATCGAAACCGGCGCGACGCCCGTGTTCGCGGACATCGATCCCGTCACGCGCAACATCGACCTCGACAAGCTCGAGCAGGCGATCACGCCGCGCACGAAGGCGATCATCCCCGTGTTCCTGTCCGGCCTGCCGGTCGACCTGGACCGCCTGTACGCGATCGCCCGCGCGCACAAACTGCGCGTGATCGAGGATGCCGCGCAGGCGTTCGGCTCGACGTGGCACGGCAAGCGCATCGGCGCGATCGGCGACATCGTGTCGTTCAGCTTCCACGCGAACAAGAACCTGACGACGATCGAAGGCGGCGCGCTCGTGCTGAACGACGAGGACGAAGCCGTGCTCGCGCAGAAGTACCGGCTGCAGGGCATCACGCGCACCGGCTTCGACGGGATGGACTGCGACGTGCTCGGCGGCAAGTACAACCTGACCGACGTCGCCGCGCGCGTCGGCCTCGGCCAGCTGCCGCACATCGAGCGCTTCACCGCGCAGCGCCGCGCGCTCGCCCGCGCGTATTTCGCCGCGTTCGACGGCGGCGCGGCCGTGAAGCTGGGCCTCGGCCTGCCGGTCGCCGAATTCGAGAACGGCAACTGGCACATGTTCCTGGTCACGCTGCCGCTCGAGCGGCTGACGATCACGCGCGCCGAATTCATGGCGCAGATGAAGGAACGCGGGATCGGCACCGGCATCCACTACCCGGCGATCCATCTTTTCACGCTGTACCGTGCGCGCGGTTTCAAGGAGGGCATGTTCCCCCACGCCGAACGGTACGGCGCGTCGACCGTCACGCTGCCGCTGTTTACGCAGATGACGGAAGGCGACGTGCGTCGCGTGGCCGACGCCGTCAATCAGATTTGCGAACAATACGGAAAATAAGCGTACATGAGTCACCTTGAAGCACGCGCCGGGCATTCGGGCGCCGGGCACCCGGGCGCCGCGCATCTGGACACCGACCGGCCCGAAGTATCGGTCATCATCCCCGTATACAACGAGGAAGACGGCCTCGCCGCGCTGTTCGCGCGCCTGTATCCGGCGCTCGACGCACTCGACGCGTCGTACGAAGTGATCCTGATCAACGACGGCAGCCGCGACCGCTCGGCCGCGATGCTCGCCGATCAGTTCCACGTCCGGCCCGACACGACGCGCGTCGTGCTGCTCAACGGCAACTACGGCCAGCACATGGCGATCCTCGCGGGCTTCGCGCAGTCGCGCGGCGAAATCGTCATCACGCTCGACGCCGACCTGCAGAACCCGCCCGAGGAAATCGGCAAGCTGATCGCGAAGATGCGCGAGGGCTACGACTACGTCGGCTCGATCCGCAAGCAGCGCCAGGACAGCCTGTGGCGGCGCAAGGCGTCGCAGATGATGAACCGGCTGCGCGAGCGCATCACGCGCATCAAGATGACCGACCAGGGCTGCATGCTGCGCGCGTACAGCCGCCGCATCATCGACACGATCAACGTGTGCGGCGAAGTCAACACGTTCATCCCCGCGCTCGCGTACACGTTCGCGCAGAACCCGACCGAGATCGAAGTCGCGCACGAGGAACGCTTCGCGGGCGAATCGAAGTATTCGCTGTACAGCCTGATCCGGCTGAACTTCGACCTCGTGACGGGCTTCTCGGTCGTGCCGCTGCAGTGGCTGTCGTTCATCGGCGTGATCCTGTCGCTCGGCTCCGCCGCGCTGTTCGTGCTGCTGCTCGTGCGCCGCTTCATCGTCGGCGCGGAAGTGCAAGGCGTGTTCACGCTGTTCGCGATCACGTTCTTCCTGCTCGGCGTGATCATCTTCGCGCTCGGCCTGCTCGGCGAATACGTCGGCCGCATCTACCAGCAGGTGCGCGCGCGTCCCCGCTACCTGATCCAGGCCGTGCTCGAGCAGCACGACGGCATGCCGCCGGTGCCGGCCGCCGCGAACCGCCCGGGAGCCGCGCAATGAAGCCGCGCGCGGTCGTCTTCGCGTATCACAACGTCGGCGTGCGGTGCCTGCAGGTGCTGCTCGCGCGCGGCGTCGACGTCGCGCTGGTCGTCACGCACGAGGACAATCCGAACGAGAACATCTGGTTCGGCAGCGTCGCGTCCGTCGCGGCCGAGCACGGCATTCCGGTGCTCACGCCGGCCGACCCCACCGATCCGGCGCTGCGCCGCGCGGTGTCCGACGCGCGGCCCGATTTCATCTTCTCGTTCTACTACCGGCACATGCTGCCGGTGGACCTGCTTGCGATCGCACCGCGCGGCGCGTACAACATGCATGGTTCGCTGCTGCCGAAATACCGGGGTCGGGTACCGACCAACTGGGCCGTGCTGAACGGCGAGACCGAGACCGGCGCGACGCTGCACGAGATGGCCGCGAAGCCCGACGCGGGCGCGATCATCGGCCAGACGGCGGTACCGATCCTGCCGGACGACACGGCCGCGCAGGTGTTCGACAAGGTCACGGTGGCCGCCGAGCAGACGCTGTGGCGCGTGCTGCCCGCGCTGCTCGCGGGCGAGGCGCCGCACCTGCCGAACGATCTCGCGACCGGCAGCTACTACGGCGGGCGCAAGCCCGAGGACGGCCGCGTCGACTGGTCGAAGCCGGCCGCGCAGGTCTACAACCTGGTGCGCGCGGTCGCGCCCCCGTATCCGGGCGCGTTCACGGACGTCGACGGCGCGCGCTTCGTGATCGCGCGTGCGCGCCTTGCAGCGCCCGGCAGCGCGGCAGCGGCCGCCGCGGCGGATTTGCCGCCCGGCCTGCACGTAAGCGATAATGCGCTATTCGGCGTCTGCGGCGACAGCCGCGCCCTATCCATTCTCGAGCTCTGGCAGCAGCGCGACGGCAGCGAAGCCGTCGTGACGCCCGCGGAATTCGCGCAGTTCATTCATTCTTCCCGTCATTCATGAAAGCAAAAAAAGTCCTGATCCTGGGTGTGAACGGCTTCATCGGCCATCACCTGTCGAAGCGCATTCTTGAAACCACCGATTGGGAAGTGTTCGGCATGGACATGCAGACCGACCGGCTGGGCGACCTCGTCAACCACGAGCGGATGCATTTCTTCGAAGGCGACATCACGATCAACAAGGAGTGGGTCGAGTATCACGTGAAGAAGTGCGACGTGATCCTGCCGCTCGTCGCGATCGCGACGCCGGCGACCTACGTCCAGCAGCCACTGCGCGTGTTCGAGCTCGACTTCGAGGCGAACCTGCCGATCGTGCGCTCGGCCGTCAAGTACGGCAAGCACCTCGTGTTCCCGTCGACCTCCGAGGTCTACGGCATGTGCTCGGACGAGCAGTTCGACCCGGACGCGTCGGCGCTCACCTACGGCCCGATCAACAAGCCGCGCTGGATCTACGCGTGCTCGAAGCAGCTGATGGACCGCGTGATCTGGGGCTACGGGATGGAGGGCCTGAACTTCACGCTGTTCCGTCCGTTCAACTGGATCGGCCCGGGCCTCGACTCGATCTACACGCCGAAGGAAGGCAGCTCGCGCGTGGTCACGCAGTTCCTCGGCCACATCGTGCGCGGCGAGAACATCAGCCTCGTCGACGGCGGCTCGCAGAAGCGCGCGTTCACCGACATCGGCGACGGCATCAGCGCGCTGATGAAGATCATCGACAACAAGGGCGGCGTCGCGTCGGGCAAGATCTACAACATCGGGAATCCGAAGAACAACTTCTCGGTTCGCGAACTCGCGCACAAGATGCTCGAACTGGCCGCGGAATTCCCCGAGTACGCGGATTCGGCCAAGCAGGTGAAGCTCGTCGAAACGACGTCCGGCGCCTACTACGGCAACGGCTACCAGGACGTGCAGAACCGCGTGCCGAAGATCGACAACACGATGCAGGAACTCGGCTGGGCGCCGCAGGCGACGTTCGACGACGCGCTGCGCAACATCTTCGAAGCGTATCGCGGCCACGTCGCCGACGCGCGCGCGCTCGTCGAACAGCAAGGCTGACCGGGACGTTCGCTTGGCTCGCATTGTCCTCAAGATCGACGTCGACACGCTGCGCGGCACGCGCGAAGGCGTGCCGAACCTCGCGCGCATCTTCGACCGCTTCAACGCGCGCGCGACCTTCCTCTTCAGTCTCGGGCCCGATCACACGGGCTGGGCGCTGCGGCGCGTGTTTCGCCCGGGCTTCCTGAAAAAGGTATCGCGCACGTCGGTGGTCGAACACTACGGCGTGAAGCAGCTGATGTACGGCGTGCTGCTGCCCGGCCCCGACATCGGCCGTCGCGCGATCGCCGACATGCGCGCGATTCACGAGGCCGGCTTCGAATGCGGGATCCACACGTGGGATCACGTGGTCTGGCAGGACAACGTGCGTGCACGCGATCGCGACTGGACCGCCCGTGAAATGCAGAAGAGTCACGCGCGCTTCGTCGAGATCTTCGGCGCGCCGCCCGTCACGCACGGCGCGGCCGGCTGGCAGATGAACGACGCCGCGTTCGAGCAGATCGACGCATGGGGAATGCGCTACGCATCCGACGGTCGCGGCCATTCGCCGTACCTGCCCGTCGTCGGCGGCCGCACGCTGTCGCACGTGCAGATGCCGACCACGCTGCCGACGCTCGACGAAGTGCTCGGCGTCGACGGCATCGACACGCACAACGTCGCCGCGCACATCCTCAAGTTCACCGAAACCAATCCGCACGACCAGGTATTCACGCTGCATGCGGAGCTGGAAGGCCAGAAGCTCGCGCCGGTGTTCGAGCAACTGCTCGCCGGCTGGCGCGCGCAAGGCCATACGTTCGCGACGATGGGCGACTACCACGCGACGCTGGACCGCGACTCGCTACCATCGTACCCTGTCGCGTGGGGCGAAATCCCCGGCCGCTCCGGCGAACTGGTCGTCCAGCCCGACTGAATTCGCGCGAGCCGGCGTCGCCGCCCCGCCCTTGCGGCGCGCTGCCGCGACGCCCCGCCGAACCGCGCCGCCGCAGCGGCGCCATTCCATAACAACAGGAGAAGCACGTGTCCGTCGAAGTTGACCGTCAAGTTCCCGATTTCACCGCACCAGCCACGGGCGGCGACATTTCGCTGTCCGGCCTGAAGGGCAAGAAGCTCGTGCTGTACTTCTATCCGAAGGACAACACGCCGGGCTGCACGACCGAAGGGCTGCAATTCCGCGATCTCTATCCGAAGTTCAAGAAAGCCGGTGCGGAAGTCATCGGCGTGTCGCGCGACAGCCTCCGCTCGCACGACAATTTCAAGGCCAAGCTCGAACTGCCGTTCCCGCTGATCTCCGATGCCGACGAAGCGCTGTGCGCGTTGTTCGATGTCATCAAGATGAAGAAAATGTATGGCAAGGAAGTGCGCGGAATCGAGCGCTCGACGTTCCTGATCGACGCCGACGGCGTGCTCCGACAGGCATGGCGCGGCATCAAGGTACCGGGTCACGTGGACGACGTGCTAAAGGCTGTACAAGCGCTTTGAGGCGCGTTATATTGGGCCGCAATGAATGCCAGTTCGCCCCATATTTCTCGTAGCTGCGCCGGTGCCTGTTGCAATGCTTCACGGCACCTGACGCGCATCACGACGGCATCAGCCGAGCCGCATGTCCCTGTCGACGGGGCAGCGGCTTTTTTTATGGAACGCGCGCCGGCCCGCCCCGGTCCGGCCTTTACCGCATCGAGGAGCTGATCGACACTTAGGCGAACCGGCTAGACGAAATTCCTGTGCGCCACCGCGCGCAAACTGCATGCGTCTACGTCACGCAGGATGCGATCAGCGGCGCACGCCATGCGACACGATTCCTCCCGAGGGACACCATGCCTTTGCCTACTCCCCCCAGCAAGCTCGGCAGCCTGCTGCCGCCCGACGAATACAAGGCGAAAGCGCGGCCCGCGAAAGCCGCGAAGAAATCCGCCGAAGGGGACGCATCCACAGCCGGTGACTATGGTCCGGCCAGCGTGGCCCAACCGATGATCGAAGCCGCGAACACGGCCGCGCCGCTGCGCGCCGTCGCGTCTTCGGCGCCCGAGGCCGCAAGCGCCCCCGCGCGCGGCCGCAAGACGAGGCAGACGGCCGCGCTGCTGCAGCCGCTGCAGGCGCCCGCCGAACCGGCGGCACCGGTCGTCGCACGCAACGACAAGCCGGCCGCCGACAAACCGGCCGCCGCGCCCGCGCGCGATGCCGGCGCCGCGACGAAGTCGCGCAGCCGCAAGCCCGCCGAAGCCGAACTGCAGAAGCTGTTCGTGCTCGACACCAACGTGCTGATGCACGACCCGAGCAGCCTCTTCCGCTTCGAGGAACACGACGTCTATCTGCCGATGATGACGCTCGAGGAACTCGACAACCACAAGAAGGGGATGTCCGAAGTCGCGCGCAACGCCCGCCAGGTCAGCCGTACGCTCGACGCGCTCGTCGCCGACGGCGGCCCGATCTCGGCCGGCATTCCGCTGTCGCGCCTCGGCAGCCGCGACGCGCTCGGCCGCCTGTACTTCCAGACGAAGCTCGCCGACATCGCGCCCATCGAAGGCCTGCCCGAAGGCAAGGCCGACAACCAGATCCTCGGCGTCGTGCGCGCGCTGCAGCGCGACCGGCCCGATCGCCAGGTCGTGCTGGTGTCGAAAGACATCAACATGCGGATCAAGGCGCACGCACTCGGCCTGCCCGCGGAAGACTACTTCAACGACCAGGTGCTCGAGGATTCGGATCTCCTGTACAACGGCGTGCGCGAGCTGCCGCAGGATTTCTGGACCAAGCATGCGAAGGGCATGGAGAGCTGGCAGGACACGAAGACGGGCACCACGTACTACCGCGTGACGGGCCCGCTCGTCGCGTCGATGCTCGTCAACGAGTTCGTCTATCTCGAGCCGCAGAACGGCGAGCCGACGTTTCATGCGATCGTCCGCGAGCTGAACGGCAAGACGGCGCTGCTGCAGACGCTGCGCGACTACAGCCACCACAAGAACAACGTGTGGGGCATCACCGCGCGCAATCGCGAGCAGAATTTCGCGCTGAACCTGCTGATGAACCCCGAGATCGATTTCGTCACGCTGCTCGGCCAGGCCGGCACCGGCAAGACGCTCGTCGCGCTCGCGGCCGGCCTCGCGCAGGTGCTCGACGACAAGCGCTACAACGAAATCATCGTGACGCGCGCGACCGTGCCCGTCGGCGAGGACATCGGTTTCCTGCCCGGCACCGAGGAAGAGAAGATGCAGCCGTGGATGGGCGCATTCGACGACAACCTCGAGGTGCTGCAGAAGACCGACGACGCGGCCGGCGAATGGGGCCGTGCGGCGACGCAGGAGCTGATCCGCTCGCGCCTGAAGGTGAAGAGCATGAACTTCATGCGCGGCCGCACGTTCGTCGACAAGTACCTGATCATCGACGAGGCGCAGAACCTGACGCCGAAGCAGATGAAGACGCTCGTCACGCGCGCGGGCCCCGGCACGAAGATCGTGTGCCTCGGCAACATCGCGCAGATCGACACGCCCTACCTGACCGAAGGCAGCTCGGGCCTGACCTACGTCGTCGACCGCTTCAAGGGCTGGGGCCACAGCGGCCACGTGACCCTCGCGCGCGGCGAACGCTCGCGGCTCGCCGACTACGCGTCGGACATTCTGTAACGCGCAGGCCGGCCTCTCGGCCGGGCTTTCGACGCCCACGCGGCGCTCCGTTTTTTGGGGCGCCGTTTTTATTTGGGGTCGAAGAGAAAAGTAACGCTTTGTCACGCAACAACGCAGTTTACGCGCGAAACTTCAAGTAAATTCTCAAGAATGGTTGCTTAAGCCCCGTCGGAGCGTCTACCATCGGGTCTGTCTGTTGTCATACGATTCGCGAGCGCGTCGCGCTCGCCCGCCTTGCCATGCTTCGAATCTGGGTTCCCGTCGCCGTCGTCTCCCTGCTTGCGGCCTGCTCCAGCGTGCCGCCGCAGTCGGCATCGCGTTCCGCGTCGGGCATGAAGATCACGACGCCGCGTGCGTTCCCGGCGCCCGCCAATTTCCCGAAATTCGTCGACCACAGCGTCGGTCAGGAAGAAATCTCGATCCAGGCGATGAGCCTCGTCGGCGTCCCGTATCGCTGGGGCGGCAACACGCCGACGAGCGGCTTCGACTGCAGCGGGCTCGTGCGCTACGTGATCGGCCGCGCGGCCGACGTGAACCTGCCGCGCACGACCGCCGACATGAGCGGTCGCGGCGTGTCGATCGAACCCGACGAGATCGCGCCGGGCGACCTGATTTTCTTCAACACGACCGGACGGCCGCATTCGCACGTCGGCATCTATGTCGGCAAGCTGCGCTTCGTCAACGCGCCGTCGACGGGCGGCACCGTGCGGCTCGACTATCTGACGAACCCGTACTGGGCCAAGCGATTCGACGGCATTCGCCGCGTCGCGCCGCCGCGCTCGGCCCCGACGCCGTTCGATGCGCCGACCTACGAGGCCAAGCGCGACGAGCCGCGCAGTCCGCCGACGGTCGCGGCTGCTCCGGTGGTCGTGACGGCTGCCGCCGCGTCGCGGCAGCCTGCGACTGCGTCGTCGCAAGCGAGAGCGGCGCAGGCACCGGCTCCCGCTCCGACCGTTCCGAGCACGCCGGTCGTGACGGCTGCCGCAGTTGCACCGGCAGCCCAGGCCGCCGACCCGTACGAGCCGCCGCCACCGCGGATGCAGGTGGCCCGGCAGCAGGCCACGTCGGTAAATGACGATGCGGCCGCGACGACGGCCAACGCCGCACCGGCCGCGCCGGCGGAAGTCGGCACGCAGATTCCGACGACCGCGCTGACGGCCGCCCAGGCCGCCGCGTTCGATGCCGAACCGCCGCCCGCCGCCGCGTCGGCGCCCCCACGCAATATCGAGCCCGCGCCCGTGCAGGTATGGCGCGCGTCGACGCAATCCGCGCCCGTCAGCCCGCGCACGAGTACGGCTGACGATCCGATCGCGCGGTTCGCGAACGGCAGTTACTGACCGCTCGTTCTTGCCGAGCGGCGGTGACGTCGAAGGTATTGTCGGCCGCCCCACCCGCGCCGCAGCACGCTTTGGCCACCCCAAAAGAAATGCGCCGCAGCCTTTCGGCTTGCGGCGCATTTTTCATGTCGATCCGGGCGTGTCGGCGATCAGAAGATCTGATGCCCGAGCCACCACCCGCCGGCCGCAAACAGCGCGGCTGCCGGCAGCGTCAGCACCCACGCCCACACGATGTTGCCGGCGACGCCCCAGCGCACGGCCGACAACTTCTGCGTGGCGCCGACACCGACGATCGCGCCGGTAATCGTGTGCGTGGTCGACACCGGAATGCCGAGGAACGACGCGACGAACAGCGTGATCGCGCCACCGCTTTCCGCGCAGAAGCCGCCGACCGGCTTGAGCTTCGTGATCTTCTGGCCCATCGTGCGCACGATGCGCCAGCCGCCGAACAGCGTGCCGAGGCCCATCGACAGGTAGCACGCGCCGATCACCCACGCCGGCGGCGCATCGGCGGTCGCCGACGCGTAGCCGCTCGCGATCAGCAGCATCCAGATGATACCGATCGTCTTCTGTGCGTCGTTGCCGCCGTGGCCCAGGCTGTACAGGCCGGCCGACAGCAGCTGCAGCCGGCGGAAGCGCCGGTCGACCTTGCTGGGCGCGGTACGGAAATACAGCCACGACACGCCGAGCATGAACAGCGAACCGAGGATGAACCCGAGCAGCGGCGAAATGAAGATGAACGCGATCGTCTTCAGCAGACCGTCGACGTTCAGCGCACCCCAGCCGGACTTCGCGAGCGCCGCGCCGACGAGGCCGCCGATCAGCGCGTGCGACGAACTCGACGGAATCCCGTAATACCAGGTAATCACGTTCCAGCCGATTGCACCGACCAGCGCGCCGAACACGACGTAATGGTCGACGATCTCGGGATCGATCGTGCCTTTACCGACGGTCTGCGCGACTTTCAGGTGGAAGATGAAATACGCGATCACGTTGAACGCGGCCGCGAACACCACGGCCTGCTGGGGCTTCAGCACGCCGGTCGACACGACGGTGGCGATCGAGTTCGCCGCGTCGTGAAAGCCGTTCATGAAGTCGAATACGAGCGCGACGAGCACCAGCGTCGCGACCATCCATAGGGCGAGTTGTATCGAATGCATCGTGGTCCGCTCAGGCGTTTTCCAGCACGATGCCTTCGATGATGTTCGCGACGTCCTCGCACTTGTCGGTGATCTCTTCGAGCAGCTCGTAGATCGCCTTCAGCTTGATGAGCGTCTTCACGTCGTCTTCCTCGCGGAACAGCTTCGACATCGCCGCGCGCAGCACGCGGTCGGCCTCCGACTCCCAGCGGTCGATTTCCTCGCATTGCTTGAGGATCTGTGCCGACTGCTTCATGTCGGACAGCAAGCCGACGGCCTGCTGCACGTGTTGCGCCGACTGCGTGACGATGTGCGCGAGCTGGCTCGCCTCGGACGTGACGGACTGCACGTCGTACAGCGACACGGCCGTCGCGACGTCCTCCATCAGGTCGAGGATGTCGTCCATCGTCGTGATCAGCTTGTGGATCTCGTCGCGATCGAGCGGCGTGATGAAGGTCTTGTGCAGCAGATCGATCGCCTCGTGCGTGAGCTTGTCGGCGGCCTTCTCGGCGATTTGCACGTTTTGCTTGTGAATCTCGGCGTCGGCGAGATTGTCGATCAGCAGTTCGAGTTCGCGGCCACCGGAAACGATGTGCTTCGCGTGCGCGTTGAAGAGTTCAAAGAACTTGCCCTCGGTGGGCATGAATCGACCGAACATGGGATTCCTGAGAGATTGTCAAACTACTGTCACGAAAACGGGCGACATTGTACCGGTTTCGGTCCCGACGCGACGTGCGCATATGCGCACGCCGGGATTGGATACAACAATTGGCGAAATAGGTGTTTACAACCGGCTTTACTCGCCGTAGAAGGTCTGCGCCCCGGCAAAATTGTCGAACTTCGTGTATTGCCCCAGGAACGTGAGCCGAACAGGCCCGATCGGGCCGTTACGCTGCTTGCCGATGATGATTTCGGCCGTCCCCTTGTCGGGGCTGTCCGGATTGTAGACCTCATCGCGATAAATGAACAGGATCACGTCCGCGTCCTGTTCGATTGCGCCCGATTCGCGCAAATCCGACATCACCGGACGCTTGTTCGGGCGCTGTTCGAGGCCGCGGTTCAGCTGCGACAGCGCGATCACCGGCACGTCGAGCTCCTTCGCGAGACTCTTCAGCGAACGCGAGATTTCCGAAATTTCGGTCGCGCGGTTCTCGCCCTGCGACGAACCCGACATCAGCTGCAGGTAGTCGACGATGATCAGGCCGAGCTTGCCGCACTGACGTGCGAGGCGCCGCGCGCGAGAGCGCAGCTCCATCGGGTTCAAGCCGCCCGTCTCGTCGATGAAGAGCTGCGCCTCGCTCATCTTCTGCACCGCGTGCGTCAGCTTCGGCCAGTCCTCGTCCGTCAGGCGGCCGGTACGCATCCGGTGCTGGTCGAGCCGGCCGATCGAGCCGAGCATACGCATCACGAGCTGGGTCCCCGGCATTTCCATCGAGAACACCGCGACCGGCAACCCGTACTCGACCGCGACGTATTCGCCGATGTTCATCGAGAAGGCCGTGTTGTGCGTGACGACGTAATCGTCGGTCACGTACAGCCGAGACGGATGCGAAACCGAGATGCACTGCGTGGCGGTCCGGCGCGACGGCTCGATACCCATAATTACCGGCAGCTTGCGGCGCGTCCGCCCGGCCATTAGCCGCTCGCGCTTGCCCTCGAACAGGAACAGGCTCTGCGGATCCGGGTGACTGATCGTGCAAATATAAGCCGTCGCACCGGCCTTGCGTTCGCCGTCGACCGTGAAGCTCGTCGCCTTTTCGGCAACCTGGCACCACGCGCCGAGCGAACGCGCCAGTTCGCGCACGTCGCTCGCCAACTGCGCACTGGCGGTCGAATAACGCACCGTACCCCACGATTCGACCCAGCCGTCCGTGTCGAGCAACCCGCGCAACACATCCAGCCGCGCGTCCTTGTCCGCATCGAGGTAGAGACGCGGGATGAACTTGTCGTAACTCGTCCTCCCCCACACACCGAGTTGCTCGAGCGCAGCCTTGAGCGGGTTGGCGGACGGCCGGGCCACGGTGGCCGTCGACGGCCGGCGTTTGATGCGCCAGTCGTACTGGCCCGCGTATTCAAGTTCGAGCGACGCGTCGACACGCTCGCGCATCCGGTTCAACGTTTCCTCGGCCTTCACGCTGAAACGCACGGCGGTCCCGCCGAGCGCACCGTCGCCCAGCAGCGCGCCGAGTACCCATGGGTCAACCGGCAGCGCCTCGCGATGACCAAACTCGCCGCTCGGCATGTCGATCCACAACCGGTTCCGGTAGCGTTCGCGCGTCAGCAACGTGCGAATCTCCGCGGTCGACAGCACACGGGGCTTTTCCCACTCGCGGAAATGGACGCACCACAGGTGCTCGTCGCAGCATTCGGCCGAACGCCCATCCGAAAAGCGGACCCGATACACCTGGCGTTCGCCCTGCGGGTAGATGCCGGTCACGATCGATGGAGCCCCGTCGACCGAAGCAAGTGCATCACCGACCGCCAGCTCGCCCATCGGCTTCCAGCCCGTCAACGTCCTGACGCGCGCATCGAGCGGCTGCGCCTTACCCATCGACGGGCGCCCCGCCACGATGATCAGCTCGCCGCCATGCATCCCCGACGTCATCCGGTCGAGGTCGACGAAGCCGGTCGGCGTGCCGGTGACGTCGCTCGGGTTCGCGGTGTGGTACAGCGTGTCGATGCGCTCGACCACCTGCGTGAGCAGCGGGCCGATCTCGAGGAATCCCTGGTTGCCGCGCGCTCCCTCTTCGGCGATCGAGAACACCTTCGATTCGGCCTCGTCGAGCAGTTGGCGGACTTCCTTGCCCTGCGGATTGAATGCGTCGGCCGAGATCTCGTCGGCGACCGACACGAGCCGGCGCAGCACCGCGCGGTCGCGCACGATTTCCGCATAGCGGCGGATGTTCGCCGCGCTCGGCGTGTTCTGCGCGAGGGCGTTCAGGTACGCGAGCCCGCCGACGTCGTCGGCCTTGCCGGACGTGGTCAGCGCTTCGTACACGGTCACGACGTCGGCCGGGCGCGTCGACGCGATCAGGCGGCCGATGTGCTCGTAGATGATCCGGTGGTCGTAGCGGTAGAAGTCGCCCTGCGACAGGAAGTCGGCAATCCGGTCCCATGCCGCGTTGTCGAGCAACAGGCCGCCGAGCACCGACTGCTCGGCTTCCACCGAATGCGGCGGGACTTTCAGCGATTCGATTTGGGGATCTTGCGGCGCGTTCATGGGTTGGGATTATCGCGAATAGATGGCGGCAGCGCTACCACCGCTTGCCGGCGAGCAGGCAATAAAAAAGGCAGGCCCCGGTTACCCGGGCGCCTGCCCTTGTCCGGACGGCGGAAGCCGCCCGGCAAGCTTGCGTCTACGCTTACGCGTGGTCGCCGATCACGTTGATCGTGACGTCGACGACGACGTCCGTATGCAGCGCGACTTGCACGTTGTGCTCGCCGATCATCTTCAGCGGGCCTTCCGGCATGCGAACTTGCAGCTTCTCGACTTCGTAGCCGGCCTTCTTCAGCAGTTCCGCGACGTCGCCGTTCGTGACCGAGCCGAACAGACGGCCGTCGACGCCCGACTTCTGCGTGATTTCGAACGACTGGCCGTTCAGCTTCTCGCCGACTGCCTGCGATGCCGCCAGCTTTTCAGCGGCGATCTTTTCGAGTTCAGCGCGGCGCACTTCGAATTCGGCGATCGCTTCCTTCGTTGCACGGCGAGCCTTGCGGTTCGGGATCAGGAAGTTGCGAGCGTAACCGTCCTTGACCTTGACGATGTCGCCGAGGTTGCCCAGATTGGCGACTTTTTCCAACAGAATGATTTGCATTCGAATTCTCCTTATTGCGTCGCCTGATTACGCCTTGTGCTGATCGGTGTACGGCAGCAGCGCGAGGAAACGCGCACGCTTGATTGCCGTATCCAGCTGACGCTGATAGTGGGCCTTCGTACCCGTCAGGCGAGCCGGCGTGATCTTGCCGTTTTCGCCGATGAAGTCCTTCAGCGTTTCCGTGTCCTTGTAGTCGATCTGCTCGACGCCGGCAGCCGTGAAACGGCAGAACTTCTTGCGCTTGAAGAGCGGGTTTTGTTGCTGACGACGCTTGTCGAATTTCTTACCAGTCGGGCGGGCCATGATTTCAGTCCTTTCCTGTGTCCTGCAATGCAGTGATGTGAAACACCAAGGTTCTCGCGTTGCGGCTTTTCTTGGCCAGGAAGCCCGTGAACAGCGTTTCGACGCCCATTTCACGACTTTCCAGCTTGCCGCTCGCCTCACCGGCCGCCACCGCCTCGATCGTCATTTCGACCTGACGGGGAATGCCTGCTTCGACGACTTCCGTGCGGTGATGCAACGTGGCGCTTGCGATCGGAACACCGGCCGGCGTATATCGCACCGGTGCGCGTTCGACGACGCTCGCCGTCAATTGCAACCTGTTCACGTGAGTGGCGCGCTCCTTGATGGCTTAATAAGTGACGAACTTAAGCCTGCGCTTCGGCCGGCTGAGCGGCAGCCGCCTTCTTGGCTTCTTCGCGCTGAACTTCCTTCATCATCGGCGACGGGCCGGTTTCGGCCTTCTTCATCTTGACGATGAGGTGACGCAGCACGGCGTCGTTGAACTTGAACGCGTGTTCGAGTTCGTCGAGCGTCGTCTGGTCGCACTCGATGTTCATGCAGACGTAGTGAGCCTTCGCGAGTTTCTCGATCATGTAGGCCAGCTGGCGACGGCCCCAGTCTTCGACACGGTGGATCTGGCCGCCGTGCGACGTGATCGTGGACTTGTAGCGCTCGATCATCGCGGGCACTTGCTCGCTTTGATCCGGGTGCACGATGAATACGATTTCGTAATGACGCATACACACTCCTTGTGGATTAAAGCCACCCGGGCGTCTGAACCGGTGTGGCAAGTGAGAAGCCGAAGATTCTAACCCGGTTACGGGGCGCATGCAAGGCCAATCGACGATTCGCCGACTAATTCGGCCGTGTTTTCAAAGACTTGAACGGGTATGCGGGCCCGCGAGCGCCCTTCGCCCTTTCGCGGCCGGGGTCGGAACAAGAGTGCACCTCCCCATAACGGCATGGTCATTCGCCGTGCGCGCCGGCCAGCCGCGCGTCGAGCGCCGTCCGGAACGCCGCGAGCGCCGACGGCTCGGCGTCGGTCACCGCCCACCACGTCATGCCGGCCGCGTTCCAGCGGTCCAGCGCATAGCCCTGCGACACGGTCGCGTACGGGGCCGCCGGCCGTTCGCCGGCCGGCTGCACGTAGACGTCGACCACGTGCTGCCGGTGGCGGTAGACGAGCACTGCGACGCGACGCCGCCCGACGTAGTCGAGCCGGCCGCCGACCAGCGCGAAACCGTCCGTGGCGAGATTCTCGACCGGCGGCGCATAGTCGAGCCGGCCGTTGAACCACGGCTTGACCGTGTGCTGGTCGGTCGAGATCACGTCGATGTCGCGCGCCGACAGGTCGGCCCGCACGTGGCTCGCGACCAGTTCGTCGACCGTGCGGTCGGTGTCCGCGTGGCGGGCGGACCACGCCACGCCGCCCGCCGCCGCGACCGCCATCAGCAGCGCGACGCCCCAGCCGAGGCCCGGCCACGCGGCCACGCGCGACCCGACGCCTGGGGGCCGGCGGGGGGGGGGGGGGGGGGGCCCCGCGCCCGGGGGGCGCCGGGGGGGGGGCCCCGGGGGCGGGGGGGGGGCGCGCCCCGGCGCGGCCCTGGGGCGGGGGGCGGGGGCCGCGGCCGGCAGGCTCGCGAGGATACTCGCCCGCAGCGCGTCCGGCGCACGGTGATAATCGGCCTGCCGCACCGCCTGCACCAGCGTGACGATCCGTGCGCGTTCGCGGCGGCATGCGTCGCACCCTTCGACATGCTGCTGGACCCGCAACGCATCGGGCGCCGACAGCTCGCGGTCGACGTCCGCGTCCAGCAACGCTCGCGCTTCGTTACAGTCCATCGATCGCCTCCGATGCGGTTCCGCCAGCCGGCGCACGGCCCGGCCGGCCTTCGGTCGCCGGCGCCTGTGCCTCGCCCAGCAGCGCGGCAAGCTTGCGCCGGCCGCGCGCGAGCCGCGACATCACCGTGCCGACCGGCACGTCCGCGATCGCCGCGATTTCGCGATAGCTCAGGTCCTCCATCTCGCGCAGCACGAGCACCTCGCGGTATTCCGGCGGCAGCTTCGCGAGCGCCGCGTTCACGAGCCGCACGTTCTCGCCGCGCAGCAGCTGCGCGAGCGGGTCCTCCGTCGCCGGCTGCCAGTCGTCGGGCACGTCGGCATCGTCCAGCGTGTCGGGCAGCGCGACCTCGTGCGCCTGCGTGCGCCGCCGCCACTCGGTGTACCAGGTGTGGCGCACGATCGTCAGCAGCCACGGCCGCGCGTTGTCGCCGCGACACGAGTCGACGAAACGCAGCGCGCGCATGCACGCGTCCTGCACGACGTCGTCCGCGTCGCCGGCGCTGCCGCTCAGCCAGCGCGCGAGGTTGTACGCGGCGTCGAGATGCGGCAGCACGAGCGCGCGAAACCGCTCGCCGCGCGCGAGCGCATCGTCCACCGCCCGTTCATCGACCGCCTGTCCGGCTTGCCCCACATGGCCTCCCTGGTCCCGGCGGCCGACGCCGCGCCCGTTCCGCGCACGGCGCCCGGACAGACCGGCAACGTGCGCGCTCGATGACCTTACCGCTGCTGCGTCGAGTTTATTCCCGCGCCGCGCGCATGAAGCGTAAAAAATCGCCGAACGGCCGGGCAGCCCGCCCCGTTACGGCGTGGTGCTCCAGTAACCGGGGCGCGCATACGCTTCGCGCAGGTAGTCGATGAAATAGCGCACGCGCGCCGGCACGTAGCGCTGCTGCGGGTAGACCGCGAGGATGTCGTAGTCGGGCAGCGCGTACTCGTCGAGCACGGTCTCGAGTTCGCCCGTTTCGAGCTGCGCGGCGATTTCCCACGTCGAGCGCCAGCCGAGCCCGAGCCCTTCGGCCACCCAGCGATGCAGCAGCTCGCCGTCGTTGCAGTCGAGATTGCCGGTCACGCGCATCGTCGCGATCTTGCCGTGGCGCTGGAAATACCAGCCGCGGTTCTGCCCGCCCTGCAGGTTGAAGGCCAGGCAGTTGTGCTTCAGCAGGTCATCGAGCGATTTCGGCCGGCCGTGCTGGCGGAAATACCCGGGCGTGCCGCACACCACGCGCCGGTTCGACGCGAGCTTCACCGCGACGAAGTTCGGATCGACCGCGCCGCCGATCCGGATCGACAGGTCATAGCCCTCGCGCACGAGATCGACGACGCGGTCGGTCAGGTTGAACGACAGCTGCATTTCCGGCTTGTCGGCGAGAAAACCCGGCGCGTGCGGCGCGACGTGCTTGCGGCCGAACGCGGCCGGCGCCGACACGATCAGGTGCCCGCTGACCGCGCGCCGCCCGGCGGCCAGCTCGTTCTCGGCCTGATCCCATTCGGACAGCAGCCCGCGGCAGCGCTCGAGGAACGCGGCGCCCTCCTCGCTGACCACCAGCCGCCGCGTCGAGCGGTACATCAGCTTCACGCCGAGGCGCTTCTCCAGCGCGTCGATCCGCCGCCCGAGCACCACCGGCGACACGCCCTCCTCGAGCGCGGCCGCCGCGAGGCTGCCGGCATCGGCCACCCGCACGAACGTCTCGATCTGCTTGAAACGATCCATCTGCTGTCTCCGTCCCGGCTCCGACACCGGCGGGAAGCCCCGTCCGGCCGTCATTCCATACTTTTAGTTTCGAAATAAGCGACTTCGGCTGATCTTATCAAACCTTTCGTGCATCCCTAAAGTGTCCTCAACAGACCGATTCGCAAGATCCAACTATCCAAGGAGACATTCATGGCCAAGATGAGAGCCGTCGACGCAGCCGTACTCGTGCTCGAGAAGGAAGGCATCCAGACCGCGTTCGGCGTGCCGGGCGCCGCGATCAACCCGTTCTACTCGGCCATGCGCAAGTCGGGCGGCATCAGCCACGTGCTGGCGCGCCACGTCGAAGGCGCATCGCACATGGCCGAAGGCTTCACGCGGGCGGCGCCGGGCAACATCGGCGTGTGCATCGGCACGTCGGGCCCCGCCGGCACCGACATGATCACCGGCCTCTACTCCGCATCGGCCGACTCGATTCCGATCCTCGCGATCACCGGCCAGGCGCCGCGCGCGCGTCTCTACAAGGAAGATTTCCAGGCCGTTGACATCGAATCGATCGCGAAGCCGGTCACGAAGTGGGCGGTCACCGTGCGCGAACCGGCGCTCGTGCCGCGCGTGTTCCAGCAGGCATTCCACCTGATGCGCTCGGGCCGTCCGGGCCCGGTGCTGGTCGACCTGCCGATCGACGTGCAGCTCGCCGAAATCGAATTCGACATCGACACGTACGAACCGCTGCCGGTCTACAAGCCCGCGGCCACCCGCGCGCAGATCGAGAAGGCGCTCGCGATGCTCAACGACGCGGACAAGCCGCTGATCGTGTCGGGTGGCGGCGTGCTGAACGCGGCGGCCGAAGACCTGCTCGTGCAGTTCGCGGAAACAATCGGCGTGCCGGTGATCCCGACGCTGATGTCGTGGGGCGCGATTGCCGACGACCACCCGCTGATGGCCGGCATGGTCGGCCTGCAGACGTCGCACCGCTACGGCAACGCGACGCTGCTCGCGTCCGACTTCGTGCTCGGCATCGGCAACCGCTGGGCGAACCGCCACACGGGCAGCGTCGAGGTCTACACGAAGGGCCGCAAGTTCGTGCACGTCGACATCGAGCCGACGCAGATCGGCCGCGTGTTCGGCCCGGATCTCGGCATCGTGTCCGACGCGAAGGCCGCCCTCGAGCTGTTCGTCGCGGTCGCGCAGGAATGGAAGGCCGCCGGCAAGCTGAAGGATCGCAGCGCGTGGGTCGCCGACTGCCAGGCACGCAAGCGCACGCTGCAGCGCAAGACGCACTTCGACAACGTGCCGGTCAAGCCGCAGCGCGTGTACGAAGAGATGAACAAGGTGTTCGGTCGCGATACCTGCTACGTCAGCACGATCGGCCTGTCGCAGATCGCCGCCGCGCAGTTCCTGCACGTGTTCAAGGCGCGCAACTGGATCAACTGCGGCCAGGCCGGCCCGCTCGGCTGGACGATCCCCGCCGCGCTCGGCGTGCGTGCGGCCGACCCGAGCCGCCCGATCGTCGCGCTCTCCGGCGACTACGACTTCCAGTTCATGATCGAGGAGCTCGCCGCCGGTGCGCAATTCAAGCTGCCGTACGTGCACGTCGTCGTGAACAACTCGTACCTCGGGCTGATCCGCCAGGCGCAGCGCGCGTTCGACATGGACTACTGCGTGCAGCTCGCGTTCGACAACGTGAACGCGCCGGAACTGAACGGGTATGGCGTCGACCACGTGGCCGTCGCGGAAGGCCTCGGCTGCAAGGCGCTGCGCGTGTTCAAGCCGGAAGAGATCGAGCCGGCGCTGCGCCAGGCGCAAACGCTCGCGGAAGAGTTCAGCGTGCCGGTGGTCGTCGAGGTGATCCTCGAACGCGTGACGAACATCTCGATGGGCACCGAAATCGACGCGATCAACGAATTCGAGGATCTCGCCGATAAGGCCGAGCACGCGCCGACCGCGATCTCGATGCTCGACTGAACCGCACGACATTTTTGACCGACCGAAGAGGCTTAGCTCATGCCGAAGTTTGCTGCAAACCTGACCATGCTGTTCAACGAAGTGCCGTTCCTCGACCGTTTCAAGGCGGCCGCGGACGCGGGTTTCGACGCCGTCGAGTTCCTGTTCCCGTACCCGTACGCGAAAGAAGAACTCGCCGAGCAGCTCGAGTCGCACCGCCTGCGCCTCGTGCTGCACAACCTGCCCGCCGGCAACTGGGATCAGGGCGAGCGCGGCATCGCGTGCCTGCCCGATCGCGTCGGCGAGTTCCAGGAAGGGGTCGGCCGTGCGATCGGCTACGCGAAGGCGCTGAAGGTGCCGCAGCTGAACTGCCTGGTCGGCATTCCGTCGGCGAGCACCGCGCGCGACAAGACTTTCGTGACGATCGTCGACAACCTGCGCTTCGCGGCCGATGCGCTCAAGCGCGAAGGCATCCGCCTGCTCGTCGAGCCGTGCAACCGCTTCGACATCCCGGGCTTCGCGCTGAACCGCTCGTCGGAAGGGCTCGACGTGATCCGCGCGGTCGGCTCGGACAACCTGTTCCTGCAGTACGACATCTATCACATGCAGCGCATGGAAGGCGAACTGGCCGCGACGATCGAACGCAACCTCGCATCGATCGGCCACGTCCAGCTCGCGGACAACCCGGGCCGCAACGAGCCGGGCACGGGCGAGATCAACTATGCGTTCCTGTTCGCGCTGCTCGACCGGCTCGGCTATGCCGGCTACGTCGGCTGCGAATACAAGCCCCGCACCACCACGACGGAAGGCCTCGGCTGGCTGCAAAGCGTGGCCGGCTGCGCACCGGCCTCGGCGCGTCGCGCCGCCTGAGTCGCCCCCTTCCCGTTTTCAGCCCCAGAGGAGACTTTCACATGGCAATCATCGGTTTCATCGGCCTCGGCATCATGGGCGCGCACATGGCGCGCAACCTGCTCAAGGGCGATCACCAGCTCGTCGTGAACGGCGCGTTCCCGATTCCGGACGATCTGCGCGGCAGCGCGAAGGTCGTCGCGAACTCGACCGAAGTCGCGCAGCACGCGGACATCATCATCGCGATGGTGCCGGACACGCCCGACGTGCGTAACGTGCTGTTCGCCGACGACGGCGTCGCGAAGGGCCTGACGGCCGGCAAGCTCGTGATCGACATGAGCTCGATCTCGCCGCTCGACACGCAGGCATTCGCGAAGCAGATCAATGCGCTCGGCTGCGACTACCTCGACGCGCCGGTGTCCGGCGGCGAAGTCGGCGCACGCGAAGCGACGCTGACGATCATGGTCGGCGGGCCGGAAAAGGCGTTCGAGCGCGCGAAGCCGCTGTTCGAGAAGATGGGCAAGAACATCACGCTCGTCGGCGACAACGGCGCGGGTCAGACCTGCAAGGTCGCGAACCAGATCATCGTCGCGCTGAACATCGAAGCGGTCGGCGAAGCGCTGCTGTTCGCCGCCCGCTCGGGCGCCGATCCGGAGCGCGTGCGCCAGGCGTTGATGGGCGGCTTCGCCGCGTCGCGCATCCTCGAAGTGCACGGCGCGCGGATGACCAAGCGCACGTTCGATCCGGGCTTCCGCATCGAGCTGCACCAGAAAGACCTGAACCTCGCGCTCGACGGCGCACGCAAGCTCGGCCTCGCGCTGCCGCACACCGCGAGCGCGCAGCAGCTGTTCAGCGTATGCGCGTCGCACGGCGGCAAGGCGTGGGATCACTCGGCGCTCGTGCGCGCGCTCGAGATCATGTCGAACTTCGAGATCGGCCAGACGCCGGCCGCGTAACGCGGATGCAGCAACGCGCGTTTCGCTGCAATGGTGAAACGCGTGTCACGCACACACGCGATCCGGTTACGGCCGGTCGCATCGATGCGCGACGCACGCGCGCATCACGGTGGGGCGCCCCGCCCTGCATCGCCAACGGCATGCGGGACGGGGCGAAAAACGCCGCTCTGGGCTGAGAGCGGCGTGGTGGGGTCCGCAGCGGCACCCGGCGGCGCCGGGGAAGCCTTGGTCGGTCAGACGTCGTCGTCGGGTGTCCGCCTGTCGGATTTCGCGTATTACATTTCTTTACGTTCGAGCGTGCGATTTTTCATGCATTCGTCGCGATGAACGCCTACACTTTCGCCACGCCTTTCGAGAAAACCGCCGCGCCTGCGCGCCCCTTCCGGGCCCGCACCCAGCGCGGTGTTTTTTTCGCCACTTCACGGCGCGTTTTCTTTTCAACCACCTAAGGAGTGCAACGATGGGTCTTCTTTCGTTTATCAAGGAGGCGGGTGAAAAACTGCTGGGTCACGCCGATGCACAGGCAGCGGAAGATCCGAATGCCGCGAACCAGACCGCGGCCGATGCGATCAAGAATTACATCAACTCGCAAGGTCTCGACACGTCGAACCTGACCGTCGCGTTCGACGGCGCCTCGCGCACCGTCACGCTGTCGGGCAGCGTCGCCGATCTCGACACGAAGGCGAAGGTCAAGGTCGCGGCCGGCAACGTGCAGGGTGTCGCGGGCGTCAACGACGACGATCTGCAGCCGGACGATCCGGAAGTGCGGTACCACGACGTGAAGCCGGGCGACACGCTGTCGGCGATCGCCAAGGAAGTGTACGGCGACGCGAACAAATATCCGGCGATCTTCGAGGCGAACAAGCCGATGCTGTCAAGCCCGGACCGGATCTACCCGGGCCAGAAGCTCGTGATTCCGCCGCAGTCCTGAGCATTCGCGCAGCACTGACGTAAAAATGGCAGGCTATTCATTGGCCTGCCATTTTTTATGCTTTCTACGCGCCGCCCGAGCGGCGGCCATCGGTCACAGCGTGTCGAATACGCGTTGCAATGCGTCGCGATCGCGAATGCCGTTCGCGAGTGCGAGCATCAGCAGCACACGCGCCTTGAACGGGTGCAGCGAGCCCGCGCTCACGAAACCGAGCGCATCGTCGCTCGCGGCGCCGTTGCGCATCACGTGCCCCGAACCGACGCGCGACGCACGGACCACGGCCACGCCCGCGTTCACCGCATCGGCGAGCGCCGTCTGCAGCGTCGCATGGATCGACCCGTTGCCGGTGCCCGCGACGACGAGGCCGCGCACGCCGGCCGCGACGAGCGCGTCGACGGCCGTGCGCGTCACGCCCGCATAGCTCGCGACGACTTCGACCGGCGGCCAGGTCGCGGCGATCGCCAGTTGCGCGTCGCGCGTGCGCGTGACGCGGCGGGCGAATTCGACGCGGCCGTCCTGCACCCAGCCGAGCGCACCGAGCTCCGGTGACTGGAACGCGTCGACCGCGTACGTGCTCGTCTTCACGACGTCGCGCGCGCCATGGATCCGGTTGTTGAACGCGACCAGCACGCCCTGCCCGCGCGCGGCCGGATGGGCGGCCACGGTCACCGCGTTCAACAGGTTCAGCGGGCCGTCGGACGACAGCGCGGTGGCCGGCCGCATCGCGGCCGTCAGCACGACCGGCTTGTCGCCCCGGACGACCAGATGCAGCGCGTACGCGGTTTCCTCGAGCGTATCGGTGCCGTGGGTGATCACGATGCCGTCGATGGCCGGATCGGCCATCAGCGCGTCGATCCGCGCGGCGAGCGTATTCCATAGCGGCAGCGCGAGATCCTTGCTGTCGATGCTGGCGACCTGCTCCGCGTCGATGCGTGCGACCGACGCGAGCGCCGGCACGGCGTCGACGAGGAAATTGACGCCGAGCGCGCCGGCCTGATAGCCAGCCGTGCTGGCCGCGTCGGGCGCGGCGCCGGCGATGGTGCCGCCGGTGGCGAGTACGGCGATGCGCGGCAGCGCCGCCGCGGACGAAGAGGATGCGGTGTTCGGTGTATTCATGGCCGCGATTGTAATGGCTCGCGCCCGGCATCCGGTAGGTCCGGCGCGAACGCGCGCTGCGCGCGCCCCGTGTCATGGTTTGTCCCGATCGCCGGCGCGTGCGCGCCGTCAACGGCCATGCCGCCCCCCGCGTTATAGAAAGGCCGTTTTGGTGTTTTCACATTGATTTGCCATAATCGGAGCGCGCGGCGCGATGCGACCCTGTTCACGTCGCGCCGGGCTTCGTGACGGCGTCGATATAAAACGCAATTCACCCCATGGGAGTGTCGAAATGAAAATCCAATCGCTCGTAGCCGCAGTGCTTCTCGGCGGCATGCTGGCTTCCCCCGCATTCGCGGCGAACAGCCAGCAGGACAAGATGAAGGCCTGTAACACGCAGGCAGCCGGCAAGACGGGCGATGAACGCAAGGCGTTCATGAAGGACTGCCTGTCGGCGAAGCCCGCGAAGGCGATGACGCAGCAGGAAAAGATGAAGGCGTGCAACACGCAGGCCACCGGCAAGAAGGGCGACGATCGCAAGGCGTTCATGAAGAGCTGCCTGAGCAACCAGCCGGCCGCCTGAGTTCCGGCGCTCCCGTCTCGAATGCCGCGCCCCGCTTCGGCGGGCGCGGCATTTTTATATTCGTTGCACGCGCATCGACGCACGCATTCCAGCGTTTCCCGCCCCGTTTTTCCGGCCTGCCGCCGCGGTGCCGTCACATGGTGCGGCAATTCGCCGCGTTTTCTTCTATGATGGCTGCAACGCGGCCCACCCAAGACCAAGAAGCGCCATCGGGCCGCCCTCGAGACGGACGCGCACGCGCGTCAAACGGAGGCTTGGATGGCATGGAGACAACACCGCTGGTTCCGCCGCTGGCTGATCGTGATCGTGTTCTGGGCGGTGCCCGTCGCGATCATCGCCGTGCGCGAGATCCGCGAGGAAATGGCGTACAACAAGGCGGACCTGCAGCTCGCGCTGACCACCTGGCAGCTCACCGACGCGCAGCAGGCCGCCGGCGCCGCCGCGAAGTGCCACGGGGATCCTGACGAAGCGCGCGCGGCCGGCTGCCCGGCCGACGTGCTCGCCGCCAACGCGCCGCGCCAGCAGGCGGCCCGCGACGAATACGTGGTGCGCCGCAATACGCTCGCCGGTTACCTGTGGCATGCGTTCGTCGGCTACTGGGTCGTCCCGGCCGCGTTCCTGTTCGCATGCGGCGTCGTGATCGCGCTGATCCGCCGCGCGCTGCGCCGCCCGCCGATCAAGCCGCCCGTTCCGCCCGTCACGCACTGACACCGACGCACACCGCAAGCGCCGCCGCTCTCCGCTCTCCGCTCGCCCCTCGCGTTCGCCGCACGCCGGCCACGCGCGGGCCACGCGTCGCGCGTCGGCGTCGTTTCGTCCGTTGGCGCGCCGCGACATCCCCGCGCGATTTGACGCTTTTTCACACGGCAACGAAAAGAGGCCGTAATCCGCTGTGATATAACTGCCGACGTGATCCGCTCCTTGAGCGAGACTCACTCCGAACGTCATCCGATGGAGAACAACGATGCAAAAACGGACTCTTGTGCTCAAAGCCGCCGCCGCGCTCATCGTCGGTAGCCTCGCGCTCACCGGTTGCACCACCACCCCGGACAAGCCGGACAACGCCGCGACCAACGCGTCGAAGCGTCAGTCGATCGACGCGAGCGTCGACGCCACGCTGTCGCGCATGTACTCCACCGTCAAGGGTTCGCGCGAGCTCGTCGCGAAATCGCGCGGCGTGCTGGTCTTCCCCGAAGTGCTCCAGGCCGGCTTCATCGTCGGCGCCCAGTCCGGCAACGGCGCGCTGCGCGTGGGCGGCAGCACCGTCGGCTACTACAACACGTCGTCGCTGTCGGTCGGCCTGCAGGCGGGCGCGCAGTCGAAGGCGGTCGTGTTCCTGTTCATGACGCAGCAGGCGCTCGACGAATTCCGCAACTCGGACGGCTGGGCAGCCGGCGCCGGCGCATCGGTCGCACTCGTGAAGATGGGCGCGAACGGAGCGGTCGACTCCAACACGGCCACGGCGCCGATCCAGGTCGTCGTGCTGACCAACGCGGGCCTGATGGGCGACGTGTCGATCAACGGCACGAAGGTCACGAAGCTCAAGATCTGACGTCGACGCACTGCCCGCGCGCATGGCGCGCGGGGCATGCGCAAACGGCGATGTCCTTGCGGGCATCGCCGTTTTTTTATCCGCCCGCGACGCGCGCCAGGTCGGACAGGTTGCTCAGGCCGATCAGGTCGTCGAATCGATCACCTTGAAGCGCGAGCGCTTCTGCGCGCGGATCACCGACTGGTACACGTCGACGTACTGCTGCGCCATCCGGCGCGACGTGAAGCGCTCCTCGAAGCGCTGCCGCACGCGCGCACGCGGCAGCAGATGCAGCCGGTTCACGGCGGCCACCGCGCTGATTTCATCCTCGACGATGAAACCCGATACGCCCTCGTCCACCACTTCGGGCACCGCGCCGCGGTTGAACGCGATCACCGGCGTGCCGCACGACATCGCCTCGATCATCACCAGGCCGAACGGCTCAGGCCAGTCGATCGGAAACAGCAGCGCATGCGCGCCCGACAGGAATTCGGCCTTCTCGTGATCGGCGATCTCGCCGATGTATTCGACGTGCGGCAACGCGAAGAGCGGCTTGATCTCGCGGTCGAAGTATTCCTGGTCGGCCGCGTCGATCTTCGCGGCGATCCGGATCGGCAGCCCGCACTGGCGCGCGATGCGGATCGCGGTGTCGACGCGTTTTTCCGGCGAGATGCGGCCGAGGAACGCGAGATAGCGCGGCTCGACCGGCTGCGGCATGTACAGCGTATCGGGCAACCCGTGATAGACGGTCGTCAGCCATTTCGCCTGCGGCAACGGCTGGCGCTGCGAATTGGAAATCGAGATCACCGGCGCCGTGTTGAACGTGTCGAACACCGGTTGCTGCTCGGGCAGGTCGAGCCGGCCGTGCAGCGTCGTCACGTAAGGCGTTTCCTGCCGGTTGAAGACCGAGAACGAGTAGTAGTCCATGTGGAAATGGAGCACGTCGAAATCCTTCGCGCGGCGCGCGACCGTCTCCATCAGCAGCATGTGCGGCGCGACGCGGTCGCGGATCGATGAATCGAGCCGCAGCGCGCGCGGCCACACGGGCTCGAGTTTCGCCCGCGTCGTCGAATCGCCGCTCGCGAACAGCGTCACGTCGTGGCCGAGCTCGACGAGCGCCTCGGTGATGTAGGACACGACGCGCTCCGTGCCGCCGTACAGCTTTGGCGGCACGGATTCGGTCAGCGGGGCGATCTGGGCAATTCTCATGGTCCACGTCTCCTGTGTCCTGTCCGTTGCGGCACGGCCGGCCGGTCCGCGCTCGCGCGCGCCGTCCGTCTCCCTGCCGCGCCGGCCGGCGTGGGGCCAGCCGGATATCTCATTATTATTCGCGATCCCGACGAGCGAAACCGCAGGTCTTGCATTTTTTGGGGGTTGTTACAGACCGGATACATTCGACCGAGCGGGCCCGGCCGCCCCGCGTCGGGCCCCGGTCGGGCCGATCCCGCGCCACCGGGCGCCGATCGCCACCCCGAGCACGCGATCGGGCTGTCAACGCGACGGCCACTTCCACGCCGGCAGGTCGCGCGAATCGGCATCGACGAGCGCGGTCGCGCCGAGCTGCTTGTCGAGCACCAGCGATTCGCAGCCGGCCTCGCGCTCGAGTGTCGCGATGAGCCGCGCCGCGTGCGACACGACCAGCACCTGCGAGTGCCGGGCCGCCTGCGCGATCAGGCGGCCGAGCGCGGGCAGCAGATCGGGATGCAGGCTCGTCTCCGGCTCGTTCAGCACCATCAACGCAGGCGGCCGCGGCGTCAGCAGCGCGGCCGCGAGCAGCAGGTAGCGCAGCGTGCCGTCGGACAGCTCGGCCGCCGCCAGCGGCCGCAGCAGCCCCGGCTGGCGCATCAGCACGTCGAAGCGGCCGCGGCCGCCCGGATTGTCGATCTCGACCGACGCGCCGGGAAACGCGTCGTCGATCGCCGCGTCGAGCGCCGCCGCGTCGCCGATTTCGCGAATCGTCTGCAGCGCGGCGGCCAGGTCCGCCCCGTCGTCCGCGAGCACCGGCGTATGGGTGCCGATGTGCGACTGGCGCGCCGGCGCCTGCGCATCGGTCCGGAAATGGTCGTAGAAGCGCCACGAGCGGATCCGTTCGCGCATCGCGATCATCTCGGGCGCGCCGATCGGATCGGCGAACTCGGTCATCATGCTGTCGAAGCTCGCGACCGGCTGCGGAATCGTCCGCCAGTCGCCCGATGCGGTACGCGCACGGATCTGCGCGCCCTGCCGGTCGACCAGCAGCGTGGACGGGCGCGGCACCGCGCCGCCCCAGATGCATTCGCGCTTGACCACCGGATCGAGCGCGAACTGCGAGCGGCTCGGCAGCGGCAGGCCGAGATCGATCGAATAGCCGAAATCGTCGCACGCGAAGCCGAGCTTCAGGCTTACCGGGCCATTGCGCACGGTGCCCGTCACCGGCACGTCGCCCGCCAGCATCGCGCGCGAAAAGCGCTCGGGGCCGGCCCACAGCGTCGACGGCAAGCCGCCTTCGCGCGCGAGCGACGGGATCACGCGGCCCTGTGCGGTATCGGCGAGCAGCCGCAGCGCGCGGTACACGCTCGACTTGCCGCTGCCGTTCGGTCCCGTGACGACGTTGAGCGCCGCGAGCGGCACGATCAGCTCGCGCAGCGAGCGGTAATTGGCGATGGCGAACGTCTTCAGCGCGGTCATGGAATTGGGCAACGGGGAATGGCAAGCAGGCGCCGGGCCGCGTTCAGCGGCCGTCGACGGCCTGCGGATCGGCCGCGGTGTTGGCCGCCGTGCTGGCGGCGGGCGACCGCGCGTGCGGCCGTTCGGGATTCGGCGCATCGGGCGCCGATTCGTGCGGATACAGCTCCATCCGGCTGCGCGGCAGGCATTGCGGATAGCGGTTTTGCAGATAGGCGATCAACCCTTCGCGCACGCGGCAGCGCAGATCCCAGCACGACGACGAGTCGGCCGCGCTGACAAGCGCGCGCAACTGCATCGTGCGCTCGGTCGCATCGGTCACCTGCAGCACCTGCACGCGGCCGTCCCACTCGGGCGCGACATGGACGAGCCGCGCGAGTTCCTCGCGCAGCGGCGCGAGCGGCGTGCGGTAGTCGACCGACAGATACACGGTGCCGATGATTTCCGCGCTGCTGCGCGTCCAGTTCGTGAACGGGTTCTCGATGATCCACTGCAGCGGCACGACGAGGCGCCGCTGGTCCCACAGCCGCACCGACACGAACGAGCCGGTGATTTCCTCGATGCGCCCCCACTCGCCCTGGATCACGACCACGTCGTCGAGCCGGATCGGCTGCGTGAGCGCGATCTGCAACCCGGCGATCAGGTTGCCGAGCACCGGCCGCGCGGCGATACCGGCGACCAGCCCGGCCACACCGGCCGATGCCAGCAGGCTCGCGCCGACCTGCCGTACGTTGGGGAACGTCATCAGCGCGGCGCCGGTGCCGATGATCACGATCAGCACCATCACGGTCCGCACGAGCACCTTGGCCTGCGTATGGACGCGCCGCGCCTGGAGGTTGTCGGCCGTATCGATCGGATGGGCCTGGATGATCGCGTCGCCGACGCCGGCCGCGAGCCGCACGAGCAGCCACGTGAGCGATACGATCGAGCCGACCGCGGCCGCGGCGCGCATGCCGCGCACGAACGATATGCCGTCGTCCGCCTGGACCCACAGGAATTCGAGCGCCAGCAGCGCCAGCACGACGAGCGACGGCTTGTCGATGTAGCGCAGGATCGCGCTCATCAGCGGATACGGCTGCGCGATGCGCTTGACGATGCGTGCGCCGAGGCGGTGCACGACCGTGACGACCAGTATGACGATGACCGACACGCCCAGCGTGCCGAGCCACGAATGCAACGGCGCATCGGCGATGCGCTGCAGTTCCTCGATTGAAATCATCGGCGCCCTCGAGTGATGAAGCGCGCAGGCTTCGTCCTGGATGCGTCGGCGACGTCCGGGCCACGCACGCGCCCGGACACGGCGTCAGATCAGTTGCCGCTCCTGCAGGGAAACGCCTTGCCGAGACCGAGCGACACCGCGGTGCTCGCGTTGTAGTCGGCCAGCTTCGGATTTTCCGCGATGTACTTGCGTACCGCGTCCGTCATCTGTTGCGCCCGGATGTCGGGCGGCAGGCAGAAGTACTGGCCGACGCGCGGCCCCGTGGTGCCGCCGATCGCATCGATCGTGTTGTAGACGCCGTCGGCGGCGCCTTCGATATAGGCCGCGCACGACGCCCGCGACTTGACGTCCGTCTTCGCGCACAGCCGGTCGAGATCCGCGCCCGTGAAAGCCGCCGCCGACAACGGCACGGCAAACGCCGCGGCACAAAACATTGCGCGCAACATGGTGTTCCTTCTTATGTCAATGCGGCCGGAGACCGCCTGCTGCCTTGGCCGGTGCGGCGCCGGACGCCCTGCTCCGGCCGGAAAGCCGGCCGGGCGGACACGCGCCGCCGCACCAAAAAACGTTATTTTGCACTCTTTTGAGCATCTGCCGGCGTCGCCGCACCGATACGCGTCGTTCGCTTGCTCAGGATCTCGATCGCGTCCGGCGCGTTGTAGTGCTTCGCGAACTCGAGCGCGGTGATGCCGAGCTGGTTCTTCACCTGCGGATCGGCGCCCTGGTCGAGCAGCAGCGTGACCGTCGACGCATGGTTGCCGCGCGCGGCCATCATCAGCGGCGTCGTGCCGTTCGGCGATGCGGTGTCGATGTACGCGTCGTGGTCGAGCAGCACCTTGACGACCGCATCCTGGCCGTTGGTCGCCGCGTAGTGCAGCGGCGCCCAGCCCTTCTTGCTCACTTCCGCGCCCTTGTCGATCAGCAGCTTGACGAGGTTGAGGTCGCCGTTCAGCGACGCGAGCATCAGCGCGTTTTCGCCGGCCTTGTCTTCCTTCTCGAGATCGACGTTCGGCGTCGTGGCGATCGCCGCCGCGACCTTGTCGGACTTCTCGCGTGCGGCGATCACGAGGAGCGGGTCGCCGTTCGGCGCGATCGTGTTCGGGTCGAGCTTGCCGCTCTTGAGCTGCTTGCCGATATCGGCGATGTCGTCGAACTTGACGGCCTTGACGATCGCGTCGAGCGACTCGGCATGCGCGCCGGCGGCGGCGAACAGGCCGCTCGCGACGAATGCGGCGGCAACGAGTGCGCGTTTGGGCAGATGGTTGGTCGGCTTCGTCATTGTTGTGGGCTCCTTCCCTGGGTTGTCGGCTGCGCGCCCGTCGTTAGCGGGCGATCTTGAACAGCCGGAAAAAGTTCTGCGTCGTCGCATCGGCGAGCGCCTCGACGGCGATCCCGCGCTCGGATGCGATAAAGCGTCCGACATGGCTGACGTACGCAGGTTCATTCGGCTTGCCGCGATACGGCACCGGCGCGAGGTACGGCGAGTCGGTCTCGATCAGCAGCCGGTCGAGCGGCACGCGCCGCGCGACGTCCTGCACGTCGGTCGCGTTCTTGAATGTGACGATGCCCGACAGCGAGATGTGGAAGTTCTGCGCGAGCGCCTGCTCGGCGACCGGCCACGGCTCGGTGAAGCAGTGCATCACGCCGCCCGGCACGTCCGCGCGCTCCTCGGCCATGATCCGCAGCGTGTCTTCCGACGACGAACGCGTGTGGATGATCAGCGGCTTCATCGTCGCGGTCGCCGCGCGGATGTGCGTGCGAAAGCGCTCGCGCTGCCATTCCATGTCGGCGATCGAGCGGCCTTCGAGACGATAGTAATCGAGGCCGGTTTCGCCGATCGCGACGACCTTCGGATGCGCGGCCAGCTCGATGAGCTCCGCGAGCGTCGGCTCGCGCATGTCCTCGTGATCGGGATGCACGCCGACCGACGCGTACACGTTGTCGTGCGCTTCGGCGATCGCGAGCACGTCGGGCAGCGTCTCGAGATCGACCGACACGCACAGCGCGTGCGTGACGTCGTGCTCGCGCATGTTCTCGAGAACGGCCGGCAGGCGGTCGGCCAGGCCCTTGAAATTGATGTGGCAGTGAGAGTCGACGAACATCGTGTTTCCTGAATACGTGAGACGGGCGCTCATGCGCCCGCCGGCATGCGGCACCGGGCGACGTAGGCGGGCCGGCCGGCCACGGTCGCGCCGCCGCGTGATCCGCTCATCGTTTCGCAACGCAACGGAAACAATGCCGGATCAACCAAACATTTCCCGATATCCGAGAAACAATTCCTCGAATACGAGCCGCGCGTTGAGCGGATGGTTCTCGGCCGTGCGCTGCCGCGTCACGGCCTTCATGAAGCGCGCGAATGCGTTCGCATCGACCGCTTCCGCGCAGCGCGCCAGGGCGGCCGCGTGCGTCGGGAAGTAGCGCGGCGCGCCGGCCATCCGCTGCGCGAGCAGATCGTACAGCCAGCGCTGCAGCCAGCCGAGCACCAGCGGCACCGGCAGCTTCTGCAGCGCCTCGCCGCACGCGAACGGATCGCAGCCCGCACCGGCGGCCAATTGCCCGAGCGTGTAATCGCGCAGCGGGCGATTCTCGTCGCTCGCGAGCGCCAGCGCGGCGAGCGGCGCGCCGCCGGCCTCGGCGAGCAGCGCGCTGGCGTGGTCGACGCCCTGCGCCGCGAGCCACGCGGCGGCGGCCTCCGGCGCTGGCACGGTCATCGGCCACTGCCGGCAGCGGCTGATGATGGTCGGCAGCAGGCGGTCGATGCGCGCCGACACGAGCAGGAACACGACGCCCGGCGGCGGCTCCTCCAGCGTTTTCAGCAGCGCGTTCGACGCGGCGACATTGAGCGCCTCGGCCGGATACAGCACGACGACACGCGCGCCGCCGCGGTGCGAACCGACCCCGCAGAAGTCGAGCAGCGCGCGCACCTGCTCGATCTTGATTTCCTTGCTCGGCGCCCGCGTCTTCTTGCCGCCTTCGTCCGCGTCGGCCGGCTTCGCGTCGTCGGCCGCGCCCGGCGCCTCGCCCGCCAGCGCCTCGGGCAGCACGATCCGGTAGTCCGGATGGTTGCCCTGCGAGAACCAGTTGCAGGCCGCGCAGGCGCCGCACGGCTCGCCGTTCGGCTGCGGCGATTCGCACAGGAAGCCCTGCGCGAGATGCTGCGCGAACTGCAGCTTGCCGATCCCGGCCTGACCGTGCAGCAGCAGCGCATGCGGCCATTG
This sequence comes from Burkholderia sp. LAS2, assembly GCF_018417615.1. Classification (NCBI taxonomy): domain Bacteria; kingdom Pseudomonadati; phylum Pseudomonadota; class Betaproteobacteria; order Burkholderiales; family Burkholderiaceae; genus Burkholderia; species Burkholderia sp. LAS2. Next base: position 2,513,503 of record NZ_CP071052.1, read on the forward strand.
CGCGCGCAGTTGCTGCAGGCGGTCCCAGTCGTCGGTTTGCCACGGATAGATCATGGGTGCGTTCCTTGCGGGTTACAGCGCGGCGAGCACGCGTTCGAGCTGCTGGCGAATCTCGGGAATCGATCGCGTCGCGTCGACGATCGCGAAGCGGTGCGGCGCCTCTTCCGCGCGCCGCAGGTATTCGGCGCGCGTGCGGGCAAAGAACGCGTCGGACTCGCTTTCGAACTTGTCGGGCATGCGCGCGGCGCCGCGACGCTCGCTCGCGACCTGCGGCGCGACGTCGAACAGCACCGTAAGGTCGGGCTGGAAGCCGCCCTGCACCCAGCGCTCGAGCGTCTCGAGCTTGTCGCGCGGCAGCCCGCGGCCGCCGCCCTGGTACGCGAACGTCGCGTCGGTGAAGCGATCCGACACGACCCAGTCGCCGCGCGCGAGCGCCGGCTCGATCACGAGCGCGAGGTGCTCGCGACGCGCGGCGAACATCAGCAGCGCTTCCGTCTCGAGATCCATCGGCTGGTTCAGCAGGATCTCGCGCAGTTTCTCGCCGAGCTGCGTGCCGCCCGGCTCGCGGGTCACGACGACCTGCCGGCCGGCCGCGGCCAGCCGGCCCTGGAGGCGTTCGCAGAACCATTGCAGGTGGGTGGTCTTCCCCGCGCCGTCGATGCCTTCGAACGTGATGAATTTACCGCTCGCCATTATTGACCTCGTATGTATTTATCCACGGCCTTGTTGTGGTCGCCGAGCGTGTCCGAGAACACGCTCGTGCCGTCGCCCTTCGCGACGAAATAGAGCGCGCTCGTCGGGGCCGGATTGATCGCCGCCTGCAGCGCGGCGACACCCGGCAACGCGATCGGCGTGGGCGGCAGCCCGCGTCGGGTGTAGGTATTGTAGGGAGTGTCGGCCTGCAGGTCGCGCTTGCGCAGACGGCCGTCGTACGCGTCGCCGAGCCCGTAGATCACCGACGGATCGGTCTGCAGCGGCATGCCGATGCGCAGCCGGTTCGCGAACACGGCCGCGACGAACGCGCGATCGGCCGCGTGGCCGGTCTCCTTCTCGACGATCGACGCGATCGTCAGCATTTCGTAAGGCGTCTTGTACGGCAGCCCCGGCGTGCGCGCGGCCCAGGCCTCGTCGATGCGCGTCTGCATCAGGTGGTACGCGCGCCGGTAGATGTTCAGGTCGCTCGTGCCCTTGTCGAACAGGTAGGTATCGGGGAAGAACAGCCCCTCGCCGCTGCCGCGCTGCACCGCGCCGTCCGATGCGCCGATCGCGCGCAGCAGCTCGGCGTCGCTCATGCCGGCCGTCGCGTGCGACAGATCCGGGTTCGCGTCGAGCTCCGCGCGCATCCGCTTGAAGGTCCAGCCCTCGATGACCGTCGCGACGTACTCGTTCACGTCGCCGCGCGCGATCTTCTGCAGCACGTCGTAAGGCGTGATGCCGGTCTTGAATTCGTAGTTGCCCGATTTGAGCCGGCTCGACAGCCCGAGCACGCGCGTCATCGCGACGAACGCGAACGGCTCGACCGGCACGCCGCCGTGCTTGAGCTGCAGCGCGACGCTCTTCACGCTGCTGCGCGGCTTGATCGTGACGTCGAGCGATGCCGAGCCCAGCAACAGCGGCCGGGTCGCCCAGTAATACCCGCCGCCCGCGCCGGCAGCGGCCACAACGACGGCCAGCGCCACGATCGTCGCGGCGCATTTCTTCAGTAGGGACATGGAAACGTGACTCAGGTAAGACCCATATAATACTTGCTCGCCTCCGTCAAAGTCAGGGTTGACTGTTCCCTCATTCCATGAGCACACCGTTCGCTTCACCGGCTGCCCAGGCCGCATCTGCCTCGCTCCCCGTTTTCCCCCGCCCGCCTGCCGCCGATTTCGATGCGCCGGGCGCCTGCATGCCGCTGCCGCAGTTCGGCGTGATCGACGTGGCCGGCGACGACGCCGCGACGTTCCTGCACAGCCAGCTCACCAACGACATCGAGCATCTCGATGCCGGCAGCGCGCGGCTGTCCGGGTATTGCTCGCCGAAGGGCCGCCTGCTCGCGTCGTTCCTCACGTGGCGCGCCGGCCACGACGTGCGCCTGCTCGTGTCGAAGGACGTGCAGCCGGCCGTGCAGAAACGGCTGTCGATGTTCGTGCTGCGCGCGAAGGCGAAGCTGACCGACGCGAGCGACACGCTCGCGGTGGCCGGCTTCGCGGGCGACGTGCGCGACGCGCTGTCGGGCATCTTCGATGCGCTGCCCGACGGCGTGCACGTGAAGGTCGACGGCCCGGCCGGCGCGCTGATCCGCGTGCCCGATGCGGCCGGCCGCAAGCGCTATCTGTGGATCGGCCCGCGCGCCGAGGTCGACGCGCGCCTCGCCGCGCTCGCCGGCACGCTGCCGGTCGTGTCGCCCGCCGTATGGGACTGGCTCGACGTTCGCGCGGGCGAGCCGCGCATCACGCAACCGGCCGTCGAACAGTTCGTGCCGCAAATGGTCAACTTCGACGTGATCGGTGCCGTTAACTTCAGGAAAGGGTGCTACCCGGGCCAGGAAGTGGTGGCGCGCAGCCAGTACCGCGGCACGATCAAGCGCCGCACCGCGCTCGCGCACGTCGCCGGCGAGACCGATACCGTGCATGCCGGCATCGAGCTGTTCCACAGCGACGACCCGGGCCAGCCGTGCGGGATGATCGTCAACGCGGCGGCCGCGCCGGCGGGCGGCGTCGACGCGCTCGTCGAGATCAAGCTCGCCGCGCTCGACAGCGGCACGGTGCACCTCGGTTCGGCAGACGGCCCGGCGCTCGCGTTCGACGCGCTGCCGTACGCGTGGCCGACCGAAGCCTGATGCACTGACAACCCGTTCGCGCGCCGGCTCGCGAGTCGCAGCCGGCGCCCGATGTTTCCTGCGAGAGATTCGCCCGATGTGTCTGATTGCCTTCGACTGGCAGCCTGATGCCGCCGCCGGTCCCGTCTTTACCCTCGTCGCCAATCGCGACGAGTTCTTTCGCCGGACCAGCGCGCCGCTCTCGTGGTGGGAGGACGTGCCGGGCGTACTGGCCGGCCGCGATCTCGAAGCGGGCGGCACGTGGCTCGGCGTGTCGCGCGATGGCCGCTTCGCCGCGCTGACCAACTACCGCGCGCCGTTCGACATCCGCGCGGGCGCGCCGACCCGCGGCAAGCTGGTGTCCGACTTTCTCGGCGGCTCGCCCGTCGCACCGCTCGACTATCTTGTGGAGCTTGCCGAGCATGCGGCCGTGTACAACGGCTTCAACCTGCTCGTCGGCGACTGGCGCCGGCGCGAACTCGCGTGGTTCTGCAACCGCGCGCCCGAAGGTGAAAGCCGTGTCGCCGCGCCCGTCGCGATCGCGCCGGGCGTGCATGCGCTGTCGAATGCGCGGCTCGATACGCCCTGGCCGAAAGTGGTGCGCAAGCGCGCGGAACTCGGCACGCTGCTCACCGACAACCCGACCCCGTCGCTCGACGAGCTGATCGCACTGTTGCGCGACCCGCACGTCGCGGACGACGACGCGCTGCCGCACACGGGCATTCCGATCGAGCGCGAGCGCGCGCTGTCGGCCGCGTTCATCGAGACGCCCGAATACGGCACGCGCGGCACGACCGCGCTGCGCGTCACGATGAAGGAAGGCGTGCGGCTGACGGTCGAGGTCAAGGAGCGCAGCGACGACGACGGCTCGCACCGCACCGTCCGCCCCGGCGCGTTCGAGCGCGCGGTTACGTTCGATATCGACGCGGCGCGGCCGCGCTGAGCGCACACAACGCGCGCTACGGCGCGCGCGCCATCTCGACGTGCGGCACGCCGGCTTCGACGAACGGTTCGCCGACCGCCGCGAAGCCGTGCCGCAGATAGAACGACACCGCCGAATCCTGCGCGTACAGCCGCACGACGGCTTCGCCGCGGCGCCGCGCGGCGTCCAGCAGCGCATTCAGCACAGCCGATCCGACACCCTGCCCGCGCATGTCGGCCAGTACCGCGACACGGCCGATCGTGCCGGACGGCAATAGCCGCCCCGTCGCAACCGCGCGGCGCAGCCCGGTCGCCGCGTCGGTCCGGTACGCGACCGCATGCAGCGACAGCGGATCGTCGTCGTCGAGCTCCCATTCCGGCGGAATCTGCTGCTCGCGCACGAACACTGCGTCGCGAATCCGCGCGGCGTCGCCGCCCAGCACCGCCCAGTCGCCCGTTTCCACCCCGCCCACGCCGTTCGTCATCGCCATCCTCCCGCGGCGCGCACGCCTTCCGGCGCTCGCCGTCAAATCTCGTCGAATGCAGCCTTCAGCGCCGCGACCGCATCGGCATGCGCGACGCGCACCTCCGGCACGTAACCGCCCATCTTGAAGAATTCGTGGATCATCCCCGGATAGCAGACCAGCGTGACCGCGTTGCCGGCCGCGCGCAACTTGTCCGCGTACGCGGCGCCCTCGTCGCTCAGCGGATCGTATTCGGCCGTCGCGATCCACGCCGGCGCGACGCCCGCGAACGACGGCGCATCGCGCGTGCCGTCGAGCGGCGCGAAACGCCAGTCGTCGCGATCCGCCCGATCGCGCACGTATTGCGTGAAGAACCACTGGATCGTGTCCTGCGTCAGCAGGTGGCCGCTGGCGAGCCGCGCGTGCGATTCGGTGTCCTGGTCACGCGTCACACCCGGATAGATCAGCAGCTGCAGCGCAAGACGAATGCCCGCGTCGCGCGCGAGCACCGCGCAGACCGTCGCGAGCGTCCCACCCGCGCTGTCGCCGCCGACCGCCAGCCGCGCGGCGTCTATGCCGAACGCGGCGGCCTCGCGATGCAGCCATTGCAGCGCGTCGTCCGCGTCGTTCACCGCGGTCGGAAATTTGTGTTCGGGCGCGAGCCGGTAGCCGACCGACAGCACCGCGCATTGCGCATCGTGCGCGAACATCCGGCACAGCGCATCGTGCGTGTCGACGCTACCGACCGTGAAGCCGCCGCCGTGGTAGTACACGAGCGCGGGCAGCGGCTCCGCCAAGCTCGGCGCGACCGGCAGATACAGCCGCGCACCGATCGTGCGGCCGTCGCGCGTCGGCACCACGCATTCCTCCACCGAATGCATCGGCGCCGGCGCGACGTCGAGGATCGGCGCGCTCTTCTCGTACGCGGCGCGCGCCTGCTGCGGCGTCTGATGGTGATACGACGGACGTTTCGCGCGCTCGATCATGTCGAGCACCTGGGCGATCTTCGGATTCAGCGGCATCGGAGTGGACGGCGCGGCGTGGCGCCGTGAACGGACAAGCGTGACATGATGCCACGCGGAGGCTGGACGGGCGCGGCGAGCCGCGCCGTGTGCCGGCATTCCATGCTGCCAGACGAAACGGCCCTGCCGCATCGAAGAGACAGGGCCGCGCGTGGCGGATGCTTACGCGTCGCTCGGGCCGGGATGGGCGTCCGGCGCGGTGCGCGAGCGTTGCCGCTTGATGTCGCGGCCGACCGCGAGCCGCCGCATGTACTTGAACGTACCGAGCGCCTTCGCGACGAAATTGCCGTCGCTGTCGCGCACTTCGCCTTCGCAGTAGGCCATCGTCGTCGAGCGGTGCATCACGCGCCCGTAAGCGCGCAGCTCGCCGCGGCCCGGCTGCATGAAGTTCACCTTCATCTCGACCGTGACGACGCCGATGCCATCGTCGGTCAGGCTGCGCGCCGCCATCGCGAGCGCGATATCGGCGAGCGTCATCGTCACGCCGCCGTGCGCGATGCTCCACGTGTTCATGTGGCGCTCTTCGAGCGGCAGCACGATCTCGCTCGCACCGTCCTTCGCGAACACGAGCTGCACGCCGAGCAGATCGACGAACGGGCTTTCGATCGACGGGCCTTCCGTCGGGGTTGCCGCGTCGCTCATCGTGCGACGTCGACGATGTAGTCGACGCACTCGCGCGATTCGGCCACCGCGACGACGAATTTCTTCACTTCCTGGTGAACCGGATGCACCTGGTACGCGTCGAGCGCCGCCTTGTCGGTGAAATCGGAGACGAGCACGATGTCGGCGGTCGCGTCGAGGCCAGGTGTCGCCAGGCCGACGTCGATCTGCAGGGTGCCGGGCACGAGGTCGCGGCAGCCTTCGAGCTTTTCCTTCAGCTTCAGCGCGTTCTGTGCACGCGTCGCGCCTTCGGCGGATTCTTTCAACTTCCACATGACGATATGTCTGATCACTTCGTTCGCTCCTGTTCGTGTTGGTTCGGCGCTTGGCCGGGGACCCTTGGCAGTCGTGCACATTACGCCCGTTCGCCGGTCGCTTTCGTTCGCTCGGGATCTCGTCCGGTTGGAAAAAGCGGGCATCTTTGAAATCTTCACGGAAGATACCCGCTTTCTCGCCGTATCATTTACCGGCGTCAAGACGCCGACAAGCGAAGGCAGGCGACAAGCCTACCAAACTTACTGACGGCAATGGACTGTGTCTTGACGTGGGTCCGTCAGCTTTGGTCACTGCCGACATGAGTCTGACGAACGGCGCAATGCAACCATCTCCATCACTCCGCCGGCTGCAGCGCGGCAACCTTGTTCCGCCCGGTCGCCTTCGCGTAATACAGTGCCTCATCCGCCGCCTTGATCACGGCATCCGGCTGCCCTTCCTGATCCGGCATCCAGCACGCCAGGCCGATGCTCGCCGTCACACGCCCGTATTCGCTGCCGGCGTGCTCGAGGGCCAACGCATCGATTGCCGCGCGGATCCGCTCGGCAATCTGCGCCGCGCCGGTTTGTGGCGTGTCGGGAAGCAGCACGACGAACTCCTCTCCGCCATAACGCGCCGCCGTATCGGCCGGCCGACGAATATTGTCGCCGATGCACCGCGCGACCGCCGCCAACGCATCGTCCCCGGCCTGATGACCGTACGTGTCGTTGTAAGCCTTGAACCGATCCACATCCACGAACAGCAGCGAGAAAACGGAATGCGCACGTCGCGCGCGACGCCACTCCTGGTCCAGTACCTCGCCAAAGCTGCGGCGATTGCTCAGGCCGGTGAGACCGTCCGTCCGGGCGAGCAGCACGAGTTCCGATTCCGCCCGCATACGGCGCCGTAGCTGCGAACCGAGCAGAAGGGACAGTGCGATGAACGCCACCCCGAACGTCGCGACCAATCCGCCGATCTTGATCGCACGTTGCCGCCATGCGGCGTAAATGTCCTCCTCGGCCTCCGCCACCATGATGATCAGCGGCAGTTTCGGCAAATGCTTGAAGTAGTACAGGCGGCGCACGCCGTCGATCGATGACGTTTCGGAGAAGGCGCCCTCTCGCGCGGTCTGAAACCGCCGGAACGTCGCGGCTTTGCTGATGTCGCGGCCGATGGTATGCACATCGTACGGCTGACGCATCACCATCTTGCCGTCTTCGCCGATGAGCGAAATCGAGCCATGCTTGCCAAGCGAAAGCCCGGCGAAGAGCTGATGGAAATAATCGAGATTGACCGCGATAACGACGATGCCGCCAAACGATCCATCGGGGTTCGAAATCCGCCGCGTGAGCGCGATACTGAGCTTTCCCCCACGCAAACGGGAGACGAACGGGTCACTGATATAGAGTCCGACGTTCGGATTGTCGCGGTGGACCGTGAAGTATCGGCGATCGGAGAAATTACCCTTGCGCGGCTCGTCATAGCCCGAATCCAGAACGATATTGCCGCCTGCATCCATCACGAGCATCGAACCGAGAAATTCCGCGGTCATCGCGTGATCGAACAGCACCGACCGGCGCAGGCCCGGCGAAGCATCCATCACATCGCGGCGCTGCAACCCATGGATGACCGCCTGCAAAGACAGGTCGTACAACTCGATATTGCGTTCGATGTCGCGTTCGGCGATCAGTCCGAGGTTGCGGGACGTTTCCCTTGCCCGCTCCATCGCATCGTCACGGCTCTGCAAGAGTTGCAGCACGCATAGCGCCATGAGCGCGCATGCGATCACGGAAGCAATCGCCACGATGATGTAAGGGGCAGTCTTACGGGGATGCATGGGTCTCCTCACCGCGAATGCGCGCCCCTCGCGTCGAGCGCAGATTGCTCATACTAAATCAGTTGGGCCGATATTCGCGCCCGGCGCGAACGGAAAGGCTCAGCCGCGGGCGATTATAAATATCCAGCGCGAAAAATTGCCCGCTCGTAGCGGGCTTCTGCCTCCGATACACACGTTCGGCGCGCGTCATCGGCCGCGAACGAGCCGCTCGAGCTTCGCGCCGTCTTCGTCGAACTGCTTCAGCCGGCGAAGCGCCGATGGCGACGTCGCGTCGTCGTGCGGGCATACGCAGGAACGCGGATTGCCAGGCGGCCTTCGCGCGCGTTTGCCGCGCACGTCGGCCTGTCACGACACCGACCGACACAATCCGGCGATTCGTTTCCTGTCCGGCATCAATCGCCGGCGCGACAGCGTATTGCCGACCGGTTTTCAACCGATATCCGGAATGCATTAATCCGATCCCATTGAATCGCACATTTTACCGGCGCGACGGGTAATAATTGCGACCGGTTTTCAATTCAATATTGGAAAACAAAAACATTATTGACTTCGACTTTCCCGCAAATTTAGAATCGCCTACGACGGCCTACGTATCGTTTTCCTCGCCGCTCCGGATTCGCCACTCACCTGCGCGAAGGTCCTTCGCATCGGCCTTCCCGCCGGGCATCGACGTGCGCCCCTGTCGTTTTCAGCTTTCGGCATTTATCGACCACCCGGTTGTTTTTCAACCCATTTTCCTTTCGAAGAAACGCAATACCTCCATTCATTCCAGTCATTCGCCAAGAATGAATGCAAAGCAGCACCAAACGGACCCAAGATCCGCCAATTAGATATCCAGATAAAAAATCGCCAGTCATCAGGAGGGACATCAACATGCATCGCCTTGCGAAGTCGCTGTGTCTCGGGCTCGTCTGCGCCGGCCTGCTGTCGGCCTGCAATGACGACGACGTCCAGTCGACCACCCCGCCGTCGAACACCGCCGCGTTGTCGTTCCGCATGGATACCGGCGGCCAGATCAACGCGTTCTACCGGCAGGACAAGGTCGCCGCGCACCTGCTGGTACGCTCGTCGACGAAGCCGCGCCTGCTCGTGGTCTTCCCCGCCGGCAACAGCGGCACCGGGCTGTGGTTCGACGACACCGCGCAACCGGTGAACTGGAGCCTCGACACGCCGCCGTCCGCGCTGTCGGCCCCGGACGCACACGGCCGCCCGCTGTACGGCATCGGCGCCGACGTGTCGATCGACACCGCTACGCTGACGATCCGCCAGGGTGTGCTCAGCAACGTGCGCTTCCTGCGCGACTTCAACGGCGGCGCGACGATTCCGCAGCAGATCCTCACCGCGCCGACGGTCCAGGGCGGCACCGCGCAATGGCAACGCGACCGGCTCGACGGCGCGCCCGGCTATGCGCTGCGCATCACGCTGCGCGACGGCGGCAGCATCGCGCCGGCAGCGGGCGGCAAGCTCGTGCTGAACGCGCCGGCGGGCTCGCGCACGCTGAAGCTGCACATCGATGCGCTGTCGGGCGAGACGCCGCTGTCGCCGATCACGCACGCGGACCTGTTCGCTCCGTCCGTGAATCCCGACCCGGTCAGCCAGAACGTGCTCGAATTCCTGAGCTTCAACGACAAGCTGCTGGCGGGCTCGTGGCAGTACGACACGTACTTCGGCCGCGACACGCTGATCTCGGTCCGCATGCTGATGCCCGTGCTCGAACCCGCGGCGATCGAGGCCGGGCTGTCGTCGGTGCTGAGCCGCCTATCGGCCGACGGCAAGGTCGCGCACGAGGAAGGCATCGGCGAATTCGCGCTGATCGACAACCAGAAGAACGGGCGGCCGAACGACGCGACACCGACCTACGACTACAAGATGATCGACAGCGACTACCTGCTCGCGCCGATCGCGGCCGCGTGGCTGATCGACGATACGCGCGGCCAGGCGCGTGCGGCCGCGTATCTGGCGCAGCGCGGCAGCGACGGGCAAACCAACGGCAGCCGCCTCGTCGTCAATCTGCTGCACGTCGCGACGACCGCGCAGCCGTTCGCGCAGCAGCCGTCGGTCGCGAACCTGATTCACCTGCGGCCCGGCGAAATCGTCGGCAACTGGCGCGACAGTACCGACGGCCTCGGCGGCGGCGTGTACCCGTACGACGTGAACGCAGTGCTCGTACCGGCCGCGCTGCGCGCGGCGAACGCGTTCCTCGCCCGCGGCCTGCTCGATCCGTACCTCGACGCCGGGCAACGCGCGACGCTCGCCAACACGGCGAACGAAGCGGCCACGTGGGAAACGCAGGCGCCGCCGCTGTTCCAGGTCAGCGTGCCGGCCGCGCAGGCGGCCACCGACGTGTCGGCCTATGCGCCGTCCGCCGGGGTGCCGGCCGGCGCCGCGCCCAATGCGCCGCTGGCCTTCTATGCGCTCTCGCTCGACCAGCAGGGCAACCCGATCCCGGTGATGAATTCGGACGGCGGCTTCGCGCTGCTGTTCGGCGCGCCGCCGGACGATCAGCTCCAGCGGATCGTGACCGACGTCACGCGGCCGTTCCCGACCGGCCTCGTGACCGATGCCGGGATGCTGATCGCGAACCCCGCGTATGCGAACCCGTCGCTGTGGCCGAAGTTCACGAGTTCCGCGTATCACGGCACGGTGATCTGGTCGTGGCAGCAGGCGATGTGGGTGGCCGGGCTCGATCGCCAGCTGGCGCGCCAGGACCTGTCGGCCGCGACCCGCACGCTGCTCACGCAGGCGCGGCAGACGATCTGGCAGGTAATCTCGAACGGACGCGACATGCGCACGTCGGAAATGTGGACGTGGTCCTACGTGAACGGCAAGTACCAGACCGACGCATTCGGCACGCGCAGCGCCGATGCGACCGAAGCCAACGCGGCGCAGCTCTGGAGTACGACGTATCTCGCGATCCGCGATCCGCAGCAGCGCGCGGGCAAGTACTGGTGGCAAGCGTCGCAGCCGATGCAGGACGGGCAGCCGAAGCAGGCGACGGCGGTGGCGTCGCGCTAGCGCGCGGCCGGCACCGGCCGGCAAAAGCCCCGGGGGCGCCCCCGCCGCCGGGGCGGCGGTGACATGCGGATCATCGCGACACCACGCGGTTGCGCCCTTCCCGCTTCGCCTGATAAAGCCGCTCGTCGACCGCCCGCAGCAGCGCATCGACCGTGCCGCCGTCGACGCCGTATTGCGCGACGCCGACGCTGACCGTCACCTGCACGCGCTTGAAGTCCAGCCCGAACGGCGCACTCGCGATCGACGAACGTACGCGCTCGGCCGTCATCCGCGCGCCTTCGAGCGGCATCTCGGGCAAGAGCGCCATGAATTCCTCGCCGCCGACCCGTGCGAGCGCGCCCGCCGGCCGGATCGCCTCGAGGCACTGGCGCACGACGCCGCGCAGCACCTCGTCGCCGATCTGGTGCCCGTAGGCATCGTTGATGTTCTTGAAATTGTCGAGATCGAGCGCGAGCAGGCAGAACGGCGTGCCGTCGCGCTCGGCCCGCACGATTTCGCGCTCGACCTGCGCGATGAACTGCCGGCGGTTCGACGCGCCCGTCATGGGGTCGGTCGCGGCCATGTACTCGAGCTTCTGGTTCGTACGCCGCAGCTCCTGCAGCGCGCTTTCGGTGCGCGCCATCGATTCCGACAGCCGGCTCATCAGGTCTTCCTGGCTGTAGATCGCCGAGAACGAGCGCGTCGTCTGCAGCGCCTGCACGACACCGTAGCTCAGCAGGAAGAACCCGCCCGCGAAGATCGCGTGCGCGAGCCACCACATGTGATTCCACGGCTTGCCGAGGATGAACGCGAGCGACGACAGCGCGAACGCCATGATCGACACGCCGTAGATCACCATCAGCGGCGAGCGGATCCGTCGTGCGAGCAGCAGGCACACGTTCAGCAGCGAGAACACCAGCGCGCCGCCTTCCATCGACAGCCGCGTGCCGAGCGCGCCCGCGACCGGCGAATACGCGATGTACGCGACGGCCACGTTGACGATCAGGAAGAACACGATCCACGGCAGCCACGTGCGCACGCTCGTGCGCTTGTCGAGCCGGTCGGGCGGCCGCGAATACGACAGCAGCCCCGTGAGCAGCAGCGCCGACATCACGAACCGCGACGCAGGCCCGTACAGCAGGAACAGCCAGATATTGTGGTGCGCCATCCCGGTGAACGCGCCGTGCAGCGCGTAGATCATCGCGAAGCCGAGAAAGCCGAGCGTCAGCCAGCGCAGCAGCGGCTCGCCGGACGACCGGTAACACACCCACGTCACGTAGGTGACGAACGCGCCTTCGATCGTCGCCGCCGCGATCGCGATTTCATGGAAGGCGTGGTTCTCGAACACGACGCTCCGGTCGCTGAAGAACCACAGATAGGCAATCAGATAGGCCGGCAACAACGCGAATCCGACCAGCAGGCATTTCGCGTAGAGCCTGGCGGCCGCGCTGACGACGCGCGGCGGTTCCCCGGCTGCATAGGTCGTACTCATTCGGTCCCCGGTCGGTCTGCTGCGTTGGCTGGAATCTTCTCGGGACGGATCGCGCCCCCACGCGCGATCTGGCCCATCATGCCGAAAGGCAAATGTCAGAGCAAGTATAGGAGGGGTAATTCGTTTGACAAGTCAGGGGAAACGGCATTGCGGGGTGCATGCTTTTGTTTCCCCATCATTGCGAATGGCGCATCGGTCGCGCCGATTCGCTGCGGCGGGGGGGGGGGGGGGGCGCGGGGCGGGGGGGGGGGGGGGGGGGGGGGGGGGGGGGGCGGCGCCCCCCCCCCCCCCCCCCCCCCCCCCCCCCCCCGCCGGTCAAAGATCAGAGGATTTCAAACAAGCCGGCCGCGCCCTGCCCGCCGCCGATGCACATCGTGACGACCACGTACTTCACGCCGCGCCGCTTGCCCTCGATCAGCGCATGGCCGGTCAGGCGCGCGCCCGACACGCCGTACGGATGGCCGACCGCGATCGCGCCGCCGTTCACGTTCAGGCGGTCCTCAGGAATCCCGAGCGTGTCGCGGCAGTACAGCACCTGCACCGCGAACGCCTCGTTCAGTTCCCACAGGCCGATGTCGTCGACTGTCAGCCCGGCCTGCTTCAGCAGCTTGGGCACAGCGAACACCGGGCCGATGCCCATTTCGTCCGGCTCGCAGCCAGCCACCGCGAAGCCGCGGAACGCGCCCAGCGGCTGCAGCCCTTCGCGCTGCGCGGCCTTGGCGCTCATCACGACGCATGCCGACGCGCCATCCGAGAACTGGCTCGCATTGCCCGCGGTGATCACGCCGCCCGGCACGGCCGAACGGATCTTCGACACGCCTTCGAGCGTCGTGTCGGGGCGGATGCCTTCGTCGACCGAGACCGTCACTTCCTGCGTGAACAGGCGGCCCGTCGCCTTGTCGGCGATGCCCGCGAGCACGGTGATCGGCACGATCTCGTCGCGAAAACGCCCGGCTTCCTGCGCGGCCGCGGCCCGCAGTTGCGACTGCACGCCGTACGCGTCCTGGCGCTCCTTCGAGATCCCGTAGCGCTTCGCGACGTTCTCGGCGGTCTGCAGCATGTTCCAGTAGATCTCGGGCTTGTGCTGGACGAGCCAGCCTTCCTGGACCATGTGCCGGTTCATCTCGTTCTGCACGCACGAGATCGACTCGACGCCGCCGGCCACGTAGATCTCGCCTTCGCCCGCGATGATCCGCTGCGCGGCCAGCGCGATGGTCTGCAGCCCGGACGAACAGAAACGGTTCACCGTCATCCCCGGCACGCTCACCGGCAACCCGGCGCGCAGCGCGATCTGCCGCGCGATGTTCGCGCCGGTCGCGCCTTCGGGGTTCGCGCAGCCCATGATCACGTCCTCGACGCGCGCCGGATCGAGCTTCGCGCGCTCGAGCGCGGCCGCGACCACGTGGCCGCCGAGCGTCGCGCCGTGCGTCATGTTGAAGGCGCCGCGCCAGGATTTCGCGAGCGGCGTGCGGGCGGTCGATACGATTACGGCTTCGGTCATGCGAGTCTCCTTCGGTCCTGCTTCATGTTGGGGTCTGCGCTACGCCGCCGGGCGCGCGCTGGCGGACGTCGCATGCACGACGCCCGCTGCCTGCATCTGCTGCCATGCGTGCGCGAGCGACCCGTTCAGGTCGATCGCGCGGCACGCATCGTTGATCACCGCGGCTTCGAAACCGGCCGCGCGCGCATCGAGCGCCGACCACGCGACGCAATAGTCGGTCGCGAGCCCGCAGCACCACACGCGCTTCGCGCCGAGTTCGCGCAGATAGCCCGCGAGCCCCGTGCGCGTCGTGCGGTCGGCTTCGACGAACGCGGAATAGCTGTCGACCTGCGCGTCGCCCCCCTTGCGGATCACGAGCCGCGCATGCGGGATGTCGAGGTCGCGATGCAGCGCCGCGCCGTCGGTGTCCTGCACGCAGTGCACGGGCCACAGCACCTGCTCGCCGTACGGCAGCGCGAGCGTCGAGAACGGCTCGCGGCCCGGATGGTTCGCCGCGAACGACACGTGCTCGCGCGGGTGCCAGTCCTGCGTGAGCACGACCTGGTCGAAGCGTTGCGCGAGCGCGTTGATCACGGGCACGACCGCATCGCCGTCGGGCACCGCGAGCGCGCCGCCCGGCATGAAGTCGTATTGCACGTCGATCACGAGCAGGACGTCGTCGGTGCGTTTCATTGCGTGTCTCCAGACAGGATCGGTCGCGCAGCGATGCGGCGGCGTCAGCCGTTGAACCCGCGGCCGGCCTTCGCCCGTTCCGCGATCGACGGCGCGAGCTGCCATGCGTCACCGTTCGGCGCGGCCGCATAGCGGCGAATCGCGCGCTCGACGTTGTAGAGGCCGACCATGTCCGCGTACAGCATCGGGCCGCCGCGCCACAGCGGGAAGCCATACCCGGTCAGGTAGACCACGTCGATATCGGACGCCTTCGACGCGATCTTCTCTTCGAGGATCTTCGCGCCTTCGTTGACGAGCGCGAACACCAGCCGCTCGACGATCTCGTCGTCGCCGATCTTGCGCCGCTCGACGCCGCGCTCCTTCGAGTACGCGACGATCATCTCGTCGACGAGCGACGACGGCTTCGCCTTGCGGTCGCCCGGCACGTAGTCGTACCAGCCGGCGCCCGTCTTCTGGCCGAAGCGGCCCTGTTCGCACAGGCGGTCGGCGATCTTCGAATAGTGCAGATCGGGCTGCTCGACGTAACGGCGCTTGCGGATCGCCCAGCCGATGTCGTTGCCGGCGAGGTCGCTCATCCGGAACGGCCCCATCGCGAAGCCGAACTTCTCGATCGCGCGATCGACCTGCGCGGGCAGCGCGCCTTCCTCGAGCATGAACAGCGCCTGGCGGATGTACTGCTCGATCATCCGGTTGCCGATGAAGCCGTCGCACACGCCCGACACGACCGCCGTCTTGCGGATCTTCTTCGCCACCGCCATCACGGTCGCGAGCACATCCTTCGCGGTCTGCGCGCCGCGCACGACCTCGAGCAGCTTCATCACGTTCGCCGGGCTGAAGAAGTGCATGCCGACGACGTCCTGCGGGCGCTTCGTGAACGCCGCGATCTTGTCGACATCGAGCGTCGACGTGTTCGACGCGAGGATCGCGCCCGGCTTCGCGACTTCGTCGAGCTTCTTGAACACCTGCTCCTTCACGCCGAGTTCCTCGAACACCGCTTCGACGATCAGGTCGGCGTCCTTCAGGTCGTCGTAGGACAGCGTCGGCGTGATCAGCGCGATGCGTGCGTCGAGCTTCTCCTGCGTGAGCCTGCCCTTCTTCACCTGCGCGTCGTAGTTCTTGCGGATCGTCGCGAGGCCGCGCTCGAGCGCATCCTGCTTCGTCTCGAGCAGCGTGACCGGCAGCCCCGCGTTGATGAAGTTCATCGCGATCCCGCCGCCCATCGTGCCCGCGCCGATCACGCCGACCCGGCGGATCTCGCGCAGCGGCGTATCGGCCGGCACGTCGGGAATCTTGCTCGCCGCCCGTTCGCCGAAGAACGCATGGCGCAGCGCGCGGCTTTCCGGCGTCATCATCAGCGCGACGAAACCCTCGCGCTCGGCGATGCTGCCTTTGTCGAAGCCGTTCAGCACGCCGGCCTCGATCGCGTCGATGCACTTGTGCGGCGCGGGGAAATTCGGCGCGGCGGCCCGCGCGGAATTGCGCGCGAACTGGATGAAGCCCGCCGCGTTCTCGTGGACGATCTTGCGATCGCGGACGCGCGGATGCGGGCCGTTCTGCGCGCCGACCTTGCGCGCGAACGCGACGGCCGCGTCGAGCAGGTCGCCGTCGGCCATTTCGTCGAACAGCCCGCTCGTCGCGAGTTGCTCCGACGGCACCGGCGCGCCCGACACGATCATGTTCAGCGCGGTTTCGAGGCCGACCGCGCGCGGCAGGCGTTGCGTGCCGCCCGCGCCCGGCAGCAACCCGAGCTTCACTTCGGGCAGCGCGACCTGCGCGCCGGGCGCGGCGATGCGGTAGTGCGCGCCGAGCGCAAGCTCCAGCCCGCCGCCCATCACGACGCTGTGCAGCGCCGCGACGACCGGCTTCGCGCTTGCCTCCACCGCGCGGATCACGGTGTGCAGCGTCGGCTCCTGCAGCGCCTTCGGCGTATTGAATTCGGTGATGTCGGCGCCACCCGAGAACGCGCGACCCGCGCCGGTCAGCACGATGGCCGTGACCGACGGCTCCTGCGCGGCGCGATCGAGCGCGTCCATGACGCCCTGGCGGGTCGACAGGCCGAGCCCGTTGACGGGCGGATTGTTGAGCGTGATGACGGCCACGCCGTCGCGAGTCGAGTAATCCACTGCCATCTGCCTGCCTCCATGCATCGCGCGCCGGATTGGCTGCGCTTCATTGTGCGCGGTCGAACGGCCGCATGTCCGAATGAACGCAGGCAGCATACAACGAAAAAGCACGGTCGTTCAATTTTAATTTCGCTCCCGATCCGGGGACGGATCGGGGGATCGCATCGGGACCGAATCGCGGGCCGGCGGCAGCCCGGACGCGAAGGCTTACGGCGCGCACACCGCCGTCGGCAACACGTAATCGCGAAACGTCTCGCGCAGCTTCAGCTTCTGCAGCTTGCCGGTCGCGGTGTGCGGCAGCGATTCGACGAACACGACGTCGTCGGGAATCCACCATTTCGCGACCTTGCCCTCGTAGAACGCGAGCAGCGCGTCGCGGCTCAGGTTCGCGCCTTCGCGCGGCACCACGACGAGCAGCGGCCGCTCGGTCCATTTCGGGTGCGCGCACGCGATGCACGCGGCTTCGGCCACCCCGGGATGCGCGATCGCGACGTTCTCGATGTCGATCGAGCTGATCCACTCGCCGCCCGACTTGATCACGTCCTTGCTGCGGTCGGTAATCTGCAGGAAGCCGTCGGGGTCGATCGTCGCGACGTCGCCGGTCGGGAACCAGCCGTCCGCCAGCGGCGACGCATCACCGCGAAAGTAGTGGTCGATCACCCACGGCCCGCGCACCTGCAGTTCGCCGAACGCGACGCCGTCCCACGGCAGCTCGCGGCCGTCGTCGCCGACGATCCGCATGTCGACGCCGCAGATCACGCGCCCCTGCTTCTCGAGCAGCCGGCGCTGCGCGTCGAGCGGCCGCTGCGACTGCGCCCAGTTGAGCTTCGCGAGCGTGCCGAGCGGCGACAGTTCGGTCATTCCCCATGCATGGATCACGCGCACGCCGTATTCGTCCTCGAACGTGCGCAGCATCGCGGGCGGGCACGCGGAGCCGCCGATCACCGTGCGGTTCAGCGTCGAGAAACGCACGCCGGCCTCGCGCATGTAGTTCAGCAGGCCGAGCCACACGGTCGGCACGCCCGCGGAGAACGTCACGCGCTCGGCCTCCATCAGCTCGTACAGCGATTTCCCGTCGAGATCCTTGCCGGGCAGCACCAGCTTGCCGCCGGTGAGCGGCACCGCGTACGGCAGCCCCCATGCGTTGACGTGGAACATCGGCACGACGGGCAGCACGGCGTCCATCGCGGACAGGTTCATCGCGTCGGGCAGCGCGGCGCCGTATGCATGCAGCACGGTCGAGCGATGCGAATACAGCACGCCCTTCGGGTTGCCGGTCGTGCCCGACGTGTAGCAGAGCCCCGATGCCTGCTGCTCGTCGAGGCGCGGCCAGTCGTAGCGGCCGTCCTCGGCTTCGACGAGCGTTTCGTAGCAGAGGAACGGCGTCGCGCCGGACGGCAGGTGCGCGGCGTCCGTCATCGCGATCCAGCCCTTCACGTGCGGGCATTGCGGCGCGATCGCATCGACGAGCGGCGCGAAATTGATGTCGAAGAAGACGTAGCGGTCTTCCGCGTGATTGACGATGTACGCGATCTGTTCGGGAAACAGGCGCGGGTTGATCGTATGGCACACGGCGCCCATCCCGCCGATCCCGTAATACGCTTCCAGATGCCGGTAGCCGTTCCACGCCAGCGTGCCCACGCGGTCGCCGGTTGCGACGCCGAGCCGCGCGAGCGCCTGCGCCAGTTGCTTCGCGCGGCGTTCGCAATCGCGATACGTGTAGCGATGCAGGTCGCCTTCGACGCGCTTCGACACGATTTCCGTGTCGCCCGCATGCCGCGCGGCATGCGCGATCAGCGACGACACCAGCAGTGGCACATCCATCATCTGGCCCAGCAACGGCTTACCCATCGTCTTGTTCTCCGTGAGGATGCGAATCGGTGACCCGCCTGGCGGCCGTTTCCATCCGGAAGCAGCCCGCATGCGCGCCCGTCAGCGGCCCGGACGGGCGTGGCGCACGATGCGCGGGCCGCCATGCGGGCGGCGCGACGCCGCCTTACAATATCGGCTTACCCAGAGGCGCTCAACATGTCGTTTTCCCGAAGCGCAGCCGATGCGGCTGACACTCTCCCCGACCTCGCCGCGACGCTCGGCGCGCCCGCCGAACGCGCGTTCGTCACGCTCGGCGACGCGTTTCATACGCGGCTGCCGGCCGCGCCGCTGGCCGCGCCGTACGTCGTCGGCTTTTCCGACGAAGTCGCGCAGCTGCTCGACCTACCGCCCGCGATCGCCGCGCAGCCCGGCTTCGCCGAGCTGTTCGCCGGCAACCCGACGCGCGACTGGCCCCCGCACGCGATGCCGTACGCGTCGGTCTATTCCGGCCATCAGTTCGGCGTGTGGGCCGGCCAGCTCGGCGACGGCCGCGCGCTGACGATCGGCGAGTTGCCCGGCGCCGACGGCCGGCGCTACGAACTGCAGCTCAAGGGCGGCGGCCGCACGCCGTATTCGCGGATGGGCGACGGCCGCGCGGTGCTGCGCTCGTCGATCCGCGAATTCCTGTGCTCGGAAGCGATGCATCACCTCGGCATCCCGACCACGCGCGCGCTGACGGTGATCGGCTCCGACCAGCCGGTGGTGCGCGAGGAGATCGAGACGGCGGCCGTCGTCACGCGCGTGTCGGAAAGCTTCGTGCGCTTCGGCCACTTCGAGCACTTCTTCTCGAACGATCGCCCCGACCTGCTGCGCCAGCTGGCCGATCACGTGATCGACCGCTTCTATCCGGCCTGCCGCGACGCGGACGATCCGTACCTCGCGCTGCTCGAGGCCGCGACGCTGCGCACGGCCGACCTCGTCGCGCAATGGCAGGCGGTCGGCTTCTGCCACGGCGTGATGAACACCGACAACATGTCGATCCTCGGCGTGACGATCGACTACGGTCCGTTCGGCTTCGTCGATGCATTCGACGCGAACTACATCTGCAACCACTCGGACACCAACGGCCGCTATGCGTACCGGATGCAGCCGCGCATCGCGCACTGGAACTGCTATTGCCTCGCGCAGGCGCTGCTGCCGCTGATCGGGCTGCAGCACGGCATCGCCGACGACGACGCGCGCGCCGAGCGCGCGGTGGACGACGCCCAGGCCGTGCTCGCGAAGTTTCCGGAGCGCTTCGGCCCCGCGCTCGAACGCGCGATGCGCGCGAAGCTCGGCCTCGAACTCGAACGCGACGGCGACGCCGAGCTCGCGAACAAGCTGCTCGAGACGATGCATGCGAGCCACGCGGATTTCACGCTGACGTTCCGCCGGCTCGCGCAGATCTCGAAGCACGACGCGAGCCGCGACGCGCCCGTGCGCGACCTCTTCACCGACCGTGAAGCATTCGACGCATGGGCGAACCTCTACCGCGCGCGACTGTCCGAGGAAACGCGCGACGACGCGGCTCGCGCGGTTGCAATGAACCGCGCGAATCCCAAATACGTGCTTCGCAACCATCTGGCCGAAGTTGCGATCCGGCGCGCGAAGGAAAAGGATTTTTCGGAAGTCGAGCGGCTCGCGCGGATCCTGCGTCGCCCGTTCGACGAACAACCGGAGCATGAAGCGTACGCGGCGTTGCCGCCCGACTGGGCCGGCACGCTCGAAGTGAGCTGCTCGTCCTGAGCCCGCAACCCGCGCATCTCGACCGACCGATCAGGAGAACCCCCATGTCCCACGATTCCGACGACAAGACCTTCCCGTACCAGAAGGACGACGCCGAGCTGCGCCGCCGGCTCACGCCGATGCAGTACGAGGTCACGCAGCACGCGGCGACCGAGCGCGCGTTCACCGGCGAATACACCGACACCGAGGATGCCGGCATCTACAAGTGCGTCGTCTGCAGCACGCCGCTGTTCGAATCCGGCGCCAAGTTCCATTCGGGCTGCGGCTGGCCCAGCTACTTCAAGCCGCTCAACAGCGAGGTGATCGACGAGAAGGTCGACTACTCGCACGGGATGGTGCGCGTCGAGGTGCGCTGCAACCACTGCGGCGCGCATCTGGGCCACGTGTTCGAGGACGGCCCGCGCGACCAGACCGGTTTGCGGTACTGCATCAATTCGGCTGCGTTAAACTTCGAGTCCCGACCCGAAAACGAATGAGCGGCGCCGGGCGGATCTGCCGGGCGGCCAGCCGCGGGCCGGCCGCCCTGCTCCGCGACGGCGATGCCTGCCGGTCCCTACAACGGTGACAGGCCGCACATGCGGCCTGTCACGCAGCTGCGAGCGCCATGAAATTCCTGTTCGATCTGTTTCCGATCATCCTGTTTTTTGTCGCCTTCAAGGTCTGGGGCATCTTTACCGCCACCGCCGTCGCGATCGTCGCGACGCTGGCCCAGGTCGCCTGGGTCGCCTTCCGGCACCGGAAGGTCGACACGATGCTGTGGGTCAGCCTCGGCGTGATCGTCGTGTTCGGCGGCGCCACCCTCGTCCTGCATGACGAGAAATTCATTCAATGGAAACCGACTGTGCTGTACTGGCTGTTTGCGATCGGGTTGCTCGCCGCGCGTTATGCGTTCAGCAAGAACCTGATCGAGAAGATGATGGGCAAGCAGCTCACGCTGCCGCACCCCGTGTGGGACAAGCTGAACGCCGCCTGGGCGCTGTTCTTCGCGGTGCTCGGCGTCGCGAACCTGTACGTGGTGCACAACTTCACCGAATCGCAATGGGTGAACTTCAAGCTGTTCGGTACGACGGGCGCGATGGTCGTGTTCATCATCCTGCAGAGCCTGTGGCTCACGAAATACCTGAAGGACGAGTGACATGAGCGACGCCTTTCTCCACGCCTCCGCCGACGAACGCATCGCGCTGATCGAAGCGCGCCTCACCGCGTCGCTCGCGCCGCTGTCGCTCACCGTGCGCGACGACAGCGCGCAGCACGCGGGCCATGCGGGCGCGGCCGCCGGCGGCCATTTCACGGTCACGATCGTCTCGTCCGCGTTCGCGGGCAAGCCGCGCGTCGCGCGGCACCGGCTGGTGTATGATGCGCTCGCTGATGCGATGCAGCGCGGCATTCACGCGCTCGCGATCGTGGCTTACACGCCCGAAGAATTCAACGAATCTTCAATCTAGTCTCATTAGGAATTCCCGATGATCCTGAAATCCCCCCGCCTGTGGGTCGCGGCGGCTGCTTTTGCAGCGGCACCGGCATTTGCCCAGAACATCGCCGTCGTCAACGGCACGCCGATTCCGAAATCGCGCGCCGACGCGATGGTCGCGCAGCTCGTCCAGCAAGGCCAGACCGACGGTCCGCAACTGCAGCAGGCCGTGCGCCAGGAACTCGTGAACCGCGAAATCCTGATGCAGGAAGCGATTCGCGAAGGCATCCCGAACCGTCCGGACGTGAAGGCGCAAGTCGCCGTCGCGCAGCAGACCGTCGTGCTGCGCTCGATGATCGAGAGCTTCCTGAAGAAGAACCAGCCGACCGACGCCGAAGTGAAGGCGCGCTACGACGAACTCGTCAAGGGCGTGGGCGGCAACCGCGAGTACCACCTGCACCACATCCTCGTCGAGAGCGAGCAGCAGGCGAAGGACCTGATCGCGAAGATCAAGGGCGGCGCGAAGTTCGAGGATCTCGCGAAGCAATACTCGAAGGATCCGGGTTCGGGCAAGAACGGCGGCGATCTCGACTGGTCCGACCCGAAGGCGTACGTGCCGGAATTCGCGGCGGCCGCGCAGAAGCTGCAGAAAGGCCAGATGACCGACGCGCCGGTGAAGACGCAGTTCGGCTGGCACATCATCCGCGTCGACGACATCCGCGACATCGCGCCGCCGCCGTTCGACCAGGTGAAGGCGCAGATCGCGCAGCAGCTCGTGCAGCAGAAGCTGCAGGCGTTCGAGGAAGGTCTGCGCCAGCAGGCGAAGATCCAGTAACGCCGGCGCGTCGTACGCGCATCGACAAGCCGCTCTTCGGAGCGGCTTTTTCTTTTGGCGCGCACGAAACAGATATACCGCGACGCGATGGTGCGCGGCGCGCCGTGCAATAAAAAACCGCTCCGGAGAGCGGCTTTTCCACGCCAGGTGTCGCCCGCCCGCGGCATGCGCTACGCGGCGGGATGGAACACGTCGTGATAACGCACGTCGCCCGCCGGCAGCGGAGCCGATTCGTCGAACGACAGCGCGAGAAAATACTCGGCCGGCACGCCCGGAAACACGATGTCGCCGTGCGGTTCGAACCCGAAACGCGTGTAATACGCGGGCTCGCCGAGCACCACGCAGCCGCGCGCGCCGAGCCGACGCAACGCGTCGAGCCCCGTGCGCACGAGCCCGGCGCCGATGCTCTGCCGCTGGCAATCGGGCCGCACCGCGAGCGGCGCGAGCCCGTACCACTGCTGGCTGCCGGCCGGCTCGCCGCCGATCGCGACCGGCGAGAACGCGACGTGCCCGACGATACGTCCGTCGCACTCCGCGACGAGCGATACGCTCAGCGCACCGTCCGCACGCAGCGTGTCGACGATGCGCTGCTCGAACGCCCCGCCTTGCGGCTCGCCCGCGAACGCCGCGCGGATCACGCGGCCAATCGCGTCGGCCTCGCTCGCCCGCGCGTCACGCAGCGTGACGACCTCGACCGATGCGTTGGGGTCGAACATCATCCCGATCAGCCGATCCAGCGGCGCGCGTTGCGGAACACACGCAGCCACGGGCTCGCTTCACCCCAGCCTTCCGGGTGCCAGCTCATCGTGACCGTGCGATGCACGCGCTCCATGTGCGGCATCAGCACCGAGAAGCGGCCGTCGGCCGTCGTCACCGACGTGATGCCGGCCGGCGACCCGTTCGGGTTGAACGGATAGCGCTCGGTCGCTTCGCCGCGGTGGTCGACGTAACGCATCGCGACCGCGACGCGATCGATGTCGCCCTGCTGCGAGAAGTCCGCATAGCCTTCGCCGTGCGCGACCGCGACCGGAATCCGCGAGCCTTCCATCCCCGCGAAGAAGATCGACGGCGACTTCTCCACTTCGACGAACGAGAAGCGCGCCTCGAACTGCTCGGACTTGTTGCGCGTGAACTTCGGCCACGCTTCCGCCCCGGGGATCATCGACGCGATGCTCGACAGCATCTGGCAGCCGTTGCAGATACCGAGTGCGAACGTATCGGGACGCGCGAAGAACGCCGAGAACATGTCGGCGAGATTCGCGTTGAAGCGGATCGTCTTCGCCCAGCCCTCTCCCGCGCCCAGCACGTCGCCGTACGAGAAACCGCCGCATGCGACCGCCCCCGCGAAATCGGCCAGCGACGCGCGGCCCGCGAGCAGGTCGCTCATGTGCACGTCGTGCGCATCGAAGCCGGCGCGGTCGAACGCGTAAGCCGTTTCCAGATGCGAGTTCACGCCCTGCTCGCGCAGGATCGCGACGCGCGGCCGTGCGCCCGTCGCGATGAACGGCGCGGCGATGTCGTCGGCCGGGTCGAACGTCAGCACCGGCGAGATGCCCGGGTCGGCCGCGTCGAGCAGCGCGTCGTATTCGGCATCCGCGCACGCCGGGTTGTCGCGCAGGCGCGCGATGCGCCAGCTCACTTCGCTCCATGCGCGATGCAGTTCGGTACGCGGCGCGTCGAAGATCTTCTTCGCGTCGCGGTACACCTCGATCACGTCGCGATCGTTGACCGAGCCGATCACGTGCGAGCACGTCGACAAGCCGAACTCGCGCAGCGCGCCGAGCACCGCGTCGCGGTCGGACGCGCGCACCTGCACGACGGCGCCGAGCTCTTCGGAGAACAGCGCGCGCAGCGTGCGGTCGTCGCGCAGGCCGCTCGTCTGCTTCGCCCAGTCCTTCGCGTCGCCGTAGTCGGATTCGTGGTTCGGGTCGAGCGTCAGCATGTCGACGTTCAGCGACACGCCCGCATGGCCCGCGAACGCCATTTCGCATACCGTCGCCCACAGGCCGCCGTCCGAGCGGTCGTGGTACGCGAGCAGCTTGTCTTGCGCATTGAGCGACTGGATCGCGTTG
This sequence comes from Burkholderia sp. LAS2, assembly GCF_018417615.1. Taxonomy (NCBI): domain Bacteria; kingdom Pseudomonadati; phylum Pseudomonadota; class Betaproteobacteria; order Burkholderiales; family Burkholderiaceae; genus Burkholderia; species Burkholderia sp. LAS2. Next base: position 2,538,159 of record NZ_CP071052.1, read on the forward strand.
AAGAAGCGCTTCAGGTCTTCCGCGTCGTCGACGTCCGGCGTCGTGTCGCCGACCTGCTGCGTGACCTGCGCGAAGATGCTGCCGCCCATGCGGTTCTTGCCGCGGCCGAGATCGATCGCGATCAGCACCGTGTCGCCCGCGTCGGCCACGCGGCGCAGTTGCGGCGTGAGATGACGGCGCACGTCCTCGACCGGCGCGAACGCCGAGATGATCAACGACACCGGCGACACGACTTCCTTCGCGACGCCCTGCTCATCCCACTTCGTCTTCATCGACAGCGAGTCCTTGCCGACCGGGATGCCGATCCCGAGCGCCGGGCACAGCTCCATGCCGATCGCCTTGACCGTGTCGAACAGCGCGGCGTCCTCGCCGGCCGTGCCGCACGCGGCCATCCAGTTCGCCGACAGCTTCAGCTTGTCGAGCGACGCGATCGGCGCGCTCGCGATGTTCGTGATCGCTTCGCCGACGGCCATGCGACCCGACGCCGGCGCGTCGATCACCGCGAGCGGCGTGCGCTCGGCCATCGTCATCGCCTCGCCCTTGAAACCGGCATAGTCGAGCGCGGTGATCGCGCAGTCGGCCACCGGCACCTGCCACGGGCCGACCATCTGGTCGCGCACCGACGTACCGCCGACCGAACGGTCGCCGATCGTGATCAGGAACGACTTGCTGCCGACCGTCGGGTGCTTCAGCACGTCGAGCGCGACGGCCGACAGCGCGATGCCCGTCACGTCGACCGGCGCACGCTCGGTCGTCACACGCGCGACGTCGCGGTGCATGCGCGGCGGCTTGCCGAGCAGCACTTCCATCGGCATGTCGACCGGGTATTCGTCCGCGCCCGTCGCTTCGTCGTCGACGAGCTTCAGCTCGCGTTCGTCGGTCGCGACACCGACTACCGCGAACGGGCAGCGCTCGCGCGCGCAGATCGCCTCGAAGCGCGGCAGGTCGGCCGGCGCGATCGCCAGCACGTAGCGCTCCTGCGCTTCGTTCGACCAGATTTCGCGCGGCGACAGGCCCGATTCCTCGAGCGCGACCTTGCGCAGTTCGAAGCGCGCGCCCTTGCCCGCGCCGTCGACGATTTCGGGGAACGCGTTCGACAGACCGCCCGCGCCGACGTCGTGGATGCTCAGGATCGGGTTTTCCGCGCCGAGTTGCCAGCAGCCGTTGATCACTTCCTGCGCGCGACGCTCGATTTCCGGGTTGCCGCGCTGCACCGAGTCGAAGTCGAGTTCGGCGGTGTTCGCGCCGGTCGCCATCGAGCTCGCGGCGCCGCCGCCCATGCCGATCCGCATGCCGGGGCCGCCGATCTGGATCAGCAGCGAGCCGGCCGGCACGTCGTGCTTGTGCGTGTGCTGATCCGCGATGTTGCCGAGGCCGCCCGCGATCATGATCGGCTTGTGATAGCCGTGCACCGTGCCGCCGACGTTCTGCTCGTACACGCGGAAGTAGCCGCCGAGGTTCGGGCGGCCGAATTCGTTGTTGAACGCGGCGCCGCCCAGCGGGCCATCGATCATGATCTGCAGCGGCGACGCGATGCGGTCCGGACGGCCGTACGGGCCGTGCACTTCGTTCGGATTGCGCTCGGCGACCGGCTGCGCGGCGTCGCGCGCGTTTTCCCACGGCTGGCGCGCATCGGGCAGGTCGAGGTTCGACACGGTGAAGCCCGTGAGGCCGGCCTTCGGACGCGCGCCGCGGCCCGTCGCGCCTTCGTCGCGGATCTCGCCGCCCGCGCCGGTCGCCGCCCCCGGGAACGGCGAGATCGCCGTCGGATGGTTGTGCGTCTCGACCTTCATCAGCGTGTGCGTGAGTTCGGTGTGGCGGCCGTAGCGCTCGCCCGGCTCGCCGGCCGCACCGGCCTTGCGCGGGAACCAGCGCTCGGCTTCGGCGCCGACCATGATCGACGAGTTGTCCGAATACGCGACGATCGTGCCCTGCGGGCTCAGCTTCTCGGTGTTGCGGATCATCGCGAACAGCGACATGTCCTGCGCTTCGCCGTCGATCGTCCACTGCGCGTTGAAGATCTTGTGGCGGCAGTGTTCGCTGTTGGCCTGCGCGAACATCATCAGTTCGACGTCGGTCGGGTTGCGTTCGAGCTTGCGGAACGCGTCGACCAGATAGTCGATCTCGTCGTCGGCGAGCGCGAGGCCCAGCTCGACGTTCGCGCGCTCCAGCGCGCCGCGGCCGACGCCCAATACGTCGACGGTCGACAGCGGCTTGGCCGGCAGTTCGTCGAACAGGTGTTTCGCATCGTCGCGCGCCGCGACCACGCTTTCGGTCATCCGGTCATGCAGCGCGGCCGCGACGGCCGCGCGCGCGTCGTCTGACAGCGCCTTCTTGCCGCCGAGCAGGCCCGACTTCAGCGTGACCGTGAATTCGACGCCGCGCTCGATGCGGCGCACCTGCGTGAGGCCGCAGTGCTGCGCGATGTCGGTCGCCTTGCTCGCCCACGGCGAAACCGTGCCGAAGCGCGGCAGCACGATGAAGGTCTCGGTCGCGCCCTTCTCGCCCGCCGGCTGGAACGGCGCGCCGTAGTGCATCAGCGCATCGATGCGCGCGCTGTCGTCGGCCGACAGCGGCTCGGCCGCATTGACGAAGTGCAGGAACTGGCCGCGCACCGCGACGATGTTGGCGTCGATTTGCCTGAGCGTGTCGAGCAGACGGGTTTGACGGAAATCGGAGAGGGCCGAAGCGCCGGGAAAACACGAGAAGTGAGCCATGGGCTGGACTGACGTCGATGAGTCGCGCGGGGTGGCGACGTGGGGCGAAAGGAAGGCCGTAATTATACCCGGAAGTCGGCCGCCCAAGACCGGCCAATCGGTAGTCCGGCTGCACCGCCACGGTGCTGGTGCGGGCGGCACGCGCGGCTGTCCGCCGGATCGGCCTCTATCGGCCCGGGCGCCGGCCGCCGCCGCATGGCCGCACGGCCATGCTCGCCCGCCGCCGGCTCGCGCACTTTTGGCGCTATCATTCCGGGTTCACCGGGCCCGGGCCCTCAGCGAATTCTCACCGGGCGGCGTGCGTGCCGCCCGTCATCGAAGCAATCTCAATGGATGTCATCGTCATCGGCGGCGGAATCAGCGGCGTCGCCACCGCCTACCAGCTGCGCGCGGCCGGCCATCGCGTATGCGTGGTCGAACGCCACGCGACCGTCGCGCAAGGCGCGACCTACGGCGACGGCGGCGCGCTGCTGCCGAGCCCGCTCGACGTCTGGTTCGGCCCGACTTTCATGCACCAGCGCCAGGCGCGCGACAGCGGCATCGTCTACAAGCCGGGCTTCAACGGCGGCGTGCGCCGCTTCGTCAAGCAGCTCGGCACGCTGCGCGAGCCCGATGCATTCGCCGCGCAGTACGCGCGGCTGCGCCCGCTGATCGACGTGTCGCGCGACGCGCTCGCCGATATCGAAGCCCGCCTCGAGCTCGAATTCGAGCAGAAGCCCGGCATCCTGCACGTCGTGCGCGATCCGCGCGACTGGGACGCGCTGCAGCCCGCGCTCGACCTGCTGCGCACACTCGACCAGCCGTACCGCACGCTCACCGCCGACGAATGCGTGGCGCTCGAACCGTCGGTACCGGCCGAGCCCGGCTTTGCCGGCGGCGTGCTGCTCGAAACCGAGCGCACCGGCAACTGCCCGCTGTTCGCGAAACTGGTCAAGCAGACGCTCGACGAGCATGGCGTGCAGTTCCGCTTCGGCGCGGACGTCGCCGCGATCCGCGTCGACAACGGCCGCGTCGCGGTCGAGCTCGCCCCGCCGGGCAACCGGAGCGCGGCGCACGCGCGCGAGGTCGACGTGATGTCGGCCGACGCGATCGTGGTCGCCGCCGGCGCCGGCAGCCTTGCGCTGCTCGAACGGCTCGGCTGGCGCCTGCCGCTGCACCCGGTGCGCGTCCATACGCTCACCGCGCCGGTCGCGTACGAAGAACATGCGCCGCACCTGAGCGTCGTCGATTCGATCAAGCGGATCTCGATCACGCGCACCCACCAGCGGCTGCGCATCGGCGGGGCCGCCGTGCTGCAGAGCCTGGCGGATACCGCGAAGCCGCTCGCCGAGCCGCTGTCGGAGGCCGCGCTCGCGCTGCTCGGCCAGGCCGTCCACGACTGGGTGCCCGGCGCCGCGAAGATCTCGGCCGCGCTGTCGTGGCAAGGCATGCAACTGCTGTCGCCGGACGGCTTGCCCGTCGTGGGTCCGACCCCGCATCCGCGCGTGTTCGTCAATTTCGGCCATGGCCCGGCCGGCTGGGGCCTCGCGTGCGGGTCTGCTAAAGTGGTGACCGACTATCTGGGCGGCAACGTCCAGCACTGGCCCGCCGACACGCTCGCCGCGCTGAACGCCGGCCGCTTCACGACCTGACCGCCGCGGGCCGGCCCGTGGCGGCATCCTTGCCAGCCGCCACGATCCCGCGATGACCGTTACCCCCGCTCCCCCCGTTCGCCCCCCGTTCCCCGATTCCGATCCGATCGCGCTGCTGCGCGTCGCCGACCTGCGCGCGGCCGAAGCCGACGCCGCCGCCGCGCTGCCGCCGCACACGCTGATGGGCCGCGCCGGCGCGGCCGCCGCGCGCTGGCTGTCCGAGCGCGTCGCCGGCGACGATCGCCCCGTCTGGTTCGCGGTCGGCCCCGGCAACAACGGCGGCGACGCGCTGGTGGCCGCCGCGCAACTCCAGCAGCTCGGCGTCGCGACGCATGCGTGGATGCCGGTGCCGGTCAAGCCGGACGACGCGCAATGGGCGCTCGGTCTCGCACGCTCGGCCGGCGTGCCGCTGTCGGCCACCCCGCCCGCGTCGCTGGAGGGCTATGCGTGGGTCGTCGACGGGCTGTTCGGCATCGGTCTCGGCCGCGCGCTCGATGGCGCGTTCGCCGAGCAGGCAGCACGCATCGCCACCCATGCGCGCGGCGGCGGCCGCGTGCTCGCGCTCGACGTGCCCAGCGGGCTCGACAGCGACACGGGCCGCATCGTCGGCGCGGGCGTCGCCGTGGCGGCCACGCAGACGCTCACCTTCATCGGCGCGAAGCCCGGCCTCTACACGGGCGACGGCCGCGATCTCGCCGGCGAAATCCACGTCGCGTCGCTCGACGTCGCGCCGCCCGCCGCGCCGGCCATCGTGCTGAACGCGCCCGCGCGGTTCGCCGCGGCGCTGCCCGCGCGCGCGTTCGCGTCCCACAAGGGCACGTACGGCAGCCTCGCGGTGCTCGGCGGCGACACCGGCATGTGCGGCGCGCCGATCCTCGCCGCGCGCGCCGCGCTGTTCGCGGGCGCCGGCAAGGTGCACGTCGGCTTCCTCGGCGCGGGCGCGCCGCCGTACGACCCGCCGTTCCCCGAACTGATGCTGCATCCGGCCGACACGCTCGACCCCGGCGCGATGACCGCGATCGCGGCCGGTTGCGGGCTCGGCACGCGCGAAGCCGCGGCGACACTCGTGCGCGACGTGCTCGCGCACGACACGGCGACGCTGCTCGATGCCGACGCGCTGAACCTCGTCGCGACGCACGCGGACCTCGCGACCGCCGTCGCCGCGCGTGGCGCACACGGCAATCCGTGCGTGCTGACGCCGCATCCGCTCGAAGCCGCGCGCCTGCTCGGCGGCGACACGGCCGCCGTGCAGCGCGATCGCGTCGCGGCCGCGCAGGCGCTCGCCGCGCGTTACGCGGCCATCGTCGTGCTGAAAGGCTCGGGTACGGTGATTGCGGCGCCCGACGGCCGCGTGACGATCAACCCGACCGGCAACGCGGCGCTCGCCACCGGCGGCACCGGCGACGTGCTCGGCGGCCTGATCGGCGCGCTGCTCGCGCAGCGGGTCGCGCCGTACGAAGCCGCGCTGGCCGGCGTCTACCTGCACGGCCTCGCGGCCGACACGCTGACCGCGACCGGCACCGGCCCGGCCGGGCTCACCGCCGGCGAGCTCGCGCCGATGGTGCGTACGCTGATCAATCGCCTTTTTTATCCGTCGCCGCGCGCCGACACGTAACGCCGCTATACTGACTGCCCCGCCGCACGGCGGGCCTTCTCGTCCGCCGGCTTTCCGATCACGATGAGCCGGCGCGGCATTCCTCCCGATTCACGCTTCACTCGAACCGCCATGACGCTGAAATCGCTCCCCGCCTGGACTGCCCTTCAATCCCACTTCGAACAGATCCGCCACGCGCGGCTGCGCGACTGGTTCGCGCCGGAAAACGATCGCGCGCCGACCCGCGCCGAACGCTTCACGATTCCGGGCGGCGGTCTCGCGGCCGATTTCTCGAAGAACCGCATCGACGACGAAACGCTGCGCCTGCTCGTGCAGCTCGCGCGCGACGCCGGCGTCGAAGCGCGCCGCGACGCGATGTTCGCGGGCGAGGTCGTCAACCCGACCGAAGGCCGCGCGGCGCTGCACACCGCACTGCGCGCGACCGATCCACAGGCGCCGTTCCACGCGCAGGTGAGCGCCGAGCGCGCGAAGATGGCGACGTTCGCGCGCGCCGTGCGCAGCGGTACGTGGACGGGCTATACGGGCAAGCGCATCCGCCACGTGATCAACATCGGCATCGGCGGCTCCGATCTGGGCCCGAAGATGGTCGTGCATGCGCTGCACCACGTCGCGACGCGCGAGATCTCGACCCACTTCGTGTCGAACGTCGACGGCGCCGATCTCGCGCGCGTGCTCGAACAGGTCGATCCCGAGGAAACGCTCGCGATCATCGTGTCGAAGACGTTCACGACGCTCGAGACGATGACTAACGCACGCTCGCTGCGCGACTGGTTCGTCGCGCGCGGCTGCCCCGAAGACGCGCTCGCGAAGCACTTCGTCGGCGTGTCGGCGAACCCGGCCGAAGTCGTGAAGTTCGGCATCGCGGCGGACAACGTGTTCGAAATGTGGGACTGGGTCGGCGGCCGCTATTCGCTGTGGTCGGCGGTCGGCCTGTCGATCATGATCGCGGTCGGCCCCGAACAGTTCGACGAACTGCTGGCCGGCGCGAACGACATGGACCGCCACTTCCGCGAAGCGCCGCTCGAGCGCAATTTGCCGGTGCTGCTCGGCCTGATCGGCATCTGGTACCGGAATTTCTTCGGCTCGCAGAGCTATCTCGTCGCACCGTACTCGGAAGCGCTGCACTACCTGCCGTCGTACCTGCAGCAGCTCGAAATGGAGAGCAACGGCAAATCCGCGCGCCTGGACGGCGCCTTCGTCGACTACCCGACGTCGGCCGTCACGTGGGGCGAGCCGGGCACCAACGGCCAGCATGCGTTCTTCCAGATGCTGCACCAGGGGCCAACGATCGTGCCGATCGACTTCATCGCGGTGCTGACGCCCGAGCATCCGCTCGCGAGCCATCATCCGAAGCTGCTCGCGAACTGCTTCGCGCAGAGCGAGGCGCTGATGCTCGGCCGCACGCTGGAAGAAGCGCGCAAGATCGCCGGGCCGGGCAAGGAGGCGCTCGCGCCGCACCTGACGTTCCCCGGCAACCGCCCGACCACGACGCTGCTCGTCGATGCGCTGACGCCGCGCACGCTCGGCGCGCTGATCGCGCTTTACGAGCACAAGGTGCTCGTGCAGGCGACGGTGTGGGACATCAATCCGTTCGACCAGTGGGGCGTCGAGCTCGGCAAGATTCTGGGCAAGGTCGTCGAGGCCGATCTGTCGGCCGACTCGGTCGATCCGGCGAAGCACGACTCGTCGACCACCGCGCTGATCGAGCGCGCCCGCGCGGCGCTCAAGCGTTGAAGCACTGACGCGACGGCGTCATGCCCGTGCCGGCCGCGCGCTTCACGCCGCGCGGCCGGCACGAACATTCACGCGTTGCGCGATGCCGCGTGCGGCGCGACGATGCGCCCCGCGTCGATGGTGACCGTCGTCGCGCAGCGGCGCGCGAGTTCGGCATCGTGCGTGACGAGCACGAGCGTCGCGCCGTGCATGCGGTTCAGTTCGAACATCAGGTCGATGACCGCGTGGCCGGTGGCCGCGTCGAGGCTGCCGGTCGGCTCGTCGGCGAACAGGATCGCCGGCCGCGTGACGAACGCGCGTGCGAGCGCGACGCGCTGCTGTTCGCCGCCCGACAGCAGCTTCGGATAATGCGCGGTGCGTTCGCCGAGACCGACCTGCACGAGCAGCGCCCGGGCGCGGTCGGCCGCATCGCGCGCGCTGATGCCGCCCTGCAGTTCGAGCGGCAGCATCACGTTCTCGAGCGCCGTCAGGTGCGGCATCAGCTGGAACGACTGGAACACGAAACCGACCGCGCCGTTGCGCAATGCCGCGCGCTCGTCCTCGTCGAGCTGGTCGAGCACGCGGCCGAGCAGGCGAACCGTGCCGCTCGTCGCGCTGTCCAACCCTGCGAGCAAGCCGAGCAGCGTCGATTTGCCCGACCCCGACGCGCCGACGATCGCGAGGCTGCTGCCCGGCTGCACGGCGAGCGTGATGCCGTCGAGGATCGTCAGCTCGCCCGTTGCATCGGCAACCCGCTTGAACACGTCATGGACTTCGATGATCGGATCGGTAATCTTGAACATGGACACGACATTTCGCTGGAAAAGACGCGCGGCGACCGCCGCGCTGCTGGGCACCCTGCTGGCCGTCACCGTGCCCGTACGCGCTGCGACGGCGCCGGCATCGAGCCCGCCCGTGATCGTCGTGCTCGGCGACAGCCTGTCGGCCGAATACGGATTGCCGCGCGACACCGGCTGGGTGGCGTTGCTGCGGCAACGGCTCGCGACCGAGCGAATCGATTATAGCGTCGCGAACGCCAGCGTCAGCGGCGACACCACGAGCGGCGGCCGTGCGCGGCTGCCCGCGGTGCTGCAGCGGCTCAAGCCGTCGATCGTCGTCGTCGAACTCGGTTCGAACGATGCGCTGCGCGGCGTGCCGCTCGCGACGACCGAACAGAACCTGCGCGATATCATCGCCGGCGCGCGACGTGCGCAGGCAAAGGTCGTGCTGGTCGGCATGTACGTGCCGCCCAATTACGGCCCCGACTACACGCAGAAGTTCCATGCGCTCTATACGCGGCTGTCGAAGGATCTCGCCGTGCCGCTCGTGCCGTTCCTGTTGGCCGGCATCGAGAACAAGCCCGAGATGTTCCAGGCCGACCAGATGCACCCGGCACGGCAGGCCCAGGGCATCCTGCTCGACAACGTATGGCCGGCGCTGAAGCCGCTGCTCGGCAAGCCGCACGGCTGACCGCGGCTGCACCGGAAAACAAAAAGCCCCGCTTCGAGCGGGGCTTTTCGATGGTTGCGGGCGAAACGATGCTCAGTTGTCGCCGTCCTGCTGCTGGCTGGCCGTCGTGCTGCCGTACAGCTTCACCTTCGAGCGATCGCGCAGCGCGGCGAGGTACGCTTCGCCTTCGCTTTGCGCGTCGACCTGCGCCATCTGCTGCTGCGCGGCGGCCAGTTGCTGCGGATCGACCGCGGAACCGGGGATCACCGCGTTCACGCGGTAGATCGCATAGCCGTCCGCACCGAGGTCGACACCGACGTAAGCCGGCAGCGTCTTCGCATCGACCTTGTAGACGGCGCTCAGCGCAGCCGGCGTCAGGCCCTGCGACTGCGTGCGCGACACCTTCTGCGCGGCCGTAAAGCCGTCGGCCGACTTCGACTTCTGCAATTCGGCCAGCTTCGCCGCACCGTCCTTCTTCGCGAGTTCCGCGGCCTGCTCGGCGATGACCTTCTGGCGCACGACGTCCTTGATCGCGTCGAGCGCGGGCACCGCAGCCGGCTTGTGCTCGGTCACGCGCGCCGAGATCAGCGTGTTGTTGCCGACGTCGATCGCCTGCGTGTTGTTCTGGTTCTTCACCGCGTCGTTCGCGAACACGGCGGCCAGGAACTTCGGATTGTTCAGCGGGCTCGTCGGCGGCAACTGCGGATTCGGCGTCGGCGTGACGGTGGCCGTCTGGATCGTCAGCTTGTACTTGTCCGCGGCCGGCTGCAGCGTCTTCGCCTTTTCGTAGACGGTCGACGTGAAACCTTCCGCATTGTCCGAGAACGCCTTCGCTGCGTACTGCTGCTTCAGGTCGATCGCGATCTGGTCTTTCACTTCCGCGAACGGCTTGACGACGGCCGGCTTCACTTCGGTCGCCTTCAGGATGTGGAAACCGAGATCCGACTGCACGAGACCGCTCACGTCGCCCTGCTTGAGCGAGAACGCGGCATCGTCGAACGCCTTGCCGCCCGCGGTCGAACCGCGCGTGATGAAGCCGAGGTCGCCGCCCTTCGCCGCCGACGGCGCGTCCTGCGAGTTCTTCTGCGCGATCTGCGCAAATTGATCGGGATGCGCTTTCACGTCGGCGAGCAGTTGCTCGGCCTTCGCTTTCGCGGCCGCCTTGTCGGCCGCGCTGGCGCTGCCCGGCGCGGCGATGAAGATGTGGCTCACGCGCACCTGCGCTTCGGTACGGAAGTGCGTCGGGTTGTCGTCGTAGAACTTCTTGATGTCCGCTTCGGTCGGCTGCGCGCTCGCGGCCGCCGCGGCCGGCGAATAGACGAGGTACTGGATCGTCGCGGTTTCCGGCGTCGCGAAGCTCTGCTTGTGCGCGTCGTAGTACGCGGTGAGCTGCGCGTCGGTCGGCTGGACCTTCGCTGCGAAGTCGCTCGTCTTCAGCACGAGCGCCTGCACTTCACGCTGCTGCGCGGCGAGTTCGGACAGGCGTTGCGCGAGGCTCTTCGGCGTGAACGCGCTCGACACGATGCTGGCCGGAATCTGTTGCAGCGACAGGCTGTAACGCACGCGCTCCTGATACTGCTCGGGCGTCATCCCCTGGAATGACAGCAGTTGCGCATAGCGTTCGACGTCGATCGTGCCGTCGGGCTTCTTCAGCGACGCGATCATCGGGTCGCTCATCAGCGCGTCGCGCACCGCGTTGTCGGACGCGGTCAGGTGCAGACGCTGCGTCTCGTCGGCCAGCACGCGTTGCTGGATCAGGCCGTCGAGCACCTGCTTGCGATGCTCGGGCGTGTCGAACATCTTGATGTCGAACTGCCCACCGAGCGCCTGGCGCGCCTGGTCGATCTGCTGGCGGAACGCGCCGTCGAATTCGACCCGCGTGATCTTGTGCCCGTTGACCGCCGCGACGTTCGCACTGTCGTCGAAGAAGCCGCGGAAGCCTTGGATCCCGACGAAACCCAGCCCCGGCAACACGATCAGGAGCAGGAGCGCCATCATCAGGCGCTGGTGATTACGGAAGAAATCGAGCATGCGTGACGGAAAAATTGGACAAAACGACCGATATTACAACATACGGGGTGGGACGGGAAAAAAGCAGGCAAATGCTGTGCGCGAACGGAACCGGAATCCGGAAGCCTCACAGGCGACTTTTCGCCACTCCGCAGTCACGCGCTCGCAAGCGGGCGCAAACCGAACGCACAAACAACAATGCCCGCACAAGGCGGGCATTGTTGTTTGTTTGGCGGAGCGGACGGGACTCGAACCCGCGACCCCCGGCGTGACAGGCCGGTATTCTAACCGACTGAACTACCGCTCCTTGGTCTGGCTGAATCGTGAAACTGGTGGGTGCTGAGGGGTTCGAACCCCCGACCTACGCCTTGTAAGGGCGCCGCTCTACCAGCTGAGCTAAGCACCCGTTTCCGATTCGTTCTGACTGCGATCTGCGTTTGCGCATCAACAATCAGCGAGCCCGCAAGTTTAATTCATCCCCGATCATTTTGCCAAGCCTGGCGCGCGAATTTTTTACGAACGCGCTCGCATGATTCCGATGCGCGTAAAAAAACCCGCGGACACCGCCGCGGGTTTTCGGGAACGACCGTCGGCAACGACGGTGTTCAGCGCCTCAGTGCTTGACGACTTCCGTCGAGCCGGCATCCTTCGCCGCCTCGCCGACCGGCGCCGCAGCCTTCGCCTCTTCTTCCGGCGGCAGCGGCGTCGGCGAACGCTCGAGCGCGAGCTCCAGCACCTTGTCGATCCAGCGAACCGGCACAATCTCGATCGCGTTCTTCACGTTGTCCGGAATGTCCGCGAGATCCTTCACGTTCTCTTCCGGGATCAGCACGAGCTTGATGCCGCCGCGATGCGCCGCCAGCAACTTTTCCTTCAGCCCGCCGATCGGCAGCACTTCGCCACGCAACGTGATTTCGCCCGTCATCGCGACGTCGGCCCGCACGGGAATACCCGTCAGCACCGACACCAGCGCGGTCGTCATCGCACCGCCGGCGGACGGACCGTCCTTCGGCGTCGCGCCTTCCGGCACGTGGATGTGGATGTCCTGCTTCTCGAACGCTTCGTCCTTGATACCGAGACGACGCGAACGCGAGCGCACGACCGAACGCGCAGCCTCGACCGACTCCTTCATCACGTCGCCGAGCGAGCCCGTACGAATCACGTTGCCCTTGCCCGGCATCACCGCGGCTTCGATCGTCAGCAGATCGCCGCCGACTTCCGTCCACGCGAGCCCCGTCACCTGACCGACCTGGTTTTCCTTCGCCGCGAGGCCGAAGTCGTACTTGCGCACGCCGAGAAACGTATCCAGATTCTCGCCATCGACCTTGATCGCGCCCGACGCCTTCTTCAGCAGCAGCATCTTCACGACCTTGCGGCAGATCTTCGACACTTCCCGCTCGAGCGAACGCACACCGGCTTCGCGCGTGTAGTAGCGGATGATGTCGCGAATCGCCTGCTCGGTGACCTCGATCTCGCCTTCCTTCAGCCCGTTGTTCTTTTTCTGCTTCGGCAGCAGGTAACGCTGCGCGATGCTGACCTTCTCGTCTTCCGTGTAGCCCGACAGACGGATCACTTCCATCCGGTCGAGCAGCGGCGGCGGGATGTTCAGCGAGTTCGACGTCGCGACGAACATCACGTCCGAAAGATCGAAGTCGACTTCGATGTAGTGGTCGGCGAACGTGTGGTTCTGTTCCGGATCGAGCACTTCAAGCAGCGCCGACGACGGATCGCCGCGGAAATCCATGCCCATCTTGTCGACTTCGTCGAGCAGGAAGAGCGGATTGCGCACGCCGACCTTCGCGAGGCTTTGCAGGATCTTGCCCGGCATCGAACCGATGTACGTACGGCGGTGGCCGCGGATCTCGGCTTCGTCACGCACGCCGCCGAGCGCCATCCGGACGAACTTGCGGTTCGTCGCGCGAGCGATCGACTGGCCGAGCGAGGTCTTGCCGACGCCCGGGGGCCCGACGAGGCACAGGATCGGCGCCTTGACCTTGTCCACGCGCTGTTGCACCGCGAGATACTCGAGGATCCGTTCCTTGACCTTCTCGAGGCCGAAGTGATCCTCGTCGAGCACCTGCTCGGCGTTCGACAGGTCGTTGTTGACCTTGCTCTTCTTGCGCCACGGCAGGCCGATCAGCGTGTCGATGTAGTTGCGCACGACGGTCGCTTCCGCCGACATCGGCGACATCAGCTTCAGCTTCTTCAGCTCGGCGTCAGCCTTCTTCTTGGCTTCCTTCGGCATGCGCGCGGCGTTGATGCGCTTCTCGAGCTCCTCGAGATCCGCACCTTCCTCGCCCTCGCCCAGTTCCTTCTGGATCGCCTTGACCTGTTCGTTCAGGTAGTACTCGCGCTGGCTCTTTTCCATCTGGCGCTTCACGCGCCCGCGGATGCGCTTTTCGACCTGCAGGATGTCGATCTCGGCTTCGAGCTGCGCGAGCAGATGCTCGAGGCGCTCGATGACCGGGAACATCTCGAGGATGTGCTGCTTCTGGTCGAGCTTCAGCGGCAGGCGCTCGGCGATCATGTCGGCGAGACGGCCGGCTTCGTCGATGCCCGACAGCGACGTGAGAATCTCCGGCGGGATCTTCTTGTTCAGCTTCACGTACTGGTCGAACTGCGACACGATCGCGCGACGCAGCGCTTCCGTCTCGGCGCTGTCGGCATGATCCGGCTCGAGCGGCATCACTTCGCAGGAGAACTGCGTCTCCTGTTCTTCGATGGACAACGCCTTCGCGCGCTGCAGGCCCTCGACGAGCACCTTCACGGTGCCGTCCGGCAGCTTCAGCATCTGCAGAATGTTGGCGATACAACCGACCTCGTACATGTCCTTTTCGGTCGGTTCGTCCTTGGCCGCGGTTTTCTGGGCGACGAGCATGATGTGCTTGCCGCCTTCCATCGCTGCTTCGAGGGCCTTGATCGATTTCGGCCGGCCCACGAAGAGCGGAATGACCATGTGCGGGAAAACGACGACGTCCCGCAGCGGCAGCAGCGGGAGCGTGATGCGTTCCGGCGGGAGAAGTTGGGTGCCTGACATTTCATTTCCCCATGAGTGGAATCAATTGTTCGGTAATTGAGGCCGCCACAACGAATTGCAAGCCTTCAAGTGCGGGAAATATTCGGTAAGAAAGTAACCACCGCGTGTCGAGTCAGAGTTACCCACAAGATAAACGAAAAAAAGCCGCCCACGGACTCATGAACGGCCTTTTTCGCTGAACATCGTCGGCAAGCCGGTCAGTTCGAACCCGCCACCTTCGGCGTGTCCTCGTAGATCAGCAAGGGCTTGCCGTCCCCATCGATGACATTCTCGTCGATGATGACCTTGCTGACCCCTTTCATCGTCGGCAGCTCGTACATCACGTCGAGCAACGCCTGTTCGATGATCGAACGCAAACCGCGCGCGCCGGTCTTGCGGCGGATCGCCTTGCGGGCGACCGCCTGCAACGCGCCCGGCCGGATTTCCAGCTCGACGCGCTCCATTGCGAACAGCTTGTGATACTGCTTGACGAGCGCATTCTTCGGCTCGACCAGGATCTTCATCAGCGCGGCTTCGTCGAGCTTGCCGAGCGTCGCGACCACCGGCAGGCGGCCGATCAATTCGGGGATCAGACCGAATTTGATCAGGTCTTCCGGTTCCGTTTCGCGCAGCACCTCGCCCGCGTCGCGTTCCTGCTTGCTCTTGACCGTCGCGCCGAAGCCGATACCGGTTTTCTCGGTACGATCGGTGATCACCTTTTCGAGACCGTCGAACGCGCCGCCGCAAATGAACAGGATGTTGGTCGTGTCGACCTGGATGAAATCCTGGTTCGGGTGCTTGCGGCCGCCCTGCGGCGGCACCGACGCCATCGTGCCCTCGACGAGCTTCAGCAGCGCCTGCTGGACGCCCTCGCCCGACACGTCGCGCGTGATCGACGGGTTGTCCGATTTGCGGCTGATCTTGTCGATTTCGTCGATGTAGACGATCCCGCGCTGGGCCTTGTCGACCTCGTAGTTGCAGTTCTGCAACAGCTTCTGGATGATGTTCTCGACGTCCTCGCCGACGTAGCCGGCTTCGGTCAGCGTCGTCGCGTCGGCGATCACGAACGGCACGTTGAGCAACCGCGCGAGCGTCTGCGCGAGCAGCGTCTTGCCGGAGCCCGTCGGGCCGATCAGCAGGATGTTGCTCTTCGACAACTCGACGTCGTCCTTCTTGTCGAGATGCTTCAGGCGCTTGTAGTGGTTGTACACGGCCACCGCGAGGATCTTCTTCGCGCGCTCCTGGCCGATCACGTACTGATCGAGGATGTCGCGAATTTCCTGCGGGCTCGGGAGATCCGACCGGGACAGGCTGGCCTCGACGCCGGCGGCAGCCGCCTCGTCGCGAATGATTTCGTTGCAGAGGTCGATACATTCATCGCAGATGAACACCGACGGGCCCGCGATGAGTTTTTTCACCTCATGCTGGCTTTTCCCGCAAAACGAGCAATACAACAGCTTCTCGCTGTTCGAACCTTTTTTGTCCGCCATGAATGTAGAGCCTCCGGACAGGTAAATGACATGATACGCCGATTGCTCCGGACGCCGCGCCTAGGGCGCGACCGGAGCCGGCTGGATGCGCTTGCCGCAGATGCTCAGGGCACTCGGGACGTTTGAGGGCGCCGGCCCGAATCGGGGCGGCACCCCGTTTAAGCTCACGGGCGCTTCAGCAGCACCTGATCGATCAGCCCGTACGCCTTCGCGTCCTCGCTCGACATGAAGTTATCACGGTCGGTGTCGCGCGCGATGCGCTCGACGTCCTGGCCCGTGTGCTGCGCGAGCAGGTTGTTCAACCGTTCCTTCAGGTACAGGATCTCGCGTGCCTGGATCTCGATGTCGGATGCCTGGCCGCGCGCGCCGCCGAGCGGCTGGTGAATCATCACGCGCGAGTTCGGCAGAGCAAAGCGCTTGCCCTTCGCGCCCGACGCGAGCAGGAACGCACCCATGCTGGCCGCGAGGCCCATGCACAGGGTCGACACGTCCGGCTTGATGAACTGCATCGTGTCGTAGATCGCCATCCCGGCCGACACCGAGCCGCCCGGGCTGTTGATGTAGAGGCTGATGTCCTTGTCGGGATTCTCGCTCTCGAGGAACAGCAATTGCGCGACCACGAGGTTGGCGGTCTGGTCGTTCACTTCGCCGACCATGAACACCAGGCGCTCCTTCAGGAGACGCGAATAGATATCGTACGAACGCTCGCCGCGGCCGCTCGTTTCGACGACGATCGGCACCAGCCCCAGCGCTTGCGCCTCGAAACCCTGCGGCGCGTTCGAAGCAAGCATGTCCAGCAATTCAGCGCGAGTGATCATTCAATGAACCTTGTTCGAATGGAAAATTGAACGGAAGGAAGCCGCCCGCCCAATCGCCATATTAATGGCAACCGTGCGCTTGACGTAAAAACGGCGTGCGGGCCGTCGCTCCGACAGCCGGCACGCCGCTAGAGCAACACTTACGCTTGCGCCGATGCGCTCGCGAGTGCCTCGAAGCTCACTTCCTTGTCCGTCACCTTTGCCTTGCCCAGCACGAAATCGACGACGTTGCTTTCAACGACGAACGCTTCCATCTCGGCGAGGCGCTGCTGGTTGGAATAATACCAGCGGACCACTTCCTTCGGGTCTTCGTAGCTCTTCGCGAACTCGTCGACTTCCGCGCGGATCTGTTCCGGCTTCGCTTCGAGGCCGTTCGCCTTCACCAGCTCGGCCAGCACGAGGCCCAGCTTCACGCGGCGCTCGGCCTGCTCGACGAACATTTCGGCCGGGATCGGCGCGTCCTTCGCGTTCGGCACGCCGCGCTGCGCCAGATCCTGGCGAGCCATTTCGACGAGACGTTGCTGGTCCTGCTCGATCAGCGCCTTCGGCACGTCGAGTTCGGAAATCTTCAGCAGCGCGTCCATCACCTGGTTCTTGACGATCGACTGCGTGCGACGCTTCGCTTCGCGCTCGAGGTTTTCCTTGATCTCGGCGCGCATCTTCGTGAGGTCGCCGTCTTCGATACCGAGCGACTTCGCGAATTCCGCGTCGATTTCCGGCAGGTGCGGCCATTCGATCTTCTTCATCGTGACCGTGAACTGCGCCGTTTTGCCGGCGACGTCCTTGCCGTGGTAGTCGTCCGGGAACTTGAGGTCGAACGTACGCTGTTCGCCGACCTTCAGGCCGAGCGCCGCCGTTTCGAATTCCGGCAGCATGCGGCCTTCGCCGAGCACGAACGGGAAATCTTCGGCCGTGCCGCCCGGGAACGCGACGTCGTCGATCTTGCCGACGAAGTCGACCGTCACGCGGTCGCCGTTCTTCGCTGCGGTGTCGTCGCCGCCGTCGCCGTGCTCGCCGGCTTCGCCGCGTGCGTGGTAGTGCACGCGCTGCTTGCGCAGGATGTCCAGCGTGCGGTCGATTTCGGCGTCGCCGATCGACGTGGTCGAGCGCTCGACTTCAGCCGTCGCCAGATCGCCGATCTTCACTTCCGGGTAGACCTCGAACGTCGCGTCGAACGCGTAGGCATTCTCAGCCTGCTCCTGCTTCGGCTCGAAGCTCGGCTGGCCGGCGACGCGCAGGTTTTCCGCGCGGCTGATCGTGAAGAATTCCTGGCCGATCTTGTCGCTCAGCACTTCGGCTTCGACCTGACCCGCGTATTGCTGGGCGACCATCTTCACCGGCACCTTGCCCGGGCGGAAACCCGGCATGCGCACGGTCTTCGCGAGTTTCTGGATGCGGGCGTCGATTTCCTTCTGCACGGTGTCTTTCGGCAAAGAAATCGTCACACGGCGTTCAAGCTTGCCGAGGTTCTCAACAACGTTAGCCATGGCTTCAATCGTCCTAAAATTATTCGAGCGAATCGGGTTTTCCTTGCCGTGCCTGCCTGCAGCATGCGGTGCGTCGCACTCGCACGCCGCGCCGGAGCGCCACGCCATCCCTGCACGCGCCGGATGGCTAGCGCAAGCGGCTCGGAGCACGGCTTTGGCCGGAAGAATCGAGTATTCTAGCAAACAATTTTCCTCATACGGCCAGATCGGTGCGACACGCGTGCGTCCCGCGCCGTCGACGGCCCGTTACACGGCCCATGCACGCGGATCGCGGCTATGCCGAACGGCGTATCCACCGCGCGCGCGCCATCCTGTAAGCTCCGATAGCGTGTGAGCCACTCTCGTGGCCCGACCGCTCATTCTTCACACCAATAACGCCTTCCGGAGACACCATGCCGCACCACCCGTCCGCGCCTGTCGTCGTCATCGCGCCCGATTCGTTCAAAGGCTCGCTTTCCGCCGAGCAGGTCGCGGACGCGATCGCCACCGGCATCCGCCGCGCGCGGCCCGACGCGGTCGTGCGCTGCTGCCCGATGGCCGATGGCGGCGAAGGCACGCTCAACGCGATGCTGGCAGGCGGCGGCACGCGGCGCACGCTGCGCGTGGCCGGTGCGTCGCTGGCGGCGCGCGATGCGGCGGTCGGCGTGATCGATGCGCGCACCGCGATCGTCGAGACGGCCGAGATCGTCGGGATCACCGACGCGGTCGGCATGAGCGTGCCGGTCGACGCGCGCAGCACGCGCGGGATGGGCGACGCAATCCGCACGCTGCTCGACGACGGCGTGCGCCGCTTCTTCGTCGCGCTCGGCGGCAGCAGCACCAACGACGCGGGCGCCGGGTTGCTCGCGGGCCTCGGCCTGCAATGCTTCGACGCCGGCGGCCAGTCGGTCGAGCCGGTGCCGTCGCGGCTCGCCGACATCGCGCACATCGACGCGTCGGGGCTCGATCCGCGCCTGAAGGAAACGGAATTCGTCGGCATGTCCGACGTCGACAACCCGCTGACGGGCGCGCATGGCGCGACCGCCGTATTCGGTCCGCAAAAGGGCGTGACGGCCGCCCAGGTCGCGATCCTCGATGCGGCCCTCGCCCGCTTCGCCGACCTGCTCGAAGCCGCGCTCGACCGCCGCGGCCGCGATCTGCCGGGTGCGGGCGCCGCGGGCGGCCTCGGTTTCGCGCTGCACATGCTCGGCGCACGCTTCGAGCCCGGCGCCGAAGTGGTCGCGCGCCAGGTCGGGCTCGACGCCGCACTGGCCGGCGCCGACTGGCTGATCACCGGCGAAGGCCGCTCCGACGTGCAGACGCTGCACGGCAAGGCGCCGTTCATCGCTTGCCGGCACGCGCGGGCTGCCGGCGTAAGCGCGTCGCTGCTGTCGGGCGCGGTCGACCCGGCCGCGCTGCCGCGCCTGTCCGAGCATTTCTCCGGCTGCTTTTCGCCGGCGCCCGGGCCGATCACGCTCGACGTCGCGATCCGCGACGCGGCCAATCTGCTCGCGAACGAAGCGGAACAGTTGACACGCCTGAAGTACGGTGCACACTGACCGTTGACCCGAGCGCGCGATACAGGAACAATCGGGCCCGCCCTTTTTCTTCAGGATTCGACATGAAAGGCCGTCAAGCCGGGCTCGATCAGTTTCTGACCTATCGCCTCCATGCGCTCACGAAGCGCTCCGACCGCGGGATCGGCGAGGTGTACCGGCACAAGCTCGACATCTCGCTGCCCGAGGCGCGCGTGATCGCCGCCGTCGGCGCATTCGGCCCGTTCTCGATCATGGATCTCGCGCGCCACACCAATCTCGACAAGAGCCAGGCGAGCCGCGCGGCGGAAGCGCTGCTGCGCCAGGGGCTGCTCGAGCGCAGCGCGAGCGACGAAGACGGCCGGATCGTGCTGATCGCGCTGACCACCGACGGTCGCGCGCTGCATCGCAAGATCATGCCGATCGTGCGCAAATGGAACGACGGCTTGCTCGCATGCCTGTCCGACAGCGAACGTCAGACGTTCGAGCGGCTGCTCGACAAGGTCGTCACGCACGCGATCGAACGCGACGACTGAGCCGCGTGGCGGGCCGCCATCGCCGGATTGGCGAGCGCTGGCGGCAGGTTTGATCCGACGAATCAGACAGGCCGCCCGGGTCGCGTCACGTGCGATCCGGGCGGCCCGTTTTGCATCATGCGGCCGACATCGCACGAAGCGCGCGTGGTCGCGTTGACGGCGTTGCCGGCGGCCGCGAATTCAGCCGCCCCGTGCGCACTACAACCCGCTGTTCGCCGCGCGCTGGCGCAACAACCCGAGCACCGCGTCGCAGTACGGGGTCGGCACGCCAAGCTTGCGGCCGAGCTCCGGAAACACGCCGAGGATCGGCCCGATCTCCAGCGAGCGCCCCGCCTCGAAATCCTGCAGCATCGACGTCTTGAATGCGCCGAGCTTGCGCGTAACCGCGATCCGCTCGGGGCCGCTCATCCCGGTGGACAGGCCGAGCCTCGCGCCGATCGCGGCTGCCTCCTCCATCATCCGCAGCGCGAGATCCTGCGTGAACGGATCGTCGAGCAACTGCTCGGCCGTCGACCCGGTCAGCGCGCTCAGCGGATTCATGTTCATGTTGCCCCACAGCTTCGCCCAGATCTCGGTCCGGATCGCGCGCGTCGATTCGACGTCGAAACCGCCGGCCGAGAGCGCGTCGGCGAACCGCGCGGTGGGCATGTCGAGCCGCGGATCGGGCGTGCCGACGATCAGCCGGTTGCCGCGCCCGCGACGCACGACACCCGGCGCATCGGTACTCGACGACAGGTGCACGACGCAGCCGATCGCCTGTGCAGGCGGCAACGCGGCCGACACCGCGCCGGCGGGGTCGACCGCATCGAGCGGCACGCCGTCGATTGCCCCTTCGAGCCCGTGCGTGAACCACCACGGCAGCCCGTTCATCGCCGCGACGATCACGGTGTCCGGCCCGACCAGCGGCGCGATGCGCGCGGCCAGCGCCGGCAGCGCCTGTGCCTTCAGCGCGATCACCACGTAGTCCTGCACGCCGAGCGCGGCCGCATCGTCGCTGGCGCGCACCGGCACCGACGAGATTGCGCCCGCCTCGTCGATCACGCGCACGCCGTGCGTATTCAGTGCATCGAGCGTCGCGCCGCGTGCGTACGCGCTCACGGTCATGCCGGCTCTCGACAACGCGGCCGCGAGCAATCCGCCGATCGCGCCGACGCCGACCACCGCCGTGCGCACCGACCCCGAATTCGTGTCCTTCATGATGGCATTCCGTCTCCTGGGAGCTGACGAGCATAACGCTCAATGGTTGCGTGCACAACCATTCTGGCAACGCAGTGCGCGCCGCCCGGCACACGTTCGTGCGCTTCAGCGCGGCACGCCGCCGGCTTCCACAGCTTCATCGTCGGTCGCGCCGCCGGTCGCGCCGAGCATGCCGGCGATCTGGCTCTTGTCGTGCATGCCGAGCTTGCGGTACGCGCAGCGCAGGTAGTGGCGCACGGTGGTCGGCGAGATCGCCATCTGCTGCGCGACTTCCTTGTGCGAACGCCCGGCGCCGTAATAGCGGATCGCCGCGAGTTCGCGCGGGCTCAGCCGGTCGAGCAGCGAGCGCGGCCGCGCGTCGATCTGGAACAGCCCCGCGACGGGCACGCACTGGATGCGCAGCGCGTCGCCGACGAACGGCCGGCCCGAGTGGCGCCGCAGGTACGCGACGAGCGGCTCCGGCACGCGCGCGCCGGCCCAGTCCGGCCATTCCGTGCGCAGCACGTCGTCGAAACCGTGATCGGCGTGGTGCAGCACCCCGAAGTTGTCGCACAGCGCACGCGCGGCTGGCGCGACCGTGTCGGCGCGCTCGCGTTCGCGCGTGAGCTGCGCGGCGCGATTGATCGTCAATGCGGCCGCGAGATGCGGAATGACCTCCTCGAAACGACGCGCGTCGTCGTCGCCGAACGGCCGGTTCAGGCCCTGACGGTAGATCGACACGAACGTCGTCAGGCCGAAGCGGCGATCGAGCGTACACACGAACATCAGTTGCGCGAGCCCGTATTTCACGCACCAGTCGCGAAACCGCGCATCGAGCCCCGGCTCGACAACCGACAGCCGCACCGCGCGGCCGTGTGCGCCGTGCAACGTGCGGTGCGCGAGCGGATCGCAATCGCGCACGCGCTTCCAGTCGCTGAAGAACGCGTGCGGCAACCGGTACAAAAAGCTGTTGTGCATCACCGGGCCGGTCGGCAGATGGGTCGCGACGCCCGTCCACGCGGCATCGAACGGCATGAGCGCCTGCAGCAGCGAAAAGAACCGGTACTCGAATTCGCCGATGGCGGACTGCGCGGCCACCGCGTACAGGTCGAGCAGCATCAGGCCGAGTGCGCGCTGCGCTGCGTCGCCACGCGTGACGCCGTCGAAATCGGCGCGACGGGACGGCCGCGGCGGCCACGCGAATTCGTCGAGCACGATGGCGGCCGGCACGTCGCGCAGCGCGTCGAGATCCTGCCCGATATCCGTCGTGATCCTCACCTTCCGCTCCCCTGCCCGGTCGGGCTGCTGATGTGCGCAACGACACCGGCCGATTATAGCGAGCGGCTTTTTTGGCGGGCCGGGGCGCCGGAACGCTCGCCAGCCCCATCCATTTGAACGGTGCGCCGCCGGTTGCTGCTGCGCAGCAACGCGCGCGGCGGCATCGCGGGGCCTTTGCGCCGTGCGTCGCGGGTTTTCCGCACCGTTCATCTGGACGACTGTTCGGCCGTTTTCCCGCTGCGGACACTGCGTCGCGACAACACCAACGACAAACCGATGCAGGACGGTATGGAGAACCCGACGTGACGACACCCCGCTTCATCCGCACGGCCGCGGCCGGCGCGGCGCTTGCCGCATGCGGCGCCGCCGCGCACGCGCAGTCCGCCCTCACGCTGTACGGCGCGCTCGACGCCGGCGTGCAATATCTGACGCACGCCGACGGGCATCGTTCGGCCGTGCGGTTGCAGAACTACGGCATCCTGCCTTCGCAGTTCGGGATCAAGGGCCACGAGGATCTCGGCGGCGGGTGGCGGGCGCTGTTCAAGCTCGAACAGGGCCTCAACCTCAATGACGGCACCGCGACCGTGCCCGGCTACGCGTTCTTCCGCGGCGCATATGTGGGGATCGCCGGGCCGGTCGGCACCGTCACGCTCGGCCGCCAGTTCAGCGTGCTGTTCGACAAGACGCTGTTCTACGACCCGCTCTGGTATGCGTCGTACAGCGGTCAGGGCGTGCTCGTGCCGATGAGCGCGAACTTCATCGACCACTCGGTCAAATACCAGTCGCCGTCGTTCGCCGGCTTCGACGTCGAGGCGCTCGTCGCGACCTCGGGCGTCGCCGGCAATACGCGCGCCGGACGCGTGCTCGAGCTCGGCGGCCAGTACACGAGCAACGGCCTGTCGGTCAGCGCGGTGCTGCATCAGGCGCACGGCGACGTATCGGCGGCGGCCGACGCGTCTGCGCGGCGTCGCGAACTCGGCACGCTCGCCGCGCGTTATGCATTCGCGACGCTGCCGCTCAGCGTGTATGCGGGCGTCGAGCGCCTGACCGGCGACCTCGACGCGGCCCGCACGATCGTCTGGGGTGGCGCGCGCTACCTGACATCGAACGGAATCGGCCTGAACGCGGGCGTCTACCACACCGATTCGCGCACGCCGGCGATCGGCCATCCGACGCTGTTCATCGCGAGCACCACGTACGCGCTGTCCAAACGCACCGTCGCGTACGTGAACCTCGGCTATGCGCGCAACAGCGGCCAGAGTTCGCAGACCGTCTACGAATACGACCCGACGCCGCTCGCCGGCGCGTCGCAGTTCGGCGCGATGGTCGGCATGTACCACCTGTTCTGATTCCGTCAACGAGATCCCGCCATGAAAACCTTGTCCTCCGATGCCGCCCTCTCGCCCGACGGCCGCGCATCGACATTCGCGCGCGCGACGCTCGTCGCGCTCGTCGTGTTCGCGGCCATCACGCCGCTGCTGCTGCTCGTGGCGCCCGCCGTCGCCGGTCGGCTGGCGACGCAGCTCGGTTTGTCCGCGTCGCAAATCGGCATCTACTTCTTCGTCGAACTCGGCGCGTTCAGCGTCGCGACCGTGCCGTCGTACCTGTGGCTCGGTCGCATCGACGCGCGCCGCGTCGCCGCGTTCGCCATCGCGGTGTTCGGCGCGGGCAACCTGCTGACCGCGCTCTGGATGCCGGGCTTTGCCGCGCTGCTCGCGCTGCGCGCCTTCACCGCGCTCGGCGGCGGCTCGCTGATGGTGCTCTGCATGACGAGCGCGGCGACGAGCAAAAACAGCGACCGGGTGTACGGCCTGTGGGTCGTCGGCCAACTGATCGCGGGCGCGATCGGCCTGTTCGTGCTGCCGCACGTGTTCGCCGCATTCGGGCTGCGCGCGCTGTACGTCGGGCTCGCCGCGCTCGCGCTGCTCGCGGCGCCGCTGTCGCGCGGCTTTCCGTCGTCGCTCGGCATGCGGACGGCATCCGCGCACACCGCGCGCAGCGACGCACCGCGAACGCCGCGACGCTTCGTCGTACTCGCCATCGCCGCGGTGCTGACGTTCTATCTCGCGATCGGCAGCGTGTGGACGTTCGCGAGCCGCGCGGCGGCCGAGGCCGGGCTCGATCCGCAGTCGACCGGCAACGTGCTCGCGATCGCGAGCGTGATGGGGATCGCCGGCGCGGCGCTCGCGTCGTGCGCGGGCGGCCGGCTCGCGCGGCGCGCAATGCTGGCGGCCGGTTACGGGCTGCTCGCGGCGTCGCTCGTCGCGCTCGCCGCGCTACGTGACACCGGCGGCTACAGCGCGGC
Organism: Burkholderia sp. LAS2; assembly: GCF_018417615.1. Lineage (NCBI taxonomy): Bacteria > Pseudomonadati > Pseudomonadota > Betaproteobacteria > Burkholderiales > Burkholderiaceae > Burkholderia > Burkholderia sp. LAS2. The sequence goes on from NZ_CP071052.1 coordinate 2,562,914, forward strand.
GATCTTCGTGTTCAAGTTCGCGTGGACCTTCGTACTGCCGTTCATCCTCGCGACCGTCGCGCAGATCGACACGTCGGGCCGCCTCGTCGCGACGCTCAATTTCGTGATCGGCGCGGGGCTCGCCGCCGGCCCGCTGCTGGCGGGCTTGATGCTCGACGCCGGCGGCACGATGCGCGCGCTGTTCGCGGCCGCGACGGCCGTCGCGATCGTGTCGTTCGCCGCGCTGCGCCACATCGATCGCCGTTCTTCCGTTTCCTCCCAACCGTGACAGGTCACGCATCCATGAATCGCACTGCCTTCTTCACCGACGAACGCACTTTCTGGCATACCGGCGGCACGCACGCGCTGTTCTTTCCGGTCGGCGGCTGGGTCCAGCCGCCATCGAGCGCGGGCTACGCGGAATCGCCCGATTCGAAGCGCCGCTTCCTGTCGCTCGTGCAGGCATCGGGCCTCGCCGCGCAGTTGGACCTGCGCGGCGCCGAGCCCGCGACGGCCGCCGACCTGCTGCGCATTCATCCCGCGCACTATCTCGACGCGTTCCGCGCGCTGAGCGACGCGAACGGCGGCGACCTCGGCGAGCTCGCGCCGTTCGGCAAAGGCAGCTACGAGATCGCCGCGCTGTCGGCCGGCCTCGCGATCGCGGCGGTCGACGCCGTCGTCGGCAAGCGCGCGGCGAACGCGTTCTCGCTGTCGCGGCCGCCCGGCCATCACTGCCTGCGCGACCGCCCGATGGGCTTCTGCCTGCTCGCGAACATCCCGATCGCGATCGAAGCCGCGCGCGCGAAGCACGGCATCGAGCGCGTCGCGGTGATCGACTGGGACGTGCATCACGGCAACGGCACGCAGTCGATCTACTACGACGATCCCGATACGCTGACGATCTCGCTGCACCAGGACCGCTGCTTCCCGCCCGGCTACAGCGGTGCGGACGATCGCGGCGAAGGCGCGGGCGTCGGCGCGAACCTGAACGTGCCGCTGCTCGCGGGCAGCGGCGACGATGCGTATCGCCATGCGTTCGAGCGGATCGTGCTGCCGGCGCTCGTGCGCTTCCGCCCCGAGCTGATCGTCGTCGCGAGCGGCCTCGATGCGAGCGCGGTCGATCCACTCGCGCGCATGCAGCTGCATACCGACAGCTACCGGTTCATGACCCTCGCGGTGAAGGAAGCCGCGCAGCGCCATTGCGGCGGGCGACTGGTGATCGTTCACGAAGGCGGCTATTCGGAGGCGTACGTGCCGTTCTGCGGGCTCGCGATCGTCGAGGAACTGGCCGGCATTCGCACCGAGGTCGCCGATCCGATGCTCGACCTCGCGATCGCGCAGCAGCCGGACGAGCGGTTCGTCGCGTTCCAGCGCGCACTGCTCGACGAACTGGCCGTGTCGTTCGGGTTGTAACGCGCGGGAACGAACGTGACGGGGCCGGCCCGTGCCGGCCCTTGCGCGATCGGTGCGGATGGGGTTTCCTGTGTCTTTACCCCTGTTCCGGCACGAGGCCGCACTCTTCCGATGAAATCGTCCCCGCGCGACAACAACGACAACGCCAAAACGCGCCGCCAGCCGTCGAAGCTGGCCCTGAACATCGCCGCCGTGACGGTCGGCCTCATCACGTTCGCGATCGGCGCGGCGTGGGTAATCTATAGCTGGATCGTCGATCGCGAAGCGCAGTATTTCGCGATTCCGCTGGTGTTCTCGGTGCCGGTGATCGTGGCCGTCGCGATCCGCAGCTTTTGGGAATAAGTGCGGCGGAAACGACGAAGCGCTCATCTACGAGCCATTTGCAGGCCGGCATGCGTTCCCGGACTGTTGCATGCTGCCCTTCGATACAACACTGAGTGCGGACACAGCCAGCACCGTACCAACCGATTTCAGCACGGATTCCGCGGAAGGAGGCGCACCGCCCGCGATCCGCCACCCCGAGGAAGTCGACGTGGAAGCGGAGCAGTCCAGCGGCTTCCTGACGGTCGCGTCGGGTCTGGCGCTCCACGCCACGTTGTCGGCAGGCGTGGCCGCGACAGCCGGCATGGCCAGCATCAGCGCCAGAACGCCGATCGACGTGCGTATGGTGTGGGTCATCGACGGTCCCCGGTTGAACAGCCCGCGTGTATAAAAGGCTTTGCCATGTTACATGCCGCCGATTTAACGTGCCTGCGCAAACGGCATCCTCCCGGCTGACGGCCATCAACAAAAAAGCGCTGCGGTCAGCCGACCGGCAGCGCTTTTTCGCGAACGTGCCCTGACGGGGCACGTTCGACTTCTGGTGCGTGAGGCCGGACTCGAACCGGCACACCCTTGCGGGCGTCAGGACCTAAACCTGGTGCGTCTACCAATTTCGCCACTCACGCGTATTTCCGTCGCCTGATCGCGCGGGACGCAAGATGCGTGCTCCACGCGCCCGGGGCTTGCCCGGGACTTCTCACGCCGGCCCGAAAACCGGCACGCCCGATCAGGCGAGCGCGAGATTCTACCCGATCCGTTCGGCGTTGTCTCGCCCCGTCGGCGCCCGTCGTGCCGCGGTGCTAGAATGCCGCGCTCGACGTTTCGGCAGCGCGCCGCCGCGCGTCCCCCGAACCCGCCCCCACCCGATTTCGCCCGTGAACTTCGACGACTACTGTCAGCAAAAGGCCGCCCCCGCCGGCTCCAGCGTCTACTACGCGCTGCGCCAGGCGCCGCTCGCCACGCAGCCGCGCCTGACCGCGCTGTTCGCGCTGCGCCGCGAACTCGAGGAAACCGTCAAGGAAACCAGCGATCCGACCGTCGGACACACGAAGCTCGCGTGGTGGCACAAGGAACTCGCGGCACTCGCCGACGGGCAGCCGTCGCACCCGGTCACGAAGGCGCTCGCGCAGCATCACCCGGCAATCGCCGCGGAAGCCGATGCATTGCGCACGCTCGTCAACGGTTACGGGATGGACCTCGAACAGGCGCGCTACCTCGATTTCGCGAACCTGCAGCGCTATATCGCGCAGGTCGGCGGCACGTTCGCGTCGCTGGTTGCGCGCGCCAGTTCGCCGAATCCGGCCGATCCGCAGCCGTGGGCCGCGGACGTCGGCCGCGCGCTGATGCTCGCGCAATTCGTGCAGGAGCTCGGCAATGACGCGCGCCACGGCCGCATTTATTTGCCGATCGACGAACTCCAGCGCTACAACGTGACCGCGGCCGATCTGCTGAATCGCCGCTACAGCCCGGCCTTCACCGAATTGCTGCAATTCCAGACGACCCGCGCGCGCGAAGCGCTCGCGGCCGCCGATGCGGCGATTCCCGCCGCCGAACGTCGCGCGCAGCGCACACTGCGCGCGCAGCTCGCGCTGGCCGGGGCGCTGCTCGACGAAATCGCGCGCGACGGCTACCAGGTGCTGCACCAGCGCATTGCGCTCACGCCGATCCGCAAGCTGTGGATCGCGTGGCGCGCCGCACGCCGCCGCTGAGCGGCGCGCCTCACACCTTCAGCAGCGGCAGCGTATCGAAACGCTGCTGCAGCACGCGCGTCGCATCGAGCCCCCACCACGGCCCAAGCACGGTCGCGTAAAGCTGGCGGAAATCGACCGCGACCGGCAGGTTGCCGTTGCCGTCGAGCCGCCCGAGCGCCGGCGGCGCACCGTACAACCCGCCCGCCACGCGGCCGCCCATCACGAAATGCGGCGCGGCCGTGCCGTGATCGGTGCCGTTGCTCTGGTTCTCGCGCACGCGCCGCCCGAATTCCGCATACGTCATCACGAGCGTCTCGTTCCAGCGCCCGAGTTCGATCAACGCCGCGCGCATCGCGCTCATCCCGTCCGCGAACTGCTTGAGCAGCGCGGCGTGCTGCCCCGGCTGGTTCTGGTGCGTGTCGAAGCCGTTGAGCGTCAGGCGCAGCACCGCGACACCGTCCTGCGCGCCGGGGCCGGACGCTTCGCACGCGGCCAGCACCTGCATCGCGGTCTTGACCGACGTGCCGAACGCGCCGGCCGGAAAGGCCGTCCTGAATTCGCGCATCCCGCCGCGCGGGCGCAGCCGGTCGGCCGCCTTCACGATGTCGTTCTCGACGTCGATGATGTGCGCGAGCGCCGGGTTCTGCTCGCGCAGCGACGACGGTTCGGCGAGCCGGGCCGCACGGATGAACTGCGCGGGATTGACGAGCGCGATCGCGCGCGCGCCGTTCGACAGCGGCCCCATCTCGGCGCTGCCGAGCACGACGCCGTCCGCCGCGAAACCGGGCGGCACGGGCGCCTGCGCGAACGTGCGCGTGAGCCAGCCTTCGTGCAGGTACTGATCCGAGCGCGACGCGGTGTCCCAGATCTCGATCGAACGGAAATGCGACAGGTTCGGCTGCGGATAGCCGACCCCCTGCACGACCGCGACCTGCCCGTCGCGCCACAGCGGCATCAGCGGCGCGAGCGACGGGTGCAGCCCCGTCTGCGCGTCGAGCTGCAGCACCTGGTCGCGCTTGATGCCGATGCTGCGCCGGAGCGGGTAATACAACGGATCGGCATACGGCACCACCGTGTTGAGGCCGTCGTTGCCGCCCTTCAACTCGACGAGGATCAGCACGTTCGCATACCCGGTCGCGGACTTGCGCCCGGCCGGCGTCGCGGCAGCCGCCATCGCGGGCGCTTGCCACATCGACACGCCGGCAGCGACCGCGGCGCCTGCGAGCGTCAGAAAATCACGTCGGTTCATCGCACATCCTTTGGTTCGCCGCCGCGGCAGCTGCCCGCTTCGTCGTCGTTTGCATCATTTCAGTTGATAGGCCGGATCCATCAGCAGCGCCTCGAGATACGCGCTGCCGGTCGAATCCGTGTCGATCGCCGCGACCGGCGAAAGCTGCAACACCGCGTGCTGCAACTGCAGTTCGGTCGACAATCCCGCGACCGCCTGCGGCCGCGCGCGATACTGGGCGAGCCAGCGTTCGAGGTCGAAACGCAGGCCGCCGCGCGCCGGCTTCGCCGGCAGGCCGCGCAGGCCGACAGCGGACGCCGTGTCGATCACCGGCATCGCGTGCGCACGCGCGTTCGGCGGCGGCGTCATCGCGCCACGGGCCGGCGGCCGCATGCCGGCCGTCTCGGTCGCGCGGAACAGCTGCTCGACGAACTGCTTGCGCGACAGCAGCGTGGTGCTGTTGATCCACAGCGCGCCGCCCGGCCAACCCTTCACGTTCGGCGGATAGAACAGGTTCTGCCCGAGCGTGCGCACGGTGTCCGCGAGCATCTGCGGATCGCCGTACGCGACGTCGAACAGCCGCACCGACCCGACCACGAATTCCGCCGGCGACTTGACCAGCACGCCGCGGTTGCGCGGATCCCAGAACGCGTCGGTCGACCACAGCGCGGCGAGCGCCGCGCGAATGTCGTAGCCGCTCGCGCGAAACCGTTCGGCGACCGCATCGAGCGCACCCGGCTCCGGCGCATCGGACACGAACTCGCGCCACAGCTTGCCGGCGATGAAACGCGCGGTGCCCGGCCGCTTCAGCAGGACGTCGAGAAAGCCATCGCCGTCGAACGGCCCGGTTTCGCCGAGGATCGTCTTGTCGCCGGCATCGTGCCAGTCGGGCCGCACCGCGAAGCGCAGCGTATCGGGATCGACGGTCCAGCCCGTCATCGCGCGCGCGGCTTCGGTCACGTCGTATTGTGTGTAGTGCCCTTCGCCGAGCGTGAACAGCTCCATCACCTCGCGCGCGAAATTCTCGTTCGGCCGCCCCTTGCGATTGCTCGCGCCGTCGAGATACTGCAGCATCGCCGGGTCCTTCGCGACCGCGTGCAGCAGCGTGCCGAAGTTGCCGAGCGCCTCGCGGCGAAACAGCGCGTTCTGCGCGGCCATCGTTTGCGGATAAGGGACCTTGTCCTGTCCGGACGTGAAATGCCCATGCCAGAACAGCGTCATGCGCTCGGTCAGCGGCGACGGCGTCGCGACCATCTCGTTGACCCAGGCCGCGCGCAACGCATCATAGCGGCGATTGCGCTCGCGCTGCTCGTCGCGCCGCATGTCGGGCGTCAGCGCCTGGCGCTGCGCGCGCGTCGGCGGCGGCTCGGCGAGCCAGTCGGGCCACGTCGTGACGGGTTCGCGTCGCGCGCTGCCGAGGGTGTCGGCGACGACCTGCGCGCGCGTCATGCCGACGATGCGCGCGACCTCGGCGGGCGCGGGAGAGAAACCGGTGCGGCTGAGGAAAAACAGTGCGTCGTCGGCATCGAGCGGCGACTGCATGGCAGGCGACGGCGCCGGTGCGGCAGCGTTCGCTTTCATCGTCATGGACTCCGGGAACGCACCGGCGGTGCGGATGCCCGTACAACGGCATTCGGCAGCAGAAAGTTGACGGAAAAAGTGCTACGAATTCTTTCCGCGCGGACACTTCCGCGCAAGAAGAATGACGGCACGCGTCAGCGCTTGTACAGCTCGCGAACGGCGTCTTCGATGTGCTGGCGCAACAGGTGCCGCTCTTCGGGCGTCATGTGCCCGTCGCGGCGGCGCTGTTCGAGATCGGGAGGCACGGCGGAACGGACCGTCATATCGGCGGCGCGATCGGGTTGCGGCGCTTTGCCGCGCGGCAGCTTGCGCGACGATGCGCCCTGCTCGGGGCGCTGCGCATACGCGAAGTTCGACGCATACGGACCGGCAAGCGCGATCGTCAGCATCAGTGCAATCCGGGCAGATCGCATGACCGTCCTCGCTTCTTTGGTCGATTTGTTCCCTTCGTCACGCGGCAACCGGTTACCTCTGGTACTTGAAAAACCCTGCGGAATTCGGGTGTGCAAAGATGAAAGATGGAGTGCAGGGGAGTATCTACCGAATTTCGGCTTCGAGTAAAGGAATCTCTATAGCCTGCCTTTACTCGGCGCGACACTACGGGTAAATTTTGTAACCGACTGTAACGCACGAAAATCCCCGGCCGTGCGTCAATTCCCATTCGCGATAAGATGCCGATCATGGAAACGAAAAACCCCTCCAAGATTCTCGTCGTCGACGACGACCCTCGCCTGCGCGATCTGCTGCGCCGCTACCTCGGCGAACAGGGTTTCAACGTCTACGTCGCGGAAAACGCGACCGCGATGAACAAGCTCTGGGTACGCGAGCGCTTCGACCTGCTCGTGCTCGACCTGATGCTGCCGGGCGAAGACGGCCTGTCGATCTGCCGCCGGCTGCGCGGCAGCAACGACCGCACGCCGATCATCATGCTCACCGCGAAGGGCGAAGACGTCGATCGCATCGTCGGCCTCGAGATGGGCGCCGACGATTACCTGCCGAAGCCGTTCAACCCGCGCGAACTGGTCGCGCGCATTCACGCGGTGCTGCGCCGCCAGGCGCCGGCCGAACTGCCGGGCGCGCCGTCGGAAACCACCGAGGTGTTCGAGTTCGGCGAATTCTCGCTGAACCTCGCCACGCGCACGCTGACGAAGTCCGGCCAGGAAATTCCGCTGACCACCGGCGAATTCTCCGTGCTGAAGGTGTTCGCGCGCCATCCGCGCCAGCCGCTGTCGCGTGAAAAGCTGATGGAACTCGCGCGCGGCCGCGAATACGAAGTGTTCGACCGCAGCCTCGACGTGCAGATCTCGCGCCTGCGCAAGCTGATCGAGCCGGATCCGGGCAGCCCGCGCTTCATCCAAACCGTCTGGGGCCTCGGCTACGTGTTCATCCCGGACGGCGCCGCCTGAGCTTCTTCCTTCCCGGTTTCGCCCCGCCCACGGCCCGTCCCATGCGTATCGACCGGCGCCTTTTGCAGCTCGCGTTCGGCGGGCTGTTCTGGCGCACCTTCCTGCTGATCGCGCTGCTGATCTCGGTCAGTCTCGCCGCGTGGTTCCAGAGCTTTCGCGTGATCGAGCGGGAGCCGCGTGCGCAGCGCGTCGCGCTCCAGCTCGTCGCGGTCGTGAAGCTCACGCGCACCGCCCTGCTCTATTCCGATCCCGACTTGCGGCGCGCGCTGCTGCAGGATCTCGAGAGCAACGAGGGCGTGCGCGTGTACCCGCGCGAGAAAACCGACAAGTTCAAGCTGCAGCCCGACGAATCGCTGAACCGCCTGATCGAACACGACATCCGCAGCCGCCTCGGCGACGATACCGTGATCGCGCAGTCGGTCAACGACATTCCCGGCGTGTGGATCAGCTTCAAGATCGACGACGACGATTACTGGGTCGCGCTCGACCGCGACCAGCTCGACAACGTCACGGGCCTGCAGTGGGCCGGCTGGGGGTTGTTCGCGCTCGCGCTGTCGCTGTTCGGCTCCGCATTCATCACGAGCCTCGTGAACCGGCCGTTCTCGCGGCTCGCGCTCGCCGCGCGCCAGGTCGGTTCGGGCCAGGCGCCCGAGCCGCTGCCCGAGCGCGGGATGGGCGTCGCGGCCGACACCAACCGCAGCTTCAACCAGATGGTGCGCGACCTCGAACAGCTCGAGGCCGATCGCGCGCTGATGCTCGCGGGCATCTCGCACGACCTGCGCACGCCGCTCGCGCGGCTGCGGCTCGAAACCGAGATGAGCCCGTCCGACCAGGCGACCAAGGACGCGATGGTCGACGACATCGAACAGATGGACCGCATCATCGCGGCCTTCATCGACTATGCGCGCCCGTCGCAGCGCAAGCCCGAGCCCGTCGACCTGTCGTCGGTCGCGCACGAAGTCGCCGCGCGCGTGTCGGGCGAGGACGGCGTCGAGATCCGCACGCGGCTCGCGCCGAGCGCGATCATCGAAGCCGACGAGACCGACATGCGGCGCGTGATCGGCAACCTCGTCGAGAACGCGCGCAAGTACGGTCAGAGCAAACAGGACGGCATTTCGCGCATCACGCTCGAGACGCGCGTGTCGCATGCGCGCGTCGAGCTGTCGGTGAGCGACGAAGGCCCCGGCATTCCCGAGGATCAACTGCCGCTCGTGATGCGGCCGTTCTACCGCGTCGACACCGCCCGCACCAAGGCGGACGGCACGGGCCTCGGAATGGCGATCGTGCTGCGGCTCGTCGGCCGCTATCGCGGCGCGCTGCGCCTGCGCAACCGCCACCCGGAAGCCGGCCTCGAGGTCACGCTGGAATTCCCCGGCGCCGGCAAGGCGCGTGCGACCGCGTGACACGCTCGCGCACGCATCTTGCGCGTCACACTATCGACCCGGTTGACAAAAGCTATGAGAGTCGTTAGTCAAAATCTATTGAAGCGCCTTGCTAATAGTGTTATAGTTTTCCCCATGCTGTCACATCATCGTTGCAGCACCGAGGTAGCTTGACTCAGTCTTCTTCCCAACTCACACAGGAGTATCCGCATGAAAACCGTGGGCGATAAACTCGAAGCTTTCACCGTCGTAGCCGCGAAGCCGGGCTTCAATAATCACGAGGAAAACGGCCAGTCGGCGTTCGAGACCGTCACCGAAGCGTCGTTCCCGGGCAAGTGGAAGATCATCTACTTCTATCCGAAGGATTTCACGTTCGTGTGCCCGACGGAAATCGTCGAATTCGCGAAGCTCACGAAGCAGTTCGAAGAGCGCGACGCCGTCCTGCTCGGCGGCAGCTCGGACAACGAATTCGTCAAGCTCGCATGGCGTCGTGAGCACAAGGACCTCGACAAGCTGAACCACTACTCGTTCGGCGACGTCAAGGGCGAACTGATCGACCAGCTCGGCGTGCGCGACAAGGAAGCCGGCGTGGCCCTGCGTGCAACGTTCATCGTCGATCCGGACAACACGATCCAGCACGTGTCGGTGAACAACCTGAACGTCGGCCGCAGCCCGGAAGAAGTCCTGCGCATTCTGGACGGCCTGCAAACGGACGAACTGTGCCCGTGCAACCGCGCAGTCGGCGGCGCAACGCTGTAAGCGTAGCAATGCACGAAGCCCGCGGCGCACGTCCTGCCTGCGGGCTTTTTTAACGGCCAACCCATAGGAGATATCAATGGAATTCATCGACTCGATTAAGGCACGTATCCCCGACTACGCGAAGGACATTCGCCTGAACCTCGATGGCACGATCTCGCGCTCGTCGCTCGAAGGCACCGATGCGGTCGGCGTGGCGCTGGCGGCGGCCATCGCGGCGAAGAGCACGGTGCTCGTGAAGACGATCCGCGAAGCCGGCGTGCTGTCGCCCGAAGAGACCAACGCCGTGCTGACGGCGGCCGCGCTGATGGGGATGAACAACACCTGGTATCCGTATGTCGAGATGGCCGACGACGCCGACCTGAAGACGCAGCGCGCCGAATTGCGGATGGGTGCGTACGCGACGCACGGCGGCGTCGACAAGCGCAAATTCGAGATGTACGCGCTCGCCGCGTCGATCGTCGGCAAGTGCCACTTCTGCGTGAAGTCGCACTATGCGCTGCTGAAGAACGAGCAAGGGATGACGACGACGCAACTGCGCGACGTCGGCCGCATCGCGTCGGTGATCAACGCCGCCGCGCAGGTGATCGCCGCCGAAGGCGAATAAGCGGTTGCACGGCGCGCGGCCGTGAGCCGCGCCTGCTGCAAACGAAAATGCCACGCATTCGCGTGGCATTTTTCATTTCAACGGCGCGGCGTGCGGCGCGAACCGCACGCGCCGCCGTCAAGGTCGTCAGCCGCCCTGCTTCACCAGCAACGCGGCAGCCTGCGCCTCGATCCCCTCGCCGCGGCCGAGATAGCCGAGCTTCTCGTTGGTCTTCGCCTTCACGTTCACGCGATCGAGCGGCAGCCCGAGATCGGCCGCGATGTTCGCGCGCATCCCTTCGATATGCGGTGCCAGCTTCGGCGCCTGGGCGATCACGGTGGTGTCCACGTTCTGGATCGTGAAGCCGGCCGCCTTGATGCGTGCGGCGCACTCGCGCAGCAGCACGCGGCTGTCGGCGCCCTTGAATGCCGCGTCCGTGTCGGAAAAATGGCGGCCGATGTCGCCGAGCGCCGCCGCGCCGAACAGCGCGTCGGTGATCGCGTGCAGCAGCACGTCCGCGTCCGAGTGGCCGAGCAGGCCGCGTTCGTACGGAATCGTCACGCCGCCGATGATGAGGGGGCGCCCCTCGACGAGCTGGTGCACGTCGTAGCCTTGTCCGATTCTGAAATCCATGCGTGTTCCGATTGAGAGGGGGTGAATGTCAGGAAGCGTTCGCGGGGCGCGCGAGGATCGCTTCCGCGAGCGCGAAGTCTTCCGGATACGTGACCTTGAAATTGCGCAGGCTGCCCTGCACGACGCGCGGCGTATGACCAGCCCATTCGATCGCGCTGGCCTCGTCGGTCAGGTCGTGCCCTTCGCGCTGCGCCTGCAGGATCGCGTCGCGCAGCATGCCGATGCGGAACATCTGCGGCGTCTGCGCCTGCCACAGCGCGTCGCGCGACTCGGTGCGCGCGATCGCGTCGCCGCCGGCCGGCACGCGCTTGAGCGTATCGGCCACCGGCAGCGCGACGATCCCGCCGACCGGGTCGTCCTTCAGCGTCGCGACCAGCGTGCGGATCAGCGCCGGCGTGATGCCCGGGCGCGCGGCGTCGTGCACGAGCACCCAGTCGTGGTCGGTCGCGCCGAATTCGGCCAGCTCCAGCAGCCCGTTCAGCACCGACGCCTGCCGCGAGCCGCCGCCGCAGCGGCGCACCGCGAAGCGCAGGCCCGCGAAGCGGCGCGCGTCGAAATGGGAATCGTCGGGCGCGAGCACGACGAGCGTCTGCGCGAACTCGCTGCATGCGTCGAACGCAGCGAGCGTGTAGTGCAGCAGCGCGCGGCCGGCCAGCGTGCGGTATTGCTTCGGCACGGCCGAACCGGAACGGCTGCCCGTGCCGGCGCAAGGAATCAGGGCGAAAAGTCGGGGAGTCACGAAGGGAAACGCCGGAAAGGTGAAATCGAGAAGCGGATTTTATAATAGGTCTTTCGTCTCGACCGGCGCACGCGATGCGCCCGTGCACGCCACCCCTGTCGTCCCTATGCCAGATAACGCTTCCACCCCGTCCGCTTCACCCGTTGCCCGCGTCAAGCCCGGCCAGCGTTTTGCCTTCGACGGCGCGCACGGCTCCGCCGACGCGCTCGCCATCGCCCGTTATCTCGCCGACAACCGCCAGGACGTGCCGCTCCTCGCGGTGATCTGCGCGAACGCGGTCGACGCGCAGCGGCTGTCGCAGGAAATCCGCTACTTTTCGCCCGATGCGCGCGTGCGCCTGCTGCCCGACTGGGAAACGCTGCCGTACGACACCTTCTCGCCGCACCAGGACCTCGTGTCCGAGCGCCTCGCCACGCTGCACGACCTCGGCGAGGGCCGCTGCGACATCCTGCTCGTGCCCGCGACCACCGCGCTGTACCGGATGCCGCCCGCGTCGTTCATGGCCGCGTACACGTTCGCGTTCGCGCAGGGCGAGCGGCTCGACGAGGCGAAGCTGAAGGCGCAGCTCACGCTGGCCGGCTACGAGCACGTGAGCCAGGTCGTGCGGCCCGGCGAATACTGCGTGCGCGGCTCGCTGATCGACCTGTACCCGATGGGTTCGCCGCTGCCGTACCGGATCGACCTGTTCGACGACCAGGTCGATTCGATTCGCGCGTTCGATCCCGATACGCAGCGCAGCCTCTATCCGGTGCGCGACGTGCGCCTGCTGCCCGGCCGCGAGTTCCCGTTCGACGAAGCGGCGCGCACGGCCTTCCGCAGCCGCTGGCGCGAAACCTTCGAAGGCGATCCGAGCCGCGCGCCGATCTACAAGGACATCGGCAACGGCGTGCCGTCGGCCGGCATCGAGTACTACCTGCCGCTGTTCTTCGACGAGACGGCCACGCTGTTCCACTACCTGCCGCAGGACGCGCACCTCGTGTTCACCGGCGATCTCGACGCGTCGATCCGCCGCTTCACGGCCGATACGAAGCAGCGTCACGCGTTCCTCGCACACGATCGCGAGCGGCCGATCCTCGAGCCGCAGCGGCTGTTCCTGTCCGACGAGGATTTCTTCGCGTTCGCGAAGCCGTTCGCGCGCGTCGTGCTGCCCGCGCAGCCGGCCGGCGGCTGGGCGACCGCGCTGCCCGAACTGACCGTCGACCGCCATGCGGACGATCCGCTCGCGTCGCTGCGCACGTTCGTCGAATCGTCGGGCAAGCGCGTGCTGCTGACGGTCGAATCGGCCGGCCGCCGCGAGACGATCCTGCAACTGCTGGCCGAACACCACATGCGCCCCGCGTCGAACGACGACTTCGCGGGCTGGCTCGCGAGCGACGAACGCTTCGCGCTCGGCGTCGCGCCGCTCGCGAACGGCTTCGCGGTGCCGGGCGAAGGCTATGCGATCGTCACCGAAACCGAGCTGTACGGCGCGCTCGGCCGCCGCGCGGGCCGCCGCCGGCAGGAACAGGCGAGCAACGTCGACGCGATGGTGCGCGACCTGTCGGAGCTGAAGGTCGGCGATCCGGTCGTCCACGCGCAGCACGGCATCGGCCGCTACATGGGCCTCGTTTCGATGGATCTCGGCGAGGGCGAAACCGAATTCCTGCATCTCGAATACTCGGGCGACAGCAAGCTCTACGTGCCCGTCGCGCAACTGCACGTGATCTCGCGCTACAGCGGCGCCGACCCCGACAGCGCGCCGCTGCACGCGCTCGGCTCCGGCCAGTGGGAGCGCGCGAAGCGCAAGGCCGCGCAGCAGATCCGCGATACGGCCGCCGAGTTGCTGAACCTGTACGCACGCCGCGCGGCCCGCGAAGGCCATGCGTTCTCGCTCGACCCGCGCGACTACGTGAAATTCGCGGAAAGCTTCGGCTTCGAGGAAACGCCCGACCAGGCCGCGGCGATCGCGGCCGTGATCGGCGACATGACGAGCGGCAAGCCGATGGACCGCCTCGTGTGCGGCGACGTCGGCTTCGGCAAGACCGAGGTCGCGCTGCGCGCGGCATTCATCGCGGTGCTCGGCGGCAAGCAGGTCGCGCTGCTGTCGCCGACCACGCTGCTCGCCGAGCAGCACACGCAGACCTTCGCCGACCGCTTCGCGGACTGGCCGGTGCGGATCGTCGAGCTGTCGCGCTTCAAGACCGCGAAGGAAGTGAACGCGGCGATCGCGCAGATCAACGAAGGCAGCGTCGACATCGTGATCGGCACGCACAAGCTGCTGTCGTCGGACGTGCAGTTCAAGCGCCTCGGCCTCGTGATCATCGACGAGGAACACCGCTTCGGCGTGCGCCAGAAGGAAGCGCTGAAGGCGCTGCGCGCGGAAGTCGACGTGCTGACGCTCACCGCGACGCCGATCCCGCGGACGCTCGGGATGGCGCTCGAAGGGCTGCGCGATTTCTCGGTGATCGCGACCGCGCCGCAGAAGCGGCTCGCGATCAAGACCTTCGTGCGCCGCGAGGAGGAAAGCGTGATCCGCGAGGCGATGCTGCGCGAGCTGAAGCGCGGCGGCCAGGTGTACTTCCTGCACAACGAGGTCGAGACGATCGAGAACCGCAAGGCGATGCTCGAGGCGCTCGTGCCCGAAGCGCGCATCGTGATCGCGCACGGCCAGATGCACGAGCGCGAACTCGAACGCGTGATGCGCGATTTCGTCGCGCAGCGCGCGAACGTGCTGCTGTGCACGACCATCATCGAGACCGGCATCGACGTGCCGAGCGCGAACACGATCATCATGCACCGCGCGGACAAGTTCGGCCTCGCGCAGCTTCACCAGTTGCGCGGCCGCGTTGGCCGCTCGCACCACCAGGCGTACGCGTACCTGCTGGTGCACGATCCGCAGTCGCTGACCAAGCAGGCGCAGCGCCGGCTGGAAGCGATCCAGCAAATGGAGGAACTGGGCTCGGGCTTCTATCTCGCGATGCACGACCTCGAGATCCGCGGCACCGGCGAGGTGCTCGGCGACAAGCAGTCGGGCGAAATCCACGAGATCGGCTTCCAGCTCTATACGGACATGCTGAACGACGCGGTGAAGGCGCTGAAGAACGGCAAGGAGCCCGACCTCACCGCCCCGCTCGCCGCGACGACCGAAATCAACCTGCATGCGCCCGCGATCCTGCCGGCCGACTACTGCGCGGACGTGCAGGAGCGGCTGTCGCTGTACAAGCGGCTCGCGAACTGCGAGCACGGCGACGCGATCGACGGCATCCAGGAGGAATTGATCGACCGCTTCGGCAAGCTGCCGCCGCAGGCGCACGCGCTCGTCGAGACGCACCGGCTGCGGATCGCCGCGAAGCCGCTCGGCATCGTGAAGATCGATGCGAGCGAAGTCGCGATCGGCCTGCAGTTCGAGCCGAATCCGCCGATCGACCCGATGCGGATCATCGAGATGGTGCAGAAGCATCGCCACATCAAGCTCGCGGGCCAGGACAAGCTGCGCATCGAGACGCGCTCGCCCGATCTCGCGATCCGCGTATCGACGATCAAGGAAACGCTGCGCGCGCTCGGCCCGAAACAGGGGGCGGCCGTCGCGGCCCGCTGATGCCATCCTGACGGGCGCGACGTTGCTGCACCGCATCGCGCCCGACGAAGGCGGGCCGGCGCGTTTTTGAGTATGATTTCCCATTCATCAGACGGAGTTTTGCCATGTCCACTCTCGACGCGACGGCGCCGTCCGCCGCCACCGAAGGCGACGCATCGCTCGTCAGCCTGCCCTGGGTCAAGCAACTCGTGTCGATGGACACGACGAGCCGCGTGCCGAACCTCGGCCTGATCGAAACGGTGCGCGACGCGCTCGCCGCAAAAGGCATCGCGTCGACGATCACGCACGATCCGCGCGAGGGCTGGGCGAACCTGTTTGCCACCGTGCCCGCGCACGACGGTTCGACGAACGGCGGCATCGTGCTGTCGGGCCACACCGACGTCGTGCCGGTCGACGGCCAGCAATGGGACAGCAACCCGTTCGCGCCGGAAATCCGCGACGGCCGCCTGTACGGCCGCGGCACCTGCGACATGAAGGGCTTCATCGGCGCGGCGCTCGCGCTGCTGCCCGAGATGCAGGCAACCAAGCTCGCGAAGCCGATCCATTTCGCGCTGTCCTACGACGAGGAAATCGGCTGCGCCGGCGCGCCGCTGATGATCGCCGATCTCGTGAAGCGCGGCGTGCAGCCGTCGGGCTGCATCGTCGGCGAGCCGACCAGCATGCGGCCGATCATCGCGCACAAGGGCATCAACGCGTACCGCTGCTGCGTGCGCGGCCACGCCGCGCATTCGTCGCTGACACCGAAGGGGCTCAACGCGATCGAGTATGCGGCGCGCCTCATCTGCCACATCCGCGACATCGCCGACCGTTTCCGCGCCGAAGGCCCGTTCGACGAGCTGTACGACGTGCCGTTCACGACCGCGCAGACGAGTACGATCCAGGGCGGCAACGCGATCAACACGGTGCCGGCCGAGTGCCGCTTCGACTTCGAATTCCGCAACCTGCCGACGCTCGATCCCGAGCAGATCTTTACGCGCATCGAAGCGTATGCGCAGCAAACGCTGCTGCCGCAGATGCGGCGCGAGCATCCGAACGCCGCGATCGAGTTCTCGAAGATCGCCGCGGCGCCCGGCCTCGACGCAACCGAACAGGCGGCGATCACGCAGCTCGTGCGCGCGCTGACGGCCGACCAGGACAAGCGCAAGGTCGCATACGGCACCGAGGCCGGGCTGTTCGAACGCGCGGGCATCCCGAGCGTCGTGTGCGGGCCCGGCAACATCGAGCAGGCGCACAAGCCGAACGAATATGTCGAGCTCGCGCAGCTCGCCGGCTGCGAGCAGTTCCTGCGCAAGTTCATCCGCAGCATGTCGGTCGACGCGCACTGACTGCCTCCCGCCACGCCGGCCCGCGTGTGCGGGCCGGCCCACTCCGCTACCCGCCACGTCATGTCGACTGAACAACAGGGCACTGCCCATACGACGATCGACGGCGAGCCGATTCCGACGCTCGACGAAATCGCCGCACAGCATTTCGCGTTGTCGCCGTGGGTCGCGCGCACGCCCGTGTTCGAACGCGCCGACCTGCCCTCCCTCGAAGGCACGCACGTCAACTTCAAGTTCGAGCTGCTGCAGGCAAGCGGCAGCTTCAAGGCGCGCGGCGCGTTCACGCATCTGCTCGCGCTCGACGAAGCCCGCAAGAACGCCGGCGTCACCTGCGTGTCGGCCGGCAATCATGCGGCGGCCGTCGCGTATGCGGCGATGCGGCTCGGCAGCAGCGCGAAGGTCGTGATGTTCCATACCGCGAGTCCGACGCGCATCGCGCAGTGCAAGCAGTACCGCGCGGAAGTCGTGCTGGCCGGCAGCGCGTCGCAGGCGTTCGATCTCGTGCGGCGCATCGAGGCCGAGGAAGGCCGCTTCTTCATTCATCCGTTCAACGGCTATCACACGATCCTCGGCACCGCGACGCTCGGCTACGAATGGGCGACGCAGACGCCGGACCTCGACGCGGTGATCGTGCCGATCGGCGGCGGCGGGCTCGCGGCCGGCATGGCGACCGCGCTGCGGCTCGCGAACCCGCGCGTGCACGTGTACGGCGTCGAGCCGGAAGGCGCCGACGCGATGAGCCGCAGCTTCGCGGCCAATCACACGATCAAGATGAGCGCGATGCAGACCATCGCCGATTCGCTGATGGCGCCGCACACCGAGGAATACAGCTACCAGCTGTGCCGGCGCCACCTCGACCGCATCGTCACCGTCTCCGACGACGCGCTGCGCGCCGCGATGCTGTTCCTGTTCTCGCACCTGAAACTGTCGGTCGAGCCGGCCTGCGCGGCCGCGCTCGCCGCGCTGCTCGGCCCGCTGCGCGAAACGCTGCAGGGCAAGCGCGTCGGCGTGCTGCTGTCGGGCACGAATACCGACCCCGCCACACTCGGCATGCATCTCGCGCACGCGCAACTGCGGCACTGACGCCGCATCCCGCGTGCGCCGGCCATCCTAGGGTTATCCCCAGATTATGTTGACAGCCCTGTTGATAACCCGCCGGACCCGCTCGCAAGTGATTGAGCGCGCAGCGTTTTGCGCGCGCGAAGGTCGATCGTCACGAAATGGGCAGATGCGGCGGCTGGCCGCATGCTCGATTGCATTCGCGCTGCTCGCCGGTTGCGCGGCACCGCCCTCGCCCACCTCCCACGCGCAACCTGCGGCCTGCACGCAACCGGGCGAAAGCCGCATGCTGCAGGCCGACCTGCTGTTCGGGCGCGACGTCGCCGGCCGCGGCCCCGTCACCGATGCCGAACGCGCGGCCTTCCTCGCCGACACGGTCACGCCGCGCTTCCCCGACGGCCTCACCTACTGGGACACGCACGGCCAGTGGCGCGACCGCTCGAGCGGCGCGATCACGCGCGAAGACAGCTTCGTGCTCCGTATCATCGCCGACGATACGCGCGACACGCGCACGCGGCTCGCCGCGATCCGGCAAGCGTACGTCGAGCGATTTCACCAGCAATCGGTCGGCATGACCGTCGTGCCGGCCTGCGCGTCGTTCTGATTCACCGTCTTCCGCTGGCGGCCGCGCGCAAAAAAACGGGCACCCGAAGGCGCCCGTCGCATGGCTGAAGCCCAGCGTCCCGCTTATTTGCTCTCGAACATGTCCATGATCTGCTGCTTCTCCTGCGGCGTGACGGGCGGCGGCGCCAGCCCGGCCGCGCCGGCCGAACCGAGTGCGTCGTTCGCGCTGATCGCGTTCTCGGCCGGGTTGATGTCGACGTTCGCGACGAAGCCGTTGCCCGGCGTGCGATCGGCGTAGTACAGCTCGCCGTCGATCGTCGTCAGGCCGTCCGGCATCGGCATCTGCTGCTCGGGCACGCCGTTCAGCGCGGTGCGCATGTAGTTCACCCAGATCGGCAACGCGAGCTGTGCGCCGAATTCGCGGCTGCCGAGGCTCTTCGGCTGGTCGAAGCCCATCCACGCGACCGCGACGAGCGATTGCTGATAGCCGGCGAACCAGCCGTCCTTCGCGTCGTTCGTGGTACCCGTCTTGCCCTGCAGGTCGTTGCGGCCCAGCGCGTTGGTGCCCGCGCCCGTGCCGCCCGTCGCGACCGAATGCAGCAGGCTGTTCATCACGTATGCGTTGCGGCCTTCGATCGTGCGCGGCGCCGTGCCGCCCGCGACCACCGGCTGCGACTTCTGCAGCGGCTGGCCGCGCGCGTCGTCGACTTCGGCGATCAGGTACGGATCGACCTTGTAACCGCCGTTCGCGAACACCGCGTAGCCGGTCGCGAGCTGCAGCGGCGTCACGAGGCCCGCGCCGAGCGCCATCGGCAGGTACGGCGGCGTCTTCGCCGGATCGAAGCCGAAGCGCTGCGTCACGTACTGCTGCGCATACTGCGTGCCGATCGACGCGAGGATCCGGATCGACACCAGGTTCTTCGACCGCTGCAGGCCGGTGCGCATCGTCATCGGGCCGTCCGGCTGGTCGTCGTCCTTCGGCTCCCACGCGGTGCCGCCCGGCACGCTCGGCGGGAAGTACAGCGGCGCGTCGTTGATCATCGTCGCCGGTCCGAGCCCCTTGTCGAGCGACGCCGAGTAGATGAACGGCTTGAACGACGAGCCCGGCTGCCGCCACGCCTGCGTCACGTGGTTGAACTTGCTCTTGTTGAAGTCGAAGCCGCCGACGAGCGAGCGGATCGCACCGTCCTGCGGCGCGATCGCGACGAGCGCGCCCTCGACCTGCGGCAGTTGCACGACCTGCCAGCCCGTCTTGCCGTCCTTCAGCACGCGCACGACCGAGCCCGGCTTGATCCGCAGCGCGTTGTTCGCGCGCGGGCTCAGCGCGGCCGACACGAAGCGCAGCCCGGCCGGGCCGATCGTCGTGGTCGCGCCGCCGACGAACTGCACCTCGACCGCGTTCGGCGATGCCGACAGCACGACCGCCGATTGCAGGTCGCCGTTGTCCGGGTGGTCGGCGAGCGCGTCGTCGATCGCCTCGTCGCGCTCGTCGCCGGCCGCGGGCAAGTTGATCGACGCTTCGGGGCCGCGATAGCCGTGACGGCGCTCGTAGTCGAGAATGCCGCGACGCACGGCCTGATACGCGGCTTCCTGGTCGGCCGAATTGATCGTCGTCGTAACGGTCAGCCCGCGCGTATAGGTTTCGTCCTTGTATTGCTCGTACATCATCTGCCGCACCATCTCGGCGACGTACTCGCCGTGCACCGCGTACTGGTTGCCCGGCGTGCGCACGTGAATCTCTTCCTTGATCGCCTGGTCGTACTGCGGCTGCGTGATGTAGCCGATGTCGAGCATGCGCTTCAGGATGTATTCCTGACGCACCTTCGCGCGCTTCGGATTGACGACCGGGTTGTACGCGGACGGCGCCTTCGGCAGCCCCGCGAGCATCGCCGCTTCGGCGACCGTGATGTCCTTCAGGTCCTTGCCGAAGTACACGCGCGCCGCGGCCGCGAAGCCGTACGAGCGCTGGCCGAGATAGATCTGGTTCATGTACAGCTCGAGGATCTGGTCCTTCGTCAGGGCCTTCTCGATCTTGTACGCGAGCAGCATCTCGTAGATCTTGCGCGTGTAGGTCTTCTCGCTCGACAGGAAGAAGTTGCGCGCGACCTGCATCGTGATCGTGCTCGCACCCTGGCGCGCGCCGCCGTGCATCAGGTCGGCCACGCCCGCGCGCAGAATGCCGAGGAAATCGACGCCGCCGTGCTCGTAGAAGCGGTAGTCCTCGATCGCGAGCACGGCCTTCTTCATCACGTCGGGAATGTCCTGGAAGCGCACGAGGCTGCGGCGCTCCTCGCCGAACTCGCCGATCAGCACGTGATCGGCGGTGAAGACGCGCAGCGGCACCTTCGGCTGGTAATGGGTCAGCGCATCGAGCGACGGCAGTTGCGGCGCCATCACGACCAGCGCGTAGCCGACGATCAGCGCGCCGACGACGGCCAGCGTCGCGAACAAGCCGACGAACCACAGCGCGACGCGCGAGCCGAACGTGCGGCGGCGCCCTCCGCCACCGCCACCGCGCTGCTGCGCGCGGCGGCCGTCGTCGCGATCGTCGTCATCGGGGTAATAGGCCCCGGACGGCGAACGGCGCAGCGTGTAGTGGGGTTCGTTCCTGTCGGAAGAAGAAGGCGGTCGTTTGATAATTGGCATGTCGGAATGGCGGGCGTACGTGGCGCCCTCGGACGCATGCGGAAATGCAAGCGGATGAATCAGAGTGGGTGCATCGAGATGCGGCTGTCACGTCGACAGACCCCGCCGCGCGGCGATCCGTTCCCGCGACGTGACAGCGCATTTTAATGAAATCGACCGGGTGCCTTCGCGATTTTTTGTAAAAATTCCCGCAATGCCGTGATTTGCGGCACGTATTGTCGGCATCCTCGGCCTATGATGGACACGCAATACGGCGCACGCAGGCGATTTTCTTTCAGTCGCGAAAGGTTGGCGTCCCGATGCGCGAGCCGCTTGAACTCGCGCGTTTAAGCCGTATTTAAGTGAACCGGTGGTGTAATATCCGCCGGCTCACGCGGGCCGGAACCGAAGCGGGACCGGCTCGCGACGGGCATTGCCGCGGTCACGCGGCGCCTTTCAACCACGGAGGATTTCATGTCGCTTTTCGACTCTATTTCGCGCACGATCAAAGGCCTGCTGAACGATGCGGCCGATTCGGTACAGGATCCGTCGCGCGACGCACGGCAGATCGTGCGGGAGCTCGACGACAGCATCGGCCGTGCCGAGAATTCGCTGATCGAGATCGAGGCACAGGTCGCAACCCAGCGCAGCAAGCGCGATGCGGCCGACGACAAGGTGAAGAAGTACGAGGACGGCGCGAAGCGCGCGCTGCAAGGCGGCGACGAAGCGCTCGCCCGCGAGGCGCTCGCGGCCCAGTCGAACGCGGAAGCCGAGCGCGATGCGCTCGCGGCCGAGCTGGCGACGCTCGAGCCGTCGGTCGACAAGCTGAA
The DNA here is from genome assembly GCF_018417615.1 of Burkholderia sp. LAS2. Lineage (NCBI taxonomy): Bacteria > Pseudomonadati > Pseudomonadota > Betaproteobacteria > Burkholderiales > Burkholderiaceae > Burkholderia > Burkholderia sp. LAS2. The sequence continues at coordinate 2,584,606 of NZ_CP071052.1, forward strand.
GGGGCAGATCGCCGACATGCGTCAGCGCCGCAACGACCTGAATGCGCGCTCGAACATCCTGCAGGCGAAGCAGGAAATCGCGCAGGCGAAGGACGTGGCCGCCAGCGCGCTGGGCGGCATCGGCGGCAAGAACCTGTCCGAGGATTTCCAGAAGCTCGAGGACAAGGTCGCGCTGCAGAACGCCCGCTCGGACGCGCGTCTCAATTCGGCCGACACGTCGAGCGGCAAGGCGCTCGACGACAAGCTCGCCGCGCTGAACAAGGGCCCGTCGGTGGAAGATCGCCTCGCCGCGCTGAAGAAGCAGCTCGATACGCCCGCGCAGTAACCGCCGCCGCGGGCCACCGCGCCGCGCCCCGGCCCGGGCGCGCGGCGCGAACCGATCGTCAGGAGACGGGCGCATGCGCCCGGTTCGACCATGAAGAAATCTCTCGCCGCACTCGGCCTGTCGCTGATGTTGCTGTCGTCCGCCGCGTTTGCGGTCCCGTCGCTTCAGCAGGTCGAGCAGTCGATCGCGCAGCGCAACTGGCAGCAAGCCGACACGCAGCTGTCGCAAGTCATCGACGCCCATCCGAACAACGCGCATGCGCGCTATCTGTACGCGCAGGTGCTGGACCGCGAAGGCCGCGCGTCCGACGCGCTCGCGCAACTGCAGCGCGCGAAATCGCTCGATCCGCAATTGAAGTTCACCGACGCGTCGCGCTTCGCGCAGACGGAGTCGCGCATTCGCGCCGACGCCGCGCGCGTGAGCGGCAACACGCCGTCGGCCACGCAGGCCGGCACGCTGCAGCCGGGGCTCGCCCCCGCCGTCGCGCCGGCCGAAAAACACGGCCCGTCGACCGGCATGTGGATCGGCCTCGGGCTGATCGTCGCCGTGATCGCGCTGGTGCTGCGCTGGACGCTGCGGCGCGCGCGCACGGCCGACAACGGCCGTGCCGACGACGAACGCCGCACGCAGCTCAAGCGCGCGACCGACGTGCTGAACGACATCCGGCCGCTGAAGCTCGATGCGAAACTGTCGACGGCGCCCGGCGCCGCGGCGCTGACCGGCGAACTCGAAGCGATCGAGAACGACGCGCGCACGCTCGTCGAGACGCTGTCGAACGGCAAGAATCCGGTGCCGCCGTATCGCGTCGATGAACTCGAACAGCGCCACGCGAGCGTGAAGGCGCGCGTCGAAGGCCGCCCCGACCCGGCCGCGCAGCCCACGGCGCCAGCGAACGGCAGCGGCTCGGTGTACGCGCAGGAAGCCGACCGCATGACGGGCGCCCAGGGTCAGCCGTATCAGCAGCAGCCCTACCCGCCGCAACCACCGTATCCGCAACAGCAGCCGCCCGTCGTGATCCAGCAAGGTGGCGGTTTCGGCGGCGGAATGGGCGGGCTCCTGACCGGCGTGCTGCTCGGCGAAGCGATGTCCGGCGGCCGCGAGCGCGTGGTCGAACGCGACGTGATCGTCGACGGCGAAAACCGTCGGCAGGACACCGATCCGGGCTTCGACCTCGGCCGCGGCGACGATTCGAGCTGGAGCGACGGCAACAGCGGCGGCAGCGGGATGGATCTCGGCAGCAACGACGACGGCTGGACCGACGACAACACCTGAGTGAGTACGGGTGCACCGGGTGTCGACCTGCATGTCGACGCTCGGCCACGCACGCCACGCGCTGCGGCATGACCGGCCGCGCCGACGCGCGGATTTGTCAATCATTTCAAGATGGGCTACCGGCAATAGGGCACGTTCGCTATCATGCGGCCATCGGCGTGCCACCGACCTTCATTCGACGCAAAGCAATCCTGCGCGTCGCGGCACGCCTCCCCCCGCCCCAACCAGGAGAAAGCCGCTCATGAGCATCATCAAGGAATTCAAGGAGTTCGCCGTCAAGGGCAACGTGATGGATCTCGCCGTCGGCGTGATCATCGGTGGCGCGTTCTCGAAGATCGTCGACTCGGTCGTGAAGGACCTCATCATGCCGGTCATCGGCGTGCTGACCGGCGGCCTGGATTTCTCGAACAAGTTCGTTCTGCTCGGCACCATCCCGCCGTCGTTCAAGGGTAATCCCGATTCGTTCAAGGACCTGCAGGCCGCGGGCGTCGCCGCATTCGGCTACGGCTCGTTCATCACCGTGGCGATCAATTTCGTGATCCTTGCGTTCATCATTTTCCTGATGGTGAAATTCATCAACAAGCTGCGCAAGCCGGACGAAGCCGCGCCGGCCGCGACGCCGGAAGACATCGTGCTGCTGCGCGAGATCCGCGATTCGCTCAAGCAGCGCTGACCGCGACACGCTCCGCCAGCCAGGCCCGCCCCGCGCGGGCCTTTTTATTGCGCATGCGATGCACCGCCGCATGCGGCGTATCTCACTTTTTTGTGACGAGCGAATGCACGCGCGGGAAAAGCAGGTCTATGATGGAGACTAAACGACAGTACGGGCGCCAAGACGCTGGCTGTGTCGATCATGGCGAGCAGGTCGACGGGAGACATTGATCGTCGTACTGCACGAATGCAGCATTTTCGTGTGCTATAAAGGATCGACATGCGGCGTACATAGCCGGGAGTGGGTCGCATGAAAGTGCCGCATTTCTTGCAATTGTTTTTGAGGCGAGTGTTTATGTCCTTCCCGAAAAAACGTCGGCGTGCGCCGCAGGATGGCCAGGAGTCGTTCCTCGCGGTCTTGCGCCACTCGAAGCCGTTTGCCCAGCTCGACACCAAGATTGCCCGCGCTCGCGCGCAGGACGAACCCGTCCTCTATGCGCACGTGCTGCCGGGCCTCGACGTGCTTCTGTGCAGCGTGCGCGGCGCGCAGCCGCCCTATCCGGCCATCGCCGAGCTGCGCAAGCGCTGCATCGAATCGATCGCGAATGCGCTCGAGCAGCCGCTCGACGGCCTCGAGAACGGCGGATACTGGTACGAAGCGAACGGCTTCGGCTTCCTCGTGTTCGCCAGCCGGGCGCGGGCGCGCATCCTGCCCGAGTTTGGTGCAGGCACGAAGGCGAGCCTGCGCGGCGGCCTCGGCCGTCAGAACGCGGGCGACACGACACCCCGCTCGCTCGGCTGATCCGCCAGTCATTCGATGGGCCGCCTCCGGGCGGCCCATCTGCCATTCACACGCCCCGCTTGCCCGTCACGACGCCTGCTGGCGGCCGTTGCCCGGCCGCACGATGTCGATGAACGCGGCGAAATCTGCGCCGGCGAGTCCCTGCGCGGCGCCGAGCCTGAGCACCTGCTGCACGGTGGCCGACACGGGCATCACCGCGCCGGTGTCGCGCGCGGCGTCGGCGATGGCATCGACATCCTTCTGGAACGTACTGAGCGCGCCGATCGGCGGATGACCGCCCGACGTCATGCGCGGCACGAACGTCTGCAGCAGCACCGAATCGGCCCAGCCGCCGGCCAGCGCCTCGGCCAGACGCGCGGCGTCGATGCCGCTCGCCTGCGCGAGGCCGACCGCCTCGGCGATCGCGGTGACCGTCGCGGTGACGATCGCCTGGTTGCACAGCTTCGCCGTCTGGCCCGCGCCGGCATCGCCCATGTGCGTGATGCGCGACGCGTACGTGTCGATCAGCGCGCGCACCGCGTCGAGATCGGCCGCGCGGCCGCCGGCCATCACCGCGAGCGTGCCGGCCTGCGCGCCCGGCACGCCGCCGGACACCGGCGCATCGACCCAGCCGACCCCGAGCGCGGCCGCGCGCGCCGCGTAGTCGCGCGTGGCGGCGGGCGGAATGCTCGAATGATCGACGATGCGTCGCAGGCGGCGCGCGTTCGCGTCGCCGGAAAGCAGCCCGTGCTCGCCGAACACGACGTCGCCGACCGCCCGGCCGTCGAGCACGCACACGAACACCGTCTCGACGCGCTCGGCCAGCTCGTGCGGCATGCCCGCCACCTGCGCGCCGTCCTTCACCAGCGCGTCGGCCTTGTCGCGCGAGCGATTCCATACGCTCACGCGATGCCCGGCCGCCAGCAAATGCCGAATCATCGGCGCGCCCATCAATCCTGGTCCGCAAAATCCGACCTCCACGATGCGCCTCATCTCCGATATGGGTTGCAGTTGCCGCCCATCATACCTATCACTCAAGAAGCCGGGCATGCACGGGACCGTAGCGGGACCGTAGCGGAACCGTAGCGGAACCGCTTCGGGACCGCGCGTTGCCCCGGCAATACAGACCGATATCCCAGGGAGCGCATCATGAGCGACCACGTGTACAAGCTGATCGAACTGACCGGTTCGTCGCAGCAATCGAGCGACGACGCGATCCGCAACGCGATCTCGAAAGCCGGCAAGACGCTGCACAACCTGCACTGGTTCCAGGTGACCGAAACGCGCGGCCACATCGAAGGCGACCAGGTCGTGCACTGGCAGGTCACGCTGAAGGTCGGCATGCGTATCGACGACTGACGCGCCGCACGCGCCACGCGACGCCCCACCACCGGATGCGTGCAATGCGCATCCGTGCGGCGCTGCGCTCGCCTGCATTTCGCCCCGTTCCGGCCCCTTGTCGAGGCCCGGCCGGCGGGTAGCCGCGGGTATCCATCTCTTGACGCTGATTTTCGTTCATATTAAAAACGATATACCCACCCCATTCCTCGATCAGCCCAGCCATATAAACCGGAGATAACATGAGTCAGCAACGCGAGGCGATCGACACGTACCTCTTGCGCGTCTTGCACACCTTGTTGATGGAGCGCAGCGTCACGCGCGCGGCCGTCAAACTGAACCAATCGCAACCGGCGATCAGCGCCGCGCTGCGCCGCCTGCGCGACATCACCGGCGATCCGCTGCTGGTGCGCGGCAAATCCGGCATGGTGCCGACCGAATACGGGCTGCGCCTGCTCGAGCCCGTGCAGAACGCGCTGCGCGAAATCGAGCGCATCAAGTTTCAGCAGCACAACTTCGACCCGGCCACGTCGATCCGCTGCTACCGGATCGGCTGCCCCGATTACCTGAACGTGCTGTTCGTACCGACCGTCGTCGAACGCTTCCGCCTGGCCGCGCCGAATGCGACGCTCGAGTTCCATTCGCTCGGCCCCGCGTTCGACTACGAGCTCGCGCTGGAAGACGGCAAGCTCGACATCGTCGTCGGCAACTGGCCCGAACCGCCCGAGCAGCTGCACCTGTCGAACCTGTTCGTCGACGAAATCGTCTGCCTGATGAGCAACACGCATCCGTTCGCGAAGCGCGGCGGGCTCACGCTCGACCAGTACCTGAACGCGCCGCATCTCGCGCCGACGCCGTACTCGGTCGGCCAGCGCGGCGCGATCGATGTGCATCTCGCGCGCGAACGGCTCAAGCGCCACGTGGTCGTCACGCTGCCGTACTTCAACCTCGCGCCTTACGTGCTCGTGAAGTCGGACCTGATCTTCACGACCACGCGGCTGTTCGCCGATCACTACGCGAAGTTCCTGCCGCTGTCCGTCGTGCCGGCGCCGCTCGACTTCCCGCCGATGCAGTACTACCAGCTGTGGCACGAGCGCTGCCATTACTCCGACGAAGTGCGCTGGCTGCGCAGCCTCGTCGCCGAGGCCACCCGCACGCTGATCGAGGCGTAATCGCATACGGCGCGCGCCACGCGCCCGCCGGGCACGCCGTTGCGCGGCGGGTGTGACGGCAACGGCCGCGCGACGTGCGGCGCGACCTCCCCGCCGACGCGTCAGCGCGACGCTTCCACGAGTGCTTGCGCCAGCGCGTTGTGACGCTCGATCACCGGCGGCAGATCGAGCGTCGCAAGGCGCCCTTCCCGCACCACCAGCTTCCCGTTCACCACCGTGTACGCCGTCTGCGACGGCGCGCAGAACACGAGCGCCGCGACCGGATCGTGCAGCGCGCCCGCGAACAGCGGCTGACGCAGGTCGAACGCGGCGAAATCCGCGGCCATGCCCGGCTTCAACGCGCCGATGTCGTCGCGGTTCAGCACCTTCGCACCGCCGAGCGTCGCGATCTCGAGCGCTTCGCGCGCGGTCATCGCGTCGGGCCCGAAACCGACCCGTTGCAGCAGCAGCGCCTGACGTACCTCGGCCACCATCTGCGCGCCGTCGTTCGACGCGGAACCGTCCACGCCAAGCCCGACCGGCACGCCCGCGAGCCGCATCTTCTTCACCGGCGCGATGCCGGACGCCAATCGCATGTTCGAGCACGGGCAATGCGCGACCCCCGTGCCGGTGCGCGCGAACAGGCCGATGCCCGCATCGTCGAGCTGCACGCAGTGCGCATGCCACACGTCGTGGCCGACCCAGCCGAGATCTTCCGCATATTCGGCGGGCGTCATCCCGAACTTCTCGCGGCTGTACGCGATGTCGTTGACGTTCTCCGCGAGGTGCGTGTGCAGCGACACGCCGTATTCGCGCGCGAGCACGGCCGCGTCGCGCATCAGCTCGCGGCTCACCGAGAACGGCGAGCACGGCGCGACCACCACACGCAGCATCGCGTAGCGGCCGTCGTCGTGATAGGTCTCGATCAGGCGCTGCGCGTCGCGCAGGATGTCGGGCTCGCGCTCGACGACCGAATCGGGCGGCAGCCCGCCGTCGCGCTGGCCGACGCTCATCGCGCCGCGGCTCGCATGAAAGCGCATGCCGATCCGCTGCGCGGCGCCGATGCTGTCGTCGAGCCGGCTGCCGTTCGGGTAGATGTACAGATGGTCGCTCGACGTCGTGCAGCCCGACTGCAGCAGCTCGGCCATCGCGGTGAGCGTCGACACCTCGATCATCTCGGGCGTCAGGTGCGCCCAGATCCGGTACAGGTTCGTCAGCCAGCCGAACAGTTCGGCGTTCTGCGCGGCCGGCACCGCGCGCGTGAGGCTCTGGTACATGTGATGGTGCGTGTTCACGAGCCCCGGGATCACGAGGTGGCCGCGCAGGTCGAGCACTTCGTCGGCCGTGTCGGGCAGCTCGGCGCTCGGGCCGACCGCGACGATCCGGTTGTCTTCGATGTAGAGCCCCGCGTCGCGCAGTTCGCGGCGCGTGTCGTCCATGGTCACGAGCACGTCGGCGTGCTTGACCAGCAGGGTCCTCGGGCGGGATGAGGAAGGGGTCGGCGCGCGTGCGCCGGCGTGCTGCTCGAGATTCATGCGTTCTCCGCGTCGGTCTGGCTCCAGGGGCTGTCCTGGAAGCGGTCACACAGCCGTTCGAACGCTGAATCGCGGCACGCCCCGGTGCCTGCGTCCGTTCGAACGCCCTGGCCCGGTTACCCGGCGTGCTCGCCGTCTTCGGGGTACGCGCGGCCACCGGCCGACGCGCACGGCGGGAGGATCGCCCAAGCGCGCGCCGCACACAATACACGATCGCGAATACCGTGCTTCAGGGATTCGGTATGGTACGCCGCCCGACGCCCCGCGCGTGCCCGGCATCGGTGCGCTCGGCCCTGTCCGGCGGGCCGTCGACAGCCGCTCATGCGCGGCGCATTATCTTCGATATCGCGCACGTATTTGCACGGGGAACCTTTTTACAATGCCTGCACGGCGCTCGCTTCACGCTCGCCGACGGGTATGTAGCCACGTGACGTGGAGCCTCGATCCGCCGCACAGTCATGGATCGAGTCGCCGCCGAACCTCGCATTCACACAAGGAACAACGAATGGGAAAGCTCACTACCCACGTACTCGATACGGCGCACGGTCGCCCCGGCGCCGCCATCAAGGTGGACCTCTACGCGCTGGACGGCGAATCGCGCCGCGCGATCAAGACCGTGCTGACCAATAGCGACGGCCGCTGCGACGAACCGCTGCTCGAAGGCGCGGCACTCGCCGCCGGCGAATACGAACTCGTGTTCCATGCCGGCGACTACTTCGCGGCGCTCGGCGTGAAGGTGCCCGAACCCCGCTTCGTCGACCGCGTCGTGCTGCGCTTCGGCATCGCCGACGTCGGCTCGCACTACCACGTGCCGCTGCTCGTGTCGCCGTGGTCGTACAGCACTTATCGCGGCAGCTGACATTCGAATCAGCACCTGCATCAAGACAAACGATCTGAGTCTGGAGGAGTTTCATGGAAGGCTTCATCACCGACTGGCTGAACCTCGCACTGCGATGGCTGCACGTCATCGTCGCCATTGCGTGGATCGGCGAGTCGTTCTATTTCGTCGCGCTCGACAACAGCCTGAAACCGCCGACCGACCCGAACCAGCGCAAGCGCGGGGTGTTCGGCGAGCTGTGGCACGTCCACGGCGGCGGTTTCTACAACATGCAGAAATACACGGTCGCGCCACCGGAAATGCCCGATGACCTGCACTGGTCGAAGTGGCCGTCGTACACGACGTGGCTGTCGGGCTTCACGCTGTTCTTCGTGCTGTACCTGCTTGCGCCGAACACGTACCTGATCGACAAGAACGTGCTCGACATGGGCCCGGTCGTCGCCGTCGCGTCCGCACTCGGCTTCCTAGCGGCCGGCTGGATCGTGTACGACTCGTTGTGTCGCCTGCTCGACACCAACGACCGCGTGCTCGGCATCTGCGTCGGCCTGTACGTCGTCGCCGCCGCGTACCTCGCGTGCCACATCTTCTCGGGCCGAGCCGCCTACCTGATCGTCGGCGCGATGCTCGCGACGATCATGTCGGCGAACGTGTTCTTCGTGATCATCCCGGGCCAGCGCAAGATGGTCGACAAGATGCTCAAGGGCGAGGAACCGAACCCGATCTACGGCAAGCGCGGCAAGCAGCGTTCGGTGCACAACACGTACTTCACGCTGCCGGTCGTGTTCGCGATGCTGTCGAACCACTATGCGATGACGTACACGAACAAGTTCAACTGGGTCGTGCTCGTGCTGATCATGCTGGCCGGCGCGCTGATTCGCCAGTTCTTCGTGATGCGTCACCGCGGCAAGCAGCTGTGGTACCTGCCGATCGGCGGCGTCGCGCTGCTGTCGGGCGCGCTGGTGTGGACGATGCCAAAACCGGTCGCGCCGGAAGCGCAAGCGGCCAACGCACCGAAGATCGCGATCAACGACATCATGCCGATCCTGCAGCAGCGCTGCGTCGAGTGTCACTCGGCCAAGCCGACGCTGATGGGCAGCGCACCGGCGGGCGTGATGTTCGATACGCCGGACGAAGTGTCGAAGAACGCGCAGCGCATCTACGACCAGGCCGTGCGCCTGAAGGCGATGCCGATCGGCAACGTCACGCACATGACCGACGACGAGCGGACGAAGCTCGCCGCCTGGTTCGAGGGCGGCGCGGTCAAGTAAGCCGCCCGCCGGGCGCCGGAAGTCATTCGCCGGCGCCATTCTCTCCGTTCGCGGGCCCGGTCACACGGGCCCGTTTTTTTCCCACGCGGAGGAATGCCATTCGCGTGTCAGCCGCGCATCGCGTCGCGCTGCAGTGCGACGAGTACATCGCGTGCACGCGGGCCGTCGACGAACGGCACGAAGATGTGATCGTGGTAAGCGGCGGCCATCACGTTGCAGCTGATGCCAGCCGCGCCGAGCGCCCGCGCGAACGCGGCCGTGAGGCCGACGGCCGCGAGGTCGGAATGCACGGTCAGCGTGATCCACGCGGCGCGGAACAGCACCGGCCAGCCGCGGCGCGCGGCCGTCTCCTCGTCGACCACGACCGTCACCCCCTCCGCTTCGCGGAACGTCGCAATCACTTCGGATAACGATACGTCTGCGGCGTGCGGTAGCGCGATGAATGCGAATGCACCCGGATGCAGTTCGGGCTGCATCGTGCGCAGCAGGACCGCGAGGTCGTTTTCAGGCTGGCTCATCGGAAGATCGCGCCGGGAACCGGACGTCATGTGGTGGCGATGCGGGCACGATAGCACGCGCTACACGTGCGCCATCGCGACTTCGTCCGCGAGCGCGGGCGCCACGTCGACGCTCACGTCGAACGGTCGCACGACGCGCCCCGCTCACCCGTCGACCGTCTCCGGCAACCGCGCGATCGCCTTGATCTCGAACTGAAACCCGTACAGCCAGGTCACGCCGACGGCGGTCAGCGTCGGATGCGGTGCGTCGCCCCAGTATTCGGGGACGATCTCCCAGACCCGCTCGAACGTCGCTTCGGGGTCGACGAGGAACACCGTCACGTCGACGACATCGTCGAACGTGCAGCCGGCCGCGCGCAGCACCGCATTCAGGTTGTCGAACGCGCGACGAACCTGCGCGCCCAGTTCCGGCTCGGGCGAGCCGTCCTCGCGGCTGCCGACCTGCCCGGATACGAACAGGAAGCCGTTCGAGCGCAGCCCCGGCGAATAACGGTTGCGGTCATACAGCGCCTGGCGACCCGGCGGAAAAACTACGCTACGCTTTGCCATTCGACACCTCCATCGGTCTTGTCGGGCGACGTGCCCTTGCATCAACGATGGAGGCACTTTAAGGACCGTTGCGCGGCGGATAAACCGGCAACCCTGTCCAACACTGTTTGCGCATTCCAAACAATCTGCGACCGACGCGGAGCTCCGACCGATGGATCGATTCGACGCAATGCAGGCGTTCGCCCGCGTGGTGGAAGCCGGCAGCTTCACGAAGGCAGCCGACACGCTGCACATGAGCCGCACCACCGTCACGCAACTGGTGCAGCAGCTCGAAGCGCGGCTGCGCGTGAAGCTGTTCAACCGCACGACGCGCAAGGTCGTCGTCACCGCCGACGGCGCCGCGTACTACGAGCGCGTCGTGCGGCTGCTGGCCGACATGGACGATGCCGAAACGAGCCTGTCCGCGGCGTCGGCGTCGCCGCGCGGGCGGCTGCGCGTGGACGTGCCGACTCCGTTCGCGCGCCTGATCCTGATCCCCGCGCTGCCCGCGTTCCATGCGCGCTATCCGGACATCCAGCTCGACATGGGCGTGAGCGACCGCGTGGTCGACGTGATCGGCGAGAACGTCGATTGCGTCGTGCGCGGCGGCGAACCGACCGACCGCGCGCTGGTCGCGCGCCGCATCGGCGACCTGCGGCTCGGCGTGTACGCGTCGCCCGCCTATCTCGCGCGCGCCGGCACGCCGTCGCATCCGGCCGAACTCGAAGATACGCATCATCGGGTCGTCGGCTTTCTGTGGGCGCGCACCGGCAAGACGCTGCCGTTCGCGATGGAGCGCGACGGCGAGCAGGTCAATGTGCGCGGGCGCTACGTGCTCGCGGTCGACGACGGCAATGCGTACCTCGAAGCCGGCCTCGCGGGGCTCGGCATCCTGTGGCTGCCCGACTACATGGCCGCCGCGTATCGCGCGAGCGGCGAACTGGTGCCGCTGTTCGAACCATGGCAACTCGAACCGATGCCGATGTATGTCGCGTTCCCGCCGAACCGGCACGTCAGCGCGAAGCTGCGCGTGTTCGTCGACTGGGTCGCCGAGCTGATGGCGCAGCATGCGCCGGTCGCGAATCGGCAGCGCGGCGGCAACGGTTCGCGCAATATGCGCAAGGCCGCGGCAACCTGATTCGCGAGCGAGCCAACGAGTGCATATAAAAAACCCGCGCAGGCCGCGCGGGTTTCGACAGACGGACGATCAGCCTGACTCAGGCCGTCACCGCATCGAGCGCATCCTCGGTGAGCCACAGCGACTCCTGCAGATCCTGCTCGTTCAGGTTCTGCCCGTCCCCGCCGCGATCGACGACGATGAAATCGCTGACGCCACCCAACGCGATCAGCGGGTGGTGCCACACGCCCTTCGCATAGTTCACGCCCTGCCAGCCGCTCGTCACGAACGCGCGGATCTTCGCCGGATCGAGCTCGCCCGCGGGCGCGACGACGACGAGATACGGCTGGTCGTTCAGCGGCACGAACGCCTGGCTGCCGAGCGGATGCCGCTCCAGCATCTTCACTTCGAACGGCAGCGTGCGCGGCTGGCCGCGGAACAGGTTGACGAGCGGGCGGCCGCCCTCATCGGTCACGTCGACTTTCGCGAGATCGTGAAAGCGGATCGTCGTGCCAAGGTTGATCGGGATCTGCTTCGCCCCTGCCGTTTCGATCACGTCGCCGAACGGCGCAAACGCTTCCCTGGTCAGCGGTTCGATGACAAGCGTCTTCATTTGTCGAGCGTCCCCCACAGACGCAGGCGCGACACGCCGCCGTCCGGAATGATGTTCAGTCGCACGTGCGTGACGGGACCGAGCGACGCGATCTCCTGTTCGAAGTAGTGCTGCTTGTCCATCTGCAGCTTCTGTTCGCCGAGCAGCACCGGCCAGAACATCGACTGCGTGATCAGCGAGCTGTCGGTGCCGCCCGATACATACGCGGCCTGGATCGAGCAGCGATCCGGGTAGTTGCCCTTGAAGAACGCGGTATCGACTTCGATCTTGCGGATCACGCCCGGCTGCGCGAGCGCGATGATCGCCCAGTCGTTGCCCGGCTCGCGGCGGCGGCGGGTTTCCCAGCCGTCGCCCATGTTCACGCCGCGGCCCGGCAGCAGCAGGTTCGACGCGACGCCGAAGTGCTGGTTGTTCGCCGCCACCACGTAACCGCCGTTTTCCATCGCCGCGAGGTCGAACTGCTCGGTCGCGCTCGCGCCGGCCCAATCGAGCTGCGGCTGGCCGTACACGCGCAGGCGCGCGATGCCGCCGTCCGGATAGATGTTCACGCGCAGATGCGTGAACGCGCGCGCGTCGCTCGCTTCGACGTAGTGATGGCTGTTGCCTTGCAGCGTCGTCGACGGGACGATTTCGACCCACTCGGTCGCGTGCGTCGGCGCGCCGTCGGCCACGAACGCGGCCTCGATCGATGCGGCCGGCGGGAAGTTGCCGGTGAAGTGGCTCGTGTCGATGTCGAAGCCCTTGATCACGCCCGGGCGCGCAAGCTTGACGATGCACCAGTCATAGCCGGTCGTGCGCTTGCGGCGCGTTTCCCAGCCGTCCATCCACTTGCCGTGGTCGTCATACTTGCCGGGGATGAAGACGGCCGGCTCGGGGTTCAGCATCCGGTCCTTCGGCGCGAAGAAATCGTCGCTGGCCTCGAGCGCCTGCGCACCGAGACGCGGGTCGGCAAGATTCACGTAGCGCCGCGTGAAATCGGGTGCGTTCGGATCGAGAAGCGGAACAGCCATGATGTTTCCTTGTTTCAGTGAGACGATCGGACCGCCGCGACGCAGCGGGCCGTATTGCGGTGTCAGGCGGCGGTGTCAGGCGTCGATCAGGTCGTCGAGGCGAAAGCGCGCGATCCGGTAGATCTGGTCAAGGCTCGCACGCAGCTCGTCGTCGCGCGAATGATTCACGCGCGACTCGAAGTTCGCGATGATGCCGTGGCGGTCATAGCCGCGCACCGCGAGGATGAACGGGAAGCCGAATTTCTCGCGATACGTGCGGTTCAGCGTCAGCAGCTTGTCGAATTCTTCCTGCGTGCACTGGTCGAGGCCCGCGCCGCTCTGCTCGCGGGTCGATTCGGCCGTCAGCTCGCCGCGCACGGCGGCCTTGCCGGCCAGCTCCGGGTGGGCGTTGATCAGCGCGAGCTGGCGCGCTTCGCCGCCGGTTTCCACCGCGTCCGACATCGTCTCGTGCAGCGCGTCGATGCTCGCGAACGGCCGCTTGCCCGCGGCGACCTCGGCCACCCACGGCGAATGTTCGAAGATCCCCGACAGCGCCGCGACGAATGCGCTCGGCGCCATCGTATTCAGTTGTTCCAACGTGTAGCGCATCGCCTTCATGCTTTCCCTTCGTTTCGATGATTGGGCTGATACGGATGATGTTCACGCCAGTGACGCGCGATATCGACACGGCGCGTCACCCATACGCGATCGTGCTGCTCGATGTGATCGAGGAACCGCTGCAGCCCGCGGAACCGGCCCGGCCGGCCGAGCAGCCGGCAATGCATGCCGATCGACAGCATCTTCGGCGCTTCGTCGCCCTCCGCGTACAGCACGTCGAACGCGTCGCGCAGGTACTGGAAGAAGTGGTCGCCGGTGTTGAAGCCCTGCGGCGTCGCGAAGCGCATGTCGTTCGTGTCGAGCGTGTACGGCACGATCAGTTGCGGCGACGTGCGGCCGCCCGACACCTCGACGTCCATCCAGAACGGCAGGTCGTCGCCGTAGTTGTCCGAGTCGTACAGGAAGCCGCCGTATTCGGCGACGAGGCGATGCGTGTTGGGGCTGTCGCGGCCCGTGTACCAGCCGAGCGGACGCTCGCCCGTCACGCGCTCGATCGCTTCCATCCCGAGGCGCATGTGCTCGGCTTCGAGTTCCGGCGTCATGCTCTGGTAGTGAATCCAGCGCCAGCCGTGGCACGCGATTTCATGGCCGAGCTCGACGAATGCCCGCGCGAGCTCCGGATGACGCTCGATCGCCATGCCGACGCCGAATACCGTCAGCGGCAGCCCGCGCTTCTCGAATTCGCGCAGGATGCGCCACACGCCGGCCCGCGACCCGTATTCGTAGATCGACTCCATGCTCATGTGGCGGTCCGGATACGCGGCCGCGCCGACGATTTCGGACAGGAACTGCTCGGAGCCCGGATCGCCGTGCAGCACGCAGTTCTCGCCGCCCTCCTCGTAGTTCAGCACGAATTGCACGGCGACGCGGGCGCGCCCCGGCCAGTTCGCCTGCACGGGATGGCGGCCGTAGCCGATCAGGTCGCGAGGATAGTTGGGATCGAGTGACATGGTTCGGAATGCAACGAGAGCGGGCTGGAATAATGGGTTCGCATCGACCGCGCGGTGCCGTGGGCCGGCCGCGCGAGCCGATGCGATGACGGCCCAGTGTAGCGAAAACGTTGATACGCGCCCATACAGCGGCGCAGATAGTGCATGTCAGACGGTGTGTATGTGCGGTTGCGGCAAATTCGGCGGAGGCTCCGCCGCATCCCCGCCCGGCGGGCTGAAGCGTGCGAATTCGCCGTCGTAGCGCTTCGGCAGCGGCCGCGCATAATCGCCGCGCTTCGCGGTTGCGAGTCGCAGCGCAACGAGCGCCTCGGCCCACTTCACGGCCGCCGTGACGCCCTCGACCACCGGCGCGCCGATCTGCTGCTCGATCTCGTGCGCGAATTCGGCCATCCCCGCGCAGCCGAGCACGATCGCGTCGGCGCCGTCCTCGTCGAGCGCGCGCCGGCATTCGTCGACGATGATCCGGCGCGCGGCCGAGCCGGGCCGGTCGAGTTCGAGCACCGCGACGTCGGTCGCGCGCACGTTGCGGCAGAACCGCTTCATCCCGTAGCGCTCCGCGAGGTGCCATGCCATCCCGCAGGTGCGCGCGAGCGTCGTGACGACCGAGAAGCCCGGCGAGAGCACGCTCGCCGCATGCATCGCGGCCTCGGCGATGCCGATCACCGGCCCGCGCGCAAGCTCGCGCGCCGCGTAGAGGCCCGGATCGCCGAAACACGCGATCACGTACGCGTCGCAGCCGTCGCGCTCGCCACGCGCGACCTCGGCGAGCAGGCCAGGCGTCGCGAGCGCCTCGTCGTAATAGCCTTCGATCGACGGCGGCCCCATCGGCGGACTCACGGCCACGATCTCCGTGCCGACAGCCGCGACCTCGCGTGCGCAGCGGCCCATCGCATCGGTCATCCGCTGCGTCGTATTCGGATTGATCAGTCGGATCTTCATCGCATGCTCCTCACGCCTTCGCGCTCGCGAGTAGCCGATAGAACACGAAGCCGAGCCCCGCGCCGATGAACCACGAGAAATTCGCGAGGGCCTGCCAGCCCGGCACCATCACGCAGACAACCGCGATCACCGCGGCCGGCAGCAGCGCGGCCAGCGCACGGCGGTTCACGCCGCCGGTGTACCAGTAGGCGCCGCTTTCCGACATCGTGTACAGGTCGTCGCGCACGAGGCGGCCGCGCTTGACGAGGTAGAAATCGGCGATCAGCACGCCGTACAGCGGGCCGATGAACGCGCCGAGCACGTCGAGCGTGTAGTGGATCACGGCCGGGTTGTTGAACAGATTCCACGGCGTGATGAAGATCGATGCGACCGCCGCGAGCATCCCGCCCGCGCGCCAGCTGATCAGGCGCGGCGCGACGTTCGAGAAGTCGAACGCCGGCGACACGAAGTTCGCGACGATGTTGATGCCGATCGTCGCGATCGTGAAGGTCAGCGCACCGAGGATCACCGCGGTCGGATGGTCGATGCGGCCGACCGTCGCGACCGGGTCGGTGATCAGTTCGCCGAACACCGGCAGCGTCGCGGCGGTAGTGATCACCGTGACGAGCGAGAACGCGAGAAAGTTGACGGGCAGCCCCCAGAAATTGCCGCGCTTCACGTCGCCGAACGAGCGGCAGTAGCGCGAGAAATCGCCGAAGTTCAGCATCGGCCCGGAGAAGTACGACACGACGAGCGACACGGCGGTGATCATCACCGGAATCACTTCCGCGCCGTGATACTTGACGCCGCCGAGATTGATGCCGATGTTGCGCCAGCCCGCGCGCCATACCATGTATCCGGCGAGGATGAACATCACGACATAGACGGCCGGGCCCGCGAAGTCGATGAACTTCTTGATCGTCTCCATCCCGTTCCAGAACACGAACGCCTGCAGCACCCACAGCAGCATGAAGCCGGCCCAGCCGACCGCCGACAGCCCGAGGAAGCCGTAGCGATGAACGTCCGCATACGGCAGCCATTGCGGGAAGAATTTCAGCACGACGATCACGAGCGCGCTCGACGCGAGATAGGTCTGGATGCCGTACCACGCGATCGCGATCAGCCCGCGGATCACGGCCGGCACGTTCGCGCCGAGCACGCCGAAGGTCGCGCGGCACGCGACCGGATACGGCACGCCGATCTGCTGGCTCGGCCGCGCGATCAGGTTGCACAGCGCGTTCACGAGGCCGATGCCGACGATCAGCGCGATCAGCACCTGCCAGCTTGTCAGCCCGAGCGCGAACAGGCTGCCCGCGAACACGTAGCCGCCGACGCTGTGCACGTCCGACATCCAGAACGCGAAGATGTTGTAAGAGCCCCATGTCTGATTCTTCAGGGGTGCCAAATCTTCGTTGTACAAACGTTCGCTGTAACCGTCCGGCAGTGCCGGACCGCCGCCCTCGCCGCCTTCTTCCGCCGGATAGGCGCTGTCGTGCGCCACACTGAACTGAGCCATGACTTCTCCTTGACGCGGCCGCAAGGCCGCTCCACCGTCATCGATATCGCTCCGGATCGTCGCCCGGAGTCGGACCCGCGGCCCGCGGCAAACACCGCGGGCCTGCATTTCGCTCGTTCTGTGGCGCGCGGCCGGGTTCGCGTCGCCGCTCAGGCGCCGCCGAACACTTCGCGCAAATCGACCTGCCCTTGCGCGGGCCGGTCCAGCATCTTCAGTTCGACATGCTGCAGGTGGCGCGCCATCAGCGTCACCGCCTGCTTCGGATCGCCCGCCTCCAGCGCGGCGAGGATCTCGTCGTGGTCGTCGCACGAGCACGGGCTGCGCCCGTGCGATTCGTACAGCGCCGACATCAGCGTCGAGCGTGCGACGAGCCCTTCGAGGCACTCGCTGAGCGTCGCATTGCCCATCAGCGTCGCGAGCGCCGTATGGAATTCGCCCGACAACCGGATCCATGCCGCGAAGTCGTGCCGCTCGAACGCCTTGCGTTCCTTGTCGATCAGCGCCGCGACGCCCTTCAGCCGCCTGGCGCCGGGGCCGGTCGCGAGCCGCTCGACCACGGCCAGCTCGATGATCCGGCGCATCTCGAACACTTCGTGCACGTCCTGCAGCGTCGGGCTCGCGACGAATGCGCCGCGGTTCGGCTCCAGATCGACCAGCTTGTCGGTCGCGAGCTGCGCGAGCGCCTGGCGGATCGTCCCGCGCTTCACGCCGAACACGTCGCAGAGCTGCGCCTCCGTCAGCTTCGCGCCGGGCGCGAGCCGATGCTCGAGGATCGCGGTGCGGATCCGCTCGGCGATCGCTTCGGGGCTGGCCGCACCGGACGGAGAGGAATCGGGCTCGTTCATGATCTGCATCGTGTGATGGTCCTCATCCTAGGGTGGACATAAAGATTGTCAACAATTCTTTTTCAGGATTTCGCACAATCGGCGTGCGCCGGGGTGTCTCCATTCGGTGCGGCGCGCACGAAATCCATGCATGACAGTCCTGACAGGCAAGACGGGGGCCGTTCTCGTCGTATACCCGCCCGGTCATTTTGTTGACAAAAATGGTGCAAAAACGCGTGACGATCGTGTTGGTGTCGACGAAAAACGCGGACCGTTAGTTGCACATCTACATAAAAAAAAGGCGGGAAGCCCGCCTTTCGATCGATCGCGCCGGCATCAGCCGAGATGCGGATAGTCGGACAACGTGAGCCGGAACCCGTGCGCATTCGCGACCAGTTGCGCCTGTGCCCCGAACGGCAGCGTCAACAGGTCGGGCACGTGACCGAACTGGAGCCCCGTGATGACCGGGATGCCCATCACCGCGCGCACCTGATCGATCATCGCCTGCATGTCGTAGCCGTTGTCGTACTCGAACGGCCGCGCGCCGGTGAACTGGCCGAGCACGAGCGCCTGCTGCCGCGCGAGCAGCCCCGACAGGTGCAGTTGATAGATCATCCGCTCGATCCGGAACGGCTGCTCGTTGACGTCTTCGATGAACAGGATGCCGCCTTCGATGTCGGGCATGTACGGCGTGCCGACCAGCGACGTGAGGATCGCGAGGTTGCCGCCCCACAGCGTGCCCGTCACGTTCACCGTCTGCACCTGCGGTGCGTCGGCGACGATCGTCGTGCTCGACTGCGTCAGCGTCTGCCAGAAATGCTGCATCGTGAAGTCGCTGGGCGTTTCCGCGCCGAAGTCGGCCGACAGCATCGGGCCGCCGAACGTCTTGATGCGCGCCTTCGCGTACAGCGCCAGTTGAATCGCCGTGAAGTCGCTGTGACCGACGAGCGCGACCGGCTGGTCGCGCAACCGGCGTTCGAGCCCGCGATAGTCGAGCCCGTGCAGGATGCGCGCGGCGCCGTAGCCGCCGCGCACCGCGAGCGCGATGTCCGGCAGCGGCCGTTCCGGATCGGCGAGGCGGTTCAGGTCGCCTGCCCGCTCGCCGTCGGTGCCGCCGAAACGCTGGAAGCGCCGCTGCGTCGCCTCGATGTTCTCGATGCGCTGCTGCGCGGTGCTGAGGCGCTCGAGCGCGCGGTTGATCGCGTCGGGGTCGTGCGGATAGCCGGACGGCGCCAGCAGGCGGATGGTGTAGGACGCGGCGGGCTGGAAGGACATGGCGAAAGGTGTCGGGATCGTCAAACCTGCTTAGAGGGACCGAACCGTGTCCGGTTCACGAAAACCGTGCGCGCCCGGGACGCCGGGCGCGGCGAGCGGCGGCCTATGACGCGCCGGATTCGGCGTCGCGGGCAAGCCGCGCTTCGCGCAGCGCGCGACGGCGCTCGGCGAAGAACGACTTCAGCGCGGCGCCGCACTCGTCGGCGAGCACGCCGCCGGTCACTTCGGTGTGGTGATTCAGTTGCGGATTCGCGAAGGCATCGATCACGCTGCCGCACGCGCCCGTCTTCGGGTCGGCCGCGCCGTAGACGACCCGCGCGATGCGCGCGTGCATGATCGCGCCTGCGCACATCAGGCACGGCTCGAGCGTCACGTACAGCTCGCAGCCGGGCATCCGGTAATTCTGCAGCTGCTGCGCGGCCATGCGCAGCGCGGCCATTTCGGCATGCGCGGACGGGTCGTGCCCGCCGATCGGATGGTTGAAGCCGCGGGCGATCACTTCGTCGCCGCGCACGAGCACCGCGCCGACCGGCACTTCGCCGGCCGCGCGCGCCTCTTCGGCGGCAGCCTGCGCAAGACGCATGAAATGGAGGTCGCGCGCCGCGACGGGCGCGGTTTCGTGAACGGGAGAATCGGCGGCGGGGTCAGCGGCCGCGGCGGCTGCAGAGCGTGCTGCGTCGTGCAGCGCGTCGGACGTCACATCGTCCCCGCTTCGGCGGGCGCGTCGTCGAGCCCGCGCTCGCACAGGCGTTCCGCGATGCGCCGGCAGTAGTCCCGCGGCATCACCATCGGGCCGCCGCGCAGCGATTCGAGCGCC
Organism: Burkholderia sp. LAS2; assembly: GCF_018417615.1. Classification (NCBI taxonomy): domain Bacteria; kingdom Pseudomonadati; phylum Pseudomonadota; class Betaproteobacteria; order Burkholderiales; family Burkholderiaceae; genus Burkholderia; species Burkholderia sp. LAS2. Next base: position 2,604,448 of record NZ_CP071052.1, read on the forward strand.
ATGTCGAGCGCGAGGATCTTCGCCTGCAGCCGGCAACGCGCGGCACGGTCGCTGACCGCCTGCACTTCGTCGTGCAGGTTGCGCAGCGCGCGCAGTTGCTCGACGGCCGGCGGCACGAAGCCCGCGTTCTTCAGGATACGGTTGGCCACCCGCACCTCCTCGGGCACGAGCAGGTCGTCATCCAGCGCCTGCGGCGCGCCGGTACCCGGCAAATCGTCGAACTCGCCCCGCGCGGCGGCGGCGGCAATACGTTGTTCGACCAGGGCGTCAAGCAGTCTCATCAGTCAATCGGAACAATGCGGCAGGGCGAATTCTAGCAGGGTGACGCCGGTATGACAGGCCCTTCGAATACATGCTCGATATTGTGGTTTTAGGGGCCGAATCGCCGCGCATGCGCGCCGATCGCCGTCAGTTGCCGCTCTGCTGCGCAGCAGCAGGCTGAGCGCGGTTTGGACGCGTGCAAATGGAACGCGTATCCGGGCCCATTTTTTATCCACGTCGATGCGGCCGGCCGCCGTCGATCGCGTGAAAATGCGACGCGCGTCGCTTCCGCTGCCCGATTACGCAGCCACGGTTTCCGGCCGCGCCTTCGCGAACGGGCGGAACATCGTCGCGATCAGGAACGCGCCGATCCCGATCGCGAACGAGCCGAGGTACAGCCGGCCATAGCTGCCGAACGCATCGACGATCAGGCCGCCGGCGACCGGGCCCGCGGCCATCCCGAGGCTGCCGGCCATCGCGCAGCCGCCGATCACGGTGCCCATCATCCGCAGCGGGAAATTCTCGCGCGCGAGCACGGAATACAGCGGCATCACGCCCGCATAGATGAAACCGAACAGCGTCGCGACCGCGTAGAAGCCGTCGAGCGTGCGCACGAAGTAGTAGCCGAGCGCGCCGAGCGCCTGCGCGAGCAGCCCCGCCACCAGCATGCGCTTCGCGCCGAGCCGGTCGCCGAGGATCCCGAACGCGATCCGGCCGCCCATGCCCGCGAGTCCTTCGACGCTGTAGATCGACACCGCGACGATCAGCGGAATCCCGCAGGTCACCGCGTAGCTGACCGTATGGAAGATCGGGCCCGAATGCGTCGCGCAGCAGAAGAAGTTGGTCAGCACAAGCACCATGAACTGCGGCGAGCGCAGCGCATCCGCGACCGACATCGCGGCGGGCGCGCCGGCGAACGCCGGCGCAGCCGCCGCGTGCGCGGATTCGGGATCGAGCGCGGGCGCCCGGCGCACCAGCAGCGACACCGGAATCATCACGACGGCCGCCAGCGCGGCGATCAGCAGCATCGACGTGCGCCAGTCGCGCACCGACACGAGCCACGCAGCGAGCGGCGCCATCGTCATCGGCGCCATCCCCATGCCGGCCGACACGAGCGAGACCGCGAGGCTGCGGTGCGTGTCGAACCAGCCGGTCACGCACGCCATCATCGGCGCGAATATCGCGGCCGTCGCACCGCCGACGGCCAGGCCGAAGGTCAGCTGGAACGCGAGCAGCGACGGCGCGCGGCTCGCCAGCGCGAGGCTCGCCGACAGCAGCGCGGCGCCCGCGATGGCGACCGGCCGCGTGCCGACGCGGTCCGACAGGCTGCCCCACGCCAGGCTCGCGAAGGCCATCGCGATGAAGCCGAGCGTCATCGCGGCGGAGATGCCGGTCATCGACCAGCCTGTATCGCGCGCGATAGCCCGCAGGAACACCGGCAACGAAAACATCGCGCCGATCGCGACGCAGCCCATCAGGCCGCCTGCGGCGACGATCACCCAGCGGTATCGGGAATCCGGCATGTGGCGTGTCATGTGGCTTCTCCTCGTTCGTTGCGCCATTCGCGGCAACCGGCCGCCGGCCGCATGGTGCGGCGCACTGCCCGGTCGATATCGATACGACGGGCGGCACATCGGGAAATCGACATGCGCGCCGCATGGGTCGCGAATTTTTTATTTTGGGCGAATCCGCTCGGCTCGCAAGGGTCGGATCGCGCGCCCCACTTTTCCTCAACGGGAAATTCGAAATCAGAAATCGTTGGTTGGGGCACGCACTCGCGCTGGCTACACTCACCCCATCTTGTCATAACAAGTTGACCGATGCCCCCACCCAACGTCGTGCCGCTGTCCGCGGCCCCGCTCTACGTGCAGATCAAGGACACGCTGCGCGCGCGCATTCTCGACGGCACCTACGCGCCGCACAGCCGGATGCCGTCCGAGCACGCGCTCTGCGCGATGTTCGACGTCAGCCGCATCACGGTGCGCCAGGCGCTCGGCGACCTGCAGAAGGAAGGCCTGCTGTTCAAGCTGCACGGCAAGGGCACGTTCGTGTCGAAGCCGAAGGCGTTCCAGAACGTGACGTCGCTGCAGGGCTTCGCGGAGGCGATGTCGTCGATGGGCTACGAGATCGTCAACCAGTTGCGCAGCCTGCGCACGGTGAAGGCCGATCGCCATCTCGCGACGAAGCTGAACGTGCCCGAAGGCGCGCCGCTCGTCGAGATCCATCGCGTGCGACTGCTGAACCGCGAACCCGTGTCGCTCGAACAGACCTGGGTGCCGGAAGCGCTCGGCAAGCGTCTCGCCGGCGCCGATCTCGCGACCCGCGACATCTTCCTGATCCTGGAGAACGACTGCGGCATCCCGCTCGGCCATGCCGACGTGTCGATCGACGCGATCCTCGCGGACGACGACATCGTCGACGCGCTGCACGTCGAGGAAAGCAGCCCGGTGCTGCGCATCGAGCGCCTCACGCACGACGCGTCGGGCGCGCCGATCGACTACGAATACCTCTACTTCCGCGGCGACGCCTTCCAGTACCGGTTGCGCGTCGACCGGCAGAAGGCGCGCAAACCTGCAAGGAACCCGCGATGAATACCCATGTGCACGAATACGACATCGTCGTGGTCGGCGGTGGCACGGCCGGCCCGATGGCGGCCATCAAGGCGAAGGAACGCGATCCGTCGCTGCGCGTGCTGCTGCTCGAGAAGGCCAACGTCAAACGCAGCGGCGCGATCTCGATGGGGATGGACGGCCTGAACAACGCGGTGATTCCCGGCCATGCGACGCCCGAGCAGTACACGCGCGAGATCACGATCGCCAACGACGGGATCGTCGACCAGGAAGCCGTGTACGCGTACGCGACGCACAGCTTCGCGACGATCGAGCAGCTCGACCGCTGGGGCGTGAAGTTCGAGAAGGACGGCACCGGCGACTACGCGGTGAAGAAGGTCCACCACATGGGCTCGTACGTGCTGCCGATGCCGGAAGGCCACGACATCAAGAAGGTGCTGTACCGGCAACTGAAGCGCGCCCGCATCGCGATCACGAACCGGATCGTCGCGACGCGCGTGCTGACCGACGCGCAGGGTCGCGCGAGCGGCGTGCTCGGCTTCGACTGCCGCACCGCCGATTTCCACGTGATCCGCGCGAAGGCCGTGATTCTCTGCTGCGGCGCGGCCGGCCGCCTCGGCCTGCCGGCGTCGGGCTACCTGATGGGCACGTACGAGAACCCGACCAACGCGGGCGACGGCTACGCGATGGCCTATCACGCGGGCGCCGCGCTCGCGAACCTCGAATGCTTCCAGATCAATCCGCTGATCAAGGATTACAACGGCCCGGCGTGCGCGTACGTGACGGGCCCCTTGGGCGGCTTCACCGCGAACGGCAAGGGCGAACGCTTCATCGAATGCGACTACTGGAGCGGCCAGATGATGTGGGAGTTCTACCAGGAACTGCAGAGCGGCAACGGTCCCGTGTTCCTGAAGCTCGACCATCTCGCGGAGGAAACGATCCGGACCATCGAGCAGATCCTGCATACCAACGAGCGGCCGAGCCGCGGCCGCTTCCATGCGGGGCGCGGCACCGACTACCGCAGCCAGATGGTCGAGATGCACATCTCCGAGATCGGCTTCTGCAGCGGCCACAGCGCATCGGGCGTGTACGTGAATGCGCGCGCGGAGACGACCGTGCTGGGGCTGTACGCGGCCGGCGACATGGCGGCCGTCCCGCACAACTACATGCTCGGCGCGTTTACGTACGGCTGGTTCGCCGGGCAACACGCGGCCGACTACGTGGCCGGCCGCGAACACGCGCCGGTGGACGACGAACAGGTCGATGCCGAGCGCACCCGCGCGCTCGCGCCGCTGCTGCGCGAGCGCGGCCTGGCGCCGGCGCAGGTCGAGTACAAGCTGCGCCGCATGGTGAACGACTACCTGCAACCGCCGAAGGTGACGCGCAAGATGGAAATCGGGTTGCAACGTTTTGACGAAATCACTGAGGATATCGAAGAAATCAAGGCGAACAACCCGCACGAACTGATGCGCGCGGCCGAAGTGCGCGCGATCCGCGATTGCGCGGAAATGGCCGCGCGCGCATCGCTGTTCCGCACCGAGAGCCGCTGGGGGCTGTACCACCATCGCGTCGATTTTCCGCACCGCGATGATGCCGAATGGTTCTGCCACACGTGGCTGCGCAAGGACGCCGCCGGCGCGATGCGCAGCGAGAAGCGGCCGGTCGAACCGTACGTCGTGCCGCTTGCCGACGACGAACGCGGCGCCTACGCGCAGTTGCGCATCCGCGAACCGGCCGCGCCCGCGGCCGCCCTGTGAGGAACCTTGCCATGCCCCATACCCCGCACGACACCTTCCAGCGCAGCAGCGCGCCCGTGACGATCGACGAGTCGCTGTGCATCGCCGACAAGGGCTGCACCGTCTGCGTCGACGTGTGCCCGCTCGACCTGCTCGCGATCGACGTCTCCAAGGGCAAGGCGTACATGCAGTTCGACGAATGCTGGTACTGCATGCCGTGCGAACGCGACTGCCCGACCGGCGCGGTCAAGGTCGACATCCCTTACCTGCTGCGCTGACACGGCGCGCCACCTGCGCACCGACGACAGCACGACCGAGCCCGTGTTTATCGACATCAAGCGCCGCTGTCTCGCGCTGCTGCGCGACGCGGCCTGAGCGCAATTGCCCATTCACCGCACCGACTTTTCTCCATGACCGCTTCTTCCTCCGCTTTCCCGCTGCCCGGCGTGCCAACTGTCGATCACGCCGATCAGGCCGCGCTCGTCGCGCGCCTCGCCGCAGCCGATGCATCGGTGCGTCGCATCGCGCTGCTCGAACTCGCCGATCTCGAGGCGCCCGAGCTCGTGCCATCGTTCGTCGCGGCGCTGCGCGACGACCCGTCCGCCGACGTGCGCGGCGAGGCCGCGCGCGTGCTCGACGCGTGGGAGCAGCCCGATGTCGTCGACGCGCTGTGCCACGCGCTGCTCGATCCCGACGATGGCGTGCGCGCGACGGCCGCGCAAAGCCTGTCCGAACTGAAGGACGCGGCATCGGGCGCCGTGCTGTGCCGCTGGGCCGACCGGCCCGAGCCGTTCGTGCGCGGCGCCGTGCTGCGCGGTTTGCGCGAGTTGCGCGACCCCGACGCGTTCGCGCCCGCGCTGCATGCGCTCGACGCGAGCACCGCGGCCGTACGCGCCGAGGCGGTCGTCGTGCTCGGCTGGCTCAAGGACAGCCGCGCGCTGGCGCCGCTCGCGCGCATCGCGACCACGGACACGGATGCGGACGTGCGGCGCGCCGCGGTCAGCGCGATCGGGTTTGCGGCGGCCGACGATACCGCGGTCGTCACCGCGTTGCTCGTGGCGCTGCGTGACACTGAATGGCAGGTGCGCGAGGAAGCGGCGGCCACGCTCGGCAAGCTGCGCGCCGCCGTTGCGCGCGACCCGCTCGTCGCCGCGCTCGACGACGATTACTGGCAAGTGCGCGTGCGCGCCGTGCGTGCGCTCGGGCAATTGCGCGATGCGGCCGCGGCATCGGCCGTCGTCGCGCTGCTCCCGCATGCGATCAGCAACCTGCGCAAGGAAGCCGCGCTCGCGCTCGGCGAATTGCGCGACCGGGCGACACTGCCCGCGCTGCACGACGCACTCGACGATCGCGACCCCGACGTCCGCAAGGCCGTGCGGATCGCGATCGGACAGATCGACGACGCATCGCGATGATCGCGCCGACCGACATCGCGCTCGATCACCCGGCGCGCGCATTGACGCTGCGCTGGCCCGACGGCGCCACGCAACGTATCGGTTATGCGCGGTTGCGCAGCGATTGCCCGTGTGCGGAATGCCGAAAGGTCCGGCTCGACGGCGGCCACATCGACGCGCGGCCGGGCCTGACACTCGACGGCATGGAAGCGCTCGGCTACGGCGTACGCTTCCTGTTCGGCGACGGCCATGCACGCGGCATTTATCCGTGGCCGTATCTGGCGGACCTCACGTAGGGGCGACGACGCGCTTCCGTGGTCGCGCGGGCCGGATGGCAGGCGCGCGAAAACGCTGCGATACTGACGCCCACGATCGTCGCCACCTACCGTGGGAGCCGCACCATGCAAACCGCAGTCGGATTCATCGGCCTTGGCGTGATGGGTACGCCGATGGCGCTCAATCTCGCGCGGGCCGGCACGCCGCTCGTCGTGTGGAGCCGTTCGCACGACAACGACGATGCGCTGCGCGCCGCCGGCGCACGCGTGGCCGAGGACATCGACAGCGTATTCGCGTCCTGCCGCACCGTGATCCTGATGCTCGCGAACGACGCGGCGATCGACGCCGCCCTCGCGCGCGGCACGCCGGCTTTTGCCGCCCGGGTCGGCGCACACACGATCGTCAACATGGGCACGAATGCGCCCGACTATTCTCGCGTGCTCGCCGATGAAATCGCCGCCGCGTCGGGCCGCTACGTCGAGGCGCCGGTGTCGGGCTCGCGCAAGCCGGCCGAAGCCGGACAGCTCGTCGTGATGCTGGCCGGCGCGCCGACCGACGTCGATGCCGTCCGCGCGCTCGTGAAGCCGCTGTGCCGCGACAGCTTCGTGTGCGGCGACGTGCCGTCGGCGCTGACGATGAAGCTCGCCGTCAACCTGTTCCTGATCACGATGGTCACCGGTCTCGCCGAGGCCACGCATTTCGCGCAACGTCACGGTATCGACCTCGCGCGCTTCGCCGACGTGCTGAATGCCGGCCCGATGGCCAGCGACGTGTCGCGCGTGAAGCTCGGCAAGCTCGTCGCGGGTGATTTCTCGGTGCAGGCCGCGATCACCGACGTGCTGAAGAATGCGCGCCTCGTCGCCGAATCCGCGCGCGGCATCGGCATCGCGTCGCCGCTGCTGGACATCTGCCACGCGCTTTACGGCGAGACCGAGCAGGCCGGACATGGCGCGGCCGACATGGTCGCCGTGATTCGTGCGATCGAACGGCGTACCGGGGACGCGCGATGAGCGGTGTGCACGTGCACGCGTTCGTTCCCATCGACGGGTAGGAGCGACCATGTCCGCAACCGACAACGCTGCTTGCTTGCGCCCCGTTCCCGCCGTGATCGGCATCGTGCTGCGCGAACGCGATGTGTTGCTCGTGCGCCGCGCGAATCCGCCCGACGCAGGTTGCTGGGGCTTTCCCGGCGGCAAGATCGAGTCGGGCGAGCCGCTCGCGGACGCGGTCGTGCGCGAGATCGCGGAAGAAACGATGATCGACGTCGAAGCGCTCGACGCCTTTACCGCGCTGGATGCGTTCGATTACGATGCGCACGGCGCCGTGCGCCAGCATTTCGTCATGATCGCGGTGCTGTGCAGATGGCTGCGCGGCACGCCGGCCGCCGGCGACGATGCACTCGACGCGCGCTGGTTCGGCATCGACGAACTCGACCGCGACGATTTGCCGATGAGCGCGGGCGTGCGGGACGTCGCGCGACGGGCGATGGAGCGGGCGGCGATGCTGGGCCGCGCGCGTCCGCCATTCGCCTGACACTTCCGCTGTCGCTTGCGCATCGGCGCGACGCGTTCGCTCCGTCATGGAGCCGGCTAGCCTCCGAGCGCCGAATCATCACACATCAAACCATGCTCAGAATTCGACAATCCACCGAGGCCGACGGCACACGTGTGCTGGATATCTGGCGCCATGCCGTCGACGCCACGCATCACTTCCTGAGCGACGACGATCGTCGTTCAATCGAGTCCGAAGTCGTCGCATTTCTGCCGGGCGCACCGCTCGATCTGGCCGTCGACGAGCGCGATCGCGCGATCGGCTTCATGCTGCTCGACGGCAGCCACATGGAAGCGCTGTTCGTCGATCCCGCGCACCATCGCGCGGGAGTCGGGCGGTTGCTCGTCGAAGAGGCGCTCAAACGCCATCCCGACCTGTCGACCGACGTCAACGAACAGAACGAAGCGGCGGCGGGATTCTATGAACGGCTCGGATTCGAGCGCTGCGGGCGATCGGAGCTGGATGGACAGGGGCGGCCGTATCCGCTGATTCACCTTCGTTATCGCGGTGGCGATCGGGACTGAAGATCATCCCGGCGGGCTACCGGTCGTCAGCGGCCAGCGCCCCAAAACGTCGTAGTGCGACTTGCCGAGCCAGCTATCGATCAGGGCGAAGTCGAATACGGTCCAGGTAATCGGCTCGATCCGGTACTCATCGGGCCTCTGTGCACCATACAGCAGCGTCACGTGCGGGGTAAAACTCGACGGAAAAACAGGCACACCCGCCCGTTTCAACGCGTCTCGCAACTGCCGTCGAAAATCGATCAAGTCCTCCAGACCGGCCTTCCCCGTCAGCACCAGCGACTGACGACCGGACCGCCGGTTGAAACTGATGATCTTGTCGAACGTCACGGAGAAAGATGGCACGTCGATGCGGTCCGCCACCGCACGTGCCCGTACAAGGGTAGCGCCCGGCACATAGGCGAAGTCGCCCAGAGAACCCAGCGTAATGTGCAGACGCTCGATGCCCACCATGCTGTCCTTCTCCAGCCGCATGCTTTCGACAAGGCCAGTAATGCGCGCCGCCGTGGCCAGGTCCGGCATCACGGCGAAAAAGAAGCGGTGCACGGGAACCGGCGGCGGCGCATCGAATCCGGGTAGCGTCAGTTGAGTCACGGCAGCATCTCCATCTAGCCTGGAGCGAGATTTGATTATCGTCAATCGGTAGCCTGCTCGCTCCCGCTCGACGAATCCGCCGTTCGCGCGCCCGAAGATGCTACCCTCTTGGCCACACTCGACACCCTCTGATGACGCACCTGAATTCAACCATGCAAACCGTCGCGGTACTGGATTTCGAAACCACAGGGCTATCGCCGAATCTGGGCGACCGCGCAACCGAAATTGCCGTCATCCTGCTGCGCGACGGGCAGGTCGTCGACCGTTTCCAGAGCTTGATGAATGCCGGCCGACGCATCCCGTCCGATGTCGTTGCGCTCACCGGCATCACGAACGACATGATCGCGGCGGCGCCGCCCGCGTCCGCAGTCATGAAGGAAGCGGCGGCGTTCGTCGGCAAGCATGCGGTCGTCGCCCACAACGCCGGCTTCGACAAGCGCTTCTGGCAGTCGGAACTGGGGATGCTCGGCATGTCGGCCGACCATCCGTTTGCGTGCACGATGCTGGTGGCGAGGCGGATCTATCCCGACGCCCGGAGTCACCGCCTGTCGAGCCTGGCCGAGATGCTGCGGCTGCCGCAAACGGGCCGTGCGCACCGGGCGATGGTCGATGCCGAGATGGCCGGGCATCTTTGGTGCCGGTTGCAGCAGGAAATTTCGCGGACTTATGGACTGGATCGGATCGATCACGCGTTGATGTCGCGGGTGCAGGCGACGACCAAGGCGAAGGTGCCGATGTATTTGCGGTCGCTCGGGCGGGCGTGTACGTGACGCATCCGATGCCGGAACGGAAAACACCTCGCTCGCTGGCTGACTGCACGCGTTAACGCAAAACGACCTGGCAATTGAATTGCCAGGCCGCTTCTTGCTCCTCGTGAGCCGGGGCAGCACGCCAACCGAACCAGCCCTCCCGCTTGCAAACTATCGCGACATCAAACGATGCGCAACGACACAAGCGGAATCGAACGCCGATTCAGTCGGAATGCTCACTCCCACTCGATTGTCAATCTGGGGCTGGAGCCTTTTGGGGACGGCGTTTCCGCCTGGTCACGCGGCGTCGATACCGTCAACGATACCGAAAATCATGCTCGGCAGTTGATGGCTGTTATCGGAACGCCCCGGAGCATCAATGCTCGTTTTGTTTGAAAGATCACGAACATTGGCCGTCCCAAGGCGATTTGCGGCTGCAATACCGTCGCTGATACCGTCAGCATCTTTAGAGCACGGTCCTCGATACCGTCACAGCCGCAATGCGGCGCTAAGATCGTCGTGCTCGAAGGCACTGGCCATACGTGCCATCTCTGCGCGTGTGCAACCAACTTCCTGGGCAACCGCTTGCCATGTCCGGGTAACGTCGGCTACCTCCCGGATCGTGGCCCGAGCCTGTTTCAGCGTCAGGCCAAAAAACTCCGCCGCATTTTCCAAGAGCCCCACCGAGCACGTTCCCTCGTCGAGATCGATATTCGTCGTCAGGATACGCGCCTTCAGATCGGTTGGCGTGGGATTGAGGTCATAGGCTGGTGACAATACCCACCCATCGCGCCCCGCCCATAGAAAGCCGTGGTTGCGCAAGTGGTCGTCCACATTGGAAACCAAAACATTGAACGTCACGCGGCGATACAGCTGCGCGGCGTCGGCCCGCGCCTTCGCCCCGTGTTGCGTCAGTGCGTCAACTAGTTCGGGATAACTGCCGCGTTGACCGTCCCGCGATCCCGTCATCGACATAGCCGAGAGAAAGGGAACGCGAATATTACCCGCGCGATCGAAACGACGGGACAGCAGCACCGGCTTGCCTGCTACGCGGAGCAGTTCGTGGTGCGGAGTGGATATGCCGGCGCGTTCCGCCAATAGCAGTGCGATTTCCTCCCAGGTCTCGATGCTGTAGTCATCGGTCTCCTTCGGGAATTTGGCGATCGACAAATGACCGTACTGGTCGATGACCGAGGCCTTGGGACGTGCGCCGCCGAGCGACGACCCGGGCGCAAAGATAAGTTGCAGATCCTCATCGGTTTCCTCGTCCCGCAGGATGCGCTCGGTGATTTGTAGCAGCCGCCCCAATTCAATGAGCGCGGGAACCCCGGCGGGCACCGGCGCTTGGAACTCGTCCTCTCCGCTCCAGCGAAACCGCAAGGCTCCCAGACGCGTTTCATCGGCTACGCCCAGCAAATAGTCCAGTTCGCTGAGTGTACGGACGCGCCGTCCTTCTCGTTCAGCTTGGCGACGCTCGGCGCGCTGCATGAGACGGCGCCCCCAGGTATCCGGCGCCGAATCGCCTATCGAACCGAAGATCGGTTGATCAGGCAGCGGTGGAAACACGCCTCGCGTCAATGCCAGTGCTGGTTCGATAGAAAAACACTCGTCGTCGGCCAGCCAGGTCTCGTCATATTCGAACGTGACCGTTGCTTCCCGACGCGACGCATGGCGTCTGAGCAGCCCCACTGGTCGCGGCGCGCCATCGAGATCAATGTAGACGTCAACATCAGCCATGGTCACCCTTCCCGCCGCTACGAGGGAGCCGGATGCGCTGCGGCAATGCCGCGGTTGCCAACGACTGCCCAACCGTATCTCGGGCCACATCGGCGATCTCCGACAGCCCGCCCAGAAGACCAAGCGCCTGCAACACGGCCGCATAGATGCCGATGCTCACGCCCGGATCACCCGCTTCGACGCGCTGCAGAGTCGCTCTGGACGTAAAAGCCCGTTCGGCAATCACCGCCATGGTCAACCGGCGGCGACGACGCGCGTCGTGAATATCGGCGCCCAATTTCCGCAACGCCCGCCGGACGCCGGCAGAAGGAGCGTGAGGAGTCGGCATTTTACCACCTTCGTAAGTCTTTATATCCGATAATGTATCACGAAGATAACACTAACCGCCAATGATATGACTACGGAGGACGATCACGGGCCAAGCCATTTCATAAGCCTCGAAGAGCCGACATTCCGGATAATTCGTGAGAGATGCGGTAATCGGTACCGTCATACTCGTCGCTAAACTCGGCAAAGTCTGGTAACAATTGCGGTAGTATGATGATCTTTCAAATTCCTTTCATTAAAAATACGGATAGGTCTTGATGGATGGCCAAGCGACAACCACCGCCCTTGCAGACACGCTGACAACGTTGGGCAGCTTTGGCCTGCTCGACCTGTCCCGGCAACAGCGCAACCTCCTGCTACTTCGTCCGGTATTCCAGCTTGAGCGCTATAAGATGATGCTCGGGGACGAAAGCAGTTCAGACCGCAGCCTCTTCCAGGGTGTCGACACGCATTACCTTGCATTGTCAGCACTCGATCAGATGATGGAAGCCACCACGGTCTCCAGTGGAAGTACCTCGACAGAAATCATGACGCATCTTGCCGACGTCGCAATACGGATGAAACCGACACTCTCGGCGCCTCAGGCTCGGCGCGTAGCGGAGGTCATTCTCGATGCACTGGACAACAAGGCCAACAACCATCGCGAGTTCAGCTTCGAGTATTTTGATGCCCAAAGCGGGAGCACCAACAGCATTCAGTTCCGCCTTGTACGGTTCGAGCCCGACGCCGAAGATGTATATCGGTACCGCCCAACGGCGGAAGGCTATCTGGTCTACCTCGGAATGTTGGATCTCTCGCCGGAGGACTCCCAGGAACTGTTGGAAAAGATGCTGGACCTTCTGGTCCAGCGCGGGCGCTTCGATGCCGCTCTGGAAATCGCACGCCGTGCGCGCAAGCTATCCATTGAGTACCGTCAGCTCATTCGCGATCGCCTCTACCAGGCCTATCGCGCTCCAGGCAGCGTCAACTGGAGCCGAGACATGGCCGGGCGGATCGACGAGGCGCGGACGCACGTTCGTCAGCGCCAAGCCGAAGACGCCCGGATGGAGGAAGCCGTTGGCGACGCCCTGCTTGGCGCCGATGAACCGAAGACGCGCGAGAGTCTCGTACAACTGAAGGAAACCATCCGTAGTGCCAGCCTCATCCGACTACAGCTTGTCACTGATATCAACGTAGCGCCCGAGCGTTTCATCGAGGCGCAGCGCGCGGTCTTCCGTGCACGCAAGCCCACCGGTCTCCCGGACCTTGAGCCGCAACTCCTTCCGCAACTCGTCAACCTTCCGACCCAATTACTCTCGGCAGAGGCGGACGTCTTCATCAGTGCACTATACCCACCGGTGTGGCCGAGGGTGTACGACCTGAACTCGGTGTTCGCCCTGCTACTAGAGCAGCATGGGGAAGATGCAGAGGTCGAGACTGATCCAGGCTCGATTGAGAAGTTCGAACCCCTGCCCGACCAGTTTTCGAAGGAACTCGTGCTACGCGCCAACGACTGGCTGGCAGGCAAGTTTTCCGCCGGCCAACGGCTGCGCATCGACCAACTGCTGGATGCCGCCGAGGACGAAGGCCTAGACCGGACGACGCGGCGGTGCCTCGTTCTCATCCTGTTCCGATCGTTCGCGCGGTCTGAGAGCGAGTTCAAGAACGTGAGCGTCGAACTCACGGGAGACACCTTCCATCTCGACATCGCTCAGGGCAGTGCTCTCGAGTTCGTTCCCCAGGGAGAGTCAGAATGAATGTAGAACCTACCGTGCGCAACGCTGCGCGACTGACCTACAAGGCGCTGCACACGACGTTGTCGCCTATCAATGACTCGGAGTACCGCGAGCTGCTTGCCCTGTGCAGGGCAGACCCGACATTCAGACGCTACGTCGAGGATGTCGCGGCCGGCATGGAACTGCAGATACTCGACTTAAGCGAGCAGCGTGGGCTCATTGTAGTTCCGGCCTCCAAGGATAGCCGCTTCGCAGTGCGTCTCACGGATATCCGCAGCAGCATGACACCAGACCAGAAGGCTGCGCTCGTGCTTGCCCACATCGCCATCGCGGCGGCCTTCTTCCCGACGACTGATGGATTGGACGATGACAACTACTCCCCGCCCCCGGCGTCTGTGGCCACCTGCCGCGACACACTCTATGCACTGGCGCGGCGCCTGAAGGAGACATCTGACCTTCCGCCGGACGTGCCACCTGAGCTTGCTCCCGGCTGGGAGACGATTTCAGCACTTCCAGTAGCAATCCCGTCCGGTCAGCGAGCGTCGCATGCCTCGGTTGTCGGCGTCGTCAAGATTGCGCTGAACCAGATGTCGCAGAACGGCCTTGTTCGGCTTGACCGCGACGCGGAAGACGAGGCGGCTGCGACCTACACGCCCACCTTTCGGCTGCGTGTGCAGTTGCGAGAACTGGCGTTGCGGCGACTTTACGAGATGGCGCAGCTTGCTACGACCGAGCGCAAGGCGGTGTGACCATGCAGAAGATTTCCCGCATCCACCTGGGCAACTGCGGCTACCGCACCGCATGGTACGAAGGGATGACTTTCGAGCTGACCGACCCGGACAGCGGCCACCCCACTGACACGCTCATCAACCTGGAGAATGGCGGTGGCAAGACCACGCTCATCGGGCTTGTGTTCTCGTGCTTCGAGACCGCTCAAGAGAGGTTTCTCAAACACATCCAGAGCAAGCACAACACGTTCTCTCAGTACTTCACTCACGATGGCGTACCTGGTTTCATCATCGTTGAATGGCTCATGCCGTCCAGAATGGCAGGAGGCAAGCCCTACCGTCTGGTGACCGGTCAGGCGGTCGCGGTAAGGTCGCACACCGAGCCACCGGAAGTCGACCGCATGTTCTTCTCATTCGAGGAGCACGCCGACCTCGGCCTGGTAGACATCCCGGCCCCAGGTCTGGCGCAGCCCACGTCGTCCTCCATGCAGGAGTTTTCTCGCTGGCTGCACGCACAGCAAAAAAAATACTCGGGTGACGTTTTCATCAGTCACAATCGCCAAGCGGAGTGGCAGCGGCATCTGAAAGACGAGCGTCTCATTGACCTGGACATGTTGCGCATGCAGGTCAACTTCTCGGCACAGGAAGGCGGTTTCGACACGGGTTTCCTCGACTTCAAGACGGAAGGCGAGTTCCTGCGCAAATTCCTGAATCTGACCAGCGACGCCACGAAGGCCGACGAGGCACGGAAGCTAGTGGTTGCGGTATGCGAGAAGCATCGCCGTAAGCCTCAGTTCCAAAAGCGTCGTGACGAGCTAACCAAGTTCAGGGCATCACTGAACGCTTTCGCCGAGTCTGCTCATCTGTATCTTGAGACGCTTGCCGCGCAGCGCTCTATGCTAATTCGGGGCGCTCAGATGGTCCAGGCCTTGCAGGCCCGGGCCGTCTCCTTGTGTCTTGACCACGACCGAGAAGTGAAGTTTGAGCAGACCCAGCGAGGACTGGCCTCTGCTGCGCTCGCGGACTCGACGTCGTACACAAAGGAGCACGCGACGGTCACCTGGGCCTGGCACCAGAAGCGCAGCGCTCAGGCGAAGGCTCGCAAGGAGGCTGCCGATGGCCAGGTAAAGAACTTGGAGCGGGACGAACGACTCATTCGAGCGGCGCGGCTGCAGAAGGAAATCGTCGGCGTCGACGAAGAGCTCAAGGAGCTTGACGCGCTGACCGAAGCCGAGCGCGCGAATCTCAAACCGACGAAGGACCACGTCGAAATTCAGGGGGCGCTGCTGCGCCGAGCACTGTTCAACGAAGAGCAGCGACTGAAGGTAGCGCTCCAATTGCTCAATGAGCGAGCTACCGCACGGGAGGAAGAACGAACGACCCTCCGCAAGCAACGAACTCAAGCCGAAGCTGACGAGCTCCGCCAGGTAGGGGAACGCTCGAAGCTTCAAGCGGCCGAGGAGTCCTACACGCGTCGTAGGCAAGCTCTTGAAGCGGATGGTGCCTTTCTCGGACCCGATGAAACGACTGCGGAGGCGCTTGAACGACTGAATACCAACGCTGCAACTGCGGCTTCCGAGCGTGACCTGCATCGAGCATCGCAGCAACGCTGCGCCAAGGAGACACGAGAGCATCGACAGTCCTCCGCAGCGGAGAACGTCCGCGCGGCCGAGTTGGCCGCCAAGGCACGGGCACTCGGCGAGTTCATCACACGAGGAGAAGCCGAACTCGAACGCCTGGCACAGCTACCGGCTCTTCTGAATGCCGTCGAATCCGACCGCGTCGACCCGTTGTCCACGGCCTTGCCTGCCCGCCTGCGCGAGGTCGTCTCTGAGTCGGCACGACAAGTGTCTGTGGGAGACGTTCGCTTGGCGGAACTACGCGCCACCAAGCAGGCTATTGATGAGACCGGGGTTGCTGGCTACAGCATCGACGTTGCACTCGTCGTCGAGACACTTCTACAGGCAGGAGTGCGCTCGGCGAAAGCCTATAACGAATACATCTCACGCGCCTTACCGGACGCCTCCAAGGCGCAGGCGCTCGTCGCCAGCGACCCCGCCCGCTTCCTCGGCGTCTCCGTGGCGTCCACGGAACTTGATAGGGCCAGGGCCATCTCCTGGGAGGCACGGCGGCCTACGCGTCCTGTAGTGATATCAGCGACAACCCTTGAGCCTGCAGCGCAACTGGCGGAGCGCTTGGTCGTCCCTGCCGAGGACGATTCGGCCTTTAACGTCGAGGCTGCCGCCAAGCTGGGCTCGAACCTCGAGATCCTGGTCTCCGATGAAAACGAGCGTCGGTCCGCGTATCAGGAGCGCCACGACCAAACGCTGAAGATTATCCACGAGCTGGATACGTATGCGAAGGAATTCGGCGACGGAAAACTTGGACGGGCACGAGCCGACAAGGTGGCCCTCGAAGAAGACGCTGCCGCTGCGACAGCACGCGCGGAGTCCCTCGAATCGCTCTCGCTTGAGTTGGATGAGAAGGCTCAAGGGCTGGAGCTGCAAGCCCAAGCCGCCGATGCGAGACGCCAGGCTGCACTTTTATCTTCCGAAGCAGTTCGCACGTTCCAGAACGAACACGAAGCCGGCCATTCGGAGCGCGTCCACCGACTGGCGGACGTCGCACAAGGCATCAACGCAGCACAGGAGAGCAAGTCCGCAGCCGATGAGGGCCTTGAGCGACTGCAGCGTGAACACGACCGCGACCACGGTTTGCGCGTGAGCACTGACCATGAACTCAAGGTCGCAGGCGAAGAGCGTGCGGGCGTTGCGCACTACGACAAGGACTATCCGGCTCACGAACAGCTGTTACAGAACCCGCGACCGGTAGAGACGTTGCGCCGCATTTACAGCGATGCGGAAGCGGCCTATCTGGTCGAAGAAAGGGAGCGACTCGGGCTGTTGGCACACAAGCTGGAAGATGCTCGAAAGCGCCGTGAAGACAAGGCCAAGGAGTTCACCCGAGAATACAAGGGCGTTCAGATGGCGGACCTTGCTGCCTTCCTGAACGTAAACCATGAAGATGCGTTAGCCAACGTCGAGACCGCACTGGAGGCGGCCAAGCCAGAGCAGGTGAGCGCTGCTTCAAATCTGCAGGTCGTGAACGGCGAGTCAAGAAAGTGGTTGGACTCAAACAAGACGAACCTCGGCCCCGCGGTACCTGCTCACGAGGCTTTAGACCTGGATGCTCTGGCCGCTCTCATGGCTGAGGCCGAGAACCGCGTGAACGCGGCGTTGGAAAGGATGCGTGCGGCCAACGAAGCCGCGAACCAAGCTGCGGACAGAGCCAATCGGAAGCGCACAGCCGCGGAGGCGGACAGGAAGGTTGAGGCGCTGCTGCGCAGCAGCATGGGGTTTGAAGACAAGCCCGATCCAGTGCTCATTGCAGCGGAAATCGGCGCCCAAGTGGGAATGACCTTAGAAGTGCCGGACCCCGACAGTCTGGTTCTCGAGGCCGACGCCAGCAACCAAGTCAACGCGCTGCTAAAGGACTACACGGGGAAGAACCAAGGCGTCAGCAAACTGCAAACCAAGGCTCGCGCTGCCTTCGACCTCGTCAAGGCGGCTGCGTCGGAGCAATCGTTCCGCGAGGTCGACCCCGATGTTGCGCAGCAGATGGTCGCCAACGAGTTCGGTGCCGCGTGTACGGACGCGAAACGGCTCCTAGAGCATCTGGACGACCGCATCGCAACGACCGAGGCAACGCTGCGGTCGATGCAAGCTGACTTCGATGCCTGCGTCGAGGAGGTTCTCGCCGTCGTCCGCTCGGCCATCACGACGCTGAATCGCGCGACGAGCAAGGACAAGTCAGTGCCGGTGGGTGCCCCATACGTCGGTGGCAAGCAAGTCCTGAAGATGCGGGCAAACTTCGGCTCAGTGCCAGTTGAGACGCGACGCCAGACTCTCAGCGCCTACCTCGACACGTTGGTTGATACAAATGTGTTCCCTCCGCGCGGTACAGACTTCATCGCCGACGCTGTGGCGCGCGTTTATGGGCGTCCGCTAGGACTGCAAGTCCTGAAGATGTCCATCGAGGAGACAGAGCAGTACGTACCGGTTGAGCGGGTTTCGAACTCCGGTGGCGAAGGCGTCGTCATGGCGATGTTCCTGTACTTGGTCATCAACCAGTTGCGGGCTGAGAACCACGCACAGGTATATCGCATTGCCGGTGGGCCACTCATCCTCGACAACCCGTTCGCGAAGGCCACCAGCCCCACCATGTGGCGGGCCCAACGGCTGCTCGCCGAGGCCATGAACGTCCAATTGATATTCGCCACGGCACTTCAGGACTTCAACGCTCTCGGCGAGTTCCAGCGATTCATCCGCCTGCGCCGCGCCGGACAGAACAGCAAGACAAGACGCTGGCACCTTGAGTTCGCTAACCTGAAGCTCAACAACGTACCCGAGGAGTTGGCTTGAGCGAGTTCCTTGAAGCGCTGCTATCATCGCCGCGCAAGCGTGTGCCGCTCGACGAGCTGCGCCGGCACTACTTCTCGCTGTATCCAGATGTCCAGAACAACCCAGACCGTGGTGTGCTGCTGCTGAGGGCGCTGAAAGAGCTAGAAGCTGACGGTGCAATCTCGCTGCCGGCTACCAGAAGTTGGGAACAGGTCGGCTCGCCCGCTCTCCCACTTTGGGTCACGTTGAAGAGCTCACCTCGCTCCAAGGCTTCTGTCAATTATGCCGACGTGATCTGGGCGCCGGAGCTGGGGTTCTGGCCAGAGTTGAGGCCATCGCAGTTGCCATCGCTACGCCCCATCAATGACTTCCTACTCCGACGCCGAGGGGCTTTCTCCTCGGTTCCAATCAAGGAACGTTCCTTGGAAATCTTCGGCGACGAGAAGCGGCTCGACAACATGTGTGTCGGAGACTTCCTCTTTGGTGGGCGACTTCCAATTTCCGTCATCGGTTGCTTCCGAGTGCCCCAGCCGCTGCCGTATCGCAAGGTTGATGCGCCTGGCAAGTCCGTACTCGTTGTCGAAAACCACAACACGTACTGGAGCTTCGCCGAATGGAATGAGGCCACGCGACGATACGCGGCGGTCATCTACGGCGGAGGTGAAAACTTCAGGCTCACTGGGCGAGCGTTGCGCCAAGCGATACAAGAAACAGGAGCTTCTTCAGCGGAGTACTTTGGCGACCTGGACCCGAAGGGCCTGTCAATTCCCGTGGACTTCAACCGTTCCGTCGAACCAGGCTATCCGACCGTTTCTGCAGCGCTCCCGTTGTACCGCTGGTTGCTTGCGAACGGAGTGCGGCGTGAAAAACCCGAGTGCGCAACCTATGTAGCAGGACTGGCGGCTGCCTGGCTCGGCGCAGACCTCGCCGCAAAACTAGAAGCAGTTTGGTCTGCAGGCATGTGGCTGCCTCAGGAGGCGCTGGGCACTGAACAACTCCGTGCTGATGCCATTGGCGTGTCAGCGTCGGATAGATACTCCCCACTTGGGGAAATTACGTCCGACGTTGACATTGGCGTCAGGGCCGCCCCCAGCGGCTTGGACGGCTGAGCGTCAAAGCGCATGGCTTTAACAGGTCAAGGATACCGTCGGCACCGCTGACGGAATCAAGCAAGCCCATCCACATGTTGCCCGCATATATCGTCAGAAATACCGTCAAATGACGGTTGCTCGGTTTCCGCGCAGGGCGCAGGCGCAGGTTGACAATTCCTCTAGCGATCAAGGACTTACGGACCTGCGCTCGGCAATTTAGAATCGGGCACGCGTGATTTACCAATCAACACAACCCATTGATTCAAAAGGGAATTTCACGAACCTCTATTCCCACTCAATCGTCGCCGGCGGCTTCCCCGAGATGTCGTACACCACCCGATTGATCCCGCGCACCTCGTTGATGATCCGGTTCGACGCACGGCCGAGCAACGCATACGGCAGATGCGCCCAATGCGCGGTCATGAAGTCGGTCGTCTGCACCGCGCGCAGCGACGTCACATAGTCGTATGTGCGCCCATCGCCCATCACGCCCACCGACTTGACCGGCAGGAACACCGCAAACGCCTGGCTCGTCAGGTCGTACCAGCTCTTGCCGACATCGCCCTCGCCGCACAGGCCCGCAGCCGCATCCTGCGCGGTCGCGGTCGTGCCACGCAGCTCCTCGATAAAGATCGCGTCCGCACGGCGCAGCAGGTCCGCATACTCGCGCTTCACTTCGCCGAGAATCCGCACGCCGAGGCCCGGGCCCGGGAACGGATGGCGGTACACCATCTCCGGCGGCAGGCCGAGCGCGACACCCAGCTCGCGCACTTCGTCCTTGAACAGGTCGCGCAGCGGCTCGAGCAGCTTCAGGCCGAGCGTTTCCGGCAGGCCGCCGACGTTGTGGTGGCTCTTGATCGTCGTCGCCTTCTTCGTCTTCGTGCCGCCCGATTCGACCACGTCCGGGTAGATCGTGCCCTGCGCGAGCCACTTCGCCTTCGACAGCTTCTGCGCTTCAGCCTGGAACACCTCGACGAACTCGCGGCCGATGATCTTGCGCTTCGCTTCCGGATCGGTCACGCCGGCCAGGTGGCCGAGGAACTGGTCGGACGCGTCGACGTGCACGACCTTCGCATGCAGCCGGCCCTCGAACATGTCGAGCACCATCTTGCCTTCGTTCAGGCGCAGCAGGCCGTGATCGACGAACACGCAGGTCAGCTGATCGCCGATCGCGCGATGGATCAGCGCGGCCGCGACGCTCGAATCGACACCGCCCGACAGGCCGAGAATCACTTCCTCGTCACCGACCTGCTCGCGGATCTTCGCGACGGCTTCCTCGATGTGGTTCTTCATGATCCAGTCGGGCTTCGCGCCGGCGATTTGCAGCACGAAGCGTTCGATGATCTGGCGGCCCTTCACCGTGTGCGTGACTTCCGGATGGAACTGCACCGCGTAGTAGCCGCGCGCCTCGTCGGCCATGCCGGCGATCGGGCAGCTCGGCGTCGACGCCATCAGCGCGAAGCCCGGCGGCAGCTCGGCCACCTTGTCGCCGTGGCTCATCCAGACCTTCAGCATCCCGTGGCCTTCGGCCGTCGTGAAATCCTCGATGCCGTCGAGCAGGCGCGTATGGCCGTGCGCACGCATTTCCGCGTAGCCGAATTCGCGATGGTCGCTCCACTCGACCTTGCCGCCGAGCTGCACGGCCATCGTCTGCATGCCGTAGCAGATGCCGAGCACCGGCACGCCGAGATCCCACACGGCCTGCGGCGCGCGCAGTTGATGGTCTTCGTACGTGCTCGCGTGGCTGCCCGACAGGATCACCGCCTTCGGCGCGAACTCGCGGACGAATTCGTCGGACACATCGTTCGGATGGATTTCGCAGTAGACGTGCGCTTCACGCACGCGGCGCGCGATCAGTTGGGTGACTTGCGAACCGAAGTCGAGAATCAGGATTTTGTCGTGCATGGCTGCGGACGGGATGAAGAGAATAAGAAAAGCAGCGCACGAAGCGCTGCGTCAAAAGCATGGATAGCGGCGTCGGGCGGCAGGCGGCTCGCGCGACGCATCGCCGGTCAATCCTGCGACGGCGGGCGCGCGTCGAACGCGACGCTGCCTGACGCGCGCTCGGAGGCGGCCGATGGGGCTGCCGCGGCCGGCGCCGAAGGCGCCACCGGACGGCTGACGACCGGCTCGACCCGCGGCTGCACGGCGGAAGCCCGCGCCGGTTCGACCGGACGCTGCGCGTCCCGGCCCTCGAGCGCCTGCGCTTTCTCGCGCCGGCGCACGGCCGATGCGAGGCGCACGCCGCCGAGGCCGAGCAGGATCAACGCGACTCCGGCCACCGCCGACAACACCCGGCCGGCGGCCGCGAGCGCGGGGCCGCTGCCGGTGCCGAGCGACCACACGACCGTCAGCACGCCGGTCAGCCAGTTGACATGGCCGACCGCGCGCGCGACGGGCGCCGTGAGGTCGCCGTTGAACGCCGCATGAAACGCGAGCCACGCGAGC
Organism: Burkholderia sp. LAS2; assembly: GCF_018417615.1. NCBI lineage: Bacteria > Pseudomonadati > Pseudomonadota > Betaproteobacteria > Burkholderiales > Burkholderiaceae > Burkholderia > Burkholderia sp. LAS2. The sequence goes on from NZ_CP071052.1 coordinate 2,626,546, forward strand.
CCGAGCAGCGCGATGCCGAACGCCTGGCCGAGCATCGCCGGCTGGATGTTCGCCAGTTGCAGCGCGTTGAACAGCGCCTGCCAGGGCGTCAGCACGAACAGCACGCCGAACGCCAGCAGCAGCACGGCATCGACGATCAGCACGGCTCGCAGCAGCGGTTTCATCGGCGATCAGTCCACGTGGTAGTTCGGCGCTTCCTTCGTGATCTGCACGTCGTGCACGTGCGACTCGCGCATGCCCGCCGCGGTGATCTGGACGAATTCGGCCTTCTCGTGCAGCTCGTCGATCGTCTTGCAGCCGCAGTAGCCCATGCTCGCGCGCACGCCGCCGACCAGCTGGAACAGGATCGCGTTGACCGAACCCTTGTACGCGACGCGGCCTTCGATGCCTTCCGGCACGAGCTTGTCGATGTTCGCCGAGTTGTCCTGGAAGTAGCGGTCCGCCGCGCCGTCCTTCATCGCACCGACCGAGCCCATGCCGCGATACGACTTGTACTGGCGGCCCTGGTACAGGAACACGTCGCCCGGCGCCTCTTCGGTGCCCGCGAGCATGCTGCCCATCATCACGGCGTTCGCGCCGGCCGCGAGGGCCTTCGACACGTCGCCCGAGAAGCGCACGCCGCCGTCGGCGATGCACGGCACGCCGGTGCCCTTCAGTGCTTCCGCGACGTTCGCGATCGCGCTGATCTGCGGCACGCCGACACCCGCGACGATCCGCGTCGTGCAGATCGAGCCCGGGCCGATGCCGACCTTGACCGCGTCCGCGCCGTATTCGACGAGCGCCTTCGCGGCGGCGGCCGTCGCGATGTTGCCGCCGATCACCTCGACGTGCGGGAAGTTCTGCTTGACCCAGCGCACACGCTCGAGCACGCCCTTGCTGTGACCGTGCGCGGTATCGACGACGATCACGTCGACGCCGGCCTGCACCAGCAGCTCGACGCGTTCTTCGTTGTCCGGACCGACGCCGACCGCCGCGCCTGCGCGCAGCTTGCCGTGTTCGTCCTTGCACGCGTCCGGGTGCTCGGTCTGCTTCGTGATGTCCTTGACGGTCATCAGGCCGCGCAGTTCGAACGCGTCGTTGACGACCAGCACGCGCTCGAGGCGGTGGCTGTGCATCAGCGCCTTCGCCTCGGCAAGCGGCGTGCCTTCCTTGACCGTGACGAGGCGCTCGCGCGGCGTCATGATCGACTTGACCGGCTCGTCGAGGCGCGTTTCGAAACGCAAGTCGCGGTTCGTGACGATACCGACGAGCTGCGGGCCTTCGACGACCGGGAAGCCCGAGATGCCATGCTGGCGCGACAGCGCGATCACGTCGCGCACCTTCATTTGCGGCGGCACCGTGATCGGGTCGCGGACGACGCCCGACTCGAAACGCTTGACCTTGGCGACTTCGCGGGCCTGTTCGGCCGGCGTCAGGTTCTTGTGGACGATACCGACGCCCCCCTGCTGCGCCATCGCGATCGCGAGGCGACCTTCGGTGACCGTGTCCATCGCGGCGGACACGAGCGGCATGTTCAGGGAGATGTTGCGGGTCAGCTTGGTCTTGAGGCTGGTGTCGCGCGGGAGAACGTCGGAGAAGGCGGGAACGAGGAGCACGTCATCGAAAGTGAGTGCTTTTTGGATCAGACGCATGGCAAATCCTATGGGCGCAAAAGCGAATTATACGCGAAGCGCCGCGAATTTTCACAACACGAACAACGGCTTAGCCGGTTTCGGCCGCTCGGGGGCCGAATCGTTCGGATCGCCGTTCGGTTCGTTTTCGATCGCTTTTCGTTTTACGGGCGCGTCGAACCATTCGCGCAATCAGGCCGGGCGGCAGGTGCGCGTGTTGCGGCGGGGCTACACGGGCGCGACGACAGCGTCCGCGCACGGCCCGGCGACACGCCCGCCGAAGCGGCTTGCCTGCCCGCCTCACGCCAGCCCGGCCGCGCGGGCCACCATCGCGATGCCGGCCACCACCACCGCGTACCCGACGATCCGCGCGACGCACCCGCCGGCCGGCGCCACGCGTTCGGCGGCGATCGCCACCGCGACGGCAGCCATCACGTGCAGTTCCATCATGCCGGCCGCCAACGCGACCGCCATCAGGTTCCCGCAACACGCGCCGCATCGGATCGCGGCGCGCAGGCCGTACCGCCATGCCGTGACGACCGCAGCCCGCGGCACATGCCCATCGTGCGCCGCCGCGTGCCGGCAGCACGCGAGCCGGCGCGCCTTCCACCCGGAGAATTGCAACGCGCCCGCGGCCAGCACGACGGCGCCGGCCGCGAACGGGATCGCCCGGGCGAACGCCGGCAGCCGGGCGGCGGCCATCGTCAGTGCGGCGCCAATCGGAAACACGAGCGCGCCGAGCGCGATCCAGACCGAGAAATATCCGGCCCCCGCGACGACGACGAGCCAGGCCGACCGCACCGCCGCATGCGGGCCGATGCGCTGCCGGTAACCCCAGAGCATCGGCGCGAGCACGGGCAGCATCATCGTCACCGTCATCGCGCCCCACATTTCAACGAACGCCACGAACGCGCGCCCGGCGCCCTGCCCGCACGGCCGCAGCCAGGCGGCCGACGCCATCCAGCCGCCGGGCATCGGTTCGCCGCCCATCGCCGCCATCGACGCGTGCTGCGCCAGCAACGCCATCGCGACGACCGCGAACACGGCCGCGACCGCCACGCAGAACGCCCGGGGATCGGGGGCCGTCTCGCCAGCTTTCGGCCCGGTCGTCATTCGTGTCATCACGCGCTCCCGCCCGTGGCCACCCCGCTCAACCGCGCGCGTACTCGTCGTGACGGCGCCACCATGGGCCGGCCTCGTTGCGACCGAGCGGCGCGCGATCGAGCCACTGGTACATCCCCCACAACCCGTCGAGGCCGCGCGCGTAAGTCGAATACGTGTGATAGACGGCGCCGTCCTCGCGCACGAATGCGCTCATTCCCGGCCGGTCGAGCGAATACCTGCGTGCGTCGGTGCCGCACGTGGCCGCGAACTGTACGACGGGTGCCGGCGGCGGATCCATGTCCATCGCATGGCCGGCCCGCGCATAGTTGTATTCGACGTCGCCCGCGCGCTGCTGCGTTTCGGTGAACGACACGTTGAAGTCGAAGTTGAAATCGCTGCCGACCGACGACGCCCACGGGAACGTCCAGCCCATCCGCTGCCGGTATGCGAGCAGTTTCGCGAGCGGCGCGCGCGACACGGCCGCGAGCGTCACGTCGTGGTGCGCCAGATGCACGGCGAAGCCGTCGAAGCCGTCGGCAAGCGCCGAGCACGACGGGCAGCCCGCCTTGTAGTCGGGGCCGAACATGAAGTGATAGACGAGCAATTGCGAACGGCCGTGAAACAGGTCGTCGAGCGTCGCCTGCCCGTCCTCGGTATCGAACCGGTAAGTCTTGTCGACGCGCACCCACGGCAGCGCCTGGCGCCGCCGCGCGAGTTCGTCGCTTTGCCGCGTCAGCGCCTTTTCCGCGTCGAGCAGCGCGCGACGTTCGGCCAGCCATTCGTCGCGGGTTCCGGTGAGATGGGTCGTCATTGCAGGTTCCTCCTTCCGATGGGTATCCGGGCACGGCATCCGGAGCCGTGTGCGTGGTGCTAGATTAGTGGCCGGCATCGGGCCAGAGGGAGTGACAAGTGTGTCGGGATTCGGATGGATTCGCTGATCACGGCGGCCGCGCGCGCGCTCGCGGCCGGTGACGCGCTCGGCGCACTGAACCGCGTCGCGCTGCGCGACGATGCGCCGGCGCTCGCGCTGCGCGGGATCGCGCTCGCGCAGCTCGGCGATTTCGACCGTGCACGCGCGCTCGTGCGCGGCGCCGCACGCGCATTCGGCGCGAAAGAAGCGGTCGCGCGGGCGCGCTGCGTCGTCGCGGAAGCCGAGATCGCGCTCGCGTCGCGCGACCTGCACTGGCCGACGCGCGCGCTCGATGCGGCCTGCGCGACGCTCGACGCGCACGGCGACCACGCGAACGTCGCGCATGCCCGCTATCTCGGCGTGCGCCGCTTGCTGCTGATCGGCCATCTCGACGAGGCCGAGCAGCTGCTTGCGCATCTCGATCCCGCTCCGCTGCCGCCCGCATCGCGCGCCGCCCATGAATTGATCGCAGCCGGCATCGCGATGCGCCGCATCCGCACGCATGCGGCCCGTGCGGCGCTCGACCGTGCGCGGACAGCCGCGCGCGCCGCCGGCATCGCGGCGCTGACGGCCGAGGTCGACACCGCGGCGCTCGCACTCGACGCACCGGCCGCGCGGCTCATCGCGCGCGGCACGTCGCGGCTCGTGTCGCTCGACGAAGTCGAGACGCTGTTCGAGTCGAATTCGCTGGTCGTCGACGCATGCCGCCACACGGTGCGCGATGCGCGCAAGACCGTGTCGCTCGCGCGGCGTCCGGTGCTGTTCGTGCTCGCCCGCACGCTTGGCGAAGCGTGGCCGGCCGACGTGTCGAGAAACGCGCTCGTCGCCGCTGCGTTCCGCGCGAAACAGGCCGACGAATCGCATCGTGCGCGGCTGCGTGTCGAAATCGGCCGGCTGCGCGCGGTGCTGCGCCCGCTCGCGAACGTCGTCGCGACACCGCGCGGCTTCGCGCTCGAACCGCTCGGCGTGCGCGACACCGTCGTCCTCGCGCGCCCGGTCGACGATCGGCACGCGGCCCTGCTCGCGCTCCTCGCCGACGGCGAAGCGTGGTCGAGCTCCGCGCTGGCGCTCGCGCTCGGCGCCAGCCAGCGCACCGTGCAGCGCGCGCTCGATGCGCTCGCGGAAACCGGCAAGGTGCAGGCGCTCGGCCGCGCACGCGCGCGCCGCTGGATGACGCCGCCGCTGCCCGGATTCGCGACGACCTTGTTACTCCCGGTTGCGCTGCCGGGCGATTAGGATGGCCCCATCGAACCACGAGGTGACGAACATGAAACGCTCCACTGCAGACATCCTTCACGAATACGGCCCGTTTCCGGGCGTCGACGGCGTGCACGGCGTCACGTTCGACGGGCAGCACGTGTGGTACGCGTCCGGCGACAAGCTGAATGCGCTCGACCCCGAGCGCGGCACGATCGTCCGTTCGCTCGACGTCGCCGCGCACGCGGGCACCGCATTCGACGGCCGCCACCTGTTCCAGATCGTCGAGGACCGCATCGAGAAGATCGACCCCGAATCGGGCCGCGTGCTCGCGACGATCCCGGCGCCCGGCGGCGGCGCCGATTCGGGGCTCGCGTGGGCGGAAGGCACGCTGTGGGTCGGCCAGTACAGCGAACGCAAGATTCATCAGGTGGATCCGCAATCAGGCGCCGTGCTGCGCACGATCGAATCGAACCGCTTCGTCACCGGCGTGACGTGGGTCGACGGCGAGCTGTGGCACGGCACGTGGGAGGCCGACCGGAGCGACCTGCGGCGCATCGATCCGCGCACGGGCGAAGTGCTCGAGCAGATCGACATGCCGGCCGGCGTCGGCGTGTCGGGGCTCGAATCCGACGGTCACGACCGCTTCTACTGCGGCGGCGGCAACAGCGGCAAGCTGCGTGCCGTGCGGCGCCCGGCGCGCGCGCGTGTCGCCGGCGACGGCGCGGCGGCGACGCCCGATTCGACAGAGGATTGATTCGCCGCCCTGTCGAAACCACTCCATGCCCCGAGTGCAGGAATGAACAAGACGCCGCCGCGACGGCATCGCTAAGATGCGCGCACCTCGGTCATTTTGTTCGGAGCGGTCGATGCAGCGCGGCGTGGTGTACGGTGTCCTGGCGGGCGCCATGTGGGGCATGGTGTTTCTGGTTCCGCGGCTGCTGACCGATTTCTCGCCGCTGCTGCTGAGCGCCGGCCGCTACACGATGTACGGCCTCGTGTCGCTCGTGGCCGCGCTGTCGGCCGCGCGCGCGCTGCTGGCCCGGCTGACCCGCGAGGATCTCGTCGCCCTCGTGAGGCTCGCCGTCATCGGCAACGTCGCGTACTACATGCTGCTGTCCGGCGCCGTGCACCTGATCGGCATCGCGCCGAGTTCGCTGATCGTCGGCGTGCTGCCCGTGACCGTCACGCTCGCGGGCCTCGGCGACCAAGGCGCGATGCCGCTGCGGCGGCTTGCCGCCCCGCTCGCGCTGGTGATCGCGGGCATCGTCTGCATCAACGTCGATCTGTTTACGTCCGAAGCCGCGCACGCGACGACGCTCGCCCAGAAGCTCGCGGGCATCGCCTGCGCGGCGGGCGCGCTCGCGAGCTGGACCTGGTATGCGGTGGCAAATACGCGATACCTGCAGCGCCATCACCATTTCGGCGGCAACGAATGGTCGGTGCTGTGGGGTGTCGTGACGGGTCTGATCGGCGCGCTCTGCTGGGTGGCGATCCTCGCGCTGCCGGCCGGCGCCGTGCAGGCGGCCGTGCCCGCATCGCGCTGGCAGTTGTTCTGGCTGCTGAACCTCGTGCTCGCGATCGGCGCGTCGTGGCTCGGCAACGGGCTGTGGAACGCCGCGTCGAAGCGGCTGCCGCTGACGCTGTCGGGTCAGCTGATCGTGTTCGAAACCGTGTTCGCGATGCTGTACGCGTTCGTGTACGACCGGCGAATGCCGCATGTGCTGGAGATCGCCGCGCTCGTGCTGCTGCTCGCCGGTGTATACGGCTCGGTACGAAAGCATGGCGACACGCCGGGCGGCGCGCCGACAAACGCAAACGCCGCGGCCCACTGAGCGCCGCGGCGTTTGATCGGACCCATCAGCGCGAACGACGCGTCAGCGCGCGTCCTTGTGCATCCACTTGCGGCCCTCGATCGAGCCGTCGCGGCGGGACTTGTCGACGCGCCGCTGGCGCGCGAGCTTCGGATCGACGATCAGCGGACGGTAGATCTCGACGCGATCGTGGTCGACGAGCGGCGCATCGAGCGGCGCGAGCTTGCCGTAGACGCCCGTCTTCGCGTGCGCGAGATCGATCTCCGGGTGCAGCGCGAGCACGCCGCTCGCGTCGATCGCCGAGCGCACGGTCGCGCCTTCGGGCAGCGACAGCGGAATCAGCGTCTGGCGGTCCGGCAGTGCATAGCAGACTTCGATCGACAGCATCGCGTCACCCCTTTCCGTAGCGCTGGTCCGCGCGCTTCACGAACGAATCGACGAACGTGTTCGCGATGTGGCTGAACACCGGCCCGATGATCTTCTCGAGCAGGATGCTCGAAAACTCGTAGTGCAGCGCGAATTCGATCTTGCACGCGTCGGCGCGCAGCGGGATGAAGCGCCACGAACCCGTGAACTTCTTGAACGGCCCGTCCGCGAACTCCATGTCGATCCGTGTCGGACGCTGCTGCGTGTTGCGCGTCGCGAAATGCTGCTTGATACCCTTGAAGTTGATGTCGATGCGCGCTTCCATTCCGCTCTCGTCCTGACGGCGAACCTCGACACCGCCGCACCAGGGCAGGAAATTGGGGTAGTCGGCCACGTCGGTGACGAGGTCGAACATCTGTTCCGCCGAGTGACGGATCAATACGGTTTTCTGGACATCTGCCATAAATCGCGCGGCATCGCTTAAAGTGGGAACGCCAAGCCGGGCGATTCCCGCCCCGCTTTGCTAAAATCGTGATTTTAAACGAGTTGGCCCGATCCTTTCATGAGCATCATCGACAACAGGAAAGCGCACTTCGATTATCACATCGAGGAACGCTACGAGGCGGGGCTCGTGCTGGAGGGCTGGGAAGTCAAGGCGCTGCGCGCCGGACGCGGCCAGATCAAGGAAGGCTACGTCGTGGTGAAGAACGCCGAGATCTTCCTGATCGGGACCCATATCAGCCCGCTGCCCGAGGCCTCGACGCACATCAAGCCCGACCCGGTCCGCACGCGCAAGCTGCTGCTGCACCGCGACGAAATCAAGAAGCTGATCGGCAAGGTCGAGCAGCGCGGCTATACGCTCGTGCCGCTGAACTTCCACTACAAGGGCGGCCGCGTGAAATGCGACATCGCGCTCGCGAAGGGCAAGAAGCTGCACGACAAGCGCGAAACCGAGAAGAAACGCGACTGGGAACGCGAGAAGGCGCGCATCATGCGCGCCGGCACCTGACGCACACGGCGTTCATCGCAAACGACACGGCCCGCTCGAAGCGGGCCGTGTCGCTTTTGACTACCTGAATCGCGCGTCCGGTTTGCCCGACTGCGCGACGATTCGTCGCACGACGATGCGCACGCGGCAGCCGCGCGCGCATCGCATCGGGCTCAGCCCTTCGCGCCGGACGCCGCCCCCGCGTTCTTGACGATCGTCAGCGCCGACGAGATCGCGGTGCCGAGATCCGACAGGTTCGACGGCACGATCAGCGTGTTGCCCTGCTTCGCGAGATTCGCGAACGCGCCGACATACTGCTCGGCGACCTTCAGATTCACCGCGTCCATCCCGCCTTGCGACTGGATCGCGCTCGCGATCTTCTGGATCGCCTGCGCGTTCGCCTCGGCCACCGCCAGAATCGCGGCGGCTTCGCCCTGCGCCTGGTTGATCGCGGCCTGCCGTTCGCCTTCGGACTTCTGGATCGCGGCTTCACGCGCACCCGACGCGAGGTTGATCTGTTCCTGCTTGCGGCCTTCGGATGCGGCGATCAGCGCGCGTTTTTCACGCTCCGCGGTGATCTGCGCCTGCATCGCGTGCAGGATTTCCTTCGGCGGCGTCAGGTCCTTGATCTCGTAGCGCAGCACTTTCACGCCCCAGTTCGCCGCTGCCTGATCGAGCGCCGACACGATGTTGTGGTTGATGAAATCGCGTTCCTCGAACGTCTTGTCGAGTTCGAGCTTGCCGACCACCGAGCGCAGCGTCGTTTGCGCGAGCTGCGTGATCGCCAGCACGAAGTTGCTCGATCCGTAGGACGCCTTCATCGGATCGGTTACCTGGAAGTACAACACGCCGTCGACCTGCAACTGCGTGTTGTCGCGCGTGATACAGACCTGGCTCGGCACGTCGAGCGGAATTTCCTTCAGCACGTGCCGGTATGCGATGCGATCGACGAACGGCAGCACGATATTGAGACCGGGCGACAGCGTCGCGTGGTAGCGCCCGAAGCGCTCGAGCACCCATGCATGCTGCTGCGGCACGATCTTCACCGTCTTCGACACGATCACGATCGCGATGACGAGCAGGACAACCCAGATGATCAGCGAATCCATGAAATATTCTCTCCTTGTTGTATCAGCGGACGATCAGCCCGCGGGTTTCGCCACGACCACGAGGCAATTGCCGCGCACGGCGCTGACCTGGTACACGTGCGCATCGTCGCGCTCGCCGTGCGCGAGCTCGACGTCCCAGTCGGCGCCGCGATACTGCACGCGCGCGCGACCGTCACGCCACGCGTCGACCGTGACGGTCGAGCCGATATCGAGATTGACGTCGGGATTCGTCGACGTATCGCGCTTCTGCTTGCGGCCGAGCCCCGAGCGGCGCAGCGCGATCATCGCGACGATCGCGACCGCGGCCGCCGCGCCGAACTGCACGTGCGGCGCGAAACCGGCCAGTTGCAACACACCGCCCGCGAGAAAGCCGAGCGCGATCATCAGCAGATAGAACGTGCCCGTCAGCAACTCCGCGACGACCAGCACGCCGACCCCGACCCACCAGAACAGATGCCCCGACATCATTGTGGTCTCCAGAAAAACGCCCCGATGCTCACTCTATTCGCTGCGTGCGCAACTGCACGCAGCGCTCGGCACACGCGAGATCGCCGCGCGTACCGACGAAAAAAAACACCCCGGTGCTTACCGGGGTGTTTATAGCACGAACCTTGCATTTTGCCTTCAACGAAAGCGCGGCGGACCGCCCTTTCGCCGAAGTTGCATGCCCGATCGTTACTTGCGGTTGGCGAGCGCCTGCCACGTATCGATGATCGTGTCGGGGTTCAGCGAGATCGACACGATGCCTTCGTCGGTCAGCCATTGCGCGAAGTCCGGGTGATCGGACGGGCCCTGGCCGCAGATCCCGACGTACTTGCCCATCTTGCGGCAGGTATCGATCGCACGCTTCAACAGGAACTTGACGGCCGGGTCGCGTTCGTCGAAGTCGACGGCCAGCAGTTCCATGCCCGAATCGCGGTCGAGGCCGAGCGTGAGCTGCGTGAGGTCGTTCGAGCCGATCGAGAAACCGTCGAAGTGCTCCAGGAACTCTTCGGCGAGGATCGCGTTGGTCGGGACTTCGCACATCATCACGAGGCGCAGGCCGTTTTCGCCGCGCTTCAGGCCGAACTTCTCGAGCAGGCCGACGACGCGCTCCGCCTGCTTCACGGTTCGCACGAACGGCACCATGATCTCGACGTTGGTCAGGCCCATCTCGTCACGCACGCGCTTCAGTGCACGGCATTCCATCTCGAACGCCTGCGCGAAGTCCTCGGCGATGTAGCGCGATGCGCCGCGGAAGCCCAGCATCGGGTTTTCCTCGTCCGGCTCGTAACGCGAACCGCCGATCAACTTCTTGTACTCGTTCGACTTGAAGTCGGACAGACGCACGATCACGGGCTTCGGATAGAACGCCGCCGCGATCGTCGCGACGCCTTCCGTCAGCTTGTCGACGTAGAACTGACGCGGCGACGCGTGACCGCGCGCGACGCTCTCGACCGCCTTCTTCAGGTCCTGGTCGATGTTCGGGTACTCGAGAATCGCCTTCGGGTGAACGCCGATGTTGTTGTTGATGATGAACTCGAGACGCGCGAGACCCACACCGCCGTTCGGCAGTTGCGAGAAGTCGAACGCGAGCTGCGGGTTGCCGACGTTCATCATGATCTTGACCGGGATTTCCGGCAGTTCGCCGCGCTGCACTTCCGTGACTTCCGTCTCGAGCAGCCCGTCGTAGATCTTGCCTTCGTCGCCTTCCGCGCACGACACGGTGACGAGCGCGCCGTCCTTCAGCACGTCCGTTGCATCGCCGCAGCCGACGACTGCCGGCACGCCGAGCTCACGCGCGATGATCGCCGCATGGCAGGTACGGCCGCCACGGTTCGTGACGATCGCCGCCGCCCGCTTCATCACCGGCTCCCAGTTCGGGTCGGTCATGTCGGCCACCAGCACGTCGCCCGGCTGCACGCGTTCCATTTCCGACGGATCCTGGATCACGCGCACGGGGCCCGCGCCGATCTTCTGGCCGATCGCACGACCCGTCGCGAGCACCTGCGACTGGCCCTTCAGCTTGAAGCGCTGCTCGGCCTTGCCGCTCGCCTGGCTCTTCACCGTTTCCGGACGCGCCTGCAGGATGAAGATCTTGCCGTCGCGGCCGTCCTTGCCCCACTCGATGTCCATCGGACGCTGGTAGTGCTTCTCGATGATGACCGCGTACTTCGCCAGCTCGATCACGTCTTCATCGGTGATCGAGTAGCGGTTGCGCTGCTCGTGCGGCACGTCGACCGTCTTCACGCGGCCCGGCTCGCCCGGCTGCGTGAATTCCATCTTGATCAGCTTCGAGCCGATCGAGCGGCGGATGATCGGGTACTTGTCCTGCGCGAGCGTCGTCTTGAACACGTAGAACTCGTCCGGGTTCACCGCGCCCTGCACGACGGTTTCGCCCAGGCCGTAGCTCGACGTGATGAACACGGCGTCCTTGAAGCCCGATTCGGTATCGATCGTGAACATCACGCCGGCCGCGCCGACGTCCGAGCGGACCATGCGCTGCACACCGGCCGACAGCGCGACTTCGGCGTGCGTGAAGCCCTTGTGCACGCGGTACGAGATCGCGCGGTCGTTGTACAGCGACGCGAACACGTGCTTCATGCGGTCGAGCACGTCGTCGATGCCGACGACGTTCAGATACGACTCCTGCTGGCCGGCGAACGATGCGTCGGGCAGGTCTTCCGCGGTCGCGGACGAGCGCACGGCGAACGACAGTTCGGCCGGCGAGCCGTTCTTCAGCACTTCGAACTGCGCGCGGATTTCCTGCTCGAGGCGTTCCTGCAGCGGCGCGTCGACGATCCACTTGCGGATTTCGGCACCGGCTTCGGCGAGCGCCTTCACGTCGTCGATGTCGAGCGACTCGAGACGCTTGGCGATGCGATCGGTGAGGTCGTTGTGCTTGAGGAAATCGCGGAATGCGAGCGCGGTCGTGGCGAAACCGGTGGGTACGCGAACGCCTGCTTCGGAAAGCTGGCTGATCATCTCGCCGAGCGACGCATTCTTGCCGCCCACGATCTCCACATCGGTCATCCGCAACTGCTCGAACGGAATTACATACGCCTGGTCCTTTGCGACGTTTGCTGCGTTAGTCATACAAGCCCCTAAGTGTGAAAAAAATGCTCGATCGCGCAAGTGGGCTCGGACGCGGGCGCTTGCAAAAAGGCGCGGCGCGTCTTGCGCAACCTGTTAGATAAACACTCGCAGCGGCGAAAATCTTCCGACCCGATTTGCAAAAATCCCGGCAGAAGGGCGATATTTGCAGACAAATCGCCAGACTTGCCGGGAATTCTTGAATCTCGCGGCCAAGTCGCGGACGCCGTTCGCGCCCCGCCCCCGCAATTGCTTATCCAACAGGTTGCCGCTATTCTACCGTGCCGGCTGCCGGATGTGGCGCGACCTTGTCACTGGGTCTGGAGGCACGCCTCCAGCCGCCCGCGCAACTGCCCTTCACGCTCGACGTCCAGATTCATGCTGCCTACCGTATTCATCGTCTCCGACGGCACCGGGATCACTGCCGAAACCTTCGCGCACTCGATCCTCTCCCAGTTCGACCAGAAATTCCGCCTCGTGCGCGTGCCGTTCGTCGACTCGCTCGACAAGGCCTATGCGACCGTCGAGAAGATCAACGAAGCCGCCGTGCACGACGGCCGCCGCGCGATCGTGTTCACGACGCTCGTCGACAGCGAGTCGAACGACATCGTCAAGCGCTCGAACGCGCTCGTGCTCGACATGTTCCAGCGCTTCGTCGAACCGCTCGAGCAGGAACTGGAGCTCAAGTCGAGCCACGCGATGGGCCGCGGCCACCAGAACGCTGACACCGAGGAATACAAGACGCGGATCGAGGCGATCAACTTCTCGCTCGCGCACGACGACGGCCAGTCGAATCGCAACCTGTCGGAAGCCGACGTGATCCTCGTCGGCGTGTCGCGCAGCGGCAAGACGCCGACGAGCCTGTACCTCGCGATGCAGTACGGCGTGAAGGCGGCCAACTATCCGCTGATTCCGGAGGATTTCGAACGCGGCAAGCTGCCGTCGGCGCTGTCGCCGTACAGTGAGAAGCTGTTCGGGCTGTCGATCGACCCGCAGCGCCTGTCGGAGATCCGCAACGAGCGCCGGCCGGGCAGCAAGTACGCGGCGCCCGAGAACTGCCGCTACGAGATCAACGAGGCCGAGGCGATGATGCGCCGCGAAGGGATCAAGTGGCTGTCGTCGACGCACAAGTCGATCGAGGAAATCGCGACGACGATCCTGCAGGAAATCCGCCTCGACCGGCAATCGTACTGAGCGCGAGAGCGCAGGCCGCCGTCGGGCCGTCGCCGAAAACAACAAGGCCGCGTCGAACGCGGCCTTGTTTCGTTTTACCGCACATGCAACACGTGCGGCGTCACGCAGGCCGCCGCTGCTGCCGTACCTGCTCGAACAGGCACACCGCTGTCGCAGCAGCAACGTTCAGCGACTCCATCCCGCCCGGCTGCGGAATCGTCACCCGATGCGTGGCCGCGTCGCGCCAGAACGCCGACACGCCGGCGCCTTCGTTACCGAACACCCAGGCGACGGGCCCTGACAGGTCGCAGTCGTAGACCGCCTGCGCGCCGTGCGAGTCGGTCAGCGCGACCGGTACGCCGAGGCGTTCGGCCAGCGCCGCCGCTTCGACGTCCTCATGGATCGACAACAAGAAATGCGCGCCCATGCCCGAGCGCAGCACCTTCGACGACCACGCGTAGGCCGTCCCCGGCGCGCAGAACACGTGACGCACGCCGGCCGCCGCCGCGCTGCGCAGGATCGAGCCGACGTTGCCGGCATCCTGCACGCCGTCGAGCACGACCGACGTGTGCGTCACGCGTTCGGGCAGCGGTTGCGCCGGCCGATCGACCAGCAGCAGGAAGCCGACGCCGTTGACGACATTCGACAACTGCCCGAACAACGCGTCCGGCAGCGTGACGATCCGCTGCGCGTCGATGCGCGCGACGATCGCCTGCGCCTCGGCATGGCCGAGCGCGCCTTCGGTCGTCACGCACAGTTCGGGCGTCGCGCCCGTATCGAGGTACGCGCTCGCGAGGTGGAAACCTTCGAGCAGCGCCTGGCCGCTGCGGCGCTGCTGGGGCGTCGAACCCGCGAGCGCCTTCAGGCGCTTGTACAGCGGGTTGTCGCGGGAAGTAATGCTTTTCATCAAAGGGCCTGTTCCCGCTAATAACGGGCTTGCGAACGTGTCTTGCCGGTCGCAGTGCAAGAAGCAAGGAGCGCCGTTTGGCCGAGCCAAACAAGTGACGCGCGACGCCGCAATGCGGCCGGCAAGACACGTTCCCGAAACTAAAAAATCCCTTTCCAGGGGCTGGTCGCCAGAAGGGCCGATCGCGGCGTCATGCTCCTTGCGAATACGCCAGGTATTCGCCGCGGCCCATTCCTTGCGCTCGGCCCTTCTGGCGGCCAGCGCAAGCCCGTTATTAGCGGGAACAGGCCCTCAGGTCGAGCGCCTCGCGCACGGGGGCAAACGAACGCCGATGCACTTCGCACGGGCCGTGCTCGCGCAGCGCGGCAAGATGTTTCGGCGTGCCGTACCCGGCATGCACGTTGAAGCCATACACGGGAAAGCGCTCATGCAGGTCGACCAGCATCCGGTCGCGCGTGACCTTCGCGAGGATCGACGCGGCCGAGATGCTCGGCACGAGCGCGTCGCCGCTGACGATCGCCTCGGCACGCACCATCAACGTCGGGCAACGGTTGCCGTCGATCTGCGCAAGCGTCGGCAGCACCGACAGCCCTTCGACCGCCCGTTTCATCGCGAGCATCGTCGCATGCAGGATGTTCAGCGTATCGATCTCGTCGACGCTCGCCGACGCGACGCAGTACGCGCGCGAACGCGCGACGATCAGGTCGTACAGCATGTCGCGCTTTTTCGCGGACAGCGCTTTCGAATCGTCGAGCCCGTCGATCGGCTGCGCCGGATCGAGAATCACCGCGGCGGCCACCACCGGCCCCGCGAGCGGGCCGCGGCCGGCTTCGTCGACGCCGCAGACGATCTCGTCCGGGCGGCTGAAATCGAAACCGCCCTGCACGTCGCTGGTCGCGCGGCGACGCGGTGCACGGACTGCCGTCATGCGCGCCCCTTGCGTTGTTCGAGCACGCGCACGACGGCCTCGGCCGCCTTCGCGGCCGTGTTCTGCCGCAGCGACAGATGCATTTCGGTAAACACTTCGGTCAGCGTACGGCGGTTCGCGTCGTCGCGCAGTTGCGTGAGCGTCGCATCGGCGAGCGCCTCGGGCGTCGCGAAATGCTGCAGCAGCTCCGGCACGACGAAGCGCCCCGCCAGGATGTTCGGCAGGCCGACATACGGGAGGTAGCCCTGCCGGCGCATGATCTGCCCGGTCAGCCAGGGCACCTTGTACGAGATCACCATCGGCTTCTTCAGCAGCGCGGCTTCCAGCGTGACGGTGCCGCTCTTCACGAGGATCGCGTCGGCGGCCGTCATCGCGACCTGCGAACGGCCGTCGGTGATCGTCAGCGCGAGCTGCGGATGGGCGTCGACGAGCGGCTGCAGCAGTTCGCGCAGCGCGGGCGTCGCGGCCGGCATCACGAATCGCACGCCGGGCTCGCGCTGCTGCATCAGCGCCATCGCCGCGAAGAACGTCGGGCCGATCAGCGCGATCTCCGAGCGCCGGCTGCCCGGCAGCACCGCGATCACGGGGCCGTCGGCCGGCACACCCAGCGCGATGCGCGCGCCGTGCGTGTCGGGTTCGAGCGGAATGTCGTCGGCCAGCGGATGACCGACGTAGGTCGATGCGACGCCGGCCTTGTCGAGGATCGCCGGTTCGAACGGGAACAGGCACAGCATGTGATCGACGGACTTCGCGATCTTCTTGATCCGGCCGCCGCGCCACGCCCAGATCGACGGGCATACGAAGTGGATCGACGGAATGCCCGCGTCGCGCGCCGCCTGTTCGACGCTGAAGTTGAAATCGGGTGCATCGACGCCGATGAACGCGTCCGGCCGCTCGACGAGCAGCTGGCGCTTCAGTTCGCCGCGAATCCGCAGGATCTCGGGAATCTGGCCCAGCGCCTCGACATAGCCGCGCACGGTCAGCTTGTCCATCTGCCAGTGCGAGTCGAAGCCCTGCGCGATCATGCGCGGGCCGCCGATCCCGTAATACTGGGCCGCGTCGGGCAGCCGCTCGCGCAGCCCGCCGAGCAGCGACGCCGCGAGCAGGTCGCCCGACGGCTCGCCGGCCACCATCGCGAGCCGGAGCTGATGGGTGGTGAGCGGCATCGCTTAGCGGATGATGCCGCGTTGCGACGCGTCGATGAACTCGACGAGCGCCTTCACCGGTGCATCGCCGTCACCGCCCGCTTCCGCGAGCTCGCGCAGTTGCACCTTCGCTTCCTCGAGCGACAGGCCGTTCTTGTACAGCAAGCGGTACGCGCTGCGCAGCGCCGAGATCGCGTCGGCCGAGAAGCCGCGCCGGCGCAGCCCTTCGACGTTGATCCCGTGCGGCTCGGCCTTGTTGCCCGCCGCGATCACGAACGGCGGGATGTCCTGCACGAGCGCCGACGCGCCGCCCAGCATCGAATGCGCGCCGATGCGCACGAACTGGTGCACGCCCGACATGCCGCCGACGATCGCGAAATCGCCGATCTCGACGTGGCCGGCCATCTGCGCGTTGCTCGACAGAATCACGTTGTTGCCGACGCGGCAGTCATGACCGATGTGCACGTAGGCCATGATCCAGTTGTCGTCGCCGAGCGTCGTCACGCCGACGTCCTGCACGGTGCCCGTGTGGATCGTCGTGAATTCGCGGATCGTGTTGCGGTTACCGATCACGAGCTTCGTCGGCTCGTCCTTGTACTTCATGTCCTGCGGACGGCCGCCGACCGACGCGTAATGGCCGATGCGGTTGTCCTCGCCGAGCGTCGTATGGCCCTCGATCACGCTGTGCGAGCCGATCGTCGTGCGCGCGCCAATCGTGACGTGCGGGCCGACGATCGCGTACGGGCCGATCTCGACCGATTCGTCGATCTGCGCGCCCGGCTCGACGATCGCGGTAGGATGAATCCTGGTCATGCGCCGTTGCCTCTCGATATGATGTGTCGCGTTGCTCGCGTTATGTTATCCATGCGTGCCGCGTCGCTCAGGGCGCCGCGTCGGCCGTCTTGACCGTGCACATCAGTTCGGCTTCCGCCGCCACCTTGCCGTCCACTTCCGCCACCGCCTTGAACTTCCAGATGCCGCGGATGTAGCGCTCGAACGTCACGTTCAGGATCAGCTGGTCGCCCGGCTCGACCACCCGCTTGAAGCGCGCGCCGTCGATCCCGACGAAGTAATACAGCGTGTTCTCCGGATCCTTCGGCTGCTCTTCCGCGAACGTCAGCAGCGCCGCGGCCTGGGCGAGCGCCTCGAGAATCAGCACGCCCGGCATCACCGGCCGCTTCGGGAAATGCCCCTGGAAGAACGGCTCGTTGATCGACACGTTCTTCAGCGCTTTGATCCCTTTGTGCGGCTCGAGTTCGAGCACGCGGTCGACGAGCAGAATCGGGTAGCGATGCGGCAGCAGCGTGAGGATCTTGTGGATGTCGAGATTGATTTTTTCAGTGCTCATGATGGTTCGTCTCACGCAGAGGCTGCGCGGTGGTGATGCAAAGGCTGAAGCGGGCCGCCGCGCGGCCCAGTCTGGCAAACCGGGCCGGTTGCGCTGGCCGTGCCCGGTTCGTGGTCTCGCATGACGCGCTCAGGCGCCCGCGCCGCCCTGGGCGGCGAGCGCGGCTTCGAGCGCCTTGATGCGCTCGCGCAGCTTGTCGAGGTTGCGCACGAGCGCGGCGCTCTTGTTCCATTCGCCGTGGTCGACGGCCGGGAACGCGCTGGTATAGATGCCGGCCTTCGGCAGCGACTTCGATACGCCCGACTTCGCGGTGATGATCACATAGTCGCCGAGCGTCACGTGGCCGGCGATCCCGGCCGCGCCGCCGATCATGCAGTGGCGGCCGATCGTCGTGCTGCCGGCGATGCCGGCGCTGCCGGCGATCACCGTGTACGCGCCGATCCGGCAGTTGTGGCCGATCTGCACCTGGTTGTCGATCTTCACGCATTCCTCGATGACGGTATCCGCCATCGCGCCGCGATCGATCGTCGTGTTCGCGCCGATTTCGACGTCCGGGCCGATCGTCACGCCGCCGACCTGCGGGATCTTGACCCAGCTGCCGGTGCGTGCGTCGCCGTCGCCGACGAAATCCGGTGCGAAGCCGAAGCCGTCGGAGCCGATCACGGCGCCCGCATGGACGATCGCGCGCGGGCCGATCTTGCAGCCGTGGTACACCGATGCGTTCGGATAGAAATGCGAGCCGGCGCCGATCGTCGTGCCGCGGCCGACGAAGACGTTCGCGTCGAGCTGCACGCCGTCCTCGATCACCGCGCCGGCCTCGACCGTCACGTGCGGGCCGATCACCGCGGTCGCGGCGACCTGCGCGGCCGGATCGATCGTCGCGCTCGGATGCACGCCGGCCGCGCGCGGCGGCGTGGCGAGATCGATGAACATCTGCGCAACGCGCGCGAAGTACGCGTACGGATTCGGCGTCACGATGAAGTTGCGACCACCGGCGGCCGCGCCC
Source organism: Burkholderia sp. LAS2 (assembly GCF_018417615.1). NCBI lineage: Bacteria > Pseudomonadati > Pseudomonadota > Betaproteobacteria > Burkholderiales > Burkholderiaceae > Burkholderia > Burkholderia sp. LAS2. The sequence continues at coordinate 2,645,223 of NZ_CP071052.1, forward strand.
AGCTTTTCCAGATCCTTCGGCGCGATCAGCACCGCGCCGGCGCCGGTCGTCTCGACCTGCGACAGGTACTTCGGGTTCGCGAGGAACGCGAGCTGCTGAGGGCCGGCCTGGTCGAGCGGCGCGAGGCCGCTGACCGTGCACTGGGCGTCGCCGGCGATCTCGCCGCCGAACCGCTTTACGAGTGCCTCAAGCGTCAATGCCATTCGTCGTCTGCTCCGTTCAGTTCGTCGAGCCGGACGCGAGCGCCTTGAGCACCTTGTCGGTGATGTCGATGCGCGGGCTGACGTACACGGCTTCCTGCACGATCAGGTCGTAATTCTGCTGCTCGGCGATCTGCTTGATGACCTTGTTCGCCCGTTCCAGCACAGCCGCCAGCTCTTCGTTGCGACGCTGGTTCAGGTCTTCGCGGAACTCGCGCTGCTTGCGCTGGAAGTCGGTGTCGAGCTGCGCGAGATCGCGCTGCTTCTGCGCACGATCGGCCGCCGACAGCGACGTGCCGTTCTTGTCGAGCGAATCGGACATCGACTTCAGGCGCGCCGCGAGGTCCTGCAGATCCTTGTCACGCTTCGCGAACTCGGCTTCGAGCTTCGTCTGCGCCGCCTTCGCGGGCGCCGACTCGCGCAGGATCCGATCCGAATTGACCGCCGCGATGCGGGCGACGTCCTGTGCGTGCACCGTTGCCGCGCCCAAGGCCAGCGCAACGGTCAGCGCGCACATCACTCGTTTCGAAAACTTACCGGTTAGCAAAATTACCCTCTCGTTGCTGTTGTCATGCGTTCGGTCAGAACGCCGTCCCGATCTGGAACTGGAATTTCTGGTACTGGTCGCCTTCATGCTTCTGCAGCGGGAAGCCGAGACTCAGCTTCAGCGGGCCGATCGGCGAGATCCACGCGAGACCCACGCCGTAGCCGTAGCGCAGGCCGTTGGCGCCCGTACTCGTGCCGCCCGGCGCGTTGCCCCATACGTTACCGCCGTCGAGGAACGTGAACACGCGCAGCGTGCGGTCGTAGCCGGTGCCCGGCAGCGGGAACGTCAGCTCGATGTTGCCGACCAGCATCTTCGAGCCGCCGATCGGGTCGTTCGTCTTCGTGTCGCGCGGGCCCAGCGAGCTCGGCTCGTAGCCCCGCACGGAGCCGATACCGCCCGCGTAGTAGTTCTTGAAGATCGGGTACGGGTTGCCGATACCGTTACCGTAGCCGCCTTGCAGGTTCAGGCCCAGGATGAAGCCGCGCGAGAACGAATAGTAGTACTGCGCCTGCAGGTCGGCCTTGTAGTACTGGATCTTGCCTACCGGCACGCCGTACTCCATGTTCGCCTGCGTGAAGTAGCCGCGGCTCGGAATCAGCGCGCTGTCACGCGCGTCGCGCGACCATGCGACCGTCAGCGGCACCGTGTTCGATACGCGGCCGAACTCGTTCACGTAATCCTGGTAGCTCTGCGGCGTGTTCGAATCGACGTCGAGGCGGTTCTGCTCGAAGCCCGCGCCGAAGTAGACGGTGTCGACTTCCGAGAACGGAATGCCGAACTTCAGGTTGCCGCCCGCGCTGATGATCCGGAAGCTCGAACTCGTCGAATAGTAGAGCGGCTGGTACGTGCGGTAGAAGACGTCCGTGATCCGCTTGATGCCGTCGACCGTGAAGTACGGGTCGACCTGCGTGACGGTCAGCGTGCGGTAACTCTTCGCGGTGTTGACGTTCACCGACAGGCTCGTGCCGGAGCCGAACACGTTGTCCTGCGACACGCCGGCCGACAGCACGACCTTGTCCGTCGACGAGAAGCCGGCACCCAGCGTGATCGCGCCGGTCGGCTTTTCGTCGACCTTCACGTTCACGTCGACCTGGTCGTTCGTGCCTTCGACCGGCACCGTCGTCACGTCGACGTTGGTGAAGTAGCCGAGGCGGTTCACGCGGTCCTTCGACAGCGCGAGGCGGTTCGAGTCGAACCACGAGCTTTCGAGCTGGCGCATTTCGCGGCGCACCACTTCGTCGCGCGTGCGCGTGTTGCCGACCACGTTGATGCGGCGCACGTACACGCGGCGGCTCGGATCGACGACGAGGTTCAGGTTCACCTTGTGGTTCGCCTGGTCGATGTCCGGCTGCGCGTTGACGGTCGCGAATGCGTAGCCGTATTCGCCGAGCTTGTCGACGATCGACTTGGTGGTCTGCTGCAGCTTTTCGGCCGAGAAGCGGTCGCCCGGCTTGATCTTGATCAGCTTGTTGAGTTCGGCCTCGCGATCGAGCAGGTTGCCCGACAGCTTGATGCCCGACACCGTGTACGGCTCGCCTTCGTGCAGCGTGACCGTCAGGTACATGTCCTTCTTGTCCGGCGAGATCGACACCTGGGTCGACTCGATGTTGAACTCGAGGTAGCCGCGGTTCAGGTAGTACGAGCGCACGGCCTCGAGGTCGCCGGTGAGCTTTTCCTTCGAGTACAGGTCGTTCTTCGTGTACCAGGAGAACCAGTTCGGCGTCGACAGCTGCATCTCGTCGCGCAGCGTGCTGGTGCTGAACGCCTTGTTGCCGATGAAGTTGATCTGGCGGATCTTCGCGCTCGGGCCTTCGGCCACCGCGAACAGGATCGACACGCGGTTCGCGTCGACCGGCGTGACCGTCGTCTTGACCTCGGCCGCATAAAAGCCGCGCGTCAGGTACTGGCGCTTGAGCTCCTGCTCCGCCTTGTCGACGAGCGCCTTGTCGTAGTAGCGGCCGTCGGCCAGGCCGACCGCGCGCAGCGCCTTCGTCAGGTTGTCCTTGTCGAATTCCTTCGTGCCGGTGAAGTCGATCGACGCGATGGCCGGACGCTCCTGCACCTGCACGATCACGACGTTGCCCTGCGTGGCGATGCGCACGTCGTTGAAAAAGCCCGTCGCGTACAACGCGCGGATTGCTTCGGATGCCTTGTCGTCCGTGAAGGTATCGCCCTGCTTGATCGGCAGATAGGCGAACACCGAACCCGCTTCGACGCGCTGCAGCCCCTCGATCTTGATGTCTTGCACCACGAACGGTGCCGCTGCATGCGCCGCGAGGCCGTGCGCGGCGAGCGCGGCCGCTGCAACTGTCTTAGGTACAAAGCGATGAGGTTTGAACAACATGCATCCCCAATATTTAGCTGCATCAAATCAGGCGGCTGACCCGCGGCCGCCGCCTGACGCTTCAGAAATGGATTAACCGAGCCAGATCGTTGAACAGCGCGATCGCCGACAACGCGACGATGCAGATCAACCCGGCTCTTTGCAGAATCAGCTGCCAGCGCTCCGAGACGGCTTTCCCGGTCGCGGCTTCAACCGCATAATATAACAGATGCCCCCCGTCCAAAACGGGAATCGGCAACAAGTTCAGGACGCCAAGGCTAATGCTGACAAGGGCGAGGAACGACAGGAACGCCGACGGACCGAGCCGCGCGCTCTTGCCTGCGTAGTCGGCGATCGTCACCGGGCCGGACAGGTTCTTCAGCGACGCGTTGCCCGTGATCATCCGCCCGAACATCTTCAGCGAATACACGGAAATATCCCACGTGCGGTGCGCGCCGAGCCGCAGGCTCTCGATCGGCCCGTAACGCACGTCCACCGACGGCGCGTGCATCGACAGCGCCGCGCCGATCCGGCCGACCTGCTGCCCCGATTCGTCGTCGCGCTGCATCTGCGGCACGATCGACACCGTCTGCGCGGCGCCGCTGCGCTCGATCCGCAGCGCGAGCGGCTGGCCCGCATGGTGCTTCACCGCGTCGATGAAGCGCGACGCGCCGCCGATCGGCTTGCCGTCGAGCGCGACCAGCTTGTCGCCGACCTTCAGGCCGGCCTGCTCCGCCGCGCTGCCCGGCTGCACCGACGCGACCGACAACGTGCCGCCGCCGGCCTCGAAGCCCAGATGGGCCATGAAGTCGTCGTCGAGCTGGCTGTCGGGGACGTTGCGGAGATCGACGCGGAAATCGAACGTCGCATTGCCGTCGCGCGCGCCGAGCACGACCTCGCGATGGTCGAACGCGGCCGACAGCAGCTTCCAGCGCAGGTCCGACCACGATCGCACCGGCTCGGACTCGCCGCCCTGCGCATCGCCTACGCGCACGTTGCGGATCGACACGACCGTCTCGCTGCCGTCGAAGCCTGCACGGGCGGCCGCCGTGCCGGCGGCCGGCGACGCGACGATCGCGGCCGGCTCGGTCACGCCGGTCGCGAATACGACGGAAAACAGTGCGATTGCCAGCAGAAAGTTCGCAATCGGCCCGGCCGCGACGATCGCGATGCGCTTGTAGACCGACTGGCGGTTGAATGCCTGGCCGAGCTCGTCGGTCGGAATGCCGCCCGGGCCCGGATCGCGCTCGTCGAGCATCTTCACGTAGCCGCCGAGCGGCAGCGCGGACAGCGTCCACTCGGTGCCCGTCCTGCGGCTGACCCAGCGCGCGACGGGCTGGCCGAAGCCGATCGAGAAACGCAGCACCTTCACGCCGCACCAGCGCGCGACGCGATAGTGTCCGTACTCATGCACGACGACCAGTACGCCGATCGCCACCGCAAACGCGACCAGTTCGACCAGCACGTTCATGAGCACCTCATTCAGACCGTACGCTCCACGCGTGGCGCAGGCGCTTTTGCAATGATCGCGGCGGCGAGGCGGCGCGCCTCGGCATCCGCCGCGAGGACGTCGTCGAGCCCGTCGGGCGCGCGGTTCGGCAGCGCGTTGAGCACCGCGTCGACCGTCGCCGCGATCGCCATGAAGCCGATCCGGCGCTCGAGAAAGGCTTCGACCGCCACTTCGTTCGCCGCGTTCAATGCGGCGCTCGCGATACCGCCTTCCTCGAGCGCCTTCAGCGCGAGCGCGAGGCACGGGAAGCGCGCGTAATCGGGCTTCTCGAACGATAGCTGGGCGATCTGCGCGAGGTCGAGCTGGTCGACACCCGCGTCGACGCGCTCGGGGAACGCGAGCGCGTGGGCGATCGGCGTGCGCATGTCGGGGTTGCCGAGCTGCGCGAGCACCGAGCCGTCACGGTACGACACGAGCGAATGGATCACGCTCTGCGGATGGATCAGCACGTCGATCCGGTCGCCCGGCAGCCCGAAGATCCAGTGCGCCTCGATCACCTCGAGGCCCTTGTTCATCATCGTCGCGGAATCGACCGAGATCTTGCGGCCCATCACCCAGTTCGGGTGCTTGCACGCCTCGTCCGGCGTCACGTCGACGAGCGTCGCCGGCTCGCGCGTGCGGAACGGGCCGCCTGATGCGGTCAGGATGATCTTCGAGATCCCGCCGTGCTCGGCCGCGTCGCGCGGCATGCACTGGAAGATCGCGTTGTGTTCGCTGTCGACCGGCAGCAGGATCGCGCCATGGTCGCGCACGGCGTCCATGAAGATCGCGCCCGACATCACAAGCGCTTCCTTGTTCGCGAGCAGGATCCGCTTGCCGGCGCGTGCAGCCGCCAGGCTCGGCGCAAGGCCGGCCGCGCCGACGATCGCCGCGACCACCGTGTCGCAGCCGTCGCTCTTCGACACGTCGACGAGCGCCTGCGGCCCGTGCAGCACGACCGTCTTGCTGCCCGCCGCGCGCAGTTTCGCGTCGACGTGAGCGGCCGTCGCGGCATCGCCGACCACCGCCACTTCGGGCGCGAAGCGCAGACACTGCTCGACGAGCTTGTCGCCGTTGCGGTGCGCGGTCAGCGCGTAGACCGAGAAGCGCTCGGGATGGCGCGCGACCACGTCGAGCGTGCTGTCTCCGATCGAGCCCGTGGAACCGAGCAATGTCAGACGTTTTTGCATAACAGAAATAATGGTTTAACCAAGCAGCAGCATCGCGAGCGGCAGCACCGGCAGCAGCGCGTCGACACGATCGAGCACGCCGCCGTGGCCCGGCAGCAGTCCGCTCGAATCCTTCACGCCCGCCTGCCGCTTCAGCAGCGACTCGAACAGGTCGCCGATCACGCTGTACGCGACGAGCAGCGTCAGCGCGGCCCACGCGCCGGGCATCCCGTAGCGCGCGGCGAATGCAGAAAACAGGGTCGGTTCGAATGCGTGCACGGCCATCGCGACGCCGCCGACGACCATCACCGCGAACCAGCCGCCGATCGCGCCTTCCCAGCTCTTGCCGGGGCTGATCGTGATGGCCAGTTTACGCTTTCCGAAGGCCTTGCCCGCGAAGTATGCGCCGATATCGGCCAGCCAGACGACCAGAAGCAGCGACAGCACGAACGGCACACCCTGCGCGCGGGCGGCGACGAGCGCGTGCCAGCAGGCGGCGAACACGACGAGGCCGGCGGCCAGCAGGAACGGCCGCCAGATGCCGCCCGCGAGCGTGGGCTTGCGCCGCAGCGCGAACGGGCCGACCAGCAGCCAGAACACGCCAGCCGCCATGAAAAGGGGACGGGACGAAGCCGCATCGACGCCGAGCGGCGCGGTGGCCGCGAGCGCGAGCGCCGCGACGCCCGCATAGACGATCGGCGCGGCGCCCCCGAGCTTCAGCAGGCGCGCCCACTCCCACGCGGCGAACACGAGCACGACGCCGATCAGTGCACCGAACCCGGCGAGCGGCGCGAACAGCGTCACCGGCAGCAGCACCGCCAGCATCACGATCGCCGTGATCACACGGGTTTTCAGCATGAAAGGGAGTCGGCGTTCTGCGATTGCGGTTCGAGCTGCGCACTCGTGCGCCCGAAACGGCGCTCGCGCTCGGTATACGACGCCAGCGCGTCGGCCAGTGCCGCGCCGTCGAAATCCGGCCAGTACTTGTCGGTGAAATAGAATTCGGCGTACGCGAGCTGCCACAGCAGGAAGTTGCTGACGCGCTGCTCGCCGCCGGTGCGGATGAAGAGATCGGGCTCCGGCGCGTACGCCATTGCCAGGTGCGGCGCGAATGCGTCCTCGGTCACTTCGACCTCGCGACCTTCGCGCACGGCCTGCTCGACGAGTTTCTTCGTCGCCTGCAGGATGTCCCACCGGCCGCCGTAGTTGGCCGCGATGGTGAGCGTCAGACGGGTATTGCGCGCAGTCTTGGTTTCGGCGCGGCGAATCAGCTCGCGGATGCGCGGCTCGAAACGGTCGAGATCGCCGACGACGCGCAGGCGGATCCCGTTCGCATGCAGCTTGCCCACTTCGCGCTCGAGCGCGGTGATGAACAGCCGCATCAGGAACGACACTTCGTCGTTCGGCCGGCGCCAGTTTTCCGAACTGAACGCAAACAGCGTCAGGTATTCGACGCCGGCGCGCGCGCAGCCTTCGACCACCGCCCGCACGGCATCGACGCCGCGGGTATGCCCCGCGACGCGCGGCAAGCGGCGTTCGGTCGCCCAACGGCCGTTGCCGTCCATGATGATCGCGATGTGACGCGGCACGACGCCGACGTCAGGCACGCGAACGGTAGAGCTGGTATAGGTCATGGCCGTTGAGACAGTAATGCGGGAAGAAGGCGGCGCGCGAGGACGGTCGTCAGACCGTCATGATCTCGGCTTCCTTGCTCTGCACGAGCTTGTCGACTTCGGCGACGTGCTTGTCGGTCAGCTTCTGCACGTCGTCGCTCGCACGGCGCTCGTCGTCTTCCGAGATTTCCTTGTCCTTCACGAGCTTCTTCAGCGCTTCGTTCGCGTCGCGGCGCAGGTTGCGGATCGCGACCTTGGCCGTTTCGCCTTCGCTCTTCACGACCTTGGTCAGCTCGCGGCGGCGCTCTTCCGTCAGCGCGGGCATCGGCACGCGGATCAGGTCGCCGGCCGTCGCCGGGTTCAGGCCCAGATCGGCTTCGCGGATGGCCTTCTCGACCTTCGCGACCATGTTCTTTTCCCACGGCTGCACGCCGATCGTGCGCGCGTCGACGAGCGTCAGGTTCGCGACCTGCGAGATCGGCACCATCGAGCCGTAGTAGTCGACCTGCACGTGATCGAGCAGACCGGTGTGTGCACGGCCCGTACGGATCTTGGCCAGATCGTTCTTGAACGCTTCGATCGAGCGCTGCATCTTTTGCTCGACGCCCTTCTTCACATCAGCGACACTCATTTCAACCTCCGAACCTTCAAACCTTCAAAGAACGCGAGCCCCACCCGGCGCATGTCGCGCGCCGCGGCCGGCAACCCGCGCCGTTCGCCCGCATCCGCGGGAGTTTACACGTGGACGAGCGTACCTTCGTCCTCGCCCAGCACGATGCGCTTGAGCGCGCCCGGCTTGTTGATCGAAAACACGCGAATCGGCAGCTTCTGGTCGCGGCACAGCGCAAACGCCGTCGCGTCCATCACCTGCAGGTTGCGGCTGATCGCCTCGTCGAAGCTGATCGTCGTGTAGCGCGTGGCCGACGGATCCTTCTTCGGATCGGCAGAATATACGCCATCGACCTTGGTCGCCTTCAGCACGACTTCCGCGCCCACTTCCGAGCCGCGCAGCGCGGCGGCCGTATCCGTCGTGAAGAACGGGTTGCCGGTGCCGGCCGCGAAGATCACGACGCGGCCTTCCTCGAGCTGGCGGATCGCGCGGGGCCGGATGTACGGCTCGACGACCTGGTCCATGCGCAGCGCGGACTGCACGCGCGCCTCGATGCCGGCGTGGCGCATCGCGTCCTGCAGCGCCAGCGCGTTCATCATCGTCGCCAGCATCCCCATGTAGTCGGCCGTCGCGCGGTCCATGCCGGCCGCGCCGCCCGCGACGCCGCGGAAAATGTTACCGCCACCGATCACGACCGCGAGCTGCGTCCCGAGACGCACGACTTCGGCGATATCGGCCACCATCCGTTCGATCGTCGCGCGATTGATGCCGAAGGCATCGTCGCCCATCAGCGCTTCGCCGGAGAGTTTGAGGAGGACGCGTTTATAGGCATTGGACATAGGGGCTTCCGAGCGACGAGAGGATGACAACCACGAACTGTAGGGGCGAAATACTGATTCGGGCAAGCGCCGACGACCGGACCGGGGTTCCCGGCCGGCCGGCGGCGCCGCCGGCCGCGGCGGAGCGGACGCCCGCCGCGGGTACTGCTGACTGCTTACTGCTGCTTGGCTGCTGCGACTTGCGCGGCCACTTCGGCGGCGAAGTCGTCCTGGCGCTTCTCGATGCCTTCACCGACGACGAACAGCGCGAACTTCTGCACTGCCGCATTCGCCGCCTTCAGCATCTGCTCGATCGTCTGCTTGTCGTTCTTCACGAACGTCTGGTTCAGCAGCGACACTTCCTTCAGGTACTTCTGGACGCTGCCGTCGACCATCTTCGCGACGATTTCAGCCGGCTTGCCCGATTCGGCAGCCTTCTGCTCGGCGACGCGGCGTTCCGTGTCGATCAGTTCCGCCGGCACGTCGGCCGACGACAGCGCGACCGGCTTCATCGCGGCGATGTGCATCGCGACGTCCTTGCCGACCTGCTCTTCCGCGCCCGTGTACTCGACGATCACGCCGATACGCGCGCCGTGCAGGTAGGTTGCAATCTTGTTCGCGGTTTCGAAACGGACGAAACGGCGGATCGACACGTTCTCGCCGATCTTGCCGATCAGCGCGAGACGCACTGCGTCGACCGTCGAGCCTTCGAGCGGCAGCGCCGACAGCGCGGCCACGTCGGCCGGGTTCTGCGTCGCGACGAGTTCCGCGACCGTCTTCGAGAACGCGAGGAAGTCGTCGTTCTTCGCGACGAAGTCGGTTTCGCAGTTCAGTTCGACCAGCGCGCCTGCGTTGCCGCCGACGAACGATGCGACGACGCCTTCCGCCGTCACGCGCGATGCGGCCTTGCTCGCCTTGTTGCCGAGTTTGACGCGCAGCAGTTCTTCAGCCTTGGCCAGATCGCCGTCGGCTTCCGTCAGCGCCTTCTTGCATTCCATCATCGGTGCGTCGGTCTTCGCGCGCAGTTCTGCCACCATGCTTGCGGTAATTGCCGCCATCATTCGCTCCTTGAGTCTGTATTCACAACGCCGCCCGCTTGGACGCGAACGGCCGAGATTCGTTTCCGGACCCGCGCCGATTCGGCGCGATCAGGTCCGGCGCACAAGCTTAAAAAAAGGGGGCCTGTTGAGAGCCCCCTTTTTGCGCCGGCTCGGGGCCAGTTACGCGTTTTCCTCGACGTATTCGTCGTCGCCGCGTGCGGCCTGGACCACTTCGTTGACCGCGTTCGCACGGCCTTCGAGGATCGCGTCGGCCACGCCTTCGGCGTACAGCGCGACTGCCTTGCTCGAGTCGTCGTTACCCGGGATCACGTAATCCACACCTTCCGGCGAGTGGTTCGTATCGACCACGGCGATGACCGGCACGCCCAGCTTGTTCGCTTCCGTGACGGCAATCTTGTGGTAGCCGACGTCGATGACGAAGATCGCGTCCGGAATGCCGCCCATGTCCTTCACGCCGCCGATCGACTTCTGCAGCTTGGCGATTTCGCGTTCGAACAGCAGCGCTTCCTTCTTGCTCATCTTCTCGGTTTCGCCCGATTCGACAGCCGCTTCCATGTCCTTCAGGCGCTTGATCGATACCTTCAGCGTCTTGAAGTTGGTCATCATGCCGCCGAGCCAGCGCGCGTTGACGTACGGCATGCCCGCACGTTGCGCTTCCTGGGCGATCGTGTCACGCGACTGGCGCTTCGTGCCGACGAACAGGATCGTGCCGCGGTTCGCTGCCAGCTGGCGCACGTACTTCTGTGCGTCCGTGAACATCGGCAGCGTCTTTTCGAGGTTGATGATGTGAATCTTGTTGCGGTGACCGAAAATGAACGGAGCCATCTTCGGGTTCCAGAAGCGCGTCTGGTGACCGAAGTGGACACCCGCTTCCAGCATTTGGCGCATCGTAACTGCCATGTAAATTCTCCACGAGGGTTGGGTCTTAAGCCGGCTGCCGTACCGCCGCGCGAACCCGCCTCGAAGGACGGGGATTCCGCACGGACGACACCCTGGTTGCGCCGGCTTGCGATTCGGCACGTGCAAAACGCCCGTGCCGTAAGCCTTTCTCCGCGATGCCACCCCAAAACGGGGCACGACGGCAAATTTGGATGTCGACTTAGCCAAAGAGTATAGCACGCGGATTTGTCGGCTCTCAAGTCGCGCGGCACTTTCGCTTGCCGCGCGGCAGCGGGCCGGACAATCCTCGAAAACCCGCATCCGCGCGGCCCGCAGGGGCTGCGAGGCCCGCCATAAGGTGCGATAATCCGTCAATTCACCGCATTCCAGGCATACCTCGATGGCTATTACGCTCAAAAACGAACACGATATCGCTCAGATGCGCGTCGCCTGCCGTCTCGCCAGCGAAGTGCTCGACTTCATCACGCCGCACGTCGTCGCGGGCGTCACGACCGCCGAACTCGACCGCCTCTGCCACGAGTTCATGCTCAACGAGCAAGGCACGATCCCCGCGCCGCTGAACTATCAGCCGCCCGGCTATCCGCCGTACCCGAAGGCCACCTGCATTTCGGTCAACGACGTGATCTGTCACGGCATTCCCGGCGAGAAGGTGATCAAGAACGGCGACGCGCTGAACATCGACATCACCGTGATCAAGAACGGCTATTTCGGCGACACCAGCCGAATGTTCATCGTCGGCGAGGGCTCGATCCTCGCGAAGCGCCTCGTGCAGACCACCTACGAATGCATGTGGCTCGGCATCGACCAGGTCAAGCCCGGCGCGCACCTCGGCGACATCGGCTACGCGATCCAGAAGCACGCGGAAGCGCAGGGCTACAGCGTCGTGCGCGAATACTGCGGCCACGGCATCGGCACGGTGTTCCACGAGGATCCGCAGGTCGTCCACTACGGCCGCCCGGGCACCGGCATCGAGCTGAAGGCCGGGATGATCTTCACGATCGAGCCGATGATCAACGCCGGCAAGCGCGACATCCGCACGATGCCCGACCAGTGGACGGTCAAGACGCGCGACCGCAGCCTGTCCGCGCAGTGGGAGCACACGGTGCTCGTCACCGAAACCGGCTACGAAGTGCTGACCGTATCGGCCGGCACGCCCGCGCGCCCGGTGTTCGCGCAACCGGCCGCCGCCGTCTGAGCGCCGTCGCGCCAGCCCGCCCCACCCCGCACCTGATCGGTCGCCCATGAGCGCTCACGCTGCCCCCTCGCCCGAAGCGCTGTCGCGGCGCGCCGAATTCAAGGCCGCCAAGACGGCGATGCTCGAGCGCTTTCGCCGCGCGGCGAACGTCGCGTCGCTGATGCACGCGCTGTCGAAACTCACCGACGACGCGTTGAAGCGCGTGTGGGACGATTGCGGGCTGCCCGCGACGCTCGCGCTCGTCGCCGTCGGCGGCTACGGGCGCGGCGAGCTCGCGCCCTATTCCGACGTCGACATCCTCGTGCTGCTGCCCGATGCGCACGACGCGGCGCTCGATGCGCGCATCGAGCGCTTCATCGGCATGGCCTGGGATCTCGGCCTCGAGATCGGCAGCAGCGTGCGCACGGTCGCGCAGTGCATCGAGGAGGCGTCGCAGGACGTGACGGTGCAGACCTCGCTGCTGGAAGCGCGCCGCATCGTCGGCAGCACCGCGCTGTTCGAGCGCTTCACCGTGCGCTATCACGAAGCGCTCGACGCCCGCGCATTCTTCACCGCGAAGGTGCTCGAGATGCGCCAGCGCCACGCGAAGTGCCAGGACACGCCGTACAGCCTCGAACCGAACGTGAAGGAAAGCCCGGGCGGGCTGCGCGACCTGCAGACGATCCTGTGGATCGCGCGCGCGGCCGGCTTCGGCAGCAGCTGGCGCGAACTCGACACGCGCGGCCTCATCACCGACCGCGAAGCGCGCGAGCTGCGCCGCAACGAAGGCTTCCTGAAGACGCTGCGCGCGCGGCTGCACGTGATCGCCGGGCGCCGCCAGGACATGCTCGTGTTCGACCTGCAGACGCAGGCCGCCGAGAGCTTCGGCTACCAGCCGACGCAGGCCAAGCGCGCGAGCGAGCAACTGATGCGCCGCTACTACTGGGCCGCGAAAGCCGTCACGCAGCTCGCGACGATCCTGATCCAGAACATCGAGGCGCAGTTGTTCCCCGCGACGAGCGGCATCACGCGCGTGCTGTCGGCCGATCGCTTCGTCGAGAAACAGGGGATGCTCGAGATCGTCGACGACGGCGTGTTCGAACGCCATCCCGACGCGATCCTCGAAGCGTTCCTGCTGTACGAAACGACGCGCGGCGTGAAGGGCCTGTCCGCCCGCACGCTGCGTGCGCTGTACAACTCGCGCGAAATCATGAACAACGCGTGGCGCCGCGATCCGCAGAACCGCGCCACGTTCATGCGGATCCTGCAGCAGCCCGAAGGCATCACGCACGCGTTCCGGCTGATGAACCAGACGAGCGTGCTCGGCCGCTACCTGCTGAACTTCCGTCGCATCGTCGGCCAGATGCAGCACGACCTGTACCACGTGTACACGGTCGACCAGCACATCCTGATGGTGCTGCGCAACCTCCGCCGCTTCGCGGTGGCCGAGCATGCGCACGAGTATCCGTTCTGCAGCCAGCTGATCGGCAACTTCGAGCGCCCGTGGGTGCTGTATGTCGCGGCGTTGTTCCACGACATCGCGAAGGGCCGCGGCGGCGATCACTCGACGCTCGGGATGGCCGACGCGCGGCGCTTCTGCCGCGAGCACGGGATCGACGCCGAAGACGCCGCGCTGATCGTGTGGCTCGTCCAGCATCACCTGACGATGAGCCAGGTCGCGCAGAAGCAGGACACGAGCGACCCCGAAGTCATCAAGCGCTTCGCCGAAGTCGTCGGCAACGAACGGTACCTGACCGCGCTCTACCTGCTGACCGTCGCCGATATCCGCGGCACGAGCCCGAAGGTGTGGAACACGTGGAAGGGCAAGCTGCTCGAGGATCTGTACCGCATCACGCTCGCGGTGCTCGGCGGCGCGAACCCCGACGCGCATTCGGAACTGAAATCGCGGCAGGAGCAGGCGCTCGCGCTGCTGCGCCTCGAAACCGTGCCCGAGGATGCGCACCGCGCGTTGTGGGATCAGCTCGACGTCGGCTTCTTCCTGCGTCACGACGCGGCCGACATCGCGTGGCAGACGCGCGTGCTGTACCGGCACGTGAACGCCGAAACCGCGATCGTCCGCGCGCGGCCGTCGCCGATCGGCGACGCGCTGCAGGTGCTCGTGTACGTGAAGGACCGCCCCGACCTGTTCGCGGGCATCTGCGCGTATTTCGACCGCAACGGGCTGTCGGTGCTCGATGCGCGCGTCAGCACGACGCGGCACGGCTATGCGCTCGACAACTTCATCGTCACGCAGACCGAACGCGACGTGCGCTACCGCGACATCGCGAATCTCGTCGAGCAGCAGCTCGCGACGCGGCTCGCCGAAACCGCCACGCTGCCGGAGCCGTCGAAGGGCCGCCTGTCCAGGCTGTCCCGGACGTTTCCGATCACGCCGCGCGTCGACCTGCGGGCCGACGAGCGCGGTCAGTACTACATCCTGTCCGTGTCGGCCAACGACCGGCCGGGCCTTCTCTATTCGATCGCGCGCGTACTCGCCGAGCATCGGATCGGCGTCCACGCGGCGCGGATCAATACGCTCGGCGAGCGCGTCGAAGACATCTTCCTGCTCGCGGGTGCCGGCCTGTCCGACAACCGCCTGCAGATCCAGCTCGAAACCGAATTGCTGCGTGCGATCGCAGTCTGAATGAATCCCAGCGTTTATGCGCACCAAATTAACCGTCAAGAATCCGAAGCCGGCGTCGCCGACCCGCGCCCCTGTCCGCTCCGGCAGCCTCGTCGCCCGCAAGGCGGTGCGCCCCGCCGCGCCGCCCGCGGGGGATAAACCGGCCCGCCCGAAAAAGGCGCCTGCGGCCGCCGCTAGCGGCGAGCGCTCGTTCAAGCCGCGCGGCGCCGCCGGCGCAGAACGCGCGGGCGCGGATCGCGCGCCGGCCAAGCGTGCGCCGCGTGACGGCGGCGCCGAACGCGGCACGCGCGCGCCGTATCGCGACAATGCAGCCGGCGAAGGTGCGAAACGCAGTTTCGGCGACCGCCGTCCGTCGTCGGATCGGCCGCCGCGCCGTAGCGATGACGATGCGCGGCCGCGTCGCGCAGGCGCCGACGACAAGCGTCCGTCCTATCGCGACAACGCAGCTGGCGAAGGCGCAAAACGCAGCTTCGGCGACCGCCGTACGTCGTCCGATCGTCCGCCGCGCCGTGATGACGATGCACGTCCGCGTCGCGCAGGCACCGACGACAAGCGCCCGTCCTATCGCGACAACGCTGCTGGCGCGGGCGCGAAGCGCAGCTTCGGCGATCGTCGCACGTCGTCGGATCGGCCGCCGCGCCGTAGCGATGACGATGCGCGGTCGCGTCGCGCAGGTGCCGACGACAAGCGTCCGTCCTATCGCGACAACGCATCCGGCGAAGGCGCAAAACGCAGCTTCGGCGACCGCCGTACGTCGTCCGATCGTCCGCCGCGCCGTGATGACGATGCACGTCCGCGCCGCACAGGCGCCGACGACAAGCGCCCGTCCTATCGCGACAACGCATCCGGCGAAGGCACAAAACGCGGCTTCGGCGACCGCCGCACGTCATCCGATCGCCCTGCCCGCCGCAACGACGACGATGCACGTCCGCGTCGCGCAGCAGGTGGCGACGAAGGCAAACGCCCGTCCTACCGCGACAAGCCCGCCGGCGAAGGCGCGAAGCGCAGCTTCGGCGACCGCCCGGCCCGCCCCGCGCGCGACGGCGAGCGCCGTTCGTTCGGCGCGGTGAAGACCGCGCAACCCGTCAAGCGCGCGGCAGCCGACGTCGACTACGGCGACGAAACCGGCCTGATGCGCCTGTCGAAGCGGATGTCCGAGCTCGGGATGTGCTCGCGCCGCGAAGCCGACGAATGGATCGAAAAGGGCTGGGTGCTCGTCGACGGCGAACGCATCGACACGCTCGGCACCAAGGTGCGCGCCGATCAGAAGATCGAGATCGACGAACGGGCGAGCGCCGCGCAGGCCGCGCAGGTGACGATCCTGCTGCACAAGCCGGTCGGCTATGTGTCGGGTCAGGCGGAAGACGGCTACGAGCCGGCGGCCGTGCTGATCACGCGCGCGAACCGCTGGAGCGGCGATCATTCGCCGGTACGGTTCTCGCCGCAGCACCTGCATGCGCTCGCACCGGCCGGCCGTCTCGACATCGACTCCACCGGCCTGCTTGTGCTCACGCAGAACGGCGTGATCGCGAAGCAGCTGATCGGCGAACAATCGGACATCGACAAGGAATACCTGGTGCGCGTGCGCTTCGGCGAACGACTGATCGACATCGACCAGCACTTCCCGGCGGAATCGCTCGCGAAGCTGCGCCACGGCCTCGAGCTCGACGGCGTGCCGCTCAAGCCCGCGCTGGTGAGCTGGCAGAACGGCGAACAGTTGCGCTTCGTGCTGCGCGAAGGCAAGAAGCGGCAGATCCGCCGCATGTGCGAACTGGTCGGCCTCGACGTGATCGGCCTGAAGCGCGTGCGGATGGGCCGCGTGATGCTCGGCGCGCTGCCGCAGGGCCAATGGCGCTACCTGTCCGCCGACGAGACGTTCTGACCGCAAGCGCATCCAGTGCGCGATGCAATGGAAAAGCCCGCTTCAAGCGGGCTTTTTCTTTTCTGTGCGAGCGCGACCGATCAATCGTCGTCGGCCGGGTCGAGCCCCGGGAACAGCACCTCGGTGAAACCGAAGCGCGTGAAGTCGGTGATCCGCATCGGATACAGCTTGCCGATCAGGTGATCGTACTCATGCTGGACCACGCGCGCATGGAACCCTTCGGCGATACGATCGATCTTCTGGCCGAACTGGTCGAAGCCGCTGTAGCGCACCTTCGCGTAGCGGCTGACGACGCCGCGCATGCCCGGCACCGACAGGCAGCCTTCCCAGCCCTCTTCCATGTCCGGCGGCAAGTACTCGACCTTCGGGTTGATCAGCACGGTCTCCGGCACCGGCGGCGCATCCGGGTAGCGGTTGTTGTTGCCGAAGCCGAAGATGATGATCTGCAGCCCGATGCCGATCTGCGGCGCGGCGAGCCCCGCGCCGTTCGCGTGATGCATCGTCTCGAACATGTCCGCGACGATCTCGTGCAGCTCGGGTGTATCGAACCGCTCGACCGGCTGGGCGATTTCGAGCAGGCGCGGATCGCCCATCTTCAGGATCTCGCGAATCATGGCGTATTGCCCTCCAGGAGTTGGTGCAGACCATCTTCGTCCAGCACGGGGATACCGAGTTCCTCGGCCTTCGCGAGCTTGCTGCCGGCTTCGGCGCCCGCGACCACGTAATCCGTCTTCTTCGATACCGAACCGGCCACCTTGGCGCCCGCCGCTTCGAGCATCTCCTTCGCCGCATCGCGCGTGAGATTCGGCAGCGTGCCCGTCAGCACGACCGTCTTGCCGGCCAGCACGCCCTGCGGCGCCTTCGGCGCGGGCGGCCCTTCCGGCCACGTGACCTTGCCGGGCGCGCGCAACTGCTCGATCACCGTGCGGTTGTGCTCTTCCGCGAAGAACTGGTGAATCGACTCGGCGACGATCGGCCCGACGTCGTTCACTTCGAGCAGTTCCTCGATCGACGCGTCCATGATCGGCGTCAGCGAGCCGAAATGCTTCGCGAGATCCTTCGCGGTCGATTCGCCGACATGACGGATGCCGAGCCCGTAGATGAAGCGCGCGAGCGTCGTATGCTTCGCCTTCTCGAGCGAATCGAGCAGATTCTGCGCGGACTTCTCCGCGAACCGGTCGAGCTCGGCCAGCGTCGCGAAACCGAGATTGAACAGGTCGGCCGGCGTACGCACGAGATTCAGCTCGACGAGCTGGTCGATGATCTTCTCGCCGAGGCCGTCGATGTCGAGCGCGCGGCGCTGCGCGAAATGCCACAGCGCCTGCTTGCGCTGCGCCGGGCAGAACAGCCCGCCCGTGCAGCGCGCGATCGCCTCGTCCGGCAGGCGCTCGATCTTCGAGCCGCACACCGGGCATTCGGTCGGCATCACGAATTCGGCCGCGTCCGCCGGGCGCCGGTCGAGCAGCGCGCCGACGACTTCCGGAATCACGTCGCCCGCGCGGCGCACGATCACGGTGTCGCCGATCCGGATGTCCTTGCGGCGCACTTCGTCCTCGTTGTGCAGCGTCGCATTGGTCACGGTCGCGCCGCCGACGAACACCGGCTCGAGACGCGCGACCGGCGTGATCGCGCCGGTGCGGCCGACCTGCACGTCGATCGCGACGAGCTTCGTCAGCGCTTCCTGCGCGGGGAACTTGTGCGCGAGCGCGAAGCGCGGCGCACGCGACACGAAGCCGAGCCGCTCCTGCTCGTCGCGCCGGTTGACCTTGTAGACGACGCCATCGATGTCGTACGGCAGCGACTCGCGCTTCTCGCCGACCTTGCGGAAGAAGTCGAGCAAGCCTTCGGCGCCGTGCACGACCGCACGCTCGCGGTTCACCGGCAGGCCGAACGCCTCGTACCAGTCGAGCAGCGCGCTGTGCGTGTCGGGCATCGGCATCCCGTCGAGCACGCCGATCCCGTACGCGAAGAACGACAGCGGCCGCTGCGCGGTGATCTTCGAGTCGAGCTGGCGCAGGCTGCCGGCCGCCGCGTTGCGCGGGTTCGCGAATTCGCGCTGCTCGGCCGCGCGCTGGCGTTCGTTCAGGCGTGCGAAATCGCGCTTGAACATCAGCACCTCGCCGCGCACGTCGAGCACGGCCGGCACGTGCTTGCCCTTCAGCTTCAGCGGAATCGAGCGGATCGTGCGCACGTTCTCGGTCACGTCCTCGCCCGTCGTCCCGTCGCCGCGCGTCGCGGCCTGCACGAACACGCCTTGCTCGTAGCGCAGCGAAATCGCGAGGCCGTCGAACTTCAGTTCGCACGCGTATTCGACGGGGTCCGTCACCGAGCCGGCGAGATCGGTCGTCTTCGCGAGCGCGTCGGCGACGCGCTTGTCGAACGCGACGATGTCCTCGTCGGCGAAGCCGTTGTTCAGCGACAGCATCGGCGCATCGTGGACGACGGGCGTGAAGCCGCCGGCCGCTTCGCCGCCGACGCGCTGCGTCGGCGAATCGGGCGTCACGAGTTCGGGATGGTCGGTTTCGAGCTGCTGCAGCTCACGGAACAGCCGGTCGTATTCGGCGTCGGGCAGATCCGGCTGGTCGAGCACGTAATAGGCGTGGTTCGCCCGCTCGAGTTGGTCGCGCAGCCATGCGGCGCGCGCGTCGGGCTGGCTGGCTGGCGGTTCGGCTTGGGTTCGGGCCATGCTGGCGGCAGAGTCGTTCTGAAAAAAATCGGATGCCCGATTATCTCAGTTTGACGCCGCGGCGGGGCACGCAATGCGGGCCCGATGACGTGCTGCAGCGCACACCGGGCGGTGTGCGCCGCGGCGACGGACGACGGCACCCACGCGCGCCGTCCGCGCGATCGCGTTACTGGCTGAACAGGCGGCGCGTGACTGGCGAACCGGCCGGGATGCCGGCTTCCTCGAGCTTCGCGTACAGCTTCATCAGCTGCTGCTCGATCGCGAGCAGCGTCGACTCCGGCAGCGGCCGGTGCGAATCGTCGACGACGCGTGCGCCGATCCGCTCGGACAGCGACTTCGCGTAATCGCACATCAGCCGGAACGGCAGGATGTCCTCTTCGGCCACCGGCACGTCGAGCACCAGCGTGATCATGTTGCCGCCCTTGTACGTCAGGTCGTCGCGCAGGAAGTTCGTATCGCCGAACTGCAGCATGAACACCGGATTCTGCTTCGCGTCGAGCTTCACGAAGCGCGTGCCGTCGCGCGACAGCAGCAGCCCGTCCTGCGACGCGACCGCCTGCACGTAGTTCGCGGACCACGGCGCGCCGTCCGACATCACGTTGATCGACAGTTGCGCGTCGCACTGCGCGGCAAACGCGTCGAGCTCGCGCGCCATCGCGACCGTTTCCATCATGTCGGGGAATTCCGGCGCGCCGTCGATCGCGTCGGCGAACTGCTGGACGCCCGTCACGAACTCGGAGAATTCGAGCTCGTTCAGCGCGCCGCTGCGGTTCGCGAGCTGCGCGGCCGCGCGCAGCTCATCGTAGCGCACGCCGTTCTGCAACAGCTCCCACTGGCCGCCTTCCGGCTTGCCTTCGATGTGCACTGGCTTGCTGCCCGCGCGGCGCAGCCGCTGCGCGACCGGTAGGATCTTGTCGCCCGGCAGCGGCCCGGTGAGGCGGATCGGCACGATGCAGTCGATCCGGCGATCGACGATCGCCGGCGGCGCCGACGAGACCGTCGTCGCGGCCGGCATCACCGGTTCGGTTGGGCCGGCCGGTTCGGCCGCCGCTTCGTGCGCGGCGGCGGGCACGGCTGCTTCGCCGACAGCCGGTTCGCTCGATTCGGACGACGTATCGGCCCCCGTCGCCTCGGCCTGCAGGTCGGCCGGCGTATCGGCCGGCGCCGCGCCGCCGGCGGCCCCGCCGAACGTCGGCTCGACACGCGCCGCTTCGGTCGCAGCAGCAGCGGCCGCGACAGGTGCCGCAGGCTCGCGGCGCACCGGCTGACGCACCGGTTCGATGAACGGCAACTCTTCGTCACGCTCGGGGCGGTTCATCGCCTCGGCTGCTTCCTCCGGCATCGGGCGCGGCATCCTGCGCCGCACTTTCGCGCCCTGCCATGCGTTGTAGACCACGACGCCGCCTACCACGACGGCGCCCGCGCCGATCAAACCGAGTGTCAACTCGTCCATGCACGCTCCATCAGCAATTCTTTTTCGTCGGGACCGCGAACGGGCGCCCATGCGCCGCGCGAACGCGGTCCGGTTTCGTCAAACGTCAATTCTGGGCAAAACCCGCGGCGGTTTCCATGTCCACCGCGACGATCCGCGACACGCCCTGCTCCTGCATCGTCACGCCGATCAGCTGCTGCGCCATTTCCATCGCGATCTTGTTGTGCGAGATGAACAGGAACTGCGTCTTGTCGGACATCGCGCGGACCAGATTCGCGAAACGCTCGGTGTTCGCGTCGTCCAGCGGCGCGTCGACCTCGTCGAGCAGACAGAACGGCGCCGGGTTCAGCTGGAACATCGCGAACACCAGCGCGGTCGCGGTCAGCGCTTTCTCGCCGCCCGACAGCAGGTGAATCGTCGCGTTCTTCTTGCCGGGCGGCTGCGCCATCACCTGCACGCCGGCGTCGAGAATCTCGTCGCCCGTCATGATCAGCTTCGCCTGGCCGCCGCCGAACAGGCGCGGGAACAGATCGCTGAAATGACGATTGACCTCGTCGAAGGTGCCCTGCAGCAGCGTGCGGGTTTCCTGGTCGATCTTGTGGATCGCGTCCTCGAGCGTCGTGATCGCGTCGATCAGGTCGGCCGATTGCGCGTCGAGGAACACCTTGCGCTCGCTCGCGGCCTTCAGCTCGTCGAGCGCGGCCATGTTCACGGGGCCGAGCGCGTTGATCGCGTTGTTCAGGCGCGTGACTTCGCCCTGCAGGTACGACGGCTTGAGATCCGGCGTCAGCTTCGCGGCCAGCGCGACCTCGTCGACCTCGGCGGTCGCGAGCTGCTCGGCGAACTGCTCGACGGACAGGCGCGCGGCCTGCTCCTTCAGCTGCAGCTCGGTGATGCGGTCGCGCAGCGGCTGCAGCGAACGTTCGGCCACGAGCCGCTGCTCGTCCGACGCACGCAGCTTTGCGGTGAGATCGTCGAGCTCGATCCGCGCGGCCTGCAGCGCTTCTTCCTTCACCGCGCGAATCTCGAGCGCGTCCTGCAGGCCCGTGTGCGCGGTCTGCTCGTTGATCGTCTCGAGTTCGGCGCGCGCGTCTTCGAGCGACGCGGCGACGCGCTCGCTCTGCTCGTGCGCGACCTGGATCGTGCGCTTGAGCTCGTCGATCCGCGTCACCGCGTTGCGTGCGGCGAAGCGCGCATCGTTCGCGCCGCGCTCCAGGTCGCGCGCTTCCTGACGCGCCTGCGTCAGCGATTCGTCGAGCGACTCGAACGCGAGCTGGTTGTCCTCGAAGCGCGCCTGCAGTTCCGCGAGCTCGCCGTCGAAGCGCTCGAAATTCGCTTCCGACTCCGCGCGCAAGGCACGCTGCTCCTCGATCTGCGCGCCGATTTCCTCGAGTTCCTCGCGGATCTGCGTGCTGCGCTGCGTATAGCGTTCGTGCGCCTGCGCGAGCTTCAGCACATCCATCTGCAGCGCATGCACGCGCTGCGTCGCGCGTTCGGCCTGCGCGCGCACGTCGCCGAGCGCCTGCGTGGCCTGCGTGTGCGCGGCTTCCGCCCGCACAGCGGCCGTGCGCGCCTCGTCGGCGAGCAGCGCCTGCGCGCGCACCTGGCGCGTCAGGTTTTCGATTTCCTGCTGACGGGCCAGCATCCCGGCCTGCTCCGAATCGGCCGCGTACAGCTGCACGCCGACCCGCGTGACGATATGGCCGGCCTTGACGACGAACGCGCCACCCGCCGGCAGTTGCGCGCGCGTCGCGAGCGCCTGCGCGACGTCGTCGGCCACGTACACGTTGCCGAGCCAGTCGTTCAGCACCGCGCGGATGCCCGCGTCGTCGATGCGCACCAGCGACAGCACCGGACTCAGCCCGGCCACGGCAGCGGGCGGTTCGCCGGCCGCGGGCGGCGCGTAGAACGCGAGCTTCGCGGGCGGCGCATCGGTCGCGAATGCCTTCACCCAGTCGAGATTCGACACTTCGAGCGCGGCAAGGCGCTCACGCAGCACGGCCTCGAGCG
This sequence comes from Burkholderia sp. LAS2, assembly GCF_018417615.1. Classification (NCBI taxonomy): domain Bacteria; kingdom Pseudomonadati; phylum Pseudomonadota; class Betaproteobacteria; order Burkholderiales; family Burkholderiaceae; genus Burkholderia; species Burkholderia sp. LAS2. The sequence continues at coordinate 2,667,781 of NZ_CP071052.1, forward strand.
CCGCTTCCCAGCCGGCCTCGACGTGCAGCTTCTTCCACAGACGCGGCAACGCGCCGAGCTCGTGCTTGTCGAGCCACGGCTGGATCTTGCCTTCGGTCTGCACGTTGTCCTGCAGCTGTTTCAGCGCGGCGAGGCGCGCTTCGAGCTGGTGGATCTGCGCGGCTTCGGCCTGCACGCGCTCCTGCGCGGCGCGGCGTTCGCCGTCGAGACGCGGCACCGTTTCCTGCGCGTCGGCAAGACGCGCCTGCGCTTCCGCGAGAATCTCTTCCTGCTCGGCCAACTGCATGCGCAGTTCTTCGAGCTGCGTCTCGTCCGGCGCGTCGAGCCCGCCCGCTTCGCTCTTCAGGCGCTCGTTGCGCTGCTGAAGCTGCTGGAGCTGCTGGTCGGCGTTGCGCTGGTGCGCGGCTTCGAGCTTCAGCGACTGCTCGGTCTGCGCGATCCGCGCGCGCTCATCGTTGAGCTGCGCCTGCGCGTCGCGCCACTTCGCTTCGAGCGCCGGCAGCGCATCGTGCTTCGCGGCCGCGTTGTCTTCGGCGAGCGCGGCCTTCTCGTCGGCCATCGCGCGCGCCTCTTCGGCTTCCTCGAGCTCGTCCTGCGACTTCTCGGCCTGCGCGCGCCACTGCTCGCGCTGCGCGTTCAGCGCGGCGATCTGCGCCTGCACGCGATTGCGCGATTCGACGATGAACTTGATCTCGGCTTCGAGGCGGCTCACCTCGGCGTTCGCCTCGTAGAGCGCGCCCTGCGCGCCCTGCATCGCGTCGCTCGCCGAGTAGTGCGCGACGCGCAGCGTCTCGAGCTGCGCCTCGACTTCGCGCAGCTTCGCCGTCTGCGCCTCGAGGTCGATCTGCGCCTGTTCGATCGCACGCTGCTGCTTCTGCTGCTCGCCCGCGGCCTCGTTCTTGCGCAGCAGCCACAGCAGGCGCTGCTTCTCCTCGCCGTCGGCGACGAGTTCCTTGTACTTGGTCGCGACCACCGCCTGCGCCTCGAGCTTTTCGAGGTTCGCGCCGAGTTCGCGGACGATGTCCTCGACGCGCGTCAGGTTCTCGCGCGTGTCGTGCAGGCGGTTCTCGGTTTCGCGACGGCGTTCCTTGTACTTCGACACGCCGGCGGCTTCCTCGAGGAACACGCGCAGCTCTTCCGGCTTCGCCTCGATGATCCGCGCGATCATGCCCTGCCCGATGATCGCGTACGCACGCGGCCCGAGGCCGGTGCCGAGGAAGATGTCCTGGATGTCGCGGCGGCGCGCCGGCAGGTTGTTGATGTAGTAGCTCGACGTGCCGTCGCGCGTCAGCACGCGCTTCACGGCGATTTCGCCGTACTGGCCCCACTGCCCGGCCGCGCGGCCGTCGGAGTTGTCGAAGATCAGTTCGACGCTGGCCCGGCTGCCGGGCTTGCGGGCGGTCGAACCGTTGAAGATCACGTCCTGCATCGATTCGCCGCGCAGCTCGGACGCGCGCGACTCGCCGAGCACCCAGCGCACGGCATCGATGATGTTGGACTTGCCGCATCCGTTCGGGCCGACCACGCCGACAAGCTGGCCCGGAACCTGGAAATGCGTGGGATCGACGAAGGATTTGAAGCCAGCGAGTTTGATCGAGCTCAGACGCACGGCGGTATCGGATGTGAAGAAGGTGTGAAACGGACGGGGCCGCACGGCGCGGGGCCGGAGAGCCCCTGCGCGCCACACGCCCCGGAATTCAAAAACGGGGCCGCGCGCATCCAGCGTTGGGCCCCGCAAACGGCTTCCATCATACCATCGCGCGTGAGCCGTCCCGCCCGTCGCCGGGTTTGTCCGGTGCCGGCGCGGCGCGATGGACCCGGCTCGACAGCAGCGTCGCCAGCACGATGCACGCGCCGCCCGCCCACTCGCGCGCGCTCGGCAGCTCGTTCGCGAACACCCACGCGGACAGCGCGGTGATCACGATCTCGAACAGCATGATGATCGACGCGCGGTTCGCCGGCACGCGCGCGAGGCCGTACTGGACCAGCAGGTTGTTCGACGCCATCGTCACGCCGATCGCGGCGATGATCAGCGCGGCCACGCCCAGCTGGCCGCTCGCCGGCGCGGCCGGCAGCCCTTCGAACAGCGACGCGATCGCGCCGAACACGGCCGCGCCGCCGAACAGCGTCGCGGTGCGCATCTCCGCGCGCATGTCGGGCAGCTCGCGGCTCGCCTTGATCACCAGCACGTTGCTCATCGCGAAGCTGAGCCCGGCCGCGAGGCCGGCCCATTCGGCCGGGTTGGCCGGCAGCGGCAAGCCGAGCGCCGGCGACCACAGCATCAGCATCGCGCCGCCGATCGACAGCGCCGCGAGCCCGGCGCCGGCCCAGGTCAGCCGTTCGCGCAGCAGGAAATGCGCGTAGATCGCGGTCCAGGCCGGCGTCAGGTAGAACAGCAGCATCACGCGCAGCACCTCGCCGTGGATCGTGCCCCAGACGAACCCGAGATTCGTCACGCCGGCCGTCACCGCGATGCCCGGCAGCACCCAGTGCCAGCGCAGCGTCGCGATCGTGCGGTGCCGCGCGACGATCACGAACAGGAACGCAACGAGGCTCGTCAGCGCGCTGGCCAGCGTGCCCGTCACGCCGAGCGACGCGAGGATCCGCAGCGGATACCAGATCAGGCCCCATACCGACGCGCCAATCAGGATGGCCAGCGTCGGCAGGCTGCCGCGTACCGCGTTGTTCATTTGGTTCGATACCCTTTATTCGACCGCCCCGGCCGCCGTTCCGGCAGGCCGTGACCGCATTCCGTCACGCTATAATCGTCCGTTGCGAACCGCGCGCCCCGGCGCCCGTTCGCAGCCGCGCGGCGCGCCCGCCGCTTCTTTCGCTCCAACCGGCCGCGATGGCCGCTTCGCCCGTGAACCCTCGACTCGACTCGCTCCAGCCCTATCCCTTCGAAAAGCTGCGCGCCCTGTTCAAGGACGTGACGCCCGGTGCCGGTACGCCTTCCGGCAACCTGAAACCGATCAGCTTCGGCATCGGCGAGCCCAAACACGCGACGCCGGCGCTGATCCGCGACGCCGTGGTGGCCGCGCTCGACGGCCTCGCGTCGTACCCGGCCACCGCCGGCTCGGATGCGCTGCGCACGTCGATCGCGCGCTGGCTCGAACGCCGCTACGGACTGCCGGCGATCGATGCGGCCACGCAGGTGCTGCCGGTGTCGGGTTCGCGCGAGGCGCTGTTCTCGCTCGCGCAGACCGTGATCGACGCGCGGCCGCGCGCGGACGGCAAGAAGGCGATCGTACTCTGTCCGAATCCCTTCTATCAAATTTACGAAGGCGCGGCGCTGCTGGCCGGTGCCGAACCCTATTTCGCGAACAGCGACCCGGCCCGCAACTTCGCGTGCGACTACGCGGCCGTGCCCGAGGAAGTGTGGGCGCGCACGCAGCTGCTGTACGTGTGCTCGCCGGGCAACCCGACCGGCGCCGTGCTGACGCTCGACGACTGGCGCGAGCTGTTCGCGCTGTCCGACCGCCACGGCTTCGTGATCGCGTCCGACGAGTGCTATTCGGAAATCTATTTCGACGAAGCGGCGCCGCCCCTCGGCGGTCTTGAAGCCGCGCACCGCCTCGGCCGCGGCTTCGAACGACTCGTGATGCTGTCGAGCCTGTCGAAGCGCTCGAACGTGCCGGGCATGCGCTCGGGCTTCGTCGCCGGCGACGCCGCGCTGCTCAAGAAATTCCTGCTGTACCGCACGTATCACGGCGCCGCGCTGTCGCCGGTCTGGCAGCACGCGAGCATCGCCGCGTGGAACGACGAGGCGCACGTGCGCGAGAACCGCGCGCTGTACGTGCAGAAGTTCAATACGGTCACGCCGATGCTCGCCGACGTGATCGACGTGAAGCTGCCCGACGCGGCGTTCTACCTGTGGGCCAACGTGTCGCGCACCGGGCTGTCGGACACCGAGTTCGCCCGCCGCCTGTACGCCGACTATAATGTGACGGTTCTGCCCGGCTCGTACCTGGCGCGTGACGCGCACGGCACGAATCCGGGCCGCGATTTCATCCGGATCGCGCTCGTCGCGGGCACCCCCGAATGCGTCGAGGGCGCGCAACGCATCGTCGATTTCTGCCGCGCTCTCGCGCGGTAAGACGTCCATCCCGATCAATTCCATCCATCTCCTGCGAAAACGAACATGTCGCAACAACTTCAGCAAATCATCGACACCGCCTGGGAAAACCGCGCCGAGCTGTCGCCGAAGGCCGCGCCCGCCGACGTCCGCGAGGCCGTCGCTCACGCGATCGAGCAACTCGACAAGGGTGCGCTGCGCGTCGCCGAGAAAATCGACGGCCACTGGACGGTCCACCAGTGGCTGAAGAAGGCCGTGCTGCTGTCGTTCCGCCTGGAGGACAACGCGCCGATGCCGGCCGGCGGCTACTCGCAGTTCTACGACAAGGTGCCGTCGAAGTTCGCGAACTACACGGCCGAAGACTTCGCCGCGGGCGGCTTCCGCGTCGTGCCGCCGGCCATCGCGCGCCGCGGCTCGTTCATCGCGAAGAACGTCGTGCTGATGCCGTCGTACACCAACATCGGCGCGTACGTCGACGAAGGCACGATGGTCGACACGTGGGCGACGGTCGGTTCGTGCGCGCAGATCGGCAAGAACGTGCACCTGTCGGGCGGCGTCGGCATCGGCGGCGTGCTCGAGCCGCTGCAGGCGAACCCGGTCATCATCGAAGACAACTGCTTCATTGGCGCGCGCTCGGAAGTCGTCGAAGGCGTGATCGTCGAGGAGAACTCGGTGATCTCGATGGGCGTGTACCTCGGCCAGAGCACCAAGATCTACGACCGCGAGACGGGCGAAGTCAGCTACGGCCGCATCCCGGCCGGCTCGGTCGTCGTCGCCGGCAACCTGCCGTCGAAGGACGGCTCGCACAGCCTGTACTGCGCGGTGATCGTCAAGAAGGTCGACGCGAAGACGCGTGCGAAGGTCGGCCTGAACGAGCTGCTGCGAGGCGACTGATGGCGAAGCCGCACACCGTGGTCGTCTACGGCATTCCGAACTGCGACACCGTGAAGAAGGCCCGCGTGTGGCTCGACGATCACGGCGTCGAGTTCGAGTTCCACGATTTCAAGAAGCTCGGCGTCAGCGCGCCGCTGATCGAAGACTGGCTGAAGGACGTGTCGCTCGACGCGCTCGTGAACAAGCGCGGCACCACGTGGCGCGGCCTGGACGACGGGATGAAGGCGGCCGCCGAAACGAAGACCGGCGCGGTCGCGCTGATGATCCACAAGCCATCGGTCATCAAGCGTCCCGTGCTCGTCGTCAACGGCCGCGTGAAATCGCTCGGGTTCGTGGCCGATCAATACGCGGCGCTGTTTGCCGCATAAGGCCGCCCGCGCCGCGCCTGCGGGCGTAGGGCCTGTTCACGCTAATAACGGGCTTGCGCTGGCCCGACGCCCTGTCGCTGCCGGCCGCCGCGCCGGCATTTTTTATCGAAAGTGGTCCGAACCATGTCCGCCACCCTAGCCCTTACCGAACAGCTGATCGCCCGCGCGTCCGTGACGCCCGACGACCAGCACTGCCAGCAGATCATGACCGAGCGCCTCGCCGCGCTCGGCTTCGAATGCGAGACCATCGCGTCGCACGGCGTGACCAACCTGTGGGCTGTCAAGCGCGGCACCGGCGGCCGCGACGGCAAGCTGCTCGCGTTCGCGGGCCACACCGACGTCGTGCCGACCGGCCCGCTCGAACAGTGGACGTCGCCGCCGTTCATTCCCGCCCATCGCGACGGCAAGCTGTACGGCCGCGGCGCGGCCGACATGAAGACGTCGCTCGCGGCGTTCGTCGTCGCGTCCGAGGAATTCGTCGCGGCCCATCCCGACCACCGCGGCGCGATCGCGTTCCTGATCACGAGCGACGAGGAAGGCCCGGCCACCGACGGCACCGTGAAGGTCGTCGAACTGCTGCAGGCACGCGGCGAGAGGCTCGACTACTGCATCGTCGGCGAGCCGACGTCGAGCGCCGAGCTCGGCGACGTCGTCAAGAACGGCCGCCGCGGGTCGATGTCCGGCGAACTGGTCGTCAAGGGCGTGCAGGGCCACATCGCGTATCCGCACCTCGCGAAGAACCCGATCCACCTGCTCGCGCCGGCGCTCGCCGAGCTCGCCGCCGAGCAATGGGACGAAGGCAACGAATACTTCCCGCCGACCACCTGGCAGGTGTCGAACCTGCACGCCGGCACCGGTGCGACCAACGTGATCCCCGGCCACGCCGACCTGATGTTCAACTTCCGCTTCTCGACCGCGAGCACCGTCGAAGGCCTGCAGGCCCGCGTGCATGCGATCCTCGACAAGCATGGCCTCGAATACACGCTGAAGTGGTCGGTGAGCGGCCTGCCGTTCCTCACGCCGCGCGGCGAACTGTCGGGCGCGCTGGAAAACGCAATTCGCACCGAGACCGGCATCACGACCGAGCTATCGACGACGGGCGGCACGTCGGACGGCCGCTTCATCGCGCGTATCTGCCCGCAGGTGATCGAATTCGGCCCGCCGAACGGCAGCATCCACAAGATCGACGAGCACATCGAAGTGCGCTTCGTCGACCCGCTGAAGAACGTGTACCGACGCGTGCTCGAACAACTGATCGCCTGACGGAGCCTCGCATGACGACACCTTTTGCCACAGTTCGCGACCTGCTGCGCTACGCGGTCACGCGCTTCTCGAAAGCAAAGCTCGCGTTCGGCCACGGTTCCGACAACGCGTACGACGAAGCGGCCTACCTCGTGCTGCATACGCTCGACCTGCCGCTCGACACGCTCGAGCCGTTCCTCGACGCGCGCCTCTTGCCCGACGAAATCGCGGCCGTGCTCGCGGTGATCGAACGACGTGCGGCCGACCGCGTGCCGGCCGCGTACCTCACGCATGAAGCGTGGATGCATGGCCACCGTTTCTACGTCGACGAACGCGTGATCGTGCCGCGCTCGTTCATCGGCGAATTGCTCGACGACGGACTGCAGCCATATGTCGCCGATCCCGAGCAGGTCGGCGCGGTGCTCGAACTGTGCACCGGCTCCGGCTGCCTCGCGATCCTCGCGGCGAGCGCGTTCCCGAACGCCGAGATCGACGCGGTCGACCTGTCGGACAAGGCGCTCGAAGTCGCGGAAATCAACGTGCGCGACTACGGCCTCGAAGACCGCATCGGGCTGCACCGCGGCGACCTTTACGCCCCGCTGCCCGCGTTCCGAACCGATCCCGACTCGCGCTACGACGTGATCCTGACGAACCCGCCGTACGTGAACGCCGCGTCGATGGCCGCGCTGCCGCCCGAATACCGGCACGAGCCGGAGATGGCGCTCGCCGGCGGCGACGACGGGATGGACATCGTGCGACGCATCGTCGCCGACGCGCACCGCTGGCTGCATGACGACGGCGTGCTCGTCGTCGAGATCGGCAACGAGCGCGAGCACGTCGAAGCGGCGTTCGGCGGCCTCGAGCTCACGTGGCTGCCCACCAGCGCGGGCGACGACGCCGTGTTCCTGATCCAGGCGTCGGACCTGCCCCGCAAGGGCTGAGCGTTCCGCCGGGCCCGCCGTGCGGCGCACCATTGCGCCGCACGGTTGGGTAAGATGCGCGTAGGCGGCCGCCCGGCCGCACGACTTCGGGAGTCCCCTCGGGCGTCCCGCGGGAGTCCTTCAAGCGCCCATGACCCTCGACTGGCTACATCTCGGCACCCTGATCCTGACCATCCACGTGCTCGGGATCGTCGCGGCATGCCATGCAATCATGAACACGCGCACGTCGCAAGGCGCGATCGCGTGGGCCGTCTCGCTCACGGCCATGCCGTACCTGACGCTCGTTCCCTACCTGTTCCTCGGCCGCAGCAAATTCTCCGGCTACGTCGACGCCCGGCGCCACGAACTCGAAATGTTGCGCACGCACACACCGCGTTCGCCGTGGCGCGCGACCGACGCAACCGACGGGCCGGCCGCCGACGCGCTGGGGCAGGCTGCCGTGCTCGCGCTCACGCGGCTCGGCGGCATGCCGTTCCTCGGCGGCAATTCGGTGCGCACGCTCGTCAACGGCGACGCGACGTTCTCGGCCATCCTGTCGGCGATCGACGCCGCGCGCGACTACGTGCTCGTCCAGTTCTTCATCGTGCGCGACGATGCGCTCGGCCGGATGCTGCGCGACTCGCTGCTCGCGCGCGTGGCCGCCGGCGTACGCTGCTGCGTGCTGTACGACAGCATCGGCTGCTTCGACCTGCCGCACAGCTACGTCGACGCATTGCGCCGCGGCGGCGTCGAGGTCCATCCGTTCGCGACCAACCGGAAATTCGTCAACCGCTTCCAGTTGAACTTCCGCAACCATCGCAAGATCGTCGTCGTCGACGGCAATTGCGCGTTCGTCGGCGGCCACAACGTCGGCGTCGAATATCTCGGCGCGAATCCGCGCCTGTCGCCGTGGCGCGACACCCACATCGAGATACGCGGCCCCGTGGTGGCGAGCATCCAGTACGTGTTCGCCGAAGACTGGCACTGGGCGACGCAGAAGCTGCCGCCGATCGCGCTGCCGCCGCCCGCGCAGCCCGGCGACGGCATGCATTGCCTCGCGGTGCCGATGGGGCCCGCCGACAAGCAGGAAACCGGCTCGCTGTTCTTCGCCGAATCGATCAATGCCGCCCGCGAGCGGGTGTGGATCACCACGCCGTACCTCGTTCCCGACGAAGCCGTGGTGTCCGCGCTGAAGCTCGCCGTGATGCGCGGCGTCGACGTGCGCATCCTGATCCCGAGCCGGCGCGATCACTACGTCGTGTTCGAGGCGTCGAAGCTTTACGCGCGCGACCTCGTCGATGCGGGCGTGAAAGTGTTCCGCTACCGGCCCGGTTTCCTGCACCAGAAGGTCGTGCTGATCGACCGCATCGCGGCAGCAATCGGCAGCGCGAATCTCGACAACCGTTCGTTCCGCCTCAATTTCGAGGTCATGGTGCTGACCGTCGACCCGGCCTTCGCCGACGAGGTCGAAACGATGCTCGACGCCGACTTCGCTCAGGCGTACGAGGTCGACGCGGACGAATACCGGCAGTCGCCCGCCTGGCGGCGCATCGCGATGCACGTCGCGCGGCTGTTCGCACCGATCCTGTAACGGCCGCGACGACCGCCGCCCCCGCACGATCCGCACCGGCGCCGCGCACGCGGCGCTGCGCCGTCACAGCAGCTTGTCGATGTCCGCGGCGATTTCGTCGGGCTTGGTGGACGGCGCGTAGCGCTTGACGATGCGCCCTTCGCGATCGATCAGGAATTTCGTGAAATTCCACTTGATCGCCTTGAGGCCGAGAATGCCGGGCGCCTCGTCGGTCAGGTAGCGATACAGCGGATGCGCGTGGTCGCCCTTCACGTCGATCTTCGCGAACATCGGGAACGTGACGCCGTAGTTGCGTTCGCAGAACGCACCGATCTGCTCGGCGTCGCCCGGCTCCTGCTTGCCGAACTGGTTGCACGGGAAGCCGAGTACGAAGAAGCCGCGCGCCGCGTACTGGTCGTACAGCTTCTGCAGCCCCGCGTATTGCGGCGTGAAACCGCACTCGCTCGCGGTATTGACGATCAGCAGCACCTTGCCGCGATACGCGTCGAGCGACACCGGCGCACCGGCCAGCGTCTCCGCGTTGAACGAATACAGGGTGGACATCGGGCACTCCTTTTACGAAACCGGATCGACGTGGAGTCTAGGCGAAATCGCGCCGTTGCGGCATCCGCCGAACGGCCGATGCCCGGCGCAACCGGCGCGCGGTCTAGAATAGCGGTTTTGGCCAGTCATTTCCGCCGTGATCCGTTTCAATCAGTTCAGCCTTGCGCGCGGCACCAAGCCGCTGTTCGAGTCGACCTCGTTCGTGCTCAATCCCGGCGAGAAAGCCGGCCTGATCGGCGCGAACGGCGCCGGCAAGTCGACGCTGTTTTCCGTCCTGCGCGGCGAGCTGCATTCCGACGGAGGCGATTTCTCGATGCCGCCGTCGTGGCGGATCGCCCACGTGTCGCAGGAAACGCCCGCGGTCGATCGTTCCGCGCTCGACTACACGCTCGACGGCGATACCGCGCTGCGCGAGATCGAGGCCCGCATCGCCGCCGCGTCGGCCGCGCATGACGGCGCCGCCGAAGGCGACGCGCACGCGGCGTTCGCCGACGCCGACGGCTACACCGCGCCGGCCCGCGCCGAAGCGCTGCTGCTCGGCCTCGGCTTCACGCTCGCGCAAACGCGCGAATCCGTCGCGAGCTTCTCCGGCGGCTGGCGCATGCGCCTGAACCTCGCGCAGGCGCTGATGTGCCGCTCCGACCTGCTGCTGCTCGACGAACCGACGAACCACCTCGACCTCGACGCGATCGTGTGGCTCGAAGACTGGCTGCACCGCTACCCCGGCACGCTCGTCGTGATTTCGCACGACCGCGAATTCCTCGATTCGATCTGCAACGTCACGCTGCATCTGGAAAACCGCCAGGTGAAGCGCTACGGCGGCAACTACTCGCAGTTCGAAGTGCTGCGCGCGCAACAGCTGGCGCTGCAGCAAAGCGCGTACGAAAAGCAGCAGAAGACGATCGAGCACCTGCAGAGCTTCGTCGACCGCTTCAAGGCCAAGGCGACCAAGGCCAAGCAGGCGCAAAGTCGGATGAAGGCGCTCGAGAAGATGGAGCTGATCGCGCCCGCGCACATCGCGTCGCCGTTCACGTTCGAATTCCGCACGCCCGATGCCGCGCCGAACCCGATGATGGTGATGGAAGACGTCCGCTGCGGCTACCATGCCGACGACGGAACGGATATCCCGATCGTCGAGCGCGTCGCGCTGTCGATCCAGAACGGCCAGCGCATCGGCCTGCTCGGCGCGAACGGCCAGGGCAAGTCGACGCTGATCAAGACGCTGGCCGGCACGCTCGCGCCGCTGTCCGGGCAGGTCCGCGACGGCAAGGGGCTGACGATCGGTTATTTCGCGCAGCACCAACTCGAAACGCTGCGCGAAGACGATTCGCCGCTCGCGCATCTGGCGCGGCTCGCGCCCGACACGCGCGAGCAGGAATTGCGCGACTTCCTCGGCGGCTTCAATTTCTCGGGCGACATGGCGACCAGCCCGGTCGGGCCGTTCTCGGGCGGCGAAAAAGCGCGCCTCGCGCTGGCGCTGATCATCTGGCAGAAGCCGAACCTGCTGCTGCTCGACGAACCGACGAACCACCTCGACCTCGAAACGCGCCACGCGCTGACGATGGCGCTCGCGCAGTTCGAAGGCACGCTGATCCTCGTGTCGCACGATCGTCACCTGCTGCGCGCGACGACCGACCAGTTCATGCTGGTCGCGAAGCATCGGCTGCAGCCGTTCGACGGCGACCTCGACGACTACCGCGACTGGCTGCTGCAGCATGCGGCCGAGCAACGCGCGGCCGCGAAGGCCGACAGCGCGGCCGCCGCAGGCGCCGATCCGGGCGTCAACCGCAAGGACCAGAAGCGCCAGGCGGCCGAGGAACGCCAGCGGCTGTCGCAGCTGAAGAAACCGCTGCAGAACCGCATCACGAAGCTCGAAAAGGAAATGGAAGCACTGCACGCGGAGAAGGCGCGCCTCGACGCGTTCGTCGCCGATCCGGCGAGCTACGAGGCCGCGCGCAAGACGGAACTGACCGACGCGATCCGCACGCTCGGTGAAGTCACGACCCGGCTCGAGACGGTCGAGGCCGACTGGCTCGCCGTGCAGGAAGAACTCGAGCAGATCGGCTGAACGCGGCCATCGGCGCCGGCAGGCGACGAGCGTGTCGGCGGCGGCATAGCGCGGCGGGGCGCCGGGGCGTCGACACCCCATGAATCCGCCGGGCCGCGCCCCGGGCCGGCCCGGAAACGACAAGGCCGGGCGCCCTGGCCCGGCCTCGTTGTCATTGCTGCGTTCGACGCGGTTGCGTCGGCTGGCGCCCGTATGCCCGCCGCACCATCCGCTCAGCGGCGCGGCAGCGTATCGCGCGGCATCTGCTCGTCGTCGTCCATCAGGTACCGGCGCCCTTCGGTTGGCCGGCGGATCGCCGCGGCGACTTCCGCTTCGGTCACATCCTCGGACACGACCTTGCGCGCCAGACGCCCTTCTTCGTCGATCCACTCGACGATCCGGCATCCGCCGCCCCACGGCTGGCGAATCGGCTCCGACACGCGGCAGCCGCGCAGGTTGTAAAGGCGTCCGCCAGGCGCTTCCCCATAGGATTTCAACATAGGTTCCCTTCGCATTGCGCGGTTCGACAATCCGGCAAAGGATAGGGAAAAGCGATGTCCGGCGGGTTACAGCAGCCTACATATTCTTTACAGCGAATTACGCGACAGATCGCCCGGCGACGCACGAGCCGTGCGCGCGCCGGGCCGCTCATTCAAGATCGCGCACGCGGTCGATCGCCTGCTCGAGCCGCTCGACGGCCATCACGTTGAGCCCTTCGATCGGCTGTTTCGGCGCATTCGCCTTCGGGATCAGCGCGGACGTGAAGCCGAGCTTCGCCGCCTCGCGCAGCCGTTCCTGCCCGCGCGGGGACGGCCGGATCTCGCCGGCCAGCCCCACCTCGCCGAACACGATCAGCCCTTTCGGCAGCGCTTTGTTGCGCATCGACGAGTGAATGGCGAGCAGCACCGCGAGGTCGGCGGCCGGCTCGGTGATCTTCACGCCGCCCACCGCGTTCAGGAACACGTCCTGATCGAAGGCCGCGATGCCCGCGTGGCGGTGCAGCACCGCGAGCAGCATCGCGAGCCGGTTCTGCTCGAGGCCGACCGCGAGCCGGCGCGGGTTCGGCACGTGCGCCGTATCGACGAGCGCCTGGATTTCGACGAGCAGCGGGCGCGTGCCCTCCTGCGTGACGAGCACGCACGAACCGGGCACGACCTGCTCGTGCTGCGACAGGAACAGCGCGGACGGGTTGGCCACGCCGCGCAGCCCGCGCTCGGTCATCGCGAACACGCCGAGTTCGTTGACCGCGCCGAAGCGGTTCTTGAACGCGCGCACGAGCCGGAACGACGAATGCGTGTCGCCCTCGAAGTACAGCACCGTGTCGACGATGTGCTCGAGCACGCGCGGGCCGGCGAGGTTGCCCTCCTTCGTCACGTGCCCGACCATGATGATCGCGGTGCCCGACTGTTTCGCGATGCGCGTGAGCTGCGCCGCGCACTCGCGCACCTGCGCGACCGAGCCCGGCGCCGACGTCAGCGCCTCGGAATAGACGGTCTGGATCGAGTCGATGACGGCCACGTCCGGCCGCTCCGCGTCGATCGCGGCCTGGATCTTCTCGAGCTGGATCTCGGCGAGCAGCTTCAGTTCGGCCGCCGGCGCGCCGCCGTCGAGCAGCGCGAGCCGTTGCGCGCGCAACGCGATCTGCGCGGCCGATTCCTCGCCACTGATATAGAGCGCGCGCCGCTCGTTCGCGATATCCGCGAGCGACTGCAGCAGCAGCGTCGACTTGCCGATGCCCGGATCGCCACCGATCAGCACGACGCCGCCGGGCACCAGCCCGCCGCCCAGCACGCGGTCGAATTCGCCGATGCCGGTCGAGAAGCGCGGGACGTCGGCAGCCTCGATGTCGGCGAGACGCTGGACCGGCGCCCGCTTCGCGAGCGACTGGAACCGATGGGCGGCCGGCGACTCGGCGACCGATTCGACGAGCGTGTTCCACGCCTGGCACGACGGGCACTGGCCCTGCCACTTCGGGGTCTGTCCGCCGCACTCGCTGCAGACGTATACGGTTTTCTGTTTGGCCACGCGCGACGCCCTTATTCCGCTCGCACCGGCACGCGGGCCGCGACCGCGCACATCAGCTCGTAGCCGATCGTCCCGCAATGGCGCGCGACGTCGTCGATCGGCAGCGCGTTGCCCCACAGCTCCACGCGCGCGCCGACGCCGGCCTGCGGGCACGGCATCAGGTCGACGGTGATCATGTCCATCGACACGCGACCGACGATCCGCGTGCGGATGCCGTCGACGATCACCGGCGTGCCTTCCGGCGCCACGCGCGGATAGCCGTCCGCGTAGCCGCACGCGACGACGCCGATCCGCATCTGCGCCTGCGCGGAGAACGTCGAGCCGTAGCCGATCGCCTGGCCCTTCGCGATCGTCTGCACCGCGATCAGCTCGGACGAGAGCGTCATCGCGGGCTTCAACCCCGTGTCGGCGATATCGGACGACAGCCCGGACGGCGACGCCCCATACAGCACGATCCCCGGCCGCACCCAGTCGAAGTGCGTGTCCGGATGCCACAGCACGGCCGCCGAATTCGCGAGACTGCGCGCGCCGGCGATGTTTTCCGCGCCGCGCTCGAACGTCGCGAGCTGCTCGGCGACGCCGCGCGCGTTGTCCGCGTCCGAAAAATGGGTCATCAACGTGATCTGGCCGATGCCGGGGCACGCGCGGGCGCGCTCCCACGCGGCACGGTATTTTTCCGGCGTGTAACCGAGCCGGTTCATCCCGCTGTTCATCTTGAGCTGCACGTTGACGGGCTTCGACAGCCGCGCCGTTTCCAGCATCCGCATCTGCTCGTCGTTGTGGACGGTCGTGGTCAGGCTGTAGCGGTCGATCACGTCGATGTCGGTCGAGCGGAAGAAGCCTTCGAGCAGCAGGATCGGGCCGGCCCAGCCGAGCTCGCGCAGCTTCACGGCCTCGTCGAGGTCGAGCAGGCCGAAGCCGTCGGTGCCGCGCAGGCCCGGAAACGCACGGGCGAGACCGTGGCCGTACGCGTTGGCCTTGACGACCGCCCAGACCTTGGACGGGCCGGCAAAGCGGCGGACGACGGAGAGATTGTTCGCGAGAGCGGCGGTGTGGATGGTGGCGGAGATCGGGCGCGGCATGGGAAATTTACGTAAAGACGCTTGCGAATCATCAGCTTACCGCGCCTTTTGAGCACCGAAGCCGACAATTTGCGGAACGATCGGGGAATCTTGCTAGTCCGAATTCGCGTATTTTCATGTTATAAAGCCGTGCGCACAACCCATTTCGAACGGAATAAGCCGATCGCATACCAGGCGGCCTACGCGGCCCTGCCGCAGCGACGAAAGCATCGCATCAGATGAAAAAAGGTTTTTACACCATCATGGCCGCGCAGTTTTTCTCGTCGCTGGCCGACAATGCGCTTCTCATCGCCGCCATCGCCCTGCTGAAAGACCTCCACGCCCCCAACTGGATGACACCGCTGCTGAAGCTGTTCTTCGTGTTGTCGTATGTGGTGTTGGCGGCGTATGTCGGTGCGTTCGCGGATTCGCGTCCGAAGGGCCGCGTGATGTTCATCACCAACTCGATCAAGGTGGTCGGCTGCCTGATCATGCTGTTCGGCGCGCACCCGCTGATCGCGTACGGGATCGTCGGGTTCGGCGCGGCGGCCTACTCGCCCGCCAAATACGGGATTCTCACCGAGCTGCTGCCGGCCGACCGGCTGGTCGCCGCGAACGGCTGGATCGAAGGCACGACCGTCAGCTCGATCATTCTCGGCACCGTGCTCGGCGGCGCGCTGATCAGCCCGCACATCGCGGCGCACGTGATCGCGCACACGCCGGCCTGGATCGGCACGCCCGCCGAAGCCGCGATGGCGATCATCATGGCGATCTACGTGGTCGCCGCGCTGTTCAACCTGCGCATTCCCGACACGGGCGCCCGCTATCCGAAGCAGGAACGCGGCCCGGTCAAGCTGCTCACCGATTTCGCCGACTGCTTCATGGTGCTCTGGCGCGACAAGCTCGGCCAGATCTCGCTCGCGGTCACGACGCTGTTCTGGGGAGCGGGCGCGACGCTGCAGTTCATCGTGCTGAAGTGGGCCGAGGTGTCGCTCAACATGTCGCTGTCCGAAGGCGCGATCCTGCAGGCCGTCGTCGCGGTCGGCGTCGCGGCCGGCGCGATTGCCGCCGCCGCGCGGATTCCGCTGAAGAAGTCGCTGACCGTGCTGCCCGTCGGCATCATCATGGGCATCGCGGTGATGCTGATGGCGTTCTACACGCGCGACCTGTTCCCGTCGCACTGGGCCGTGCATTTCGGCCATCTGCGCCTGCCGTTCTACCTGATCGTCGCGTACATCTTCCTGATCGGCGTCGGCGCGCTGTCCGGCTACTTCGTCGTGCCGATGAACGCGCTGCTGCAGCATCGCGGCCACGTGCTGCTGTCGGCCGGTCATTCGATCGCGGTGCAGAACTTCAACGAGAACCTGTCGGTGCTCGTGATGCTGTGCCTGTATGCGGTGCTCGTGTGGCTCGACGTGCCGGTCGGCGTCGTGATCGTGCTGTTCGGTACGTTCGTCTGCCTGACGATGTGGCTCGTGATGCGCCGCCATCAGGCGAACCAGCGTCAGTTCGACTCGGTCGCGCTGATCGGCGAATCGCGGCACTGACGCTACACTTCCGGTTTTCGTCCGCCGGCGCCGGTCCTCGAACCGGCGCGTTGCCCTCATGACGCACCCGATACCCAACCTCCTGACGATCGCCGGCTCCGATTCGGGCGGCGGCGCAGGTATCCAGGCCGACCTGAAGACGTTTTCCGCGCTCGGCGCGTACGGCGCGAGCGTGATCACCGCGCTGACCGCGCAGAACACGCGCGGCGTGACGGGCGTGCATGCGCCGGACGCCGCGTTCGTGACCGCGCAGCTCGACGCGGTGTTCGACGACGTCCGCATCGATGCGGTCAAGATCGGGATGCTCGCGAACGCGGCGATCGTGCAGGCGGTGGCCGACGCGCTGCGCCGTTACGCGCCGCGCTTCGTCGTGCTCGACACGGTGATGATCTCGAAGAGTTCGCACGCGCTGCTCGCGCCCGATGCCGTCGCCGCGCTGCGCGACACGCTGCTGCCGCTCGCGACGGTCGTCACGCCGAATCTGCCCGAAGCGGCCGCGCTGCTGAACGTTGCGCCCGCCACCACCGAAGACGACATGGTCCGGCAAGGTCAGGCGCTGCTGCAGAGGGGCGCGCGCGCCGTGCTGATGAAGGGCGGCCACCTGCCCGACGCATCCGCGAGCCCCGACTGGCTCGTCGAAGCGACCCGCACGGTGCGGCTCGACGGCGCGCGCGTGCCGGTCAGCAACACGCACGGCACCGGCTGCACGCTGGCGTCGGCGATCGCCGCGCTGCTGCCGCAGCAGCCCGATCTGGAAAGCGCGGTGCGGGAAGCCAAGACCTACCTGACCGGCGCGATCGCCGCGAGCGGCCACCTCGACGTCGGCCACGGCGTCGGCCCGGTCCATCACTTTCACCGCTGGTGGTGAGCGGCCGCTGACGCGGCGTCAGCGATCCTGTGCGGCGAACGCCTGCGCGCGCGCCGGCCAGTCGTCGGGCACGACGAACCCGCGCGCCGTCTCGCGCCACGTGCCGTCGCCGCCCTTTTCATGGATGCCGATCAGGTCGGGCGCCTCGCGCGTCGCCAGCACGGGCGGCAGTTCCGGTGCGCTCGCCAGCGGCTCGGGCTCGACACCCGCGCCGGCGGCGACACGTCGCGGCGCCAACCACGCCAGCCGCGGCAATACGCTCCATGCGGCGCCGTCACGCTGCGCGGCCGCCCACGCCGGCCACTGCGCATGCGTCAGCCAGAAACCGCGCGGGTGATCCGGCGCGATTTCGGCGGATACCGGCGGCACCGGCGCGCCGTGCGGATGGAACAGCCAGCCCTTGATGAACATCTGCGCGTCGGACGGTGCACCGTAGCCGAGCCGGGCGAAGCCGTCGTGTTCGCCGAGCCGCAACTGGTGGTCGAGCAGCCGGCTGCGCTTGCGGTCGAACCGGTCGACGAGATTGGGGCCGACGAAGTCGGCGAGCGACGCGCCGTCGCGGACCGGCGCGCACAGATAGCACTTCACCGCGAGTTCCCAGTGCAGGCGTCGACCGTCCGGCGCATCGACGAGAAAGTCGACTTCGCCGAGCGTGCGGCCGTTGCTGCGCAGCGGCAGATTAGCCGCGACGAGCCGCAGCGACGGCCCGTGCGTCAGGAAGTATTCGAGCAGGCATTCGGCATAGCGGCCGAGCCGGGTGGGCCGAAACCCGTCGAGCGCGCGATGCAGCGGCCCGGGCTGCGCATCGAGCGCGGCGAGCCACGCTTCGACGGCCGCTTGGCCCGCCGCATCCGGCCAGGGGCGCGCGAGCGGCGCGCCCGGCACCGCGGTGAGCAGGCTCGGGCTGGCCAGCAGCCAACCCAGATCGCGTACCGCGGCGTCGAGCAGCGTATCGACGAACGCGCACGCCGCGCCGGTCGTCATGACCCGGCCGGGCCGTTCGCGCCGCCGCCTTGCGCACGCTGGAACGTGTCACGTGCGAGGCACAGGTCGGCCCACGCCTTCGACTTGTCCTGCAGGCTGCGCAACAGGTAGGCCGGGTGGTAGGTAACGATCACCGGCACGCCCTCGTACGCATGCACGCGGCCGCGCAGCGATGCGATGCTGGCGTCCGTCTTCAGCAGCGTCTGCGCGGCAAACCGGCCGAGCGCGACGATCAGCTTCGGCTTCACGAGCGCGACCTGGCGCTGCAGATACGGCTCGCAACTCGCGACCTCGTCCGGCTCCGGGTTGCGGTTGCCGGGCGGCCGGCACTTGATCACGTTCGCGATGTACACGTTGTCGCCGCGCTTGAGCGACAGCGACTGCAGCATGTTGTCGAGCAGCTTGCCGGCCTGGCCGACGAACGGCTCGCCCTGCTTGTCCTCGTTCTCGCCCGGCGCTTCGCCGATCAGCATCCAGTCCGCTTCGCGGTCGCCGACGCCGAACACGGTGTTGGCCCGCTTCTCGCACAAGCGGCACAGCGTGCAGTCGGCCACGCGCGCGGCCAGCGCATCCCAGTCGAGCGTGGCGACCGGCGTGCCGGCAGGACGCGATTCGGCGAGCGGCGCGGGCGTGGATTCGCCCGGCGGCGCCGCGTCGAACCAGGCGAAATCGTCGTCCGCTGCCGGCGGCGCATCATCCTTCGGCGCCATCGTATCGGGCGATGCCGCCGATGCAGCTTGCGCAGGCGGGCGATCGCCGTCGTCGACACCGTGCGCCGACACCCGCGATTCGCGAGCCGCAGAGGCGCCGGCCGCGCCACGCGCGACGGCCGTCGGCGCATCGTCCTGCACCGGTGCACGCGCTGCCCGCACCGGCCGATCAGCCGCGACGGCGGAACCGTCGTCGGTCGCCGCGGTCTGCGCGACGGCAGGCGCGTCGGCTGCCGCGCCTTCGTCCGCGCGCTGCCCGCGCCGCACCCAGATCTGCGCGAGGCCCAGTTCCTCGAGCGCCGCTTCACCCCACGCCATGTGCGTCCCCCTCGTCCTTGTTCAGCGTCAGACGCATCACGATCGCGTCCTCCCGGCTCCGATGCTTCGCCGGATAGTAATTCTTGCGCCGGCCGATCGTCACGAAGCCGAAGCGCTCGTACAGATGGATCGCGCGCGGATTCGACGGCCGCACTTCGAGCAGCATGCCGTCGAGCCCTTCCGCGCGCGAAATGCGCACCGCCTCGCGCAGCAGCGCGAGGCCCGCGCCCGCGTGCTGCGCGACCGGCGCGACGCACAGGTTCAGCAGATGCATCTCGTCGACCACGGGCATCAGCACGCAATAGCCGACGAGCGAGCCCGTCACGTGCCTCAGGCACACGCCCAGATAGCCGTTGCGCAGCGAATCCTCGAAGTTGCCGCGGCTCCACGGGAATTCGTACGCGACGTGCTCGATTGCGACGACCTCGTCGAGATCGGCGTCCGTCATCGGCGCCAGATAGCGGTCGCTCAGCAGGACACCCGTCATCCCTTCGCTCCGCCCGTCTGCGCGGCCCGTACAGCGAGGCGCTCGGCCGTCGTCTGCGCGACCTTGTCGCGCACGTATTCGGGCGCGGCCTGTTCGGCCGGCACCGCTCGCCCGGCGCGGAACGCGCGCAGCGCGGCATGCGCGACCGCCAGCGCATGCGGCAGCGCATCGCCGTCGATCACGGCCGCCCGCGCGGCGGCCGGCAATTGCGCGCCGAACGCCGCGGCCGCATTGCCGGCGAGCGTAAACGGCGCGTCGGGCACGCCGACGGTCCCCGGTGCGTCGAGCGACGCCGGATGCAGCGTGCGCCAGTCGCCCGCGCCGTCGTCCCATTCGAAATCCGCCCAGTAGGCTTCGTCCATCCGCGCGTCGAGCGCGGCGAGCACGCGGGTCGTGCCGGGCGCGCGCAGCCGCGCGTGCTCGGCGCATGCGAGCAGCGTGCCGATCGGCACGACCGGCAGCCCGGCGCCGAACGCGAGGCCCTGGGTAATGCCCGTCGCGGTACGCAGGCCCGTGAACGAGCCGGGGCCCGCGCCGAACGCGATCGCGTCGCAGTCGGCGAGCGTCAGCCCGGATTCGGCGAAGAGTTCCTGGATCGCCGGCAGCACGCGCGTGCTCGACACGGCGCCCGTCGGTTCGTGACGGACCCAGGTTTGCGGAGTGGAAACGGCGTCATCGGCCGGGGCCGAGCGCAGCAGCGCGACCGAGCAGTATTCGGTCGACGTATCGATGGCGAGGAGCACTGTTTGCGTCATGGCCGACATTGTAATGCGCCGCCCCGCTCCCACGGGCCATCGGGCCCGATCTGTGCGCACGTGCGGCGCCGGCGGCGGTTTGGAAGGATCGCTCGACCCGGCGCGACGGTCCGCTTGTTAAGATCGGCCGATCTGAAACCCTTACGGAGACACCCGATGAGCGAACTCACCGCCCAATTCGACCAGGCCCAGATCGACGTCAAGCAACTGACGGAACGGCCGGGCAATCTGACCCTGCTGCGCCTGTACGCGCTCTTCAAGCAGGCGACCGACGGCGACGCGCACGGCGACAAGCCCGGCTTCACCGATATCGTCGGCAAGTACAAGTACGATGCCTGGGAAGCGCTGAAGGGCACGTCGCCGGACGCGGCGAAGCAGCAGTACGTCGAACTCGTCGAATCGCTGAAAAACGGCACGGCGTCCTGACCAAACCGCCCCCGCCGCAATAGGCAATCAAATCAGTGGCGCAGCGCAGCAAATTTCTTTATAATGCGGTCTGCGTCACCTCCCGCGCTCGGCTCGAAGCCGTTCCGGCCCGACGCCTCGTAGCGTTAAGCTCCAATCCGGTTTAGAACCTGTCCCCTCCTGCTTCGACCCTTGCGGTCGTCAACTAGGCTGGCGGCCCCGCTCCAGAAGCGCGCCGCACCCAAAACAGCTTCTAATGCCTCATCCGCCGACGGTTCGGCGGATTGCACCCGTTTCCCGATTTGCTCGCTGAATCCGACGACTTGGGTATGCGCGATTGGCGCCGACGTTTCACCCACTGTGTTTCAAGGATTGTTATGACTTCGAGCATCAACTCCAGCCCGCTCAACGCGATCGCCGACCAGGCGCTCGGTCTCGACGCCGCCGCCGCACCGGCCGCGGTCGAACCGGCGTCGGACGAGCCGAGCTTCGCGTCGCTCGGGTTGTCGCCGGAGATCGTCTCCGCGCTGCAGGCCGCCGGCTACGTGAAGCCGACGCCGGTCCAGCAGCGCGCGATTCCGGCCGGCATCGCCGGCCGCGACCTGCTGGTGTCGAGCCCGACCGGTTCGGGCAAGACCGCCGCATTCATGCTGCCCGCGATCGAACGTTTCGCACAGCTCCAGAAGACGCAGGCGCAGCAGCCGCGCGCGCCGCGCGACCCGAACCAGGGCGATCGCCGCGCGCGCCGCCCGCAACCCGTCGCGCGCCCGGGCCTGCTCGTGCTGACGCCGACCCGCGAACTGGCGATGCAGGTCACGACGGCCGCCTCGACGTACGGCAAGCACCTGAAGCGCCTGCGCACGGTCAGCATCCTCGGCGGCGTCGCCTACGGCCAGCAGCTGATGCTGCTCGCGAAGAACCCGGAAATCCTGGTTGCGACGCCGGGCCGCCTGCTCGATCACCTCGAGCGCGGCCGTATCGACCTGTCCGAACTGAAGATGCTGGTGCTCGACGAAGCCGACCGCATGCTCGACATGGGCTTCATCGAAGACATCGAAACGATCGTCGCCGCCACGCCGGAATCGCGCCAGACGATGCTGTTCTCGGCCACGCTCGACGGCAAGATCGGTTCGCTGACGGGCCGCCTGCTGAAGGACCCGGAGCGCATCGAGATCCAGCAGCGCCTCGAGTCGCGCACGAACATCGCGCAGACGGTCCACTACGTCGACGACCGCGATCACAAGGATCGCCTGCTCGATCACCTGTTGCGCGACGACGCGCTCGACCAGGCGATCATCTTCACGGCGACCAAGATCGACGCCGACCAGCTCGCCGGCCGTCTCGCCGACGCAGGCTTCGAATCGGCCGCGCTGCACGGCGACCTGCCGCAGGGCGCGCGCAACCGCACGATCCGTGCGCTGCGCGAGCGCCGCGTGCGCGTGCTGGTGGCGACCGACGTCGCGGCACGCGGCATCGACATCCCGGGCATCACGCACGTGTTCAACTACGACCTGCCGAAGTTCGCGGAAGACTACGTGCACCGTATCGGCCGTACCGGCCGCGCGGGCCGTTCGGGCACGGCGGTCAGCCTCGTGCACCACGCCGAGCAAGGCGCGCTCAAGCGCATCGAACGCTTCGTGCGCTCGCCGCTGCCGGTCAACGTGGTCGAAGGTTTCGAGCCGCGCAAGTCGCCCCCGCGTAACGGCGGCACCGGCGGCCGCGGCCGTCCGGGCGGTGGTAACGGCGGTCGTCGTTTCGGCGGCAAGCCGGGCGGCGGTTATGGCGGCAACGGCAATAGCAGCGGCAACGGTCGCAGCTACGGCGGCGGCAATGGCGGTGGCTGGAGCGGCAAGCCGGGCGGTAGCCGTGACGGCGGCCCGCGTCGCGACGGCCAGCGCAGCGGCGCCCCGCGCCGTAGCAATTCGGCATCGTAAGCATCTGGGCGGCCCTGCAGCCGCCCCCGCGGATGGGCACCTCGCCCATTCAACCAACCGGCGCATCCGCGCCGGTTTTTTTTCGCCCCCCCGCCAATTTCACGATGCAGGAAATTTTTTTGCGTCGTAAAAAATCATGCTGCACGGCACAACCCGTGCGATTGCGGGATAGGAAAACGCATTTCTTATCTCGAAATGGCGAATGCAAATCGTTGATTAAAAACAATTAAAAAATTCCGCACTTCCCGAGCCAACCCCTGTTTCGCTCCCGCCGATTTGCCTAGACTCTTATACAAGACTTCGCGAACGGGAACGCATCGCTTCCCCGCCTCGCAAACCGCATCGTCACCGCCAGATTCGGCCCGTCACGCATACATCGCATCAAGGAGCTCATCATGTCGCGTCAGCAACAGGCACAGGAACTGCAGCAGCAATGGGAAACCGATCCGCGCTGGAAGGGCATCAAGCGCAGCTACTTGGCCGAGGACGTGGTCCGCCTGCGCGGCTCGATCCCGATCGAGCACACGCTGGCCAAGCGCGGCGCGGAAAAGCTGTGGAGCCTCATCAACAACGAGCCGTTCGTCAACGCCCTCGGCGCGCTGACCGGCAACCAGGCGATGCAGCAGGTGAAGGCCGGCCTGAAGGCCATCTACCTGTCCGGCTGGCAAGTGGCCGGCGACGCGAACGTCGCGGGCGAAATGTACCCGGACCAGTCGCTGTATCCGGCGAACTCGGTGCCGCTCGTCGTCAAGCGCATCAACAACACGCTCACGCGCGCCGACCAGATCCAGTGGTCGGAAGGCAAGAACCCGGGCGACGAAGGCTACGTCGATTTCTTCGCGCCGATCGTCGCCGATGCGGAAGCCGGCTTCGGCGGCGTGCTCAACGCGTTCGAGCTGATGAAGGCGATGATCGAGGCCGGCGCGGCGGGCGTCCACTTCGAGGACCAGCTCGCGTCGGTGAAGAAGTGTGGCCACATGGGCGGCAAGGTGCTCGTGCCGACGCGCGAAGCCGTCGCGAAGCTGTCGGCCGCGCGTCTCGCGGCCGACGTGATGGGCACGCCGACCGTGCTGGTGGCCCGCACCGACGCGGAAGCGGCCGACCTGATCACGTCCGACGTCGACGACAACGACAAGCCGTTCCTGACCGGCGAGCGCACGGTGGAAGGCTTCTTCCGCACGAAGCCGGGCCTCGAGCAGGCGATCTCGCGCGGCCTCGCGTACGCACCGTACGCGGACCTGATCTGGTGCGAAACGGGCAAGCCGGATCTCGAGTACGCGAAGAAGTTCGCGGAAGCGATCCACAAGCAGTTCCCGGGCAAGCTGCTGTCGTACAACTGCTCGCCGTCGTTCAACTGGAAGAAGAACCTCGACGACGCGACGATCGCCAAGTTCCAGAAGGAACTCGGCGCGATGGGCTACAAGTTCCAGTTCATCACGCTGGCCGGCTTCCATGCGCTGAACTACTCGATGTTCAACCTCGCGCACGGCTATGCCCGCACGCAGATGAGCGCGTTCGTCGAACTGCAGCAGGCCGAGTTCGCGGCGGCCGACAAGGGCTTCACGGCCGTCAAGCACCAGCGCGAGGTCGGCACCGGCTACTTCGACGCGGTGACGCAGACGGTCGAACGCGAAGCGTCGACGACCGCGCTGCACGGCTCGACCGAGGACGAACAGTTCTTCGACGGCAAGAAGGTCGCGTAACACGCCAGGCGTTACGCCGATGCCCGCCGCGTCTCGCGACGTCGCGGCATCGGCCACCGGAACAACAATCAGGGAGGAGACGGCAGGCGCGCGAGTCCCATCGCGCAACCGGCCACGCGGCCTGCGGGCCGCCAGCAACGCTGCGCGCCGGCTTCGTCCGGCGCGCCCTTTTTCCGATGCACAGCCCGCCCCGCCACGGCCGGCGCTGCCCTACCGATAGACGATCACCGGAATTTTCGTATGGGTCAGCACGCGCTGCGTCTCGCTGCCGATCAGCAGGCTGCCGAGCCCGCGGCGTCCGTGGGACGCCATGAAGATCACGTCACACCCGCCGCGTTCGGCCGCCTCGATGATGCCGAGATACGGCGACGGATGCACGCTCGTCCACGTGTCGCACGCGACCCCGGCCGCCTTCGCGGCCGCTTCCACCTCGTCGAGATGCGCGCGCGCCTCGCGCTCGCTGCGCGCGCGGAAATCGGCGGGCGGCTCGATGATCACTTCGGAAAACGGCGAGTACGGGTATTGCGGCAGGCACGCATAGGCCGTGACCTGCGCGCCGACCGCGCGCGCCAGGTCGATCGCGCCGTCGATCGCCTTTTGCGACAGTTCGGAACCGTCGGTTGGAACGAGGATGTGCCGGAACATCGCGCCCTCCTTCGTCAATCGCACGCCGCGCGCCCCGGCTCCGGCCGAGCCGGCCGCGACACCGCGTGCATGCCTCTTACGATTGTAGTGGGTGAAACCGTGCAAGCCGCACCGCCAGCGGGTTCGCCCTCATATCGGAAACACGCGGGCGCGCGGCGCCTACTCGCCCCAATAGCCGGGCCGCTCGTACGTGTGCTTCAGGTAATCGAGAAACAGGCGCACGCGCAGCGGCAGATGTCGGCGCTGCGGAAACACCGCGTGAATGCCGATCGGCGGCGCGGCGAACGCATCGAGCACGCTGACGAGCCGGCCGGCCGCGACGTCCTCGCCGACTTCCCACCACGAGCGCCACGCGAGGCCGTGGCCGGCGAGGCACCATTCGTGCAGCACCGCGCCGTCCGAGCATTCCATCGTGCCGTTCACGCGGATCGACACGACCTTGTCGCCTTCCTGGAACGCCCAGCCGCGCTGCTGGTTCGCATTCGCCGCGAGCGCGAGGCAGTTGTGCCGCGCCAGTTCCGCGAGCGTGGCCGGCGTGCCGCGCCGTGCGAGATACGCGGGCGACGCGACGCACACGCGGCGGTTCTCGCCGAGCTTCAGCGACACGAGCGACGAATCGGGCAGCTCGCCGAGCCGCACCGCGCAATCGAACCCCTCGTTGACGAGGTCCACCATCCGGTCGGACAGGTCGAGCGTGACCGACACGTCCGGATGCGCGCCGCTGAATTCGGGCACGAGCGGCGCGACGTGCCGCCGGCCGAAGCCGGCCGGCGCGGAGAGCCGCAGATGGCCGCTCGCCTTGACACCGCCGGCGGACACGCTCGCTTCCGCGTTCTGCATCTCGTTGATGATGCGCTGGCAATCCTCGAGGAACGCCGACCCCTCGAACGTCAGCGTGAGCTTGCGCGTCGTGCGCACCAGCAGCTTCACGCCGAGCCGCTCCTCGAGTGCGTCGAGGCGGCGGCCGATGATCGCCGGCGCGACGCCTTCCGCGTGCGCGGCCGCCGACAGGCTGCCTTTGGCCGCGACCGCGGCGAACGTTTCGATCTGTTTGAACCGGTCCATGACTCCGTCGAGAGGACGGCCTCGCCGTCCTTCAAATAGCTTGAGCCGCACAAGATTAGGTATATGAAAGTAAAAGATCAAGTGATGTTTAGCGTCTTTTTTAGCAGCTTATATCACGAATAGAATCGACCCGACCTCTGAAACTGGAGCGCAAGGCTATGTCGGCCACAACGACACTCTCCTCCCCCGACGCCATCCTCTTCGACGCATTCGGCACGTTGTTCGACGTGCGTGCCGTGCTGGCCGCGGCTGAGCAGATGTTTCCCGGACACGGGGAACGGTTGTCGCAGCTGTGGCGGCGCAAGCAGATCGAATACTCGCAGCTGCGCACGCTCGCCGATCCGGCCGGCGCGCACTATCGCCCGTTTCGGGACATCACGCTCGACGCGCTGCGGTTCGCCGCGCGCAGGCTCGGGCTCGCGCTGAACAGTGCGGCCGAGAAACGCCTGATGGACGAATACGCGTGCCTGTCCACCTATCCCGACACGGTGCCCGCGCTGCGCCAGCTGCACGCGCTCGACCCGCGCCCGCCGCTCGCGATCCTGTCGAACGGCACCCCGCAGATGCTCGACATCGCGATCAAGAGCGCGGGCATGACCGGCCTGTTCGATCGCGTGCTGTCGGCCGACACCGTGCGCGCGTACAAGCCGAGCCCGGCCGCGTATGCGCTCGGCACCGCCGCGTTCGGCGCGAACCCGCGCGGCATCGTGTTCGTGTCGTCGAACGCGTGGGACGTCGCGGGCGCCACCTGGTTCGGCTACACGACGTTCTGGCTCAACCGCACGGGCGCGCCCGCCGAGGAACTCGGCGCGCCGCCCGACGGCACGGGCGCCGGCATGGCCGACCTGCTCGCGTTCCTCGCCACCCCCGCCCCGGCTCCGTCCGGCAGACCCGCAAACCGCACGCGCCCCGGCCCGGGTGCATGACGTTTCGCAGCGCTGCCGCCTTCCCCTTTCACCGAAACCGCAACTGACCGACCAAGGAGATGAAACTCATGAGCACCCCGATCACGCTGCCGCAAGGCATGACGATCACCGGCGAAATCAAGCCGGGTTACGAAGCGATCCTGACGCCCGACGCGCTGGCACTCGTCGCGTCGCTGCATCGCACGTTCGAATCGCGCCGCCAGACGCTGCTGCAGGCGCGCGTCGAGCGCACGAAACGCCTCGACGCGGGCGAGCGCCCCGATTTCCTCGCCGAGACGCAGGCGATCCGCGAAGGCGACTGGAAGGTCGCGCCGCTGCCGGCCGACCTGCAATGCCGCCGCGTCGAAATCACGGGCCCGGTCGAGCGCAAGATGATCATCAACGCGCTGAACTCGGGCGCCGATTCGTACATGACGGACTTCGAGGATTCGAACGCGCCGAGCTGGACGAACCAGATCGACGGCCAGATCAACCTGAAGGACGCGGTGCGCCGCACGATCTCGCTCGAGCAGAACGGCAAGTCGTACCGGCTGAACGACAAGGTCGCGACGCTGATCGTGCGTCCGCGCGGCTGGCACCTCGACGAGAAGCACGTGACGGTCGACGGCCAGCGCGTGTCCGGCGGCATCTTCGATTTCGCGCTGTTCCTGTTCCACAACGCGAAGGAACTGATCGCGCGCGGCTCGGGCCCGTACTTCTACCTGCCGAAGATGGAAAGCCATCTCGAGGCGCGCCTGTGGAACGACATCTTCGTCGCAGCCCAGGAAGCGATCGGCGTGCCGCGCGGCACGATCCGCGCGACGGTGCTGATCGAGACGATCCTCGCCGCGTTCGAGATGGACGAGATCCTGTACGAACTGCGCGAACACAGCTCGGGCCTGAACGCCGGCCGCTGGGACTACATCTTCTCGGCGATCAAGAAGTTCAAGAACGACCGCGACTTCTGCCTGGCCGAGCGTTCGAAGATCACGATGACAGTGCCGTTCATGCGCGCGTACGCGTTGCTGCTGCTGAAGACCTGCCACAAGCGCAACGCGCCGGCGATCGGCGGGATGAGCGCGCTGATCCCGATCAAGAACGATCCGGAAGCGAACGACAAGGCGATGGGCGGGGTGCGCTCGGACAAGCAGCGCGACGCGACCGACGGCTACGACGGCGGCTGGGTCGCGCATCCGGGCCTCGTGCCGATCGCGATGGAAGAATTCGTCAAGGTGCTCGGCGACCAGCCGAACCAGATCGCAAAGCAGCGCGACGACGTGCAGGTCGAAGGCAGGAACCTGCTCGACTTCCAGCCGGAAGCGCCGATCACCGAAGCCGGGCTGCGCAACAATATCAACGTCGGGATCCACTACCTCGGCGCATGGCTCGACGGCAACGGCTGCGTGCCGATCCACAACCTGATGGAAGACGCGGCGACGGCCGAGATCTCGCGCTCGCAGGTGTGGCAATGGATCCGCTCGCCGAAGGGCGTGCTCGACGACGGCCGCAAGGTCACGGCCGACCTCGTGCGCGAATTCGCGAAGCTCGAGCTCGACAACGTGAAGCGCTCGGTCGGCGGCAACACGCAGCCGTACGAACGCGCCGCGGCGATCTTCGAGCAGATGTCCACGTCGGAAGGCTTCACCGAATTCCTGACGCTGCCGCTGTACGAGGAAATTTGACGACGCCGTCGGCTGCGATCGCCGGACGGCCACGCCGTGTCGGCGGTCGCATGCGATGACGGGTCACCGGCAGGAAAAAAGCGCCCCGCGGGGCGCTTCCTCTTTTGCAGCGAATCCTGCCACCGCCCGCAGGCACGCTCAGGCGGCTTCCTGCTCGCGCCGGTGCTGAACCCAATCGCCGGACGCGATGCGCGGACGCCCGGCCGCCGCGTGCGCGGCGACCGGATAATACAGGCACGCGTACTGCCGGCCGCCGAGCTCGACCGTTACCTCGTCCGGCTTGAACAGCGAATCGACGCCCGGATAGACGCGCTCGATCTCGTCGAGCACCGGGACGAGCTGCGCGTCGACCTCGTAGACGTCGCCCCACACCAGCGACTTGCCGGCCGTACCGGCGATCATGCCCGGATACGTGCCGAAATCGACCAGTTCGCCCGGCAGCGCGACCGCGCCCAGCAGCGTCGGCGCGGCGATGCCGTGGCGGGCGGCCGCATGGCCGATGTCGTTGGCCTGTCCGGCTCTCAAGGTGCCATAGACGAATACGTGGCGCATCGTGGTTCTCCTCTTCGATTCGTGTGTTGCCGTGTTGGCGTGCGACCGGTGCGCGATGGGCGCGACGTGGCGCACGCATCGATAGACCGCGATATCGGCCCGATGGTTCGAACCGTCGGTGCGACCGGCTGCGGGCGACCGGCTGCGGGCGACCGGCTGCGGGCGACCGGCTGCGGGCGACCGGCTGCGGGCAGCCACCCCGGATTCGCCGACGCCCACACAAAGTTCATTTGAAGCCGGCATGATGGCCCGAAAAACCGCCGCATGCGCACGCGCGGCGCCTTCTAAAATAACGGCATCGCCGCCGCGCCGCCCGAACTTTCATGAATCCGCCCGCCCAAGCCGACGTATCGAACCCGTACGACGTCATCGACATCCCGCCGGAATTCGCGCCGACCGCCGACCATCCGATGCGCGTGCGCGCGCGGCAGGTCGATGCCGGCCGCCGCATTCCGCTGCACACGCATGCGTGGGCGCAGCTCGCGTATGCGTCGCGCGGCGTGCTGCGCGTGGCGACGACCGGCACGACCTGGATGGTGCCGCCGTCCCGCGCGATCTGGGTGCCGCCGCACGTGTCGCACGAAGTCGTGATCGTCGAAGAGGCCTACTTGCGCACGCTGTATATCGACGAGTCGATCGTGCCGGGCGGGCTCGATGCATGCCGCGTCGTCGAGGTGACGGGGCTGCTGCGCGAGCTGATCGTCGCACTCGACGCGCGCGACCTGAGCGCCGCGCGCGAGCGCCTGCTGTGCGGGCTCGTGCTCGACGAGCTGAGTCATGCCGAACCGTTGCCGCTCGCGGTGCCGATGCCGGACGAAAAACGGCTGCGCCTGCTGTGCGAATCGGTACTCGCGCAGCCCGCGCATGCGGAGTCGCTCGAACACTGGGCGAGCGAGGTCGGCGCGAGCACGCGCACGATCTCCCGGCTCTTCAAGCAGGAACTGGGCGTGAGCTTTTCGCAGTGGCGCCAGCAGGCGCTGCTCGCGCGGGCGATCCCGCTGCTGAACCAGGGGCGACCGCTGTCGCACATCGCGCGCGAACTCGGCTACCAGAGCCAGAGCGCGTTCTCGGCGATGTTCCGCCGCGCATTCGGCGAAAGCCCGCGCGCGTTCATGCTGCGCGGCTACGAGCATCGGGGCCCGGAAGGCGACGTCGCGGAAAACGAAACGCCGGACGACGACGGCGCGATCGACGCGGCCCGCTGATCGCTCGTTTCCGCGCGCCGGACCGTCAGACCGGCCGCACCATGTGGCGGATCGAGCCGAGTTGCGCGAGCCGCGGCCCGGTGACGCGGTAGCCCATGCGCAGATACAGATGCGCGGCAGGATTGTCGACGAACACGCGCAACTGCAGTTCGTGCAGCCCGCGCGCACGCGCCCAGCGATGCGACATCTCGAGCATGTAGGTACCGGCGCCCTGCCCGCGACGGCCGGCCGCGATCTGCACGTCGCGGATGTGCAGCGAATCGCCCTCCTCGGTCACACGCAGCACGCCGATGCGCTCGCCGTCGGCTTCGAGGATGAAGTTTTCGGATTCGCGCCAGCTCGCATAGAACAGGTCGCTGCGCCACACGAGCCCATGACGCTTGTAGTAGCCGCCCATGTTGCCGTGCGTCAACGCTTCGGCATACGGAAAATCGCCGGGCTCCGCGGGTCGGAGCTGATACAGGAGTCGCAGGTCGGTCGGATCGAGCATCGCGCAGGAGTCGGAAACGCATCCCGCCACGATAGCGCAGTCGCGTGCGGATGCAATCGCGAATTTCTCGTAGGGGCGCGGCGCGCGGTGTGGGGTGTCAGCGGAAGGCACAATGGACGATTCAAATGAAAAAGCCCGCACGAGGCGGGCTTCTTCATTTTCTGGCGGAGCGGACGGGACTCGCCTACATCCCGCAGGCCGCGGCTGCGCGTGCACGCGCAGCCCTTCGAGTCCCGTCGGAAGCCGCGCAGGCGGCTTCCTCCGCTCCGCAGTCACGCGCCCGCGAGCGAGCACAACGACCGAATGCACAAACAACAATGCCCGCACAAGGCGGGCATTGTTGTTCGTTTGGCGGAGCGGACGGGACTCGAACCCGCGACCCCCGGCGTGACAGGCCGGTATTCTAACCGACTGAACTACCGCTCCAGTCTTGCTGCTTGCCTGGCAGGCGTCGGTTACTTCCTGCCGGCGCGTCGTTTGTTCGAACGACGCCGAAATCTGGCGTCCCCTAGGGGATTCGAACCCCTGTACTCACCGTGAAAGGGTGATGTCCTAGGCCTCTAGACGAAGGGGACAACGTACTGCTTACATCCTTAACGAGAAAGCCCGTTCAAAAAAACGCTTTTTGAACGGGCTTCGTTCTGGCGGAGCGGACGGGGCTCGAACCCGCGACCCCCGGCGTGACAGGCCGGTATTCTAACCAACTGAACTACCGCTCCAGCTTTTCTGCACCACCGCCTGCAGGATCTCGTCACGTTCCTGCACGCGTTGCGACACTTCCATGAAACGCCGCTGAATCTGGCGTCCCCTAGGGGATTCGAACCCCTGTACTCACCGTGAAAGGGTGATGTCCTAGGCCTCTAGACGAAGGGGACAACGTACTGCTTACATCTTTAATACAAAAGCCCGCTCAAAAACGTCTTGAACGGGCTTCGTTCTGGCGGAGCGGACGGGACTCGAACCCGCGACCCCCGGCGTGACAGGCCGGTATTCTAACCGACTGAACTACCGCTCCAGCTTTCTTACCCAACCTGCAGGACGTCGGTTACGTTCCTGCAAGCCTTGCAACGCTTCTACGAAACGCCGCTGAATTTGGCGTCCCCTAGGGGATTCGAACCCCTGTACTCACCGTGAAAGGGTGATGTCCTAGGCCTCTAGACGAAGGGGACAAAATCTTTTCAGATTTGTCTGACTTTCGCGATTTACTTTACAGTCAACAGCGAAGGCCGAAATTCTAACTGCTTTGAATCATTTTGTGAAGCATTTATTACTACCGCTGCTTCGCAAATCAATCCAGCTTGTTCTGTTGGTGGAGGTAAGCGGGATCGAACCGCTGACCTCTTGCATGCCATGCAAGCGCTCTCCCAGCTGAGCTATACCCCCTTGCAGAACAGAAGTGAGATTATATGGACCGATTTCGAACTTGTAAATACCCTTTTTACGATTCGCGCGAAATTTTTTGCGAAGCCGCCGCGCGCTCATGCGCGGCGGCTTCGCGCTCGCCCATACGTCAGCCCAGCGCGGCCTCGATGCGCGACACCACGACGTCGCGACCGAACAGCACGAGCACCGCATCGATCGACGGCGTGTGCGTCGTGCCCGCCACCAGCAGACGCACCGGCATCGCAAGCTGCGGCATCTTCAGCTTGTGCGTGGCGAGCGTCGCCTTCAACGCCGCGGACACTGCCTCCTTCGTCCAGTCGGCCGCCTTCAGCGCGACGACGAGATCGGCCAGCGCCGGCCGCACCGCATCGGTCACGTGCTGCGCGAGCGCATCGGCGTCGGGCGCCGGCACACGGTAGAACATCGTCGCGCCTTCCGCGATCTCCTTGACCGTCGTCGCACGATCCTTCATCAGGCCGACCACCGCGTCGAGCGCGGGGCCCGTCGCGATCGCCGCGTCGTCGATGCCGAGCGCATCGAGGAACGGCTTCGCGAGCGCCGCGAGGCGCGCGTTGTCGGCTTCCTTGATGTAATGCGCGTTCAGCCAGCTCAGCTTGCTGTGGTCGTACTGCGCGGGCGACTTGCCGAGGTGCTCGAGATCGAACCATTCGACGAACTGTTCGCGCGAGAAGATCTCGGCGTCGCCGTGCGACCAGCCGAGGCGCGCGAGATAGTTGACGACGGCCTCCGGCAGGAAGCCTGCGTCGCGGTACGCCATCACGCTCATTGCGCCATGCCGCTTGCTCATCTTCTCGCCCTGCTCGTTCAGCACGGTCGGCAGGTGCGCATAGACGGGCGGCTCGCCGCCGAGTGCGTTCAGGATGTTGATCTGGCGCGGCGTGTTGTTCACGTGGTCGTCGCCGCGGATCACGTGCGTGATGCCCATGTCCATGTCGTCCACCACCACGCAGAAGTTGTAGATCGGCGTGCCGTCCGGGCGCGCGATCACGAGGTCGTCGAGTTCCTCGTTCGAGATCTCGACACGCCCCTTCACCGCGTCGTCCCACACGACCGTGCCCGTCAGCGGATTGCGGAAGCGCAGGACCGGCTTCACGCCGGCCGGCGGCTCCGGCAGCACCTTGCCGGGCTCCGGACGCCACGTGCCGTCGTAGCGCGGCTTCAGGCCGGCTTCGCGCTGGCGTTCGCGCAGCGCGTCGAGTTCCTCGGCCGACATGTAGCACGGATACGCGAGGCCCTTCTCGAGCATCTGCGCGAGCACTTCGCGATAGCGGTCCATCCGCTGCATCTGGTAGATCGGGCCTTCGTCGAAATCCAGCCCGAGCCATTGCATCCCTTCGAGGATCGCATCGACCGCTTCCTGCGACGAGCGCTCGACGTCGGTATCCTCGATGCGCAGCACGAACGTGCCTTTCATCTTGCGGGCGAACGCCCACGGATAGAGTGCGGAGCGGATGTTGCCGAGGTGGATGAAGCCGGTGGGACTCGGCGCGAAGCGGGTACGGACAGGACGGGTCATAAACGGTAACTCGAACGCCTGGGGCGCATGAATGATTCGACGCGGGACGACGGCAGCCCGGACAGCAACGGAGCCGGCGACGCCCGGAACGGGAAAGAAGCCGGAATTATACTCGCGCCGGACATCGCGCCAAGCGCGCCGCTTGCTTTATGATGTGCGCGCCGCGGCCGCCAGCCGGTGCGGCGCCGGCCGCGCGGAACCCGCTGCGCGGCCTCGGAAACCCTCGCCGCCGCGGGCCGTGTGACCCGCCGCCAAGCCGCCGGAGAACCATCGATGTCGTCCCCTCGCCTGTCGCGCCGCCACTTCACGATCGCGTGCGCGTCCGCCAGCCTCGCCGCCTGTACGTCCTTCGGCGACAAGTCCCGCCCCGGCACGGCCCTGCCGCAGGAGAAGCCCGTCAAGATCGGTATCGCGCTCGGCGGCGGCGCCGCGCGCGGCTTCTCGCACATCGGCGTGCTGAAGGCGCTCGAGGCGCGCGGCATTCCGATCGAGATCGTCGCCGGGACGAGCGCGGGCTCGGTGGTCGGCGCACTCTACGCGTCGGGCATGAACGCGCTGCAGATCAACAAGATCGCCCTCGACATGGACCAGGCGGCGATCAGCGACTGGGCGCTGCCGTTCCGCTCGCGCGGCCTGCTGCAAGGCGTCGCGCTGCAGAACTTCCTGAACAAGACGCTCAACAACCGGCCGATCGAGAAGATGGCGAAGCCGCTCGGCATCGTCGCGACGGACCTGCAAAGCGGCCAGCCGATCCTGTTCCAGCAAGGCAACGCGGGGCTCGCGGTGCGCGCGTCGTGCAGCGTGCCGTCGGTGTTCGAGCCGGTGAAGATCGGCACGCGCGAATATGTCGACGGCGGCCTCGTGAGCCCTGTGCCGGCGTCGTTTGCGCGCAAGATGGGCGCGAGCTTCGTGATCGCGGTCGACATCTCGGCCCGCCCCGACGGCGCAGCGACCAACAACCCGATCGAGATGCTGCTGCAGACCTTCACGATCATGGGCCAGACGATCAAGACCTACGAGCTCGACAAGTACGCGGACGTCGTGATTCGCCCGAACCTCGCGGCGATGGGCGGCAGCGACTTCAACCAGCGCAACGCGGCGATCCTCGCGGGCGAGGAAGCGGTCGCGCGCATCATGCCGGAACTGCAGCGCAAGCTCGCGGCGGCGCGCGGCGTGGCCGTGGCCGCGTAAGCCGCCCAAGCCACGATGAGCGGGAGGCCGCGGCACGCGCCGCCTGCCGCCCGTGGCCGACGCAACGACTTCCGCCCCGCCGTCGACGCCGCCCCAAAAGCAAAAAACCCTGCCGCCTTTCGGTGACAGGGTTTTTTATTTTATCGTCCGGCCCGCGCGACCGGCAAACGTCAGTTGCTGCCGTTCGCCGAATCGTCGCCGAGCGTCGCGCGCACGCGCTGACGCAGGTCTTCGGGCTTCATCGGGAATTCCGATTCGATCCGGCGCGCACCGGTGAAACGCTTTTCCCAGTAGCCGCTGTCGAGATCGTCGACGCGAACCGTGCTGCCCGTCGACGGCGAATGCACGAACTTGTTGTCGCCGATATAGATGCCGACGTGCGAGAACGTGCGGCGCATCGTGTTGAAGAACACGAGATCGCCCGGCTTCAGGTTGCTCATGCTCACCTTCTCGCCGACGCGGCTCATTTCTTCCGCGCGACGCGGCAGCGACATGCCGAGCGTGTCCTGGAACACGTAGCGCACGAAGCCGCTGCAGTCGAGGCCCGAATCCGGCGAGTTGCCACC
This sequence comes from Burkholderia sp. LAS2, assembly GCF_018417615.1. NCBI lineage: Bacteria > Pseudomonadati > Pseudomonadota > Betaproteobacteria > Burkholderiales > Burkholderiaceae > Burkholderia > Burkholderia sp. LAS2. The sequence continues at coordinate 2,703,479 of NZ_CP071052.1, forward strand.
CCAGCGATACCGCACGCCGATCATGTTCAGCGCGCCGACCACCACGTCGCCTGCCTTGCCCGCCATGCCGGCAAGGAACGACTTCGCGCCGCCGCTCGACGGCTGCGCGCTGGTCTGCTGGAGGGGGGAACCCGACCCGATCTGAGTCGAATTGCTGACATTCTGGTTAAAACTGCTGACTTCGTCGGCGAACGCGCCGGGTGCTGCTGCGAACAGGGCGCCGATGAACAGCCCGGCGATGGTGCGCGCGCATGCCTGGGTCAGGGATCGATGCTGCATTGGTCGATGGAATATGCTTAAAAATCAGCTGATTGGCGGAAAATTTCGGTCGATACTAGCCAGCGCGTAATCGTTTGTCAAAACAAATTAATAAATACAATCGAGATGGTCAGACCATTGGCCGCCTATCACGCTTTCCAGACCGCTTTCAACAGCTTTTGTGTGTAAGGATGTGACGGTCGGGTGAAGATGTCGGACACCTCCCCCGACTCGACGACGGCGCCGTCCTGCATCACCGCGACGCGGTGCGCCATCGCGCCGATCACCTCCAGGTCGTGGCTGATGAACACGTAGCCGAGGTTGTATTTCTGTTGCAAATTCGCGAGCAGCTTCAGCACCTGCTGCTGGATCGACACGTCGAGCGCCGACGTGGGCTCGTCGAGGATCAGGATGCGCGGCTCCAGCACCAGCGCGCGCGCGATCGCGATCCGCTGGCGCTGGCCGCCCGAGAATTCGTGCGGATAGCGGTGCAGCACCGTGCGGTCGAGGCCGACTTCGCGCAGCACCGCGAGCGACTTCGCGCGGCGCGCGTCGGGCGTCATGTCCGGGCGATGCAGCTCGAGCCCCTCGCCGACGATCCGCTCGATCGTGTGACGCGGCGAAAGCGAGCTGAATGGGTCCTGAAAGACCACCTGCATGTTCGAGCGCAGCGCGGTCTGTTCGCGGCCGCGATAGGTCGACAGCGCACGCCCCTGGAATTCGATCTCGCCGCCGGCCGTCTTCTGCAGCCCGAGCAGCGCCATCGCGAGCGTCGACTTCCCCGATCCCGATTCGCCGACGATGCCGAGCGTTTCGCCCTGCCGCACCGACACCGACACGTCGGCCACGGCCGTCACCGGCACCGTGCCGAACCAGCCGGCGAAGCCCGGCCGCTTGCGCGCGAACTGCACGCTCACGTGGCGCGCGTCGAGCACGACGGGCGCGATCGGCATCACCGGCGTGACCGCGCGTTGCGGCCGGCTGTTCAGCAGCCGCTGCGTATACGGATGCTCGGGCGACGCGAAGATCCGCTCGACGGGCCCGCTCTCGACGAGCCGGCCATGCTCCATCACCGCGACGCGCTGCGCGAAGTGCCGCACGAGATTCAGGTCGTGCGTGATCAGCAGGATCGCCATCCCGCGCTTTTCCGCCTCCTCGCGCTGCAGCTCGAGCAGCAGGTCGACGATCTGCGCGCGGATCGTCACGTCGAGCGCGGTGGTCGGCTCGTCGGCGAGCAGCAGGCGCGGCCGGCACGCGAGCGCCATCGCGATCATCGCGCGCTGCCGCTGGCCGCCCGACAACTGGTGCGGGTAGCTGTCGACGCGCTTCTCGGGCTCCGCGATGCCGGTGCGCGCGAGCAACGCGATCGCCCGCTTGCGCGCCTCGACGGCCGATACGCCGTCGTGCAGCACGATCGTCTCGCCGATCTGCACGCCGATCGTATACAGCGGATTGAGCGCCGTCATCGGCTCCTGGAAGATCATCGCGATGTCCGAGCCGCGCAGCCCGCGCATCTCGCGCTCGCTCTTGGCCGCCAGATCCTGCCCGGCAAAACGGATCGCGCCGGTGACATCGGCGTCGCGCAGCAACCGCAGGATCGACAGCGCGGTCACGCTCTTGCCGGACCCCGATTCGCCGACGAGCGCGACCCGCTCGCCGCGCCCGATCGCGAGCGTCACGTCGTCCACCGCGACCGTGTCGCCGAAGCGCACGTGCAGATGCTCGAGCGACAGCAGCGGTTCGTCCGCCTTCGATACGACTGCGTCGCTCATCGCTGCCCTCCCGCCGCGCGCACCGAATCGGCGATCCGCGTGTCGAGCGCGTTGCGCAGCGCATCGCCCATGAAGGTCAGCAGCAGCAGCGTCGCGACCAGCACGCCGAACGTCGACAGCGAGATCCACCACGCGTCGAGGTTGCCCTTGCCCTGCGCGAGCAGCTCGCCGAGGCTCGGCGTCGGCGGCGGCACGCCGAGCCCGAGGAAATCGAGGCTGGTGAGCGCGAGAATCGAGCCGCTCATCCGGAACGGCAGGAACGTGATCACCGGCGTGAGGCTGTTGGGCAGCACGTGGCGCCAGATGATCTGCCAGTTCGTGAGTCCCATCGCGCGGGCCGCGCGCACGTAGTCCTGCGTGCGGTTGCGCAGGAACTCGGCGCGCACGTAGTCGGCAAGCCCGATCCAGCCGAACAGCGACAGCAGCACGATCAGCAGCAGGAAGCTCGGCTCGAAGATCGACGCGAAGATGATCAGCAGGTACAGCTCGGGCAGCGAGCTCCAGATCTCGATCAGCCGCTGCCCGACGATGTCGATGCGGCCGCCGAAGAAGCCTTGCACCGCGCCCGCGGCGATCCCGAGCAGCGTGCCGATCACGGTCAGGATCAGCCCGAACTCGACCGAGATGCGGAACCCGTACACGAGCCGCGCGAGCAGGTCGCGGCCCTGCGCATCGGTGCCGAGCCAGTTCTCGCGCGACGGCGGCGCCGGGTTCGGCACGTTCGAGAAGTAGTTCAGCGTGTCGTAGTAATAGCGGTTCGGCGGATAGACGACGAAGTTGCCGGGCGCCTCGAGCCGCTTGCGCACATACGGATCGAGATAGTCGGCCGGCGTCGGGAAATCGCCGCCGAAGGTGGTCTCCGGGTACGCATGGAACATCGGGAAATAGGTCTGGCCGTCGTAGCGCACGACGAGCGGCTTGTCGTTCGACCACAGCGGCGCCGCGAGGCTCGCGGCAAACGCGACGACGAAGATCACGAAGCTCCAGTAGCCGAGGCGCTGCTGCCGGAAGCGCTGCCACACACGGCGGGCGGGCGACGGCGACACGCGCGCGCGCGCGGCGTCGATGCGGGGGGATGCGACGGCCCGGTTCATCGCGCGCCTCGCCCGCTGGCGCCGGGCATGCGAATGGCTCGTTTCATGTCAGCGCTCCAGGTTGTCGAATTGAATGCGCGGATCGACCCACACATAGCAAAGATCGGAAATCAGCTTGGTCGCGAGCCCGATCAGCGTGAACAGGTACAGCGTGCCGAGCACGACCGGGTAATCGCGCCGCACGACCGACTCGTACGACAGCAGCCCGAGGCCGTCGAGCGAGAACAGCGTCTCGATCAGCAGGCTGCCGGTGAAGAACGCGCCGATGAACGCGGCCGGGAAACCGACGATCAGCGGCAGCATCGCATTGCGGAACACGTGCTTCCACAGCACGCTGCGCTCGGAGAGCCCCTTCGCGCGCGCGGTCAGCACGTATTGCCGGCGGATCTGGTCGAGGAACGCATTCTTCGTGAGCATCGTGACGACCGCGAAGCTGCCGACGACCGACGCGGTGATCGGCAGCGCGATGTGCCACAGATAGTCGAGCACCTTGCCGACGAGCGACAGCTGCGCGAAGTTGTCCGACGTGAGGCCGCGCAGCGGAAAGAGCTGCCAGAACGAGCCGCCGCCGAACAGCACGAGCAGCAGCACGCCGAGCACGAAGCCCGGAATCGCATAGCCGACCAGCACGACGAGACTCGTCGCAACGTCGAACGGCGAACCGTTGCGCACGGCCTTCGCGATGCCGAGCGGCACCGAGATCAGGTACGTGAGGAAGAACGTCCACAGCCCGATGCTGATCGACACGGGCAGCTTCTGCACGACTAGCGACCACACGCTCTGGTGGCGAAAGTAGCTTTCGCCGAGATCGAAGCGCGCGAAGCGCTTGAGCATCAGCCAGTAGCGTTCGAGCGGCGGCTTGTCGAAACCGTACAGCGCCTTGAGCTGCGCGAGCTGCTGCGCGTCGACGCCGGTGTGCGCGCGCATCCCGAACGGCGTCGCGCCCTGCTCGGTCGCGCCCTTGCGCAACTCCTGCACGGCCTGCTCGACCGGGCCGCCCGGCACGAACTGGATCACCGCGAACGTGAGCGTCAGCACGCCGACGAGCGTCGGGATCATCAACAGCAGGCGTTTGAGGATGTAGCTCCACATAGGGCGTCGACTCGTGATCGGTGGCGGGTTGGATGAAGGGCCGGCGCGGCTCAGTGATCGGGCTTCGCCCACCAGGTCGACACGACCCAGCCCTCGGCCGAATAGTACAGCGGCAGCGTCTGCGGATAGGCGAGCGTGTGCCGGTACGCGACGCGGTGCGTCGTGCTGTACCACTGCGGCACCGCGTAGTAGCCGTGCATCAGCACGCGGTCGAGCGCGTGCGTCGCGTCGAGCAATTCCTCGCGCGTCTGCGCGGTGCCGAGCGCGTGCAGCAACGCGTCGACGGCCGGCGATTTCAATCCGATGAAGTTGTCGGAGCCCGGCTCGTCGGCGAACTTGCTCGCGTACCGCGAGTATTGCTCGGCGCCGGGCACCTGCACGCCCGGCAGGCGGATCGTCGTCATGTCGTAGTCGAACGCATCGAGGCGCTTTTGCAGCAGCGCGTAATCGGCCGTGCGAAACCGCACGGCGATGCCGAGCTTCGCGAGGTTGCGCTGGTACGCGGTCACGACGCCTTCCATCGCGCCACCCGCATCGTCGAGGATCTCGAAAGCGAACGGCTCGCCCTTCGCATTGCGCAGCGCGCCGTCGCGATAGGTCCAGCCGGCCTGTGCGAGCAGCGCGCGCGCCTTCAACAGGTTCGCGCGCAGCGAGCCCGGCGGATTCGTGTTCGGCTGCGTGACCATCGGGCCGAACACGGCCGGATCGAGCTGCGCACGCAGCGGCTCCAGCAGCTTCAGCTCGCCCTCGCCCGGCGTACCGGTCGCCTGCAGGTCGGTGTCGGCGAAATAACTGTTCAGGCGCGTGTACGCGCTGTAGAACAGCTGGCGGTTCAGCCATTCGAAGTCGAACGCGAGGTCGAGCGCCTGACGCACGCGCACGTCGCGGAACAACGGCCGGCGCAGGTTCATGAAGAAGCCCTGCATGCCGGCGCCGTTATGCTGGCGGAATTCGCGCTTGACGAGCTCGCCGCTGTCGAAACGCTTGCCGACGTCGCGTCGCGCCCAGTTGCGCGCGACGTACTCGACGAGCACGTCGTATTCGCCGGCCTTGAACGCCTCGAGCCGCGCGACGCCGTCGCCGTACAGCTTGTAGACGATCCGCTCGAAGTTGTGGGTGCCGACTCGCACCGGCAGGTCGGCGCCCCAGTACGCGGGGCTGCGCCGGTAGGTGATCGTGCGGCCGTTGTCGTAATGGTCGATCACGTACGGGCCGCTGCCGATCGGCTGCTCGAACGCGAGCTGGTCGAACGGGATGCGCGAGCCGTCCGCGCGCAATCCCCACTTGCGCGAGAACACCGGCACGCCGCCGGCGATCAGCGGCAACTCGCGGTTCGCGCTGTGGAATTCGAAGCGCACGGTCGCCGGATCGACGACCACGGCCTTCGTGATTTCGGCGAAGTACGCGCCGAACTGCGGTGCGGCCTGCTTGCTCTTCAGCGTGTCGAACGAAAACTTGACGTCGTCCGCCGTGACGCGATCGCCGTTCGAGAAGCGCGCGCGCGGATTCAGGTGGAACGTGACCGAGCGGCGGTCCGGCGCGACGTCGATGTCGTCGGCGAGCAATCCGTACGCGGACGCCGGCTCGTCCAGGCTGCCGGTCGCGAGGCTCTCGAACAGCATGTCGATGCCCGGCGCGGTGTTGCCGCGCATCGTGAACGGATTGAACTTGTCGAACGACGTCAGCCGGCTCGGGTTCGCGAGCACGAGCGTGCCGCCCTTCGGCGCGTCGGGGTTCACGTAGTCGAAATGCTTGAAGCCCGGCGGATACTTCGGCTCGCCGTACTGCGCAATCGCGTAGGCCGCGTGCGCGGCGGGCGCGCCAGCGCCGCGTGCAGCGCCAGCACCGCGGCCACGCGGCCGGCGGCCCGCAGCGCACCGAGGCAGGCGCGCGCGGCGGCGGCCCGGGGCGAACCCTTCGTCATAGAGGCCCTGTCGTCGAATGAGGGTAGTAACGTGGAGCGATTCTACCCATTCAATCCGTCGAGCCAAAAGAAAACCGCCACGCGGGCGGTTTCCTCACGAGCCATTGTCGCGCGCGCGGCATGCATGCGCGACCGGTCGATCAGCGCCAGCCGTTGTGGCGGCCGTGATCCCAGTGACCGCGATCGCCGCCCCAGCCGCGACCATGGTGGCGATACCATTCGTCGCGGCCCCAGTAGCGGCGGCCGTCCCAGTAGCGGTCGCCGTGCCAGCCGATCACGATCGCCGGCGCCGGCCCGTACACGGGCGCCGGTGCGTAGACGGGCGCCGGCTGGTAGACGACCGGCGGAGGCGGCGGCGCATACACGGGCGCGGGCGCGACGTAGACCGGTGCCGGCACGCCGACGTTGATCCCGACATTGACTCCCGCCATTGCTGCGCCCGACACGAGCAAGGCCGTCATACCGGTCACGAGCGAGGCAACACGCAAAGTCTTCATGGATTCCTCTTCTGGTTGTGTCATGTGTGATTCGACTATAGCGGCAAGCGCCCGCCCCGCATATTTCAAGTTTGTAAGAACTGATGCGCCGCATCGCAACGGGAAGCCCGCGCTAACGTCTTGTAACAATCGGCGCCCGGCGCCCCCCCTTTCCGGAAACGTCCTTCAACCTGCGCCGCGGCCCGCGTCAAGCGGCGCCGCGCCCGCGTCGAACCGGAAGCCGAATCGCGCCACCGTTTCGATCCGCGCGGAAAACGCATGCGCGGCCAGCTTGCGCCGCAACCGTACGACCAGCGCATTGACCGTTTCGGGTTCGATGTCCGCATCGCCCCACGCATAACGCAGCACGGCGTCGCGCCCAACCGGCCGCCCCGCTTCGCGCAGCAGGCATTCGACCACGCGAAATTCCCGGGCGCTGAGCGCGAGCCGCCGGCCCCGCTCGTCGAGCGCGCGCGTCGCCGTGTCGAGCCGGATCGATTCCCGCATCGCGATGACGCCCGTGCGGCGCCACAGTGCGCGCAGCCGCTCGTGCAATTCGACGAACGAGCACGGATGGGCCAGGCACACGTCGCAGCCCGCGTTCAGCATCCGTGCACGCTCGGCGGACGTGGTGCCGGCGACGATCGCGGCAATCGTCGCGCTGCCGGCCGACGCGGCGAGCGGCGGGAATCCGTCGAGAAGCGTCGGCACGGAAGCGCCATCGGTCGCGAGGATCACGATCGCGTCGAACCGGTCCTGCGTCGCCGCGAAACAGCCGTCGCGCCATTCGTCGACGCGTTCGACGCCGTGCATGCTTTCCCGAAACGCCTTGTCGAGCCGCGACGCATCAGGCGTCGGCGGCGCAATCAGCAGGATGCGCATCGATCGGCCCCCTCCGTCACGCGAGCGAACGCGGCCAGCATTCGACCGTGATCGCCGCACCGGCCGGCTGCGCATCGCCGATCCGCAGCACGAAACCGTGCACGCGCATCACCGCCGACACGATGCTCAACCCGAGCCCCGAGCCGTTCACGTGGCGCGTGCGCTCGCCGCGATAGAAGCGCTCGAGCACCGCATTGCGCTCGCCGGGCGGGATGCCGGGCCCGGTGTCCTCGAACCGGACGAGCGGACCATGCGACGTCGTCTGGAGCGCGACGCGCACGCGGCCGCCGGGCGGCGTGAATTTGATCGCGTTGTCCGCGAGATTGCTGAACGCCTCGAACAGCAACGCACGGTCGCCATGGATGCCGTCGACCGCGGCCGCATCGAGCTCCAACGACACGTCGACCGCCTCGGCCAGCGGCTCGTAAAGTTCGCACACGTCGCGCAGCAACGCCGCGACGTCGACCGCGGCAAACCCGCCGCGCCGGCTCAGCGTGCCGATCTCGGAGATGCGCAGCATCGCGCGAAAACGTTCGAGCAGCCGGTCGGTTTCGTCGCGCGCCGACGCCAGCAGCGCAGCCGACGCGGGATCGTGTGCGCAGAACGGCTGGTCGGCGAGCCGCGCCAGCATCGTATGCACGCGTGCGAGCGGCGTGCGCAAGTCGTGCGCGATCCCGTCGCAGGTATGGCGCACCTCGCCCATCAGCCGCTCGACTTCGTCCAACATGTGGTTCACGAGATGCGCGAGCAGGTCGAGTTCGTCATAGCCGCCGACCGGCAGCCGCTTGCCGAGATCGCCCTCGGCGATCTGCCGCGTGACGCGCCGGATCTCGGCGACGCGGCGCATCTGCCGCATGCCGAGCATGCTGCCGCCCGCGACGCCCGCGATCAGGATCATCACGCCGCCGATCACGAGCCCGCGAATCGCGACGTCGCGGATCTGGATGAAATGCGACAGGTCGCGCGCGACGACCAGCGTCATCCCGTCGTCGCGGCGCACGGCCATCGCGCGCGTGATCGGCGACGATTGACCGTCGAGCGGCGCGAGCGTGCGGTTCAGCGTCCGGCCGTGGCGATCGGTACGCAGCACGGGCGGCGTCGCGATGTCGCCAGCCACGCGGCGCCCGCTCGCGTCGAACAGCCCGTAGAAATTCGTATGCATGTGCTCGTGCTCGAGCCGCCGATGGATCGCGAGCGGCAGCTCGGCGTCGGGAATCGAATCGAAATAGATCAGTTGCCACGCAAGCACCTCGTCGGTGTCGCGGGCCATCGTGTGCGTCGCGGCCACGCTGATCACGCCCGCGAGCAGCAGCAGCGACACCGAGAAGATCGCCGCGTAAGCACACAGCCAGCGAAACGTCGTCGTATGCCAGCGGCGCGTGAAGTTCGCCGCGCGGGCTGCGTCCATCCGTGCCTCCGTCAAGCGAGCATGTAGCCCGATCCGCGCACCGTCTGGATCATCGGGTTCGCGCCGGGCGGATCGATCTTCTTGCGCAGCCGCCCCATGTGAACGTCGATCAGGTTGGTGCCGGGATCGAAGTGATAGCCCCACACGGCCTCGAACAGCATCGTGCGCGTGATCGTCTGGCCCGCGTTGCGCATCATGAATTCGAGCACGCGGAACTCGGTCGGCAGCAGCGGAATCTCGTCGGCGCCGCGGCGCGCACAGCGCGAAATGAGGTCCAGCTCGAGCGCGCCGACCTTCAGCAGCGTCTGCTGCGGCACGCCCGATGCCTGCCGGCGGCGCAGCAGCACTTCGATGCGCGCGCTCAGTTCGCCGGAATCGAACGGCTTCGTCAGGTAATCGTCGCCGCCCGCACGCAGACCGCGAATGCGCTCGTCGACGTCGCCGAGCGCGCTCAGCATCAGCACCGGCGTATCGATGCCGACCGTGCGCATCGCGGTCACGATCGCGAGACCGTCCGCCCCCGGCAGCATCCGGTCGAGCGTGATCGCGTCGTACGATGCGCTCATTGCGCGCATCATTCCTTCTCGGCCGTTGTCGATCCAGTCGACCTCGAAGCCGCGTGCGGTCAGCTCGCCGACGATTTCGTTCGCGGTCACCGCATCGTCCTCGACCGTCAGTACTCGCATGGTTGCCCTCGCAATGAACGTCAAGACGGGCGCGCACGATGCGCCCGCCGCTATCGTAAGCGCCGCGATCGCCGCGCGGCGCCAGATGAAAATAGCTTCATCCTGCGTCGCGGCACGCGCCTGTGAAACATGTTTCATCCGTGCGTCGGCCGCGCTGCGGCCGGGGCCGCCTACGCTGACGTCATGCGGCATCGGGCCGCGAAACCAGGAGCTACCGGATGAAACTGTCGACCACCGTCGCCTGCATGCTGCTCGCATGCGCCAGCACCGCCGCATTCGCGGGGCCGCACCTCACCCCGCAGGAATGCAATGCATACCCGTTCGTGCACACGGGCCGCGACGTCACGCGGGCGGACCTCGTGCGCGAGCTGACCGAACTCGAACAGGTCGGCTACGATCCCGCCCATGCGAGCCCGTACTACCCCGACGACCTCGACGGTGCGAAGCGTCGGCTCGCCGCCGAGTACCGCGCGGACTGCACGCATGCGCTGACGGCCGATGCCGGCGTGCGGCACTGACCGCCCTGCCCCGCGCGACGCAGCAGCGGGAAAAAACGAAAAGGCGGCACGTGCCGCCTTTTCTTCATGAACGCGCATGGAGGTGAACCCGATGCGCCGCGCCGCCGCTCAACGCGACATCATGTTCATGCTCACGTTGTGCATCACCCACAGCGTGCCGACGATCAGGATCGCGGCAGTCAGCACCGTATAGCTGAACGCCATCACGTTCCAGCGCTGGCCCGACGAGCCGTTCATGTGCAGGAAGTACACGAGGTGCACGACGATCTGCACGAGCGCGAGCACGGCGAGCCCGATCAGCGACGCATGCGGCGACAGCACGCCGCCCATCACGAGGCCGAACGACGCGGCCGTGAGCAGCACCGACAGGATGAAACCGGCGACGTAGCCGCCGACACTGCCGTGCCCTTCTTCGAGTTGAGACGAATGCGAATGGGCCATTTAGATCACGCTCGCGAGATAGACAAAGGAAAACACGCAGATCCACACGATGTCGAGGAAGTGCCAGAAGAGGCTCAGGCACGTCAGGCGTCGCAGGTCGCGATCGGTCAGGTCGCCGCCGCGCAACACGATCTGCGCGGCCAGCACGATCATCCACAACAGGCCGGCCGTCACGTGCAGCCCGTGCGTGCCGACCAGCGTGAAGAACGCCGACAGGAACGCGCTGCGCTGCGGGCCGGCGCCTTCCGCGATCAGGTGCGAGAACTCGCGCAGTTCCATCGCGAGAAACGCCGCGCCGAGCACGAACGTCACTGCGAGCCACGCGAGCAGCGCACCGCGCCGCTGCTTGTACGCCGCGAGCATCGCGAAACCGTACGTGATGCTCGACAGCAGCAGCGCGGCGGTTTCCACCGCGACGCCCGGAATGTCGAACAGCTCTTTCGCGGTCTGCCCGCCCGCGTACTGGTGGCCGAGCACCGCGAACGTCGCGAACAGCGCCGCGAAGATCACGCAGTCGGTCATCAGGTACAGCCAGAACCCGAACACCGAATGCGACGGCGGATGGTCGTCGTGCTCGAGCAGGGTTGCGCTCAAGGTTTTCTGCAACATCAGTTGGCCTCCAGTTCCACGTCGTCGACGCGCGCCGGGCGCTTCGTCGGCTGCTTGTCTTCGGTCTTGCGCACCGTCGACGCAGGGATGTAATAGCCGTCGTTATCGCGCGAGCTGTAGATCACGAGCGTCGCGATGATCCCGACGAGCCCGCCGATCGCCATCCACCAGATGTGCCACACCAGCGCGAAGCCGAGCACCAGGCTGAAGATCGCGATCACGAGGCCCGCACAGGTATTCGACGGCATGTGGATGTCGCGGATCACGGCCGGGTTCGGCCGGCCTTCGCCGCGCGCCTTCATGTCCGCATACGCGTCGAGCGTGCGCACCTGCGGGATCACCGCGAAGTTGTAGTCGGCCGGCGGCGACGACGTCGCCCACTCCAGCGTGCGGCCGCCCCACGGGTCGCCCGTCGTGTCGCGGTACTCCGGCAGATGGCGGTTGCGGATGCTGACCACCAGTTGCAGCAGCTGGCACGCGATGCCGATCGCGATCAGCACGGCGCCGAACGCGGCGACCAGCAGCCACGGATGCCAGGCCGGGTTGTCGTAATGGTTCAGGCGGCGCGTCATGCCCATGAAGCCGAGCACGTAGAGCGGCACGAACGCGACGTAGAAGCCGACCTGCCAGAACCAGAATGCCGCCTTGCCGAGCTTCTCGTTCAGCTTGAAGCCGAACGCTTTCGGAAACCAGTAGTTGAAGCCCGCGAGATAACCGAACAGCACGCCGCCGATGATCACGTTGTGGAAGTGCGCGATCAGGAACAGGCTGTTGTGCAGCACGAAGTCCGCGCCGGGAATGGCCATCATCACGCCGGTCATGCCGCCGAGCGTGAACGTGACCATGAAGCCGATCGTCCACAGCACGGGCGTCGTGAACTGGATCCGGCCGCGATACATCGTGAACAGCCAGTTGAACACCTTCACGCCGGTCGGAATCGCGATGATCATCGTCATGATCCCGAAGAACGCGTTCACGTTCGCGCCCGAGCCCATCGTGAAGAAGTGATGCAGCCACACGAGGAACGACAGCACCATGATCGCGCAGGTCGCGTACACCATCGTCTTGTAGCCGAACAGCGGCTTCTTCGCGAACGTCGCGATGACTTCCGAGAAGATCCCGAACGCCGGCAGGATCAGGATGTACACCTCCGGATGGCCCCACGCCCAGATCAGGTTCAGGTACAGCATCGCGTTGCCGCCGGCGTCGTTCGTGAAGAAGTGCATGCCGAGGTAACGGTCGAGGCCGAGCAGCGCGAGCGTCGCGGTCAGGATCGGGAACGACGCCATGATCAGCACGTTCGTGCAGAGCGCCGTCCACGTGAACACCGGCATCTTCAACAGCGTCATGCCGGGCGCGCGCATCTTGATGATCGTCACGAAGAAGTTCACGCCGGTCAGCAGCGTGCCGACACCGGAGATCTGCAGCGCCCACAGGTAGTAGTCGACCCCTACCCCCGGACTGAACTGCAGCTCCGACAGCGGCGGGTACGCGAGCCAGCCCGTCTGCGCGAATTCGCCGATCACGAGCGACAGGTTGATCAGGATCGCGCTGACCGCCGTCATCCAGAACGACAGCGAGTTGATGAACGGGAACGCGACGTCGCGCGCGCCAATCTGCAGCGGCACGATCAGGTTCATCAGGCCGACCATGAACACCATCGCCATGAAGAAGATCATGATCACGCCGTGCGCGGTGAAGATCTGGTCATAGTGGTGCGGCGGCAGGTAGCCGGGCGCGTTGTACGCGAGCGCGAGCTGCATGCGCATCATGATCGCGTCGGCGAAGCCGCGCAGCAGCATGATCAGCGCGACGATGATGTACATCACGCCGAGTCTCTTGTGGTCGACCGTGGTCAGCCATTCCGTCCACAGCCATTTCCAGCGGCCGGTGATCGTCAGCGCGGCGAGAATGCCCAGCACGACCAGCCCCATGAAGGCGCCGGCCCCCATGATGATGGGCTGATCGAACGGGATCGCCGAAAGTGTGAGTTTGCCGAACATGCGTTACCCCTTCGTGCCGCAGGCGGCGTCCTTCAGGTCGAGGACGTGGCCATCGTTGTATTTCGCGATGATGTTGTGGAAGAGCCGCGGATCGACCGACGAGAAGTAGCGCACCGGCGCCTTTTCGCTCGGCTGCGCGACGCTGCCGTATACGGTCGCGTCGAGCCGGTCCGGCGACGCCTTCACCTTCTGCACCCACGCATCGAACTGCTCGCGCGGCTCGGCGAGCGTGCGGAACTTCATGTCGGAGAACCCGCGGCCGCTGAAGTTGGCGGACGTGCCCGCGTAATTGCCGGGCTCGTCGGCGATCAGGTGCAGGCGCGTCTGCATGCCGGCCATCGCGTAGACCTGGCCGCCGAGCTGCGGGATGAAGAACGAATTCATCACCGAATCCGACGTGATGCGGAAGTTCACCGGCGTGCCGACCGGAATCGCGAGCTGGTTCACCGACGCGATGCCGAATTCCGGATAGATGAACAGCCACTTCCAGTCGAGCGCGACCACCTCGACGTCGATCGGCTTCACCGCCGATTCGAGCGGCTTGTACGGATCGAGTTCGTGCGTGGTCTTCCACGTGAGCACGCCGAGGAACAGGATGATCAGCGTCGGCACCGTCCAGATCACGACCTCGATCGCGGTCGAGTGCGACCAGTTCGGCGCGTAGGCGGCGTTGCGATTCGACGCGCGGTAACGCCACGCGAACCATAACGTCAGCAGGATCACCGGCACGACGACGATCAGCATCGCCCACGTGGACGTCGCGATCAGCGCCTTTTCGGCCGCCCCCACGCTTCCTTTCGGATTTAGTACATCTAAATTACAACCTGACAGGCTCAATGCCGCGCCCATTGAAAGCAGCGCCGACCAGCCTCTTGATGCTCTTCTTTTCATCACACAGCCCGAGGGTCATTGAATCCGTTTGCGTATGCCCGATGCGCATTCGATTCACGAAATTGGCCGAATCATACGTCGCGCGAGTGCGATGAAAAACCGGTGCATGCGGCAAATCATCATTGCAAAATCTGCCGTGAGTCACATTGTCGCGGGGCAATTTCACGCAGCCGGAAGCGCGCCCGGCACTTGCCGTGCCGGGCCGCGGATCGATGTGTGCGCAACGATGCGCGCCGCGCGATGCGGCGGGCTTGCGCGGCGTGGTGCGGCTCGGTGTGCCGCGCTCAGTCGTGCGTCGATGCCATGTACGACGGCAGCGCCGGCGCGGGGCCATCCCCCGCCGGCACCTTCGAATGGCTCGCTTCCTGGATCAGCTTGCCGACGGTCGGATCGATCGCATCGGTGAACGGCTTCGGATCGATGCCGACCGCCAGCACGATCAGCGCGAGCGACGCGAACATCACGATCTCGCGACGGTTCAGGTCGGCGAGCTTCGCGATCCGCTGGCTCGCGACCTTGCCGAACACCACGCGCTTGAGCATCCACAGCGTGTACGACGCGCTGAGGATCAGCGTGAGCGCCGCGATCGCGCCGATCCAGAAGTTGAAGCGGATCGCGCCCATGATCACCATGAACTCGCCGACGAACCCCGACGTGCCCGGCAGCCCGACGTTGGCCATCGCGAACAGCAGCGTGAAGGTCGCGAAGCGCGGCATCACGCCCGCCACGCCGCCGTATGCGGCGATCTCGCGCTGCCGCGTGCGATCCACGAGCACGTTCACGCACAACAGCATCGCGCCCGCCACGAAGCCGTACGACACGAGCTGCACGATCGCGCCTTCGACGCCGATCCGGTTGAACAGGAACAGCCCGAGCGTGACGATGCCCATGTGCGCGACCGTCGAATACGCGAGCAGCTTGCCGAGATCGGTCTGCGCGAGCGCGATCAGGCTCGCGTAGACGATCGCGAACAGCGACAGCGCGATCACGGCCGGCGCGAAGAAGTGGCTCGCGTCGGGCGTGATCGGCAGCGCAAAGCGCAGGAACCCGTAGCCGCCGAGCTTGAGCATCGCGAGCATCAGCGCGGCGCCCGTCGGGCCGTCCGTGTACACGTCGCTCAGCCACGTGTGGACCGGCCACATCGGCACCTTGACCGCGAACGCGGCGAAGAAACCGAGGAACACCAGCAACTGCGGCGCGAAGCCGAGCTGCAGCGTGCGCCACACGGCCATGTCGAACGTATGCGACTGCGCGTACAGGTACAGCATCGCCATCAGCAGCAACAGCGAGCCGGCGAACGAGATGAAGAAGAACTTCACGGCCGCATACACGCGGCGCTCGCGCCCCCACGTGCCGATCAGCAGGTACAGCGGGATCAGCGTCGCCTCGAAGAAGATGAAGAACAGCAGCCCGTCCTGCGCGACGAACACGCCGACCATCAGTCCGGACAGGATCAGGAACGACGCGTAGTACTGCGCGACGCGCACGGTGACCGATTCCCACGATGCCACCACTACCACCAGCGTCGTGAACGCGGTCAGCACGACGAGCCACAGCGACGCGCCGTCGATGCCGACCCGCCATCCGGCATTGAATGCCGCGAGCCAGTCGCGTCTTTCGACGAACTGCATCGCCGCCGAATGCGCGTCGAAACCGGCAATCAGCGGAACGACGGCCGCCAGCCCGGCAATCGAGCCGACCAGCGCAATCAGTCGTATTCGGCGGAAATGCTGGTCGGAACCGGCGCGCAGCAGGCCCGCGCCGAACAGTATCGGAACCCAGATGGCCAGGCTCAGAAAGGGGAAATCATGCATGTCAACAACGCCTTGAGGAGGTCGCGCCTTGCATCGGGGACAGGCGCGACGAAAGGAACGAAATCAAATCGACAGGTAGATTTCGTGAATCGCCAATGTTGGCTAAATGTAAAGCAGCATCACCGGAAAACTTGATGCCGCTCAAACGCGATCGGGTTAACCAGCATAAGGCGATTGATTATTTTCTGCAGCGCAGCAGAGCATTGTTTTTTGGCGTCGGCGTAGGCCAATGATTTATATGCGTAATTTTTTGTATTGACCGATGCGGCGCGCGCCAGGAATAGACGCAGCGCCGCATTTTTGATACCAACCGGTCGTTTCGAAGGGCCGGAACGACCGGATTGACGGCTCGCGGTGGGGAGATCGTGCAGGGTCGCCTGCCTTACACACGCCCTTTCATTTTTATTTCACAGGGGTCGCGTGATCTTTTCCGCGACAGGAATCGATCGCGCGACCATAGAAAGTTCATTTCACGACCGAATACAGCAGCGACCCCGAAAACAGAACCAGCAGCACCGACGCCGAACGAAATAGCGCCGTGATATGACGCGGCCCGGATGCCAGTATCCTCGTCACGCGCCCGAGGCTCGCCCAACCCGCTCCAATGGGCACGAGGACCAGCAGAAACGCACCGAACGCGACGGCCCCGTTACCGACGTTCTGAAACGCCTGGAGTGGAAACGCCGTACTTGCAAGCAGAAAAGCCTTCGGATTCAATAGCGTGGCGACGACGACATCGTGCCACGTCACCGGCTTCGAACGCCGATCCTCTTCCAGCGTGCCCCGTGCCCACATTTTTGCCGCCAGCAGCAGCAGATACGACGCGCATGCCAACTTGATCACGCTCAAGATTTGAGGATGCGCCACGGCGAACGCCAGCAGCGAAACGCCCCAAGCCGAGATAGCGATGACGTAGCCTGCGCCTTCGGCGAACAGGAGCGGGAGGGTTCGCGTCAGACCAACGCTTATTCCGGACGAAAAAAGTAACGTGTTGGTCGGTCCCGGAACGATCAATACCAGGGCCGAGTAAAGGCATATCGTAATGAGTTGATGCGTATCCACTGCAATCTCGATCGAAGGGGTGAGCCAATGTATTCGGCTTCTCGCGCTACGAGGCGATGTCGGTCCCGCCTATCGAACTGCACAACTGCGCAAGAATATCGAGACCCCGCGCCGGCTCCCGTACAAACGGATTCGTCTGGTCCCACGCATAACCCGCCAGAATCGAGCAGACCATGCGTTTCACGTCGGAGGCCTTGTCTTCGTGAAACACGATGTCTTGCAGCGCGCCCGAGTACCAGCGTTCGACGAAGGCGCGGAAGGTGTCGATGCCCTTGCGCAGCGCGATGTCGTAATCACGTGCCCAGTCGACCGACTCGCCACGCAACTGCCGTTCGAGTGCGGCGACCGCCAGTTGAGCCGAGCGCATCGCGATCGTCACGCCCGACGAAAAGATCGGATCGAGGAATTCGCCCGCGTTGCCGAGCAGCGCATAGCCGGGGCCGTGCAGGGTCTCGACGTTCGACGCATAACCCGAGATGCGGCGCACGGGCATCACGAACGGCTTGCTGCCGACCAGTCGCGACAATGTCGGCTCGCTTTGCAGCAGTTCGCGCAACAACGATTCCTGTCGCGCGTCCGGCACGTCGAGAAACCCGGCATCGGCCACGCAGCCGACCGACGAGCGCCCGTTCGTCAGCGGGATCATCCAGAACCACACGTCGCGTCGCTCCGGATGAACGGCGATGCAGATCTTGTCGCGATCGGTCGACCCGGCCGGCAGGCTGTCCTCGACGTGCGAAAAGAGGGCCGCTCGCGTCGGCAGGCCGGTCGGCGCGTCGAGATCGAGCAGTCGCGGCAACACGCGGCCGAACCCGCTCGCATCGAGTACGAACGACGGCTGAACGGAATAGTCGTGCCCGGCTTCGTCGACGATGTCGAGCCGCGGCTTGTCGCCCGGCTGGAAGGCGCGCACCGTATGGCCGAATCGCACGTCCGCGCCCTGTTCGGCCGCACAACGGATCAGCAGATCGTCGAAGGCCGCGCGCTCGACCTGATAGGCCGTCCCCCAGCCCGCGGAAAACTTCTCGCGAAAATCGAACGACGACATCCTGTCGCGATAGACGAAGTACGCGCCGTTCTTGAACTGGAAGCCGGCCTCGACGACCGCCTGCAGCATGCCCGCCTCCTCGAGATACTGCATGCTCTGGGGCAACAGGCTTTCTCCGATCGAAAAGCGCGGAAAATGCTGACGCTCGAGCACCAGCACCGAACGGCCGGCCTTGCGCAGCAGCGCGGCCGCGACGGCACCGGAAGGCCCGGCCCCGATGATCGCGACGTCGATGGAATTCGATTTCATTTCACTCATGCTTGCCAATTCAGTCCGATTGATTGGGTATCTTATGTTTCTGACGCCACGATCCGGCGTTGCCAACTACAATAGGCGCTCAACAAATCCAAGATCGATGAGAGACCCATGACGTCCTCCCGCACGCACGCGCCCGCCTATGTTCCCGAAACCCGGTTCGGCATCTGGTTTCTTCGCACGCATACGTGGGAACATCACGTGCTCAAGGTTGCGATCGACGATCTGAAGCGGCTCATCGCGGCGCCGCTGCCGTCGGCCCCCGTCCTCCTCGACGCAGGATGCGGTCAGGGCAAGTCGTTTCGCCTGCTGAGCGAAGCGTTCGCACCCGCCAGGATCATCGGTATCGACTGCCACGACGACTCGCTCGCGCATGCGTCGGAAGCGGCGCATCGCTGCGCCACGCCCGTCGAACTGCGGCATGCCGACTGCACGCAGATTCCGCTTGCCGATGCGAGCGTCGACATCGTGTTCTGCCATCAGACCTTTCACCATCTCGTCGATCAGGACCATGCGCTGGCCGAGTTTCGCCGCGTGCTGAAACCCGGCGGACTGCTGCTGTTCGCCGAATCGACCGACGCGTACATCAAGTCGTGGGTGATCCGGCTGCTGTTCCGCCACCCGATGGAGGTTCAGAAAAGCGCCGACGGCTACCTTGCCATGCTACGCGACGCCGGGTTCGGTTTCGACACCCGCAACGTGTCGTTCCCCTATCTGTGGTGGAGCCGCGCGAAAGACTTCGGACTCCTCGAGCGCATCGGCCTGTACGCACCGAAACCCGGCAAGCGCCGCGAAACGCTCGTCAACGTCGCCGCGCGCAAGCCTGCCTGAGCCAGCAAGGCCGCCGTTCGGCGGCCCCCTGCTACCGGCCGGTGCCGGTTACTGCTTCAACGTCACGACCTCGCCCGTCAGCGCCGCGCCGGCAACCACCGCGCCGGCACCGCACGTGTACTCGCTCGGGCTGGAGCGCGACACGTTGCGGTAATTGCTCTTGATGCCGACCACCGCATTGCCGCCCTCCTTGCGCGCGCGCGCCTGAAGCTCGATCACGGCCGACAGGAATACATGCTGACACGCCGCCTCGTCGCTCTTGCCGAACGCGTTGGTCTTCTTGTTGGTCGCGAACGTCCCGTACGACTTCATCACGCGCGGATGCGGCTGATCGCCGAAATAGAGCGCGACGCCGTCGTCGAGCTTGCCTTCCTCGCTCTTCAACGCGCTGTCGATCGGATAGTCGCGGATCGTATCCCGTGCGTAGGCGGCCGAAGCCGCGAACGTCGCGCCGATCAATGCCAGTGCCATGCGATATTTCACGTGTGCCCCCGTCATTGAGCATTCAACTGCACGACGTCGCCCGACACGGCAATCGCGCCCGCACTGCCGCTCACGCCACACGTATATTCGGTCGTCGAATTCGAGCTTTTTTCATGGAAGCGCGTCGTCACGTTGATGACCGCATTCCCGCCGTGATGCTTCGCATAAATGCGAAGACGGTTCAGCGCTTCCGCCAGCGCTTGCTCGCACGTCGGCTGCTCGCTTTCGACCCGGCGCACGCGCACCGATTCCGAACGCGGACCGATGCTGGTCTTGACCTCCGGATGCGGCTGCGCACCGAAATAAATCGCGACGCCGCTCGTGTCCGGTGCCGTTGCCGCTGCCGGCAGAGGCAGCGAACGCACCACGGTGCCGCACCCGGTCAGCAACGATGTCGCGACCAACATGCCGGCCAGATGTCGTGTGTGCTTCATTGTTATCGTCCTCCCAGCTCAGTAAGTTCACTTCAATCGCCCTTCCAGGCGTCCAACAACACACTTGCACAGCTGCCGCCGAATCCGAACGAAACCGACAGCGCGCGTTCGATCGCGAATTCGCGCGCGTCGCGCACGAGCGGCATGCCGGCTATCGCGGGATCGGGCACATCGCCGACGGCCGAGCCCGCGACGAAGCCGTCGCGCATCATCAGGATCGTATAGATCGCTTCATGCGCACCGCTCGCGCCGAGCGGATGCCCCGTCATTCCCTTCGTCGACGAGAACGCCGGCACGTCGCCGCCGAATACGTCGCCGAGCGCTTTCAGTTCCTCGACGTCGCCGCGCTGCGTCGACGGCGCGTGCGTATTGACGTAGTCCGGACGCCGTTCGCCGCCATGTTCGAGCGCGCCACGCATCGCGCGCGCCATCCCCGGCGCATGCGGCATCGCCATGCCGGCGTTGTCCGTGCATTGGCCGAATCCGCTGATCTCCGCATGAATTCGCGCGCCGCGCGCGCGTGCATGCTCGAGCGATTCGAGCACCAGAATGCCGGCGCCGGACGCGATCACGAAACCATCCCTGTCAAGCGCATACGGACGCGACGCGCGGTCCGGCGTGTCGTTGAAACCGCTGGACAACACGCCCATCGCGTCGAACATCAACGTCATGTTGTCGTGCAGCGCCTCGCTTCCACCGGCCAGCACGATGTCCTGGCACCCGGAGCGGATCAATTGCGCCGCTTGCCCGATCGCGAGCGCCCCGCTCGTGCACGCGGACGACGGCGAGTACGACACGCCCTCGATGCCGAACACCTGCGCGACGCATGCCGACGCCGTGCTGCTCATCGCCTTCGGCACGACATAGGGCGGCGTCTTGTCGATGCCGCGATGCTGCGCGATCGTCATCGCGTCGTCGTAGTCGGCCATCGATCCGATGCCGGACCCGACGATCGCGCCCACGCGCGGCGAACGGAGCACGTCGGCAGCGAGGCACGCATCGTCGAGCGCCGACGCGGCCGCATGCGCGGCAAAGCGCGCCGTGTCACCCATGAAGCGTTCGTGCTTGCGGGCAAACCGCGCTGCCGGGGCGACCGACGCCACGCCGGCGACCTGGCTGCGAAAACCGCGCTCGCGCCATGCGTCCACGCGGCTCACACCCGAGTGACCGGCGCGCAGCGCGGCCGATACTTCGTCAAGCGCGTTGCCGAGGCACGACACGATGCCGAGCCCCGTGACGACGACGCGCGCCGTCATGCGGCGACCCGCCGGAAGATCAGCGACGTGTTGATCCCGCCGAACGCGAAGTTGTTGCTCATCACGAATTCCGCTTCGATCCGGCGCGCGTCGCCGACGATGTAGTCGAGCGGCGCGCAGGCCGGATCGATCGTATCGAGATTGAGCGTCGGCACATACCAGTTGCGCTTCATCATCTCGATCGTCCACCACGCCTCGAGCGCACCACATGCGCCCAGCGTATGCCCGACATAGCTCTTCAGCGAGCTGATCGGCATGCGTTCGCCGAATACGGACGCGGTCGCATGACTTTCCGCGACGTCGCCCCGGTCGGTCGACGTGCCGTGCGCGTTCACGTAGGCGATCGCATCGGCATCGAGCGCCGCATCGCGCAGCGCGACACGCATCGCGACCGCCATCGTCTCCGCGGTCGGCTGGGTGATGTGCGCGCCGTCGGAATTGCAGCCGAAACCGACGATCTCCGCATGGATCGTCGCGCCGCGCGCCATCGCGTGCTCGTATTCCTCGAGCACGAGCGTCGCCGCGCCTTCACCGACCACCAGCCCGTCGCGATCGGCATCGAACGGCCGCGGCGTCAGGTTCGCGGCATCGTTGCGCGTGCTCGTCGCGTACAACGTATCGAACACCGCGACCGCCGGGCCGGACAACTCCTCCGCGCCGCCCGCCAGCATCAGCGCCTGCTTGCCCGTCGCGATCGCCTCGTACGCGTAGCCGATTGCCTGGCTGCCGGACGCGCAGGCCGACGACGTCGGCACGATCCGGCCTTTCAGATCCCAGAACAGGCTGACGTTGACTGCCGTCGTGTGCGGCATCATCTGCACGTAGCTGTTCGACGTGACGTCGCGCATCGATCCCGTCTCGATCATCGTGCCGAACGCGCGGATCGGCTCGACCGATCCCGACGACGACCCGTACGCGACGCCCATCCGGCCGTCCCGGATCGACGCGTCGTCGCCCAGCCCCGCATCGGCCAGTGCCAGTTCGCTCGCGCGCACCGCGTACATCGATACGGGCCCCATCGAACGGGTCTTCTTGCGCGGATACGTGCGCGGCAGCTCGAACGCCGGCAGCGGGCACGCGAGCCGCGTATGCAGCGCTTCGTAGCAGTCCCATTCCGGCATGTAACGCACCGCGTTGCGCCCGTCGCGCAGGCGCGCCTCGATGTCCGCCCAGCTTTGACCGAAGGCGGTCACGCCGCCCATTCCCGTCACGACCACTCGCTTCATCACACCATCCCGCCGTTGACGCCGATCACTTGTCGGGTGACGTAGGTCGCCGCATCCGACATCAGGAAGCCGACCACCGCCGCGACTTCGTCAGGCTGGCCGACGCGGCCCATCGGGACCGTCTTCAATGCCTGTTCCAGCGGCACGTCGTCGAGCATGCCGGTATCGACCAGCCCGGGCGCGACGCAATTGACCGTGATCTTTCGCGATGCCAGTTCGACCGCCAGCGCCTTGGTCGCGCCGATCAGGCCGGCCTTCGCGGCGCTGTAGTTGACCTGGCCGCGATTGCCCATCACGCCCGACACGGACGCGATCGTCACGATCCGGCCGCCGCCGCGCAGACGCACCATCGGCATGGTCAGCGGATGAACGACGTTGTAGAACGCGTCCAGCCCGGTTTCGATCACGATATCCCAGTCCTCCTCGGACAGCGCCGGAAACGCGCCATCCCGCGTCACGCCCGCGCTGCAGACGATCCCGTAGTACGCGCCGTGCGCGTCGACGTCGGCCTCCAGTTCACGCCGGCACGCCGCGCGATCGCGCACGTCGAACTGCAGCACGCTCGCCGTGCCGCCCTGCGCGCGAATCGTCGCGGCGACGCTTTCCGCGTCGTCGCGGCCGGTGCGGCAATGAACCGTCACGGCGAAACCGTCGGATGCCAAGCGCAGTGCCACGGCGCGGCCGATGCCGCGGCTCGCCCCTGTCACGAGAACTCGCCGAGTCATGAATTGAAACTCCCTTCGATAAAAGTCTGAAAATCGCTCGGTTGGTACACCTTGACGACGGCTTCCGCGCAGCACTCGCCGTCGGCATGAATCGCGCACTCGTACGCGCCGTGCCCCTCGTCGCCGCGCAACAGTTCCCGCGCGACGATGCGCAGCGTCGTGTCCGTGCGGAACGCGGGGCGATGCGCGACATAGCGGTTCGCGCCGAGCAATACGCCCGGCTTCGCCCGGCCGCCCGCATGCGCGGCGAGCAGGCCGACGTGCGCGGCGATCGCCTGCGCCATCAGCTCGATGCCGATCCACGCCGGCATCGCACCGCTGTCGTCGGCGTACCACGCATCGCGGCGCGCCATCGCGCTCACCTCGATGCCGGTTTCCGAGCAGCGCTCGATCG
Source organism: Burkholderia sp. LAS2 (assembly GCF_018417615.1). Taxonomy (NCBI): domain Bacteria; kingdom Pseudomonadati; phylum Pseudomonadota; class Betaproteobacteria; order Burkholderiales; family Burkholderiaceae; genus Burkholderia; species Burkholderia sp. LAS2. The sequence goes on from NZ_CP071052.1 coordinate 2,727,061, forward strand.
AGTCGAGCAGCAGCATCGTGCCGCGATGCGGCAGCACGTCGCGCACGTCGCCGACAGGAATATCCGCGCCGCCGTGCAGCGCGTCGATCAATGGTCCGGCTTGCATGTCAGGTCCCCAGAATCAGGCTGGCATTGCTGCCGCCGAAAGCGAACGAATTGCTCATCACGTAACGTCCGGTGGCATCGCCGGCCAGACGGCGCTCGCCGTCGACGAGGTCGAGTGCCGGCAGCGCCGGATCGTGCTCGCCGTCCCAGACGTGCGCCGGCAGCGCGATCCCGCGGGCCAATGTCAGCCAGCCGAATCCCAGCTCGGTCGCGCCTGCCGCGCCGAGCATGTGCCCCGTCAGCGGCTTGGTTCCGCTCGCCGGCACGCCGTGCGGAAACACGCGGGCCATCACGTTCGCTTCCATCTCGTCGTTCAGCCGCGTCGCGGTCGCATGCAGGTTCACGTAGCCGATCGCGGACGCAGCCACACCCGCGTCCGCGAGCGCGGCGCGCAACGCGTCCTCGGCGCCGTGGCCCGCCGGATCCGGCGCCGAGATGTGATGCGCATCGCTCGACTCGCCGACGCCGGCCAGGCGAACCGCCGCTTCGTCGCGGCTCATCACGAACAGCGCGGCGCCTTCGCCGATCGTGATACCGCAGCGGTTCCGGCTCATCGGATTGGTCCGGCCCGGGCTGACCGATTCGAGCGACGCGAAGCCCTGCAGCGTGAGCTCGCACAGCGAATCCGCACCGCCGACGACGACCGCATCGCAGAGCTTCAGCCGCAGCAGGCGGCGCGCGGCCGCGAACGCCTTCGCGCTCGACGTGCAGGCCGTCGACAGCGTATAGGCCGGCCCGCCGACACCGAGTACGGCCCGCACGAACGGCGCGGCCGTGCCGATTTCCATCTGTCGATAGTCGAATCCGGCGGGTGTCGTGCCGGTCGCGGCACGCTCGGCGAGCGCCTGTTCCGCCGCCTGAATGCCGGACGTACTCGTGCCGATCACGACCCCGACCCGGCGCGGACCATGGCGCGCGATCGCCGCGGCGATGGACGATTCGATCTGCGCGAGCGCGGCGAGCAGCAGCCGGTTGTTCCGGCAGTCGAAATGCGCGAGCGCGTCAGGCGGCGCGATGTCGAGCGCGGACCGTACGTGCCCGACCCAGCCGCCGGCGGGAACGTCGGTACGCGGCGTCATGCCCGGTGCGACGCCCGCGCGCAATGCGGCGACGATCTCGTCGGTCGTTGCGCCAAGCGCGTTGATCATGCCGGGCGCGGACAGGTAGACCGGCGTCTGTTTCGAATTCATGCGCGACGCTCCTTGGCGGATGGCGTGGCGAGCGGTGCGAACAGCACCGACAATACGATGCCGATCGCGAGCGTCGTGCCGAAGCTGCGCAGCGCGGGCATCGCGCTCGCGCCGAGCATGCCGAACGACAGCAACGTCGTGGCCGCCGACAGCAGCACGCCGGTCCATACGGCGCCGATCCCGGCCTGGTCGCGCAGGCATCCTTCGCGGAGGAACACGGCGTAATTGGCGCCCACGCCAAGCACCAGCATCAGTGCCAGCCAGTTGAACAGCGTGAGCGGCACCCGCGCATAGCCGAACGCCGCGAGCGTCAACGCGATGGCGAACACGACCGGCAACGTCGTCGCGATGCCGCCGCGCATGCCGTATCGCCACGTCAGCAGCGCGGCGACCACGACCAATGCGCCGATCAACCACAGGCCGCTGTCGACCCGATACGCGCCGAACAGGGTCGACACGCTCGCGGCCTTGTCGACCCACGATACGCCCGGCAGCGTGCGCGCGAGGGCCGCGAACGTCGCCGCGTTCGTCGCATCGACCCGTTCCGGAATCGCGAGTGCCGCATCGACGGGACCGGCGCTACCGTCGACGCGCCCGAGCCACAGATGCCGGAACGGCGCCGACCAGCGTGCCGTCAGCCAGCCGTCGACCGACAGCGTCGCCCGAGCATCGCGGGAAAACGCCTGAATCCATGCGTCGGCGACGTCGTCGCGGAAACCCGCTTTCGCGAGCGTCTCGCGCAGCGCGGCGACATCGGCGAACACGTGCGCGTCGAGCACGGCGCGGTCATGTGCCTGCTGCTTCGCCGACGGCACGAACGTCGCGATCGACTGGATGCGGCCGAGCTGCTGCCGATCGAGCGCTCCGACCAGCGCCTCCGAGCGCTCGAGTACCTGTTCCTGCGACGCACCCTGGATGACGAAGAACTGTGCCGTATTCGCCAGTCCGACCGCCGCCCGGATATTGCCTTCCTGTCGAGCAAGACTCGCATCGCGCTGAACCAGCAGATGAATGTCGTCATCGCTCGTCAAGCGCGCCCAGCCCGGAATCGCGACCAGCGCAACGAGCACCGCGGCGGCCACGGCACGCCGGCCCGCGAGCAGCGACTGCCATCCGCTCAGCAGGCGCGCGGCGCCCGAGAAAACGCGGGACGGCACGCGCCGCGGCGCCTGCGTCAGCATGAGCGGCAAGAAGCCGGTCACGGCGGCGAATGCGCAGAGGATCCCGACGATCGCAAAGCACGCGATCTGCTTGAGCGCCGGGAACGGCACCCACATCAGGATCGCGTAACCGAGCAGGCTCGTCGCCAGCGCCACCGCGAGCGCCGGCCGCACCGCCGCCGCGCCGCGCCGCGCGTCCCACTGCCGCCCCGCGGACAGGTACGCGACGAAATACTGGATCGAATAATCGACGGCCTCGCCGATCAGGCTCACGCCGAACACCAGCGTCAGCAGGTGCAGCTTGCCGAATACGAGCAGCGTCGCCGCCAGCGCGCACACGATGCCGAATGCCGTCGACGCAAACGCGAGCACCAGCAGACGCGGCGAACGGAATACGCTCATCAGCAGCAGCGCGATGCCCGCCAGCGACACGGCGCCGATCACGTGCACGTCGCGCTCCGCGCTGGCGCGTGCGGCTTGCGCATAAAACACCGCGCCGGCCCGGTCGACACGAACGCCGCGAAAGTCCGTCGCCAGCGCTTGCTCCGCATCGGCCGTCGCGATACGCACCGCGTGCTGGACCCTGGATTCATAGGCCGAGCCCGGCAGCGACGTCATCACGAGCACACCCGTTGCCCCGTCGCGATGCGACACCAGCATCCCGTCTTCGAGCGACAGACTCGATGCGGCGAGCGGCAGTTCGCCGAGCCGGTGCTGCAGCCAGCCGAACGGATCGTCGGCCACGGCGGTCTGCAGCCCATCGACCGGCGGCGCATAGAGCCGCCGGGTCAACCGTTCACCGAGCGTGGCGTCGCCTTGTTCGAGCGACCGGCGATCCGCGTCCGTCAGCAGGCCGAAACGGGCCGGCAGGTAGGTGGCCGCGATCTGCGACAGGTCGAACGGCGGCACCTCGACCGTCACCGACCGAAATGCGCCGCTCGCGCCGAGCCGCGCGCCAAACCGCTTCGCGGCGGCTTTCGCGCGGGCGGCGTCCCGGTCAGTCACCAGGTAGACGGTGCGATTGCCGAGCGCATCGCCCAGCATGTCGACCGCGCGTTCGGCAACCGGGTTCGCCTCGGTGGCCGGCAGCAACGCTAGCAGGTTCGTCTGCAGCGGCGCCGGCCCGCTGAAGCGCCACAGGATGTAGGCGACGGCCGCCAGCGTGACGAGCAGCCATGCGGCGCACTGCACGCGCCGCCGGGCCCGTTCGCCCGCCACGCCGATCGCGTCGCGCGCCGGGTCCATCAACGCGCCTCCAGCCACGCGCGCTCGGCAGGCGCAGGCGCGTCGACCGGCGTCGTCCGCCCGAACTCGAGCACGGTCACGTTGCCGTTCGCGAACGTCATGTCGAGCCGGCCGAGATAGGCGCCGCCACGCATGTCGAGCATGCGGATCGCCTGGGCGAGCTGCGGCTGATTCGGCCGCAGGACCATTCGCCAACGCTCCGGCGTGCCGCTCGCGTCGACGTCGAATTGCGCGTACAGCGCGGACAGGTCGCCGCCCAGCATGTCGCGCATCATGCGCGACACCTGTGCGACGCCACGGCCGCCACTACTGGACGCGACGAGGCGCCCGTCCGCGCCCGCCTCGCGCACGCCGCAGTCGGTAATCACATAAGTGGCCTTGTAGGGCGTCTCGATTCGCCAGATGACGCCCGACCGGCGATCGAACAACATCGATCCGGTGCTGACGAGCGGTTGCTTCATCGCCGACAGCGTCTGGGTCTGTCGAAAATCCGCGCGTATCGCGTCGACCCGCGCCAGCCGCATCGCGATGTCGGACACGAGCGCGGCATTCTCCGGCCGGGTCGCGGGGGTCGGCACCGGAGCGGCCATCGCGTCACCGCCGGCGAGCACCGCACAGGCGGCGAACATCGCCACCAGCCGTCTGCGGATCGGATTCAGGCCCATTGCGCACGCACCCGTTCGATCAGGGCCGGCGGCGCCACGAACTGCAGCTCGCGCGTCGTCGCATCGACCGCCAGTTGCACCGTATACCCCTTCGTCAGACGCTCACCGGAGGCCGCATCGACGATTTCGTAACCGATCTTCAGCCGGTTCTCGAATTCGAGCAGCGTCGCACGCACGTCGAGCTGCTGGCTGTAATGGGCCGGGCGAACGTACTTCAGATGTGCCTCCACGACCGGCCACAGGTAGCCTGACGCCAGCATCGCCGGATAGTCGTAGTCGATCATGCGCAGCAACGCCGCGCGGCTGCTTTCGAAGTACTTCAGGTAATGACCGTGCCAGCAGACGTTCATCGCGTCGACATCGTGAAACAGGACCTCGACGCGAGCCGTCGCGGTCAGCGGCGGACGAGATGCGTTCATGCCGCCTCCCCGCGCCGGATGCCGCCGGATGCTTCGCCGATCGGCTCGCATGCCGCAAGACGCGCGGTCAGCGCACGCAGCTCCGCTTCGAGCGGCCGGTCCTCGACCACCAGCGGCGACTGGCGGCCAACGTCGTCGATGAACGCGCGCAGCGCGGGCGAAAGCTGTGTCCCGGGGGCGTCGCGCAGACGCAGCCGGGCGGCCTGCACGGTCGCGAGCACATGCGCGGCGGCAACCTGTTCGGTCAGCGCCAGCACGCGCAGGCAATCACGCGCGGCGATGGTCCCCATGCTGACCTTGTCCTGATTGTGCGACTCGGTCGAACGCGAGAACACGCTGGCCGGCATCGTATGCTTCAGCGCCTCCGCGGTCCACGCGGAAGAAGAAATCTGCACGGCCTTGAACCCGTGGTTGATCGCCACGCGCTCCGGCGCCGCGCCGGTCAGGTTGCGCGGCAGTCCGTTGCTGAACTTGTCGTCGACCAGCAGCGCGAGCTGGCGGTCCATCAGATCGGCGAGGTTCGCCACGGCGGTCTTCAGCGCGTCCATCGCGAACGCGATGTGACCGCCGTAGAAATTGCCACCGTGCAGCACGCATCCTTCGTCCGGATCGATCAGCGGATTGTCGTTCGCACTGTTCAGTTCGTTCTCGATGTCGCGACGCATCCACGACAACGCGTCGCGCGCCACGCCGATCACGTGCGGCGCGCACCGCACCGAATAGCGATCCTGCAGACGGCGTCCGGGCAGTTCATCGCGCCCGGCGAGATCGCCGCGTATCCATGCGGCCGCCTCAGCCTGCCCCGCATGCGGTTTCGCGTCGAACAATCGTGCATCGAAGTGCCCCGCCCGCCCGTCGAGCGCGACGGTCGTCAATGCGGTCAGGCGGGCCGCCATCCGCGTCAGGTGATCGGCACGGGCGAAGGCAAGACAGGCCAGGCCGGTCATGACCGCCGTGCCGTTCATCAAGGCCAGTCCTTCTTTCGGTGCAAGCGACAGCGGCGCGCGACCGATCGCGTCCCACGCGGCGCGCGCGCCCCGTTCGTCGCCATCGAACGATACGGTGCGCTCGCCGACCAGCGCCGCTGCGACATAGGACAGCGGTGTCAGGTCGCCGCTGGCGCCAACCGAGCCTTCCGACGGAATGCGCGGCAGGATCCGGTGATTCACGAGATCGGCCAGCCGTTCGAGCAACATGAACCGCACGCCCGAGTAGCCGAACGCGAGCGAGTTGAGCCGAGCGACGACGATCGAGAGCGTTTGCGTCGCGTCGAACCAGTCGCCCATCCCGCACCCGTGATAGCGCGTCAGTTGCAGCGGCAGCGCTTCGACGAGCGCCGGCGGCACCTCGACCACGCACGCGTCGCCATAGCCGGTCGTTACCCCGTAAAGCGTGCCGCCATTCGCGAGATAGTCGCGCAGCCAGGTTGCGCCGCGCTCGATCCGCGCGCGCCATTCGGGCGCCGCGTTCAGCGCGACCGGCGCACCGTCGCGGGCGACCGCGACGACGTCCTCGATCGTCAGATGCCGGCCGCCGATCACGACGGGCGGCCGGTTCGCGTGCGCGGCGACGGTCGCCGCGGCGTCGTTCATGTCATGCTCGGCCACGCGGACCTCCATCGGGCCGCGCCCAGAAATCGAAGAAGTTGAACCATTGATAGGGAGCCTTGCGGCAATAGTGTTCGAGCCGCGCGGCATAGCGCTGCGCCCATTCGGCAACGTGGCCCGCGCGCTCGCGGCGCGGCAGCTCGATCCGGTCGGCGAACGGTTCGAAATAGAGCCGGTAGCCGCGCCCCTCCTTCAGGCAGAAGAACAGGTAGACCGGGCAACCGAGTGCGTGCGCGAGGATGTACGGGCCCTGCGCGAACGGCGCCGTCGCGTCGAGGAAACAGGCGTCGACCGTCTTGCCGGAATCGCGCGGCGGCACGCGGTCGCCGACGATCACGAGCAACTCGCCCGCGTCGATGCGCGACTGCATCATCATCGCCGTATCCGGCCCGAAGTCCGCCACTTCGACGAGCTGCTTGCCGAATTCCCGATTCGCGCCGGCCAGCACACCGGTAAAACGCTTCGCATGCTCGGTGTAGACGATCGCCGTCACCTTCGTGTGCGCGTCGCGCAGCGCAAGCGCCCGGGTCATCTCCAGGTTGCCCAGGTGCGCGCCGATCACGAGCGCGCCGCGCCCGCTCGCGGCGAGCGTATCGAACGCGGACGAATCGTCGAAGCGCACGTCGAGTTCGTCGAGACGGCCGGACCATGCGACGAACTTGTCGAATCCCGCCTGCGCGAAGGCAAGCATGTGCCGGTACGCACTGCGCCATCCCGGCTTCGGCACGTCCGCCGCTCGCGCGTCGCGCAGCCGCGCGATATAGGCATGCGACGCGGTGCGCGCCGTGCGATTCGTCAGCACGAAGTAACCGACGATCGGATGCAGCCAGAGCGACGTGAAGCCCTTGCCGAACCAGCGGCAACTGAGCGCCAGCAACGCCATGCCGATACGGCTGCCGCGTTCCGGCAGGCGCCACCACGCGCGCGTGCGCGCCGCCGGCGATGCGCCGCGCCGCCCGACGAGCCGACGGGTCAGCAGCATCGGTGCGCGCGCCAGCATCCCCGCGACGAGCCGCGCATGGCTCATGCTGATGCGCACGTTGTCGCGCCAGACGTCGAAATGCGACACGCCGTCGGCCGGGTAGACGACGCGCGTCGGGATCGTCTTGAACGTCAGCCCGCGCCAGTGCAGCCGGACCAGGATTTCGCTGTCGAAAGCCATTCGGGTCGGCATCGATACCGCGTCGATCAGTTCGCAAACGGCAGCGACCGGATAAAGCCGAAACCCGCACATCGCATCGGGGATGTCGAGCGACAGCGTTTCGATCCATACCCACACGTGCGTGAGGTAGCGGCCATACAGGCGGGCCTTCGGCACGCTGTCGTCGAAACGCGGTCGGCCCAGGATCACGGCGTCCGGCGCCGCCTGCGCGGCCGCCACGAACGTCGGCACGTCGGCGGCATCGTGCTGGCCGTCGGCATCGATCTGAATCGCGTGCCGATAGCCGCGGGCGCGCGCGGCGCGCAATCCTTCCATGACCGCCGCGCCCTTTCCGGCGTTGACGGGCAACCGCAGCAGCGTCACCGACGGCGCATAGTGCGCGGCCAGCGCGGCCAGCACCTGTTGCGTCGGTGCATCGCTGCCGTCGTCGACCACCAGGATCGGCAGGCCGTGCACGACGAGGCGCGCCAGCGTGCCGCCGATCGCTTCGCGATGGTTGTAGATCGGAATGACGATGCAGGTGTCGCTCATCACTCCGCCGCGCCGTAGACCAACACGCCCGACGTGCATTCCCGCCCGGCGCAGCGAAACGCGAAGCGCGCACGTCCGCGTACGGGGTCGTGCGCGATACGCAACGCCAGCACCGCACCCGGCGGCACCGGCGCCTTGAATTTCAGGTGTTCGATGGAACGGATGGCGCGCGCGGCCGGTATTTCGCGGCCGGCGAGGCGTGCGGCCCAGTCGATTTGCACGACACCGGGCAGGATCGGCAGCCCCGGAAAATGCCCGTCGAAATGCGCGAGCGCGGCCGGCACGCGCAGCTCGTAATGCAACGCGTCGTCGCTGCGCCACGAAGCGAGCAGTTCGAAACCCTCCGGCGTGGCCGTGAACGCGGCCGCCAGCGCGACGGCCGGCAATTTGCCGCGCGCATCGAACGGCATCGTGTGCGGGAATCGCCAGTAGCGCGGCAAGGCGGCCGCGTCGAAGTACGCACCGAGCGCATGCCGCAAGATCGTGGCAACCGCAAGTCGCCCCTCGCTCGCCAGTGCGTCGCGCCCCGCCGCGGTCAATACCGCGACGACGCCGACGTGCGCACGGGTCGTGCCGTCGACCACCACGGCCGCCGCCTGCTCGACGTAGGCGTGCGCATGTAACCGCGCCTCGAGTTCGGGCAGCGAAACACGCTTGCCGTCGAGCTTGACGACGCGATCGCGCCGCCCCGCGAGTGCGAAGCGACCATACGCGTCGAAGCGCGCGGTGTCGTCGGTGGGGTGCCAGCGGTCGTGACCGAGATGGGCGGAACGCACGCACAGCACGCCGTCGTCATCGCAACGCACGTCGACGCCCGTCAGCGGCTGCCACGCGGACGAGACATCCTGACGCCGCCACGCGATGCCGCCGGTTTCGGTGCTGCCGAAGATCTCCAGCGGCGCGGCGCCGAACGCGTTCGAATAGACGATCGCTGCATCGGCCGACAGCGGGCCGCCCGACGAGAAGAACGCGCATGGCGGCGGCGCCTGCATCGGAAAGCCGGGTAACGCCGGCCAGCGCATCAGTTGCGACGGCGTGGAAACCACGACACCGCCACCGTATTCGGCCAGCCGCTGCTGCAGTTGCAGCGGCTCGAGCACCGGCATTCGGTCGAACGCACGGCCCGCTGCCAGCGGCCACAGAATCCTGAAGAGCAGTCCGTATATGTGGTGATGCGGCACGCTCGACAGCGTCACCGCCGCCCCGATACGGTCGCCCCACTCGCGCTGCAGGGTGCGCACTTCGGCATCGAACTGCGCGAGCGACTTCCGCACCGGTTTCGCGGTGCCGCTGCTGCCCGACGTATAAAGCGTCACCGCGGCGGCAGCGTCGATCGGGCGGGCGGTGATATCCGATTCGCCCGCCGTGTCGCGCTCGCACGCGGCCAGTGCCGGCGCATCCAGCACCAGGTCGTATGCATGAGCCAGATCGCCGAGGTAGCCTGGCGCGTTGCTCGCCGGAATCACGATTTCCCCGTGGGTCGCCGCGACCGCGAAGAATGCGCACGCGAACGCGTACGGATCGTCCGTGCAGATCGCGACCCGACGCGCGCCGCGCGCGTCCACCAGCCGGGCGATGGCGTCCACGCGGGCCCGCAGGTCCCGCAGCGTCAGCAGCGCGGTGCCGTCGCGACAGACCGCCACGCCGCTATCGACTTCAGCACACAGCATCTCGTGCAGTGCGATCATGCGCCCCCCGCCCGTTTCCGCGTCGGTACGACGACGAACCTGCGCCACAGCCACTCGCCCGCAAGCAGCATCCCGATCAGCACGTACGCGATCAGCCCGTTGTAGAGCGCCCATGATTCACGACTCCAGTACAGCGCCGTATAAACCGAAAAACCGCCGTTGACGATGAAGAACGCGCACCACGCCTGGGTGACGCGCCGCGTATACCGGACGATTGCCGGGCCGGGCTCGGGATAGGTCAGTCGTGCGAATTTTTCGATCATTGTCGGACCGTGCCGCAGGGTGGCGCCGAACGCGACCAGCAAACCGGCACTCACGCATGCGGGATAAAGATGAAGAAGTCGCTCGCTATCGGTCACGGCAATCGCGACCGACAACGCGGTCAATGCACCGGCCACGCACCAGTCGAGCGTCGTGAGCCGTTTGAGCGCCTGCGCCAGCGGGCCCTTGCCGATCGTGCGCTGCAGCCACAGCAACGCAACCAGCAGGCAACCGACGTAACGCGGCGACATGCTTTGCCACGCAAACAGGATGACGAGCGGATAGGCCACGACCAGCGCCACCCTGGCAGCGACCGCTGACCAGCGCGGCAGGATCGTGCCTGTAGTCGCCCGCATGCCCGTCACCGCTATCGTCACGCGCGCGCGAGCAGCGCGTGAACGGCGGCAACGACGTCACCGACGGTCCGAACGGACTTGAACTCTTCGGGCTTGATGCGCTTGCCCGTCATTTCCTGAAGCTTGATGGCCAGATCGACTGCGTCGATGCTGTCCAGGTCGAGTTCCTCGAACAGGTGCGTATCGGGCGTCACGCGCTCGGGCTCGATCGCGAAATTCTCATGAAAGATCGCGCGGATGCGCTCCAGGATTTCAGCGTCGGTCACGAGTGGGCCCCTTTTTCCAGCACGGCTTCTTGCGATGCGTGATGAGACTGCTGATCGGCAATGAAGGCCGCCAGCGTGTTGATCGACCGGAAATGCGCTTTCGTGCGCTCGTCGTTCGCCGCGATCGTCAATTGAAACTTCTTGCGCAGCATGATGCCGACTTCCAGTGCATCAACGGAATCGAGCCCGATCCCGTCGGTCGAGAATAGCGGCGCGTCGTCGTCGATTTCGTCGACCGTCATGTCGCTAAGATCGAGCATCTCGATCAGAAGCTGCTTAATTTGCAGTTTTAAAGTATCCATGCTGAAACAGGCGTTGAGTAATGTGTACTTCCACCTCGCGGGCAATGCTGCGAGCGGCAATCGACGGCGGCGCCACGCTCGGCGCCAGCCGGTTCGGATCCATCGGTTCCAGCACGTCGATGCGCATGCGAAACGCACGAGACGGCACGTGATACCAACGAAGCGTCTTGGTAAATACCGGCGGATCGCAATCGATCAGAACCGGCTGGATCCGCGTGCGCGACTGCAGCGCCATATGCGCGAAGCCGCGCGAGAACGCATGCAGGCGATCGCCCCCTGGGCTGCGCGTCCCTTCCGGAAAGATGATCATCGTGTAGCCCGCCGCCAGTTGCCTCGCTCCGGCCTCGACGAGATCAGTGGCATCTGCATTGCTTACGTACTCGGCTGCACGGACGATGCCCCAGAAACACGGGTTGCCCCAGTGACCGCGCTTGACGACGCAGCATGCCTTCGGCGTCAACGACAGCAGCACCATGACGTCGAGCCAGGTCGGGTGATTGGCGACAACGATTGCCGGGCCGCCTTTTGCAAGGCGCTCGACGCCGCTCAGCTCGAGCCTCATCACGCCGATACGCTGCAGTAATGCAACCAGCGCGCGGAAGAAATAATGGATGACAAGTGTCACGCCGCGCTGACGCGAGCGCCGGTGCGGCCATACCCCGCCGACGACGATTGCCAGCAACGAGAACACCGATCCGCACAGCGCAAAAAAAACCAGGCTCGCGCCAGTCGCGAACAGGCGCCAGCCGTAGTCAAGCCGCGCGATCATGCCAGCTCCATCGCCACGATGCGTGCTGACCGCGCCACGACGCCGTCGTGCGCGCCGACAGACAACGCAGCACCGCCGCGCTTTGCGTACCGGCCGCATCGCCGGTCGCCCCCGCCTCACTCGGGCCATCCTCCGCCACTTCACAGACCAGATGACCGGCCGGCTCGCCGGCATCGAGCAGAATCGCCAGCCCCACGCTCTCCGTGTCGTCATCGACGTCGCCGTAGACGGGATCGGCCGGCTCGTGCGCATAGACGAGCAACACCGGCGATGCCGGCGACGTTTCGTATTGGGAATAAGCTTCGAGCAGCGCGTAACCGAGCGTTTCATGCCCGGCCGCGCCCGCGGTCGCGGCGGACCGGTCACGCCGGGCGATTCCGAATATGCCTGTAACGGCATTGAGGACCGAAAGACTGAAGGCCGTCGGCGAGACAGGTTCCGCGGCGCCAATGGCGGCGAGAATGCCGCTGGTACGCACCAGTTCGCCGTGACGCGATGCGAATACCACACGCACCGGATTTTCCGTCCCGACACAGTCGTAGGCGACCTGAAGCGCGAGACGCGACAGCCGGCTCAAGCGACGTCGCACCATCGGATCGAGGGCTTCGACGCCCGGCACCCCCGCGGTCGAAATCGACGTCCATCTGGCGATTGGCATGGTCCAATGCAAATCGGCCATTTTTTTGTTCTCTTTGAGATTACTTCGCTGAGGGTAATTTTTCTATTGTGCTGCTCGCCAGTGCGCTGTCACACCCCGCTTTCGCCGAGCGCGCTGTCGTGTATATCGGCCTCAACGGAGGAGACATCGACTTATGGGCTCCCGAGCCACATATGCCCGATAAGACAAGCAATCACATCAGTGAGCACAATACGATCGCACTGCCAACCAGCTTAACTTATCCGGCGCATTGTTTCGGCGAGACTGTAGCAGGACCGTCGCGCAAAATCAACGCGAGGGCCCGGCGCACATCGGCATTTGATACTGTTTGCAAATTGTAATGAAGCCATCGATCCGGGGTCCTCGGAACGCGCTGAAGTATGGCTCGTCAGCAGTCGAAGAAGGATCAGTGAACGCCCCGCCACGCCGGAGGATCGCGCAATACCCAAACACCGGAAAGGCGACTTCTATTGGGCAACGCAAGTGGCCGGATTTCGATCGTCGTCGAACGCCAAAACCGGTTTGTGATGCCGGTTAAAGTAGCCGGCAAGGATGCCGAAGCCGTGGTCAACACATTGATACGACATGCCAGCGAATTATCGCCGAAACGATATAAGTCGCTGGCCTGGGACCGGGGTATGGAAATGGCGAATCACAAAGGCTTTACGGTCGCAACCGACGTTCGGGTCTCTTTCCGCGATCCGCGGAATCCCGGGCAACGCGACTCGAATGAAAACATGAATGGGCTGCCGAGGCAGTACTTCACGAAGGGTACTGACGTCTCTGCCTATTCCCAAGCCGAGCTCGACACCATGGCAAGAGGGCTCAACCAGCGCCCCTCGAGACGCAGAACCTTGATACTCCGGTTGAGCAGTTCCATCAATTTGGGGCATCGACCGGTTAATTTCGCACCCAACGCTAGCCGTTCCTTTACATGGAGCGGCAATAACCCGTCACACCGCCTCCGACCGTCGAAATGCGCACGGACCCGCGCGGAGCAGGGTTGCAAGGGTCTACGGAGGAGCCGAAAAAGAAAAAGCCCCGCAAGTCCGAGAACTTGCGGGGCTTTGTCACCGCTTTTGGCGGAGACGGAGGGATTCGAACCCTCGATCCAGGTTTTGGCCCAGATGCTCCCTTAGCAGGGGAGTGCCTTCGACCTCTCGGCCACGTCTCCCAAACTTTCGCTCGCACCAGGGAGGCAGTGCGACGAGAACGAAATAATATAGGGTTTCGAACCGCGCGTCAATTTCCGTGAGGCATTTTCTTCAATGCATCACGAAAAATTCACGACGCCTGGTCGAGTTCGAACACCTTGTGCAACGCTCGGACGGCCAGCTCCATGTACTTTTCGTCGATCAGCACCGAAATCTTGATTTCGGACGTCGAGATCATCTGGATGTTGATGCCCTCTTCCGACAGCGTGCGGAACATCTTGCTCGCGACGCCCACGTGCGAACGCATGCCGACGCCGACGACCGACACCTTCGACACCTTCGGGTCGCCCTGCACGCGCTCGGCGCTCACATGGCCCTGCACCTGGTTGGTGAGGATGTCCATCGCCTTCTGGTAGTCGCCGCGACCAACCGTGAACGTGAAGTCGGTTTTGCCTTCGACGCTCTGGTTCTGGATGATCATGTCGACGTCGACGTTCGCATCGGCCACCGGGCCGAGGATCTGATATGCGATGCCCGGCTTGTCGGGCACGCCCATCACCGCAATGCGTGCTTCGTCGCGCTGGAACGCGATGCCGGAAATGACTGCCTTTTCCATGGTCTCGTCTTCTTCAAAAGTAATCAGGGTGCCCGAGCGCATTTCTTCGTCGAGCGCAATCAGCGGATCGGTCAGGCTCGACAGCACACGCGTCTTCACCTGGTATTTGCCGGCGAATTCGACCGAGCGGATCTGCAGGACCTTCGAGCCGAGGCTGGCCATTTCCAGCATCTCCTCGAACGTCACGCGATCGAGGCGGCGCGCCTCTTCGACGACGCGCGGATCGGTCGTGTAGACGCCGTCGACGTCGGTATAGATCAGGCACTCTTCGGCGCCCAGCGCAGCGGCCACCGCCACCGCCGACGTGTCCGAACCGCCGCGGCCCAGCGTCGTGATGTGGCCGTCCGGATCGACACCCTGGAAGCCCGTGATGATCACGACCTTGCGGGCGTTCAGGTCGGCCTTCACGCGCTCGTCGTCGATCGAGTGAATGCGTGCCTTCGTAAACGCGCTGTCCGTCTTGATCGGCACTTGCCAGCCGGCATAGCTCACGGCCTCGACGCCGATTTCCTGCAGCGCGATCGACAGCAGGCCGACGCTGACCTGCTCGCCGGTCGACGCGATCATGTCGAGCTCACGCGGGCTCGGCTGGCTCGAAATCTCTTTCGCAAGACCGAGCAGACGGTTGGTTTCGCCGGACATCGCCGAAGGCACGACCACCATCTGGTGCCCGGCCTGATGCCATTTTGCGACGCGTTTCGCGACGTTCTTGATGCGCTCGACCGAGCCCATCGAAGTGCCGCCGTATTTGTGTACGATGAGTGCCATTGTCGTTCTGAACTGGAGGAGAAGCCGCACGGGCGCGCTGGGCAGGCCGCGTTGCCGTTCGGTCACGCGGCTTGTGGCTGTGGACGGACGACGAGGGGGACGGCTGGGACGCAACACGCAAGCGTGACGGATTTTGCCCGGAAGGCCGATCAGGCCGCGCAAACCGGGTACGTCACGCGGAAAACCTGCACAAAACGCTCAAAAATCGAGCCGAGCAAACGACCGAGCGTACCCGATAGACGCCCACTTGACAAGCCGCGCGCCGTGTCGCCGGCCGTTCCGGCGCTGTTTACCAAATGGTGAAAATGGGCGCGCCATCGCGCAGCCGGCAGCCCGCCGCCGCTATGCGATCAGCAGGTCGGGACGCCATTCGAGCCGGCGCCATGCGGCGGCGCCCAACGTCGCGTCGGCAAGCTCGCCGATGTCGCGATTGACGCCCAGCCGCGGCACGTAGATCAGCCGGTCACCCGCGAACAGCAGCGGCACGTCGCGCTGCCAGGCCGGCACGCCGCGCTCCTGGAACAGATTCTTCAGCGTCCGGCCAGGCCCGCCCGGCGACGTGCGCATCCGTTCGCCGCCGGCCCGCGCGCGCGCCGCCAGCCGCGCACCGCGCAGCAGCCCCTCCGGCACCGCATCGGCGCTGCCCGCATCGGCCGGCGCGAACACGAACGCGCCGCGCCATCCCGGCAGGTGCCACACGTCCTGTCCGTCCCATGCGAGTGCCACCTCCGGTTGCGACGTACCCGTGCCGTCGTCGGGCGGTTCGCTGCTGTCGCCCGCTTCCCAGTAGACGACGTCGCGATAGAGCCGCAGGCACTGCCCCGCGTGATCGACGCGCAGCGCATGCGCGTCGTGGGCCGCGCGCAGTTGCCGCATCATGTTGGCGAGCCGGGCCGCCGACGCGCCCGGCAAACCGAGCCGGCGCATCCAGAAGCGCAGCAGGTTCGCGCCGCGCGTGTCGTCGAAGCCGATCAGCGCGTCGCGCGACAGCGCCTGACCGTCATCGCGCGCGGCGACAGCGAAATCCAGCTCGGCCAGATCGTCGAGCAGCCGCTGAGCGGCCGCCGCATGCTGGGCCGCGCGACCGAGCGCGTCGCGAAAGCCCGGGAAATGCACGGCCAGCGCCGGCAGCACGTCGACGCGCAGCGCATTGCGCGCATAGCGCGTATCACCGTTCGATTCGTCGTCGATCCACGCGAGCGCGTGCTGCTCCGCATAGCGCTCAAGTTGTGCGCGCAACAGTCTCAGCAATGGACGCACGCGCTCGATGCTCACGCCGTCGGGGCGATAACGCGGGGCCATCGCGGCGAGCCCCGCGATTCCCGCCCCGCGCAGCAGTTGCAGCAGCACCGTCTCGGCCTGGTCGTCCGCATGTTGCGCGAGCCACAGCGCCGCCACGCCGTGGCGCTCGCCCATCTCGTCGAGCGCCGCGTAGCGACGCTCGCGCGCCGTCGCCTCGATACCGAGCCCACTGTCGCGCGGCACGTCGACGCGCATCGATTCGAACGCGACACCGAGCCGCGCCGCCTGCCCTTCGGCATGCGCGACCCACGCATCGGCGTTCGCGCTCAGGCCGTGATGCACGTGCAGCGCGACGCAGCGCGATGCGCCCGCGACGCGCACGGCCGCATCGAGCAGCACGGTCGAATCGAGGCCGCCGCTGTACGCGATCGCGATGCGCGCATCCGGCGGCAGGCCGGAAAGCGCAACGCCGACCGCGTCGAGTACGACGCGGTCGGTGGAGAATTCGGTGGGCGGGATCACGAGCGGGACGCGCGCGCAGCGGCGCGCGCATTGAATACACGGCCGGTCATGCGCCCGGTGTGGTTTCCTTGAACTTGCCGTAGGCCATCAGGCGCTCGAAGCGGCGCTCGCGCAGCGCATCGATGCTCATGCCCTGGAACTGGCGCAGCGAATCGGCCAGCGCACGGCGCAGCAGCGCGGCCATGCCCTTCGGATCGCGATGCGCGCCGCCGAGCGGCTCGTTGATGATCTTGTCGATCAGGCCGAGCGCCTTCAGGCGGTGCGCGGTCAGGCCCAGCGCTTCCGCGGCTTCCGGCGCCTTCGCGGCGCTCTTCCACAGGATCGACGCGCAGCCTTCCGGCGAGATCACCGAGTAGGTCGAGAACTGCAGCATCATCACGGTATCGGCCACGGCGATCGCGAGCGCGCCGCCCGAACCGCCCTCGCCGATCACCGTCGTGATGATCGGCGTCTTCAGCTCGGCCATCACGTACAGGTTGCGGCCGATCGCCTCCGACTGGCCGCGCTCTTCCGCGCCGATGCCCGGGTACGCGCCCGGCGTGTCGACGAACGTGAAGATCGGCAGTCCGAACTTCTCGGCCAGACGCATCAGGCGTTCGGCCTTGCGATAGCCTTCCGGACGCGGCATCCCGAAGTTGCGCGCGGCGCGCTCCTTCGTGTCGCGACCCTTCTGGTGACCGATCACCATGCACGGATGGCCGCCGAAGCGCGCGAGACCGCCGACGATCGACAGGTCGTCCGCGAACGCGCGATCGCCATGCAGCTCGTGAAAATCGGTAAACAGTTCCGCGACGTAATCGAGCGTGTACGGCCGCTGCGGATGCCGCGCGATCTGCGAAACCTGCCACGGCGACAGGTTCGCGTAGAGGTCTTTCGTCAGTTGCTGGCTTTTCTTCGACAGCCGCTCGATTTCTTCCGAAATATCGACAGCCGAGTCGTCCTGCACGAACCGCAGCTCTTCGATCTTGGCCTCGAGTTCGGCGATCGGCTGTTCGAAATCCAGAAATGTGGTCTTCATGTGTTCGAATCCTTGGGTCTTGCGGCAGCGCGTATTCTACCCGCGCGGGCGATGCTCAAAACCGGCTCTCAACTATTGATGTTTAAAACCCGATAGCCGGCGCTCAGGCGTCGGCGTCGGGCGCATCGAGGCTGCGCCACATGTACCAGGTCGCGACGGTGCGCCACGGCTCCCAGTTGGCCGCAACCTCGCGCGCCTCGCTGCGCGTGACGGGTTCTCCGCTGAAGTAATTGACGCTGATCGCGCGGATCAGGCCCGGGTCGTCGAGCGGCAGCACGTCCGGCCGCGACAGGTTGAAGATCAGGAACATCTCGGCCGTCCAGCGGCTGATGCCGCGGATCTGCGTGAGTTCCGCGATCACGTCCTCGTCGTCCATCGACATCCATTTGTCGACGTGCAGCGCCCCCGACACGAAATGCTGCGCGAGATCGAGGATGTATTCCGTCTTGCGCTTGGACAACCCGCACGCGATCAGCTTGTCCGCGCCGAGCCGGATCACCGGTTGCGGCGCGAGCTTCGGACAGGCGTCCTCGATGCACGCCCACAGCGACTGGGCGGACGGCACCGAAATCTGCTGGCCGACGACCGAGCGCGCGAGCGTGACGAACGGGTCGCCGCGCTTCACGAGATGCGCGGGACCGAACTTCGGAATCAGTTTCTTCAGGATCCGGTCGCGCTTGACGAGGTCCGCGCACGCCTTGTCCCAATAGGCGGGGCGCACGACGACCTCCTCGCCGTCCGCTTCGGACGCACGGGTCTTGCGGGCCGCGTCGGCGGCCGGCAGCGCGGCGGCCGGCTGCGCATGACCGTTCAGCGCGCCGTTCGGCACGGCGCGTGTCGCGTCCGCCTTCGTCGCCGGGACGCGCTTGGCTGCCGGACGCGCGGCGACCGGAGTCGCGCGCCTGACCGGCGCTTTTCTGGCCGTTGCCATCTTGCCTCCTACCTGACGGATCGGTCAGTGGAACGCACCGCGCTCATACGCGACGCCATTCGGTCGATCCGCCCGGTTTGTCTTCAAGTGCGATACCGGCTTCGAGCAATTCCGCCCGGATCCGGTCCGCTTCGGCATAGTCCTTCGCTTGCTTCGCCGCGACGCGCGCGGCGATCTTCGCTTCGATCTCGTCGGCCGCGAGCCCGCCCGCCTGCGCGGCGCCGGACGCCTGCTGCAGGAACGCGCGCGGTTCGCGGCCCAGCAGGCCGAGCAGGCCCGCCAGCTGTTTCAGTTGCCGCGCGAGCGACGCATCGCGCGTGCGGTTGACTTCGCCCGCCAGCTCGAACAGCGTCGCCACCGCGACCGGCGTGTTGAAATCGTCGTTCATCGCGGCCGCGAAACGCTGTGCGTGCGGCTCGTTCCAGTCGAGCGGGAGCGTGTCGGGCTCGACATCCTTCAGCGCGGTGTACAGACGCGTGAGCGACGCGCGTGCATCGTCGAGATGCACGTCGCTGTAATTGAGCGGCGAACGGTAGTGCGTGCGCACGATGAAGAAGCGCATGACTTCCGCGTCGTAACGCTCGAGCACCTCGCGGATCGTGAAGAAGTTGCCGAGCGATTTCGACATCTTCTCGTTGTCGACCTGCACGAAGCCGTTGTGCATCCAGTAATTGACGAACGTCTCGCCGGTCGCGCCTTCGCTCTGCGCGATCTCGTTCTCGTGGTGCGGGAATTGCAGATCCTGCCCGCCGCCGTGGATGTCGAAATGATTGCCGAGCAGCGAGCAGCCCATCGCCGAGCACTCGATGTGCCAGCCCGGACGCCCCATCCCGTACTTCGACGCCCACGACGCGCCGTCCGGCTCGTCCGCCTTCGCGCGCTTCCACAGCACGAAGTCGAGCGGATCCTGCTTCGCGTCGTTCGCGGCGACGCGTTCGCCCGCGCGGAGATCGTCCAGCGACTTGCCCGACAGCTTCCCGTAGTTCGCGAACTTGCGCACCGAGTAATTGACGTCGCCGTCGGTCGCCTGGTACGCGTAGCCGTTCGCCTCGAGCGTCTCGATCATGCCGAGCATCTGCGGGATAAACTGCGTCGCGCGCGGCTCGATGTCGGGCCGCTGGATGCCGAGCGCGGCTTCATCCTCGTGCATCGCGCCGATGAAGCGGTCGGTCAGCGACTTGATCGTCTCGCCGTTCTCGACCGCGCGGCGGATGATCTTGTCCTCGATGTCGGTGATGTTGCGCACGTACGTGACCCGATAGCCGATCGCACGCAGCCAGCGCTGGACGAGGTCGAACACGACCAGCATGCGCGCATGGCCCACGTGACAATAGTCGTAGACGGTGATCCCGCATACGTACATCCGCACTTCGCCGGGCTGGCGCGGCACGAAAACTTGCTTGTCACGCGCGAGCGTGTTGTAGATGCGCAGTGATTCCATAGAGATGAACCGTGAGCCGAAGGAAACCGCCCTGGCGAAGCTCGCCCAGCATGTGAAACGGACGGACCATCTGCCGCGGCGCCAGGCCGCGCGTCCTCGATATCACATGGGGCGGTCAGGCTGCAAGCACAGCGGTGACGGCCACGAGAGGCTAAGAAAGACTGTCTGCCGCTCGCCGGAACGCGCAGACGTTTTGTTAGAATGGGTCGGAGTATAACATTCCGATTTACGCCTATGAAACCTCATCGCGGCCGCGCGCCGAGCGCTGCGACCCTCGTTGCGACCACCGTCATGGGCGTCGCGCTGACGCTTTTCGCAGCGCCCGCGGCGCATGCGCAAAAGGCCCCGGCGGTCGCCGACGGCACCCCGGAAGTCGACGCATCGATCGCCGGCAAGCAGTGGAAGCAGGCGCTCGCGCAGCTCGACGCGCGCATCGCGTCGAACCCGCGCGACGTGCAGGCGCAGTTCAAGCGCGGCACCGTGCTGGCCCGCCTGAACCGCGACGACGACGCGATCCAGCAGTTCGTCGCGATCACGCAGGCGTACCCCGAACTGCCCGAGCCGTACAACAATCTCGCGGCGCTCTACGCGAAGCACGGCCGCTATGACGAAGCGCGCACCGCGCTCGTCACCGCGACGCAATCGAACCCGAGCTACTCGCTCGCGTACGAGAACCTCGGCGATCTGTACCTGCGCCTCGCGGCCGAATCGTACAAGCGCGCGCAATCGCTCGGCCGCACGAGCGGCGCGACCGCGCAGCGCCTCGCCGATCTGCAGAAAATCGTGTCGCCGTCGAAAGCCGCGCCAAACGCCCGCACGACGACGCCGGCCACGCGCGACTACACCGACCGCGCCGCCGCGAACGTGAGCACCACCACGCTGCCGATGTCGCCGACGTTCCAGTTCAGCGGTCCGTCGGGCGCACTGGCGGCACCGTACGTCGCGCCGTCGAAATAATCGGCGCGGCCCTCCTTCCCTCCCAACCTGAGGATCGCAATGAAACGTCTGTTGCTGGCGCTTGGCGGCGCCGCCCTTCTCGCGACCGCGCCCGCGTTCGCGCAAACGGCCACCGCGCACCCCGTCGTGCAGCTGAAGACCTCGCAGGGCGACATCCGCGTCGAGCTCTACCCGGAGAAGGCGCCGAAGTCGGTCGCCAACTTCCTCGATTACGTGAAGGCCGGCCAGTACAACGGCACGATCTTCCATCGCGTGATCAAAGGCTTCATGATCCAGGGCGGCGGCTACAAGACCAACTTCGAGGAAAAGCCGACCCGCGCGCCGATCCCGCTGGAAAGCCGCAATGGTCTGAAGAACCTGACGGGCACGATCGCGATGGCGCGCACGAGCGATCCGAATTCGGCCACCGCGCAGTTCTTCATCAACACGGTCGACAACGGCGGCCTCGACTACCCGAACCCGGACGGCAACGGCTATGCGGTGTTCGGCAAGGTCGTGTCGGGCCTCGACGTCGTGAAGAAGATCGAAGGCGTGGCGACGACCTCGCGCGGGCCGATGCAGGACGTGCCGGCGCAACCGGTCGTGATCGAATCGGCGAGCATCGTCTCCAAGTAAGCACCTGCCGGCACGTCCGGCGCCACACGCGGCCGCGTCGCACGACCGGCCGCGTGCCATTTAAACCGCCTCACCGAAGGAATTCATCATGGTTGAACTGCATACGAACCACGGCGTGATCAAGCTCGAACTCGACGCCGCGAAGGCACCGAAGACGGTCGAGAACTTCCTGAACTACGTGAAGAAGGGCCATTACGACGGCACCGTGTTCCATCGCGTGATCAACGGCTTCATGATCCAGGGCGGCGGCTTCGAGCCGGGCCTGAAGCAGAAGCCGACCGACGCGCCGATCGACAACGAAGCGAACAACGGCCTGAAGAACGACAACTACACGGTCGCGATGGCGCGCACGAACGATCCGCACTCGGCGACCGCCCAGTTCTTCATCAACGTGAACGACAACGACTTCCTGAACCACTCGTCGCCGACGCCGCAGGGCTGGGGCTACGCTGTGTTCGGCAAGGTCGTCGAAGGCCAGGACGTGGTCGACAAGATCAAGGGCGTCAAGACGGGCAACGCCGGCTTCCATCAGGACGTGCCGACCGACGACGTCGTGATCGAAAAGGCCGTGGTGGTCTGACGCACCAGCCGTTACGGAGGCACTTCGATGTTGCAGGAGAGTCCGCCGCGAAGCGTCTCCGCGGGCGTGCCGGGCGAGCGCGAATACGCGCAAGCCGCACGCCCGTTCCTGTTTCTGTCCGATCTGCACCTGAGCGAGGCGATTCCGAAGACGGTCGCCGCGTTCGAGCATTTCGTGAAATACACCGCCGACAGCGCCGACTCGGTGTTCATCCTCGGCGACCTGTTCGAATACTGGATCGGCGACGACATCCTCGACGACGATCCGTTCGCCGCGCGCATGGCCGCGCTGATGCACACGTTCTCGGAGCGCGGGATCGCGCTCTACGTGATGCACGGCAACCGCGATTTCCTGCTCGGCCGGCGCTTCATGAAGGCGGCCGGCGCAATGCTGTTGCCCGACCCTTCGCTGATCATGGCATTCGGCCAGCGCATCGTGCTCGCGCACGGCGACGCGCAGTGCACGGCCGACCGCGGCTACCAGGTGTTCCGCCGCTTCGCGCGCAACCGCGTCGCGCAATGGCTGTTTCTCGCGTGGCCGTTCCGCTGGCGCCGCGCGCTCGCGCAGCGCATGCGCTCGACCAGCGAAGCGGGCCGGATGCGCCCTGCTTCGGCCGCCTACGACGTCACGCGGGAAGGCGTGGCCGCGCTGTTCCGGAAAAGCCGCGCGAGCGTGATCATTCACGGCCACACGCACCGCCCCGCGCGCCACGCGGAACCGGGCGGGATCCGCTGGGTGCTGCCCGACTGGGATCTCGATCACGGCATGCCGCGCGGCGGCTATCTGCGCGTCGACTCGGAAGGCATCCACGCGATGCCGCTCGACTGACGCCGCCGCTGCCGTCGCACCG
Organism: Burkholderia sp. LAS2; assembly: GCF_018417615.1. NCBI lineage: Bacteria > Pseudomonadati > Pseudomonadota > Betaproteobacteria > Burkholderiales > Burkholderiaceae > Burkholderia > Burkholderia sp. LAS2. Next base: position 2,750,139 of record NZ_CP071052.1, read on the forward strand.
ACCAGCAGCGATCAGTGCGCGTCACGTTCGTCACATCTGGCGTTCGACCGTCTTGCCTTCCAGCACCGCCGACAGCCTGCGCAGGTCGAGGCGCGCCGCGTCGGCGCCCTGCAGCGTTTCCAGATGCGTGCCGAGCCGCTCGAGCGCCGCGACGATTTCGTCGACGCGGCGGCTTTCCTTCGCCGCGTGATCGATCAACCCGTGAATCGCGAGCGACATCGGATCGTCCGCGTTCGGCGTGATCCCGTACGCGCAGAACGCCGCGCGCTCGGGCTGCGGCTTCGGCTGCGCCGGCATCACGATGCGCGCCGGATTGCCGACCGCGGTGCCGCCCGCCGGCACCGGCTTGACGACCACCGCGTTCGAGCCGATCTTCGCGCCCGCGCCGACCGTGAAACCGCCGAGCACCTTCGCGCCGGCGCCGACGATCACGCCGGCTTCCAGCGTCGGGTGACGCTTCGCGCCGCGCGTGAGCGACGTGCCGCCCAGCGTCACGCCCTGATAGATCGTGCAGTCGTCGCCGATGATCGCCGTCTCGCCGATCACGACGCCCATGCCGTGATCGATGAACACGCGCCGGCCGATCGTCGCGCCGGGATGGATCTCGATCCCCGTCAGGAACCGGCCAGCCTGCGACGCGAACCGCGCGAGCCAGTAGCGTTTCGCGCGCCAGCAGGCGTGCGCGAAACGGTGCAGCACGAGCGCATGCAGCCCCGGATAACAGGTCAGCACTTCCCACGCACTGCGAGCGGCGGGATCCCGCTCGCGAATCGTTGCAACGTCTTCGCGCAGTCTCGTGAACATGATGTGATCTGGGAAAAGGCCGGCGCGCATCGCCGGCAATGCCGGCCGTTATCGCGCCGGGTCATTTGCTTATGACGTCCGGCGATTGTAGGGCCAGTCGCGCCCGGCCGCACGCGGTCGCGCGTTCACCCCGCCGTCGGCGCGGGTATTCGGCCGGGACGCTTGTTGCGGCGGGGTTTCCGGAGGCGATCGGTCGGGAGAAACAGCCGGTTCGACGTCTCCGGCAGGCCGACGCACGGCCTGCCCGGCCGCACGCCGCATCCAGCGGACTCCCGCCCCGCCCGCCAATCGGAGCGCCGGCCGCCTACGCGTCGCCGTCCGGCTTGCCCGACTTCAGCAGGATGTGCTTCGCGACGCCGCGCAAGATGTTGACCTCCTCGCGCTCGAGGCCCGTGCGCGCGAACAGGCGCCGCAGCCGCGGCATCAGCTTCTTCGGATTGCGCGGATCGAGGAAGTCGAGCGCGATCAACGCGTTCTCGAGGTGCACGTACATGCGCTCGATCTCGTCGCTCTGCGCGAGCGTGCCGGCTTCGGCCGGCGGCTGCGCCGACGGCTCGCTCGCCTGTTCGAGAAACGCGACGCGCAACTCGTACGCGAGCACCTGCACGGCCTGCGCAAGATTCAGCGAACTGTAGGCCGGGTTGGCCGGAATATGCGCGAGCGCGCTGCACTGGTCGACATGCTCGTTCGCGAGACCGGTGCGCTCGTTGCCGAACACGAGCGCGATGTCGCCCACGCCGACCTGCGCGCTCGCCTGCGCGGCGGCCGCGCGCGGCGCGAGGCGCGGCGGTCCGTATTCGCGCGTGCGCGCGGTCAGCGCGATCGACCAGTGCACGCCGGACAGCGCTTCGCCGAGCGTCGGCACGACGTGCGCGGACGCGAGGACGTCGTCCGCGCCGCTGGCCATCGCGATCGCCTCGGGGTCGCTCTGCACGTGCGGCACGCGCGGCGCGACCAGCACGAGACGCGAGAAGCCCATCGTCTTCAGCGCGCGGGCCGCCGCCCCGACGTTGCCGGGATGGCTCGGCTCGACGAGCACGAAGCGGGTGGACGTGAAGCCGCCGGACGGCGGCGCGGACGAGGCCGCGCCCGACTCGGACGGCGCGGCGGTGTTCTGCGGGGTTTCCACTACGATACGACTCGGTTCATCAGAATGGCCGTATGGTATCGCCATCGCCCGCGCAAACCCACTCGTCCGGACGGCCAGTGGGGTTTCCCCGCATGCCGGTCGCCTGAAACCGCCGAAAATCGGGTAAAATCATGCCCTTACGCGTTGCGCTCGGCGCAGCGCGGGTCGTACCCCGCTCTTTGTCAATTCGCGTCTCACCTCGCCCCGGCACGCTTGCGCCGTTCCGGGCGGTTGTCCCACTTCGTGGCGGCCCGTGCCGCCGGCTACAGGATCCAGGCTCATGCATCCCATGCTCAACATTGCTGTCAAGGCTGCGCGCCGCGCCGGACAGATCATCAATCGCGCGTCCCTCGATCTCGACCTGATCGAGATCCGCAAGAAGCAGCAGAACGACTTCGTCACCGAAGTGGACAAGGCCGCCGAAGACGCGATCATCGAGACGCTGAAGACCGCCTACCCCGACCACGCGATCCTCGCGGAGGAATCGGGCGAATCGGAGAACGAATCCGAATTCAAGTGGATCATCGATCCGCTCGACGGCACGACCAACTTCATCCACGGCTTCCCGTACTACTGCGTATCGATCGCGCTCGAGCACAAGGGCGTCGTCACGCAGGCCGTCGTCTACGATCCGAACAAGAACGACCTGTTCACGGCCACCCGCGGCCGCGGCGCGTACCTGAACGACCGCCGCATCCGCGTCGGCCGCCGCGACCGCCTGTCGGACGCGCTGGTCGGCACGGGCTTCCCGTTCCGCGAGAAGGACGGCCTCGACGCGTACGCGCGCCTCTTCACCGAAATGACGCAGGCCTGCACGGGCCTGCGCCGCCCGGGCGCGGCGGCGCTCGACCTCGCGAACGTCGCGGCCGGCCGCCTCGACGCGTTCTTCGAGCAAGGCATCAACGTGTGGGACATGGCCGCGGGCAGCCTGCTGATCACCGAGGCCGGCGGCCTCGTCGGCAACTACACGGGCGACGCCGATTTCCTGCATCGCCATGAAATCGTCGCCGCGAACCCGAAGATCTACGCGCAGATGATTCCGATCCTGAACCGCTACAGCCGCATGCATCCGGCAGCGGAGTAAGCCCGGGCCGCGCCCGCGTGGCGCGGCTTTCGCGCAAGCCGCTCGCGCGACATCGTCGTGATGGCGCGCCGATCGCCCGACACGCGGGACAATCTTCCGTGTACGCGGGCCGCTTCGTGCGCCTATCCTGAAGTTGCTCGAGTTGCGCGTTCGAGCCGGCGTACTGCCGCTCGCACCGCTTGTCCCGCAACGACAGCATAGGGTTTGCGTCCGGCATGCCCGCGCGGCGAAGCACGCCGTAGGCGTGCCGGCCCCGCCTGTATCAACATCGCCACGGCGCCGTGGCAATCGCATCCGAGTCATCATGTTACGGCTAAGCGAAATTAAACTCCCCCTCGACCACCCCGAGAGCGCGCTCGAGGCCGCGATTCGCGCGCGCCTCGCGGAGCTTGGCGTGGCGCCAGACGGGCTGCTCCGTTACACCGTGTTCCGCCGCGCGCACGACGCGCGCAAGCGCGCCGACATCAAGCTCACGTATATCGTCGATATCGAAGTCAATGACGAAGCGGCCGCGCTCGAGCGCATCGCCGGCAAGCCGCATTGCGGCGTGACGCCCGACATGGCGTACCACTTCGTCACGAAGGCGCCCGAACACGCCGATTTCCTGCGCCCGGTCGTCATCGGCATGGGGCCGTGCGGGCTGTTCGCGGGGCTGATCCTCGCGCAGATGGGGTTCCGTCCGATCATCCTCGAACGCGGCAAGGCCGTGCGCGAGCGCACCAAGGACACCTTCGGCCTGTGGCGCAAGAGCGTGCTCAATCCCGAATCCAACGTGCAGTTCGGCGAAGGCGGCGCGGGGACGTTTTCCGACGGCAAGCTGTACAGCCAGATCAAGGATCCGAACCACTATGGCCGCAAGGTGCTGGACGAATTCGTCAAGGCCGGCGCACCGGAGGACATCCTGTATCTGAGCCGCCCGCACATCGGCACGTTCCGCCTCGTCAGCATGGTGGAAAAAATGCGCGCGTCGATCCACGAGCTCGGCGGCGAAGTGCGTTTCGAAACCCGCGTCGACGACATCGAAATCGACCAGGGCAAGGTGCGCGCGCTCAAGCTGTCCAACGGGGAAACGCTGCGGTGCGACCGCGTGGTGCTGGCCGTGGGCCACAGCGCGCGCGACACGTTCCAGATGCTGCACGACCGCGGCGTCTACATCGAAGCCAAGCCGTTCTCGCTGGGTTTCCGTATCGAGCATCCGCAGGGGTTGATCGATCGCAGCCGCTTCGGCAAGTTCGCGGGCCACAAGCAACTCGGCGCGGCCGACTACAAGGTGGTCCACCACGCAAGCAACGGGCGCGCGGTCTACAGCTTCTGCATGTGCCCGGGCGGCACGGTGGTCGCCGCGACCTCGGAGCCGGGCCGCGTGGTCACCAACGGGATGAGCCAGTATTCGCGCGCCGAGCGCAATGCGAACGCGGGCATCGTCGTCGGCATCACGCCGGACGACTATCCGGGCGGCCCGCTCGCGGGCATCGCGTTCCAGCGCAAATGGGAAGAACGCGCGTTCGAACTCGGCGGCGGCGATTACCGCGCGCCGGGCCAGTTGGTCGGCGATTTCATCGCGGGCCGGCCGTCGACGTCGCTGGGCGCCGTGGAGCCTTCGTACAAGCCCGGCGTGACGCCGACCGATCTCGGCACCGCGCTGCCCGACTACGTGATCGAAGCGATCCGCGAAGCGCTGCCGGAGATCGACAAGAAGATCGCCGGCTTCGCGATGCACGACGCCGTGCTCACCGGCGTGGAGACGCGCACGTCGTCGCCGATCCGGATTCGACGCAAGGACGACTACCAGAGCATGAACGTCGAAGGCCTGTATCCGGCCGGCGAAGGCGCCGGGTATGCGGGCGGCATCTATTCGGCCGCGATCGACGGCATCGAAGTCGCGCAGGCGGTGGCGCTCAGCCTGACGTCGGCGCACGCGTCCTGATCGGCGGTACGGGGTCGGCGCGCGCAGGCTCGCAAGCCGGGCGCCGCCGCCCTGCCCCGCGCGTGGCAACGCTTTCGATCGGGAATGGTGAAAGCGCGCGCGGCTGCCGGCCATGCGCCCTTTCGTCGGCGCCTGATGGCCGACGATCGTGAGCCAGCGCTCGAGGTCGGTTGCCGCTGCACGGCGCCGCCGGCAATCGCCCAAACGGCCAACTTCGCACGTTCGCGTCGAAGCCACTGGTAAACTCGGGCAACCCAAGCAACAACTTCATGCCTGACCTATGACCACGCTGTCGCCCGAAGCCTTCGCAGGCCACACCCCGATGATGCAGCAGTACCTGCGCATCAAGGCCGATCATCCGGACACGCTCGTCTTCTACCGGATGGGCGACTTCTACGAGCTGTTCTTCGAGGATGCGGAAAAAGCGGCACGCCTGCTCGACCTGACCCTCACGCAGCGCGGTGCGTCGGCCGGCACGCCGATCAAGATGGCCGGCGTCCCGCATCACGCGGTCGAGCAGTATCTGGCGAAGCTCGTGAAGATGGGCGAATCGGTCGCGATCTGCGAGCAGATCGGCGATCCAGCCACGTCGAAGGGCCCGGTCGAGCGCAAGGTCGTGCGCGTCGTCACGCCCGGCACGCTGACCGATGCCGCGCTGCTGTCCGACAAGAACGACGTCTACCTGCTCGCGATGTGCACCGGCCACAACAAGCGCGGCGTCGCGGTCAATATCGGCCTCGCGTGGCTGAACCTCGCGAGCGGTGCGTTGCGGCTCGCCGAGATCGAGCCCGAACAGCTCGCCGCCGCGCTCGAGCGCATCCGGCCGGCCGAAATCCTGACGCCGGACGGCGCGACCGACGCCCTTCCCGCCGGCGCAGGCGCAAGCAAGCGCATGCCGGCCTGGCACTTCGACATCGCCTCGGGCACGCAGCGTCTGTGCGACCAGCTCGACGTCGCGAGTCTCGACGGTTTCGGCGCGCATTCGCTGACGAGCGCGTGCGGTGCGGCCGGCGCGCTGCTGCTCTACGCAGCAGCCACGCAAGGCCAGCAACTGCGGCACGTGCGCAGCCTGAAGGTCGAGAACGAAACCGAATACATCGGGCTCGATCCGGCCACGCGCCGCAATCTCGAACTGACCGAGACGCTGCGCGGCACCGAGTCGCCCACGCTGTATTCGCTGCTCGACACCTGCTGCACGACGATGGGCAGCCGCCTGCTGCGTCACTGGCTGCATCACCCGCCGCGCGCGTCGGTCGCCGCGCAGTCGCGCCAGCAGGCGATCGGCGCGCTGCTCGATGCGCCGGCCAACGCAAGCCTCGATGCGCTGCGCAGCGCGCTGCGCCAGATCGCCGACGTCGAACGGATCACCGGGCGGCTCGCGCTGCTGTCCGCTCGCCCGCGCGACCTGTCGAGCCTGCGCGACACGTTCGCCGCGCTGCCGGCGCTGCGCGAGCGCATCGGCGCGATCGTCGCGAACGCGGATGCGCTCGCGCGCGTCGACGCGGCGCTCGCGCCGCCCGCCGAATGCCTCGACCTGCTGACGAGCGCGATCGCCACCGAGCCGGCTGCGATGGTGCGCGACGGCGGCGTGATCGCGCGCGGCTACGATGCCGAGCTCGACGAGTTGCGAGACATTTCGGAGAACTGCGGGCAGTTCCTGATCGATCTCGAAGCGCGCGAGCGCGCGCGCACCGGCATCGCGAACCTGCGCGTCGAATACAACAAGGTGCACGGGTTCTACATCGAGGTCACGCGCGGCCAGACCGACAAGGTGCCCGACGATTACCGCCGCCGCCAGACGCTGAAGAACGCCGAGCGCTACATCACGCCGGAACTGAAGACCTTCGAGGACAAGGCGCTGTCCGCGCAGGAACGCGCATTGGCGCGCGAGCGCGCGCTGTACGACTCGGTGCTGCAGGCGCTGCTGCCGTTCATCCCCGAATGCCAGCGCGTCGCGTCGGCCCTCGCCGAGCTCGACCTGCTGGCAGCCTTCGCCGAACGCGCACGCGCGCTCGACTGGGTCGCGCCGACCTTCACCGACGAGATCGGCATCGAAATCGAGCAGGGTCGCCATCCGGTCGTCGAAGCGCAGGTCGAGCAGTTCATCGCGAACGACTGCCGGTTCGGCGGCGAGCGCAAGCTGCTGCTGATCACCGGCCCGAACATGGGCGGTAAGTCGACGTTCATGCGACAGACCGCGCTGATTGCGCTGATGGCGTACGTCGGCAGCTACGTGCCGGCGAAGTCGGCGTGCTTCGGCCCGATCGACCGGATCTTCACGCGCATCGGCGCGGCCGACGATCTCGCGGGCGGCCGCTCGACCTTCATGGTCGAGATGACCGAAGCCGCGGCGATCCTCAACGACGCGACGCCGCAAAGCCTCGTGCTGATGGACGAGATCGGCCGCGGCACGTCGACCTTCGACGGCCTCGCGCTCGCGTGGGCCATCGCGCGCCACCTGCTCGCGCACAACGCGTGCTACACGCTGTTCGCGACGCACTACTTCGAACTGACGCAACTGCCGGCCGAATTCCCGCAAGCGGCCAACGTCCACCTGTCGGCCGTCGAGCACGGCCACGGGATCGTGTTCCTGCACGCGGTCAACGAAGGCCCGGCGAACCAGAGCTACGGCCTACAGGTCGCGCAGCTCGCGGGCGTGCCGGCGCCGGTGATCCGCGCCGCGCGCAAGCACCTCGCGTATCTCGAACAGCAGTCGGCATCCCAGCACACGCCGCAACTCGATCTTTTCAGCGCGCCGCCGGCGGCCGTAGACGATCTCGAATGCGCGGACGCGCCGGCGCTGCCCGACACGCCGCATCCGGCGCTCGAAAAACTGCGCGACATCGATCCCGACGATCTCAAGCCGCGCGAGGCGCTCGACCTGCTGTACGAACTGCGTACGCTGGTCCGGTCGCACGATGCCGACGGGCACGCGTAAGCGCGTTGCGCGCGGCCTGCCGGCCCGCGCCGCCGCCGCGCTGGTCGCGGCGGTCCTTGCGCTGGCGCAGGCCGCTGCGCTGGCCGCGCCGCCCAAGCGCAGCGCGGCGCCCTACTCGTTCGCGGTCGTGTCGGGCGTCATCAACGTCCCGGCGGACGAACCGGCCGCACAGCGGCTGCTCGATGCGATCGCACGCGAGCGCAACCTCGCGTTCGTCGTCTACGCAGGCGATCTCAAAGGCTCGAAGGAAGCATGCCGCGACACGCTGTATGCGCAGCGCGGCGCGATCCTGGATTCGGCGCGCGTGCCGCTCGTGTTCATTCCCGGCCACGACGACTGGATCGCGTGCAGCACCGCGGCCGGCGGCGGCTACGACCCGGTCGAGCGGCTCGATTTCCTGCGGCAGACGCTGCTCGCCGACGCGGCGCTGCCCGATCCCGGCGCGCTGCAGATTACGCGGGAAAGCGAAGTCGCACGGTTCCGGCCGTATCGCGAAAACGCACGCTGGATGCGCGACGACATCGTCTACGTCGCACTCAATGCGCCGGCGCCGAACAACCATTATTTGACGGCGGGCGGGCGCAACGGCGAATTCGAGGATCGCATCGTCGCGAACGGCTTCTGGATCGACCACGCGGCCGAATATGCGAAGCGGCGCGAAGCACGCGCGATGGTCGTGATTTTCGAAGGCGATCCGCAGTTCGAACGCTATGAACGCTCGGAGCGCTTCGCGTGGCTGCGTTTCAACCGGCCGCGCGTGCGCGACGGCTTCCGTGAGCTGAAACGAACGCTGGTGAAGGCGGCGGCGACGTTCCGCGGCCCGATCCTGGTGATGCACGCGAGCGGCGAACCGCTGGCGAACGGCTTTCTGATCGACCGTCCGCTGCATGGCGACGACGGTGAGCTGGTAGGAAACGTGACGCGCGTCGCGATCGGACCGCGCCATCCGGCGAATCAGTGGGTGAAGGTCAGCGTCTCGCCGGCGCGGCAGACGATCTTCAACGTGAGCCTGCAGGAGGTGCCGAAGAACCTGCCGGTGCCGCCCACGCTGCCGCTCGCGCCGCGCGACGACGTGCCGCTGCCGCAGATGCCGGAAATTCCCGCGCTGCCGGCGCTGCCCGACGCGTCGTCGGTCGCGCCGCCGCTGCAGGGCGACGGCGCCGCACCGGGCGGCGCGTCGTGGCCGGCACCATCCCCCGCATCGGGGCCGGCGCCGGGCCTGCCGGCAAGCTCAGTGCAGCGTACGCCCTGACGGCGCTTCGCCGTCTTCGTCGTCATCCTCGTCGACGATCTCGAGCCCTTCCGCGCCATGCGCGTGCTCGTGCTCGATTTCGTCTTCGGTGGCTTCGCGAACGTCCTTCACGGTCAGCGCGAAACGCAGCGCCATGCCCGCCAGCGGGTGATTGCCGTCGAGCACGACCTTGTCTTCGGCGATATCGGTGACCGTATAGATCAGCGAGTCGGCTTCCTCGTCACCGTCTTCCGGCGTGCCTTCGAACTGCATGCCCACTTCGAGCGGCTCGGGAAAACGGTCGCGCGGCTCGATCTTCACGAGTTCGGGATCGTAGTCGCCGAACGCATCTTCCGGCTCGAGCTGGATCTGCGCCTGGTAGCCCGCCTCGTGGCCGTCGAGCTGTTCCTCGATCTTGGGGAACGTGCCATCATAGCCGCCGTGCAGATAGACCATCGGCTCGTCGCTTTCCTCGATCAGATTGCCCTGTGCGTCCGACAGCTTGTAGGTGACCGACACGACGGTGTTTTTTGCGATTTTCATCCAATTCTCCCAAATACAAAACTCATTATACGATGCGCAACCGGTCTCAAGCCGAACCGCGGGATGCCGCTGCCGCCCCGCTCGGCGCGCCGCCTTCCGATCTTCCCACGCCGCTGCTCGGCGGCCTGACGCCGGCGCAATTCATGCGCGGCTACTGGCAAAAGAAGCCGCTGCTGATCCGCCAGGCGATCCCCGGCGTCGCGTCGCCGGTCACGCGCGATGCATTGTTCGAACTCGCCGCCGACTATGACGCCGAATCGCGATTGATCACCCATTTTCGTAACAAGTGGCAACTGTCGCACGGTCCGTTCGAGCCCGACTCGCTGCCTGCCGTCACGCGCAAATCCTGGACCTTGCTCGTGCAGGGGCTCGACCTGCACGTCGACGCGGCCCGTGCGCTGCTCGACCGCTTCCGCTTCATCCCCGACGCGCGGCTGGACGACCTGATGATCTCGTATGCGACGGACGGCGGCGGCGTCGGCCCGCACTTCGATTCGTACGACGTCTTCCTGCTGCAGGTCGAAGGCCGGCGCCGCTGGCGGGTCGGCGCGCAGAAGGACCTGTCGCTGCAGCCGGACGTGCCGCTGAAGATCCTCGAGAACTTCGAGCCGAGCGACGAATGGGTGCTGGAACCCGGCGATATGCTGTACCTGCCGCCGCACATCGCGCACGACGGCGTCGCCGAAGGCGAGTGCATGACCTGCTCGATCGGCTTTCGGGCCCCGTCCGCCGGCGAGCTGGGCGCCCAGTTCCTGTATTACCTCGCGGAGCGCGGCGGCCTGCGCGACGCGGGCGGCGACGACCTCTACCGCGATCCGAAGCAGCCGGCCGTCGACGCGCCCGCGCAGTTGCCGCCGGCGATGGTCGACCGTGTCGCCGAGATCGTCGACGCGATCCGCTGGCGCAAGCGCGACGTCGCCGAATTCCTCGGCTGCTACCTGAGCGAGCCCAAATCGAACGTCGTTTTCGACCCGCCCGAGCGTCCGCTGTCCGAGGCCGCGTTCGTTACGCAGGCATCACGCCGTGGCGTGCGTCTCGACAGAAGGGCCGCATTGATGTATAACGCGCGCTCGTACTTCATTAATGGCGAGGAAGGTCCGCTCGAGCAAGCCGAGGAATGGCTGCCCGAACTGGCCAATCAACGCCAGATGGAGGCGAAACGGTTTGTAACACTATCCCGGGGTCCCTCGATGACAGCCTTGTTGCACGAGTGGTATCGTGCGGGCTGGATACGGGTCGGAAGCCGGAATTAGTGTGAGTCGCCCCGTATGCCCATGCAGATCAAATTCTGTATGGGAAAGACAACGTATTGACCCCGCATTTGTCGACGGTCGATAGGAAAGTGCATATAATTTCCGCCCAAGCCGTAGGGAAGATTCACGCTCTAAGAAGTGCATCTCCACCAGCGGCCCAGGTCGGTGTTGGAGCACATTACCGGTATTGTTTCGCGCTGTTGCTTACCTTTAACCATAAAAGGACGTGATCATGAAGAAATCCCTCCTCGTAGCTTCCCTGTTGGCTGCTGTTGCACTGGCTGCTTGCAACAAGAGCGCTGATCAAGCTGCTTCGTCGGCTGCTAGCGACGCATCGGCTGCTGCTTCGTCGGCTGCTTCGGCAGTTGCTGGTGCTGCGAGCGACGCTTCGGCTGCTGCTTCGTCGGCTTCGGCTGCTGCGAGCGACGCTGCTGCTGCAGTGGCGTCGGCTGCTTCGGCAGCGACGGCTGCTCCGGCTTCGGGCGCAAGCCAGTAAGCCTTCAGCATCAGCTGAAAAAAAACCGGCCCGAGGGCCGGTTTTTTTACGTCTGCCGCCTTCGAATCGAGCGCCCGGCAGCCGCTTCGGGCCGCCGCAGCGGCCCTGCCCCGCTCATCCGAGCATCAGCCAGTCGAAGCCCGCGTCCTGCGAGGCCACGACCACGTCCTCCCCGTCCGTCCCGAGTACGCCGCCAAACGCCTGGCGGGCCAGTTCCGGCAGGTTGTTCTGCTGGCTCAGATGGGCCGCGACCAGATGCTGGAGACGGCTGCGTTCGAGCGACGCGAGGATGTCGGCCGCCGCGTCGTTGCTCAGGTGGCCGTGGTTGCCGCCGATCCGCGCCTTCAGCGACTGCGGATAGCGGCTCGCGGCCAGCATCGCGGTATCGTGGTTGGATTCAAGCACCAGCGCGTCACAGCCGCTCAGGACGGCCGTGATGTGCGGCGTAGCCATCCCGACGTCCGTCAGCACGCCGAGCCGGCGGTTTCCGTCCATGAACACGAACTGGAGCGGTTCCCGCGCATCGTGCGGGACCGTATAGGGCATCACGGCCAGATCGCGTATCGCGGCCGTCTCGTCGCCCCACAGCACGTGGAGATCGACATCGGCCTCGTCCGCGCCCACCGCGCGCGCGGTGCCCCAGCTCATGTAGAGCGGCAGCGACGCGCGGCGCGCGAGCGTCAGCGCACTGCCGACGTGGTCGCTGTGTTCGTGGGTAATGAGGATCGCATCGAGATCGGCGATGCAGAGATTCAGTCGGCCGAGCCGGCGCTCGACCTCCTTGGCGGAAAAGCCGCAGTCGAGCAGCACGCGGGTGGTCGTCGTGCCGCTCGAGGCCTCGACGACCAGCGCGTTGCCTTCGCTGCCGCTTCCGAGGCTGGCGAATCGCACGCGCTCAGTTCAGCTGCGCGTGCAGCAGCGAAATGATCCGCTGCGCGTCCGACGAGTTGTCGACTTGGCCGTTCGCGCCGATCACCGCCACCTGCGTGCCGCTGGCGCCTGCCGCGCGCACGTTGATCAGGTATTCCTTGCCGGGCTTGGCTGCCGACGGGCCGCCGTAGAACAGCTTGCCGAACAGGCCGTCACGCTTGAGCTCTTCCATCGAATTCGCATAGCGCACGGTATAGACGCCCTTCTCGCGGTCGCGATTGTCGACCGTGAAGTTGGTCCGGTCGAGCGCCAGGCCCACGCGCAGCCACGCGCGATCGAACGACTCGGCCAGTTGCAGCGTCGCCGCGCCGCCGCTCGTGTCGCTGACCTGCGCCGGCGCCGTCGCCGGGCGCGCATCGGTCAGCAACTGCTTCGCCTGCGCGTCGGTCAGGCCGAACTTCTGCATCAGCTTCGACAGGAACACGGCTTCGAGCACCGGGTTGCGCGGACGCTCCTCCCAGCGCGACGACGTGCCGCCCTGCGGGCCGACCATCATTTCTTCCATCGCGCTATGCGTGATCGAGATGTCGGTGTTGCCGTCCGACGTCCGGTTCACGAGCGTGCGGAAGCGGTCGCGCGTGCCCGACGAGTACGCGAAATCGATGACCCGGCCGATCGTGCGGCGGAACCAGTCGTCCGGAATGTTCGCGCGGTTCTCGGCCCAGTCGGTGGCCATGATGCCCGTCGACGGCGCATCGGTCTTCAGCGAGAAGCCGTTCTCCTGCCAGAACTCCTTCAGGATCGGCCACAGCTGCTCGGGCGTGCGGCCGTCGACGACGAGCCAGCGGCGATCGCCGTCGCGCTCGATGTGCATGCCGAGCGGATCCTGCGCGCTCGGGATGCCGTCGGTCGCGTTGCCCGCTTGCGTCGTGGCCCGCGGCGGCAGCGTGCCGAGTCCTGCGTTGGTCGGTGGCGCGACGAACTGCTGCGTCGTCTGCACCGGCTTCAGGTCGCTCGGCACCGCGAGCGGCGGCGCCGAGCCGGTGTTCTTGTAGTTGACCCGGTCGGGGGCCAGGTAGTCGTTCAGCGTATCGCAGCCAGCGAGCGCGCCCAGCGCCAGCGCCACCACCGACAACTGGATGGCGCGAGAGGAAATGGCGAAACGTTTCATGAAATCCTTCGTCTTGCTAGAACGCTCGTCAGGAGCGGCGCCGGACGGAGCCGGCCGGTGCGGGTTGATCAGGGGTCGAGCCGGCGGCCGCAGGACGCGGCCGCGTCGGCATCAGGCGAGAACGCCGGCCTCGACGAGGGCCGAACGCACGGCATCGTGGCAGCGCTCGTCGAGCGCCGTGAGCGGCAGCCGGATCCCGCCCTGCATCTTGCCCATCGCCTGCAGCGCCCACTTCACCGGGATCGGGTTCGCTTCGATGAACAGATTCTTGTGCAGCGACAGCAGCTTCATGTGCAGTTCGCGCGCCGTTGCGACGTCGCCGGCCAGCGCCGCGCGGCACAGCTCGCTCATCGCGCGCGGCGCGACGTTCGCGGTCACCGAGATGTTGCCGTGGCCGCCGAGCAGCATCAGCGCGATCGCGGTCGGATCGTCGCCGCTGTAGATCGCGAAATGCTTCGGCGCGGCCTTGATCAGGTGCGCGGCGCGATCGATGTTGCCGGTCGCTTCCTTCACGCCGATGATGCCCGGCACCTGCGCGAGGCGCAGCGTCGTCTCGTGCGCCATGTCCGCGACCGTGCGGCCCGGCACGTTGTACAGGATCACCGGCAGGTCGACCGCTTCGGCGATCGTCCGGAAGTGGCGGTACATGCCTTCCTGCGTCGGCTTGTTGTAGTACGGCACGACCTGCAGCGTCGCGTCCGCGCCGACGGCCTTCGCGTGCTTCGTCAGCTCGATCGCCTCGGCGGTCGAATTGCCGCCGGCGCCCGCGATGATCGGGATGCGTTTCGCCGCATGCTCGACCGCCGTGCGGATCATCAGGATGTGCTCTTCGACGCTGAGCGTTGCCGACTCGCCGCTCGTACCGACGACGACCAGCGCATCGGTGCCTTCCGCGATGTGCCAGTCGACCAGTTTGCGAAACGCCGGCAGATCGAGACTGCCGTCTTCGAGCATCGGGGTGACGATCGCGGGGATGCTGCCGCGGATTTGAATGCCGTCTTGGGTGCCGTTAGCCATGAAACGCGATTGAGTATGTACCGGTAAACATTGAGATTGTAGCGGATTAGCCGGGCAGTTCGTAACGTGGAATTCCCGCCCCCGCCTTCGGGGTCGCGCCCTCGCGCACTGCGCTAAGACGCTGGACGAATGCCTCGCGCGGCGCGGCGATGAAACCGTCCTCGTACGCGACCACCCGCAGGCGGCCGTGCACGGCGTCCAGCAACTCGCCCGGGGCGAGCAGGAACGCGGGGTTGGACGGTTTTCCGACCGTTTCGTTTCCTTGCGCGAAGGTTTCGTAGATCAGCACGCCGCCCGGCGCCACCGCATCGAGCAGATGGGGCCAGAGCGGACGATGCAGGTAGTTCGTGACGATCACGGCCGCGTACTGCTCGCCGGCCGGCAGCGGCCACGGCGCGCCCTCGAGATCGGCCGCTCGGGCATCGACACCCGGAATCGCGCGCAATGCGGCCAGCGCGGCCGGATCGCGATCGAGCGCGACGACCGGATGCCCGCGCGACGCGAACCCGCGCGCATGGCGGCCGCCGCCCGCGGCGACGTCGAGCACCGCGCCGCCGGCCGGCACGAGCCGCGCCCATTGCGCGACCCAGCGCGACGGCTCGGCCTGGCCGACGTGGCCGCCCGCAGCGGCGATGACGGATTCGCTCATGCGCCGGATCAGTTGTACGACAGGCCCATTGCGTCGCGCACGTCGCGCATCGTTTCCGTCGCGTACTTGCGCGCCTTGTCGCAACCGTCCGCGACGATCGCACGCAGCAGCGACGGATCGTCCATGTACTTCTGCGCGCGCTCGAGCATCGGCTGCTGTTCGCGCAGGATGCCTTCGACGACCGGCTGCTTGCAGTCGAGGCAGCCGATACCCGCCGAACGGCAGCCCTTCTGCACCCACTCGTGCGTCGCTTCGTCCGTGTAGACCTGGTGAAGCTGCCACACCGGGCACTTGTCGGGATCGCCCGGATCGGTGCGGCGCACGCGGGCCGGATCGGTCGGCATCGTGCGGACCTTCTTCGTGATCGTGTCGGCGTCTTCACGCAGGCCGATCGTGTTGCCGTACGACTTGGACATCTTCTGCCCGTCGAGGCCCGGCATCCGCGACGCTTCGGTCAGCAGCGCCTGCGGCTCGACCAGGATGATCTTGCGCGCGCCTTCGAGATAGCCGAACAGGCGCTCGCGGTCGCTCATCGACAGGCTTTGCGATTCCTGCAGCATCGCGCGCGCCTGTTCGAGCGCCTCGTCGTCGCCTTCCTGCTGATACGCGTTGCGCAGCTCGTGATAGAGCTTCGCGCGCTTGCCGCCGAGCTTCTTCGCGGCGTCGAGCGCCTTCTCCTCGAAACCGGGCTCGCGGCCGTACAGGTAGTTGAAGCGGCGCGCGATCTCGCGCGTCATCTCGACGTGCGGCACCTGGTCCTCGCCGACCGGCACGAGCGAGCCGCGATACAGCAGGATGTCGGCCGCCATCAGCACCGGGTAGCCGAGGAAGCCGTAGGTGGACAGATCCTTGTCCTTCAGCTTCTCCATCTGCTCCTTGTAGGTGGGCACGCGTTCGAGCCAGCCGAGCGGCGTGCTCATGCCGAGCAGCAGCGCGAGTTCCGCATGCTCGGGCACCTTGCTCTGGATGAACAGTGTCGCCTGCGCGGGATCGATGCCGGACGCGAGCCAGTCGATCAGCACGTCCCACACGTTCTTCTCGATGACCTCGGGCGTCTCGTAGTGCGTCGTCAGCGCATGCCAGTCGACGACGCAGAAGAAGCACGGGTACTCGGACTGCAGCTTCACCCAGTTTTTCAGCACGCCGTGGTAATGACCGAGGTGCAGCGACCCGGTGGGTCGCATGCCGGAGAAAATACGTTCTGGGAACATGATTGTCGTTAGAAAAGCGAGGCGAAGGGGGACAGGATGGCGCTCAGGACGGCGTAGCCGACATTGACGAGCGGACGCAGCCAGAAGTTCGTCAGCACGCCCGTCGTGACGAGCACGAGGACGATGATGAAACCGTACGGCTCGATGCGCGACAGCGCGATCGATTGCCTGGTCGGCAGCAGCGCCGCCAGGATGCGGCCGCCGTCGAGCGGCGGCAGCGGAAACAGGTTCAGCACGCCGAGCACGAGGTTCGCGCTGACGCCGGCGAACGCCATCCGCGTGAAGAACGGCTCGTCGACGCCGACGGCCGGCAGCACGAGCGTCAGCAGGCCCCAGACGAGCGCCTGCACGAAGTTGCAGGCCGGGCCCGCGAGCGCGACCCACAGGCTGCCCCAGCGCGGATTGCGCAGGTTGCCGAACGATACCGGCACCGGCTTCGCATAGCCGAACAGGAACGCGCCGCCGGTCAGGAAGTACATCGCGAGCGGAATGGCAATCGTGCCGAGCGGGTCGATGTGGCGCATCGGATTGAACGACACGCGCCCCATCGCGTACGCGGTGTTGTCGCCGAGCAGGCGTGCAGCGTAGCCATGCGCGGCCTCGTGCAGCGTGATCGCGAAGATCACGGGCAACGCGTAGACGGCGATGGTCTGTATCAGGGAAGCATCCATATCGCGTTATTGTAACAAGCGCACTCGCGCAAAAATGAACGGCGCGCTCATGCGGCCGAGAGGCCGAACGGTTCGAGCGCGCCGCGCCCCGCGCGGATGAGTTCGGGCGCGTCGCCGGTCAGGTCGATCACCGTCGACGGTTCGCGCGGGCACGCGCCGCCGTCGATCACGAGGTCGACCTGTTTCTCGAGGCGCGTGCGGATTTCCTCCGGATCGTTCAGCGGTTCGTCGTCCGGCGGCAGGATCAGCGTCGTGCCGAGCAGCGGCTGGCCGAGCGACTCCAGCAGCGCGAGCGTGATCGCATGATCGGGCACGCGCAGCCCGATCGTCTTGCGCGACGGGTGCGACAGCCGGCGCGGCACTTCCTTCGTCGCCTGCAGGATGAACACGTACGGGCCCGGCGTCACCGACTTGATCTGCCGGTACTGGCGGTTGTCGACCATCGCGAAGTTGGCGAGCTCCGACAGGTCGCGCACGAGCAGCGACAGGTGCTGCTTCTCGTCGAGGCCGCGAATCCGGCGCACGCGCTCGACCGCATCCTTGTCGTCGAGATGGCACGCGAGCGCATAGCTCGAATCGGTCGGCATCGCGATCACGCCGCCCTTGTTGACGATCTCCACCGCCTGCTTGATCAGGCGCGGCTGCGGATTATCCGGATGAATCCTGAAGAACTGGGACATGGGGACACGTAAAGAGGGAGAAGTCGGATGCACGCATCGGCGGCAACGCGGGCCGCCCGAAGCCGCCCGGCGTCAGAGCCAGCGCTCCCAGACCGGTGTCAGGTCGGGCGGCAACGGCGGCAAGCTGCCGAGCTCGATGCGGCCCTCGCCCGGCGCATGGAAATCCGAGCCGCGCGACACTTCGAAGCCGAAGCGGCGTGCAACGTCCGCGTATTCGCGGTACTGGTCGGGCGTGTGGCTACCCGTGATGACCTCGATCGCGCGGCCGCCGAGATCGATGAACTCGCCGAAGAACGCGTCGAATTCGACCGGCGTATAGCGATAGCGGCCCGGATGCGCGACCACCGCTTCGCCGCCCGCCGCGCGGATCCAGCCGACCGCGTCGGACAGCGACGCCCAGCGATGCGGGACGAAGCCGGGCTTGCCGTCGCCGAGCAGGCGATCGAACACGTCCGACGTCGATTCGGCGTGGCCGTTTTCGACGAGAAAGCGCGCGAAGTGCGTGCGCGAGATCAGGTCGGGATTCGACACGTATTTCAGCGCGCCTTCGTACGCGCCGGGAATGCCGAGCGTCGCGAGTTGCTCGGCGATCGCCAGCGCGCGCGCCGCGCGGCCGTGGCGCGTGCGGTACAGGCCGTCGACCAGCGCCGGATGGGCGGGATCGATGTGCAGACCGACGATGTGCACGGTGCGCGATGCCCACGTGACCGAAATCTCGACGCCGCTCAGGTAGCGCATGCCGAGCGCTTCCGCCTCGCTGCGCGCCGCCGCCTGGCCGCCGATCTCGTCGTGATCGGTCAGCGCCCACAGGGTCACGCCGCCCGCATGCGCGCGGCGCGCGACGTCGGCAGGCGACAGCAACCCGTCGGAAACATTGGAATGGCAGTGGAGATCGGCGTTCATTATCGGCATCGCAGGTAAGGCCTCATTCTACTGCAACGCCGCAATTGCGCCGCCCGGCCGCCGTGCCGCCCGCGCCACGCGCCTATGCGCAGAACGCCTCGATCAGCGCCGCGATCTGCTCGGGCTGGTCGTGGTGCACCATGTGCCCGGCATCCTCGATGAGCTTCTCGCGCCAGTCCGGGAATGCGTTGAAACGCGCCTTGAATTCGGGCAGCGGGATGTCGCCGGCGATGTAAGCGAGCGTCGGCGAATTGACGGCCTCGACGTGCAGCACCTTCGCGCGCACCTGTTTCCAGGTCGCCATCACTTCGTCGAGCCGGTACAGCAGCGGGCCGGGCATCTTGTGCGCCGGGTCGGCCAACAGGTGGTAGAGGCCGTCGTCGCCGCGTTTCGACCAGTGCGCGGCGAGAAACGCGGCGCGGCGCGGGTCGAGCCGCGGATTGGTCTTGATCAGGCGCGCCGCCACGTCGTCGAGGGATGCGTACGGCCGCAGCGCGGGCGGCTGGCGCAACTCGTCGAGCCAGCCGCGCAGCCGGCGCGGCGCCTGTTCGGCGCGGGCCGGCGCGAGCCCGAACCCTTCGAGATCGACCACCCGCCGCACGCGCTCCGGCCGCGCGCCGGCATACAGGCACACGACGTTCGCGCCCATGCTGTGTCCGACCAGATTCACCTCGCCGGTCGGCGCATAGCGGTCGACGAGCGCATCGAGATCAGCCAGGTATTCGTGGAACCAATAGTGGCCGCCGCCCTGCCGCGCGACCGGCCAGTCGGACAGCCCGAAGCCGCGCGCATCGGGCGCGATCACCCGCCAGTCGCCCGCGAGCGCATCGACGACGAACTGGAACGACGCCGCGACGTCCATCCAGCCGTGCAGCATGAACAGCGTCGGCGCATCGGGCCGGCCCCAGCGCCGCACATGCAGCTGGACGCCGCGCACCGTGACGAAATCGGAAACAGAACTCGAGGCAGTCATTGCAGCCGCTCAAAAAAAGAATGGTCGTTCGATTATAGCGGCGCCCCGGCTCCGGCGGCCCGCGATCGAGGTACCGCTCTAGCGGCGAGGTCGTTCCGGCGCCGGCCGGCAGATGGCATCGATCCGGTGCGCGAGCCGGCCGGCGGCCGTCCGGACGCGGCCGAACGCGATCCGGCTAATGCGCGGGGCGTCCGTCCGCCGCGTCCTGCGCGGCCAGTTCGTCGAGTTCGGCCTGGTCGAAGCCGGCATCGCGCCGCGCATCGAAATTGAACGGGCCGCGCAGTCGCGGTGCGTGGTACTGCTCGGCGAGCTGCCGATAGGTCGGCACGGGATCGCGCCCGGCCGCGTCGCACAGATGACGGAACCAGCGGTTGCCGATCGCGACATGGCCGATTTCGTCGCGCAGGATCACGTCGAGGATCGCGGCCGACGCATCGTCGCCCGCCTGCACGAGCCGCGCGCGGATCGGCGGCGACGCGTCGAGCCCGCGGGCCTCGAGCGTCCGCGGCACGAGCGCCATGCGCGCGAGCACGTCGTCCCTGGTCCGCTCGCACATCTCCCACAGCCCGTTGTGCGCGGGAAAGTCGCCGTACGCATGCCCGAATCCGTCGGCGAGCCGGTCGGACAGCAGCGTGAAGTGATAGGCCTCCTCGGCCGCGACCTTCAGCCAGTCCGCGTAGAACGCGTCCGGCAGGCCCGCGAAGCGCCAGACCGCGTCAAGCGCCAGGTTGATCGCATTGAATTCGATATGGGCAAGCGCGTGCAACAGCACGGCACGCCCTTCCGGCGACCGCATGCTGCGCCGCTGCAGTTCGCGCGGCTCGACGAGCGGCGGCCGTGCCGGGCGCCCGGGCAGACCGGCCGGTTCGCGCAGTTCAAGCGCCGGCGCGATCGCGGCCTGCCCGGCCCGCAGCGCATCGTGCAGCACGCGCACCTGCGCGGCCTTGGCCGCCGGCTCGGCAATACGCAGCGCGTCGAGCGCCACGCTGCGCACACAGGCGGGCGCCGGGCCGAAAGAAGAAGACACGATGCTCATAAACGGGGACACCTTGCGTACGCATGCGGGAGCACAGGCACGCGACGGTTTACAATATGCGTTTGTTCCGCGGCGCCAGGCGCCGAGCAAACCGGACGCGCCATTCTACCGGCGCCCATCATCGAAGAGACAAGGAGACCCCGTGACGATCTACAAGCTGGGCGATACGGCCCCGACGATCCACGAAAGCGTATTCGTCGCCGATACGGCAGCCATCATCGGCAAGGTCGTGCTCGAGGAAAACGCGAGCGTGTGGTTCGGCGCGACGATTCGCGGCGACAACGAGACGATTACGGTCGGCGCCGGCAGCAACGTCCAGGAAGGCGCGGTCCTGCATACCGACCCGGGCTTTCCGCTGACGATCGCCGACAACGTGACGATCGGGCACCAGGCGATGCTGCACGGCTGCACGATCGGCGAAGGTTCGCTGATCGGAATTCAGGCGGTGGTCTTGAATGGAGCGATCATCGGCCGCAACTGTCTGGTCGGTGCCGGCGCGGTCGTGACGGAAGGCAAGACGTTCCCGGACAACTCGCTGATTCTCGGCGCACCGGCGAAAGTCGTGCGCGAGCTGTCGGCCGAAGACGTCGCGCGGCTGCGCGCGAACGCGAAGACGTATGTCGAGCGACGCGCGCATTTCAAGGAGCAACTCGTGCGGATCGGGTGATCCGCACGGATTTCAAGGAAGAAGAGTGAGCGACCAGTTACAGAAATTCATGTTCAATGCGGCGCCCGTGCGCGGCGAGATCGTTTCGCTGCGCAACACGTGGCAGGAAGTACTCGCCCGCCGCGACTACCCCGCCCCCGTGCGCACGGTGCTCGGCGAGATGATGGCCGCGTGCGCGCTGCTGTCCGCGAACCTGAAATTTCACGGCACCCTGATCATGCAGATCTTCGGCGACGGGCCGGTCCAGATGCTGGTCGTCCAGTGCGGGTCCGACCTGTCGATGCGGGCCACCGCGAAGTTCGCCGGCGACGCCGCGCAGACGATCGGCGACGACACGCGCTTCGCGTCGCTCGTCAACGCGAGCGGCCACGGCCGCTGCGTGATCACGCTCGACCCGGCCGACAAGCTGCCGGGCCAGCAGCCGTACCAGGGCATCGTGCCGCTGAACGGCGTCGACGGCCCGCTCGAATCGGTGTCGCAGGTGCTCGAGCACTACATGCATCATTCGGAGCAGCTCGACACCCGGTTGTGGCTCGCGGCCGATCGCGACCGCGCGGTCGGGATGCTGCTGCAGAAGCTGCCGGGCGACGGCGGCATCGTGCCGCGCAACGCCGAAACCGATATCGACACGTGGGAGCGCGTGTGCACGCTCGGCGCCACGCTGTCCGCGAAGGAGCTGCTCGAGGTCGAACCGGAAGTGGTGTTCCGCCGGCTGTTCTGGCAGGAAAACGTGCAGCACTTCGAACCGGCCGGCACGCGCTTCCAGTGTTCGTGCTCGCGCGAGAAGGTCGGTGCGATGCTGCGCATGCTCGGTCGTGAGGAAGTCGACAGCGTGATCGTCGAGCGTGGCCATGTCGAGATCCACTGCGAGTTCTGCAACCAGCGCTACGAATTCGATCCGGTCGACGTCGCGCAACTGTTCGCGGCGCCCGGTGTCGAAACCGGCATCGCACCCGCGACCGACCAGCGTCACTGAGTCGCGCGTGAGCCGCATGCCCGTGCCCACCAGCGGCACGGCGCGGGCGCATAATGACGCACGAGCGCCGCACGCGCGGTTCGAGCGCCGGAGGCACGGCCTTCGGCGCCAGCCGCTTTCCACGGTCGGCGCGCCGCAGGAGAAACACATGAATCGCCGCCCCTTTTGCACCGTCCGCACCGTCGTCCTGACGAGCATGGCCGCCGGCACGCTCGCGCTTGCCGGCTGCGCGATGCCGCCGCCGACTGCCACGATCCTGAGCCGCCTGCCGGAACCGGGTGCGTCAGGCGGCCAGCCGCCCGTGCTGTCGAGCGCCGAACGCAAGCGCTACGACGAGATCGACCGGCAGGTGTTGCGCGAGCAGAACAGCGCGATGGCGGCCGAAGCGGCCGCGCGCGCGTGGGCCTATTACTCGCCGCCGCCGGTGACGGTCTACGGCGGCTACTACGGCGGATGGGGCAATCGCTGGGGCACGGGCGTCGGTTACGGCTACCCCGGCTGGTGGTGGTGAACGGGCGTCGCCCGATCGATTGACGACCGGCAGGAAATAAAAAAGCGCGGCATTTCCCGCGCTTTTTCAATGGATTCGACGTACCGCGCTCAGTGATGCGCCGGCTTGCCCTTGTCGCCGCCGTGATGCCGCGACGGCTTCGCGATCGACTGCGGATTCGGCACGACCCGCACCGGCGCCGCGGACACGGCGCCGCGCGTCGACGTATTCGACGGCGTGGTGTTCACCGGTCCTGCAGGTGCATTCGGCGACACGAACTGCACGAATACTTCGCCATCCTTCACCATGCCCATCTCGTAGCGCGCACGCTCCTCGATCGCCGCGGTGCCGCTCTGCAGATCCTGCACTTCGCCGGCGGTGCGCTCGTTGCGCAGCTTCTCGTCCGCGTTCTTCTGCAGCTGGTCGTCGAGTTGCTGACGCAATTCGTGCACCCGCAGCCAGCCGCCGTGTCCCCACCATAGGGGGTACTGAATGAGCGCCAGCAAGGCAATCAGGACGACAGTGACAAGCCGCATGTAAGAGACGCAGATATAAGAAGCGCCGCTCCGCGCACAGGCACAGAGCGGCGTCGAGATGACGAACCCGATAGTAGCGCGTTAGCGCAGGTTATAGAAAGCCGATTTGCCCGGGTAGCTCGCGATGTCGCCGAGATCTTCCTCGATACGCAGCAGCTGGTTGTACTTCGAGATGCGATCGCTGCGCGACAGCGAACCCGTCTTGATCTGACCGGCGTTCAGGCCGACCGCGATGTCCGCGATCGTCGAATCTTCCGTTTCGCCCGAGCGGTGCGAGATCACGGCCGTGTAACCCGCGCGCTTCGCCATTTCGATCGCCGCGAACGTTTCGGTCAGCGTACCAATCTGGTTGATCTTGATGAGGATCGAGTTCGCGATGCCCTTCTCGATGCCTTCCTTCAGGATGCGCGTGTTCGTGACGAACAGGTCGTCGCCGACCAGTTGCACCTTCTTGCCGAGGCGATCGGTCAGCAGCTTCCAGCCGTCCCAGTCGCTTTCGTGCATGCCGTCCTCGATCGACACGATCGGGAACTTGTCGGCGAGCGTCGCGAGGTAGTCGGTGAATTCGGCCGACGACAGTTGCAGGCCTTCGCCCGCGAGCTGGTACTTGCCGTCGTGGTAGAACTCGGATGCCGCGCAGTCGAGCGCGAGCAGCACGTCTTCGCCCGCACGGTAGCCGGCCTTCTCGATCGCCTGCAGGATCGTCGACAGGCACTCGTCGTTGCTGCCGAAGTTCGGTGCGAAGCCGCCTTCGTCGCCGACCGCCGTGCTCATGCCGCGGTCGCTCAGGATTTTCTTCAGCGCGTGGAACACTTCCGCGCCGCAACGCAGCGCTTCACGGAACGTCGGCTGGCTGACCGGGACGATCATGAATTCCTGGATGTCCAGGCTGTTGTTCGCGTGCGCGCCGCCGTTGACGATGTTCATCATCGGCACCGGCAGTTGCATCGCACCCGAGCCGCCGAAATAGCGGTACAGCGGCAGGCCGGCCTCTTCGGCGGCGGCCTTCGCGACGGCCATCGACACGGCCAGCATCGCGTTCGCGCCGAGGCGCGACTTGTTGTCGGTGCCGTCCAGCTCGAGCAGCGTCTTGTCGAGGAACGCCTGTTCCGACGCGTCGAGGCCCATGATGGCTTCGGAGATTTCGGTGTTGATGTGCTCGACCGCCTTCAGCACGCCCTTGCCGTTGTAGCGGCCGGCTTCGCCGTCGCGCAGTTCGATCGCTTCACGCGAGCCGGTGGACGCGCCCGACGGCACCGCCGCGCGGCCCATCGTGCCCGATTCGAGCAGCACGTCGCATTCGACGGTGGGGTTGCCGCGCGAATCCAGAATCTCGCGGCCGATGATATCTACGATTGCACTCATGGGTTTCCTCTGAGAATGACGATGGATTCTTCAAACTGCAACGGCGTGCGCGCCGGAACCGCTTTCGCTACAGACGCGCGAAGCCGTCGCAAGGTTCATTCGATCTTTAATTGAAATCGTTTTCCAGGAGCGGATTGCGCTTCACCGCCTGGTCGAGCGTGACGAGGGTCTCCAGCAACGCGCCCATGCGGTTCAGCGGCACCGCGTTCGGGCCGTCCGACTTCGCCTCGGCCGGATTCGGATGCGTTTCCATGAAGAGGCCCGCGACGCCCGTCGCGACCGCCGCACGGGCGAGCACCGGCACGAATTCGCGCTGGCCGCCCGAGCTCGTGCCCTGCCCGCCCGGCAACTGCACCGAGTGGGTCGCATCGAACACGACCGGCGCGTTCGTCTCGCGCATGATCGCGAGCGAACGCATGTCCGACACGAGATTGTTGTAGCCGAACGAGACGCCGCGCTCGCACGCCATGAAGCGGTCTTCCGACAGACCGGCTTCACGCGCCGCGTCGCGCGCCTTGTCGATCACGTTCGTCATGTCGTGCGGCGCGAGGAACTGGCCCTTCTTGATGTTGACGGGCTTGCCCGAGCGCGCGCACGCATGGATGAAATCGGTCTGACGGCACAGGAACGCCGGCGTCTGCAGCACGTCGACGACCGACGCGACCTGCTCGATCTCGTCGATCGAATGCACGTCGGTCAGCACCGGCAGGCCGAGCTGACGCTTCACCTCGCCGAGGATCCGCAGGCCCTCGTCCATTCCGAGGCCGCGAAACGACTTGCCCGAACTGCGGTTCGCCTTGTCGTAGGACGACTTGTAGATGAACGGGACGTTCAGCTTCTCGCAGATCTCCTTCAGGCGACCGGCCGTGTCGATCGTCATTTGCTCCGATTCGACGACGCAGGTACCCGCGATCAGGAAGAAAGGCTGGTCGAGACCGACCTCGAAATCGCACAGCTTCATGCTTGCACTCCGCGCGCTTGCTTGTTGGCGAGCGCGGCTTCGACGAACGACTTGAACAGCGGATGACCGTCACGCGGCGTGGACGTGAATTCCGGGTGGAACTGGACGCCGACGAACCACGGGTGCATCGAACGCGGCAGTTCCATCATTTCCGGCAGATCCTCGCTCGGGGTACGGGCGCTGATGATAAGGCCGCCGGCTTCGAGCTGGGGCACGAAGCGGTTATTGACTTCATAACGGTGGCGATGGCGCTCGTTCACGTCCTTGCCGTAGATTTCTTCCGCCATCGTGCCCGGCTTGATCGGGCAGCGCTGCGAACCCAGGCGCATCGTGCCGCCGAGGTCGGATTCCTCGGTGCGCGTCTCGACCTTGCCTTCGCGGTCGTACCATTCGGTGATCAGCGCGACCACGCGCTCCGGCGTGTCCGGATCGAATTCCGTGCTGTTCGCCTGCTTCAGGCCGACGACGTCGCGCGCGAATTCGATCACCGCGAGCTGCATGCCGAGGCAGATGCCGAGATACGGCACCTTCGACTCGCGCGCATAGCGAACCGCGGCGATCTTGCCTTCCGTGCCGCGACGGCCGAAACCGCCCGGCACCAGCACGGCGTCGAGATGCTTCAGGCTGTCGACACCGTTCGCCTCGAGCTCTTCCGAGTCGATGTACTCGATGTTGACCTTGGTCGACGTGTGGATCGACGCGTGACGCAGCGCTTCGATCAGCGACTTGTACGACTCGGTCAGATCGACATACTTGCCGACCATGCCGATCGTCACTTCGTGCTTCGGATGCTCCAGCTTCTCGACGAGCGCCGACCACATGCTCAGGTCGGCGTCCTTCGGCGACAGCTTCAGTTCCTCGCAGATGATCCGGTCGAGGCCCTGGTCGTGCAGCATCTGCGGAATCTTGTAGATGCTGTCGGCGTCCCACACCGAGATCACCGCGTCTTCCGGCACGTTCGAGAACATCGAGATCTTCTTCGATTCGTCGTCGGGGATGCGGCGATCCGCACGGCACAGCAGCACGTGCGGCAGGATGCCGATCTCGCGCAGCTTCTGCACGCTGTGCTGGGTCGGCTTCGTCTTCAGCTCGCCGGCCGTCGCGACGTACGGTACGAGCGTCAGGTGCACGAAGCACGCGCTGTTGCGACCGAGGCGCAGGCTCATCTGGCGTGCGGCCTCGAGGAACGGCAGCGACTCGATGTCGCCGACCGTGCCGCCGATCTCGACGATCGCGACGTCCGGCTCGCCGCAGGTGGCCGATGCCGCCCCGCGCTCGATGAACGCCTGGATTTCGTTCGTGATGTGCGGAATGACCTGCACGGTCTTGCCGAGATAGTCGCCGCGGCGTTCCTTGCGGATCACCGATTCGTAGATCTGGCCGGTCGTGAAGTTGTTGGCCTTGCGCATCTTCGTGCTGATGAAGCGCTCATAGTGGCCGAGGTCGAGGTCGGTCTCCGCTCCGTCTTCCGTCACGAACACTTCGCCGTGCTGGAACGGGCTCATCGTGCCGGGGTCGACGTTGATGTAGGGATCGAGTTTGAGGAGGGTGACTTTCAGACCGCGCGATTCGAGGATCGCGGCGAGAGAGGCGGCGGCAATACCCTTGCCGAGGGAAGAAACTACGCCGCCGGTGACGAAAACATATTTGGTCATCGCTGGATGCTCGCGGGAAAAACGGATTATACCGTAAAGCCCGCCCTTCTCTCAGCAATTGGCGGTGATGATCGCGCCCTTTCGTGCCGGCCCGCGCGGACCCGCGCCGATCGCGCGCGCCGGCGCGAACCGGCCGGCCGGTCGGCGCGCCGCGCATGCGCCGGCGGGCATTCCGGCCGCCCGGCGAAACGTCAGGCACGCTTCGCGAGCGGCGCGCCGGCCTGCGAAACGCCGCCCTCCTCCGTCTTCAGCGAATTCAGCATCCGCTGCAATGCGCGAGCAGTCTCGATCGGCCGTTCCATCGGGAACAGGTGGCTCCCCTCAAGCCATTCGATGCGCCCGCGCGTCGCGCGGCGCGTCGCATCGAGCCCGACCTGCCGCACCTCGCGCGAGCGCGTGCCGGCGAGGAAGCCGAGCGGCACCGGCGCGCCGTGCGCGAGCCGCGGGCCGAGCGTGTGCGGCAGCGTCCGGTAGATCAGGTATTCGACCTGCCGGTCGAACGCCAGCGCGCGCTCGCCGTCGGCGCCGGCCTGCGGGATGCCGTGGTCGATATAGTCGGCGAGCATCCGCTCGTCCCAGCGCGCGAACGCGGGCTTCTCGCGGAAGTGCCGCCACACTTCGTCGCGGCTCATCCAGCGCGTGCGCCGGTTGCGCGTCGCCGCGGCCGGCGACAGCCGCTCGTCGAGCCCCGCCCACTGGCTCGCGCGCAGCGCGCCGGCGCGCCAGCCCGCGATGATCGGCGAATCGATCATCACGACGCCGCGCACCCACTGCGGCTTCTTCAACGCGGCCATCAGCGACAGGTAGCCGCCGAGCGAATGGCCGACGAGCCAGACCGGGCGCTCGTAGCGGCTGCCGATATCGTCGAGCAGTTGTTCGACGAGATGCGGCCAGTCGCGCGTCACCGGGTAGCGGCGATCGTGGCCGATCCGTTCGATGTAGCGCAGCTCGTAGTCGTCGGCCAGTTCGGCGAAGATCGTCCGGTACGTCGACGCCGGAAAGCCATTCGCATGCGAGAAGTGGAGGATGTCCTTCAAACGACGATGTCTCCTTTGTCGACGAGAGTTAGCGCTTTAGCGCTTACTCTCGTCCCATGCTTCGCGGTCGGCGGGAGTTAGCGCTTCAGCGCTTACGCCAGCCCCATCCTTCATATTTATGTATGTCGGAACCGTGCTTCGGCACGGTACGCCGGCCCCGGATTTTCCGTCCGATACACCAGCCTTCGCCGCGCTCACCGGTCCATCCAGTACCGGCGCTGTTCGTCGCGATAGCGCGCACATGCGAACCCGCCGGCCGGCGCGACGTCGAACCGCACGGCGCCGTCGCGATCGGTGCGCGGCAGCGGAATCCCGCGCGCCTCGTAGCGGGCGAGGACCGTCCGGTGCGGATGCCCGAAGCGATTGCGATAGCCTACAGGAAAAGCCGCGACGCGCGGCCCGACCGAATCGAGGAAAGGCTCGATCGACGACGTACGGCTGCCGTGGTGCGGAACGACCAGGATCTGCGCGGCCAGCGCGTCGCGCGCATCGGCCACCAGCCGGCGCTCGGCGGCGGCCTCGATGTCGCCCGTCAGCAGTGCCGACGTGCCGCCCGCATCGATGCGCAGCACGCACGATTGTCCGTTCGACGAACCCGTGCCCACCCCGCCGGGTGGCCACAGCATCGTGAAGACGACACCGTCCCAGGTCCACCGCTGCCCCGCCGCGCATGGCAGCCGATCGGCCACGCCGGCCGCCTGCGCATCGCGCCACAGCCGGTGGCGCGGCGCAATACCGGCCAGCAGCTGGCGCACGTCGGCGGCCGCATAGACGGCCGGCGCGCCGCCCGCATGATCGGCATCCGCATGACTGAGCACGAGCGAGTCGATCGTCGCGATGCCGCGCGCGCGCAACGCCGGCGCGACGATCCGCGTACCGGCGTGGGACGACTCCGCGCCCGGCCCCGCATCGAACAGCAACGTCCGGCGCGCGGTTTCGACCAGCACCGCCGCGCCTTGCCCGACGTCGAGCACGGTCAGCCGAAAGCCGCCCGGCGGCGGCGCATCGGGCGCCGGCGCGACGAGCGGCAGCCACGTCAGCGGCGCCGCCCAGCGCAACGGCCAGCCGCGCGGCATCAGCGCCCACGCGACACCCACGCAGGCGAGTGCCAGCACCGGCCAGTCGGGCATGCGCAGCCAGAACACGCCGGCCGGCCAGTCCGCCAGATGACCGAGCAGCGTCATCATCGGCGCGAGCGCCGCATGCGCAAGCCGAAAGGCCGCCGCATCGAGCGGCGACGGCAACGCGATGCCGGCCAGCACGACCGGCGTCACGACCGAGCTGACCCACGGAATCGCGAACGCATTGCCGAACGGACCCGACAGGGAGACCTGCGCGAACCAGGCGGCGGTGAGCGGCGCGAGACCGATCGTCACCGCGTACTGCACGCGCGTCGCCTCGGCGATGCGGCGCCGGCAGCGCGTCGCCCACCCGCGCAACCTCCTCCGCAAGCCGGCCGTGCGGCTTTCCGCGCCCGCTTCATCCACATCGTCGAGCTCGCGCACCGCGCGCCAGCCGGCGACGGCCAGCAGGATCACGGCGACCGCGCCGAACGACAGCCAGAATCCGGCCGACAGTACGGCCCACGGATCGGCGAGCAGCACGCCGCCGAGCGCCGCGCACAGCACCGCGGACGTCGGCACGCTGCGGCCGGCCAGATACGCGACGCCGCCGCCCGCGATCATCCACCACGCGCGCTGTGCCGGCACGTTGAAGCCGGCGAGCGCGGCGTAGCCCGCGGCAGCAACCAGCGCGGCAAGCGCGGCCGCGTACGGCGCCGGCAACACGAGCGTCGCGGCCCGCGTGCGCCAGCGCACGCGGCGCCACACCATCGACACGAGCCAGCCGGCGATCGCGCCGACCAGCCCGACATGGAGACCGGAAATCGCGACCAGGTGGCTCGTGCCCGTGTTGCGCAGGACGCGCCAGTCGTCGTCGCCAATGCCCGACTGGTCGCCGATCGCCAGCGCCGCGACGATGCCGCGGTGCGCCGCATCGGCACCGAGCACCGCGCCGATGCGTGCGCGCAGTGTGTCGCGCACCCGGTCGATCGATGCGCGCCATCCCGATGCGCGCGCATCGAGCAATACTGCTCGACGCGGCGCACTGACATAGCCGATCGCACGAATGCCGGCGGCCAGCCACGCCGCCTCGCTGTCGCGCACGCCGGGATTGGCCTCGGTGTGCGGACGCTTGAGACGCACGACGAAACGCCAGCGCTGGGCCGCACGCAAATCGGGCAGCGTTTCGCGTGTCGCGGATGCGCCATACGCGCGCCACGACAGCCGGATCAATGGCGGGAAACGGGTGAGCCCCGCATCGTTCGACTCGACCGCCAACAGCAGCCGCGCGCCTGTTTCGTCAACAACGGGCAACCCACGGATCACGCCCGTGACGACGATGTCGCGCCCTTCCCATTCGACAGGCAGGCTGTCGCGCAGCCGCCATTCGGCGCGCGCGGCCGCATAGCCGAACCCCGCGACGCAGGTCGCGACCGCGCACAGCATCCATCCACATACCAGGACCGCGCGCGTGCGCCGTCGACGCACGCACCATGCGCCCAGCGCCGCGCAGCCCGCGAGCACGGCTGCTCCGATCGTCCATGCGATCGCCCCGGGCAACGCCGCCTGCCGCTGCAGCACGACGACGCCGAGTGCGAACGCGATCCACCCCACGCGCATTCCGCCTCCTCGTCGACCCGGCGCCCCCTGCCAATGCGGCGCCTTCCGGCAACGATTATGCGGACGAAAGGGCGAGTCGCGGCAGCGCGGCGAGCGCGTTAGCCGAAGTGCATACGGCCAGTTCGCCAGTATCCAGCCCGCGCAATTCGGCGAGCACGCCGCCGATGCGCGGCACCTGGTCGGGCGTGTTGCGGGATTTGTATGCCCATTCGGGCGCGATGTCGGGCGCGTCGGTTTCGACGACGAGCGCGTCGAGCGGCAACTCGGTGGCGAGCCGGCGGATCTGTCGCGCGCGCGTGAAGGTCACGTTGCCGCCGAAGCCGAGATGCAGCCCCTGCGCCAGATACGCTTCGGCCTGCTGAAAACTGCCGTTGAACGCATGCGCGATGCCGCGCCGCACGCCGAAACGGCGCAGCCCGGCCAGCACGCGGTCCTGCGACTTGCGCACGTGGCACAGCACCGGCAGGTCGAATTCCCGCGCCAACTGGAGCTGGCCCTGGTAGAAGAACTGCTGCCGGTCTTCGTCGAGCCCCGGCACGAAATAGTCGAGCCCGATCTCGCCGATCGCGACGAAACGCGGATCGTCGAGGCTCGCCTCGATCTCCATGCGCAGCCTGTCGAGATCGGCGTCGCGCGCCTGCGGCGTATACATCGGATGGATGCCGAGCGCATAGGCCGCGCCCGGCGTGCGCTGCGCGAGTTCGCGCACCGTCGTGAAGTTGTCGCGCCTGATGCTCGGGATCACGATGCGCGACACGCCGGCCGCGCGCGCAACCTGCGCGACCGCGTCGCGGTCGGCGTCGAACTCGGCGGCATCGAGATGGCAGTGCGTGTCGATCCACATGTCAGCGGTCCTGCGCCGTTGCGCCGTGCCGCGACGAACCGGCGGCCGGCCAACGGCGTGGCTTTTTTACACCGGCAGCGCCGGCTCCTCGTGCAGCACCCCGTCGCGCAGCCGCATGATGCGGTCGCAGCGCGCGGCGAGATCGGGGTCGTGCGTAACAATCACGAAACTCGTTTCGAGCGTCTCGGACAGTTCGAGCATCAGGTTGAACACCGTGTCGGCCGTCGTGCCGTCGAGGTTGCCGGTCGGCTCGTCGGCGAGCACGCACGCGGGCTTCGTGACCAGCGCGCGCGCGATCGCGACGCGCTGCCGTTCGCCGCCCGACAGTTCGCCCGGCCGGTGCTTCGCACGCGGGCCGAGACCGACGCGTTCGAGCATCGCCTGTGCCTGCGCGCGCGCGTCCTCGGTCGTCATCCGGCGGATGCGCAGCGGCATCGCGACGTTGTCGAGCGCCGTAAACTCGGGCAGCAGGTGGTGGAACTGGTAGACGAAGCCGAGCGCGCGGTTGCGCAGCTCGTTGCGCTCGCGCTCGGCGAGTTGCGTAAACGGCTTGCCGAGCAGCGACACTTCGCCGGCGCTCGGTTCGTCGAGCCCGCCCAGCACGTGCAGCAGCGTGCTCTTGCCGGAGCCCGACGCGCCGACGACCGCGAGCTTCTCGCCCCGCCGCACCGTCAGCTCGGTGTTGTTGAGCACCTGCACGTTGAAGCCGCCCTGCACAAACGCCTTCGTGATCCCGCGCGCCTGAAGCACGTATTCCTGCATACCTGCCGAATCCTGTCTGTTGTGTTGTTGTCGTGAATCCGCGAATGCGGCCGCGCGGTCATTCATAGCGGAGCGCCTCCGCCGGCTTCACCTTCGCGCCGCGCCAGCTTGGATAGAGCGTCGCGACGGCCGACAGCGCGAATGCGATCAGCCCGATCCGGATCACGTCGCTCGCGACCAGTTCGGACGGCAGCTCGCTGATGAAGTACACCGACGGCGGCAGGAACTGCACGCCGAACAGGTGCTCGATCATCGGGATCAGCCACGGGATGCTCCACGCGATCAGGCAGCCGAGCGCGACGCCGGACGCGGTGCCGACGAAGCCGATCGTCACGCCCTGCACGACGAAGATCTTCATGATCGACCCCGGCTGCGCGCCGAGCGTGCGCAGGATCGCGATGTCGGCCTGCTTGTTGGTCACCGTCATCACGAGCGACGACACGAGGTTGAACGCGGCCACCGCGATGATCAGCGTGAGGATGATGAACATCATCCGCTTCTCGATCTGCACGGCCGAGAACCACGTCTTGTTCTGCTGGGTCCAGTCGCGGATGTACAGGCTGCCCGACAGCGTATGCGACAGCTCGACCGCGACCTGCGGCGCCTTCTGCATGTCGGTGAGCCGCAGCCGCACGCCGGTCGGCGCGTTCATCCGGAACAGCGCCTCGGCGTCGCGGATGTTGATCATCGCGAGCGTGCTGTCGTATTCGTAGTGGCCCGATTCGAACACGCCGACCACGGTGAACTGCTTCAGGCGCGGCATCATGCCGGCCGGCGTGATCGAGCCTTCGGGCGCGACGAGCGTGACCTTGTCGCCGACCGTCACGCCGAGATTGCCGGCGAGCGCGTCGCCGAGCACGATGCCGAACTGGCCCGGCACGAGCGCGCCGAGCTGCCCGGCCTTCATGTCCTTGCCGATGTCGGACACCTGCGGCTCGAGCGACGGCTCGACGCCGCGCAGCATCACGCCGCTCACCGCGTCCTGGCGCGTGAGCAGCGCCTGCGCGTCGACGTACGGCGCGGCGCCGATCACTGACGGATTGCGGCGCGCTTCCTGCGCGGTCAGTTGCCAGTCGGGCATCGATCCCGTCGGCGAGAACACCTCGACGTGCGCGAGCACCGACAGCATGCGGTCGCGTACTTCCTTCTGGAAGCCGTTCATCACCGACAGCACGACGATCAGCGCCGCGACGCCGAGCGCGATCCCGAGCATCGATACGAGCGCGATGAAGGAAATGAAGCCGTTGCCGGTCGTGCGTTTGCCGGCGCGCGTGTAGCGCCAGCCGATCTGCCATTCGTACGGAAGTTTCAAGCGAATCCTTTCTGCTGGTTACGGCGGGAGGCACGCCGCGGCCGGACCGCCGCCGGGTGGCGGCCGGCAGCCCGGGCACGGTCGAAAAAACGGCCGCCGGACGCGAACGGGCCGTCAGCCGGCCCGATCACGCGCGCAGTTTGCCATACAATGCGCACCATCATGCACGACCGACGCCTCCATTTTCTCGTTCCGTTCGCGCTGCCGTCGGCGGCCGACGCGGCCTCGTCCCTGCACACGCTGGACAGCCCCGCGCTCCAAAAGTTGCTCGCCCGCGCGACTCTCGTCGAGCGTGTGGCCGGCGAGGACTTCCAGCGCACGCTGCCGCACGAGCGCTGGCTGGCAAGCCGCTTCGGCGCCACGCAGGGCAACGCCGCCGACGAGGCGCCGCTCGCGCCCTACATGCTGCTGGCCGACGGCGGCGATCCCGGCACCCAGGCATGGGCGTGCGTCGAGCCCGTGCACGTCGAAATCGCGCACGATCACCTGGTACTCGTCGATCCGGCTTCGCTGGCGCTCGACGACGGCGACGCGGCCGCGCTGCGCGCGGCCGCGCGGCCGCTGATCGAGGAGCTCGGCGTGCGGCTCGAAGCGCCGAACCCGGCGCGCTGGTACCTGTCGAGCGACCAGCTCGCGCGCCTTGCCGGCGCCGCGCCGCTGCGCGCCAGCGGCCGCAACATCGAGATCTGGCTGCCGCACGAGGCGCATACGGGCGAGCGCTCGCGGATGTGGATGAAACTGCAGAACGAAGTGCAGATGGCGTGGTTCCAGCACCCGGTGAACGAAGCCCGCGAGGCGCGTGGGCTGCCCGCCGTCAATTCGGTCTGGTTCCATGCGCAGGGCACGCTGAAGCCGGTCGGCAAGCCGTTCGCGCGCGTGCTGTCCGCGTCGCCGGCCGCGCTCGGCCTCGCACGCGCCGCGCACGCCGAAGCCGACGGCCTGCCCGCGACGTTCGGCGCGCTGCCCGCCGCCGATGGCGCGACGCTCGTCGAGCTGCCGACGCTGACCACGCCGTTCATCGAGCAGGACTGGGCGCGCTGGCACGACGGCCTCGCCGCGCTGGAGCGCGACTGGTTCGCGCCCGCGCTCGCCGCGCTGCGGAACGGCGAGCTGGCGAGCGTCGACGTCACGCTGTGCGGCGACACGGGCTCCGTGACGCTGCACGCGACGCGCGGCGACCTGCGCAAGTTCTGGCGCCGCCGCGCGCTTGCCTCCCTGTTCGAATAACAAGCCAACCCGAATGACCCGGATCGTTACCCGCCCCGTCGCGCCCGCCGACGCCGAAGCGCTCGCGCGCCACGGACTGCACCCCGTCCTCGCGCGCCTGTACGCGTCGCGCGGCGTGCAGTCGCCCGTCGACATCGAGACCGCGCTCGCGCGCCTCGTTCCGCCCACCGAGCTGAAAGGCTGCGCCGATGCGGCGGTGCTGCTCGCCGACGCGATCGCCGACCAGCGGCGCCTGCTCGTCGTCGCCGACTACGACTGCGACGGCGCGACCGCCTGCGCGGTCGCGGTGCGCGGCCTGCGGATGTTCGGCGCGCAGATCGACTACCTGGTGCCGAACCGCTTCGAATACGGCTACGGCCTCACGCCCGAGATCGTCGAGCTCGCGGCTGCGCGCAAGCCCGACCTGCTGATCACCGTCGACAACGGGATCGCGAGCGTCGCCGGCGTCGAAGCCGCGAACGCGCGCGGCATCGACGTGCTCGTGACCGACCACCACCTGCCCGGCGACGCGCTTCCCGCCGCGCGCGCGATCGTCAACCCGAACCAGCCCGGCTGCGCGTTTCCGAGCAAGCACCTCGCCGGCGTCGGCGTGATGTTCTACGTGTTGCTCGCGCTGCGCGCCGAGCTGCGTCGCCGCGGCGCGTTCGCGAGCAAGGAAGCCGAGCCGCGGCTCGACGGCCTGCTCGACCTCGTCGCGCTCGGCACCGTCGCC
This sequence comes from Burkholderia sp. LAS2, assembly GCF_018417615.1. Taxonomy (NCBI): domain Bacteria; kingdom Pseudomonadati; phylum Pseudomonadota; class Betaproteobacteria; order Burkholderiales; family Burkholderiaceae; genus Burkholderia; species Burkholderia sp. LAS2. The sequence continues at coordinate 2,785,950 of NZ_CP071052.1, forward strand.
GACGTCGTACGGCTCGACGGCAACAACCGCGTGCTCGTCGCGCAGGGGCTGCAGCGCATCCGCAACGGCCGCATGCAGCCGGGCATCGCCGCGCTGTTCCGCGCCGCCGCGCGCGAAGCGCGCACCGCGTCGGGCTTCGACCTCGGCTTCGGCCTCGGCCCGCGCCTGAACGCGGCCGGGCGGCTATCCGACATGTCGCTCGGCATCGAATGCCTGATCACCGACGACATCGGCCGCGCGTGGGATCTCGCGCAGCAACTCGACGTGATGAACCGCGAACGCCGCGAAATCGAAGCCGGCATGCAGCAGCAGGCGCTCGCCGATCTCGCCGACGTCGATCCGGCCGACGCGTGCACGATCACGCTGTTCAATCCCGAGTGGCACCAGGGCGTGATCGGCATCGTCGCCGGCCGGCTCAAGGAAAAGTTCCACCGCCCGTCGTTCACGTTCGCGCACGCCGACGACGAAGGCAAACGGGTCAAGGGATCGGGCCGGTCGATCGCCGGCTTCCATCTGCGCGACGCGCTCGACCTCGTGTCGAAACGCGAACCGGACCTGATCGTCGCGTTCGGCGGCCACGCGATGGCGGCCGGCCTCACGCTCGACACCGACAACGTGCCGCGCTTCGCGGCCGCGTTCGAGGCCGTCGCGCGCGAATGGCTGTCCGACGACGCACTCGCCCGCGTGATCGAGACCGACGGCGAGCTCGAGGACGCGTACTTCACGCCGCAGTTCGTCGGCCTGCTCGACGAGGCCGTGTGGGGGCAAGGGTTTCCGGCCCCGCTTTTCTCGGGCGAATTCGACGTCGTGTCGCAGTCGCTCGTGAAGGAAAAGCACCTGAAGCTGCAGCTGGCGCGCGGCCGCCAGCGCTTCAACGCGATCTGGTTCAACCACACCGAGCCGCTGCCGGCGAGTGCGCTGGTCGCGTACCGGCTCGTCGCCGATACGTGGAACGGCGTCACGCGCGTCCAGCTGATCGTCGAACACGCGGCCGGCTGAGCATCGCACCCGGCCCGCGACGCGCCGCCGCGCGCGCGCCGCGCCGGATGGGCCGTCAACACGCGTGCTGGCACCGTTTGCGTCACCGGGCAAGCCCGCCGATCGGCTATAATTCCGCTTTTTTACGAAGCAAGAATAGCGAACGATCATGGAAGCGGAACGTCTCAACGCGATCGAAAGCTCCCTGCTCGACCTGCGCAACCGCGCGGGCGAGCTTCGGGGGTATCTTTGACTACGACGCCAAAGCTGCGCGTCTGACCGAAGTCAACAAGGAACTCGAAGACCCGAACGTCTGGAACGACTCGAAGAACGCCCAGGCGCTCGGTCGCGAGAAAAAGCTGCTCGAAGGCGTCGTCACGACGCTCACCGCGCTCGATAGCGACCTGCGCGATGCGCTCGACCTGTTCGAGCTGGCGCGCGAGGAAGGCGACGAGGACACCCTTCTCGCGTCCGAAGACGACGCCGCGAAGCTCGAGGCGCGCGTCGGCGACATCGAGTTCCGCCGGATGTTCTCGAACCCGGCCGATCCGAACAACTGCTTCATCGACATCCAGGCCGGCGCCGGCGGCACCGAGGCATGCGACTGGGCGTCGATGCTGCTGCGCCAGTACCTGCGCTACTGCGAACGCAAGGGCTTCAAGGCCGAGGTGCTCGAAGAGTCCGACGGCGACGTCGCCGGCATCAAGAACGCGACGGTCAAGGTCACGGGCGAATACGCATACGGCTTCCTGCGCACCGAAACGGGCATCCACCGTCTCGTGCGCAAGTCGCCGTTCGACTCGTCGGGCGGTCGCCATACGTCGTTCTCGTCGGTGTTCGTCTATCCGGAAATCGACGATTCGATCGAAGTCGAGATCAACCCGGCCGACCTGCGCATCGACACGTACCGCGCGTCGGGCGCGGGCGGTCAGCACATCAACAAGACCGACTCCGCGGTACGGATCACGCACATGCCGACCGGCATCGTCGTGCAGTGCCAGAACGACCGCTCGCAGCACCGCAACCGCGCCGAAGCGATGGCGATGCTGAAGTCGCGCCTGTACGAAGTCGAAATGCGCAAGCGCCAGGCCGAGCAGGACAAGCTCGAATCGAGCAAGACCGATGTGGGCTGGGGCCACCAGATCCGCTCGTACGTGCTCGACCAGAGCCGCGTGAAGGACCTGCGCACGAACGTCGAAATGAGCAACACGCGGGCGGTGCTCGACGGCGACCTCGACGACTTCATCAGCGCGAGCCTCAAACAGGGCGTGTAAGCGCCGCGGCGCGGCCGGCCCGCGCCGCCCTTCCCGTTTGCGTTGCCGCACCCCACTCCGAATTCCGACCATCATGACCGAACCGACCCAAACGCAGCCCGCCGTCACGGCGGACGACAACCAGATCATCGCCGAGCGCCGCGAGAAGCTGCGCGCGTTGCGCGAGCAAGGCGTCGCCTATCCGAACGATTTCCGCCCCGAGCACCACGCAGCCGACCTGCAGGCCAAATTCGCCGATTCGGACAAGGCCGCGCTCGAAGCAAACCCGGTCGAGGTGTCGGTCGCCGGCCGCATGATGCTCAAGCGCGTGATGGGCAAGGCGAGCTTCGCGACGGTGCAGGACGGGTCGGGCCAGATCCAGTTCTTCGTGACGCCGAACGACGTCGGCGCCGACACCTACGACGCGTTCAAGAAGTGGGACCTCGGCGACATCGTCGCCGCGCGCGGCGTGCTGTTCCGCACCAACAAGGGCGAGTTGTCGGTCCAGTGCAAGGAGCTGCGCCTGCTGTCGAAGGCGCTGCGTCCGCTGCCGGACAAGTTCCACGGCCTGTCCGACCAGGAAATGCGCTACCGCCAGCGCTACGTCGACCTGATCGTCACGCCGGAAACGCGTGACACGTTCCGCGCCCGCACGAAGACGATCGCGTCGATCCGCAAGTTCATGGACAACGCCGAGTTCATGGAAGTCGAGACGCCGATGCTGCACCCGATCCCGGGCGGCGCGGCCGCGAAGCCGTTCGTCACGCATCACAATGCGCTCGACATGCAGATGTTCCTGCGCATCGCGCCGGAGCTGTACCTGAAGCGCCTGATCGTGGGCGGCTTCGAGCGCGTGTTCGAGATCAACCGTAACTTCCGGAACGAAGGCGTGTCGCCGCGTCACAACCCGGAATTCACGATGATGGAGTTCTACGCCGCGTACACCGACTACCGCTGGCTGATGGACTTCACCGAGCAGTTGATCCGCCAGGCGGCGATCGATGCGCTCGGCACCGCGACGATCCAGTACCAGGGCCGCGAGCTCGACCTCGCGAAGCCGTTCCATCGCCTGACGATCACGCAGGCGATCCAGAAGTACGCACCGGACTACACCGACGGCCAGCTGTCGGACGACGCGTTCCTGCGCACCGAACTGAAGCGCCTCGGCGTCGACGTGTCGCAGCCGGCGTTCCTGAACGCAGGCATCGGCGCGCTGCAGCTCGCGCTGTTCGAGGAAACCGCGGAATCGCAGCTGTGGGAGCCGACCTACATCATCGACTACCCGGTCGAGGTGTCGCCGCTCGCACGCGCATCGGATACGGTGCCGGGCATCACCGAGCGTTTCGAGTTGTTCATGACCGGCCGCGAAATCGCGAACGGCTTCTCGGAGCTGAACGATCCGGAAGACCAGGCCGCGCGCTTCAAGAAGCAGGTCGAGCAGAAGGATGCGGGCGACGAGGAAGCGATGTTCTTCGACGCCGACTACATCCGCGCGCTCGAATACGGGATGCCGCCGACCGGCGGTTGCGGGATCGGTATCGACCGTCTGGTGATGCTGCTGACCGACAGCCCGACGATCCGCGACGTGCTGCTGTTCCCGCACCTGCGCCGCGAAGACTGACGCCCACCACCGCGTGTGCGCCGCGTCCCGTGGCGCGCACGCGTCGGCTTTGTAACGACGCGTAAATCCCGCCAGCCGGCGTCCGCCGGCCTTCGATCCTCCCCCGTTTTATTCCCTCGTCGCGACGCGCTTCTCCGGGTTTTCCCGGAAACGGCCGTGAATGCCCCGCTGCAATTCGTTACACCTTGATACGGCGCGCCGCTGGGCCGTGGACGACACTCCTGTTGCGTCACCACGCATGACCACGGGACCAGAACGAGGCGCCGGAACGCCGAGTCTGCTCGCTCCCGAGCGTGGGATCCTGCTCCGGCGCAGCGCGCCGATCCGGATCGACCTTGGAGAACAAAATGGACAACCAGAATCAGACCACGCCGCAAAAGCAACGCCTCCACCCGCTGATCGCCACTGCAGCGGGCGCCGTCATCGTCGCCAGCCTCGCGGCGACGGCAGCGATCACGGGCGTCTTCCCGAAAGCCACCAGCAGCAACGAACAGAACGGCCAGACCCAGGCCGCGCTGATCGCATCGCAGCCGGCCGTCGATACGGCCGCGGCCGCCAGCGCCGCGCTGGCCGCGCAAGCGCAGCGGCAGGCAGCGGAACAGGCCGCCGCGCAGCAGAAGGCCGCCGTCGCGCAGGCCGAGCCGAAGCCCGCGCCGCGCCCGGCCGCGCCGCACCGCCGTCACACGACCGCACCGCAGCCGCCGCAATACGCGCAGCAGCCGTCGGCGCCCGCGCAAGCCTACTGCCAGAGTTGCGGTACGGTCGTCGCGATCACGCAGACGCGCACGCCGGGTCAGAGCTCGGGGATCGGCGCCGTGGGCGGCGCGGCGGCCGGTGGCCTGCTCGGCAACCAGTTCGGCCACGGCAACGGCCGCACCGCGATGACGATCATCGGCGCGCTGGGCGGCGGGCTCGCCGGCAACCAGGTCGAGAAGCAGGTTCGCGCGGAAACCGACTATCAGGTGCAAGTGCAGATGGAAAGCGGCGCGACGCGCACGTTCACGTACCACAACCCGCCGCCGTTCGGCCAGGGCCAGCGCGTGCGGATCGAGAACGGCACGCTGGTCGGCGCTTAAAGCTGATCGCGTAATCGCAGGCGTCCCCTGCCCGCGCAACGTGCGCGGGCAGCGCGCCCAAAACGAAAACGGCTCGCGAGCAAATGCTCACGAGCCGTTTTTCATTGGCGCGGCGTGCACCGTTGCAGCGCACGCCATGACCGGTCGGGTCCGTCAGTCCTCGTCGTCGAAATCCGATTCGTCGATCCAGTGTGCCTGGATCGCCTCGAGGATCTTCTCGCCCGAGTGCGTCGGATCGTCGTCGAAGCCGTCGAGCTCGAGCACCCACTGGCGCAGGTCGACGAAGTTGATCCGCTGCGGGTCGATGTCCGGGTGCTTGTCCGCCAGCGCAATGGCTATTTCACGCGAATCGGTCCATTTCATCGCCTGCCTCCGGTTCCTGTCAGTGATTTTCCTTCGCGTGGTTGATCGAGTACTTCGGGATCTCGACCACCAGGTCCGAATCTTCCTTCACGATCGCCTGGCACGACAGGCGCGACGTCGGCTCGAGGCCCCACGCCTTGTCCAGCAGATCATCCTCGTCCTCCTCGGACGGCGTCAGATCGTTGAAGCCTTCGCGGATCACCACGTGGCACGTCGTGCATGCGCACGACTTCTCGCATGCATGCTCGATCTCGATCCCGTGATCGAGCAGGTTGTCGCAGATACTCTTGCCGGGCGTCGCGTCGATCACCGCACCGTCCGGGCACAGTTCGACGTGAGGCAGCACCACCAGTTGAGGCATGTTCGTTCCGTCAGTCAGGGTGCGGCGCCGCGCGCCGCACGTTCATCGTCGCGCGGGCCGTTGCCGGCCGATGCGCGGTTCGTGGGTTCAGATCTCGTCGAGCCGGCGGCCCGACAGCGCGCGCTTGATGCTCTTGTCCATCCGGCGCGCCGCGAATTCGTCGGTACCGTCGGCCAGCGCCTTGGTCGCCGCTTCGATCGCGTTCGTATCGTCGCCCTGCGCGACCGCGCGCAACGCCGCGGTCAGCGCGTCGACCTGCGCGCGCTCGTCGGCCTCGAGCAATTCGCCGTCGGCCGCCAGCGCGGCCTGCGTCGCCTCGAGCATCCGCTCGGCCTCGACCTGCGCTTCGCGCAGCGCACGGGCGCGCATGTCGATTTCGGCGGTCTTGAAGCTGTCTTCCAGCATCTTCGCGATGTCGTCGTCGGCGAGGCCGTACGACGGCTTCACGACGACCGACGCCTCGACGCCCGACAACTGCTCGCGGGCGAACACCGACAGGAGGCCGTCCGCGTCGACCTGATAGGTCACGCGAATGCGGGCCGCGCCCGCCGTCATCGGCGGAATGCCGCGCAGCTCGAAGCGCGCGAGCGACCGGCAGTCGGCGACGAGCTCGCGCTCGCCCTGCACGACGTGGATCGCCATCGCAGTCTGGCCGTCCTTGAAGGTCGTGAATTCCTGCGCACGCGCGATCGGAATCGTCGAGTTGCGCGGAATGATCTTCTCGACGAGACCGCCCATCGTCTCGACACCGAGCGACAGCGGAATCACGTCGAGCAGCAGCCAGTCGTCGCCGGTGCCGCGGTTGCCCGCGAGCAGATCGGCCTGGATCGCCGCGCCGAGCGCGACGACCTGGTCCGGATCGAGGTTCACGAGCGGCGGCTGGCCGAAATACTTCGCGACCGCGTCGCGGATCACCGGCATGCGCGTCGCGCCGCCGACGAGCACGACGCCCTTGATGTCGGCCGGCGTGACCTGCGCATCGCGCAGCGCCTTGCGGGTCGGCGTGAGCGTGCGCTGCACGAGCGGCTCGACGAGCGACGCGAACGTGTCGTGCGAAATCGTCTGCACGAGGTGCGCGCCGCTCGACAGCGTCACGTCGAGCGCCGCTTCAGGCGCCGACGACAGCGCTTCCTTCAGCACGCGCACGCGATCGAGCAGCAGGCGCACGTCCTCGGGCGCGAGCGTCTTCGCGTCGATACCGGCCTGCGCGAGCACGTGACCGAACAGCGCGTGGTCGAAATCGTCGCCGCCGAGCGCGGAATCGCCGCCCGCGGCCAGCACCTCGAACACGCCCTTCGTCAGCTTCAGGATCGACAGGTCGAACGTGCCGCCGCCGAGGTCGTACACCGCATAAAGGCCTTCGGCCGCGTTGTCGAGACCATAGGCGATCGCCGCGGCGGTCGGTTCGTTCAGCAGGCGCAGCACGTTGAGGCCCGCGAGGCGCGCGGCATCCTTGGTCGCCTGGCGCTGTGCGTCGTCGAAGTACGCGGGCACAGTGATCACCGCGCCGACCAGATCGTCGCCGAGCGAATCCTCGGCGCGATAACGCAGTGTCGCGAGAATCTCGGCCGACACTTCGACCGGGCTCTTCACGCCGTCGATCGTGCGGATCTGCACCATGCCCGGCGCGTCGACGAATTCGTACGGCGCGTTCGCCGCGCCTTCGACCTCGGCCTTGCCGCGGCCCATGAAGCGCTTGACCGACACGATCGTGTTGCGCGGATCGGTCGCGGCCTGCGCCTTCGCTTCGTGGCCGATGCGGCGGCCGCCCTTCTCGAGGTAACGGACCACCGACGGCAGCAGCACGCGGCCCGCTTCGTCCGGCAGGACTTCGGGCACGCTGTTGCGCACGGCGGCGACGAGCGAGTTCGTCGTGCCGAGATCGATCCCGACGGCGAGTCGCCGCTGGTGCGGTGCCGGCGCCATGCCCGGTTCGGAAATTTGCAGTAAAGCCATCTTGGTTCGTTCGGGCGCTCGGCCCGTTTGCTGCGCGTGCCGCCAGGCACGCGGTTAAGTTTCGAGGCGCTCGATCTGCGCGCCCACTTCCGACGCGACCCGTTCGATGAACATCAGCTGACGCACGGCTTCCGCGGCTGCCTGGTCGGCGCCGCTGTCGAGCAGCGTGCCGAGGCGCTCGACGCGCACGCGCTTCTCGTCGCGCAACTCGGCGAGCAATGCATCGAGCGCGTCGACGTTGCGGGCGGCCGCGGCGTCCTCGATGCCCTCGCGCCATTCCATCTGCTGCATCAGGAAGGCGGGCTCCATCGCCGTGTTGTTTTCCGCGCCGATGTCGACGCCGCGCAGCGACAGCAGATAGGACGCGCGCTTCAGCGGATCGCGCAGCGTGCGGTACGCCTCGTTCGCGCGCGTGGCCCATTGCATCGCGATGCGCTTTTGCGCATCGCCGGCCGCTGCGAAGCGGTCCGGATGCACTTGCGTCTGCACCGTCCGATAGGCGGTGTCGAGCGCCGTCTCATCGAGCGCGAATTGCGCCGGCAGGTGAAACAGGTCGAAATGGCTGTCTTTGAGCGAAACCATCGTCGCGTTCAATTCCGGTTCGTCGCGCGGCAAACGCCGCACATTAAAAAGGCGGCCCGTGCCGCCTGTTGCCCGCGTCGCGCGGAGGGAGCCGCGTCACACGCGGAACGATTCCCCGCACCCGCACTCGTCCTTCACGTTCGGGTTGTTGAACTTGAACCCTTCGTTCAGGCCTTCACGGGCGAAGTCGAGCTCGGTGCCGTCGATATAGGCGAGGCTCTTCGGATCGACGACGACCTTCACGCCATGGCTCTCGAACACCTGATCCTCGGGAGCCAGCTCGTCGACATACTCGAGCTTGTACGCGAGCCCCGAGCACCCGGTCGTGCGAACGCCAAGCCGCAGGCCCACACCCTTGCCGCGACGGACGAGGTATTTCTGCACGTGCTGTGCTGCTTTTTCGGTCAGTGTAATTGCCATGATGTCCTTGCCGCGGCGCGCCGCCGGGGCCCGCCGCGTTCCCTTCCCTAGCCGCTCGATGCCGTTCAGGCTGCTGCCTGATCGCTTTCCTTGGTGTCGTGGCGCTTCTTGTAGTCGGCCACGGCTGCCTTGATCGCGTCTTCCGCGAGGATCGAGCAGTGAATCTTCACCGGCGGCAGCGCGAGTTCCTCGGCGATCTGCGTGTTCTTGATCGACAGTGCCTCGTCGAGCGTCTTGCCCTTCACCCATTCGGTGACGAGCGAGCTCGATGCGATCGCAGAACCGCAACCGTAGGTCTTGAACTTCGCGTCTTCGATCACGCCGTCCGCGCCGACGCGGATCTGCAGCTTCATCACGTCGCCGCATGCCGGCGCGCCGACCATGCCCGTGCCGACCGTGTCGTCGTCCTTCGCGAACGAACCGACGTTGCGCGGGTTTTCGTAGTGATCCAGAACCTTGTTGCTGTAAGACATGACTCAGACTCCTTGACTCGTTACGTCTGCGTGCGTCAATCCGCCCGCGGTTGCATTCAATGCGGTATCAGTGCGCGGCCCATTCGATCGTCGACAGATCGATGCCTTCCTGGTGCATTTCCCAGAGCGGCGACAGTTCGCGCAGCTTCGCGATCTTGCTGTTCAGCAGATCGACCACGAAGTCGACTTCCTGCTCCGTCGTGAAGCGGCCGACCGTGAAGCGGATCGAGCTGTGCGCGAGTTCGTCGTTGCGGCCGAGCGCACGCAGCACGTACGACGGCTCCAGCGACGCGGACGTGCATGCGGAGCCCGACGACACCGCAACGTCCTTGATCGCCATGATCAGCGACTCGCCTTCGACGAAGTTGAAGCTGATGTTCAGGTTGTGCGGGACACGGCGATCCATGTCGCCGTTCACGTAGGTTTCCTCGATCTGCGACAGGCCGCGCAGCAGCTTGTCCCGCAGCATGCGGATGCGCTCGTTCTCGGTCGCCATTTCCTCGCGCGCGATGCGGAACGCCTCGCCCATGCCGACGATCTGGTGCGTCGCCAGCGTGCCCGACCGCATCCCGCGCTCGTGACCGCCGCCGTGCATCTGCGCTTCGATGCGCACGCGCGGCTTGCGGCGCACGTACAGCGCGCCGATGCCCTTCGGGCCGTAGGTCTTGTGCGCCGAGAACGACATCAGGTCGACCTTCAGCTTCGCGAGGTCGATCGCGACCTTGCCGGTCGACTGCGCGGCATCGACGTGGAACACGATGCCCTTCTCGCGGCAGATTTCACCGATCGTCTCGATGTCCTGGATCACGCCGATCTCGTTGTTCACGTGCATCACCGACACGAGGATCGTGTCCGCGCGCAGTGCGGCCTTGAACACGTCGAGGTCGATCAGGCCGTCGTCCTTCACGTCGAGGTAGGTGACTTCGAAACCGTCGCGCTCGAGCTCGCGGCACGTGTCGAGCACGGCCTTGTGCTCGGTCTTCACCGTGATGATGTGCTTGCCCTTGCCCTTGTAGAAGTTCGCGGCGCCCTTGATCGCGAGGTTGTCCGACTCGGTGGCGCCCGACGTCCAGATGATCTCGCGCGGATCGGCGTTCACGAGTGCGGCCACCTGTTCGCGCGCTTCCTCGACCGCACGCTCCGCGTCCCAGCCGTAAGCGTGGCTGCGCGACGCCGGGTTGCCGAACTGCTCGCGCAGGTACGGCACCATCTTGTCGACCACGCGCGGATCGACGGGCGTCGTCGCGCTGTAATCCATATAGATGGGCAGGTGGAGAGTCTCTTGGGTCATCTGTCGCTCCGGGTATTCTGTGCAGGGACTATGTGCGTTATGGGGGTTGGCGGGCGCCTTCGCGCTCACGAACTCGCGATGTTGAACACCGAATTGGGGCCGAGCGGCATCGTGCGCACGGGCTCGGCCGGTGCGGCGACGGGCTCCGGCGCGCGACGGTCGCGCAGCACCGCAGGGGCGCCCTCGCGTGCGCGCTGCTGATCGACGAGATCCTGCAGCGACACCGAATCGAGGTATTCGACCATCTTCTGGTTCAGCGTCGACCACAGCTCGTGCGTCATGCAATGGCCGTCGGGCTGCTTCGAGCCGTCGCACGTGCCTTTGCCGCCGCACTGCGTGGCGTCGAGCGGTTCATCGACCGCGATGATGATGTCGGCGACGGTGACGTCCTGCGCGCGACGCGCGAGGTTGTAGCCGCCGCCCGGGCCGCGCACGGATTCGACGATTTCATGCCTGCGCAGCTTGCCGAACAGCTGTTCGAGATACGAGAGCGAAATCCGCTGGCGCTGGCTGATGCCTGCAAGCGTCACCGGGCCCTGCTCCTGGCGCAGTGCCAAGTCAATCATCGCCGTGACGGCGAAACGGCCTTTGGTGGTGAGTCTCATGGTGTCTAGGGGACTGCAATCTTGACGATTTTGGTCAAGTATAAATATTTGACGTTTTTAGTCAAGTATCCATGTCTGTGAAAGGGTATTCGCAGACCGCTGAATATTGCGCGGTCAGTGCGCCGTGCGTGCGCGGAGCGTCTCCAGCAGGCCCGCGCACGCGCGCTCGACCTGGTCGAGCACCTGCTCGAAGCCCTGCGCGCCGCCGAAATACGGATCGGCCACTTCGGTTTCGGTCGCGCCCGGCGCGAATTCCATCAGCAGGCGCACCTTGTCGCGATGCTGCGGCGGACAGCGACGGCGCAGCTCGGCGAGATTCGCTTCGTCCATCGCGAGCAGCAGATCGAACCGCTCGAAATCCGCCGCGCTCACCTGCCGCGCGCGCAGCGCCGACAGATCGTAGCCGCGGCTGCGGGCTGCCGCCTGCGCACGCGTATCGGGCGGCTCGCCGACGTGCCAGTCGCCAGTGCCGGCCGAATCGATCGCGATCCGGTCGGCCAGCGCGGCCGCATCGACCTGGTGGCGCATCACGCCCTCCGCGGTGGGCGAACGGCAGATGTTGCCGAGACAGACGAAACAGATCGCAACGCGGGTCATCGCACTATCGAAAAGCCGCGGCGCACCGCGTGGGAGAAGAACACGCCATTATACAAAGGCGGCCGACATCACGCCGCCGCGCGAAGCGACGGCGTCATGCGTTACAGCGCCTTCGGCGCAGCGAGCGCCATGTCGCCGGATGCCGCGGGCAGCGGCTGCGCCGCGTCGCCGACCAGCCCGAACGACACCGCGCGCGCCAGTTCGGCGGACGCCTGGTGAACCGCGAGCGGGCCGCGCGACGGCGCATCGGCCATCGCATGCAGATAGGCAACCGCTGCCAGCGGAACCACGATTGCCAGCGGCCAGTACATCGATATTGTCTTTTTCATGATGCGGACCTCGTTGACCTCGTACCCCGAAACCCGATTCCGGGGACTACAGACGAGATTCTATAGACCGCATCTATCAAGATAAATATGCAAATAGCGAACGCACTGTTGCCGCTCGCTGAACAGTGTCAGCCGAGGTGACTTTGCGACGCCGCGTACAGCTCGCGGAACGTGCGCCCGGTCGGCGTCGGAAGGTCGCGCGTATCCATCCAGCCGCCCATCATCGGCAGGCGCCGCAGCATGCCGCCGTCGCCGCCCAGCCGTTCGAGGACGCGCACCGCGAGCTTGGTCGTCAGCGCATACAGCATCGGGCGTCGGGCGAAGAACCCCCACGCGGCGAGCGCCGCGCGTTCGCGCCACGGTCGCAGGTGGCGCTCGACCTGCTTCTCGCGCAACGTGCGCAACAGGTGCGACAACGGAATCCCGGCCGGGCACACGCTGTCGCATTCGCCGCACAGCGTCGCCGCCTGCGGCAGGTCGAGCGTGCGGTCGAGCCCGACGTAGCTCGGCGTCAGCACCGATCCCATCGGCCCCGGATAGACCCAGCCGTACGCATGACCGCCGACCTTCTGGTACACCGGGCAATGGTTCATGCACGCGCCGCAGCGGATGCAGCGCAGCATCTCCTGGAATTCGCCGCCGATCAGGCCCGTGCGGCCGCCGTCCACGAGCACCACGTAGTTGTGCTCGGGGCCGTCCTCGTCGCCGGGCCCGCGCGGCCCGGTCAGCAGCGAGAAATAGTTCGACGTCTTCTGCCCGGTCGCGGAACGCGGCAGCAGCCGCATCGCGGTCGCGAGATCCTCGAGGGTCGGCAGCACCTTCTCGATGCCGGTCACCGCGACATGCACGCGCGGCATCACCGTGCACATGCCCTCGTTCCCTTCGTTCGTCACGATCGCGACCGAACCCGTTTCCGCGATCACGAAGTTGCCGCCCGTCACGCCCATGTCGGCCGACATGAAATGCGGGCGCAGCACCTCGCGCGCCTCGCGCGTCATGTCCGGGATCTCGGTGAGCCGCTCGCGCCCATGCGTGCGCGCGAACAGGTCGGCGATCTCGTCCTTGTCCTTGTGCACGACGGGCGCAATGATGTGGCTCGGCGGCTCGTTGTCGTTGATCTGCAGGATGTATTCGCCGAGATCGGTCTCGATCGACTGCACGCCCATCTCGGCGAGCACCGCGTTCAGGCGCATTTCCTCGGACACCATCGACTTGGTCTTGATGACCTTCTTCACGTCGTGCCGGCGCGCGATGCCGGCCACGAGCCGCGCGGCGTCCGCAGTCGTTTCGGCGAAGAGCACCGTCGTGCCGCGCCGCGTCGCCTCGCGCTCGAACGCCTCGAGCCACACGTCGAGATTCTCGAGCGCGCGGTTGCGGCGCGCCTTCAGCGCGGCGCGCGTGGCCGGAAAGTCGATCAGGGTCATCGCGTCGGCGCGCGCGGACACGAACTTCGTCGACAGCTTCTTCAGGTTCTGCTGCAGGCGCTGGTCGGCCAGCTTCTGGCCGGCGCGCGCCTTGAAATGCATCGATTGGACTTGCATCGCGGTATCGGGGGAAAAGTGAGCGGAACCGGGCGTCAGACGTCGCCCGCCAGCACTTGCGCGACGTGCAGCACGCGCGTGTCGCGGTCGCCGGTGCGGCGCAACCGCCCTTCGATGTTCAGCATGCAGCCGAGATCGCCGAGCACCACAGTGCCCGCGCCCGACGCGCGCACGTTCGCGCATTTTTCGTCCGCGATGGCCGCCGAGATGTCGCCGTACTTGACCGAGAACGTGCCGCCGAAGCCGCAACAGTGCTCGCAGTCCTTCATCTCGGTGACGGCCACGCCGCGCTGCGCGAGCAGCGCGCGCGGCTGCGCCTTCACGCCGAGCTCGCGCAGGCCCGAGCACGAATCGTGATAGGTGACCGGCCCGGCGAATTCGCCCGGCGCGAGCGACACCTTCGCGACGTTCGCGAGGAAATCGGTCAGTTCGTAAACTTTCTGCTGGAACCGCGTGTAGCGCCCCATCAGCTCGGGATCGTCGCGGAACAGGTCGCCATAGTGCGCGCGGATCATCCCGCCACACGAACCGGACGGCGCGACGACGTAATCGAATGACTCGAACTCGCGCAGCGTCTTTTCCGCGAGGTCGCGTGCGAGCGCGCGGTCGCCCGAGTTGTAGGCGGGCTGGCCGCAGCAGGTCTGCGTAGGCGGCACGATCACCTCGTAGCCGGCGTCGCGAAGCAGCTTGAGCGCCGAAAAACCGATTTCGGGGCGCATCAGGTCGACCAGGCAGGTGACGAACAAACCGACTCGCATACGTGCTCCTTCGAGAAAACGGCTCTCATTATCCGACGTTTGTCCGGCAAGACCAACGCCGGCCCGCGCGCAAGCCCGCGGTGCGCGAAACGAGGACTTCCTCGAACGGCGTTCGCTTTTTTCACGATACGAGATACAATCGATCCAACACCGCTTGACGCGTCAACCGATTCCTCCCCCGACATGAGCCAACCCACCCCGGATTCAAAAACGTCGATCCAGGTGATCGAACGCATGATGCGGTTGCTGGACGCGCTCGCCGCGCACAGCGACCCCGTCAGCCTGAAGGAACTTGCGCAGCGCACGGAGTTGCACCCGTCGACCGCGCACCGCATCCTCAACGACATGGTGACCTGCCGCCTCGTCGACCGCTCCGATCCCGGCACCTACCGCCTCGGCATGCGGTTGCTCGAGCTCGGCAATCTCGTGAAGGCGCGCCTGTCGGTGCGCGACGCGGCGCTGATGCCGATGCGCGAGCTGCACCGCCTCACCGGGCAGACCGTGAACCTGTCGGTGCGCCAGGGCGACGAGATCGTCTATATCGAGCGCGCGTATTCGGAGCGCTCGGGAATGCAGGTCGTCCGCGCGATCGGCGGCCGCGCGCCGCTGCACCTCACGTCGGTCGGCAAGCTGTTCCTCGCGGCCGACGAAACGTCGCGCGTGCGTGCGTATGCGACGCGCACGGGGCTGTCCGGCCATACGCAGAACAGCATCACCGATATCGCGAAGCTCGAGCGCGAGCTGACGATCGTCCGCCAGCAATCGTGCGCGCGCGACAATGAAGAACTCGAACTCGGCGTGCGCTGCATCGCGGCCGGCATCTACGACGATTCGGGCAAGCTCGTCGCGGGCCTGTCGCTGTCGGCGCCGGCCGACCGGCTGCAGGACGCGTGGCTCGGCCAGTTGAGCCGGACGGCGCTCACCATCTCGGAATCGCTCGGCTACCGGCCGGCGCCCGCGAAGGACGTGGACGGGCTGCAGCGGCAGGCGTAAGCCGCGCCGGCGGCCAGGTTCCTTCCGGCGCCGGCGCCGGTTTCGCCAGACAAAAAAAGCCCCGCGATTGCGGGGCTTTTGCGTTGCGGCGACCGGTACGGTACGGCGGCGAACCGCCGCGCGCGATCAGGTGCCGCCGCTCGGCGTGTTGGCCGCCGTCAGGCGCTCGCCGCCGCCGGCATCGAGCCAGTTGCGCAGGCGCGAGGCATCGGCGAAACGCGAGTACTTGCCGAACGAATCGAGCAGCACCATGACCATCGGCCGGCCGTGAATCGTGGCCTGCATCACGAGGCATTCGCCCGCTTCGTTGATGAAGCCCGTCTTCTGCAGGCCGATGTCCCACGAGCCGTTGCCGCGGATCAGCGCGTTGGTGCTGTTGTAGACGAGGTTGCGCTTGCCCGTGTACACCTCGTAGGTGCGATCAGTCGAGAACTGGCGGATCATCGGGTACTGGTACGCCGCATTGACCATCTTCACGAGATCGCGCGCGCTCGACACGTTCGAGCTCGACAGGCCGGTCGAATTCTCGAAATGCGTATCGGTCATGCCGAGCGACTTCGCCTTCGCGTTCATCGCTGCGATGAACGCCGGACGACCGCCCGGATAGTAGCGCGACAGCGCGGCGGCCGCGCGGTTTTCCGACGCCATCAGCGCGATGTGCAGCATGTCCTCGCGCGACAGCACCGAGCCGACCGACAGGCGCGAGCCCGTGCCCTTCTCGTAGTCGCGGTCTTCGTCGGTGACTTCGAGCTGATCGGTCATCGGCGACTTCGAGTCGAGCACGACCATGGCCGTCATCAGCTTCGAGATCGACGCGATCGGCACGACCGCGTGCGAATTCTTGTCGAACAGCGCCTCGCCGGAATTCTGGTCGACGACGTACGCGACGCTCGAGCGCAGCGCGAGCGCGTCGGGCGTGTCGTGCAGGCCGAACGCCTGGCCGACCGTCGGACGGCGCGGCTGGAACGCGACCTTGCGCACCGCGCCGCGATGGCCGCCATGCAGGTTGTTCGCCGCGAGCGTCACGCGCTTACGCGACGCTTTCGCGCGCGGCGCATCGGCGTCGGCGACCTTGGCGGATTTGTCGGAGGTCGCCCGGGCCGACTTCTTCTTCGCTGACGAAGCAGGAGCGACGGCCTTTTTCTTGGCGGCTTGGGTCTTCGCAGTGGCGGCGAAGGCGTCGGCAGGCGTGACGGACGCGGTGGTCGCGAGCAACGCGACTGCGACCGACACAGCGGTGCCGAGCGTCATGCTCTGCAACAATCTGCGCGGTGAAAACGATTCGGCTTTCATTGGGGTCTGGACAAAGCGGGCGGGAGGTTTCCGCAAGTGTAGTTAAAGCTGAAAAAAAGAGCAATATTAGGCACTTACCGATCGTCTTTAAACCGGAATGTAAGAGTCGGCCAACCTCCGGCCAATCGACCCTTCCGTTCCCATCGAAAAAATCGATGGGACGCACTGCCCGACAGCGCCCGTCTCCCGATTACCACGCGGTTAATTGAGATAACGTCACTTCGGCGGCAATTTAAAGCGGGGAAAGTACGTATCCGATGCTCGGCGTGCCCAGGGCGCCGGTCTCGGCCGTGACGGCGGCACGTCGCCACGGCACGCGCATCGAAACGGCGCGTTTTTCGACAGGAACAGAAGGATAACGTTCCATGGGCCTGTCAGGTTTACCTGTGCGTGATCATGGTGCGGCGCGTTTTCCCCGGCGCCGTGCGCACCATGTGGGAACACGCATGAAACCGATTCCGCACGGGTGCGATAACTCGTTGTTTTATCGATAATTTGTCGCGATTGTGCAACGCACAAAAAGTGCTTGACATCCGTGCTCTCTGCCCTAAAATAGGCCTCATTGCTGCGTTGCACAAAGCACGCGGCGCCGAAGTTCCCCAGCGTAGTGCCCTTTATCCTGCGATCGACGCGATCGCTTTTCAGGAGCCTGACATGTCCTTGCTGACCCCCGAGCAAATCGCCGCCGCCCAAAAAGCCAACCTCGAAAGCCTGTTCGGTCTGACGACCAAGGCGTTCGAAGGCGTCGAAAAGCTGATCGAACTCAACCTGCAAGTCGTGAAGTCGACGCTGGCCGAAGGCCAGGAAAACGCGCAGCGTCTGCTGTCGGTGAAGGACGCGCAGGAACTGATCGCGCTGCAAGCGAGCCTGTCGCAGCCGGTCGCGGAAAAGGTGCTGTCGTACGGCCGTCACCTGTACGAAATCGCATCGTCGACGCAAGCCGAGTTCGCGAAGGTCGCCGAAGCGCAATTCGACGAGCAGAACAAGAAGGTCCAGGCACTCGTCGACAACGTCGCGAAGAACGCCCCGGCCGGTTCGGAAACGGCTGTCGCCGCACTGAAGTCGGCGCTGAACGCTGCGAACACCACGTACGAAACGGTTCAGAAGGCCACGAAGCAAGCGGTGGAAATCGCTGAAACGAACTTCAACGCCGCTGCTGCCGTCGCAACGAAGGCTGCAACCGCCGCTGCCGCACGTCGTTCGAGCAAGCCGGCCGCGTAAGCGTCCCCTGCTCCTGAAAGAGCCGCGCCCAGCGCGGCTTTTTCGTTTCTGGCGCCGGAATGTGCCGGGCGGGCGGCCAACTGCCCGCCACCATCGAGCCTGTCGCGCGCCACGCAAAACAAAACGCCGCCGTCCGGTTTGCCCGGGCGGCGGCGTTTTCGTGGCCGGCGCGTGGCCGGCCATGCCGGTCGCGTTACTGTTACTTCTTGCGTTGCGGCGGCAGGTCCGTACAGACGCCTTCGTACAGCTCGGCGGCCATGCCGACCGATTCGCCGAGCGTCGGGTGCGGGTGGATCGTCTTGCCGATGTCTTCCGCGTCCGCGCCCATCTCGACCGCGAGGCACACTTCGCTGATCAGGTCGCCCGCGTTCAGGCCGACGATCGCACCGCCGATCACGCGATGGGTTTCCTCGTCGAAGATCAGCTTCGTGAAGCCTTCGTCGCGACCGTTCGCGATTGCGCGGCCCGAAGCGGCCCACGGGAACACGGCCTTGCCGTACTTGATGCCTTCGGCCTTGCACTGGTCCTCGGTCTTGCCGGCCCACGCCACTTCCGGATCGGTGTAGGCCACCGACGGGATCTGCAGTGCGTCGAAGTACGCCTTTTCGCCGTGCGCGGCTTCCGCGGCGACGTGGCCTTCATGCACGGCCTTGTGCGCGAGCATCGGCTGGCCGACGATATCGCCGATCGCGAAGATGTGCGGGACGTTCGTGCGCATCTGCTTGTCGACGTCGATGAAGCCGCGATCCGTGACCGCGACGCCGGCCTTGTCGGCACCGATCTTCTTGCCGTTCGGGCTGCGGCCCACCGCGACGAGCACGAGGTCGTAGCGCTGCGCTTCCGCCGGCGCCTTTTCGCCCTCGAACTTCACGTAGATGCCGTCTTCCTTCGCTTCCGCGCCGACCGTCTTGGTCTTCAGCATCACGTTGCCGAAGCGCTTCGCGTTGTACTTTTCCCAGACCTTCACGAGATCGCGGTCGGCGCCCATCATCAGGCCGTCCATCATTTCGACGACGTCGATCTCGGCGCCGAGCGTCGAGTAGACCGTCGCCATTTCGAGGCCGATGATGCCGCCGCCGATCACGAGCATGCGCTTGGGCAGCTGGCGCAGTTCGAGCGCGCCCGTCGAATCGACGACGCGCGGGTCTTCCGGCATGAACGGCAGCTTCACGGCCTGCGAGCCCGCGGCGATGATCGCCTGCTTGAACTTGACGACCTTCTTGCCGTTTTCGCCCTGCACTTCCATGTGGAACGGATCGACGAACGCGCCGACGCCGGTGACCACTTCGACCTTGCGCGCCTTCGCCATGCCGGCGAGGCCGGTCGTCAGTTTCTTGACGACGCCGCCCTTGAAGTCGCGCAGCTTGTCGAGATCGACTTGCGGCTTGCCGAACGTGATGCCGTGCGACGCGAGCGCCGCGGCTTCCTCGACGACGAGCGACGTATGCAGCAGCGCCTTCGACGGGATGCAGCCGACGTTCAGGCAGACGCCGCCGAGCGTCGAATAGCGTTCGACGAGTACGGTCTTCATGCCGAGGTCGGCGGCGCGGAATGCGGCCGAGTAGCCGCCGGGGCCGGCGCCGAGCACGAGCATGTCGCACTCGATGTCGGCGGCGCCGCTGTAGCTGCCGGCTTGCGGCGCGGGCGCGGGTGCCGGCGCGGGTGCCGGCGCGGCTGCGGCCGGAGCCGGTGCGGCGGCTGCGGGCTTCGGCGCTTCGGGCGCTTTCGCGGAAGCGGCTGCGCCTGCCGACGCTTCGACGATGGCGATGACGGTGCCCTGCGAGACTTTCTCGCCGGCTTTGACCTTGACTTCCTTGACGGTGCCGGCGACGTCGCTGGGCACTTCCATGGAGGCTTTATCGGATTCGAGCGTGATGAGCGTTTGCTCTTTTTCGATCACGTCGCCGGGTTTGACGTTGACTTCGATGACATCGACGCCGCTGAAATCGCCGATATCCGGAACCTTGACTTCGATGAGACTCATGACTGTCCCCTTCTTGAATAGCTGCAGAGAGAGAGGGAGGGACCGGCGGAAAGACGGAACCTGACGACATGCGGCCTGACAAGAGCACGCGACGTTGGGCAGGACCACCTTTGCCGTCCGCCCAAGGACGCGCCTTTCTTTTGGTCACTTTTCTTTGGAAGACAAAGAAAAGTGACCGCCGCCCCGCGCAGGGGCGACGCTAGCAGACCGTTGGCAAAACAGGTTCAACGACAAGAGCGTGGAGAACAGACACGAAACCACGCCCCCGCGAGCCCCTCATCTCATCAAAGAATGATGCGACGGAAATCCCCGAGCAACGCGCCGAGATACGCATTGAACCGCGCGGCTTCGGCGCCATCGATGACACGATGGTCATACGACAGCGACAACGGCAGCATGAGCCGCGGCACGAACTGCTTGCCGTCCCACACCGGCTTCATCTGCCCGCGCGACAACCCGAGGATCGCCACTTCCGGCGCGTTGATGATCGGCGTGAAGTTTGTCCCGCCGATCCCGCCGAGCGACGAGATCGAGAAGCAGCCGCCCTGCATCTGGTCCGGCTTCAGCTTGCCTTCGCGCGCGGCCTTCGACAGGTCGCTCATTTCCTTCGCGATGTCGACGAGGCCCTTCTTGTCCGCATCGCGGATCACCGGCACGACGAGGCCGTTCGGCGTATCGGCCGCGAAACCGACGTGGAAGTACTGCTTGAACACGAGGTTGTCGCCGTCGAGGCTCGCGTTGAAGGTCGGGAATTTCTTCAGCGCGGCGACGACCGCCTTGATCACGAACGCGAGCATCGTGAACTTCACGCCCGCCTTTTCGTGTTCCTTGTTCAGCTGGACGCGCAGCGCTTCGAGCTCGGTGATGTCCGCTTCGTCGTTGTTCGTGACGTGCGGGATCATCACCCAGTTGCGATGCAGGTTCGCGCCCGAGATCTTCTTGATGCGCGACAGCGGCTTCGCCTCGAACGGGCCGAACTTCGAGAAGTCGACCTTCGGCCAGGGCAGCAGGTTCAGCTCGCCGCCGCCTGCCGGCGCGGCTGCCGCGGCCGGCGCCGCGCGCTGGCCCGTCATCACGCCCTTCACGAAGCCCGTCACGTCTTCCTTCGTAATGCGGCCCTTCGGCCCCGAGCCCTGCACGCGCGCGACTTCGACGCCGAGTTCGCGTGCGAACTTGCGGACCGACGGCGATGCGTGGCTCGCGCGATATTCGCCCGACGGCGCGGCGGCCGGAGCCGGAGCCGGAGCCGGAGCGGCGGCGGCCGGTGCCGGCGCAGCCTTCGCGGGTGCCGGTGCGGCGGCGGGCCGGGGCGGCCGCGGCCGGCGCCGGCGCGCTGGCCTGCGGTGCGGCTGCAGCCGGTGCGCCTGCGGCTTCGAGCAGCACGATCAGCGTGCCTTCCGACACCGAATCGCCCACCTTGACCAAGATGCCCTTCACGACGCCGGCGGCCGGGCTCGGCACGTCCATCGTCGCCTTGTCCGACTCGAGCGTGACGAGCGACTGTTCCTTCTCGACCGTGTCGCCGACCTTCACGCCGATCTCGATCACCGGGACATCCTTGTAGTCGCCGATGTCGGGCACCTTCACTTCGAGCGTGCCGCCGGACGCGGCCGGTGCGGCAGCGGGCGCGGCGGCGGCCGGTGCCGGCGCTGCTGCGGGAGCGGGAGCCGCGGCCGCGCCATTCGCCTGCGCGCCTGCGCCGCCTTCGAGCAGGATGATCAACGAGCCTTCCGACACGGAATCGCCGACCTTGACCTTGATTTCCTTCACGACGCCGCCGACCGGGCTCGGCACATCCATCGTCGCCTTGTCGGACTCGAGCGTGACGAGCGACTGCTCGGGCTCGACCGTGTCGCCGACCTTCACGCCGATCTCGATGACCGGCACGTCCTTGTAATCGCCGATATCCGGCACCTTCACTTCGATCGCTTGACTCATCTGTTTCTGTCTCCATGGCCGCGCGCGCTCCTCGCGGGAGCGGCGCGCGGCATCACACGGCGTGTGCGTTAAACGGTCATCGGGTTGGGCTTGGACGGATCGAGGTTGTACTTGGCGATCGCGTCCGCGACCACCTTGCGCTCGATCGTGCCTTCGTCGGCCAGCGCGTTGAGCGCGGCGACGGTGACCCAGTGACGGTCGACTTCGAAGAAGTGACGCAGCTTCTCGCGGGTGTCCGAACGACCGAAGCCGTCGGTGCCCAGCACGACGAAGCGGCGATCGATCTGGCCGCGGATCTGGTCGACCAGCGCACGGACGTAGTCGGTCGAAGCGATGACCGGGCCCTGCGTGTCCTTCAGGCACTTCTGCACGTGCGACAGGCGACGCTCCTCGGTCGGATGGAGCAGGTTCCAGCGCTCGACCTGATGGCCTTCGCGCGCGAGTTCGGTGAAGCTCGGCACGCTCCACAGGTCGGCGGCGACGCCCCAGTCGTTCTTCAGCAGGTCGGCGGCGGCGATCACTTCGTTGAAGATCGTGCCCGCGCCGAGCAGCTGGACGCGCGGCGCCTTCTTGTCGGCGTCGGCCTTCCTGAACGCGTACATGCCCTTGATGATGTCGGCCGCCACGTGCTCGCCCTGCGGAATCGCCGGGTGCTCGTAGTTCTCGTTCATCACCGTGATGTAGTAGTACACGTCTTCCTGGTCCTGCACCATGCGGCGCAGGCCGTCCTGGACGATCACCGCGAGTTCATAACCGAACGTCGGGTCGTAGCTCACGCAGTTCGGCACCGATGCCGCCCACAGCAGCGAGTGGCCGTCTTCGTGCTGCAGGCCTTCGCCGTTCAGCGTCGTACGGCCCGCGGTGCCGCCCAGCAGGAAGCCGCGCGAACGCATGTCGCCCGCGGCCCACGCGAGGTCGCCGATGCGCTGGAAGCCGAACATCGAATAGAAGATGTAGAACGGCACCATGATCTCGCCGTGCGTCGAATACGACGTCGCCGCCGCGATCCAGTCGCACATGCCGCCCGCTTCGTTGATGCCTTCCTGCAGGATCTGGCCGGTCTGCGATTCCTTGTAGAACATCAGCTGGTCGGAATCTTCCGGCACGTACTTCTGGCCTTCCTGGTTCCAGATGCCGATCTGGCGGAACAGGCCTTCCATGCCGAACGTACGCGATTCGTCCGGGACGATCGGCACGACGCGCTTGCCGAGCGCCTTGTCCTTCAGCAGGATGTTCAGGATCCGCACGAACGCCATCGTCGTCGAGATCTCGCGGCCTTCGCCCGTGCCCTTCAGGAGCGGCTCGAACGCGTCGAGCGCCGGCACCGGCAGCGACGTCGCCTTCTCGCGGCGGTGCGGCAGGTAGCCGCCGAGGTCCATGCGCTTCTGGCGCATGTATTCGAGTTCCTTCGAGCCTTCCTCGAACTTCAGATACGGCACGTCGGCGATCTGCTCGTCGGTGATCGGCAGGCGGAACTGGTCACGGAACTTCTTCAGTTGCTCGACCGGCAGCTTCTTCTGCTGGTGCGTGATGTTCATCGCCTGGCCCGACTCGCCCATCCCGTAGCCCTTGATGGTCTTCGCGAGGATGACGGTCGGCGCGCCCTTCGTGTTGGTCGCTTCGTGGAACGCCGCGTAGATCTTGTGCGGATCGTGACCGCCACGGTTCAGCGCCCAGATGTCGTCGTCCGACCAGTCGGCGACGAGCGCCTTCAGTTCAGGCGTGTTGAAGAAGTGCTCGCGGACGTACGCGCCCGACTCCGACTTGTACGTCTGGTATTCGCCGTCGACGCATTCCATCATCCGGCGCATCAGCGCGCCCGACTTGTCGCGCGCGAACAGCGCATCCCAGCGGCTGCCCCAGATGACCTTGATCACGTTCCAGCCGGCGCCGCGGAATTCCGATTCGAGTTCCTGGATGATCTTGCCGTTGCCGCGCACCGGGCCGTCGAGACGCTGCAGGTTGCAGTTGATCACGAACACGAGGTTGTCGAGCTTCTCGCGGCTCGCCATGCCGATCGCGCCGAGCGATTCCGGCTCGTCCGTCTCGCCGTCGCCGAGGAACGCCCACACCTTGCGGCCTTCCGTCTTCGCGATGCCGCGCGATTCCAGGTACTTCATGAAGCGTGCCTGGTAGATCGCCATGATCGGGCCGAGACCCATCGACACGGTCGGGAACTGCCAGAAGTCCGGCATCAGCCACGGGTGCGGGTACGACGAAATGCCCTTGCCGTCCACTTCCTGACGGAAATTGTCGAGCTGCTCTTCCTTCAGGCGGCCGAGCAGGAACGCGCGCGAGTACACGCCCGGCGACGAGTGGCCCTGCACGAACACGAGATCGCCGCCATGCTGGTCGGACGCCGCGTGCCAGAAATGGTTGTAGCCGACGTCGTAGAGCGTCGCGGCCGACGCGAACGATGCGATGTGGCCGCCGACGTTCGTGTCCTTGCCCGCGCGCAGCACCATCGCCAGCGCGTTCCAGCGCGTGTACGAACGGATGCGGTGCTCGATGTCCTGGTCGCCCGGAATCTTCGCCTGTGCTTCGAGCGGAATCGTGTTGATGTACGGGGTATTGGCGGAGAACGGCAGGTGTTCGCCGTGCATGCGGGCGAATTCGATCTGCTTTTCGATCAGGTAATGCGCGCGGCCGGTGCCCACGGAGGAGATCACGCCATCGAGCGACTCCAGCCACTCGACGGTTTCTTGCGGGTCGTCGTCACGTTCGGCGGCGACATACTTCATCACTTCGTTCGGTACAGCGGACATTCTCGTCTCCTGGGTCCTGGAATGTGAGGATCGCTCTCGTGCAGACGACGCGGCGCGGCCGGCTGCGGGCAAGCTCCGACGGATTGTAATGAGCGTGGACGGGCCTGCGCAACAAAATTTTCGAATCGTGAGATCTTTTCTCATGATGCGAAATATTGCTGCGCTGCACCCATATTTCGGGGCTCCGCGGCCCGTCTCGTCGGAACAAAACCGTTTCCGTTCAACATATCCGGTATCGGTTTTCCATGTATTGCGCTGCGCTACAATCCTGCCATGTTGACCGATCGGCTTTTCGCACGCTCGGCGCGACCGCCGGGCCCGCCGGCGGAGTCGCAGCCGTCCCGTTGGCACCACGGACCGTGGTGGTCCAATTCCTATTTGCTGACGCCGCTGCTGTCGATCCTGGTGTTCCTCGTCGTGATGAGCCTCATCCTGTGGAGCCTCAACCGGCGCGAACAGCAGCAGCAGGAAGACACCCTGTTTCGCAACGTCGCGTGGGCCCAGCAGCAGATCCGCCTGTCGATGACGGGCGCGCAGGAACAACTGCAGGCGCTGTCGCGCGACCTCGCGTCCGGCCGCCTCGATCAGAACGCGTTCCAGATGGCGGTCGCGGACGTGATGCAGACGCATCCGGAAATCCTCTACCTGAACTGGTACACGGCGCCGGGCGTGCAGCGCTGGCCGGCCGTGCATCCACCGCTGCTCGGCCAACGGCTCGCGAAGCCCGGCGACGCGCAGATGCAGGACGCGGTGCGCGGCGCGTACGACGAGGCGCGCAGCACGCGCCGCCAGGCGTATTCGCCGCTGATCTACGACGAGTTCGGCAACGGCTTCATCACGTTGCAGACGCCGGTAATGCGCGGCGACCGCGAATATCTCGGCTCGCTCGCCGCGGTGTTCTCGGTCGAAGGGATCCTGAAGCACGACATTCCGCAGGAGCTGTCGTCGAAGTACAAGATCTCGATCACCGACTCGAACAACCGCGAGCTGTCGTCCACGTCGACGCGCCCGCGACTGCCGCGCGACTCGCACTACGATCTCCCGCTCGACCCGCCCGGCCAAGGGCTGACGGTGCGCGTGTACGCGTTCCCGCAGCTCACGAACCTGACCAACAACACGCTCGTGTGGCTCGTCGCCGGGCTGTCGTGCTTCGTGCTATGGAGCCTCTGGAGCCTGTGGAAGCACACGCGCCAGCGCTTCGAGGCGCAGCAGGCGCTGTACGCTGAGGCGTTCTTCCGCCGCGCGATGGAAAACTCGGTGCTGATCGGCATGCGCGTGCTCGACATGCACGGCCGCATCACGCACGTGAACCCCGCGTTCTGCCGGATGACGGGCTGGGACGAGACCGATCTCGTCGGCAAGGTCGCGCCGTTCCCGTATTGGCCGCGCGACGCGTACCCGGAAATGCAGCGCCAGCTCGACATGACGCTGCGCGGCAAGGCGCCGAGTTCGGGCTTCGAGCTGCGCGTGCGGCGCAAGAACGGCACGCTGTTCCATGCGCGCCTGTACGTGTCGCCGCTGATCGACAGTTCGGGCCGCCAGACCGGCTGGATGTCGTCGATGACCGACATCACCGAGCCGAAGCGCGCGCGCGAAGAGCTCGCGGCCGCGCACGAACGCTTCACGACGGTGCTCGAAAGCCTCGACGCCGCGGTGTCGGTGCTCGCCGCCGACGAAGCCGAGCTGCTGTTCGCGAACCGCTACTACCGCCACCTGTTCGGCATCCGTCCGGACGGCCATCTGGAGCTGTCGGGCGGCGGCTTCGACCGCGCGCAGGCGTCGTCCGACTCGATCGACATGGTCGACGCGTTCGCGGGCCTGCCGGCCGCCGCGCTGACAAGCAGCACGGCGGACGCGCAGGAGGTGTACGTCGAGAGCATCCAGAAGTGGTTCGAGGTGCGCCGCCAGTACATCCAGTGGGTGGACGGCCACCTCGCGCAGATGCAGATCGCGACCGACATCACGACCCGCAAGAAGGCGCAGGAACTCGCGCACCAGCAGGAAGAAAAGCTGCAGTTCACGAGCCGATTGATGACGATGGGCGAAATGGCGTCGTCGATTGCTCACGAATTGAATCAGCCGCTCGCCGCGATCAACAACTACTGTTCGGGCACGCTCGCGCTCGTCAAGAGCGGCCGCGGCACGCCCGAGACGCTGCAGCCGGCGCTGGAGAAGACCGCGCAGCAGGCGCTGCGCGCGGGGATGATCGTCAAGCGGATCCGCGAATTCGTGAAGCGCAGCGAGCCGAAGCGCCAGCCGGCGCGGGTCGCGGACATCGTCGCCGACGCGGTCGGGCTCGCCGAAATCGAGGCCAGGAAGCGCAGAATCCGGATCGTCACGGAAATCCTCGCAAGAATGCCTATTATTTATGTCGACCCCGTGTTGATCGAGCAGGTGCTCGTGAACCTGATGAAGAACGCAGCCGAGGCGATGGCCGACGTGAAACCGGCGTCGGTGGACGGCGTGATCCGCGTCGTCGCCGACATCGATGCGGGCTTCGTCGACATCCGTGTGATCGACCAGGGCCCGGGCGTCGACGAAGCGACCGCCGAGCGCCTGTTCGAACCGTTTTACAGCACCAAGTCCGATGGCATGGGCATGGGGCTGAACATCTGCCGTTCGATCATCGAATCGCATCGGGGGCGTCTGTGGGTGGTCAACAACGTCGAGCCGGACGGCCGCATTTCCGGCGCGACGTTCCACTGCAGCCTGCCCATTGGGGAACCCGCTGATCTCGGCCAAGGGGGGCGCGAGGCATCGGCATCACATACCGTTACGGGAGAACTATGAATAGCCCTGTCACCACCACTCAGGAAACCGTCTTTGTCGTCGACGACGACGAGGCCGTACGGGACTCGCTGCGCTGGCTGCTGGAGGCGAACGGCTATCGCGTGCAATGCTTCTCGAGCGCCGAGCAGTTCCTCGATGCGTACCAGCCGGCGCAGCAGGCCGGCCAGATCGCGTGCCTGATCCTCGACGTGCGGATGTCGGGCATGAGCGGCCTCGAATTGCAGGAACGCCTGATCGCCGACAATGCCGCGCTGCCGATCATCTTCGTCACCGGCCACGGCGACGTGCCGATGGCCGTGTCGACGATGAAAAAGGGTGCGATGGACTTTATCGAGAAACCGTTCGACGAAGCCGAGCTGCGCAAGCTCGTCGAGCGGATGCTCGACAAGGCCCGAAGCGAAAGCAAGAGCGTCCAGGAGCAGCGCGCCGCGAGCGAACGCCTGTCGAAGCTGACCGCGCGCGAGCAGCAGGTGCTCGAACGGATCATCGCGGGCCGCCTGAACAAGCAGATCGCCGACGATCTCGGCATCAGCATCAAGACGGTCGAGGCGCACCGCGCGAACATCATGGAAAAGCTCAACGTCAACACGGTGGCCGACCTGCTGCGCCTCGCGCTGTCGAAGAAACAGGCCTGAGCGGGTGCTCCGGCCGCGGCGGCACGGCCCGCCCCGGCTGCCCGGCCCGCAACCGGCGTTTGCCGCCCCGCGCGATGCGGCCCACTCGCGCGGCGGCGGCCGTTCCTCCCGGCGCACGCGCGCCGCGGCCATGACGCTTCCCGTTGATTCGCTGTCGGACGGCAGCAGGCGAACGGTATAATTACGTGCTTTGCTACGGCGCTTCGGGCGCCGTACGCCCGCATTCCAACTTCCCGGCAGGACCCACCACCATGACAGCCCTCCTCATCGACGGCAACGCCCTTTCGAAGACCTTGCGCGCCCAGGCCGCCGAACGCGCCGCCGCGCTGACCGCGCGCGGCCACCAGCCCGGTCTCGCGGTGATCCTCGTCGGCGCGAACCCGGCGAGCGAAGTCTACGTGCGCAACAAGATCAAGGCGTGCGAGGACAACGGTTTCTTCTCGCTGAAGGATGCGTACCCGGCCACGCTGTCGGAAGCCGACCTGCTCGCGCGCATCGACGCGCTGAACCGCGACCCGAAGATCCACGGCATCCTCGTCCAGCTGCCGCTGCCCGCGCATATCGACAGCCACAAGGTGATCGAGGCGATCGCGCCGGAAAAGGACGTCGACGGCTTTCACGTCGCGAACGCGGGCGCGCTGATGACCGGCAAGCCGCTGTTCCGCCCGTGCACGCCGTACGGCGTGATGAAGATGTTCGAAGCGCACGGCATCGCGCTGCAAGGCGCGAACGCGGTCGTGATCGGCCGCTCGAACATCGTCGGCAAGCCGATGGCGATGATGCTGCTCGACGCCGGCGCGACCGTGACGATCTGCCACAGCAAGACGCGCGACCTCGCCGCACATACGCGCCAGGCCGACATCGTGGTCGCGGCGGTCGGCAAGCGCAACATCCTGACCGCCGACATGGTGAAGCCGGGCGCGACGGTGATCGACGTCGGCATGAACCGCGACGACGCGGGCAAGCTGTGCGGCGACGTCGATTTCGCGGGCGTGAAGGAAGTCGCCGGCTACATCACGCCGGTGCCGGGCGGCGTCGGCCCGATGACGATCACGATGCTGCTGATCAACACGATCGAATCCGCCGAACGCGCGGCGGCCTCCGCAGCCTGACACTGCCTTTGCCCGGCCGGCGCGCGGTTCAGCGCGCCGGCGCCTCGCCAGCCGCCATCGCGCGGCTGCACCTCGCCGGCCGCATCTCGCCGGCCGCACCTCTCCGGCCGCACCTCGCCGGCCGCCCGCATCCGACCCTGCGTCAATCGCGTCATTAGAAACTAACGATTGGAAAGCGCACGATGCGCCCCAATAATGTCGGTATCGGGCGCCGCTTCGTCGCGCCTCACCCTTTTCACCCCGGTTCATCCGGCAACAGACAGGGAGTCTTAATGTCCGCCAGCGCCAACACCAATCCGCTCCTCGACTTCTCCGGCCTGCCCCGTTTCGGCGAGATCCGCCCGGAACACGTGACGCCCGCGCTCGATACGCTGCTCGATGCCGCCAGCCGCGCGGTCGAAACGGCGAGCGCGAGCGACACGCCGTCGACCTGGGCCGCCGTCGTCGAGACGGTCGAGCGAGCCACGGAGCCGCTCGGCCGCGCATGGGGCATCGTCGGCCACCTGAATGCGGTCGCCGACACGCCCGAACTGCGGGCTGCCTACGGTGAAAACCTGCCGCGCGTGACCGAGTTCTGGTCGAGCGTCGGCCAGAATCTCGCGCTGTACGAAAAGTACAAGGCGATCGCCGCGAGCGCCGAATACGCGACGCTGTCCGCCGAGCGCAAGAAGATCCTCGACAATGCGCTGCGCGACTTCCGCCTGTCGGGCGCCGAGCTGCCCGAGGACCAGAAGCCGCGCTTCGCGGAATTGCAGGAACAGCAGGCCGCGCTGTCGAAGGCGTTCTCCGATCACGTGCTCGACGCGACCAATGCGTACGCGTACTTCGCGAAGGACGAAGCCGAGCTGGCCGGCCTGCCCGGCGACGCGATCGAGGCCGCCCGCGAAGCCGCGCAGAAGGACGGCAAGGAAGGCTGGAAATTCACGCTGCATTTCCCGTCGTACTTCCCGGTGCTGCAGTACGCGGACAACCGCGCGCTGCGCGAGACGCTCTACCGCGCGTATGCGACGCGCGCGTCGGAGCTCGGCCCGCAGTACGGCGACGGCAAGGCCGAATGGGACAACACGGCGATCGTCGCCGACGCGCTGAAGCTGCGCCGCGAAGAGGCGCAGATGCTCGGCTACCGCAACTTCGCCGAAGTGTCGCTCGCGCCGAAAATGGCCGAATCGCCGCAGCAGGTGATCGCGTTCCTCGAGGATCTCGCGACGCGCGCCCGCCCGCACGCGGACAAGGACTGGGACGAACTGCGCACGTTCGCCGCGAATGCGCTCGGCCTGACCGAACTCGCGCCGTGGGACGTCGCGTACGCGGCCGAAAAGCTTCGCCAGCAGCGCTATGCGTTCTCGGAAAACGAGGTCAAGCAGTACTTCCCGGAGCCGGCCGCGCTGAAGGGCCTCTTCACCGTCACCGAAACGCTGTTCGGCGTGCAGATCAAGCCGGACGACGCGCCGGTATGGCACAAGGACGTGCGCTTCTTCCGCGTCGAGAACCGCGACGGCTCGCTCGTCGCGCAGTTCTATCTCGACCTGTACGCGCGCGAAGGCAAGCGCGGCGGCGCGTGGATGGACGACGCGCGTTCGCGCGCGAAGCGCGGCAGCGACGTGCAGACGCCCGTCGCGTACCTGACCTGCAACTTCTCCGCGCCGGTCGGCGGCAAGCCCGCGTGCTTCACGCACGACGAGGTCATCACGCTGTTCCATGAATTCGGCCACGGGTTGCACCACATGCTCACGCGCGTCGACGAGCTCGGCGTGTCGGGCATCAACGGCGTCGAATGGGATGCGGTCGAACTGCCGTCGCAGTTCATGGAGAACTTCTGCTGGGAATGGGACGTGCTGTCGTCGATGTCGTCGCATGTCGATACGGGCGCCGCGCTGCCGCGCGCGCTGTTCGACAAGATGATCGCCGCGAAGAACTTCCAGAGCGGGCTCGGTACGCTGCGCCAGATCGTGTTCTCGATGTTCGACATGCTGCTGCACGTCGATTTCGACCCGGCCGGCGCCACCGGCGTGACCGCGTTCGCGCGCGAGATCAACGAGCGCTATCACGTGATCCCGCAGGCGGCGTTCTCGCGCTGGCCGAACACGTTCAGCCATATCTTCGCGGGCGGCTACGCGGCCGGCTACTACAGCTACAAGTGGGCCGAGGTGCTGTCGGCCGACGCGTACGCGGCGTTCGAGGAAGCGGCCGCCACCAGCGGCAGCGTGCTCGACGCGGCAACCGGCACGCGCTATCGCCGCGAAATCCTCGAGGTCGGCGGCAGCCGTCCGGCGATGGAGTCGTTCAAGGCGTTCCGCGGCCGCGAACCGCAGATCGATGCGCTGCTGCGCCACAACGGGATGGCCGCGTCCGCGCACTGAGCGCGCCGCCCGGCCCTTCCGGCTGTTCCGGCTGCATCGACAGGCACCGCTTCGGCGGTGCTTTTTTCATGGCGCGGGCGTGTCGTCGCCCGCTTCGTCGTCGAACAGCAGGAATTGCCCGTGGCGCTCGGCCGTGTCCTCGTCGATACGCACGCCGACGCCGAGCAGCCGCACCGGCTGCGCGCGCCGCAACAACCCCTTCGCGAGCAGCGTGACGGCCGTCTCGGCATTCGTCGCGTCGGCCACGCACTCGACCGTCGTACGCTGGAAATCGGCGAAGCGGATCTTCACGTACAGCTTGCGGATCGACCGCGCGGCGCCGGCGCGCTCGATCCGCGCGTCGAGTTGCACGACGAGGCGTCGGATTTCGTCCGCGCATTGCTCGAGCGTCGTCAGGTCGGTCACGTAGGTCGTCTCGACGCTGACCGACTTGCGCTCCTGGTCGGCCTGCACGGGCCGCTCGTCGATCCCGCGCGACAGTTCGTACAGCCGCCGCCCGAACGCGCCGAACTCGCGGTGCAGGTCGATCAGCGGCCAGTCGCGCAGCTGCGCGCAGGTCTGGATGCCGAGCCGGTCGAGCCGCGTGGCCGTCACCTTGCCGACCCCGTGCAGCTTGCGCACCGGCAGCGCCGCGACGAACGCGTCGATCTCGTGCGGCCGCACGACGAACAGCCCGTCGGGCTTGTTCCAGTCGGACGCGATCTTCGCGATGAACTTGTTCGGTGCGACGCCCGCCGACACGGTCACGCCGACCGTATCGCACACCCGCTCGCGGATCTCGCGCGCGATCAGCGTCGCGCTGCCCTGGCAACGCTCCGACCCGCTGACATCGAGGTACGCCTCGTCGAGCGACAGCGGCTCGACGTCCGGCGTGTAGTCGCGATAGATCGCCATGATCTGCCGCGACGCCGCGCGATACTTGTCCATCGCGGACGGCAGGATCAGCAGGTCCGGGCACTTGCGCATCGCCAGCGCCGACGACATCGCCGAATGCACGCCGTAGCGCCGCGCCTCGTAGTTGCAGGTCGCGATCACGCCGCGCTGGTCGGGCCGGCCGCCGACCGCGAGCGGCCGGTTGCGCAGCGACGGGTCGTCGCGCATCTCGACCGACGCGTAGAAGCAGTCGCAATCGCAGTGGATGATCTTGCGCATGCGCGGTGGCGCGTCGCCGGGCGGCGGCGCGGGCGGATCGGCAGGCGGGATGGTGGTCGGGCTCACGGTGCCGATACTGTACAAAAACACAGTGCCGGTTTCAACTGCCGCGTATGACCCGAGTCGGTCGCCCGCCGCCGGCCACCCACACCCGGCTGCGCCGTACCGGCCCGGTTTGCACGGATCGTACCGGCCGGGCACGCGCAGCGGCGCCTATACTCGTCTGCCGCGATACACGAAACGCAGGGGTGTCAGATGAAGACGATCGGACTGATCGGCGGCATGAGCTGGGAATCGTCGGCCGAGTACTACCGGATGATCAACCGGCACTCGAAGGCATTGCACGGCGGCCATCACAACGCGAAGAGCGTGCTGGTCACGGTCGACTTCGCCGAGATCGAAGCGCTGCAGCGCACGCACGACTGGGCGGCGCTCGGCGAACGGATGGCCGACGCCGCGCGGCAGCTCGAAGCGGCCGGCGCCGATCTCGTCGTCCTGACGACCAATACGATGCATCGCGTGCACGACGCGATCGAAGCCGCGGTGACGCTGCCGTTCCTGCACATCGCCGACCCGACCGGCAGCGCGCTGCGCGATGCGGGCGTCGAGCGCGTCGCCCTGCTCGGCACGCGCTACACGATGGAGCTGCCGTTCTATGCGGAGCGGTTGCGCGAGAAATTCGGGCTCGACGTGCTGACGCCGGACGAACGCGGGCGCGACGACGTGCACCGGATCATCTACGACGAGCTGTGCCACGGTGTGATCTCGGCGGAATCGCGCGTGACGTACGTGTCGGTCATCGACGAACTGGCAAAACGCGGCGCGCAGGCCGTGATCCTCGGCTGCACGGAAATTACGCTGCTGATCGGCGCGGACGATTCGCCGCTGCCGGTATTCGATACGACCGCGCTGCATGCGAAGGCGGCCGTCGAGTGGGCGGCGCGCTGAACGACGCACGCCGGCGCTGAACGACAATCGCCGCCTGAAGGTATCGCCGCATTGTTCCGTGCGGCGGGATTCACTCTCCCGGCGGGCGCGTCGCCGCGCGCCCGACTCCGTGCTCTCGCCCGTCATACGGGCCCGGCGCGCACGGCCCGCGAAGCACCCACCCCGCTTCACGCGGGCGCGCCGACGCACTGGTTATTCATTGGTAATAAAGTGACTGCAAATTGGTACACGCGCAGCGGCGCCGCAAACGACGCTGCGCGTCGCGCTCTCTTTTTCACCAACGGGAAACAGGAACATGAAAAAACTCAGCACCGCAATCGGCGCGCTGCTCGCCGTGTCGGCCACGCTCAGTGCGCACGCCGACCCCAACATCACCGCATCGGTGGCCTCGACGCCCCGGGACGGCTTCGATCGCATGACGTGGGAGATCACGCCCGAGGTCGTGCCGACCCAGGTCAACGCGAGTTACTACTGGGCCAACCAGTTGTCGTCGCAACATGGCGGCCACGCGATCTACACCGGTATCCAGCCACGCACGCAAAGCAGCAACGTGGTGATCTTCAGCGCGTTCGGCACCGGCACGACGCCGCTGTCGGCGAATTGCCGCGGCGGCGCCGACGGCGGCTCCGGCACCTCGTGCTCGATCGCCTACCCGTGGAAAACGGGCCACGCCTACCGGTTGCAGGTCACCGTGACGCAGGGTAATCGCAGCGACGGGCGCTCGACCGTCGACGGCTTCATCACCGACGTCGCCACCGGCGCGACGACGCCGACCGGCAGCATTGCCCTGCCGGCCGACTGGGGCGGCCTGTCGAGTTCGGCTTATCTGTTCGACGAGTACTTTCCGTTCAACGCCGCGTCGAGGGACCCGATGCAGCGGCCATGCGTGCCGTATGCGCGCTACATGACGTCGCTGCCGCATTTCTATCTGAAGGACGTCGACTACCCGACGACCGAACGGTCGATCCGGCTGAATACGGGCCAGGACAAGTGCGCGGCGCTGTCGGGCACGCCGAACGCGCGGGCCACGCTGGTCAACACGACCACCTATCTGCTCGAGAACGGCTTCTTGCCCGGGAGCCCGGGCGCACCGAAATAACGAAGACGGACGCGAAAAACAAAAAACCCGGCACGGAGCCGGGTTTTTCGTAGACGAAGTGCGCATCGGTCAATTGCGCGGCACATCGCCTGGTGTGCTTGGTTGCGGGGACAGGATTTGAACCTGTGACCTTCGGGTTATGAGCCCGACGAGCTGCCAGACTGCTCCACCCCGCGTCAGAGAAATAAATTATAGGGTGAGGAAGTACTCACGTCAATACTTTTGTCACAATTTCTGCTTCCGTTGCCCAAGCGGCGATGCGTGACACATGCGCGAGCCCGCATGACGCACGCGTTCGCACCCCATGCTCGCGGTAAGATGGCGGCCTTCGCATTCACGCCGCATGCACCCCCCGTTCATGAAAATCGCCACCTGGAACGTCAACTCGCTCAACGTCCGCAAACAGCACGTGCTCGACTGGCTCGCGCAAAGCGGCGCCGACGTACTGTGCCTGCAGGAACTGAAGCTGCCGGACGAGAAATTCCCGCGCGCCGATCTCGAGGCGGCCGGCTACCGCAGTTGGTTCACCGGCCAGAAGACCTACAACGGCGTCGCGATCCTCGTGCGCGACACGCTCGCCGTCGACGAATCGGACGTCGTGCGCAACATCCCCGGCTTCGAGGATTCGCAGCAGCGCGTGATCGCCGCGACGGTCGACGGCGTGCGCATCGTGTCCGCGTATTTTCCGAACGGCCAGGCGCTCGACTCCGACAAGTTCGTCTACAAGATGCAGTGGCTCGACGCGCTGCAGGCGTGGCTGCGCACCGAGCTGCAGCGCTACCCGAAGCTCGCGCTGCTCGGCGACTACAACATCGCGCCGGAAGACCGCGACGTGCACGATCCCGCGAAATGGGAAGGCCAGAATCTCGTGTCGCCGCAGGAGCGCGCGCATTTCACGCAGTTGATCGAACTCGGCTTCGTCGATGCGTTCCGTCGCTTCGAACAGCCCGAGAAAACCTTCACGTGGTGGGACTACCGGATG
This sequence comes from Burkholderia sp. LAS2, assembly GCF_018417615.1. Lineage (NCBI taxonomy): Bacteria > Pseudomonadati > Pseudomonadota > Betaproteobacteria > Burkholderiales > Burkholderiaceae > Burkholderia > Burkholderia sp. LAS2. The sequence goes on from NZ_CP071052.1 coordinate 2,821,426, forward strand.
ATGGCGTTCCGCCGCAACGCGGGGCTGCGCATCGATCACATCCTGCTGTCGCCGGCGCTCGCGGCGACCTGCGCGTCGTGCGAGGTCGATCGCGTGCCGCGCACGTGGGAACAGCCGTCCGACCACACGCCGGTCGTCGCGGTCGTCGGCTGATCGTTCAGGGCCTGTTCACGCCGATAACAGGCCCCAGGCCGCCCGCGCGCGATCAGCGCCGCGCGGGCGCCGGCCCGAGATGGGCCCACAGAAAGCCGAATTCGGCTGCGTCGGCTTCCGCGCGTTCGAGATCGTCGGCGCTGCCGTGGCCGCCGTCGGTGTTCTCCCAGTACCACACCCGTTCGTGACCGAGCGCCTGCATGCGTGCGGCCATCTTGCGCGCATGCGCGGGATGCACGCGGTCGTCGCGCGTCGACGTCGTCAGCAACAACGGCGGATATGCGACGCCTTCGCGCACGCGGTGATATGGCGAATACGCGGCCAGCGCCGCGCCTTCGCGCGGATCGTCCGGGTCGCCGTATTCGTCGAGCCATGCGGCGCCCGCGTGCAGCTTCGGATAGCGCTGCATGTCGAGCAGCGGCACGCGGCACAGCACTGCGCCGAACAGTTCCGGACGTTGCATCATGCACGCGGCGACCAGCAGCCCGCCGTTGCTGCCGCCCTCGATCCCGAGCTGCGCGGCGTGCGTCACGCCGGTCGCGACGAGATCCTCGGCGACCGCGAGGAAATCGTCGAACGAACGCTGCCGGTGTTCGCGCTGCGCGTCGACATGCCAGCGCGGCCCGAATTCGCCGCCGCCCCGGATGTGCGCGAACGCCATCACGCCGCCGCGTTCGAGCCAGCCGATGCCGAACGCATCGCTGTAGCCCGGCAGGTTCGGAATCGCGAAGCCGCCGTAGCCTGACAGCAGGCACGGCCGCGCGACACGCGCCCTGCCTTCCGGTGCATCGAGGGCATCGCGCGGACCGATCAACGTGTACGGCACCACCGTGCCGTCGCGCGAACGCGCGCTCGCGCGGCGGACGACGAGCCCGGCCGCATCGAACTGCACCGGCGGCCGGTCGAGCAGCACGCGGCGCGACGGCGCATCGTCCGCGCGATCGGCAAGATCGGCCAGCCAGCATTCGGGCGGATCGAGATAGGTGTCGACGTCGACGTACACCTCGTCGTTCAGCGTCGACTCGACGGGTTCGACGTCGATCTGCGCGTCGCCCGGCCAGTCGAACGGCCGCGCGTCCCACGTCCATGACCCGTCTTCTGCATGCTTCGGCTGCCACAGCATCGTGCGGTTGTGCACGTCGTCGAGCCAGCTCGCGATCAGCATCGTGCGCGTGTGCGTCCACGTACAGGCGGACGTCGTCGGGCGCGGCGCGAACAACGTCGTGAATTCGCGCGCACCGGCGAGGAACGCCTGCTCGCGGATCGCGAGCAGCGAGCCGCCCGCGTGGCGCACGCCGTTGCAGTCCCAGTCGAGGCGCGGCTCCAGCACGAGCCAGCCTTCCCAGAACCCGACCTCGACATGCGTCGGCACGTCGTAGCGCGCCCATTCGCCTGCGTCGGTCAGCCGGTACGCGTGCGCGTCGAAGAAGTCGACGCTGCGCCACGCGACGTGGCGGCGGTCGATCGGGTCGTACCATGCGCCGGCGCTGATGTCGTCCGGCTCGCCGCTGAACACGACGGGCGCATCGGCGAGCGCGGTGCCGCGTACCCAGCGCCGCGCTTCATACGGATAACCGGCCGCGGTCGCATGCGCTTCGCCGCGATCCCAGCTCACGTACACGGTGTCGCGGTCGATCCAGCCGACCGTGTGATGGCCCGGCGCGTCGATCGTGAACCCGCCGTCGACGAACCGCCGCTCGACGAGATCGAATTCGCGCACGACGACCGCGTCGGCGCCGCCCGGCGACAGCGACAGCAGCACGCGATCGCCGTCCGGATACAGGATCGCGTCCTGCTCGAACACCCACGATTCGCCCTCTTCGGCGCCGAGCGCGTCGACGTCGAGCAGCGTTTCCCACGCCGGCTGGCCGGCCCGCCAGTCGGCCCAGCGCGTGCGGCGCCACAGTCCCTTTGGATGGAGATCGTCCTGCCACAGGTCGTATGCCCAGTCGCGCCAGCGGGTCGGAATCACCGGGCGTTCGCGCGGCAGATACGCTTTCGCGAGACGCGCGGTCAACGCACGATATTCATCGTCGTCGCGCAGCGCGGCGCGCGTGCGCGCATTCTGCTCGTCGACCCACGTGCGGGCGCGCTTGCTGTCGAGTGCTTCGAGGAAACGGAACGGGTCGGCCCCGGCGGGCCAGCGGAAGGAGTCGGACATGGAGGATCGGCGGGATGGCAAACGGCGTGCAAACCGCGATTATGTCCGATCGCGGCATGCGCGGGCCCGCGCATGCCGCGAATCGTGCTCGGTCAGGGCTCCAGATGGAGTTCCTGGATCTTGCGCGTGATCGTGTTGCGGCCGATGCCGAGCCGCTCCGCGGCTTCGACCTTGCGGCCGCGCGTGAAGTCGAGCGCCTCGCGGATCACGGCCGCCTCGAAGCGGCGTGCGAGTTCGTCCATCACGTCGGCCGAGTTCTCGCGCAACAGCCGCGCGACTTCAGTGCGCAGCCCGTGCTCCCACAGCGGGTAGCCGGTCGGCGCGCTGCCGTTCGCCGCGCTCGCGACCGGCGCGGCCGTCGGCGCTGCACCGATCGCGGCAGGCGCCGCCGTCGCGTGGCTACCGCTGCCGTGCACGTCCGCGCCGTCGCCCGTCGCGACGACCGGCGCACCGGCCGGCACGAGGTCGGGCGGCAGGTCCTTGATCTCGACCGTCTGCGCGGGCGCCATCACGGTCAGCCAGTTCGCGAGATTCTCGAGCTGCCGCACGTTGCCGGGAAACGGCAGCGACGTCAGGTACGCGAGCGCGTCGTCGGACACGCGCTTCGGCTCGACGCCGAGATCGCGCGCGCTCTTCTGCAGGAAGTGGCGCGTGAGCAGCGCGATGTCCTCGCTGCGTTCGCGCAGCGGCGGCAGACGCAGCCGGATCACGTTGAGCCGGTGGTAAAGGTCCTCGCGGAACAGCCCCTGCCGCACGCGCGACTCGAGATTCTGGTGCGTCGCCGCGATCACGCGTACGTTCGCGCGCAGCGGGTTATGACCGCCTACGCGATAGAACTGCCCGTCCGACAGCACGCGCAACAGGCGCGTCTGCAGGTCGAACGGCATGTCGCCGATTTCATCGAGGAACAGCGTGCCGTTCTCGGCCTGCTCGAAGCGGCCCTGCCGCGTCGTCTGCGCGCCGGTGAACGCGCCGCGCTCATGGCCGAACAGTTCGGATTCGAGCAGATCCTTCGGAATCGCCGCCGTGTTCAGCGCGATGAACGGCCCGTTCGCGCGCGGGCTGTGACGGTGCAGCGCCCGCGCGACGAGCTCCTTGCCGGTGCCCGACTCGCCGGTGATCAGCACGGTCGCGGCCGAATGCGACAGCCGCCCGATCGCGCGGAACATGTCCTGCATTGCGGGCGCCTGGCCGAGCATCTCGGGCGCCTCGGCCACGCGCTCGTCCTGCGGCGCGCCGCCGCGCAGGCTTTCTTCCACCGCGCGACGGATCAGCTCGACCGCCTTGTCGACGTCGAACGGCTTCGCGAGATATTCGAACGCGCCGCCCTGGAACGCGGCGACGGCGCTGTCGAGATCGGAGAACGCCGTCATGATGATGACGGGCAGGCCCGGCAGCCGCTCGTGCATCGCCTGCAGCAATTCGAGGCCCGAGCCGCCCGGCATCCGGATGTCGGACACGAGCACCTGCGGCGTCTCGTGGTCGAGCGCGGCCAGCGCGTCGCGCACGTTCGCGAAGCTCTTCGTCGCGAAGCTGTCCCGGGCGAGTGCCTTTTCAAGCACCCAGCGGATCGATTGGTCGTCGTCTACTATCCAGATCGGCTTCATAGGTCGGTCAGGTATGGGTGAATCGCAATGCCGCCGCTCAATGGTCGAGCGGCAGCAGAATCTGAAATTCGGTACGTCCGGGCCGGCTTTCGACCTCGATCATCCCGTCGTGCTGCTGGACAAACGTCTGCGCGAGCGTGAGGCCGAGGCCGCTGCCGTCGTCGCGTCCGGACACGAGCGGGTAGAAGATCCGGTCGCGGATCTCCTCCGGAATGCCGGGCCCGTTATCGACCACGTGCAAGTCCAGTGCCAGCTTGTACAGGCGCTTCGCGATCGTGATCTTGCGCGCGATGCGCGTGCGCAGCTCGATCTTCGCGTCGCCCTGCGCGATCCGTTCGCGCAGCGCCTGCGCGGCGTTGCGCACGATGTTCAGCAGCGCCTGGATCAACTGCTCCTTGTCGCCGCGCAGGTCCGGCACGCTCACGTCGTAATCGCGCTCGATCGTGAGCCCGCGCGGGAATTCCGCGAGCATCACCGCGCGTACGCGTTCGCACACTTCATGGATGTTCACGTCGCCGACGATGTGCGGATGCCGGTGCGGCTCCAGCAACCGGTCGACGAGCGTCTGCAGGCGGTCGGACTCCTTGATGATCACCTGCGTGTATTCGCGCAATTCGCCGCGCTCGCGCTCGCCCAGCTCGAATTCGAGCAGCTGGGCTGCGCCGCGAATGCCGCCGAGCGGATTCTTGATCTCGTGCGCGAGATTGCGGATCAGTTGCTTGTTGACCGCGGTCAGGTCGTGGATGCGCTCTTCCCGATCGGTGCGCGACTGCCGTTCGTTCTCGAACAGCTCGACGAGCACGAAATCGGGCGCGTTCTCGAGGAAGCCGACGATCGCATGCACGTGCAGCGGTTCGCGGCCGGGCCGGTCGAGCACGGTATCGAGGTGCGTCGCGTGAAAGCGTTCCTGGCCGATCGCGGTGATCGTCGACGCGAGCTCGTTCGCGTTCGGGAAAATCTCGCCCCACGGCCGCTGCGCGAGCTGCCGCCGCGAGATGTCGAGCATTGCCTCCGCGGACGGGTTCGCGAACGCGACCCGCAGCGTCTTGCGGTCGAGCACGATCACGACCGTCGGCAGCGCTTCGAGCCCCGCCAGCAGACCCGAGCGTGCGAGCCGCTCGTCGTCCGTCAGTCGTTCGGGCTGCCCCGTTTTCGCCTTGATCAGATTCTTCAGAACCATCTGCGTGCTTGTCGCGCCTCACCGGGCAGAAAATGAAAATCGGCGGAACAAAAAAGGGACGGCCGGACGCCGTCCCCTTTCAGACTCCGCCGTTCCCGCCGCGAGCCGCGCGACGGGAACGAACCGGCATGACGGCGCTGAATCGAAGCGCCATCGCCGATTAGAGCGAGTAGTACATCTCGAACTCGATCGGGTGCGTCGTCATGCGGAACTTCGCCAGCTCCTGCTCCTTCAGCGCGAGGTACGCGTCGATCATGCCGTCCGTGAACACGCCGCCACGGGTCAGGAACTCGCGATCCTTGTCGAGCGCTTCGAGTGCCTGGTCGAGGCCCGCGCAGACGGTCGGGATCTTTGCATCCTCTTCCGGCGGCAGGTCGTACAGGTTCTTGTCCGCGGCTTCGCCGGGATGGATCTTGTTCTGGATCCCGTCGAGGCCGGCCATCATCAGTGCCGTGAAGCACAGGTACGGGTTCGCCATCGGATCCGGGAAGCGCGTTTCGATACGGCGGCCCTTCGGGTTCGACACGTGCGGAATGCGGATCGATGCCGAACGGTTGCGTGCCGAGTAAGCGAGCTTGACCGGTGCCTCGAAGTGCGGGACCAGACGCTTGTACGAGTTCGTCGTCGGGTTCGTGATCGCGTTCAGTGCACGGGCGTGCTTGATGATGCCGCCGATGTAGAACAGCGCCAGTTCCGACAGGCCGGCGTAGCCGTTGCCCGCGAACAGGTTCTGGCCGTCCTTCCAGATCGACTGGTGAACGTGCATGCCCGAACCGTTGTCGCCGACGACCGGCTTCGGCATGAACGTCGCCGTCTTGCCGTACGAGTGCGCGACGTTATGGATGATGTACTTCGACCATTGCGTCCAGTCGGCGCGCTGAACCAGCGTCGAGAACTTCGTGCCGATTTCGTTCTGGCCCTGGCCCGCCACTTCGTGGTGGTGCACTTCGACCGGGATGCCGAGCTGTTCGAGCAGCAGGCACATTTCCGAACGGATGTCCTGGAACGTGTCGACCGGCGCGACCGGGAAGTAGCCGCCCTTCGTGCCCGGACGGTGGCCCGTGTTGCCGCCTTCGAATTCCTTGCCTGCCGACCACGGCGCTTCTTCCGAGTTGATCTTCACGAAGCAGCCCGACATGTCCGTGTTCCACTGGACCGAGTCGAAAATGAAGAATTCCGGTTCCGGACCGAAGTACGCCGTATCGCCGATACCCGTGCTCTTCAGGTACGCTTCGCCGCGCTTCGCGAGCGAACGCGGATCGCGCTCGTAGCCCTTGCCGTCGGCCGGCTCGACCACGTCGCAGGTCAGCACGAGGGTCGACTCTTCATAGAACGGGTCGACGAAGGCAGCGCTCGGATCCGGCATGAGCAGCATGTCCGACGCCTCGATGCCCTTCCAGCCCGCGATCGACGAACCGTCGAATGCATGGCCGCTTTCGAACTTGTCTTCGTCAAACGCCGAAACCGGCACCGACACGTGCTGTTCCTTGCCGCGCGTATCCGTGAAGCGGAAATCGACAAACTTGACGTCCTCGTCCTTCACGAGCTGCATGACGTCGGCGACGGTTTTACTCATAACCTCTTCTCCTGATTGAACAATTCCGGCGGACTGGGAAACCGCCTCGTTTATCGAGCTGACCAGGGTCTTGCTTTGGCGCAGCGCGCCCCGATTCGACCGAATTCTATATAGCAGCTTCCGTGCCAACCATCGCAAAACCAACGCGAATCACGCCGGCCCGCGCCGCAGCGGGGCTTCGCTGCGCGATTCCGGGGCCGGGCGCCGCACCGGCGATGGCGACGTCGCACCGATATGGTGCAATCGATCGGACACATCCGCACAACGCGATCATTCTGGTGCACGCCGTCCATTCTGCACCGTTTTGGTGAGCGTGTGTCCGGCGCGCCCCGTGCCGCATCCGGACGTTCGTGCAGCGACGTCGCGCTAGAATGGCCGTTTGACCGATACGGAGACCCCTGCCATGAGTACGCTGGACCAGCTTTACGCGAAGGCCGACGAACGCCGCGCACAAGGCGCGCTCAACTATGCCGGCGCGCTGCTGCCGGTCGAGGCATTCGAACTGCTGCAGCTCGATCCATCCGCGCGCCTCGTCGACGTGCGCACGCGCGCCGAGCTCGACTGGATCGGCCGCCCGCTCGTCGGCGACGGCCAGTACCTGCACGTCGAATGGACGCGCTACCCGGGCGGCGTGCCGAACGCCGAATTCGTCAACGAACTGAAGGCGGCCCTCCCGGCCGATACGCCGATCCTGTTCCTGTGCCGCAGCGCCGCGCGCTCGAAGCTCGCGGCGGTCGCGTCCGCGCAGGCCGGCTTCACGAAGGCGTTCGACCTGCTCGAAGGCTTCGAAGGCGCGAAAGACGCCGAAGGCCACCGCAAGACGGTCGACGGCTGGTGCTTCCGCAAACTGCCGTGGATCGGCGCCTGACGGCGCGCCGCGCCCGCCGGTTGCGACAGCCTCATCGTCGACCCGGGCGATGACATGCCGATGACGGGCCGCGTTGCGCGGCCCGCTGCTTTTGGTGCGGCCGGGTTGTTGCAGGCCGCCGCTCAGGCGCGCGGCGTGTCGGGCTCGACGACGTCGCCGCCGAGCAGGTGCACGCCTTCGCGCAGCTTCACGAACGCGGCCGCGACCGCTTCCGGCTCGCCCTTCACGCCGAGATCGATGTGACGGCGCGCATAGATGCCGCCGCGCTCCGCGTCGCCGACGCTCGGCAGGCTGAACACGCGCACGCCCGGGAAATCGCGCTCGATCTTCTCCATCAGCGGCGTCAGCGTCGATTCCGGCAGCTCGAACACGTACAGCGAGCGCTCGGCATGCGGCGTCGCGTGATGCAGATGCGCGTACTTCGTATCGAGCACCCATTCGATCATCGGCCATGCCATCACCGGGAAGCCCGGCACGAAGTGAAGATCGCCGACCGAGAAGCCCGGAATCCGGTTATAGCCGTTCGGGATGATCGTCGCGCCGGCCGGGAACACGCCCATGTTGAAGCGATGCTGGTTCTCCGGCGACTCGAAGTCGACCGGCGTGGCAGGATCGGTGTGCGTTTCGCGGATCCGTTCCGAAATCAACGCCTTCGCGTCCGGATGCAGCTCGAGCGGCACGCCGAGCGCGGCGGCCGCGCACTGGCGCGTATGGTCGTCCGGCGTCGCGCCGATCCCGCCCGTCGAGAACACGATGTCGCCCGACGCGATCGCACGCGCGAGCGTCGCGGTGATGCGCGCGGGATCGTCGCCGACGTATTCGGCCCAGTCGAGCGCGAGGCCGCGCGCGCCCAGCAGTTCGATGACCTTCGCCAGATGCTTGTCCTGCCGGCGGCCCGAAAGGATTTCGTCGCCGATGATGATGATGCCGATGCTCATGCCTGCCCCATGTCGATTGCGGTGGCGCGCGCACTCGCGCGCAGGTCTTCCAGCGCGCGCAGGCAGTAGTGCCCGAACCACAGCGCCGAGAAGACGAGGATGAAAGCGTAAACCCAGATCATGGCGGCCGCGACGAACGGGAACAGCACCATCATCCAGACCGACGAGACCCACACGAAGGTCGGCACGGTGCCGAGCAGCCCGGTCGCGACGCCGATGCCGATCAGCGGCCAGCGATGCCGGCGCACGAGCGCGCGGCGCTCGTCGCGGCTCGCGTGCAGCGCGAGCGCGTCGTAGGTCATCACGCGGTACGTGAGCCAGCCCCAGATCACCGGCGGCAGCAGCGCGAAGAACGGCGGAATCAGCCACAGCGGGATCGTGACGACGAGCAGCACGACGCCGACGATCGCCGCGCCGAGCGAATTGACCACGCTGCCGAGGAAGGTGCCGCCCCGCTTCGGCTCGAGCGCCGCGAACTGCCGGTTCGACAGGTGCTTGATCACGACCGGCATCGAGATCGTCGCGATCAGCAGCAGCACGGTCAGCACGATCAGCGGGATCGCGAGCGACACGACCACGAACGGCGCGACGACCGCATGCAGCTGCGACATGCCGATCGCATCGAACGCGCGATACAGCGCGGCCGTCAGCACGAAACCGTCGAGCGCGCCGCGCGCGAGATCCAGCAGCGTCTGCCACGAGAACCACAGCACGACGCCCCACAGCAGCGCCGACACGACGAACGGCATCAGGGTGAGCCACAGCATGCGCGGATGCAGCGCGCTGGCGAGCGCCCGGACGAAGGAACGCAGCAGGTCGTTCATGCGAGCCTATGAAATCTGGATTGACGGAGAAAAACGGGGAAAGCATAAACCACGCGGCCCGCGTGCGCCAAAGCGCAGGCGGGCCGCGTGGGAAAGTCGTTCACCGGGAGAAAGGCCCGATCGGGATGGGGATCAGGCCGACGCCGCGCCGCGCTTCGCGGGGAACAGGCGCCGGAAGATCCGCACGAACGCGAGGCCGTGCTGCGACCAGAAGCCGTCGCCGTAGGACACGCCGTCCACCTGCTCGCGGATGCCGGTCGGCTCGACCGTGCGGTTCCACGACGCGGTGCCGAACATCATGTCCCACCACGGGAACAGCACGCCGAAGTTGCAGCCGTACTTGGTGCCTTCGTGGCCGTAGCCGACCGCATGGTGGCGGCGGTGGAAGATCGGGCTGACGAGCAGGCGCTCGCCGATGCGGCCGTACGACAGCCGCGCATTCGTATGCTGGATGCTCTGCAGGAAGTTCGTGACCGCGGTCAGCACGACGAACTGCGACGGCGTCACGCCGATCACCAGCGCGATCGCCGCGAAGAAGCACGACTGGAGCACGTCGTCGAGCAAGTGATTGCGGTCGTCGCACCACAGCGACATCTGCCGCTGGCTGTGATGAACCGCGTGCAGCTCCCACCAGATGCCGAACTTGTGCTGCCAGCGGTGATACCAGTAGCCGGCGAAATCGAGCACGACGAGGTAGATCGCGAACGCGACGATCGGCTGCGAGGTCACGCCCGGCCACAGATAGTCGAGGTTCACGTTCGCGACGCCGTGCAGGCGCAGCCACGCCTGGAGGTTGTCGAACACCGGCTGCAGCGCGAAGAAGAAGAACAGCGTGTAGATGCCGAGCTTCGAGATCGCGGTGTAGATCACGTCGACCCGCACCGCGCGGCGGTTCTTCCAGCGCTCGACCGGCAACAGCGCCTCGAGCGGGCGCAGCAGCGCGAACATCAGCACCATCTGCAGCGCGCCGACGATCACCCAGTACAGCGCATCGTAGGTGTCCTCGTCGTAGTCCATCAGGTTGAACTTGAAGAGGAGCGGCTGCACGACGTCGACGTACAGCCAGGTCTGGATGTCCGACACGAACGCATCGATCAGGTGCAGCATCGTTCGCCTCCGCCCGTCACGCGCCGTTCGCCGCCTTCCACGGCGCGCGGTCGTAGAAGTAGATGCCGTGCGGCGAGCGGCCGACGGCGATCGTCTGCACCAGCTTGCGCGAGGCCAGATCGATGATCCCGACCTTCTTCGCGAAACGGAACGTCACCCACAGCGTCTTCTTGTCGGCGGACAGCTCCATGTCATCGGGGCCCGGCAGCAGGCCGGTGATGTCGCCGACCTTGGTGAGCGTGATCTCGTCGATGATGCTGATCGTGTTCGCGACGCGGTTCGTGATCGCGACGTGCGTGCCGTCGGCGAGCGAGCGGAAGTTGTGCGCGCCCTTGCCCGTCTGGATCGTCTTCACGATCTTCTGATTGCGCCAGTCGACGACCGCGACGTAATCGGCGCCCGTCATGCCGACCAGCAGGTATTTGTCGTCCGGCGTCATCCACAGGCCCGCCGGCACCTTGCCGACCGGCATCTTCCACTTGACCGTCTGCGTCGCGAGGTCGACCGCCGCGATCTCGCCGGACACCTGCAGCGACACGAGCACGGTCTTGCTGTCCTTCGTGAACGCGAGGTGGCTCGGCATCACCGCGAGCGGCAAGCGCTTCACGAGATGCAGGTCGCGGCCGTCGTAGCTGTAGATGTCGAGCCGGTCGAGGCGCAGCCCGGTCGACACGAACCACTTCTTGTCGGGCGAAAAGCCAAGCTGGTAAGGATCCTCGATGCCTTCGACCGTGCGCTGCAGCTTGCCGGTCTTCGGATCGACGAACATCAGGCTGTTCGAGACCGAATTTGCGACGATCAGCGACGAATTGTCGGGCGTCGCCATCAGATGGTGCGGCTCCTTCCCGGTCGGCATCGTGGATACGACCTCGCGGGACTGCTGGTCGATCAGGGAAAGCGTCGCTTCGGCCGAATTGAGGACGATCACGTTATTCGCGTGTGCGGCGGGCGCCAGCACGGCGGCGGCCAGCGCAAGCGTGCGGCCGAAGGAAAGGAAAGTGCGCATGAAGACTCACGTCGTGGAACAGCGGTCATTGTAGAACGTTCGGCGGGCCCCTCCGGTTGACCCATGCCGGTATTGCGCCGCTTTTGCGCCGCCTGTGCGTCACCTCGCCGCACGCCGCGGCGGCGGGACGAGCCGCCGCGGCCGGCGTCGCGGTGCAGGCCCGGCCAACCGACGTCGCGCTAGCGCTGCATCGACTCCCAGACCTTGTGCAGACGCTTGACAGAGACCGGCATCGGCGTGCGCAGTTCCTGCGCGAACAGCGAAATCCGCAGTTCCTCGAGCAGCCAGCGGAATTCCGCGAGCCGCGCATCGGCGACGCCGCCACGCTGCGACACCGCGCGCTGGTACTGCTGGGCCAGGGGCAGCAGGTCGGCCGACTGCTTCGCGTCGCGCGCCGGATCGGCCTTCAGCTTGTCGATCCGCAGCGCGATGCCCTTCAGGTAGCGCGGGAAATGCGCAAGCTGTGCGTAAGGCGTGTCGATCACGAAGCGCTTGCCGACCAGCGCGGCCAGTTGCTGCTGCAGGTCCGCATGGGCCTGCGCGAACGGCTTCGCCTGCGCGAGCTTCTTCACGAGCCCCGCGTATTCGGCCAGGATCTGTCCGACGAGCCGCGCGATTTCCTGCGCGAGCAGGTTCAGGCGGCTGCGGCCCTCGTCACGGCGCGCGTGGAAGCTCGCGTCGTCGTCGGGCAGCGGGTCCTGCAGGCATGCGCGGTCGAGCGCCGTGTCGATCAGCTGGTCGCGCAGCTCGTCCTGCGTGCCGAGCGACATGTACTGCATCGCCATCTCGCGCAGGCCCGGCAGGTTCTTTTCCAGGAACTTGATCGGCTCCTTCAGCTGCAGCGCGAACAGCCGCCGCAAGCCGGCCCGGTGGATGCGCGCGGCCTCCTCCGGCGAATCGAACACCTCGACGTCGCAATGCGTGCCGCGGTCGACGAGCGCCGGATAGCCGTACAGCGTCTGGCCGCGCCGGCGGATTTCCAGCAGCTCGGGCAGCTTGCCGAAATTCCACGTCGTCAGGTTCTCGTACAGCGCGGTCGCGCCGGTTTCGGCCGGGGCGGCCGTCTGCGGCGCCGCGCCCTTGCCCGGCTTGCCGCCTCGCGCCGCCGAACCCGGCGGGGCGGCAGGCGCGGCCGTGTCGCCTGCGTCGCCCGCGCCCGCGTCGCCGCCGGTCGCGATCGTCGACGCCGCCGCGATCTTCTGGAACTGCTGTTGCGCCTGCGCGCCCAGCTCCTGGCGAAGCTGCGCGAGATTGCGCCCCATCGCGAGCTGGCGGCCGTGCTCGTCGATCACCTTGAAATTCATGAACAGGTGCGCGGGCAACGTCTCGAGCTTGAAGTCGGCCGTTTTCATCGCGACCTGCGTCTCGCCGCGCACGTCGGCGATCAGCGCCTCGACGAGGCCGCCCGCGCCGAAGCGCTCGCGCCCCATCCGCTCGACGAAACCGGCCGCGTACTCGGGCAGCGGCACGCAGTGCCGGCGCAGCTTCTGCGGCAGCGACTTCAGCAGCAACTGCACCTTCTCCTTCAGCATCCCGGGCACCAGCCACTCGCAGCGGCGCGCGTCGACCTGGTTCAGCGCGTAGAGCGGCACCGCGAGCGTCACGCCGTCGCGCGGCGTGCCGGGTTCGAAGTGGTACGTAAGCGCCATCTCGACGCCGGCCATCGTCGCGCGCTTCGGGAACAGGTCGGTCGTCACGCCGGCCGCCTCGTGACGCATCAGGTCGTCGCGCGACAGGTACAGCAGCCGCTGCTTGTCGTCGGGCTGGCCGCCCTTCTTCACCTCGTCGCGATACCAGCGCTCGAACGCGACGCCCGTATGGATGCCTTCCGGGATCGCGTGGTCGTAGTACGCGTAGATCAGCTCGTCGTCGACCAGCACGTCCTGGCGGCGCGACTTGTGCTCGAGCTGCTCGATGTCGGCGAGCAGCTTGCGGTTGTGCGCGAAGAACGGCAGCTTCGTGTCGAATTCGCCTTCGACCAGCGCGCCGCGGATGAACAGCTCGCGTGCGCGCGCCGGGTCCTGCTTGCCGAACGCGACGCGCCGCCGGTGGTAGATCGGCAGCCCGTACAGCGTCGCGCGCTCGAACGCGCTGACCTGCGCCGGACGCTTCTCCCAGTGCGGCTCCGACAGCGATTTCTTCAGCAGGTGCGCGCCGATCTTCTCGACCCACTCCGGCTCGATCTTCGCGAGGCAGCGCGCGTACAGCCGGCTCGTCTCGACGAGCTCGGCCGCCATCACCCAGCGGCCGGCCTTCTTCGCGAGCGCGGAGCCTGGCCACAGGTAGAACTTGATGCCGCGCGCGCCGAGGTAATGCGGATCGTCGTCGGCCTTCATCCCGAGGTTGCCGAGCAGGCCCGTCAACAGGGCCAGATGAATCTGCTCGTACGTGGCTTCGGCTTCGTTGAGCCGCCAGCCGTGCTCGCGCACCACCGTCAGCAGCTGCGAATGGACGTCGCGCCACTCGCGCAGCCGCAGGTGCGACAGGAAGTTCTGCCGGCACGCGTCGATCAGCTGGCGATTCGACTTCTTGTGCGCGACGGCCTCTTCGAACCACGCCCAGATCTTCAGCCACTGCAGGAATTCGGAGCGCTCGTCCGCGAACCGGCGATGCGCCTGGTCGGCCTGCTCCTGCGCTTCGATCGGGCGGTCGCGCGGGTCCTGCACGGACAGCGCGCTCGCGATGATCAGCACCTCGCGCAACGACTGCTGGTCGCGCGCGGCGAGAATCATCCGGCCGACGCGCGGGTCGAGCGGCAGCCGCGCGAGCTCGCGGCCGAGCGGCGTCAGCGCGTTGTCGTCGTCGACCGCGCCGAGCTCGTTGAGCAACTGATAACCGTCCGCGATCGCGCGGCCGGGCGGCGGTTCGAGGAACGGGAACGATTCGATCGCGGTCAGGTGCAGCGACTTCATCCGCAGGATCACCGACGCGAGCGACGAGCGCAGGATTTCCGGATCGGTGAAGCGCGCACGCGCCTGATAGTCGCTTTCCTCGTACAAGCGGATGCACACGCCGTCGGCCACGCGGCCGCAGCGGCCCGCGCGCTGGTTCGCGGCGGCCTGCGAGATCGACTCGACCTGCAACTGCTCGACCTTGTTCCGGTACGAATAGCGCTTCACGCGTGCAAGGCCGGTATCGACCACGTAGCGGATGCCCGGCACCGTCAGCGAGGTTTCGGCCACGTTGGTCGCGAGCACGATCCGGCGCGCGTTCGACGCCTTGAACACCTTGTCCTGGTCGGCCGCCGACAGCCGCGCGAACAGCGGCAGGATCTCGGTGTGCGGCGGATGGTGCTTGCGCAGCGCCTCGGCCGCCTCGCGAATCTCGCGCTCGCCGGGCAGGAACACCAGCACGTCGCCGGGGCCTTCGCGGCACAGCTCGTCGACCGCGTCGACGATCGCGTCCATCAGGTCGCGTTCGGCTTCGCGTGCGGTCTTCACGCGGTCGCGGCCGCCCGTGCCTTCGGCGTTCTTGACGGCCGGGCGATCCTCGGCCACCGGCCGGTAGCGCATCTCGACCGGGTACAGCCGCCCGCTCACCTCGATCACGGGCGCCGGACGTTCGTCGGTGCCGAAATGGCGCGCGAAGCGATCGGCGTCGATCGTCGCGGACGTGACGATCAGCTTCAGGTCCGGCCGCCGGGGCAGGATCTCCTTCAGATAGCCGAGCAGGAAGTCGATGTTCAGGCTGCGCTCGTGCGCCTCGTCGATGATCAGCGTGTCGTACGCTTTCAGCAGCGGATCGGTCTGCGTCTCGGCGAGCAGGATGCCGTCCGTCATCAGCTTCACGGACGCGCCCGGCGCGAGATTGTCGGTGAAGCGCACCTTGTAGCCGACCACCTCGCCGAACGGCGTGCCGAGTTCCTCGGCGATGCGGCGGCCGGTCGACGACGCGGCCAGGCGCCGCGGCTGCGTATGGCCGATCAGGCCGGTGCCGCCGGCGCCGAGGCCGCGGCCGAGATCGAGACAGATCTTCGGCAACTGCGTGGTCTTGCCCGAGCCGGTTTCGCCGCAGACGATGACGACCTGATGACCGGCGATCGCGCGCGCGATTTCGTCGCGCTTGCCCGACACGGGCAGGCTTTCGGGGTAGGTGATCGGCGGGACGGGGTTCGGCGGGACTGCCGCGCGCGCCGCACGCTCGCGGCGCGGGGCGCGCTCGCCGGTTGCCTGCGGCGCGCCCTTCGCGGCCGGCTGGCGCGCGTCGCCGCGCCGTTCGTCATGGCGCGGCCCGCGCGGCGCGGGTGCAGGCTTGCCCGCCGGCTTGTCCTGCTGCTGGCGCGGCGGCTGGCCCTGCTGCTCGCGCGCATCGGCCGCACCATCCGGGTGCTTCGCCGACGGCGTATTGGCCCGCGTCGGCGCGGGACTTTTAGAAACATTCGACATGGGGGCGCATTATAATCCCGCCCATGAATTCCCAAACCGACCTCCCTCCCGCCCAGACCGGCGCCGCGACGCCGCCGGCCGCCGACGATTCGGCCGCCAGCCACGCGCAGTTCGTCGACTGGATGCGCTCCGTCGCGCCCTATATCCACAAGTTCCGCAACAGCACGTTCGTCGTGGGGTTCGGCGGCGAGGTGGTGCAGCAGGGGCTGCTGAATGCGCTCGTGTCCGACATCGCGCTGCTGCAGGCGATGGGCATTCAGATCGTGCTGGTGCACGGCTCCCGCCCGCAGGTCGAGGAGCAGTTGAGCCTGCACGGTGTCGAATCC
Organism: Burkholderia sp. LAS2; assembly: GCF_018417615.1. Lineage (NCBI taxonomy): Bacteria > Pseudomonadati > Pseudomonadota > Betaproteobacteria > Burkholderiales > Burkholderiaceae > Burkholderia > Burkholderia sp. LAS2. Next base: position 2,837,557 of record NZ_CP071052.1, read on the forward strand.
GAGTTTTCGCACGGGCTGCGCATCACCGATGCGCGCGCGCTCGAATCGGCGAAGGAAGCGGCCGGCGAAGTGCGCCTCGACATCGAGGCCGCGATCAGCCAGGGTCTGCCGAACTCGCCGATGGCGCACGCGCACATCAGCGTCGTGTCGGGCAACTTCGTGACCGCGCGGCCGGTGGGGATTCTCGACGGGGTCGATTTCGCGCACACGGGCATCGTGCGCAAGATCGACGCCGAATCGATCCGTCATTCGCTCGCGAGCCGCAAGCTCGTGCTGCTGTCGCCGCTCGGTTTCTCGCCGACCGGCGAGGCGTTCAACCTGTCGATGGAAGACGTCGCGTCGGCGGCCGCGATCGCGCTGCGCGCCGACAAGATCATCTTCCTGACCGAAGGGCCCGGCATCGTCGGCGACGAAGGCGAGCTGGTGCGTGAAATGTCGCTCGACGCGGCGGCCGAGCTGCTCGATTCCGGCAACATCCAGGGCGACGACGCATTCTTCCTCAAGCATTCGATCCGTGCATGCCGCGGCGGCGTGACCCGCGCGCACCTGATCCCGCAATCGCTCGACGGCAGCATGCTGCTCGAACTGTTCCTGCACGACGGCGTCGGCACGATGATCTCGTACGAGAACCTCGAGAGCCTGCGCGAGGCGACGCCGGACGACGTCGGCGGCATCCTGTCGCTGATCGAGCCGCTCGAGTCGGACGGCACGCTGGTGCGGCGCGGCCGCCACCAGATCGAACGCGACATCGACCACTTCTCGGTGATCGAGCACGATGGCGTGCTGTTCGGCTGCGCGGCGCTGTACCCGTACCAGCAGGAGAAGATCGGCGAGATGGCGTGCCTGACGGTCGCGCCGGAAGCGCAAGGCTCGGGCGACGGCGAACGTCTGCTCAAGCGCATCGAGCAGCGCGCCCGCGCGCGCGGCCTCACGCACATCTTCGTGCTCACGACGCGCACCGAGCACTGGTTCCTCAAGCGCGGTTTCGTCAAGGTCAGCGTCGATGACCTGCCGGAAGACCGCCGCAAACTCTATAACTGGCAGCGCAAGTCGCTCGTGCTGATGAAGCAGCTCTGAGCGCAGGCACGACTGCCCTTCCCCCCAGACCGATTACAGGAGAAGTACACGATGGCTCGAATGATCCAATGCGCGAAGCTCGGCAAGGAAGCCGAAGGCCTCGATTTCCCGCCGCTGCCGGGCGAACTCGGCAAGCGCATTTACGAGAGCGTCTCGAAGGAAGCGTGGCAAGGCTGGCTCAAGCAGCAGACGATGCTGATCAACGAAAACCGCCTGAACATGGCCGACCCGCGCGCACGCCAGTACCTGATGAAGCAGACGGAGAAGTACTTCTTCGGCGACGGCGCGGACCAGGCGTCCGGCTACGTGCCGCCGACGGAAGGCTAAAGCAACGCGACTCGCGACGGCCGCGCCGTACCGGCGGCGTCGCGACGTGAAGCCGATGTCCAGGCAAACGGCACCGTGTATCGCACGGTGCCGTTTGCTTTTGGGAATGCGTGGTCCGGCGCCAGCGAAGGCAACGCGACGCGCGGCCCGCCGGGCGCCCGATGCCGCGGAATCGCCGAATCGCCACCTCGCACCGGCCTGCCCCGCTCAACCTGCCGGCTTCAACGTGCCGCGATCGTCGGGTTGCGCGGCTTCGCCTGCGAGGCTTCCCGCCCCCGTACTCTCGGTCCCCCACTCGGCCGCATCGCTGCGCTCGGCGCTCGACAGTTCGTCGGCGCGATACCCGGTGCGATCGAGCAGCGCCAGCATGCACGCGAGCGACACGAGCGCATAGAGCCCCGACGCGACCGCGACGCCGACGATGCTGCCGGTCGCGTTGAGGATCGCCTGCGCGAGCACCGGCGTGCCGCCGCCGACGACCAGCGCGCTCAACTGATACGCAAGCGACAGGCCCGTATAGCGGATGTTGGCCGGGAACACGCGCGCGAGCACGCCGCCGACCGCGCCGTAGAACATCGCCGACGGAATCGTCGAAATGCACATGCCCGCGACGGCGACCCAGTACGAACGCGTCGCGAGCGCATGGAACATCACCGGCATCAGCACGATCTCGGGAATCAGGATCCAGCACATCGCGCGCCGCATGTCGACTTTCGACACGAACCACGCGCCGACCGGCTGCATGAGGAATTGCACGACGAGCGAGATCGACAGGATGCCGAGGAACGTGCCCTGCGCGTAACCGAGCTCCCTGGTCGCCCACGACAGCGCGAACGTGCTGCGGAAATACGTGACGTTGATCACCGGCAGCGTGCCGGCCGCGAGCAGCACGACGACCCAGTGGTCGCGCACGACGTCGCGCAGCGGCAGCTTCACCGTGCGCTTGCGCGCGAGCACGCGCTGCATGTCGATCGACTCCTCGAGCCGCAGCCGGATCACCATCCCGATGATCACGAGCACCGCCGACAGCAGGAACGGAATGCGCCAGCCCCACATCAGGAACGACGGCGTCGGCAGCGCGCTCAGCGCGAAGAACGCGGCCGTGGCCAGCAGGTTGCCGGTGGGCGAGCCCTGCTGCGCGAACGCCGCATACAGGATGCTGCGATGCTTCGGCGCATTCTCGCTCGCGATCAGCACCGCGCCGCCCCACTCGCCGCCGACCGCGATGCCCTGCAGCACGCGCAGCACGACGAGGCCCGCGGGCGCCCATACGCCGATCGACGCATAGCCGGGCAGCAGGCCGATGCCGGTCGTCGCGAGCCCCATCATCACCAGCGTGATCACGAGCGCGGTCTTGCGGCCGACGCGATCGCCGAGATGGCCGAACACGATCCCGCCGAGCGGCCGCGCGGCAAAGCCGGCCCAGAACGTGACGAACGCGAGCAGCGTCGCGACGCCGGGGTCCATCGTGCTCGAAAAGAACACCTTGCCGAACACGAGCGCGGCGGCCGTGCCGTAGATGTAGAAGTCGTACCACTCGATCGTGGTGCCGACGAACGCCGCGAGGGCGGCGCGGCCGGGCCGCGGCTGTGCGGCGGGCGGGGATTGCGGACGGCTCATCGATGTCTCCATGTTTGTTCGGCTGCGCGACTGTCGCGCGCGTTGCCGGGCGGCCGGCGTTGCGCCGCCGGCTGGCGGGATTGCGCTACGTTGCGTTGCCCCGGGGTTGCCGTCGATGTTGCGATCGGTCGGTTCGGGACGACTCTCATCTGCAGGGGCCCTCGCCCGTCACGTCTCGTCCGGCGCGACCTTCAGCACGCCGGCATGGAGCAGTTGCTGCTGGAGCGCGCGATCGATGCCGAGACGGTCGAGCACCGCGCGCGTGTCGCGGCCGAGCGCGGGTGGCGCCGACCGGTAGGTGGCCGGCGTGCGCGACAGCTTCACCGGCGACGCAGTGCCGCGATACGCGCCGATCTCGACGAACAGCTCGCGGTGCAGCGCATGGGGATCGCGCGCGACGTCGGCCACCGTGCGCACCGGCCCGCATGGCACGCCGGCCGCCATCAGGTCGCGCGCGAGCGGCTCGCACGCGTGCGCGGCGAGCCGCGCTTCCAGTTCGACCTTCAACTGCGGCCGGTGCGCGCAGCGGCTGCGGTTATCGACGAAGCGCGGGTCGCTGGCGAGCGCCGGCGCCCCGAGATGCGCGACGAGCCGCGCGAACTGCCGGTCGTTGCCCACCGCGAGGAAAATCGGCACGGTCGCCGTGCGGTAGCTGTCGTACGGTGCGATGTTCGGATGCGCGTTGCCGCTGCGTTCCGGCACGCGGCCCGACCCGAAGAAATTCGGCAGGTGCGGATGCAGCAGCGACACGCCGCAGTCGTACAGCGCCACGTCGATCGACTGGCCGCGCCCGCTCTTTTCGCGCTCCGCGAGCGCCAGCAGGATGCCGGCGAGCGCGTTCAGCCCCGTGACCATGTCGACGATCGGCAAGCCGATGCGTGTCGCGGCGCCGTCGCGCTCGCCGTTCACGCTCATCAGCCCGGCCATCGCCTGGATCACCGCGTCGTAGCCCGGCAGGCCGCCGAGCGGGCCGTCGTCGCCGAAGCCCGTCACCGCGCAATGGATCAGCCGCGGGAAGCGCGGCTGCAGGTCGCGTGCGTAATCCATCCCCCAGCGCGCGAGCGTCCCGGGCTTGAAGTTCTCGACGAGCACGTCGGCGTCTTCGAGCAGGCGCCACAGGATCGCGCGCCCTTCGTCGTGCGACAGGTCGAGCGCGAGCCCCTCCTTGTTGCGGTTCACGCCCATGAAGTACCAGGCCGTGTCGCCGAGGAACGGCGGCCCCCAGCCGCGCGTCTCGTCGCCGTCGGGCGGCTCGATCTTGATCACCGTCGCGCCGTGGTCGGCGAGCGCCTGCGTGCAGTACGGGCCGCCCAGCACGCGGCTCAGGTCGACGACCTTCAGGCCGTCCAGTGCGCCGCGCGTGGTGTTCGGCGTCGCCGCCTGTGTCGCCGTCATCGTGCTCATCGTTCGACCTCCGGCAGCAGGTCGAGCGCCATGTCGAGCGGCACCGGCGTGCCACGCAGCAGCGCATCGGACGCGGCCGATTCATCGTCGAGCGATGCCGGCGCGAGCGGATCGACCGGCAGCAGCTTGTGCCGCACGATCAGGTGCGCGAGCGCGAGACGCCTGAAATCCGGCGCGAGCCGCGCGCCCTCGCAGGCCATCAGCACGGCCGCGCTCGCGTAATACAGCGCGGACGCGGCCTGCCGCACGCGCGCGTCGTCGCCTTTGTCGGCGACCCGCATGAGCGCATCGCACGCCCGCGCCAGAATGCGCCGCAGCGCCGTGCGGCTCGCGTCGGGCAGCGGCGCCGCGCCCAGACGATCGCCGAGGAACGTGCGCAGCGCGTCGAGCGCATGTTCGCGCTGCGCGGCGCGCGCGACGTCGAGCGCGACGATGTTGCTCGTGCCTTCCCAGATCGAGCCGAGGTGCGCGTCGCGCACGAGCCGTGCGTCGCTCCATTCCTCGATATAGCCGGTGCCACCGCGCACTTCCATCGCGTCGCCCGTCACGCGGCGCGCGTCGCGGCAGGCGCGGAACTTGATCAGCGGTGTCAGGATCCGCACGCAGCGCGCCGCCTGCTCGTCGCCCGCATCCGCGTGCGGCAGCAGCAATGCGATCTGCATGAACATCGCGCGCGCGGCCTCGGCCGGCAGCAGCATCTTCATCAGCTGGCGCTGCATCAGCGGCATCTCGATCAGCTTGCGGCCGAACGCGTCGCGATGCGCGGCGACGTGCAGCGCTTCGTTCAGCGCGCGCCGCATCAGCCCGGCCGCGCGCACGCCGTTCGACAGACGCGACATGTTGATCATGTCGGCCATCTGGTGAAAGCCGCGGCCGATCTCGCCGATCAGGTAGGCCTGCGCGCCTTCGAGCGCGATCTCGCCGCTCGCCATCGAACGGCTGCCGAGCTTGTCCTTCAGGCGCACGATCCGGTAGCGGTTGCGCGTGCCGTCCGGCAGCGTCTTCGGCAGCAGGAACAGCGCGAGACCCTTGATGCCGTCCGGCGCGCCGTCGGGCCGCGCGAGCACCATCGCGAGATCGGCGTCCGCGTTCGAACAGAACCACTTGTCGCCGGTCAGGCGCCAGACGGTCTCGCCGTGCGCGTCGGTTTCGCGGGTCGCGCGCGTCGCGATCCGGCCGACGTCGGAGCCCGCCGCCTGCTCGGTCATGAACATCGCGCCCTGATACAGCGTGTCGAAGTCGCGCGACGCGAGCCTCGGCAGGTAGCGCGCGACGAGCTCGGGATCGCCGAAGCGGCGCAGCGTGCGCGTCAGCGAATCGGTCATGCTGACCGGGCAGCACAATCCGAATTCCGCCTGCACGAACAGGAACGTCAGCGCGTACTTGACGAGCGGCGGCACCGCGTCGGGCTGATGGCTCAGCGACGCGAGCCCGAGTTCCGCATACGCGACACGTTCGAGCGCGACGTACGCCGGATCCTTGTCGATCCGCTGCACGGCCTCGCCGCGCCGGTTGCGATGCTCGAGCACGGGCGGATGCTTGTCCGCACGCGACGCCCATTCGTCGAGTTCGCCCGATACGCGCGCGCCGAGCGCGCGCAGCCGCGGCTCGAGTTCGGCATAGTGCGCGTCGCCGAGATGCAGCTTCAGCAACGCGCCGAGATCAGGATCGACGGTGAAGAAATTGAGACCCCGGCTGTCGGGGATATTGGATGCGCCGGGGTCCGGCGTGCGAGCGGTGTCGTTCATGCGTGCGTCTCCTGGATTGCCTGCGCAGGTGCCCGGGCCGCGTGCCGCAACGCCCGGCCGGTCCTGCGTCAAGCCTTCCGAAGAGCGTAGGCGTGCGGTCGATAAGCGTCCAATACAGGATTTATCCGGTACGATAGATATCGCTTATCGATGCCGACGCCGGGAGGAGACACCGTGGAACTGAGGCAGTTGCGCTACTTCGTGGCGGTCGCCGAGGAGCTGCATTTCGGGCGCGCGGCGAAGCGCCTGTTCATCTCGCAGCCGGCGCTGAGTTTCGACATCCGCAAGTTCGAGGACGCGCTCGGCGTGCAGCTCTTCTCGCGCACCAACAAGACGGTCGCGCTGACCAACGCGGGCGAGGTGCTGCTCGGCGAAGCGCGCCGGCTGCTGCTGCAGGCGACCGAAGCCGAGCGCCTGACGGTGCGCTCCGCATCGGGCCTCGCGGGCCGGCTGCGGATCGGCTTCGTCCACTCGATGCTGTATCGCGGGCTGCCCGATGCGGTGCGGCGCTTCGAGGCCGACTATCCGGGCGTCGAAGTCGTGCTGAGCGAGATGAACACGCACACGCAGGTGCAGGCGATCCAGCGCGGCCAGATCGATCTCGGCTATGCGCACTGGGGCCGCTTTCCGCCCGACGTCGAATCGGCGCCCGTCTATGCGGAGCCGTTCGTGTGCTGTCTGCCGGCCGCGCATCCGCTCGCGCGGCGCCGGCAGATCGCGCTCGCCGCGCTCGCGACGGAACCGTTCATCCTGTTTCCGCGCGACGCCGCGCCGCACTATCACGACTTGATCATCGCGCAGTGCGTGAACGCGGGATTCAGCCCGCTGATCCGCCACGAGGCCCGGCTGTGGCAGACGATCCTGTCGATGATCGAGTTCGGGATGGGCATCGCGCTGGTGCCGCGCGTGCTGCAGCAGGCGAAAAGCGACCGGCTCGCGTTCGTGCCGCTGAAGGACGCGTCGCTCGAATCGCGCACGCTCGCGCTGAAACGCAGCGGCACCGCCGAACCGGTCGCGCTGCGCTTTGCCGGCTACGTGCGCGCATCGATCGACGCGCTGCCGGCGCTCGCGGGCTGAGCATGCGGCCTGAGAACCGGTGCTTGCGGCTATTTGAAAAAATTTGCAGAAAGGGCTTTACGAACCCCAAAAGCTCTGACATAATTTGATTCTTCTTTGGGCGGTTAGCTCAGCGGTAGAGCACTGCCTTCACACGGCAGGGGTCACTGGTTCGATCCCAGTACCGCCCACCAAAGAATATTCCGGGGTGTTCTCGGAACATCCCGAAACCCGCTTAGCTGAAAGGCTTAGCGGGTTTTTTTATTCCCGGGAATTCCGGAAAACGCCAACGGCAGCCGGGGGTATGTGGGGGTATTTTTAGGGGTATGCGTCGCAACACGCAGCGCCTCCGTTCGGAGATACCCCCATGCCGCTCACCGACATCGCAATAAGGAACGCCAAGGCCGGCGACAAGCCGCAGAAGCTGTTTGACGGTGGCGGCCTGTTCCTACTCGTCACGCCGGCCGGACAGCGGTACTGGCGGTTCAAGTACCGAATCGCCGGGAAGGAAAAATTGCTCGCGCTCGGCGTCTATCCGGATGTATCGCTACAAGCGGCACGCAAGAAACGCGATGACGCCCGCGAGAAGCTGGCGGCAGGCATCGATCCCAGCGAAGCGAAAAAGGCGGACAAACGCGCCGCCCGCCTCGCGGCCGCGACGAGTTTCGAAGCCGTCGCGCGCGAATGGTTCAACAAGCATTCGCCCGGATGGGCAACGAGCCATTCGAGTAAGATCATCGCCCGCTTCGAGAATGATGTGTTCCCTTGGATCGGGAAGCGCCCTATCGCTGAAATTCAGCCAGCCGAGGTGTTCGACGTTATCCGCAGGATCGAAGCACGCGGAACGCTCGACACGGCCCACCGGGCAAAACAGAACTGCGGCCAAGTATTCCGATATGCCGTCGCAACCGGTCGTGCTTCACGCGACGTAACGGCCGACCTTCGGGGAGCACTTCCACCCATCCAGCAAAAGCATTTCGCGGCCATCACGGACCCCGGCAAGGTCGGCGAGTTGTTGCGTGCGTTCGACGGTTTCGGCGGTACGTTTCCGGTTCAGTGCGCGCTCAAGCTCGCGCCGATGCTATTCCGTCGCCCGGGCGAACTGCGCGCCGCCGAATGGTCGGAAATCGACTTGGACAACGCGACGTGGGAAATTGATGGCGCACGCATGAAACGCAACAAGGCGGACAAGATGGACGGCGGAGCGCATATCGTGCCGCTGCCGAATCAGGCCGTCGCCATCCTTCACGAATTGCACGCGTTGACCGGCGGCGGCCGTTATGTATTCCCCGGGGCACGCGACCGGAATCGACCAATGAGCGAGGCAACGATTAATGCCGCGCTGCGCCGGCTCGGCTACGATACGCGCACCGAAGTCACCGGCCACGGCTTCCGGGCGACGGCACGCACCATCATGGTCGAAGTGCTCGGTGTCGCGGTCGAGGTGATCGAATCACAACTGTCCCATACCGTGAAAGACCCGCTCGGACGCGCGTACAACCGAACGACCTTCCTTCCTCAGCGTCGCGAAATGATGCAGAAATGGGCGGACTATCTCGACCGACTCAAGGCAGGTGCCGAAGTCATCCCGTTTAACGCTGCGACACGGTAGCCGCGCGCTATCGTCCCTGCCCGCGCGCCGGCTTAACGAACGCCGCATACGGATTGTCGGCCGGCAACGGCGGCGGCGCGTCGATAGCTTGCCGACCGCGCGGGCTCAGGCCGAACGCATCGAGCAAACGGGCCGCTTGGGCGCGCGCATCGCTCAGCGCGCGCAGCGCCGGATGCGCCTTGCTTCCGCCCGTCCCGGTCGCAATCGTCAACCCTTCACGGTCCAGCGTCTCGCGTAACTGCGCCTCCGTTGCCAATGTTTCGGCAAGCAGTTCGAGCGCGCGTAGGTCGGAAGCGCTCAACAGACCCAAGCTCACGACGAGCGGCGCGACGCGGTCCCATTCCGCAGCCGCACGCGATGACATGCCGTCCGGCGGTGGCGGCGCGACGGTCAATTGATCGGCCGCGATGCCCTTAAGCCGGTCGGCACGCAACGTACCCGAAAGCGCCTTCGCGGCGTTCGATTTCTGCGGCATGATTCGCTCCCTAAAAATGGTTTTGGCGCTGGCGTTGCAAAAATTCGCGTTGCGCCACGGTCAACGGGACGGTCACGCTAGAGATTGCTTACCCCCTACCCATCCTCACGCGGCCGCGCAGACCTCCCGCAAAGCCCGTCAGCAAGCCCCGAGCGTGTCGACTAAGGGGGCAATGTGTCGACGCATATGCCGACCGCTTAAAACGCCCGCAATAAGTCCCTTCGTGCCGCGCGCGGTCGCCGCGCGTGTACCCGCGAATCCGAACAGGCGAATCTAACGCAATCTTCCCGATTGCCCTCTCCCCGCTGCACCTGCTGCCCGGACATTGGGCGCTCTCGGGTAAACGTGGGCCGCCTTACGCCAACGGGGAGATATGATCTGGCTCCTACTGGTCTTCGGCAATCGCCCCGCGTAATATCCAAGGCGTATGCCGATTACATTGCCAACATGTCCGGCGGTCGCGCATGATCTACGCGTAACGACTTAGAAATATTTAAAGGGCAGAAACCAAAAATGAAGAGCTTAGGCCTGACCAACATAAGAAGTTTAAAGGAAACGGGGGTGGTTGACTTGGCGCCGATCACACTCTTACTTGGGCAGAATAGTTCAGGCAAAAGCACATTTTTGAGAACATTCGCACTATTCAAGCAGGCCTTAGGGGTTCGTGCGCGGGAGCCGTTTCTTTGGGTCGGCGAACTTGTTGATTTTGGCGGATTTTCCGAAACATTATCAACGTTTTCGGAAACAGAAAAAGTGTCGGTTTTGGTAAAATTTGATCTGCCATTAAATACACTTCTTCAACAGACTCGCGCCGTATCGATTAATAGGCCGATCCCAAAAGACCAGCACGACACTGAATTCACCGTCACCATAACAGAATTTTCCGGGAAAGATGGTGACTCTCGAGAAAGCTTCGGATACGAATTTAAATTCGATCGGAATGTGATTGAGTTTAAGTTAAGCTCCGATGGAATTTTCGAGAGATTCGAAATAAATGGACGAAATAGCTTAAATCTGATGCGAGATTGGATCGGGGTTAGAGAATGGAATGGACCAATTCCCACGCTCACTCGATTCAGCTCGCCGGAAACGCTCGATGAGGCGCGCAAAAAGACAACTTTTCAAACCACTCTTTTGGCATTCATCGCCTCACGCATGGATGGACGATCGCGCGACGAGCGGCATTATGAGGTCTTGTATAGGCTACTTAAAACCCCGTTCAATAACTTACTCCGCACGGTAAAATCGACAGATATCGGCGACGCCAAATGGCGACGGGCAGCGCACAGTTGGACGGAAGCGTCACCAGCGTTCGTGGAGCTGCAGAATCTGGTGATTGGCTTTCGCTTTCCGGAGCTTACTGCTTATATTTTCGATTATTTCTCGTTTTCTCTCGAAAACATGAAATATATTACACCGCTGCGAGCCAGTGCGGAGCGATACTATCGGAAGCAGGGGCTGGCGGTTAATGAACTCGACCCGCGCGGCACAAATTTCGCGTTGTTCCTAGACAATATGTCGATCGAGGAGCGCCACAGTTTCGCTGAGTGGACACGAAAATTTTTTGGCGTCTCAATTCAAATATCTCCAGAGCAGGGCGGGCATCTTTCCTTGATGTTGCGATCGATCGATGAGACTGCGAAGGATTTCAATATCGCTGACACTGGATTTGGATTCTCTCAAATGTTCCCCATCTTGGCTCAACTCTGGGCGGTACAAAATATTAGATCGAATCGAAAAAGTGGTCGAATATCGGCGCCCGTGATATTTGCAATCGAACAGCCAGAATTGCATCTGCATCCTCGGTTGCAAGCCCAGCTAGCGAATGTATTTGTCGATGCGGTCGTCGCTGCGCGCACGATGGGAATCGATTTGCGCGTTATCGTCGAGACACATAGCGAATATCTCGTAAATAGGCTCGGAGCCCTAATAAGCAAGAAAAAAATCCCCGCGGATGACGCTTCGGTTCTCATATTTGAGAAACAATCGGTCTCCTCGCCAACAGAGATCAGACAGTCAACATTTTCCGATAAAGGTTATCTAAAGAATTGGCCCCATGGATTTTTTGAGCCCGCATAAAAATGATAATCGAATTAGACGAATCGCTTAAAAATATTCAGAGCGACCTCACAGACGAGCACCCGCTTGCGATCGCCTTGGATATCATTGCCAACGCAAACCGGGAGGGTTGTCACGTTGTCTTTTCTGATCGTGACGTCGCGGACCATCTACTTTCGATCGGCGCGGCGCTCAGTGGAAGGACCAAGCAGGCCTTAAAACACATCTACAATCGCGCGACTCAACTGGCCGAGTTTGCGGAAATTGCATGCGTAAAACTTTTGATCGGCGACTTCTCCGAAATATCGCATGAAAAAATAGGCAACCAAAGACTCATCAAGGTTCCGGCTAACAGCGTCAATTCGGCATTGTTGCAAAAACCATATCTTCTAGTGGAAAATTTGGATGATGCGATTTTTTATAGATTCATCACCGAGGAACTTAATGGTGAATTGAATTCACTGGGAACTGTCGCTTTTGAGCCTTACAATGGTGGGGGAAATACCACAGGTGACGTCTACGACCACATTAAAGGTACCGCCGAGCGTTTGTGCCTCTGCATTGTCGATAGTGATCGACGCTTTCCGGGAGCGAGCCCTGGCGAAACAGCAAGCAAAGTAGAAGCAAGCGATCGAATTCGCCCGTCTGCACTCGCTGAATCATATGTTCTTCCCGTCTGCTCGATAGAAAATCTTATACCATTTGATTTTCTTCGAAAGGTGTTTCAAGGCGACAAAACCATAACAGAGCGATTGGACGTGTACGAAGCTCATCATTGCGATGAGATCTGGCCATTTGTCCAACTCAAGAAGGACATCCGTTGCGCTGATTTATGTGATGAGCGCAGAGCCTTTAGTAAATTTTGGACCGAACGCCTTGGCTGCACCGAACTCATTAGTAAGTGCGTATCGACGCAACGATGTGAAAAACGCGATAAATGCGCGACGACTATACTCCCTCCAGTCGCGCACTCGCCACTTGACGCAGTGCTTAGCGGGCTTGATTCGATGACGCTAAAAGCAACTACGCCACTTCCATCGGTAAAAGCGGCTTGGGTCTTGATTGCCCGATTAATTTCGGCATGGTGTTGCGGGGGCCCTCATTTGGCCGTCGGGTAAAAAAGGCGGTATCGGAAACGGCAGACGCCGTCGCAAGACGCCGCCTGCCGGGCTCGTTTATCGGCGGGCGATCGTTCCAGTCTTCGTCGCCTCTGCTACCACCTTGCATAGTGGCACGCTTGCGCTTCACGCTGTAAGCCGTGAGCACTGCATGCTCGACCATATCATCGAGCGCCAGTTTAGCCTCGCCGCGCAGATCGGTCCCAACCTTCGGCGTCAGCATGCCGGCCAGCGCGACCGAGTCGCCGTCATCGAGCGCCAGCAATGCTGGTCTTGGCATTTTCGTCGAAAGCAATCACGTTAACGAAAAGCGCGTCGCCATTGCCAACGGATACGCGCATTTTTGCCGTGACGAACCGGCGACCGCTCGGGGCAGTCCATTCACCCGGCTTGCCGTACACCGTGCCGCCGATCAACGCGTCAATCACAGCCCACTCCGTCCGTGCCCGCGCGCGGTACGCGTAGAATCTCGCGCACCCGTGCCGCGTCCGCCAGTTCCCGACGGAACTGCGCGAGCAATACCGACGGCGCATCGTAGATGCCGCCTAGACCCAGACTCGCGTCATGCTGCGCTGCCCACCAGCATGCGCGGATCACATGCGCCGCCACGAATTCAAGAGCGGAGCGCGCTTCGTCGCTGGTGTCGTCGCGCGTCAGCACGTCCACCACTCGGGCGAGCATGATCACCGGATTCGGATCGTCGTCTAGCGGCGCGTCAGCTACTGCCGCAATGCGTGCGTATATCGCGTTGAGTGTCATGGATTCTCCATTCTCCGAAATTCATGCCGGATACCGATCACGAAGCCGTCCGTCCGCTAGGTACGTCGATCTAGGACGGCGCACGCGGCGGCTTCCGCGTATGCCGCGTCGAGTCGTTCGCGGAAATAAGCGAGGTTCGGTAGCAGGTCGGCCAGCGGGCCGCGTATCGCTCGCGTCAGCACATCGTCGCGCCGCGCCGACGCCCATCCCTCGACATGAGCAAGCTGCTCGATCAGATTGATCACCTCGGCGCGCAGTTGATCGACATCCTGAGCGGACAGTCTGGGTCCCCATGGCAAATACAGCCCGCCGTCGGGATCGTGGAGCGCGCCGACACAATCGGCGGGGATCGGCTCGGCGTCGTCTGCGGCGGCGCGAAGGTGCGCGACGATTTCCGGTTTATGCGCGATCACGTCTGCCCGGATCGCATCGCGCGCGTCCTTCGGGCCGTTCATCCGCACGATCTCACCGTCGAGCCGAAGGCGAACACCAAGCGATTCCGCCTTGCCCAAAATCTGCGCAACGCTACTCATACGCCCTCCCCATCATCGTCGGTCACGCTCTTTTCGTTCTCTGACGAATCCCCCGTTTTTGCCGCTACTTCGCCACCGGCCTTAACCAACAAGGATTTGGCGGTAGCGGAAGCGTGTTCGGTAGCGCTACCCGATTCCGTTTCCGCTACCGGCAAATACACGCCAGCATTGGAAGGTAGCGAGGTAGCTGATAAATCCGGGGCGGCGGACAGGTAGCGAGAAAATGCTTCGTCGAATTGCTCAGCGCGGTAGCCCTTTCGGACATCGGCGTAGCCGAACTTGATATTTGCGCTTGTGATGCCGTATTTGGACAGTTTCTCGGATAGCTGGCGGGGTGTCATGGGCTTGCCGCGATTCCAAGTTGCCCACGGTTTTTCTTCGTCGTCGCTCAAATAGCCCAACAGGTCGGCGGACGAGATACGCCGCGTCTTGCGCGTCTCGAATACATCCCGGATGTCCGCGAGCAATTCTGCCCCGGAACTTTGTGCAACGGCCCCGTTACCGCAAAGCTTGAGTGCAGCGCCGCGAGCCACTTCGGGCCAATTCCCCCCGGCCAGATCGGCGACCGCAAACAGCGGCTCCCAATTGTCTTGATCGCGGTCGCTGAGCGCATCGGGCAATTCGGGACGGGATGTGCGAACTGCTTCGGCATAGTCCTCCGTCCATCGCGCCAGCTTCGCACGCAGCGCGTCGAACAGGCCAGGTTCCGTATGGCGCAAGCGCTCCGCCGTCTCGTGCGGCAATTTGCGGCGCATCTGCGCGACCACGGCGCGGCTCGTGATCGTTTCCGCCAGCCGGTCGGCATTGATACCGGCGAGCGCCTTAAACCCGAAAACGTTGAAGCGCTTCGGCTCGAAGTCATCGCCCACGGCCACGCTGCGCCAGACGAACGCCGAATCGCGCGTATGCCCTGCGTTCATCAAGCCGCGCAAGTCGTCGGCATCCTTCGTCAGCACGGTCTCAATTTCATCCACGAGTAACGTCGGCTGATACTTTTCGACCATACGAAACAAGACCGACTGCGAAATGCTCGCCGCCTGCGCCGGACGGGGCACCATGCGACCAACAACAGTGAGGAATTGCGTCTTGCCGCACGCCTTTTCCGGAGCATTGATGAGCAGAATCGGGCAGACGCTAACGTGATCGACCAGCCACGCAGCGACACACCACAGTACGGCGGCGGTTACCGTCTCAGAATCGCAGACGATGAAACGGCGGATCGTGTGCGCCATCTCGGACAGCAGAGCGCCCCCGTCGACGGGCTCGTGCCACGGCTCAACGTCCTGAAACGGCACGGCGTTGTCAATTTCGATCTCGCCGCGTGCCGCCTTCACCATCTGGTCGAGCGTCGCGGGCCGCACGTTCAAGCGCCCTGCTTCGTCCTTGCGCACGCGGTCATACTGCATCGGCGGTAGCGCCGCGAGCCAAGCAATGGCCTCATCGTCCGATTTAGCGGGTACAGCCTCATCGGCAGGCGCATCGCTAGCGATCTGCGTCGCAACCGACGTACCGGCGTTTTCCAACTCGGTGATGATTTTCGGCAGAGCAAAAACATCATCCGCGCTCGGTTGCCGGCCGAGCGCGACGATCCAGTCCATCACGTCGCCCGCTGCCGGCAGGCCAAGCGCAGCCACGTCGATGCGTGCCACCGAACAGCCCAGCGGTACGAGCTTCGCCGCCACGTCCTCAGCGTACTTCGCGCCAGGTGCGTCGTGATCCGCCCACAGGATGACGTGACGGCGAGCGAGCGGCAACCAGTTCGCCCCGTCCGCGCTCGTCGCTCCGCCGGACGTGACTGCAACAAACCGGCCCGCGCCGATTCGGGTCAGCGCGTCGACCTTTTGCTCGCCCTCGGCAACGAGCACCGGCACGTTCGGATTCGCGCTCAGGTTGTGCAATCCGTACAACAGCTTCCCGCCGTCCTGTTTCGGCTCGCCATGCTTCCAGCCCGTGCCGTCATTCCAGAAAGGGCGAACGAATTTTTCGTGGCCGCCGCTAGCGTCCGGCTTGTGCATTCGCACGCGGCCGTAAAGGATCGAGCCGTCCGATTGGCGATACAAATGCAGACCGACGGGTACAAAGCCCTCGCTCTTCTTGAAGTCGAACAGACGGCCGGCTGCCGTCCTGTAATCCGCATCGGTCAAAATCAGCTCCTCGGTTGATTCGCTCATTTCGCCTCCCACATGCCCAGCTCGCGGGCTGCTGCAACGAACGTCAGCCCGCGCGCGCGGCGGAACAGTTCCAACACGTCACCGCCGGTCGCGCCACAAGCAAAGCAACGCCAATTACCGCGCACAAGATGGATCGAAAGGCTCGGATGCGTCTCTCCGTGGATCGGACAACGCATTTGCGCGTATCCCGACCCGTTCGGCTTTGAGGGGTGCAGGTGCAGGTGAGCCAGCACGTCGGTGACGGACGGCACACGGTCGCGGCGAAAGCAGGTCATTTGTTAGACCTCCGCGCGGAAACTGGCGGGATCAGCAATCCACGCATCGATGTCAGCGCGACGCCATGCGACCGAGCGAGCGCCAATACGGACGTTTTGCGGGAACGTGCCCGCGCGCATCTTTGCGTAAATCGAGGAACGGGGCAGGCCGGTTTCAATCTCGACCTGCTTGCGGCGGACAAGCGCCTGTTTGATCTCAGCCATTTGAGGCTCCGCAAGAACGTTCCGGGCCATTCCCGGAACACGGAGCCAACGCTAAACATGGCAACTCTTGGCAGTCACGCCGCTATCACGGCGCATTTCTGGATAAGGCTATGCGCCTAGTCGCGGCAACTATGGTGGCAACTAACGCTGCTTGGTTGCCGCGCCCGGAAACGGTGACGCGACCTTCTTTGGGGCATATTTGGCACATAGCGTGCTGACGTATTGGTGAGATACACCGAACTCATCCCCCAACTTCCGGTGCGTCTCACCCTGCCTTGCCCGCTGCACAATTTCGTCGCGCTGTGCTTCGGTCAGCTTCCGTCCATTTGATTTGCGAGCGTGCTCGCTCGCAGGCGCAAGAATCGAAATGTCGTCGTTCTGGCACGCGCGCATCCCAACATTGATGATCGCAGCATGGGCGCGCAGCGAGTCCCACGCCTCGCTCTCGTGGATGTTCCCGCACAGATCATCCTTCTTGAAGCGTTCCCGAATTTTGTTGAGCGCTTCGCGGAACATTTCTGCATCGGGAGCCGCGATCGTTTCCATTCGCTCGACGAACCCATCTACCTCCCACAGATTTGCGCCTGCGAACAAAGCGCTCTCCGGATGAAACGCCGACACGCCGAGCATGATGGCAATGCTTTGATTTTGCGGATCGAGATATTCGTAAGTACCATCGCGCCGTTTTCGACGCTGCGCCGATGAATGGCCGATCCAGTTCGCCTCTTTCGCCATATCACACCCTTCTTGCGCGGCCTTCATTAGCTGGAACCTCCGCCGGGCCGGTGAAGGGGCCGGCGTTCGCTCCGTCGAGCTAGGCGAAGGCAATAGACAATTTAGCGGATTCGGGGACATAACGCACGCTCGACGGGAAAATTGCGCCCCACGCGAAACGACCACGAGCACGACATGGGCACGGCTGAAAACCACTTGTGTAAGACCCGGCAACTATCGTCATCTGGGGGTATTTCTGGGGGTACGTTTGCTCCTGATGGCCGGCCACGTCCATATTTGAAAAGGCTTGTAACAGGCAATTTCAGGGAAGTACCGCCACCAAAGATTCGAAGGGCCGGCAATCGCCGGCCCTTCTTGCTTTCCGGGCCAGCACTTGGCGAAATGTTCGTTAAGTGGCCTCTCGCCCAACCGGATTGTTGCCACATTCTTGTCACACTTCTTCTTCGAGGTGTCTGGTGCCAAGCCGATCTTCACGAGTTCAAGCCGGCCAGCGCGCACCAAGTTGTAGACGGTCGCCCTCGAGACGCCCAATTGCTGTATCACATCGGCAACGCGATATAACCGGTCGGTGTGCAGCTGCGGCGTCACTGGCGCGGCGGGGTTCCGCTGCTCCTGTCGATGCGCCGGTGTCGGCGGCCGCTCGCGCAGCCGCGCCGCAACACGGCTCGCGATTCGATCCGCGAGCAGATCGAGCAAGTCGTCACACAGCACCAGGTCGCGGCCGGCGGCCACACCCGCCTTGAAAGTCTTCAATACGTAGGGCATGGCCCTTCCTTCGAGGTCGATCACGACAAACAGCGCCCCGCCCTTTCCGGCGAGGCGCGCACGTGTTCAGTCCCAGCCAATAGCCTTGTTGATCGCGATGTCGAGTTCGTCGGTTGCTGCCTCGGCCCGTTGCCAAAACCACTCAGCGCCTGGGACGGTATCGAGGACGATCTTCTGCTCGAGCGCACCGCGCAGCGCGTAGATGCACGTCCGGAGTTCGCCCTGCAGTGCATGGATTGTCGCGATGTCACGTGACGACACCGAAATTTGATCAGGAATACTACCGATATGGAAAGCGTTCTCGGAAACGTGGAACGTCATGATGGGCTCCGTATGCGATCGCATCGCCCCGCTGTCAAACGGGGTGGGCAGCGACAAGCGGAGTTGACAGACCGGGGCATACGGAACCCGGCAGGCCGAAGCATCTCCACTCGCGCCACCCATAGAAGATGCGTAATCTCAGACGAAGAAAACCACCACTGCGAGCGGTTTACCGCCCCATGCATTCGGGCTGTCAACGTTGTTTGGGTCGACGGGTTCAGCACAGGGCACGCGAAAGAAAAATTGCAACAAAATCAGTATGTTATGAAACCCTTTACGACATGTACAGGTCTGCTTGACATCGTGTTAGCGGCCGGTGAGACCTGACTGAAACGGCTCCTTCACGCCTACTAGAATCCGAATCGCCTTAGGCGGCACTTCATCATTGCGTACCGCCTGCATACGCGAAATGACGTGCACATTACTTAACAGGGCTACAAGTTGAAGCACCGCCGGCGGTGTTTCACCCGCTCCTGTATGGATTGGGTTGAGGTGAACAGACACGCCTGTCGGAATCTGCTTGAACATCGCTTGATAGACATCGGAATCACCGCATTGCCAGCCTGCATCGCGTAACACCTGAGCTATCTGCTGACCGAATTGCTTTCCGTCTGCGTCGCCCATCACCGAAACGATTTGCAAATGTTGCCCTTTGAACGGCATTGCAGCCGCAAGAATTGCGGAAGCTTGGCTCTTCGACAGAGTTCGCCACATCAATTGCGACTGCAGGCGCAGGTTTTCGGCAGTAAGTCGTGCCGTTTCTTTATCAAGTTGCGCTGCACGCAACACCGCATCCGCGGCGCTTTTACCCGCCTCCTTCGCTTTCTCGTTGGCAACGGCGATTTGGAGGCTGGCGTCCGACTGATACTTGGCTAACGCGCGATCCTTCCTCTCGGAGATCCTTTCGTTCAATTTGAACTGCATATAGCCCGAAACTATCGTCACAACAGTAAAGAAGGCAGCGAGCGCACCCGCCACGTAATAGACCTTGTTTACCCAATCGAGCAAATCTTCATCAGACACCCCCGGCATCAGTCGCACTCCCGTCGCTAATATGAATGTGTTACGTGCGGTATTTTCGCACGGCACTGAGCGCCCGCACTTGCGCAGCGCCTTTCCTTTTAAACTTGACTTACAACCATAGTCCAAATCTCTTTCGCTTGGGGCCACGCTTGAATCGCTGCAGCTGTTACGGAAAGCACCGTCAGTATGTCAAGAGCAATTTGAATATTGCGATTTGTCTTATGCCGTCGCTCCTCGTTTTCGTAATTGTGCAAAGCTGTCAGCGCGCGCGGATGCAACACGAACATCATGTCTCGGCGCTCGAGCAGCCCCTCGTCGGCAAGTGAACGGAGTACTAGGTCGTAATAGGCGTAGCGTCTGTCGCGCCGTGGATGAAAGACCGAGCGCATTCCATGAAGGTGTGTAGCCAATGTGATCGCGCCAACGCCACCTCGCTGGCCTTCGATCTCCCTCGAAACAATGTGCTTCAGCACCGTCAATCGATCAACAGTCGTCGATGATCGCCGGTTATACAACCGCTGCAGCAATCCATCTAACGCGACTACCAGCCGATAAATCCCGAACAAGTTGCGTAATTCGAATTCCATCGGGGAGGTGGTGAAAAACTCGTGCATGCGCAGGTAATAGCGAAACTCGACGGTCGCACCTTCAATGTCGCACCAACGGACCGTCCGTGCTTCGTCATATGCGGTCCCGTTCCATCAGAATCCCTCGACACCCTGCGAATTAACCCTGAACAACAACAGGCCCCACGCCTGGTCACCGCCTCGACTCGTGCTCTCCACGTGGTAGTAATCACGAAATACTGTGCGAAGACCTGATAAAGGGATTGGATTCGGCGCCAAGCGGCTCGCGGCACCCGTCAATGCGCGGCGAAGAAAGAAATTGCGGAACATAGCGCCCCCGGTATTTTATTGAGCGCCTTTCGGTGTCGCTACGTTATCACCCCGCGTGCCGCGTCAAAGCGTCGAGATAAAGCAGCACGCTAGAATGCGCTCACCAACAACAATGCAACGGGGGTGCTGTGATTCCAACTCGACGCTATGCATTTGCCGCGTGCGTGAGCGCGGCGATCGTCTTCTCGGCGCCCGCCGACGCGCAAGCAGTCAGCGCTCGTGCACGCCTCGTCACGACCTGGCAAGCAAAGGATCTCACGGGTAAATCGGCGGCCGTAGAGCGCCTCGCTGCACTCGAAGAAATGGACGAAGTTTACGACCGTCCCGGCGACAACTGCACGCAATTCATCGGGCCCGTCACCGTCGAGGGCATCCAGTTCACACCGAGCGGCGGCACTCTCGAAACGTTTCGATTCACTGACAAGAACGGAACCCAATGGTCCGTGCCAACGAACATCGGCCGCCTATCGAACGTCGACCGACAACGCGCGAACAGCCTCATCCGCGTCGGTAAGCGCTACCTCGTGCACGTACAGGTGTGCGGCAGCGGCGGAATCGCAAGCTTGGTCAGCATGTACGACACAACCGTAAATTTCGGTCCAATTCGCTGACCTCGTTTGGTCAGGTGCCGGCTATCGCCTGCGACAGCCGGCACACATCACGGCATCGTGAACAGCAGCGGATTGCCGGCTGCCGCGAAGGGTTGGAAATGTGGCAAACAGTGAACGCGCCGCTTGGGCAATCGATATTCGCTCGCAATACCGCATCGATGCCACTTTCGTATTCTGCCAGGCGACCGGCCTTTTTTCTTACTTGCACTCGCCCGACTCGGACAATGCCTATCTCTGCCGGAAGTCGAACGCCCCATTGCCGCACGGGTACAGCTGAAGGCCGTGTCCGACGCCTAGTTTGGACGGGGGCTGGCGCCGGCGATACGGAACCAATCGAAATGCTATGAAAGCAATTCGACGGGACAGAACTTTCCGTATCGTTCACATCTGAAGGTCGCGCTGGCACAGGCGCACTCCGCTATAGCCGGGATGCATCGGTGTCTTATCTCGACCGGCTCCGCATCTGTCCGACACGCTAAGGCGCACCGCCGACGTTCCCAGGACTAACGCTTGCGCCGTCGCGGATCGATGCCGTTTTGTTCGAGTAGCTTTCGCAGGCGGGCGTTATCGCCCCATAGCGTTGCGAACGCGATCAGCATCATGACGGTGGGGAACCATTCGCCGGTTCCGGCGATGATGGCCCAAGCGACGGCGAAACAGACTATCGCCGTGCCGATGAGAAGTAGGCGGTCGGCAATCCACTTCATCGCGCACCTCGGATCGCCGTGTTCATCTTCAACCCGAAATAGCTATGCGGGCCGGGCGCGAGAACCTCCGGATGCCGCAGGATTTGCGCCATGACGAGCGGATGAATCGCCAGCCCATAGCGTGTGCCCCATCGAGCGACTGCAAGCGACGTGTTCGCGTTGCCCTTGCCTGCGCCGCACGCCAATGTCGAATCGGTTGCGACCATCAGGCTACCGATGACCGCGCCCAGATAAGCGCTGCCAAGGATCGAGCCGACAACACCGACCTTTTCGACTAGCGTAGTCGCACCGAGCATTTCGCCCACCGTCGCGTCGGGGCCAAGCGCCTTTAGCGTCCCCATCATCGTACTGACAGCCGCAACCGACGTTTGTACCGTCGCGAAAAGCGTTGTCGGAACGGGCATATGCAGCGCGGTCATGTTCGTCTGGAAGGCTTCAAAGAAGCTCGGGCATGTCGGCATGGGTAGCTCCCCGGATCAAGCGCATGATTTTCGCATACCTGCCACGTCGGCCTACCTGTCACCGTTGACAGGCAATTCACTAGACCAGCGGCAGTTTGTTCATTGGTGCTACGAAAGAACGAGCCCGATTCGCCTTTTACCTGCGACGGCGCCCACCAAAGAATTCAAGGGCCTGCGTCTCACGACGCAGGCCCTTTTCGTTTTGGCGGCGCGCGTGTCCGCCCCGATACGGGCGCCGCGTCATTCGACGCCGCGCCTTCCGCACGCAGGTGTGCCGTGCTTACCGCACGCGCCCCACCCGCTCCGCCGTCGCATCGAATGCGCGCTTCGCCTTGTCGACGATCTCGTCTACCTCCGCCTCGCGGATCACGAGCGGCGGCGACAGCAGCATCCGGTCGCCGGTCGCCCGCATGATCAGGTTGCCGTTGAAGCAGAAGTCGCGGCAGATCGTGCCGATATCGACACTCGCATCGAACCGCTCGCGCCGCTCACGATCGCGCGCAAGCTGAACGCCAGCAACCAACCCGCTCCCCGCGATCTCGCCGACGATCGGATGGTCGCCCAGCGCGTCGCGCAGCCGGCGCTGGAAATACGGCCCGATATCGGTCTTCACGCGCTCGACGATCCCCTCGTCGCGCAGCAGCTTCAGGTTCGCGACCGCGACGGCCGCCGCCACCGGATGGCCCGAATACGTGAGGCCGTGATTGAATTCGCCGTTATCGATGATCGGGCGCGCGACGCGCTCATGAATGCCCACCGCCCCCATCGGCACATAGCCCGACGTCAGGCCCTTCGCCATCGTGATCAGGTCCGGCTCGAAGCCGAAGTGCTGGTGCGCGAACCATTCGCCGGTGCGCCCGAACCCGCCGATCACTTCGTCGGCGACGAGCAGAATGTCGTACTTGCGGCAGATCCGCTGGATTTCCGGCCAGTACGTCGACGGCGGGAAGATCACGCCGCCCGCGCCCTGGAACGGCTCGCCGATGAATGCCGCGACGTTCTCCGCGCCGAGCTCGAGGATCTTCGCTTCGAGCTGCTGCGCGCGTGCGAGGCCGAATGCTTCGGGCGTCTCGCCCGGCTGCGCTTCGCCGAAGAAATACGGTTGATCGATATGCACGATGTGCTCGACTTTCGACGGCATCTGCTCGTGCATGTAGCCCATCCCGCCGAGCGTGCCGCCCGCGATCGTCGAGCCGTGATAGCCGTTCTTGCGCGAGATCACGTACTTCTTCTGCGGCTTGCCCTGCACGCGCCAGTACTGGTGCACGAGACGCAGCACGGTGTCGTTGCCTTCCGAGCCGCTGTTGCAATAGAAGAAGTGGTTGAAGCCGGCAGGCGTCACTTCGGCCAGCATCGCCGACAGTTCGATCACCGGCGGATGCGTGGTTTTGAAGAACGTGTTGTAGAACGGCAGCTCCTGGATCTGGCGATACGCGGCGTCGGCGAGTTCCTTGCGGCCGTAGCCGACGTTCACGCACCACAGGCCAGCCATCCCGTCGATCACCTTGTTGCCGTCCGAGTCCCACAGGTAGACACCGTCGGCCTTCACGATCACGCGGCTGCCGGCGCGGTTGAGCGCGCCCATGTCGGAGAACGGGTGGATGTGGTGCGCGGCGTCGAGCGCACGAAAATCGGCGGTCGAGTACTGCGGAAAAGCGTCGTTTCGATCGGTCATGTTTTCTCCGTCAAACAGCGCCGCACGCCTACACGTGCAGCAGCAAATGCCTGCGTTCCCACGAGCTGATCACACGGAAGAACGCTTCGTATTCGGTTTCCTTCAATGCCAGGTAGGCCTTCACGAACTTGTCGCCGAGGATGCCGGCGAGCGGCTCGCACGCGGCCATCAGCGAGATGCCTTCCTCGAGGTTGCGCGGCAGCTGATACGGCAGATCGTAGCCGTCCGATGCGATCGGCTCGGTCGGCGCGAGCTGTTGCGTCATGCCGAGATAGCCGGCAGCGAGCGTCGCCGCGAACGCAAGGTACGGGTTGCAGTCGACGCCCGGTATCCGGTTCTCGATGCGACGCGCGACGGGGCTCGACTGCGGGATGCGAAAACCCACCGTACGGTTGTCGTAGCCCCATTGCACGTTGATCGGCGCGGCCATGAAGCGCGACAGGCGACGGTACGAATTGATGTACGGCGCGAAGATCGGCATCAGCGCCGGCGTGTACTTCTGCAGCCCCGCCAGATAGCTGTGGAACAGCGGCGACACGGCGCCGTTTTCGTCGGCGAACAGGTTACGCCCGGTGCGTATGTCCGCGAGGCTCTGATGAATGTGCATCGCGGACCCGGGCTCGTTTTCCATCGGCTTGGCCATGAACGTCGCATACATGTTGTGACGCAATGCAGCCTCGCGCACCGTGCGCTTGAACAGAAACACCTGGTCGGCCAGCGACAGCGCGTCGCCGTGCATGAAGTTGATCTCCATCTGCGCGGCGCCGACTTCATGGATCAGCGTCTCGATATCGAGGCCCTGCATTTCGCAGTACTCGTAGATGTCCTCGAACAGCGGATCGAACTCGTTGACGGCCTCGATCGAATACGACTGGCGACCCGTTTCCGCCCGCCCCGTGCGGCCGACGGGCGGCCGCAGCGGCAAGTCGGGATCGGCGTTCATGTCGACCAGATAAAACTCGAGTTCCGGCGCGACGACGGGCTTCCAGCCCTTCGCCTCGTACAGGTCGAGCACGTGGCGCAGCACGTAGCGCGGCGAGATTTCGACCGGCGAGCCGTCGAAGTGCACGCAGTCGTGGATCACTTGCGCGGTCGGATCGACTGCCCACGGGATCAGGCAGATCGTCGACGGATCGGGCACGCACACCATGTCGGGATCGGTCACGCCGGTCAGCGTGCCGTCCTCCGGATAGTCGCCGGTGACGGTCTGCACCATCACGGCCTGCGGCAGGCGCATCGATTCGCCAGATTCGAATTTGTTGCGCGGAATGATCTTGCCGCGCGCGATGCCGGCCATGTCGGGAATGATCGCCTCGACTTCGGTGATGCGGTGCTGTCGCAGGAATTCGCTCAGTTCGGGTTGCATGATCGGCCTCGTTAGTCGATGTCGATATCGGATGCGGCCGGCGATGGCGTCGCGCCGCCGCCCGCACGAAGGCGATGCGTCATCCGCGCGCGGCACGCCGCGCCGAATGCCGCGAAGATGTCGCGCGACAGCGGCTGCTCCGCGTAGCGCCATTCGGGATGCCACTGCACGCCGAGCGCGAACGCACGCGCACCGCGCACGCTGACGGCTTCGACCAGCCCGTCGGGCGCGCTCGCTTCGACGGCGAGCCCCGCGCCCAAGCGCGCGAGGCCCTGGTCGTGCAGCGAATTGACCGTCGCCTCTTGCGCGCCGCGCGCGATCCGCTGCAGCAGGCCGCCCGGCGTGAGCTGCACGACATGCGCGGGACCGTACTGCCGTTCGAGCGGATCGTCCGGTCGTTCGCGGTGGTCGTCGAAGCCGGTCGTCGCATGCAGCCGCTGATGCAGCGTGCCGCCGTACGCGACGTTCAGCTCCTGCATGCCGCGGCAGACGGCGAGCACGGGCACGCCCGCGTCGATCGCCGCGCGGATCAGCGGCAGCGCGGTCGCATCGCGCGCCGGATCGTGCAGCGTGTCGGGTACGCTCGCAGCGCCGCCGTAATGATGCGGTTCGACGTTCGAATAGCTGCCGGTCAGCAGCAGTCCGTCGATTGCCGCGACGATCGCGTCGGCCGGCTGCCGCGCGCCGAGCGCGGGCAAGACGAACGCGAGCGCGCCGGCGCCGTCGACGATGGCGGCGAGGTACTTCTCGCCCGCCGTGTGGTTCGGATGGGCGCCGCGCAGGATGCGGTCGGCGGTGACGGCTACGATCGGGCGTTCACGCATCGACGTCTCTCCGGTAAGGGCGCGCGACACGCTTGCGCGCGCAACGATCCAGGTTCACGGGTACGTCGCACGCGCGTGCGATCGCGCGGCGCAGGCGCAGGCGCGATCCTGCCGCACGGATGCTGCGGCAACGGGCGATGCGTCCCGGAACGGAAGCGAAAACGGAAGCGGACGCTAGGGCAACAACGATGCGCTGCCGTCGCACTGCACCGCGCTCGACAGGTGCGCGGTCGCGAGATTGAAGCGGCGCGGGCCGCGATGGGAAATGGCGAAGAAGCGAGGCTCGCGTAACGGGGTGGCGCGCGTGCCGCGATCAGCATGCCGGTTCGGCCCGGCCTGAGGCGGCGCGCCCGCCGACGGACTTCGCGTCCGGCGTATCGAAGGGCTGGCGGCTTTCACGATCGTACTCGACTGACTGATGGAGACAGGACACGTGTCGCTATGCCGCGTGGCGACACGTCAGCAAGATGTCTCGCAGCGGATGCCGGCGCAGTCCGGCCATCGTCGATGGCCTCGCCGCCGGTACGCGCGTGACGACTTCCTGACATTCAGCTTATATCACCGAAAAATTGCGTCAAATTTTCAGGTGCCGATGACGCCATCGGTCAGACGAAAAAAACGGCATCGATCGCGCGGATCGATGCCGTTTTGTGCATTGCATCGGCTCGCCTGCCATGTGCCGACGGGGCGGAACGCACTGCCCGCCGCGCTGCCGCATGCATGCGGCCCTGCTCAGCGATGCGCGAGCGCCGTTTCGACGAGCGTCTGCAGCAGCGGCACGATCCGCGCTGCACGCGCTTCGTCGTACGCGTACGGACGCGTCTCCTCCATGTAGGTGATCTGCGACAGCTCGAGCTGCACGGCCTCGACACCGGTATCGGGCACGCCATAGTGACGCGTGATGTAGCCGCCCTTGAAGCGCCCGTTCGCGACGGCCGTGTAGCCGCCGTGCGCGAGCACGCGCGCAGCGAGCGCCTCCGCGAGACCGGGCGCCGCACTCGCGCCGCTCGACGTGCCGAAGTTGAAGTCCGGCAGGCGGCCGTCGAAGAAACGCGGCACGTGCGAGCGGATCGAATGCGCTTCCCACACGAGCACGCGGCCGTGTTCGCCCTTCAGGCGCGCGATCTCGCGTTGCAGCGCGTCGTGATACGGCAGCCAGTAACGGTCGCGGCGACGCATGATCTCGTCGTTGCCGGGCAGCGCGTTGGCCGGATACAGCGGCGCCTTGTCGAACGTATCGACCGGCACGAGCCCCGTCGTGTCCTGCCCCGGATACAGGTTCTCGTTGTCGGGCGGACGGTTCAGGTCGACGACGTAACGCGCATGCGACGGCACGAGGATCGATGCGCCGAGATCGGCCGCGAAGCCGTACAGCCGCTCCAGATGCCAGTCGCAATCGTCGACGAAGCGCGCGTCGGGCGTCATCGTCGCTGCGATGTCGTCGGGGATGTGCGTGCCCGCATGCGGAATCGAGATCAGCAGCGGCAGCGTGCCCTGCTTCAGCGTGAATACAGCCGGTTGTTCAGTCATGTCGCCTCACCGTAAGAGTCGGCCGGCGCACCGTGCGCCGGGTGCCGCGCGTTCAGCGCAGCAGTTGCGCCAGCGCGGCGCGGTAGTCGGCATACGCGGCGGCTTCGTCGCGATGGCGGCGGCCGCTCACGACGCGCTCGCCGCCCGTGTAGACGTCGAGCACCGGCGTCTCGCCATGTTCGGCGAACACGATGCCCGACAGCCATGCCGTGCTGTCGTGTTCGGCGATCGCCGGATGATCGGGATCGAGCACGAGCCAGTCGGCGCGACAGCCTGCGCGCAGCGCACCGATGCGTCGCCCGCTTGCCTGCGCGCCGCCCGCGAGCGACGCATCGAACAGGCGATCGGCGACGTGCGCCTGCGACTCGCTCGCCAGCACGTTGCGCGCGCGGTGCACGAGCCGCTGCCCGTATTCGAGCAGGCGCAACTCCGAGCGCCAGTCGACCGACGCGTGGCTGTCCGAGCCGACGCCGATCACGCCGCCTTGCGCGAGGTAGTCGACGGCCGGAAACACGCCGTCGCCGAGGTTCGCTTCGGTCGTCAGGCACAACCCGGCGACCGCGCGACGCTTCGCGAGCGCCGCCGTCTCGGCCGCATCGACGTGCGTCGCGTGCACGAGGCACCAGCGCGCGTCGACGTCGAAACGATCGAGCAGCCATTGGACCGGGCGTGCGCCGTACGCGCGCACGCAGTCGTCGACTTCGGCCGTCTGCTCGGCGATGTGGATGTGCACCGGCGCATCGCCGGGCAGCCCGTCGAGCAGCACACGCAGCCCGCTCTCGGACACCGCGCGCAGCGAATGCGGCGCGACGCCGTAGCGCAGCCCGCCATGCTCGGGCGCCGCGCGACGCATCGCGTCGAGCAGTTCGAGCACGCCGTCGGGCGTGTTGATGAAGCGGCGCTGGTCGTCGCGCGGCGGCTTGTTGCCGAAGCCGGCGAACTGGTACGACACGGGCAGCATCGTGATGCCGATGCCGGCCGCGCGCGCGGCATCGACCACGCGCGTGCCGAGCTCCGCGATCTGCGGATAGCGCGAGCCGTCCTGCGCGTGATGCACGTAGTGGAATTCGCACACCGACGTGTAGCCGCACTTGAGCATCTCGACATACAGCCAGCGTGCAATCGCCGCGAGCGCGTCGGGCGTGATCTTCAGCGCGAAGCGGTACATCAGGTCGCGCCAGCTCCAGAAACTGTCGGCAGGATTCGCGCGGTATTCGGTGAGCCCCGCCATCGCGCGCTGGAACGCGTGCGAATGCAGGTTCGGCATGCCGGGCAGCACCGGCCCGGCCGCGCGCGCGACGCCGGCCGGCGCGTCGGTGTCGGGCGTCACGTCGGTCAGCGTGCCGGCCGCGTCCCAGCGCAGCAGCACGTTGCGGCGCCAGCCATCGGGCAGGTAGGCATGGTCCGCGAACAACAGGGTGTCGGTCATTGCGTGTCCTCATCGACCGGATCGAGCGCTTGAGCATCTCGTCCGGCCCGGTGCCGCGGCCGGCAGGCGCGAGCGCGTCGCGCCAGCGCCGGCCTCGCGGCGATCGACCGGAGTGCGCCGTTGCGCGCCGGGTCCGGTCCCCTGCAAAGCGTCGGCCGGATCCGGTACGTCACGTACCGAACCCGGTCCGTCGCAAAAACTATCCGTTCATCCTGCGAAACACGGTCGTGCCGCCGCGTACGACCTGCTCGCACAGCGGCCGGCCGATCCAGTACGCCAGCTCGGCCAGCGAACCGACCGACCACGCGGCGAAATCGGCCTGGCGACCGACCTCGAGCGCGCCGTGGCGATCCGCGCGGCCGAGCGCCGCGGCCGCATGGCGGGTGACGCCCTGCAGCACCTCGGGCACCGTCATGCGGAACAGCGTGCAGCCCATGTTCAGCGTCAGCAGCAGCGATTCGAGCGGCGACGTGCCCGGGTTGTGATCGGTCGCGAGCGCGATCGGCACGCCGTGCTTGCGCAGCAGCTCGATCGGCGGCAGTTGCGTTTCGCGGATGAAGTAGTACGCGCCGGGCAGCAGCACGGCGACCGTGCCGGCCGCCTTCATCGCCTCGATGCCGGCTTCGTCGAGAAATTCGAGGTGGTCCGCGGACAGCGCGCGGTAACGCGCGGCGAGCGCCGTGCCACCCGCATTCGACAGTTGCTCCGCATGCAGCTTCACCGGCAGCCCACGCCGCGTCGCGGCCTCGAACACGCGTTCGGTCTGCGCGAGCGAAAAGCCAATGCGTTCGCAGAACACGTCGACCGCGTCGACGAGCCCTTCGTCGGCCAGCGTCGGCAGCATCCGGTCGCACACTTCGTCGATGTAGTCGTCCGCGCGGCCCACGTATTCCGGCGGCAGCGCATGCGCACCGAGGAAGGTCGTATAGACGCTGACCGGAAAGCGCTCGCCGAGCTGGCGCGCGACGCGCAGCATCTTGCGCTCGCTCGCGAGGTCGAGCCCGTAGCCGGACTTGATCTCGATCGCGGTCACGCCTTCGGCGAGCAGCGGCTGCAGACGCGCGGCGGCCTGCACGAACAGCGCTGTCTCGTCGGCCGCGCGCGTCGCGCGCACCGTCGACACGATCCCGCCGCCCTGCCGCGCGATTTCCTCGTAGCTGACGCCCGCGAGGCGCTGCGCGAATTCGTCGGCGCGCGTGCCGCCGTACACGAGGTGCGTATGGCAGTCGACGAGGCCCGGCGTCACCCACGCGCCGTGCAGGTCCTCGCGCCGCCAGTGCGCATAACCGTGCGGCAGCGCGGACAATGCGCCGAGCCACGCGATCGTGCCGGTTTCGTCGACGGCGATCGCCGCGTCGTCGATCGTCTCGTCGGGATGGCCGTGCGGACACAGCCTCAGGTGATGCCAGACAGTCGGTTTCATGCGTTCAGTCTCGTTCGCCGACGGCGAGCGATACGGCAAGCAGCGCGCCGCTTCCGCTCACGACGACGTCAAACGCACGCCGCGGCCCGTCGAGCCGCAGCGTGTCCATTTCCTGCAGCGCGTAGTGCGCGCCGTCGATCTCGACACCGACCGCGCCGGTCGCGCAGAACAGCAGCACGGTATCGGCGCGCTCGATGCGGTGCGTGCCCTCGGGCCATACGTCGACCGACCCGCGCGCGGCCGAACGGCGCGTCATCAGGTTGAAGTCGCGCGTCGCGCCGTCGTGCAGCATCGCGTCGATCGCCGTCTCGCCCGCAAAATCCGCACGGGCCAGCGGTGCATCGAGCACGTGCCGCGTGCCGCCCGCTTCGGCGAGCGTCATGCCCGCGCCGGACAGCAGCACGAGCGTGCGGTCGACGCCGTCGAAACGCGAGAACGGCCCGGCCGTGCCGACGTCCGCGACGCTCACGCGCCACGCGAACGCATCGAGTGCCGCGCCGGGCGGGAACGCGCCGATCTCGCGCGTCACGCCGCCGCCGTTCTTCCACGGCGACGCGACGAGATCCGCCGCGCGGATCGTCGTCACGTTCACCGGCGCCTGGTCGAGCGCCGTCATGCTCAGCGGCCGAGCATCGGCAGCTTCAGGCCGGCTTCGCGGGCCGTCTGCTGCGCGAGTTCGTAGCCGGCATCCGCATGGCGCATCACGCCCGTCGCAGGATCGTTCAGCAGCACGCGACCGAGACGCTCGTGCGCGTCGGCCGTACCGTCGGCGACGATCACGACGCCCGAGTGCTGCGAGAAGCCCATGCCGACGCCGCCGCCATGGTGCAGCGACACCCACGATGCGCCGCCCGCGGTGTTCAGCAGCGCGTTCAGCAGCGGCCAGTCGCTGACGGCGTCCGAACCGTCCTTCATCGATTCCGTTTCGCGGTTCGGGCTCGCGACCGAACCCGTGTCGAGGTGGTCGCGGCCGATCACGATCGGCGCCTTCAGTTCGCCGTTCTTGACCATCTCGTTGAACGCCTGGCCGAGGCGGTAGCGATCCTTCACGCCGACCCAGCAGATCCGTGCCGGCAGGCCCTGGAACGCGATGCGCTCACGCGCCATGTCGAGCCAGTTGTGCAGGTGCGGATCGTCGGGGATCAGCTCCTTCACCTTCTGGTCGGTCTTGTAGATGTCTTCCGGATCGCCGGACAGCGCGACCCAGCGGAACGGGCCCTTGCCTTCGCAGAACAGCGGGCGGATATACGCCGGCACGAAGCCCGGGAAGTCGAATGCGTTCTCGACGCCCATTTCCAGCGCCATCTGGCGGATGTTGTTGCCGTAGTCGAGCGTCGCCGCGCCGCGTTCCTGCAGCGCGAGCATCGCGCGCACCTGGACGGCCATCGACTGCTTCGCGACCTTCACGATGCTTTGCGGATCGACCTTCTGCGCCTCGCGCCATTGCGCGACGGTCCAGCCTTGCGGCAGGTAGCCGTTGATCGGGTCGTGCGCGCTCGTCTGGTCGGTCACGCAGTCCGGCGTGATGCCGCGCGTGACGAGTTCCGCGAACACGTCGGCCGCGTTGCCGAGCAAGCCGATCGACACCGGCTTGCCGGTGCGCTTCGCTTCGTCGATCATGCCGAGCGCTTCGTCGAGCGTCGTCGCCTTCTTGTCGACGTAGCGCGTCTTCAGGCGGAAGTCGATGCGCGTCTCGTCGCATTCGACCGCGATCATCGAGAAGCCGGCCATCGTCGCGGCGAGCGGCTGCGCGCCGCCCATCCCGCCCAGGCCGCCCGTCAGGATCCAGCGGCCCGACGGATCGCCGTTGAAGTGCTGGTTCGCGACCGAGAAGAACGTTTCATAGGTGCCCTGCACGATGCCCTGGCTGCCGATGTAGATCCAGCTGCCGGCCGTCATCTGGCCGTACATCATCAGGCCCTTGCGGTCGAGCTCGTGGAAGTGATCCCAGTTCGCCCAGTGCGGCACCAGGTTCGAGTTCGCGAGCAGCACGCGCGGCGCATCCTTGTGCGTGCGGAACACGCCGACCGGCTTGCCCGATTGAATCAGCAGCGTTTCGTTTTCCTCGAGATCCTTCAGCGACGCGAGGATCTGGTCGTAGCATTCCCAGTTGCGCGCCGCACGGCCGATGCCGCCGTACACGACGAGCGCATGCGGATGCTCGGCGACTTCCGGGTCGAGGTTGTTCTGGATCATCCGGTAGGCCGCTTCGGCCAGCCAGGTCTTGCAGGTCTTTTCGCTGCCGCGCGGCGCGCGGATCGTGCGCGTCGGATCGAGACGGGGATCGATGTGTTTCGGATGGTTCATGACGACTGCTCCCGAAGGAAATGGAAGATCAATAAGGAATCAGAAATGCCCGGTGAAGCGATAACGGCTGCCGGGATGCCACAAATTCGCCACCGAGGCGACGACGCCCTGCGACCAGGTGCGCCGATGTAAAACCAGACACGGTTCGACGTCGTCCATCCGCAGCTGCTCGCGCCGCTCCGGCGCCGGGGCCGCCGCTTCGATCCGGTACTCGACGCGCTGCAGCGGCGCCGCGCGCATCAGGTACAGGTTCGGCGTCGTGTTCGTGAAATCCTGCTCGGCGTAATCCGGCGCGACCGCCGGATTCACCCATCGTTCTTCGAGCTGCACCGGCTCGTCGTTCTCGAAGTGCAGCACCTGCGAATGAAACAGCTTCGTGCGCACGGCCACCTGCATCTCGTCGGCAAGCGCATCGTCGGCGCGGATCGTGTCGAGCCCGAGCACGCTCGCGCGGTACGCATGCCCGCGTGCGCCCACCTCTTCCGAGATGCTGCGGATCGCGACCAGCGTCGACTCGTACTTCGGCCGCGCGACGTAGGTGCCCGCGCCCTTCATGCGCGTGAGCACCTGCTCGGCCATCAACTCGCGCACCGCGCGGTTGACGGTCATGCGCGCGACCTTGAACTCGCGTGCCAGTTCGTTCTCGGACGGCACCTGATCGCCCTCCGCCCACTCGCCGGCGTGAATGCGGCCCAGGATGAAATCCTTGATCTCCTGGTAGACCGGCGCACTCATCGGCTTACTGTTCCGATGCGAACGAGAACGGCGCGACCTTCGCGAACGCGCGCTCGCCGACCAGCTTCGCGATCACCGCGATGTCCGGTGCGAAGTAGTGATCGAGCTCGTAGTGCGCAACCTTGCCGCGGATCGTCTCCATCACCGGCGCGAGCTTCGGGCTCGTGTGGTACGGCGCACGCAGGTCGACGCCCTGGGCGGCGGCCAGCAGTTCGATCGCAAGGATGTGCTTCGTGTTGTCCGCGATGTCGGCGAGCTTGCGCGCGGCGAACGTCGCCATCGACACGTGGTCTTCCTGGTTCGCGGAAGTCGGCAGCGAGTCGACCGACGCCGGGTGCGCGAGCGTCTTGTTCTCCGATGCGAGAGCGGCCGCCGTCACGTGCGCGATCATGAAGCCGGAGTTCACGCCGCCGTCCTTCACGAGGAACGGGGGCAGGCCCGACAGCGTCGCGTCGATCAGCAGCGCGATGCGGCGCTCGGCCAGCGCGCCGATTTCCGCCGCGGCGAGCGCGAGGTTGTCGGCCGCGAACGCGACGGGCTCGGCATGGAAGTTGCCGCCCGACAGCACTTCGCCGGTATCCGGGAAGATCAGCGGGTTGTCCGACACGGCGTTCGCTTCGACCAGCAGCACGTCGGCCGCATGACGCATCTGGTCGAGGCACGCGCCCATCACCTGCGGCTGGCAGCGCAGGCTGTACGGATCCTGCACCTTGTCGCAGTCGCGGTGCGACTGGTTGATCGGCGAACCTTCGAGCAGTTCGCGGTACGACGCGGCCGCGTCGATCTGGCCTTGATGGCCGCGCAGTTCGTGGATGCGCGCGTCGAACGGCTTCACCGAGCCGGCTGCCGCGTCGACCGACAGCGCGCCGGCGACGAGCGCGGTGCGGTACAGGTCTTCGATCGCGAACATGTTGTCGAGCGCGAGTGCGGTCGATGCCTGCGTGCCATTCAGGAGCGCGAGGCCTTCCTTCGCCTGCAGCGTCAGCGGCGCGAGGCCGGCGACGCGCAGACCGTCGAGCGCGCTCGCGCGTTCGCCGCGGATGAACACTTCGCCGACGCCGAGCAGCACGGCCGACATGTGCGCGAGCGGCGCGAGGTCGCCCGAGGCGCCGACCGAACCCTTCACCGGGATCAGCGGCAGCACGTCCGCATTGAACAGCGTGATCAGCGCGTCCATCACTTCGCGACGGATGCCCGAGTGGCCGCGGCCGAGGCTCGACAGCTTCAGCGCCATCAGCAGACGCACCGACGAGCGCGCCATCGGCTCGCCCACGCCGACCGCGTGCGACAGCACCAGGTTCTTCTGCAGCAGTTCGAGCTGGTCGTGCGGGATGTGGGTGCTCGCCAGACGGCCGAAACCCGTGTTGATGCCGTAGGCCGGCTCGCCCTTCGCGGCGATGTCGGCGACGGCCTTCGCGCCCGCGTCGATCTTCGCGAAGCTGGCCGGGTCGAGCTTCAGTTGCACGGATTCGCGTGCGATCCGGCGCAGTTGCGGGAGGGTCAGATGGCCGGGGGTCAACGTAATCATGTGAGCAATCCTGTCTAGACAAGTTCGGAGTGGATTGAAGTGTAGCCATCGGAACTTGTCTAGACAACCCGTTTTTCATAATTCCGGCTCGGGAGTTTCCCTGATGTCCGCCACGCGCCGCCGGCTCGGCCGGTC
Source organism: Burkholderia sp. LAS2 (assembly GCF_018417615.1). NCBI lineage: Bacteria > Pseudomonadati > Pseudomonadota > Betaproteobacteria > Burkholderiales > Burkholderiaceae > Burkholderia > Burkholderia sp. LAS2. The sequence continues at coordinate 2,872,465 of NZ_CP071052.1, forward strand.
GGGGTCGCGATTTAACATATGTTGTTTTTATTTTTTATTTGGCAACATGTGGATCCTCATTCGCCACGGAGACCGTCATGCCCTTCCCGTCACGATTCGCCGCCCGCATCGGCCGCCCCCTGCTCGTCGCCGCGTGCGCACTCGCGTGCGGCGCGTCCGTCGCCGCCGAGCCGCTGTCCGGCACGCTCGAGAAGATCCGGCAGTCCAACCTGATTTCGATCGGCCATCGCGAAACGTCGGTGCCGTTCTCCTATGTCGATGCGAGCGGCAAGGTCATCGGCTTCTCGCAGGACCTGTGCGACCGCGTGATCGCCGCGGTGAAGGCGCGCACCGGCAAGCCCGACCTGCAGGTGCGCTTCATTCCGGTCACGTCGCAGAACCGCATTCCGCTCGTGCAGAACGGCACCGTCGATCTCGAATGCGGCGTGACGACCAATCTCGCCGCGCGCCATGCGCAGGTCGCGTTCTCGACCACCTTCTTCGTCGCGACGACGCGCCTGCTCACGCGCACGAGCTCGGGCATCCGCGACTTCCCCGATCTCGCCGGCAAGACGGTCGTGACGAACCAGGGCACGACGTCCGAACGCCTGCTGCGCAAGATGAACGAGGAAAAGAAGATGGGCATGCAGATCATCAGCGCGAAGGACTATGGCGAAGGACGTCTCACGCTCGAATCGGGCCGCGCGGCCGCGTACATGATGGACGACGTGCTGCTCGCGGGCGTGCGCCAGCTCGCCGCGAAGCCGGCCGACTGGCAGCTCGTCGGCACGCCGCAATCGTCGGAAGCCTACGGGTTCATGCTGCGCAAGGACGATCCGCAGTTCAAGGCCCTCGTCGACGGCGTGCTCGTGCAGCTGATGAAAAGCGGCGAGATCAATGCGCTGTACGACAAATGGTTCATGAAGCCGGTGCCGCCGAAGGGGCTGTCGTTCGACTTCCCGATGAGCGACGTGATCAAGGCGCGCTACGCGGCGCCGAACGACGCGCCGCTCGAGTAAGCGCCGCGTCGCGCTCGGCCTACGCGCGCGTCCACGCGACGCACGCCGCGTAGCCGGGCGCCGCATCGAGCCACGCCGCATCGAACGCCGCGACGCCGGCGGCGGGCGCGGTCGGGTCGACGATCGTCGTCGCGGGTGTCGCCGAGTCGCGCGGCGGCACGACCGCGAACGCGCGCAGCCCGCCGACGATGCCGGTGCCGAGCGCCTTGAGCAGCGCCTCCTTCGCGGACCACACCCGCATGAATTCGCCCTCGCGCGCGCCGGACGGCAGATCGTCGAGATACGCGATCTCGGCGGGTGCGCACACTTCGCGCGTCAGCGCGCGCCAGTCCGTCGCGCGGTTGCAGCCCTCGATATCGACGCCGACGCGACCGGCCGGCACCCATGCGAGCAGCGCATGAGCGCCCGCATGCGACACGTTGAAGTCGAGCGACGCACGATGCGCAGGGTCCAGCGACGGCCGCCCCGCTGCGTCGACGACGATTGCGACCGCGCGCGGCGCGATGCCGAGCGCCGCGCCGAGCACGTCGCGCAGCGCGGCGCGCGTCGCGGCGCTGCGCACCCCATCCTCGTGCCGCAGGAAACGTGCGGCGCGGGCGCGCTCGTCGTCGCTCAGCGCCGCATACGCGGGCGACGCGAGCGGGACGCGCCAGTCGAAATCGATGCGCGCGATCCGCACGCCGGCGCGCGCGGCGGCGGGCGGCACGTCGAGTGCGTGCATGCGCCATGCGCGGGGCGTTTCAACGGGAGAAGCGGAATCGGACGGAATGGACATCGGCGCGCGGCAGTCTGTGCATGGGAGCGAAACGTCCGATGTTAATCGATCGCGGCGGCGTCCGGCTGCTGCTGCGGGCGCGCGACGCAAACGAGGCTGCGCGTCGCGCTCGCACAGGCTGGGTCACCCGCTCGCCGCCCTGCCCGGCACGCCGCTCCCCGTCACTCGCCCGCGCGACGTCGGGTGCAGCGCGTGCACGACGCCCGGTGCATCGGCCGGCAGCACGCCGTGTTGCAGCCAGTACAACGCGACCGGCCACAGCGTGTCGGTGAAGCGGCTGTGGAAAAACGCGAAATGACCGATCGCGTCGACGCCGATGTCGGCCGGCGCGATCCGCAGATGCGTGACGTTGCTGCCCGTGTAGTAGCCGACCAGCCGCTCGATCGCGGCGACCGTGCCGAACGCGTCGTCGTCGATGCCGACCGCGAGCATCGGCGCCGACAGCCCCGCGAAGCGCGCCGGCAACGCGGCACGGCTCGCCGCGCCGTCGTCGAGCACGCTGCCGAGGTAGCCGTCCTCGAAACGCGGCCGCGAACGCGCCCACGACAGCGCGATACCGCGCGGCGTGTCCTCCATCCAGCCGAGCCGCTTCGCGGGCACGTAGCCGAACACGGCGGCGAGCGCGGGCATCGCGACATGCCACTTCCACCACATGCGGCGCCGCTCAGTGGGCAAATAGTCGCGCCAATACGCGTACTGCGCGCCGACGGTCACCGCATGCCGCACGTGCACGTTCGATGCCGCGAGGCCGAGCACGCAGCCGCCGATGCTGTGCGCAACCACATCGAGCGGCTGGCCCGGAAACGCGTCGCGCGCATAGTGCAGCGCGGCTTCACAATCGAGCCGTCCCCAGTCGAGCCAGTTCGCGCGCAGCTTCGCGAGCTGCGCCGGACGCGATCCGCCGATACCGCGATAGTCGTAGACGAGCACGTCGCGCCCTTGCGCGAACAGCCAGGCCGCGAAACGAAAGTAGTAGTCGCAGCGCACCGACGTCGCGCAGTTGATGACCGTCACGGGCCGCGCTGCGGCGGCGCCGCGATGGCGCCACACGTGGCCGCGCAGTTCGTAGCCGTCGGCTGCCCGCAGCGTCACGGGTTCGGGCGGCAATGCGCCCGCCGCGCGACTGCCCTGCGCTGCGCCGCTTTCCTCGTTCGAAATCGTCATCGTGTCTCCTGTCGGTCCGAGTTAGCGCTTTAGCGCTTACTCGGATCCCACGCATAGCGGTCGGTCCGAGTTGGCGCGTCAACGCTGACTCAGCCTCCCCGTCCGCAACCAACCCGCCTCCATTGAACTTGACGCGTGCCGCGTTCTCAACCAATCTTGCTGCTCCGTTCGCATGAGTCACGCGCATGTCAACGCCACTCGTCCGCCTCCCGTCGCTCGATCTCGTCCGCGGCTTCGTCGCCGTCGGCCGCCGCATGAGCATCACGCTCGCCGCGCAGGATCTGTGCGTCACGCAGTCGGCGGTCAGCCGCCAGGTCCATGCGCTCGAAGCGCATCTCGGCGTGACGTTGCTGCAGCGCGGCTACCGGAAGATTTCATTCACGCCGGAAGGCGAGCGACTGTTCCGCGTCGCCGATGCGGCGCTGCACGGCCTGCAGGACACCGTCGCGTCGCTCGCCGCCGCGCGCGAGCGCCAGCCCGTGACGATCACCGCCAGCATCGGCGTGACCGCGCTGTGGCTGCTGCCGCGGCTCGGCCGGCTGCAGGCGCGGCTGCCCGAAATCGACCTGCGCGTGGCCGCGAACGACAAGGTACTCGATTTGCGCGCGGAGGGCATCGACCTCGGCATCCGCTACTGCCCGCGCGAGCGCGCGCCGGCCGGCGCGCTGCGCCTGTTCGACGAGATCGTCATGCCGGTCGCGCATCCCGCGCTCGCCGCGCGGCCGGTCACGAGCGCGGCCGCGATCGCCGATCACGTGCTGCTCGAATTCGACGGGCCGCCGCAACCGCAGTTGCAGTGGCACGCGCACCTGCACGCGGCCGGGCTCGGCGACGCGCGCCCGAAAGGCGTGCTGCGCTTCAACCAGTACGATCAGGTGATCCAGGCCGCGATCGCCGGCCAGGGCATCGCGCTCGGCCGGCTCGCGCTCGTCGCGCCGATGCTCGCCGACGGCCGGCTCGCGGTGCTCGGGCCGCACACGCAGACGCTGTCGGAAACGTACGGCTACTGGCTGTTCCAGCACGATCCGGCCCCGCGCCGCGAAGTCGCCGACGTGCGCGACTGGATGCTCGCCGAAGCGGCCGAATGCGATGCGTCGATGCACGCGCACGACATGACGTCGGCCTGAGCCGACGGTGCGGATGCGCGTGACCGCGGACAGCCGACGTCGCCCCTTCGCATTCCCGTCACGCATGCCAACCTGACCGAATGATCGCTTGAGCGACGACCGCCCCGCTCGTCTAATCGGATCGAGCGCAACCGTTTCGCCGCGCGCCTTCATCCGGAGACACGCATGACCCCGATCGAGCAGGAAGTCCGGCGCCGCTGGCTGCCCGTGCTGGCAGGCGGCCTGATCATGGGCGCCGCGCTCGGCATCCGGCACGTGCAGGGCCTGTTCCTCGCGCCCGTGTCGCTCGACCACGGCTGGTCGCGGGAGGCGTTCGGGCTCGCGCTGGCGTTGCAGAACCTGATCTGGGGCGTCGCGCAACCGTTCACCGGGATGATCGCCGACCGCTTCGGCTCGGTGCGGGTGATCGTCGCCGGCATGCTGCTGTACGCGGCCGGGCTCGTCACGATGGCGCAGGCGGCCACGACCGGCGTGTTCACCGTCGGCGCCGGGCTCGTGATCGGCATCGCGCTGTCGGGCTCGGCGTTCGCGTCGATCTACGGCGCGCTGAGCCGCCTGTTCCCGCCCGATCGGCGCGGCTGGGCGCTCGGGGTTGCCGGCGCGATCGGCGGGCTCGGCCAGTTCTGCATGGTGCCCGTCGCACAGGAACTGATCGGCGGCATCGGCTGGCGGCACGCGTTCATCGCGCTGGCGCTCGTCGCCGCGTTGCTCGCGCCGCTCGCCGTGCTGCTGTGCGACCGGCCCGCGCAGGCGGCGGGCGCCGCCGCCGGCCCTGAACAGTCGATCGGTGAAGCCGTGCGCGAGGCGTTCGCGCATCGCGGCTTCTGGCTGCTGAACGCGGGCTTCTTCGCGTGCGGCTTCCAGCTCGCCTTCATCGCGACGCACCTGCCCGCGTACCTGCTCGACCACGGGCTGCCGGCGCGCCATGCGAGCGTCGCGCTCGCGCTGATCGCGCTGACCAACGTGGCCGGCACCTATGCGTGCGGCCATCTGGGCGGGCTGCTGCGGCGCAAGTACGTGCTGTCCGTGCTGTATCTCGTGCGTGCGCTCGCGATGGCCGCGTTCGTCGCCGCGCCGCTGTCGCCCACGAGCGTCTATGTGTTCGCGGCCGTGATGGGCTTCACGTGGCTCGGCACGGTCCCGCTGACGAACGGCGTGATCTCGCAGATGTTCGGCGTGCGCTACATCGCGACGCTGTTCGGCTTCGTATTCTTCGGCCACCAGCTCGGCAGCTTCTTCGGCGTGTGGCTCGGCGCGCTCGTGTACGACGCGACGCATTCGTACCTGCCGCTGTGGATCGGCTCGATCGCGCTCGGCGTGCTCGCGGCGCTACTGCACCAGCCGATCGACGACGCGCGCGTCGCGCGCCCGGCATCGGGGAACGCGGCATGGGCATGATGCGCGCGGCGCTGGCCGCCGGCACGCTCGCGTTCGTCGCGTGGTGCGGCGCGGCCTACTTCGATGCGGGCGTCGCCTACGCGCTGCTCGAGCACGTCGCCTTCTGCAATTGATGCGGCAAACCGGAGCGGACGGTCAGCGGCGCTTCGGCAACGTGGCCAGCGCATCGAGCGCACGGGCGCGCGCGGCCGAGTGCTCGACGAGCGGCGCCGGATAGTCGACGCCGAGCCGTACGCCGGCCGCTTCGAGCGCCAGCGGCGACGCTTCCCAAGGTGCGTGGATCGATGCGTCGTCGAGGCCGGCGAGCTCGGGCACCCAGCGCCGCACGTACGCGCCGTCCGGGTCGAACTTCTGCCCCTGCGCGACCGGATTGAAGATGCGGAAATACGGCGCGGCGTCGGCGCCGCAGCCGGCCACCCATTGCCAGCTCGCCGCATTGTTCGCGGGATCGGCGTCGACCAGCGTGTCGCGGAACCACGCTTCGCCCGCGCGCCAGTCGATCAGCAGATGCTTGATCAGGAACGACGCGACGACCATCCGCACGCGGTTGTGCATCCAGCCGGTCGTCCACAGCTCGCGCAGGCCCGCGTCGACGAGCGGATAGCCGGTCCGCCCGCGCTGCCACGCACGTAACGCGGCGGGATCGTCGCGCCACGGCATCGCATCGAACTGCGCGCGGAAGTTGTCGGTCGCGAGCGCCGGGAAGTGATACAGCAGCGTGTAGCTGAATTCGCGCCAGCCGAGCTCGCTCAGGAACTTGTCGGCGTGCGCCGCGTACGCCGCGCCGCCTGCGTGCGCGGCGCCCTGCACCGCATGCCACACCTGTCGCGGCGACACGTTGCCGAAGCGCAGGAACGGCGACAGCCGGCTCGTCGCGGGGCGATCGGGACGGTCGCGCGCGTCCGCGTAGCCGGCGAGCGCGGTCGTCACAAACGTATCGAGCTGTGCGTGCGCGCCGGCTTCGTCGGGCGCCGGCCACGCGTCGCGCAGGCCACCGGCCCAGTCCGGCGCAGGCGGACGCAACGCAAGTGCGTCGAGCGACAGCGCACGGTCGCGCACGGCTTGCGACCATGGATGAAACGCGATCCGCTCGGGTGCCGGCAGCGGCGCGGCGACCGTGCGATCGCGGCGCGCCGCGCGCCAGTACGCGGTGAAGACCTGGTACGGGCCGCCGCTGCCCGTCAGCACCTCCCACGGCTCGTTCAACAGGCTGCCGTTGCTGCTCTCGACCGTCACGCCGCGCGCCTTGAGCGATGCCTTCAGCGCCGCGTCGGCGTCGCGCTGCGGCTGCGCATAACGGCGGTTCCAGTACACGGCGGCCGCGCCCGTGTCGCCGACGACGCGCTCGATCTCGCGCTGCGCGTCGCCGCGCAGCAGCAGCAGGCGCCCGCCATGCCGCGCGAGCGCGGCGTCGAGCCCGGCCAGCGACCCGTGCAGCCACCAGCGCGCCGCGCCGCCGAGCGCGGGTCCGGCGCCGGCGCCCGTGTCGTCGACGAACACGCAGACGAGCGGCCGGCCGGATTCGACCGCGCGCGTCAACGCGGGCTGATCGGTCACGCGCAGATCGTCGCGGAACCAGACGATCGCGGGGGCAACGGACGGCTGGGCAGACACGGGCAGGCACCTCGATGACGAAAGCAAAGGGAGACGCGTATTGTCGCGGCTGCGCTGCGTGGTGTCGACGCCGGTCGTCACGGCCGGCACGCCACGGCGACACCGAACGCGACCGCACGATCCACTTCAATTCAAAGGAAGTCGTGCTGCCGGACGGCCGCACGCACGGCATGTTGCTCTGACGGTGTTGCACGTCGAACGGTTCGGGCACACCGCACACCGCGCACGGTCGACGCAACGCCGAACGCATCGAGCCACGCTGCGGCTGCCCGACGGTCGTCCGTGCCCGCCGGGGCGACCGGCTGATCCGGTCAACGATGCATCGCGTCAATCGAGCCGGAACGTGGCCTCGAAGCGCTCCGCAAACGCATCGAACTCGGCTTCCGGCAGATGGTTGATGCCGCCTGCGCACTTGCGCCCGCCCCCGGTCGCGAAGCCGCGGCAGAACTCGTCCGCGCCGATCGGCCGGCCGTCGGGCACGCGTACGCTGACGACGAGCCCGCCGCCCGCGCGCGGCGACAGTACCGCGAGCGCCGCATGCGGCGCGTCGCGCATTCGCTCGTTCGCGAGCATGCCGGTCGCGCGCCGCGCCCACGGATGATCGGGCATCCGGACCAGCGTTGCGCCCGGCACCTCGCGCAGCGGCGCGAGCGCGCACGCGCGCGCCATGTCGTCGCGGTAGCCGTCGCGCAACGCGGCGAACACGGCCGTCCCGCGCACGAAATCGAACGGATCGACGCATGGCAGCATCGCGTCCGCGAGCGCCGCCGGATCGAAGTGCAGATCGCCGACGCACTCGCCGTAGGCGTTGTAGTTCAGATAGCGCCCGAGTTCGGCGAGCACGCCCCGCTCGGCTTCGTCGACGCCGTGCTCGCGCGCCAGCGCCTCGCCGAGCGCCGGCAGTTCGTCGCCGAACGCCGCGACGATCGCCCAGCGCGCGTACCGGCCGTCGAGATGGCGGTTCACGATCGCGCTCGTACAGACGTCGGCCGCCATGTCGATATGCGCGTCGAAGCGCGGATGGTCGGGCAGCTCGCCGGCAAAGTGATGGTCGAAGTAACGGACCGTCGCGCCGTCGCGCAGCAGCCGCGCGCACGCGTCGCGGTTCTGGTCGTGCGACACGTCGAGCACGGTGACGATGTCGTCGGCGCCCGCGTCGATGCGCTCGAGCAGCCTGATGTCGCGCTTCACGCCGGTCACGAGCGTGCCGTGCACGCGTTCCGCGAGCCGCAGTTGCTGAAGCGCGCACAGGCCGTCCGCGTCGCCGTTGAACGCGAAGACATGCCGCGCGTACTGGTTGTCCTGCATGATCCGTTGCTCCATCGTCAACGCATGAAATCCGCCGTTCGCGCAACTGGCGTGCACGCCGAACGCGCGCGCCAAGTATTGTGCCGCAACCGCGCGCGCCTTCGATACAGCGTAGCGGCGCTGCCCTGCAAACGGCTTGCGGGTCGCCTGCATGTCGTTCGCCACGAGCGCGCTGTTGCCGCTTTATGCGCAGCACGACTTCCCGCTTGAGCGCCGTCGTGCGAAACACGCGGATATCGGGCAGTGCGCCGTCGAGGTCGGTTCTCTCGCCCGGCTCCCTCAACGTACCGGGCACGAATGCATCGCCTCGATCCCGAGCTTTCACGCCGAGGCGGGCCCGCGCCGCACCTGACGGTCGACGCAATGTCGTTTTATGTCATACGTCATCAGATGTGAAAACTTCCGCTTTTCATCGCCTGATTTCTCCAAAACCAAGAAAATTTCCGGGTAAACCCGCGGCGTCATCGCCAACGCACCGGCGTACCATGTCATACGACGACGTACTACATAAACTGCCACCCAGACGCGACGCGGGCTACCGCCCCGTCCGCGGCCGCCCGACCGGAGACACCGTTGAACCCGCCCTCGTCCGCCCTGCCCGGCCGCGACCCGCTCGCGTCCGCCGTCTCGAAAGTGAAGTGGCACGTGCTGCCGCTCGTGCTGATCATGTTCATCGCGAACTACATCGACCGCGTGAACGTCGGCTTCGTCGATCGCCATCTCGAAGCGTCGATCGGCATCGGCGCGGCCGCGTACGGGCTCGGCGCCGGGTTGTTCTTCGTCGGCTACGCGCTGTTCGAAGTGCCGTCGAACCTGCTGATGCAGCGCTACGGCGCGCGCATCTGGCTCGCGCGGATCATGGCGACGTGGGGCATCGTCGCGGCCGCGATGGCGTTCGTGTGGAACGACACATCGTTTTATGCGCTGCGCTTCCTGCTCGGCGCCGCCGAGGCCGGCTTCTTCCCCGGCGTCGTGCTGTACCTGTCGCAATGGCTGCCGCCGCAGGAACGCGGCAAGGCGATGGCGATCTTCCTCGGCGGCTCCGCGTTCGCGTCGGTGCTGTCCGGGCCCGTCACCGGCGCACTGCTGTCGATCCGCGGCTTCGGCCTCGCAGGCTGGCAGTGGATGTTCCTGATCGAAGGGCTGTTCTCGGTCGCGCTGTGCGGCGCGAGCTGGCTGCTGCTGAAATCGCATATCCGCGACGCGACGTGGCTCACGCCGGAAGAACGCACGGCGCTCCAGAACGCGCTCGACGACGAGCGCGCGACGCGCGACGTCCGCTCGAACGTGCCGGTGCGCGCGACCACGCTGCTGCGCGATCCGCAGATCATGCTGTTCTGCTTCCTGTACTTCTCGATCCAGCTGACGATCTACGCGGCCACGTTCTGGCTGCCGACCATCATCCGCAAGATGGGCGGCCTCACCGATTTCCAGGTCGGCCTGTACAACACGATTCCGTGGATGATCGCGATCGGTGCGATGTACGGCTTCGCGGTGCTGTCGTCGAAGTGGAAGCATCCGCAGCGCTGGCTCGCGTTCGCGCTCGTGCTTGCCGCGTGCGGACTGTTCGCATCGACGTCGCCGAATCCGGTGTGGTCGTTCGCGTCGATCTGCTTCGCCGCGCTCGGTTTCAAGGCCGCGGCGTCGCTGTTCTGGCCGATCCCGCAGGGCTATCTCGACACGCGCGTGGCCGCGGCCGTGATCGCGCTGATCAACTCGGTCGGCAACCTCGGCGGCTTCGTCGCGCCGACGGCCTTCGGCTATCTGAAGCAACATACGGGTTCGATCACGGGCGGGCTGTATGCGCTCGCGATCGCTTCGCTCGTCGCCGCGGTCGCCGCGCTGTTCGCGCGCACGCACCGGCGCAGCGATCCGCCGCGCGGCCGGCCGGCCGACGAATCCTTCACGCACGCTTCGATGCTCCGCCATGCCGAACACTGACCGCCTGACCGTCGTCGTCTCGAATGCCGTCGACGGCGACCTCGCCACGTTCTCCCTCGCCGGCGACGGCACGCTCGCGCCGCTCGCCCGTTATCCGGCCGCCGACGCCGCGATGCCGATCGCCGTGCAGGCCGACCGCGCGCGGCTCTACGTCGCGACGCGCGGCGTGCAGCCGACGATCGTCGCGTTCCGCGTCGCCGCCACGGGCGCGCTCGTGCGCATCGGCGCGACCGCGATCGACGCGAGCCATGCGTACCTGTCGCTCGACCGCAGCGGCCGCTGGCTGCTCGGCGCGTCGTACGGCGGCAGTTCGCTGAGCCTCTACGACGCGGCGCGCGTGCGCGACGGCGACGGCACGCCGCTGCAAGTCGCGGGCGGCATCGCGAACGCGCATGCGGTGATCGTATCGCCGGACAACCGCTTCGCGTACGTCAGTTCGCTGGGCTCGGATCGGGTGTTCGGCTTTGCGCTCGTCGAGGACGCCGCCGGCGTGCGCGCGGTCGAACACGGCGAAACGCGCGTGCCGGCCGGCTTCGGCCCGCGTCACCTGCGGTTCGCGGATGACGGCCGCACGCTGGTCGTCGTCAGCGAATTCCGGGGAACGCTCGCGACCTTCGCGCGCGACGCCGACACCGGCCGGCTCGGCGACCCGCACGTGAGCGCGCGCCATCCGGCCGTCGCCGAACTCGCGCAAGGCCATGCGCGCCCGCCCGCTCCCGAACCGTCCGTGTGGGCCGCCGATCTGCACCTGACGCCCGACGAGCGCTTCGCGTACGTCAGCGAGCGCACGTCGAGCCGGTTGCTCGGCTATCGCCGCAACGAAGACGGCACGTTCGAGCCCACCCACGCGACACCCACCGAGACCCAGCCGCGCGGGTTCGCGATCGATCCGTCGGGACGCTGGCTCGTCGCCTGCGGCGAACAGTCGGAACACGTGGCCGTGTATGCGATCGCGCCGGACGATGGCACGCTGTCGCTGCACGCGCGCGTGCCGGGCGGACGCGGCGCGAACTGGATCGCGATCGTCTGACGGTCTGAAAAAGATTCGGCGCCTGCGCGGGAACCGACACCCCGATGCGGGTGCGACGTTCAGCGCCGCTCGCTCGGCGCAACGCCCGTCCAGCGCTTGAACGCGCGCGTGAAATTGGCACGGTCGGTATAGCCGACGCGCGCCGCGATCTCGTCGACCGGCAGCCGCGTGCCTTCGAGCAACCGGAGCGCATCGCGCAGCCGGATTTCGTCGAGCAGCGCCGAATAGGTCGCGCCGTATTCGGCGAGCTTGCGCTTGAGCGTGCGCGCCGATACATGCAGTTCGCGCGCGACGTCGTCGACCGACGGATAGCCGCGTTCGCCGCAGATCAACAGGTTGCGCACGCGCTCGACGATGCTCTCCGCATAGCCGAGCCGCGCGAGTTCGGCCTCGCACTGCTGGACGATCATCTGCGCGGTCTGCGCGTTCGCGGTGCCGATCGGCTCGTCGAGCAGCGCGGCGTCGCAGCGGATGCGGTTCGCGCTCGCATCGAAATGGCAGCGCGGCAGCCGCGCGCGATAGCGCTCGAACCACGGCGGCTCGGGCCATTCGAAATGGAGTTCGGCACGCGACTGCAGCGTACGGCCCGCCGTCGGATCCAGCAGCGAATTGAACAGGATCGCGGTCTCGACCAGAAAATTTTCCACCGCGAACTGGCGCAGCCGGCCGAGCGGAAACGCTTCGAGCACGTCGATGTCGACGATGCTGTCGAGCTGCGCGAGCCGCACCGAGAAAAACGGCACGCGCGTCGGCAGGTAACGGATGCCGAGCGCGATCGCCTCGCCGAGCGTCGCGCAGCTCATCAGCCCGAAGCCGATCAGCCCCGCTTTCGTCAGGCTGCTGCGCAGGCCGATCTCGATCGCGATCGACGGGTCGTCGGTCGCGTCGAGCAGGTTGAACACGATCGCCGCCTGCTGCAGCGGCGTGATGCGCGCATCGGGCTGCGCGAGCCGGTCGCGCCCGACGCCCGAGCCGGCGAGAATGCGGCCGCCGTCGATGCCGCGCTCCTCGGCCAGCATCAGCATGAACAGCGCATACGCGGACGACACCGTCGCCTTGTTCAGTTGGCGCGCGGCATCCGGAACGGACGAGGCCATGCGGCGAACTCCGGAGCGGTTTCGGCGGATTGTAGCGTCGCTGGCCCGAAATGACACCATCATTGGCACCGACGGCCCTCGCCCGCGCTCCCGCTCGCGCCTATGCTTGTCGCATCGGCATTGCGCCCCACCCTTTCCGCACGGATTCCGCTCGATGAGCCAACCCGCACGAACCGCCTTTCGCCACGACGCAGACAAGGTCGCGTACGTCCGTCGCGAAGTCAACGCCGCGAGCGACGCGATCCGCGCACGCTTTCCGCTGCTCGACAACCAGAACCTCGTCGGCGCGACCGTGATGGCCGTGTCGGTGAGCGCGATGCTCGCGATCGCGTGGCTGTATGCGCGCGGCGCGCTCGCATGGTACGTCGCGCTGCCGCTCGCCGCGTTCGTCACGTCGCTGATTCACGAGCTCGAGCACGACCTGATCCACCTGATGTACTTCAAGAAAACGCCGTGGGCGTATCACCTGATGATGGCGCTGTGCTGGCTCACGCGGCCGGGCACGATCAATCCGTGGACGCGCCGGCGCATGCATCTGCATCACCACAAGGTGTCGGGCGGCGAATCGGATCTCGAGGAATTCGGCATCACCAACGGCGAGCGCTGGGGCGTGAAGCGGCTGCTGATGATCGCGGACGGCATGCTCGCCGTCGTGCTGCGGCCGGCCGCGATGCGCCGCAAGGTGAAGCAGTACGTGGCCGCGCAGCCGGTGCGGGATCCGTCCGAGCGCCTGCAGCTGCGCGTCGAGCAGGTGTCGTCGTACATGCCGGTCGGTCACCTGTACTACGCGCTGTGGCACGCGTTCATCGTCTATCACGCCGGCCTGTTCGCGCTGCATGCGTTCGGCGTCGCGGTGACGGTGCCCGCCGGCGTCGAGCGGGCGATGAGCGTCGTCGATTTCCTGGCGGTGGTGTGGCTCGGGCCGAACTTCGTACGCAGCTTCTGCATCAACTTCGTCAGCTCGAACATGCATTATTTCGGCGACATCGATTCGCGCAACGTGATCCAGCAGACGCAGGTGCTGAACCCGTGGTGGATGCTGCCGTTCCAGCTGTTCTGCTTCAATTTCGGCAGCACGCACGCGATCCATCACTTCGTGGTGCGCGATCCGTTCTACATCCGGCAACTGACCGCGCGCACCGCGCATGCGGCATTACGCGAAGTCGGCGTGCGCTTCAACGACGTCGGCACGTTCGCGCGCGCGAATCGCTGGGGCGGCTATCGCCCGTCTCGCGGCACGCACAGCGCGCAGGCCGACGCGTAACGCCGGCGGCGCGCGACATCAGCGCGGCCTCAATCGCCGATCGGCGGCATCGGTCCCTGGCCGCGGATCCACGACCAGTTCGCGAGCTCGGCCATCTCCTTGTCGCCGCGGCTGTCGCCGTACGCGAACAATTGCTTCGGCGGCCGGTTGCCCCACCACCCGCGCAGCCGCACGACCTTCTGCGGCCCCCAGCAGTTCTCGCCGTCGAGCCGGCCGGCGAAGATGCCGCGCTCGAACGCGAGCCGCGTCGCGAGCACCGCGTCGAAGCCGGCCGTCTTGGCCCACTTCTCCAGATACAGCGACGGCGACGCGCTGACCAGCACGACTTCGTGCCCGCGCGCGCGATGTTCGCGAACGCGCTCGAGCATTTCCGGACGCACGAGCCTCGGCAGATAACTGTCGACGAACGTGCGCGCCTGCGCATCGAGCGCGTCTTCGCGGATCGGCCCGAACGCGAACGACGCGAACTTCGCCTTCGCGTCGCCGCGCGACAGCAGCCCGGCCTTCATCGCGACGATCCACGGTAGCGCGCGCAGCCCGGCCCACGCGAAACGCGGCGTGCCGACCGTCTGGCGGACGAAATGGCGAAAGCTGTCGGTAGTCGTGATGGTGCCGTCGAAATCGAAGGCGGCGACGATGCGGTCGGTCATGAAGAATCGGCGGGAAAGCGATGAGATGCCCGGGAAGATAGCAGACTCGCGGCCCCCACGCGAAACCGTATCGCCCGACACGAGACCGCGCGCGGCGAAGCGCATGCGGTCGAGTCGTTCGCTCAGCGCGACGGCCGCGCGGCAAGCGCCGCCGGCAGCACGACGTTCATCAGGTGATCGGCGCGCGACAGCAGGTCGGTCACGCGCTCGTCCAGCCCGCGCAGTTGCGCCGGCTGCATCCGGATCTGCTGGACGGCCTGCCCGACGATGTTGCGGCGGTCGAACAGCGTACGCTCGACGCCCGCATCGTCCGGCGCCCGCACGACGTCCGACACCGCGTTCAGCGCCGCGAGCACGACCACGAGGTTTTCCTCCGCATGGCGGACCTTCGCGGCCAGTTCCTCGGTACGACGCGGGAAAAAGCCGAGCGACTGCTTGAGCGCACCGAGCGCCGCGCGATAGTCGACATGGCCGGACGCCGCCCCGAACCAGCGTTCGAACATGCCGGCCTTGCGCGTCGCCTGCGCGAGCATTCCGGCCATCATGTCGGCCGCGCCGAGTTCGTTGAATTCGCGCGTCGTCGCCGCGACGGCTTCGACGAGGTTGCCGGCCGTCTCCAGCGCGCCGTCGCCGATCGTCGCGACCGTCGCGAGCTTCAGCGGCACCAGTTGCCGGATATGCCGCTCGATGCGCGGCGCGTAGTCCGGATAGAGATTCGGAAAGCTGGCCTGGGCGGCGCGGAAGCACGCTTCGAGCTGCGGATGGTTCGATTCGCCGAACAGCGCACGGCCGATGGCGTCGGCGGGCGCCGCGCGCACGGCTTGATCGGGGGCGGGCGCCGGCCCGAAATCGAGCGCCTGCGGGGCGGGCCGCGCCGGCGCACGCGCGACCGGCGCACCGGGCGCGGCCGGCGCGTCGAACGCAAGACGCCCGGGCGTGCGCTCGGGCGTCGTATCGAACTCGAGCCGTTTCGGCTCGTCGGACGGATTCGTCATCGCTGCTTCCTGCCCGGCGCGGCGGTGTTTCGCGCGCCGGGCTGCCGCCCGTCAGACCGCGCCGCCGTACGCGCGGACGAAATCGCCGAGGCCGCGGTTGTAGCCCGCGCCGACCGCCTTGAACATGAAGTGGCCGTCGCGACGATAGAAGCTGCCGACCTGCACCGACGTCTCCATCGAGAAGTCCTCCTCGAGCGCGTACTTCGCGATCACCGCGCCCGACACCTCGTCGGCGATCTGGATGTAGCTGTTGCGAACCTGCCCGAAATTCTGGCGGCGCGCTTCGGCCTGGTCGATCGTCACGACCACCGAGATTTCCTCGACGTCGGCCGCGAGCTTCGTGATGTCGATGAAGATCACTTCGTCGTCGCCGTCGCCACTGCCCGTGCGGTTGTCGCCGCTATGCACGACGCCCAGGCACTTCGACGAAGGCATCCCCCGCTTCGGGAAATCGTCGCCCGGCTGAATGAAGGTTTCCTTGCGCTCCATCGTCCGCACTTCGCTGTTGTAGAACACGAAATGCTGATCCGAGATCAGTTTCGGATTGCTCTGCGCGTCGTACTTGCACAGGAACACCGACACGTCGAGATCGAAATCCGTACCCGTGTCCGTCGCGTTCGCGTCCCAACCGAGACCGATGCGGAATTTCTGCGTGCCGGGCGCTTCCTTCGACAGGTTGACGCGACCGCCTTTCGACAAATTGATCATCTGAACCTCTTCTGCTGGAACCGCCGTTGCGCCGGCGGCGATGCCGGGCCGCGCGCGGCGGCCCCTTCGTGGATGGTTTTCGTGCCGCGCGACGCGCTTACTTGCCCGCCACCGCCGCGCGGTCTTCCTTGCGCTGCACGACGATCGACGACCACACGGCCGCGGCGATCATCGCCGCGCCGACCAGGCCCGTGACGACCTCGGGCACCTCGAGCTTCACGCCGAGGAACATGATGGTCGCGAGCGCGCCGATCGCCCAGAACGCACCGTGTTCGAGATAGCGGTACTGCGCGAGCGTGCCTTTCTTCAGCAGCACGAGCGTCATTTCCCGGATGTAGGCCGCACCGACGCCCAGGCCGAGTGCGATCAGGAAGATGTTGTTCGACAGCGCGAATGCGCCGATCACGCCGTCGAAGCTGAACGACGAATCGAGCACTTCCAGATACATGAAGCCCGCGACGCCTTCTCGCACCACGCGCGTGCCCGTGTCCTCGCCGCCGACCAGGTCGCCCACGCCGTGCGCGATCACGAAGCCGATCACGCCGAACGCGCCCGCGAGCAGGAAGTTCACCTGCTCGGTTGCCGGCACGTAGAACGACGCGACGATCACGATCGCGAGCGTCAGCGCCACTTCCAGCGCGGTGATGCGGCCGAGATGGCGCATCGGGCCTTCGAGGAAGCCGATCCAGTGCTCGTCCTTCTCGGTGTCGAGCATGAACTTGAAGAACACCATCAGCAGGAACGCGCCGCCGAACGCCGACACCTCGTGATGCGCGGACGTCAGCACTGCCGCGTACTTGTCCGGCGATTCGACCGCGAGCGTCAGCGCGTCCCACAGGCCGATGTGGCCGATCACCGCGACGATCAGCAGCGGGAACACGAGCCGCATGCCGAACACCGCGACCGGCAGGCCGAACACCATGAAGCGGTTGCGCCACTTCTCCGACCAGTTCTTGAGCACCGATGCGTTGACGACCGCGTTGTCGAGCGACAGCGAAATTTCGAGCACGCACAGGACCGCGACGATCAGCATGTCCTTCACGCCGCCGAGGAGATAGGCCGCGATCAGCGCGAGCGCGGTGAGCGACAACGGGATCTTGAAGTCTTTCAACATGATGGAGTAATCGAGTTCAGAAAAATGGGCAGGCGGGACGCGCTTACTTCGCGCGCACCCAGTCGCAGAATTCCTGCGTGATCAGGTGTTCGTAGATCTGTTCGTCGCTGAGATCGAGCGATTCGAGATGCAGGAAGCCGACGTTCGGCATTTCGTCCGCCACTTCCGCGAGAAAGTCGAATTCGCTCGGATCGCCGACGCCGACGAGCGACCAGTACAGCGGGAAGTGCTGCGATTCGGCCAGCAGCTGACGCACGCGCTTACGGTCGTTCTTCGGGTTCTGGCCGTCGGTGACGAACAGCACCCATGCGGGCAGATGGCCGTTCGCGGGCGCCGCAGCGGCCGGCGCGAGCGTGTCGTCCGCACCGCCGAACAGCCGGCTGAGAAAGCCGCGCTTTTCCTCGCGCTTCGGCTCCGGCGCACGGAAGAAGAAATCGACGATGTCGTTCATCACCGGTGCGTACTGCGTGCCGCCCCACTTTTCGATCCGTGCATTGAGCACGTGATCGGAAATGTACGAGCCGTAGTTGTCCGGCGTCGCGGTCGGCAGGCGGTCGTAGCCTTCGGTGAAGGTCCACGTGTCGACCTCGCCGTTGTCGTCGAACTTCAGTGCAATGCCGAGAATGCGGTCGTGCGTCTCCTGGATCACGCCCGACTGGTACAGCGGCTTCGCGGAACCCGAGATGTCGAGCGCCGCGCCGACGCGCACGACCGGCGGCTTCAGGATCTGACGTTTTTCGAGGACGATCGCGACCTTCGCCGCGCGTTTCTCAAGCGTAATCATGCGGTGTTCTCTCAGTTCTCTTAGTTGTGCTTCGGAGCGAATCGGGTGATCAGGTCCTGTTCGAGCTGGCGCAGGCGCGGCGCGTCCTGCTCGCGCTGGCGGCGTCCGTCGGCGATGATCTGCGTGATGTCGTCGAACGCGCCGAACAGCTGCTGCTGCGCGTATTCGAACGTGTCGGTCGAGATCACCGGACGCTGGCCGAGCTTCGCGACTTCCTGCGCGTTCTGGCGATTCAGGTCGGCCTGCGCGCGGATCGCCTCGTCGGCCGCGTCGTACGTCGCGTTCGCGAGCGCCGCCGCGCGCTTCGTGCCGAGCTGTTCGAGGTAGAGCGCGAACGCGTTGGTCCACGCGGGGATCAGCACGGTCTTGATCGTCATGAACTTCGACGTCAGCGTGCGTTTCTGGTCCTGCTCCATCCGGATCTGCGGCGCGAGCTGCTTCGACATCAGCATCGCGCGGTCGAGATCGTCGAGCTTGCTTTCGAGCGCGTCGATCTTGCGCTTCACGTCGAGCAGGCGCTGTGCGGCGAACGCATCGTCCGCCGGCTGCTGGCCGGCCGCCAGATGCGCGCGCAGCGCCGCAAGCGCCGTTTCGCCGTGCGCCTTCGACTGCGCGAGTTCCTGGTGCAGCGCGTAGTTGTCGTTGTACATCCGCTCGAGCTCGTCGATGCCTGCCTTCTGGCGCTGCGCATGGTTTTCGAGCTCGACGACGAGCGTGTCCATCCGCTTGCTCACCGATTCGTACTGCGACAGCAGCTTCTCCTTGGTCGAGCGGAACAGCCGCGTGACCTGCGTGAGCAGCCCGCCCTTGTCGGCGCCGCGCGGGTCGAGCCCTTTAGCGGTCGCGATCAACTCGTTGAGCTTGTCGCCGAACTGGTCGGCGTCCGACGCGCGGACGCTCGCGAGGATCTGCTGGGAGAAGGCGGCGATCCGCGTGCCCTGTGTCGCGCCGAGCTGGTCGATCTCGTCGACGGTGATCAGGCGCGCGTGTTCCGTCGGCTGCGCGGCCGGCACGGCGACGTTGGCGACGGCGGCCGGGGCGGCGATGGGCGACAAAGACGGCGTGGAAGGACGATCGCTGACCGCATCGGATTTGTTGTCGTCGAATAGCGGCTTCATGTGGCTACCACGTTTCCTTTTCTGCTTTTTGCTACGTGTTGTCGTGCGCGCGAGGCGCGCTTGCGCGGTGCCGTCGGTGCTCTCTCACGGGCGGCAGACCGGACAATAAAGGGCGACGATGCATGGCGTCAAGGGAAGGATTTCTTTCAATTTCCATTCATTTTGTAATGTCGTGAACGCGCGCGAGGCGCGGACGTCGCCATTCCTGCCGCCATGTGCGTAGGGCACGCACGATCGGCGCGCATCAAAACTTACACGCCCGATCAAAGTGAAAGAGAAATGAAATAGACGATTTTTGCAGATGTGGCGCGGGCCCCTCTGGCATGAAATGCGCGTGCTCGTCGGTCGCGCGTCAGCGATCCCGCACGCGATGCATGCCGAGCCGAGACCGGACGAACGGCACCGATAAGTCACGAATCGTGAAATCCCATCGTCCGTCGATACCGACAAAAGTCGTGCTGAAATGCCGGTCGTCGGCCCACGTCATCTCGTCCAGATGGCACGACGCATACATCGCACCGACCGTGCGCTGCGCGAGCACCTTCAGCGGCCCCTTCGACACGAGCGTAAACGTGACCGCTTCCTCGAACGAGCAGTCGTAGTCGGTGACAAGCAGAAACGCGGCCGGCGTCTCGAACTGGCGCAGCAGCACGTAACCGGAAACGGCGAGACCGGAACGCACGCCATCCACGAGCACATCGGTGCGCGCCGGCCACGCTTCATACGGCCCGTCGTGCGTTGCGAGCGCGAAGCGGTCGACCGGCTTCATCACCGCGCTGCCCTAGGCATACTGCTTCCCCGCTCCATCACCGTGTCAATGCGCAGCCTTCCGATACAGCGCAACGTACCCCGCGAGCATCAGCAGCAGCGATCCGCTGACGCGGTTCAGCCACTTTTCCCCGGCCGCCTTCCATACGCGGACCGAATGCACGCCCAGCAGCGCGTAACCGGTCATGCCGATCGCGTCGATCGCGACGATCGTCGCCGCGAGAATCGCGTACTGCGGCGCGATCGCGTGCGACCGGTCGACGAACTGCGGCAGCAGCGCCGACATGAACAGGTAGTACTTCGGGTTGCTCATCGCGACGAAAAAGCTCTTCAGAAACGCGCTCCGGCGATCGGGCGTCGCAGGCACGCACGGCTGCGCAGCCGCGGCCCCGCCGCTCGATATCAGCATCCGGATGCCGACATACGCGAGCCACGCCGCGCCGAGCAGCTTCAGCGTCACGAACGCCGTTTCCGACGCGTCGAGCAGCACGCCGAGGCCGAACCCGACCAGCGCAACGAGCACGACGTCGGCGGTGACCGCGCCGAGCATACCGACCATCGCGTGACGCAGCCCGTAGCGCGAACCGTTGCTCATCGCGAGCAACACCGTCGGGCCGGGCGTCGCGACACCGACGGACAGGATCAGCGCAAAGGCGAGCAAGGCGGAGAGCGACATGGTGTGGCGTTCCTTTTGAAGAGTGCGATGCGGACGGGCGGCATGGAACCGATCGACCCGACAGACCGCAATCGGCACGCACGGTTTGTTACGACGAATGCGGACTTCGCATGATCGCATGTTCGTCCCGACGCCCGCTCGGCGGTTGTGCGCCGTCGCCGGTGAACGGCCCGCGGTTATCTCAAATAGTGGACTGATTCCTCCGTAAACGACAATGATTCTCGTTTACGTTAGACTCCGCCGCTCGATAAAAGCACGTCCGCGACAGTACGGACGCGTCACGCCGCCCGGATTCCGACTTGCCGCCCTGGGACGGATCATCGACCACACCGATTTGCGTCCCATGTCGACATTTTCGTTACCCGCCCGGCGTCTCACGCCGATTGCCTTCGGCATTGCGCTCGCCTGCGCCTTCCCGGCCGCCGCACACGCCCAGCAAGCGACTTCCGCCGCCAACACCGCGCCCGATGGCGCCGTGCTGCCGTCGATCAACGTGACCGGCGCGGCCGAGCCGCTGCCGGGCGATCTCGCGCCGACCTACGCCGGCGGCCAGGTCGCGCGCGGCGCGGATTTCGGCGTGCTCGGCCAGCAAAAGGCGAGCGACGTGCCGTTCAGCATGACCACCTACACGTCGAAACTGATCGAGGACCAGCAGGCGCGCACGCTCGCCGACGTGCTCGACAACGATCCGGCCGTGCGCAGCGCATCCGGCTACGGCAACTTCTCGCAGGTGTTCGTCATCCGCGGGTTCGCGCTCGCCGGCGACGACGTGTCGCTCAACGGCCTGTACGGCGTCACGCCGCGGCAGCTCGTCCAAACCGATGCGGTCGAGCGCGTCGACGTGTTCAAGGGCGCGAATGCCTTCCTGAACGGGGCATCGCCGAACGGCTCGGCAGTCGGCGGCGGCGTGAACCTCCAGCTGAAGCGCGCGGACGACAAGCCGCTCACGCGCGTCACCGTCGACGGCGCCACGTCCGGTTCGCTCGGCACGCATGTCGACATCGGCCGCCGCTTCGGCAGCGAAGGCCAGTTCGGCGTACGCGTGAACCAGTCGATCAGCGGCGGCGACACGGCCGTCGACGACGAGCGCCGCCGCGGCAATGTGACGGCGGTGTCGCTCGACTGGCGCGGCGACAGGCTGCGCCTGTCAGGGGACTTCCTGTATCAGCGGCAGCGGATCGACAACGGCCGCCCGATCGTGCTCGTCAGCGGCAATCAGTTGCCCGCCGTGCCGTCCGCGACGCACAACTATGCGCAGCCGTGGAGCTTCAGCGAACTCGAGGACACGGTCGGGATCGTGCGCGCCGAGTACGACTTCCTGCCCGCGTGGACGGCCTACGTATCGGCCGGCGCGCGCCATACGAACGAGCACGGCGACTACTACACGCCGACCTACTCGTCGTCCGGCACGACCGGCTCGCGCCTGAGCGTGCCGCACAAGGAAGATGCGCAGTCGGCCGAAGCCGGCGTGCGCGGCCGCTTCACGACCGGCCCCGTGTCGCACTTCGTGACGGCCGGCGCGTCGTTCATCCGCGTCGACAGCCAGTCCGCGTACACGCTGTCGAACGCGTTTCCGACGACGCTCTACGATCCGGCGCCGGTCGCGTTCCCGCCGACGGCCTACGCAGGCGGCGACATGAACGATCCGGGCACGGTCACGAAGAGCTGGCTGCGCAGCGTCGCGGTGTCCGATACGCTCGGCTTCCTCGACGATCGTGTGCTGTTCACGATCGGCGCACGCCGCCAGTCGATTTCGGTCGACAATTTCAGCTACACGGGCGCGGTCACGGGCGTCTACAGCGACGCGATCACGACGCCGGTATTCGGTCTCGTCGTGAAGCCGTGGCGCAACGTGTCGATCTTCGCGAACCGCAGCGAAGCGCTCGCCCAGGGCGAGATCGCACCGAACACCGCACGCAACGCTGGCCAGGCGCTGTCGCCGTACCGCTCGAAGCAATATGAAGCCGGCATCCGGTACGACACCGACAAGGTCGGCGCGTCGCTCGCGCTGTTCCAGATCGAGAAGCCGATGGCGTACACCGATCCGGCGACGAACCTGTTCGGCGCCGACGGCACCCAGCGCCACCGCGGCATCGAGACGGCCGTGTACGGCGAACCGTGGAAAGGCGTGCGGCTGATCGCGGGCGCGACGTACCTCAACGCGACGCTGCAGGACACGGCGGGCGGCGCGAACGACGGCCACCGGCCGATCGGCGTGCCGTCGTTCCTGCTCAACGCGGGCGCCGAATACGACGTACCGATGCTGAACGGGCTTACGCTGACCGCGCGCTGGATCCACACCGGGCCGCAGTACCTGGACGTCGCGAACACGATGTCGATCCACGCGTGGGACCGCGTCGACCTCGGCGCCCGTTACGCGACGGAGGTGTTCGGCAAGAAGACGACGTTCCGCGCGACCGTTCGCAACGTCGCGAACAAGTCGTACTGGTCGTCGACGATCGGCGGATACCTGACGCAGGGCGATCCGCGCTCGGTGTGGCTGTCGATGACGACGGATTTCTGACGAACGCCGAAGGGAGTGGCGGGCTGCCGCCAGAGTTTGCTATACTCTCGGTCTTCCGGAGAGATGGATGAGTGGTTTAAGTCGCACGCCTGGAAAGCGTGTATAGGTTAATCGCCTATCGGGGGTTCGAATCCCCCTCTCTCCGCCAGGATTCAAATGCCCGCGCCAGCGGGCATTTTCGTTTCCGGAGAGAAGCAAGCCGACAATTCGGCTTGCGCGGGGGATTCGAAGGGATTCGCTTGCAAGCGAATCCGCGGCCCGCGCTTGTGTGGGCGAATCCCCCTCTCTCCGCCAGAATCCATGAAGCCCCCTGATTTCCCGAGAAATCAGGGGGCTTTTCATTTGGGCGTCGACACGCGATGCCTCATCGGCCCCCCTCACGGATGCCGAATGTAATCCACCAACGCCCGCGTATACTCATCCGGCCGCTTGTCACACAAACTCACCACGATCGCCACCGCGAACCCCGCCGGCACACCGAACACGCCTGAGCTGATCGGCTCGATCCCGAACCACGTACGCCCGGCGAACCCCGTCAGCTGCGTGAAGAACGGATAAGTCGACACGATGTAATACACGCACACCGCCAACCCCGTCACCATCCCGGCAATCGCGCCACGCGTCGTCGTGCGCTTCCAGAACACGCCCAGCACCAGCGCCGGAAAGAAGCTCGACGCCGCCAGCGAAAATGCCGCCCCGACGAGAAACAGAATTTTCCCGGTATTGAGCGACGCGACATACGACGCGAACAGCGCCACCCCCAGCAGCAGCACCTTCGAGATCGTCACGCGCCGCTGGCTCGACGCATCGGGCGCGACCATGCAGTAATAGACATCGTGCGACAGCGCGTTCGCGATCGTCAGCAACAACCCGTCCGCAGTCGACAGCGCCGCGGCCAGCGCACCGGCCGCGATCAGCCCCGACACGACATACGGCAGCCCCGCGATCTCCGGCGCGGCCAGCACGACCATGTCCGGCTGCATCTGGATTTCCGACCAGTGCACGATACCGTCGCGAATCACCTCGACGACGCTGATCAGGTCGGGTTCGAAGTGATGCCACTGCGTGATCCAGGCCGGCAATTCGGCGAACGGTCGCCCGACGAGATTCGCGAGGATCTCGTACTTGATCAGCACCGCGAGCACCGGCACGCTCAGGTAGAACAGCGCGATGAAGAACAGCGTCCAGCCGACCGACCGCCGCGCCGACGCGACCGACGTGGTCGTGTTGTAGCGCGTCAGGATGTGCGGCAGGCTCGCGGTGCCGAGCGACAGGCACAGCAGCAGCGCGAGGAAGTTCCGCTCGCGCGGCTTGCGTTCGTCCTCGCTCGCGGCCGGAAACGGCTCGTGCATCGGCACGGGCGGTTCGGCACGCGCCAGCAGGTCGTCACGCGCCTGCGTCCACGCCACGCGCGCCGCCGCCGGATCGCGCGGAAAATCGGCCAACTCGCGCTCGCGCCGGCTGATCTCGCGCAGCGGCCCGTTATGGCGCCGCAGATCCGCAAGCTGGTCGACGAGATGCCGGCGCGCATCCGCATAGGACGCCGGCAACCGGTCGAGCCGCGTCTGGATAGCCGTGGCCTGCCGGCGGTATGCATCGCGCACCTGCTGCTCGTCGCGCGCGTCGCGCACCTGCGCCTCGCGCGCCGCGACGCGCTCCATCAGCTTGCCGTAATTGAACTGCGGCACCGGACCGAGCCCGTTCTTCATCGCGATCAGCGACACCGGGATCAGGATCGCGCTGATCAGGATGATGTACTGCGCGACCTGGGTCCACGTGACCGCGCGCATCCCGCCGAGAAACGAGCACACGAGAATGCCCGCGAGCCCGCAGAAGATGCCGATCGCGAAATCGACGCCGATGAAGCGCGTCGCGATCAGGCCGATCCCCTGGATCTGCGCAACGAGGTACACGAACGAACACAGGATCGCCGCGCCGGCCGCGAGCGCGCGCACGGCCGTGCTCGAAAAGCGCGTGCCGAGAAAATCCGGAATCGTGTAGCGCGCGAGCTTGCGCACATAGGGCGCGAGCAGAAACGCGACGAGGCAGAACCCGCCCGTCCAGCCCATCACGTACGCGAGCGCGTCGTAACCGGTCGCGTAGAGCGAGCCGGCCAGGCCGATGAACGACGCGGCCGACAGCCAGTCGGCCGCCGTCGCCATCCCGTTGAACGCGGACGGCACGCGCCGCCCCGCCACGTAGTACTCGACGAGATCGGACGTGCGCGACAACAACCCGATCACCGCATACACGGCGATCGGCACGAACAGGAACACGTAGCCGATCCACACGCCCGAGCCCGTCGCGCGCTCGATCCGCCACATCAGCAGCACGAAGCCGAGAAATCCGAGCGTGTAGAGCGCGTATGCGCGTATCAGTCGACGCGTCAGCATGAATCAGCGCCCGCCGTTCGCATGGCCGGCGCGCGCCGCATGCTCGTCGTACGCGCGGCGCAGCGTGCGGTCCGCACGTTGCATCAACCCGATGTAGACGACGATCAGCACGAGGTACACGAGAATCGCGCCCTGCGCGCCGACATAGAACGGCAAGCTGAAGCCGGCGAAGCGCACGCCGGCGAGTGCGGGCCCGAAGAACGGCACGATGAACGACACCGCGAAGCCGATCACCATCAGCACCGCGATCAGTGCGACGTTGAAGCGCCAATAGCGCGCATGCGCACGCGCGAGCGGTACGGGAACCGGAGGTGGCGCGGCAGGCGCCGAACGGGTCGGAACGGTCATGCCGTTATGTAGCAAAAAGCCCCTGCGCGGGCAATCGGGATTGCCGCGCAGGGGCTCACGCGCGTGACGCGCAACCGGCAGGCGTTCAGCGCACTTCGGTGAGCTGCTCGAGGATGGCCGGATTCTCGAGCGTGGACGTATCCTGCGTGATCGCCTCGCCCTTCGCGAGCGAGCGCAGCAGGCGCCGCATGATCTTGCCCGAGCGCGTCTTCGGCAGGTTGTCGCCGAAGCGGATGTCCTTCGGCTTCGCGATCGGCCCGATCTGCTTGCCGACCCAGTCGCGCAGCGTCTTCGCGAGCGCCGCCGCTTCGTCGCCTTCCGGGCGCGAACGCTTCAGCACGACGAATGCGACCACCGCCTCGCCCGTCGTATCGTCCGGACGGCCGACCACCGCCGCCTCGGCAACCAGTTCATGCGATACCAGCGCCGACTCGATCTCCATCGTGCCGAGCCGATGGCCCGACACGTTCAGCACGTCGTCGATCCGGCCCATGATCGTGAAGTAGCCGGTCTCCTTGTCGCGCACCGTGCCGTCGCCGGCCAGATAGAGCGTGCCGCCGAGCTCTTCCGGGTAATAGCTCTTCTTGAAACGCTCGGGATCGCCCCAGATCGTGCGGATCATCGCGGGCCACGGCCGCTTGACGACGAGAATCCCGCCTTGCCCGTTCGGCACGTCCTGGCCCGTCTCGTCGACCACCGCGGCCATGATGCCCGGCAGCGGCAGCGTGCACGAACCCGGCACGGTCGGCGTCGCGCCCGGCAGCGGCGTGATCATGTGGCCGCCGGTTTCGGTCTGCCACCACGTGTCGACGATCGGGCAGCGCTCGTGGCCGACGTGCTTGTGGTACCACATCCACGCTTCCGGATTGATCGGCTCGCCGACCGTGCCGATGATGCGCAGGCTCG
This sequence comes from Burkholderia sp. LAS2, assembly GCF_018417615.1. NCBI lineage: Bacteria > Pseudomonadati > Pseudomonadota > Betaproteobacteria > Burkholderiales > Burkholderiaceae > Burkholderia > Burkholderia sp. LAS2. Next base: position 2,899,165 of record NZ_CP071052.1, read on the forward strand.
ACAGGTCGTAACTCTTCGGATGCACCTTGTCGTCGGCCTCGGCCGCCTTGATCAGCGAACGGATCGCGGTCGGCGCGGTGTAGAACACGGTGACCTTGTGATCGTCGATCATCTTCCAGAAGCGGCCGGCGTCCGGATACGTCGGCACGCCCTCGAACACGACCTGCGTGCCGCCGCATGCGAGCGGGCCGTAGGTGATGTACGTGTGGCCCGTGACCCAGCCGATGTCGGCCGTACACCAGAACACGTCGTCGGGTTTCCAGTCGAAGGTCCACTTCATCGTCTGCGCGGCCCACAGCAGGTAGCCGCCGGTGCTGTGCTGCACGCCCTTGGGCTTGCCGGTCGAGCCCGACGTGTACAGGATGAACAGCGGATGCTCGGCGCCGACCCAGGTCGGTTCGCAGCGGTCGGACTCGCCGTCGGTCAGCTCGTGCATCCACAGGTCGCGATCCGCATGCCAGTCGATCTGGCCGCCGGTGCGGCGATAGACGATCACGCTCTTGACCGCTTCGCAGCCGCCCATCGCGATCGCCTCGTCGGCGATGCTCTTGAGCGGCAGCGTCTTGCCGCCGCGCGCCTGCTCGTCGGCGGTGACCAGCGCGACCGCGCCGACGTCGACGAGCCGCTCGTTCAGCGATTTCGCGGAGAAGCCGCCGAACACGACCGAGTGGGTCGCGCCGATGCGCGCGCAGGCCTGCATCGCGACGATGCCTTCGATCGACATCGGAATATAGATGACGACCCGATCGCCCTTGCCGATGCCGCGTTGCTTCAGCGCATTCGCGAAGCGCGACACGCGCGCGAGGAGATCCGCATAGGTGACGCGGGTGACGGTGCCGTCGTCGGCCTCGAAGATCACCGCGACGCGTTCGCCGTGGCCGGCTTCGACGTGGCGGTCGAGGCAGTTGTACGACGCGTTCAGCTCGCCGTCGTCGAACCACTTGTAGAACGGCGCGTTGCGCTCGTCGAGCACGGTCGTGAACGGCTTGTGCCACGTGAGGCCCTCGCGCGCGAGACGCGCCCAGAAGCCTTCGTAATCCTGCTCGGCCTCGGCGACGAGCGCGCGATAGGCCGGCATGCCGGAAATGGTCGCCGTCTGCTCGAGCGCCGCGGGCGGCGCGAACTGACGGGTTTCGTGAAGAACCGATTCAATCGCAGACATCGACAACCCCTTGGTGAACATGAATCCTCTGCATGGCGGCGCGATCGTGTGCGCCGCGCGTCGTCTTGGCCGGCGCCTGCGCGCCGCTGTCTCCCACCACCCGCACGCGGCCGCGAAGCCTGCGCACGATGCTGCACCGCACCACCTCACATGAACGTGCCCCGCGGCCCGGCAGTTTCCACGATAAGCGCTCCAACTTACCCGTCACTTACGCGGCATGGCCGTTTCGTGCGCCGGGCGGCGCCGCATCGAGGTCGGCTTTACGCTGTTGCGACCGCGACCCTACAATCCTAACTGAACTCGCCTTCCGGATTCCAGCTTGAATCGCTACGCCCTCTTCCTCATCCTGTCGATGCTGTTCGTCGGCAGCAACGTCGGTATCGGTAAATCCATCGTTGCATTCGTCCCCGTCGCCATCCTCGCCACGCTGCGCTTCGTGATCGCGATCGCCGTGCTGTGGCCGCTGTTCAGCCCCGTGAAGATGCGCGCGGTCAAGCGCGGCGAATGGCTGAACCTGTTCCTGCAGGCCTTCTTCGGCACCTTCATGTTCACGCTGCTGATGCTCAACGGCGTGCAGCGCACGAGCGCGGTGGCCGCGGGCGTCATCACGAGCACGATCCCGGCGATCGTCGCGCTGTTCGCGTGGCTGATCCTGCGTGAAAAACCGAACGGCCGTGCGCTCGTGTCGATCGCGCTCGCGATCATCGGCGTCGTGACGATCAACCTCGCCAACGGCGGCGCGGCCGGTCACGGCGCGCAGGGCGACGCGTCCGGCTCGCTGACCGGCAACCTGCTGATCCTCGGCGCGGTGTGCTGCGAATCGATCTACGTGATCCTGTCGCGCCGGCTCACGCAGACGCTCGCGCCGATCGACATCTGCGCGTACACGCACCTGTTCGGCCTGTTCCTGATGCTGCCGCTCGGCGCAACCGCGCTGTGGCACTTCGATTACGCGAGCGTGCCCGCCGGCACCTGGGCGCTCGTCGTCTGGTACGGGCTGTCGGCCAGCATCTTCTCGTTCTGGTTGTGGATGAAGGGTATCCGGCACGTGCCGGGCAGCCTCGCCGGCGTGTTCAGCGCGGTGCTGCCGATCGCCGCGGCCGCGTACGGCATCGCGTTCCTCGGCGAGCGCCCGACGCTTGCGCATGGCATCGCGCTCGCGTGCGTCGTCGCCGGCATCGTGCTCGCGAGCCTGCGCGTGAAACGCGTGCCGGCCGCCGCTTCCTGATCCGTCCCCGGCAGTGCCGGCGCGTCGCTGCAACCGCGCCGGCCGACGCGTTACAATAGCGCGCCTTTTCAAGATCATCCCCGATACCTGCGCACCGCGCCCGTACCCCGACATGTCCGCCCCGCATTCGCCCGGCCATCCTGGCCGTCGCCCGCTTCGCCCCCTTCCCGCGCTGATTTTCATGAGCCGCTGGCTCCAGGTGCCGCTTTACCTCGGCCTGATCGTCGCGCAGGCCGTCTATGTGTTCCTGTTCCTGAAGGAAGTCTGGCACCTGCTGTCGCATGCGGCGGGCCTCGACGAAATCAGCGTGATGCTCGCCGTGCTCGGCCTGATCGACGTGGTGATGATCTCGAACCTGCTGATCATGGTGATCGTCGGCGGGTATGAAACGTTCGTGTCGCGGCTCGGCATCGAGGGCCACCCCGACGAGCCCGAATGGCTCGACCACGTGAACGCGGGCGTGCTGAAGGTCAAGCTGTCGATGGCGCTGATCAGCATTTCGTCGATCCACCTGCTGAAGACCTTCATCAACCCCGACCAGCACACGACGCACGCGATCATGTGGCAGGTGCTCATCCACGTGTCGTTCCTCGTGTCGGCGCTCGTGATGGCGTGGGTCGACCGCCTGACGACGCATACGCACCCGGCCCATTTCCACGAGGCGCATGCGCCCGCGGCGTCCCGACCGGCGGCCTGAACCGTCGGCAAACCATTCCCACTGTCCCCACAGAGTCTCAGCCATGACCGTCATCAAACAGGAAGACCTGATCCAGAGCATCGCGGATTCGCTGCAGTACATCAGCTACTACCACCCGCTCGACTACATCCAGGCCCTCGGCCGCGCGTACGAGCTGGAAGAGAGCCCGGCGGCGAAGGACGCGATTGCGCAGATCCTCACGAACAGCCGCATGTGCGCGGAAGGTAAGCGCCCGATCTGCCAGGACACCGGCATCGTGACGATCTTCGTGAAGGTCGGCATGGACGTGCGCTGGGACGGCGCGACGATGGGCCTCACCGACATGATCAACGAAGGCGTGCGCCGCGGTTACACGCACCCGGACAACGTGCTGCGCGCGTCGATCGTCAATCCGCCGGAAGGTGCCCGCAAGAACACGAAGGACAACACGCCGGCCGTGATCCACTACGAGATCGTGCCGGGCGACAAGGTCGACGTGCAGGTCGCGGCCAAGGGCGGCGGCTCGGAAAACAAGTCGAAGTTCGTGATGCTGAACCCGTCCGACTCGATCGTCGACTGGGTGCTGAAGACGGTCCCGACGATGGGTGCCGGCTGGTGCCCGCCGGGCATGCTCGGGATCGGCATCGGCGGCACCGCCGAGAAGGCGATGCTGATGGCGAAGGAATCGCTGATGGAGCCGATCGACATCCAGGAAATCATCGCGCGCGGCCCGAAGGACTGGGTCGAGGAACTGCGCGTGGAACTGCACGAGAAGGTCAACGCGCTCGGCATCGGCGCGCAGGGCCTCGGCGGCCTCGCGACCGTGCTCGACGTGAAGATCATGGCGGCGCCGACGCACGCGGCCTCGAAGCCGGTCGCGCTGATCCCGAACTGCGCGGCCACGCGCCACGCGCACTTCGTGCTCGACGGTTCGGGCCCGGCCAAGCTTGAAGCGCCGTCGCTCGATGCCTGGCCGAAGGTGCAGTGGGAGCCGAACACGGAAACCAGCAAGCGCGTCGACCTGAACACGCTGACGCCGGAAGAAGTCGCGAGCTGGACGCCGGGCCAGACGCTGCTGCTGTCCGGCAAGATGCTCACCGGCCGCGACGCCGCGCACAAGCGCATCGCCGACATGCTCGCGAAGGGCGAGCAGCTGCCGGTCGATTTCACGAACCGCGTGATCTACTACGTCGGCCCGGTCGATCCGGTGCGCGACGAAGTGGTCGGTCCGGCCGGCCCGACGACGGCCACGCGCATGGACAAGTTCACCGAGACGATGCTCGCTCAGACGGGTCTGATCTCGATGGTCGGCAAGGCCGAGCGCGGCCCGGTCGCGATCGACGCGATCAAGAAGCACAAGGCAGCCTACCTGATGGCGGTCGGCGGGGCGGCCTACCTCGTGTCGAAGGCGATCCGCGGCGCGAAGGTGCTCGCATTCGAAGACCTCGGCATGGAAGCGATCTACGAGTTCGACGTGCAGGACATGCCTGTAACAGTTGCTGTCGATTCGTCGGGCACGTCGGTGCACCAGACCGGTCCGAAGGAGTGGCAAGCGAAGATCGGCAAGATCCCGGTCGCCACCGCTTAAGCGCGATCGAACGAAAGGCCGGACGGACGTCCGGCCTTTTTACTTCTCATTCTCATTATTGTGTTCGGCCGGTCGTTCGAGGCTGATTCTCATTACACGCGAAAGGCAGGCCCGACAAGGCTTCGAGGCTTGGCTTTTCTCGTTCGAGCGATTATCGTTCGGTTTCTGAAGCCCCACTGAACAAGGAATAGCCATGCAAGGCGACAAGAAAGTCATCGAATATCTGAACGCCCAACTGAAGAACGAACTCACGGCGATCAACCAGTACTTCCTGCATGCGCGCATGTACAAGCACTGGGGCCTCGAGAAGCTCGGCAAGCACGAATACGATGAGTCGATCGGCGAAATGAAACACGCCGACTGGCTGATCGAGCGCGTGTTCATGCTCGACGGCCTGCCGAACCTGCAGGACCTGCACAAGCTGCTCGTCGGCGAGGAAACCGAAGAGATCCTGAAGTGCGACCTGAAGCTCGAGCAGATCTCGCAGTCCACCTGCAAGGAAGCGATCGCCTACTGCGAATCGGTTCGCGACTACGTGTCGCGCGAGATCTTCGAAAAGATCCTCGACGACACCGAAGAGCACATCGACTGGCTCGAAACGCAGATCGACCTGATCGGCAAGGTCGGCCTGCAGAACTATCAGCAAACGATGATGGGTTCGGCCGAGTAATCGCACCGCCCGCCAGCCTGCCGCCCGCCCGACGATGACGAACCCGTCCGCCGCACCCGCGCCGCGCGCCACCGCCCCTGTCGGCATCTTCGACTCGGGGCTCGGCGGTCTGTCGGTGCTGCGCGCCGCGCGCGCGCACCTGCCCGGCGAATCGTTCGTCTACGTCGCCGACTCGCACCACGCGCCGTATGGCCCGCGCGACGAAGCATTCATCACGGAACGCACGCTGGCGATCGGCGAGTGGCTCGCCCGCGAAGGCGCGAAAGCGCTCGTCATCGCGTGCAACACGGCCACGGCACGGGCGATCGCGGCCATCCGCGAACGCCTGTCGATCCCGCTCGTCGGCGTCGAGCCGGGCATCAAGCCGGCCGCCGCGCTGTCCACGACCGGCGTCGCGGGCGTCCTCGCCACGCAATCGACGCTGAACAGCCCGCGCTTCCAGGCACTGCTCGACCGCTACGGCGCCGGCCGCCGCTTCATCTGCCAGCCCGGCCACGGGCTCGTCGAAGCGATCGAACGCGGCGACACGAACTCGCCCGCATTGCGCGCGCTGCTCGAGCGTTACATCCAGCCGATGCTCGACGACGGCGCCGATACGCTGGTCCTCGGCTGCACGCACTACCCGTTCTTCACAGACACGATTCGTAACCTTGTTGGCGAGCGCCTGACGATCGTCGATACGAGCGATGCCATCGCGCGCCAGCTCGCGCGGGTGCTCGACGAGCGCGGTCTGCGCGCGCCGGCCGGCACGCATGCCGCGCCGCCGCGCTTCTGCTCGACGAGCGACGGCCTGCAACTGCGCGCGCTCGCGTCGACGCTGCTCGGCCTCGATGCGCCGGTCGAATCCGTCACCATTTCGTCGCCGAACGCGCGCGCCTGCGCGACCGCCTGACGCGGGCCGGTGCGCCCGCTCCCGCGACGACTTCGCCTTCCCCCGCCGTTTCAAGGGTCCGATGACCTTAAAAAAAGCCGGACCCAGGCTTGTCAACCTCCGCAAAATTAATGATAATAATTCGCATTAACGTTAGCTATCGCAACTCATCATGATCGTCTGCGTGTGCAAGTCTGTTTCGGATCGCAAGATTCGCGCGTCCCTCGCCGAGGGCGTGAACTCTTTCGATGAACTCCAGTTCGAGCTCGGCGTGGCCACGTGCTGCGGCAAGTGCGAGGAGTCCGTACGCGACCTCATGGCCGAGCAAGGCGTCTGCGCGAGCCGTTGCGGTGTCGAGCATCATGCGCATCCGATTCCGGTCACGTTCTACGACCGCAAGGCCGCCTGAGCGGCGCCGGGCGTGCGCATGCGGCCCAGGCCGCATTTTTTGTCTTGACCGTCAGCAAGCCACCGTCTGCGCGAGCCAACGGCTTACCTGCCAAGGAGCCTGTGATGGAATTGCTGATCGGATTCGTAACCACCGTTTGCATCTCGCTGCTGATCTTCCGCAAGTGATGCCGATTCACCCGCCGCGCCCCGGGTGCGACGTCGTTCTTTCAAGCTAACATGCAGGCTTCGCATCTCGCTCCTGCCGGCGCCATGCCGGCTGCACCACGTATGAATCCCCGAGTGATCGTCGTCGCGGTCGGTGTGCTTGCCGCACACGCGATCATGCTGACGGCCGCGTGGCTCCATCGCAACGCACCGCCGCCGAAATCGGTCGAGGTCCAGACGATCACCGCGCAGCTCATCACGCCCGCGCCGATCGCGCAGCAGGTCGCGGCCGAGTCGATCCCGCAGCCGGCACCGCCGAAGCCCGTGCCGCGCGTAAAGCCGAAGGTCGAGCCGAAGCCGGTGCAAAAGGCGGCGAAGCCGACCCCGCAGCCGCTTGCGCCGTCGCCGGCCCCATCGCCCACACCCGCTCCCGCAGCCGATCCAACGCCGGCGCCGGCCGCGCCCGCTCCCGCGGCACCGGCCGCCACGCCGGGCCCGGCGCGCGAAACGATGCAGGTCAGCGCACCGAAGAACGTGCCGACGCTCCAATGCAACTTCGTGAAGCCCGACTATCCGTCGATGTCGCGCCGCCGCGGCGAATCGGGCACCGCCTATGTTCACTTCGTCGTCGGCGTGACCGGCAAGATCGAAAGCATCGATCTGCAGAAGAGCAGCGGCTATCCGCGCCTCGACGATGCCGCACTCGACGCGATGCGCTCGACCACCTGCCGCCCGTACGTCGAGAACGGCCAGGCGATCCGCGCCGCCCGCACACAGCCCTACAGCTTCGGGCTCACCGACTAACCTGCCTCATCCGGAAGATTCAAAGGAAACAAAAAATGCAAAGCTACGGTATCGCGCACGTCTGGGCGCAAGGTGATTTCGTCACGCGCGCCATCGCGATCACGCTGCTCGTGATGTCGGTCCTGTCGTGGATCGTGATCGTCATCAAGGGCTGGAACGTGATCCGCCTGAACCGCCTCACGAAGAATGCCGAACAGGCATTCTGGCATTCCGACAATTTCGACGACGGCATCAAGAAGCTCGGCCTCGCCGCATCGACGCCGAACGACAACCCGTTCCTCGCGCTCGCGCTGTCGGGCAAGGAAGCCGCCGACCACCACCATCAGACGCAACCGCACCTGCACGACCGCATGGACGTATCGGACTGGGTCACGCGCTGCCTGAAGGACACGATGGACGAAGGCATTTCGCGCATGCAGAGCGGCCTCGCGATCCTCGCATCGGTCGGCAGCACGGCGCCGTTCGTCGGCCTGTTCGGCACGGTCTGGGGCATCTATCACGCGCTGCTCGCGATCGGCGCCACCGGCCAGACGTCGATCGACCAGGTCGCGGGCCCGGTCGGCGAATCGCTGATCATGACGGCCTTCGGCCTGTTCGTCGCGATTCCCGCGGTGCTCGGCTACAACGCGCTGACCCGCGCGAACAAGGGCGTCGTCAGCAAGCTGCGCCGCTTCGCGCACGGCCTGCATGCGTACTTCGTGACGGGCGCAAGCCTCGCGTCGTCGTCGACGCGCGACGGCCTGCGTCTCGCATCGCGCGCCGCCAGCTGAGACGAGGTGAACCATGGCCATGAACACCGGTTTCAGCGACGATGACGACGATGCCGTGATGAGCGAGATCAACATGACGCCGCTCGTCGACGTCATGCTCGTCCTCCTGATCATTTTCCTCGTGACGATCCCGGCGATGCAGCACGCGGTGAAGATCGACCTGCCGCACGCCAGCAGCCAGCCCGTCGACGAAAAGCCGCAGACCGTCGACGTCGCGATCCAGGGCGACGGCACGATCCTGTGGGACGACCACACGGTCACGCGCGAACAGCTGCAGGCACGCATTGCGGAAGCTGCGAAGCGCACGCCGCAGCCGGAATTGCATCTGCGCGCGGACCGCAAGGTTGCCTACGAACACGTCGCGGAAGTGATGTCGGATGCGCAAGCTGGCGGCCTGACAAAACTCGGCTTCGTGACGGAGCCGGGCGCGAAAGCGAAGTAACGCACGCACGTTCCGCCGTCGCCAGTCGCCACTGCGCAGCTAGCCGGCCGTACCTAACCGGCCGTACCTAACCGGCCGTACCTAACCGGCCGTACCTAACCGGCCGTACCTAACCGGCCGTACCCAAAGTAAAAGGCCTTCATCGCCAGATGAAGGCCTTTTTTCATGCGCACGCGGGCGCCTTCGGGCGGCGGGCTCTTCGGCGGTATCGGTTACGCCTCGAGCAACGCAAATGCGACTCTGCCGTGGTCTGCACGGACTGCGCGTTCTGCCCTATCTGGCTCACAATATATGCGGCCACCTGATTTCGCTCAGAACTTCCTTCGCGAAATGGGATTTCAATATAGGCCCGCCCGCGCACGCATTCAAGGTTCCGGCGATTGAAACTTGCGATTGCAGCCGACGCTTCAATGACAAAACAAATTTGCGTCGTCGTGCGTGCCGTGTTCAGGTGGCCGAAACATCGGCTGCCGTTTCCTTCTTCGCACGCTCGGGGCAACCCGGCTCCTTGTATGCGCCATGGTCGAGCTTCTCGACCAGGTAATCGACGAACGCACGGACCGCGGGCGGCATCCCCTGACGCGACACGAACACCGCATACAGCTGCGGCACCGGCAGCGTCCAGCCCGGCATCACCGGCGACAGTTGCCCCGCGCGCAACGCGTTGCCGTACATCATCTCCGGCAGCGCCGCGATGCCGAGGCCGTCGAGCACGGCCTCGCGGATCGTCATCAGGTCGGCCGTCACGAGACGCGGATCATGCTCGTGCACGTGACGCGTTCCGTCCGGCGCGATCAGGTTGAATACGTGCCGGCCGTCGACGCTCGGCGTATCGAGCGTCTCGAAGCCGGTCAAGTCGTCCGGCGCCAGCGGCGGCGCGTTCTGGCTCAGCAGGCTCGGCGCGCCGACCAGCATCTGCTCGGTGCGCCACAGCGGCCGCACGACGATGTTCGCGTTCTGCGGCGGCTCCGAGCGCACGCGCAACGCGACGTCGATCGAATCCTCGAACAGGTCGATCACGCGATTCGTCACGCGCACATGCACCTTCACCTCGGGATAGCGGCGCAGGAATTCGGGCAGGATGCGCGACAGCATTGTCTGCGACAGCGTCACCGGCACGCTGACGCGCACCGAGCCGCGTGGCGACGCGCGCAACTGCTGCACCGCGTTCATCGCGGCCCGTGCTTCGGCGAGCATCGCCTGGCAATGCTGGTAGAACAGCTCCCCCGCCTCGGTCAGTGCGAGCTTGCGCGTCGAGCGCTGAAGCAGGCGCACGCCGAGCGCGGCCTCGAGCTCGGTCAGGCGCCGCGACAGACGCGATTTCGAGATGCCCAGCACGCGTTCGGCGGCCGAAAAGCCCCCATGTTCAACGACCTGCGAGAAGTACATCAGGTCGTTCAGGTTATGTGCATCGATATTCATCTCATCGTTCCAATTTCAGAACAATCCATTGCGAACCACCGCCAATCGAACGGGAAAACGCCCAATATAATAGCGCTATGTTTCAAAAATAACGCTATTCCGATGATTTCGAGGGCTTCCCATGACCACCGCTCGCTCGCTTGATCGCACCTACCCCGCGCTTCGCACCACCGAAGGCGGCGGTTTCGTGGTTCACCGCCCGTTCCCGACGCGGCTGCTGATGGATTTCGATCCGTTCCTGCTGCTCGATGAAATGGGCCCCGTCGACTACGCGCCCGGCGAAGCCGTGGGTGCGCCCGACCATCCGCATCGCGGCTTCGAGACCGTGACCTACGCGCTCGATGGACGCTTCCGCCATCGCGACTCGTCCGGCCATGCCGGCACGCTCGGCCCCGGCGACGTGCAGTGGATGACGGCCGGCGCCGGCGTCGTGCACAGCGAGATGCCCGACCCGGCGTTCGCTCGGGCAGGCGGACGCTCCCACGGCTTCCAGCTGTGGGTCAACCTGCCGCGCCGCGACAAGATGATCGCGCCGCGCTACCAGGAGATCCCGGCCGCCCGCATTCCGACCGCGACATCGCCGGACGGCCGCGCGCGCGCGCGCGTCATCGCGGGCGAAGCATTCGGCGTAAAAGCCGCGATCGAGACGCGCACGCCGATCCTCTACCAGCACTTCACGCTGGAGCCCGGTGCAACGGTCACGCAGCCCGTGCCGGCCGGTTATCGCGTGTTTGCCTATCCGATCGACGGAAGGGGCCTTTACGGGCCCGACAGGCAAGCTGTCGACGCACGGCACATGATCGTCTACGGCGACGATGGCGACACCGTCACGTTCGCTGCCGGCGACACGTCGCTCGACCTGCTGCTGATCGGCGGCGTGCCGCTCAACGAGCCGATCGTCCGTTACGGCCCGTTCGTGATGAATACCGAGGAAGAGATCCGGCAGGCTGTCGTCGACTATCAGACCGGTCGCATGGGTCGCATCGAAGCGTGAATCGGATCGGGTGGCAGGTGCCGCGAAGCCGATGGTTTTGCGTCACAATAACTTCTTGAACCATGTGGCCGCCCGCCACCAGAAGGAACCCGTCCCCTTGAACTTCGAACATCTGATCCAGATCAATTCCGACGATCCGGCCGTGCCAAGCCTCAACCGCGACCAGCTCTGGGAAGGTCTCGTCCTGCGTGCCGAACAGCCGCAACTGTTCGTGATCGGCCTCGACAGCTGCGTCATCCGCGAGCGGACAGACACGACGCTCGAACGCGAACTGCACTACGGCCACGCGACCGTGCGCGACCACGTGACGTTCACGCCGAACCAGCAGGTCCGCTACGACATCCGTGCGGCCGATGGCGAGATCGGTGGCTCGCTGACGATGACGATCGAGGAACGCGACGACCACGAGCTGTTCCTGCGTTTCGAGTACCGCACGACGCTGACGGTCACCGACGACAGCGAAGAAGCGCGACAGACGCACGGGATCGTCAAGGAGGCGTACCGCACGTCGGACATCGACACCGTTCGCCTGATCCGCGAATACGCGCAGGGTCGCAAGGACCCTGATCCGCTGCACTGAACCCGGCGGCGGCCCGCGGGCCGCCCTTTTGACTCAGGCTATCAGCCCAGACGAATCGATCGATAAAGAGTTTTTGTAAATGGGAATAGTTATCATTTAGAATTCATTCCATCGTATCGACAGTCACCGATCAAACCGAATGACCGACACCATGCGCCCGACCACGCTGACCCTGCGCCGCACCACGAGCACCGCAGCCAGCAGCCGCCAGAAGACGGCAGCGGTCACCACGCCGGCGAAACCCGCCGGCAACCGCGATGCAGGCACGCGGGTCGTCAACAGCGATGCGCTGCTGCAAGGCCAAAGCCACGTCAGCATCGCGCATAACGGAGAGACTTATCAGTTGCGGGCCACGCGGCTCGGCAAACTGATCCTGACGAAGTAACGACCGAGTATTGTGGGGACCACCTCCCTGAGAGGTGTTGGGCAGTAGCCAGCGTAACGGCTTGCACGCGAGATCTAGACCCCTTCGTGCAAACACACTCAAGCAGCCGTTGCAGCAAGCCAAGCCACTTTTTTGGTTCTCGCACAAGGAAGAAAAAAGCGACACGTCGATGGACGTGTCGCTTTTTTGTGTGGGCAGCCAATGTACGAAGCATGCCGCCCGCATGTATGTGGCTGGTCAGCCGAAGGAAGCGGCACGCGCCGCTTCAGAACCCCCAGAACATCAACCACCACGCGCTGTCGATGACGGCCAGGCCGACCGCGAACCACGCGAATGCCGCGAGCCGGCGCGGCCACGTCGCATAGCGCCCCGTCACCTGCCACGCGAGCCACGCACTCCATACGTTGGCGCCGACCAGAATCGCGATGCGCACATCGGTAGCCCAGCCGAGCGGCACATGCTCGGCGCGCAGCAACGACAGCGTCGTGGCCGACAGCCCGAGGAACACGCCCGCGCCCGCGATCGGGATCAGCGCCTGGGCGAGGTGATGCAGGCGCACGCGATCGAAACGGCCGAGCATCAATGTGGCGCCGGCCAGCAACACCAGCAGCGCCGTGCCGTACACGAGCCCCGTGCCGACGATGTAGCTGACGACCAGCCCGCCATCGAGCCAGGAGAACACGTCATTGCGATCCGGGTAGTGCGTGAGCAGGAACCACGGCGCATTGGTCTCGAGCGGCCACGTGATGTCCTGATCGATCAGCCAGCCCGCGAGCCATTGCTTGATCTGCACGAACCACGGGCTGACGGTCCAGTGGAACGCACCGATCGCCACGCCCAGCAAGCCGTACAGGATCAGCGCGGTGTCCCACGGATTGGCCCGCTCCGCACCGAGATTCACGACTTCGTCGGACGGCGAGCGCAGCGACAGCGAAATCGCGTCGCGGTGCCCGCTGCAGCGGCCGCACATATGGCAGTCCGCCGCGCCCTTCATGTTGCGCAACGGCACGAGCGGCGCGCAATTGATCGGAATCACGCGATGGCCGTGCTCGCCGTTCTTGTACGAACGGCGCCACGCATCCTCGTCGACCTTGTAGCGCATCGGCGCAAGCCGCGCGAGCAGCCCGAACACGCCGTTGACCGGGCACAGATACTTGCACCACACGCGCTTCTCGCGACCGTACAGCACGCCGATCACGATCGCGCCGACGGTCGAGCCGCCGAGCACGAACAGCACCGCGAGCGGGTACTGGTACACGCTGACCATCTGCCCGTAGATCGTCGTGATGCCGAACGCGACGAACGGCCAGCCGCCCCACCGGATCCAGCGCGGAATCGGGCTGCCGCGGCCGAACTTGCTCGCGTATTCGGTGAGCGCGCCCTCCGGGCACAGCACGCCGCACCACACGCGGCCGAGCATCACCATCGACAGCAGCACGAACGGCCACCAGATGCCCCAGAACGCGAACTGCGCGATGAGCGTGAGGTTGTTCCACAGATGCGCGGAATCGTCCGGCAGCGGCAGCACGGCCGGCACGATGATCAGGAACGCGTAGACGGCGACGACGATCCACTGGATACCCCGGATCAGCGCACCGTGGCGCTGCATCCACTGGCCGGCCTGCGCGAGCCAGCCCGGCTTGACGGCGGCGATAACGCTCATGCCGCGCGACCCGCTGCGACGGCCGGACGGCGGCTCGCACGCTTCATCAGCAGCCAGACGACCGCCCAGTAAACCGCATAGGCGACCAGGTTGGTCAGCGCCGGATGCGCGCGATAGCCGGTCAGCGTCGCGACGAGCGAACCGAACGTGCCCGAATCATCGAGGATCGCGGACGTGTCCCACACTTGCGAGATGCCGAGCGGCAGGATTTCCTTGTCGATCAGCTTGTCGACGCCGGTCTGGAACAGGCCCGCGCCGAGGAACAGCAGCATCACTTCGGTGACGCGGAAGAAATGCCGCCACGAGAAGTACTTGCCGCCGAGTTGCAGCAGATAGAACGTGAGGAACGCGAGGCCGAGACCGATCACGACCGCAAGCATCTGGCTGCCATCGACGTGGCCCGACTGGCCGAAACCGAGGCCGTACAGGAAGATCACCGTCTCGCTGCCTTCGCGCGCGATCGCGAGCGCGACCAGCACGGCGACGCCCCACCAGTTCGAATCGCGCGTGCTTTGCTGCAGCGATTGCTCCATGTCGCGCTTCAGCGTGCGGCCGTGCCGGCGCATCCACAGCACCATCTGCACGATCAGCACGCACGCGATCAGCACCATCGCCGTCTGGAAATAGTCCTGCGCGTCGCCGGACAACACTTCGGTGAACCCGACCAGCGCGGCGCCGAGGCCGACGGCCATCAGCAGGCCGACGCCGACGCCGGCCCAGAGGAAAGGCAGGCCGCGGCGCGCGTCGTCGTCGCCGTTTTTCAGCCATGCATAGAGAATGCCGACGACGAGCAGCGCTTCGACGCTCTCCCGCCAGACGATGAACAAGATCTGACCCATCGATACCTCCTGACGCGCGGGGCAAGGGACTGGCGCGCCCGCGCGCAGATAAAACGCGTTACTTCGCGACGATCACGCCCTGTGCCTGCTGGTGGAAATCGTCGAAAAACTTGTATTCGCCCGGCGACAGCGGGGCGACGACGACGAACGAGTCGGCGCCCGGCGCGAGCACCTTCTCCTTGCGCAACTGCACGCTCTCGAATTCGGCGGCACCCTTGCCGGTGTTCCTGATCTCGATTTTGAAACGCTGGCCGGCCGGCACTTCGATGCGGGCGGGGTTCAGCTTGCCGTCCGTCATCTCGAGCTTGAACGTCGGCAGATCGGCCGCATGGGCCGCGCCGGCAAGCCACAGCGCAGCGGCTGCGGCGACGATTTTCTGGGGAATTTTCATACTGGGTTCTCTACGCCGACGGCGCGCCGAAGCGCGCCGTTCGTGATGCCACCGATCAGTAACCGCCCTTCTTGCCGATACCGGCGAACGGGAAGTCGTACTCGAGCGTGATGGGCTTGAACCACGGGCCCACGCCCGTTTCCTTGTCGACGTGGCGACCGAACGCCATGTGACCGGACTGCATCGGCGGCTTGACGACCAGCGTCAGGTGGTACTTGCCTGGGCCGGCGAGCTTCACGTTGTCGCCGTAGTGCGGGCCGTCGCTCGCGACCATGCCCATCAGGTCGCCTTCGGCCTTCCACTTCGTGTCGCCCTGCTTCGTCAGCTTGTAGGTGACCTGCAGGTACGGCATCCAGTCGCCTTCCGCGAAACCGGTCGGGTTGTTCTTGACCGCATGGATGTCGGCCTCAAGGTGGATGTCGGAATCCGACGCCTTGCGCATCATGCCTTCCGGGTCCATCGTGATCGGCTGCAGATACACCGCGCCGATTTCCATGCCGCCCTGGATCTGCTGCTTGCCGATCGGATACTCGGCAGCCGAGGCCGACATCGCGGCCAGCGCCGCCGCTACCGCAACCGTCGTGCGGATGAACGAAGAACCCAACATGGACACTCCTTGTTATTTGTCTGACTATCTTGACGACATGCGGGCCGCCGCCGGGCCGCCCGCTGGAAACACTAACGCGACGAAGAACGTTAATGCGAACTATTCTCAATACATGGGGAGTTTAGCACCGAACCCGTTCCGGAACAAACGGAGAGCGCCGTAAACCCCTGATCCGACAAGGCTTACAGGCGCTTTACCAAAAGGATACGGTGACGTTTGGAAAGATTTACCGCCCGCCGCTGATGTGGTCGCCGACGTTCGCGCCGAACACGCGTTCGCGCAGCACGGCAAGCTGGTCGCGGGTCGCGGCGGCCTTCTCGAACTCGAGGTTCTTCGCGTAGTCGGCCATCTGCTTCTCGAGGCGCTTGATTTCCTTCGCGAGCTGCTTTTCCGACATGTCCTCGAATTTCGCGCGCTGCTGCGCCTCCTTCAGCTCCGCACGCGCGTCGTCGGCGTTGTAGACGCCGTCGATGATGTCCTTGATGCGCTTCACGACGCCGCGCGGCGTGATGCCCATCTTTTCGTTGTACGCGATCTGCTTCGCGCGGCGCCGCTCGGTTTCGCCGATCGCGCGCTTCATCGACTCGGTCATGTTGTCCGCGTAGAGGATCGCCTTGCCGTTCACGTTCCGCGCGGCGCGGCCGATCGTCTGGATCAGCGAGCGCTCGGCGCGCAGGAAGCCTTCCTTGTCCGCGTCGAGGATCGCGACGAGCGACACTTCGGGAATGTCGAGGCCCTCGCGCAGCAGGTTGATCCCGACCAGCACGTCGAACGTGCCGAGCCGCAGGTCGCGGATGATCTCGACGCGCTCGACCGTATCGATGTCGCTGTGCAGGTAACGCACCTTGACGCCATGGTCGGCCAGGAACTCGGTCAGCTGTTCGGCCATGCGCTTCGTCAGCGTCGTGATCAGCACGCGCTCGCCGGCCTTCACGCGCGCGTTGATCTCGGTCAGCACGTCGTCGACCTGCGAGCTCGCCGGCCGCACCTCGATTTCCGGATCGACGAGGCCCGTCGGTCGCACGACCTGCTCGGCGATCTGCCCCGTCACGCGCTTCTCGTAGTCGGCCGGCGTGGCCGACACGAACACGACCTGCCGCATCTTGCGCTCGAACTCGGGGAACTTCAGCGGCCGGTTGTCAAGCGCGGACGGCAGGCGAAACCCGTAATTGACGAGGTTTTCCTTGCGTGCGCGGTCGCCGTTGTACATGCCGTTCAGCTGGCCGATCAGCACGTGCGATTCGTCGAGCAGCATCAGCGCATCGGGCGGCAGGTAGTCGACGAGCGTCGGCGGCGGATCGCCGGGCGCCGCGCCCGAGAAATGCCGCGAATAGTTCTCGATGCCCTTGCAGAAGCCGAGCTCCTGCAGCATCTCGAGATCGAAGCGCGTGCGCTGCTCGAGGCGCTGCGCCTCGACGAGCTTGCCTTCGCGATGGAAGAACTCGAGCCGTTCGCGCAATTCGTCCTTGATCGTCTCGACCGCGCGCATCACGGTGTCGCGCGGCGTCACGTAGTGCGACGACGGATACACGGTGAAACGCGGAATCTTCTGCCGCACGCGCCCGGTCAGCGGGTCGAACAGGTGCAGCGTCTCGACCTCGTCGTCGAACAGCTCGACGCGCACGGCCATTTCCGCGTGTTCGGCGGGGAAGATGTCGATCGTGTCGCCGCGCACGCGGAACGTGCCGCGTTGGAAATCCTGCTCGTTGCGCGTGTATTGCATCGCGATCAGCCGCGCGATCACGTCGCGCTGGCCGAGCTTGTCGCCGGTTCGCAGCGTCAGGATCATCTGGTGGTATTCGGACGGATTGCCGATACCGTAGATCGCCGACACCGTCGCGACGATCACCACGTCGCGGCGCTCCATCAGGCTCTTCGTCGCCGACAGCCGCATCTGCTCGATGTGCTCGTTGATCGACGAATCCTTCTCGATGAACAGGTCGCGCTGCGGCACGTAGGCCTCAGGCTGGTAGTAGTCGTAGTACGAGACGAAATACTCGACCGCGTTGCGCGGGAAGAACTCCCGGAACTCCGCGTAAAGCTGGGCCGCGAGCGTCTTGTTCGGCGCGAACACGATCGCCGGGCGGCCGAGCCGCGCGATCGTGTTCGCCATCGTGAAGGTCTTGCCCGAACCGGTTACGCCGAGCAGCGTCTGGAAGGCAAGGCCGTCGCCGACGCCTTCGACGAGCGTGTCGATCGCGGTCGGCTGGTCGCCCGCGGGCGGATAGGGCTGGTAAAGCTGGAACGGCGACCCTTCGAAAGTGACGAATTTGGATTCGTCGAGCGCGTCGCCGACTTCGGCATGATGTTCGGACATGGAATGCGGCCGGAGCAAGGGCAAAGAAAGCATTCTAGCGCTTCGCGGCCGTGCGAACTGCTGTCGACTCCTGACGCGCGACGGCCGCCCGAAATCGCGATTCGTCGCCCTGATCGCGACGGAATGACCGCCCCCGCCAGCACGAATTCGCTACAATGTCAGGCTGCTGCGCTTCCCGGCGTCGCGCCGCAGGCGCGGTCCACTGCGCCCGCCCCGCCGGTTGAAAGCCTGACCCTCTTTTCACTACTGCCGAATCATCATGTCGCTCTTCTCCGCTGTCCAGCTTGCTCCCCGCGACCCGATCCTGGGCCTGAACGAAGCCTTCAACGCCGATGCGCGTCCGACCAAGGTCAACCTCGGCGTCGGCGTGTACACGAACGAAGACGGCAAGATTCCGCTGCTGCGCGCGGTTCGCGACGCGGAAAAGGCGCGTGTCGAGGCCGGCCTGCCGCGCGGTTACCTGCCGATCGACGGGATCGCCGCCTACGATGCAGCCGTGCAGAAGCTGCTGCTCGGCAACGACTCGCCGCTGATCGCGGCGGGCCGCGTGGTCACGGCCCAGGCACTGGGCGGCACCGGCGCGCTGAAGATCGGCGCCGATTTCCTGCGCACCCTGAACCCGAACGTGAAGGTCGCGATCAGCGATCCGAGCTGGGAAAACCATCGCGCGCTGTTCGAAGCGGCCGGCTTCGAGGTCGTCGCGTACCCGTACTACGACGCGGCCACCCACGGCGTGAACTTCGAAGGCATGCTGTCGGCGCTGAACGGCTATGCGGCCGGCACGGTCGTCGTGCTGCACGCGTGCTGCCACAACCCGACCGGCGTGGACCTGACCGAAGCGCAATGGCAACAGGTCGTCGACGTCGTGAAGGCGCGCAACCTCGTGCCGTTCCTCGACATGGCCTACCAGGGCTTCGGCGAGAACATCGAAGCCGATGCCGCTGCCGTGCGCCTGTTTGCCGCGGCCGACCTGAACGCGTTCGTGTCGTCGTCGTTCTCGAAGTCGTTCTCGCTGTACGGCGAGCGCGTCGGCGCGCTGTCGATCATCACGTCGAGCAAGGAAGAAGCCACACGCGTGCTGTCGCAACTGAAGCGCGTGATCCGCACGAACTACTCGAACCCGCCGACCCACGGCGGCGCAGTGGTCGCAGCGGTGCTCGCGTCGCCGGAACTGCACGCTTCGTGGGTGCAGGAACTCGGCGAAATGCGCGATCGCATCCGCGCGATGCGCAATGGTCTCGTCGAACGCCTGAAGGCGAGCGGCGTCGATCGTGACTTCAGCTTCATCAACGCGCAGCGCGGGATGTTCTCGTATTCGGGCCTGACCTCGGCACAAGTCGATCGCCTGCGCGACGAGTTCGGCATCTATGCGGTCGGCACGGGCCGGATTTGCGTCGCCGCGCTGAATATGCGGAACCTCGACGCGGTCGCCAATGCGGTCGCAGCGGTCCTGAAGTAAAGCCACGCCGGGAAGCGGCTGTCACCGGCCCCGCCCTGCCGACATGAAAAACGCGCTCCACGGAGCGCGTTTTTTTGTGCAGTCCAGCGTCCAGCGCGGCGGACGGCGATACCGCCCGCTCCCGCGTTACTGCATGAACCAGCCGTGGCTGACGACGAACGACTGGCCGGTGAGCGCGGCGCTCGGGAACGCCGACAGGAACAGCACCGTCTGCGCGACGTCCTGCACCGTCGTGAACACGCCGTCGACCGTGTTGCCGAGCATCACCTTCTTGATCACGTCCTCTTCGCTGATCCCGAGCTCCTTCGCCTGCTCCGGAATCTGCTTGTCGACCAGCGGCGTGCGCACGAAGCCCGGACACACGACGTGCGAGCGCACGTTGTGCTTCGCGCCTTCCTTCGCCAGCACGCGGGCCAGGCCGAGCAGGCCATGCTTGGCCGTCACGTACGCGGACTTCAGCGGCGACGCCTCGTGCGAGTGCACCGAGCCCATGTAGATCACGACGCCGCCGCGATCGTCCTTGTACATGTGCTTGAGCGCGGCCTTCGTCGTCAGGAACGCGCCGTCCACGTGGATCGCCTGCATCTTCTTCCAGTCGGCGAACGAGTAGTTCTCGATCGGGTT
Source organism: Burkholderia sp. LAS2 (assembly GCF_018417615.1). Classification (NCBI taxonomy): domain Bacteria; kingdom Pseudomonadati; phylum Pseudomonadota; class Betaproteobacteria; order Burkholderiales; family Burkholderiaceae; genus Burkholderia; species Burkholderia sp. LAS2. The sequence goes on from NZ_CP071052.1 coordinate 2,919,212, forward strand.
GACGATCTGGATGCCGGCGTTCGACACGAGGATGTCGACCGAGCCGAACGCGTCGGCCACCTTGTCGATGCCGCTGTTTACGGCGTCCTCGTTGGTCACGTCCATCGCGACGCCGATCGCCTTGCCGCCTGCCTTGACGATCTCGTCGGCGACCGCGTTCGCGCCGTCCTGGTTCAGGTCGGCGATCGCGACGGCCGCGCCTGCCTTGGCCAGTTCCAGCGCGATTTCCTTGCCGATGCCGCTCGCGGCGCCCGTGACGACTGCGGTCTTGCCGCTCAGATCTGCTGCCATGTCCGTCTCCTCCCGATATCGGATCGATAAAACACGCGCCCGTCGTATCCGCGCTCATCGCGAAATCGCATCGGCGTGCCAGCCGTCATTGTGCACGATCGGCCCCGCCGTTCGTGCGCAAAACGTCTAAGCTTAAGGTCGGTTCCGTTCAGCAGGAGAGTCTCATGCACTATCGACGGCTAGGCCGCTCCGGCCTGCAGATCAGCGCGCTTTCCCTCGGCTCGTGGGTGACGTACGGCAACCAGGTCGACCAGCGGGTCGCGCGCGAATGCCTTGCCGCGGCACGCGACGCGGGCGTCAATTTCTTCGACAACGCCGAGGTCTACGCCGGCGGCAAATCCGAGGAAATCATGGGCCACGCGCTCAAGTCGCTCGACTGGCCGCGCGTCAGCTATATCGTGTCCACGAAATTCTTCTGGGGGCTCGCGGAAGCCCCGAACCAGTATCACACGCTGAACCGGAAATATCTGCTGAACGCGATCGACGGCTCGCTGCGCCGGCTGCAGCTCGACTATGTCGACCTCGTCTATTGCCATCGCCCCGATCCGCATACGCCGATCGAGGAAACCGTCTGGGCGATGAGCGACATGATCGTGCGCGGCAAGGCGCTGTACTGGGGCACGTCGGAATGGAGCGCCGACGAGATCCGTGCAGCATGCGAGATCGCCGAGCGGCACCATCTGCACAAGCCGGTCGTCGAACAGCCGCAGTACAACCTGATCCATCGCAGCCGGGTCGAACAGGAATATGCGCGGCTCTACGACGATTACGGCCTCGGCCTGACGACCTGGAGCCCGCTGGCGTCGGGCCTGCTCACCGGCAAGTACCGCGACGGCGTGCCGCCCGGCAGCCGCGCGCAGTTGCAGGGCTACGACTGGATGCGCGAACGCCTGACCGATCGGGCAGCCAACGACATCGTCGAACGGATCGGCGAGATCGCGGCCGAGCTCGGCTGCAGCACCGGCCAATTGGCCATCGCTTGGGTACTCGCGAATCCGCGCGTGAGTTCGGTCATCACGGGCGCATCGCGGGTCGACCAGATCGGCGACAACATGCGCGCGCTCGACGTTGCCGCGAAGCTGACGCCGGATGTGAAGCAACGCATCGAGGCAGTGGTCGGCGACGCATACGAGTAAGGCGACGCGCGGCCACTCGCGTACAATACGCGGCCGCATCGGCGCCCGGCCTGACGGCCGCGCGCGATCGAGCGCTTTCATCGATTCATCTTTCGTTTCAGGCGGCCAGCCATGCTCAGTTATCGTCACGGTTTTCACGCAGGCAATCACGCGGACGTGCTCAAGCACGCCGTCGTCGTCCAGCTGCTGCGCTACCTGAACAAGAAGGACAAATCGTACTGGTATATCGATACGCACGCGGGCGCCGGCGTGTACTCGCTGCGCGACGGTTATGCAGCGAAGACGTCGGAATTCGATACCGGCATCGGCCGGCTGTGGAACGAAAAGAACCTGCCGGAGGCGTTGGGTGACTATGTGGACGAAGTCCGCGCGCTGAACGACGACGGCGAACTGCACTTCTATCCAGGCTCGCCGTACATCGCATGGCGGTCGATGCGCGAGCAGGATCGTATGCGCCTGTTCGAAATGCACACGACGGAAATCGATGTGCTGCGCCACAATTTCCGCGATGCGGGGCGACGCGCGATGATCTTCGCCGGCGACGGCTTCGAAGGTATCAAGGCGCTGCTGCCGCCGCCGCCGCGACGCGCACTCGTGCTGATCGATCCGTCCTACGAGGACAAGAAGGATTACACGCGCACGGTGGGCTGCGTGACCGAATGCCTGAAGCGTTTCGCGACCGGCTGCTATGCGATCTGGTATCCGCAGGTCACGCGGACGGAATCGCAGCGCTTTCCCGAGCAGTTGAAGCGCCTGCAGCCGAACAACTGGCTGCACCTGACGCTGACGGTGTCGAATCCGCCGAACGACGGACTTGGCCTCTACGGCAGCGGGATGTTCATCCTGAATCCCCCATATACGCTCGCCCAGAGCATGAACGAGGTCCTGCCTTACCTGGTCGAGAAGCTGGGACAGGATAGCGGCGCCCGCTGTCAAATCGAGCACCGCGGAAACTGACCGGGCGACGGGTCGTTACGGCTGCGGCCTGGGCGCGAGCCGCGGCTGGTTGGCCGGCTGCCCGCCCCACGCGGGAACACTGATATACGGCGCGACGAACAGCGGAACCGACGTGTTCGTCCCCTGTCCGGCTGGAGCCCGCATACCTGCCGGCTCGACGATCGGCTCCTGCGACAACGGCGCCGTCTGCAACACCAACCCGCCCTTGCCGTCCTGGATACCGCGCTGCGTATCGAGAACGAGCGGCCTGGACGACGTCGCGGCGCCCGCCGCGATGCCATGGACGAGCACGACTGCGCCCAGAATGAGACGCGCGCGGGCACTGCGACGCACTTCGACACGCAAACGCATGATCGTGTCCTTCAGGATGAAAAGGTCCATACCATAGCGCTGCACCGACGATTTCGCCAGATCCGGCGCACAAAAAAACAAAGCCCCGTCAATACGGGGCTTGCTTATCGTGCGGTGCTGCGCGGCACCTGACGGTGACTCCGATTACAGCGAGTAGCCGTTGGTTTCGAGCGAGCGAATGCGGCTCTCGAGCTGGACGATGTCCGACGACGTGGCGAGGTAAGCCTCACGGCGCTCACGTTCTGCGGATTCGAACCAGTTGCTCAGCTTTTCAACGATGTAGGCGATCATGACGTTCTCCAAGGAAGAGGGACCCCTGGTGAATCGAAATTCAGGGATTTCCCGTATAGGGTTATCCCGAATTATAGCGACGCCGCACCAATATGCTAGTGAAAAACTTGCATGGAAATCATTCCAAATCGGAATGAAGAAAAGCGTGGCGCATCCAACCCGTTGATTTTAAATGACATGCTGTGTGGGCGCGTTTGGGGGCTCGAGCACACGCACTAATTTGGTTCACTGACGGGGTCGGCCAAGCGCGCCAAAATCGGGCACTCCGGCCGCCCGTCACCATGGCAGTGCGCAGCCAGATCGGCCAGCGTGTCGCGCATGTCGCTCAGCTCCGCGATGCGTTTGTCGAGTTCGGCCACATGTTCAAGTGCGATCGATTTCACTTCGGCGCTGGCGCGTGAACGATCCTGCCAGAGCATCAGCAGCTTGCGAATGTCCTCGACGAGAAAGCCGAGTCGTCGTGCCTGACGGATGAACCGCAAGATATGGATTTCGTCCGCGCCGTAGATGCGGTAGCCGGCATCGGTACGCTTGCTCGGCGCAAGAAGCCCGACCTGCTCGTAGTACCGGATCATTTTTGCGCTGACTCCGGATTCGCGCGACGCGTCGCCGATATTCATTCCCCGCCCCTCTCCATCAAACCCTGGTTTCGAACACGACCGCCGACGGACGCCCTCGTCGACGACATATCGATCGTATCAAATCGAGGCGGTTCGTTCCGGGGAAGAGTTGGCAGCAGGAACGCAGATGATCCGACCTTGCACGCACGCCGTTGGGTTGCGAGGGATGGGGGCGCTTCGCCACATGCTTTTGGGGATGCCGAAATGCAAAAACCCCCGCCTTGTCGGGCGGGGGTTTTTGGCTTGAGGGAGCCTGACGATTACCTACTTTCACACGGGAATCCGCACTATCATCGGCGTAGAGTCGTTTCACGGTCCTGTTCGGGATGGGAAGGGGTGGGACCGACTCGCTATGGTCATCAGGCAAAGGGGGTTGTTGTGCTGGCTTCGCAGCACAACCAATCCTGGAAGAAGCAGTAATTGAGTTGGGTTGTGAGCTGTATCTCACACGTACGCGGTAGTTCAACCGTCGTACGTCGAGTGCCTCGCACTCGACGCTCGATGTCCGTAAGCGCTGAAGCGCTAACGGGCATCGAGACAGACTTGTTATAGGATCAAGCCTTACGGGCAATTAGTATCAGTTAGCTGAACGCATTACTGCGCTTACACACCTGACCTATCAACGTCCTGGTCTCGAACGACCCTTCAAGGGGATCTAGTCCCCAGGGATATCTCATCTTAAGGCGAGTTTCCCGCTTAGATGCTTTCAGCGGTTATCTCTTCCGAACATAGCTACCCGGCGATGCCACTGGCGTGACAACCGGTACACCAGAGGTTCGTCCACTCCGGTCCTCTCGTACTAGGAGCAGCCCCCTTCAAATATCCAACGCCCACGGCAGATAGGGACCAAACTGTCTCACGACGTTTTAAACCCAGCTCACGTACCTCTTTAAATGGCGAACAGCCATACCCTTGGGACCGGCTACAGCCCCAGGATGAGATGAGCCGACATCGAGGTGCCAAACACCGCCGTCGATATGAACTCTTGGGCGGTATCAGCCTGTTATCCCCAGAGTACCTTTTATCCGTTGAGCGATGGCCCTTCCATACAGAACCACCGGATCACTATGACCTGCTTTCGCACCTGCTCGACTTGTCGGTCTCGCAGTTAAGCACGCTTATGCCATTGCACTATCAGCACGATTTCCGACCGTACCTAGCGTACCTTCGTACTCCTCCGTTACGCTTTGGGAGGAGACCGCCCCAGTCAAACTGCCTACCATGCACTGTCCCCGACCCGGATCACGGGCCAAGGTTAGAACCTCAAACAAACCAGGGTGGTATTTCAAGGACGGCTCCACCGAAACTAGCGTTCCGGTTTCATAGCCTCCCACCTATCCTACACAGATCGGTTCAAAGTCCAATGCAAAGCTACAGTAAAGGTTCATGGGGTCTTTCCGTCTAGCCGCGGGTAGATTGCATCATCACAAACACTTCAACTTCGCTGAGTCTCGGGAGGAGACAGTGTGGCCATCGTTACGCCATTCGTGCAGGTCGGAACTTACCCGACAAGGAATTTCGCTACCTTAGGACCGTTATAGTTACGGCCGCCGTTTACCGGGACTTCAATCAAGAGCTTGCACCCCATCATTTAATCTTCCGGCACCGGGCAGGCGTCACACCCTATACGTCCACTTTCGTGTTTGCAGAGTGCTGTGTTTTTATTAAACAGTCGCAGCCACCAGTTTATTGCAACCCCTTCACCCTCCTGGCGCAGGCCAGTCAAGCTACAAGGGCGTACCTTATCCCGAAGTTACGGTACCAATTTGCCGAGTTCCTTCTCCCGAGTTCTCTCAAGCGCCTTAGAATACTCATCTCGCCCACCTGTGTCGGTTTGCGGTACGGTCATCGTTAGACTGAAGCTTAGAGGCTTTTCTTGGAACCACTTCCAATTGCTTCGCTCCCTAAGGAGCTCGCGCCACACCCTTGAATTGCGCGCCCGGATTTGCCTAAGCGCCTTCTCCAATGCAGCGACCGGGACTTCCAACACCCGGACAACCTTCCGCGATCCGTCCCCCCATCGCATCTAACAATGGTGCAGGAATATTGACCTGCTTCCCATCAGCTACGCATTTCTGCCTCGCCTTAGGGGCCGACTCACCCTACGCCGATGAACGTTGCGTAGGAAACCTTGGGCTTACGGCGAGGGGGCCTTTCACCCCCTTTATCGCTACTCATGTCAGCATTCGCACTTCCGATACCTCCAGCACCCTTTACAAGGCACCTTCGCAGGCTTACGGAACGCTCTCCTACCATGCGAGCAAGCTCGCATCCGCAGCTTCGGTATATAGCTTAGCCCCGTTACATCTTCCGCGCAGGACGACTCGATCAGTGAGCTATTACGCTTTCTTTAAAGGGTGGCTGCTTCTAAGCCAACCTCCTGACTGTTTTAGCCTTCCCACTTCGTTTCCCACTTAGCTATATTTGGGGACCTTAGCTGGCGGTCTGGGTTGTTTCCCTCTTGACACCGGACGTTAGCACCCGATGTCTGTCTCCCGTGATTGCACTCTTCGGTATTCGGAGTTTGCTATGGCGGGGTAATCTGCAATAGACCCCCCAACCATGACAGTGCTCTACCCCCGAAGGTGAGACACGAGGCACTACCTAAATAGTTTTCGGAGAGAACCAGCTATTTCCAGGTTTGTTTAGCCTTTCACCCCTATCCACAGCTCATCCCCTAACTTTTCAACGTTAGTGGGTTCGGACCTCCAGTACGTGTTACCGCACCTTCATCCTGGCCATGGATAGATCACCTGGTTTCGGGTCTACGCCCAGCAACTGAACGCCCTATTCGGACTCGCTTTCGCTACGCCTGCCCTATACGGTTAAGCTTGCTACTGAACGTAAGTCGCTGACCCATTATACAAAAGGTACGCCGTCACCCCTTGCGAGGCTCCGACTGTTTGTATGCATGCGGTTTCAGGATCTATTTCACTCCCCTCCCGGGGTTCTTTTCGCCTTTCCCTCACGGTACTGGTTCACTATCGGTCGATCACGAGTATTTAGCCTTGGAGGATGGTCCCCCCATCTTCAGACAGGATTTCACGTGTCCCGCCCTACTTGTCGCACACCTAGTTCTTTCATACTGTTTTCGCCTACAGGGCTATCACCTGCTATGGCCGCACTTTCCAGAGCGTTCGGCTAACAATACAAATAAAGAGTGCAAGGCTCATCCCATTTCGCTCGCCACTACTTTGGGAATCTCGGTTGATTTCTTTTCCTGCGGTTACTTAGATGTTTCAGTTCACCGCGTTCGCTTCACTGGACCTATGTATTCAGTCCAGGATGACCCAAAAGGGCCGGGTTTCCCCATTCGGACATCTACGGATCAAAGCTCGTTTGCCAGCTCCCCGTAGCTTTTCGCAGGCTACCGCGTCCTTCATCGCCTGTGATCGCCAAGGCATCCACCACATGCACTTGTTCGCTTGACCCTATAACGAGTCTGTCTCTCGACAGCCGCTACAGGTTGAGTTCTCGCGTTGTGCCGTATTCCAATTGAGTCGAACATAGAGTTCGAATCATCTTGAGATACATCGATACAATCACAACCCGGATAACTTCCACGTCCATCTCGAGACGCTTCCGCTATCCAAATTACTTACTTCTTCCAGATTGTTAAAGAACGACAGCCGATACATACTACGTATCACTCTGACTGGCTCAATCGCCAATGACAAAGACTCGAACAACGCTTCGTTCGAACGCTTGTCATTGAAGATTGGTGGAGGCAGACGGGATCGAACCGACGACCCCCTGCTTGCAAAGCAGGTGCTCTCCCAGCTGAGCTATGCCCCCATTGAGTACAGATGACCTCAGGTACTACAGCCTATCGGCATGGGCTGCTCGTAAGCGCTAAAGCGCTAACGATCACCGACACGTCAGACAATGGTGGGTCTGGTTGGATTCGAACCAACGACCCCCGCCTTATCAAGACGGTGCTCTAACCGACTGAGCTACAGACCCCTGAGTCTGTCTTTGATTTACAGCCGATAAGCGTGAGCGCTCAACTTCGCGAGATAGCTCTGGAAAGGAGGTGATCCAGCCGCACCTTCCGATACGGCTACCTTGTTACGACTTCACCCCAGTCATGAATCCTACCGTGGTGACCGTCCTCCTTGCGGTTAGACTAGCCACTTCTGGTAAAACCCACTCCCATGGTGTGACGGGCGGTGTGTACAAGACCCGGGAACGTATTCACCGCGGCATGCTGATCCGCGATTACTAGCGATTCCAGCTTCATGCACTCGAGTTGCAGAGTGCAATCCGGACTACGATCGGTTTTCTGGGATTAGCTCCCCCTCGCGGGTTGGCAACCCTCTGTTCCGACCATTGTATGACGTGTGAAGCCCTACCCATAAGGGCCATGAGGACTTGACGTCATCCCCACCTTCCTCCGGTTTGTCACCGGCAGTCTCCTTAGAGTGCTCTTGCGTAGCAACTAAGGACAAGGGTTGCGCTCGTTGCGGGACTTAACCCAACATCTCACGACACGAGCTGACGACAGCCATGCAGCACCTGTGCGCCGGTTCTCTTTCGAGCACTCCCGCCTCTCGGCAGGATTCCGACCATGTCAAGGGTAGGTAAGGTTTTTCGCGTTGCATCGAATTAATCCACATCATCCACCGCTTGTGCGGGTCCCCGTCAATTCCTTTGAGTTTTAATCTTGCGACCGTACTCCCCAGGCGGTCAACTTCACGCGTTAGCTACGTTACTAAGGAAATGAATCCCCAACAACTAGTTGACATCGTTTAGGGCGTGGACTACCAGGGTATCTAATCCTGTTTGCTCCCCACGCTTTCGTGCATGAGCGTCAGTATTGGCCCAGGGGGCTGCCTTCGCCATCGGTATTCCTCCACATCTCTACGCATTTCACTGCTACACGTGGAATTCTACCCCCCTCTGCCATACTCTAGCCTGCCAGTCACCAATGCAGTTCCCAGGTTGAGCCCGGGGATTTCACATCGGTCTTAGCAAACCGCCTGCGCACGCTTTACGCCCAGTAATTCCGATTAACGCTCGCACCCTACGTATTACCGCGGCTGCTGGCACGTAGTTAGCCGGTGCTTATTCTTCCGGTACCGTCATCCCCCGACTGTATTAGAGCCAAGGATTTCTTTCCGGACAAAAGTGCTTTACAACCCGAAGGCCTTCTTCACACACGCGGCATTGCTGGATCAGGCTTTCGCCCATTGTCCAAAATTCCCCACTGCTGCCTCCCGTAGGAGTCTGGGCCGTGTCTCAGTCCCAGTGTGGCTGGTCGTCCTCTCAGACCAGCTACTGATCGTCGCCTTGGTAGGCCTTTACCCCACCAACTAGCTAATCAGCCATCGGCCAACCCTATAGCGCGAGGCCCGAAGGTCCCCCGCTTTCATCCGTAGATCGTATGCGGTATTAATCCGGCTTTCGCCGGGCTATCCCCCACTACAGGACATGTTCCGATGTATTACTCACCCGTTCGCCACTCGCCACCAGGTGCAAGCACCCGTGCTGCCGTTCGACTTGCATGTGTAAGGCATGCCGCCAGCGTTCAATCTGAGCCAGGATCAAACTCTTCAGTTCAAACCTGTTACTGTTTTCGGTTCCGTAGAACCGGTCGCTCACTCAAAGCTGACAGGAATATGAATCACTTCATAAACCTGACTTACTTTAGTGTGAGACTCTTGATACTTTCGCTATCTGATCCGAGGATCAGCTCGCTTCCATCAAGCGCCCACACTTATCGGCTGTTAATTTTTAAAGAGCATTCTGCGAGGAACTTCGTGTTTCCCGGCAGCGCTGCGTTTTCAGCAGCAGAGAAGCGAGATTATGAACCGTGTTTCGCAGCTCGTCAACAACTTTCTGAACGACTTCGTTGCGACTGCGGGGCTCAACTTCCTGTACCGCCAAGGCTCGCTACGACCGAACCCCAACAGCACCGCCTCCCTTCCTTCCGCGCCGCGTTTCCGTTAGCGCGAAAGAGGCGTGATTCTATGCAGCTCAGGTCGTGAGCGCAAGGGGTTTCGCAGAAACTTTTTACACAGGCCGCAATTCGGCCGTCCGGCCATGCTTGGCCACGAGACCGCTTATGGTGCAAAGAACGGACTAGAATGTGAGGTTCTTCGCCTCTTTCTATATACGTCTTTAATATGCGCCAGCGAATCGCCAAACGCCTCCCCCCCGATGCCGACAAACTGGTCGGTCTGTCACTTGCGCTCTTCGCGTCGGGCAGCCGCATCGAGGATCGCTTCTGGGAAGCGAAGCTCGATACGCTGCTCGCCAAGATCGTCCGCAACGGCAATCAGACTACGCTCGACGCCGCGCTCGACCATCTTCAGCAGAATCATCCCGACGCCTACGGCGCGCTCGCCGACATGGCCGAGACGCACAGCGAGTCGATGGTGATCGAGCACGACGGCCAACCATACGATGCGCTGCTGGTCGCCGTCCCGGTCCTCGCCTGGACGCGCTACATGATTCCGTCGGGCCCGCTCAAGGGCGACGTTGCCGACGCGCTGCGAACGCATCTGCAAGCGCACGTGCTCGCGAACGGCACCCTCGTCGGCCTCGCACCGTTCCTCTACAGCATCGACCAGTTGCCGCGGCACCATGTCGAAACCTACCGGCTGGCCCAGCAGCTCGCCCACGCGGCAATCGGCCAGCACGCCCCGAAGCTGAGCTTCGGCGACCTGCCGGAAACTTCGCCGATCCTCGCCGATCCGCGCTTCCTGCTGGCGGTCGTCGCCGCGCCGGCCGGCGCGCCGCTGTTCCGCTGGCAAGAAGAAGAAAACGGCAGCCGGATCGAGCGCGGCCAGTGCCTCGAACAATGGACGGCCCAAGGCGGCCCGAACCTGTCGATCGCGCTGCCCGGCTGCGAGTTCGAATGCCTGCTTCCGGACGCGTACTACTCGGCTTGCCGCGATGCGGACGAACGCGTACGTCCGCATACCGTCCGAACGGCCATTCGTTATCTATTCGACACACTTGGTGCAGCGCCGCAAGAGCTGCGCGCGGTGGTCGCCGGCTTCGGCGAACGCCGTATCGACGAGTATCGCGTCGGCTTCACGCGACGTGCGAGCAACGACGTGATCTACGGTGTCGTGTGGCCGCTCTACGGCCGTGAAAACGGCGACATCTCGGTCGACAACGCGACGCTCGAAGGCGAAGCGCCGATCGAAGGACCGCTCGAGGAAATCGTGAGCCTGCTGAAGGAATGCGGCGTAACCGACGTCCGGCGGCACGCGGGCCGCTTCGAACCCGAATACTGCGACGACTGCGGCGTGCCGCTTTACGCCGATCCGCTCGGCGAAATTGTCCATGCGGAAATGCCGGAAGACGCGTCGCCCGCCCAGCCGCACTTCCACTGACCCGCACCGCAGGCCCAGACGGCCTGCCCGCCCCAAAGCCGCTTTCGGTTCCCTGCCGAAGCGGCTTTTTTCATATCCGATGCCCGGTCGCTCGAAATTTCGAACTTTTCCTAAGCCTTTCAGCCAAGCAGACATCGTGTAAGGTCTTTGTCATTATCGGGGCCAGCTTATCCCCGACGGCAGTCAATGACTCACTTCACGGAGGTTGAATATGCGGTTCTTGGTACTTAACTCAGACGCCGAACGGCGTGACGGACTGAAGACCCTGTTGCGGCAGATCGACCGGCACGCCAGCATCAACGATGCGCCTGACGGTTTCCAGGCACGCCGGCTGCTGCGCACCCAGCGTTTCGACCTCGTCGCGATCGACTGGCTGGACGTGGGCCGGATCAGCGAGCTTCAGGCACTCGGCAACGCGTGCTCGCCGACCCCGGTCGCCGTCCTGGTCGACGACATCTCGCCCGAAGCGATCCAGCGCTTCTTCAATTACGGCGTCGCAGGCGTGATCCCGCATTCCACGCGGCCGCACCTGATCGTGCGGGCGCTCGAGATCGTGCTGCTGGGCGGCCACTACATTCCGCCGATCGCCCTCAGCCTGCTGCCGTCCACGGCAACGGCGACGGCCCGCCACGACGCCCATTTCCAGACGCTCGCCGGCTCCCTGCCGCGGCGCCCGCCGAGCGGCCTCCTGTCGCCGCGGCAAGCGCAGATCATGCGGTTCGTCCACATGGGCAGCACGAACAAGATGATCGCGCGTACGCTCGGCATCAGCGAAGGCACCGTGAAGATCCACCTCGCGAGCATCTTCCAGCAGCTCGGCGCCGCAAACCGCGCCGCCGCGGTCGCGATCTACAACGGCTGGCTGTCGCCCCATCTCGAGGTGCTGCTGGCGAACCGGAACCGCGCCCGTAAACCGGTCATCGGGGAACACGGCCCGGCTCCGCTGCGTACACAACGGCATGACCGTCCGTACCCGTTACCCACCGCGAATACCGGCACGCAGGACCTGCCGCTCGCCGCCGAGCCACCGGCACGGTTCAGGCGCGGACGCTAGGCAAACAGTCTCGATATTGCGACGGTCGGGCATGTGCAGGCTCCCACCTTTGATGCTCAACGAGTAATATGGACGCATGGGTTTTCTTTTCACACCGCTTCCGCTCTGGGTTGGCATCGGTGGCTGGATCGCCGCCGTGGCCCTGCTCGCGCTCGCGATCTGGAATCGCCCCTTCGTACGCCTGCAAGACGCCACGCTTCAGCACGTGTGGCTCGCGCTCGTCACAGCGATCGCGGTCCTGTGGGCCTCGAACGCATGGCTCGAAGATGGCATCGTCATGCATCTGCTCGGCGCGACGTTGCTCGTCACGCTGTTCGACTGGACGCTCGCACTGGTCGCGATGGGCGCCGTCACGGCGATTGCCGCGGTCATCTTCGACGCGCCGTGGCAAGGCATCGGCCTGACCTATCTGATCTACGGTGCGCTGCCTGTCGGCGTGTCGGCGTTGCTGCAACGCGCCGCACTCGCGTGGCTGCCGCACAACCTCGCGTCGTTCATCACCGGGCAGGGCTTCCTGTCGCCCGCTATCGCGATCGTCGCGGTCGCCGCGGCGGCGGCCGGTGTCCAGCTCGCGCTCGCGGACGGCGTGCCCGTCGTGATTCCGGCCGGCTATCTGCTGAACACCGCGCTGCTCGCGCTCGGCGAGGCCTGGTTCACCGGCATGGCAACGGCCCTCATCGCCGTCTATCGCCCCGCGTGGGTCACGACCTTCGACGTCCGCCGCTACCGCCTCGGCGGCCCGCGCGCCTGAATTTCCTCCGCATCGGACGAGCGCACACGCGTATCGGCGGCCATTCCGCCGCGCGCGCCGAATACGTCACCTACTGCCGCACAACTTTTTTACGCTAAGATTGAACTCCTGTTCTTCATCGGGCATCTATACGTGCCCGACGTCTTCTTCGCTCCTCACCAATAACCAGATGGACAGCTCACCTGCCTCGCTCCGGATTTTCCGGGCGCTCGGCAAGCTGGCAGCCTGTATCGCGGGCCTGTCGCTTGCGCTTCCCGCACCGGTATTCGCCGACCTGCTCGACCAGCGTTCCGAACTGATCAACAAATTCGTCAACGAGATGCATGCCGATCCGCTCGCCGCCGATTGTGCGGCGCACGGCAGCTTCATCGCCAGCACGTCGACGGCGTTCGATCGCGTCGACTTCGCGCCGAACGCATTCGACGGCGGCAACGCGACGATCACCCCGTGGAACGACTCGTTCGACCAGGGCAAGCAGCGTGTGAAAGTCGACAACATCGTCACCGTCGACGGGCTCGGCATCCATAGCGACGGCAGCGACCCGACGCCGCTGAAATTCCGTTGCGGCTATGTCGGCCAGCAAATGCTCGCGTTCAGCTGGAACGATCCGGTTCCGCCGCTGAAGCCGCGCGTCGAGCGCTCGTCGTCTTCGACGAAGAAGTTCAAGGGCAAGTCGCACCGCGGCAAAGCCAAGGCGAAGGCATCGGGCCGCACCGGCAGCAAGAAGGCCGTCGCGACGAAGAAATCAGGCGGCCAGAAGAAAGCCGTGAAGAAAAAAACCGCGAAGAAGTCCTGATACGGCGGAGCGGCGACGACAGCATCAAAAAAGGCCGGTGCATCGCAAGATGCGCCGGCCTTTTTCATGCGACGACGGCTGCGCTTACGCGAACGTGTCGACGTGCACGAGGATCGCGGCCAGCATCGCCGCGCCGAGCGCCGCGCTACGCTCGCCGTTCCAGCCGACGCGCTCGTCGGGCAGGTTCGCATTGTCCTTGAACGGCATTTCGAGCGTCAGCGACAGGCAGCCGAACTGGTGGCCAATGTACTTGGACGCGAGCTTCAGCGCGTCTTCCTTGTACTTGCTCGCCGCGTAGCCATGCTCGGTCTGGAAGTCGGGGCTGGCGACCTTGAACGCGTCGATGAACGCGGTCTGCTCCTTGCGCTGCTGCTCGGTGAAGCTCGGCAGCATCTCCGAGCCGGCGACGAACACGTACGGCAAATCCTCGTCGCCGTGAATGTCGAAGAACATGTCGCAGCCGATCGCGTGGATCGCATCGCGCACGGCCAGCACTTCGGGGCTGCGCTCGGCATCGGGCGCCATCCACTCGCGGTTCAGGTTCGCACCGGCCGCATTGGTGCGCAGGTTACCGTGCACGCTGCCGTCCGGGTTCATGTTCGGGACGATGTGGAACGTCACGCGATCGTAGAGCTTGCGCGCAACCGGGTCGCCCGCCCAGTCGCCCCATCCGGCCAGCCGCTTGACCAGGCCTTCGACGAACCACTCGGCCATCGATTCGCCCGGATGCTGGCGCGCGATGATCCACACCTTCTTCTTCGGCGCGCCATCGGTTTCCGGCGTGCCGAGCGTCAGCAGCGACATCGGACGGCCTTCGACCGTGCGGCCGAGCTCGGCGACCCTCGCCTGCGGCAACTGCTGGACCGCGCCGAGAAACGCCGCGTGACGCTCTTCGGAGTACGGTTCGAAATACGCGTAGTAGATGCTATCGAATTCCGGCGTATGGTCGATGGTCATCGTCTTGCCGTCGAATGTCGTCGGCACCCGGAACCAGTCGACGCGGTCATAGCTCGCTACCGCGTGGTAGTTGCGCCAGCCCGACGGATACGCGCATTCGGCTGCGTTCTCGAACGTCATCACGCATCGCTCGCCGCGCGCCCCCGTCAAACGGTAGTAAAACCATTGCGCGAATTCCGAGCGATTGTCGCCACGCACGCGCAGCCGGATTGCGTCGGGGCTATCGCACGACACGACGTCGATTGCGCCCGCGTCGAAATTACTGGTGATCGAAACGGCCATCTGTCTATCTCCTTTGTCGACCAGCGTAAGCGCTTCAGCGCTTACGCTGGTCCCATGCAAAGCGGTCGACCGAATCGGGCAGCGTACCGCCTGTCCGGCCCCAATGCATGCGCCGGCCGTCTCGTGAACGGCCGGCTGGGTCACTCGCCGATGCGCCGGCGATATACGTAAGTCGAATCGTTCGACGCCGCCGCATCGAACGCATAGCCTTCGGTCGCGAATGCCTTCAGCGCCTTCGGGTCGGTGATACGGTTCTCGACGACAAAACGCGCCATCAGGCCACGCGCGCGTTTCGCATGGAAGCTGATGATCTTGTAGCGGCCGCCCTTCCAGTCCTCGAATACCGGCGTGATGACCGGCGCGGCCAGCAGCTTCGGCTTGACCGACTTGAAGTATTCGGTCGACGCGCAGTTGACGAGCACGCGCGCCGCGCCGCTGCGCGTCTCGAGCTGCTCGTTCAGCGCCCGCGTGATGCGGTCGCCCCAAAACGCATACAGATCCTTGCCGCGCGCGTTCGCGAAACGCGTGCCCATCTCGAGCCGGTACGGCTGCAGCAGGTCGAGCGGACGCAACAGCCCGTACAGGCCCGACAGCACGCGCACGTGCTGCTGCGCATAGTCGAGATCGGTCGGCGACAGCGATTTCGCGTCGAAACCCTCGTAGACGTCGCCGTTGAACGCCAGCACGGCCTGCTTCGCGTTGGCCGGCGTGAAGGTCGGCGACCAATCGGCGTAGCGCTGGAAGTTCAGGCGCGCGAGCGGGTCGGAGATATCCATCAGCGCCGCGATGTCCTGCGGCGACAGCTTGCGCAGGTCGGCGATCAGCTCCGACGCCTCGTCGACGAATGCAGGCTTCGTGTAAGACTGGACGTGCGCGGGCGTCTCGTAGTCGAGGGATTTGGCGGGAGAGAGAACGATTATCATAGAGGCTCGCTGGCACGCCGTGCCTTGCGGTCAGACGAAAACCACCGATTGTAACGAATGCCCCGCTCTCTCGCCCCGCATGCCGCCCACCGCGTCGTGCTCGACTCGAACGTCTGGATCGACATCCTCGTATTCGACGACCCCGCTACGCGCCCAATCCGTGCCGCGCTGGAGCGCGGCACGCTGGCCGCCGTAATCGACGGCCGCTGCCTGACCGAACTCGAATACGTGCTCGACTATCCGCAGTTCCAGTCGCGCGCGATCGACAAGGCTGCCGCGCTCGCGACGGTCACCCGGCTCGCGAGCCTCGTCGAACCGTCGCCCGTCGACGCCGACGCGCCGCCGCTGCCGAAGTGCAAGGACCGCGACGACCAGAAATTTCTCGAACTCGCCCGCGCCGCACAGGCCGACTGGCTCGTGTCGAAAGACCGCGCGCTGCTGAAGCTCGCGAAACGCACCGCACGCGACTTCGGCTTCCGGATCGCGCAACCCGCGCCGTTCGTGGAAGCCTGCGCGCTCGACGCCACGGCGACGCCGGCCTGACGCCTCACACCCGAATTCGACCGTCTCGATGAACGCTCCTTCAGATATGCCAACGACTCCCGTTTTCCCGTCGCGCCTGCCGAACGTCGGCACGACGATCTTCACGGTCATGAGCGCGCTTGCCACCGAAAAAGGCGCGGTGAACCTCGGCCAGGGCTTCCCGGATTTCGATTGCGATCCGCGCATCGTCGATGCGGTCGCCACCGCGATGCGCAACGGACACAACCAGTACCCGCCGATGGCCGGCGTCGCGCCGCTGCGCGACGCGATCGCCGACAAGATCGCGCAGGTGTACGGCCGACGCTACGATCCGGGCACCGAAATCACCGTGACGGCCGGCGCGACGCAGGCGCTGCTGACGGCGATCCTCTGCGCGGTGCATCCGGGCGACGAAGTGATCGTCGTCGAGCCGACCTACGACAGCTACCTGCCGTCGATCGAGCTTGCCGGCGGCAAACCCGTGTTCGTCACGCTGGACGCACCCGACTACACGATCCCGTTCGACCGTCTCGCGGCCGCGATCACGCCGAAAACGCGGATGATCCTGATCAACACGCCGCACAACCCGACGGGCACCGTGTGGCGCGAGGCCGACATGCGCAAGCTCGAGGACATCGTGCGCGGCACCAACGTGCTGATCCTGTCCGACGAGGTCTATGAACACATGGTCTACGACGGCGCGCGCCATGAGAGCGTCGCGCGCTACCCGGAGCTCGCCGCGCGCAGCTTCATCGTGTCGAGCTTCGGCAAGACCTATCACGTGACGGGCTGGAAGGTCGGTTACGTCGCGGCGCCGGCGGCGCTGACCGCGGAATTCCGCAAGGTCCACCAGTTCAACGTGTTCACGGTGAACACGCCGATGCAGATCGGGCTCGCCGACTACCTGCGCGACCCGGCGCCGTACCTGTCGCTCGCGGGCTTCTATCAGAAGAAGCGCGACTTCTTCCGGGCCGGCCTCGAGCGCACGCGCTTCAAGCTGCTGCCGTGCACGGGCACGTACTTCCAGTGCGTCGATTACTCGGCGATCAGCGACCTGCCCGAAGCGGAATTCTCGAAGTGGCTCACGTCGGAGATCGGCGTGGCGGCCATTCCGGTGTCGGCGTTCTATCATGAGCCGCACGAATCGGGCGTCGTGCGCTTCTGCTTCGCGAAGCAGGAAAGCACGCTCGCATCCGCGCTCGAACGGCTCGCCCGCCTGTAAGCCCGGCAGGGGCGGCCACGCGCCGCCCGTCAGACACGCTTACGAACGCACGACGTTCGCCGCTTCGACATACGCCTTGCGCTCGGCTGCCACGCGTTGCGCGGCCGGGCGTTCACCGACCGTCTTTGCGTGCGCCTTCCAGTCGATGCCTGCATCGAGCAGGAAGTCGCGCCCGAAGACGGCCTTCGTCGCCATCCCGACGACCGGCAGATGAACCCACGCGGCCATGTCCGCGAGGCCGAACGAGTCGCCGAGCACATGCGGCGAAAAGCGCGTCATCTGCTTGAATGCATCGATCGCGCGCGGCAGGCGCTTCTCGACGTGCGCTTTCATCCCGTCGCTCACCTTGCCGCCGAAAAACGCTTCCGTGTACACCTCGCGCGCCATCCATTCGAGATACAGCTCGAGCGTCTCGACAAGTTCGCGCACCTTCGCCGCAGCGAACGGGCTTGCGGGGAAAATGCCTTTCTCGGGATAGCGCGCCGCCAGGTATTCGATAATCGCCTGCGACTCGAACAGCGCGCCCTCTTCGGTCTTCAGGAACGGAATCTTGCCGAGCGGCGAATCGGCAAGCTGCGCCGGATCGCTGATCGGCAAACCGCACACCCGTTCCTCGAATGGAATGTCGTGCTCGAGCAGGACGAACTTCACCTTGTTGTAGTAGTTGGACAACGGAATACCGCACAGCTGTAGCATCGGGGTCTCCTTCCTTGCTGAAGCGCGGCCGCATCGACGCCGGCCGCATCGGGATTCATCGCGCTGAAAAGCACGTCCGTGCTAGTCTAAAGCAAGTTGTGTGTTCGTCACGACGACATTACCTCCGCTGCGGCGTCGGCTTCGCCCGTCCGCGCGACACACGCGGCGTCGCCGCCGCGCCATCCGATGGAGACACGCTCGCATGAGTGCTGAACTGCTGGCCTCGCGTCCGCCCGAGAGCGAATCGACGCTCGTCCTCACGCTGTCCAATCCCGGCGCGCGCAACGCGCTGCATCCCGACATGTACGCGGCCGGCATCGAAGCGCTCGCCACTGCCGAGCGCGATCCGGCGATTCGCGCCGTGGTGCTGACCGGCGCCGATCGCTTCTTCTGCGCAGGCGGCAACCTGAACCGGCTGCTCGAGAATCGCTCGAAGGATCCGTCCTTCCAGGCCGACAGCATCGATCAGCTCGCGGCATGGGTCACGGCGATCCGCGCGTCGACGAAGCCGGTGATCGCGGCCGTCGAAGGCGCCGCGGCCGGCGCGGGCTTCTCGCTCGCGCTCGCGTGCGACCTGATCGTCGCCGCACACGATGCGAAATTCGTGATGTCGTATGCGCGCGTGGGCCTGACGCCCGACGGCGGCGGCTCGTGGTTTCTCGCCCGCGCACTGCCGCGTGCGATCGCGGCCGAAATCCTCTTCGAAGGCAAGCCGGTTGCCGCCGAACGCCTGCATGCGCTCGGCGTCGTCAACCGGCTCACCGCGCCCGGCACGGCACTGAGCGACGCACTGGCATGGGCCGACGCGCTCGCCGGCATCTCGCCGAATGCGCTCACGCGCATCAAGTCGCTGCTCGACGACGCGACCGCGCAACCGCTGGACGCGCATCTCGGCACCGAGCGCGATCATTTCGTCGCGTCGCTGCATCATGCGGACGGGCTCGAAGGCATCACCGCCTTTCTCGAGAAGCGCCAGCCGCGCTACAAGCGCTGATCCGCCGCGTCGGCCTTCGAACCGACGCTACGCCGCGACGTCCATCCGATGCGCCGCGCGCAACACCCGCGGCGCTCTCCCGTGCGGCCGCGCATGCCCGTCGGCACGCGCGTTTCCGTCGCCAGCAGCCCGTGTCGATCCATGCTCTAATGACCGCCTGTCGCGGCGCCGCCGGCGCCGTTTTCGCGCATGCCACACAGGAGTTGACGATGATCGACGTCTACAGCTGGGCGACCCCGAACGGCCACAAGGTACACATCATGCTCGAGGAAACCGGCCTCGCGTATCGTGCGCATCCAGTCGATATCGGTGCCGGCGACCAGTTCAAGCCCGAATTCCTGAAGATCAGCCCGAACAACAAAATCCCCGCGATCGTCGATCCGGACGGCCCCGGCGGCCAGCCGATCTCGCTGTTCGAATCGGGCGCGATCCTGATCTACCTCGCGGAGAAGACCGGCAAGTTCCTGCCGACCGAGCCGGCCGCGCGCTATGCGACGCTCGAGTGGCTGATGTTCCAGATGGGCGGCGTCGGCCCGATGCTCGGGCAGGCGCACCACTTCCGGCTGTATGCGCCGGAGAAGATCGAGTATGCGGTCAACCGCTACACGAACGAAGCGAAGCGCCTGTACAACGTGATGGAAAAGCGGCTCGGCGAATCCGAGTATCTCGCAGGCGACACGTACACGATCGCGGACATTGCGACGTTCCCGTGGACGCGCTCGTGGCAAAACCAGGGCATCGTGCTCGATGAACTGCCGAACGTGAAGCGCTGGCACGAGGCGATCGCCGCGCGACCGGCCGTGCAGCGCGGCGTCGAGGTGCTCGCGTCGATGCGCAAGGCGCTGCAGGACGACAAGGCACGCGAGGTGCTGTTCGGCGCAACGCAATACGCGAAGCACTGACGAGCGTGTAACGAGCGGAGCGGCATCCGCGCATGCCGCTCCGTGCTTCAGAAGTAATGCAGCGTGACGAACTCCGCCGCGCATACCGGCAGCGGCGCGTCGGGGCGCTCGACCTGCATCGATACCGACCACGTTACCTGGATGCCGCCGCGCGCGGCGTCGGCGGTTTCCTTTACCGCGAACAGCGCACGCACGCGCGCCCCGACCGGCACCGGCTTCAGGAACCGCACGCGGTTCAGCCCATAGTTCACGCCCATCTTCTGCTCGAAGCGCATCGCGTCGGTCATCAACGCAGGAATCAGCGACAGCGTCAGGAACCCGTGCGCGATCGGCCCGCCGAACGGAGACTCGCGTCGCGCGCGTTCGGGGTCGACGTGAATCCATTGATGATCGCCGGTCGCGTCGGCAAAACCGTCGACGCGCGGCTGGTCGATCTCGATCCAGCCGCTCGCGAGCGGCTCCGCGCCGACCCGCGCCTGCAGCGCCTGCGCCGATGCGATCAGCGGCAAGGTCACGTCGGTCATGAGTTCGCGCCCCCCGGATGGCGCAGCCCGAAAATCACCTTGGTGTGCACGGAGATCACCGTCTCGCCGGCTTCGTTCACGCCGATCCATTCCGTCGACACGATGCCGCGATCGGGCTTGCTCTCCGACACGCGTTTGTCGTGCACCTTCTGGTACATCGTGATCGTGTCGCCGGCGCGCACCGGCTTCAGCCAGCGGATCGAATCGATGCCCGGCGAGCCCATGCTGGTCGAATCCGGCCCGAGCTTCTGGACCAGCAGGCTCATGAATACCGAGCACGTATGCCAGCCGCTCGCGACGAGCCCGCCGAAATGCGACGCCTTCCCCGCTTCCTCGTCGACATGGAACGGCTGCGGATCGTAGCGCTTCGCGAACGTCTTGATGTCGTCGGCCTCGAACGTGTAGCGGCCCACTTCGGTGGTACTGCCGACCACCAGGTCTTCGTAACTGATGCCCACTGATAAGTCTCCTTGTCTGGCGCGCTCGCGCGTCACCGTCATGCTACGTCGGTCTGCGCGAAATCGGGCAGCGCCGCGATGCGGGCGAGGTGATGATCGGTATCGCCGAGCGTCGTCTCGATGATCGACAGCCGCTTGAACAAATGCGCGGCGGCCACCTCGTTGGTCACGCCCATGCCGCCGTGCAGTTGGACCGCCTGCTGGCCGACGAAGCGCGCGGCCGCGCCGACGCGCGCCTTCGCGGCCGACACGGCCTTGCGCCGCGCATCGGCATCGCCGTTCGCGTAGCGGACCGCCGCGAGATAGGTCAGCGAACGCGCCTGCTCCGCATGGATCAGCATGTCGACCATCCGGTGCTGCAGCGCCTGAAAACGCGCGATCGGCACGCCGAACTGCTCGCGCGTCTTCGTGTATTCGACCGTCGCGCGATTCAGTTCGTCGAGCGCGCCGACCGCTTCCGCGCACAGCAGGAAGGTCGCGTAATCGGCGATCTGCTCGAGCGCCGCCGCGTCGCGCGCCCCACCCGTCAGCAATCGGGCCGGCGTTTCGTTGAACATGATCGTCGCGGCGCGCTGGCCGTCGATGGTCCGGTAGTCGACCACCTTCGCATTGGCCGCATCGCGTTCGACGACGAAGAGGCCGAGGCCGCCGCCGTCGACCCGCGCAGGCACGATCCACGCGTGCGCCTGGGCGCCGTGCTGAACGACCGACTTGGTACCGGTCAGCCGGTACGTGCCGCCCTGCCCGCGCGCGTGCGTGTCGAGCTCGTACAGGTCGTAGCGCGCGTGCGGTTCGTGGAACGCGACCGCCACGCGCTTGTGCCCCTGCGCGACCGCCTCCAGCAGCGCGGCATCGTCGCCCGCGCCGGAGCCGGCGATCCGCAACGCCTCGACGCCAACCGCCGTGGCCCAGTACGGCTCGATCACGAGCGCACGGCCGAGCTCCTGCATCACGACCAGCATGTCGACCGGGCCGCCGCCGAAACCGCCCTGTGCGTCCGGCACGGGCAACGCGGTCAAGCCCAGTTCGGTGAATGCGCTCCACTGCGCATCCGACACGCCGGTATCGCTACGCACGATCGCCTGGCGCGCGTCGAAGCCGTATTGCTCGCCAAGATACCGGCGCAGCGCGTCGGCGAACTGCTGCTGCTCATCGGTAAAGCTGAAATCCATGGTTGTCTCCGTTCCCTGATCACAGCCCCAGAATCATCTGCGCGAT
Organism: Burkholderia sp. LAS2; assembly: GCF_018417615.1. NCBI lineage: Bacteria > Pseudomonadati > Pseudomonadota > Betaproteobacteria > Burkholderiales > Burkholderiaceae > Burkholderia > Burkholderia sp. LAS2. Next base: position 2,941,500 of record NZ_CP071052.1, read on the forward strand.
GATGTTCTTCTGGATCTCGTTCGACCCGCCGTAGATCGACGTCTTCCGGTAATTGAAGTAGTACGCGGCGAGCGGCGCCGCATCGTCGTCACCGGCGATGCTGTGTTCGCGCTCGCCATCGAGGAACGGCACGTCGAACGGTGCGGCCAGCGGACCGATCGCTTCGACCATCAGCTCGGTGAGCGCCTGCTGCACCTCGGTGCCCTTGATCTTCAGCATCGACGCCTCGGGGCCGGGCCCCTTGCCGCTCGTCTCGCGGCTGACGACGCGCAGCACCGTCACCTCCAGCGCCATCAACTCGACTTCGAGCGCCGCGACCTTCGCGGCGAACACGGGATCGGCGAGCAACGGCTTGCCGTTCTTGCGCTGGTTCGATGCGACGCGCTTCAGGAACGCGAGCTCCCGCTTCGACGCGCCGACGCGCGCGATGCCGGTGCGCTCGTGGCCCAGCAGGTATTTCGCGTAGGTCCAGCCGCGGTTCTCGTCGCCGACGAGGTTCTCGACCGGCACCTTCACGTCCTCGAAGAACACTTCGTTGACCTCGTGGTCCTCGTCGAGCATCACGATCGGGCGCACCGTGATGCCGGGCGTCTTCATGTCGATCAGCAGGAACGAGATGCCTTCCTGCTTCTTCGCGGCCGGATCGGTGCGCACGAGGCAGAACATCATGTCGGCATACTGGCCGAGCGTGGTCCAGGTCTTCTGGCCGTTGACGACGTAGTGATCGCCGTGGCGCTCGGCGCGCGTGCGCAGCGACGCGAGGTCGGACCCGGAACCCGGCTCCGAATAACCTTGGCACCACCAGTCCGAGCCGTCGAGAATACGCGGCAGATAGTGGCGCTTCTGCGCTTCGCTGCCGTATTTCATCAGGACCGGCGCGACCATCGACACCCCGAACGGCAGCACGGTGGGCGCACCGATCCGTGCGCACTCCTCGTCCCAGATGTGCCGCTGCGTCGCGTTCCAGCCCGGGCCGCCGTATTCGACCGGCCAGGCGGGCGCGGACCAGCCGCGCTGGCCCAGGATCCGGTGCCAGCGCGCGAAATCCTCGCGGTCGAGTCGTTTGTGATCGAGTACCTTGGCGCGCAGTGCGTGAGGCAGGTTGGCCTCGAGCCAGGCGCGGACGTCGGCGCGGAACGCGTCGTCGGCGGGGGAATAGTCCAGATCCATGCGCAGTGTCTCCTGTCCGCGGCCGTCCGGCCCGGCCAAGGACACACTGCGTACGTCATTGCAGCGGTTCTTTCAGCGCGGCAGGAATCGGCAGCGGCATCACGTCGATGCCTTCTTCGACCAAGGACTGCGCATCCTCCGGCGTCGTGACGCCGCGAATGCTGCGTGCGGGCGCCTCGTTGTAATGGATGCGCCGCGCTTCCTCGGCGAAGCGCTCGCCCACGTTCTCGGTCTTCTCCAGCACCTCGCGCAGCGCGCGCATCACCTGCGCCTGCAGCGCACGCGGATCGGCCGGCTGCGGCTGCGTCGCGCCCGACAGGTTCAGGCGCGGCGCGGACGGCATCCGGTTGATCTCCGTCGTTCCGCACACCGGGCATTCGACCAGCTTGCGGGACAACTGCGCTTCGAATTCATCGGCGGAAGCGAACCAGCCTTCGAACCGATGACCGTGCGGACACTGTAAATCGAGGACCTTCATGCTGAATCAGGGCGTGTGACGAGTGTAGCGCAAAAAGCGGTTTTGTGAACGGTCGTGCTAAATCCCGATCGCGCGGCACGAACGCACCGCGTCACCGGATTGTAACGCGGCGCCCCGCCCGCCGCTGACGCCGTGCTCAGGGCGTGACGACCGGCCCGAGCGGCCACGCGCCGGACAGCACCTTGTCGAGCCACATCGTGCCGATGATCGTCTTCACGTCGGAGATCTGGCCCGTGCGCACCCATTCCTGCAGGTCGGCCAGCGTCGCGGTGAAGGTTTCGAGGAATTCGCCTTCGTCGAGCTTGCGCTCGCCGGCCGTGAGCCCGCGCGCGAGGTACAGGTCGATGAATTCGGTCGAATAGGAAATGATCGGGTGAATACGGGCCAGGAACACGTATTCGCGCGCCGTGTAGCCGGTTTCCTCGCGCAGTTCGCGCGCCGCACACGCGAGCGCGCCTTCGTTCGGGTCGAGCTTGCCGGCCGGGAATTCGGCCATCACCTTGCCGATCGGATAGCGAAACTGGCTCTCCATCAGCACGCGGCCGTCGTCGAACAGCGGGATCACCATCACCGCGCCCGGGTGTTGCACGTATTCGCGCGTGGCATTCTTGCCGTCCGGCAGACGGACGGTGTCGCGCTTGAGCTTGAGGAACGCGCCTTCGAAGATCGCCTCGCTTTCGAGGCAGGTTTCGGTCAGTGCGGCGTCGTGATTGGGTAGTTCGGCCATCGGCGGCTCCTGAATGAGCACGACGGACGGCCGAAGCCGTCAGCGTCGTTTGACGAGATACTGGAACGTGAAGCCGGGAAACGCGAACACAACGAAGAGACTGAACGTGATCGCGTAAAACTGCCAGCCCTGTTCGAAGCGGTTGCCGGCGCGCGACTCGAGCCAGAAGCCGAGCGCGCCGACGACGAAGTACAGCACGATCAGCTCGCCGATCCGCACCCACGCGTTCTTCTTCGTCGCGCCGAACGGCACGACGGCGAAGAGGCGTTGATTCAGGAACGGCAGGTTGGCGCAGACGAGCGCCAACAGCACGATGAACCAGCCGGCTGCCGACATTACAGCGGCAGCGTGTGACGGATGGCCTGCAGGCAGGCGGTCAGCAGCGGGCTCGGGATCAGACCGAGCACGACGACGGCCAGGCCGTTCAGCACGAGGATCGTGCGCTTGCAGAAATCGCCCGAGATCGGCGTCGAATCCTGCGGGGCATCGAAGTACATCAGCTTCACGATGCGCAGGTAGTAGAACGCGCCGAACAGCGACGTGATCACGGCCAGCACGGCCAGCCACGTGAGGCCCGCGTTGACGGTCGCCTCGAGCACGGCGAGCTTCGCGTAGAAGCCGACGGTCGGCGGGATGCCGGCCAGCGAGAACATCATGACCATCATCACGAACGCGAACACCGGGCTGCGCTTGTTGAGGCCCTTGAAGTCGTCGATCGTTTCCGCTTCGAAATCGCGGCGCGCGAGCAGCATCACCACGCCGAACGAGCCGAGCGTCGTGATCAGGTAGACGATCGCGTAGAACATCGCCGAGCTGTACGCGTTCGCCGGTGCCGCCGCGTCGCCCTTCACGATGCCGGCGAGCAGGCCGAGCAGCACGAAGCCCATGTTCGAGATCGCCGAGTACGCGAGCATCCGCTTGATGTTGCGCTGGACGATACCGGTGATGTTGCCGACGATCAGCGACAGCGCGGCGAGGATCACGAGCGCGGTCTGCCAGTTCTGCGCGAGCGGCAGCAGGCCCATCACCAGGAAGCGCAGGCCCCATGCGAACGCGGCAACCTTCGGGCCGCCGCCGACAAACAGCGTCATCGCGGTCGGTGCGCCCTGGTAGACGTCCGGCACCCACATGTGGAACGGCACGGCGCCCAGCTTGAACGCGATACCGGCGACGATGAAGACCACGCCGAACATCAGCACGGCCGCGTCGGTGTTGCCGCCGACCGCCTTGTACACCTCGCCGAGCTCGAGCGAGCCGGTCGCGCCGTAGAGCATCGAGATGCCGTACAGCACGAAGCCCGACGCGAGCGCGCCCAGCACGTAGTACTTCATCGCGGCTTCGCTCGACTGGGCAGCATCGCGGCGCAGCGCGATGACCGCGTACAGCGACAGCGACATCAGTTCGAGGCCGAGGTACAGCGTCAGGAAGTTGTTGCCCGACACCATGACCAGCTGACCGAGCAGCGAGAACATGCCAAGCAGGAACACGTCGCCGCGGAACATGTCGCGGTCTTCGAGGTACTTGCGCGAATAGACGAGCGACACCGCGAAACCGAACGACACGACGGCCTTCATCGTGCTCGCGAACGAGTCGACGACGACCATCTTCGAGAAGAAGTAGTACTGCTGCGGGTCGAGCGCCTGGACCGAGAACCACACGCCGGCGACGACCGACGAGACGACCGCGATCAGATAGGTCAGGCGGCGGCCGGACGCACCGGTAAAGGTGTCGTTCAGCCAGGCGACGACGATGGCGGCCAGCACCAGCGCGTCAGGCAACAGGACATTCATAGGGGCGTTTTGCATGATCTTGAGTTCCTCCGCTCGCGATTACTGGGCCAGCGGCAGCTTCGACTGCGCGACGTGGGAGAGGAGGTTTTCGACGGAAACGTGCATCACGTCGGTGAAAGGCTTCGGATACAGGCCCATCAGCAGCGTGAACGCGGCAAGCACGGCCAGCATCAGGAATTCGCGACGGCCGATGTCCTTCAGCTTGGCGACGTGATCGTTCGCGACGGCCCCGAAGTACACGCGCTTGTACATCCACAGCGTGTAGGCCGCGCCGAGGATCAGCGTGAATGCCGCACCGAAGGCGATCCAGAAGTTGTACTGGACGGCCGCGAGAATCACCATGAACTCGCCGACGAAACCCGACGTACCCGGCAGGCCGCAGTTGGCCATCGAGAACAGCATCGCGAATGCCGCGAACTTCGGCATCACGTTCACGACGCCGCCGTAATCGGCGATCTGGCGCGAGTGCACGCGGTCGTACAGCACGCCGATGCACAGGAACATTGCGCCCGACACGAAGCCGTGCGAGATCATCTGGACGATCGCGCCTTCGACGCCGAGCTGGTTGAAGATGAAGAAGCCGAGCGTGACGAAGCCCATGTGCGCGATCGACGAATACGCAACCAGCTTCTTCATGTCGGCCTGCACCATCGCGACGAGGCCGATGTAGATCACCGCGATCAGCGACAGCGTGATCACGACCGGCGCCAGGAAGTGGCTCGCGTCAGGCGTGATCGGCAGCGAGAAACGCAGGAAACCGTATGCGCCGAGCTTCAGCATGATCGCGGCCAGCACGACCGAGCCGCCCGTCGGCGCTTCCACGTGCGCATCCGGCAGCCACGTGTGCACCGGCCACATCGGCACCTTCACCGCGAATGCGAGGAAGAACGCAATGAACAGCAGGATCTGCGGCGTCATCGCGATCTTCGCGTTCTGCCACGTCGCGAGGTCGAACGAATGCGTCTGCGTGTACAGGTAGATCAGCGCGACCAGCATCAGCAGCGAGCCGGCCAGCGTGTACAGGAAGAACTTGAACGCCGCGTACACGCGGTTCGGGCCGCCCCACACGCCGATGATGATGTACATCGGGATCAGGGTCGCCTCGAAGAACACGTAGAACAGCAGGCCGTCGGCCGCCGAGAACACGCCGATCATGATCCCGGACAGGATCAGGAACGCCGCGAGGTACTGCGCGACGTTCTCGGTGATCACTTCCCACGCGGCGATCACGACGATCACCGTGATCAGCGCGGTCAGCACGACGAACCACATCGAGATGCCGTCGACGCCGAGGTGATACGCAATGTCGAAGCGTTCGATCCAGGTCGACTTCTCGACGAACTGCAGCGCAGCCGTGCTCGAGTCGAAGCCCGTGATCAGCGGGATCGTGACCGCGAGGCCGAGCAGCGCGCCGATCAGCGCGACCCAGCGGGCCGTCCCCGGATTTTTGTCGTTACCCACCGCCAGCACGAGGAGGCCGAAAACGATCGGCAGCCAGATCGCGGTACTGAGAATCGGAAAAGCGTGCATTAGTGTTGTCTCCCCGCCTTATTTGCCGCCGAGCGTTACAAACAGGGTCAGGAGCCCCAGCATGCCGATGATCATGGCGAACGCGTAGTGATAGATGTAACCGGATTGGAGGAAGCGGATCACGCCGGCGAACCAGCCGATGAACCGGGCGCTGCCGTTGACGAGGCCGTCGATCACTACGACGTCGCCCTCCTTCCACAGGCCGCGGCCGATCGCCACCGAACCGCGGGCGAACACCACTTCGTTGATCTTGTCCATGTAGTACTTGTTGTCCAGCAGCGTGTAGATCGGGCCGAACGCGCGGCGGATCGACGCCGGCAGTTCCGGACGCTTCAGGTACAGGAACCACGCGACGACCACACCGGCGAGCGCCAGCCACACCGGCAGGCCCGACACCGAGTGCAGGCCCATGCCGACCCAGCCGTGGAACTCTTCGGCCATCTCGGCCAGCGCCGGATGGTTTTCGCCGATGAAGATCACCTTGTCGAATGCGACGCCGTGCTGGAAGAAATCGCCGAACAGCATCGGGCTGATCGCGATCGCGCCGATGATCACCGACGGGATCGCCAGCAGGACCAGCGGCACCCACACGACCCACGGGGTCTCGTGCGGCTCGTGCGCGTGGTCGTCATGACCGTGGTCGTGGCCATGGCCGTGATCGTCGTGGCCATGTGCGGCGGCCATGCCCATCGGCGATTCCGGATGCTTCGGATGGCGGAAGCGCTCTTCGCCGTGGAACACCAGGAAGTACATGCGGAACGAGTACAGCGCCGTGACGAACACGCTCGCGACGACCGCGAAGTATGCGAAGCCCGAACCCGGCAGGTGCGACAGCTTCACCGCGTCGATGATCGAGTCCTTCGAGTAGAAGCCCGAGAAGAACGGCGTGCCGATCAGCGCGAGCGAACCGACGAGCGACGTGATCCACGTGATCGGCATGTACTTGCGCAGGCCGCCCATGTTGCGCATGTCCTGGTCGTGGTGCATGCCCATGATGACCGAGCCGGCGCCGAGGAACAGCAGCGCCTTGAAGAACGCGTGCGTCATCAGGTGGAACACGGCGACCGGGTAGGCGGACACGCCGAGCGCGACGGTCATGTAGCCGAGCTGCGACAGCGTCGAATACGCGACCACGCGCTTGATGTCGTTCTGCACGATGCCGAGGAAGCCCATGAAGAGCGCCGTGATCGCGCCGATCACCGTGATGAACGACAGCGCGGTATCCGACAGCTCGAACAGCGGCGACATGCGCGACACCATGAAGATGCCGGCCGTGACCATCGTCGCCGCGTGAATCAGCGCCGAGATCGGGGTCGGGCCTTCCATCGAGTCCGGCAGCCACACGTGCAGCGGGAACTGCGCCGACTTACCCATCGCGCCGATGAACAGGCAGATACAGGCGACGGTCAGCAGGCCCCAGTCGGTGCCCGGGAAGTGCAGGCTCGCGAGTTCCGCGCGCTTCGCGAACACTTCGCCGTAGTTCATCGAGCCGGCGAACGCGAGCAGCAGGCCGATGCCGAGCAGGAAGCCGAAGTCGCCCACGCGGTTCACGAGGAACGCCTTCATGTTCGCGTAGATCGCGCTCTCACGCGTGAAGTAGAAGCCGATCAGCAGGTACGACACCAGACCCACCGCTTCCCAGCCGAAGAACAACTGCAGGAAGTTGTTGCTCATCACGAGCATCAGCATCGAGAACGTGAACAGCGAGATGTACGAGAAGAAGCGCTGGTAGCCGTCTTCTTCCGCCATGTAGCCGATCGTGTACACGTGCACCATCAGCGAGACGAAGGTCACGACGACCATCATCATCGCGGTCAGCGAATCGACGAGGAAGCCGACCTCGAGCTTCAGCGAGCCGACGTTCATCCATTCGTAGACGGTCGCGTTGAAGCTTGCGCCGCCCATCACGTCGAGGAAGACTTTCGCCGACAGGAGGAACGCGATCATGACGCCGAGGATCGTGATCCGGTGTGCGCCCTTGCGCCCGACTGCGTTCCCGAACAGCCCCGCAATCAGCGAGCCGGCCAGCGGAGCGAGCGGAATCGCCAGCAGCAGGTTTTCATTGAGTGTCGTTGACATAACAGCGTAGCCTGAAATTAACCTTTGAGCTGATCGAGATCCTCGACATTGATCGTGTCGAGCTTACGGAACAGGGTCACCAGAATCGCGAGGCCGATCGCGGCTTCCGCTGCGGCGACGGTCAGCACGAAGAACACGAAGATCTGGCCGTGCACGTCGCCGAGGTAATGCGAGAACGCGACGAAGTTGGTGTTCACCGCCAGCAGCATCAGTTCGATCGACATCAGGATGATGATGACGTTGCGGCGGTTCAGGAAAATCCCGACGATCGCGATCGCAAACAGGATCGCGCCGAGCACAAGGTAGTGAGCAAGAGTCAGCATGGTTTTCTTTTCCTCCGCTTAGCCGTTGGTGCCCGAGCCGGCTTCGCTCTGCGCCGTCTCCGGCTGCGGCTTGTCCGCTTCCATCTTCACGAGGCGCACGCGGTCGTTGCGGCGCACCTTGACCTGATCCGACACGCGCTGGCGCTTGCTGTCCTTGCCCTTGCGCTCAGTCAACCCGATCGCGGCGATGATCGCGACCAGCAGCACGAGGCCGGCGATTTCGAACGCGAAGATGTAGTCGGTGTAGATCACCTTGCCGATCAGGCGCGTATTCGACCAGTTGGCCATCTCGCCCGTCGCCATCGCATGCACGGTGTGCGTGTCGCCGTAGCCGCGCCACAGGATCAGCGCGGTTTCGATCACGATGATCGCGCCGACCACGGTCGCCATCGGTACGAAGCGCTTGAAGTCGCGGCGCAGGTAGTCGATGTTGATGTCCAGCATCATCACGACGAACAGGAACAGCACCATCACCGCGCCCACGTAGACCAGAACCAGCAGGATCGCGAGGAACTCCGCTTCCAGCAGCATCCAGATCGCGGCGGCGTTGAAGAACGCCAGCACAAGGAAAAGCGCAGACGCCACCGGGTTGCGCGAAGTGATCACCTTCAGCCCTGATACCACCAGGAGCAGCGCGAAGATGTAGAACAGTACGGTCGTGAATTCCATGATTACCGGTTCATCGTTAGGCCATAGTCAGGCGCGGCTTGCGGAAGGCCCGCACCCGTCGCGGCGGCTCGGCCCGTTCATCGTTCATGCCGGGCCGGCACTGCAAACACAATCAACGATACGGCGCGTCGGCAGCCTTCGCCGCTGCGATGTCCTTCTCGTAGCGGTCGCCCACCGCGAGCAGCATATCCTTCGTGAAATACAGGTCGCCGCGCTTTTCGCCGTGGTACTCGAGAATCTGCGTCTCGACGATCGAATCGACCGGGCAGCTCTCTTCGCAGAAACCGCAGAAGATGCACTTCGTCAGGTCGATGTCGTAGCGCGTGGTGCGGCGCGTGTTGTCCGCGCGCGTTTCCGATTCGATCGTGATCGCCAGCGCGGGGCACACGGCCTCGCACAGCTTGCACGCGATGCAGCGCTCTTCGCCGTTCTCGTAGCGGCGCAGTGCATGCAGTCCGCGGAAACGCGGCGAAATCGGGGTCTTCTCTTCCGGGAACTGCACGGTGAACTTGCGCTTGAACGTGTAGCGACCGGTCAGCGCGAGCCCCTTCAGCAGCTCGGTCAGGAAGAAGGTCTTAAAGAAGTGTTGGATAGCCGTCATGATTTCGTCCTTACTTCACCCAGATGTTCAGCGGCGACATCATCCAGAAGCCGACCACGACCACCCAGACCACCGTGACGGGCAGGAACACCTTCCAGCCCAGACGCATGATCTGGTCGTAACGGTAGCGCGGGAACGTCGCGCGCACCCAGATGAACACCGACAGCAACGCGAAGACCTTCAGCACCAGCCAGAAGATGCCCGGGATGAACGACAGGAATTCGAACGGTGCGTCCCAGCCGCCGAGGAACAGCGTCGCAGCCAGCGCCGAGATCACGATCATGTTGATGTACTCGGCGAGGAAGAACAGCGCGAACGCCATGCCCGAGTAATCGATCATGTGACCCGCGACGATCTCCGACTCCCCTTCCACCACGTCGAACGGGTGACGGTTCGTTTCGGCGATGCCCGAGATGAAGTAGACGACGAACGCCGGCAGCAGCGGCAGCCAGTTCCACGACAGGAAGTTCACGCCGTGGCCGGCGAAGAAGCCGTGCTGTTGCGAACCGACGATTTCCGACAGGTTCAGGCTGCCGGCCGTCATCAGCACGAGCACCAGCGCGAAGCCCATCGAGATTTCGTACGACACCATCTGCGCCGCGGCGCGCATTGCACCGAGGAACGCGTACTTCGAGTTCGACGCCCAGCCGGCGAGAATCACCGCGTACACGCCGATCGACGAGATCGCCATCGCGTACAGCAGGCCCGCGTTCACGTTCGCGAGCACGGCTTCGGCCTGGAACGGGATCACCGCCCACACCGCGAAGGCCGGCACGACGGTCATCACCGGCGCGATCAGGTACAGCCAGCGGCTAGCGGCGCTCGGCTGAATGACTTCCTTCAGCAGCAGCTTCAGCACGTCGGCGATCGGCTGCAGCAGGCCGCCGGGGCCGACGCGGTTCGGGCCGAGACGCACGTGCATCCAGCCGATCAGCTTGCGTTCCCACAGAATCAGGTACGCGACGCACAGCAGGATGACGACGGAGACGACGAGGATGCGCACGACTGCCCACACCGTCGGCCACGCGAAGCCGAGAAGCTCGGCCCCGCCCGCGTTGATCGTATCGAACAAGCTCATTTACGCCTTCTCCACCACCAGTTCACCGGACAGGCTGCCGAGCGCTGCGCCGGCAGGCGTCGCCGCCGACACGCGAACGACCGTCTCCGCAAGATTCGCGTCGCGCACGGCCGGCAACTGCACCGCACGCTCGCCCTGGCGCACGCGCACCGCGTCGCCTTCCTTCAAGCCCAGCTTGTCGAACAGCGCGGCCGGCAGGGCTGCGGCGTTCGCCGCCTTCGCGGCGGCCGTCAGGTGCAGCGCACCCGCGCGGCGCACGAGCGCGTCGGCGTGATAGATCGGCACATCGGCCAGGCGCTCGAAACCGCCGTTCGCGGCATTCGCCGCGGCACGGGCCGGCGCGACCGACGTCTGGTTCGACAGGCGGCCCGCGACGCCGGCGTCGCCGAGCGCGGCGAGACGCACTTCTTCCGCGGTCTCGTATTCGAAGTTCGGCAGGCCGAGCAGGCTGCCGAGCACGCGCAGCACCTTCCAGCCCGGACGCGTGTCGCCGAGCGGGCGCACGACGCCGTTGAAGCTCTGCACGGTGCCTTCGGCGTTGACGAACGTCCCGGCCGTTTCCGTGAACGGCGCGACCGGCAGCAGCACGTCGGCGTAGTCGAGGCCGTGCTTGAACGGCGACATCACGACGACCATTTCCGCCTGGTTCAGCGCGGCCAGCGCCTGTGCCGGATCGACGGTGTCGAATTCCGGTTCGACGTTCAGCAGCACGTACCCCTTGCGCGGCTGCGTGAACGCTTCGCGTGCGTTCAGGCCGCCTTCGCCCGGCAGTGCGCCGACGACGTGCGCGCCGACCGTGTTCGCCGCTTCCGTCAGGAAGCCGAACGTGGCGCCGGTGTTGTCGGCGATCCACTGCGCGACGGCGTGCAGTTGCGCGAATTGCGGATGACGGACCGCGACGTTGCCGAGCAGCACCGCGCGGCGTTCGCCGTTCGCGAGCGACTGCGCGACGGCTTGCGCGGCCGCCGATGCGGTGACGCCCGCGAGCGCGTCGGGCAACGCGACGCCGCGCAGTTGCGCGACGGCCGCGGCGATGCCGGCCAGCTCGTCGAGCCATGCGGACGGCGCGGCGACGATGCGTTGCGCGGTCGGGATCAGCGAATCGTCACCGGTCGCATGCAGGAAGTGCAGCTTCGCGCCGTTCTTCGCAGCCTGACGCAGGCGCGATGCGAACAGCGGGTGGTCGCGGCGCAGGAACGAACCGACGACGAACGCGGCGTCCACGTTCGACAGGTCGGCGATCGGCATGCCGAGCCACGGTGCGCCCTGGACCGGCGCCGAGAAATCCTGCTGACGCAGACGGAAGTCGACGTTCGGCGTCTTCAGTTCGTTGGCGAGCTGCTTCACGAGGAACAGCTCTTCCGCGGTGCTGTGCGCGCTCGCGAGCATCGCCAGCGCGTTCGCGCCGTGATCCGCGGCGATGCCCTTCAGGCCCTTCGCGACGTATTCGAGCGCGGTCTGCCAGTCGGTTTCGATCCACTGGCCGCCCTGCTTCAGCATCGGCTTCGTCAGGCGCGCTTCGCTGTTGAGGCCTTCATACGAGAAGCGGTCCTTGTCCGAGATCCAGCATTCGTTGATCGCTTCGTTCTCGAACGGCAGCACGCGCATCACGCGGTTGTTCTTCACTTGCACGACGAGGTTCGCGCCGACGGAATCGTGCGGGCTCACCGACTTGCGGCGCGACAGTTCCCACGTCCGGGCGCTGTAGCGGAACGGCTTGCTGGTCAGCGCGCCGACCGGGCACAGGTCGATCATGTTGCCCGACATTTCGGAGTCGACCGTCTTGCCGACGAACGTCGTGATTTCCGAATGCTCGCCGCGGCCCAGCATGCCGAACTCCATCACGCCGGCGATTTCCTGGCCGAAACGGACGCAGCGCGTGCAGTGGATGCAGCGCGACATTTCTTCCATCGAGATCAGCGGGCCCACGTTCTTGTGGAACACCACGCGCTTTTCTTCCGAGTAGCGCGACGACGACTTGCCGTAGCCGACCGCCAGATCCTGCAGCTGGCATTCGCCGCCCTGATCGCAGATCGGGCAATCGAGCGGGTGATTGATGAGGAGGAATTCCATCACCGACTGCTGCGCCTTCACAGCCTTGTCGGACTGCGTGCGGACGATCATGCCGGCCGACACGGGGGTCGCGCAGGCCGGCACGGCCTTCGGCATCTTCTCGACTTCGACGAGACACATCCGGCAGTTGGCCGCAACCGACAGTTTCTTGTGATAGCAGAAGTGAGGAATGTACGTGTCCGCCTTGTGCGCAGCCTGGATCACCATGCTGCCTTCGGGCACCTCGACCTTCTTGCCGTCTATTTCAAGTTCAACCATGATGGTGAATGGTCCTTAACCTATTTCCGCCCGTTCGCGCCTTCGCCCGACCGTGCGCTCAAATTCCGCAACCGGGTGTTTCGCTTCAGGCCGCCGCAGCCGAAGCCACATGCGGCGCGTGACCGCCGACCATGCAATGCTTGTGCTCGACGTGGTACGCGAATTCGTCCCAGTAGTGCTTGAGCATCCCGCGAACCGGCATCGCCGCCGCGTCGCCGAGCGCACAGATCGTGCGGCCCATGATGTTCTCGGCCACCGAGTTCAGCAGGTCCAGATCTTCCTGGCGCCCTTCGCCGTGCTCGATACGATTCACGACGCGATACAGCCAGCCGGTGCCTTCACGGCACGGCGTGCACTGGCCGCACGATTCCTCGTAGTAGAAGTACGACAGGCGCAGCAGCGAGCGCACCATGCAGCGCGTCTCGTCCATCACGATCACCGCGCCGGAACCGAGCATCGAGCCCGCCTTCGCGATCGAATCGTAGTCGAGATCCGTCTGCATCATGATGTCGCCCGGGATCACCGGCGCCGACGAACCGCCCGGAATCACGGCCTTGATCTTCTTGCCGCCGCGCATCCCGCCGGCGAGCTCCATCAGCGTCGCGAACGGCGTGCCGAGCGGCACTTCGTAGTTGCCCGGACGCTCGACGTCGCCCGACACCGAGAAAATCTTCGTGCCGCCGTTGTTCGGCTTGCCGATCTCGAGGTAATTCTGCGGCCCGATGGACAGCAGGAACGGCACCGCGGCGAACGTCTCGGTGTTGTTGATCGTGGTCGGCTTGCCGTACACGCCGAAGCTCGCCGGGAACGGCGGCTTGAAGCGCGGCTGGCCCTTCTTGCCTTCGAGCGACTCGAGCAGCGCCGTTTCCTCGCCGCAGATGTACGCGCCGTAACCGTGGTGCGCGTGCAGCTGGAACGAGAATTCCGAGCCCATGATGTTGTCGCCGAGGAACCCGGCCGCGCGCGCTTCATCCAGCGCGGCTTCGAAGCGTCGATACACTTCGAAGATCTCGCCGTGGATGTAGTTGTAGCCGACGGTGATGCCCATCGCGTATGCGCCGATGGCCATGCCTTCGATCAGCGCGTGCGGGTTCCAGCGCAGGATGTCGCGATCCTTGAACGTGCCCGGCTCGCCTTCGTCCGAGTTGCAGACGAGGTACTTCTGCCCCGGGAACTGACGCGGCATGAAGCTCCACTTCAGGCCGGTCGGGAAGCCCGCACCGCCGCGGCCGCGCAGGCCCGACGCCTTCACGTCGGCGATCACCTGCTCGGGCGGAATCTTTTCTTCGAGAATGCGGCGCAACTGCTTGTAGCCGCCGCGCGCAACGTAGTCTTCGAGGTGCCAGTTCTCGCCGTTCAGACCAGCGAGGATCAGCGGTTTGATGTGACGGTCGTGGAGGGACGTCATTTCGAGAGCTCCTCAAGCAGCTGGTCGATCTTCTCGCGGCTCATGAAGCTGCACATTCTGTGATTGTTCACCAGCAGCACCGGCGCATCGCCGCACGAGCCCATGCATTCGCCTTCCTTCAGCGTGAACCTGCCGTCGGGCGTGGTCTCGCCGAAGCCGATGCCCAGCTTCTGTTTCAGGTAGTCGGCAGTCGCTTCCGCGCCGCCGTGCGGGCCGAGCTGGCACGGCAGGTTCGTGCAGAGCGTGATCTTGTGCTTGCCGACCGGTTTGAGCTCGTACATCGTGTAGAACGTCGCGACTTCCTGCACGGCGACCGCCGGCATGCCGAGATAGTCCGCGACGAACTGCATCAGTTCGGGCGACAGCCAGCCATGCTCTTCTTGAGCCACGGCCAACGCCGACATCACGGCGGACTGTTTCTGATCGGCGGGATACTTCGTCAACGCTCGATCGATTTCCTTCAGGCCTTCAGCTGAGATCATTTTCAGACACGACTCTTTCAATTCCTACCGAACGAACAACCTGCCGCACACTGGGGTGCATGGACGGCAGACCTGGCGCTCACTCTGTTGACAGCTTGCGAAGCCGCGCCGGTTCGGCGCATACCGCTTGTGACTTCGCGTGCGACTGACTGCTCGCCGCCCGCGCGCGGGCGGCGCAACCATTAGCGATCGATTTCGCCGAACACGATGTCCTGCGTACCGATGATCGTGACGGCGTCGGCGATCATGTGACCGCGCGCCATTTCGTCGAGCGACGCCAGGTGCGCGAAACCCGGCGCGCGAATCTTGAGGCGATACGGCTTGTTGGCGCCATCCGACACGAGATAGATGCCGAACTCACCCTTCGGATGCTCGACCGCCGCGTACGCTTCGCCTTCCGGCACATGGAAACCTTCGGTGAAGAGCTTGAAGTGGTGAATCAAGTCTTCCATGTTGGTCTTCATGCCGACGCGCGACGGCGGGGCAACCTTGTGATTGTCCGTCATCACCGGGCCCGGATTCTTGCGGAGCCACTCAATACACTGTTTCGCGATGCGGATCGACTGGCGCATTTCTTCGACGCGCACCAGATAGCGGTCGTAGCAATCGCCGTTCACGCCGACCGGCACGTCGAAATCCATCCGGTCGTACACTTCGTAGGGCTGCTTCTTGCGCAGGTCCCACGCGATGCCCGAGCCGCGCAGCATCGGGCCCGTCAGGCCCATCTGCAGCGCACGTTCCGGGCTCACCACGCCGATCCCGACCAGACGCTGTTTCCAGATCCGGTTGTCGGTCAGCAGCGTTTCGTATTCGTCGACGCACTTCGGGAAGCGCGTGAAGAAATCGTCGATGAAGTCGAGCACCGAGCCGCTGCGCGCTTCGTTCATCTTCGCGAGCGCCTTCTCGTTGCGAATCTTCGACGCCTTGTATTGCGGCATTGCGTCAGGCAGATCGCGATAGACGCCGCCCGGACGATAGTAGGCCGCGTGCATCCGGGCGCCGGACACCGCTTCGTACACGTCCATCAGGTCTTCGCGTTCGCGGAACGCGTACAGGAATACGGCCATCGCGCCGACGTCGAGCGCATGCGCGCCGATCCACATCAGGTGGTTCAGCACGCGCGTGATTTCGTCGAACAGCACGCGGATGTACTGCGCGCGCTCCGGCACGTCGATGCCGAGCAGCTTTTCGATCGCGAGCACGTAGCCGTGCTCGTTGACCATCATCGACACGTAGTCGAGACGGTCCATGTACGGCACGGACTGGATGAAGGTCTTGGATTCCGCGAGCTTTTCGGTCGCGCGGTGCAGCAGGCCGATGTGCGGATCGGCACGCTGGATGACTTCGCCGTCGAGCTCGAGCACGAGGCGCAGCACGCCGTGCGCTGCCGGGTGCTGCGGGCCGAAGTTGAGCGTGTAGTTCTTGATTTCTGCCATGACGCCCCCTTAATGTTTCAGACCGCCATAGCGATCCTCGCGGATCACGCGCGGCGTGATTTCGCGCGGCTCGATCGTCACCGGCTGGTACACGACCCGCTTCTCTTCCGGGTCGTAACGCATTTCGACGTAGCCCGACACCGGGAAGTCCTTGCGGAACGGGTGACCGATGAAGCCGTAGTCGGTGAGGATGCGGCGCAGGTCGGGGTGGCCTTCGAACACGATGCCGTACAGGTCGAACGCTTCGCGCTCGTACCAGTTCGCCGAGGTCCAGATGTCGACCAGCGACGCCACGATCGGCAGATCGTCGTCCGGCGCGAACGCGCGCAGGCGCAGACGCCAGTTGTTCGTGACCGACAGCAGGTGCGACACGGCCGCGAAGCGCGGGCCGTCGTAGGCGCCGTCGCCGAAGGTCTGGTAGTCGACGCCGCAGAGGTCGATCAGTTGCTCGAAACGGAGCTTCGGATCGTCGCGCAGCGTCTTTGCGACTTCGAGGTAATCGCTCGCCTTCACGACGAGCGTCAGTTCACCGATCGCTTCGGTGAGGCTCACCACGCGCGCGCCGAGCGCGGCTTCGAGGTTTGCCTTCAGGGTCTCGATTTTGCTTGCCATATTGAGGGGACGCTCGGGGCTTTATTGACGGGCGATGGTATTGGTGCGGCGGATCTTCGCCTGAAGCTGGATCACGCCGTAGACCAGCGCCTCGGCCGTGGGCGGACAGCCCGGCACGTAGACGTCGACCGGCACGATCCGGTCGCAGCCGCGGACCACCGAGTACGAGTAGTGGTAGTAACCACCGCCGTTCGCGCACGACCCCATCGAGATCACCCAGCGCGGCTCGGCCATCTGGTCGTACACGCGGCGCAGCGCGGGCGCCATCTTGTTGCACAGCGTGCCGGCGACGATCATCACGTCCGACTGACGCGGGCTCGGACGGAACACGACACCGAACCGGTCCAGATCGTAACGGGCGGCGCCCGCATGCATCATCTCGACGGCGCAACACGCGAGCCCGAACGTCATCGGCCACAGCGAGCCGGTACGCGTCCAGTTGATCAGCTTGTCAGCCGTCGTGGTGACAAACCCTTCCTTCAAGACCCCTTCGATACTCATTTGCTTTCCACTCCAGACGAGCGACCGAGCGTGGCCGCCCATGCAAACCGGCGATTAACCCATCACTCCCAGTCGAGGCCGCCTTTCTTCCAGATATAGGCAAAGCCCAGCAGGAATTCGAGCAGAAAAATCATCATTGCGATGAAACCCGGCCAGCCGATGTCCCGGAGCGCGACGCCCCACGGGAACAGGAATGCGGTTTCGAGATCGAAGATGATGAACAGGATGGCGACGAGGTAATACCGAACGTCGAACTTCATCCGGGCGTCTTCAAAGGCTTCGAAGCCGCACTCGTACGGTGCGTTCTTCTCGACGTCCGGCTTGTTGGGACCAAGGAGCTTGCCGATGCTGACCAGCGCTATACCTAAACCAGTGCCCACGAGGAGGAACAACAAGACGGGGTAATAGGCTGCGAGGTTCAAGGCAATCCTCTATCGGTTGGTTCTGAGCGTCCGGAGAATACCACTTCCGGCGGAAGGAATCATTTCGGAGTACAGGCGATCGCAAGACAACCGCAAGCCCACCCCAGAAATGAAAAATGCCAGCCACTAGAAGCGGCTGGCATTGAGTAACTTTGGTGCCGACGGCGAGACTCGAACTCGCACAGCTTTCGCCACTACCCCCTCAAGATAGCGTGTCTACCAATTTCACCACGTCGGCACTGCATGCAACTCGGGTTGTGCTGCTTGTTCCCGCGAATCGCTTCAAGAATTAAATTCTAACCCGAGTTCCGGATTTGTTCAACGCACAACCGCAAAAAAATTAACTTTTTATTTCGGCACATCCTGGCCCGGCGCGCTTGCGGCCGAAGCGGCTGCGGCGGACGCCGCGACAGCCGGCGCCGATGCCGGCGCGGTCGCTGCCGTGCCGAGCACGCCTGCCGACGGCGTCGACTTGTACGAACCGAGGTACGTCAGCGCGAGCGTCGCGACGAAGAAGATCGCCGCGAGAATGCCCGTCGTGCGCGACAGGAAGTTCGCCGAGCCCGTCGCACCAAACAGGCTGCCCGACGCGCCGCTGCCGAACGCGGCGCCCATGTCGGCACCCTTGCCATGCTGCAGCAGCACGAGCCCGATCACGCCGAGCGCAGACAGCACCTGCACCACAATAATCAACGTCTTGAATAACAGCATCACACCCACCCGATTGGATCGGGCGACCGGACCGACCGGCCGCCGTCATGGTTCAATTCGATCTCGGACCGCTCAACGCGCGGCCCGGCAGATCGCCAGGAAATCTTCCGCCTTCAGCGACGCGCCGCCGATCAGGCCACCGTCGATGTCCGGCTGAGCAAACAGCTCTTCCGCGTTGTCCGGCTTCACGCTGCCGCCGTACAGCACGGACACGTCCGCCGCACCCTTCGCCGCGAGACGCGTACGCAGGAACGCGTGCACGTCCTGCGCCTGCGCCGACGTCGCGCTCTTGCCCGTACCGATCGCCCAGACCGGCTCGTACGCGACGACGATGCGGACAGCTTCGTCAGCCGTCAGCACGGCCAGCACCGCGTCGAGCTGCGCACCGACGACCTGCTCGGTCGCACCCGATTCGCGCTCGTCGAGCGTCTCGCCGACGCACACGACCGGCGTGAGGCCTGCCGCGAGCGCGCGTTGCGCTTTCGCGGCGACCGTCTCGCTGCTTTCGCCGTGATACGCGCGACGCTCCGAATGGCCGACGATCGCATACTGCGCGCCGAACTCCGCCACCATCGCGGCCGCCACCTCGCCGGTGAACGCGCCTTGCTCGTGCGCGGACACGTCCTGCGCGCCGAACGCGACACGGCCACCGCCGAGCTGCGCCTGAACCTGCGCGAGATACGGGAACGGCACGCACACGCCGATCGACGTTTCAGCCGCCACCGCGCCCGCACCCTGCACCACTTCGTTCAGCAGCGCCTGGTTGCCGGCCAGCCGGCCGTGCATCTTCCAGTTGCCGATCACTCGCTTTGTTCGTTGTTTCGACATCGTGTCTGTCTCGTCACTATCTTGTCATTAACGTGCCGGAACCCGGCCGTCAGGTTGGATCTGGCGAAGCAAACCCGCGATTTTACTGCGCGCGGCTTGAACCGGTCAAACCGCGTATGTCAAGCCCGCTGCGCGGGCCGTCACGCGTTCGTACCCCAATCGAGCACGATCTTGCCGATGTGCTCGCCGCTTTCCATCAGCGCATGCGCTTGCGCGGCCTCGCCGGCCGGCAGCACACGATAGATCACGGGCTTGATGCGACCGTCGGCCAGCAGCGGCCACACGCGCGCCTTCAACTGCGCGGCGATGCGCGCCTTGAACTCGACCGGGCGCGGGCGCAGCGTCGAGCCCGTCACCGTCAGCCGGCGGCGCAGGATCTCGTTCAGGTTGACCTCGGCCTTCGCGCCGCCGAGCAGCGCGATCAGCACGAGACGGCCGCCGTCCGCGAGCGCGGACAGCTCGCGCGGCACGTACGAGCCCGCCACCATGTCGAGGATCACGTCAACGCCGCGATCGTGCGTCAGCGACTTCACGACTTCGACGAAGTCTTCGGTCTTGTAGTCGATCGCGCGCTCGGCGCCGAGCGCCTCGCACGCGCGGCACTTGTCGGCGGTGCCGGCCGTCGCGAACACGCGAAAGCCGAGCGCATGCGCGATCTGGATCGCCGTCACGCCGATGCCGCTCGAGCCGCCCTGCACGAGCAGCGTCTCCTGCTCGCCGCCCTCGCCCGCGCCGAGCTGCGCACGGTCGAACACGTTGCTCCACACGGTGAAAAACGTTTCGGGCAGCGAGGCGGCCTCGACATCGGTGAGGCCGTCCGGCACCGGCAGGCACTGCGGCAGCGGCGCGACCGCATATTCGGCATAGCCGCCGCCCGCGAGCAGCGCGCACACGCGATCGCCGAGCTTCAGGCCGAACGGGTTCAGCGCCGCATCGGACACGTCGCCGCCGACGATCTCGCCCGCGACCTCGAGGCCAGGCAGATCCGACGCACCCGGCGGCGGCGCATAGGCGCCCTTGCGCTGGAACACGTCGGGCCGGTTCACGCCGGAAGCCGCCACCTTGATCAGCACTTCGCCGCGCTTCGGTTCGGGGCGCGGACGCTCCGCGAGCTTCAGCACGTCGGGGGCGCCGAATTCGGTGATTTCGATGGCTTTCATGGTGAGAATCGCTCCAGGATCGGAATCGGATGGCACGCCCGTGCGCACGGCGCGGGCGCCTCGCCGGCGCTGCTGCGCCGCACAACGATGCTACAGAAAAAACGGCCGGCACGCTTTCGCACTGCCGGCCGTTGGTCCGCCTGTCCGCTTACTGCTGCGGCGGCGTATCCGACTGCGCTGCCGCCGCTGCTTCATTCAGCAGCGCCTTGGCCGACAGACGCACGCGACCCTTCTCGTCCGTCTGGATCACCTTGACCTTCACCTGCTGACCTTCCTTCAGGTAGTCGTTGATGTCCTTCACACGCTCGTTGACGATTTCCGAGATGTGCAGCAGACCGTCCTTGCCCGGCAGCAGGTTCACGATCGCACCGAAATCGAGCAGCTTGAGCACCGTGCCTTCGTACACCTGGCCGACTTCGATTTCAGCCGTGATCTGCTCGATGCGCTTCTTCGCTTCGGCCATGCCTTCGCTGCTCGTGCTCGCGATCGTCACGACGCCGTCGTCCGAGATGTCGATGGTCGTGCCCGTTTCCTCGGTCAGCGCGCGGATCACCGAACCGCCCTTGCCGATCACGTCGCGGATCTTTTCCGGGTTGATCTTGACCGTGATCATGCGCGGCGCGAATTCCGACAGTTGCGTGTTCGCACCCGACACCGCCGACGTCATCTTGCCGAGGATGTGCATGCGGCCTTCCTTCGCCTGCGCGAGCGCGACCTGCATGATTTCCTTCGTGATGCCCTGGATCTTGATGTCCATCTGCAGTGCCGTCACGCCTTGCTCGGTGCCGGCCACCTTGAAGTCCATGTCGCCGAGGTGATCTTCGTCGCCGAGGATGTCGGTCAGCACCGCGAACTTGTTGCCTTCGAGGATCAGGCCCATCGCGATACCCGCGACGTGCGCCTTCATCGGCACGCCGGCGTCCATCAGCGCGAGGCAGCCGCCGCACACCGATGCCATCGACGACGAACCGTTCGATTCGGTGATTTCCGACACGACGCGGATCGAGTAGCCGAATTCGTCGGCGCTCGGCAGGCACTTGACCAGCGCGCGCTTGGCCAGACGGCCGTGGCCGATTTCGCGACGCTTCGGCGAGCCGACGCGGCCCGTTTCGCCGGTCGCGAACGGGGGCATGTTGTAGTGGAGCATGAAGCGCTCGCGGTATTCGCCTTCGAGCGCGTCGATGATCTGCTCGTCACCCTTCGTGCCGAGCGTCGCGACGACCAGCGCCTGCGTTTCGCCGCGCGTGAACAGCGCCGAGCCGTGGGTACGCGGCAGCACGCCGGTGCGAATCTCGATCGGGCGCACGGTGCGCGTGTCGCGGCCGTCGATGCGCGGCTCGCCGTTCAGGATCTGCGAACGGACGATCTTCGCCTCGATGTCGAACAGCACGTTGCCGACCGTGGCCTTGTCGGCCGCGACCGTACCGGCCGCCAGCGCGTCTTCCTCGAGCTTCGCCGACGTCGCCGCGTAGACTTCCTTCAGCTTCGCCGAACGCGCCTGCTTGTCGCGCAACTGGTAAGCGGCGAGCAGATCGTTCTGCGCCAGCTCGGTCACGCGGGCGATCAGCGCCTCGTTCTTCGGCGCCGGCTGCCAGTCCCACTCGGGCTTGCCGCCGTCGCGCACCAGCTCGTGGATCGCGTCGATCGCGATCTGCATCTGCTCGTGGCCGAACACCACGGCGCCCAGCATCACTTCTTCCGACAGTTGATCGGCTTCCGACTCGACCATCAGCACGGCGCGCTCCGTACCCGCGACGACGAGGTCGAGGCTCGATGCCTTGAGCTGGTCACGCGTCGGGTTCAGCACGTATGCGTTGTCGATGTATGCGACACGCGCGGCACCGACCGGGCCGTTGAACGGCAGGCCCGACACGGCGAGCGCGGCCGATGCGCCGATCAGCGCGGGGATGTCCGCCGGGATTTCCGGGTTCACGGACAGCACGTGGATCACGACCTGGACTTCGTTGTAGAAGCCTTCCGGGAACAGCGGGCGCAGCGGACGGTCGATCAGGCGCGACGTCAGCGTCTCGTGCTCCGACGGACGGCCTTCGCGGCGGAAGAAGCCGCCCGGAATCTTGCCGGCCGAGTAGGTCTTCTCGAGGTAGTCGACGGTCAGCGGGAAGAAATCCTGGCCCGGCTTCGCCGACTTCGCGCCGACGACGGTTGCCAGCACGACCGTGTCTTCGACGTCGACGATCACGGCGCCGCTCGCCTGGCGGGCGACTTCACCGGTTTCGAGGCGCACCTTGTGCTGGCCCCATTGGAATTCCTTCACGACCTTGTTGAACATGGACATGGTTGCTCCTTTGTATTCATGCATTTCATTCGCCGCGCCGGCCATCCCGCGCGGCGGCGTCCCGACCGAATCACCCGGAGCAAGGTGTGTTTTTTATGCCATTCCAGCGCGGCGCTCAAGCAGCGACGCGCTGGAATGACACAAATCCTGCCCCGGTATCGGTCGTGGCGGCGGCCCCGTACGAACGTGCGGGAGCGCCTGCGGTGCGTGTGACGCTACGCACCGCGCAAAAACAAAATGCCTGTATCAGCGG
The DNA here is from genome assembly GCF_018417615.1 of Burkholderia sp. LAS2. Lineage (NCBI taxonomy): Bacteria > Pseudomonadati > Pseudomonadota > Betaproteobacteria > Burkholderiales > Burkholderiaceae > Burkholderia > Burkholderia sp. LAS2. The sequence goes on from NZ_CP071052.1 coordinate 2,964,385, forward strand.
ACTGACACAGGCATCTTGCTGGCGGCAATCGCCTCGATTACTTACGCAGACCCAGCTTCTCGATCAGTGCGCGGTAACGGTCGGCATCCTTGCCCTTGAGGTAGTCGAGCAGCTTGCGGCGGCGGCTCACCATGCGCAGCAGACCGCGGCGGCTGTGGTGATCCTTCGCGTGGGTCTTGAAGTGACCCGTCAGTTCGACGATACGTGCGGTCAGCAGTGCGACCTGGACTTCGGGCGACCCCGTGTCGTTGGTACCGCGGGCGAACTGAGCAACGACTTCCGACTTCTTGATATCTGCAACAGACATGTGATTTCCTTTCTAACTGAACAGGCGGACACGGAAGAATGGCCGTGCCGTGACTTACAACCGGCGCGCATTGTAGCACAACTCGGTGCCGTTCTTGGCGCTTCCCGTCACGGGCGCGTCATCGAGCACGTCGACGGCATCTCCGTGCGTTGCGCCGGCACCGCGAGCGCCGTCCGGAAGCCGTAGCCCGATGCCTCGTTGTCGAAGCGCACGCCCGGCGTGCCGGCCTTGTCCATTTCCATCACGTAAAGAGGCTGGATCAGCTGGTGATCCTGCGCGCGCATCCGCGACGCGTGGAAGCCGTCGTCGAACGACAGCCCCTCGAGCGCACGCGCGACCGCGACTGGGTCGGCCGAACCCGCACGGGTCATCGCGGCGGCCAGCATCTGGATCATCTGGCTCATCCGCCGCACCGGGTAGTCGTCCTGGGCGGCCGGAAAACGGGTCCGGAACGCGCGGTAAAACGCGTCGGACGCGGCGCCGCCCGCGTTCGGGTGCCAGTCGGCTACCGCCACGACGCGGCCGACACCCGCGTCACCCAGGGCCGCCGGCGCGCCGAGGCTGTTGCCGTAGAACGTATAGAACTTGGCGTTGAGCCCCTGTTCGCGCGCCGCCTTCACGAGCAGCGTGAGGTCGTTGCCCCAGTTGCCGGTCACGACGGCGTCCGCGCCGCTCGCGCGGATCTTCGCGATGTACGGCGAGAAATCCTTGATCCGGCCGATCGGGTGGAATTCGTCGCCGGCGATCGTCACGTCCGGGCGCCGCGCGGCCAGCGCCTGCCGAGCGAGGGTGCTGACGTCGTGACCGAAGCTGTAGTCCTGGTTCAGCAGATAGACCCTGCGCAGCGCGCGATCGCGCGCCATCACGTCCGCGAGCGCCGCCATCCGCATGCCGGCATGCGCATCGAAGCGGAAATGCCAGAAACTGCAGCGCGCGCCGGTCAGCGCCGGATCGTCGGCCGAGTAGTTCAGCAACAGCATCCGGTTGTCCGGATCGCGTGCGTTCAGCTTGTCGAGCGCCGCGACGAGCGCGGCCGCGACGGCCGAGCTGTTGCCCTGCGCGACGAAGCCGACATGGCGGTCGGCGGCCGCGCGCAACTGCACGAGCGCCTCCTCAGGGCTGCCCTTGCTGTCGAGCACGACGAGCTCGAGCGGGTGCGCGCCGTCGCGCAGCTTCACGCCGCCCGCCGCATTGACCTGCTCGACGCCGAAGCGCAGGTTGCGCTCGACCGCCGCGCCCGCGTTCGCGAACGGGCCGGACATCCCTTCGATCAGTGCGATCCGCACCGGCTCGCCGCCGGCAAACGCGGACGACACCAGCATCCACCCCGCGCTCCACGCGAGCGCGCATCGCTTCCATCCGTGCATCGCCAACCTGCCCTTCAATCTGCCCGAGAAGCGCGGATCATAGGCCGCCGCGCCCGCGGCCCGCAAGCGCGACGGCGCGCGATCCGCACCGATTTTTTCCGCCCGATGCACGATCGCGCGCCGTCCGTGATAAAACGGGACCTGTTTCCGTGTTCTGGAGAATCCGATGCGCTCTCGCATTCCCGCGCGCCTGCCGGTGCTGGTCGCCTGCGCCGCCGCGCTGCTGGCCGGTTGCGCGCAACCGTGGCAGCAATACCAGGCCGGCCAGGACGAGTCGGCGATCGTCGCGCGCATGGGCCCGCCGCGCGAGATCTATGACCTCCCGGGCGGCGGCAAGCGCCTGATGTGGCCGACCCAGCCAATGGGCGAGATCACGGTCGCGGCCGACGTCGACGCGGCCCACCGGATCGTCAACGTGCGCCAGGTGCTGCAGCCGAGCGAGTTCTATCGCGCGGAGATCGGCAAGTGGACGAAGACCGACGTCCTCGTCAATTTCGGACGCCCGGTCGAGACCTCCTACTTTCCGCTGATGAAGCGCGAGGTGTGGACGTACCGGTATCTCGAGGACAACGTCTGGTACATGATGTACAGCTTCTACTTCGATCCGCAGGGCATCCTGCGCACCACGCAGAAAACGCCGGACCCGCTGCACGATCCCGATCGCCGCACGCTGTTCTGACCGATTGCGCATTGACGCGCAATTGTCGCAATGGCCATTCACGAATGATTGCGTGAATGGCCATTTCATTTTTTCCGTCGTGTTATTTAATTTCAGGAATAAGACGGAAAACTTTTCCGATCGTTAATATTTCGAAGGCAATACGCTGAACGGCCCGTCATGCGGGCGCCTGCGCATAAACAGGCATGCCCGGCGCATGTCATGCGTCTCGCTGGTGCATGCAATGCACTACGCCTAATCAATTTGAAACAATTTGTTTCAACCCACCCGGAGTGCTAGGGCATACCCCTAATATCAGTCGAAATCGAACCTTTCAACTTAGAAAGAATGTCGGTACGCCATTTCGATCGATATTTATTCGCCTTGTTCATAAAGGAGTCCTCATGAACCGCCCCAAGAGCATGCTGGTTGCCAACATTGCCTGGGCCCGCGAGACGCGCGAACACACGCCCGGCTTCTTCGACACGCTCGCGCGCGGCCAGAACCCGCGCGTGCTGTGGATCGGCTGCGCCGACAGCCGCGTGCCGGCCGAAACCATCACGCACTGCGCGCCCGGCGAGCTGTTCGTCCATCGCAACATCGCGAACCTGTTCCAGCCGGACGACGACAATTCCGCCAGCGTGCTCGAGTACGCGGTGCGGGTGCTGAAGGTCGACCACGTGATCGTGTGCGGTCACTACGGGTGTGGCGGCGTGCGCGCATCGCTGCTGCCGCCGCCCGCCGACCTGCCGCACGTCGCGCGCCGCATCGCGCCGCTCTGCGCGCTCGCGCGGCGCCATCGCGACACGCTCGACGGGCTCGACGACCTGGCCGCCGCCGATCGCCTCGCCGAGCTGAACGTGCTCGAACAGGTGCGGCTGCTGCGCGCGTCGCCGATCGTGCGCGGCCGCGAACGACCGCCGCTCGTGCACGGCTGGATCTTTTCGCTCGCCGACGGCCGCCTGAAGGAGCTCGATTCCGGCTATGCAGCACCGCCGGCCGAAGCCGAGCCCGAGCCCGAGCCGGAGCCTGTTGCCGCCGCCGCCGCGCTCGGTTGACCCGCGCCCTGCCCTCCACGCCAACGAAACCGCCCCAACCATGAAACTGAACGAGCGCCTGTCCACCCTGCCGCGCGACATCGTCGCCGGTATCGTCGTTTTCCTCGTCGCGTTGCCGCTCTGTCTCGGCATCGCCAATGCCTCCGGCGTCGAACCGTTCGCCGGGCTCGTGTCCGGCATCGTCGGCGGCATCGTCGTCGCGCTGCTGAGCGGCTCGTCGCTGTCCGTCAGCGGGCCGGCCGCCGGCCTCGTCGTGATCGTCGTCGAAGGCATCGCGCAGCTCGGCAGCTTCTCCGCGTTCCTGCTCGCGGTGTTGCTGTCCGGCGTGCTGCAGTTCGGCTTCGGCATGCTGCGCGCCGGCCGCTTCGCCGCCTACGTGCCGTCGCCCGTCATCAAGGGCATGCTCGCCGCGATCGGCCTGCTGCTGATCGTGAAGCAGATTCCGTTCGCATTCGGCATCGGCGGCGCGGCTTCGCAATCGTTTGCGAACTGGCTGACGCTGCCGACCGCATGGGCCGCCACGGCCATCGCGGTTGCGTCGCTGGCGCTGCTGATCGCGTGGGACACGCCGGCACTCAAGCGCTTCGCATGGGTGCGTTCGGTCCCCGCCCCGCTCGCGGTCGTCGTGCTCGGCATCGGCGCGACGCTCGTGCTCGGCATGGTCGCACCGGCAGCCGCACCGGGCGCCGCGCATCGCGTCACGCTGCCCGAATTCGACTCGTTCGCGACGCTCGCGGCATCGCTCAAGCATGCGGAGCTCGGCCCGAACTTCGCGCACCTGGTCAATCCGGACGTCTGGCGGGTTGCGATCACGCTGGCGGTCGTCGCGAGCCTCGAGACGCTGCTGTGCCTCGAAGCGGTCGAACAGATCGATCCGAAGCGGCGACCGACCCAACCCGATCGCGAACTGAAGGCCCAGGGCGTCGGCAATCTGGTCGCGGGCGCGGTCGGCGGCCTGCCGATCACGTCGGTGATCGTGCGCAGTTCGGCCAACGTCAACGCAGGCGCGCAAAGCCGGATGTCCGCGATCGTGCACGGGATCCTGCTGCTCGCGAGCGTGTTCGCGCTCACCGGCCTGATCAATCTGATCCCGCTCGCGAGCCTGGCCGCGATCCTGATCCACACCGGTCTGAAGCTCGCGAAACCGGCGCTGTTCCGCTCGGTGATGAAGCAAGGCCCGGCCGCGTTCGCGCCGTTCGCCGCGACGATCGTCGGCGTGCTCGCAGTCGACCTGCTGTTCGGCATCGCGCTCGGCCTCGCGTGCAGCGTGCTGGCCGTCGCCGTCGCGAACCTGAAGAGCCCCGTCACGCTCGCGCAGCATGACGACCACTTCCTGCTGTCGTTCCGCAAGGACGTGTCGTTTCTGGGCAAGGTACAGGTCAAGCACCACCTGCGCCACATTCCGGACCGGGCGGCGGTGATCATCGACGCGACGCGCGCCGACTACATCGATCACGACGTGCTCGAACTGCTCGATGCGTTCGTCGCCGATGCGCCGCGGCGCGGGATCGCGGTCGAGTTCCGCCGGCGCCAGCCGGCGCCACGCGCGGCTGCGCGCCGCTGGCTGTTCCGCGCGCCGGCCGCCGAATGAGCGGCCAATGAAAAAACGCCTCGGGCGGCGCAGGGCCGCACGGGGCGTTTCGGGGCTGCCTGATGAGCGCGGCGGCGCGCGCAGCTTACGAACGCTGCGGGTTGACCTTGTCGTCCTTCGAGTGCAGCTTGTTCAGCGCGGAAATGTACGCTTTCGCGGACGCGGCGACGATATCCGGATCGGTACCGACGCCGTTGACGATCCGCCCGCTCTTCGACAACCGGACCGTCACTTCGCCCTGCGCCTGCGTGCCGGTCGTGATCGCGTTCACCGAGTACAGCAGCAGCTCGGACCCGCTGCCGACTTCGCCCTCGATCGCATTGAACGTCGCGTCGACCGGGCCGTTGCCGCGCGCCTCGCCGGTCACTTCCTTGCCTTCGACCGCGAACACGATTTTCGCCTGCGGCTGCTCGCCCGTTTCCGAACGCTGCGACAGCGACACGAACTTGAAGTGCTCCTGCTCGTGCGCGAGCGCCGATTCCTCGGACACGATCGCGATGATGTCCTCGTCGAAGATCTCCGCCTTGCGGTCGGCCAGATCCTTGAAGCGCATGAACGCGGCATTCAATTCGGCTTCGCTGTCGAGCGATACGCCGAGTTCCTGCAGGCGCTGCTTGAACGCGTTGCGGCCCGACAGCTTGCCGAGCACGATCTTGTTCGCGGTCCAGCCCACGTCTTCCGCACGCATGATCTCGTAGGTGTCGCGCGCCTTCAGCACGCCGTCCTGGTGAATGCCCGACGCGTGCGCGAACGCGTTCGCGCCGACCACTGCCTTGTTCGGCTGCACGACGAAACCGGTGATCTGCGACACGAGCTTCGACGTCGGCACGATTTGCGTCGTGTCGATGCCGACGTCGAGGCCGAAGTAGTCCTTGCGGGTCTTCACGGCCATCACGATTTCTTCGAGCGACGTGTTGCCCGCGCGCTCGCCGAGGCCGTTGATCGTGCACTCGATCTGGCGCGCACCGCCGATCTTCACGCCGGCGAGCGAGTTCGCGACCGCCATCCCGAGGTCGTTGTGGCAATGCACCGAGAAGATCGCCTTGTCCGAGTTCGGAATGCGTTCGCGCAGCGTCTTCACGAGGTTGCCGTACAGCTCCGGCACGCCGTAGCCGACCGTATCGGCGATGTTGATCGTCGTCGCGCCTTCGGCGATCACGGCTTCCAGCACGCGGCACAGGAAATCGAGATCCGAGCGGCTGCCGTCTTCCGGCGAGAACTCGACGTTGTCGGTGAACTTGCGCGCGAAACGCACCGCGAGACGCGCCTGCTCGAACACCTGGTCCGGCGTCATCCGCAGCTTCTTCTCCATGTGCAGCGGCGACGTCGCGATGAACGTGTGGATCCGCGCGCTGTTGGCCGGCTTCAATGCGTCCGCCGCGCGCTGGATGTCCTTGTCGTTGGCCCGCGCCAGCGAGCAGATCGTGCTGTCCTTCACGAGACCGGCGATCGTGTGGATCGCGTCGAAATCGCCGTTGGAGCTGGCGGCGAAGCCGGCCTCGATCACGTCGACCTTCATCCGCTCGAGGTGCTTCGCAATGCGGATTTTCTCTTCCTTCGTCATCGACGCACCGGGCGATTGCTCGCCGTCACGCAACGTCGTATCGAAAATGATCAGCTTGTCTGTCATGGGGGGCTCCAGGGCTCTTTTATACGGAAGTCAAACGTAATGAGATCGCGCCACCGCTGGCGACGCTCAACAACAGACGAGGCTTGAGACGGGGGGCGAGAACGGTCAGCGCGGCAGGCGCGCCAAAGCTAGCGCGCGTAGCGGCGCACCGGCTAGAAGGAGGGAGAGGCGGGGAAATGCAGTCATGCCGAAGACTATAGCGACATTCCGCTGGCCGCGCAATCGGACGGCGCCCGGGAACCGACGCAGTCCGGCCAGCAAAAAGGGACAAATGAAAACGGCGGCCCCGAGGCCGCCGTTTCCGGGCAGATCGCAGATCGCGCGCGGATTCAGTGATCGCGCTGCGACGAGCGCGCCGGGTTCGCCCGCCCGCGAATGGCCTGGTAGGCCCAGAACACATAGCCGGACAGCCCGTACAGCACGAACAGGCAGAACAGCATCAGCGGCGGATCGGACGACACGAGCACGAACGCGACGACGACGAGCAGGATCGCCGCGAACGGCACGCGGTGCCGCACGTCGAGCGCCTTGCCGCTGTAGAACGGTGCGTTCGACACCATCGTCACGCCCGCGTAGATCGTCAGCGCGAATGCGACCCACGGCAGCCAGCCAAGCTTCATCGGCACGCGGTTGTCGGTCGCGAGCCACACGAAGCCCGCGATCAGCGCGGCGGCGGCCGGGCTCGGCAGCCCCTGGAAGAAACGCTTGTCGACGCTGCCGATGTTCGTGTTGAAGCGCGCGAGGCGCAGCGCGGCGCCCGAGCAATAGACGAACGCGGCGAGCCAGCCCCAGCGGCCGAGATCCTTCAGCACCCATTCGTACATCACGAGCGCCGGCGCGACGCCGAACGACACCATGTCCGACAGGCTGTCGAACTGCTCGCCGAACGCGCTCTGCGTATGCGTCATGCGCGCAACGCGCCCGTCCATCCCGTCGAGCACCATCGCGACGAAAATCGCGATCGCGGCGATCTCGAAGCGGACGTTCATCGCCTGCACGACCGCGAAGAAGCCGCAGAACAGCGCGGCGGTCGTGAATGCGTTCGGCAGCAGATAGATGCCGCGCGTCTTCAGGAACCGCTGGCGCGCGGCGCGGCGGCTTTCGAGCGGCGCCGCATCGGGCGCCATCACCTTGTTGCGGCGGAACGGGCGTGGCGTCTGGCCGGAGCCGTTACGCGGCCGACGCGGTTTGAATGCGGCCATCGTGCGCCCCGCCGCTTACTGTTCGAGCTCGGCGAGGATCGTCGACGACGCGTAGACCTTCTCGCCGATCGACACCTTCGCGCGGCTGCCGAGCGGCAGGTACACGTCGACGCGCGAACCGAAGCGGATGAAACCGTAGCGCTGGCCGCGCGACAGCGGCTCGCCGGCGCGCACGTAGCAGAGGATCCGGCGGGCGATCAGGCCCGCGATCTGCACGGACGTGACGGTCTTGCCGCTCGCCGTCTGGATCACGACCGCATTGCGCTCGTTCTCGGTCGACGCCTTGTCGATCGCCGCGTTCAGGAACGCACCCGGGAAGTACTCGACCTTGCTGATCGCGCCATCGACCGGCGAACGCTGCGAATGGACGTTGAAGACATTCATGAACACGCTGATCTTCAGCGCTTCGCGGTTCGCGTACGGATCCTGCGCGGTCTCGACCGCGACGATGCGGCCGTCCGCCGGGCACAGCACCGCGTTCGGCTGCGCCGGGATCGGGCGCTGCGGATCGCGGAAGAACTGGACGACGAAGACGAGCAGCAGCCAGAACGGCCACGCGAAGCCGAAGCCCCCGACGGCGTGGATCAACAGCGCGATGACGGCTGCAATCGCGATGAACGGCCAGCCTTCGCGCGCGATGATCGGATGAGGATAGTTCATGGGTTCGTTCGGTGTTCGGTGAATTGCAAAGCCCGTAGGATAGCAAAAGCCGCCCGGGGCACTGCTGCCTTCGGACGGCTTTTTGATACCGACCCTCCACTCGAAGGGCCGGAACAGCACGTTTTGCTTCTATCGGTGCTTAGTTCTTCGTCTGGTCGACGAGCTTGTTCTTCGCGATCCACGGCATCATCGCGCGCAGCTTCGCGCCGACCTGCTCGATCTGGTGCTCGGCCGTCAGGCGGCGGCGCGATTGCAGCGTCGGCGCGCCCGCCTTGTTCTCGAGAATGAAGCTCTTCGCGTACTCGCCCGTCTGGATGTCGGTCAGGCACTGCTTCATCGCCTTCTTCGTCTCTTCCGTGACGACGCGCGGGCCGGTCACGTATTCGCCGTACTCGGCGTTGTTCGAGATCGAGTAGTTCATGTTCGCGATGCCGCCTTCGTAGATCAGGTCGACGATCAGCTTCAGTTCGTGCAGGCACTCGAAGTACGCCATTTCCGGCGCGTAGCCGGCTTCGACCAGCGTCTCGAAACCGGCCTTGATCAGCTCGACGGTACCGCCGCACAGCACGGCCTGCTCGCCGAACAGGTCGGTTTCGGTTTCTTCACGGAAGTTCGTCTCGATGATGCCGGCACGGCCGCCGCCGTTCGCCGCCGCGTACGACAGCGCGATGTCGCGCGCCGCGCCCGACTTGTTCTGCGCAACCGCGATCAGGTGCGGCACGCCGCCACCTTGCGAGTACGTGCCGCGCACGGTGTGGCCCGGTGCCTTCGGCGCGATCATGATCACGTCGAGGTCGGCGCGCGGGATCACCTGGCCATAGTGGACGTTGAAGCCGTGCGCGAACGCGAGCGCCGCGCCCTGCTTGATGTTCGCGTGCACTTCCTTCGCGTACACGTCGGCGATCTGCTCGTCCGGCAGCAGCATCATGACGACGTCCGCGCCCTTCACTGCTTCGGCGACTTCCTTGACCGACAGGCCGGCGTTTTCGGCCTTGCTCCACGACGCGCCGTCCTTGCGCAGGCCGACCGTCACGTTCACGCCGCTTTCCTTCAGGTTCAGCGCGTGCGCATGGCCTTGCGAGCCGTAGCCGATGATCGTGACTTGCTTGCCCTTGATGAGGGAGAGGTCGGCGTCTTTGTCGTAGAAAACGTTCATGATGGTTCCTTCGCTAATTCAAAAAATTCAATGATTCGTTCGGATGGAGTACTGCGGGCCGGGACATGACGGCGCACCCGGCGTGCCATTTCTGGCTATGTCGGCATCACACCTTCAGGATGCGCTCGCCGCGTCCGATGCCGGAGCTGCCGGTGCGCACGGTCTCGAGGATCGCGCTGGCGTCCAGCCCCTGGATGAATGCGTCGAGCTTGTCGCTCGCGCCCGTCAATTCGATCGTGTAGGTCTTTTCGGTCACGTCGATGATGCGGCCGCGGAAAATGTCCGACATCCGCTTCATTTCTTCGCGCTCCTTGCCCACTGCACGTACCTTGATCAGCATCAGCTCGCGTTCGATGTGTGCACCGTCGGTCAGGTCCACCACTTTCACCACCTCGATCAGGCGGTTCAGATGCTTCGTGATCTGTTCGATCACGTCGTCGGAGCCAATGGAAACGATGGTGAGCCGCGACAGCGATTGGTCTTCGGTCGGCGCCACCGTCAAGGTTTCGATGTTGTAGCCGCGTGCGGAAAACAGGCCGACCACGCGCGACAGCGCGCCCGGTTCGTTCTCCAGCAGGACGGAAATGATGTGTCTCATGTTCGCTTCTTCCAGAATGTGTCCGTGTCGATTCACCCGCGCCGCGCGCCGCCGCGTGCCGCACCGCCCTTCGTGAAGGCGGCCGCATCGGGCCGGGCGCGCGTCGCGCCGTTACAGATCTTCCGATCCGAGCAGCATCTCGGTGATGCCCTTGCCGGCCTGTACCATCGGCCAGACGTTTTCGGTCGGATCGGTCTGGAAGTCGAGAAACACGGTGCGGTCCTTCAGGCGCAGCGCTTCCTTCAGCGCCGGCTCCACATCCGAAGTCTTTTCGATCCGCATGCCGACGTGGCCGTACGCTTCGGCAAGCTTCACGAAATCGGGCAGCGCATCCATGTACGAATGCGAATAGCGCTTGCTGTATTCGATCTGCTGCCACTGGCGGACCATGCCGAGGTAGCGGTTGTTCAGCGAAATGATCTTCACGGGCGTGTCGTACTGCAGGCAGGTCGACAGTTCCTGGATGCACATCTGGATCGAGCCTTCGCCCGTGATGCACAGCACGTCGTCGTCCGGATGGGCCATCTTGACGCCCATCGCCGCCGGCAGGCCGAAGCCCATCGTGCCGAGGCCGCCGGAGTTGATCCAGCGACGCGGCTTGTTGAAACGGTAGAACTGCGCGGCCCACATCTGGTGCTGGCCGACGTCCGAGCACACGAACGCGTTGCCGTCCGTCAGCTCCCACGCCTTCTCGACCACGTACTGCGGCTTGATGATCTCGCTTTCGCGGTCGTATTTCAGGCAGTCTTTCGCGCGCCAGCCCTCGATGTCCTTCCACCATTGCGCGAGCGCCTCGGTGTCGGGGCCATGCTCGGCCGTCTGCAGTTGCTCGATCAGCTCCTTCAGCACTTCCTTCACGTCGCCGACGATCGGGATGTCGACCTTCACGCGCTTCGAGATCGACGACGGGTCGATGTCGATGTGAATGATCTTGCGCGGGCGCGACGCGAAGTGCGCCGGGTCGCCGATCACGCGGTCGTCGAAGCGGGCGCCGATCGCGATCAGCACGTCGCAGTGCTGCATCGCCATGTTCGCTTCGTAGGTGCCGTGCATGCCGAGCATGCCGAGGAATTTCTTGTCCGACGCGCGATAGCCGCCGAGGCCCATCAGCGTGTTCGTGACCGGGTAGCCGAGCAGGTCCGCGAACTGGTTCAGCTCGCGCGACGCGTCGGCGAGGATGATGCCGCCACCCGTGTAGATGTATGGGCGCTTGGCCGTCAGCAGCAGCGACACGGCCTTGCGGATCTGGCCCGAATGGCCCTTCGTGACCGGATTGTACGAACGCAGCGACACGCTCTTCACCGGCTCGTACTGGCACGGCGTCTTCGAGATGTCCTTCGGGATGTCGATCAGCACCGGGCCAGGACGGCCGGTGCGGGCGATATAGAACGCCTTCTTGACGGTTTCCGCGAGGTCGCGCACGTCCTTCACGAGGAAGTTGTGCTTCACGCACGGACGCGTGATGCCGACGGTGTCGCATTCCTGGAACGCATCCTGACCGATCGCGGCAGTCGGCACCTGGCCGCTGATCACGACCATCGGGATCGAATCCATGTACGCCGTTGCGATGCCGGTCACCGCGTTGGTGACACCGGGGCCGGACGTCACGAGACAGACGCCGACATTGCCGGTGGAGCGCGCATACGCATCGGCTGCGTGCACGGCCGCCTGTTCATGGCGCACCAGCACGTGCTGAATCTTGTCCTGCTTGTACAGCTCGTCGTAGATGTAGAGAACCGAGCCGCCGGGGTAGCCCCAGATGAATTCGACGTTTTCGTCGGCCAGTGCCTTCATGAGCACGGTACCGCCGATGGAGTCGCTATCGGGAGGGGAAAGGGGTTCCGACGTGGAGAATTCCGCGCTGGGCATGTTCATTTTGACCTTTCGAATTTTCGGCAAAAAATTGATCGGGTGCTCTCTGCCGGGCTTGTGGCTCGGGTTCAAGCGGCGCGTCCAGTTTGAAGGGCGGGCTTCTTGGGCCAGCCTCAAATGAGACCATCACTTCATGTTGCGAATCGCCGACAATAGCGGGTCGCAGCTGGGCCGTCAAGCAAAATATCCCGCAGCGCATCATGCGCGCCGCCCGGCGCCCGGCCGCCGCGGTTCGCGCGCAACGTGCGGCGGCCGACCCGGTGCCAAGGCGCATGAAAATTTGATAGCATCCGCGGGTTTTACGAAATTTTTCGACCTTTTTCACCACGCAGCGGGCCGCAGCGCATACCTTCACGGAATGGCATCAGACAAGGAACTCGCCGACTTTCTGGCGGGCGTCGAAAGGCGCGCGTTCAAGCAGGCTGCGTACGCCGTACGTGACGACGATGCATCGCTCGACATCGTGCAGGACGCGATGATCAAGCTCGCGGAAAAGTACGGCGACCGGCCGTCCGCCGAGCTGCCGCTGCTTTTTCAGCGGATCCTGCAGAACGCGATCCACGACTGGTTCCGCCGGCAGAAGGTCCGCAACACGTGGGTGACGCTCTTCTCGTCGCTGAACAACACCGACGACGACGACTTCGACCCGCTTGAAACGCTCGAATCCGCGGACGACAACGCGGGCGTCGAGAGCAGCGAGCACCGCCTCGAAAGAGAGCAGGTTCTGGCCCTGATCGACGAAGAAATCCAGAAGCTTCCGACGCGTCAACGGGAAGCGTTCCTGATGCGTTATTGGGAAGATATGGATGTCGCCGAGACTGCCGCCGCAATGGGGTGCTCCGAGGGCAGCGTCAAGACGCACTGCTCGCGAGCCACTCATACCCTGGCGCAAGCGCTCAAGGCCAAAGGAATCACGCTATGAGCTCCGCAAACCGAGAACACGAATTCGCGCTGAAGGTGCGCCGCGCGCTGGACGAGCGCGCGGCCGCGCTGCCGGCCGCGACCACCGACCGGCTGGCCGTCGCCCGCCGGGCCGCGCTCGCGCGCAAGAAGCCCGAAGCCGCGAGCGCGCCGGTGTTCGTGCCGGCCTTCGCCGGCGCGGCCGGCGCCTACGGCCCGACGCCCGCGAACCGCCCGCCCGCCGGCCGCCCGTACGCGTCGTTTGCCCGCCGCCTGCTGCGTGCGTGGCCGCTCGCGTTGCTGCTCGCGGGGCTCGTCGGCATCGCGTACTGGGAAGACATGCAGCGCACCGCCGAACTCGCCGACATCGACGCGGCGATGCTCAGCGACGACCTGCCGCTCAATGCGTATCTCGATCACGGGTTCAACGCGTATCTTTCGCGCGCTCACTAACAGACAATAACGAGGGGATCGCACGGGTGAGTCAGAAGCGCGGCCTGGCCGTATTTTTCGGATGCGTGATCGCGATCGCCGTTTCCTACGTCGCCACCTATCCCCGATTCCACCCGGCCCCCACGACGGCGCCCGTCGCGACCACCAGCCCCGCCGCGCCCGCGTCGACCGCGACCGGGCTGACCACCGAACTCCCGCCGCTGCCCCTTCCGCTGCCGCTGCCGGCCGCCGCCGGCCCGCTGTCGTGGGCACGCCTCACGCCGGCGCAGCATGCGGCCCTCGCGCCGTTCGCCGACCAGTGGGACGGCTTCAGCGACGCCCGCAAGCGTAAATGGCTGAAGATCGCATCGCGTTTCGCGAAGTTGTCGCCGGATGACCAGAAACGCCTGCAGGACCGGATGACCGAATGGGCGAAGATGACGCCCGAGCAGCGCCGCGTCGCGCGCGAGAACTACCAGAGCGCGAAGGAGCTGTCCGCACAGGCGCGCGAGCGCGCGTGGAAGGCCTACCAGCAACTCCCCGAGGAGCAGAAGGAACGGCTTGCCGCCGCCGAGCGCCGCCGCAGGCCGAGCGTCGTCAGCGCGCCGCCGACCGTCGCCGACCGTGACGTCCGCCGCCTCGTCAACTCGCACGAACACCCGGCGAGCGGCGCGGCGCCGCCCCGGCGCCCGCGTCGGCCGGCGTCGTCGTGCAGCCGGTGCCCGCGTCGTCCACGTCCGGCACCGCATCGGCACCGGCCGCGGCCCTGCCGGTGTCGCCCGCCGACGCGCCTTCGCTGTTCAAGGGCTCCTGAGCGCCGTGGCGACCGCCCGCGCTCCCGAGACCCCGGCTGCCGCGCCGTCCGTGCGGCGGCGCCTCGCCGCGCTGCTCTACGAAGGCGTGCTGCTGTTCGGCGTCGTGTTCTTCGCCGGGCTCGCGTTCAGCCTCGCGACGCAGCAACGCAACGGCCTCGTTCATCACAACCTGCTTGCCGCGTGGATCGCGCTCGTCGTCGGCGCGTATTTCGTGTGGTTCTGGACGCACGGCGGCCAAACGCTGCCGATGAAAACCTGGCGGCTGCGGCTCGAGTCGTCGAGCGGCCGGCCGCTGAGCGCCGGCCACGCGCTCGTCCGCTACGCGCTCGGCTGGCTGTGGTTCCTGCCGCCGCTCGCGCTGCACCCGCTCCTCGGCCTGTCGGTGCCCGTCACGCTCGCGCTCGCCGCCGCATGGATCGTCGTGTGGGCCGGCGCCGCCCGGTTGCACGCCGGCCGCCAGTTCCCGCACGACCGGCTCGCGCGTACGCGCGTCGTCGCGATACCGCGCTGACGCGCCGCATTCACCAGATGAAAGCCGCTCGCCCCACCCGTCTCCATCGAGGACGGCCCTGCCGGACACACGCCGACCGTTCAGTGCGGCAGCTTACGCAACGCCCGCTCATTTACTGCTAAACACCCTTCGACGGTCGTAATAAGAACGTCTCGTGACTGTCACGGTACAGTCACGCCCGCATGGCGGAATGCCGGTAATGTCAACCGGCGCGAGTCATGCATGGGCCAGAAAACGTCCGCGACTTCATTGTTTCGTCATCCCATCGGCGCCCGCGCCGCCACTGCGTTCCTGTCCGGCTCGGGCGCAACCGACGGCGTGGTGTCGCACAAGCCGCCCGTCGCGCCCACCACGCAGCACGACGACCCCGAGCCGTCCGCCCATCGCTACCGCACCATCTGGCTGTCCGACATCCACCTCGGCTCGAGCGGCTGTCAGGCGCCCTACCTGCTGGATTTCCTGCGTCACAACGACTCGGAATACCTGTACCTCGTCGGCGACATCATCGACGGCTGGCAACTGAAGAAAGGCTGGTACTGGCCGCAGGCGCACAACGACGTCGTGCAGAAGATCCTGCGCAAGGCGCGCAAGGGCACGCAGGTCGTCTACATCCCCGGCAACCACGACGAAGGCGCGCGGCAGTTCTGCGATCTCGCGTTCGGCGACATCCAGGTGCGCGGCGAGGCATTCCACACGACGCTCGCGGGCAAACGTTTGTGGATCGTGCACGGCGACCTGTTCGACGGCGTGATCCAGCATGCGAAATGGCTCGCGTACCTCGGCGACACGCTCTACACGCTGATCCTCGTGCTGAACCGCTGGTTCAACCGGATCCGCAGCCGGCTCGGCTTCCAGTACTGGTCGCTGTCGCAGTACCTGAAGCACCAGGTCAAGAACGCGGTCAACTTCATCTCGCAGTTCGAGACCGTGATGACCGACGAGGCGCGCCGCCGCGGCTGCGACGGCGTCGTGTGCGGCCACATCCACAAGGCCGAGATCCGCGACATCGACGGGGTGCTGTACTGCAACGACGGCGACTGGGTCGAAAGCCTGTCCGCGCTCGTCGAAACGATGGAAGGCGAACTGAAGATCGTCTACTGGACGGTGATGCGCACCGCACCGTCCGAGACCGCGTCGCGCAAGGCCAAGGCCGCTGCCTGACACAACCCTACTTACAGGACATGCCGCGATGAAGATCATGATCGTCACCGACGCGTGGGAACCGCAGGTCAACGGCGTCGTACGCACGCTGAAGAGCACGTCGCGCGAACTCACGGCGCTCGGCCACCGCGTCGAACTGCTGACGCCGCTGGAATTCCGCACGGTGCCCTGCCCGACCTATCCCGAGATCCGCCTGTCGATCCTGCCGTATCGCAAGCTGCGCGCGCGGATCGATGCGTTCGCACCCGACGCGCTGCACATCGCGACCGAAGGCCCGCTCGGCCTCGCCGCGCGGCGCTATGCGCGCGCCCGCAAGCTGCCGTACACGACCGCGTACCACACGCGCTTCCCGGAATACGTGCAGGCGCGCTTCGGCATTCCGCTGGCGGCGACCTACAAGTTCCTGCACTGGTTCCACGGCCCGTCGCGCGCGGTGATGGCGCCGACGCCGGTCGTCAAGCAGGACCTCGAGAAATTCGGCTTCACGAACGTCGTGCTGTGGACCCGCGGCGTCGACCTCGACACCTTCCGGCCGATGGAGTCGAAGGTGCTCAACACCGCGCGGCCGATCTTCCTGTACGTGGGCCGCGTCGCGATCGAGAAGAACGTCGAGGCGTTCCTGCGCCTCGACCTGCCCGGCTCGAAGTGGGTCGCGGGCGAAGGCCCCGCGCTCGCGGAACTGAAGTCGCGCTATCCGGAGGCGAACTATCTCGGCGTGCTGTCACAGACCGAGCTCGCGAAGGTGTATGCTGCGGCCGACGTGTTCGTATTCCCGAGTCGCACCGACACGTTCGGCCTCGTGCTGCTCGAAGCGCTCGCCTGCGGCACGCCGGTGGCCGCGTATCCCGTGACGGGCCCGATCGACGTGCTCAGCGGAGGCGATGCCGGCGCGATGCACGAGGACCTGCAGGAAGCCTGCCTCGAGGCGCTGAAGATCGAACGCACGACTGCGCGCGCGTGGGCGGAACGCTTCTCGTGGCGCGCCGCATCCGAGCAGTTCGCGTCGCATCTGAAGCCGCTGCCGAAGACCGCGTACTCGCCAGCCGAAGGTGCAGCCGTTTGAAACGAGACCTGAACGACAAGATCCCGCCCCCCGCCGCGACGCCGTCACGGCACCGCCCGTTCGACGAGGAAGAGCCGCATGCCGACGCGGACGTGCACCCGCACGAGCCGCTCGGCCCCGACGACCGGCTCGCGCCGCTGCCGCCGAACCCGTACAAGCGCCATCGCGGCATCACGCGTGCCTGGTTCGCGCTCAAGCATTCGCTGAACGGCTTTCGCGTCGCGATCCGCGAGGAAAGCGCGTTTCGCCAGGAACTCACGCTCGCCGCGCTGATGCTGCCGATCGGCGCATTCGCGCCGGTGCCGGCCGCATCGCGCGCGCTGCTGATCGGCTCGGTGCTGCTGGTGCTGATCGTCGAGCTGCTGAACTCGAGCGTCGAAGCCGCGATCGACCGCATCTCGCTCGAGCGCCACGAACTGTCGAAGCGCGCGAAGGACCTCGGCAGCGCGGCCGTCACGGTCGCGCTGTTCGCGTGCGTGACGACGTGGGGCTTCGTGCTCGGGCCGGTGGTCGCACGCTGGCTCGGTTTCTAGGCCACCGCCGGGCGCCTTTCGCCACGCCCGCATGCGGCGCCGCACCATGCGCGGCGCGGCGCCGCGATCACGAAATGCCCCGACGTGGCGAAACCCCGGTTTATAATCGGCCGCTAGACATAGAACAGCAACCCGCGCCGGACGAATCACGCAGCATCGATTGCAGCGCCCGCCAGTCCGGCACACACAGGGCCGGACGACATGGAAGCGAAACCTCCCCGCCGCACCCGCGAACGGATTCTCGAGTTGTCGTTGAAACTCTTCAACGAGATCGGCGAGCCGAACGTCACCACCACGACGATCGCCGAGGAAATGGAAATCAGTCCAGGCAACCTGTACTACCATTTCCGCAACAAGGACGACATCATCAACAGCATCTTCGCGCAGTTCGAGCAGCAGATCGAACGGCGGCTGCGCTTCCCCGAAGATCACCGTCCGACGATCGACGAAACCTGGTCGTACTTGCAGTACATGGCCGATTTCATGTGGACCTACCGGTTCCTGTATCGCGACCTCAACGACCTGCTCGCCCGCAACCGCACGCTCGAGACGCACTTCAAGCAGATCATCAGCCACAAGGTGCGCTTCGCGCACGACATGTGCGAGCTGCTCGTCTCCGATGCCGAGATGGTCGCGACGCCCGCCGAGATCGAGGTCATCGCGACCAACATGGCGGTGATCTCGACGTACTGGTTGTCGTACCAATACGTGATGCATCCGCGCAAATACAACGACCAGGACGCGATCCGCGAAGAGCTGCACCAGGTGAGCATGCACGTGATCTCGATCATGGCCCCGTACCTGCGCGGCCGTTCGCGCCAGCTGTTCGACGATCTCGTGTCCGGCAAGCTGCCCAAGCGCCAGTTCACCGATTACCTGCCGCCGCGCGACGGGTCGCCGCGCCCGGCGGGCGGCCCCGTCGCCACCGGCCAGGCCCCCGCCAAGGACGCGAAGCAATGAAGGCAGTCTGCGTTTACTGCGGCTCGTCGTCCGGCGTGCGACCCGTCTATGCCGATGCCGCGCGCGCGTTCGGCCGTGCGCTCGTCGAGGCAGGCCTCACGCTCGTGTACGGCGGCGGCCGCGTCGGCCTGATGGGCGTGATCGCCGACGAAGTGATGGCGGCCGGCGGCCGGGCGGTCGGCGTGATTCCCGAGTTGCTCGTCGACAAGGAAGTCGGCCATACGGGGCTGTCGGAACTGCACGTCGTGCCCGACATGCACCATCGCAAGAAAATGATGGCCGACCTCTCCGACGCGTTCGTCGCGATGCCCGGCGGTGCCGGCACGCTCGAAGAGCTCTTCGAGGTCTATACGTGGGCGCAGCTCGGCTATCACCGCAAGCCCGTCGCGCTCTACAACATCGATTCGTTCTACGATCCGCTGATCGCGCTGCTGCGCCATACGGTCGACGAAGGCTTCATGCGGCCGGCCTATTTCGACGCACTGTGCGTCGAGTCGGAACCCGTCGCGCTGATCGAGCGGCTGCGCCGCTACCAGCCGCCCACCCGCGACAAGTGGGCGCCCGACGCCGCGAAGTAACCGTCACCGGAAACCGCACGCGATGACCGCACCGTCCGACCGCAAGGCTGTCCTCATCACCGGCGCGAGCCGCGGCATCGGCCGCGCGACCGCCGTGCTCGCGGCCGAACGCGGCTGGGACGTCGGCATCAACTACGCGCGCGACGCGGCCGCGGCCGAACTGACCGCGCAGGCCGTGCGCGACGCGGGCGGCCGCGCGTGCATCGTCGCGGGCGACGTCGCGAACGAGGCGAACGTCGTCGCGATGTTCGACACCGTTGCGGCCGAGTTCGGGCGCCTCGACGCGCTCGTCAACAATGCCGGCATCGTCGCGCCGTCGATGCCGCTCGCCGACATGCCGGTCGACCGGCTGCGACGGATGTTCGATACCAACGTGCTCGGCGCCTACCTGTGTGCGCGCGAAGCGGCGCGCCGGCTGTCCACCGACCGCGGCGGGCGCGGCGGCGCGATCGTCAACGTGTCGTCGATCGCGTCTCGGCTCGGCTCGCCGAACGAGTACGTCGACTACGCGGGCTCGAAAGGCGCGGTCGATTCGCTGACGATCGGCCTCGCCAGGGAGCTCGGCCCGCACGGCGTGCGCGTCAACGCGGTGCGCCCGGGCCTGATCGAGACCGACATTCATGCAAGCGGGGGCCAGCCGGGCCGTGCGGCGCGTCTCGGCGCGCAAACGCCGCTCGGCCGCGCGGGCGAAGCGCAGGAGATCGCCGAGGCGATCGTCTGGCTGCTCGGCGATGCGGCGTCCTACACGACGGGCGCCCTGCTCGACGTCGGCGGCGGCCGCTAAGCTGACGCGCGGCGCAACAATACGGCGGTCGAAATCGCCCCGTGGTCACGGCGCCACAAATCTCCACAATTCCGTGACACTTCCAGTAAACATCCGTAACAATTCCGTGCTCTACTAGCGACCATTCAGACAGGTGTCTCAAACACGCTGTCCGTTACCCCGGATGTAGCCCCTTATCGGTCCAGCCCATGTCGCCGGACCGGCTCGACTCGACCCGAGATCTTTTCCATGCCTGGAACCGCAGCGCCCAGCCGGCGACGCACGTCCGTGCCCGCCCCGGCCGCGCACACCCGCTCGACCGCCGATACCGACGTCAGCGCGACGCTGGACGTCGCCGGCACGCCCGTCGCGGCCTCGACCGCCGCCATCAGCCCCCTGCGCGACCGCTCGCTACTGCTCGGCTGGCGCGCATGGCTGTTCGTCGCCGCGCTGGTGTGCGCGTACACGCTGCCCGGCGTGCTCGGGCACGATCCGTGGAAACAGGACGAAACCTATACGTTCGGCATCATCCAGCACATGCTCGAGACCGGCGATTTCGTCGTGCCTACCAATGCCGGCCTGCCGTTCATGGAAAAGCCGCCGCTTTACGCGTGGGTCGCGACCAGCCTCGCGTGGCTGCTGCAGCGCGCGATGCCGCTGCACGACGCGGCGCGCCTCGCGAGCGCCCTGTTCGCCGCGCTCGCGTTCGGCTTCATCGCGCGCGCGGCCCGCGTGGCCAGCCGCGCGGACAGTTGGTTCGACCTGCGCGTGCTCGGCCCGGTCGTGCTGAGCGCGGGCACGCTCGTCGTGATCAAGCACGTGCATGACATGATGACGGACGTCGCGCTGTTTGCCGGCACCGCCATCGCGTTCTGCGGGCTGCTGGAACTCGTGATGGAGCACGTCGCGCGTGCGCAGCCGATGCGTCACGGGCTGCCGGCGCACCCGGCCGGCCGCTGGGCCGCGCCGATCTTCGGCGCGGGCGTCGGCATCGCGCTGATGGCGAAGGGGCTGTTCGTGCCGCTCGTGTTCGCGGCCACGCTCGTCTGCACGCTGGTGCTCTACCCGGCCTGCCGCACCCGCTCGTTCGCACGCGCGCTCGGCGTCGCCGCGCTCGTGTTCGCGCCGTTCGCGCTGATCTGGCCGACCGCGCTGTTCCTGCGCTCGGAAACGCTGTTCATGACGTGGTTCTGGGACAACAACGTCGGCCGCTTCTTCGGCTTCTCCGTTCCCGAACTGGGCGCCGAAAACGACAAGCCGTTCTTCATCCTGCGCGCGTTCCTGCTCGTCGGCTTCCCGGTCGCGCCGCTCGCGATCGTCGCGCTCGCCCGCGGCGCATGGCGCGACTGGCGTACGCCGCGCATCGCGCTGCCCGTGCTGTTCGCCGGCATCGGACTGGTGGTACTGCAGGTGTCCGCGACGTCGCGCCAGCTCTACATCCTGCCGTTCTTCGCACCGCTCGCGCTGGTCGCCGCGCAGGCGATCGACCGCCTGCCGCGCCGGCTGCATCTCGCGTGGGATTACCTGAGCCGCATCCTGTTCGGCATGGTGGTCGTGCTCGCGTGGGCGATCTGGGCGGTGATGGCCGATCCGGCCGCGTCGCGCGCCGATCTCGCACTGCTCGGCCGCTGGCTGCCGCTCGACTGGACGATGCCGATCCAGCCCGCGCTCGTGACCGGCGCGCTCGCGCTGACGGTCGGCTGGCTGACGCTGCTGCCGAAACTACGCACGACGGGCCTGTGGCGCGGCGCGCTGTCGTGGGGCGCCGGCACGCTGGTCGCGTGGGGGCTCATCTATACGCTGCTGCTGCCGTGGCTCGACGTCGCGAAGAGCTACCGGTCGGTGTTCGACGACCTGAACGCGCATCTCGCGCTCGAATGGAACGACGGCGACTGCATGGCGAGCCTGCACGGGCTCGGCGAATCGGAAGCGCCAATGCTGTATTACTTCTCCGGCATCCAGCACACGCCGATCGACGACGCGAAGACGACGCGCTGCACGTGGATGATCGTGCAGGGCGTGCGGGCCGTCGATCCGGCGCCCGGCGACGAATGGAAGCTGTTCTGGACCGGCGCCCGCCCGGGCGACAACGAGGAGCTGCTGCGCGTCTACGTGCGCACGCCCGAACAGCACCCGCAGTAACACAGGGCGGCGCGATGCGCTGCCCTGCCCGCCTTCGCTTTCTTCTTCGGCACGGGCCGCGATCGTCCATTCGAGCGCTGCGCAGCCTGCGCTGCAATACCGGCAACCCGCAAGCGTCGTGGGGTTCGCCGCCCCGCTCCTTCGTCTCGCCAACGAACGGATCGTCAGAACGACGAGCCCGGCTCCCGCAGAAACGCCGCTTCCTCGTCGGTCGACGCGCGACCGAGAATCGCGTTCCGGTGCGGAAAGCGGCCAAAGCGCTCGACGACCGCCGCATGCAGCAACGCGTAGCGGTGATAGCGCTCGCACCCGGCCTCGTCGCGGATGCCCGCGCACAGGCGCACGGCCTCGCGCTGGCTCTCGACCGACTCGTCGTGCTCGAACGGCAGATACGCGAACGCGCGGTGATGCCCGCTCGGCAACCGCGCGTCCCAGCCGGCCGCGACGACGCGGCGGGCCAGCCCGAGCGCCTTCGGATCGGCGGCAAACGCGCGCGGCGTGCCGCGATGGATGTTGCGCGAGAACTGGTCGAGCACGACGATCAACGCCAGCGCGCCCGACGGCGAAGCGGCCCAGTGATCGCACGCGCCGTCGCATGCAGCATCGAGCAGCGCGCCGTAACGCGTGCGCAGCACGTCGTCGAACGCCGCGCCGCCGTTGAACCAGACCTTGCGGTTCTGCCCGAACTCGGCCGAGCCCGGCTCGCCGAACCAGAAATCGAGAATGTCCCGTGCCTGCGGATCGAGCGCCGCCGCGCCCGCTTTCCCGGTATCGATCGTCATGCAAACTCCAGTACGAGGCGCCGTGTGCGCGCACTCTTCTTTTCCAGTTTCGCGACCCGCAGCCCGCCGATTTCGGACGTGTTGCGCACGTGCGTGCCGCCGCACGGCTGCAGGTCGACGTTCTCGATGCGCAGCAGCCGCACGCGGCCGAGGCCCATCGGCGGCTTCACGCTCATCGTGCGGACGAGTTCGGGCCGCTCGGCCATCTCGTCGTCGGTGATCCATTCGGTCGTGACCGGATGCGCGCCGGCGACGAAACCCGCGAGGCGCCGCTCGACGTCGTCGCGATCGATCGCGTCGGACGTCGCGAAATCGAGCCGCACGTAGTCGGCCGTCACGCTGCAGCCGTCGACCGCGTACGGCAGCACCGCGCACATCAGGTGCGCGGCCGTATGCAGGCGCATATGCCGGTGGCGGCGCTGCCAGTCGATCGCCGCGACCACGCGCGTGCCGGGGGCCAGCGTCGCGACGCGCGCGTCCTGGCCCGGCGCGGGCACGTGCACGGCGTCGTCGGGCGTCGCGCCGTCGAACTTCGCCTTGCGCGTATCGGCCATCGCGATCGTGCTGCCGTCGGGCAGCGTCAGCGTGCCGGTGTCGCCGGCCTGGCCGCCGCCGAGCGGATAGAACACGGTGCGGTCGAGCCGGATGCCGTCGTCGCCGACGGCCTCGACGATCGCGTCGCATTGCATCAGGTACGCGTCTTCGCGAAACAGCGCCTGTGTCGTCATCGGGATGAGCCTCGTGTCGATGGAGGAAACGGCCAGTGTCGCGCCGGCCCGCACGTGCGCCCAGACGCAGATCGTCCCGCGCGCGGGCAGCGGCGTACCGGTCGATCAACCGGGCCGGTTGCGCATCCAGTCGGCCGTGTCGTAGAACGAATGCATGAGCCGCTCGCGCAGCGGCTCCGGCAGCCCGACATCCTCCATCGCCCACGCCATGCAGCGCAGCCACTGGTCGCGCTCGACCGACGCGATCGGGAACGGCAAATGCCGCGCGCGCAGCCGCGGATGGCCGAACCGGCTGATGTAGTGGTCGGGGCCGCCGAGCCAGCCGCACAGGAACCAGAACAGCTTGTCGCGCGAACCGTCGAGCGACGGCGGATGCAGCGCGCGAATCTGCGCGAACTCGGGCTCGAGGTCCATCAGGTCGTAGAAGCGGTCCACCATTTCGCGCACGCGGGCTTCGCCGCCCACGAGCTCGAACGCCGTCGGCTGCGACGGCGCATCGTCATTCACATCGGTCATTACGGATAGTCGGAAAACGGGATCTTCGGGGCCGCGGGCGACGCTCACGCGTCGCGCAGCGACTGCAGCGCGGGGCGCCGCAACACATTATGCAGGCTGAGCCAGCCGGCCGCACCGGCGCAGACGACGCCGGCCGCGATGCCGGCCGGCACGAGCCATGGATCGACGGCGAGCTGGAAGTCGAACACGCGCGACGCGAGCACCCAGCCGACCGCGATCGCGCCCGCCGACGCGAGCACGCCGGCCAGCGCGCCGACCACGACGAATTCCGCGCGCTGCACCGCGTTGACCTGCGCGCGCGACGCACCGAGCGCGCGCAGCAGCGCGGCCTCGCGCACGCGCTCGTCGCGCGAGCCGGCAAGCGCCGTGTACAGCACGAGCACGCCGGCCGCGAGCGTGAACGCGAACAGGAACTGCACGGCGCCGACCACCTGCAGCATCATCCGCTGCAACTGCGCGAGGATCGGCGCGACGTCGATCGCGGTCAGGTTCGGGTAGCGCGCGATCAGCGGATCGAGCAGCGCGGCGTTCGATGCGGGCAGATGGAAGCTCGTCAGGTAGACGGCCGGGAAATCCTTCAGCACCGGCGGCGGCATCAGCACGAAGAAGTTGACGCGGAACGAGCCCCAGTCGAGCTTGCGCACGCTCGTGATCGGCGCGTCGACCGTCAGCCCCGTCACGTCGAAGCGCAGCGTGTCGCCCGGTTTCACGTTCAGCGTCTTCGCGAGGCCGGCTTCGATCGAGATCTGCGGCGTGGCCGCGGCGCCGAACCAGTCGCCTTCGACGATCCGGTTGTCGGACGGCAGGTCGGTCGTATACGACAGGTTGAATTCGCGATCGACGAGCCGGCGCGCCTCTTCCGACGGGTACGCGTCCGGATTCACCGGCTTGCCGTTGATCGCGACGAGGCGGCCGCGCACCATCGGCGCGGGCACCGCGTCGCGCACGCCGTGTGCGGCCAGATAGGCGGCGACGTCGGCGCGCTGGTCGGGCTGGATGTCGATCAGGAACTGGTTCGGCGCATCGGGCGGCGTCGACTGCCGCCAGCCCGCCACGAGGTCGTTGCGCGTGATCGCGATCAGCAGCAGGCACATCAGGCCGAGCGCGAGCGCGGTGATCTGCAGCGCGCTGGCCGTGCCGCGCCGGTGCAGCGACGCCAGCGCGTAACGCCAGCCGACGCCCGCGGCCACGCGCGCATTGCGCACCGCGCGCGCGGCGGCGAACAGCACGAGCCGGGCAATCAGCGCGAACCCGACCAGCGCGCCGGCAAAGCCGCCCGCGACGATCAGGCCGAGCTTCAGGTTCCCGGCGGCCACGATCAGCAGCCCCGCGAACAGCACGACGCCGACCGCATACGCGGCCCACGCGGTGCGCGACGCGTCGCCCCACTCGCGCCGCAGCACACGCACCGGCGGCACGCGCGTGAGCGGCACGAGCGGCGGCAGCGCGAAACCGAGCAGCAGCACGAGCGCGGCGCCCATGCCGATCAGCGCCGGCCACAACGTGGGCGGCGGCAGCACGACGTCGATCAGGCTGCCGAGCGCGGCCAGCAGCGCCCAGTGGCCACCGTAGCCGAGCACTGCGCCCGCGGCGCCCGACACGATGCCGACGCCCGCGAATTCGAGCGCGAACAACGCGCCGAGCGTGCGGCGGCTCACGCCTAGGCAGCGCATCGTCGCGCAGCCGTCGAGATGACGCCGCATGTAGCGCTGCGCGGCCATCGCGATCGCGACCGCCGCGAGCAGCGCGGTCAGCAACGCGACGAGCGTCAGGAAGTGGCGCGCGCGATCCAGCGTCTGCCGCACCTGCGGCTGCCCCTCCTGCAACGACTCGAGCCCGACGCCGCGCAGTTTCCCGCCGTCGACGCGCGCGTGCGCATAGGTTTCGAAGCGTGCGACGGCCGCTGCGTCGCCGGCGACCAGCAGCCGGTACGTGACGCGGCTGCCGTAGCCCGTGAGCCCCGTCGCGGCGAGCTCGTCCGCGCGCATCATCAGCCGCGGCGAAAAATTGACGAACGAAAAGCCGCGATCGAGTTCGCGGGTGATCGCCGCGGCGACCGTGAACGTGCGCAGCCCGACGCGCACCGTATCGCCCGCCTTCAGGTGCAGCGCGTCGAGCAGCGACGGGTCGGCCCATACGGTGCCCGGCGCGGGGATCGCGGACGCCTTCTGCGCAGTGGTCGCACCGGCCGGCAGGATCTCGACCGCGCCGCGCAGCGGATAGCCGGGCGACACGGCCTTCACGGCCGCGAGGCGCGACGGCGCGGCGTCGGCCGCCTGCCCGCCCGCGGCGGCCGCGATCATGCTCGGAAAAATGGCGGTCGTCGCGGTACGCAGGCCGAGCGCGCGCGCCTGGCGGTCGAACGACGGATCGACGGGGCGATCGGCGCGCACGACGAAATCGGCGCCGAGCATCTGGCGCGCGTCGCGCTCGAGGCCCTGGCGCAGCCGATCGGCGAGAAAGCCGACGCTCGTCAGCGCCGCGACCGCGAGCACCAGCGCGAGGACCAGCAGCGTCAATTCGCCCGCGCGCCAGTCGCGCGCGGTCATCCGGGCAGCCTGGTGAATCAGGTCGCGCAGGCCGAAGCGGCCGGCATGCGTGCGCCCGTCATGGCCGGAGTATCCGGCCGGCGGCTGCGCCGCGTGTTGCGGCCCCTTCAATCGCGCTTCCCTCCGATCGAGTTGAGCCGCGACACCATGTGGTTAGCCATCCCGCGAAAGCCACCCGACACGCCGCGCCACAGGCGCGGCAGCGCCCACGCCGACGCCGTGATGAACGCGGCAAGCAGCACGAGGAACGCGAGCGGAACGAAGAACGCGAGGACGAGCCCGCCGACCACGAGACCGTCCTCGGTCGACGACGCAATCCAGTTCGAAATCGGTTCGGGAGACAGGTTGATCAGCGCGCGCGTGCCGGCCTTCGCCACATGCGCGGCGCCGGCGAGCGAGCCGCCGGCGAGCCCCGCGACCGCCAGCATGGTCGGATCGGCATGGCCGAGCGCACCGGCCGCGAGCACGGCGCCGGCCGGAATGCGGATGAAGGTATGCACGGCATCCCACAGCGAGTCGAACGCGGGGATCTTGTCGGCCAGGAATTCGGTGACGGCGAGCACGGCCGCGGCGCCGATGACCCACGGCGACATCAGCACGGCCAGCGTGTCGGGCAGATGGAGCCAGCCGAAGCGTGCCAGCACGCCGGCGATCAGCACCGTCAGGTACAGGCGCAGGCCGCTCGCCCACGCGAGTCCCGCGCCGAGCGAAATGGCTTCGATCATGGCCCTCTCCTTGCACTTTCCGTGCGTTTTGCCGATTGATCGGATCGGGTCGGACAGACCGGCCGCGCGGCGCGTGGCGACCGGCACCGCGTGCCGCGCGCAGCACGACGGGATTCAGGCCCGAATACGTTCCATTATAGACAGGCTGGACGGGCGACCGGCGCAATTCCGCGGCGCGGGGCGGCGCGCGGGCGCGTGCGCGCCGCGGAGTCCGTCGTCAGGCGGCCGACGACAATTTCAGGCCGACCAGCCCCGCGACGATCAGCGCCGCACTGGCGACGCGGGCGACGGTCAGCGCCTCGCCCAGCATCACGATGCCGAACACGAACGCGCCGACCGCGCCGATGCCCGTCCACACCGCGTACGCGGTGCCGAGCGGCAACTGGCGCATCGCGACCGCGAGCAGCCCGAAGCTGGCCAGCGCCGTCATGATCGTGAACACCGACGGACCGAGCTTCGTGAAGCCGTCCGACGATTTCAAGCCGGCCGCCCAGGCCACTTCCAGCAAACCGGCGATCAACAACCATACCCACGCCATCTCGACGTACTCCGTATCGGATGGGGCCGTCCCCGTTGAAGCGAATGACCCGGGGTCGTCCCCGGGCGGCGCCGAGTATAACAAGTAGCTTACGGACCTGCCGGCGGCCTGGCAGGCCGTCGCCGATGCGGGGTGCGATCGTCAGGACGCGGTCAGTTCGCCACGCGCTTCGGCGCGCCGCCGCCGACGCAGCGGTCGTCGCGGTAAAGCGCCCACTCCTCGCACACGCGGCCGTCCTTGAACACGCACATGCCGACCTGCCCGCTCGACAGGTTGCGGATTACGTGGCGACCGCCGAGCTTCTCGCAGTTGACCGACGCGGGATTGGCCAGCGCCGCCTGCGCGGGCGGGTGCTGCCCGGGCGGCAGCGGCTGGGCGAACGCGCCGGGCGCAGCGAGCGCCAGCGCACAGATGACGACCAGACGGACGGACATTGCACGCACCTCGATTTCGTTCGCGGAACGGTCAGGATAGCGGGGATTGCGCAGCCGGTGTGCAAGGCCGACGCCCATCGCGAGGCTGTCGCGCCGGCGCAACCCTGCCGGGGCGCGACGCCGCGGCCGCATGCTTGGCCGCGCCCCGTGCGTCACACGGCGCCGACGAGCCGATAGCCGACGCCCGTCTCGGTGACGATGTGCTCGGGCTGCGCGGGATCGGCCTCGAGCTTCTGGCGCAGATGCGCCATGTAGATGCGCAGGTAATGATGGCTCTCGACGTGCGACGGCCCCCACACGTCGCGCAGCAGCTGGCGGTGCGTGAGCACGCGCCCCGCGTGACGCACGAGCGTCGCGAGCAGCCGGTATTCGAGCGGCGTCAGGTGCACGATCGCGTCGTCGCGCCACACCTGGCGCAGCGCGAGATCGACGGTCACGCCGCCGAAGGTCACCTTCGGCGACTCGTTCGCGCCGCCCTGGTTGCGCCGGCGCAGTTGCGCGCGAATTCGCGCACGCAGTTCGGACACGCCGAACGGCTTGGTCAGGTAGTCGTCGGCGCCCGCGTCGAGCGCGGCCACCTTCTCCTCTTCCTGCGTGCGCGCGGACAGCACGATCACCGGCACCTCGGACCAGCCGCGCAGTTCGCGGATCACGTCGAGGCCGTCGGTGTCGGGCAGGCCGAGATCGACGATCACGAGGTCGGGCTTGCGCGTCGCCGCGTCGATCAGCCCCTGCTTGCCCGTCTCGGCTTCGAACACCGCGATGTCCTCCTCCTCGAGCGCGGCGCGCACGAAGCGGCGGATCTGCTTTTCGTCCTCGATCAGGACGACGGTCAGGCTGGGTTCACTCATGGTCGGGCAATGACTCGGATGGGGGCGATGCGTCCGGCAGGTCGGATTCGTCGTCGGGCACGGCGGGTGCCGCCGGCGGCGTGTCGACCGGCAGCGTGAACCAGAAGCGCGCGCCCGTCACGCGGCCGTCGGGCGCGGTGCGGTTGAGCGCGCCGATTTTACCGCCGTGCGCCTCGACGATCGCGCGGCAGATCGCGAGACCGAGCCCGATGCCCGGCGTCGCCGATTCCTTCTCGCCGCGCGTGAACTTGTCGAAGATCCGCGTTTCCATGCCAACCGGCAGGCCCGGGCCGTGATCGTCGACGTGCACGCACACGAAAGGATGGCCGTCGTCGGTCACGCGCTCCGCGCCGATGTCGAGCGACGTATCGGGCGGCGTGTACTTCGCCGCGTTCTCGAACAGGTTGGTGAACAACCGCTCCATCAGCACCGCGTCCATCTGCAGCAGCGGCAGGTCGGCCGGCAGCGCGACGTGCGCGGGATGGCGCGCGAGCACGCGCCGGCACGCGGCGAGCGCGGCGCCGACGGTTTCCTCGAGCAGCGACCACTGGCGCTTGAGCTGCAGGCTGCCGGCCTGCAGCCGCGCCATGTCGAGCAGGTTCGTGACGATGCCCGTCATGCGCAGCGCCTCGTCGTGAATCGCGTCGACGAGTTCGCCCTCGCGCTGCGCGAGCCGCCCGGCCGCCGCGGCGTCGCCGGCCTGCGCGGCCGCGCGCCCGTTCGCGAGCATCGACGAAAAACCGACGATCGTCGTGAGCGGCGTGCGCAGGTCGTGCGAGATCGCCGACAGCAGCGAGTTGCGCAACCGCTCGGATTCCATGTTGACGAGCGCGTCGCGCGCGATCTCGACGTAGTGCACGCGCTCCAGCGCGAGCGCGATCTGCGCGGCGAATGCGTCGAGCATCCGCTGCTGCTCGGGGACCTCGAGTTCGCGCGGCTCGCGCGACACGACCGCGAGCACGCCGCGCGTGCGCATCGGCGCCTTCAGCGGCAGGTACAGCGCGGCCGTCGCCGGCAACGTATCGGTGCCGCGCCCGGCCGGCTTCTGCTGGTCGTACACCCACTGGCCGACGTCGCTGTCGAGCTCCGCGCCCGTCAGCGTGACGACCGCGTCGGGCTCCTCGATCTTCTGCCGCACCTGGTCCGCGCTGTCGGGCAGCAGGAACGCGACGCGCGCGCGGAACACCTCGCCCACGTGACGGCTGCCGATCTCGACGATCTGCTCGGTCGTCAGCGCCGCGCCGAGCTCGCGCGCCATCGCGTAGATCGCGCCGGTGCGGCGCTCGCGGCGCTGCGCGACGCTCGCCTGACGCGTGAGCGTCGACGTCAGGTGGCTGATCACGAGCGACGTCAGCAGCATCCCGAAAAAGGTCAGCAGGTATTGCGTGTCGCTGACCGAGAACGACATGCGCGGCGGCACGAAGAAGAAATCGAACGCGGCCACCGACAGGAACGACTGCAGCACGCCCGGGCCGCGGCCGAGCCGCACCGCCGAGAACACCACGCCGAGCAGGTACAGCATCACGAGGTTCGTGAGGTCGAGCCGCCCGGACACGACGCTCGCGACGACGGTGATCGCCGCGCAGATCGCGGCCGCATACGCGTAGTGGCGCGGCGGCGAACGGTGCGTGCCGAACTGCGCGAACGCGTCGCGCCAGTCGCGCGCCCGCGCGTCGAGCGGCGCGGCGCGCGTCTCGTCGCTCGCGGACGCACGGATCAGCATCAGGTCGACGTCGCCCGCGCGTTCCGCCAGCTGCTCGCCGAACGGCCGTGCGAAGCGGCGCGCGAGCCCGACCTTCGGCGAGCCGCCCGCGACGAGCTTCGATACGTTGCGCACCTTCGCATAGCCGATCAACGCGGCGACCGCGTCGGGCCCGGCGAGCGTGACCGTCTCCGCGCCGAGCTCGGCCGCGAGCTTCAGTGCGTCGAGCGTGCGCTGCCGCCGCGCGTCGGGCAGCCGCTGCAGGCGCGGCGTCTCGACGTACACGGCGATCCAGTCGGCCTTCAGGCTCGCGGCAAGGCGCGCCGCCGCGCGCACGAGCGTCGGCGCTTCGGCGCCCGGGCCGACGCACACGAGCAGCCGCTCGCGCGCCTGCCAGATGCGCTGGATCGAACGGTCTGCGCGGTACTCGCGCATCTGCGCGTCGACGCGATCGGCCGTGCGCCGCAGCGCGAGCTCGCGCAGCGCGATCAGGTTGCCCTTGCGGAAGAAGTTGCGCACCGCGCGCTCGGCCTGCTGCGCGAGATAGACCTTGCCGTCGCGCATCCGCTCGAGCAATTCCTCGGCCGGCAGGTCGACGAGCGTGACTTCGTCGGCCGCGTCGAACACGCGATCGGGAACGGTCTCCCACACGCGAATGCCGGTGATCGCACCGACCACGTCGTTCAGGCTTTCGAGATGCTGGACGTTGACGGTCGTATACACGTCGATGCCCGCATCGAGCAGCTCGTAGACGTCCTGCCAGCGCTTCAGGTGCCGTGCGCCCTGCACGTTCGAATGCGCGAGCTCGTCGACGAGGATCAGTTGCGGCGCACGCGCGAGCGCGCCGTCGAGATCGAATTCGGCGAGCGTGCGGCCGCGATAGTCGATGCGGGCGGGCGGCAGCACGTCGAGGCCGTCGAGCAGCGCGGCGGTTTCACTGCGGCCGTGAGTCTCGACGATGCCGACGACGACGTCGACGCCTTCCTGCACGCGCTGGCGCGCGGCCTGCAGCATCGCGTAGGTCTTGCCGACGCCGGCGGACGCGCCGAAGAAGATCTTGAGCTGGCCGCGCCGCTGCTTTTCTTCATCGCGCTGCAGCTTGTCGAGGAGTTGGTCGGGATCGGGGCGGTTCATGCGTCAGAAGGGCGACGCGCCGGATGGCGCGCGAGATACAGCCATTGTGGTTCCAAATCGCCGCAAAAGGCAAAGACGGCGCGCGCGCCGTCGAAACGAAGTCGGGCCCGGCGCGCAGCCAGCCGCGCCGGGGAGCCCGCACGCCCGCACGCTCAGTGCGCGGCCTGCGCCGCGTCGAGCGCGAGATTCAGCTTCAGCACGTTCACGCGCGGCTCGCCGAGCACGCCGAACTGGCGGCCCGCCGTGTTCGCGGCGACGAGTTGCGCGACCGCGTCCGGCGCCAGGTTGCGCGCCTTCGCGACGCGCTCGACCTGGTACGCGGCCGCGGCCGGCGTGATCTCCGGATCGAGGCCGCTCGCCGACGCCGTCACGAGGTCGACCGGCACCGGCTTCGACAGGTCGGTGCCCGCGTCGCGCAGCGCGGCGATGCGCGCCTTCACCTGGTCGGCGAGCGACGGGTTCAGCGGGCCGAAGTTCGAGCCGCCGGAGCCGGCCGCGTTGTACGGCATCGGCGCGGTGGCCGACAGCCGGCCCCAGAAATACTTCGGCGCGTCGAACGACTGGCCGATCAGCGCGGAGCCGACGACCTTGCCGTTCTGCTCGATCAGGCTGCCGTTGGCCTGCGACGGGAACACGGCCTGACCGAACACGGTCATCACCGCCGGGTAAGCGAGCCCCGTCACGGCGGTCAGGATGACGAACAGCACGACGAGCGGGCGAATCAACGATTTCATGATGGTTCCTTCAAGGACGGCCGGCTCAGGCCCAGCCGAGCGCGGCGAGCGTCATGTCGATCAGCTTGATGAACGGGAACGGCAGCAGCACGCCGCCGAGGCCGTAGACCAGCAGGTTGCGGCGCAGCAGCGACGCGGCGCCGAGCGGCCGATAGGTCACGCCCTTCAGCGCGAGCGGGATCAACGCGACGATGATCAGCGCGTTGAAGATCACCGCGGACAGGATCGCGGACGCCGGCGACGTCAGATGCATGATGTCGAGCACGCGCAATTGCGGGTACGTCGTCACGAACGCGGCCGGGATGATCGCGAAGTATTTCGCGATGTCGTTCGCGATCGAGAACGTCGTGAGCGAACCGCGCGTCATCAGCATCTGCTTGCCGATCTCGACGATCTCGATCAGCTTCGTCGGGTTCGAGTCGAGGTCGACCATGTTGCCGGCTTCCTTCGCCGCCTGCGTGCCGGTGTTCATCGCGACCGCCACGTCGGCCTGCGCGAGCGCCGGCGCGTCGTTGGTGCCGTCGCCCGTCATCGCGACGAGACGCCCGGCCGCCTGGTGCTCGCGGATCGTCGCGAGCTTGGTTTCCGGCGTCGCTTCCGCGAGGAAATCGTCGACGCCCGCTTCCGCCGCGATCGCCGCGGCCGTCAGCCGGTTGTCGCCCGTCACCATCACGGTCTTGATGCCCATCTTGCGCAGCTCCGCGAAGCGCTCCTTGATGCCGCCCTTCACGATGTCCTTCAGCTCGATCACGCCGAGCACGCGCGCCGCGCCGTCCTGCAGGTCGGCCACGACGAGCGGCGTGCTGCCGCGGCGCGCGACGTCGTCGACCGCGCGGCGCACTTCTTCGGGGAAGCGGCTGCCGTGGGTTTCGACGTAGCGGCGGATCGCGTCGGCCGCGCCCTTGCGGATCTCGCGGCCGGGCAGATCGACGCCGCTCATCCGTGTCTGCGCGGAAAAGCCGAGGAACGTCGCATGCAGTTGCGCCATGTCGCGCTGGCGAATGTTGAAGCGCTCCTTCGCGAGCACGACGATGCTGCGCCCTTCCGGCGTTTCGTCGGCGAGCGACGACAGTTGCGCGGCATCGGCCAGCGCTTCCTCGGTCACGCCCGGCGCCGGCACGAACGTCGACGCCTGACGGTTGCCGAGCGTGATCGTGCCGGTCTTGTCGAGCAGCAGCACGTCGACGTCGCCGGCCGCTTCGACCGCGCGGCCCGACGTCGCGATCACGTTCGCCTGCATCATCCGGCTCA
The DNA here is from genome assembly GCF_018417615.1 of Burkholderia sp. LAS2. Classification (NCBI taxonomy): domain Bacteria; kingdom Pseudomonadati; phylum Pseudomonadota; class Betaproteobacteria; order Burkholderiales; family Burkholderiaceae; genus Burkholderia; species Burkholderia sp. LAS2. The sequence goes on from NZ_CP071052.1 coordinate 2,998,286, forward strand.
TCCCGGCCACGCCGATCGCGGACAGCAGCCCGCCGATCGTCGTCGGAATCAGGCACACGAGCAGCGCGACGAGCGCGGTGATCGTCACCACGTGGCCGGCCTTCATCGCTTCGACCGAGAACATCGAGAACGGCAGCAGCGTCGCGGTCGCGAGCAGCATCACGATCGTCAGCGCGACGAGCAGGATCGTCAGCGCGACCTCGTTCGGCGTCTTCTTGCGCTTCGCGCCTTCGACCATCGCGATCATCCGGTCGAGGAACGCCTCGCCGGGGTTCGCTGTGACCTTGACGACGATCCAGTCGGACAGCACGCGCGTGCCGCCCGTCACCGACGAGAAGTCGCCGCCCGATTCGCGGATCACCGGCGCGGATTCGCCGGTGATCGCCGATTCGTCGACCGATGCGACGCCGTCGACGACTTCACCGTCGGCCGGGATCACGTCGCCGGTCTCGACCAGCACGACGTCGCCTTTGCGCAGGTCGGACGCGGTCGTGATGCGGATCGGCGACTTCGGATGCGGCTCGTTGAGCTTCTTCGCCATCACGTCCTTCTTCGCGCTGCGCAGCGACGCGGCCTGCGCCTTCGAGCGCCCTTCGGCGAGCGCTTCGGCGAAGTTCGCGAACAGCACCGTGAACCACAGCCACAGCGCGATCGCGAGAATGAAGCCCGCGGGCGCCTCGGCCTGGCCCGAGAGCGCCGCGATCCACAGGATCGTGGTCAGGATGCTGCCGACGTACACGCAGAACATCACCGGATTGCGGAACTGCGTGCGCGGCGTGAGTTTCTTGAACGAATCCACGATCGCCGGGCGCAGCAGCGCCGGATCGAACATGGACCGTGTTGCGGAATGTTGAGTCATTGCGATCTCTTCAAGCTCTTCAGTCTTTTCAGTGTGTCGCGATGCGGGCGCGCATCAAGCGCCCAGCCACATCATCAGGTGCTCGACACCCGGGCCGAGCGCGAGCGCCGGCACGTAGGTCAGCGCGCCCACCAGCAGCACGGTGCCGAGCAGCAGCACGACGAACAGCGGGCCGTGCGTCGGCAGCGTGCCGCTCGTCACCGCGATGCGCTTCTTCGCGGCGAGGGAACCGGCGATCGCCAGCACCGGCACGATCGTGCCGAAGCGGCCGAACCACATCGCGATCGCGGTCATCCAGTTGTAGAACGGCGTGCCGACCGTCAGGCCCGCGAACGCGCTGCCGTTGTTGTTCGCGGCCGAACTGAACGCATAGAGGATTTCCGAGAAGCCGTGCGGGCCCGGGTTCGAGATGCCGGCCTTGCCCGCGTCCGCCAACACCGCGATCGACGTGCCGACCAGCACGAGCAGCGGCGTGAGCAGCACGACGATCGACACCATCTTCATCTCGTACGACTCGATCTTCTTGCCGACGTATTCCGGCGTGCGGCCGATCATCAGGCCGGCGACGAACACCGCGAGCAGCGCGAACACGAGCATCCCGTAGAGGCCGGAGCCGACGCCGCCGAAGACCACCTCGCCGAGCTGCATCAGCAGCATCGGCACGAGGCCGCCGACCGGCGTCAGCGAATCGTGCATCGCGTCCACCGCGCCGCACGACGCGGCCGTCGTCGCGACCGTGAAGATGCCGGTCTGTGCGATCCCGAAGCGGGTTTCCTTGCCTTCCATGTTGCCGCCCGGCTGCAGCGCGCCGGCCGACTGGTCGACGTGCAGCGCGGCGAGCGTCGGGTTGCCGGCCTGCTCGGCGCTCACCTCGACGCCGGTCGCGACCGCGAACGCGACCGTCATCGCCGCGAGCACCGCGATGCCCTGCCGGCGGTCGCCGATCATCCGGCCGAACACGAGACACAGCGCGGCCGGGATGATCAGGATCGAGAAGATCTGCAGAAAGTTCGCGAACGGCGTCGGATTTTCGAACGGGTGCGCGGAGTTCGCGTTGAAGAAGCCGCCGCCGTTGGTGCCGAGCATCTTGATCGCTTCCTGGGAGGCGACCGGCCCCATCGCGAGCGTCTGCTTCGTCAGCGGAGTCGGCACCGTGACCGCGTTGCCCTTGTCGTCCTTCACCGGGCTGCCCTGCGCGTCGAGCTTCGGCGCCGCGTAGGTGCTCGCCTGCAGCACGGGCACGTCCTGGTACGCCTTCATGTTCTGCAGCACGCCCTGGCTCATCAGCAGCGCGGCGACGAGCGCCGCCATCGGCACGAGCACGTACAGCGTCACGCGCGTGAGGTCGACCCAGAAGTTCCCGATCGTCTGCGCGGTGTGACGCGCGAAGCCGCGGATCAGCGCGATCACGACGACGATGCCGGTCGCTGCCGACAGGAAGTTCTGCACGGTCAGGCCGAGCATCTGCGACAGATAGCTGACGGTCTGCTCGGGCGTGTAGTCCTGCCAGTTCGTGTTCGCGACGAAGCTGACGGCCGTGTTGAACGCGCCGTCGGGCGTCATCGCGCCGAACTGCTGCGGGTTGCCGGGCAGGAAGCCCTGCAGGCGCAACAGCCCGTAGAGGAACAGCACGCCGAGCGCGTTGAACGCGATCGTCGCGATCGCATACTGCTTCCAGTTCATCTCGGTGCCGGCGTCGACGCCGGCGACGCGGTACAGCGCGCGTTCGAGCGGGCCGAACACGCGCACGACGCGCGAACTGCCATCCATCACCGCGCTCAGGTAGCGCGCGACCGGCACGGCCGCCGCGAGCAGCACGACGATGAACAGCAGCGTCTGCAACAGGTTGTTCGCGTTCATTCGATGTCCTCCGCGCGCAGCAGCGCAAAGACGAGATACGCGAACAGCAGGGCCGTCGAGGCGCCCGCCAGCCAAAGCATCCAGGTCATGCGCGCCCCCCGCGACCGTATTGCACGAGCTTGTCGCAACCGGCAAGCAAACCGAGGATCAGCGCGGTGAAGAGCACCAGTGCGCCGATGAAAACCCCATCCATTTTTTGTTCTCCGTCGTCGAAATCGGACGACTAGAACCTTATGGGAACGCACGTAAAGGGCGGGTCAAAGGTGTCGGGGCGGGTGTAAAAAACGCGTAAACGCGTGCGGCGGGACTGGCGCAAAACGAGGCGGGACGAGCGGCGCTGCAGCGCCGCCCGCAACAGGCGCGTGCCGGCGTCGCGCCGGCACGGGGGACGGTCAGGGAACGAGAATCGTCGAGCCGGTGGTCTTGCGTGCTTCGAGGTCGGCATGCGCGCGGCCGACTTCCGCGAGCGGGTAGCGCTGGTTGATGCTCGTCTTCACCTTGCCCGACAGAATCACGTCGAACAATTCGGTGGCCGCGGCGTCGAGATCGGCGCGCTTCGCGATGTACGAGAACAGCGTCGGGCGCGTGAAGAACAGCGAGCCGCGCGACGAGAATTCCTTCGAGTCGATCGGCGGCAGCGGGCCCGACGCGTTGCCGAAGCTGACGAAGTAGCCGAGCGGCGCGAGGCTGTCGAGCGAGCCGACGTAGGTGTCCTTGCCGATCGAATCGTAGACGACCGGCACGCCCGCGCCGTTCGTGATTGCCTTCACGCGCTGCGTGAAGTTCTCGCGCGTGTAGACGATCGGGTGATCGCAGCCGTGCGCCTTCGCGAGTTCGGCCTTCTCGTCGGAGCCGACCGTGCCGATCACGGTCGCGCCGAGCGCCTTCGCCCACTGGCACACAAGCAGCCCGACGCCGCCGGCCGCCGCGTGGATCAGGATCGTGTCGCCGGCCTTCACCGGGTACGTGCGGCGCAGCAGGTAATGCGCGGTCAGGCCTTGCAGCATCACCGACGCCGCGTCGTCGTCGCTGATCCCGTCCGGCAGCTTCACGACGCGCTCGGCCGGCATCACGCGCTCCTGCGCATACGCGCCGGGCGGCTGGCCGACATACGCGACGCGGTCGCCGGCCTTGAACGCGGTCACGCCGTCGCCGACGGCCGTCACCTCGCCCGCCGCCTCCATCCCGAGACCGCCGGGCAGCGGCTGCGGATACAGGCCCGTGCGGAAATACACGTCGATGTAGTTGAGCCCGACCGCGTGTTGCCGGATGCGGACTTCGCCGGCCTTCGGCGCGCCGACGTCGACATCGACCCACTTCATCACGTCCGGGCCGCCCGGCTGGTCGTATCGGATTGCTTTCGGCATCGTTTTGCTCCTCTTCTGTCTGGAATCTGGAAATCCGGTTCGGCGAATGCATCGACATTGCCGCTGCGGCGATGCGCGTGAACACGGGTCATAGCGGAGGATTCTCGCGCGTCGTGCGCGGTCGCGCAGCGCGTCGTCGCAATCCCTTCACCTCGGTAGGGTTTTCGCAGGAAATGGATGGCATGGGCCGCGCATGAGGAAAACGGCGCGGTATGAGACCGGTCGCTGCCGCTCGTTTCCTTCGCTTGCGCAGTCAATGATGTTCGGCACACTTTGTAACGTTGACGTCACGTCGCTCGCGCCGCGATGGCCGAACCGGGCCGTTGGTCATTTCTCGCCTCGCGCCCCGTGCGCAAAGGATCTCCCGCGCGGTGTCGACGCGCTTTTCCCGAACCGACGAAGGTCGACGTCGATCGGCCCGACAACCGGTTCTGGCCATGGTCATTTACGAGACGACGGCCGTGCTAATTTGCCTGCTGCCCAATTCGCCCAGTCCACCCCATGAAGCTCGCTCTTGTCTGGAATGTGATCGCTTTCGCGTCGCTATCCGCAAGTATCGGCAGCGCAACCGCGGCCCCGATACCGCGTGCGGACGGCACCCGTTTGCTCGACGGCCTGAGCCGTTCCGACAACACGCCGTATGCTGGCGCCGAGCGCCACGCTATGGCCGGGTATCTGGCAGGCGTGGCCGATGCGACCGAAGGCCAGGACTGGTGCGACAACGGGCGTGTCAAACCGGGGGAAATCGATTCGGAAGTGCTCCACGATCTCGGGAAATGGCCGAGAGATGCGCTGAGGGCAAATGCGGCAGTCCTGGTCACATACGTCTTGCGACAAAAATACCCGTGCCATTAGCCGCGCCCGAAATACCGGACATTGCCTCTCACCGGAACGAACGGGTAGCTGGGCCGACTGATCACAACGTCTCGGAAGGTTGCGCTCTTAACGTTGAACACATGCTAACCATCGACACAGATGACTTTAGACTTCAAATGGAGCCCGTTGCTGCGCGACGCGACGAACCGGGAGGGCCGTATCTTGAATGGATCGATGTACGGATCCAATTGACGGTACCGAGTATCCAGGCGGAAGGGCAATGGAGTGTCATGCCCGACGAGTTGCGACAATTTCGGCAACAGATTCAATCCATTCAAACGCAGCTTCAAGCCGGGCAACGAGCGGAGCTAACAGGCGTTGAGCCGGGGTTTGAGCTGATATTGCGAACACTTGATCGACGCGCAATCGTGGGCGACTGGCGCTTTCAGCCGCCCCCTCCCGAGGGAGCATGCATCACGGGGTATTGCGGGCTGGATCAGTCCTTCTTGCCCGAACTGCTACAAGGAATCGAATCCCTTCTATCGTTCAGGGGAACGCGCAAATCACCGTAATCGAGGCCCTCGCGCGCGGATGCACGTGCCTTGGTCGACGCCGTAGTCAGCCAGCCGACGGCTTCGCCGAACGCGCAAGCGCGCTCGCCAGCTCGATTGTGTGCCAGGCCATCACGCCAAGAAGCGGTGCCGTCATGAGTGGCGCGCTGAAGCCTTCGAACCCGGCCGTTGCGTGGCAATGCACCGGCCCGCTCGCTCGACAGCGAAGCATTCGGCACGATCCGTCCGACACTCCGCGGCCGATCGCATACGACAACTTCTTGAACGAAGCCCCCGACCGCTAAAGCGCGGCGCTCTTCAACAGCTGCCTAGCAAACGTCCTGCATGTTCCGCGCCAGATCGTCGAGCAGCATCCGCGCGGTCGCGGCGTTGGTCGCGACCGGCACGTCGTGCACGTCGCACGCGCGCACCAGCGCGGTGATGTCGGGGTCGTGCGGCTGCGCGGTCATCGGATCGCGCAGGAATATGACAATGTCGACGCGGCCGTCGGCCAGTTCCGCGCCGATCTGCAGGTCGCCGCCAAGCGGCCCCGACAGCTTGCGCTCGACCTCGAGCCCGTGCGCGGCGGCGATCCGGCCGCCCGTCGTGCCGGTCGCCACCAGCCGGCATTGCGCGAGCGTCTCGCGATACTGGCCCGCGAGCGCGACGATCTCGTCCTTCTTCGCGTCGTGCGCAATCAATGCGATGCGGGGTTTGCTCATCTCCAGTTCCTTCGTCGTTCGGTTGTTGTCGTCGTGAATCGAAAAGCGCGGGTCAGAACGTACCCGGATACGCGCCGCCGTCGAGCAGCCAGTTCTGCCCGGTGATGTAGCCGGCATGCACGCTGCACAGGAACGCGCAGGCCGCGCCGAATTCCGCGCGCGTGCCCAGGCGCCCGGCCGGGATGTCCTTGGTGCGCCGCGCACGCATCTCGTCGACCGTCACGCCCTGCGCCTTCGCCGACGCGGCGAGCGTCGTCGCGATCCGGTCGGTGTCGAACAACCCGGGCAGCAGGTTGTTGATCGTCACGCCCTGCCCCGCGACCTTGCGCGACAGCCCCGCGACGAAGCCAGTCAGCCCCGAGCGAGCGCCGTTCGACAGCGCGAGCACGTCGATCGGCGCCTTCACGGCCGAACTCGTGATGTTGACGATCCGGCCGAAGCCGCGGCCGATCATCCCGTCGACGGTCGCGCGGATCAGCTCGATCGGCGTCAGCATGTTCGCCTCGAGCGCGCGGATCCAGTCGTCGTGCGAGAAATCGCGGAAGTCGCCGGGCGGCGGGCCGCCGGCATTCGTCACGAGAATGTCCGGCTGCGGGCACGCGGCGAGCGCGGCCGCGCGGCCGTCCGGCGTCGTGATGTCGCACGCGACCGCCGTGACCGACACGTTCGCGCCGGCACGGATCTCTTCCGCGGTTTCCTCCAGCGTGTCGCGCGTGCGCGCGACGATCACGAGGTTCACGCCCTCGGCGGCCAGCGCTTCCGCGCAGCCGCGCCCGAGACCCTTGCTGGCCGCGCACACGAGCGCGGTCTTTCCTTCGATGCCGAGATCCATCGTCGCTTCCCTGGTGGCGCGCGTGCCGGCGGCCCCGCACGGCCGCCGGCGGGCGGGCGAGCGGGCGTGCGCGGCACGCGGATTGTCGTGAGACGTCGATAATATCCGGATCGCGCGGCGCGCCTTGGTAAAATTGCGGCCATGAGCGACGGCCGGCCTCGCGCCCGCCGCCGCCCCCGATCCCCTTTTGCCGCCAAGGCACCCCGTCATGAAACAGGACAGCCGTTTCCCGAACCTCTTCATCACCGATCACCCGCTGATCCAGCACAAGCTCACGCACATGCGCGACAAGGACACGTCCACGCGCACGTTCCGCGAACTGCTGCGCGAGATCACGCTGCTGATGGGCTATGAGATCACCCGCAACCTGCCGATCACGACCAAGCGGGTCGAAACCCCGCTGGTGGCGGTCGACGCGCCGGTGATCGCCGGCAAGAAGCTCGCGATCGTGCCCGTGCTGCGCGCGGGCATCGGGATGTCGGACGGCCTGCTCGACCTGGTGCCGTCCGCGCGCGTCGGTCACATCGGTGTGTACCGCGCCGAAGACCACCGCCCGGTCGAATATCTGGTGCGCCTGCCGGACCTGGAAGACCGCATCTTCATCCTGTGCGACCCGATGGTCGCGACCGGCTATTCGGCCGTGCATGCGGTCGACGTGCTCAAGCGCCGCAACGTGCCGGCCGCGAACATCATGTTCGTCGCGCTGGTCGCCGCGCCCGAAGGCGTGCAGGTGTTCCAGGACGCGCACCCGGACGTGAAGCTGTTCGTCGCGTCGCTCGACTCGCACCTGAACGAGCACGCGTACATCGTGCCGGGCCTGGGCGACGCCGGCGACCGCCTGTTCGGCACCAAGAACTGACGGAACCGAGCGGCCGGCGCCACCGTGCCGCGCGGCCCGGCGCGCCGCGACGGCCGCCCTGGCCGTTCGGCCATGCGCGGCGGCCCCGAACCGGCGGTCGCCGCGTGATAAAATCACGATCCACTCGACACGCGCGGCCCCGCGGCTTCATGCCCGCCGACACGGCCGCCGATTCAACGACACATTGCAACAATCGCCCGCGCTGCGCGCCCGGGCACGGAGAAAGGTATGGCTGGTCATTCGAAATGGGCCAACATCAAGCATAAGAAGGCTGCGGCCGACGCGAAGCGCGGCAAGATCTGGACCCGCCTGATCAAGGAAATCCAGGTGGCGGCGCGCCTCGGCGGCGGCGACGTCAACTCGAACCCGCGCCTGCGTCTCGCGGTCGACAAGGCAGCCGACGCGAACATGCCGAAGGACAACGTCAAGCGCGCGATCGATCGCGGCGTCGGCGGCGCGGACGGCGCGAACTACGAAGAAATCCGTTACGAAGGCTACGGCATCAGCGGCGCGGCGATCATCGTCGACACGCTGACCGACAACCGCACCCGCACGGTCGCGGAAGTCCGCCACGCGTTCTCGAAGTTCGGCGGCAACATGGGCACCGACGGCTCGGTCGCGTTCATGTTCGATCACGTCGGCCAGTTCCTGTTCGCGCCCGGCACGTCGGAAGACGCGCTGATGGAAGCCGCGCTCGAAGCCGGCGCGAACGACGTGAACACGAACGACGACGGCTCGATCGAAGTGCTGTGCGACTGGCAGGCATTCTCGGCGGTGAAGGACGCGCTCGAAGCCGCGGGCTTCAAGGCCGAACTCGCCGAAGTGACGATGAAGCCGCAGAACGAAGTCGAATTCACCGGCGACGACGCGGCGAAGATGCAGAAGCTGCTGGACGCGCTCGAGAACCTCGACGACGTGCAGGACGTGTATACGAACGCCGTCATCGTCGAGGAATGAGATGCCGGCCGCCGTGCGCAGCGTTGCGGCGGCGGCCCGACCGATTTCGCGGCCGGCGCGCCTGAGCGTGCCGGCCGCCCTGTTTTCTAGTCTGCGGGGAATCCCATGAAACTACTCGTCGTCGGTTCCGGCGGCCGCGAACATGCGCTGGCGTGGAAGCTCGCGCAGTCGCCGCGCGTCCAGATGGTCTACGTCGCGCCGGGCAATGGCGGCACGGCGCAGGACGAGCGTCTGAAGAACGTCGACATCACGGCGCTCGACGAACTCGCCGATTTCGCGGAACGCGAAGGCGTCGCGTTCACGCTCGTCGGGCCGGAAGCACCGCTCGCGGCCGGCATCGTCAACCTGTTCCGCGCACGCGGCCTGAAGGTGTTCGGCCCGACCCGCGAAGCCGCGCAACTCGAAAGCTCGAAGGATTTCGCGAAGGCGTTCATGAAGCGCCACAACATTCCGACGGCCGACTACGAAACCTTCGCCGACGCGGCCGCCGCCCACGCGTACATCGACGCGAAGGGTGCGCCGATCGTCGTGAAGGCCGACGGCCTCGCGGCCGGCAAGGGCGTCGTCGTCGCGATGACGCTCGAAGAGGCCCATGCGGCCGTCGACATGATGCTGTCGGGCAACAAGCTCGGCGATGCCGGCGCGCGCGTCGTGATCGAGGAATTCCTCGATGGCGAGGAAGCGAGCTTCATCGTGATGGTCGACGGCAAGCACGCGCTGGCGCTGGCGTCCAGCCAGGACCACAAGCGCCTGCTCGACGAAGATCGCGGCCCGAACACCGGCGGCATGGGTGCATATTCGCCCGCGCCGATCGTCACGCCGCAGATGCACGCCCGCGTGATGCGCGAAATCATCATGCCGACCGTGCGCGGGATGGAGAAGGACGGCATCCGCTTCACGGGCTTCCTGTACGCGGGCCTGATGATCGACAAGGATGGCAATCCGCGCACGCTCGAGTTCAACTGCCGGATGGGCGACCCGGAAACGCAGCCGATCATGGCGCGCCTGAAGAGCGATTTCTCGAAGGTCGTCGAGCAGGCGATCGCGGGCACCCTCGACACGGTCGAGCTCGACTGGGATCGCCGCACCGCGCTCGGCGTCGTGCTGGCCGCGCACGGTTACCCGGACGCGCCGCGCAAGGGCGACCGCATCAACGGCATCCCGGCCGAGACCGAACAGGCCGTGACGTTCCATGCGGGCACGACGCTCAATGACGGCGACAAGCTCGTGACGTCCGGCGGCCGCGTGCTGTGCGTGGTCGGCCTCGCCGATTCGGTGCGCGAAGCGCAGCAGCATGCGTACGACACGATCAACCAGATCAATTTCGAAGGCATGCAGTACCGCCGCGACATCGGCTTTCGCGCGCTCAACCGCAAGAGCGCGTGACGTCGCCATCGCCGCCCCGCGCCCGCGCGGCGGCGACCCGTCTGCCGGGGTTCGATAGAATGCCCGGCAGATGCTTTTTTTATGGCCCCCGCTCCGGGTGGGGGCAGCCAGTCCAGACATGACCGATTCGACCTACGACGTGGCGCGTGTGCGCACGTACCTCCAGGGCCTGCAGACACGCATCGCCGACGCGCTCGGCGCGCTCGACGGCACGCCGCTCGCGACCGACACGTGGCAGCGCGGGCCGGCCGAACGCCTGCGCGGCGGCGGCTGCACGCGGATTCTCGAAGGCGGCCGCGTGTTCGAACGCGCGGGAATCGGCTTTTCCGACGTCGCGGGCGACGCGCTGCCGCCGTCGGCCAGCGCGGCGCGTCCGCAGCTCGCGGGCCGCGGCTTCGAGGCGCTCGGCGTGTCGCTCGTGCTGCACCCGCGCAATCCGTACTGCCCGACCGTGCACATGAACGTGCGGATGCTGATCGCGACGAAACCGGGCGAAGACCCCGTGTTCTGGTTCGGCGGCGGCATGGATCTGACACCGGTTTACGGCTTCGAGGACGACGCGCGGCATTTCCACCAGACCTGCAAGGATGCGCTCGACCCGTTCGGCGCCGAGCTCTACCCGCGCTTCAAGCAATGGTGCGACGAATATTTCTTCCTGAAGCACCGCAACGAAACGCGCGGCATCGGCGGGATCTTCTTCGACGATTTCTCGGAACCCGGTTTCGAACGCTCGTTTGACATGATGCAAAGCGTCGGCGATGCGTTCCTGCACGCTTACCTGCCGATCGTCGAGCGCCGCGCCGAACTGCCGTACGGCGAGCGCGAACGCGACTTCCAGGCCTACCGCCGCGGCCGCTACGTCGAATTCAACCTCGTGTTCGACCGCGGCACGCTGTTCGGCCTGCAAAGCGGCGGCCGGACCGAGTCGATCCTGATGTCGATGCCGCCGGTCGCGAACTGGCGCTACAACTGGCAACCCGAGCCGGGTTCGCCGGAAGCGCGCCTTTACAGCGACTTCCTCGTGCCGCGCGACTGGGTCTGAGCCCGCGCGTGCCGCTGCCCCAACGAAAGGACGCGTTTCTGGACACCACCGCCCGCCCCGCCCCGCTGCCGCGTCGTATCGGCTTGCTGGGCGGCACCTTCGACCCGATCCACGACGGTCATCTCGCGCTCGCGCGCCGGTTCGCCGCGCTGCTCGACCTGACCGAACTCGTGCTGCTGCCCGCCGGACAGCCGTACCAGAAGCGCGACGTGTCGGCCGCCGAGCACCGGCTCGCGATGACGCGCGCGGCCGCGGATTCGCTCGTGCTGCCGGGCGTGACCGTGACCGTCGCCACCGACGAGATCGAGCACACCGGCCCGACCTACACGGTCGAGACGCTCGCGCGCTGGCGCGAGCGGATCGGCCCGGATGCGTCGCTGTCGCTGCTGATCGGCGCCGACCAGCTCGTGCGCCTCGATACGTGGCGCGACTGGCGCACGCTGTTCGACTACGCGCACATCGGCGTGTCGACGCGCCCGGGCTTCGAGCTCGGCGCAGCGCCGCCGGACGTCGCGCGGGAGATCGCCGCGCGGCAGGCCTGCGCCGACGTGCTCAAGGCCACGCCGGCAGGCAACCTGCTGATCGATACGACCCTTTCGTTCGACATCGCCGCGACCGACATCCGCGCGCACCTGCGCGCATGCATCGCACGCCATGCGCAAATGCCCGACGCGTCGGCCGAACATGTGCCGGCCGCCGTATGGGCCTATATTCTTCAACATCGCCTCTACCATTCCTGAATCCATGGATATTCGCAAACTGCAGCGCGTGATCGTCGACGCCCTCGAAGACGTCAAGGCGCAAGACATCAAGGTGTTCAACACCAGCCACCTGACCGAACTGTTCGACCGCGTGGTCGTCGCGTCGGGCACCTCCAACCGACAGACCAAGGCGCTCGCGTCGAACGTGCGCGACAAGGTCAAGGAAGCCGGCGGCGACGTCGTCAGCTCCGAAGGCGAGGACACCGGCGAATGGGTGCTGGTCGACTGCGGCGACGCGGTCGTGCACATCCTGCAACCGGCGCTGCGCCAGTACTACAACCTCGAGGAAATCTGGGGCGACAAGCCCGTGCGGATGAAGCTCGGCGGCGGCAAGGGCAACGGCTTCGCGACGGCCAGCGAAGACGAGGACGACGAGGAAGAAGCCGCGCCCGCACGCCCGGCGCGCAAGACGGCGGCCCGCCGCCGCTGAGTCGCAGCGAGTCGTCCCGATGAAGCTTTTCATCCTCGCGGTCGGCCACAAGATGCCGGGCTGGATCGCATCCGGCTTCGACGAATACACGAAGCGGATGCCGCCCGAACTGCGCATCGAGCTGCGCGAAATCAAGCCTGAACTGCGTTCGGGCGGCCGCAGCGCCGAAAGCGTGATGGCCGCCGAACGGCAGAAGATCGAGGCCGCACTGCCGAAGGGCGCGCGCCTCGTCGCGCTCGACGAGCGCGGCCGCGACTGGACCACAATGCAGCTCGCGCAGGCGCTGCCCGGCTGGCAGCAGGACGGCCGCGACGTCGCGTTCGTGATCGGCGGCGCTGACGGGCTCGATCCGGACCTGAAAGCGCGCGCCGACGTGCTGCTGCGCATTTCGAGCATGACGCTGCCGCACGGTATGGTGCGCGTGCTGCTCGCCGAACAGCTTTACCGGGCGTGGAGCATCACGCAGAATCACCCCTACCACCGCGCATGACGTGTCGTCCTCGAGACGCGCGCCACGCGCGCCTAACGAGATAACGACACCATGCCGTCCAGCACGTCCCCCGCGCTTTTCCCGATCCTTTACCTCGCCTCGCAAAGCCCGCGCCGCCAGGAGCTGCTGCTGCAGATCGGCGTACGCTTCGAGCTGCTGCTGCCGCGCCCCGACGAGGACGCCGAGGCGCTCGAGGCCGAGCTGCCCGGCGAAGCCGCCGACGCGTACGTGCGGCGCGTGACCGTCGCGAAGGCCGAGGCCGCGCGTGCGCGCCTCATCGCGAGCGGCAAGCCGCCCGCGCCGGTGCTCGTTGCGGACACTACGGTGACCATCGATGGCGCGATCCTCGGCAAGCCGGCCGACGCCGACGATGCGCTCGCGATGCTCACCCGCCTCGCGGGCCGCGCACACGAAGTCCTGACCGCCGTCGCCGTGATCGGCGCCGACGGCGAACTGCTGCCGCCCGCGCTGTCGCGCTCGTCGGTACGCTTTTCAAACGCATCGCGCGATGCGTTCGCGCGCTACGTCGACACCGGCGAGCCGTTCGGCAAGGCCGGCGCGTACGCGATCCAGGGCCGCGCGGCCGAATTCATCGAGCGAATCGACGGATCCCATTCAGGTATCATGGGTCTGCCCCTTTTTGAGACTGCCGCGCTGCTGCGTACCGCACGCGTCGCCTTCTGAACCGCACCATGAACGAAGAAATCCTGATCAACCTCACGCCGCAGGAAACGCGCGTCGCACTCGTCCAGCAAGGTGCGGTGCAGGAGCTTCACGTCGAGCGGACGCTGTCGCGCGGACGGGTCGGCAACATCTATCTCGGCAAGGTCGTACGCGTGCTGCCCGGCATGCAGTCGGCGTTCATCGACATCGGCCTCGAGCGCGCGGCGTTCCTGCACGTCGCCGACATCTGGCATCCGCGCCTCGCGGGCGAGCCGCAGTCGGGCGCACCGCACCAGCCGATCGAGAAGATCGTGTTCGAAGGCCAGACGCTGATGGTGCAGGTGATCAAGGATCCGATCGGCACGAAAGGCGCGCGGCTGTCGACGCAGGTCAGCATCGCGGGCCGCACGCTCGTCTACCTGCCGCAGGAGCCGCATATCGGCATCTCGCAGAAGATCGAGAGCGAGGCCGAGCGCGAGGCCGTGCGCGCGCGCCTGACCGCCGTGATCCCGCCGGACGAGAAAGGCGGCTACATCGTGCGCACGATCGCCGAGGATGCGACCTCCGACGAACTGGCCGGCGACGTCGCGTACCTGCGCAAGACCTGGGCGACGATCGTCGCGCAGGCGCAGCGGCTGCCGGCGACGAGCCTGCTGTACCAGGATCTCGATCTCGCGCAGCGCGTGCTGCGCGATTTCGCGAACGACGACACGACGCGCATCCAGGTCGATTCGCGCGAGACCTACCAGCGCCTGTCGGAATTCGCGGGCGAGTTCACGCCGGCCGTGAGTCCGAAGCTGCATCACTACACGGGCGAGCGGCCGCTGTTCGACCTGTACAACATCGAGACGGAGATCCAGCGCGCGCTGTCGCGCCGCGTCGACCTGAAGTCGGGCGGTTACCTGATGATCGACCAGACCGAGGCGATGACGACGATCGACGTGAACACGGGCGGCTATGTCGGCGCGCGCAACTTCGACGACACGATCTTCAAGACCAACCTCGAGGCGGCGCACACGATCGCGCGGCAGCTGCGGCTGCGCAACCTCGGCGGGATCATCATCATCGACTTCATCGACATGGAGAACGCCGAGCATCGCGACGCGGTGCTGTCCGAGCTGAAGAAGGCGCTGTCGCGCGACCGCACGCGCGTGACGGTCAACAGCTTCTCGCAGCTCGGACTCGTCGAGATGACGCGCAAGCGCACGCGCGAATCGCTCGCGCACGTGCTGTGCGAACCGTGCCCGACCTGCCAGGGCAAGGGCCAGGTGAAGACGTCGCGCACCGTGTGCTACGACATCCTGCGCGAGATTCTGCGCGAATCGCGCCAATTCAACCCGCGCGAGTTTCGCGTGATCGCCGCGCAGCAGGTGATCGACCTGTTCCTCGACGAAGAATCGCAGCATCTGGCAATGCTGATCGACTTCATCGGCAAACCGGTGTCGCTGCAGGTCGAGTCGAATCTGAGCCAGGAGCAGTACGACATCGTGCTGATGTAACGGTGGGCTCGTGCAAGGTTGTGCGAAGCGTGCCCGGCGCAGCGCGGATTTCGCGCAACCTCGACCTGCATGCATCGCCGAATGGCTATTCGTCGTCGGGCGCTTCCCGGGCGAAGCGCTCGATCGCTTCGGTATCCCATCGGCCGAGACGCATCGCTTCTTCCAGCATGGCGAGCGTAAGTGGCACGCGCGGCGGCTTACGGTAACGCTCCGAAAACAGCGCGAGAAACGTCGTCACCATGTCTTGGCCCTCAGGACCGAAATAGCGGTCGTAAGGAAACTCGGAGGCCTGCACACCGAATGTTTCTGCCCATTTGTCGATGAACTCGACTGCGTCGACTCCCGTCACGCGCAGATCCTCTTCGAGGCGCGACGATGGTTCGATCCTCAACTGACCGCCGAACAGCGGTCGACCAAGCTCTTCGCGTGCAAATGAGGCCAGCTTTTCCCACGTATCGGTCGGCACGATCAGAACACCCTGGCTTCTGGTTTGGCGACGGCGTTACACCGGCGCACCGTGCTGAACATGATGACTGCTCGCGGCGTGAGATCCTCGCGCCCCTCGTACGCATAGCGATTGTTCGACATACGGCCCTCGTGGTTGTTCGAATGACCGCAGACCTTAGCAAAGCCGAACACGCTCGCCATCCCTGTATCATTCGGTCAAGCGTGTAATAGGCCGCTTGACCAGGCCGCACGGCGAAAGGCGCATCGCGCAATTGTTTAAGAACAGTTTCGGGAACGGTCCCGCGATACGCCCTCTTTCGCCTCCAGCCTCGCCCATGCCGCACGTCGACAGGGTGCGCGCGCCATCCGCCGCGCTATCCTTTCCCACCTCTCGTTCACTCGTCACACACCATGAGCACACGCTACAACCGCCGCCAGCGCAAGAAACTCCACATCGGCGAATTCCAGGAACTCTCGTTCAACGCCACCGCGCATTACCGCAACGACATGACCGACCTCGAGCGCGGCCAGTTGATCGATGCGTTCATCGACTTCGTCGAAGCGAACGGGCTGCTGACCGTCGCGTCCGCGGACGAAGGCATCGGCGCGTACGTGATCTCCGGCGCGCCGCGCGGCACGACGACCGACGCCGATCGCGAGCTCGTGCGCGGGTGGCTGGCCGCGCGTCCGGAGCTGAAGGACGTCCAGGTCAGCGAATTCGCCGACGCGTGGTATCCGGACGCCTGATCTCCCGGTTTGACGCTGCCTTCAGGCAGCGCCCCGCCACCACGGCGGGCCAGGTCGACGTCGTTTCTGCAGAATGATCATGATGGCCGCCGGCGTTGCGGCGCTCTCGTTGCTGTCCGCGTGCGGCAGCTCGGCGCGTTGAGCCAACGCACCGACGGTAGCAGCGCCGGCGCCCGCATCGTCGTCGATCAGTCGCCGGAGCCGCCCGCGACGGCCTCCGATCCCTTCCTTTTCCCGACGGTCCGCCTGCAACCCGCCGTCGATATCGGTCCTGAAAGCAAGACACGTTAAACTCTCACCCTCGCGTGGTGCGCCGCCCGCACCCGCCATCCATCGCCAGCCGCGTGCCCTCGGGCCGCCCCGACCCATGGAGTGAGTGTCAATGAGCGGCGGACTCCCGTTTCCCGCATCCCGCAAGTCGTTGCCGTCCTCGACGGTCTTCCTGATCGTCGCCGTCGCCGCGCTGCTGTCCGGCTGCGGGCTGCTGCCGGTCCAGAACCCGCCCGCGCCGATCAGCGAGGCGCTCGTCGAGCCTGTCGAGGAAACCGCCGGCGAGCCGCTGACGATGCCGCCGGTGCCCGCGCCGACGCAACCGGAGGAACCGGAAGCGCCGAAGAAGCCGCACCGCGAAGTGGCGCGGCCGAAGCCCGTGCAGCGCCCCGAATCGCCGACCCCGCCGCCGCCTCCGCCCCCGCCGCTCGTCGCGACGCGCGCGCTCGACCGCACCCAGATCCATGCGCTGCTCGACAGCGAAGTCGCGCGCCGCAACGGCAAGGTGGTCGGCCGCGCGGTCGACATGGTGGTCGACGCGGGCGGCAAGCCGCGCGAGATGATCGTCAACCTGCAAGGCTTCATGGGGATCGGCGACCGCAAGGTCATCTTCCCGTGGAACGTGTTCCGCTTCACGCCGGGCGGCAAACAGGAGCCGATCGTGCTCGACGTGCCGTCGGGCGACCTGCCGCCGGCCGCGCGGCCGAAGGCCGTGCCGCTGTCGGGCTCGGCTGCGGCGTCGCCGGCGACGCGGCTGCCGATGCTCGACAGCGATGTCGAACGCCCGAACGGCACGAAGATCGGCCGGATCGTCGACGTGCTGATCGACCGCGGCGCGCAACCGCAGGCCGTCGTGCTCGACCTCGGCGGGCTCGTCAATACCGACCGCCGTTCGATCGCCGCGAGCTGGGGCGCGCTGCGCTTCGTCACGCGCGACAAGGCGCTGCACCCGCAGCTCGACCTGAACGACGCGCAGATCAAGGCAGCGCCGCCGTACGCGGCCGACAAGCCGATCGTCGCGGTTTTCCCGCCCGTTGCCCCGGCGGCAGCGGTGCCGGCTTCGTCTGCGAGTGCCACCCGATGACGATCAAGCATTCCGTCAGCGTTCGCAGTCTCCGGGCCCTCGACTGGCTCAACTTTTTCGTTGCAAACGTTCAAACCGGGTTCGGTCCGTTCATCGCGTCCTACCTCGCGTCGCACAAGTGGACGCAGGGCGAGATCGGCATGGTGCTGTCGATCGGCACGATCAGTGCGATGGTCAGCCAGGTGCCGGGCGGCGCGGCCGTCGATGCGCTGAAGAACAAGAAGGGCGCGGCCGCGTGGGCGATCGCGGCCATCATCCTGTCCGCGGTGCTGCTCGCGTCGAGCCCGACGATCGTGCCGGTAATCGCCGCCGAGGTGTTCCACGGTTTTGCGAGCTGCATGCTGGTGCCGGCGATGGCCGCGATCTCGTTCTCGCTCGTCGGCCGCGCCGACCTCGGCGACCGGCTCGGCCGCAACGCGCGCTGGGCGTCGATCGGCAGCGCGGTCGCGGCGGGCCTGATGGGGCTCACCGGCGAATACTTCTCCGCGCGCGCGGTGTTCTGGCTGACCGCCGTGCTGGCGCTGCCCGCGCTGTTCGCGCTCGCGATGATCCAGCCGACGCACCAGGTGATTCCGCAGTCGTCGAAGCCTGACGACGTCGACGAAGCCGGCGAGCGCGAAACGCTGCTCGAACTGCTGCGCGATCGCCGGATGCTGATCTTCGCGGCCTGTGTCGTGCTGTTCCACCTGTCGAACGCCGCGATGCTGAACCTCGCGGCCGGCGAAGTCACGGCCGGGATGGGCGAGAACGTGCAGCTCGTGATCGCCGCGTGCATCATCGTGCCGCAGGCGATCGTCGCGATGCTGTCGCCGTGGGTCGGCCGTTCCGCGCAGCGCTGGGGGCGCCGGCCGATCCTGCTGCTCGGCTTCTCCGCGCTGCCGGTGCGCGCGTTGCTGTTCGCCGGCGTCAGCAGCCCGTACCTGCTCGTGCCGGTGCAGATGCTCGACGGCATCAGCGCGGCCGTGTTCGGCGTGATGCTGCCGCTGATCGCGGCCGACGTCGCGGGCGGCAAGGGCCGCTACAACCTGTGTATCGGGCTGTTCGGGCTCGCGGCCGGGATCGGCGCGACGCTCAGCACGGCCGTGGCCGGCTACGTCGCCGATCACTTCGGCAACGCGGTCAGTTTCTTCGGGCTCGCCGCGGCAGGCGCGCTCGCGGTGCTGCTGGTCTGGCTCGTGATGCCCGAAACGCGCGTCGACAACGGCGACGCGACAGCCGACGAACCGGCGCCCGCCTCGCCCGAACAGGCGCATTGACGGCGGCGCGCCGCCGCTACCCGCTTCTTGGCCGATGCACGATGGATACGATCAGGACACTCAACGAAGCCCGCCAGCAGATCCAGCAGTCGATCTTCGATCTGTTCAAGGGGCTGTCATTCAGCGAGCGGCTCGCGCAAGGCGGGCTGATGGCGGTGCAGGCCGTGTGCGGCGCGTGCCTCGCGTATGCGATCGGCCGCGCGGTGCATAGCGAGCAGGCGGTGTGGGCGGCGATCACCGCGATCGCCGTCACGCAGCACAACTACTCGGACACGATGTCGCTGTCGCGCGACCAGTTCATCGGTGCGATGGTCGGCGGCGCCCTGGGCTTCGCCGGTGCGGCGTTGGGCGGCGATCGCCTCGTCGCGTATGCGATCACGGTCGCGGTCGTGATCGTCTGCTGCTGGTGCCTGAACATCGGCAGCGCGGCACGGCTCGGCGGCGTGACCGCGACGATCGTGCTGCTGTTCCCCGGCAACGGCCCGCTGTGGGACGTTCCGCTGATCCGGTTCGGCGAAGTGACGCTCGGCACGGTGTGCGCGCTGGGCGTGTGCTGGGCGATGTCGAGCATCGAGCGGCGCTGGTTCCGCCGCGCGGCGGCAAAGTAACGCGGCGCCGGGCAACGCGCCCGGCAGCCGGATGAACGATCGGAACGCTGCGTGACGGTGACGGGGACGGGCCGGGCGGTTACGGACCGACCCGCAGCACGATGCCCGAGCCGATCTGCACGAGCAGGTAGTCGCCGCCGACGCCGACCCAGTGATAGCCGCGCGGCGGCGCGCTCAGGTGATAGCCGCGCCAGTCGTCGACCACGTATTGACGATCGCGGAATTCGTCCGGCAGCCGGTCGCCCTTGTGCCAGTCGCGGCGCGGCCCGTCGGCCCAGCGCGGCGGCACGTCGTCGCGATGCATCGCGTGACCGGGCGGCACATGTTTCGGGCCATGCCCGCGATGCATGCCGGGGCCGCCGTGGTCATCGCGATTGCCGTGGTTGCCGTGATCCTGCGCCATCGCCGTGGTGGCGGCGCAGCCGGCCGCGATCAGGGCGGCCAGCATCGTGCCGTGCATCCTCTTCATTGTCCTTCCCTCCGTGGTGTCACGTCGAACAAGAAACGACCGGGCTTGCCCGATGAAGACTAGCACACGGCCGGCCGCATGACCGCGCGTCACGCCGCCTGCTGCTGGTACTGGATCCGGTGCAGGTGCGCGTAGAGGCCGCCGTGGCGCAGCAGTTCGTCGTGACTGCCCTCCTCGACGATCTTGCCGGCCTCGAGCACGAGGATGCGGTCCGCGCGCTCGATCGTCGACAGCCGGTGCGCGATCACCAGCGTCGTCCGGCCTTCCATCAGCCGCTCGAGCGCGGCCTGCACGTGGCGCTCCGACTCCGAATCGAGCGCCGACGTCGCTTCGTCGAGGATCAGGATCGGCGCGTCTTTGTAGATCGCGCGCGCAATCGCGAGCCGCTGGCGCTGGCCGCCGGACAACCGCATCCCGTTGCCGCCCACCAGCGTATCGAGCCCGTCGGGCATCGCGGCGACCGCGTCGGCGAGGTTCGCGGCCTCGAGCGCGGCCTGCACGCGCGCGCGGTCGGGCGTCTGCCCGTAGGCGACGTTCGCGGCGATCGTGTCGTTGAACAGCACGACGTCCTGGCTCACCATCGCCATCTGGCTGCGCAGCGCGTGAAGATCGTAGTCGGCAACCGGCACGCCGTCGACCAGGATCGTGCCGTCCGTCGGGTCGAAGAAGCGCGGCAGCAGGTTCACGAGCGTCGTCTTGCCGCTCCCGGACGGGCCGGCGAGCGCGATCATTTCGCCCGGCGCGACCTTGAACGAGATGCGGTCGAGCGTCGGCCGTTCGGCCGCGCCGTAATCGAACGACACGGAGCGGAACTCGATCTCGCCGCGCGCGTGCGACAGCGGCCGCCCGCCGCCTTGCGGCTCGGCCGGCTCGTCGATCAGCCCGAAGATCAGCTCGGCGGCCGTCATCCCGCGCTGCAGCGGCTGGTTGACGTCGATCAGGTGCTTGAGCGGCGAGATCACCAGCAGCATCGACGTGACGAACGCGACGAAGCCGCCGACCGTCGTCTGGTCGTTCGACGACTGCACGACCGCGATCGTGATCACGACCGCGAGCGCGATCGACGCGAGGAACTGCGTGAGCGGCTGCGCGAGGCCGCCCGAGATCGTCATGCGCATCGCATAGCCGCGCAGGCGCTTGCTCATCGTCGTGAAGCGGTCCATCTCGTACGCTTCGCCGTTGTGCACCTTGACGACCTTGTAGCCGCCGACCGTCTCCTCGACGATGTACGACAGTTCGTTGGTCAGCGTCTGGTGCTCGCGGTTCAGGCGGCGCAGCCGGCGGTTGATCTTGCTGACGAGCCAGCCGATGCCCGGCAGGATCACCGCGACGATCAGCGTGAGCCGCCAGTTCAGGTAGAACAGGTAGCCGAGCAGGAAGATCACCGTCAGCGAGTCGCGCACGAGCGTGACCATCACGCCCGTCAGCACCGACAGGATCTGGTTGACCTCGAACACGATCGCGTTGATTACCGTGCTCGCGGTTTCGCGCTGGAAGAACGACGCGCCCGTGTGGAGCATCCGCTGGAACATTTCGAGCCGCAGCTGCAGCAGGATGCGGTTCGATACGTAGTTGAGCAGGTAATTCGACGTGTACTGCGAGACGCCGCGCACCAGCGCGAGGCCGATCACCGCGATCGGCACGTACCATTTCGCGCTGTCGCTGCCGTGCGAGCCGAAGCCGTGGTCGAGCAGCGGCTTGAGCAGCGCCGGAATGCCGGCTTCGGTGGCCGCGACGACGCCCATCGTCATCACGGCGAGCACCACGATGCCGACGAGCGGCCGGATGTACGGCCACAGGCGCTTGAGGACCGTGAGCGGCGACGTGCCGGTGCCGTCCATCGGTTTGCGAAGAGTGTTCTGGGTTTCCAAGGCAATCCTTCTTGAGCCGCGATGCGGCGCCCGGCGCGTGGCCGCCCGGGTGTGCGCCCCGTCGGGCGGGTGCCGGAAAGGGCTCAACATTATAGCTGCACCGCCCCCGCGGGCACGCCCGTCGCCGATGCGGGCCGCGGCCGGGCCGAAGGTATACTGCCGCTCACCGTTTTCTCCGCCTTTCCGACGATTTCATGGCTGAACCCTCCCTCGGCGTCGCCCTCATCGCCCTCAACGCATCCGCGCGGCTCGCGCAGTGTCTCGATGCGCTGTCGTTCGCCGACGACGTCGTCGTGATCGACGGCGGCAGCACCGACGATACCGTCGCGATCGCGCAGGCGCACGGCGCGCGCGTGATCGTCGAGCGCGACTGGCCGGGCTTCGGCCCGCAGAAGAACCGCGCGCTCGACGCGCTCGGCACCGACTGGATCCTGTCGCTCGATACCGACGAAATCGTCACGCCGGAACTCGCGCGGTCGATCCGCGACGCGATCCGCGCGCCGGCCGCGCAGGTCTATGCGCTCGACCGGCTGTCGAGCTTCTGCGGCCAGTGGATCCATCACAGCGGCTGGTATCCGGACTGGGTGCCGCGGCTGTTCCGGCGCGGCACCGCACGGTTCTCGGACGATCTCGTGCACGAGCGCCTCGTATTCGATACCGCCGCGCAGCGCCTGACCGGCAAGCTGATGCACTACTCGTACGAGGATTTCGAAACGGTCGTGCGCAAGCTCGACGCGTATTCGACGGCCGGCGCGCGCCAGCGCCGCGCGGCCGGCCAGCGCGGCGGCTTCGGCAAGGCGCTCGGCCGCGGCGCGTGGGCGTTCGTGCGAACCTACGTGCTGCGGCGCGGGTTCCTCGACGGCCGCGCGGGCTTCATGATCGCGGTGTTCAACGCGGAAACCGTGTACTACCGCTTCCTGAAGCTCGGTCACGAGCCGACACGCTAGGCACCCGCCCGGTGCGCGATCGGCGCGGCGTTACAATGCCGGGTTGCGCGCACCGTGCGTGCCCGCCCGAGCGGCCGCGCTGCGCGCCGCCCGTCACGACGACCACCGAATCCGACCGCCATGTTCTCCATCATCATCCCGACCTGGAACAACCTGCCGTACCTCAAGCTCGTCGTCGACAGCCTGCGCCGGCATTCCGCGTACGACCACCAGATCATCGTGCACGTGAACGACGGCTCGGACGGCACCCTCGACTGGGTGCGCAACGAAGGGATCGAACACACCGCGTCGCCGACCAACATCGGCATCTGCCATGCGGTCAACCTGGCCGCCGCGCGCGCCACGCGCGACTACGTGGTCTACATGAACGACGACATGTTCTGCTGCCCGGGCTGGGACACGGCGCTCGTGCGCCGCATCGAACAGATGCCCACCGACCTGTTCATGCTGTCGGGCACGATGGTCGAGCCGGTCGACACGCGCAACCCGTGCGTGGTCGTCAGCAATTTCGGCCGCGACGCCGAGCAGTTCGACGCGGCGGGCCTCGTCGCCGCGACTCCGAAGCTGGTGCGTGCCGACTGGCTCGGCTCGACCTGGCCGCCGACGCTCGTGCACCGCGACTGGTGGAACCGCATCGGCGGCTACAGCAGCGAGCTGTCGCCGGGCATGAGCAGCGACAACGACTTCTCGATGAAATTCTGGGACGCCGGTTGCCGGATCTTCGTCGGCGTCGGCGACAGCCTCGTGTACCACTTCCAGCAGAAGAGCACCGGCAAGATCGTCAAGAACGACGGCCGCCGCCAGTTTCTGAACAAATGGGGCATGACGCAGGCGACGTTCGACCGCTACTACCTGCATCGCGGCGAGCCGCTCGGCACGCAGATCGCGCTCGATACACCGGTGGTGGAAGGCCGCCTCAAGCGCGCGCTGCTGCGCTCGCGGATCAAGCGCGCGTTCAGCTGATCCCGCCCCGAAAACCGCACGGAAACCTGCCCTGCTTCGCGTATACTGCGCCGTTCGTCCCGGGTCTCTCGCCGGGATAAGCGACGCGGCGCAGATGCCCGCAAGCCGCATTCGTCCATACGACAGGTTCCGATGCTTTCGTTTTCCGCTCCCGCCACGCGGCGCCTGACCGCCGCCCGCGCATTCGCCGTCGCCGCGCTCTGCATGGTGCCCGTTTCGACCGCGCTGACCAACGTGTTCTGCGGGCTGTTCGCCGCCGCGCTCGTGATCTCCCCCGAGTTCTGGCGCGACCTGCGCTCGTTCGTCGCCGACCCGGCTTCGCTCGCGGCGCTGCTGATCCTGGCCGCGCTGGCCGCGAGCGTCACCTATACGGTCGCGCCGCACAACAAGGCGTGGAACTGGGTCGCGAAGTACGACAAGCTGCTGCTGCTGCCGTTCGCCGTGCTCGCGTTCCGTCATTCGAACTGGGCGCCGATCGTGCGGCGCTGCTGGTTCGGCACGCTGTGCGTGATCCTGCTGCTGTCGACGACCAACTATCTCGGGCTCACCGCGATCGGGCCGGCGTATGCGACCCAACTGCCGCTGTCGCGCGCGTGGGTGTTCAAGAACCACATCGCGGCCGGCATGTTCGGCGCGCTGCTGTTCTACCAGGCGGCCGATCTCGCGCTCGCGGCCCGCACGGCGCTGTCGCGCGCCGCCTATGCGGCCGTCGCCGCGTGGTCGCTCGTCAACGTGTTCGTGATGCTGCAGGGACGCACGGGACAGGTCATCGCGCTGCTGCTGATCCTCGTCGTCGCGGTGCGTTTCGTGCTGTTGCTGCGCCGGCAGTCCGCGCTGCGCGCGGGGCTTGCCGCCGGCGTGCTCGTCCTGGCGGGCGTCGCGCTCGTGGTTGCTGCATGCACGGTCCACAACGGCCGGCTGACGAAGGTCGTGACGGAAGTGCAGCAATACCGGCAGAGCGATGCGGCCACGTCGACCGGGCTGCGCCTCGAGTGGTACAAGAAGGGGCTGGAGCTGTATCGGCAGCGCCCGGTGATCGGCTACGGTGCGGGCGGCCTCGAATCCGAATTCGAGAAGCTCACGGCCGGCAAGACGGCCGCCGAAGGGCAGCTCACGTCGAACCCGCACAACGAATACCTGCTGATGGCCGTGCAGCTCGGTACGATCGGCCTGCTGCTGTTCGTCAACCTGATCGTGCAGATCGCGCGCGGCAGCCGTACGCTCGATCCGCGCTCGCAGCACTTGCTGCTCGGGTGGCTCGCGATCTTCGCGATCGGCAGCCTCGCGAATTCGCTGCTGCTGGATTTCGCCGAAGGGCACCTGATCGTGCTGCTGGCCGGCATCCTGCTCGGTTGCGGCGAACGCGGCGAAGCGCTGCCGCGCGAAACGTCGGCGATCCGGCGCAGCGTGTAACGCACGCCGGCATACGTTCCGCTGCCCTGCCCGGCCGGGTTCGGGGCAGCGGACATCCACCGCCGATGCGGGCGAGCCGCGCGGCTCTCCGCGAAACACGCCCCTGCGAACGAAGAAAAACGCGCGCTTGCCGCGCGTCAGTCGGATCCGGTGCGGTGCAGCCGCGACGTGTCGACGACGATGTCGGCCGGGCCCGGCGGATTCAGCCCGAGCATCTCGGCTGCCGCGGCCTTCACGCGCTGCGCACTGAGATGAACGAGGCAGTCGCTGCGGCTGTCGACATGACGCTCGCAGCCTTCGTGCCGGCACGGCACGCAGTCGCCTTCCCCTTGCAGCAGCCACACGTTCCCGTGCCGGCCCGAGCCGCGCAGCGACCACGGATTCTCGGTCGCGGGCCAGTGCTGCGGCCACGGCCCCCAGCGCACGGGGTCGGACGGCCCGAACAGCGCGATCGTGTCGGTGCCGGTCGCGGCCGCGACGTGCGTCGCGCCGGTGTCGGGCCCGATGAAGAGCCGCGCGCGCCGCACGAGCTCCGCGCTCTCGCCGAACGTCAGGCGGCCGACCAGGTTCAGCACGTCGCCACCCGCCTCGCTCGCGACCTGCTCCGCATACTCGCGCTCGCGATCGGCCGGGCCGCCCGACAGCGCGACCGCGAAGCCCTGCTCGCGCAACCAGCCGATCATCTCTACCCAGCCGTCGAGCCGCCATTGCTTGTAGCGGAACATCGGATACGGATGCAGCACGACCAGCGGCTTGCCGGCGCGGATCGCGGGCGACTCGGCGAGCCACGCGTCGAAACGTGCGCGCCGCGCGGGATCGTCGCCGATGCCGGGCGCGACGACCTCGGACACCGGCTCGATGCCGATCACCGGCGCAAGCGCGAGCGTACTGACGACCGTATGTGCGGATTCATGGTGATTGATCGCGATCCCGTTCAGCATCATCCGCGTGAGCCACGTGACGCGGTTCGGGTCGACGAGGCCGACCCGCTTGCGACCGGCGAACCAGCTGTAGAAACGCGGCCGGTCGGAACTCAGCGCCGCGCACGCGAGATCGTAGCGGCGCCACATCGACAGCGCGTCGCGCAGCCGCTCGCCGAACCCCGCGCGCTGCGCGACCACGATCACGCGCCGCACGTCCGGATTGTGCTCGAGCACGCCCTCGGTGCCGCGAAACACCAGCATGTCGATCTGCGCGTCCGGCCAGCGGGCCTTCAGCGACCGGACGAGCGGTGTCGTCAGCAGCACGTCGCCGATACGGCGCGGCGCGGCAACGAGGATGGTTCTGGGCGGACGGGCGGAGGAAAACAGGGCCACGGTGATCGTCTGGCTGGCTGAACAAGGCTGGCAATGTACAGGATTTTGCAGCAGCCGGCGCGGCATCGCGCACCGGCCGCGCAGGCTGCCGCGATGCGGCCCCGCCGGCGCAGCGTCGTGCGGGACGCGGCCGCACGACGCGCCCGGCGCTACGATGCGATCGGCGCGATCGCAGGTGACGTGGCGGCGGCCGGTTGCGCGAGCGCCGTACCGGCCGCGGCTTCGTCGCGATGGCCGGCCTGCGGCAGCAGGTGGCGCACCGCGCGCTCGACCGCATCGATACCGATCGCGTCGACGGTCGGGCCCGCGCGCAGGATCACGTGCGGCACGCCGAGCGGATGCCAGCGCAGGTATTTCTCGGGACGATCCTCGAACAGGGCGGCCACCGGTACGCCGAGCGCCGACGCAAGATGCACGGGCGCGCTGTCGGCCGAGACGATCGCATCGAGCAGGCTCGCGGCCGCCACCAGCTCGGCGACCGACGAAGGTGCGACATGCCGTGCATTCACGTCGCGCCACAACTCGCCTTCGGCAGCGTGGCCGATGGCCGGATCGCGAAACACGATCACGTCGGCGACCGGTGCGAGGCGCTCGCCGAGGTCGCGCCAGCGGTCGGCGGGCCAGCGGCGCTCGACCGCCTTGTTCGACACGAACAGCCCGACGCGCGGCCTCATGCGCGCGCCGAGCAGCCGATGCCACGTTTCCTGCAGCGTGCGATCGGGATGCACCGACAGCGCGAGGCGATCGAGATCGGCGCAACCGAGTTCGGGCACGAGCCGGAAGCCCGACAACGCTTCGTGGCACATCGGCCGCCGCGCGACATGCTCGGGCTTGCGATCGTCGAATTCGGTCTCGGCATCGTGCCAGCGGCAATCCTTCGCGCGAAGCTGGCGCGCGAACTGCATGCTGCTGCGATGCATGCCGCCGTTCGGCACGATCACGAGGTCGAACCGCAAGCGGCGCAGACGGCGCACGAGGCGCAGCCGGTCGAGGAATGCGCGCATCCGGCCGGGACGATCGTTGCGCTCGCACTGGCGGCTGTACACGTAGGTGTGGATCGTATCCACGTCCGGGTTTCCGGCCAGCGCGGCCGCGTTGTAGCGGTTCGCGACCACATGCAGCTCCGCGCCCGTCCAACGCGCCTTCAGCGCGCCGAGAAACGCCGTCGTGCACAGCATGTCGCCCAGAAAATCAATCCGGATCACGAGGATCCGCTGCGGCGGGTTTCCATTGGCCATGGTCATGTGGGGACAATCAGTTTTTATCGTCGCGACGGGCCGTTCCACGGCATCCTGGTCCGAGGGCTTACCGTGCCGCGCGCTGCCGCACGCCGCACGGATCCCGCCCCTGTTTACGCGCGCTATCGGCGATGCTCGCCATGCGAACCCGCGGCACGCGTCGCGTTCGGACGGTCAGCGCGGGATTGTATAGCGTCCGGATGGCCAGCCCAAGACCCCGGCTGCCGCCACACGTAAAAACGGCCCGCCGCACCGCACGATGGCGATGCGGCGGGCCGCCTCTGCGCGACCGCCGCCGAAGCGGGGCGCGGTCAGTACGTGATTTCGACGACGCTGCCGTCGAACGCCGCGCGCAGATCCGCCAGCAGCACGTCGCTCGGCTTCACGCGCCACGCGTCGCCCAGGCGCATTTCGCCTTGCGCGCGCGCGTTGCTGTAGTGGATCTGGACGGCAAGCCCGTTCGGCAGCGGCGCCGGCGGGCGCCGACCGCCATCGCGCCCCCCGCCGCGCGGCGCGGGCGCTTCGACCACGTTCGCCGCGGCCGGATCGTCGTTCGACACGTGCGGCTCGAGCACGCGGCGCAGCGCGAGCGCGTCGGCGTTGCCGTTCATCGTCAGCCGCACGGCCTGCGCATAGCGGCTACGGGCGCGTTCGAGATCCATCACGGTATCGGCGGTGAAGCGAATGCCGCCGGTAAACGCGTCGTTGCGCGCCTGCCCCTGCACGATCAGCAGCTCGTCTTCCTTGAACAGCGCCTTGTTCGCCTCGAACTGTTCGTTGAAGATCGTGATCTCGCACTGGCCGGAGCCGTCGTCGAGCAGCGCGATCAGCATCTTGCCGCGCTGGGTCATCTGCGTGCGCAGCGACGCGATGATGCCGGCGACGAGCTTGTCGCGCCCTTCCTTCAGGTCGCCGACCTTCTGTCGCACGAAGCGGCGCACTTCTTCGCGATACGCGTCGAACAGATGACCGGACAGGTAGAAGCCGAGCGCGGCCTTTTCTTCCTGCAGGCGGCGCTTGTCGTCCCACGCGGGTTCGTCGACGAGCGCGTGCGCATGCGGCGACTCGGCGCCCATGTCGAACAGCCCGGCCTGCATCGCGTTCGCTTCGGCCTGGTCGGCCGCTTCCATCGCGAGCGGCACCGACGCGATCAACTGCGCACGGTTCGGGTTCAGCGAGTCGAACGCGCCGGCGCGGATCAGCGCCTCGACCGTGCGGCGGTTGACGACGCGCCGGTCGATCCGTTCGCAGAAGTCGAACAGGTCGGTGAACGCCTTTTCCTCGCGCGCACGCAGGATTTCCTCGATCGCGTTCTGGCCGCTGCCCTTCACCGCGCCGAGCCCGTAGCGGATCGTGCGCGAGCGCTTGCCGTCGGCTTGCGCGACCGGCTCGAACCGGTAATGCGACTGGTTGATGTCCGGCGGCAGCACGGCGAGGTTGTTCACGACGCAGTCGTCGAACAGGATCTTCACCTTGTCGGTGTCGTCCATCGCGAGCGTCATGTTGGCCGCCATGAATTCGGCCGGATGGTGCGCCTTCAGCCACGCGGTGTAATACGCGAGCAGCGCATACGCGGCCGCGTGCGACTTGTTGAAGCCGTAGCCCGCGAACTTCTCCATCAAGTCGAAGATCTCGTCGGATTTCTCGCGCGTGAGGCCGTTCTTCGCCGCACCCTCGGCGAAGATCTCGCGATGCTTGGCCATCTCCTCAGGCTTCTTCTTGCCCATCGCGCGACGCAGCAAGTCCGCGCCGCCGAGCGAATAGCCGCCGATGATCTGCGCCATCTGCATCACCTGCTCCTGATAGACCATGATGCCGTAGGTCTCTTTCAGGACGGGTTCGACGCGCGGATCCGGATAGTCGACCTTCTCGCGCCCGTGCTTGCGTGCGCAGAAGCTCGGGATCAGGTCCATCGGGCCCGGACGGTACAACGACACGAGCGCGATGATGTCCTCGAAGCGGTCGGGCTGCGCATCCTTCAGCATGCCCTGCATCCCGCGGCTTTCCAGCTGGAACACCGCGACCGTGTTGGCCTTCTTCAGGATCTGGAACGACGCCGGATCGTCGAGCGGCACCTGCGCGAGCGACCAGTCGGCCTTCGACGGATCGAGGCGGCGGATGTAGCGCTCGGCCCAGTCGAGGATCGTCAGCGTCGTGAGGCCCAGAAAGTCGAACTTCACGAGGCCGACGGCTTCGACGTCGTCCTTGTCGTACTGGCTGACCACGCCGCCGTCGTCGCCCTGCGTGTACAGCGGGCAGAAATCGGTCAGCTTGCCGGGCGCGATCAGCACGCCGCCCGCGTGCATCCCGACGTTACGCGTCAAGCCCTCGACGCGCTGCGCGAGATCGAGCAGTTGGTGGACTTCGTCCTCGTGGTCGTAGCGCTCCTGCAGCTGCGGCTCTTCCTTCATCGCGTCGGCAATCGTCACGTGCTTGCCGGGCTTGAACGGAATCAGCTTCGCGACGCCGTCGGTGAACATGTAGCCGAGGTCGAGCACGCGGCCGATGTCGCGCACGGCCGCCTTCGCGGCCATCGTGCCGAACGTGGCGATCTGCGACACGGCGTCCGCGCCGTATTTCTCCTTCACGTACTGGATCACGCGATCGCGGCCGTGCTGGCAGAAGTCGATGTCGAAGTCGGGCATCGACACGCGTTCCGGGTTCAGGAAGCGCTCGAACAGCAGGTTGTAGCGCAGCGGATCGAGATCGGTGATGCCGAGCGCGTACGCGACCAGCGAGCCGGCGCCCGAGCCGCGGCCCGGGCCGACCGGCACGCCGTTGTTCTTCGCCCAGTTGATGAAGTCCGCGACGATCAGGAAGTAGCCGGGAAAGCCCATCTTCGTGATGGTCCCGCACTCGAATTCGAGGCGCTTGTAGTACGTGTCGCGCTGCGCGTCGCGCTCGGCTTCGACCGGATACAACTGCGCGAGGCGGGTCTCGAGCCCTTCCTTCGACAGCTGGACCAGGTAGTCGTCGAGCGACATGCCGTCCGGCGTCGGGAACAGCGGCAGTTTCGGCTTGCCGAGCTCGAGCTTCAGGTTGCAGCGCTTCGCGATCTCGACCGTGTTCGCGATCGCCGACGGCAGGTCGGCGAACAGCGCGGCCATGTCGTCCTGCGTGCGGAAATACTGGTCGGTCGTGAAACGCTTCTGGCGCCGCGGGTTCGCGAGGATGTCGCCTTCCGAGATGCACACGCGCGCCTCGTGCGCGGTGAAATCGTCGTCGGTCATGAACTGCGTCGGGTGCGTCGCGACGACCGGCAGCTTCAGCGACGCGGCGAGCGTCGCGGCCTGCTGGATGTATGCCTCGGCGCCCGGCTGGCCGTAACGCTGCAGCTCGATGTAGAAGCCGCCCGGAAACACCCGCGCCCAGCGCTCCGCGTGACGGCGCGCGGCTTCTTCGTTGCCCGCGGCCAGCGCGAGCCCGATATCGCCCTGCTGCGCGCCCGACAGCGCGAGCAGCCCCTGCGCGAGCTCGCCGTCGAGCCAGCTCGCGTCGAGTTCCGCGCGGCCGCGGTACTGGTTCGTGAGCCACGCCTTCGACAGCAGCTCGCAGAGATTCAGGTAACCGACCTTGTCCTTGACCAGCAGCAGCAGCCGCGACGGCTTGTCGCGGTCGTCCGGATTGGCTATCCAGACGTCGCAGCCGGCGATCGGCTTGATGCCCTTGCCGCGGGCTTCCTGGTAGAAACGGACGAGACCGAATGCGTTGCCGAGATCGGTGAGCGCGAGCGCGCCCTGACCGTCCGCGGCGGCCGCCTTGACGATGTCGTCAATGCGCACGATGCCGTCGGCGATCGAGAACTCGGAGTGAACGCGAAGATGGACGAAGCGAGGATCTGACATGGGCGCTATTGTAGCCGCCTCGCCGCGCAGGCTGCCCAAAAAATGCCCGCTTTGGCCGTTCGGCCGATGCACGCGACGACGCGTCGCGCGGCTGGCCGATCGGCCGGATACCGATGCCCGCGCCGTTTGCGGGATAATACGGTTTTTCGAATCAACGCCCCGGCTTCGCACCCTTTTTTGCGGGCCGCCGTGCGGCCGTTTTCCCGTCGGACCATCATGACCATCGTCAACCTCGCCGCCTACCACTTCGTGTCGCTCGACGCGAACGAGCAATGGCGTCCGCTCGTCACCGCCCGCTGCAACGAACTCGGCCTGCGCGGCACGATCCTGCTCGCGCCGGAAGGCATCAACCTGTTCATCGCCGGCACGCGCGAAGCCACCGACGCGTTCATCGCGTACATCCGCCACGATCCGCTGTTCGAAGGCAAGTTCGCGACGCTGCAGTTCAAGGAAAGCCTGTCCGACTCGCAGCCGTTCCGCCGCATGCTCGTGCGCCTGAAGCGCGAGATCATCACGATGAAGAAGCCCGCGATCAAGCCGGAACTCGGCCGCGCGCCGTTCGTCGATGCGCGCACGCTGAAGACGTGGCTCGACCGCGGCCACGACGACACGGGCCGCCCGGTCGTGATGCTCGACACGCGCAACGCGTTCGAAGTCGACGTCGGCACGTTCGACAACGCGCTCGACTACCGGATCGACAAGTTCAGCGAATTCCCGGAAGTGATCGACGCGAACCGCGCCGATCTCGAAGGCAAGACGGTCGTGTCGTTCTGCACCGGCGGCATCCGCTGCGAGAAAGCCGCGATCCACATGAAGGAAATCGGCATCGACAACGTGTACCAGCTCGAAGGCGGGATCCTGAAGTACTTCGAGGAAGTCGGCGGCGCCCACTATCACGGCGACTGCTTCGTGTTCGATTACCGCACCGCGCTGAATCCGCAACTCCAGCCCACCGAGAACGTCACGTGCTTCGCGTGTCGCGCGGTCGTCACGCCGGAAGCGCAACGATCGCCGAGCTACGTGCCCGGCCAGTCGTGCCCGGCCTGCGCGCAGGCAGCCAGCGCCGCGTAACGGCGCGCCTCCCCCACGTCTCACCGCGCCCCGCCGATGAACCCCGGCTATCGCGGCCGCTTCGCGCCCTCGCCCACCGGGCCGCTGCACTTCGGCTCACTGGTCGGCGCGCTCGCGAGCTGGCTCGACGCACGCGCGCACGACGGCATCTGGCTCGTGCGCATCGAGGATCTCGACGGCCCCCGCACGGTGCCCGGCGCGGCCGACGACATCCTCGCGACGCTCGCGCATTTCGGGATGACGCCCGACGACCCGCCCGTCTGGCAGAGTACGCGCGACGCGGCCTACGCGGCCGCGCTCGAGCGGCTCGTCGCGGCGGGGCGCGTGTATCCGTGCGGCTGCACGCGCAAGGAAATCGCCGATTCGCTGCGCGCCGCGCATGAACGCCACACGACGCTCGCGTATCCGGGCACCTGCCGCACCGGCCTGCACGGCAAGCCTGCACGCGCATGGCGGCTGCGCGTGCCGGACGGCAGCGACGCGGTCGTCACGTTCGACGACCGCTGGCAGCACACGCAATCGCAGAACCTCGCGACCGAAGTCGGCGATTTCGTGCTGAAACGCGCGGACGGCCAATGGGCGTATCAGCTCGCGGTCGTCGTCGACGATGCCGACGCCGGTATCACGCACGTCGTGCGCGGCGCCGATCTGCTCGATTCGACCGCGCGCCAGATCTATCTGCAGCGCTGCGTCGGCGTGCCGACGCCCGCATACCTGCACGTGCCGGTCGTCGTCGATGCGAACGGCGAAAAGCTCAGCAAGCAGACGGGCGCGACGGCGCTCGAGCGCCACGATCCGCTGCCGGCGCTGCGGGCGGCGGCAGCGCATCTCGGTCTGGCGGAAGGCGGCGATCTACCGGGCCATACGATCGACGCGTTCTACGCGGCCGCGACCGACGCGTGGGCACGTCGCTTCGGGCCGCGCGCCGGTTGAACCGCCTGCGCGACACCGGCCCGTAGCGACTGCGTTCCGGCATCCGTCAGCGGCGCATCCGACCGCATGAAAGCGTGACGGAAGCCGGAGCACCTCGTCCGCTGCGACACCGCATCAAAATATCCAATCCCGCACGCGGCAAGCTTTCGCGGCCGCGCGCACGCCCCGCCCCGATCGCGTCGCCCAATGAAAAACGGGCACATGCTCGTCGCATGCACCCGCTTGTCCGGCAGCGCCGACGCGCCGCCGCTGCGCTCCGCCCGGCTTACGCCGACGGCTTGCGCGGCATCCCGAAGCCGCCGAGCAGCGCGGCGACCTGGCGCTTCGGCCCTTTCTTTTCCGGCTGCTGCGCGGGCTGCGCGTCGTCCGGCTGCTTCGCGGACGCCGACGGCTCGTACGGCTTCAGGAAGAAATCATCGACCGGCGCTTCGTGGCGGCGATGATGGCCGCCGCGCTCGGTGCTGCCCGACCGGCGACCCGATGCACCGCGATGCTCGTCGCGATCGCGCCGACCGCCGCGCTCGCCACCTCGTTCGCCACCGCGCTCGCTATTGCGCTCGCCGCCACGTTCATCGTGACGCTGGCGCGCCGGCTTGTCGAGCGTGAGCGTCTGCACGTCGAGCGGACGCTTGATCAGCTTCTCGATATCGGCGAGCTGCTTGCGCTCGTTCGGGCTGCACAGCGACAGCGCGTCGCCCGTCGCACCCGCGCGGCCGGTACGGCCGATCCGGTGCACGTAGTCTTCCGCGCTGAACGGCAGGTCGAAGTTGATCACGGCCGGCAGCTCGGCGATGTCGAGGCCGCGCGCGGCCACGTCGGTCGCGACCAGCGCTTCGATCTCGCCGCGCTTGAACGCGTCGAGCGCCTGCATCCGCTCGATCTGCGTCTTGTCGCCGTGAATCGCCGACGCGACCACGCCGTCGCGCTCGAGATTGCGCGCGAGCCGGCCCGCGCCGATCTTGCTGTTGCAGAACACGATCACCTGCTTGAGGCCGCGATCGCGCAGCAACTGCACGACGGCCGCCTGCTTGTCGCCCTCCGCGACGTCGTAGACGATCTGCGTGACGTTCGCGTTCGTCGAGTTGCTGCGCGCGACCTCGATCGTCTGCGGGTTACGCAGGTAGGTCGATGCGAGCTTCTTGATTTCGCCCGAGAACGTGGCCGAGAACAGCAGCGTCTGACGGTCCTTCGGCAGCAGGTTCAGGATGCGCTGCAGATCGGGCAGGAAGCCCATGTCGAGCATCCGGTCGGCTTCGTCGAGCACGAGGATCTGCACCTGGCCGAGGTTCGCCGTCTTCTGCTGCACGTGGTCGAGCAGGCGGCCCGGCGTCGCGATCAGGATCTCGACGCCGCGGCGCAGTTCGGCCGATTGCGGGTTCATGTCGACGCCGCCGAACACCACCGCGCTGCGCAGCGGCGTGTGCTTCGCATACGCGTGCACGTTCGCGGCGACCTGGTCGGCGAGTTCGCGGGTCGGCGTGAGGATCAGCGCCCGCACCGGGTGGCGCGCCGGGGACGCGCTCGTGTTCGCTTGCGGCAGCAGGCGCTGGATGATCGGCAGCGAGAAGCTCGCGGTCTTGCCGGTGCCCGTTTGCGCGGCGCCCATGACGTCGCGGCCGGCGAGCACGACCGGAATGGCCTGCGCCTGGATCGGCGTCGGCGTCGTATAGCCCTGCTCGACAATGGCTTTCAGGATATCGGGGGCAAGGCCGAATTGATCGAAGGTTGCGTCGACGGGCTTGGCGACAGAATCGGACATGGTGGCGTTTCGCTCAAAAGGCGCGGCGGGGACATCGTGCGTCAGGCCGGCCGGGGCCTGCGCTCATCACAATTCGGAAATAGACGGAGCCGCGGCGCGCCGCGCGGCGCCGCTCTGGCGCTTGGGACCGGTTCAATGCGAACGCTGGACGCCAGGCCGTGCGGACTCCGTTCGGCGCGAATGCCGGCGGAAAGGGCCGTATTGTAGCACCGTGCGGGCATCTGTCCGTGACAACGCCGCGAACGGTCGCGACGGCGGTTCGCGCGGCGGGTCTGCCCCGGCCTGCGGAGGCGAGCGGCTGGCCGATCGGCGTAGCCGTATCGGCGGATGAAAAATATCAGGGGTTCGATCGCGCAATCTCGCATCGGGATGCCCGCCGTCGGCCGCGCGTACGGGCCTTCAGCCCGGCGCAACCGGTCAGGGCGAACAGGCTCCGCGCCCGCTGCTCAGCCCTTCTTCTTTTTCTTATCGACCTGCACGCAATCGCCCAGCAGCGGCGGCGACTTCGGGTCGGCGATCTCGTCGCGCAGCGTCGCTTCCTTGCCTTTCGTCCACCACGTATAGCGGCCGGCCTGGTAGCGCGCGCCCGACCCCGACACCGTGTCGACGAACAGCATCTGCTTGCCGTCGACCGGCACGAGCGCGAAGCTCTGGCCGTTGCCCGCGAGCCAGTACGACACACGCACCGGCGCCTTGTGGTTCGCGCACTGGTAGACGGTAGGCTGGCGCGCGTCGGCGTCGATCTCTTCGACGGTCAGTTGCGCGGCATGCGCGATGGAAACGGCACTGCCGGCGAGCGCAAGCGCGGCGAGGGTTGGGCGAATCATGCAGGTCCTCTCACGAGACGGGTGGAAGCGCGCCATCGGCGGGCGCGCGGTTATTGTTTATCAGGCTGCGGGAAATCGCGTCGGCCGCCGGAATCACGGATCGATCACGTCCGCGCACGCATCGGTCGGCGCCGCGGCGACATGGCCGACGAGCGGCACGATCTTGAGCCCGGCCGACGCCACCCGGCACGGCGCGGCCGCGAGGCCGCAGCCCGCGAGACTCGCGATGAGCGCCAGCGCGGCGCCCAGCTTTCCAATACGCAACCACCTCGACGCCATCGTCGTCTCCTCGTTCCGTCAACGCGCCGACACGGGCCGCACGGCCGCGGCCGCGCGCTTCGCGCGTTCGCGGGCTTCGTCGACGGTCGCGCCGGTCGCCAGCGCGACGCCCATGCGCCGCTTCGCAAAACTCTCCGGCTTGCCGAACAGGCGCAGGTCCGCGCCCGGCACCGCGAGCGCGTCGCGCACGCCTTCGAACGCGATCCCGCGCTCGTCGAGCCCGCCGTAGATCACCGCCGACGCGGCCGGCGTGCCGAGCGCCGGATCGACCGGCAGCCCGAGAATCGCCCGCGCATGCAGCTCGAATTCCGACTGGCGCTGCGACGCGAGCGTGACGAGGCCCGTATCGTGCGGCCGCGGGCTCACCTCGGAGAACCAGACGTCATCGCCGCGCACGAACAGCTCGACGCCGAACAACCCGCGCCCGCCGAGCGCCTCGGTCACCTTGTGCGCGATCTCGCGCGACTTCTCGAGCGCCGCCGCGCTCATCGGCTGCGGCTGCCACGATTCGACGTAGTCGCCCGCCACTTGCACGTGGCCGACCGGCTCGCAGAAGTAGGTGCGCGTGTCGAGCGTCGCCGGGTCGATCGCGCGCACGGTCAGTTGCGTGATCTCGTAGTCGAAATCGACGAAGCCCTCGACGATCACGCGGCCGTGGTTCACGCGCCCGCCCGCCATCGCGTAGTCCCACGCGGCTTGCACGTCGGCGGCGGTCTTCACGACCGACTGCCCCTTGCCCGACGACGACATCACGGGCTTCACGACGCACGGCATGCCGATCTTCGCGACGGCCCCGCTGAAGGCCTCGAACGAATCCGCGAACGCATACGGGGAAGTCGGCAGGCCGAGTTCCTCGGCCGCGAGCCGGCGGATCCCTTCGCGATTCATCGTGAGCTGCGTCGCGCGCGCGGTCGGGATCACCTCGGCGAGACCGGACGCCTCGATCGCCGCGAGCGCGTCGGTGGCGATCGCCTCGATTTCGGGGACGATCAGGTGCGGGCGCTCGGCTTCGACGATGGCCCGCAGCGCGGCCGGGTCCGTCATGTCGATCACGTGCGCGCGATGCGCGACCTGGTGGCCCGGTGCGTCCGGATAGCGATCGACCGCGATGACTTCGACGCCGAGACGCTGCAACGCGATGATGACTTCCTTGCCGAGCTCGCCCGCGCCGAGCAGCATGACGCGCGTGGCCGAGGGTGAAAGCGGCGTACCGAGCCGCTGACCGATCTGCATGT
The DNA here is from genome assembly GCF_018417615.1 of Burkholderia sp. LAS2. NCBI lineage: Bacteria > Pseudomonadati > Pseudomonadota > Betaproteobacteria > Burkholderiales > Burkholderiaceae > Burkholderia > Burkholderia sp. LAS2. The sequence goes on from NZ_CP071052.1 coordinate 3,035,958, forward strand.
GATTTCCCGCTGGTTCTGTTGGAGGACGAAAACGGCTTCGATGTTAACACGGGCATCGGAGCCGGTTTGGGCGGTTGGGCCGCACCCGCGCGCGATCGCGCGAGGCCCGCGGGCGCCCCGCGAACGTTTTCGCACGCGAAGTGTCGGCTCGCCTGCCGCGGGGCGGGTGCGTTACTCTTACGCCTTGATCAGAATCCGAAGAGGAACGAGGCTCATGTCCCACCTGTCTGCCGCCGCACGCGCACGCACCGGCCTGCTTCGCCCGTTGCGCGCGCCGCTCTGCGCGTTGACGCTTGCCACGCTTCTCGCCGCCTGCGCGATGCCGACCCATCCCGATTCCGCCGCCCCCGCGCCCGACCCGTACAACCCGGCCGCCGTCCAGTTGCTCGACGACACGAGCTGGGAACTCACCAGCTGGGTGAACGCCGACGGCACGCCACGCGCGATCCCGCACGGCGACAACGGCGAGCCGATCAGGCTCGCGCTGTCGACCGACTCGGGCATCCGGCGCGCGAGCGGGTTCTCGGGCTGCAACCGCTACATGGGCACCTACGCGATCAAGAACGGCCTGCTGAGCTTCGGCCCGCTCGCCGGCACGCGGATGGCCTGCCCGAACACGCTCGGCGGCCAGCTCGAATCCGCGTACCTCGACGCGCTCGCCCACATCGAGAAGACCGGCGTACAGATGCGCGCGCCCCAGCAATTGCAGATCGTGACGCAGGCCGGCGCAACACTGACGTTCACGCACCGGAGCCCCTGATGCACGGCGCGCGCGAAGGCCGACCGACCGCCTTCGCGTGGCGCGCGACGCGCATGTGCGATCCACGTGCGTCGCGCGGCGTGAATCGGAATCACGCCGCGTTAGAGTCTTGTTCGCCGGCCGGTTAAACTCGGCGGGTCGCGCCCCGCGCGCCCCTCCCCACTCCTGTTTCAAAGCATGCACACGGTTGTCTTCGGCTGGTTCGGCATCTCCGCCGTCTGGTTCCTCCTTCTCTTCTGGCGTCTCGTGCAGGCGATGCTGCCCGGCGGCGCCGGGCTCGCCGGCCGCGGCTCGATCCGCCTGTGGCTCGGCTTCGCCGCGGTATTCGTCTCAAGCGTCACGCTGACGAGCCCGCTGTCGGGCCCCGACACGAACGCGCTCGGCCATGCGTGCTCGGCCGGCTTCGCCCACGTGCTCGGCCCGATCGGCACGCCGGTCGCGATGGTCGTGCTGTTCTTCGCCGGCTTGCCCTGGCTGACCGGCATCGGCTGGCGGCAGTTCGCCGCGTGGGTCGACACGTCGTTCGGCGTCAAGCTGTCGCGCGACGGCGGCGACGACGACGCGCGCGGGATCGCCGACCTGCCGCGCAGCGCGCTGCATCGCGACGACGACGTCGTACAGCCGACCACCGCCCACACCGTCAACTCGATGGCGCCGCGCCAGAACGGCCGGTATTCGCGCCCGACGGTGTGGAAACCCGATCCGCAGGCGCGACCGAAGCCGCGCAGCAAGACGCCACCGCGTCCGCTTGCGGAGCCCGTCGCGCCGTCGGGCTGGCTGAAGCCGACCGCGCCGCAGCGCACGCCTGCGCCGGCCGCGCCGATCCCGGCCAGCGCGATGCCGCCGCCGACCACCGGCAGCACCGCCAGCCTCGCGCGCGCCGCGGCGAACGCGCAAATGCCGCGCCCCGCGCCGGCGCCGCTGCCGGCCGGATTCGAACCCGTCCGGCCGCGTCCGACCGCCGCGCGGCCGGCCGCCGCCGCGCTGACGCAGACGGCGCCGCGCGCCACGGTCACGCCACGACCGGCCGGTACGCAGCCGCAAACGCAGCGTCCGCCGGTGCGCCCGGTCGCGGGCACGACGGCAGCCGGCCTGTCGCCGGACGCGGCCCGACGCCGCCCGGCGCCCCCCGCGCCGGCGCGCGCGCCGCTCTATGCGTGGAACGAGAAGCCGGCCGCGCCGATTACGCCGGCGCCGAGCGTTCACGACACGCTGCGCTCGATCGAGGCCAGCACCGCGCAATGGGCGACGCTGGGCGGCGCGCAGTCGGGCGATGCGACGCACGCGGCGGCCCCAGCCGCTGCCGTGGCCGGCGTAACCGCGGCAGCGGGCAGCGTCGCGGCATCGGCATCGGCCGCCGCGTCGAACGCGTTCGTCTCCGCGGCGCACGGCGTCGCAGCCCAGGACGCCCATGTTCCGGCCGAATCCGCGACCTCACCCGCTTACGACGACGGCGCACCGATCGTGCTCGACGCCTTCATGCCGGCGGAATCCGGTATCGCGCAGGCTCCGGTCGGCGATTTGTCCACTCCTGCATTCGATGACGCTGAATCGAACGCACGGTGGAATCCCGGCATCGACGATGCCGCGTTCTCGCATCGTGCCGACGACGAGATCCGTCACGTCGACCAAGCGGCCACCGCGCCGTCGATCGACGCGCCCATCGACCTCGCGCGGTGGGAAGACGTCGTCAGCCCGGCAGCTTCTGCGCTCGACGTGTCGACCGAAAGCCCGATCGCCGAGTCGCTGGCGCACAGCGCGGGATCGGAGTCCACCCATTCAGCCTTCACGCCAGCAGGTGCTGCAGCCGTTCGCGATCCCGGCATCAGCGAGCCGACCGCGTCCGTCGATATCGACGACAACGACGACGCACAACCGGCGCCTGCAATCGATCGCGCTGCACCGGAAGCTGCCAAGCCGGTCGAGGCGGACCCCGCGGCACCGTTGTCGGCCGTCACTCAACGCGCGACGGCCGCTACATATTGGACTGCGCCGACGATGCAGCCTGCCGCGACGCAGACAACCGTCGCAGCGGAATTGCCGAAAGCGCCGGCGGTCCAGCCGTTTGCCGCAGCATCGACGGCTGCGGCTGTCGCCGCATCGCCGCAGGTCAGCACGGCGCCTGACTCGACTGCCCCCGCATCGAGCATCGCGCCCGTCGCCGCCGCCGTTTCGCCGGTCGGCGCGACCGGCACGGCGTCCGCTTTGCCGTCGCAACCGGCCGCATCGGCATCGCCTGCCGGTGTCACGGGCATGACTTACGGTTCGCTTCCCCCCGCTTCGACGCCCGGATCGACCGATGCGCCCGCCGCGACGCCATCGACGACCGGCGCGTCGGGTTCGACGTTCGGTTCGACTGCGCAAGCGCCTGCAACACCTGCGCCCGCCACCGCGACACCGGCGACTTTCACGTCCGCACCCATCGCTGCGCCGTCTTCCGCGCCGGCATCGACGTTTTCCACCGACACGGCAACCACATCGACCACGTTGACCGGCACGACGACCTTCGCTCCATCCGGCTCATCGAGCGCGGTCGCGCCGCAGCCGGCAATCGGCCTGCCCGCGTCGCCAGCCGCGTCCGCACCGGCGTCACCGTCCTTCAGCGCGATCGCGCCGACGACCACGGCCGCCGCGACGCCGGCTTACCAAGTCGCAGCCGCTGCAGGCGGATCGCCGACGTCCATCGGTGCGGCCACCGCGACGCAGGCGCCGTCGATCGCGACTGTCCCTGCCGCAGTCGCGACCCCGACGCTCACGACACAGCCCGCGCCTGCCGCCTCGTCGGCGAGCTGGTCCGTGTCGCATGACGTGACCGCCACACCGCCCGCGGCAACCGTCCCCGGCGCGAACCTCCCGCCCACGCCGGCAACCGTCATTTCCGCGCCGCCGCCCGTCGCGATCCCGCCCATCGGCGCACCGGCCACCGACGCAATCGAGACGACCGAACCGGCCCCGGCCGCGCCCCCCGCCCGCCCGCCGCGCCCGAACGCGTTCGAATTCCACGCGCCCGCGTCGTTCAACGTCGAACTGCCGACGCTCGACCTGCTCGAGCCCGCGTCCGACGACGTCGAAACGATCACCGAGGAACACCTCGCGCAAACCGCGCAAGTAATCGAACAGCGGCTGCAGGAATTCAAGGTGCCGGTGACGGTGGTCGGCGCATCGGCCGGCCCCGTGATCACGCGCTTCGAGATCGAGCCCGCGCTCGGCGTGCGCGGCAGCCAGATCGTCGGGCTGATGAAGGACCTGTCGCGCGGCCTCGGCCTCACGTCGATCCGCGTCGTCGAGACGATCCCCGGCAAGACCTGCATGGGTCTCGAACTGCCGAACGCGAAGCGCCAGATGATCCGCCTGTCGGAGATCCTCGAATCGCGGCAGTACCAGCATTCGCCGTCGCAACTGACGATCGCGATGGGCAAGGACATCACCGGCCACCCGGTCGTCACCGATCTCGCAAAGGCGCCGCACATGCTCGTGGCGGGCACGACGGGTTCGGGCAAGTCGGTCGCGATCAACGCGATGATCCTGTCGCTGCTGTACAAGGCGACGCCGGAAGACGTGCGGCTCATCATGATCGACCCGAAGATGCTGGAGCTGTCGGTCTACGAAGGCATCCCGCACCTGCTCGCGCCGGTCGTCACCGACATGAAGCTCGCGGCGAACGCGCTGAACTGGTGCGTCGGCGAAATGGAGAAGCGCTACCGGCTGATGTCGGCCGTCGGCGTGCGCAACCTCGCGGGCTTCAACCAGAAGATCCGCGACGCAGAGGCGAAGGAAAAGAAGATCGGCAACCCGTTCTCGCTGACGCCCGAGGATCCGGAGCCGCTGTCGACGCTGCCGCTGATCGTCGTCGTGATCGACGAGCTGGCCGACCTGATGATGGTCGCCGGCAAGAAGATCGAGGAGCTGATCGCCCGCCTCGCGCAGAAGGCGCGCGCGGCCGGCATCCACCTGATCCTCGCGACGCAACGGCCGTCCGTCGACGTGATCACGGGCCTCATCAAGGCGAACATCCCGACGCGCGTCGCGTTCCAGGTGTCGTCGAAGATCGACTCGCGCACGATCCTCGACCAGATGGGCGCCGAGTCGCTGCTCGGGATGGGCGACATGCTGTTCCTGCCGCCGGGCACCGGTTATCCTCAGCGCGTGCACGGCGCGTTCGTCGCCGACGAGGAAGTGCACCGGATCGTCGAGTACCTGAAGCAGTTCGGCGAGCCGCAGTACGAGGAAGGGATTCTCGACGGCCCGGCCGCCGACGGCGCGACGCAGGACCTGTTCGGCGATGCGCCGGATGCGGAAGCCGATCCGCTGTACGACGAAGCCGTCGCGTTCGTCGTGCGCACGCGGCGCGCGTCGATCTCGTCGGTGCAGCGTCAGTTGCGCATCGGCTACAACCGCGCGGCGCGGCTCGTCGAGCAGATGGAAGCCGCGGGCCTCGTGTCGGCGATGGGCATCAACGGCAGCCGCGAGGTGCTCGTGCCAGCCGCGGCCGACTGAGCAAGCCGGCAGCACGGCCGCCGGCATCGATACGGGCGCGCCGCGCAAGCGGCTGCCGCAAATACGAAGGGCGCTGCCTCGGCCGCGCCCTTCTTGCATCGACCGGGAATCGGCCGCGATTTACTGCGCGACCGGCACCAGCTTGAAGTCGACCGGCTTGCCGACCGCGACCTTCTGCGGATTCGCGCCGAGCTGCCCCGTTTCGACATCGCGACTGAACACGTAGAACGTGTCGCTGTCCTGGTTGCCGACGATCAGCCACTTGCCGGTCGGGTCGATCAGGAATTCGCGCGGCGTCTTGCCGAGGCTCGACTGGCGGCCGACGCGCTTCAACCGGCCGTCGGCCTGGTTCACCGCGTAGATCACCAGGTCGTTCGCGTCGCCGCGGTTGCTCGCGTACAGGAAGCGGCCGTCCGGCGACAGGTGGATCGCGCCGCCGCCGACCTTGCCCTTGAAGCCCGGCGCCGTCATCGGCACCGTCTCGACCGGCGTCAGCTTGCCGTCGCGATAGCCGAACACCTCGACCGACGCGTTGAGCTCGCTCGTCACATACGCGAAGCGGCCGTCCGCGCCGAACACCATGTGACGCGGGCCGGAGCCTGCCTTCACCGGCGTGTAGCGCGTGTCGGTCGGGCTGATCAGCCCGCGGCTGCCGTCCACCGTGTAGCGGTAGCCGTAGATCTTGTCCGCGCCGAGATCTTGCACGAACAGGTAGCGGCCGTCCGGCGAAAACACCGTCGAATGCACGTGCGCGCCGTCCTGGCGGCCCTTCACGGGCCCGGTGCCTTCGTGGTGGACCGCCAGCACGGCCTGGCCGGCCGCGCCGTCGTCGCGCAGCGGAAACACCGCGAAGCTGCCGCCCGGGTCGGCCGCGACCGAGTAGTTGGCGGTCACGAGGTACTTGCCGTCCGGCGACAGCGCGAGATAGCAAGGGTCGTTCCCTTCCGACGATACACGCTCGATGAAGCTCAGCGCGCCCGTCTTCGCGTCGAAGCGGAACGCGCTGACGCCGCCGCGCTGCGTCGCGGGCCCGTCGTCGCCGGGGAGTTCGTTGACCGCGTAGACGGTGCGACCGTCGCGGCTCGGCAACAGATACGACGGATTCACGGTCTTCGCCGACGATACCGGCGCGACGCTGCCGGTTTTGGTATCGAAGCGATAAACGTAGATCCCGTCGCTGCCGCCACCCGTATAGGTGCCGACGAGCAGGTTGTAGACGCCGTCGGCCGGGGCGGACGATTGCTGCGCGAATGCGTGGGTCGCGGACAGGGAAAGCACGATCGCGAAACCTTTCATCCAGTGAGCGAACCTAAGCGGCAACCCTCGTGTCGAAGCGCGTGCGTCACGCTCCCGTAAACGGTTGGCCATTGAATCCTCCTTGCATCGAGTCGCTTCAAGTGTTGAGATAGGACGAAACGCCGGCCGTTCATGCGCTCCGCCGCCCGGCCGAGTATACGGGGCGCGGCGCCCGGGCGTGAAGTCCGGGCCGCCGACGTCCGCATTGTGAACTCGAATACCCAAGGATCGCCTGCCCATGCCCGCCCTGATCGAAGACTACGCCCTCGTCGGCGACGGCCACACGGCCGCGCTGATCGCAAAAGACGGCTCCGTCGACTGGCTGTGCTGGCCCCGCTTCGATTCGGGCGCCTGCTTCGCGGCGCTGCTCGGCACGCCCGAGCACGGCCGCTGGCTGCTTGCTCCGGCCGCCGACGCCGCGATCACGCACACGACACGCCGCTATCGCGGCGACACGCTGATTCTCGAAACCGATTACGAAAGCGCCGACGGCGCCGTCACCGTGATCGACTTCATGCCGCCCGGCAACGGCTGGTCCGAACTGGTGCGGATCGTCGTCGGCCGCCACGGCACGATGAAGATGCGCATGGAGCTCGTGTTGCGCTTCGACTACGGCTTCTCGATTCCGTGGGTCACGCAACTGACCCGCGAGGACGGCATGAAGGCCATCGCGGGCCCCGATACCGTCGTGCTGCGCACGCCGGTGCCGCTCACCGGCAAGAACCTCCATACGCTCGCGGAATTCACGGTGAGCGCCGACGAGCGCGTGCCGTTCTCGCTCGGCTACGCGGCGTCGCACATGCGGCTGCCGCCGGCGCGCGACCCGCTGTCGATGCTCGCGCGCACCGAGAACTACTGGCTCGAATGGTCGGGCCGCTGCCAGGTGCAGGGCCGCTACGCGGCCGCCGTGCGCCGCTCGCTGATCACGCTGAAGGCGCTCGCGTACGAGCCGACCGGCGGCATCGTCGCCGCGCCGACCACCTCGCTGCCCGAGAAGATCGGCGGCAACCGCAACTGGGACTACCGCTACTGCTGGCTGCGCGACGCGACGATCACGCTGCTCGCGCTGATGCGCGGCGGCTACTACGACGAGGCGCGCGCGTGGCGCACGTGGCTTGGCCGCGTGATGGCCGGCTCGCCCGAGCAGATCCAGATCATGTACGGGATCGCCGGCGAGCGCCGGCTGCCGGAAATGGAGCTCGACTGGCTGCCCGGCTACCAGGATTCGCTGCCGGTGCGCGTCGGCAACGGCGCCGCGAACCAGCTCCAGCTCGACGTGTTCGGCGAGGTGATGGCCGCGCTGCATCTCGCGCGCGTGGGCGGCCTGCAGGCCGACGACACGGTCTGGTCGGTGCAGTGCGCGCTGCTCGACCACCTCGAGAAGATCTGGCAGGAACCCGACGAAGGGATCTGGGAAACGCGCGGCGGCCGCCGCCATTTCACGTTCTCGAAGGTGATGGCGTGGGTCGCGTTCGACCGCGCGATCAAGTCGGCGGAAATGTTCCGGCTGCCCGGCTCGCTCGACCGCTGGCGCGCGCTGCGCGAGCGGATTCATGCGGACGTCTGCGCGAACGCGTGGCACGAAGGCAAGCAGGCGTTCGCACAGAGCTACGGCAGCGACGAGCTCGATGCGAGCGTGCTGCTGCTGCCGCAGCTCGGCTTCCTGCCGCCGGAAGACCCGCGCATCGTTGGCACGGTCGACGCGATCGAACGGGAATTGCTGCACGACGGGCTCGTGATGCGCTACCGCACGACCGAATACGACGACGGCCTGCCGCCGGGCGAAGGCACGTTTCTCGCGTGCAGCTTCTGGCTGGTCGACAGCTACGCGCTGCTCGGCCGGATCGACGACGCGCATCGGCTCTTCAGCCGGCTGCTCGCGCTGTCCAACGACCTGGGCTTGCTCGCGGAGGAATACGACCCGGTGGCCGGGCGGCTCGTCGGCAACTTCCCGCAGGCGTTCTCGCACGTGGCGCTCGTGCATACCGCGATGAACCTGATGCACCATGAAGACGCGATGGCGCGCGCGGCCGGCCAGCCCGCGCCGGCCGTGGCCACCGGCCGCTGAGCGGCGGCGCGGGCCCTTGTTCATAGATCGTCAAATCGCAAAAATTTGATGAAAAAACCGGGAAATGTTGCATTGCACAAACGATCGTTGTCCGATATGATCGACGAGATTGTCCGGCTGCAATGCAACATGGCCGGCCGCTGACCCACACGGCACGCCGCGACGCCTCACGCCGCCCTTGCGCACCGTCCCCCCACGCGGGAGTAGCCTGCATGCTTTACCAACTGCACGAATTCCAGCGGGCGATGCTGAGCCCGCTCACGGCCTGGGCCCAGGCCGCGTCGAAGTCGTTCGCGAATCCGTCCAGCCCGTTCTCGCTGATGCCCGGCGCGCCGCGGATGGCGGCCGCCTATGAGCTGATGTATCGGCTCGGCAAGGATTACGAAAAGCCGGAATTCAACCTTCATCAGATCGTCAAGGACGGCCACAACATCCCGATCGTCGAGCAGACGATCATCGAGAAGCCGTTCTGCCGGCTGCTGCGCTTCAAGCGCTATTCGGACGATGCCGACGCCGTCACGCAACTGAAGGACGAACCGGTCGTGCTGGTCTGCGCGCCGCTGTCGGGCCACCACTCGACGCTGCTGCGCGACACGGTGCGCACGCTGCTGCAGGATCACAAGGTCTACATCACCGACTGGATCGATGCGCGGATGGTGCCGGTCGAAGTCGGCCCGTTCCACCTGCACGACTACATCGCGTACATCCAGGAATTCATCCGTCACATCGGCGCGCGCAACCTCCACGTGATCTCGGTATGTCAGCCGACGGTGCCGGTGCTCGCGGCGATTTCGCTGATGGCGAGCCGCGGCGAGGACACGCCGCTCACGATGACGATGATGGGCGGCCCGATCGACGCGCGCCGCAGCCCGACGTCGGTGAACTCGTTGGCCACGCAACACTCGACCGCGTGGTTCGAGAACAACGTGATCCACACGGTGCCCGCGAACTATCCGGGCGAAGGCCGCCAGGTGTATCCGGGCTTCCTGCAGCACACGGGCTTCGTCGCGATGAACCCGGAGCGCCACGCGCAATCGCACTGGGACTTCTACCAGAGCCTGCTGCGCGGCGACGAGGACGACGCCGAAGCGCACCGCCGCTTCTACGACGAATACAACGCGGTGCTCGACATGGCCGCCGAGTATTACCTCGAGACGATCCGCGTCGTATTCCAGGAATTCCGGCTCGCGGAAGGCACGTGGGACGTCGAGGGCGAGCGCGTGCGTCCGCAGGACATCAAGCACACCGCGCTGATGACGATCGAGGGCGAACTCGACGACATCTCGGGCAGCGGCCAGACGCACGTCGCGCACGAGCTGTGCACGGGCATCCCGCAGGACGACCGCCGCAGCCTGACCGCCGAGAAGTGCGGCCACTACGGGATCTTCTCGGGCCGCCGCTGGCGCACGATCATCTATCCGCAACTGCGCGACTTCATCCGCGAGCATGCGCCGGAGCCGAAGAACGGCGCGACGAAGTTGCCCGTCGATGCGCAGGATGCGACCGCGATCGGCGTCGTGCCGGCCGCCAAGCCGGAGCCGGAAACGGCGGTGCGCGTCACCGCCGCGAAACGCACGCGCGTGAAGGCGCCGGCCGTGACGGTCGCGCCCGCCAGGACGCCCGCCGCGAAGGCCGCGCCCGCGGCGAAACGCGCGGCAGGCAGCCCGCGCGCCAAAACCGTGCGGGCCCGCAAGGCCGCCTGACGCGCCGCATCCCGACGCAAAAACGCCGCCGTTGCTTCGCGCAACGGCGGCGTTTTTTTATTCGGCCGCGGCCGCGATGGGGCGGCTCGTCGGCTCCTGCGTTCGTCGCGTCAGCGCCGCAGCAGATAGGCGAGCAGCACCTCGGTGTTCATTCGGACCATCTCCGCGCGCTCGTCGGTGTCGGTGAAGTCGCGGCCGAGCGTCGCGGCGAGCGTGAAGCGGTTCGACACGATGTAGTAGCCGAGCCCCGACAGCGTCACGTAGAAGCGCAGCGGATCGACGTCGCCGCGGAACAGCCCCGCCCTCTGGCCGCGCATCAGCACGTTGCCGAGCTTCGCGACGATCGGCGACATCATCTCGCGAATCCGCGTCGACTTGTGCAGATAGCGCGCTTCGTGCAGGTTCTCGTTGTTGATGAGCCGGAGCAGCTCCGGATGGTCGCGGTAGTAGTCCCACACGAAATGCGCGAGCCGCGTGACGGCTTCGACCGGCGCGACGCCGTCGAGATCCAGCACGCGCTCGGCCTCCGTCAGCGCGGAGAACGCGTGTTCGAGCACCGCCGTGAAGAGCTGCTCCTTGCTGCCGAAGTAGTAATAGAGCATGCGCTCGTTCGTTTCGGCCCGGCGCGCGATCTGATCGACGCGCGCGCCGAACAGCCCGCCATTCGCGAACTCTTCGGCTGCCGCCATCAGGATGCGGCGGCGCGTGCCTTCAGGATCTCTTTTGATTTTTGGCTGATTCATGGTGGCGCTTTGCTATGTGAGCCGCTTGATTCGGACCGACACCCCACCGCCTCGGCGCCGGCCGCCCTGGAACGGGCGCGCCGCGGGCGGCCGCCCTCCTGCTGAGCCCCTGCAAAAAAGCGGTTCGATTATGCGCATAGACGGCGTCCGGCGCAATGCGGGAAATCGGCGATAATCGAGCTTTGGCAAACCTTTCCGGCCGCGCCCGACGCGGTCGAGAGCCATTCGGCGCCGCTGCGCCTGTTGTCAGCCTGTCGTCACCGTGACCGATTCCAAAACACTCGCGGATCGCATCGAAGATCTGCTTCCCCAGACGCAATGCACGAAGTGCGGCTATAACGGCTGCCGTCCGTACGCCGAGGCAATCGCCGCCGGCAACGCGAACTACAACCAGTGCCCGCCCGGCGGCGCCGAAGGCATCGCGCGCCTCGCGAGCCTGCTCGGCAAGCCGGTGATTCCGCTGAACCCCGTCAACGGCACCGAGCATCCGCGCGCGCTCGCGTTCATCGACGAAAACCTGTGCATCGGCTGCACGCTGTGCATGCAGGCGTGCCCGGTCGACGCGATCGTCGGCGCGCCGAAGCAGATGCACACGATCGTCGCGTCGCTGTGCACGGGCTGCGACCTGTGCGTGCCGCCGTGCCCGGTCGACTGCATCGCGATGCTGCCGGTGACCGGCGATCGCACGGGCTGGGACGCGTGGTCGCAGGAACAGGCCGACGCCGCGCGCGAACGCCACGACCTGCGGCTCGCGCGCCAGCGCCGCGAGCGCGAGGCCGCCGAAGCGCGCGCCGCCGCCCGCCGCGCGGCCAGCGCCGCGAAGCCGGCCGCGGAGGCATCGGCCGCGCGGCCCGGCTCGGCGGGCACGCCGGCCGCCGCACCGGCCGACGACGCCGAAGCGAAGAAACGCGCGATCATCGCCGCCGCGCTCGAACGCGCGCGCAAGAAGAAGGAAGAGCTGTCCGGGCAAGGCGCCGGGCCGAAGAACACCGAGGGCGTGAGCGCGGCCGTCCAGGCGCAGATCGACGCGGCCGAGGCGCGCCGCAAGCGGCTCGCCGAACAGCAGGCGCAGCGCGATGCCGACGCGGCCTCGGGCAGCAACGACCCCGACAACGACGCAGGCAGCGGCGATCCGGACGACCCGGCCGTGCCGCCCGACCAGAACGCTCCATGAACGCCAACAAACGACGCGCGATCTACGAAACGCTGCAGAGCCTCAATCCGCATCCGACCACCGAGCTCGAATACTCGACGCCGTTCGAGCTGCTGATTGCCGTAATGCTGTCCGCGCAGGCGACCGACGTGTCGGTCAACAAAGCGATGCGGAAAATGTTCCCGGTCGCGAACACCCCGCGACAAATCGTCGCGCTCGGCGAGGAAGGCGTCACCGAGTACATCAAGACGATCGGCCTCTATCGCACCAAGGCGAAGAACGTGGTCGCGACGTGCCGGATCCTGCTCGAGCGCTACGACGGCGAAGTGCCGGCCGATCGCGAAGCGCTCGAAGGCTTGCCGGGCGTCGGCCGCAAGACCGCGAACGTCGTGCTGAACACCGCGTTCGGCCAGCCGACGATCGCGGTCGACACGCATATCTTCCGCGTCGCGAATCGCACCGGGCTCGCGCCGGGCAAGGACGTGCGGGCCGTCGAGACCGCGCTCGAGAAGTTCACGCCGAAGGAATTCCTGCAGGACGCGCATCACTGGCTGATCCTGCACGGGCGCTACGTCTGCAAGGCCCGCCGGCCCGAATGCTGGCACTGCGCGATCGAGCCGCTGTGCGAGTTCCGGCCGAAGACGCCGCCGCCCAACGAGTGACGCGCGTCAGCCGCGACTGACGTATCCACGCATCGCACCGGCCGCTCGGGCCGCGCGCGATACCGGCCGGCGCCGTTGCGCGCCGGCGGCTTCCTCTTCCCCGTCATGCATTCGACGTCGCCGTCGCGTCGTCGGCGGCCGCGCCGCCCGCGCGCACGAGCGCCAGCACGGCCGCCAGGATCGCGACGCCGCCCGCCCACTGCAGCGGCGACAACGCTTCCCCGAACAGCAGCGCCGCGAGCGCGACCGTCACGACCGGTTCGAGCGTCGACAGCATCGACGTGCGTGCGGCCCCGAGCCGCTCGAGCCCGGAAAAGAACGCGAGCATGGCCGCGACCGTCGACACGAGCGCGATCGCGAGCATCGACGCCCAGCCGCCGGCCGTCGCGGGCCAGCGCGGCGGCGCGCCGAACGCCGCCGTTCGCATGACGGCGATCGCGACGAGCGTCGCGGTGGCCGACAAGCAGATGATCGCGGTGGTCGCGAGCGGATCGACGCCGCGCGTCGCCTTCGTGCCGCCGACGATGTACAGCGAGTAAATCACCGCGGCGGCCAGCGCGAGCGCGATTCCGAGCGGCTCGCCGTGCCCGCCGCCGACCATCAGCGCCGAGCCCGCGACGCACAGCACCAGCGCGACGGCCTTGGCACGCGTGAGGCGCTCGCCGAGCCACCACGCGGCCAGCAGCGTGACGAACGCCGGATACAGGTACAGCAGCAGCGCGACGAGGCTCGCCTGCGCGTGCTGCAGCGCGCTGAAATAGCAGAACGACTGGCCGACGTAGCCGAGCGCGCCCATCGCCACCAGCGGCGCGAGCGCCCGCCCGCGCGGCCAGGCGACGCGGCGGTGCCGCGCGATCGCCGCGAGCACCGCGCCGCCGATCGCGAAGCGCACGATCAACAGCCCGAGCACGTCGACGCCGGCCGCATACGCATAGCGGCCGAAAATCGCCATCGCACCGAATGCGGCGGCGGACAACGCGACGTAGAGCGCGCCCTGCAGCGCGGCGGACGAGGAGCGGACGATGGCGGTCATGATGAAAGATGAAAGCGGGCGAGCAACGCGCCGTGACGGGAATCGTCGGAGTGTAGCGGCGCGGCGGCGGCGAGCCTAGCCCGCGCTTACCCGTTGCGCGACGGGCGGCCGTAACACCCGCCCCGCCGCCCGCCTCCAGCCGCCCTGGTGGCCACCGCCAGCGCCGTCGGCCGCGCCGGCGTACAATGCGCAACGCGGCATGACGCCGCCCGAATCACGACGTTTCCCCACCATGTTCAATCCAAGCCGCGACGACGTGCGTCGCTTTTTCACCGAGACCTGGCGCAAGCAGCGCGCAGGCGAGATCCTGACGCCGCTGGAAGCGATCGCGGCCGACTGGATCGTCGAGCATCCCGAATACCACGACGAACTGGCCGACGCCGACGGCGCGGCCGCGCGCAACTACACGCCCGAGGAAGGCCGGACGAACCCGTTCCTGCACCTGTCGATGCACCTCGCGATCAGCGAGCAGCTGTCGATCGACCAGCCGCCCGGGATCCGCGCCGCGCACGACAAGCTGGCCGCGAAGCTCGACTCGACCCACGACGCGCAGCACGCGATCATGGAATGCCTCGGCGAGACGATCTGGGAAGCGCAGCGCACGAACACGCCGCCCGATACCGACGCGTACCTGCAGCGCATCCTGCGCCGCGCGTCGCGCGACTGAGTAGTGCCCCGGGGCCGGCACATCGACCTGCGCCGGGCCGCGGACAAAAAAATACCCCGCCGAGGCGGGGCATTCCTGCTGCGCGAGCCGCTGAGGCCCGTCGCGCTTACTTCTTGAACACGAGGTCGGTTTCCTTCAGCGACTCGATGTAGGACGCGATGTCCTTCATGTCGCTGACCGACAGGTTCTGGACCTGCGCCTGCATGATCGCGTTGTTGCGGCCGATCAGCGGGTTCGTCAGCCCCATCTGGTACTGGCGCATCGCCCACACGAGATAGTCGGCGTGCTGGCCGGCGAGGCGCGGGTACTCCGCGTTGATCGGCTTGTTCAGCTGCGCGCCGTGGCAGGCCGCGCAGTTGTGCGACTCGACCAGTTCCTTGCCCTTCGAGATGTCCGCTGCGTGCGCGGTACCGATCGCGAGGCCGGCCGCCAGTGCCACCGCCGCCGTCTTGAATGCGTTGTTCATGAATGCTCCTGTCCCGCCGGAGAGATCGGCGGCGCGCGCTTTACTTGTAGGGGTTGTCCTTCGTGTCGGCCTTCTGGGCGGCGTAGTACGCCGACAGATCCGCGATGTCCTGGTCGGTCAGCGAGCCGGCGATCGCATTCATCGACGGGAAGTGACGATCCTTCTTGCGGTAGGCCTTCAGCGCGTTCTCGAGGTATTGCTGGTTCTGGCCGCCGAGGACAGGCACCCGGTAGACCTCCGGGTACGCCGCGCGGTAGTCCTGGATGCCGTGGCAACCGATGCACATGGCGGCCTTGCTCGCCCCGTCCTTCGGGTTGCCGACCACACCGGCCGCCTGCGCGCTGCCCGCGAGCGCCACGAGCGCTGCGACAACGACGTGTTTGCCGACGAATTTGTTCATAGCTCTTGTAACCTAGCTTGAGGGGAAACTGGCGCCGAAGCGGCAACGGCCCGCGCCGTTTTGCTTGTCGGTCGCCACGCAGGCCAAAAAAAACGGCCAGATTGTACCGCGTCGGCGGGGAATGCGTCCATACGGCGCCCCGGCGGGCCCTGCCACAGCCCCGCAACGATACGCGGGCGCGGCCCGCCCGGACAGCCCTTCTGACTTATACTGGGTTTTTTTCCCGTTGAAGAAGAGCGCCGCCATGCGTTTCGAAGGGTCCTCGCAGTACGTCGCCACCGACGATCTGACGCTCGCGGTCAATGCCGCGCTGACGCTGCAGCGCCCGCTGCTGATCAAGGGCGAGCCCGGCACCGGCAAGACCATGCTCGCCGAGGAAGTGGCCGCCGCGCTCGGCATGCCGCTGCTGCAGTGGCACATCAAGTCGACCACCAAGGCGCAGCAGGGCCTGTACGAATACGACGCCGTGTCGCGGCTGCGCGATTCGCAGCTCGGCGACGCGCGCGTGAAGGACATCGCGAACTACATCGTCAAGGGCGTGCTGTGGCAGGCGTTCGACGCCGAGCAGCCGAGCGTGCTGCTGATCGACGAGATCGACAAGGCCGACATCGAATTCCCGAACGACCTGCTGCGCGAGCTCGACCGGATGGAGTTCCACGTGTACGAGACGCGCGAGACCATTCGCGCGAAGCACCGTCCGCTCGTCATCATCACGTCGAACAACGAGAAGGAGCTGCCCGACGCGTTCCTGCGCCGCTGCTTCTTCCATTACATCCAGTTTCCCGATCCGTCGACGATGCAGAAGATCGTCGCCGTGCATTTCCCGAACATCCGCGAGGAACTGCTGCGCGCGGCGCTCGAGAGCTTCTTCGAATTGCGCGGCGTGTCGGGGCTGAAGAAGAAGCCGTCGACGTCCGAGCTGCTCGACTGGCTGAAGCTGCTGCTCGCCGAGAACATCTCGGCCGACGCGCTGCGCAGTGCCGACGCGAAGCAGATCGTGCCGCCGCTCGCCGGCGCGCTGCTGAAGAACGAGCAGGATCTGAGCCTGCTCGAACGGCTCGTCTACATGAACCGGCACAACCGGTAACCCACCCGCGAAGGCCCGGCCATGCTGCTCAATTTCTTCTACGCGCTGCGCGCAGCCAAGCTGCCCGTCTCGGTGAAGGAATACCTGACGCTGCTCGAATCGCTGAAGGCCGGGCTGATCTCGCCGTCGATCGACGCGTTCTACTTCCTCGCGCGGATGACGCTCGTCAAGGACGAGCAGTACTTCGACAAGTTCGACCAGGCGTTCGGCGCGTATTTCCACGGCGTGTCCGCGCTGCCGTCCGAGGCGTTCGACATCCCGCTCGACTGGCTCGAGAAGCGCCTCGAGCGCGAGCTGTCGCCCGAGGAGAAGGCGCAGATCGAAGCGATGGGCGGCCTCGACAAGCTGATGGAGCGTTTGAAGGCGCTGCTCGACGAGCAGAAGGAACGCCACGAAGGCGGCAACAAGTGGATCGGCACCGGCGGCACGTCGCCGTTCGGGCACGGCGGCTACAACCCGGAAGGCGTGCGCATCGGCGGCCCGTCGAACGGCAACCGCACCGCGGTGAAGGTGTGGGAAGCGCGCGCGTACCGCGACTACGACGATTCGGTCGAGATCGGCACGCGCAACATCAAGGTCGCGCTGCGGCGGCTGCGCCGCTTCGCGCGCGAGGGCGCGGCCGAGGAGCTCGACCTGCCCGGCACGATCCGCAGCACGGCCGCGAACGCCGGCTGGCTCGACCTGCGGATGGTGCCCGAGCGCCACAACAACGTGAAGGTGCTGATGCTGCTCGACGTCGGCGGCTCGATGGACGACCACATCAAGCGCACGGAAGAGCTGTTCTCGGCCGCGAAGGCCGAATTCAAGCACCTCGAATTCTTCTACTTCCACAACTGCGTGTACGACCACCTGTGGAAGAACAACCGGCGCCGCCACTCCGAGCGCACCGCGACGTGGGACGTGCTGCACAAGTTCACGCCCGACTACAAGCTGATCTTCGTCGGCGACGCGACGATGAGCCCGTACGAAGTGCTGCAGCCCGGCGGCTCGGTCGAATACAACAACCCGGAAGCCGGCGCCGTGTGGCTGCGCCGCCTCGCCGACCAGTTCCCCCACCATGCATGGCTGAACCCCGAGCCCGAGCGGCTATGGGAATACCGGCAATCGGTCGCGATCATTCGCGACGTGCTCGGCCAGCGCATGTATCCGCTCACGCTCGCGGGCCTCGAAACCGCGATGCGCGCACTCAGCAAGTAACGACACCCACCCGCAGATACCCAGGCCGCATCCGAGCGGCCGCCCCGGAGAGAGCATGAACCCTTCGCCCACCGCGAGCGCGAGCCGCGCCGGCGGCCGCCGCTTTTTTGCCGATACGTCCGTGTCCACGCTCGTCGCCGGCTTCGTCGCGATGATGACCGGCTACACGAGTTCGCTCGTGCTGATGTTCCAGGCCGGCCGCGCCGCCCACCTCACCGATGCGCAGATCTCGTCGTGGATCTGGGCGCTGTCGATCGGCATGGCGCTGACGACCATCGGCCTGTCGCTGCGCTTTCGCGCGCCCGTCGTCGTCGCATGGTCGACGCCCGGCGCCGCGCTGCTGGTCGCGTCGCTGCCCGGCGTGCCCTACCCGGAGGCGATCGGCGCGTTCGTCGTGTGCGCGCTGCTGCTGACGGCCGTCGGCGTGAGCGGGCTGTTCGACACGCTGATGAAGCGCATTCCGGCCGGCATCGCGGCCGCGCTGCTCGCGGGCATCCTGTTCGAGATCGGCATCGAGATCTTCCGCGCCGCGCAGTTCCAGACCGCGCTCGTGCTCGCGATGTTCTTCACCTACCTGATCGTGAAGCGGCTCGCGCCGCGCTACGCGATTCCGACGACGCTGATCGTCGGCACGGCGGCGGCCGGCGGCCTCGGGCTGCTCGACTTCAGCCGCTTCCACATCGCGCTCGCGCAGCCCGTGCTCACGATGCCCGCATTCTCGATCGCGTCGATCGTCAGCATCGGCATTCCGCTGTTCGTCGTCGCGATGGCGTCGCAGAACGTGCCGGGCATCGCGGTGCTGCGCGCGGACGGCTATCAGACGCCTTCTTCGCCGCTGATCGCGACGACCGGCCTCGCGTCGCTGCTGCTCGCGCCGTTCGGCTCGCACGGCGTGAACCTCGCGGCGATCACGGCCGCGATCTGCACGGGCCCCGAAGCGCACGAGGATCGCGCGAAGCGCTACACGGCCGCCGTGTGGTGCGGCACGTTCTACCTGGTCGCCGGCATCTTCGGCGCGACGATCGCCGCGCTGTTCGCCGCGCTGCCGAAGGCGCTCGTCGTGTCGGTCGCCGCGCTCGCGCTGTTCGGCTCGATCATGAGCGGGCTCGCGAACGCGATGCAGGACGTGAAACAACGCGAAGCGGCGCTCGTCACGTTCATGGTGACCGCCTCGGGCCTCACGCTGCTGTCGATCGGCCCGGCGTTCTGGGGGCTCGTCGCGGGCGTCGTCACGCAGGTGATTCTGAACGCGCGACGCCCCGCGTGACGCGGCTCGCCGCCCGCCGCGGCGCGCGCCCGACGCGCCAAAACGTGCGCGACACGAATCGGGCCTAAAATGATGGATCGGAAGCGGCGCCCGGCGCCGCTTCGCTTCGCCGCCGCGCTCGCGCGGCCCGTGAGAACCCGGCGCCCCGCGCTCTTCTTCCGAATCGCCATGACTACCGCACTCGACCAGCTGAAGCAGTACACGACCGTCGTCGCCGACACGGGCGACTTCCAGCAGCTTGCGCAATACAAGCCGCAGGACGCGACCACGAACCCGTCGCTGATCCTGAAGGCCGTCCAGAAGGATGCGTACAAGCCGATCCTCGAGAAAACCGTCCGCGATCATCGCAACGAAAGCACCGATTTCATCATCGACCGCCTGCTGATCGCGTTCGGCACCGAAATCCTGAAACTGATCCCGGGCCGCGTGTCGACCGAGGTCGACGCACGCCTGTCATTCGACACGCAGCGCTCGATCGACAAGGGCCGCGAGCTCATCAAGCTGTACGAAGCGGCCGGCGTCGGGCGCGAGCGCATCCTGATCAAGCTCGCGTCGACGTGGGAAGGAATCCGTGCGGCCGAGGTGCTGCAGAAGGAAGGGATCAAGTGCAACATGACCCTGCTTTTCTCGCTCGTGCAGGCCGCCGCGTGCGCGGAAGCCGGCGCGCAACTGATCTCGCCGTTCGTCGGCCGCATCTACGACTGGTACAAGAAGCAGGCCGGCGCGGAATGGAACGAAGCGCGCGACGGCGGCGCGAACGATCCGGGCGTGCAGTCGGTGCGCCGCATCTACACGTACTACAAGACGTTCGGCTACAAGACCGAAGTGATGGGCGCGAGCTTCCGCACGACGAGCCAGATCACCGAGCTCGCCGGCTGCGACCTGCTGACGATCAGTCCCGATTTGCTGCAGAAGCTGCAGGAGAGCAACGACACGGTCGCACGCAAGCTGTCGCCGGACACGCTGCAGGACAAGCCGGCCGAGCGCGTCGCGATCGACGAGGCATCGTTCCGCTTCCAGCTGAACGACGAAGCGATGGCGACCGAAAAGCTCGCCGAAGGCATCCGCGTGTTCGCCGCCGACGCGGTGAAGCTCGAGAAGCTGATCGACGCGCTGCGCTGAATCGCGCCGCGCGTCAGCGGCTGTCAGCAAGCCTGACGACAGGCGTCAGCCCACGCGCTGAAAACGGCTGCGAATTTCGTGTTCGCGGCCGTTTTATTTTTCATTCCATCGTCAAGCGCGCGCACTACAATCCACGTCACGGGTACGACGGCCGCCTCCCGATGCACCCTTTTCCCCCAGTCAGTCTTGCACGACGCCACGCCAGCGCCGACGCGCCGGCATCGCACATTCCAGGAGACAACGATGCAAGTTCAACCGTACCTGACGTTCTACGGTCGTGCCGACGAAGCCCTTCAGTTCTACGAAAAGGCGCTCGGTGCGAAGACGATGTTCAAGATGCACTTCAAGGACGCCCCGCCGAATCCCGATTACCCGATGTCGCCGGAGATGGCCGACAAGGTGATGCACGCGAGCTTCACGATCGGCGAGTCGATGATCATGTGCTCGGACGGGGACTGCAGCCAGCCGGCGGGCGCCGCGCACGCCGGCTATTCGCTGTCGCTGAACCCGACGACGGTCGACGAAGGCCAGAAGCTGTTCAATGCGCTCGCCGACGGCGGCGAAGTGACGATGCCGTTCGGCAAGACGTTCTGGGCGCTCGGCTTCGGGATGGCGAAGGATCGTTTCGGCGTGCACTGGATGGTCAACGTCGAGGATCTGTCGCAGCGCGAGGAACTCGCGAAACGCGCGCAGGGCTGACGCAAGAACGAACGCCCGCCACCTTGCGGTGGCGGGCGTTTTCGTTGCTGCGCGACGCGTGCGCGGCACACGGCCGCGCACCGCCCGTATCAGCCCTCGACGACGTCGAGATAATCCTCCGGCCGCGTGCGATCCTCCGCATGCGTCATCCCCATCACGCGCACCAGCACGCTCACCGCCACCGACACCACCAGGTTCACGATCAGCGACCACACGGCCGCGTAGCCGGGAATCGCGAGGCCGAACAGGTGGATCGTGAAGATCGAACTCGCCAGCTTCAGCGAGACCGCCATCCACGTGCCGCACACGATGCCGGCCGCCCAGCCGGCCAGCAGGCCGCGATGGTCGAGCACGCGCGTGTACAGGCCGAGCACGATCGCGGGCAGCGTCTGGATGATCCAGATCCCGCCGAGCAGTTGCAGCTGGATCGCGTAGGTCAGCGGCAGCCCGAGGATGAACGCCACCGCGCCGACTTTCACGATCAGCGATACGAGCTTCGCGACGTGCGTTTCCTGGTCGTGCGACATATTGCGGTTCACGAACTCGCGATGGATGTTGCGCGTGTACAGGTTCGCGGCCGCGATCGACATGATCGCCGCCGGCACCAGTGCGCCGATGCCGATCGCCGCGAACGCGACGCCGACGAACCACGACGGGAAGTACTCGAGGAACAGCGCGGGCACCGCGAAGTTCGGGCCGAACGCCTTGAAGTACGGCGCGTACTGCGGCATGTCCTTCACGCCGGAGGCGAGCGCCATGTAGCCGAGCAGCGCGAGCAGGCCGAGCACGAACGAGTACGCGGGCAGCATCGCCATGTTGCGGCGGATCGAGTTGCCCGACGACGACGACAGGATCGCCGTGACCGAGTGCGGATACAGGAACAGCGCGAGCGCCGAGCCGATCGCGAGCGTCGCGTACGCGCTGTAGCCGTTCAGGCTCATCGCGTCGGGCGCCTTCAGCAGCAGCTTCGCGGGCGGCACCGCGGAGAAGATGTGCCCGAAACCGCCGAGCTTCGCGGGGATCACGATCACCGCGGCGGCGATCGTGACGTAGATCAGCACGTCCTTCACGATCGCGATCATCGCGGGCGCACGCAGCCCCGACGTGTACGTGTAGGCAGCGAGGATCGCGAACGCGATGATCAGCGGCAGATCGCCGACGAAGCCGGTCGTGTCGAAGCCAAGCGCGCCGATCACCACCTCGATGCCGACGAGCTGCAGCGCGATGTATGGCATCGTCGCCAGGATGCCCGTCACCGCGATCGCCAGCGCGAGCATCCGGCTGCCGTAGCGCGCATTGACGAAATCGGCGGCCGTCACGTAGCCGTGCCGCTTCGCGATGCTCCACAGCTTCGGGAACACGACGAACGCGAACGGATAGATCAGGATCGTGTACGGCAGCGCGAAGAAGCCCATCGCGCCGGCGCCGAACACGAGCGCGGGCACCGCGACGAACGTGTAGGCCGTGTAGAGATCGCCGCCGAGCAGGAACCACGTGACGATCGTGCCGAAGCGGCGTCCGCCGAGGCCCCATTCGTCGAGATGGGCAAGATCGCCGCGCCGCCAGTTCGCGGCCAGGAAACCGATGATCGTGACGCCGATGAACAGCAGAACGAAGACGAAGGTCGCGCCGAGATTCATTGCGCACCTCCCTGCGTGCCGCTCGCCTTCCATGCGTTCTTGGTCTTGAAATACACGAACGCGGTGATCACCGCGCTGATGAAGACCCACAGCAACTGGTACCAGTAGAAAAACGGAAAACCGAGCCATTGCGGTTCGATCTTGCTGTACGACGGTACCCAGACCATCGCGATCAGCGGCAGTACCAGCAGCCAGAGCCAGCGCTTGGCGGCCCGGTTGGCGTCGGCATCGTGAGCCATGACGTCTCCTCTTCTATCCCGGTTATCGATCTTGTTGAGCGGGTACGGCGCCGAGAGGAGCGGCAAAACGGGTAGGCTGCGGCTCCCCTGGCTTCGCGCCAGTATAGGAGCCGCGAGCACGCGGTCAAGCAGGGGCGAACCCGAGGTGATCCGCCCCTTGTCGTGCGGTTGCACCGGCCTGTCGCCGGTGCCTGCGACGTCAGATCGCGAACGCGGCGTCGCGTGCGCCGGTCGTGGCTTTCAAAGCTTTCACCCACTTGCGCGCGGGCAGCTTCAGCGTGTCCTCGATCAGCTTCGCGCGGGCTTCCAGTTGCGCGAACGGCACGTCGAGCGCGGGGCCCGAGAACGCGATCGCGATCCGGTTGCCGTCGTGCACTTCGGGCAGCGCGATCACGCGGTGATCGAACGCCGCGTTCAGGTGCTTCATGTTGCGCACGAAGCTCGGATGATCGCCGAACAGGTTGATCGTCGCGATGCCGGCGTCGGCGAGGCAGCCGCGCACCGCGCGATAGAACGCGACGCTGTCGAGCACGGGGCCGCGCGCGGTCGCGTCGTACAGGTCGATCTGGATCGCGCCGGTCGTGCCGCGGTTGGCCGGGTCGTTGACGAAATCCCATGCGTCGGCTTCGTGTACGACGAGGCGCGCGTCGTCGGGCGGCAGCGCGAACATCGTGCGCGCGGCGACGATCACGGCCGGGTTCAGCTCGACGGCCTCGACCTTCGCGTGCGGCAGGAAACGGTGCGAGAACTTGGTCAGCGCGCCGGTGCCGAGCCCGAGCTGGACGATCCGCCCGGGCGTTTCCAGGAACAGCAGCCACGCCATCATCTGCTGCGCGTATTCGAGCTCGATATGCAGCGGCTTCGAGATCCGCATCGCGCCCTGCACCCACTCGGTGCCGAAGTGCAGGAAGCGCACGCCGCCTTCTTCGGAGAACGTCACGGGCGCGAAGCGCGGCTTGCGCGGCGCTTCGAGCACCGGCACGTCGTCGTGTTCGTCGATGTCCGGGCGGCGCTTCACGCGCGGCGGCTGGAGTTTTTCCGAGCCGTTGTACGCGGACGGCTTGCGTTGCTTGAACGCGCGCGCCTCGGCGGACGCACGCTTGATCAGTCGGGTCATGTTGGTTGAATCTCGCTGGGTGATGCTGGATGACGCTGGATGGGCGGACGAGAGGATAGCATTGGTGGGGGGGCGGGGCCGGGGGGGGGGGGGGGGGCCCCCCCCCCCCCCGCCCCCCGGGGGGGGGGCGCGGGGGGGGGGGGGGGCGCGGCCCCGCCCCCCCCCCCCCCCCCCCCCCCGGGGGGGGGGGCGAGCGCGCCCGCCGCCGGTCCGCCTCGATGTTCCGGCCCATTCGACTGCTGATACGACGACGATCGACATCCGCGAAACCCGCCGCCAGCCCGATCCGGAACGCGATCGATCATTTACTTTCTTGCAATAAAAAGCCCGTTCGCCCGCCCGAACCTATGCCAAACTGAAACGGCATTCGGGGAGGCACACAGCGGCCATGACGCATACAGCGACGGACCACGCACCGCCAGATCGCCAGGGATGGCTCTCCAGAGAGCGGCTCGTCCTGTACAGCGCGGCGATCCTGGTGTTCCAGCTCGTGCTGCTGGGTATCTGGGCATTTTCGTACTGGGCGCTGCATCTGCCCGGCGTGCCGCCGCCGGGTATCGACTTCCGGGTATTCTGGAGCGCGTCTTTCGTTTCCCTCCACAGCGGGCCGCTCGCCGCTTTCGACCTTCACCAGATGTTCGCGACGGAAGCCCGATTGCTGCCCGACTTCCCGCCCGCGCAAATTTTCGCACCGTGGGTTTATCCGCCGACCTTCCAGTTGCCGGTTTATCCGCTGGCGCTGCTGCCCTATGCCGCTTCGTACAGTCTGTTCGTCAGCATCGGCATCGCAAGCGCGTTGGCGGCGTGCACGCTCGCGATGAAGGATCGCCCCCTGCCGTGGATCACGCTGCTCGCATTCCCTGGCATCTGGGTCGTGACGATCTGCGGGCAGAATTCCTTGCTGACCCTGGCGTTCGCTGCCGGCGCACTGGGATGGCTCGAACGACGACCTCTCGTCGCCGGCGTATGCGCCGGCATGCTCGTCATCAAACCGCAACTGGCGCTCCTGTTTCCGTTGCTGTTCCTCTGCGGCGGACATTTCCGCACGCTCGGCGCGATGGCCATCACGGCCGCGCTGTTCTGCGCGGTCAGTGCGCTGGTGCTCGGCGTGCCGCTGTGGATGCGCTTTTTCGACACGCTATCGTGGTTCAGCCAGTTGATCCTGGTGAACAATGCGGGCGGAATCTGGAGCGCGATGCCGACGCCGTTCGCGATGTCACGACGGCTGGGCGCCAGCCTGCCGACCGCCTTTGCCGTTCAGGCGGCCATCGCGATACCGGCCGTGATTGCGACCGCGGGTCTATGGGCGAGGAAGAAGCATGCAGACTTATGCGCGGCAGCGGCAATCGTCGCGACGCTGCTGACCCAGCCGTACCTCATCTACTACGATCTCGCGTGGCTGCTTCTTGCGATCATTTACGTGTGCAAATACGACCGGACGACCCGCGCGCTCCGGTGGACGGACCATGCGGTCATCGCGTTGGCGTGGTTGCTGCCGGGGCTCTCGTTTTTCCTCGTGTTCAGGCCCGCGATGGGGCAACCGGGCGCCGTCCTGTTGCCGATATTTCTGATACTGATCGTCTACCGCGCATCGCTTCATCGCGCGGCTGACGTAACAACATCGGTGGCCGTACAGGAATCGTCCGGCTAGCGCGCCGGCTCGCCGGCCCACCGCTAGACAGCCGCCAGAACCGGTCGCCATTTTGTCCAGTTTGACACCGGCGTCGATCAGCCAGCATGCTGCTGCGGCGCACGCATTTTCTTTCGACGTGACCGGTCGTACCGTAACGTCATCGAAGCCTGCCAACATCCGCTCTGACCATACCTGCTCCATCACACGGGATTTCGTAAGCATGAGTCACATCCACTTCATTGGCGGGGAAAAAGGCGGCGTCGGCAAATCGCTCGCGGCCCGCGTGCTGGCCCAGTATTTCATCGATCGCAGCATGCCCTTCGTGGGCTTCGATACCGACCGATCGCACGGCGCGCTACTGCGGTTCTATGCCGATTTTGCCGCGCCTGCCGTGCTCGACCAGCACGACAGCCTCGATCCGGTCATGGAATCCGCGCTCGAAGATCCGCAGCGGCGCATACTGGTCGATCTCGCGGCCCAGACGCGGCAACCGCTCGCCAAGTGGCTCGACGATTCGGACATAGTCGCTTTTGCAGAAGAACACGGCCTCACGTTGACGTGGTGGCACGTGATGGACACCGGACGAGATTCGGTCGATCTGCTGCGGCAATGGCTCGACGAATTCGGTGGACGAATCAAGCTGGTGGTGGTGCTGAATGAAGTCCGCGGCGATCGCTTCGAGATTCTGGAGGCATCCGGCGAACGCGAGCGGGCCGAAGCCCTTGGCGCCAGCGTGATTACGCTGCGCCGCCTGCTCGATACGACGATGCAGAAGATCGATCGACAAAGCGCGAGCTTCTGGGCCGCGGTCAATCATCCCGACCGCGCCGCCACGGGGCTCGGCTTGCTGGAGCGGCAGCGCGTCAAGGTCTGGTTGCATCGTACTTACGAGGCGCTGGGCACGCTCGCGTTGTAGCGCGGGCCCCGCCGACGGCGCGGCGTGTGCAGCGAGTGGCTCGAATGGCTCATGCCGGGAAAACCTGGAGGTTCAATGGCCGATCACGACAGACTGCATCCACTCCGTCCGTTCCTGAAAAACTGGGTTTGGGAGCACGGTCGAATCGGGACGCGCTATCTGGACTGCGTCGATGGCGAAATCAAGTTCGACGAAGGCAAGAAATCGCATTTCGCTGCGGAGCAATATACCTACGTGCCGCTGGGCAAGAACGCCGACGACGACGCATCCGCGGACGGTCCCGCGATCCACGAGGCGGGACTTGCCCGCTTTTTGCGGGCGGCGCAGATGGGCACGCCCGGGGAAGCCGGTTCCGTGGCGGAGGTTCAGCGCGCCGTGCAGGATTGCGTGGAGATCGGCCTGTTCAGCGCGTATCAATGGGAGGCTCGCCAGGCATTGGCCCGCTACGCGCAGGAACCCATGTTCGAGGACGAGATCCGCGCGGCGGTTGTCGACGACGTCCGGCGAACTTACGTCGGCATGCGAGAACAGCTGGCGCTGTACGATTTCAGCGTGCTCTACGGCTTGCCCACGCCGCTGCTGATCAGCGACACACCGTTCATCGACTGGCGCGTGACGACCAGTCCGGCACTTCCGTTCGTATCGCTTCCGCTGGGACCATACTGCCTGCTGGTAGGCGCGCCGTCGGGCAGGAGTAGCCGAATCGGCCCGGTGGTCTGGAAGGCCGCTGCCGCGATGGGGCCGTTGAAGGACCACAATCGCCAGATCGAGAAGCATGCACGTCTGTGGCTGGTGGCGACCACCGATGATCAACTCGTCGCTGCACAAAGTCGCATTGCGTCGACCACGGGCGCCAGGCAAGGCGCGGCGAAGCCCTGACCGGGAGAGACTCGGAATCCAACGCGTCTCAGGCGCGAAGTGCGCGCCAAAGCACCAGCTTCTGCTCGAACGACAACATCGCATTCGCCGGGCTCGACGAAGGCAACACGAGGGTTTCATAACCCGCCGCGCCGATCACATCGGCAAACCGCCCTGCCGTCTTGCCGTTGAAGCACACGCGCTTGAGCAACGGCGCATGCGCGCGCAACGAATCGAAATCGTTCGGCTTCGCATTCCTGATCGCGGAATCGAGACTGCCCTGTCGATGGCACGCATCGAGCACATCCCAGATGCCGATGCCGTGCGACAGCACGCGTTCGAGCCGCACGTCATACGCGAGCTCATGCAGCCCCGGCTCGCCGAGCACCGCACCCAACAATCGCCAGAACTGGTTGCGCGGATGCGCGTAGTACTGCGCGGCGTCGAGCGACGCCTCGCCCGGAAAGCTGCCGAGGATCATCGTGTGCGTATCCGGCGCGACGACCGGCGGAAAACCTTGCAGCATCACACGTCTCCGTGCGACCCGACCGATCGCGGCCCGTCGCCGTGCGCGGCGAGATGGCGCCACAGCGTCGGCAGCATGCACTCGGTGACCATCAGCGGCTTGCCGTGCCGCTGGAACACCGAGCGCCGCGCGGCAAACGCATGCGGCGCGCGCGCGCCCTGCAACGCATGGCTCGCGAGCGCATACAGCGGATGACCGGCGATCACGCGCCGGCTCACGAGCGCCGAGCGCTCGACCTGCGGATCGCTGTACAGCAGCTCCGCGAGCGGCCGCGTGCGCAGCCGCCGCATCGCCTGCCACACGCCCTTGCTGGCCGCGAGCGGCGCGATGCTGTGCGCGGCGACGTACGGCGTGCCATCGACCGACAGGATCACCTCGCGCACCCACATCGGCGCGCGCGGCGAGCTGGCTAGCGCGTCGGGCTCGTCGAACCACGGCGCGTCGACGGCCTCGCGCGTCACGCGCACGGTCACGCGGCCGAGCCGCGCGAGGTGCGCGGTCAGCGATCCGCCGCGCGTCAGCCAGTCGCGCTGGTCGAGCGTGCAGCCAGGCCGCGGCGTCTCGCGCCAGCCGGCCTGTGCGCCGTCGAATCGCATGCGCGCGTTCACGCGGCCCGCGACAGCAGCAGCGCGTTGGTCCGCTTCACGAAGCTCGCCGGATCGTCGAGCATGCCGCCTTCGGCCAGCAGCGCCTGATCGAACAGCAGATGGCACCAGTCGCCGAAATCGGCGCTGTCGGCGTTCAGCTGCTTCACGAGCGCGTGCTCCGGGTTGATCTCGAGGATCGGCTGCATCGCCGGTGCGTTCTGGCCGGCCGCCTTCAGCATCCGCTGCAGGTAGCCGCTCATGTCGTTGTCGTCCGCGACGAGACACGACGGCGAATCGGTCAGGCGGAACGTGACGCGCACTTCCTTCACCTTGTCGCCGAGCGCTTCCTTCATCTTCTCGACGACCGGCTTGATCGCCTCGCCGGCCTGCTCCTGCGCCTTCTTCTCCTCGTCGTTCAGCTCGCCGAGATCGAGATCGCCGCGCGCCACGCTCGCGAGCGGCTTGCCGTCGAATTCGTGCAGGAACGACAGCATCCATTCGTCGACGCGGTCGGTCAGCAGCAGCACCTCGACGCCCTTCTTGCGGAACACTTCGAGATGCGGGCTGTTCTTCGCGGCCTGCCACGTATCGGCGGTCACGTAGTAGATCTTGCTCTGCTCAGGCTTCATGCGCGACACGTAGTCGGCGAGCGACACGTCCTGCGCGTCGGTGTCGCCGTGCGTCGACGCGAAGCGCAGCAGCTTCGCGATGCGCTCGCGGTTCGCGTGATCCTCGCCCAGGCCTTCCTTCAACACCTGGCCGAACGCGCCCCAGAACGTCTTGTACTTCTCCTTGCCGACATCGTCTTCCGCGTTCGCGAGCTCCTCGAGCATCGACAGCGCACGCTTGGTCACGCCTTCGCGGATCGCCTTCACGTCGCGGCTTTCCTGCAGAATCTCGCGCGACACGTTCAGCGGCAGGTCGGCCGAATCGACGACGCCCTTCACGAAGCGCAGGTACTGCGGCAGCAGTTGCTCGGCGTCGTCCATGATGAACACGCGCTTCACGTACAGCTTCAGGCCGCCGCGATAGTCGCGGTTCCACAGGTCGAACGGCGCGTGCGCCGGCACGAACAGCAGCTGCGTGTATTCGCTGCGGCCCTCGACGCGGTTATGCGTCCACGTGAGCGGATCCTGGTGATCGTGCGCGATGTGCTGGTAGAACTGCGTGTACTGCTCGTCGGTGACGTCGCTCTTCGAGCGCGTCCACAGCGCGCTCGCCTGGTTGACGGTCTCGTCCTCGTCCTTCAGGACCATCTCGCCCTTTTCCTGATCCCACTCTTCCTTGCGCATCAGGATCGGCAGCGCGATGTGGTCGGAGTACTTCTGGATGATCGACTTCAGGCGATGCGACGACAGTAGCTCGTCCTCGCCTTCGCGCAGGTGCAGCGTGATCGTCGTGCCGCGCTGCGCGCGCTCGATCGCGTCGATCGTGAAATCGCCCTCGCCCGCGCTTTCCCAGCGCACGGCTTCATTCGCCGGCAGGCCCGCGCGGCGCGTTTCGACAGTGATCTTGTCGGCGACGATGAAGCCCGAGTAGAAGCCGACGCCGAACTGGCCGATCAGCGCCGCGTCCTTCTGCTGGTCGCCCGACAGCTTCGTGAAGAATTCCTTGGTGCCCGAACGCGCGATCGTGCCGAGGTTCGCGATCGCCTCGTCGCGGCTCATCCCGATGCCGTTGTCGTCGATCGTGATCGTGCGCGCGGTCTTGTCGAAGCCGATGCGGATGCGCAGGTTCGGATCGTTCTCGTACAGCGCGCTGTCCGCGAGCCCTTCGAAACGCAGCTTGTCGGCCGCGTCGGACGCATTCGACACCAGTTCGCGCAGGAAGATTTCCTTGTTGCTGTAGAGCGAATGGATCATCAGGTGGAGGAGTTGCTTGACCTCTGCCTGAAAGCTCATCGTTTCGTGTGCCATGGATGCTGTTTCCTCTTACTTGAACTGGAAAGGGGGGACGCCGGCGCCCGGCGCGCGATGCCGGCGGACCCATGAAGGACGGACCGTTTGGGACGGCCCGTCTGGGACGGCCCGGTTGGGACGACCGCCTGGCGCCAGCGGTTTGCGCGCGTATCTGGGGACGGCGCCGGGCATTTCAAGAGCCGGCCGGCCGCGCCGCGTCACGACGCGCGCCGCACCGCCGAATCGATATAGCGCGCCAGCAGCCCCGGCAGCGCCGGATCGCCGCAATTCGCGACGTTGAAGCGCATCCACGTGGACGGCGATTGCTGCGGCGAGAACAGGCTGCCCGGCGTCAGCAGGAAGCCGGCTTCGTGCGCGACCGCCGCGAGCGCGTCCGAATCGACGCCCGTGTCGGCCCACAGGAACATCCCGGCCGCCGGCATCGTGAAGAGCCCGAGCCCCGTGCGCTCGAGCATCCGCGCGGTCTTGTCGCGCACGCCGTCGAGCCGCGCGCGCAGCCGCTCGACGTGGCGCCGGTAATGCCCTTCGGTCAGGATCTTGTACAGCACGCGCTCGTTGAGCTCGGGCGTGGTCATCCCGACCAGCATCTTCTGGTCGGTGACGGCCTTCGCGATCTCCGGCGCGCAGGCGACATACCCGACCCGCAGGTTCGCCGCGAGCGTCTTCGAATAGCTGCCGAGATAGATCACGCGCTTCAACTGGTCGAGGCTCGCCAAGCGCGTGGCCGGGTAGCTCGGCGGGCACAGGTCGCCGTACACGTCGTCCTCGACGACGAGGAAATCGTAGGCCTCCGCGAGCTTCAGGATCCGGAACGCCTGCGCGGCCGACAGCGACGTGCCGGTCGGGTTCTGCAGCACCGAGTTGATCACGAGCATCTTCGGCCGCCACATCTGCACCAGGGTTTCGAGCGCGTCGAGGTCGGGGCCGTCGGGCGTATACGGCATCCCGACGAGTTGCGCGCCCTGCGCCGCGAAACGGCCGAACATCTGGAACCACGCGGGATCGCCGACGATCACCGCATCGCCCGGCCGCATGTAGATCCGCGAGATCAGGTCGATCGCCTGCGTGATGCCGGAAACCAGCACGATCTGTTCGGGCTTCGCGCCGATCTCGACTTCGGCGAGGCGCGTCTGCAGTTGCTGGCGCAGCGGCAGGAAGCCCTGCGCGGTGCCGAAGCCGAGCATCTGCGCGCCCGACTGGCGCCCGAGCGCGCGCAGCGCGCCGGTGATCAGCTCGCCGTCGAGCCAGCGGCCCGGCAGGTAGCCGAGGCCCGGGCCCTTCTCCGGGCTGACGGTGTGCAGCATGTTGCGCAGCAGCCAGACGACGTCGATCGTGTTGTGCACGGGCGCGGCCTCGGCCGTGCGCGCGACGCCGTCGGCCGGCTGCGGGCCGGCGCCCGTGCGCTCGCGCACGTAGAAGCCGGAGCCGCGCCGCGAGTCGAGGTAGCCCTGCGCGACGAGGCGCTCGTAGGCCTCGACGACGGTGAAGCGCGACACGCTCTTGTCGAGCGCGAGCTTGCGGATCGACGGCATGCGCATGCCGGGACGGAACACGCGCTCGTCGATACGCCGCCGCGCCCACTGGACCAGCTGGTCGACGAGCGTGAGCGTGGCCGTGTCGTGCGGCGCGGGAATCTGGGCGAGTGGGACGGTGGACATGGGCGGCAGCTCCAACTGTACCGAAGGCTATCGCGCCGATTGTACCGTTACTGTGCCGGTAGCGACGATTACAGTTGACCGGAATGGCGATCGTGCGGCCGCCGGTCCGACCCAGCCACACGTGGCGCTGCGCCCGCCGGCCCGCGTCGCGGCCGGTGCGCCGGCTGGTCCGCCCCCCGTCCGGCCCGTCGCCCGCCTACCATGACACTTTCGCTTCCCGACCGACGCTCATGCCAGCCCGCTCCCTGACACTCGACCATCTCGTGATCGCCGCGCGCACCCTCGACGAAGGCGTGCGCCATGTCGCCGACGCGCTCGGCATCGAACCGGCCGGCGGCGGCCGCCACCCGCTGATGCGGACCCACAATGCGCTGTTCGGCGCGTGGGGCGGGCTCTACCTCGAAGTGATCGCGATCGACCCCGACACGCCCGCGCCGGGCGACGAGGCGAAGCCGCCGCGCGCGCGGCTGTTCGGGCTCGACGACCCGTCGATGCACGCGCGACTCGCGCAAGGCCCGTTTC
Organism: Burkholderia sp. LAS2; assembly: GCF_018417615.1. Classification (NCBI taxonomy): domain Bacteria; kingdom Pseudomonadati; phylum Pseudomonadota; class Betaproteobacteria; order Burkholderiales; family Burkholderiaceae; genus Burkholderia; species Burkholderia sp. LAS2. Next base: position 3,068,393 of record NZ_CP071052.1, read on the forward strand.
TCGCGCACTGGGTCGCGCGCGTCGACCGCCCGCGCCAGCTTGTGCTGTGGCAGCGCCAGTACCCGGCCCGCATCGCGCCCGTCGTCGCGATGCGGCGCGGCGACCTGAGCTGGGGCCTCACGGTGCCCGACGACGGCAGCTTCCCCGCGTGGCAAGGCGCGGGCGACGGCCTCGTGCCGTCGCTGATCCAGTGGGACAGCCCGCGCCATCCGGCCGAATCGCTGCCGAACGACGGCGTCGCGCTGAAGGCGCTCAAGGGCGTCCACCCGCATGCGGATACGATCCGCGAGCAGCTCGACTGGCTCGGCGCCGCCCACCTGCTCGACGTCGAATCCACCGACGGCCCACCGGCGCTCGTCGCCGAATTCGACACGCCGCAGGGCGCGCGCACGCTGCGCTGAGCGCCCACCCGATCACAACCACCCTGCAAGACGGAGACACCCACGACATGAATTCGCGCGAAACCCGGGGCATGCTGCTCGGCCTAATCGGCGTGATGATCTTCAGCCTGACGCTGCCGATGACGCGGATCGTCGTCTCCGAACTCAATCCGCTGCTCAACGGGCTCGGCCGCGCGCTCGCCGCCGCCGTGCCGGCCGGCCTGCTGCTGTGGTGGCGCGGCGAGCGGCTGCCGACCCGCGCGCAACTGAAGAGCCTCGCGATCACGTCGGCCGGCGTGATCATCGCGTATCCGGTGTTCTCCGCATGGGCGATGAAATCGGTACCGGCCTCGCACGGCGCGGTGGTCAACGGGCTGCAACCGCTGTTCGTCGCGCTGTATGCGGCGTGGCTGTCGCACGAACGGCCGTCGAAGGCGTTCTGGGCCAGCGCGGTGGCCGGCAGCGCGCTCGTGATCGCGTTCGCGCTGCGCGACGGCGGCGGCACCGTGCAGGCCGGCGACGCGCTGATGCTCGTCGCGGTCGGCATCGGCGCGCTCGGCTATGCGGAAGGCGCGCGCCTCGCGCGCCAGATCGGCGGCTGGCAGGTGATCTGCTGGGCGCTCGTCGTGTCGGCGCCGTTCCTCGTGCTGCCGGTCGGCTGGCTCGCTTGGATGCAGCACGCCGCGCATCCAGGCCCGCTCGCGCTGCGCACGTGGCTCGCGTTCGGCTACGTGACCCTCTTTTCGCAATTCATCGGCTTTTTCGCGTGGTACGCGGGGCTCGCGATGGGCGGCACCGCGCGCGTCGGCCAGGTGCAACTGCTGCAGATCTTCTTCACGATCGCCTTTTCCGCGCTGCTGTTCGGCGAAACGGTCACGTCGTCGACGTGGCTGTTCGCGGCTGCCGTGATCGCGACCGTGGTGCTCGGGCGCCGCTCGGCGGTCGCCACGGCGCCGCGCCCCGCTCGCGCCGGCTGATGAGCTGCGCCATAATGGACGTTTTGCCTGATCGGTTTTGCCTGACTGGCCGTGCTTACCCAGCCGCGAAGGCTTCATCGTGCCCGTACTGCCCACCCGGCAGCGTCGAAGCGATGCGCCCGAACGACCTTTCTTGACTGACCACGATATCCGAACGAGGAGACTATGAATCCGAACGACCTGCATCCGCCGCACTGGCAGCTTTCCGAACGCGCCCGCAAGCTGACGAGCTCCGCGATCCGCGAGATCCTGAAGGTCACGGAACGCCCCGAGGTCATCTCGTTCGCCGGCGGCCTGCCCGCCCCCGCGACGTTCCCGGCGGAACGCATGCGCGCCGCCGCCGACCGCGTGCTGCGCGACGCGCCGGCCGCCGCGCTTCAGTACAGCGCGACCGAAGGCTACCTGCCGCTGCGCGAATGGATCGCCGAGCGCTACAGCGTGCGCGTGTCGCAGGTGCTGATCACGACCGGCTCGCAGCAGGCGCTCGACCTGCTCGGCAAGGCGCTGATCGACCCGGACAGCCCGATCCTCGTCGAAACGCCGACCTACCTCGGCGCGCTGCAATCGTTCTCGCTGTACGAGCCGCGCTACGTGCAGGTGCCGACCGACGAGCAGGGCCTGCTGCCGGAAGGTCTCACCCCCGAACTCACGCAAGGCGCGCGCCTGCTGTACGCGCAGCCGAACTTCCAGAACCCGACCGGCCGCCGCCTGCCCGTCGAGCGCCGCCGCGCGCTCGCCGCGTTCGCGCAGTCGAGCCCGTTCCCGGTGCTGGAGGACGATCCGTACGGCGCGCTGAACTACCAGGGCGAGCCGCTGCCGACGATGCTGTCGATGGCGCCCGACCACGTCGTGCACCTCGGCACGTTCTCGAAGGTGCTCGCGCCGGGCCTGCGGATCGGCTACATCATCGCGCCCGAGGAGCTCCACTTCAAGCTCGTGCAGGCCAAGCAGGCCACCGACCTGCACACGCCGACGCTCACGCAGCGCATCGCGCACGAAGTGATCAAGGACGGCTTCCTCGACGAGCACATCCCGACGATCCGCGAGCTGTACAGCGCGCAGTGCGACGCGATGCTCGGCGCGCTCGCGCGCCACATGCCGGAAGGCGTCACGTGGAACCGCCCGGAAGGCGGGATGTTCATCTGGGTGAACTTGCCCGCGCAGATCGACAGCATGAAGCTGCTCGCCGCGGCCGTCGACAACCACGTCGCCTTCGTGCCGGGCGCGCCGTTCTTCGCGGAGAACGCGCAGCAGAACACGCTGCGCCTGTCGTTCGTGACGGTGCCGCCCGAAAAGATCGAGGAAGGCGTCGCGCGCCTCGGCAAGCTGCTGCGCGAGCGCCTCTGATCCCCCCTTTTTTCCCTGTCACGACTCTCTACGAGGAATCGAACGCATGGCTAACGTCTACGACAAACTGAAGTCGCTCGGCATCGAGCTCCCGACCGCCGGCGCACCGGCCGCGGCCTACGTGATGAGCGCGCAAAGCGGCAACACGGTCTACCTGTCGGGCCACATCGCGAAGAAGGACGGCAAGGTCTGGGCCGGCAAGCTCGGCGCCGATCTCCAAACGGAAGACGGCAAGGCCGCCGCCCGCTCGATCGCGATCGACCTGCTCGCCACCCTGCACGCGCACACCGGCGACCTGAACAAGGTCACGCGCATCGTCAAGCTGATGAGCCTCGTCAACTCGACGCTCGACTTCACCGAACAGCACGTCGTGACGAACGGCGCATCGGAACTGATCGCCGAAGTGTTCGGCGACGCGGGCAAGCATGCGCGCTCGGCATTCGGCGTCGCCCAGATCCCGCTCGGCGCGTGCGTCGAGATCGAACTGATCGCCGAAGTCGCGTAACGGGCGCCGCGCGATGCCCGGCCGTCTCGTTCGTTTCAAGCAGGTCGACGTGTTCACGTCGGCACCGTTCAAGGGCAATCCGCTCGCCGTGGTGTTCGACGCCGATTCGCTCGGCGACGACGCGATGCTCGAGATCGCCCGCTGGACGAACCTGTCGGAAACGACGTTTCTCTGCACGCCGACCGATCCGGAAGCCGACTATCGCGTACGGATCTTCACGACGGGCGGCGAACTGCCGTTCGCCGGCCACCCGACGCTCGGCACCGCGCATGCGTTCCTCGAAAGCGGCGCGCGGCCGCGCACGCCGGGCCGGCTGATCCAGCAGTGCGGGGTCGGCCGCGTCGCGCTGCGCGAGCAGACCGACGGCTGGGCGTTCGCCGCGCCGCCGGCACGCGTCACGCCGCTCGACCGTTCGGACTACGCGGTACTGGCCGCCGCGCTGCGCAGCGACGCGCTCGACCTGGACGCCGAGCCGTGCGCGGTGGACAACGGCGCGCCGTGGCTGGTCGTGCGGCTGAAGTCGGCCGACGCGTGCATCGGCCTGTCGCCCGATCCGGCCGCACTGGCGGCGCTGACCCACCGCTACGGCGTGGACGGCCTCGCCGCCTACGCGCCGCATGCCGAAGGCGGCCCCGCGACGTTCGAGATCCGCTGCCTGATGACGGGCGGCAAGTTCGGCATCCCCGGCGAGGACCCCGTCACCGGCAGCGCGAACGCCGCGCTGGCCGGGCTGCTGACGCGGCAGGAACGCCGCCCCGGCCCGTCGTATACGGCCCGCCAGGGCACGGCGATCGGCCGCGACGGCCGCATCTTCGTCAACTACGACGCGGACGGCACGACCTGGATCGGCGGTGACGTCGTCACGGTCGTCGACGGCACGTTCCGGTCGCCCGACTGACATTTCGCGATGTGCGATGGCGCCGGCTCGTCCGGCGCCCCGCGCTTTGCCCAGCTATCGCAAAAACGTTCCAGCCAGTAATATCGGGCCTAATCCGTTGTTTCGGAGGTCTGTCCATGGTTGCGCGTCCCGCGAACGAACAGACGTCGGGACAATCCGAACCATAGTCGGCCATCCAGACGGATGGCGCACGCGAGCAGGACGCCGCCCTCTTCGATGAGCTCCGCCCGGTCCAACCACACGCCGCCGAACCGGCCGCTGCGCGCGCCGCGCAAATCGCGCCGGCGTGCGCTGTTTGCCATCCCGCTGCTCGGGATGCTGGCGCTCGCGCTGCTGTGGGCCGTGATCATCGCGCGGCTGTCCGTTGAAAAGGACAGTGCGTACAAGGAAGCAGCGGCTTCCGCGGCGATCCTGTCGTCCGCGCTCGAACAGCATACGGTCAAGGCGATCCACCAGGTCGACCAGATCACCCGCTTCGTCAAGTTCGAATTCGAGAAGTCGCCGGCGCGCTTCAATCTCGCGAGCGCCGTCGAGAAAGGCGTCGTACCGAGTGACACGCTGATCCAGGTATCGCTCGTCAACGCGAAGGGCATCCTGTTCGCGAACACCGCCGAACTCCATCCGCAGCCGATCAACCTGTCCGACCGCGAGCACTTCAAGGTCCACCTCGCGCACAACGACGACCGCCTCTTCATCAGCAAGCCCGTGCTCGGCCGCGTGTCGAGCCACTGGACGCTGCAGATGACGCGGCGCCTGAACAATCCGGACGGCAGCTTCGCAGGCATCGTCGTGGTGTCGGAAGACCCGAGCTACTTCACGAACGATTTCTACAACAACGCGGCGATCGGCAAGGAAGGCGTGATCGCGGTCGTGTCCGACACGGGCGCGGTGCTCGCGCGACGCACGGGCTCGGTCAGCAATGCGCCGGGCGCGTTTTCGGCGTCGGGCGTCTACCCGATCGCGGAGCGCGTGACGGGCACGATCATCGATCCGATCGACGGCGTGACGCGCATCGTGTCGTACCGCCACCTCGACGGCTACCCGCTCGCGGTGATGGTCGGGCTGTCGCAGACGGAAGAGTTCGCGGACTACACCCACACGCGCAACGTCTACCTGCTGATGACGAGCTTCATCACGCTCGCGATGCTCGCGTTCTTCGGCGTCGCGACGGGCCTGATCGGCAAGCTGCTCGGGCGCGAGCGCGAAATGACGCAGCTCGCCGAATACGACCTGCTCACCGGCCTCGCGAACCGCTATGCGACGCTGCGCGGGCTGCGCAACGACGTGTCGATGCCCGCGAGCCTGTCGCGGCTCGGCCTGCTGTTCATCGATCTCGACAACTTCAAGACCGTCAACGACACGCTCGGCCACAACGCCGGCGACATCGTGCTGCAGATGACCGCGTCGCGCCTGGCCGATGCGGTCGGCGACGAAGGCTCGCTCGCGCGCATCGGCGGCGACGAGTTCGTCGTCGTGATGAAGGGCGACGACGTCGAGCGGCGCGCGGTGCGGCTCGCGGAAGCGATCATCCGGATGTTCAGCGAGCCGTTCGACGTACGCGGCAGTTCGTTCGTGCTGCACGCGAGCATCGGCATCGCGCTGCACACCGTCGCGAACGAAAGCGAGATCGACCTGCTGAAAAAGGCCGACCTCGCGATGTACAGCGCGAAGGACGCCGGCAAGAACTGCTACCAGTTCTATGCGCCGCACCTGTCGCACCGCGCCGACCACCTGATGCGCTGGGAACAGCAATTGCGCGTCGCGCTCGCCGAGGGGCAGCTGTTCCTCGCGTATCAGCCGAAGATCGACCTCACGCACCGCACGATCACCGGCTTCGAGGCGCTCGCCCGCTGGGATCATCCCGAACACGGCGTGATCTCCGCGAACGAATTCATCTCGATCGCCGAATCGACCGGCCTGATCGTGCCGATCGGCGACTTCGTGATCCGCACCGCATGCGCGCAGATCGCACGCTGGCACGACGAAGGCCACGACACGCTGACGCTTGCGGTCAACATCTCGCCCGTGCAGTTCTGGCGCGGCGACCTGATCGAGACGATCTCGCAGGCGCTGCAGGACACCGGCATCGACGCAAACCGGCTCGAGATCGAGATCACCGAAACCGCGATGATGGAATATCCGGAACTCGTGTCCGAGAAGATCGTCGCGCTGAAAAAGCTCGGCATCCGGATCGCGCTCGACGATTTCGGCACCGGCTATTCGTCGCTGTCGTACCTGCACCGCTTCTCCGTCGACACGCTGAAGGTCGACCGCTCGTTCGTGCAGGCGATTCCGACCGATCGCAGCGTGTGCGTGATGGTGTCGTCGATCGTGCATCTCGCGCGCTCGCTCGGGCTGACCGTCGTCGTCGAGGGCACCGAAACCGAGGAACAGATCACGTGGCTGTCCGCGCTCGGCGAAATCGAGGCGCAGGGCTTCCTGTTCTCGCGCCCGGTGCCGGCCGATGCGATTCCCGCGCTGATCGCACGCTTCGGCGTGCGCGGCGATCATCCGAACGTCGTCGCGCATCGCGCGACCGGCAGCACGGGCGGCTGAGCCGCACCGCCGCAGCCGCGGCGCGCGTTTGCGCACCGCCGCAATTGTTACGTTTTCCGATCCGTTCGTTCAGTTCATTAACTAGCGTTTTCGCGCATGGTAGTGTCACGATGCGCGGCGGACAATCGGGAGGGCCGACGTGTCGGCGGGCCGTTGCCACGGCCTTACGCGAGAGATCTGGCCCTGCGCCAACCACACAATCATGACAACCGTCGAAGTCGAAGCGACCGCGCGTGTCGAAGAGGCACCGGCATCCCTATGGACCTTGTTCAAGGTCGTCGCCAGCATTTCGGCCGTCTCGTGGGGCGGGCTTTCGATGATGGCGCAGCTCGAACGCCACTACGTGGAGCGGCTGCAGCGCATCGAGCCGCACGTCTTCGGCGATCTCGTCGCGCTCGCGTGGCTCGTGCCGGGCCCCGTCGGCTGCAATGTCGCCGTGCAGGTCGGCCAGACGCTGCATGGCCGTGCCGGCGCATGGATCGCCGGCATTGCCAGCGTGCTGCCGTTCTCGGTCCTGATGACGCTGTTCGCGATCTTCTATCAGACGCCGCTCGTGCGCTCGCTGGCCGCGCCGGTGCTGATCAATCACTTCGGGATGGTGCTCGCCGCGCTGATCGGCGTCACGTGGGTCAAGCAGTTGCGCTCGCTCGCGCGTACGCGGCTCGAACAGGCGATCGCCGCGTTATCGACGATTCTGCTTGCTTTCGCGCATAGTCCGGCCGCTTTCGTCGCGATTCTGTTCGCCGCGTTCGCAGCGGGCTGGCTGACGGGGCCGTCGCAACGCGACACGGTCGATTTCACGCTGTCCAGGCGCGATCGCGGCCTGCTCGTGCTGCTCGGCGTGCTCGTCGTGCTGTTCGCGGTGCCGCTGCCCGGCGATTACCAGGCGGATCTGCTGTGGCCGCGCCTCGCGGGCGCCGGCATGACGCTGTTCGGCGGCGGCTTCTCCGCGCTACCGGTGCTCAAGACGCTGTTCGTGTCGCCGGCGACCGGCATCTCCGATCACGACTTCACGCTGGCGTTCGCGTTGTCGCCGGTCGCGCCGGGGCCGTTGCTGAACGTCGTGCCGTTTCTCGGCTACCTGACCGACGGCTGGGCCGGCGCGCTGCTCGCCACCGCCGCGCTGTTCATTCCGTCCGGGTGCCTCGTCGTGTTCGCGCAGAACCATCTGTTCCGGCTCAAGCGCCATTCGCGCTTCGAGCACGGGATGCGCCTGCTGCGCGCGGCAACGACGGCCTTTCTCGTGGTCGCCGTCGTGAAGATCCTGCATCGAGAACCGGCCGACCCGGTTTACTGGCTGACGGGCGCGTTCGCGACGCTGTGCTTCACGCGCTTCAAGGTGCCCGTCTATGCCGTGTACGGCGTGGTCGCCGCCGTGTGCAGCGTGTGGCTGTGGGCCGCGCACTGACGGGCGGCGGCCGTCGCCCTGCTCGCGCTGGCCGGCCTGACTCCGTCAACCGGCCTGCACCGCGACCCGGCGCGCGATCCAGCGGGCGCGCAGCGCGTCGTACGCGAGGTTGAAGCAGAACGTGTAAGGCAGGAAGAACAGCACGATGCCGAGGTCGAGCAGCAGCGCCTCGACGAGGCTCACGTTCAGCCACCACGCGGCAACCGGCACCACCATCGCGACGAGGCCGAGCTCGAACGTCACCGCGTGCGCGATCCGCATGCCGAGCGTGCGCGACCACCCGGCCCGCCGCTCGAAGCGGTCGAACAGCGTGTTGAAGGTCATGTTCCACGCCATCGCGATCAACGACACCATCACCGTCAGCACGCCGACGTGCGACACCGGCATGTCGAGCAGCCACGCGCCGATCGGCGCGCACAGCGCGATCGCCACCAGTTCGAACGTCAGCGCGTGCAGCAGGCGTTCCGTCACCGTTTTATTCGTCTGTTTCATGATGCTCTCCGATGCATGACTTGATTCATGCTGGCCATTCTGATCGGCACAACCGTGTTAATCCAGTTTGATATCATCGGTTTTACCGATATGAAGTCACCAGGAGCCCTGCATGCACCACGCCCCGGAAGCGCTGCTCGCATTCGCCGAAGCGGCACTGCTCGGCTCGTTTACGGCCGCGGCCCGCAAGCTCGGCAAGCGTCAGTCGACCGTGTCGGAAGCGATCGCGAATCTCGAGATCGATCTCGGCGTGCAGTTGTTCGACCGCTCGACGCGCACGCCGACGCTCACCGATGCCGGCCGTGCGCTGCTGCCGCAGGTGCAGCGCGCGCTCGAGGCCAGCGCGGCGATCGACCGCACGGCCGCCCGGCTCGCGCACGGCGAGGAAGCGCGGCTCACGCTCGTCGTGTCCGATACCTACCAGTCGAAGCGTTACGAGGAAACGTTGATGGCGCTCGAACGGCGCTTTCCGGCGCTCGAGCTCGAATGCCAGATCGCCGAGCACGACGACGTGCTCGACCTGATCCAGCAGGGTCGCGCGCAACTCGGGCTGATGGCCGCGCGCGCGGCCTACCCGGCCGATATCGGCGCGGCGACGGTGGCCGAGGAATCGGAGATCGGGCTGTTCGTCGGCCGCACGCACGCGCTCGCCGAATACGGCGACGCCGAGGTGCCGCACGCGGCGCTGCGCGACGTGCGCGAACTGCGCCTCAATACCTACGTGAAGACGGAAGGTCGCGGCACCGACGACCGGATCGTCGTCGGCACGCAGCACTGGCTGGCGCCGAGCTACCTGATGCTGCTGGAGATGGCCGTACTCGGGTTCGGCTGGGCGGAACTGCCGCGCTGGATGGTCGAGCACTTCGCGCGCGACCGCCTGTGCGAGCTGCGCGCGCGCGGCTGGCCACGCCGTGTACGGGTGGATGCGGTCTGGTCGCGCAACCGGCCGCTCGGGCCGGCCGGCTCATGGCTGCTCGACGCGATGCTGGCCGCATAGCGGCGCGCGCCGCCGGGCGTGCGGCCGACGGCCGAGGGCGAAGGGCTGACGCCGGCCGGTCAGAAACCGCGCGACAGCACGGCCGCGCCGATCGTGACGACGCCGAGCACGAGGTTCACGACGACCAGCAGGCGCACCGCATTCACCGCGCGGGCACCGTCCGGCCAGTTCTGCGCCTGCACCGCACGGCGAATGCGCGGGAACAGCGCGAAGCGGATGTGCCCGAAGATGAGCATCATCACGACGCCGAGCCCGGCCATTGCATGCAGCGACCACGTCGCGTGCGCGCCGCCGAAGCTCATCAGCAGGAAACCGCCGGACAGCAGGATCACGATCACGGCCGCCGACACCCAGTTGAAGAAGCGGCCGAACACGCCTTCGATCAGCGGCAGCCGCAACTGCGGCGACAGGTCGGACAGCGCGGGGCGCAGGCAGAAGTGCGCGAAGACCATCCCGCCCACCCACACGGCGACGGCCAGCAGGTGAAGAAACAGCGCGACGGCAACGGCGTGGGACATGGGGACGATCCTGTGATGAGTGGGGTGCAGCGAACGGCCGCGTCGCACGCGGCATCAAGCGACGTTCGACCCGTCAGCCGCGCGGCGGTTCGGACCCTCGACGCGATTTCACACTATTTTGCAAATTCCGCGTGACAGCGCCACGCTTGCTTACCCGCATTCCTGCGCCGGAAAGAAAAAGCCGCACGCCCGCCGAAGCGGACGTGCGGCCTTCGATCGCGGCCGAACCGGGCGAACCGGACGGTCCGGTCGACCGCGCGGCGTCAGCCCAGCAGCGGACGCAACTCGGTGACGACCTTGAGCTTCGTGTCCGGCGCGCGGCCCTTGCGGGCGCGCTTGCCGATGTGCGGCGCGAGCCCGGCATACGACAGCGTGTCGTCCTGCACCTTGCCGCCGCGGCCGGTGCCGATCAGCACGACGCCGGCCGGATCGATCGCCAGCGCCTGCACGAGCGTTTCCTTGTCGTCGAGCGCCATCAGGATCACGCCGCGCCCGCCGCCGGACAGCGTCTTCATCTCGTCCATCCCGAACACGAGCAAGCGCCCGCCGCTCGACAGACACGCGACCTGCGTCGCGTTCGGCAGCACCGGCATCGGCGCGAGCGGCACCGCGCCCGTATCGATCGTCATGAACGACTTGCCGGCCTTCAGGCGGCTCACCATGTCGCCGACCTTCGCGAGGAAGCCGAAGCCGTTGCTCGACGCGAGCAGCAGTTGCTGGTCGGCCGGCGCCGCGTAGTAGTGCATCAGGTGCGAGCCCGATTCGAGCTCGATCAGCGACGTGACCGGCACGCCGTCGCCGCGCCCGCCCGGCAGCACCGACACGTCGACCGAATACACGCGGCCGCTGCTGCCCCACGCGATCAGGCGATCCGGCGTGCGGCACTGGAACGCCGCGTAGAGATGGTCGCCCGCCTTGAACGTGAAGCCGGCCGGGTCGAGCCCGTGACCCTTCAGCGCGCGCACCCAGCCCTTCTGCGATACGACCACCGTCACCGGCTCGTCGACCACCTTCGCCTCGAACGTCGCGCGCTTTTCCTGCTGGATCAGCGTGCGGCGATCGTCGCCGTACTGCTTCGCGTCGGCCTCGATCTCCTTGATCATCAGCCGCTTCATCGCGCTTTCGTTCGCGAGCAGGTCCTCGAGCTTCGCCTTCTCGTCGCGCAGCGCTTCGAGTTCCTTCTCGATCTTGATCTTCTCGAGCCGCGCGAGCTGGCGCAGCCGGATTTCGAGGATGTCCTCGGCCTGCCGCTCGCTGAGGCCGAACGCGCTCATCAGCGCGGCCTTCGGCTCGTCCGACTCGCGGATGATGCGGATCACGTCGTCGATGTTCAGGAAGACGATCATCCGCCCTTCGAGGATGTGGATGCGGTCGTCGACCTTCGCGAGACGATGGCGACACCGGCGCGTCATCGTCAGCTGGCGGAACTTCACCCATTCGTCGAGGATCGTCAGCAGGCCCTTCTGGCCCGGCCGGCCGTCGGCGCCGATCATCACGAGGTTCAGCGTCGCGTTCGATTCGAGGCTCGTGTACGCGAGCAGCGTGTTCACGAATTCCGTCTGGTCGATCGTGCGCGACTTCGGCTCGAACACGAGCCGCACCGCCGCTTCCTTGCCCGACTCGTCGCGCACCGCGTCGAGCAGGTCGAGCATCGCCTTCTTCGTGTTGAGTTGTTCGGGCGTGAGCGTCTTCTTGCCGAGCTTGAGCTTCGGGTTGGTCAGCTCCTCGATTTCCTCGAGCACCTTCTGGCCCGACGTGCTCGGCGGCAGCTCGGTGACGACGAGTTGCCACTGGCCGCGCGCGAGATCCTCGATCTTCCAGCGCGCGCGCACCTTCAGGCTGCCGCGGCCGGTTTCATAGGCCGCCGCGATCTCGGTGTCGCTCGAGATGATCTGGCCGCCGCCCGGGAAATCCGGGCCGGGGATCAGGTTCATCAGCTCCGCGTGCGTGAGCTTCGGATTGCGGATCAACGCGACCGCCGCGGCCGCGACTTCGCGCAGGTTGTGCGACGGGATTTCGGTGGCGAGGCCGACCGCGATGCCCGACGCGCCGTTCAGCAGCACGAACGGCATGCGGCTCGGCAGCGTCTTCGGCTCCTCGAACGAGCCGTCGTAGTTCGGCATGAAGTCGACCGTGCCCTGGTCGATCTCGTCGAGCAGCAGCTTCGCGATCGGCGTGAGCCGCGCTTCCGTGTAACGCATCGCCGCCGCGCCGTCGCCGTCGCGCGAACCGAAGTTGCCCTGCCCGTCGATCAGCGGGTAGCGCAGCGAGAAATCCTGCGCGAGACGCACGAGCGCGTCGTACGCCGACTGGTCGCCGTGCGGGTGGTATTTACCGAGCACGTCGCCGACCACGCGCGCCGACTTCACCGGCTTCGCGTCGGGGCCGAGGCCCATTTCGTTCATCGCGAACAGGATCCGGCGCTGCACCGGCTTCTGGCCGTCGCACACGTCGGGCAGCGCGCGGCTCTTCACGACGCTGACCGCGTAGCTGAGATACGCCTGCTCCGCGTAGTTGCCGAGCGTCAGCGCGTCGCTCTCGGGCGCGTCGGGGCTGGCAAAGAGATCGGAAGTATTGTCGTCCATCTGAATTCCGTATTCGTAAGTGGCGTGAGGCCGGGCCGGGCGTCATGCCCGGCCGCGCGGAAGCTCCGCTTAACGCTTAAATATCCGCTTCGACGTCGTTGCCCTTTTCCTCGAGCCAGCCGCGCCGCGCGGCTGCCTCGCCCTTGCCCATCAGCATCGTCATCCGGGCGACGGTCGCCTCGTAGTCGAGCTCGCCGAGCTTCACCGGCATCAGGCGGCGCGTGTCGGGATTCATCGTCGTGTCCCACAACTGCTCGGCGCTCATTTCGCCGAGGCCCTTGAAGCGGCTGATGCTCCACTGCGTGTCGCGCACGCCGTCCTTGCGCAGCTTGTCGAGGATCGCTTCGAGCTCGCCGTCGTCGAGCGCATAGAGCTTCTGCGCGGGCTTCTTGCCGCGCGCCGGCGCGTCGACGCGGAACAGCGGCGGGCGCGCGACGTACACGTGGCCGCGCTCGATCAGTTGCGGGAAATGCTTGAAGAACAGCGTGAGCAGCAGCACCTGGATGTGCGAGCCGTCGACGTCCGCGTCCGACAGGATGCAGATCTTGCCGTAGCGCAGGTTCGACACGTCGACGGTATCGTCCGGGCTGTGCGGATCGACGCCGATCGCGACCGAGATGTCGTGCACCTCGTTGTTCGCGAAGAGACGATCGCGCTCGGTTTCCCATGTGTTCAGCACCTTGCCGCGCAGCGGCAGGATCGCCTGGTATTCCTTGTCGCGGCCCATCTTCGCGGAGCCGCCCGCCGAGTCGCCCTCGACGAGGAACAGTTCGTTGCGCGCGATGTCTTCCGTCTCGCAATCGGTCAGCTTGCCCGGCAGCACCGCGACGCCCGAGCTCTTGCGCTTCTCGACCTTCTGGCCGGCGCGCGTACGCGCCTGCGCCTGCTTGATCACGAGTTCGGCGAGCTTCTTGCCGTGCTCGACGTGCTGGTTCAGCCACAGTTCGAGCGCCGGACGCGAGAACGACGACACGAGCTTCACCGCGTCGCGGCTGTTCAGCCGTTCCTTGATCTGCCCCTGGAACTGCGGATCGAGCACCTTCGCGGACAGCACGAACGACACGCGCGCGAACACGTCTTCCGCGAGCAGCTTCACGCCCTTCGGCTGCAGGTTGTGCAGTTCGACGAAGCTCTTCACCGCCTGGTAGAGACCGTCGCGCAGGCCCGACTCGTGCGTGCCGCCGGCCGGCGTGGGGATCAGGTTCACGTACGACTCGCGCACGAGCGAGCCTTCCTCGCTCCATGCGACGACCCACGATGCGCCCTCGCCTTCGGCGAAGGTTTCGTCGGTCGAACGCGCATCGGCGAAACGCTCGCCTTCGAACAGCGGGATCAGCAGCTCGCTGCCGTTCATTTCGTCGAGCAGGTAGCCGCGCAGGCCGTCTTCATACTTCCACGTCTGGCGCTCGCCGGTCTTTTCGTTGACGAGCACGACCTCGACGCCCGGCAGCAGCACGGCCTTCGAGCGCAGCAGGCGCTGCAACTCGCCGAGCGGCAGGTTCGGCGAATCGAAGTATTTCGGATTCGGCCACACCTGCACGCGCGTGCCGGATTTCTTCTCGCCGCGGCCCGCGCCTTGCGTGGACAGCGGCTTCACGACGTCGCCGTCGGCGAAGCCGAGTTCGGCGATCTTGCCGTCGCGCCATACCGTCACGTCGAGACGCGTCGCCAGCGCGTTCGTCACCGACACGCCGACCCCGTGCAGGCCGCCCGAGAACGTATACGCGCCGCCCGCGGCCTTGTCGAACTTGCCGCCCGCGTGCAGGCGCGTGAACACGATCTCGACGACCGGTACGCCCTCTTCGGGGTGCATGCCGAACGGGATGCCGCGGCCGTCGTCTTCGACGGAGACCGACTGGTCGGCGTGCAGCGTGACCGTGATCTGCTTGCCGTAGCCGCCGAGCGCCTCGTCGGACGCGTTGTCGATGACTTCCTGGATGATGTGCAGCGGATTCTCGGTACGGGTATACATGCCGGGCCGCTGCTTGACCGGCTCGAGACCCTTGAGCACCTTGATCGATGCTTCGCTATAGGCCGCGCTGGGTTTCTTCGTTGACATAGGCGCTGAATTTCGTCATTCATCGGGACGTTGTCCACACCTCGTGTGGATAACGTCGTGGACAAAACGTTGAGTTCCGTAAAAAAGCGAATCGAAACAACGGTGTGCTTGGACTGCTCCGAAAGCGGGCGCGCGGCGTGTGCGGCGCGACCCTGGACGCGCGGTATTTTACTGGTTCCGCGTGGCGCGCCAATCGCGGGATCGGCGCGCACCGCGCGCGTCACACCGGCTTGCGCTTCGCCTCGAGCGTTTCCCACCGTTCGAGCGCGGCGAGCAGTTCGTCGTCGATCGCCGCGAACCGCTCGGTCAGGCGCGTGCCTTCCTGCGGATCCTTCGCGAAAATCGCGCCGTCCTCGAGCTGCGCATTGATCGTCTTCTGCTCCGCTTCGAGCGCGGCGATCTTCTCCGGCAGCGAATCGAGCTCGCGCTGCTCGTTGAACGACAGCTTCACCGTGCGCTGCGCGTTGCGGCCGGCCGCGCTCTTCGCCGGTTCGTCCTTCGCGGGCGCCGCCTCCTTGACCGCGCGCTTCGCCGCTTCCTGCTGCGCGAGCTGCTCCGAGCGCTCGCTCTGGATCTGCCAGTCGGTGAAGCCGCCGACGTATTCGCGCCACTTGCCGTCGCCCTCGGCCGCGATCACCGACGTCACGACGTTGTCGAGGAACGCGCGATCGTGGCTGACCAGCAGCACCGTGCCGTCGTAGTCGGCCAGCAGTTCTTCGAGGAGTTCGAGCGTCGGGATGTCGAGGTCGTTGGTCGGTTCGTCGAGCACCAGCACGTTGGCCGGGCGCGCGAACAGGCGCGCGAGCAGCAGCCGGTTACGCTCGCCGCCCGACAGCGACTTCACCGGCGAACGCGCGCGTTCCGGCGCGAACAGGAAATCGCCGAGATAGCTCATCACGTGCTTGCGCACGCCGCCGATCTCGACCCATTCGCTGCCGGGGCTGATCGTGTCGGCCAGGCTCTTCTCCTGGTCGAGCTGCGCGCGCATCTGGTCGAAATACGCGACCTGCAGGTTCGTACCGGTGCGCACCGTGCCTTCGTCGGGCTTCAGGTCGCCGAGAATCAGCTTCAGCAACGTCGTCTTGCCGGCGCCGTTCGGGCCGACGAAGCCGATCTTGTCGCCGCGCATGACCGTCGTCGAGAAGCGGTCGACCACCGTGCGGCCGCCGTAGCGCTTCGTCACGTCGGTCAGCTCCGCGACGATCTTGCCGGACTTTTCGCCCTGCGCGACGTCGAGCTTCACGTTGCCCTGCGCATTGCGGCGCTCCGCGCGCTCGTTGCGCATCTGCACGAGCCGCGCGATGCGACCGACGCTGCGCGTGCGGCGCGCCTCGACGCCCTTGCGGATCCACACTTCTTCCTGCGCGAGCAGCTTGTCGAACTTCTCGTTCTCCACGCGCTCGACTTCGAGCTGCTGCGCCTTGCGCGTCTGGTACGCGGAGAAATTGCCCGGGTACGACAGCAGCCGGCCGCGATCGAGCTCGACGATGCGCGTCGCGACGCGATCGAGAAACGCGCGATCGTGGGTGATGAACAGCAGGCCCGCGCGCTGCGCGACGAGCAGCTCCTCGAGCCAGCGGATGCCGTCGAAGTCTAGGTGGTTGGTCGGTTCGTCGAGCAGCAGCACGTCGGGCTGCAGCACCAGTGCGCGCGCCAGCGCGACGCGCTTCTGCATCCCGCCCGACAGCGCGTCGACGCTCGCGTCGCCGTCCGTCAGGCCGATTTGCGCGAGCGTCATCGACACGCGCGTACGCCAGCTCCACGCGTCGTGCGCGTCCAGCGACGACTGCAGCGCGTTCATCCGCGCGAGCAGCGCATCGTGCTCGGCGCCCTCCGGTATCTCCGCGAGGCGGTGCGCGATCGAATCGTATTCTTCGAGCAATTCGCGCGTATGCCCGAGCCCCGACGCGACCGCGTCGAACACCGTCGCGCCTGGCTCGAATTCGGGCTCCTGCGGCACGTAGACGGTCACGAGCTCCTGCTGGCGCGTGACCAGCCCGTCGTCGGGCTTCGCGAGATCGGCGACGATCTTCAGCAGCGACGACTTGCCCGCGCCGTTGCGGCCGATCAGGCCGACCCGCTCGCCGGCTTCCAGCGAGAAATCCGCGTGATCGAGCAACGCGACGTGACCGAACGCGAGCTGCGCGCCGGTAATGGAATAGAGCGACATGGGGAGACGGCGAAGAGAGAAATCGGAAGCGCCCATTGTACCGGGCGCGGAGGCCGGCATCGGCTCGGCTGGATGGACGAGTGCCGCGGGGCGTTTCCGATGGGCGCCGACGCGGTATCGTGGGCGGTGTGGCCGACCTCCGGTTTTCGGATGCCGGCTACGGTTTGCGTGCCCGCATGAGCACGCGGATGCGGGCCGGATGCCAGGGGCCGGCCGATCGGCAGATCCCCCGCGGCGCATCGCGCGCCAGCGCGGGATGCACGGTTATTTCACGTTGATCGTGATCGTCGAGCTCAGTTCGGGACCGTACGAACGGTGCGCGCCGTCACCGAATTGCAGCGTCAGCGTGTGCTGGCCGGGCGGCAGCTTCACGTCGGTCTCGGTCTGGGCCTTGCCGAAATGCAGCGAACGTTCGCTCGCCGGGATCACGTCGCCTTTCGGAATCGGCCGGCCGTCGATCAGCAGGTGATGGTGACCGGTATCCGGCGTCATGTCGCCGGCCGGCTTCAGCGCCATGCCTTCGAGACCGAACTTCACATGCACCGGATTCGACACCGTCGCACCGTCGCTCGGCGCTTCGAAATACACGCGCGCCTCGGCCCGCGCGATCGTCGACACGGCCATCGCCGCGACGCATACCGCACCTGCGATCCACTTTCTGTTCAGCATCGCATTCTCCTTATGATTGGACAGCCTCGGAAGCATACACCGCACGAACAGCGGGCGTGTTTCAGTTGCGTTGTTCGCGATGCGTACGTTTAAAACGACGTTGCGCTGGCGTTCGACGAAATTCCGGTAACATTGCGCCTTTCGTCCGCCAGCGAGGCTGCGGACGGCATCGCCGAATTTTCTTTATCCCGAGCGCAACATGAGCGAAGTAACCGAATACCAGAGCTGGGTCTGCCTGATTTGCGGGTGGGTCTACAACGAAGCGGAAGGGCTGCCCGACGAAGGCATTCCGGCCGGCACGCGTTTCGCCGACATTCCCGCGGACTGGCGCTGCCCGCTGTGCGACGTGGGCAAGGAAGATTTCGTCGTCGTCGATTTCTGAGTTTCTGTTTCGGTCGCGGGTGATCTCGCGATACGCGCGTCGCGGGTGCATTCCGCCCCGCCGACGCGCCGCGCGTTTGCTATACTCTGCGCGCTGTCCACACCGCCGTCCGGCTCGCGGTTTTTCGCGCGATTGCCCGGATATGGCTCTCCCCGTAGTTCAATGGATAGAACAAGCGCCTCCTAAGCGCTAGATACAGGTTCGATTCCTGTCGGGGGGACCAATCATGCTCTGTGCCCCTCAGATTCACAAGAACTCCCCCTCAAGCAACAACAACCGTAAACTCCACCCCCGACTCAAAATCCAGCGTCGTGGTCGAAAACCGCGGATCCGCGTCGAGGTAGTGCTTGTACGGTCGAACGGCGTCCTCGGCCGTGTACATGTTGTCGGCCAGTACAACCGCCCCCGGCCGTAGCAAGCGCTCGATCTGCTTGAACAGATTCAGATAGGCGTCGGCCCATACGTCGATAAACACCATGTCGACGGCACCGTCCAATTCGGCAACCGTCTCGAATACATCGCCCTCGCGCAAGTCGACATAGTCGTCCAGGCCCGCTGCTTCGACGTGAGCCCGCAAACGCGTGCACTTGAGCGCATCGCCTTCGGTCGCGATGACGACGCCACGGCCGAACGTACGCAGCGCGTCGGCGAAATACAAAGTCGACACGCCGCAGGAACTGCCGAGTTCGAGGATTCTGGTCGGCCGTTGCGCCAGCACCATGTTGCGCAGGAACCTTCCCGTTTCCGCCGACACGGCCAACGATAAAGCACTGCCTCCCGAGGACTCGAAATCTTCGGTGAACAGGCCGAACGTTTCGAGAAAACGCCCACGCAGCCTCGGCGCGAGTGCTTCGTATTCGTCGACGAGCGTCGGAAACGCCTCGTTCGGCCCCTGGAACTGCGCGCGTGCGCGGGCGATGATTTCGCTCTGGCTCTCTTCATGAAGCCGTTGCAAAAGAGCGTTGGTGGTAGAAACCAAGTGCGTTCCTTGATGAGTTTGATCACGTAGACGGCGTATCCGGCAGCAGCCATCTGCCATCAGGCCTGCTGCTGCGCCGCTCCATCATCGGCAAGCACGAGCGACGCTATGCCCTTCGAGCAAGCGTGATCGCGCGTTCGGGACATGCCGTCACGCAAAGCCCGCATGATCTGCACGCGTCCGCATTCGGCGTGTATGCGACTTTCATCCCATGCACGCGCAGCTTCAACCGATGCATCAAACCAAGATCGAGATAATCGGCCTGATCGATGCGATGGATCTCGAACACGTCTTCAGGGCAAACGGTCACGCAATCCCCCTTCCCTTCGCAACGTTTCAGATTGACGACCGGCGCAATCACGCCCGCCTTCTGCTTGCAGTCGACTGTTGATTTCTCGCGCATGTTCACTCCTCGGTAGGCCGCTTGCCGCGCGATCGCCATGCGGCCCGGAATTGCTCGCGTTCTTCGGGCGTCATGGCTTCCCACTTCCGCCAGTGACGCCGGCCGTGCCAGCCGCGGTGTCCGCGGAATCCGCCGAACAGGATGCGGCTCAATACGAGCAAGCCCAGCGCATGGGCGAAATCAATCGTCCGGGCACCGACGAATAACCCCGGCATCACCGAGTTCCACAGCATCATGACGACCCACCCGAGCACGCCGATGGCGACCACCACGAGCAGCGCCTTGCCCGCACATCTGATTCGAAAATTCATCCGTCGACTCCTCTAGATATCCAGTTCGTCATAAATCGGTTGCAGTCGCGCACGCAGATGCAGAACCGCATATCGTTTGCGCGCGAGCAGCGTATTGAGCGTGACGCCGCTTTCCGCGGCCATCTCCTTGAAGGACCGCCCTTCCAGTTCGTGCGCGATAAAAACCTCGCGTTGATTCGCCGGCAGTTCGTCGAGCGCATCCTGCAACGCCTTGAGCAACAGCGTGCGAGCGTAGAGCGCTTCAGGACCAGCATCGTGCGACGGTAGCGCGAGATCCAGGCGATACTCGCTGTCCGCGTCGTCGTCGGCATCGAGCAGATCGGCCAGCGGCTGCTCCTTCCTCTTGCGAAAACGATCGATGATGCGATTACGCGCGGTACGGAACAGCCACGCGCTCGCCTGTTCGATTGGCGCCGGAAGCCGATAAGCCTGCACGAATTCGTGAAGCACATCCTGCAGAACGTCCTCGGCATCGTCCGGGTCGCGAATCCGACGCCGAATGAAATTCCCTAGCCTCGTTCGTTCACGCATCACTGTCGCGGTGATGTCGCGGTCTGGGTCGGTCATCGTTTGCGAAGTGGGTGGCGGTTCCATGCGTCTGAAGACGTTTCAGGCGCGCGAATATTGTGGCGAATGTGGAAAATTTCCGGCTATACGCGTCGGCTTCACTGCGTTGCAGTGGCTTCAAGGAACAGGCCCGATATGGCACCGGGACTGCCGCCGCACGAATCGATTGACTCTAAGCCTCAACCCGAAGTACACTTCGCGCCGCGGGGTGGAGCAGTCTGGCAGCTCGTCGGGCTCATAACCCGAAGGTCGTAGGTTCAAATCCTACCCCCGCAACCAAATGCCGAAGCCCGCTTTGCGAAAGCAAGCGGGCTTTTTGCTGTCTGGGGGATATTGCCGCGCATGCGGCGCAGCACACGAAGATGGGTAGTCGACCGTTCACCGTGACGTGCGACACGCGATCGCACCTCGTCCATTCTCCGAGGACATGCAGCGAACATTGCGTAGAATTCCGAACCTTCTTCGGTTCAGCACACGGACTTCTCGAATGATTCGAACGATCGCGGCGCTCGCCGCGCTTTCAGCGATAACCGCCACGGCCAACGCCGCCGACACCGGCACGGCGCCTGCCAAGCAACGCTACGTCAGCCCGGGCATCGCCAACGTCACTGCCTCGGCAGCCCCTCGCCCGGAAAGCACCTCTCCCGACGCGCGGTGCCGGGAACTGGCCGCCGGCATCGATGCGCTCACGCACTCGCCCGACCGCGGCCACCGAGTCGTGCGCGGCATGGGCCCGGACGGCAAGCCGCGCAACGAACTGCACGCGTACGACAAACGGGCCGACCTGGAAGCCGAGCACGTGCGCCTCGGCTGCCAATAACGAACCACGACGAACAACGAGCGCGCCGTTACCCGGCCTACTCACGCCGGGCATCGGTCTTTACGCGTTCGCGCCGCCGTCGATCGTCAACCCGGTCCCATTGATCGACCGCCCTTCCGGCCCGACGACGAACGCCACGAGCGCAGCCACGTCGTCGGCCTTGCCGTACTGCTGAATCGCCATCCGCGAACGTTGCGCATCGGCATGCTCGCCATCGGCGGGGTTCATATCGGTATCGGTGGAACCCGGATGCACGATGTTGACCGTGATGCCGCGCGAGCCGAGATCGCGCGCGAGCCCCTGCGTCCAGCCGATGAGTGCGGCCTTGCTCGCCGCATAGAGGCTCATCCCCGCATCGGGCACGCGTGTCGCGAGGCAACTGCCGGTCGACACGATGCGCCCGCCTTCCCCGAGATGCCGCGCCGCCGCCTGCGACGCGACGATCACCGCGCGCACGTTCACGTTCAGCGTCGCGTCGATATCGTCGAGCGTGAGGTCGTCCAGCGCGCCGGCCCGGAAAATCCCCGCGTTGTTGACGAGAATGTCCAGGCCGCCGAACGCTTCCGCGGCACGATCGACCGCGTTGCGCACGGCCACCGGATCCGCGCTGTCGGCCTGGATCGCGATGGCGCGACGGCCCAACGCCTCGATGCCGGCGACGACGGCCTGCGCCCGCTCGGCCGATTTTTCATACGTGATCGCCACGTCCGCGCCGTCAGCCGCCAGCCGTTTCGCGATCGCCGCGCCGATGCCGCGGCTGCCGCCCGTGATGAGTGCACGCTTGCCCTGAAGTCGATTCATGTCGGTTCCTTTCCTCATTTATGTAACAACCGACACAGAATGTGGGAAGTTGCGCCGCACAGTCAATTGATTTATTTTATCGATCGATACAGATATCGACGAAGGAACGGACGCAATGGCTGAACGAGGCCGACCGAGAAGCTTCGACAAGGAAGCGGCGCTGGATCGCGCGATGGAGGTGTTCTGGCGTCTCGGCTACGAAGGCGCGTCGATGACGGACCTGACGGCCGCGATGGGCATCGCGTCGCCGAGCCTGTATGCGGCCTTCGGCAGCAAGGAAGCGTTGTTCCGGCAAGCGCTCGAGCATTACCGCGCAACCGAGGGGCGAGAAATCTGGGGCGGTGTCGAACGGGCGGCCAGCGCGCGCGACGCCGTGCAGAGTTACCTGATGGATACCGCACGCGTGTTCACGCGGCGCTCGAAGCCGGCCGGCTGCCTGATCGTGCTGTCGGCGCTGCATCCGGCCGAACGTTCCGATATGGTCCGGCAAACGTTGATCGCGATGCGCGAGGGCACGGTCGACGCGCTGCGGGAACGCCTCGTGCAAGGCGTCGCGGCAGGCGAAATATCAACGCACGCGAACCTCGACGCGATCGCGCGCTACTACGTGACGGTTCAGCAGGGCATGTCGATCCAGGCGCGCGACGGCGCGAGCCGCCGCGATCTGGAGGCCGTCGCACAGGCCGCGCTGGCCGCATGGCCGGCGCTCGTCGGCACGAGCAGCGCGGCCGGTGTATAGGTAGCGGCAGGACACCGCCGAAAGGAAAGATTACTGCTTCGCCGCTTGCTGCACGTCTTTCGACGCATGCCACACGCGATAGCGCACGTCGAAACCGTCCGGTACATAGACGACGAGCGGCAGGCGGCTGTTGTAGCGCAGCAGTTGACCGTCACTGCGCACTTGCACGAACCGTTGCTGCGGCGCCTGGCCCGGGCACGCCATCAGTGTCGACGCCGGCCCCTTCACGTCGGTGAGCCGGTAGTACGTATAGCCCCAGCCCTTCACGTCCTCGGCAGTCAGCTCGCCGCCGAACCACTGCTGGTTGCAGTCGGTCTGCAGCGTCTTGCCGATCATCAGCTCGACGCGCGCGTCGCCCTCGTTCTCGAGCGCGGGCAGCGCGATCACGACGCGCTGCTGGCCGGTCGCCGCCTGCGGAAACATCTTGATCGACTCGGCCGACACGGCGGGCGCGGAAGCCGGCGCGGCCGCGCATGCGGCGGCGGTTGTCACGCAGAAGGCGGCCAGCGCGGCCCGGATCGCGAATTTCATTGATGTGCTCCTGAAAAACAAATGAGCCCCCGATGCTAACACTTTCGTCACACGACCTTACGAGGCTGTAATTTGGCGACACAATTGCAAACAGCCGGCAATCCCCGGGCGCGGTACTTATAGCGGAACCAACGGAGAACATCATGCTGAAGCTCATTGCTGCCGCCGGCGTCGCCACCCTGCTGGCCGGCTGCGTCGTCGCCCCGGACGCCGGATACGGCTACGGGCAGCCTTACTATTCCGATCCCGGCTATGCGTACGCGCCGTCCCCCGTGTACGGCACGGTCAATATCTGGGGCGGTGGCGGCGGACGCGACTGGGATCGCGGCCGCCGCGACTACCATCGCTGGGACGGCGATCGCGGCGATCGCGGCAACCGCGGCAACGGCTGGGGCCGCGGCGGCGGACACCGCGGCGACTGGAACGAAGGCGGCGGTGGCGGCGGTCATCGCCACTGACGCGCAATTGCAACCGTTTGTATCCGCGCACGGCGCGCCGAAGGCCGGCGGCGCATCGCTCCGGCCAACGAACCGGCCGCACAAAAAGACAAAGGCCCTCGCATCGAGCGAGGGCCTTTCGTCGTCCGGCCCGGCGAAGCGAGCATCGACGGGTAACGGCCAACCGGCCCGAAACCCGCGCGCGCTCACCAGCCGGCAGGCCGCGCGTAGCCGCCCTGCACCGGCGCCCCGCACACGTACGCGCGCTGGTAACGGTCGTAGCAATAGTTCGGGCCGTCGTCCTGGTACTGCACCTGCTGATAGGTCGGGTAGGCAGGCTGCTGGTACGCGGGCGCCTGGTAGTACGTCGGCGGCTGATAGGCCGGCGCCTGGTACGCGGGCGCCTGATACGCGACGGGCGGATTCATCGCGGACGTCACGATCGCGCCGAGCACCGCGCCGCCGATCAATGCGCCGATGACGGCGCCGCCATCGCGGCCGTGCGCGGACGCCGGGCCCGCGACCGCGAGCGAACCGGCAAGGACACACACTGCGGCAATCTTTTTCATGATGGACTCCCACGCGAAGTGGTACTGGATGCGATGCATTGTGGCGGGACGCGGCCGTAATAGATGCAGCAAGTGGTAACGCGCGATTACCGGTATCGCTCGCGCCGAAACGCGTCGTCGCCGTGCTACGATTTTCGGCAGACAGGAGACGCCTTCATGCAGCCCGAAACCGCCCGCCGTTTCGATACCGAATTCGCACCGCGCATCGCGCAGGCGATCGCCGCATTCTTCGCCGATCACGTTCAGACCGACGTCGTC
Organism: Burkholderia sp. LAS2; assembly: GCF_018417615.1. Lineage (NCBI taxonomy): Bacteria > Pseudomonadati > Pseudomonadota > Betaproteobacteria > Burkholderiales > Burkholderiaceae > Burkholderia > Burkholderia sp. LAS2. The sequence goes on from NZ_CP071052.1 coordinate 3,092,751, forward strand.
CCCTATGGCGGGCACGGGCACCCGACGCGCGTGCAGATCCGCAGCGCGCCGCACGAGCACGTGAGCGGCTTCGTGTATCCGCTGAACCTGGAACTGACCTGGGACACCGACGAAATCGAGCGGCTGATGGAGCCGGACGGCCCGCAGCGCTTCGAGCACTATCTCGCCGCGTTGCCGAAAAAGCTGAGCGCATGGCAAAGCGCACGCGACATCGATCTCGCGTCGCGCACGCAGGCCGACCCGCTCGTGCGGCTCGGCGGCCTCGACTTCGAAGGCTGAATGCGCGCGCCAGCAGACCCCCGCGCGACCTGGCGTCGCGCGATGCGGCCCGGTGATACACTCGACCGGCCCCGTTCCGGCGCAGCCGCGCCGGCCGGGCCGTTCATCGCCGCCGCCCCTGCACATGGTTGCGCACGCAACCGGCTCGCGGGCGCGCGGACAACCACGCTCTCGCTCCCGTCATGAACGCCGATACCGGCCTGCCGCTTCCGCAACGCTACTGGGCGATCGTCTGCGTCGCCCTGGGCATCACGCTCGCCGTGCTCGACGGCGCCATCGCGAACGTCGCATTGCCGACCATCGCGCGCGACCTGCACGCGTCCGACGCCGCGTCGATCTGGATCGTCAACGCGTACCAGCTCGCGGTCACGATCACGCTGCTGCCGCTCGCGTCGCTCGGCGAACGCATCGGCTATCGCCGCGTCTACATCGCCGGCCTCGCGTTGTTCACCGCGGCATCGCTGGGCTGCGCGCTCGCCGGCTCGCTGCCGATGCTGGCGGTGATGCGCGTGATCCAGGGGTTCGGCGCGGCCGGCATCATGAGCGTCAACGCGGCGCTCGTGCGAATGATCTACCCGTCGTCGATGCTGGGGCGCGGGCTGTCGCTCAACGCGATGGTGGTCGCGCTGTCGTCGGCGATCGGGCCGACGGTCGCGTCCGCGATCCTGTCGTTCGCGTCGTGGCCGTGGCTGTTCGCGGTCAACGTGCCGATCGGCATCGCGGCCGTGCTCGGCAGCGTGCGCGCGCTGCCGGCCAACCCGCTGCACGACGCGCCGTACGACTTCGCGAGCGCGCTGATGAACGCCTGCGTGTTCGGCCTCTTGATCACGGCCGTCGACGGGCTCGGTCACGGCGAAAGTCATGCGTACGTCGCGGCCGAACTGGCCGTCGCATTCGTGGTCGGCTACTTCTTCGTGAAGCGCCAGTTGTCGCAGCCGGCGCCGCTGCTGCCGGTCGACCTGATGCGCATCCCGATGTTCGCGCTGTCGGTCTACACGTCGACGGCGTCGTTCACGTCGCAGATGCTCGCGTTCGTCGCGCTGCCGTTCTGGCTGCAGAATTCACTCGGTTTCTCGCAGGTCGAGACGGGCCTCTACATGACGCCGTGGCCGCTCGTGATCGTGTTCGCCGCGCCGCTCGCGGGCGTGTTGTCGGACCGCTATTCGGCCGGCATCCTCGGCGGGATCGGGCTGGCGCTGTTCGCCGCCGGCTTGCTGTCGCTCGCGACGATCGGCGCGCACCCGGGCACGGTCGACATCGTGTGGCGGATGGCGCTGTGCGGCGCGGGCTTCGGGCTGTTCCAGTCGCCGAACAACCGCGCGATGCTGTCGTCGGCGCCGCGCGAGCGCAGCGGCGGCGCCGGCGGCATGCTGAGCACCGCGCGCCTGACCGGTCAGACGCTCGGCGCCGCGCTGGTCGCGCTGATTTTCGGGCTCGCGCCCGACCGCGGACCGACGATCGCACTCTATGTCGCCACGGTGTTCGCGGCGGTGGCCGCGGTCGTCAGCCTGCTGCGCATCGCGTCGCCGCGGCCGGACACGGCGGCCTGACACCGTCGTGCGCCGCACCCGCGTCGGGCGTCATGCGGCGTCGAGCGCGTCCATCACGAAGCGCACGCGCGCCTTCACGCTCACGCGCGGCAACTCGATCAACCGATAGCCGTACGACGTATAGCACTCGACCATCGCGTCATGGGTGCGCACCGCTTCCGCGAAATCCTGCCGACGCTCGGCGTCCTGCGCATAGATGTCGGGCCAAGGCGGCGCGATGAACACGCGCCGGTGATAGCGGAAACGCCGCGCCGCGGCTTCCGCGTGCGCGGGTACCGCCAATCCGGTCAGCTTCAGATAGCCGATCACGTCCGGCACGCCGCGGTCGAAGAACACCGGCCCGCGCGCCTGCCGCGCGAGATGGTAGGACCGCATCTCCCAGCCCAGCATCAACTCGGCGAACGCTGCCGGGTCGCGCCACGGCAGTGCTGGACCGTCGACGGCCATCTGGTCGCGGATCACGCCGCGTCCGGCTTCCTGCGAGCGTGCGAACCCGGCGCGCTCGAGCGCATCGAGCAACGTGCTCTTGCCCGAACCGGGGCCGCCCGTCACGACGAAGAAACGGCCGGCCGTATCGCCTGCCGTTTCTTCGTCGCTGCCGGCGCCCGGCGCGCACTCACGCATGCGCAACCCGCCGGCCCGCGCGCTGCGTGACCGACGCCGCCGCGGCGACACTGCGCAAGTCGGCGACGAACGTGTCGCGCCACACCGACAGGTCGTTCTCGCGCAACCGCGCGAGATTCTCCTCGTGACGCGCCTGCCGCTCCGCGAGCGGCATCGATAGCGCACGTTCGAGCGCCTCGGCCATCTGCGACAGGTCGTACGGATTGACGAGCAGCGCGCCGGTCAGCTCGGCTGCCGCGCCCGCGAACTCCGACAGCACGAGCACGCCCGGATCGGCCGGATCCTGCGACGCGACGTATTCCTTCGCGACGAGATTCATCCCGTCGCGCAACGGCGTCACGTAGCCGACCTGCGACATCCGGAAGAACGCCATCAGCAGGTTGCGCTCGTACTTCCGGTTCAGGTACTGGATCGGCGTCCAGTCGAGTTGCGAGAAGCGGCCGTTGATGCGGCCGGCCTCGCCTTCGAGCGTTTCGCGGATGTGCTGGTAGGTCTGCACGTCGGAACGCGTCGGCGGCGCGATCTGCAGCAGCGACACGCGCCCCTGCCAGCCCGGCGCATTCGCGAGCATCCGTTCGAACGACTGGAAGCGCTCGACGAGCCCCTTCGAGTAATCGAGGCGGTCGACGCTCATCACCAGCTTGCGGTCGCCGAGCGCCTCGCGCAGCATCTTCACCGGCTTGCGCGTGCCGTACTGGACGGCCGCCTGCGCGATCGCGTCGGGATGCACGCCGATCGGATAGGCCGCGACCTTCACGACGCGGCCGTGCGCGTGCAGCATCCCGTCCTCGCTCGCCGCGCCGATGCCGCGCCGCTCGATGTAGTCGGTGAACGCCTGTTTGTCGGCGTCGGTCTGGAAGCCCGCGACGTCGTACGCGCACATGAACTTCACAAGTTCCTCGTGCGGCGGCACGAGGCGCAGCATGTCGGGCGACGGAAACGGGATGTGCAGGAAGAAGCCGATCGGGTTCTTCACGCCGAGCTCGCGCAGGCAGTGCGCGAACGGCAGCAGGTGGTAGTCGTGCACCCAGATCAGGTCGTCCGGACGCAGCAGCGCGGCGAGCTGCTTCGCGAGCATCGCGTTCACGCGCAGATAACCGGCGTACTCCTGCCGATCGAAGCGCGCGAGATCGCCGCGGTAATGGAACACCGGCCACAGCGTCGCGTTCGAGAAGCCGCGGTAGTACTGGTCGTAGTCGCGCCGGGTCAGCCCGACCGTCGCATACGTCACGTTGCCGTCCCGCTGGATCGCGGGCTCGGCATCCGGCGCCCCGACGATCTCGCCGTTCCAGCCGAACCAGACGCCGCCCGTTTCCTTCAGCGCGTCCATCACGCCGACGGCCAGGCCGCCCGCGCTTGGGCGCGTGTCCTCGCCGGCGGCGACACGATTCGATACCACGATCAATCTGCTCATGCGACTTCCCCTCCTCGATTCGATTGGCTGGCGCGCGACGCACGCCAAAGCAGGCGCGGCGGCCCGAAGGCGGCCGCGCGGCGACTCAGTTCCGAGAATTGCAATGAAATACGGCGATGGAATGCGGCGATGGAATGCGGCGACGACCGTATCAAGCGTCCTGCTCCTGACCGAGGTCGCGTTGATAGTCGAGCCCTTCCGGGCGAGCACCGCCCTGGTTGTGATCGCCGTCCGACGGTGTCTCGTCCGGCGCGCCCGCAGGCGGTGCCGAAGGCGCGTCGGTCCGCGGACGCGGCGGCACTTCCGGATGGTCGGCCGCCGCGACGGGGGGCCGGGGTGACAACCGTTTCGAACGGCGCATGGCTGGGTGTCTCATATGCGGCGCGGCTCGAGGCCGTCGTAGAAACATTCCATAGCAAAATAGTCTAGGTCGCTTGATCGCATCCGAAGGTAACAATTACCTTCAATTTGTAACGTTTCGACCCCTCGCCGATCATCTATCCGACAATAACGCCGCCCGCGCGCACGCGGCGCGCCGCACGGCGATTTGTCAAAGCTTTGCAGTTTTCCTATGACAATTGCGAAACAATGACGCGGCATCAGGGCGTGCACGCGCCGCCGCTCACCCAGACAGGACTTGCACTCAGGGATGAACATTCGTTTCGAATCGCCGCGCCGGGCCACGCCGGCGCGCGTCGTGCTGGCCGTGATCGCCACGGCCGCACTGCTGTCCGGCTGCAATTCGCTGTACAGCGAAGGCGCGACGGCCGGCGCCGGTATCGCGGGCGCCGCGATCGCCTCCAAGGTCACCAACAATGCCGCCGTCGCGACGGGCATCGGCCTCGGCGCCGTCGCCGGCGCGCGCGCCGGCGTCCAGTACTCGCAACGCGTCGCGCACCGCTACACGCAGGAGCAGATCGCGAAGGCGGCCGGGCCGCTCGACGTCGGCGGTGTCGCGCCGTGGTCGACGCACCATTCGTTCCCGATCGAGGACGACGAGCAGGGCCGCGTGACGGTCAGCCGGATGATCAGCGTCGGTCCGCTCGACTGCAAGGAAATCGTGTTCGCGGTCGATACGCCGGCGAAGGCCGACAAGGCCGCGCAATCGGCGTTCTACGTCGCCACGATCTGCCGCGACGGGCCCGTGTGGAAATGGGCATCGGCGGAACCGGCGACCGAACGCTGGGGCGCGCTGCAATGAGCGTCGCGATCCGTATCGCGGCGATCGGCGCGCTGTGCGCGGCGACGGTCGCGCTGTCGGGCTGCGGGTCGGTCGGCGCCGCCAGCGGCGCGCTGGCCGGCGCGGCAACGGGCCTCGTCACCGCGAACCCGGCGGTCGGCGTCGGCGTCGGCATTGCCGTGCAGGCCGCGACCGACGAAGCCGTCAACCGCACGATGAAGCAACTCCATCAGAATCAGCAGGACGCGATCGCAAAGACGGCCGGCAGTCTCGCCGTCGGCGAAGTGAAGCCGTGGAAGGTGAAGAACACGCTGCCGCTCGAAAACGGCGAAGGCGAAGTGCGCGTCACGCGCGCGTACTCGTCGGCGCTCGCGCTGTGCAAGGAATTCGCGTTCTCGGTGAAGGACGGCGACAAGGCCGACTGGTATTTCGCGAATGCGTGCCAGCAAGGCACGCACTGGAAATGGGCGTCGGCGGAGCCGGCCGTTGATCGGTGGGGGAATTTGCAGTAATCGCGCGATGCGCCGCGCGTCATCGTGCGCGGCGCCCGTGGCGCTCTGCGTGCTCGCGACCTGCCGTGGTTACAGACGCGCGCGAAGCTGCGCCACCCTTTCCTTGATCTTCGCGGACAGCGCATCGTCCGGGTTGTAAGTCAGGCATCGCTCGAGATCGGCGATCGACGCATTGATATCGCCCAGCGTCTCGTATGCCCTGGCGCGATTGAAATAGACGAAAGGCTGGTCGGGATTGAGCTTCAGCGCCTTGTCGAAGTAATCGAGCGACTTCTGGTAGGCACCGCCTTCGAGGTAAATCGTCGCGAGCGTGCAATACGCCGATGGGTCCGTGTACCCCAGCTCGATGGCCCGGTTCAGATCGTTCAGCGCGAGATCCGTCTTCTTGATCATCGCGAAGGTCGTGCCGCGATCCGCATACGTCGCTGCGTTTTCCGGCGCCACTTTCAGGATGTCGCCGTACAGTCCAAGCGCATCCTCGATGCGCCCCTGCGACACGAATCCGCGTGCCCGCATGCGCATCGGTGAAAAATCGGGATTCTTATCGGTCATTCAACTTAACCATAGAAAATTTCGTGCGAACCTGGGTATACCGACCATCCAACATGCTTATCCGCCGGGCGATCAAATCGATGCGCCCGTACGTTGATTAAACGCGGCCCGCATGACGTCTGGGCTGATCATCTCCATGCGGCTCAACTCGGCAAGGACCGCCGCGAGAATGGCATCGACCCCAGGATCCACAGCTCTCATCTGCTTCAACAAAGAAGGCTGGAAGGCCTCATCCTCATTAATGCCCGACTCCCCGGTCTGGCGCCGCGCACGATACAGCACGCCGACCCAATAGCGAATGCGCTCGAGTGGACTCCACCCAGCATAAGTACTTGGAAACTTCGCTTTTTCGATTGCTTGCCGAACGACGGTCTCGACTTCAGCAAGAAACCGCATGAAGAACATCTGCTCCCCAACTGCAAGCTTCGACGACGTAATTGGATCGTATGCCGTATAGGTCTCATAGCGAACGTCGGTATGGACCCCAAGTCTATTGCCTACTTTGACTCGGATCCCGTCCCGCAGAACAATCTCCCGCTCCGCAGGAAATCGCGCTTCACGCTCGCTGCGTGACAGAAAACGCCCCAATTTTGACGAATACTCGACCTCATGCTGACTGCCGATTTTCGAGTCGGAATACCAAACGACGATCGTTTGAGACTCTGCATTCTCGAACGCCTTCAAAAAAATGGCCTCGGGAATCAACACTCTCAATGCTGAAGGTAGCGAGGAGTAAGGTAGTCTGTCCCGCTTCAACATCACAATTGCTCCAAAATAACTCGTCCGAATTCATCCACCCCTACCACCTCAAACTTCACACCTGGAGGTATCACCGTTTCTGATGAATAAACCGGCTTCTCGATCAGACCGTGGTAATTTACTCCGAACGCAAGATCCGAAATATCTTTCGCCTTATCTGTATAAATAACAACATTCCGGTCGCCAACTATCGATTGATCGATCCCCGATATCTGTTGCTGACGGGCGGGCGCGCTCGCGCGCCGATTGAAGCACACCGCACCGATCCGGCATTAAACGCGTGTTGAAGGGGGAGGACGGCGGCGAAAGTGAACGAAGCGTGGGCGCCGAAGCGTGAAACCGGGCGCGACATCCTCGGCGAACGCCATCCGCGGCGCTTCCGGCAGGAGCACGATCCGCCAGGCGGGTGTCCATGGGGACCGGCGCCCATTGCGAACGCCAGGGCGGGCCACGGGCCCTTGGCCCGCAGCGGCCGAATCAACCCGCTTGGGGGCATCCGGGCGACTCCAGCGGAACGTGCAGGAATCGCCCTGTCAACATCAGGACTCGACGTCCTCGAGGCTGAAGATCTCGGTCTGGTCGTTGTACGAGAAGATCTCGCCGTAACGGCCCCAGTCGATCACCGCGTCGAGCGTTTCCTCGGCCGCGCCGTCCGACAGGAAATCCTCGAGCTCCTGCTCGAAGCGCACGCGCGGCGCGCGATGGCCCGGGCGCTCGTTCAGCACCTTCTTGATCCGCGCGGCGAGCGGCACGTGCTTCAGCAGGTGATCCGCGAACATCAGCTTGCGCTCCTGCGTGCCGAATTCCGCGAACACGCGCCCCGGCGGCGTCAGGAACACGTCGCCTTCGCGCACGTCCGCGAAGCCGAGGTACTGCAGCACTTCCGCGATCGGGAACAGGTCGTCGACTTCCAGATGCAGCGTGCGTGCGATTTCCGGCATGTCCGCGCGGCCGTGGTACGGCGCCATCGCGAGCGTCTCGATCAGGCCGGCCATCAGGTTGGTCGACACCTGCGGCAGCCAGCTGCCGAGCTCGAGCCCCTTCTTCGTCGCCTCGCCGGTCTGCCGCGCGGTCATCTTCGCGTAGATGTCGTCGACGAGCTTGCGGAACGCCGGGTCCAGACGATTGCGCGGGTGCTTGAACGGCACCTTGATCTCGGCGATCACGCGGCCGGGGTTCGACGACAGCACGAGGATCCGGTCGCACATGAACACCGCTTCCTCGATGTTGTGCGTGACGATCAGCACCGACTTGATCGGCATGCGGCCCTGCGTCCACAGGTCCAGCAAATCGGTACGCAGCGTCTCGGCCGTCAGCACGTCGAGCGCGGAGAACGGCTCGTCCATCAGCAGAATGGTCGGATCGACGACGAGCGCGCGCGCGAAACCGACGCGCTGGCGCATCCCGCCCGACAGCTCGCGCGGATACGCGTTCTCGAAGCCGTCGAGACCGATCAGGTCGATCGCGGCGAGCGCACGCTCGCGCCGCTCGCGCGCGCCGACGCCGAGCGCTTCCAGCCCGGCCTCCACGTTCTGCAGCACGGTGAGCCACGGGAACAGCGCGAAGGTCTGGAACACCATCGCGACGCCTTCGGCCGGGCCGCGCAGCGGCTTGCCGAGATAGGTCACTTCGCCGCCGGTCGGCTCGATCAGCCCGGCGATGATCCGCAGCAGCGTCGACTTGCCCGAGCCCGAGCGGCCGAGCAGGCCGACGATCTCGCCTTCGCGCAGCGACAGGTTCGCGTCGTCGAGCACGAGCAGCTCGCCCTGCGTCTTGTTGAAGCCGCGGCAGACATGATCGACGCGCAGGATTTCTTCACCGAGGCGCGGCGGCTGGGACGTCTGGACGGGGGCGTTTACAGCATTCGGATTGTGCATCGCGTTTCGCTCTCAATCGGTCTCAGTCGAGCCGCAGCTTCGCTTCGGCGAAGGCATACAGCGGGCGCCACAGCAGGCGGTTGAACAGGGTGACGAACAGGGACATCACGGCGATGCCCAGGATGATCTTCGGGAAATCGCCGGCGGCGGTGGTCCGCGCGATGTAGGCGCCGAGGCCATGCGCCTCGATCCGGGTGCTGCCCCACTGCACGGCTTCCGACACGATGCTCGCGTTCCACGCGCCGCCCGAGGCGGTGATCGCGCCGGTCACGTAGTACGGGAAGATGCCGGGCAGGATCGCCTGACGCCACCACTGCCAGCCGCGGATGCGGAAGTTGGTCGCCGCTTCGCGATAGTCGTTCGGGTAGGACGTCGCGCCGGCGATCACGTTGAACAGGATATACCACTGCGTACCGAGCACGATCAGCGGCGACAGCCAGATGTCCGCATTCAGGTGGAAACGCGCGATCACGATCACGAACACCGGGAACAGCAGGTTCGCGGGGAACGCGGCGAGGAACTGCGCGAGCGGCTGCAGCTTCTCGGCCAGCTTCGGACGCAGCCCGACCCACACGCCGATCGGCACCCAGATCAGCGACGCGATCGAGATCAGCACGACCACGCGCAGCAGCGTGATGAGCCCGAGCACGAGCACGTGGCCGACTTCGGCCATCGTCACGCCGGTCGCGACGAAGCTGACGACGCGCCACACGATATAGGCCGTGCCGAGCAGCACGAGCCCCGCCCACGCGATGTCGACCGTGCGCGACGCCTTCTTCTCGACGCGCGGCAGCGTAAAGCGCATCGCGCCCGACAGCGGCAGGCGCAGCGGGATCCGCGCGGCCTTCGCGAAGAACCAGCCGGCCGGCACGAGCAGCTGATGGATCAGCCGCGTGCGGCGCACGAGGTCGAGCAGCCACGATTGCGGCGCATCGCCCGACGCGGTGTTTTCCATCCGGAACTTGTCGGCCCACGCGATGAGCGGGCGGAACAGGAACTGGTCATACGCGAGGATCACGACCGTCATCGTCAGGATCACCCAGCCGATCGCGCCGAAATTCTTGTCCGCGATCGCCTGCGCGAGATACGCGCCGATGCCCGGCAGCGTGATCGTCTGGTTGCCGACGGTGATCGCCTCCGACGCGACGACGAAGAACCAGCCGCCCGACATCGACATCATCATGTTCCAGATCAGGCCCGGCATCGAGAACGGCACCTCGAGCTTCCAGAAGCGCTGCCAGGACGTCAGGTGGAAGCCGCGCGACACCTCGTCCAGGTCGCGCGGCACCGTGCGCAGCGACTGGTAGAAGCTGAACGTCATGTTCCACGCCTGGCTCGTGAAGATCGCGAAGATCGCGGCCAGCTCGGCGCCGAGCACGCGGCTCGGGAACAGCGCGAGGAAGAACGTGACCGTAAACGAGATGAAGCCGAGCACCGGCACCGACTGCAGGATGTCGAGGATCGGGATCAGCACCATGCCCGCGCGGCGGCTCTTGGCCGCGAGCGTGCCGTAGACGAGCGTAAACGCCAGCGACGCGACCATCGCGGCGAGCATCCGCAGCGTGGTGCGCAGTGCATATTCGGGCAGGTTCGACGGATCGAGCGAGATCTTCTGCGTCTGCAGCACGCCGATCGGCGCCAGCGTTTCGTGAAAGCCGACCACCGCCATCGCGATCAGGCAGATGATCAGCGGAAAGGCGATGAAGTCCCACCGGTTCGGCAACACGCGCCACGCGGATGCGTTGGCGGTCCGGTTCGGATTGAAGAATCCGACGTTCATCAGGCGCCCTCCCCGGTAAGGCCGATCGAAGCCGGCAGTCGATGTTGATTCATGGCAAAGCGCACGGGCGCGGTAATTCGATTGACTGGCGATCTCGCGCACGCGGCGCGCCGTGCGTGCATGCGCTGCCGCGGCCGGTCGAGCCGGGCCGCGACGGCACGACACTACACCAACCTGTATTTCAGGTACAACCGTCCGGGGACGGCGCAGGCAACGCATGGATCGTGCCCGGCGCGTGGACGGATGGCGGGCGCGCGGTACGGAACAGCCTGGCCGCAGTCCGGCGGCCGGCACGCAGGCCCGAATTATGCCGTGATCCGGCCCGGCCGTGAACCCGCCCCCCGCACGCGGGCACAAACCGTGTCCGGGATCAGCAGCCGGATACGGCGAAGCAGGTATGATCGGGGCTAGCCCCCGGGGTCCGGTTCGGCCGTGTCGCCGCAACACGCACGCGCGCCGTGTCGACCGGCCCCGGGGATCGACCGACGAGCGGGAGGAAGGGAATGGCAGGAAACTTGGTGATCGTCTGTCGCGATCAGGATGCCGACGCGTTCTATGAACTCATGCAGGAGTACGGGTCGTTCCAGACGCGGCTGTCGTCCACGGCGTGGTACCTGAACATGAACGTCGTGCCGGAATCGCTGCAGGAGGAAATCCTGGAGCGCCTCGGCCGGTATACGACCGTCTATATCTTCGAGGCCACCACGGTGACCTACAACACGATCGACAGCAACGCGGCCGAGACGCTCGGCACGCTGTTCGGCGAATGACGCCGCGCGGCGCCCGCCCGGCCGGGCAGGCGCCGCACCCGCTCATGCGGCCTGTGCGTGGGATTCGTCGTCTTTCGGCACGGCGTCGAACGGGAACGTCATCGACACGCGCAGGCCGCCTTCGGGGCGATTGCCGATGTCGCATGCGCCGCCCAGCCTGAGCACGAGCCGCTCGACGATCGCGAGCCCGAGCCCGCTGTGGCCGTTCCCGCCGCGCGCGGGATCGAGCCGCACGAACGGCCGCGTGGCGGCCGCGAGGTCGCGCGGCGCGATGCCGCCGCCGCTGTCGCTGACCGACAGCACGTAGCCGGCCGGCGTGCGCGCCGTCTCGACGAGTACGGGCGGTGCGCCGTACGCATGCGCGTTGTCCAGCAGGTTCGACAGGATCCGGTCGAGCGTCGCCGTCGGCAGCCGGAAGCCGGGATCGGCCTCCAGCCGCGTCTGGACCGCCGGCGCGTTCGGCGCGACCGCGCGATAGCTGCGCGCGATCCGCTCGCACGCGTGATCGACCGGCACCGGCTCGCTGCGGTCGGCCCCGCCATGCGCAAACACCAGGAACTGGTCGACGATGTGCGACATCGAGTCGACGTCGCGCACGACGCCGTCGCGCAGCCGCGCGTCGTCCATCATTTCCGCCCGCAGGCGCATCCGCGCGAGCGGCGTGCGCAGGTCGTGCGCGACGCCGGCCAGCATCACCGCGCGATCACTGTCGGCCTGCGACACCTGCTCGACCATCTGGTTGAAGCCGTGCGTGAGCTGGCGCAGTTCGCGCGGCCCGCGTTCGCGCAGCGGCGGCACCGGCTGCCCGCGGCCGAAACGCGCGACCGCGCGAGCGAGCGAGCGCAGCGGCTGCTGTAACTGCCAGGCCGCGAACAGCGCGGCGATCACGCCGGCCGAGAAGATCGTGCCGAGCCACAGCAGCATCCGGTCGAGCGAGCGCGGCGGCCGCAGCGGCTGCACGGGCACCACGATCCAGTTGCGGTCGGCCGGCTCCTTCACCCACAGCACGGGCGGATGGCCCGGTGTGCCGATCTCGACCTGCGTGCCAGGCGGCATCCGGTCGCTCACGTCGTCGCGGAACCGCTTCAGCGGCGGCGGCAGCCCCGCATCGCCGCCCTTCGGCACGTCGGCGCTGTCCGGCGACACGAGCCGCACGCGCGACGGCAGCGGCTGGTCGGGCGTGCGCGCGACGTGCTGGCGCACCGCGTCGACGAGGAACGCGGCCTCCTCGACCGCATAGCGCGTCTGCATCTGGTTGCGCTCGAGCCGCATCGCGAAGAACCACGCGAAGTGCGACAGGAGCAGGACGCCAACGACGAGCAGCGCCAGCCGCCCGAACAGCGAATCAATGGGTTTGCGCATGGGCCTCGCCGTCGGGCACGAACACGTAGCCGCGCCCGCGCACCGTCTGGATGAAGCGCGGCGTCGACGGATCCGTTTCGAGGATGCGGCGCAGGCGCCACACCTGGACGTCGATGCCGCGGTCGGTGCCGTCGTACTCGGGCCCGTGCAGCAGCTCGAGCAGCCGCTCGCGCGTGAGCGTGCGCAGCGCGTGGTTCACGAAGATCTTCAGCAGCGCGAATTCGCTGCTCGACAGCGTGGCCGGCTTGCCGTCGACCGACAGCGTGCGCGCCTGGAAGTCGAGCAGGAAGCGGCCAAACGCGAACGGCTCGCGCTGTTCGGGCGCGGCCGCCGACGGCGTCGCGCGGCGGCGGCGCAGCACGGCCTGCACGCGCGCGAGCAGCTCGCGCGGGTTGAACGGCTTGCCGAGGTAGTCGTCCGCGCCGAGCTCGAGCCCGACGATGCGGTCGACGTCGTCCGCGCGCGCGGTCAGCATGATCACGGGGATGTCGTCGCCGGCCGCGCGCAGCTGGCGCAGCGCGGTCAGGCCGTCCACGCCCGGCATCATCAGGTCCAGCACGATCAGGTCGGGCCGCTCGCGCTCGAGGCGCTTCTCGAGCGTCGCCGCGTCGTGCAGCACGGACACTTCCATCCCCTGGCGCACGAGATAGTCGCGCAGCAGGTCTCGGAGTTCTTGGTCGTCGTCGACGATGAGGATCTGGGTAGTCATGGCTCGAAGTTTACCGCGCGAGGACGGAGTCGAAGAACGAAACAAAGGGGCGAAAGGGTTACTGCGGGTTACCGCGCAAGGGAACTGTAATGCGCGGTAACCGGGTCGCCGCCCCGCGTAACACCCGTCGGAGCCTGCATCGCTAACCTGCGTCTTACCGGATGCGGTACCCGACTTTCCCGGCACCGCATCGCCGGACCCTTTGGATACAAGGAGTTTCTGAAATGTATAAGAAGACTTCCCGCGTGGCCATCGCGGCCGCCACCGTGCTCGCTCTCGCATTCGGCACCGCGCATGCCGCGCCGCCCGACGACATGCCGCCGCCGGGCGGCCCCGGCATGCACCGGATGCACGACGGGCACGAAGGCGGCCCGTTCGGCGCGATCATGAAACTGCACGACCAGCTAAAGCTCAATGCGTCGCAGGAGCAGCAATGGCAAGCCGCCGTCAATACGATGAAGCAGAACCGTGACGCGATGCGCAAGAGCCACGAGCAGATGCGCGAGCAGTTCAAGGCGCAGCAGAACCAGCCGATCCTCGACCTGAGCGCGATGCATTCGGCGCGCCAGCAGGCGGAAGCGCAGAACGCGCAGCTGCGCGAGCAGACGTCCGCCGCGTGGCTCACGTTCTACAACGGGCTGAACGACCAGCAGAAGACGATGGTCAGCACCGTGCTCAAGCAGCAGTTCGCGAAGATGGAACAGCGCCACGAGAAGATGAAGGCGCGCTGGGAGCAGCATCGCGCGGCCGCCAAGGGCGCGTCGGCGCCGGCGCAGTAAGCCGGCGGGCCGCTCGCACGGCGGCACCGAACGGGGACGCAGGCATCGGCCTGCGTCCCCTTTTTCGTTTCAGGCGACGTCGAACAGCAGCACCTCGGCGCTCCGGCCGCGCGCGAACGCCACCGCGTCCACGCCGCCGATCCGCGCGCCGTCGCCGGCGGCCAGCGCGCGGCCGTTGACCTCGACCTCGCCGCGCGCCACGTGCACGTAGACGCTGCGCCCGGCCGGCACGTCGAACGCCGTCGTCTCGTCGCCGTCGATCAGCCCCGCGAAGATGCGGGCATCCGCCCGCATCGACAGCGCGCCGTCGCCGCCGTCGGGCGCCGCGACGAGCCTCAGGCGCCCGCGCTTCTCGTCGTCGGCGAAACGCCGCTCCTCGTAGCCGGGCCGCCCGCCCCGCTCGGCCGGCTGCAGCCAGATCTGCAGCAGATGCAGCGGGCGGTCGCGCGACGCGTTGGTTTCGCCGTGCATGAGCCCCGTGCCGGCGCTCATCCGCTGGATGCCGCCGGTCCGGACGATCGCGCCGCAGCCGAGGCTGTCGCGGTGCGCGAGCACGCCATCCAGCACGTAGGTGACGATCTCCACGTCGCGGCGCGGCTGCATCCCGAAACCGCGCGTCGGCGCAATCAGATCCTCGCTCAGCACGCACAGCGCGCCGACGGGCGGACGCACCGGCGCATGCGCGGTGCGGCAGGCAGACGAAAAACTGTGACTCGATTCGAGCCAGCCGTGGCGCGTATGCCAGCGGTCTTCGGCGCGCAGGATCTGGAACATTGGGGTGGACGCTCGGGGGCGCAGATGTTCTGTTCGGGTTTACCTCCACTGTAGGGGGACGTCGAACGCGCCACAATCCGCCGCCCGCGCACCGCATCGTTGCAGCCGCGGAACCAATTGCCGGAATATTCGTTGCGAATACCGCGATTACCGCAACAGCCGATTCGAGGAATCGGTCGACCGTGCCGGATTGCCGTTTTCCGGGTATCGCGTTCGGGTAAAATACCGCCCTTTTGGCGTTCGCCGTTCCGGCGGCCGCCAACGTCAGAGCGCCGATCGGCGATTTTTGGCCGTCTAGAATACGCCGCGGCGCCCGGTTCGACCGGCCGCGAGCGCCCCCGGAAAGTCAGCAACAGAAGGATGGAAATGAAGAAGGCCGCCCTGTGCGCCGCCCTCGCCCTCGTGGCGGGCAGCGCCTTCGCGAAGGAGTGGAAGACCGTGCGGATCGGCGTCGACGCCAGCTACCCGCCGTTCGAGTCGACCGCGCCGAGCGGCGAGATCGTCGGTTTCGACGTGGATCTCACCAAGGAAATCTGCAAGCGGATCAACGTGAGATGCGTGTGGGTGGCGCAGGATCTCGACGGAATCATCCCGGCGCTGAAGGCGAAGAAGTACGACGTCATCGTGTCGTCGCTGACCGTCACGGACAAGCGTCGCGAACAGATCGACTTCTCCGACAAGGTGTACGACGCACCCGCACGGATGATCGCGAAGACCGGCTCGCCGCTGCTGCCGACGGTCGCGTCGCTGAAGGGCAAGCGCGTCGGCGTCGAGCAGGGCTCGACGCAGGAAACCTACGCGAAGGCGTACTGGGAACCGCAGGGCGTGACGATCGTTCCTTACCAGAATCAGGACCAGGTCTATACCGATCTCGGCACGGGCCGCCTCGACGCGACGCTGCAGGACGAACTGCAGGCCGACTACGGCTTCCTGCGCACGCCGCGCGGCAAGGGCTTCGCGTTCGCCGGGCCGGAAGTGAAGGATCCGAAGACGATCGGCGACGGCACCGCGATCGGCCTGCGCAAGGAAGATACCGACCTGAAGCTCAAGATCAACCGGGCGCTGGCCGACATGCACAAGGACGGCACCTACGACCGGCTGTCGCACCAGTACTTCTCGTTCAGCGTCTATTCGGCGCCGGCCCGCTGAACGCGGCCCAAGCAGCAGCAGCGGATGCGGGGGCGGCCCCGCGTCCGGGCAGTACAGGCAGTCAACCACGCGCCGCCCGCCCCTTGCCCGTCGCTCGCGCGGCGGGCGGGCCCGGCACCGTTGCCGGGGCGGACGGTCATGATACGCACGGGGCGTTCCGCGCAGCTTGGCGGACGCGTGTTTCGCGGCGCACCGCGTGCGCCGTCAGGGACCACACCAGGGACCCCATATGTTTCTACAAGGCTACGGCCCGCTGATCCTCGCCGGCACCTGGCAAACCGTCAAACTGGCGGTGCTTTCGCTTGCGCTGTCGTTCCTGCTGGGGCTGCTCGGCGCCGGCGCGAAGCTGTCGCGCAACCGCGTGACGAACGGCGTCGGCACCGTCTACACGACGCTGATCCGCGGCGTGCCCGATCTCGTGCTGATGCTGCTGCTGTTCTACAGCCTGCAGATCTGGCTGAACATGGCGACCGACGCGCTCGGCTGGGACCAGATCGACATCGACCCGTTCCTCGCCGGCGTGCTCGTGCTCGGCTTCATCTACGGCGCGTACTTCACCGAGACGTTCCGCGGCGCATTCCTGTCGGTGCCGCGCGGCCAGCTCGAGGCCGGCAGCGCCTACGGGATGACGAACTGGCAAGTATTCACGCGGATCATGTTCCCGCAGATGATGCGCTTCGCGCTGCCGGGCATCGGCAACAACTGGCAGGTGCTCGTGAAGTCGACCGCGCTCGTGTCGATCATCGGTCTGGCCGACGTCGTGAAGGCGTCGCAGGACGCCGGCAAGGGCACGCTGCGATTCTTCTTCTTCACGCTGATCGCGGGAGCGGTCTACCTCGCCATCACGACGATCTCGAACTTCGTGCTGATGTGGCTCGAAAAGCGCTACTCGACCGGTGTCCGCAAGGCTGACCTATGATCGAACTCATCCAAGAATACTGGCGCAACTATCTGTACACCGACGGCTATCGCATCACCGGTGTCGCGATCACGCTGTGGCTGCTGGTCGTGTCGA
This sequence comes from Burkholderia sp. LAS2, assembly GCF_018417615.1. Lineage (NCBI taxonomy): Bacteria > Pseudomonadati > Pseudomonadota > Betaproteobacteria > Burkholderiales > Burkholderiaceae > Burkholderia > Burkholderia sp. LAS2. The sequence goes on from NZ_CP071052.1 coordinate 3,109,836, forward strand.
TCGGCCTCGGCTTCTGCCTGTCGGTGCCGCTCGCCGTCGCGCGCGTGTCGAAGCGGAAGTGGCTGGCGGGCGCCGTGTGGCTGTATACGTACGTGTTCCGCGGCACCCCGCTCTACGTGCAGCTGCTGCTCTGCTACACGGGCCTGTACAGCCTGCAGGCGGTGCGCGGCACGCCGATGCTCGATGCGTTCTTCCGCGACGGGATGCACTGCACGCTGCTCGCGTTCACGCTGAACACCTGCGCGTACACCACCGAAATCTTCGCGGGCGCGATCAAGGCGACGTCGTACGGCGAGATCGAAGCCGCGCGCGCGTACGGGATGTCGCCGTTCACGATGTATCGCCGCGTGATCCTGCCATCGGCGCTGCGCCGCGCGCTGCCGCTGTACAGCAACGAAGTGATCCTGATGCTGCACGCGACGACGGTGGCCTTCACCGCGACCGTGCCGGACATCCTGAAGATCGCGCGCGACGTGAACTCGGCGACCTACATGTCGTTCCACGCGTTCGGCATCGCCGCGCTGCTCTACCTCGTGATCTCGTTCACGCTCGTGTGGCTGTTCCGCCAGGCCGAGCGCCGCTGGCTCGCGTATCTGCGCCCGCAAGGCAAGTAAGTTTCCGCAGGACTAATCGAATGAACTCCCAGACCCAGAAGCTTTTCGTCGACGATCTCCACAAGCGGTACGGCGACAACGAGGTGCTCAAAGGCGTGTCGCTGAGGGCGAACTCGGGCGACGTGATCAGCGTGATCGGCTCGTCCGGCTCCGGCAAGAGCACGATGCTGCGCTGTATCAACTTCCTCGAGCAGCCGAACGCGGGTCGCATCTTCGTCGACGGCGAGGAAGTGCGCACCGCGCTCGACAAGACGGGCGCACTGCGCGCGGCCGATTCGAAACAGCTGCAGCGCGTGCGCACCAAGCTGTCGATGGTGTTCCAGCACTTCAACCTCTGGTCGCACATGAACGTGATCGAGAACGTGATGGAAGCGCCGGTGAACGTGCTCGGCATCCCGAAGAAGGAAGCCGAGGACCGTGCGCGCGAGTATCTCGAGAAGGTCGGCCTCGCGCCGCGCGTCGAGAAGCAGTATCCGTCGCATTTGTCCGGCGGCCAGCAGCAGCGCGTGGCGATCGCGCGGGCGCTCGCGATGCATCCGGACGTGATGCTGTTCGACGAGCCGACCTCCGCGCTCGACCCGGAACTGGTGGGCGAAGTGCTGAAGGTGATGCAGAAGCTGGCCGAGGAAGGCCGCACGATGATCGTCGTCACGCACGAGATGGGCTTCGCGCGCAACGTGTCGAACCACGTGATGTTCCTGCACCAGGGCCGCGTCGAGGAACAAGGCGTGCCGGCCGAGGTGTTCGCGAACCCGAAGAGCGACCGCCTGCGCGGCTTCCTGTCGGGCAGCCTCAAGTAACGCCCGTCACGCGCCACGCCCGAGCGGGCGCCCGCGGTTCGCCGCGCGGCGCCCGTTTTGCGTTTACGCGGCGCTCACCGGCGTGCCGTCGGCGAACGCGCGCAGTTCGTCGCCCGCCAGCCGGTAACGCACCCATTCGCTCTGCGGCGCCGCGCCGACGCTTTCGTAGAAGCGAATCGCCGGCTCGTTCCAGTCGAGCACGCTCCATTCGAAACGCCCGCAGCCCGAGTCGACCGCGATCCGCGCGAGCGCCTTCAGCAGCCGCAGCCCCGCGCCGGCGCCGCGAAAACGCGGCGATACGTACAGATCCTCCAGATACAGCCCCTGCCGCGCGAGCCACGTCGAATACGAGAAGAAATACACGGCGAAGCCGGCCGGCTCGCCGTCGATCTCGCACATCAGCGCCCGCGCCGGCGAGCCTTCGCCGAACAGGCTGCGTTCGAGCGATTCGGGCGTCGCGACGACTTCGTGCTCCGCTTTCTCGTAGACGGCCAGTTCGGTGATGAAGCGCAGGATCTGCGGCACGTCGGCGACGGTGGCGGAACGGATATCGATTTGCACGGGTTGAGCCCTCCTCCGGCCCGGGATGTGAAACGGAAAACGGCGCCGCGCAGCCCGCAGCCGCGCTGGCGCCGTTCAAACCGTCATGCTACGTTCATGCGATGCCTGCAGGAAGTGCAGGTTCTTCATCCAGACCTGAACATGATGCATCCCGATCTGCGCCGCCTCGACCTGAACCTGCTGCTCGTGTTCGACGCGCTGTACCGCCACCGGTCGGTCGCAGCGGCCGCGCACGAGCTCGCGTTGAGCCCGTCGGCGTTGAGCCATGCGCTCGCCCGGCTGCGCGACGCGATCGGCGATGCGCTGTTCGTGCGGCTCGGCAACGAGATGCAGCCGACCGTGCGCGCCGACGACATCGCCACGTGGGCCGGCGACGCGCTCGACGCGATGTCGAAGGGGCTCGCCCGCGCGCGCCGCTTCGATCCGGCGCAAAGCGACCGTACGTTCGTGTTCGCCGCGACCGACTACACGGCATTCGCGGTGCTGCCGGCGTTCGTCGCCCGCATCCAGCACGTGGCGCCGCACCTGCGCATCCGCGTCGTCCATTCGGACCGCAAGATTTCCGTCGACGAGCTCGCGGCCGGCCGCATCGACTTCGCGCTCGGCTACCACGAGGAATCGGCGGCCGACGCACCGGGCATCGAGGATTTCGACTGGTTCTCCGACGATTACGTCGTGATCGCGAGCGCCACGCATCCGGACATCCGCCGGCGGCTGACGCTCGACCAGTACCTGGCGGCGCGCCACGTGGTCGTCACGCCGTGGAACGAGTCGCGTGGCGTCGTCGACTACGTGCTCGACCGGCTCGGCCTCGCGCGGCACGTCGCCGTGCAGTTGCCGACCGTGCTGGCCGCGCCGTTCGTGATCGCGGAGTCGGCACTCCTGATGACCGTGCCGAACCGCGCCGCGCAGGCGCTGCGGCACGCGGCGCCGATCCGCATCTTCCCCGCGCCGTTCGAAATCCCGCGCTACACGGTGAAGGTCTACTCGCATGCGAAGCATGCGCGCACCGACGCGCATCGCTGGATCCGCGCGCAGTTGCTCGACGCACGGCCGAGCGCGGACTAGCCACAGCGCGTTTCGGCCGGGCGTTTCGGGCACCGATCGGCGATGGCTGCAATCGCCGGAATCATTACGAAATACTTACCCATTTCGCGACTTTCGCGCTTACGCCGGCGCCTTTGCAACGTCAATAGTGGCAATCCTTGAGCCCTATCCGCCGAATCCATGTCTCCCTTGTGGGACAAGGGTTTTCCGGTAATCGAGAACCCTTGGGAGCCCTGTTGCGCACCGTGTTGCATGGCAATTTGGCGACAGCGGTTAGTCAAACAACGATTTCCGTCGCCACAAAATTGTATTTTTGCTAAATTAGTAACCAAAGTAGCAAAACGAAGTTCGTGAAATGTAGTTTAGCTTCACGACACAACAAGGAGACCCCGCAGGCCGACCCGGCTGCGCGGGACCGCTCAACGGTTTTCCGTCTGCTTGCCCGCGTGCCGCGCTTACCGGCCCTGCACGAGGTCTCCCTGGTTATCCCGCTTTTGCCCGGCGCTCGCGCTCCGGGCATCTCGTGCAGTCTGGGTTGACTTTTTGACAGGGTATGGAGGAGATGATGAAGAAAGCTTTGGTCGCGGCGGCGCTGATGGCTGCTGGGGTGGTGACGGCGCACGCGCAGAGCAGCGTCACGCTGTATGGCCGCCTGGATGCAGGTATCGAGTACATGAACGGCCTGCAAAACGGCCACCAAGTGCGCGCGGAAAGCGGCGACTGGGGCACGAGCCTGTGGGGCTTGAAGGGTAGCGAGGACATCGGTGGCGGCAACAAGGTCCTGTTCCACATCGAAGGCGCGTTCAACACGATGACGGGCGGCTTCAGCGGCTCGATCTGGGATCGTTTCGCGACCGTCGGTATCTCGAACGACCGCTACGGTACGCTGCTGCTGGGTCGCGAGCTCGCGATCGCCAACGGCGTGTGGGATTTCGACCCGTTCGGCCAGTCGGCCTGGTCGACGGCCTCGCTGGTGCGCGGCCGCAACTGGAACAAGACCAGCAACAACGTGTCGTACCAGTCGCCGTCGCTCTACGGCCTCGACTTCTACGGCCAGTTCTCGTTCTCGAATTCGACCAGCTTCAACGGCAACACGACGGCCGGCCAACCGGGTCGTGCAATGGGCGGTCAGGTCACCTACACGAACTCGCTGTTCCAGTTGCGCGGCATCTACGACGAAACGCGCGACAGCAACGGCCGCTTCTCGGACGTGTTCAACTACTCGCGCGAATACTTCGCGGGCGTGAACGTGTTCCTCGGCCAGTTCAAGGTTCAGGCGGCCTACCAGGCATCGCGCGCGGACGGCAGCGGCGGCCCGGCAGTGAACGCCGGCGTGACGGGTACGCAACAGGTGTGGGGCGGCGTGACGTGGCAGGCGACGCCGGCAGCGGCGCTGATCGCGGCCGTGTATCACGTGAACGCGAACCACGGCGGCGGCAACGCGAACATCTACACGATCGGCGGTTCGTACAACATCTCGAAGCGCACGCTGTTCGACCTGCAGGCCGCGACGGTGCGCAACAGCTCGTCGGCCAACTTCGGCCTGAACGCGAACGGTGCGGGCACCGCCGTGTCGACCGGCAACCCGCATCTGGGCGGCAGCCAGACCGGCGTCTACGCCGGCATCCAGCACCTGTTCTGATCAGGCGCCGTCAAAGAACGATTCGACAACACTTTCCACGCTGCTGCGAGAGGCGCGTATCGGTGCGGTACCCAACCGGGTATCCGCACCGTTTTTTCTTGGGCGGCGGATTCTTGCGACCCGTGGCCCGCTCGGCCGAAGCGGCCGGGAAGTGATTGAACGGCGCGGAAGCGGCGGCGCTCAGACGGCCGCTTCGTTCTCTTCGCCGGTACGGATGCGGATCACGCGCTCGACGTCCGACACGAAGATCTTGCCGTCGCCGATCTTGCCGGTGCGCGCCGCACCGATCACCGCGTCGATCACCTGATCGACCTGCGCTTCCGCGACGACCACCTCGATCTTCATCTTCGGCAGGAAATCGACCACGTATTCCGCGCCGCGATACAGCTCGGTATGGCCCTTCTGGCGGCCGAAGCCCTTCACTTCCGTCACGGTCAGGCCCGTGAGACCGACTTCGGCGAGCGCTTCGCGGACTTCGTCCAGCTTGAACGGCTTGATGATGGCGGTGATGCGTTTCATGATGGTTGTCCCTCAATGCTCGTTTGGATGAAAAATCGCGTTCCCGATTGTAAGCCGGCGGGCCGCCTCCGGCCCAGCACCGGTCAATCGAGCCGTTCGGTAAAACGTGATGTGATCGGGTAGCGCCAGTCGCGCCCGAATGCGCGATGCGTGACCCGGATGCCGATCGGCGCCTGGCGGCGCTTGTATTCGTTGATCTTGATGAGCCGCGTCACGCGCTCGACGTCGGCCTGCGCGTAGCCGGCCGCAACGATCTCGGCGAGCGGCCGGTCTTCTTCCATGTACATCCGCATGATCGCGTCGAGCACGTCGTACGGCGGCAGGCTGTCCTGGTCGGTCTGGTTCTCGCGCAGCTCCGCCGACGGCGCGCGCGTCAGGATCCGCTCGGGAATCACGTCGCGCAGCGCGTAATCGGTCGTTTCGTTGCGATAGCGGCAGAGTTGGTACACGAGCGTCTTCGCGATGTCCTTGATCACCGCGAAACCGCCGGCCATGTCGCCGTACAGCGTGCAGTAGCCGACCGCCATCTCGCTCTTGTTGCCGGTCGTCAGCACGATCGAGCCGAACTTGTTCGACAGCGCCATCAGCAGCGTGCCGCGGATGCGCGCCTGGATGTTCTCCTCCGTCGCGTCTTCCGCGCGGCCCGCGAATTCGTCCGCGAGCGCGGTGCGGAATGCATCGAACATCGGCGCGATCGCGATCTCGTCGTAGCGCACGCCGACGCGCCGCGCCATTTCCGCCGCATCGGTGGTCGAGATGTCGGCCGTGAAGCGCGACGGCATCATCACCGCGCGCACGCGCTCCGGCCCGAGCGCATCGCATGCGATGGCCAGCACCAGCGCCGAATCGACGCCGCCCGACAGCCCGATCAGCACGCCGGGAAAACCGTTCTTGCCGATGTAGTCGCGCACGCCGGTCACCAGCGCGCGGTACACCTGCGCGTGCGTCGACAACCCGGGCGCGATCGCGCCAGGCAGCGGCCGCGCGCCATCGAATTCGACGATCGCATGCCCTTCGTCGAACTGCGGCATCTTCGCGACGAGCGCGCCGTCGCCGTCGAGCACGAACGACCCGCCGTCGAACACGAGTTCGTCCTGGCCGCCGACGAGGTTCACGTAGACCATCGGCAGCCCGGTCTCGCGAATCCGCGCGCGCAGGATGTCGATGCGCACCGCCTCCTTGTTCATGTGATACGGCGAGCCGTTCGGGATCAGCAGCACCTGCGCGCCGGCCGCCTTCGCGATCTGCGCGGCCGACGCATGCCACGCGTCCTCGCAAATGATCACGCCGTATTTCACGCCGTTCAGCTCGAACACGAGCGGCTCGGTATCGGTCGCGAAGTAGCGTTTCTCGTCGAACACCTCGGCGTTCGGCAGATCCTGCTTGCGGTAGGTGCCGACGATCTCGCCGCCGACGATCAGCGACGCCGCGTTGAAGGTATCGGTGGGCGGCACGCCGCGCTCGATCGGGCGGTTTGCATTACCATCGACGGCTGACGCGCTGCCCGCCCCCGCACCGCGCAACGGATGGCCGACCAGTACCGCGAGCCCGTCGAACGCCTTCAGTGCGTCGGCGAGCGCATCGAGCGCGGCGGCCGCCGCCGCGTAGAACGCGGGTCGCAGCAGCAGGTCTTCGGGTGGATAGCCGGACAACGCGAGTTCGGGGGCGACCATCAGTTGCGCACCATCGTTGTGCGCGGCGCGCGCGGCCGCGACGATGCGCGCGACGTTGCCGGCGAAATCGCCGACGGTGACGTTGATCTGGGCGAGAGCGAGTCGGGTCTTCATGGCGGGGGCGGCGCAACCCGGCGGCGCGCCTTGAACGGCTGACGAAATCGATCCGGGCGCGGGCCACGGCGGCCCGCATCCGGCAACATCCAACGGTACGGATTCACGCTTGAAACACGAACGCATCGATTATCGCACGGGCATCCTGTCGTCCCCCGCCGAGGTGCCGGCCGACGAATGGAACGCGCTGCTCGCGGGCGACGCGCAGCCCACGCCGTTCCTGCGCCACGAATTCCTCGACGCGCTGCACGTCGCGCGCTGCGCGGTGGACGACACCGGCTGGTCGCCGCACTTCGTCACGCTGACCGACACGCGCACCGGCCGCCTCGCGGCCGCCGCGCCCGTCTACGCGAAACAGCATTCGTACGGCGAATACGTGTTCGACTGGGCGTGGGCCGACGCGTACCAGCGCAACGACCTGCCCTACTACCCGAAGCTGCTGTGCGCGGTGCCGTTCACGCCGGTGCAGGGCACGCGGCTGCTCGCGGCCGACGACGACGCGCGCCGCCGGCTCGCGGCCACGCTGCTCGCGTTCGCCGAGCAGAGCGACGTGTCGTCGCTGCACGTGCTGTTTCCGACCGGCGACGAAGCGCGCCTGCTCGAATCGATGGGGATGATGCTGCGCGAAGGCGTGCAGTTTCACTGGCTCAACGACGGCTACCGCCACTTCGACGATTTCCTCGCCACACTCGAGCAGAAGAAGCGCAAGAACATCCGCGCGGAGCGGCGCAAGGTGCACGACGCGGGCGTGACCTTCCGGCGGCTGACCGGCGATCAGATCACCGACGCCGACTGGCGCTTCTTCTCGCGCTGCTATCGGCAAACGTACCGCGAGCACTATTCGAGCCCGTACCTGAACCTCGACTTCTTCCGCACGATCGGCACGACGATGCCCGAGAACCTGCTGCTCGTGATCGCGGAAGCCGACGGGAAACCGATCGCGAGCGCGCTCGCCGTGTACCGGCGCGGCGAGCACGGCGGCGGCACGCTGTACGGCCGCTACTGGGGCGCGATCGAACACGTGCCCTGCCTGCATTTCGAAACCGCCTACTATCAGTTGCTCGAATTCTGCATCGAGGCCGGACTCGACACGTTCGAAGGCGGTGCGCAGGGCGAGCACAAGCTCGCGCGTGGTTTCCTGCCGACCGTCACGCACTCCGCGCACTGGCTCGCGCATCCGGCGTTTTCCGATGCGGTCGCGCGCTTTCTCGAGCGCGAGACCGAGCATATCCACGCGTACGTCGACGAACTGCGCGAACACGATCCGTTCCGGCGCAACACCGGCTAGCGCCGTCCGGCGCGCCGCGCACGCGGCGAAGCCACGCAAGGGCCTCGCCGCCTGCCGTCCGGCTACCGCGCGTTCAGTGCGCGGCGAGCGTCACCGTCTGCGACAGCGCCTGCGGATCGCGCGACGACGCGGCCGCCGACAGCGCGTAGCTGCCCGCGCCGATCCGCCATGCGTGCGCGCTCGCATCCCACACGGCGAAGCGCTGCGCCGGCACCGCGACGTTGACCGTGCGCGCCTCGCCCGGCTGCAGCGCGACCTTGGTCCAGCCGACGAGCCGCTTCGGCGGCTCGCCAAGCGACGCGGGCAGCGCCGCGTAGATCTGCACCGTCTGCGTACCGGCGCGCGCACCGGTGTTCGTCACCGTCACGCCGACCGTCACGTTGCCCGCGGCGTCCGCCTGCGCGGACATCGCCGACAACGCATACGTCGTGTACGACAGCCCGTAGCCGAACGGGAACAGCGGCTCGATCGCCTTCGCGTCGAACCAGCGATAGCCGTACGCGAGCCCTTCCGCATAGACGTTTTGCAGGTTCGACGGATCGATCGTCGGCTGCGGCAGGTCGGCCTCCTGCTTCGGGAACGTGAGCGGCAGCCGGCCCGACGGGTTCGCGTCGCCGAACAGCAGGTCGGCGATCGCCTGGCCGCCCTGCGCGCCCGGATACCACGCGTCCAGCACGCCATGCACGTTCGCGAGCCACGGCATCAGCACCGGGCTGCCGTTCTCGAGCACGACGATCACACGCTTCGCCGTCGCGGCGACCGCGGCGATCAGCGCGTTCTGGTCGTATTGCTGGTTGTACGGGTCCGCCTTCGCATCGGGCAACGACAGGCTCGCGAGGTCGAGCCCTTCCGTCTGCCACTGCGTGGCGAACACGATCGCGACATCGGCCTGTGCGGCCGCGCTCGCCGCGGCATTCGCGTCGGTCCCGTCGAGATAGCTGACCGACGCGTTCGGCGCCTTCGCGCGGATCGCCGCGAGCGGCGCGGACTTGTACCAGGTCGCGCACCCGCCGAACAGCATGCCCGCCGGTTGCTGGCAGGACGTCACCGCGTTGCCGTCGATCGCCGGCACCGCACCCGAGCCGCCGCCCGACAGCACGCCCGCGTCCGCATGCCCGCCGATCACGACGACCGACTTGAGCGTGCCCGCGGCGAGCGGCAGCACCGGCTGCGTGTCGCCCGGCGCGGCCGCGTTCTTCAGCAGCACCGCCGCTTGCCGTGCGATCGCGAGCGCGTCGGCATTGCCGGCGGCCTCGTCGATCGCGCCGCCCGGCTTCGGCGGCGCATCCATCACGCCGATGCGGATCAGCGTGCGCAGCTTGCGCTGCACCATGTCGTTCAGCCGCGCGACAGACACGCTGCCGGCCTGCAGCGCCGCGCGCAGCTTCGCATTGAAGTACGAGCCGAGCGGCGCGTTGCCGTCGTCGGCCGCGCCCGGCTGTTCCTCGTCGAGCCCCGCCTGCACGGCCGCGACCGTCGAATGCGTCGCGCCCCAGTCCGACTGCACGACGCCCTTGAAACCCCACTCGTTCTTCAGCACCGTCGTCAGCAGATACGGGTTCTCGCACGCATACACGCCGTTCAGCTTGTTGTACGCGCACATCACGTTGCCCGGCTGGCCGTCCTTCACGCCGATCTCGAACGCGAGCAGCTCGGCCTCGCGCATGGTCCGCTCGTCGACGACCGAATCGACCGTCATGCGGTTGGTTTCCTGGTCGTTGAACGCGAAATGCTTGATCGTCGCGATCACCTTCCGCGCCTGCGTGGCCTGCGTGCGCGCGGCGCTCAGCGTGCCCGCGAGCACCGGGTCCTCGCCCATGTATTCGAAGGTGCGGCCGTTGCGCGGCTCGCGCGCGAGGTTCACGCCGCCGCCGAGCCCTTCGGCGAAACCGAGCGCGCGCAGTTCGAGCGCGATGCGCGTGCCGTAGGTGCCCGCGAGCGCCGGGTCCCACGTCGCCGCGAGCGCGACCGGCGCCGGCAGCGCGGTCACGCGCGCATTCTTCACGTTCACGCCGCCCGCCGAATCGGCGCTGCTGACGGCCGGAATGCCGAGCCGCGGCACGCCCGGGATGTAGCTCGCGCCGTTCAGCGCGTCGGCCGGGAACGGGCCGCCCAGGCTGAGCGCCGGCATGCCGGTGCCGTGCACGAGCTGCAGTTTCTCGTCGGTCGTCAGTTGCGCGACGAGCGCGGCCGCGCGCTGGTCGGCTGCCGCGTCGGGGTCGGTCGGGGCGTGAATGTCGTCGCCGCCGCACGACGCGAGCAGCACCGTGAGCGCGCACGCGGACGCAATCGTCGAACACCGGAACAGCGAAGTTTTCATTGATCCTCCAGAATCGTTCTGTTGTACTTGTGGCCACTCCAAGTCTAAAAATCGACCGGTCACCACGCTTGACCGGCAGGAGCATGCGTTGACCTCTCGCAGCGGGGACAAACCCGAACGGCATGACGACAGGGAGACAGACATGGAGTTGCAGCAGAAATCGGTATCCGTCCGGATCTACCGCTGGCTGTGCGAAGACGCGCGTGCGAACGGCATCGATCCCGCACCGCTTTACGAAACACTCGGCATCGGGCCGGCCGAGCTCGCCGACGACACGCGCCGCATCGCGGGCGATCGGCACGTGGCCGCGCTGCAATTGATGGACGACTGGCCGCTGTCGTGGCACCGCCCGCCGCCGCAGGTCGTGCCGTGGCTCGTGCCGTTTCCCGAACTCGCGGGCATCACGTGCAACGCGGCGACGCTGCGCGACGCGCTGCACGGCTACCTGCACTATCGCGAGCTGATCGGCAACGTCGACTGGGTGTTCGCGCACGAGAACGGCGACGCGATCGCGCTCGAGTACGTGAACGAAGGCGACGGCCGGCACGGGGGCAGCGCGTTCGCGAACCTCGCGATCCTCGCGGCGCTCGCGCGCCTGTACGACCCGCACGTGCGCGTCGACGACGCCGCATTCGCCGGCCGCGCGTTCGCGCCCGTTGCCGCGCTGCGCGACATGCTCGGCGCGCCGGTGTCGTTCGATGCCTCACACAATCGCATCGTGCTGCGCTCCGCACACTTCGACACGCCGTTCGAGCGCTACAACGCGCCGCTCGCCGGCATCCAGCGGCATGCGGCCGACGCCGCACGCGAACGCGTGCGCGCTCGCTCGACGTTCGGCTCGTCGGTCGAGCAATGCGTGCGCGACTGGCTGCGCACGTCCGACGACGCCGACGTGCCGACCGATACGCTGATGCAGCACGTCTGCACGCGCTTCGCGATGTCGCGCTGGACGTTGCGCCGGCGCCTGCATCGCGAAGCGGTCGGTTTCCATGCGCTCGTCGCGCAGGCGCGGCTCGGCGAGGCGCGCGACCTGCTGCTCAACACGCAGTTGCCGATCGGCGAGATCGGCGTGCGCGTCGGCTTCCGTTCGACGAGCGCGTTCACGCGCTTCTTCACGCGCGAACTCGGCGCGGCGCCCAGCCGCTTTCGCGACGGGCACGGCGACCGACGGCGTTGATGCACGGTTTTTCTGAGACACTGGCGGCTTCGCATCCCGCCGCCCTGCCATGTCCTGGTTTCTGTATCTGATCGAATGCGCCGACGACAGCGTCTACACGGGCATCACGACCGATGTCGCCGCGCGCTTCGACGAACACGCGTCCGGCAAGGGCGCGCGCTACACGCGCTCGCGCAAGCCGCGCGCGGTGCTCGCGGCGTTTGCGCTGCCCGACCGGTCGAGCGCGTCGCGCGCCGAATACTGGGTGAAGCGGCTCGCGCCCGCGAAAAAACGCGAGCTCGCGGCCGGGTTGCGGACGCTTGAATCGGTGCTGCCGGCGGTGGTCACGCTCGACGAGAGCGGCGACACGGCCGGGACGAAGGCGACGGCGCGCGGGCGGAAGAAGGTGAAGGCGGAAAATGTCGACGCTGCGGCGGAGACGGCTGCAACGGAACAGGTTGCCGGGAAAAAGGTGAAGGCCGGGAAAGTGGTCGGGGCAGTAACGGCCGCGAAGACGGCGAAGCCTGCGAAGGGCAAACAAGCATCGAAGTCGACGAAGGCGAGTCAAGCCGCACCGGACGCGAAACGTGCAAAACCCGTCGGCGATGCAGCCGCAAAAAAGACCTCGTCGCGTCGCACACCGGTAAAGAAAACCGACCTGCCCGCATCCGCGTCGTCAAAGAGGAAGGCACCGGCCGCCGCCGGCAAACCCGCCGCGAACGCACGCGAAGACGCCGCTTCCGCACCGGCCCGCCGTCGTTCGGCCACGAAAGCCGCCGAAGCGACCGCGCCGTCCGTTGCCGCGCCCCGCGCGAAACGCGCGAAGAACGCACCGGCTACCTCGCTGCCGCCCGTCTCCGCGTCCGCCCGCCGGAAAACCGCGCGCGCAAAACAAAACCGCGCGGCCTCCTGACGAGACACGCGCGGTTCGCGTTCCGTACGAGCCGGCCGTCGGCCGGCACGCCGCTTACTTCTTGTAGTTCGCGGCGCCGTCGGTGATTTCCTTGTGCGCGGCTTCGATGCCGGCCCAGCCTTCGACCTTCACCCACTTGCCCTTCTCGAGGGCCTTGTATTGCTCGAAGAAGTGCTTGATCTGGTCCTTCAGGTACTCGGGCACGTCGTCGATCGTCTTCAGGTTCGCCGTCATCGGGCAGATCTTGTCGTGCGGCACCGCGACCAGCTTCGCGTCAACGCCCGACTCGTCGGTCATCTGCAGCATGCCGAGCACGCGCGAGCGCACGATCGAGCCGGCCAGCAGCGGGAACGGCGTGATCACCAGCACGTCGACCGGATCGCCGTCGCCCGACAGCGTCTGCGGGATGTAGCCGTAGTTCACCGGGTAGCGCATGCCCGTACCGATGAAGCGGTCGACGACGAGGAGGCCCAGTTCCTTGTCCGCCTCGTACTTCACCGGATCGCTTTGCGCGGGAATCTCGATGATCACGTTGAAATCTTGCGGCAGGTCCTTGCCGGCCGGAACATGATTGAAGCTCATGAGCACTCTCTGTAGGTCGATGGGAATTCGGGACAGGGCGCCGCGGCCGATGCACGGCCGCGGGCGTCCCCCAAAAAGGAATGCGCCATTATAGCCAATCGACCGGTGGCGTCCGGATGACGATCGGCGCGATAATCGTTCCGGATGTCGACCGCCGAACCGGCGGCGGCGTGGCACGTCGATCACAATGCATGGGCCCGAGGCGGTGCCAAGGCGCCGACCCGGGTCGACCGCGGTGCGTGGGGGCCGGGCAAGCGCTGAAGCGCTTGCTTGAATCGACCGCTATGCATGGGACCCAGGTAAGCGCTGAAGCGCTAACTTGAATCGACCGCTATGCATGGGACCCAAGTAAGCGCTAAAGCGCTAACTTGGGTCGACAGGAGGACGCATGGAAGAGGCGAAGCACTTCATCGCGGGCGAATGGACGTTGCCCGCGCAACTGGAAACCATCGCGGTGGTCGATCCGTCCGACGGCCAGCCGTTCGCGACGATCGCACGCGGCACCGCGCCCGACATCGAGCGCGCGGTCGCTGCCGCCCGCGACGCGTTCGCGGGCCCGTGGGGCGCCGCGAGCGCCGCCGAACGCGGCCGCGCGCTGATGCGGCTGTCGGCGCGCGTGGCCGATTCGATCGAGGAACTCGCCGCGATCGAGGCGCGCGACACCGGCAAGCCGCTGAAACAGGCGCGCGCCGATGCCGCCGCGCTCGTGCGCTACTTCGAGTTCTACGCGGGCGCCGCCGACAAGCTGCACGGCGAAACCCTCCCCTACCAGGCCGGCTATACGGTGCTGACGGTGCGCGAGCCGCACGGCGTCACGGGCCATATCGTGCCGTGGAACTACCCGATGCAGATCTTCGGGCGCAGCGTCGGCGCGGCGCTCGCGGCCGGCAATGCATGCGTGGTCAAGCCGGCCGAGGACGCGTGCCTGTCCGTGCTGCGCGTCGCCGAGCTGGCCGCCGAGGCCGGGCTGCCGGCCGGCGCGCTCAACGTCGTCACCGGCTACGGCCATGAAGCGGGCGCCGCGCTCGCCCGCCATCCGGGCATCGATCACATCTCGTTTACGGGTTCGCCGGCCACCGGCAAGCTGGTCACGCAGATGGCGGCCGAGAACCACGTGCCGGTCACGCTCGAACTCGGCGGCAAGTCGCCGCAAATCGTGTTCGCCGATGCCGATCTCGACGCGGCGCTGCCCGTGCTCGTGTCCGCGATCGTGCAGAACGGCGGGCAGACGTGCTCGGCCGGCAGCCGCGTGCTGATCGAGCGCGCGGTGTACGAGCCGCTCGTCGAGCGCCTCGCCACCGCATTCAACGGACTGCGCGTCGGCCCGAGCCGCGCCGATCTCGACTGCGGCCCGCTGATCAACGCGAAGCAGCAGCAGCGCGTGTGGGATTTCCTGTCCGACGCGCAGCACGACGGCATTCCGATGGCCGGACACGGGCAGGTCGTCGCCGACGCGCCCGAAAGCGGCTTCTATCAGGCGCCCGCGCTGTTGCGCGACGTGCCGCCGTCGCACCGGCTCGCGCAGGAGGAAGTGTTCGGCCCCGTGCTCGCGGCGATGCGTTTCGTCGACGAGGACGAAGCCGTCGCACTCGCGAACGGCACGCCGTACGGCCTCGTCGCGGGCATCTGGACACGCGACGGCGCCCGCCAGATGCGGCTCGCGCGGCGCCTGCGCGCCGGCCAGGTGTTCATCAACAACTATGGCGCGGGCGGCGGCGTCGAACTGCCGTTCGGCGGCGTCGGCCATTCGGGCCACGGCCGCGAGAAAGGCTTCGAGGCCCTGTACGGTTTCACCGCGCTGAAGACGATCGCGATCCGGCACGGCTGAGTGCACGGCACGCCACAGGCAGCCGGCAGCAGCCGGCAGCCCGTCGGCACACGACGACTCTCATTACCAGCACAGGAGACACACCATGCGGTTGAGCGGCAAGACGGCCATCGTCACGGGCGGCGGCTCGGGGTTCGGCGAAGGCATCGCGAAGACGTATGCGCGCGAAGGCGCGAACGTCGTCGTCAACGACCTGAACGGCGCGGCGGCCGAGCGCGTCGCGAGCGAAATCGCGCTCGCGGGCGGCAAGGCGATCGCGGTGGCCGGCGACGTGTCGAAAGAGGACGACTGGCGCGCGCTGCTGCAGGCCGCGCTCGACGATTTCCATGCGGTGCAGATCGTCGTGAACAACGCGGGCACCACGCACCGCAACAAGCCCGTGCTCGACGTGACGGAGGCCGAGTTCGACCGCGTGTACGCGGTCAACATGAAGAGCCTGTTCTGGTGCGTGCAGACCTTCGTGCCGTACTTTCGCGCACAGGGCGGCGGCGTGTTCGTGAACGTCGCGTCGACGGCCGGCGTGCGGCCGCGCCCGGGCCTCGTCTGGTACAACAGCACGAAGGGCGCGATGATCACCGCGAGCAAGTCGCTCGCGGCCGAGCTCGGCGCCGATCGCATCCGCGTGAACTGCATCAACCCGGTGCTCGGCGAAACCGCGTTGATGACCGAGTTCATGGGCTGCGAGGACACACCGGACAATCGCCGCCGCTTCCTTGCGACGATCCCGCTCGGCCGCTTCTCGACGCCGCAGGACATCGCGAACGCCGCGCTGTATCTTGCGTCCGACGAAGCCGAATTCATCACCGGCGTGTGCCTCGAAGTCGACGGCGGACGCTGCATCTAGTCGTACCGGGACGCTCGATCGCCCCGTCTTGCTTCGCACGAAACCGGATTGGACGCCGCGGCGTCTGCGCCGGCCAACTACAACGACAGCGGTACACGGGATCCAGGTAACCGCCAAAGCGCCAACTTGGATCGACCGCAAAGCATGGGATCCAAGTAAGCGCTAAAGCGCCAACTTGGATCGACAGGAGACAACATGGCAACATCGACGCAATCGCTGCCGGGCTCGTCCGGCGCATTCGAGGAAGCAACCTATCGCAAGGTGTCGTGGCGGCTCCTGCCGCTGCTGCTGCTGTGCTACGTGGTCGCGTATCTGGACCGCGTGAACGTCGGGTTCGCGAAGCTGCAGATGGCGAGCGACCTGAACCTGAGCGATACCGTGTACGGGCTCGGCGCGGGGATCTTCTTCTTCGGCTATTTCCTGTTCGAGGTGCCGAGCAACATCATCCTGCACAAGGTGGGCGCCCGCGTGTGGATCGCCCGCATCATGGCGACGTGGGGCGTGATCTCGATCCTGACGATGTTCGTCACGACGCCCGCGATGTTCTACGTGATGCGCTTCCTGCTCGGCGTCGCGGAAGCAGGCTTCTTCCCCGGCGTGATCCTCTACCTCACCTACTGGTATCCCGCGCACCGGCGCGGCCGGATGACGACGTTCTTCATGACGGCCGTCGCGCTGTCCGGCGTGATCGGCGGGCCGATCTCGGGCTTCATCCTGAAGGCGTTCGACGGTGTAAGCGGCTGGCACGGCTGGCAATGGCTGTTCCTGCTCGAAGGCATTCCGTCGGTGCTCGCCGGCGTACTCGTGTTCTTCGCGCTCGACGAGCGGATCGCGAAGGCGACGTGGCTCACCGACGAAGAAAAGGCGCTGCTCGCCCGCAACGTCGACGCCGAGGAAGCCACCAAGGAAGACCCGCCGCTCGGCGCCGTGATGTCGAGCCCGCGCGTCTGGCTGATGGCGCTGATCTATTTCTCGTTCGTGATGGGGCTCTACGGCGTCGGCTTCTGGCTGCCGACGATCATCAAGGCGACGGGCGTGACCGACACGGTCATGATCGGCCTGCTGTCGGCGATTCCGTATGCGGCCGCGGTGGTCGCGATGATCCTGATCGCGCGCAGCGCGGACAAGCGCCGCGAACGCCGCTGGCACCTCGCGATTCCGGCCGCGATCGGCGCGCTCGGCCTCGTGCTGTCGGTGATCTGGGCCCACCAGACCGCGCTCGCGATGCTCGGCCTCACGCTCGCGACGATCGGCATCCTGACGACGCTGCCGCTGTTCTGGAGCCTACCGACCGCCTTCCTCGGCGGCACGGCCGCCGCGGCCGGCATCGCGATGATCAACTCGATCGGCAACCTCGCGGGCTTCCTGAGCCCGTACCTGATGGGCTGGCTCAAGCAGATAACGGGCAGCAACGATGCGGGCATGTACATGCTGGCCGGGTTCCTCGTGCTCGGCGGGCTGCTGGCGCTGTCGGTGCCGAAGCGGCTCGTCGACAAGTGATGCGCGGCGCGTAAAGGCGCGGCCGGATCGATCGAACACGCCGGCCGATTGCCGGCCCGTTTCTCCCCGATACGCCCCGACGTCCGGCATGGCCGGCCGCCGGGGCGTTTTCGATTCCGGACGGGCACAACCCGGATCGGCCGAGTGTCTCGCCCATCCGACGGCAGCCCCTTTATCACTCAAATTATTCCCTTATGCTCCTTTATATATGGAACAATAAAGACAATTAAGGAATTATCGATAGCTCATGTTCCACACCGTCGAAGACACCGCCGCCCGCCTGCGCGTCCATCCGAAGACCGTCCTGCGGTTCATTCGCGACGGCAAGCTGCGCGCGACGCGGGTCGGCCGTGCCTACCGCATCCTCGACGCCGACCTCGCCGCGTTCGCCCGGACGGAGCCGGCCTCGCCCGCGCCGCGTGCGGTGCGCGTCACCAGCATCGTCGACGTTCCCGATGCGTCGCAGTCGCTGCACCAGTACCTGTCGCGGTCGCTGCACGCGATGGCGTCCGGCCGCACATCGTACGTCGACCCCGTGCGAATCGACGTCACGTTCGATCCCGCCTCGAGCATGGTCAAGATCATCGTGACCGCGACACCGGCCGACACGGCCGCGCTGATGTCGTCGCTCGACATGCTGCTCCAGCAAAGCGGGACATGAGCGCAATCTTCAAGTCACCCCGCCATGCCCGCGCGATTCGCGCCGCGTACGCGGCCGCGCTGTCGCACTGGCCGGCCGGGCATCGGCGCGTCACCGTGCAAACGCGTCATGGCGCGACGCACGTCATCGCCTGCGGCCCCGAACACGCGCCGCCGGTCGTACTGATCCACGGCGCCCAGACGACGGCGGCAAGCTGGCAGCATCACGCGACCGACTGGGCGACGCACTTCCGGCTCTACGCGATCGACGTGATCGGCGAAGCGGGACCGAGCGCGCCGTCGCGCCCGCCGCTCGCGGGCGACGCCTATGCGCAGTGGCTCGACGACGTGCTCGACGGCCTGCAGGTGTCGCGCGCCGCGTTCGTCGGCATCTCGCTCGGCGCGCGAACGGCGCTCGACTTCGCGTTGCGGCGGCCGCCGCGCGTCACCCGGCTCGCGCTGCTCTGCCCGTCCGGCATCGGCAGGCAGAAGCCGTTTCTGTGGTGGGCGCTGCCGCTGTTGCTGCTTGGCGATGCCGGGCGCGCATGCGTGCGGCGGCGCGTGCTGGGTCGCCTGCCACCCGCATCGACGCCGGCCGAACGGGACGCGCTCGCACTGATGCGCGCCGTCGATCGCGGCGTTCGGCCGCGCATCGAGCCGATTCCGGTATTCGACGACACCATGCTCCGCACGTTATCGATGCCCGTGCTGGCGATCGTCGGAGGCCGCGACGTGATGCTCGATTCCCGCGACACGCAGGATCGCCTGACGCGCCTCGTGCCGCACGCGCAGGTGCGGTTTCTTCCCGAGCAGCCTCACTTCATCCGCGGACAGCGCGACACCGTGCGCACTTTTCTCTCATCGACGGACACGCTCGACATGCCCCATCGAATCGTTCAGGCCGCCGGCAGCCGCGTGCTGGTCCGCGATCCTTCCGCCGGCCTCGTGCAACGGGAAAGCGACGCGCTCGATCTCGTCGCGCTCGCGCACGAGCATGAAGCCGACTGGATCGCGGTCGCGGCGGACACGCTGCATGACGACTTCTACCGGCTCGACAGCAGGCTGGCCGGCGTCGTGCTGCAAAAGCTGGCCAACTACGGCGTCCGGCTCGGCGTGGTCGGCGACATCGACCGCCGGCTCGCGCGCAGCGAAGCGCTGCGCGCGCTCGTTCGCGAGTGCAATCGCGGAAAATCGGTCTGGTTCGTCGCGAGCGAGGACGACCTGCTGCGCAGGCTCGGCGCGTAACGCGCCGCAGGCCGCTCCTGCCTCGCCACAGGCGAAAAAAAGCCCCGAAGGCCGATCGGCGTTCGGGGCTTTTTACGCGGCGCAGCGCAGCGCCGCGTCACACGACGGTGATCGCGAGCGCGCTTTCGCGGTAGTGCTTCGCGGCCTTGTCGGTTTCGCCGAGCTGCTCGAACAGGCGGGCGAGCGCGCGATGCGCGCGCACCTTCAGCGCCTCGTTGTCGGCCAGCTTCAGCGCCGATTCGAGGAACGACTGCGCCTTGCCCCACAGCTGCTGCTGCTGGCAGAGGCGGCCGAGTGCGAACAGCAGGTCGGCATCTTCCGGATGATCCTTCTTCCAGCCTTCGGCCTTCTGGATCAACGGCAGCGCATCGGCGCCGGCCGTATCCGGGTAACGGCGCAGCAGGCGCGCATCCCAGTTGTGCGCGAGCGCGTCCTCGACGATACGGCGCGCTTCGTTGCGGCGCTCGAGCGGCACGAGCAGCTCGGCCGCGAGATCGGCCAGGCGCGGCGACTGGCGCTCGACCGGCGACAGCGACTGCCACACCTCGAGCAGCGCATCCGGGTCGTGCCGGCGCTCGCGCAGCAGGTTTTCCGCCGCCTGCTGGCGCAGCCGCACGGCCGCGGCCGGATGCAGCGCCTCGCGCTTTTCGAGCGCCTTCGCGAGCTTCAGCACCTCGGCCCAGTTCTTCAGTTGCTGCTGCGCACGCAGCGCGACCTGCTGCGCATGGATGCGCTTGCCGCCGGCCTGCATGTCGGCCAGCGCGGCAAGCGCGCCGTCCGCATCGCGGGCGTCCGCGCGCATGTCGGCCGCGGCGAGCAGCCGTGCATCCTGCCATTCGGGCGCGTCGACCTTCGACAGCCAGTCGTCGCGGCGCGTGTACTCGTGCATCCGGTGCGCGGCCGTGGCGCCGACGAGACTCGCGGCGCCCAGGTTCGCATCGACCGACAACGCTTCACGCGCGGCCTTCTCCGCACGCGAGAAGCGGCCCGCGTACAGGTTCGCGATCGCATCGCGCAGCGACGCCTGCGCCTTCTCGTTGCGCGAACGCGCGCGATACGCGGCGACCCGCTGCGGCATGCGCCAGATGTTGCGCACGATGCGCAGCAGCGCGTACACGACGATGAACAGCACGACGATGGCGATCACGAACAGGTTCAGCGACACGTCGATCCGGTACGGCGGATAGACGAGCAGCACCTGCCCCGCGTCGAAACGGCCGACGGTGGCGAGCGCCGCAGCGATCGCGAACAGGACCGCGAGCCAGACGATTCCTCGAAGCGTCATCGTTACCCCCGGCTCTTGAACTGCTGAACGGCGTTCAGGCTCGTGTTCAGGTTCGGCACCGCGACCGTCAGCGATGCGCCGTCAACCTGCCTGAGCAGATCCTCGACGGTCTGCGTGTCCTTCGACGCCTGATCGAAATACTTGCCGAGCGACGCCTGCGCGGCGTGCAGGTCGGCCTTCATCGCGCTGTCGTTGCGCGCCAGCAGCGACAGCCGTGCGGTGAGCAGGCGCAGCTTCACGTTCTCGCGCACGAAGTAGCCCTGGTCGGGCGACGCGAGCATCGCGTCCGCGTTGTCGATCCGGCGCACCTGCACGAGGCCTTTCAATTGCTGGCCGAGGCCGGCCGAGAACGCGTGCCACCACACCTTCCAGCGCGGCTCGCCGGCGGCGACCGACGACGCGGCGTCGGCCGGCGCGGCCTTCGGCGCCGCGTGCGGCACGATCGCCTCGCCGGACAGCGGCAGCGCGTCGATCTTGGCGATCGCGTCGTCGAGCTTGATCGCGAGGCCGGTGAGATCGGCTGCCGGCGCGGCCTTCAGCTTCTCGATGTCCTGCGCGAGCGCCTTGCGCACCGTGACGGCCTGCGCGCTCTGCGACGTCGCGAGACGCGCGTCGGCGTTCTGCAGCGCGATCAGCGCGAGCTGCGTGTTGCCGGTCAGTTGAAGCTGCTGGCTCGCGCTGGACAGCATCTGGTCGACTTCCTCGAGCATCCACGCATCGCGGTTGCGCGACAGGTCCTGGTATTGCTGCTGCAGCGCCTGCTGCGCGCTCTGCGCATCGGCGAGCTTGCCGTCGAGCTGCGCGAGCTGCGTGTCGACCTGGTGCGTGCCGGCGAGCGCCTGCTCGGTCTTCGTCCGCGTTTCGGCCGCTTGCGCGTCGAGCGCCTTCTGGCGCGCGACGAACGTGCCGTCGAGCCGGTCGATCTTGCGGTTCAGCGCGTAGCCGCCGACACCCGCCGCGCAGCCGAGCACGACGACGACGAACCACAGCACCGCGCTGCCGCCGCGGCGCGCACGCGGTTCGGGCGCGCGATAAGGAGGGCTGGACGGCGGCGCGGAGGCAGCGGCCGGCTGGGAAGCGACGCTTTTGGAATCGTTGGTATCTGTCATGCGTTTAGTCACCGGTGCGGCTGTCGCCGGTTGGACGGCCTCGTCGGCCATCGTTCGAAACGCGCGGACGATGCGCTCATCGCCCGCGCCAGTCAGCGTAATCCTATCAAAACCCAATGCGCGCGCGGTCTGCTCGATCCGCGGGTGCGGCGTGACGAGCGGCGCATGCTTCAGCGCGTCGATCTCGGCATCGTTCAGGTGGGCCCGCGCGAGCGCGTGCAGGTTGCGCACGCCTTCCGAGCTCGTGACGAGCCACGCGTGCGGCTGGCCGTCGAGCAGCGCGTGCACGCGCTCCCACGCGCCGACGCGCGGCTCGGGCACGACGCGCCGGTACGCGGCGACGAGCGTGACGTCCGCACCGGCCTCGCGCAGGCGCTCGGCGAGCCATTCGCGCCCGCCGTCGCCGCGCACGATCAGCACGCGCTCGCCCGCCAGCGCCTGCGCGCCGCCGAACGCGGCGTCGATGCTCGCGAACAGGCTTTCCGAATCGTAATGGGGCACGCCGCCGTCGGCCGGCGCCTGCGGCGCGATCACGCGATGCGCGGGCGCCGCGATGCCGTGGCGCTCGAGCGCCGCGACGCTGCCGGGCCCGACCACGCCGACCGGCAGCGCGTTCGGCCAGATCGCGCCGTAGCGCGCGAGCGCGCGGTCGATCGCGTTCGGCGACACGAAGATCACCAGCGCGTAGTCGGCCAGCGCCGCGAACGCGGCGTCGAGCGGCGCCGGATCGTCGACCGGCGCGATATCGATCAGCGGGAATTCGAGCACGTCGCAGCCGGCGTCGGCCAGTTGCGACGCAAGCGCGTCGGACTGGCCGTCCGGACGCGTCAGGACAGCGGTGAACGCGCGCGCGCCGCCCGCCATCAGGCGTCGCCCTTGCCCGCGGCCTGCGAGCTCGCGAGCAGCGCCTGGACGATGTCGAGCGCGCCTTGCGCCTCGAGTTCGTCGGACACCGCGCGGCCGAGTGCGAGCGCATCGGCGACGGTCACGACCGCGCCGCACGCGTCGGCCGTCAGCACGCGCTTGCCGTCGGTGGTCGACACGCGGCCCGTCAGGTACAGCTCGCCCGCGCGCCACACCGCGTGCGCGGCGAGCGGCACCTCGCAGCTGCCGCCGAGCGCGCGCGACACCATCCGCTCGGCCTCGACCGCGAGCGCGGTCCGCGGGTCGTGCAGCGGCGCGAGCCACGCGGCGACGTCGTCGCGGTGCGCGGCGATCTCGATGCCGAGCGCGCCCTGGCCGGCCGCAGGCGGGCTGGCCTCGACATCGAGCAGCGCGCGGATCCGCGTTTCGAGGCCGAGGCGCTTCAGGCCGGCGGCCGCGAGGATGATCGCCGCGTAGTCTCCGCGGTCGAGCTTCGCGAGGCGCGTGTCGAGGTTGCCGCGCAGCGGCAGGACCTCGAGATGCGGATAGCGCGAACGCAGCATCGCCTCGCGGCGCAGGCTCGACGTGCCGACGACCGCGCCGGCCGGCAGCGCGTCGAGCGACGCGTAGTCGTTCGACACGAACGCATCGCGCGGGTCTTCGCGTTCCATGATCGCGGCGAGCGAGAAGCCGTCGGGCAGCGCCATCGGCACGTCCTTCAGCGAATGCACGGCGAGATCGGCGCGGCCGTCGGCCAGCGCGGCCTCCAGTTCCTTCACGAACAGGCCCTTGCCGCCGACCTTCGACAGCGTGCGATCGAGAATCTGATCGCCGCGCGTCGTCATCCCGAGGATTTTCACGTCACAAGCTGGATATAATTTGCGCAGCGCATCACGCACATGTTCGGCTTGCCACATCGCCAGGCGGCTCTCGCGCGAAGCAATCGTCAACGTCGCGGGCGGCTGTGCCTGCTGCGGCCCGGCCGCGGGGGTCTCGGAATTCATTGCTGGAACATCGAAGGACGGGATTGAAGATCGAACAATGGTAGCACGCACGCCCCGGCCCGCCCGGGCCCGAAGCCTGCGCCCGGCCTGCTTCCGCGCGGGTCGCGGCGCCGTTGTGCGGATGTGTCGCACGTAGCTGGTTGCTTGACCGCAGTTCCCGCAGTTTCCGCAGTTCCTTTTGACTCGAGCTTTCCCAAGGAAACCCATCGTGAAGTCTTCCGGATCGGCGCGTACGGCGCGCCGCAATGCTGCCTTGCCCTCCCCCGACGCCCCGACGGCCACGCTCGCGACCGCCGCGAACGGCCGTGCGAAAACGGCAACGAAACCCACGGCAACGAAACCGAAAGACCCGATACGTCAGACAAAACGCGCGACGAAAGCCTCCAGCCCCGCCGCCCGCCAGGCGGTCGCGCCGAAGGCCGGCACCCGCACGCGCGACGACAAGGACCGCCCGCTGTTCGAGGACATCCGCTTCCTCGGCCGCCTGCTCGGCGACGTCGTGCGCGAACAGGAAGGCGATACGGTGTTCGACGTCGTCGAGACGATCCGCCAGACCGCGGTCAAGTTCCGCCGCGAGGACGACAGCGAAGCCGCGCAGACCCTCGAGAAGAAGCTGCGCAAGCTGACGCCCGAGCAGACGGTGAGCGTCGTGCGCGCGTTCAGCTATTTCTCGCACCTCGCGAACATCGCGGAAGACCGTCACCACAACCGCCGCCGCCGCATCCACGCGCTGGCCGGCTCCGCGCCGCAGCCCGGCACGGTCGCGTATGCGCTCGACCAGCTGAAAACCACCGGCAACGCGTCGAAGCGCCTGCTGCAGCGCTTCTTCGACGATGCGCTGATCGTGCCGGTGCTGACCGCGCACCCGACCGAAGTGCAGCGCAAGAGCATCCTCGATGCGCAGCACGACATCGCGCGCCTGCTCGCCGAGCGCGACCAGGAGCTGACCGCTCGCGAGCGCCAGTACAACGAAGCGATGCTGCGCGCACGCGTGACCGCGCTGTGGCAGACGCGCATGCTGCGCGACTCGCGCCTGACGGTTGGCGACGAGATCGAGAACGCGCTGTCGTACTACCGCGCGACGTTCCTCGACGAACTGCCCGCGCTGTACGGCGACATCGAGGCCGCGCTCGCGGAGCACGGCCTGTCGGCCCGCGTGCCCGCGTTCTTCCAGATGGGCAGCTGGATCGGCGGCGATCGCGACGGCAACCCGAACGTGACGGCCGCGACGCTCGACGAGGCGATCAACCGCCAGGCCGCGGTGATCCTCGAGCACTATCTGGAACAGGTGCACAAGCTCGGCGCCGAGCTATCGGTGTCGAACCTGCTGGTCGGCGCGAACGACGCAGTGAAGGCCCTCGCGGCAGCATCGCCCGACCAGTCGCCGCATCGCGTCGACGAACCGTATCGCCGCGCGCTGATCGGGATCTACACGCGGCTCGCCGCGAGCGCGCGCGTGCGTGTCGGCGAAGGCACGGTGCCCGTGCGCAGCGCGGGCCGCGGCGCGCCGCCGGTGCGCGCGATTCCGTACGAGGATTCCGAAGCATTCGTCGCCGATCTGAAGGTGCTGACCGCGTCGCTCGACGAGCACCACGGCGCGTCGCTCGCCGCGCCGCGCCTCGCGCCGCTCGTGCGCGCGGCCGAAGTGTTCGGCTTCCATCTGGCGAGCATCGACCTGCGCCAGAGTTCCGACATCCACGAGGCGGTGGTCGCCGAGCTGTTCGCGCGCGCGGGCGTCGAGGCCGACTATGCGGCGCTCGCCGAGGAAGACAAGCTGCGCGTGCTGCTCGCCGCGCTCGCCGATCCGCGCCCGCTGCGCTCGCCGTACCTCGACTACTCGGCGCTCGCGCAGAGCGAGCTCGGCGTGTTCGAGAAGGCGCGCGAGGTCCGCGCGCAATTCGGTGCGCGTGCGGTGCGCAACTACATCATTTCGCACACGGAAACCGTCAGCGACCTCGTCGAGGTACTGCTGCTGCAGAAGGAGACGGGCCTGCTCGAAGGCACGCTCGGCGTGCCGGGCAGCGACGCGCGCAACAGCCTGATGGTGATTCCGCTGTTCGAGACGATTCCCGACTTGCGCGACGCGTCGCGCATCATGCGCGAATACTTCGCGCTGCCGGGCATCGACGCGCTGATCGCGCACCAGGGCGCCGAGCAGGAAGTGATGCTCGGCTATTCGGACAGCAACAAGGACGGCGGCTTCCTCACGTCGAACTGGGAGCTGTATCGTGCGGAACTCGCGCTCGTCGACCTGTTCCGCGAACGCAAGATCACGCTGCGGCTGTTCCATGGCCGAGGCGGCACGGTCGGCCGCGGAGGCGGCCCGACCTACCAGGCGATCCTGTCGCAGCCGCCGGGCACGGTGAACGGCCAGATCCGCCTGACCGAACAGGGCGAGGTGATCGCGAGCAAGTTCGCGAACCCGTCGATCGGCCGGCGCAACCTCGAGACGGTCGTCGCCGCGACGCTCGAGGCGTCGCTGCTGCCGCAGTCGAACGCGCCGGCACAGTTGCCCGCGTTCGAGGCCGCGATGCAGACGCTGTCCGATTCGGCGATGGCCGCGTACCGCGCGCTCGTCTACGAAACCCCGGGCTTCACCGACTACTTCTTCTCGTCGACGCCGATCACCGAGATCGCCGAGCTGAACATCGGCAGCCGCCCGGCGTCGCGCAAGCTGCAGGATCCGAAGCAGCGCAAGATCGAGGATCTGCGCGCGATTCCGTGGGGCTTCTCGTGGGGCCAGTGCCGGCTGCTGCTGACCGGCTGGTACGGCTTCGGCAGCGCGGTGAGCGCGTATCTCGACGGCGCGCAGGACGACGCCGAACGTGCGAAACGCGTGACGCTGCTGAAGAAGATGAACAAGACCTGGCCGTTCTTCGCGAACCTGCTGTCGAACATGGACATGGTGCTCGCGAAGACCGATCTCGCGGTCGCGTCGCGCTATGCGCAGCTCGTGTCCGACCGCAAGCTGCGCAAGCACGTGTTCGGGCGGATCGTCGCGGAATGGGAGCGCACGTCGCAGGCGCTCGCGGAAATCACCGGGCAGGAAGGCCGCCTCGCGACCAACCCGCTGCTCGCGCGCTCGATCAAGAACCGCTTCCCGTATCTCGATCCGCTGAACCACCTGCAGGTCGAGCTGATCAAGCGTCACCGCGCGGGCGACACGAACGCGCGGCTGCGCCGCGGGATTCACCTGACGATCAACGGGATCGCGGCCGGCCTGCGCAACACCGGCTGATCCGCGGGCCGCGCGGCGCCGGACGTGTTCGGCGCCGGCCGGGATAACGAAAGCCGCGATACGCGTCGATGCGTATCGCGGCTTTTTTCATGCGGCGACGAAATGGCGCAACGGCGCAGCGCGCGCCGCACGCTCAGTGCGCGTCGATCAGCAACGCATCGTGCTCGAACGAACCGTCGGGCCGCACCGCGTAATAGCCGCGCACCTCGTCCGGCGCACGCGCCCACAGCGCGCGAATGCCTGCGACGCTGTCGGCCGGCGTGCGGATGCGCGCGACCCACGTGTCGAAATCGATCGGCAGCCGCCAGCGGCTGTGCACCTGCGCGTCGAAACCGGCGGTGCGGAACATCGCGAGCCATTCGTCCGCACGGTAGTCGCGCACGTGCGACGCGTCACGCAGCACTTCCGCGGCCTGCAGGTACGTATCGAGCAACGGATGGTCGTTGCCCGCGATGTCGATCATCAGCACGCGGCCGCCCGGCTTCAGCACGCGGCGCACCTCGGCGAGCGCCGCGCGAACGTCGTGCCAGTGATGCGCGCTCATCCGGCTCACGACCCAGTCGAACGTCGCGGTGTCGAACGGCAGCCGCTCGGCCGGCCCCTGCTGCGTGCGGATGTTCGCGAGCCCGCGCTCGCGCGCGGCCGCGTCGACGGTCGCGAGCATCGGCGCGGCGAGGTCGTACGCGACCACGTCGCGCACGTGCGGCGCGACCGCGAAGCTCGCGTGGCCGGCGCCGCAACCGAGGTCGAGCACCGCCGCATCGGGCGTCGCACGCACCGCGTCGGCGAGCGTCTGCAGGTCGGCGCCCGTCGCATGAACCGTGCTGGTCAGATAGGCGGCGGCCGTCGTGCCGAATGCGTCGGCGACCTGGTCGTGGTGTTTCATCGTTCGCTCCTGTCCTGGATGCAGTCGGCCGACCGACGCTTCGGCGCGCGATCCGGCCCCGTGCAACGTATTGTGGGGGACGCCCGCTGCCCTGCCAGCGCGCGAGCCGCTACAATAGGCCGGCGTGTGTACCAGTACAAGTTAAGCAGTTATTCTGGTATTCGATCCACCTGTCTGATCGTTCGATCGTTGCCGCGTTTTCGCTTCCACTTTGCCGTTTCCGCATGAGCCAACTCTCCTCCGCCCCCGTCCCGCCGCTCGACGCCACGCCTGCCCGCGCGCTCGGCGAATTCATCCGCGCCCACCGCGAGCGGCTGTCGCCGCAGGCCGTCGGCCTGCCGCCCGGCCCGCGCCGACGCACGCCGGGGCTGCGGCGCGAGGAAGTCGCGCAACTGTGCGGCGTCAGCCCGACCTGGTACACGTGGATCGAACAGGGTCGGCCCGTGTCGGCCTCGGCCGACGCGCTGGCCCGGATCGCGGTCGCGTTGCAGCTGTCGAAGGCCGAGCGCGCGTATCTGTTCGAGCTCGCCGCGCAGCGCGACCCGGCCGAGCCCGACGTCGCGGGCGGCGACCTGCCGCCGACGCTCGCCGCGACCGTCGCGGCGATCGCGACGCCCGCCTACGTGCTCGACCGACAATGGAACGCGCTCGCGTGGAATGCGCCGGCTGCCGCGCTCTTTTCCGGCTGGCTCGACGGCGAACACGACCGCAACCTGCTGCGTTTCACGTTCATGTCGCCGGCCGCCCGCACGCTGATCGTCGACTGGGAAACCCGCGCCCGGCGGCTCGCCGCCGAATTCCGCGCCGATGCGATCCGCCACCTGACCGATGCGCCGACGCGCGCGCTGATCGACGCGCTGACGGCCGGCAGCGACGCGTTCGCGCAGTACTGGGCGTCGCAGGACGTGTTCGAGCGCGAAGGCGGGCTGCGCGAATTCGACCATTCGGCCGACGGCCGCGTCGTGTATCAGCAGATCACGCTGAAGCCCGCGCACCGCGAGGACCTGAAGCTCGTCGTGCTGGTGCGCGACTGAGCGCGGCTCAGAAGCTGATCGTCGCGGTAATCGTGTCGCTGTAGTTGCCGGGCGCCGGCGTCGCTTGCGCGGGCACGCGGCCGTACACGGTGATCGCCTGCGCGAACCCGCTGCCGGTGCCGGTCGCCATCGACGTGCCGGCGGTGCCGTCGCCCCATGGCTGCGTGAAGCCGCTGTCCTGATAGAGCTGGTAGCTGACCGACCCGCCGCCCGCGCGCTGCATCGTGCGTGCGGCGACGTTGCCGCTGCCGCCGCCGTTCAACGCGATCCGGAATGCGTCGCCGTTCGTGCAGCGCGCGCTGATCGAGCCGCTCGCGGTCAGCGCCGACGCCAGCACGCCTGCCGGCGGAAACGCGACGCCGGTCGCGCTGATGATGCAGTTGTTGACGACGGTGGCGGTCGTCGTAACCGTCATCGTGCCGGCCGTCGACTGCGACACGCACGGTGTCGGCAGCACGCCGAGCAACGAAAAACTGTAGCTGTATGCGGCCTGGTTGCCGCTGAAACTCTGCGTATAGACGGTGCTGTCGTTGTTCACGGTCGGCACGGTCGGCTGGTTCGGCGCGATGCGGCCGTAGATGGTCACGTTCGCACTCGCGGACGTGCCGAGCGCCGGTTTCGTCAACGTCAGCGAGATCGGCGTCGTGCCGCTGCTCACGGCGCCCCAGGGCTGCGAATAGCCCGCATCCTGATACAGGTCGTACTGCATCTGGTTCGTCCCGTTGCTCAGGTAGCGCGGACTCGTGCCGCCGAGGTTCACGCACACCAGCACGCCGGTGTTCAGGCTCAGCACGTCCCACGTGCAGTTCACGGTCATCGTGGCCGTCGTCGTGTACGCCTGTTGCGTGATCGGGCTGACCGAGCCGAAGCTCGGCGCCGGCGGCGTCACCGTGCACGTATCCGCACGCGCGGGCATCCACGGCATGCCGAGCAGCGCGGCCAGCAGCAGGTACGCGAGCGCGCGCATCCAGCGGCGCGCCACGTCGAAGCCGTCATCCGCCATGCATCTCCCCGAAAAAAACCGTCCGCCCGATCGGGTTCGCGGACCGGGTCGCGCCGTCATCCGTATCGGTCCGCGCATCGATCGTTCGCACTGTTACTTGATCCATATCAATAGGCCGATGGAATCCGTCCGCCCCCCCCGGACAATGCCCGCCAGGTCGGCGTTTTCTCCATTGCGCGCGACCGAAGCGGTGGAGTAGTCTTCCTCCAACGACAGAGCGGTAACGGCGACCGGCAACAGACCACGCGGCAGGCACTCCGCGGCCGGGCGACCCCTTGAACGGCAGGAGACAATCATAATGATAGATTCCCGACGTCGTGTTTTTTCAGTCATGCTCGCAGCCACGTTCGCGTTCGCGCCGGTGCTGCAGCCCGTCACCGTTGCCGCAGTCTATTCGAACGGCACGGCCACCGCACAATTCAACGTCACGCTCACGATTCAGGCGAACTGCACGATCGCCGCGAACCCGCTTGCATTCGGCACGACCGGCGTGCTCGCGTCGACGCTCAACCAGCAGACGACGGTCTCCGTCACCTGCACGAACTCGACGCCCTACAACGTCGGGCTCGACGCCGGCACGGTGAGCGGCTCGACCGTCGCCAGCCGGCTGATGGGCGGCACCACGACCGGCAATACCGGCACGACGGTCGGCTACCAGCTCTATCAGGACTCGGGCCACTCGACGATCTGGGGCAATACGCAAGGCACCGACACGGTGGGCGGCACCGGCACCGGTTCCGCGCAGGTGCTGAACGTGTACGGCCAGGTGCCCGCGCAGGCGACGCCGAAGCCCGACACCTACCAGGCCTCGGTCACCGCCACCGTCTATTTCTAACGGGCCGTGCGATTGTTCCCGCGCGCGTTGGCCGCGCTGTACGTCGGATGGGCGGCGGCGGTCTCGCATGCCGCCACGCTGCAGATCACGCCCGTGACGATCGAGCTGCCGCCATCGGCGGCCGCCGCGAGCATGACGCTCAGCAACCCGGGCGGACGGCCGATCTACGGCCAGGTCCGCACCTATCGCTGGACGCAGGAAAACGGCACCGACGTGATGACGCCGACCGACGCGCTCGCCGCGTCGCCGCCGCTACTGCAGATCGACGCGAACGCCGAGCAGTTGATCCGGCTCGTACGCACGAGCCGCGGCACGCCGGCCGCCGAGGAGAGCTATCGCGTGCTGATCGACGAACTGCCCGCACCGGGCACGCCGGTCGACAACGGCGTGACGATCCGGCTGCGCTATTCCGTGCCCGTATTCGTCGAGCCCGATGCCGCGCCAGCGTCCCCGCGCCTCGACTGGCGCGTCGAACCCGACGGGACCGGCATGCGGCTCACGGTCGACAATCGCGGCGGACGGCGGGCGCAGATTTCCGCGGTCCGGCTGGTCGATGCGCGAGGCGGTGTCCACGAGGTCACGCGCGGGCTGCTCGGTTATGCGCTCGTGGGCAGTACGCGACGCTGGCCGCTCAAGCTCGACGCCGGCACGCCGTTCGTCAAGATCCAGGCGACCGTCAACGCGCAGCCGGTCGAAGCCCGGCTGACGGCGCCCTGAGCCACCCGAGCAGGATCGCACGACGGTGCCCGTGCCGACGCCGAGCAAGACCCTCCGGCCCGACTGCCCCGTACGACACGCCGGGCCCGGCCGGCCCACCGCCGCGCCGCTCGCGCTGGCGCTGATACTGGCGCTGCGCGCGCTCGCCGTATGCGCGCAGCCGGCGCCGGTGCCGCCCGCCGCCGCGTCCGAAGCCGCGGCGCAAGCCGACGGGCTGTATCTCGACGTGTCGCTCAATGGCGAACCGACGCACCGGATTGCCCGGTTCCGGCAGATCGACGGGCGGCTGTATGCGGCGTCCACCGACCTGAACGACCTGGGCATCGCGACCGGCGGCCCCGCGAACGCGCCGTCGAACACGCTCGTCGCGCTCGATACGCTCGCGGGGCTGCACTACGACTACGACGCCGGCCGGCAGACGCTCGACCTGCGCGTGCCCGATGCACTGCGGATTCCGCACACGTTCGATACGCGCGCGCTCGCCGCCGCGCCGCCGGCCACGTCCGGCCGCGGCTTCGTGCTGAACTACGATGCGTACGCGCAAACCGTCGCGCGCGCACCGCTCGCGGTCTGGAGCGAGGCGCGCTATTTCGATCCGGCCGGCGTACTCAGCAGCACCGGCATCGCGTACCTGTACGACGATCGCCGGCGCTACGTGCGCTACGACACGTCCTGGACCCGCTCGAATCCCGGCACGCTCACGACGACCCAGGTCGGCGACACGATTTCGTCGTCGCTGTCCTGGACGCGCTCGCTGCGCCTGGGCGGCGTGCAGTGGCGCAGCAATTTCGGCCTGCGCCCCGACCTCGTCACGTTTCCGGTGCCTGCACTGTCCGGCAGCGCGGTCGTGCCGACGTCGGTCGACCTGTACGTGAACAACGTGCGCCAGTTCAGCGGCAACGTGCCGAGCGGGCCGTTCGTGATCAACAGCGTGCCGGGCATCACCGGCGCGGGCAACGCGACGGTCGTCACGCGCGACGCGCTCGGCCGCGCGATCGCGACGTCGATTCCGCTGTACGTCGATACGCGCCTGCTCGCGCCCGGCCTCGCCAGCTATTCGGTCGAAGCCGGTTTCCTGCGCCGCGCGTACGGCACCGATTCGTTCGACTACGCGCGCACGCCGGCGGCGAGCGCCTCGCTGCGCTACGGGATCAGCGAGCGGCTGACCGTCGAAGCGCACGGGGAAGCGACGGCCGGCGTCTACAACGCCGGCGCCGGCGTGCTCGCGCGCCTCGGCGAGCGGGGCGTGGCGAACGCGTCCCTGGCGCTCAGCGCGCCGGGCAGGACCGGCGTGCAGGCCGGCATCGGCTACCAGTACGTGACGTCGCGCTTCTCGATCGACGCACAGACGCTGCGCGCATTCGGCGACTACGTCGACCTGGGCAGCCGCGAAGGCGTGCCGGTCTCGCGCGCCACCGATCGCGTGACGGTGTCGTTCCCGTTCCTGCGCGCGCAAACGCTGTCGTTCAGCTATCTGGCCCTCAAGTATCCGGGCGTCGCCGCGTCGCGGATCGGCTCGCTCGCTTACCTCGTCAACCTCGGCGGCCTGACCTCGATCACGTTCAGCGGCTTCCAGGACTTCCGGCAACGCGACGCGCGCGGCTTCTTCGTGAGCCTGAGCATCGGGCTCGGCGGCAACGCGTCCGTCTCCGCGAACGCCGGGCGGCAGAACGGCGAATCGACCTACACGCTCAACGCATCGCGGCCGCCCGACTACGGCGGCGGCTTCGGCTGGAACGTGCAGGCCGGCGCCAACGCGGGCACGCGCTACGGGCAGGGCCAGCTGCAGTATCTCGGCCGCGCCGGCCAGCTCACGCTGCTCGCGCAATCGTTCGACGGGCGCGGCAACGCGGCGGCCGACATCACGGGCGCGTTCGTGCTGATGGACGGCCGGGTGATGACGGCGCGCCGCGTCGACGACGGCTTCGCGCTCGTCTCGACCGACACGGGGCGCGTGCCCGTGCTGCACCAGAACCGGCCGATCGGCGCGACGGACCGGGCCGGCTACCTGCTGGTGCCCGACCTGAATGCGTACCAGAACAATCGCGTCGCGATCGACGGCAGCGCGCTGCCGGCCGACGCGCGGATCGCCGACACGACGCTCGACGTCGTGCCGCAGGCCCGCTCCGGCGTGCTCGCGCACTTCGCCATCACGCGCTACAGCGCCGCGTCGATCGCGCTGCACGCGCCGGACGGCACGCCGCTTCCGCCGGGACTCGCGGTCCGCCACGTCGAAAGCGGCCAGCGCACGATCGTCGGCTACGACGGCCTGACCTTCGTCGACGGCCTCGTCGAGACCAACCACCTGGAGATCTCCGGCAGCGGCCGCGACTGCACCGTCGAATTCGCGTACCGGCGGCCGGACGACGGCACGCTGCCGCGCATCGGCCCGCTGACCTGCGGCCCGCGGTAGCGCGCGCCGGCCGCCCGCTTCGCGAATGTTAGAATCGCGGGATTCCCTCGGCGGCCCACGGCCGCCCAACTCCCCTTCGAAGAATCGCCATGACGTCCCAACTGCACAAAAAGGGCGAGGCCTGGTCGGCCCGCTTCTCGGAACCGATGTCGGAGCTGGTCAAGCGCTACACGTCGTCGGTGTTTTTCGACAAGCGCCTCGCGCTCGTCGACATCGCCGGCTCGCTCGCGCACGCGAACATGCTCGCCGCGCAGAAGATCATCAGCGCCGACGACCTGGCCGCGATCGAACGCGGGATGGCGCAGATCAAAGGCGAGATCGAGCGTGGCGAATTCGAATGGCAGCTCGACCTGGAAGACGTCCACCTGAACATCGAGGCGCGCCTGACCGCGCTGATCAGCGATGCCGGCAAGCGCCTGCACACGGGCCGCTCGCGCAACGACCAGGTCGCGACCGACATCCGCCTGTGGCTGCGCGGCGAGATCGACCGCATCGGCGGCCTGCTGAACGACCTGCGCGGCGCGCTGATCGACCTCGCGGAACAGAACGCCGACACGATCATGCCGGGCTTCACGCACCTGCAGGTCGCGCAGCCGGTCACGTTCGGCCACCACCTGCTCGCGTACGTCGAGATGTTCTCGCGCGACGCGGAACGCATGCGCGACTGCCGCACCCGCGTGAACCGCCTGCCGCTCGGCGCGGCCGCGCTCGCGGGCACCAGCTACCCGATCGACCGTCATGCAGTGGCGAAAACGCTCGGCTTCGACGGCATCTGCGCGAACTCGCTCGACGCGGTGTCCGATCGCGACTTCGCGATCGAATTCACGGCGGCGTCCGCGCTCGTGATGACGCACGTGTCGCGCTTCTCCGAAGAACTCGTGCTGTGGATGAGCCCGCGCGTCGGCTTCATCGACATCGCCGACCGCTTCTGCACCGGCAGCTCGATCATGCCGCAGAAGAAGAACCCGGACGTGCCCGAACTCGCGCGCGGCAAGACCGGCCGCGTGAACGGCCACCTGATGGCGCTGCTCACGCTGATGAAGGGCCAGCCGCTCGCGTACAACAAGGACAACCAGGAAGACAAGGAACCGCTGTTCGACACGGTCGACACCGTCGCCGACACGCTGCGGATCTTCGCGGAAATGGTCGCCGGCATCACCGTGAAGCCGGATGCGATGCGCGCGGCCGCGCTGCAGGGCTTCTCGACCGCCACCGACCTCGCCGACTACCTGGTCAAGCGCGGCCTGCCGTTCCGCGACGCGCACGAAGCCGTCGCGCACGCGGTGAAGATCTGCGACGACCGCGGGATCGACCTCGCCGACCTGACGCTCGACGAAATGAAGCAGGAGCTGCCGAACGTCGCGCACCTGATCGGCGACGACGTGTTCGGCTACCTGACGCTCGAAGGGTCGGTCGCGAGCCGCAACCATCCGGGCGGTACCGCGCCCGACCAGGTGCGCGCGGCCGTCAAGGCTGCCCGCGCCGCGATCGGCAAGTAACGGCCCGCCGTCCCGGACGGACGCCTTCGGCGTCCGTTTTTCATTCGGGCGGCCGTCGCGCCGCCCGTCGCTTCCCCGCTTCACCGCTTCACGGACGCCCACGATGACCTTCTCCGCCGCGCTCTTCGACATGGACGGCCTGCTCGTCGATTCCGAGCGGACCATCATGAACACGTGGATCGACGTGTCGAACGCGCACGGCGTCGTGCTGACCGAGATCGATTACCTGCAGATCGTCGGCCGCTCGTTCGCCGAAGGCCAGGTGATCCTCGCGCGGCTGATCGGCGACGCCGACACGTTCGACGCGGTGCGCATCCGCGTGCGCGAGCAACTCGCCGCCCCCGAACCCCATCCGAAGTTTCCGCTGAAGTCGGGCGCGCTCGCGCTGCTCGAAACGCTCGCGCAGGCCGGCATTCCGTGCGCGGTCGCGTCGTCGTCCGCGCGCGACGTGATCCGTGCGCGGCTCGACGCGGTCGGCGTGCTGCCGTTCTTCCGCGCGATCGCGGGCGGTGACGAAGTCGCGCGCGGCAAGCCCGACCCGGCCGTCTACCGGCTCGCGGCCGAGCGTCTCGGCGTGCCGGCGCACGCGTGCGTCGCGTTCGAGGACAGCGACTTCGGCGCGCAGTCGGCCGCCGGCGCCGGCGCCGCGGTCGTCACCGTGCCCGACCTGAAAGCGCCGACGCCCGACATCGTCGCGCTGAGCCTGCACGTGCTCGCGTCGCTCGACGACGCGGTCGCGCTCGTGCCGTCGTGGTTCGGGCTGCAGGGCATGTCGCAGCCCGCGTAGGCGATACACCGCTCCAACGCAAAACGGGCACCCGAGGGTGCCCGTTTCATCATGTCGCCGCAGTCAAAAGCGGCGCGCCTTTACCGATTGCCGGCCGTCTCCGACAGCCGCTTCATCGTCGCGATGCGCGCGCCGATCAGGTCGACGCGTCCGTCCTCGCCGACGAGCGGCGCCGTCGCATCGCGGAACGCCACCCACGCGCGCTGCGCGCGCACGAGCGTCGCGGCCGAATGCGCGGGCATCTTGCGGTGCAGCTTCTGGTAATAGCGGTTCAAGTCGAATAACGCGTGTTCGCATGCGGCGTCCTGCGCGCACGGCCGCACGCGGCGGATCGCCGGATCGCGCGGCGCATTCGCCGGCTTGGCGCCGGCCGGCGCGACCCCACCGGCACCGCCCTGCGCACCGCTCGTCGCCGCGACCGGCACGGCGGCGGGCGGCGGCGCATAGCGATCGGCCGCGCCGCGCAGCGCCAGCGCGCGATCGCGCACCGGCTGCAACTGCAGGTCGGCGCTCGACATCGCATACGCGGTGCCGCGCGTCGTGTCGTACACGGCCTTCAGCAGCAGCACTTCGTCCTTGCGCCACGTGAGCCAGCGGCGCTGGCTGTCCTGCCAGCCGCGCTTCGCGTCGGCCGGCGCATCCTTCAACAGGCGCTGGTACGCGCCGTCCATCACGGCCTGCCACTGCTGCTGCGCTTCGCCCATGCACTGGATCTGCCCGGCCGGCGACGACCGATCGCGCCGCGCGAGGCATTGCCGCATCGCGACGTCGATCGGGTCGGCCGCCGCGACTTCCGCATGGGCGACACTCGCGCCCGCGAGCGCCGCCAATCCTGCCGCCCAGACGACGAGCGCGGCCAGCGCCGCGCGCATCGTCCGGATTCGTCCGTGCGCCGCCATCAGTCGCGCACGCAGTCGACGAAGTACTCGACGCGGCCGTTCACCTCTTCCGCGACGAGGCCGTGGATGTCGGTGTGGAAGCCCGGGAAGCGTTCGTTGAAGTCGCGCGCGAACCGCAGGTAGTTCACGATCGTCTTGTTGAAGCGCTCGCCCGGGATCAGCAGCGGAATGCCCGGCGGGTACGGCGTGAGCAGGATGCTCGTCACGCGGCCTTCGAGCTCGTCGAGCGGCACGCGGTCGATCTTGCGGTGCGCGAGCTTCGCGAACGCGTCCGACGGCTTCATCGCCGGTTCCATGTCCGACAGGTACATCTCCGTCGTCAGGCGGGCGATGTCGTTCGCGCGGTACACGTCGTGGATTTGCGTGCACAGGTCGCGCAGGCCGACGCGCTCGTAGCGCGGATGCTGCGCGACGAATTCCGGCAGCACGCGCCACAGCGGCTGGTTGTTGTCGTAGTCGTCCTTGAACTGCTGCAGCTCGGTCACCATCGAGTTCCAGCGACCCTTCGTGATGCCGATCGTGAACATGATGAAGAACGAGTACAGGCCGGTCTTCTCGACGATGATCCCGTGCTCGGCCAGGTACTTCGTGACGATCGCGGCCGGAATGCCGGTCTCGCCGAACTCGCCGTCGACGTCGAGCCCCGGCGTGATGATCGTCGCCTTGATCGGGTCGAGCATGTTGAAGCCTTCCGCGAGCGGGCCGAAGCCGTGCCAGTGGTCGTTCGGCTTCAGCATCCAGTCTTCGCGCGACCCGATACCTTCCTCGGACAGGTTGTCCGGCCCCCACACGCTGAAGAACCAGTCGTCGCCGTATTCGGCGTCGACCTTGCGCATCGCGCGGCGGAAGTCGATCGCCTCGGCGATCGATTCCTCGACGAGCGCGGTGCCGCCCGGCGGCTCCATCATCGCGGCCGCGACGTCGCACGACGCGATGATCGCGTACTGCGGGCTCGTCGACGTGTGCATCAGGTACGCCTCGTTGAAGCGGTGCTTGTCGAAGGTGCGGTTCTCCGAATCCTGCACGACGATCTGCGACGCCTGCGAAATGCCCGCGAGCAGCTTGTGCGTCGAGTGCGTCGCGAACACGAGCGCGCCGGTGCGCGGACGGCCGTCGCCGATCGCGTGCATGTCGCGGTAGAAATCGTGGAACGTCGCGTGCGGCAGCCACGCTTCGTCGAAGTGCAGCGTGTCGAGCAGGTCGCCGAGCAGGTCCTTGATCATCTCGACGTTGTAGACGACGCCGTCGTACGTGCTCTGCGTGATCGTCAGGATCCGCGGCTTCATGTCCGGGTTCTGGCGCAGCGCCTCGCGCGCGAACGGGTTCGCCTCGATCTTCCGGCGGATGTTCTCCGGCTTGAATTCGTCGCGCGGGATCGGCCCGATGATGCCGAAATGGTTGCGCGTCGGCGTGAGGAACACGGGGATCGCGCCCGTCATCGTGATCGCGTGCAGGATCGACTTGTGGCAGTTGCGGTCGACCAGCACGATGTCGCCCGGTGCGACCGTCGCGTGCCAGACGATCTTGTTCGACGTCGACGTGCCGTTGGTCACGAAGAACAGGTGATCGGCGCTGAAGATGCGCGCCGCGTTGCGCTCGGACGCCGCGACCGGGCCGGTGTGGTCGAGCAGCTGACCGAGTTCGTCCACCGCGTTGCAGACGTCCGCGCGCAGCATGTTCTCGCCGAAGAACTGGTGGAACATCTGGCCGAGCGGGTTCTTCAGGAACGCGACGCCGCCCGAGTGCCCGGGGCAGTGCCACGAGTACGAGCCTTCGTCCGCGTACTTCACCAGTTCCTTGAAGAACGGCGGCGCGAGCGAATCGAGATAGACCTTCGCCTCGCGGATGATGTGGCGCGCGACGAACTCCGGCGTGTCCTCGAACATGTGGATGAAGCCGTGCAGTTCGCGCAGGATGTCGTTCGGCAGATGGCGCGACGTGCGCGTCTCGCCGTACAGGAAGATCGGGATGTCCGCGTTGCGGCGGCGCACTTCGGTGACGAACGCGCGCAGCTCGATGATCGCGGTCGCGAGCTCCGGCAGCTCGCCGTCCGGGCCGGTTTCGCCGAGCATGAGTTCGTCGTCGTCGATCGACAGGATGAAGCACGACGCGCGGCTCGATTGCTGCGCGAACGACGTCAGATCGCCGTAGCTCGTGAGGCCGAGGACTTCGACGCCCTCCTTCTCGATCGCTTCGGCCAACGCCCGGATGCCGGAGCCCGAGATGTTCTCGGAGCGGAAATCTTCGTCGATGATGACGACGGGGAAACGAAACTTCATGGGCGATTCTCCAAAAAGAACGACCGCGGCGCGTCACGCGCAGCGGTCACCCGGAAACTGGTGAGACGTTATGCAACCAGATCAGGTTTTCGGCAGCGTGACACCGCGCTGCCCCTGATACTTGCCGCCGCGATCGGCGTACGACACGTCGCACACCTCGTCGCTTTCGAAGAAGAGCACCTGCGCGACGCCTTCGTTCGCGTAGATCTTCGCGGGCAACGGCGTGGTATTCGAGAATTCCAGCGTGACGTAGCCTTCCCATTCGGGTTCGAACGGCGTCACGTTGACGATGATCCCGCAGCGCGCATAGGTCGACTTGCCGAGGCAGACGGTCAGCACGGTGCGCGGGATGCGGAAATATTCGACGGTGCGGGCCAGCGCGAACGAATTCGGCGGGATGATGCACACATCGCCCTTGAAATCGACAAACGAACCCTCGTCGAAGTTCTTCGGATCGACGATCGTCGAGTTGATGTTCGTGAAGATCTTGAATTCGTCCGCGCAGCGGATGTCGTAGCCGTAGCTCGACGTGCCGTAGCTGACGATCCGGCGGCCGTCCTCGGACGCGCGGACCTGATCGGGCACGAACGGCTCGATCATCTTGTGCTCTTCGGCCATGCGCCGAATCCATTTGTCGGACTTGATGCTCATATCTGGGCGCCTGGAAACGCTGCGTGACAATCAGGGAGGGCCGCTCGCGCGAGGCGGCGGCCGGGAAAGGCGGACATTTTACGCGATCATCGGCCCACGCACGCGGCGGCCGTCAACGGATCACGCCGCAAGCCAGCGCAGGCCCCGCGCCATGCTGCGAAAACGCGGGGTCGCTCGCGTCGCGGTGCACCAGCGCCGCGCGGTTCATCGCCGAGCGCACGCCATCGAGGGCCAGATCGGGCGCGACGATGAAGCCGGCCGCGACGCCGTTCGCATCCGCGTGGATGTTGCCGAGATCGCCGGCGACGCGCGCGCCCGCGCGCAACCGGTCGGCGGCCGGCGCGAACACCTGGCCGGCGCTCGAGCCGTCGCCCGCGTTGCAATCGCCGCGTTCGTGCACCTGCAGCGCGTGATCGCTGTTCGGCGGCAGGCCGACCAGGTTGTAGGTGACCTGCACGCCGTCCGGGCGCTCGACGAACGTCACCGCGCCACGCGCCTGCGAGCCGACCGTCGGCTGCAGTTGCGCGTCGGCCCGTTTTTCGTGCGACGAGGAAAAGGAGGTACAGCCGGCCAGCAGGCCCAGCGCGGCGGCGGCCAGCAGCGCGCGCCGCGCGCGGCCGGCGCGCACGCCGTGATGTCGTTGTTTCATTCGATCCTCATGCCGGCTGGCGACCGTTCGAGACGACGGCCGCGCCGGGCGGGTAAAGGGACCCGGGAAAAGTCGCCATGATACCGCGCCTCGCGGCGCAGCAAACAGCGTGAGGCCCCGCCCCGCAAGGGTTTTACGTATTTTGAACAACGATCGACGGGAACTTCGACGTCATGTCGCGCGATCGCTCGGCAATCGCCAGCGCGACCCCACGCGCGATGTCGCGGTAACGACGCGCGAGCGCGCCTTCGGGATCGGCCGCGACCGTCGGCGTGCCGCTGTCGGCGCGCTCGCGGATCGCGATGTCGAGCGGCAGGCTGCCGAGCACGGTCACGTCGTAATCCTTCGCCATCCGCTCCGCCCCGCCGGCGCCGAAGATGTGCTCCTCGTGGCCGCAGTTCGAGCAGACGTGGATGCTCATGTTCTCGACGATGCCGAGGATCGGGATCCCGACCTTCTCGAACATCTTCAGCCCCTTCTTCGCGTCCAGCAGCGCGATGTCCTGCGGCGTCGTGACGATCACCGCGCCGGTGACGGGCACGCGCTGCGCGAGCGTGAGCTGGATGTCGCCCGTGCCCGGCGGCATGTCGACGATCAGGTAGTCGAGCTCGCGCCAGTTGGTCTGGCGCAGCAGCTGCTCGAGCGCGGACGTGGCCATCGGGCCGCGCCACACCATCGGGTTGTCTTCCTCGATCAGGAAGCCGATCGAGTTCGCCTGCAGCCCGTGGCCGACCAGCGGGTTCATCGACTGGTTGTCCGGCGACTCGGGGCGCTGGCCGTGGATGCCGAGCATCGTCGGCAGCGACGGGCCGTAGATGTCGGCGTCGAGAATGCCGACCGACGCGCCTTCCGCGGCGAGCGCGAGCGCGAGATTGACGGCCGTCGTGCTCTTCCCGACCCCGCCCTTGCCCGACGCGACCGCGACGATGTTCTTCACATTCGGCAACAGCTTCACGCCGCGCTGTACCGTATGCGCGACGATCTCCTGCGACACGGCGACGCGCGCGTCGCGCACGCCCGGCACGGCCTGGAGCGCTGCGGCGACGCGCGCGCGCACGTCGTCGTGCTGGCTGCGCGCCGGATAACCGAGCACCACGTCGAGCGCCACGACATCGCCGTCGATCGCGACGTTGCGCACGCCCTTGTTCGCCGCGTACGGGCGGCCGGTATTGGGGTCGACGACTGCCGCCAGCGCGGCGTCGACTTGGGCCCGGTCAATGCTCATCGAAACTCCGTGAAAACGTTTTTCTCGCGCGCAAAACGTCAAAAAATATCAAATTCCGCGGCGAAATTCGGGAAAAGTGAAAGAATCTGTTGCACGCCATTGCGCGAACGCGCGACCCGGCGCACTCTTCGCGTGCGGCATGCTATAGGGCCAAATCGGCCACTCACCGCCTATATTGTAGAGGCTGACGCGTCGCACTGCCCGAACAGCCACGCTGACGGACAGGGCATGCGAGCGCCTCGGCGGCTGCCGCGAGCGCCGGCCGGCCTTCCTTTTTCGGACGGCCCGCGCAGGGAGCCATCACTGTTGTTTGTCGTCGTTGTCGACTCGTTCAACCAAGAGAGGAATCCAAGATGAACATGAAAATCGCGACTCGCCTGTCCGTCTTCGCACTCGCCGGCGCGCTGCTGGCAGGCTGCGCCACGCAGCAAGGTAACAACACGGCCGTCGGTACCGGCACGGGTGCGGCGCTGGGCGCGGGCATCGGTGCACTGGCCGGTGGCGGCAAGGGCGCGGCGATCGGCGCGGGCGTCGGCGCACTGGTCGGCGGCGTGACGGGTTACAACTGGCAAGCGATCAAGAACAAGCTCGCGCCTTCGGCAGCGCAGACAGGCACGCAGGTCACCGAGCAGCCGGACGGCTCGCTGAAGCTGAACGTGCCGAGCTCGGTCACGTTCGCGACGAACCAGTACGCGATCACGCCGGCGTTCACGCCGCTGCTGAACGACCTGGCGACCACGCTGAACCAGAACCCGCAAGTGACGGCGTCGATCGTCGGCTACACGGACAGCACGGGCTCGGCGCAGCTGAACCAGACGCTGTCGCAGAATCGCGCGCAAAGCGTCGTGAACGCGCTCGTGCAGCGCGGCGTGAACGGCGGCCGTCTGTCCGCGCAAGGCATGGGCCCGTCGAACCCGATCGCGGACAACGCGACCGAAGCCGGCCGCGCGCAGAACCGCCGCGTCGAGATCTACCTGCGCGCGCCGCAACAGCATCAATAAGCGCGACCACGAGAGGAAATGTGCGGGCGCCGCGCCCGCACTGCCCCGCCTGACAAGGCGTTGGGCGGGGCCGGTAACAAATCGAAAAAATTTTCGAACTTCTGTCGCAGGCCGTGGTCAGTATTTACGGTACGCGGCTGGTGTTGCCGGCGCGTCACCATTCTCCTCTTGTCGTTGTTGCTCCGGGGCCGTATCCGCCCCGGTTTTTTTTGCCCGCAGAATTCGTGTTGCGCTGCAGCACAACCCCCCCCGGCACGCCGCGCGGGCGCCCCTGCCCGTTCCGGCGCCCGGTCCGCGGCGCCCGCCCGCCGCGCTGGCCCGCGCCCCTGCTAGAATCGCGGTTTCCCGTCGTTTTTCCCGCTGTTCTTCTCCAGACACTATGTCCGCATCCGACCTCACCTCCGTGCAGGCTGCGGCGCCGCAAGGCAGCCGCCAGATCCTCGTTACGTCCGCACTGCCCTATGCCAACGGGCAGATCCACATCGGCCACCTGGTCGAGTACATCCAGACCGACATCTGGGTGCGGACGCTGCGAATGCATGGCCATGAGGTCTACTACATCGGCGCCGACGATACGCACGGCACGCCGGTCATGCTGCGCGCGGAGAAGGAAGGCGTGACGCCGAAGCAGCTGATCGACCGCGTGTGGACCGAGCACAAGCGCGACTTCGACAGCTTCGGCGTGTCGTTCGACAACTTCTACTCGACCGATTCGGACGAGAACCGCGTGCTGAGCGAGAAGATCTATCTCGCGCTGCAGGAAGCCGGCCTGATCGCCGAACGCGAAATCGAGCAGGCCTACGATCCGGTCAAGGAAATGTTC
Source organism: Burkholderia sp. LAS2 (assembly GCF_018417615.1). Classification (NCBI taxonomy): domain Bacteria; kingdom Pseudomonadati; phylum Pseudomonadota; class Betaproteobacteria; order Burkholderiales; family Burkholderiaceae; genus Burkholderia; species Burkholderia sp. LAS2. The sequence goes on from NZ_CP071052.1 coordinate 3,153,322, forward strand.
CTGCCGGACCGCTTCATCAAGGGCGAGTGCCCGAAGTGCCACGCGAAGGACCAGTACGGCGACAGCTGCGAAGTGTGCGGCTCGACGTACCTGCCGACCGAACTGCTGAACCCGTATTCGGTCGTGTCGGGCGCGACGCCGGTGCGCAAGACCTCGAAGCACTACTTCTTCCGCCTGTCCGACCCGCGTTGCGAATCGTTCCTGCGCGAATGGGTGAGCGGCCTCGCGCAGCCCGAAGCGACCAACAAGATGCGCGAATGGCTCGGCGACGCCGGCGAAGCCAAGCTCGCCGACTGGGACATCTCGCGCGACGCGCCGTACTTCGGCTTCGAGATCCCGGGCGCGCCCGGCAAGTATTTCTACGTGTGGCTCGACGCGCCGGTCGGCTACTACGCGAGCTTCAAGAACCTGTGCGACCGTAACGGCATCGATTTCGACGCGTGGATCCGCCCGGGCTCGACGGCCGAGCAGTATCACTTCATCGGCAAGGACATCCTGTACTTCCACACGCTGTTCTGGCCCGCGATGCTCGAGTTCTCGGGCCATCGCACGCCGACCAACGTGTTCGCGCACGGCTTCCTGACCGTCGACGGCGCGAAGATGTCGAAGTCGCGCGGTACGTTCATCACCGCGCAGAGCTACATCGACACGGGCCTGAACCCCGAGTGGCTGCGCTACTACTTCGCGGCGAAGCTGAACGCGACGATGGAAGACATCGACCTGAACCTCGACGACTTCCAGGCGCGCGTGAACAGCGATCTCGTCGGCAAGTACGTGAACATCGCGAGCCGCGCAGCCGGCTTCCTGATCAAGCGCTTCGACGGCCGCGTGCAGGACAGCGCGATGAATCATCCGCTCGTCGCGAAGCTGCGCGATGCGATTCCGCAAATCGCCGCGAGCTACGAAGCACGCGAATACGGCCGCGCGCTGCGCCACACGATGGAGCTCGCTGACGAAGTGAACGCGTACGTCGACGGCGCGAAACCGTGGGATCTCGCGAAGGATCCGGCCAACGCGGTCGCGCTGCACGAAACCTGCAGCGTGAGCCTCGAGGCGTTCCGCCTGCTGTCGCTCGCGCTGAAGCCGGTGCTGCCGCGCGTCGCCGAAGCGGTCGAGGCGTTCTTCGGGATCGCGCCGCTCGCGTGGGCCGATGCCGCAAAGCCGCTGTCGTCGGCGCAGCCGATCAAGGCGTACCAGCACCTGATGACGCGTGTCGACGCGAAGCAGCTCGAAGCGCTGCTCGCCGCGAACCGCGATTCGCTGCAGGCCGAGGCAACGGGTGCGGCCGCCGCGAGCGCGAACGCCGCGAAGGATGCGAAAAACAACGCGAAGGCGAACGCGAAGCCGGCCGCCGCGAACGGCGCCGACGATGCACCGATCTCGATCGACGATTTCGCGAAGATCGACCTGCGCATCGCGAAGATCGTCGCGTGCCAGGCCGTCGAGGGCTCGGACAAGCTGCTGCAGCTCACGCTCGACGTCGGCGAGGAAAAGACCCGCAACGTGTTCTCGGGCATCAAGTCCGCGTACCAGCCCGAGCAGCTCGTCGGCAAGCTGACGGTGATGGTCGCGAACCTCGCGCCGCGCAAGATGAAGTTCGGCCTGTCCGAAGGGATGGTGCTCGCCGCGTCGGCCACCGACGAGAAGGCGGAACCGGGCCTCTACATCCTCGAGCCGCATAGCGGCGCGAAGCCGGGCATGCGCGTGAAGTAAGCGAAACGCGCTGCTGCTGGCGCAAAAAAGCCCCGCACGGTTTGAATCGTGCGGGGCTTTTTTATCGCTGTCCGGTACGCCGGCCCTCCGTCACCGCTGCCCGAACCACCGGTCGAAGCGCCGCGTGTAGTTCAAGTCGACGCCCTGGAACGTGCCGCCGTACGCGGACACCGACCAGAAGCGCGTCAGGTTGATCGTCGCCTTGAACGCGTTGCTCGCCGATTGCAGCCCCTGCTCGAAGCCGAGCACGAACCGCTCGTTGATCGCCTTCGACACCAGCACGACCTGCGGATCGGTCAGTCCGACTTCGCTGCGGCCGACCGACACCTCGTCGAGACCGAAGGTCTGCGCGACCCGCTTGCCGGTCACGCTGCCGAGCAGCCCGAGCGCCGCCGTCATCGCCCCCTGCTGACCGACGTTGTTGCCCTGGTCGGTGCCGTGCCCGAACAGCAGCCACGACAGCTTTTCGTTGTCCGTCACGTTCGGCTCCGACACGAGCTTGACCGTCGGCGACTGGATCGTCCCCGTCACCTGCACGCCGGCCTCGACCTCCTGGTTGCGCCGCATCGCGAGGATGTTGACGCCGGGGTTCGCCACCGGGCCGTTGAACGTGAAGAAGCCGTTCTCGACCGCGAGCTTGCGGCCGAACGTCGTGTACGTCGAGCCCTCGGTCACGCGCACGTTGCCGATCGCGCGCAGCGGCACGCCCGGCGCGCTCATCACGGTGATCGTGCCGCGCAGCCCGAGATCCGCACCGTGGCCCTTGAAGCGGAAGTTGTTGCCGAGCCCGACGTCGATGTTCGCGCGCGGCGCCAGCGACGGCGCCGGCTTGTTCTCGACCGGCTTCGGCTTCGCGGCCGCGGTGCCGGTGGGCGTCTCGCCGCGCACCGTGCCGTCCGGCTGCACGATCACGACGTCGTCCGACAGATGCGGCGCCGATTGCTCGGGCAGGTCGAACAGCGCGCGATCGACGACGAACTTGCCGTCGATCGCCAGCGCGCCGCGCGGCCCGTCGTTCGCGACGGTGGCCTTGCCCGACAGCGACAGCTTGCGATCCGGCGCCGCGAACAGTTCGAGCTTGTCCGCGACGATGCTCGCGGTCAGGTCCGGCGCCTCGCCGTCGAGGCGCACGCGGCCGAGCGCGCGCAGCGTGCCGTCGCCGCCGTGAAACTCGACCTGCTGGAATTCGACGAGGTTGTCCGACAGCTTCACGCGCACGATGCCGTCCTTCAACTGGACGCCCTGGTCGATCAACGTCGCGGACAGCTCGTCGCCCGTCAGCGTCCCCGACAAGTTCGGTTTCACCGGCGTGCCGGACACCGTCAGCTTCAGCGCCGCGCGTCCGCCGAGCAGGTAGCTCGGGCCGAACAGGTTGCCGGTGGTCTTCAGCGCCGGGATGTCGGCATCGATGCGGCCCGACAGCGGACCGTCGTCGACGATGCCGAACACGCCGTCGCGCAGCGCGAACGGCACCGTGACGTTCGCGTCCAGCGTGCCGATCCGGCTCGCCTTCGCGAGCCCGGTCACGTTGAGCCGGTTGCCGGGCGCGAAGCTCGCGCGGGCGGACAGGTCGGTCAGGCCGAGCGACGCGATGCCGCGCCCGGTCTCGATCGTCACGTCGCCGCCACGACGCTTCACCTGCACGTAGCCCGTCGCGTTCGCGCCGAGCGAGAAATCCCAGTCGGCATCGAGCACGACGTCGGTGCGCATCGGCGGCCGCTGGCCGGTCAGCACCTGGCGAACCTCGAGGAAACGCGCGACCGATGCGCCGGTCACCGAACCGGCCGAGCGCATCTGGCCGCGATCGAATACGAACGATTTCAGGTCGATCGCCGCGCCTTCGAGCGTGAGCCGCGTCGCGCCGAGCGTCACGCGGCCGGCGCCGGCCGATATCGTCAGCGGCGCCTGCAGCGCGAGCGCCGGCGTGCCGCGATTCGCGAGCCGCGTGACGGTGCCGTCCCAGCGCATGCCGTCGCGGTTCTCGACCACGCCGCCGTTCGCCGCCAGCGTCAGGTCGATCACGCGGCCGCCGGCCATTCCGAGCGCCGACGCGTCGAGCGTGTGCTTCGCGCGCGTGCCGTCGAGGTTCGCGCGCAACGACTTCAGCTTGAACGAGCCGAGCGCGATGTCGGCCGCGTCGGCCGTGAACACGAGCGCGCCGTGCGCGCCGTCGCGGATGTCCGCGCGGCCCTGGGCGGTGCCGATCCGGTTCGAACCGACGACGACGTGCTCGGCCTTGTAGGTGGCCGTCACGTTCGGATGCGCGAAGCTGCCGGTCAGGTCGCCCTGCGCCTGCACGAGCCCTTCGACGCCGAAGCCGAGCCGGTCGAGCTGCGGCGCGTCGACGACGAAGCGCAGCCGGTCGCCGGGTGCGCCGAAGCTGCCGCGCAGGTCGACGTGGTTGCCGGCGATCGACAGGTTCGCGTTGCTCGGCAGAATTCGTGAGCCGGCGAGCTGCACGACGCCGGCGCCGGTCAGCGGCACGCCGTCGTACAGGCTGTCGGCGAGCTTGAAGGTCGCCTTCGTCGATACCTGCGGCGCGAACGCGCCCGACGCGGTCAGCGTGCCGGACACGCGCGTCTCGCCGCGCTTGGCCGGCGCCTTGGCCGCTTTCGCAGGCGCCTTGCCGCCCGCCTTCGGCGCGCTCATCGCGGCGAGCAGCAGCGGATCGAACGCGGTCAGTGTCGCCTTCGCGTCATAGGTCGAATGCGCGTCGTGGCGGAACACGCCCGTCAGGTCGATGCGGCCCTTGCCCGCAGTCACGCGCGTATCGGTCAGCACGGTCTGCTGCTGCGTCAGCGCGACCTTGGCCCGCGCGCCGAGCGCGAGCTTCGGGTCGTTCAGGTTGAAATCGACGGTCGTCACGTCGCCCGCGAGCGTGACGCCGAGCGGGCCGCCGAGGCGCATCGGTCGCAGCTCGGCGACGAACGCGTTCAGGTCGAGGTTCGCGATCTTCAGGTCGAAGCGGCCCTTGCCGCCCGCGAGCATGCCGCCGCCGGTCACGCTGCCGTCGCGGATCAGTTTCAGCGCGAGACCGTCGATGCGCTGCGCGTGCGCGTCGAGATGCACGCTCGCGTGCGCGTCGATCACCGGCAGCAGATGGTCGCCGAGCGTGCCGGGTTTCGCGTTGACGATCGACACCGGGCCCGTCACCGCGAAGCCCTTCGCGGGCGCCGCGCCGGCCGGCGCGCTCACCGGCGCGAGTTCCGCGCGCACCGCGAGATCGGCCGCAGGCGCGCCGGGCGACAGCGCCTGCGGGTTCACGTGGTCGAACGCGAGCGACGCACGCGTGAGCGGCACCGTGCCGAACGGCGCGGCCTCGACGTGCGCGCGCCCGTTCAGCTTCATCCCGCTCGCGGAGACGTCGGCGACGAGCGCTTCGAGCGACCCCGACACGTTCGCGCTCGCGTTGACCGGTTCATCGGCGAGTTTGCCCACGTAGGTGGCGTCGCCCGTCAGCGCGAACGGCTTCACGCCGTCGAGCTTCGCGCGCGCGGTCAGCGCGCCGTACGGCGTATCGACGCCGTCGAGCACGAGTTCATGGTGGCGGCCGTCGCTGCGGCCGTTCAGCGCGAGATGGTCGAGCTGCGTCGTCGACGTGCCTTCGTGAATGGCGAGACGAGCGACGCGCAGGTCGTCGATCCGCACCTGCAGCGGCAGGCTCAGATTCTGCGGCGTCGTACTCGGCGTCGACGGCCCCGGCACGATCCGCACGTCGATCGTGCCGGCGCGCAGATAGGCGACAGACAGCCGCCACGGCGCGCGCGTCAGTGCCCAGAGGCCGTCGAGCCGGTCGATGCGGACCTCGGTGCCGGTGCCGTCGGGGCTGGTCCATGCGAACCCGCGCAAGCGCACGCCGGTCGCGAGCGAGCCGCCTTCGAGCGTGCCCGCGAGCCGCGTGCCCAGCACCTTGCCGGCTACCTGCCACGCGAGCCGCGTGCCGCGCTCGGTCGTCACCGCGCCCAGCACGAGCCCCGCCACCAGCACGACGAGCAGCACGACCGTCGCGAGCGTCCACGCGACGACCCGCCACGCGCGGCCGCGGCGCGGCACGCGCGGCGGCGTGCCGGGCGCGCCGTCGGGCGAATCCGGATCGTGAGGCGGCGGCGTGTCGTTCGGGTCCTTCGTCATGCGGTTCGTCGTGCGGTCGTCGTCAATAGGGCGGCAGGTTCAGAAAGCGATGCCGAGCGTCAGGTACGGGCGCACGCTGTGGTTGCGCAACCCGTACGCGACGTCGACGTTGATCGGGCCGACCGGGCTGCGCCAGCGCGCACCGACGCCCACGCCCGGGTAGAACACGCGCTCGCCCCACGCATCGGTCGCGGTGCCGATGTCGAAGAACGTCGCGGCGCCCCAGTCGCGGTTGAACCAGTGCTGGTATTCGGCCGTCCCCGTCATCAGGTACTTGGTCGGCAAGACGGAGCCGTCGACGCTGTTGCCGATGCTCTGGTAGCCGTAACCGCGCACCGAATTCGAGCCGCCGGCGCGGAACAGCAGCGACGCCGGCACGCCGGTCGAACTGCCGCTCGTGAACACGCCGCCGAGCTCCGCGCGGAACACGAACAGGTCGCGCTTGCCGATCGGCAAATACTGCTGCCCGCGCGCGTAGCCGCGGATGAAGGTTTCGTCGGCCAGCACGTGCTTGACCGCGAAGCCGGCCTCCGCGTGAATCAGGTTGCCCGAGCGCGGAAACAGCGGATCGTCGACGTTGCGGCGGGTCCACGCCCACTGCGGCACCAGCGCGCGGCTCGTGGTCGGCCCCGCGCCGTTCTGGTCGAGCCGGTCCTGGTAGTACATCAGCGAATACGCATAATCGATGAACTGGCCGGTGCGCGTGCGCTGCACGCCGACCCGCGCGCTGTAGATGCGCGTGTCCGACACGTTGGTGTTCGTGTACGACGCGAGCACGCTGTTGGTCCAGCCCTTCTCGCCCGGCGGCATCGACAGCTGGACCTGCCCGTACTGCTGGATCTGGTCGACCCGGCCCGACACGGTCAGCGGCCACGCGGCGCCGAACGTGTCGAGATACGTATAGGAACCCTGCACGTGCGGCCCGGTGTCGGTCGCGAAGCCGACGCCGCCGCGGATATTGTTGTACGGAAACTCGCTGACCTTCACGTGCACGGGCGTGCGATCGGGTTTCGACGTATCGTCGCCGACGTCGATCGCGACGCTCGCGTAGTACGGCGTGTTCTGCAACTGCCGCTGCAGTTCGGTGATCCGCCGCACGTCGTAGATCTCGCCTTCCGACAGCGGATTGACGTTCGTGACGATCCTTTCCGGATAACGGCGCACGCCGTCGACGTCGACCTTGCCGATCGTGAACGTCGGACCGCTGTCGAACGCGACCGCGAGCGTCGCGCGCTGCGTGCGCGGATCGATGCGCGCCTCGGACGACGCGATCTTCGCGCCGAGATAGCGGCGCGACTGCAGTTGCCGGAGCGCCGCACCCTTCGCGTCGTCCCAGTCGGACTGCGTGAACGGGTCGCCCGGCTTCATCGAGAACGCGAACCGCGTCGCGGTCTCCTGCTTCGGATCCTCGGTTTCCACCGGCCCCTTGAACGTCAGGTCGACCGTCGACACGACGGTCTGCTTGCCCGGATCGACCGCGATGCGCACGTCGCGCTTGCCGTCGCGGGTGCGCACGTCGGTGCGCACGACCGGCGAGAAATAGCCGGCCGTCGCGGCCAGGTCGCGCACCTGCTGCGGCGTGGCGGTCACGAGGAAGTCGAACTGGTCGTCGCTGATGTCGTCGCGCTTCGCGAAGCGGGCGATGTCGAGATGCGTCTTCAGGAGCTTGCGGATCGAGCGCGGCGCGTCGATGTCGACGTCGTACTTCGCGTGGGCCGGCAGCGCGAAGCACGCGGCCAGGCAACCCGCGAGGGCCGCCCGCGCGACGCGGGCCGCGGCGTCGGCGCGATCGCGTGCCGCGCGCCGGCCCGCGTGATGCGCCGTGTGTGCTTGCTGGTTCGACTGCCCCGCCAAATATGACCTCGCCGTCCTGGAGTGTTACGGTTTCGTGGAAAACCCTGTATTTGACCACAGGGCGCCGACGTCACGGCCAAACGATTGTGAAAGAGTGCCAAGGCCGCGGCAGGGCCACCGCACGACGCCCGCCAGCGCCGGCCCGCGGATTCGACGCTCGATTGGCGCCGGCTGTTCCCCGCGATGCGGTAAAATCCCGCCATCGAGAATCCGGCGCATCGTGCGCCGCCCGAAACGGAAGATCCAGCCATGCCGTACCAGTCCGACGTCACGCAGTTCCTGAACCAGCTCAAGCAGCAGAAGCCGACGCTCGAGGAAGAGCAACGCAAGGGCCGTTCCCTGCTGTGGGACAAGCAGCCGATCGATCTCGAAGAGCGCGCCGAGCAGCAGGAATCGCGCGTGAAGCAAACGTCGTACGTCTACTACCAGAACTTCTGACGACGTGAGCGCCGCCGACGAGGCCAGCGCCGCCCGGCAGGACGACGCGATCGCCGCGCCCGCGGGCGCCGATTCGACGCCCGACACGGTCGACGGTGTCGCGGCGTTCGCTCGCCTGTACGGCGAGCCGCTGTTCAAGCTGCCGCAGGATCTGTACATCCCGCCCGACGCGCTCGAGGTGTTCCTCGAGACGTTCGAAGGCCCGCTCGACCTGCTGCTGTACCTGATCCGCAAGCAGAACTTCAACGTGCTCGACATCCCGATGGCGCAGGTCACCGCGCAATATCTGGGCTACGTCGACCAGATCCGCACGTCGAACCTCGAGCTCGCGGCCGAGTACCTGCTGATGGCCGCGATGCTGATCGAGATCAAGTCGCGGATGCTGCTGCCGGTCAAGAAGGCCGACACCGGCGAGGAAGCCGAGGATCCGCGCGCCGAACTCGTGCGCCGGCTGCTCGAGTACGAGCAGATGAAGCTCGCCGCGCAGCGGCTCGACCAGTTGCCGCAGCTTGGCCGCGATTTCCTGCGCGCCGAGGTCTACATCGAGCAGAGCGTCACGCCGCGCTTTCCCGACGTGAATTCGGACGACCTGCGCGCCGCGTGGGCCGACGTGCTCAAGCGCGCGAAGCTCGTCCAGCACCACAAGATCTCCCGCGAGGAGCTGTCGGTGCGCGAACACATGAGCCTGATCCTGCGCCGGCTGCAGAACGCGCGCTTCATGGAATTCGCCGAGCTGTTCGACACGTCGCGCGGCGTGCCGGTCGTCGTCGTGAACTTCATCGCGATGCTCGAACTCGCGCGCGAATCGCTGCTCGAGATCACGCAGGCCGAACCGTTCGCGCCGATCTACGTGCGTCTCGCTTACCTGCCCGCGTAAGGGCCGCCCCGCCGCTCCCCGTTCCCCGGTGTATCCCGACGCTCGACGCTTCGCCGCCGCGAATGGCCGTCCGGCGGGTATCCGGCACGTCCCACTATAAAGTGAACGATCGTTCTTTTATCGATGCGTCGCGCGGCCAAATCCTCTACAATCCGCCGACACCCGATGCGCCGCCCGCGCGCCGGCGTTCTCCGCTTCGACCCCGATGCCGCTGCCGCGGCGTCAACGCGCGCCTGCGCGAGGAACCCGCTACCCGATCATGAAAGTCATCAGCTCGATCCAGGAACTGCGCGACCAGCTGCGCGGACAGAACCGCACGGCGTTCGTGCCGACGATGGGCAACCTGCACGAAGGGCACCTGTCGCTGATGCGCCTCGCGCGCCAGCACGGCGACCCGGTCGTGGCGAGCATCTTCGTCAACCGGCTGCAATTCGGCCCGAACGAGGATTTCGACAAGTACCCGCGCACGCTCCAGGACGATATCGAGAAGCTGCAGCAGGAAAACGTGTACGTGCTGTTCGCGCCGACCGAGCGCGACATGTACCCTGAGCCGCAGGAATACCGCGTGCTGCCGCCGGACGATCTCGGCGGGATCCTCGAGGGCGAGTTCCGGCCCGGCTTCTTCGCCGGCGTGTGCACGGTCGTCACGAAGCTGATGTCCTGCGTGCAGCCGCGCGTCGCCGTGTTCGGCAAGAAGGACTACCAGCAGTTGATGATCGTGCGCCGGATGTGCCAGCAGCTCGCGCTGCCGGTCGACATCATCGCCGCCGAAACCGTGCGCGACGACGACGGCCTCGCGCTGTCGTCGCGCAACCGCTACCTGACGACCGACGAGCGCAACGAAGCGCCCGAACTGGCGAAAACGCTGCAGCGCGTGCGCGACAGCGTGCTCGGCGGCGAACGCGATCTCGGCAAGCTCGAGCAGCATGCGCACGCGCACCTGGCCGAACGCGGCTGGGTGCCCGACTACATCGCGATCCGCCGCCGCGCGAACCTGATCGCCCCGAGCGCAGCCGAACTCGAAGCCGGCGAACCGCTCGTCGTGCTCGCGGCCGCGAAGCTCGGCGCGACGCGCCTCATCGACAACCTGGAAATCTGACGCGCGGCCCGCCGCGCCTCTCACGACGCATCACGGAGACACCATGCAGCGCCACATGCTCAAATCGAAGATCCACCGTGCGGCGGTCACGCACTGCGAACTGCACTATGAAGGTTCGTGCGCGATCGACGAAGACCTGCTCGAAGCGGCGGGCCTCATCGAAAACGAACGGATCGACATCTGGAACATCAACAACGGCGAGCGCTTCTCGACCTACGCGATCAAGGGCGAGCGCGGCAGCGGGATGATCTCGCTGAACGGCTCGGCCGCACGCCGCGCGCAGCTCGGCGACCTCGTGATCATCGCGGCATTCGCGATGGTTGACGAAGCGGAACTGCAGGCCGGCTGGAAGCCGAAGCTCGTGTTCATCGACGAAGGCAACAAGATCAAGGGCCACCGCGATCACGTGCCGACGCAGAACTGGACGTGACCTGAGCGGGGCACGCCCGCATGCCGCGGCATGCGGTGCAGCGATGCCGCCTGCGACCGAAGGGCCGGACACCGTACGCGACGGGATCCGGCCCTTCTCATTGGATGTCGCGCCGGCCGGACGGCCGGGCGTTCAGGACGCGGCCTTGACGGCCTTCTCGGCCTTCGGCGCGCGGCGCTCGGCCCATTCGACGATCGGCCGCCACTGTTCGAGATCCTTCTCGACGCGGCTTTTCGCGACATCCCACAGCGTCAGGCCGTGTGCGGCGATCTGCACGTAGTTCTGCGTGTCGCGCACGTAGCCGAGCACCGGCAGGCCGAGCCCTTCGACGAACCGGTGCAGCTGGTCGGACGAGCGCGTGCGCGCGTCGACCCGCATCCCGACGATCCCGACCTCGACGCTGCCCTTGCGCACGGCCTTCTCGCCGGCAAGGCGTTCCAGAAACTGCTGGGTCGCGAGAATATCGAACATCGACGGCTGCAGCGGCACGATCACCTTGTCGGCCAGTTGCAGCGCGACGTTGAGCCGCGTGCCGTGCAGGCCGGCCGGCGTATCGATCACCGCGTATTCGAGGCCGCGCGGCGGCTTCGACGGCGCCTCCGGATCAAGCGCCCACGCCTCGATCGCCGGCAAGCCGGCCGGCCGCAGGTCGAGCCACGCATGCGCGGACTGCTGCCGGTCCAGGTCGGCCAGCGCGACCCATGCGCCCTGCGCCGCGAAATAGCCGGCTAGATTGGTGGACAGCGTGCTCTTGCCCACGCCGCCCTTCGGATTCGCCACCACGATGACCGTCATGAATTCCCCCGAAAAAGCCGCGCGGCGCCGGCCGCATGGCAGGCGCCGCTCGATTGCGGATACAGGGAGCGATGATATCGGCAAACGGGGGGTCACCGGAACCGGTCGCACCGAACCTGTGCCCCTTTCGTCTGCTTTCCTTCACGTCACGCGCGCTGGACCGCGGCCTCCCGCGCGCCGAGCGCGAACGCGCCGCCGCCCAGCAGGGCCTGCACGGCCAGCGTGACGGCCCAGAACGCCGGATATTCCCAGCCGCCGTGCGGCGACGAGAAGCCCCAGCCGTTCGGCAGATGCGCGGCGACCGCGCCGAGCATGAACGGCAGCAGCACCAGCGCGGCGATGCGCACGCGGAACCCCGCGAGCAGCGCGAGGCCGCCCGCCAGTTCGACGAACGTGGTCAGGTACGCGAGCCAGCCCGGCAGGCCGATCGACGTGAAAAACTGCGCGGTGCCCGGCAGCGTGAAGACGAATACTTTCTGTGCGACGTGCGCGAGGTACAGCACGCCGAGGGCGACGCGCAGCAGCGTCGCGGCGAAATCGTTCAGGCGATTGGCGTTCATGACGGATTCCTTGGTGAGTGGATGGAATGGATCGCACTCTATTCGAATCCATTCGGCCGATAAACGCGCCAGCCCGCTTAAATTACCTCCATTCAGGAATGAATCGACGCAAAAAAAGGCATGACCGATCATGCCCTGCGTCCTTCCTGCTCAGTAACCGCTCTTGCCTTGCGTGGCGTCACCGCCGGACTGGCCGCCGCCCGGCGCATACGAATCGCAGGCATGCGCGGCCGCGGACGCGCCCAGCAGCGCCGCGAGCAGGACGCTCCACCACCATCGAGCCCTCATCGTCGCCCTCCTTCGGGCGGACCTCCGCCCTCCTCTGTTGTACGCGATCGCGCGGAAAAAGCGAGAGTCGACCGGCGCGGTTTCAACGAAACTCGGCGTACAGCGCGTCGAGGTCGAGGTGCTCGGCGAACGTGTCGGCCAGCCGCTCGAGCGACGCCTCGCGCAGCGCCGGGTAGTCGATGCGGGCCGCGCCGTCGAGCCCCGCCCACGCGAGCAGCGCCGCGCAGGCGTCGGGCGCGTCGAACAGCCCGTGCACGTAGGTCGCGAGGATCTGGCCGTCGGCCGATCTCGCGCCGTCGGGACGCATGCCGTCCTGCGCGGCATCGGCGGCCAGCGTCAGCGCGGGCGTCGCGAGCGCCGGCCCGCGCGTGTCGCCCATGTGAATCTCGTAGCCGCGCACGGCCGCCGCGCCCGGCAGCGCGAGTCGACCGGTCACGTTCTTCAGCGTCTTGTCGGGCTGCAGCGTCGTGTCGAACTCGAGCAGCCCGAGCCCCGGCACGCTGCCGGGCGCGCCTTCGAGGCCGAGCGGATCGTCGAGCGTGCGGCCGAGCATCTGCATGCCGCCGCAGATGCCGATCACCTTGCCGCCGTAGCGGAGATGGCGCCGGATCAGCGCGTCCCAGCCCGCATCGCGCAGCCACGCGAGATCGCGCTGCACGCTCTTCGAACCGGGCAGGATCAGCAGGTCGGCGTCGGGCACGGGGCCGCTCTTCCAGTACGTGAATTCGACCTGCGGATGCGCGCGCAGCGGATCGAAATCGGTGTGGTTGCTGATGCGCGGCAGCGCGGGCACGACGACGCGCAACACGCCGGCATCGCCGCGGGCGGCGGCACTGCGCGCCTGCGCGGGCAGCATGTCCTCGGCGTCGAGCAGCAGCCCGTGCAGATACGGCAGCACGCCGAACACCGGCTTGCCCGTCTGCGCGCGCAGCCAGTCGAGCCCCGGTTCGAGCAGCTTGAGGTCGCCGCGGAAACGGTTGATCACGAAGCCGCGCACGCGCGCGCGCTCGCTGTCCGACAGGCAGGCGAGCGTGCCGACCAGATGCGCGAACACGCCGCCGCGATCGATGTCGGCGACGAGCACGACCGGGCAGTCGACGCGCTCGGCAAAGCCCATGTTCGCGATGTCGCCGTCGCGCAGGTTGATCTCGGCCGGGCTGCCGGCGCCTTCGACGATCACCGTGTCGTAACCGGCGCGCAGGCGCGCATACGACTCGAGCACCGCATCGAACGCGACCGGCTTGTAGTCGTGATACGCCCGCGCGTCGAGGTTCATGCGCGCCTTGCCGTGAATGATCACCTGCGCGCCGCGGTCGCTCGTCGGCTTCAGCAGCACCGGATTGAAATCCGTATGCGGCGCGACGCCGGCGGCCAGCGCCTGCAACGCCTGCGCGCGGCCGATCTCGCCGCCGTCGACCGTCACCGCGCTGTTGAGCGCCATGTTCTGCGGCTTGAACGGCGCGACGCGCACGCCGCCGCGGCGCGCGAGGCGGCACAGGCCCGCGACGAGCGTGCTCTTGCCCGCGTCGGACGTCGTGCCCTGGATCATCAGCGTGCCGCGCGGCCGCAGCTCGGGTGCATTCATCGTGTGAAAGGTGTCGCGAAGCAAAGGCGGCATTATCGCCCGCGCCGGGTCGCCCGCGCCGTTACAATCACGCGATGATTCCGCACGACCTCACCTTCGTCCTCGGCGGCGCGCGCTCGGGCAAGAGCGCGCATGCCGAGCGGCTCGCCGCCGATAGCGGCCGCCCCGTCACCTACATCGCGACCGCGACCGCCGCCGATCCCGAATTCGCACAGCGCATCGCGCATCACCGCGCGCGCCGGCCGGCCGACTGGGGGTTCGCCGACGCGAGCGTCGATCTCGCCGGCACGCTCGCGCGGCTCGACGATCCGCACGCGTGCCTGCTCGTCGACTGCCTGACGCTGTGGCTCACGAACCTGCTGTGCCCCGCCGACGGCGCACCGCTCGACGACGCGCAGTACGCGGCCCAGGTCGAGCGGCTCGAGCACGCGCTGCGCGGCGCGCACGCGAAGGTGATCGTCGTCAGCAACGAGATCGGGCTCGGCGTCGTGCCGCTCGGGTCGGTCACGCGCCGCTACGTCGACGAGCTCGGCCGCCTGAACCAGCGCGTCGCCGCGCTCGCGACGCGCGTCACGCTGCTGGTTGCCGGGCTGCCGCTCGACCTCAAGGCGGGCGCGCCGTCATGCTGATGCTGTCGCTGCCCGTCGTCGCGATGCTGGCGGTCGCGGCCGCGATCGTCGACCGCGCCATCGGCGAGCCGGCCGGCTGGCATCCGCTCGTCGCGTTCGGCCGCGTCGCCGCGCGCATCGAAGCCGCGCTGAACACGGGCCGGCGCGGCCGCGTGGTCGGCGTCGCCGCGTGGCTCGCGGCGGTCGTGCCGCCGGTGGCCGTCGCGGCATGGCTCGTCGCCGTGCTGCCCTGGCCGTTCGCGGCGGCGCTGCACGTCGCGCTGCTGTGGTTCGCGCTCGGCGCGAAGAGCCTCGCCGACCACGTCGCGCCGATCGCCGCCGCGCTGCTGCGGCACGACCTCGACGCGGCGCGCACGCTGACCGCGCGCATCGTGTCGCGGGACACGAGCAACGCGGACGAAGGTGCGCTGTCGCGCGCGGCCGTCGAATCGGCGCTCGAAAACGGCAACGACGCGATCTTCGGCGCGCTCTTCTGGTTCGTCGTCGCGGGCGGCCCCGGCGCGTTGCTGTTCCGGCTCGCGAACACGCTCGACGCGATGTGGGGCTACCGCACGCCGCGCTTCCTGACCTTCGGCTGGGCCGCCGCGCGCCTCGACGATGCGCTGAACTGGATTCCCGCGCGCCTCACCGCCGCGAGCTACGCGCTGCTCGGCGACACGGCCGCCGCGTGGCGCTGCTGGCGCACGCAGGCGCGCCACTGGGACAGCCCGAACGCGGGCCCCGTGATGGCCGCGGGCGCCGGCAGCCTGAACGTGCAGCTCGGCGGCCCGGCCGTCTATCACGGCGAGATCGAGGATCGGCCGGCGCTCGGCACCGGCGCCACGGCCACCGCCCTTCACATCGTCGCCGCGCTGTCGCTCGTCACGCGCACGCTCGCGCTGTGGCTCGCGCTGCTGGTCGCGAGCGGCGCACTCGTCATGGCCTCCCATCATGTCTGATTCATCCATCGCGCACGGCGGCAACCTGCACGAAGCCGCCCGCCGCCACGGCATTCCGTACGACGCGTGGCTCGACCTGTCGACCGGCATCAATCCGGTCGGCTACCCGGTTCCGCCCGTGCCGGCCGACGCGTGGCGCCGGCTGCCCGACGACGGCGACGGCCTCCCGGCCTGCGCCGCGCGGTACTACCACGCGCCCGACGCCGCGCACGTGCTACCGGTTGCCGGCAGCCAGGCCGCGATCCGCGCGTTGCCGGCGTTGCTGTCGGCCGGCGACGCAGGCGTCGCGGCGCTCGCGTACGGCGAATACGCGCCCGCGTTCGCGCGCCACGGCCATCGCGTCGTCGCGCTCGACATCCGCGCGGATACGCTGCCCGCGACGCTGCGCCACGTCATCGTCGGGAATCCGAATAATCCGACCGCCGAATTCGTGCCGACCGCGCGCTTGCTCGGCTGGCACGCGCAACTGGCGGCACGCGGCGGCGCGTTGATCGTCGACGAAGCGTTCGCCGATACGGGCGCGACGCCATCGCTCGCGCCGCAGGTCGATCGTCCAGGGCTCGTCGTGCTGCGCTCGGTCGGCAAGTTCTTCGGGCTGGCCGGGATCCGCGCGGGCTTCGTGCTCGCGGATCCCTTGCTGATCGCCGCGCTGCGCGACGTGCTCGGCGCGTGGACCGTCAGCGGCCCCGCACGCCATGCGGTCGCCGCGGCATTCGCCGACCGCGCATGGCAGGCCGCCGCGCGCGAGCGGCTCGGGGCCGACGGCGAACGACTGGCCGCGTTGCTGCGCGCGCACGGCTTCGCGGTGCGCGCGACGCCGCTGTTCAGCTGGACCGACGATCCGCGCGCCGCGGCGCGGCCAGCGGCGCTCGCGGCGCGCGGGATCTGGACGCGGTACTTCCCGACGCCGTCGAGCGTGCGCATCGGCCTGCCGGGCAGCGAAGCCGAATGGCGGCGCCTCGGCGATGCGCTCGCACATTGCGCACCGCTGCTGCAGCGGGCCTCCGCATGAGTTCACGCGTGTTCCGTCGGCTGACGCCAGCCGCGCTGCTGGTCGCGCTCGCTCACGCGCCGCTCGTCCACGCCAACGTCACGACCCGCGACGACGCCGGCAATACGGTCACGCTGCCCGCGCCCGCGCAGCGCGTGATCAGCCTCGCGCCGCACGCGACCGAGCTCGTCTACGCGGCCGGCGGCGGTGCGAAGCTCGTCGGCACCGTCACGTACAGCGACTATCCGGCCGCCGCGCAAGCGGTGCCGCGCGTCGGCGACAACAAGGCGCTCGATCTCGAACGCATCGCCGCGCTGAAGCCCGACCTGATCGTCGTCTGGCGGCACGGCAACGCCGAGCGGCAGACCGACGCGCTGCGCGCGCTGCACATCCCGCTGTTCTTCAGCGAACCGAAGCATCTCGACGACGTGTCGTCGTCGTTGCGCCGGCTCGGCACGCTGCTCGGCACGCAACCGGCCGCCGATGCCGCCGCGGCCGCCTTTACGCGGGACATCGCGACACTGCGCGCACGCTACGCGGCACGCCCGCCCGTCGCGATGTTCTTCCAGGTGTGGGACCGCCCGCTGACGACGCTCAACGGCACGCACCTGATCAACGAAGTATTCGAACTTTGCGGCGGCCGCAACGTGTTCGCGTCGCTCAAGCCGCTTGCGCCGACCGTGACCGACGAGGCGGTGCTCGCGGCGAATCCGGAAGCGATCGTGACGACGAGTGCCGGCGCGACCCGCTCGAACGAACCGCTGCCGAGCCTCGCGCGCTGGCGCGCGTGGCCCGCGCTGACGGCCGTGGCGCGCAACAACCTGTTCGCAATCGACGGCGATCTGCTGACGCGGCCGGCGCCGCGGATCGCGCAGGGTGCGGCCGCGCTGTGCGAGGATCTGGAGGCCGCGCGTGCGCGGCGGCCGGCGCGCTGATTTCCGGCGGGTTGCGGTGCATCGTGCACCGGTGCCGGATGCGTGCGGTGCTCGAAACAGATCGCTCCGTGCGCAGCGCAGTTCACATGCAGACGCAAGTGCGCCTATGCATCCCAGTGCACGACTTCCCACGTTCGCGCGGCGCCCTCCCTGCGCAGCCACACCGCCCCGCCCGTCGGCACCGGCCGCGACAGCAACGTGTCGAGCGGCACGCGCAACACATGCGACGCGAATGCGCGGATCACGCCCGCATGCGTGACGACCCATTGCGGTCCGTCGAACGCCGCAAGCGCATCGGCCTGCCGCGCCACCCGCGCGACGAATCGCGCGACGCTTTCTCCGCCGTGCGCGCACGCATGCATCAGGTCGGCCGCCCACGCATCGAGCGCTGCGCGATCGATATCGTCCCAGCGCTGCATTTCCCACGCGCCGAAATCCATTTCCTGCCAGTCGTCATCGCCCAGCAGCGGTACGTCGAATGCCCGCGCGAGCCGTTCGGCAACCGACGCGCAGCGCGTCAGCGGGCTCGTCCGCACCTGTTCGGGCGACGGCGCACTTAGTTCCGCCAGATGCATGCGCACGGCCTGCGCGCCGCCATCGGCCGATTCGGCGAGCGGCACGTCGCTGCGCCCATAGCAGACGCCCGGCTCGATGCCGACGGCCGGATGACGGATCAGGACGACGTCCATCCGAGCACCACCAGATAGATCGCCAGTTCGCCCAGTTGCTGCGCGAAGCCGAGACAGTCGCCCGTATAACCGCCGATCCGCTTCACGAAATAGCGGGCCGCCCACGCGCGCACGAGCACGAGCGCCACGCAGGCGGCAACGCCCATGCGCCAGTCCGGCCAGAACAGCCACGGCAGTCCGAACACCGCCGCGACGCACGCCGCACGTGCGTCCATTCGTTGCGCGACCGGCTTCGCCTTGCCTTCGGGCCGCACGTAGTCGAGCGTCATCAGCAGGCTCACGGCCATCGCGCGGCTCGCCGCGTGCGCGGCGATCATCGTCCATGCGGCGCGCAGCGGCAGCATCGACGCCAGCGCCTGCCATTTCAGGCCGAGCGCGATCACGAGCGCAACGGCGCCGAACGTGCCGATCCGCGAATCGTGCATGATGCGCAGCACGTCGTCGCGCGTGTAACCGCCGCCGAACGCATCGCAACTGTCGGCGAGGCCGTCTTCGTGGAACGCGCCGGTCGCGAGCAGCGTCGCGGCCATCGACAGCCCGACCGCGATCGATGGCGGCAGCACGCGCAGCGCGACGAGATAGACGAGCGCGCCCCACGCGCCGACGCACGCGCCGACGAGCGGGAAATAGCGCGCGGCCTGGTCGAGATCGCCGGCCGCGTAGCCGATCGAGCGCGGCACGGGTACGCGCGTGAAATAGCCGAGCGCGACGAAGAAGTAGCGCAGCTCGGCGCGCATGCCGCGCACGCGCTCAGGCGTCACGATCGTCGACGCCGGCGGATTCGAAGCTCGCCATCTCGCTGAGGAACGCGGCCGCCGCGCGCACCAGCGGCAGCGCGAGCGCGGCGCCCGTGCCTTCGCCGAGCCGCAGGTCGAGCGCGAGCAGCGGCTTCGCGCCGAAATGCTCGAGCATGCGCCGGTGGCCGGCCTCGTGCGACGTATGCGAGAACACGCAGTAGTCGCGCACGCCGGGCGCGATGCGCTCGGCGACGAGCAGCGCGGCGGTCGCGATGAAGCCGTCGACGAGGATCGTCATCCGCTCGCTCGCGGCCGCGAGGTACGCGCCGGTCATCATCGCGATCTCGAAGCCGCCGAACGTCGCGAGCACGTCGAGCGGCGCGATCGCATGCGAGTGCTTGACGAGCGCGCGACCGAGCACCGCACGCTTGTGCGCGAGGCCCTGATCGTCGAGGCCCGTGCCGCGGCCGACGCAGGCGTCGATCGGCACGTCGAGCAGGCGGCTCATCAGGCACGCGGCCGACGACGTATTCGCGATCCCCATCTCGCCGAAGCCGATCACGTTCGTGCCGAGCGACGCGTGCAGGCGCACGCGCGCCGCGCCCGCGGCCAGCGCCGTCATCGCTTCTTCACGCGTCATCGCGGGTTCCGCCGCGAAGTTGCGCGTGCCGCGCGCGACCGGAACCGACACCAGCCGGTCCGACAGCGGCAGCGGCGACGCGACGCCCGCATCGACGATCTCGAGCGTGCTCTGCGCGACGCCCGAGAACGCGTTGATCGCCGCGCCGCCGGCGAGGAAGTTCGCGACCATCTGCGCGGTCACCGCCTGCGGATAAGGGCTGACGCCCTCGGCCGCGATCCCGTGGTCGCCCGCGAACACGATCGTCACCGGACGCTGCACGACCGGCCGCTCGGTGCGCTGGATCAGGCCGATCTGCAGCGCGAGCGCCTCGAGCTGGCCGAGGCTGCCGGGCGGCTTGGTCTTGTGGTCGATCACATGCTGCAGGCGCGTGCGCAGCGCGTCGTCTAGCGGCGCGATCGCGGGCGGGAATTGGGTCGAAGTGGTCATCGAGGGGCCGTATGGTGGGCGCGGCATGCGCCGCGCATCGGAAAATTCGGAACGGGAAAGATCATTGTCGCGCGGGCCACGCCGGCAACAGCGCATCGCGGCCGTTCTCGCGGATCAGCACGAGCGGATAGCCGAACGCGTCGCTCGCGCGCTCGGGCGTCAGCACATCATGCACGCGGCCGGCCCACGCATGCCCGCGACCGTCGAGCAACAGCGCATGCGTCGCGAAACGCCGCGCGAGATTCAGGTCGTGACACGAAAACATCACCGTGCGCGGGCCCGCCGCGAGCCAGGCGGCCAGCGCGGTCAGGCAGTCGATCTGGTGATGCAGGTCGAGATGCGCGAGCGGTTCGTCCAGCAACATCAGCGGCGCATCCTGGCACAGCGTCGCGGCCAGCGCGACCCGCTGCCGCTCGCCGCCCGACAGCGACATCACGTCGCGCGACGCGAGCGGGTTCAGGTCGAATGTCGCGAGCGCCTCGCGCGCGGCCGCGCGGTCGCCGTCGCGCTCCCAACCCCAGCCGCCGAGATATGGAAAGCGGTTGAGCAGCACCGTGTCGAACACGGTCGCGCTGAACGCATCGTGCAGTTGCTGCGGCATCAGCGCGCGGCGCTGCGCGAGTTGCTCGGGACGCCATGCGGCAAGCGGCCGACCGTCGATCTCGACGTGTCCGCCGGCGGGCGGCTGCAGTCCCGCGAGCGTGGCGAGCAGCGTCGTCTTGCCCGCGCCGTTCGGCCCGGCGACGCACCAGATCTCGCCGGGGCGGAACGCGTGCGTGAAGCGGTCGAGCAGCGTGCGCGCGCCGGCCTTCAGCGTCAGGTCGACAGCCATGTAGCGCATGTCGCCGGCAGCGGCGTGCGGTGCTGCGGTGCCTGTCATCGCATCGGCCTCCTCAGCAACATCCACAGGAACACGGGCACGCCGATCAACGCGGTCATCACGCCCACCGGCAATTGTGCGGGCGCGATCGCGGTGCGCGCGAGCAGGTCGGCCGCCATCACGCCGCCACCGCCCGCGAGCATCGCGGCCGGCAGCAGCATCCGCTGGTCGTTGCCGAACGCGAGCCGCAACGCGTGCGGCACGACGAGGCCGACGAAGCCGATCGTACCGGCCGTCGTGACCGCGGCCGCGGCGGCCAGCGACGCGACGAGATAGATCCGCACGCGCAGCCGCGCGACCGGCACGCCGAGCGCCTGCGCGGTCGCGTCGCCGCGCAGCAGCACGTTCAGTTGCGGCGCGGCCGGCAGCGCGGCGCATGCGCTCAGCAACAGCGCGCCCCACGCGAACCACGGCGCCGTCGCGCCGTTCAGGTCGCCGGTCAGCCAGAAGATGATGCCGCGCAGCCGTGCATCGGACGCGAGCGACAGCAACAGCGTGACGAGCGCGCCCCACCCCGCCGCGATCACGACGCCCGTGAGCAGCAGCCGCGGCGATGCGTCGCGCGATTCGCCGCGCCACAGCTCGCGCCTCGCGAGACCGAGCACGAGCGCGACCGAGACGAGCGAACCGGCGAACGCCGATGCGTCGACGAGCCACCATGCGCCGCCCGCGATCATCGCGACGAGCGCGAAGCCGGCCGCGCCGCCGGACACGCCCAGCACGTACGGCTCCGCGAGCGGATTGCGCAGCAGCACCTGCAACAACGCGCCGGCCAGCGCGAGCAGCGCGCCGCACGCGAAACCCGCGAGCGCGCGCGGCAGGCGCAGCGTCCGGACGATATCGGCAAACAAGGTATCGCCGCCGTGCGGCACGAGCGACGCGAGCGCCTGCCACGGCGACATCGGCACGCTGCCGATCGACAGCGACGCGACGAACAGCAGCGCGACCATGGCGGCCAGCGCGGCCCAGATGACGGTGGCGCGCGCGGCGCTCATGCGGCGCACGGCCGCGCGCCCGACGCGCGGTGCATCCGCTTGCGGTGGCCGGCCGGGCGCGACAGGGGCGCGTGGCGAACGATTGGGGTCGGCATCGAAGAACGTTCCGTGAAGCATTGCGCGCCCCGCTTCCCCGCAGGCCGCGCGTCATGGAGCCCTTGCGGGCTCCCCGTCTCGGCCGGTATCCGGGCTGGCGGCGGTCCGGCTCGCCTTCCCGCGCGATGACGCGCAGTGGCCCGCGCCTGCGTGCGACCTGCACGCGAAACGCGCCAGAGCCGGCCTGCGTCACGCGACGCGGCCGCTTACCGTTGCGGGGGCAGCGCAGGTTGGCGCGCTCGCGGAGCCCGCACCCTGCTTCCCGTTTAACCGCGCATCCTGCGCGCGAGCACCGAGGCGGCGCCAGTTTAGGAGCCGGTCGCGCGAGCGTCAAGGAAGCGTCCGGACCGGCGTCGGACATGCCTATTCGCGGCAAGAAGCAGGGGTGTTACGACTGGAAACGTTACAGATGTCGGATTGCGCGGTATTCCGCGCTAAAATGCTGGGTCTTTAGAGGACGCAGCAAATGCTCAACGAACTCGAAACCCTGTCTCAAAATATTGGCCGTCTGATTTCGCTGAACAAGCGCTATCACTCGGAACGGCTCGCGCTCGAGGAGCAGGTCGCGCAATTGCGCGCGGAAGCGGATACGGTCCGCGCGGAACTCGCGCAGCTGCGCGACGAACGCAATGCGCTCGCGGCCGAGCGCGACACGCTGTCGGCGAAGATCGACGACGCCCAGGTGAAACTGAACGCGATTCTCGAAAAGCTGCCGCGCTCGAAGAGCGCGGAGCAAGCCGACAACCAGCTCGACCTGCTGGATGCGCAGGCGCGCACGGATGGCGATGACGCGGCCAGCCACGGAGAACATGCATGAGCACCAAGCAGATCGAAGTCTCGATTCTCGGTCAGCCCTATCGGCTCGCCTGTTCGGCCGAGACCGAAGCGGCGCTGCTCGAAGCGGTCGCGCGCGTCGATGCCGAAATGTCGAAAATCCGCTCGAACAGCTCGGTGCGCGGCACCGATCGCATCGCGGTGATGGCGGCGCTGTCGCTTGCGTCGGAATTGCTGCGGCTGCAAACGAGCGTGCGGCACGGTGAAGCATTTCCGGCGGAAGAAATCCGTCGTACAATGCACCAGATGAACGAACAGCTCGGCGCGGTGCTCGCACAGCACGAGACGCAGTAACGTTTGAAACGATGCGTCGATTCCGCTTGATCTCGACGGTCAACGGTGGTCAAATTGGCGCATCGAAACACAGTTCAGTCAGCTTCCCTGCCTGGTTCGCCAAGGTCATATATTCCTTGAACCAATGCCATGTGCACGGTTGCGGAAATTTGTAGCACGGGCGCGCGCGTCACTCTGTCTGATGTACCCGAAGTGCTGCTAACTGCGACCAATTCTGAACCTCAGGTTCAGGATGCCGGCCTAGCGGCCAAGGCGGGGGCCTATCCAACGGCATCGGGAACTCCCGATGCCGTTTCCTTTTTGAGGGGCTGTTTGCATGCGGAACGCGCATGCGAATGCCCGAAATCGCTCGCAGGGCAAGAAGTGAGGAGCGCCGTTTGGCCGAGCCAAACAAGTGACGAGCGACGCCGCCATGCGGGCGATTTCGGGCATTCCCGTGAATTGTATTTTTCGTTTGGGGTGCGCGTTCCGCATGCAAACAGACCCTCATGCCCCTTCTGCGTCGATTACGATCCATGCAATATTGGCTGATGAAGTCCGAACCGGACGAAGCAAGCATCGACGATCTCGCCAACGCACCGCAGCGCTCGCTGCCGTGGACCGGCGTGCGCAATTATCAAGCGCGTAATTTCATGCGCGACACGATGAAGATCGGCGACGGCGTGCTGTTCTATCACTCGAGCTGCCCCGAGCCGGGCATCGCGGGCCTCGCCGAAGTATCGTCCACGCCCTACCCCGATCCCACACAGTTCGATCCGAAAAGCCCCTATTACGACCCGAAATCGACGCAGGAAGCGCCACGCTGGCTGCTCGTCGACGTGCGCTTCGTGAAGAAGTCGCCGCTCGTGCCGCTCGCCGCGCTGCGCGAGCACGACGAGCTCGCCGACATGCGCGTGCTCGCCCGCGGCAACCGGCTGTCGATCACGCCCGTCACGCGCGCGGAATGGCGGTTCATCACCGAAAAGTTGATGAAGTAGGCACCGGCCAAAAGGTCAAATCTGTTCAGTACGCACTGCCGCAACGGAACTCGCGGCGCTTTCGCGCAGCCTAAGCAACCGCTGTCGGCCGATCGGCCGGCCGTCGTTTTTTTCGTCGCGCGGTACGCCCGCGTCGCGCACGCGTGATCCGCGTGCGCGCCCTCGCACAAGGAGTCCAACAATGACCAAGAAATCCGCACTCGCGCTGTCGCTCGCTCTCGCCGCCGCCGTTCCCGTCGCGCTGACGCTCGCGTCGCCCGCCGCGCACGCCCAGACGGCGAACCCGCACTTTCCCGAGCCGGCCGGCGTGCTGTCGCTTTCGTCGCAGGCCAGCGCCGACGTGCCGCAGGACATCATCCACATCACGCTGTTCTACGAGCAGCAGGCCAAGGACCCGGGCAGCCTCACCGCGCAGCTGAACCAGCGCGCGGATGCGGCGCTGTCGCAGGCGAAGGGCGTGTCGGGCGTCACCGCGCACACGGGCGCGTTCTCCGTGTATCCGAGCACCGATCGCGACGGCAAGATCTCCGCATGGCGCGGCCGCACCGAGGTCGCGCTCGAATCGCGCGATTTCGCCGCGGCGTCGAAGCTGGCAGGCCAGTTGTCGAACCTGATGCAGGTTGCGAACGTCGAGTTCTCGCTGTCGCCGGAAGCGCAGCGCACGGCCGAGCAGAAGCTCACGACCGAAGCGATCAAGTCGTTCCGCGCCCGCGCGGACGAAGCCGCGAAGGCGTTCGGCTACAACAGCTACACGATCCGCGACGTGAACGTCGGCAGCGGCCGCAACGTGCAGCCGTACCCGCGCATGATGGCGATGGCCGCGGCGCCGATGGACAGCGCGAAGATGAGTGCGCCGATCGCGGTCGAAGGCGGCAAGGCCACCGTGTCGGTCACCGTCAACGGCTCCGTGCAGATGAAGTAACGCAGTAACGCGCATCGCGCCGTTGTCGGAAACGAAAACGCCGGCCCGAGGGCCGGCGTTTTTCATGTGCATCCGGGTAACCGATGCGCACGCCGATCGCGCGTACATCGATACCGCGTCATGCAGCGACCTCACGCAGCCACTTCAAGCAGCCGCATTCGCGTTCGCCGCGCGACGGCGATACGCCCAGACCATCATCGCGATACCCGCGAGGATCATCGGCAGCGACAGCCACTGCCCCATCGACAGGCCGAGCGCGAGCAGGCCGAGGAAGTCGTCGGGCTCGCGCGCGAACTCGACCGTGAAACGTGCGAGGCCATAACCGATCAGGAACAGCGCGGATATCGCGCCCATCGGCCGCGGCTTGCGCGCGAACAGGAACAGCACGAAGAACAGCGCGATGCCCTCGAGCGCGATTTCATAGAGCTGCGAAGGATGGCGCGGCAGCATCTGGTATTGCATGAACACGTCGGCGAGATGCCACTTCTCGACGAGTGCCGGATGTTTCGGCAGCCATGCCGCGTCGTCGCGCATCGCCCCCGGGAACAGCATCGCCCACGGCGCCGTCGGATCGGTCACGCGGCCCCACAGCTCGCCGTTGATGAAATTGCCGAGCCGCCCCGCTGCCAGCCCCAACGGCACCATCGGCGCGACGAAATCGGTGACCTGCAGCCAGTGCCGCTTGCGCTGCCACGCGAACAGCATCATCGCGAGCGTCACGCCGAGGAAGCCGCCGTGAAACGACATGCCGCCTTCCCACACCTTGAACACGTCGAGCGGATGCGAGAAGTAGAAATCGGCCTTGTAGAACAGCACGTAGCCGAGCCGGCCGCCGAGCACGGTGCCGAGCACGCCGTAGAACATCATGTCGTCGATGTCCTTCGCGGTCCAGCCCTGCGCGGCGACATACGGCAGCTTCAGGCGGATCCGGCCGACGACGATCGCCGCGATGAAGCCGACGAGATACATGAGGCCGTACCAGCGCACGGCCAGCGGCCCGAGATGGATCGCAACGGGGTCGAAATTCGGGTGAATGATCATGGGTTAGCGAAGAAGTTTTCGAATACGGTACGGCCGTCGCACACGTGCAGGACCGCGCGTTGGACGGCGCCCGCGCGCCATCGTTCACGTCACGCGGCCGGACCCTGCGCGCGCACGACGTCGATGAAGCCGGCGAGCACGGGGCTCACGTCGCCGGTGCGCCACACGAGGCCCGTCTCGACGACCGGCGCGTGGCCCGCGAGCGGCCGGTAGACCACGCCGGTGCGCCGCAGGTTACGCAGCGATTGCGGCACCAGTGCGACGCCCATGCCGGCCGACACGAGGCTGACGATCGTCTGCATCTGGATCGCCTCCTGGCCGATGCGCGGAGTTTCCCCCGCCGCGCCGTAGCAGCCCGTAATGATGTCATAAAAGCCGGGCGCCAAACGGCGCGGAAAGATCACGAGCGGAAACGCGGCGACGTCGGCGAGCTGCACGGGCTCGTCCTCGGGCGCGTCGGACGCCCCGGCCGGCATCGCGACCACCAGCGGCTCGCGCACGACGGGCAGGTACGACAGCCCGGCCGCGTGGCGCGGCGGCACGGGCGGAATGACGAGCCCGGCGTCGATGCGCCCGGCGACGAGTTCGTCGATCTGCACGTCGCTCGTCGCTTCCGTGAGCTGCAGCCGCACCTGCGGATAGCGCGCGCCGAACGCGCGCAGCAATGACGGCAGCAGCCCGTAATCGGCGGTCGACACGAACGCGAGCGACAGCGAGCCGGCCTCGCCGCGCGCGAGCCGCCGCGCCATCGGCGGCAGCGCATCGGCCGACGCGAGCAGCCGGCGCACCTCCGGCAGCAGCGCCGCGCCGACCGCCGTCAGCGCGACCGAGCGCTTGGTGCGCACGAACAGCGCGACGCCGAGCGCGTCCTCGAGCGCGCGGATCGCCTGCGACAACGGCGGCTGCGTCATCGACAGCCGCTCGGCCGCGCGGCCGAAATGGCGCTCGTCGGCGACGGTCGCGAAATAGCGCCACTGGCGCAGGTCGGGGATCGGATCGGCCATGCTCGACTCATTCGTAAAACGACTTAATAGGCGACAAATAATATATTGGACATCCCAGAACGGAAACTCCATGCTTGATCGACCCACCCGGCGCACTGTTCGCGCCGGCGTCGCCAAAACAACGATGGAGCTCCCCATGTCGTACAACCGCCGCTCTAAAAACATCACGCAAGGCGTGGCCCGTTCGCCGAACCGCTCGATGTACTACGCGCTCGGCTACCAGAAGGACGATTTCGACAAGCCGATGATCGGCATCGCGAACGGCCATTCGACGATCACGCCGTGCAATTCCGGCCTGCAGCGGCTGTCGGACGCGGCGGTCGACGCCGTGAAGGCGGCCGGCGCGAACCCGCAGATCTTCGGCACGCCGACGATTTCGGACGGCATGTCGATGGGCACCGAAGGGATGAAGTACTCGCTCGTGTCGCGCGAAGTGATCGCCGACTGCATCGAAACCTGCGTGCAGGGCCAGTGGATGGACGGCGTGGTAGTCGTCGGCGGCTGCGACAAGAACATGCCGGGCGGCATGATCGCGCTCGCGCGCCTGAACGTGCCGGGCATCTACGTGTACGGCGGCACGATCCGCCCCGGCAACTGGAAGGGCCGGGACCTGACGATCGTGTCGTCGTTCGAGGCCGTCGGCGAATTCACCGCGGGCCGGATGTCGCAGGAGGATTTCGAAGGCGTCGAGAAGAACGCGTGCCCGACGTCGGGTTCGTGCGGCGGGATGTACACCGCGAACACGATGAGCTCGTCGTTCGAGGCGCTCGGGATGTCGCTGCTGTATTCGTCGACGATGGCGAATCCCGACCAGGAGAAAGTCGATTCGGCCGCCGAATCGGCGCGCGTGCTGGTCGAGGCCGTGAAACGCGATCTGAAGCCGCGCGACATCATCACGAAGAAATCGATCGAGAACGCGGTGTCGGTGATCATGGCCACCGGCGGCTCGACCAATGCGGTGCTGCACTATCTCGCGATCGCGCACGCGGCCGAGGTCGACTGGACGATCGACGACTTCGAACGCATCCGCAAGCGGGTACCGGTGATCTGCGACCTGAAGCCGTCGGGACAGTACGTCGCGACCGACCTGCACCGGGCCGGCGGGATTCCGCAGGTGCTGAAGATCCTGCTCGATGCGGGGCTGCTGCACGGCGACTGCATGACGATCACCGGCCGCACGATCGCCGACGAGCTGAAGGACGTGCCGGCCGCGCCGCGCGCGGATCAGGACGTGATCTTTCCGATCGACCGCGCGCTGTACAAGGAAGGCCATCTGGCGATCCTGAAGGGCAATCTCGCGGAAGACGGCGCGGTCGCGAAAATCACCGGCCTGAAAAACCCGGTGATCACGGGCCCGGCGCGCGTGTTCGACGACGAGCAGAGCGCGATGGATGCGATCCTCGGCGACCGGATCCGGGCGGGCGACATCCTCGTGCTGCGCTACCTCGGCCCGCAGGGCGGCCCCGGCATGCCGGAAATGCTCGCACCGACGTCCGCGATCATCGGCAAGGGGCTTGGCGAATCGGTCGGCTTCATCACGGACGGCCGCTTCTCGGGCGGCACCTGGGGCATGGTGGTCGGCCACGTCGCGCCGGAGGCGTTCGTCGGCGGCACGATCGCACTGGTGCAGGAAGGCGATTCGATCACGATCGACGCGCACCGGCTGCTGCTGCAACTGAACGTCGACGATGCGGAACTCGCACGCCGCCGCGCCGCGTGGCGGCAGCCCGCGCCGCGCTATACGCGCGGCGTGCTCGCGAAATTCGCGGCGCTTGCCCGGCCGGCGAACCAAGGGGCGGTCACGGGTTGAGGCAGGGCACCATCTCATGCGACCCCGATAAACGGGCCACCGGGGGAACGCGCAAAACGTGCTTCCCCTTTGCTTCTATAATGCGCGGACCATGAAGCCGGCCATCCCCGCCGGCGGAGAACCGCATGAAACAGACGATATTGCGCGTGCTGCTCGCGACGCTGCTGACCGGCGGCGCGGCGGCGGCGCGCGCCGACCAGGCCGACGGGCTCGCGCTCGCGCAGCGCAAGAACTGCATGGCCTGCCATGCGATCGGCAAGCCGCTGATGGGTCCGTCGTTCCACGACATCGCCGGCAAGTACGCGACGCGCAACGACGCCGCCGATTATCTTGCGCAATCGATAGTGAAAGGCAGCGTCGGCGTATGGGGCAGCGTGCCGATGCCCGCCAACACGCAACTGACGGGCACCGAAGCCCGCACGCTCGCCCAGTGGGTGCTGTCGGTTCGCTGAATCGGATATCCGCGCGACGCACCGACGCGGTGTGCAGGGCGTGGCAGGCAGGCAACCGCGTACCGCCCGACCGGCGGCACATCACCGCCGGCTTCGCAGGCCCTTACTGGACCGCCCCCTTTTCACCGCCGCGAGCGATTGCCGTTCAGCCGGAGTGACCGGCGCGGCGGCGGGCGATCTCTTCATCGACCGCATCGCGTACCCAGTCCATCACCTCTGTTTCCAGCGCGAGGGCGACTTCGCGCGTGACCTGGCCGACCAGCCAGGCCGAATGCTCGTGCAGCGCATCGCGACAACGCGCTTCGATGGCCTCGCGCCCCGGCCCGGTCAGATAGTTCGTCAGGCGATTGCGAAGCCGTTCGGCGATGTGCTGCGCATCTTCCGGCGTCAGCGCGGCGGCGTCCGATGCTTCCGGTTGCAGCGCTGCGCTCGGCAGGACCGCCTCCGGCATTGCCGCGTCCGGCGCGTGCCCGGCCGCTTCGTGCGCAATCGGAGCGAACGTGTGCTGCGGCAGACCGTCTTCGACCAGCGACGAGCGCAGCGGCGCCGTCATCACCGCCACCTCTTCGGCAACTACGTGCTCCGATGCGCCGGGTCCGGCCGGCGCATCGGTGTCGCCCGCAGCGGCGGCCATCGCCACGTCGCCCGGCAGTTCGACGGTCGGCACGTGCGGTGTCGGCACGGGTTCGACCACGACGGAATCGGGGTCGGCTTCGGTTTGACGGGATTCGGCCGGCGCGGCCGCGGCGGCGCCCGGTGCGATCACGTCGGTGAGCACCGGAATCGCCGCGCTTCCGTGCGGCCCGGGTGCGGCAGACGCGGGCGAGCGCGCCGGCGCCGGCTTGCCGGGCACCAGCACGTCGGTCAGCGTCGGGATCGAGGATGAATCGGCTTCTGTCACGGGAACACTCCGTCGACGGTTGCGGCTAGCCGCCCTGCTTGTAGTTGTTCAGCGCGTAGCCGCGGTCGCGGTAGAACCGGTAGCGGTCGCGGCCCGCGGCCAGCTCGTCCGGCGCGTTGCCGACCACTTCGAGCAGGCGCTCGAAGCGGGCGAACTGCGCGGGCACGGTCGCGCCGAGGTTCAGCAGCACGTGATGATGCGGCGCGCGGTCGAGATCGGCGGCCAGCACGATCGGCGTACCGGCTGCGTGCTCGCTGTCGACGCCGCAATGCGGGATGAAATCGAGCGGCGAGAACGTCCAGAGCCGCTCGTCGAGCGCGCGCAGGCGCGCGGGCTCGGCGAGCACGACGACTGGCTGCCCGGCCAGATAGGCCTTGCGCAGCAGCCGGCACGCGTACGCGAGCGAATCGCCGACGTTCGAGTGGAAATCGATCCGCGTCATTGCCCGCGCACCCGCGGCGTCGTCAGCCCCGCCATCACTGGCCGGCGCGGTCGATCAGGAACTGCGCGAGCAGCGGCACCGGACGCCCCGTCGCGCCCTTCGCGGCACCGCCCTTCCATGCGGTGCCCGCGATGTCGAGGTGAGCCCACGGATAGCTGTCGGTGAAGCGCGACAGGAAGCATGCGGCCGTCACGGCGCCGGCCGGACGCCCGCCGATGTTCGCGAGATCCGCGAAATTCGACTTCAGCTGATCCTGGTATTCGTCGTCGAGCGGCATGCGCCATGCCGGGTCGTTCGCCTCGCGCGATGCGTCGAGCAGTTCGCCCGCGAGCGCGTCGTTGGTCGAGAACAGCCCGCTGTTGTGGCCGCCCAGCGCGATCACGCACGCGCCCGTCAGCGTCGCGACGTCGATCACGGCGGCCGGCTTGAAGCGCTCGGCATACGTGAGTGCGTCGCACAGGATCAGGCGGCCTTCGGCGTCGGTGTTCAGGACCTCGATCGTCAGCCCCTTCATGCTGGTGACGATGTCGCCCGGCTTCGTCGCGTTGCCGCCCGGCATGTTCTCGCAGGTCGGCACGATCGCGACGACGTTGATCTTCAGGCCCATCTCGGCGACCGCGCGGATCGTGCCGAGCACCGAGCCCGCGCCGCACATGTCGTACTTCATCTCGTCCATGCCTTCGCCCGGCTTCAGCGAGATGCCGCCCGTATCGAACGTGATGCCCTTGCCGACCAGCACGACCGGCGCGGCCTTCGCGGCGCCGCCCTGGTAGTGCAGCACGATGAACTGCGGCGGCTCGACCGATGCGCGCGCGACCGACAGGAACGACCCCATCTTCAGCGCCTGGATCTGCTTGAGCCCGAGCACTTCGGCCTTCAGGCCCCAATCCTTCGCGATCTGCTTCGCGGTGTTGCCCAGGTAGGTCGGCGTGCAGACGTTGCCCGGCAGGTTGCCGAGGTCGCGGGTCAGATCCATCCCGTTCGCGAGCGCGACGGCCTGCTTGATCGCGACCTTCGCGGCCTTTTCGTCGGCCGGATCGACGCTGAACACGACGCGCTTGAGCGTGTGCGACGCCGGTTCCGGCTTGCTCTTCATCTGCGTGAAGCGGTACGTCTCGTTGCGCAGCGCGAGGATCGCGGCGCGCACGCCCCAGTCGGAGCTGCGCTCGTCGACCGGCAGTTGCGCGAGCGAGAACGTGACCTGGACGACCTTGGTCGCCAGCAGCGCGCGCCACGCGGCCGTCACCGC
Source organism: Burkholderia sp. LAS2 (assembly GCF_018417615.1). Lineage (NCBI taxonomy): Bacteria > Pseudomonadati > Pseudomonadota > Betaproteobacteria > Burkholderiales > Burkholderiaceae > Burkholderia > Burkholderia sp. LAS2. The sequence goes on from NZ_CP071052.1 coordinate 3,184,977, forward strand.
ATCGTTGTAGGCTTTCTGATTGAAAGCATCCTGCTTGCCGAGCCCGACGAGCAGCACGCGCGACGCGCCGATGCCCGATACTTCGTGCAGGAACAGCGTCTTGCCGCGCTTGCCGTCCATGTCGCCGGCCTTCACCACGCGCGAGATCAGCCCCTTGGTGGCCGTGTCGATGTCGAGCGCCGCGCCCGACAGCGTCTGCGCCTCGAAGATGCCGAGCACGATGCAGTCGGACTTCCCGGTCAGGAACCCCTTGGCTTCGCCTTTGCTCCAATCACAGCCTTTTATGCTAAAGTCCATCGCGCTTGTCCTCGGATAAAATCTGGGCTAAGGATGAAAGCCGCAATTATCCGCTATTTTTCCCGTGGCGGCGCGAGCGCCCCACCACGCGTGCGCAGCCTCCCGCCCTCTTCTCATCAAGAATGATCTTCGAACGCTCCCTCCAGCGCGAGCTTGCGTATACGGCTGGCGCCGTGTTCATGGTGCTGCTCACGATCATGCTCACGACGATGATGATTCGCATCGTCGGCTACGCCGCGTCCGGCGAAATCGATCCGCGGGACGTGCTCGTGCTGATCGGCCTGACCGTGATCGGCTATCTCGCCGTGATGCTGGTCGTCACGCTGTTCGTGTCGATCCTGTTCGTGCTGACCCGGTGGTACCGGGACTCCGAAATGGTCGTGTGGCTCGCGTCTGGCGTGAGCCTCACCCGCCTCATCAAGCCAATCGGCGTGTTCGCCGCGCCGATCATCCTGCTGATCACGTTCTTCGCGTTCGTCGGCTGGCCGTGGTCGAACCAGCAGAGCAAGCTGATCAAGGCGCGCTTCCAGCAGCGCGACGAAATCTCGCTGCTGGCGCCCGGCCAGTTCCGCGAATCGGCCGCGAACCATCGGGTGTTCTTCATCGAGAAGATGTCGCCCGACCAGAGCAAGGTGCAGAACGTCTTCGTCACGTCGACGGAAAACGGCAAGCTCAACGTGGTCGTGTCGCAAACCGGCCATACGGAAACCTCGAAGGACGGCGATCGCTTCGTCGTCCTCGAGGACGGCCGCCGCTACGACGGTACGCCCGGCCAGCCGAACTTCAAGATCATGGAGTTCGAGCGCTACGGCGTGAAGATCACGAGCAAGCCGGTCGTCAACGTGCAGACCACCAACAGCACGCCCACGCCCGACCTGCTGCGCAACCCGACGCGCGACAACCTCGCGGAATTCGCGTGGCGCGCGGGGCTGCCGCTGATCGCGATCAACCTGATGGTGCTCGGCATCCCACTCTCGTACCAGAACCCGCGCCGCAGCCGCACGATCAACCTCGTGATGGCCGTGCTGATCTACCTCACGTACTCGAACCTGCTGAACGTCGTGCAGGCGCAGATCGAGCAGGGCAAGATGTCGTTCGGCGTCGGTCTGGTCGGCCTGCACGTGCTCGTCGCGGCGATCGTCGCATTCATTTTCTGGTTGCGCGTGCGCAATCGTCCGCTGTTGACACGCGCGCTGTTCGGCCGCTCGGGAGCATGATCGATGCGGCTCTATGAAAAGTACTTCGCGCGGCAAATTTACGTCACGTTCGTCTTCATCCTGTTCGCGTTCTCTGGTCTGTTCTTCTTCTTCGACCTGATCAGCGAACTGAATTCGGTCGGGCACGGCAACTACAAGTTCGGCTACGCGGTGCTGCGCGTCGCGCTGCAGACGCCGTCGCGCTTCTACGAGATCATCCCGGTCGCCGCGCTGATCAGCGCGATCTACGTGTTCGCGCAGATGGCCGCGAACTCGGAATTCACGATCTTCCGCGTGTCGGGCCTCGCGACCAACCAGGCGCTGCGCTCGCTGCTGAAGATCGGCGTGCCGCTCGTGATCGTCACCTACCTGATCGGCGAATTCGTCGGCCCGTACGCCGACCAGTTGTCCGAACGCGTGCGGCTGCAGGCGCTCGGCGCATCGGTGTCGTCGAACTTCCAGTCGGGCGTGTGGGTGAAGGACACGCTCGCGGCCCGCGAGAACGGCGAGCAGGTCACGCGCTTCGTCAACGTCGGCAGCCTGTCGCCCGACTCGACGATCAGCAACGTGCGCATCTACGAATTCGACTCGAAATTCCAGCTGCAGAACGTGCGGATCGCGCAGACCGGCCGCTACGAGCCGCCCGGCCACTGGCTGCTGACGGGCGTCACCGAAACCGAGCTGACGCCGATCAAGCCGATCAGCGGCCAGCCGGCCGATGCGCTGAACCCCGTGTACCGGTCGCAGCAGGTGTCGCTGCCCGAATACCGGCTGCGGTCCGACCTGACGCCGCAGATCCTGTCGGTGCTGCTCGTGTCGCCGGAGCGCATGTCGATCATCAACCTGTTCCGCTACATCCAGCACTTGCGCGAAAACCAGCAGGACACGCAGCGCTACGACATCGCGCTGTGGCGCAAGCTGCTGTATCCGTTCGCGGTGTTCGTGATGCTCGTGCTGTCGCTGCCGTTCGCGTATCTGCACACGCGGGCCGGCGTGGTCGGCGTGAAGGTGTTCGGCGGCATCATGCTCGGCATGAGCTTCCAGCTGCTCAACACGCTGTTCTCGCACATCGGCACGCTGAACACGTGGCCCGCGCCGCTCACCGCCGCGACGCCGGGCCTCATCTATCTCGCGCTCGGCCTGTTCGCGCTCAAATGGGTCGACCGGCACTGAGCGCCGCGTCGCGACGGAGGCTTCGACATGCATTCGCACGGTATCGTCCTGTTCGGCCACGGCGCCCGCGACCCGCGCTGGGCCGAGCCGTTCGAGCGGCTCGCCGCGCGGCTGCGCGGCGCCTCCCCGGCCGCGCAGGTGTCGCTCGCGTTCCTCGAACTGATGACGCCGTCGCTCGGTGAGGCCGTGGCCGCGCAAGTCGCGGCCGGCTGCGCGCGCATCACCGTGGTGCCCGTATTCTTCGGCCAGGGCGGCCATGTCCGCCGCGACCTGCCGCAGCTCGTCGACGCATGCCGCGCCGCGCATCCGGGCGTCGAGATCCGTTGCGCGACGGCGGTCGGTGAAGACGACGGCGTGCTCGACGCGGTCGCGCGCTATTGCATCGAGCAGGTCGGCGACGACACGTAGCAGCCGGCGCATTCGTCGTACCCAACGAAAAAGCGCCGGCATCTGCCAGCGCTTTTTTCGTTTGGGACTGCGTTCGAGCCGCGCTCAGGCGGCATTGCGGATTGGATCGCCCGCCTGCGCGAGCCGTGCGCGTTCGGCGAACGCATCGCCGATCATCAGCAGGCTCGGCTCCGCCGGATCGAGCCACGCCTGCGCGTCGCCGGCCGCCATCTGCGCGAGCGTGAGCGTCAGCGTGCGTTCGCGCGCGGTGCTGCAGGCCTCGACGATCGCCACCGGCGTCGCCGGCGCACGGCCGGCGTCGATCAGCTCCTGCGCGATGCCGGGCGCGCTGTCGCGGCCCATGTAGTAGACGATCGAATCGGCGCGTGCGGCTTCGCGGATCTCGTCGCTGCCCGGTGCGCGGCTGTGCGTCGCGAACGCGACGCTGCGCGACACGCCGCGCAACGTCAGCGAACGCTTCAGCGTCGCCGCGCCGGCCAGCGCTGCGGTGATGCCCGGCACGACCTCGTAGTCGATGCCGGCCGCTTCGAGCGCCCGCATTTCCTCTTCGGCTCGGCCGAACAGCATCGGATCACCACCCTTCAGCCGCACGACGCATGCATGCTCGCGCGCCGCATCGACGATCTGCTTGTTGATGAAATGCTGCGCGGTCGAACGCTGCCCGCAGCGCTTGCCGACCGCGATCTTGCGCGCGCTCGGCGCATAGTCGAGCATCGCGGGCTCGACGAGCGCGTCGTGCAGCACGACGTCGGCCTGCTCGAGCAGCCGCACGCCGCGTACCGTGATGAGATCCGCGGCGCCCGGCCCTGCTCCGATCAGATATACCTTGCCCATGTTTGTCGCTTCGCTAGGGTCCTGCCGCGGCGGCCGGTTCGCCGCCGCGCAGATTGACGATTACGCCGAGAACGCGCGGATCATGCCCGCGGCGACCGTGTGATGCGTCGCCTCGTCGATCAGCACGAACGCGCCCGTACCGGGGTGCGCATCGTAGGTGTCGCAGACGATCGGCTTCTGCAGCGTCAGCGCCACGCGGCCGATGTCGTTCATCTTCAGTTCCTGACGGTCGGTCGCGTGCGACAGCGTATGCACGTCGAGCACCTGCTTGACCGCGCCGATCTTCGCGAAGACCGTGCTGGTGGTCTGCTTCAGCAGGTACTTGCGCTGCTGCGACAGCGGCGCGTCGTCGAACCAGCACAGGTCGGCTTCCAGCTTCTTGGCCGGCTCGACCGGCTCGGCCGTCGTGACGAACATGTCGCCGCGCGACACGTCGACGTCCTCTTCGAGACGGATCGTCACCGTCTGGCCCGCGAACGCGTGCGCGACCGACGCGGTGCCGCCCGGCACCGGTGCGACGATCTCGGCAACGGTCGCGGTGCGGTTCGACGGCAGCACGACGATCGCGTCGCCGACCTTCACTTCGCCCGACTCGATCCGGCCCATGTAGCCGCGGAAATCGTCGGCCGAGCTGCCGTCCTGGCGCGCGACCCACTGCACCGGGAAGCGCAGCGCGTCATGCGCCTGCGTCTCGACCGGCAGCGACTCGAGCACGTCGAGCAGCGGCTCGCCCGCGTACCACGGCATGCGCTCGCTCGCGCCGACGATGTTGTCGCCCTTCAGCGCCGACACCGGCACGAAGCGCACGTCGGTCAGGCCGAGCTGCTTCGCGAGCGCGACGTACGCGTCGCGGATCTCGTTGAAGCGCGCCTCGCTGTAGTCGACGAGGTCCATCTTGTTGATCGCGACGATCACGTGCTGCAGCCCGAGCAGCTTGACGATCGCGCTGTGGCGCTTGGTCTGCGGCAGCAGTTGCACGACGCCGTTCTCGACCGTGATGCGCGTCGCGTCGATCAGCACGATCGCCGCGTGCGCGGTCGATGCGCCCGTCACCATGTTGCGCGTGTACTGCTCGTGGCCCGGCGTGTCGGCGATGATGAACTTGCGCTTCGCGGTCGCGAAGTAGCGGTACGCGACGTCGATCGTGATGCCCTGCTCGCGCTCGGCTTCGAGGCCGTCCGTCAGCAGCGCGAGATCGAGCTCGTCGCCGACCGTGCGCTTGTTCTTCGCGCGCGACAGCGCGGACAGCTGGTCGGACAGCACGGCCTTGCTGTCGTACAGCAGGCGGCCGATCAGCGTGCTCTTGCCGTCGTCGACGCTGCCCGCGGTGATGAAGCGCAACACGCCGAGGTCTTCGTTGTTCTCGATGATGCTCATGATGTGAATGTCCTCGTGTGCTTCAGAAATAACCTTGCTTCTTGCGCTGTTCCATCGCGGCTTCGGATGCCTGGTCGTCCATCCGGGTCGCGCCGCGCTCAGTGATCTCGGTCACCGCCGTCTCGGCGATGATCTTCTCGACGTCGTCCGCGTCGCTCTCGACCGGGCACGTGCAGCTGATGTCGCCGACCGTGCGGAAGCGCACTTGCGCGAGCTCGCTCGTCTCGCCGTCACGCATCGGCGTGAGCGGCGTGACCGGCACGAGCAGCCCGTTGCGGCGCACGATCTCGCGCTGGTGCGCGTAGTAGATCGACGGCAGTTCGAGATTCTCGCGTGCGATGTACTGCCACACGTCGAGCTCGGTCCAGTTCGAGATCGGGAACACGCGCAGATGCTCGCCCTTGTGCAGGCGGGCGTTGTACAGGCTCCACAGTTCCGGGCGCTGCGCCTTCGGGTCCCACTGGCCGAATTCATCGCGGAACGAGAAGATGCGTTCCTTCGCACGTGCCTTCTCTTCGTCGCGACGCGCGCCGCCGATCAGCGCCGTGTAACCGTGCTGCTCGATCGTTTCCAGCAGCGTGACGGCCTGCGCGGCATTGCGCGAATCGGTTTCGCGGCGCAGCACGACCGTGCCGCGCTTGATCGAATCCTCGACGTGGCCGACCACCAGCTCGGCGCCGAGCTCTTGCGCACGGCGATCGCGGAAGTCGATCACTTCCTCGTAGTTGTGGCCCGTGTCGATGTGCACGAGCGGGAACGGCAGCGACGTCTTGCGGCTCGCGCCGAGGCCGAAGGCCTTCAGCGCCAGATGCAGCACGACGACCGAATCCTTGCCGCCCGAGAACAGCAGCGCCGGCTTGCTGCATTCGGCAACGAGTTCGCGCAGGATGTGGATCGACTCGGCTTCGAGCCAGTCGAGGTGGCCCATGCGGCTGCTGTCGCCGGTGGGCGGGGCAAAGGCGGATTGCTCGAGCGTCGTGCTCATGATTTCAGTCCTTCTCTTCTGGGTTCGTGCCGCCCGCTGTCGCAGGCGGCGCAATATTCAGTTTCTTGTCGGTCTTCAGTGCGCGGCGCCGGCTTCGGCGTTCGCGGGAATCGGCGTGATCGTCGTGATGTGCAGCCCGCATTCCTTCGTGTCGCGCGACTCCCACCACCAGCGGCCCGCGCGGCTGTCTTCGCCCGGACGGATCGCGCGCGTGCACGGCTCGCAGCCGATGCTCGGGTAGCCGCGCGCATGCAGCGGGTTGACCGGCACGTCGAACGCCTTAAGGTACGTCCACACGTCGGCTTCCGTCCAGTCGGCGAGCGGGTTGTACTTCGCGATCCCGCGCGCTTCGTCCTGTTCTTCCTCGTGCAGCTCCGCGCGCGTGACCGACTGCTCGCGGCGCTGGCCCGTGACCCACGCGCCGACGTCGGCCAGCGCGCGGTTCAGCGGCTCGACCTTGCGGATGTGGCAGCACGACTTGCGCAGCTCGACGCTCTCGTAGAACGCATTCAGACCGTGCTCGGCCACGTACTGGTCGACCGCGTCCTGCCGCGGATGGAACTGCTCGATCTCGTAGCCGTAGCGCTCGCGCACGCGGTCGATCATGCCGAGCGTTTCCGCGTGCAGGCGGCCCGTGTTCAGCGAGAAGATGCCGATCGACACGCCCTTCGACAGGATCGCGTGCGTGAGCAGCATGTCTTCCGCGGCGAGGCTGCTCGCGAATTTCACCTTGTCGTGACGCTCGCCGATCTGCGCGAGCAGCGCGTCGAGGCGCTCGACCTTCGCGGCAAGCTCCGGCGTCAGCGCGGTGACGGTGCTCATGCGCTCACCTTCGTGTCGACCGCCGCCTCGCGGCGGCGGAACAGCGGCGCCGGCTCGTCGAACGCGCCCTGGTAACGCTGCGTGAATTCCGTGAACGCATTCAGCGCGTCGTGGATGTCCTTGTCGGCACGCACCGCGAATGCGTCGAAGCCGCAACGCGACATGTACAGCAGCTGGTCGCGCAGCACGTCGCCGATCGCGCGCAACTCGCCGGTCCAGCCATGGCGCTCGCGCAACAGGCGCGCGATGCTGTAGCCGCGGCCGTCCGCGAAGCGCGGGAAATCCACGGCGATCAGCGAAATCGCGCCGAAGTCGGCCACGAGATCGGCCGGTTCGCTGTCCGGCGCGAGCCACACGCCGAGCTCGTCCTTCGTCTTCGCGGCGACGAGCGCCGCGCGCTCGGCCTGCCACCACGCGAACGGCACGAGCACCTTGCCGGCCGGCAATGCGTCGACCGCGGGCAGCGCACCGTCTTCCGCCGCGCGCACGACCTGCCATGCGTCGTCGATCACTGCGCGGTTCTTGATAATCGAAGCCATCTGCAAATTCCCTCTACCCGGTTGGTTACGCGTTCACTGCCTGGCGCGCCGCATACACGCGCTCCTTGAACGGTGCGATGCCGATGCGGTCGTACGTGTCGACGAAGCGCTCGCCGTCGATGCGTGCCTCGACGAACGTATCGATCAGCTTCGCGATCACGTCGGGCACTTCTTCCGCCGAGAACGACGGCCCGATCACGCGGCCGAGGCGCGCGCCGTTGCGGCCCGTGCCCTGCTCGCCGCCGAGCGACACCTGGTACCACTCGGCGCCGTCCTTGTCGACGCCGAGGATGCCGATGTTGCCGACGTGGTGGTGACCGCACGAGTTCATGCAACCGGAAATGTTCAGCGATAGTTCGCCGAGGTCGTACACGTAGTCGAGATCGTCGAAACGCTGCTGGATCGCCAGCGCGATCGGGATCGACTTCGCGTTCGCGAGCGAGCAGAAGTCGCCGCCCGGGCACGCGATGATGTCGGTCAACAGGCCCACGTTCGGCGTCGCGAAACCCGCCGCCTTCGCCTTTTCCCACAGCGCGAACAGGTCGCGCTTCTTCACGTTCGCGAGGATCAGGTTCTGCTCGTGCGACACGCGCAGCTCGCCCAGCGAGTACGCGTCGGCCCAGTCGGCCACCAAGTCCATCTGCGCGTCGGTCGCGTCGCCCGGGGCCACGCGGTGATCCTTCAGCGACAGCGTGACGGCCGCATAGCCCGGCACCTTGTGCGGCGCGACGTTACGCTCGACCCAGCGCGCGAACGCCTTGTTCTCGAGCAGATGCTGTTCGAACGATGCGTCCGTGTCGGGCAGCTTTTCGTAGACGGGCGGCTTGAAGTATTGCGACACGCGGTCGAGTTCGGCCTGCGTGAGCGTCGACGGGCCGTCCTTCAGGTGCTGCCACTCTTCCTCGACCTGCTGCGCGAACTTCGCCGGCGACAGCGCCTTCACGAGGATCTTGATCCGCGCCTTGTACAGGTTGTCGCGGCGGCCGTAGCGGTTGTACACGCGCAGCACGGCTTCGCAGTACGTGAGCAGGTGCTGCCACGGCAGGTCTTCCTTGATCACCGCGCCGATGATCGGCGTGCGGCCGAGGCCGCCGCCCGCGAGGATGCTCGCGACCACCTCGCCCTGCGCGTTCTTCTTCAGGTACACGCCGAGGTCGTGGATCTGCACGGCCGCGCGGTCGTGCTTCGAGCCCGACACCGCGATCTTGAACTTGCGCGGCAGCCACGCGAATTCGGGATGGAACGTCGACCACTGGCGCAGGACCTCGGCCCACGGGCGCGGATCGATCTCTTCGTCCTGGGCGACGCCGGCGAACTGGTCGGCCGTGATGTTGCGGATGCAGTTGCCCGACGTCTGGATCCCGTGCATCTGCACCGACGCGAGCTTCGCGAGGATCTCGGGCGTGTCTTCGAGCTCGATCCAGTTGAACTGGATGTTCGAGCGCGTCGAGAAGTGACCGTAGCCGCGGTCGTGTTCGCGGGCGATGCGGGCCAGCATCCGGAGCTGGTCGCTGCGCAGGTTGCCGTACGGAATCGCGATGCGGTGCATGTACGCATGGCGCTGCATGTACAGGCCGTTCTGCAGACGCAGCGGACGGAATTCGTCTTCGCTCAACTCGCCCGACAGCCGGCGGCGCACCTGGTCGCGGTACTGCGCGACTCGCTCGTCGACGATCGTCTGGTCGTATTGGTCGTACTGATACATTCGGGGACCCCAGGGTTTTCGTGGTGACCGCGCGACGTCCTAGCCACGTCGCGCCCGAATCTCCGTTCCGTCGTCATCGCCGCCAACCGAGGCCGGCTGGATTGCTAATGACGAAAACAGATATCCATATTTGAAAAACTCCGGTGAATCGTAATAAACTCGCCTTATATTTCAAACGACTAAAAAATTCTGTTGATATGCGGAAGGGTTATAAATGAACCTGCACCAATTTCGCTTCGTGCGCGAGGCCGTCCGGCAGAATTTCAACCTCACCGAGGCCGCCAAGGCGCTCTACACGTCGCAACCAGGGGTGTCGAAGGCGATCATCGAGCTCGAGGACGAGCTGGGCGTCGAGATCTTCACGCGGCACGGCAAGCGCGTGCGCTCCCTCACCGAGCCGGGCCGGATCATCCTCGCGTCGGTCGAGCGGATTCTCCAGGAAGTGGAAAGCCTGAAAAGGGTCGGAAAAGATTATGCGGCGCAGGACCAGGGCAACCTGACCATCGCGGCGACCCACACGCAGGCCCGCTACTCGCTGCCGGCCGCGATCGCCGAGTTCAAGAAGCGCTTCCCGAAGGTGCACCTGTCGATCCTGCAAGGCAGCCCGACGCAAGTAGCCGAGATGGTGATCCACGACCAGGCCGATCTCGCGATCGCGACCGAGGCGATCTCCGACTACAAGGAGCTCGTGTCGCTGCCGTGCTTCCAGTGGCATCACGCGGCCGTCGTGCCGGCCGACCATCCGCTGCTCGAACGCAAGCCGGTCACGCTGGACGATCTCGCCCAATACCCGCTGATCACGTACGACGACGCGTTCGCGGGCCGCAAGAAGATCAATCATGCGTTCGCGCTGCGCGGGCTGTCGCCGGACATCGTGCTCGAGGCGATCGACGCCGACGTGATCAAGACCTATGTCGAACTCGGCCTCGGCGTCGGCATCATGGCCGACATCGCGTTCAATCCCGAGCGCGATCGCGGCCTGCGGCTGATCCCGGTCGGCCACCTGTTCGGCAGCAACGTGACGCGCGTCGCGCTCAAGCAGGGCGCCTACCTGCGCAGCTATGTGTATACGCTCGTCGAACTGCTGTCGCCGACGCTGAACCGCAAGCTGATCGAACAGGCGCTCAAGGGCGAAGCCGAATCGTATGAGCTTTGACGGACAGGTATGAACACAGGGGCGCCTGTCGCGCCCCGTTTTGTTGCCCGACGGAGATTCCCGCATGACGCTTCCCGCCCTGCCACGGCTGCCCGCTTCGTTGCGCCGCGCCGCCGGCGCCGCCCTCGTCCTGGCCTGCGCGGCCGCGCATGCCGACCTGAAGGTCGGCGTCGACCTGTCGTCGACCGGCCCGGCCGCCGCGATCGGCATCACGAGCAAGAACGCGATCCTGATGTGGCCGAAGACGATCGCCGGGCAGCCCGTGCAGGTCACGGTGCTCGACGACGCGTCCGATCCGGGCGCCGCGGTGCGCAACATCCGCAAGCTGGTCGACGAGGATCACGTCGACGTCGTGGTCGGCCCGAACATCACGCCGGCCGCGCTCGCGGCGCTCGACGCGGTGGCCGCCGCGCAGACGCCGATGATCACGCTGGTCGGCTCGGGCTCGATCGTCGAGCCGCAGGAAGGCGCGCGAACCTGGGCGTTCAAGATGGCGCAGAGCGACCGCGCGATGGCCGACGTGATGACGCGCTACATGGCCAACCACGGCGTGAAAACGGTCGGCTTCATCGGCTTCGCGGACAGCTATGGCGACAGCTGGCTCAACGAATTCACGCGCTTCGCGGACCTGCGCAAGATCCGCGTGATCGCGACCGAGCGCTTCAACCGCACCGACGCGAGCGTCACGGGTCAGGCGCTGAAGCTGATCGCGGCGAAACCCGACGCGATCCTGATCGCCGGCGCGGGCACGCCGACCGTGCTGCCGCAGCGCACGCTGATCGAGCGCGGCTACAAGGGCGCGATCTACCAGACGCACGGGATCGCGACGCCGGAATTCATCAAGCTCGGCGGCAAGGATGTGGACGGGACGCTGTTCCCGACCCAGCCGGTCGTCGTCGCGCGCACGTTGCCGGCCGACCATCCGGCCCGCCAGGCCGCGCTCGCGTTCGTCGATGCGTACGAGACGAAGTACGGCGCCGGCACGGTCACGCAGTTCGCGGGCGATGCGGCGGGCGTGTATCCGCGCCTCGCCGATGCGGTCGGCCGTGCGCTGAAGGCCGCGCAGCCCGGCACGCCGGCCTTCCGCACGGCGCTGCGGCGCGAACTCGAACGCGCGCACGAGCTCGTCGTGCCGAACGGCGTCGTCAATACGAGCGACAAGGATCACGTGGGGCTCGACCAGCGCGCGAGCGTGATGGGGATCGTGAAACAGGGCCGGTTCGTCTATCTGAGCCAGTGACTTGCATGCCGGGCACCGGGCTGCTTGCCCGGTGCCCCGTTTTCCGCCATAATCCGCGTTTCGCCGCGCACCACCGTATGCGCGGCCAGGATCAAGCCCAGGTGGTGAAATTGGTAGACGCAGGGGACTCAAAATCCCCCGCCGCAAGGCGTGCCGGTTCGATTCCGGCCCTGGGCACCAGTCTTTCGCAGCGTCATGCGCTGCCTTTGTCGAAACCCGCGCAAGCTCGCCGCTTCGCGGGTTTTTTGTTTATGGTGCGCGTTCCGCACCGCACCCAGTGATCGACGGCGGCCTGCCGCCCGGTACGCTCAGGCCATCAACTCGCGGACGAAATCCAGAAACACCCTCACCTTCGCCGAAACGAGATTCGACGCGTGGTGATACGCATAAAGCGGGAACGTCTCGTCCGCCCACTCGGGCAACAACTGCACCAACCGCCCGTCGGCCAGCACGTCCCGCGCATAGAGCTCGAGCAATTGCGCAATGCCGACACCGCCCAGGCACGCGCCGAGCAGCCCGCCCGTATCGTTGACCGTCAGCCTGCCGGCGGCGTCGACCGGCACGACTTCCTTGCCGCGATGAAACTCCCATTCGTACGGCCGCCCCGTCACCGGATCGCGGATCAGCACGCACCGGTGAGCGTCCGCGAGATCCCGAGGGTGCCGCGGTTCGCCATGACGCGCGACGTAGGCCACCGACGCGCAGGTCAGCACGCGCGTCTCGAGCAGCAGCCGCGCGCGATATGACGACGGCTCCGGGATGCCGAAGCGCACCGCCACGTCGAAGCCGTCGGCGACGAGGTCGCCCATCCGGTCCCGCACGCTGATTTCGACCGACAGGTCGGGAAAGCGGTCGAGAAATTCCGCCATCCGCGGCGCCAGCACGTAGTGGCCGAACGTGCCGTCCACGTTGACCCGCAGCCGCCCCCTCACGCGCGCCTTCGACTGGCCGGCGTCGAGCGCCGCCTCCTCGATGCCGGCCAGCAGCGGCGCGACCGCCTCGTAAAAGCGTCGCCCTTCGTCGGTCAACGTGATCGCGCGCGCCGTCCGGTTGAAGATCCGGATGCCGACCCGCTCTTCCAGCCGGGCGACGGCGCGACTCACCGCCGGTTGAGTCAGCCCCATCGCCTCGCCCGCCCGCGCGAAGGTGCCGGCCTCGATCACCGCCGAGAGCACGCCGATACCGCTGAGCAATCTGCTGTCGAATCCCATGAGACATACTTTCAGTCATTCATTGACTGATGATTATTCATTATTTTTATTGATCGAGGAAGCCTACAGTAAGTCCTGTCGCCGGATCGAACGGCATTCAACCTTCATCAGGAGCAGGACATGAGCACATCGGAACAAGTCGCCCTCGTCACGGGTTCGTCGCGCGGCATCGGCGCGGAAATCGCACGCCAGCTCGCCCGGGACGGCTTCCGGGTCGTCGTCAACTATGCCGGCAGCGCCGGCCCGGCCCGCGAAGTGGTCGACGCGATCGTCGCCGACGGCGGCCATGCGGTCGCGGTGCAGGCGAACGTCGCCGATCCAGCGGCCGTGGCCGCGCTGTTCGACGCCACCCGCGACGCATTCGGCGGTCTGGATGTGGTGGTCAATTCCGCAGGCGTGATGAAGCTGTCGGCCATCGCCGACTGCGACGACGCGCTGTTCGACGAAACGTTCGCGATCAACGTGAAAGGCACGTTCAACGTCTGCCGCGAAGCGGCCAGGCGGGTGCGCGACGGCGGGCGCATCATCAACCTGTCGACCAGCGTGATCGGCATGCGCATGCCGACGTACGGCGTGTACGTCGCCAGCAAGGCCGCGGTCGAAAGCCTCACGCAGGTGCTCGCGCAGGAAATGCGCGGGCGCGGCGTCCGCGTGAACGCCGTCGCGCCGGGACCGGTCGCGACCGAGCTGTTCCTGCAGGGCAAGAGCCCCGAACTCATCGATCGGCTCGCGAAGCTGAACCCGCTCGAGCGGCTCGGCCAGCCCGACGACATCGCGCGCGTCGTCGCGTTCCTCGCCGGCCCGGACGGCGCGTGGATCAACGGCCAGATCCTGCGCGCCAACGGCGGCATGTGCTGACGGACCGCTCACCGCCGCCTCATCTTTCCGCCAGGAGAATGCTCATGAACCAAGTCGTCCTCGTCACCGGCGCGTCCAGCGGCTTCGGCTTGCTGACGGCCCAGGCGCTCGCCCGCGCCGGTCACACGGTCTACGCATCGATGCGCGAGAGCGCCGGGCGCAATGCGCCGCGCGTCGCCGCCATCGCCGCCTATGCGCAACAACACGGCGTCGACTTGCGCAGCGTCGAACTCGACGTCGGCGACGACGCCTCCGTCGAGGCCGCCATCGATCGCGTGATCGCCGACAATGGGCGTCTGGACGTCGTCGTCCACAACGCCGGCCATATGGTGTTCGGGCCGGCCGAAGCGTTCACGCCCGAGCAGCTTGCGCAGCTCTACGACGTCAACGTCGTGTCGACCCAGCGCGTGAACCGCGCGGCGCTGCCGCATCTGCGCCGCCAGGGCCGCGGCCTGCTCGTGTGGGTGTCGTCCTCGTCGGCGCGCGGCGGCACGCCGCCGTTCCTCGCGCCCTACTTCGCCGCGAAAGCCGCGATGGACTCGCTCGCCGTGTCCTACGCGGCCGAGCTCGCGCGCTGGGGCATCGAAACGTCGATCGTCGTGCCGGGCGCGTTCACGCGGGGCACGAATCACTTCCTCCATGCGGGCAAGCCGGCCGATACCGCCGTGCAAGCCGCCTACGACGGCGGGCCGTACGCGGGCGTCGCCGATCAGGCGTTGAAGGGCCTCGCCGCGCTTGAACCGGCGGACGCCGACGCGGGCGCCGTCGCCACGGCGATTGCCGAACTCGTCGCGGCGCCGGCCGGCAAGCGCCCGTACCGCGTGTTCGTCGACCCGTCGCAGGACGGCGCCGAGGAAGTGTTCCGCGTCGGCGATCGCATCCGCCGCGAGATGTTCAGGAACATCGGCCTGGGCGACCTGCTCGCGCCGCGCATCGACGGCTGATCGTTCGCGCGCCGGGCCGGCCGGCGCGCGTCAATCCCGCTCGCAGAACCGGAGAATCGCGTCCGCGACCGCCGCCGCGGATTCGCGCTGCGGGAAGTGCCCGATTCCGTCGAGCACCTGCCGCTCGTAGCGCCCGGCGAAGAACCGCTCCCGCCCGGCCGAGCTGTCGGGATGGTTGCAGGTGTCCGCGCCGCCATGCAGCACGAGCGTCGGCACCGCCAGCACGGGCGCCGGGGTCAGCCGCGCGTCGTCGTCGGCATAGGCCGGCGCGCCCGGCGCGAAGCCCCAGCGCTGCCGGTACGAATGCAGTACGACGTCGATCCAGTCGGGTCCGTCGAACGCGACGGCTGCCGCGTCGAAATCGCTGTCGCGATACCAGCCCGGCGGCGACCACGTATCCCACATCAGGCGCGCGAACGCGCGGCGGTCGTGGCGCAGCGCCTGCTCGCCGCGCGGCGTCGCCATGAACCAGTGATACCAGTAGTTGCGCGCCTGCTGCAGCGACAGCGGCTGGGCGGGATCGTTGGTGCCGTACCCGACCGACAGCATCACCAGCTGCGATGCGGCACCGTCGCGCAGCCCGCACGCGTTCGCGGCCGCGCGGGCGCCCCAGTCGTGCCCGACCAGCACGGGCCGCTCGATGCCGAGCACGTCGACGAATTCGAGCAGGTCGCGCCCGAGCGCCGCGAGCTGGCCGCTGCGCGGCACGGATGCGTCGCGAAAGCGCGTCGGCGCGAAGCCGCGCAACGCGGGCGCGAGCACGCGGTAGCCGCGTGCGGCCAGCCCCGCGGCCACCGCCTCCCAGCCGACCGGGCTGTCCGGCCAGCCGTGCAGCAGCACGGCCACGCGCTCGCCGCGCGGGTTCCATTCGAGATAGGCAACGTCCAGCGACGCGGTCGTCGCATGCGTATAGGTCGTCATCGTGTACTCCGTCAGGTCAGCATGAACATCCGATGGTAGGTCGGCCTTTCATCACGATTCGCGGAGTATTATGATTCACTCTTCGAATATTGCGTTGAATCGATCCATGGAACCGCCGACCGATCCCGCGTCGACCGCGCTCGACATCGCGCTGCTGCGCACCTTTCTCGAAGTCGTCGACAGCCGCGGGTTCGCGCCGGCCGCGGAACGGCTCGCACTGACGCCGTCCGCCGTCAGCGGCCACATCAAGCGGCTCGAACAGGCGGCCGGCACCGTGCTGCTGGCGCGCACGACCCGCCGGATCGCGCTGACGCCGGCCGGCGACACGCTGTACGCGTACGCGCGCAACATCGTCGACATGGAGCGCGAGGTGCGCGCGCGGCTGCGCGGCGCACCGGCGCACGGGCCGCTGCGAGTCGGCGCGTCGGAGGATTTCGCGGGCACATGGCTGCCGCAGGTGCTGCGCACGTTCCACGACGGCCATCCGCGCACATCGATCGAACTGAAAGTCGGCATCACCGCGTCGCTGCTACGGGAGCAATCGCTGGGCCGGCTCGACGTCGTGTTCGGCAAGCAGTGCCGACAGGTCGACACGCCCGGCGAACTGCTGTGGGAGGAGCCGCTCGTGTGGGCATTCGCGGCCGATACGGCGCTCGACGCCGAGGAACGCGTGCCGCTCGCGCTGTTTCCGGAACCGTGCGTGTACCGGGAAGCCGCGGTGTCCGCGCTCGCGGCGGCGCTGCGGCCGTTTCGCGTGCTGTTCGAAAGCGCGAGCATGGCCGGCTGCATGTCGGCCGCGCTCGCCGGCTTCGCGGTCACGGCGCTCGCGCGCAGCCAGTTGCGCGACGGCCTGCGCGCGTGCGGGCCGCACGACGGCCTGCCGGCGCTGCCGGCCGCCCGCTTTTACGCATTTGCGTCGAAACCCGCCGGCGTCGGCGCCGCGCTGATCGACGCGGTGCGGGCCACCGGGCGCACGCGGCAGTTCGCCGACTGAGCACGCGCGGCGCGCTCGCCGCACGGGCCGCCGTCTCGCGCCGGCGCCGATCGAGCGGCGTCACGAGTCGGTGATCGGCGGACGGCCGCGGATACCGGCACGATGCCGCTTTCAGTCGCCGCTGTCGCTCGCGCCCGCGTCGTTCAATGCCTCCACCATCAACGCGCCGAACCACTCGATGAACGCGTTGAGCCGCCTCGAGCGATGCCGGCGGTGCGGATACACGGCCGACACGTCCATCGGCTCGGCGCGGTGGCCGGGCATCACGTCGACGAGTGCGCCGCTTGCCAGCAGATGCTCGACGTCGAAGCGCGGAATCTGGATCAGCCCCATTCCCGCGACGCAGCTGGCGATGTAGGTTTCGGCGTTGTTGACGATCACGCGGCTCGGCAGCGTCAGCATGTGCCGCTGCCCGTCCGCGCAATATTCCCAGCCGAGTTCGCGCCCCGTCGTCGGCGACGCATAGCCGATCGCCCGGTGCCCGTGCGCGAGCGCATCCGGATGCTCGGGCACGCCGCATTCGCGCAGGTAGTCGGGGCTCGCGCAGTTGATCAGCGTGAACTGCCCAAGCGGCCGAACGACGAGGCTGCTGTCCGCGAGCCGCCCGACGCGGATCGCGCAATCGACGCCCTCCTGCACGAGGTCGATCGCGCGGTCGGTGGACCCGAGCGACAGTTGCAGCTTCGGGTGGCGGCGAAACAGCGACGGCAGCGCGGGCGCCACGACGCGGCGGGCGATCCGGCTCGGCACGTCGACGTTCAGCCGCCCGACCACGTCGCGGTCGCGGCGCCGGAACAGGCGGTCGAGTTCGTCGGCCTCCGCGAGCAGGCGCCGGCCGCGTTCGAGCAGCAGCGCGCCGTCGGCGGTCAGTTGCACCTGGCGCGTCGTGCGGTGCAGCAGCCGCGTGCCGAGCGCCGTCTCGAGTTGCTGGACGGCCGCCGACACGGTCGCGCGCGGCACGTCGAGCGCATGCGCGGCCTTGATGAAGCTGCCCATCTCGGCAACCTGCAGGAAGATCCTGACCTGATCCAGTTTGTCCATCGACGGGAAACCCGGGTTCGAACGACGGTCGGCGCCGGCCGCCACGCAGCGCGGCTGGCTTCGGCGACAAGAGAAAACGGGCGCGCGGCCTCGTGGCTGCGCGCCCGTCCATTGTCCACGCAAACGCGCCATTGCGGCGCGCCGCGCGGCCGCAAGCGGCCCGGTTACTTGGTCGTATAGCCGCCGTTGATCAGGATCGTCTGGCCCGTGATCCACCAGCCGTCGGTCACGAGATGGCGGATGAACGGCACGACGTCCTCGATGTCGGTCAGCCCGGTCTTGCTGAACGGCGACAGCGCGGCGGCCGTCTTGTGATACGCGACCGCATCGGCGCCCTCGGCCGGATAGAAGAACGGCGTGTCCATCGGGCCCGGCCCGACGGCCGTCACCGAGATCCCGCGTGCGCCGTACTCCTTCGACGCCGCGCGCGTGAAATGCTCGACCGGCGCCTTCGATCCTTCGTACGCCGCGTAGAACGGCGTGAACGCGCCGAGCAGCGACGTCACGAGCGTGACGAGCTTGCCGTGATCCTCGAGATGCCGCCCGGCTTCCTTGATGAAGAAGAACGCCGACTTGCTGTTGACCGCGAACATCTCGTCGTACTCGGCCTCGCTGATCTCGGTGAACGGCTTCTTCAGCACCTTGCCGACCGTGTTGATCGCGATGTCGATCTTGCCGAAGCGCTGCTTCGCGTCGTCGAACAGCTTCTCGACCGCGGCGGCCGTCGTCAGGTCCGCCTGGAACGTCGCGGCTTGCGCGCCAGCCGCGCGCACCGCCGCGGCCGTCTCCTCGGCCTGCGCCTGCGACGCCGCGCTGTTGTAGTGAATCGCCACCGCCTTCGCGCCGTGGCCCGCCAGGTCCCGCGCGATCAGGCCGCCGAGATTCTTTGCGCCGCCTGCGATCAGGACGACCTTGTCTGCGAGCGTATGAGTTGCCACGGTTGACTCCTTTTTTCGTTGAACGAAGCTAGGAGTGTAGGCATACGCGACGCGCCGATCAGCCGGTCGACGCTGGATGGATTATCCAGAAAACCGATCCAATCGAAGCCGCGCAAGGTGATCTGCCGCACCGACGGCGGCGCCGGATTCTGCGACCGATTGCGGCGCCGCCGCCGGCCGGCTCAGCGCGCGTACCGCGCCGCGTCGATCTTGCCGAGCAGCCACTGCATGCCGGCCAGGTGCTGCTGGTCGTGGCTGCACAGGTAATGGACCAGCCCGCGCACGGTCAGCGAACCGTAGCCGTCAAATTCGCCGGTACGCTCGAACTGTTCGGGCGTTAGGCGCGACAGCAGCGCCAGCGTCTCGCGTCGTGCGTCGCGAATCGCCGCGAGCACGTCGGACGCATACGCGTCGTCGTAGCGCCGTTCGATCGCGAGCGCGTCGCCATCGATCGACACGAGCAGCGGGTGGTCTTCGTCGAGCATGCGACGCAGCCGCACGTGATAGCAGCCGCACGTGATAGCCGTCGATCTCGATGTCACGCACGTGGCAGAGCTGCCCGAGCGGCGAGAAGTGCTCGCTCGGCATGCCGGCCCAGTTGTCGGGGGTCCAGCGCGCATAGCCGTCGGGCACGGCCGCGAAATGCGCTTCGAGCTGACGGGGAAAATCGGCGAGTGCGTCGAGCGTCGTCGGATTCATGCGGGAGCCTCCCTGTCGGATGAAGGCGAGCGGCAATCCTGGCACGGGCCTGCCGCCGCCGTTGCGTCACTTCACGCTGAAGCCGTACGCGCCCTGCGTGCGATGCCCGTCGGTCGCGACGGCCACCCACTTCACCGTGTACGCGCCCGTGCCGGGCGCCGCGAGCGGCACCGTCATCCGCTTGCGGTTCGACGCGTCGATGCGCGCGCGGCCGTCCGACACCGTCTTGCCGGCGCCATCGACGACGACGATCGAGCTGAATGCCGGCTCCAGCGGCTCGGTGAAGTCGATCGTGACGGCGGCCGGTGCGGTGGCCAGCGCGGCGCCCGCCGTAGGGTCGCTCTTCGCGAGATGCGCGTGCGCGAACGCGGTCGACGAAACGGTCGCGGCGACGATGACGGCGGCCGCATGGCGGCCGAACGGGAATGAATCGAAACGCATGGACTGTCCGTGAAGAATGAACGGGCGCCGCGCGCGGCGCAGTTCCGGCAGCTTACCAGCGCAGACGCGTTCATGCCGGTCGGGCGCCGGCGCTTGATAGAATGCGCGCGCTATGGATCTCGAAAGCATTCTCTACACCCAGGGCTTCGGCTCGCGCCGCCAGTGCCGCGGCCTGATCGAAGCAGGCCGCGTCGCCGTCGCGGGCGCCGTCGCGCCCGACCCGGACGCCACCTTCGATACCGACGGCCTCGTGTTCACGGTCGACGAGACGGCCTGGCCGTTCCACGCACGCGCGTATCTCGCGCTCAACAAGCCGGCCGGCTACGAATGCTCGCGCGATCCGCAGCACCATGCGAGCGTGTTCAGCCTGTTGCCCGCGCCGCTCGTCGCGCGCGGCGTGCAGTGCGTCGGCCGGCTCGACCAGGACACGACCGGCCTGTTGCTGTTGTCCGACGACGGCCAGTTCGTGCACGCGTACACGTCGCCGAAGCGCAAGGTGCCGAAGACCTACGTCGCGACCGTGCGCCACCCGCTCGACGATGCGCAATTGCACGCGCTGCGCACCGGCGTGCAACTACATGGCGAGCCGAAGCCGATCGCGGCCGTCGCCGCGGACGCCCGCGCCCCGCACACGCTCGCGCTGACCGTGCTCGAAGGCAAATACCACCAGGTCAAGCGGATGGTCGCGGCGGCGAGCAACCGCGTCGAATTGCTGCACCGCGAAAGCATCGGCGGGTTCACGCTGCCGGCCGATCTCGCGCCGGGCGCATGGCGGTGGCTCGACGAAGCCGACCTTTCCATGCTGCGCAATCCCGTCCAAACCCTGTAAGGGAAAATCCGCACGACCGTTCGGTGCCTGGCGGCCTCTCGACCGCAGGTTCCCCCGCTATACTGAAATCACAAGCTGCAAGAGCGGCGATGCAGGGGGAGACATCATGAACATCAACCATTCTTTCGAACTGTCGTCCGTGATGATCGCGTTCGCGGTCATCGGCGTCATCGTGATCGGCGGCCTGCTGGCCGCGATGCATCTGAAGCACAAATATCATCCGAACCTGATCGGCGCGCTGATCGGTGCGCTGCTGTGCTTCCTGCTGATCGAGGCGTTACCGGCGCTCACCTGACGCACCGCCCGGCGCGAGCGTTTGAAGGAAATCGTCTACGGTCGGATAGCGCAACGTCACGCACAATTCGGCCTTGAGCCGTGCGTTGGACAGGCGCCGCGACTCGCGCATGAACGACAGCAGCGTCGGCTCGAGCACGCGCTCCGCGTCCGCGCGGCTGACACGCGGCGGCTTCGGCAGGCCGAGCACCTGCGCGACCCGGTCGAAATACTCTCCCATCCGCAGTTCGGTATCATCCGACGCGTGCACGGCGCGCGCCGGCTTGCCGCGCTCGGCCGCACGACGCAGGATCGCCGCGAGATCGTCCGCGTGGATGTGATTCGTGTACACGTCGTCGGCCGGCTCGAGCGCCGGCGTACCGCGCTCGAGCCGCGCGACCGGCAGACGGTTCGCCGCATAGATGCCGGGAATGCGCACGATGCGCGCGGACAGCACGCCGCGCACCGTCGCCGCACGCAGTTGCCGCTCGGCCGACACGCGCCGGAACGCGCGCGGGTTCGCGGGGCGCAGCGGGTGCGTTTCGTCGATGCGCGCGCCGCCGCAGTCGCCGTAGACGCCCGTCGTGCTGGCGTAGACCAGCCTCGGCGCGCGAAGACCCTCGGGTACAATACGCGCTGCCCGAACGGACGCGCCGGCCTGTCGCGCCGCGCCGCGCAGCGTTCGGAGCCGGCCGACTGCCGATGCCGGCGGTACCGCCGGCCGACGCGCGGGCATGGACGTTGCGGCGATCAGTGCACGCGTGCGCCGGTCGTCGCGGCCGCCGGATGGCGGCGGCGCGAGATGCAGGATCGTGCGGGCAAGGCCCGCGAGGCGGCCGAGCGTCGCCCGGCGATCGAGGTCGCCGACGATCGGCGTCGCGCCCGCGGCGCGCAGTTCGTCGCGGCGAGCCGGGTGGCTCGTCAGCGCGAGGATGCGCAGGTCGGGGCGCGCGTCACGCCATTGCGCGACGCAGCGCATGCCGACGTCGCCGCAGCCGACGATCAGTACGCGCGGCCGGCGCAGGATTCGTGTCGCGATCATGTTGGTTGCGAGATCAGTAGCCGCCGTTGCGCGACGCGCAACGGTTTTGCATTGTAGCTGCCGTGCGCGACATGCACGGTCCCCCCATTTTGTTCTAGTTTGGTTCTATGGCATTCAACGTCACTCTCAAGCAAAGCGGCCGGCAATTCCAGGTCGAGTCGGATGAAACCGTGCTGGCGGCCGCGCTGCGCCAGAACGTCCATCTGCCGTACGGCTGCAAGAACGGCGCGTGCGGCTCCTGCAAGGGCCAGATCGTGTCGGGCCAGATCGAACAGGGCCCGCACGCCGCGTCGGCGCTGTCCAACGACGAACGCACGCGCGGCCTCGCGCTGCTGTGCTGCTCGAAGGCGCAATGCGATCTCGAGATCGACGTGCGCGAAATCGCCGGCGTCGACGGCGTGCAGGTGAAGAAGCTGCCGTGCCGGATCGCCGCGCTCGAACGCAAGGCGGACGACGTGATGGTCGTGAAGCTGCAGTTGCCGGCCAACGAACGCCTGCAGTACCTCGCGGGCCAGTACGTCGAATTCATCCTGAAGGACGGCTCGCGCCGCAGCTACTCGATGGCGAACGCGCCGCACGAGGAAGGCCCGATCGAGCTGCACATCCGCCACATGCCGGGCGGCAAGTTCACCGACCACGTATTCGGCGCGATGAAGGAGCGCGACATCCTGCGCTTCGAAGGCCCGCTCGGCACGTTCTTCCTGCGCGAGGATTCCGACAAGCCGATCGTGCTGCTCGCGTCGGGCACCGGCTTCGCGCCGATCAAGGCGATCATCGAGCACGTGAAGCACTCGGGCATCACGCGTCCGATGACGCTCTACTGGGGCGCGCGCCGCAAGAAGGACATCTATCTCGCCGAACTCGCCGAGCAGTGGGCGCGCGAGATCCCGAACTTCAAGTATGTCCCGGTGCTCTCCGAGCCGGACGACGCCGACCGGTGGACGGGCCGCACGGGCTTCGTCCACCGGGCGGTGATCGAGGACCTGCCCGATCTGTCCGGCCACCAGGTCTACGCGTGCGGTGCACCGGTGATGGTCGAATCCGCGCAGCGCGACTTCACGCAGCACCACGCGCTGCCGGCCGACGAGTTCTACGCGGACTCGTTCACGAGCGCCGCCGACCTCGCGCATCCGGTCTGAGCGGCGGGCGCGCCCGCGCCCCGCTGCGCGCCGCCGTGTCACATCCGTGGCATCGCGGCGGTTTACAGTGGGGCGCGGGATGCCTTATGCTTGCGCACATGAACCGCTTCCTGTCCGCTCTCCGACGTCGCCGCTCGCCGCTCCGCCCGGATGCCGCCGGCTCGTCACGGACTCGCGCGTAACCCTCCTCCGCTTCACCGGTTACGCACAAGCTGTTCGACCCACCAGCCACGGCCTTCCGTGGCTTTTTTATTGCCCGTTTCCCTTTCAACGCCCGCTGGAGTCTGCTGCCATGCCCCTGAACGATTATCCGATCGACTCGCTGATGTACATCACGAACCGCCCCGACATCGTGTTTACGCACGGCAAGGGTTCGTGGCTCTACGATCACACGGGCAAGCGCTATCTGGACTTCATCCAGGGCTGGGCCGTCAACAGCCTCGGCCACTGCAACGACGGCATCGTCGAAGCGCTGAAGACACAGGCCGAAAAGCTGCTGAATCCGTCGCCGGCGTTCTACAACGAGCCGATGGCGAAGCTCGCGGGCCTGCTCACGCAGCACAGCGTGTTCGACAAAGTGTTCTTCACGAACAGCGGCGCCGAGGCTAATGAAGGCGCGATCAAGCTCGCGCGCAAGTGGGGCCGCAAGTTCAGGAACGGCGCGTACGAGATCATCACGTTCGACCACAGCTTCCACGGCCGCACGCTCGCGACGATGTCGGCCAGCGGCAAGCCGGGCTGGGACACGATCTACGCGCCGCAGGTGCCGGGCTTCCCGAAGGCCGAGCTGAACAACATCGAGTCGGTCGAGAAGCTGATCACCGACAAGACCGTCGCCGTGATGCTCGAGCCGATCCAGGGCGAAGGCGGCGTGATCCCGGCCACGCGTGAATTCATGCAGGCGCTGCGCGCGCTGACGAAGCAGCACAACCTGCTGCTGATCGTCGACGAAGTGCAGAGCGGCTGCGGCCGCGCGGGCACGCTGTTCGCGTACGAGCTGTCCGGCATCGAGCCGGACGTCATGACGCTCGCGAAGGGCATCGGCGGCGGCGTACCGCTCGGCGCGCTGCTGTCGAAGGCCGATGTCGCGGTGTTCGAGGCCGGCGACCAGGGCGGCACGTACAACGGCAACCCGCTGATGACGGCGGTCGGCTATTCGGTGATCTCGCAGCTCGTCGCGCCCGGCTTCCTCGAAGGGGTGCGCGCGCGCAGCGAGTATCTGAAGCGCAAGCTGCTCGAGCTGTCGGAGGAACGCGGCTTCGAGGGCGAGCGCGGCGAAGGCCTGCTGCGCGCGCTGCTGCTCGGCAAGGACATCGGCCCGCAGATCGTCGAGAAGGCGCGCGACATGCAACCGGACGGCCTGCTGCTGAACGCCGCACGGCCGAACCTGCTGCGCTTCATGCCCGCGCTGAACGTGACGACCGAGGAAATCGACCAGATGATGGCGATGCTGCGGTCGATCCTCGACACGCTGTAAGGAGACCGCCGCGATGAATGCCGCCGCCGATGCTGTCGCGATCCGCCCGTTCGAACGCGCCGACACCGATGCCGTGCTCGCGGTATGGCGCGACGCGTTCCCGCAGTACGATGAGACCGGTGCGCCCCCGCACCGCGATCCGCTGCGATCGATCGAGCTGAAGCTCGCGACGCAGCCGGAACTGTTCTTCGTCGCGATCAGCGGCGCGCGCGTCGTCGGCACGCTGATGGCCGGTTTCGACGGACATCGCGGCTGGCTCTACTCGTTCGGCGTCGCGAACGACGCGCGCCGGCTCGGCGTCGGCCGCGCGCTGATCGCGCATGCGGAACGCGCGCTCGCCGCGCGCGGCTGCATGAAGATCAACCTGCAGGTGCTGCCCGGCAACGACGATGCATGCCGCTTCTACGCAGCGCTCGGCTATCGCGTCGAGGAACGCATCTCGTTCGGCAAGACGCTGCCGGTCGCGTAAAACCGCCGACGGCCGCCGCGCGGCTCAGCGCGTGATCGGCCCCGCGCCCGGCAGCGGATTGCCGAGCGCGTCGGTCGGCACGGCCTGCTGTTCGAACGCCGCGAAATACGCGGCCCACTGCGTGTCGCTCACGCGCACGAGCAGCGCGCCGTCCTGCCACACGTCGTTGTGATCGTTGTGGTCGTCGCCCGCGCGATGCAGGTAGTTCGGACCCGTCGAGCCCTGGTTCATGTGCGTGTCGTGGATGCCGTTGCCTTGCGCATAGGTGCGGCCGAACACGACGACGTCGAGCCCCTGCGACTGCGCGGCGTTCACGAGCCGCAGCAGCGACGGGATCGGCTCCGGATGCTCGGTGCCGTCCATCACCGCACTCGCGCGCCACGCGCCCGTGTCGCCCAGGATGTCGCTGCGCAGATAGTCGAGCGCGGGCAACGCCGTTTGCCCGGTCAGGTCCGTGTAGCCTTCGGCCGCGGCCGCGAGCGTCTGCGTGACCGGATGATGGAAATCGTAGACGAGCTTGTAGTTCAGCAGGTCGTCCGCGTCGTTGGTACCGACGTTGATCGCGACGTCCCAGTCGCCTGCCGGCAGCGCCAGCGTCAGGTGAACGTGATACTGGATCTCGCTGCCGTGCGGCGAACCCTTCAGCTTCGCGATCGACTTCACCTTCGCCTTCACGAAACCGTAGTCCAGACTCATGCGCGTTCTCCGTGTGCCGATGGGTAATCGATGCTACGCGGCCCGTGTGTCGGTTTGCGGGCTGCGGGCGGCCGGCGCGCCAGCCGCATGCACGATCCAATAGTCGAATGGAGTCGCCTTCGTGCGCACAGTTCGACGCGAATCGCCCCATACGAAAAAAAGCCGTCACGGTTTCCCGTAACGGCTTTCGACAGCCCGGGTGCGACGCGCGCAACCGGACTCGTTCGTTCGATCGCTTACTCGCCCAGATACGCGGCGCGCACCTTCGGATCGTCGAGCATCTGCTTCGCGTCGCCTTCCATCGTGACCGTGCCCGAGTCCATCACGTAGCCGCGATCGGCTGCCTGCAGCGCGAGGCGTGCGTTCTGCTCGACCAGCAGCACCGTGATGCCTTCCTTCGAGATCTCGCGCACCACTTCGAAGATCTTCTCGACCATGATCGGCGACAACCCCATCGACGGCTCGTCGAGCAGCAGCAGCTTCGGCTTGCTCAGAATCGCGCGCGACATCGCCAGCATCTGCTGCTCGCCGCCCGACAGCGTGCCCGCGAGCTGCGTCGCCCGTTCCTTCAGGCGCGGGAAGAAGCCGAACATCCGGTCGACGTCCTTCTTGATCTGGTCGTTGTCGTTGCGCAGGTACGCGCCCATCTGCATGTTCTCGATGATCGACATCCGCGCGAAGATCCCGCGGCCTTCCGGCACCATCGCGAGGCCGCGCTTGAGCAGCTCGTGCGACGGCACGCCCTTGATCGACTTGCCGTCGTACTCGATGTCGCCCGCCGAGTACGGCTTCAGGCCGGTGATCGCCTTCATCGTCGTGGTCTTGCCGGCGCCGTTCGCGCCGATCAGCGTCACGAGCTCGCCCTGGCGGACTTCCATGTCAACGCCCTTGACGGCCTGGATGCCGCCGTAGTTGACCTGCAAGCCCTTGATTTTCAACATTGCCGCTGCCATCAGTGCACCCCTGCGCCGAGATATGCCTCAATCACCTTCGGATTCTTCTGCACGTCCTGCGGCAGACCCTCGGCGATCACCTTGCCGTAATCGAGCACCGTCATCCGGTTGCACAGCCCCATCACGAGCTTCACGTCGTGCTCGATCAGCAGGATCGTGCGGCCGTCCGAACGGATCTTGTCGAGCAGGCGCGTGAGTTCGACCTTCTCGGTCGCGTTCATCCCGGCTGCCGGCTCGTCGAGCGCGAGCAGCTTCGGGTCGGTCGCCAATGCACGGGCGATTTCCAGCCGGCGCTGGTGACCGTACGACAGGTTGCGCGACGTGTAGTCCGCGTACTGCAGCACGCCGACGTAGTCGAGCAGCTCGATCGCGCGTTCCTTGATCTCGCGCTCTTCCTGACGTTCGGCCGGCGTCTGGAACACCGCGCCGAGCAGCCCGTGCTTGGTGCGCACGTGGCGGCCCACCATCACGTTCTCGAGCGCCGTCATCCCGCCGAACAGGCGGATGTTCTGGAATGTGCGCGCGATGCCGGCCCTGGCCACCTGGTGCACGGCCGTCGGCGTGTAGTTCGTGCCGTCCAGCTTGAAGTCGCCGGAGTCCGGCGTGTAAAGGCCCGTGATCACGTTGAAGAACGTGGTCTTGCCGGCGCCGTTCGGGCCGATCAGCCCGTAGATCTCGCCTTCCTTGATCTGCAGGCCGACGTCGGACAGCGCCTGCAGCCCGCCGAAGCGCTTGTTCACGCCCGAGACGGACAGTCGGATTTGCTTGTCGCTCATGTGTTTATCCCCTTGTCCGTAGGTTACGCGCGCACCGGCTTCTTGCTGTTGCGCTTCGCCAGTTTCGCGATCTTGTCCTCATGCTTCGGCGCGGGCCACAGGCCTTCCGAGCGATACAGCATGATGATCACCATCGCGAGGCCGTACAGCGCCTGACGGATCACTTCCGTATCGACGATGTCATGACCGAACAGCGCATGCTGCAGCGGGCTCATCGTCGAACGCAGGAATTCCGGGAAGATCGCGAGCAGCACCGCACCCAGGATCACGCCCGGGATGTGGCCCATGCCGCCGAGCACCACGCACGCGAGCACGACGATCGATTCCCAGAACGTGAACGACTCGGGCGACACGAAGCCCTGGAACGCGCCGAACATCGAGCCCGACAGGCCGCCGAACGACGCGCCCATCGCGAACGCGAGCAGCTTCACGTTACGGGTGTTGATGCCCATTGCCTTCGCGGCGATCTCGTCTTCGCGGATCGCGGCCCACGCGCGGCCGATACGCGAGTGCTGCAGACGCGTACACACCCAGATCACCAGCAGCGAGCAGAGCACGAACAGGTAGTAGTACATGTACACCGACGGCAGCTGGAAGCCGAACAGCGTATGCGTCTGCGACAGGTTGAAGCCGCCGACGTGCACCGGATCGATGCCCGTGATCCCCTTCGGGCCGTTGGTGATGTTCACCGGACGGTCGAGGTTGTTCATGAAGATCCGGACGATTTCACCGAAGCCGAGCGTGACGATCGCCAGGTAGTCGCCGCGCAGGCGCAGCGTTGGCGCGCCGAGCAGGATCCCGAAGGTCGCCGCGAGCGCCATCGCGATCGGCACGATCAGCAGGAACGGCACGTGCAGGCCGTTCGGCGCGAGCGCCGCGATCCACTCGAACTGCGAGGTCAGGTGCGGCGAGCTCAGGAGCGCCGCCGTGTACGCGCCCACCGCGTAGAACGCGATGTAGCCGAGGTCGAGCAGGCCGGCGAAGCCGACCACCACGTTCAGGCCCAGCGCGAGCATCACGTACAGCATCGCGAAGTCGAGCACGCGGACCCAGTAGTTGCCGCCGGCCGAGCCGATCACGATCGGCGCGGCGATCACGAGGACCGCAGTGAGGAGGCCGATGACGACGGTCTTGGCGGTGTTGCGCTCTTCGACGAGCGACGTCGACGATTCGATCGGTTGAATGGATGTCATGTTGTTTGCTCCCCTTCCGTTACGCGCGGTCCGCGACCCGTTCGCCCAGCAGGCCGGACGGACGGAACACCAGCACGATGATCAGCACGACGAAGGCGAACACGTCCTGGTAGTTACTGCCGAATACGCCGCCCGTGAGGTTGCCGATGTAGCCGGCCCCGAGCTGCTCGATCAGGCCGAGCAGCACGCCGCCGACCATCGCGCCGCCGAGGTTGCCGATCCCGCCGAGCACCGCGGCCGTGAACGCCTTCATGCCGGGGATGAAGCCCATGTAGAAGTGCACGTTGCCGTATTCGGACGCGATCATCACGCCGGCCAGCGCGGCGAGCGCGGAGCCGATCATGAACGTCGCGGAGATCACGAAGTTCGGGTTCACGCCCATCAGGCTCGCCGTATTCGGGCTTTCGGCGATCGCGCGCATCGCGCGGCCGAGCTTGGTCTTGTGCACGAGCAGCAGCAGGCCGCCCATCACGAGGAACGCGACCGCGATGATCACGATTTCGGTGACCGAGATCACGGCGCCGGGCGTCGTGTCGGTGGCCTTGATCACGTTGATCGGGTCGGTCGGCAGCAATTGCGGGAACGGCAGCGGGTTGCGCGACCAGATGATCATCGCAGCCGTCTGCAGCAGGATCGACACGCCGATCGCGGTGATCAGCGGCGCGAGGCGCGGCGCGCGGCGCAGCGGCCGGTACGCGACGCGCTCGATCGTGAAGCCGACGAACGCACAGACGACCGCGGCGATGCCCAGGCCGATCGTCAGCGTCGCGACGTTGCCGAGTCCGGGAAAGTGATTCTGCAGCACGGTGATGGCCGACAGCGCGACCATCGCGCCGATCATCAGCACGTCGCCGTGCGCGAAGTTGATGATGCCGAGAATGCCGTACACCATCGTGTATCCCAACGCGATGATGGCGTACACACTGCCGAGCACCAGCCCGTTGAGAACCTGCTGGACGAAAATATCCATTTAAAGCTCCTTGGCCCGTGCTGCCGGAGGACGTTGCGCCCCGCGGGTAAGCGAGGAATCGCGCCTTCTCGGCGACACTGCGGGTACTAGTCGATACCGGTAAGGGTGGATCGTCCCGGCGCGCGCCGCCCGGCCTGTACGGCCGGACCTGCCGCCGGAGCGGATACAAAAACGGCACCGCACTGATCCGGTGCCGTCATGAGTCCCGTCGCTAAATCGTCACGACATCGAGGACGGTGTTCGTGGCCTCCTTGAAGTCGTGGGGCAGCATGCCGAGACGGCCGTCGTCCGGTTTCCCGGCATCCGTGCCTTGGTCCGTCCGGTGCCATGCAAGCATCGCGCCAGGACGGATCGGATTCCGCGCCACGTCGCCCGACAAGGCGTTGCGACGGCCGCGCCCGACGTTCGTCAGGACTGCATCGGAATCCATCGTACGAACCAGACGGCGCGCCACGACACGGTCGGTCGCGGCGGCGCGCTGTTTCGTCGAATCGAATTGAAGGGGGAACAGAGGCGTCTGCACGCTGCCGGCAACGCCGCGATCGTCCGGCTTCCGTCGACCGGCGGCTTGCCGCGATGCAGCCGGCATGCCCGCTGCCGGACCGGCCGCCGGTCCAAGCGCGTTGATTTCCTCGATCGTCAAACGTGCCCCGTTTTCCTTGTCCCTGCCCTGTTGCACGAGACGGCGCGCCGATGGCGCCGCCCGTCCGGTTCCGGCGGCGCGCACGCCGCTGGCCGATGGTGCCGCGAACCCCGCAGCCTTCCTGCCCGCCCCGTCGTCGCTCTTTTTGCTGCAACCGGCAAGCATTGCAACCGGTGCGGCGACGGACACGGCGTAAGCCAACTTCACATGCATTGAATGGTCTCCCGCGCCTTGCCAAAACCCGTTTCAAAGCCATTCCGGCTTGAAAACGGCCGCATTGTAACTCCATTTATAGGCCGCCAATATTCCTGATTCGATGGGGTTTTCCTGCATTGCAACCAATTTTGAGACACGATTGCGCGAGCCGAGAGCAACCGGGTTGCACCATCGCTGGGAATAATGGTTGCGATATGAATTTCGAGGCACAAAAAAAGCGCGCCGGGAAGGCGCGCTTCGGTGTTCCGCGGGGTGCGATGCGGCAATCAGGCGGCGGGCGGCAGGTTCAACCCGCGCGGCAGCGGAAACGACACGTTTTCCTCGATGCCGTCGAGTGCGCGGACGTTGCGCACGCCGAGTTCGCGCAGCCGCGCGATCACGGCCTGGGCGAGCACCTCGGGCGCCGACGCGCCGGCCGTCACGCCGATGCGGCGCTTGCCGGCGACCCACGCCGGATCGATCTGGTCCGGTGCATCGACCATGTACGCGGCCACGCCGCGCTTTTCGGCCACTTCGCGCAGCCGGCTCGAGTTCGAGCTGTTCGGGCTGCCGACCACGATCACGACATCGCATTGCGGCGCCATGAACTTCACCGCGTCCTGGCGGTTCTGCGTCGCGTAGCAGATGTCCTGCTTCTTCGGCTCGCGGATCTTCGGATACTTCGCCTTCAGCGCGCCGATGATCTCGGCCGCGTCGTCGACGGACAGCGTCGTCTGCGTGACGAGCGCGATGCGTTCGGGATCGGCGAGCTCGAGCTTCTGTACGTCCTCGACGCTTTCGACGAGGTGCATGCCGCGCTCGACCTGGCCCATCGTGCCTTCGACTTCCGGATGGCCCTTGTGCCCGATCATGACGATGTCGACGCCATCCTGGCGCATCTTCGCCACTTCGACGTGCACCTTCGTGACGAGCGGGCAGGTTGCGTCGTAAATGCGCAGGCCGCGCACGTCGGCCTCGTCGCGCACGGCTTTCGACACACCGTGCGCACTGAAGATCACGGTATTGCCGGCCGGCACTTCCTCGAGCTCCTCGACGAAGATCGCGCCCTTCTTCCTCAGATCCTCGACCACGTACTTGTTGTGGACGATTTCGTGACGCACGTAGATCGGCGCGCCGTGCATCGCGATGGCGCGCTCGACGATCTCGATCGCGCGGTCGACGCCCGCGCAGAAACCGCGCGGCTGGGCCAGCAGGATTTCGGCGTCGGCGGCGACGGTCTGCCCGGACAGCGTATCGGTGGTACTCATGATTACAGGATTCCGATGATTTTCACTTCGAACGTGAGCGCCTGGCCCGCGAGCGGATGGTTGAAGTCGAACAGCGCCGAGGTCTCGCTGACTTCCTTCAGCACCCCCGCGTAGCGACCGCCATCCGGTGCGTTGAACTCGATGAGTTCGCCCGGCGTGAAGTCGTCGCCGACCATCCCGTTCTCGCGCAGCGTCGACAGCGTCACGCGCTGGAGCATGTCGGGATTGCGGGGACCGAACCCCTGCTCGGGCGCTAGCTGAAAAGTCGAGTGGTCGCCGACCCGGAGCCCGAGCAGAATCTGTTCCAGCGACGGCGCCAGTTGCCCCGCTCCCAGCAACAGCGTGGCCGGCTTGTCCGAGAAGGTGTTGACGATGTCGGCGCCGTCGGCCAGTGCGAGCCGGTAATGCAACGTGACGTGGGAACCGGGCTTCACTTCGGATAGATCGATGAGGCTCATGAATTACTCGTTCGGTCGGCGCCCGCTACGGCCGAATGGCCCGGCGCAAAGCCAATATTGTAAGTCACCTGAGCGTGCAAGGCGGAAAGTGCGACGACGTCGCGCATGCCGCCCGCCGCCAATGGAGTTCAGACCATGCCATCACCCTGCCTCATCCTGCCGTCGGCCGAATGCCGCGACACCGCCGACGCGCCGGCCGATTCGCCGGCCCGCGTCATCCCGATCAACCGGCGCAAGCGCCGCCCGGCCGACTGGCGGCCCGAGCGGCCGCGCGAACGACTGCTGGAGCGCGGGCCGGCCGCGCTGACCGACGACGAGCTGATCGCGCTGCTGCTCGGCACCGGCAAGCCCGGTCACGACGTCTTCGTCATCGCCCGCGAACTGATCGATCAATACAAGTCGCTGCGCGGATTGCTCGAAGCGGGCGCCGACGATTTCGAGGCGCACCCCGGCATCGGCCCCGCGCGCTCCGCGCGGCTGGTCGCGGTCACCGAGATCGCCCGGCGCATGCTGGAGGAAAAGGCCCGGGACGGCATGCAGATCGATTCGCCCGGCGCCGTCGAGGATTGCCTGCGCATGAAGATCGGCACGCTCCCGCACGAAGTGTTCGTCGCGGTCTACCTGGACGCCCGCAACCGCATGATCGACATCGAGGAAATCGCGCGCGGCTCGCTCACGCGCATGGCCGTCTACCCGCGCGAGATCGTGCGGCAGGCGATGAAACAGAACGCCGCCGCGCTGATCGTCGCGCACAACCATCCGTCGGGCGCTGTGCAGCCGAGCGCGGAAGACCGCCGCCTGACCCGCGTGCTGAAGGACGCGCTCGAGCTCGTCGACGTGCGGCTGCTCGATCACGTCGTCGTCGGCGTCAGCGATACTTTTTCGTTCGCACGGGCCGGTTGGCTGTAGACTGTGGCGCGGCGGCCCTTCCCCAGGGCGCCGCAACGGCGAAGCGAAATTAGGTTTGATTTTTCTGAACTTTTTCTGCTAGAATCGCCGTCTGTCTTTTTTCCAACCAGTTCTAGCCATCGAAGGGCCTTGTCTGTAAGGGCTACGGCGTTCTGAGTGCAGCCATGGATCACGTGGCGGTGCGATGGAACCTTCACCGGCGATCGAACCCCGAATTTAGCGTATTAGGAGTGCTCTCATGGCACGCGTATGCCAAGTAACTGGGAAAGCGCCGATGAGCGGCAACAACGTTTCCCACGCCAACAACAAGACGAAGCGCCGCTTCCTCCCGAACCTGCAAAACCGCCGGTTCTGGGTTGAGAGCGAAAACCGCTGGGTGCGTCTGCGCGTCTCGAACGCCGGTCTGCGCCTGATCGACAAGAACGGCATCGATTCCGTGCTCGCTGACCTGCGCGCACGCGGCGAAGCCTAAGCCCAAGGAGCAGAATCATGGCAAAAGGCGCCCGCGACAAGATCAAGCTTGAGTCGACCGCTGGTACGGGTCACTTCTACACGACCACGAAGAACAAGCGCAACATGCCGGAAAAGATGGCGATCAAGAAGTTCGATCCCGTCGTCCGCAAGCATGTGGAATACAAAGAAACCAAGATCAAGTAATCTCCGGTTTCTGCCAGCCTGACGGCGACCGAAAAGCCCCGCTCCTGCGGGGCTTTTTGTTTTGGCGCGCGCGCTCGCGCCCGACGCGGTATGCTCTCCCCTTTCCGCGGCGACGACCGACGGAACGCAAGATCAAAAAGCGTAACGATGGAGATGCAGCATGAAATTCGACGTGGCGATCGTCGGCAGCGGCCTGGCAGGGCTGTCGGTCGCACTCAACCTGGCCAGCACGCGACGTGTCGCGCTGATCGCGAAACGTTCGATGATGGAGGGGGCAAGCGATCACGCGCAGGGCGGCATCGCGGCGGTCCTCGACTCGGCGGACAGCATCGAGAACCACGTCGACGACACGCTGGTCGCCGGTGGCGGGCTGTGCGACGAAGGCGCGACGCGCTACATCGTCGAGCACGGCCGCGAAGCGATCGAATGGCTGATCTCGCAAGGCGTGCCGTTCACGAAGGACGACGCAGCCGAACTCGGCTTTCACCTGACGCGCGAAGGCGGCCACAGTCACCGCCGGATCATCCATGCGGCCGATGCGACCGGCCATGCGGTGCTCGCGACGCTGTCGGCGCGCGCGCGCCAGCATCCGAACATCACGTTCTTCGAAAACCACCACGCGATCGACCTGATCACGTCGGACCGGCTCGGCCTGCCCGGCCGCCGCTGTCATGGCCTGTATGCGCTCGACGTCGACCACGACCGCACGATCACGATCGAGGCGCCGCATACGGTGCTCGCCACCGGCGGCGCGGGCAAGGTCTACCTGTACACGACGAACCCCGACACCGCGACCGGCGACGGCATCGCGATGGCATGGCGGGCAGGCTGCCGCGTGTCGAACATGGAATTCATCCAGTTCCACCCGACCTGCCTGTTCCATCCGTACGCGAAGTCGTTCCTGATTTCGGAAGCCGTGCGCGGCGAAGGCGGCCTGCTGAAGCTGCCCGACGGCACGCGCTTCATGCCCGCACACGATCCGCGCGCCGAGCTCGCGCCGCGCGACATCGTCGCACGCGCGATCGACTTCGAGATCAAGAAGCGCGGGATCGACTGCGTGTATCTCGACATCAGCCATCAGCCGGAAGCGTTCCTGCGCGAACATTTCCCGACGATTCATGCGCGCTGCCTCGAATTCGGCATCGACATCGCGAAACAACCGATCCCCGTCGTGCCGGCCGCGCACTATACGTGCGGCGGCGTCGTCACCGATCTCGCGGGGCGCACCGATCTCGCCGGCCTGTATGCGGTCGGCGAAACGTCGTATACGGGGCTGCACGGCGCGAACCGGCTCGCGAGCAACTCGCTGCTCGAATGCCTCGTGATCGGCCGCGCGGCGGCCGAGGCGATCGAAGCGGCCGGCTTCAACGCCCAAACGCCCACCGCACTGCCCGCATGGGACGAAAGCCGCGTGTCGGATGCGGACGAGGAAGTCGTCGTGGCCCACAACTGGGACGAACTGCGCCGCCTGATGTGGAACTACGTCGGCATCGTGCGCACCGACAAGCGCCTCGAGCGCGCGAAGCACCGGCTGTCGCTGCTGCGCGACGAGATCCACGAGTACTACGCGAATTTCCGCGTGACGCGCGATCTGCTCGAACTGCGCAACCTCGTCGACGTGGCCACGCTGATCGTGAAAAGCGCGTACTCGCGCCGCGAAAGCCGCGGGCTGCACTACAGCCGCGACTGGCCGCATACGCTGCCGAAGGCGCTGCCGAGCGTGCTCACGCCGCGCTCGCGCCGCTGAGCGGCGCGCTGCCCTTCCCGGCGGCGACCGCAGCCCAAGAAAAAAGCCGTTGGCGTGTGCGCGCCAACGGCTTTTTGTCTGACGAACGCGTTTCGGTCAGTCGACGATCCGCATCGAATAGTCGGTCGCCCGCACGTCCTTCGTCAGCGCGCCGATCGAGATACGATCGACGCCCGTCTCCGCGAACGCACGCACCGTATCGAAATTGACGCCGCCCGACACTTCGAGCACGGCCCTGGCCGCCGTCACGCGCACCGCTTCGCGCATCATGTCGAGCGTGAAGTTGTCGAGCAGCACCGACTGCGCGCGATGCGCGAGCGCCGTGTCGAGCTGCGCGAGCGTCTCGACTTCGACCTGCACCGGCACGCCCGACTCCAGCGCGAACGCCGCGTCGAGCGCCTCGCCGACACCGCCTGCCGCCGCGATGTGGTTCTCCTTGATCAGGATGCCGTCGTACAGCGCGAGACGCTGGTTCTCACCGCCGCCCACGCGCACCGCGTACTTCTGTGCGAGCCGCAGCCCCGGCAGCGTCTTGCGCGTGTCGAGGATCTTCGCGCGCGTGCCTTCGACGCGATCGACGTAACGGCGCGTCGCGGTCGCGACACCCGACAGCAACTGCAGGAAGTTCAGCCCGTTGCGCTCGGCCGTCAGCAGCGCGCGCGCCGGCCCTTCGAGTTCGCACACGGTCGAATCCGGCGTCATCCGGTCGCCTTCGCGATAGCGCCATTGCACGACGATCGACGGATCGATCCGGGCGATCACGCCCTCGAACCACGGCACGCCGCACAGCACGGCTTCCTCGCGCACGATGATCCGCGCACGGCGGCGCTCGCCGGCCGGCACGAGGCGCCCGGTCTGGTCGCCGGGGCCGACGTCTTCGGCGATCGCATCGGCCACGTTGCGCGCGATCGCTTCGTCGAATGCCGCGCCGTATTGGGCGCGGACGGCGTCGAACAGCGGGGAGACGGCGTTGCTCATGCGGGCCCCACGTTCGCGAACAGTTGCTGGTCGCGCTGCAGGTCGCCGCTCGCCTGCACGCGCTTCTTGTGTGCAGCCGCGAATTCGAGCATCCGGTCGATCGGCAAACGCGCGCGCTCGCCGATCGCCGGATCGACGAAGATCTCGTTGTGACCGCGTTCGAGCACGTCGGCGAGGTTCGCGAGTCCGTTCATCGCCATCCACGGGCAGTGCGCGCAGCTCTTGCAGGTCGCGCTGTTGCCGGCCGTCGGCGCGGCGATGAAGGTCTTGCCGGGCGCGGCAAGCTGCATCTTGTGCAGGATGCCGAGATCGGTCGCGACGATGAAGCGTTTCGCGTCGAACTTGACGGCCGCGTCGATCAGTTGCGTGGTCGAACCGACGACATCGGCCTGCGCCACGACGTTTTCCGGCGACTCGGGATGTACGAGCACCTTCGCGTCCGGATATTCGGCGCGCAGCAGGTCGAGCTCGATGCCCTTGAACTCGTCGTGGACGAGGCACGAGCCCTGCCACAGCAGCATGTCGGCACCGGTTTTCTTCTGGATATAGCTGCCCAGATGGCGGTCCGGCGCCCAGATGATCTTTTCGCCGCGCGCATGCAGGTCGGCAACGATCTCGAGACCGATCGACGACGTGACCATCCAGTCCGCGCGCGCCTTCACGGCCGCGCTGGTGTTCGCGTAGACGACGACGGTACGGTCCGGATGCGCATCGCAGAACGCCGAGAATTCGTCGACCGGGCAGCCGAGGTCGAGCGAACAGGTCGCGTCGAGGTCGGGCATCAGAATCCGCTTGTTCGGGCTCAGGATCTTCGCGGTTTCGCCCATGAAGCGCACGCCGGCGACGACCAGCGTCTGCGCGTCGTGATCGCGGCCGAAGCGGGCCATTTCGAGCGAATCCGCGACGCAGCCGCCCGTTTCGTCGGCCAGCTCCTGCAGTTCGGCATCCACGTAGTAGTGGGCGACCAGCACGGCCTTTTCACGGGCGAGCAACGCCTTGATGCGCGCCTTCAGCGCAGCGCGCTCCTCGGCGGACGGCGCGTCGGGCACCTTGG
This sequence comes from Burkholderia sp. LAS2, assembly GCF_018417615.1. Taxonomy (NCBI): domain Bacteria; kingdom Pseudomonadati; phylum Pseudomonadota; class Betaproteobacteria; order Burkholderiales; family Burkholderiaceae; genus Burkholderia; species Burkholderia sp. LAS2. The sequence continues at coordinate 3,222,482 of NZ_CP071052.1, forward strand.
CCCATGCCTGTCCGACGCCACACACGGTCCCCGTTGCGATGGGCCGGTCGTACTCGACGGGTTTGATCGTCGATTGCATCTCCATATCTCCTGCCCCAAACCTCATACCAATCCCGGCGCCGCCGATCCGTCAAAAACCAGCGGCCCAAATGAAAAAACCCCGCCAACGCGGGGTTTGTGACGTCCTGAGATTCTAATCGATTTCGAATCAGGCGTAGCGACGCAGGCGTGTCGCGAATTCCTGCAGCGCCTTGATGCCGCTTTGTTCTGCGCGATGGCACCAATCCTGCAATTGCGCGAGAAGCTGTTCGCGCGATGCGGTCGAACGATCCCAGATCGCGGCGAGATCCTGGCGCAGCTGGAAGTACGTATGCAGCTTCTGGCTGTTCGCGAAGATTTCCGGCAGCAGCTTCTTCTGCGGCTCGTCGAGGCCGTCGGCGTCCTTGTGGAACCATTTGCGCGCGCCGCGCATCAGCTGGTACTTCTCGCTCGAACCGAGTTCCTTCAGATGCGCAAGCTCCTGACGGTACGCACGCTTCACGGCCTTGCCGTAGCGCGCCATCACTTCGTAGCGGTTCGACAGCACGGCCTGCAGCGTTTCCTGATCGAGCACCGTCTTCGGCTTGTTCAGGCGCGGCGTCGGCGCGACCTTCTTCACCTTCGCGAGACCGAAGGCCGACATGATGCGAATGTACATCCAGCCGATGTCGAACTCGTACCACTTGTTCGACAGCTTCGCCGACGTCGCGAACGTGTGGTGGTTGTTGTGCAGTTCCTCGCCGCCGATCACGATGCCCCACGGGAACAGGTTCGTGCTCGCGTCAGCCGAGTTGAAGTTGCGATAGCCCCAGAAGTGACCGAAGCCGTTCACGACGCCAGCGGCCCAGAACGGAATCCAGACCATCTGCACGGCCCACACGGTCAGGCCGAGCACGCCGAACAGCGCGACGTCGATCACCATCATCATGCTGATGCCGAGAATCGGGTACTTCGAGTACACATTGCGCTCGAGCCAGTCGTTCGGCGTGCCGTGGCTGAACTTGCGCATCGTCTCTTCGTTCTTCGCTTCCGCGCGGTACAGCTCGGCGCCCTCGAGGAACACCTTCCAGATGCCGCGCGTCTGCGGGCTGTGCGGATCTTCCTCGGTCTCGCACTTCGCGTGGTGCTTGCGGTGAATCGCGGCCCACTGGCCGGTCAGCATGCCGGTGGTCATCCAGAGCCAGAACCGGAAGAAGTGGCTCGCGATCGGATGCAGCTCCAGCGCGCGGTGCGCCTGGCAGCGGTGCAGGTAGACGGTCACGCCGATGATCGTGACGTGCGTGACGGCGAGCGCGAACAACGCGACTTGCCACCACGAAAAATGCAGGAGCCCGTGGGAAAGAAAATCGAGCACAGAATTCAACAAGGCAGTTACCCGTGATGAGAGCGACGCCACGCTGGCGTCAGAAGAATGAAAGCATACCGCGTGTAGACCAGAATTTTACTTCAACCGCTCCAAGTCTTTGTAAAAAATGAATATTTTCTTGCCCTGACGCAATCCGCGCGGTCCATGCGCGGACTCGGAAAGCCCCGCGATCCGGTTTCGGCCGCGGAATCGGTACGATTGACCGCCCGCGCCCGCTACGCCGGCGGCGCGTGCCCGTCCAGCGCACCGTTGGCCGCCGCGCCCGCCGCGAGAAAGCCGTCCGGCAGCCCGACCACGCGCACTTCGCGCTGCGGAAACGGAATCGAGATCCCGTGCTCGCCGAACAGCCGCCAGATGTTGCGGTTCACGCTCGAGCGCACGCCCGACGTGCCTTTCGCCGAATCCTCGATCCAGAAACCGAGCTCCAGATCGATCCCGTCCGCGCCGAAACTCACGAGGTACGGGGTCGGCGCCGGCTCGGCCAGCACGCGCGGCACGTCCTTCGCCGCGTCAGCGAGCAACGCGAGTGCCTGCTCGACGTCGCTCGTGTACGCGACCTGCACCGCGACCTTCGCATAGCCGCGCGTCAGGTACGACGACTGGTTCTGCACGACGTCGGTGATCAGCTTCTCGTTCGGGATCAGCGTCTCGTTGCCGTCGAGGCCGCGCACGACCGTGTAGCGCGTGCGGATCTGCGTGACGACGCCCTGCAGCCCGCCGACGCTGATCGCATCGCCGAGCCGCAACGAGCGGTCGAGCAGGATGATGAAACCCGACACGTAGTTGCTCGCGATCTTTTGCAGCCCGAAGCCGAGGCCGACGCCCACCGCGCCGCCGAATACGCCGAGCACCGTCACGTCGATGCCGACGAGCGACAGCCCGATCAGGATCGCCGCGAACACGAGCAGCGCGCGGCCGACCCGCGACAGCACGACCTTCAGGTTGGCGTCGAGCGTGCTCGCGCGCGACAGGCGATCCTCGAGCACCGAGCCGAGCCACATCGCGACCATCAGCGTCACGCACACCCACAGCGCGCCGGAGATCACCGACAGCAGCGTGAGGTGCGCGGTCGCGACCCGGAACTGCACGCTGTCGAGCCAGCCGAGCACGTCGCGCTGGATGCCGAGCACGGTCATCACCATCGCGGCCCACACGACGGTCGACACAATCTTCTCGACGATCGACAGCCACGCGTGCGTGTGGCCGTCGCGTGCGAACACGCGCCGCGCGAAGAAGAACAGCACGTAGATCAGCCCGATGCCGAACAGCGGCACGAGCGCGAGCGACAGCAGCGACGTCGACATGAACGGCTCGAACGCGAGCTGCGCGCCGCCGACGAACACGCTGCCGAACAGCGGAAACAGCGCACGCTTCAGGCTCTGCGCACCCGCGCCGGGCGCGCGCCCGGCCGCCCGCCGCCGCGCATCGATCCGGCCGTGCACGAAACGCGCGGCCACCCATGCAAAACACAGCGCACCGACGAGGATCGCCGCCTGCCAGATCATCACCGGCTGGTGGAAATCGCGAATCACCGATTCCAGCCGGTGCGACAGCAGGCGGCTCTGCAGATTCTCCATCGTCCGTCCGGCCGGTCGTTACTGCGCGGCGCGGCGTTCGAGCACCGCGGCGAAGAAGCCGTCGGTCGCATGACGGTGCGGCCACAGCGACAGGTAGTCGCCCGTCTCGAGCTCGATGCGCTGGTCGGCCAGCACCTGCTGCGCCGGCACCAGCACGAACTCGGGGTGATCGGCGAGGAACTGCTCGACGATGCGCTCGTTCTCGGCGTCGAGCACGCTGCAGGTCGCGTAGACGAGCCGGCCGCCCTTCTTCACGAGCCGCGCGGCGCTCGCGAGGATCGACGCCTGTTTCGGCGTCAGCTCGTCGATCGCGGTGCGCGTCTGGCGCCACTTCAGGTCCGGATTGCGGCGCAGCGTGCCGAGGCCGCTGCACGGCGCGTCGACCAGCACGCGGTCGATCTTGCCGGCGAGCCGCTTGATCTTCGCGTCGTGCTCGCTGTCGATCAGCACCGGGTTCACGTTCGACAGCCCGCTGCGCGCGAGGCGCGGCTTCAGCTTCGCGAGGCGCTTCTCCGAGATGTCGAACGCATAGAGGCGCCCGGTCGAGCGCATCATCGCGCCGAGCGCGAGCGTCTTGCCGCCCGCGCCCGCGCAGAAATCGACGACCATCTCGCCGCGCCGCGGCGCGACCAGCGAGCACAGCAGCTGGCTGCCTTCGTCCTGCACCTCGATCGCGCCTTCCTCGAACAGCTTCAGGCGCGTCAGCGCCGGCTTGCCGACCACGCGCACGCCGAACGGCGCGAACGGCGTCGCGCCCGCGTCGATGCCGCTCACGCGCAGCGCTTCGATCACCTGGTCGCGGCTCGCCTTCTGCGCGTTGGCGCGCAGGTCGAGCGGCGCCGGGTAGTTCAGCGCGGCGGCGAGCTGCGCAAGCTCGTCCGCGTCGAAGCGGGCCGACAGCGCCTGGTGAATCCAGTCGGGCAGGTTCGTGCGAATGCGCACGGGCAGGCTCGCCGGATCGATCTTCGACACGTGCTCGAGCCATGCGGACTCGGTGTCGGACAGGAACGGCTTCAGCGCATTGCGCCCCATCGTCTGCATCAGGCCGAGCAGCGTCAGGCGCCGCGCGGGCGTGCCGGTGCCGCTCTCGGCCAGATGCGAAAACTCCATCTTCCGGCGCAGCACCGCGAACACGGCCTCGGCGATCACGCCGCGCTCGGCATGCCCGAGCTTCGGGTGCGCGCGGAAGAACCGGCTCGTCGTCGCGTCGGCGGGGCCGGCGAACTTCAGCACCTCGGCGAGCAGGGTTTCGGTCTGGCCAATCAGGAATCCGTGCAGCTTCATACGCCCTCACTCGTTTCGGTTTGCGGTTGATCCGCGAAAATCCAGCGCGCCTCTTCGGGCGCGACCACTGCACGGCCGTCCTCGAGGCGCAAACGCCCCTCGACGAACCAGCGCACCGCGCGCGGATACAGCACGTGCTCGACCGTCAGCACGCGCCGCGCGAGCGCGGCCGCGTCGTCGCCGGCGCGCACGGGCACCGCGCCCTGCGCGACGATCGCGCCGCTGTCGAGCTCGGGAATGACGAAATGCACGCTCGCGCCATGCAGCGCGACGCCGGCATCCAGCGCCTGCTGATGCGTGTGGATGCCCTTGAAGCTCGGCAGCAGCGACGGATGGATGTTCAGCAGCCGGCCTTCGTATCGTCTGACGAATGCGGGCGTGAGGATGCGCATGAAGCCGGCGAGGACGACGAGATCGGGCGCGAAACGGTCGATCTCGGCGGCGAGCGCCGCGTCGAAGCTGTCGCGGCCGTCGAACGACCGGTGGTCGACCACCGCGGTCGCCACCCCGTGCGACGCGGCAAAAGCCAGCCCGGCCGCATCGGGCCGGTTGGCGATCACGGCGGCAATCTCGGCCGGCCAGCGTTCCTGCGCGCACGCGCGGACGATGGCCTCCATGTTGCTGCCGCGACCGGAAATCAGGATCACGAGTTTTTTCATCCGCGAATTTTACCATTCGCCCTCGCGTTTCCCGCCTTCTCGGCCGTCGGGCCGCCCGAACGTTTATAATCTTCTGCTTTGCGGCATCCCACCGCCCATTCCCCCGACGCTGCATCCGCTATCGTGAAAGTCTTCCGCGGCCTGCCCAACGCCGAGAGCCGCGCCCCGTGCGCGTTGACGATCGGCAACTTCGACGGTGTCCATCGCGGGCACCAGGCCCTGCTCGCGCGCGTGCGCGCGGCAGCGGACGCACGCGGCCTGCCCGTGTGCGTGATGACGTTCGAGCCGCACCCGCGCGAATTCTTCAACCCGGCCGGCGCGCCGCCGCGCATCGCGATGCTGCGCGACAAGCTGGAAGCATTGCGCGACCACGGGGTCGACCGCGTCGTCGTCGAGCACTTCAACCACACCTTCGCGAGCCAGTCGCCGCAGGCGTTCGTCGAGCGCACGCTGGTGAACGGGCTGCACGCGCGCTGGATGATGGTCGGTGACGATTTCTGCTACGGCGCGAAGCGCGCGGGCACCTTCGACACGCTGAAGGCGGCCGGCGAGCTGCACGGCTTCGAGGTCGAGCAGATGGGCACGGTGTCCGGCAGCGACGGCACGCGCATTTCCAGCTCCGGCGTGCGCGCGGCGCTCGCCGCGGGTGATCTCGACGCGGCCGCGCAAGCGCTCGGCCACGGCTACGCGATCAGCGGCCACGTCGCGCACGGCCTCAAGCTCGGCCGCGACCTCGGCTTCCCGACGCTGAACCTGCCGATCGCGCACAAGCGGCCGGCGCTCGCGGGCATCTTCGTCGTGCAGGTGCACGGCCTCGGCCCCGAGCCGCTGCCCGGCGTCGCAAGCCTCGGGCTGCGCCCGACCGTCGACGATTCGGGCCGCGTGCTGCTCGAAGTCCACCTGCTCGACTGGCACGGCGATGCGTACGGCAAGCTGATCCGTGTCGAATTCCTGAAGAAGCTGCGCGACGAGGCGAAGTTCGACGATCTCGAGGCGCTGTCGCGCGCGATCGCGCTGGACGTCGCGAATGCACGCGCTTATTTCGTCGAACGCGACCGTGCGCCGGGCAGCCGCGCGACGGGCTTCGCGACGTCGGCTACCGACCGAATTAGCTGATCCGGACGGCGGCGCCTCGCGCCGCACCCTCGCGCCGCCCCGTCGCGCGCCTACCCGATTCACGACGCCGAGCGTCCCCGATTTAGATAGCGATCCCATCATGAGCAACAAGAAAGCCGATTCGAAACCGCAGGCCAAGTATCCGGTCAACCTGCTCGACACGCCGTTCCCGATGCGCGGCGACCTGCCCAAGCGCGAGCCGCAGTGGGTCAAGGAGTGGGAGGAGCGCGGCATCTACGAGAAGATCCGCGCGGCCAGCCAGGGCCGGCCGAAGTTCATCCTGCACGACGGCCCGCCGTATGCGAACGGCGACATCCACCTCGGCCACGCGGTCAACAAGATCCTGAAGGACATCGTCGTCAAGTCGCGCAACATGGCCGGCTTCGACGCGCCGTACGTGCCCGGCTGGGATTGCCACGGGATGCCGATCGAGATCCAGATCGAGAAGCAGTTCGGCAAGTCGCTGCCGGCGGCCGAAGTGATGAGCAAGGCGCGCGCGTACGCGACCGAGCAGATCGAGAAGCAGAAGGTCGGCTTCAAGCGCCTGGGCGTGCTCGGCGACTGGGCGAATCCGTACAAGACGATGAACTTCGTGAACGAGGCGGAAGAAATCCGCGCGCTCGGCAAGATCATCGAGAAGGGCTACGTGTACCGCGGGCTGAAGCCGGTCAACTGGTGCTTCGACTGCGGCTCGGCGCTCGCGGAAGCGGAAGTCGAGTACAAGGACCGCACCGACCCGACGATCGACGTGATGTTCGCGTTCGCGGAACCGGAAAAGACCGCGCACGCGTTCGGCCTGCCGGCGCTGCCGCGCGCCGACGGCGGCATCGTGATCTGGACCACCACGCCGTGGACGATTCCCGCCAACCAGGCGCTGAACCTCCATCCGGAAATCGTCTACGCGCTGGTCGACACCGAGCGCGGGCTGCTGATCATTGCGCAAGAGCGCGTCGAAGCCTGCATGGCCGACTTCAAGCTGACCGGCCGCGTCGTCGCGACCGCGCCCGGCGTGAAGCTCGCGAACCTGCGCTTCCACCACCCGCTCGCCTCGACCCACCCCGGCTACCAGCGCACCGCGCCCGTCTATCTCGGCGACTACGTGACGACCGACACGGGTACCGGCGTCGTGCACTCGTCGCCCGCGTACGGTATCGAGGACTTCCAGTCGTGCAAGGCGCACGGGATGACCGATTCCGACTTCATCAACCCGGTGATGGGCGACGGCCGCTATATCGAATCGCTGCCGCTGTTCGGCGGCCTGTCGATCTGGGACGCGAACCCGAAGATCGTCGACGCGCTGAACGCGGCCGGCTCGCTGCTGCGCAGCGAGAAGTACACGCACAGCTACATGCACTGCTGGCGCCACAAGACGCCGATCATCTACCGCGCGACGTCGCAGTGGTTTGCCGGCATGGACGTGACGCCGCGCGACGGCGGCAAGACGCTGCGCGAGACGGCGCTCGAAGGCGTCGACGCGACCGCGTTCTACCCGTCGTGGGGCAAGCAGCGCCTGTTCAGCATGATCGCGAACCGTCCCGACTGGACGCTGTCGCGCCAGCGCCAGTGGGGCGTGCCGATGGCGTTCTTCGTGCACAAGGAAACCGGCGAGCTGCACCCGCGCACGCTCGAGCTGCTCGAGGAAGTCGCGAAGCGCGTCGAGCAGTCGGGCATCGAGGCGTGGCAATCGCTCGACCCGCGCGAGCTGATCGGCGACGACGCGAACCTGTACGAAAAGAACCGCGACACGCTCGACGTGTGGTTCGATTCGGGCACGACGCACTGGCACGTGCTGCGCGGCTCGCACAAGGATCAGCTGCAGTTCCCGGCCGACCTGTACCTCGAAGGCTCGGACCAGCATCGCGGCTGGTTCCACTCGTCGCTCCTGACGGCATCGATGATCGATGGTCGCGCGCCGTACAAGGGCCTGCTCACGCACGGCTTCACGGTCGACGGCGAAGGCCGCAAGATGAGCAAGTCGCTCGGCAACGGCATCGACCCGCATGAAGTCGCGAACCGTCTCGGCGCGGAAATCATCCGCCTGTGGATCGCATCGACCGACTACTCGGGCGAACTCGCGATCTCCGAGGAAATCCTGAAGCGCGTAACGGAAGGCTATCGCCGCATCCGCAACACGCTGCGCTTCCTGCTCGCGAACCTGTCGGATTTCGATTTCGCGCAGCACGCGGTGCCGGCCGACGAATGGCTCGAGATCGACCGCTATGCGGTCGCGTTCTCGCAGCAACTGCAGACCGAACTGCTCGGCCACTACGAGAAGTACGAATTCCACCCGGTCGTCGCGAAGCTGCAGACGTACTGCTCGGAAGACCTCGGCGGCTTCTACCTCGACGTGCTGAAGGATCGCCTGTACACGAGCGCCGCCGATTCGCGCGCGCGCCGCTCCGCGCAAACCGCGCTGTATCACCTGACGCACGGCCTGCTGCGCGTGCTCGCGCCGTTCCTGTCGTTCACGGCGGAAGAAGCGTGGAAGGTGTTCCAGCCGGCGAGCGACACGATTTTCACGGAAACCTACTATGCGTATCCGGAAGTCGCCGGCTCGGCCGCGCTGATCGACAAGTGGGCGCTGCTGCGCGACGTGCGCGGCAACGTGACGAAGGCGCTCGAGGAAGCGCGCACCGCGAACCGCATCGGTTCGTCGCTGCAGGCCGAAGTGGCCGTGCATGCGAGCGGCGCGCGCTACGACGCGCTGACGAGCCTCGGCGACGATCTCAAGTTCGTGCTGATCACGTCGGCGGCGACCGTCGTGAAGGTCGACGACGAAGCGCAGGAAAGCGTCGACGTGGCCGCGTCGAAGTACCAGAAGTGCGAGCGCTGCTGGCACTACCGTGAAGATGTCGGCGCACACGCCGATCATCCGACGCTGTGCGGCCGCTGCTTCTCGAACCTGTTTGAAAACGGCGAAATCCGGAGCGCTGCTTAAATTATGGCGAAGACCCTGTCGAAACCGGCCAGCGGCGCGCTCGCGCCCTGGCTCGGCATTTCGCTGATCGTGATCCTGTTCGACCAGCTGTCGAAGATCGCGATCCTCAAGACATTCGCGTACGGCGCGCAGCATGCGCTGACGTCGTTCTTCAACCTCGTGCTGGTGTACAACCGCGGCGCCGCGTTCGGCTTCCTGTCGACCGCGAGCGGCTGGCAGCGCTGGGCGTTCACCGCGCTCGGCGTCGGCGCGACGCTCGTGATCTGCTTCCTGCTGAAGCGCCACGGCCACCAGCGGCTGTTCAGCGTGTCGCTCGCGCTGATCCTCGGCGGCGCGCTCGGCAACGTGATCGACCGGCTCGTCTACGGCCACGTGATCGACTTCCTCGATTTTCACGTCGGCGCGTGGCACTTCCCGGCGTTCAACATCGCCGATTCCGCGATCACGGTCGGCGCGGTGCTGCTGATCTACGACGAGCTGCGGCGCGTGCGCGGCGCGCGCTGAGCGCGCATACTCCGTGTCGACGGCCGGCTTCGCGCCGGCCGTTCCGTTTGACCCCAGGAGGCCTGAGTTGGCACACGCAGAACTCGCAGGAAAACACCTCGTTCTCGGCCTGACGGGCGGCATCGCCTGCTACAAGATCGCCGAACTCACGCGGCTGCTCGCGAAGGCCGGCGCGACCGTGCAGGTCGCGATGACCGACGCCGCCACCCAGTTCATCACGCCCGTCACGATGCAGGCGCTGTCGGGCCGGCCCGTCTATACGAGCCAGTGGGACGCGCGCATCGACAACAACATGGCGCACATCGACCTGTCGCGCGAAGCCGACGCGATCGTGATCGCGCCCGCGTCGACGGATTTCCTCGCGAAGCTCGCGCACGGGTTCGCCGACGATCTGTTGTCGACGCTGTGCGTCGCGCGCGACTGTCCGCTGCTCGTCGTGCCCGCAATGAACCGCCAGATGTGGCAGAACCCGGCCACGCAACGCAACGCCGCGCAATTGCGCGCGGACGGCGTGTCGGTACTCGGCCCGGATTCGGGCGCGCAGGCCTGCGGCGAAGTCGGCGACGGCCGCATGCTCGAACCCGAGGCGATCTATGAAGCGATCGTCGCGCACTTCGCGCCGAAGGTGCTCGCGCACCGCCGCGTGCTGATCACGGCCGGGCCCACATTCGAACCGCTCGACCCGGTGCGCGGCCTGACGAACCGCTCCAGCGGCAAGATGGGGTTCGCGCTCGCGCGCGCCGCGCAACAGGCCGGCGCCGACGTGCATCTCGTCGCCGGGCCGGTCGCGCTCGACACGCCGTGGGGCGTGACCCGCCAGGACGTGCAGACCGCGCAGCAGATGTATGACGCGGTGATGCATGCCGTGAACGATGCCGACATCTTCATCGCGGTGGCCGCAGTCGCCGACTGGCGCGTCGACCAGCCGGCCGAGCACAAGATGAAGAAGACGGCCGACCGCAAGATGCCGGCGCTCGCGTTCGTCGAGAACCCCGACATCCTCGCATCGGTCGCGGCGCTGCCCGATGCGCCGTTCTGCGTCGGCTTCGCGGCCGAAAGCGGCGACCTCGACGTGCATGGCGACGAGAAGCGCAAGCGCAAGAACGTGCCGCTGCTCGTCGGCAACCTCGGCCCGCTGACGTTCGGGCGCGACGACAACGAAGTCGTGTTGTTCGAAGCGGCCGGCCTCACGCGCCTGCCGCGCGCGCCCAAGGACGAACTCGCGCATACGCTCGTGGCCGAAATCGCGAAGCGCCTGCCGGACAACCGCCTGATCTGATCCCTTGCGTGGCGGCAGACGCCGCCGCGCCCTTCCCGACCGATTCGACGACCGCATGAAACTCGACCTGAAGATTCTCGACGCGCGCATGCGCGATTACCTGCCCGCCTACGCGACCCCCGGCAGCGCCGGCCTCGACCTGCGCGCATGCCTCGACGCGCCGGTCACGCTGCAGCCGGGCGAAACCACGCTGGTGCCGACCGGCCTCGCGATCCACCTCGCCGATCCCGGCTATGCGGCGCTGATCCTGCCGCGCTCGGGCCTCGGCCACAAGCACGGAATCGTGCTCGGCAACCTCGTCGGCCTGATCGACTCCGACTACCAGGGCCAGTTGATGGTGTCGACGTGGAATCGCGGCCAGACCGAATTCGTGCTGAACCCGTTCGAACGCCTCGCGCAGCTCGTGATCGTGCCGGTCGTGCAGGCGCAGTTCAACATCGTCGACGAATTCACCGAGAGCGATCGCGGCGAAGGCGGGTTCGGCAGCACCGGCCGCCACTGACCCACACAGCACGAAAAAAGGGGCCACGGCCCCTTTTTCTTTTTGCGCACCGCCACGTGCAGCCCGGTTGCGCGATTCGCGCAGGCGCGGGTTCGCGACGCCGCGGTCAGCGCGCGTGTTGGTGGCGGTAGTGCAACGCGTAGGCGAGCGTCAGCAGCACGACGAACACGACACCGACCACCATCGTCATCCGGAATTCGCGCGTGAAAGGGGTCGTCAGCAGGATCGCCGCGACGAGCCCCGCACCGGCCAGGCTGCCGAACGGGTGCCCCCACATCCGGAACGCGAGCGCAGGGCCGCGATACCGCGCACGGAACCGCAGGTGCGTGACGAAGATCATCAGCCACGTGAACAGCGCGCCGAACATCGCGATCGCCATCATCACCGTGAACGCGGTATCGGGCGCGAGCGCGACCAGCACGGCCGCCACCGCGACGCCGCTCGTCGAGATCCACAGCGCCGCGCGCGGCACGCCGTTCGCGCCGAGCCGGCCGAACACCGCCGGCGCGAGTTGCGCGCGCGACAGGCTGAACATCATCCGCGTCGTCACGTAGAGCTGGCTGTTCATCGCCGACAGCGCCGCGATCAGCAGCACGAAGTTGATCACGCCCGCCGCATACGGCACGTGCGTCGCGGCCATCACCTTCACGAACGGGCTTTCGTCGGTGCCGGCCTGCGTCCACGGCACGATCGCGAGCATCAGCGCGAGCGTCAGCAGGTAGAACAGCACGAGCCGGAACACCGTCGAGCGGAATGCGCGCGTGACCGCGTGCTGCGGATCGCGCGCCTCGCCGGCCGCGATCGCGACGGCCTCGATGCTCATGTAGCTGAAGATCGCGACGATCACGGCGACCCAGGTGCCCCACGGCCCCTTCGGCATGAAGCCGCCGTGCGCGGTGTAGTTCACGAAACCGATGCCCGATGCGGGCGGCGCCGACCACACGAGAAACGCGCCGAGCACGATGAACACGACGATCGCCGCGATCTTCAGCAGCGAGAACGCGTATTCGACCGTCCCGTACAGCGTGACGCTCGCGAGGTTCACGGCGATCAGCAGCGCGGAAAATCCGATCACCCAGTACCAGCCGGGCACGGCCGGGAACCAGTACTTCATGAACACGGCGATCGCGCTGATCTCGGTACCGATCGCGAACACGACCGCGAACCAGTACGCATAGCGCACCAGGAAGCCCGCGAGCGGGCCGACGTAATGCTCGGCATAGGCGCCGAACGAGCCGGCCGTCGGATGCGCGACCGTCATTTCCGCAAGCGCGCCCATCAGCAGCAGCGCAATCAGTGCGCCGATCGCATAGGAAACCAGCACGCTCGGGCCCGCGAGCCCGATCGCGAATCCGCTGCCGAGGAACAGCCCCGTGCCGATCGCGCCACCGATCGCGATCATCGCCATCTGCCCCGACGTCAGCGCGTGGCGCAGCCCTTGTTCGCGCGCGACGATAGCGTCGAACGACCGTTGTTGTTGTGTCACTGCGTTACCACTCCCCTGCCCCACCATCGCGCCGCCGGCGCCGGATAAAACGAAACGGCGCGGAGAACTTCCCGCGCCGTTCGCATGAACAACGAATTATCGCTTACTCGACTTCGACCGTCTCTTCGTTCGGCTTGTGCGGCGGATTCGCCAGCTTGTCGAACGACAACTGCACCTTGTCGTTTTCGTCGACGTCGACCGTCACATGACCGCCGTTGAGAAGCTTGCCGAACAGCAGCTCGTCGGCCAGTGCACGCCGGATCGTGTCCTGGATCAGCCGCTGCATCGGCCGCGCGCCCATCAGCGGGTCGAAGCCGTGCTTCGCGAGATGCTTGCGCAACGCGTCGGTGAAGAGCGCGTCGACCTTCTTCTCGTGCAGCTGTTCCTCGAGCTGGATCAGGAACTTGTCGACCACGCGCATGATGATTTCCTCATCGAGCGAGCGGAAGCTGATGATCGCATCCAGCCGGTTGCGGAACTCCGGCGTGAACAGGCGCTTGATGTCGGTCATCTCGTCGCCGGTTTCGCGGCGCGTCGTGAAGCCGATCGTCGCCTTCTGCATCGACTCGGCGCCCGCGTTCGTCGTCATGATGATGATGACGTTGCGGAAATCCGCCTTGCGGCCGTTGTTGTCCGTCAGCGTGCCGTGGTCCATCACCTGCAGCAGCACGTTGAAGATGTCCGGATGCGCCTTCTCGATTTCGTCGAGCAGCAGCACGCAATGCGGCTTCTTCGTGACGGCTTCGGTCAGCAGGCCGCCCTGGTCGAACCCGACGTAGCCCGGCGGCGCGCCGATCAACCGGCTCACCGCGTGACGTTCCATGTATTCCGACATGTCGAAGCGGATCAGCTCGATGCCGAGCGTGAACGCCAGCTGGCGCGCCACTTCGGTCTTGCCGACGCCCGTCGGGCCGGAGAACAGGAACGCGCCGATCGGCTTGTCCATCTTGCCAAGGCCCGCGCGCGCCATCTTGATCGACGCCGAGAGCGCGTCGATCGCCGGATCCTGGCCGAACACGACGCTCTTCAGGTCGCGGTCGAGCGTCTGCAGCTTGCTGCGATCGTCCTGCGACACGCTTTGCGCCGGCACGCGCGCGATCTTCGAGATGATTTCCTCGATCTCGCCCTTGCCGATCGTCTTCTTCTGCTTCGACTTCGGCAGGATGCGCTGCGCGGCGCCCGCCTCGTCGATCACGTCGATCGCCTTGTCCGGCAGGTGACGGTCGGTGATGAAGCGCGCCGACAGCTCGGCCGCGGCCGACAGCGCACCCGACGAATACTTGACGCCGTGGTGCTCCTCGAAGCGCGACTTCAGCCCGCGCAGGATCGCGACCGTCTGCTCGACGCTCGGCTCCGTCACGTCGACCTTCTGGAAGCGCCGCGACAGCGCCGCATCCTTCTCGAAGATGCCGCGATACTCGGTGAACGTGGTTGCGCCGATGCACTTGAGCGTGCCCGACGACAACGCCGGCTTCAGCAGGTTCGACGCATCGAGCGTGCCGCCCGACGCGGCGCCCGCGCCGATCAGCGTATGGATTTCGTCGATGAACAGGATCGCGTGCGGACGCTCCTTGAGCTCCTTCAGCACCGTCTTCAGACGCTGCTCGAAATCGCCGCGGTACTTGGTGCCCGCCAGCAGCGCGCCCATGTCGAGCGAGTACACCTGCGCGTTCGCGAGGATGTCCGGCACTTCGCCGCGCGTGATCCGATACGCGAGCCCTTCGGCGATCGCGGTCTTGCCGACACCGGCTTCGCCGACGAGCAGCGGATTGTTCTTGCGGCGGCGGCACAGCACCTGCACGACGCGCTCGACCTCGGGCTCGCGGCCGATCAGCGGATCGATGCGGCCGTCCTTCGCCATCTGGTTCAGGTTCTGCGTGAACTGCGCGAGCGGCGTTTCCTTCTGCGCGTTCGCGTCTTCGCTTTCCGCGTTCGCGTCGGTCGACTTCGCGGCTTCGCCGCTGTTCGTCTTCGCGATGCCGTGCGAAATGAAGTTCACCACGTCGAGGCGCGTGACGCCCTGCTGCTGCAGGTAGTACACGGCATGCGAATCCTTCTCGCCGAAGATCGCGACCAGCACGTTCGCGCCCGTCACTTCCTTCTTGCCGTTCGACGTCGACTGGACGTGCATGATCGCGCGCTGGATCACGCGCTGGAAACCGAGCGTCGGCTGGGTATCGACATCGTCGGTGCCCGGGACGGTAGGTGTGTTGTCGTGGATGAAATTGCGCAGGTTCTGACGCAGGTCCTCGATGTTTGCCGCGCACGCGCGCAACACCTCGGCCGCCGTCGGATTATCCAGCAGGGCCAGCAGCAGATGCTCGACCGTAATGAACTCATGGCGCGCCTGGCGTGCTTCCATGAACGCCATGTGCAGGCTGACTTCCAATTCCTGGGCAATCATGCTTCCTCCATCACGCACTGCAGCGGATGCCCTGCCTGCCGCGCATGGGTAACGACTTGCTCAACCTTGGTCGACGCGATGTCCCGCGTATAGACCCCACATACCCCTCGTCCTTCGCGATGGACCTTCAGCATGATCTGCGTGGCCGTCTCGCGATCCTTCTTGAAATACTCCTGGACCACCATCACGACGAACTCCATCGGGGTGAAGTCGTCGTTCAGCAGCACCACCTTGTACATCGAAGGCGGCTTCAGCTTCTGCTGCTTGCGTTCCAGGACGGTACTGTCCTGCTTGTCCGGGATAATCGCCATACACCCATTCTAAACAACTCGGACAGGCCCGCAATCCTGCCATTACCCGACCGACCGGCCGGCGCCCTCCCCGGTATCCCGGAACACGCGATCGCCTTCGCGCCATACGAAAGCCGGCTGCGGTGCCGGCTTTCACGCGTGGCGCGGAACACGAACCGTCAGGGGGAATCGCACCGGAACGTCGTGTCCGCATCCAGTATCCCACAAGCCGGGACGACTCGAACGCGTGTCACTCGAGCCTGGTATATGAGCCGATTATGCGGCTTTTCAAGCCCTCGCGCTTGGCCGCATGCAGCCAGGCAAAGCCGGAAAAACCCTGAAAATGGGTTCTTTACAACGACCCTCTAAACGTCTAAAAATTCCACTTGACACTCCAATAAAGAGCGCCAACAATCAAGCTGGCACTTTTTTCAATTCGCCGGTTGGCGAAACGAAAGGGGCCGAGGTGAGCTTGTGAGGGGGGAACGGCTGCATTTTCCGGTCGTTTAGCTTTTCGAGCGTGCTCGTGGTAAGTAGCAGCGACTGTGTGACAGGGGAAGTAGGAAATGGCAACTGGTATCGTTAAATGGTTCAACGACGCGAAGGGCTTCGGTTTCATCACTCCCGACGAGGGCGGTGAGGATCTGTTTGCGCACTTCTCGGCTATCACCATGAATGGCTTCAAGACGCTGAAGGAAGGCCAGAAGGTGAGCTTTGACGTCGTCCAAGGGCCGAAGGGCAAGCAAGCGTCGAACATCCAGGCCGTATAAGGCATCGGATATCTGACGAAGAAACCCGGCGCATTGCGCCGGGTTTCTTTTTTTGAGGCCGGCCCGTCGATAATCGATTGGCCGGCCTTTTCGTTCAATCCCGACCGTTGAACGCATATTGTCTCGTCGCGCATGCAGATCGGATAACGAATCCGCGCGTGAAACACATTCGCGGCTTAGTTACACGACCTTCAGCGTGCCCATCATGCCGAGATCCTCGTGTTCGAGAATATGGCAGTGAAACATGCGCTCGCCCGGCATGTCTTGCGTGACGAGAATCGACACGGTTTCGCCGCTGCGCACGTTCACCGTATCGCGCCATGCGCGGAACGGCTCGCTCGTGCGTGAACCACCCGACGCCCGCTCGATCACCTGGAACTGCGTGCCGTGCAAATGGAACGGGTGATCCATGTCCGTCGTATTGCGGATCTCCCAGCGCTCGACGTCGCCGCGGCGGCTCGTCAGCGTCGCGCGGTGCGGCGCGTAGGTGTCGCCGTTGATCGTGAAGCGCATGCCCGCCGGGCGGCCGTGCGCGCCGCCCTTCATCATCGCGTCCATGTCCATTTCCTCGCCGAACGCAACCGTCTTGTGCGCGGCCGGTTCGCCCAGCGGCCGCACCGCGCGCAGCGTGGCAGGCAGCGCGCGGGCCGCGGCGGGCGCGAACGCGACGTCGGCCAGCGCCAGCGCCGGGTCGGGCGGCAGGCTGCCGTGACCGTCGTCGTGCGACATCGCCATCTTGCGGCGGTCGTACTCGGCCGCCTGCAGCACCGCGCGCGACGCACGGTCGCCGGCGCGGACCAGCAGCTCCGCGCGCTCGCCCGGCGCAATCAGCAGCGACGTCACGCGCCGCGGCGCATCGAACAATCCGCCGTCGGTGCCCACGTGCTCGAACGCGCGGCCGTCGTCGAACGCGATGCGCAGGTAGCGTGCGCTGCACGCGTTCCAGACCCGCCAGCGTTCGTCGCCCGCGACATCGATGCGCGGCCGGCGCGCGCCATTGACCAGCACGAACTGGCCTTCACGGCCGTTCATCCAGTCCATCATGTCGTTCGGCGCAATCGTGCCGTCGCGTGCAAGCTTCAGGTCCGACACGAACAGGTGGCGCTCGGGCCAGCCGGCGAGCGGATCGTCCGCGGCGCGCACGACGAACGGGCCGGCCAGCCCGCGGAACACCTGCTCGGCGGTCATCATGTGCGGATGCGGGTGGTACCAGTAGGTGCCGGCGCTGCCCTTCGGCAGCGTGAAGCGATACACGCGCGACGCGCCGGGCGCGACGGGATCGGACGGGTTGCCGTCCTGGTCGGGCGGCACCGGCAGGCCGTGCCAGTGGATCGTCGACGGCTGCGGCAGCTTGTTGACGAACCTGATCTCGACCGTATCGCCCTCGCGCACGTCGATCAGCGGGCCGACGACGGGCCCTTGCGTGCCCGCGCCGAACTGCCAGAACGCGGTCGGCCGCGCGCCGCGCAGCAGCGGTCGCGCCACCGGTTGAGCAACCAGCGTGGCCCGGAACGTGCCGGGCTCGCGGCTTTCGTTGGCGAGCGTGCGCAACGTCGCGAGCGGCGCGCCGGCCGGCAGCGCGTCGGCGGCCGCGAGCGCGCCCGGTGCGAGCTTGCCGTGCTGCGCGTGCGCCGACATCCCTGACATACCCGTCATACCCGGCATGTCGTCCATCGAATCCATGCCGGCCATGCCCGCGTGACCGGCATGCTGCGCCCATGCGGTGCGCGCCAACAGCGATGCGGCCGCGACACCGATGGTGCGCGACAGGAAGGTTCTCCGTCTCATCAATCGATCCTCGTCGTTCATACAGCGCCGCGCGACAGCCGCGGCGGTCACGTCATCATAACCGCAGGGCCGGATCGAAAAGCGCTGCCGCCGGGCGGGCGGCGATACGCCGCAGCAAGCATCGCTACCGCGCCGGATGCGGCGCGACGATCAGCATCGCCAAACGACGCTTCGGCAGCCATCGCTGCTCATCTGCCGTCCCTTTGCGCGTTGCGCCCGCCCCCCACGTTCCCCCCATCCGCTGCATCGACGATCCGTCAACCCGTCAATTTTTCACGATGCGGAACAAGTCCCTGCGTTATAAAAATTCGTGGTGCAGGGCACAAATTTCCCGTTTCGCGATGCCGAAAAACGTTCCGCCATACAAAACGATGTCAATAATTATTTGTTTTTAAAAGAGAATTTTTGTTTCGAGAAGCCGTTCTACATGCACCATCCGGGCGAGTCGCGGACGTAGACTTTGTTCCATGCACTGACGCTTCGCCACGACGTTCGACACGGAACCCGGCGCAAAGCAGTCAGTCGGGCCACGGCCGGTCGATCCGGCAGGCGGCACAACAGAATCGCTTGTGATCAGAAAGGGAGAACGGAAATGAAGGGATTTCGCTTTGGTTCAGCGCTTGGGTCGTTCTACATCCTGCCGGCAAACGGCGGCTGGGAAGCGACGTTCGGCAACGCTTCGCTCGGTGCGTTCTCGTGCCCCGAAGTCGCAGCCGACCGCATCTCCCGCGGCGACTGCGCGCAGCCGTCAGAACTGGACACGGCCACGCTCGAAGTGCCGGACGAAATCGCCGAATGGGAAATCGTTCACGTCTGAATGGCACGCCTGCAACGAAAAACGCCCCGGGCGACCGGGGCGTTTTTATTGGGTGTCGGGCGGCGAACGGCTCACCGCGCCGCGTCGACACACACATCGGCTCGCGCGAGTGCGCGCCCGGGGTCAGGCGACCGCGTCGACGATGCCGTTCAGCGTCGCGCTCGGGCGCATGGCCTGGCTCGTCAGGTCGACGTTCGGACGGTAGTAGCCGCCGATCGCCTGCGGCTTGCCTTGCGCGGCCGCCAGTTCCTCCAGGATGCGCGCTTCGCTGTCGGACAGCGCCTTCGCCACGCCCTCGAACTGTGCCTTCAGCGCGGCGTCCTCGGTCTGCTCGGCCAGCGCCTGCGCCCAGTACAGGCACAGGTAGAAGTGGCTGCCGCGGTTGTCGAGGCCGCCGACCTTGCGCGCCGGCGACTTGTTCTCGTCCAGGAACTTGCCGGTCGCCTGGTCGAGCGTCTTCGCGAGCACGAGCGCCTTCGGATTCTGGTACGCGTTGCCGAGATGTTCGAGCGACGCGGCCAGTGCGAGGAATTCGCCGAGCGAATCCCAGCGCAGGAAGCCTTCCTCGACGAACTGCTGCACGTGCTTCGGCGCGGAGCCGCCCGCACCCGTTTCGAACATCCCGCCGCCGGCCATCAGCGGCACGATCGACAGCATCTTCGCGCTGGTGCCGAGCTCCATGATCGGGAACAGGTCGGTCAGGTAGTCGCGCAGCACGTTGCCGGTGACCGAGATCGTGTCCTTGCCCGCGCGGATGCGCTCGAGCGAGAAGCGGGTCGCGTCTTCCGGCGTCATGATGCGGATGTTGAGGCCGTTCGTGTCGTGATCCTTCAGGTAGCGTTCGACCTTCGCGATGATCTGCGCATCGTGCGCGCGCGCCGGATCGAGCCAGAACACGGCCGGCGCGCCGGTCGCGCGGGCACGGTTGACCGCGAGCTTGACCCAGTCCTGCACCGGCGCGTCCTTCGTCTGGCACATGCGCCAGATGTCGCCCGCCTCGACCGCGTGCTCGAGCAGCACGTTGCCGGCTTCGTCGGTGACGCGCACGACGCCGTCCGCCGGGATCTGGAACGTCTTGTCGTGCGAACCGTATTCCTCGGCCGCCTGCGCCATCAGGCCGACGTTCGGCACGCTGCCCATCGTGACCGGATCGAACGCGCCGTGCTGCTTGCAGTCCTCGATCACGGCCTGGTAGACGCCCGCGTAGCAGCGGTCCGGAATCACGGCCTTCGCGTCGTACAGTTGGCCGTCCGGGCCCCACATGCCGCCCGAATCGCGGATCATCGCCGGCATCGATGCGTCGACGATCACGTCGCTCGGCACGTGCAGGTTCGTGATGCCCTTGTCCGAGTTGACCATCGCGAGGCGCGGGCGCACCGCGTACTCGGCCTTGACGTCGGCTTCGATCGCTTCGCGCGTGTCGGCCGGCAGGTCCTTCAGGCGCGCGTACAGGTCGCCGATCCCGTTGTTCGGGTTGAAGCCGACCTTCGCCAGTACGTCCGCGTGCTTCGCGAGCGCGTCGCGGTAGAACACCGACACGAAGTGACCGAACAGGATCGGGTCCGAGACCTTCATCATGGTCGCCTTCAGGTGCACCGAGAACAGCACGTCCTGCGCCTTCGCGTCGGCGATCTGCGCTTCGATGAAGCGGCGCAGCGCGTTGCGGCTCATCACCGACGCGTCGATCACTTCACCGGCCTTCACGGCCGTCTTTTCCTTCAGCACCTTCTTCGCGCCGTCGGTCGTCGTCAGTTCGATCTTCACGCTGCCGGCATCGGCGATCAGCGCCGACTTCTCGCTGCCGTAGAAATCGCCTTCGGTCATGTGCGCGACGTGGGCCTTCGACGTGGCCTTCCACGCGCCCATCTTGTGCGGATGCTTGCGTGCGTAGTTCTTGACCGACAGCGGCGCGCGGCGGTCGGAGTTGCCTTCGCGCAGCACCGGGTTCACCGCGCTGCCCTTGATCTTGTCGTAGCGCGCCTTGACGGCCTTCTCTTCGTCCGTCGACGGATCTTCCGGATAGGCCGGCAGCGCGTAGCCCTGCGCCTGCAGTTCGGCGATCGCGGCCTTCAACTGCGGCACCGATGCGCTGATGTTCGGCAGCTTGATGATGTTCGCTTCCGGCTTCAGCGTGAGCTGGCCCAGTTCGGCCAGATCGTCGGAACCCTTCTGCTCCGACGGCAGGACGTCTGCGAATGCCGCGATGATGCGGCCGGCGAGCGAGATGTCGCGCGTTTCGACGGCGACGCCCGACGAACGCGTGAAGGCCTTGACGATCGGCAGCAGCGAATAGGTCGCGAGCGCCGGCGCTTCGTCGGTGAGGGTGTAGATGATCTTGGGCGAAGTGGACATGGTGGTCAAAGCATTGCTACGTGATGATGGGACTGAGGAGCGCCGGCGGTAACCGGCGGGAAGCGACCGGGTCGATCGCGAAAGGGGCGCGCCGGCTCAGCCGGGCGGTGGTGTTGCGAGGGCCGTCATGTTCTACCTTGCAGGGCATGCGGCCGCCTCGCGGCGCCGCGGCCCGCATGCCGGGCCACCCTGCCAACAAACCTGCCATCCACGAAACGCTCCGGCGCCGGCAGTCAGCGCCGGGGCGGCCGGCAACCTGCCGGCCCACCCCGGAAGGGGTCTTACATGTTCTCGATCAGCACTTCGCCGAAGCCGGAGCACGACACCTGCGTCGCGCCTTCCATCAGGCGCGCGAAGTCGTACGTGACGCGCTTCTGCAGGATCGACTTCTCCATCGCGGCGATGATCGTGTCGGCTGCTTCCGTCCAGCCGAGGTGGCGCAGCATCATTTCCGCCGACAGGATCTCGGAACCCGGGTTCACGTAATCCTTGCCTGCGTACTTCGGCGCCGTGCCGTGCGTCGCCTCGAACATCGCGACCGAATCCGACAGGTTCGCGCCCGGCGCGATCCCGATGCCGCCGACCTGCGCGGCCAGCGCGTCGGAGATGTAGTCGCCGTTCAGGTTCAGCGTCGCGATCACGTCGTATTCGGCCGGGCGCAGCAGGATCTGCTGCAGGAACGCGTCGGCGATCGAATCCTTGATCACGATCTCGTTGCCCGTCTTCGGGTTCTTCACGCGCATCCACGGGCCGCCGTCGATCAGCTCGCCGCCGAATTCCTTCTGCGCGAGCGCGTAGCCGGCGTCACGGAACAGGCCTTCCGTGAACTTCATGATGTTGCCCTTGTGCACCAGCGTGACCGACTTGCGATCGTTGTCGATCGCATACTGGATCGCCTTGCGCACGAGACGCTCGGTGCCTTCGGTCGACACGGGCTTGACGCCGATCCCGGACGTTTCCGGGAAGCGGATCTTCTTCACGCCCATCTCGTCCTGCAGGAACTTGATCACCTTCTTCGCCTGCTCGGAGCCCGCGGCCCATTCGATGCCCGCGTAGATGTCTTCCGAATTCTCGCGGAAGATCACCATGTCGATCTTCTGCGGTTCGCGCACCGGCGACGGCACGCCCTTGAAGTACTGGACCGGGCGCAGGCACACGTACAGGTCGAGCTCCTGGCGCAGCGCGACGTTCAGCGAACGGATGCCGCCGCCGACCGGGGTCGTGAGCGGCCCCTTGATCGACACCACGTATTCCTTCAGCACCTGCAGCGTTTCGTCCGGCAGCCACACGTCCGGACCGTACACCTTGGTCGCCTTCTCGCCCGCGAAGATCTCCATCCAGTGGATCTTGCGCTGGCCCTTGTACGCATGCGCGACCGCCGCGTCGACGACCTTGATCATGACCGGCGTGATATCGAAGCCCGTACCGTCGCCTTCGATATAGGGAATGATCGGCTGATCGGAAACGTTGAGCGAGAAGTCCTTGTTGACGGTGATCTTGTCACCGCCCTCCGGAACCTTGATGTGCTGATACGGCATGATCGACTCCAGTGACGTGGCTGAGCAGGTGATGCTGGTCGAAGCTGCGCGCGCGGCGGGGCGAGGCATGGCCACCCCGTGACGACAACAGCGAGCCGCTATTCTAGCGCCCCAACCGGGCACTTCGGCGCGAACCGCGGCACTGCGTATCAAGACCTCACTTATGTCTTATATAAGACAGAGGACTTGCCGTTCCGTATTATGCATTAAGATTCCGCCATTTGCCATAGACCGCCCGCCCCCGCTTCCCGCGGGGCGCCGGGCGGGCGCCCCGCCATGAACCTGATCGCCCTCAACAAGCCGTTCGGCACGATTTGCCAGTTTTCCGCGCACGAGACGCGACCGTCGCTCGGCGACTGGGTAAAAACGCCCGGCGTGTATGCGGCCGGCCGGCTCGACGCGGACAGCGAGGGGCTGCTGCTGCTCACCGACGACGGCGCGCTGCAGGCCCGCATCGCGGAGCCGCGCCACAAGCTGGTGAAGCGCTACTGGGCGCAGGTCGACGGCGCGCCGGGGCCGGCCGACCTGAAGGCGCTCGCACGCGGCGTCGACCTCGGCGACTACGTGACGCGCCCGTGCCGCGCCGAATTCATCGAGCCGCCCGACACGCTGTGGCCGCGCAATCCGCCGATCCGCTACCGCGCCGCGATCCCGACCACGTGGATCGAGCTGGCGATCACCGAGGGCAAGAACCGGCAGGTACGCCGGATGACGGCGGCCGTCGGCTTCCCGACGTTGCGTCTGGTGCGCGTCGGCATCGGCGCGCTCGATATATTCGCGCTCGGCATTGCGCCGGGCGAAACAATCGCGCTGCCGCCGCGCGCGCCGTGGGACGGTTTCGCGCCGGCCGGATGACGAATCGGGGACGCGCGAATTTTTCGTCATCTTTTTCGTCAACCACCCGCGCAGATCGCGCGTTAAATCACGCAGATGCCAACCTTAGCTATCCGGCATTGGCAGCCGAACCCGTGTTTGCGTCACGAAAGCGACGTTTTATTCGAATACGATTCGGCGCCCGCAGCGCAAAGAGAAATTTCTCGAAGCGTCTGTCAACCGAAAGGTGGATGGCACCGTTAGACGACATGACTCCTATTGCCGGGTCATTTGGTTAATTAACTAAAGCTGAGGAACACAACATGAACAAACTGATCGCCGCTCTGGTCGCTGGCCTCTTCGCAACGGCTGCTTTCGCACAAGCTTCGGCTCCGGAAGCTGCTCCGGCAGCAGCAGAAGCTGCTTCGGCACCGGCTAAGCACGCTGCCAAGAAGCACCACGCTGCCAAGAAGCACCACAAGGCATCGAAGAAGGCTGCAGCAAGCGACGCAGCAGCACCGGCAGCTGCTTCGAACTAAGTAAGCAAGCTGTAATAACGCAGTCAAGAACACGCAGTCCTGCCGTTCTTACGGCGTTGAAAGGCAGATCACCGCAAGGCGATCTGCCTTTTTCTTTTTTGTGCCCGCCGGCGCGCATCGCGTACCATGCGGGTCTCGTTTTCCAGACAGGAGCCATGCTGTGCACTTCTCCCTGCGCCCGTCGCTCGGCCGCCTTGCGCGCGCCGCCGTGTTTCCCGCCGCCCTCGCCGTCCTCGCGCTCGGCATGCAGGCCGCCGGCGCGCAAGTGCCGCCCGGCGCCAAGCAGCCGAGCGAGTTCCCGCGCGTGAAGCTGCGCGCCGGCATGTACGTGATCGACGCGGCCGTCGCCGCGAACGACGCCGACCGCGAACAGGGGCTGATGTACCGTTCGCAGCTCGCGCCGAACGAAGGCATGCTGTTCGTCTTCAACGAGAACGCCGTGCACTGCTTCTGGATGAAGAACACGCTGATTCCGCTGTCGATCGCGTTCATCCGCGCCGACGGCACGATCACCGACATCGACGAGATGCGCGCGGAAACCACCGACAACCACTGCCCGCGCAACAACGGCGTCTATGCGCTGGAAATGAGCAAGGGCTGGTTCGCCGCGAAAGGCATCAAGCCCGGCATGAAGCTCGACGGCCTGCCGAGGGCCCAGTAACCGCAGCGGCCCGCGCGGCGGCCTTGCATCGCGCACCGCGCACCGACCGAAAAGCCGGCCGCCCCTTGTTTGTTATCGGGCGCCGGCTTTTTTTTCGCCCGCCGGCGGCGCCCGCCTTGATTCGGCACCCGCTGCCCGCATCTGCAAAAGCCACGGACAAGCGCTATCCTTTAAATCTCGCTAGTTCCAGCCCGGGCCGGCACCCAATCAGCCGGCCCGCTTACGATCCGAACCACCAGGAGGTTCACGTGCCCCGCAAAACCCCCATCGAGCGCTATAGAAATATCGGGATCAGCGCTCACATCGATGCCGGCAAGACCACGACGACCGAGCGCATCCTGTTTTACACCGGCGTGAGCCACAAGATCGGTGAAGTGCACGACGGCGCGGCCACGATGGACTGGATGGAGCAGGAGCAGGAACGCGGCATCACGATCACGTCGGCCGCGACCACGGCCTTCTGGAAGGGCATGGCCGGCAACTATCCGGAACACCGGATCAACATCATCGATACGCCCGGGCACGTCGACTTCACGATCGAAGTCGAGCGCTCGATGCGCGTGCTCGACGGCGCGTGCATGGTCTACGACTCGGTCGGCGGCGTGCAGCCGCAATCCGAGACCGTGTGGCGCCAGGCGAACAAGTACAAGGTGCCGCGCATCGCGTTCGTCAACAAGATGGACCGGATCGGCGCCGACTTCTTCCGCGTGCAGAAGCAGATCGGCGAGCGCCTGAAAGGCGTCGCCGTGCCGATCCAGATTCCGATCGGCGCGGAAGACCATTTCCAGGGCGTCGTCGATCTCGTGAAGATGAAGGCGATCGTGTGGGACGACGAAAGCCAGGGCGTGAAGTTCACGTACGAGGACATCCCCGCGAACCTCGTCGAGCTCGCGCACGAGTGGCGCGAGAAGATGGTCGAGGCCGCGGCCGAAGCGAGCGAGGAACTGCTCGAGAAGTATCTGCACGACCATGAATCGCTGACCGAGGACGAGATCAAGGCCGCGCTGCGCCAGCGCACGATCGCGAACGAGATCGTGCCGATGCTGTGCGGCAGCGCGTTCAAGAACAAGGGCGTGCAGGCGATGCTCGACGCGGTGATCGACTACCTGCCGTCGCCGGTCGACGTGCCCGCGATCCTCGGTCACGATTTCGCCGATCCGGAAAAGCCGGCGGAACGTCATCCGAGCGACGACGAGCCGTTCTCGTCGCTCGCGTTCAAGATCATGACCGACCCGTTCGTCGGCCAGCTGATCTTCTTCCGCGTGTATTCGGGCGTCGTCGAGTCTGGCGACACGGTGCTCAACGCGACGAAGGACAAGAAGGAACGGCTCGGCCGGATCCTGCAGATGCACGCGAACGAGCGCAAGGAAATCAAGGAAGTGCGCGCGGGCGACATCGCGGCGGCCGTCGGCCTGAAGGAAGCGACCACCGGCGACACGCTGTGCGATCCGGCCAAGCCGATCATCCTGGAAAAGATGGAATTCCCGGAGCCGGTGATCTCGCAGGCCGTCGAGCCGAAAACGAAGGCCGACCAGGAAAAGATGGGCCTCGCGCTGAACCGTCTCGCGCAGGAGGATCCGTCGTTCCGCGTGCAGACCGACGAAGAGTCCGGCCAGACCATCATTTCGGGGATGGGCGAGCTCCACCTCGAAATCCTGGTCGACCGGATGAAGCGCGAGTTCGGCGTCGAGGCGACGGTCGGCAAGCCGCAGGTCGCGTATCGCGAAACGGTGCGCACGACGGCGGCCGACGTCGAAGGCAAGTTCGTCAAGCAGTCGGGCGGGCGCGGCCAGTACGGCCATGCGGTGATCACGCTGGAGCCGAACCCCGGCAAGGGCTATGAGTTCCTCGACGAGATCAAGGGCGGCGTGATTCCGCGCGAGTTCATCCCGGCCGTCGACAAGGGCATCACCGAGACGCTGAAGAGCGGCGTGCTCGCGGGCTACCCGGTCGTCGACGTGAAGGTGCATCTGACGTTCGGTTCGTACCACGACGTCGACTCGAACGAAAACGCGTTCCGGATGGCCGGCTCGATGGCGTTCAAGGAAGCGATGCGCAAGGCGAAGCCGGTGCTGCTCGAGCCGATGATGGCCGTCGAGGTCGAGACGCCCGAGGACTTCATGGGCAACGTGATGGGCGACCTGTCGAGCCGGCGCGGCATCGTGCAGGGGATGGAGGACATCGCGGGCGGCGGCGGCAAGCTGGTGCGCGCCGAGGTGCCGCTCGCGGAAATGTTCGGCTATTCGACGTCGCTGCGTTCGGCCACGCAGGGCCGCGCGACATACACGATGGAGTTCAAGCATTACGCGGAAACGCCGGCGAACGTGTCGGAAGCCGTGATCAACGCGAAAGTGAAGTAAGCGCCGCTCGCTCGCGCTTCGGCGCATGCGCACAAGGCCCGTCCGGTTCATTCCGGACGGGCTTTTTTTCGTCCGGCGCACATCGCGTTCGCGGCTTGTCGATCGGCGTGCCGCGCTTTTTTTCGCGTGCCACAATGGATGGCGTTTCGTCAGATGGAACCCGCCCGATGCCGCCCACCCCTGCCCTGCGCCGCCTGCTGACCCTCTATGCCGGCCTGATCGCCGCGAACGTCGCCGTCTGGCTGTGGGCGCTCGCGGTGCTGCACGACCATCCGCTGCTGCTCGGCACCGCGGCGATCGCATACGGGCTCGGGCTGCGTCATGCGGTCGACGCGGATCACATCGCCGCGATCGACGTCGCGACGCGCAAGCTGATGCAGGACGGCCAGCGTCCGGTGAGCGTCGGCCTGTTCTTTTCGCTCGGTCATTCGACGATCGTGATCGCGGCGACGCTCGGTATCGCGCTGACAGCGTTCGCGCTGCGCGACCGGTTCGATGCATTCCGCGAGATCGGCGGCACGATCGGCACGGCGGTATCGGCTACCTTCCTGCTGGTGCTCGCGTGCGTGAACCTGATGATCCTGCGCGACGTGTGGCGACGCTATCGCGGCGCGTCCGGGCACACGCACGACGGCGCGCACGAGCATCGTCCCGCCGGACTCGTATCGCGGTTGCTGCGCCCGCTGTTCCGGTTCGTGTCGAAGAGCTGGCACATGTATCCGGTCGGCGTGCTGTTCGGGCTCGGTTTCGATACTGCAACCGAAATCGGCCTGCTCGCGATCGCCGCCGCGCAGGCGAGCCAGGGGCTGCCGGTCTATACGGTCATGCTGTTTCCCGCGCTTTTCACCGCCGGCATGACGCTGATCGACTCGACCGACAACGTGCTGATGATTCAGGCATACGGCTGGGCAATGGACGATCCGCAGCGCAAGCTGCTCTACAACGCGAGCATCACGTTCGTCTCGGCGGCCGTCGCGCTGGCGATCGGCGGGATCGAGGCAGCCGGCCTGCTGGCCGACAAGCTGTCGCTGACGGGCCCCGTGCGCGACACGCTCGACGCGCTCGGCGAACGCTTCGGCTCGATCGGCTACGGCATCGTCGCGCTGTTCCTCGTCTGCTGGATCGCGTCGATCCTGTTCCACCGCTGGCAACGCGCGGCCGACGCGCCGGCGCGCTGAACGACTCCTCCGACGTTTCATTCCGGAAACAAAACGCTCCCCTACGACGTTGCATGCGCGGTCACGCGACTGCGCCCGCCTTTACCGACGGGCCCGAGCGGCCGATGGCACGAATCTCGCAGAGTGAGATTCGCACGGCGGGCCCGCGTGCCGATCCGCGTTCGCGGCTGACGTCCAGCGTCGGCCAGAAGGCGATCGGCCGACGATAGGACTACGAATCTTTTACGCCCCCCTGCACCACACGTAAATCGTCGCGCGGCTACGAGGCATCGCGCGCATGGGGAGGCCATGATGCATAAAACGAAACAACCGTTCCGCGCGGCGGGACGGCGCCCTCGTGCAACCTTGCTGGCCGTGGCCGCGTTCGCGTGCTGCTGCTCGTATGCGGTCGCACAGAACACGACGCCTGACGCCGCGCCCGACGCGAACGCCAGCGCGGACACCATCATGACGCTCGTCGAGAACGCATCGCCGTGCGCCGCCAATCCGGCTGCGTGCGCGGTACACGTGTATGCCGGCCGGGGCGTCGGTAATGGCGGCGCCGGTGCGGGCGGCAGCGGAAACGGAAACGGCGGCGGCACCGGGAATGGGAACGGTAGCGGCGGCAACAACGGGAACGGCGCCGTCGGACCTGCGGGTGTCGGCGGAACGACAGGCGGAACCTCCGGCAGTACGAACGGCACGGGCCGCGGAGGCAATGCGTCCGGGAACGGTGGTTCAGGTGGTGGGACTTCGGGTGGTGGGACTTCGGGTGGAGGCACCTCGGGTGGCGGCACTTCCGGTGGCGGCACTTCGGGTGGCGGTACCTCGGGTGGCGGTACCTCGGGTGGCGGTACCTCGGGTGGCGGTACCTCGGGTGGCGGCACTTCCGGTGGCGGCACTTCGGGTGGCGGTACCTCGGGTGGCGGTACCTCGGGTGGCGGTACCTCGGGTGGCGGCACTTCCGGTGGTGGCACTTCCGGTGGTGGCACTTCCGGCGGCGGCACTTCGGGTGGCGGCACTTCCGGTGGCGGCACTTCCGGTGGCGGTGGCCACGGTGGTGGTGGCGATGGTGACGGCGGCGGTCACGGTCATGGCGGCGGTCATGGCGACGGTGGCGGTCACGGCGACGGTGGCGGCCATGGTGACGGCGGTGGTCACGGCGACGGCGGCGGCCATGGTGACGGCGGTGGTCACGGCAACGGCGGCGGCCATGGCGATGGTGGCGGTCACGGCAACGGCGGCGGCCATGGCGATGGTGGCGGTCACGGCAACGGCGGTGGTCATGGTGGCGGCGGCGGTCACGGCAACGGCGGTGGTCATGGTGGCGGCGGCGGTCACGGCAACGGCGGTGGCGGTGGCGGTGGCGGTGGCGGTGGCGGTGGCGGTGGCGGTGGCGGTGGCGGTGGCGGTGGCGGTGGCGGCGGCGGCGGCGGCGGCAGCGGCGGCAGCGGCGGCAGCGGCGGCAGCGGCGGCAGCGGCGGCAGCGGCGGCAGCGGCGGCAGCGGCGGCAGCGGCGGCAGCGGCGGCAGCGGCGGCAGCGGCGGCAGCGGCGGCAGCGGCGGCAGCGGCGGCAGCGGCGGCGGCCATGGTAACGGCGGAGGTGGCCACGGAAACGGCGGTGGTGGCGCGGGCAACGGCGGCGGTAACGGCAATGGCGCCGGTGGCAATGGCGGTGGAAACGGTAACGGCGGGAGCGGCGGAAGCGGCGGCGCCAACGGCACCGGCGGCCACGGCAATGGCGGCGGCAACGGTAACGGCAATGGCAGTGGCGGCGCCGGCAACGGCGGGGCCAACGGCGTCGGCAACGGCCGTGGCGCCGGCAACGGCAACGGCGGCGGTCCCGGCAACGGCGGATCGTCGGGCGGCCGCCACTGACCCGAAGCGTTGCCCGGCTGAAGTCGGTCAGAGCATCTCGAGCGCGCGCTTGCTGTGCGGCGGACGGAAATACGCGTCAAGCTGCGCGCGCTCGTCATCGCTGAACACGACATCGAGCGCGGCGCGGTTGTCGCGCACGTGCTCGATCCGCGACGCCTTCGGAATCGCGAATACACCCGGCTGCGCGAGCACCCATGCCAGTGCGACGCGCGTCACCGACACGCCGCGCAGCCGCGCGATGTCGTCGAGCGGCGAGCGTTTCGGCAGCCGCCCGTGATCGACCGGGCTGTACGCCATCGCCGGGATCCGACGATCGGCCAGCCACGGCAGCAGGTCGAACTCCGGACCGCGTCGCGCGATGTTGTAGAGAATCTGGTTGGTGGCGCACGCCCCGCCGCCCGCGTCGTCGACGAGTTCGGCCATGTCGGCCGTATCGAAGTTGCTCACGCCCCAGTGCCGGATCTTGCCCGCACGCTGCAACGCGTTGAAACCCTCGACCGTTTCCGCGAGCGGCACCGAACCGCGCCAGTGCAGCAGGTACAGGTCGAGGCGATCGGTACGCAGGCGCTTGAGGCTCGCGTCGCACGCGGCGGCGACGCCGCGCCGGCTCGCATGGTGCGGATAGACCTTGCTGACGAGGAACACGTCGTCGCGCAGGCCCGCAAGCGCGTCACCGACCAGTTCCTCGGTCGCGCCGTCGCCGTACATCTCCGCGGTATCGACCAACGTCATTCCGAGCTCGACGCCCTCGCGCAGCGCGGCGATCTCGTCCGCGCGCCGCGCCGGCCGCTCCCCCATTTCCCAGGTGCCCAGGCCCAGCTTCGGAATCGTCTCGCCGTTCGGCAAAACGACCGTGGCGATCGTGTCTGTCATGCGTTTCCTCGTGGCGGATTCGTGGCCGCACACCGCGGCCGAAGCATCGGATACGACGCATCAGTGTAGTCAATCGGTGCGCCCCCGGCCTATTACGCGGCAAAAACCGGCTATAACGGCGCGGCATGATGACTTAGAATGGCCGCAACCTGATCGATACCCATTGTATGAAGGCACCCACGGACGACCGCTGGCAGGACCTGCGCCCCGACCCCGACAACGATACGCCGCTCTACCTGCAGCTCGCCCGCAAGCTCGGCGATGCGATCCACGACAACCGCTGGACGGCCGGCGAGGCGCTGCCGTCCGAGCGCGTGTTGTCCGAAGCGCTCGGCGTGTCGCGCATCACCGCGCGCAAGGCGATCGCGCTGCTCGTCGAGCAAGGCCTGATCCGTCGCACGCAGGGCGCCGGCAACTTCATCCAGCCGCGCTACGAGGATCCGCTGTCGCGGCTGTCGAGCTTCAGCGAAATGCTCGAGCGCCGCGGCTTCAAGCCGAGCTCGCAGTGGCTAGCGCGCGAAATTCAGCCCGCGAACCGCGACGAAGTGATCCAGCTCGGGCTGTCGCCGGCCGCATCGGTAACACGCCTGAAACGTCTGCGTCTCGCCGACGGCATCGTGATGGCCGTCGAGAATTCGACGTTCCCCGCGACGCTGATTCCCGATCCGCAGGCGATCGTCGGCTCGCTGTACAGCTATCTCGAAGCGCGCGGCACGCCGATCGTGCGCGCGCTGCAGCATTTCCGCGCGGTCAACGCGACCGACGAGATCGCCGAGCAGATGGGCATCGCCCCGCACGACGCGCTGCTGCTGATCACGCGGATCGGCTATACGTCCGACCAGCGCGCGATCGAACTGACCGATACCTACTGCCGCAACGACTACTACGATTTCGTCGTCGAACTGCGCAAGTAACGCGACGCGCGTCGCCGGCGCTCACAGCCAGCGCGCGTCGTCGGTGCCGAGCGGCACGGGCGGCCGCGCGAACGACGGCGGCGTCGCCGACAGTCGCTCGGCCGGCCGCACGGTGTCGAGCACGCCGAACGGCGACGCGATGCGGTCGATCCGGTCGCGCACGTCGGCCAACGCGAGATCGGGCGCGTGCAACCCGTCCGGCACCGCGCCGAACGACTGCAGCCAGCGCCCCGTCTGCGCGAGCGACATCCGCACGTGCCAGCTTCCCCCTTCGCGCGCCCGCCGCGCGAGCGCGATCATCGCGCCGAACGCCGCGAGATACCCCGTTGCATGATCGAGCGCCTGGCACGGCAGATGGCGCGGCCCGCGCGCCTGCACGGCCTGCTGCTCCTGCCATGCGATTCCGCTCGCCGACTGCACGAGGCTGTCGAACCCGCGCCGCTTCGCCCATGGCCCTGCATGCCCGTACGCCGACACCGACACGTAGACGATGCCGGGCCGCCGTTCGGCCAATGCCTGCGGCGCGAAACCGCGCGCCGCGAGCGCGCCGGGCCGGTACGACTGCAGAAACACGTCCGCCTCGCGCGCGAGCGCGCGCAGCGTATCGACGCCTGCCGCGTCGCGCAGATCGATCCGCGTCGAGCGCTTGCCACGCCCGTTGTCGATCACGAGCGGCGCGATGTTCGGCAGGTGCGGACCGTTGACGAGCAGCGTCTGCGCGCCGTGGGACGCCAGCGTGCGGCCCGCGACCGGCCCCGCGATGATGCGCGTGAGATCGAGCACGCGCACACCGGCCAGCGGCTGGCCGGCTTCGCCGCGGCCGATCGGCTCGGCCGGTGCGTCGCCGATCCGCTCGATCTCGAACAGCGGCAGCGACGCGATCGCGTGCGCCTGCTCGTGCGCCGCCCATTCATCAGGGGTTCTGATCAATGCCGCGCACAGGCCGGCGTCGGCCAGCGCGGTATCGAGCGCCTCGCCGTCCCACGTACGGATCGCGGCGGCGACGTCGGCGGGCTGCGGGCCGCAGCCGAGCACGTCGAGAATGCCGTGCAAATGATGCGGGAAATTCGCGTGCAGCTGAATCCATCGTCCGTCACCCGTCTCGAAGAAGCCGGTCACCGGATGGCGCAGCTCCGGCGGCGGCCCGTCGTCCACGCGCAGGTAGCGTTCGCTGCGGAACGCCACGAGCGCGTCGCGCACCGATACGTCGACCGATTGCGCCACGCCCGTTCGCAGCCGATGGCATTCGGCTGCCGCGAGCCCGGCCGCGGCGATCGTCGCGGCAGCGAGCGTGCCGACATGAAACGTCGACGGCAGCGTCGGGTCCTGCCCCGTCACGGTCGTGCGGGCCAGCGCGTCGCGCTCGCCACGTGCGAGTTGCCAAAGATGCGCCAATGCGGATTCGGGTGTCATGGTGGAGGAGACGCCGTTGAGGAGACGGAATCGAGTCTAGAATTCGCGACAGGCGCGATCAATCTTGATTGCGCGAATCAATACATAACGAATAGTCGTAACGGGCCCGCGCTTCATGCGCGGCGACAGGAGCCACCGGCATGACATCCGTCAGTGCGCAGGAAGCCGCGGGCATGCTCGGCGTCAGCGTGAGCACGCTCTACGCGTACGTGAGCCGCGGCCTGCTGCGCTCGCTGCCCGACGGCGCGACGAAGCGCCGCCGCTACGACGCCAACGAGGTGTGCCTGCTCGCGCGCCGCCGCGCCGATGCGAAACGCGCGGGCGGTGTCGCCGAACGTTCGCTCGACTGGGGTGTGCCCGTCCTGGAATCGCGGATCACGCAGATCGCCGACGGCCGCCTGCGCTACCGCGGCGTCGATGCACTCGCGCTGGCCGACGCGGCGACGCTCGAAGAAACGGCCGCGCGGCTGTGGGACTGTCCGCCCGCGCGGCTGGCCGCCGCGTCGCTCGCTTCCAGCGGTTTCGATGCGGCGCAGTGGGACGACTGGGCGCGTCGCTGGGCGCATCTCGCACCGCTCGAACGCACGCTGGTGCTGCTGCCGGCCGCGGCCGCATCGCTGCCGCGCCTGTGGGCGCAAGAGCGCGATGCGCAGCTCGATGCCGCGGCGCTGCTGCTGCGCATCGCGACGGCTGCGCTCGCCGGCATCGCGCCGGGCGACGCGCCCGTGCACCGCCAGCTCGCGGCCGCGTGGCGCGTGCGGCGGCGCAACGAAGCCGACCTGCTGCGGCGTGCGCTCGTGTTGTGCGCCGATCACGAACTGAATCCGTCGACCTTCGCGGTGCGCTGCATCGCATCGACCGGCACCCATCTGTTCGGTGCGATCTCGGGCGGGCTCGCGGCGCTGTCGGGGCCGCGTCACGGCGGCGAGACGTTCCGCGCGGGCACGCTGCTCGACGAAGCGGCCCGCGCCGCTGATCTCGATCGCTACCTCGCGCTGCGGCTGGCGCACGACGAACGCGCGGACGGCGGGCGCACGGCCCTGTCCGGCTTCGCGCACCCGCTGTACCCCGACGGCGACCCGCGCGCACGGGCGCTGCTCGATGCGCTGCATGCGACGGCGCCCGACCGGCCGGCGCTGCGCGCGGCGCGCGCGCTCGCCGCACGCGTCGATGCGGCGACGGGCCTGCGGCCGACGATCGATTTCGCGCTCGCGGTGCTGGAGCGCACGCTCGCGCTGCCCGACGGCGCGGCGTTCACGCTGTTCGCGGCCGGCCGCACGGCCGGCTGGATCGCGCACGCGCTCGAACAGTACGCGGACGGAAAGCTGATCCGGCCGCGCGCACGCTACGTCGGCAGCGACGCGGCCGGGTGACGCCGGCCGTCACGCCATGCGGCGAACGGGCGCCACCACGCGGGCGCGGTGCGCACGGCCGGCACCGCCAATGGCCCGAACGCGAACGTCGCGCCACGCGGCCCGGCGCTGACCCACGCGCGCGTGCCGGGCAGCAACGTCAACGATTCGCCCGCGCCCAGCCAGTGATCGTCTGGCCGGCCCTCGACGGTCACCCACACGTCGCCTTCGGCCACTTCGAGCAGCGTACGATCGACGATCCGCCACCGTCCGGCCGGCTCGTCGCCGTCCATTACGTAAAGTCGCAGTTCGCGCATCGCAGCCTCCTGGTCGCACCGGTTCGATGACACCAGTATTTCGGAGAGCGGCCGCACCCGGACAGATACGGCCGCGTACAGTTCCGGCTGAACTGTACTGGCCGCCCGACGGGGACAGGCAGCCGGCCGCCGCGCCGGCCCGGTCCGGCCGGAACCGCACGACATACCGCGCAGAACCTGCACGGCGCGGCGGCTTTCCCTACAATGTCGGCTGTCCCGCGCCACCGCCCCCGCCGTCATGTTCCAAAGCCCGCCCGCCGCCGCTCCCGGCGAAAAAAACCTCACCGTGATGCTCTGGCTCGTTGCGACGGGCTTCTTCATGCAGACGCTCGACGCGACGATCGTCAACACGGCGCTGCCGTCGATGGCCGCGAGCCTCGGCGAATCGCCGCTGCGGATGCAATCGGTCGTGATCGCGTACTCGCTGACGATGGCGGTGATGATCCCCGTGTCGGGCTGGCTCGCCGATACGTTCGGCACGCGGCGCGTGTTCTTCAGCGCGATCCTGGTGTTCTCGCTCGGCTCGCTGCTGTGCGCGAACGCCCATACGCTGACGCAGCTCGTCGCGTTCCGCGTCGTGCAGGGCGTCGGCGGCGCGATGCTGCTGCCGGTCGGGCGGCTCGCGGTGCTGCGCACGTTCCCGGCCGAGCGCTACCTGCCCGCGCTGTCGTTCGTCGCGATTCCGGGCCTGATCGGCCCGCTGATCGGGCCGACGCTCGGCGGCTGGCTCGTGAAGATCGCGTCGTGGCACTGGATCTTCCTGATCAACGTGCCGGTCGGCGTCGCGGGCTGCATCGCGACCTTCTATTCGATGCCCGATTCGCGCAACCCGGCCGCCGGCCGCTTCGACCTGAAGGGCTATCTGCTGCTGACGATCGGGATGGTCGCGATCTCGCTGTCGCTCGACGGGCTCGCCGATCTCGGCATGCAGCACGCGGCCGTGCTGGTGCTGCTGATCCTGAGCCTCGCGTGCTTCGTCGCGTACGGGCTGTATGCGGTGCGCGCGCCGCAGCCGATCTTCTCGCTCGAGCTGTTCAAGATCCACACGTTCAGCGTCGGGCTGCTCGGCAACCTGTTCGCGCGGATCGGCAGCGGCGCGATGCCGTACCTGATCCCGCTGCTGCTGCAGGTGAGCCTCGGCTACTCGGCGTTCGAGGCCGGGCTGATGATGCTGCCGGTCGCGGCGGCCGGCATGTTCTCGAAGCGGATCATCACGCGCCTGATCACGCAGCACGGCTACCGCAAGGTGCTGCTCGCGAACACGATCATGGTCGGCGTGATGATGGCGAGCTTCGCGCTGATGCGCGACACGGTGCCGGTGTGGGTGAAGGTCGTGCATCTCGCGCTGTTCGGCGGCTTCAACTCGATGCAGTTCACCGCGATGAACACGCTGACGCTGAAGGATCTCGGCACCGGCGGCGCGAGCAGCGGCAACAGCCTGTTCTCGCTCGTGCAGATGCTGTCGATGAGCCTCGGCGTCACGGTCGCCGGCGCGCTGCTCGCGACGTTCACCGGCATGCTGCGCACCGTGACGCCGAGCAACACGCTGCCGGCGTTCCATGCGACGTTCGTCTGCGTCGGGATCATCACGGCCGCGTCCGCGTGGATCTTCGCGCAGCTCGCGCCCGAGATCCGCAGCACCGCGCGCAAGACCGACCCGTCCGAGCGCGCGTGACCGGCGGCGCGCGCCGAATCGGGCCCGCGCGCACCATCGCGGTGCAACGCGGCCCGGCACGCGTGCGCGTATCGACCGCGACCGGCGGCCGCACGTGGCGCCCTGCCGTGCATGCTTCTTGCTCGCCTATTCTGTAGGTAAACTGGCAGTCTTCCTTCGGCCGACATCATGAGCATGATCGAAATCGATCCCCCCGGCTTTCAGCCGCCCCGCCCGGTCGCCGGCGACGACGGGAACCGGCGCACCGTGCTGTACGGCGGCTACACCGTGTTCAGCGTGTTCCAGCCCGTTTTCTCGGTGTCGCACCGGCGCGCGATCGGCTATCACGCGTCGCTGCGCGCGCACGACGAGGAAAGCCGCCAGGTCGCGTCGCACGAGGTATTCACGCAGGCGGCGCGGCGCGGCGACCTGCTCGAGCTCGGCCGGCTCGCCGAATCGTTGCATCTCGGTAACTTCCACGCGTTCGACAGCCACGACGAATGGCTCTTCCTGAGCCTGCATCCGGCCGCGCTGATGGACACCGTCTACGGCGACGCGCTGCTCGCGAACCTGAAGGCGCTCGGGCTGCCGCCGCACCGCGTGGTGCTCGAGGTGCCCGAGCAGGCCGGCGGCGAGACGCCGCGCTATGCGGCGATCATCGACGGGCTGCGCAAGGCCGGCTTCCTGATCGCGCTCGTCGGGTTCGGCGCGAAGCACTCGAACGTCGATCGCGTGTGGCATCTGCATCCCGACATCGTCACGCTCGACCGCGGCATCCTCGCGCAGGCGAGCGAGCACTCGCATCTCGAACGCGTGCTGCCGGGGCTCGTGTCGCTGCTGCACGAATCCGGCCAGCTCGTGCTGATGGGCGGCCTCTCGACCGAACGCGACGCGCTGATCGCGCTCGAATGCGACGTCGATTTCGTGCAGGGTCAGTACTTCGCGGGGCCGAGCGTCGATCCCGTGCAGCCGCAGGCCGCCGCGGGCTGCATGGATACGCTGTCGGCCGCGCTGCGGCTGCGCGTCGCGCAGCGCGAGCGCACGCAGTCGGAACGGCTCGCGCCGTACGTCGCCGCACTCGAGGAAGCGAGCCGCCGGCTCGGCGCGGGCGAATCGCTCACCGATGCGGCCACCGCCGTGCTCGGGCTGCCCGAGACCGCGCGCTGCTTCCTGCTCGACGCGTCGGGCCGCCAGATCGGCGACAACGTGCTCGCGCGCGGCAGCGTGTCGCAACGCGCGAAGCGCTTCCGGCCGCTGCTGCATTCCGAAGGCGCGAGCTGGGAACGCCGCCCGTATTTCATCGACGCGATGCGCGCGCCGGGCCGCGTGCACCTGACGCCGCCCTACCTGTCGATCAACGAGGCGCACCTGTGCGTGACCGCGTCGATCGCCGCGCCGGCCGCGACCGGCATGCAGGTGCTCTGCGTCGACATCAACTGGGAAGCAGCGCTCAGCCGCGAGTAAGCGCTCCGGCGCGCCGCGTTCACGCGTCGCCGGCCGCCTTGCGCACGATCAGCCGGTGCACGCGCTTGCCGGACGACGCGCTGACGACTTCGTGTTCGTCGATCACCTGCACGCCGGCGCCCAGCGCCGCATGCATCCGCGCCGAGTCGAGCGGCGTATAGAGGCGGCCGCGCTCGTCGCGCAACACGCCGTGTCCGGCCACCCGCCAGCTCAGGTACAACGTGCCGCCCGGCATCAGCAGATCGGCCAGCCGCGCGGCGGCGGCCGCCGCGTCCGCCTGTTCGAGATGCATGACGACCGTTTCGCACAGCACGTTGCGAAACGCGCCGGACGGTACGCCGGCCAGCGCCGGCAGCGCGGTCAGCTCGAAAGTCAGCCCGCGATGGCGACGCCGCGCCTCGTCGAGCAGCGCGGCGCTCGCGTCGTAGCCGCGCACGTCGAAGCCGCGCGACGCGAGCCAGGCCGTGTCGCGCCCCGCCCCGCAGCCGACGTCGGCGGTCGGTCCCGGCGTGAAATACTGTTCGAGCAGCGCGTACATGTCGTCGGGCGCGGCCGGGTCGAGCCAGTCCTGCGCGTATTGCGCGGCATGGGTGTCGTAGGCATCGAGAGTCGGGCGATCCGCCATGGCGAGTGCTCCGCAAAGGCGTCGTATGACGCACTCCGCATCTTAGTCGCTGCGCGCGGCCCGCGCCGACCGGGTTCGCGCGACGCCGGTCTACGGGGCCGGCACGTGGCCCGCACGCGGCGCCTGCGCGGTCAGATCGGCCCACCGCGTATCGCCGCGCCAAGCCCGACGCGCCGTCGCGCGTTCGGCGTCGTGGGCGCGCCCGCGCCGCACACGCAGACCGGCCCGGCCGGCCCGTCAGACATGCGAATGCGCACCGCCATGCACGGGACCGGCGCGCCGCTCGACTTCGCGGCGCACGTCGCCGCGCAGTCCCGCGAAAAACGCGACCTCGGCGACGACGAACAACGGCCCGACGATCAGGCCGACCAGATCGTCGACGAATGCCGGCTTGCGGCCTTCGAACCAGTGCCCGACGAACTGCACGATCCAGCCGACGACGAACGCGCCGACGCCGATCGCGAGCCATTGCGCGGTCGGCAGCGGCGCCAGCGACTGCGCGGCCCACAGGCCGAGCGCGAGCAGCACGGTCATCACGATCCCGAACCGCAGGTCGAGACGCAGGTAGAACAGCGCGGACACGACGGCGAGCAGCAGCGCCGGCGACAGCGCGATGCCGGCCAGCATCCCGAGCGCCGGCCGCGACAGCAGCACCTCGACCGCGAACACGATCATCGGGATGCCGACCAGATGCGTCGCGATGTTGCGCGCGTCGCGATGGTAGGCCGCATACTGGGAAAGATGGTCTTCGAGGGTCTTCATCGCGTCTCCTGATCGGTTGTTGAGCGCTATGATGCGCGTCACGCCCGAGAACCTCTGTCAGCTACCCGACATCGCGTGCCCATGCCTGCCTCGCTCGCCCCATACCTGCAGCAGCTCGAAGCGAACCCGTGGTTCGCCGCGCTGCCGCCCGCGTTGCGCGCGGAGCTGATCGCCCGCGCGACGCTGCGCCGGCTGCCGTCCGGCCACGCGCTGTTCCGGCGCGGCGACCCGCCGTGCGGACTGTACGCGGTCCTGGCCGGTTCACTCACGATAGGTGCGGTCGATCCGCAGGGCAAGGAGACGCTGCTGACGGTGGCCGAGCCCGTCACGTGGTTCGGCGAGATCGCGTTGTTCGACGGCCAGCCGCGCACGCACGACGCGATCGCGCTCGACGACGCGCTGCTGCTGCACGTGCCGCAGGCCGGGCTGCTCGCGATCCTCGAGACGACGCCGCAATACTGGCGGCAGTTCGCGCTGCTGATGGCGCAAAAGCTGCGCCTGAGCTTCCTGACCGTCGAATCGATGAGCGTGATGCCGGCCGCGCAGCGGCTCGCCGCGCGGCTGCTGATGATCGCCGAAGGCTACGGCGGCATCAGCGCCGGGCGCACGCACATCCGGCTGTCGCAGGAAACGCTCGCGTCGATGCTGTCGCTGACGCGGCAGACCACCAACCAGTTGCTGAAGGCGCTTCAGGCGGATGGCGTCGTGCGGCTGCACGTCGGCGAGATCGAACTCGTGGACATCGACGCATTGCGCCGCGCGAGCGGGCTCGGCGACGGCCCGTACTGAACGACGCGCAACGACATCTATCGGCCGCGATTGGCCGCGATTGGCGCCATGCGCTGCCCGCGGCCGCCGAGTTGCGCTATCGTGGCGACTCGTTCCGTCCGCCGCGCGCACCGCCTTGAACACGTCGACCGTCCCCGCCTCCGCCCGCCATCCGTGGCCCGTCTTCATCGCATTCCTGCGGCTCGGCCTCACGTCGTTCGGCGGCCCGGTCGCGCATCTCGGCTACTTTCGCGCGGAATTCGTCACGCGGCGCGGCTGGCTCACCGAGCGCACCTATGCCGATCTCGTCGGGCTGTGCCAGTTCCTGCCGGGGCCCGCGAGCAGCCAGGTCGGGATGGCGATCGGTCTCGCGCGTGCCGGCTATGCGGGCATGTTCGCCGCGTGGCTCGGTTTCACGCTGCCGTCGGCGCTGCTGATGATGCTGTTCGCGCTCGGCGTTCACGCAACGGGCGCGCCGATCGAAGCCGGCGCGTTGCACGGGCTGCGCATCGTGTCGGTCGCGGTGATCGCGCAGGCCGTGTGGGGCATGGCGCGCACGCTGTGCCCGGATGCGCGGCGCGTCACGCTGATGGCCGCGGCCGCGTGCGTCGCGCTGCTCGCGCCTGCTGCGTGGATGCAGGTCGCGGTGATCGTCGTGGCCGGCGCGGCCGGTCTCGTGCTGCTGCCGCAACCGGCACGCGATGCACACGAACCGTTGCCGCTGCACGTGTCGCGCCACGCGGGCGTGCTGTGGCTCGCGCTGTTCGCGGCGCTGCTCGTCGCGCTGCCGTCCGCAGCCCGCGCGCTGCGCTCGGATACGCTCGCTGTCGTCGACGCATTCTTCCGCACGGGTGCGCTTGTGTTCGGCGGCGGCCACGTGGTGCTGCCGCTGCTGCAGGCGGCCGTGGTCGCACCCGGCTGGGTCGGCGATTCGGCGTTTCTCGCCGGGTATGGCGTCGCACAGGCCGTGCCGGGGCCGCTGTTCACGTTCTCGGCCTTCCTCGGTGCGTCGCTGCGCGATGCGCCGAACGGCTGGCTCGGCGGCACGCTCGCACTCGTGTCGATCTTCGCGCCGTCGTTCCTGCTCATCGCCGGCACCGCGCCGTTCTGGGAGCGCCTGCGCCGCAGCGCGCACATGCAGGCCGCGCTCGCCGGCGTGAACGCGGCCGTCGTCGGGCTGCTGCTCGCCGCGCTCTATCATCCGGTCTGGACCGACACGATCGTCGCGCCGCGCGACCTGGCCGCCGCGCTGGTCGCGTTCGTCGCGCTGGTGTTCTGGCGCGTGCCGCCGTGGGCCGTGGTGATCGCGAGCGCGGCGCTCGGCTGGCTGCTCGGCACGGCCGGCTGAGCCAGCGAATGCCGCACGTTCGGGCCGCGCAAAAAACAAAAAGCCCTCGAAACGAGGGCTTTGCTTCGATGCCGCGCGCCGTGGCGGCGCGCAGGCGCCGGACTTACGCGAAGTTCTTCGCGGCGAAGTCCCAGTTCACGATGTTCCAGAACGCTTCGACGAACTTCGGACGCGCGTTGCGGTAGTCGATGTAGTACGCGTGTTCCCACACGTCGATCGTCAGCAGCGCCTTGTCGGCGGTCGTCAGCGGCGTGGCGGCGTTGCTCGTCGACACGATGTCGAGCGAACCGTCGGCCTTCTTCACGAGCCATGCCCAGCCCGAACCGAACGTGCCGACCGCGGCCTTCGTGAACGCTTCCTTGAATGCGTCGTACGAACCCCACTTCGCGTTGATCGCATCGCCCAGCGCGCCCGTCGGTGCGCCGCCGCCGTTCGGCGACAGGCTGTTCCAGAAGAACGTGTGGTTCCAGATTTGCGCGGCGTTGTTGAAGATGCCGCCCGACGACTTCTTCACGATCTCTTCCAGCGGCAGGTTTTCGAATTCCGTGCCCGGGATCAGATTGTTCAGGTTCGTCACATAAGCCTGATGGTGCTTGCCGTAGTGGTACTCGATCGTCTCTTTCGAGATGGTCGGCGCGAGTGCGTCTTCAGCGTACGGGAGCGGCGGGAGCGAATGAGCCATGGCGATTCCTTCGTTGAGTATGTAGGGAGGCTGTGTTGGATGCTGCCGAGCGTCCGATTGTAGGCGAGGACGA
Source organism: Burkholderia sp. LAS2 (assembly GCF_018417615.1). NCBI lineage: Bacteria > Pseudomonadati > Pseudomonadota > Betaproteobacteria > Burkholderiales > Burkholderiaceae > Burkholderia > Burkholderia sp. LAS2. The sequence goes on from NZ_CP071052.1 coordinate 3,264,844, forward strand.
ATAACCCCGCAAACTCACGGGCCATTTATCCGCGGTATGCGGAAAAGCGCTGCTGGCGCAACGCCGGGCAGGACGAGCCCGACGATGCGCAGCATCCGTTCCCGCCGCGATGCGCGTGTTGCGACGACACGCGTTTCGCTTGGCACCCGTTACGTCAGATCGTATCCGTCAGCCGTGGCTGCACGTCGGCGAGCGACACGTCGGCCGAGCCTTCGGCGAGATGCACGGTCAGGCGCCGCTGCGGCTTCAGCGCGTTCGGTGCGCGCACCGCGCGGCCCGTCTGCGCATCGATCAGCGCCGCATAGCCGCGCTCGAGCGTGCGCTGCGGGCTCAGCACCTCGAGCCGTGCCGCACAGGCCGACACACGCGCGGTGTCGCGTTCGTGACGGCGCTGCACCGCGCTCGCGAGACGTTGCGACAGCGCGGCGAGCGCGTGGCGCGCCTGGGACGGATCGGGCCGCGCGCGCTGCCAGCGCAGTTGCGCGAGCGCGAAACGCGCACGTGCATCGCGCACCGGCCGCGATGCCGCGGACGCGAGCCGCACCGCGAGCTGCTCGACGTGCGTGCGCTGCCGCTGCAGCCGCTCGGCCGGGCTCACGAGCCGCCGCGCAAGCCAGTCGAGCTGCTGCGCGCGCTGTTCGAGCCGGCGCGCCATGCCGCGCGCGAGCGCGCGCTGGCGCTCGTCGACCTCGCGCAGCAGCAGCGCGCGCTGCGGGCTCGCGAGTTCGGCCGCGCCAGTGGGCGTCGGCGCGCGCAGGTCGGCCGCGAAGTCCGCGATCGTGAAATCGGTTTCGTGCCCGACGCCGCTGACGACCGGCAGCTCGCTCGCCGCGATCGCGCGCGCCAGCGCCTCGTCGTTGAACGACCACAGATCCTCGATCGAGCCGCCGCCGCGACACACCAGCAGCACGTCGACCTCGCGCCGCGCGTTCGCGGTCGCAACTGCGGCGACGAGCTTTTCGGCGGAGCCGGCGCCCTGCACGGGGGCCGGATAGACGATCACCGGAATGTGCGGCGCGCGGCGGGCGAGCGTGGTCAGCACGTCGCGCAATGCGGCGGCCTGCAGCGACGTGACGATGCCGATCGCGCGCGGATGGGCCGGCAGCGGCCGCTTGCGCTCGGCGGCGAACAGGCCCTCGCCTTCGAGCTGCGCCTTCAGCCGCAGGAACGCTTCGTACAGGCGCCCCTGCCCGGTGCGCCGCACGGCTTCGACGTTGAGCTGCACCTCGCCGCGCGGCTCGTACATCGTGACGACCGCGCGCACCTCGATGCGGTCGCCTTCGCGCGGCGTGAATTCCGCGTACTGCGCGCGGCCGCGGAACATCACGCAACGCATCTGCGCCTGCTGGTCCTTGATCGAGAAATACCAGTGGCCGCTCGCGGCGCGCGTGAAATTCGACACTTCGCCGGCAATCCACAGCAGCGGAAACGAACGCTCGAGCATCGTCGAGATCGCACGATTGAGCGCCGAAACGGGAATCACTTCGTCGCCGCCGCGCGTGGCGCCGGGTGCGGAAAAAGGAGAATCGGAAAGCATGGGCGGTCGGATGAATGCTGGCGGCGTCACGATAGTCCGACGCGCGCGCGGCGTCCAGCGCCGCCGCATTCGCCACCGTGCGCGGAAGGTGTCCACACTCTGGCATTCGTCCGCGTAAAACGCCCGGAAACCGCGAAAAAAGCCAGACGATTCTTCGCAACACGTTGATTTTTATAATCTTTTAAACCTTTCGAAATGATTCTCATCCGATTCGATGCCCGCCGGGCGGGCGTTTGACACGATCGACCGGCGAGTTTTTCACAGAGTTATCCACAGGCCGTCGCGATCCGGCCCCGCGCGCCGCGGCGGCCGGTCGCGCTTGCCGCGCCGGCGTGCGGCGCGCTAGAGTGCCGCCTTCCACGGACCCCGCGGCATGCGCCGCCCAATGGAGAACCCGCCTTGACGAATCCGTCCCTCGCCGCGGCGCCCGACGCGCCGCGCCCGGCCCGATGAGCGCGCCCGGCGGCCCGCTCGCGCGACTCGAAGCGCGCCTGACGCGCGAATGGCAGCGGCGCGGCGCGCTCGCGTGGGCGCTCACGCCGTTCGCCTGCGTGTTCGGCCTGGGCGCGGCGCTGCGGCGCACCGCTTACGCGCAAGGCTGGAAGCAGCCGGTCGACGTCGGCGTGCCCGTCGTCGTGGTCGGCAACGTGACCGTCGGCGGCACCGGCAAGACGCCGACCGTGATCGCGCTCGTCGACGCGCTGCGCGCGGCCGGCTTCACGCCCGGCGTCGTGTCGCGCGGCTACGGCGCGAACGTGAAGGCGCCGACGGCCGTCACGCCGGCGTCTCGCCCGGGCGCGGCCGGCGACGAACCGCTGCTGATCGCGCGCCGCACCGGCGCGCCCGTGTGGGTGTGCCCGGACCGCGTCGCGGCCGCGCAGGCGCTGCGCGCCGCGCATCCGGACGTCGACGTGATCGTCAGCGACGACGGCCTGCAGCACTACCGCCTCGCGCGCACCGTCGAGCTCGTCGTATTCGACCACCGGCTCGGCGGCAACGGCTTCCTGCTGCCGGCCGGCCCGCTGCGCGAGCCGCTGTCGCGGCATCGCGACGCGACGCTCATCAACGATCCGTACAGCGGCGCGCTGCCGCCGTGGCCCGACACCTACGCGCTCGCGCTGACGCCGGGCGCCGCATGGCACCTCGACCAGCCCGCGCTGCGCCGCCCGCTGTCGCAATTCGCGAACGAACGCGTGCTCGCCGCGGCCGGCATCGGCGCGCCGGAACGCTTCTTCGCGACGCTGCGCGCGGCCGGCCTCTCGCCGGCGACCCGCGCGCTGCCCGACCATTACGCGTTCGCCGACAATCCGTTCGTCGACGATGCCGTCGATGCGATCCTGATCACCGAGAAGGATGCAGTAAAATTGGGCGCTTCCTGGCGCGACGCCCGACTGTGGGTAGTCCCCGTCGAAGCCGCGCTCGACCCTCGCCTCATTGCCCTCGTTGTGGAGAAACTCCGTGGACGCTCGCCTGCTTGAAATCATTGTGTGCCCTATCTGCAAAGGCCCGCTCCACTACGACCGTGCCGCGCAGGAGCTGATCTGCAACGCGGACAAGCTCGCGTACCCGATCCGCGACGGCATCCCGGTGATGCTCGTCGACGAAGCGCGCCAGACCGTCGAAGGCACGCCGGTCGATCCGGCCGGCCGCTGAACCGCCGCGCCGCTCGCCCGGCGCACCGATTCGACACTGGCGGCCCGGCCCCGGCCGGGTCGCCGCCCTCCGCCGGGCGACCGGCTTCCGGCGTCGCCCGCCCCGTCCTTCCCAGCGCTCCCCGATGACTCAGCCGCAACCCTTCATCGCCGTCATTCCCGCCCGGCTCGCGTCGACGCGGCTCCCGAACAAGCCGCTCGCCGATCTCGGCGGCAAGCCGATGGTCGTGCGTGTCGCCGAACGCGCGCGCGAAGCGGGCGCGCAGCAGGTGCTCGTCGCATCCGATGCGCAGAGCGTGCTCGACGCGGCGCGCGATCACGGCTTCGAAGCGGTGCTCACCCGCGCCGATCATCCGTCCGGCACCGACCGGCTCGCGGAAGTCGCGGCGGCCTTCGGCTGGCGCGACGACACCGTCGTCGTCAACGTGCAAGGCGACGAACCGCTGATCGACCCCGCGCTCGTCCGCGACGTAGCGTCGCACCTGGCCGCCCATCCGGCGTGCGCGATCGCGACCGCGGCCCATCCGATCCACGACGCGGCCGACGTGTTCAACCCGAACGTCGTGAAGGTCGCGCTCGACGCGCAGAGCGTCGCGCTGTACTTCTCGCGCGCGCCGATTCCGTGGAGCCGCGACGCGTACCAGCCGCACTGGCCCGACGTCTCAGCCATGCCAGCACCGGCTTTCCCGGTCTACCGGCACATCGGCCTCTATGCGTATCGCGCGCGTTTCCTGCGCACCTATCCGTCGCTCGCGCAGGCGCCGATCGAACAGGCCGAGCAGCTCGAACAGCTGCGCGCGCTGTGGCACGGCGAGCGCATCGCAGTGCTGATCACCGAGTCCGCGCCCGAAGCCGGCATCGACACGCCGGCCGATCTCGCGCGCGTGCAGGCCCTTTTTCAGCCGGGTTCAAAATAACCCGTGGCATAATCAGGCGATTGTGCGAGCCGTCCGCGACCAGCGCGTCCTCGCTTGACCCCGCCCGTGGCCCTGCCGGCAGCCGCGCGTCACTCGAACCGACGCGCCGCATCAGACCGGTCCGCCACGCGCCGTGCAAGCCCCGCGCCCGCCGTCGCCGACGCCTTTGAGTCTCGCCACACGAATCTACATACTTGGAGATATCACCATGCGTTTGATCCTGTTGGGCGCGCCCGGCGCGGGAAAGGGCACCCAGGCAAACTTCATCAAGGAAAAATTCGGGATTCCGCAAATCTCGACCGGCGACATGCTGCGTGCGGCCGTCAAGGCCGGCACGCCGCTCGGCGTCGAGGCGAAGGGCTACATGGATGCCGGCAAGCTCGTGCCGGACGCGCTGATCATCGGTCTCGTCAAGGAACGCCTGAAGGAATCCGACTGCGCGAACGGCTATCTGTTCGACGGCTTCCCGCGCACGATCGCGCAGGCTGACGCGATGAAGGACGCCGGCGTCGCGATCGACTACGTGCTCGAGATCGACGTCCCGTTCTCGGAAATCATCGAGCGCATGAGCGGCCGCCGCACGCACCCGGCATCGGGCCGCACGTACCACGTCAAGTTCAACCCGCCGAAGGTCGAAGGGCACGACGACGTGACGGGCGAACCGCTGATCCAGCGCGACGACGACAAGGAAGAAACTGTCAAAAAGCGTCTCGAAGTATACGAAGCGCAGACCAAGCCGCTGATCACGTACTACGGCGACTGGGCGCAGCGCGGCGAGGAAAACGGTTTGAAGGCGCCGCAGTATCGCAAGATCTCGGGCCTCGGAACCGTCGACGAAATCCGCGAGCGCGCGTTTGACGCACTGAAGTAAGCAGCGCGTCGCGCACCCGCAAGCCGCCCGTTCCGGGCGGCTTTTTTTCGCCTGCCGCGACGTGCACGCGCGTGCGCGTGTCGCCGCCGCAAGCGTCCGAGGCTCGACGGCGAAGTGATTCGCGTGGGCGGCGCGATCCGGATGCAGCCGAAGTAGCAACGGCACGCGTGCAAGAAAAACGCCCGCGATGCGGGCGTTCTTTCCGTGTGCGGGCAAGGGCGTGCCGGCGCGCTCAATCCTCGCCGTCGCGCTGCATCCGCTGCCGCAATTCGCTGACCTGCGACTCGACGACGGTCGCGTCTTCCGCCTCCGGCCGCTCGCCGAGATACTGCTCGAGATCCTCGAGCGCGGGACGCAGGTAATCGAGCCGCGCATACGCGAAGCCGCGGTCGCGCACCTCGTCGAGCTGCTCGGGCAACAGGATCACGAGCCGCTGCTGCACCGCGAGCAGCCGCTGCCAGCGCTCCGTCTGCAGATAGATCGTCTTCAGGTTGCGCAGCATCCGCGCGATGATCTCGCGGCTCGTCGCCGGCTGCAGCAGCGCGCGCAACGCGCTGTCGACGGCGCCGGCCGCGCGCGCGACGTACGGCTCGAGCATCTCGACCATCTCGGCTTCGGACAGCGAATGGCCGTTGGTCGGATCGATGATCAGGTCGCCGTCCGGCAGCGTCACGCGCAGCAGGAAATGGCCGGGAAACGACACGCCGCGCGCCGGCACGCCGATCTGCTCGGCGAGCTCCAGGTACAGCACCGACAGCGAGATCGGGATCCCGCGGCGCCGTTTCAGCACGGCGTTCAGGTGGCTGTTATCGGGGTCGTAGTAATCGTTGTGATTGCACGCGAAGCCGAGCTCGCGGAAGAAGAAGTCGTTCAGCGCGGCGACGCGGCCCTTCAGGTCCGTATCGTCGGCGAGCCGCCGGCGCAGCCGCGCCGCCAGCATGTCGAGTTCGGCCAGCGTGCCCTGCAGGTCGAGGTCGGGATACGCGTCCTGCGCCAGCGACAGCGCGGCTTCCGTGACGGGCAGACTGTCGTCGTCCGCCACGAGCGTGCTGAAGTAGTCGAGGACGCGGGTCATTGCGGTCGTCACTTGGCGCGCCTTCTGAAGTAAGCGTATTTGAAGCCCATCACCCACAACATACCGAAATATAGTGCAGCAAACAGCACGAGGCACGCGGCCATCAGCGCAATGCGATCGAGCGGCTGCGCGCGCATGCCGGTCCAGTCGAAATTGATCGCGCACCAGTGCATCAGGCCCGCGAGCACAAGCGCCGCGCCGACGAGCTGCACGAAAAAGCGCAGCCAGCCCGGCGACGGCTGGTAGATGCCGCGCTTGCGCAGCCCGAGGAACAGCAGCAGCGAATTCAGGCACGCGCCGACGCCGATGCTGAGCGTAAGGCCCGCGTGGCCGATCAGCGGCACGAACACGTAGTTCGACAGCTGCGTGACGATCAGCACGCCGACCGCGATCTTCACCGGCGTCTTGATGTCCTGCTTCGCATAGAAGCCCGGCGCGAGGATCTTGATCAGGATGATGCCGACGAGGCCGATCCCGTAGGTGGCCAGCGCGCGCGCGACCATCGTGACGGTATGCGCGTCGAACTTGCCGTAATTGAACAGCGTCGCGGTGAGCGGTGTCGCGAAGAAGAACAGCGCGAGCGCGCTCGGCGCCGCGAGCAGGAACGTGACGCGCAGCCCCCAGTCGAGCAGCGCCGAATACTCGTGCGAGTCGGCGTCGACGTGCGCCTTCGACAGGCTCGGCAGCAGGATCGTGCCGAGCGCGACGCCGAGCAGCGCGGTCGGGAATTCCATCAGGCGGTCGGCGTAATTGATCCACGACACGGCGCCCTGCCCGAGCCGCGATGCGATGTTGGTGTTGATGATCAGCGACAGTTGCGCAACGGACACCGCGAACGTCGCGGGCACCATCTTCGCGAGCACGCGCTTCACGCCCGGATGACGCAGCGCGCGCAGCGGGTTGATGCCGATCAGCGGCACCATGTCGATCTTCTTCAGGCCCGGCAACTGCACGAGAAACTGCAGCACGCCGCCGACGATGACCGCCCATGCAAGCGCGTAGACCGGCACCTTCAGGTGCGGCGCGACGAACACGGCCGCGGCGATGAACGCGACGTTGAGCAGCACCGGCGCGAACGCGGGCAGCGAGAAGCTCTTGTACGTGTTCAGCACGCCCGACGCGAGCGTGGTCAGCGAAATGAACACGATGTACGGGAACATGATCCGCGTCATCGTGACCGCGAGCGGGAACGCCTGGCCGTCGGCGTGCAGGCCGGACGCGACCGCGAACACGACCCACGACGCGCCGGCGATGCCGACGACCGACAGCACGGCCAGCGCCCAAGCGAGCACGGTGGACATCGCGTCGACGAGCGCCTTCGTCGCATCGTGCCCCTGCTGGTTCTTGAACTCGGCGAGGATCGGCACGAACGCCTGCGAGAACGCGCCTTCTGCGGACAGGCGGCGCAGCAGGTTCGGGATACGGAAGGCGACGTAGAACGCGTCGGTGTATTGACTGGCGCCGAACGCACGGGCGATCAGCGTCTCGCGGGCCAGTCCGGTCACGCGCGACAGCAGCGTGAAGCCGCTGACCGTCAGCAGGGCTCGGAATAGATTCATGGGGCGCTTATTATACGGACGTTGCGCGACCCGGCCACCGGCCGATGCCGAAAAGCGCGGCCGCCGGCGCTCCAGTTGGCGGACGTTACGTCGAACTTGCCACTCGCTTGATTTTGTTGCTATAATCGCCGGTTTCTGGGCTCGTACATGCACGGCAACTGCCGTTTTCATGTCCCGGCCTCGGTTAAAATCACCGTTTTTTTATGCGCCCCTGGGCAATCGTTCTCAGGGGACGGATCGAAAAGCAGCGCTTGGCCGTCAGGCTCCAAGCTCTGGAAACAGGACAGGATAAGGAACCGTCATGGCTAACTCCGCACAAGCACGCAAGCGCGCCCGCCAGGCCGCGAAGGCAAACTCGCACAACTCGGCGCTGCGCTCGAAATTCCGTACCGCGATCAAGTCGGTTCGCAAGGCTGTTGAAGCCGGCGACCAGGCAAAGGCTGCCGAGCTGTTCAAGGCTGCCGTGAAGACGATCGACACGATCGCCGACAAGAAGATCGTTCACAAGAACAAGGCCGCTCGCAGCAAGAGCCGCCTGGCCGCAGCCGTCAAGGGCCTGCAGGCAGCAGCGTAACTCCGGTGCGCCCGCTCACGCGGGCGTTCCTGTTTCCTGCGATCACGAAAAAGCCCGCCTAGGCGGGCTTTTTCGTTGCCTGCCGCCGGCGCATCGTGCGCGGCGGCAGTGCTTGCCTTGGGGGCGGGTGCGACACGCACCCTCGCCCGTCGGCATCAGTCACTTCTTCGTGTTGTAGTCCGGCAGTTCGCACGCCTCGGTCACGACGAGGTTGTTGTCCTTCGCGAAATTCAGCACGAAATCGAACGCCATCGGCTCGATGTCGCGCAACCGCGAATCGAGGATCACGCATTTGAGGTCGCCGAGCATCGTCGGGCGCACGTACAGCGAATACTTGAGACGCGCGTTCGGCCCGCTCGCCCCCGGCCCGAAGCAGGCCATCACACCGGCCAGACGTTCCGACCAGTCGCTCGGGCGAAACTTTTTCCCGTCTTTCGTGATGCCCTGGATGAAAAATTCGGTCGGAGGGGTTTCAGCCATGTGGTTACCCAAGTGACGGCCCGGCGATGCCCAGGCAACGGCGCCTGGATACGCGAACACAAAGCTGGAGGGTCGGCCGCACGCGCCGATCGATATCCCGAAAACGGAGCGTCGATGCGCGCCGCCGGTGGACTGCACCGGATGTGTGCAGCGCACGGCTTGTGTCCGGCAGAGCGCGAAAAGCCTTGCCTGCCGGGCTGGAGAAAACTTTCGAATTATACCGCAGCGCGCCATCGCGCGTCGTCCCGACACCCCTCTTCCCGCACGGCCGGTCGCGCGCGGCGATCCTGCCCCGCGTCTTTCGACGGCTTTTTCACGGCTCGTCAAAGCACAGAAAATCCTTTATGCTGCTTTGAGTTATCCACACCCGACGGCGGCGCCGTCCGGCCTCGCTGCCGGGTGAGACCCGCCGTATTTCGTTTCATGACCGCCAAAACCATTCGTCACTACCTGCAGTTCAAGGATTTCTCGCTGGAAGACTACGAGTACGTGCTCGAACGCACGGGTATCCTGAAGCGCAAGTTCAAGAACTACGAGACCTATCACCCGCTGCACGACCGCACGCTCGCGATGATCTTCGAGAAGAGCTCGACGCGCACGCGCCTGTCGTTCGAGGCCGGGATCTTCCAGCTCGGCGGCCACGCCGTCTTCATGAGCACGCGCGACACGCAGCTCGGCCGCGGCGAACCCGTCGAGGATTCCGCGCAGGTCATCTCGCGAATGGTCGACATCATCATGATCCGCACGTTCGAACAGGACGTGATCACGCGCTTCGCGCAGAATTCCCGCGTGCCGGTGATCAACGGGCTGACGAACGACTACCACCCGTGCCAGGTGCTCGCGGACATCTTCACGTACTACGAGCACCGCGGGCCGATCGCCGGCAAGACCGTCGCGTGGGTCGGCGACGCGAACAACATGCTGTACACGTGGATCGAGGCCGCGCAGATCCTCGGCTTCAAGCTGCGCCTGTCCACCCCGCCCGGCTATGCGCTCGACATGAAGCTCGTGTCGCCCGACAGCGCGCCGTTCTACGAGGTGTTCGACGATCCGAACGAAGCGTGCAAGGGCGCCGATCTCGTCACCACCGACGTGTGGACGAGCATGGGTTTCGAGGCCGAAAACGAGGCGCGCAAGCAGGCATTCGCCGACTGGTGCGTCGACGAGGAAATGATGGGCCACGCGAATCCGGATGCGCTCTTCATGCACTGCCTGCCCGCGCACCGCGGCGAGGAAGTGACGGCCGGCGTGATCGACGGCCCGCAGAGCGTCGTGTGGGACGAAGCGGAAAACCGCCTGCACGTGCAGAAGGCGCTGATGGAGTTCCTGCTGCTCGGCCGCCTCAAGCACTGACGCGCCGCCCAACGCACCCGCGTAAAAAAGCGCCGGTCGACGACCGGCGCTTTTCGTTTGGATGCGCGAAAACCGGCGCGCGCCGTTACAGGCAGACCGGTTCGGCCTCCAGCTCGACGCCGAACTGCGCGCGCACGTCAGCCTGGATCGCCCGCGCCAGCGCCAGCACGTCGGCGCCGGTCGCGCCGCCGCGATTGACGAGCACGAGCGCCTGGCGGTCGTGCACGGCCGCCGCCCCGAGTGCGCGCCCCTTCCAGCCGCAGCGGTCGATCAGCCAGCCGGCCGCGAGCTTCACCTGCCCGTCCGGCTGCGGATACGACACGACCTCCGGCACGCGGGCGCGCAGCGTGTCGAACTGCGCGGCGTCGATCACCGGATTCTTGAAGAAACTGCCCGCATTGCCGAGCACGAGCGGATCGGGCAGCTTCGCGCGGCGGATCGCGACGACCGCATCGAACACGTCGCGCGGCGTCGCCGCATCGGACGCGATGCCGCGCGCGTCGAGCTCGCGCGTGACGTCCGCGTAGCCGAGCCGCGGCGTCCATTGCTTCGGCAGCCGGAACGTCACCGCGACGATCGCGAACCGGCCGCGCCCTTCCCGCTTGAAGAAGCTGTCGCGATAGCCGAACGCGCAGCGCGCGGCGTCGAAGCGCTCGCTGCGCCCGGTCGCCAGCTCGACCGCGACCAGCGAATCAAAATACGCTTTCATCTCGAGGCCGTACGCGCCGATGTTCTGGATCGGCGCGGCGCCGACGGTGCCCGGGATCAGCGCGAGATTCTCGAGGCCCGGCATCCCGTGCTCGAGCGTCCACGCGACGAACGCGTGCCAGTTCTCGCCGCCACCGGCCTCGACATACCACGCGTCGTCGTCCTCGCGCACGACGCGGCGGCCCGCGATCTCGTCGAGCAGCACGATGCCGTCGAAATCGCGCGTGAACACGATATTGCTGCCGCCGCCGAGCACGAGCTGCGGCAGGCTCGCGACCCGCGGGTCGCGATGCAGCGCCTCGAACTGCGCCGCCTGCGTGATGCGCGCGGCGAAGCGCGCGCGCGCGGCGATGCCGAACGTGTTGTGCGCGGCGAGCGGATGGTCGGGAAGCAGCGACAGGAAGCAATCGTCAGGAGGCATCGGCATTCGCGGTCACGTCGGCCGGGCGGCGCATGGCCGGCCTTGGGCAAACGGAGGGGCATCGGTAAAATGGCAAACAGTCCGCAATTATAGCGAGTGCCCGCGCGCGAGCCGGGTGCCCGCATCTCAAGGGAGAATGCCATGCCATCGTTCGACGTCGTTTCCGAAGCGAACATGATCGAAGTGAAGAACGCCATCGAGCAGTCGAACAAGGAAATTTCGACGCGCTTCGACTTCAAGGGCTCCGACGCGCGCGTCGAGCAGAAGGAACGCGAGCTGACGCTGTTCGCCGACGACGATTTCAAGCTCGGCCAGGTCAAGGACGTGCTGATCGGCAAGCTGGCCAAGCGCAACGTCGACGTGCGCTTCCTCGACTACGGCAAGGTCGAGAAGATCGGCGGCGACAAGGTCAAGCAGATCGTCACCGTGAAGAAGGGCGTAACGGGCGACCTGGCGAAGAAGATCGTGCGCCTCGTGAAGGACAGCAAGATCAAGGTGCAGGCAAGCATCCAGGGCGACGCGGTGCGCATCTCGGGCACGAAGCGCGACGACCTGCAGAGCACGATCGCGATGCTGCGCAAGGACGTGACCGACACGCCGCTCGACTTCAACAACTTCCGCGACTGACCGGCCGCCGATCCGTCGCGTCATCCGGCCGGGCCCCGCGCACGCGGCGCGCCCGGCGCGCGGCCAGCCGCGCGTGCTCAGGCTTTCCCGCCGTCCTGCGCGCCGCCGTCCGCGGCCGCCTTCTTCTTGTCGCCGATCCGGCTCTCCTGCCCCGCGAGCAGCTTCGAAATGTTGCCGCGGTGACGCCACACGAGCAGCACGCTCATCGCCAGCACGGCCCACGCGACCGGGTTGTGGCCCGGCATGCCGAACAGGAACACGTCGAATACCGGCGCGAACACGGCCGCGACCAGCGCCGCGAGCGACGAATAGCGGAAAAAGAACGCGACGATCAGCCAGGTCAGCGCGGTCGCGAGCCCGAGCACCGGGTGCACGGCGAGCAGCACGCCGGCCGCGGTCGCGACGCCCTTGCCGCCCTGGAAGCGGAAGAACACCGGGTACAGGTGGCCGAGGAACACGGCGATCGCAACCCACGCGATCGCGACGTCGGGCAGGCCGAAGCGCCGGGCGAGCCAGACGGCGATCCAGCCCTTGAACGCGTCGCCGACGAGCGTCAGGATCGCGGCCTTCTTGTTGCCGCTGCGCAGCACGTTGGTCGCGCCGGGATTCTTCGATCCGTACGAACGCGGGTCGGCCAGCCCCATCACGGAACTGACGACGACGGCGAACGACACCGAACCGATCAGGTAGGCAACGAGGGCGGCGAGCAGGATCTGCATGCGGAGGACTCTTCTTTCAACGTATCGGGAAAGGGACGGCCGTGCGCGGCAAGCCGGCAGGCCGAAACGGCGCCCATTCTACCGAACGGGCGCGGGGTGCCACGAAGGTGAAACCCTCAGTCGACGCTCGCACACTGCACCGGCTGCGCGCCGAGCAGCGACGTGAGCACCGCCGGCGCGAGGCTGACGAGGTAGCCGCGCCGGCCGCCGTTCAGGTAGATCGTCGGCAGTTCGAGGATCGTCGCCTCGACGTAGACGGGCATCGTCTTGCGCGTGCCGAACGGCGACGTGCCGCCGACGAGATAGCCCGAATGGCGGTTCGCGACGTCGGGCTTGCACGGCTCGACGCGCTTCGCGCCGATCTGCCGCGCGAGATTCTTCGTCGACACGGTGCGGTCGCCGTGCATCAGCACGATCAGCGGCTTCGCGTGCTCGTCCTCCATCACGAGCGTCTTCACGACGCTGTGCTCGTCGACGCCGAGCTGGCGCGCCGATTCGCCGGTGCCGCCGTGCTCGACGTATTCGTACGGATGCTCGCCGAACGCGACGCCATGGCGGCGCAGCAACTGGGTCGCGGGGGTTTCGGACACGTGTCTGGATTTGCTCATGGCGGCATTTTAATGGCGAACGATCGGCGAGCGCGCGATGGCGTGCCCGCGCCGGCGGTATACTCGCGACCCGTTTTCCGCCGGCCCGCCGCATCGCCGTCGCAAGTGTGCCCATCATCGTTGCGAACATCGCGAAGCGCTATTGCCCGTTTGGCTGATTGTGGCGCGCGCGCCCTCATGGCACGATCGTTCGCAAATATCGTCGGCGCCGCCGGCCCCTCATCTGGAGACGCCATGTCCTCGCCCATCCGTTCATCCGAATCGCTCGACGTCGATGCGCTGCTCGCCGCGCTGCCGCGCCGCATCGCCGACGTGCCCGCGCACCGGGCCGCGCAGTCGCCCGCGCATCCGGCGCTGATCGAGGATGCTCGCCGGCTGTCGTACGGCGAGCTGGCGCAGGCCGTCGACGCGGCGGTCGCGCGGCTCGCGGGCCTCGGCGTGCAAGGCGGCGACCGCGTGATGATCGTCGCGGAAAACTGCGTCGCGCAGATCGTGCTGCTGTTCGCGGCCGCGCGCCTCGACGCCTGGGCGCTCGTGTCGAACGCGCGGCTGTCGGCCGCCGAGCTCGACGCGATCGCCGCGCATGCGCGTCCGAAGCTGATCGCGTTCACGACCGACGCATCGGCCGACGCGCGCACCCACGCCGAGCGGCTCGGCGCGACGCCCGCCGGCGCGCTGCCGGTCGACATCGGCGCGTGGTCGTATCGCGTCGATCCAAGCGCCCCCGCCGAACCGGTGGCCGCCGACGGCGCCGGGCAATGCGCGGCGCTGATCTACACGACTGGCACGACCGGTACGCCGAAAGGCGTGATGCTGTCGCACCGCAACCTGCTGTTCATCGCGGCGATATCGAGCACGCTGCGCCGCGTGTCTCCTGACGACGTCGTCTACACGGTGCTGCCCGTGTCGCACGTGTACGGGCTCGCGTCGGTATGCGTCGGCAGCCTCTACGCAGGCGCGACGCTGCGGCTCGCGCCGCGCTTCTCGCCGGAAGCCGTGCGTGTCGCGCTCGCCGACGAAGGCGTGACGATCTTCCAGGGCGTGCCCGCGATGCACGCGAAGCTGCTCGAACACCTGCACACGCACGGCCACGCGTGGCGCGCGCCGCGGCTGCGCTTCGCGTATTCGGGCGGCTCGCCGCTCGATGCGAACCTGAAGGCCCGCGTCGAGCGCCTGTACGGCGTGCCGCTGCACAACGGCTACGGGATGACCGAAAGCAGCCCGACGATCACGCAGACGCCGCTCGACGCGCCGCGCGCGGACAGTTCGGTCGGCGTGCCGATCCCGGGCGTCGACATGCGGATCGTCGCGCCGGACGGCACCGACGTGCCGCCGGGCGAAGTCGGCGAAATCCGCGTGCGCGGGCCGAACGTGATGCTCGGCTACTACCGCGACACGGACGCGACGCGCGCGGCCGTGTCGCCGGACGGCTGGCTGAGCACCGGCGATCTGGCGCGGCAGGACGCGGACGGCGCGGTGACGATCGTGGGCCGCAGCAAGGAGCTGATCATCCGCTCGGGCTTCAACGTGTATCCGGTCGAGGTCGAACAGGTGCTGAATGCGCATCCGGACGTCGTGCAGGCGGCCGTGATCGGCCGCGCGATCGACGGCAACGAGGAAGTGCTCGCGTTCGTCGAGCTGGTGCCCGGCGCGGCGGCGAACGAGGCGGCATTGCACGCGTGGTGCGCGGATCGGCTCACCGCTTACAAGCGCCCTGCGCATATCCGCGTGCTCGATGCGCTGCCGGCCGCGTCGACCGGCAAGGTGCTCAAGCACCGGCTACGCGAACTGGTCTGACGCCGCCGCCGGCGCGCTGCGCGCGTCCGCATTGCAGTCCGCGCCGCGCGAATGCACGCGCGGCACGCGTCAGCCGCGCGGGTGATGCTGCGCGTGCAGCGTCCTGAGCCGCTCGCGCGCGACGTGCGTATAGATCTGCGTGGTCGAGATGTCGCTGTGGCCGAGCAGCAGCTGCACGACGCGCAGGTCGGCGCCGTGGTTCAGCAGGTGCGTCGCGAACGCGTGCCGCAGCGTGTGCGGCGACAGGTGCGCGCGCACGTCGGCCTGCTGCGCGTGACGCTTGATGATGTTCCAGAACTGCTGGCGCGTCATCCCGTCCCCGCGCGCGGTCACGAACAGCGCATCGGCCGCGCGTGCGCCGAGCAGCGCCGGCCGCGCATCGCGCAGGTAGCGTTCGATCCAGCCGTGCGCGACTTCGCCGAACGGCACGAGCCGCTCCTTCGACCCCTTGCCCATCACGCGCACGACGCCTTCGTTGAGGCCGACCTCGACCGTCTTCAGCGTCACGAGTTCGCTCACGCGCAGCCCGCTCGCGTACATCAGCTCGAGCATCGTGCGATCGCGCAGGCCGAGCGGCGTGCCGATGTCGGGCGCGCCGAGCAGCGCCTCGACCTGCGCCTCGGACAGCGTCGACGGGAATCGGGCCGCCTGTTTCGCGGACGTGATCCGCAGCGTCGGGTCGGCGCTCGCGCGATGCTCGCGCACGGCCCAGCCGTAATAGCGGCGGAACACGGACAGCCGCCGGTTCGACGACGTCGCCTTGCCGTCGCTGCGCGCGGCGATGTAGCCGGTCACCATCGCCTCGTCGGCCGAGTCGAGCGGCGCGCCGTGCGTCGCGGCCAACCAGTGGGAAAACAGCACCAGGTCGCGCCGGTACGCATCGAGCGTGTTGCGCGCGAGCCCGTGCTCGAGCCACAGCGCATCGCAGAACACGTCGATCGACGCGCGGCTCGCGAGCAGCGCGGGCGATGCCGCAACGGCGTCGATCTCGCTGTCGTTGTCGGCGCGGGGGGAAATCATCGGTTCGCTCATTGGTACGGCACGCCCTCGTGCGCCAGCAGCCAGCGCTTCACTTTCTGGTAATAGCCGTTGTCGTCGTGGTTCGCGAATCCGCCGAGGCCGCCCGCCGCGACGACGCGATGGCACGGAATCACGAGCGGGAAGTAGTTCGCGCCGCACGCCTGGCCGACCGCGCGCGGCGCGCTGCCGATTCGCTTCGCGACCTGGCCGTAGGTCAGCACCGTACCGGGCGGGATGTCGCTGATCACGTCCCATACGCGGTGCTGGAATGCGCTGCCGACGTCGGCGAGCGGCAGGTCGAAGCGCGCCGATGCGCGCTCGAAATAACGTTCGATCTGCTCGACCGCGCGCTTCGCGAGCGCCGAGTCCGGATCGACCGACTTCATCGATTCGGGCAGATAGACGATCTCGCGCACCACCGCGGCATCCGTGCGGATGCCGACCTTGCCGAACGGCGCGTCGATGACTGCGTTGAACATGGACTTCTCCTGACCGGAATGCGCGCGGCCCTGCCCGCGCGCCGACGACACTTTACGCCGCCTTCACGCGGCTCGCAGCGCCCATTCGACATGCTCGCGCACGATCGGCGACGGATCGTCGGCGCGGGCGCGCAGCGCGGCGACGATCGCGGCGCGCGCCGGCGGCGCGAGCCGGTCCGCGCCGGTGCGCAGCGCATTGCCGAGCCCGACCGCGAGATTGCGCAGCCAGCTTTCGTAGCCGATGCGCCGGATCGCGCTGCCCTGCATCCGCGTATCGAACGTCTCGCCGTCCCACGCGAACAGCTCGACGAGCGTCGCGCGGTCGAGGCCGTGCCGCACGTCGAAGTCGGCGACGGGCGCGGCCTGCGCGAATTTGTTCCACGGGCACACGAGCTGGCAGTCGTCGCAACCGTACACGCGATTGCCGATCATCGGCCGCAGCGGCTCGGGGATGCTGCCTTTCAGTTCGATCGTCAGATACGAGATGCAGCGGCGCGCGTCGACGCGGTACGGCTCGACGATCGCGCCGGTCGGGCACGCGTCGATGCAGCGCGTGCAGCTGCCGCAGTGCGCGCCGGGCGCCTCGGGCGCGCTGTCGGGCGACGTGTGCGCGTCGGTCGGCAGCGGCAGGTCGACGTAGATCTCGCCGAGAAAGAACAGCGAGCCGGCATCGCGCTGCAGCAGCAGCGTGTGCTTGCCGCGCCAGCCGACCCCGGCCTTCTGCGCGAGCTCGACTTCGAGCACGGGCGCCGAATCGGTGAACACGCGGTAGCCGAACCCGCCGATCTCGTGCTCGATGCGCTCCGCGAGCGTCTGCAACCGGTTGCGCAGCACCTTGTGATAGTCGCGGCCGCGCGCATAGATCGACACGACGGCCGCCTGTGGATCGTCGAGCCGCGCCCGTTCGCGCGCGCGCCAGTCGTGCGGCGCGAGCGCGCCGGGCTCGTCGTCGGGCGTGTCGGCCGCGAGCGTTTCGGCCGGCATATAGGCGAGCCGCACGGAAATCACGCGTCGCGTACCGGCCACAAGTTCGGCCGGCCGCGCGCGTTTCATCCCATGTTTGGCCATATAATCCATTTCGCCGTGGTATCCGGCTTCCAGCCAGGCGGCAAGGCCCGCTTCGGCATCCGAGAGATCGGTGTCGCTGATGCCGATCGCCCCGAAACCCAATTCGCGCCCCCACGCCCTGATGCGAGCGGCGAGCGCACTCAACGCCGCATCGTCGAGCGCGCACGGCGCCGCGCCTTCGCCATGAGTCGAAGGCCTGTCGGATGCGGCGCGTTCCGGTAGTCGGTTCATCGCACTATTTTACGAGAATGCCAGCCACGTCCAGCCAACCGCCTCATGCCATGTTGCCCGCCCCGCTCGCGGAGCGCGTGATCGCGCTCGCCGACGAAGCTGCAACCGAGGCCTTCGGCACCCGCTTCGCGCACGCGCTCGACGCGGCGCGCATCGAGCTCGGCCGCGCCCATGCGTTCGACGGGCTGCAGATCCAGCTGGTCGGCGATCTCGGCGCGGGCAAGACGACCCTCGTGCGCGCGATCCTGCGCGGCCTCGGCCACCCGGGGCGCGTGCGCAGCCCGACCTATACGCTCGTCGAGCCGTACGCGCTCGAGCGCAGCGACGGGGAACTCGAGGTCTATCACTTCGATCTGTATCGATTCAACGATCCGGCCGAATGGTCCGATGCAGGCTTTCGCGAATATTTCAATTCCAGCGCGATCTGCCTCGTCGAATGGCCGCAACAGGCGGGTGCGCTGCTCGGCGTGCCCGATCTGGTTTTCTCGCTCGACGTGGATGGCGACGGCCGTGCCCTCACCGTCCGGGCGTACAGCGCTTCAGGAAAGGCATGTCTCGAAAGATGTTGATCAAACCGTTCCGCTCGATCGAATCGGCGGCCACCGCGACGCACAACTGGCGGCGCCGTCAGATCCTGCGCGCGGGGGCGTCGACGCTGGTGCTCGGTCTCGTCGCGCCGCGGCTCGCGCACGCGTCGTCGGTGCTCGGCGTGCGCGTGTGGCCCGCACGCGATTACACGCGCGTCACGATCGAATCCGACCAGCCGCTGCAGAATAGCCAACAGCTGCTGCAGGGTCCCGACCGCCTGGTCGTCGATCTGAACGGCCTCGACCTCGACCAGGCGCTGCGCGATCTCGTATCGAAGATCGCGCCGAACGATCCGCAGATCCAGTCGGTGCGCGTCGGCCAGTATCAGCCGCACGTCGTGCGGATGGTGTTCGACCTGAAAGGCTCGGTGAAGCCGCAGGTGTTCACGCTGCCGCCCGTCGGCACGTACAAGTACCGGCTCGTGTTCGACCTGTATCCGGCCGTCGCGCCCGATCCGCTGTCCGACCTGATCGCGCAGACGGAACGCAAGGAACAGGCGCTCAACGACACCGCGCGCGCGCAGCAGATGCAACCGCCGTCCACGCTGGCCGGCCCGGGCACCCCGCCGCCCGGCGCGGGCGCGGGCGACAACAGCGACGCATTCTTCCAGCGTTTCGCGCAGAACACCCCGGCCGCGCCGCATACGCCGCCGGCCGCCGGCACGCCGTCGACGCCCGCGAAGCCGGCCGTCAAGCCGCCGCCCGTCATCGCGCGCCGCGACGACAACGACGACGACGGGGACACCTACAAGTTCACCGCGCCAAAATCCGGCAAGGGCGGCACGGTACGCCTGCTGACGGTCGCGATCGACCCGGGCCACGGCGGCGAGGATCCGGGCGCGATCGGCGGCGGCGGCACGTACGAGAAGCACATCGCGCTCGACATCGCGAAGAAGCTGCGCGCGAAGATCGACGCCGCCCCGAACATGCGCGCGATGATGACGCGCGACGCCGACTTCTTCGTGCCGCTGAACGTGCGCGTGCAGAAGGCGCGCCGCGTCGGCGCCGACCTGTTCGTGTCGATCCACGCGGATGCGTTCACGACGCCGTCCGCGCGCGGCTCGTCGGTGTTCGCGCTGTCCGACCACGGCGCGACGAGTGCCGCGGCGCGCTGGATGGCGAACAAGGAGAATTCGTCGGACCTGATCGGCGGCATCAACATCAAGACGGCGGACGCGGCCGTGAACCGCGCGCTGTTCGACATGTCGACGACCGCGCAGATCCGCGACTCGCTGCGCTACGGCAACTACGTGCTGAAGGAAGTGGGCGGCATCAACAAGCTGCACAAGGGCTCGGTCGAGCAGGCCGGGTTCGCGGTGCTGAAGGCGCCCGACATTCCGTCGATCCTCGTCGAGACCGCGTTCATCAGCAACCCGGACGAAGAGCGCCGCCTCAACGACGACAGCTATCGCGACGAGATGGCCGACGCGATCTTCCGCGGCATCAAGCGTTATTTCGCCGCGAATCCGCCGCTCGCGAAGAACCGGATGGCCTGAGCGTCACCCGTTCCCTGCCGCCGGCACGCCGCGCGTGCCGGCGCGTCACGATGCCGCGAAGCGGCTCAGCAGTTTCCCGCCGAACACGTTCACCGCGAGCCCGCCCATCACGAGCGCGGCGCCGATCAGCTGCGATTGCGTCAGATGCTCGTCGAGCAGCAGCGCCGACGACGCGAGCCCGACGATCGGCACCAGCAGCGAGAACTGCGCGACCTGCGCGGCCGGGTAGCGCGACAGCAGGCGGCTCCACAGCCCGTAGCCGAGCAGCGTCGCGACGAACGCGAGATAGACGACCGCGAAGATCGACGCGCCGTCGAGCCCGGCGAGCGCGGTCGCGATCCGCCGCGGCCCCTCGAACCACAGCGACAGCAGGAAGAACGGCACGGGCGGCACGAGGCTCGCCCACACGACGAGCGACACGAGGTTGGCCTTCCCGACCTTCTTCGTGACGATGTTGCCGACGGCCCACATCGCGGCCGAGCAGATCGTCAGCAGGAAGCCCGCGAGCGTCATCGCGCGGCCGCCCTGCGCGGCGATCACGACGAGCCCGGCCGCGGCGATCGCGAGCCCGACCAGGTTCTGCACGCGCAGCCGCTCGCCGAGGAACAGCATCGCGAACACCAGCGTGAAGAACGCCTGCGATTGCAGCACGAGCGACGCGAGGCCGGCCGGCATCCCGACGTACATGCCGGTGAACAGGAACACGAACTGGCCGAGCTGGATCGTCGCGCCGTACAGCACCAGCAGCCGCCACGAAATCTGCGGCCGCCGCACGAAGAACACCGCCGGCACGGCCGCGAGCGTGAAGCGCAGCGCGCCGAGCAGCATCGGCGGCATGCCGTGCAGGCCGACCTTGATCACGACGAAGTTCACGCCCCACGCCAGGATCACGACCAGCGCGAGCAGCAAGTCCTTCGGGGCCATCATCGGCGTCTCCTCGATTGTCGAATTGTCGTTGTGAAGCCGGTCAGTCTACCGGGTTTCGCCGCCGCGCCCGATACCCGCGCGGCACATATGGAATCGGCGGCGGACGCGGTGGCTTGTGCCGCGCGGCGGACGCAGCACGACGCGTGCCTGCCGCGGCCGCCTCGCGCCGCCAGTACAATGACCGCCAACCCAGCCGTTCCCCACGAGGCCCGCCATGACCGACTCGATCAAAGCCCTGCTGAAGCCGCACGTGCGCGACATCGGCAACCTGCAGGTGCGCCGCACGCTGCCCGCGCTCGCCGCACGCCTCGTCGGCCCGTTCATCTTCTTCGATCACATGGGGCCCGCCGCACTGCCGGCCGGCACGGGGCTCGACGTGCGCCCGCATCCGCACATCGGGCTCGCGACGGTCACCTACCTGTTCGACGGCGCGATCCTGCATCGCGACAGCCTCGGCTCGCTGCAGGAAATCGTGCCGGGCGACGTGAACTGGATGACGGCCGGCCGCGGGATCGTCCACTCCGAGCGTACGCCCGACGCGCAGCGCGCGAACGGCCACACCGTGCACGGGATCCAGACCTGGGTCGCACTGCCGAAAACGCACGAGACGACCGAGCCGTCGTTCGAGCACCACGCGGCCGACACGCTGCCCAAGCGCGATGAAAACGGCGTCGCGCTGACGGTGATCGCCGGCGACGCGTTCGGGCTGCATTCGCCCGTGACGACGTTCTCGCGCACGCTGTACGTCGCGGCCGAATTCGCGGTCGGCGGCCGGCTCGAACTCGATGCGTCGCACGAGGAGCGCGCGGTCTACGTGGTCGATGGCGATCTCGCGATCGACGGTACGCCGGTGCCGGCCGAACGGATGGCCGTGCTCGCGCCGGGCGCGACGGTCGCGCTGACGAGCGGCAGCGGTGCGCGCGCAATGCTGCTCGGCGGCGACCGGATCGACGGCGAACGCTTCATCGAATGGAATTTCGTCGCGAGCAGCCGCGACGCGATCGAGCACGCGAAAGCGGCATGGACGCGCCAGGAAATGGGCAAGGTGCCCGGCGAGACCGAGTGGATTCCGCTGCCCGAATCGAAGCCGCGTTGAAAAAGCGGCGCGCCGCCCCCATCCTGACGATATTCGAACGGAAGAGAACGCCATGGACACCACGCTTGCCACATTCGAGAAAGACGTCATCGAGGCGTCGCTGGACACGCCCGTGCTGGTCGACTTCTGGGCGCCGTGGTGCGGCCCGTGCAAGACGCTCGGCCCGCTGCTGGAAAAACTCGAAGCCGATTACGCCGGCCGCTGGAAGCTCGTGAAGGTCAACGTCGACGAGAACCAGGAACTCGCCGCGCACTTCCAGACGCGCAGCATCCCGCACGTGATCGCGTTCGCCGACGGGCGGCCGGTCGACCAGTTCGTCGGCGTGCTGCCCGAAGGGCAGTTGCGCGCGTTCCTCGACCGGCTGCTGCCGGCGGCCGAGGAAGCCGAGCGCCGCGCCGCGCAGTACGCGATGGCCGAACAGCGCTTCGACGATGCGCTCACGCACCTCGAAGCGGCGCTCGCGCTGAACCCCGGCTACGACGACGCGCGCCTCGACCTGATCGAGCTGCTGCTCGCGCGCAACGAAGTCGACGCCGCGCGCGCGGAGACCGAGCGCCTGTCGCCGCAGACCGTGCAGAACGGCGACCCGCGCTACCAGGCGATCAAGACCCGTTTCGACGCGCTCGACGCCACGGCCGACCTGCCGCCGACCGACGCGCTCGAGGCACGCATCGCGGCGAACCCGGCCGATCTCGACGCGCGCTTCGACCTCGCGCAGAGCCTGATCGCGCGGCGCGCGTACGAAGGGGCGCTGGAGCAGTTGCTGGAAATCGTGACGCGCGATCGCGCATACGGCGACGACCTCGGCCGCCGCACGATGATCTCGGTGTTCGAACTGGCCGGCGATCGCCCCGACCTCGTCGCCGCATGGCGACGCAAGCTGAGCATGGCGCTCAACTGACCTGACGCGCGACTGGCCGGACCGCAACGGCCCGGCTGCATCGCCGTCTCGCCCGCGGCGCGCTCCCCGCGCCGGAGCGTCATCCTTCCCTGCCCGCGCGCCGCGCGCTCAGCCGGCCGCCTGTGCCGCGATCGCCCGCAGCGCATGCGCGGCCGCCGCGAAACCGAAGCTCGCGGTCACGCACACGCTCGAACCGAAGCCCGCGCAGTTGAGCCCCGCGACATGCGCGGCAGCGGACGGCTCCGCGCCGTCCTCGATGTCGCAGGCCGCCGCTTCCGGATAGATCAGCGGCTCGTCCGAATACACGGCGCTGACCTTGAAGCGCGCCTTCGGCCCGCGCGGAAAACCGTGCTGCTTGCGCAATTGCGCGCGCACCTTCGACAACAGCGGATCCTGGATCGTCAGCGCGAGATCGTCGATGCGGATGCGCGTCGGGTCGAGCTGCCCGCCCGCGCCGCCGACGACGATCAACGGCTGCCGTTTCGCGACGCACCATGCGATCAGCGCGACCTTCGTGCGCACGCTGTCGATCGCATCGATCACGTAGTCGAAGCCGCCGCCGAGCAGCGCGTCGAAGTTGTCGGGCTCGACGAAATCCTCGATCCGGTTCACGCGGCACGCGGGATCGATCAGCGCGATCCGCTCGGCCATCGCGTCGACCTTCGGCTTGCCGTAATTGCCGTCGAGCGCATGGACCTGCCGGTTCGTGTTGCTTTCCGCGACGTTGTCGAGATCGATCAGCGTCAGCGTGCCGACCGCGTTGCGCGCGAGCGCCTCGGCCACCCACGACCCGACGCCGCCGATCCCGATCACCGCGACGTGCGCCCGCTCGAACGCGGCGGCCGCCGGCGCGCCGTACAGGCGCGCGACGCCGCCGAAACGCCGGGCGCGATCCACGTCAAGCTGGATTTCCGGGGTCGGGGTAAGATCAGAAGAACGGGGCGGGGCAGCGTCGGCGGAGGACATGGCAGCAAGGAAAACGTAAGTCGTGCAGCCCTCTATTTTGCCTGAACTCCCCGCTCCCCCGCCCCACTGTGCACGCACGATTCTCGCGCGTTAGCTATACTGGCCCCAGATTGAAGCGTTTGCATAACATGACGACTCTCGCCGATCTTCGCATCAACTATTCGCGTGCTT
Organism: Burkholderia sp. LAS2; assembly: GCF_018417615.1. Taxonomy (NCBI): domain Bacteria; kingdom Pseudomonadati; phylum Pseudomonadota; class Betaproteobacteria; order Burkholderiales; family Burkholderiaceae; genus Burkholderia; species Burkholderia sp. LAS2. Next base: position 3,288,684 of record NZ_CP071052.1, read on the forward strand.
CGCTCGACGAAGCCGATGCCGCCCCCGACCCGTTCGCCCAGTTCGATCGCTGGTTCAAGGAGGCGCTCGCCGCCAAGCTGCCCGAGCCGAACACGATGACGCTCGCGACCGTCGGCGCCGCCGGCCGGCCGTCGGCCCGAATCGTGCTCATCAAGGGCGTCGACGAACGCGGGTTCGTCTTCTTCACCAATTACGACAGCCGCAAGGGCCACGATCTCGCCGTGCATCCGCAAGCCGCGCTGCTGTTCTACTGGATCGAGCTCGAGCGCCAGGTGCGCATCGAGGGCCGGATCGAGAAAACCAGCGCGGAAGAAAGCGACCGCTATTTCGCGTCGCGCCCGCTCGGCTCGCGCATCGGCGCATGGGCGTCGGACCAGAGCACCGTGATCGACAGCCGCGCGACGCTCGAAGCGCGCGAGCAGGCCGTCAGCGAACGCTACGGCGACAACCCGCCGCGCCCGCCGCACTGGGGCGGCTACCGCCTCGTGCCCGACGCGATCGAATTCTGGCAGGGGCGCCCGTCGCGGCTGCACGACCGCCTGCTCTATACGCGCGACGCCGCGGCGGCGCCGGGCTGGACGATCTCGCGCCTGTCGCCGTAAGCGCGGCGCCGGCGTGCGCCGGTCGTGTCTCGTGTTGCATCCGGGTGCCTGCGCCGCAAGCGGTGGGCGCCGGTCAAGATACTTGGCTGTATTCGATTCAACGAACAAACGGAGAATCCAAATGTTCTGGGAAAAGAAGCTGGCACAGTGGGCGGATGAAGTACGGGCAAAAGCGAACATACCGGCGCGACTCGTGCTGTGGAACGGCGATCAACTCGATTTCGGCACCTTCAGCGCGCCGCAGGTCACGCTGAAGGTGAACAGCGCATCGGCGTTGCCGCTGCTGCTCGAACCGAGCCTCGACAATCTCGGCGAGGCGTACGTGAAGGGCAAGATCGACATCGAAGGCAAGCTGTCGGACATCATCAACATCGGCTACTCGCTCGCGCGCAGCACCGTGACGAGCGCGAGCAAGCTGGCCCGCGTGAAACGCTACTTCAATCACACGAAGAGCACCGACAAGAAGGCGATCCAGTACCACTACGACGTGTCGAACGCGTTCTACCAGCTGTGGCTCGACGAGAACATGGTGTACTCGTGCGCGTACTTCGAGAACGGCGACGAGGATCTCGCCACCGCGCAGATCAAGAAGATCGACCACATCCTGACGAAGATCCAGCTCGAGCCCGGCCAGCGCCTGCTCGACATCGGCTGCGGCTGGGGCGCGCTCGTGCTGCGCGCCGCGCAGAAGTTCGGCGCGACGTGTCTCGGCGTGACGCTGTCGCAGAACCAGTTCGACCTCGCGACCGCGCGCGTGAAGGCCGCGGGGCTCGAGGACAAGATCGAGATTCGTCTGCAGGATTACCGCGAGATCGACGGCCAGTTCGACCGGATCACGAGCGTCGGGATGTTCGAGCACGTCGGCCGCAAGAACCTGCCGCTCTACTTCTCGCGCGTGCGCGAGCTGCTCACCGACGACGGCATCGCAATGAATCACGGGATCACGTCGACCGACGCGGAAAGCGGCGAAACGGCGCTCGGCGGCGGCGAATTCATCGATCGCTACGTGTTCCCGGACGGCGAGCTGCCGCACATCAGCCTCGCGCTCGAAGCGGCGCAGCGCGGCGGCCTCGAGGCGGTTGACGTCGAAAGCCTGCGCCGGCACTATGCGCGCACGCTCGATATCTGGACGGAAAACTTCGAAGCGAAAGCCGAGGAAGCGAGAAAGCTCGTCGACGACGAAAAATTCCGCATCTGGCGCGTGTATCTCGCCGGCTGCGCGTATGCGTTCGAGCACGACGACGTGTCGATCTTCCAGATCGTGTGCCGCAAGGCCGGACGCAGCGCGAAAACGCTGCCGTGGTCGCGGCGCTACATGTACGAACACGCGCTGCCGCGCTAGGCGGCGCATCACGCAGGGCATGCATGGGTGACGGCAGGACGCGGCGCAACGCGCCGCCGCAACGACAGCCGCGCGACGACGCCAACGAGTCGCACGCCGACGGACAGTTCGATCTGTTCGGCGTGCCGACGGATGCCGCACGCGCGTCGCCGCCGGACGACGATCGCCCCGCCAGCGCCGATGAGCACGTGACGCCGGACGCGCAGGAGGACGCGCGACCGACGCGGCTTGCCCGACAGACCTCCCGCCCCGCCGCCGATGACGACGAGCCTGCCCCGTCGTCCGGCCTGCTGTGGGACGAACCGCCCCCGCCGGCCGCCGAGCCGAAGAAAGGCCGCCGCAAGCGCGGCGTACTGCCCGCGCCGATCTCGGCGGACGTGGCCGACGCCGCGGCAGGCCTGCCGCCGAACGTGCGGCTCGGTACGTCGTCGTGGTATTTCCCCGGCTGGAACGGCATCGTCTACGACGGCGATTTCGCGCAGACGAAGCTGTCGCGCGAAGGGCTCGAAGCGTACGGCGCGCATCCGCTGCTGAAGAGCGTGAGCCTCGACCGGTCGTTCTACGGGCCGCTGTCGGTGGCCGACTACCTGCGCTACGCGCAGCAGGTGCCCGACGATTTCCGCTTCGTCGTGAAGGCGCCGGCCGCGGTGACCGACGCGGTGATCCGCGGCCGGCGCGGCGAGCCGTCCGGGCCGAACCCGACCTTCCTCGATGCCCAGCTCGCGACCCGCGAATTCGTCCAGCCGTGTCTCGACGGGCTCGGCCGGAAAGCCGGCGTGCTCGTGTTCCAGTTCTCGCCACTGCCCGATCAGCTGCTCGCGGAGCCGGCCGCGCTGATCGACCGGCTGGCCGCGTTCTTCGCGGCGCTGCCGCCGCTGCCGCCGGACGCCGACGGCACGCGCTACGCGATCGAGATCCGAGACGCGAGCCTGCTCACGCCGCGCTTCATCCGCGCGCTGGCCGCGCTCGGCGTGCGCTACTGCGTCGGCCTGCACGCGCGGATGCCCGACCCGCTGCGCCAGGCCGCCGCGCTCGCACTGCTCGACGGCGATGCGCCGGGCCCGCTGTTCGTGCGCTGGAGCCTGCACGGCGGCTTCAAGTACGAGCAGGCGAAGGCGAAATACGAGCCGTTCGACAAGCTCGTCGACGAGGATCCGGCCACGCGCTCGGCGCTCGCAGAACTCGCCGCGCGCTATGCGCTGGCCGGGCAGCCGGTGATCATCACGATCAACAACAAGGCGGAAGGCTCCGCGCCGCTGTCGTGCATCGCGCTCGCCCGCGAAATCGCCGCCGCGTGCGCGCAGTGGCGCAACGAGGCGGCTTGACGCTGGTTTCGCCGGCTTGCGCCGCCGACGCTCAGGCGCCGCGCAGCGACTTCAGCCGGTGCGAGAACTTCTGCCGGAATTTCGCGAGCTTCGGCCCGATCACGACCGAGCAATAGCCCTGCCCCGGGTTCCGCGCGTAATAGTTCTGGTGATAGTCCTCGGCCGGCCAGTAGTTGCCGTCGAGCGGCACGACCTGCGTGACGATCGGCCGGCCGAACACCTGCTCGCGTTCGAGCTCGCGGATCACGTCGAGCGCCGTGTCGCGCTGCGCATCCGAATGCGTGAACACAACCGACCGGTACTGCGTGCCGACGTCGTTGCCCTGCCGGTTCAGCGTGGTCGGATCGTGCGTCGCGAAGAAGATCTCGAGGATCTCGCGATAGCCGATGCGCGCCGGATCGAACGTCACGTTGACGACTTCCGCGTGGCCGGTGTCGCCTTCGCAGATGTCGCGATAGCCCGGGTTGCGCGTATGGCCGCCCGCGTAACCCGACTGGACGGCCGTCACGCCGTCGACGTCGAGAAACACGGCCTCCGTGCACCAGAAACACCCGCCTCCGAGCGTCGCGGTTTCAAGCATCTCGTTCCCCATGAAATCAGTCCCTCGTGGATGAAGGCAGCCGGCACGCAGATGCCGACGCCGTCGTTTCGCGTCGCCGCCGCCCGCCCGCGGTGCGGGACGCAGCGGCACTCCGGCAAGTATCTCACTCGCGCGCGAAACTGGCAGATCACCCAGGTGCCGCGCCCGACTCGCCTGCACGATTCTCGTCTACACTTAGGCACGCGCTAGCGCGGCGGCAAACCCGCCGTCACGCGCGCAGCGTTCGATGCATGCCCGACCCTGATGCAAACATCATCTGCCGGAACATCGCTATGCATGCCTTAACAGAATTCACCCGCGTCACCCGCCCGGCCGCTGCCGCGCCGCGGGGCGCCGCTTCGACTGCTTCATCACGTTGCCGCCCGTCCGCCCCGCCGCCGGTGCGGCGATCCGGCCTGTCGCCGTCACCCGCTTTCCCCGCTTTCACGATCTGATGCACGGCGCCGCGCGTGGCACCGACACGTGCGTCCGTGCGTCGATCGCACCCGCCGGCACGATGCACCCCGCGCGGCCATCCCGACCCGCACGCCCGCAACGAACGGCCGTGCGTTCACGATCCCAACCCATCGAGGAGGCATCACCATGAGCATGCGACCCGACCCGACGTTTCACGCTTCGCCCGAGCTTGCGATGCAGGCGCCGGCGGAAGCGTTTGCCTATACGTTGTTGCTGAGCCCCGATTTTTCCAGACCCGACGCGCTCGCCGTGATCGACGTGAAGCCCGGTTCGTCGACGTACGGCAAGATCGTCCATACGGTGACGATGCCGAATACCGGCGACGAGTTTCACCATTTCGGCTGGAATGCGTGCTCGTCGTCGCTGTCGCCGCTCACCGGCCATGCGTTCCTCGAGCGCCGCTTCCTGATCATCCCCGGCCTGCGCTCGTCGCGCATCTACGTGATCGACACGAAGCCGCATCCGACGCAGGCGCGCATCCACAAGATCATCGAACCCGACGAGATCTTCGCGAAAACCGGCTATTCGCGGCCGCACACCGTGCATTGCGGGCCCGAGGGCATCTACGTGAGCACGCTCGGCGGCGCGGGCAAGGACGGCACCGACGGCGCGCCCGGCATCTTCATCATGGATTGCGAGACCTTCGACGTGCTCGGCCGCTGGGAGATCGACCGCGGCCCGCAGGACAAGCATTACGACTTCTGGTGGAACCTGCCGCGCGACTACATGGTGTCGAGCGAATGGGCGCTGCCGCCGCAATTCGAGAACGGGATCGTCCCCGAGGACCTGCTCGCGAACAAGTACGGGCACCGGCTGCATTTCTGGGACCTGCGCGCGCGGCGCAACGTGCAGACGATCGATCTCGGCGCGCAGCACCAGATGGCGCTCGAGGTGCGGCCCGCGCACGACCCGGTGCGCGAATACGGATTCGTCGGCGTCGTGGTCGACACGACCAATCTCGAAGGCTCGATCTGGACCTGGTGGCGCGAAGACGGCAAGTTCCATGTGAAGAAGACCGCGACGATCCCGGCCGAGCCGGCCACGGCCGACGAGCTGCCGCCGCTGCTGCAAGGATTCGGCGCGGTGCCGCCGCTCGTGACCGACATCGACCTGTCGCTCGACGACCGCTTCCTGTACGTGTCGTGCTGGGGCACCGGCGAGATGCGCCAGTACGACGTGTCGGACCCGCACAACCCGGTGCTCGCCGGGTCGGTGCGCATCGGCGGCATCGCGCGTCGTGCGCCGCACTCGAACGGCCGCGCGTTCGCGGGCGGCCCGCAGATGGTCGAGATCAGCCGCGACGGCCGGCGCGTGTACTGGACCAACTCGCTCTATTCGACGTGGGACGATCAGTTCTATCCGGACGGCGTGCCGGCCGCGCAGGTGCTCGCGCACGCGGGGCCGGACGGCGGGCTGACGCTCGCCGACGACTACTGGGTCGAATTCCCCGACGGCTATCGCGCGCACCAGATCCGGCTCGAAGGCGGCGACTGCTCGACCGACTCGTTCTGCTATCCGTCGGTCAAGCGTTGAGCGCCGGCCTTCCCGCGCCGTTCGCGCTGTGGGCGGCCGTGCTCGCGAGCGGCGTCTATCACGGGCTCAACCCGGCGATGGGCTGGCCGCTCGCGGTGTCGAACGCGCTGATGACGCGCCGCGGCCGCGCCCTCGTCGCGGCGCTCGGCTATCTCGCGGTCGGTCATGCGCTGGCCGTCTTCGCGGTGATGCTGCCGTTCGGGCTGCTCGCGGCGCTGCTCGCGTGGCAGTCGGCGATCCGGATCGGCGCGAGCGCGCTGGTGATCGGCTTCGGCGCGGTGCTGCTGATCCGCCGCCGGCATCCGCGGGCGCTCGCGCGGATTCCGCCGGCGCGGCTCGGCCTGTGGTCGTTCGCGGTCGCGCTCGCGCACGGCGCGGGGCTGATGCTCGTGCCGATCTACCTCGGTCTGTGCGGGCTGGATCGCGATGCCGGCCACCGCGCGGCGGCAACGCTCGTCGATGCGCATCTCGGGATGGCGCTCGTCGTCGCGGCCGTGCATGCGGCCGCGATGATCGCCGCCGGCGGCGGGCTCGCGTGGCTCGTGTACCGCTATCTCGGGCTGAAGTTCGTGTCGCGCAGCTGGTTCAATCTCGATACGGTGTGGGCGTCGAGCCTGATCGTCACGGGGGCGTTGTCGCTCGGGCTGGCGGCGGCGCGATAGCGCGGGTAGCGATCGCTCGCTGGCGCAACGACATGCCGCGCGGCATGGCCGCGGCGTTAAAAATGGGACAGAACCGCGCTGCCGGTCGCGCGCCGCAGTGTTCGCTACGTCACCCTGCCGTCGCGATGCGCCGCCCGACCGGGCCCGCCGGCCCCGATTCCGCTAAAATCGGGCCATGCGCACCCCTTCCCAATCGACCGCCTTGTCGTCTTTCGTCCGCCGCACCCGTCACGCCCGTGTCGTGGCGCGCCCGCCCGTCCCGTTCCGGATGGCCGCCCGATGAGCCAGGCCAATCCGCCGGATTTCGACGCGGCCGCGTTCCGGCAAGCGCTCGGCCAATTCGCGACGGGCGTGACGGTGATCACGACGCGCGCGCCGTCCGGCCAGCTGATCGGCATCACCGCCAGTTCGTTCAATTCCGTTTCGCTCGATCCGCCGCTCGTGCTGTGGAGCCTCGCGCACAAATCGGCGTCGACGCCCGTGTTCCGCGGCAACAGCCACTACGTGGTGAACGTGCTCGCGGCGTCGCAGCTCGACCTGTGCAAGCGCTTTTCGACCTACAAGGGCGACCGCTTCGAAGGGATCGCGCATGCGGCCGGCAACTCCGGGATGCCCGTGCTCGACGGCGCGCTCGCGTGGTTCGAATGCCACAACCGCAGCCGCTACGACGAAGGCGACCACGTGATCTTCGTCGGCGAAGTGGAACGCTGCGGCGTGCGCGCGGTATCGGACACGGCGCCGCCGCTCGTGTTCCACGGCGGCGGCTTCCACGGCCTCACACCGCTTTGATCGCCCCCGTGCGCGCCAGCCCGACCGGCGCGCCCGCTTCGTCCTTCAGCGTCTGCAGCACGATGTTCGAACGGATGTCCATCACGCCCGGCGCCTTGTACAGGCGGTTCAGCACGAAATCCGAATAGTGCTTGAGGTTGTGCGCGAGCACGCGCAGCAGATAGTGGCTCTCGCCCGTCACGACGAACGCGCCGACCACCTCCGGCCATTCGCGCAGCGCTTCCGCGAAGCGCTCGTGCCATTGATTTTCTTCGTTGCGCATCGACACCTGCACGAACGCCTCGAGCTCGAAGCCGAGCTTCTCGCGGCTCAGGCACGCGCGATAGTGCTCGATCACGCCCTGCTCCTCGAGCAGGCGCATGCGGCGCAGGCAGGCGGATGGCGAAAGCGAGATGCGTTCGGCCAGGTCGAGATTGCTGATTCTGCCCTCCTCCTGCAATACCGCCAGAATCCGGCAGTCGGTGGCATCGAGCGTGATCGCGTGCATTTTTGGTCCCCGTTTTCCCTCTGAGTCGAATTATCTGCCAATCCGGCGGATTGTCCATGTTTATTTCGCAAGCACTTTCTGCGAGCGTCCACCTATCATTCGAAGCATCGATTCACGCTTCGTCATGCCATGGACACACTCTGGGACATTTCGCCGCCGGTCAGCCCCGCCACGCCCGTGTGGCCGGGCGATACGCCGGTTTCCGTCGAACGCGTGTGGCGGATGGAGGCCGGTTCGCCGGTCAACGTCGCGCGGCTGACGCTGTCGCCGCACACGGGTGCGCACTGCGACGCGCCGCTGCACTACGACGCCGACGGCGCGCCGATCGGCGCGGTGCCGCTCGACACCTATCTCGGCCCGTGCCGCGTGATCCATTGCATCGGCGCATCGCCCGTCGTGCGGCCGGCCGATGTGGAAGCCGCGCTCGACGGCGTGCCGCCGCGCGTGCTGTTGCGCACTTATGCGCGCGCCGCGGTCGAGCAGTGGGACAGCAACTTCTGCGCGGTCGCGCCCGACACCGTCGACCTGCTCGCCGCGCACGGCGTGAAGCTGATCGGCATCGATACGCCGTCGCTCGATCCCCAGGAATCGAAGACGATGGATGCGCATCACCGCGTACGCGCGCACCGGATGGCGATCCTCGAAGGGATCGTGCTCGACGACGTGCCGACCGGCGACTACGAACTGATCGCGCTGCCGCTGAAATTCGCGACGCTCGACGCGAGCCCCGTGCGCGCGGTGCTGCGCGCGCTGCCCGCGCAGGCTTCCTGACTACCCGACCTACGACCTCACGTCATGATGATCAAGACCCGTGAAGATGCGCTCGCGCTCGACCGCGACGACCCGCTGGCCCCGCTGCGCGACCAGTTCTCGCTGCCCGACGGCGTGATCTACCTCGACGGCAACTCGCTCGGCGCGCAGCCGCGCGCGTCGGCCGCCCGCGCGCAGCAGGTGATCGGCGCCGAATGGGGCGAAGGCCTGATCCGCAGCTGGAACACGGCCGGCTGGTTCGCGCTGCCGCGCCGCCTCGGCGACAAGCTCGCGACGCTGATCGGCGGCGCGCCCGGCGAGACGGTCGTCACCGACACCATCTCGATCAACCTGTTCAAGCTGCTGTCCGCGATGCTGCGCCACCAGGCCGAGCGCGCGCCCGAGCGTCGCGTGATCGTGTCGGAGCGCTCGAACTTCCCGACCGACCTGTATATCGCGCAAGGGTTGATCGAGCAGCTCGGCGGCAACTACGAACTGCGCCTGATCGACGATCCGGCCGACCTGCCCGGCGCGCTCGGCGCGGACACGGCCGTCGCGATGATCACGCACGTGAACTACCGCACCGGCTACATGCACGACATGCCGGCCGTCACGCAACTGGTGCACGATGCGGGCGCGCTGATGTTGTGGGATCTCGCGCACTCGGCCGGCGCGGTGCCGGTCGATCTGAACGGCGCGCGCGCGGACGGCGCGGTCGGCTGCACGTACAAGTACCTGAACGGCGGCCCCGGCTCGCCCGCATTCGTGTGGGTGCCGCAGCGTCACCTCGCGCATTTCTCGCAGCCGCTGTCGGGCTGGTGGGGCCACCGCGCGCCGTTCGCGATGCAGCCGGGCTTCGCGCCCGATCCGGGCATCGCGCGCTTCCTGTGCGGCACGCAGCCGATCGTGTCGATGTCGATGGTCGAATGCGGGCTCGACGTGTTCCTGCAGACCGACATGCAGACGATCCGCCGCAAGTCGCTCGCGCTGACCGACGCGTTCATCGCGCTCGTCGAGGAACGCTGCGCGGGCCTGTCGCTGAAGCTCGTCACGCCGCGCGCGCATCACCAGCGCGGCTCGCAGGCGAGCTTCGAGCATCCGCACGGCTACGAAGTGATGCAGGCGCTGATCGCGCGCGGCGTGATCGGCGACTACCGCGAGCCGTACGTGCTGCGCTTCGGCTTCACGCCGCTCTATACGCGCTTCGCCGACGTATGGGATGCGGTCGAGACGCTGCGCGACATCCTCGCCACCGACGCGTGGAAGGCGCCCGAGTTCGCCGAACGCGGCGCGGTGACCTGAGCGGTATTGCGTGGCGCGCCGCCGCCGCATGCGCAGCGCGCGCCACGCGTTCGTCATTCAAATCTGGAGAAAGTCGTGAATTCTGGTCACATGCAGCCGCCCGGCGGCGACGCGCCGGCAGGCTGCCCGTTCTCGGGCACACGCGCCGCACAACCGGCGCAAGCCGCGCACGAGGCCCCGCACGTGCCGGGCGAGGCCAACGCTCAAGCCGGCTGGCACGACGCGCAGCTCGATTTCTCGAAGTCGATGAGCTATGGCGACTACCTGTCGCTGAATTCGATCCTCGACGCGCAGCATCCGCTGTCGCCCGATCACAACGAGATGCTGTTCATCATCCAGCATCAGACGAGCGAACTGTGGATGAAGCTCGCGCTGTTCGAGCTGCGCGGCGCGCTCGACGCGGTGCGCACCGACGCGCTGCCGCCCGCGTTCAAGATGCTCGCGCGCGTGTCGCGCATCCTCGAGCAACTGGTCCAGGCGTGGAACGTGCTGTCGACGATGACGCCGTCCGAGTATTCGGCGATGCGGCCGTATCTCGGCCAGTCGTCGGGCTTCCAGTCGTACCAGTATCGGCAGCTCGAATTCCTGCTCGGCAACAAGAACGCGCAGATGCTGCAGCCGCATGCGCACCGGGCCGACATCCTCGAACAGGTGCGCGCGACGCTCGAAGCGCCGTCGTTCTACGACGAGGTCGTGCGCCTGCTCGCGCGGCGCGGGTTCCCGATCGCGCCCGAGCGGCTCGAGCGCGACTGGACCCAGCCGATGCGGCACGACGAGACGGTCGAGGCCGCGTGGCTCGAGGTCTACCGTCATCCGCAGCAGCACTGGGAACTGTACGAGATGGCCGAGGAACTCGTCGATCTCGAGGATGCGTTCCGCCAGTGGCGCTTCCGTCACGTGACGACGGTCGAACGCATCATCGGCTTCAAGCAGGGCACCGGCGGCACGAGCGGTGCGCCGTATCTGCGCAAGATGCTCGACGTCGTACTGTTCCCCGAGCTCTGGCACGTGCGCACCACGCTGTAACGCACGCGATGCGTCCGCACGTCACGACGACGTGCGGGCGAGTTCGTCCCCTTCGCGCGGCTGCGTTTGCGCGCGCGACAGCCGCGGAATGTGCCGCCGCACCGCGAGCAGCGCAACGCACACCGCGCCCATCGCAACGGCCAGCATCGTCAGGTACGCGCCCGCGCCGCCCGCCGTGATCACGAGCGCGCCCGCGAACGCGCTGAGAATCGCGCCGAGCCGGCCGAACGCGAGCGCGCTCGCGGTCCCCGTCGCGCGCACGGCCGTCGGGTAGATGTACGCGCACAGCGCATACATCGTCGACTGCACCGCATTGACGAACAGCCCGTGCAGGCCGAGCCCGACGATCAGCCAGTTCGTGTGGCGGCTCGCGTCGACGCCCATCAGCCACACCGCGCTCGCGGCGCCCCCGATGCTGCACAGCGCGAGCGGCCAGCGCGACCCCGCGTGCGCGATCGCCCACGCGCACAACAGCGCGCCGATCACGCCGCCGAGGTTGTACGCGGTGAGTCCCGAGCCCGCAACCGACACGCTCAACCCGCTCGCCGCGAGCATCGTCGGCAGCCAGCTGAATGCCGCATACACGGCGAGCAGGCACATGAAGAACGCGCACCACAGCGCGACCGTGTCGCGCGCCTGCCCGCTCGCGAACAGCGCGCCGAAGCCGCCGCGGCCGCCCGGCGCGCGGGCGTCCTTCGCATCGGTGAACACGGTGCCCGGCGCGACCGGCCGCTGCATCCGCGCGAGCAGCGCGCCGAGTTCCGGCCAGCGCGCGGGGCGCCGCGCCAGATAGCGCGGCGATTCGGGCAACGCGCGCACGAGCACGAAGCCGAGCACGAGCGGCAACGCGCCGCCCGCGAAGAACAGCCCGCGCCAGCCGTAGCGCGGCAGCACCTCGTGCGCGAACAGGCCGGCCAGCATCCCGCCGAGCGGCACGCAGACGATCGTCGCGGTCACCATCATCGTGCGACGCCGCGCGGGCGTGTATTCGGCCGTCATCGTCGTGGCCGTCGGCAGCGCGCCGCCGATCCCGAGCCCCGCGCAAAAGCGCAGGATCGCGATCGTCGCGACGTCGGGCGCGAACCCGATCGCGCAGGTCGCGATGCCGAACAGGAACACGCTGCCGATCACGGCCTGGCGGCGGCCGAAGCGGTCCGCGACGATCCCCGCGCACGCGCTGCCGATCCCCATCCCGACCAGCCCCGCCGCGACGGCCGGCGCGAACGCGCCGCGCGTGACGCCCCATTCGCGGATCAGCACCGGAATCGCGAAACCGATCAACTGGCCGTCGAAACCGTCGAGCACGATCGCGAGCGCGGCGAGCAGCACCACGCCGCGCTGCATCGGCGTGAACGGCCCGTCGTCGAGCGTCGTGCCGATGTCGACCGAGGGCGGCCGCCGTTCATTCAGTGCGTCGGGCGTGCTCATGCGGCCTCCGATGCACCGCGCGTCGGCGGCAAGAGGCGCGAACGGCGCGCGGCAAGACAACGGTATTCGATGGTTTTCATGGCGTCTCCTGTTGTCCGGGCTGGCGCGCGCACGCGTGCCCGGATCTCATGCTGTGCAGCAGTCGACCGGCGCTCATCGATCGGCACCGGTGTCTCGTCCCATCCTTCAAGATCCAGCGCCGTTGCTTCGCGCGCACGGCATCCGTATCGTCATGCGGCGCCAGCCGGCCGCCGGCCTGTTGCTCAGTTCGTCCGCGCGTCGATCAACCGGACCAGCGCGAGCAGCGTCTCCGCATGCGGCACCGCGACGCCGGTTTCGCGTGCGGCCGCGACGACCTTGCCGCTGATCGCATCGATTTCGGTGCGGCGCCCCGCGAGCACGTCCTGCAGCATCGACGGGCGATGGCCGAGATGGTCGCGGATCGCATGCTCGACGTTGCGCGCGATGCGCTCGCCATCGACCGCGATGCCCTTCGCGCGCGCGACGGCGGCCGTCTCCGCCGCGATCGCGAGCGCGAGCCGCGGCCCGTCGTGATGATGGCCGAGCTGGTCGACGGTGCAGCCCGTCGCCGCGCACAGCGTGTTGAGCGCCGCGTTGAACGCGACCTTCTCCCAGATCGCGGCCCATACGTCGGCGTCGAGCGTGCACGCGAGCCCCGCGCGCGACAGCGCGTCGGCCACCGCCGCCGTGAACGGGCGCGCCGCGCCGTCGGCCGTCATCATGCGGATCGTGCCTGCGCCGTGCGAGCGCACGTGCGCGGGCCCGGCCGCATCGGCCGGCCACGTCGTCACGCCGACCAGGATGCGCTCCAGCGGCACGAACGCATTCAGCGTCTCGACGTTGCCGAGCCCGTTCTGCAGCGTCAGCACGAACGTGTCCGACGTCAGCAGCGCGCGCACGCCATCGAGCGCCGCGCGCGTGTGCAGCGATTTCGTGAAGACGATCAGCAGGTCGAACGGTGTGTCGGGCGCGCCGGCCGCGGCCGCATTCGCGGCTTCCGGTCGCACGGCCTGCAGCGTGCGAATGCGCCGTTCGCCGCGATCGTCGTCGATGCGCAGCCCGTCGCGGCGGATTGCATCGAGATGCGCATCGTTCACGTCGATCAGCGTGACGGCTTCGCCGCTTTCGGCGAGCCGCCCGCCGAACAGCGAGCCCATCGCGCCCGCTCCCAGAATCGCGATTCTCATCGTCGGCCGCCTCGTCAGAATGGGTAGTGGCGCGGGGCCGTCTGCACGGTGATCCAGCGCAGGTCGGTGAACGCGGCGATGCCGGCGTTGCCGCCGAAGTGGCCGAAGCCGCTGTCCTTCACGCCGCCGAACGGCATCTGCGCCTCGTCGTGCACGGTCGGGCCGTTCACGTGACAGAGGCCCGATTCGATGCGCGCCGCGACGCGCAGCGCCCGCGCGACGTCGCGGCTGAACACGGCCGACGCCAGCCCGAACGCGTTGTCGTTCGCGCAGCGGATCGCGGCCTCCTCGCCGTCGACGCGCACGATGCCCTTCACCGGGCCGAACGATTCTTCCGCATAGACGCGCATCGCCGGCGTCACGTGGTCGAGCAGCGTCGCCGGAAACAGCGTGCTGTCCGCCTTGCCGCCGCACCGCAGCGTCGCGCCGTGCGCGAGCGCATCGTCGATCAGCGCGTTGCAGCGCTCGACCGCCTTCGTGTCGATCAGCGAACCAAGGACGACCGGCCCGTGGCGCGGGTCGCCGAGCGGCAGCGACGCGGCCTTGGTGGCGAGCTTCGCGACGAACGCATCGGCGATCGACGCGTCGACGACGATGCGCTCGGTCGACATGCAGATCTGCCCGGAATTCGCGAACGCGCCGAATGCGGCCGCGGCGACCGCCGCGTCGAGGTCGGCATCGTCGAGCACGACGAACGGCGCCTTGCCGCCGAGCTCCAGCACCGCCGGCTTCAGGTGGCGCGCGCACGCTTCGGCGACGATCCGCCCGACCCGCGTCGAGCCGGTGAAATTCACGCGGCGCACGGCCGGGTGCGCGATCAGCGCGTCGACGACGGCGCCCGCATCGTCGGGCGCGTTCGTCACGAAGTTGACGACGCCCGGCGGCAGCCCGGCCTCCTGCAGCGCCTCGACGACCAGCCCGTGCGTGACGGGGCACAGCTCCGAGCCTTTCAGCACGATCGTGTTGCCGCACGCGAGCGGCAGCGCGAGCGCGCGCGTCGCAAGGATCACCGGCGCATTCCACGGCGCGATGCCGAGTACGACGCCGGCCGGTTGCCGCACGCCCATCGCGAGCGAGCCCGGCACGTCGGACGGGATCAGCTCGCCGCCGACCTGCGTGGTCAGCGACGCGGCCTCGACGAGCCCGCTCGCCGCGAGCTGCACGTTGAAGCCGGCCCACAGCGCGGATGCGCCCGTTTCAGCCGCCATCGCGGCGACGAACTGCTCTTGCTTCGCTTCAAGCGCGGCGGCCGCCTTCAGCAGCAAGGCGCGCCGCGCGCCTGGGCCGCGCGAGGCCCAGCCGGGAAACGCACGGGCAGCCGCATCGGCCGCCGCGCGCGCATCGTCGACGGTGCCCGCGGGCGCGGCCGACGCGATGTCGCCGTCGAGCGGGTTGCGGCGAACGAAGGTCGCGCCGCTGGACGAGTGGCGGCGTTCCCCGCCGATCAGCATCGCTACGGTTTGCATGGAATCTCCGGAAAGACGCGCGCGGCGCGTCAGGCAATCTCGACTTCGACGACGACCGGCGTCGCCGCACGCAACGCGTCGGTCAGCGTGTCGCGCAGGCGCGCCGCATCGGCCACGCGCACGCCGCGGCAGCCCATCCCTCGCGCGAGCGCGACGAAATCCAGGTCGGGCAGATCGGTGCCCTGCACCGGGTCGCTCGGGCCGAAGCCGAACACGGGCGCAAAATCCTGCAGCGCCGCGTAACGCCGGTTGTTCAGGATCACGAACGTGATCGGCAGCTTCAGTTGCGCGGCGCTCCACAGCGCCTGGATCGAATACAGGCTCGAGCCGTCGCCGATCAGCCCGATCACGCGCCGGCCCGGCCGCGCGAGCGCGACGCCGACGGCGGCCGGCATCCCGTAGCCGAGCCCGCCGCTGTCCATCGTGTAGAACGTGCCGCTGAGCGTGAACGGCAGATGCTCCTGCATCACCGGCCGCGCGCTCGGCGCCTCCTCGACGACGATGTCCTGCGCGTCGCGCACGTCGGCGAGCGTCTGCAGCGCGAACGCGACCGACATCCGCTCGCCGGCGGCGGGCGCATCGACGCGCACCCGCGGCGCGCGCGCCTCGGGCATCGGCCGCTCGGGCGGCGCGGGCCGCGCCAGCAGATCGCGCGCGGCGAGCCGCAAATTGCCGACGACCGCATCGCCCGACGGCGTCCACGCGGCGACGCCCGGATCGTCGACGAGCTGCACGAGCGTCGCGCCCGGCGGCACGTGCGGGCCGAAGCCCTCGATGTGATAGGTGAACGCGGGCGCGCCGAACGCGAACACGAGATCGTGCCCGTCGAGCCGCGCGACGATCTTCTCGCGGATCGCGCTCAGGAAGCCGGCGAACAGCGGATGGTCCTCCGGAAAGCTGCAGCGCCCGGACATCGGCGCGACGTACACGCGCGCACGGTGCCGCTCGGCGAGCCGCACGACGTCGTCCCACGCGCCCGCGCGATCGACGGCCGCGCCGACCACGAACGCGGGGCGCCGCGCGGCGTCGAGCGCGTCGCCGAGCCGGGCGAGCGCGTCCGGATCGGGCCGGACGACGCTGCTGACGTCACGGCGCGGCAGCCACTCGGCCGGCTGGTCCCAGTCGTCGACCGGGATCGACACGAACACGGGGCCGCGCGGCTCCTGCATCGCGATCCGGTACGCACGCGCGATCGCGGCCGGCACGTCCTGCGCGCGCGCCGGCTCGATGCTCCATTTCACGTACGGCTTCGGCAGCTCGGCGGCCTGCGTCGCGCCAAGGAACGGATCGAACGGCAGAATCGCGCGCGCCTGCTGGCCCGCGGTGACGATCAGCGGCGTGCGGTTCTTGAACGCTGTGAACAGATTGCCCATCGCGTTGCCGACGCCCGCCGCCGAATGCAGGTTGACGACCGCCGCGTTGCCAGTGGCCTGTGCATGGCCGTCGGCCATCCCGACCACGACGGCTTCGTGCAGGCCGAGCACGTAGCGGAAATCGTCGGGGAAGTCGCGGAACATCGGCAGCTCGGTCGAGCCGGGATTGCCGAACACGCGGTCGATGCCGAACTGGCGGAGCAAATCGATCACGGCGTCGCGGACGGTGATCGATGCGGCGGAATGGGACGGGGTGCCGGACATGCTCGGGCGTCTCCTCGATGGCTTGGCGGTTTCCACAGTATCGAAGCGCAAGCCATTCACGGATACTGTATTTTCTGCGAAAAGCCATTACGTCCCCGCATGACTTTCGATCTCCGACAATTGCGCGCGTTTACGACGATCGTCGCGTGCGGCAGCCTCGGCCGTGCGGCCGACGCGCTGCATGTCACGCAGCCGGCGCTGAGCCGGATCCTGAAGCGGCTCGAGGAGCAGGTCGGCGCGCCGCTGTTCGAACGCCATTCGAAGGGCGTGCAACTCACCGCGTTCGGCGAAGCGTTGCTGCCGCACGCGACGCTGCTGCAGCACGAAGCCGAGCATGCGCGCGAGGAACTGGACGCGATGCGCGGGTTCGCGAAGGGCACGATCAAGGTCGGCACGGTGGGCAGCATCGCGAGCCTGGTGCTGCCGGTCGCGGTCGGCCGCGTGCTCGACCGCTGGCCGAACCTGCGTGTCGAAATCATCGAGGGCGTGTGGGACCGGCTCGCGGAAGGGCTGATCAAGCACGAGATCGACCTCGCGCTGTCCGCGCACGGGCCCGATACCGACGAGATCGTCGCGATTCCCGAATGCCGCTGGGAAGATCGCAGCCATATCGTTGCGGCGCCGCACCATCCGCTGCGCGCGCTCGGCCGCGCACCGACGCTCGCCGATACGCTGCACGCGCGCTGGGCGATTCCGCCGCGCGGCACCGCGCCGTTCGACCACATGCGCGCGACCTTCGACGCGCACGGGCTGCCGTTGCCCGACATCGCGGTCGAGACGCGCTCGGTCATCACGCTGAAAAGCCTGGTCGCGCATGCGGGCTTCCTCAGCTGGATGGCCGAGCCGATGGTCGGCGCCGAACGGCGCGCCGGCACGATCGACACGCTGCCGGTACGCGAAGTCGTCGCGGTGCGCACGCTCACCGCGTTCCGGCGCCGCCACGGGATCCTGCCGGGGCCGGCCGGCAAGCTGCTCGACGAACTCGTCGCCCTCACGC
The DNA here is from genome assembly GCF_018417615.1 of Burkholderia sp. LAS2. Lineage (NCBI taxonomy): Bacteria > Pseudomonadati > Pseudomonadota > Betaproteobacteria > Burkholderiales > Burkholderiaceae > Burkholderia > Burkholderia sp. LAS2. The sequence continues at coordinate 3,306,295 of NZ_CP071052.1, forward strand.
GCGAAGGGCGCTGACGCCTTTTTCCGCCGGCGCCGCCCCACTCGCCCTGCCCCGTACGCCACCGCAGCGCACCATCGAAATGCCGTGTCCGCGCCTTGACTTTCGCTCGCCCGAATACGATCATTCGCTCACACAAAGAGCAAATGATCGTATTCGACAGGATAGACAGCCAGGAACAGGAGACACGGATGAGCGAATCGCCCTCCGCCCACGCGCCCGTGCTGCTGCACATCGGCGCGGGCTCGTTTCACCGCGCGCACCAGGCGTGGTATCTGCATCGCGTGAACGCGGCCGTGCCGGCCGACGAACGCTGGTCGCTGACCATCGGCAACATTCGTGACGACATGCACGCGACGATGGACGCGCTGGCCGCCCAGCACGGCGCGTACACGCTCGAAACCGTCACGCCGCAAGGCGAGCGCGCGTACGAGACGATCCGTGCGATCACGCGCGTGCTGCCGTGGTCGATCGACCTCGCCGCGCTGATCGACGCGGGCGCCGATCCAGCCTGTCGGATCGTGTCGTTCACCGTCACCGAAGGCGGTTACTACCTCGACGAACACAACCGGCTCGACGTCGCGAACGCCGATCTCGCCGCCGACCTGCAGGGCGCGCGCACGACGCTGTACGGCGCGCTCGCGGCGCTGCTCGCCGAACGTGTGAAGCGCGGCGCGGGCCCACTCACGCTGCAAAGCTGCGACAACCTGCGCAACAACGGCGCACGCTTTCGCGCGGGGATGCGCGAATTCCTCGAACGGCGCGGCGAAGGCGGCCTGCTCGCGTGGTTCGATGCGCACGTCGCGACGCCGAGCGCGATGGTCGACCGCATCACGCCGCGCCCGACCGCCGACGTGCGCGAGCGCGTGCGGGCGGCCACCGGCATCGACGACGCGTGCCCGGTGATGGGCGAATCGTTCATCCAGTGGGTGATCGAGGATCGCTTCGCGGCCGGCCGGCCGCGCTGGGAACTGGCCGGCGCGGAACTCGTCGACGACGTGCATCCGTATGAGGAAGCGAAGATCCGCATCCTTAACGCGACGCACAGCTGCATCGCGTGGGCCGGCACGCTCGCGGGCTACACCTACATCCATGAAGGCACGCACGACGCGGCGATCCGCCGCTTCGCGCACGACTACGTGACGCAGGACGTGATCCCGTGCCTCACGCCGAGCCCGCTCGATCTCGCGCGCTATCGCGACGTCGTGCTGGAGCGCTTCGGCAACCCGTACGTGCTCGACACGAACCAGCGCGTCGCGGCCGACGGCTTCTCGAAGATTCCCGGCTTCATCGCGCCGACGCTCGTCGAATCGTTCGCGCGCGGCGCCGCGCCGGTCGCCACCGCCGTGCTGCCCGCGCTGTTCCTGCGCTTTCTCGAACGCTGGGCGCGCGGCACGCTGCCCTATGCGTACCAGGACGGCGTGATGGACGACAGCAGCGCACGCGCGATCGTCGAAGCCGACGACCCCGTCGTCGCACTGTGCGCCAACCGCGCGCTGTGGGGCTCGCTCGCCGGCAACGCGGCGCTGTTCGATGCGTTGCGCGCCGGGCTCGCGCGCGTCGACGCCTGGCTCGCCGCGCGTTGACGACGCGCGCGCCGGCGCCCGGCCGCGCAGCCGGGCGAACCCGCTTGGCACAGGCCGTGCGGCACGGCTAAAGTAGCGGCTCCTCACCGACCGAACGGATCGCTCATGTATCTCGGCATCGACCTCGGCACCTCGGAAGTGAAGGTGCTGCTGCTGGCCCCGGACGGCACGGTGGTCGGCACCGCGGGCTCGCCGTTCACCGTGTCGCGCCCGCACCCGCGCTGGGCGGAACAGCATCCGGACGACTGGTGGCAAGGCACGCTCGCCGCGCTCGCGGCGCTGCGTGAACGGCATCCCCACGCTTTCGCGCAGGTGCGCGGCATCGGCCTGTCGGGCCAGATGCACGGCGCGGTGCTGCTCGGCCGCGACGACCGCGTGCTGCGCCCCGCGATCCTGTGGAACGACATGCGCAGCGCCGACGAATGCGCGCTGCTCACCGAACGTGCGCCCGACCTCCACGCGCTGGCCGGCAACCTCGCGATGCCCGGCTTCACCGCGCCGAAGCTGCTGTGGGTCGCGACGCACGAACCCGACGTGTTCGCGGCCACCGCGTGCGTGCTGATGCCGAAGGATTACCTGCGGTTCCGGCTGACCGGCGCGAAAGTGTCCGATCCGTCCGACGCGGCCGGCACGCTGTGGCTCGACGTCGCGCGCCGCGACTGGTCCGATGCGCTGCTCGCCGCGTGCGGGATGACGCGCGAGCAGATGCCGCGCATCGTCGAAGGCAACGCGCCGTCCGGCACGCTGCGCGCGGACGTCGCACGCGAGCTCGGGCTGTCGGAGGCCGTGCTGGTCGCGGGCGGCGGCGGCGACAACGCGACGAGCGCGCTCGGCATCGGCGCGATCCACGCGGGCGACGGCTTCGTGTCGCTCGGCACGTCGGGCGTGCTGAGCGTGGTCGGCGATCGCTTCATGCCGAATCCCGCGTCGGCCGTGCATGCGTTCTGCCATGCGATTCCCGATCGCTGGCAACTGATGAGCGTCGTGCTGTCGGCCGCGAGTTGCCTGCGCTGGGTCTGCAAGCTGACCGGCACCGACGAGCCCGCGCTGCTCGCCGAAGTCGAGGCGCTCGATCCCGACGCGCTCGCGGCGGCGCCGCTGTTCCTGCCCTACCTGTCCGGCGAACGCACGCCGCACAACGATCCATACGCGCAGGGCGTGTTCTTCGGGATGACGCATGCGACCGAGCGCGCGCACTTGGGCTACGCGGTGCTCGAAGGCGTGACGCTCGGCCTCGCCGACGGCCTCGACGCGCTGCACGCGGCCGGCGTCGAAACCGACCAGCTGTCGCTGATCGGCGGCGGTGCGCGCAGCGCGTTCTGGGCGCAACTGATCGCGGACGCGCTGAACGTGCGCACGCAGCAGATCGGCGGCGGCGAAACGGGCGCGGCGCTCGGCGCGGCTCGGCTCGGCTGGCTGGCCGTCGGCGGCGACGCGCATACGGTGCTGACCAAGCCGCCGGTACGCGCCGAATACGCACCGGATGCCGCTCGCCATGCGCGGCTGCGCGAACGCCTCGATGCGTTCCGCACGCTGTACCGTCACGTGCGGCCGCTGTACGAGCCGTCGCGCGCGCGGCTCGCGTAGGCGCGCTCCGTCGCACGGCCGGCCGCAGGCCAGCCGCGCGACATGCGTTACAGTGGATGCCGTCATGCGGCCCGCCGGCCGGCCCGCAGGGCGCCCCCCCCGATCCGAACCGAATCGCTATCGTGTCCAAGTCCTCAGAAAAACTCGATCTCGCCACGCGCGCCGCGTGGCTCTATTACGTCGCGGGCGACACGCAGAACGAAATCGCCGAAAAGCTGCAGGTGTCGCGCCCCGTCGCGCAGCGCCTCGTCGCGTTCGCGGTCGAGAAGAACCTGATCCGCGTGCGCGTCGACCATCGGCTCGCCGACTGTCTCGACCTCGGCGCGCAGCTGTCGAAACGCTACGGCCTCGCGATGTGCGAAGTCGTGCCCGTCGACGCCGATGCGCCCGACGCGATCGACCGCAAGCTCGCGGTCGCCGGCGCGCAGGTGATGGAGCGCTACCTGAACGAGACGCGACCGATGGTGATCGCGGTCAGCAGCGGCCGGACGCTGAAGGCCGCGGTCGCGCAGATCGCGCAGATCGACCGCCCGCAGCACCGGCTCGTGTCGATGGTCGGCGCGATCGCGGCCGACGGTTCGTCGAACCGCTACGACGTCGCGCAGTACATCTCCGAGAAAACCGGCAGCAAGCATTTCCTGCTGCCCGCGCCGCTGTTCGCCGACAGCGACGCCGAACGCGCGCAGTGGTGCAACCACCGGCTGTACCGGATCGTCGAGGCGCTGTCCGGCGAGGCCGACGTCGCGTTCGTCGGGATCGGCAACATCGGCCCGCACTGCCCGCTCTACGAAGACGGCTTCATCACCGAACAGGAGCGCGACGAGATGACCGCGCTCGGCGCGGTGGCCGAGCTGCTCGGCGTGCCGATCGACGCGCAGGGCACGCAGATCACCGTGTCGACGAGCGCGCGCGTGACCAGCGTCGCGCTCGCCACGCCGCCGAAGCTGCCGACGATCGCGTTCGCCGGCGGCCCGAAGAAACACGACGCGGTGATTGCCGCGCTGCGCGGCGGCTGGCTGTCGGGGCTCGTCACCGACGAAGCGTGCGCGCGCGCCGCGCTCGCGGCGAAGGCGGCCTGACGCGGCCATGGATCCTGCGCGGCGCTCGGCCGTACCGGCATTGCTTCGCGCTACCGCGGGGGACGCACGATCGACGCGCAAACCGCCGAACACCGACGCGTCACGCCGCCTTCGCGTGCACGCTCAGCCGCCGGAACGCCTGCCCGTTTTCGTCGAACAGGTGACAGTGCTCCGCCTGCGCATGCACGCGCAGCGCGTCGCCGGTGCGGTACGTGTCGAGCGGCGGAATCCGCGCGATCAGCCCGTCCGGCGCGACGGCCGATTCCGCATACAGATATGCGGCATCGCCGAGCGACTCGACGGCCATCGTCCGCGCGGCGACGCCCGCCGCCGCCGCATCGACCAGCAGATGCTCGGGCCGCACGCCCACGGTCACCGCCGCGCCGCGTTGCAGCCCCCCCGCGTCCACCGCGACACGCTGCGTCTCGCCGCTGTCGAAGCGCACGAGCACGCCGCCCGCATCGGCCGATTCGACCGTGCCCTTCAGGAAGTTCATCTTCGGCGAGCCGATGAAGCCCGCGACGAACTGGTTCGCCGGCGCGTGATAGAGCGCGTTCGGCGTGCCGACCTGCTGCACCGCGCCGCCCGACAGCACGACGATCTTGTCGGCGAGCGTCATCGCCTCGACCTGGTCGTGCGTCACGTAGATCATCGTCGTCTTCAGCTCGTCGTGCAGTCGCGCGAATTCCAGCCGCATCTTCACGCGCAGCGCGGCGTCGAGGTTCGACAGCGGCTCGTCGAACAGGAACACCTTCGGCTTGCGCGTGATCGCGCGACCGATCGCGACGCGCTGCCGCTGGCCGCCCGACAGCTGCTTCGGCTTGCGGTCGAGCAGATGATCGATGTGCAGGATTTTCGCGGCCTGCTTCACCGCCTGGTCGATCTCGGGCTTCTTCGCGCCGGCGAGCTTCAAGCCGAACGCCATGTTGTCGTACAGCGTCATGTGCGGGTACAGCGCATACGACTGGAACACCATCGCGATGCCGCGCTTCGCGCTCGGCACGTCGTTGACCTTCGCGCCGTCGATCAGCAGGTCGCCGTTCGAAATGTCTTCGAGGCCGGCAATCATCCGCATCAGCGTGGATTTGCCGCAGCCGCTCGGGCCGACGAACACGACGAATTCGCCGTCGGCGATGTCGAGGTTCACGTTGCGCAGCACTTCGGTGTCGTCGTAGCGCTTCGCGATGTTGCGCAGGAGCACGCTTGCCATGATCTGTCTCCGTTCGTTCGTGATGCGCCGCGTTGAAAGCGGCGCGCCTTCGTTCCTGATTGCTAGTTCGGCAGCACCTCGCCCGTCGCCTGCCAGCGCGCGACGTAGCCGGGCAGCTCGTGCATGTCGTCGAATACGTGACGCGCGCCGATGCCGCGCAGCGCGTCGATCTGGGCCGCCGATGCGTGCCCGCCGCCGATGAAGCCGAGCACGGTCATGCCGGCCGCGGCCGCGGCGGTGATGCCGGTCACGCTGTCCTCGACGACGAGGCATTGCGCGGGCACCGCGCCGAGCGTGCGTGCGGCTGCCAGATACACGTCCGGCGCCGGCTTCGGCCGCGCGACCGAATCCGCGCAGAACAGCCGGTCGCCGAAGAAGCGCGCGAGGCCGGTGCGCGCGAGCGCCGCTTCGACGTACGTGCGGTAGCTGTTGCTCGCGCAGGCCGTCGTCAGGTCGATCGCGGCCAGCGCCGCGTCGATGCCTTCGACCATCGGCGCATTCACGGCCGCCGCCTCGACCGCGCAGCGGATCGCGTCGACGTCGCCGGCCGATAGCGTGCGGCCCACGGCGTCGCTCGCGCCGGCCAGCACGCGCTCGATGCGCAGCCCGAGCAGCGGCATCACGGCCGGCCGTGCGTCGACCCCTGGCCAGCGTGCATCGAGTTCGCGCACGATCACGTCGGCGGCCACGGCCTCGCTGTCGATCAGCACGCCGTCGCAATCGCAGATCAGCACGTTCACGCCGTGACCGGTCGTACGTTTGCCAGCCGCACCTTTGCTTGCATCGCTCATTTAACCGCCCCGAACGTGAGCCCGCGCACGAGCTGCTTCTGCGACAGCCAGCCGACGATCAGGATCGGCGCGACCGCGAGCAGCGACGCCGCGGACAGCTTCGCCCAGAACAAGCCTTCGGGGCTCGAGTACGACGCGATGAATACGGTCAGCGGCGCGGCGTTCGAGCTCGACAGGTTGATGCTCCAGAACGCCTCGTTCCACGACAGGATCACGAGCAGCAGCGCGGTGGACGCGAGCCCCGGCAGCGCCATCGGCATCAGCAGGTAGACGATCTCCTGCCACGTCGATGCGCCATCGATCCGCCCGGCCTCCAGGATGTCCTTCGGGATTTCGTTGAAGTACGTGAAGGTCATCCACACCGCGATCGGCAGGTTGATCAGCGTGTAGACGATCACGAGCCCCGACACCGTATCGAGCAGCCCCGCGTTCTTCCACAGCAGGTAGATCGGCACGAGCACGCCGACCGACGGCATCATCTTCGTCGACAGCATCCACAGCAGCACCTTCTGCGTGCGGTGGTTCGGGAAGAACGCCATCGCGTACGCGGCCGGCACCGCGAACAGCAGCGAGATCACGGTGACGCCGGCCGAGATCAGGATCGAATTCCACGCGAACCCGAAGTAGTTGCTGCGCGCGAACACCTCGCGAAAGCTGTCGAGCGTCGGGATGAAGAACAGCGACGACGCGTACGCCTGCTGCTCGGTCTTGAACGCGGTGATCGCCATCCAGAAGATCGGGAAGAACAGCAACAGCGCGATCAGCCACGCGAGCGTGCCGGGCAGCGCACGCCGCACGAGGTCGAACACGGCCGGCGTGCGCCGGCCCGCCAAGGTCAGGTCGCTCATTTTTCGTACTCCCCTTTCAGGTTGCGCGCGAGCATCCGCACCAGGAAGAACGACACGACGTTCGCGACCACGACGGCGATGATGCCGCCCGCGGACGCGAGGCCGACGTCGAACTGCTGCAGGCCGAGCGCATAGATCAGGTACGACAGGTTGGTCGTCGCGTCGCCGGGGCCGCCGCCGGTCGTCGTGTAGATTTCCGCGAAGATCGACAGCAGGAAGATCGTCTCCATCATCACGACCACGGCGATCGCGCGCTTCAGGTGCGGCAGCGTGATGTAGAAGAACATCGCGATCGGGCCGGCGCCGTCGATGCGCGCGGCTTCCTTCTGCTCCTGGTCGAGCGACTGGATCGCGGTGAACAGGATCAGGAACGCGAACGGCAGCCACTGCCATGCAACGATGATGATCACCGCGGTCAACGGGTAGTCGGCGAACCAGTCGATCGGCGTCATCCCGAGCGCGCGCATCGCGTTCGCGACGAGCCCGTACACCGGATGCAGGATCATGTTCTTCCAGATCAGCGCGGAAACCGTCGGCATCACGAAGAACGGCGCGATCGCGAGCAGGCGCGCGACGCCCTGCCCGTAGAACTTGCGGTCGAACAGCACGGCCATCAGCACGCCGCCGATCACGGTGATCGCGAGCACCGCACCGATCAGCACGAGCGTGTGCCAGATCGCCGGCAGGAACGACGGATCGGTCGCGAGGAAGCGGTAGTTGTCGAACCCGGCGAAGCCCTTCACGTCCGGGTTCAGCAGGTTGTAGCGCGAGAACGAATACCAGATCGTCATCGCGAGCGGAATCGACATCCACAGCAGCAGCACCGCGACGGACGGCGACACGAGCCAGCTCGCGCCGCCGCGCGCACGGCGCGGCGCGCCGGGCGGCGACGACGCGTCGCCGACCGACGGCGCGTGAGCGTGACTCAGGGGAAGACGCAGGTGACGCATGACGGAGTCCCTCCGGTTGATGCGCGGGCGCGAACGGCCTGCCCGCCTGTCGGCCTCGCCGGCCCGCGCCGTGTGCGATGGCGCACGACGCGGGCCGCGCGACGGCTTGCGCGTTACTTCTTGTAGCCTGCCTGCCGCACTGCGCGGTCGGCGGCGGCCTGGCCCGCGGCGAGCGCCTGGTCGACCGACATCTGGCCCGCGACCGCGCCCGCGATCGACTGGCCGACCACCGTGCCGAACGACTGGAATTCAGGAATCCCGACGTACTGCACGCCCGTGTACGGCACCTTCTTCAGCGACGGATCGTTCGGGTCGGCCGTCTCGATCGCCTTCAGCACGAAGTCCGAGAACGGCGCGGCGGCCTTGTACTCGGCGCGCTGATACGTCGACGTGCGCGTGCCCGGCGGCACCGACGCCCAGCCTTCGTCCTTGCCGACCATCTCGATGTACTGCTTCGACGTCGCCCACGCGATGAACTTGCGCGCGGCGTCCTGCTGCTTCGACGTCTTCGGCACGGCCAGCGCCCACGCCCACAGCCAGTGCGAGCCCTTCGGCGTCGCGGCGACCGGCGCCGCCGCGAAGCCGATCTTGTCGGCCACCTGCGACTGCTGCTTGTTGTAGAGCATCCCGGCCGCGACCGTCGCGTCGATCCACATCGCGCACTTGCCCGATGCGGTCAGCGTCAGGTTCTCGTTGAAGCCGTTCGAGCTCGCGCCCGGCGGGCCGTTCTTCTTCAGCAGGTTCACGTAGAAATTGATCGCCTTCTTCCATTCGGGCGACGTGAGCTGCGCATTCCAGTTCTCGTCGAACCACCGCCCGCCGAACGTGTTCACGACCGTCGACACGTACGCCATGTTCTCGCCCCAGCCGGCCTTGCCGCGCAGGCAGATCCCGTAGGTGCCCTTCGACTTGTCGGTCAGCTTGTCCGCGAATTCGGCGATCTGGTCGTAGGTCGGCTGGTCGGGCATCTTCAGCCCCTTCGCCGCGAACAGGTCCTTGCGGTAGAACGTCATCGAGCTTTCGACGTAGAACGGCAGCGCGTACAGCTGGCCGTTGTACGACAGGCTGTCGCGCGCGGTCTTCACGATGTCGTTGAGGTCGTAGTCGGCGGGCAGCCCCGTGATCGGCGCGAGCCAGCCGCGCTTGCCCCACTGCGGCGTTTCGTAGGTGCCGATCGCCATCACGTCGAACTGGCCGCTGCCGGTCGTGATGTCGGTCGTCGCGCGCTGGCGCAGCACGTTCTCCTCGAGGATCACCCAGTTCAGCTTGATGTCGGGGTTCGCCTTCTCGAACGCCGGCGACAGCTTCTTCAACTCGATCATGTCGGGATTGTTCAGCGTCGCGATCGTCAGCGTGCCGGCGGACGCCGCGCAGGCCGCCGTCGCGAGCGCGGCTCCGGCGAAACAGCGTGCGGCGGCGTCGAGCATCTTTCGTTGCATGGCATGTCTCCTGTGATTGTTCGAAATGTCGTCGGTCTTGCGTGGTGTTGCGTCGCTTCCTTCGCGGCCCGTCATGCCGGCCGCTGCATCCCGCACGCGCGCGCATAGTGCGCGATCACGTCGCGTATCCGGTGGCGCACCCATGCGCGCGGCTCCTTCGCGAGGCCGCCCGCGCGGCACGCCGCGTAGACGTCCGGCAGCCACTGCGCGACGAGCGTCTCCGGCACCGGCTGCCGCGCGAGGTTGTCGAACAATTGCTCGACCGCGGCCGCGACGGCCGGCTGCAGCCAGTAATAGCGGATGCGGTCGCTGTAGCTGAACTGGCGCGCGAGCCGCTGCGCGGTCTCGTCGCCGCGGTAGTACGGCGCCCAGTGCTCGGGCTGCGCGCGCATCGCCGCGTCGACGACGTCGCGCAACCGCGAGCGCTGCGCGACGTCGTCGATCAGCGCGTCCTCGATGTACGTCAGCGCGAACAGCGCCTCGCGCAGCGCGAACGTCAGCGCGGGGCCGACCTTCAGCACCGCGAAGTGGTCGCGCACGAGCGCGGCGAGCGCGGCTTCGGTCTGATAATCGGTCGAATGCGCTTCGAATACGAGGCGCGGTGTCTGCAGGATACTCGCGCCGAGCGACGCCGCCTTCGCGCTGTCGTAGTCGAGCACGTGGCGATCGTCGAAGTCGACGCCCGGCTGCGCGACGATCGCGACGACGCGCATCCACGCATCGTCGAGCCCGGCCGCCGCGAACGCTCGGCGGTGCGCGTCGAGCGTCGCCGCGATGCTGTCGCTGCGCGTGACCGCGATCCGCGCGATCGCGTCGCCGCTCGCGTCGTTACTTGCCTCGCCGCTCACTTCGCCGCCCGGCGTCGGCACCTCGGTGCCGATCACGTAGACGGGCGCGATCCCGGCGCGCGCCGCCGCGTCTTCCGCGACGCGGCACAGCTCGGCCGCGCGCGCGGCGATCGTGCGATCGTCGAGCCGCGCCGGATCGTCCGCGCACGCCATGCTCGCATCGAGATGGATCTTTTCGAAACCGGCTTCGACGTAGGCCGCGATCATCGCGGCCGCTTCACGCATCGCGTCGGCCGCGCGGCGGTGCCGCCACGGGTTCGGGCCGAGATGGTCGCCGCCAAGCACGAGCGCCGACGGCGCGAGCCCGCAGCGTGCGGCGATCGCATCGACGTCGCGACGAAAATCGGCGGGCGTCATGCCCGTATAGCCGCCGAGATGGTTCACCTGATTGCAGGTCGCCTCGATCAGCAGCGGCGAGCCGTCGGCTCGCGCGGCTTCGCACGCGGCCTCCAGCACGAGCCGGTGCGCGCTGCAGATCGAATAGATGCCGCGCTGCGCGTCCGCGCGGTTCGCGTCGAAGATCATCCGCAGCACGGTGTCCGCGTGCGCGGTGCGCGTGCGCTCGGCAACGGTCGTCAGGCCGGACATGCGATACCTCGTTCGGTCAGGAAACGGTCGATCTCGGCCGCGCTGCTGTTGCCTTCCATCGGGCCGCGCCGCGTGACCGCGATCGCACCGGCCGCGTTCGCGCGGCGCAGCGCGACGTCGACGGCCAAGCCCGCGACGAGGCTCGCGACCAGCGTGCCGCCGAAGCAGTCGCCGGCGCCGGTCGGATCGACTTCGTCGACCGGAAAGGCCGGCGCTTCGGCCCGGTTCGCGCGATCGAACGCGACGCTGCCTTGCGCGCCGCGCTTGAGCACGACGCGCTCGAGCAGCGGATGCGTCGCGAGCAGGCCCGCGATCGCGCGCTCGGCCGGCTGCGGCCCGCAGAAGAACGGCAGGTCGGCTTCGCTCGGCAGGAACAGGTGACACGCGGCGAGCATCTCGTCGAGCGCCGCGCGCATCGGGCGGAAGCTCAGCATTTCGGGCCGCACGTTCGGATCGAACGACACCTTGGCGCCCGCGCGCGCGGCCTCGATCACGCCGCGCTGCACGGCCGCGATCGCCGATTCGCTCGTCAGCGACGAGCCCATCACGTGGAAGTAGCGGCAGCCGTCGAACATCGCGGTGTCGACGTCGGACGCATCGACGCACGCGGCCGCACTGGTCGAAAGCGTGAACACGAAACTGCGCGAACCGTCGTCGCGATACGCGACGAATGCGGTGCCGGTCGGGCGCGCGACGCGGCGAATGCGCGCGACGTCGACGCCGTCGCGGGCGAGCCGCGCGACGATCGCATCGCCGAACGCGTCGCGGCCGACACAGCCCGCATATGCGACGCGCGCGCCGAGCCGCGCGGCCTGATCGGCGAAGATCGCCGGCGCGCCGCTCGGGAACGGTCCTTCGAACAGGCCGGGCGTATCGAAACCCTGGCCGCGCTCGGCGGCGACGAATTCGGCCAGCAGTTCGCCGGCGACGACGATCTCGGCCATCAGGCGAGCCCTCCTCGGTCGACGGCGGGCGCCGCGTCGCGGGCCGGCCGGCAGGTGGCGCGTGCGAGCGGCAGCATTTTCAGCTCATCCAGTTGCCGCCGTCGACGTTCAGCGTCTGGGCGGTGATGTAGTCGGCGTCGGCCGACGCGAGGAACAGCGCGGCGCCCGTCAGGTCGCCCGGCACGCCCATGCGCCCGAGCGGCACCGCTTCGCCGACGAGCCGCTTCTTCTCGCCGAGCGGCCGGTTCTCGTAGCGTGCGAACAGCGCATCGACCTGCTCCCACATCGGCGTGTCGACCACGCCCGGCGCGATGCCGTTCACGTTGATCCGGTGGGGCGCGAGCGCCAGCGCGGCCGACTGCGTGTAGCTGATCACCGCGGCCTTGGTCGCGCAGTAGTGCGAAACGAGCGCCTCGCCGCGACGGCCGGCCTGCGACGACATGTTGACGATCTTGCCGCCGCGCCCCTGCTCGACCATCCGCTGCGCGACGGCCTGCATCAGGAAGAACAGCCCTTTCACGTTGACCGAGAACAACCGGTCGAACACGTCCCACGATTCGTCGAGGAGCGGGCGCATGTCGAACAGCGCCGCGTTGTTGAACAGAATGTCGACGCCGCCGAAGCGCTCGACCGCCGTCGCGACGATCCGCTCGATGTCGTCGCGGCGCGTGACGTCGGCCGTGACGGCCACCGCGCGGCCGGGGTTGGACTCGATCAGCCGCGCGAGCGAACCGCCTGCCGGCTTCACGTCGACGAGCACGCAGCGCGCGCCCTCGTCCAGATAGCGTTGCGCGACCGCTTCGCCGATGCCGCTTGCGGCGCCCGTCAGGATCGCGACCTTGTGTTCCAGTCTCACTGGCTGTCTCCGGTTCGTTCTTGCTGCACGACGGTCGCGAGGTGAGCGAACGCTCTCCGACCGATCAATTGCTCTGTTAGTGATCGAATGATCGGATACGCGATACGCGCTGTCAAGACGACGCGACGGCTTTCTATGACGCGCTGCGGCACGACGGCGCACGGCTGCATCCCGCCGCGCCCGCGCTGCAAGGCAAGAAGGGCACGGTGCGGCGCAGTGGCATCGATGCTGACGGGGATGGAGGAAGGACGGAAAACGGAATTGGCACTGCACGGCGCAGCGATACGTTATATCATCGCGATACTGTGTTTCATCGCCCTGCTTCACGCCATGGCTACCTCATCGTCCATCGACGCCCGGCTGTCCCGGGCCGACGCATTCGCCGCCGAGCACGGGCTCGCGTGGACGCCGCTGCGTCGCCAGGTCTACGAACGCGTGCTGGCCGCGCAGCGCCCGATCGGCGCGTACGACCTGCTCGCCGAACTCGAACCGCAACGCGGCCGCGTGCCGCCGACGACCGTCTACCGCGCGCTGGATTTTCTCGTCGAGCACGGCTTCATCCACCGGATCGAATCGAAGAACGCGTTCCTCGCGTGCTGCGAGATCGGCGTGCCGCACGAAGGCCAGTTCCTGATCTGCGATTCGTGCGGCGACACCGTCGAGATTCCCGGCAGCGACCTCGCGAAGCAGCTGTCCGCGAGCGAGCCCGCGCACGGATTCGAAGTCCATCACCAGGTCGTCGAGCTGAACGGCCTGTGCGGGCACTGCAAGCGCAAGCCCGCGCAGCGCTGACGCCGCATCGCGCGGCGCCTGCGCCGCCCTTCCAACGAGGAGTTCCATGTCCATTGCCCTGAAGCGCGCGCCGCGGCGCGCCCTGTCGCCTGCCCGCTGGCTCGCCGCGGCCGTCGCCGCGCTGTCGTTCGCCGCGCCCGCGTTCGCGCAGGCCGCGACCGTCAACGTCGTCGCCGCGGAGAATTTCTACGGCGACGTCGCGTCGCAGATCGGCGGCCGCCACGTCGCGGTCACGAGCATCCTCAGCAATCCGGACCAGGATCCGCACCTGTTCGAAGCGAGCCCGAAGACGGCCCGCGCGCTGCAGCACGCGCAGGTCGTGATCTACAACGGCGCCGACTACGATCCGTGGATGGGCAAGCTGCTCGGCGCATCGAAGCAGGCGAAGCGCGCGACGATCGTCGTCGCCGATCTCGTCGGCAAGAAGGCCGGCGACAACCCGCACCTGTGGTACGACCCGGCGACGATGCCGGCCGCCGCACGCGCGATCGCGGCCGAACTCGGCCGCGCCGACCCGGCGAACCAGGCCGAATACGATGCGAACCTGCAAAAGTTCGTCGCGTCGCTGAAGCCCGTCGACGACAAGGTCGCCGCGCTGCGCGCGAAGTACAAGGGCGTGCCGGTGACGGCCACCGAGCCCGTGTTCGGCTACATGTCGGACGCGATCGGCCTCGACATGCGCAACCAGCGCTTCCAGCTCGCGACGATGAACGACACCGAGGCGAGCGCGCAGGACGTCGCCGCGTTCGAGGGCGACCTGCGCAAGAAGCGGGTGCGCGCACTGATCTACAACAGCCAGGCCGAAGAGCCGATGACCAAGCGCATGCTGAAGATCGCACGCGACGGCGGCGTGCCGACCGTCAGCGTCACCGAAACGCAGCCGGCCGGCAAGACCTTCCAGCAATGGATGATCGGCCAGCTCGACGCGCTCGGCAGCGCGCTTTCAGCCGGCAAGTAAGTAATAGACGACCGTCACGACATGACCGCCACTCCCCACGCCCTCGCCCTCGATCGCGTCACGCTCGAACTGGGCGGCCGCACGATCCTGCGCGACGTCAGCTTCTCGATCGAGCCCGGCGAATTCGTCGGCGTGCTCGGGCCGAACGGCGCGGGCAAGACGACGCTGATGCGCGCGGTGCTCGGCCTCGTCCCCGTGTCGGCCGGCACGCTGTCGGTTGGCGGCGTGCCGGTCGTGCGCGGCAACGCGTCGATCGGCTACATGCCGCAGATCAGAAGCGGCCTCGCGAACCGCCGGATGCGCGGCTACGATTTCGTCGCGATGGCCGCCGACGGCCATCGCTGGGGCTTGCCGCACACGAACGCGGCCACGCGCCGCGACGTCGATCGCGTGCTCGATCTCGTCGGCGGCCCGTCGCTCGCGCGCCGGCCGCTGTCCGAACTGTCGGGTGGCGAGCGCCAACGGCTGCTGCTCGCGCAATGCCTGCTCGGCAACCCGAAGCTGCTGCTGCTCGACGAGCCGCTGATCAGCCTCGACCCGAACCACCAGCGCGGCGTCGTCGAGCTCGTGCGCAACGTGCAGCGCGAGCTCGGCATCACCGTGCTGTTCTCCGCGCACGAACTGAATCCGCTGCTGAACGCGCTCGATCGCGTGCTGTATCTCGGCAACGGCGTCGCGGCGCTCGGCACCGTCGACGAGGTGATCACGAAGCCCGTGCTGTCGCGGCTCTACGGATCGCCGATCGACGTGATGCGCGTGAACGGCAAGATCTTCGTGATGTCCGGCGACGTCGAGATCGAGAAACACGATCACGAACACGAGGACGACGACGGCCATTCGCACGGCGGTGGCGGCGGCCACGGCCATCACCACCACGGACACGCTCATCCCGGGCATTCGCACGATGTTTGAATACGACTTCATGATCAACGCGTTCGCCGCGTCGGGGATCGTCGCGGTGCTCGCGGGCATCGTCGGCTATTTCCTGGTGCTGCGCGGGCAGACCTTCGCCGGCCATGCGCTGTCGCACGTCGGCTTCACCGGCGCGACGGGCGCGGTGCTGCTCGGCATCTCGCCGATCTGGGGGATGGTCGGCTTCACGCTCGCGGCCGGGATCGGCATGGGCGCGCTCGGCGAAAAGCTCGCGGGCCGCGACGTCGCGATCGGCGTGATCCTGTCCGGCGCGCTCGGCTTCGGCCTGCTGTTCCTGCACTTCTACACGTCGTTCGCGACGCAGGTCACCGCGCTGCTGTTCGGCAACGTGCTCGCGGTGAGCCACGACACGCTCGCGGTGCTCGCCGCCATCGGCACGGTGAGCCTGCTCGCGCTCGCGCTGATCGCACGGCCGCTGCTGTTCGCGTCGCTCCAGCCCGAACTCGCTGAAGCGAAGGGCGTGTCGCTGCGCACGGTGTCGATGCTGTTCCTCGCGGTGTGCGCGCTCGCAGTGGCCGCGGCGACGCAGATCGTCGGCGTGCTGCTGGTGTTCACGCTGCTGGTCGGGCCGGCTGCCGCCGCGCAGAACGTGACGACGCGGCTGTCGACCGGCGTGCTGCTCGCCGCGCTGTTCGCGTTGTTCGAAGCGTGGCTCGGCATCGTGCTCGCGTATCACACCGACTGGCCGACGAGCTTCTGGATCACCGCGCTGTCGGCGCTCGTGTACGGCGCGAGCTTGTTGCGCAGGGCATGACGACTCGCATGCGTGCGGATGGCGTTACGTGATCGTTTTCCATGCGCACACTGCCGTTGCCGCGAGCATCAGGAACCCGACCCAGGGTTTGGCACCTGTGGCCCTGGACCTCGCGAGCAACACGACCTGTGTGATCGCAACGACCATGAGCAATGCATAGCTGACCAGCGTATGGTCGCCAGCTTCGTCCTTGATCGCATCGATCGCGACGGATGGATCGATTTCATGCATCCACGCATACTTGTTCCCGGTGATCGTGATAACGACGAGCAATCCGATGACACATGCGACATGAGTGACGAAGCGGAGGAGACGGGCCATGTTTGCATCCTGATGCATTACTGCATGAGCCGAGTGAAGCGCGACCAATGCGTAACGATGAAGTTACCGTAGCTGGTATTTTGTCTTATTTGCTCGAGAGACAACCCACTTCCTCGGTTGTAGCGCGCGCCGATGATGCGAATTTGATCCATCGAGAACGGATATTGGATCCCATCGCGCTTCGCCAACTGGGCGAGATGACGCGCAACCACATCGATATTAAAAATATCGCGTTGAAGGCAGCGGGCCAAACTCCGAAATTGCGACGCTGACATTTGCGACGGATCCATTCCAAGCGTTTGTGCGGCCGTGCGAAGCTGCATGCTCACCGGGCCGAACGATGTCATCGCTGGATGACGTGTCAGTGTCAGATGCCTGTCGACGAACGGCGGACCACTCCAGTCGAACGTGCGCACTTCGAATGCAACGCGATCGATGAATTCAGGGTCGCCACCAACCTCGATCCAACATACGCCCGCGAGCATTTCCCGAGGTAGACGGTGGCGCCCCGCTGCTGCTCGGATATGGGACTTGTTGTGCACGACCCACGCATCCTTGAACGCCTGGATGTATTTGATGCCACCACTCCATCGCTCGGGCACAAGTTTCCACGCAAACAGATTGATCAACCCCCCAGTTCGGGGAATTGTTTGATACCTCGCAAACCATGTCGCCCATTCAGGTCAAAGCCTCGCTCGAATTAATTTCACCACGATTGAATCGGCGATCATTATTCGGCGAATCGATTTGGCATCCTATAGAACGAGTACGAATTTGCGGCGGCAGGTGATTTTTCCGGGCGAATGCCCCGGTGGAATGCGTAACGATGGATGACAGCCACGTCGCCCGTTGGAGCGCAACGACGTGGCGTCAGGGACAACTCACCGCGCCAGCACGCGCGCATGATGCGCGAGGTGATCGGCGATGAACGTCGAGATGAAGTAGTACCCGTGGTCGTAGCCCGGATGGCGGCGCAGCGTCAGCGGCTGGCCGGCCTTCGCGCACGCGGCTTCGAACACGTCGGGGTTCAGCTGGTTCGCGAGGAATTGATCGGCGAGCCCCTGATCGACGAGGATGCCGTCCGCGAACTTCGGCGCATCGGCACGGGCGACCAGCTCGCTCGCGTCGTGCGCCTTCCACGCATCGCGATCGGCGCCGAGATAACCGGAGAACGCCTTCTCGCCCCACGGGCAGCGCGTCGGCGCGGCGATCGGCGCGAACGCCGACACCGACCGGTACAGGCCCGGATGACGCAACGCGAGCGTCAGCGCGCCGTGCCCGCCCATCGAGTGACCAAAGATGCCGAGCCGCGCGCCGTCGATCGGCAGCTCGGCCACGACGAGCTCGCGCAGCTCGCCGGTCACGTACGACTCCATCCGGTAATGCGTCGACCACGGCGCTTGGGTCGCGTCGACGTAGAAACCCGCGCCGACGCCGAAGTCCCACGCATCGGTCTCGCCCGGCACGCCCGCGCCACGCGGGCTCGTATCGGGCATCACGAGCGCGATGCCGTGCTGCGCCGCGTATTGCTGCGCGCCGGCCTTGATCGCGAACGTCTCGTCGGTGCACGTGAGCCCCGCGAGATAGAACAGCGCCGGCACGCGGCCCTGCGCGGCCTGCGGCGGCAGGTACACCGAGAACTTCATCGGCAGGCCGATGGCCGCCGAATCGTGACGGTAGAAACGCTGCTCGCCGCCGTGGCACGCATGCGAGGAAACGAGTTCGAGCATGGCGGTACGCTCCCGGTCAGTACAGCACGACCGAGCGGATCGACTCGCCGGCCTTCATCAGGTCGAAGCCTTCGTTGATCCGCTCGAGCGGCAGCGTGTGCGTGATCAGGTCGTCGATGTTGATCTTGCCTTCCATGTACCAGTCGACGATCTTCGGCACGTCGGTGCGCCCGCGCGCGCCGCCGAACGCCGAGCCCTTCCATTCACGACCCGTCACCAGCTGGAACGGACGCGTGCTGATTTCCTCGCCCGCTGCCGCCACACCGATGATGAACGACTGGCCCCAGCCCTTGTGCGTGCATTCGAGCGCCTGGCGCATCAGCTTCACGTTGCCGACGCATTCGAACGAATAGTCGGCGCCGCCGTCGGTCAGCTGCACGATGTGGTCGACGACGTTCTCGACTTCGTTCGGGTTGATGAAGTGCGTCATCCCGAACTTCTTCGCGAGCTCGACGCGCTTCGGGTTGATGTCCACGCCGATGATCTTGTCCGCGCCGACCATCTTCGCGCCCTGGATCACGTTCAGGCCGATCCCGCCGAGGCCGAATACGACCACGTTCGCGCCGACCTCGACCTTCGCCGAGTACACGACCGCGCCGACGCCCGTCGTCACGCCGCAGCCGATGTAGCAGATCTTGTCGAACGGCGCGTCCTCGCGCACCTTCGCGACCGCGATCTCCGGCACGACGATGTAGTTCGAGAACGTCGACGTGCCCATGTAGTGGAACAGCGGCTTGCCGTCGAGCGAGAAGCGCGATGTCGCGTCCGGCATCAGGCCCTTGCCCTGCGTCGCGCGGATCTTCTGGCACAGGTTGGTCTTGCGCGACAGGCAGAACTTGCACTCGCGGCATTCGGGCGTGTAGAGCGGAATCACGTGGTCGCCCTTTCTCACGGTGCCGACGCCGGGGCCGACGTCGACCACCACGCCCGCGCCTTCATGGCCGAGGATCGCCGGGAAGATCCCTTCCGGATCGGCGCCCGACAGCGTGTAGTAGTCGGTATGGCAGATGCCCGTCGCCTTCACTTCGATCAGCACTTCGCCAGCGCGCGGCCCTTCGAGATCGACTTCCTCGATCGTCAGCGGCGCACCGGCCTTCCATGCAATCGCGGCTTTCGTTTTCATCGTGTCACTCCTCTGTGTGTCGGTGAGATCGGCCCGGGCCGGCGTGCGGCGCCGGCCCGGGTTTCATGCAAGGCGGTCGAAGCCGTGCCGCGCGGCACGGCGCAAGAATATCGTGCTCGCCATGATGGCCGCTCCCGCCGCGCATCGCGTGCGCGAAACGGTCGCCGGCTTGCCAGGATGCGTCATCGCTGGCGCAAAAGAACAAGTGGTCGAGTTTAAACGCCCGTCGTGAACCATGCATCCGTGCGGGCATACAGATCGACGAAGCGCGCGTGGCGTACGGCCAGCAGGCGGTCGTCGTGCGGTGCCGCGACCGGCGCAGCAGCCGGCGCCAGCGCGCGCAACGCGTCTTCACGCCAATGCCCGATCGCGACGCCCGCGAGCAAGGCGGCGCCGCGCGTCGCGGCGTTCGGGCAATCGATCGCGTGCAGCGACGCGCCGAGCGCATCGGCGAGCAACTGGCGCCAGCGCGGATCGACCGAGCCGCCGCCCGCGAGACGCAGCGTCGTCACCGCGTCACGGCGATCGGCATCGCGGATCGCATCGAGCCCCGCGCGCAACGCGAACGCGACGCCCTCGAACGCGGCGCGCATCATCGCGCCGCGCGTGTCGCCGAGCCCGAGGCCGAGCCAGCCGCCGCGCGCATCGGGGTTCATCCACGGCGAACGCTCGCCGGTCAGGTACGGCAGGAAGCACAGCCGCTCGGACGCCGGCTGCGCGAACGCGTCGTCATACGCATCGGCCCATTGCGCGTAGCCGAGCCAGCCGCGCACGGCTTCGAGCGCGAGCCCGACGTTCTGCATCGCCGCCATCGTGTAATAGCCGCCGCCCGTCGCCGCACGATAGCGATGCAAGCCGCGCCGCGCGGGCGGCAACGCATCCGCGAGCACGACGATCTGCCCGCCGCTGCCGGTCGTCAGCAACGCATCGCCTGCCGCGGCCAGCCCGCTGCCGAGCGCCGCGCATGCGGTGTCGGCCGCGCCCGTCGCGAGCGGCACGCCGGCCGGCAGGCCGAGCGCGGCGGCGGCCTGCGCGCCGAGCATGCCGCAGCGCGCGGTGGACGCGCGAACCGGCGCGAAGCGGTCGGCCGTCAGGCCGAGCGTGTCGATCAATGCAGTGTCCCACGCGCCGTCGGGCGTCGCGAGCGCCGTTGCGCACGCGTCGCTCGGATCGGCCGCCACGTCGCCGCCGAGCGCGATGCGCAGCCAGTCCTTCGGCTGCACGGCCCAGCGCGCGGCGCGTAGCGCGTCGGGTTCGTGCGCCGCCAGCCAGCGCAACAGCGGGCCGGCCATGCCGGGCGCGACGGGGTTCGGGACGACGGGTAATCCGGCGACGGGCAATCCGGCGACGGGTAATCCGGCGACGGGTAATCCGGCGACGGGCCATCCGGCGGCAGGCCAGTCGGCCGCGTCCGCCTCGCGCACCGCGCGTGTGTCGGGCCACAGCAGCGCGGGCCGCACCGGCTGGCCGGCCGCGTCGATCAGCACGACGCCATGCATCTGGCCCGAAAAGCCGATCGCCGCGACCTGCGCACGCTCGTCGCCCGGCAGCCGCGCGGCCGCGCGCACGAGCGCCTGCCACCACGCGTCGGGCGCGATTTCCGCCCAGCCGGGCTGCGGCGACGACAACCCGTAAGGTTCGCTCGCGACGGCCCGCTCGACGCCGTCGGCATCGAGCGTGACGAGTTTGACAGAGCCGGTGCCGAGGTCGATTCCGAGCAGGCGCATGAGCTAAGAGGGATTCGAATGAACGGATGTCGATGATAACGGGATCGCGATGCGCACCGCGCTTTTTGCCGCCGCGTCGACGCATCGACCGTGGGGTCGGGCCGGCGCGTTCCACCGGGCTGCACCTTGCACGCAAAAGCGGCCGTTCGCGGGTTAACCCGGCACGATTTCCGAACACCGCTTTTTGCCACTATGCGGCCCGCCCGATACACACCATAAAGCACCCCATATTTGACAGGGGGGCCGGCGCTATTTTGAAGCGCTATAAAACCGGTACACCTCACTCCCGCGGCAGTTTCCCGATGATCGCCCCCCTGTTCCATACCGAAATGGCATATCGAACCAGCAAAGAACGGAATAGAACCCAGTGCTCTTGTTGCATGGATTCATTCCGAATAACTTCGTATCACCCCGAAAACAAGATCATGGAGTGAGACAGATGCAATCGAACACGGTCCATCCGTGCGATGAGGTGCTGCCGACCGGCAAGCTGGTAACGCTTGGCCTGCAACACGTCCTCGTCATGTACGCCGGCGCCGTCGCCGTGCCGCTTATCGTCGGCGCGGCGCTCAAGCTGCCGAAAGACCAGATCGCGTTCCTGATCAGCGCCGATCTGTTTTCGTGCGGCATCGCCACGCTGATCCAGACGCTCGGCCTGTGGATCTTCGGGATCCGCCTGCCGGTCATCATGGGCTGCACGTTCGCGGCCGTCGGTCCGATGATCGCGATCGGCACGAACCCGGGCCTCGGCATTCTCGACATCTTCGGTTCGACCATCGCGGCCGGCATCATCGGCATCGTGCTCGCGCCGACGATCGGCAAGCTGTTGCGGTTCTTCCCGCCCGTGGTGGTCGGCACGGTGATCGCGGTGATCGGGCTGTCGCTGATGGAAGTCGGCATCAACTGGGCGGCCGGCGGCGTCGGCAACCCCGAGTACGGCAGCCCCGTCTATCTCGGCCTGTCGCTGCTCGTGCTCACGCTGATCCTGCTGATCAACAAGTTCGGCCGCGGCTTCATCGCGAACATCTCGGTGCTGCTCGGCATCGTCGCCGGCTTCGTGATCGCGTTCGCGATCGGCCGCGTGAACACGGAAGGCGTGTCGCTTGCACCGTGGGTCGGCTTCGTGATGCCGTTCCACTTCGGCTGGCCGCACTTCGACCCGCTGTCGATCGTGACGATGGTCACGGTGATGTTCGTCACGTTCATCGAATCGACCGGCATGTTCCTCGCGGTCGGCGACATGGTCGATCGCCCGGTCAACCAGGAGCGCCTCGTGCGCGGCCTGCGCGTCGACGGCCTCGGCACGCTGATCGGCGGCATCTTCAACTCGTTTCCGCATACGTCGTTCTCGCAGAACGTCGGCCTGATCGGCGTGACGGGCGTGAAGAGCCGCTTCGTGTGCGCGACTGGCGGTGTGATCCTCGTGCTGCTCGGGCTGTTCCCGAAGATGGCGCAGGTCGTCGCGTCGGTGCCGCCGTTCGTGCTCGGCGGCGCGGGCATCGTGATGTTCGGGATGGTCGCCGCGAACGGCATCAAGGTGCTGTCGAAGGTCGACTTCGTGAACAACTCGCACAACCTGTTCATCGTCGCCGTGAGCGTCGGCATGGGCCTCGTGCCGGTCGTGTCGCCGCACTTCTTCTCGAAGCTGCCGCCCGCGCTCGCGCCGATCCTGCACAGCGGCATCCTGCTGGCGTCGGCCAGCGCCGTGATCCTGAACATCGTGTTCAACGGCGTGAAAGGCGAAAAGGATGCGCGCTGCGAGATTCGGCGCGCGGGGCACGATTTCGACGGGCGGCCCGCTGACGTGCATCACTGATCGCCTCGCGGCGAGCGTCCGCGCGGAGAAGCGGTAACGAAAAACGCCACGGCATGCCGTGGCGTTTTGCTTTGCGGGGACGGCGAAAGGCGGGGACGCACGGAGCGATCGTGCGAAGTGCGGTGTGCGATGACGGACACCAAGCACGCGTCGGCTTGTGGCGGCCGGCGCTTACCGCATGGTGCGCAAGGGGTTGCTGCACACCATCAGAACGGCGCTTCACCGGCTTCGACGACAAGATCGTTGCCATGTATGCCCGGGGCATGACCGTGCGCGAGATTCAGGGCTTCCTGCTGGAGCAATACGGCACGGAGGTCTCGCCCGACTTCATCAGTTCCGTGACCGACGAGGTCATGGCCGAAGTGACTGCCTGGCAGGGCCGACCGCTTGAGCCGATGTATCCGGTCGTGTTCTTCGACGCCCTTCGGGTCAAGATTCGCGAAGACGCCGTCGTGCGCAACAAGGCGGTGTACCTGGCGCTGGGCGTGCTGCCCGACGGCACCCGTGACATTCTGGGCCTCTGGATCGAGAACACCGAGGGGGCCAAGTTCTGGATGAAGGTGTTCAATGACCTGAAGACGCGCGGCGTTCACGACATCCTGATCGCTGTCACCGATGGTCTCAAGGGTATGCCCGAGGCCTTGGCGGTGGTGTTTCCGGCGACCACACTGCAAACTTGTATCGTCCATCTGATCCGCAACAGCCTCGATTACGCCAGTTGGAAAGACCGCCGAGGGTTGGCCGCCGCGATCAAACCGATCTACGCCGCGCCCAGCGCGGAAGCGGCCCAGGCCGAACTCGATGCGTTTGCCGATGGTCCGTGGGGTCAGAAATTCCCAACCGTCAGTAGCGCGTGGCGCAACGCCTGGGATCGCGTGATCCCGTTCTTTGCCTTTCCGCCGGGCGTGCGCAAGATCATCTACACGACAAACGCGATTGAAAATATCAACTCGCAGTTGCGCAAGATCATCAAGACCCGCGGGCACTTCCCGACCGACGAGGCAGCCACCAAACTCATCTGGCTGGCCCTGCGCAACATCACGGCGAATTGGGGTAGTGCAGCTCATGACTGGAAGACCGCCATGAACCAATTCGCTATCCTTTACGCAGATCGATTCGTCCGGCCTTCCGTGTAATTACTCAACCCGCCTTGAACACGGAAATCCTGACACCCCCTCAAAATGTGCAGCACTGCGCGGCGGCTCGCGGCCAAGGCCTCATTTCACTTGGCAAGGACATTCATGCGGGCAACCGGGAAGGAAGTCGATTTCTACTCGTCGGCCATTATCCGACACACCGCTCAAATGATGCGACTTATAAAGCCTGGCGTCGACGTCGATAGGTGCTCGACCAAGCCCCAATGTGACTAGAAGCCCCTTGATCCTTTCCGCGCGTTGTTGAGCCAGCACGTGCGGCTGTCTTTCGTCAGCTTCGGCAAGGCCACCGACAGACGTACGATCGAGATTGGGATATTTGAGTTGAAGGTCTATCGCCCAATTGGCCACCCTTGTGAGCTCATCGCCGGACACCTTGGCAGAATCTCTTTCAAACGAAACATCAAGCGTATGGACTGGGGAGCAGGCGAATGTCCCTGCCGAGAAAAATGCGAGTGCGATACATGCCCATATCAATTTTCCGTTGGACCCAATCAGATTCAACCAGGATCGCGCTGCCACACCGCCTCTAATCCTCATAGATAACATACCCGGCAATGCTATCCGCATTATCGATTGCGAGATCGGGGCGCGTCCGAGCCAATACCAAGCACTCGCGCATGAAATATTGATGATCCTGAGCGCCAAAAGTGTCGGCAAAATGAGTGCACTCATGAATCAGTGTCGACAACATCGAGTCCTTTGCACTGGATATGGGGCGCATCCCACAAAAATTCTCGTGGATACAAATAGTATGTGTAGCGGTGTCCGGGGCGCAAACATGCGCGACGGCACCATCAGGGTCCTTGTTATTCGGCGTACAACCAAGATATCGATCAAGCTCATCTGATTGGCGAACAAAATTTCCAGGCTTGAGATCGCGCATCACCCGACTTACTCGTGCGAGGCCGACTGTCAGACGTTGCCGAATCGTTTCATCGCTTGAGCCAAACCACGTTGCGACGCGCTGACGTTCGACCGCCCCCCACTTGCGCAAGTCTACGAGCCGTACATCAATCATTTGTACGGCTCTATCGCGTAACGTTAGAACCATACGGCGAAATTCCGCATCAGTCATGTTTGGGCAGATGGGTGGCCCGTTCGATATCAATGCCTCGATCAACGAACCTTCTTTCGTGTCCGTCATCGCCTCTGCAATCTCCACACGATCGCCGTCACTCATTCTGTTTCTCCGATGACCTCGAGCTTTACCGATTCGGCCTCCGGCGTGATCACTCGCACGGTATGCCCCTGCTCATCGGTAATCCCTGAAGCCAGCACGCCGCCACGGCAATCTGTGATCCAATACCGCACGCCCACAACAGGTTTCCTGGACTTCTTGTTGCGAATAACGAACTGCTGATCGTGGACTGCCGTGCCTCTTCTTACCGGGGCGACGCCTAAGCCATGCTTGCCCGTCAACCGCGCCACCTCGTCTGCGGCAAAGGTCATCTTCATGCCGCGCTCGGCATAGAAAACCGGTGGCGGCTTGCAATCGCAGACGTTGATATCACCACTCAACGCCCACGGCTTGCCGTTTGGCCCTGTGCCCGGCCAGCGTGGACCCACCGGGGCGACAAACCCTTCCTGCTTGCATGCCGTGCAGTACGTCTTCATGTACAGCGTTGCGATTTGCACGCGCGGCGGTGGATTGGAACAGGTTACGTCCTCCAATCCTTCTGTAATCGTGGCGCTGCCGCCCT
The DNA here is from genome assembly GCF_018417615.1 of Burkholderia sp. LAS2. Lineage (NCBI taxonomy): Bacteria > Pseudomonadati > Pseudomonadota > Betaproteobacteria > Burkholderiales > Burkholderiaceae > Burkholderia > Burkholderia sp. LAS2. The sequence continues at coordinate 3,332,029 of NZ_CP071052.1, forward strand.
GATCCCCTTTGGCAAGGAAATAACGAATCATGAGGTCTCGCCTCGATGCACAACGGTTGGACGCTTCGCCACGGTGAAGGCGTTAGCGGATACCAGACCATCACGCTCAGGGCTATCGGTAATGACGTCGCCGTTATCCAGTTCGCTACCGACGAAAGCCAGCGACTGGAAGTGTCCGTTATCCACCAGCCCAAGACCGCTTATGATTCGCGCGGTCGAACCGTCTGCGTAGTGAATTTGATCACCCACGACGCCAGCCTTGCCAAGCCCAACGCCGGTGTCCCACGTGCCGGTAGCTTCGCGCAATGCACCGCCTCGCGCGGTCGTGGCTCCTCGTACAGCCAACCTGTATCGCGGCAGTGCAGGCGGCGGCGCATAATCCTCGTTAAACAACCCTCCGGCCGTTTCGCCAACCGGTACGTGAATTCCCGACAACCGCTGAAGCGTTTCGACGATACGATCGCCGTTGCTCAACCTGCTACCCACCAGCGCAAACGGCTTGTCGCTGCAAATCGCATATTCGCCTGCACCATCCACGATGACGGCCTCGCTGCCATCCTCGTAAGTGACGACATCGCCAACACGGGCAACGACAAGCCCGGCGACTGTGAGGCCGCTCGTAGCCTCGGTTACCCGCCCACCGCGCTCAGTGAGCGCGCCGATGGTGGCAAAAAGATGGGTCGGTGCAGTCTGCTCACTCTTCATCCGGATTTCCTTTCTCGACAATGGGTGAGAAATGCTGCATGCACAATTTGCACGGACGAGAAAAAAGAACCAATCAGACGAGTTCGAATTTCGTATAACTAATCGTTATAAAGACCGTCCAACAGCAAATGAGCCTGAGTTGGGCGAAATGAGCGGGGATTTGGCGGCCGGGCGACAGGCTACCGGAGAGGGATGATCATCGATTGGGCGAAACGAGAATCTGCACGGTTAGTCCGTATGCGTCGTGCTCGACGGCGCCCGGCCCCTGGATTTCGCGCCCGCTGCAGATGTAGACGCGTGTCCCGCGTGGATCGCCGCAGCATTCCCACGCGAGGTTACCGCGCACTTAAGGACCAACAATCATGGACGAGCCTTACGTTTCCTTCGTTACGCTTCGCATCGTTCGTAACGGCCAGCTTGCGACAGGACTAACAACGTCCTGCCTGCGCGCGAAGCGACCGCACGCAGGCAGGATTACCGCATGTTACCCGTTCGTCGCCGACGCAGGCGCCGGAGCCGCCGCCTTGTCGTAGTCGACCGGTGCATCCGGTGCGCGCGGCGCTTCGCCGGCGCGCTGGATCCACCCACCGCCGAGTGCGCGGTACAGATCGACCAGGTTCGTCCAGCGCGCCAGGCGCGCGCTGATCAGCGACTGCTGCGCGGAGTACAGATCCGTCTGCGCGGTCAGCACCGACAGATAGCTGTCCACACCGTTCTTGTAACGCAGGTCCGACAGATCGAAGCGACGCTGCTGCGCGTGCTCGTTGCGCTCCAATGCCGCGATCTGCTGATCGTACGTGCCGCGTGCGGCAAGCCCGTCCGACACTTCGCGGAACGCCGACTGGATCGCCTTCTCGTAGTTCGCGATCTCGATGCGCTTCTGCACATGCGCGAGATTCAGGTTCGCGATGTTCTGACCGCCTTCGAAGATCGGCATCGTGATCTGCGGCGCAAACGACCACGCCGCCGTGCCGGCCTTGAACAGACCGCCCAGCGTCGGGCTGCCGGTGCCGAACGCGCCCGTCAGCGAGATCTTCGGGAAGAACGCCGCGCGCGCCGCGCCGATGTTCGCGTTCGCGGCCAGCAGCGTCTGCTCGGCCTGCATCACGTCCGGACGACGCGTCAGCAGATCCGACGGCAACCCGGCCGGCACGTCCGTCAGCAGGTTCTGCGCGTCGAGCGGCATGCCCGCCGGCAGATCGTCCGGCAGCGGCTCGCCGATCAGCAGCACCAGCGCGTTCAGCGCCTGTGCGCGCGCACGTGCCTGCGCCTGCTGGTTCGCGAGCGCCGTCTCGACTACCGTCTGCGCCTGACGCAGCTCGAGCTCGGAGCCCGTGCCGTTGTCGAATTGCAGCTTGGTCAGGTCGTACGACGCCTGCGCGGTCTTCAGCGTGTCCTCCGTGACCTTCAGCAGGTCATCGGTCGACAGCAGCGTCAGGTACTGATCCGCCACCTGCGACACCAGCGAGATCTCCGACGCCTGCCGTGCGTACGACGTCGACAGGTACTGCGCGAGCGCCTGGTCCTTCAGGCTCTGCACGCGACCGAACAGGTCGAGCTCCCACGACGCCGACAGGCCGACGTTGTAGGCGCGCGAGATGTACGGCGCACCGGTCTGCGAAAGACCCTGCGGCACGCGCTGGATGCTGCCCGTGCCCGTCCCGTCGAGCGTCGGGAACAGCCCCGCACGCGTGATCTGGTACTGCGCACGCGCGGCCTCGACGTTCAGCACCGACACGCGCAGGTCGCGGTTGTTTTTCAGCGCGATCTCGATCAGCCGCTGCAGGCGCGGATCGACGAAGAACTCGCGCCAGCCGATGGCAGTCGCCGCCTGGCCGTTCGCGCTGCGCGCGCCGGCCGCGCCCGGCTGCGTCGCGTAGACGCCACCGGCCGGGTACGCCTGCGCGACGGGCGCGTCGGGCCGCGTGTAATGCGGCGCCATCGTGCAGCCCGCGGCAAAGAGCGCGACTGCGATTGCAGTCAAAGCGTGTTTTTGCATCATCACTGTCCCTTGTTGCCTTGGTCGCCGTTGCCCGGCTTCTCTTCGTGGTGCGAGTGCTCCTGAGCCAGGCGCAGCGCCTCGTCGGCATCTTCCTTCTCGCCGCTGAAGATCGCACGGATCTTCACGAAGAACATCGGGATCATGAAGATCGCGAGGAACGTCGCCGTGATCATCCCGCCGATCACGCCCGTACCGATCGCGTGCTGGCTGGCCGAACCCGCGCCGTTGCTGATCGCGAGCGGCATCACGCCGAGAATGAACGCGAGCGACGTCATCAGGATTGGACGCAGCCGCAGGCGCGCCGCTTCCAGCGCGGCCTCGATCGGCCCCATCTTCTCCGTCTGCTGCAGTTCGCGCGCGAACTCGACGATCAGGATCGCGTTCTTCGCGGACAAGCCCACGGTGGTCAGCAGGCCGACCTGGAAGAACACGTCGTTCTCGAGGCCGCGCATCGTGGCCGCGAGCAGCGCACCGATCACGCCGAGCGGCACGACCATGATCACCGAGAACGGAATCGACCAGCTTTCATACAGCGCCGCGAGACACAGGAACACGACGAGAATCGAGATCGCGTACAGGATCGGCGCCTGCGAACCGGACTGGATTTCCTGGAACGACAGGCCCGTCCACGAATAGCCGATACCGACCGGCAGCTTCTTCGCGAGCGTTTCCATCGCGGCCATCGCCTGACCGGTCGACTTGCCCGGTGCGGCCTGGCCCTGGATTTCCATCGCCGACACGCCGTTGTAGCGCTCGAGCTTCGGCGAACCGTACGTCCAGTGACCGGTCGCGAACGCGCTGAACGGCACCATCCCGCCCGACCCGTTGCGCACGTACCAGATGTTCATGTCTTCCGGCGTCATCCGGAACGGCGCGTCGGCCTGCACGTACACCTTCTTGATCCGGCCGTCGGTGTCGAGGAAGTTGTTCACGTACTTCGACGCCCACGCGATCGAGAACGTCTGGTCGATCGCATCCGCCGTCACGCCCAGCGCATTCGCCTTCTCGCGGTCGATGTCGACCTTGTACTGCGGCGTGTCGTTCAGGCCGTTCGGACGGACACCCTGCAGCGTCGGATCCTTCGAAGCCATCCCGAGCAGCTGGTTACGCGCGGCCATCAGCGCGTCGTGGCCGAGACCGGCGTTGTCCGTCAGCTCGAAGTCGAAGCCGGCAGCGGTACCGAGTTCCGGAATCGACGGCGGGTTGAACGGAATCACGAGCGCGTCCTTGTAGCTCCCGTAACGCCCGAACATCCGGCCGATCAGCGCCTGCACCTTCTGGTTCGCATGCTGACGCTGCGAATAGTCCTTCAAGCGGACGAACACGAGACCGGAGTTCTGGCCGCGGCCCGCGAAGCTGAAGCCGTTGACCGTGAACGCCGATTCGACGATTTCCTTCTCGTCCTTCAGCAGGTAGTCGGAAATGTTCGCGAGCGTCTTCGCGGTCGTTTCCTGCGTCGAACCCGACGGCGTCTGCACGATCACGAACATCAGGCCCTGGTCTTCATCGGGCAGGAACGACTTCGGCAGGCGCACGAACAGCAGCCCGACCGCGACGATCACGACCAGATAGATGATGAGCCAGCGGCCCGAGCGCTTGATCACGTGGTGCACGCCGACGTGGTACTTGTCGCGGCTGGTGTTGAACGTGCGGTTGAACCAGCCGAAGAAGCCCTTCTTCTCCTCGTGATGCCCTTGCGGGATCGGCTTGAGGATCGTCGCGCACAGTGCCGGCGTCAGAATCAACGCGACCAGCACCGACAGCACCATCGCCGACACGATCGTCAGCGAGAATTGACGATAGATCGCGCCGACCGACCCGCCGGAAAACGCGACCGGCACGAACACCGCCGACAGCACGAGCGCCACGCCGACGAGTGCGCCGGTGATCTGGCCCATCGCCTTGCGGGTCGCCTCCTTCGGCGACAGCCCTTCTTCGGCCATCACGCGCTCGACGTTCTCGACCACCACGATCGCATCGTCGACCAGCAGGCCGATCGCGAGCACGAGGCCGAACATCGACAGCGTGTTGATCGAGAAGCCGACCATCGACATGATCGCGAACGTACCGAGCAGCACGACCGGCACCGCGATCGTCGGGATGATCGTCGCCCGCAGGTTCTGCAGGAACAGATACATCACGAGGAACACGAGCACGATACCTTCGAGCAGCGTCTTGACCACTTCCTCGATCGACAGCTTCACGAACGGCGTCGTGTCGTACGGATACTTGACGACGAGGCCGTGCGGGAAGAACGGTGCGAGCTCGTCGATCTTCGCGCGCACGGCCTTCGCGGTCGCGAGCGCGTTCGCGTTGGTCGCGAGCTGGATACCGAGTGCCGCGGTCGGCTGACCGTTGTACTTCGTGTCGAAGTTGTAGTTTTCGCCGCCGAGGCCGATCTGCGCGACGTCCTTCAGGCGAACCTGCGAGCCGTCCTGGTTGACCTTCAGCAGGATGTTGCCGAACTGCTCGGGCGTCTGCAGCAGCGTCGATTCGGTGATCGTCGCCTGCAGCACGGTGCCGGGCTTGGCCGGCGTGCCGCCGATCTGGCCGCCCGCGATCTGCACGTTCTGCGCGGTGATCGCCGAGCTGACGTCGACCGGCGTGAGGCCGTAGTTGGTCAGGCGGTTCGGATCGAGCCAGATCCGCATCGCGTACTGCGAGCCGAACAGCGTGACGGTACCGACGCCGTTCAGCCGGCTGATCGGATCCTTCACGTGCGACGCCACGAAGTTCGCGAGGTCGTACTTGTTCATGCTGCCGTCTTCGGAGTTGAAGGCGAGCACCAGCAGGAAGCTGCTGCTCGACTTCGTGACCGACAGACCGAGCTGCTGCACGACCTGCGGCAGAACCGGCGTCGCGAGCGACAGCTTGTTCTGCACCTGGACCTGCGCAATGTCGGCGTTGGTGCCCGGCGCGAAGGTCAGCGTGATCGTTGCGTTGCCCGAGTCGTCACTCGTCGACGACATGTACAGGAAGTTGTCGAGACCGCTCATCTGCTGCTCGATCACCTGCGTCACCGTGTCTTCCACCGTCTTCGCGGAAGCGCCCGGGTAGTTCGCGGTGATCTGGATCGATGGCGGCGCGATCGTCGGATACTGCGAGATCGGCAGCGTGAAGATCGCCGCAACCCCGGCCAGCATCAGGATGATGGCGATCACCCACGCGAAGATCGGGCGATCGATAAAAAACTTTGCCATGAAACAGGCTCCCTGTTATTTCGCGCTCGAGGCAGCGGCAGCACTCGCCGGCGCGGCGCCCGATGCGGCGGCACCGGAAGCGGCAGCGGCGCCGGACCCGGCGGCGGCCGGCGCGGCGGGGGCAGCAGCACCCGAGGCGGCATCGGCCGCCGGAGCGAGCTGCGCGGGGACCGTCTTCACGGTCGCGCCCGGGCGCACCTTGTCGACGCCTTGCACGATCACGTGATCTCCTGCCTGCAGACCGCCTTCGACGACCCAGTTCGGGCCTTGCATGCCGGTGGTCTTCAGCGGACGCGGCTCGACCTTGTTGCTGGCGTTCACCACCATCGCGATCGCCTGGCCCTTCTGGTCATGCGTGACGCCGATCTGCGGCACCAGGAACGCGTTCTCGTTCACGCCTTCCTCGATCCGTGCGCGCACGAACATCCCCGGCAGCAGCACGCGGCCGGGGTTCGGGAACACCGCGCGGATCGTCACCGAGCCGGTGGTCTGGTCGACCGTCACGTCCGAGAACTGCAGCTTGCCGGCTTCCGAATAGGTCTTGCCGTCTTCGAGGATCAGCGACACCTTCGCCGCGCCCGGGCCGCTCGTCTTCAGGCGGCCGCTCTGCACGTCCTGACGCAGCTTCAGCCCTTCGAGGCTCGACTGCGTGAGGTCGACGTACACCGGATCGAGCTGCTGCACCGTCGACATCAGCGTCGCCTGGCTCGCCTGCACGTATGCGCCCGGCGTCACCTGCGAGATGCCGACGCGGCCGCTGATCGGCGACACGACGTCCGTATAGCCGAGGTTGATCTGCGCGGTGTCGACCGCCGCCTTGCCGGCCGCGACGTCCGCCGCGGCCTGGCCTTGCGTGGCGACCGCGTTGTCGTAGTCCTGCTTGCTGACCGCGTTCGCCGCGACCAGCACCTTGTAGCGCGCGACCAGCGCGTTCTGCGTGACGAGGTTCGCCTGCGCCTTCGCGAGCGTCGCCTTCGCGCTGTTCAGCGCGGCGATGTACGGCGCCGGATCGATCTTGTAGAGACGCTGACCGGCCTTGACGTCGGTGCCTTCGGTGAATTCGCGGCGCAGCACGATGCCGTCGACCCGCGCGCGGACCTGCGCGACGAGGAATGCACTGGTGCGGCCCGGCAGGTCGGTGAAGACCGGTACGGCTTGCGGCTGGACGGTGACGACGCCGACTTCCGGCGTTTGCGGCGGCGGTGCCGATTCTTTTTTCCCGCACGCGGCCAGGAAAACGGCGGCCGTCGCGACAGTGATTAAGCGGTATGGAACCCGTTCGACGCGCATGGAGCGACCTCTGTGTATAACCAATGGAATAAGTGCCGCGCCCGAGCGGAGCGCAACACGGATGCGCCTCGCGGCGCTGATCGAACACCTGAATTACTGGACTGCTAGAGACTGCTGGATACAGCAAGTCGGCACGAGACCTCCGTGCCGACGGGACGCCGCGAACTGCGGACAAGTACTAGGGCGGGAATCAGCAGAGTGGGATATTAACTGATTGCCACTTGGGTCATTCGATCGTAGGGTGGTATTGTATATACATTCACGAATGTATGTAAAAAGCCCGTTTGTACGCCGCCGGCTGTCCAGTCTTACGAATTGTTACCGGAAGCAAGCATAGCCCGTCTGCATGACGGCGACGAGGGGTGGCGACCCTCTATTCACCGACGATCGATCCAATCAGGCCTGCACATGGTCAGACGTACCAAGGAGGAGGCGCTCGAGACGCGCAATCGCATTCTCGACGCCGCCGAACACGTGTTCTTCGAGAAAGGCGTGTCGCACACGTCGCTCGCGGACATCGCCCAGCACGCCGGCGTGACGCGCGGCGCGATCTACTGGCATTTCGCGAACAAGAGCGAACTGTTCGATGCGATGTTCAACCGCGTGCTCCTGCCGATCGACGAACTGAAGCGGATGCCGCTCGACGCGCCGGGCGGCAATCCGCTCGATAAGGTGCGCCAGATCCTGATCTGGTGCCTGCTCGGCGTGCAGCGCGACCCGCAGCTGCGGCGCGTGTTCAGCATCATGTTCATGAAGTGCGAATACGTCGCGGACATGGAGCCGCTGCTCCAGCGCAACCGCGCGGGGATGAGCGAGGCGCTGCACATGATCGACGCCGATCTCGCGGTGGCCGTGGGGCTCAAGCTGCTGCCCGAGCGGCTCGACACGTGGCGCGCGGCGCTGATGCTGCACACGCTCGTCAGCGGCTTCGTGCGCGACATGCTGATGCTGCCCGACGAGATCGACGCCGAGCAGCATGCGGAAGAGCTCGTCGACGGCTGCTTCGACATGCTGCGCTACAGCCCGGCGATGCTGAAGGACGGCGACTGACCGCGCGGCGCGTCGCACGCTCCGTCGCCGCGCGGGGTCAGGCCGCCTTCGCGCGCCGCGCGCGGGCCCGCCGGTTCGACGCGGCCACCGAATCGCGCGCCGGCATCGGCGCGCCGGCCAGTCCCGCGATCCACGCGTCGGTCGACATCACCGCCGCGAAATTCGACTGGAACACCACCCCGTACGCGCGGTGAATCTCTTCGGCGCTCACCGCGCCCGCTTCGTTCTCGTAGGGCAGCGTGCCCGTCGCGTCGTCCAGGTACTCGACCTTCAGCCCCGCATGCGCCGCCTGATAGACCGTCGACGCATTGCAGTTGTGCGTCATGTAGCCGGCCACCGCGAGCGTGTCGATCCCGTGCGCGTCGAGCCACGCGGCGAGATCGGTGCCGGCGAACGAGCTTGCCTGCGCCTTCTCGATCCGATGCGCGTACGGCCGGCTCGCGACCACCGCGTGCAGCGCGACGCCGTCGCTGCCGGGCGCGAAAATCGGCGCGCCCGCCGGCGCGACGTGCTGCACCACGATCACCGGCACGCCGGCCGCGTGCGCGGCGTCGATCGCACGGCCGATGTTCGCGAGCGACACGTCGAGCGGCGGATATTCGATCGGCAGGTTGCCCGTCACGTATTCGTTCTGCACGTCGATCACGATCAGCGCGCGGCGGTGGGCGGGACGGGAAGCGGAATGCGAGGCGGCATTCGACATGGCGAGCTCCTGGTCGGGAGGCGCTGCCCCGCCCCGGAGCGGGGCGGCCAGCAGTGCGATGCGATGCATTGTCGGGCCGCATGGCGTGCGTCGATAGTGGCCCGATAGCCATTCTTCGATAAAATCGGGCCATCGCCGTTCCGGAGTCCGCCATGCCCGCCGTCGCCTCGTCCCCGTCCGCTCCGACCGTCGTCGCCGTGATCGCGTACGACGGCATCAGCCCGTTCCATCTGTCGGTGCCATCGGTCGTGTTCGGCAAGGAACGCGACGCGGCCGTGTCGCCCGTGTTCGAATTCCGCGTCTGCTCGGCCGAGCGCGGCCCGCTCGCGACCACGGGCGGCTTCACGATCACCGCGCCGTACGGGCTCGACGCGCTCGACGATGCGGACATCGTCATCGTGCCCTCGTGGCGCGACCCGGACGAAACGCCGCCCGACGCGCTGCTCGATGCGGTGCGCGCGGTCGCCGCGCGCGGCGCCGAGCTCGTCGGCCTGTGCCTCGGCGCGTACGTGCTCGCCGCGGCGGGGCTGCTCGACGGCCGCCCGGCCACCACGCACTGGGCGTGGGCCGACGATTTCGCGCAGCGCTTTCCGCGCGTGCGACTCGATCCCGACGTGCTGTACGTAGGCGACGGCAATCTGATGACGTCGGCCGGCACGGCGGCAGGCCTCGACTGCTGCCTGCACGTCGTGCGGCGACGCTTCGGCTCGGACGCCGCGAACCGGATCGCGCGCCGCCTCGTGATCCCGCCGCACCGCCAGGGCGGCCAGGCTCAGTACGTGCCGCAACCGGTCGCCGCGCACCCGCGCGATGCGCGGCTCGCGGGCCTGCTCGATTGGGTGCGCGCCCATCTCGACGCCGCGCATAGCGTCGATTCGCTCGCCGAACGCGTGCTGATGAGTCGGCGCACGTTCACGCGTCACTTCCGCCAGGCGACGGGCACGACCGTCACCGCGTGGCTGCAGGCCGAGCGGCTCGCGCGCGCGCAGCATCTGCTCGAAACCACCGGACAATCGATCGACGCGATCGCGCAGGCGGCCGGCTACGGCTCGAGCGTGTCGCTGCGCCAGCGTTTCGCGGGCGCGCTCGGCACGTCGCCGTCTGCATATCGAAGGGAATTTCGCGGCGCCGGCGCCGGTAACGACGCGGGACGGTGATACGCGCCGTGCGGGCGCGACGCAGGCCGTGACGCGGAACCGGGCGACCGCTCAGCCGCCGTTGAACCAGCGTGCCGCGTAAAGCAGCAGCGCGACGAACACGATCATCGCCGCCCAGGCCCACACGGGCACCGTGCCGGAATCGCGATGCCGGAGCGCGCTCGCCGCCCGCCCGCTCAGCGTACCGCCGAGATGCGGCGGCAGCGAACGCTTCGTCGCGGCCATCAGCGATGCCGGCCGCAGAAAGACATGCTGGCGTCGCTGCGCGGCGGCGCTCGCGCGATTCGGCGCGAGGCCGTGCTTCGCCTGCACGACCGCGCAGAACTCGCGGAAGAACGCGTCGGTCCATTCGCGCAGCGCATTGTCGATCTGCCGCCCCGGCAACTCCGCGAGCGGCCCGCTCGCCGTCGCCCAGACCACGTACTCGATGCGCGTGGCGGTCGCATCGTCATCCGGCATCAGCACGAGCTCGACCTGGCCGCGCAGCGCGCCGAGGCCGTCGGCCCGCGCCTTGAAGTTGAGCACGCGGCGCGGCTGCCCTTCCGCGTCGCCCTGTTCGGCGGCCGCATGCGCGCGCACGTCGTAGCGGGCGCGCAGCGGGCCCAGCGGCACCGTGATCGTCAGCGCGAACTCGCCGTGCGCGAGTTTCACGAACGATTCGCAATGATCGAAGCTCGCACGCAGCAGCGCGAGATCCTCCAGCGCTTCCCGCACGACAGGCGGCGCGAGCGGTACGCGTAACGTGTCGTTCAATTCCATGACGCCTCCCCGATGAACGCGCGCCGCATCAGGACGTCTCGACGAGACTGTCGACCCGTGCGACATCGAAGGCGACGTAGTGCGCGAGCACGGCGGCCGCCTCCTTCGGTTCTTCGTAACTCCATGCGGCGTTCTCGATCACGCCGTCTTCCGTCTGCAAGTCGAAATGCACGGCCTGCCCCCTGAACGGGCAGGCGGTCGTGACGCCCGATTTCACGAGCCGGCGCATGTTGACGTCGCTGCGCGGCAGGTAGTGGATGTCCGGGAGCCCCGCTTCACGCACGGTCAGCGCGCCGTGCGAATCGGCATAGGTGATGCCGCGATGGATCACGCGCACGCGATGACGGTTCGGCACGATTTCGAGTCGGGGGTCGGCTGCATCGGACATCGTTTCTCCTTCGGGCGGCCGCCAGGCCGGGCAGGAAACGAAAAAGCCACGGCACGCATGCCGTGGCTTTCATTATGGGCGAAACTTCGTCCGATTGCGCGTCCCGGGCCCGGGCCGCGCGCGGGCGGCTACTGCGCACTCCACTGGAACGCGGCTTTCGCGCCGCCCTTCGCGCCGACCGTGACGGCGCGCGATTCGTCGCTGCCCTGGTACGACGCATGCACCGTATAGCGCCCCGGCGGCAGCTTCACCAGCATGTACGGCCCGCGCGCGTCGGTCGCCAGCACCTCGGTGCCCTTGCCGTCGACGATCCGGACATGGACGTCGGCCAGGAACTCGCCGCCCTTGCCGGTGAAGCGCAGCGCCAGCGGCCATGACGCCTCGTTACTCTGGAATGCCGTCGACTGGTCCTTGCCGATACCGCCCGACACATAGCTGATATCGCCTTGCTGGCTCGCGGCGGGCAGACCGTCCGACTGCGCGTACGCGCCGGTCGCACCGGCCGCGAGGCCGGCGGTCAGCGCCGCGGCGACGGCAAATCGGGACACGTTGCGTAGATGTTGCATGGCTCTCTCCTTGGGGTCGGAACACATACGGGGCGCAGCGTCACGCGATCGAGCGGCGGCGGCGCCCGCCGCGGCCGGCCGGGCCGGCCGTCGGCCGTGGCCGGTCAGCTCAGGTCGACCGGCACGAAGATCTGTGCATTGTCGCGCTGGATCAACAGAGCAAGACTGTTGCCCGCGCCCTTCACCGCGTCGCGCAACTGCTCGGGGCTCGTGACCGGGCGGCCGTTCACCGCGAGGATCACGTCGCCGGGCTGGATGCCCGCGTTGGCGGCCGGCCCGCCGGCCTGCTGCACGATCAGCCCGTGCGACAGGTTGTCGGCGTTGCGCTCCTGCGGCGACAGCGGCCGCACCGCGACACCCAGACGACCCTGCTCGACCGGCCCGCCGTCGTTCGACGCGAGCTTCGCATCGGCCATCGCGCCGAGCGTCACGCTGATCGACTTCTTCGACTTGTCGCGCCAGATCTGCAACTCGGCCTTCGAACCCGGCTTCAGGTTCGCGATCTGCGCGGGCAGCGACGTCGAATCGGCGACCGGCGAGCCGTTGACCGACAGGATCACGTCGCCCGGCTGCAGGCCGGCCTTCGCGGCCGGACCGTTGGCGTCGACCGAGCTGACGAGCGCACCGTCCGGCTTCGGCAGCCCGAACGAGCTCGCGAGCGTCTGGTTCAGCCCCTGCACGGCCACGCCGAGACGGCCGCGGCTCACGTGGCCCGTCTTCACGAGCTCGTCCTTCACCTTGATCGCCTCGTTGATCGGGATCGCGAACGACAGGCCCTGGAAGCCGCCCGTCTGCGAGTAGATCATCGAGTTGATGCCGATCACCTCGCCTTGCAGGTTGAACAGCGGGCCGCCCGAGTTGCCCGGGTTCACCGGCACGTCGGTCTGGATGAACGGCGTGTAGTTCTCGTCCGGCAGCGCGCGCGACTTCGCGCTGATGATGCCCGACGTGACCGTGTTGTCGAAGCCGTACGGCGAGCCGATCGCGACGACCCACTGGCCGACCTTGCTCTGCGCCGGATCGCCGATCTTCACGGTCGGCAGGCCGCTCGCGTCGATCTTCAGCACGGCGACGTCGGACTGCTTGTCGGAGCCGACGACCTTCGCCTTGTATTCGCGCTTGTCGGTCAGCTTGACCGTGACGACGTTCGCGCCGTCGATCACGTGCGCATTGGTGAGGATGTACCCGTCGGCGCTGACGATGAAGCCCGACCCGAGGCTCGCGCTCGGCTGGTCGTCCGGCTGCGCGTCGCCGCCCATGCCCGGCACCTGGCCGTAGAAGTGCTTGAAGAACTGGTAGAACGGGTCGCTCGGATCGATCGGCAGTTGCGGCTGCGGCGCGCGCCGCGACACCTGCTTCACGACATGCTTCGCGCTGATGTTCACGACCGCCGGGCCGTAGGTCTCGACGAGCCCGGAGAAATCGGGGATGCCGGTCTTGGCGGCGGCTTCGGCCGGCATCATGGCGGCCTGCGCGGGCGTGATGATCTGCGGATCGGCGCGGCGGGTACCGGCGAAATAGCCTGCCGACAGGGCGGCCGCCACGGCGACCGCGACGGTGCCGCGTGCAAGGAATCGGGTGTTCATCGTAGGACCTCCTCGTTGTTAGGACGCAGCGTAACGACCCTGACTTAAAGGAGGCTTAATCAGCCTTAAGCGGGGCTTAAGCGACCTCCGGCGCCGGGCCGGCCCCGCGTCCCTTCAGGCGGATTCGGAAGGCTGCGGCGCCTGGGCCGGCATCTCGGCATCGCGGAACACGACGCTGACGAGCAGGCCGCCCGCGGCCGCATCGCCGAGCGACACCGTCGCGCCCTGCTGCGCGGCCACGCGCTTGACGATCGCGAGCCCGAGCCCGCTGCCCGACACGTCGGTGCGCGCGCGCGCCGTGCTGTCGCGATAGAAGCGGTCGAACACGCGCTCGCGCTCGTCGGCCGGAATGCCCGGCCCGCTGTCGGCGATCTGCACGCACGCGCGGCCGGCCGCGTCGCGCGTCAGCGACACGTCGATGCGGCCGCCGTCCGGCGTGTACTTCACCGCGTTGTCGAGCAGGTTGCCGAACATCACGCGCAGCGCGCCGACGTCCGCGACGACGCTCGCCGCGCGCGTTTCCTCGAAGCCGAGATCGATGTCGTGCCGCTGCGCGAGCGGCGCATGCGCGGCCACGCATTCGGCGAGCAGCGCCTGCAGGTCGACCGGTTCGCGCATCGTCGCACCGTCCGGCTCGGCGCGGGCGAGCGCGAGCAGTTGCTCGGTGAGGCGCGTCGCGCGCGACACGCCGTCCTGGAGATCCGCGATCGCCTCGCGGCGCGATGCATCGTCCTTCGCGCGCGCGACGAGCTGCGCCTGGATCTGCACGGCCGCGAGCGGCGTGCGCAATTCGTGCGCGGCGTCGGCGACGAACGCCTTCTGCGTGTCGAGCGCCGACGACAATCGCGCGAGCAGCCCGTTCAGCGCCCGCACGAGCGGCTGCACCTCGAGCGGCAGCCGGCCGTCGGGCAGCGGATCGAGCGCTTCCGGCCGGCGCGCCTCGACCGCGCGCGTCACGCGGCCGAGCGGCGCGAGCCCGCGCCCGACGATCCCCCACACGGCCGCGCCGAGGAACGGCAGCAGCACGATCAGCGGCCACAGCGTGCGCAGCGCGACGTTCGCCGCGAGCCGGTTGCGCACCGACAGCGGCTGCGCGAGCTGCACGACGTTGTCGCCGACGATCGCGCCGTACACGCGCCATTCGCCGCGATCGGTGCGCTCGGTCGAGAAGCCGAGCTCCGCGCGCGGCGCGATCGGCGCGCGCGGATGCGAGAAGTACATCAGCACGCCGTTGCGGTTCCAGATCTGGATCACGATGCCTTCGTCGCCGTTGGTGCGCGAGCCGAACACCTGCGAAAACGGCTCGGACGGCAGCGCCGCGGCGATTTCCTGCAGCTGGTAGTCGAACAGTTCGTTCGCCTCGGCGAGCGCCTGCCGGTAGATGAGCCAGCCCGCCATGCCCACGCCCGCGACCACGATCGCGAGCAGCCAGATCAGCAATTGATGACGAATCGACCGCACGCGTCAGCTTTCCTTGACGACCATGTAGCCGAGCCCGCGCACGTTGCGGATCAGGTCCGAGCCGAGCTTCTTGCGCAGCGCGTGGATGTAGACCTCGACCGTGTTGCTGCCGATCTCCTCGCCCCAGCCGTACATCTTCTCCTCGAGCTGACTCTTCGACAGCACCGCGCCCGGCCGCGCGAGCAGCGCCTCGAGCAGCGCGAACTCGCGCGCGGACAGCGCGACGGGCGCGCCGTCGAGCGTCACCTGGTGCGCGGCCGGATCGAGCGTCAGCGCACCGTGGCGGATCAGCGACTCGCTGCGCCCGGCCTGGCGGCGGATCAGCGCGCGCATCCGCGCGCCGAGCTCGTCGAGATCGAACGGCTTGACGAGGTAGTCGTCGGCGCCCGCGTCGAGCCCCTTCACGCGATCGGCGACCGCGTCGCGCGCGGTGACGATCAGCACCGGCAGCGCCAGCCCGCGCCCGCGCAGCGTGCGCAGCACGTCGATGCCGTCGCGCTTCGGCAGCCCGAGATCGAGCAGCAGCAGATCGTACGTCTCGCCGCCGAGCGCCGTCAGCGCGGCGTCGCCGTCCTGCACCCAGTCGACCGCAAAGCCGTCCGAGCGCAGCGCCTTGCGCACGCCTTCGGCAATCATTCGATCATCTTCGACAAGCAGAATCCGCATCGGGCCACGCATCCATGGGGCGAGTCAAACACGGCGACCATTGTAGCGCCGCGAATCGCGTGCGCGGCACCCTGCAATGCAACAGTAAGGCGGATTGCAAGGGGCGTGCCGCGACTTGTCTCTACAATGTGCGCTTCGGCGCCCCGCGCGCCCTGCCCGAGCCCCCGCTTTTCCCGTATTCGCCCATGCCGATTTCCGATCTTTCCGCCCGGTTCGCCCCTCGCGCCCGCGTCTGCCTGCGGGCGGCCGCCGTCGTCGCCACCTGCACCGCGCTCGCGTTCGCGCCGCCCGCGCAGGCCCGCAAGAAATCCCACAAGGAAGCGCGCAAGAGCGCCGTCGTGTCGCCGGCCGCGCGCGCGGCCGGCCTGCCGGCATCGGTGCTCGTCGCGCTGCAGCGCGCGAAGGTGCCGGCATCGGCGATGAGCGTCGTGGTCGAGCGCGTCGGCGATCCGCAACCGCTGATCGCGTGGAATGCGAGCCGGCCAATGCTGCCGGCCTCGACGATGAAGCTCGTGACGACCTTCTCGGGCCTGTCGATCCTCGGCCCCGACTACCGCTGGCGCACGACCGCGTACACGGACGGCACGATCGACCCCGACGGCACGCTGCAGGGCAACCTGTACATCAAGGGCACCGGCGATCCGAAGCTCGTGCCCGAAGAGTTGATCGACCTCGTCGACAAGCTGCGCAAGGCCGGCGTCAAGCGCGTGGCCGGCGGCCTCGTGCTCGACAAGAGCTATTTCGCGGCGTCGACGCGCGACCTGCCGTC
The DNA here is from genome assembly GCF_018417615.1 of Burkholderia sp. LAS2. Lineage (NCBI taxonomy): Bacteria > Pseudomonadati > Pseudomonadota > Betaproteobacteria > Burkholderiales > Burkholderiaceae > Burkholderia > Burkholderia sp. LAS2. Next base: position 3,348,331 of record NZ_CP071052.1, read on the forward strand.
ATTCGACGACGATGCAAGCGCGCCGTACAACGTCGGCCCCGATCCGCTGCTGTACGCATTCAAGGCCGTGTCGTTCACAGTCACGCCGGGCGACGACGGCAAGGTCGCCGTCGACGTGCTGCCGCCGCTCGCGGACCTGTCGATCGACAACCAGCTCGTCGAAGGCTCGGGCTCGTGCAGCGCGGCCGCCGCGGCCGCGCGCCCGACGCTGACCGCCGGCGGCGGGATCATGACCGCGTCGTTCGCCGGCGACTACCCGCTGCGCTGCGGCGCGCACACGACCAACCTCGCGATCCTCGATCACACGACGTTCTTCGCACGCGGCTTCCTCGCGCTGTGGCAGCAGGACGGCGGCACGATCGCGGGGCCCGTGAGCGAAGGCAAGGTGCCGACCACCGCGCGGCCGCTCGCCGTGCATCACAGCCCGGTGCTCGGCAGCATCGTCTACGACATCAACAAGTTCAGCAACAACGTGATGGCGCGCAACCTGTTCCTGACGATCGGCGCGGTCAGCGGCAAGCCGCCCGCGACGCCCGAGCAGTCGAGCCGCGCGATCCAGGCGTTCCTGCAGAAGAACGGCATCGCGATGCCCGATCTCGTGCTCGAGAACGGCTCGGGGCTGTCGCGCGAAGAGCACGTGAGCGCGCTGTCGCTCGCCGCGCTGCTGCAGGCCGCGAACGCGAGCCCCGTCGCGCAGGCGTTCGTCGATTCGCTGCCGATCGCCGGCATCGACGGCACGATGAAGAACCGCCTCACCAACGCCGGCGTGCTCGGCAACGCGCACATCAAGACCGGCACGCTGCGCGACGTGCGCGCGATCGCCGGCTACGTCGCCGGCGCGGACGGCCAGAGCTACGTCGTCGTCAGCTTCATCAACGACGATCGCGCGGAAGGCGCACGCGCCGCGCACGACACGCTGCTCGAGTGGATCTACGCGGGCGCGCACTGACGCTCCGCGCACCGCGCATCGGGCCGTCGTGACAACGCGGCCCGCGCTCCCGCTGCTCCGCGTCGCCCGCGAAATTTCGCGCTGCGCGGTTTGAAACGCCGCCGCCACCCTCGTGCAACGCGCTGTGCGCACGCCATGCCCGCAAAACGGGGCCGCACCGCCCGGCCCCGTGCAGTACGGATTCCGTAGAAACCCTGTCCTCAGAGGGAACCCTCTACGCTGCCCCCTCGCCTAGCGCGTGGCGATTGCGTAGGCTGTTGGCCTGACCGATATCTACAACGGGCCACACGCCCGGCCTCATGGCTTGCAGGGGAACGAAGGAGACACTCGCCCATGCGATTCGACGTCGAATTGCTTCTGCTCGCGCTGGCGCCCGTCTTCCTGCTCTGCATCGCGTGGGAGGCCTGGCACCTCGCCCGCACCCGTGCGCACGACCGCATCTATGCGTGGCGCGACACGCTGTGCAACGCGGCGCTCGCGCTGATGCACCAGGGCGCCGACAAGCTCGCATGGCTGTTCGTGATTCCCGTCTATGCGTACTGCTACCGGCACTATCGTCTTTACACGTGGCACGACGGCTGGCTGTCGTTCGCGGTGCTGTTCGTCGCGCAGGACTTCCTCTACTACGTGTTCCATCGCGCGAGTCATCGCGTGCGCTGGCTGTGGGCCGCGCACGTCGTGCACCACTCGTCCGAGCGGATGAATTTCTCGACCGCGTTCCGCCAGAGCCTGATGTACCCGGTCTCGGGCATGTGGCTGTTCTGGCTGCCGCTCGCGTTCGCCGGCTTTCCGCCGCAACAGGTCGTCGGCATCGTGCTGATCAACCTCGCGTTCCAGTTCTTCGTGCACACGCAGGCGATCGGCAAGCTCGGCTGGCTCGAATACGTGCTGAACACGCCGTCGATCCACCGCGCGCACCATGCGCGCAACGCGCGCTACATCGACCGCAATTACGCAGGCGTCCTGGTGATCTGGGATCGCCTGTTCGGCAGCTATGTCGACGAAACGCCCGACGATCCGCCGCAGTACGGAATCGTCGAGCGGCTCGGCTCGAACAACCCGCTCGTCGCGACGTTCCACGAGTGGGTGGCGATGGCGTCCGACGCGTGGCGCGTCGGCGGATGGCGCAACAAGCTGCGCGCGATTTTCGGCCCGCCCGAATGGGCGAGCGCTTATCATGCGCAGATTGCCGAGGCCGCGAACCAGGATCCGCGCACCGTGCCGCCGGCGGCTGCGCACGACCGATAAACCGTTTCAGCCAACGGCCGCCGCGCAGCCCGGAACCGAGCAGGCACGCGGCAGATGAGAAACACATCAGGGCCATATCTACGAGGAGATAGAACGATGCAGACACAACAACACGCACTTTCCCGCACGCGTGGGCGCATGCTGCGCACCGCGCAGGTCGCGATCGCCGGCGCCGCGCTCGCGCTGCTCGCCGCATGCGGCGGCGGCGACGACAACAACGGCAGCAGCGCGTCGACCACGCCGCCGTCGGGCGTGAAGATGCAAATCGTGTCGTTCGGCGACAGCCTGTCCGACGTCGGCACCTACTCGCAAATCAAGCTCGGCTTCGGCGGCGGCCGCTTCACGACCAACCCGGGCCAGGTGTGGACGCAGAACGTCGCGCAGTACTACGGCGACACGCTGCAGCCCGCCAACCAGGGCGGCTTCGGCATCCCGCTGCAGGCCACCGGCGGCCTCGGCTACGCGCAGGGCGGCTCGCGCGTGACGCTGCAGCCGGGCATCGGCCATGCGGACGCGAGCGTGCCGAACCCCGACTACGCGCAGGCGACCACCACGCCGATCGCCGATCAGGTCAAGCAGTACCTGACGCAGCACGGCAGCTTCAACGCCGGCCAGATCGTGCTGATCAACGGCGGCGCGAACGACATCTTCTACCAGGCCCAGGTCGCGCAGGCGCAAGGCAATACGCCGGCCGCGCAGCTCGCGGCGGCGCAGGCGATCGGCCTGGCCGCGCAGCAGCTCGGCGGAATCGTCCAGCAGATCGTCGCGGCAGGGGCCACGCACGTGTTCGTCGCGAACGTGCCGGACATCGGCGGCACGCCGCTCGCGCTGCAGGGCGGCACGCAGGCCGCGTTCACGCAACTGTCGGGCCTCTTCAACCAGACGCTGGCCGGCACGCTGGCCGCGCTGAAGGTCGACACCACGAAGGTCGCGGTGGTCGATTCGTTCACGTGGCAGGACGGCATCGCGGCCAACTACCAGGCGAACGGCTTCAGCGTGAAGAACACCGATACGGCCTGCAACCTGAAGGCGATGGTCCAGGCCGCGACGCAGTACGGCGTCGCGAACGCGACCGCGTTCGGCTCGTCGCTGTTCTGCTCGCCGCAGACCTACACGGTCGCGAACGCGGACCAGACCTACATGTTCGCCGACACGGTCCACCCGACCACGCGCCTGCATGCGCTGTTCGCGCAGTACGTCGAACAGCAGATCGCGAAATCCGGCGTCGGCAAGTAAGCCGCCGGCCACGCGCCCAAGCGAAAACGCCTGACCGGTTCGCGCCGGTCAGGCGTTTTTTCATTCTCGAGCGGAAGGCGAAGGCTGCGTCAGTCGCGCGCTTCGAACGCGGCCGCCGCGCGGCCGAGACGATCGTTGACCGCGATCCATTCGACGGTCTCGGGCAGCTTCTCGACGAGGATGCGCGCGACCTGCGCGCGGTCGAGCGCCCTCAGCATCCCGTACAGGTCGCGCGCATAGGCCTGCGGATCTTCCGGCGCCGCGATGAAATGCACGCCGTCGGCCTGCGCCCAGTGCGCTGCCCGCGATGCGCGCGCGACGAGCGCGACGCGCTCGCCGTCGGTTTGCGCGGCCGCGAGCAGCGGCTCGAGCGCGTCGAACGGCAGCAGCGCGAGCGGCGTGCGCGGCGCGTAATGCGCTTTCAGCGTGCCCGACGCGCGCGGCGCCGTCGCATCGCTGCCGTCCGGCAGCCTCGGTGCGCGGCCGAGCACGTCGGCGATCTGTTGCGGCGTCACGTGGCCCGGGCGCAGCAGCGCCGGGAAGCCGCGCGACAGGTCGAGAATCGTCGACTCGATGCCGACTTCGGACGCGCCGCCGTCGAGCACGTGCACGGTATCGCCGAACTCGTCGCGCACGTGCTGCGCGGTCGTCGGACTCACGTGGCCGAACCGGTTCGCGGACGGCGCGGCCACGCCGCCATGGCCGCCGCGCCGCGCGCTGAACGCGGCCAGCAGCGCCTGCGCGACCGGATGCGACGGACAGCGCAGCCCGACCGAATCCTGCCCGCCGCTCACGGCATCGGGAATGCGCGCATGGCGCTTCAGGATCAGCGTGAGCGGGCCCGGCCAGAATGCATCGATCAACGCGTGCGCGTCGGCCGGCAGGTCGTCGGCCCAATAGCCCGGGTCGCCGCCGGGCGGCAGATGCACGATCACCGGATGGTTCGCGGGCCGCCCCTTCGCCGCATAGATGCGCGCGACGGCCTCGGGGTTCGCCGCGTCGCCGCCGAGCCCGTAGACGGTCTCGGTCGGAAACGCGACGAGCTGGCCCGCGTCGAGCAGCGCCGCGGCCGCGTCGATCTGCGCGGGCGTCACGTGCTTCGGGAGATCGATGGACATCGGCCCGCGCCTCAGTCGAGCGGCACGCGCAGCAGGTGCGCGCACGCGGTGGCGGCGGCGACGGCTTCGTCGCGCGTCTCGGCCGTGAAGTTCACGTGGCCCATCTTGCGGCCGACGCGCGCTTCTTCCTTGCCGTACAGATGCAGGTGCGCGGCCGGCATCGCGGCGACCGTGTCCCACGGCGGCGTGACGGCGTCGGCCGCCGCACCATTGGGAAACCACACGTCGCCGAGGATGTTCAGCATCGCGGCTGGCGAATGCTGGCGCGGATTGCCGAGCGGCATGCGCGTCATCGCGCGCACCTGCTGCTCGAACTGGCTCGTTGCGCACGCATCGACCGTGTAGTGGCCGGAGTTGTGCGGGCGCGGCGCCATTTCGTTCGCGACGAACGAGCCGTCCTCCAGCACGAAGAATTCGACGCACAGCACGCCGACGTAGCCGAGCGTATCGGCGATCCGCACGGCCGCCTGCTGCGCCTCTTCGACGCGCGCGGCGTCGGCCGCCGGCGCCGGCACGACCGTCAGCGCGAGAATGCCGTTGTGATGCACGTTCTGCGCGAGCGGGAACGCGGCCGAGCGGCCGTCGGCGCCGCGCGCGATCAGCGCCGACACTTCGTATTTCAGCGGCAGGCGCTTCTCCAGCACGCACGGCACGCCGCCGAGCGCGGCATGCGCGTTGCGCGCTTCCTGCGCGGTGGCGACACGCACCTGGCCCTTGCCGTCGTAGCCGAGGCGGGCCGTCTTCAGGATGCCCGGCAGCACCGCGTCGAGCGCCGCATCGTCGAGCGCGATGAGCGCCGCCGCCGATTCGATCACGACGTGCGGCGCGACCGGCACGCCCGACGCCTCGATGAATCGCTTCTCCGCGATCCGGTCCTGCGCGACCGCGACGCAGCGGCCGGCCGGTGCGACGAACGTCGTGCGCGCGAGGAAATCGAGGCTCGCGGCCGGCACGTTCTCGAACTCCGTCGATACGGCGTCGCACAGGTCCGCCAGTTCGGCGAGCGCGGCTTCGTCGTCGTACGCCGCGCGCAGGTGGCGATCGGCGACCGCGCCGGCGGGGCTCGTCGGATCGGGATCGAGCACGGCGACGCGATAGCCCATCGACTGGGCGGCAAAGCAGAACATGCGGCCGAGCTGGCCGCCGCCGACCATGCCCAGCCACGCGCCGGGCAGGATCGGGGAAACGGAATCAGGAGTTGCGGTCATGTCAGTGGTCGGTCGCGGCGGAACGCGGAAAGGCCCGCCGCAGTAGGAAAATCCGGCGCCGGCCGCATCGTGCGGCCGCGCGCCATGCCGTCATTCCAGCGGCGGCAGCACCATCGCGTGCGCGGCTTCGTTCTGGCGCACGCGGAACGCGGCGAGCCGGTTCGCGTAGTCGACCGAGTTCCCGGACAGGATCGACACCGCGAACAGCGCGGCATTCGCGGCGCCGGCCTCGCCGATCGCGAACGTCGCGACCGGCACGCCCTTCGGCATCTGCACGATCGAGTGCAGCGAATCGACGCCCTTCAGGTATTTGCTCGCGACCGGCACGCCGAGCACGGGCACCGTGGTTTTCGCGGCGAGCATGCCGGGCAGGTGTGCGGCGCCGCCGGCGCCCGCGATGATCGCGCGGAGCCCGCGCTCGCGCGCCTTCTCCGCATAGTCGAACATCTCGTCGGGCATCCGGTGCGCGGACACGACCTTCGCTTCGTACGGCACGCCGAATTCCTGCAGGATGGCGACCGCGTGCTTCATCACGTCCCAGTCGGAACTCGAACCCATCAGCACGCCGATCAGCGGCGCGCTGTGCGTGTGGGCGGTCTGGACTTCACTCATTCTCTTATCTTCCTCGATCAGGCGAGCGACTGGCCCGTGATGCGCTCGAGCGCTTCCTGGTACTTCGCGGCCGTCTTCTCGACGACGTCGGCCGGCAGCGCCGGCGCCGGCGCCGTCTTGCCCCACGGCTGCGCCTCGAGCCAGTCGCGCACGAACTGCTTGTCGAACGACGGCGGGTTCGTGCCGACTTCGTACTGGTCGGCCGGCCAGAAGCGCGACGAATCGGCGGTCAGCACTTCGTCCATCAGATACAGCTTGCCGTGGTTGTCGAGGCCGAATTCGAACTTCGTGTCGGCGATGATGATGCCGCGCGTCGCCGCGTAGTCGGCCGCTTCCTTGTACAGGCGGATCGAGATGTCGCGGATCGTCGCGGCCAGCTCGGTGCCGATGCGGCGCTCGGTTTCCTCGAACGTGATGTTCTCGTCGTGCTCGCCCATCTCGGCCTTCGCGGCCGGCGTGAAGATCGGCTCGGGCAGCTTCTGCGCGTTCTGCAGGCCTTCCGGCAGCTGCACGCCGCACACGGCGCCCGACGCCTGGTATTCCTTCCAGCCGCTGCCGGCCAGGTAGCCGCGCACGACCGCTTCGATCATGATCGGCTCGAGGCGCTTGACGACCACGCCGCGGCCCTTCACCTGCTCGACCTCGTCGGCCGCGACGACCGCTTCCGGCGCGTCGCCCGTCAGGTGGTTCGGCACGATGTGCGCGAGCTTGTCGAACCAGAAGTTCGCCATCTGGTTCAGCACGCGGCCCTTGTTCGGAATCGGCTCGCCCATCACCACGTCGAAGGCCGACAGGCGATCGGTCGTGACGATCAGGAGCTTGTCGTTGCCGACCGCGTAGTTATCGCGAACCTTGCCGCGACCGAGAAGCGGCAGCGAGCGGAGCGTGGATTCGTAAAGGGTAGACATCGTCTTTTCGCAGATAAGGAGCCAAACAAAAAGGGAAACGCCGTTCCCCGCGGCAGGCGGGAACGGCGGTCTTGCAATACGTCGGCGAACCGGCGGGCGCAGCGCCCGGGCGGCTGCCGGCCGGCCCTTGTTCGGCCGGACGGAACGGCTGCCGGGGCCGGATCAAATCCGGCCGAACGGGCAGCCAGCCCATGCCCGGCGGCAGAACCGGGCGGGGCAATCGTACTACAGTCTCAGCGCACGACCTGTGCGAGCGCGCCCGACTTGTACTGCTCGGCGATCTTGTCGAGCGACACCGGCTTGATCTTGCCGGCCTGGCCTTCGCAGCCGAACGCGAGGTAACGGTCGACGCACACCTGCTTCGCGGCTTCGCGCGCGGGCTTCAGGTAGTCGCGCGGATCGAACTTGCCCGGGTTCTCGAACAGGTAGCGGCGGATCGCGCCGGTGATCGCGAGACGCAGGTCGGTGTCGATGTTGATCTTGCGCACGCCGTGCTTGATGCCTTCCTGGATTTCCTCGACCGGCACGCCGTAGGTTTCCTTCATGTCGCCGCCGAATTCGCGGATCTCGGCCAGCAGTTCCTGCGGCACCGACGACGAACCGTGCATCACCAGGTGCGTGTTCGGAATGCGTGCGTGGATTTCCTTGATGCGCTGGATCGACAGGATGTCGCCCGTCGGCTTCTTCGAGAACTTGTACGCGCCGTGCGACGTGCCGATCGCGATCGCGAGCGCGTCGCACTGCGTGAGCTTCACGAAGTCGGCGGCCTGCTCCGGATCGGTCAGCAACTGCTCGCGGGTCATCGTGCCTTCCGCGCCGTGGCCGTCTTCCTTGTCGCCCTTCATCGTCTCGAGCGAGCCGAGCACGCCGAGTTCGGCTTCGACCGTCACGCCGATCGAGTGCGCCATCTCGACGACCTTGCGCGACACGTCGACGTTGTACTCGTACGACGCGACCGTCTTGCCGTCGGCTTCGAGCGAACCGTCCATCATCACGCTCGTGAAGCCGCTGCGGATCGCGGCCGTGCAGACCGCCGGCGACTGGCCGTGATCCTGGTGCATCACGACCGGGATGTGCGGATACGATTCGACCGCTGCTTCGATCAGGTGGCGCAGGAACGGCTCGCCCGCGTACTTACGCGCGCCGGCCGATGCCTGCATGATCACGGGCGCGCCGACCTGATCCGCCGCCGCCATGATCGCCTGGACCTGCTCCAGGTTGTTCACGTTGAAGGCCGGCAGGCCGTAACCGTGCTCTGCCGCGTGGTCCAGCAATTGACGCATTGATACGAGAGGCATTGTGGAACTCCTTGGAATGAAAACCGGTGCGCCCTGACGCCGGCGCGGCGCTCACTCCCCTCTGAACCGGGACGGCGCGGCGCGGCTGAGCGTCGAATAGCCGCATTTTATCGCGAAGCGCCTCCGATTCCGACCGCCCGGTGGCGCCCGCTCGCAATTTGTTACGTTCGCACGGCACAATCGGGCCAAAAAGGAGAAAAAAAGCCGCGCGGGGCTTCGGACCCCGCGCGGCCTGCGCGCAAAAAAACGGTGCCGGATCAATTGCAGCCGATCCGGGCCGCCGGTCTGCCGGCCGGCGCGATGCGGTTCAGCCGGCGCTCAATAGTGCTCGCCGACCCGCACGATCTTCAGCGTGTTGGTGCCGCCCGCCTGCCCCATCGGCTCGCCGACGGTCAGCACGACCATGTCGCCGTGCTGCACGTAGCCCTGCTTGACGACGATCTCGAGCGCGGCCTGCAGCGCCGAATCGCGGTCGCTGTTGAAGTCGACGTGCAGCGGCGTCACGTTGCGGTACAGCGCCATCGTGCGCTCGCTGCCGACGCGCGGCGTCAGCGCGAAGATCGGCACGTGCGTGTAGTGACGCGACATCCACAGCGCGGTCGCGCCCGATTCGGTCAGCGCGATGATCGCCTTCGCGCCCAGGTGGTACGCGGTGAACAGCGCGCCCATCGCGATCGACTGGTCGATCCGCGTGAACGTGCGGTCGAGGAAGTCCTTGTCCAGCTCGACTTCTTCCGACTTTTCCGCCTCGACGCACACGGCCGCCATCGTCTCGATCGTGACGACCGGATACTTGCCGGCAGCCGTCTCGGCCGACAGCATCACCGCGTCGGTGCCGTCGAGCACCGCGTTCGCGACGTCCGACACTTCCGCGCGGGTCGGCACCGGCGCGTAGATCATCGATTCCATCATCTGCGTCGCGGTGATCACGAGCTTGTTCGACTCGCGCGCCATCCGGATCATCCGCTTCTGCAGCGCCGGCACGGCCGCGTTGCCCACTTCGACCGCGAGGTCGCCGCGCGCGACCATGATGCCGTCGGACGCGTCGAGGATGCTCTGCAGCGCCGGAATCGCCTCCGCGCGTTCGATCTTCGCGATCATCTTCGGCTTGATGCCGTACGGCGCGCCCGCGATGTTCGCGAGCTGGCGCGCCATTTCCATGTCGGTCGCGTTCTTCGGGAACGACACCGCGACGAGGTCCGCGCCGAGCGACATCGCGGTGCGGATGTCCTCCATGTCCTTCGCGGTCAGCGCCGGCGCCGACAGGCCGCCGCCCTGGCGGTTGATCCCCTTGTTGTTCGACAGCTCGCCGCCCACCTTGACGATCGTGTGGATCTCGTCGCCGAGCACGCGCTCGACGGTCAGCACGATCAGGCCGTCGTTCAGCAGCAGCAGGTCGCCCGGCTTCAGATCGCGCGGCAGCTCCTTGTAGTCGAGGCCGACGCGCTCGTCGTTGCCGAGTTCGCAGCCCGCATCGAGGATGAACGGCTGCCCCGGCACGAGCGTGGTCTTGCCGTTCTCGAACTTGCCGACGCGGATCTTCGGGCCCTGGAGGTCGGCCATGATCGCGATCTCGCGGCCAACCTTGCGGGCGGCCTCGCGCACCATTTCGGCGCGCTGGCGGTGATCGTCGGCCGTGCCGTGCGAAAAATTGAGCCGCACGACGTCGAGGCCCGCCTGCATCATCTGCAGCAGAATCTCCGGCGAACTGGATGCCGGGCCGATCGTGGCGACTATCTTGGTGGCGCGCTGCATGAAACTCCTCATCTGGATCAAGGTGGATGCGCTGGGTGAAACGCTGCGAGAGCCGGAACCGGCAGGCCCAGCGGCCGCCGTTCCGGGGGGCGTGCCGGTGCTGGCGCCCGGCATCGCTTTGTTCTGAATCTCGTGGTGCTGCACGGCCGCGTCGCCGGCGGCCGCCGGTGCGCGCGGGGCGGTGTTCGCCCGCGCGGGCGCGCGTGTGCGCTTGCCCGCGCCGGCCGGCTGCTCCGCTTTCGCGGAGCGCGCGGCCTTCGTCACCCCTGCGCGCGCCGCCACGCTCAGGCCGCCCGCGTTTCGAGCACTTCCACCGCCGGCAGCTTCTTCCCCTCGAGGAACTCGAGGAAGGCGCCGCCGCCCGTCGAGATGTAGCTGACCTGGTCGTGGATGCCGTACTTCGCGATGGCCGCGAGCGTGTCGCCGCCGCCCGCGATCGAGAACGCGGACGATTTGGCGATCGCTTCGGCGAGCGTCTTGGTGCCGTTGCCGAACTGGTCGAACTCGAACACGCCGACCGGGCCGTTCCACACGATCGTGCCGGCCTTCTCGAGCTGGCTCGCGAGCGCCTTGGCCGTATCGGGGCCGATGTCGAGGATCATGTCGTCCGCTTCGATGTCGGCGACCTGCTTCACCGTGGCCGCGGCCGTCGGCGAGAATTCCTTCGCGGTGACGACGTCGGTCGGGATCGGCACCGATGCGCCGCGCTCGCGCGCTTCGTCGATGATCGCCTTCGCCTCGGCGACGAGATCGGCTTCCGCGAGCGACTTGCCGATCGACAGGCCGGCCGCGAGCATGAACGTGTTCGCGATGCCGCCGCCGACGATCAGCTGGTCGACCTTGCCGGCCAGCGACTTCAGGATGGTCAGCTTGGTCGACACCTTCGAACCGGCGACGATCGCGACCAGCGGGCGCGCCGGGTTGCCGAGCGCCTTGCCGAGCGCGTCGAGTTCCGCAGCAAGCAGCGGGCCCGCGCATGCCACGGGCGCGTACTTCGCGATCCCGTGGGTGGTCGCCTCCGCACGGTGCGCGGTGCCGAACGCGTCGTTCACGTACACGTCGCAGAGCTTCGCCATCTTCTGCGCGAGCTCGTCCGAATTTTTCTTCTCGCCCTTGTTCACGCGGCAGTTCTCGAGCAGCACGACCTGGCCCGGCGCGACGTTCACGCCGTTCTCGACCCAGTTCGCGACGAGCGGCACGTCGCGGCCGAGCAGGTCGGCGAGACGCTTCGCGACCGGCGCGAGCGAGTCTTCCGGCTTGAATTCGCCTTCGGTCGGACGGCCGAGGTGCGACGTGACCATCACCGCCGCGCCGGCGTCGAGCGCGGCCTGGATGGCCGGCACGGACGCACGCACGCGCGTGTCCTCGGTGATGTTGCCCTGGTCGTCCTGCGGGACGTTCAGGTCGGCGCGGATGAACACCCGCTTGCCGGCGAGCTGGCCGGCGGCGATCAGGTCGGTAAGACGCTTGACTTGGCTCATGTTGAACAGATTGAAGTGGTGGATGGGGAAAGGGGGTTCACGCTGGACGTGCGCGGGCTGCCGCGAAAGGGCGCCGGATGCGGCCGTGGCTGGCGGTTCGCAAGACGCGCACGGGTAAAAAATCTCGAACGGGCATTCTAGCCGATCCATCCGGCAGACTGACCCGTGCGACGGCGAATTCCGCCTATTTGGGATCGCGCGCCGGAACGGACGAATTGCTGCATCGCAGCAAGACAGGCGCACAGCCGGCCGGCAGTGATCGGGCCGGAACGGCGGCGCATCAGAAGATCAGCCGCAGTGCGGTGAACACGAGCATCCCGATGACGATCGTGCCGAGCATGCTGCGCCGCCACAAAAACCAGCCGAGGCCGGCGAGCGCCGCGTAGAACGGATGATTGGACAGCCCGAACGACAGTCCGGCCGGCGTTTCGAGCACGTCGGGCAACACGACGGCGACCAGCGCGGCGGCCGGCGCGTAGCGCAGCGCGCGCTGCGCGCGTTCGGGCAGCACGGTGCGCTCGCCGCCGATCAGGAACAGCGCGCGCGTGACGGCCGTGACGATCGTCATCCCGACGATGACGATCCAGATCTCGGTCGCGCTCATTCGATGTCCTTTTCGTGCACGGTTTCGGTCCGGATGCGCCGCCAGTCGGCGCGCTCGACGAAGAAATCGGCCGCGCAGCCGGCCGCGAGCGCGGCGAGCACCGCGATCGGGAGCGCGAGCCGGTACGGCAGGTCGAACGCGATCAGCGACACGATGCCCGCGACCGCGACGGCCGCGAGCGTCGAGCGGTTCGCGACCGCCGACACCATGATCGGGATCAGCGCGAGCGTGCCGGCCAGCTCCAGCCCCCAGCTCGCGGGAAAGACGCTCGCGAGCAGGATGCCGGCGAGCGACGACACCTGCCACGACGCCCAGCTCGCGAGCGCCATCCCCCAGAAATACGCTTCCTTGCCCGGCACGCGGCCGTACGCGAAGCCCTGTTTCTGGAACAGCAGATAGATCACGTCGCCGTTGAAATAGCCGATCGCGAGGCGCCGCCACAGCGGCAGGTAGGAAAAATGGGGCGCCAGCCCGGCGCTGAAGATCACGAAGCGCAGGTTGACCATCGCGGCCGTGAGCAACACGGTCCAGATCGGCAGCTTCGCCGCGAGCAGCGGCAGCACCGCGAGCTGCGACGAGCCCGCGTAGACGAACAGCGACATCGCGCTCGCCTGCCCGAGCGTCATCGCGGACTTGCTCATCGCGATGCCGGTGACGAGCCCCCAGGACAGGATCGCCATCAGTGTCGGGGAATAGTCGCGCGCGCCCTGGATCAGCGCGAAGCGGTCGGTGGCGGACAATCGAGCGAGCATCGGAAAGCGGGCCGCAGCGGGCGGTTCGTCGGGACGCCGGCGCCTCCTGCCGTGCGACCCATCGTTATTGGAATCGGTACCGGACGATTATAGCGCCGGCCCCGTGCCGCCCGACCGGATCGTCCCCAAATGACGCTAAAATAAGCGTCTTTCCGGTTCAACGCTGCACACCACCCGCAGCACATCACCGCTTCCAGGAGAATCCTATGTCAATGGCCGACCGCGACGGCAAGATCTGGATGGACGGCAAGCTGATCGACTGGCGCGACGCCAAGATCCACGTCCTGACCCATACGCTGCACTACGGCATGGGCGTCTTCGAGGGCGTGCGCGCGTACAAGACGGCCGACGGCGGCACCGCGATCTTCCGCCTGCGCGAGCACACCAAACGCCTGCTGAATTCGGCGAAGATCTTCCAGATGGACGTGCCGTTCGACCGCGAAACGCTCGAAGCCGCGCAGCTCGCGGTCGTGCGCGAGAACCATCTCGAGTCGTGCTACCTGCGCCCGATCATCTGGGTCGGCTCGGAAAAGCTCGGCGTGGCCGCGAAGGGCAATACGATCCACGTCGCGATCGCCGCGTGGCCGTGGGGCGCGTACCTCGGCGAGGACGGCCTCGCGAAGGGCATCCGCGTGAAGACGTCGTCGTTCACGCGCCACCACGTGAACGTGTCGATGGTGCGTGCGAAGGCATCCGGCTGGTATGTGAACTCGATTCTCGCGAACCAGGAAGCGACGGCCGACGGCTACGACGAAGCGCTGCTGCTCGATGTCGACGGCTACGTGTCCGAAGGCTCCGGCGAGAACTTCTTCCTCGTGAACAACGGCAAGCTGTACACGCCCGACCTGTCGTCCTGCCTCGACGGCATCACGCGCGACACGGTCATCACGCTCGCGAAGGACGCCGGCATCGAGGTCATCGAGAAGCGCATCACGCGCGACGAGGTCTACACGGCCGACGAAGCGTTCTTCACCGGCACGGCCGCCGAGGTCACGCCGATCCGCGAACTCGACAACCGCACGATCGGCAGCGGCGCGCGCGGCCCCGTCACGGAAAAGCTCCAGTCGGCGTTTTTCGATATCGTGTCGGGCAAGAACGCGAAGTACGCGCACTGGCTGACGAAGGTCTGAGCGCGCCGCGCCACCGACCGCCCCACACAAGAGTGATAAGAGAAAGTCTCATGAGCGAAATCAAGGAAATGCCGCTGGTCGAGCTGACGGCCAAGGATCTTCCCGCCTACTGCCCGAACCCGGCCATGACGCGCTGGAATGCGCACCCGCGCGTCTTCATCGACGTATCGCACGGCGAGGCGCGCTGCCCGTACTGCGGCACGCGCTACAAGCTGCGCGACGGCGAGGTCGTCAAGGGCCACTGAGCCCCGGCGGCCGGGCCTGACGGCCCGCCGACCCGCAAGGCGGCGCAGCCGGCAGTCCGGCGCGCCGCCCTTCCCCATTCTGGCAACCCGAACGCGGCGCCCGTGCGCCGTGCTTCATTACGACATCGGAAGTCGACCTGATGCGTCGAGCGCTGGTTATCGCACCGAACTGGATCGGTGACGCATTGATGGCGCAGCCGCTTTTTGCGCTGCTGAAAAAGCTCCATCCCCGCATCGCGATCGATGCCGTCGCACCCTCCTGGGTCGCGCCCGTGCTCGAGCGGATGCCCGAGATCCACGATGTCTACGCGACCGATCTCGCGCACGGCAAGCTGCAGCTGCTGCGCCGCTGGCAGCTCGCGAGCGACCTGCGCGACGTCGGCTACGACGCGGCGTACGTGCTGCCGAATTCGCTGAAATCCGCGGTGATCCCGTGGCTCGCGAACATTCCGCTGCGCATCGGCTATACGGGCGAGCACCGCTACGGGCTGCTGAACGTGCGGCACGCGAACCCCGACAAGTCGGGCGAGCGGCCGCCGATGACGACCCATTACGCGGCGCTCGCGTACGCGCCGGGCGCGAAGCTGCCCGAGTCGATGAAGACGCTGCCCGCGCCGCGCCTGGACGCCGACCTGAACGAGACGGCGCGCGTGTCCGCACGTTTCAATCTCGATACGCGCAAGCCGCTCGTCGTGTTCTGCCCCGGCGCCGAATACGGCCCGGCCAAGCGCTGGCCGCCCGAGCACTTCGCGTCGCTCGCGACCATCGTCCACCAGTCGTTCCCGTATACGCAGATCGTCGCGCTCGGCTCGCCGAAGGATTCGGCCGCCGCGCAGGCGATCGCCGACCACGCGCCGAACGTGCGCAACCTGTGCGGGCAGACGTCGTTGTCCGAGGCGTGCGCGCTGATCGCGCGCGCGAACGCGGTCGTCACCAACGATTCTGGGCTGATGCACGTCGCCGCCGCGTTGCGCCGGCCGCTCGTCGCGTTGTACGGATCGACCGATCCGCGCCATACCCCTCCGCTGTCGGACCTGGCGAAGGTACAATGGTTACATCTCGAATGCAGTCCCTGCTTCGAACGCGAGTGCCCGCTCGGCCACCTGAAGTGCCTGCGCGAACTCGGTCCCGAGCAGGTATTCGGCGATTTGCGCGGCATGCTCGTCGGGCAGCGCTGACCCTGACCGGCAGCGTCGCACGGCGCGCCGGGCAATCCGATTCACCGGTGTACGGCGGCTCGATCCGGGCCGCCGTGCTGAATACGGCGCGCGATGCGCGCGAGAGACCACCCCGATGCCACGTTTTGCCCGCCTGTTCGAAGCTGCCGCCGATACGCTGAACGCCTACTACCAGGCCGTCGCGGATGCCAATCTCGACGCGCTGCTGGCGCTGTGGATCGACGAGGATTTCGCCAGCTGCGTGTGGGCGGACGGCGAGCATCTGCACGGCCTCGACCAGATCCGCAGCGGGCTGGGCAATCGCCTCGCGACGCGCCCCGTCACGATCGAGCCGCTCGACATCCGCGTGTACGACAGCCTCGGCACGGTCGTCTATACGATCGCCGAAGCGCATCAGCAGGCCGACCTGACGGCCGAACCCGACATGGTTTTCGCGACGTACGTGATGATCCACGAACGTGGCGAATGGCGCATCGCGCACATCCACGCGAGCCCGATTCCTGAACGAGCGGCCGGACAATTCGCCGCGAAGATCCGTCACGGGCAGGGTCCGCTGCACTGACGAAAAACGAAGCAACGCATTAGCGGGGCGATCATGAGTACGGCTTCTCCGCCCACCTCGCCGCTGACCGGGCCCCCGGCCCCCGACGACGATTCATTGCGCTATCGCGCACCGCGCTGGCTGCCCAACAGCCATGTGCAAACCATCGTGCCCGCGCTGTTCGCGCGGCGGCCGGTAGTCGGTTATCGGCGAGAGCGATGGGAAACGCCCGACCATGACTTCATCGACCTCGACTGGGTCGCGCACCTCGACAGCGCGGCGCCGGCGCCCGACGCGCCGCTGTTCGTGCTGTTCCACGGCCTCGAAGGCAGCTCCGGCTCGCACTACGCGCTCGCGATGATGGCCACCGCGCGCGCGCACGGCTGGCACGCGGTCGTCCCGCACTTCCGCAGTTGCAGCGGCGAGATCAACCGGCAGCCGCGCTTCTACCATCTCGCCGACAGCGCCGAGGTCGACTGGATCCTGCGCCGGCTCGCCGCGCAGCACCGCGGACCGCTGGTCGTGGCCGGCGTGTCGCTGGGCGGCAACGTGCTGCTGCGCTGGCTCGGCGAGCATCGCAGCGACACGTCGATCGTGCGCGCCGCCGCCGCGATCTCGACGCCGATCGACGTGCATGCCGGCGGCCGCGCGCTGTCGCAGGGCTTCGCGATGGTCTACACGCGCAGCTTCCTGAAGACGCTCAAACGCAAGGGGCTCGCGAAACTCGAACAGTATCCGGGGCTGTTCGACCGCGACGCGATGCTGCGGGCCGTGACGATGCGCGACTTCGACGAAGTCGTGACCGCGCCGCTGCACGGTTTCGCGAACGCGGACGACTACTGGACCCAGGCGACGACGCGCCCGCTGCTGCGCGCGATCGACGTGCCCACGCTGATCCTCAACGCCCGCAACGACCCGTTCCTGCCCGAATCGGCGCTGCCGGGCCCGGCCGACGTGTCGCCGGCCGTCGAGCTCGACCAGCCCGCGCACGGCGGCCACGCGGGCTTCATGACCGGGCCGTTCCCCGGCCGCCTCGACTGGCTGTCGGCGCGGGTGTTCGGCTATTGCTCGAAATTCGTCGACCATGGATGACATCGTCAGGCAGGCGCTCGCCAAATGGCCGAACGTGCCGCATTGCACCGGCTGGCTGCTGCTCGATCGGCGCGGCGCATGGCGGCTGCGCGACGACGCCGCGCAGGCGGCCGGCGAGCTCGGCTCGCCGATCCGGCATGCGGCGCTGAACGCGTTCATCGGCCGCAACTACGCATGCGACGCGCAGGGCCAGTGGTTCTTCCAGAACGGGCCGCAGCGCGTGTACGTCGAACTCGCCTATACGCCGTGGGTCGTGCGGCTCGCCGAGCATGACGGGCAGCTTGCGCTCACCGACCAGACGGGCGCCCCGTTCAAGCCGGAGGCAGCGTGGCTCGACGACGGCGGCGGCGTGCTGTTTCGCGACGCCGGCACGCCCGCGCGCATCGCGGCGCTGCACGATCACGACCTCGGGCTGTTCGCCGATCACGCGGATTTCGATGCCGAGCCGCCCGTGCTGCGCTGGCGCGACGGCCGTACGCTGCCGCTCGGCAGCATCGCGTGCGCCGACGTACCGACACGGTTCGGCTACGTCGCCAGCCCGGCGCGCCGCGCGCGCGACGCGGCCGACAGCGACCAGTGAGCCGCGGCGGCACCGGCCGCGTTCGCCGCGCGATGGCCGCTACCCGCGGCCGTTCTTCTCGTCGTCGCGCTCTTCCTTGTAGCGCGCCTCGAATTCCAGCAGCCGCGCGCCGATGATCGACTGCTCGTAGAACGACACGTCCTTCGCGTCGCGCGCTTCCTTCAGTTGCCGGATCGCCGATGGCCACGCGCCGTCGAGCGCCAGTTTCTCCGCCAGCGCGCGGCGCCGCGCGAGCACGTCGCCCTTGCCGTCGCTCGCCTTCGCGAGGTAATCCCACCAGTCCGGCTGTTCGGGGTCGGCCTTCGCCTGCGCCCGCGCGAGCGTCTGCGCGTCGGCGAAGCGGCGCGCGGCGATCAGCGCCTGCAGGTGCGCGACGATCGCCGCGTGCGACGCCGGCCAGCGCCGCTGCGCGAGCGCCGACAGCCGTACCGCGTCGTCGGTCCGGCCCGCGCGGCGGGCGATGTCGGCGGCCAGCACGTCGAGGCTCGGCGAACGGGTGGCCGGATCGTCGTCGCGCCGCTCGCGCTCGTCGAACGCGCCGCGCGCCGACGCGAGCGCCTTGTCCGCCGCATCGTACTGGCCGAGCAGCGTGTTCGCGAGCGCGATGCCGTACCAGTTCGCCGCGACGTTCGGCGCGGTGCGATCGTCGATCTCGAGCTGCATCCGGCGCGCCTCGGCCGAGATGTCGGTCGGCGCCCGGTTCTGCAGGATGCGCAGCCGCGCGCGCACGAACCCGTATTCGGCCGACTGGCGCGGTTGCCGGTACGGCGCGCGGCGCGCACGATCCTCCATGTCCGCAATCCGCTCGCCGGTCAGCGGATGCGTGCGCGCGTAGGCCGGCACGCCCGCATCGCCCATCGACGCGCGATCGAGCCGCTCGAAGAAGCCCGGCATCCCATACGGGTCGTAGCCGGCTCCCGCGAGCAACTGGAAGCCGACGCGATCGGCCTCGCGCTCGGCCGAACGCGAGAAGCGCAGCTGGTTGTCGACCGCGTACGCCTGCCCGCCCATCGCGATCGCGCTGCCGAGATCGCCGCTGCGCGCGAGCACGCCGGCCAGCACGCCGAGCAGCATCGTCGCGAGCGCCGTGTAGCCGCTCTTCTCGCTCGCGCCGATCATCCGCGCGATGTGCCGCTGCAGCACATGCCCCATCTCGTGGCCGACCACAGATGCGAGCTCCGACTCCGTCTGCGTCGTCACCACCAGCCCGCTGTTGATCCCGATGAAGCCGCCCGGCATCGAGAACGCGTTGATCTGCGGATCGCGCACCGGGAACAGGTCGAAGTCGGGCGTGTAGCCGCCGATGTAGCGCGCCGCCGCCGCGGCCGCGAGCCGCGCCGCCATCGCGTTCAGGTAGTCGCGCACGAGCCAGTCGTCGAGATAGTCGGGATCGCGCCGCACCTCGCGCATCACGCGCTCGCCCAGCCGGCGCTCGGCCCGCGGCGTCAGCGCGCCGCCGGAGCCGTCGCCAAGATCGGGCAGCTCCAGCGCACGCAGCGGCGCGCGCAGGCTCGCGACCGGCGCCGACGCACCGTCCGCGCCCGAGAACCGGCTCTCCGCGCCGCCGTACGTGCCGAACACGCCGGTCGCGATGCCGGACGGCACGGTGGATATCGACGTCGCGCCGCCCGCTGCCGGCTCGAGCGGCGGCGCGGCGGCGCTCTGCGCATGGCCGCCCGGCGGCAGCGCAAGCGCGGCCGACAGCGACACGGCAAGCAACTGTTTGACACGCATGGCAGGATGAATACGACGCCGTCCCGCGCGAGCGGCGCGCATCGCGGCGTTTGGTCTGAATATTCGGGTCATTGTACCGGCGCCGCGACGACTGTCCCGTGCCGCGCATGCGTCATCTGCGCGTCCGGCAACGCGAACGCCGCTGCTATGATAGGCGCCCGCTGCGCGGTTGGATCGGTTCGTCGCGCCGGTACGGGATTCGAAGCGCGGCTGATCACGGAGCCGGATCGACGGACGTGCGCGCGCACGCCGTTCCACGAGAGGAAGACATGTCAGGACTCACCCATTTCGATGCCGCCGGCCATGCGCACATGGTCGACGTCGGCGACAAGCAGGAAACGCGGCGCATCGCGATCGCGCGCGGCACGATCCGGATGCTGCCGGCCACGTTCGCGCTGATCCGCGACGGCAAGGCCAAGAAAGGCGACGTGCTCGGCGTCGCGCGCATCGCGGCGATCCAGGGCGCGAAGCGCACGGCCGATCTCATTCCGCTGTGCCACCCGCTCGCGCTGACGCGCGTGGCCGTCGACTTCGAACTCGACGACGCGCTGCCGGGCGTGCATTGCGTCGTGCAGGTCGAGACGTTCGGCCGGACCGGCGTCGAGATGGAAGCGCTGACGGCCGTCCAGGTCGGGCTGCTGACCGTGTACGACATGTGCAAGGCGGTCGACCGCGGGATGGTGATCACCGACGTGAGCGTGCGCGAGAAGCGCGGCGGGAAGTCGGGGGACTGGAAGGCGGAAGACGCGGCGGGCTGAACGGCCAGGGCGCAGCCGGCCCGCAAATTCGAGATAAAGCCGTTTATCTCATACAATTACCGGATTCCGCACGAGAGAGCGTGCGAACCAGCAAAACAGCACAACAAAGCGAGCCCTGGTGATGAATTCGCAAGCGTTAAGAAGCGCGTTGCTGGCCGGACCGGTCCAGCACGCGCGCCTCGTCAAGCTGGATACCCCGCTCGGCCCTGACGTCCTGTTGCCGCAGCGGGTCGCGGGCCGGTCGCGGCTCGGGCGCCATTTCGAGTTCACCGTCGATACCGTGTCGGTATCCGACGACGTCGAACTCAAGAAACTGATCGCGCAGCCGGTGACGCTCTGGATCCAGCAGGCCGACCAATCGTACGCGCCACACCACGGCTATGCGCATGCGGTCCGCCGGCTCGGATCGGACAGCGGCGTCACGCACTACCAGATCGTCTTTGCATCGTTCCTGCACTTCCTGAAGTTCCGCCGCGATCAGCGCATCTGGCAGGACCGGTCGGCCGACGACATCATCGCCGACGTGTTGAACCAGCACCCGCAGGCCCAGGGCCGCTTCACGTTCCAGCTTTCCCGGCCGCTGCCGTCGCGCTCGTTCTGCATGCAATACGAGGACGACTGGAATTTCGTGCATCGCCTGATGGAATCGGAAGGCCTGTACGGTTTCTGGGAACAGGACAAGGACGGCAAGTCGCACCGGCTCGTCATCGTCGATCGGCTCGATGCGTTGCCCGCGCTGTCGCCGCGAACCGTGCGCTTTCATCACGCGGGCACGGGCGACGAAGCCGACACGCTCGTCCAGTTCACCGGTACGCGCACGCTGCGCAGCGTCGCGCGCGCCACGCGCACGTTCGACTACAAGCAGCCGCCCACCGCGTCGAATCCGAAGGCCACCCACACGCCGACGATCGCGAACCAGGGCGACCTGCCGGGGCAGCTCGAAGTCTACGAATACACGGGTGCGTACACGTATCCCGAGCAGTCGCGCGGCGACCATCTGTCGAAGATCTGGATGGAAGAACAGGAATCGCAAGCGAAGCGCTTTCATGGTGTCGGCGGCGTGCGGCGCATGGACGCGGGACGCACGTTCGCGTTCGCCGATCATCCCGAACACGACAAGGACGATGCCGGTCAACGCGAATTCGCGGTGATCGAGACGACGTGGGTCATCGTCAACAACCTGCCCGTGGCCGACGAGTCGGCCGTTTTCCCGCACAGTCTGCAGGCCGAGATCGGCCGCATCGTGCAGGCAGGCGATACTCCGCTGTCGCGTGTGCGTCATCCCGACGGCACCGAGGGCTTCTATCAGATCCGCATCGAAGCGCAGCGCACGACGGTGCCGTTCCGCAGCCCGTTCGAGCATGCGAAGCCGCCGATGCACCTGCAATCCGCGATCGTCGTCGCCCCGCAGGGCGAAGAGGTCCACACGGACGCGCTCAACCGGGTCAAGGTCCGCTTCCACTGGGACCGCCTGAACGACGGCGACGAAAAGGCATCGTGCTGGCTCCGCGCCACGTCGTCCGATTCGGGCAACGGCTACGGCGCCGTTCACCCGCACCGCAGCGGCGAGGAAGTGCTGGTCGACTTCGTCGGCGGCGACTGCGATCGTCCGATCATCGTCGGCAAGGTCTACAACGGCGCGACGAGTCCGCAATGGCACAGCAACGGGATCCTGTCCGGATACCGGTCAAAGGAATATGCGGGCGCCGGCTACAACCAGCTGGTACTGGACGACGCGACGTCGCAGAACCGCGTGCACCTGTACAGCAGCCAGACCAACGCACATCTGCATCTGGGCTACCTGATCGACCACGCGGGCAACAACCGCGGCAGCTATCTCGGCAGCGGCTTCGACCTGCGCTCGGACGCCTACGGCGCCGTGCGCGCGAACCGCGGGCTGTACGTCACGACGCATCCGAAGCAGGCGGCAAGCCAGCCGCTCGACGTCGACGAGACGCGGGAGCAGCTCGTGCGCGCGGAAGGACTGATCGACGCGATGTCGCAGGTCAGCGCGCAGCATCAGGGCGAGTCGCTCGACCCCGGCCACTCGGCACTGAAGCAGTTCGCCGATGCGACGCGGAACAGCGTGAGCGGCGGCACGTCGGGCGGGCGGACGGCCGGCGGCGGAACCGGCAGCGCGAATGCGTTCAAGGAGCCGGTCATGCTGTTCGGCAGCCCGGCCGGCATCGGGATGTCCACGCAGCAATCCGCGCAATTTGCCGCGGACCAGCAGATCAACCTCGTCAGCGGACAAAGCACGCACGTCGCCGCCGGGAAATCGCTGGTCGCCAGTGTCCTCGACCGGATCAGCCTGTTCGCGCAAAACGCGGGGATGAAGTTGTTCGCCGGCAAGGGCAAGGTCGAAGTGCAGGCGCACGCGGACAACATCGAGCTGACCGCGCAGAAGGCGCTGAAGCTGATCGCCGTCACGCAGTCGGTCGAAGGCGCCGCGGCGAAGGAAATCCTGCTGACGTCCGGCGGCGCCTATATCCGCATCGCGAACGGCAACATCGAGGTGCATGCGCCCGGCAAGATCGACATCAAGGGCGCGCAGCATGCGTTCAGCGGCCCCACCCACCTGTCGCAAGCGATGCCGACGCTGCCGAACTCCAACGGCAACTACGACCAGGCGTTCATCGCGCACTGGGCCGGCACCGACATCCCGGTCGCGAACACGCGGTACCAGATGTTCTCGAACGGACAACTGATCTCGGAAGGCGTCACCAACGCGGCAGGCGAGACAGGGCTCACGCAGAGCCACGTGCCGCACGACGTCGTCGTCAAGTTTCTGGGGAAATCGAATGGCTGACGGACAACAGGACAAGGTGCTCGGAACCGGTGCGGCGATGCTCACCCCGACGGGATACCAGGATCGGCCGAAGGTACAGATCAACATCTGCGACAAGCATGTGACGCCGGCGGCGGATTCCATTATCGGAACGTGCCCGTACTACTACCGGCCGCTGCATGGCGAGTACTGGGAAACGGTCGAAAAAGTCAGCACGTCGAGTATCTGGGCAACCGTCAAGAAATTCGCGACGTCATGGGATCCGTGGAAAGACACGAAAGTTGCCCGTGAACTGCTGCATCGGCGGGAGAACCTGATACAAGCCGAAAGCACCGATTCCGACTGGTCCCGCCACGGCAATTTCATGATGCGTCATATCGGATGCGGGCATAAGCCGCCGGGATATTACGTCAGCTACGGTTACTACTATTGCTCGAATTACGGCAAATACCTGCTCCCGCAATTGAGCGACAAAGGCAAGGCGTGGCTTGCGAGCGCACGCTGGTTCCTGCAGCATTATCTGGAACAGGGTTTGCAGCAGAACATGCGCGGCGACACCATTTCGATCAGGGGCAAGAAGCCGAACAGCGGCGGTTGCGAGATGAACGTGCCGCAGTACGCGCTCGAACTGGATGACGACACCTTCAAGACGTACGCGTTCAAGACCCACCCTCTCGCCTATCTCGACGGCGGTCTGGCCGGGCTCGGGCCTGTCGATATGTACTACATCCTGAAGCAACCCAACGCCCAGGAATGGGGTGATCTCAGGACATTCTCCCAGGCATTCGACAGCGGTGTCGGCGTGGGCAAACAGTACGTCGACAATACCGTCGAATATGCGAAACAGGCCGGTGATGCCGTCAACGAACATGTCATCGACCCTGTTGCACAGGCAATCGAAAAACTGATGCCGAAATGAAATGACGAAAAAATTCCTGAAGCTGTCGCTCGGCGCGGCAGTCGTGCTCATTGTCTTGATTGTCGGGTTCTCATCTATGTCGAATGACTGGCAGGTCGTTTCCAACACTTTCATGAAGAACAGCAAGCCTTACGGCGGAGGCGACTTCGTGATATCGGGAAACGAGGCGATCACGCTGAAGATCAGCGATCCTGAAATCACGTTCAAACCGTACGCGGAATGGAAGGACAAGGAAAAAGCCGAGCCGGCCGAAGCCTGGATGAGCGACAGTCGCGAAACGCTGAACCGGACGTCGGTCGAATTCTGGCGCGGCCCGGTGAACGGCGACATGACGCGCCATTTCAAGCAGGTGGGCCAGACCGCCGCCTGGTGGCACGCCAAGGACTGGACGGTCGAATTCATCAGCACCGGCTGGATGGACTACAAGTCGCCTCAGCCTGCCGACGGGCTGACGCCGCACGTGACCAAGCTCTGGAAGTCGTCCAACGGCGGACGCGACTGGGTACAGCTCGCGTGGCCCGAAGATCGGAACATCGGTCGCCTGCTCTTTCTGGATCCGCAGCGCGGCTATGCGATCGGTTGGGGCCCGCACGTGTGGCGCACGTCCGACGGCGGTCAATCGTGGCGGGAAATCCAACTGCCACCGGGTGCTGCGGAGGCCGGCAAACCCCGCCGCACCTTTGACGGCATCGACCTCGGCCCGGACGGTACCTTGCGCGTGGCATACCACGTCGAGAAATCCGAGCATGCTACCGCCGGAAGCGTCGTCTATCGGCTGGGCTGGGAGCAATCCGGGTTCGCCCTGGAGGCCGTTTTGCCCGAACAGGTCGTCGTCAACCTGTCCTCGTCTCCAACCGCGTCGAATCACTATGCGCTTTACGCGCTGTCGCGCCTCGGCGAACCGCGCAATTTCGATAATCCCGCCGACAAGGGAAAACGCGTCGGCGCCATTTCGACCTGGACGAACGGCGAACCCGAGCAGGTGCGCCAGTTGCATTCGTTTGACGACGCACTGACGCTCGATAGTCTGAGCGTCGGCCGGGACGGATTGCTGCTCGTCTACGCGACCGACGCCAGCCGCAACGGCACACCGCTCGATCTCACGTTCGTCAGCAGCGACGGCGGGAAGACCTGGAACTCGAGCAGGGAGAAACCGGCTCAGGGCGGATATTTCAACGCCCAAACGAACACGCTGTATTCGCTGGTCGCCTATACGCTCAAGAAGCGGCAGTTCTGACCGTTCCGATGCGATTGCCGCGGACCGCCGTCGCGATTCGGATGCCGGCTCCGCGGCACCGCACATCGAGCGCACGGCTCGGCGGCCGCACGGATCGACTTTCGGTGGCCGCGTGCAACGGTGCGGCCATCGGCGCGCAGCCCGCCCGTCACTGCCCGCGCTGCGGCTCGAACACGAACGGTTGCGTCAGCAGGAAAGGATTCGCGGTCGCGCCAGTCTGTGCGCAGGTCGCGTGCGTCATCGCCTCGACGGCCGCGCGATCGGCCGCCGCGTTGCGGCTACTCGTCGTCACGGTCACGTTCTGCGCTTCGCCGGACGTCGTCATCAGCGCGCGCACGAGCACGGTAACCGGACGCGTGAGCGGTTTCGCGCTATCCGGATAGACGGCCCGGGGGATATGGCAGGTCAGCTTGCTTTCCTGCGACGACGACAGCATCGCGCAGCCGGAAAGCAGTACCGCGACGGCGGGCAGGATCAGGTAGGTCGAGCGAAGGGCCATGGTCGAATGTCGTTCTTCAGCACTGTTCTGGGCACATGCGTCGCGCGCCGGCAGCCTTTCGCCGGCCGCATCGCGTGTGTCGCACCGCGCCGCGGCCATCGGACCGGCGCCCCGTTACGGCCGCGCGGCCGAGCAATGCTCGACCGCGATCCTGCTCGGCGGAATGCCCGGATAGCCTGGACATTCTCCGTATTCACACCGGCTACGCGCCGCGCCGGCGGGCACGCGAGCGCTTTCGCGCATTGTGCACGCGCCGCCCGGTCAGCGGCGGCGATTTGACAATGGTTGACGCGAATCGCCGCCCATTCGGCTGGAATCCGCGCGATCCGCGACGTAATCGATACCCGACCGGATTGGCGCGCTATGCGCCGGGCGGCCGTCTTGCTCCGACGTCGGCCGCCGTCAGCGCGGCGCGGTAGACGCCGGAATTCCCCGTTCCGGCGTGCACGACACGCGTCAATCCGAATCGTCGTCGTCCGAATCGTCGCCCTCGTCGGCCGGCGCTTCGCCGTACTTCGCGACGACGGTCGCCCTGAACGTCTTCAGCGCCGGCTCCTGATCGCACAGCTTGTACAACGCGGCCAGCTGTTGCGGCCAGTCCTTCAATTCCTTCGCAAACACATGCAGGCGCGCGACGGTATCGAGCGCGTCCGCTTCGCGGCCGGCCAGCGCCTGCAGCACCGCATAGCGGCGCAGCACCGTGTCGCCGGGCAGCAGCGCGATCGCGCGCTCGTGCGCGGCGAGCTTGAGCGGCAGGTTGTCCGACGAAATCGTGAGCAGCGTCGCCGCACCGTAATCGCCCCACGCGCCGAACAGCAGCGACGGCGCATCGCGGTACTGCGCGGCCGGGCTGCTGCCGTAATAGAGCACTTCCGCGCGCTGGTAGTCGCGCAGCACGGGCACCGCCGCCAGCACGCCGCCGAACGACAGCACCGCGAACAGCCCGAATGCCGCACGCCCCGGCAGGATACGCAGCGGCTTCACCTCGAGCAGCCCGATCACGAACATCGCCGGCAAGAGGAAGAACATGTATTGCTGCGGATACTCGACCAGCGCATGCATCAGCAGGATGCCGATCAGCGCGAAGCCGAACACGCGCATGCTCGACTGCGGCGCCCGCACCGCACGCACGAACCACATGACGAGCGTGACGGCGAGCACGCCGAGCCCGACGAGACCGGACTTCGCGAGCAGGTCGATGAAGATGTCGTGCGAGTTGTTCGCGATCTCGACGCCGCCGAGCGTGCGCACGAGCGCAAACTGATGCGACGGGAATTCGCCCCAGCCGACCCCGAGCAGCGGATGCTCGCGGAACATCGCGAGCCCGTACTTCCACAGCGCGAGGCGCGGCGCGATCTGCCCGGCATCGCGCATCCGGTCGGCTGCCGACTCCGCGAGATTCAGGTGGTAGTGCACGTTGGCCCAGCGCACCGCGACGTTCACCGCGATGAATGCGACCGCAAGCACCACCGGTATCAGCCACGCACGCGCATTGCCCGGCGTGCGGCGCGATTCGACCCACGCCATCCAGAAGCCCGCGACGACCATCACCGCGACCTGCAGCCACGGCCCGCGCGACACCGTCAGCGCGAGACCGACCGACAGCACGAGCGACAGCGCGAGCCATGCCCACACCGCGAGCCGGCGCGTCTGCACCAGATACAGCGCACCCGCGAGCGCGAAGGCGATGTAGCTGGCCAGGTGGTTCGCCTGCGCCATGTTGCCGTACGGGCGGCGATCGACCGCGATGTTGTACACCACGACGAACGGCGAGACGGCCGATTCGAGGTGGAACAGCTGCACGATCTGGGTGCCGACCGCGAACACGCCGCCCACGAGCAGCGCACCGGCCATCATCCGCGACACGATTTCCGCCATCCCGTCGCGCGCCAGCGCATACCCGGCCTGCATCGCGACCAGCGCGGCGGCGAGATAGCCGACCGCCAGCCAGTTCATCGACGGCACCTTGAGCGGGATCAGCGCGACCTGCGCGATCAGCACCGCCGCAAAACCGAGCGGCGCCGCGAACGCCGCCGGCGCGGCAAACCGCTGGGCCGGGCGGCCGGTGCGCGCGAGCAGCACGACGGACACGCCCACCAGCAGATACAGCACCAGCGCGGAAAACTCCGAATAGAAGGTCGGGATCGGATACGTGTGATTCGTGATCGCGTACGGCACGATCAGGGCGACAGCCAGCGCAACGAGCGACAACGAACGGGAAAAAGTAGAAGGCATGAGCGAA
Source organism: Burkholderia sp. LAS2 (assembly GCF_018417615.1). Taxonomy (NCBI): domain Bacteria; kingdom Pseudomonadati; phylum Pseudomonadota; class Betaproteobacteria; order Burkholderiales; family Burkholderiaceae; genus Burkholderia; species Burkholderia sp. LAS2. The sequence goes on from NZ_CP071052.1 coordinate 3,376,443, forward strand.
CCGGATGTCAGCAACCGGCGCACTATACAAAACTTTCCCCGCTCTGTGCGGGGCTGTCGCTCCGCGTGCCGGCGTCGGGCCGCAGCCCGGCCGGCCGAAGCGGCGGCCGGCAGGCCGCATGCGCGGCCGCTCTCCTTCTGCGCCAGCCTTATGCACGGCACTCCGCGGGCGCATATTTCGCGGGCAGCGTCGCGGCGTTACCGGGCAACGGCCCGGCGCCGGGCGCCGGCAGCGACGACGCGTCCTTGCCGGCGGCGAAGCATTCCCACGCAATCGCGCCCGCCTGTATCGCCCCCTTTTTGAGCGGCACGCGCGCGGTGGGCGCATCGGCCTTGTCGGGCGCGGACGGCACGAGCACCAGCGTATTCGTGCCGGCCGCGGCGACACGGGTGGTGAACGCAACCGTGATCTGGCCGGTGGCGCCATCGATCGCAACCGATTCGACGTTGCGGGTCGCGGCCGGCGGGCTGTAGCCGCCGTCGAGGCTCGCGCCGCTCGCGGCATTGTCGGCGACCGCGAGCCGCGCCGACGACGCGAGCGCAAGCCCCTCGCCGACGCGCGACCGTGCGAGGTAATCCTGGTACGCGGGAATCGCATAGGCCGCGACGACGCCGACGATCGCCAGCACGATCATCAGTTCGATCAGCGTGAACCCGGCCAGCCGCCAGCGCGGCGACGACCGGTTCGCGCGCCGCAGATCGGCGGCAACGCGACGGAACAGGGAAACGGAAAAGGCTTCGAACATGGCAGGCTCCGGAAACGAAAAACGCCTGCCGACAAAGGCAGGCGTCTCGATCGTAGCCAGCGGGCCGCGAAGCCGGCAGTCGGCCGGATGGCCAGTCAGTGCTGCGGCACGTCGCGGCGTTTCCTGAGCGCGTAACCGATCGCGACGACGAACAGGGCCCCGACGATGCTCGCGCCGTAAACCACTTCCGGCGTATCGAGCACCGGCCAGCGGTCGCCGACCGGGTCGTTCACGATCAGCCCGCCCGCGATCCAGCCGAGCAGCCCGGCGCCGAGCGCCACGACGACCGGGAAACGGTCGAGCAGCTTCAGCACTAGCGTGCTGCCCCACACGATGATCGGCACGCTGACGACGAGCCCGAAGATCACGAGCGCGATCCGGTGCGACGGATCGGCTTGCTCGGCCGCGCCGGCGATCGCGATCACGTTGTCGAGGCTCATGACCGCATCGGCGATCACGATCGTCTTCACGGCATCCCACAGCCGGTCGGCCGGCTTGATGTTGTCGTGCGCGTCGGCGGCCGGCGCCATCAGCTTGATGCCGATCCACAGCAGCAGCAGCCCGCCGCCGAGCTTCAGGAACGGCACGTCGAGCAGCGCGACCGCGAACGTGATCAGCGCGACGCGCAGCAGGATCGCCCCAGCGGTGCCCCAGACGACCCCGCGCAGCCGCTGGTTCGCCGGCAGGTTGCGGCATGCAAGCGCGATCACGACCGCGTTGTCGCCGCCGAGCAGGATATCGATGATGACGATCTGGAGAATGGCGCCCCAGTGCAGCGAGGTCAGGAATTCGAGCATGGCGGTGAGGAAAGGGCAGCGGCCGCCTCGCGGGCGACCCGGTTCATCGTCGGCACATGCAGCACGCATGCCCGGTGCTTACGAATTCATTGCGGGAGCATAACAAAAAACGCCGGCAAAGCCGGCGTTTTCTGCAGGACGAGCCCGATGGAAATACTTACAGCGCCTTCTTCAGCAGACGGCCCATTTCCGACGGGTTGCGCGTGACGGTGATGCCGCACGCTTCCATGATTTCCAGCTTCGCTTCGGCCGTATCCGCACCGCCCGAGATCAGCGCGCCGGCGTGGCCCATGCGCTTGCCCGGAGGCGCCGTGACGCCCGCGATGAAGCCGACGACCGGCTTCTTCATGTTGTCCTTGATCCACTCGGCGGCGTTGGCTTCGTCCGGACCGCCAATTTCGCCGATCATCACGACCGCATCCGTATCCGGATCGTCGTTGAACATCTTCATCACGTCGATGTGCTTCAGACCGTTGATCGGGTCGCCGCCGATACCGACTGCCGACGACTGGCCGAGGCCCAGTGCCGTCAGCTGCGCAACCGCTTCATACGTCAGCGTGCCCGAACGCGACACGACGCCGATGCGGCCCTTGCGGTGGATGTGACCCGGCATGATGCCGATCTTCAGTTCGTCCGGCGTGATCGTGCCCGGGCAGTTCGGCCCGAGCAGCAGCGTCTTGCGGCCTTCGCGACGCATGCGGTCCTTCACTTCGATCATGTCGCGCACGGGAATGCCTTCCGTGATGCAGATCGCGAGATCCAGATCGGCTTCGACCGCTTCCCAGATCGCAGCGGCTGCGCCTGCCGGCGGCACGTAGATGACCGACACGGTCGCGCCGGTTTCCGCCTTCGCTTCCTTGACGCTCGCGTAGATCGGAATGCCTTCGAAATCTTCGCCGGCCTTCTTCGGGTTCACGCCCGCGACGAATGCTTCGCGGCCGTTTGCGTATTCACGGCAGGCGCGCGTATGGAACTGACCGGTTTTGCCGGTAATGCCCTGCGTGATGACCTTCGTGTCCTTGTTGATCAGAATCGACATGTATTTTGACCTCTGTTCGATGGGCGTCGCGTGCAAGCCGCGCCGCCATGCGTATTCGATAGCGTTACTTGCCTGCGGCAGCCGCGACGACCTTCTGCGCAGCCTCTTCCATGCTGTCGGCCGAGATGATCGGCAGGCCCGAATCGGCCAGCATCTTCTTGCCGAGGTCCTCGTTCGTGCCCTTCATGCGCACGACGAGCGGCACGTTCAGGTTCACGGCCTTCGAACCGGCGATCACGCCTTCCGCGATCACGTCGCAGCGCATGATGCCGCCGAAGATGTTCACGAGGATCGCCTTCAGGTCGGGGTTCTTCAGCATCAGCTTGAACGCTTCCGTGACCTTCTCGGTCGTCGCACCGCCGCCGACGTCCAGGAAGTTCGCCGGTTCGCCGCCGAACAGCTTGATGGTGTCCATCGTCGCCATCGCGAGGCCTGCGCCGTTCACGAGGCAGCCGATGTTGCCGTCGAGCGAGATGTACGCGAGATCGAACTTCGACGCTTCGATTTCAGCCGGATCTTCTTCGTCCAGATCGCGGTACGCAACGATTTCCGGGTGACGGAACAGCGCGTTCGAGTCGAAGTTGAACTTCGCGTCGAGTGCGGTGACCTTGCCGTCGCCGGAGACGTTCAGCGGGTTGATTTCAGCCAGCGAAGCGTCGGTTTCCCAGAATGCCTTGTACAGGCCTTGCAGGATCGCGCGCGCTTGCGGAATCGATGCGGCCGGCACGCCGATCTTCGCGGCGAGGTCGTCGGCCTGCGCGTCCAGCAGGCCCGTCGACGGCTCGACGATGACCTTGTGGATCAGTTCCGGGTGCTTTTCGGCGACTTCTTCGATGTCCATGCCGCCTTCGCTCGAACCCATCAGCACGATCTTCTGCGAGATGCGGTCGACGACGAGGCTGACATACAGTTCCTGCTTGATGTCGGCGCCTTCTTCGATCATCAGGCGGTTGACCTTCTGGCCTTCCGGACCGGTCTGGTGCGTGACGAGCTGCATGCCGAGGATCTGGTTCGCGTATTCGCGCACCTGTTCGATCGACTTCGCCACCTTCACGCCGCCGCCCTTGCCACGGCCACCCGCGTGAATCTGAGCCTTCACGACCCAAACCGGGCCGCCGAGCTCTTCCGCCACCTTGACGGCCTCGTCCACCGAGAACGCCGGCTTGCCGCGCGGTACCGCGACGCCGAATTTCCGCAGGATTTCCTTACCCTGGTACTCGTGAATCTTCATGCGTGATTCCCTTCAGTCTGAGAGTTGGATGAAATGTCGCTTAAGACGCTTCTTCGAATGATTTCCGTTCATTCCTTCGTGCTGCCTTCACCGGGCAGATCCGGCCGAATCGGGCCATACCAGCGCGGGTAGTACTGCCGCACGACCTCGCCATCGAATCGCAGCGCGCGGCAGCGGCCGAGCTGGAAAGGCGGTTCGGCGTGCACGCCGTCATGGTCCGGCCCTTCGCCACCCTCCTCGCGCACGTTCCATACATCACCGGCGAACGCCTGGATCGCGGCCGTCGGCAGCACGGCGCACAGTTCGGTGAGATGGGAACAGCCTGCGACGCCGGCGAGCAGCCGGTTCGCGTTGCGGCGGAAATTGCGGAAGAGGTTGAGCCCGATGAGGGCCCGATAGGCGGGGGAAGCGGATTGACAGTGACCGGGATAGGGCACCCATTCCGAAGACGCTTCGGCGTCGACGACATTGAGGTCACGATCGATGGTCACGCGCAGCCAGAGTTCGTGGATCGGCAGGCCCTGAGGCCGGATGCCCGACGCAAGCGCGACATCGCGCGGCTTGTGGTCGGTCAGGCAGGCTTCGATGTCCCACAAGCCGTCGCCGCGCTCGTAGGCTTCCGCTCGGATTGCGCGTCGATGTCGCAACTGACGGGGCACGGGCTCGGATAGCGGCATGCTGGAGGTTGAGGCCGAAGAGGAAAACCCGTGGATTTTAGCATATTGGGTATTTGAGGCATTCGGCCCCGACGGCGGGTATTCCCGCCTGTCCGGAAGCGGTTGCGATGCAGCAAAATCGCGCGCCACGCGCGCGACCGGGCGGCTCAGTCATCGATCGGGAAATCGTCGCCGACCTTCAGCAACTTCACGATGGTCGCGCTCGAGAAGCCCCGCGCGGCCAGGAAGCGCGCCTGCTTCGCGCGCTCGGCAGGCGTTTGCGGCAGTGCACCGAATTTCTTGCGCCAAACGGCCTGCGCGCGCGTCCACTCGGTCTCGCGCAATTGGGCATTCACCTCTTCGACGAGACTGTCGCCGACCGCATGGCGCTTCAGTTCGCTGACGATGCGCGCGACGCCGACGCGCGACGCGCGACGATGCACGAGGCTCTCGGCGAAGCGCGCGTCGGACAGCCAGCCTTCCTTTTCCAGCGCATCGAGCACCGGGTCGACGGATTCGTCCTCGCCGACGTAAGGGGCGAGCTTGCGCGCGAGTTCCGCGCGGCTGTATTCGCGCCTCGACAGATAGCCGAGCGCGCGCCCCTTCAACGACCGCGGCGGCTTCGACGACTCGCGTTCGCGAGCGCCCGGGGCGTCGCTTGAAGCAGCGCCGCCGGAAGATGCGCCGAAAGACGCGCCGGATGCACGGCGTGTGCGGCGCGGATGCTGGCTGCTGCGCGTATAGACATCTTCCGTCGCGGGCGCATCGGCTGCGCGATCGCCCGGGGCACGAGCGCCCGGGGCTCGATCGCCCGGGAAGCGGACACCGGACACCCGACGGCGGGGGCGATCGTGTGCGTCGAACGATTCGTCGTCGTCGAACGGATCGTCCGGTGCGGCAATCTCAAACGAAACGAGGACATCGTCGGATGCCCTCGTCGCGGTGCGGTTCGCAGCGTTGCCGCCTGCGTCCCGCCGGCTGGCGCCCGAGGGTGCGGCTCGCCGGCCGGAGCGACCCGCCATTTCGGGCGTGTCGTGCTCCTCCGGCTCGCCAGCCCGACCTCGGCGCGCAACCATCACTCTTCTTCGTCCAGCGCCTCGGCTTCGTTGGCTACGCCATCGGGCATGCTGACGACACCGAGCGATTCGCGGATGCGGTTTTCGATCTCGCGCGCGATTTCCGGATTTTCGCGCAGGAATTCACGCGCGTTGTCCTTGCCCTGGCCGATCTTCTCGCCGTTGTAGCTGTACCAGGCGCCGGCCTTGTCGACGATCTTCGCCTGCACGCCGAGATCGATGATCTCGCCCTGGCGGGAAATGCCTTCGCCGTACAGGATGTCGAAGATCGCTTCGCGGAACGGCGGCGATACCTTGTTCTTGACGACCTTCACGCGGGTTTCGTTGCCGATCACCTCGTCGTTCTTCTTGATCGAGCCGATCCGGCGGATGTCGAGACGCACCGACGAATAGAACTTCAGTGCGTTGCCGCCCGTCGTGGTTTCCGGGTTGCCGAACATCACGCCGATCTTCATCCGGATCTGGTTGATGAAGATCACGAGGCAGTTCGTGCGCTTGATCGTGCCGGTCAGCTTGCGCAGTGCCTGCGACATCAGGCGGGCCTGCAGGCCCGGCAGCGAATCGCCCATCTCGCCTTCGATTTCGGCCTTCGGCACGAGCGCCGCGACCGAGTCGATGACGATCATGTCGATCGAGCCCGAGCGCACCAGCGCATCGGTGATTTCGAGCGCCTGCTCGCCGGTGTCCGGCTGCGAGATCAGCAGCTCCGGCACGTTCACGCCGAGCTTCGACGCGTACTGGACGTCGAGCGCGTGCTCGGCATCGATGAAGGCTGCCGTGCCGCCGATCTTCTGCAGTTCGGCGATGACCTGCAGCGTGAGCGTGGTTTTACCGGACGATTCCGGACCGTAGATCTCGACCACCCGGCCGCGCGGCAGGCCGCCGACGCCCAGCGCGATGTCGAGACCCAGCGACCCCGTGGAGACGACCTGGATATTCTCGGCCGCCTCGCCGTCGCCCATGCGCATGATCGAGCCCTTGCCGAACTGCTTCTCGATTTGCGCGAGCGCGGCCGCCAGCGCCTTGCTCTTCTCGGCGGTCATCCCGGAGCCCTTCTTGCTATCTTCCATGAATCGTCCTTTGCTATGATGAGCAGCGTCTGTTGGAGGCGCGCCCGCATCAAGCGCTGCCCACGAATGCAGACACTGTATAAAAAAACAGTGGTTTATGCAAGCCCGCAATGCGGGTTGCGTTGTACACGAATAACTTCGGAGACAGCCACGCCGGCGCGAACGCCCTGCCGGCATCGGTCAGCAACATGCGAATTCTCATCGCCGAAGACGACAGCATACTCGCGGACGGACTCACCCGGTCACTCCGCCAATCGGGCTATGCCGTCGATCACGTGAAGAGCGGCGTCGACGCCGACACCGCGCTGTCGATGCAGACTTTCGACCTGCTGATCCTCGATCTCGGGCTCCCGAAAATGTCCGGGCTCGACGTGCTCAAGCGCCTGCGCGCGCGCAATTCCAATCTCCCCGTGCTGATCCTGACCGCCGCCGACAGCGTCGACGAACGCGTGAAGGGGCTCGACCTCGGCGCCGACGACTACATGGCCAAGCCGTTCGCACTCAACGAGCTCGAGGCGCGCGTGCGCGCGCTGACCCGGCGCGGCGCCGGCGGCGGCCCGACGGTCGTGCGCCACGGCTCGCTCGCATTCGACCAGGTCGGCCGCATCGCGTATGCGAACGATCACGTGCTCGATCTCTCCGCGCGCGAACTCGGCCTGCTCGAGGTGCTGCTGCAGCGGATCGGCCGCCTCGTGTCGAAGGAACAACTCGTCGATCACCTGTGCGAATGGGGCGAGGAAGTCAGCAACAACGCGATCGAAGTCTACGTGCACCGGCTGCGCAAGAAGATCGAACCGAGCGGCGTGCGGATCTCGACCGTGCGCGGCCTCGGCTATTGCCTCGAGAAGGTCGCGCCCGCGACGCCGGCCGACACGGCGGCGCCCCAGCCCGCGGCCGCCGGCACGCCGCTGCGCTGACGCCGGGCGGCGCCGCGATGGCCACGCCGGCCCATTCCCCTTCCCGCCACCCGACCGGCGCGCCGTCGTCGGCTGCCGACGACGCGCGCGACGCCCGCTACGAGAACCCGTTCGCGCCGCCCGACGAAACCGAATCGCCCGAAACGCCGCGCCCGCGCTCGCTGTTCGGCGAAATCCTCGACTGGATGCTCGCGCCGCTGCTGCTGCTGTGGCCGATGAGCATCGCCGTCACCTATCTCGTCGCGAAGACGATCGCGAACGGCCCGTTCGACCGCGCGCTCGAGACCAACGCGTACGTGCTCGCCCGGCAGATCCATCCGGTCAACGGCGTCGCCGAACTGACGCTGCCGGAGCAGACGCGCGACTTCCTGCGCGCGGACAACATCGACAGCGTCTACTTCCAGGTGCTCGGCACGCGCGGCGAGCTGGTCGCCGGCGAGGCCGACATGCCGCTGCCGCGCGACGAGGACCGCCCGCCGCCGGGCGTCGTCGTGTTCCGCGACGACCTGCTGCGCGGCAACGACGTGCGCGTCGCATATACGACCGTCGCGCTGCCGCAGGCGAGCGGCGCGCAGCCCGTGCTCGTGCAGGTCGGCGAAACGCTCGACAAGCGCAACGCGCTCGCGAACGACATCATCAAGGGCGTGATCCTGCCGCAATTCGTGATCCTGCCGCTCGCGATCCTGCTCGTCTGGTTCGGGCTGTCGCGCGGGCTCGCGCCGCTCAACGCGCTGCAGGCGCACATCCGCGCGCGACGACCCGACGACCTGTCGCCCGTCGAGGCGCAGCGCGCGCCGCCCGAGATCGAACCGCTCGTCACGTCGTTCAACGACCTGCTCGCGCGGCTCGAACAGAACATGGCGCTGCAGAAACGTTTCATCGCCGACGCCGCGCACCAGATGAAGACGCCGCTCGCGGGCCTGCGCACGCAGGCCGAATTCGCGCTGCGCCACCCGGTGCCGCCCGACGTGCAGCGTTCGCTCGAGCAGATCGCGACGAGCTCCGAGCAGGCCGCGCGGCTCGTCACGCAACTGCTGGCGCTCGCGCGTGCCGAAAACCGCGCGAGCGGGCTGACCTTCGAGCCGGTCGAGATCGGCGCGCTCGCACGACGCACGGTGCGCGACTGGGTGCAGGCCGCGCTCGCGAAACGGATGGACCTCGGGTACGAAGGCCCGGACGACGACGCGCCGCTCGACGTCGACGGCAATCCGGTGATGCTGCGCGAGATGCTCGGCAACCTGGTCGACAACGCGATCCGCTATACGCCCGAAGGCGGCCGCATCACGGTGCGCGTGCACGCCGAGCCCGCGGCGCGGCGCGTGCATCTCGAAGTCGAGGATACGGGCCCCGGCATCCCGGCCGGCGAGCGCGATCGCGTCGTCGAGCGCTTCTACCGGATCCTCGGCCGCGAAGGCGACGGCAGCGGCCTCGGGCTCGCGATCGTGCGCGAGATCGCCACGCAGCACGGCGGCACGCTGACGCTCGACGATCACGTCTATCAGCACGCCCCGCGCCTCGCCGGCACGCTCGTGCGCATCAGCCTGCCGCTGGCCGCCCCCGCCCCGGATTAACCCTGACGCGCGCCGCCGCGGCGCGGCGCAAAAACGTCGAAACCGGCGATTTACCAACCGTTCGCGCTACGATCGGCGCGCGAAGCGGCCGATTCGACGCGGGTTAACGCGCAGTGGTTTTGTACGCGCGAGTCAGTGGGCCGTAAGTTTCCGTGCCAATAATCGTCGACAGGCCCGCCCCTCCCACGGCGGCCGCATATCTATATCAAGGGACTTGGAGACGATTCATGGCAACGTTAGGCGGGCAAATTTCGCACTCGCCGATGACGGGCGAAGAGAAGAAGGTGATCTTCGCGTCGTCGCTCGGCACCGTGTTCGAGTGGTACGACTTTTACCTGGCCGGCTCGCTCGCGGCCTACATCAGCAAGAGCTTCTTCTCCGGCGTCAATCCGACCGCCGCGTTCATCTTCACGCTGCTCGGCTTCGCGGCCGGCTTCGCGGTGCGGCCGTTCGGCGCGATCGTGTTCGGCCGGCTCGGCGACCTCGTCGGCCGCAAGCACACGTTCCTCGTGACGATCGTGATCATGGGCGTCTCGACGTTCGTGGTCGGCTTCCTGCCCGGCTACGCGTCGATCGGCATCGCCGCCCCCGTGATCTTCATCGCGATGCGGCTGCTGCAGGGCCTCGCGCTCGGCGGCGAGTACGGCGGCGCGGCGACCTACGTCGCCGAGCATGCGCCGGCCAACCGGCGCGGCTTCTACACCGCGTGGATCCAGACGACGGCAACGCTCGGCCTGTTCCTGTCGTTGCTCGTGATCCTCGGCGTACGCACGTTCATCGGCGAGGAAGCGTTCGGCAGCTGGGGCTGGCGCGTGCCGTTCGTCGCGTCGATCCTGCTGCTCGCGGTGTCGGTGTGGATCCGGCTGCAACTGAACGAATCGCCGGTGTTCCTGCGCATCAAGGCGGAAGGCAAGACGTCGAAGGCGCCGCTGACCGAAGCGTTCGGCCAGTGGAAGAACCTGAAGATCGTGATCCTCGCGCTGATCGGCCTGACGGCCGGCCAGGCCGTGGTGTGGTACACGGGTCAGTTCTACGCGCTGTTCTTCCTCACGCAGACGCTGAAGGTCGACGGCGCGAGCGCGAACATCCTGATCGCGATCGCGCTCCTGATCGGCACGCCGTTTTTCCTGTTCTTCGGTTCGCTGTCGGACAAGATCGGCCGCAAGCCGATCATCCTCGCGGGCTGCCTGATCGCGGCGCTGACCTATTTCCCGCTGTTCAAGGCGCTCACGCACTACGCGAACCCGCAGCTCGAACTCGCGACGCAGAAGGCGCCGATCACGGTCATCGCCGATCCGGCCGCCTGCTCGTTCCAGTTCAACCCGGTCGGCACGTCGAAGTTCACGAGTTCGTGCGACATCGCGAAGAGCGCGCTCGCGAAGGCCGGCCTGAACTACGAGAACGTCGCGGCGCCGGCCGGTACGCCGGCCCAGATCAAGGTCGGCGACACGGTGATCCAGACCTACGACGGCAAGGCGGCCGACGCGAAGGTGCAGGGCGCGGCATTCGACAAGACGCTCGCGTCGACGCTGAAGGGGGCCGGCTACCCGGCCAAGGCGGACCCGGCGCAACTCAACTGGCCGATGACGATCGTGATCCTGACGATCCTCGTGATCTTCGTGACGATGGTCTACGGCCCGATCGCGGCGATGCTGGTCGAGATGTTCCCGACGCGGATTCGCTACACATCGATGTCGCTGCCCTATCACATCGGCAACGGCTGGTTCGGCGGCTTCCTGCCGGCGACCGCGTTCGCGATCGTCGCGGCGAAGGGCAACATCTACTCGGGGCTCTGGTATCCGATCGTGATCGCGCTGGCCACGTTCGTGATCGGCCTGCTGTTCGTCAAGGAGACGAAGGACTCGGACATCTACGCGCAGGATTGATGTTGGCTGCGCAGCGGGGAAAGGCCGGCGGAGGCACTGCTTCCGCTGGCCGGCTCCCGCCCGCGATGGAGGCCGGCACGGGCCGCCGGCAACTTTTTTCGGGGAAGATGGAAAAAGGTATTGACAGCCGGCCGGCCGATCGACATAATTTGGGTCTTCGGCGAATTAGCTCAGTCGGTTAGAGCGACGGAATCATAATCCGCAGGTCCGGGGTTCGAATCCCTGATTCGCCACCAAATGCGAAAAGCCGCTGTTTCGAAAGAAACAGCGGCTTTTTTCATTGCTTCAGCGCACACGGTGCCGCACGTTGCCCGTCCTTCAGCCCGCGTGCTGCGCCGCGACTACGCCACCACCGCTCCGCGCTTCGCATCCCGTGCCTCCGCCCCCACCTTCCCCCGCCAGTTCTCCCCACCCTCCAGCGCCGGCGTCGACTCGAACACCTCCGCGATCCAGTCCGCAAACACGCGCACCTTCTGCGACAAATGCCGGTTGTGCGGATACACGATGGAAATCGGCTTCGGCTTCGGATTGCTGTCCGGCAGCACTTCGACCAGCGAACCGTCGAGCAGGTGCGGCAGCACCATGAACAGCGTCGGCTGGATCATCCCGAAGCCTTCGAGCCCGCACGTCACGTAGGCATCCGAATCGTTGACCGTGACGCTGCCGTTCATCCGCACCTCGAACGGCTTGCCGTCGATCATGAACACCCACGGAATCGCCCGCGCGCCGTGGCTCGAGCGGAAATTCACCGCATGATGTTCGACGAGATCGGCAATCTCGTTCGGTTCGCCGTGACGGGCCAGGTAATCAGGCGACGCGCACGTCACGCGCTTGAGCATCCCGATGCGCCGCGCGACCATCGACGAATCCTCGAGCGGCCCGACCCGGATCATGCAGTCGATGCCCTCCTCGACCGGATCGACGTAGCGGTCGGACAGCCCCAGCTCGAGCGTGATGTCCGGATAGCGCTGCCGGAAAATCGACAGCGACGGCAGCACGATGCGCCGCCCGAGCGAACTCGGCATGTGGACGCGCAGCATGCCGCTCGGCTTGCGGTTGCCGGCCTGGAAACTCGCGTCGGCCTCGGCGATCTCCGCGATGATCTTCATGCAATGCTCGTAGTACGCGGCGCCCTCCGGCGTCAGCGACAGCCGGCGCGTCGTCCGGTGCATCAGGCGCACGCCGAGCAGCGCCTCGAGATTCTGGATGATGGTCGTCACCGACGCGCGCGGCATCGCGAGCGTGTCGGCCGCCCGCGTGAAGCTGTTCGCGTCGACCACGCGGGTAAAAACTTCCATTGCCTGGATTCGGTCCATGCCGCTTCCCCTTCGAATCACCAACGGAACAGAATAGAGCCCGCGGCGGGCGCGGCACAAGCCCCCGCCTATTGTTGTCCAATCCTGAATAGTTTCGGTGCTTCGGACTCGAAACCGACCGGTTTCCGTTCAGTTCCGCGCAGCGCCTGCTCCGGCCCCGCTCATCCGTCGTCCGTTACCGCACGAACCGCTCGCGATATCCCTGCGGCGACACGCCGAGCACGCGCACGAAACTGCGTCGCAGCGTCTCCTCGGTACCGAAGCCGCAACGCCCGGCGATCCGCTTGACGGGCCACGCCGTTTCGCCGAGCAGGCGTTGCGCGGCCTCGACCCGGATCTGCTCGACCGCGCGCGCGGGCGTGCGGCCGGTCTCCGCACGATAGTGGCGCACGAAGCTGCGCTCGCTCATGCTCACGCGCTCGGCGAGCGCGGGCACCGACAGGTCGGCCGTCAAGTGCTCGGCCATCCACGCGTGCAGCTCGCCGAACCGGTCGGCAGTGCGCTGCATCGACAGCATCGTGCTGAACTGCGCCTGTCCGCCCGGACGCTTCAGGAACACGACGAGTTCGCGCGCGACGTCGAGCGCGGTCGCCCGACCGAGATCTTCTTCGACCAGCGCGAGCGCCAGATCGATGCCGGCCGTCACGCCGGCCGACGTCCACAGCGCGCCTTCGCGGATGAAGATCGGGTCCGGTTCGACACGCACGTTCGGGTAGCGCGCCGCGAATTCGTCGCAGCGCGCCCAGTGCGTGACCGCGCGCCGCCCGTCGAGCAGGCCGGCCTCGGCGAGCAGGAACGCGCCGGTGCAGACCGACGCCACGCGCCGCGCGCGCCCGGCCTGCTGCCGCACCCAACTCACCACCCGCGCATCCTTCGACGCCGCATGCACGCCCTTCCCGCCGGCGACGATCAGCGTGTCGGGACGGCGCGCGGCCGCGCGCAGCGACTCGGCCATCACGACGAGGCCCGACGACGTCTCGACGGGCCCGGCTTCGACGGCCACGACGCGCGGCGCATACGGCGCCGGCTGCCCGCGCTCCAGCGCGAGCTCGTTGACGGATGCGAACACCTGCAGCGGCCCCGTCACATCGAGCAGTTGCGCACGGGGAAACGCGAGGACGAGGATCGAACGCGGAGCGGCGGCGGGCATGGCGATTGGCTGAAAACGTGGGCGATATGGCAATTTCGCCAAACACTACGCGCCTAGAATCGATCTGTCCATCCCGTGCCGAACGGCGCGCGTTCCCTTCCCGACGGAGTCCTCGCATGAGCCTGCATATCGGCCTTCTCGTCTTTCCGGGCGTCCAGCAACTCGACCTCACCGGCCCGCACGACGTGCTCGCGTCGCTGCCCGACGCGGCCGTCCATCTGGTGTGGAAGTCGCGCGACGCGGTCGCGTCGAGCAGCGGCCTCGCGCTCGCGCCCACCTGCACGTTCGACGACTGCCCGCCGCTCGACGTGATCTGCATCCCGGGCGGGATCGGCATCAACGACCTGCTGCTCGATACCGAAACGATCGCGTTCGTGCAACGGCGCGCGGCCACCGCGCGCTACGTGACGTCGGTCTGCACGGGCGCGCTGCTGCTCGGCGTGGCCGGCCTGCTGCGCGGACGGCGCGCGACGACGCACTGGCGGTTCCACTCGCTGCTCGAACCGTTGGGCGCGATACCGGTGCGCGAGCGCGTCGTGCGCGACGGCAACCTGGTCACGGGCGGCGGCGTGACGGCCGGCATCGACTTCGCGCTGACGATCGCCGCGGAGCTGGTCGGCGACGAAGAAGCGCAGGCGATTCAGCTGCAGCTCGAATATGCGCCCGCGCCGCCGTTCGACGCCGGCTCGCCCGACACCGCGCCGGCTGCGGTCGTGACGCGCGTCACCGAACGGACGGCCGCCGGCTTCGAGAAGCGCAAGCAGATCGTCGAGCAGGCGCTGCGCGCAGCGTCGCGCTGAACGCGGATGTCGGAAAAATCACGGGAAAGCGGCACACACGCGTGCCGGAGAACACATTGATGAAGATCATCCGGAGTGCCGCATTCACGGCGGACCGCGCGTGGGGCGCGCTCGACATCGCGAACCTGAACGGCATCACGGTCCGGCTGCACTGGACCGACCAGCCGTATCGCTGGCACGTGAACGACGGCGAGGAGGTGTTCGCGGTGCTCGATGGCCGCGTCGAGATGCGCTACCGCGACGCAGGCGTCGAGCATGCGACGGTGCTCGAGACGGGCGACGTCTTCCATGCGACGGTCGGCACCGAGCACGTCGCGCATCCGCTCGGCGCCGCGCGCATCCTCGTGATCGAGACCACAGGCAGCGTCTGACAGCGGGCATCGGTGTCTCGACGCAGCGCGGACGACGACCGCCTGCGCGCGGCGGGGCTCAGCCCGAGATCGTCCCGGTCGCCTGCGACGGGATCAGTTTCGGCTGCGGCGTGCACAGACACTGGCACAGGTCGTGTTCGAGCGCGACGACCTTGCCCATCACGGTCATCGTGCGCTCGCCGCCGTCCGATACGATCACGCCCGGCGACTTGCACGCCGCGCAGAACACAGCTGCGCCGAGATAGGAGAGTTCGCGCCCGTCGAACGACGAATTGGCGATCCCTTCGAGCACGACGCCGCCGTGATCGGTCGTGTCGCCCTTCAGAATGAATTTGCGGCTCATGATGTCGGTTCTTCCCTCGGAAACGCCGCGCGACGCAACCGCGCACGGGCATCGTGAAACCGCCCGTCGGTCGCGGGCGTCCCGCGAGCATATCACCGCTGGCCGCGGCCGCGACACGGGTCCTCGGCGTGGGCCGCCCGCTGCAACACGTGTTCGCCGCGCACGGCCATCCGGCGGTCACGCGCGCTCACGCGCCGCGATGCGCCAAACCCGATTACCTGCGACTACCCGATCCGCCGTTCCGCCGAGGCCGTGCGCCGGCACGAACGCGCGAAGCTGCCAACGCAACAGGGACGTATACGGTTCGGCATCACATCGCATCGATAACGTCCGATTCTTTAACGAAAAAGTAGCCTATATTTTCGTACAATTACTAAATACAAATCCGTCAAAAAGGTTTAATTGCAATCTCAATCAAATCGCCAATTCAACGACTTTAATGCCTTGGAATCCACCATTCTCATACCGTTCGCACACCAGATAAATACGCGATTCCATAATAATAATTCGCGAAAAACGCCCGTTAAAATCCAGCAAACCGATAGATAGAATCAAGTCATCGTTTTCTATTTATCGATAAAAAATGGACGAACTCCTACCGATGCGACTATTCGTCAAGGTCGCCGAACTTCGCAGTTTCGCGCGCGCGGCCACGGAACTGAACATCTCCAATTCGTCGGCCACCCGCCTCGTGATGAGCATCGAGGATCGGCTCGGCGCACGCCTGCTGAATCGCACCACCCGCAGCCTGTCGCTGACCGACGCGGGCCACCTCTATCTGGCGCAGATACGTCACGTGATCGACGAGATCGACCGGGTCGAGGAAACGATCGCCTCGATGCATCACGAACCGATTGGATCGCTGAAAATCGCCGCGCCGGTCATGTTCGGCATGCACGTGCTCGCGCCGGCCATCGACGCGTTCAAGACGCGCCATCCGGCCATCGTGCCGGAAGTCACGATCGTGGACCGTCACGTCGACCTCGTGTCCGAGGGCTTCGACATCGGGCTGCTGCTGTCGCAGCACATCGGCAACAACTCCCTCGTGAAGCGCCCGCTCACGCGCATCAACCGGATCGTCTGCGCGGCGCCGCACTATGTCGAACGGCACGGCGCGCCGGCCCATCCGCACGATCTCGCATCGCACGCGGGCCTGGCATTCCATGCCGATTTCGCGGGCGAATACCTGTCGTTCGAACACGAACAAACGCGCATCACCGTGCGCCCGAACAAATCCGCATCGTCGAACAACGTCGGGTTGATCCGGAACTGGGCGCTGTCCGGCATGGGCATCGCGGTCCTGCCCGATTTCCTCGTCAAGCCGGATCTCGACGACGGCCGGCTGCTCGCGCTGCTGCCCGGCTATCGGCTCGAAGCCCTCGAGATGAATGTCGCGTACCCGACCCGCCGGCATTTTCCGCGCAAGGCACGGCTGTTCGTCGATCACCTGATCGAGCATTTCACCAGTTGAATGAACGGTGAAATCGCGCACCATTTTTCCACGCTGCGTCGCCGCCGCCCGCTCGACCTGCCCAGGGCCGGCGCACCGCGCCGGCTGGCGCCCCGACCGCCATCGACCCGTCGCCCGGCCGGCGCGGGCACGCCTGTTGCGCCGGCGCATCTCGGTAGTCAACCGGCCTTGGCAGCCCGCCGCGGAGGACTACACTAATCCTTAATGGGGTGTGGCCGGACAACCGCGCCCTCAGGGAGACGCCGCCATGAATCGGCCGCTGAATCGTATCCTCCCGCGCGTGACCGGTCCCGCATCGGTCTGGACGTGGGTCAAGTGGTCTTTGCTCGCCGCACTGCTGATCGCGGTGGCGATCGTCGCGCGGCTGGTGCAGACCGAGATCGAAACGTCCCGGCTGCAGGCGCGCTACCTGTCCGAGCTCACCCGCGACGTCGGCTATACGGTCGAGACGGGGCCGAGCGATCACATCCGCTTCCCCGGGAACGGCCCGTACGACCAGCGCTTCGGCTACGCGCTGATCCCCGCGTTCCAGCAGCGGCTGCTCGCGCGCGGCTTCGTCGTCAGCGAACAGGCGCGCGATTCGCAGCGGATGCTGTCGCTCGGCGAGCGCGGGCTATTTCTCCCTTACGAAGAGAAAGACCAGACGGGCCTGATGCTGTTCGATTCGACCGGCTCGCCGCTGTTCGCGACCGTGTTCCCGCAGCGCGTCTATGCCGACTTCGACACGGTGCCGCGCGTGATCACCGATTCGCTGCTGTTCATCGAGGATCGCTACCTGCTCGATGCGAACGAACCGAACCGCAACCCGGCGATCGACTGGGGGCGCTTCAGCCGCGCGCTGGCCGACCAGGCGCTGCACGTGGTCAATCGCCATCAGGCGCGCCCGGGCGGCAGCACGCTCGCGACGCAGATCGAGAAATTCCGCCATTCGCCCGAGGGCCGCACCGCGACGCCGCCCGAGAAGCTGCGGCAGATCGCGTCCGCGTCGGTGCGCGCGTACCTGAACGGCCCGCAGACGATGCTCGCGCGCCGCACGATCGTGGTGCGCTACCTGAACTCCGTGCCGCTCGCCGCGCGGCCGCACGTCGGCGAAATCACCGGCATCGGCGACGGCCTCGCCGCGTGGTACGGCCGCGACTTCAACGACGTGAACCGGGTGCTCTCCGCGCCGACGACCGGCGACAACGTCGACCAGCAAGGCAGGATGTTCCGCGAGGCGCTGTCGCTGCTGATCGCGCAGCGCGCGCCGTCGTACTTCCTCAACCGCGGCTATCCGGCGCTGCAGAAGCTGACCGACAGCTACCTGCGGCTGCTGTCGAACGGCGGCGTGATCTCGCCCGCGCTGCGCGATGCCGCGCTCGCCGCGCAGATCGAACGCAGCGCGCCGCCGGCCGCCGCGCGCGTGCAGTCGTTCGTGTCGCGCAAGGCCGTGACCTCCGCGCGCGCGTCGCTGCTGTCGGCGCTCGGCATCAGCGACCTGTACCAGCTCGACCAGCTCGATCTGCAGGCCACCAGCACGCTCGACAACGGCGTGCAGCAGGCGGTCGCGGAGCGGCTCGCGCGGGCATCGACGCGCGACGGCGCGCAGGCCGCCGGCCTGTACGGTTTCGAGATGCTGGCGCCGAAGGACGACCCGTCGCACCTCACGTACAGCTTCACGCTGTACGAGCACCGCAACGGCGCGAACATGCTGCGCGTACAGACCGACAGCGTGAACCAGCCGTTCGACGTGAATCGCGGCGGCCGCATCAACCTCGGCTCGACCGCGAAGCTGCGCACGCTGATCACGTACCTGCAGATCGTCGCCGACCTGCATGCGCGCTATGCGAACCTGTCGAACGCGGAGCTGGCGCGCGTGAAACCGGATCCGATCGACGGGCTGTCGCGCTGGGCGCTCGACTACCTGTCGCATACGCGCGACCGCTCGCTGCAGGCGATGCTGGATGCGTCCGTCGAACGCAAGTATTCGGCGAGTCCGGACGTGTTCTACACGGGCGGCGGCGCGCAGGTGTTCTCGAACTTCGAAAAGTCGGACAACGGCCGCATCCTGACGCTGCACGCGGCGTTCGAGCACTCGGTCAACCTCGTGTTCGTGCGGCTGATGCGCGACATCGTTCACTACGAAACGCTGCAGGCGGCCGGCCCGTCGTCGTCGTGGCTCAACGATCCCGCGCAGCGCCAGCATTACCTGCAGCAATTCGTCGACGGCGAAAGCCAGGTCTACGTGAAGCGCTACTACACGCGCTATGCGGGCAAGGCGCCCGACGACGCGCTCGCGCTGATGCTGCGCGACGTACGCAAGTCGCCGCCGAAGCTCGCGACGGTGCTGCGCAGCGTCGCGCCGAACGAATCGCTTGCATGGTTCGATGCGCAGATGCGCGCGCAACTGAAAGGCACGCCGGCCGCAACGCTGTCCGACGACGATCTCGCCGCGCTCTACGCGAAGTACGCGATCGACCGCTTCAACCTCAACGATCGCGGCTATATCGCGAGCGTTCATCCGCTCGCGCTGTGGACGCTCAACTACCTGCGCGTACACCCGGCCGCGTCGCTCGCCGACGTGCAGCGCGACAGTCGCGATGCGCGTTTCTACACGTATTCGTGGCTGTACAAGACCCGCTACCACGCGACGCAGGACCGCCGCATCCGCCGCATGGTCGAGCTGCGCGCGTACGCGGAAATCACGAAGTCGTGGCGCGCGCTCGGCTACCCGTTCGCGGAGGTGACGCCGTCCTACGCGGCCGCGATCGGCGCCTCGGGCGACCAGCCCGACGCGCTCGCGAAACTGATCGGCCTGATCGCGAACGGCGGCCAGAAGGCGCCGACCGAGACGATCACACGGCTCGATTTCGCGAAGGGCACGCCGTACGAAACCCGCTTCGTGCGCGCGGCCGCGCAGCCGCAGCCGATGCTGGCGCCGGAGATCGTCAACGTCGCGCACACGCTGCTGCGCGACGTCGTGCTCCACGGCACCGCGCGCCGCCTCGCGGGCGGGCTCACGCTGCCGGACGGCAAGACGCTCGACGTGTACGGCAAGACCGGGACGGGCGACCAGCGCTTCAACATCTATGCGCGCGGCGCGCGGCTGATCGAATCGCGCAAGGTCAACCGCAGCGGCACCTTCGTGTTCGCGATCGGCGACCGGTTCTTCGGCGTGCTGACGGCGACCGCGCACGAGCCGTATGCGGCGCGCTACGACTTCACGAGCGCGATGGCCGTGCAGTTGCTGAAGTCGATGGCGCCGGCGCTCGCGCCGCTGATCGAACGCCCGGCCGACGCCGGCACGCGCACCGCCGGCCCGGCGCCGCAAGCGGAAACGCCTGCGCCGAACGCGGCGGCCGTGCAACCCTCCTGATCCGATTGCGCCGCGCAGGCGCCCGCAACCGCGCGCCGCTCAGCGCGAGCGGCCGTCGTAGTGCGTGACGGGCAGCGCGTCGAGATCGACGCCCTCGACGCAGCGCACGTTGATCGCGGCCATTGCGGTGCCGTCCGGATGGACGCCTTCGCCGAATACATGAATCCCGCACCGCTTGCAGAAGCGATGCCGGATCACGTGCTTGTTGAACAGGTAGGTCGCGAGATTTTCGTCGGGCGTCAGCAGCTTCATGTGGTCGCGCGGCACGAACCACATCAGCGCGCCCTTGCGCTGGCAGATCGAGCAGTTGCACGCCATCACGCCCTGCAGGTCGCCTTCCGCCTCGAACGTCACGTCGCCGCAATGACAGCTTCCGCGATAAAGCATGGTCGTCTCCCGGTGCAGCCCGTGCGCAGCGCCGGCGCCCAGGCGGGACGCCGTTGGCCGGGCCGATCCAAACGCGTACAGTAGCGCTCGCACGCGCCGCACGCAATGTCCGGGCGGCGCCCATCCGTCATCGACCCAGGAGACCCTCATGCTCGAACTGCGCCCCGGCTGCGAATGCTGCGACAAGGACCTGCCGCCCGATTCGGCGGAAGCGCGCATCTGTACATTTGAATGTACGTTCTGCGCGACCTGCGCCGACGACGTGCTGAAGGGCCGCTGCCCGAACTGCGGCGGCGACCTGGTCGCGCGGCCGCGGCGGCCGGCGAGCCTGCTCGCGAAGTACCCGCCGTCGACGGAACGCATCCACAAGCCGGGCGGCTGCGCGAACGCCTGACGACACGGCGCGGCGCGGGGGCCGCCTCGCCCCGCTCCGTCACGACATCTCGATCCGCGCGCGCGTCACCGCGAGCAGCGTCGCCATCGCGCGGCGCGCGCCGTCTTCGTCGCGCACGCGGATCGCGTCGCTGACGGCCGTGTGCTCGGCAAGCGACGCGTTGTACACGTCCGCCCGGCGCGCGTTCAGCTGCAGTTGCGCCTCGAGCGTGCGATCGATCAGCGCGCCGAGCGGCACCAGCAGCTCGTTGCCGCCGGCCTCCAGCACGCTCAGGTGAAAGTGCAGGTCGGCGCGCACCCATTCGTCGACGTTGCGCGCGGCGGCCATCGCGCGCACCGCGCCGTCGATCGCGTCGAAGGCTTCGGGCGTATGGGTGCGCGCGGCGAGCGCGGCCGCGTGCGGCTCGATCATCTCGCGCATTTCCTGCAGCTTCAGCGCGAACGCGAGCGGCGGCGCGACGCGCGCATACCAGTCGAGCAGGTCGGCATCGAGCAGGTTCCACGCACGGCGCGGCCGCACGCGCGTGCCGACCTTCGGCCGCGATTCGACCAGCCCCTTCGACGTCAGCGTGCGCAGCGCCTCGCGCATCACCGTGCGGCTCACGCCGTACATCTCCATCAGGTCGGGTTCCCTCGGCAGCAGCGATTCGGGCGGGTAGTCGCCGCGCAGGATCGCCGTCGCGAGCCGGAAGGCCGTCTGTCCATGCAGGTCGCGTTGAATGATCGTTCTCCGTCGGGCGGGCTGCCCACTATCTGCGCATTAATGCTATTAATACTATTTTTTATTCGACTACGCTAGGATAACCGTGAAAGCACGGATCGTGCGCCGCGCCCGCGCGGGCGCGCCGGTCAATCATGGAGACACGCGTCATGAAAATCACCCGCCTCGAAACGTTCGTCGTCCCGCCCCGCTGGCTGTTCCTCAAGATCGAAACCGACGAGGGCATCATCGGCTGGGGCGAGCCCGTCGTCGAAGGCCGCGCGCACACGGTCGAGGCCGCCGTGCAGGAACTGACCGACTACCTGGTCGGCCGCGACCCGCTGTTGATCGAGGATCACTGGCAGGTGATGTACCGCGCGGGCTTCTACCGCGGCGGCCCGATCATGATGAGCGCGATCGCGGGCGTCGACCAGGCGCTGTGGGACATCAAGGGCAAGCATCACGGCGTGCCCGTGCACGCGCTGCTCGGCGGCCAGGTGCGCGACCGCATCAAGGTGTATTCATGGATCGGCGGCGACCGGCCGAGCGACGTCGCGAACAATGCGCGCGCGGTGGTCGAGCGCGGCTTCAAGGCCGTGAAGATGAACGGCTCCGAGGAACTGCAGATCGTCGACACCTACGACAAGGTCGAACAGGTGATCGCGAACGTCGCGGCGGTGCGCGACGCGGTGGGCCCGCACGTCGGGATCGGCGTCGACTTCCACGGCCGCGTGCACAAGCCGATGGCGAAGGTGCTCGCGAAGGAACTCGACCCGTACAAGCTGATGTTCATCGAGGAGCCGGTGCTGTCGGAGAACGCCGAGGCGCTGCGCGACATCGTCAACCAGACCAACACGCCGATCGCGCTCGGCGAGCGGCTGTACTCGCGCTGGGACTTCAAGCACATCCTCGCGGGCGGCTACGTCGACATCATCCAGCCGGACGCATCGCACGCGGGCGGCATCACCGAGTGCCGCAAGATCGCGACGCTCGCGGAAAGCTACGACGTCGCGCTCGCGCTGCATTGCCCGCTCGGGCCGATCGCGCTCGCCGCGTGCCTGCAGCTCGACGCGATCAGCTACAACGCGTTCATCCAGGAACAGAGCCTCGGCATCCACTACAACCAGGGCAACGACCTGCTCGACTATCTGCGCAACCCCGAGGTGTTCCGCTACGACGATGGCTTCGTCGCGATCCCGCAAGGGCCGGGGCTCGGCATCGACGTGAACGAGGAGAAGGTGCGCGAGATGGCGAAGACCGGCCATCGCTGGCGCAACCCGGTGTGGCGCCACGCGGACGGCAGCGTCGCCGAGTGGTGATGAACGCGTGAGATAAATAAGAAAGACGCGGGGTGCGGCGCGCGCCGCGCAATGCGTTCGACACGGCCGCCCGACAAGGCGGCCGTTCTTGCATCCGCGCCACGCCAGCGGCGCGCGCCAGCGCCCTGCGCCCTGCGCCGTTCGGCCGTCAGCCGAGCGCCGCGAACCCCGGCACGCTGAACGACAGCACGGCCGCCGCCACGAACACGCCGATCATCGTCATCCCTTCGAGATGCAGGATGTTGCGGAACGTGTACGCGTCCTCGGTCGACGCGGTGCGGCGCAGGCGCGGCAGCGCCGAGAAGCGGTTGAGCCCGCCGAGCACGAGCGCGAGCGCGACGAGCAGCAACTTCAGCAGCAACACGCGCCCCCACGTGCTGCCGTCGAGCGGCGCGAGCGAGCCGCCGAGCCCGCGGATCGCGTTGAGCACGCCGGTGCCGAGCACGAAGACGACCGCGACGATCGACGTGCGCGACAGGTGCTGGCCGATGCGGATCAGCGCGCCGCGCGCGACCGACGTCCCGAGCGCCGGCAACACCGCGAGCCCGCCCGCGAGCACGAGGCCGCCCCATACGGCGGTGGCCAGCAGGTGCAGCGTCTGCACGCCGACCGCCGCGGACAGCACGCCGCTGTCGGCCGCATGGCCGAGCGACGCCTTGCCGGCCGCGACCACGATCACCGCGAGCCACAGCACTGCATGCGCGACCGGGCCGTCCGGCTTCGCGAGCGCGACGATCGCGAGCAGCAGCGCGCCAGCGAACGCGACGCTCCACGCGAAGCCCGTATGCGTTTGCATCAGCATGACGGGAATCGCGGCGAACGCGCCGCCGAGCCCCGCGCCGCTCATCGTCGCGGCCTCGTAGACGAGCCAGCCGAGATCGGCGAGCACCAGCGCCAGCGCCGCCGCGACCAGCGAATGTTGCGCGCGCAGCCAGGCGGGGTGCGACGGCGCGATGACCGGCCGCGCACCGTCCTTGCCGAGCCACGCCTTGAGCAGCGCCGAGCCGACCGCCATCGCGAACGCCGCATCCATCAGCGCCGCGAGCGCGACCTGACCGATCCACAAGCTGTCGAACTTCATCGCGCGCACCCTCCCGCAAGCGGCAGGCCGGCAGTGCGGCGGCACCGGGACGGACAGCGGGACGGACAGCGGGACGGACAGCGGGAGGCAGGCAACGGCACGGTAGAAAACGTCATCGATGAATCCGGAAACGGGAGAAATGACTGGACCTGCGGCGGAGGCGGCGCCGCGCGACCCGCGAGTGTACGGTCTTCGATGGGGAAAACGCACGCCGGTTCACATGACCCCGGCGCAATGCGCGTCAAATTGTCGCAAGTCGCAAACGGACAGGAACCGATGTCCTTTTGCCAAATAGCCGTCATTACCCATCGATGATAGAATGCCGCGTCGCAGCAGCCCGGCTGTCCTGCCGTCCATGCGCCGAGCCGATCGTAGCCCGGACAAGGTCCCCGACGAATAAACATGGAGTCTCGTGTGTCTTCAAGACGCCTCTTCCGTCCGCTGCTCGCCGTTCTGATGATCGGCGGCGCGGGCCTTATGAGCGCTGCCCAAGCGCAGACCAAGCCCACGGAGCAAGCGCACGCCCAGCAGGCGCCGCTCAAGGCACCCGATACCATGGCCGAGCGCGTGCGCGGCTGTACTGCATGCCACGGCGTTCACGGCCAGGGCACGGACAACGACTACTTCCCGCGTCTTGCCGGCAAGCCGGCCGAGTACCTGTACAACCAGCTCGTCAACTTCCGTGACGGCCGGCGCAAGTACCCGCCGATGAACTATCTGCTGACGTACCTGAACGACGATTACCTGAAGGAAATCGCCGAGCACTTCTCGGCCGAACGTCCGCCGTACCCGACGCCGGCGAAGCCGACGCTGCCGGCCGCGACGCTCGCACGCGGCAAGCAGCTCGTCACGCAGGGCGACCCGTCCCGCAAGCTGCCGGCCTGCGTGGCCTGCCACGGCGCAGGGCTGACCGGCATGCAGCCGGCGATCCCGGGCCTCGTCGGCCTGCACGCCGATTACCTGAGCGCGCAGCTCGGCGCATGGCGCTCGGGCAACCGCCACGCGAAGGCGCCCGATTGCATGCACGACATCGCCGCGAAGCTTTCCGACGAAGACGTGACGGCCGTGACCGCGTGGCTCGCCGCGCAACCGGCGCCCGCCAACCCCGTGCCGGCCCCGGCGCGTTCGATGAAGACTCCGCTCGCCTGCGGCAGCGAACCGCAATAAGGCAAGGGAGACAGACACAATGAAACGCAAGTCCCTGTTTGCACTCTCGGCCGTCGCGATCGTCGCGGCTGCCGCCCTCGTGCCGGTCCTGTGGCCGGGCAACGACACGCTGCACGGCGCTGCCGCCGTCGCGGCCACGCCGGCCGACCAGGCCGCGCTGATCAAGAAGGGCGAATACCTCGCGCGCGTCGGCGACTGTATCGCGTGCCACACCGTGCGCGGCGGCAAGTCCTTCGCGGGCGGCCTGCCGATGGCGACGCCGTTCGGCACGATGTACACGCCGAACATCACGCCGGACGACCAGAACGGTATCGGCAAGTGGACGTCGGACGACTTCTACCGCGCGATGCACACCGGTCGCTCGAAGGACGGCAGCCTGCTGTACCCGGGCTTCCCGTTCGCGAGCTACACGAAGGTCACGCGCGCCGATTCGGACGCGATCTACGCGTACCTGCGTTCGGTCGCGCCGGTGTCGGTGCCGAGCCGTCCGCACGAACTGAAGTTCCCGTTCAACAACCGCAACCTGCTGATCGGCTGGCGCACGCTGTTCTTCAAGGAAGGCGAATACAAGCCGGATCCGACGAAGTCGGTCGAATGGAACCGCGGCGCGTATCTCGTCGAAGGCCTCGGCCACTGCTCGATGTGCCACACGTCGATCAACATGATGGGCGGCCCGGTGAGCTCGTCGGCGTTCGCCGGCGGCCTGATCCCGCTGCAGAACTGGTATGCGCCGTCGCTGACGAACGACAAGGAGCTCGGCCTCGGCGACTGGCACGTGCAGGAGCTGTCCGACCTGCTGCAGGCCGGCGTGTCGCAGAAGGGCGCGGTGTTCGGCCCGATGGCGGACGTGGTCCACAACAGCCTGCAGTACATGACCGACGAAGATACGCGCGCGATGTCGACGTACCTGAAGTCGATCCCGCAGAAAGCCGAAGCGCCGAAGAACATGCAGTACGAGCCGTCGAAGCAGTTCGGCAACGCGCTGTTCGACCAGGGCAAGAAGATCTACGCGGACAACTGCGCGACCTGCCACGCCGAAAACGGCGCGGGCAAGCCGCCGGCCTATCCGCCGCTCGCGGGCAACCACTCGATCATGATGGAATCGGCCGTCAACCCGATCCGCATGGTGCTGAATGGCGGCTACCCGCCGAGCACGTTCAAGAATCCGCGTCCGTACGGGATGCCGCCGTTCGCGCAGTCGCTGTCGAACCAGGAAGTCGCGGCGGTCGTCACGTATATCCGGATGTCTTGGGGTAACAACGGTACGCCGATCTCGCCGCAACAGGTGAGCGACCTGCGTTCCGCGCCGCTCGACTAAGAAGCGGCTCACACAAACGGGGCGCGGCTGCGGGAAACCGCGGCCGCGCCCTTTTGCTTTTTGGCTGTTTTGCGATGCAGGTTTGCCGCGCGGGCCGCGCGATGCATCGCCGATCATAAAACTCAAGAGTGGTATCTATGTCTTTCGAATCTCTCGGCCTGGCCGAACCGCTGGTCAAGGCGGTCAACGAGCTCGGCTACACGTCGCCGACCCCGATCCAGCAGCAGGCGATCCCGGCCGTCCTCGGCGGCGGCGACCTGCTCGCCGGCGCACAAACCGGCACCGGCAAGACCGCCGGCTTCACGCTGCCGATCCTGCAACGCCTGCATACGTTCTACGCGGAGCACCGTGGCGCGAAGCGTGCGGTGCGCGCGCTGATCCTCACGCCGACGCGCGAACTCGCCGCCCAGGTCGAGGAAAGCGTGCGCGCGTACAGCAAGTACCTGAAGCTGCGCTCGACCGTGATGTTCGGCGGCGTCAGCATCAATCCGCAGATCGATGCGCTCAAGCGCGGCGTCGACATCGTCGTCGCGACGCCGGGGCGCCTGCTCGACCACATGCAGCAGAAGACCATCGACCTGTCGGATCTCGACATCCTCGTGCTCGACGAAGCCGACCGGATGCTCGACATGGGCTTCATCCACGACATCAAGCGCGTGCTCGCGAAGCTGCCGCCGCAGCGCCAGAACCTGCTGTTCTCGGCCACCTTCTCCGATGAAATCAAGGCGCTCGCCGACAGCCTGCTCGATTCGCCCGCGCTGATCGAGGTCGCCCGCCGCAACACGACCGCCGAGAGCGTCGCGCAGAAGATCCACCCGGTCGACCGCGACCGCAAGCGCGAGCTGCTCACGCACCTGATCCGCGAACACAACTGGTTCCAGGTGCTCGTGTTCACGCGCACCAAGCACGGCGCCAACCGGCTCGCCGAGCAACTGACGAAGGACGGCATCAGCGCGATGGCGATCCACGGCAACAAGAGCCAGTCGGCGCGTACGCGCGCGCTGGCCGAGTTCAAGAACAGCACGCTGCAGGTGCTCGTCGCGACCGATATCGCCGCGCGCGGGATCGACATCGACCAGTTGCCGCACGTCGTCAACTTCGACCTGCCGAACGTGCCCGAGGATTACGTGCACCGGATCGGCCGCACGGGCCGCGCGGGCGCGACCGGCGAAGCCGTGTCGCTCGTGTGCGTCGACGAGAAGCAACTGCTGCGCGACATCGAGCGGCTGATCAAGCGCGAGATCCCGCAGGAAGTGATCGCGGGCTTCGAACCCGATCCGAACGCGAAGCCGGAGCCGATCCAGCAACGCCGCGGCCAGCAGCAACCGCGCGGCGGCGGTGGCGGCGGCAATCGCCAGCCGCGTGCCGGCGGCTCAGGCCAGCCGGCCGCGAAACGCGACGGCAACGCGCAACCGAAGGCATCGCAGCAGAAGACCGCGAAGCCGCGCACGCAAGGCGGCGCCGCTGGCAATAGCGGCGGACGTCCGGCAGGCGGCGCCAACGGCGCCCGCCCGGCAAACGGCAACGCCGCGCATCCGAACCGCAACCGTTCGTCGCGCAGCGGCCAGCGCGGTCACTGAAGCCGCGCGGCCGCGCGCCGCAGGTGCTCGATCTGGCGTTGCCAGCGTGCGAGCACCGCGGCGCGCTCCCCTTCCAGCGTGAACGTGACGCCTGTCGCGAGACGCGCATAGCCGACCCGCTGCGCATCGCCGTGCGCGATCGTCGCAGCGAATCCGGCCAGTCCGCCGAAGTCCCCTTCGAGCGGCCTCATCTCCAGTTGCGCCTGAAAAAACGCGCCGTCCGCGACCAGCGTCAACGCGGCCGTGCGCCGTTGCGCGATCGCGCGCGCCGCCCGCGACTGCGGCCAGAGCGCGATCAGCAGCGTGCGCGCATCGTGTGCGTAGATTTCGCCGACGCCGAGCAGCGTCGTGCGCAACTGGCCGTCGTCGGTCGCGACGATCAGCGACGCGGCGACGCCGGCATGACGCTCGAGCGCGGTGCCGTCGAACAGCGACACGACGGCGGACGGCCACGCATCGAACGTCCATTGTTCGAGTGCGTGGCGATGGGTATCGGTCATGATGGCGTGGCCCGGCTGCGGATCGGATGAGGATGCGCCAGCATACGCGCGACGGGCCGCCCCGCGGCGATCAGCGCAGGAAAACGTGCCGCGTGATCTTCGTGAGCGGATAGTGGACGCCCGGCTGGATCTTCGCGGGCAGGTCGAGCGGCTTGAGCAGCATCTTCACGCACATGTCGGCCGACAGGTTGCGCCGGACCAGCGAATTGATGCGCGCGGCGCGCTCGCGGTTGTACTGGCTGTCGCCGACGCGGTCCGGATAGCGGATCGCGAACACGTGGCGCAGCGCGATCTCGGAATCCTCGTTCTTGATTTCCATCACGCGGCGCGCAAGCGCACCGAGCACCGCGAGCCGGCCGTTGCCTTCGACCTGGTTGTACTTCTTGAAGAACTTGAAGAAGTGCTTGTAGTGACGCACTTCGTCCGTGCGGATGTTGTCGGTGATTTCCTTCAGCACCGGCTCGTCCGAGCATTCGTTGATCGCGCGATAGAGCGTGGCCGTGCCCGTCTCGACGACGCAGCGCGCGACCATTTCGAGCGCGCGGGTTTTTTCGAATGCCTCGACCGAGCACGTCTTCGAATACTCGGCGAAGAAATTCGCGAAGGCCGTATCCCAGTCGAACTCGGGCCACACGTGCGCGATATACGCCTTCAGCGCGCGGCCGTGCTGCAATTCTTCGGGCTCCCATGCATTGTTGAGCCATGCAGAGACTTCCGGATCGTCATTGAAGAATTCGCTCAGATTGCTCGTATAGAGATCCGAGCCGCTTTCGATGAACGACGACGCGCACAGCAGCAGTAGCAGATCCTCGTTCGCGGCGGCACGCTGACGATCGATCCGGTTCAGGTCGATGTCCTCGATACGCCACGGCATCACATGCGTCGTTTTGGTGTCCATGGTAGTGCGCTCCCAGTCGTCGCGCGGAGGCCGGCCCATGCCTGGGGCACAGGCGCCAGCCGATCCGCAGGCGGCGTTTTACTTGCGTTTATAGTGAGTCGGTCCGGCCGAACCATCCTGGCATCTTAGCCGGACTTTGAAGTTCGTGCTCCAGAGCACTGACCATACCCGACACGCGCAGTTCCACGGCGTCTGTTGCCGTTCGTTAGACGAGTCCTTCAAACCGCTTGCGCGCGGTCGACGAGATCCGCCGCATCAAACGAAACGGGCGGCCACCGGGCCGCCCGTAATGCTGGACAACTGCAAAGAAAGCCGGAAGCGATCCGTCAGAAACCGGCCGCGAGCCCGTCGCGCCGGCTGTCGCTCGCGGCCACGTAGCCGCGCTCGGGATCGTCGGGATCGAGGCGCCACACGAACTGCCCCGAACCGAAATCCATGTAAGGATCGTCGATCGACTGGATCGTATGGCCGCGGGCGGCCAGCGCGTCGACCGTCGCGCGGTTCATCGTCGCCTCGACGTCGAGCGTGAAGTCGCGATTGACCTTCCAGCGCGGCGCGCAACACGCGGCCTGCGGCTGCTGGCCATAGCCGAGCATCCGCACGACGGTCTGCAGATGGCCCTGAGGCTGCATGTCGCCGCCCATCACGCCGAAGCTCATCACGGCCTCGGTGCGGCCATTGGCTTCCGCGGTAACGAACGCCGGGATGATCGTGTGGAACGGCCGCTTGCCGCCCCCGACGACGTTCGGCGAAGCCGGGTCCATCGAGAAGCCGTGCCCGCGGTTCTGCAGCGCAATGCCGGCGCCGGGCACGACGAGCCCCGAGCCGAAGCCCATGTAGTTCGACTGGATGAAGCTCACCATCATCCCGCGCTCGTCGGCCGCCGACAGGTAGATCGTGCCGCCCGAATGCGGACGGCCGGCGGCGAAGTGCGTCGCACGCGCGCGATCGATCAGCTTCGCGCGTTCGGCGAGATACGCATCGTCGAGCATCTGTTCGGGCGCGACGTCCATCGCGCGCGGATCGGCGACGTAGCGATAGACGTCGGCGAACGCCAGCTTCATCGCCTCGATCTGCAGATGCTGCGAATCGACCGAGTCGACCGGGCACTCGGTCACGCCCGCCTGCTCGGCGATGCCGAGCGCGATCAGCGCGGCGATGCCCTGCCCGTTCGGCGGGATCTCGTGAATCGTGTGACGGCCGAAGCGCTTGCCGATCGGCTCGACCCATTCCGGCCGGTACGCGCGCAGGTCGGCTGCGGTCAGCGCGCCGCCGCCTTCGCGCGCGAACGCGGCGATACGCTCGGCGAGCGCGCCTTCGTAGAACGCCCGCGCGCCGTCCTTCGCGAGCGTGCGCAGCGTCTGCGCATGACGGGGCAGGCACACGCGTTCGCCGACGAGCGGCGCGCGGCCGCGCGGCATGAAGGTGTCCGCGAAACCGGGCAGGCCCTGCAGTTCGGGGACGGCCGCCGCCCACTTGTGCGCGACGATCGGCGGCACCGAAAAGCCGCGCTCCGCGATCTCGATCGCCGGCTCGAGCAGGTCCGCGAACGGCAGTGAACCGAACTTCGCGTGCAGCGCTTCCCAGCCCGCGATCACGCCCGGCACGGTGACGGTGTCCCAGCCGCGGGTCGGCTTGTTCGCGTTGCCGCGCGCGTCCTCGCCGTGACGCTTGCGGAAGTAGTCGACGTTCCATGCGGCCGGCGCGACGCCCGATGCGTTGAGCCCCGACAGTCGGTCGCCATCCCATACGAGCGCGAACGCATCGCCGCCGAGCCCGCACGATACGGGCTCGACGACCGTGATCGCGGCGGCCGCGGCCAGCGCCGCGTCGACCGCGTTGCCGCCCTTCCACAGCATCCGCAGCCCGGCCTGCGCGGCCAGCGGATGCGACGTCGACACGACGTTGCGCGCGAACACCGGAATACGGGTCGACGGATACGGGTTGTGCCAGTTGAAGCCACTCATCGAGACCACCTCGTCGAAAGCTGAATGAACGGGCCCGTGCGAACGGGCAATCCGCCATTGCAGCGCGATCGGCGCGATCGCACAAATTCATTTGTCACATGAATCCATGCCATTTCCGCATGAATCATGCGCGCCGATGTCCGGCAGGCCGGCCGAACGCCGTTGCCGCCCTTACAATACCCGCTCCGTCTCACGACACGACCATCGAGCCATGACCCGAGATCCCCGCCTCACCCTCAACGCGCGCCAGCAGGAATTGCTCGAATGGGTGCAGCGCGACGGCTTCGTGACCGTCGACGATCTCGCCGCGCACTTCGCGGTCACGCCGCAGACGATCCGCCGCGACGTGAACTGGCTTGCCGACCTGAACCTGCTGCGCCGCTATCACGGTGGCGCGAGCCTGCCGACCAGCTCGGAGAACGTGTCGTACACCGCGCGCCAGCGGATGTTCCACGACGAGAAGCGGCGCATCGCGGCGCTCGCGGCGTCGCACATCCCCGACCAGGCGTCGCTGTTCATCAACCTCGGCACGACGACCGAGGAAGTCGCGCGCGCGCTGAACCGCCATCACGGGCTGCACGTGATCACGAACAACCTGAACGTCGCGTCGATGATGAGCGGCTACCCCGACTGCGAGGTGCTGATCACGGGCGGCATCGTGCGGCCGTGGGACAAGGGCATCGTGGGCGAACTCGCGATCGACTTCATCCGGCAGTTCAAGGTCGACTACGCGATCATCGGCACGTCGGCGATCGAGGCCGACGGCACGCTGCGCGATTTCGACACGCGCGAGGTGCGCGTCGCCGAGGCGATCATGCAGCATGCACGCACGGTGTACCTCGTCACCGATCATTCGAAGGTCGGCCGCCCGGCGCTCGTGCGCCAGGGCCATCTGAGCCAGGTGCACGCGCTCTTCACCGACAAGCCGCTGCCGCCCGACATGGCCGATACGGTGGCCGCCGCCGGCACCCAGGTGTACGTCGCGGAATGACGGTTGCGATGCTGCACCGCACCTGAAACTTCAAGTGAAATCAAGAAGTTGGCGCCGCGCACGAACCGCTTGCGGCATGCCCTTCTGTCAAACGGAAAATTAACGGGGCACGATTTGTCGTTGCGTGTGCGCTCGACTAGACTCCAGTTCCCCGGCCCGTTCGCCGATCCGCCTGTGCCAGGGCGGTGCGAACTGCAGGGCCGGCGAATACAGCTTTCCCCCCAAGCCATACCCCGCGGGGTATCGCGCGTCGGCGTATGCGCCGGCCGCGCGGGCAGTCCGATTGCCATGGAGAGAACGATGCTGAGTCCGCATGAATTCGCCACGCTCTTGCTTGTGAAGGACGCGCCTGATCAGCGCGACATGGATCGGGATGAACTGGACATCCTGCTCGAACAACAGCTCGTCCGCCTGGAAGGGCTCGGCTCGGGGCGCAGATACTGCGTGACCGAGACCGGCGACGCCACGCTGCGATCCGTCAAGTACCGCTATTCGTAAGCCCCGCTGTTCCCGACCTTGACCTGATCGCGCGGCCGGCATCCGGCCGCGCGGTCGTTTCCGCCTCCCCGCCCGTTCGTCGCCGCCGGCTTCAACCGCCGCGCAGCGTCGGATCGACCGCCGCCCGCCAGCTGATGGCCTGCGCGCGCGCTCCGTTGAAATACGCGATCCAGCCCGCGCGCGCCGCTGCGTCAGGCGCCACATAGTGGGTCGAAAGTTCGTTTACGAACGCACAATAGTTCGCTTCGGTCAGCCCGCGATACCGCTTCGCGACGTACGCGTCGTACAGCGTCGAATAGACCGGCTGCGCGTCCGCGCCCCAGTCGCGCGCGGCGCCGCCGCACGACGTCTGCAGGTCGACGAACGACGGCGCCCGCCAGTTGCCGGCGAGCGGCGGCGTACCCGCGCCGCACCCCGCCAGAAGGATGGCGCACACGCCGGCCCACATCCCAATACGCATGATTCACCTCGCGAAACGGTCGATTTCGCCAGTATCGTCCGGGATCGTGTCGCGCGCTACTGGCCCCGCTTTATCGAACTTTACTTTTTCGATTTCGTTCGTTAAATTTCGAATTCGAACATTTCATGTTCGCCCTATTTCAACAGACGATAAGGACAGCAGGTGACCCAACCGAATCGCTACGATCTGCTCGTCGTCGGCGGCGGCATCAACGGCGCGGGGATCGCGCGCGATGCGGCCGGCCGCGGCCTGTCGGTCATGCTCTGCGAGCAGGACGACCTCGCGTCGCATACGTCGTCGTCCAGCACGAAGCTGATTCACGGCGGCCTGCGTTACCTCGAGTACAACGAGTTCGGGCTGGTGCGCAAGGCGTTGCAGGAGCGCGAAACGCTGCTGCGCGCGGCGCCGCACATCATGTGGCCGCTGCGCTTCGTAATGCCGCACATGCCGAACCTGCGCCCGGCCTGGCTGATCCGCATCGGCCTGTTCCTCTACGATCACCTCGCGAAACGCGAACTGCTGCCCGGCTCGCGCGGCATCGACATGCGCCGCCATGCGGCCGGCGCGCCGCTGATCGACTCGATCAAGCGCGGCTTCGTGTATTCCGACGGCTGGGTCGACGATGCCCGCCTCGTCGTACTGAACGCGATGGACGCGAAGGAGCGCGGCGCCGAGATCCTCACGCGCACGAAGCTCGTGTCCGCCGAACGCCGCGGCGACGAGTGGGAAGCGCGGCTCCAGCACGCCGACGGTTCGATCCGCGTCGTGCAGGCGCGCGCGATCGCGAACGCGGCCGGCCCGTGGGTCGGCGACGTGCTGCACGGCGCGCTCGGCCGCGGCGCACATCACAGCGTGCGGCTCGTGAAGGGCAGCCACATCATCACGCGCCGCCTGTTCGATCACGATCACGCGTACATCTTCCAGAACCCGGACAAGCGGATCATCTTCGCGATTCCGTACGAGCACGACTTCACGCTGATCGGCACGACCGACGTCGAATACACGAACGATCCCGCGAAGGTCGCGATCGATCGCGACGAGACGCAATATCTGTGCGATTCGATCAACCGCTACTTCAAGCGCAAGATCTCGCCGGCCGACGTGCACTGGACCTATTCGGGCGTGCGCCCGCTGCTGGAAGACGAGAACGCGGCGAACGCGTCGGCCGTCACGCGCGACTATCGCCTCGAGCTCGACGACGGCGCGGGCGCCCCGCTGCTGTCGGTGTTCGGCGGCAAGATCACGACGTTCCGCAAGCTCGCGGAAGAAGCCGGCGACATGCTGTGCCGCGCGCTCGGCCGCGACGCGAAGACCTGGACGGCCGGCGTCGCGTTGCCGGGCGGCGATATCGCCGACGCGAAGTTCGACGGGTTCGCCAGTGCGTTCGCGAAACGCCATCCGTGGCTGCCCGCCGCGCTCGCACGCCGCTATGCACGTGCGTACGGCACGCGTGCGGAGCGCGTGGTCGACGGCGCGACCTCGCTCGCCGACCTCGGCGCCGAAATCGCACCGGGCATCCACGACGCCGAACTGCGCTATCTGCGCGACGCCGAATGGGCGACCTGCGCACAGGACGTGCTGTGGCGCCGCTCGAAGCTGGGCCTGCACGTCGCGCCCGGCACGCTGGACGCCGTGACCGCCGCGGTCGACGCGTGGTTCGCCGCCGCGCATGCACCGCACGCCTGATTCGAATGCACATTGCAGTTGCCGTTGCCTGACCGACGTTGATTCACCGACGCGCCGCCCACATGCGGCGCGCATCACAACTAAGCCAATCCACGGATGGAGATGAGAGACATGCAGGACCAGTACATCCTCGCGCTTGACCAGGGCACCACGAGTTCCCGCGCGATGCTGTTCGATCGCCAGGGCAACATCGTATCGATCGCCCAGAAGGAATTCGAACAGATTTACCCGCAACCCGGCTGGGTCGAGCACGACCCGCAGGAAATCTGGTCGACGCAAGCCGGCGTCGCCGCAGAAGCCGTCACGCGCACGGGCCTGAACGGCACGTCGATCGCCGCGATCGGCATCACGAACCAGCGCGAGACGACGATCGTCTGGGATCGCGAGACGGGCCAGCCCGTCTACAACGCGATCGTCTGGCAGGATCGCCGCACGGCCGACTTCTGCGACTCGCTGAAGAAGCAAGGGCTCGAAGCAAAGGTGCGCGCGAAGACCGGCCTGCCGATCGACTCGTACTTCTCCGCGACGAAGATCCGCTGGATCCTCGACAACGTGCCGGGCGCGCGCGACAAGGCGCGCCAAGGCAAGCTCGCGTTCGGCACCGTCGACAGCTGGCTCGTGTGGAACTTCACGAAGCACGAGCTGCACGTGACCGACGTGACCAACGCGTCGCGCACGATGCTGTTCAACATCCACACGCGCGAGTGGGACAGCGAACTGCTCGAACTGCTCGACATTCCGCGCAGCATGCTGCCGGAAGTGAAGGCGTCGTCGGAGATCTACGGCCACACGAAGACCACCGTGTTCGCGTCGAAGATCCCGCTCGCGGGTATCGCCGGCGACCAGCACGCGGCGCTATTCGGCCAGATGTGCACGACGTCGGGCATGGTGAAGAACACCTACGGCACCGGCTGCTTCCTGATGATGAACACCGGCGACAAGCCGATCGAGTCGAAGAACAACCTCGTCACGACGATCGCGTGGCAGATCGGCGACGACGTGCAGTACGCGCTCGAAGGCAGCATCTTCATCGCGGGTGCGGTCGTGCAGTGGCTGCGCGACGGCGTCGGCCTCATCAAGACGGCCGCCGAAATCGAAGCGCTCGCCGCGAGCGTGCCGCATACCGACGGCGTCTACCTCGTGCCCGCGTTCGCCGGCCTCGGCGCACCGCACTGGAACGCGCGGGCGCGCGGCTCGGTGTTCGGCGTCACGCGCGGCACGACCGCCGCGCACCTCGCGCGCGCGGCGCTCGATGCGATCGCGTACCAGTCGCTCGACGTGCTGGCCGCGATGGAAGCCGACTCGGGCATCAGCATCGGCGAGCTGCGGGTGGACGGCGGCGCGAGCGCGAACGACCTGCTGATGCAGTTCCAGGCCGACCTGCTCGGCGTCGACGCGGTGCGCCCGCAAATCACCGAGACGACCGCGCTCGGCGCGGCCTATCTCGCGGGCCTCGCGATCGGCTACTGGAAGAACCTCGATGAAGTGCGCGACCAGTGGCAGCTCGATCGCCGCTTCGCACCGTCGATGCCGAAGGAGCAGGTCGAACAGCGCATGGCCGGCTGGCAGCGCGCGGTACGCGCCGCGAAGGCATGGGCCGACGACACCCAGTAATCCGAACGACTTCAAACGACATACAACAACACCGGCGGACCGCGCAGCGCGCGAGTCCGCCGTGACTTCGAGAGACAATCATGTCACCTTATATTGCAGAATTCATCGGCACCGCGATCCTCGTGCTGCTCGGCAACGGCGCGGTCGCAAACGTGCTGCTGGCAAAGACCAAGGGCAAAGGCGCGGACCTGATCGTGATCGTGATGGGCTGGGCGATGGCGGTATTCGTCGCGGTCTACGTGACCGCGTCGTTCAGCGGCGCGCACCTGAATCCGATCGTCACGATCAGCCTCGCGCTCGCGGGCAAGTTCGCATGGTCGAAAGTCGGCGGCTACGTGCTCGCGCAGATGCTCGGCGGGATGGCGGGCGCGCTGCTCGTGTGGCTCGCGTATCGCCAGCACTTCGCGAAGGAAGCCGATGCGGACCTGAAGCTCGCGGTGTTCTGCACGGCGCCGGCGATCCGCAGCACCACACACAACGTGCTGACCGAAGCGATCTGCACGTTCGTGCTGATTCTCGGCGTGCTGTATCTCGCGTCGCCGCAAGTCGGCCTCGGCGCGCTCGACGCGCTGCCCGTCGGCCTGCTGGTGCTCGGCATCGGCATCTCGCTCGGCGGCCCGACCGGGTATGCGATGAGCCCCGCGCGCGACCTGTCGCCGCGCATCATGCATGCGCTGCTGCCGATCCCGGGCAAGCGCGACAGCGACTGGCGCTATGCGTGGGTGCCGGTAATCGGCCCGCTGCTCGGCGGCGCCGCGGCGGCCGGCCTGTATCTGCGCCTGCACGCGATGGCCTGATCGCGGTGTGGACGAAGCGCGCGGCGTGCGCTGCCGCGCGCTTCACTCCCTTCTTTTCGTCTACCGGTCATTCACGGCCGCCATCAGCGATTTCAGCTTCACCGCGACGTCCGCGACCGCGGCCGGCGTCACGTCGATCCCGCGTTCGACCAGCATCCTCGCGACGCGCATTTCCTTCACGAATCCCGCTGCACGGCCGAAACCGCTGGCCGCGACGAGCCGTGCGCCCGCATCGAAATGGAAATGAATTTCCGCGTCGTCGCCGAGCACGCGCGCGACCGACTGCGTGCCGAGCGCCGGCTCCCCGGCCACCTGCAACTGCGCATCGTATTGATCGGACCAGAACCACGGTATGTCGCGATACGGTTCGTTCGCGCCGAGCATGTTGCGGGCGGCGACGTGCGCCTGCGTATCGGCGCCGTGCCACGTCTCCTGTCGAATCGGCAATCCCGATAACGCGCTCGGAAACACCGCGACGTCGCCGGCCGCGTAGATGCCGCGCGCCGACGTCTCGAGCCGCGCGTTCACGACGATTCCGCGCTCGACCGCGAGGCCCGCGTCGCGCGCCAGTTCGTCGGCCGGTTCGATGCCGATGCCGGCCACGACCGTGTCGGCGAGCAGCGTGTCGCCGTCGTCGAGCACGACGGCCAGCGCCCCGCCCGCGGTTCGCTCGATCGCAATCGGCGTCCGGTTCAGACGAATCGCCACGCCCTGCTCGTCGTGCAGCGCATGCACGCGCGTCGCAATGGCTTCCGGCACCGCGCGACCGAGCAGCCGCGGCGCGGCATCGAGCACGGTCACGCGGCAGCCGCGCCGTCGCGCCGACGCCGCGACTTCGAGACCGATGAAGCCGCCGCCGATCAACACGATCCGCGCGTCGGGCACGAGCCGCGCGCCGAGCGCGGCCGCATCGTCGAGCGTGCGCAACGCGACTACGCCGTCGAGCGCCGCGCCGGGGATGGCCAGGCGGCGCGCACGGCCGCCGGTGGCCAGCAGCAGCGCGTCGTAGCCGAACACGTGCCCGCCGGACACGCGCACTTCGCGTGCATCCGGATCGATGCGCTCGACGGTCGCGACGACCCGCTCGATGCGATCGGCCGCCCAGGCTTGCGCCTCGCGCAACCGGCATTGCGCCGCGCTGCGCTCGCCCGTCAGCACGCCCTTCGACAACGGCGGCCGCTCGTACGGCGGATGCGGCTCCGCGCCGATCAGCACGATGCGCCCGCGCCAGCCGCACGCGCGCAACACCTGCGCCGCGCGGCCGCCCGCATGGCCCGCGCCGACGATCGCCATCACCCGGTCGCTCATCATCGCGTCATACCTCGATCAGGATGCGGCCGTCTTCGATCTTCGCGCGGTACGTGTGCAGCTTCTCGCACGCGGGCGCCGACAGCGGCCGGCCGTCGCGCACGTCGAAGCGGCCGTTGTGCTTCGGGCATTCGATCACGTGATCCATCACGAGCCCGTCCGCGAGATGCACCTGCTCGTGCGTGCACAGGCCGTCGCTCGCATACACCTCGCCGTCGATCCGGTAGATCGCGTACGTGCGGCCAGCATGATCGAAGCGCGCGACATCTTCGTCGTCGATGTCGTCGAGCGCGCCGGTGTCGATCCATTGCGTCATGGTGTGTCTCCTTCGTTGGCAGGTTCGATAGCGGTCATGCACGCGTGGCATCCGGCACCGGCCGCACGACGTAATCGGACGGATCGCGCGTCTGCCGGATCAGCGCCGGCACGATCTCCGCATATGCGGCCAGCGTGCTGCGGTACGGCGGCGGCATGTCGGCCTTCACGGCGTCGTGCAGCTTCGGCAGCGCATGGAACGGCACCATCGGGAACATGTGGTGCTCGACGTGATAGTTCATGTTCCAGTACAGGAAGCGAAACACCGGATTCATCATCACGGTCCGGCAGTTGCGCCGGTGATCGAGCACGTTCTCGGGCATGCCGGCGTGCTGCGTGAGGCCGAAGTACAGGTACAGCCACGCGCCGTAGAGGCTCGGCAGCCCGATGTAGAGCAGCGGCAGGATCGTGCGCCAGTAGACCGCGGCGCCCGTCACGAGCGCGTAGATCGCGAGATGGATGCGCGACTCGCGCACGACCTTCGGCCATTCCGATTCGGGCACGTAGGTGCGCTCCTCGTCGTCGAGCCGGCCCGTGAACGACACCGCGATCATCTTGCGCAGCTCGCCGGCCACGTGCTTCAGCGCGACGACGTTCAGCGCGAGCGCGAGCCAGTCGGTCGGCTTCGGCGCGGCGATTTCCGGGTCGCGCCCGACGACCAGCGTATCGGTGTGATGGCGCGCATGGCTCCAGCGCCAGGCAGTCGCGCGGCGGAACACCTGGAACGACGCGACCTGGTACAGCGCGTCGTTCATCCAGCGCGTGCGGAACGCGGTGCCGTGCCCGCATTCGTGCCAGCGCGAATCGGCCGGGCTGCAGTACAGCGTGCCGTACACGAAGAACGCCGGGATCGCCCATGCCGAATGCGCACGCCACGCCAGCCACGCGAGCGCGCCGCTGAGCGCAATCGCCGCGTACCAGATCAGCGTGTCGCGAATCGCACGCGCATCGCCGCGCTGCATCAGTTGCTTCATCAGCGGTCGCGGCACCGCGCATCGGTACCACGCGGCGTTGACGAGCCCGGCGGCCGCCGCGCGATCGCCGGCGCCGCCAGTCATTCGGTATGCCTGACGGCGCGCCGCCGTGCGTTCGCGTGCCGGGTCGTCAGTATGGGCCACGTCTGTCTCCTGGGGGTCTTGTGCGCGGGAAGCGCGGCAAACGCTTCGCATAAGACCGAAATTAGGCGACCGGTCGCCCCGCCTCAATCGAAACGTTGACGAAATTTCGCCATCGCTTTAGCGTTCCCGACAACGCCACGCGGTCGATGGCGACCCTCACGATGGAGACGACCATGGCAGGTGAATCGGGGCCGCGCTGGCGCAAGCGCACCGCACGCTTCGACGAGATCGCGGCGCTCGCCGGCGTCAGCACGACGACCGTCGATCGCGTGCTGAACGAGCGCGGCAGCGTCTCCGCGCAGGCGCGCGAACGCGTGGTGGCGGCCGCTCGCCAGCTCGGCGTGCCGCGCCAATTGCCCGACACGCGGCACGGGCTGATCCACGTCGACGTGCTGCTGCCCGACACCGACGCGCCGTTCTTCCGACGATTGCAGCAGGCGCTGCAGCGTTCGCTGCAAATGCTCGACCGGCGCGTGGTCGTGCACCGGACGATCCTGCCCGCCGCCGACGACGCGCGCGCCGCCGCGCTGATCGAGCGGCCCGCGTACCGGCGCGCGGCGCTGATCGTCACCGCGCACGACACGGCCCGCATGCGAGATGCGCTGGCCGGCGCGATCGCGCGTGGCGAGACCGTCGTCACGATGGTCACCGACATCGGCGGCATCGAACGCGCGCACTTCGCCGGCATCGACAACTACCGCGCGGGGCGCACGGCCGGCTACTACATCGGCCGCCTCGCGGCACGCCCCGGCCGCGTGCTGCTGCTCGGCGGGCGCATGGGCTACCGCGCGCACGCCGACCGGATGGCCGGCTGCCGCGATCAGCTCGCCGACGCGTTCGCCGCCGTGCGCTGCGACGACGCGCCGGTCGAGACGCTCGACCAGGACGACCGCTGCTATCGCGCGGTGACGAGGGCGCTGCAGGCGCACGACGACGTGGTCGCGATCTACAACAGCGGCGCCGGTTCGGCCGGCATCGAAGCGGCGCTGCGCAAGGCCGGCGCGCTCGGGCGCGTGGTGTGGATCGGCCACGAGATGATCGACCTGCACCGCACCTTCATCGAAGCCGGCGCGATGGATCTCGCGATCGACCAGGATCCGGA
Organism: Burkholderia sp. LAS2; assembly: GCF_018417615.1. Lineage (NCBI taxonomy): Bacteria > Pseudomonadati > Pseudomonadota > Betaproteobacteria > Burkholderiales > Burkholderiaceae > Burkholderia > Burkholderia sp. LAS2. The sequence goes on from NZ_CP071052.1 coordinate 3,417,436, forward strand.
CGGACAGGCGATTTCCGCGCTGCAGCACGTGCTGCATGCGTGCGGCATCGTCGAACAGTCGCCGCCGGACGACCCCGTCGAATTCCGCGTGTTCTGCCTGGCGAACGTGAGGACGAGCGCATACCTGCAGGCGTGAATCGGGCCGTGCGACGCACCGTCTGCGCACGGCGAAAAAATCGACCGCGGCATTGGCGATTTTTCGTCAACGTTTGTCATGCGGCCCGCGCCGCGCATCCGTACATTGGACAGCCATCGATAGCCGACAACGGACAGGAGACGATGGCTGAACCGATCCTCATCGGCGTGAACCTCGACGGCGTGCTCGAACACGACGGGCTGCCGCCGCCCGCACCCGCCGAGCGCTTCCGGATGGTCGCCGCCGCCGGCGTGTTCGATTACATCGAAAAGAATCCGGCGCGCGGCGAGGACCTGTCGCCGTATTTCGCGCTGGTCGACCGCCACGCGCTGCCGATTCGCGTGATCGGCGGCATCTGGTGCGCGGGTCGCGACGAAGCGCATGTCGCGGAGATCGTCGCGGCGGGCGCACGCTTCGGCAGCACGGTGCTCAACGGCCAGCTGTTCGCGCATCACGCGGACGGCCATCGGCTGTCGGATCGCGAAGTCGCCGATTTCTATCTGCATGCGTACGCAGTGGGCGAGCCGGTCGGCTGCCTGCCGAGCCTCGAAGTGCACGTCGACATGTGGAGCGAGGATTTTGCGCGCGTGGCGCGCGTCGCGCGGCACGTCGAGCAGGCCGGCGCGCCGTTCCGGATCACGCTCGATCATTCGCATCTGCTGTTCAAGATCGGCAACCGCGCCGAGCTCGACGCAGCGGGGCTGCGCGAACCGGTCGACGGCGGCCGCGCGATGCTCGACCCGGCGTCGCCCACCGCGATCTACGCGGACTGGATCGCGCGCGGCTGGGTCCGGCATGCGCATGCGCGCAGCGTGAGCCCGAACAACCCCGACAACCGCTGGATGCGCCGCGCGGATGGCAAGCCCGGCCGCGGCATCCAGTACCCGTTCGTCGCACCCGCGCCGGGCGCGTATCACGGCGAATGGCGCGTGGACGCGCTCGACACGTGGAAGGCCGCGCTGCGCCAGTTGCTGCAGGCGCAGATGCAGGTTCACGCTCACGTGCAGCCGGCACGGCTCGAACAGATCAGTTGCGAGTTCATCCCGTTTCCCGACTACGGCGGCGGCGCACGCTATTCGATCTTCGACAACAACGTCGCGTGTGCGCAATGGCTGCGCGATACGTGGCACACACTCGCCGCGCGAGCCGGCACCGAATCCGAACCCTGCACCACTCACGCCTCAAGGACAGAACGATGAAGCACGCCCTCCACTTTTCGCTGAACCGGACGAGCGCGCCGCGCTTGCCGCTCGACCGCTACGTCGCGCTGTGCCGGCGCCTCGGCGTCGACACGATCGAGATCCGCAACGATCTCGACGGCGTCGAGCTCGCCGACGGCACGCCGGCCGCCGCCGTCCGCGCGACGGCCGAAGCCGGCGGCGTGACGATCCTGACGATCAACGCGCTGCAGCGCTTCGAGCAATGGAACGCCGAGCGCGCGGACGAGGCGACCGTGCTGGCCGACTACGCGGCGCAATGCGGCGCGCGTGCGCTGGTGCTGTGCCCGACCAACAGCCGCGCCGACACGCGCGGCGCGGACGCCCGCCACGCGGATCTCGTGACGGCGCTGAAGGCGTTGAAGCCGATCCTCGCGGCCCGCGGCCTGCTCGGCTTCATCGAGCCGCTCGGCTTCGAGGAATGCGCGCTGCGCCGCAAGTCGGACGCGGTGAAGGGCATCTACGCGGCAGCGGGCGAGCCGGTGTTCCGGCTCGTGCACGACACGTTCCACCATCACCTCGCCGGCGAGGACATCGTCTTCCCGAACCTGACGGGCCTCGTGCACATCTCGGGCGTCGAGGAGGCCGAGCTGCCGGTCGACCGGATGCGCGACGGCCACCGCGTGCTGGTCGGCGGCGCGGACCGGCTCGGCAACATCCGGCAACTGCGCGAACTGCTCGCGCGCGGCTACAGCGGTGCGCTGTCGTTCGAGCCGTTCGCGAGCGAGATCGCCGAAGCCGACGACATCGAAGACCGGTTGCGGGCGAGCATCGACTACGTGCGCGGCGAACTGGCGGATCGCTGAGCGCATCGGCAAGACGACACAATCCACGGGAGAACGGAATGATCGAATTCGCTTTGTTCGGCGCGGGCCGCATCGGCAAGATCCACGCGGCGAATCTCGCGCGCCAGCCGGGCGCGAAACTGAAATACGTGATCGACCGGCACGCGCCGTCGGCGCAAGCGCTCGCCGGCACGCACGGCGCGCAGGTCGCCGACATCGAGCGCGCGCTCGGCGACGCGTCGGTAAAGGCGGTCGTGATCGCGTCGAGCACCGACACGCACGCGGACCTCATCGTCGCCGCCGCGAACGCCGGCAAGGCGGTGTTCTGCGAGAAGCCGGTCGACCTCACCGTCGAACGCTCGCGTGCGTGCGCGGACGTCGTGCGGCGCGCCGGCGTGACCTGCATGATCGGCTTCCAGCGCCGCTTCGACCCGACCTTCGCGGCGCTGAAGGCGCGCGTCGAGCGCGGCGAGATCGGCGCGCCGGAAATGCTGGTCGTCACGAGCCGCGATCCGGGCGCGCCGCCGGCCGATTACATCCGCCGCTCGGGTGGCATTTTCAAGGACATGCTGATCCACGACTTCGACGTGTTCCGCTGGATCCTCGGCGACGAAGCGCAGACGCTGCATGCGACGGGCAGCTGCCTGACCGATCCGGCCGTGCACGACGCCGGCGACATCGATTCGACCGCGGTGACGATCCGCACGCGGCGCGGGTTGCTGTGCCAGATCAACACGTCGCGGCGTGCGGCCTACGGCTACGACCAGCGCTTCGAGCTGCTCGGCAGCCACGGAATGCTGCAGGCCGGCAACGTGCGGCCGACCGAGGTGAGTGCATGGCTCGCGGGCGGCATCGCGACGGACGTGCCGGAGCCGTTCTTCCTCGAACGCTACCGGCATGCGTACGCGGCCGAGATCGCGCACTTCGTCGACGCGTTGCGCGACGGCGCGCCGGTCAGGACGACGATCGACGACGGGCTCGCCGCGCTCGAACTGGCCGAAGCCGCGATGGCGTCGTGGAAAACGGGGCGCGTGATCGCGCTGTGACGCCGTGAACGGCGGCGACCCGCGCAAACAGGTTGCCGCTGCCGCATGGCCGGCGGCACTCCGGCACGACCGGCCGCAACGGCACGGCCGCATCGGGCAAATGTGCCGCCACGTCGCGCGGCCGGCGCGTGAAAGCACGTATGATGGCGAATCGATCGGCGTCGCCGATATTCCGCGTTTTCATCACCATGCTCGATCACCTCATCTGCGACTGCGACGGCGTGCTCGTCGACAGCGAAGTCATCGCCGACCGCGTGCTGCTCGACACGCTGTCCGCCACGTTCCCGAACCTCGATTTCGAAGCCGCCGCGAAGTCGGCATTCGGCCAGCAGACGTCGCGTTTCCTCACCGGCATCGAAGCCCGCTTCGGGGTCGAAATGCCCGCCAACTTCATCGAGACCATCGAGCACAACATCGAAATCGCGCTCGCGCAATCACTCGCGCCGATCAGCGGCGTGCGCGACGCGCTGCTGAAGGTCACGCTGCCGGCCGCCGTCGTGTCGAACAGCCGGCTCGTGCGCGTGCGCAGCTCGCTGAAGCGCGCGTCGCTCACCGAGATCTTCGGCGAGCGGGTATTCAGTTCCGAACAGGTCGCGCGGCCGAAGCCCTATCCCGACGTCTACCTGCACGCGGCGCAAACACTCGGCGTCGCGCCGGCGCGCTGCGTCGTCGTCGAGGACAGCATCTCGGGATTGAATGCCGCGCGGGCGGCCGGGATGAAGACGATCGCGTTCGTCGGCGCGAGCCACATCCCCGACAACTACGCGGACGCGCTGCGCGCGATGGGCATCACGCGGATCATGCGCAGGATGGACGAACTGCCGGCGCTCGTCGAAGCCGGCATGCGCGGCGAATTCGGCGACGCGCAGTCCTGATCGTCAGTCGGGCCGGATCGGGTCGATCCGGCCGCGCCACGGGCGCGCGAACGCGCCCGCCTTTCCTTCCACTCAGGCCGGCTCGCAGCAGCGTTCGCGCGCCGCCGCCAGCGCCTCGCGGAACGCGACGAGTTCCGCGATCGTCAGCATCGGCAGCCCGTGCCGTTGCGCGAAGCGCTCGACATCGTCGCCGCGCGTCATCGTTCCGTCCGGATTCATCAGCTCGCACAGCACGCCGGCCGGCTTCAGGCCCGCGAGGATCGACAGGTCGACCGTGCCTTCGGTGTGACCGCGGCGCGCCAGCACGCCGCCCGGTTGCGCACGCAACGGAAACACGTGGCCGGGGCGCACGATGTCGTGCGGCTTCGCGCCGTCGGCGATCGCCGCGCGGATCGTCGTCACGCGATCGGCGGCCGACACGCCGGTATGCACGCCTTCGCGCGCCTCGATCGATACGGTGAACGCGGTGCCGTTGCGGCTTTCGTTGGTCTGCACCATCGGCGGCAATTCGAGCGCGCGCACCGTGTCGTCGGTCAGGCACAGGCAGACGATGCCGCTGCACTCGCGGATCAACAGCGCCATCGTCTCGGGCGTGATGCGCTCGGCGGCGACGATCAGGTCGGCTTCGTTCTCGCGGTCGTGGTCGTCCTGCAGCACGACCGCGCGACCTGCGCGCATCGCGTCGAGCGCGGCGGCAATGCGCGGCGGCACCGGTTCGGCATCCAGCAACGGGAGATCGGCAAAGGCGTCGGCAGGCGCCGACGAAACGGACATCAAGGACATGTGAAACGCTCCTCGCAAATACGATTTGGGCGAAAAACGTTTCAGGGCATTGCAAACAGACAGAACGACAACCCGCTTCGCGTGCAGCGCGAAGCGGCCCTGACGGACATGACTATCTGCACATCTTCTCTCATCCGGACTGTGACCGTCGGCTCTGGCATTCGACCAGATCTGCTGACCCCGCGCGGATGCGCGGGCGCTCGCGGGCTCGCCGGCTTACGCCAGCCTACCGCCGGTGGGGAATTTCGCCCCGCCCTGAAGACGCACTGATTGCCGGACGGGAACACCCCGTCATCGGCGGGCCAAGCATACAACAGCCGCGCGCGACGCGCAGCGTAAAACCTTACTGACGACCCCGTCTAACGGCATCGTCCGAACGGCCGGCGGACGGAGCCACGATCGTGCGAAAAGCGCGGAGCGCAGCCGCGTCGCGCCGCCTGCGCGATCAGTTGACCGCCGCGTGCGCCGCGTCGGGCACGAGCCAGCGCGGCGGCACCTCCGGGCTCACCGTCACGCGGAACGCTCGCGCTTCGCTGTCGCCCGGGTTGCGCAGGCTGTACGGCTGGTCGGCGTCGAACACGATCGCGTCGCCGGTCGCGAGCAACTGGCGACGGTCGTGCACGCTCACTTCGAGCGTGCCTTCGCTGACGACAAGGTTGACCGTCGTGCCGGGCGCGCGGCGCGCGCCGGGCTCGGTATGCAGCGGCGCGATCCGCAGCTCGTGGAATTCGGCCGCCGCCGGCTCGCCTTCCGGATACAGCGCACGTGCCGAGAAACGGCCGTTCGAGCTGACGACGCGCGACGCGCGCTCGGCCGCCAGATGCTCGAAACCGTTCACCGCATGGCGCCGCAGGAACGCGGCGACCGACACCTTCAGCGCCGCGGCGATCTTGCACAGCACCTTGATCGACGGCACGCTGCGCGCGGATTCGATCTGCGCGAGCATCGCGCGCGACACGCCGGACAGCCGCGCGAGCGCATCGAGCGACAGTTGCCGCTCGGCGCGCAAGCGCGCGAGGTTCACGCCGACGACCTGTTCGAGGGCGTCGAGCGACGCGGCGCCGCGTCCGTCGGCGGCATTGCCGGACTCGAAGGAAGACACGTCGCGCACGAGCGCCAGGGATGAAGACATAGCATGGCCTCCGGGCCGCTGCGCGGCCCTGCGTAGGGGTAAGCCGGAATCGGAATCGGGTTGCGCCGGTCGTTGGCGCGTATCGAGACGCTATCACCCGGCCTGGTACGGGCAAACGAAGTTATCTTCACACCGTTATCAGCATCGCGGAGGAATGCGTTTCTCGCGAACCTTTTCCTGCCGCTATGGCATCGCCGCGCGGCGCGCCGTGGCGACGCTCACGGTGCCGCGGGCGCCGCGCCGCGCGCCGGCCCGCGCGCATCGAGCCGCATCGCGAGCCACGTGACGACCAGCGCCGCGAACGTCACCGCGACCGCGACCCACGGCAGCGCATCGAGCGCGAAGCCGTGTTCCAGCGCGACGCCGCCGAGCCACGCACCGCCCGCATTGCCGACGTTGAACGCGCCGATGTTCAGCGTCGACGCGAGATGCGGCGCGCTCGCGGCCTTCTCGACCACGCGCGCCTGCAGCGGCGGCACCGTCGCGAACGCGGCGATCCCCCACACGAATACGGTGACGGCCGCCGCGACCGGCAGGTGGCTCGTCTTCGCGAACACGGCCATCACGGCCATCAGCGCGACGAGGATCGCGATCAGCGACGGCATCAGCGCGCGGTCGGCGAGCTTGCCGCCGATCGTGTTGCCGATCGTCAGCCCCGCGCCGAACAGCACGAGGATCAGCGCGACCGCGCGCGGCGAGTAGCCCGACACGGTCTCGAGAATCGGCGCGATGTACGTGAACACGACGAACACGCCGCCGAAGCCGAGCACGGTCATCAGCAGCGCGAGCCACACCTGCGGCTCCTTCAGCACGCGCACTTCGTGGCCGAGGCCGACCGGCCCGCTGTCGTGGCGGTTCGGCACCAGCGCGGCCACGCCGCCGAGCGCCAGCACGCCGAGCGCGGCGACGATCCAGAACGATGCACGCCAGCCGAGCACCTGGCCGACGAACGTGCCGAACGGCACGCCGAGCACGTTCGACAGCGTGAGCCCGGTGAACATCAGCGCGATCGCGCTCGCGCGCTTGTCGGCCGGCACGAGCGACGCGGCGACCACCGCGCCGATGCCGAAGAACGACCCGTGCGCGAACGACGTGACGACGCGCGCGACCATCAGCATCGCGTAGCCGGACGCGGTCGCGCACAGCACGTTGCCGACGATGAAGATCGCCATCAGCAGTTGCAGCGCGGCCTTGCGCGGCATGCGGCTCGTCAGCACCGCGAGCAGCGGCGCGCCGACCGCGACGCCGAGCGCGTAGCCGGTGACGAGCAGGCCGGCCGACGGCAGCGACACGGCGAGGTCGTGCGCGACTTCGGGCAAGAGGCCCATGATGATGAATTCGGTGGTGCCGATGGCGAAGGCGCTGATCGCGAGCGCCAGGAGCGGAATGGGCATGACGTTCTCCGGAAGACGGCGGCTGCGGCGCCCGGTCGGTGCCGCACCGCACAAGAAAGCGGGATGTGCGCGCATTGTCCCGAAGACGCCTATATTTGATAATTGGCGTGGCATTTGAACCATTTTCAAATATTTCTGGAAAATCGCATGGACCGACTAGGCGACATCCGGCTGTTCGTCGAGGCTGCCGAACTCGGCAGCCTGTCCGCCGCCGGGCGCAAGCTGAACCTCACGCCAGCCGCCGCGAGCGCGCGGCTCGCGAAGCTCGAGGCAAAGATCGCGACGCGCCTGTTCGAACGCTCGACACGGCAATTGCGGCTCACCGACGAAGGCAAGCTGTACCTGAACTGCTGCCGCCAGGCGCTGCAGGCGCTCGACGACGCGGACGCGATGCTGCAGGAAGGCCGCAACGTCGTGAGCGGCAAGGTGCGGCTGTCGTCGACGTCCGATTTCGGCCGCCACCAGTTGCTCGACTGGCTCCACGAATTCACGACGCTGCATCCGGGCGTCACGTTCTCGCTGACGGCGTCCGATTCGTCGTCGAACCTGTGGCAGGACGAGATCGACCTCGCGATCCGCTTCGCCGCGCCGCCCGACGGCGCGCTGATCGCCCGCCGGCTCGCGACCAACCGGCGCGTGCTGTGCGCGGCGCCGTCGTTCGTCGAACGCCATGGCGTGCCGGCCGATCCGCACGATCTGGCCCGCTTTCCGTGCAACGTGATCACGATCGCGTCCGGCCCGATGAACACCTGGCACTTCACGCGCGGCGACGAAGTGCAGGTTCACACGGTGCCGGTGTCGACCGCATTCGAGACCAACGATGGCGGCCTCACCCGCGAATGGACACTGCGCGGCCACGGCATTGCGCTGAAGTCGCTGTGGGACATCGCCGACGACGTCCGCGCGGGCCGGCTGCGCGTGCTGCTGCCCGACTGGCGGCACCAGGACGCGCCGCTGCACGCGATCTATCACAGCAAGCGCTACATGGCGCCGCGCGTGCGCGTGCTGCTCGATTTTCTCGCCGAGCGCTTCGCGCGCGAGGAAGCCGCGCTCGACGACCTGCTGAACGCGTGCCGCTGACGGCCGCCTCGCCACCACTCCGGGGTCGGAACGTGAAAACCGGCGTCGCGCGCCCGCAACCGGCCGCCCGTCCGTCGTGGCGTGAAAAGCTATAATGGAAGGCTTTCCCGACGGCCTTTCCTGTCCGATGCGCGCCATTCGCGTGCCGCGCACGGCCGTCCCGATTCACCCTTGACGACGCCCCCAGGTCAACCACTGCGAACGGCGAATCCCCATGACCAAGAAAGTTTACGTAAAGACCTTCGGCTGCCAGATGAACGAGTACGACTCGGACAAGATGGTGGACGTGCTCAATGCGGCCGAAGGCCTCGAAAAGACCGACACGCCGGAAGACGCGGACATCATCCTGTTCAACACTTGCTCGGTGCGCGAAAAGGCGCAGGAAAAGGTGTTTTCCGATCTCGGCCGCGTGCGCGAGCTGAAGGAAGCGAAGCCGGGCCTCTTGATCGGCGTCGGCGGCTGCGTCGCGAGCCAGGAAGGCGCGTCGATCGTGTCGCGCGCGCCGTACGTCGACCTCGTGTTCGGCCCGCAAACGCTGCACCGCCTGCCGCAGATGATCGACGCGCGCCGCGCGAGCGGCCGCGCGCAGGTCGACATCACGTTCCCCGAAATCGAGAAGTTCGATCACTTGCCGCCCGCGCGCGTCGAGGGACCGAGCGCGTTCGTGTCGATCATGGAAGGCTGCTCGAAATACTGCAGCTACTGCGTGGTGCCGTACACGCGCGGCGATGAAGTGTCGCGCCCGCTCGACGACGTGCTGACCGAAGTGGCCGGCCTCGCCGACCAGGGCGTGCGCGAAGTCACGCTGCTCGGCCAGAACGTGAACGCTTATCGTGGCGCACTGACCGCCGGCTCGTCCGACATCGCCGATTTCGCGACGCTGATCGAATACGTCGCCGACATCCCCGGCATCGAGCGGATCCGCTACACGACGTCGCACCCGAAGGAATTCACGCAGCGCCTGATCGACACGTACGCGAAGGTGCCGAAGCTCGTGAGCCACCTGCACCTGCCGGTGCAGCACGGCTCCGACCGCATCCTGATGGCGATGAAGCGCGGCTATACGGTGCTCGAATACAAGTCGGTGATCCGCAAGCTGCGCGCGATCCGCCCGGACCTGTCGCTGTCGACCGACATGATCGTCGGCTTCCCCGGCGAGACCGAGGACGATTTCGACAAGATGATGGCGCTCGTGCACGAGATGCGCTACGACACGAGCTTCTCGTTCATCTACAGCCCGCGCCCCGGCACGCCGGCCGCGAACCTCGCCGACGACACGCCGCGCGAAGTGAAGCTCAAACGCCTGCAACATCTGCAGGCGACGATCGAGGAGAACGTCGCGCGCATCAGCCAGTCGATGGTCGGGAAGGTCGAGCGGATCCTCGTCGAGGGCCCGTCGCGCAAGGACCCGAACGAGCTCGCGGGCCGCACCGAGAACAACCGTGTGGTGAATTTCCCGGCGCCGCTCGCGTCGCACCCGCGCCTGATCGGCCAGATGATCGACGTGAAGATCAACCATGCGTACCCGCACTCGCTGCGCGGCGAGCTCGTGCTCGTCAGCGACGACGCGAGCGCGGCCACCCACTGACCGACCGACGCCCGACAGGAGCCCGACGCTACTTTGAAGACCGTCCAAGCACTGGAATTCACCGCCCCGCGCGACGACAACGCGCGCCTCGCCAACCTCTGCGGCCCGCTCGACGAGAACCTGCGGCAGATCGAACAGGCGCTCGACGTCACGCTCGCGCGGCGCGGCCACCGGATCACGATCCGCGGGCGCGGCGCCAAGCTCGCGCTCGCCGCGCTCGAAAACTTCTACAACCGCGCGCGCGATCCGCTGTCGGTCGACGACATCCAGCTTGCGCTGGTCGAAGTGCGCCACACGGCCGGCAACGGCCGCCAGGACACGCTCGACGTGCGCTTTCGCGGCGACCCCGATCATCCGTTCGACGAGCCCGTCGCGCAGCTCGACGCCAGCGAACCGGAGGAAGAGCCGGGGCCGAAGCTCTACACGCGGCGCGCCGACCTGCGCGGCCGCACGCCCGCCCAGCGCGAATACCTGAAGCAGATCCTGCAGCACGACGTGACGTTCGGCATCGGGCCGGCCGGCACCGGCAAGACCTACCTCGCGGTCGCGTGCGCGGTCGACGCGCTCGAGCGCGACCAGGTCAAGCGGATCGTGCTGACGCGCCCGGCCGTCGAGGCCGGCGAGCGGCTCGGCTTCCTGCCGGGCGATCTCGCGCAGAAGGTCGACCCGTACCTGCGGCCGCTGTACGACGCGCTGTACGACCTGCTCGGCTTCGACAAGACGGCCAAGATGTTCGAGCGCCAGATGATCGAGATCGCGCCGCTCGCGTACATGCGCGGCCGCACGCTGAACCACGCGTTCATCATCCTCGACGAGGCGCAGAACACCACGCCCGAGCAGATGAAGATGTTCCTCACGCGGATCGGCTTCGGCTCGAAGGCGGTCGTGACCGGCGACACGAGCCAGGTCGACCTGCCGCGCGGCCACAAGAGCGGCCTCGTCGAGGCGCAGCAAGTGCTCGGCGGCGTGCGCGGCATCGCGCTTACGCGCTTCACGAGCGCGGACGTCGTGCGCCATCCGCTCGTCGCACGCATCGTCGAGGCGTACGACGAGTTCCACGCGCAGCACCAGGACGGCTGAGCGGCGGCGCCCGAGCGCTGCCCGGCCCGGCCCGCCAGACGGCGCGCCGGGCTTTCTTTTGCCCGGGCGCCGCCCGGTCCGAATTCGGGCGCGATCGGCCGTTTGGTGTATCCTCAACGCGTCCCAATCGCCGCACGCGTCATGAAATCCTCTCGTTCCCGCAAGTCCGGCCGCGCCCCGTCCGCCGCGTCCGAATCCCCCCGCCTTTCGCTGTTCGACGCGAAGGGCAAAGCCCGGACCGTCAACGCGCAAGGGCTGCGGATCGACTTCCCGGACGGCCGCAGCCTGATGTTCGACCTGTCGGGCAGCTCGGGCGACGCGGCCGTCGCGATCGTCGCGCAGCACAACGATCCGGCGATGCGTGCGAAGCTCGCGCTGCAGCCCGAGCACTACGACAGCGTGACGCTGCACGTCGGCGCCGAGTTCGCGCCGCGCGAGGACGACCCCGAAGACGAGCCGCGCGCGCTGGAATTCGACCTGTCCGTGCAGTACGGCGACGAGATCACGAGCGACGTGCGCAAGACGCTGCCGAAGCGCAAGCTGATCGCCGAATGGATCGAGCCGGCGCTGTTCGCGAGCGCGCAGCTCACCGTGCGCTTCGTCGGCGAGAACGAAGGCCGTACGCTGAACGCCGGCTACCGCCACAAGGACTATCCGACCAACGTGCTGACCTTCGCGTACGACGCGGCGCCCGACGGCACCGTGATCGGCGACCTCGTGCTGTGCTGCCCGGTCGTCGAGAAGGAAGCGCACGAGCAAGGCAAGCCGCTCGCGGCCCATTACGCGCACCTGCTGGTACACGGCGCGCTGCACGCGCAGGGCTACGACCACGAGACGAGCGACGAGGACGCGGCCGAAATGGAAGCGCTCGAAATCGACATCCTCGCGAAACTGGGTTTCCCGAACCCGTACCAGTAAGCCGTCCGCCCGATGCGCCACGCCGCGATGCTGCCGCCCGCCTACCCGCCGTCGATCGGCGAAGGACGCCTGCTGACGGAAGACGAGCTCGCGGCGTCGCTCGCGCAGACGATGCGCGACTGGGACGGCCGGCAGGATCTCTGGCTGTTCGGCTATGGCTCGCTGATCTGGAATCCCGGGCTGCCGACCGTCGCCGCCGTACGCGGCAAGGTGCACGGCTACCATCGCGGGCTCTACCTGTGGTCGCGCGTGAATCGCGGCACCCCCGAACGGCCGGGCCTCGTGCTCGCGCTCGATCGCGGCGGCTCGTGCTCGGGCATCGCATTCCGGCTCTCCGGCCCGACCGCGCAGCCGCATCTCGAGACATTGTGGAAGCGCGAAATGCCGATGGGCTCGTACCGGCCCGCGTGGCTGCCGTGCTCGCTCGAGACCGGCGAACGCGTGAACGCGCTCGCGTTCGTGATGCGCCGCGACGCACCGACCTATACGGGCAAGCTGACCGACCCCGTCGTCAAGGAAGTGTTCCGCTGCGCGGCCGGCCGCTACGGCACGACGCTCGACTACGTGAGCCGCACGGTGGACGCACTGCGCGCGAGCGGCATCCCCGACCGCGCGCTCGAAGGGTTGCTGGCGCGATGCCGATGATCCGGCACACCGCGCGGGCGGCCGCCATGCGACCCCGCGCCGCCCGCGCATCCACACGAGGACACGCCCGATGAAATCGTCACGCCGGTCGCGTTGCAGGATCGCCGTGCTGCTCGTCGCCGCGAGCGTCGCGCTGTCCGGCTGCGGCATACTCGGCTGCGGCGGCGCCGCGACCAACGGCGCGGCCGCCGGCGGCTGCTCGGCCGGCATGCGGTTCTGAACGGCGCGCGACGCGTGCGCCGCCTGCGACGGAATGCCGCCGTCGCCGGCCGTTGCCCGCGTCCGGCCGCGCCGCCCTGCCCGCCGCCATTTTTTTGCCGCCGCGCCCCGCCGACGCTTTCTGCGATAGGATGGACCCGACGACGACGTCGCGCCCGGCGCGGCCGTCCGCGAGCGGGGCCCGCGCGAGCCGTCCACCCTGGCCGTACGGCCGGGTGACACGGTCGCGTCGTGCCCTTGGTGTATCCTTGCCTACTCCGTGACCGCGCGCCCCGGCATGACCCGGGCGCACCACCATGAACGATTCGTATCCCAGTCGTAAGCCAACCGACAAACCGCAAGAAAAGCGCTCGCTGCTCGAGCGCCTGACCGACTTCATCTCGCCCGAGCCCGAATCCCGCGGCGAGTTGCTGGAAATCCTCCAGGACGCCCACGAACGCAACCTGATCGACGCGGATTCGCTGTCGATGATCGAAGGCGTGTTCCAGGTCTCCGATCTGTGCGCCCGCGACATCATGGTGCCGCGCGCGCAGATGGACGCGATCAACATCGCCGACAAGCCCGAGGATTTCATCCCGTTCGTCCTCGAAAAGGCGCACTCGCGCTACCCGGTGTACGAGGAGAACCGCGACAACGTGATCGGCGTGCTGCTCGCGAAGGATCTGCTGCGCTTCTATGCCGAGGAAGAATTCGACGTGCGCGGAATGCTGCGCCCGGCCGTGTTCATTCCGGAATCGAAGCGCCTGAACGTGCTGCTGCACGACTTCCGCGTGAACCGCAACCACCTGGCGATCGTCGTCGACGAATACGGCGGCGTCGCGGGCCTGATCACGATCGAGGACGTGCTCGAACAGATCGTCGGCGACATCGAGGACGAATACGACTTCGACGAGGAAGCCGGCAACATCATCTCGGGGCCGGACGGCCGCTACCGCGTGCGCGCGCTCACCGAGATCGAGCAGTTCAACGAGACGTTCGGCACCGATTTCCCCGACGACGAGGTCGACACGATCGGCGGCCTGATCACCCATCATTTCGGACGCGTGCCGCACCGCGGCGAGAAGCTGCAGCTCGGCAACCTCGTGTTCGAAATCCAGCGCGGCGATGCGCGCCAGGTTCACGTGCTGCTGGTGCGCCGCAACCCGCTCGCCAGCCGTCGCGCCGAAACCTCGCACGAAGACTGACCGTTCCGCGCCAGCCGCGCCTCCTTCAACCGCTCGCCCTCTTCCGCTTCACATGGACGATCCGATTCCGTCCCGCCCGGCTGGCGGCCTTCTCGCGCCGGCGCCCGGCCGCGCGCTGCCGCGCTGGCACTATCCGGCCGCGCTGCTCGCCGGCGCGGCCAATACGCTCAGCTTCGCGCCCACGCCGCACGGCGGCTGGCTGCAGCTCGTCGTATTCGTCTGGTTTTTCGCGCAGCTGACGCGCACGTCGAACTGGCGCGGCGCCGCGCTCACCGGCGGCGCGTTCGGCTTCGGCAACTTCATCAGCGGCGTCTGGTGGCTCTACATCAGCATGCACGTGTACGGCGAGATGGCCGCGCCGCTCGCGGGCGGCGCGCTCGTGCTGTTCGCGCTCTACCTGTCGCTGTACCCGGCGTTTTCGGCCGGGCTGTGGTCGTTCTGCGCGGGCCATGCATGGCATCGCCGCGAGGCCGACCCGCGGCCGTTCTCGCCGACCTGGCACGGCGCGTTTGCGTTCGCGAGCGCGTGGGCGCTCGGCGAATGGCTGCGCGGCACCGTGTTCACCGGCTTTCCGTGGCTCGGCAGCGGCTACCCGCAGGTCGACGGCCCGTTCGCGGGCTTCGCGCCGGTGGTGGGCGTGTACGGGATCGCGTGGGTGCTCGCGCTGTTCGCCGCACTCGTCGTGCAGGCGCTCGCCGCCGCGCGGCCGTCGCCGGTGCGTGACGGCGAAGCCGGCGCATCGGGCGGCAACGCCCGCGTGCGCATCGCCGCGCCGGCCGGCATCGCCGTCGCCCTCGTCGCGGCCGGCCTCGGGCTGTCGCAGGTCACGTGGACCGTGCCCGCGAACGCGCCGCTCACCGTGCGGCTGCTGCAGGGCAACGTGAAGCAGGACATCAAGTTCGAGCAGGAAGGCATCGACGCGGCGATCAAGATGTACACACAGATGATCGTCGAGAAACCGGCCGACCTGATCGTCACGCCCGAGACCGCGATCGCGGTGATGATCCAGGAATTGCCCGAGCCGTTCGCCGTCGCGATCCGAAAATTCAGCGACACGACCGGGTCGGCCGTGCTGTTCGGCGCGGTCGGCGCGTCGGTGACCGAGGACGGCCACTACGTCGACTACACGAACAGCCTGTACGGCGTGACGCCGAATTCGCGCGACATCTATCACTACGACAAGCACCACCTCGTGCCCTTCGGCGAATTCATTCCGTGGGGCTTCCGGTGGTTCGTCAACCTGATGAAGATGCCGCTCGGCGACTTCGCGCGCGGCGCGCCGGTGCAGAAGCCGTTCCTCGTGCACAACCAGCCGGTGATGGCCGATATCTGCTACGAGGACTTGTTCGGCGAGGAAATCGCCGCGACGATCCGCGACAACCCGCAGCCGCCCGGCGTGCTCGTCAACGTGACGAACCTCGCGTGGTTCGGCGACACGATCGCGCTCGACCAGCATCTGCAGATCGCGCGGATGCGCTCGCTCGAGACGGGCCGGCCGATGCTGCGTTCGACCAATACGGGGATGACGGCCGCGATCGACGCGCACGGGCGCGTGCTTGGCCAGCTGAAGCCGTTCACGATCGGCTCGCTCGACGTGCGGATCGAAGGCACGAGCGGCTTCACGCCGTACGTGACGAGCGGCAACAACATCGTGCTCGCGGTGTCGTTCGTGCTGCTCGCGTTCGGCTTCACGTTCGGGCCCGGGCTGCGCCGGCGCAACGGCCGGCAACCCGGCGGCGGCGAAGCGGCGTGACGCGGCGGGCCGCCGTCGCGCCCGGCGGCCGCGCGTGACCGCGAACCGGCCGGCCGTTCAGGCCTGCCGGGACGATCGATCCGATTGCTCGGGCTGCGCGGCGAGGCTCCGCAGGTCGCGGCGCACCTCCTCCATCACCGGCGCCCACGCACCGAACGTCGGCTGCCGGTACAACGTCGCGGTCGGATACCACGGGCTGTCCCGGCGATCGAGCAGCCACGGCCAGTGCGGATTCACGTCGAGCAGCACCCACGTACGCGCGCCGAGTGCGCCGGCCAGGTGCGCGACCGACGTGCACACCGTGATCACGAGATCCAGCGCGCCGATGAACGCGGCCGTATCGTCGAAACTCGTCAATTCGTCCGTGTGGTCTTCGATCGTGAAACCGGCCGCGCGCGCGGCGGCGACATCCGCGTCCGCCCCCGGCTGCAGTGAATAGAACGTGACGCCGTCGATCCCGCGAAATGCATCGGTGTAGCGCTCGAGCCCGACGCGCCGGAACGGATTGCGCTGGTGGCCCGCACTGCCCGTCCACACGAGCCCGACCTTCAACCGGCCGTCGCCCGCGAGCCGCGCGCGCCATGCGTCTCGTGCGGCCGGCTCGGCCCGCAGGTACGGCACCGACGCGGCGAGCGTCGACGCCTCCATGCCGAGCATCAGCGGCAGGCCGATCAGCGGCACTTCGTAATCGAATGCCGGCAGCGCGTCGACGCCGCCGCCCGCGCCGAACACGTCCGCGTGCGCGCCGAGGCTGCGCTGCATCAGCGTGCCGAGCGCCGGAAACGTATTCCACGCGAGCCGGCCGCCCTCGCGATGCACGCGTTCGGCGAGCGGCGCGACGAAGCGACAGAACTGCAGCACGTCGCCGAGCCCCTGCTCGCCCCATACCAGCAGCGTCTTGCCGGCGAGCGGCTCGCCCTGCCAGCGCGGGCCAGGCAGCGCCGGCCGGCGGCCGCGCAATTCGCCGGCGCCGTCCCAGCGTGCCTCGTGGCCGCGCCAGCCGGCTGCGTAATTGCCGCGCACGAGCTGGATGATCGCGAGATTGAAGCGGAACGACGCGTCGTCGGGCGCCAGCTCGCACGCACGCGCCGCATGGCGCTCGGCGTCGTCCCAGCGCTGCGCCTCCTTCATCGCCATCGCGACGTTGTTCATCGCGAGCGCGTTGTCGGCCGCGAGATCGGCGAGCCGCGCGGCGCTCGCGAGCGCACCGTCGAGGTCCTGCATCGCGATTCGCGCGACGACGAGATTGATCCATGCCTGCACGTCCTGCGGATCGTGCTTCACGGCCGCGTCGAGCAGCGCGATCTCTTCCGCGCGCTCGCCGCCCGACAAGCGCAGCGCGATCGCGAGGTTGTTGCGCAGCGACGGCCAGCCGGCATCGATTGCTAGCGCCGCGCGGTACGGCGCGACCGCATCCGCGTGACGGCCGGCCATCTGCAGCGCGTAGCCGTGGTTGAAGTACGCGTCCGCGCCCGGCTGCGCGCGCGCCGCGCATTCGGCGAGCGCAATCGCGTCGTCCGTGCGCTGCCGCGCGACGAGCGTGGCCGTGAGCTGCGCGATCGCCGGCGCATCGACCGCATGCAGATGCGTGGCGGCGACAAGCCACAGTTCGTGCGCGGCATGCTCGCCGCGCGCCTGCGCGTCGGCGGCCTGTCCGAGCAGCGCGAGGAACGGCGGAAGCAGCGGAATCAGGATGTCGGTCGGTTCGTCCATGCGGTGAGCGTCGGCAAGCGGTGACGCGGCGCGCATCGCGCGCGCCGCAATACGCGCATCTTACCGCCCGCGCGAAGCGCCGCGGCATGCGCGTCGCGGCGGCCCGCACGCGGCTGCGCGACGCATGCGGGCGATGGGTGCGCAGGCCGCCGGAAACAGGCCGGCGGTGCCCGCATCGGCCTTCCGGCCGCATCCGGTCGCCGATCCGGTAAAATTACGCGTTTCAGCACACTAACAAGCCGCGCCGCCGCGCGAGCCGACCCTCCGGGCCCGCCCGGAGCGCCGCCCGCAACGGAGCGCCAGCGCCACGAAGGCTCTTCATGCTTACGTTTCAGCAAATCATCCTGACGCTGCAGTCCTACTGGGACAAGCAGGGTTGCGCCCTGCTCCAGCCCATCGACATGGAAGTCGGCGCGGGCACGTCGCACGTCCACACGTTCCTGCGCGCGGTCGGCCCCGAGCCGTGGCGCGCCGCGTACGTGCAGCCGTCGCGCCGCCCGAAGGACGGCCGCTACGGCGAGAACCCGAACCGCCTGCAGCACTACTACCAGTACCAGGTGGTGCTCAAGCCGGCGCCGGAAAACATCCTCGACCTGTACCTCGGCTCGCTGGAAGCGCTCGGCTTCGACCTGAAGCAGAACGACGTGCGCTTCGTCGAGGACGACTGGGAAAACCCGACGCTCGGCGCGTGGGGCCTCGGCTGGGAGGTGTGGCTGAACGGGATGGAAGTCACGCAGTTCACGTATTTCCAGGAAGTCGGCGGCCTCGAATGCAAGCCGGTGCTCGGCGAGATCACGTACGGCCTCGAGCGCCTCGCGATGTACCTGCAGAAGGTCGAGAACGTGTACGACCTCGTGTGGACCGAGTGGGAAGAGCAAGGCCCGAACGGCCCCGAGCTGCGCCGCCTGTCGTATGGCGACGTGTACCACCAGAACGAGGTCGAGCAGTCGACCTACAACTTCGAGCACGCGAACGTCGACCTGCTGTTCACGTTCTTCAACAGCTACGAAGCGGAAGCGAAGAAGATGATCGACGCGCAGCTCGCGCTGCCCGCGTACGAGCTCGTGCTGAAGGCCGGTCACACGTTCAACCTGCTCGACGCGCGCGGCGCGATCTCGGTCACCGAGCGGGCCGCGTACATCGGCCGCATCCGCGCACTGTCGCGTCTCGTCGCGCAGGCTTACTACGACTCGCGCGAGAAGCTCGGCTTCCCGATGCTCGGCAACCCGCCGGGCGTGCCGGGCCTCACCACCGACGCCCAGGACGCCGCGCAGCCGGCGTGGGCGCCGCCGCTCAAGGTCGAACGCAAGATCGATCAGGTCTGACGAGACGAGATTTATTCCAGATATGACGCACAATCATCCCGCCCCCCTGCTCGTCGAACTGCTGACCGAAGAGCTGCCGCCGAAGGCCCTCGCGCGCCTCGGCGACGCATTCGCCGAAGGTATCGCACAACGCCTCGCCGCGCGCGACCTCATCGAAGGCGAACTCGTGTTCGAACGCTACGCGACGCCGCGCCGCCTCGCGGTCGTCGTGCAGAACGTGCGCGCCGTCGCACCCGACAGACAGGTCCGCGAAAAGGTCCTGCCCGTGTCGGTCGCGCTCGACGCCGAAGGCAAGCCGACGGCGCCGCTCGCGAAGAAGCTCGCGGCGCTCGGCCACCCGAACGCGTCGATCGCCGATCTCGAGCGCGCGCAGGACGGCAAGGCCGAAGCATTCTTCATCAACTACTCGGCGGCCGGCGCCACGCTCGCCGACGGCCTGCAGGCCGCGCTCGACGAAGCGCTCGCGAAGCTGCCGATCCCGAAATTCATGACGTACCAGCGCCCGGACGGCTCGGACGTGAAGTTCGTGCGCCCTGTGCATCGGCTGACGGTGCTGCACGACGATCGCGTCGTGCCCGTCACCGCGTTCGGCGTCGACGCCGGCGACACCACGCTCGGCCACCGCTTCCTGTCGGACGGCCTGGTCGCGATCCAGCATGCGCGCGCATACGCCGACACGCTGCGCGACAAGGGCCGCGTGATCGCGCACTTCGCCGATCGCCGCGAAACGATCCGCACGCAGCTGAACGAACATGCGAACGGCGACACGGTCGTGATGCCCGAGTCGCTGCTCGACGAAGTGACGTCGCTGGTCGAATGGCCGGTCGTCTACCCGTGCCGCTTCGAGGACGAATTCCTGCAGGTGCCGCAGGAATGCCTGATCCTCACGATGCAGACGAACCAGAAGTATTTCGCGCTGACCGACGTCGCGGGCAAGCTGCGCTCGCGCTTCCTGATCGTGTCGAACATCGACACGAAGACGCCGGGCGAGATCATCGAAGGCAACGAGCGCGTCGTGCGCCCGCGCCTCGCCGATGCGAAGTTCTTCTTCGAGCAGGACAAGAAGAAGCCGCTCGCCGAGCGCGTGCCGCAGCTCGCGAACGTCGTCTATCACAACAAGCTCGGTTCGGCGCTCGCACGCGTCGAGCGCCTCGAGGCGCTGGCGGGCGAGATCGCCCCGGCGATCGGCGCCGATACCGCGCACGCGAAGCGCGCCGCGCGCCTCGCGAAGGCCGACCTGCTGACCGACATGGTCGGCGAGTTTCCGGAGCTGCAGGGCACGATGGGCACGTACTACGCGCGCCACGACGGCGAAGCCGACGACGTCGCGCTCGCGTGCGCCGAGCACTACCAG
The DNA here is from genome assembly GCF_018417615.1 of Burkholderia sp. LAS2. Taxonomy (NCBI): domain Bacteria; kingdom Pseudomonadati; phylum Pseudomonadota; class Betaproteobacteria; order Burkholderiales; family Burkholderiaceae; genus Burkholderia; species Burkholderia sp. LAS2. The sequence goes on from NZ_CP071052.1 coordinate 3,437,663, forward strand.
CCGCGCTTCTCCGGCGACGCGCTGCCGACCACGCCGGTGTCGACCGCCGTCGCGCTCGCCGACAAGCTCGAAACGATCGTCGGCATCTGGGGCATCGGCCTCGCGCCGACCGGCGAGAAGGATCCGTTCGCGCTGCGTCGTCACGCGCTCGGCGTGCTGCGCCTGCTGCTCGAAAAGCAGTTGCCGCTCGATCTGGTGGCGCTGCTGCGCACGGCCCATGCGCGCTTCGACGGCGTGCCGGGCGTCGCCGAATCGACCGACGCGATCTTCGCGTTCTTCATGGATCGCCTGCGCGGCCTGCTGCGCGAGCGCGGCTATTCGGCCGGCGAAATCGACGCGGTGCTGAGCCTGAACCCGACGCGCATCGACGACCTCGTCGCGCGCCTCGACGCGGTGCGCGAATTCACGCGCCTCGCGGAAGCCGAAGCGCTCGCGGCCGCGAACAAGCGGATCTCGAACATCCTGAAGAAATCGGAAGGCGGCGCGAACGGCGCGGTGCAGCCGACGCTGCTCGTCGAGGCGGCCGAGAAGGCGCTGCACGAACAGCTCGCGGCCGTCACGCCGCACGTGCAGTCGCAGCTCGAGGCGCGTGCGTACACGGGCGCGCTGTCGGCGCTCGCCGCGCTGCGCGCGCCGGTCGACACGTTCTTCAACGACGTGATGGTGAACGCGGAAGATCCGGCGCTGCGCGCGAACCGTCTCGCACTGCTGTCCGCGCTGCACCAGCAGATGAACTGCGTCGCCGACATCTCGAAGCTCGCCGCATAAGGGCCGCACGATGCCGACCAGCCCCAACCGAAAGCTCGTCGTCCTCGACCGGGACGGCGTGATCAACGTCGATTCGGATGCGTTCATCAAGACGCCCGACGAATGGATCGCGCTGCCCGGCAGCTTCGAGGCGATCGCCCGGCTCAACCACGCGGGCTATCGCGTGGTCGTCTCGACCAACCAGTCCGGTATCGGCCGCGGGCTGTTCGACATGGCCGCGTTGAACGAGATGCACCTGAAAATGCATCGCGCGGCAGCCGCGGTCGGCGCGCGCATCGACGCGGTATTCTTCTGCCCGCACACGGCCGAGGATCACTGCGACTGCCGCAAGCCGAAACCCGGCATGATGCAGATGATCGCCGAGCGCTTCGAGATCGATCCCGCTCACACGCCGGTCGTCGGCGATTCGCTGCGCGACCTGCAGGCCGGCGTCGCGGTCGGCTTCCAGCCGCATCTCGTGCTGACCGGCAAGGGCAAGAAAACGCTCGCCGCAGGCAATCTGCCGGACGGCACGAAAGTCCACGACGACCTGCGCGCGTTCGCGCTCGATTTTCTTTCACACGAACACGAGTGATGCGGCTGCCGCGCGCATCCTCCCCAACACCAGACTCACGCCGATGCGCTTCGTCCGCTCCCTGCTGCTGCTGATCTACTTCATCCTGTACACGGTGCCGTACGCCACCGCGTGCTTCATCGCGTTCCCGTTCATGCGCCCCGACGCGCGCTACTGGATGGCGGCCGGCTGGTGCAAGTCGACGCTGTGGGTCGTGCGCTGGCTGAACGGCATCCGCTATCGGATCGAAGGGTTCGAGAACCTGCCCGACGGCCCGGCCGTGCTGCTGTCGAAGCACCAGTCCGCGTGGGAGACGCTTGCGTTTCCGGCGCTGATGCCGAAGCCGCTGTGCTACGTGTTCAAGCGCGAGCTGCTGTACGTGCCGTTCTTCGGCTGGGCGCTCGGGCTGCTGCACATGGTCAACATCAACCGCAAGGAAGGCAAGAACGCGTTCAATTCGGTGATCCGCCAGGGCAAGAAGCGCCTGTCGGAAGGCGCATGGATGATCATGTTCCCCGAAGGCACGCGCACGCCGGTGGGCAAGCAGGGCAAGTACAAGACGGGCGGCGCGCGCTTCGCGATCGAAACCGGCACGCCGGTCGTGCCGATCGCGCACAATGCAGGTCGTGTGTGGCCGCGCAACTCGTTCACGAAATTCCCGGGCGTCGTCACGGTGTCGATCGGCAAGCCGATCCCCAGCGAAGGGCTGACGCCCGATGCATTGAACTCGCAGGTCGAAGCATGGATCGAAGCGGAAATGCGCCGCATCGATCCCGACGCGTATCGCCAGGCGGGCAACGCCGGCACGCGCGATGCCGCGCGCGCCTGACGCCCCGGATTGCAGCCGTTGCGTACGACAAAAAGAAGCGAACTGATGAAACAGCGTCCGCGGCCACGGCCTGCCGTCGTGGCCCTCGATCATCGCCAGATGGATCTGCCGCTCTTCGACGGGCCGGCCGCCGCGCCGTCGGCGCCTGCCGCCCCGCCGGCGCCGCCCGAAGCCGCCCCCGCCGCGCCGCTCGATCCGGGCCCGGCGCCCGATCGCTCGCGCGTGCGCACGTTCGCGCTCGACAGCCGCGTGCTCGAATACCGGCTGAAGCGCTCGGCGCGCCGCACGATCGGCTTCACGATCGACGGCAGCGGGCTGTCGATCACCGCGCCGCGCTGGGTCACGCTCGCCGACATCGAAGCGGCGATCGCCGAAAAGCAACGCTGGATCTTCGCGAAGCTCGCGGAATGGAAGACGCGCACCGAGCAGCGCGCGCTGCCGCAGATCGACTGGCGCGACGGCGCGCAACTGCCGTATCTCGGCAAGACTGTGACGATCGCGCTCGGCGCGGGCGCCGTCGCGTTCGATGCCGACGCGCTGCGGCTGTCGCTGCCGCTGCCCGTGCAGGCCGACATGCAGCAGATCAAGGATCGCGTGCAGGGCTGGCTGCAGGGCGAAGCGAAACGCATCTTCGGCGAACGCCTCGTGGTCTACGCGGAAAAGCTCGGCGTCACGTATTCGATGGTCGCGCTGTCGTCGGCCGCGACGCGTTGGGGCAGTTGCTCGAGCGACGGCAAGATCCGCCTGAACTGGCGGCTGATCCATTTCCCGATGTCGATCATCGACTACGTCGTCGCGCACGAGCTGTCGCACCTGCGCGAGATGAACCACAGCCCGGCCTTCTGGCAGACCGTCGAATCGATCTTCCCCGAGTTCCGCGAAGCGCGGCACACGCTCAAGCATCACCCGCCCGAGCTACTGCCGTCGCTTTGATGCGATCGGTCACGACGTAAACGCCAAACGGGCGATGCGGATCACGCCGCATCGCCCGTTTTCGTTGCCCGCGACGCGCCACGCGCCGCGAACCGCTCATCCGGCGTTCAGTGCGCCTTCTTCTGGATGAACTCGATCTTGTAGCCGTCCGGATCCTCGACGAACGCGATCACGGTCGTGCCGTGCTTCATCGGGCCTGCCTCGCGCGTGACCTTGCCGCCTTGCGCCTTGATCTTCTCGCAGGCCGCGTACGCATCGTCGACCGCCACCGCCAGATGGCCGAAGCCATTGCCGAGATCGTAGGACGGCGTCTCCCAGTTGTGGGTCAGCTCGATCACGGTGCCCGTGCTTTCGTCTTCGTAGCCGACGAACGCGAGCGTGAACTTGCCTTCCGGATAATCCTCGCGACGCAGCAGCTTCATGCCGAGCAATTCGGTGTAGAACTTGATCGAGCGGTCGAGATCGCCGACTCGCAGCATCGTATGCAGCAAACGCATGGGTTGTACTCCTGTGGGGACTTTCCAGAGCCGGAAATTCTACCGGAGTCGGGTGAAATTCGCCGGGGGCGCCTAGCCGGGGGCGCCTAGCCGGGGGCGCCTAGCCCGGAACGGCCCAACAAGCACGCGGCCGATGCCGCGTATCGGCTGCCTCGGCGCGAGCAAGCGCGCAACGACTGAAAGCGGCACGATCCGGCTCGCCCGGGCACCGCGTCGATCGGGTAACATCCTTCCACTTCGCACCAAAAGCGGGCATGCGCGCCGCCGCCCGACCGCGACCACCCATTTTTTCTTGCCGCCCCACTGCCGTGCGAAACCGTCGATTCGAGCGCGCCGGACGCGCCGCCCGCCTGACCTCCGTGCCGCAAGGCCCGACCAGCGAGGCGCGCCGATGACCGCGCTTGCCGCCGCCCGCGTGCGCCGCGCACTCGATACGCGCGCCGTCGGCCTGATGATGCTGCTGTGCGCGATCTGGGGCTTCCAGCAGGTCGCGATCAAGAGCACGAACGCCGCGATCGCGCCGATGTTCCAGGCCGGGCTGCGCTCGGTGATCGCCGCGGTGCTGCTGTGGGGCTGGGCCCGCACGCGCGGCACGCCGCTGTTTCAGGCGGACGGCACATTCGGTGCGGGCCTCGCGGCCGGCGCGCTGTTCGCCGGAGAATTCATCTGCGTGTTCTTCGGGCTGACGCTGACGAGCGCGTCGCACATGGCGATCTTCCTGTACACGGCGCCGTGCTTCACCGCGCTCGGCCTGCACCTGTTCGCACCCGGCGAGCGGCTGCAGCGCACGCAATGGGCCGGCGTCGGCCTCGCATTCGCCGGCATCGCGCTCGCGTTCGCGGACGGCTTCCTGAAGCCGCGCGCGCCCGGCGCATCGGTGCTGGCAGGGCTCGCCGGCGACGCGCTCGGGATCCTCGGCGGCGCGATGTGGGCCGCGACGACGGTCGTCGTGCGCTCGACGGCGCTTGCGCGGGCCAGCGCGAGCAAGACGCTGTTCTACCAGCTCGCGGTATCGGCGGTCGTGCTGGTCGCGCTCGCCGCGCTGTTCGGCCAGATGTCGTTCGCGCGGATCACACCGGTCGCGCTCGCGAGCCTCGCGTATCAGTCGGTGATCGTCGCGTTCGTCAGCTACCTGTCGTGGTTCTGGCTGCTGACGCGCTACAGCGCGTCGCGGCTGTCCGTGTTCACGTTCCTGCCGCCGCTGTTCGGCGTCGCGTTCGGCGTGCTGCTGCTCGGCGAATCGGTCGGCTGGCGCTTCATGTCCGCGGCCGCGCTCGTGCTGACCGGCATCGCGCTCGTCAACGCGCCGCCGCGCCGGCGGATGTGACGACCGGCGCAAATACACGCGGGCAACAAAAAAGCTGCCCGTCGGGCAGCTCTCTTCGATACAGCGGGTGGGCGGCTCGCGCCACGCACGTCATCCGGCCTTGCGCACCGCCGCCAGCGCCTGCGCGACACCGACGTATTCGGCCACGCTCACGTCCTCCGCACGGCGCGCGAGATCGAAGCCGAGCGCATCGAAATCGATCGTCTCGCGGTAGTCGCCCAGCGTGTTACGCAGCATCTTGCGGCGCTGCGAGAACGCGGCGGTGACGATTTCGCCGAGCAGCGCCGGATCGACGTCCGGCAGTTCGTGCGGCTCGTACGGAATCATCCGGACGATCGCCGAATCGACCTTCGGCGGCGGCTGGAACGATTCCGGCGGCACGTCGAGCATCTTTTCCATCACGTAGCGGTACTGCAGCATCACCGACAGCCGCGAAAACGCCTTCGTGCCCGGCTCCGCGACCATCCGCTCGACGACCTCGTTCTGCAGCATGAAATGCTGGTCGATCACCGCATCGGCGAACGTCATCAGGTGAAACAGCAGCGGGCTGGAGATGTTGTACGGCAGATTGCCGACGATCCGCAGCGACGGCTTGTCGCCGGGCATCGCGAGCGAGCGGAAGTCGAACGCGAGCGCGTCGCCCGCGTGCAGCTCCAGCAGCGCGCCGAAGCGTTGCTGCAGGCGCCCGATCAGATCGCGGTCGAGCTCGACCGCGTGCAGCGGCGACTCCGGCGTCGCGAGCCGCTCGATCAGCGGCCCGGTCAGCGCGCCGAGCCCGGGGCCGATCTCGACCATCCGCTGGCCGCGTGCAGGGCCGATCGTCGCGACGATCGAGTCGATCACGCCGTGATCGACGAGGAAGTTCTGCCCGAAGCGCTTGCGCGCGAAATGGCCTTGGTGCTGTCTGCTGTTCGACATCGACTGAGTAAAACGAAAAATACGACGAATGGGGTAAACCGGCAGCGTCAGGCTGCGCGGCGATGGCGCGCCATCGTGACGGCCGTATCGAGCGCGGCGATCATGCTGCCTGGATCCGCGCGGCCCGTGCCGGCCAGATCGAGCGCGGTGCCGTGATCGACCGACGTGCGGATGATCGGCAGCCCGAGCGTCACGTTGATGCCCTCGCCGAACGTCGCGTACTTCAGCACGGGCAGACCCTGGTCATGGAACATCGCGAGCACGCAATCGGCATCGGCCAGATGGCGCGGCTGGAACAGCGTGTCGGCCGGATACGGGCCGCGTGCGTCGATGTGTTGCGCGTTCGCGCGGGCCAGCGCCGGCGAGATCACGTCGATCTCCTCGCGGCCGAGATAACCGTTCTCGCCCGCGTGCGGGTTCAGGCCCGTCACGAGAATGCGCGGCGCGGCGAGACCGAAATCGCGCCGCAGGTCGCGATCGATGATCGCGAGCGTCTCGACGAGCCCGTCGATCGTCAGCGCGGCCGATACGTCCTTCAGCGGCAGGTGCGTGGTCGCGAGCGCGACGCGCAGCGGCCGGTGGCCGGTGCCGGCCAGCATCATCACGACGCGCGGCGTGTGCGTGCGTTCGGCCAGGTATTCGGTATGGCCGGTGAACCGCACGCCCGCGTCGTTGATCGTGCTCTTCTGCAGCGGCGCGGTAACGATCGCATCGTACCGGCCGGCCAGCGCACCGTCGATCGCCGCGTCGAGCAGCCCGAGCACGTAGCGGCCGTTCGCCGCGTCCAGCTTGCCCGCCTGCGCGGGCGCCGCCAGTGCGTGATGCGCGACCGACACCTGCGCGCCGCCGGCCAGTGTGGCCGCGTCGACGCCGACCGCGGCCGCACGCGCGTCGAGCAGTGCGGCATCGCCGAGCACGGTGAAATGCGCATCGGGCCAGCGCTGCGCGGCGTCACGCAGCGCCTGCACGGTCAGCTCCGGGCCGACCCCCGCGGGTTCGCCGGTCGTGATCGCGATCTGCAGCGCGGGCGTGGTCATCCGAGGCTCGCTCAGTTCGCCGGGCCGACGCCGCCGATCTTGTACTGCACGTACGACGAATCGCGCAACTCGCGCAGCCAGTCGGCATACGCCTGCTCGGCCTTGCGCTGGCCGATCGCCTGACGGGCGATGTCCATCTGCTGCTGCACCGACCCTTCCGCCTCGCGGCGGTTCAGCACCTGGATCAGGTGATAGCCGTATTCGGTACGGATCGGCTGGCTGATCTGGCCGTCCTGCAGGTTGTTCATCGCGCGCTCGAATTCCGGCACGGTCTCGCCCGGGCTGATCCAGCCGAGATCGCCGCCCTGCGACGCGGAACCGTCCTGCGAGTAGGTGCGCGCGAATTTCGCGAAATCGCCGCCGGCCTCGACCTGCTTGCGGATGTCGGCCAGTTGCTGGCGCGCCTGGCCTTCCGACTTGCCTTCGCCGACGCGCAGCAGGATGTGGCGCACGTGCGTCTGGACGATCTTCGGCGCCGCGGCGCTCGCGCCCTGGCTTTGGCGGCGATCGACGAGGCGCACGATTTCGAAGCCGTCCGGCACGCGGATCAGCGTCGGGTTGACCTCGCCCGGGCGCAGCTTCGACGCGGCGTCGACGACGTCGGGCGGCAGCGCGCTCGGCGCCTTGAAGCCGAGATCGCCGCCCTTCTTCGCGTCGTTCGCTTCGGAGTTGTTCTTCGCGAGGCGCTCGAAATCGGCGCCCGACTTCGCCTGCTGCAGCAGCGCTTCGGCCTTCTTCTGCGCGGCTTCGATGTCAGCCTGCGGCGCGTTGGTGGGCGCCTTGATGAAGATGTGCTGGAAGCGCAGGTCCTGCTGCTGCGATGCGTTCGGCCCGCGCTGGCTCGCGATGTAGTTCGCGACCTCGGCGTCCGACACCGTGATCTTGCCGTCGACCTCGCGCTCGCGCAGCTTCGACAGCATCAGTTCGGTGCGCGCGTCGCTCGTGAAGATGCTCCAGGGCACGCCCTGCGCCTCGAGGCGCGCGCGGTACTGGTCGAGCGTCATCCCGTTCGCCTGCGCGAGACGCTGCAGCGTGGCCTGCACGGTCGCGTCGTCGATGCGGATCCCGTCGTCCTTGGCCTTCTGCACCTGGATACGTTCGAGCACCATCTGGTTCAGCACCTGCGCGCGCAGCTGGTCGGCCGGCGGCACCGGCGCGTTCTGCTGCTGCAGGCGGCGTGCGATCAGGCCGGCGCGCTGGTCGAGTTCGCGGCCCGTGATCACGTCGTTGTTGACCACGGCGACGACTTCGTCGGCGAGCTGCGCACCTTGCGAACCGAGTGCCTGCGCCGCGGCCGGCGCGGCGGCGAGCAGCGCGGCGGACGCGGCGAGGCTGGACACGACTGCCGCGAAACGAAGGGTTTTCTTCATTGCCACTGAAACTCCATTGAAATCGTGCTGACCGGTGCAGACATGCCGGCGTTACTCGTAGTTGCTGAAGCGGGACATCGGCGGCGGCGGCGGCGGCAACGGCGTGTAGCCCGGCACCCCGGCGCGGAATGCGGACACGAGGCCGTTGTCGATGGTCGACAAGCCCTTGAGCGTCAGCTGCATCATGAAGCGCGTCGACGAGTTCTGCTGTCCCGACGAATTGATGCCGTTCGCGGCCCGCTGCACCCCGACCCCGAGCGCCCAGCAATCCGCGTCGTATTGTAAGCCGACCAGACCGTCGACCACGCGATCTCCGGCGAAGTCGTAGTTGAACCGGCCGATCGCATACAGGCGGCGCGTGAGCGGCCACTGCGCGGACACCAGGAACTGGTTGATCGGCTGGTTGTCGAGCGTGGTATTTGTGCGCGTATAGCGATAGCCGACGTTGATCACGCGGCGCTCGCCCGGGCTGTAGCCGAAACCGATACTCGACTTCACGAGCTGGTTGTTGTTCTGGTTGTACTGGAACGCCGTTTCCGACATGAAGCCCGAGCCGAGCTTCAGCGCGGCGCCGACGATCAGGTCCGAGTGGCGGGCCAGCACGGCGCTCTGCCCCGGGTTCAGCGTGACGCGCTGATCGGCGAAGTAGTACTGCTGCGCGATCACGAACCGCGCGCGCTCGTCGCCGGTGCGCGGATCGATGAAGCGCGACGTCAGGCCGGCCGTGATCCGGTTCGCATCGGCAATCCGGTCGTTACCGACGAACGTGTTCGGCTGGTAGATCTCCGCGAGGCCGAAGTCCGATTCCGCGGTGTCGAACAGCGGCGCGTTCGACTGATCGCGATACGGCGTGTACACGTAGTACAGGCGCGGCTCGAGGGTCTGGATGAAGTCCTGGCCGAACAGGCGCACCGAACGGTCGAAGATCAGGCCCGAATCGAAGCTCACGGTCGGGATCGACTCGGTGAAGCGCTTCGGGCTGTTCGGCGTGGCGGACGACAGGTAGTTCAGGTCGTACGACGCCAGGTGGTACTGGACCTTCGGCACCGCGAAGTAGCCGGGACCGTACACGCCATACGAAATGTACGGGTTGAAGACGACCCGGTCGCCCTGGGTCGCATCGGCGGTCGTGATGCGGAACCGCGAATAGTCGGCTTCTGCGCCGAAGTCGAACCCGCCGACGTTGTACTTCGTGTACTTCACGTTCAACTGCGGCTCGCGGCTGTACGGCGCGATCGACGGCGGCAGCGTCTGCCAGTGCTGGTAGCGCGCGAGCACCGACCACGGGCCGTTGTTGTACGTGAGGCCGGCTTCCTGCTGGTACAGCGTCTGCGTACCGTTGATGAACTGGTTCGCCGACCCGAGGTCTTCGGGATACGTGTTGTCCGAGACCTTGTTGAAGTAGACGTAGCCGCCGAAGCCGCCGCCGAAGTTCTGCTGGTGCTGCCAGTAGATCGCGTAGCGGTTGCGATGCGCGAGCCGGTCGTCCGGCAGGTAATTGGCCGTAAACGTACCCGAATACGACGGCGACAGATAGCGGAACGTCGCTTCGGTCATCACGCCGCGCCGCGAGATGATGCGCGGCGTGAGCGTCAGGTCGCGGTTCGGCGCGATGTTGAAGTAGTACGGCAGCGACAGCTCGAAGCCGTTGTTCGAGTTCACCGAGAACGTCGGCGGCAGCAGGCCGCTGCGCCGCTCGCCCGACAGCGGGAACGTCATCCACGGGCTCGCGAAGATCGGCACGCCCTGGAAGAACAGCACGCCGTTGCGCGCGGTGCCCTCGTCGGCGCCCGTATCGAAGTCGAAGCGGCTGCCCTTGATGTACCACGCGGGGTTCGTCGAGCACTGGCACGCGGTGTACGTACCGTTGACGAACACCGAGCGCTCGTTGTCGACCATGTCGACGCGCTCCGCGCTGCCCGACCCGCCCGTCACGTTGAAGTGATACTTCGGCGCGGTCATGAAGCCCTGGTTCGCCTCGATCTTCAGGTGCGCCTCGGGGCCGGCGAACGACGTGCCGCCATTGACCACCTTGACCTGGCCGTACGCATCGGCCATGTCGGTATCCTGATCGTAGTGGATCGCGTCGGCCTTCACGACGGCGTCGCCGCGCCGCAGCTCGGCCGAACCCTTCGCGGCGAGGTCCTGCTCGGCGGTGCCGCTCGTATGGTCGGCAATGACGAAGGCGGCCGGCTTCGCGCCGTCCTTCAGCGGATGATCCTCGAGCTGGGGCGCGAGACGCAGATCCCACGGCGAGTCGAGCGGCTGCGGCTGCGCAGCCGCGCCCGACAGCTGCGCGTACGACACGGCCGGCACGAGGCCGGGCACGGCCAGGAGCGCGAGCGCGAGCCGCCGTTTGCGCGGCGCCCCGTCACCGGGGAAAACATTCGGGAATAGCGGTTTGGGCGGCATCTATCGTTTGGCGAATCGCCCCTTGTCAACCGCGCCTGCACGGCACCTTCACGCGCGGCGGGCCGCGCCGTCGAGCCGCGACTGCGGCTCTTCGCAAACCGGGGAGGCGATCGGGCGGACGGCGCGACAGGCCGCGGGCCTGCACGGCGGAAGCTGACGCGGGGCGCGTCAAAAAAGTCGTGGGGTATTATATGGCAAGACGTTCCCCCCTCCGCCGAGTTTCATGACGCCCCCATCCGCCGCATCCCAGCCCGACGCCCGCCTCGACGCGCTCACCGCGTGGCTGCACCCGCTCGCCGAGCGCTACGCGCTCGATCTGTCGACCCTCGCGCCCGCGTCGTCGGACGCCAGTTTCCGCCGCTATTTCCGCGTCGCGTCGGCCACGCGCCCCGGCGGCACGCTGATCGCGGTCGACGCGCCGCCGCCCGAGAAGTGCCGCGAGTTCGTCCAGGTCGCGCGGCTGCTCGCCGGGGCCGGCGATCACGTGCCGGACGTGCTGGCCCACGATTTCGACGCGGGCTTCATGCTCGTGACCGATCTCGGCCGCACGTCGTACATCTCGGTGCTCGATCCGGCCGATCCGGGCGCGGCCCGTCCGCTGATGCGTGACGCCCTCGACGCGCTGATCCGCTTCCAGCTCGCGTCGACACCCGACGTGCTGCCGCCGTTCGACGAAGCGTTCCTGCGCCGCGAAATGGAGCTGCTGCCCGAATGGTTCGTCGGCCGCCACCTCGGCAAGCCGGTCACCGACGCGATGCGCGGCACGCTCGACCGCACGTTCGCGCTGCTGGTCGCGAGCGCGCACGCGCAGCCGCAAGGCTTCATGCTGCGCGACTTCATGCCGCGCAACCTGATGGTCTGCGAGCCGAACCCGGGCGTGCTCGACTTCCAGGACGCCGTCTACGGGCCGCTGACGTACGACGTCGTGTCGCTGCTGCGCGACGCGTTCATCAGTTGGGACGAAGAGTTCGAGCTCGACTGCTTCGCGTACTACTGGGAAAAGGCGAAGAAGGCCGGCCTGCCGGTCGACGCGGATTTCGGCGAGTTCTACCGCCAGCTCGAATGGATGGGGCTGCAGCGCCACATCAAGATCCTCGGCCTGTTCGCGCGCATCAACTACCGCGACGGCAAGCCGCACTACCTGAACGACCTGCCGCGCTTCCTCGCGTATGCACGCAAGGTCGCGCTGCGCTATCGCCCGCTCGTGCCGTTCGCGAAGCTGCTCGACGAGCTCGAGGGCAACGCGCCGGCCGACGTCGGCTACACGTTCTGACCGTCCCCACACCCAGTCGAACATGAGCACTACCCTCACCACGGCGATGATCTTCGCCGCCGGACGCGGCGAACGGATGCGTCCGCTGACCGACGCCCGCCCGAAGCCGCTGCTCGAAGCCGGCGGCAAGCCGCTGATCGTGTGGCAGATCGAGGCGCTCGCGCGGGCGGGCATCGACACGATCGTGATCAACCACGCGTGGCTCGGCGAGCAGATCGAGGCCGCGCTCGGCGACGGTTCGCGCTGGGGCGTGCGGCTCGCGTATTCGGCCGAGGGCGACGCACTCGAAACCGCCGGCGGCATCGCGCAGGCGCTGCCGCTGCTGGAACGCGACGGGCAGCCGACGGTGTTCGCGGCGGTCAGCGGCGACGTATACTGCGCGTTCGACTACCGGACGCTCGCGCCGCGCGCCGCCCGGATGGCCGCGCTCGACACGCCGGCGATGCACCTCGTGATGGTGCCGAACCCGCCGTTCCATCCGGCCGGCGACTTCGCGCTCGGCGACGACGGCCGTCTCGCGCTCGACGGCGCCGCGCGCTTCACGTTCGGCAACATCGGCCTGTACGACACGCGGATGTTCCGCGACGTCGCACCCGGCACGCGGCGCGCGCTGACGCCGTACTATCGCGCGACGATCGAAGCCGGCCGCGCGACCGGCGAACTGTACGAAGGGATCTGGGAGAACGTCGGTACGCCCGCGCAGCTCGGCGAACTCGACGCACGGCTGCGCGCCGCCGCGGGCTGATCGGACGACGGGCGGCGACGCCCCCGTCGCGCCGCCCTTGCGCTGCGCGCCACGGCACGCGGCACGCCGTCACGCCCCGTTACGCGGCCTCGGCCTCTTCCCCGCCCGCCGCCGCGCGCTGCTGCTGCAGCGCCCACATCTGCGCATACAGCCCGTCCGCGCGCACGAGTTCGTCGTGCGTGCCGCGCTCGACGATCCGCCCGTGGTCCATCACGAGGATCTGCTGCGCGTGCACGACCGTCGACAGACGGTGCGCGATCACGAGCGTCGTGCGATGCCGCGCGATCTGATCGAGCTCGTGCTGGATCGCGCGTTCCGAGCGGGAATCGAGCGCCGACGTCGCTTCGTCGAACAGCAGCACCGGCGGGTCCTTCAACAGCGTGCGCGCGATCGCGACGCGCTGCTTCTCGCCGCCCGACAGCTTCAGCCCGCGCTCGCCGACCGGCGTGTCATAGCCCTTCGGCAACCCTTCGATGAAATCGTGGATGTGCGCGGCGCGCGCGGCCGCGACCACCTCGTCGCGCGTCGCCGTCGGCCGACCGTACGCGATGTTGTAGTAGATCGAGTCGTTGAACAGCACGGTGTCCTGCGGCACGATCCCGATCGACGCGCGCAGCGATTCCTGCGTGACGTCGCGAATGTCCTGCCCGTCGATCCGGATCGCGCCGCCCGCCTGCCGGTCGAGATCGTAGAAGCGGAACAGCAGCCGCGACAGCGTCGATTTCCCCGACCCGCTGTGGCCGACCACCGCGGTCGTCGTGCCGGCCTCGATCGTGAACGTCACGTCGTGCAGGATCTGCCGCGACGGCTCGTACGCGAAGTTCACGTGCTCGAAGCGCACCTGCGCGCCGGCCACCGCGAGCGGCGGCGCATCGGGCCGGTCGGCCACTTCCTTCGGCGCCGACAGCAACCCGAACATCCGGTCCATGTCGGTCAGGCTCTGCTTCAGCTCGCGATAGACGACGCCGAGGAAATTCAGCGGAATGTACAGCTGCAGCATGAACGTGTTGATCAGCACGAGATCGCCAAGCGTCAGCTTGCCCGCGAGCACGCCCTGCGTCGCGCGCCACAGGATGAACACGAGCCCCGTGCCGATGATCGCCTGCTGGCCGAAGTTCAGCACCGACAGCGAGTTCTGCGAGCGGATCGCGGCCTTCCGGTAGCGCTTCAGGTTCTCGTCGTAGCGCTGCGCTTCCCACGCCTCGTTGCCGAAGTACTTCACCGTCTCGTAGTTGATCAGCGAATCGATCGCCCGCGAGTTCGCGCGCGAATCGAGCTCGTTCATCGTGCGGCGAAAATGCGTGCGCCAGTTGGTGACCTTCACGGTGAACACGATGTACGTGACCAGCGCCGCGAACGTCACGTACGCGTAGTAGGCCTCGTACTTGACCACGAAGAAGCCGAGCACGAGCCCGACCTCGACGAGCGTCGGCAGGATGCTGTACAGCGAATACGAAATCAGTTGCTGGATGCCGCGCGTGCCGCGCTCGATGTCGCGCGACATGCCGCCCGTCTGGCGCTCGAGATGAAACCGCAGCGACAGCCCGTGCAGATGCCGGAACACCTGCAGCGCGAGCTGGCGCACCGCGCTCTCGGTGACCTTCGAGAACAGGATTTCGCGCAGTTCGGTGAACAGCGACGTCGACAGCCGCACGAGCGCATACGCGACGACCAGCAGCCCGACGCCGCCCGCGAGCACGATGCCGGCCGACTGCTCGGCACGGCCGAGCGCGGTGAGCTGCTGCACGGCGGACAGGTGATCGACGATGCGCTTCATCACGACCGGCACGCCGAGGTTCGCGACCTTCGCCCCGATCAGGCAGCCGAGCGCGAGCGCGACGCGCCATTTGTAGGTGGTCAGGTACGGCAGCAGCGACCGGATGGTCTGCCAGTCGTTGCGAGGCCCGGTCGAAGCCGGCGCGGGCTCGCCGGAAGCGGGAAATCGGCGCATGGGGAAAGGTCCTGCGGCAATGCGGGACGCGCGTATCGGCGGCCGGCTCGCGCGCTTTCTCGTACAATTTGCGAACGTTGTATTGTCGCAGAAGCCGCTTCGCGCCGCTGCCGGCGGCCTCGCCGGCCAGCCTGCGCGCGGCGGCTCGTTTATTACAGGATGAAAGCCCCCGCCATGACCGATTCGACCCTCGAACTCCCGCAGAAGCAGCCCGCGCTGCGCGTCGTCCCGCAACCGCACGATGCGAACGTTCACGGCGACGTGTTCGGCGGCTGGATCATGTCGCAGGTCGACATCGCCGGCTCGATTCCCGCGAGCCAGCGCGCGAACGGCCGCGTCGCGACGGTCGCGGTCAATTCGTTCGTGTTCAAGCAGCCGGTATTCGTCGGCGATCTGCTGAGCTTCTACGCCACCATCATGCGCACCGGCAACACGTCGATCACGGTCGACGTCGAGGTGTACGCGCAGCGCATGCGCCTGATGGGCGAAGTCGTGAAAGTCACCGAAGCGACGCTCACCTACGTCGCGACCGGCCCTGACCGCAAGCCGCGGCAACTGCCGCCGCTCTGACGGCGGGCAAGCGCCGCGGTGCGGCAGGCGGCCGTCAGTGCGTGGCCGTCAGTGCGTGGCCGTCAGTGCGTGGCCGTCAGCCCGAACTCCCGCATCGCGGGCACGAAATCGTGATTCAGCGTCGGCTTGCGCGACAGCTTGACCAGCACGTAGCGCTGGAACGGCGCGAGCCGCTGCCACTGCGCGAGCGCGGGTGCCGGCAGCCCGGCCAGCGCGCTCTGCTGTACCAGCGACTCCGGTACCGCGTCGACGGCGCGCCAGGCCGGCTGCTCGTCCGGCTGGAACCATGACGGCTCCAGATCGGCGTGCGTGCGCAGCATTTCGAACAGCGCGTGATCGAAGTTGGGCTCGATCGCGGTGTCGTCGTCGGCCGGAAAGCGCGCGAGCAGCTTGCGGTCCTCGAGCGGCAGCAGTTGCCACTGGTCGAGCGAAATCCGCAGGCCGAAGCGGTCGAGATTGAAACGCACGATCATCGGGATGTACGTGAAGTTTTCCGACGAATCGTGTTCGAAGTTGAAGAGCAACGGAGCGTCGCTGAGTCCCATGGTCGTTACCTGACGTGGCGGATGCCGGCGCGGCCGGCTTGCCTGGGGTATTTTAGAACCTCTGCGCGCGGCCGGCGGCACGATCGTCGCCGGCCGTGCTTCGAATCAACGGGAGTGCTCGTGAATCCGACCCAATCAGACGAACTGCGCGACGCGTTGCGCGACGAACCGCGCGGCGCGATCGAGCTGCCCGTGAGCCGCACGCGCGGCGGCGCGGTCGAACCCGCGCACGACTTCGTCGGCCAGGAATGGCCGGTCGCACTCGTCTTCAACGGCATCTCGCACGCGGTGATGATGTGCACGCCATGCGAGCTCGAAGCGTTCGCGGTCGGCTTCGCGATCTCGGAAGGGATCGTCGCGCGCGGCAGCGACATCAAGGACATCGAGGTGATCCTGCACGCCGACGCGCCGCTGCCGCATGCGGAAGTTCATCTGGAAGTCGTCCAGCAGGCGTTCGCCGCGCTGAAGGACCGGCGCCGCGCGCTCGCGGGGCGCACGGGCTGCGGCGTCTGCGGCATCGAGAGCATCGACCTGCTCGACCTCGCGCCCGAACGCGTGCCCGATACCGGTTTTCTCGCGCGCCTCGCGCCCGACGCGCTGGCGCGCGCCGCGCATGCGTTACCGTCGCATCAGGCGCTGACGAAACTGACCGGCGGCCTGCATGCGGCCGCGTGGTGCGATGCAACAGGCGCGATCCGCACGGCATTCGAGGACGTCGGCCGCCACAACGCGCTCGACAAGCTGATCGGCTCGCTCGTGCTGGCGCGCGCCGATACCACCGACGGCTTCGTGTTCCTGTCGAGCCGCGCGAGCTACGAGCTCGTGCGCAAGGCCGCGCGGGTCGGCATCCCGCTGGTCGCGACCATCTCCGCGCCGTCGTCGCTCGCGATCGAAATCGCGAAGGCGGCCGGCTTGCGGCTCGTCAGCTTCTGCCGCGAAACGGGCCACGTCGACTACGGCACGGCCTGATCGCTCTCCCAACCGCGCACCGGCGAGCCACCGCCGGCGCGACCCGTTCCGTCAGTCGAACTGACGGAAATCCGGCTTGCGCTTCTCGAAGAACGCCGTCATCGCCTCGCGGGCCTCCGGCGCGCGCAGCATCTCGGCGAAATGGCGCGCTTCCTCGGCCATCCGCGCGGGCGTCGCCACGCCGCCCGTCTCCTTGAGCAGCGCCTTCGTCACACGCAGCGATGCCGCCGGCAGCGCCGCCAGCTTCGCCGCCTGCTTCGCCGCGAACGCGTCGAGCTCGGCCGCCGGCAGCACGCGGTTGACGATACCGATCCGGTGCGCTTCCAGCGCGTCGAACGCCTCGCCCAGCAGCAGCTTCTCGGCGGCGACCTGATGGCCGGCCAGGCGCGGCAGCAGTGCGCTGGACGCGGCTTCCGGGCACAGCCCGAGCTGCACGAACGGCAGCGAGAACGTCGCGGTGTCGGCCGCATAAACCAGATCGCAGTGCAGCAGCATCGTCACGCCGACCCCGACCGCGATGCCGGGCACCGCCGCCACGACCGGCTTGCTCGCGCTGCTGATCCGCGCCAGAAACTGGAACACCGATGCGGTGTCGTCCTTCGGCGGCGACTTCAGGAAATCCTCGAGATCGTTGCCCGCGCTGAAATTACCGTCGCTGCCGCGCAGCAGGATCACGCGCGTCGCCTTGTCTTCCTGCGCGTCGGCGAGCGCATCGGCCATCGTCTGGTACATCGCCGCCGTCAGCGCGTTCTTCTTCGCCGGGCGCGCGATCGTGATCGTCATCACGCCGTCGGCGCGTTCCACTTGAATGTCGGCCACAACCGTCTCCTTTGACTGTCTCTACCGGAATGAAAAAAACGGTGCGCGAGCTCGTGGCCCGCGCACCGTCGTCGCTTGTCGTCGCGTCCCGCTTACAGGCGTTCGATGATGCCCGCGGCGCCCATGCCGGTGCCGACGCACATCGTGACCATCCCGTACTTCAGGTTGCGGCGGCGCAGGCCGTGCACGACGGTCGCCGCGCGGATCGCGCCGGTCGCGCCGAGCGGGTGGCCCAGTGCGATCGCGCCGCCCATCGGGTTGACCTTCGACGGATCGAGGCCGAGATCGCGCATCACCGCCAGCGACTGCGCGGCGAACGCCTCGTTCAGCTCGATCCAGTCGAGATCGTCCTGCTTCAGGCCGGCGGCCTTCAGGGCGGCCGGAATCGCTTCCTTCGGGCCGATCCCCATGATTTCCGGCGGCACGCCGCGCACCGCGAAGCTCACGAAGCGCGCGAGCGGCGTCAGGTTGAACTCCTTCAGCACCTTCTCCGACACGACGAGCAGCGCGCCCGCGCCGTCCGACGTCTGCGAGCTGTTGCCGGCCGTGACCGAGCCCTTGTTCGCGAATACCGTGCGCAGCTTCGCGAGGCCTTCGAGCGACGTATCCGCGCGCGGACCTTCGTCGAGCTTGATCTCGCGCGTCTTCACGTCGACTTCGCCGGTCGCGAGGTTCGGGAACCGCTCGGTGAGCGTGTACGCAGCGATTTCGTCGCCGAATTCGCCGGCCTGCTGCGCGGCGAGCGCCTTGCGGTGCGATTCGACCGAGAACGCGTCCTGGTCGTCGCGGCTCACCTTCCACTGTTCGGCGACGCGCTCGGCCGTCAGGCCCATCCCGTACGCGATGCCGAAGTCTTCGCTGCGATCGAAGATGTGCGGCGACATCGACGGCTTGTTGCCCATCATCGGCACCATGCTCATCGATTCGCAGCCGCCCGCGAAGATCGCGTCCGATTCGCCGACGCGGATGCGGTCGGCCGCCATCGCGAGCGCGGTGATGCCCGACGCGCAGAAGCGGTTGACCGTCACGCCGCCGACCGTCTGCGGCAGGCCCGCGAGCAGCGCGCCCATGCGCGCGACGTTCAGCCCCTGCTCGGCTTCCGGAATCGCGCAGCCGATGATCGCGTCCTCGATCACCTTCGTGTCGAGACCGGGCACCTGCGCGACCGCCGACCTGATCGCGTGAACCAGCAGCTCGTCGGGGCGCGTGTTCTTGAAGACACCGCGCGGGGCCTTGCCGATCGGGGTGCGGCTGGCGGCGACGATGTATGCGTCTTGCAGTTGTTTGCTCATTTCAGACTCCTTGTCTGCTCGCTCAGTTACGCACCGGCTTGCCGGTCTGCAACATGCCCATGATCCGTTCCTGCGTCTTCTGCGTGCCGAGCAGCTCGACGAACGCGCGGCGCTCGAGCGCAAGCAGCCATTCCTCGTCGACGAGGCTGCCGGCTTCGACGTCGCCGCCGCACACGGCTTCGGCGATGCGGCTCGCGATCAGGTAGTCGTGGTCGCTGATGAAGCGGCCGTCACGCATGTTGACGAGCGATGCCTTGATCGTCGCGATCGCCGAACGGCCCGCAACCGGCACGTCCTTCGCGCGCAGCGGTGCGCGGTAGCCGGTGTCGGCCAGCGCACGCGCTTCCTTCTTCGCGGTGTCGAGCAGTTCGAACACGTTGAACACGATCGTGTCGGACGGCTTCACGTAGCCCATCGCACGCGCGTCGTGCGCGGACGCCGACACCTTCGCCATCGCCGCGTTCTCGAACGACTTCGTGACGAACTTCAGGATGTCGGTGGTCGCGTTCGCGGCCGCCGCGGCGTCCGCTGCGCGCAGCGCCGCTTCCTTCAGGCCGCCGCCGGCCGGCACGAGGCCGACGCCCACTTCGACGAGACCGATGTAGCTCTCGACGTGCACGACGCGCTTCGCGCTGTGCAGCATCAGTTCGCACCCGCCGCCGAGCGCGATGCCCGACACGGCCGCGACGACCGGCACGTTCGCGTACTTCACGCGCAGCATGCCTTCCTGGAACTTCTTCACGAACGGCTCGATGCCCTTCGCGCCGCCCATCATGAACGCGGGCATCGCCTCTTCGAGGTTCGCGCCGGCCGAGAACGGGCCGCCCGGCGTGCCGAGCTTCAGCGACGTCGGCTGCCAGATCACCACGCCCTTGTAGTCCTGCTCCGCGAGTTCGATCGCCTGCACGAGGCCGTCGATCACGCTCGGTCCGATCGTGTTCATCTTCGACTTGAACGACACGATCACGACGTCGTCCTCACCGGCACGGTCGTCGACCCACGCGCGCACCGCGTCGGTCTCGAACAGCGTCTTGCCGTACGTCTTCGGATCGGCGCCGGCTTCGCCCAGCAGCGGCGCGCGGAACACCTGCTTGCGGTACACGGCCAGGTCCGAACGCGGCACGAAGCGCTTCGATGCCGGCGCCCACGAGCCTTCGGCCGTGTGCACGCCGCCCTGCTCGGCGACCGGGCCTTCGAGCACCCACGACGGCAGCGGCACGTTCGCGAGCGCCTTGCCGGCCGCGATGTCTTCCTGCACCCACTCGGCGACCTGCTTCCAGCCGGCAGCCTGCCAGCCTTCGAACGGGCCTTCGTTCCAGCCGAAGCCCCAGCGGATCGCGAGGTCGACGTCGCGCGCGTTGTCGGCGATCGACTCGAGATGCACGCCGATGTAGTGGAACACGTCGCGGAAGATCGACCACAGGAACTGCGCATGCGGATGATCCGTCTCGCGCAGCAGCTTCAGGCGTTCCGCCGGCGGGCGCTTCAGGATGCGGCCGACGGTTTCGTCCGCCTTCGCGCCCGAATCGACGTAGCTGCCCGTCTTCGCGTCGAGCACCTTGATCGCCTTGCCTTCCTTCTTGTAGAACCCGCCGCCCGTCTTCTGGCCGAGCGCGCCCTGCTTCACCAGTTCGGCGAGCACGGCAGGCGTCTGGTAGACCGGGAAGAACGGATCGTCGGCGAGGTTGTCCTGCATCGTCTTGATCACGTGCGCCATCGTGTCGAGGCCGACCACGTCCGCGGTGCGGAACGTCGCCGACTTCGCGCGGCCGAGGCGGCTGCCCGTCAGGTCGTCGACTTCGTCGAAACGCAGGCCGAACTTCGCGGCCTCGGTGATCACCGCGAGGATCGAGAAGATGCCGACGCGGTTCGCGATGAAGTTCGGCGTGTCCTTCGCGCGCACGACGCCCTTGCCGACGACGCTCGTCAGGAAGGTTTCGAGCTGGTCGAGGATCTCCGGGCGCGTATGCGCGGTCGGGATCAGCTCGACGAGGTGCATGTAGCGCGGCGGGTTGAAGAAGTGCACGCCGCAGAAGCGCGCCTTCAGCTCGTCCGAGAATCCTTCGGACAGCTTCGTGATCGACAGGCCCGACGTGTTGGTCGCGAAGATCGCGTTCGGCGCGATGTGCGGTGCGACCTTCTTGTACAGGTCGTGCTTCCAGTCCATCCGCTCGGCGATCGCCTCGATCACGACGTCGCATTCGGCGAGCTTCGCGATGTCGTCTTCGTAGTTCGCCGCTTCGAGGTATTTCGCGTCGTCCTTCACGCCGAACGGCGCGGGCGACAGCTTCTTCAGGTTCTCGATCGCCTTCAGCGCGATCGCGTTTTTCGGGCCTTCCTTGGCCGGCAGGTCGAACAGCAGCACCGGCACGCGCGCGTTGACGAGGTGCGCGGCGATCTGCGCGCCCATCACGCCGGCGCCCAGCACGGCGACCTTGCGAATCAGGAAATTGCTCACGGGATGTCTCCGGATAGTGTCGTGCAGCGCGGGATGTGAGGGCTGCACGGCGAAGTGAGTACCAGGAACCGTTGCGTTCGGGCGGCGCGGCGCGCGGCGCGCACCGCCCGGACTCGCGTCAGAACAGCGATTCGTCGACTTCCATCATCGTCTTCGAACCGGCGCGCGCGGCGCGGATCGTCGCCGCCGTCTCGGGCAGGAGGCGCGCGAAGTAGAAGCGGGCCGTCGCGAGCTTCGACTTGTAGAACGGATCGCCCGACGCTTCCTTGTCGAGCGCGAGACGCGCCATGCGCGCCCAGAAGTACGAGAACACCAGATGGCCGACGGTACGCAGGTACGGCACGGCGGCCGCGCCGACTTCGTCCGGGTTCTGCATCGCCTTCATGCCGATTTCCATCGTCAGCTTCTGTACCTTGTCGCCGATGTCGGCGAGCGGGTTGATGAACTCGGCCATCTCCGGCTTCACGCCTTCGGCTTCCGCGAATTCGGTCACGAGCTTGCCGAACTTCTTCAGCTTCGCGCCCATGTCGCCGAGCACCTTGCGGCCCAGCAGGTCGAGCGACTGGATCGAGTTCGTGCCTTCGTAGATCATGTTGATCCGCGCGTCGCGCACGTACTGCTCCATGCCCCATTCGGAGATGAAGCCGTGGCCGCCGTAGATCTGCATCGCGTGATTCGTGCACTCGAACGCGTTGTCGGTCAGGAACGCCTTGATGATCGGCGTGAGCAGCGCGACGAGGTCGGCTGCTTCCTTGCGCACGGCTTCGTCGGCGTGCGACAGTTCCTTGTCGATCTGCAGCGCGGACCAGTACGTGAATGCACGCGCGCCTTCCGCGTACGCCTTCTGCGTGAGCAGCATGCGGCGCACGTCCGGGTGCACGATGATCGGATCGGCCGGCTTGTCCGGTGCCTTCGGGCCCGTGAGCGAACGCATCTGCAGGCGTTCCTTCGCGTACGTCAGCGAGTTCTGGTACGCGACTTCCGTGAGGCCGAGGCCCTGCATGCCGACGCCGAGGCGCGCGGCATTCATCATCACGAACATCGCGTTCAAGCCCTTGTTCGGCTCGCCGACCATCCAGCCCTTCGCGCCGTCGAGGTTCATCACGCACGTCGAGTTGCCGTGGATGCCCATCTTGTGTTCGATCGACCCGCACTTGATGCCGTTGCGCTCGCCCGGCTCGCCCGACGCGTCCGGAACGAACTTCGGCACGATGAACAGCGAGATCCCCTTCGTGCCTTGCGGCGCGTCCGGCAGGCGCGCGAGCACGAGGTGGACGATGTTCTTCGACATGTCGTGCTCGCCGCTCGAGATGAAGATCTTCGTGCCGCTGATCGAGTACGAGCCGTCGCCGTTCGGTTCGGCCTTGGTGCGCAGGATGCCGAGGTCGGTGCCGCAGTGCGGCTCGGTCAGGCACATCGTGCCCGTCCATTCGCCCGACACGAGCTTCGGCAGGTATTGCTGCTGCAGTTCCGGCGCGCCGTGCGCGTGCAGGCATTCGTACGCGCCGTGCGACAGGCCCGGATACATCGTCCATGCCTGGTTCGCCGAGTTCAGCATTTCGTAGAGCGCGTTGTTCACGAACGCGGGCAGCCCCTGGCCGCCGTAGTCCGGATCGCAGCCGAGCGCCGGCCAGCCGGCCTCGACGTACTGCCGATACGCTTCCTTGAAGCCGGTCGGGGTCTTCACGACGCCGTCGCCTTCATACGTGCAGCCTTCGCGGTCGCCGACCTGGTTCAGCGGGAACAGTACCTCGGAGCAGAACTTGCCCGCTTCCTCGAGGACCTGGTTGATCGTGTCGGCGTCGAGGTCCGCATGCTTGGGCATTTGCTTGACTTCGGCTTCGACGTTCAGAAGCTCGTGCAACACGAATTGCATGTCGCGCAGCGGCGCGGCGTACTGTCCCATGACTCTCTCCAAAGGTGGGCAACGGCTCGAGCTCCTGGCGGGCGGGTCACGCGCCGCTAACGGCTCTCGCTCTGATACGAAACAATCGTCTTTTCCAGCGCGGCCCACGTAAGGCGCACGGCGTCCGGCGAATGCAGGAAGCGTGCGTCGTGATGCAGGCCGAGCGTGAAGCTGTACAACTCGAAGAGCATCAGGTCCGGATCCGTATCCGCGCGCAGATGCCCTTCTTCCATCGCCTGCGAAATGGCGCGCAGCAACGCGGCACGCCAGGCGGTCACGCTCGCGATCAACTGCTCGCGCACGGGGCTGTCCGGCCGGTCGTCGTACTCCACTGCGCCGCTGATGTAGATGCACCCGGTCGTCACCTCCTGGATGCGCTTCTCGATCCAGCGCGCCAGCATCGCCCGAAGACGCGGCAGACCGCGCGACTCGCGCAGGCTCGGAAAGAACACCTCGTTCTCGAAACGATGGTGGTACTCGCGGACGACCTCCACCTGAAGGTCTTCGCGCGATCCGAAGTGCGCGAACACGCCGCTCTTGCTCATCTGCATGCGCTCGGCCAGCAGGCCGATCGTCAGCCCCTCCAGCCCGTCACGGCTGGCGAGGTCCAAAGCAGCTTCGAGTATCGCGGCACGCGTCTGTTCGCCTTTTCGCATAGCTATTTCTGTAACCGTTCGGGGGTTCGAATAAAATCGAACGGCCGTACTATTATTGAGTGCGGCCGCTCGCGAAACAAGGAAATTATTAGAAACCGGTGTCTAACCGAGCCGCTATTTTGCGCGATTCCGGCGGGACCGGAGCGGCTTTTCCGCACGAACGTGCGGACAGATTTTTTGAAGCGAATACTTAGTCTGCGTCAGTCGTAACCGCCGACCGTCAGCGCCTTCATCACGAGGCGGTACGTGTTGTACGCCAGCCAGTTCAGCAGCCGCTCGACGCGCGGGCGCGCGGCGTAGTGCGCGGCGTCGATTTCCCGGCCTTCGGCGAACGCGGTGGCGATCGCGTCGCGCAACTGGTTCGTCACTGCATCGTAGCGCACCAGCACGACGTTCGCTTCATTGTTCAGCATCAGGCTCAGCGCGTCCAGATTCGACGAGCCGACCGTCGCCCAGTTGTCGTCGATCACGGCGACCTTGCCGTGCAGGATCGTCTTGTCGTATTCGGCGACGCGCACGCCTGCGCGCAACAGCGCGTGATACAGGAACGGTACGGCCGTATCGAGCGCCGTGAATTCCTTGCGGCCGATCAGCACCTGCACGTCGACGCCGCGGCGGGCCGCGCCCGTCAGCGCGCGGCGCAGCTTGCGGCCCGGCATGAAGTACGGATTCGCGAGCAGGATCCGCTGGCGCGCCTGGCCGATCGCCGCGAGGTAGGCTTTCTCGATCGCACGGCGATTCACGACGTTGTCGCGCGCGACGAACGCGACGCTCGGCTCGGTCACGACCCGGAGCGCGCCGGCCTTGATCCACCGGTGGCTGCGCATCCAGCGCCGGAACATGTCCGGGAACGCTTCGCCGCCATGCAGCCCGGCCGCGTACTGCGCATACGGCTTGTGGCCGAACCGGATCCGGTGCCACTGCAGCTCGAACGCGGCGCGCACGTCGGACACCGCGGGCCCGGCCATCTCGACCGCGAAATCCCAGCGCGGGAACGGCAGCGTCGCGCTGCCCTGCGTGTAGTCGTCGACGATGTTGATGCCGCCGCAGAACGCGACCGCGTGATCGATCACCGCGAGCTTGCGGTGCGTGCGCGAGAAGCCAAAGCGGCCGAACAGGAAGCGGTTGTAGATGCAGTGCTCGACGCCGGCCTCGGCCCATGTGTCGAACAGCGGCAGGCGGGCGGTGCCGATGCCGTCGGTGATCACGCGCACGCGCACGCCGCGCTGCGCCGCGCGGATCAGCGCGTCCGACACCGGGCGGCCGGCCTCGTCGTCGCAGAAGATGTAGGTTTCGAGCATCACCTGCTCGCGGGCGGCGTCGATCCGATCGATCAGCGCGTGGAAGAATTCACCGCCGGTTTCGCACAGCCGCACGGTGTTGCCGGCCGTAAACGCGAGCCGCGACGCGGAGCCGCGCTCCTGCAGGAACATCTGCCGCAATTGCGCGAAGCGCTTGCGGGTCTCCGCATTCATGCGGACGAACCGTGCGGCGCACGCATGAGGGCCACGCGCGCGGGCAATTGCAGGATCGCCTCGGCGTTCGACGGCGAGAAGCAGCGCGCGGCCGCCTCGCGGAACGGCAGCCACGCATGGTCGACATGCTCGCGCGGCGACAGCGTCACGTCGACGCGATGCGGCACGCACAGGCCGAACCAGTGCTCGACGTTGCGCGTGACGCCCGGCGCATAGCGATGCAGGTATTGCGGATAGATCGTGTATTCGATCCGGTGATGCCAGTCGACGAGCGCGGTGGCCGGCACGTCCGGCGTGCCGACCGCGATGCCGGTTTCCTCGGCCACTTCGCGTGCGGCGGTGAGCGTGAGCGGCTCGTCGAGCGCGTCCTTCGAGCCGGTGACCGATTGCCAGAAATCGGGCTGGTCGGCACGCTTGATCACGAGCACGTCGAGTTCGGGCGTGTAGATCACGACGAGAACGGATTCGGGGATTTTCGGCGGCTTCGTCATCTTGGTTTCATGCGGCACAGGGCCGTGCGCGGGGCCTGTGCCCGAACGTGCGGCAAGTGCTGCGACTGTACCGCAAAAAACGAAAAAGGCGCACCACGGCGCCTTTTCGTTGGATGTCGCGCGCGCGGCGCCGCGCGCACGACCGGGTGCGAAAACGCGTTACGCCTTCGGCTGCTCCGGCTGACGCAGACGGATGTGCAGCTCGCGCAGTTGACGCTCGTCGACCGGGCTCGGCGCCTGCGTGAGCAGATCCTGCGCACGCTGGGTCTTCGGGAATGCGATCACGTCGCGGATCGAATCGGCGCCGGCCATCATCGTGACGATGCGGTCGAGACCGAATGCGATACCGCCGTGCGGCGGCGCGCCGTACTGCAGCGCGTCCAGCAGGAAGCCGAACTTCAGTTGCGCCTCTTCCGCGCCGATCTTCAGTGCGCGGAACACCTTGCTCTGCACTTCCTCGCGGTGGATACGCACCGAGCCGCCGCCGATTTCCCAGCCGTTCAGCACCATGTCGTACGCCTTCGCGAGGCAACGGCCCGGGTCGGTCTCGAGATACTCGAGGTGCTCGTCCTTCGGGCTCGTGAACGGGTGGTGCGCGGCGACGTAGCGCGCGTCTTCGTCGTCGTATTCGAACATCGGGAAGTCGACGACCCACAGCGGCTTCCAGCCGGCCTGGACGAGGCCATTCGCCTTGCCGAATTCCGAATGGCCGATCTTCAGGCGCAGCGCGCCGAGGCTGTCGTTGACGACCTTCGCGCGATCGGCCGCGAAGAAGATGATGTCGCCGTCTTCAGCGCCGGTACGCTCGAGGATCGCCGCGATCGACGCGTCGTGCAGGTTCTTCACGATCGGGCTTTGCAGGCCGTCGCGGCCCTTCGCCTTCTCGTTGACCTTGATCCAGGCGAGGCCCTTCGCGCCGTAGATGCGCACGAATTCCGTGTAGCCGTCGATGTCGCCGCGCGACAGCTCGCCGCCCTTCGGCACGCGCAGCGCCGCGACGCGGCCGTCCTTCGCGTTGGCCGGCGTGCTGAACACCTTGAAGTCGACGTCCTTCATCGCGTCGGTCAGCTCGGTGAATTCGAGCTGCACGCGCAGGTCCGGCTTGTCCGAACCGAAACGCGCCATCGCTTCCGAGTACGGCATCACCGGGAATGTCGCGTCGAGTTCGACGTCGATCGTCGTCTTGAAGATGTGACGGATCATGTCTTCGAACAGGTCGCGGATTTCCTGCTCGCCGAGAAACGACGTTTCGCAGTCGATCTGCGTGAATTCCGGCTGACGGTCAGCGCGGAGATCCTCGTCGCGGAAGCACTTGGTGATCTGGTAGTAACGGTCGAAGTTCGCGACCATCAGCAGCTGCTTGAACAGCTGCGGCGACTGCGGCAGCGCGAAGAACTGGCCGGCGTTCACGCGCGACGGCACGAGGTAGTCGCGCGCGCCTTCCGGCGTGCTCTTCGTCAGCATCGGTGTTTCGATGTCGATGAAGCCCTGCTCGTCGAGATACTTGCGCGCCTCGATCGCGACGCGGTAGCGCAGGCGCAGGTTGTGCTGCATCTGCGGGCGGCGCAGGTCGAGCACGCGGTGCGTGAGGCGCGTCGTTTCCGACAGGTTGTCGTCGTCGAGCTGGAACGGCGGCGTGACCGACGCGTTCAGCACGTTCAGTTCGTGGCACAGCACTTCGATCTTGCCGCTCTTCAGGCCGGCGTTGACCGTGCCTTCCGGACGGTTGCGCACGAGGCCCTTGATCTGCACGCAGAACTCGTTGCGCACGCCTTCGGCGGTCGCGAACATTTCCGCGCGATCCGGGTCGCACACCACCTGCACGAGGCCTTCACGATCGCGCAGGTCGATGAAGATCACACCGCCGTGATCGCGGCGGCGCTGCACCCAGCCGCACAGCGACACGGTTTGGCCCAGCAGGTGTTCGGTCACGAGACCGCAGTATTCAGTACGCATCGACATGATGTTTGCTTTCGTTCGGTTTGATCAACGGGCGCCGCAACGCGCGGCCCGGGCGATGATTCTTTACTTACAGCGGCGGCTCGACGGGACGACGGGCGGGCGCCGGAGCCGGCGCCGAAGGCGCCACGACGCCCATCGAGACGATGTACTTGAGCGCGGCATCGACCGACATGTCGAGTTCGATGACTTCGCTCTTCGGCAACATCAGGAAGAAGCCCGACGTCGGGTTCGGCGTCGTGGGCACGTACACGCTCACGTACTCTTCCGTCAGATGGTTGACCACGTCGCCGCCGGGCGTGCCGGTCAGAAACGCGATCGTATACGAGCCGCGGCGCGGGTATTCGATCAGCAGCGCCTTGCGGAATGCGTTGCCGCTACTCGACAGCAGCGTGTCCGATACCTGCTTGACGCTCGTGTAGATCGGCCCGACGACCGGGATGTGACGCACGACCGCGTTCCACCACGTGACGAGCTTCTGGCCGATGAAGTTCTGCGTGGCCAGCCCGACGACGAAGATGAACGCGAGCGTCAGCACCGCGCCGATCCCCGGCAGATGGAAGCCGAGCATCCGCTCGGGCTGCCACGATTCGGGCAGCAGGAGCAGCGTCTGGTCCATCGTGCCGATGATGAGGCCGAGCACCCACAGCGTGATCGCGAGCGGGACGAGAACCAGCAAGCCGGTCAGGAACACCGTTTTCAGGGTCGTCTTTTTCATCATCTGCCGTCAATGAACCGCGCCGGAAGCGCGGGTTGGTCGCGACCCGGCCGGGCCGCGACGATCAAGTGCCGGCGGCGGGCGTCGCAGCCGGTGCCGGCGCGGCGCTCGTCGCCGTGGTGCTGCCCGCACTGCTCGTCGCAGCCGGCGCGGCCGCGGCCGGTGCGGCTTCCGCCGCGGGTGCCGCCGGCGCCGCGTCGCCCGACGCCGTCGCCGGTGCGCTGGCGCCGCCCGAGCCGCCGCGGAAATCGGTGACATACCACCCCGAGCCCTTCAGCTGGAAACCGGCGGCAGTCACCTGTTTGCGAAAAGCATCCTTCCCGCATTCAGGGCATTGCGACAGCGGCGCGTCGCTCATCTTCTGGAGCACGTCCTTCGCGAAACCGCACGCTTCGCATCGATAGGCGTAGATCGGCATGATATTTTTCCCGCAGAAACTGGAAACGGCTTGCAAAACCTTGAATTATAGCCGAAACCCCGGCCCGCTCCGGCAACAGCCGCGACGCCCGCGCATCAGCGGCGACGCCACGTGAGCCAGCGCTCGTGCCCGTCGAACACGGCCAGCGAATCGGTCACGGGCAAATCCTCGATCAGCTCGAAGTGCGGCGCGAGCAGCGCGTCGAGTTCGGCTCGCTCGATCCCGAACGGCGGCCCTTTCGGTTTCGCCACCACGAAGAAATAACCGGCCAGCAATCCGCCCGCGGGCAGCAGCTCGGCCATCCGCGCCGCATAGCTCGCGCGCAGGCTCGGCGGCAGCGCGCACAGGAACGCGCGCTCGTACACCCACTGCACATCGAACGGCGGCTGGTACTGGAAAAAATCGGCCTGCTCGACGACGTCCGCATGCGCGCCGAGCTGCGCCTTCGCCGCAGCGACCGCCTGCGCGGCGAAATCGATCGCCCGCACCGGCCAGCCGGCCTGCGCGAGCCATCCGGCCTCCTGCGCACTGCCGCAGCCGGGAATCAGCACCGCACATGGGTCGCGCCGCTGCGCGAACGCGCGAAACCCGTCCGGCACACCGCCGAATTCCCACGGCGTCACGCCTCGCTCGAAGCGCTCGTCCCAGAACGACGCGCTGCCGGGGTCGCGCGTCGCGAAATCGGCGGCGCTCGACGCGGACGGCTGTTTCGGTTCGGACATCGCGTGGCTCCTTTCGGTCAGGCGCCGTACGCGAGCGCGAGCAGCACGCGCGCGACGAGCGCCCCGACGCCGACGGCCAGGCCGAAGATCAGCAACGCCTGCAGCAGCCGGTTCGTCCGTTTCTGCTCGACGAGGACCTGACGCATCAGCTCCTCGCTCGCGGCGCGCGGCGCGTCGTGGCGCGCGGCCATCGCATGGTGGATCAGGCGCGGCAGTTGCGGCAGCGTCTTGCTCCACTGCGGCGCCTCGACCTTGAACCGCTCGTACCAGCCGCGCAGGCCGATCTGCTCGGTCATCCAGCGCTCGAGATACGGCTTCGCGGTCTTCCATAGGTCGAGTTCGGGGTCGAGCGAGCGGCCGAGCCCCTCGACGTTCAGCATCGTCTTCTGCAGCAGCACGAGCTGCGGCTGGATCTCGACGTTGAAGCGACGCGACGTCGAGAACAGGCGCATCAGCACCTGGCCGAGCGAGATGTCCTTCAGCGCGCGATCGAAATACGGCTCGCACACCGCGCGGATCGCACTTTCGAGCTCCTCGACGCGCGTCTCGGGCGGCACCCAGCCCGATTCGAGGTGCAGCGTCGCGACGCGGTGGTAGTCGCGCTTGAAGAACGCGAGGAAGTTCTGCGCGAGGTAGTTCTTGTCGAAATCGGACAGCGCGCCGACGATCCCGAAATCGAGCGCGATATAGCGGCCGAACGTGTTCGGGTCGAGGCTCACCTGGATGTTGCCGGGGTGCATGTCCGCATGGAAGAAACCGTCGCGGAACACCTGCGTGAAGAAGATCTCGACGCCTTCGCGCGCGAGCTTCTTGATGTCGACGCCGGCCGAGCGCAGCGTCTCGACCTGGCTGATCGGCACGCCGGTCATGCGCTCCATCACGAGCACCTGCGACGTCGAGAAATCCCAGAACATCTCGGGCACGAGCAGCAGGTCGAGGCCCGCGAAGTTGCGGCGCAGCTGGCTGCCGTTCGCGGCCTCGCGCATCAGGTCGAGCTCGTCGTGCAGGTACTTGTCGAATTCGGCGACGACCTCGCGCGGCTTCAGGCGCCGGCCGTCGGCCCACATGCGTTCGGTCCACGTCGCGATGTCGCGCATCAGCGCGAGGTCGGAATCGATCACCGGCAGCATGTTCGGCCGCAGCACCTTGACGGCGACGGCCTTGCCCGCGTGCACGCCCTGCTTCAGCTTCGCGAAATGCACCTGCGCGATCGATGCGCTCGCGATCGGCTCGCGCTCGAATTCGTCGAACAGCTCGTCGACCGGCGCGCCGAGCGACTTCTCGATGATCGCGATCGCGACGGCCGAATCGAACGGCGGCACCTGATCCTGCAGCTTCGCGAGTTCGTTCGCGAAATCGACCGACAGCAGGTCGCGGCGCGTCGACAACACCTGGCCGAACTTCACGAAGATCGGGCCGAGGCTTTCGAGCGCGTGGCGCAGCCGCACGGCGGGCGGATCGGAGTAACGGCGACCGATCGTCGTGATCCGCAGCAGCAGCTTCACGCGCCGGTCGTCGATCCGGGACAGCATCACTTCGTCGAGACCAAAGCGGATGACGGTGTAGACAATCTTGATGAAACGGAAAATGCGCATGCCCTGCGGCCCTCAGTGCGCGCCGCGCGGGCTGGAACCCGTGCGCGCGCCGATTTTTTGTTCGAGTCGCTCGACCCGCTTTTCGACCCGCGCGAGCGCATCGCGTGCGCGCGCCAGTTCGGCGTCGAAGCCGCCGAGCGACGCGCGCCGGACGACTTGCGGGTTCTCGTCGAGCCAGTATTCGGCGACGGAGTCGAGCACGTTGCGTCCGGTGCGGCGCGCGCGCGCGCCGGCATCGCGCACGACCGTCGCGATCCGGTACGCCGCCGCGTCGCCGACCAGCTTCGCGAGATCTTCTTCCGGTTCCCAGCGCAGATGCTCGGCCAGCTTCGCGATCTGCGTCGCGAATTCCGCGTCGCCCTCGATCTTCACGTGCTTCATCACGGCCGCCTGGCCGCCCTGCAGGAACGCGGCGACCGTATCGCCGGCGAGCGCGATCGACACGTCGACCTGTTGCGCATCGTGTGCGTCGACAGCCGACAGATAGCCGTCGGGCTGCACCAGCAGCGTGAGCGTGACGGGAGGCACGTCGATCCGGGCAGTCTTGCCCGCATAGGGAATCAGGCGGTCGCGCGCCCACGATTCGCGCGCGAGCAGGTGATTGACGGCAGCAGCAAAAGGCTTGGCGGCAAAGGTCATCGGGCTGGGAAAGAAAAAACCCGCGCAGGCCGGGCGCCCACGCGGGTTTCTATTGTAACGTCGGATCGATGGCAGACCGTGCCTGACCGTACACCCGGGCGGCAAGCGGTCGCAGTGCGGCGGCCGTCGCCCGGGTGCCCGGCGGCGCGGGCCGCCGGCCACGCTCAGTGCGTGTTGATCTGCTGGATACCCGCGAGCAGCCAGCCCTGACTGCCCGACTTCGACAGGTTCCACACCTCGTCGAACGGTGCGGCCGACGTATTCGCCGATTCGCGGATCAGGCCATGGAAGCGCACGCTCGCCGACTGCTCGATGCCGCGATCCTCGATCGCGACCAGTTCCGCGTCGAGCTGCACGACGTCGGTCTGGTTCGCGTCGTTGCCGCGCGAATCGAGGTCGATCTTGATCTCGGCGAACATTTCGGGCGTCGTGAACTCGCGGATGTCGGCCAGGTTGCCCTGGTCCCACGCGGCCTGCAGGCGCACGAAATAGACTTTCGCGCTGCGCAGAAACGCTTCGGTGTCGAAGCCGGCCGGCACTTGAAGCGGCGCAGCCGCCATCGCGCCTGCCGCGCCGGCGGCCGCCGCACCGCCGCCGAACACGCCCTGCGCTTCATTGGCATAGCTGCTGCCGCTGCCCGCGTAGTTGCCGCCGGTGTTGCCCTGCTGGAACGAGGGGCTTTGCGAATAGCCGCCCGACGACGACGATGCGCCGCCGACCGAATACGCCGGCTCCTGCGGGCGACGGCGGTTCATGAACTTGCGGACCAGCCAGATGCCGACCATCGCGAGCAACGCGATCACGATGACGTTCGCCATCATGCTCGCGAACGCGCCGCCGAGGCCGAAGTGCGACAGCAGCGCCGCGATGCCGAGACCGGCCGCGAGACCGGCGATCGGCCCGAGCCAGCGCGAGCGGTTGGGCTGCGCGGCCGGCGTGGGCGCGGCCGGGTTCGTACGCTGCGCCTGCGACGGCGCGGCCTGCTGCATCGGCTGCTGCGCGGGCGGCGTGGCCTGGCGCTGCGTGACGGTGGAGCTCTGGCGGCCGATGCTGCGCCCGCCGCCCATGCGCTTCGCTTCGGCGTCGAGCGATGCGAACGTGCCGGCCGTGAGCAGGCCGACCATCAGCAGCGTGCCGACCCGTCGAGCCCACGGCTTCGACGGCTTGCTACGGTTGAACAACGAACGCGATTCAGACATCAGCTTCTCCGAATGTAAGACGAATGTAGGGAAAGAACCCCTTAGTACTTGGTCCCTAGGTGTAAAGCTACCACGCCACCTGACAAATTGTAATATTTGACGGCATCGAGGCCCGCTTGTTCCATCATCGTCTTCAGCGTGTCCTGATCGGGGTGCATCCGGATAGATTCAGCAAGATACCGATAACTTTCAGCATCTTTCGCGAACTTGTCGCCAAGCCACGGTAATACTTTGAAAGAATACAGGTCGTACGCTTTTTTCAGCGGATCCCAGACTTTCGAGAATTCCAGCACCATCACGCGGCCGCCGGGCTTCGTCACGCGGCGCATCTCGGCGAGCGCGGCATCCTTGTGCGTCATGTTGCGCAGCCCGAACGCGACCGTGACCACGTCGAAGTAGTTGTCCGGAAACGGAATTTTCTCGGCGTCGCACAACAGCGACGGCGTCACGACGCCCTTGTCGAGCAGCCGGTCGCGGCCGACGCGCAGCATCGATTCGTTGATGTCGGTATGCCAGACCTCGCCCGTCGGCCCGGCCGCCTTCGCGAACGACTTGGTCAAGTCGCCGGTGCCGGCCGCGATGTCGAGCACCTTGAAGCCGGGGCGCACGTTCGCCTGCGCGATCGTGAACGCCTTCCACGCGCGGTGCATGCCCGCCGACATCAGGTCGTTCATCAGATCGTAATTGCTCGCGACCGAATGAAACACGCCCGCCACTTTCTTCGCTTTTTCGTTTTCCTCGACGCTTTCGAAGCCGAAGTGGGTTTTGCTCATCGCGTTGATCCTCAGTAAATGGCAAGACGGCGCCGAGCGGGCGCCGTCGATTTCAGTGGCAGTGGCCGTGCGGCGCTGCGGCTGCCGGCATCGGCGCGTCGCGCTCGACGCCCGCCGCCTTCAGTTTGTCGAAATAGTCGCGCCACAGCGCGTCCTGCTGCGTCGCCAGTTCGTACAGCAGGTCCCACGAGTAGATGCCGGTCGAATGGCCGTCGGAGAACGTCGGCTGCAGCGCGTAGTTGCCGACGCCCTCGAGCGCGGTGATCGTCACTTCGCGCTTGCCGGTCTGCAACGTCTCCTGGCCGGGCCCGTGGCCGCGCACCTCGGCCGACGGCGAATAGACGCGCATCAGCTCGAACGGAATCCGGTAACTCTCGCCGTTCGGGTACTGCAATTCGAGCACGCGCGACACCGCGTGCACGACGACGCCGGACGGAATCGGCGTCGTGGAAGTCAAACCGCTCATGCTTGCCTCGAATCGGTCATGCGTTGAATTTCCTCGCGCACCGCATTGTGCAGCAGCGAGGCCTGCGCCGCGCGCGAGCGCAGCAGCGCCTCGGACACGCTGCGCTGGCGCGGCGCCCACACGGGCTGCGGGAAATGGGCATCGTTGGAAAAGCGCGGAATCACGTGCCAGTGCACGTGCGGCACCATGTTGCCGAGGCTCGCGAGATTCACCTTGTTCGGCTGCATCACGCGGCGCACGGCCCGCTCGACCGCGTAGACCACGCGCATCAGATGTGCCCGCTCGGGCTCGCCGAGATCGGAGAACTCGGCCACGTGCGCACCCCAGATCACCCGGCAGAAGCCCGGGTAGTCGTGCTCGCCGGTGGCCAGCACGACGCGCAGCGCATCGTCCTGCCAGAGCACCTCGCCGCCGTCTTCACGGCAAAACACGCATTCCATCGTCGCTCCCATGTGGACGGGCGCCGGCACATCAGCGCCGGCGCCCGCTCTCATCCTAGTCCCGCCGGGCGGTCGTCATGCCCGCATTAGACCAGCACGCGCTCGATCCCGCCATGGTTCGCCCGTGCGACATAATCGGCCATCCAGTTCTCGCCGAGCACCTGGCGCGCGATTTCCACCACGATGTAGTCGGCCTCCAGGTTCGCGTCCTCGTTGTAGCGCGACAGCCCCTGCAGGCACGACGGGCAGCTCGTCAGGATCTTCACGTCCGGGCCGTTCGCGCCCGCGGCGGCCGGCGCCGGCGCATCGCCCGCCACCACCGGAATCGCACGCAGCTTCGCCGCGCCCTTGCGGATCTCCTCTTCCTTGCGGAAGCGCACCTGCGTCGACACGTCCGGCCGCGTGACCGCCAGCGTGCCCGACTCCCCGCAGCAGCGATCGTTCTTCTCGATCCTGTAGCCGTCCTTCTCCGCGCCCATCAGCTCGTTGACGAGCTTCACCGGGTCGATCGTCTTGATCGGCGTATGGCACGGGTCGTGATACATGTAGCGCGTGCCCGTCACCCCGTCGAGCTTCATCCCCTTCTCGAGCAGGAACTCGTGGATGTCGATGATCCGGCACCCCGGGAAGATCTTGTCGAATTCATACCCCGCCAGCTGGTCGTAGCACGTGCCGCACGACACCACCACCGTCTTGATGTCCAGATAGTTCAGCGTGTTCGCCACCCGGTGGAACAGCACGCGGTTGTCCGTGACGATCTTCTCGGCCTTGTCGTACTGCCCCGAGCCGCGCTGCGGATAGCCGCAGCACAGGTAGCCCGGCGGCAGCACCGTCTGCACGCCCGCTTCCCACAGCATCGCCTGCGTGGCCAGCCCCACCTGCGAGAACAGCCGTTCGGAGCCGCAGCCCGGGAAGTAGAACACCGCTTCCGAATCGACGGTCGTCGACTTCGGGTTGCGGATGATCGGCACGATCTTGTTGTCCTCGATGTCCAGCAGCGCCCGCGCCGTCTTCTTCGGCAGGTTGCCCGGCATCTTCTTGTTCACGAAGTGGATCACCTGCTCGACCGCCGGCGGCTTGCCCGTCGTCGCCGGCGGGTGCTGCGTCTGCTTCGTCACGACCTTCTTCAGCATGTCGTTCGCGAAGCGCTGCACCTTGTAGCCCACCCCCATCATCACGCCGCGCGCGAGGTTGATCGTCTGCGGATTGGTCGCGTTCAGGAAGAACATCCCCGCCGCGTTGCCCGCGTTGAACTTCTTCTTGCCCATCTTGCGCAACAGGTTGCGCATGTTCATCGTCACGTCGCCGAAGTCGATCTTCACCGGGCACGGCGTCGCGCACTTGTGGCACACCGTGCAGTGGTCGGCCACGTCGTTGAACTCGTCCCAGTGCTTGATCGACACGCCGCGGCGCGTCTGCTCCTCGTACAGAAACGCCTCGACCAGCAGCGACGTCGCGAGGATCTTGTTGCGCGGGCTGTACAGCAGGTTCGCGCGCGGCACGTGGGTCGCGCACACCGGCTTGCACTTGCCGCAGCGCAGGCAGTCCTTCACCGAATCGGCGATCGCGCCGATGTCGGACTGCTGCATGATCAGCGACTCGTAGCCCATCAGCCCGAAGCTGGGCGTGTATGCGTTGCGCAGATCGGCGCCGTCGAGCAGCTTGCCCTTGTTGAAACGGCCGTTCGGGTCGACGCGCTGCTTGTACGCGCGGAATTCGGCGATCTCGTCGTCGGTCAGGAACTCGAGCTTCGTGATGCCGATCCCGTGTTCGCCGGAGATCACGCCGTCGAGCGAACGCGCCAGCGTCATGATGCGGGCCACCGACGCGTGCGCGTCCTGCAGCATCTCGTAGTTGTCGGAGTTGACCGGGATGTTGGTGTGGACGTTGCCGTCGCCCGCATGCATGTGCAGCGCGACGAACACGCGGCCGCGCAGCACGCGCTTGTGGATCGCCTGCGCTTCGTCGAGGATCGGCTTGAACGCGCCGCCGTTGAAGATCGCGCGCAGCTCCGCGCGGATCTCCTGCTTCCACGAGATGCGGACCGTGCGATCCTGCGTGACGTGGAACACGGTCGCGCCCGGCTGCGCGTCCGCGCGATCGGCGAACTTCTCGGCGAGCGCCTCGTAACCGAGCTGCACCAGGTAGTGCTGCGCCTCGCGCAGCGGCTGGTCGAGCCGGTCGCGCACGAATTCCCAGCGCGCGCGCACGCGCTTGAGCAGCTCCAGCGCCTGCTGCACGCGGTCTTCCAGCAGCTCGGCGCTCGGGATCTCGTTCGCGTCGTCGGTCTTGCCGAGCGGCAGGTTGCCGCCCTTGAAGAACGCCTCGAGCGCGTCGACCAGCTGCAGCTTGTTCTTCAGCGACAGCTCGATGTTGATCCGCTCGATGCCGTCGGTGTACTCGCCCATCCGGTTCAGCGGGATCACGACGTCCTCGTTGATCTTGAACGCGTTCGTGTGCTTCGCGATCGCGGCCGTGCGGCTGCGGTCGAGCCAGAAGCGCTTGCGCGCCTCCGCGCTGACCGCGACGAAGCCTTCGCCGCTCTTGCCGTTCGCCATCCGGATCACTTCGGACGTCGCCTGCGCGACCGCATCGGCGTCGTCGCCGACGATGTCGCCGATCAGCACCATCTTCGGGAACGCGTTGCGCTTGCTCTTGGTCGCGTAGCCGACCGCGCGCAGGTAGCGCTCGTCGAGGTGCTCGAGGCCCGCGAGGATCGCGCCGCCCTGCTTCGACGTCTCGAACAGGTAGTCCTTGATCTCGACGATGCTCGGGATCGCCTCGCGCGCCTGGCCGAAGAATTCGAGGCAGACGGTGCGCGTATGCGCGGGCATCTTGTGCAGCACCCAGCGCGCGGACGTGATGAGCCCGTCGCAGCCTTCCTTCTGCACGCCCGGCAGGCCGGCGAGGAACTTGTCGGTCACGTCCTTGCCGAGCCCTTCCTTGCGGAACCGGCGACCCTCGATCTCGAGCATCTCGGTCTTGAGCAGCTTCTCGCCGGGCGCGTATGCGCCGTCGAACCACTTCAGCTCGAAGCGCGCGACCGCGATGTCGTGGATCTTGCCCTGGTTGTGCTCGTGGCGCGTGACTTCGAGCCAGTTGCCGTCCGGGTCGACCATTCGCCACCACGCGAGGTTGTCCAGCGCGGTGCCCCACAGCACGGCCTTCTTGCCGCCCGCGTTCATCGCGACGTTGCCGCCGATGCACGACGCGTCGAGCGAGGTCGGATCGACCGCGAACACGTAGCCGGCCGCTTCGGCCGCCTCGGTCACGCGGCGCGTGACGACGCCCGCGCCGGAGAAGATCGTCGGCACCTTGTGCGCGACGCCCGGCAGCTCGGTCAGTTCGACCGCGCCGAGCTGTTCGAGCTTCTCGGTGTTGATCACCGCGGAGAACGGCGTGAGCGGCACCGCGCCGCCCGTGTAGCCGGTGCCGCCGCCGCGCGGGATCACGGTCAGGCCGAGCTCGAAGCACGCCTTGATCAGCGCGGCGATCTCGGCTTCGGTGTCCGGCGTCAGCACGACGAACGGGTATTCGACGCGCCAGTCGGTCGCGTCCGTCACGTGCGACACGCGCGACAGCCCGTCGAAGCGGATGTTGTTCTTCTGCGTGCAGCGGCCGAGCGCCTTGGTCGCGCGGCGGCGCAGCTCGGCCATCTTGTCGAATTCGTCGGCGAATTCGTCGACCGCGCGCTGCGCGGCGGTTTCGAGCATCTCGACGCGCGACGCGCGTTCGCGGCCGGCGTCGTCGCGGTGCGCGGTGAGATCGGCGCTGCGGCGCTTGCCGATCTCGGTCAGGCGGTGGTTCAGCGCCTCGATCAGCAGCGCGCGGCGTTTCGGGTTGTCGAGCAGGTCGTCCTGCAAATAGGGGTTGCGGCGCACGACCCAGATGTCGCCGAGCACTTCATACAGCATCCGTGCCGAGCGGCCCGTGCGGCGCTCGGCGCGCAGTTCGTCGAGCACCGCCCACGCCTCTTCGCCGAGCAGGCGGATCACGATCTCGCGATCCGAGAAGGACGTGTAGTTGTAGGGAATCTCGCGCAAGCGGGGCGCGGGGTCGGCGGCGACGGCGGCGGCCGCGCCATGCGGATCGAAAACTTGTGGTGCGTTCATGTTCGGACGACTCGGAGGGCCGATATCCCGTGCACGGGCGTCGGCAAGCGCGTGGGCGCAATCTTGGGGAAATCTGTTCTGTTACCAGGCGCGCGGCTGTCCTTCATGGGGCCGGAGCGGGCGACTCGCCCCTCCTGGCCGGCGACAGGGCCTGGCGGCACTCGGGACCATCAGCACGATCGCGCGCGGCGCGCATGCCGTTCGGCCGCGGGGCTGGCTGCGCGCGGCGTCGGCTTCAACGGTGCGATCCGTGGGTGCCTCTGCATCTTCCGAATCCTTGATTCAAAACGGAATTCTAACCCATGATCGGGCAGCCCGTGACACGCCGGACAGGTCGTGGGGCTATCGCCGCGAGCCGCGCCGGGCGGGCTTCGGCGCGGTTTCGTCCGACCATTCGCCGTCCGTCCGGTCGGTAACCATGCGGTTAAACGGTAAAGAGCGCCGGCAAAATGCTGCGCCCGGCGGCGCGCATCCGCTGCCTGCACGCACACACGGCCGCCCGCAGCCGCCCGCCCGGCATGCCGCTTGCGTGCGGGCGGACCCTTGGCGCTATCATTGACCCTTTACCGTCTGCATCCGCACTGCACGCGAGCGCCCATGGCATCCCACGATTACCTGAAGAAAATCCTCACCGCGCGCGTCTACGACGTCGCGATCGAGACGGAACTCGAACCGGCCCGCAACCTGTCGGCCCGGCTGCGCAACGCCGTTTACCTGAAGCGCGAGGACAACCAGCCGGTGTTCTCGTTCAAGCTGCGCGGCGCGTACAACAAGATGGCGCACATTCCGACGGACGCGCTCGCGCGCGGCGTGATTACGGCGTCGGCCGGCAACCACGCGCAGGGCGTCGCATTCTCGGCGGCCCGGATGGGCGTCAAGGCCGTGATCGTCGTCCCGGTCACGACGCCGCAGGTGAAGGTCGACGCGGTGCGCGCGCACGGCGGCCCGAGCGTCGAGGTGATCCAGGCGGGCGAATCGTACAGCGATGCGTACGCGCACGCGGTCAAGGTCCAGCAGGAGCGCGACCTCACGTTCGTCCACCCGTTCGACGATCCGTACGTGATCGCCGGCCAAGGCACGATCGCGATGGAGATCCTGCGTCAGCACCAGGGTCCGATCCACGCGATCTTCGTGCCGATCGGCGGCGGCGGGCTCGCGTCCGGCGTCGCCGCGTACGTGAAGGCGGTGCGCCCGGAGATCAAGGTGATCGGCGTGCAGGCCGAGGATTCGTGCGCGATGGCGCAGTCGCTGGACGCGGGCGAGCGCATCGAGCTGAGCGAAGTCGGCCTGTTCGCGGACGGCACCGCGGTGAAGCTCGTCGGCGAGGAAACCTTCCGGCTGTGCCGCGAATTCCTCGACGGCGTCGTGACGGTCAACACCGACGCGCTATGCGCGGCGATCAAGGACGTGTTCCAGGACACGCGCAGCGTGCTCGAGCCGTCCGGCGCGCTCGCGGTCGCGGGGGCGAAGCTGTACGCGGAACGCGAAGGCATCGAAAACCAGACGCTCGTCGCGGTCACGTCCGGCGCGAACATGAATTTCGACCGGATGCGCTTCGTCGCCGAGCGCGCGGAGGTCGGCGAGGCGCGCGAAGCGGTGTTCGCGGTCACGATCCCCGAGGAACGCGGCAGCTTCAAGCGCTTCTGCTCGCTCGTCGGCGATCGCAACGTCACCGAGTTCAACTACCGGATCGCCGATGCGCAATCCGCGCACATCTTCGTCGGCGTGCAGATCAGGCGCCGCGGCGAATCGGCGGAGATCGCCGCGAACTTCGAGTCGCACGGCTTCAAGAGCGTCGACCTGACGCACGACGAGCTGTCGAAGGAACACATCCGCTACATGGTCGGCGGCCGCTCGCCGCTCGCGCTCGACGAGCGCCTGTTCCGCTTCGAATTCCCGGAACGGCCGGGCGCGCTGATGAAGTTCCTGTCGTCGATGGCGCCGGACTGGAACATCAGCCTGTTCCACTACCGCAACCAGGGCGCGGACTACAGCTCGATCCTCGTCGGGCTGCAGGTGCCGCAGGCCGATCGTGCCGAATTCGAACGCTTCCTCGCGGCGCTCGGCTATCCGTATGTCGAGGAGAGCGCCAACCCGGCTTACCGCCTCTTCCTGTCGTAAAGGCGTCACGCATGAATCCCGAACATTCCCCGCTCGGCAAGGCCACCGTCTACGCCGCCCAGTACGACGCGTCGCTGCTGTTCCCGATCCCGCGCGCCGGCGCGCGCGAGCAGCTCGGCATCACGTCGGCGCTGCCGTTCTTCGGCACCGACATCTGGAACGCGTACGAGCTGTCGTGGCTCAACGCGCGCGGCAAGCCGCAGATCGCGGTCGCGACGTTCTACGTGCCGGCCGAATCGCCGAACATCGTCGAATCGAAGTCGTTCAAGCTGTATCTCGGTTCGTTCGCGCAGTCGAAGTTCGACTCGGTCGACTCGGTGCGCGACGTGCTCAAGCGCGACGTGTCGGCCGCGTGCGGCGCGAGCGTGTCGGTGCAGCTCGTGTCGCCGCACGATTTCGGCAAGCTGGAGATGGACGAGCTCGACGGGCTGTCGCTCGACCGGCTCGACCTCGACACCGACGTGTACGAGCCCGATCCGTCGCTGCTGTCGGCAGCCGACGGCGAGAACGAAGCGCCGGTCGAAGAGACGCTCGTGTCCGACCTGCTGCGCTCGAACTGCCCGGTCACGGGGCAGCCCGACTGGGGCAGCGTGCAGATCCATTACGTCGGGCCGCAAATCGACCATGCGGGCCTGCTGCGCTACATCATCTCGTTCCGCAATCACACGGGCTTTCACGAGCAATGCGTCGAGCGGATCTTCCTCGACATCCTGCATGCGTGCAAACCGGTGAAGTTGGCGGTGTATGCGCGTTACACGCGTCGCGGCGGGCTCGACATCAACCCGTTCCGCACGAATTACAACCAGCCGATGCCGGATAATGCGCGGACGGCACGGCAGTAAATGAGTGGGTTGGCGGACATTTTCGGTCCGCCAACACTGCCCGCTTGCGGAAAGCGCGCTTCTCTAATTCGGTGCGAATACGTCGGCCCGGCACTTCGGACAATACAGGTAGATTGTTCGACCATCGTGCATGGAAATGAAGCCTCGCCTTGCCTGGTCTATCCTCCATTTCGCCGCGCCACCACCCGCCAGACGCGCTTCGCCTTCGGCATAGCAACGCGCGGCGTCCAGGTCATGGCTGTATGCCCGTTCTGTTACGCGGTCCGCACGCTTGAAAAATGCGCTGACATCCGCACGCCGAAGAACGAACGTACGACACATATCCGCCGTTTCGTCCCCGCTGATGTCAGCCGACCATGCACCGTTCCTGACGATTTCGACTGACTCCGGCACAACAGCCGGTACCGCGCCGCCAGGCGATACCCTATTGGACAGCGTGCCCGCAGCCACACTGTGGCTGAGTGCGAGCGCCAACATCAAAACTGCGATCCGAATCACCATTGCACTCTCGCCGCCTCCGTCCGGTTCTTCCGCGATACTACCGGGTGACGAAAAACCTCTGTCACCGGCACACGTAGCGTTACCGAAAGGGCGTGGACGAGCCATCGCAACGAATCGTTCTGAGCTTCCGGCGCCGCGACGTAGGTTCGTCGATCAGGGTTGGGCTCATTGAGTGGCAGAGCTTCACCGACCAATTCCACGCCAATGCTGTCCGTATTGGAAGGGTAACGGTCCGGGACCGCCTTGCGCATCTCCCGCCGGTCTTCCCCACGCGGGTCAAAACGGCGAAGTTGCTCCAGTTCGACGGGCGTGCAACGCATTTCGGCAACACAGCGCGCCTTGATCCGACCAACATGCCAAGTCATTTTCTTCAAAGATGCCGTCTGATAAATCGTTCCATCTTTTTCAATCAGAAAATGCGCGCCAGTGGCCGACGCATCTGATAGCTGCTGAGCGCGGAAGCCGCAGTTGAACCACCTGTTTGATGGACGACAATCCCACTAATCCTCTGCATCGCACCGCGCTCAATTTGGATTTTTCTGGCCCGTACTACGCGCGGAGTCACAACCATCCCGCTGGAATCAAGCGACAACATCCAATACCCTCCGGTTTGATTA
Organism: Burkholderia sp. LAS2; assembly: GCF_018417615.1. Lineage (NCBI taxonomy): Bacteria > Pseudomonadati > Pseudomonadota > Betaproteobacteria > Burkholderiales > Burkholderiaceae > Burkholderia > Burkholderia sp. LAS2. The sequence goes on from NZ_CP071052.1 coordinate 3,480,579, forward strand.
CGGCATATCGCCTTGAGCTTTCCGCCTATCGCTTACGTTCAGTTCTCCGGAAGTCATGCGCACCTGCTCACTCGACTCTTCACGATAGCTCGGTGAGTTGCCGCGCATCCCATTTCCGTTCAACCGCTGCGCGGTACAGCATCGCCAGCGTGATCGATTCCCGTTCGAGAGCGTGCGGTTTTCGGAGCACCCATCGGCGGAACAACGAATAGAGGCCCCTTCGCCCTCCATCAGGAAATACCGGTGAAAATCGAAGTCGCCGGTATCGACGGAAAAACGCTCGAAAAACCGACCCATGAAATCGTCTGCTTCGTCGCCGGTCTGGCCAAGATCCTCCCAAAGCCTCGTGGCGACGAACAATGGCGTCGATTTGCCAAGCCCTACCTCTACTCTGACGAAGACCTCGATCTCATCCCGACGCACGTTTTCCATCAAAACACCTTGCCCTCTGGATTGAAAGGCGGTTGTAGCCGGCGAATCGCGCCATGCATCCGCGGCTTGCTGTCGCCGCCGGCTCAGACAGGCGTGTCACGTTGAGGCCCGTCGGAAAAACTTCGTCACACAATGCAAAGTTTCGGTGCCGCCCATACCTACTTCAGCCGAGTTGTATTTGAACGCCCTCGCCCGCCCGCTCGCCCGCGCATCGACTGCCTCAAATGCAACAAGGCCGGTGCACGTCAATGCACCGGCCTTGTTGTACAGCTTCCGCCCTCGCCGCGTTACTTCACCGGCGCCTTGTAAGCGATGCAATCGACCTCGACCTTGCAGTCGATGACCATGCTCGACTGCACGCAGGCCCGCGCCGGCGGGTTCTCGCCGAAGTACGACACGAACACCTTGTTGAACGACGCGAAATCGCGCGCGTCGTCGAGCCACACGCCGCAGCGCACGACGTGCTCGAGGCCGTAGCCGGCTTCCTTCAGGATCGCGATCACGTTCTCGATCGTCTGCTTCGACTGCGTGACGATCCCGCCTTCGACGACCTCGCCGTTCACCATCGGCGTCTGGCCCGACACGTACAGCCAGCCGTCGGCTTCGACCGCGCGTGCAAACGGCATCACCTGGCCGCCCGTGCCCTTCGCTTCGCCTACGCCATATCGCTTCATCGTTTCACTCCTTGTTTCGGTTACGGATGCGCGCACCGACGACGGCGCGCGCGGCAGATCGGACCACCACCGCGTTCAGAACGCGGCGTCGGCACTCGCCGGCACGCGCTCGCCGCGCGCGACGAAACCGCCGGCGCGCTCGCCGGTCGGCTGGCCGTTTTCGTAGGTCAGCACGCCGTTCACCCACACCGCGTCGATCCCGTGCGCGGGCTGTTGCGGCTTCTCGAACGTCGCCGCGTCCATCACGCTCGCCGGATCGAACAGCACGAGATCCGCGTGGTAGCCGACATGCACTTCGCCGCGCTTCGCGATCCCGTAGCGGCGCGCGGACAGCGACGTCATCTTGCGGATCGCCTCCTCGAGCGGCAGCAAGTTGGTCTCGCGTACGTAATGGCCGAGCACGCGCGGGAACGCGCCCCACAGCCGCGGGTGCGGCAGCGGATCGTTCGGCAGGCCGTCGGAGCCGACCATCGTCGCCGGATGCGACAGGATCCGGCGCACGTCGTCCTCGGACATGTTGTGGTATACGGCACCCGCGGGCCGAATGCGCTGCGCGGCTTCCTGCTCGGTCACGCCCCAGTCGGCCGCGATCGCCTTCAGCAGCTTGCCCGCGACTTCCGGGTGCGGCTCGGACCACGTGATCGTGATGTCGATGTCGCCCGTCACCTGCTTCAGGTCGAGCGTCGACGAACTGCGGCTGTACGGATAGCAGTCGCAGCCGACCGGCTGGTAGCGGCGCGCGCCTTCGAGCGACGCGAGCACCTCGGTGCTGCGCCCCCAGTTCGACGGGCCTGCGCACTTCAGGTGCGAGATCACGACCGGCACCTGCGCGTGGCGGCCGACGCGATAGGCCTCGTCCATCGCGTCGAGGATCGCGTCGAACTCGGTGCGCATGTGCGTCGTGTACAGCGCGCCGGCTTGGGCGAGCGGCTCGGCGAGCGCCATCACTTCTTCGGCCGGCGCCGCGAACGCGGAGCCGTACGCGAGGCCCGACGACAGGCCGAGCGCGCCGTTCGCGAGCGCCTCCTCGAGCTGCGCGCGCATGCCGGCGATCTCGCCGTCGGTCGCCGCGCGGTCGAGGCGGTCCATCTGGTTGTTGCGCAGCGCCGTATGGCCGACGAGCGCCGCGACGTTCACGGCCGGACGCGCGTCGTTCACGGCCGCGACGTAAGCGGCGAAGGTCGGGTACCGGAACGCACCGCGCTCGCCGAGCAGGTTCATCGGGTCGGGCGGATCGCCGGCAAGCGTCACCGGCGATGCGCTGATCCCGCAGTTGCCGACGATCACGGTCGTCACGCCCTGCGAGATCTTCGGGATCATCTCCGGCGCGCGGATCACGTGCGTGTCGTCGTGCGTGTGCACGTCGACGAAACCCGGCGCGAGCGCACGGCCGTTCGCGTCGACGACGTTCTCGGCGAGCCAGTTCGACAGGTTGCCGATCGCCGCGATCAGGCCGTTGCGGATCGCGACGTCGCGCGTGACGGGCGGCGCGCCGGTGCCGTCGTACAGTTGCGCGCCGACGATCAGCGTATCGGCCGCTTCGGGATGCGAATGCATGGTCAGTCTCCTACCGGTTGACGGTCGCCGCCGCCGCGGTGCGCATCGAGCGCGTGTTTGATGCGGCGCAGCGATTCCCGGCCCGCATCGCCGAGCCGCAATGCGACGCCGGTGACGAGCACGTCGATCGCCATCATCATCGCGTAGCGCGAGGTCGACGGCTTGTAGATGAAATCGGTTTCGAACGCGACGACGGGAATCAGGTGGTCGGCGAGCTTCGCGAGCGGCGACGCCGGCGCGGTGATCGCGATCAGCTTCGCGCCGTAGCGCTTCGCGAGCCGGCAGCTTTCGAGCAGCTCGGGCACGCGCCCGCTCACCGACAACGCGACGACGACGGTGTCGCCCGACAGCGTCGCGGCCACCATCCGCTGCAGCAGGCTGTCCTGGTAGCTCGCGACCGGCCGGCCGAAACGCACGAGCCGGAAGCGCAGCTCGTCGGCCAGCGCGGTCGAGCCGCCGCCCTGCCCGTACACGTAGGTCATCTTCGCGCCGGCGAGCAGGTCGGCCGCCGCGTCGAACGACGTGTTGCGCAGCAGCTGGTGGTTGTGCGCGAGCGCGACGCGAATCTCGTCGTAGACCATCGATGCGGGGCTCGCGTCGTCGGCCGGCGCGTCGTCGGACGGCACCAGGAAGCGCTGGCCGACGGCCGCCGCCTGCGCGACGAGCACCTTCAGTTCGCGCACGTCGCGGCAGCCGACGGCCTTCGCGAAGCGCGTGACCGTCGCGACGCTGACCTCCGCATCCCGCGCGAGCGCGCCGATGCTCGCATGCGCGGCGCGCGCCAGATCGGCGAGGATGAACGCGGCGACCTTGCGCTCGGCTTCGCGCAGCTCGGGCGCGCACTCGGCGATCCGCGCGACGATGTCGAGGACCGGCGGGGCGGCCAGCGCGGGATGAGACTCGGAGGCAAGCGGAGCGGACGGGGAAGCGGGCGCGTTCATCGACGGAAAGGGTGCGGAACTCGATGTTATTAAATAACATCACCGCGCCGATGCTACTTTCTGTACCATCTGCATGTCAACTTCAGTGCAATGCATAGTGATGATGGAGCGGGATGACATGAAAGTTACAAACTATCAGGAAGCGACGATCGATCCGTTCGGCAAGGGCCTGGGCAATGTGCCGAGCGCGAGCGTGCCGCTCGGCGACGCGAGCCGGCTCGAATGGAACCTGCTCGCGGAAGACGTCAGCCTGCCGGCCGCCGTGCTTTACGAGGATCGCGTCGAGCACAACCTGAACTGGATGCAGGCGTTCGTGCAGCAATACGGCGTCAAGTTCGCGCCGCACGGCAAGACGACGATGGCGCCGCAACTGTTCCGCCGCCAGCTCGACGCCGGCGCGTGGGGCATCACGCTCGCGACCGCGCACCAGACGCAGGCCGCGTATCACGGCGGCGTGCGGCGCGTGCTGCTCGCGAACCAGCTGGTCGGCCGCCAGAACATGACGATCATCGCGGGGCTGCTGTCCGATCCCGATTTCGAGTTCTTCTGTCTGGTCGATTCCGCGGAGAGCGTCGACCAGCTCGGCCGCTTCTTCGGCGACGCGAAGAAATCGCTGAACGTGCTGATCGAGCTTGGCGTGCCGGGCGGCCGCGCCGGCGTGCGCGACGCCGCGCAGCGCGATGCCGTGCTGGCCGCGATCGCGCGCTATCCGGACACGCTGAAGCTGGCCGGCATCGAACTCTATGAAGGCGTGCTGAAAGAGGAAGGCGAGATCCGCGCGTTCCTGCAGCAGGCGGTCGCGCTCACGCGCGAGCTGGCCGAAGCCGGCCGCTTCGCGCGCACGCCGGCGATCCTGTCCGGCGCCGGTTCGGCGTGGTACGACGTGGTCGCGGAAGAATTCAGGAAGGCATCCGACGCGGGCTTCGCGGAAGTCGTGCTGCGTCCGGGCTGCTACCTGACGCACGACGTCGGCATCTACAAGAAAGCGCAGACCGACGTGTTCGCGCGCAACCCGATCGCCCGCTCGATGGGCGAAGGGCTGCTGCCGGCGCTGCAGCTGTGGGCGTACGTGCAGTCGGTGCCGGAAGCCGACCGCGCGATCGTCGCGCTCGGCAAGCGCGATGCGGCGTTCGACGCGGGCCTGCCCGAACCGGCGCGCCACTTCCGGCCGGGCCGCGACACCGCGCCGCGCGACGTCGCCGCCGCCGAAGGCTGGGCCGTCACCGGGATGATGGACCAGCACGCGTACCTGCAGATCCCGCCGGGCGCGGACGTGAAGGTCGGCGACATGGTCGCGTTCGACATCTCGCACCCGTGCCTGACGTTCGACAAGTGGCGCCAGGTGCTCGTGCTCGATCCGCAGTTCCGCGTGACGGAAGTCGTCGAAACCTTCTTCTGACGCACGCCGCGGCGCTGCCGCCCCGCCGCGCGCGCGCGGCGGCCGTCACGCGCGCTTCAATCGGCCGGAGTACACTGCGCTTTCGTCCTCGGGGCCCGTCGCGGCCGTCATGCACGGCGCGACCGGGCCTTCAACGCTGCTTCACTGGAGAAAGCCATGGCCGCGAAGAAGATCCTGTTCCTGACCGGCGATTTCGCCGAAGACTACGAAACGATGGTGCCGTTCCAGGCGCTGCAGGCCGTCGGCCACCACGTCGATGCAGTCTGCCCGGGCAAGCGCGCGGGCGACAAGATCAAGACTGCGATCCACGATTTCGAAGGCGACCAGACCTACACCGAGAAGCCCGGCCACAACTTCACGCTGAACGCGGCGTTCGACGACGTCGATGCGGCGCGCTACGACGCGCTCGCGATCGCGGGCGGCCGTGCGCCCGAATACCTGCGACTCGATCCGAAGGTGATTTCGCTCGTGCGCGCGTTCGCCGAAGCCGGCAAGCCGATCGCGGCGATCTGCCACGCGGCGCAACTGCTCGCGGCCGCCGACGTGATCCGCGGCAAGCGCATTTCGGCGTACCCGGCCTGCGCGCCGGAGGTGAAGCTCGCGGGCGGCGAATACGCGGACATCCCGGTCGACGCGGCCGTCACCGACGCGCCGTTCGTCACCGCGCCCGCGTGGCCCGCGCATCCGGCGTGGCTCGCGCAGTTCCTCGCGTTGCTCGGCACGCGCATCGAGCTGTAAACGACGTGAGATGAGTTGAAGTGAAAAGCCGGCCGGCGGCGGGCACGTTCGACCCGCTTGCCGCGCCGGCCACGATCGCCGGGGCGCGCGCCTTTCGTGCCGCCTCCCGATGCTTGTTGCGGCTTCCCTGCCTACCCTTCAGGGAGACGCCGGCGTCGATCCGACGTCCGCGATCCGCGACTCCAGCATCGCGAGCGCGCCCGACAGCGCATTCAGCACGTCGTCCGGCAGCTGCGCCATCGTCTGTTCGAGAAACGCCTTGCGGCGCGGCAGGCATGCGTCGAACGCGGCGCGCCCTGCGTCCGTCAGCGTGACGTTGGTCACGCGGTTGTCGCGCGCGTCCGATTCGCGCTCGATCCAGCCGAGCGCGTCGAGCGACTTCAACTGGCGCGTGAGCGCGCCCGGATCGATGCGCAGCACCTCGACGAGCTTCTTCTGCGACGCATGCCCGTCCATCGTGTGCAGCGCGACCATGATGCGCCAGCGCGGCATCGGCTGCCCGACGTGCGCCTCGAACGCGGTCATGAAGGCGCGATACGTGCGTCCGAATTGCTGCAAGATCGCGACGCGGTCCTGTTCTTCCATGCGCTGATTTCGTTCCGGTGAATCGTTGAGTCGTCGAATCGCTCGCCCGATCGGTCAATCGGCCGCGACGTGCGGTTCGATCTTGCGCCGCAGCGCGATCGGCGGCACGCGACGGCACTGCCACACCGACACCACGGCGACGACCGCCGCCATCGCGACGCCCAGGTGAATCGCGCCGACCAGCGATTCGCGGGCCGCTTCCAGCAGCAGCGCGCCATTATGCCCGGCACGCGTCAACTCCGCGACGAGACCGCCCTGCGCCGCGCGATCGATCAGGATCTGCGGATCGGCGAGCCGCGCGTGCCACTGCATCGCCTGGTCGGCCGACAGCGCATTGCGCACGCCGCCCGAATACATCTGATTGACGAGCGTGCCGGTGAGCGCGGTGCCCAGCATCCCGCCGACCATCCGCAACGATTGCAAGAGCGCCGTCGCGATGCCGAGATGCTCGCGGCCGGCCGTCTGCTGTGCGAACACGGTCAGGTTCGGCAGCACGAAGCCAAGCCCGATGCCGCCCGCGACCATCAGCGCCATCAGCATCCAGGCCGGCGTCGCGTGGGTGGACGCGACGATGCCCGCGCACGCGAGCGCGAACAGCACGAAGCCGACGTGCAGCATCGTGTTCGGGTTGCGAATGCGCGTGATGACGCGACCGTTCATGATGCTGCCGATCGTGATGAACACGACGAGCGGCGTGATCACGAGCCCCGCCTCCTTCGGCGACATCCCGAAGCCGCCCTGGAACAGCAGCGGCGCGTAGAACAGCAGCGAGAACATCGAGAAACCGGCGAGGATCGCGAGCACGAACAGCGCGGACAGCGCGCGGTTGCCGAACATGTCGAACGGCAGAATCGGCTGCGCGCAGCGCTTCTCCCAGTGCCACAGGCCGACGCCCGCCGCGACCGCGACGACGAGCAGCAGCGACGCCCAGCTCGCGACGCCGTACTTCGGCAGCCATTCGACGAACAGCTGCAGCGCACCGAGCGACAGCGCGATCAGGAGCGCGCCCGGCCAGTCGAGCCGCATCTTGCGATCATGCTCGACGTGGCGCAGATGCGGCAGGTAGCGCCACACGAAGATCAACGACAAGATGCCGATCGGCAGGTTCACGTAGAACACCGAACGCCAGCCGAACGACTGGGTCAGGAAGCCGCCGAGCGACGGGCCGACCGCGTTCGCGATGCCGAACGCCGAGCTCATCAGCACCTGCCAGCGCAGCCGCACGACGGAATCGGGGAACAGATCGGGAATGCACGCGAACGCGGTGCCGACCAGCATCCCGCCGCCGATTCCCTGCAGCCCGCGCGCGAGCACGAGGGACAGCATGTCGTTGGCCATCCCGCACAGCACCGACGCGCCGGTGAACACGACGATCGACGCGATCACGAACGGCTTGCGGCCGTAATAGTCGCCGAGCCGGCCGAAGATCGGCACCGTGATCACGGAACTGAGCAGATACGAGGTCGCGACCCACGCATACAGGTCGAAGCCGCGGAGTTCGGCGACGATGGTCGGCAGTGCGGTGCCGACGACCGTCTGGTCCAGCGCGACCAGCATGGTGACGAACGAGATCCCGATCATCGCGAGCAGCGATTCGCGGAACGGCAGGACTTGCCCGCTCGAATGGTGGGCGGCAGTGTGGACGGCCATTTTTTGTCGATGCAACTTTTGCCGGGTCAAATAATCTCAAAATTCTAGCACGCCGGAGTAATCTAGGCTGGCGATGGGTTCAGGGCCCGTTCACGCCAAGGAGAGAGATGGAACCGATTTCAATTTCCCCCGCCGCGACGCTGTCGCCGGAGGACCGGGACGCGCTGCGGCGCGCGAAGCAGGTGCTGGAAAGCCCGTCGCTGACGATGAAGCTGACGGGCGTGCTCGGCGCGCCGGTCGAGAAAATGATCGCGCGGCTGCCGGACTTCGCGACCGGCAAGATCAACGATGCGACGCAACTCGCGCTGCGCAAGTGCCTGAACATCGCGCTGCGCACGCTCGGCAAGCCGCAGGCGCCGGACGCCGAACCCGAGAAGCCGAGCAACCTGCTGCACAAGCTCGCGGTCGCGACGACCGGCGCGGCGGGCGGCGCGTTCGGCTTTCTCGCGCTGCCGGTCGAGCTGCCGGTGACGACCACGCTGATCTTCCGCTCGGTATGCGACATCGCACGCAGCGAAGGCGAGGACCTGACGTCGGTCGATACGCAGCTGCAATGCCTGGCCGTGCTCGGCATGGGCGGCAACCCGGACAAGCAGGAGGAGGACGCCGATCTCGGCTATTTCGTGCTGCGCGGCGCGCTCGCGCAGGCGATCTCGAAGGCGTCGTCGGACATCACGGCCAAAGGCATCGCCGCGCACAGCTCGGCGGCCGTGTTCAAGCTCGTGCAGACGGTGGCGTCGCGCTTCTCGGTGCAGGTGACCGAGCAGATGGCCGCGAAGTCGATCCCGGCGATCGGCGCCGTGCTCGGCGCGACCGTCAACACGCTGTTCATCGACCACTTCCAGCAGATGGCGCACGGCCACTTCACCGTGCGCCGGCTCGAACGCAAGTACGGTTCGGTGGCCGTCAAGGCCGCCTATCAGACGATCGACGCCTCGCCCGCACGCTGAACCGCGCGCGCGACCGCGACGCGGCGCATGAACGCGGCCGCGCGGTCGAGCGCATCGCGCGCTTCCGGCACCATCGGCGCGTACAGCTGCCACACGTGCGGCATGTCGGGCCACACCTCGATTTCCACCTGAACGCCGGCCGCCTTCGCCTTGTCGGCGACGCGGCGCGAATCGTCGAGCAGCACTTCGGTGCTGCCGACCTGGATGTATAGCGGCGGCAAGCCCGCGAAGTCCGCATGGAGCGGCGACGCGTACGGATGCGTCGCCGGCGCGTCGCCGAGATACAGCTTCGCGGCCTTCGGCAGCGCGGCGGCCGCGAACATCGGGTCGCGGCCGTCGTTGCTGCGCATCGTGTCGCCGGTGCCGGCCAGGTCCGTCCACGGCGAGAACAGGATCGCGCCGGCCGGCAGCGGCTCGCCGCGATCGCGCAGCGCGACGAGCGTCGCGAGCGCGAGGCCGCCGCCCGCGGAATCGCCGCCGAACACGATCGACTCGGGCGGCGTGCCGAGCGCCAGCAGTTGCCGGTACGCGGCGAGCGCATCGTCGAGCGCGGCCGGGAAGCGGTTTTCGGGCGCGAGCCGGTAGTCGAGCGAGAAAGAACGCACGCCCGCGCGCTTCGTCAGCCCGAACACCAGCGGGCGGTGGGTTTTCGTCGAACAGAAGTAGTAGCCGCCGCCATGGAAATACAGCAGCGTGCGGCCTGGCCCGCGCGCCGCGCTCGAGTCGGTGCGCTCGAGCCATTCGCCGCGCAGCGGCGCGTCGCCCGGGCCATAACACTGGCGCAGCCGGTAGCCCGACGGCGCCCGGCGCGGCACGATCATCCGCAGGTCGGTAAAGCGCCGGGCACGCGCGGGGTCGAGCACCTCGCGCGTGGTTTCCGGACGAAACTGCCAGCGCAGCAGCCAGCAGGCGAACTTGCTTTGCCAACTCATCGGACGCACTCCGTCATCGCAATGTGACGATGGTACGTGCGAACGCTCCCGCGTCGCTCGACACGTGCCTCTACGCCAAACGCCGGCGCTCAGTTCGCCGGCATCATCTGCCCGCGGATCTCGCCCGACGGGTGTTCCTTCGTATGAATGTTGAAGTACCACCTGCCGCCCATCAGGTCGGTGACCTGCTCGTCGGTGAGCGCCTTCGAACCCTTGATCGGGCTCGCCAGCTCGTCCTTCGGGATCGGCACCTGCACGCCGGCGTTCTGGCCGACCGGCGCGGGCCCGTGGAAATGCGCGGCCGTGGCCGGCCCCGTGAGGTGTTCGTACGTGACCGTCCACTGCAGCAGGCGGGTGGCCGTGTCGTAGGTGGCGGCGACGGCGCCCGAGCCCTTGGTCGCCGTCGGCGGCACTTCGCTCGACGGCTGCAGACTGGCGGACAGGCGCACCGTCTCGGCAGCGGCGCTGCCGGCGGCCAGCACACCCGCGAATAACGCGACCTGGAGCAAACGCAGCTTGAGCATGGACTCTCCTTGTACGACGTGGTACGCCGCCGGAACGGGGGCGCTACGCATGATGGTAGTCGATCGCCGCCGCGCCGACAGTCCGCCGAACGGCCATGCTGCGAATCGCCGCACCGCCTGTCGGCGCACCGCGCACGGCCGACGATCCTGCGCGACGCCGCTCGCGCCAGTCTGCGTCACGCTGGAACAGACCTTTGCAGCCTGACGGCTGAATCCATGCGCGGCCTTTCGCTACACTTCGTTCCACAGTTGCTTGTTTCCTTCGTCCGAAGGAGTCTGCGAGTATTCACGCGGCCACCCGGCCGCGTTTTTTTTGCATGCGCCGCGCCTCATGCACGATAGCCGGGATCGATCCGGTCGACGATCCGCTGCAGCGCGTCGAACGCGTCCTGTCCCGCGCCATGCTTCGGATCGAAATTCAGCGAATCGCGCACGCACCCTTCGAGCACGGGCGGCGCAATCGGCAGCGCATCGCCGATCGCCTGCGTCGCGACCTGCACCTCGCACGCACGGTTGAGCAGCCACATCAGCGAAAACGTCTGCGCGAGCGTCGCGCCGATCGTCACGGGCCCGTGGTTGCGCAGCAGCAGCACGGGCCGCCCGCCCGCGCTGTCGACGATGCGCCGGCCTTCCTCGAGATGCACGGTGATGCCCTCGAAGTCGTGATACGCGATCTTCCCGTACAGCTGCGCCGAATAGAAATTCGAGAACGACAGCCCGTCGCGCGAACAGCACACGGCCATCGTCGGCGTCGTGTGCACGTGCATCACGCAATGCGCATCGGGCAGCGCCGCATGGATCGCGCTGTGGAACGTGAAGCCGGCCGGATTGATCGGCCAGTCGGAATGGCCGATCACGTTGCCGTCGATGTCGATCTTCACGAGGTTCGACGCGCACACCTCGCGGTAATGAAGCCCGAACGGGTTGATCAGGAAATGACCGTCCTCGCCCGGCACGCGCAGCGAGATATGGTTGTAGATCAGCTCGGTCCAGCCGAGGTGATCGAAGATTCGGTAGGCGGCCGCGAGCTGCACACGCGCCTGCCATTCGGCTTCGGAGAAGCGCGCGGGGCGCGTGAACGGCTGGTTCGGTACACGTTGCATGGGGAACTCCGGTTGCGGGCGGCGCGCGGCCACGGCGAGCGGCGCCGCGCATCGTCCTCGTCTGCCGGCGCCGCAAGCGATGCGTGCGCCGCGTATGGCGCAGGTGCGGCGCTCCGTTCCGGCCCGCATTGTGCGATCCGCCGGCGCGCTTCATGATACCCATATCGTTGCGCGCACAACCATATCATCTTTCCCCGCGCACCGGTATCGCGGGTTTTGCCGGAGCCGTTCCCGCCCTTACAACTGGTCGTCGACCGGCAACAGCGTGAAGATGCCCGTCATCACGTTGCGCAGCAGCCCCGCATGCGGGTCGACGTGATAGGTGGTCGTCTGGCCGCCGTCGGTGCCCGTCCATTCGAGCGCGGGCGGGCTGCCGTCGGTCCCCTTCGCAAGCGTGACGCGGTAGCTTTCGTCCGGCTGCGTCACGCGCGCGAAGATCGCCTCGGCCTGCTGCGCGAGCACCGGGCTGTGGATCACGAGCGCGAGCTCGGTGTTCAGGTACGCGGAACGCGGGTCGAGGTTCAGCGAGCCGATCACGAGGATTTGCCGATCGATCACGTACGCCTTCGCATGCAGGCTCGCACGCGAGCGCGACCCGAACAGCCGCGCGGGCTGCTGGTCGGGCTGCGACTTGAATTCGTACAGCTCGACGCCGCGCTGCAGCAGCGGCACGCGGTACGGCGCATAGCCGGCCTGCACCGCGACCGCATCGGTCGCCGCGAGCGAATTCGTGACGATCGCGACGCGCACGCCGCGCGCGGCCGTATCGCCGAGGATCTTCACGCCGGCGTCGTGCGGCACGAAGTACGGCGAAAACGCGAGGAATTCCTTCTGCGCGCCGCGCGTCAGCTCGGCCAGGCGCTGCATCGGCGGGCTCACGTAGGTGCCGGTCGGCCGCGCGACCTTGGTCGGCGCATCGACCTTGAATTCGGCCGGCGCCCACACGAGTTCGAGTTCGTCGCGTGCGATCTGCCGTGCGAGCGGCGTCGCGTTCAGCGGCTTCGCGTTGTACGGATCGGCATTCTTGCGCCAGTGGTCGCGCAACTCGTCGCGCATCGCGTCGAGATCCTTCGGATCGAACTTCTGATGATTGAGCACCCGCAACGGATAGCTGCTCGCGCTCGCCCAGTATTCGTCGAAGCTCTTCGAGATGTCGTGGGTCACGGGGCCGGCCGCCAGCACGTCGAGATCGCGGAACTGGAGCGTCGGGCTCGCACTGAAGTATTCGTCGCCGAGATTGCGGCCGCCGACGATCGCGAGCTGGTTGTCCGCGATCATCGCCTTGTTGTGCATCCGGCGCGTGAAGCTGTCGATCCGCGTGAAGAAGTTGGCCGTGCGCTCGACCACGCCGCGCTGCGATGCGCCGAACGGGTTGAACACGCGGATCTCGATGTTCTGGTGCGTATTGAGCGCAGCCATCACGCGGTCGATATCGTCGAAGTTCAGGTCGTCGACCAGCATCCGCACGCGCACGCCGCGATCGGCCGCGTACAGCGCCGCGCCGAGCAGCAGCTTGCCGGTCGTATCCTCGGTCGCGATGTAGTACTGCATGTCGAGCGTCTTCGTCGCCGCCCGCGCGAGCGCGATGCGCATCTGCAACGCGGTGGCGCCGTCGGCCAGCAGCCGGAAGCCGGACTGCCCCGGATGCGCGGCTTCCGGCGCGGCCAGCGCAGCGTGCAACGGTGTCGCGGTATCGGCCGACAACGCGTGCGAGACGGGGCGATCGAGCGAGGTGGCGGGCGGATGCGTCGCGCACGCGGCGAGCGGCAGCAGCGCGCAGACGATCAGCGCGCGGGCCTGGCGGCATGCGGCGCGCCACGACGGCGTGGCCGGTGCGCGCCGGATCAGGGACGTGAGCACGAAAGCTTCCTCGACAGTCGGATCAATGGGCACGTCATCGCCGCGGCGCGCGGCTGACAAGGGGTTGCGATCGATTCTAGTGGGCGCCCGACGAACCGGTCAATTGGGCCGGCCCCGCAGGCCATCGCAGCCGCTGGTCCGACCAATCTCATGACGCATCGCCGCTGCGCTCGAAATGGCTGCGCACGTAGTCGATATGCGTCTGCATCGCGGTGCGCGCCTCTTCGGGGCGGTGCGCGCAAATCGCGTCGCACACCACCCGGTGCTGCAACAACAGCAACTCGGATGCCTGCTCGTCCTCCGTCGTCATCCCGGCCACGTTGATCGAAATGTGCTCGCGCAACATTCCGATCACGCTCGTATGCAGATGCAGGAACATCGTGTTGTGCGACGCGAGCGCGATCGCCTCGTGCAGCTTCGCATCGGTCGCGGCTTCGACGGCCGCATCGTCGTTCGCGTGCGCGGTTTCGAGCTCGCGCAGCAGCGCGCGAATCCGGCGCCGGTCGTTCGCATCGGCGCGCAGCGCGGCGAAATAGGCGGTCGCGCCTTCCAGCACGCGGCGGAATTCGAGGATGTCGTCGCGCAGCGCCGGATGATCGGCGACCAGTTGGCCCCACGGCGACGCGATGCCGGCGCGCAACTGGTCGGTCACGTAGACGCCCGCGCCGCGCCGGCTCTGCAGCAGCCCGCGCGCGACGAGCCGCTGGGTCGCCTCGCGCACCGTATTGCGCGCGACGCCGTACTGCTGCGCGAGCACGCGCTCGGCCGGCAGCCGCGCGCCGGCCGGCCACGTGCCGTCGAGCAGTGCCGTCTCGATCTTGCGCATCACCACTTCGGTCCGGCCCCGTGCCGTCATCGCCGCCATCGTCGCGTCTCCCCGCGGAATGCATGCCGCCCCGATTGGCCCAACCAATTTGAGCTGCGGCGCGGACGGGGGAATTATGCAGCGAAATCGACGCTCCGCACGCCGGGTCGTCGCCTCTGGAGCGAGACATGAACCCACGGCCGTACCCCACCGCCCCCGCGCACGTCTATCTGTTCGCGACCTGCCTGGTCGACCTGTTCGTCCCCGAAGCGGGGCTCGACGCGGTCCGCCTGCTGGAACGCGAGGGCCTGACGGTCCATTATCCGCGCGGCCAGAGCTGTTGCGGGCAGCCGGCCTACAGCAGCGGCAATCCCGACGAGGCGCGCCGCGTCGCGGCCGCGCAGCTCGACCTGTTCGCGCAACCGTGGCCGGTGATCGTGCCGTCCGGCTCGTGCGCGGGCATGATCCGGCACCACTGGCCGGCGCTGTTCGCCGACGATCCCGTTCACGGCCCGAAAGCACGCGCGATCGCGGAGCGGACCTACGAACTCGCCGAATTCCTCATCCATGTGCTCGACGTGCAGCTCGACGCGGTCATGGCCGACGCCGGACCCGACGAACGCGTCGTGCTGCACACGTCGTGCGCGGCACGGCGCGAGATGGGCACGCGCGTGCACGGCGTCGCGCTCGTCGACGCGCTGCCGGGCGTGACGCGCATCGAACACGAACGCGAATCCGAATGCTGCGGCTTCGGCGGCACGTTCTCGCTGAAGCATCCGGACATCTCCGGCGCGATGGTGCGCGACAAGGTCGCGTCAGCGTGCGCGACCGGCTGCGACCGGCTCGTGTCGGCCGACTGCGGCTGCCTGCTGAACATCGGCCACGCCGCGGCCAAGGCCGGCGCGGCGCTGCCCGTCGAACATCTCGCGAGCTTCCTGTGGCGCCGCACGGCTGGCGCCGGCTCGCTGCGCGGAGCATCGAAATGAGCGCGCGCGACGCGATCCTCGCGCGGCTGCGCGCCGCCGCACCGGGCGTCGCGACGAACGCCGCGCCGGCGCTCGATGCACGCATCGACGCGCATTACGACACGCGCCGTGCATCGGCCGGCCCCGCCGCCGATGCACGCGTGCGGGCGATGCAGACGGCACTTGCCGCGTCGCACGCCGAAGTCTGGTGCGCAACCGCCGACGCATGGCCCGCGCAGCTCGCCGCACGTCTGGCCGACGCCGGCGTGCACCGCCTGCTGCTCGACCCGGCCCGCGCCGAATCCGCGGCGCTTGCCCGCGCGCTGCCCGAGACGGTCGCGCCCGTGCCGTTCGACCGGCCGATCGACGCGTGGAAAACCGAACTGTTCGACACGATCGACGCGGGCTTCACCGTCGCACGCTCGGGCATCGCGGCCACCGGCACCCTGGTGCTCGCGCCCGATGCCGGCACGCCGCGCACGGTGTCGCTGGTGCCGCCGCTGCACGTCGCGCTCGTCCATGCGAACACACTGCATGCGGACCTGCACGCCGCCGTGCACGCGGAGCGCTGGCCAGCCGGCATGCCGACCAACCTCGTGCTGGTATCGGGCCCGTCGAAGACGTCCGACATCCAGCAGACGCTCGCCTATGGCGCGCACGGCCCGCGCCGCCTGTGGGTCGTGATCGTCACCGATTCGGCCGCGCCGCCGGCCGCCCCCGCTTGCGAGGACCTGCCGCGATGAGCGACCACCCGCTGCAATTCGTCGCCCCCGGCGACTTCAAGAGCCGGGCACGCGACGCGCTCGACGATCCGGCGCTGCGCCGGAGCTTTCGCGGCGCGATGGACTTCCTGCAGGGCAAGCGCGCGACGCAATTCCCCGACGACACCGAGCTGCAGCAGCTGCGCGATCTCGGCGAAGCCGTCCGGCAGCACGCGCTCGCGCAACTGCCCGCGCTGCTCGAACGGCTGGAGACGAAGCTCGCCGAAGCCGGCGTGCACGTGCACTGGGCCGAGACGGCCGCCGATGCGAACGCGATCGTGCTCGGCATCGCGCAGGCGAAGAAGGCGCGCCGCGTGATCAAGGGCAAGTCGATGGCGAGCGAGGAAATCGAGCTGAATCATTACCTCGCCGAGCACGGGGTCGACTGCATCGAATCCGACATGGGCGAATTCATCGTGCAGCTCGCGGGCGAGAAGCCGTCGCACATCGTGATGCCGGCGATCCACAAGACCCGCGGCGACATCGCCGAACTGTTCGAGGCGCACCTCCCCGGCGCGCGCTACACGGAAGACGTCGACGAGCTGATCCAGACCGGCCGGCGCGCGCTGCGCCGCGCGTTCGCGGAAGCGGACATCGGCCTGTCCGGCGTCAATTTCGCGGCGGCCGACACGGGCACGCTGTGGCTCGTCGAGAACGAAGGCAACGGCCGCCTGTCGACGACGGTGCCCGACACGCACGTGGCGATCATGGGGATCGAGAAGGTCGTCGAGAAACTCGAGCACATCGTGCCGCTGTCGAGCCTGCTCACGCGCTCGGCCACCGGCCAGGCGATCACGACCTACTTCAACCTGATCTCGGGCCCGCGCCGCGACGGCGAACGCGACGGCCCGCGCGAGCTGCATCTCGTGCTGCTCGACAACGGCCGCACGCAGGCGTACGCGGACGAACAGTTGCGCGCGACGCTGCAATGCATCCGCTGCGGCGCGTGCATGAATCACTGCCCCGTCTATACGCGCATCGGCGGCCACGCATACGGCACGACCTACCCGGGCCCGATCGGCAAGATCATCTCGCCACACCTGCTCGGCCTCGACGCGACGGCCGACCTGCCGACCGCATCGACGCTGTGCGGCGCATGCGGCGAGGTGTGCCCGGTGCGCATCCCGATCCCGCAATTGCTCGTGCGGCTGCGCACCGAAGCGAACCGCAAGCCCGACGAACCGGTCGCGCATCCGTTGCGCGGCCAGGGCGCGAACTACCACCGCACGGAAGAACTCGTGTGGCGCTTCTGGTCGGGCGCGTTCGCGCATCCGCGCGCGTACCGCGCGTTCCGCTGGGCCGCGACGCGCCTGCGGGCGCTCACGCCCGCGAAACAACTGGGCTGGACGCAGCACCGCACGCCACTCGAACCGGCGCCGCGCAGCCTGTCCGACCTGCTGCGCGCCCGCGGCCAGCCCGAATAGCGCATCCGCTTTCAAACCCGTACCCCGATAAATCCATGGAGGAGACAACCATGCAGGTTTGGCACCAGATCTACACCCCGCTCGGCAGCCTCGGGCTGTCGGCACTCGTCGCCGCGATTCCGATCATCTTCTTTTTCGTCGCGCTCGCCGCGTTGCGGATGAAGGGCCACGTCGCGGCCGCGATCACGCTGCTGCTGGCGCTCGGCGTCGCGATCGTCGCGTACGGCATGCCCGTGCCGCAGGCGCTCGCGGCGGCCGGCTTCGGCTTCGCGTACGGCCTGTGGCCGATCGCGTGGATCATCGTCGCGGCGGTGTTCCTGTACAAGATCGTCGTGAAGACCGGCCAGTTCGACGTCATCCGCGCGTCGGTGCTGTCGATCACCGACGACCAGCGGCTGCAGATGCTGCTGATCGGCTTCTCGTTCGGTGCGTTTCTCGAAGGCGCGGCCGGCTTCGGCGCGCCCGTCGCGATCACGGCCGCGCTGCTGGTCGGCCTCGGCTTCAAGCCGCTGCATGCGGCCGGACTGTGTCTGATTGCAAACACCGCGCCGGTCGCGTTCGGCGCGATGGGCATTCCGATCATCGTCGCCGGGCAGGTGACGGGCATCGACGCGTTCCACATCGGCGCGATGGCCGGCCGTCAGCTGCCGCTGCTGTCGCTCGCGGTGCCGTTCTGGCTCGTGTTCATGATGGACGGGCTGCGCGGCGTCCGGCAGACGTGGCCGGCCGCACTCGTCGCGGGCGGCAGCTTCGCGGTCACGCAGTACTTCACGTCGAACCACATCGGGCCCGAGCTGCCGGACATCACGTCGTCGCTCGTCAGCCTCGTGTCGCTCGCCGCGTTCCTGAAGGTCTGGCAGCCGAGCAGCGCGAAGCAGACGGCCGGCGGCATCGTCGCGTCCGGCGGCGGCGCGGCGCTCGCCGGATTCGGCGCGGGCGGCAACGGAGCGGGCACGAGCCGCCAGGCGTCGCCGTACACGCTCGCGCAAACCGTGCGCGCGTGGTCGCCGTTCCTGATCCTGACGGCCGTCGTCACCGTGTGGAGCATCGCGCCGTTCAAGGCGCTGTTCGCCGCGCACGGCGCGCTCGCGTCGACCGTGCTGAAGTTTCACGTGGCCGGGCTCGACCAGCTCGTCGTGAAGACCGCGCCGATCGCCGCGACGCCGAAGGCGCTGGACGCGGTGCTGAAGCTCGATCTCGTGTCGGCGGTCGGCAGCGCGATCCTCGTGACCGCGCTGATCTCGATGGCGCTGTTGCGGATGAAGCCGCGCGACGCGCTCGTCACGTTCGGCGAGACGCTGAAGGAACTGACGCGCCCGATCCTGTCGATCGGCCTCGTGCTCGCGTTCGCGTTCGTCGCGAACTACTCGGGGATGTCGTCGACGCTCGCGCTGATGCTGGCCGCGACCGGCGGCGCGTTCCCGTTCTTCTCGCCGTTCCTCGGCTGGCTCGGCGTGTTCCTGACCGGCTCGGACACGTCGTCGAACGCGCTGTTCTGCTCGCTGCAGCAGGCCACCGCGCATCAGCTCGGCGTGCCCGAAACGCTCGCGGTCGCCGCGAACACGACGGGCGGCGTGACCGCGAAGATGATCTCGCCGCAATCGATCGCGGTCGCGTGCGCGGCGACGGGCCTCGTCGGCAAGGAATCGGAGCTGTTCCGCTTCACGGTGCGGCACAGCCTGCTGTTCGCGGTGATCGTCGGGCTGATCACGCTCGTGCAGGCGTACGTGCTGCCGGGGATGGTGCCGTAACCGGCGCGCAGGCAGGCCCCAAAGACAAAACCCCACGCCCGAACAACGGGCGTGGGGTTTTTCATGTCGCTTGCCGATCGCCGGCGCGGACGGCCGGCGATTCGTCGTGCGATCAGCTGCCCTTCGCGATGCGATCCTGGATGTGCTGCGCACGGCTCGACGACGACGGGTGCGAGCTCATCATCGAGCTCTTGCCGCCGTCCAGTTGCGCGAGCTTCTGGAACGCGGTGACGAGGCCCTTCTGGTTCATGCTCTTCTGCTTCATCAGGTCGAACGAGTAGTCGTCGGCCGCGCTTTCCTGCGTCTGCGAGAACTGCGCGTTGATGAACTTCTCGGTGATGTCGCCGAGTTGCGAGCTCGTCAGCGCCGCCACGCCCGGCGATGCCGCGCCGGCCGCGGTGCGCGCCGCGCTCACCGCGTACGCCGTCTGCATCGCCTTCTTCGAGTGACCGAGTGCGACGTGGCCCATTTCATGGCCGATCACGCCGCGCAGCTCGTCGTCGTTCATCATGTCCATCAGGCCGCTGTACACGCGCACGCAACCGTTGCCCATCGCCCACGCGTTGACGTCCTTGGTCATGTAGACCTTGTAGTTGATCTTCTGGCCGTTCAGCGTCATGTCGCCGAAGCCCTTCATCACCTTCGTCAGGCGCTTCGCGTACGCGCTGTTCGGCGCGGCGATCTTCGATTCGGCGTCGCTCGACTTGCACGACTCGTTCGACAGCGCGGCGATGTCGCTGTCCGACAGCGTCGCCGCCTTGTACAGGTTGGTCCCCGCCGACGTCAGGCTGTTCGCGTCAAGGCTCTGCACCCCGCCGCACGCGCTCAACAGAAACGCCACGCCACACGCCGCCACCGCTTTCTTGAGTTGCATCCCGGAATCCCTCGATAGTTGTATTTGGGAGCGGCGATTTTGCATAATCCGGCAGAAAATTACCAGTTGTTTACATCGGATGACACGCTCATTACTCAGCAGATTGACATGACGCGGCGATCTGGCCCCGGATTGACGACGAAAAGCATGGCAATCGCCGCGCCCGGCGCGGCGGCCGGCAACGAAAGCGGACCGGCCTTCGCTCAGGCCGTCCGGTCGCGGGGGCGCCGGCGGGGGGGCGGCCCCCCCCCCCGCGGCAGGCCACCGCGTCGCTCGGTGCGGTGCGTGCGGAGCCGGCGCCCGCACCGGCGCCGGGCACCGCGCGCGTACCGCCCGCGCTCGCCGACGACGCGAAGGCGCAGCGCGGGATCAATGCGCTCGACAGCACCGGCGACCTGCTGCTCGCGCTGGTGTCGGCGGGCCGCGCGCTGCCGCTGCGCGATCTCGCGACGGCGGCGGGCATGCCGGCAGCGAAGGCGTTTCCGCATCTGGTCAGCCTGCAGAAGATCGGCCTGCTGAGCCGCGACGACGCCGGCTGTTTCGACGGCGGCCCGCTCGCGCAGGCGCTCGGCCTGATCGCGATGCAGCGCGTGTCGCCGACGCGCGACGCGGAAGCCGAGATCGTCGCGCTCGCCGGCGCGACCGACATGAGCGTGGCCGCCGCGACGCTCGGGCCGCTCGGGCCGACCGTGATCCGGCTGGAAGAATCGGCGCGGCCGCAGCACGTGAGCCTGCAGGTCGGCACCGTGATGTCCCTCGTCAATACGGCGATCGGTCGGGTTTTCGCGTCCGGCATGTCCGACGACGTGCTGGCCGACCTGCTCGCCGACGAGCCCGTGCGGCTCGCCGGCGCGCGCACCGCGCCGGACGGCGCGGCCTTCCGCTCACGGCTCGCGGCGATCCGCGCGGACGAACTCGATTTCGCGTTCGACGCGCCGGTGCCGGGCATCGGCACGATTGCCGCGCCCGTGTTCGATCACACCGGCAGCATCCGGCTCGTGATCGCGATCATCGGCTCGTCGCGCGGCTTCCCGCGCGGGCCGGACAGCGCGCTGGCGCAGACGCTGCGCGCCGCGACGCGACGGCTGTCCTGGCGCTTCGGGTGGATCGGCCGGTAGCCGCGCCCTTTTCCCCGACGTACGTACGTTCGATTCCGCTTCTTTCTGCCCGCGACGCCGCGCCGGCACGGCGTCGTCACGCCTGCCCGACAACCGCGGGCCGCCAATGTTCATGTTGCGCAGCAGCAACATGAATTGTCAGTAATTCTCATATAACGAAATCGCATTTCACAAGGCGGGGCCGTTTCGTTATGATTAGGGTTATCCCTAACTCGCCACCTATATGGGGCTTCGTCATGCAAACGCCTAATGTCTCCGATCGTTCCACCCAATCCACTGGCTGGCTCGCACGCGTTGGCGAGCTGCTGGCGGAAGCCTGGGCACTGCACCTCGAGAACTGCGAAGTCATCGCTGAAGCGCACGCGCGCCTGCCGCGCTGAGCGGAGCGCCGGTCGCCTGATTCGCTTGCGCTGACGCGCGCCGACCGCAGCTGTTGCGCGGCGTATTGGACGGGCGCGCCGGTCATGTAGAAAGAGGCTGGGGTCGTCCTTCCCGGCCGGATACGCTCACCGCATCGGAAGCGTTTCAAGGTCGTCCCGAGGCCGTGTTTCAGGCCGAAGCCGGCGCCGATTCGCATCGGCGCGGATCGTCGTCAGGCGGTTGTCCGGGCGGGAAGCCATTCTTCCCTTCCTGCGCGCGCTGGCGCCGGGCCATGCCGGACGGAAGATTCATCCGTTTTTGTGCTCCCGCGGGCCGTCTGCCCGGCGAGCCTTTCCTGTAAGCCGTTCGCCGGCTTTTCTCCGCGCCCGGGTCCGATCGCACCCGCCGTCGTTACAGCGACGGCCGCGCTCCTGTCTCTCCCCGTCACACCTGAATCGAAGGCACGTCCTTCATGCACCGCAGCGCGAACATCGAACGGCTGTGACGGATGCTCGAAATCCGGTACAGCTTTTCGCGCAGGAAGCGCTCGTAGCCGGCCGTGCCGTCCACCGCGACCTTGATCCAGTAGTCGTACTCGCCCGACACCAGATACGCCTCGAGCACCTCGGGCAGCGCCGCCAGTTCGGCGCCGAAGCGCGCCAGCGCGTCGTCTTCATGGCGATCGAGCGTGACTTCGAGGATCACGATGTCCGCGTAGCCGAGCTTGCGCTGGTTGACCAGCGCGACATAGCCGTCGATGTAGCCGTCGAGTTCGAGTTGCCGCGTGCGGTTCCAGCAGGCGGTGGTCGACATGCCGATCTGTTCGGCCAGTTCGGCGTTCGACAGACGCGCATTTTTCTGCAATGCCCCCAGGATCTTGCGGTCCTGACTGTCGAGCGTTTTCGGCGTGCGTTCGCGAGTTGCCATGGCGTGAAGAATCTTCTACTGAAAATCGGCATTCTATCTGAACGACATTCCGGTTTCAGGCCTGTTTTGCTGGAAAACAGGAAGCCTTTTAACCGGGCCGCTTGATACATTTTCTCCATGCCTGCTGCCCGGCACGCTCCCCGCGATCACCCCCTCGCAACGGGACGCACGGCCGCAATCACGAGTTGCGGTGCCGGCCGGCAGGCATGCGATTTCCCCGCCGCCCGCACGCCTATCCGACCGCGTGCGGGGCCGGTGCCTGCTTCCCCGTTCCTGCCCGTCCGTCATGTCGTTCAAGCTTTATCTGTCGTTCCTCGCTGCTTCCGTCGTCCTCATCTACGCACCCGGCCCCGTCAACCTGCTCACGATGAACCAGGCGCTGCGCACCGGCTGGCGCCGCGCGCTGCCGTGCGTCTGGGGCGGCACGCTCGCCGTGCTGCTGCAACTCGCGCTGACCGCGCTGTGCCTGAATTCGCTGGTCCACCTCGACGAACACGCGCTCACCGTGCTGCGCTGGGCCGGCGCCGCGTATCTCGTGTGGCTCGGCGGCAAGCAATGGCTGAGCCGCACGCCGGCCGGCGCAGCCGCGGCGCCGGCCGAGGCCGGCATCACCGGCACCGGAACGGCAATCGCCGCGCCGGACGCCGACACCGGACGCACGCTATTCTGGCGCGGCGTCGCGACTTCCGGTCTGAATCCGAAGACGCTGCTGTTCTTTCCGTCGTTCTTTCCGCAGTTCATCAGCCCGACTGCCGACTGGAGCCTGAACCTTCAATACCTGCTGCTCGCCGCGACGTTCGCGCTGCTGTTCGCGGGCGGCGTCGCGTCGATGGCGCTGTTCTCGCACCGGCTGAGCCGCGCGTTGCAGCGGCCGGCGCGGATGCGTGCGATGAACCGCGTGACGGGCGGGCTGCTCGTCGGAATGGGCGCGATCATGGTCGGCTGGAACTGAGCACCGCCGACGCGTTTCTTTCCACGCGGCCGCACGACCGCACGCCCCGCACCGGCGGCGACGCCGCCAGTACAATCGCGCGATGTCCGAATTGCTCACTTACGGCGGCCTGTTCGCCGTGTCGATGGTCGCCGCGACCCTGTTTCCGCTCCAGTCCGAAGCCGTGCTCGCCGGCCTGCTGCTCGCCGGCCGCGAACCCGTGTGGGCGCTGGTGCTCGTCGCGAGCGTCGGCAATGTCGCCGGCTCGGCGATCAATTGGGCGCTCGGGCGCGGCATCGAGCACTTTCGCGAGCGCCGCTGGTTTCCGGTCAAGCCGTCGGCGCTGGCGCGCGCCGAGGGCTGGTATGCGCGCTACGGCCGCTGGTCGCTGCTGCTGAGCTGGGCGCCGGTGATCGGCGATCCGCTGACGATGATCGCCGGCGTGCTGCGCGAGCCGCTGCCGACCTTTCTCGTCATCGTGACGATCGCAAAGGTCGGCCGCTATCTGGCCGTCGCGTGGCTCGTCACGCACTGACCTCCGCCCTCCCTTCGCCCGCCTGCCGGTCCGCGATGCGCGACAGCCGCTAAAGATTTCGCGAAAGTTGCCGTATTAACGGGTCCACGAGCGGTGACGCGTGCGTTCCGCCCCCTCTCACTCCACTCAGG
The DNA here is from genome assembly GCF_018417615.1 of Burkholderia sp. LAS2. Classification (NCBI taxonomy): domain Bacteria; kingdom Pseudomonadati; phylum Pseudomonadota; class Betaproteobacteria; order Burkholderiales; family Burkholderiaceae; genus Burkholderia; species Burkholderia sp. LAS2. Next base: position 3,504,506 of record NZ_CP071052.1, read on the forward strand.
ATGTTCCATGAGACTGACCCAATTGGGCCGGGTGAGCGTCGGCGCGCGTCTGGCCGCGCTCGCGTGCACGCTCGTCGCCCTGCTGTTTACCGTGTTCGCGTGGACGCTCGCCCATTTCGCCGGCCAGCAGCTCGCCGAAGAAGCGCACCTGCGGATCGACGACAGGGAGCAGTCGATCCGCGCGATGGTCGACCTGTTCGACAAGGCGCTCACCGCCGAAGCCAACCGCTCGATGTCGCTGTTCGCGAGTTTCCTGCCGGCCGACTTCTCGCTCGACCCGGCACGCACGGTCGATATCGGCGGCGTCGCCGCGCCGACCCTCTTCGCGGGCGGCCAGCCGCTCGACCTCGATTACTCGATTCCCGACCAGTTCCTGAAGAAAAGCGGCGCGATCGCGACGATCTTCGCGCGCGACGGCGACGACTTCGTGCGCATCACGACGTCGCTGAAGAAGCAGGACGGCGCGCGCGCCGTCGGCACCAAGCTCGACCGCGCGGGCCCCGCGTATGCGCCGCTGGTCGCGGGGCGCAGCTATACGGGCCTCGCGAAGCTGTTCGGCCGGTCGTACATCACGCAGTACAAGCCGGTGACCGACGCGACCGGCCGCGTGATCGGCGCGCTGTTCGTCGGCCTCGACATCGGCGCCGAGCTCAAGCTGGTCGAGGACGGCATCCGCTCGCTGAAGATCGGCGACAACGGCTACTACTTCGTGCTCGATGCATCGCAGGGCCCGTCGCGCGGCGCCTTCGTCGTGCATCCCGACGCGGCGGGCCAACCGGCCGACAACACGCGCGCGCCCTACGCGCAGATGCTCGCGACGGCCCAAGGCCGGCTCGCATACACGTCGACCGACCCGGCCGCGCACGACGCTGGCCCGACCGCGAAAGTCGTGTCCTTCACGACGATTCCGCAGTGGCAATGGCTCGTCGGCGGCATCGCGCTCGACGACGAACTGCTCGCCACGATGCGCGCCACCCGCAACCGCTTCCTGATGATCGGCGCCGTGCTGGTCGCGGCGTTCGCGACGCTGTTCGTGATCGTCGTGCGTCGCGTCGTGAGCCGGCCGCTGGAAGCCGCCGCCCGCGCCTCCGAGCGCTACGCGGCAGGCGATCTCAGCGTGCGCATTCGCGACAGCGCGGGCGCGGTCGAGCAAGGCAGCGCGGGCAACGACGAGATCGGCCGGCTCGTGCAGGCGGTCGACGGGATCGGCGACGGCCTCGCGCGCATCGTCGCACAGGTGCGCAACAGCGCGGCCGACATCGCGCACGGCACGGTCGGCATCGCGGCCGGCAGCGGCGACATCGCCGCGCGGATCGCGACGCAGGCGAGCAGCGTCGAGCAGACGGCCGCGAGCATGGAGCAGATCACCGCCGCCGTGCAGCAAAGCGCCGAGCACGCGGCGCAAGCCAACGCGCTGGTCGCGGACGCATCGGCCGCCGCGACGAACGGCGACGCCGCGGTGCAGCGCGTGGTCGCGACGATGGACGACATCGGCCGCGCGACGCGCCGGATCGCGGAGATCACCGGCGCGATCGAAGGCATCGCGTTCCAGACCAACATCCTCGCGCTGAACGCGGCCGTCGAGGCCGCCCGCGCGGGCGAACACGGCAAGGGCTTCGCGGTGGTCGCGGCCGAGGTGCGCGCGTTGGCGCAGCGCAGCGCGGCCGCGGTCAAGGAGATCGACGCCCTGAGCGCCGAATCGTCGACGACCGTCGAACAGGGTTACCGGATCGCGGACGCCGCGCGCGGCACGATGCGCGACATCGTCGCGCGGGTCGACCAGGTCCGCACGCTGATCGGCGAGATCAGCGCGGCGTCGCGCGAACAATCGACCGGGATCGAGCAGGTGAACCTGGCCGTCACGCAGATCGGCGAAGCGACACAGCAGAATGCGACGCTGATCTCCGATGCCGAGCGCGCGGCCGTCGCGTTGCGCGACCAGGCCGCGCAGTTGTCGGACGCGGTCAGCGTGTTCCGGCTCGAACGCAACGCGTGACGGGCGACCGATGATCGACCTGGGCCGGGCGGCTGGCTTACTTCTTGTCGCCCGCCAGGTCGATCGCCTTGTCCGAGCCGACCGCATGGCGCAGCTGGAACTTCTGGATCTTGCCGGTCGATGTCTTCGGCAGCTCGCCGAAGCGCACGACCTTCGGCACCTTGAAGCCCGCGAGCAGTTGCCGGCAGTGCGCGACGATCTCCGCCTCGGTCGCGCTCGCGCCTTCGCGCAGCTCGACGAACGCGCACGGCACCTCGCCCCACTTCGGGTCGGGCATCGCGACGACGGCCGCGACCGCCACCGCCGGATGCCGGTACAGCGCGTCCTCGACCTCGATGCTCGAGATGTTCTCGCCGCCCGAGATGATGATGTCCTTCTTGCGATCCTTGATCCGGATATAGCCGTCCGGCATCAGCACCGCGAGATCGCCGGTATGGAACCAGCCGCCGTGGAACGCCTCGTCGGTCGCCTTCGGGTTCTTCAGGTAGCCCTTCATGCAGATGTTGCCGCGGAACATGATCTCGCCGAGCGTCTCGCCGTCGGCCGGCACCGGCGTCATCGTGTCGGGATCGAGCACCGTCGCGCCCGCTTCGAGGTGGTAGCGCACGCCCTGGCGCGCATTGAGCCGCGCGCGTTCCTCGTCGGAGACGGCGTCCCAGTGCGCCTGCTTCGCGCAGACGGTCGCCGGGCCGTAGACCTCGGTCAGCCCGTACACGTGCAGCAGGTCGAAGCCGATTTCCTTCATTTTCGCGATCACGGCCGGCGCGGGCGCCGCGCCGGCGACCATCGCGTGCACCGTATGGTCGATCCCCGCGCGCAACTCGGCCGGCGCGTTCGCGATCGCGCTCTGCACGATCGGCGCGCCGCAGTAATGCGTGACGCGCTCGCGGCGGATCAGGTCGAACACGGTCTTCGCGTCGAACTTGCGCAGGCACACGTTCACGCCCCCGCGCGCCGCGACGGCCCACGGGAAACACCAGCCGTTGCAGTGAAACATCGGCAGCGTCCACAGATACACCGCGTGCTTCGGCATGTCCCATTCGAGGATGTTGCTGATCGCCGCGAGATACGCGCCGCGATGGTGGTAGACGACGCCCTTCGGATCGCCGGTCGTGCCCGACGTGTAGTTCAGCGCGATCGCCTCCCATTCGTCGGCGGGCGGCGTCCATGCGTAGCCGGCGTCGCCGCCCGCCACGAATGCCTCGTAGTCGGTCGCGCCCGCGAAACGGTCGGGGTCGGCCGGCATCGCGTCGGCCACGCTGACGATCTTCAGGCCCGGCACCTCGAGCGCCGCGCGATGTGCGAGCTCCGCGTATTCGGTGTCGACGATCAGCACCTTCGCCTCGCCGTGACGCAGCATGAACAGCACCGACGACACGTCGAGCCGCGTGTTGATCGTGTTCAGCACGGCGCCGGCCATCGGCACGCCGAAGTGCGCCTCGACCATCGCCGGGATGTTCGGCAGCAGCGCCGCGACCGTGTCGCCGCGACCGACACCGGCCTGCGCGAGCGCGCTCGCCAGCCGCTTCGCGCGCGTGCAGGTCTCGCCCCACGTGCGCCGCACGTCGCCGTGCACGATCGCGAGGCGCTCGCCGTAGACTTCGGCCGCGCGGATCAGGAAATCGATCGGCGTGAGCGGTACGTAGTTGGCATCGCGGCGGCCGAGCCCGGCCTCGAACATCTGCGTCATGATCCTGTCTCCCGTGTTCTGTCGACCGGGATGCGTGCACCCCGGATCGTCTTGATGTGGTTCAATGGCCGACAGCCTAACGGGCGCTATTGTGAGCCGTCTGTCGTCGAAACGACAGAGTGCCGCTCAGGCGCTGCGCGTTATCCCTATCCTCGCAAACCCGCACCCATGCACGACCATCCCGACGCGGCCGCCCGGCCAGCCGATACGCTCCCCGAACCGGGCCCGTTGCCGCCGCTCGCGACGCTGTTCGGCCAGTGCGCGTGGTTCCGCACGCTGGCGCCCGAACACCAGGCGCTCGTGCTCGCCCAGTCGCACGTCGTGCAGTGCGACGCCGGCGACGTGATCGCGCGCCGGCTCGCGCCGTCCGCATACTGGATCGGCGTCCATCAAGGGCTGCTGAAGCTCGCGATCTTCAACGTGTCGGGGCGCGGCTGCACGTTTTCCGGCGTGCCGTCGGGCGGCTGGTTCGGCGAAGGCAGCGTGATCAAGCGCGAGCTGCGCAAGTACGAGGTCGTCGCGATCCAGCGCTCGACCGTGCTGTTCGTGCCGGTCGACACGTTTCATGCGCTGCTCGACACGAGCCTGCCGTTCACGCGCTTCGTGATTCATCAGCTGAACAACCGGATGGGCGAATTCATCGCGTCGATCCAGAACAGCCGGCTGCTCGACGTCGACGCGCGCGTCGCGCAGGCGCTCGCGCAGCTCTTCAACCCCGCGCTGTATCCGGATACCGGCCCGTCGCTGTCGATCTCGCAGGAGGAACTGGGGATGCTCGTCGGCGTGTCGCGCCAGCGGATCAACCAGGCGCTGCAGCAGCTCGAGAAGCTCGGCGCACTGCGGCTCGCGTACAACCAGATCGAGGTCGTCGATCTCGACGCGCTCGCGCGCTTCGGCATGGAGCAGCTGTGAGCGCCGCCCGCTGCACGAAACCGTCGCCATCGCGGCCGCGCACTCCGTCTGCGGAATCGGCCGAAGGCCGGCGTGCCCCAACCTGACCATTCCGCCAGTTTCGCGACAGTAACCCGTTGCGGGCCGACGCCTATCATTCGGGTTCCCTTCACCGACGCCCGATCACCGCCTGCCCCGCTGCCTCCATGTGGATCGTCAATCTCGCGCTCAGGCGCCCCTACACGTTCATCGTGATGGCCATCATGATCGTGCTGGCCACCCCGCTTGCGCTGATGCGCACACCGGTCGACGTGCTGCCCGCGATCAACATCCCCGTGATCAGCGTGATCTGGAATTACAGCGGCTTCTCCGCGACGGAGATGACGAATCGCATCACGTCCGTCCATGAACGGATCCTGACGACGACCGTCAACAACATCCAGCACGTCGAATCGACGTCGCTGCCCGGCATCGCGGTCGTGAAGGTGTTCCTGCAACCGGGCGCGAACGTGCAGACGGCGATCGCGCAGACGGTGTCGTCCGCGCAGGCGATCGTGCGGCAGATGCCGCAGGGCGCGACGCCGCCGCTCGTGATCACCTATTCCGCGTCGAGCATTCCGGTGATCCAGCTCGGGCTGTCGAGCAAGACGCTCAGCGAACAGTCGCTCGCCGACATCGCGCTCAACTTCCTGCGCCCGCAGCTGATCACGGTGCCGGGCGTGCAGATTCCGTTTCCGTACGGTGGCCGCACGCGCGTGGTCGCGATCGACCTCGATCCGCAGGCGCTGCAAGCGAAGGGCCTCACGCCGGCCGACATCGTCAACGCGGTCAATGCGCAGAACCTCGTGCTGCCGACCGGCACAGCGAAGATGGGACAGACCGAATACCGGATCGACACGAACGCGTCGGCCGATACGGTCGCCGACATCAGCAACCTGCCGGTCCAGACGATCAACGGCGCGACGACCTACCTGCGCGAGGTCGCGGCGGTGCGCGACGGCTTCGCGCCGCAGACCAACGTCGTGCGCCAGAACGGCCAGCGCGGCGTGCTGATCTCGATCCTGAAAAGCGGCGACGCGTCGACGCTCAAGGTCGTGTCGGACCTGAAGGCGCTGCTGCCGAAGGTGATCCCGACGCTGCCCGAGGGGCTCACGATCACGCCGCTGTTCGACCAGTCGGTGTTCGTCAACGCGGCCGTCCAGGGCGTGATCCACGAGGCGCTGATCGCCGCCGTGCTGACCGCGATGATGATCCTGCTGTTCCTCGGCAACTGGCGCAGCACGCTGATCATCGCGATCTCGATCCCGCTGTCGATCTTCACGTCGCTGATCGCGCTGTCCGCGCTCGGCGAGACCATCAACATCATGACGCTGGGCGGGCTTGCGCTCGCGGTCGGCATTCTCGTCGACGATGCGACCGTCACGATCGAGAACATCGAGCGGCATTTGCATCTCGGTACGCGCCGGGCCGCCCCAAGCGTGCCGAGCAGCCCCCTCGGGGGGCAGCGACCGGAGGGAGCGTGGGGGTCGTCGTTCAGTACCGACCTGCACGAAGCGATTCTCGAAGGCGCAGGCGAAATCGCGGTGCCCGCGCTCGTGTCGACGCTGTGCATCTGCATCGTGTTCGTGCCGATGTTCTTCCTGACCAGCGTCGCGCGCTTCCTGTTCGTGCCGCTCGCGGAAGCCGTCGTGTTCGCGATGCTCGCGTCGTACGTGCTGTCGCGCACGCTGGTGCCGACGCTCGCGATGCTGCTGTTCCGCCCGCAGCAGGCGAGCACCGGCCCCGCCGCTTCGACGTCGCGCTTCGCGCGCATCCATCACGCGTTCAACCATGCGTTCGAACGGCTGCGCGCGTGGTACATCGTGCTGCTCAGCATCCTGCTCGTGCGCCGCCGCTTCTACGCGCTGTGCTTCCTCGCCTTCTGCGTGCTGTCGACGGGCCTCGTGTTCGTGCTCGGCCGCGACTTCTTCCCGAACGCCGATTCCGGCAACCTCCGGCTGCACGTGCGTGCGCCGACCGGTTACCGGATCGAGGAAACCGCGCGGCTCGCCGACCAGGTCGAGCGCGTGATCCGCGAAACCGTGCCGCCCGACGAGCTCGGCGCGATCGTCGACAACCTCGGGCTGCCGGTGAGCGGCATCAACCTGTCGTACAGCAACGCCGGCACGATCGGCACGCTCGACGGCGAGCTGCTGATCGCGCTGAAGCCCGGCCACCGCGCGACCGCGCACTACGTCGAGACGCTGCGCACGCTGCTGCCGCAACGCTTCCCGGGCGTCGAGTTCTTCTTCCAGCCGTCGGACATCATCACGCAGATCCTCAACTTCGGGCAGCCGGCCGCGATCGACGTGCAGGTGCTCGGCAACGATCTCGCGAGTAACATGACCATTGCGAGCAGCCTGATGAAAAAGATCAGGCAAATCCCCGGCGCCGTCGACGTACACGTGCTGCAACGCAACGACGAACCGACCCTGCTGGCCGACATGGACCGTACGCGCATGCAGCAGCTCAATCTCTCCGCGCAGAACGTCGCGCAGAACATGCTGATCTCGCTGTCGGGGAGTTCGCAGACGACGCCGTCGTTCTGGATCAACCCGCGCACCGGCGTCCAGTACCCGCTGCAGATCCAGACCCCGCAATACAACCTGTCGTCGGTCGACGACCTGCTCGGCACGCCGATCTCCGCCAGCGGCCGCACGGGCATGCCGCTGCAACTGCTCGGCAACCTGGTGCAGGTGCGCAGCACCGTGAACCCGGCCGTGATCACGCACTACAACATTCGCCCGGCGATCGACGTGTACGTGAGCGTCGAGGGCCGCGATCTCGGCGCGGTCGCGGGCGAGATCGACCGCATCGTGGCCGACGCGCGCGCGACGCTGCCGCGCGGCACCGACCTCACGATGCGCGGCCAGATCGAGACGATGCGCACGTCGTATGTCGGCCTCGGCGCGGGCGTCGCGATGGCGATCGTGCTCGTCTACCTGCTGATCGTCGTCAATTTCCAGTCGTGGCTCGACCCGCTGATCATCATCAGCGCGATGCCGGCCGCGCTCGCCGGCATCGCTTGGATGCTGTTCGTCACCGGCACGCACCTGAGCGTGCCCGCGCTGACGGGCGCGATCATGACGGTCGGCGTCGCGACCGCGAACAGCATTCTCGTCGTGTCGTTCGCGCGCCAGCGCCTCGCGGCCGGCGCGCCGCCGCTCACGGCCGCGCTCGAAGCCGGCGCGACACGGATCCGTCCGGTGCTGATGACGGCGCTCGCGATGATCATCGGGATGGTGCCGATGGCGCTCGGTCTCGGCGAAGGCGCCGAGCAGAACGCGCCGCTCGGCCGCGCGGTGATCGGCGGGCTGCTGTTCGCGACCGTTTCGACGTTGCTGTTCGTGCCGCTCGTGTTCGGCGGCGTGCATGCGCGACTGGCCCGGCGACGCGCGCGCCAGGCCGGTCACTGACTTTCGCCCCACTACCCGGTTGAACTGGTTGAATTCATGGAAGAGAAACATCACAGCGCCGTCGGCATCCAGGTGGACGAACACGGCATGCACCTGCCGGCGCGCGCGTCGGTGTCGCGACGCGGCCGGATCGTCGTGATCGTGATCGGCGTGCTGCTGGCCGCCGGCGCCGCGCGCACCCTCGTCGTCAACGTGCTGAACCGGCATCGCCTCGACGCGGTCGCCGAGCAGAACACGCGCCAGTACGTGAGCGTCGTGCATCCGGTAGACGCGGCCACCGGCGGCAAGCTGACGCTGCCCGGCACGCTGCGCGGCTTCGTCGAGGCGCCGATCTATGCGCGTGCCAGCGGCTACGTGCTGCGCTGGCAGGCCGACATCGGCGCGCACGTGAAGCAGGGGCAAACGCTCGCCGAACTCGACACGCCGGAGCTGAACCAGGAACTCGCGCAGGCCACCGCGCAACGCCAGCAGGCGCAAGCGTCGCTCGCGCTCGCGAAGACGTCGTTCGACCGCGCGCAGCAGCTGCGCCAGCGCGATGCCGTGTCTCAGCAGGAACTCGACGACCGGCAAGGCGCGTTCAACCAGGGCACCGCGAATCTCGCCGCGGCCGACGCGAACATGCGCCGCCTCACCGAGTTGAAGGGCTTCCAGCGGATCGTCGCGCCGATCGACGGGATCGTCACGCAGCGCAACGTCGACGTCGGCGATCTCGTCAATTCCGGCAACGCCGGCCGCTCGCTGTTCACGGTCGTGCAGGCCGACCGGCTGCGCCTGTACGTGCAGGTGCCGCAGGCGTATGCACAGCAGATCAAGGTCGGCCAGCACGTGAGCGTCGCGCAGGCCGAGCTGCCGGGGCGGACCTTCGACGGCACGATCACGCGCACGTCGCAGGCGATCGACGTCGCCACGCGTTCGCTGCAGATCGAGATCACGCTGCCGAACCCGGACGGGCGGCTGCTGCCCGGCGCGTACGTGCAGGCGACGCTGCCGATGACGCCGGTCGGCCGCCTGCAGGTGCCGGCCAATACGCTGCTGTTCCGCGCCGAAGGCCCGACGGTCGCGACCGTCGATGCGAACGGCAAGGTCCGGCTGAAACAGGTGACGGTCGTGCGCACGATCGGGCAGACGCTCGAAGTCGACGGGCCGATCACGCCGAACGATCGCCTCGTCGCGAACCCGAGCGACGCGCTCGCGACCGGCGACGCGGTCGTCGTGCAGGCGCCGGCGGCGCAGCCGGCCTCGGCCGTCGCGGGAGCGAAGTCGTGAGTGCGATACGCACGCGCGTGCACCCGGCCGCGATTGGCGCCGTCGCGATCGTCGCGGCGGCGGTGCTCGCCGGCTGCACGGTCGGCCCGGATTACCGGCGCCCGGCCGTCGACACGCCGGCCGCGTGGCGGCTCGATCCGGCCGACGCATACTGGCAGCCGGCCGCGCCGGCCCGCGCGCCGCTCGATCCGGCCTGGTGGACCGCGTTCGGCGACGCCCAGCTCGACGCGCTGGAAGCCGATGCGCTGCGCAATAACCAGAACCTGAAGGCGGTCGCCGCGCGCTACGACCAGGCGAAGGCGACGCTCGCGTCGGTCGCATCCGCACAGTATCCGGCCGTCGGGCTGAACGCGAGCGGCCAGCGCTTCAAGATCTCCGCCGACCGGCCGCAGACCAACTACGCGACGAAGAGCATGTCGACCGTGCAGAACGAGATCCAGGTCGGCGCGGCGGTCAGCTACGAACTCGACCTGTTCGGCCGCGTGCGGCGCAACGTCGAAGCCGCGCAGGCCAGCTCCGAGCAGGCGCGCGACGATTTCGCGAACGCGCGCCTCGTACTCGGCGCCGATCTGGCGTCGAGCTATTTCGCGCTGCGCGAGCTCGACACCGAGATCGACGTCGTCAGGCGTTCGATCGAACTGCAACAAAAGGCGCTCGACTACGTGAGCGCGCGCCACGACCTCGGCGCGGTGTCGGGTCTCGACCTGTTGCAGCAGCGCGCGCAGCTCGACGCGACGCGCACGCAGGCGCAGTTGCTGATTCAGCAGCGCGCGCAGGTCGAAACCGCGATCGCGACGCTGGTCGGCACGCCGGCCCCCGCGTTCTCGCTGCCGCCGCGCGTGGTGCCGATCAACGCGCCCGCGCTGCCGACCGGCATGCCGAGCGACCTGCTGCAGCGGCGCCCCGACGTCGCGTCGGCCGAGCGCGCGATGGCCGCCGCGAACGCGCAGATCGGCGTCGCGCGCGCCGCGTATTTCCCGCGCATCACGCTGTCGCCGGACATCGGCTGGGACGCGACGCGCTTCGCGGGCCTGTTCACCGTGCCGGCGCTGCTGTGGTCGGTCGGCGGGTCGCTCAGCCAGCCGCTGTTCGAGGGCGGCAAGCTGAAGGCCGGCGTCGATTTCGCGCAGGCCGGCTACGTCGCCGCGCAGGCCAGCTACCGGCAGACCGTGCTCACCGCGTTCCAGGAGGTGCAAAATGCGGTCACGGGCCTGTCGGTCCTTGCCGACGCCGCGCAGCAGGCGTCGGCGGCCGTCGACGACGCGCGCAAGCTCGTGTCGCTCGCGCAGGACCGCTACGCGGGCGGCCTGACGCCGTTCATCGACGTGCTGACGGCCCAGCAGCAACTGCTGACGAGCGAGCGCCAGGCCGTGCAGATCCAGGGCCAGCGCGCGGCGCTCGTCGTGTTTCTCGCGAAGGCGCTCGGCGGCGGCTGGGACGGCGATGCGTCTAACGGCCCCGCGCCGTCCGACGTCGCGTCGGCGGCCCCGCCGCGCGGCGCGAGCGTCGGGCCTTGAGCCGCCCTTAACCCGGTTACGCGGACAACGAACATGAAAGTGCTGATCGTCGAGGACGAACCGAAAGTCGTCGAATACCTGAAAAGCGGTCTGACCGAGGAAGGCTGGGTCGTCGACACCGCGCTCGACGGCGAGGACGGTGCGTGGAAAGCTGTCGAATTCGACTACGACGTGGTCGTGCTCGACGTGATGCTGCCGAAGCTCGACGGCTTCGGCGTGCTGCGCGCGTTGCGCGCGCAGAAGCAGACGCCGGTGATCATGCTGACCGCGCGCGATCGTGTCGACGACCGCGTGCGGGGCTTGCGCGGCGGCGCCGACGACTACCTGACCAAGCCGTTCTCGTTCCTCGAACTGATCGAACGGCTGCGCGCGCTGACGCGCCGCGCGCGCGTGCAGGAATCGACGCTGATCTCGATCGGCGACCTGCGCGTCGACCTGATCGGCCGCCGCGCGACTCGCGACGGCGCGCGGCTCGACCTGACCGCGCAGGAATTCCAGCTGCTCGGCGTGCTCGCGCGGCGCAGCGGCGAGGTGCTGTCGAAAACGACCATCGCCGAACTCGTGTGGGACGTGAACTTCGACAGCAACGCGAACGTCGTCGAGACGGCGATCAAGCGCCTGCGCGCGAAGCTCGACGGCCCGTTCGCGGACAAGCTGCTGCACACGATCCGCGGGATGGGCTACGTGCTCGAGGCGCGCGAGGACGGCGACGTGGAGCGACACGCATGAAACGCTCGATCGCCCTGCGCCTGTCGGCGATGTTCGGCATCGTGTCGCTGCTCGTGTTCACGCTGGTCGGCTGCGGGCTGTTCGTGATGATGGAGCGCCAGTTGCTCGCCGAGCTGCGCGCGACGATCGACACGCGCGCGAAGGTCGCGCAGATGATCGTGTCGCATGCGACCACGGCCGCGCGCGGCCGCGTGATGCAGGAAAAGCTCGCCGACCTCGAACCGCCCGACGGGTCGACGCGCTATCAGGTCGACAGCCCCGACGCCGCTTTCCGCTTCGGTCATCCCGTCGACGGTGTGCCCGACGGCAAGCCATTCGGTGCGTTCCAGCAGTACGCGCTCAACAACAGCAGCTACAACGTGATGACGAAGACCGTCGCGATCGCGGGCAGCGGCGAGCGCCCGGACGTGAAGCTGATCGTCGCGTCGTCGTGCGAGCGCACGCAGCGGATGCTGCGCCGTTTCGTGTGGACGCTGGCCGCGCTGATCGCGACGGCCACCGTCATCACGCTGCTGCTGAGCCGCGCGGTCGCGCGCTTCGGGCTCGCGCCGCTCGACCGGCTGTCGCAGGACGCGGCGAGCGTGAGCGCGACCAACCGCCGCCAGCGGTTGCACACCGACGCGCTGCCGACCGAGCTGCGCGATCTCGCGACGTCGTTCAACGGCGCGCTCGAACGCATCCAGCAAACCTACGCGCGGCTCGAAGCGTTCAACGCGGACGTCGCGCACGAGCTGCGCACGCCGATCAGCATCCTGATCGGCCAGACCCAGGTCGCGCTGACGAGCCGCGACCGCTCGGTCGACCGGATGCGCCAGACGCTGCAGTCGAATCTCGAGGAATTCGAGCGGCTGCGCGTGATCATCAACGACATGCTGTTCCTGTCGCGCAGCGACCGCGGCGAACGCGCGACCGACCTGAAGGACGTGTCGCTCGCCGACGAGGTGCGGCGCATGCTCGACTTCCTCGAAATCCCGCTCGACGAGGCGCAGTTGCGCGCCGAACTGCACGGCGATGCGCGCGCGGCCGTCGATCCGTCGCTGTTCCGCCGCGCGATGACGAACCTGCTGATCAACGCGATCCAGCATTCGGCGCCGGGCGCGACGCTGAACGTGACGATCGCGCGCCGCGACGCGCTCGTCGAGATGACCGTGTCGAACCCCGGCGAGCCGATCGATCCGGTGCAGCGCGCGCACGTGTTCGAGCGTTTCTACCGGCTCGAGGAAGCGCGCGCGAACAGCAAGGAAAACCACGGGCTCGGGCTGTCGATCGTCAAGGCCGTGGCCGAGATGCACGGCGGCGGCGTGTTCGTCGCGTGCTCGGGCGGCGTCAATACGTTCGGTTTTTCGGTGTCGACGCAACCGTGGTCGGGCGGGCCGCTGCGCGCGGCCGACGCCGCTGGCCCGGCCGATTCCACCGATTCCGCTGATCCGAGCGGCGCTCACCCGGCGCACGTGCCGCGCGCGTTGCATTGACGGCGGCCGCGGCGGCCGCGCCGTCGACGCCCCGCCGCTTCCGGTCGGCGCTTGCCTGTCGCGAACGCGGCCCAGGACGACGCGTTACGCGCGCGACTTGCCGCCCTGGTCGCGCCACGCCCGCGGCGACATCGCGAACCGCTCGCGAAACACGCGACTGAAATGCGACATGTCGTTGAATCCCCAGCGCAACGCGATGTCGGACACGCGCAGCACCGCGCATTGCGGATTCGCGAGATCCTGCGCGCACCGCTCGAGTCGCAGGTTCAATACGTAACGCATCAGCGACGTGTTTTCGGCCTCGAACAACTTGTTGATGTACCGCGACGAAATCCCGATCGACCGCTCGATCATCATCGGGCTCAGCTCCGGATCGTGCAGCTGCTCGAGCAGATGCCGCTTCACGCGCGTCAGCGTCAACGTCTTCATCCTCGATTGCGCGAGGTCGTTGCGCTGCATGCCCCCGAGCGTCATCGCGATCAGCGAGATCGCGGTATCCGACAACTGCCGCATCTCGTCCTCGGTCACGCTGCCGATCTGCGACGACATCTGCTCGAGAAACGCACGCATGACGCTGCCGACGCCCTGCCCGGTATGCGTCGGGCATGCCGTGCGGTGCTCCATCCCGACGACGAGCTGGTTCAGCGTCGCGCGCGGAATGCTGACGACGATCTCGCGCCACGACTGGCCGAACTGCAGGTGGTGAGGCCGGGTCGCGTCGTAGATCGCGAAATCCCCGGGATGCAGCGTGACGATCTTGCCGTCCTGCTCGACCGACTGGCTGCCCTCGAGCATCAACACGCCGAAATACTTGTCCTCATATTCGCTGCGCGCCTGGCGATAGCGCCGGATCACGGCCTGCTCGCTGGCGTAGATTTCCGAGATCCGCATCTTTTCGCATTTGCGCTGCCGCACTTGGCCGAAGAAATCGGCTTTCTGCACGGCCGCGATCTGCACGTCCGCGAACAAACGCAGAATCGTCTCGCGCCAAAACTCGATACGCTGGCTGACCGAGCCGTCGGTCGCCACCTCGATCACCGAATTCGTCCATTCGTCCGGCGTGCTGTCGTCGGCCGCCGGGCCGGGCGCGTCGCCGCTCGCGGCGCGCGGAAAAGGACGCATCGTCATGGTCGTGCCCCACATCGTTTAGCCAACATGCAGCCGGTAGCGTGCCCGTTCAAAAGCGCATTGTCCAATCGGCAACCGTGCAAGCCGGATTGCCGGTCGGACCGACATGCGGCGCGGCGGCGATGCGCTGCCGCGCCGCATGTCACGCGAACGTCGTCTGACGCCAGTCGGAAGACTGTTCATACGCATAGGCGCAGCGGTAGAGCGTCGCCTCGTCGAAGCGGCGCCCGACCAGTTGCAGCCCGATCGGCAGATCGTCGGCCACCCCGCACGGCAGCGACATGGCCGGATGCCCGGACACATCGAACGGCGCGGTATTCGCGAGCATCTCGAACGCGCGCGTCAACGACTCGGACATCGCACAGCCGGGCTTCGGCAGTTCCGACGCGCGCATCGGGACGGTCGGCATCAGCAATACGTCATACGATTGCAGCGCCGCGTCGTAATCCGCTCGCAAGCGTCGCGCGAGGTTCTGGCACTTCGCGTAGTAGCGCCCGCGATACCGGCTCGTGAAATATTCGCCGAGCAGCATCGTCACCTTCACGGTATCCGGCAACTCGTCCGCACGCTCGCGCCAGCCCGCGTGATGATCGATCATGCCGGTCACGTACAGGCCGCCCCAGTTGAAGCCGTGGCTGTTGCCCTTCATCATCTGCTGCGTCGCCCCCTCGGCCGCAATCGGCAGCCAGATCGCGGTGCCGGCCGCATGCAGCGGCACCGACACTTCGTCGACGCTCGCGCCCAGCTTGCGCAACCGGAGCGCGGCGACCCGCACGGCCTCGTCGACCACGCTCTCCGAATTCGCGAGCCCGAACGCCTCGCGCAGAATGCCGATCCGCAGGCCCGCGATGCCGTCGCGGATCGCGCCGAGATAATCGGCGCGCGGCGGCAACATCCGCTGGCGCGGATCGAGCCCGTCGTCGCCCGCGATGACGTCGAGCAGCAGCGCGTTGTCGAGCACGCTGCCCGTCATCGGCCCGAGATGATCGACGGTCGCCTCGATCGGCATCGCGCCGGTGTACGGCACGAGCCCATGCGTCGGTTTCATCCCGTAGATGCCGCAATAGGCGGACGGGATTCTCACCGAGCCGCCCTGGTCGCCGCCGAGCGCCATGTCGACCTCGCCGCTCGCGACCAGCGCACCGCTGCCGGACGACGAGCCGCCTGACGAATATCCGGCCTTGCGCGGATTGTGCACCGGCCCCGACGCGCTCGTGTGCGAGCCGCCGGAAAAGCAGTAGTACTCGCAGGTCGCCTTGCCGGCGATCGTCGCGCCGGCGTCGAGCACCCGCGTGACGACGGTCGCATCGATATCGGGCACGTAGCCCTCGAACGTGCTTGCGCCATTGCGCATCGGCACGCCGGCGACGCAGATGTTGTCTTTCACGGCCACCGTCTTGCCGCGCAGCTTGCCGTCGGCGGCACCGTGGATCGTGCTCTTGCGCGCCCACGCGCCGTAACGGTTCTCGTCGCCTTCGGGGCGGTAGCCGGGCGTGCGCGGATACGCGACGACGGGCAGATGGTCGGGCAGCGCGTCGATCGCGTCGTACGCGTCGAAGTTCGCCTGCAGCGCATCGTCGTATTCGGCGAGTTGGCGGGAATCGACATGAAAGCCGAAGCCGGCTGCAATGTCGGACAGTTGTTCGCGGGTCGGGCGTTTGATGGCCATCGACGTTCTCCAGTTCGGTAAGCGGCGCCGCGAGCCTGGGCGGCGCCGGCGGGATTCAGCGCGCGACGGCGACGGCGTCGCGCATCAGCCCGGTGCGCGGATGACAGTTCACGTATTCGTAGACCTGATGCCTTGCGTCGAAAACGGAAACCTCGTGATACAGCCGCAGTTTCGACAGCCCGGTGACGACGCGGAAGAACGTGACGAAGATCCGCAGGTGCGTCGGATGGGATTCGGCCCAGCGCTCGAGGCGGTCGAGCGAGCGCCAGTGGCCGATGTTGTAACTTTCGTCGAGCACGTTGCCGTCGAGATCGATCGAACGCACGTAGCGATTGCTGTAGCAGCCGACGTCCTTGCCGTTGTCGCGCAGGAATTCCATTCCGCTGCGCAGCGTCGGCTCGATCTCCTCCAGATACAGTTGGCGCTCGTCACTCTCCGCCGCGCGCCAGTCCTGACCGGACCGAATCAGCGCGATGTTGTCGTGCGCCAGTACGACCACACGGCCGCCGCGAGCCGGATCACCCTCGACGATGCGCAATTCGCCGTCCGCGCGCATCCAGTCCGTCTGCGAGATCGGGAACCGGTCACGCATCGATCCCCAGTAACCGTGCTCCTCGATCTCGCCGCTGACGCCGTCCATGATCGCGCCGACGCCGGGGAAATCGCTCGTAAATGCGTAAAGCGTCTCGAACTGCTCGGCGCGTGGCGCGACGATTTCCCGGAAGTAGCCGATCCCGTCCGCGAGGCGTGCGTCGGAGGCCCACCATTCGACGAGTGCCGGCGACGCGATCCAGCGTGCATACGCGGCCGGATCGCGCCAGTAGCCGACGGCAATCAGATTCTCGTAGCCCTGGTCATCGGTGTGTTGCGTCAGGTCGAAGGAGTTCGGACCGTCCTGCGCACCGAAATCGGCGACGATCCGGCGCAACGCGGCCAGCGCCGCCGCGCGCTTGTCGGCGCCGCGATACTGGACGCCGAAGTAGCCCATCACGACCTGGCTCAGATCTTCGGCGGCCCGGGCGACGTACATCGGGAACGGCGGCTGGTAATCGTCGGCGACGCGGCGCGACAGCGTCCGCGGGCAGATCAGGTGTTTGTCGATGGCGGATTCCATGCGTGACCTCTCTGGAAAAGGAAATCGGGTGTCGAAGGTTCGACGTGGGGACGCGAAACGCCATGCGCCGGCCATATCCCGGCGCATGCGGATCGTCAGAAGATGTGCGCGTAACGCAGGCCGGCGAGCACACTGTTTTTCGGGCCGTTACGCACGCTCAGATCGGTGCCGAGCTGGATTTGCACCTGGTCGGCCTTCGTCACGAACTTCGCCGCGGTGATCCGCAGGCGCGTGGTGCGAAGCGCGTCGTCGTTGTCCGCGCCGCCGACGCTCGTTTCACCGCCCCAGAACTGGGTGATGCCGACCCCGAGCGACGTGCCCGGATCGGGCATGTAACGCACCATCGCCTGGGCGCTGTAGCTCATCCGCTGATGCAGCGTCGCACCGTTCGCGCCGTACGACGTGTTGTTGCCGTACCAGATCGCGTCGCCGACGAGATCGAGTGCCCACTGCGGCGAAAAGTGCTTGACGTAGGCGGCCTGGAAATCGAGCGACCAGCGGTTGGCACCGAGATTGAGGCCCCGGTTCTGGTCGTAACTCCCGGTCGGCGCGTAGACGTAGACCGTCGCGGCGACGACGTCCTTCGCTTCGTTCAGGCGGAATTTCAACGGCGCGGTCAGGATCACGTCGC
This sequence comes from Burkholderia sp. LAS2, assembly GCF_018417615.1. Classification (NCBI taxonomy): domain Bacteria; kingdom Pseudomonadati; phylum Pseudomonadota; class Betaproteobacteria; order Burkholderiales; family Burkholderiaceae; genus Burkholderia; species Burkholderia sp. LAS2. The sequence goes on from NZ_CP071052.1 coordinate 3,522,064, forward strand.
CGACGCCGTTCGTACTGCCAAGCGCGCCTGCGTTGCCGAAGCTGCTGATGTGACCGAACGGCAGCAGTACCTGCGGATCGATCGTGAGCCTGTCGGTGAGCTGGAACACATGCAGCAGGCGGGCGATGCCGACATTGGACTGCAGGTCGAAATCCGACGTCCGCTGGCCATTCGCGTAGTACGCGTTCGTCGCCGAATAGTTGTAGTACAGCACGCCTATCGTCGCGCCCACCGGATACTGCTCGTAGTCGCCGGGATCGACCTCGACCGCGCCCGCGTAATGCGATGCGACGACCATCAGCGACAGGCCGATCCAGCGCGCGATTCGCTTCAGCTTCATTCTTTTGACGTTGTCCATCATGCTCCTCACCTGGATGCGCAGACACCGCCACGCTCGACGTACGACGAACGGAAACCGTTGCCGGACGGTGGAATCGCGGGTGCTGGCTGACTGTTATTCCGCCGGTACTCGGGCGAGTGCCGACGATTCGCGACATCGAACGGCCGTCGCTTGAGGGTGAGAATAGAAAGGCAAAATCCGCATTTCTGTTTTCCGGCGGAACAAGAAATTGGCTGTGGCGGGCCTCCGCGGCCGGCGCCCCGCAGCGGTCGCGAAACGTGCGCGGGCGGCCGCCGTTTCATGCCGGACGCGCTGTAGATGCCGCGCATCGCCGGGCATCCGTTGCGCGTAGGCGCCCGCCGCGCCACGGGGCCGTCTCGGCATAGTTTCCGATCCGTGCCGGCAAAGAACCGCGCTTTTTCTCTTCTTACCCTGCTCATCGAGCGTGACCGACACGACGCGCCCATCCCCGCCACGCCAGTCGCAACGTCGTGGCGGCGGTCGACCCGAACCACGACAAGGAGCCCCCACGATGAACCCGATTGCTTCCGAGGAAACAGCGTCGACGCCCGGCGAACGCGCCTGGGCGCTGTTTCGCGTGATGAAAGAGAAGAACCTGATTCCCGACGGCTATATCGAAAACCTGACCGAGCTGATGTCCACGACCTGGGATCCGGCCAACGGCGCGCGCATCGTCGCGCGTGCGTGGGTCGACCCGGCATTTCGCGAACTTCTGCTGAAGGACGGCACGGCCGCGTGCGCGCAGTTCGGCTACACCGGCCCGCAGGGCGAATACATCGTCGCGCTCGAGGACACCCCGACGCTGAAGAACGTGATCGTCTGCAGCCTGTGCTCATGCACGAACTGGCCGGTGCTCGGGCTGCCGCCCGAGTGGTACAAGGGCTTCGAATATCGTGCGCGGCTCGTCCGCGAAGGGCGCACGGTGCTGCGGGAACTCGGCACCGACCTGCCCGACGACGTCGTCGTGAAGGTCTGGGACACGACCGCCGAAAGCCGCTATCTCGTGCTGCCCGTGCGGCCGGCCGGCAGCGAGCACATGACCGAGGAACAACTGCGCGCGCTCGTCACGAAGGACGTGCTGATCGGCGTTGCGCTACCGCGCGCGCACTGACTCGCACCGCGTTTCGCGCTCGACTTTCACATCTCGGAGATCACATATGGACGGCTTTCACGACCTCGGCGGATTCCAGGGTTTCGGCCCGGTGCCGCATACGATCAACAGTCTCGGCTACAAACCGGTCTTCAAGGAAGACTGGGAGCATCTCGCGTACAGCCTGATGTTCGTCGGGGTGGACCCACTGAAAAAATTCAGCGTCGACGAGGTACGTCACGCAGTCGAGCGCATCGACGTGCGCCAGCACGTCGGCACGCGCTACTACGAGCGCTACGTGATCGCGACCGCGACATTGCTCGTCGAAACCGGCGTGCTCACGCAGGATGAACTCGACCGCGCGCTCGGTTCGCCTTTCCGGCTCGCGAACCCGCCGCGCGCCGGCGGCCGGGCAGCCCCGGCCGAGTCGACGCGGTTCGAGGTCGGCGATCGCGTCGTCGTTCGCGACGAATACGTCAGCGGACACATCCGCGCGCCGGGCTACGTTCGCGGCAAGACGGGCGTCGTGTTGCACCGGACAACCGAATCGTGGCCGTTCCCGGACGCGATCGGCCACGGCGACACCGGCGCCGCGCATCAGCCGACCTATCATGTCGAGTTCCGCGTGAAGAATCTGTGGGGTGACGCCGCCGACGACGGCTATGTCGTGGTCGACCTGTTCGAAGGCTACCTGGATCGCGCGTCCGGGCAGAGCGCATGACGACGCCGGACAATCGACAAGTGTCGGCCGCCCCGGCGCCGAGGATTCCGGTCACGGTGCTGTCCGGCTTCCTCGGTGCCGGGAAGACGACGGTGCTGAACCATATCCTGCGCAATCGCGCCGGCCTGAAGGTCGCCGTGATCGTCAACGACATGAGCGAAGTCAACGTTGACGCCGACGACGTGCGGCGCAACGTCGAGCTGCATCGAGGCGAGGACGAACTGGTCGAAATGAGCAACGGTTGCATCTGCTGTACGCTGCGCGCCGATTTGCTCGAGCAGATCAGCACGCTTGCGCGGCAGCATCGCTTCGATTATCTGCTGATCGAGTCGACCGGCATCTCGGAGCCGATGCCGGTTGCGGAGACGTTCGCGTTTCTCGATCGGGACGGTTTCAGCCTCAGCGAACTCGCGCGGCTGGACACGCTCGTCACGGTGGTCAACGGCGAGACGTTCGAGGACATGATCGCGTCGGTCGAACCGGTCACGCGCGACGCCCCGCTCGCGAACGGCAGCGGCACCGGTCCACCGCGCACGCTGTCGGACCTGCTGATCGAACAAGTCGAATATGCGAACGTGATCCTCGTGAGCCGACTCGACCGGATCGGCGACGCGGGTTTCGACAGGCTGCGCGCAGTCCTTGCATCGCTGAATCCGTCCGCGCGAATCCTGCCGATGCAGCACGGCGGGATCGATCCGTCGGACGTCCTCGATACGCGGCGCTTCGATCTACCGGCACTCGTCGAATCTCCGGGATGGATGCAACGCATGCAGGCCGACGAGCGCCCGTCGGAATCGGATACATACGGAATCGCATCGTGGGTCTATCGCGAACGTGCGCCGTTTCATCCGGCGCGCCTGCTCGCGTGGCTGCGTCGCCCCTGGACCAACGGCCGGCTGCTTCGCTGCAAGGGATATGTGTGGGCTGCGCACCGCTATGCCGAAACCGCCATGCTCGTGCAGGCCGGCGACGCGTTCCAGTGGGGCTACGTTGGCCGATGGTGGCGGTTTACGCCCCCGTCGGACTGGCCGCACGACGACTATCGTCGCGACGGTGTGCTGAAAAAATGGGAAGAGCCGACAGGCGATTGCCGGCAGGAAATCGTGTTCATCGGTCAGTCGATCGATCACGTCCAGTTGCAGCGGGAACTCGATGCGTGTCTGCTGACGGTCGAAGAAATCGACGCAGGCCCGGAGTCGTGGCGCCGGCTTCCGGAAGCCGACGCGTTCGACGCGCTCGCGACTACTGCCCATCCGTGAAGTGAGACTGGATGGCTTCGGCCGCAACGCCTGCGCCCTATCGCTTTCGGTCGGCCCGTGAGCGCTGCGCGCGGTTCAGCACGACGTGAATCCCGGCAGCACCGCCGAGGGCAGTTTTCTTCAATACGGGCCGACGCCGCGCCCGTAGTCTCGATGCGACTTTCAACATGTCGCATGGAGACACCTGATGAGCATGCTGGTTTCGATGGCCGCGTTCGCGCTCGCCTCGTCGATCACCCCCGGTCCCGTCAACATCGTCGCGCTCAGCGCGGGCGCGCGCCATGGCCTCGGCGCGAGCCTGCGCTACGCGGCCGGCGCCACGCTAGGCTTCGTCGCGCTGTTCCTGCTGATCGGCCTCGGCCTGCACGCGGCGCTCGCGCGCTGGCCCGCACTGACGACGGCCACGCAGTGGTCGGGGATCGCGTTCCTGCTTTACCTGGCGCTGCGGCTCGCGCTCGACGACGGCCGGCTCGCGGCCGATCCGGACGTGGCCGGCCCGTCGGCGGCGGCCGGCGCGGCGATGCAGTGGCTCAATCCGAAGGCGTGGCTCGCGTGCGTGGCCGCGATGGGCGCGTATGCGGCCGACGGCGACCGCGCGCAGGTCTGGCAGTTCGCCGCGCTGTATCTGGTGATCTGCTTCGCGTCGATCGCATGCTGGGGTTATGCGGGCGCGTCGCTGCGGCACCGGCTCGCGAACGCGCGGCGCATGCGCGTGTTCAACCGGCTGATGGCGCTGCTGCTCGCGGGCAGCGCGCTGTTTCTGCTCGACGTGTAGACACCGTTGCGTTCAGCGCCTCGCGCTGCGGTACTGCCCCGGCGTCGCGGCCGCGATCCGCCGAAAGGCGCGCTGGAAATGCGCCTGGTCCGCGAAGCCGGCGTCGAGCGCGACTTCGGCGATCGGCCGGCCGCGGCGCAACTCGGTGCGGCCGTACTGCACGCGCCGATCGATCAGGAACGCATGCGGCGTCATCCCGTAACGCGCATTGAACGCGCGGATCAGGTACGACGGCGACAGGTCGGCCGCCGCGCAGATCGCATCGAGCGTGATGGCCTCGCGGCAATGGGCGGCGATGTAGTCGGCCGCGCGCGCGAGCTTGGCGTTGTCGTCTCCGGGCCGTGGGTCGGGCAGTTCGCGGTCGAGCGCGCCGTGCAGCGCCGTGAAGAATTCGACCGCCGCGCTCTCCTTGCCGAGCGCATCGGTGGCGGGCGACACCAGCGTGCGGTAGAAGCCGCCAAATTGCGCGAACAGATCGCCGCGCTCGGTCAACTTCGGCGAAAACCCGTGAAAATCGCGGTTCGGATCGCGGCCCAGCGAATGTTGCAGCCGCGCGAGCCACGGCACGTCGACATAGACCATCCGGTACGCCCACGCATCGGCACCGTACGGATTGCATGCGTGCACCTGCTCCGGATCGATGATCACGAGCACGCCGCGCCCGACGTGTGCGTGCGTCGCGCCGTTCACGTACGTGCTCGTGCCGCCGACGATCGCGCCCACCGAAAACGTGTCGTGCGTGTGCTTCGCGTAGCAGATCGCGCGCCCGTCGTCGACGGTGCGCGCCTCGATGAACGGCAGCGCGGTATCGCGCCAGAACGGCGACGGTACGGCGGATCGGTTGGCGGTACGGCTCACGCGGCGGGCTCCCGGTTCGAACGGCGAACGCTCACCGTACAAGACTGTGCGGCGCCGCGCAACAGCGAGCCGACGCTTCGCGGCTGGATCGCCTAAGCTTTGAATTCGGCCGCCGCGGCAGACGCGGCGGGTTCCGCGTCCTCTTCCCACCGGTACACACATGCAGATCGATCTGAAAGGCAAGACCGCGGTCGTCACCGCTTCCACCGCCGGCATCGGCTTCGCGATCGCCGAAGGCCTCGCGCGCGCCGGCGCGCACGTCGTCGTCAACGGCCGCAGCGACACGTCGGTGCAGTCCGCGCTCGGGAAACTGCGCGACGCCGTGCCCGGCGCAAGCTTCGACGGCGTCGCCGCCGACCTGTCCGACGCGGCCGGCGTCGCGCGCGTCACGCAGCACACGCCGAACGCCGACATTCTCGTCAACAACGCGGGCATCTACGGCCTGAAGGCGTTCTTCGACATCGACGACGCCGAATGGGAACATTTTTTCCAGATCAACGTGATGTCCGGCGTGCGGCTCGCGCGGCATTACCTCAAAGGGATGATCGAACGCAATGCCGGGCGCATCGTGTTCATTTCGTCGGAATCGGGCCTGAACATCCCCGTCGACATGATTCATTACGGGTTCACGAAAACCGCGCAGTTGTCGATCGCGCGCGGCCTCGCGAAGCTCGCGGCCGGCACCCGCGTGACCGTCAATTCGGTGCTGCCGGGGCCGACGATGTCGCAAGGCGTGCGCGAGATGCTGAAGGCGCAGGCTGACGAAACGGGCCGCAGCATCGACGACATTGCCGTGGAGTTCGTGCGCAGCGAACGCGCGAGCTCGATCATCCAGCGGCCGGCGACGACGGAGGAAGTCGCGAACCTGGTCGTGTACGTATGCTCGCCGCAGGCGTCGGCCACGACCGGCGCGGCATTGCGCGTCGACGGCGGCGTGGTCGACACGATAGCGTGACGGCCGGATGACGCGCTCGCGCCGCGCGTGGCCGCCGCCCTAGCGCGACGCGCGCTTGCCGGACTGGAGCGTGCCCTTGCGATCGGCGTCCATGCAGGTATCGAAGCCGGACTGCGTGACGACGCCGGCCTTGTCGAACACGACGAAGTACGCGCGGTGATCGTTGCCGTGCTCGATAAAGTAGTTGTAGCAGACGCCGCCGCCGTTACGGACCATCCAGACGCTGCGCGGGTTGCCGGCGACGCGGACGACGTCGGCGCGCGTCGCGCCGTGCCGCGACGCGGCCCGTGCAAGCGGCGTGCGCGAATACGAGAACGGCAGCCACGAGTCGAACCACGCACAGCCATGCAACATCAGGCAACTGGCGGCCAGGGACAGCGTCGCTGCGGGACGGGCCATCGGAATCAATCGCATGCTCGGGAAATCTGCTGCGCCATACCGGCGTGATCGAAAACCCCATGCTACTCGACCTTTGGGTCCGGATCGAAAAGAAATGTAGAGATCTTTATCCGAATCCCTGCGTTTGCAGGCCTTCGCGCCGGCTGAATCGTCATCAATCGTTGCAGCCGGCGCGCGCGCATGCGCATCCGCGCCGCCGCACCGTCGTCTCGAACCGGTGCAACGGCATGCGCGATCAGGCGATCCATTCGGCCCACAGCATCGTCAGCACCGTCATCAGCGCGGGGCCGACGAACAGCCCGATCAGGCCGAACGTCTCGGCGCCGCCGAGGATGCCGAACAGCACGAGCAGGAACGGCAGCCGCGTCGAACCGCCGATCAGCACCGGCCGCACGAAATGCTCGGCGACGAACACGACGATGAACCCGAGCGCCGCGATCGCGACGGCCCACATGGTCGCCCCCTGCACGAACAGCCAGAGCGCCGCGCCGCAGAACACGACCGGCGCGCAGAACGGCAGCATCGCGGCGACGGCCGTGACGAGCCCGAGCAGCGCCGCGTGCGGCACGCCCGCGAGCGCGTAGGCGATGCCGAGCAGCGCGCCCTCGCCGAGCCCGACGACGACGAGCCCCGTCACCGTGCCGTACACGGCCGCGACCATGCGCTCGATCAGTTCCGCGCCGTTACGCCCGAACGCACGTCGCGCGCCCTGCAGCAACGCGCCCGACAGCTTGTGGCCGGCGCGCAGGATCACGAACAGCGTGACGAGCATGAAACCGAATTCGAGCAGCACGTGCGCGAGCTTCGTGCCGAATTGCCGGCCGAACGCGATGAATTTCTCGCTATTGACGCCGTGCATCGCGGTGGCCGCATGCAGCGGATGGCCGAGATTGGCCTGCCACCATTCGGTGATCTGCGCGGCGCCGTACGGCAACCGGCCGATCACGTCCGGCAGCGGGATGCCGTTGTCCTGGATCGTGTGCAGCCACTCGCGCAGGTCGTGCGCCTGCGCGATCGCCTGGGTCGTCGCGACCGCCACCGGCAGCACGACGAGCAGCGAGATCGCCGCCGTGATGACGGTCGCGATCAGCGTCGGCCGATTGCGGAACAGCCGGTGCGATTCGAAGCACTTCAGCAGCGGCCACATCGCGATGGCGATCACGCACGCCCATGCGATGGCGGGAAGGAAGTCGCGGATCACCCACAGCGCGAGCACCAGCAGCGCCGCATACAGCGCGATGCGGGCGACCTGCTGGGCACGCGGCCGCGCGGCGGAATCGGAAGACGACGGGACATGTGCGCCCATGGCACCTCTGTCGAAATGAAAAAATGGCGGCTCGCCCAGGCAATCGCCCGGACGAACCGCCATTCTATCCATCGGCGCCGGATCGGCGGCACGCGCGCTCGATGCGCGGACCACCCGGCGCCGCGCGGACGCGCGCCGCTCAGGCCACGTTGTCGGCGATCCGGTAGCGCTCGAGCCAGTGCGCGTACGGCGCGGGCAGCGTCCACGACGGACGCTCGACGCCGAGCTGCTTGGCCGCGTAGTACGGCCAGTGCGGGTCGGCCAGGTGCGCGCGGCCGACCATCACGAGATCGAGCTGTTCCTGCGCCACCACGCGGTTCGCCAGTTGCGGCGTATCGATTCCCCATGCGGACGACACCGGCAAGCCGGCCTCGCGGCGCACGCGTTCGGCGACCGGCGCCAGGAACGCCGGCCCCCACGGAATCTGCGCGTCGGGCGTCGAGAAGCCGACCGACACGCTCAGCATGTCGAGCCCTTCGAGCTTCATCCGCTGCGTGAGCGCGATCGACTCGGCGAGCGTCTCTTCGTCGCGGCCGTCGTATTCGATCACGCCGAGGCGCGCGGTCAGCGGCAAATGCTCGGGCCAGACCTTGCGAACGGCCGCGAGCGTGTCGACGAGGAAGCGGCCGCGGTTGTCGGCCGAACCGCCGTATTCGTCGGTGCGCCGGTTCGAGTGCACCGAGAAGAAGCTCTGGCCGAGATAGCCGTGCGCGAAGTGCAGTTCCAGCCATTCGAAACCGAGGTCGCGCGCACGCTGCGCGGACGCGACGAAATCGGCCTGCACGCGGGCGATGTCGTCGTGCGTCATTTCGCGCGGCACCTTCGGCAGGTGCGCGCCGAACGGCACGGCCGACGGGGCGATGGTCTGCCAGCCGCGCGGATCGCCGTCGGCGATATGGTCGTCGCCTTCCCACGGGCGGTTCGCGCTGGCCTTGCGGCCCGCGTGCGCGATCTGGATGCCGGGCACCGCGCCGGCCGCCTTGATCGCCGCGACCGACGGCGCGAAGGCTTCGGCCTGCGCGTCGTTCCACAACCCCGCGCAGCCCGGCGTGATGCGGCCTTCCGGCGACACGGCCGTCGCCTCCGCGATCACGAGGCCCGCGCCGCCGCGCGCGATGCCGGCCAGATGCACGTGATGCCAGTCGTTGACGACGCCGTCTTCGGCGACGTACTGGCACATCGGCGGCACCGCGATGCGGTTGCGCAGCGTGACATCCTTGAGTTTGAACGGTTCGAACAGGGCAGACATCCACGACTCCTTTATTGGGTCCTGCAAAACGGGGAATGCGTCGTGCGGGGCGCACGGCGCAACGATGCGGGCCGTCGGCGGGCCGGCTGCGCCCGGCGACGGCAAGGACGCGGCGCCGGCCGGGCCGGCGCCATGTGTTCAGCGGTGGCCGAGCTTCGCGAGCAGCGCCTCGGCCGCGGGCGCCGACGACGCCGGGTTCTGCCCGGTGATCAGCAGCCCGTCGGTGACGACATGCGGCGCCCAGTCGGCGCTGCGCTCGAATTCAGCGCCGTTGGTCTTCAGCATGTCCTCGACGAGGAACGGCACGACTTCGGTCAGCTCGACCGCCGCTTCCTCGCTATTGGTGAAACCCGTCGCGCGCTTGCCGCGCACGACCGACTCGCCGGTCTGCGGGTTCTTCACGTGGCGCAGCACGCCCGGCGCGTGGCAGACCGCCGCGACCGGCTTGCCGGCCGCGAGCGTGCGCTCGATCAGGCCGATCGAATGCAGATCCTCGGCGAGATCCCACAGCGGGCCATGGCCGCCCGGGTAGAACACCGCGTCGTAGTCGTCCGCCGACACGTCGGCCAGCTTGCGCGTCGACGCGAGTTCGGCCTGGGCCGCCGCATCGGCGTCGAAGCGGCGCGTCGCGTCGGTCTGGGCCGTCGGGTCGCTGCTCTTCGGGTCGAGCGGCGGCTGGCCGCCCTTCGGCGACGCGAGCGTCAGCTCGACGCCCGCATCCTTGAACGCGTAGTACGGCGCGGCCAGTTCCTCGAGCCAGAAGCCGGTTTTCTTGCCGGTGTCGCCGAGCGTGTCGTGCGAGGTCAGGACAACCAGAATCTTCATGATCGGACACTCCTTCGAAAATGAACGGGGGAACGGAGCCGCACGTCGGCGCGGCGCGCCTGATGGTTAGTCCGCCCGCGCGCGGCAACGTGCGATTCATTCATCCGCATGCGATATAAACCTATTAGACCAGTCGTCTAGAAGTAGCCGAAATAAAACGACGGCGTCTCGCGGCATGAAACTGCCGGGGACGTCGCCGCATTCACAAGGACGGATGATAGCCGCGAATTAGACCGGTCGTCTAGAAGAACGCGTATTCGCCCCTGCCGTCGTCATGGCCTTTTCGACGGGGGGCGGAGTCCGGCATCGCCGTCGCCGCCCTTCGCCGTTTGCCCGCAGCAGCCGGCCGCTGCAGCCGCGCCGGCTCCCGACGGCTACCCGCGCACAGGCCCGTCCGTATCCCCCGCTTCGATGACTGGCGCTTCGAGCCGGTGATCGCGCACGCCGTCGTCCAGCAGCCGCAGCATCAGCTCCGCCAGCGCGCGGCCCGAGGCGTGCCCGGTCGGCTGCACGACCGCCGTGACACGATACGGGTGCGCGATATCGGGCGGCACGCCGTCGTAGACGATCAGCGACATATCGGCGCCCAGGCGCAGCCCGCGGTCGACCAGCGCGCGAAACGCGCCGCCGCCCGCGATGTTGTTGTCGACCAGCAGCGCGGTCGGCGGTTCGGCGCGCTCGAGCAGCGCCCGCGCCGCCTGCTGGCCGCCGTCGTGCGTAAACGCGCACTCGACGAGCAGCGCCGGATCGGCCTGGATACCGGCTTCGCGCAATGCCGACAGATAACCGGCGCGCCGCTGCGCGGCGAAATTCAGCTCGAGCGGCGCGCTGATCATCGCGATGCGCCGATGCCCGAAGCCGATCAGCCGGCGCGCCGCGTCGCGCGCGCCCGCTTCGTTGTCGAAGTCGAACCACGCATACGGGCCGGCCGCCTGCGTGCGGCCGTACGCGACATACGGAAACGCGCTCGCTTGCAGGTACGCGAGACGCGGATCGTCCACCTGCGTGCGCGCGACGATCAGCCCGTCGACGAGCTTGCCGTCGACGATCCGCCGATAGGTGTCCAGTTCCGCGTTCGGTCGCGCCGACGCGATGATGAAATCGAGATTGCGCTCGGCGAGCCGCTCGGTGATGCCCGCGACGACCTCGCCGAAACGCGGATCGCCGAGATCGCCGGCGCCGAACGGATAGACGATGCCGATCATGTCGGCCCGGCCGGTCGCCAGCCGGCGCGCGGTCGGATCGGCCACGTAGCCCATTTCGCGCGCGGCCTTCGCCACGCGCTCGCGCGTCGCCTCGCTGACGTCGTCGTAACCGTTCAACGCGCGGCTGACCGTCGTCCGCGACAGACCCAGCGCGTCCGACAGCGCCTTCAGATTCACCTTCACCGTCATTCCTCGCATTCGCCGATCCGCCCGGCCGCCCGAGGTCCGGGATGCGCCGACCGGGTAATTATTTCCATTGAGTAATCATTACCGTCAAATAAATATCTTTTGCGTTCCAAACCGGTTTGAAATAGCATCCAAACCGGTTTGGACATCGATGCCCACTCAGCCGTTCATTTTCACCTGCCAAGGAAACAACGACGAGATGACATACTTTCCCCTTTTCCGCCCGATCGCGGCCAAACGTTTGCTGCTCGCTGGCGGCGCACTCGCCGCCTTCGCGTCCGTCGCGCACGCGCAGTCCGGCGGCACGGGCGCGCCCGGGCCCACGCCCCATACGCAGCAAGCCTACGATCCCGAAGGCAACTTCACGATGCGCTGGACGCGCGCGGACATCCGCCAGATCGTCGCCCAGTCGCACACCGCCGGCGCCGACAAGAACTCGCTGCCGCAAGCGCTGACGATGCCGGACATCCCGCAGGACTTCCCGCTGATCAACTCGAACGTGTGGGTGTGGGACACGTGGCCGCTGGCCGACCTGCGCGCGAACCAGCTCAGCTACAAGGGCTGGGAGGTGATCTTCTCGCTCACCGCCGATCCGCACGCGGGCTACACGTTCGACGACCGTCACGTCCACGCCCGCATCGGCTTCTTCTATCGCCGCGCCGGCATCCCCGCGTCGCAACGCCCCGCGAACGGCGGCTGGACCTGGGGCGGCCACCTGTTCCCGGACGGCGCGAGCGCCCGGGTGTTCGGCACCGCGCCGATGACCAACAACGCCGAATGGTCGGGCTCCGCGCGCCTCACGAACGGCAGCAACGTCAGCCTGTACTACACCGCGACGTCGTTCAACCGCTCGGCCCCCGGCGGCGCCGACATCACGCCGCCGCAGGCGATCATCACGCGCGCCGACGGCAACATCCACGCCGACGACAAGCATGTGTGGTTCACCGGCTTCGGCGATCACAAGGCGCTGCTGCAGCCGGACGGCAACTACTACCAGACCGGCCAGCAGAACACCTACTTCTCGTTCCGCGATCCGTTCGTGTTTACCGACCCCGCGCATCCGGGCAAGACCTACATGGTGTTCGAAGGCAACACCGGCGGCCCGCGCGGCGCACGCACCTGCACCGAGGCCGATCTCGGCTATGCACCGAACGATCCGAACCGCGAAGATCTCAACGCGGTGATGAATTCGGGCGCAGTGTATCAAAAGGCCAACGTCGGCCTCGCGGTCGCGACGAACCCGCAACTGACCGAGTGGAAGTTCCTGCCGCCGATCCTGTCGGCGAACTGCGTCGACGACCAGACCGAGCGCCCGCAGATCTACCTGAAGGACGGCAAGTACTACTTGTTCACGATCAGCCACCGCACGACGATGGCAGCCGGCGTCGACGGCCCGGACGGCGTGTACGGCTTCGTCGGCAACGGCATCCGCAGCGATTACCTGCCGCTGAACGGCGGCAGCGGCCTCGTGCTCGGCAACCCGACCGACTTCTCCGCACCGGCCGGCGCACCGTATGCGCAGGACCCGAACCAGAACCCGCGCGAATTCCAGTCGTATTCGCACTACGTGATGCCGGGCGGGCTCGTCGAGTCGTTCATCGACGCGATCGGCCCGCGCCGCGGCGGCACGCTCGCGCCGACGGTGAAGGTGAACATCAACGGCACGTCGACGGCGGTCGACCGCACGTATGGACGCGGCGGCCTCGGCGGCTACGGCGACATCCCGTCGAACCTGCCGGCGACGGGGGCCGGCCACAACGACGGGAACGGCCAAGCCAATTAAGCAACCGAAAATAACCATCGTCGACAAAGGCACGAGGTTCAGGAGTCGCGTATCGCGCGTGCCGCGTGCGCGCCTCCGCTTTTTTTCGACTTTCTTTTGACCGTTGCGCATGCCGCCGTTGCAGGCGGCCTGCGCCCTCCTTTCCCGCTTCGTCCGACGAAGCGCCTCCGGCACCGCATGAAATCGACGTCTTTCCGCTTTTCCGTCCGCCTCATCCGGCTGCTGCTCGTCTGCATGGCGTCCACGCAGGCCGTCGCCGCGTCCTGCCATACGCCGGCCGACAACGGCACGCCGCAGTGGCGGCCCGCCCTCCACTACACGCCGCAGCGCAACTGGATGAACGACCCGAACGGGCTCGTCTACGCGAACGGCCGCTATCACCTGTTCTATCAGTACAACCCGCTCGGCAACGACTGGGGCAACATGTCGTGGGGCCACGCAACCAGCACCGACCTCGTCCACTGGCGCGAGCAGCCGGTCGCGATGCGCGCGAACGCCACCGAGGAAATCTTCTCCGGCTCGATCGTCGCCGATACGCTGAACACGTCCGGTCTCGGCACACCGGGCCACACGCCGCTCGTCGCGCTCTATACGAGCGTCTACAAGCCCGGCTCGGGTCACGCACCGGGCATACAGGCGCAGTCGCTCGCGTACAGCCTCGACCAGGGCACGACCTGGCAGCCGTATGCGCACAACCCGGTGCTGACGCTCGATCCGGAATCGAAGCAATTTCGCGACCCGAAAGTGTCGTGGTATGCGGCGGGCGGCTACTGGTTGATGACGACGGTCGTCGCCGATGCGCACGTCGTGAAGCTCTATCGTTCCGACGACCTGATCCACTGGTCGTTCCTCAGCGACTTCACGCTGCCGGACGTGCCGCATGCGGGCGCGCTGTGGGAAATGCCGGACCTCATACCGCTGCCGCTCGACGGCGATCCGAAGCGAATCAAATGGGTAATGATCGTCAACGTGAATCCGTGGTCGATCGCGGGCGGTTCCGGGGCCATGTATTTCGTCGGCGATTTCGACGGCCGCACGTTCACGCCCGACCGCGTCGCGCCCGCCGGCTCCGATCCCGCGCGATTCCGCTGGGTCGATCACGGTGCCGACTTCTACGCGGCCGGCACGTTCTCCGGCGCACCCGGCGCCCGGCCGGTCGCGATCGCCTGGATGAGCAACTGGGATTACGCGGCAAAAGTGCCGACCACCCCGTGGCGTGGCGCGACCACGCTGCCGCGCGAACTGTCGCTGAAGGCGATCGACGGCGAGCCGACCCTGATCGTCGCGCCGGCCGCCGCGTTCGACGCATGGGCCGACGGCCGGCCGGCCGTGCATGAAGGCGACGTCACGGTCGACTCCGCTACCCGCCCACTGTCGGCCGCCACGCGCGGCATCGTCCAGCGCATCACGGTGACGCTCTCGCCGCAGCGCGCCGCGCGCGCGGGGCTGATCGTGCGGCGTTCGGCCGACGGGTCGATCGGCACCCGGATCGTGTACGACACCGCGAAGCGCACGCTGACGCTCGACCGCTCGCGATCCGGCGAAGCGAATTTCGCCGGCACGTTCAGCCGCGAGCATATCGTCGATCTGCCGCTCGAACGCGGGCAACTGCGACTCGAAATCGTCGTCGATCGCGGCTCGGTCGAAGTGTTCGCGAACGGCGGCCGCGTCGCGCTGACGGACCTGGTCTTTCCGCCGCTCGAGGCCGATCGCGTGGCCGTGTTTGCCGAACAGGGCCGCGCGACGTTTTCGGGGTTGACGGTGACGCAACTGGGAACCGGCGACGATACACGCGGCGCCTGTGCGTCCCGATAGGTGCAGGTGACGGGGGCCGGTTACGGTCCCCGCCCGCCTCACCACTCAGAGCAACCCCATCCCGCCCGACGCGATGATTTCCGCGCCGACGATGAACGCGGATTCCGGCGCGCTCAGGTGCAGCACCGTCGACGCGATTTCGTCCGGCGTGCCGAACCGGCCGATCGGCACGAGGCCCTTGATCTTGTCGGCCGTCGCGTCGAGCGTCGCCGCATCGAGCCCGAGCTTGCCGTACAGCGGCGTCTGCACCGGCCCGGGGCTCACCACGTTCACGCGCACGCCGTGCGGCAGCAGTTCCGTCGACAGCGTCTTCGCGAACGAATTGACGGCCGCCTTGCTGGCCGCGTACACCGACGAGCCGGGCATCCCGACATGCGCGTTGATCGAGCCGTTGATCACGATCGATGCGCCGCGGTTCAGCAGCGGCACCAGCGACTGGATCTGGAAATACGCGCCCTTCACGTTGGTGTCGAACACGAGATCCCACATCGCTTCGTCGCTGTCGGCGAACGGCGCGAGTTTCGCGACGCCCGCGTTGACGAACACGGCGTCGAGCCGCACGCCGGCGGCGGCGAGCGCGTCGGCCAGCGCGCGGGCCGACGCGACGCTGCCGGCTTCGTTGCGAATCGCGAGCGCGCCTTCGCCGAGCGTTTGGCGGGCAGCTTCCAGCGTGTCGGCGTCGCGCCCGGTGATGATGACCCGCGCGCCTTCGGCCGCGAATGCGCGGGCGGCCGCCAGGCCGATACCGCTGTTGCCGCCCGTGACGAGGACCGTCTTTCCTTCGAAGCGTTGCATGATGTTCTCCTGTGAACCGGTGAGTTGACCGTGAACACAGGATGCGCGCGGCGCCGGGCCTTGCCGTACGACCGGCGCGACGAACATGTTCGAAAACGTCGAACATGTTGGCGCGAGCAGGTTCAGCCGACGACGTCGATCCCGTCGAGCAGCCGCTGCGCGAGCCGCGGCTCGCGCAATTGCTCCAGCCACCATTGCAGCGCGCGGCCGTCGCGGTCGTCGTGCCATGCGACATACAGCAGGTTCGGCTCCCGGGGGTCGGCTGTCTGCTTCTCGACCAGTTCGCCGCGCGCGAGCAGCGACGCGACGCGCCGGCGCGGCACCCAGCCGACGCCGAGCGCATCGCGCTGCGCGAGGATCTTCGCGCGCATCGACGGCACCGCGAGCACCGCCTGCCCGCCGAGCAGCCCATACGCGCGGCCGGCCGCGCGCCGCGACGAATCGGCGACGACGACCGATCGGTGCGCACCGATCGCGTCGCGCGTCAGCACCCCGCCCACGGACGCCAGCGGATGGCGCGGCGACACCGCGAACACCCACTCCATCGCGCCGAGTTCGAACCACTTGAGGCCCGGAATCGCCGGCGGCTCGTTCGTCGCGCCGACGACCAGATCCGCGCGGCCGTCGCGCAACGCTTCCCAGGTGCCGCCGAGCACCTCGTGCGTGAAGCGCAGCGACACGCCCGAATCGAGCGCATCGAACGCGCGGACGACCGGCAGCAGCGTATCGAACTCCAGCACCTCGTCGCTGACGATCCACAGCCGGTCCTCCCAGCCGCTCGCGACCTGCCGCACGCGCTGCGTCAGCCGGGCGACGTCGAGCGCCAGCCGCGCCGCCTCGTCGGCCAGCAATTGTCCGGCCGGCGTGAGCTGCAGCCGGTAGCCGCGGCGGTCGAACAGCAGCGCGTCGAAGCGCGTTTCGAGCTGGCGCGCCGCGTGCGACACCGTCGACGGCGCCTTGCCGAGCCGCGCTGCGGCCCGCGACAGGCTGCCGGTGGCGCGGATCGCGTCGAGCAGCGCCAGTTCGTCTTCGGACAGCATGAGGTCGCTCCACGGTGAGGATGTCGTGGATCGTAAGGCACTGGCGCGCCGCGGTCCAATCGGGCGATCGCGGCTGCGCCGCCCGCCTGCCGCGAACGGTCGTCACCGCCGGATCTCCCTGTTCCTATTGTTCCGGCGCGCCGCTTACCGTGCAGGCCGCAGCATGATGCCGGTCAGCGCACCCGCCACGCACAGCGCGCCCACATACAGTTCCGGCGCGTGCGGATGCGACTTCAGCAGTACCGAGACGAACACCGGCGTCAGACCGCCGAACACCGCATAGGCGACGTTGTACGAGAACGAGATCCCGGAAAAGCGCACGGCTGCCGGAAACGCGTGGACCATCGCGACCGGAATCGCCGCGACCGCCCCGACGCAGAAGCCGCATAGCGCGTAAAGCGGCAACAGCAGCGACGGGTCGACGGCGAGTCGCGACGCCATCAGCCAGTACGACCCACCGAGCATCAGGCAGCCGACGAAGATCGTGCGGCCGGTGCCGAACCGTCCCGCGATCGAACCGGCGACGATGCATCCGATCGTCAGGCAGAACGTCGCGGCCGAATTGGCCTGCAGCGCAAGCGCGGGCGCGATGTGAAATTGCCTGGCGACGAGGGTCGGCGTCATCAGGATCACGACGACGATCGCGGCGGTGAGCGTCCACGTGAGGATCATCGATACCAGCACGGCCCGCCCGTGATCGCGCAGCACGGCTTTCAGCGGCACTTCGCGGGTCAGCGACCGGCTCCGCTTCATTTCGACGAATACGGGCGTCTCGTCGAGCCAGCGTCGCAGCAACGCCGACACAATCCCGAACAGGCCGCCGACGACGAAAGGCAGTCGCCACGCATACGCGCCGATCTCCGCCGGCGAATAATGACGATTGATCGTCGACGCGATCAGCGAGCCAAGCAGGATGCCGAGCGTCAGGCCGCCGGTCAGCAGGCCGCACGCATAGCCGACATGGCGCGGCGGCACGTGTTCGGCCACGAACACCCACGCGCCCGGCACCTCGCCGCCTACCGCCGCCCCTTGCAACAACCGGCACAGGAGCAGCAGCACGGGCGCGGCAATGCCGATGGACGCATAGGTCGGCAGCAGCCCCATCGTCAACGTCGGCAGCGCCATCATCATCACGCTCAACGTGAACATGCGTTTGCGGCCGACGAGATCGCCGAAATGCGCGAGCACCACGCCGCCGAGCGGGCGCGCGAGATAACCCGCCGCGAAAATGCCGAACGACTGCAACTGCCGCAGCCAGTCGGGAATCGATGGCGGAAAGAACAATTGACCGATGACCGTCGCGAAAAACACGTAAATCACGAAATCGTAAAATTCGAGCGCGCCACCGAGCGCGGCGAGCGCGAGCGTCCGGTGATCGCGGCCGGTCAGCGGGCGATGGGATACAGCCGGAATCTGAAGCGAGTCTGGAAAGTTCATCTCGAAAAAGTCAGGAATCGGGAACCGCGCGCCAACCCGATGACGCGCTACGGATGGACAACACCCGGGCACCCCATGTCATTCCATTGCGCGTCGATTTTCCGCGGCGACTGTTCAAGGCCGCGCTCGGCAACCTCCATTTGGACTGCAGGCGGAGCAATGTCGGCACGCCGTGTCGCGAATCCGGTGCGACGCCGGGAATAAACGGCCGCCGTCGCGTGTTCCATGAGGATGGAGGGCGCACGAGCCTGCCGCTTGCGCGCGCCTCGCCCCTGCGTGACACGTTCACGCCTTCTCCTGGAGCAATCATGCGTTTTGCGGTTCTGGGCGCCGGCGCGGTCGGCTGCTACTTCGGCGGCATGCTGGCGCTGCACGGCCACGAGGTGGTTTTCATTGGTCGTCCGTTGCACGTCGACGCGATTCGCGACCGGGGTCTGCGCGTCCAGACGCGCACGTTCGACCGCCGCGTGCCGGCCGACGCGTCGACCGATATCGACGCCGCGGCATCGGCCGACGTGGTGTTCGTGTGCGTGAAGTCCGGCGATACCGCGCAAGCCGCGCGCACGTTGAGCCGCGTGCTGGCGCCGCAAGCGCTCGTGGTCAGTCTGCAGAACGGCGTCGACAACGCGGCCGTGCTGCGCGCGGAGATCGCCGGCCCGGTCATTTGCGCGGCGGTCTATGTCGCCAGCGAGATGGCGGGCCCAGGGCATCTGCTGCACCATGGCCGCGGCGATCTCGCGATCGAAGCGTCGCCGTCGAGCGAACGGCTGGCGCAGGTGCTGCGGACAGCGGCCATTCCGACCCGGATCGCCGACGACGTGCGCGCGGCGCTCTGGCACAAGTTCATCCTCAATTGCGCGTACAACGCGATTTCCGCGATCGTCCAGTTGCCCTTGGGCGAGATGTCGCATCGCGATGCGTTGCGCGAAACGATGCGTGCGGCCGTCGCCGAGTGCATCGCGGTCGCGGCGGCCGAAGGCATCCATTTCGCCGACGGGCCGGCCGCGATCGTCGAGCGCATCGAAGCGACGATTCCGCCCGGCCAGTATTCGTCGACGGCGCAGGATCTGGCGCGCGGCAGACCCGGCGAGATCGATCACCTGAACGGCGCGGTCGTGCGGCGCGGGCGCGCGGCAGGCATCGACACGCCGGTCAATCGGACGCTCCATCTGCTCGTGAAGATGCTGGAAGCAAAGACGGCCGCGCGTTCGTGACGGGCGGCGCTCGCGCGTGCGTCGCCGACCGCCGCGGCGGGTCGAGCGGCGCCGCGCGGCCGGCGCGCCCACCGGCCGGCGACATGACGTCGGCTGTCGGGGCGTCGAACCGGCCCGCCAGCCGCGCTGCCGCGCGCCGGCCGCGGCCGAACGCGCAGCGCCGATCCCCGCCGCTATTCGCGTTCGCCAGCCAGTCGAGCGAGCGCCGCGGCGATCCCCGCGCCATAGGCCGGGTCGGCCCGCGAGCAGTTGTCGATGTGGCGCTGCCGGATGTCCGCCGACACGCCGGCAAGCTGCCGTGCGGTGGTATCGAACAGGCACTGGCGTTGCCGCGCATCCATCAGCCGGAACAGGTCGCCCGGCTGCTGATAGTGATCATCGTCGACGCGATGATCCCAATGCGCGGCCGCGCCGTTCAGCTCGAGCGGCGGTTCGTCGAGCTGCGGCCGGTCCGACCACGCGCCCTTGCTGTTGGGCCAGTACGACGGCGCCGCGCCGAGATTGCCGTCGGTGCGCATCGCACCATCGCGGTGATAACTGTGGAACGGGCACTGCGGCGCGTTCACCGGGATCTGGGCGAAGTTGACGCCCAGCCGATATCGCTGCGCATCGCCGTAGGAAAACAGGCGCGCCTGCAACATCCGGTCCGGCGAGTAGCCGATGCCCGGCACGACGTTCGCCGGCGAAAACGCGGCCTGCTCCGTCTCGGCGAAGAAATTGTCGGGATTGCGGTTGAGCTCGAATTCGCCGACTTCGATCAGCGGAAATTCAGCCTTCGGCCAGACCTTCGTGAGATCGAACGGGTTGAACCGAAACGCTTTCGCCTGCGCGTCGGTCATCACCTGAATGTACAGCGTCCAGCGCGGAAAATTGCCGGCCTCGATGCTGTCGAACAGGTCACGCTGATGGGTTTCGCGGTCCCGGGCGATCAGCGCTTGCGCCTGCGCGTCGGTCAGGTTCTCGATGCCCTGTTGCGAGCGGTAATGGAACTTCACCCAGGTCCGCTCGTTCTGCGCATTGATCATGCTGTACGTATGGCTGCCGAACCCGTGCATGTGCCGGTACGATCGCGGAATGCCGCGCTCGCTCATGACGATCGTCACCTGGTGCAGCGCCTCGGGCAGCAGCGACCAGAAATCCCAGTTGTTTTCCGCGCTGCGCATGCCGGTGCGCGGGTCGCGCTTGACCGCATGATTGAGGTCGGGAAAGCGCAATGGATCGCGAAAGAAGAACACCGGCGTATTGTTGCCGACCAGATCCCAGTTCCCTTCCTCGGTATAGAACTTCAGCGCGAAGCCGCGGATGTCGCGCTCCGCATCGGCCGCGCCGCGCTCGCCGGCCACCGTCGAGAAGCGCACGAACATCGGCGTCTGCTTGCCGATTTCGGAGAAGAGCTTCGCCTTCGTGTACCGCGAAATGTCGTGCGTCACGGTGAAGGTCCCGTATGCGCCGGCGCCCTTCGCATGCATGCGGCGCTCCGGGATCACCTCGCGATCGAAATGCGCGAGCTTTTCGATCAGCCACACGTCCTGCAGCAGCGCGGGACCGCGCGCGCCGGCCGTCTGGATGTTGACGTTGTTGCTGACCGGCGCGCCGTTCGCATGGGCAATTTCGCGCGGAATCGAATCCTCTGACATGTCCTGGTTCCCCCAACGGTATGTGATTTCAGTTCATGGGTCGCGCGATCCGCCGTCGGTGCGGGCATCGCGCGTCGTGCAGACGGCCATCCGTCAGGCCGTCCACGGATAGATTGGAAATGGACGACGTATCCGGCGTTTGTCCGGTTTGTATCGGTTTGTACCGGGCTCCGTCGGCAGCCGGTTGCACCACGCGCGTCGCGCCGGCCGTCACGATGGTTCGCTGTCGGCGATCCGGTCGCCGAGCGCGCCGAGGTCCGCGTCGCCGGGGGCGGCGATCAGCGCATACGCGACTCCCGAGCGCCGCCACGTCACGACGTCCATGTTGCCGACCTGCTGACGGTCGGGCACGGTGTCCGGCCGCTCGTCCTTCATCACGCATAGCGCGACGGGCGCGCCTTGGTCGGGCAGATAGACGATCTGCACCAGTGGTTTGCGATTGAAATTCAGGCGCTGGATGCGCTTGAACGTCAGCCCGGCCGAGCGCAGGTCCGGAATCCGAATCCCCAGTCCGTCGTCCCGGCGAATCGTGTCGATCGTCTGCGCGGCGGCCGCGAAGTTCGCCGAATCGAATGCAACGGTGTCGCGCGTATAGAGCCGCTGATAATTGACGGCCGCCATGATCCACGGCGACATCCGCGCCTGCGCGACCACCGATGCGGGTGGCGGCGCGAAGCGCAGTACGGCGGCGCTGCAGAACGCGCCCGCGACGAATGCGACCGCGAGCCACGGCGCCATCATGCGAACGCGCGAGCGAACCGGCGTGGACGGCCGCCCACGTATGCCGGGCTGCGCTGGACCCGAGATTTGCCGATGATCGCCGCCGCCGACCGGCCGCGCCGACGGCGGCGCATGCGCGTGCGCGATGTCGGCGACCGTCCGGATCAGACTCTGCGGCACCGGCAGCCATGGGTGACGCTGAAACGCGCGCTGATAGGGCAACACCGATGCTTCGAGCAAGGCCACCCGCGTCGCGATCTCGACCGACGTTCGGATCGCCCGGTCGACTTCCGCGCGCTGGTGCGACGTGAGCGCTCCGTCCACGTATGCCATGAGCAGGACGTCGTCCATTTTCAAGCCCCCTGATCCTCACTGTTCGCCGCGCTTTTCACGGGTCGTTCGTGTCGATCGGCGAACAGCGCACCGATCGCCTGGCGAGCACGCGACAGCCGGCTCATGATCGTACCGATGGGCACGTCGAGCACGTCGGCCGCTTCGCTATAACTGAGTCCTTCCACGCTCACCAGCAACATCACCGCGCGCTGCGCTTCGGGCAGTTGCTGCACGGCCCTGACGATCTGCGCATCCAGCGCCTGCTGCTCCAGTGTCGGCGCGGCGGGATCGGAGATGGTTTCGAGCAGGTCGTCGTCCCAGTCCATGCCCGAGCGCCGGCGCACGCTGCGCGCGCGAAGCTCGTTGAGCCAGGTCGACTGCACGATCGAGAACATCCAGCTGAGCGGTGCCGTTCCGGGCCGCAACTGATGCGCGCGTTCGAGTGCACGCACGCACGCGCACTGCACGAGATCCTCCGCGTCGTGCCGATCGCCGGAGAGACGCAGCGCGAACGTCCACAGGCGCGGAAGCATCGCGGGCAGCATGGCGGACAGTTCGGCCGCGGTCATCGACGTCGATCTCCGCAACGTGCAAGCCGGCCGACGCGGACGAACGGCCATGTCTGATGTGTATCCATGGGTTTAGGCGAAATTGAACGGGCAACACCCCTACAGCCCACGTAAACAGCTGGACGGCGCAGATATTCCATCCGCGGTCGCGTGTCGCCCGACAGGCCGGATCACGGGGCGCCGGCCGTGCGTCGGCGGCGTGGCGCGCGATGCGCGTCAGATCACCGTGACGACCACGTCGACGTTGCCGCGCGTCGCCTTCGAATACGGGCACGTCTGGTGCGCGGCATCGACCAGCGCCTGCGCGACGTCCGCGTCGACGCCCGGCACGCTGACGTTCAGCCGGGCCTGCAGGAAGTACGCGCCGTCGGCCATGGCCAGATCGATTTCCGCATCGACGTGCGTATCGCGTGGCAGCGCAACCTTCAGCCGTTGCGCGGCCAGCCCCATCGCACCGATGAAGCATGCCGACCAGCCCGCCGCCAGCAGTTGCTCGGGATTCGTGCCGGGCGCGGCCGAGCCGGGCCCGGCGAGCTTCACGTCGAGGCGACCGTCGGCACTGCGGGCCGCGCCGTCGCGCCCGCCGGTGGTGCGAGTCTTGCCGGTGTACAGAATTCTGGTTTGCTGGCTCATGATCGGTACCGTGCTGGATGGGGGTGAATGAACGGAGAACGTATTGCGTCGCCGGGATGCATTAGAGCGCGCCCACGTATCGGTCATGTGTCCCGACGCCGGGCTATTGCAACGTCATGTATCCATTCGCGACGCGTACACATTGAGAAACACATCCGCCGCTCCGGGCAAAGCCATTGCCGAAACGAAGCGGGAATAACGCTTCGCCCTGCGGTGTTCTGTTGAGGCAGACAACCTTTCGGGAGTGAAACGGTGCAGAACCCGCAGCAGGAAATCGACGATCGTCCGACGCCCGCGCACACGCGCGTGCGGGCACTCGGCAGCACGGAACATCTGTTCTGGTTGCTGGACCAGAATCGGCCGACGCATTTCGCGATGGTCGCGGAGATCGACCGGCGCTTTGCGCCCAGCGCATGGCACGCTGCCTTTCAGGCGCTGCAGCGCAGACATCCGCTGCTGTCCACCTGTATCGCCACCGACGCGCAGCACAATTCGGCGTTCCATTCGGTACCCGGCGCCGTGGTGCCGTTGCGCGTGATCGAGCACCACGCGACGTCGTGGCAAACCGAAACGGCCCGCGAAATCGCGACGCGCTTCGACTGGGCGACCGCGCCGCTGGTGCGCGCGACACTGTTGCAGCGCGAATCGACGTCGACGCTGATCCTGGTCGCGCATCACTCCGTACTCGACGGCATGGGCGCCGCGTATCTGATCGACGAACTGCTGCGCACGCTGACGGGCAAGCCCGCGGCGCCGCTGCCGCTCGTGCAGTCGCTCGAGACGCTGCTCGCGGCCGACCTGAACGACGCGGCCACCCTGCCCGCGCCCGTTCCGGCGCCGGAGCCGAAGCCGTTCCGTGCGAATACGACGGCGCTGCCGCACATCGACGCCGTCGCGCTTTCAGCCGAAGCCACGCGCCGCCTCGCCGCGCGCGCCCGGCAAGCGTGCACGACCGTGCATGGCGCGATTGCCGCAGCCGTTCATGAAGCGGGCCGGCGCCTGTCGAGCGACTGGGCCGCGCGCGCGTTGAGGACCGTCACGCCGATCGACGTACGCGCTTTCGCCAGCGAAGCCGGTGTCGCCAACGGCGTGTACATCACGCAGACCGTCACGATTGACGATCACCCGCGCGGGGTCGACTTGTGGACAGCCGCCCGCAAGATCAAGCAGGACCTCGCGCCGTCGCAAACGCGCGCGAGCGTCGCGGCGGAGCTGAAGGCGCTGGATACCGCGATGGCGGCGCGACCGAGCGTCGAACACGCGGCCGGCTTCCTGTCGAACGTGCTGGCCTTCGACGTCCTGCTGTCGAATCTCGGCAATCAACCCATCGCCGCCACGTACGACGGCGTATCGCTCGACGCGCTGTGGGGTCCGTTCGTGACATCCGGATTCGCCGACGATCAGGTCATCGGCGCCTGCACGATCGACGGCGTCCTGCGACTCGCGCATACGAGCCATCGCGCCATCCCGGGACTGCTCGGCGAAGTCCGCACGATTCTCGAGCACGCCGCCGGCTGAACGGCGGCCCGGCGCCGCGCCGGTTGCGCCGATTTCAGAACGCCGCGAGCGACACTCGCTTGCGGTGCTCGACGACCGACAGCAGCAGCGCCGCCAGCCCGCATGCGGCGATGAGCGTCAGCAGCATCGTCCTGCCCAGGGTGACCAGCACCAGGCTGCCGAGCGCCGGGAATCCGAACGCGCCGACGAAGTACGATGCGACGAACCACGTGAGCACCGCGTGCCGATGCCGCGCATCGGCGCTGTTGACGGCCTGCGCCTGGACGATCGGATAGATGAGGCCGTAGCCCGTGCCGAGCAGCACGGCGCTGGCCGAATGAAGGAGCGCATGGTGCGGCACGGCGAACGTCACCGCGACGCTCAGGATCATGAAGCCGAGCAGGATCTGCGTGGTCGCATCGACGCGCATCCGGATCACGAGCGCGCCGAGCAGCCAGCGGATGACGACCACCGTGGCCGAATACAGCCCGAAGAACGTTCCGGCCTTCACGCCGGTTTCCTGCGCCATCGACATCTGGAACGTCATCAGCCCCGAGAAGACGCTCGAGCCGAGCGCGATGATCGCGATCGGATAGATCGCGTGCGTGCGGGCGATCGCCGCCATCTCGCGGCCCCATCGTGGCCGCATCGGCCGCGCGGCGGGCAGCGACGCCGGCGACAGCCGGCCGAAGCATTCCAGCATGACGGCGGCCATCGCGCACAATCCGCCGACGGTGCAGAACACCGTCCCCGTCGTCCAGTGCCAGTTGCGTATCGCGAGCGACGCGACGGCCGGGCCGCCGCCGACGCCCGCCATCTGAAACGACCCGAACCGCAGGAACCAGCGCTCGCGTTCGGTATCCGCGGTGCGCTCGGCTAGCATCATCGGCGCCGCGAGGTAGAACGCGCCCCAGCCGACGCCGACCAGCAGTCCGGGCACGACGCTCAGTGAGCCGGTGCGGTCGATCAGCGCAAACCCGACGACGCCCGCGCCGACGACGAGTGCAGCCAGCGCAGCGGTACGGGCTGTGCCGATCGAATGGGCCAGCCATGCGACCAGCGGCAGGCCGATCAACGCGCCGACCATCGCTTCGACCAGCGCGACGCCGGTATCGACGTCGCCTCCGCCCGCCGAACGAAAATGCATCGACAACAGGAACGTCGCGCCGTATCCGCATGCCGTCAACAGCGCGCCCAGCAGCACGAACGATGCGCCGCGCGCGGACATCGTGTGGGGATCGGCCATCGTGCCTCCTGTCGTCTCGAAATTCCGGCCGGCCTGCCGGTCCTTCAGTTGACCGCGCCATCCAGCGGAATGCCGCGCCCGATTTCCCGATTGGACGCCCGCCATGTATCCGGCGTATGTCGCTCGCGTATCGAAATGTATCGGAGGAAATGAACGGCCCGCGGCGATGCGTTCATGCAGGCGCGAGCGGCAGTATCACCGTCGCCTCGAGGCCGCCGGTGCTGCGATTGTTCAGTTGCAGGTCCCCCTGCATCGCCCGCGTGAGCCGGCGGGCGATCGCGAGCCCCAGCCCCGACCCCGGCGCGGGGGGGGGGGGGCCCCCCCCCCCCCCCCCCCGGGCGCGCGCCCCCCCGGCGGCGGCGCGCGGTACCAGGGCTTGAACACCGCCTCGAGCTCCGTCGGCACGATACCCGGCCCCGAATCCAGCACGGTCAGCATCACGTGCCGCGCGTCGACGCATACACACAGGCGGACGTCGCCTCCGTAACGCAACGCATTGTCGATCAGGTTGACAAGCACGCGGCGCAGCGCGTGCGGGAACGTCACGAGAGGATGCCCGACCCGTCCGTCGAGATCGACGGTGAGGCCCGCGTCGCGATAGCTGTCGACCAGCACACCGAGCATCTCGTCCGCGTCGACACGGCGCGGCGGCTCCGGCACACTGCATTGAAGCCGGGCGCACGCCAGGCTCGCGTCGACCAGTTCGCTCATCTCGGCAAGATCGCGCTCGATCGCATCGCGCAGCGCACCGTCATCCAGCATCTCGCTGCGCAGCATCATTCGCGTGAGCGGCGTGCGCAGGTCGTGCGCATAGGCGGCCAGCACGTGCAGCAATTCCGTCATGCGTTCCGCATGCTGGCGGTGCGCGCCGTTGATCGCGCGTGCGAGCGTCGAGATCGATGGCGCGCCGCGTTCGGCCCACGTATCGGGGAGCGCCTCGATACCTTGCTTGTCGATGGCATCGGCAAGCTCGCGCACGGTCGCATCCAGCCTGAGCATCCGCAGCCACGACCACAGCACGGTCGCGACCAGCGCGAACAGGATCGCCACGACGGCGGCGATCAGCAGACCCTCGCTGGCCACCGCGCGCAATGCGTTCGCGAACGTCGCGCGTGCGTCGTATATGCCGGCCGCGACCAGTGGCACGCCGGCGACGAGCAGGAGGCGCACCGACCACACGACGAATTCGCGCGGATGCGGGAACACTGCGCGGGCGACGCCACGCAGGCTGCGCGTGGCCCGCGATTCAAACACAGTCGCTGACGATAAGGTAGGAATGTGCGCCATCTTCGTTCTCCTGTCGCCGTCGCGGCGGACGGTACAGGACAGATGAAAACACGCGCACGGGGGCGTGCACCATCAAACGAGCGGCCATTCACCCCCTACGAAGGTTTAGGTTGCCGCCGCGGCAACCTAAACCGCCAGACGGTCAGCCGCGCCGGAGCGCGCGGGCGAGCCACCCTTCGAGTTCCCGCGCGTCGATCGGTTTTTCGAGGAGACACAGCGCGGCGCTCGCGCGCACGCGCTCGCGCTGGCGGACGGTGGCGAACGCCGTGACGAATATGGTCGGAATGCGCGCGCCGGCGGCTTCGATCCGCGACAGCACGTCGATGCCGTCCATCCCGGGCATCTGGATGTCGCAGATCAGGCAGCGCGTGCGCGCCACCCGGTCGGACACGAGGAATGCCGGCGCCGACGCGAACTCGCACGCGTCGCCGCCCAGCGCGCGCACGAAGCTTCTCACGGCGGCGCGCACGAACGGATCGTCGTCGACAATCGCTACGAGATCGGTGACTGAGAGTGAAAGAGACATCCGCGCTTATGGCCTGGGGAACGAGCACGCTCGCCCCATACTGCTACACAAGTCGCCAGCATACCGTCACGCCGCCGAACCGCCACCATATCTACGTATGGGTCGGCTTGCTCCCGACGGCGCCATCGCTACCGCGACGGCAATTCGATGCCGAGCGCGGTCATCTTGCGCACCAGTTCCGCGACGGAACGACACTTCATCTTTCGCATCGCCTGGCCGCGATGGATCTTGGCCGTGATCTCGGCGATGCCCATGTTGCCGGCGACCTGCTTGTTCATCAGGCCCGTCGCGACGTGTTGCAGCACCTCCCGCTCCCGCGGCGTCAGCGATTCCCAGCATTCGCGCAGATCGAGCAGCGACTGGCTGGCCTCCAGCCGCTGCGCGTCGCGGTCGAGCGCCGCGACGACCGCATCGATCATTTCCTGGTCATGAAACGGCTTCGTCAGGAAATCCATCGCGCCGGCCTTCATCGCCTTCACCGTCATCGCGATGTCGCCGTGCCCGGTCATGAAGATGATCGGCATCTGCGGGCCGCCATTCTCGACCAGCGACTTCTGGAACGCGATCCCGCTCTGCCCGCGCAATCGCACGTCGAGCACGAGGCAAGACGGCCCCGTCCCCTTCGGCGCCGCGAGAAACGCTTCGGTCGACGCAAACGCGCATACCGCCAGATCGATCGAGCGCAACAGGCTGACGAGCGCGGCACGCACGAATTCGTCGTCGTCGACGACGTAGACGACACGGCCGCTCCGATCGTCGGATGAAGTCGCCACGTTCGGCATTCTGATCTCGGGCATTGAAATATTCGCTGGTGAATTTGCTGGGACGGCCGCGTGACGGCGCGAAGGCATCTCGACGCATGCGGTGCGGCCGTCGCTCGAAGCGGGATGCCCCGTTCGCATGGTGCGGCCGGGCACGTTGCCGCGACGCATGCGGACGATGCCCCAACGATCGCCCACTCTGCCGGCATCAATGAAAACACGCGAACGCGCCAATTATTCCAGTCGCAATTCACCGATGCAACTGCGTGCGCATCGCGCTCGGCAGTTCATCGGCTTGCGCGGCCTCGTCACAGCGCATGACCGCCGGTCGTGCATCGGCGTCCGCGCGGAAACGACACTGCATATCGACCGCGCCGACCGCGTCCGTCGGTTGCCGCTACGCGCCGACGCACCCATGGGTATCCGAATGTATCGGGCTTCGGGGCGGATACATGACATTGCAAAACGCTGCGCGCCGGACACATGCGCGATACCTCCCGGAGGCTCAATACGCACACGGCGGAACCTGATACGAACACGACGCCGCGGGCCCATGCAGGCTCCCGACGCCATCAGGTGACGCGAATACGTTCCGATCCATCCTTCTTCAGGAGCCCCGCATGAACACTTCGAAAATCACGCTCGCATTCGCCGCGCTCGCGCTGACTGCATCCGCCTACGCGGCGTCCCCGGCCGACACGGTCGCCGGACATTCCGACGTGCAGGCCGCCACCCAGTCGGCGCCGCTCGCACCGATGGCGAAGACCCGCTCGGAAGTCCGCCAGGAGCTCGTGGCGGCGCGACAGAACGGCGAGCTCGACGCGCTGAGGAAACTCTATTCCGGGCATTGAACGGCAGCCCTCGTGTCGGGCCCGGCACGGGCGGGACACCGCCGGCGTCCTCGCCAACGCCCGGGCCGTCACTGCATTTCGCCCCAGGTAGGGGGCACGCCCGTCCGCCCATGAAGCCAACCGAATTTTCAACGATGCTTCCCGACATGCTGCCGCGTCTGCGGTCGTTCGCGCTGCGTCTGAGCGGGAATCGACACGACGCCGACGAGCTCGTGCAGCGCGCATGCATTCGCGCGCTCGAGCGGGTTCATCAACTGCGGTCCGATACGGCGCCGGTCAGCTGGGTCTTCTCGATCGTCCATTCGATCTGGCTCAACGAGTTGCGGCGACGCAATCGGCGCGACCGCCTGCTGCTCGAGTGCAGCGACGCGCTGCTGGAAACGGTCGCCGATCCGCGCGCAGCGTCGGAGACCGCCGTGGCCGTCCGCCAGATCGTCGACGCCGTCGAACGGTTGCCCGAACCGCAGCGCATCGCGTTGCTGCTCGTCAGCGTCGACGGGCTGAGCTACAGGGAAGCCGCGTACACACTCGACATCCCGATCGGCACCGTCATGAGCCGGATATCGCGTGCGCGCAAGGCAATCCGCATCGCGCTCGGCGGCGGCGCAGCGCGCACGTCGCGGGACAACTTCACGGGTTCGGCGGCCGGCGGCTGATGCACGTTGCCGCGGGCAAGTCGATCGCCGCGGGTCCGCCTCGCTCGCGGCGCGTCGCGGCCATGCACGAACGGCGACGGAATAAACGCCGTGCGTGGCGTGTTCAGTGTAGGCAATCGCATCCGCCGCGGGGGATGCGACCAGGCACCTACTACTCGACACGAAATATGTCAGCACTTTCCAGAATGCTACTCGTCTATGACGGAACCGACGAGGCACAGGCCGCGCTCGCGCGATGTGCGGCGCTGTCGCACGCGCTGTCCGCGGCGGTCGACGTCGTCACCGTCGTGGATCCCGTGACCGCGAACGCGCAGACGGCCGGACTGCTCACCGGTCTCGCCCACCACCGCCTCGAGGAATTCGCGCGCGACGCACTTCAGCGCGCGATCGTCAAACTCGCGGACGACGGCATCGACGCGCGCGGCTTCGTGCGATTCGGACGCGCGGCCGACGCCGTCGCCGCCCACGCGCTGACCACCCGTCCGGACATGATCGTCGTCGGCCATCGCGCGAGCAGCGGGTTCGCGCGCTGGTGGCGCGAGCGCCCGGTTCACTTCGATCTCGCCGAGCGCCTTCGCGGTGCGGCGCTGATCGTCGTGACGGTGCCGTCCGCGTAGGGCCGCCGCTCGCGCCGCGCGCATCACGCGTCCGGCTCGGTCGCGTCGGGCACCGATACGCCGGTGCATGACTGAATGGTCGCCGCGAGAATCATGCGTTGCCGGTTGGCGGGCAGGCAAACGTCGCTCGAGCGCGGACGGAACACGCGATCGCCGCGCGCGATCGCGCTTCCCGTCAACGCGCAGACCGCCGGTTCGCGTGCGCGGCTGCGGCACCAGATCTGCTCGGTATACCGTCCCGAACGCGAGTCGCTCCATGAAACGGTGATCATGGACGACGACAGGCACTCGATCACCTCGATCGCGTCAAGCGGGGCTTCACGTGCGCGCGTGTCGTCGTCGTCGCACCGGCGCCGGCCGAAGCGGCGCGACTTGTATCGCGTGCGCTGCGCTTGCCGGCAAACATCGCGTTGCTCCAGCGAAGGATCGAGGACATTGATCAACGTGCGAATCATGATGTCCGCTTCAGGCAGGGTCGCCATCATCGTTTCTCCCATCCGGTCGTGTCGGTCGTATCGGTCGTGTGAAAGCGGACGCACGCAAGCGGCCACGGCGGTGCGTCCGGCCGTCGCTCAGGCGCCGCCTTCCGAGCGCAGCGTGATCCGGCTGTTCACCGCCGTGACGCCGCGTACCTTCCGCGCCGCCTCGACCGCCAGATGATCGAGGTCTTCGCTTTCGACCTGGCCCGTCAGCGTCACGCGTCCGGTCGACGCGTTGCCGAACACGACGATCGGCTTCCCTTCAAGCCCCTTCGTATGGGACAGTGCCTTCTGCACCGACCGCGAGAACGTGCGATTGGCCGCACGGACCGCCTTCTTCGACGTGCCGGCCGCCGGCGTCGTCGTGAGCGCGGCATCCGCGCCGGCCGTATCGGGTCGTTCGTCCGCGAACGCGCGCAGGTTCATGCCGGCGATCAGGGCGACGGCGAGGCCGCCGGTGACGACGATGTGTCGGAGTTTCATGATGGGTTCCTTGGATGTCTGGTATCGGATCGACAAGCACGTGTGTTCCGGCGACCTGCGTCGTCACGATGCGCACGCATCACGTCCGCGCCGCGTCGCGATTCCGACTCGCTGACGGGTCGGTCGAGCCGTCGTCAACGTGAATCGTGTACCGGTGAAGCGAGCATAAGGTGACGCGTCGGCGTGCTCCATAGCATCTGCAGCTAGCCGCCTGACGCGTCGGCATGAGTCGCCGCATACGTTCGTATAGGCAGCCGGTCCGTTTCCCCCCTGCCCCTTCCCGCGACGTGCACCGGTCGCGCACCGATTCACGCCCCGACACATCGCGCCCGTGCCCGCTCACATCGAAGAAACCGGCAGTGTCACCGTGGCCCGCGTGCCGCCGTGCTCGCGCGGCGCAAGTTCCAGCTGCCCGTTGTGCGCTTCAACGATGGACTTGCAGATGGACAGCCCCATGCCCATTCCGTGCGGCTTGGTGGTGAACAGCGGTTCGAACAGGCGCGCGGCCACCTGCGGATCGAAGCCGTCGCCGTTGTCGTCGATCCGGATGCGCACGAGGTTCCGCTCCAATTCGCATGTCAGCACGATGACACGCTTTCCTTCAGGTGTACCAATCATCGATTCCGCGCCGTTCATCAGCAGGCTGATGATGGCCTGCTGCAGCGGCACGCGTTCGCCGCGCATCGGTATCGCCGACGCACATCCGTCGACGCGCAGGTTCACCTTCATCGCGTCCAGCGTGCTTTCGAGTATCTCCGCCGCCTCGCGCAGCGCATCGGCGAGGTCGAACACGGCGAACACGGGCGCCGTGCGCCGTGCCCTGGCGCGCAGCGCACCGATGATGGTCCGCGCCCGCACCGTGCACGCACAGATGTGCGCAAGCATCTCGCGGGCGGCTTCGATGTTCGGCGCGCCGCGGTCGAGCCATTTCAGCCCGGCACGCGCGGACGTGTCGATCGCCGTGACGGGCTGGGCGACCTCGTGCACGATCGACGCCGCAAGCTCTCCGTACGCGGTCAGCCGACTGGTGCGGTCCATTTCGGACTGGGTTTCGCGCATCGCGGCTTCGACGCTGCCCACGCGTGCGCGCTGCGCGTCCAGCTCGTCGCGCAGCCGAAGATTCTCCAGCACGCATCCGGCATGCGGCGCAATGATCTCGACCAGTGCGGCCTTCGCCGGCGTAAACATGCCCGGCAGGTCGCCATGCTCGAGATACAGCGCACCGATCAGTTCACCATTGCACCGTATCGGCACGCAGATCACCGAGCGCGGCTTGCGGCGGCGCACATAGTCGTCCGTTCGCCAATGGTCGGCGGCGCACGCATCGCGCAGCACCAGGCCGTTGCGCAGGTGCACGGCGGCGGCAATGATCGGCACGGGCAGCCGGTCGACCGACCGCCGCTCGGTGTGCGGTCCGTTCGCGGCCGTCGCGACGGCGGCTGCCCCCCCCCCGCGGCCGCGCAGCACCGCGATCACGCCCCACGTTGCCCCCGCCGCCCGCAGCGCCGACTCGAGCAGTGTCGCGACGCGCGTCGCGGGCGAAGCCTCGTGCGCCATTCCGCGCGAGACGTCGTGCAACACGTGCACGTCGATCGACAGCAGCGATCGAGGCATGAGTTCGTCGAAGGCCGGGCCCGCTTCGGCGCCACCCGGATCGACGCGCGATTTCCATGGCGTCCGCGCAGCGAGCGCGCTGCAGACATCGTCGAGTTCGTTGTTCATGGGTCTATCTCCTGCTTGCCGGCATCGGCCTCTGCCAACCTGAAATCAACATTTCATGTAGTGAGTACTCCACAAACGAATGGTAGCAGCAGTTTCTCAAAATAAAAATGTGAAGATAGCGTTCACGCCTCCTCCATGCGTGCCGATACGTCGGACACGACTCCCACAACCCATTGAATCAATTACCTATTCATGATTTGTTGCGAACCCGTCGAGAGTTCCGTAGAATCCCGAATTCATGTAGCGTTCCCTGTACGAAAGTTCGAGGAATGCCGCTGTTCCAGGTTTCTTTCAGGCGGCAGGACGAGGTTGCCGGCCGCCATAGGAGCGGTATGACTCAAGCAACAAAAGCCAAGACGGTGCGCGGAACCGGTGTCCGGGAGGCAGCGGCACAGGAAACCCGCGACAAGATCCTGCGCGCGGCGACCAAGGTCTTCGCGCGCTACGGCTACGAAGGCGGCAGCGTGGAGCGGATCTCCAGGCTGGCGAAATCCTATGACCGGATGATCTATTACTACTACGGGAGCAAGGAGGGCCTGTTCGTCGCGGTGCTGGAAGGCATCTATCGGCGCATGGACGAGGCGGAGCTCAAGATGGCGCCGGATCCGTCGAATCCCGTGGAAGCGCTCAAGACCGTGATTCGCTTCAAGCTGGACTACTATTGGCGCAATCCCGATTTCATCACGCTGCTCAACACCGAGAACCTGCACCAGGGCAAGCATTTGGCCAGGCTCGAACGCCGGGGCGAATATTCGTCGCATGCGGTGCAGATCGTGGCCAGGATTCTCGAAAACGGCGCCGAACAAGGATTGTTCCGCACGGAACTGAACGCGCGCGACGTTTTCCTGCTGATCATTTCGGCAGCGTATTTTTATACGTCGAACCGCCACACGTTGTCCGCGTTCCTCGGCGAGGAACTGAATGCGCCGGAGGCCGTGCGCCGATGGGAAGCGTTCGTCATCGACAGCGTGCTGCGGGTCGTTCGCAAGGATCCGCCGATCGGCGATTGAGCGTGTGCCGGCGCCGATGTCGCCCCGCGTGACCATGACGATGCAGACACCTTGAAATGAACTACGTTCGCGCCACTACCCTCGACGAAGCGCTCGGTACGCTCGCGGCGCAGCCGCGGCCGCGCATCGTGTGCGGGGCCACCGACGCATTTGCCGATATCGGGCTCGTGCCGGCGCGCTCGGCATGGCTGGATATCAGCCGCGTCGACGCGCTGCGCGGCATCGAGCTGAACGACGGCGTCGCCCGTATCGGTGCGGCCGCCACGTGGGACGCCATCGCGCGCACGGCATGGCTGCCCGTGGCGCTCACGGACGCAGCCGCGTCGATCGGCCCCCGGCAGATTCGCGTGCAGGGCACGATCGGCGGGAACGTGTGCCATGCGTCCGCCGTCGCGGACGGCATCCCCGCGCTGCTGGCGCTCGATGCGAGCGTCGAACTGGCCAGCGTGCGCGGCATGCGCCGCTTGCCGTTGGCCGAATTCCTGCTGGGCAACCGCCGGACCGCGCTGGACGCCGACGAATTGCTGGTGGCGCTGCGGTTTGCGCAACCCCGCGCGCACGCGCGTACGTCGTTCATCAAGTGCACGAATCGCGACGGCGCGGCGATCGCCGTGGTGTCGGCCGCCGCGCAGTTGCGCGTGTGCGCCGCGGGGACGATCGAGGCGGCCGCCGTTGCCGTCGGCGGCGCCTCCGACGTTGCGCGCCGGATGCAGGTGCTCGAAAATGCACTGACGGGCCGGCGGCGCGACGAACTGGCCGACGTGCTTGCAACGTCGCCGCTGGACGAGCTGTCCCCGGCCGACGACTGCCGGGCGACCGCCCTGCATCGCCTTCATCTCGCGCGGCTGGCCATCTCGCGCGCTTTCACATGCTGCATCGAGGAGAACGCACGTGGCGCATCCGCAGCCTGACCCGCTTGCCGACGTTCGCGAAACGATCGCGGGCGGCGGCCCGGCGATTTCGCCGGAACCGGACTGGTTCGATCTCAACGGCACGCGGCGCCCCCTGCCGGCGGACCGCTCGCAGCGCCTCGTCGACCATCTGCGTGCGGACCTGCGCCAGTTCGGCACCAAGGAAGGCTGCCGCCAGGGCGATTGCGGCAGTTGCACGGTGATCGTCGACGGCGACGCACGCTATGCATGCCTGATCCCGGTCGGGCAGATCGCGGGGCGTCGTGTCGTCACCGTCGAAGGTCTTGCCGACGGCACGCGATGCGGCAGCCGCCTGCAGCAGGCGTTTCTCGCCCATCAGGCGGTGCAATGCGGTTTCTGCACGCCCGGCATGCTCACCGCGGCGGCGGCGGCCATCGACGCCGGCGAAGTCAGCGACCGCGCCGGTGCGCGGGCCGCGATCGACGGCGTGCTGTGTCGCTGCACCGGCTATCAGAAGATCGTCGACGCGGTGACCGAAGTCGGATGCGGCGCCGCCGCACGGTGCCGCACGCCCGCGCCGTCCGAAGGGCCGTCCGTCGGCGTCCCGCTCACGCGTCTCGACGGCCCCGAAAAAGTCGACGGCAGCCAGCGATTCGGCGCCGACGACTACCCGGCCGACAGCCTGTTCGTGCGCGCGGTGCGTTGCCCGCATCACCGCGCACGTTTCGCGTTCGGCGACCTCGCCGCATTCGTCGACGCGCATCCGGGCGTGCATCGCGTCCTCACCCA
Source organism: Burkholderia sp. LAS2 (assembly GCF_018417615.1). NCBI lineage: Bacteria > Pseudomonadati > Pseudomonadota > Betaproteobacteria > Burkholderiales > Burkholderiaceae > Burkholderia > Burkholderia sp. LAS2. Next base: position 3,558,025 of record NZ_CP071052.1, read on the forward strand.
CGCCGACGTGCCGGGCATGAATCTGCACGGCGTCGCGACGCCGTACGCGGACCAGCCGGTCCTTCCGGATACCGAGACACGCCACCATCTCGAGGCGGTCGCGCTGGTGGTCGGCGAGCGCGCCGCGCTCGCGGCGCTCGATTTCGACCGCTTTCCGGTGCGGTGGGCGCCGCTGACGCCGGTTCTCGCGATCGCCGACGCCGTGCTGGACGACAGTCCGCAGCTGCACGCCGATCGCCCCGGCAACGTGCTGATCGAGGGCGTGGTGCGCCGCGGCGACCCGGAGCGCGCGATACAGGATGCCCGTCACGTCGTCAGCGCAACGTTCCAGTCCAGTTTCGTCGAGCATGCGTACCTCGAGCCGGAAGCCGGCTGGGCGCGACGCGTGGGCAACGTGATCGAAATCCATTCGTCGACGCAGGCGCCGCATCCGCATCGCGCCGACCTCGCGCGCATTCTCGGCGTGGCGCCGGAACAGGTGCGCGTCGTGGCGACCGCGGTCGGCGGCGGCTTCGGCGGCAAGCTCGACATGACGGTCCAGCCGCTGCTCGCGATCGCGGCCTGGCATCTCGACCGGCCCGTCGCGATGGCGTTCTCGCGCGAGGAATCGATGGCCACGTCGACCAAGCGCCATCCCGGCCGCATGACGTCCAGCATCGCCGCCGATGCCGATGGGCGGCTGCGCGCGGTGACGTTCGAAGGCGACTACAACACCGGCGCGTTCGCGTCCTGGGGGACGGCCGTCGCGAATCGCGTACCGGTGCATGCGGGCGGCCCGTACGTGATTCCGCACTACGCGGCGCACACGCGCGCGATTCATACGCACGTCACGCCGGCCGGCGCTTTCCGCGGCTTCGGCGTGCCGCAGACGACGATGTCGCAGGAACAGCTGATCGACGAGCTGGCGTTCGCGGCGGGCATCGATCCACTCGAGTTCCGCGCGCTGAATGCGTTGCGCCCCGGCGATACGCTGCCGACCGGACAAGTGCTCGACGACAGCGTCGGCCTCGTCGCATGCCTCGATGCGCTGCGTCCGGCGTGGCGTGACGCGCATGCGCGGATCGCGACGCTGAATGCGGCGGCGCCCGGCCACATTCGTCATGGCGTCGGCGTCGCGGCGTTCTTTTACGGCTGCGGCAACACCGCATTGCCGAATCCGTCGACGGTCCGCTTCGGCATCCGGCGCGACGGCACGATCGTCCTGCACCAGGGTGCGGTGGATGCCGGCCAGGGCGCGAACACGGTCATTCCGCAAATCGCGGCCGACGCGCTGGGCGTACCGGTCGACCGGCTGCGATTCGTCGGCCCGGATACCGCGCTGTCGCCCGATTGCGGCCGCACGTCGGCGTCGCGGCAGACCTTCATCACCGGTCGCGCGGCCTTCCTTGCCGGCTCCGCGCTGCGCCACCGGCTGCTCGCGTTCGCCGGCGCGGCGTCCGATGCGCGGATTTCGTCCGATGCGCGCGGCATCGCCGTCGACGGCCATCCGGTGGATCTGCGGACGCTGCCCGTCGATGCGCACGGCTACGTGATCGCGGCCGAGGAGCGCTTCGATCCGCCGACCACGTCGCTCGATGCGTCGGGGCAAGGCACGCCTTATGCAACCTACGCGTTCGGCGCGCAGATGGCGGAGGTCGCGGTGGACCGCGAAAGCGGGCGCGTGCGCGTACTCAAGGTCGTGGCCGCGCACGACGTCGGCAGGATGGTCAATCCGACGCTGCTCGAAGGACAGGTCGAAGGCGCGGTCGCGCAAGGCATCGGCATGGCGCTGATGGAGAAGTACCACCCCGGCCGATACAACAATCTGCACGACTACGTGATTCCGACCGTGCACGACATGCCCGACGTGCAGTCGATCTTCGTCGAGGCGCCGACGGCCGTCGGCCCGTACGGCGCGAAAGGCATCGGCGAGCCGGCGCTCGTGCCGACGGCCGCGGCCATCCTGAACGCGATCCATCACGCGACCGGCGTACGCATCCGCGAAGCGCCGGCCACGCCGGACGTCGTGCGGCGCGCACTCGCGACCGGCAAACGCCCTTCCGCACTTCGATAGCGCCATCCCTACTTCACGAACAACAACAATGACGACAACGAGAGATGCCGACGAAGCCGCGCTGCGAATCGTGCCGCGCGCGTCGTGGTACGCCGAACTCGATTCCGCGGGCAAGCGCGCGTTCAAGGCGGCGTTCGCCGGCTGGGCGACCGATGCGTTCGACTTCATGGTGTTCAGCTTCGTGCTGGCTTCGCTGATCGACCTGTGGGGCCTCGATCGCGGCAAGGCCGGCCTGTTGAGCACCGTGACGCTGATTTTCTCGTCCGTGGGCGGCTGGATCGCGGGCATCCTCGCGGATCGATACGGACGGGTCAAGGTATTGCAGGGGACGATCCTGTGGTTCTCCGTCTGCACGCTGGCAATCGGTTTCGCGCAGAACTTCGAGCAGATCTTCGTGCTGCGCGCGCTGCAAGGGCTCGGCTTCGGCGGCGAATGGGCCGTCGGCGCCGTGCTGATCGGCGAGATCGTCGCACCCGCCCATCGCGGCAAAGCGGTCGGCCTCGTGCAGAGCGGCTGGGCCATCGGCTGGGGCGGCGCGGCGATTCTCTACAGCATCGCGTTTTCGGTCCTTCCCGAGTCGCTGGCCTGGCGCAGCCTGTTCTGGGTGGGTATCGTGCCCGCCCTGCTCGTCCTGTACGTACGCAAGCACGTACCCGAACCGGAAGTGTTCGTGCAGGCGGACGCCGCCCGCAAACAAGGCGCAGGCCAGCCGTCGGTGTGGGCGATCTTCTCGCGCGCGCACGCACGGCGCACGGTGCTGGCCGCGCTGCTCTGCACCGGCATCCAGGGCGGCTTCTATGCGATGTCGACGTGGCTGCCGGCCTTTCTCAAGATCGAGCGACACCTGTCGGTGCTCGATACGGGCGCCTATCTGTTCGTGATCATCGTCGGGTCGTTTTGCGGCTATGTCGTCGGCGCGTATCTTTCCGACTGGTGGGGACGCCGACGCAACTTCATGCTGTTCTCCGCGCTCTCCCTCGTGTCGGTGTGCGCGTACCTGACCGTCCCGCTGTCGAATGCACAGATGCTGTGGCTCGGCTTTCCGCTCGGCTTTTCGTCATGCGGCATCTTCAGCGGCGTCGGCGCGTACCTGACGGAACTGTATCCGTCGACTTTCCGCGCCAATGCGCAAAGCTTCACCTACAACTTCGGACGCGGCATCGGCGCGCTGTTCCCGAGTCTCGTCGGGATGCTGAGCCATTCGCTCGGCCTCGCGCTGGCCATCGCGATCTTTTCCGGCGCAGCCTATGGCGTGGTGCTGCTCGCCGTCCTGCTGCTGCCGGAGACGAAGGCGACGTCGCTTTGAATGCCGGACGCGGCTGCGGTCGCTAGCCGCGAACAGCCGCCGCGCGGTCGACTTCCGGTATGCTGATCCAAGCGAAATCCCGGGAATCAAGGTAACCACTGCGATGGACATCGCGATCCGCATCGAAGGCCGTCACGACCTGACGGGGCAAATCTTCCGGCAACTGCGCACGGCGATCGTCGACGGGCGGCTCGAAGGCGGCGCGCGGCTGCCGTCGACGCGCGACCTCGCGAAACAGCTCGGCGTGTCGCGCAAGACGACGCTCGACGCGTTCGAGCGCCTCGTCGCCGAGGGCTACCTGACGACGCGCGCGGGCGACGGCACGTTCGTCGCCCGCGGCCTCGCGCGCGTGCCGCATGCCGCGGCAACGTCGGCGCCGTCGATCGTCGACGAGATGCCGCGCATCGACGCGGTCGATGCACGCGCGCTGTGGAACGACCTGCCCGACGCGCTCGCGATGCCCGCGCCGCAGGACGCGCCCGGCTTCGACTTTCGCGGCGGCGTGACCGACAAGACGCTGTTCCCGTTCGACGCCTGGCGGCGCTGCCTGCATCACGCGCTGCGCCAGCAGGCGCGCGGGCCCGGCCAGTACCACGACCCGGCCGGCGATCCGCAGTTGCGCGGTGCGATCGCGCGCTACGTCGGATTCAGCCGCGCGGTCGCCTGCAGCTGGGACGACGTGCTCGTCACGCAAGGCGCGCAACAGGCGCTCGACCTGCTCGCGCGCGTCGTCGTGCGGCCGGGCGACGTCGTCGCGGTCGAGGATCCCGGCTATCCGCCCGCGCGCGCCGCGTTCGCGTCGCTCGGCGCGACGGTGATCGGCGTGCCGGTCGACGCGCAGGGCCTCGTCACGGAACGGCTGCCCGACGACGCACGGCTCGTCTACGTGACGCCGTCGCATCAGTTCCCGCTCGGCATGCCGATGACGCTCGATCGCCGCGTCGCGCTGCTCGAATGGGCGCAGCGCCGCCGCGCGGTGATCATCGAGGACGACTACGACGGCGAATTCCGCTTCGAAGGCCGGCCGGTCGAATCGCTGAAGAGCCTCGACCGCACGGGCCTCGTCGCGTACGTCGGCACGTTCTCGAAGACCATCTTTCCCGAGCTGCGGATCGGCTACGCGATTCCGCCGCGCGCGCTGCGCGGCGCGCTGGCCAAGGCGAAGCAGATCGTCGACTGGCACACGTGCACGCTGACGCAGGCGGCGCTCGCGCGCTTCATGCTCGAAGGCGATTTCGCGCGGCACCTGAAGCGCGTGCAGAAGCACTACGACGCGCGTCGCAAGATGCTGATCGCGCACCTGCGCGGCGAACTCGCGCCGTGGTTCGACGCGATCGTGCCGACCGCCGGCATCCATCTCGCCGCGCACCTGAAACCGGGGCTCGACGAAGCGGCGCTGGTCCGCGCGGCGCGCGCGCAGGACATCGGCCTGTACGGGATCTCGGCGTTTCACGTGGGCGGGCCGGTGCGCCCGGGGCTGCTGTTCGGCTATGGCGGGATCGACGCGCTGCGCATCGACACGGCGCTCGCGAAGCTGGCCGGCTTGCTCGATGCCGGCATCGCGGGCGGCCCGCCACTGGTTACCTGAATTTCCGTGGAATTGGCTATTCAAGCAGGCCAGTACGGCTCTTAAAGTGGGTCCTGTCGCGCCACTCCGGCGCACCCAACCGAAAAGGACCTGCCATGCAACCGCGCCTGAACTTCTATGCCGCCAGCCCGAATGCGATCAAGGTGATGCGCAACGCCGAGGAATTCCTCGCGAAGAGCTCGATCGAGAAGCCGCTCGCCGAACTCGTCCGCCTGCGCGCGTCGCAGATCAACGGCTGCGCGTTCTGCGTCGACATGCACACGACCGACGCGCGCAAGGGCGGCGAAACCGACCGCCGTCTCGCGACCGTCGTCACGTGGCGCGAAACGCCGTTCTTCACCGAGCGCGAACGCGCTGCACTGGAATGGACCGAGGCGCTGACGCTGGTGGCCAGCAACCACGTGCCCGACGCCGTCTGGGAAGCCGTGAAGCCGCACTTCACCGACGAGGAGCTGTTCGACCTGTCGATGCTGATCGCGACGATCAACGCGTGGAACCGCTTCGCGATCGCGTTCCGCAAGATGCCCGAGTAAGGCGCCGACGATGATCCGTTCCCCGCTCCATCGCGTCGCGCTGTGCGCCGGGCTCGTGCTCGCCGCGGCGCTGCCGGCCGCCGCTCACGCGCACGACGCCGACGACAGCGTGCACGCGATCATGCAGCAGGCCGTGCCCGAAGCGCCCGGCAAGCTCGCTGTCGTCGCGACGGTCGACTATGCGCCCGGTCAGGTGTCCGAACCGCACCGGCATCTCGGCTCGGTGTTCGCCGTCGTGTCGAAAGGCGAAGTGCTGTCGCAGGTGAACGACGGCCCGCTGCGCCGCTATCGCGCCGGCGAAGGCTGGTACGAACCGCCCGGCTCGCGCCATCAGGTGTCGCGCAACGCGAGCGCGACCGAGCCCGCGCAACTCGTCGTGTTCGGGCTGACGGGCGAGCATCAGCCGCTGAAGTCGCCGATCGATCAGTGATGCCGGAACGGGCGCGGGCGCGACAGGGCCCGCGCCCGTGTGCCGCGCGCTCGCCCGCCGGTTTTCCGCCTGCGTTCGCTGTCCGGCTGTTTTCCGCCTGTTTTCCCGCCCTTTCTCGTTAGCCGCTTCCTACATTCCGGCGCGGGTGCCCTGCCCGCCGTCGCGTCGCCCCCCCCGCTCGTCCACGCCGCTGCTTGCCGTTCCCCTGATCGCGATCAACGCACGCGCGGATCCTTCCTTGAAATTAACTAACCCATCAATTAGCGTCATCTGCATGAACGCGAAATCCGCCGTCGCCCGGCCGCGCGGGCGCCGCCCGTCGGTGGACGATTTCGACCTGCGCGACCACATGCTCGACGTCGCGACGCAACTGTTCGCCGAACGCGGCATCGCCGCGACGACCGTCGCGCAGATCGCCGCCGCTGCCGGCGTCACGTCCGCGATGGTCCACTACTATTTCACGAATCGCGAGCAGCTGCTCGACGCGATCGTCGACGAGCGGATCGCGCACGCCATCGCGTTCGTGTGGCGGCCGACCGACCCGCCCGCCGACGACCCGTTCGCGCTCGCCGCCGAACTCGTCGACCGCTTCTTCGACGTGACGGGCCGGATGCCGTGGCTGCCGTCGATCTGGCTGCGCGAGATCGTCCACGAAGGCGGATTGCTGCGCGAACGGATGATCCGCCGCATTCCGCTCGAGCACGTCGGACACCTCGCCGAACGCATTCGCGCCGCCCAGCGGGCCGGCACGCTGAATCCCGCGCTCGAACCCGCGTTCCTGTTCCATTCGATCGTCGCGCTCGTGATGCTGCCGCTCGCGACCGCGAAGCTGTGGCAAAGCGCGCGCGGCCTGCCGCCGATCGACCGCGACGTGCTGCACCGGCATGTCCGCGCGCTGCTGGATTCGGGCATGCGGCCGCCCGCTGCCGCCCCTCGCGCACGCACGCGCGCGCCGCGGAGGCCGTCGTGAACGCGGCGCGCACCTGGCCGCTCGCGCTGGGCGCGGCCGTCGCGCTGCTCGCCGGCTGCGGCCGCCAGACCGATCGCACGCCGACGTATCAAGGCTACGTCGAAGGCGAATTCGTGTACCTGTCGTCGTCGCAATCGGGCACGCTGACGCAGCTGTCGGTCGAGCGCGGCCAGGCAGTCGCCGCCGGCGCGCCCGCGTTCTCGCTCGAGGCCGTCAACGAAACGGCCGCGCTGCAGCAGGCGCGGCATCAGTTCGACGCGGCGCGTGCGCAGCTCGCCGATCTGCAGACCGGCAAGCGCCCGCCCGAAGTGAACGTGACGAAGGCCCAGCTCGCGCAGGCGGCCGCCCAGGCCGCGCGCGCCGCTGCGCAGCTCGCCCGCGACGAACGCCAGTACGCGGCGGGCGGCATCTCGAAGCAGCAGCTCGACGATGCGCGCACGGCCGCGCAGACCACCGCCGCGCAGATGCGCGAGCTGCGAAGCCAGGTCGACGTCGCGCGCCTGCCGGGCCGCGCGCAACAGGTTGCCGCGCAGGCCGCGCAGGTCGACGCCGCGCAGGCGGCCGTGGCCGAGGCGCAATGGAAGCTCGACCAGAAGCGCGTCGCCGTGCCGGCGGCCGGGCGCGTGTACGACACGCTGTACCGCGTCGGCGAATGGGTGCAGGCCGGCAATCCGGTCGTGCAGATGCTGCCGCCGCAGAACCTGAAGGTGCGCTTCTTCGTGCCGGAGGCCGCCGTCGGTTCGCTCGCGCCGGGCCGCGCGGTCGCGATCCATTGCGACGGCTGCGCGGCCGACGTGCCCGCACGCATCACCTACGTGTCGAGCGAAGCCGAATACACGCCGCCCGTGATCTACAGCAACGAGAGCCGGAGCAAGCTCGTGTTCATGATCGAGGCACTCCCCGCCGCGGCCGACGCATCGAAGCTGCGCCCGGGCCAGCCCGTCGCCGTGAGGGTGCCGTGAACGCGTCGCCAGCCCCGTATGCGATCGACGTCGAGCGCCTGAACAAGCGTTTCGGCGACAAGCACGTCGTGAAGGACGTATCGCTGCGCGTCGCGCGCGGCGAGATCTTCGGCTTTCTCGGGCCGAACGGCAGCGGCAAGACCACGTCGATCCGGATGATGTGCGGCCTGCTGACACCCGATTCGGGCAGCGGCACCTGCCTCGGCTACGACATCGTGCGCGACAGCACGCAGATCAAGCGCCGCGTCGGCTACATGACGCAGCGCTTCTCGTACTGGGAGGACCTGTCGATCCGCGAGAATCTCGACTTCGTCGCGCGCGTGTACGGGATGGCCGACCGCAAGGCCGCCGTCTCGCGCGCGCTCGACGGGCTCGGCCTCGCGAGCCGCGCGGACCAGCTCACCGGTGCGCTGTCGGGCGGCTGGAAACAGCGCCTCGCGCTTGCCGCGTGCATGCTGCACGAGCCCGAACTGCTGCTGCTCGACGAACCGACCGCGGGCGTCGACCCGGCCGCGCGCCGCGATTTCTGGGAAGAATTGCACCGGCTCGCCGCGCAAGGAATCTCGGTGCTCGTCAGCACGCACTACATGGACGAAGCCGAGCGCTGCCACAAGCTCGCGTATATCGCGTACGGCGAATTGCTCGCGCAAGGCACGTCGGCCGAGATCGTCGCATCGCAGGGATTGTCGACCCGCGCGGTCACCGGCGAGCACCTGGCCGAACTGTCCGCGCGACTGCATGCGATGCCGGGCATCGACCAGACCGTCGTGTTCGGCTCCGCGCTGCACGTGAGCGGCCACGACCGCGTCGCGCTCGACGCGACGCTCGCGCAGGTCGCGCGCGACGATGCGGCGCTGCGCATCGCGCCGATCGAGACGGGGCTCGAGGACGTCTTCATCTACATGATGAGCCGCGCGTCCGGCCCGGCCGGCGGAGCGACGCGATGAGACCGTGGGCGCGCCTGCACGAATCGTTCTCGGCCGCGCGCTGGTGGAGCATCGTGCTGAAGGAATTCCTGCAGTTGCGCCGCGACCGCGTGACGTTCGCGATGATCGTCGGCGTGCCGATCATCCAGCTCGCGCTGTTCGGCTTCGCGATCAACACCGATCCGAAGCACCTGCCGACGGCGGTGATCGCCGCCGATCCGAGCCCGTTCACGCGCAGCTTCATTGCCGCCATGCGCAACTCCGCGTATTTCGACATCGTCGAGACCCTGCCCGACGAAGCGGCCGGCCGGCGCGCGCTCGCGCGCGGCGACGTGCTGTTCGTGCTGAGCGTGCCGGCCGATTTCTCGCGCCGGCTGCTGCGCGGCGAACGGCCGTCGCTGCTCGTCGAGGCCGACGCGACCGACCCCGTCGCGACCGCGTCCGCGCTCGGCGCGCTGTCGGGCCTTGCGCAAGCGGTCGCGGCGAAGGACCTGAGCGGGCCGCTCGCGCACCTGAACGGCCGCCCGGCCGCGTTCGGCGTCGTGCTGCACCGGCTGTACAACCCCGAGGGGATCACGCAATACAACGTCGTGCCGGGCCTGATCGGCGTGATCCTGACGATGACGATGGTGATGATGACGGGGCTCGCGATCACGCGCGAACGCGAGCGCGGCACGATGGAGAACCTGCTTGCGACACCGGTGCGGCCGCTCGAGGTGATGACGGGCAAGATCGTGCCGTACGTGTTCATCGGCCTGATCCAGGTGTCGATCATCCTCGCGGCCGCACGCTTCGTGTTCGCGGTGCCGTTCATCGGCAGCCTGCCCGCGATCTACCTCGCCGCGCTGCTGTTCATCGCCGCGAACCTGACGGTCGGCATCACGCTGTCGTCGCTCGCGCAGAACCAGTTGCAGGCGATGCAGCTCGCGGTGTTCTACTTCCTGCCGAACATCCTGCTGTCGGGCTTCATGTTCCCGTTCGCGGGAATGCCGGCGTGGGCGCGGGCGATCGGCAACCTGCTGCCGCTCACCTACTTCAACCGGCTCGTGCGCGGCATCCTGCTGAAAGGCGACGGCTGGGCCGACCTGTGGCCATCGGTGTGGCCGGTCGCACTGTTCACGGTCGTCGTGATGGGCGTCGCGCTGCGTTTCTACCGGCGCACGCTGGACTAGGCGGCGCGCGATGAAACCGGCTTCGCGTCGCGCGCGCGCCCCCCGCCCGGCCATCGCCGTTTCGCTGGCGGTCGCCTCGTTCGTCGCCGGCTGCGCGGTCGGGCCGGATTTCCGCACGCCGGACGCGCCGGCGACGCAACGCTACACACGCGGCGCACCGCCGGCGACGACGGCCGACGCCGTGCAAACATTCGCGCCGGCCGCGCATGCGCCGGTGCGCTGGTGGACGCGATTCGGCTCCGAACCGCTGAACCGGCTCGTCGATACCGCGTGGCGCAACAGCCCGACGCTCGCCGAAGCGCGCGCGCGGCTCGACGAAGCGCGACAGAACCATGTGGCGCAAGCCGGCGCGACGATGCTGCCGCGCGTCGACGCGAACCTGTCCGCGACGCGCGAGAGGGTCGACATCGCCGCGTTCGGCCTGCCGGCCAATGTGCCGAACCCGGGGCCGTTCACGTTGTACGACGCATCGGTGAGCGTGTCGTACACGCTCGACGTGTTCGGCGGCAACCGGCGCGCGCTCGAAGCGCTGCGCGCACGGATCGACTACCAGTCGTACACGCTCGACGCGGCGCGCCTGACGCTCGCGGGCAACGTCGTCGCCACCGCGATCCTGCGCGCGTCGCTCGTGCAGCAGATCGCGCTCACGCGGCAGCTCGCCGACGCGCAGGCGCGGCAGTTGCGCATCGTCGAGGCGCGCGCGGCGGCGGGCGGCGTGTCGCAGGCCGACGTCCACGCGCAGCGCACGCTGCTCGCGCAGACGCAGGCGTCGCTGCCGCCGCTCGCGGCACGACTCGCGCAGGCCGACCATCGCCTCGCGATCCTGCTCGGCGCGCCGCCGGCCGATGCCGACCTCCCCGACCTGACGCTCGATGCGCTCGCGCTGCCGCGTGCGTTGCCGATTACGCTGCCGTCGACGCTCGCACGCGAGCGGCCCGACATCCGTGCGGCGGAGGCGATGCTGCATCAGGCGAGCGCGAACATCGGCGTCGCGACCGCGAACCTGTATCCGCGCTTCTCGATCTCGGCCGGCGTCGGCTCCGAACGCACGAGCGTGGCCGACATCGTGAACGGCCTGAATATCTGGAACATCGGCCTCGGTCTCGCCCAGCCGCTCTTTCGCGGCGGCGAGCTGCGGGCGAAGCGACGCGCGGCGCAGGCCGCCTACGACGCGGCGTTTGCGAGCTATCGGTCGATCGTGTTGCAGGCGCTGCAGCAGGTCGCCGACGCGATGCGCGCCGTCGAGCACGATGCCGCCGAATGGCAGGCGCGGGACACGGCCGCGCGGGAGGCGGAAGCCAGCTGGGCGATTGCCGGCGTGCGCTACGCGGCGGGCGGGATCAACGCGTTCGAGCTGCTCGACGCGCAGCGGCAGGCGCTGCAGACGACGCTCGAACGCACGCGCGCGCAGGCCGACCGGCTCACCGATACGGCCGCGCTGTTTCAGGCGCTGGCGGGAGACTGGGCGGAGCAAACGGCCGCCCCATGAAAAAACCGGCCCGAAGGCCGGTTTTTCATACCGCATGCCGTGAGCGGCGCTCGCGCGCCGCGCGACATCAGAAGCGGTGGATCAGGCCGACGCCGACGCCGATCTGGTTCTGCTTCGAACCCGCGCCCACGCCGTCGCCGATCGACGTCGTTGCCGCGATGACCGCCGCGCCGTTGAGCGTGTTGCCGCTCGCGTGCTGATACGCCTCAACCGCGTACAGGCCCGTGCGCTTCGACAGGCTGTAGTACTGCGACAGCGTGACCTGGTGGTACTTGGCCGAGCTCGAGATGCCGTTCGACTCGGTCGCACGCGTGTACGAGTAGCCTGCGGCGAAGTCCCACTGCGGCGATGCCTTCCAGTGCAGCACGGCGCCTGCCGTGTTGAAGATCGCCGTGTTGCGGAACGACGAGCCGACGCCCGGGATGTACTGGACGTTCGAGTACGACGCCGAAATATCCCACGACGGCGTGAACTGGTAACCGGCCGTCACGGCGACGCGCTGTTGCGACTGTGCCGTCTTGTAGCCGTTGTTGATCGACGACACGGCCTGTTCCGCACCGTTGCCGCTCGTATCCAGACCGTTCTGGGCGGTCGAGTTCGCGCCCCACACACCGCCGCCGAGCGTCGAGTTGTTGATCTTCTGGTAGCCGACCGCGATGCCTGCCGGGCCGTTCAGGTACTGGATCGCCGCGCTCCACGTCGAGCCGCGGTTCGTCGCGCCTGCGACGCCGCCGAACGAGTACGAACCGCCGACCGTGAAGCCGTAGAACTTCGGCGACATGTAGACGAGCGAGTTGTTCGCGCGGTAGCTGGTATCCAGCGAATCGATATCGCCCGGGTGCGCGCCGTAGTAGCCGGTCAGCCAGGTCGTCGGGCTGTACGGCGACAGCAGCGTGTAGTACGCGGTGTACTGGCGGCCGGCCGTCAGCGTACCGTACGTGGAGTTGGTCAGGCCAACCCATGCCTGACGCGTGAAGATGCCGCCCGTCCACTGCGACGAGCCGTTAGCCGTGTTGACGCCGGCTTCCAACTGGAAAATCGCCTTCGTGCCGCCGCCGAGATCTTCGCTGCCCTTCAGGCCGAAGCGGCTGCCTGCCCACACGCCGGTGGACATTTGCACCTTCGAGTGACCGCCCGTGGTCGCACCGACTGCCGACGAGTTGTTCTGCCAGGCGATACCGTTGTCGACGATACCGTACAGGGTCACGCTGCTCTGGGCGTGGGCGGCGGTAGCGGCTGCGAGACCCGCTGCCGTCATGGCAAAAGCGACGCGCTTTTTCATTGATTCTCCGTCCTCAAAGAATGTTTCTTTTCTGGTGTGGTTTTATGACCGACACATGTGCGAGTACATGCCGACGCGATTCTGACGGATTACCGATTGTTTCCCAACATGTGCGGTCGGTCATCGTATGATCGACGCAACGCAGCGGTTCACCAAACGGTTACAAGACAGCCCGAAACGCTTGTGCAGCGGGTGTTTCCGGCATTTGCCGGTGAAAACCCTAGCTTTACATTTTTACGGGTGCAACACGACCGCCTGATGTCGTCAGACGCCTTCGGCGACAAAACGTCTTACCAATGCGCGTTCGAAGCTGACGCCGCGATTCACGCCGCCGCGCAGGATCGCCGACATTCGTGACACCCACATTTCGAGACACGAAATCATGAAAACGTTTTTAGTCGGCGTGCCGGAAACCGGACGGGTACGGTCCGGCGAACGCGGACCGGGAGGCGATGCCGGCGATCTTCAATGCCGTGGCGCAGGAGCCAGCCGCGCGGACACCGCATCGGCGAGCGCGGTCAGGCGCGCGCGAATCGCCGTGTTCGAACCGACCAGCGCGAGCGACGCCGCCATGATCCGGTAGATACGCTTTCTCGGCACCTTGGCCGGCTTCGTCGGATCGAGCCACGCCGCGTGGCCGGCCAGCAGCTCGAGCGTTTCGAGCCCGATCATGATCGGCCACAGGCACGCGAGCCGCAGCCGCACGAAACGGCGCGGGATCGCGAGCGTATACAGGCAGGCGTCGCGATACTGGTCGAGCGCGGCGCGCAGCAGGTCGACCAGCACGCCGCGCGCGCGTGCCGAATCCTCGGGCCGCATCAGGTCGGCCACCACGAGCCCGTGCGCGCGCAGCACGTCGTCGGGCAGGTAGCAGCGGCCGATGCGCAGGTCCTTCGCGCAGTCGCGCAGGATGTTGGTCATCTGCAGCGCCTTGCCGAAACGGATGCCCTTCTCGCGCATGTCCGCCAGATCCCAGTCGCGCGCGGCGCGCGTGTGCATCTCCGTCATGTCGGTCCAGAATTCGCCGACGCAGCCGGCGACGAGATACGTGTAGCGGTCGAGCATGTCGCGCGTCGGCAGCGAGGCGACCTGCCCCGACTGCTCGTCCGGAAACGTGCGCAGGTCGAATTCCATCCCCGCCGTCAGCGTCGCGACGACCTTGCGGATCGACGCGCGATCGGCCTCCGGCTGCGCGCGCAGCAGCGCGAGCATCGGCTCCATCGAGCCGAGCAGCAGGTGTTCGTGCGAATCGGTCTGCATCCGCGTCACGTCGTCGAGCGAACGCGACAGCGCCGCGCCGTCGCCAAGCCGCTCGACGTCGTCGCGCAGGTCGGTCAGCAGCGCGGCGCGCCGGTCGGGCGCGACAAGGGCCGTGTCGGCGATCGTGTCGGCCGCGCGCGCCAGCAAATACGCCAGGCCGACCGGGTCGCGCATGCCGTCGGGCAGCACGCGCAGCGTCAGGTAGAAGGAGCGGGAAACGTTCTTCAGCAGCTCGCCGAGCAGATAGGCGGGATCGGTATGGGTCGTCATGGGTCGGGAAAAATCGGCCGGCGCGGGCCCCGGACGCACACGGGCGCCGGGCGCCCGCGCCGGCCCGCGAGTCGCCGCATCGTCGCGCCAGGCGGGCGTCGGCCCCGGTGCGGCGATGCAAAATTCCCGCAAGTTTAGTGCATCCGGCGCGCGGGTTCGCTGTGACGGCCGGAATGCGGTGCGCGCCCGCCTGCCGTCACGCGCGCTACCGTGCGCACCGCCGCCCCAAAACGAAACGGAAAGGTCGAAGTAATACATATGTAATGATTCGATGCGACGATCGCGCACCGTTCGACTCCGCAGCCCGGCGCCCAGCCCGGCCGCCGGCGCGAGTGCCCTTTCCCGACTCCGTTTCGAAGGTTCATCGACATGCCCCTCAAGCGCCCGACCTCCCTGCGCTACGTCCCGTTCGCCTGTGCCGCCGCGTTCGTGCTCGCCGCGTGCGGCGGCGACGACGATCTGACGCGCGATCCCACTCAGCCGATTTCCGCGAAGGTCCAGGTGGTCGGCCATCGCGGCGCAAGCGCGCTGCGCCCCGAACACACGCTCGCGTCGTACCGCAAGGCGATCGAGGACGGCGCCGACGTGATCGAGCCCGACCTCGTGTCGACCCGCGACGGCGTACTCGTCGCGCGCCACGAGAACGAGATCTCGGGCACGACGAACGTGTCGACGCTGCCGCAGTTCGCGAGCCGCAAGGCGACCAAGACGATCGACGGCACGCAGTTGACCGGCTGGTTCACCGAGGATTTCACGCTCGCCGAGCTGAAGACGCTGCGGGCGCGCGAGCGCATCCCGCAGGTGCGCCCGGCCAACACCGCGTACAACGACCAGTTCGAGATTCCGACGTTCGACGAGATCGTCGCGCTCGCGAAACAGATGTCCGCGCAGACCGGCCGCACGATCCACCTGTATCCGGAAACCAAGCATCCGACCTACTTCCAGTCGATCGGCCTGCCGCTCGAGGATCGCCTCGTCGACGCGCTGCTGAAGGATGCGTACACGTCGCGCACGGCGACCGTCTACATCCAGTCGTTCGAGGTCGCGAACCTGAAGACGATCCGCAACCGGATCAAGTCGAGCCAGCCGAACTGGAAGCTCGTGCAGCTGATGGACGAAGCGGGCCAGCGCCCGTACGACTTCGTGAAAGCGAACGACACGCGCACCTACGGCGACCTGTCGACGCGCGACGGGATGCGCGAGATCGCGACCTATGCGAACGGCGTCGGGCCGTACAAGACGTCGATCATCGCGGTCGCCGCGGACGGCACGCTGCAGCAGCCGACGCCGTACGTACGCCATGCGCACGAGGCCGGCCTCGTCGTGCATCCGTACACGTTCCGCCCGGAAAACAATTTCCTGCCCGCGTCGCTGAAGGACGGCGGCACGCCGGCCACGCGCAATACGGCCGGCTCGGTGCGCGAGATCCAGGCATACCTGCGCGCGGGCATCGACGGCTTCTTCACCGACGATCCGGCCGTCGGTCGCACGGCCGTCGATACGTTCAAGCGCTGATACCCGGCGCCGACCCGCATCGCGACCGGGCGCCGCGCACGACGTGCCGCGCCCGGTTGCCCCGCGTCGGTCAGATCACGTTGAAGTGGTGCGTGCCGTCCCGCTTCAACTGGTCGACCAGTCCGTACTCCCAGTCGAGATATGCCTGCATCGCGGCGGCCGCATTGTCGGTGCCTTCGTACGGGCGCCGGTAGCGGTCGATGCGCGGCGACGCGAGATGCGTCTCGCCGCTCTCCAGCGGCAGCCCGGCGTCGATCCACGCGGCCGTGCCGCCGGTCAGCACCCGGATCTCGGCCGAGGCCGGCAGCAGCGCGCGCGCGTCGTCCGCCGCGAACCGCGCGAGCAGGCTCGATCCGCACGTGAACACGTAGCGCTTCGCGGGCGGAATCGCCGCCAGCGCGTCGCGCAACTGCGCACGCACGGCAAACCATGCGCCCGGGATATGACGCTTCACGTAGTTCGCGCTGGCCGTCACGTCGACGATCGCGAGTTCGCCCGGCGCGGCTTCCTTCAGCCAGCCGGCGAGCGTCGCGGGCGACACGTCGGCTGCGGGCGGCGTCGCCGGCACGTCGCGCGGCGGCTGGCCGCGCTCGGCGAATGCCGCGGCACCGGCCGGTTCGACGACGCGCACGTCCCAGCCCATCTGCGCGAGCCACGATGCGGTCATGTCCGCGCGCACGCCGTCGTCGTCGGCCAGCACGATCCGCGCGCCGCGCACGGCCGCGTGATGGTCGGTCTCCTGCACGAGTTGGCCGCCCGGCGTGCTCAGGAAGCCCGGCAGGTGGCCGGCTTCGTATTCCTCGGGCGTACGCACGTCGAAGCGGTACAGCGTGCGGCCCGGCTCGTCGAGCGCCGCGACGTCGGCCAGCGCGATGCGCGGCACGCCCGCGCGCTCGGCCACCGCGCGGGCGGCCCGACGCGCGTCGGCGCGCTGCGTCGCGTCGATCTCGTCCGGAAAGCGGCGCGCCGCGCCGCGCTCGAGCGTCTGGCCGGCCAGCGTCCAGCCGATCGTGCCGTTGCGCAGCGCGGCGACCGGGTTCGGCAGTCCCGCGTTGACGAGCGATTGCGTGCCGATGATGCTGCGCGTGCGGCCCGCGCAGTTGACGATCACCTGCGTCCGCGGATCCGGCGCGAGCGCGCGCACGCGCAGCACGAGCTCCGCGCCCGGCACGCTGGTCGACGTCGGGATGTTCATCGTCTGGTACTCGTCGAAGCGGCGCGCGTCGACGATCACGACATCGGCTTTCGCATCGATCAGCGCCTGCACCTCCTGCGCGGACAGCGACGGCGTATGGCGCTCGGCCTCGACCCATTCGCCGAACGACTTGCTCGGCACGTTCACGTCGATGAAGAGCTCGCCGCCCGCCGCGACCCAGCCCGCGAGGCCGCCGTCGAGCAGCCGCACGTCGGTGTAGCCGAGCCGCGCGAGCGTCGCGGCCGCGCGCGGCGCGAGATCCTCGCCACCCGCTTCGCCGAACACGACGACCGGCGTGTCACGGCGCGGAATCCGCGTCCACGCGTCGAGTTCGAGCTTCGACAACGGAAAGTTGGCGGCCCACAGCGGATGGCCCTGTGCATACGGATCTTCCTCGCGTACGTCGATCAGCGCGATCTCGTCGCGGGCCAGCAGGCGTGCGCGTACGTCCTCGTACGACGCGGCGGGAAAACGGGAAGTGGAATCGGCGGATTGCGTCACGATGTCTCTATGTTGAATGCGTTGAAGTCGGTGAAGAAAGCGGAACAAATCAAGCGTGGCCCTGCCCGCGCGCACCCGCAACGGGCCGGGCGTCGCGCGTTCGCGTCAGGCATTCGAATAGCCGGACACGAACGGCTTCACGGTACCGTCGTCCAGGTACACCGCGCGCTCGACCTTGCCGATGTTCGCGCCGTACACGTGGATGCTGATCGATACCTGGTCGGCGAACGCGTTGGTCACGCGGTGCACGTCGCCGATGCGCGGCGACACGGCCTCGACCTCGCCCGGCTGCAGCCGCACGGCGTCGCCCGCGGGCACCGGCTTGCCGGCCGCGTCGAACCGGTACGGCTGCGAGAACTCGCCGCCGCGCAGCATCCCGATCAACCCCCACACCGTGTGGTCGTGGATCGGCGTGGCCTGGCCTGGCCCCCACACGAAGCTGACGACCGAGAAGCGCTCGCCCGGGTCGAGATGCAGCAGGTACTGCCGGTAACGCTCGGGATCGGGCTGCGCGAACGCGTCGGGCAACCAGTCGTCGTGTTCGACGAGCGCGGCAAGCAGCGCGCCGCCCTCGTCGAGAATGCGCGCCTCGTTCGCGCCGGACGCGAGCAGCGCATCCAGCCCCTCGACGAACGGACGCAGCGGCGTCTGCTGCAACGAAAGCGTACTCATCGGCCGGCTCCTCGAATATGATGCGGAATATGATGGATCGTCATGATGCACCCGAAAGACCATGCAGAACAAACATGAAAATTAGCGATATCGACGCTTTTGCAGCGGTCGTCCGCTGCCAGACCCTGAGCCAGGCCGCGGCCGAGCTCGGGATGACGCAGCCCGCGATCACGCGGCGCGTCCAGAATCTCGAGGAAGCGCTCGGCGTGACGCTGCTCGACCGCAACACGAAGCCGCCGCGCCCGACCGACATCGGCCGGCAGGTGTTCGAGCAGTGTCGCGCGATCCTGCGCGAGGTCGACGCGCTGCGCGAACTGACGGCCGGCGAGCAGCCCCCGGCCGGCGAATTCCGGATCGGGCTCACGCAAGGGCTCGGCGAGCTGATGCTGCCGGCGCTCATCGCGGAGCTCGCCGCGCAGTGGCCCGCGCTCGCGACCCAGGTCACGACCGCATGGGGCGGCCTGCTCGTCGAACGCGTCGCCCGCCGCGAACTCGATGCGGCGCTGGTCTTCCTCGCCCGCGAAATGGTGCTGCCGGCGCAGGTCGAGGGTGAACGGTTGCTGGCCACGCGGCTCGTCGCGGTCGGCCGCAAGGGCGACTGGCCGCGACGCAGCTACCGGCTTGCCGATTGCCACGCGCGCGGCTGGGTGCTCAATCCGGACGGCTGCGGCTTTCGTGCGGGCCTGCGGCGCGCGCTCGACGCGCAGGGCCTGCCGATGCCGGTCACGCTCGATGCGTACGGCCGCGACCTGCAACTGCAGAGCGTCGCGAACGGCTTCGGCCTCGGGCTGATGCCGCTGCCGCTCGTCGAAGGCAGCCCGCTGCGCGATGCGCTCGACATCGTGCCGCTCGCCGATTTCAAGCCGCAGATCGACCTGTGGCTGCTGCGCCGGCACGATGCGGCGCGCCTCGACGCGCCGCTGGCGGCCGTCGCCGCGCATGCGCGCACGGCATTCGCGCTGCCCGAACGATCGCACGACAAGGCCGCCTAACGTTGTGGCGGTGGCTGCGGCCACCGCACAGCGCCTGCCTCCCGCCTCGCCATTTCCGGGCAAGGCAACCCGGCCCGGCTCACGCATCGCGTCGACCGGTTTCGATCCCGTTGCGTGACGTTGCGTCCGCCGCCGCGTTCGTCCGCCCGCGCGTTGCCGCATCGAGCACCGCCCGCCCCGCCGCCACCGCGATCGCGTCGTCCTGCGGCGTATGCACGCGGCTGCACAGCACGTCGCGATAGTGGCGTTCGAGCGGATTCGCGCGGCTCAACCCGTGATTGCCGGACAGCTTCAACGCCTGCTCGACCGTCCGGATCGCGTGCTCGGTCACGGTGCGCTTGACGAGGCCGCTGGTCGTCAGCGACGGCGCGTTGCCTGCGTCGGTGCGCGCGATGTGTTCGTCGAGCAACACGCGATTCGTATGCAGCCAGCCCTCGATTTCACCGACCGCCTCCTGCACGCGCGGCAGCGTCGCGAGCGGCGCGCCGAGCCCGCTCGGCGCACGCGTCGTCGCGAACTCGACCAGCCAGTCGCGCGACGCGCGCGCCACCGCGTCGTACAGGCTGCCGAGCAGCGCGACCATCCACGCCTGCTGATCGGCCTGCGCGTCGGCATCCGCGTGCGCGGCAGCCGACACGGCCCATGCGTCCGGCGCGCGCACGTCGACTGCGTGATCGGCCGGCAGCGGCACGTCGTCGAACACGACCTCGTGGCTGCCCGACGCGCGAAGGCCGACGTGATTCCAGCTTTCGATCACGCGGATGCGGTCGCCGTCGGTCTCCGGGTCGCGCGGCACGAGAAACACGCCGACGCGCGGCGTCGGCTCGTCGGTACGCGCCCACACGGCCAGCCAGCGCAGCGCCGGGATGCCGGTGCTGTAGAGCTTGTGGCCCGACAGCCGCCAGCCGTCGCCATCGCGGCGTGCGATAGTGTCCGGCAGCCCGCCGCGCGACGGCGAACCGAGCGCGGGCTCGACGCGCAGCGCGTTGATCAGCGCGCCGTGCGCGACCGCGCTGTCGAACACCGCGCGTCGCACCTGCGCCGGCCAGCGGTTGTCGGCGCGGCCGAGCGCGCGATGCTGCAGATACGTCATCGTCAACACCAGCGCGGTCGCCGGGTCGGCCCGCGCGACGGCAGCGACGATCCGGCTCGCCCGCGCCAGCGTCGCACCGGCGCCGCCATGCTCGCGCGGCACGACCTGCGCGATCAGCCCGGCACGATGCAGCCGTGCGAAGTTCTCGTGCGGAAAGCGGCCGTCGACGTCGTTGCGGGCCGCATCGGCGGCGAGCTCGGGGGCGAGGCGCTCGAGCAGCACGGCGACGCGCGCGTCGCTCGCCTCGTCGGCGTCTGCAGCGGCGACGAAGTCAGCGGCGTCAGCAGGCAGAAGGCGCAGCGAAGGTTGCGGTGGCGGCGAGGAAGCGGCAAGGCTGGCGGACATCGAAACGGATTCCCTGGGGTAGGTCGAACACGGCGGCGAAAGCGCGGCGGCAAATACAGCGTCAACGCGCGCCCGATCATTCATGAGCCCATAGCGTATGCGCAACGCATACGGCCCCAAACCATGCAAATCTGATATTCAAATCGGGATTGATTATTTCCATTCCGCATGATCCCGGCGTTAACCTGCGCTCCATTCCTGCCCGGCCGTGCGCCGGGACGTCCCTGTACCGGAGACCCCAGATGAGCGTCGAATTCATCGGCATGATCCAGAGCCAGAAGCAGTCGGAAATCCACCCGGCGTCCGGCCCCGTGGTCGATCCCGACTATGTGCGCGACTTTGCCCGCGCCCACGAAACGGCCGGCTTCGACCGGATTCTCGTGCCGCATCACTCGACCGGCCCGTCGGCGACGCTGACGATCGCGTTCGCGGCGGCCGCGACCGAGCGCATCCATTTCATGCTCGCGCATCGGCCGGGCTTCACCGCGCCGACGCTCGCCGCGCGGCAGATCGCGACGCTCGACCAGTTCAGCCGCGGCCGGCTCGCCGTGCACTTCATCTCCGGCGGCTCGGACAGCGAGCAGCAGCGCGACGGCGATTTCCTCGATCACGACGCACGCTATGCGCGCACCGACGAATACCTCGGCATCCTGCGGCGCATCTGGACCGAAGCGCAGCCGTTCGATCACGACGGTGCGCATTACCGGTTCAAGCAGGGTTTCTCGGAAGTGAAGCCGGTCCAGCAGCCGCATGTGCCGATCTACTTCGGCGGCGCGTCGGAAGCCGCGCTCGCGGTGGCCGGCAAGCACGCGGACGTCTACGCGCTGTGGGGCGAATCGCTCGACCAGGTGCGCGACCTGACGACGCGCGTCCGCGCCGAAGCCGCGAAACACGGCCGCCAGGTGCGCTTCTCCGTGTCGTTCCGCCCGATCCTCGCGGCGACCGAGGACGAAGCGTGGGCGCGTGCGCACCGCATCCTCGACGAAACGCGCCGGCTGCGCGAAGCGGCCGGACTCGGCGCCGGCGGCCCGCAGCAGAGCGAAGGCGCGCGCCGCCTGCTCGCCGCGGCCGAGCGCGGCTCGCGCGTCGACAAGCGGCTGTGGACCGAGATCGCGAAGCTCACCGGCGCGCGCTCGAATTCGACGGCGCTCGTCGGCACGCCCGAACAGGTCGCCGACGCACTGCTCGACTACTACGACCTCGGCGTGACGACGTTCCTGATTCGCGGCTTCGATCCGCTGGAAGACGCGATCGACTACGGCCGCGAACTGATTCCGCGCGTGCGCAGCGCCGTCGCCGCACGCGACGCGGCGCGCCGCGCTGCCTGAGACCAACGGAGCCCTACGCGACCATGTCCGCCGTCCTGTCCTCGCCCAACCGTACCGCATCGGGCCTCGTGCTCGCCGATACGCCGCGCCAGCACTTCTGGTTCGATCCGCCCGCGCCGCGCGTCGACGTCGCCGCCGAGCGCCGCCACCGGCAGGAGCGGCTCGCGGCCGCGTTCCGCCTGTTCGCGCGCTTCGGCTTCGCGGCGGGCCTCGCCGGCCACATCACCGCACGCGATCCAGAGCTGCCCGACCATTTCTGGGTGAACCCGCTCGGCGTGCATTTCTCGCAGATCAAGGTGTCCGACCTGCTGCTCGTCAACGCGCGCGGCGAAACCACGATCGGCACGCGGCCGCTGAACAAGGCCGCGTTCGCGATCCATGCGGCGATCCACGAAGCCCATCCGCACGTCGTCGCCGCCGCGCACACGCATTCGACCTACGGCAAGGCCTGGTCGACGCTCGGCCGCCCGCTCGATCCGCTCACGCAGGACGCGTGCGTGTTCTACGAGGATCACGCGCTGTTCGACGACTTCACGGGGATGGTCGTCGACACCAGCGAAGGCGCGCGGATCGCCGATGCGCTCGCGAAGCCGGACGGCACCACGCACAAGGGCGTGATCCTGAAGAACCACGGGATCCTGACGGCCGGCCCGACGGTCGAGGCCGCCGCGTGGTGGTACATCGCGCTCGACAACGTCGCGCACACGCAGTTGCTGGCCGAAGCGGCCGGCA
The DNA here is from genome assembly GCF_018417615.1 of Burkholderia sp. LAS2. Classification (NCBI taxonomy): domain Bacteria; kingdom Pseudomonadati; phylum Pseudomonadota; class Betaproteobacteria; order Burkholderiales; family Burkholderiaceae; genus Burkholderia; species Burkholderia sp. LAS2. The sequence goes on from NZ_CP071052.1 coordinate 3,580,639, forward strand.
CGCCGCAACCGATCGATCATGCGACCGCGCGCCATACGCACGGCCAGATCGGCGGCCCCGACGGCGCGCTGCATGCGTTCGACAGCCTGTTCGCGCGCGTCGTCGCCGACGAACCCGACCTGCTCGACTGAGCCGCCTTTCCGCCACACCGGAGACCAGACAACATGACCCACACCACCGCGCCCACGCCTGCCGACGCGCACGACGACCAACGCCGCCGCCTGCTGCGCGCGGCCGGCGCCGCCGCGCTCGCCGTGCCGGCGATCACGCTCGGCCGCAAGGCCTGGTCCGCGCCGCCGCTGAAGAAACTCACGTTCGCGTGGAACCAGAACGCGTTCTGCCTGACGCCGATCGTCGTCGCGCAGGAGCGCGGCTTCTTCGAGAAAAACGGGCTGAAGGTCGAACTGATCAACTACAGCGGCTCGACCGACCAGCTGCTCGAATCGATCGCGACCGGCAAGGCCGATGCGGCGGTCGGGATGATCCACCGCTGGCTGAAGCCGCTCGAAGCCGGCTTCGACGTGAAGATCATCGGCAGCTCGCACGGCGGCTGCGTGCGGCTGCTCGGCGCGAAGGCCGCAGGCGTCACGACGCTGCAGGCGCTGAAGGGCAAGACGGTCGGCGTCAGCGATCTGGCCGCGCCCGGCAAGCACTTCTTCTCGATCCTGCTCGCGAAGAACGGCATCGATCCCGAGCGCGACATCACGTGGCGACAGTATCCGGCCGACCTGCTCGGCGTCGCGGTCGACAAGGGCGAAATCCACGCGATCGCCGACGGCGACCCGAATCTCTACCTGCTCGAAAAGCGCAGCAACGGCGCGTATACCGAACTCGCGACCAACCTGTCCGGCGAATACGCGCGCAAGGTGTGCTGCGTGATCGGCGCACGCGGCGACCTCGTGCGCAACGACCGGCCGTCGGCCGCCGCGCTCGCGCGCTCGATCGTGCAGGCCACCGAATACACGCACGACAACCCGAACGAAGCAGCGAAGGTGTTCGCGAAGTATTCGCCGAAGATCAGCCCCGAGGATCTGCGCAAGCTGTACGCGACGCTCACCTACACGCATCACCCGACCAACGTCGACCTGCAGCAGGAAATCGCGTTCTATGCGGACGATTTCCGGCGCATCAGCGTGCTGAAGAAGAGCACGGACCCGCAGCGCTTCGCGCAGCAGGTCTATGCGAACGTACTGGGGTAACGCGATGTCGACGATCGAACACGCTTCCGCCGCACGCGCCGCATCGGCCCCGGCCGGCGCCGCTGCCAACGCTACGGTTTCCGCGCGCGCAGCCTGCACGACTTGCGAAGCCACGCTGGCCGCAGAAGCCCGGCGCGCGCGCACCTGGCCGACCGGGATCGCCGCCGCGCTCGCGTGGGCCGCGCTCGGCGCGCTCACGCAGCTGTGGCCGAACCGGATCGTCGGCTTCAGCGACTGGGCGTACACCGATACGTTCGGCACGGCCGCGTGGACGATCGCCGCGCTGCTGCTCGTCGCCGCGACGCTCGGCCATCTCGTCGCGGCGACCCGCACGCGGCTCGCACGGGTGCGACCGGCCGGCCCGTGGCTCGTCGCGCTGCCGCTCGTGCTCGCCGCGTGGGAAATCGTCACCGCCAAAACCGGCTGGCTGCCGACGCCGTTCTTCGCGCCGCCGCAGGCGCTGATCGAGGTCTACGTCGACGACTGGCCGCGCCTCGCCGGCAGCGCCGGCAACACGCTGAAGCTGCTCGCGCTCGGGTTCGCGTACGGCGTCACGGTGGGCTTCGCGGTCGGCGTGTCGATCGGCTGGTCGCGCCGGATCGGCTACTGGGTGCATCCGGTGCTGCGCGTGCTCGGCCCCGTGCCGGCCACCGCGCTGCTGCCGCTCACGTTCTACTTCTTCCCGTCGAGCTATTCAGCCGCGGCGTTCCTGATCGCGCTCGCCACCGGGTTTCCGGTCGCCGTGCTGACGTGGTCGGGCGTCGCGAGCGTGAACAAGCAGTACTACGACGTCGCGCGCACGCTCGGCGCGAACGCGCGCTTCCTCGTGCTGCGCGTCGCGATTCCGGCCGCGCTGCCGCACGTGTTCGTCGGCATCTTCATGGGGCTGAGCGCGTCGTTCACGGTGCTGGTCGTCGCCGAGATGATGGGCGTCAAGTCGGGGCTCGGCTGGTATCTGAGCTGGGCGCAGGGCTGGGCGTCGTACGTGAACATGTATGCGGCGCTGCTCGTGATGGCGCTGCTGTTTTCCGGGTTGATCGCGCTGCTGTTCGCGGTGCGCGACCGTGTGCTCGCGTGGCAGAAAGGAACCGTCAAATGGTAAGCGCCGCCGTACTCGAATCGTCCGCTGCCACGGTCGCGGCGCCCGCCGTCACGTCGCCGCGCGGCGCACGCATCGACATCCGCCGCGTGAGCCATGCGTTCGACGGCCCCGGCGGCGCGCTGCCGGTGCTCGACGACGTGTCGCTGTCGGTCGCGGCCGGCGAATTCGTCGCGCTGCTCGGCCCGAGCGGTTGCGGGAAATCGACGCTGCTGCGGCTCGTCGCGGGGCTCGACGCCGCGCGGCAAGGAACGATCGCGCAGGACGGCACGCCGATCGAACGCCCCGATCCGTCGCGCATCGTCGTGTTCCAGGACCCGACGCTGTACCCGTGGCGGCGCGTGCGCGCGAACGTCGCGCTCGGCCTCGAAGCGCGCGGCGTCGCGCGCACCGCGCAGCATCGCGTCGACGATGCGCTCGCGCGCGTCGGGCTGCAGGCGTTCGCGAACATGTTTCCGCATCAGTTGTCCGGCGGGATGGCGCAGCGCGTCGCACTCGCCCGCGCGCTCGTCAACGATCCGCGCTTGCTGATCCTCGACGAACCGCTCGGCAAGCTCGATTCGCTGACGCGGCTCACGATGCAGGCCGAGTTGACCGCGCTGTGGCAACGCGACGGTTTCTCGGCGCTGCTCGTCACGCACGACGTGGAAGAGGCGCTGTTCCTCGCGCAGCACGTGATCGTGTTCGGGCCGCGCCCGGCACGGATCGTCGCCGAACTGCGCGTCGACCTGCCCTACCCGCGCCATCGCGGCGACCCGCGCCTCGCCGCATTGCGCCACGACGCGCTGCGGCATCTCGGGCTCGATGCGAGCTGGTAGATGCCGGATGCCGTTCGACGTTTGACTGCGGTACGCCGGAGACGCGCGCGATGAACGCGCCGCCATTCGCCGACTGGGCCATCGCGTTCCTGCAACTGCTGTATCGCGCGCAGATCGCGTTGGCGCGTGTGCTGCACGCGCTCGGCCTGACCGGCGACGCCGACGGCCAGGCCGCGTGGCCGTGGGCACGCCGCATCGCGCTCGAAACGCTGCACATCGACGCGGGACTCACGCGGCAACTCGCGTTCGCCTGTGGCGTGACGGCGCTGGCCGTCGTGCTCGCCTGCCTCGCACTGGCTTCGCGCAAGTGGCGTGTCGCGTCGGCCATCGCCGCGCTCGCCGTCGCGTGGTTCGCGCCGTGGCCGCCCGCTTCGCTGTGGCTCGCGCCTGCCGTGCCGACGAGCTTCCAGCGCGATCCCGCGCCGTTTTCCGTATCGAACGTGATGCGCGGCGCGCACCTGTATACGCAACATTGCGCGGCCTGCCACGGCGCGGACGGACGCGGCGAAGGGCCGCTCGCGGCCACGCTCGCGCACTGGCCGCCGACCTTCGCCGGCACGCTGCTCGCGCGTCGCCTCGACGGCGAACTGTTCTGGCGCGTGCGCCACGGCACGCAGGACGAGCACGGCGCAGCGACGATGCCCGGCTTCGCGGCGACGCTCGGCCCGCAGGACACGTGGGCCGTGCTCGACTACCTGAAAGCGTTGTCCGCCGGTAGCGGCGCGCAGGCGGAAGGCGCGTGGCCGGTGCCGGTCCCGCTGCCGGCACTCGACGTGCGCTGCGGCGACGCCGCGCCTCAGGCGCTCCAGCGCTGGCGCGAAGGTCAGCGCGTGCGCGTCGTCGCGCTCGCGCCGGGTGCGACGCCACCGCCGGAAGACGCGCGCTGGCAGACCTTGCTCGTCACCGAACGCGGCGCGCCCGTGCCAACGTCAGCCGGGGCGCGCGCTAACTGCGTCGCGACGACGGCCGATGCGTGGCGCGCATTCGCGACGATTGCCGGCGTTGCGCCCGACGCGCTCGGCGGCACGCAACTGCTGGCGGATCGGCGCGGCTGGCTGCGGGCGCGCGCGTTGCCGGGCAGCGCCGGCTGGTCGGATGCCGACCTGCTGTGCCGCTCGGACGCGGCGGTCCGGCCGGCCGCCGCGCGCGTGACAAGCGGCGACGCACTGACCGCGCTGCTGCTGCGCGTCGATCAGGAACCCGTGCGCGACGTACAGGCCGGGCTCCCGCATTGAACCCACGAATCCTTCCTTCGACAGAACTTCACGATGAATCCGACCCGACGCCACTTCCTCGCGCAGGCGAGCGCCCTTGCCACGATCGTCGCCGCGCCGGCCGCCCTGCGCGCGCAATCCGGCGCCCGCCCGCTGCTGCGCGCCGGCGACCAGAAAGGCGGGCTGCGCGCGCTGCTCGAAGCGGCCGGCGAACTGAACGGCCTCGCATACGACATCGCATGGACCGAATTCCCGGCCGCCGCACCGCTCGCGGAAGCGCTGAACGCGGCCGCCGTCGACTGCGGGCCGATCGGCGACGCGCCGGTGATCTTCGCGCTCGCGTCGGGCGCCCGCATCAAGGTGATCGGCGCGAACCGTTCCGATCCATACGGCACGGCCGTGCTCGTGCAACCCGACGCGGCGCTGAAAGGCGCGGCCGACCTGAAAGGCAAGCGCATCGGCACCACGCGCGGCTCGATCGGCCATTTCGTCACGCTGAAGGCGCTCGACGCGGCCGGCCTGCCGCCCGATGCCGTGTCGTTCCGCTTCCTGCCGCCGGCCGACACGATGCTGGCGCTCGCCACCGGCTCGATCGACGCGTGGGCGACCTGGGAGCCCTATACCGCGCTCGCCGAAACGAGCGGCCGCGCACGCGTGCTGGTCAACGGCCGCGGGCTGTGGTCGGGCCTCAGCTATCTTGCGGCGACCGACGCGGCGATCGCATCGAAGCGCGACGTGCTGCACGATTTCCTGCGGCGCGTCGTGCGCGCGCAGGCCTGGTCGTACCGGCACGTCGACGCGTATTCGGCCGCGCTCGCGCGCATCATCGGCATTCCGCCCGCCGCCGCGAAGCTGCAGTTCGAGCGCCGCGGCACGCGCTGGCAGCCGATCGACGCGACGGTGATCGCCGAGCAGCAGCGCACGGCCGACTTCTACCTGAAGGCCGGGCTGTTGCGCCAGCCGCTCGACGTGCGCACGACCTTCGACACGGGCTTCCCGCTCGCGTGACGGGCCGCGTGGCGGCGCGCGACCGCCCGAACGGCGCGGGCATGATCTGGCACAATCGCGTTTCGATCATCCCGCCTTCAGCCAGCGCCACGTCATGCCAGCCATCGCCGAACTCTTCGTCTACCCGATCAAATCCTGCGCCGGCATCGCGCTGCCGCGTGCGCAACTGCTCGAAACGGGCCTCGCGTACGACCGCCACTGGCTGATCACCGATCCGCACGGGCAGATGCTGACGCAGCGTACGCACCCGCGCCTCGCGCTGATCCGCCCGACGCTCGACAGCGACGCGCTCGTGCTGAACGCGCCGGGCATGCCGGCAATCCGCACGCCGCTGGATGGCGACGCGACGCCCGCCACGCCGAAGATGGCCGCGACCGTGTGGCGCGACACCGTCGACGCGATCGACACGGGCGCCGACACGGCCGCGTGGCTCACCGAATTCCTCGGCACGCCGACGAAGCTCGCGCGCTTCGGCCCCGACGCGCGCCGCGGCTGCAACCGCCAATGGACCGGCGACATCGATACGCATACGCAATTCTCGGACGCCTATCCGCTGCTCGTGATCGGTCAGTCGTCGCTCGACGACCTGAATGCGCGGCTCGCCGCGAAAGGCGCGCCGGCGATCCCGATGAACCGCTTCCGTCCGAACATCGTCGTGTCGGATCTCGACGCGTACGAAGAGGATTTCGTCGAGCACCTCGACACCGACGGCGACACGCCGGTGCGGCTGCGGCTCGTGAAGCTGTGCACGCGCTGCCCGGTGCCGACGATCGACCAGGCCACCGGCACGCCCGATCCCGCATGGCCGCACGAGCCGACCGACACGATGCAGACCTATCGCGCGAACCCGAATTACGACGGCGCGCTGACGTTCGGCATCAATGCGATCGTCGTCGAAGGCGCGGGCGCGTGGCTCGAAGTCGGGCAGCCGGTCGAAGCGGAGATCGGGTTCGGCGACTAAGCGACGATCCGCCACGACGACTGCCGCACAGGCGTGCACATGCGCCGGCAGATCAAGGCTCGGCTCTCCACCCACAATTTTATTGAACGATTGTTCCTGAATTGATATAGTTCGCTCATGGCAAGACCAAGGGAATTCGACACGGATGCAGCGCTTGACGGCGCGATCGCCGTTTTCAGCGAGCATGGCTTCGAGGGCAGCTCGGCCCAGATGCTCGTCAGCGCGATGGGCATCGGGCGGCAGAGCCTCTATGCGGCCTTCGGCGACAAATGGCAGCTTTACCTGTCGGCCGTGCGCCGCTACGGGATGGGCGAATGCGCTGCGCACTTCGACGCGCTGCGCAGCGGCGCACGCGCGATCGACGGGATCGACGCATTGCTCCGTCGCGTGGTCGAAACGGCCGCCCAACCTTGTCTTGGTACGATTTCGGTCTACGAATTCGGCGTGTCCCGCCCCGAGCTCGCGGAGATCCATGCGGTGCTGGCCCATAGCCTGATCGCCGCGATCGCGGCCCGAGTCCGCGATGCGCAGCGCGAAGGCGACGTGGCCGCCGGCCTCGTTCCCGAAGCGACCGCCCGGTTCCTGATCGCGAACATCACCGGCATCCGCGCGGCCGGTCGCGGCGGCGCCGACCACGCAAGCCTGAGCGCGTTGGCCGACATGACGCTGCGGGCGCTACGGTAGATTTTTTTGGCAAATTAATGAATGATCATTCAATAACAAGGTAAATCATGAAAGCCATTGTGATGAACGGCACCGGCGGCCGCGACATGCTGGAGCAGGTCGAGCGGCCCGCCCCGGTCGCGCGTACGGGCGAGGCGCTGGTCGAGATCGCCTTCGCAGGCGTCAACTTCATGGACATCGGCGTGCGACAGGGCATGGCGTGGACGGGATGGCCGAACCCGAAGATTCTTGGCGTCGAAGGCGCGGGCCGGGTGCTGGCGGTCGGCGACGGCGTCGACGGCATCGCACCCGGCCAGCGCGTCGCGTGGGCCTACGCGCCCGGCAGCTATGCGGAGCAGATTGCGATCCCCGCCACGTCGCTGGTGGCGGTTCCGGATACGATCGACGATCGCACGGCCGCCGCCGTGATGATGCAGGGTCTCACCGCCAGCCATTTCGCGACCGACTTCTATCCCGTACAGCCGGGCGACGTCGCTTTCGTCCACGCGGCGGCCGGCGGGCTGGGCCTGCTGTTGACGCAGATCATCAAGCTGCGCGGCGGCCGGGTAATCGGGCGCGTCTCGTCCGAAGACAAGGTCGCCGCGGCCAGGGAAGCGGGCGCGGATCATATGATCGTCGATACCAGCGGGCGGTTCGCCGCGAAGGCGCTGCGCCTGACCAACGGCGAAGGCGTGCACGTCGTCTACGACGGCTCCGGGCCGAAGACCTTTCAGGGGTCGCTCGACGTGCTGCGCCGCTCGGGAACCTTCTGCTGGTACGGTCCGGTGCTCGGCGGGCCGGGGCCGATCGACCTCATGAGCCTGCCGAGGAGCATCAAGATCGGCTATACGACCTTCTTCGATCATATCTACACGCCCGAACTGCTCCGCGCGCACTCGGCGCGGCTGTTCGACTGGATCGCGGAAGGCCGGCTCAAGGTCCGGATCGGCGGCGAATACCCGCTGGCGGACGCGGCGCACGCGCATGCCGACATGGAAAGCCGCAAGTCCATCGGCAAGCTGCTGCTGAAGCCGTGAGCGCCGGGGCGTCCGGTCGGCAGGCCGCGCGCCCCGCCACTCGGCTGCAACGGCTGCGACGCGTGTCGAAACCCTCTCTAACGATGGCTCGCCGCCGGCAGCCGCACCGTGACCACCAACCCGCCGCCGTGCGCATCGGCCAGCGTCACGCTGCCCTGATGCACGCGCGCGATCTCGCGCACGATCGACAAGCCGAGCCCCGTGCCTTCGACCGTCTGCGTCTTGCTGCCGCGATGGAAGCGTTCGAACACCGCGTCGCGTTCGTCGGCCGGAATGCCCGGCCCGTTGTCGATCACGTCGAGCCGCGCGTCCGCCCCGTCGCGCGACACGCGCACCGTGATCACCGCATGGTCGCCCACATAACGGATCGCGTTGTCGATCAGGTTGCCGATCATCTCGCCGAGCAGGTCGGACTGCCCGAGCACGTCGACGTCGGCCTCGTGCTCGAACCCGAGATCGATGTCGCGCGCGCGTGCGACGGGCGACCAGTCCAGCGTCACGCTGCGCGCGAGCCGATGCAGCGCGACCGGCTTGTGCGCGACCGCATGACCGCTGTCCGAATCGAGCCGCGACAGCGACAGCAGTTGCTGGACGATCTTCGCGGCCTGCCGCACCGCGCCGTTCGCGCGCCGCAGGTGCACGTTCGCGCGCGGCTGCTCGTCGGGCCGCAACGCGAGTTCGACGCCCGCCTGCACGGCCGCGAGCGGCGTCTTCAACTGATGGGCCGCATCGGCGAAGAAGCGGCGCCGCGCCACCTGCATCCGTTGCGTGCGACCGATGTACTGGTTGATCGAATCGACGAGCGGCGCGAGTTCGCTCGGCATCGCGCCCGTGTCGAGCGGCGTCGTATCGTCCTCGCTGCGCGCGGCGACCGTCGCCGACAGCCGGTTCAGCGGCCGCAGCCCGCGCCCGACGCCGAGCCACACGATTCCGAGCGCCAGCACGACGAGCAGCCCTTCCTGCAGCAGCGACCCGATCAGGATCTCGCGCGCGAGCGCCTGACGCGCCTCGATCGTCTCGCCGACCATCACCCACACGATGCGCGACTGCGCGGTCGGCACGTCGTGCACGGGAATACGCAACGCGGCCATCCGCAATTGCTCGCCGCGATACACGACGTCGTAGTAGCGCGTGACGAACAGCGCGCCATCGCCCGCGTCGCGGCCATGCGGCAGCGGTAGATCGGGATAGCCGGTGACCGTGCGGCCGTTGTCCTCGCGGATCAGGTAGTAGATCTTGCCGCCGTCGCTCGATTCGAGCATTTCGAGCGCGAGATACGGCAAGTCGACCTCGATCTCGCCGGCGTTGAGCCGCACGCCTTCGCGGATCGACTTCAGCGACGACGACAGCGTGCGGTCGAACGCGACGTGCGCGGCGCTCATCGCGCGCTGGTACGTGAGCCACGAGTCGAGTGCGAGCAGGCCGAGCAGCGGCAACAGCAGCCACAGCGCGACCTGCGCGCGCAGGTTCGGGCGGGTCATCATGCGGCTCGCCGGGCCGTCCCGACGGGCATGGCGGGGTATTCGCGGCGCATTACCCTGCGCCCGGGCCGGAGGTCGTCGTTGCGAAGCCGGCCGGCGACGGCATGCGCCTCCTCGGGGGCCAGTGAATGACGGTGAGCGTGAAGGCGGATCACTCGTCCGCCTTCGCTTCGAGCAAGTAGCCCAAGCCGCGCAGCGTGACGATCGCGACGCCCGTGTTCTCCAGCTTCTTGCGCAGGCGATACACGTAGATCTCGATCGCGTCCGCGTTGACCGATTCGTCGAGCCCGAAGATCTTCTCCGACAGCGTGTCCTTGTTGATCGCGCGGCCGTTGCGCAGGATCAGCACCTCGAGCACCGAGCGCTCGCGCGGCGTGAGCGACAGCGGCTCGCCCGCGAGATGGAAGCCGCGGTCGATACTGTCGTACGAAAGCGGCCCGCATTCGACGCGCGAGTGCTCGTGACCGAGGCTGCGCCGGATCAGCGCGCGGGCGCGCGCCTCCAGTTCGGTCAATTCGAACGGCTTCGCGAGATAGTCGTCGGCGCCGAGATCGAGCCCTTTCACGCGGTCCTCGACCGACCCGTGCGCGGTGAGGATCAGCACCGGCACCGGATTGCGGCGCGCGCGCAGCCGCCGCAGCACCTCCAGCCCGTCGAGCTTCGGCAGCCCGAGATCGAGGATCACCAGCGCGTAATCCTGCGTGCGCAGCACGTGGTCCGCCGCCTCGCCGTCGGCCATGTGATCGACCGCGAAGCGCGCGGCGCTCAGCGCGTCGTTCAGCGACTGGGCCAGGTTCGGGTTGTCTTCGACGAGCAGCACGCGCATGGGGATTCCGGTAAGGTCAGCGACAGCCCGCTACATTACATGATCCTTTCCGTCTCCACGCCTCGCGCAAACACGGGTTGCGCGGGTGTTGCGAAGCGGCCGCGGGCGGCGCCGGCGGCTGCCGCTCAGCGCTCGGCAGCCGGACGGTTGCGCGCCGCGATGCGCGCATCGCCGGTCACACGCCGCTCGCGAAAACCGGCCACCACCGCGACGAACGCGATACTCGCGCCGGCCGTGATGGCGATCATCGGGCGCGCGGTGCCGTCCGACAGCCACGCCAGCACGCCACCGCACGCGGCCGTGATCGCCATCTGGATAAAGAAGAACAGCCCCGACGCCGTGCCGGCGGTCCTCGTGTACGGCTGCATCACCGCGAACTGGCAGGCCGGAATCGCGATCCCGACCGCGATCATCACGACGAACATCGGTGCGACGAGGGCCGTCACCGAAGTCGGGGCGATCGCGCCGCCGATCCCCAGCACGGCGGCGCCGACGAGATTGACGGCCGCCGCCGCCGCGATGACCGAATCGGCTGACCAGCGCGCGCTGATCCGCGCGAACATATTCGAACCGACCAGATAGCCGAGTACGGTCACGCCGAAGATCGCCGCATAGACCGGCCCGGACACGCCGATGTGCCGCTGGAACAGCGTCGACGATTCCGCGATGAACGGGTAGTACGTGCAGTAAGCAAAGCTGATCGCGAGCGAATAGCGCAGGAAGCGCCGCTCGCGCAGCAGGCCGGCGTAGGTCCGCAGCAGTCCGGCGCCGGCTGGCGGCCGCGCGTCGCATTCGCGCGTCTCGGGCAGGTAGCGCAGCACCATCGCGGCCGCGACCAGCCCGCCCGCCGCCAGCCAGCCGAACACGCCGCGCCAGCCGAGCCACTCGGCGATCGCGCTGCCGGCCAGCGGCGCGACCACCGGCGACAGCGCCATGCCGGCCGAAATATGGCCGAGCATCGTGGCCTGCGTCGCGGCCGGAAAACGTTCGCGCACGATCACGCGGCCGATCACGGTCCCGGTGCAGCCGCCCAGCGCCTGGAACATGCGCGCGGCGATCAGCGCAGGGATGCTCGTCGACCCTGCGCATGCGACGCTTGCGACGACGTACACGCCCAGGCCGCCGAGCAGCACCGGACGTCGGCCGTAGCGGTCGGACAGCGGCCCCGACACCAGCATCGACAGCGCATAGCCGACCATGTACAGGGTCAGCGTGAGCTGCAACTGCGCGTCGGTGCCGTGCAGCGCGTCCGCCATCGCGGGCAGCGACGGCAGGTACGCATCGATCGTGACGCGCGGCAGGCACACCACGAGCATCAGCAGGAACAGCCAGCCCCATCGGGGTAATGAGCGCGTCTTCATGCGGTGAGTCCGTTTCGGTCAGGATGGGTGGGGTCGACAGCAATCTAAGGCGAAAGTGATATAAGCTGAAGGGCCATTAAATCGACTATTGACTGGACCACTATGCCGCGAGGCAAAGCCGCGATTCCGCTGGATCTGCCGCGCCCCGCCGGGCTGTCGGGCGGCAGTCCGCAGTCGAAGCAGGAATGCATCGCCGACACGATTCGCGACGCGATCCTGAAACGCCTGCTGCCCGCCGACAGCCCGCTGCCCTCGAGCCGGACGCTGGCCGCGCGCTGGGACGTCGCACGCGGCACCGTCGAAGCGGCATACGACATCCTGTGCGCCGAGGGCTACATCGCCCGCACGCAGGGGTCCGGCACACGGGTCTGCGCGGTAGTGCCGGACAGCTATCTGCGCGCGGCCGCGCAGTCGCGCGACGGCGCCCCGCTCCACGCCGCCGCCTCCCCGGCGCCGGCCGCCGCGGCCGAATCCGAGCACGGCGTGCGTCCGGGCGTCCCGTTCGTCGCGCGGCTCGCCGATCCCGGCCTGCTGCCGATGCAGCAATGGAAGAAGGCGCTCGGCGCCGGCCTGCTTGCCGCGACGGCCGACGAGCTCGGCGCGACGCCGGCCCAGGGCGTCGAAAGCCTGCGCGCCGAAATCGCCGCGTACCTGCGCGAATACCGCGGCATCCCGTGCGAGGCCGGCGACATCGTCATCACGACCGGCATCCGCCACGCGATCGACCTCGTCGCGCGCACGCTGCTCGCGCCCGGCTCGACGGTGCTGATGGAAGATCCCGGTTATGCGTCGGCGTGGCAGATCTTCACGCTCGCGGGCGCGACCGCGATCGACGTGCCGGTCGATCGGGAAGGCATCGACACCGCGTCGCTGGACCGCCATCCCGATGCGCGCGCCGCCTACGTGACGCCGGCCCATCAGGCGCCGCTCGGCGTCACGATGTCGGTGTCGCGTCGGCTCGAACTGCTCGACTGGGCGCAACGCCACCGCACGTGGATCATCGAGGACGACTACGACGGCGAATTCAGCTACCAGACCGCCCCGCTGCCCGCGCTGAAATCGCTCGATGCGTGCGATCGCGTGATCTACTGCGGGTCGTTCAACAAGACGCTGTTTTCCGGGCTGCGCATCGGCTTCATGGTCGTGCCGGCGGCACTGCGGCCGGCGCTGTCCGCCGTGTGGCACGCGACCGCGCGCTCGGTCGGCGTCGCGCCGCAGCTCGCGCTCGCGCGCTTCATCGGCCACGGCGATTTCGCGAAGCACCTGCGCGCCGCCCGCCACGCATACCGTCAGCGGCGCGACATCGTGCTCGACCAGTTGGCGAAGCATGCGGGCGGCCGATACACGGTGTCCGGCGAGCATGCGGGCTTTCATTTCGTGCTGTGGCTGCCACCCGGCATCAAGGAGGCTGCGTACGTTTCGCAAGCCCGCGCGGCGGGCATCGAGTTGCAGCCGATCCACGGCTTCTGTCGAAGCGCCCGGTGCGAAGCGGGCGTCGTCGTCGGGTATGCGGCGCTGACGGCCGCGCACGCACGGCATGGCGGCCGCGTCCTCGGACAACTGCTGGCCGCGTCCGCGTAGCCGGCAACCTCGCCCCCTCTCCCTTTCGAACCCTGCCGCGCGCCGCGAAACCCGCGGCGGCGGCCGCGTCGACCTCGGGAAATCCATGACACGAACGGCACGATTGTGAACGGAAATGAAAGCGGGCTGAAAGTGCGTCGCACTTAACATCCGCGTCACTCGAACAACATCGACGCATCACTGGAGGAAGACATGCCGTTTGCACCGAAGCACCTCGCCGCCGCGCTGGCGGTCCTTCTGGGCACCGCCGCCGGCAGCGCCGCCGCGCAGGTTCCGGCCGGCTACCCGGGGAACTACCAGGGCGTGATCGACGCCGCGAAGAAGGAAGGCAAGCTGATCGTCTACTCGACGACCGACACGGGCCTCGTACGTCCGCTGATCAAGGACTTCGAAAGCCTGTACGGCGTGAAGGTCGAGTACAACGACATGAACAGCACCGAGCTGTACAACCGCTACATCAGCGAGAACGCGGCGAGCAGCACCAGCGCCGACGTGCTGTGGAGCTCGGCGATGGACCTGCAGGTCAAGCTCGTCAACGACGGCCTGATGGCGTCCTACGATTCGCCCGAAAGCCCGAACGTGCCGCAATGGGCGCAATACCAGAAGCAGGCGTACGGCACGACGTTCGAGCCGCTCGCAATCGTCTACAACAAGCGCCTGATCCCCGAAAACGAAGTGCCGAAGACGCGCGCCGAGCTGATCAAGCTGCTCACCACGCAGGCCGACAAGTTCAAGGGCAAGGTCACGACCTACGACATCGAGAAATCGGGCGTCGGCTTCAACTACCTGACCCAGGACGCGCACGTGAACGAGAAGGTCACGTGGGAGCTGGTAAACGCGATCGGCGCGACCGGCCCGAAGCTGCAGTCGAGCACGGGCGCGATGATGGAGCGCATCTCGTCGGGCGAGAACCTGATCGGCTACAACATCATCGGTTCGTACGCGTACGCGAAGGCGAAGAAGGACAAGTCGATCGGCTACGTGTTTCCGAAGGACTACACACAGGTCGTGAGCCGCCTCGCCACCGTGTCGAAGAAGGCGAAGAACCCGAACGCCGCGAAGCTGTGGGTCGACTACCTGCTGTCCAAGCGCGGCCAGACGCTGATCGCGAACCAGGCGAACCTGTACGCGATCCGCGCGGACGTGACCGGCGAGACGTCGGCCGCGAGCCTCACGAAGGAACTCGGCGATTCGCTGAAGCCGATCCAGATCGGCACCGGCCTGCTCGTCTATCTCGACCAGTCGAAGCGCCTCGCGTTCCTGAAGCAATGGCAGCAGGCGATCAAGCGCTGATGCGCTGATCGGCTTCGGCTGACCCAGGCTGCCCGCCGCCCGTCGCGCGGGCAGCCCCTTCTCCTCACCGACTTCCTTGAGGCGGCCATCCGGATGGCCGCAGGGGCGAACTCATGCTTTCAACCAGCACACGCGGCACGGCACCGGCCGTTCCGCCCGCCGTCGGCCCGCGCGACGCCGTTCCCGCGCTGCCGGTCAGCCGCCTGCAGCCGCTCGCCGGCATGCTGCGCTGGATCGTCGTCGCGGTACTGACCGTCGCGGTCGCGCTGCCGCTCGGCTTCATCCTGTTCCAGAGCCTGCTGTCCGCGCCGTTCTTCGACGCGAACAAGACGCTCGGCATCGACGGCTTCCGCTTCATCTTCAGCGATCCCGACTTCTGGTCGGCCGTGAAGAACTCGTTCATCATCGCCGGCGGGATGCTGTTCATCTCGATCCCGCTCGGCGGCATCCTCGCGTTCCTGATGGTGCGCACCGACCTGCCCGGCCGCCGCTGGCTCGAACCGCTGCTGCTCACGCCGGTGTTCGTGTCGCCGATGGTGCTCGCGTTCGGCTACGTGGTCGCGGCCGGCCCGGTCGGCTTCTACTCGGTGTGGTTCAAGGAACTGTTCGGGGTGCAGAACGTGCCCTGGAACGTGTATTCGATCTTCGCGATCACGGTGATCGTCGGCCTCACGCACGTGCCGCACGTGTACCTGTATTCGTCGGCCGCGCTGCGCAACCTCGGCTCGGACGTCGAGGAAGCGGCGCGCGTGACGGGCGCCCGCCCGTTCCGCGTCGCGCTCGACGTGAGCCTGCCGATGACGATGCCCGCGCTGCTGTTCGCCGGCGTGCTGGTGTTCTTCCTCGGCTTCGAGGTGTTCGGGCTGCCGCTCGTGCTCGGCGACCCGGAAGGCCACCTCGTGCTCGCGACCTACCTGTACAAGCTGACCAACAAGCTCGGCGTGCCGTCGTATCACCTGATGGCCGCGGTCGCCGTGTGCATCGTCGCGATCACGTTCCCGCTCGTGCTGCTGCAGCGCCGCCTGCTGAAGACCGCGAGCCGCTTCGTCACCGTGAAGGGCAAGGCCGGCCGCGCGACGGTGCTGCCGCTCGGCGTGTGGCGTTGGGTCGCGCTCGCGATCGTCGCGCTGTGGCTGATGCTGACCGTGATCGTGCCGATCTCGGGCATCGTGCTGCGCGCGTTCGTGACCAACTGGGGCGAAGGCGTCGCGCTCGCCGAGGTACTGACGCTGTCGAACTTCATCGAGCTGTTCGAGCAGGACAACCTGGTGCGCGCGATCGTCAACACGCTTGGCATCGGCGTGATCGGCGGCGCGCTCGCGATCGGCTTCTACTCGCTCGTCGCGTTCGCCGGCCACCGTCGCCCCGACTGGGCGACCAGGCTGCTCGACTACCTCGTGCTGCTGCCGCGCGCGGTGCCGGGCCTGCTCGCCGGTCTCGCGTTCCTGTGGATTTTCCTGTTCGTGCCCGGCCTGCGCGAACTGAAGAACTCGATGTGGAGCATCTGGATCGCGTACACGGTCGTGTGGCTCGCGTACGGGATGCGGCTGATCCAGAGCGCGCTGCTGCAGGTCGGCCCCGAGCTGGAAGAAGCCGGCCGCAGCGTCGGCGCGACGCGCAGCCGCGTGTCGCTCGACGTGACGCTGCCGCTCGTGCGCTTCGGCCTGCTCGCCGCGTGGCTGCTGATCTTCATGATCTTCGAGCGCGAATACTCGACCGCCGTCTACCTGCTGTCGCCCGGCACCGAAGTGATCGGCGCGCTGCTCGTGTCGCTGTGGGCGACCGGCGCCGTCGACCAGGTCGCCGCGCTCTCTGTCATCAACATCGCGATGGTCGGCGCCGGTCTCGGCGTGGCCCTGCGCTTCGGAGTGAAACTTCATGGATAAGCTCATCGTCGACGATCTGCACCTCAGCTACGGCGCCAACCCGATCCTCAAGGGCGTGTCGTTCGAACTGAAGGCCGGCGAAGTCGTGTGCCTGCTCGGCGCGTCGGGCAGCGGCAAGACCACGCTGCTGCGCGCGGTGGCCGGCCTCGAACAGCCGTCCGACGGACGCATCCAGCTCGACGAGCGCGTGTTCTTCGACGGCGCGCAACGCATCGACCTGCCCGTCGAACAGCGTTCGCTCGGCCTCGTGTTCCAGTCGTACGCGCTGTGGCCGCACCGCACCGTCGCCGACAACGTCGGCTACGGCCTCAAGCTGCGCCGCGTCGCGCCGGCCGAACAGAAGCAGCGCGTGCGGACCGCGCTCGACCAGCTCGGCCTCGGCCATCTCGCCGAGCGCTTTCCGCATCAGCTATCGGGCGGCCAGCAGCAACGTGTCGCGATCGCCCGCGCGCTCGTCTACAACCCGCCGGTGATCCTGCTCGACGAGCCGCTGTCGAACCTCGACGCGAAGCTGCGCGAGGAGGCGCGTGCGTGGCTGCGCGAGCTGATCGTGTCGCTCGGGCTGTCGGCCCTGTGCGTGACGCACGACCAGACCGAAGCGATGGCGATGTCCGACCGCATCCTGCTGCTGCGCAACGGCCGCATCGAGCAGGAAGGCACGCCGGCCGAGCTGTACGGTGCGCCGCGCTCGCTGTACACGGCCGAGTTCATGGGCAGCAACAACCGCATCGACGCGCGCGTCGCCGCGATCGACGGCGAATGCGTGACGCTCGCCGGCGACGGCTGGGAGTTGCAAGCGCTTGCCCGCGACACGCTCGCGCCGGGCCAGGACGCCCAGGCCGTGATCCGTCTCGAACGCGTGCAGGTCGCCGACGGCCCGGGCGCGAACCGGCTGCAGGCCGACCTCGTCACGTCGATGTATCTCGGCGACCGATGGGAATACCTGTTCCATTGCGGCGACATGCGCCTGCGTGCGTTCGGCCATGTGCCGCGCGCGGCCGGCAAGCACTGGATCGAATTCCCGACCAACGACTGCTGGGCGTTCGCGAAAGCGGGCTGACCCGATCGCGGCGGCTCGCGCGCCGCCGCGCTGGCAGTCGAGCGCGTATCCCTTTGCGACTCGCATCGACGGACGCTTCATCGCGTCCGCCGATGGCGCGCTGCGTGCCCGTTTTCCGTTTCACCCCGCCTAAAACAACCCAGGAGACACCGTCAAAATGAAGTCACGCGCAGAACGTTCTATTCGAGCAGTAGTCCTCACCGGTTCGGCTGCAGCCGCCTGTCTCGCCGCGCCGGTCGCGCACGCGCAGTCGTCGGTCACGATATACGGGATCATGGACGCCGGCATCGAATTCGCGAACCATGCGGCACCGGAAGGCGGCAATTCGATCAAGCTGAAGTCGGGCAACAAGAACACGTCGCGCTGGGGCTTGCGCGGCGTCGAGGATCTCGGCGGCGGGTTGAAGGCCGTGTTCCGGCTCGAAAGCGGCATCGATCTCGCGAACGGTGCGTCCGACGACGGCCCGGACTCGATCTTCGCGCGCCGCGCGACGGTCGGCCTGAAAAGCAAATGGGGCGAGCTGACGCTTGGCCGCAACTTCACCGTCACGTACGACTACATGATGCCGTTCGACCCGATGGGTTACTCGCAGAACTATTCGTGGGCCTCGTCGTCGATGGCGACGGGCGGCCGCAAGGACGGCATGTTCACGCGCTCGTCGAACGCCGTGCGCTACGACGGCGAATTCAGCGGCTTCAAGTTCGGCGCGCTGTACGGTTTCGGCAACGTGCCGGGCAGCGTGAAGACCAGCTCCAAGTACGATTTCGCGATCGGTTACGAGACGGGGCCGTTCGCCGCCGTCGTCACGTTCGACCGGCAGAACGGTGCGGCCGACAGCGTCACGCCGGCCGATACCGTCAACTACATTCAAGGCATCCACGCGGGCCTGAGCTACGACTTCGGCAACCTGAAAACGATGGCCGGATACCGCAATTACAAGCGCACGTTCCGCACCACGGCGGCGAACCAGTTGAGCGACATGGTTTGGCTCGGCGGGTCGTACCAGTTCACGCCGACGTTCTCGCTGATCGCGGCCGTCTATCACCAGAACATCAAGGGCGGCACGGATGCCGACCCGACACTGGTGTCGGTGCGCGCGCAGTATGCGCTGTCGAAGCGCACGGTGCTGTATGCGGCCGGGGCGTTCGCGATCGCGAAACACGACCAGAAAGTCGGCGTGTCGCGCGATTTCAACGGGTATGGCACCACGCAGGTCGGGGTCACGGCGGGGATTCAGCAGCGGTTTTGAGTCTGACCGAATGGCACGGGCGGCGGTACATGTGGCCGCCCGCCTCTATTCGATGCGGTGCCGGTCCTCGTGCGCCGTCGCGCATTATCCTGCGCCATTCGGGCGCACAATACGGCATCGGATAAGCACGAAGTGCGGTCGACTACGGCAACATAGCCTTGAATCGATCGAACAGTGTAGGCGGTAGCTTGATCTCGCCATCGCCCTCGACGGCAGAATCAAATACCAAGGATTCCTTAGTCCATACCAAACGGACGGCATCCGGGTACGTGTAAGTACGCTCGGCAAGCAATCGCATGTCAGATGTCCGATACAGTCGCAAAAGAATGCGGTCCCCAGGCAGATAGGTGTATTGCGCCGTGTAGCGCCCCCCATCGTTCCTGGAGAGTTCGGTATCAAACTGAGTCGCTCGTGCGCGGACGTGCGCATCCTGATAGTAAGAACCGGCGCAGCCCAACACAGTCACAGCTGCCACGCCAAAACCGAGCGCTCTCATTCCAGATCTCATTCGTGCGGCGCGCCCCTCTTGGTGCGCGAGGCTGTATAGGACAACTGTCAACATGCATGCAGCGATTCCGAACAGCGCGATTGCTGCAAGCGCAACGATACCCGCCCCTTGCATGGTGGTCGCCAATCCGTTCATTCGAAATACACCGTTATTGGTTTGTCCAGCATAATCGGCTTGTAGTCGGAAAATATGATGAAGTCACCGCCTCGATGATGTCTGGCTTGCCAGTCTCGGAACGAGCGATTCCGGACCGGATAGTAAACCTTCCCTGGCTCATAGAGGTTTGCGACCGTACTGCCGGACACGACCGGAAAATCAAACCACGGCTGATCTGCAAGATTCGCTGCAGTGTAACTTGGCACGATAATCACACCGTTTTTGCTCCAGTGGCCCAGGTACTGGGATCGTGAATCTGCAGCCCCGTCAAAGGAATACCCATCCCTGACGTATATAACGATGTGGGTGACCGTCGCCTCCTTTCCTTCGGCGTCGAAGATAACGCGAGCTACCCCTGCATACAGATTGAAAGCCCCCAACGCACCGGTCAGGTCGTCAGGAACACCGGCATCCGGAAGCCGCCGCACAGCCTGCAAAGCTTTCTGCTCAAAGGAACTTTCCACAGCCGCTCGCTGGAACTGGAATTCCTTGTGTAGCTTGCGAATATCGTAGCCGCTGACCGTCCAAGGCGATACATCCCCGCGTCTGCGATAGCGACCAAGAATGTCCTTGAGGGTTTCATATGCGCGCGGGCTGTATATGTCGACATTCACGAGATTATCGTACTGCCTCTTGGCACGCGCGTGCTTGAGAACCCAATCCAGTTTTATGGTGGTTCGATCGATCATCGACTCCGGGTAGAGTTCGCCGTTCTGATTGATCTCGTTCCGCTGATCTTTTGATGTGGCCGAGTAGTTAAGCTCTCCTGCAAACCACCGCTCCATCAGTTTCGCCGAAACTGGCATATGCTCTTTGCGCATAGCATCGGGAATTTGCTGAATATCGAAAGGCGGCACCATCCTTTCCTTCTCCATCGGCTTCGGTTGCTTGGGCGGAACAGGCGTATCCAGCCATTTCCTGAAGCGAGAAAACGCAGCCGCGACCCTTTCGATGTCGTCCACCATCTTGTCGAGCGAATCGCGCTTGTCGACTCGCGCAACGGGCGTAGATTGCTCTACTGAGGACTCGCTCACCGGCGGAGCCATTGCTAGTGACAGGCCGAGATCACACGCCGGGATGCCCCCATCGTCCCCGTCGCATAGCTTCCATTTCCAAATCAGCTTGTTGATCCTTAAGTATGGGATTCTATCTTTATCGCGCACCGTGCGTTCCCTTGCGTTGTGGAATCCCGGACCATACAGGCCCACTCACCGCCTCACAATGTTCCGCATGCGCCATTCATCAAAAATCACGGATCCGATGGAGTCGCGAACGCGAAGCATTCCGCATCACCTGACATGGATTCCACATGTATTCGTTCGTTTCTGGCGGAAAACGCATGTCTCGAAACAAGCGCCAGGCAGCCTCGCGGTGTAGGACAAGGCTCCCAAGCATCGTTGCCAACTGTGAACGGCGACCCTGACATTCGTAGCCCATCCCGAACTCCTGCGCTTGCCGACTCAACTCGTCCATCGCACTGGCGCTCGCCTGATCGTGTTCGGTCTTGTAACGCATCGGATCGATTCGAGCAGCTTGATCAGGTGTGGACGGCACCTCACGCTCCGCCGGCAAGATCGTATCGGACATCGAGGTATGGGGCATCGCGCACTCCCAAGCGGGTTCTCAAATGCACCATCTTATTAGCAATGGCGAAATTCGATAGCCTCCCTGACAAGACCTGCGAACCTCGCTCTCAATACGCGCGGTCGCCCGTCTTCTGGCCCTTCCCCTTGGCAGACGATGGCCGTTGCACGCCCGTCGCCGTTCAGTCAGCGCGCATCGTGAATACCAATCGCACGACGCTGCTCGCATCGCCCCAATGTTCACCGACCGCCGACAGCGGCACCGTGCGCGTGTCGATCGTAAGGCCCGCCTCCCCCGCCGCTTCGAATACGCCGCGCACCGACGCCAGCAAGCGCGGCAGCGACACGCTGCCGATCCCGCTGCCCATCAGTTCGATCGCGGTCGCCCGCAGCACGGCGCCGGGCACCAGCACGTCCGCGCCGCCGATCGAGCCGATCTGCACGAAACGCAGCCGCCGCCCGCCCGGTGTCGCTTTCGCGGCGGCGCCCAGCAGCGTCCGCGCGCTGGCGCCCCACAGATAATCGAGCACGACATCCACGCCCGCGCGGAAATGCGGTTCGAACGCCCGCGCCAGATCGGCGTCGTCCTGCTGCAGCGACACGACGGCATCCGCGCCGGCCTTCAGCAACGCCTGCAACGCGGCCGCGTTGCGGCCCGTCGCGATCACCTTCGCCGCACCGAGATGCTTCGCGATCCGCACCGCGAGCCGCCCCGACGTGCCCGTTGCGCCGTTGACGAGCACCGTCTCGCCCGCGACGAACCGCGCGCGTTCGGTCAGCGCCGCCCACGACGACATCCCCGGAATCGCGATCGCCGCGGCGGTGACATCGTCAAGCGTGTCCGGCAGCGGCACGCACTGCGTATCGGGCACGATCGTGCGTTCGGCCATCGCGCCGAACGGCGTGGGTGCACCGAAGAAGTAGACGCGCCGACCGTCGTCGAGACGCCCCACGCCGTCGACACCGACGACGAACGGATAACCGCCAACGGAGGAGTAATGCGTGCCCGCCGCGCGCCCCTGCGCGATGCGGCTCAGCGCGGACGCCGTCACGTCAATCAGGCTGTGGCCCGGCATCGCGCGCGGCGGTTCGAACTCCGTATAAACCGGACGCTGTCCGGCGCCTTCAACGACTGCTGCTTTCATGGTGGTTCCTTCAATTCTGGACGGTGGGCCTTTACCGGGCATCGAGCCACGCGCGCAGCGCGGGATCGCGTACTTCCAGTACGTCGAACAGGCCGAGCGCACGCAGTGCAGGCAACGCGTCGATCGCATCGGCCTCCGCGCGCGCCCTCTCCGCCGGCGCGGCGTTCGGATCGGTCAACACACGCGCGTTGACCAGAAACGCGCCAACGGTCCCCTTGCGGATCATCGTTCCGCCGGCATCGATTTGGTTGGCATGGTCGGGAAGCATCTGTTCGGCTCGCATCGCGTCTTACTCCGGTTGTCATCGATGGACGCAGTGTAGGCGTGCGAAACCGGCCGATCTCCGGTATAACGGCCATTCGATACCGATATCCGGCCATGTCCGATCCGCTCCTGCCCGCCCGCTTCGTCACGTCCGACGACGGCCCGTTCGTGGTCGCCGCCGTCCTGTCGCAACGCGACCCGCGCATCACCGCGCCGCATTCGCATGCGCGCGGCCAGCTCGTCGGCGCGCTGAGTGGGCTGGTGACGATCGGCCTCGACGACCAGGAATGGGTCGTGCCGGCGATCCACGCGATCTGGATTCCGCCGCATTGCCGGCATTCGCTGCGCTCGTTCGGGCCGATTTCGGGCTGGTCGGCGTTCGTCGCCGAAGCCCGCTGCGCGACGCTGCCGGCGACGCCGCGCGCGATCCGCACGACGCCGCTGCTGCGCGAAGCCGTGCAGCGCGCCGCAAGCTGGGGCGACTCGGAACTGGATGCCGCGCAGACCCGGATCGCCGACGTGATCCTTGACGAAATCGCGGCATCGGAAGCCGAGGCGCTGGGGCTGGTCCGTCCGCGGAACCCGCGGCTCGTGAAGATCACCGATGCGCTGGCCGCGGATCTCGCGAACGACCGGCGGCTGGAGGAATGGGCCGAATGGGCCGGCATCGGCGCACGGACGATGAGCCGCCGCTTCGTCGCCGAGACGGGGCTGACGTTCGCGCAGTGGCGTCAGCAGGCGAGGCTGCTGCGAGCGCTGGAGCGCATCGCCGACGGCGTGCCGGTGACGACGATCGCGCTCGATCTCGGGTACGACAACGTGAGCGCGTTCATCGACATGTTCCGGCGTGCGCTGGGGACGACGCCGGGGAAGTATATGGAGACGGGAAGGCGAGCGGAGGAATAGATACGGCCATGCGCGTGCATGAAGCCGCACGGCGAACGGCCGGCGGTCAGCAGACAAAAACCGCCCGCCACTACGTCAATACGTGCCGTCGCCCTTCTTCACGACATCGCCGCCGTTCCCCTTGAACTGCGCGGCAAGCCGCTCCGCGCTCCGTGCCAGCAGCGTCGTATCGACGCCGACCGCGACGAACAACGCACCCGCTTCCAGATAGCGCCGCGCAGCCGCTTCATCCGCGCTCAGGATGCCCGGCGCCTTGCCGGCCGCCTTGATCGCGCGGATCGCCCCGTCGATCGCGGCCTGCACGTCCGGGTGCCCGGGGTGGCCGAGATGACCGAGATCGGCCGCGAGATCGGCCGGGCCAATGAACACACCATCGACGCCGTCGACCCGCGCAATCGCATCGATCGCTTCCAGCCCCGCGCGCGTCTCGACCTGCACGAGCACGGCCATCTCGTCGTTCGCGCGATGCAGGTACGCGCCGACGCGATTCCACCGCGACGCGCGCGCGAGCGCGCTACCGACGCCGCGCATCCCGTGCGGCGGGTAACGCGTCGCGGCCACCGCCGCACGCGCTTCGTCGGCGCTCTGCACCATCGGCACGAGCAGCGTCTGCGCGCCGAGATCGAGCACCTGCTTGACGATCACCGGATCGTTCCACGGCACGCGCACGACCGGATGCGACGGATACGGCGCGATCGCCTGCAGTTGCGCGAGGATCGTCGGCACCGTGTTCGGCGCATGCTCGCCGTCGATCAGCAGCCAGTCGAAACCGGCACCCGCGACCACTTCGGCGCTGTACGGATTCGCGAGACCGAGCCACAGGCCGATCTGCGCGTCGCCGCGTGCGAGCGCGGCCTTGAAGACATTCGACGGCATCTGCATCGTTCGCTCACCTCACTCGAAGTAGCACTGGATCGTCCCGAGCGGGCCGTAGTCGACGCTGAACGTATCGCCCGAACGCGCCGCGCACGGCCGCGTAAACGATCCGCCGAGCACGATCTGCCCCGGCTCCAGCGCGACGTCGAAGCGCGACAGCCGGTTCGCGAGCCATGCGACGCCGTTCGCCGGATGGTTCAGCACGCCGGCGGCGACCCCGGTTTCCTCGACCACGCCGTTGCGCGACATGATCGCCGCGACCCAGCGCAAATCGACGTCCTGCGGGCGCACCGGCCGGCCGCCGATCACGACGCCCGCGTTCGCCGCGTTGTCGGCGATCGTGTCGAACACCTTGCGCGGCCGTTTCGTGTCGGGGTCGATCGACTGGCTGCGCGCGTCGATGATCTCGAGCGCCGGCACGACGTAATCGACCGCGTCGTACACGTCGAAGATCGTGCAGTTCGGGCCGGTGAGCCGCTTGCCGAGCACGAACGCGAGCTCGACCTCGACGCGCGGCACGATGAAGCGGCCGGTCGGGATCGTGCCGCCGTCTTCGAAGAACATGTCGTCGAGCAGCGCGCCGTAGTCGGGTTCGTCGATCTGCGACGTGTTCTGCATCGCCTTCGACGTCAGGCCGATCTTGTGCCCCTTCAGCGTACGGCCTTCCGCGAGCTTGAGGGTCACCCACGCGCGCTGGATCGCATACGCGTCGTCGATCGTGATGTCGGGATGGTCGAGCGAGATCTGGCGGATCTGCGTGCGCGCACGCTCGGCGTCGTGCAGACGGTGCGCGAGCTGGTCGATGATGGCGAGTTCGAGCATGATCGGATCGGGAATGGGGTTCAGCCGGCCCGCTTGTAGCGGGCGTGGATGTTGTTGTGCTTGTACGAGCCGCTTTCGCTGAACTCGGTCAGTTCCATCGACAGCGCGAGATAGCGTTTCGCGTACAACTCGGCGAAATGGGCCTTGATCGCGTCGAACAGCGCGTCGCACGCGGCTTGCTTCGTTTCGTCGCTGCGGCCCGCGCCGATCTTCAGCGTCACGTGGACGAACGCGTCGTCCTCCGTGCCGTCGGCGACGCAGTAGTCGTGCAGCTCGATCGCGCGCGAACGGATGCCGCCGGTCGGGAACACGCCGCCCTGCGCGATCAGCGTCGCGTTGATCGTGCGCAGCAGCGCGGGAATGCGCGCGCCGTCGCGGATGTTCGCGGTGTATTCGACGACGATGTGTGGCATGGCAACGCTCCTGATAGGTATGCGGCGCTCAGGCGAGCGGGAAGATCGCGTTGATCTGCCCGGTGCCCGAGCTCGCGAAATAGTCGGTGACGATCTCGACGGGCTGGTCGTAACGATCCCAGCCGAGCAGCCCGAGCAGCATCGCCGTGTCGTGCATCCCGCCTTCGCCGTGGCAATGCACGTTGTACTCGGGCAGCATCGCGCAGAAGGTCTTGAAATCGCCCTGCTTCCACAGCTCGACCACGCGCAGGTCGACCTGCCGGAAGAATTCGCGGCTGATCTGGTGGATCGATTCCTCGGGGCTGCCGTTGTCGTTGAAACGGTGCGACAGCGAGCCACTCGCGAGGAACGCGACGTTCGAATCGCTCTTCTCGATCGCCTCGAGCAGCGCCTCGCCGAAGCGCCGGCTTTCGTCGAGCGTGTGCCACATGCACCAGCCCGCGATCGACACGACCTTGAAATGCTGGTCGCCGTTCATGTAGCGCATCGGCACGAGCGTGCCGTATTCGAGCTCGAGGCTGTCGATCTCGTGCGCACGCGTCGCGACGCCGCGCTCGGTGGCCGTTTCCGCGATCAGCCGGCCGAGCGCCGGGTTGCCCGGATACGCGTACTGCATGTCGCGGATGAAATGCGGCAGCTCGTTGCTCGTATAGGTGCCCGCGAACCGCGCATTGCAGTTCACGTGATAGCCCGCGTTGACGAGCCAGTGCACGTCCGACACGACGATCGTGTCGACGCCGAGCGCGCGGCAGCGCTCGCCGATCAGCCGGTGGCCGCGGATCGCCGCTTCACGGCAGCCGTGATGCTTGCCGGGCAATTCCGACAGGTACATCGACGGCACGTGCGTGATCTTCGCGGCGAGGGACAGTTTGCCCATCGTTCAAGTCTCCGTATGGTTCTTTGCGGCGAATCGCTACGCGCCCGTTACACGCCCCAGCGCGGGACGTGATGCGAACCCATCGAGATGCACACGTTCTTGATCTCCGCGAACACCTCGAAACTGTACTCGCCGCCCTCGCGCCCGGTGCCCGATTCCTTCACGCCGCCGAACGGCTGGCGCAGGTCGCGCACGTTCTGGCTGTTCACGAACACCATCCCGGCCTCGATGCCGCGCGCGAGCCGATGCACCTTGCCGACGTCCTGCGTCCAGATGTACGACGCGAGGCCGTACGCCGTATCGTTCGCGAGCCGCAGCCCTTCGTCTTCGTCGTCGAACGGGATGATGCACGCGACCGGCCCGAAGATCTCTTCCTGCGCGATGCGCATCCGGTTGTCGACGTCGGCGAACACGGTCGGCCGCACGAAGTTGCCGTTGCGCAGATGATCGGGCAGCCCGGCCGGCTTGTCCGCGCCGCCCGCGACCACGCGCGCGCCTTCCTGCTCGCCGATTCGGATATAGCCCGTCACCTTTTCCCAGTGCTGGCGCGTGATCATCGCGCCGAGATTCGTGCCCGGATCGGCCGGATCGCCGACCACCAGGTTGTTCGCGCGGCGCGCGAATTCCTGCACGAAGCGATCGTAGATCGTGCGCTGCACGAAGATCCGCGAGCCCGCGGTGCAACGTTCGCCGTTGATCGAGAAGATCGTGAATAGCGACGCGTCGAGCGCGCGGTCGAAATCGGCGTCGTCGAAGATCAGCACCGGCGACTTGCCGCCGAGCTCCATCGAATACTTCTTGAGGCCCGCGCGCTCCATGATCCGCTTGCCGGTGACCGTGCCGCCGGTAAACGACACCGCGCGCACGTCAGGATGCCGCACGAGCGCGTCGCCGGCCGTCGCGCCGTAACCCTGCACGACGTTCAGCACACCGGGCGGAATGCCGGCTTCGAGCGCGAGCCGGCCGAGCTGGTCGGCCGTCAGCGGCGACAGCTCCGACATCTTCAGCACGGCCGTGTTGCCGAGCGCGAGACACGGCGCCGTTTTCCACGTGGCCGTCATGAACGGCACGTTCCACGGCGACACCAGCGCACACACGCCGACCGGCTGGTACAGCGTGTAGTTCAGCATCTGGTCGTCGACCGGATAGGTGCGGCCGTTCATCTGCACGCACACTTCCGCGAAGAAGTTGAAGTTCTCGGACGCGCGCGGAATCAGCTGCTTGCTCGTCTGCGCAATCGGCAGCCCAGTGTCCTGCGTCTCCAGCGCCGCGAGCATCGGCACGTTCTTCTCGATCAGCTCGCCGAGCTTGCGCATCAGCTTCGCGCGCGCCTTCGCCGGCGTGTTCGCCCATTTCGGGAACGCATCTTTCGCCGCGCGCACGGCCGCGTCGACCTCGGCCTCGCCGCCCGATGCGACGTCGGTGATGACGTCGCCCGTCGCCGGGTTCAGCGTCGTGAAAGTGTCGCGGCTCTCCACTTCGCGGCCGCCGATCCAGTGCTTGATGGTCATGTGCTCTCCTTCCTTGGCGACGGCCTCAGCCGGCGCGATAGTAGTCCGCTTCGCCGACGATCGTGTTCACGAGCCGGCCGATTCCTTCGATTTCGGTCACGACCTCGTCGCCCGGCTGCGTGTCCGCCAGCCCCTCGGGCGTGCCGGTCAGGATCAGGTCGCCCGGCGAGAGCGTCATGAAGCTGCTGATGTGCTCGATCAGCGCCGGCACGTCGAACACCATGTCGCGCGTGCTGCCGCGTTGCGTCTCGCGGCCGTTCACGGTCGTGCGCAGCGTCAGGTCGGCAGCGTCGCCGATCTCGTCGCGGCTGACGAACCACGGCCCGAGCGGCGTGCAGGTGTCGCGGTTCTTCACGCGCAGGTTCGGGCGGTAGTAGTTCTCGAGATAGTCTCGGATCGCGTAGTCGTTCGCGACCGTATAGCCGGCCACGTAGTCGATCGCCTGCGCGCGGCTCACGTGGCGCGCCGGGCGGCCAATCACGACGGCCAGTTCGCACTCGTAGTGCATGTGCGTGGCGTCCGCCGGGCGCACGGTCAGCGACCGGTGGCCGACGAACGTGTTCGGCCCCTTCAGGAAAATCAGCGGCTCGCTCGGCGCGTTGAACGCGAGTTCCTTCGCATGGTCGGCGTAGTTCAGGCCGAGCGCGAACGTCGTGCGCGGCGCGACGGGCGGCAGCCACACCACGGCATCCTCCGCCACCACGCGCCCCGTATCGATGCGGATCGCGCCGTCGCCGGCCGGTTCGGCCGCATGCAGTGCGCCGTTGTAGATCACGCGCGCCGTCTTCATCGTGCTTCCTCCGCCATCAGCGTATGCCGCAGCGTGCCGATGCCGGCCGCGGCGATCTCGATCGTACTGCCCGCGCGGGCATGCGGTGCGCCGCCCGCGACGCCGAGCAGCAGCACGTCGCCCGCGTCGAACGACATGAAGGCCGTCACGTCGGCGATCAGCTCGCGCACCGGGCGAATCAGCGTCGCGGTCGACGCGGACGCAGCCACCTTGCCGTCGATCCGCACCGTCAGCCCGATCGCGTCGACATCGGCGAGCGCGGCGGCCGGCACGATCGCCGGGCCGAGCGGGCAGAAGCCGTCACGGCACTTGAAGCGCACGGCCGGACGGTAGTAATCGGGGTGCGGCACCGATACGTCGCTCGCGAGCGTGAAGCCGTGCACGTAGTCGAGCGCCCGCGCGGCCGCGACGCGCGTCGCGCGCCGCGCGAACACGACGGCCACCGACGCACCGATTTCCAGCGCGTCGACGCCGGCCGGCACGACGACGGCGGCGCCATCGGCCGCATGCGTGTTGGCCGATTTGATGTACAGGACCGGCGCCTGCGGCGGACGGCCGTAAGGCGGTGCGTTCACGGCGTCGCCGAGTGCGGCGAGCGCCCCGCGCTCGTTGAGCAGCGCGCCGTAGACGGTACCGATGGCGACCGGCAACGGCGGCGCCGCGGCGGTCGTGCAAGACAGCTCCATGCGTCATTCCCCTGCCGCGCGTCGCGGCGCATCATCAATAGTTAATATCTTAAGTAAACAATCGGGCGCTGACAACCTCGATTACCCTGATACGCGAAATTCATCAGCTTCGGCTGTTAAGATTGATGCGTCCCCGTCCTCTGCTCACCCCGATGAACCGTACGCTCGACCATCGCAACCTGGCCATGCTGCTGCTCGAGGCCCGCGAAACGCTGATGGGCCTGTTTCGCCCCATTCTCAAGGAATTCTCGCTGACCGAACAGCAATGGCGGATCATCCGCGTGCTTGACGGCGAACCGGCGCAGGCGCTCGAAGCCGGGCAGATCGCGAAACGCTGCTGCATCCTGAGCCCGAGCCTGACCGGCGTGCTGGAACGGATGGAGCGCGACGGCCTGATCACGCGCACGCGCGCGCAGGAGGATCAGCGCCGGCTGCTGGTCAGCCTGACGCCGCAAAGCAGGAAACTGGTGACGGAAATCGGTCCGCGCATCGACGAGCAATATCGTCAGCTCGAAGCGCGATTCGGCGAGGACGGCCTCGACGACATCTACCGCGCGCTCGACCGGCTCATCGAGCTCGGCAACCAGGCATGAAGACGGCGCCCGCGCCCGCCATGGGCGGGAACGGGCGCCGGGGCGATGCGACCGGTTAGTGGATCGCGCCGCGCATCAGCTCGGTCACCGCCACGCCGCGCGACGTGCGCATGCACTCCTCGACGTAATCGATGAACGGCAGCGGCTCGAAATCGATTTCGTCGCGCACGCGGCGATTGTCGAACACGCGATCGACCGTCGCGAATTCGCCGCAGCGCTGCAGCGCCCGGCCGATCACGCGCTCGAGCGCCGGATCGGGCCGCCCGAGCACGTCGCGCACGACGAGCGGCAGTTCGGCCGGCGCGCATGCCGCGTAGCGCGGCGCGCCGGTCATCCCCGCCGCCTCGTCCATCGCGCGCACGATCTGCGCGACCTGCGGCGCCTCGTCGCCGGCCGACACATGATAGATGTCGTGCGCGAGCGTCGGCTTGACGGCCAGCAGCATCGTCGCGCGCGCCACGTCGTCCACCGACACGATGTCGATGCGCGTCATCGGCCGCGCGGTGAAGCGACGCGCCGCATGCGCGAGCCGGAACATCCAGAACGAATTCGGCGCGGGCCGCGTACCGAGCACCGTATGGCCGACCACGTGCGACGGCCGCACGACGACGAGCGGCAGTCCGAGCGCGCGCAGGCGCTGCTCCGTCTCCGCCTTCGCGTGCAGATAGTCGGCCGCGAGCACCGCGCCCGGCAGGCCGTCGCCGGCCCGCGGCACGACGTCGTTCCCCGCGCGCTCCGCCTCTTCCTGCACGATCCCGCCGCGGCCCGCATGCGCGTAAGCGGTGCCGACGTACACGAAGCGTTGCAGGCGCGGCGCGCGCGCAAAGCGCTCGGCGAAGCGCACCGCATCGGCGATGTCGGCCCGCAGGTGCGCGCCGTCGGCCGGCGACGCATGGCCCGCGCAATGAATCACGTGCGTCGCGCCGGCCAGGCGCGACGCATCGGCGCCGTGCCACACATCGCCGAGCGCGCCGACGATCACGTTCGCGTCGGTCAGGCGCGACGCCCAGTACGGCGTGAGCCCCGCGCGCAACGCGGCTTCACGCAGCCGCGCGACCGCATGGCCGCGGTCCCGCGCGCGCACGACGCAGGCGATGCGTTCGAGCAGCCCTGCATTGACGAGCGCCGTCAGCACGGTACTGCCGATGAAGCCGGTGGCGCCGGTCAGCACCAGCCGTCCGACGTTCGCCGCCGCGACCGGTGCGCTGGCCGGCGACACGAGGCTCGTCCGCCAGTTGAGCGACAACGCGGTTTTCCAGATCAGCACGATAGTCTCCTTCGAAGAATCGGCCGGGGCGGCGCGGCGCCCGCGGTTGCGGGCGCCGCCCGGCTCGCCGGCCGGGCCGGGGCCGACGCGGGCCCCGGCGGCTCCCGATCGGGCGTGCGGCCTGCGATCGCGTCGATCGCGCTCTGGCACGAGGCGGCGGCAGCCGGCGCGGGCGGGCGTCCGCGGCACAGGATCGGGGAAGTTCCCAGTGTGGGGCCCGACCGCATGCAAGTCTGTCCCGAAAGTTTCGTGAAAGTGTGCCGATTTGTACGCGATTGTCGGAGTGTGTCGTGCCGGTCGGCTGATTAAAACGACGAAACGTTCGGTCGGCTGCATTCGACCGGTGCCGAAACGCGCCGATCGACCCGGTCGCGATGGCAGCCGGTGCGCGACAGATCGACGCGGCCGGCGGCCCTGTCATCCCATGTCTGGACCGCGGCGCGTGCCCGACCGGCCACGGCCATCGCCGGTATCGCGCGCCTGTGCTGACGCGTCGGGAATGACCATGAATCGTCAGACGTCCTTTCATCTGGAATCGAAATGGGCTCAATATAAATTTATTGCGGATTATCACTTGCGTTTCACACCAGTCTATCTAGACTGTTCAAGTTCAAACGGTCGAATGTGTCTTTTTTCAAGGAGACGATGCAATGCGCCTCACCATTCGGATTAATGGCAGCGAATCGGCAACCCGGCATTCCTTCGCAGTCTTGTGGGTCGATACCGACGAGGGTCTGTGGTCGCGCGAGGCACATCAGGGCATCGACCTTCCGACCTGGGGCAAGGTCCGCGACATCGAGGGCGCGATGGCGCTCTGTGCAGCCGACAGCGGCAATGCCGTCTGTCAACTGAAGGGGCTGTCGTTCGATGCGATGCGCCGCGAACAGGGCCCCGCGGTGCTCGCCGGCGATCATCCCGACGGCGCATGGCGCCTGCAGGCGGTCGATACCTGCACGACCCAGCCGGAATACCGGGAATTTATTTCCGTTGCCCGCTAGGTATTATTGACATGAATCGTCTGCGGTTTTCGGGTTTATTCCGGCAGTAGTGATATTCATTTCGATATTCAGCATGAATGGCGCCTCCGTTCGAGGCGCTTTTTATTTTCGAGATTAGAGAAATTATCGTCGCGCGGGCAATTGATCGCGCGTCGGAACGGTCGCGATCGCGCGATGGCGGAGACCGCGTGTCCGGCTCCGCTCGCGACGGATCGCCCGTGTTTCATCCTCCGCAGCCGCCGCGGCATCCTGCGTCGCCCCCTTTGCTGCGCTTTCCTCCCTTTTCCAGACGGCCTACCCTTCGTCTTTTTGCGGGGCCGGACCATACTTTCCTCACACGGTGTTTACTCATTTATTACAATCGCATTATTCAGACTGACCCACCGCCGCACGGCGGCCCGACCCGGCCATTGCATGAGCGTGAAAAAGAAGACCCACCCCGCCGATCCGTACGCGGCGGCGACCAAGAATCCGATGCTCGCCGCGCGCCTGCCGATGTGGCGCTCGCGGCTGATCGTGGTCGTCGTGTTCCTCGCGTTCGCCGCGCTGATCGCGCGCGCGTTCTGGGTGCAGGTCGCGAACCAGGATTTCTACGTCGGCCAGGGCCAGAAGCGCTATCAGCGCACGATCGAGCTCGACGCGATGCGCGGACGCATCGTCGACCGCAACGGAGCGATGCTCGCGGTCAGCCTGTCGACCTATGAAATCTGGGCGAACCCGAAACAGGTCGCCGACACCGATTACCCGCAAATCGCGAAGCTGCTCGACCTGCCGCTCGCCGAGGTGAAGCGGCGTCTCGGCAACGACAAGACGTTCGTGCTGCTCAAGCGGCAGGTCGACGCGGACACCGCCAGCCGGCTCGACAAGCTCGCGATCGACGGCATCACGCAAATCGCCGACTCGAAACGCTTCTACCCGGAAGGCGAATCGGCCGCGCACGTGGTCGGCTTCACGAACGTCGAGGACAAGGGCCAGGAAGGCGTCGAGCTCGCGGCGAATGCGCGCCTGCAGGGCACGTCCGGCCAGCGCGAGGTGATCCGCGACCGGCTCGGCCGCATCGTGTCGGACACGCGCCCGCTCGTCCCCGCGCAGCACGGCGCGACGATCGAACTGACGATCGACCGCCGCATCCAGCAACTCGCGTTCAGCCAGCTCAAGGCGGCCGTGATCGAGAACAATGCGCTGGCCGGCAGCGTCGTCGTGCTCGACGCGCAGAACGGCGAGATCCTCGCGCTCGCGAACTATCCGACCTTCGACCCGAACGACCGCGCCCGCCTCACCGGCCAGCAATTGCGCAACCGCGCGGTGATCGACACGTTCGAACCGGGCTCGACGATCAAGCCGCTCGTCGTCGCGCTGTCGATCGACGAGCGCAAGGTCACGCCGAACACGATCATCAACACGTCGCCGGGCACCTACAAGATCGGCCCGGCGGTGATCCACGACACGTCGAACCACGGGTCGCTGACGGTGTCGCAAGCGCTGCAGAAATCGAGCAACGTCGCGCTCGCGAAACTGGCGCTCAACTTGCCCGCCGAAACGATCTGGAACAAATACCAGGAGTACGGGATCGGCCGCGCGCCGGAACTGACGTTCCCGGGCGTTGCGTCGGGCCGGCTGCGCGGCTACAAGCGCTGGCGGCCGATCGAGCAGGCGACGATGGCGTACGGCTACGGGTTGTCGATGTCGCTGCTGCAGATCGCGCAGACCTACACGGCCTATGCGGGCGACGGCACGCTGCACCCTGTGTCGCTGCTGAAGAACGGCACCGACCAGCAGACGATCGACGCGCACCGCGGCCACCGCGTGACGTCGCCGCAAACGGCCGCCGCGATTCGCTCGATGCTCGAGATGGCGGTCGGCGAAGGCGGCACGGGGCGCCGCGCGCGCGTCGACGGCTACCGGATCGGCGGCAAGACGGGGACCGCGCGCAAGCAGGTCGGCGCGAGCTACGCGAAGGGCAAGTACCGCGCGCTGTTCGCGGGGATGGCGCCGATGAGCAACCCGCGCCTGATCGTCGCGGTGATGATCGACGAGCCACGCGGCAAGGGGTACTACGGCGGCACGGTGGCGGGCCCGGTGTTCGCGTCGGTCACGAGCGGCTCGCTGCAGTTGCTCGGCGTGCCGCCCGATGCGCCGGTCGAACCGGAAAAGAATGCACCGGCGCAGGCCGCCGCGCCGCAGAAGACGGTCGGGGCGCCGAAACCGGCGGCATCGTTGAAGACGGCCGCGCAATCCGGCACTCCCGCGCCCGCGAAGGCCGCTACCGCAGGCTGACGATGCGAGGCGCGATGCCGCGCGCCGTCAATGCGCGGCCGCGACCGGCTTCGCCATCCGGCCGAGCACGTGCTCGGTCATCCCGCGCGCGAGTTCGGTCTCGCCCATGAATACGGTGCCGATGCCCTCGCTCGACAGCAGCGCGGCCTCGTCGCCGCTGTTCGTGCACAGCACGACCTCGAGCGTCGGGTTGAGCGTGCGCGAGATCTCGACGATCTGCCGCACGTCGAACACGTCGGGCAGCGTGACGACCAGCATCCCGGCGCGCGCGATATGCGCCTGCACGAGCACGATCGGCTCGATCGCGTCGCCCGACACGGCCGCGGTGCCGTCCGCGCGCAGCTTCTCGACGAGCTCGCGATTCTGCTCGACGACGACATAGGCGATCCCGCGCTCGTCCAGCGCATGCGCGATCCGCGTGCCGACCTTGCCGTAGCCGACGATCACGACCTGCCCGGTCAGATGCGTCTGCGGCGTCGACATCGGCAGCGCGGCGAGCGGATCGTCGCGCGCCTCGAGCTTGCGCGCGAACGCCGAATGCTTGCGAATCCATGCGAGCGCCGGATCGATCATCGCGAACAGCAGCGTGTTCATCGCGATCGAGATCAGCGCGACCGCGAGAATCAGGCTCTGCCCCTCGGCCGACAGCAGCCCGAGCGCACGGCCGAGCCCCGCGAGGATGAACGAGAATTCGCCGATTTGCGCGAGACCCGCGCCGACCGTCAGCGCGGTGTTCAGCGGATAGCGGAACGCGATCACGAGCGCGACCGCCGCGAGCGTCTTGCCGACCAGCACGATCGCCGCGACCTCGATCACGTGCAGCGGCTCTTCGATCAGCACCTTCGGGTCGAACAGCATGCCGACCGAGATGAAGAACAGCACCGAGAACGCGTCGCGCAACGGCAGCGTCTCGTCGGCCGCGCGCCGGCTGAACTCCGACTCGCGCATCATCATCCCCGCGAAGAACGCGCCGAGCGCGAACGACACGTCGAACAGCTTCGCCGCGCCGAACGCGATGCCGACCGCCGCGGCAATCATGCAAAGCGTGAACAATTCGCGCGAACCCGTGCGCGCGACGAGCCACAGAATGCGCGGGAACACGCGCTTGCCGACCACCAGCATCAGCGCGATGAACGCGGCGACCTTCAGCATCGTGACGCCGAGCGTGCCCCACACGCTGCCGCCGGCCGCATGCGCGTCGCCGGGCGGCGTGCCGCCGAGCAGCCCCGCCACCGGCGGCAGCAGCACCAGCACGAGCACCATCACGAGATCCTCGACGACCAGCCAGCCCACCGCGATGCGCCCGTTGACCGTCTCGACGAGCCCGCGCCCTTCAAGCGCGCGCAGCAGCACGACGGTACTCGCGACCGACAGCGCGAGCCCGAACACAAGCGCCGCACCGAGGCTCCAGCCCCAAGTGAGCGCGAGCCCGCCGCCGAGCAGCGTCGCGACGGTGATCTGGACGATCGCCCCCGGCAGCGCGATCTTGCGAACCGCGAGGAGATCGCCGAGCGAGAAATGCAGGCCGACGCCGAACATCAGCAGCATCACGCCGACTTCGGCGAGCTGCTGCGCGAGCGACAGATCGCCGACGAAACCGGGCGTGCCGGGGCCGATCACGATCCCGGCGAGCAGATAGCCGACGAGCGGCGGCATTTTCAGCAGCGACGCGAGGTAACCGAAGATCATCGCGAGACCGAAACCGGCCGCGAGCAACGCAATCAGGCTAACGTCATGAGGCATCCCCCCTCCCAAGCTCTTGTAACTATTTAGTAAGGTTCAAGAGTGAAAGGATAAGGGATGAGGCGGAAGAATGGCGCGCAGCCGCGAAAATTTCACGCCGCTGCGCGCGGTGCGGGGTACAACCCCGGCGACGGGAAAGGCGTCGCGCGGACCCGCCGCGCGTGGGCGCCACCCCAGCAGCAGGCGGGGCTCGCGCCCCGCCGCTCCGGTCAGCGCGACGCTCGCGGGAACCGCGCGCCCGGCGGCGGCTCGGGCCGCGTCGACGGCACGCTCTTGCGCACCTTCGCGACCTGCGCGGCCGTCACCGGCGCGCCCGTGTTGCCCCAGCTCGTGCGCACGAAGTTCGACACGTCCGCGACTTCCTGGTCCGACAGCCGCCAGCCGAACGGCGGCATCGTGAAGGTCGACGGCGCGGTGCGCGTGCCCTGCAGCGCGCTGCCTTCCAGCACGACGTGGATCAGCGACGTCGGGTCGTCGCCCTGCACGACCGGGTTGCCGGCGAGCGCCGGGAACACGCGCGTGTAGCCGTGGCCGTCGCTGCGGTGGCAAGCCATGCAGTTGTCGCGATAGACGGCCGCGCCCGGCTTGCTCGCGTCGCCGGTCTGGAGCGCCTTCGCCGCGGCCGCGTCGTACACGTGCGGCCGCTCGCCCTGCACGCGCGGCGGCAACGTCTTCAGGTAGCGCGCGATCGCGTTCAGGTCGTCGTCGGTCATGTGCTGCATGCTGTGGTCGACCACGTCCGTCATCCCGCCGAACGCGGCCGTGCGCAGCGTGCGGCCGGTCTTCAGGAACTGCACGATCTCGGTTTCGTTCCACGTGCCGAGGCCGGTGCGCGGCTCGCCGCGCAGGCTCGTCGGCACCCAGCCGTCGATCGCCGCGCCGCCGGCCAGGAAGTCGAGGCCGTCGGCGTCGGTCAGCCCGCGCTCCTGCATCGTTGGCGCGCGCGGCGTGTGGCACGCGCCGCAGTGGCCGAGCCCCTGCACCAGATATGCGCCGCGCGCGACGACCGGGTCGGGGTACGACGCCGCGTCGAACGGCTTCGGCGACGGCGCGAACAGCTTGCGCCAGATGCCGAGCGGCCAGCGCATCGACAGCGGCCACACGATGTCGACCTTGCGGTTCTCGTGCTCGACCGGCGCGACGCCGTGCATGAAGTACGCATACAGCGCCTTCATGTCGTCGTCGGTCAGCCGCGCGTACGACGGGAACGGCATCGCCGGATACATCGTGTCGCCGTTCTTGCGCACGCCTTCGCGCACCGCACGCGTG
This sequence comes from Burkholderia sp. LAS2, assembly GCF_018417615.1. Classification (NCBI taxonomy): domain Bacteria; kingdom Pseudomonadati; phylum Pseudomonadota; class Betaproteobacteria; order Burkholderiales; family Burkholderiaceae; genus Burkholderia; species Burkholderia sp. LAS2. Next base: position 3,618,059 of record NZ_CP071052.1, read on the forward strand.
AAGTCCTCGTAGGTCCAGCCGCCGAGGCCCGTCTTCGCGTCCGGCGTGATGTTCGTCGAGTAGATCGCGCCGATCGGCGTGTCGAATTTCAGCCCGCCCGCGAACGGCTTGCCGCCGCTCGCGGTGTGGCAGGCGATGCAGTCGCCTGCGCGCGCAAGATATTCGCCGCGCTTGACGAGGGCCGCGTCGGCCGACTGGGCGGCAGGTGCGGCCGCCGGGCCCGAAGCCGCGGTCGGCGCGGACGCCGGCTGTGCGAACGCGGTTCCACCCGCGAGGCCGAATGCCGCCCATGCCGAGCCGATCGCCAGCGCGCGCCGCAGCGGAGAAACGCGGCGCGCGGCGTTGTGGTGGTTCATCGTCCTCTTCATACGGTCACCAGCGGGGCGGGATTTTTCAGGTATTGCTCGCGAATCGCGCGGGCCGACCAGTAGGCCAGCGCCGCGATGATCCCGGTCGGGTTGTAGCCGATGCCCTGCGGCAGCGCCGATGCGCCCATCACGAACACGTTGTGCACGTCCCAGCACTGCAGGTAGCGGTTCAGCACGCTCGTCTTCGGGTCGGTGCCCATGATCGCGCCGCCGACGAGGTGGGTCGTCTGGTACTGGCGCGAGTCGAAGTGCTTGCCGAACTCGCGCGTCGACACGCCGATCGCCTTCGGCCCCATCGCTTCCGCGATCTTCTTCATCTGGCCGGTCACGTACTGCGCCATCTTGATGTCGTTGTCCTTCCAGTCGAACGTCATCCGCAACAGCGGCTGGCCGTACGAATCGCGATAGGTCGGATCGAGGTCGAGATACACGTCGCGGTACGACATGTTGGTGCCGTGCGCATCCATCGAGATCGTGTGCGCGTAGTTGTCCTTGACGGCCTTCTTCCACGCCGAGCCCCACTGCGGCGTGCCGGGCGGCGTCGCGATGCCGCTGATCGGCTTCACGCCGGCCTGGTTCACCCACAGCGGCGAGCCGCCGACGAAACCGAGCGGGCCGTGGTCGAAGTTGTCCGCGTTGAAGTCGTCCACCGCGACGCCGTTGCCGCCCGCGCCGATGAACGGATTCGTGTAGGTATCCTTGTCGAAGAACGCCTTGATCGTCGACAGGTTCTGGTAGGCGAAATTGCGGCCGACCACGCCTTCGCCCGAAATCGGGTCGTACGGCTTGCCGATGCCCGACAGCAGCAGCAAGTGCACGTTGTGATACTGGAACGCGGCCACGATCACGAGATCGGCCGGCTGGTGCACCTCGCGCCCGGCCGGATCGACGTAGGTCACGCCGGTCGCCCGCTTCTTCGTGTCGTCGAGGTCGACGCGCAGCACATGGCACTTCGAGCGCAGCTCGAAGTTCGGCGCCTGCTTCAGCGCGGGCAGGATGTTCAGGTTCGGCGACGCCTTCGAATACATGTAGCACGCGTAGCCGCTGCAGTAGCCGCAGAAGTTGCACGGGCCCATCTGCACGCCGTACGGGTTCGTGTACGGGCCCGACGTGTTCGCCGACGGCAGCCTGTACGGATGCAGCCCGAGCGAGTGCGCGGCATCGAAGAAGCGCTGCGCCGAATACGTGTTGAGCTGCGCGGGCAGCGGGAAATTGTCGCTGCGGTTCGCCTCGAACACGTTGCCGTCGCCGACCACCTTGCCGCCGACCTTGTACGCCTGCCCCGACGTGCCGAACACCTTCTCGGCGAAATCGAAATGCGGCTCGAGCTCGTCGTACGTGACGCCCGTATCCTGGATCGTCATCCCTTCGGGGATGAACTTCTTGCCGTAGCGCTCTTCATAGTGGCTGCGCAGGCGCAGCTCTTCCGGCGTGATCCGGAAGTGCACGCCCGACCAGTGCAGCCCCGCACCGCCGACGCCTTCGCCCGGCAGGAACGCGGCGAGCTGCCGGTACGGCAGCGCGGTGTCCTGCAGGCCGTGGCGGATCGACACGGTCGTCTTCGACAGGTCGAGGAACAGCTTCTTGCGGATGTTGTAGGTCAGCTCGTCGATCGTGTTCGGATACGCGCCGTCCGGGTAGGTGTCGCGATATTCGCCGCGCTCGAGCGCGACGACGTTCAGGCCCGCTTCGGTCAGTTCCTTCGCGAGTATCGCGCCGGTCCAGCCGAAACCGACGATTACCGCATCGACATGCGGCTTCTTGTCTGCGGCCATCAGCTGCGCTCCCCGTTGATCGAGACGGGGCCGTACGGATAGGGCTTGCCGCTCTGGTTGACGAAATCCATGAAGTCCGCGCGCGCGCCCGGGAAACCGATCATCTTCCACGCGGCCATGTCGCGATTGCCGCCATGCACCGGATCGCAGAAGTAGCCTTCGCGCGTGTTCTGCAGCAACTGGCCGAGGAACAGGCCGGGCGGGACGTCGTCGATCTGCGCGCCGCCCTTCTCCAGCGCGCCGAGCACGGCGTCGCGCGTCGGCGCGTCGAGATCCGCGAACGCCTTGCCGTGCGCCTTTTCGCAATAGCGGTTGACCGCCGCGATGCCGAGCCGGTAGATGTCGCGCGGCACCAGCTTCAACTGGTAGCCGAGCTCCGGCACGCCCTGCTGGAACGGCCCCTGCATGTACCACGTCGCGCCGTGCGCATACGGCGTCTCCATCTGGCGATCGATGAATTCGGGCACGCCCGCTTCGAGCGCGCCGGGGCCTTCGGTGTCGGCCGGAATCAGCCGGTCGACCGCGGCCTGGACGAACGCCCATTCCTTCGCATCGAAAAAGGTCGGCTTGTACGGCGCGCGGTCGGCGCCGGCCGACGCAGCGGACGCGTTGCCGGCCGTCGTCGCGGACGGCGACGACGACGAGCGCAGGTCGCAGCCGGCGACCGACGCGATCGGCACGAGCGCGACCGATGTGCGCAGGAAACGGCGACGCGAATTGGGTTTGTCAGGTGGCGTGGACATGGTCGGATGTTGATCGTTGGGGATCGGGGTTCGGACGCGCGCATTCCGCATGCCGCGTGCCCGGCAGGCAGCCGTGCCGCAGGCGGCCGGTTGCCCTGTTCTTTCGTGTGTTGCGCACAACCTCGATGCTGGCGGCCGGCCGCGATTCGCGGGGACGCCCTCGTTGCGGCCGCGCGGCGCCGCGGATGCCGGCGGCGCGCTGCGCGGATCGACCTCTTCGCGGGCCTATCGTCGGACAAATACCGGCATCGACCTGCATCTGTCCGTCATCGCCCATGACCCTTGTTCAACTTAGACGTCGCGTCTGCCCACGGCAAGCGCAACGCGCACGACCTCTTTCGGGTCCGGCGACGAGTGCGGGCGAATTATAGCTGGAACCGGTTCCATTGCCAGGGGGTTCAATGCAATTCAGTGCATCGAAATTAGCAACAATGGGAAATTCGGAAGCCGGAATGTGCAAGGATGGCGAGATAGCGGACAGCTTCCCGGCCGGGCGGACGATCAGCTGCGGCGCGCGCGTGTCGCTTTCCGGCGACGTCCGGACAGATGACGGTATCGAGTTGCAGCGCGCTCTGGTAGCCTCCGCAACTCATGAATACCGAGAAAAACAAACAGCCGGCGCCCGATGCGACCGGCATCAGCAAATATCTGAGCTACCTGCTGCGCCACGAGCCGCAGGCCATCGGCCTCCAACTGGACACCGAAGGCTGGGCCGACATCGACGAACTGATCGCCGGCGCCGCCCGTCACGGACGCCAGCTCGATCGCACGACGATCGAAAGCGTGTGCGCAACCAGCGACAAGCAGCGCTTCGCGCTGTCGGATGACGGTCAACGCATCCGCGCGGTACAGGGCCATTCGACGCCCGCCGTGCAGCGCCAATATCCGGCCGCGCAACCGCCCGAGCGCCTCTATCACGGCACGGCGACGCGCTTCCTCGATTCGATTCGCGCGCAAGGGCTGAAACCCGGCGTCCGTCATCACGTACATCTGTCGGCAGACGTCCGCACGGCGCTGGCCGTCGGTGCGCGCTACGGCGTGCCCGCGATCCTCGAAGTCGATGCGCGGCGCATGCATCGGCAAGGCCATACGTTCTTCGTCGCCGAAAACGGCGTCTGGCTGACCGATGCCGTGCCAGCCGAATACGTAGCGTTGATCGACGATACGCGCACGGAGTGAGCCGTGCGCCGGCCGCCACTCACCACGGCCAGAACATCGACGCGATCGACAACGCCAGCGCCGCGCACAGCGGCGAGTAATACAGCGTGTCCATCCGCGCGAAACGCGACCCGCGAATCCGCTTGAAGAAGCCGACGTAGCGGAAATCGCCGACGGCCCGCACCGCGAAGATCAATGCGAGCGCAACGACCGCGAACGCGATCGTGCAGGGATACGCGTTGCGCCCGAGCCAGCCGGCACGCGCGGCGACCACGCCTGCGCCGCCCAGCAGTGCCGCCGCGACGGCAAGCGTGCCGACGGCAGTCGGCCGCAACAGCGGTACGCCGTCCTGCTCCGGAATGGCCGCACGCTTGCCCAGCCGGCCGCCGAACGCCCAGTAGACGTGCACGAGCGCGATGGCGCAAAGCGTCGGCACGCTGAAATACGCACCTGTCATGTCGATCGATGTCCTCGTCCCGTTGTGTTGCCGAAAGGATTCGGCACGCGGCCCCGGCCCGCGCCACGCACGACGATACCGAAACCCGGCCACGCGCGCATTGCGACGTCCGGTCGCAACCGGTCGCCGCGCATGCTGCGCTGCAGTGCGGATGCGTCGTCGCGCGAGCCGGCTGCTTGACTTCCCTCCGCGCACCACTACGCTGTTATTCCAGTACTGCGATCGGCACGCCGCTGTGCAACCGGCTGCCCGCACGACGACGATAACGAAGGCCATGGAGGCGACTCATGCTGATCGGTGTGCCGAAAGAGATCAAGAACCACGAATACCGCGTCGGCCTCACGCCGGCCGGCGCGCGCGAACTCACGCGGCACGGCCATCGCGTGCTCGTGCAGCGCGGCGCGGGCACGGCGATCGGCCTGCTCGACGACGACTACACGGCCGCGGGCGCATTGCTCAGCGACGGCGCGGACGAAATCTTCGCGCGCGCCGACATGATCATCAAGGTCAAGGAGCCGCAGCCGGCCGAATGCGCGATGCTGCGGCGCGGCCAGATCCTCTACACGTATCTGCATCTCGCGCCCGATCCCGATCAGGCCGCCGCGCTCGTGAAATCCGGCGCGGTCTGCATCGCCTACGAAACCGTGACGGGCCCCGGCGGCGGCCTGCCGTTGCTCGCACCGATGAGCGAAGTCGCGGGGCGCATGTCGATCCAGGTCGCGGCGACCCACCTCGAAAGCCCGCGCGGTGGCCGCGGCGTGCTGATGGCCGGCGTGCCGGGCGTGCCGGCCGCGCACGTCGTCGTGCTCGGCGCGGGTGTGGTGGGCACCGGCGCGCTGCAGATGGCGGTGGGCCTGGGTGCGCGCGTCACCGTGCTCGACACCAACGTGAACCGGCTGCGCCAGCTCGATCTCGTGTTCGCCAACCGGATCGCGACCGTCTGCTCGAATGCGCATACGGTCGATGAAGCCGTGCGCGATGCCGACGTCGTGATCGGCGCCGTGCTCGTGCCGGGCGCATCGGCGCCGCGGCTCGTCACGCGCGACATGATCGCGACGATGCGCAAGGGGGCGGTCGTCGTCGACGTCGCGATCGACCAGGGCGGATGCTTCGAGACTTCGCATGCGACCACGCATGCTGCGCCGACCTTCGTCGTCGACGGGGTGGTCCACTACTGTGTCGCGAACATGCCCGGCGCGGTCGCGCGCACGTCGACCTTTGCGCTGAACAATGCAACGCTCGGCCATGCGCTCGCGCTCGCCGACAAGGGCTGGAAACAGGCGATGCTCGACGATCCGCATCTGCGCGCGGGCCTGAACGTGTGCGACGGCCATATCACGTACGAAGCGGTCGCGCAGGCGCTCGGGCTGCCCTACGTCCCGGCGACCGGCGTACTCGGATGACCTTGCCGGCATGAGTCGAACGCGTGGCGGCCGGGCGCGACGCGTTCACGCACCCTTCGACCGGCTCCGCTGCGTGCCGCTGCCGCCGGTGCTGCCCGCACCGCCCATCGTGCGCGCCAGCGCGGCTGCGGTTGCGCGAGCGTGCGCGTGTTCAGCACGTCATGCCGCGTCAGCCAGCCGCGCCCGATCGACGGAATCTTCCCGGGATTGTCGCCGTTCGCGATCATCGTCCGGATGTCGCGGCCATGGTCGGCGAGCGTACGCACGCACGACGTCAGAGCGATGCGCGCGGGGTCGTCGCGTAGCGCCGCTCGTAGAGCGACTGGCAATGCGTGCAGCGTTCGGCGGTCGGGCGCGCCAGCAGGCGCTCGTAGCCGACCGAGCCGTCGCAGTCGATGCATTCGCCGTAACTGCCGTCGCGCATCCGCTGCTGCGCGCGGCCAACCGCGCGCAGCTCGGTCAGCTTCATGCCGATCAACGCATGGTCGACGTCGACGAAGAGGTCCGCGTTCGCCTCGTCGCCCTCGTCCGGCGCCGCGCCGGCAAGCTCCGCATAGGATTCCGACGCGCGCTGGTCTTCGCTCGCGCGGATCTCCGCACGCAGCGCCTGCTCGCTCTCGTTCAGCCGCTGCTTCAGCGTCTGCCGTTGTCGTGGGTCGAGCGACATGGCTGTCTCTCCTGTTCCGGGTTCCGCGCGAAACAAGAGCGGCGCGCGGTATCGCACCGGTGCGCGGCGCGCAGGCATGACCTGCGCGGTCGCATCCGGATGGGCGGCCGGACGCGAAACGCCGGACGCATTCGACGCAGGATAAACCCATTGAACACGCGTGTGTTGACCGGAATCAGCGTGCCGTTCACGCAGCGGCAGCGGTGCGGAAACTGGGGACGGACGCGCAATCCCCGCCTTGCGGCGCGGGCGGCGCAGCGCGTCGGCACACCCGCAGCGCAGCAATTTCCCGTGCGGTCGCCGCGGTTCTTTCCGCGCCCGCGGACCGGCATCGCGCGGTCGATACGATCGCTCGCGCAGCGCTGCTGCAATCATTCGGGATCCTCAGAACGCGTTGCGCCCGATGAAGCCGCGCACCACCGTCAGCAGGATGATCTTGATGTCGAACCAGAAGCTCCAGTTCTGCATGTAGAACAGATCGAACTTCACGCGCGCCGCCATCGCCTCGACCTTGCGCGTTTCACCGCGATAGCCGTTCACCTGCGCCCATCCGGTGATGCCGGGCCGTACGCGGTAGCGGTACATGTAGCAGTCGATCAGTTGCCGATACAAGTCGTCGTGTTCGATCGCGTGCGGACGCGGGCCGACCACCGACATCTGCCCGAACAGCACGTTGAAGAACTGCGGCAACTCGTCGAGCGACGTGCGCCGCAGGAACGCGCCGACGCGCGTGATGCGCGAATCGTTGCGCGACGCCTGCCGCACGACGCCCGGCTGCACGCGATGCACGCGCATCGTCCGGAACTTCAGGATGTCGAACTCGCGGCCGTCGACGCCCTTGCGGCGCTGCCTGAACAGCACGGGCCCCGGCGACGACAGCTTGACCGCGATCGCGAGCATCGTCAGCAGCGGCAGCAACGGAATCAGCACGCCGAACGCGAACAGCCGGTCGAACGCGAACTTGGCCCACAGCTCAGGCGCGGAGCGCGGCGTGGTCGCGAGATTGATCGCCGGCATGCCGAGCACGTCGGTCGCGGAACGATCGACGACCGCCATCTGCCGCACGTCGGGCAACAGCCGCAACTCGACGAACTCGTCGCGCAACTCGCGCACGATCCGCTGGATCCGCCACTCGTGCGACATCGGCAGCGTGAGCCATACCTCGTCGATGTCGCCGCCGCGAATCCGCTCGCGCAACGCGTTCCAGTCGTCGATCACCGGTACGCCGCCGATGCCGCCCGCGGCGGCCGGCGCATCGTCGTCGAACACGCACGCGGCCGCGAACGGGCCGTTCGGCGCGAGCTGCATCCGCTCGATCGCCACGCGCCCGTAAGCCGTCGCGCCGACGATGGCGACGCGGCGCTGCCGCGCACGCGGGTCGCCACGCGTCAGCGCGAACGCCAGCAGCGCCGCGCGGCCGAGCAGCAGCGCCGCGTCGCCGGCCAGCACCGTGCGCGCGATCCAGCGGGTCGTCACGGTGCCGCCGCGATTCATGATCCACATCGTGCCGGCCACCGTCAGCACGCTCGCGCACACCACGGCCACCAGCGTGTGTGTCAACACGTGCGCACCGCCACGCACCGCCACGCCGCCGCGCACGGTGCGCAGGTAGCGCGGCAGCAGCGCCACCGTCAGCACGCACAGCAGTGCGATCGCGCCGCGCTGCGCGTCGGACAGCGCATGCCAACCGGGCCCCGACGCCGCCTGCGCGGCGAGCGCCCCGGCCAGCACGAGCACGACGTCGGCCGCCGCGATCGCGGCACGCCGGATCGCATTCGTTCCACCGGACATCGACTGCATCGTCACGCACCATGTGCGGGGAATCCGCGGTACGCGTCCGGCATGCGCGGGCGAATCGTCGCCGGCCTCGCATGCTCGCGCGTGCCGAGCAACCGCCGATAGTCGGCGCGAATCAGGCTGTAGCATTCGCACGCGTGATGTTCGAGGCCGTCGCGGTCGAGCACCGTGATGCGGCCGCGGCGTTGCCGGATCAGCCCGGCTTCCTGCAGGTTCCCGGCCGCTTCCGTCACGCCTTCGCGCCGCACGCCGAGCATGTTCGCGATCGTCTGCTGCGTGACGGCCAGCTCGTCGCCGTCGATCCGGTCGTGCGCGAGCAGCAGCCAGCGGCTGAGCTGCTCGCTGACCGAGTGATGCCGGTTGCACAGCGCGCTGCGCGAGATCTGCGCCATCGTCGCCTGGCAGATGTTGAGCAACAGCCGGTAGGTCTGCGCCGACCGCTCGAATTCGGCGCGCATCACGCAACTCGGCACGCGATAGGCCATTCCGCCGATGCGCACTTCGACCCGGCTCGACGCGGCGATACCGCCGACCAGCGTCCCCAGCCCGACCACACCCTCGCGGCCGACCACCGCCACCTCGACCATCGCACCGTCCTCCATCAGGTGCTGCACCGACATCATCGCCGTCGTCGGAAAATGCAGATGACGCATCGGCTCGCCGACCCGGTCGAGCATCCCGGCCTTGATCCTGACCAGTTCGAGATGCGGGGCGATGGCGCGGATGCTGTCCTCCGGGAGGGCAGCAAGAATGGCGTTCGCCGAATAGCTCGAGTGAAGATGAAGCATGTCTGTATCCCTTTTATCGTCCGCGCCGCCAGCGGCAGGCACGGAACTCGTTATCGCGATGCGCGCCCGGACGTTGACAGCGGTTGCGGCCCACAACCGTGAATCCGACTGATCATCGGCATGTCAACGCCGAATTGAGTCGACTGCCCCGTTTCGACACGCCAGCCCGAATAAGCGATTTACGTGCCAATAGCCGCCCGTCCTTAATATATGAATCACATCCGATTTAGAGGCCCTGAATAACCGACCCCAAAACCGAAAAAACGTCTCATTTCCGGACACTCCCCCATACGGCGGACACAGCACGCATTCGACTGATCAATTCCCGCGCGCCGGCTCGGGACGCCGGCGTTGCGGTCGCGATGCTTATCGTTCAAATACTTACAGCCGATTTTCAATTGTTTCCGTGATGTGCGGCGCAGCATTTCCCGGCGTCGCCGCACCGCACACGCTCGTTTCAAACTGTCTCAAATTTGAATCGGCACACTAATTCCCCACTCTGTCCACCACCGCACATATCGCCTGCAAGCCGTTGATATAAATACAAAATCTGGATGACCCCATTTATTTGTCAAATAATGTTCAATGTCTTCCCGCCACTTTCTCTGTACGATTCGTCACGTTGTCCGATTGATTCCGGTCGACATAGAATGACAAGCAGGTTCACGATTCCATTTCCGGATGATTAATTCCGGAGAAAGGAATTCTTAAATCGACATAACGTTTGCGTGCAGTCGAAATCGTCAAACTTTGTGAAATGGCAAAAGGTCGAATTGGCCGAATTCAATTGCGTGCTAGCCTTTTTCGCGAGTATCGTCATTCCGTTTTTTTGATCAACAAAGTCCGCACGATCGTGCGATTTCCATTCCGGGATTCGCCGCAACGACGCGCGACCGCCCACCTGCGAGGATGCGCCGTGACTCATCAGGCCACCGACGCCGTCGCTTATGCGAACGGCATGATCGAACTTTCCCACAGCTTCGACGCCAACCGGTTTCTCGCGGCCATCGACCGCGACGAACTCGCCACGCTGACGCCCCACCTGCAACTCGTTCACCTGAAATCCGGGCAAGTGCTGTGCGAACCCGGCGAAATGCTCGCCGCCGTCTACCTGCCGGTCACGACCGCGATTTCGCTGCAGTACGTGTCGTCCGGCGGCATGACGCTGGAAGTCGCGGAGATCGGCAGCGAAAGCGTGGTCTGCGACGACGTGATCGGCGGCAGCGGCCGGATGCCCTGCCGCGCGGTCGCGTGCCGCGACGGCTTCGTCTACCGGCTCGACCGGCGCGTCTTCGCGACCGCGTTCGAGGCGTCGCCGGTGATCCGCCATCTCGTGTTCGTCTGCGTGCGGCTGCTGATGGCGCAGGTCGCGCAGATCACGTTCTGCAGCCGTCATCACGTGCTCAAACATCAGTTATGCAGATGGTTCCTGCTCGCGTTCGACCGCACGCGCAGCATCGAGATCCAGGTGACGCACAGCATGCTCGCGCAAATGCTCGGCGTACGACGCGAAACGGTCACGGACGCCGCCGGCGAAATCCAGAAGCTCGGCCTGATCCGGCAATACCGCAGCTCGATCGAGCTCGCGGACCTCGACGGCCTCGAAAAAATGTCGTGCGGCTGCCGCGCGATCGTGCGCGACGAGATGAAGCGCATCCTGTCGGCCGACTCCGGCGTGCCGGCCGCGTCGCGCGCGTGATCGGCGCGCCGGGTCGGGGCGGCGCTTCGGCGCCGCCCGCGTGCCGGGTCAGCCGTTTGTAGGGTGGCGAACAGAACGCCGGGGCTGCCGATGGTCTACTGATGCCGGACTGCCGGGGGGATGTCAGCGCTTATCGCGCGTCTGCCCGAGCGGACGACACCACGCACGCCGGAGCAGCACGTGAAAAACGAAATCAGAACCATCCTGAAGCACGTCGCCCATCTCGAAGCCGCGATCGACTCGATCGGCGACGGGGACGACCTCTACGAAGCGGGCCTCTCCTCGCTCGATACGATCCAGCTGATGCTCGCGATCGAAAAGCAGTTCAACATCGAGATTCCCGACGAGATGCTGAACCGCAACCTGTTCCGCAGCATCGACGCGCTCGCGGACACGATCGCCACGCTGCAACGCACCGAGCACTCCGCATGAGCGCGCTGCTTCCCGAACTCGCGTCCGACAGCGATTCGCATCGGCTCGACGAGGCCGCGCATGCCGTTGCGCAGATCGCCGCGCAGCATGCCGATGCGGTCGATCGCGACGCGCGCTGCCCCGTCGAGGCAATCGAGGCGATGCGCGCGCGCCGGCTGCTCGGCGCGATGGTGCCGGCCCATCTCGGCGGCGCTGGCGCGTCGCTGGAAGACGTCGCGTCGGCCTGCTCGATCCTCGGCCAGGCGTGCGCGTCGTCGGCGATGGTGTTCGCGATGCACCAGATCCAGGTGGCGTGCATCGTCGACCATGCCGCCGACCAGGGCTGGCACAAGCTGTTCCTGCAGCAGCTCGTGCGTCACCAGTGGCTGCTCGCGTCGGCCACGTCGGAAGACGGCGTCGGCGGCAACCTGCGCGCGAGCCAGTGCGCGCTCGAGATCGACGGCGGCGGGTTCCGGCTGCACAAATCCGCGCCGACGATCTCGTACGGCGACTACGCGGACGGCATTCTCGCCACCGCGCGACGCGATGCGGATGCGCCGGCTTCCGAGCAGGTGCTCGTCACGCTGCTGCGCGACGGCTATACGCTCACGCGCCGCGGCGAATGGGACACGCTCGGCATGCGCGGCACGTGCAGCAACGGCTTCGTGCTCGACGCGCAGGGCGCCGCCGTGCAATGCCTGCCGGTGCCGTTCGCGAAGATCGCCGAGGAAACGATGGTGCCGGTCTCGCACATCCTGTGGGCCGCGGTGTGGATCGGCGTGGCCGGCGACGCGTTCCATCGCGCGCACCAGTTCTTCCGCGCGCAGGCGCGCCAGACCGATGGCGCGCCGTCGCCCGCCGCGCGGCGCATCGCCGAATCGCTCGCGCTGATGCAGGCGATGCAAGCGCGCGTCGACAACGTGCTGCGCCTCCACGCGAACGCGTCGGCCCGCTCGTGGTCGGCCGGCATGGCATGGGCCGCCGAGATCAATACGCTGAAGACCTACGTGTCGGCGACCGCGCTCGAGGTCGCGCACCAGGCGATGATGATCTGCGGGATGGCGGGCTACAAGCAAGGCACGCCGTTCAGCATCGGCCGCCACATTCGCGACCTGCACGCGGCGCCGCTGATGATCAGCAACGACCGCATTGCCGCCAACACTGCGAGCCTGTTGCTCGCGCTGCGTCCCGCGACGCTGGAGAAACATACGTGAACGATCGCCTCGCCGTGCCCTCTGCCGCTTCCGCCCCCTCCGTTCCCGCCGACGCACCGTTCGACCGCGCGGGCATCAATCCGCTGCGCGACGCGCTGATCGATGCCGGCCTGCTGGTCTCGACCGGCATCCAGGGCCTGTTCGGCCGCAGCGAACGATTCGAGCGCGTGGTCGAAGCGCTCGACGCGTTCGTCACTCGCCTCGGCGCCGACCAGCAGGCCGAAGTGCTGCGCTTCCCGCCGGCGATGAGCCGCACCGAGTTCGAGCGCAGCGAATACATGAAGAGTTTTCCGCAACTGGCGGGCAGCGTGCATGCGTTCTGCGGCGACGAACGCCAGCATCAGCGCGTGCTGCAATGCCTCGATCGCGGCGACGACTGGACCGAAAACCAGAAGCCGACCTACGTCGTGATGACGCCGGCCGCGTGCTACCCCGTGTATCCCGTCGTCGCGCGCGCGGGCGCGCTGCCCGCCGACGGCCGGATCGTCGACGTGTTCTCGTACTGCTTCCGTCACGAACCGTCGCTCGACCCGACCCGCATGCAGTTGTTCCGGATGCGCGAGTACGTGCGGATCGGCACGCCCGAGCAGATCGTCTCGTTCCGCGAGACATGGATCGAACGCGGCACGCGGATGATCGACGCGCTGCGCCTGCCGAATGCGATCGATCTCGCGAACGACCCGTTCTTCGGGCGCGGCGGCAAGATCGTCGCGGACAGCCAGCGCGAGCAGAACCTGAAGTTCGAGCTGCTGATTCCGATCGAGCACGACGACCGGCAGACCGCGTGCCTGAGCTTCAACTACCACATGGACCACTTCGGACTGCTGTGGGACATCCGCACCGCGACCGGCGATGTCGCGCACACGGGCTGCGTCGGCTTCGGCCTCGAGCGGCTCACGCTCGCGCTGTTCCGCCACCACGGCTTCGACATCGACGCATGGCCGAGCGACGTGCGCGACGTGCTGTGGGGCGCGCGATGAGGTTCGTTTCCCGCGACGGCGAAGACGCGTCGTTCGAGGGCGTGCGCCACCGCGCGCGCCACTACCGGCCGCACCCGCTGCACAGTCAGGAGATGGTCTGGAAGCAGACCAACTGCTACGTCGACATGTGGCTCGAGGTGCTCCGCTGGTGGGGCCTCAATCCGTATGCAGCGCTGCCGTTTACGATCGCGCTCGATTTCGAGGGCGACCAGTTCACGTTCTTCAAGTTTCCGCACGACGAACTGGAGCGGCTCTACGGGATCGTCGTGCAGGAGCATTCGATCTACGAGCCGCTCGACCAGCACATCGAGACGCAGGTCGCGCGTGGCCACCTGATGATCGTCGAGGTCGACGCGTGGTTCCTGCCCGATACGCGCGGCACCAGCTACCGCACGCAGCATACGAAGACGACGATCGGCATCGACGCGATCGACCGCGAGAAGCACCAGATCGGCTACTTCCACAACAGCGGCTATTACGTTGCCGAGGATTTCGACTACAACGGGCTCATCGGCGCGAGTTCGCCGATGACGCTGCCGCCGTATGTCGAATGCGCGAAGCGACGCTTTGCGCCGCTCGACGAGCGCGCGCTGTGCGAAGCCTCGCTCGCCGCGTTGCAGCGCCACCTGCGGCGCCTGCCGGTCGTCGATCCGATCGCGGCGTTCCGCCGGCAGTTGCAGACCGATGCGCAGATCCTCGCGGAAGCGCCGCTCGAACGCTTCCATGCGTACTCGTTCAATTCGGTGCGGCAGCTCGGCGCGAATTTCGAACTGTTCGGCCACTATGCGCGCTGGCTGCACGCCAGCGGCTGCACCGGGCCGTTCGCCGAGATCCGCGCCGCGTGCGATCGCATCGCGTCCGAAGCGATGGTGCTCGAATTTCGGCTCGCGCGCGCGTGCGCACGCGGCAAGGAAGAGCGCGGCGATGCGACGCTCGAAGCGATCGAGGCTGCGTACGCCGACCTCGTCGCGTGCGCGCGGCAGATCGGCGCGCCGCTGCGGCACGTGACGCCCGTGCGCGCCGACGCAGCGCCCGTGCCGGCCATGCGGTGACGCGCGCGCGCACGCTGCCCGCATGGTCGATGCGGGCGACGGCCGCGGGCGCCGTGCGCGAGCCGCGCGACCTCCCGGCCGACCACGACGGCTGGATCGCGGCGCCGGTGCCCGGCACGGTCGCGCAGGCGCTCGCGCTGTCCGGCCGGCTCGACGAAGCCGCGTCGCTCGACGAGCGCGACCACTGGTATCGGCTCGAACTGCGCGGGCGCGGGCTGCGCATCCTGCGCTTTCACGGCCTCGCGACGCTCGCGCAGGCCTGGCTCGACGACACGCCGATCCACTGCTCGGACAGCATGTTCGTCGCGCACGACGTGCCCGTGTCGCTCGACGGCACGCACCGGCTGACCGTCTGTTTCCGCGCGCTCGCGCCGCACCTGCGCGACGCGCGCGCGACGCGCCGTGCACGCTGGCGCACGCGGCTGGCCGAACCGGCCACGCTGCGCACGATCCGCACGTCGCTGTTCGGCCATATGCCGGGCTGGTTCCCGCCGTATGTGCCCACCGGCCCATGGCGGCCCATCGACGTGCTCGATCCGTCCGACGGGCCCATTCTTACCGATTGCAAACTGCATGCACGCGTCGAAGGCGACACGGGCTGGCTCGATGCGGAACTGACGTTCGCCGCGCCGCTGCCCGACATGTTCGCGGCGCGGCTGTCATGCGGCGAACATCACGCGACGCTCGAACGCGCCGGCGCCGACCGGCTGCGCACGAGCGTCGCGATACCGAACGTGCGCCGCTGGTGGCCGCATACGCACGGTGAACCGGCGCTCTACGAGATCGCGCTGCATATCGGCGATGCGCGCCGGTCGCTGGGCTCGACGGGTTTTCGCACGATCGACGTCGACGCCGGCGCCGACGGCAAGGGTTTCGGACTGCGCATCAACGGCGTGCCCGTATTCGCGCGCGGCGCATGCTGGAGCAGCGCCGCGCCGCTCGCGCTGCACGCGGACGACGCGACCTACGGCCGCCTGCTGGGGCTCGCGTGCGACGCCGGCTTCAACATGATTCGCGTCGGCGGCACGATGACCTACGAGGCCGACGCGTTCCACGCATGGTGCGACCGGCTCGGGCTGCTGGTCTGGCAGGACTTCGGTTTCGCGAACTTCGATTACGCGCTCGACGATCCCGCGTTCGCGGCCAACGTCGATCGCGAGGCGAGCCAGTTCCTGTCGCGTCACGGCCCTTCGCCGTCGCTTGCGGTGCTGTGCGGCGGCAGCGAGATCGCGCAGCAGGCCGCGATGTCGGGGCTCGGGCCGAAGCAGCGCTTCGTCGAGCTGACCGCCGACCGGCTGGCCGGCCACGCGGCCGCACACCGCCCCGACGTCCCGTACGTGCCCGATTCGCCCGACGGCGGCGTGCTGCCGTTCATGCCGCGCGAACGCGTGTCGCACTACTACGGCGTCGGCGCGTATCTGCGCCCGCTCGACGACGCGCGCCGCGCGGACGTGCGCTTTGCGAGCGAATGCCTCGCGTTCGCGAACGTGCCGGGCGATGCGACGCTCGCGGAACTCGGCTGGCCGGGCGTGCACGAACCGCGCTGGAAGGCGGCCGTGCCCCGCGACCCCGGCACGTCGTGGGATTTCGACGATATCCGCGACCATTATCTGCAGACGCTGTACGACGTCGTGCCCGACCGGCTGCGGCGCGAGGACCCGGCGCGCTACCTCGAGCTGTCGCGTGCGGTGATCGCGGACGTGATGCGCGAGACGTTTTCCGAATGGCGGCGCACCGGTTCGCGTTGCGCGGGCGCGCTCGTGTGGCAGTTCCAGGACGTGATGCCGGGCGCCGGATGGGGCGTGATCGACGCCGCGCACCGGCCGAAATCGGCTTGGTATGCGCTGCGTCAGGTGCTGCAGCCGATCCAGGTGCTGCTCGTCGACGAAGGCCTGAACGGGCTCGACGTGCATGTGGTCAACGAACGCCCGGCGCCGCTGTCGGCCGCGATCGAGCTGGTCGCGCTGCGCGACGGCCGCACGCCGGTCGCGCGGGCCGGCTCCCCGGTGCGGATCGCCGCGCACGACACGGTACGGCTCGGCTCGGCCGAGCTGCTCGGCCGCTTCTTCGACTGGACCTACGCGTACCGCTTCGGCCCCTGCGAACACGATACGGTCGTAGCGACCTTACGCGCCGACGACGGCACGCTGCTGTCGCAGGCGTTCCATTTTCCGTCCCGCACGCATCCGGCCGTGCTGGCGCGTCGCGAACCGGGGATCGAGGCATGCGTGTCGCGCACCGGCGCGACCTGGCACGTCGACATCGACACGCGACACGTCGCCCGCCACGTGCAGATCGACGCGCCGGGCTTCATGCCGAGCGACGACTGGTTCCATCTCGCGCCCGGCACGCCTGCGCGCATCGCGCTCATTCCATTGCGAACCGACGGGAAGCTCGCGGCGGCCGACGACTACGTCGCGCCCACGGTGGAAATCCGGGCCGTCAACGCCGCGCGCGCGGTGCGCGCCACGCAGGCCGGCTGACACGACGCTCGCGTCCGGCGCGAGCGTCATGCTGGCGCATATCAGTCGGACGAGCCCGTCCCGCGCGGTCGCTCGATGCCGTACGCCTCCATCCAGCGATACAGCGTCGCGCGCGACACGCCGAGCTCGCGCGCCGAAGCGGCGACGCGTCCGCGCGTCCGCAATAACGCGGTTTCGATCGCCTCGCGCTCGATCGACTTGCGGATGTCGGCGACCGACGGCGACGCCGCATCGAGACAGTATTCGAGCTCGAGATCCTGCGCGGTGATCAGGCGCCCCTCCGTCATCACGACCGCACGGCGCACGCGGTTGATCAGTTCGCGGACATTGCCCGGCCAGTCGTGCTTGTAGAGCGCCGTGATCGCATCCGTCGAAAAGCCGCGCACGCGATGGCGCGCATCGCCGCGGAAGCGTTCGAGCATGTGGTGCGCGAGCAGTTCGATGTCCTTGCCGCGCGCGCGCAGCGGCGGCTGGTCGATGCGCATCACGCACAGCCGGTGGAACAGGTCGGCGCGGAAACGCCCTTCCTCCATCGCGTCGCGCAGGTCGACGTGCGTCGCCGACACGATCCGGACATCGACCGGCACCGGATCGCTGCCGCCAAGGCGATGAATCGAACGTTCCTGCAAGAACCGCAGCAGGCTCGCCTGGCTTTCATGCGGCAGGTCGCCGATTTCGTCGAGCAGCAGCGTGCCGCCGTTCGCGGCCTCGACGTAGCCGATCTTGCGCGCGTTCGCGCCGGTAAACGCGCCGCGCTCATAGCCGAACAGCTCGGACTGCAGCAGATGCGGCGGAATCGCGCCGCAGTTGACTGCGACGAACGGGCCGTTGCGTCGCTCCGAATGACGGTGGATCGCGACGGCCGTGAGCTCCTTGCCGGTTCCCGTTTCGCCGAACACGAACACCGGTGCGTCGGTGCGCGCGAAACGCCGCACCGTATCGAACAGCCGCAACATCGCGCTGCAGGTGCCGACGATGCCCTTTTCCTCCGATTCGAGCTGTTCGCGATCGCGCGCGAACAGGCACTCCATGCCATAGGCATGGCCGACCGTATCGGCGATCCGCTGGTGCGACGCCGGCAGCGTCACGTAGTCGAAGCAGTAGTCGCGCAACAGCGCGCGCACGTTCGGCGACGCCGTCTGGCCGACGTCCACGAGCGCCACCCAGACGACGTCGCGCATCGACGCGCAGGTCGACGCGATGCTGCCGATCGCATCGGCATGGCCACCGCTCAGATCGAGAATGCCGCAGGTAATTTCGCCGGACGTGTCGCGCAGGTCGTTCGCATGCGCGACGACCGTCACTTTCCAGTCGCGGCGCGACAATTCCTTTCGCAGCATCACGGACGGCGACTGCGTCCAGTAAATCAGCGGACGCTGCCCGTTACCGCTCCCCGCGCCGGCGCTCTTATCGCGCGTTATTGGCATATTCATAACGAACCGTCACTCTCTGCACTCCGCGAACCGTCCGCGTGCGCTGCGGCCGGCGGCGCATGGCCGCCCTTCCGCGCTGCGTTTCCGCAGCCTTGGCGAAGATCGAAACTGCACACGGCGAAAACCCCCGGAGGTCGAGCCGGATGTCATCCGGCCTCGTTGTCATCGAACTCGAACGGAATGCGCGGCTGCGGGAGCCATGACATTCCGGCTTTGAAGCGACCCGCCGTCAGGCGGGGCACGCCGGCAAACGGACATTCCGTCCGCATGTGCGTCGCGTCGTACACGACAGTCGCGCCCGATGCTGAACCGGAGGGCTGCCAAACCGCGCCCGGATTGACCGCCCCATTTCATCCGCACCTGAATCTACACCCCGTTTCGAGATGACCTTGTTACCAAAAGATAATCCTGAATCAGTCGGTTACGCTGCCCGTGGCCCCGCGCTGCGCGCTTTTGACCACTGAGATTTGATTATCTCCGACCATTCCCGTCAATCAGTGGCAAATACTACTTTTCCGCAAGATTGATACGATCGATTACCTGCGATTTTCACCGAAATCTCCCAAAAGTGCGTGGGACCGCGCGTCCGGACCGCATAATCGCGCGCGCCGGCGGGTCGCCGCATCGCCTTGCGCCGGCGCGCGGGCCGCCCGGCCGTTACACGTCGTAATCACCGGCCTCGCGCCGCGCAGCCTCTTTTCGGCGAATTCCCCGCCGACAGGCTCGGGTGCCGGGCGCCGGGCATCGGACGCACGCCCGCGCGCCGTGCGGTGCAGCATGACGGCCCTCCCGGCGCGATCGGCCACCGCGCACGTCACGACCCGAAGCAAACGCACCAGCCGATCACCACGACGGTGCAAGCGCGCGACCGGCCGGTCGCGAACCACCGCAATCCTCGGTCCCGCGTCCCGGTGACCCGTTTTGCGCGCGATGTCGGTCGCGCCTCATTGCAGGCCGCCACGATGAAGCAATTATGAAAAGGCACCGGCCCCGACGGTGTGTGCTATCGCACATTGCGACGCTCCCGTGACGCGCACGTCGCGTCGTATCCCGCGCCGTGCATGCGAATCCGGAGCGTGAGTACGCTTTCGAACAGACCGCCGCACCCCGCATCCGGATGATGAAGATCGCCGCGCCGCACGGAACGACCGCGTCCGTGCGGCGCGGCGTGCCGAAGGCATCACGCGAGGACCGCATCATGGAATGGCATTGTTGTGAATTCGAACACCTGAGCGCCGTCGATCTCTACGCAATCCTGCGCGCGCGCAACGCCGTGCTGGTGGTCGAGGATGCGCACACGCATCTCGACATCGACGGCAAGGACGCGGGCGCGCTGCACGTCTATGCGAGCGTGCGCAACGGCGACACGACGGAAGTCGCCGCGTACGCGCGCATCCTGCCCGGCGACGACATCGATCCGGACGTCGTGATCGACAAGGTGCTGACGAGCGAAAGCTGCCGCGACGACGACACGCTCGAACGCCTGATCGGGCGCGCGCTCACCGCCGCGCAGGCCGCATGGCCGGACACCGCGGTGCGCACGCACGTCCCCGCGCCGCGTCAGGCATTCTACAAACAGTTCGGATTCCGCAAGGCCTACGGCCCGTATCTCGAACAGGGTGCGCCGTTCGTCGGCCTGGTACGGTCGGCCGACCGTGCAGCCGGCGCGCTGCGTCACCTGCTGTCGCGGGCCGTTTCCGTCTCCCGCAACGACGACACGCGCGCGGACGGCCGCGCGCGCACCCGGCTACCCGCCGATACCGGAGCGAACCGATGACCCCTACCCTTCGCCCGGTTCCCGAACCCGATCTGCCGAGCATCCTGCCGGTGATTCTCGCCGGCGGCTCCGGCACGCGGCTGTGGCCGCTGTCGCGCGAGCAGTATCCGAAGCAACTGATCGAGCTGGTCTCGAACGAGTCGCCGCTGTCGGCGACGGCGCGCCGCCTGAACGGCATCGCGAACGCGTCGCTCGGCGATACGCTGCTGCTCGTCTGCGGCGAACAGCATCGCTTCATGAGCGCCGAGCAGGTGCACGGCCGCTCGGCGCCCGCCCGCATCCTGCTGGAGCCGGCCGCGCGCAACACCGCGCCCGCGCTGACGCTGGCCGCGCTCGACGCGAGCGCGCTCGCGGACGACCCCGTGCTCGCCGTGATGCCGGCCGATCACGTGATCGTCGACGTCGGCGCGTTCCAGGACGCGATCGCACGCGCGGCGCGCTATGCGCAGGAAGGCGCGATCGTCACGCTCGGCGTGCTGCCGCGCCGCGCGGAGACGGGCTACGGCTACATCCAGGTGGGCGAGCCGCGCTCGGGCCGCCACGGCAGCCAGGGCGGCTACGCGATCGGGCGTTTCGTCGAAAAACCCGATGCGGCGCTGGCCGAACGCTATCTGCAATCGGGCGATTACTGGTGGAACAGCGGGATCTTCGTCACGCGCGCATCGGTCTGGCTGAAGGCAATCGGCGCGCTCGCGCCGGACATCCACGCCGCCTGCGAGAACGCATGGCGCGCGGGCGTCGCCGACGATCCGTTCTTCCGGATCGATGCGGCGGCCTTCGACGCGTGCCCGTCTGATTCGATCGACTATGCGGTGATGGAGCGCCTCGCGCAACACGGCGAGCTCGGCATCGAAGGCATCGTGGTGCCGCTCGCGGCCGGCTGGTCGGACGTCGGCACGTGGGACGCGATCTGGGAAATCATGCCGAAGGACGATCAGGGCAACGTCGCGCGCGGGCCGATCGTGTTCGAGGATACGCAGGACAGCCTCGTGCGCTCCGAAGGCCGCCTCATCGCGTGCGTCGGGATGAAGGACGTCGTCGTGATCGAGACGGCCGATGCGGTGCTGGTCGCGAACAAGCACGACGTGCAGCGCGTGAAGAACATCGTCGCGCGCCTGAAGACCGACCAGCGCCCGCAGGCGAGCGAGCACCGCAAGGTGCAGCGGCCGTGGGGCCATTACGATTCGATCGATTTCGGCGAGCGCTTCCAGGTGAAGCGGATCGTCGTCGAACCCGGCAGGCAGTTGTCGCTGCAGATGCATTATCACCGTGCCGAGCACTGGATCGTGGTGCGCGGCACCGCGAAGGTCACGCGCGGCGCCGAGACGTTCCTGCTGTGCGAGAACGAATCGACGTATATCGCCGTCGGCGAAGTGCATCGACTCGAGAATCCCGGCCGGATTCCGCTCGAAATCATCGAGGTGCAATCGGGCAACTATCTCGGCGAGGACGATATCGTGCGGTTCGACGATCAGTATGGGCGGGCGGTCGTCGGGACGGTTCAGCCATCGTCAAGGACGACTTCCGCGCAACCCACGCCGGTCGTATCGCTCTCGGCCGGAGAACCCGGTTAGCCGGACGAGCGTCGGACAGGTGCATGCGAATCGCGCCGGCGCGTTGGCCGCGCCCCGCACGATCAATCGACGCCGCGTTGGGACCAGCGCGCCCGTCTGACGGATTCGCGCACGCGTGGCAGCAGTGACGTATCGGCGCCGACGGCGTCGGGCGCGCCCGGCCGAGACAGGCGCGTGCTCGTGCACGGCGCGCCCCTTGCCCGATGGTTCGCGGACGAACCCGCGGACGCGCCGGCGGCGCAATCCGGTTCAGGTCCGGCCCGCACCGGCATGCCGCCGATCCCCGACAGCTGATTGTCCGCCAGCCGTATGTCCGACACGTTGCCCCACAACCGAATGCCATCGAATCGCGCATTCGAAACGCGATTGCCGATCACGGTCACGCGCGACACCGAACCGGACCACGTGCTGACCTCGATCGCTGCTTGCTGCGTGAGCGGACGCGAATCGGTCCGACCTGTCGCCGTCTGAATATCGGCAATCACGTTGCGCTCGATCCGGACGTCAGACGAGCCGACCGTGCGGTTGCTGTCTTCCTGAGCGACGAGAATCCCGGCGCTGACCTGCACGTTGCGCACGATGTTGTTTGAAATCGTCACGTTCGCGCCGCCGACGACGGTGATGCCACGGCCCCACGGGTTGCCTTCCAGCGAGTTGCCGGTAATCATCACGTTGCGGGTCAGCACGCCTTCCGCCTGGTAGCTCACGACGGCGATCATGTCGTCGCCGGTTCCACGCACGACGTTGCCCTGCACCAGCACGTTGCGCGAGCCGTGCGTCATGTGAATGCCGTCCGCCAGCGTCGACAGCACCTCGTTGCCGACGATCGCGACATCCGCACCGCCGAACACGAAAATGCCCGCGCCTGCGCCACCGTCGACGATGTTGTCGAGCACCTGCACGTCGCGCCCCGTTACCTCGATCTTCGTCGACTCCGGCGTCGTGAGACGCGTGGTGCCGGTTCCCGTGAGCCGGAACCCGACGAGCGTCGTACCGTCGCCGTGCAACTCGATCGTCTGATCGTTCGGCGCTGTCGCGATCAGCGTCGCGCCGAAGCCCGACAGCACCACACGCGCCTGCCGCACGACGAGGGACCGGCCGACGACATACCGCCCCGGTGCGAATACAAGCCGCTGCCCCGGCCGCAGCGCGTCGAGCGCGCGTTGCAGCGCGTCGCCCTGATCGGCCGCGGCGGGGTCCGGACGCACGTACGCGTCCGGTACCGCCGCATCAAGCGCGGCCGGTTGGGTCGCGGAGGTGGCGGGCGCGGCGAGCGCCGGCCACGATAGCGCGCCCGCCATGCACATGCCGGCGACCACAAAGCGCGACAGGCGTTGCAATTCATGCATATCGTATCGTTTCCCTGACAAGTCTTCGTGCACGTCGAACCGCACGTATTGACGGCCGGCTGCGTGGCCTGTCCGCTAAGCCGACGAAAGCGGCGATGCTCCAACGTCGATTAGATCAGGGGCTCCGAACGGCTTCGGTGCGTCATCAGACCAAGCGCTCCAGTACCGCATCGACGACGCGATATGCCATGCGCGCGCGCACTCCCGAACGGTAGGCTCGCGAACTGTGCGCAGCCGCGCGATCCGTATCATGACCCCGATCGTCCGCGCGCCCGTCCGACTTCCGCACATGACCGACCTGACCATCGCAATCTGCAACTACAACCACGGCAAGTACCTGCGCGACGCGATCGACTCGGCGCTCGCACAGACCGCGCACGGCGTCCGCGTTCTGATCGTCGATGACGGGTCGACCGACGATTCGCGCGACATCATTCGCTCGTATGGCGAGCGCATTGCCGCGGTGTTCCAGGAGAATCGCGGTCAGGTTGCCGCGTACAACCGCGCGCTGGAGCACGTCACGTCGCGCTACGTCATCCTGCTCGACGCGGACGACCTGCTCTATGCCGACGCCGCGGCACGCGTGCTCGCCGCGTTCGCATCCGGCGATTTCGTGAAGGTCCATTTCCGGCTCGACGTGATCGCGCACGATGGCGCGCGAACCGGCGCGAGCGTGCCGCAGTCGGTGATCGATACGGATTGCGGCCGCCTGTTGCGCGCGGGCTGGCTGTACCCGTCGCCGCCTGCATCGGGCAATGCGTACCAGGTCGCTGCGCTGAAACGCATTTTTCCGGTGCCCGTCACTGCCGACAATCTCCATGGCGCCGATTTCTACGCGATCTACGGCATCGCGCTGCTCGGTGCCGTCCACATGATCGATGCGACGCTCGGCGGCTATCGCATGCACCAGCAGTCGAACACAAGCGCGGCCGACGGCCCGGCCCTCGCGCTCGCCAACTCGGAAGACGCGGCAACCGGTGCATTGAAGGCCGAACGCCGCTGGTCGATCCTGCGCACGCTTGCCGGCACGCGGTTGCGGGAAGCGCTACCGATGGCCCCGCTCGACTTCGCCATCGAGAAGGCGCGCTTCGCGAGCACGCTGTATCGCGCGCCGCTCGCGCGGCGCTGGCGCTGGTTCCTGTGCGAATCGGGACGCTACTGGCACACCGTGCTGCGCAACCCGTTCTGGCGCCCGGCCAAGAAAGTGGCGGTTACCGTGTTGTCGCTCGCGTGCTTGCTGCCATCGTCAACGCTGAGCAATCGCGCGATCCGCTATCTGTCCAATCCGCTCGCTCGCGTACGCAAGTCGCCCGACCAACGCACCGGCGCGCGATGAATCCCATCCGGACGCGACTGCGGCTGCCGATTCGCTTGTTCGGTTAGCCATCGCACCGAGTGCGTGCGGCGTGCGCTTCACAATGGTCCGGACCAATTGATGCATGCGTGGCGCGTAGATGTTCGCCGCCACGTGGCGTGTTCGCGCGATCAAGTCCGACAGACCGGAAGCAATGGCGGCGGCGATCGCGCATCAATCAATCAGGAATGCGTAATGGATAGGACGTACGGCATGCGTGGTCCGCTGACGACTTGACGATACGCCGCCTCCATCGTCGCACTGGGTAACGAACAGCGCGACCGAATCGACAGACCGAGAGATGACCCAGGAAAAGATCGTTCATATTGCCGAAGCATTCGGCGGCGGCGTGCTGTCGATGCTCACCTATCTCGCCAACCATGCCGCCGCGGCCGGCGTGGACGTGACGGTGCTGCACGCGATCCGCCCGGAAACGCCGGCCGATTTCTCGACGCTGTTCCGGCCCGACGTGAAGCTGGTCTATGTCGACATGGTGCGCGAGGTCAACGTCCGGCAGGATCTGCGGAGCGTGCACGCGCTCGTCTGTACCCTGCGCGACTGCAAGCCGACCGCGATTCATCTGCACTCGTCGAAGGCCGGCGTGCTGGGACGTATCGCTGCCCGGATCGCCGCCCCGAATGCAACGGTTCTCTACTCGCCACACGGCCTGTCATTCCTGCGCTGCGACGTGTCGCCCATCAAGCAGTTCGCTTATCTGAGCTTCGAGCGCATCGCGGCGCGCATCGGCGGCACCATTGTCGCGTGCTCGGGCAGCGAGCTCGGCGAGATCAACGGAAAAGTCAGGCCAAGATCGGCGGTCCTGGTGGAAAACGGCGTGAACGTCGCGGAGATTCCGGCCCGCCGTACGCGCGACGACCACAAGGTCGTGATCGGGATGAGCGGCCGCGCGTCGTTCCAGAAGAACCATGAAGCATTCGTGCGACTCGCCGACATGTTGCACGGCGCCAGCGTCGAGTTTCTGTGGATCGGCGGCAACGCGGCCGAGATCCCGGATTCCGCCGCGCGCGAGGCCGTCGCATGCAGTGGCTGGGTAACCCGCGAACGCGCGCTGGCGCTGACGTCGGAACTCGACATCTATGTCCAGACCTCGCGCTGGGAAGGCATGCCGGTCGCGCTGATCGAAGCGCAGGTTGCCGGAATTCCGGCCGTCGTGACGAACGTTGTCGGCAATCGCGACGTGGTGATTCATGGTGTGACGGGCTATGTCGCGTCAACCGCCGACGAGATGGTCGAGTACGTGACCGCCCTTCGCGACGATCGGCAGCTTCGCGAGCGGATGGGTGATGCCGCGCGAAAGCGGGCCATTCAGCGGTTTTCGATGAGCGCGATCTTCCGGCAATGGCATGCGCTTTACGGACTCGGCACCGACGAGCCGCGCGTCGACACGCGCGAGTTCAAGCCGGTTGCAGCGGATCACGTCAAAGCCTGATTTCGATATCCCCTTATGGACATGATCTCGTTCAAGAAACCGAAGCCACTCGTATACAACGGCCGATTCACCACGCAGAAGACAACCGGGGTGCAACGCGTCGCACGCGAGCTGATCGCCGCATTGATCAAGTTTCAGCCGCAGGATCCGGTAACCGTGCTGGTGCCTCCGCAGCCGGGCATCGAGGTAAGCGGAGCGAAGATGGTCAAAGTCGGCTTTTACAAGGGCGT
Organism: Burkholderia sp. LAS2; assembly: GCF_018417615.1. NCBI lineage: Bacteria > Pseudomonadati > Pseudomonadota > Betaproteobacteria > Burkholderiales > Burkholderiaceae > Burkholderia > Burkholderia sp. LAS2. The sequence goes on from NZ_CP071052.1 coordinate 3,644,221, forward strand.
GGTGTGGGAACAGCTGGTGCTCCCGTTGTTCGCACGCCGCGGCCGCATCGTCAATCTCAGCAATTCGGCATCCATTTTCATCGGCAACCAGATCGTCTACATGCACGACGCGGCCGTGTTCGACACCCCCGCGCATTTCTCCCGCCCGTTTCGCATGTGGTACCGGGTCATGTTCTGGATCCTGGCGCGAACCTCCGTCTGCGTGCTGACCAACTCCTATTTCTCGCGGGATCGCCTCGCGCATCACTGCGGGGTTGCCGCGGAGAAGATCAGCGTCGTGCCGCTCGGCGCGGATCATCTCGACACCCTGGAACCGGACACCAGCGTGCTCGATAAGCATGCGCTGACACCGAACCGGTTCGTGCTCGCGGTCAGCAGCATGAATCCCACCAAGAACTTCGGCCGGCTGATCGCGGCGTTCAGGCAGATCGACGATCCGTCGGTCGATCTCGTCATCGTCGGGATGCAGAACACCACCGTGTTCGGCAAGCAGGACCTCATGGCGGCGGCGGAACCGAACGTCAAGTACGTCGGCTATATCAGCGACGAACAATTGAAGGCGCTGTATCAGCACGCCGCGTGCTTCCTGTATCCGTCGATCTACGAAGGCTTCGGCATACCGCCTCTCGAGGCGATGCGCTACGGCTGCCCGGTCGTAGTCGGCAAATCTGCGGCCCTGCCGGAAGTCTGTGCCGATGCGGCGCTGTACTGCGATCCGTATTCGCAGGACGACATCGCGCGGAAATTGCGGAGCCTGCTCGATTCCGACGCACTCAGGGCCGAGCTCAAACGCAAGGGAAGCCTGCACGCGGAGAAGTATCGCTGGAGCCGAAGCGCCGAGATGATGAAGGCGATATTCGAGGGGCTGTAGGACATCCGTCGGGCTGCACGACGACCCACTGTCGCCCACCGCACTGTCCTGCGCATCGGTCCGCCATACAGTGAACGACTGTCCGATATCCCGGCGGTGCGGAACCTGACGGGCCGACCGCCCCTTCATCATGACTGCTCGCGAAACCAGCCTCGATGTCGCCCGCGGCGCGGGAATCATTCTTGTCGTATACGGCCACGTGCTGCGCGGTGCCGTTTCCGCCGACCTTGTGCCGACAGGCGCGGCCGACACGGCATTCGCGTGGAACGACTACGTGATCTACACGTTCCACATGCCGTTGTTCTTCTTCCTGTCCGGCCTGCACGTCTGCAGCTCGCTGCGCCGCGCGCCGGACGGTTTCTTGTGGTCGAAGATCAGGACGATCGTGTATCCGTACCTGCTGTGGTCGATCGCGCAGGGCGCCGTGCAGATTGCAATGGCGTCGCACGGCACCAATCATCCGTTCACGCTGGACGACCTGCTGGCGATCGGCTGGCGACCGTTCGCACAGTTCTGGTTCCTGTACGCGCTGATGCTCTGCATGCTCGGCATCCGGGCTTTCGCGGCGGCCGTGCCGAATACGACGCGTTCACCCATGCCATCGCGGGCGCGCGGCTGGCTCGCCGGATGCGCGGTGCTCGGGCTGGTACTCGGCGCGGCGACGCAGTGGGGCATCCTGTCGATCACGCTGATGAACGCACCGTTCTTCGTGACGGGCGTCATTGCGTCGCAGGCGTTGCCCGGCTGGCTCGCGCGCAACAGCGGGCCAACCGCATGCGCCGCCACGGCAACGGCATTCGTCGCCGCAGTTGTATTCGCTCACGGCTTCGGTGGCGCGACGAGCATCTGGGCGCTTCCCGCCGCGTTCTCGGGCATCGCGCTGACGCTGCAACTCGCGCATCGGTATGCGTCGCAGCCGGCACGCGCGGCATGGCTGGCGGCAATCGGTTGCGCATCGATGCCGATCTACCTGACCCACATCTTCGCGATGGCGGCCGTACGGATCGTGCTGATGCGCGCCGGCATCACCGATCTCGCCTTACACCTCGTACTCGGCACGCTGGCCGGTGTCGCGATCCCGATCGTCGTCTATCTGGTCGCATTGCGGACAGGCTTCGCGCACATTGCCGGCTTCCCCGCGTGGCCAGGACGCGACACGGCGGTACGAACGCGTACCGCTTGAGCTTCGCGCGATCATCCCGAGGTCCGGGCGCCCTGCGAGCTGCTATGCCGTTGCACTGCCGCCCCGCTCGTTCGTTTCCGCGGCGCGCGTCCCGCGTCCGGATCCCGTATGCCCGGAAGGCCCAACGCCCGCCGGGCGCTTCCCGAACCAATGGAACACGATGATCGGCAACACGATCGGCAGGAAATTGCGTCCGCTGAACAGATTTGGCGTACGCATGATTTCCATCAGTGACACGTAGAGCACCGCGTGCGCGCAGCACCAGAATCCGTTGCCGCTGCGCCAGCCCGCATAGCTGCGGCCAACCATCCAGCCGAGCACGGCTGCGTCGAGCAGCCCGAACCAGCCCCATTCATAGAAGTGGACGAAGATCCCGGACGGATTGTTGAATTCCGGGTCCGCGTAGCTGTTCAGAAACAGGTTGAAGCTGTCGCTCGAATCGAACCACGGCTGGAACGTCGCGCCGATCACCGGAAAGCGCATCAGCCAATCGAACGTGAACATCGGATGGCCCTGCCCCCAGCCGAGCACGGCGAGCATCCCCGCACCGTTGTTCAGCGACGTCGAATAGTACAGGCCGAGCCGTTCGAGCGCGAAGTCGAAGATGTTGTCGTAGATGTTGACGTAATAGGCTTCCCATGAACGGTTGTACTCGTTCGCGATAAACAGCGCGAACAACAGCGGGATCGCAGCGTACGGCCCGAGCGTCAGCAGCCGCGCATACCGGCCGTGCAGCCGGAACCGCACGACCATCAACGCGAGCGGCATCACCATCTCGATCAACGCGAGGCGCTCCGCGAACAGGAAGCTGCGCAGCAGCGTCAGCACCGCGAGCACGGCCATGTAGATCTTGTAGCGGTTCAGGCCTTTCGCCGGCGTTCGGAACACGTAGAAATAGAGCGCGACGAACGGCGCCGTCGCCTGCGTGAACGAACTCAACCCGGTGATCCGACCGATCTGCTGGAGCATGTCGTACGCGGTAGCCTGCCCGTGCAGGAACTCGAGCAGCAGCGCCGGACGCGCGATGACTCCGCTCATCATCACGAGATTGCCGAACAGCGCGAGTGCAAACAGGCAATCGAGCACGCGCGGCGGCACCTCGACGGGCGTTTCCGGCGGCCCGCGCCGCGTCCGCGCTTCGGTCGTAGCGAGCCACGCCGTGGCCGCCACCACCATCAGGAACAGCGCGCCGACGAACGCGTAGTAGCCGTCGAAATAGATTCTCGCGATCGACTTCTGGTCGCCCAGCAGGCTGAGCGACAGCAATCCGTACAACGGCAGGATGAACATCAGCACGAGCCGGGCCGGATCTTCCCACCAGTAGCCCGTGTAACCGCCCGCCGCACCGCGCACGCGCGCCATCCCGCGCAACGTCGCCGGGCCTGGTCGCGGCCCGCCTCCAGCCCTGCCCGCTCGCCGGTTCATGACGGGCGTTCCGCCCGTTGCCGCGACGCCATCATCCCCGTCAACCCGGACGTGGCCTGATGCGTGTTCGCATCGTTGTAGCCGTAGTCGTACCGTCCCGGCGCGCCCTTGTAGTCGTTCAGGATCACGCCCCGTACGCCGATATGCGCGTGCTCGAGCCGCCGCGCGCTTTCATCGAGTTCCGTCAACGTCGTCACGCCGCTCCGCGCGACGAGGAACACGGCGCCCGCCAGGCGCCCCAGCACCAGCGCATCGGCGACCGGGAGCAACGGCGGGCCGTCGAGCACGACCATGTCGTAGCGAGATGCGACCCGCTCGATCAGTTCGGCGAGCGCGGGCTGCAGCAGCAGTTCGCCCGGATCGGGAACGACGTTGCCCATCGCGATGAAATCCAGGCCCGGTGCGACGCCGCGCTTGATTGCGTCGTCGAGCGTGTGGGTGCCCGCCACCACGTCGGACAGCCCTGGCGCGCGGCTATAGCGGAACCGGTCGTGCAGCGAGCCCTTGCGCAAGTCGGCATCGATCAGCAGGACGCGCCGCTTCGCGGCGCCCACGAGCGACGCGATGTTGGCCGCGACGAACGACTTGCCGACGCCCGTCGTCGGGCCGGAAATCAGCACGACGGGATTCGATGCGGCCGGCATCGACAGTTGCAGCGCCGCCCGGAAATTGCGCAGGCTTTCGAGCGCCGCATCCTGTCCGTCGGCCTGGGCCTGCGTCGCCAGCATGCGCTGGCCGCGCCGGCGCACCTTTGACCGCAGCTCCGTTTGTGCCGCGACGGCGCTGTGCGGGACCGTCGCGAACACCGGCAAACCCGTCGCCCACTCGATTTCCTCCGCGTCGCCGATCGTGCCAACGACACGCTGCCGGGCGACCACGATCGCCGCGCCCGCCATCAGGCCGACCATCAGCAAGCCGACCACCGCGACCCCGCGATGCGGACCGATCGGTTGCTCGGCGACCTTCGCCGTATCGACGATCCGCACGGTGCCCGTCTTGCTGGCACGCGCGAGGACCATCTGCTGGCGCGTATTGAGCAGGTTCGTGTACAGCGCGGTGTCGACGGCCACGTCGCGCTGCAGTTGCAGCACGCCCTGCTCGACGGTCGGCAGTTGCTGGATCTGCTTGCGGGCCGTGTCGAGCGAGCGCTGCGCATCGGCGAGCTGCGCATCGACGGCCACGATGGCCGGATGCTTCGGCATGAAGCGCGTCAGCAGTTCCTCGCGCCGCTGCTGCAGCGTCTGCACGCGCGTCTCGATGTCGACCGACTGTTGACGCAATGCCAGTGCCTCATCGCTCGTATTGACCGTCCCGTGCGATGCACGGAATGCGTTGAAGCGGCTCTCCGCCGCTTCCAGCTGCGCCTTCAATTGCGGCAACTGGCCGTCCATGTATCGGATCAGCTTGTCGGCCGCCTCGGACTTGCGCTGCGTGTTCTGCGCCAGATACGCATCTCCGATCGCGTTCAGCACACGGCTGTCGTGCACGGGATCGATGCCGTCGAGCGTCACGCCGATCATGTTCGACTGCTTGCCGCGCTCCGAGATCAGCGCGTTCTTCTGCAGCCACGTCGTCGCCTCCTCGTCGCTGTAGCGCGTCAGGTCGAAGCGTGCGCCGGGCTGGCCGGCCACGTCGCGCACGAACACGTCGATCGGCCCCTGCGGCGTCTCGACGCGCAGCGGCTGGCCGATGCGGCCCTGCCATGCCGGTCCTTTCCGGCCGAAAAAGCCCGTGCGCTGCAGCGTGTAGGCGCCGTCGTCGCCGACGGTCAGCGCGAAACGCTTGCCGAGCAGGCGCTTGGGCACGTCGAAGGTCGGCACGTCGATGCGCTCGGTGCCATACACGTATCCGCCCGGCAACGGCGACGACAGCCCGTCGGCCGCGTTCACGAAGCGCCAGCCGATCAGCGGCAGGTAATGCGGCCGTGCGTCGAGGGCGAGGTTCGTGCTCTGGATCGCGCGGTCGAGCACCGCACGGGATTTGAGCACCTCGATCTCGGTCGATGCATCGGTCTTCAGATCGAACACCGATGACGGATCGCCGGGCGGCGACGTCTGCTTCGAATCGGTCTGGCTTTGCTCGACCTGAAACAGGATGTCGGAGCGGTAAACGGGAGCCGCGAACAGCGCATACAGGCCGCCTGCGAGCGCGCCCGCGAGCGCCGTGCAGACGATCAGTCGCCGGCCGCCATACAGCATGCTCCAGTAGCGGCGCACCGGATAGGACGGCCGCAGAATGCGCCCGCTGTGCGGGTCAGGCAGGGTCGAAGTGTTCATACAGCATCAGTCCCGTATGGCGCGACGCACGGTCGCGGTCACGAAATCCGCCTCGGGCATCACGGCGAAATGGCTTTCGCCGTCAGCGCACCTTGCGCGGACGACGGAATCAGCAGGTTCACGACGCGGCTCCAGCGCACCAGCGATGACGCATCGACGAACACGACGTCGCGCCGCTCGAGCGGAAACTGGTCGGCGAGCGCGAACGACGCGGGCGAGCTGCCGTCGAGGTGGTACACCCGCGGGCGATTGTCGGGGCCGCGGCGCACGACGAACACCTGGCGCGCATCCGACGTGTACTGACTCACGCCGCCCGTGTCGCCGAGCGCTTCGCCGAGGCTCATCCGGCCGTCGGTCAACGTCAGCGTCGCGGGCCGCGATACCTCGCCGAGCACGAATACCTTCGCGTCGCTCGCCGCACGCACGCGCACGAGATCGCCGTCGCGCAACAGGATGTTCGACGGATTCACGCCCGCCGCGATCAGGGCAGGCAGGCTCACGTTCACGGTCGTGTCGCCGCGCGTCACCGAAACCTGCGAGCGATCGGCCGTCGGCGTGAAACCGCCCGCGCGGTCGATCGCCTCGGGCAGCGTCATCGGCATGTCGTTGACGATCTGCAGGCCCGGCGTGCGCACCTCGCCGTCGAGATAGACCCGCTTGCTGCGGTAGCTCTGCACGCGCAGCGCGAGCTGCGGCTTGCGCACGTATTCGCCGAGCCGCTTCGTCAGCAGCGCGCGCGCCTGTGCCTCGGTCAATCCCGCCACGTGCACGAGGCCCGCGTACGCGAACTGGACGTTGCCGGTCGCGTCGACCGTATAGCCCGTCGCGACCGAGCTGGCGCCGACGCCGTCACCGCCGCCGAGCGTCTGTGTCGTCGGCAGGTTCAATTCGGGGTGGTCCCATACGACGATGCCCAGCACGTCGCCGGGGCCGATCGTATACGGCGTCGGCTTGCCGAACAGCCGGCGGATCTCCGCGTCGACATTGGCCGACCGCCCCGCCTGGTGCTGGGCGACGAATGCCGGCGTGATCTCGATCAGATCCTCGCTCGACACGTTCTGCACGCCGTCGAGGCCGCCCGAACCCGATGCGTCGGCGCTCACGCGCGCATTCGCGTCGCGCTCCGCCGGCGCGCGGTAAGTCATGCCCGGCGACAGCGCACATGCGCTCAGCGCGCATGCGGCCGCCACGATCGCCATGCGCGACAGCCACGGTGCGCGACGGGCGCCGGGCCGCGGCGTGCCGCGCGTCGATTCCGGTTGCGTGGTGATTGACATGGTGTCCTTCCAAAACTGTGCGGTAACCCGCCGAACGCGGCGAATTCCGGCATTACGCTTGCCCAGCGCGGCTTGCATTGCAGCTTGCATGCCGCACCACCCTCTTCACCGCACGTCATTCCGTACGATCCGTCATGAACTTCTCTTCGTCGCTTGCGCCGTTCGTCTGCATCGTGTCGACCGGCTTCCTCTGTACCGCCGGTGCGCAAACGCTGTCCGGCACGCCTGCCGATACAGCGCCCTTCGCGTCGTCGACGCTCGTTGCGCCGGTGCCGCCACAACGCTCGGCGCAAGCCGCCGGCGCGAGTGCGGCCGCCGAACCCGCCGCGGCTGCGTCCGCGGCTGCATCTGCGGCGACAGCACCCGCGATCGCTCGTTCAGCCGCGAGCGCCGCCGTCCAGCCCGACACGCGGGCCCGCGTCGCGTTGCGCCGGCCGCTCGTGCCGACGCGGCCACATCGCGCGCAGGTCGCCCATGCGCCCGCCGACGACGTATGGCGCAGCGACACGTTGTACGCATCGCCCTACGCGAAATCACCCTATGCGGAGCCGGGCGATCGCGACTGACCCGTCCCGGCCGGTCATGCCGCGGCACGACCGTGCATGCATCGATAAGGGATTGGACACCACGGCGAACGGCGCGTCTGTGAGCGACCCCACCGAACGTCGATCTTCATACGAAGCGGGGATCGCGCCCCAAAGCGCCGACGCATGCGGCACCGCGCGCATCACGGGCTGCCGACCGACACGTTTGCGTACGATCCCGCAGCCGCTTCGCGCGCGACGGGATCGGCAACGTGCACGGCCGGCCTCGTCAAGTCGCGACCGAGCGCCTGCAAGCACCGCTCGATCACGATGTCCGCGCCGACCGCGCCGTACACCGCGTGATCGACCTGCGGCTCGAGGTGCAGCCGCACGTGACGCGAGCATCCGAATGCGTGCTCGATCGCGCCGAAGTGGCGCCGGACATCGTCGATGCCGGGATCGAGCGCGCCATATACCAGGGTCGTGCGGACATTGCGTTGCGCAAGCACGTGCATCACGCCGCGTGGGGTGCCGGCGCGCGGCTTCCAGCCGACGCGCGCGGCCGCCTCCTTCACCGGCACGCTGACTCGCGCGATCGCATTGGCGGCGACGGCGCGCGCGATCGGCCGCAAATCGCGCCGTTCGCGCACGAGGCGTTTCCACTTCTGCCAGTCGCGCACCGACAGCCAGTAACCGCGCACCGAGTTGTTCCGCTGCTTCTGCACCGCGTCGAGCGAGAGCCCGGCCGGCCACACGAAGCGCGCCAGGTTTATCGCGATCACGCCGCCGAGCGACGGCGTCTTCACGGCCGCATGCAATGCCGCATAGGCGCCGGAACAGATGCCGGCCGCGACCACGTCAGGATGGCCGAGCGCACGCAGCCAGTCGGCGGCGGCCGCCACGTCGTCGCTCGACTGCGCCGAATACACGACGCGCGACTGGTCGTCGAGCGCGGCCGCGCCGCTGTCGCCGACGCCGTTCACGTCGATCCGCAGCGTCGTGACGCCGGCGCGTGCAAGCGTCCGCGCGAGGCGCACGCTGAAGCGCCCTTCGCCGCTTCGCGGATTCGTCGACGTGTTCGCGATCACGAGCGCCGGAGCGGCGGGATTCGCCGGCCCCGTATCGGCGGGACGGCACAGTACGCCGACCAACCGGTCCGGCCCGACCGCGACGACCTGCTCGGTCATGTCGGTCATGTCGAGCGCGGCGGCCGATTCGCCGTTCCACGGTGGATCATGCCGCCACATCGGGTCGACGCTGGCGGCCGTGCGCGGCACGCGTTCGCCGATCCAGCGCGCGAGCGTGTCGATGGCCGCGAGCGGCAGGCGCGAGCGCGTCCCGTCCAGCATCGTCGTCGGCCATTCGCGAAACGGATCGGCCGCCACGTTCACGCCCCGCGCGAGCAGCGCATCGCGCAACGCAGGTCCGTCCTGATCGGGCTGAATCAGCAGCATCGCATCAGGCAGCCTCGGGGCAGCGCGCACGACGTCGCACAGATCGACCGCCTTCAACGCGGCGACGAAATCGTCCGGAAAGCGGTGCCCGAGCACGTTCATGCAGGGCTCGTCACGATGGGCGGTGCGAATCGCAGGCGACGTGACGTCGAGCCACTGGCGATGCACGAACGACAGCTCGCGAAGATAAGCGCGTCCGCGCACGGCCGGCGCGAGCGCCACCAATGCGTCGACGCGCGGCGACGGGTGCTGCCCGTCGCCCGCGGCGGCCAGCATCGCGAACAGCGCGCCCGCGCGGATTCCGACGAGCGTCAGCGACGCGACACCGACCTGGTCGCGCAGCAGATCGATCGCATCGTGAATGCTGCCGACGGTCGCGGCGTACCGATCGGCGTCACGGTCGTCGCCTGCGGAATCGCCAGTGCACGGATAGTTGAATCGCAACACCGTGACGCCGTCGCGGGCAAGGCGCTCGGCGATCGCCCGCATGAGCTTGTGCGTCCACGATGCCTCGTGTCCCAGCGATTCGCACAGGATCACACCTTGTGTCGTCTGTCCTTCGTGCAGCCACCCCACGCAGCTGCCGAACATAATCGGCTTCAATCGGTACTCCTCGGATCGGTATTTTTATCGGACGCGGACACGCGTTCGGGCCGCTCCACCGGAATGAGCGATCCACGATCGTGCGACTCGTCGATGAACGCGCGGCAGCGGCCCCCGCCGCGCCCCTGCGCGGCCCGCCCGGTTCCATGCGTTGCCCTGCTCCCCATGCCCGCGGGAGGTGATGTTGCGTGCCCGAGGCATCGTCGGGCGGTTTGCACCGTGAACCAAAACAGTGCGATCGATTAAAGCACTCGGTTCGAACGTCCTTCGGTGCGGCAGCTTACAAATAGATTCATCGCTATCGCGAGACGACAACGCACGACGACGCGCGCCGTGCCGCGATTCATGCCGCGCGCACGGACGGAATCCGCGAACGGTAGGCTCGCGAACATAGTCGTCCCGTGCGGCCCGTATCATGGCCGCCATACGATGTGGCCGTGCCCGGCGACGCCGGACGCGCCACCCACCCATGCAACCCGGGTCAGCGCCGACCGGATGCACGCGCGCGCCGCGGCCCCATGCGGCCGCACCGCGACACTCACGGCGCCGACCGAGCGAATGTCAAACCTCAAGAAGAATTTCCTGCTGCTGCTGACGCTGCAGATTTCGATGTACGCCGTGCCGCTGCTGATCGCACCGCTGCTGACGCACGCCCTCGGGCCCGAAGGCTACGGGCAGCTCGCGTTCTCGCTCGCCGTCATCGCGTATCTCACCAACTGCACGAGCTACAGCTTCGACCTGACCGCCACGCCGCGCATCGCGCTCGCTCGCGACAACCGCGCCGAACGCTCGCGCATCTTCTGGGCGACGCTATACGCGCAGGTCGGCATCGCGGTGATCTGCTTCGTCGTGCTCGTCGCGCTGACCTTTGCGGTCGAGCGCTTCGGCGAAGACCGCGACCTGCTGCTGATCGGGTTCGGGATGGTCGCCGGCGTGGCGTTCACGCCGGGCTGGTATTTCCAGGGAATGGAAAAGCTGCGCGCGCTCAGCATGATCCTGTTCGTCGGGCGCATCTTGAGCCTGCCGGCCATGTTCGCGCTCGTGCACAGCCCGGCGGACATCGACCGCGTGATGATCGTCAACGCAGCGGTGCCGACGCTGTCCGCGATCGCGCTGGCGGCCTATCTGTACCTCAACCGTGAAATCGACTTCGTACGCGTCGGCGCGGCCGACATCGCCGAATCGCTGAAGGGCGGCTGGCAGGTGTTTCTCGCGTCGACGTCGATCGCCTTCTATGCGTCGACCAACACCGTGCTGCTCGGCTTCGTGTCGGGCAACGTCGCGGCCGGCTACTTCGCCGCCGGCGACAAGCTGATCCGCGCGGCGCTCAGCATGCTGCAGCCGCTGAAGGCCGCCACCTATCCGCGCATCAGCTACCTGATGCGGCATGCGCGCAACGACGCGTTCTCGTTCCTGCGCAAGCTGTTCGTCGTGCAGGTCGCGATGGTGCTCGGCATCTCGCTCGCGATTTTCTTCGGCGCGCCGCTCGCCGTGCGGATCCTGTATGGCCCTTCGTACGAACCGACGGTCCAGGTGCTGCGCTGGATGGCCTTCATTCCGTTCATGGCCGGCATGACCGACCTGTTCGGTGTGCAGACGATGCTGCCGCTCGGGATGAAGTCGGCATTCACGCGAATCCTGATGTCGTCGGGCATTCTGAACATCGTGCTGGTGCCCGTGCTCGCCAGGTATTTCGCCGAGCGGGGCGCCGCCGTCGCCGTGCTGATGGCCGAGGCGGCGGTCGCCGCGGCACTCGCCACCGTCGTCTATCGCGCCGGGATTCCGATGCCCGGCAGTCCGGTCGCTCGACGCGGCTAGCCCACTGTCGGTGCCGCGCCGGTTTCCGCACGGGGCGACCGGCATCCGACGCTGTTCCGTTCGATGCGCGCGCAACGAACCATATCGCACGGGCATACACGCCCCGACCTTCCGCCCCTCCGAGCGCCCCATGCGCAGGCAATTCTTACTCTGCCGCGCAGGCCCGATCGGGAACGATGACCGCCTTTCCGCCCCGCCGCGCGTCCCTACGAAATAAAGATCACACGTATCGGTAGAAACACCGATGCTGTAGTCAAACTACATTCGTACGATTAGTCGCTGCAGAGAATCGCTACATCCGATTCGGCAGCATCGGACGGTCCGCGTCGCCGTCCGCGTTGCTCGATCGAGCCCAACCGGCCGTAACGATTCCCCGCCTGGCTGGCATGCCGACGCGCAACCACCCTGCATCGCCAGCCGAATGCGTCCGGTGCGAATCCACCGGACGTACGCAACTCCAGACATCATTCCAACAACCGGCAATACGATCAGGAGAGCAACATGCGGGACACACTCTGGCCGGCCGTCGTGCTGGCAGCGACCCTCTGCACCACCGCCTACGCCGGCGACGCCGATTTCAATGCGCAGGCTGACGCGACCGACACGTTCGCGTCAGCCGCCGCGCAACGGCGCGCCGACCTGCTCGTGCGCAAGATGACGCTCGACGAAAAACTACAATTCATTCATTCGCAATACGAAATGTCCAAGGTGCCGGGCGGCGGCGCCGGCTACATCCAGGGCGTGCCGCGGCTCGGCATTCCCGATCTCAACATGGTCGATTCGGCGACCGGCTCCGGCAGCACGTCGCAGGCCAGCACGACGTTCCCGGCCACGATCGCGGTCGCCGCGAGCTGGGATCGGCGGCTGTCATACGACTTCGGCAAGCAGGTCGCGATCCAGTTGCGCGCGCAAGGATTCGGCATGGGCCTCGCCGGCGGCACCAACCTCGCGCGCGAGCCGCGCGGCGGCCGCCTGTTCGAGTATCTCGGCGAGGATCCGCTGCTCGCCGGCGACCTGCTCGCCGAACGCACGCTCGCCACGCAGCGGCAGAAAGTCATCGCCACGATCAAGCACTACGCGGGCAACGAGCAGGAACACGGCCGGATGGGCGGCAATACGCAGATCGACGAGCGCACGCTGCGCGAGCTGTACCTGCTGCCGTTCGAGATCGCCGCGAAGCGCGGCCGGCCCGGGAGCGTGATGTGCAGCTACAACCGCCTGAACGGCACCTATGCGTGCGAGAACCCTCACCTGCTGAACGACGTGCTGAAGAACGAGTGGGGCTTCCAGGGCCAGGTGCAGTCCGACTGGGGCGCCACGCACAGCACCGCCGCCGCGATCAACGCCGGCCTCGACGAGGAAGAAGACGTCGGGCCGAGCGTGTACCTGACGCCGGCGGCCGTCAAGCAGGCGATCGCGAACGGCTCGGTGTCGACCGCGCGCCTCGACGACATGGTGCGCCGCAAGCTCGCCGTGATGATCCGCGTCGGCGTGATGGACGATCCGGCCCAGGGCGGCGGCACGATCGATTTCGCGGCCGGCAACCGGTTCGCGCAGGCGGCCGCCGAACAGTCGATCGTTCTGCTGAAGAACGACGGCAACCAGTTGCCGCTGGTCGCGTCGGCGCTGTCGCGTATCGCCGTGATCGGCGGCCATGCGGATGCGGCCGTGCTGTCCGGCGGCGGCTCGGGCAATACGCGCGACCCGGTATCGGGTTCGTTCGCCGGCTGCGGCGGCCTGACGTTCGGGTCGTCGACCGGATGCAGCTGGTGGCGCAATCCGTGGCTCAAGGTCGACGTGCCGATCGTCGCGGCGATCCGCGCGCTGGCGCCGGCCGCCCAGGTCACGTATGCAGGCAACAGCGACCAGCAGTCGCCGTTCCGCGCATACACGCAGCAGGAAATCGATCAGGCCGCGGCGCTCGCGGGCCGCTCGGATGTCGCGATCGTCGTGGTCGCGCAGCCGGCCGGCGAGGATTTCGGCGATCTGCAGAGCCTGGGCCTCGCGAACCCGTCGAACCAGGATGCGCTCGTCGAAGCCGTCGCGCGCGCGAATCCGCATACGATCGTCGTCGTCCAGAGCGGCAACCCGGTGCTGATGCCGTGGAAGGACAACGTGTCGGCCATCGTCGAGGCGTGGTATCCGGGCGAAGCCGGCGGCAAGGCGATCGCGAACGTGCTGTTCGGTGCGGTCAATCCGTCGGGCAAGCTGCCCGTGACGTTCCCGGCGCGCGATCAGGACTCGCCGACGTGGGGGCAAAACGGCACGTTCGACCCCGACCCGGTGTACGCGGAAAAGCTGAACATGGGTTACCGCTGGTATGACGCGCGCAACATCAAGCCGATGTTCGAGTTCGGCTACGGCCTGTCGTATACGCACTTCGCGTATTCGGGCCTGTCGGTGTCGAAGCAATGGGACGGCTCGCTGAGCGTCGCGTTCACCGTGCGCAACGACGGGCGCGTCGCCGGCGCCGAAATACCGCAGGTCTATCTCGGCGTGCCGTACAAGGACGAGCCGCCGAAGCGGCTGGTCGGCTGGGATAAGGTCCGGCTGAATCCGGGCGAGGCGCGGCGTGTGCGCGTGACCGTGTCGCCACGGATGCAGAGCGTGTGGGATACGTCGCGCAACGGCTGGAAGCTCGTGCCGGGCGGGACCGTGTATGTCGGCGCGTCGTCACGCGATATCCGCTTGCAGGGCCGATGAAGCGACCCGGGGGCGCCGTGCATCGCATGCGCGGCGCCCCTTCTGAACCACCACTGCGCTGAAGCGCCTTATCTGAACAGCAGCGCCAGCATCGTCGCAAGCGCCGCAATCGCGGCGATGCCCGCCACCACACCCGCCAGATGCGCGGCCACCACCACGCCGGCCGGCAATCGCGACACGATGCCGGCCATCACGCGCCGCCCGCTTCCAGCGTGTCGAGCAGCGGCCTCGCCAGATGCAGGACCTGGTACACCGTGCCCGCGCCGCCGTCGTCCGGTTCGTGTTCCGTCACGAGCGCACGCGTCAGCCGCCAGCGCAGCGGATCGAGGCTGACGGCCGCCGCGACCGCGCCCTGCCGTGCCGCCGCTTCGCGATTGCGTTCGATCTCCCGCGCCAGTGCCGCATCGAGGTCGGCATCCGCCGGAATCTCGATCGTTTCCAGACGCGCGAAACGTCCCGTCGACGCACTGCCCTTGCGCGCGTCCAGCGCCACCTGCGTGTCGATCGGCGCGCGGCCGAAGCTGTCCGTCACGACCCGATAGCGGCCGTCCGTCACGAACCGCGCGAACGCCTGTTCGTTGCGCCACAGGTAAAACGACGCGTAGCCGTTTTCCGGCGCGCCGTGGCGGCCTGCCTCGCGCAGCAGGAATCCCTTGAACAGCAGGTCCGGCGTGTCGTCCCACAGGCGACCGCGCTCGCGCACACGCTGGCGGATGATGTCGAGGTCGTAGTCCGCCGGCAGGCGGTGCACCTAGTACGCGGTCAGCATGATCGACTCCTGGCGAAAGAAACGGACGGCATTCCGGACGGCATGAGCGCAGCGTAGAAGACCTTGAATCATTTGAAAAGACGATGGCAGAATATTTCAATGATTCGATTCTGAAATGACCGAGGGTGCGATGAAAACGCTCGACATCGAAGCCGTGCAGGCATTCGTGCTGACCGCCGATCTCAAGAGCTTCACGCGGGCGGCGGAGGCGCTGGACACCACGCAGTCGGCGGTGAGCCTGAAGATCAAGCGGCTGGAAGACGGGCTCGGCCGCCGCCTGCTGGAACGCACGCCGCGGCAGGTTCGGCTGTCGGCCGACGGCACCGCGTTCCTGGAGCCGGCGCGCGAACTGGTGGCTGCTCACCATGGCGCAATCAGCGCATTCGGCACGAGCCGGCGGCGGCTGGTGATCGGCGTCAGTCACCATGTCGTCGGCGCCGATCTGCCGATGCTGCTGCGGCGGATGAGCGAAGCGGAGCCGGCGCTGGTGCTGGAGATCCGCGTCGCCGCGTCGCGCGACGTGCTCGATGCGTTCGATCGCGGCCTGCTCGATGCGGCCGTCGCGCTGCAGCACGACAGCCGGCGGCTCGACGGCGAAACCATTCTGTCGGAGTCGTTCGGCTGGATGGCGGCGGCCGATTTCGAATACCATCCGCCGCAACCGCTGCGGCTCGCCACGCAGGCCGAACCGTGCAGCGTGCGCCGCATGGCGGTCGACGCGCTGGACGAAGCCGGTGTCGCGTGGACGGAAGTCTTCGTCGGCGGCGGCGTGGCGACGATCGGCGCGGCGGTGTCCGCGGGGCTGGCCGTCGCGGCGCTCGGGCATCGCGTGGCGCCCGCCGGCACCGTCGACATGGGGATGCGCTACGGGCTGCCGCCGTTGCCGACGCGCGACGTGGTGCTCTACTCGAATCTGACCGATGCGCACGCCCGGCAGGCGCTGCGCACGCTGGGCGCGGCGCTGCGGTCGTCGGTCGGCGTGCGTTGATGCCGTGCGCAGCGGCATCGAAATGCTTCGACGCGCGCCACGGTAAAATTCCGTCTTTGCCCCGCGCTCATGCAGACGATATCCATTCGTCCACGGGCCCCCGTCAAACGCATCGACCAGCTATCATCGCCTTGATTTCCCTACACTTTCCGCGTCGCGACGCATGAGTTACTCGCTCGCCGCCTCCACCATCCGCGAACTCGAAATCCGCAAGAGCCGTTTCATCGCGTACGCGGTTCCGGTCGAGGACCGCGATGCCGCGATGCAGGTCCTGCAACGCCTGCGCGACGAGCACCCGGCGGCCACCCACGTGTGCTGGGCGTTGCTGGCGGGCGGCCAGTCCGGTATGTCGGACGACGGCGAGCCGTCGGGCACCGCGGGCCGGCCGATCCTCGAAGTGCTGCGCCATCACGATCTCGACGGCGTGCTCGGCGCGGTCGTGCGTTACTACGGCGGCGTGAAGCTCGGCGCGGGCGGGCTGGTGCGTGCGTATACGGATGCGATCGCATCGGCGCTGCTCGATGCCGAGCGCGTCGAGCGCATTCGGCGCACGCGGCTCGCGGTCGAGATCGGCTACCCGGAAGAGGCGCGCGTGCGCCGCTGGATCGAACAAGCCGGCTATGAACTGGTGGACAGCGCGTACGGGATGACGGTGAAGCTCGTGATCAAGCTGCCCGAAACCGCCGAAGCCGCGGCAAGAGCCGAACTGTTCGATCTGACGCAGGGGCGCTCGGGGTTTCCTGATCTTTGAGCCGTTGCGGCGACAGCCCGCGCGGCGCGCGCGTACGCATGCACTGCATGCATTCGAACCGCCCACCCTCCGCCAGACCTCAAAAAAAACGCGCCGCATACCGCGGCGCGCTTCGTCGCATTGCGATCGACCGGGCGAATCGCTCAATAAACGTCCGGCACGATCATGTTGTCCGGCACCGGCCGGCGAATGTAATCCTCGTGATGCTCGCGCTGCGGCAGATCGATCGTCGGGCGCGGCACCTCGTGATACGGCACCTGGCCCAGCAGATGGTGAATGCAGTTCAGCCGTGCGCGCTTCTTGTCGACGGCCTGCACGACCCACCACGGCGCCTCGGGAATATGCGTGCGCTGCAGCATCTCTTCCTTCGCGGCCGTATAAGCCTCCCAGCGGCGGCGGCTTTCGAGGTCCATCGGGCTCAGCTTCCACTGCTTCAGCGGATCCGCGATCCGGCTCTGGAAGCGCAGCTCCTGCTCGTGGTCGGTGATCGAGAACCAGTACTTGACGATCTGGATCCCGCTACGCACGAGCATCTTCTCGAACTCGGGCACCGACCGGAAAAATTCCTCGTACTCGTCGTCGGTACAGAAATTCATCACGCGCTCGACGCCCGCACGGTTGTACCAGCTGCGGTCGAACAGCACGATCTCGCCGCCGGCCGGCAAATGCGCGACATAGCGCTGGAAGTACCATTGCGTGCGCTCGCGGTTGTTCGGCGCCGGCAGCGCGGCAACCCGGCACACGCGCGGGTTCAGGCGCTGCGTGATGCGCTTGATCGCACCGCCCTTGCCGGCCGCGTCGCGCCCCTCGAAAATGACGACGAGCCGGTGTCCGGTATTCACGACCCAGTCCTGCAGCTTCACGAGCTCGCCTTGCAGCCGGAACAGCTCGCGGAAATATTCCTTGCGCGCCTCGCGACGCTCGGGCGAGAACAGCAGGTCCTCGCCGTCGTCGAAGCGGCGGTCGTCGAGCTCCATCTCGAGCTCTTCGTCGTAGGCGTCGACGAGATCCTCCTCGAAACGGCGCTGGCGCGCTTCCATCGGGTCCGTATCGGTGCGGTTGTCGGTCTCGGTGCGGGTATCGTTGTCGCCCATGGGGCCTCCTTCCATCATTGACGCAGCCAAACTCGCCCATTATCCCAGCGTCGCGCGTCAAATTCATGAAAACGGGCGGCCAAGCCCGTCGGAAGCGAAATGAGCGGACCGGCATCGGGCACGGCTGCCTCGAGGATCCGCCCGAAGCCATTGCCGCGCGGATCGCGGGCTTCATCCGAACGACCGGCTGAAAAAAATCGGCAGCCGGGTCGAAACACCGGCTGCCGAACGGCGCGCGCGGCCGCTGTCGCCGCGCACGCATTGCTTCACGTCAACGTCAACGAATGACCCGCGTCACCCCCCGCCCGCGCGGATCGGCCATCGCTTCCGGCGTCTTCCCGTCGATCTTGATGACTTGGATGTCGCCGCTGAAATCCTGCCCCTTCAGCGTATAGCCGCGCGCCTCGATCTGCTTTGCGAGTTCGCCTTCGATCGGGTGGTACGGCTCCCAGAAGATCGTGTTCGGCGGCAGCAGCTGGTGATGGAAACGCATCGCACCGACCGCTTCCTTCAGCGGCATCTTGAAGTCGTAGATGTTGTTGATCACCTGGAAGATCGACGTGAAGATGCGCGAGCCGCCCGGCGTGCCGATCACCAGCGACACCTTGCCGTCCTTCGTCATGATCGTCGGCGACATCGACGACAGCGGGCGCTTCTTCGGTTCGATCGCGTTCGCGTCGCTGCCGACCACGCCGAACATGTTTGCGACGCCCGGCTTCGCGGAGAAGTCGTCCATCTCGTCGTTCAGCACGATGCCCGTGCCGTCGGCGATCACACCCGAGCCGAAATAGCCGTTGATCGTGTACGTGTTCGATACCGCGTTGCCCCACTTGTCGACCACCGAGAAGTGCGTCGTTTCAGCCTTCTCCGGCATCGTCGTGCCGAGGCCCGGCTGCACGCTCTTCGTGTCCGACGGCTCCTTCGGGTTGACCTCGGCCGCGCGCTTCGCGATGTACGCGTCGTCGGTCAGCTGCGCGATCGGCACCTTGTAGAAGTCGGGATCGCCGAGATACTGCGCGCGATCGGCGAACACGCGCTTTTCGATTTCCGCGACGAGGTGGATGTACTGCGGCGAGTTGAGCTTCACGCCCTCGAAGTCCTGCTTGAGGTCGGCCTTCATCTTCAGCAACTGCACGAGGCCGATGCCGCCGGAGCTCGGCGGCGGCGCGGTGATCACGTCATAGCCGTTCCACTTCGCCTGCACCGGCTGGCGCCACACCGCGCGGTACTGCGCGAGATCTTCGGTCGTGATCAGCCCGTTGCCGTCGCCGGTCTTCATCGACGCGGCGATCAGTTCGGCCGTCTTGCCCTTGTAGAAGCCCTCCGCGCCGCCGTTCGCGATGCGCGTCAGCACGTCGGCGAGATCGGGCTGCTTGAAGTTCGCGCCGGCCTTCAGTCCGGAAAAATACTTGTCGAAGTTGGTCTTGCCGCCAAACTCCTTCGATGCGTCGACGCCGCGCTGCGCGAGCTGTTCGTCGACGACGAAGCCGTCGCGCGCGTAGTGGATCGCCGGCGCGAGCACCTGCTTCCACTTCAACTTGCCGAAGCGCTTCTGCGCCTCCCACATGCCCGCGACCGTGCCCGGCACGCCGACCGCGCGCGGGCCGTACAGGCTCATGCCCTTGACGACGTTGCCGTCCTTGTCGAGGTACATGTCCTTCGTCGCGGCGAGCGGCGCGCGCTCGCGGTAATCGATGAAGTACGGCTTGCCGTCCTTGTAGATCGTCATGAAGCCGCCGCCGCCGATGTTGCCGGCTTCCGGGTACGTGACGGCCAGCGTGAACGCGATCGCGACGGCTGCGTCGATCGCGTTGCCGCCTTCCTTGAAGATCCGCTCCGCGGCATCCGCGCTGTACTTGTCGGCCACCGCCACCGCCGAGCTCGTCAGGACCGCGGGCTGCGGCCCCTTCGCGTAGGCGGGCGCGTTCGGCAGGAAGCCGATGCCGGCCACCGTCGCCAGCACGGCGGCGGATGATTTGAAGCGATTCAGCGTAGTCATTGCATGTCCCCCATGTGGATCTCCTTCAGGCACGACAAGCACCTGATCCGTGGATGGCCGCTGGCGCGCCGACGGCCATATGCCGGCTTCGTAGTATAGGGGCACAAAAAGGGTCGAACACGCGGCGCGCGACGAAAGCGTGCCGCGTGTGTGCGGCCGGTCACGTTGCGGCGCCGCGACGCACACGTGGAGCGTTCGGCACCGCCTGCGGCGCGCGCCGTCGCGCAATGCACAAAACCGAAAGTTGCGAATCGCGCGGCATGCCGTGCATTGCGCGTAAAAAAATCTGCAAACGCGCCGCGCGCGGCTCAGGCCGATCTGCGAAGATAGCGCCCCGCTTGCGCGCCGCATCATCGTTTCGTGCACGCGCCGCTTCACGTTTCCTCGTCTCGCTCGCTATGGCATCACACAATGCGCATCACGCGTCCGGCTTCGCGGCCGGCGTCGCCGCCGCCGTCCTCGTCGCGCAAACCGGCGCAACCGGCCCGTGGCATTCGGGCATGCTCGCCGCGTTCGCGGCGGGCGTCGCGGGCGGCACCGCGCCCGACTGGCTCGAAGTCGCCTGGTGGAGCCGCAAACGCCGCCTGTGGATCACGCATCGCACCCTCACGCACTGGGGTATCGGCTGGGTCGCGCTGCTCGCGCTCGGCTGGCACGGGCTCACCCATCATCCGCATCCGCTGTGGGCCGCGCCGCTGTTCGGCTTCGCCTGCGGCGGCGTGATGCACCTGCTCGCCGACTGGCCCAATCCGCTCGGCGTACCGTGGATCTGGCGGCGCCATTCGCTGAACCTGTGGAACAGCGGGCATTGCGACCTGATCGTCGTGGCCGCCGCGTGGGGCGGCACGCTGTGGCTCGCGCAGTCGCTGTGGTCGCGTGCGCCGTTGGTGGAACACTGGCTCGGCTGGCTGCATCGCGTCTAGGAGCGGTTCGCGCTCATCACGCACGTTCCGCTTTTCGGAAAAATTCAGGCTTGGGGCTCGGCCCAGTTGCAATTCGACACAATTCAGCGCGCGCTCGGCGTGCCGGCGGGCACGCAACTTTCCGTCCATTGAAAGCATGGCGCCGGCCCCCATCTGCATGGGAATCGTCGGCACGCATGCTCGGCACGCGCGCGCGGCGTCTGGCACACTGACAATTCGATTCGCGTGCGATCCGTCCGCACGCTCGCCCCCCGCTCGCACCCTATTTCAACGCTCCGATGGACGTCACAGCTACCCGCCCTGCCGCCCGCGCGCTCGACGTGTTCCACCCGGCCGTCGCCGCGTGGTTCCGCCGCACGTTCGCCGCGCCGACCGGTGCGCAGGCGCTCGCGTGGCCGCACATCAAGGCCGGCCGCTCGACGCTCGTCGCCGCGCCGACCGGCTCCGGCAAGACGCTCACCGCGTTCCTGTGCGCGCTCGACGATCTGGTGCGCGATGCGCTCGCGCATGACGGCACGCTGCCCGACGCGACGCTGGTCGTCTACGTATCGCCGCTGAAGGCGCTGTCGAACGACATCCACGTGAACCTCGACGCGCCGCTCGCCAGCATCGCGGAATCGCTCGCGCAACTCGGCCTGCCGGTGCCCGCGATCCGCACCGCGGTGCGCACCGGCGACACGACGCAGGCCGAACGCGCCGCGCTGCGCAAGCGCGCGCCGCACATCCTCGTCACCACACCCGAATCGCTGTACGTGCTGCTGTCGTCCACGTCGGGGCGGCAAATGCTGTCGAACGTGCGCTCGGTCATCGTCGACGAAATCCATGCGCTTGCGTCGTCCAAGCGCGGCAGCCATCTCGCGCTGTCGCTCGAACGCCTCGACGCGCTGGTCGGCCGCGCGCTGCCGCGCATCGGGCTGTCGGCCACGCAAAAGCCGATCGACGCGGTCGCGCGCTTCCTGGTCGGCGGGCCGGCCGACGCGCCGCGCGACTGCGCGATCGTCGACACGGGCCACACACGCGAGCGCGATCTCGCGCTCGAACTGCCGAACGTGCCGCTCGAACCGGTGATGGCGACCGACGTGTGGGAACAGGTGTACGACCGCATCGCGGGGCTCGCGGCCGCGCACCGCACGACGCTGGTGTTCGTCAACACGCGCCGCACCGCCGAGCGCATGGCGCGCCATCTCGCCGACCGGCTCGGCAAGGACGCGATCGCCGCGCATCACGGCAGTCTCGCGAAGGAGCACCGCTTCGACGCCGAGCAGCGCCTGAAGCGCGGCGAACTGAAACTGCTCGTCGCGACCGCGTCGCTCGAACTGGGCATCGACATCGGCGACGTCGATCTCGTCTGCCAGGTCGGCTCGCCGCGCGGCATCGCGCCGTTCCTGCAACGCGTCGGCCGCTCGGGGCACCACGTCGGCGGCGTGCCGAAGGGGCGGCTCTTTCCGCTGTCGCGCGACGAGCTGGTCGAATGCGCGGCGCTGCTCGACTGCGTGCAGCGCGGCGAACTCGACGCGCTGCGGATTCCCGAAGCGCCGCTCGACGTGCTCGCGCAGCAGATCGTCGCCGAAGTCGCGTGCACGGAATGGCAGGAAGACGCGCTGTATGCGAGCTTCACGCGCGCCGCGCCGTACGCGCGGCTGACGCGCGAGCGCTTCGACGAAGTGATGAAGATGCTCGCCGAAGGGTTCACGAGCCGGCGCGGCGTGCGCGGCGCATACCTGCATCGCGACGTGGTGGGCGGCACCGTGCGCGGCCGCCGCAACGCGATGATGACCGCGACCACTTCCGGCGGCACGATCCCCGACATGGCCGACTACGCGGTGCTGCTCGAACCGCAGGGCATCCAGGTGGGCACGGTCAACGAGGATTTCGCGATCGAGAGCCTGGCCGGCGACGTGTTCCAGTTGGGCAACCAGTCGTACCGGATCATTCGTGTGGAGACGGGCCGCGTGCGTGTCGAGGATGCGCAGGGTCAATCGCCGAGCATTCCGTTCTGGCTCGGCGAGGGGCTCGGGCGCAGCGACGAGCTGTCGGCGGCGGTCGGCCGGCTGCGCGCGCGGCTCGACGGACTGTTCGCCGATGGCGACCGGCAGGCGCGGACCGACGCGGCGAAGCACGCGAACGTCACCGAGGCAGGCAAGACGACTACCCGCGGCAAACGCCGAAAAGCGGCCGCCGAGACTGACGCGCAGCCCGCCTCGCCCGACAACGCGCCCGGCGGCACCGCGCTCGCCCCCACCGAAAGCCGCCTCGCCCCCGCGTTGCGCTGGCTCGTCGACGATCTGCACCTGTCGCCCGACGCCGCGCGCCAGATCGCCGACTACCTCGCGCGCACCCGCGCCGCGCTCGGCGCGTTGCCGACGCAGGACACGCTCGTGATGGAGCGTTTCTTCGACGAATCGGGCGGCACGCAGCTCGTGATCCATTCGCCGTTCGGCAGCCGGATCAACCGCGCCTGGGGGCTCGCGCTGCGCAAGCGCTTCTGCCGCAACTTCAACTTCGAACTGCAGGCCGCCGCGACCGACGACGCGATCATCCTGTCGCTGTCGCTCGCGCACAGCTTCGCGCTCGACGAAGTGTGGCGCTACCTGCGTTCGGCCAGCGCCGAGCACGTGCTGACCCAGGCGCTGCTCGACGCGCCGATGTTCGGCGTGCGCTGGCGCTGGAACGCGACCACCGCGCTCGCGCTGCCGCGTTTCACCGGCGGCCGGCGCACCGCGCCGCAACTGCAGCGGATGAAGAGCGACGATCTGCTCGCGACGGTGTTCCCCGATCAGGTCGCGTGCCTCGAGAACATCGTCGGCGAACGCGAGATTCCGCATCATCCGCTCGTCGACCAGACGCTCGACGACTGCCTGCACGACGCGATGGACACCGACGGCTGGCTCGCGCTGCTGCGCCGGATCGAAAGCGGCGCGATCGAGCTCGTCGCGCGCGACTTGCCCGCGCCGTCTCCGCTCGCGGCCGAGATCCTGAACGCGAAGCCCTACGCATTCCTCGACGATGCGCCGCTCGAGGAACGCCGCACGCAGGCCGTGCAGTCGCGCCGCTGGAGCGATCCCGAATCGGCCGACGATCTCGGTGCGCTCGACGCCGACGCAATCGACGCGGTGCGTGACGAAGCGTGGCCGCTCGTGCGCGACGCCGACGAAATGCATGATGCGCTGCTCACGCTCGCGTGCGTCGCCGACAGCGAGGCGCACGCGCACGCAGGCTGGCCCGAGCGATTGGCGGAACTCGCGGAACGCCGCCGCGCGACGAAACTCGCCACGCCGTGCGGCGCCGCGCTGTGGGTGCCGGTCGAGCGGCTCGTCTGCCTGCGCGCGCTGCATGCGGACGCCCGTGCGACACCAGCGCTCAAGGTGCCGGCCGCATGCGTGCAGCCGTGGGAAGCCGATGCGGCGCTCGTCGACGTGATCCGCGCGCGGCTCACCGGCTTCGGGCCGTTGACGCTCGATGCGATCGCCGCGCCGCTCGGGCTGCCGCCCGCGTCGGTGGCGACGGCGCTCGCGGCGCTGGAGCGCGAAGGCTACGTGATGCGCGGCCGCTTCACGCCGGGCGCGACGATCGACGAATGGTGCGAACGCCATCTGCTCGCGCGCATTCATCGCTATACGGTGAAGCGGCTGCGTCGTGAGATCGAGCCGGTCGAACGCGCCGATTTCATGCGCTTCCTGTTCCACTGGCAGCACCTGACGCCCGACACGCGCGGCACCGGCCGCGACGCGCTGGCAGCCGTTGTCGAACAGCTCGAAGGCTACGAGGCCGCGGCAAGCGCGTGGGAAGACGCGCTGCTGCCCGCGCGGCTCACCGACTACACGGCGGGCGGCCTCGACGAGTTGTGCCGCTCGGGCAAGCTCGTGTGGACCCGCATCGGCGCGCCGGCGCGCGCGGCCGGCACGCCCGTGAAGACGACGCCAATCGTGCTGCTGCCACGCCGTCATCTTTCCGCGTGGCAGGCGCTGCGGGACCCCGATGCGCAACCGGCGCTGTCCGCACGCGCCACGCAAGTGCGCGACGCACTCGCCGCGCACGGCGCGATGTTCTTCGATGCGCTGCTTGACGACCTGCACATGCTGCCCGTCGAACTCGAACAGGCGCTCGGCGAACTCGTGTCGGCCGGCCTCGTGAATGCGGACAGCTACGCGGGCCTGCGCGCGCTGCTGAAGCCGGCCGTCAAGCGCAGCGCGACGTATGCGCCACGCACGCGCCGCGGCGGCGCGCTGATCGGCGGGATGGACGACGCCGGCCGCTGGGCGCTCGTACAGCGTCAGGCACCGCCGGATGACGACACGCCTGCACCGAAACGCAACCTCGCCACGACCGATCCCGACGCGCTCGAACATATCGTGTGGACGCTGCTGCGCCGCTACGGCGTCGTGTTCTGGCGGCTGCTCGAACGCGAAGCCGACTGGCTGCCCAGCTGGCGCGAACTCGTGCGCGTGCTGCAGCGCCTCGAAGCACGCGGCGAGATTCGCGGCGGTCGCTTCGTCGCCGGGCTCGCGGGCGAGCAGTTCGCGCTGCCCGAGGCCATCCCGATCCTGCGCGAACTCCGACGGCAACCGGGCGACGGACAATACCTATGCGTGACGGGCGCCGATCCGCTGAATCTCGCCGGCACGCTGTTGCCCGGCGACAAGGTGCCGGCGCTGGCCGGCAATCGCGTGCTGTTCCGCGACGGCGTGCCCGTCGCCTCGCTGGTATCGGGCACGTTCCATTACGCGCCCGACCTGTCGCCTGCCGCGCGCGAGGACGCGCGCCTGCGGCTCGCGCGTTCCTGCTGACATCGGCTGACACGGTCGCGGCACGAGACTACTCATCGCCGGGCCGCGCGAGCGCCATCGTTCGGGTAGCATCGGTGATCGACCGCGCGGGCTTTCGCGCGTCGTCCACACAAAACAAGACTCCCGGAGACTGCCGCTCATGCCTTCGCATGCCGATTCGCCCGCTGCTCATCACGCGGGTTCGCTGACCATTTTCCAGGGCGCCGCGCTTTATATCGGCGCGGTGCTCGGCACCGGCGTGATCGCGCTGCCCGCGCTCGCCGCCGAAGTCGCGGGGCCGGCCTCGCTGCTCGCATGGGCGGCGCTCGTCGTGCTGTCCGGGCCGCTCGCGGCCACCTTCGCCGCACTCGGCGCCCGCTATCCCGATGCGGGCGGTGTGTCGACCTACGCGCGGCGTGCATTCGGCCCGAAGGCTGCCGCCATCGTCGGCTGGTGCTTCTATTTCGCGGTGCCTGCCGGCGCACCGGCGGCCGCGATGTTCGGCGGTGCATACGTCGCGGCCGTTACGGGCGGCGGACACACGACGGTCATCGTCACCGCCGCCGCGCTGATCGCGACCGTGTCGGCCGCAAATGCATTCGGCGTCACCGTGTCGGGCCGCATGCAACTGGTGTTGTCGGCGCTGCTCGTCACGCTGCTGCTCGCCGCGGTGCTTGCGTCCGCGCCGCATGCGCGCACCGCGAACCTGCATCCATTCGCCCCGCATGGCTGGCTCGCCGTCGGCCAGGCCGCCGCGCTGCTCGTGTGGAGCTTCGCCGGCTGGGAAGCGATCACCCATCTCGCCGCCGAATTCCGCCGGCCCGCGCACGACATGCCGCGTTCGGCCGGCATCGCGGTCGTGGTCGTCGGGTTCCTGTATCTGTCGGTCGCCGCCGCGAGCGTGACGGTGCTCGGGCCTTCCGCAGGCGCATCGGGCGCGCCGCTCGCCGAACTGATCGCGGGCGGCATCGGCGGCCATGCGCAAGTGCTGGCGGCGGCCGCCGCGCTGCTGCTCACGCTCGGCACGATGAACGCGTATTTCGCGGGCGCGGCCAAGCTCGGCGCGGCGCTCGGACGCGACGGCGCGTTGCCTGCGTGGCTCGCGCAAGGCAGCCAGGTGGGCGGCGTGCCGCGCCGCAGCCTCGGCGTGATCGCCGTGCTCGCGGCCGTCGCACTGGCCGCCACGGCGCTGTCGGACGTCGGGCCGAAGCCGCTCGTGCTTGTGACGTCCGGATGTTTCGTGATGGTGTATGGGCTCGGCGCGGCGGCCGCGCTGAAACTGTTGCCGCGTGGCGGCATCGCGTATCGCTGCGCGTGGATTTCGCTGATTGCGGTGGCCGGACTGTTCATGACGACCGGCTGGTATTTCCTGTTCCCGCTACTGCTCGCGGGCGGCGCACTGCTTTATCTGCAGGTCGCCGGCCCGCGCAAATGACCCGGCATGCGCCCGCGGGCCGACGCCGGCCCGCTCGCCCCGCCCGGCGCGCGAACCATCACGTCGAGCCGCCCGTGCGCCGTTCGTTCGCGCCGGTCAGGCCGGCACCAGCTCGAAGCTGAGCCGTTTGCCGAGCGCGGCGGCCGCGCTCGCGAGCGTCGCCAGCGTGAGGCTCGTGTCGGTTTCGTCGAGCAGACGGTTGAGTGCGGCGCGGCTGGTTTTCATCCGCGCGGCCATCGCGGTTTTCGTGATGTGCTGCGCCTTCATTTCCTGCCCGATCTGCCACGCGATCACGCGCTTGATCGCGGTGGCGGTGGCCGCTTCGAGATTGCCGTCCGCTTCGAGAAAGGCATCGAAATCGCTGCCGATATGCGGATTGTTCGTGGTCGTCATGTCGTACTCCAGTGCATGGCGTTGCCGGCTGCCCGACCGTCGGAGACGGTGTATTCCGGCGCAACCGGGGAATTCAGATGGCGCGCATCAGCGTTTTCAGGCGCGCGACGGTGACGTCGAGATCGTCCGACGGTGTGGCCTGCGACTGCTTGAAGAAGCCGTGCAACAGCACCATCGTGTCGCCGACGACCGTGAACAGCACGCGTGCGCTGCGCCCCGGCACCGCCACGCGGATCTCCCACAGATCCTTCGCCATCTTGCGGACCAGCGGCATGCCGAGCGGCCAGCCGAGTTGAACGGTCTTGATCTCTTCGCCGATCGCCCTTCGATCCACTTGCCCGAGCGCGTTGAGCCATTCGCGCACCGGCTCGTTGCCGCGGGCCGAGCGAAAGAACCGCACGCCGAGCGTGGCCTGAATCTGCTGTCTCGTCATCGTCTTGCCGCCAATCGTATCAAAAACGGTACGATATGCCAAGCACCCCTATGACGGCTACTGGCCGAATGGCGGATCCCTGCAGCAAGAAAGGAGATCGGGCCCGGCGCGTCGCCCGGCCCGATGAATCAACGCTTGCCGCGACCGGGCTTGCGCGCCGCACGCGGCGCCCGGTGCGGGTGCGCATCGCCGAACCGCGATCGCGCGATGTCGCGCACCGCGTCGATCAGCGTCCGCGCGACCGGCGACGGTTGCGCATCGGTACGCAGCACGAGCCCGACCGGCTCGTCGGTGCCCGCCGACGGCAGCGGCAGGCGCGCCAGCGCGCCAGCCGACAGATCGTATTCGGCCGCATAGAGCGGCACGAACCAGACCGCGTCATTCTCGAGCGCCAAGGCGCGCGCGACCGATACCGACAGCACCTCGATGAACGAATCCAGCGGCGGCGCGCCGCATGCGCCGAGCAGTTGCTCGGCCGACTGGCGGATCAGCGTGCCGAACGGCGGCAGCACGACCGGATAGCGCGCCAGCTCGGCGGCCGGCGCCGCGCTCGCGAGCAGCGGGTGCCCGGCGCGCACGACCGCGACGAGCGGCTCGTTGTACAACTGCTCGAACGCGAGCCCGATCATCCGCTCGGGCTCCGACAGCCGACCGATCGCGCACTCGATCGCGCCGGATTTCAGACGCTCGAGCAACTCGGCGTTCGCGGCCGTCGCGATCCGTACGACGATGCGCGGCCAGCGTGCGGTCAGTGCCTTCATCAAGGCCGGCGCGAGCGAGGCCGCGACGGTCGGCAGCATGCCGATTTCCAGCGTCGCGGCGGCGGCCCCGCCCTCGCGCGCCAGCAGCCCGACGCCCTGCCGCAGCGCCAGCACGCACGCGTTCGCGTGCGGCATGAACAGCTGCGCTTCGCGGGTCGGCTGCGCGCCGTGCCGGCCGCGCTCGAACAGCTTCACGCCGAGGATCGCCTCCAGTTCGGCGATCGTCTTCGACACGGCCGGTTGCGTGATCGACAGGCTTTCGGCCGCCTTCTGCACGCCGCCCAGCTGCGCGACCGCGAGAAAACACTGCAGGTGCCGGAATTTGACACGGCCGTCGGCGATACGGTTATTCATAACGGGTGGTTATGCGAATGATGATGAATCGCCATTTTGCATAACTTTCCGGAAAGGCCCAAGCATTCGGCGCGGCATCACGCATGGCGCCGCAGCGCGTGGAATCCCGTCGGCTCCCAGATCCGTTTCGCGATCAGCAGGGCCGTACCGTGCTTCTGCCCCAGCGGCGCGGACGACGACTCCGCATGCAGCGCCGCCGCCTTGCTGGCGAGCCGCCGCAGTTCCTGTTCGAGCTCCGCGGCGGCCGCATCGGTCAGCATCCCCTGCAGGAACGTCATCGTCTCGCCCGGGCCGTCGAAGCGGCTGCCGAGAAAGTCGTCGAGCACGTGCGCATGGAAGTAGCGGCGAATCGGCCCGCCCGGCAGCCAGTCGAAATCGCGCGCGACGCGCACGCGAATCCGGTCGCCGGGCAGCAGCGCGATCACGTTCATCCGGTCGAGCATCAGCAGATATTTCACGCACTCGGCCTGCGTGAGCCGATAGGCCGACACGATGTCCTGCACGGTCCAGTAGTTGATCGCGCAGACGGCGACCAGCAGCAGTTTCTCGTCCGACACCAGCAACGCCTCCTGCTGCTCGGTCAGCACGCGCAAGCGCGGCGCGGACGCCGACGCTTCCTGCACGAGCTCGGCGAGCGTATAGCCGAGCAGCTGGGCGATCTCCGCGACACGCTCCAGCGTGAAGCGGCCGCTCGCGAACAGCCGCTTCACGCTCGTCTCGGACACGTCCAGCGCACGCGCGACGTCCCGGTAAGTCATTCCCTGCGCCTTCAGCTGGCGCTTCAGCGTTTCGATGAGTTGGGCGGTCTCGGTCATGGCGGTATCGAAAAATGATGCTCGAGGTCGGATATTAGGCTACTTGCGCATCCACATCAGCACTTTTGGTTACTTGTCTGCATAATCCGCTCCGTCCTGTCACGCAACGACGGAGCCGAAATGACGACCCGAATCGACACTGCCCTCTGCGAACCGCACCACGCCGCCCCGCGCGATGCACGCGACACCGATCGCACGATGCCGCTCGCGACCGTGCGCACGCTGGCCGCCGGCGCACATGTCGGCGATCTGGTGTTCATCCGCGTACCGGCCGGTGCATCGGATGCCGCGGCTGGCGCGGTCGACACCTGGGCCAATCGCTTCGGCATCGTCGTCGATACGTCGGGCGACGAACCGCTGATCGCCGAGTCCACCGCGTTTGCGTGGACGAAGCTCACGCCGCTGTCGCGCTTCGTCGCCCGTACCGACGGCGGACGCATCGCACTGGCGCGCCGCGTCGCGGCAGCGTCGGCCGACGCGCAGCGTCACGTCCATGCGCTGGCCGAACAGCGAATCGATGCGCTGCTCGGCAGTCGCTTGAACCTGCGGGCGCGGCGCAGCTTCTGCGCGCAGTACGTGACCGACGTGCTCGGCGCCGGCCACGCGTCGACACCGTCGGCCCTGCTGCGCAGCGGCACGCTGGTGCTCGAATTCGACGGGATCGTCTTCGATCCCCGCCATCCATGACGACGGGCACGTTCGGGGAGACCGGATAACAACGAGAACGAAAGACAAAAAACAGCGACGGGCTGGCTGGAGGGCCGTGCACGGGGTCGTCACCGACGACGCGAAGCCCGATCGCTTTTTCCGCCGGACAGGTTGCCTGTCCGGCGGAATTTTCATTGTCAGGACGAACATAACGAACGGTTATGCGATTCGCGAAAAAAGGTCATTTTGCATAACTTTCCGGATTGGCTAAAGTCGTGCCATCCACTTCGCGAAAAACTGACAGGAGACGCCCGATGGATTCCCCCACGATCCTCACGCCGCGCGACTGGCCGTCGCATCCGGCCTATGTTCACCCCGAGTACCGTTCGTCCGTCAAGCGCGGCCCGACCCGCCCGCTGATCCCGCTGAAGGAGAAGCTGCGCGACCAGTACGCGCCCGTCTACGGCGCGGAAGATCTCGGCGCGCTCGACCATGACCTGACGAAGAACGCCGTGAAGAACGGCGAGCCGCTCGGCGAGCGGATGGTCGTCACCGGCCGCGTGCTCGACGAAGGCGGCAAGCCCGTGCGCAACACGCTCGTCGAGGTGTGGCAGGCCAACGCGGCCGGCCGCTACGTGCACAAGGTCGACCAGCACGACGCACCGCTCGACCCGAACTTCCTCGGTGCCGGCCGCTGCCTGACCGACGACGAAGGCCGCTACCGCTTCCTGACGATCAAGCCCGGCGCGTATCCGTGGGGCAACCATCCGAACGCGTGGCGTCCGAATCACATCCACTTCTCGCTGTTCGGCGATTACTTCGGCTCGCGTCTCGTCACGCAGATGTACTTCCCCGGCGATCCGCTGCTCGCGTACGACCCGATCTTCCAGGGCACGCCCGAGGCCGCGCGCGATCGCCTGATCTCGCGCTTCTCGATGGACATCACCGAAGAAGGCTATGCGCTCGGCTACGAATTCGACATCGTGCTGCGCGGCCGCGACGCCACCCCGATGGAGCGCTGAACCATGACGACGCTGAAGCAAACCCCTTCGCAGACGGTCGGCCCGTACTTCGCGTACGGCCTGTGCCCGCAGCAATACGACTACGACCTGAAAAGCCTGTTCACGCCGACGATTGCCGCCGCGCACGCCGAAGGCGAGCATGTGCTGCTGGTCGGGCAGGTGTTCGACGGCGACGGCAACGTCGTCGGCGACGCGGTGCTGGAATTCACGCAGGTGGACGGCGCGGGCCGCTATCCCGCGTCGCGCGACGACATCGCGAAATCCGGCTTCACGGGTTTCGCGCGCGTCGGCACGGGCACCGATCCGCAGCAGCGCTTCGTCGTCGAGACGGTGAAGCCGGGCCGCGTCGCCGCCGACGACGCGCCGCACATCAACGTGACCGTGATGATGCGCGGGATCCTCACCCATGCGTTCACGCGTGTGTACTTCGACGACGAGGCCGCCGCGAACGCGACCGACCCCGTGCTGAATGCGGTGCCCGCCGAGCGCCGCGCGACGCTCGTCGCGAAACGCGACGCGCAGCCGGGCCGGCCGGTCGTCTATCGCTTCGACATCCGCATGCAGGGGCCGGACGAAACCGTGTTCTTCGACGTTTGACGCGTGCGCCGGCGCACGTCGGCTTCGCCTGCAACCGCACCGCCGCGTGGCGCGATACCGATGGGCATCGCGCCACGCGGCGTTTGGGGGACTCCGTCGCCCGCATTCGATGGTGCGGCGCATCGTGACCGGGGGAGCCGCGGATGCCCGTCCTCATCGGTTTTCCGCTCCGATATCGCATGCGCAATCGGAACGCATGCTGCGACAGCACATGAATCGTGGGATCGACACGATATCGTTTGCGCGTTATGCAGCGTATGCTTCGTTATCCGCAACGAGCTGGCAGGATTGAATCGGACGAAGCAACAATGATATGGACGATGCGCGACGCTGCCCGACAGGCCGGTCGCGCATTTTTTCACACGGAGTGCCTTTGAACGCGTCTGGCCGAAGTTGGCGGACGCGTATTTTTTGGCGGCAGGCACCGCCTAGCGGCGACTCTCCAGATACCGGCTCGGCGTGTCGCCCAGAATGCGGCGAAACGCCGACGTGAACGCACTCGCGCTCGCATAGCCGAGATCGAGCGCGACGCGCGTCACCGGCTGCCCGTCGGTCAGGCGGGCAATCGCCGCGAGCATGCACACCTGCTGGCGCCACGCGGCAAAACTCACGCCCGTCTGCGCGCGGAACTGCCGCGTGAACGTGCGCCGGCTCACGCCCGCGTCGGCCGCGACCCGGTCGAGATCGGCCGCGATCGACGGCGCCGCGAACAGGTGCCGGCACACCTTCGCCAGCCGCGCGTCGGCCGGCAGCGGCGCATGCAGCGACAGGCGCGGCATCGTCGCGATTTCGGCGACCAGCAGATCCATCAGCTTGCCCGCGCGGCCGTCGACGTCGTACATCGCCGGCAGGTCGACCGCATCGTCGAGCAGTTGCCGCAGCAGCGGCGACACGCCATACACGCCGCACTGCGCGGGCAGCCCGGCCGCCTGCGCGGCGTCCGCGGCCACGAACGCGTTGAGCATCGTGACCGGCCCGGTCATCGTCATTTCGTGCCGCACGCCGGCCGGCACCCAGCACGCGCGCTGCGGCGGCACCAGCCAGCGGCCGTGCGGCGTCGACACGCTGATCGTGCCGCGCGACGCGAACGCGAATTGTCCGCGCACGTGCGCGTGATCCGGAAACGTCGTGCCCCCCGCATAGTCGTTGGCGGTCACGACCACGCTCCGGGGAATGTGTTCGTAGGGATCTAGCTGCGTATTTCTCACGGCCCGAATTCCATCATCAATGACCCGATATCGAAGGCGGTCGCCTTCGAACGATCCACGACTCGCTCCACCGTTGCGCGACCTCGCGGCCAACACCCATCCGATGAACGAGACGCCGTTCTCGCCGGTTGCGGCAATGGAAGCATTCCTGCTCGCCGCGACGGTTGGCACCGTCGCGACCGGCTGACCGGCCGCGCACCGGCGGCGGCGTCGCGGCACGCATCACCGGAGCATGAACGACATTGCCGACAGGCTGTTCAGCGTGCGCACCACGTGCTCGACCGACGGCCCGTCGAAGCGCAGCGTCACCGCATCGACGCGCTCGAGCGACGGCAGCACGCAGAACAGGTCGGCGAGCGCGACCGTCTGCACGCGCAGCGTGCAAGCGGCCGGCGCGGGCAGATGCGCGCCTGCGCGCACGCCGGACGACAGCGCATGCGCGACCGTTTCCCGCGCGGCGGTCGCGATCCGCGCGCACGACGCCGACGGCGTCAGCGTCTCGCCGCTCGATGCGCCGCCGGCCGTCTTGACCGTCTCGAAACGCGCGTCCGGAAACAGCGGCTGCGTTTCCTCGGCGAATACGTCGTCGCCGGTCGCGAGCGCGACATGCGCGCCGTATTCGCGCGCCAGCGCGCCGTACAGCCCGGCTTCGCCGAGCTCGACGCCGTTCAGCCACACCTGCGTGAACGCAAAGCTGTTGATCGTGTGCGCGAGCACGCCGCGCGTCTGCGATTTCGCGTGATAGCCGATCATGAACACGAGATCGGGCTGCTGTTCGACGCCCGTCATCATCCCGAGCGTACGCGGCTTGCCGAGCACGACGCGCGCCCGCGCATCGAGCCCGTCGGGCAGCAGGTTGCGGAAGCCGCCATGCGAATCGTTGACCCAGACGGCCTGCGCGCCGCCCGCGAACGCGCCTTCGATCGCCGCGTTCGCCTCGGCGGTCATCCAGCGGCGCGCGCGCTCGTATTCCGGATTGCCGGCGCGCGTCTGCTCGGTCGCGAATACGCCGGCGACGCCCTCGATGTCGGTCGAGATCAGGATCTTCATGACAGGGTCGAACGTCCTTCGTTGTATTCGTTGAACCACCGGTCGAGATCGGGCACCGCGTCGCGCAGCGATGGCCGCACGTGGCCGTCGCGCCCGGCGACCGTTACCGCTTGCAGCAACGCGTCGGCGATCGCGTGCTCGACGCTTTCGGCCGCGGCCATGAACAGCGGATCGAGCGCCGCATCGGCCACGAGGGCCGGCAGCGCGATCGTCGATGCGTCAGGCGCGATCGTGTAGGCGGTCGAGAACGCGAGCGCGATGTCGCCGCTGCCATGCCCGTACACGGAACCGGTGCGGGCCAGCCCCGCCGCCGCGCGGCGCGCGAGCCGCGACAACTGCCGCGCGTCGAGCGGCGCGTCGGTCGCCAGCAACAGGATGATCGAGCCCTGCTCGGGCGGCGCCGCGTACGCGGCGTCGGCCGCGCGCCGTTGCGCGACGACGCGGCCGAGCGGTACGCCGCCGAGCGTCAGCATCGGCAGCCGGCCGAAATTCGCGAGCACGAGCGCGCCGACCGTATAGGGGCGGCCGGCCGCGACGGCGACGCGCGACGCGGAACCGATCCCGCCTTTCAAGTCGAAGCACGACATCCCGCGCCCGGCGCCCACCGCGCCGCGTGCGACGTCGCGCGACGCCGCGCGGCACGCGTCGTCGTAATGCGCGGCGGTGACCGCGAACGCCTGGATGTCGTTCAGGTACCCGTCGTTGCACTCGAACACGAGCGGATTGACGGTCGGCCAGTCGCGGCCGATCCGCGGATTCGCGGCGATCGCCGCGCGGATCTGCGCCTCTGCGACCGCGCCGACGCCGAACGTATTGGTCAGCGCGATCGGCGTATCGAGCGTGCCGAGTTCGTCGACCTGCACGAGCCCGACGCTCTTGCCGAAACCGTTGATCACGGCCGCCCCCGCCGGCACCTTGCTGCGGTACACGTCGCCCGGATGCGGCTTCACGACGGTCACGCCCGTCTGCACGCTGCCGGTGTCGAGCGTGCAATGACCGACCATCACGCCCGGCACGTCGGCGATCGTGCCGCGCGGCCCGGCCGGCAGCGTCGCGGTCCACATCGGCGCAGCCTGCATCAACGGCGCTCCAGCTTCGGGTCGAGCGCGTCGCGCAGCCCGTCGCCGAGCAGGTTGAACGCGAGCACGGTCAGGAAGATCGCGAGGCTCGGGAACACCGCGATGTGCGGCGCCGTCACCATGTCCGCGCGCGCCTCGTTGAGCATCGCGCCCCACTCCGGCGTCGGCGGCTGCGCGCCGAGCCCGAGGAACGACAAGCTCGCGGCGGTGATGATCGACGTGCCGATCCGCATCGTGAAGTAGACGACGACCGACGACACGGTGCCCGGCAGGATGTGCCGCATGATGATCGTCCAGTCGGACGCGCCGATGCTGCGCGCGGCCTCGACGTAGGTCATGTGCTTGAGCATCAGCGTGTTGCCGCGCACGAGCCGCGCGAACGCCGGGATGCTGAAGATCGCGACCGCGCAGATCACGTTGACCATCCCGTTGCCGAGGATCGCGACCACGCCGATCGCGAGCAGGATGCCCGGGAACGCGAACAGCACGTCGGCGACGCGCATCGTGATGCGGTCCCACCAGCCTTCGTAATAGCCGGCGAGCAGCCCGAAGAACGTGCCGATCACCGCGCCGAGCGCCACCGAGAAGAAGCCGGCCGCGAGTGAGATGCGCGTGCCCGCGACGATCCGGCTGAAGATGTCGCGGCCGAGCGAATCGACGCCGAACCAGTGCACGGCCGACGGCCCCGCGTTCAGCGCGTCGTAGTCGAAATAGTTTTCCGGATCGAACGGCACGATGTGCGGGCCGACGAACGCGAGCACGACGAGCGCCAGCACGAAGCCGCCCGCAATGAGCGCAATGGTCTGCTTGCGGAACTTGCGCCAGAATTCGCGCCACGGCGTGCGGATCGCGGTCGTTGCGGCCGGCGCCGCGGGCTGGACAGTCGCGTTCATGCGGGCCTCACTTGAACCGGATGGTCGGGTTGATGACCGCGTACAGCACGTCGACGGTCAGGTTGATCAGGATGAATTCCAGCGAGAACAGCAGCACGATCGCCTGGATCACCGGGTAGTCGCGCATCGTCACCGCGTCGACCAGCAGGCGCCCGAGCCCCGGCCAGTTGAACACGGCCTCGACGACGATCGAGCCGCCGAGCAGGAAGCCGAACTGCAGCCCCATCATCGTGACGACCGGGATCATCGCGTTGCGCAGGCAGTGCTTGAGCACGACCATCGGTTCATGCACGCCCTTCGCGCGCGCGGTGCGCACGAAATCCTCGTTCAGCACTTCGACGAACGACGCGCGCGTGAAGCGCGCCATCACCGCCGCGACCGCGGCGCCGAGCGTCAGCGACGGCAGCACGTAGCTCTTCCACGTGCCGTCCGGCACGACCGGCAGCCAGCCGAGCTTCACCGAGAAGATCTCCATCAGCAGCATGCCGAGCGCGAACGCAGGAAACGAGATGCCCGACACCGCGAGCGTCATGCCGAGCCGATCAGGCCAGCGATTGCGCCAGACCGCCGACGCAATGCCGATCGCCATCCCGAACGCCGTCGCCCAACCCATGCTGACGAGCGTCAACAGCAGCGTCGGCATGAAGCGCTCGCCGATCTCGGTCGATACCGGCCGCTTGCTGCGCGTCGACATCCCGAAATCGCCGTGCGCGATCTTCGCGAAGAAACGCGCGAACTGTGCGGGCAGCGGCCGGTCGAGCCCGAGATCGGCGCGCACGAGCGCGACGGTCGCCTCGTCGGCTTCGGGACCGGCCGCGAGCCGCGCCGGGTCGCCCGGCAGCAGATGCACGAACAGGAACACCAGCACCGCGACGATCGCGAGCGTGGGCAGCAGGCCGAACAGGCGTTTGACGAGGAAATTCAGCATGGGACACCGATCGAATCAGCGCACCGGCGGCCCGCGCCGCCGGCACTGCGTGGCGGGCAAGCCGCCGTCATTTCAGCGAGATCTCGTCGAAGTTGAACGAGCCGTCCGGCATCACGTACGCGCCCTGCAGCCGCTTGCTGCGCGCATACACGATCTTCTCCTGCACGAGGAAGATCCACGGCGCATCGGCCCAGATCTGCTTCTGCGCATCGGCGTACAGCTCGGCCTTCTTCGCGCGGTCGACCGTCTCCAGCGCCTTCGTCAGGTCGCCGTCCACCGTGTCGTTCTTGTAGTACGCGGTGTTGACCAGCTTCGGCGGCGCCGATGCGCCGGCCAGCAGCGGCGTGATCGCCCAGTTCGCTTCGCCGGTCGACGACGACCAGCCGATGTAGTACATCCGCACCGGCGCCTTCGCCGGATCCGGCGCGCTCTCGACCTTCGCGACGCGTTCGCCGGCCTCCAGCGCCTGCACCTGCACCTTCACGCCGACCTGCGCGAGCTGCTGCTGCACGAACTGGATTGCCTTCTGTGACGTCGAGTTGTTATACGCGGACCACAGCGTCGTCTCGAAACCGTTCGGATAGCCGGCTTCCTTCAGCAGCGCACGCGCCTTCGCCGGGTCGTACGGCCAGGGCCCGAGCTTCGTCGCGTAATCGACGCCCTGCGGCACCACGCCGGTCGACGGCGTCGCGAAGCCGGAGAACGCGACCTTCGCGAGCGCTTCCTTGTTCACCGCGTAGTTCAGCGCCTGGCGCACCTTCGGGTTGTCGAACGGCTTTTGCAGCATGTTCAGCGACACGTAGCGCTGCACGATCGACGGCCGCTCGACCACGTCGACCTTCGGGTTGCTCTTCAGGTCGGCCGCCTGTTCGAACGGAATGCGGAACGCGAAATCGGCTTCGCCCGTCTTCATCAGCGCCGCGCGCGTGTTGTTGTCGACCACCGGCTTCCAGTCGATCGCGTCGATCTTCGGATAGCCCTTCTTCCAGTAGCCGGCGAACTTCTTCACCTTCAGGTCGTCGGTCTGCTTCCATTCGACGAACTCGAACGGCCCGGTGCCGACCGGATGCAGCGCGATGTCGCGGCCCCACTTCTTCAGCGCGGCCGGCGAAATCATCACGGCCGACGGGTGCGCGAGCGTGTTGATGAACGCCGAGAACGGCTCGTGCAGCGTGACCTTCACGGTGGTCGGATCGACCACTTCGGTCTTCTCGATCACGCGGAACATGTTGTAGCGCTTCAGATGGTTCGCGGGATCGGTCACGCGGTCGAAGTTCGCCTTCACGGCCGCCGCGTTGAAATCGGTGCCGTCGTGGAACTTCACGCCCGAGCGCAGCTTGATCGTGTACGTCTTCGCGTCGGGGCTGGCTTCATAGCCGGTCGCGAGCACGTTGACGAGCTTCATGTCCTTGTCGAAGCCGAACAGCCCCTGGTAGAACGACTTGACGACCGCCTGCGACACCGTGTCGTTCGCGTCGTACGGGTCCATCGTCGTGAAGGTCGAATCCACCGCCATCACCGCGGTCTGCTGCGCGAACGCGGGCAGCGCGGCCGACAGCGCGAACGCGCCGGCGAGCGCGACGAAGCATGCGCGCGGACGAAACATCGGAAACGGATGCTGCTTGCTCATTTTGCTGGGCTCCTATCGGTGAATCGGTGACGCCTCACGGGCGTTTCGGTTTCGACTGCCTGCTGGTTCGCGCACCGTCATCGCGGCGCACGACGCCACTCCTCAATACGCGCCGCCCACGCGATGCGTCGCGACGTAAT
The DNA here is from genome assembly GCF_018417615.1 of Burkholderia sp. LAS2. Taxonomy (NCBI): domain Bacteria; kingdom Pseudomonadati; phylum Pseudomonadota; class Betaproteobacteria; order Burkholderiales; family Burkholderiaceae; genus Burkholderia; species Burkholderia sp. LAS2. Next base: position 3,683,031 of record NZ_CP071052.1, read on the forward strand.
GATCGGGGCCGACCGCGACGAGCGGCGCGACGACCGGCTCGTCGCCGACCGCGCGGATCGGGCTCGGAATCTCGTCCGCCGCGAGCTGGCGCGGCGCATGCCGGCGCGCGGGGTCGGCCACCGGCACCGCGCTCATCAGCTTCTTCGTGTACGGATGCTGCGGCGCCTCGAACACCGCGCGGCGCGGGCCGATCTCGACGATCTGGCCCAGATACATCACCGCGACGCGATGGCTGACGCGCTCGACGACCGCCATGTCGTGCGAGATGAACAGGTACGCGACGCCGAGCTCGCGCTGCAGGTCGAGCATCAGGTTGACGATCTGCGCCTGCACCGACACGTCGAGCGCCGACACCGACTCGTCGGCGATCACGACCTTCGGATTCAGCGCGAGCGCACGCGCGATCGCGATCCGCTGGCGCTGGCCGCCCGAGAATTCGTGCGGATAGCGGCGCGCGGCATCCGGCGGCAGGCCGACCTTGTCGAGCAGCCAGTCGACGCGCGCCTGCGCTTCGCTGCCGCTCGCGACGCCGTGCACGAGCAGCGGCTCCATGATCGAGAAGCCGACGGTCAGGCGCGGGTTCAGCGACGCGAACGGGTCCTGGAAGATGAACTGGATGTTCCGACGCAGCGCCTGGAGGTCCGGGCCCTTCAGCGCGCTGATGTCGCGGCCGTCGAATTCGATCGAGCCGCTTTGCGATTCGACGAGACGCAGCAGCGAACGGCCGGTGGTCGACTTGCCGCAGCCCGATTCGCCGACGAGCGCGAGCGTCTCGCCCGCACGCAGCTCGAAGCTCACTCGCTCGACCGCATGCACGTATTGCGACACGCGGCCGAACACGCCGCTCTTCACCGGAAACCGCGTGACGAGATCGCGCACGCGCAGGATCGGCGGCGCGGCATGATCGACGGGCGGCTGCGCGTCGTTCGCCGCGGACGCCGTCGTCGCGGCCGTGGCCGTCGCGTTCGTGCCGTCCACCTTCAACAGCGGGAATTTCTCCGGTGCGTCGGTGCCCTGCATCGAGCCGAGCCGCGGCACGGCCGCGAGCAGCGCGCGCGTGTAGCGATGCGCGGGCGTCGCGAAGATGCGGTCCGACTCGCCCTCCTCGACCTTCTCGCCGCGATACATCACGAGCACGCGATCGGCCACTTCGGCCACCACGCCCATGTCGTGCGTGATGAAGATCACGCCCATGTTCATTTCGTCCTGCAGCCCGCGCACCAGTTGCAGGATCTGCGCCTGGATCGTCACGTCGAGCGCGGTCGTCGGCTCGTCGGCGATCAGCAGCGCGGGCCGGCACGACAACGCCATCGCGATCATCACGCGCTGTCGCATCCCGCCCGACAACTGGTGCGGATAGCGCGCGAACACGCGGCGCGCTTCCGGGATGCGCACGAGATCGAGCAGCCGCAGCGCTTCCGCGCGGGCTTCGGCCGCGCTCTTCGACTGGTGCAGCGCGATCGCCTCGCTGATCTGGTCGCCGACCGTAAACACCGGGTTCAGCGACGTCATCGGCTCCTGGAAGATCATCGCGATGTCCGCGCCGCGGATACCGCGCATCGTCGCGGCGCTCGCCTGCGCGAGATCGACCAGCGCGCCGCCACGGCGCCGGAACGCGATTCGGCCGCTGGTGATCTCGCCGCCGCCGTGCTCGACGAGCCGCATCAGCGCGAGCGACGTGACCGACTTGCCCGAGCCCGATTCGCCGACGATCGCGAGCGTCTCGCCGCGATCGACGTGAAACGACACGTTGCGCACCGCGTCGAACGTCGCGTTTTCGCGGCGGAACGTGACCGACAGGTCGTCGACGGCCACCACGCGCTGCTCGGGCAACGTCAGGGGCGACGGGTTACGGCTCGAAGTCATGGCATCTCTCCTCGTGCGATCCGGAATCAGGCCGCATCGTCGCGGTAGATGCCGACGACCGGCGCTTCACCGACGCGCGCGTAGCCGCGGTACATCCCTTCGGTGTTGAACGGCATCGCGACGTTGCCGTGCGCATCGACCGCGATGATCCCGCCGCGGCCCGCGAGGCGCGGCAGCTTGTTCATCACGACGTCGTGCGCGGCGTCCGCGAGCGACGCGCCGCGATACGCGATCTGCGCGGCCACGTCATGCGCGGTCGCGAGCCGGATGAACATCTCGCCGGTGCCGGTCGCGGAGACGGCGCAGGTCGCGTCGTCCGCATAGCAGCCGGCGCCGATGATCGGCGAATCGCCGACGCGCCCCGGCTGCTTGTTCGTGATGCCGCCCGTCGACGTCGCCGCCGCGATGTGGCCGTGCACGTCGCACGCGACCGCGCCGACCGTGCCGTGCTTGCGGTCCGGATCGAGCGGCTCGGCGGGTTGCGCGGCGCCGCCGAACGCGAAGCTGGCCGCATCGTGGTCGAGCATCATCCCGGCCGCCGCGCGCGCCTTGACCCACTGCGCATGCCGCGCTTCGGTGTCGAAGTAGCCGGGTTCCGCGAGTTCGAGCCCTTGCGCGGCCGCGAACGCATCGGCGCCCGCGCCGGCGAACAGCACGTGCTCGCTCGCCTCCATCACGCGCCGCGCGGCGAGCACCGGATTGCGCACGCGCGTCGCGCAGCAGATCGCGCCGGCGCCGAGCGTCGCGCCGTCCATGACCGCCGCGTCGAGTTCGTGCTTGCCTTCGGCCGTATAGACGGCGCCGCGCCCCGCGTTGAACAGCGGACAGTCCTCGAGCATGCGCACCGCGACGGTCACGGCGTCGAGCGCGCTGCCGCCGTCGGCCAGCACTTGCTGCGCGGCCTGCAGGATCGCGGTGAGTTCGGCGCGGTACCGACGTTCGGTGTCGGTATCCATCGCTTCGCGCAGGATCGTGCCTGCGCCGCCGTGAATCGCGACGATCGCGGGTGAAGTCATGATTTTTTCGGACGTGGGGAAGAAGGGTTGGCGGCCGGCAGCGCCGCTTGCGGCTGCACGAGCCACGGCAGCAGGAATTCAGTCATCTCGGCGGCGGATTTCGCGGACCGGTGCGTGCGCAGCGCGACTGCATCGATCAGCGCCTCGATCATCGTGAGCACGGCCGCTTCCGACGTGGCCGCGAAACGCCGCTCGGCCTTCACGTACAGGTTCAGCGACGCGATCGGCGCGAGCGGCGATTGCGGGCCGTCGGAGATGCCGAGCACGCGCGCGCCGCGCGCCGCCGCACGACGCGCCAGCTCGATCGTGTCCTTCACGTAGCGCGGAAACGCGAGCGCGATCACGAGATCGCGCGAATCGGCCGTGTACAGGCGTCGCGCCGCATGCGAAGGCCCGCCGAGCAGCGCGAGCGACTGCACGCTGTCATGGCAGACGGACAGGCCATGCTCGATCAGCCCGGCGAGGAACGCGCTCGACCCGGCGCCGAGAATCAGCACGCGCCGCGCGCCGACGATCGCCTCGACCGCCGCCTCGACATCGGCCGCGTCCAGTTGCGCGCGCGTGTTCTCGATGTTGGCGACAGCCTGGTCGAATACCGCATCGATCCAGACTGCGCCGCGTACGCCGGATTCCTGCTCCTGCGCGGAACGCAGCCGCTCGACCGGCCCGAGCGTGGCCTCGAAGCCGCGCACGAGCGCCGCACGCATCGCCGGATAGCCGTCGAAACCGAGCGCCTTCGCGAAGCGGTTCGCGGTCGCGATCGACGCATTCACGGCCTGCGCGAGCTCGTCGATCCGCATCGTCGCCGCGCGAAACGGGTTCGCGAGCACGAACTCGCCCATGCGCCGGTGAATCGGCGTCATCAACGGCATCGCCGACGCGATCCGCTCGGCGATCGCGGGTTCGTCGTGACTGACATCGGGCGGAACGAGAGGCGTCATGCGAAGGGTTGTTGCAAGGTTCGATGAAAATGAATTTACACAATCTCCCGACTGAAAAGAAATAAATTTTCATCAGGATGTGTTGCGCCTCAACCGGCGTCCGTCGACCGTGCGGACGATCGTTCGGCCCCGCCCCACGGGCCTTTGACGGCCGATCGCCCTGCGTCGCCGCTCACGGTCGCCATCCGGTCATCGGGAAAACCCCGAGTACGTTCGTTCGAATGCAGATTCACGTTGACCGGATTCGCATTCGAACATAGGATGTTCGAAAATGATCAGTCGTCAGATAACATTGCAGATCTGTGACGACGAAATGTTCGCTCGAACACCGTGATTTCGATATGAACCGGCAAAAACCGGCGCGCATCAAGATCGGACATCGTACGAACCAAAACGAAACAAGCCATTCCGACGGATGGCCCTCATGGACCGGGCAGGCGCCGCGCGCCGCCCTCCCTGACAGGAGACAGCAGTGAAGACAGTCAAGGCGTTGCGCTGGTGGATCATCGTGCTCGTGTGTCTCGGCACGATCCTCAACTACCTCGCACGGAATTCCCTCGCGGTGCTCGCGCCCGAACTCAAGCAGGTGTTCGCGATCTCGACGCAGCAGTACTCGTACATCGTCGGCGCATTCCAGATCGGCTACACGATCATGCAGCCGGTGTGCGGCTTCATCGTCGACCTGATCGGGCTGCGGCTCGGCTTCGCGCTGTTCGCGATGCTGTGGTCGGTGGTCGGCGTCGCACACGGCTTCGCATCGGGCTGGCTGTCGCTCGGCATCCTGCGCGGCTTTCTGGGCCTGTTCGAGGCCGCCGCGATTCCGTCGGGGATGAAGGCCGTCGCCGAATGGTTTCCCGATCGCGAGAAATCCGTCGCGGTCGGCTACTTCAACGCGGGCACGTCGCTCGGCGCCGCGATCGCGCCGCCGCTCGTCGTGTTCATCTCGATGCGCTTCGGCTGGCAGGCCGCGTTCATGGTCACCGGCGCGCTAGGGTTCCTGTGGGCCGCGCTCTGGTACACGCAGTACCGGTCCCCGGCCGACCATCCGCGCCTCACGCCGCAGGAGCGCACGCTGATCCGCGACGGCCAGGCGACGATGCCGCCCGTGTCGAAGCGCCGCATCCGCGACGTCGTCACCGCGCGGCGCTTCTGGGCGATCGCGCTGCCGCGCTTCTTCGCGGAACCCGCGTGGCAGACCTTCAGCTTCTGGATTCCGCTGTACCTCGCGACCGAGCGCCACATGCCGCTCACGCAGATCGCGGTATTCGCGTGGATGCCGTTTCTCGCAGCCGACCTGGGCGGCATCGCGGGCGGCTACCTGTCGCCGTACCTAGCGAATCGCTTCAAGCTGCCGCTCGTGTGGTCGCGCGTCGCCGGCGTCGCGCTCGGCGCGGTGCTGATGCTCGGGCCGGCGACGATCGGGCTCGTGTCGTCGCCGTACACGGCGATTGCGCTGTTCTGCGTCGGCGGCTTCGCGCACCAGATGATCTCCGCGCTCGTCAACACGCTGTCGGCCGACGTGTTCGACCCCGAGGAAGTCGGCACCGCGAGCGGCTTCGCCGGGATGGCCGCGTGGATCGGCGGCCTTGGCTTCTCGCTGCTGGTCGGCGCGCTCGCCGACAAGATCGGCTATGCGCCGCTGTTCGCGTGCCTCGGGCTGTTCGACATCATCGGCGTCACGCTGCTCGCGCTGCTGATCCGCGGGCAGTCGAAGCAGGAACGCCTGCTCGCGCAGCACGCCTGACCTCCGTTTTCACCAGGAATCGCATTCATGACTTCGCTCCTTCATCCGCCCGTGTTCCGCGTCGCCAGCCACCACGCGAACCGCGTGTTGCTCGCGTCCGATACGGGCGCCACCGTCGAAATCTTCGTGCTCGAGGACGACATCGTGCGCGTGCGCGTGCTGCCCGACGCGACGGCGCGCACCCCGCGCACGTGGACGATCGCACCCGGTCTCGACGACGTGCCGCTCGACGGGCGCGACCGCCTCGACCTGAGCGGCTTCGCGCTGCCCCACTACGACTTCGTCGAAGACGACGACGGCGTGCGGATCGCAACCGCGCAGGTCCGGCTTACGGTGCGCCGGCGAGGCGGCCATTGCACGTGGTCGATGCGCGACGCGAACGGCGCATGGCGCGTCGCGCTCGCCGACCGCGCGACGCAGGCATACAACTTCGGCTGGTGGGACGATCGCGCGTATCACTACGTCGCCCGCGAGCGCGGCGACAAGGTGTTCGGCCTCGGCGAACGCGCGGGCGAACTCGACCGCACGGGCGCGCGCTTCGAGATGCGCAACATCGACGCGATGGGCTACAGCGCGAAAAGCACGGACCCGCTGTACAAGCACATCCCGTTCTACATCACGTGGTCGCCCGATGCGTGCCAGGGCTTCGGGCTGTTCTACGACACGCTGTCCGACTGCGTGTTCGACATGGGCCGCGAGCTCGACAACTATCACGGGCTCTATCGCTATTTCGTCGCCGAGCACGGCGATCTCGACTACTACTTCATCGCGTCGCCCGCGACGCCGCTCGCGGCCGCGCGACGCTTCACGTGGCTGACCGGGCGCCCCGCGCGCACGCCGAAATGGGGGCTCGGCTATTCGGGTTCGACGATGAGCTATACCGACGCGCCGGACGCGCAGCAGCAGATGAACCAGTTCGTCGAGCAGTGCGACGCGCACGACATCCTGTGCGATTCGTTCCACCTGTCGTCGGGCTATACGTCGATCGGCGCGAAGCGCTACGTGTTCAACTGGAACCGCGACAAGTTTCCGGATGCGAAAGGCTTCGTGCAGCACTATCGCGACCACGGCATCCGCCTGTGCGCGAACATCAAGCCGTGCCTGCTGCGCGACCATCCCGCCTTCGACGACGCCGCGCAGCGCGGGCTGCTGATCCGTTCCGCGTCGGGCGAGCCCGCATGGGTGCAGTTCTGGGACGAGGTCGGCGCGTACATCGACTTCACGCAGCCGGACGCCTACCGCTGGTGGCAGGAGCAGGTCACGTCGGCGCTGCTGGAATACGGTATCGAATCGACCTGGAACGACAACAACGAATACGAGATCTGGTCGCCCGACGCGATCGCGCACGGCTTCGGCCAGCCGTTTCCGGCGCGCGAAGCGAAGGTGCTGCAGACAATGCTGATGATGCGCGCGTCGCGCGACGCGCAGCGCGCGCATGCGCCGGCGCGGCGGCCGTTCCTCGTGTCGCGCTCCGGCGGCGCCGGCATGCAGCGTTACGTGCAGACTTGGTCCGGCGACAACACTACGTCGTGGGAAACGCTGCGCTACAACCTGAAGATGGGCCTTGGGCTCGCGCTGTCGGGCGTGTCGAACATCGGCCACGACATCGGCGGCTTCTCCGGCCCCGCGCCGTCGCCCGAATTGCTGCTGCGCTGGGTGCAGTTCGGCATCTTCATGCCGCGCTTCAGCATTCATTCGTGGAACGACGACGGCACCGTCAACGAACCGTGGATGTACCCGGAGATCACCGCGCAGGTCGCGTCGCTGATCAAGCAGCGCTACCGGCTGCTGCCGTACCTCTATCACCTGCTGTGGCAGTCGACGACGCGCTACGAGCCCGTGCTGCGGCCGACCCTCGCCGATTTCCCCGGCGATGCGCGCTGCTACGACGCGTGCGACGACATGATGCTCGGCGACGCGCTGCTGGTCGCACCGGTCGTCGATCCCGGCCGGACCGAACGCACGGTGTACCTGCCGTCGGGCGCACGCTGGACATGCTGTTCGAGCGCGCAGTCGTTCGACGGCGGCGCGAGCGTGACGCTGCCCGCGCCGCTCGACACGCCGGTGATGCTGCTGCGCGAAGGTCGCGTGCTGCCGTTGAACGTCGCCGACCAGCATTTCGGTGCGCGTGCCGACACGCGCGGCTTCGTCGTCGCACCGCGCATCGAAGACGGCGTCGCGTACGGCGAATGCGTCGAGGACGACGGCGAGACGGAAGCGTGGCGCGACGGCGAATACGGACTGTGGCGCATCGAGACCGGCCGCGAGGCGTCGGGCGAGCTCGGCGTGTCGGTCCGCTGGGACGGCCGCCCGGCGCGCCCGGCCGAGCGCGTCGAGATCCTGCTGCCCGCGTCGCTGCAAGGCCCGGTCGCCGTGCGCGGCGCGCGTGTCGAGCAGGATGCGGGGGACGGTGCGTGGCGCCGCCTCGTCGTCGCGTTCGACCACTGAACCACTGAAGCCAACCCGATCAGGCGGGCCGTTCGCGCGGCCCGCCGCCTGCCACAGAGGAGGCATTCAACCTCCCGCCCCTTGAAAAGATGAAGCACCCCGGAGATCGACAATGAAAGCACCCGTCAACCGTTACGCAATCCTGATTTTTTCGACCGCGTCGCTCGGCGCGCCCGCCGCCCATGCGCAGAGCAGTGTCACGCTGTACGGCGTCGTCGACGATTCGCTCGCGTACGTGAACAACCAGCAAGGGCACTCGAACATCTACCTGCGCGACGGCAACCTGTATGCGTCGAAGTTCGGGTTGCGCGGCGACGAGGATCTCGGCGGCGGCACGCATGCGATCTTCGACCTGCAGGCCGGCTTCAACCTGAATACGGGCGCGCAGGCCGCCGCCGGCACGATGTTCAATCGCCAGGCCTTCGTCGGCCTGCGCAACGTGAGCTACGGCACGGTGACGGCCGGCCGCCAGTACACGCCCTACTTCCTGTTCGTCGGCCCGTACGCGTCGAGCAGCTGGCTGACCGGTGCGACCGGCGCGCATCCGGGCGACATCGACGGCCTCGACACGACGATTCGCGTGAACAATTCGGTTACCTATACGTCGCCGACCTTCGCCGGGCTGACCGCGAGCGCGATGTACGCATTCGGCGGCATTGCCGGCGCGACCGGCAAGGGCAACACGTTCAGCGCCGCGCTGCGCTACGCGAACGGGCCGATCGGGATCGCGGCCGGCTATCTGCGGATCAACAGCTCGGGCTCTTCCGTGGGCTTCCTGAATCCGGCCACCGCGTCGTCGGGCAGCTTCGCGGTGTCCGTGCTGAACCAGGGCTACCTGACCGCGAAGGCCGTCGAGCAGGTCGCGGCTGCCGGCAACTACACGCTCGGCGACCTGACGATGGGTCTCAACTATTCGAACGTGAAGTACCTGCCCGGCAACGGTTCGGCCTTCACCGATACGGCCGTGTTCAATACCTACGGCGCACTCGCCGCGTACCGCTTCACGCCGACGTTCTCGGTGGCCGGCGCATTCGCGTACACGCTCGCATCGAAGGCGAACGGCGTCGCGAACGCGGCCCGCTATCAGCAGTACTCGCTGAAGGAGTCGTACAGCCTGTCGAAACGCACGACGCTCTATGCGCTGCAGGCGTACACGCATTCGAGCGGGCGGACGCTCGGCGCGCAAGGCGCCGGCCACATCGTCGACGCGGCGCCGATCGTCGGCGATTCGCAGCAGCTCACGCCGTCGACGACGCACGGCCAGTTCGTCGGCATGGCCGGGATCGCGGTCACGTTTTGAACCCGCCCGACGGCGCCTTCCGCGCGCTGTCTTCTACCTGGACGCCTGGACGCTGCGCATGCCGTGCGCGCCGTCCGGGTGTCCGATATGCGTTCGCCGCGGCGTTTTTCCCGGCCTCGCCGGCCCGCCGAACGCACCGCGCGGGTTTTCTCGCTCGCCTCGATACCTTACAATTCGTCAGGTTTACCCTTCTGCATGCCCTGTTCTTGCAGTCCTGACACCGCGGTACACTCGACGCACGCCGTATCAGGGTCCGACGCGCACCACGCGCCGGGCGGCGTCGCGCCTCGTTGCGCCCACAACTGGATACCCGCCATGCCGGATTCCCGTCCCTCGCCCCGCACGACATTCAAGCCGCAGGTCGTCCTGCCCGCGCTCGTCGTGATCGGCGCGCTGCTCGTCGTGTGCGCACTGCGCCCGAGCGAAGCCGGCGCGCTGTTCTCCGCCGGCCAGCAATGGGTCATCGCACGGTTCGACTGGTTCTACGTGCTCGCCGTCACCGGCTTCCTCGTGTTTCTCGTGCTGATCGCCGCCAGCGATTTCGGCAACATCCGGCTCGGCCCCGACGATGCCGAACCCGAATTCAGCTTCGTGTCGTGGACGGCGATGCTGTTCGCGGCCGGCATGGGCATCGGCCTGATGTACTTCGGCGTCGGCGAGCCGATGCAGCATTTCCTGAAGCCGCCGACCGTCGACCCCGGCACGTCCGCCGCCGCGCGCGAGGCGATGCTGATGACCTTCTTCCACTGGGGTTTCCATGCGTGGGCAATCTACGGGCTGATGGGGCTCGTGCTCGCGTACTTCGGCTTTCGCTACAACCTGCCGCTGACGCTGCGCTCGGGGCTGTATCCGGTGCTGCGCGAGCGCATCAACGGCTGGATCGGCCACACCGTCGATGCGTTCGCGCTGGTCGGCACGGTCGCCGGCATCGCGACGACGCTCGGCTACGGCGTGATGCAGATCAGCGCGGGCCTGCATACGGTCGCCGGATGGGACACCGGCAGCAACCTGTTTCGCATCGGGCTCGTCGCGCTCGTCGTGATCCTCGCAGGGCTGTCGGCCGCGAGCGGCCTCGACAAGGGCGTGCGCCGGCTGTCCGAGCTGAACCTGCTGCTCGCGTTCCTGCTGCTCGCGTTCGTGGCCGTCGCGGGCCCGACCGCGTTCCTGCTGCGTGCGCTCGGCGACAACATCGGCCAGTACCTGTCGAGCCTCGTCGACCTGTCGTTCCGCACCTATGCGTACGCACCGCCGCGCGAGGAAGGCTGGTTCGGGGGCTGGACGATCCTCTACTGGGCGTGGTGGGTGTCGTGGTCGCCGTTCGTCGGCATGTTCATCGCGCGCATCTCGCGCGGCCGCACGATCCGCCAGTTCGTGATCGGCGTGCTGCTCGTGCCGACCGCATTCAATCTCGTCTGGATGACCGTGTTCGGCAACAGCGCGATCTGGCTCGATACGCACGGCGCGGCCGGCGCGCTCGCGCAGACGGCGACCAACGTCGATGCGCTGCTGTTCCGCTTCTTCGATTTCCTGCCGTTGCCGCAACTGCTATCGATCGTCGCGATCGTGCTGATCGCGGTGTTCTTCGTCACGTCCGCCGATTCGGGCGCGTTCGTGATCGATCAGATCGCGACGCGCGGCAGCGCGCATTCGCCGGTCTGGCAGCGGCTGTTCTGGGCCGCACTGCTCGGCGTGACGGCCGCGGTGCTGCTCGTCGCGGGCGGGCTGGGCGCGCTGCAGGCGATGACGCTGATCGCCGCGCTGCCGGTCGCCATCATCATGCTCGCGCTCTGCTACGGGCTGTGGCGCGGGCTCGCGGCCGATCGCGCGCACTATTCGCAGGACGTTGCGCCTGCAACGAGCTTCTGGACCGGTCAGCACTGGCGCCATCGCCTGACGCACATCCTGCGGCAGACGACCGAGGCCGAAGCGCGCCAGTTCATCGCGGAAACGGTCGAACCGGCGCTGCGCAAGGTCGCCGACGAGTTGCGCGCGAGCGGCGTCGATGCGCACGTACAGCACGACAGCGACGATGCGGTGCGGTTGACCGTGCCGACAGCCGAACATCGCGATTTCGTGTACGGCGTGCGCGTCACCGCGAAATCCGCAGCCGCGTTCCTGGTGCGCGAGACGGCCGAGCCGGACGAGGCACGTGCGCACGTGTATGGCATCGTCACGTTCTTCGAGGATGGCCGGCTCGGCTACGACGTCGAATACCTGCGCGGCGACGAAGTGATCGCCGACGTGCTGCGCCAGTACGAACGCTACGTATCGCTCGCGGCAGACACCCGCACGCATCTGCTGAGCCGCGCGCCGGGGCACGCGACGGAGGCCGAATGAGCGGACTGCTGCAAAGCCGCGCGGTCGACGTCATCGCGCTCGGCACGCTCGCCGTGCTGTACCTCGGCGGCGCCGGCATCGCGCTGTGGCGAATCCGCACCGCGGCGCCGCTCGGCAAGGTCTACTGGATCGTCTGCGCGGCACTGCTTGCCGGCGGCGCGGTCGCGATGGGCGGCAACCTGTCGCCGGTGCCGAACAGCGGCGAAATGCCGCCGGGTTTCGCACTCGGCGCCGAGGCCGTTCTGCTCGGGCTGGCGCTGGTCGCCGGTGGCTGCGCGTGGTTGATGCTGCGCGCGCGCAAACGCTGACGCACGCAGGTCGCGCAGCCCCAGCTTCGTCACGCGGGCACGGTCGCGTGCGGGGCGAACGGGCGGCCATGCCGTTCCTCATCCGCTGCTTCCACGCTACATGTCATGCGGACGGCGCGCGCGCCGTCACCAGCCAGCACGCCGCATCGAAGCGCACCTCGGCGCCGTGCACGTACCGCTCGAACGCCGCGCGCATCGTGTCGATCACGCGCCGCCGCGTCGCCTCGTCCGTCTCCAGCAACGCAAGGCCGACCGGGCCCAGCCGGGCAAGGTAGTCGTCCAGCGCGGATTCCGACAGCACGCATGCCCGCTCGACCGGCTCGATCGCAACGTCGGCCCACCCACCGTCCGACAGCACCGACGCAATGCGCTGCCGGTCACCGAACGCGAACTGCCCCGGCGCGCCGGGTTGCCGCGCGGGCAGATTCGGCAACAGCGGCGCGGCCGCCCGCTCGGCCGTCGTCATGAACGGGTTGTCGGCCGCGCCGCGCCACGCGACGAACCGCATCTGCGCGCCGGGCCGCGCCGCATGCCGCAGGTTCGCGAACGCACGCACCGGATCGTCGAAGAACATCACGCCGAGACGCGACACGATCAGGTCGACGCTCGCCGGCTCGAACGCGTGCGTCTGCACGTCCGCGCACACGAACCGGGCGGGCAGACCACTGCGTCCGGCACGCCCCCGGGCGGCGTCGATCATTCGCGCCGAAATGTCGATGCCCGTGCACTGCGCGTTCGCGCCGAGCCGCCGCGCGATCGCGAGCGTGACCGCACCCGTGCCGCAGCCGACGTCGAGCACGCTGCTGGCAGACGACGCTGCCGCGCCATCCGCCAGCAGCGTTTCGAACGGCTCGAACATCCGGTCCAGCAGCGCCTGCGCATCGACCCATGCGCGCCCCGACGGACCGTTCCATAGCGCGGATTGCGCTTCATTGGGCCGGTTGGCTTCCATCGTCGATCCCCTTCCGTTTCATTGATCACGAACCGGACTGTGCCGCTTCAAGCCGGCTTGAAGTCAAGGACTGCCGGTGTGCGCCCCGTCACGCCCCGTTTTCACATTTCTTACATTCGCGCTGCGTATCGTTGACGACTTTCCTACGGTGCCTGCCCCTCCCATGCGACGATTCCTCACGCGCGGCCTGCTCGTGCGCTGCGCTCCCCTTGCTGCCCTCGCCGCGCTGTCCGCGTGCTCGAATCACATCGATACGCCGGCCGATCCGGCCAGCGCGTCGGCCAACGTCCGGGCCGCATGGGTCGAGATCGGCGATGCGAACCAGGCGATCGCGCGCGTGATCACGAACTACACGCCCGCGTCGGCCGGCGACCCGCTGTGCCCGCAACTGAGCGTCGACGGCAAGGTGTCGCGCATGGCGCTGCGCGCAGGCGCCGCGACCGTCCCCCAGCGGCCGACCGCCAGCGACCCGGCCGATTCGAAACCGTCGAGCTTCCCGGTGTCCGTCTGCGAGGCGACGCTGCCGGCTGGCGCGCAGGCGGCAAGCGTCGCGGGCCGCACGCTGCCGCTGCCGAAAGCGCAGCCGCAGCGCATCGCGATCATCGCGGACACCGGCTGCCGAATGAAGAAAGCCGACAACGCATGGCAGGCGTGCAACGATGCGTCGGTCTGGCCGCTCGATACGATCGCGGCCAGCGTCGCGAAGCTGTCGCCCGATCTCGTGCTGCACGTCGGCGACTACCACTATCGCGAGAACGCATGCCCGCCGGACATCGCCGGCTGCAAGGACAGCCCGTGGGGCTACGGCTGGGATACGTGGCAGGCCGACCTGTTCCGCCCGGCCGCGCCGTTGCTCGCGAAGGCGCCGTGGGTCGTCGTGCGCGGCAACCACGAGGAATGCGCACGTGCGGGCCAGGGCTGGTTCCGCTTCCTCGACCCGCGCCCGTATTCGGCCGCACGCTCGTGCGACGATCCGGCCAACGACAACAACGCGAACTATTCGGAACCCTATGCGGTGTCGCTCGGCGGCGGCTCGCAAGTGATCGTGTTCGACACCGCGAAGGTCGGCCGCACGCCGCTCAAGACGACCGACGCGCAGTTCGGCATCTACCAGAAGCAGTTCCAGACGGTCGCGGCGCTCGCGTCGAAGGCCGGCATCACGACGACGATCTTCACGAACCATCATCCGATCCTCGCGTTCGCGCCGATCGCCGGCAGTACGCCCGCGCCGGGCAACCTCGCGCTGCAGTCGGTGATGTCGAGCCTCAACGCGCAGGCGTACTACCCGCCGGGCGTGCACGTCGCGCTGCACGGCCACGTGCACGATTTCCAGGCGATCAACTTCTCCTCCGGGCACCCGGCGACGATCGTGTCCGGCAACGGCGGCGACAACCTCGACGTCGCGCTGCCCGACCCGTTCCCGGCCGGCCTGACGCCCGCGCCGGGCGCGGTGATCGAACGGCTGTCGCACAACAACAGCTTCGGCTTCCTGATCATGGAGCGCAACGCCGCGCCGGCGACGGGCTGGACGTTCCATGCGTATTCGGCGGCCGGCAAGCTGCTGGCGTCGTGCAATCAGTCGGGCCGGACGCTCGCCTGCGACAAGACGGGGTTCATCGCGCCGTGACGGAAGAAGTTCGATGCGACGGCCGCGGCAAGCGTGGCCGGCAGACGCTGCACACGCTTGCCGCCACCGTGCTCGCCGGCCTGACGCTCGCGGTTCACGCCGCGCCGGCCGAAACGGTGCTGCTTCCCGGCGCGCCGCCGTCGCGCGTCGTCGACACGATCGGCAACGGCACGCCGCAGGTGACGGGCAAGATCGACGCGGCCACCGCGCGCTTCGCGCCGGACCCGACGCTCGTCGCGCTCGGCCGCCGGATCTTCTTCGACCCGCGGCTGTCCGAGCCGCGCGGCATGTCGTGCGCGGGCTGCCACGATCCGGGCCGCGCGTTCGCGCCGACACTGTCGGCCGCATCGCTCGCGGGGCCCGGCGTGCCGGAAGGCAGCCGGCCCGGACGCTTCAGCCAGCGCAATGCGCCATCGCTGCTGTATGTGCGCTACGTGCCGCGCCGCCACTTCTACCAGGACGACGATGCGCCCGCGCCGTCGCCGTTCGGCGGCCTGTTCAGCGACGGTCGCGCGGATACGCTCGCCGAACAGATCCGCGGACCGCTGTTCGATCCGAACGAGATGAACAACCGGTCGCCGGCCGCACTGCTGCGCAAGGTCGATGCGACCGAACTCGCGCCCGATCTCGCCGCGCGCTTCGGCGCGCCGGTGCGGCGCGATCCCGAGCAACTGGTGCGCGCGCTGGGCGCGGCCGTCGAAGCCTATCTGCAGAGCGACGAGATGGCGCCGTTCACGTCGCGCTTCGACGCATTCCTGCGCACGCGCAAGCCGCTCGCGCCGGCCGAGATGCGCGGCCTCGCGCTGTTCCGGAATCCGGACAAGGGCAATTGCATGACCTGCCATACGCTGTCGGACACGTCGAGCCGCCCGGAACGCTCGCTGTTCACCGATTTCGGCTACGACGCGATCGCCGTGCCGCGCAACCGCGCGCTGCCGGCGAACCGCGATCCGCGCCATTTCGACAACGGGCTGTGCAATACCGCGCGGCGGCTGCGCTGGCCCGAGCCGACGCAATGGTGCGGCTACCTGCGCACGCCGGGGCTGCGCAACGTCGCGCTCAAGCAGACGTTCATGCACAACGGCGTGTTCACGACGCTGCGCGACGCGGTCGCGTTCTACAACACGCGTTCGACCGATCCCGGCTTCTGGTATCACGGCGCCAAGACGTTCGACGACGTGCCGGCCGCCTATCGCGGCAACATCAACGTGAATTCGACGCCGATGAACCGCCGGCCCGGCACGCCGCCCGCGCTGACCGACGCGGAAATCGACGACATCGTCGCGTTCCTCGGCACGCTGACCGATGCGCGCTATACCGGCCGGGCCGCGCCTGCCGCCTCTGCGCCTCCTGCGGCCCGGGTCGCGCGCACCGCCGCGCCGGTGCGCTGACCCTGGCCGAACGGCCAGCCGACGCGCCCGCGCTTGCGGTTCGCGCAAACACTGGTTATATTTACAGTACTGTATTTATGAACAGTGAGGTGCGCGATGGAACATCTGGTCCGTATCGTCAACGACACCGATCGCCAAGTGCTGGCGTGGCTGCGTGCCCAGGTCGGCGATGCCCGCGTCGAGCGCGCGGCGCGTCAGCTCGGGCATACGCGCAAGCCCTTTCCGTCCGCCGTCTGCCGGTACCTGGGCATGAGCGCGCCGGCCACGCTGCGTCCGGCCCCCGCCCGGCCGCGCGCGGCACGCGATTTCTCGGTCGGCGATCGTTATTTGTCGCTGATCCGCCAGCACCTCGCCACGCATTCGGTCGGCCGATGAAGTGGCGGCGGCTTGCCGCTTCGGTACCGCGTCCGGCCGGAGCACTCGCGTATTCGGAAATCCGGCCCGCTGCCGCCGTCGCGCTTACGCGGCCGCCATGGCTTCCCGTACGAGGCGGCCGAGTATGTCGAACGCCGCCTCGTGCGCCGCGTCGAATACGCGCGTACAGGCAAGCCGGATATAGCCGTCGAAACGGTCCGAATTCGAGAAGATCGAACCGGGCGCGATCTTGACGCCATGCGCCAGCGCGGCGTCGAACAGCGCATCGGAGCGCACGCCTGCCGGCAACGCGATCCACAGCAACATCCCGCCCGGCGGCTGGTTCATCCGCGTGCCGGCCGGGAAATGCCGCGCAATCGCGTCGATCGTCACGTCGCGCTGCACGCGCAACTGTTCGCGAAACCGGTGCAGGTGTCGATCGAATGCGCCGGAGCCGACGAATTCGGCGGCCACGGCCTGCAGCAACGCGGCGTTGTGTCGACTCTGAGCGAATTTCAGCATCCTCACGCGCGCCTGCCAGCGGCCCGCACTCATCCAGCCGAGCCGCATCCCGGGGGCCAGCACCTTGTTGAACGACGGGCAGTAGATCACCGTGCCGTCGCGATCCCATGCCTTGACCGGCCTGACCGCCGTCGGCGCCTCGACGAGCTCGCGATAAGGCTCGTCCTCGATCACGGCCACACCGTGGCGCGAACACAGCGCGACGAGCGCGGCCTTGCGCTCGTCGGGCATCACGCAGCCGAGCGGGTTTTGCAGGTTCGGCACGACGACCACGGCCCGGATATCCGGATAGGCAGCCAGCGCCACGTCGAGCGCCTCGATCGACAGGCCGGTCGTCGGGCTTGCCGGAATTTCGAGCGCCTTCAGGCCGAGGCTTTCGAGCAACTGGATCAGGCCGAAGAAGGCCGGCGATTCGATCGCGATCGTGTCGCCGGGCCGCGCGACCGCCCGCAATGCGAGATTCACCGCATCGACGCCGCCGTTCGTCGACATCACGTCGTCCGGCGTCAGCGTCACGCCGTAAGACAACGCGCGTTTGGCCATCGTCTGCCGGAATTCGGGCGAGCCGCCGACGGGCCCCGCGTCGGTCAGCAACGTGGGCTTGCGCCGCAGCAGCCGGATCGCGAGCGCCTGCAGGCGCTCGGTCGGATACAGCGCGGCGTGCGCGGATGCGCCGCCGAGATTCAACGCATCGGTCGCCGCGTTCGCACGGTCGATCACGCGCGATACGCGCTCGTGCAGCCCCGCGAACGGCGGCTCGACGCTCAGCGGCGGCCCGTCGCTTTCCGGCAGCGTGTCGAGCACGGCCGCCGCGCGGCGGCGCACGAAGTAACCCGAACGCGGCTTCGCGTCGCACCAGCCCGCATCCTCGAGCCGCCTAAACGCATGGATCGCGGTCGACAGGCTCACGCCGTGCTGCGCCATGCACGCGCGGACCGACGGCATCCGGTCGCCGGGCGCCAGCGTGCCGGCCGCGATGATGCGGCGGTAATGTTCGGCGAGCCGTTCGTAAAGCGGCTCGCCGTCCCTCGGCAAAGGCGTGCGGGATGCGTCGGCGAGAATCGTCATGCGGACCATCGTGCCCGCTGCCTCCCGCGCACGCCAGATACAGATCCGGGGAAAACCCACCGATACAGCAGCCCGAAATCGTCGCCTGCACCGCAACAGATTCCCGTCCCCTGAATCTGTCGTGCGCACGTCCGTTTCCCTAACCTGATTGCACGATGTCGCCTCGTCGTCGCGAGGCCGCACAACCGGAGTAACCGGAAAAAGGGAATCGCCATGCGGACGCAACACCTCCGGCTCGACGCCGGGCAAAGCCACTTTGCGTGGTTCGACAAGGGCAGCCAGTTGATCGTGCTGGACGGCGCGCTGGCGGTCACGCTGCGCCACGGCGGGCTCGACTGGCTGCCCGATGTACCGCAATACGTTCGCCGCGAACTCGACGAAGGCGAATGCCTGACGCTCGAAACCGCCGGTCATGTCGCGCTGTCGGCTCGCGGCAGCGGCGTGGTCAGCACAACGATCGTTGAACCCTCGGGGCAACGAGGCATGCTCTCGGTGTGGCGCGGCATCCTGCGCCGGCTGTCCGGGCGAGCGCACGGCGGCCGCCACGTAAGCGAGCATGTCTGACATCGCGACCTGCCTGCCGCGGGAAACACTGGGAGCTCATCGCATCATCGCGGTGACCGACGAACACATGATGTTCCGGGCAACCGTACCCGGCGAGCGTGCCCCGGCGTCACCGCCCGTTCCGCCGACGCTCGATCCACTCGAACAGGGCCATCCCGGCCAGCATCGCGACGACGAACCCGATCCCCTTGGCCGACCCGAAGCCGATCGACACGATCGCGGGCCCCGGGCAGAACCCGGCAATTCCCCAGCCGATGCCGAATACCGCACTTCCTGCAACGAGGCGCACGGTAATCGCCCGCGATGCCGGCAACTGCATCGGCAGGCCGAGCCACGACCGTGTCCGGCGCTTCGCCCACGCAAACGCGAACACGGCGACGCCGATCGCGCCCGCCATCACGAACGCGAGCGACGGATCCCAGCGGCCCGCCAAGTCGAGAAAACCGAGCACCTTCTGCGGATTGGCCATGCCCGACACGATGAGGCCGACGCCGAACAGCAGCCCCGCCAGAAACGCGAATCCTGCTTGCATGTCAGCCTCCCGCCACGTGCAGCCGCACGAAGACGGTCGCGAAGCCCGCGACCATGAAGGTCGCCGTGGCGACCATCGAACGCAACGCCCCGCGCGATATCCCGCATACGCCGTGACCGCTCGTGCAGCCGCCCGCGTACCGCGTGCCGATTCCCACCAGCAGCCCGGCCGCCAGCAATTCTGGCCAATTGGCGTCGACCTGCGGCGTCAGATCGCTCCCGACGAAACGCATCGCGACGGGCGCTGCGATCAACCCGGCGACGAACGCGGCGCGCCAGCCGCGCTCTGCGCCGCCCGCCGTCGGCAAGCCGCCCACGATCCCGCTGATACCGGCAATCCGGCCGTTGAACGCGACGAGCCACGCTGCCGCGAGCCCGATCAGCACGCCGCCGGCCAGCGACAGCCACGGCGTGAAATGAAGCGCATCAACCTGCATCGCGCGCCTCCTTCGCGGTCGCCCCGCAAAACTGTTCGTACAGCACGCCCATTACCGCGATCACGGCCGGACTGTCGAGCGAATAGCGGATGGACTTGCCTTCGCGGCGCGTACGGACCAGCGCGTTGTCCCGCAACACGCCGAGCTGCTGCGATAGCGTCGGTTGACGGATGTCGAGTCGCGTCTCGAGATCGCTCACGCCGCGCTCGCCCTGCGACAGTTCGCACAGCAGCAGCAGCCGGTCGGGATTCGACATCACCTTGAGGAGCGCGCACGCCGATTCGGCGGCGGCGCGCATCTGATCGAGGCCGGGCAAGCCGGCGGAAAGATCGTCGTTCATCGGGGCGGGATACGATTAAAGAACTAATATTATATAACTTTATATATTGTCGTATCCCGCTGCTTTCCGGATCGGCAATCCGGCCGCCCTTCCTTCTGTCAGGCCTGCTTGCCCGCCAACCCGTCGGCGGCCGCCGCGCGTACCGCACCTCCGCGAACCACGCCGAGCGCGAGCATCACGACCGCCGCGATCACGCGTGGCGCGGTAACAACGGCGAACGCGGTCAACAGCATCGCGTCGCCGATCCGAAGTGGAGGAAGAGTAAAAGGCGCGGCCCGGCCTGAACCGGGCCGCATCACCGCGACGCTGCATGCGTCACGCGCGGTCGCAGGATTCCGTGCCGTCGAGCATCAGCGTGCCGACCCGCGCGGGCACGAGCGGCGTGCGCGGCGCCGGCGGCGTCCAGCCGAACAACGCCTGCGCGGCCGCGCCGCACACGCGGCCCTGGCACGCGCCCATCCCGCAGCGCGATTGCAGTTTGGCGGCCGTCCAGCCCGGTTCCCGCGCGACCGCATCGAACCGCACGTCTTCGCAACGACACAGCAGCGTGTCGGGTCGCGCGAGCCGGCGGATCGGCTCCCGGATCGCGAAGCGCTCGCGCACGGCATCCGCGAACGCCTGCCAGTGCGCGCGGCGTGCAACCAGCGCGGCCAGTTGTGCGGTCTGCCCGGTCGCCGCATAGCCGGCGATCTCGCCTTCGACCATCGCCAGCTCGCTGCCGCCGACGCCCGTGCACTCGCCCGCCGCGAAACATCCGTCGCGGCTCGTGCGCTGGTGCGCGTCGACCGCCACCGCGCCGTTGTCGATCCGGCAGCCGAGATGACGCGGCAACACGGTGTTCGGCACGAGGCCGAAGCCGCACGCGAGCCGGTCGCAGTCGACGTCGAATTCGCGATCGCCCTGGCGAATTCGCACGCGTTCGAGCCGCTTATCGCCGAATGCCTCGACGACGTGCGCAGCGGGCCGATACGCGGTCGTAACGAGCTTCGCGGCCTGCGCGAGCTTCGACGGCCAGCGCCACAGCCCCGCGCCGAAGCCGGCCACGTCGCCCCATGCGGCCTGTTCGACCACGTGCGACACGCGCGCGCCGGCCTGCCGGGCCGTCGCCGCGCTGGCCAACAACAGGGGCCCGCTGCCCGCGATCACCGTACGCTGCCCGCGCACGTCGAGCCCGTATTTGATCAGCGCCTGCAAGCCGCCCGCGCCGGTCACGCCCGGCAGGGTCCAGCCCGGAAACGGCAGCAGCAGCTCGCGCGCGCCGCAGCAGAGAATCAGCGTCCGGAAATCGAGCAGCAGCCCGCGTTCGTCGTCTTCGAGCAGCAGCGTGCCCGGCTGCGTTTCGGCGACGATTCGGGTCGCCGCGAGGTGCGTGACGTTCGGCTGTCGCAGCACGGCGACGCGTTCGGCGGCGGCCGGCGTCGGTACAGCCGCTGCCGGCTGCCGCCAGATCTGCCCGCCCGCACGCGGGTTGTCGTCGACGATCGCAACGGTCGCGCCGCTTCGCGCGGCGGCCCGCGCGGCCGACAGCCCGGCCGGACCCGCGCCGACGATCGCGACGTCGACGCTCAGTCGTTCCTGTTTCATCGCGTGCGCTCCACCTGCATGCCGTCGCGGCACAGCGTCTGGCACGCGAGCCGGCGGCGGCCGTCGATCGTCATCCGGCATTCCTGGCAAATGCCCATCCCGCAAAACGGCGCGCGCGCCGCGCCCGTGCACGACACGCGCGTCGTGTCGTCGCCGCTCGCCGCGACGACGGCCGCGACGGTCGCGCCGTCGGCCACCGTCAGCGCGCGGCCGTCCAGATGAATGATCATGTCAGCCTCCGCCGCCGGGCCGCGCCAAGGGCGTAGCAGGGAATTCGCAGAGCATCGCTCTGCGCCTGCGTAGCCGGCCGGCTTTGCAAAGCCGGCCGTGGGCGGCTGACCGCCCCCTCGGGGGGAGCGTTGCATGGGACCGGGGTAAGCGCTGATGCACCAACTCCGGTCGACAGCGAACAAAGTGAGCGTGGGGGTCGTTTCATGTCAGCGCTCCGGTGACGAGGGACGCGCTCAGGAAGCGTCCCGGCAAATACGGTTCGATATCGATGGGCGGCCGCTCGCCGGCCATCAGCGCGGCGACGAGCCGCGCGCTGCCCGGCGCGGTCGTCACGCCGAGCCCTTCATGCCCGACCGCGAGCCACACGCCCGGCCGCGCCGGGTGCTCGCCGAGCAGCGGCAGGCCGTCGGGGCTCGCGGAGCGGAAGCCGGTCCATGCGCGGATGCCGTTCAGGTCGGCCAGATCCGGCAGATAGCCGACCGCGCGGCGCAGCATCCGCGCGAGCACCGGCGGCTCCACCTGCGCGTCCTCGGTGTCGAACTGGCGCGACGAGCCGATCAGCAGCTGGCCGGTCGGCCGCGGCTGCACGTTGAACGCGACGGACGTGCCGTCGCTTGCGTGCGCGCTCGCCGCATAGCCGAGCTCGACAAGCTGGTGCGACACGTGGCCCGGATAACGGTCGGTAATCAGCAGATGGCCCTTTTTCGGGCGCAGCGGCAGTTCGGGCAGCAGCGTACGCGCCGCAACGCCATTCGCGACGACCACACGCTCCGCGCGCAGCACGTCCCCGCTCGCGAGCGTCACGCCAGGGCCGTCGATCGCGACGGCCCGCTCGCGGCGCAACGTGATGCGCGGCGCGCGCTGCAGCAGCCAGTTCGCGGTGACGGGCGCATAGAGGATCGCGTCGCCCGGAATCCTCAGCGCGCCGCCGAGGCCCGCGCGCAGCATCGGCTCCAGTCGCGCGAGCGCCGCCGCGTCGATCAGCTCCCCGGCCACGCCGTGGGCAGCGAGCGTCGCCTGCTTCGCGCGCGCCAGATCCATTTCGTGCGCATCGGCCGCGAGCCACAGCGTGCCGCAGTTGCGGTATGCGCAGCCGTCGGGCATCTCGCCACTCAACGCGCGCCACAGTCCGATCGAGTAATGGCTCAGCGCGAGCTCGGCCGCGTTGTCGTCCATCGCGACGAGGTGCCCCATGCCCGCGCCGGTCGCGCCGCCGCTCGCGTCGTCGACGACTAGCACGCGCAGCCCGCGCTGCGCGAGTTCGTGCGCGCACGCCGCGCCGACGATGCCGGCGCCGATCACGACGACGTCGGTCTTCGTTTCGCTCACGACCCGATGCCCCAGCCGAACGGATCGTCTTCGTCGATCAGCAGCGTCGCTTCCGCGCTCAGGTGCGCGCTGCCGCGAATCGTCGGCACGATGCCGCCGTCGGCCAACTCGTAGCTTGCGTGGAACACACTGCCGATCACGCTCGCCTGCCGCCACACGACGCCGGGCGCGAGCTTGCCGTCGGCCGCGAGGCACGCGAGCTTCGCGCTGGTGCCGGTGCCGCACGGCGAACGGTCGTAGGCAAGGCCCGGGCACAGCACGAAGCTGCGGCTGTCGTGCGCGGGATCGTCGGCGAACAGCTCGATGTGATCGATCTCGCCGCCGTTCGCACCGGTGATGCCCGCGCGTTCGAGCCCTTCGCGCACGGCCGACGCATACGCGGTGAGCGCCGCGACGTTGTCGCCGGCGACGCGCTGCCCGTGGTCGCTGATCAGGAAGAACCAGTTGCCGCCCCACGCGACGTCGCCCTTCACGGGGCCGTATCCCGGCACGTCGAGCGCGACGCCCTGCGCATGGCGATACGCGGGCACGTTGCGCACGCTGACCGACAGGTCGTCGTGCAGGGTCGCCTCGACGGTGCCGACCGGCGTCTCGATCCGGTGCACGCCGGGTGCGATGCGTCCCATGTGATGCAGCGTGCGCACGACGCCGATCGTGCCGTGCCCGCACATCCCGAGATAGCCGCTATTGTTGAAGAAGATCACGCCGGCTGCCGCGTCCGCCGACACCGGGTCGCACAACAGCGCGCCGACCAGCACGTCGCTGCCGCGCGGCTCGAGGATGCACGCGGTGCGATAACGGTCGTGCTCGCGCGCGAGCACGTCGCGGCGCTCGGCCATCGTGCCGCTGCCGAGCGCGGGGAAACCGGACACGACGAGCCGAGTGGGTTCACCGCCCGTGTGCGAATCGATGATCTGGATGCGCTTCATCATGAGCTGTCCGAAGTGGGGAAAGGAGCATAGCTTCCTCCGTCGCGCGTCCGTCCGCTTGTGGCTTTTCGATGAGGACGACGACGAAATCGGCATAGTGCGACGCGCCCTTCGCGCCCCTGCCGGCCGCTGTGCCGATTTCGTCATTTTGCTCCGCGATACGACTCAAGCGTGATGGACGTTTGCGCGGCGATACTGGTTGCCACACCGACACACCCGTCGGCCGACCGATACGAACGTAGGAGATTTCAGTGAGCCGCAAAGCCATTCAGTGGACCGGGGTTTTCCCGGCCGTCAGCACCCAGTTCAAGCCGGACTTTTCCCTCGACATCGACGCCACGCACCGCGTGGTCAAGAACCTGGTGAACGACGGCGTGTCGGGCCTCGTGGTCTGCGGCACGGTCGGCGAAAACACGTCGCTGTCGACGAGCGAGAAACTCCAGGTGATCGAAGCGGCACGCGACGCGGCCGGCGGCAAGATTCCGGTGATCGCCGGCATCGCCGAATTCACGACCGAATTCGCGCGCAACACGGTGCGCGAAGCGCAGCGCGTCGGCGTCGACGGCGTGATGGTGATGCCCGCGCTCGTCTACTCGGCGAAGCCGCACGAAACCGCCGCGCACTTCCGCGCGGTCGCAACAAGCACCGACCTGCCGGTGATGGTCTACAACAACCCGCCGATCTACAAGAACGACGTGACGCCCGACGTGCTGATCGCGCTTCAGGATTGCGAGAACATCGTCTGCTTCAAGGATTCGTCGGGCGATACGCGCCGCTTCATCGACCTGCGCAACGCGGTCGGCGATCGCTTCGTGCTGTTCGCGGGCCTCGACGACGTCGTGGTCGAGAGCATCGCGGTCGGCGCCGAAGGCTGGGTATCGGGCATGTCGAACGCGTTCCCGAAGGAAGGCGAGACGCTGTTCCGCCTCGCGAAGCAGAAGCGCTTCGACGAAGCGCTCGCGCTGTATCGCTGGTTCATGCCGCTGCTGCACCTCGACGCACGCCCGGACCTCGTGCAGTGCATCAAGCTGTGCGAAGAACTCGTCGGCCGCGGTAGCGCGGTCACGCGTCCGCCGCGCCTCGCGCTGCAAGGCGAGACGCTCGCGGAAGTGAAGGCGATCGTCGCGCAGGCGCTCGACACGCGCCCGGCGCTGCCCGACGTCGGTCTCTGATCGACGCCTCTGCGGCGGCGGTGCGCGGGCATTTCGCCTGCGCGCCGCCGTCTCCGGTCCGGCATGGCCTGCGAGCCCGTTCGCCCCCGGCGCCAGCCCGCGCCGCGCGTGAATGTCCCGCAGCCCGCCCCGGTCGCTCGAACCGGGCGTTGCCGGCCGACAGGCAGGCGCGGCTGCTCCGTCGGAGCGCGGCGCACCTCAAGCCTGTGCCGATATTCCCTCCAGGAGACACGCCCATGCCAGGCCAAGGCAATGCACACCCGTCCGTCCCGCTTTCCCGTTCCGCGCACCCCGGCGCGGGTCACGGCAAGTTCAAGAAACAGCTGTCGCTGACCGATCTCACGTTCATCGGTCTCGGCGCCATTTTCGGTTCGGGGTGGCTGTTCGCCGCGAGTCACGTGTCGACGATCGCGGGCCCGGCCGGCATCTTCTCGTGGCTGCTCGGCGGCTTCGCGGTGCTGCTGCTCGGCATCGTCTACTGCGAACTCGGCGCCGCGCTGCCGCGCGCGGGCGGCGTGGTGCGCTACCCGGTGTTCTCGCACGGCCCGCTGCTCGGCTACCTGATGGGCTTCATCACGCTGATCGCGTTCTCGAGCCTGATCGCAATCGAAGTCGTCGCCGCGCGCCAGTACGCGGCCGCGTGGTTTCCGGGCCTGACGGTCGAAGGATCGAGCGACCCGACCACGCTCGGCTGGCTCGTGCAGGCCGCGCTGCTCTGCTTCTTCTTTTACTTGAACTATTCGAGCGTGAAGACGTTCGCGAAGGCGAACAACATCATCAGCATCTTCAAGTTCATCGTGCCGCTCGCGGTGATCGGCGTGCTGTTCACGTTCTTCAGGCCTGCGAACCTGACCGTGCACGGCTTCGCACCGTTCGGCATGCCGGGCATCGAGATGGCCGTGTCCGCGGGCGGCATTATCTTCGCGTATCTGGGGCTCACGCCGATCGTGTCGGTCGCGAGCGAGGTGCGCAATCCGCAGCGCACGATCCCGATCGCGCTGATCCTGTCGATCCTGCTGTCGACGCTGATCTACGTGCTGCTGCAACTCGCGTTCATCGGCAGCATTCCCACCGACATGCTCGCCGCCGGCTGGCACGACGTGAACAAGGCGTTCTCGCTGCCGTACCGCGACATCGCGCTCGCGCTCGGCGTCGGCTGGCTCGCGGTGATGGTCGTCGCCGACGCGATGATCTCGCCGAGCGGCTGCGGCAACATCTACATGAACGCGACGCCGCGCGTGGTCTACGGCTGGGCGAAAACGGGCACGTTCTTCAAGGTGTTCACGCGCGTCGACGAAGCGTCGGGCATCCCGCGCGCGGGCCTGTGGCTCACGTTCGGCCTCGCGATCTTCTGGACGCTGCCGTTCCCGTCGTGGGAAGCGCTGATCAACATCGTGTCGGCCGCGCTGGTGTTGAGCTATGCGGTCGCGCCCGTGTCGGTCGCCGCGCTGCGCCGCACCGCGCCCGACCTGCCGCGGCCGTTCCGCGCCAGCGCGTTCGGCCTCACCGGCCCCGCGTCGTTCGTGATCGCCGCGCTGATCGTCTACTGGTCGGGCTGGAGCACGGTGTCCTGGCTGCTCGGGCTGCAAATCGCGATGTTCGTCGTCTATCTCGCGTGCCGCCGCTGGGTGCCGACCGCGCGCCTGAGCCTCGCCGAGCAGGTGCGTTCGTCCGCGTGGCTGATCGCGTTCTATGCGGCGATGATCGTGCTGTCGTATCTCGGCGGCTTCGGCGGCACGGGCCGGCTCGCGCATCCGTACGACACGGTCGTCGTCGCGGCCGTCGCGCTCGTCATCTACTACTGGGGCGCGAACACCGGCGTGCGCGCCGACAAGCTGCAACTCGACGACGACGAGGACTGACGCGCCCGCACCCTTTCCCCTTCCATTGGCCGGGCGCCCCACGCCAGGCCCTGCTTTTTTCGAGGAAAACCATGCAACTCACAGGTCAGCTCCTGATCGGCCAGTCGGCCGTCGCCGGACAGAACGGCACCCTCCACGCGCTCGCCGCCGCCACCGGCGAGCCGCTCGAACCGGCCTTCGGCGGCGCGAGCCTGCACGATCTGGAAACGGCGTGCGCACTCGCCGACGACGCGTTCGACACCTATCGCGAGACGTCGCTCGAAGCACGCGCCGCGTTCCTCGACGCGATCGGCCGCCACATCATGGCGCTCGGCGACGACCTGATCGAGCGCTGCATCGTCGAAACGGGACTGCCGCGTGCGCGCATCGAGGGCGAACGCGGCCGTACGGTCGGCCAGCTCGCGCTGTTCGCGTCGCTCGTGCGGGACGGCGGCTTTCTCGACGCGCGGATCGACCCGGCACGCCCCGAGCGCAAGCCGCTGCCGCGCGTCGACCTGCGGCTGCGCAACGTCGCGCTCGGGCCCGTCGCCGTGTTCGGCGCGTCGAACTTCCCGCTCGCATTCTCGGTGGCCGGCGGCGACACGGCGTCGGCGCTGGCGGCCGGCTGCCCGGTGATCGTCAAGGCGCATTCCGCGCATCCGGGCACGTCGGAGCTCGTCGGCCGCGCGATCCAGCAGGCCGCGCGCGAATGCGGGATGCCGGCCGGCGTGTTCTCGCTGCTGTTCGACGCATCGCGCGAGATCGGCCAGGCGCTCGTCGCCGATCCGCGCATCAAGGCCGTCGGCTTCACCGGGTCGCGCCGTGGCGGCGTGGCGCTGATGCATATCGCGGCGGCGCGAGCCGAACCGATTCCGGTCTATGCGGAAATGAGCTCGATCAACCCGGTGCTGCTGTTTCCGGCCGCGCTCGATGCGCGTCACGACACCATCGCATCGCAGTTCGTCGCGTCGCTTACGCTCGGCGCCGGGCAGTTCTGCACGAATCCGGGCCTCGTGCTCGCGGTCGACGGCCCCGCGCTGCGCGCGTTCGAAGCCGCAGCGGCCGATGCCGTGCGCGCCGTCGCCGCGCAAACGATGCTGACACCGGCCATCCACGCGAGCTATGCGCAAGGCGTCGCGGCGCTGCACGATCACTCGGCCGTCGAACGACTGGCCGAAGGCGTCGAAGGCGGCCGCCATCAGGCCCGCGCGGCGCTGTTCGCGACCTCCGCCGACGCGTTCATCGCGCACCCCGAACTGCGCGACGAAGTGTTCGGCCCCGCGTCGCTGATCGTGCGCTGTCCGAACGCCGACACGCTGCATCGCGTGCTGAAATCGCTCGAAGGCCAGTTGACGATCGCCGCGCATCTCGCCGACGGCGACGCGGCGCTGTTCGCCGCGCTGCGCCCGACGCTCGAACGCAAGGCCGGCCGCATTCTCGTCAACGGCTTCGGCACGGGCGTCGAGGTCGGCCACGCGATGGTGCACGGCGGCCCGTTCCCGGCGACGTCCGACACGCGCACGACGTCCGTCGGCGCGCGCGCGATCGAGCGCTTTCTGCGCCCCGTGTCGTACCAGGACCTGCCGGACGCGCTGCTGCCGCACGCGCTTCGCAGCAGCAATCCGCTGCACGTGCCGCAACGCATCGACGGCGTGCCCGCTCCGCGCGAGGTGAACCATGGCTGAGCGCACCGCCGAAGTCGTGCTGTCGCTCGACGAAGTCCACGCGCTCGCGCTGCGCGTGCTGATGCACAACGGGATGTCCGACGCGCATGCGCGCGCCATCGCCAACGTGATCACGCAGGGCCAGCGCGACGAATGCCATTCGCACGGCGTGTACCGGCTGCTCGTCTGCGTGCGGTCGCTGAAGAAAGGCAAGGTCGATCCGCAAGCCGTGCCGACGCTGCGCCGGGTGTCGTCGTCGGTCGTCGCGGTCGACGCGCATCGCGGCTTCTCGCTGCTGAGCTTCGAAACCGGGCTGCCCGTGCTGGTCGAGATGGCGAAGCAGCACGGCATCGCGGCAATGATGATCAACCACTGCTATCACTTCTCCGCGCTGTGGCCCGAGGTCGAGGCGATTGCGGCCGAAGGGCTGGTCGGCATCGCGATGAACCCGAGCCATAGCTGGGTCGCGCCGGAAGGCGGCCGCGAGCCCGTGTTCGGCACCAACCCGATCGCGTTCGCGTGGCCGCGCCCGGGCGGCGAGCCGTTCGTGTTCGATTTCGCGACGAGCGCGATCGCGCGCGGCGACATCGAGCTGCACGCGAAACAGGGCAAGGCGATTCCGGCGCACTGGGCGATCGACGCGGACGGCCAGCCGACCACCGACCCGAAGGCCGCGCTGCAAGGCGCGATGCGCACGTTCGGCGGCCACAAGGGGTCGGCGCTCGCGGCGATGGTCGAGTTGCTCGGCGGCGCGCTGATCGGCGACATGACGAGCCGGGAATCGATGGACTTCGACGAAGGCGTCGGCGCGACGCCGTGCCACGGCGAACTCGTGATCGCGTTCGATCCGAACGTGTTTCTCGGCGACGATCTCGACGCGGGGCTCGCGCGCGGCGAGCGGATGTTCGAATCGATCGTCGCGCAGGGCGCGCGGCTGCCGTCGCAACGGCGCTTCGACGCCCGCGCGCGCAGCATCGCGAATGGGGTGCGGATTCCGAAGCCGCTGTACGACGAAATCCTGACGTTGCTCGATTGATGCGCGATCGAGCGGCGCGGCTTCATCGTCGGCGGAACGGGCGACGGAGCCGCCGCCCGGTTGCGCCGGCGATGGCCTGCGTCGGACTTCGTGTTTGCCGGGTCTGGTAGGACTCGCGCAGTCGGCGCAGTCGGCCGCTGTCCGCTGCACCGCCCGCGCCGCCCGCTCCCGCCGGCGCCGCCCGCCCGGCGGCTGTGGGATAATCGCGGAGTTTGCCCAGGGCGCAGCTCAAGAGGTTGTTCGCACGGGCGCGAGAGAGGCCTTTATTCCCCGAGCCTCCACCCTTTTCCCGCGATATTTCTTCAGCCATCACCATGCCCACTTACCGTTCCAAAACCTCCACCGCCGGCCGCAACATGGCAGGTGCGCGCTCGCTGTGGCGCGCCACCGGCATGAAAGACGACGATTTCTCGAAACCGATCGTCGCGGTCGTCAACTCGTTCACGCAATTCGTGCCCGGGCACGTGCACCTGAAGGATCTCGGCCAGCTCGTCGCGCGCGAGATCGAAGCCGCGGGCGGCGTCGCGAAGGAATTCAACACGATCGCGGTCGACGACGGCATCGCGATGGGCCACGACGGCATGCTCTATTCGCTGCCGAGCCGCGACATCATCGCCGACTCGGTCGAATACATGGTGAACGCGCACTGCGCGGACGCGATGGTGTGCATCTCGAACTGCGACAAGATCACGCCGGGGATGCTGATGGCCGCGATGCGCCTGAACATTCCGGTGATCTTCGTGTCGGGCGGCCCGATGGAAGCCGGCAAGACGCGCCTCGCGAACCCGGTCACCAAGGCCATCGAACTGAAGAAGCTCGACCTCGTCGACGCGATGGTGATCGCGGCCGACCAGTCGTATTCGGACGCCGACGTCGCCGAAGTCGAACGCTCGGCGTGCCCGACCTGCGGTTCGTGCTCGGGCATGTTCACCGCGAACTCGATGAACTGCCTGACCGAAGCGCTCGGCCTGTCGCTGCCCGGCAACGGCACGGTGGTCGCCACGCACGCCGACCGCGAACAACTGTTCAAGCGCGCCGGCCGCCGCATCGTCGAACTGACGCGCCAGCACTACGAGCAGGACGACGAACGCGTGCTGCCGCGCGCGGTCGGCTTCAAGGCTTTCGAGAACGCGATGACGCTCGACATCGCGATGGGCGGCTCGACCAACACGATCCTGCACCTGCTGGCGATCGCGCGGGAAGCCGGCATCGACTTCACGATGAAGGACATCGACCGGCTGTCGCGCATCGTGCCGCAGCTGTGCAAGGTCGCGCCGAACACGAACAAGTACCACATCGAGGACGTGCACCGCGCAGGCGGCATCATGGCGATCCTCGGCGAACTCGACCGCGCCGGCAAGCTGCACACCGACGTGCCGACCGTGCACGCGCCGACGCTGAAGGATGCGCTCGACCAGTGGGACATCGTCCGCACGCAGGACGAAGCGGTCCGCACGTTCTACCAGGCCGGCCCGGCCGGCATCCCGACCCAGGTCGCGTTCAGCCAGAACACGCGCTGGCCGAGCCTCGACCTCGACCGCGCCGAAGGCTGCATCCGCTCGTACGAGCATGCGTTCTCGAAGGAAGGCGGCCTCGCGGTGCTGACGGGCAACATCGCGCTCGACGGCTGCGTGGTGAAGACGGCCGGCGTCGACGAAAGCATCCTCGTGTTCGAAGGCTCGGCGCACGTGACCGAATCGCAGGACGAAGCGGTCGAGAACATCCTGAACGACAAGGTCAAGGCCGGCGACGTGGTGATCGTGCGCTACGAAGGCCCGAAGGGCGGCCCGGGCATGCAGGAAATGCTCTACCCGACCAGCTACATCAAGTCGAAGGGGCTCGGCAAGGCGTGCGCGCTGCTGACGGACGGCCGTTTCTCGGGCGGTACGTCGGGTCTGTCGATCGGCCATTGCTCGCCGGAAGCGGCAGCGGGCGGCGCGATCGGCCTCGTGCGCGACGGCGACCGGATCCGCATCGACATTCCGAACCGCACGATCGACGTGCTGGTATCGGACGAGGAACTGGCGCGCCGCCGCGAGGAGCAGAACGCGAAGGGCTGGAAGCCCGCGCAGCCGCGTCCGCGCAAGGTGTCCGCGGCGCTGAAGGCGTACGCGAAGCTCGTCATGTCGGCCGACAAGGGCGCGGTGCGCGATCTGTCGTTGCTCGACGACTGACGCAGCGGGCTGCGAGCGACCGGTAGCGCGTGACCTCGCCCCCCTTGCCTGATCCCGAAGCCGCTCTCCGGAGCGGCTTTTTTTCGTCCGGTGCCGGAGCACCCGCGGCACCGGCGCGATCAGTGCCGGCGTTCGTCCGGGCCGCCGCCACCGCCGCCGCGGTTACCGCCACCGTTTCCGCCGCCCTGCGGCTGCGCATAACCGCCGCCACCTCCGGCTCCCTGCCGCACCGGCGGCGGCATCGTGCGGGCCTCGCCGCCCGGCGCGGGCGGCGGCCGGAGCACGGCCGGCGGCGGGCCGGCCGGACGCGCGTTGCCCATCCCACCCGGCATCGGCGTTGGCACGGGCGCCGGGCTCGCCGGACGCGCATTGCCCATCCCGCCCGGCATCGGCGTTGGCGCGGCCGGCGGCGGCATCCGGTTCGCACCGTTCCAGCCGCCGCGCGTCGCCGACGGCCGCGTGTCATGCACGGGCGGCGGGCCGCCCGGCGCGACCTGCATCGGCCCGCCCGGTTGCGGACGCCCTTGCGCCGGCGGCATGCCTCCGGGGCCGAGCCTCGGCTCCGGACGGCGCGCCCAGCGGTCGCGGTCCGGATACCACGGGCGGTGCCGGTAATAACGATCCCAGTACGCGCCGATCGCGAATCCGGTCACCGGCACGCCGATGATCGCGCCGTACTCGAGCAACGGCACGTAGCTGCCTTGATACGGATAGTCGAGCAGTTGCGCATCGATCCAGCCGCGCACGCCCGGCAGCGCGACGTCGCACCACGTGTAGTCGCTCAGGCAGCCGAATACGCCCAGCGCGGTGCCGGGCGGAATCTGCGCGACCACCGGGTAATCGGGCGCCGGCCCCGCATACAGCTCGGCCGGCGAATTCGTGTAAGCGCTGCTCTGCGCATCGGCGACGCCCGGCGCGGCCGCGAGGCCAGCCAGGACGATGCACAGACTTCGGACAATCGTGTTCCTCATGATGCTCTCCCGCGCCGCCGCGCGCCGGTCAGTGCCGATGGCCGCCACCCCAGTGACCGCCACCCCAATGCCCGCCGCCCCACGGACGATGCCAGTACCCGCCGCGCCCGCCCCAGTATCCGCCGCCCCAGCGGCCCCAGAAGCCGATCGTCACGGGCGGCCCGTACCAGCCGGAGTAGTACGCCGGGTAGTAATACGGATACGGTGGCGGCACGTAGGCCGGGGCGACGTACATGGGCACCGCCGTGCCGGCG
Organism: Burkholderia sp. LAS2; assembly: GCF_018417615.1. NCBI lineage: Bacteria > Pseudomonadati > Pseudomonadota > Betaproteobacteria > Burkholderiales > Burkholderiaceae > Burkholderia > Burkholderia sp. LAS2. The sequence goes on from NZ_CP071052.1 coordinate 3,715,963, forward strand.
TCGACCTGCGCCTGCGGCACGGTCGACGCGGCCGGACCGGACGCAGCCGGTGCGGCCAGGATCTCGCGCTGCGTCACCGTGGCGGGCACCGGCGCGTAATAAGGTGCATAACCGTACGGGCTCGTGTAGTAGCAGCCGCCCAGCGTCAATGCGGCCAGCGCGACGACGGCGGGCCTCGCGGCGGAAATCGGGTTCATCTCGTACTCCGGCAGAATCCGCGCGCCGCCGCCGGGCGCGCGCCTGACTCTAGCTTACGTCCCCTGCAGATTTCCGCGCGTATGATCGGTTACTTTTTGTTTCCTGCGCCGGACGGCCGCGCGGGCACGCCGCGTGCTGGCCCGTCCGCGGCGCCGGCGTTGAAGTTGGCGCAAATGCCCTCAACTTGGACGATGTCGGGCTGACCGGCGCGGACGGGCGTCCGCGGTCCACCGGCAACCGCAAACCGGCGAGCTTCGGCCCGCCCTGACAGGAACGCGGCTCGCGCCGCCATCGACATGACTACGCCACGCCCCACTCCCCGGGCGGACACACCGCTCGATCCGATCATCCAGCTGCTGGCCCTTGCCGGCGAGCAGGGTTATCTGACGCACGCCGACCTCGTCGACGCGCTGCCGCCCCAAAGCGACAGCCCCGACGCGCTCGAGGTCGTGCGCGCCGCGCTGGCCGACATCGGCATCGCGGTACTCGACGAGCCGGCCGTGCCTGCACCGTTCGCCGGCGCGGCGCCGGTCGAGGTCGATCGCGACGCGCTCGACGAAGGCCGCGCCATGCTCGGCGACCTCGCGCGCGGCACGAGCGCGTCGACCGATCCGCTCGCGCTGTACATGCGGCGCATGCACGCGGTGCCGCTGCTCACGCGCGAAGGCGAAATCGTGCTCGCCCGCGAGATCGAGACGGGCCGCCATCAGATACTGCATGCGATTGCCGGCTATCCGCCCGCGGTCGACGCGCTGCTCGAGCGCCATCGCGCGACGGGTGCAACCGGATCGCCCGATGAAGAGGATCGCGAAACGTCCGCGCCCGCCCGCTACGACGCGCTGCACGCAGCGGTGTCGGCATTGCGCGACGCGTTGCATACGCATGGCAGCCGTTCGGCCGACTACCGTGACGTGCGCAACCACGTGGCGACCCTGCTCGGTTCGCTCGCGTGGGTCGCGCCGGCCGTCGACGACGCAAGTCGTGCCGTGCGCGCACTCGCCACCGCCCGCGATGATCCGTCGGCGACCGACGCCGCGGGCTTCGACGCGGTCGCGCGGCGCGCCCTCGCAGCCGCGCTGAGCGACGGCCAGCAGAAAGTCCGCGACGCGACGCGTGCGATGCTCGAGGCGAACCTGCGGCTCGTGCTGTCGATCGCGCGCAAGTACCTGAACCGCGGCGTCGACCTGTCCGACCTCGTGCAGGACGGTTGCCTCGGCCTGATGCGCGCGATCGAGAAATTCGAATACCGGCGCGGGTTCAAGTTCTCGACCTATGCAACCTGGTGGATTCGCCAGGCGATCGCGCGCGCGGTCGCGGATCGTTCGCGCACGATCCGCGTGCCGGTGCACGTCGGCGACCAGTACCAGCGCGTGCAGCGGCATGCGCTGCGCTTTCGGCAGCGCACCGGCCGGCGGGCCACGCCGGCCGAGCTCGCGGCCGAAACCGGCCTCGACGAAGGCAAGCTGCGCGCGGTGCTCGCACTCCCCGCCGAGCCGGTCTCGCTCGACACGCCGCTGCCCGACGCGGACACCGGCCTCGTGGAGCTGATCGAGGATCAGGCATCGGCCAGCCCGTTCGAGCAACTGGCCGACACGCGCATGCGCGAATGCGTACGGGCGCTGCTGCGTTCGGTCACGCCGACCGAGGCCGACGTGCTGCGCCGGCGGTTCGGCCTCGGCGGCGCCGAGCCCGACACCTACGACGCGATCGCGCAGGATGCGGGGATGTCGCGGGAGCGCGTGCGGCAGATCGAGAAACGGGCGCTCGCCGCGCTGCGTACGGCCGCCGAGGCCGAGAACGCGCAGTCGTTTCTCGACGCGTAACCGCATCGCGCACGGCGCACGGTCATGCCGCACTCCGGCACGACCGTGCGCCGCGCGCCTGTGTTACGTTTGCCATTGACGCGCATCAAGTTTTCTTCATCGCGCGTCGCGACAATGGTTGACAGCCGACCGGCGCGTCGCTCGCCGCGTCCATTCCGTTTGTGCTTTCCGGGTCTCTTGCCATGCAGTCGACCGTCAGCCAGACGTACGAGGAAAACCGGACTGTCGCGGCCTGCCTGCGCGAGGCCTCGCAGTGGCTCGTCGACCAGGGCGCGAACCCGTATCGGGTCGCCGCGTACCGCGCGGCGGCCGATACGGTCGGCGCGCTCGACCGCGACATCCGTACCGTGTTCGAAACCGGCGGCGTCGAGGCGCTCGGCGCGCTGCCCGACATCGGCGCGGGCGTCGCGCAGGCGATCGCCGAGTTGCTGGTCACGGGACGTTGGCGCCAGCTCGACCGCTTGCGCGGCGACGCGGAACGCGCGTCCGCCTTCGAAGCGGTGCCGGGCATCGGCCACGCGCTCGCGCTACGCATTCACGACGCACTGCACATCGACACGCTGGAGGAGCTCGAACGCGCGGCCCGCAACGGCCAGCTCGAAACGATCGCGGGCGTCGGCCCGCGACGCGCGGTCGGCATCCGCGCCGCGCTCGACGACGTGCTGAGCCGCCGCCGGCGCTGGCAAGGCCATATGCGACATGCCGGCCCCGGCACGGAGCCGCCCGTCGAACTGCTGCTTTACATCGATCGCCAGTACCGCAACAAGGCGGCCGCTGGCGTGCTGCCGACGCTCGCGCACCGGCGCCTGAACGCGGACGGTTACGTGCCGCCGCCCGTGATGCACATGACCAAGGGCGGCTGGCATTTCACGGTGCTGAGCCAGCATGCGGCCATGCGCACGCCGGAAGCCGGGCGCCCGACCGACTGGGTGTCGCTCTACTTCTACGACGCCGTGCAATGCGAGCACCAGCGCACCGTGTTCACCGGAACGTACGGCGCGCTCGCCGGCAAGCGGATCGTGCGCGGGCGCGAGATGGAATGCCGCGTGTATTACGCAGGGTGATGCAGGCGTCGGCGGTTTCGCTGACGTCGAAGGCGGCACAGGCCGCGTCGCCTTTTCGCGATTCGACGGGTCGAACCCGTTACGTCGCCACGTAGCCTCTCCTGCCGCACCGCTACCGCACCGCCCGCTTCGCGCAGGCTCGCCGCCTACGCACCTTCCGCCTTCGCGCGGCGCGCCGGATGACGATGCGCGGCAATGCGCAGCAGCTTCTGGAACGACGGGCATTCGAGGTGGTTCACGGCCGGGCACACGGCCGCATGCCGCAGCGCGTCGCGTACCGCGCCGAGACGGCGGATCGTGCGATCGAGCTCGTCGGCCTTGCCGTCGAGCTTCGCGCGGTCGATCGCGGGCCGGCCCTCCGCGCCGACCATCGCGAGGATGTCGTCGAGCGAGAACCCGGCCTCCCGCCCGAGCGCGATCAGCGCCAGGCGCTCCAGCACCGACTCGTCGTATTGCCGCCGCAGCCCGTGCCGGCCGATCGGAACGATCAGTCCCTTTTCCTCGTAGTAGCGCAGCGTCGACGCGGGCAATCCCGTGCGCCGCGCGACGTCCGCAATGTCCAGTCGGCTCATGCTTGACCTCAAGTGAACTTGAAGTTGCAAGATAGTCGCCCGACTCCACGAAGACAAGCCCCAACCGTCATGAAACCGTTGAAACCGCGTCGCATTCCGCTGTACCGCATCGCCATCACCGCCCGCTGTGGGGGGGCGCGATGAGCACGTCCGATGCCCTCCTCAAGCTGCTGTTGATCGGCGCGGGCGCCACGCTCGTGATGGATCTGTGGACGCTGTTCCGGCGGCGTGCGTCCGGCATTCCGTCGCTCGACTACGCGCTGGTCGGCCGTTGGCTCGGCCACATGACGCACGGCCGGTTCCGGCATGCGTCGATCGTCGCCGCCGCGCCCGTGCCCGGCGAACGCGTGCTCGGATGGGTCGCGCATTACGCGATCGGCATCGCGTTCGCGGCACTGCCCGTGCTGATCGCCGGCCCGGCGTGGATCGACGCGCCGACGCTGCTCCCCGCCCTCGTGGCAGGGCTCGCGAGCGTGGCCGCGCCGTTCTTCGTGATGCATCCGGCGTTCGGTTTCGGCATGGCGGCGTCGCGCACGCCGCGGCCGGGCGTCGCGCGCCGGCGCAGCCTCGTCACGCATCTGTCGTACGGCGCGGGGCTCTACCTTGCGGCGTACACGCTCGCGGCGCTGGCCGGTTGACCCGCGCACCAGCGTATCGCGCTCGTCGGGCGTGAAGCCGCGCAGCCCGTCATCGGCGGCGGTATCGCCCACCTCCAGCATCTGCGGAAAGATCTCGCGCGTCGCGACGCTGCTGATGATCCCGCTGTTGCTGCTGATCCGCCCGCCGCAGAAAGCGGCGAGCGTCGACGTCGCGCATGCGGCGATGGATTGACGGGCCCGCCTGCGCCCGTCCCAGGCCCCGTCAGGCCTTCATCGACCCGGTGCGCACGTAGCGCTCGTGCCACGACAGCGCCTCGGCGAGCAGATGCGGCGTGTGCTTGCCGAAGCTCTCGCGCGACGCGCGCTCGAAGTAGTCCTCGAGCATCGGCCGGTAGTCCGGGTGCGCGCAGGTCGCGATGATCTTGCGCGCGCGCTGCTTCGGCGACAGGCCGCGCAGGTCGGCCAGCCCCTGTTCAGTGACGACGACCGCGACGTCGTGCTCGGTATGGTCGACGTGGCTCGCCATCGGCACGATCCGCGAGATCGCGCCGCCCTTCGCGGTACTCGCCGACATGAAGCACGACAGGTAGCCGTTGCGCGCGAAGTCGCCCGAGCCGCCGATGCCGTTCTGGATCTTCGTGCCCATCACGTGCGTGGAATTCACGTTGCCGTAGATGTCGGCCTCGATCATCCCGTTCATCGCGATGCAGCCGAGCCGGCGCACGAGTTCCGGATGGTTGCTGATCTCCTGCGGGCGCAGCACGATCTTCTCGCGGAACGTCGCGATTTCGTCGGCGAAACGCTGCACGGCGGCGGGGCTCAGCGACAGCGCGGTGGCCGACGCGAAGCTCAGCGTGCCGTCGTCGAGCAGGTCGAGCATGCCGTCCTGGATCACCTCGGTGTAGGCGGTCAGGTTCGAGAAGCCGGCCGAGCTGAGTTCCGCGAGCACCGCGTTCGTGATGTTGCCGACGCCCGACTGCAGCGGCAGCAGGTTTTCCGGCAGGCGGCCGCGCTTCACTTCGTGACGCAGGAAGTCGATCAGCTGCAGCGCGATCTGCTTGGACGTCGCATCCGGCGCGGAGAACGCATTGCTGCGATCGGGCGCGTCGGTCTCGACGATCGCGACGATCTTGTCGGCCGGGCAGCGCAGATACGGCTCGCCGATCCGGTCGTCGCTCTTCGTCAGCGGAATCGGCTTGCGGTGCGGCGGCAGCGCGGTGCCGTAATAGATGTCGTGCATCCCGTCGAGGCCGAGCGGCTGCCGCGCATTCACTTCGAGGATCACGTGCTTCGCGCGCTCGAGCCAGGTCTTGTTGTTGCCGATCGACGCGGACGGAATCAGCAGCCCGTCCTCGCGGATGCCCGCGACTTCGACGATCGCGACGTCGAGATCGCCGTACAGCCCGAACCATGCGTATTGCGCGACGTGGCTCAGGTGGACGTCCTGGTAATCGACTTCGCCGCCGTTGATCTTGTCGCGCAGCGTGGGGTCGGACTGGTACGGCAGCCGCATCGAGATGCCGTTCGTGCGGGCGAGCGCGCCGTCGAGTTCCGGTGCGGTCGATGCGCCCGTCAGCACGTTGATCCGGAAGTCCTCGCCGCGCGCGTGCGCCGCGTCGATGTGGGCGGCCAGCGCGGCCGGCACGGCCTTCGGATAGCCCGACCCGGTGAAGCCGCTCATGGCGACGGTCATGCCGGGGCGGATCAGCGCGGCGGCTTCGTCGGCGGTGCGGACGAGCGAACGCAGGGCGGGAGCGAGGATGCGTGAAGAAGACATGGCTGGTTATCTGACGCTTGGGTCTGTCGTTGACGTCGCGGGGGGTGTCTCCTGAGCGACGCGAAGCCCTTGGGGCCGCGAGGGGCGGCCCGGCACCACAGGCACGGTCGGAGTATCGCAGAGGCGATCGCCGCGAAATGTCCGCTGGATGCAAAAGATCCTTGCCGGATTTGCCGGGTATCGAACGACCGTTCTGTGACAGGCGATGCGCCCGCGCCGGACACCCACGAAAGGTGCACGAAAGCATCGGGCGAATCGCCGGTTCGCGATCGCCGGCCGTCGCGCGTCGATCGACCGGTCTGCATCGACATCGGCGACGTTCGGCTCGGTCATCGCCGCGACCCGTCCGGCGCGGCCGATTGTCGCCCGATGCGGTTTATCCGGCGCTGACGGGGATCAAGGTCGCATGGGCTGCGCGACACCGGCCGGGCGGCGCGAAAAACACCGCCTCGCCGGCCTGCGAGGCCCGTCCGGCCTTGACAGCCGCGCGACGCGAACCACACTGGAAGACGGGTCCGGCGCCCGGTCGGCCGCGTCGTTCGCGGGTGCGTTTTTGAACCGGCCGATGCCTGCAAGACGCGGTAACACTCCCGCATGTCAGGACATTGATCGAATAAAAAGCAACAAATTACAATTCCGTATATATTTCGCCGATGGACCAAAGAAAAACCGTCAAACGCCCCGAGCCGCCCCCGCCACGCACCTGGGATGCGCGGCTCGCGCGCTCGCTTGTCCGGCCGCTCGTCGATACGCCGGTCACGCCGAATCACCTCACCACCCTTCGTCTGCTGATCGGCCTCGCCGGCGCCTGGTGCCTCGCGCACGGCGGCTTCGTCTGGGGCAATGCAGGCGCGTTCCTGATCGTGCTGTCGAACTTCGTCGACCACACCGACGGCGAACTCGCGCGCATCAGCGGCAAGTCCAGCAAAATCGGTCATTTTTACGACCTCGCGGCCGATGCGCTCGTCACGGTCGCGCTGTTCGTCAGCATGGGCGTCGGCATCGTCGCCCAGGGCGGCCAGATGGCCGCGTCGCCGGTGCTGCTCGGCGCGGTCGCCGGCGCGGCCGTCGCGCTGATCTTCTTCCTGCGCATGCGGATCGAATCGATCGCCGGCAAGGCCGGCACCAAGCAGGCGTTCGCCGGCGGCTTCGAGACCGAAGACGTGCTGTACCTGCTGCCGATCGTGACGCTCGTCGACGGCGTCGAGCCGTTCCTGCTCGCGGCGTCGATCGGCGCCCCGCTGTTCGCCGCCTGGGTCGTGATCGACTGGTGGCGCATCGTGCGGCGCGGCAACCTCCCGCAGACCCCGGCCGCGCAGAACCCAACCGAAATCCAGGCTTCCAAATGACTCCTAGCACGCGCGACGATTCCGTGCTGAGCCCGGCACGCCCCGCGCCCGTGCGCGCGGCCGCGGCCGATCCCGATCGCACCGTGGCCGACCGCGTCGGCCAGCTCGACCTCGACCGCCTGCGCGGCGACTACACGCGCCAGGGCTCGTTCCTCTACCTCGACACCTTCCTGCCGGCCGACGCGCACGCGAAGCTCGCGAACGCGGCCCGCGCGATGCAGGCCGGCCTGAACCGCAATTACCTGCCCGGCCACAAGCAGGGCGGCAGCGTGAGCCGCCATACGATCGACGAGCAGGCGCCGTACATCGCCGAGCTGTATCGCTCGAAGGCACTCATCTCCTTCCTCGAGAAGATCACCGGCGACAAGCTGATGCTGTCGCCGGACGACGATCCGCACGCGTACGCGCTGTATTACTACACGAAGCCCGGCGACCACATCGGCTGGCACTACGACACGTCGTACTACGATGGCCGCCGCTACACGCTGCTGATCGGCGTGATCGACGAATCGTCGTGCCGGCTCGACTACGAGCTGCATACGCGCAACCCGGACGTGCCTGATCAACCGGGCTCCGTGCAGATCGCCGACGGCGGCATCGTGCTGTTCGACGGCGACAAGCTGCGCCACCGCATCACGCCGCTCGGCCAGAACGAGATGCGCGTGTCGCTCACGTTCGAATACGTGACGAACCCCGGCATGCGGCCGTGGAAGCGCTTCATCTCGAACATGAAGGACGCGATCGCGTATTTCGGTTTCCGCCAGGTGTTCAAGCAACTGGCCACGCGACGCACGAGCGGGTCATGACACGTGCGGGCCTCATCCTGCTGTCCCTCGGGACCGCACTCTTCATCGCACTGCTGGCCTGGCAGGGCGTCGGCGCGGTAGCGTCCACGCTCCTCGCGGCCGGCTGGGGCCTCGCGCTCGTCGCGGCGTTCCACGTCGTGCCGCTCGCGATCGACGCGGTCGCGATCTCCGTGATGTTCCGCCGCGGGCAGCCGGGCGCCGAACTCGGCAACGCGCTGCGCGCGCGCTGGGTCGGCGAATCGGTAAACAGCCTGCTGCCCGCCGGGCAGATCGGCGGCCCCGTGCTGATGGTGCGCTACCTCGCGCAGCGCGGCACGCGGATGGCCGACGCGGCTGCCGCCATGACCGTCGGCACGACGATGCAGGCGCTCGCGCAGATGGCGTTCGCGCTGATCGGCATCGCCGCGTTCAGCCTGTATGCGACGCACGAGTCGGTCGCGTATCTGCGCACGCCCGCGCTGATCGCCACCGGCGTGCTCGGCGCCCTCGCCGTCGCGTTCTACGCGGCGCAGCGGCGCGGGCTGTTCGGCCGCGGCCTGCGCCTCGCGTCGAAGCTGCTCGGTCCGCGCGACTGGTCGTCGCTGGCCACGCGCGCCGACGCGATCGACGACGCGGTCGGCGCGCTGTACCGCGATCGCGCGAAAGTCGCGAAGACCTTCGCATTGAGCCTCGTCGGCTGGATCGTCGGCACCGCGGAAGTGTGGCTCGCTCTGCACTTCCTCGGGCACCCGGTCAGCTGGCTCGACGCGCTGCTGCTGGAAAGCGTCGGCCAGGCGATTCGCGGGGCGGCCTTCGCGATCCCCGGCTCGCTCGGCGCGCAGGAAGGCGGCTACCTGCTGCTCGCACCGCTGGTCGGCTTGCCGCCCGACGCAGCGCTCGCGCTGTCGCTCGCGAAGCGCGCGCGCGAACTCGCGCTCGGCCTGCCCGGCCTGCTCTATCTGCATTTCAGTGAAAGAAACTGGCAGCGGCGTCGTGCGCCGCAGCCGCTCGCCGACTGATCGTTCAGATCGCCGGCTTTTTGGTTGGAGAACCCATGCGAGCCATCATTCTTGCGGCAGGCCTCGGCTTGCGCCTGCAACAACCGCCCGAGGCGCAGTTCCCGAAGTGCCTGCTGCGCTTCGACGACGTGTCGCTGCTCGAGCGCCATCTGCGCGTGCTCGACGCCGCGGGCGTCGATGACATCGTGCTCGGGCTCGGCTTCCAGCACGAGAAGGTCGAACAGGAGCTCAAGCGCCTCGGCCGCACCGCCGAGATCGTGATCAACGACCGCTACGACCTCGGCAGCGTGCTGACCGTGCATACCGTCGCCGATGCGATGACGCGCGGCGGCGACGTGCTGCTGATGGACGCGGACGTGCTGTACGACGAGAACATCCTGCACGCGCTGGTGGCCGATGCCGACAAGACCGTCGACCGCCTGCTGATCGACCGCGACTTCGAGGCCGGCGACGAACCCGTCAAGCTGTGCCTGAAGAACGGCGTGCCGGTCGAACTGCGCAAGCAGCTCGCGGTCGACCTCGACTACGACACGATCGGCGAATCGGTCGGCTTCTTCCGCTTCACCGAAGGCACCGCACGCCGCCTCGCGACGATCGTCGCGGGCTACGTCGACAGCGGCCGCGCGAACATGCCGCACGAGGAAGCCGTGCGCGACCTGCTGCTCGAAGGCGGCCATTCGTTCGACGTCGCCGACGTCACCGGCTCGCCGTGGATCGAGATCGACTTCCCGAACGACGTCGCACGCGCGACGCAAGACATTCTTCCCCTGATTCAACGCACCACCGCCGGAGCCGCACGATGAACGCACGCGAACCCAACTTCACCGAATCGCGCAGCGCGCGCCTGCGCCGCATGCTCGTGAGCAGCGATCTCGAATTCCTGATGGAAGCGCACAACGGCCTGTCCGCGCGGATCGTCCGCGAAGCCGGCTTCAAAGGCATCTGGGCGTCGGGCCTCGCGATCTCCGCGCAGTTCGGCGTGCGCGACAACAACGAAGCGAGCTGGACCCAGGTCGTCGACGTGCTCGAGTTCATGGCCGATGCGAGCGACCTGCCGATCCTGCTCGACGGCGACACCGGCTACGGCAACTTCAACAACGTGCGCCGCCTCGTGAAGAAGCTCGAACAGCGCGGTATCGCGGGCGTCTGCATCGAGGACAAGCAGTTCCCGAAGACCAACAGCTTCATCGGCGGCGAGCGCCAGCCGCTCGCGGAAATCGACGAGTTCTGCGGCAAGATCAAGGCCGGCAAGGATTCGCAGACCGATCCCGACTTCTCGATCGTCGCGCGCGTCGAGGCGCTGATCGCAGGCTGGGGGATGGACGAGGCGCTGCGCCGCGCGAACGCGTACGCGGAAGCCGGCGCCGACGCGATCCTGATCCACAGCAAGCTGTCGCGCCCGGACGAGATCCTGCAGTTCGCGCGCGAATGGAGCGGCAAGGCGCCGCTCGTGATCGTGCCGACCAAGTACTACAGCACGCCGACCGACGTGTTCCGCCAGGCCGGCATCAGCACCGTGATCTGGGCGAATCATCTGATCCGCGCGTCGGCATCGGCGATGCAGGCGACCGCGCGCGAGATCCACGAGAGCGAAACGCTGATCAACGTCGAGGACCGGGTTGCGTCGGTCAACGAGATCTTCCGCCTGCAGGACGCCGACGAGTACTCGGCCGCCGAGCGTATCTACCTGTCGTCGTCGTCGCGCGCGTCGAATGCCGCGATCGTGCTCGCCGCGAGCCGCGGCAAGGGCCTCGAAGCCGTGACCGAAGACAAGCCGAAGGTCATGCTGCCGGTCGCCGGCAAGCCGCTGCTGCGCTGGCTCGTCGACGGCTTCAAGACGCACGGCGTGAACGACATCACCGTGGTTGGCGGCTATCGCGCCGATGCGATCGATACGTCGGGCATCAAGCTCGTCGTCAACGAGCGCCACGCGCAGACCGGCGAGCTCGCGTCGCTCGCATGCGCGGCCGAACGCCTGACCGGCGACACCGTGATCTCGTACGGCGACCTGCTGTTCCGCAGCTACATCGTGCGCGACCTCGCGGAGAGCGAGGCCGAGTTCAGCGTGGTGGTCGATTCGTCGCTCACCGAGACCAATCAGAGCGTGCGCGACTTCGCCCTCTGCTCGGCGGCCGACGATCGCGGCCTGTTCGGCCAGAAGACCTATCTGCAACGCGTGTCGAGCGACGTCGCCGCGGGCACGCCGCACGGCCGCTGGATCGGTCTGCTGAACGTGCGCGGCGCCGGCGTCGACCGCCTGAAGGCGATGCTCGCGACGCTGCAGGCACGTCCTGATTTCGACACGCTCGACATCCCGTCGCTGCTGAACGAGCTGATCGCCGCCGGCGAGAAGATCGAGGTGCAGTACGTGCACGGCCACTGGCGCGGTGTCAACGATCTGGAAGACTTCCGTCGCGCGGGCGACTTCGCGCACGGCCAGACGCCGCTGTCCGAACCGGGTACCGGCAACGGGGGCGCGCAATGATCGAAGCGGCCCAGTTCGTCGAGGCCGCGCGCGAACGCGGCTTCGACTGGTACGCGGGCGTGCCCTGCTCGTACCTGACGCCGTTCATCAATTACGTGCTGCAGGACCCGACGCTGCACTACGTGTCGGCCGCGAACGAAGGCGACGCGGTCGCGCTGATCGCGGGCGCGACGCTCGGCGGCAAGCGCGGGATCGCGATGATGCAGAACTCCGGGCTCGGCAACGCGGTGAGCCCGCTCACGTCGCTGACCTGGACGTTCCGCCTGCCGCAGTTGCTGATCGTCACGTGGCGCGGCCAGCCGGGCGTGGCCGACGAGCCGCAGCATGCGCTGATGGGCCCGATCACGCCGGCGATGCTCGACACGATGGAGATCCCGTGGGAGACGTTCCCGACCGACCCCGAACAGGTCGGCCCGGCACTCGACCGCGCGATCGCGCACATGGACGCGACGGGCCGCCCGTACGCGCTCGTGATGCAGAAAGGCAGCGTCGCGCCGTATGAACTGAAGGCGAACCCGGCCGCGAAGCCGCGCGCGCACGTCGCCGCGCAATCGTCGTCGCGCGCCGCGTCGGCCGACGCGTGGCCGACCCGTCACGACGCGCTGCAGCGCGTGATCGCGCATACGCCGGTCGATTCGACCGTCGTGCTCGCATCGACCGGTTTCTGCGGGCGCGAACTCTACGCGCTCGACGATCGCCCGAACCAGCTGTACATGGTCGGCTCGATGGGCTGCGTGACGCCGCTCGCGCTCGGCCTCGCGCTCGCGCGCCCCGACCTGCGCGTGGTGGCCGTCGACGGCGACGGCGCCGCGCTGATGCGCATGGGCGTGTTCGCGACGCTCGGCACCTACGGCCCGGCCAACCTCACGCACGTGCTGCTCGACAATGGCGCGCACGAATCGACGGGCGGCCAGGCGACGGTGTCGCAGCATGTGTCGTTCGCGGGCGTCGCGGCCGCTTGCGGTTACGCGTCGGCGGTCGAAGGCGATACGCTCGACGTGCTCGATGCGACGCTCGCCTCAACCAGCGAGGGGGGCCGGCCATCCGGTGCGCAGTTCGTTCGCGTGGCGATCCGCACGGGCGTGCCCGACGGCCTGCCCCGCCCGACCGTCACGCCGGTCGAGGTCAAGACCCGTCTGATGCGGCACATCGGCGCCGAGCAGACCGAAGCCCACGTTGAAGGAGCCCATTGATGCTGCTGCTGAACCCCGGCCCGGTCACGCTCACCGAACGCGTGCGCCGCAGCCTGCTGCAACCCGATCTGTGCCATCGCGAAGGCGAATTCTTCGACCTGCAGGATGAAGCGCGTGCGCGCCTCGTCGCCGCGTACGAACTCGATCCGGCCGAATGGGCTGCCGTGCTGATGACGGGTTCAGGCACGGCCGCCGTCGAGAGCATGATCGCGGCGCTCGTGCCGCAGGACGGCAAGCTGCTCGTGATCGAGAACGGCGTGTACGGCGAGCGGATCACGCAGATCGCCACGCAGTACGGCATCGCGCATGACGTGCTCAAGCATGAGTGGATGCAGGCGCCGGATCTCGCGCAGATCGGTGCGAAGCTCGATGCAGGTGGGTACTCGCATGTCGCCGTGATTCATCATGAAACGACGACCGGCCGGCTGAATGATCTCGATGCGATCGCCGAAGTCTGTCGTGCCCGTGGCGTGAAGATGCTTGTCGATGGCGTCAGCAGCTTCGGTGCGGAAGCGATCGATTTCGGCGGTGGCGTGATCGACGCCGTTGCCGCTACCGCGAACAAGTGCCTGCACGGCGTGCCGGGCGCGGCGTTCGTGATCGTGCGCCGCAGCGCGCTCGTGAAAGCCGCGAGCCGGACTTACTACCTCGATCTCGGGCGGCTTGCGAAGCTGCAGGATCAGCGGAATACGCCGTTTACGCCTTCCGTGCATGCGTATTACGCGCTCGTCGAGGCGCTGCGCGAGTTTGACGAGGCTGGCGGCTGGCGCGCGCGGCATGCGCATTACAAGGCGCTTGCCGACCAGGCGCAGGCCGGGCTTGCGGCGCGCGGGATGCCGCTGGTGCTGCCGGAAGGTGCGTCGTCGGTCGTGCTGCGTGCGTATCGGCTGCCGCAAGGTGTAACGTACGAAGCGCTGCACGACGGACTGAAGGCGCGTGGCTTCGTGATTTATGCGGGGCAAGGCGGACTGTCGAAGGAACTGTTCCGGATCTCGACGATGGGCGCGATTCAGGCGGCTGATGTCGAGCGGTTGTTGGATGGTTTTACCCAGTTGACGCGGTAAGCGTTGTCCGCATCTTCGTCGACGAAAGGCCCGCGAGGGCCTTTTTTTATTCTTCGCAAATCTCGGGGGACACCGGACACGCTGCCGGTAGTCGGCTGCCAGAAGCGGACGTTCGACAGCCACCCGTGATTCGTCGACAGTCGAGCCGGCGCAAGTAGGCCGTCTGTTGGAACACCCTAAAGATTTTTTGCGGCGTGCCGTAATAACGTGTTTGGGGACAGTTATGTCGACGCCTAACGCAGTTGCGCCATCTTCATGGAAGTCGAAGGCAACTTTTCTGATCTCGATAGCCCTATCAGCCGTGCTCGCCGCAATCGGCACATACTATTCGACTATGTACGCGAACCTAGCGTCATCAGCGAGTGACCAAGCGACGCGGTATGTTGACTTCCAGATAGTGAAAGAAAACAACGTGACGGGGTTCTTTCAGATTCCTGGCGTTACGCTGTTGTACAAAGATGAGAAGGGGAACTCTCTTAAGGCTCTGAGCCTTGTCAAAGTCGATCTGCAGAATTTCAGCGCGCGCGATATCGCTAGTGTGGATCTTCAGATCGATGCGACAGCGCGAGATGACGCTCCGCCGGTGCTACAAACCTTTCGTATCGGAAATGGTCCTGCGGAGGATTTCGACGCCGAGAAGAATATCACGCAGACTGTCAAGCATGGGACGCTTTCAATCTCCCTTCCTCTGAAGAGCATCAACCGCACTGAAGCGTTCGCGCCTTCGCGAACGCTTCTTCTCTATTTCAAAGGGGCTTCGGCGCCCGAGGTGATGGTCTCAACAAATGCTGCCGGCGTCTCCGCTAGGCCGTTCGCATATCAGCACTATCTGGATTCAGAAAACAGCCATCAGTCATTCATCCAGCGCTATGGATCGCAGATCGCCACGGTCGGCAACACCACACTGTTTGCGCTTTGGTTTGGTTGCTCGACCTGGTTGATTGTCGTTGGTCGGAAGCGCGAAGTCGCAAATATGGTTCATGCGGTAGCAGTAATTGAGAACATGATCCAAGGACTCCCATCCCGGCCGATTCCGCCAGCGCAACAGCATGACTTCGCAAAAAATTTCGTTTTCGAGTTCTGGTGCGCGGCATACCGCCGGGCATGGCGCATAAGTAGACTTCTCTCGGTTTCCCCTGATCTTTCGAAACTTTGAAACAGCGACGGTGATTGGAAACTTGGGGGGCTGCTGGCTACGAAGTCAGAGTCATTCCTTTTACATAGCGGCAGAAAAGCGGGGGAAATCTAAGCATCTTGCCGATGCGAGGTCACGAGACCCGGGAAGTCAGGACGACCGCACACTGCAGGCGTCGCCCTTGCTCCTCTCCGCGACATTTGTATTAGCCTGAACCGGACCTAACGGATAATCGGAGACCGTACGCGACAGGTCCTGTCTTTGAGCGGCTCTGAGAGTTCGAGCAGTAGCGGTACCAGATGGTCCTTCCCGTCCTCGCAATGCCGAACGCGACGGGACATGAACTGATTGAGCGGCCGAGGCGCTGCGAGGGCGGTTGTGCCGCCTCACAAATTGGATTTGTATCCGGCCGGAATCGCCGGCAGCTCCACCGGCTGGGCTTTCGGTTTGCGAGGCATACACTCTCCTTGAGAGCATGTTATGCCTTAAACACGAAATTTCTGACAGGCCCATGTCCGCAGTCTGTAGGCGACACCCACGAACATCTATGAAGAACCATTTCCGATCGTGACAATGAAAATTCTGCGTTTCGCCCCGCTGCTGGCGCTCGCCGCCGCACCCTTCGCCCACGCCGCCGACAGCCTGCCTTGCGGCGACGATACCGTCACAGCCATCGCCCGCTGGGCCGGCATCGCAAGCGCACGCATCGCCACGCGCGACGCGGACCGGCTCGTCGTCGCGTCGTCGTGCAAGGCCATGCCGAACGCGCCGCAAACGACGATCGCGGCCGTCGCGTTCGATTCGCTTCCGAAGAGCAAGAACCCGGACGAAAGCGACAAGTTGCAGGTCGTCGCGCTCGTCGAGGGCGGCAAGGTCGTGGCGGCCGATCGGTCGGTGGTCGAAGAGGATGCGGCGACTGAGATCGGCGAGAACAGCTACCGCATCGACACGGCGCCCTACCGTTTGTCACCCGACGTGCGTGCGTTCGGCGTCGTGTTTACCAGCAGCGCGCGCGGGCCAAGTTGCGTGGACGCATACCCCGAGAACGACCTGACGCTGTGGATTCGCGACGGCGCCCGCCTCCGGCCGGTGTTCGGTACAAATCTCCATGGCTGGGTAGCCACCACGGGCACCGCTTGCGGCCCCGACACGAGCGACTTGCGTAGTGAATCTGCGCACATGACGATTGCTGTCGAGAAAACGTCTCACAACGGTTTCGCGGATCTATCGATTACGGCGCACGTCACCGATATGGAAAGCGACGACGACAATGGCTCGGCCACCGGGAAACGTACCATGCGCACGATCGTCAAATACGACGGCAAGTCGTATGGAATCGATATGTTCCGCGACTTCTGGTATTCACCCGCCTCGAAGAAGCGCTTCAAGTAAGGCCACGCGAATCACCACCCCGCCCACCTATTCCACCACCTTCGGCCCGATCGCATCGGTCGGCGCCGGCCTCCGCAACGCGTCGTCCCGCACGCGTCGCGCCTCGCGCGCCGAATAGCGATCCTTCAGCCGCAGGAACGGCTTTTCGACGAGGAAATAGCTGGCGGTCGCGGCAATCAGCGCCCATACGATGCCCAGCGGAAACCCATGCGGCACCGGCAGATCCGGATTCGCAAAAGGCTGCTGCCACAGATAAAGACTGAACGAGATCGTGCCGACGAACACCACCGGCCCGGCGCGCAACCACCGCGCGCACCAGAACTCGCTGCGGAAATTCAGCACGACGATCACGATCGCGATCAGCGCGGCTTCGAGCGTCACGCCGTACGTCGCATTCCAGAAGCCGCCGAGCCGGTGTTCGGCGAGCGGCATGCCGAGCAGCACGACGAACACGAGCGCCGTCACGATGCGCGCCTCGCCGCGCCACGAGCCGATCCACGCTTCGAGCCGTTCGCGGTTGAGCGACGCATAGCAGCCGATCAGGATCGGATCGATACCCGTATGCAGCATCATCCCGAGCTGGCCGCGCAGCGCGGGCGCGAGGAAATACGTGGTCGCACGGACCAGCGGCACGATCAGGATCAGCGCGGCCAGCCAGCGCGTGCCGGTGCGGCGGATGCCGAACACGAACAGCAGCGGCCAGAACCAGTAGAACTGCTCCTCGAGCGCGAGCGACCAGAAATGGCCGAGGTACCACGCGCCGTCCGGATGCAGCGCGTTGTCCCCGGTCAGCCCGAACCACGCCGAGTAATTCCACAGGTGCAGCGCCGCATAAAGCCACTGCCGGCGGTCGACATCGAACCCGCCGGCGAACGCGACGATCGCCACCGCCGCGAGATACACGTAGCAAGCCGGCCAGATCCGCAGCGCCCGGCGCACGTAGAACGACGTCAGCGCGATGCCGCCCGTGCGCGCGAACTCGGCGCGCAGCACGTTGGTGATCAGGAAACCGCTCAGCACGAAGAAGATCAGCACGCCGAGCCGCCCGTCGGCGATCAGCCGCAACGGCGCGTACCAGCCGGTATAGCCGCCGGGTAGCACATGCTCGGCATGACCGACGACGACCATCGCGACCGCGACGGCGCGCAACCCGGTCAACTGCGTGACGCGATGGTTCATCGGCTGGTTTCCGTTGGCACGGTGAAGGAGCGGGAATGGGCCGGCGTCCGATCAGCCCGCCGACCTGTCGCCGGATTTTGTATGAAAAATATCGGAATGAAATTACTTCAAAAATCCGCGTGACTCACACCGCCGGCGACGCTGCTTCCCGGCGGGTCAACGTCCGGCGCGACGAATGGGCATAATGACAAACCTTGTCCGGCGGCGGCCGGTCCGATGCCCACGCAACGACTTTTGCGGCGCAGCAATCCACGCAGTCCCGTACCCCGCCCGCGCACCGGTCCGCGCCTCGTCCGCCTCCTGTCGACCCTCACCCGGAGCCTGCCTGTGTATCCACCGATCGAACCTTACGCCCACGGCCACCTCGACACCGGCGACGGCCATCGCATCTATTGGGAGCGCTGCGGCAACCCGGCCGGCAAGCCCGCCGTGTTCCTGCACGGCGGCCCCGGCGCCGGCTGCGGTCCCGACCATCGCCGCCTGTTCGATCCCGAGCGCTACGACATCCTGCTGTTCGACCAGCGCGGCTGCGGCCGCTCGACGCCGCACGCGAGCCTCGAGAACAACACGACGTGGGATCTGGTCGCCGATATCGAGCGCCTGCGCGAGATGGTCGGTGCCGATCAATGGCTCGTGTTCGGCGGCTCGTGGGGCAGCGCACTGGCGATCGCGTATGCGGAAACCCATCCGGAACGCGTGAGCGCGCTGATCGTGCGCGGCATCTTCACGATGCGTCGCGCGGAATTGCTGTGGTACTACCAGGAAGGCGCGTCGTGGCTGTTCCCCGATCTGTGGGAAGACTTCGTCGCGCCCATTCCGGAAGCCGAGCGCGGCGACCTGATGGCCGCCTACCATCGTCGGCTGACCGGCGACGACGAAGCCGCGAAACTCGAAGCCGCGCGCGCATGGAGCATCTGGGAGGGCCGCACGATCACGCTGCTGCCCGATTCCGCGCTCGCCGCGCACTTCGCGGACGGCCACTATGCGCTCGCATTCGCGCGGATCGAAAACCACTACTTCGTGAACAAGGGCTTCGTCGAGGAAGGCCAGTTGCTGCGCGACGCGCATCGTCTCGCCGGCATCCCTGGCGTGATCGTGCAGGGCCGCTACGACATCGCGACGCCGGCGCGCACCGCGTGGGAGTTGTCGAAGGCGTGGCCGGACGCCACGTTCGAAATCGTGCCCGGCGCCGGGCACGCGTACAACGAGCCGGGGATTCTGGAGGCGCTGGTTGCGGCGACGGACCGGTTCGCCGCCTGAGCGACGTCACGCGACGCGACGCGTGTTGCCGTGCCTGCCGGCACGCTCACGCGCCGCCCCATCACAACGCCGCTTCGACGATCGTCCGGCCGCTGATCGCCCGCTCGACGAGCTGTTCGTCGCCGACCTTGCGGATCGCGTCGTCGAGCAGCCCTTCCGGTTCTTCGGTCGCCACCTTCAGCAGGCCCGACAGTCCGCGCGCGTCGAGCACCACCAGCGTTTCCATCGAATCCGCACGGCTCACGAGCACACGGCGGAATGCCGGACCCGCGCCGAAGCTCGCACAAAGCTCGATCGTCTCGTTGCCGAGCGTGTAGTCGAAGTTTTTGATCATGATCTGCCGCCGTTGCAGGGAAATGGCGACGCGCGACGGCGCGGCGCCGTGACGTCGACGCACCCGCGCGTGCCGCCGGCGCGCCGGACCGGGGTCCGAGCCGTTCGCCGGCATCACCATGCTAGGCGTGCAGAATTAACGAAGACTTAAAGCGTTGGCAGGGTCTCGCGCCCTGGTGGGACGCGCATCGGGGGTGCCAAACCGGCCGGTCGTCGCACAAGCGGAGCTCACCACGAATAGCCCTGCATGCCGTAATTCGTATCGTGTCGGCGTCCCCACCACGGCAGGTAGGCATTGTTGCCGCCGCGTGCGCGGAACCAGTCCTTGTCGGGATCGATCGGCGTGAGCTTCGACGGTGGCCGGACAACGACCGCGACGGGATGCTCGGGATCGGTCGTGCCGGCGACGAGTGCGTTGCCGCCGAAGTGGTTGATCCGGCCGATCGCAAGCGCGACGTCGGTCAATGCGCTGCCGGTTCCCATGTCGCCGAGTAGCGCGGCCGTGTTGAATGCCTGCTTCGAGTGGTCGTATTCGGGGAGGGTTTCGGTCAAGGTCCGGGAGAGCGAGGCAAGACGTGCCGACGATGCATCGCTGCCCTTGCCTGCGTCGTGAACGATGTAATGGAGATCCGGGACCGCGACGCCTGCGTTGCGTGACGCCTGGTCGATGGTCGCCTTCCACGCCTGCACGGCGCGGGTCGTGCCGACCTTCTGCGGAAAATCATGCGTATTGCCGGTTGCGGCCTTGCCGATCCAGGCGAGCGGTTCGCGCTCGGTTTTGAAGGCTGGGCCGGCGAGGAACAGCGCGACCAGATTCTCGTTGATCTGTGCATCCGTGGGCGGGAAGTTGGGTGCGTCCCAGTTCATCACCCAGACGCTCTTGTCGGGGTTCGCCTGCAAGTAGTCCAATGCGTTGTTCAGCGATGTGAAGCCGGCGTTGGGGCCGCCTTGCGTGATTTGTACGTCGGGAGGCGTGTCGCGGCTCCACAAAGTCTTGGGTGACGGCGGGCCGATCTCGAAGAAGTTCATCATCCGATCGATCATGCGCGATCGGGCATAGGCCGCGTCGAGGCGAAGTGGAGTGGCAATTTCGACCCGGATACCAGCGAGTTCACGCCAATCGATTTGCTTCTCGGGCTTCACCGTGTAGAAATATTTTGCGTTGCTAATATAACGGGGGCGTATGAGCAGGATGAATTTATCAATGTACTTGGCATAGAAGCCCTTGAATGTTTCTACCCCTTCGTTGCCATATACAAGCGCGCCAATCGATCGAAGCGTTGTAAAGGATGTCGGATCGGTCCGCACCATGTCATCGTTCCCGTTCGGCGCAGCAAGCCCTTGCGTCCACAACAATTGCCATTCGGTCGGGTAGTCCATCCGCTGCAAAGGATTCAACCAAATCAGGCCGACAACCTGTGCCACAAATGGCTTCACTGACTCTTCTGCGGCCGGCGTTGCATTTGCTGCCGGCTCCGAAGCGGGCACGGCATGCGCCGAACGCGTCATGGCCGTGGTAGACAGAAACACCATGAGTGCCACCAGGCCGGGCACGACTACAAATCGTTTCATCCAATCTCCTATCTCCAATTGTGTTCGGTCTGGTTGTTCAACGTGTGTCATTAGCAAAGCCAGCAACAGGGCGGCGATCATCCACGCCAAGACCGCAACGGCAACACGTCTCGGCCATGTGGCGATCAGCGTCTTCATATTGCACCCCCAACTTTCAGATAAATCTGTCCTTCGCGTTCGTCAACGATCGCGGCGGGAATATTGGCTTCGCTTTTCTCGGCATGTACCCATTCGTGGAGGGGCGTTCTATCGAAATTTCCTGACGAAAAATAGTCGCAGTACTTCTTGTTCGGATTGTCATTCGGGACGCCATCCCCCATCCGCCAATCGGCTTCAAGCCGTAGCATCTTCATTTGCTTGGGCGTCAGATAGCAAACCCCGATCGCCACATCGTACGCAAGCGCCTTTTCGGCATGCTCCGGATTGGTCATCGTCGTGGAGTGATTCGTCGGGCTGTTGGTCGAGCCACGATCGAGCCAATCGACAATCTGCTTGTCGCGCCATTCCTTGTAGCCCTCCGGTATTTCGCTCTTGCCGTCCTCGCCGATCACGTGGCCATTACCATCGAGCCATTCCGTATTCAGCGTTCGCCGCGCCTCCATCCGCATCAACGCGCGGTCCTCGTAACGCTGTCCGGCTTCGCTCTCTGCCGTGCCTTGCGCGACGCTGTCCGCGTTCTTCGCGTTGTACTGATCGTAAGGATCGTCCGCACGCTTGTCTGCCTCGCTCTTGCTTGCGTCGCGCCATGCGGCCGGCGGATCGTTGCCTTCGTTGAAGTCGCTTGTCGCATTGCCGTCCTTCGTTTCGATGGGCTTGCCGAAACGCAACGCTTGCGGCGCGAACGGTTCGTCGAGCGCCGGCGCGTCCGCCACCACGGCCCAGTGCTCCGGCGGATCGGCGTTCACGCGGAACATATTCAATGCCGAGCTGAACCCGGTCACGACGAACATCAGCGGCGCGGTTGCAAGCGTAGCCGCCACGCCCCAGACACTTTCGTTCCCTTTGAGCGCACCGATGAGGTTGAACTTGGCAGGTGGCGAAGGCGGATACCAGAATCCCGACGTCTTCCCCTTTTGCCGATGCCGCCAGTCATCTTCCCAATACTGATAGCGCTCCTGCACGCCAACCTTGAAGCCGGAGGCAAAGACGCGCTGCGTCAGCACGCCGGGGACACCGATAT
Organism: Burkholderia sp. LAS2; assembly: GCF_018417615.1. Lineage (NCBI taxonomy): Bacteria > Pseudomonadati > Pseudomonadota > Betaproteobacteria > Burkholderiales > Burkholderiaceae > Burkholderia > Burkholderia sp. LAS2. Next base: position 3,737,942 of record NZ_CP071052.1, read on the forward strand.
CGTTCAGTTCGTTCTTGTCGATGCCGCGCCAGCCGATGCCTTGAACCGTGACCGCCGAAATCACCTGGTCGTGTGGACAGCAATACGCGGTGACGCGACCATATGTCGATTCGTTCAGGCCGTGGCGAGCCCGATCCTCTTGTGCCGCATAAGACCGCTTGCTGGTCGGTGATACCCGTTCGTTGGCCATGTCTTCATCGATCTTGCCGGCGGGCAGTTCGTAGGCTTTGCGCGTGCCGATGATCGACAGAAACTTGCCGAACGTTTTCGTGCGCGCGGCGTAGGTCTGCCGTCCGCGACGACCGCTGCCGTCCCTGGTCGCGCGTTGCGACCAGGTATCCATGAACGTATCGGATGGGTTTAGGCCGTCCGCGCGCGCAAGGCTGTACGGCGCATTCGCCAGTACGTAGGCATCCGCCACGCAATGCCCGCTACGTCCCCACGGATCTTCGACATCGGGCAGTGCATCGCCGAAGAACGCCGCCGTCAGGCCCACGATGTTGCCCTGGCTATGGCATACGACGGTAATCGGCACGTCGGCCTGCATGCGGCGAATCGACTCGATCAGCCTCGCAAGGCGCAACGCCGCGAGCACGCCATATGCGCGGGGCGGCGCGCGATACAGCGGCCGGTTGGTCGGGTTGATCCCCTGGACGGTCAGCCACCCGGCCGCGCGGTCGTCGAGGCCGCCGTGCCAGAGATCGGGCAGGCTCGCGCAGCCGTTCGTGAACGGACCGCCGCCCCAATAGTCCTTCTCGTTCAGGAAAATCTTGTCGCCGTACTCTTTCAGCTCTGCGGCGGTTGCCCGATAGCCCCATCGGAAATGAATGACGGGCGAGAACGACGGATCAGGCTTGACGTAGTTGTCCGCAAGCAGCTTCGGATTCACAAACCCATCCGGCGTCACGCTTTCCGTGTACTTCGCCGGCACCAATTGCCCGGCGTCGATGCCGTGATACATCAATTGATCGTCCAGCCGGCCGAGCCGGCGATTCAGGCCATCGCACAGCCCCTGCTCGGCGGCTTCGAACCATTCGCCTTCGGAGTTCACGCCATGGACGAAGATGACGATACCGGGCAACGGCATTTGCTTGATGCAGATCAGCCGAGTGTCTTTCGTCCACATCGACACCCCGTCGCCTCGGCCGACGACAATCGGTGGAGGCTTGCGTGGCGTTCCGGTGCTGTCCGACTCGGTGGCATCGATCGACCGTGCGACGGGTTCATCCATCGCCGATCGATGATCCGGATAAAGCTGCGTCACCCTGGCTCCTGCGCGCGATTTGGTGTTTTGCTGCCGTTCCGCCGCCAGCCGTTCAGGCTGACGCGACGTGAACGCAGATCCGGATCATCGGAAATCCGGGCACCAGCGCACAAGTGCAGTTTTCTCTTTTCCTACAGAATTGAACTCGTCCGACTCAATCGAACAGAATGACACGTGACTTTCCGGTCATGTCTCACGGTCGAGTACGAAGTGTCTTCCGAGCCGCGCGCATGGACCGTCCGGTTCGCAGCCGTCACGAACGTACGCGCCTGCAGACACGCGATCAACAAACGACCGCTCCGATCGGCGAACCCGCGTCAATCGGCATCGAGCGGCTCGACCGTCACGCCGACCTTCAGTTCCTGATCCGCGCCGCCGCCGCGGATCACGCCGCGCAGCGGCGTCACGTCGGCATAATCGCGGCCGACCGACAGCATCACGTAGTCGTCGCCCGGCGCTCGATCGTTGGTCGGATCGAGTTGCAGCCAACCGCCATCCTCGGGCCACGCCGGGTCATACACGTCGACCCACGCATGCGACGCGTCGGCGCCGATCAGCCGCGGCTGGCCCGGCGGCGGCTGCGTGAGCAGGTAGCCGCTGACGTAACGCGCGGCCAGCCCGAGCGAGCGCAGCGCGCCGATCATCACGTGCGCGAAATCCTGGCACACGCCCTTGCGCAACCGCAGCGCGTCGAGCGCCGACGTCGTGATGTCGGTGCTGTTCGGCGTGTACGCGAAATCGGCATGCACGCGCCGCATCAGGTCCCATGCCGCCTGCACGAGCGGCCGTTGCGGCGTGAAGCTCGCGGCCGCGTATGCGGCGAGTTCCGGGTCGCACGCCACGTGCGGCGACGCGAACACGAATTCGCTCGCGGGGTCGTAAGGCTGCCCCGCGCGGAACCGCAAGCGGTCGCGCACGGCCTCCCATGCGGTGGCATGCGCGGCGTCCGGGTTCGCGATCGCAGGCGGCGGCGCGCCGCGCGCGCCGAGCGACCACACGGGCGGCGTCACGCGCACGGTGCTGCGGCTGCGCACCAGCAACGTGTCGTGCGGCAGGTTCAGCGCGAACGACGCACGTGCATTGCCGAACGCGTCGACTTCGGTACAAACCGATTCCGGTGCGGGTTCGATGTCGAGCGAGAACGACAGCACCTGCTGGCGCGGCGTCGCGAGCGGTTGCAGGCGTGCCTGGTGCTGAGCGGATTCGACGCGCGCCGCGTAACGGTATTCGGTGTCGTGCGTGACACGCAGCAACCGGCCCGGTGCGACGGCGGCCGGCGCCCCCGTCGCGGCCGGAGCCGAGGGCGGCGCCTGCCGTGCGTTGCCGGAACCAGCCGGGGTTTTCGGTGCACCTTTCGTCGTCACCATAGCGTCCTGCCCGCCTCGCGCACGTGACTGAAATAGCGCTCGCCGATCCGGTTCGACAGCTCCCAGACGGCCTTTACCGTCGTGTCGAGCGCGGCGAGCAGCTTGTCGTGCCGGCCGTCTTCGGCGGTCTCGCACAGCTCGTGCAGCGACCACGCGGGGATGTCCGGAACCGTCTCGGCCAGTTCCGACAGCGCATAGCCTTCGCCGCGTTCGACCTTCGTCAGCCGGCCGCGCAGCGCCTGCACGACCCAGCCGAGCGAGCGCGGGTTGTCGGTATCGAGCACGACGAGCGACAGCAGCGGCGCGACGTCGAAGCCGCGCTGGAAGCGCGAGCGGAACGTGATCGTGCTGTCGAACAGTTCGAGCACGAGCTCGAAGCCGTCCTGCCGATGCACGGCGCCTTCGTCGAACGCGAACTTCAGTACGCTGCACAGGAAGTCGAGCCGGTCGATCTGCCGGCCGATCGACAGCAATCGCCAGCCGTCGTCGCGCGTCATGTTGTCGGTCTGCGCACCGGTGATCGCGCCGAGCAGCAGGCCGAGGCGCTCGAGCAACTGCAGCGCGTCGTTGCCGACCTGCTCCTCCGCTTCCTGCTGTCCTGCGCTGTCGGCGAACAGTTGGGTCGCGTCGTCGATCAGCCGCCACTGATCGCTCGACAGCCGTTCGCGGATCGCGGCAGCCGCGCCGCGCATGCCGAACAGGCACGACGCGATCCCCGACGTGCGGTCGGCGCCGCGCGTCAGCGACGTCGCCAGCTCATGCTGGAACGCGCGCGGCGCATCGACGGCGTGCGGCGCATCGGCCGCGATCAGCCCGGTGTCCCGGCACAACGTGTCGATCAGTTCCAGATGCGCGGGACTGTCGACGTCGTCTTCGCCGCGCAGCCGTTCGAGCGCGGCGCGCGCGAGGCGCATCAGGTTGGTCGCGCGCTCGGTGTAGCGGCCGAGCCAGAACAGGTTCTCGGCCGCGCGGCTCGCGATCGCGCGCGGCCGCTCGACGAGGTCGTCGGGGCCGAGATGCGTCTGCAGCAGCGTCGTCGAATCGACGATGCCCTCGGTCATCACCCACGTGTCGACGGTGCTGCCGCCGCGCGGCATCGGCGCGTTGAACAGCGCGTCGCGCGTGCCGACCCGCGACAGCCCGCCCGGCAGAAGCCGCCAGCGCTGCGCGCCGTCGGCGAGCGCGAACACGCGCAGCAGCAGCGGCTTCGGCACGATGCGCGCGCTGTCGTTGCCGTCGGGCGCGTCGGGCCGCGGCCAGGTCGGCGCCTGCGACAGCGGCAGGTCGGCCTGCACCGTGTAGTGTTCGGGCTGCGCGAGAATCCGCGCGCGCCATTCCGCCAGTTGCGCCTGCGTGAGCCGCGCGCCGATCACCGGTTCGAATGCACCGCCTTCCTGCACGTCGGGTGGATAGGATGCCTTCACGATGCCGCGCGCGAGCTGCGGCAGCGCGTCGTCGCACGCGGCCGCCTCGCCGCACCACCACGAATGCACGGCCGGCAGCGTCAGCGTTTCGCCGAGCAGCGCTTCCGCGAGACGCGGCATGAAGCCGAGCATCGCCGGCGACTCGAGGAAGCCCGAGCCCGGCGCGTTCGCGAGCAGCACGTTGCCCGCGCGCACGGCCTGCAACAGCCCCGGCACGCCGAGCATCGAATCGGGCCGCAGTTCGAGCGGATCGAGCCACGCATCGTCGACGCGCCGCAGGATGCCGTGCACCGGTTCGAGCCCGCTCAGCGTCTTCAGGAACACGCGGTTGTCGCGCGCGGTCAGGTCGCCGCCTTCGACGAGCGTGAGGCCGAGATAGCGCGCGAGATACGCATGCTCGAAATAGGTCGCGCTGTGCGGCCCCGGCGTCAGCAGCACGATCCGCGAACTCTTCGCGGCAGGGCTGAGCGACTGCATGCTCTGCAGCAGCGCGCGGTACGCGGACGCAAGCCGCTGCACGCGCAGCCCGCGAAACCCGCGCGGAAAGAGCCGCGACACGATCAGCCGGTTCTCGAGCAGGTAGCCGAGCCCCGCCGGGCCCTGCGTGTGCTGCGCGACGATCCGCCATTGGCCGTCCGGGCCGCGCGCGAGATCGAACGCGACGACGTGCAGCCACGTATCGCCCGGCACGCGCGCGCCGCGCATCGCACGCAGATACCCGGGGTGGCCGGTCACGAGCGCGGGCGGCAGCAGCCCGCGCTGCAGGATCGTCTGCGGCCCGTACAGGTCGGCCAGCGTCGCATTGAGCAGCCGCACGCGCTGCAGCACGCCACGCTCGATCCCGACCCAGTCCTCGGGCGTGACGATCAGCGGCAGCAGGTCGAGCGACCACGGGCCGACCGCGCCGTCGCCGGCGCGCTGCTCGTGCAACTGATAGAACAGGCCGTTCTCGCGCATGCGCCGGTGCAGCGCGTCGGCGCGGCGGTCGAGGCCGGCCACGCCGTCGCTGCCGATCGACGTGAAGAAGCTGCGCCACGCGGGCGCCAGCGCAGGCGCGTGCAGGCCGGCCGCGCTGCCGCGCAGTTCGTCGTAGCGGCCGGCGGCGGCCGGCGCCGCGAGCGCGGCGGCCAGTTCGGCGGCGTCCGGCTGCGCGCCGGTATCGAAAAGCGTGGGCATCGCGTCGAGGGCGGCGAGATGATCGAGGTCAATGGGCGGCACGATGTCGTTCCGTCGTCAGGGTGCGGCCGCGCATGCGCGCCGCCATTCAGGCGGCAAGCCGCAGTGCGGAACCGCATTCTGCCCGCATCCTAGCATTCCGGCGGGGCCGCGACCGGCCGGTGCGCCGGGCGGTCGCGAACCGCGCATCGTCGTCCGCCCTGTCATCGATCGATCACGGCCGCCGCAAGTCGAGCGTGAACGGGAATTCGCGGCTCGGCGCGGCGGCCGCGACCTCCATCCGGCCCGGCGTGTGCCCGATCTCGACGAAGCGTGCGAGCCGGCGGCTCTCCGCTTCGTACGCATTGACCGGGAACGTCGCGTAGTTGCGCCCGCCCGGATGCGCGACGTGATACCGGCAGCCGCCGAGCGAGCGTTGCAGCCACGTATCGACGATGTCGAACGTGAGCGGCGCGTGCACGCCGATGGTCGGATGCAGCGCCGACGGCGGCGACCACGCCTTGTAGCGCACGCCCGCGACGTATTCGCCGACGGTGCCGGTCGGCTGCAGCGGCAGCGCGCGGCCGTTGACGGTCACGACGTGCCGGTTGTCGTTCAGCCCCGTCACGCGCACTTCGAGCCGTTCGACCGACGAATCGACGTAGCGCACCGTGCCGCCGGGCGCGCCTTCCTCGCCCATCACGTGCCACGGTTCCAGCGCGCCGCGCAGCGACAGTTCCATCCCGTTCACCGCGATCTGCCCGAACAGCGGGAAGCGGAATTCGAAGTGCGGGGCGAACCACGCCGGATCGAACGCGAAACCGGCGTCGCGCAGCTCGGCCAGCACGTCGTCGAAATCCATCTGAAGAAATTCCGGCAGCATGAACCGGTCGTGCAGCGCGGTGCCCCAGCGCGTGAGCGGCGTCGTGTACGGCGCGGCCCAGAAGCGCGCGACCAGCGCGCGCAGCAACAGTTGCTGCACGATGCTCATCCGCGCATGCGGCGGCATCTCGAACGCGCGCAGTTCGAGCAGGCCGAGCCGGCCGGTGGACGAATCGGGCGAATACAGCTTGTCGATGCAGAACTCGCTGCGGTGCGTGTTGCCCGTCACGTCGATCAGCAGGTTGCGCAGCACGCGGTCGACGAGCCACGGCGGCATGTCCTGCCCGAACAGCAGCTTGTTGCGCTGGATCTCCGCGAACGCGATGTCGAGCTCGTAAAGCTGGTCGTTGCGCGCCTCGTCGACACGCGGCGCCTGGCTCGTCGGCCCGATGAACAGCCCCGAGAACAGGTACGACAGCGACGGATGGTTGTGCCAGTACGCGATCAGGCTCGCGAGCAGATCGGGGCGGCGCAGGAACGGGCTGTCGGCCGGCGTCGCGCCGCCGAGCACGAAGTGGTTGCCGCCGCCCGTGCCGACGTGCCGCCCGTCGACCATGAACTTCTCGCTGCACAGCCGCGATTGCCACGCGGCGTCGTACAGGAATTCGGTGTGGTCGACGAGCTCGTCGAAGCTCGCGGCCGGATGGATGTTCACCTCGATCACGCCGGGATCCGGTGTCACCTGCAGCAGCTTCAGCCGTGCGTCGCGCGGCGGCGGATAGCCTTCGAGCACGAGCTTCACGCCGAGTGCGTGGGCGGTCAGCTCGATCGCGCCGAGCAGGTCGAGATAATCCTCGAGCGCGGCGAGCGGCGGCATGAACAGGTACAGGATGCCGTTGCGCACTTCGACGCACAGCGCGGTGCGCGTGATCCACGCGGCCGATTCGAAGCGCTCGGGCCGGCGATGCGGATCCGCGGCGTCCGGTCGGCCGCTCGCGGCCGTGCCGTCGTCGCGCCACTGCATCACGGTCTGCGCGGACGCTTCGCGATGCACGCCGGCCAGATAGCGCGGCGCGTCGGCCGGGCCCGCGTAACGGGCGCGAATGGCGGCGGCGTCCGGCAGCACGTCGCGCGGCGCGAACGGATCGCGCTCGACAAGGTACGGATAGTCGGCGCGCGCCGCCCACGGCAGCGAATCGAGCGGCAGCCGATAGCCCATCGGCGAATCGCCCGGCACGAGATACATCCGCTCGTCGCGGAAGAACCACGGGCCCGTCTGCCAGCGCGGCCCGTCGAGGCCCGGCGCGTCGTCCGTGCGCTTGACCGGCAGCACGTAGCCGACCACGCTGTCGAGCTGCTGCTCGAAAACCTTGCGCAGCCGCGCGCGTTCGAGCTCGTCGTCGAGGCGCGCATCGAACGGATCGACGTTGACGGGCAGCCGGCGCTCGCGCCACAAGTAATACCAGACGTCCTCGTAGCCAGGCTGGATGAATTCGCCGCTCAGGCTCAGCCGCGCGGCGAGTGCATCGATGAAGCGCTTCGCGTCGTCGGTGGTGTACGACGACGGTTCGCGCTCGTCGGCGAACAGCGACGGATCGTGCCACACGGGCTGACCGTCTGCGCGCCAGAAGATCGACAGCGCCCAGCGCGGCAGTTGCTCGCCCGGGTACCACTTGCCCTGCCCGAAATGCAGGAAGCCGCCGTCGCCATATTCGGCGCGCAGCCGCTGCACGAGTTCGGTCGCGTAGCCGCGCTTGGTCGGGCCGAGCGCGTCGGTGTTCCACTCGGCGCCGTCGCGATCGTCGATCGACACGAAGGTCGGCTCGCCGCCCTGCGTGAGCCGCACGTCGCCGGCGGCCAGCGCGCCGTCGACCTGCGTGCCGAGCGCGAGCACGGCCTCCCACTGCGATTCGGTGTACGGCTTCGTCACGCGCGGCGATTCGTACACGCGCGTCACGCTCATCTCGTGCTCGAACGACACCTCGCACTCGTCGATCAGCCCTTCGACCGGCGCGGCGCTCGTCGGCTGCGGCGTGCACGCAAGCGGAATATGCCCTTCCCCGGCGAGCAGGCCCGACGTCGGATCGAAGCCGATCCAGCCGGCGCCCGGCAGATAGACCTCGCACCATGCATGCAGGTCGGTGAAATCGACCGACGTGCCGCTCGGGCCGTCGAGCGATTTCACGTCGGGGGTCAGCTGGATCAGGTAGCCGGACACGAAGCGCGCGGCGATGCCGAGATGGCGGCACAGCTGCACGAGCAGCCACGCGCTGTCGCGGCACGAGCCCGACGCGAGTTCGAGCGTCTGCACGGGCGTCTGCACGCCCGGCTCCATCCGCACCAGATAACCGATGTCGCGCTGAAGCTGCTGGTTCAGCGCGACGAGGAAGTTCACGGTGCCGGCCGGCGTGCGGTCGACGCCGTCGAGATACGCGCGAAACAGCGGCGCGGCGCTCGTCTGCGGGTCGCACGCGAGATACGGCGCGAGTTCGGTCTTCAGCGCGTCGTCATAGCTGAACGGGTATTGCTCCGCGCTCGCTTCGAGAAAGAAGTCGAACGGGTTGTACACCGACATCTCGGCGACGAGATCGATCGTGATCTCGAAGTGCTCGGTGCGCTCCGGAAACACGAGCCGCGCGAGATAGTTCGAGAACGGATCCTGCTGCCAATTGATGAAGTGCTGCGCGGGCTCGACCGTCATCGAATACGCGAGGATCGGGGTCCGGCAATGCGGCGCGGGCCGCAGTCGCACGACCTGCGGGCCGAGGTTGACGAGCCGGTCGTAGCGATAGCGGGTGGTGTGATGCAGCGCGACGTGGATGGACATGGGAGCTCGAGTCGGGTTGGGCCGGCCGCGCACGCCGCGTCGTTTGCGACGCGGCGGCCCGGCATGGCGGATGCGGCGAAGGCGCGCCGCGGGTCAGACGAGTTCCGGCGTCTGCACGACGCTGATCTCGACGCCGACGGCCGTCGCGCCGAGCCCCGTCACCGGCTGCGCGTCGCGATGGTCGAGGCCGACCGCGATGCGCACGTAGCGTTCGTCCGGGCAACGGTTCATGAACGGGTCGAAACCGACCCAGCCGAGCCCTTCGACATAGGCCTCCGCCCACGCATGGCCGGCCGGCTGCTGCATCAGCGCCGTGGCTTGCGGCTGCGCGCCGAGCGCCGCGTGCGGCTGCCCCTGGGATTGCGATTGCGCGGCATGCGATGCGCCGAGCACCTGCTGCATCCCGTCGCCGCTCTGCAGCGCGAGCGCTTCCTCGTCCTCGACGTCGGTCCCATTCTGCTTCGCATCGGCGATGCGCTGCATCGCGCTGTCGGCCAGCACGTAGCCCGAGATGTAGCGCGCAGGGATCTTCAGCACGCGGGCGGCCGCGATGAACGCGTGCGCATGGTCGCGGCTCGTGCCCTCGCCGCTTTGCAGCGCGGTTTCCGCATCGACGGGCGCGTCGGCGGCCAGGTTCGGCGCGTACGCGATGCGGCCGTGCACTTCCGTCATCAGCCAGTGCAAAGCGTCGAGGCCGTGCGGCTCGATCGGCAGCGCGTCGGTCAGCGCGCGCACGGTGTCGCCGGCCTTCGTGAGCACTGTTTCGCGCTCGAAGATCCACGGCGGCGCATAGCCTTCAGGATTCCCGATAATGCCCGAGCGGTCCTGCGTCTCGACGACGCCGGCCGCCACGACGACGATCTCGGCCTTCGCGCCGCGATCGTGGCGCACGAGGTCGATCCGGTTGCCGAGCCCGTCGGCGTAAGACAGCGTCGGCTCGACGCCGTCGATCGTGACCTGCCACGCGCGCACCGTCTGCCCGGGGCCCGACTGCGGGCGCAGCCGCAACCGTTGCAGCGCGTGGGTGGCCTGATCGTCGAACTGATAACGCGAAATGTGTCGGATGGCGAGTCGCATGGCAAGTCTCAGTCGAAGTTGTAAGCCTGGGCGATTTCGAGCCCGAGGCTGTTGTTACGGCCGATGAAGTCGGTCAGGAACTCGTGCAGGCCGCTCTTGAAGATTCGCTCGACCGACGTATCGGACAGCATTTGCAGGATCTTCGTGGCCGTGTTGTGACATGGGTGTGTCACGCCGTAATCCTTCGCGAGCAGGTTCAGGCTCGATACGACGCGCCCGTAGCAATAGCGCAGCGAACGCGGCATGCGGCCGTTCAGGATCAGGTAGTCGGCAATGTTCAGCGGCTTGTACTGCACGTCGTACACCCAGCGGTACGAGCGATGCGCGGCCACGCAGCGCAGGATCGTCTCCCATTGGTAGTTGTCGAGGATCGTGCCGACGTGCGATACCGACGGCAGCAGCAGGTGGTATTTCACGTCGATGATCCGCGCGGTGTTGTCCGCGCGTTCGATGAATGCGCCGATCTGCGCGAAATCGAAGATCTCGTTGCGCAGCATCGTGCTGTAGAAGCTGCCGAGAATCAGTGCGGTTTCGCGTTTCACCTGGTCGAGCACGGCCGGCAGCTCGCTTTCCGGCACCGGCTGCGCGAACGCGCGGCGCAGCGCGAGCCACGCGCCGTTCACGCTTTCCCACGCCTCGCGCGTGAGCGCCGTGCGTACCATCCGCGCATTCGAGCGCGCGGCCTCGATGCACGACAGCACGCTCGACGGGTTGTCGCGGTCGCGCAGCAGGTAGTCGGTCACGGTATCGGCCGCATACGCGTCGTATTTCTCCCGATAGCCGTCGTCCGCGCCCGAGCTGACGAGCACCGACGACCATTCGGCCGGCGCGTCGGCCGTGCGCGTGAGCGCCATCCGCAGCCCGGCATCGACGATGCGCGCAATATTCTCCGCGCGCTCGATATAGCGGTACATCCAGTAGAGACCGCTTGCAGTACGTCCCAGAAGCATCTCGTGTCCACTCCGTCTTCGTTCGGTTCGCGCGCCGACTCCGGCGCGCGCGGTCGTGCCCGGCTCAGTCGGCCAGCACCCAGGTGTCCTTGGTGCCGCCGCCCTGGCTCGAGTTGACGACCAGCGATCCTTCCTGCAGCGCGACGCGCGTGAGCCCGCCGGGCGTGATGCGGATCCGGTCCGACACCAGCACGAACGGTCGCAGGTCGACGTGGCGCGGCGCGAGGCCGGCGTCGGTCAGGATCGGCGTCGTGGACAGCGCGAGCGTCGGTTGCGCGATGTAGTTCGCGGGACGCGCGCGCAGCTTCGCGGAAAATGCCTCGAGTTCGGCCTTCGACGCGCACGGCCCGACCAGCATCCCGTAGCCGCCCGAGCCGTGCACCTCCTTCACGACCAGTTCGTCGAGATGCGCGAGCACGTACTTCAGGCTGTCGGCCTCGCCGCAGCGCCAGGTCGGCACGTTCTCCAGCAGCGCCTTGCGGCCCGTGTAGAACTCGACGATTTCCGGCATGTACGAGTAGATCGCCTTGTCGTCGGCGATGCCGGTGCCGGGCGCATTCGCGATCGTGATGTTGCCCGCGCGGTACACGTCCATGATGCCGGCCACGCCGAGCACCGAGTCGGGGCGGAACGTGAGCGGATCGAGGAACGCGTCGTCGACGCGGCGGTACAGCACGTCGATCGGCTGGAAGCCTTCGGTCGTGCGCATCGCGACGCGGCCGTCGATCACCTGCAGGTCGCTGCCCTCGACGAGGTGCACGCCCATCTGGTCGGCGAGGAACGAATGCTCGTAGTACGCGGAATTGTGGATGCCGGGCGTGAGCACCGCGATGGTCGGGTTGTCGGCGTTGCCGCCCGGCGGGCACACGGCCGCGAGCGACTGGCGCAGCATCTGCGGATAGGTTTCGACCGGGCGCACCTTCACCTGCTGGAACAGCTCGGGGAAAAGCTGCATCATCGTTTCGCGATTTTCCAGCATGTACGACACGCCGGACGGCGTGCGCGCGTTGTCTTCCAGCACGTAGAACGCGTTCTCGCCGGTGCGCACGATGTCGACGCCGATGATGTGCGTGTAAACGTTGCCGGGCGGCCGGAAGTCGATCATCTCCGGGATGAACGCCTCGTTGTGCGCGATCAGGTGCTTCGGCACGATGCCCGCGCGCACGATTTCCTGGCGGTGGTAGATGTCGTCGAGGAACGCGTTCAGCGCCATCACGCGCTGCTCGATGCCGAGCGACAGCCGGCTCCATTCCGAACCCGAGATGATGCGCGGGACGATATCGAACGGAATCAGCCGCTCGGCGGCTTCCGCGTCGCCGTAGACGGCGAACGTGATGCCTGTCTTGCGGAACACGCCTTCCGCGTCGTGGGCCTTCTGGGCGAGGCTCGCAGGATCCTGCGTGTCGAGCCATTGTTTCAGGCGCGCGTAAGGCGCCCTCACCATGTCGCCGGATTGCAGCATTTCATCGAATGGCTTCATCGATCTTCTCTCCATCGATCGTTTTCCCCGGCATTGCGCATGCCGGACCGGCGTACTGATTGCTTTGCAAGGAACGTGCCTTGCTCGATCCCTTCGATATCCCCCTGTTTTGCGCCGTGCAGGCACGCCTGCGCGGCATTGCGCACCATAACGGTGCAACGTCGGGCGCGACGGGCGCTGGCGGTGCGCCGCGAGCGCACACGGCCGATGCTGCGCCGCGTCCGACGAACATAGTTCCCCCGCGTGTCACGAATGTGCAATCTGCACTGCACCAAAAACGGCGAGCCGGGCCCCCGGAACGACCGTGAACGGGGCGGGCCGGCACGCACACGGCGCAGCCGGCCCTGGGGAAGTGCCGTCCGGGCGGCCGGGACAGTCCAACGCGGTGAACTGTCCGGTTAACCGGTCCGGCCCCTCAACGCTATGCAGCCGTAATCCCGCCGACAACGCCCATGCATATTTCGACTGACACCGATCGAAAAAAAACATCGGCCCGACCGGCGCGATGCGCGGTACGCTAGAACGTTGGTGCAGCAGACGGCGCCGCCTTTCAGGCGCCCGACTATAAAAAGCGAAGATCGAAATGGAAGCAAAGTGGCTGGAAGATTTCCTGAGCCTGGCGGATACCAAGAGCTTTTCCCGGGCCGCGCGTCACCGGCACCTGACGCAGTCGGCATTCAGCAGACGAATCGCCGCGCTTGAAACCTGGATGGACGCGAAGCTGGTCGACCGGAGCATCAACCCGGTCGCGCTGACGCCGGCCGGCCAGATGTTCCGTGGGCTCGCCGCGGACATCCTGCGCAGCATGTATGCGGCGCGCAATCTCGTGAACGGCTACGACCAGTTCGCGGCGAGCGACCAGGTCGTGCGCTTCGCCGTCGCGCACACGCTCGTGTTCACGCTGTTTCCCGAATGGCTCAAGCAGCTCAATAGCGAGGTCGGCCACGTCACGGCCCGCGTCAATGCGGTGAACGTGCCGGAGGGCGTGCAGCAACTGGTCGAAGGCGAATGCGACCTGCTGCTCGGCTATCACCACCCGCAGTTGCCGATCGTGCTCGATCCGAACCACTTCCCGTTCGTCAGCCTCGGCGTCGAGCGGATCCTGCCGGTGTCGTCGCCCGATGCGCGCGGCAAGCCGGTGTTCCAGCTGCCCGGCACGCCCGACGCGCCGCTGCCGCTGCTCGCGTATTCGTCGGGCGCGTTTCTCGGCAACATCGTCGAGATGCTGCTGCTGAACGCGACCGAGCCGTACGTGCTGCACCGGTGTTTCGAGACGCACATGTCCGAGGCGCTGAAAGGCATGGTCGTGGCCGGGCACGGCATCGGCTGGCTCCCGGAAAGCTGTGTCGCGAAGGAGCTCGTGGACGGCACGCTCGTGTGCGCGGGCGCCGGCGACTGGATCACCGAACTCGAAATCCGCCTGTATCGATCGGCGCGCAAGCGCGGGCTCGCGGCCGAACAGCTGTGGGCCTACATCATGAACCGGCCGCGCACGGCGCTCGACGGCGCGATCGGCACCGAAGAGGCGGCCGCGCCGGCGATGCGCAGCGCGCGGCGAAGCGCGGGCGGCAGCCGCTGATCGCGCATTCGCGCCGTGAGCATCCACGGCGCGAATGCGCGTGGTTTCAATAGCAATCGATAATCCCGTCCGACGCCATAAAATCCCTTGCAGACCTGTAATCGATCTGCGGAAAAGCGCAAACGTTTGCGAATTCACATCGTATTTTTTACTGTTTTCGGTATTAAGTAAGAATATTCAGCGAGATTTTCCAGACAGAAATACCTTGTTACACAAGTTTCCATTTACCTGTAACTGCCGGGATGATCAAAAACGTCGCACCCTCATTTCACAATCCGCGACCTGTACTCGGACCTTCATCGATTCGCCTTGAATACAGGTGCAATAGTTTCTTTTATCAGTCGTTATTTTTCGGCACGAAAGTCGATACCTCCGACGTGATTCAAAGCGTGCTCGATCATCGCTACCGACGAGCAATTTCCATGTTCGGAATTCTCGACTTTATTCAGAATTAAGAAATCCTCACCAATCCGTCCTTATCCTGTTTAGATAGGATCTTTCCCTTCGTCCCATTCGGGCCACACGCAGTTGTTGGTTCAAAAACCATCGTGTATCAATAGCGTGTCGCAAAAAGAACGTTGGCAAATTCGACTCGGCGTCGATGCGCGTCATCGCGTCTGGACGGGAGATTGCAATGTCACCCTCGCTTCGACAACATGCTCGCCCTTTCCTGAGCGCCGTGCTTTCCACGCTCTGCATGAACGTCATGGCCCAAACACCGGCGGCTTCGTCGCCGGCGTCCGGGCCGGGGGCGAACCGGTACGTGATTTCGTATATCTGCGGTGACGCGCGGATCGACGGTACCGCGCCGCTTCCGCCTGACGGACGCCCGTACAACCTGGGCGTGTCTTTCCTGTCGGAGAGCACCGGACAGCCGCTCTCCAACGTGCAAGTGCGCCTGCGCCGGCATGGGCGCGTGCTCGTCGAATTCAATGCATCGGGATCGCGCTGCCTGTTCAGCGTGCCGGATGCGAGCTACCGGGTCGAAGGAACCTATCAGGGAGCAACCCAGTTCGCGATCGTCGAGACGGGCACGCTCACGACGCAGTTGCGATGGTGAGCGTCGCGCCGATCGCGTCATTCGTCGAACGTATCGAATCAAGGAGCCTTGAATGCCTCGTGCAGAACGACCGGACGACTCGCCCGCCCGTGAGCCGAAACCCTCGTGGGGTCCGGGAAAGAATGCGGCGCTCAGCGTCGCCGCATTTGCCGCGATCTTCGGTGCCTTCGCGTATGTCGAGCGAGACGCAAGGATCGGCCATGCGAGCGTGACGCACGATATCGCCGGCGTGATCGAAAACGCCGCCGGCAAGTACCGCGAGTTCATCGTGGCGGCAACGGGCGGCGCGTCCGGCACCGCGGCGCCCGCGGGCTCGACGGCGACGGTCGCGCAGGCCGGGCCGATTCCGCCGTCTGCCTCGGCGACGCCGGCCATGTCGGCCGCAGCCGAGCCGCCCGTACCGCCGCAAACGACGGCCCGTTCCGACGTGAAACCCATGCGCCCCGCGCATGTGCCGGCGACGAAGCTCGCGGCCGAGCCGCACGCCGCGTCGGCCGCCAGGCGCACGGCGCGCGCCGGCGACGCGCACCGGACATCCCGTTCACAGGCGCTGGCGCGCACGAGAAAACACCCCGACCCCGTGCCGAAACGGCAACCGCAATCGTATCTCGCCGGCACGTCGCACATGGAAGCGACCAGCGTCACACACGATGAGCTGGAAGGCGCCCGCGCGCTGGCCAAGGCGCGCTGGTGCGCACAGATCGACGAATGGAGCTGTGTGGAGCAAAACGCGAGCCGTGCACTCGCCATCGATCCGAAGAACAGCGAATCGCGCGCGCTGCTTGGACAAGCGATCCGCAACCGCTTGTGAGCGGGCCGGATGTCGCCGGGCCTTGCCGCCCGGCGGCATGACGGCCGGCGGCATGACGGCCGGCGACGCGCGCCGTCGGGCGTGCAACCGATGTGATCGTTTCAAAGTGAGGAGACACCGTGGCTAACAATCGTCAACAACAATGCACCACCGTCGTTCCGCCGACCCGGCGGATCCTCCTGCATGCGCCGCTGCTGTGCCTGCTCGTCGCGTCCGGCCCATGCCTTGCCGGCGAAGGCGACGCGCAGCCGCAGGTCGCCCAGGGTTCCGGTACGCAGCCCCCTCAAGCGCCGACGCCGATCGCGCAGGCGTCGGATACGTCGATGCAGATCGCGCAGGGATCGAACCCGGCGATGCCGACCACGGTCGTGGTGGACCCCGACGCGCCGCAGCCGAGCGGGCCATCGTCGAATGCGCCGATGCTGCTTGCGCAGGCATTCGTCGACACCGCGCCGCCGGATACGTCGGCGCCACGCGCGCAGACGTCGGATGCACCGCAGCCGCCCGCCCAAACCGCGACCGCCGCACCGCCCACACCGCCCACGCCACCGACTACGCCGACGCTCACCGCGCAGGCGTCCGGCACGCCGATGCCGAATTCGCCCACGCCCATGACCCAGCCATCCGGCGCCGAACCGCCGTCGTCCCGGCAACCGACTTCACAGTCACCCGGCGCGCAGCTCCCCGGCGAGCCGATCCAGCGATCGCAAGGACCCGACGTAGAGGCGCCGAATGCGCAAGCGCCGAATCTGCGCACCGCCGACGTCGCGACGGTCCGCAACGACGTGTTCGGCCTCGCGGCGAGCGGCGGCGCGGTCAAGGCGCTCGACGAAGCGAAGGCCCGCCCCGATGCGTTCTCCGCCGTCGACATCGCGCAACTCGAAGAACTGTCGATTCGCCAGCAGGTGCGCGGCGGACGCGACAAGTCACGTTCGATGACGAGTTCGGACCGCTTCGACGGGCTCGACAACGCGCTGCGCGCGGCCGACGACCTCGACAAGCGGATGCCGGCCACACCCGAGTACACGCCGGTCCGCACGGCGCTCGCGGGCGACCGGGTCGTCGCCCTTGCGGCACGCGGCGACATGAAGCCGGCCGTCGCGACGTTCGAGACGATTCCGTCGAATGCGGAGATCTCGATCGACGCGCTGGCGGCCGTCGGCGACGCCTACCTGTACTTGAGCGAGCCGGCCAAGGCGAACGCCGTCTACGCGCGTGCGCTGCAGCAGGCGACCGCGTCGCCGACGGATCGCGCGACCCGCGGCTTCCAGTACGGCGCCCGCACGCAGCCGATCGAGCTGCGCGAAGGGCTGTTCTGGTCGTACGTCGACCAGGCGCGTGCGCCCGAAGCGAAGCAGGTGCTCGACGACATGGAGAAGTCGCTGCCGCCGGTCAAGCAGGTGACCAACGTCGGTCCCGGAGAAAGCGACTATCTGCGCTACTACCGGCTGCGCGCGCAGTACCTGATCTTCACCGGACACGTCGACCAGGGGATCGCCGCGCTCGAAGAACTCGAGAAGCAGGTGCCGTTCAACGCGGAGATCCGCGCCGCGCACGCCGACGCCGTATCGGGCCAGTCGCATCCGCGCCAGGCGATCTCGATGTATCGCGCGTCGCTGACCGATCACCCGGACAGCGTCGAGATGCTCGCGGGCCTCGGCCGCGCGTCGCTCGTGGCGGACGACTACGCGACCGCGAAGACCGTCGACCAGACGCTCGGCAACACGTTCCCGGACAGCGGCGCCGTGCGCGGCTTCAAGCGCGACTACAAAGCGTACCGCAGCCCGGTGTTCACGACCGACCTGAGCTTCGAGCACGGCAACAGCGCACTGGCCAACAACAGCTTCACGTCGGACAGCTATGTGTATTCGCAACCATTCGGCGACAACTGGCGCGTGTTTTCGCACACGTTCTACGGTTTCGCTCAGACCGACGACGGCAACCTCAGCCGCACGCGCACGGGCATCGGCGGCGACTACCGGCACGGGCCGCTCACGGTGCTGGGCGAAGTCACGCGCTCGATGGGCGGGGACGGTCGAACCGGCGGCCGCGGGACGATCGCGTACGCGCTGAACGACTACTGGACGGTCAGCGCCGGGCTCGACACCAACGACAACTCGCTGCCGTGGAAGGCGTATGCCGCGCACATCTGGGGCCGCTCCGCGAACGTCGAGGTCGTGTATCGCCAGAACGACCGACGCCAGGTCAGGCTGAGCTACGGCGTGAGCCGCTACAGCGATTCGAACTTCCACCAGGAGATCGCGGCGACCGCCACGCAGCGCGTGTACACGGCTGCGAACCAGCTCGTCAACGTCTCGCTGAACCTCGGTACCGACAGCAACACGCGCCGGGACGCGCCCTACTTCAGCCCCGGTCGCGACTACGCGGCCGCCGCGACCGTGATGCATCAGCTGACGCTGTTCAAGAAGGGGGACGTGGGGCTGCAACAGCGCGTGTCGGTGTCGGGCGGCGTGTACAACGAGCGCGGCTTCGGCACCAGCCCGCTGTGGAGCGCGCGCCTCGAGCACGCGTGGACGTTCAAGCACGACATCACGCTGAGCTACGGCGTCGAGGTCAGCAGTCACGCATACGACGGCCAGCGCGAGCGCTCCGAAACCGGCTTCCTGTCGCTCAACCTGCCGTTCTAGCAAGGAGATCGGGCAATGCTGCAATCCAGACGGACCTTCATGTGCGGATGCCTCGGCACGTTTGCCGCCTGTTCGCTGTTTCCGGGCGTGACCGGCGCCAAGATGATCGACCTGCTGCCGCCGTCCGATCCGGCCGACGGCAAGACGTTCCGCGTGATCTGCATGCACGACGTGCGCGACAACCTGATGGCGTCGTTTTCGTCGCAGACGGCCATCATCGATCCGTTCGCGGTCGACACCGGCACGCTGACCGCGATCTTCTCGTGGCTGCAGACCAACAACTACCACACGATCACGGTCAAGCAGATCGAGGCGTCGCGGCACGGCGGCAAGCCGCTGCCGCCGCGCTCGGTGCTGCTCACGTTCGACGACGGCTTCCGCAGCCACTATACGAAAGTGCTGCCGCTGCTCGAGCGCTTCAAGTATCCGGCCGTGATGGGCCTCGTCACCGCATGGATCGACACGCCGCCGGATACGCCGATCCGCATCAGCGACAAGGTTCAGGTGCCGCGCGACTACTTCCTGTCGTGGGACGAGGTAAAGAAGCTCGGGCAGTCGGAATTCGTCGAGCTCGGCTGCCACACGCACAATCTCCATCACGGCGCGATCGCCAATCCGCAAGGCAACGAGTTGCCGGCGACCACGTCGCACCTCTATCTGCAAGACCAGAAGCGCTATGAGACCGACGCCGAGTTCCACGCACGCGTGCACGACGACCTGCAGACGTGCGTGCGGCAGATCCGCGAACGCACCGGCATCGTCGCACGCTCGATGGTGTGGCCGTACGGCGCGGAAAACCAGCCCGTGCGCCAGATCTCGACGTCGCTCGGCATGGACATCCAGTTCAGCCTCGACGCCGGCCCGAATACGCCGGACGTGCCGCTCGATCGGCTGAGACGGATCCTGATGATGTACGACGTCGACATCGGCGGGTTCGAGCGCTCGATGCGCGAACCGGCGTCGAACCGCGGCGACGTCGACGTGCCCGAGCGCACCGTGCAGGTCGACCTCGACCAGGTCTACGATCCCGATCCCGCGCGACAGGAAGCGAATCTCGGCAAGCTGATCGAGCGCATCTACCGGATGCAGCCGAAATCGGTGTACCTGCAGGCGTATGCGGACCCGAAGGGCACCGGCGTGGCCGAAGCGGTGTATTTCCCGAACCGGCACCTGCCGATGCGTTCCGACCTGTTCTCGCGTGCCGCGTGGCAACTCAATACGCGCGCCAACGTGCAGGTGTATGCATGGATGCCGGTGCTCGCGTTCCGGCCGCCTGCCGACAAGCAGCGCAGCCTCGAGGCCGTCACGGCATTCGGCGGCGCGCCGGCCCGCGAGAACGGCACGCGCGTGTTCCGGCTGAGCCCGTTCGATCCCGATGCGCGACTGATGATCCAGCAGATCTACGAGGATCTCAGCAAGCATGCGTCGTTCAGCGGCATCCTGTTCGGCGACGACGCGGCGCTCGACGATTACGAGGACGCGGGCCGGCATGCGCTGCGCACCTATTCCCAATGGGGGCTGCCGGCCGACGTCGGCAAGATTCGCGAGAACCCCGACCTGATGAAGCGCTGGACGCGCCAGAAGACGCGCCACCTGATCGACATGACCCGGCAGCTCGAGCAGATCGTGCTGGCTCACCAGAACGTCGGCGACGTGCTGACCGCGCGCAACATCTTCGCGATGCCGGTGCTCAAGCCCGAATCGGAAGCATGGTATGCGCAGAACTACGACGATTTCCTCGCCGCCTACGACTACGTCGCGCTGATGGCGATGCCGTACATGGAGCAGGCGAAGGACCCGGAAGGCTGGCTGGACGAACTCGTGAAGGCGGTGCGCACGAAGCAGCGCGGGCTGCAGCGCACCGTGTTCGAACTGCAGTCGTACGACTGGCACGCGCAGAAGGCCGTGCCCGCCAGCACGCTGCTTGCTCAGATGCGGCGGCTGCGCAGCGAGGGCGCCGTGAATTTCGGCTACTACCCCGACAACTTCCTGAACGGCCAGCCGGAGCTCGACGCGATGCGCGACGTGATGTCGCTGAAGTCGCGCCTCGACCCGACCTCGATCAACGCGCTGATGCAGATGCAGCACGCGCAGGGAACCAAGACGCCATGACCTCCCATAGCCTCATCCAGCGCCTGCAGGATTTCGTCTTCTACTATCCGTTCTTCATGTCGTATCTGTGGATGATCGGCGGCGTCGTGCACTACTTCCTGCTCGAGGAGGGCCGCGAGCTGTCGACGCGCACGATCGCGTCGAGCGGCATCCCGAAGGTCTCGATCGTCGTGCCCTGCTTCAACGAAGCCGCGAACGCGCGCAGCGTGATCGCGCATCTGAACGGGATGCAGTATCCGAACTACGACATCATCGCGGTCAACGACGGCAGCAAGGATCGCACCGGCGAGATCCTCAACGAGCTGGCCGTCGAGATTCCGCGGCTGCTCGTGATCCATCACGCGCGCAACGAAGGCAAGGCGGTCGGGCTCACGACCGCGGCGGCCGTGTCGAACGCGGAGTACCTGCTGTGCATCGACGGCGACGCGCTGCTCGCGCACGACGCGATCGGCTGGATGCTCGAGCACTTCCTGACCGACCCGGGCGTCGGCGCGGTGACCGGCAACCCGCGCATCCGCACGCGCACGTCGCTGCTCGGCCGCATGCAGGTCGGCGAGTTCTCGTCGATCGTCGGGCTGATCAAGCGCACGCAGCAGGTGTACGGCCGCATCTTCACGGTGTCGGGCGTGATCACGATGTTCCGCAAGACCGCGCTCGCCGACGTCGGCTACTGGAGCTCGGACATGCTGACCGAGGACATCGACATCAGCTGGAAGCTGCAGTGCCGCGACTGGCGCGTCGTGTACGAGCCGCACGCGCTCAGCTGGATCCTGATGCCCGAGACGATCAAGGGGCTCTACCGGCAGCGGCTGCGCTGGTCGAAGGGCGGCATCCAGGTGCTGCTCAAGTACGCGGGCACGCTGATGCGGCCGACGCAAATGATGATGTGGCCGCTGTTCGTCGAGTACCTGATCGGCATCGCATGGGCGTACTCGATGTCGTTCATCCTGCTGCTCGCGCTGATCGACGTCGTCTACCCGCTTCCGCCGAACTGGCATGTGTCCGTGGTGCCGCACTGGCACGGGATGCTGCTGGTCGCGACCTGCATCCTGCAGCTGATCATCGGCAGCATGATCGATCGGCGTTACGACGAAAAACTCCTGATGTACTTCCTTGACACCATCTGGTACCCCGTCGCGTTCTGGCTGATCAGCATGATCACCACCGTCGTCGCCCTGCCCGCCGTCGTACTGCGGGGCCGCGGCAAGCGCGCCGTTTGGGTCAGTCCCGACCGAGGCATTCAACATGAAGAACGCGCCGATTATTGACCTTTCCCTGCGCGCACCGCGCGACATGATCGCCGAACGCGGCAGCATCGTCGGGCCCGTGCTCGTCGCGTGGTTCCGCCTCGTGCGGCCCGCGCTGGTCGGGGGCGTATGGGCATCGATCTGCATCTACACGTATCGCTACCTGTTGCCGTTCAACGAGGCCGAGATGCCGATCGAACAGATCGTGTTCTACGTGACGAGCATCGCGCTGATCGCCGGCACGATCGTCATGTGGCTGATCGCGGGACGCGTCGTGCATCCATTCGCCTATCGGTTACGCGTATCGAAGATGATGCGGCGCTCGGCCAGCGTGAAGGTGCGCTCCGTGCCGCCGACCGCGTTCGCGAGCGAGCGCCGGCGCGGCGCGCGGCGCACGACGCGCATTCTCGTCGCGTCGCACGATGCGAACGGGGCGATTTCGGGCATCGAATGGGTCGCCCATGCCGAGCCGCAGCCCCGCGAATAGCCCGCCGGAGACGTGCCGCGCCGGGCGCGACGCCTGCCGCGCGACGCGGCGCCGCTTCTGACATCGCGCCGGCGCGCGTCGCGCGCCAGCCGGAAAACTTCATGGAGACGAGGTGAATCATGTGCGGAATCGTCGGAGCAAGCGGCCTGAACAATCAGGTGCCGCAACTGGTCAATGCGCTGAGCCGGCTCGAATATCGCGGCTACGATTCGTGCGGCATCGCCGTGCAGGGCGACGGCCGCCTGCGCAGCGAACGCACGCTGCGACGCGTGAC
This sequence comes from Burkholderia sp. LAS2, assembly GCF_018417615.1. Classification (NCBI taxonomy): domain Bacteria; kingdom Pseudomonadati; phylum Pseudomonadota; class Betaproteobacteria; order Burkholderiales; family Burkholderiaceae; genus Burkholderia; species Burkholderia sp. LAS2. Next base: position 3,760,526 of record NZ_CP071052.1, read on the forward strand.
GGATCTGCAGGATCGCGTGCTGACGCTCGGTCTCGAAGCACAGACCTGCATCGCGCATACGCGCTGGGCGACGCACGGCGCGCCGTCTGAAATGAACGCACACCCGATCATGTCGGGCGACACGATCGCCGTCGTGCACAACGGAATCATCGAGAACCACGACACGCTACGCGCCGAACTGAAGCAACGCGGCTACACGTTTCGCGGACAGACCGACACCGAGGTCATCGCGCACCTGATCCACAGTTTCTATCGCGACGACCTGTTCGACGCGGTGGTGCGCGCCGTCAAACGGCTGCACGGCGCGTACGCGATCGCAGTGCTCGGCGCGCGCGAGCCGCAGCGCCTCGTCGCCGCGCGCGCCGGCTCGCCGCTCGTGATCGGCATCGGCGCCGAGCAGAACTACCTCGCGTCCGACTGCGCGGCGCTCGGCGACCTGACCGACCGCTTCGTGTACCTGGAGGACGGCGACGTCGCGCTGATCACGCCGGAGCGCATCGCCGTGGTCGACGCGGGCGGGCAGGACGCGCGGCGCCCGCTGTGCGAAGTGAAGGCGCGCGCGGACGACGCCGCGCTCGGCCCGTACCAGCATTTCATGCAGAAGGAAATCTTCGAGCAGCCGAAGGCGATCGACAGCACGCTCGACGGCATCGACACGATCTCGCCGGCGCTGTTCGACGCGACGGAAGGCACGCGCGCGCTGCTGTCGCGGGTCAGAAGCGTGCTGCTGCTCGGCTGCGGCACCAGCTACTACGCGGGCCTGACCGCGAAATACTGGCTGGAAAGCATCGCGGGCGTGCCCGCCCAGGTCGAGATCGCCAGCGAATTCCGCTACCGCGATACGGTGGCCGATCCGCGCACGCTCGTCGTCGGCATCTCGCAGTCGGGCGAAACGGCCGACACCATCGGCGCGATCGAACAGGCACGCGCGATGGGCCAGGCACTGTCGTTGGCGATCTGCAACGTCGCGACCAGCACGATCGCGCGCAACGCGCCGCTGCGGTTCCTGACGCGGGCCGGCGTCGAACTCGGCGTCGCGTCGACCAAGGCGTTCACCACGCAGCTCGTCGCGCTGTTCGTGCTGACGCTGACGCTCGCGCAACTGCGCGGCCGGCTCGATGCCGCGCAAGTCGCGGCGCATCTGAAGCAGTTGCGCGCGCTACCGGACCGCATCGGCCACGCGCTCGCGCTGGAAACGCAGATCATGGGCTGGGCCGCGAAATTCGCGCGCACCGAGAATGCGCTGTTCCTCGGCCGCGGCATCCATTTCCCGATCGCGCTGGAAGGCGCGCTGAAGCTCAAGGAAGTGTCGTACATCCACGCGGAAGGCTATGCGGCCGGCGAGCTGAAGCACGGGCCGCTTGCGCTCGTCACGAGCGCGATGCCGGTCGTCACGATCGCGCCGGACGACCGCCTGTTCCAGAAGCTGAAGTCCAACATGGCCGAGGTGCGCGCGCGCGGCGGCCGGCTCTACGTGCTGGCCGGCAATCAGCTCGAGATCGACGCCGACCGCGACACGCACCTGATCCGCGTGCGCGAATCGGGCGACCTGCTGTCGCCGATCGTCAACGTGATCCCGCTGCAACTGCTCGCGTATCACGTCGGCTGCGCGCGCGGCGCCGACGTCGACAAGCCGCGCAACCTCGCGAAATCGGTGACCGTCGAATGACGCGGCGAACGCGCGCGGGACAGGCGGTCATGCGGCTGGCCGCGACCGTGCTCTGCGGCGCGGGCGGCGTCGGCGCAGGCTCGCCGGCCCTCGCCGGCGCGCCGGCCGTGCATACGGTCACCGTGTCGAGCGCCCCGTCGCCGCAGGACACCGGCGACCCGCGGCGCTTCATGCACGGCATCGGCGTGGCGGATGCGGGCGACGGCAAACGCTGGGTATTCTTCAGCAGCTCGGGCATCGTGCCGCGCGGTGCGCTGCGCAGCGGCAACTGGCCGCATGACGTGTACGTCGGCGAATGGCTGCCCGACAAGCGGCGCGCGCTGCGCGTCCGCACGTTCATCAGCCGCCCCGAGGCGCAGGAACCCGTGTCGATCGCGCAGAACGCGCGCGGCGACATCTTCGTCACGTTCGAGGACGGCTGGAACACGTCGCAGGAAGTCAGCCAGCGCTACGGCGTCTACCGCCGCGACCTGAAGCCGATCAAGCCCTATCCGAACGACGTCGAATCGGGCGGCCATTCGGGGCACGTCGCGACGGTCGGCGACCGCTTCGTCGTGTTCTATTCGGCCGACTGGGTCAACGGCGGCGGGGTCGACAACCTCGGCAGCGGCAACGGCGTCTACCTGAAAACCTACGACGCGGCCGGGCGCGTGCTGAACCATGTCGCGGTCGCGCCGCACCGCCGCGAGTGGTGGCCCGTGATCGCGGGCTCGCCGCGCAACGCGCTGCTGGTGTGGCAGAAGTTCATCGAAGGCAGCACGGACGCGACGCTCGAATACGCGATGTTCGACCCGGTCGCCGCGAAGCTGGAAAAACTCGGCTCGCTGAACGGCGCGATCCAGTACTACGTGTATTCGGCCGCCTATGTGCCGGACATCGACCGTTTCATCGTCGTCACGACGACGGCGGACGATCGCGGCGTCGCGATGCTGATCGCCCCGGACGGCCGCCGCACGGCGACGCTCGATTGCCTGCCCGCGTCGGTGCGCGAATCGGACATCGGCGTTTCCGGCACGCACGCGTACGTGCCGACCCGCGACGGCCGGCTGCTGACGCTCGCGCTCGCGCCGGCGGACATCGCGATGAGCGGCGTGCAGCGCTCACCGATTCCGTGGGGCTCGACCGGCGTCGCCGGCTTCCCGGCGCGCGGCATGGTGATGCATTTCGTGTCGCTGACGCCGTCGGGAATGCGCGAAGCCGATTTCGAACCGAAGCAAGACACGCCGATGCCGAAAAACGAAGCGACGTGTTCGAATCATTGATGGCGGCCCGGTAACGCAATGTCGTCGTGAACGCGGGCAGGCCGCGTGTCGCCAGCGAGCCCTTCGTCTTCCCTCCGTCCGGACCGCGCTATGACACCACCCCGCCAACCCGGTAGTCGGGCGCGCTGTCGCGGGCCTGTCCGACCGCGACCGCCGCGCCTTTCCTCTGCCGAATTCGCCAGCGCCGCCCGTACCGGATAGACTGTCGCCCGATTCCATCCATCGGCCGCGGCGTCCCGCCTCCTGCCGCCGCCGGAACGCCCCTTCCCGGAGAACGAATGCTGAAGCGCCAGTGGTTTTCGCTCGTGCTGCTGACGGTTTGCCTGCTCGGGCAACATGCGTCGGCCCAGTCCACGCTCGAACTCGACACCGACGGCACGGCCCGCGCCGTCTCCCGCCAGACGCTGCTCGCACGCGCCGACGCGGCCGACATCCACGTGCCGCGCGACATCGCATACGGCCGCCCGATGACGTTCCGCGCGGTGCCGTTCGCCGCGCTGCTCGGCGACACGCCGCTGCCGGACGACGGTGTGCTCGAAACGCGCGCGGCCGACGGCTTCGCCGCGCAACTGCCGCTCGATCTCGTGCGCCGCCGCGCGCCGGCCGGCGCGACCCCGTGGCTCGCGATCGAGGATCCGGCCCGTCCGTGGCCGAAACTACCCGGCAAGCAGGTCAGCGCGGGGCCGTTCTATCTCGTCTGGCTCGGCCCGGACGCGTCGTCGGTGCGCGGCGAGCAGTGGCCGTACCAGATCGTGCGCATCACGATCGAATCGTCGCCGCTCGCGCGCTGGCCGTCGCTCGCGGTCGACACCGCATTGCCCGCGAACGATCCGGCCCGTGCGGGCCAGCGGCTGTTCGTCACGCAATGTCTCGCGTGCCACCGCATCGACGGCGCGGGCAGCAGCCACGCCGGCCCCGATCTGAACACGCCGATGAACCCGGTCGACTACTTTCAGCCCGCCGCGCTGCGCCGCTACATCCGCAATCCGGCGTCGGTGCGCGACTGGCCGGGCCGCAGCATGCCGGCGTTTCCGCCCGATCAGTTGAGCGACCGCGAACTCGACCAGATCGTCGCGTATCTCGCGTATAGGGCGCGGCGCAAGGCAGCGAAGTAACGCGGGCGCGCCGCGCTTATGCTTCCTGCGCGCTCTGCAACACCGCGCGCAACAGCACGTCGGCGCCGGCCGTCGCCCATTCCGGCGTAATCGCTTCGGCCTCGTTGTGGCTCAGCCCGTCGACGCACGGCACGAAGATCATCCCGGTCGGCGCGACACGCGCGACATAGCATGCGTCATGGCCGGCACCGGACACGATGTCCATGTGCGACAGCCCGAGCGAGCGCGCCGCGTCACGCACCGCATCGATGCAGCGCAGCGCGAACGGCACCGGCGCATACGTGAAGATCTGCTCGACCTGCGCGCCGAGACCGGTTTCGTCGGCCACGCGCGCGAGTTCCGCGCGCAGCGCCGCGTCCAGTTCGTCGAGTACCGCATCGTCGGGGTGACGGAATTCCACCGTGAAGAAGCAGCCGCCCGGCACCGTGTTGCGCGAATTCGGCCGGGCCTCGATCATCCCGACCGTTGCGCGCGCATCCGGTGCGTAACGGCGGCCGAGCACGTCGACGAACGAGATCATCCGCGCCGCGCCGACCAGCGCGTCGCGACGGAACGCCATCGGCGTCGTACCGGCGTGCGCGTCGACCCCGGTGAGCGTCACCTCGTACCAGCGCTGTCCCTGCCCGGCCGTCACGACGCCGATCGTCTTGCCGGCCCGCTCGAGAATCGCGCCCTGCTCGATGTGCAGTTCGTACGCCGCGTGCACCGGATAGCCGCCGACCGGCTCCGCGCCCGCGTAGCCGATCCGTTCGAGCTCCTCGCCGATCGTCCGGCCCGCGCCGTCGGTGCGCGACAGCCCGTAGTCGAGCGTATAGACGCCCGAGAACACGCCGGCCGACACCATCGCCGGCGCGAAGCGCGAGCCTTCCTCGTTGGTCCAGATCACGACGTCGATCGGGCGTTCGGTCTCGATGCCCGCGTCGTTCAGCGCGCGCACCACTTCGAGCCCGCCGAGCACGCCGTAGATGCCGTCGTAGCGGCCGCCGGTCGGCTGGGAATCGGCGTGCGAGCCCGTCATCACCGGTGCGGCGTCCGGATTGCGGCCCGCACGGCGCGCGAACACGTTGCCCATCCGATCGACGCGCACCGCGCAACCGGCATCGCGCGCCCACTGCACGAACAGGTCGCGCGACTCGCGGTCGAGATCGGTCAGCGCGAGACGGCAGACGCCGCCCTTCGGCGTCGCGCCGATCTGCGCCATCCGTTCGAGCGACGCCCACAGGCGTTCGCCGTCGACGCGCGGCACGCTCGCCATATCAGTATCGTCACGCATCGCCGTTCTCCGGCGCGCGTTGCAGCGCATAGCGGAAATCGCAGCGCTTGCCGCCCTGCATGATCGTGCTCGTACGCGTGAGCGCAATGTCCGGCGCATAGCCCTGGATGAAATAGCTGTCGCGCGCGCAGCTCAGCAGGTGCCCGATCTCGCCGAGCCCCATCGCGTGATACATCTGAGCGTAGCTGCAGCGATGCACGTCGTAGTCGTAGTGCGCGTCGTCCGCGCGCCGCACCTCGACGTCGAGCGCATCGTCCTTCTCCCACAGCACCTGCAGCGCGATGAACGACTTCACGCTCGTGCCGTCCGGCTCCTGCGCGGCGAACGTACGGCCCGCGTCGATGGCCGCGCCGCGCACGGCTTCGGCGATTACGGCCTGCGCGCGCTCGGCGCCGAATTCGCGCTTCATGATCTCGTAGATCGGCTTGATGATTTCCGCTTCGATGCGGCGCCGCGCGAGGATCCCGAGGCGCGTGTCCTCGGGAGCGGCGGCGGATGTCGGGTTCGCTTCTGTCATGGGAATCGTCCTGGTTATTGTCGTTTTATCGTTACCTGGCCGCGGTGCGCGAACCGCCGAGCACGTCGACGACGGCCCACTTGCCGCCTCGCACCTGGTAGATCGTGAAAGCCGGGTCCTTCAGGTTGCCTTCGGCGTCGAACGCGATGCGCCCGGTCACGCCCGGTCGATCGGCCGCACGAACGGCCGCGACCAGCTTCGCCGGCTGCGTCGTACCGGCCTTCTGCGCGGCCGCAATCAGCGTGGCGGCCGCGTCGTACGCGAACGGCGCATGCAATTCGATCGGCGCATGAAAGCGTGCCTGGTATTGCGTGTCGAACGCCTTGCCGCCCGGCATCCGGTCGAGTGGCAGGCCCGGTTCGAGCGCCGTCACGCCGTCGCCGTCCTTGCCCGCGAGCGACAGGAAGGTCTGACTCACGAAACCACCCGCGCCGAGCAGCGGCGCGTTCACGCCGAGCTGGCGCATCCGGCGCGCGATCGGCGCGGCCTGCGCGTCGAGGCCGCCGAAGAACACGAGATCCGCGCGCTTGGCCTTGATCGCGGTCAGCACGCCGCTGAAGTCGGTCGTCTTGTCGTTCACGTACTGGCGATCGACGATCGTGCCGCCGTTCGCCTGCACGCCCTTGATGAACTGATCGGCCAGCCCCGCGCCGAACGACGTGCGATCGTCGATCACCGCGATGCGCTTCGCCTTCAGCGTCTTCACCGCGTACGCACCGGTGAAATGGCCGCCGGCGTCGTCGTGACCCATGATGCGGAACGCCGTCGCGTAGCCCTGCTGCGTGTATTGATGGCCGGTGGACGCCGGCGCGATCTGTGGGATGCCCGCATCGCGGTACACGCGCGACGCCGGCACGCTGCAGCCCGTGTTCCAGTGACCGACGACGCCGATCACGTGCTGGTCGACGAGTTGCTGCGCGACCGCGACGGCCGTGCGCGGGTCGGACTGGTCGTCGGCCGCGACGAGCTTGTAGACGACCGGCTTGCCGCCGATGGTCGGATGCTTCGCGTTCGCGTCGTCGATCGCGAGTTGCGCGCCGTTCTGCAGATCCTTGCCGATCCGCGCGGACGGGCCGGTGAGCGGCGCGGCGAGACCGATCAGGACCGTCTGCGGCGCGGACTGCGCGGACGCGGGAACGGTAGCGACCAGGGCGGCCGCCGAGAAGGCGAGGCTGACGGAGAGGAAAGCGATTTTCATGTGCGGGGATCGGTCGGTTGGATCTGAAACATGAAAAATATTAAATATTCGACATCCAAACCCCAAATACCCAATTGTTGGATGCTTATGCCGTTCCCGACACATTAACGTATCACCCTGTAAATACGGGATATTTTTGTGTTGTCGCTTACCCTGATTTTTCGATAAAATTCGATACATGAAAAATATAGAACAATTGCCGCACGATCCACCGCTGCGTGCGGTGCGTGCGTTCGAAGCGTTTGCGCGTCTCGGGTCGGTCACCGCGGCGGCCAGCGAGCTCGACATCACGCCGTCGGCGGTCAGCCATCAGCTGCAACTGCTCGACGCGTTCATCCAGACGCCGCTGACGGTACGCGAAGGCCGGCTGCTCGCGCTCACCGACGAGGGACGCGACTACTACCGGTCGATCAGCGCGGCGTTCTCGGTGCTGCGCAGCGCGACGCGCTTCGTGCGCGACCGTTCGTCGCTGCGCCAGATCACCGTCAGCCTGATTCCGCTGCTCGGCATCGGCTGGTTCATCCCGCGGCTGCACGCGTTCCTGGCCGACAACACCGATGTCGACGTCACGGTGCTGTACGCGCATCACCGCAATTACCGAAGCGATGCGTCGGACCTGTCGATCCGTTTCGGCACCGGCGACTGGCCCGGCTATCGCTGCGAGCGGCTGCTGCCGGGCGCGATGGTGCCGATGTGCAGCCCGTCGTTCCTGAAGCGTCACGGGCCGTTCCGCACGCCGGCCGATCTCTCGCGCGCGCCGCTCGTGCACGACGAGGATCGCAGCACGTGGGTCAACTGGCTGCAGGGCGCCGGCGTGCGGCACGTGTCGCACGCGGTGGGGCCGATGTTCGAGGATGGGCAGCTCACGCTGAGCGCCGCCCGCGCGGATCTCGGCGCGGCGTTGCTGCGTGCGCCGCTGGTCCAGCGCGAACTGGCGAACGGCGAACTCGTGCAGCTGTTCGATCACGCGCTCGACGACGGGCGCGACTACTACCTGTGCACGCGCGAGGACGCGGACATGCCGGACGGGGCGCGGCGGCTGGCGGCGTGGTTGCGGAAGATGGCGGGGATTTGAGCGGCGCGTGTCCCGCCGACCGAACCGCGAAGCGGTATTCGCTTCGGATCGGCGGCGACCTTGCATTTGCGCAACCGCATATCGATGATGGATGCATCAAGTCATGGAGATTGCAATGCGCACGATCCCGATCGATCTGTCGGATGACCAGCATGCCGCGTTGAGCCTCATCGCAGCGACCAGGAACCGCTCCCGCGCCGAGATCATCGGCGACGCCATCGACGCCTATATCGCGCGACTCGAACACACACTTGTCAACAATGTGTTCGGTCTATGGAAGGGGCGCGAGATCGCCAGCCAGGAGGACCTGCGCTCGGAATGGTGACGACATGTACAGCCGCCCCTGCCCACCCAATGCATCCCCCGCCCGCCCCCGCCAATCAAGGGCCGGAAGCAGATAGAAAATCCCGATGCCCCGGATTGAAACAAGCAATTTCACAAGTTCAGGGTGAACCCGGATACTGGCAACACTCCACTCACCCCTGACGAAAAGGAATTGTCCAGATGCCGATCATCAACACCCAAATCAAGCCGTTCAAGGCAACCGCTTACCACAACGGCGAATTCGTGCCCGTCTCGGAAGAGAACTTCAAGGGCAAGTGGTCCGTCGTCGTGTTCTACCCGGCCGACTTCACGTTCGTCTGCCCGACCGAACTGGGCGACCTCGCCGACCGTTATGCGGAATTCCAGAAGCTGGGTGTCGAAATCTACGGCGTGTCGACCGACACGCACTTCACGCACAAGGCCTGGCACGACACGTCGGACACGATCGGCAAGATCAAGTACCCGATGATCGGCGACCCGACGCTCACGCTGTCGCGCAACTTCGACGTGCTGATCGAGGAAGAAGGGATGGCGCTGCGCGGCACGTTCGTGATCAACCCGGAAGGCGAGATCAAGCTGTGCGAAATCCATGACAACGGCATTGGCCGCGACGCAGGCGAACTGCTGCGCAAGGTCCAGGCCGCGCAATACATCGCCGCTCACCCGGGTGAAGTGTGCCCGGCCAAGTGGACGCCGGGCGCGGAAACGCTGACCCCGTCGCTCGACCTGATCGGCAAGATCTAAGGGGCGCAGCGCGCCTCGCACGAGGCGCGCGACACGCGTCACCACGGGCGGCCTCGCGCGGCCCGCGCCCTCCTCCGGCACGACGTGCCCGACCAGCATCATCAATACGGAATCCGAAACGCCATGCTCGACGCCAATCTCAAGAACCAACTCAAAGCGTACCTCGAAAAGATCACGCGCCCGATCGAACTCGTCGCCTCGCTCGACGACAGCGCGAAATCGCAGGAACTGCTGGCGCTGCTGAACGAGATTGCGTCGCTGACGGATCGCGTGACCGTGGCCGAACGCCGCGACGACGCCGAGCGCAAGCCGTCGTTCTCGATCGGCGAACCCGGCAAGCCGGCCGGCATCCGCTTCGCCGGCATTCCGATGGGCCATGAATTCACGTCGCTCGTGCTCGCGCTGCTGCAGACGGGCGGTCATCCGATCAAGCTCGACGACGACGTGATCGAACAGATTCGCGCGCTCGACGGCGACTACGCATTCGAAACGTATTTCTCGCTGTCGTGCCAGAACTGCCCCGAAGTCGTGCAGGCGCTGAACGTGATGTCGCTGATCAACCCGCGCATCCGCCACGTCGCGATCGACGGCGCGCTGTTCCAGGATGAAGTCGAATCGCGCCAGATCATGGCCGTGCCGACGATGTTCCTGAACGGTGCATCGTTCGGCCAGGGCCGCAGCAGCGTGAAGGAAATCCTCGCGAAGCTCGACACGGGCGCCAGCGAACGCGCGGCGAAGTCGCTCGAAAACAAGCCGGTGTTCGACACGCTGATCGTCGGCGGCGGCCCGGCAGGCGCGGCCGCGGCGATCTACTCGGCACGCAAGGGCATCGCGACGGGTGTCGTGGCCGAGCGTTTCGGCGGCCAGGTGCTGGACACGATGGCGATCGAGAATTTCGTGTCGGTGCAGGAAACCGAAGGGCCGAAGTTCGCGACCGCACTCGAACAGCACGTGAAGCAATACGACGTCGACATCATGGACGTGCAGCGCGCCGACGCGCTGATTCCCGGCGACGTGCACCAGATCCGCCTCGCGAACGGCGCGGTGCTGAAAGCGAAGACGATCGTCCTCGCGACCGGCGCACGCTGGCGCGAAATCAACGTGCCGGGCGAGCGTGAATACCGCAACCGCGGGGTCGCGTACTGCCCGCACTGCGACGGCCCGCTGTTCAAGGGCAAGCGCGTCGCGGTGGTCGGCGGCGGCAACTCGGGCGTCGAGGCCGCGATCGACCTCGCCGGCATCGTGAAGGCAGTCACGCTGATCGAATTCGGCACGCAACTGCGCGCGGACGAGGTGCTGCAGCGCAAGCTGCGCAGCCTGCCGAACGTGACGATCGTCACGCAGGCGCAGACGACCGAGCTGACCGGCGACGGCAGCAAGCTGAACGGGCTCGTGTACAAGGATCTGCGCTCGGGCGACACGCAGCGCATCGAGCTCGAAGGCGTGTTCGTGCAGATCGGCCTCGTGCCGAACACCGAATGGCTGAAAGGCACGGTCGAACTGTCGAAGCACGGCGAGATCGTCGTCGATGCGCGCGGCGCGACGTCGGTGCCGGGCGTGTTCGCGGCCGGCGACGTGACGACGGTGCCGTTCAAGCAGATCGTGATCGCGGTCGGCGAAGGCGCGAAGGCGTCGCTCGGCGCGTTCGACCACCTGATCCGGCAGGACGTGGCCGCGCCCGTGACGACCGCTCAGCCGCAAGCCGAGGAAGCGGCCGCCGCCTGACGGACGTCAGCCCCGACGACATTAAAGTTTGTCTCTCTTGGCCCCGCATGCTTTGGTCGGCGTGCGGGGCGCTTTTTATGCCGAAGGCGTTCGCGGTTACTTGGTCGCGCTCGGGCCGCCGTCCGCCGGCGCAGGCGCCGTCGACTTGAAACTGCTCGACTGCCTGACCAGTTGCTCGGTCATCGCGGCCGCCACCGGATTCGCGCCGGACGACCCACTCCCCTGCCGGTACGAACCGGTGCTCGCCGGCATCGAAGAGATCGACGACATCGACGGCGGCGGCAACGACGGATCGAGCTTCGCCGATTCCCTGACGAGCGCGGCGGTCTCCGGCGTTTCGGATTTCGTCGCGGCCGGCGGCGCGGCGGTGGCGTGGCGTTCGAGGCCGTCGCGCTTGCGCGGCGCGCGCTGCGTGACCTGCGCAGGTGGCATGGACTGAGCGGATTTCGCGGCCGGGGCCGGTGCCGATGGGGTCGAATCCTGCGCATCCACCGTTACGACATTGACCTTCGGCGGCGGCGCAGCGGGCTTCGTCACGAGTTGCGGCTTGTCGCTGACGACCGGGACCGGGGGGGCCGGCGCTGGCGCGGCGGCGCGCGCGGTCGGGGCCGGCGCGGGTGTTGGTGCGGCGGGTGCTGTGGGTGCCGCGACAGCCGCCTGTTTCGGTACTGTCGCAGCAGCCGGCGCCGGCGGCGCGATCGCGCCCTGCACCGCGTGATCGCTGCCCGCGGACGCCGCGGCAACGGGTGCGGCCGAATCGGCGATGCCGGCGTCTTCGATCGCACGGTGGTCCGCGCGCAGGAGCATCACGTACGCGGTGCCGGCCGCGGCGACCAGGAGCCCGCCGGCGATCATCATGGTTTTACGGGTACTCGTCATGCTTGCTCACCGACCTATCGATGTGAACAAGCCATCATACGCGGCCAATGCACGTTGATCTCGCACGAATACATTTGGTTGCATTGACGGCGGCGCAAGGCCGTCGGCCCGTGCGAGGCCGCGCGCTATCGTCAGACGGAAAGCAACCGCCCACTCTCGCCCGTCGTCAGACCCAGAAAATCGCGACCGCGATCCCGCCGAACAGCAGCCACTTGACGATGTAGTACACGGTGCGATTCCACGCCTTCAGCCGCTTGCCGGCGCGGCGAATCGCATACAGGTACCGGAACGCGCGATTGAGCCCGCCCGTGCGATCGCCGGTTTCGTTCGGCGATGCGGCCGCGCGCATCAGCAGTTGCCCGACCGCATCGTTGACGCGCTGCGCCCAGCGATATTTCATCGGGCGCGCGACGTCGCAGAACAGGATCACGCGATCGTGCGCGGTGCGGTTTTCGGCCCAGTGCAGGTACGTCTCGTCGAACATCACGGCGTCGCCGTCGCGCCACGCGTACGCTTCGCCGTCGACGACGATCCGGCACGCATCGTCGTTCGGCGTATCGAGCCCGAGGTGATAGCGCAGCGAACCCGCATACGGATCGCGATGCAGGCCGAGCTTCCCGCCCGGCGGCAACTGCGCGAACATCGCCGCCTTGATCGACGGCATCCGCGACAGGATCTCGACCGAGCGCGGACACAACGCCTGCGCGGACGGATGCGGCGCGTCGTACCACTTCAGGTAGAACCGCTTCCAGCCGCGGCGAAAAAACGAATTGAAGCCGATGTCGTTGTACTCGCCCGACGCCTTGATCCGGCTCGCGTCGCGCAACGCGAGCGCTTCGCGGCGAAACGTGCGCCATTCGCGCTGCAGCACCGCGAGTTCCGGAAAATGATCGGTGTCGAGAAACGGCGTGGTCGGCACCGACGAGAACGCGTACGAAAAGCAGTTCAGCGGTGCGGTAAAGGTCGAGTGGTCGGATAGTTGCCTGAACAACCGGTGCCGAACCTTGCCGCGCCGATGCGTGTACGCGACGCACACAATGAACACGATCAACAGGACCCAGCGCATCGATATTTCCCCCGTAGCTCTTTCGAAGAAATTCTAGAGACGGGGAAAATTTCCTGCTCTGACGGTGCAGTCGTGCGGTGTACGTCTTACAACGCGGCGAGATAGCCGACCGATCCGTGCCGAAACGCCCGCGTATACGGGCTTTTCCGGCAATCTGCATGCATGCGCGGCAGGCTGCCGACGCACGCACCCGCGGCGATTATTCCGGAAACGGCAAATCAGTTTGTCCGTCTGCGCGCATACCGAACGTGTTGAGCGTCATCGCGACGAGCGCGTAATAGCCGAGCAGCGCGACGAGATTCACCACGGTCTCGTGGCCGAAGCGCGCCTGCGCACGCGCGAACGTCGCATCGCTCACGCGCTTCGTGTCGTACAGCTCGGTGGCGAACGCATGGATCAGCGCGTCGTCGTCCGATTCGAATGCGGGCGCGACGCCCAGCCGGATCGCGTCGGCCGTCGCGGCCGGCACGCCGGCCTCGAGCGCGATCGGATGATGGATGTGCCACTCGGCCTGCGAGCGCCAGCGCGCGGCCGTCACTAGAATCGCGAGCTCCGACAGGCGCAGCGGCAGCCCGGTGCGATAGCGGCAGAACGCGCCGAGCTTCTGCGCGTGCTGGGCCAGTTCGGGGCTCGCGATCCAGCCGAGGAACGGCCCGTTCAGATTGCCGCGCGGGCCGCTGAGAATGTCGGCGAGCACGGCCTTCTGTTCGTCGGTGGCCGACGCCGGATCGAAAGGAGGCAGTCTGTCTGTCATGGTGAGGAATCGTTGAGGTCGGGGTTTACGCGCCGGCCGACGCGAGCGCCGCGCCGATCGCGCCGGACAGCCGCTCGACGATCGTGTCGATCTGCTGCGCGGTACAGACGAACGGCGGCGCGATCAGGATGTGATCGCCGTGCACGCCGTCGATCGTGCCACCCATCGGATACACCATCAACCCGCGCTGCATCGCTTCGCGCTTGACCGCCGCATGCAGCTTCAGCGCGGGGTCGAACGTCGCCTTGGTGTCGCGATCGCGCACGAGTTCGACGCCGACGAACAGCCCGCGGCCGCGCACGTCGCCGACATGCGGATGCGCGCCGTAGTGCTCGCGCAACGATGCACGCAACTGCTCGCCGCGCGCCTTCACGTTGTCGAGCAGCTTGTCTTCCGCAATCACGCGCTGCACTTCGAGCGCGGCCGCGCAGGCGGTCGCGTGGCCGAGGTACGTGTGACCATGCTGGAAGAAGCCGGAGCCGTCGACGATCGTGCGATAGATGCGGTCGCTGACGAGCGTCGCCCCGATCGGCTGGTAGCCCGCGCCGAGCCCTTTCGCGATCGTCAGCAGATCGGGCGCGACACCGTCTTCGTCGCACGCATACAGGTAACCCGTGCGCCCCATCCCCGACATGATCTCGTCGAGGATCAACAGCACGCCGTACTTGTCGCACACCGCGCGAATCTTCTTCAGGTACGTGCGCACCGGCGGCACCGCGCCGGCCGTCGCGCCGACCACCGTTTCCGCGACGAACGCCGCGACGTTTTCCGCGCCGAGTTCGACGATCTTCCGTTCGAGCTCGTCGGCGAGGCGCTGCGCGTACGCTTCGTCGGTTTCACCAGCCTGCTGGTCGCGGTACGCATAGCACGGGCTCACGTGGTGCGCTTCGATCAGCAGCGGCAGGAACGGCTCGCGCCGCCATGCGTTGCCGCCGATCGCGAGCGCACCGAGCGTATTGCCGTGATAGCTCTGGCGCCGGGCGATGAAATGACGGCGCTGCGGCTCGCCCTTCTCGACGAAATACTGGCGCGCGAGCTTCAGCGCGGCCTCGATCGCCTCGGAGCCGCCCGACACGAAATACACGTGGTCGAGCCCGGCCGGCGCTGCGTCGACGAGCCGGTCGGCCAGTTCCTCGGCCACTTCCGTCGTGAAGAACGACGTATGCGCGTAGGGCAATTGCTGCACCTGCCGCTTGATCGCGTCGATCACGCGCTGGTTGCTGTGACCGAGACACGATACGGCCGCGCCGCCGCATGCGTCGATATAGCGTTTGCCGGTCGAATCGATGATCTCGATGCCGTCGCCTGCGACGGCAACGGGCAAGGTGGCGCGCGGGGCGCGATGGAAAACGGTCGTCATGCGTGGCCTCATGGATCAGGATGTGTGCGGCGCGTGCGCGGACGGCCATCCGACGCCAGCCGCGATCCCGTCCAGTTCCGCGACGAGACCGCGGTATGCGGCGAGCGCAGCCTGCCGCAGCGCATCGACGAACGGACGGCCGCGCCGGCGGCGCACCGCCTGCCATGCGTCGCTCTACTGCATGTACGCGTCGCATACCGGGCGGGCGAGCTCGCCCAGGCGCACGCGGATGTCGTGCAATAGGATCAATTCGGCCGCCATGCAGCGTGCGCCCGATTGGCCGGCCCCGTCAAACGATGTCGGGACGCACGCGGCCAGACGTTCGCAACGCGCGATGACGAATTAGACAATGACGCAACATATGTTGTCAATAGCCCGCGATCGACAACACCGGATGCGGCCGGCACACCGCGCGGTCACGCCGCGACCCCGCTCGCCTGATGCGACACGAGCCGCGCATACGCGCCCTGCCGCGCCATCAGCTCCCCGTGGCGGCCGGCCTCGATCACCGCACCGTGCTCGATCACGAGGATCAGGTCGGCATGGCGCACGGTCGACAGGCGGTGCGCGATGATGATCGACGTGCGCTGCGTCATCAGGTCCTCCAGCGCCGCACGGATCTGCTGTTCGCTGATCGTGTCGAGGTGCGACGTCGCCTCGTCGAGGATCAGCACCGGCGCATCCTTCAGGAACGCGCGCGCGATCGCCACGCGCTGGCGCTGGCCGCCCGACAACTGCACGCCGCGCTCGCCGACGCGCGTCGCGAGCCCGTCCGGCAGCCGCGCGACGAAGTCGCCGAGCGCCGCGTGGTCGATCGCGCGCCGCACGTCCGCGTCCGACGCGCCGCTCGCCGCGAGCCGGATGTTCGCTTCGAGCGTGTCGTTGAACAGGTAGGTATCCTGCGCAACGAGCGCGATGTGCTGCCGCAGATCGTCGAGCCGCAGGTCGCGCAGGTCGACGCCGCCGAGCGTCACGCGGCCCTGCTGCGGATCCCAGAAGCGCAGCAGCAGACTCGCGATCGTCGACTTACCGGCCCCCGATGCGCCGACGAGCGCGACCGTGCTGCCGGCCGGCACCTCGAAGCTCACACGGTCGATCGCGGGCACGCTGCGCCCCGGATACGTGAACGACGCCGCGTCGAACCGCACCGCCGAATTGCCCGGCATCGCGTGCGCGCCG
Organism: Burkholderia sp. LAS2; assembly: GCF_018417615.1. Taxonomy (NCBI): domain Bacteria; kingdom Pseudomonadati; phylum Pseudomonadota; class Betaproteobacteria; order Burkholderiales; family Burkholderiaceae; genus Burkholderia; species Burkholderia sp. LAS2. The sequence goes on from NZ_CP071052.1 coordinate 3,776,666, forward strand.
TCCGTCACCGTCACGGGTTCCTTCTCCAGCGCGCGCAAGCGGCGCGTCGACGCGATCGTGTCGGCAAGCTGACGCGCGACCTGGCCGATCTCGGCCACCGGCATGAACGCGGCCACCGCGACCAGCACCAGCAGCGGCAGCGACTCGCGCGGAAACCCGCCGCGTGCGCACCACCACGCACCGAGCGCCGCGACGGCCAGCCCGCCGAGCCCGCTCGCGACTTCCAGCGTGGCGCTTTGCACCGACAGATCGTCGAGCAGCTTCGCGCGCTGCCGGCGGTACGCATCGACTTCGGCGACGAACGCCGCGCGCCGGCGCGCAATCGCCTGGAACGCGGTGAGTTCCGCGAGCCCCTGGATCGTTTCGGTCAGATGCGCGCCAAGCTGGCCGAGCGCGTCACGCGCGCCGGTGCCGAGCCGGTCGACGTCGCGCCGGGCCAGCACGGGCGCGAGCCCGGCCCACAGCAGGAACGGCAGCAGCACCAGCGCGAGCGGCCACGCGACCGACGCGAGCAACACCAGCACCCCGGCCGGCACGAGCACCGCGACGAACGCGGGTGCGAGCGTATGCGCGTAGAAATACTCGACGGTCTCGACGTCCTGCGTCGCGAGCGCCACGAGATCGCCGGAGCGGCGGCGCAGCAGCCCGGCCGGCGCGAGCCGTTCGAGCGTCGCGAACAGCACGATGCGCATTTCCGCGAGCAGCCGGTACGCCATGTCGTGTGCGAGCCACGATTCGAGCCAGTGCAGCACGGCCGCGACCGGCGCGATCACGAGCAGCGCGGCCACCAGCCCGGTGCCGACATGGCCGGTCGGCACCGCGCCGACCACCCATGCGCCGATCACACCCACACCGATGAACGCGAGCACGCGGCCGATCCCGAACAGCACGGTGAGCACGACCTTGCCCTTCCACGGACGCACGAAGCGCAGCAGCGTCTGCAACGTCTCCGGCCAGCCGATGGTCGCCGCGTCGTCGTTCAGCGGCCGCACTTGCGGGGCCGACGACGCGCGCGCGGTCGCGCCGGCCACCGCCGCCGCACCGACGGTTTCGGCGACCGCTTCCAGCTGCGGCCCCATCAGCCGTCGATACGGGCCGTCGCGCGCGATCAGCGCCGCATGCGTCCCTTCGTCGACGACCTGCCCCTGGTCGAGCACCAGGATGCGGTCGGCGCCGATCACGCTGGACAGCCGGTGCGCGAGCACGAGCGTCGTCCGCCCGCGCGTGAGCCGGTCGAGCGCCTGCTGGATCAGTGCTTCGTTCTCCGCATCGACCGACGACAGCGCCTCGTCGAGCAACAGGATCGGCGCGTCGCGCAGCAGCGCGCGGGCAATCGCGATCCGCTGGCGCTGGCCGCCCGACAGCATCAGCCCGCGTTCGCCGATGCGCGTCGCATAGCCGTCGGGCAGCGACGAGATGAAATCGTGCGCGTTGGCCGCGCGCGCGGCGGCGATCATGTCCGCGTCGCTCGCGTCCGGGCGGCCGAGCCGCAGGTTGTCGGCGACGCTGCCGTCGAACAGCGTCGCATCCTGCGCGACGACCGCGATCATCTCGCGCACCTGGTCGGCATCGAGCGTGCGCACGTCGTGGCCGCCGATCCGGACCGCACCGCCCTGCGCGTCGTGCTGGCGCAGCAGCAGCCGCACGATGGTCGACTTGCCGGCCCCGCTCGGCCCGACGATCGCGACCGTCTCGCCCTCGCGCACCGTGAAGCTCAGCGCCGCATGCGCGTCCGCGCGGCGCCCCGGATACGCGAAGCTGACGTCGTCGAACACGATCTCCGGCCGCAGGCCCGCTACGCGCGGCGCGTCGACGGAACGCGCATGACCGCCCGCGTCGAGCAGCGCATGGACCGCATTCGCCGCCGACTGGCCGATCATCCCCTGATGCAGCACCGCGCGCAGGTCGCGCAGCGGCCGGAAGATCTCGCTGCCGGCCATCAGCACGATCAGCAGCGCTTCGAGGCTCATGTCGCCGTGCTGCACGCGCCACGCGCCCACTGCGATCGCCGCGGCCGCGCCGAGGCCGGTGCCGAGATCCGTGAAGAGCCGCGTCAGCAGCCCGAGCGCGAGCACCCAGAACGTGCTGTCCGACAGCGCGCGCGCCTTCGCGGCCAACTTCGCGCCGAACGCGGTGCTCTGCCCGAACGCCTTCAGCGTCGGCAGGCCCTGCACCGCGTCGAGAAACTCCTCGCCGAACGCCTTGAACGCGGTCGAACGCGCGAGCGCCGCGCGCTTGTCGGCGCGATGCACGAGTTGCGGCAGCGCGAGCGTGACGAGCGCCGCGACCAGCAGGATCGCGGCCGTCGGCACATCCCACCACGCGAGCACCGCGAAGATCATGACCGGCGCGCACGCGGCGATCACGAGCTGCGGCAGGTAGACGCCGAAGAAGGTCTGCAACTGCTCGACGCCGTCGACGACGGCCAGCATCACGCCGCCCGTGCGTTCGCCGCTGAACCATGCGGGGCCGAGCGCGGCGATCCGGTCGAACAGCCGCGCGCGCAGCGTCGCCTGCACGCGGCCCGCCGTCTGCTGCGCGAGCACCGTGCGGCGATGGTCGAGCCATGCGCGCAGCAGCACGCAAGCCGCCGTTGCGGCGACGGCCTCGCCGATGCCGCGCGCCGGCGCGCCGGAAAACACCAGCGCCAGCACGCGGCCGAGAAACACGAAGCGCAGGATGCCGACACCCATCGCGAGCAGCCCGAGCGCGACGGCAGCCGCCACGCGCCAGCGCAGTCCCGCCATCATTGCCCATAGTCGTCGGTCGAAATACATGCAGCCCTCCGGTCGGTGTTTCGTTGCGTTTTTATTGACCGGATCGAGGCTACCCGCGCCGCTCGCGCGCGGCAAAAGATGATTTTTCAACGGGTGTTGAGTCAACTACAATACCCCGCATGTCGCACCTTCCTCCCCTCAGCGCGCTGCGTGCTTTCGAGGCGGCCGTCCGCCTCGGCGGGTTCGCGCGCGCGGCGGCCGAGCTGAACGTGTCGACCAGCGCGGTCAGCCACCAGATCCGTTCGCTGGAGGAATCGCTCGGCGCGCGGCTGCTCGAACGCAGCACGGGGCTCGGCGGCATCGGCCTCACGCCGGCCGGCGCGCGGCTGCTGCCGGCGGTCGGCGATGCGCTGTCGCGTCTGACCGACGCGTGCGCCGAGATTCGCGGCACCGCACAACGGCTCACCGTGTCCGCCAACGCGCCGTTTTCGTCGATGTGGCTCGCGCGCCGTCTCGCGGAATTCTCGTCGCTGCATCCCGACACCCCGCTGCATGCGGTCGTGCTCGACGACGAGCCGGATTTCGCGCGCAGCAGCGTCGATCTGGCGATCGTGCACGTGCCCGTGCATCGGCTGCGCGCAGACGACGACGTGCTGATCCGGGAAACCGTGTTTCCGGTCTGCAGCCCCGAACTGTTTCCGTACGCATCGGAGCACGTCTGCCGCTCGCGGCTGCTGCAGGAGATGCACGAGGACAGCCCCGAGATCGACTGGCGCAACTGGACCGTGCACTTCGGCTTGCCGGACGACTTCGACACGAAGATCGTCCGCTACAGCAGCTTCAGCCAGGTGATCGGCGCGGCCGTCGGCGGCGCGGGCATCGCGCTCGGCCGCGTGCCGCTGATCGAGCCCGAACTGCGCAGCGGGCGCCTGGTGCCGCTGGTGCCGGGTCTCGCACGCGATGCGTCATGGCGCTTCGTGCTGCGCCGCCATCCGTCGACGCGGCACCGGCTGCTCGATCCGTTGATCGCGTTCCTGCGCAGCGAAGCGGCCGCGCCGCCGTTCGTGTCGAGGATCGTTGCGCCCGCATCCAATGACCGTCACGCACGGGACGCGGGCGGCGCCTGAGGAGCCGGCCTGCAAGGCCGGCTGCGCGTTGCCGGTGGGCGGCCGCTTACGGCGTCGCGAAGAACAGCCCGACGACGCACGCCATGCCGCCGAACCACACGAGCGAACGCAGCGACGCCCAGTTCAGCAGGTACATCAGCGCATAGACGACGCGGATCGCGACGAACGCGATCGCGAGCTGGTCGACGCGATGCACGTTCGCGCCGTTGTGCCACGCCACCAGCAGCGCGACCGCGAACAGCGCGAGCGCTTCCCATGAATTCTGATGCGCGGCCTGCGCGCGGGCGCGCCAGCCTTCGAGCTTCGCCAGGTAATCGCGCGGCGTACGGTTGTCGTAACCCTTGCGGGCCTTGGCGAGAAACGTCATCGGGAACGGCAACAGCGCCACGATGAACAGGCACAGCTGGGACGTCGTCATCAAAGTCTCCTCCGTTATGATTACATTGATCAATGACAAGATCGCCGAGAGCTTAGCATTGCGCCGTGCCGTTCGCGCACGGGTTTTCTAGACGGGAGACTCGGCCGCACACGCCGCGGATGACGGCGCCCGGCCCGCGCCGCCACCAAAATTTCCACCAAATCGTCGACAAATACGTTAATTAAAACTGGTCGAACACCCATAACATAGCGCTCAACACTGGCTAGACGCGCCCCGCGCGCGGCCAGCCCCGGCCAGCCCTTTCCCCCCGCGCTACCCTGCGCCGAACGACATCCGACCCGAGCCCTTGCCATGCCCCGTCCCATCGTCGCCCATATCCGCCCCGACGCCGTTCGCCACAACCTCGACTTCATCCGCCGCACCGTCGCGCCATCGCGCGTGTGGGCCGTGATCAAGGCCAACGCGTACGGCCACGGCATCGAACGGATCTACCCGGGCCTCGCGGCCGCCGACGGCATCGCGCTGCTCGATCTCGACGAAGCCGTGCGCGTGCGCGAGCTCGGCTGGGACAAGCCCGTGCTGCTGCTCGAAGGCGTCTTCGAACCGGCCGACGTCGAGCTGGCCGATCGCCATCGGCTGACGGTCGCCGTGCACTGCGACGAACAGCTCGACCTGCTGATCGCCGCGAAGCCGCGGCAGCCGATCGACATCCAGTTGAAGATGAATTCCGGCATGAACCGGCTCGGCTACCGGCCGGCCGTGTTCCGCGCCGCGTGGGAACGCGCGGCGAGCGCGCCGTCGATCGGCAAGATCACGCTGATGATGCATTTCGCGAACGCCGACGAAGGCGAAGTCGACTGGCAGCTCGACCAGTTCGATGCGACCACGGCCGGGATTCCGGGCGAGCGCTCGGTGTCGAATTCGGCGGCCGTGCTGTGGCATCCGCGCGCGCACCGCGACTGGGTGCGGCCCGGCACGATCCTGTACGGTGCGTCGCCGACCGGCGCGGCGCGGGATATCGCGGACACGCCGCTGACGGCCGCGATGACGCTGACCAGCAAGATCATCGGCGTGCAGACGCTCGCGCCCGACGAAACGGTCGGCTACGGCCGCCGCTTCACGGCCGACCGGCCGATGCGGATCGGCGTCGTCGCGTGCGGCTACGCGGACGGCTATCCGCGCCACGCGCCGACCGGCACGCCGATCGCGGTGGACGGCGTGATGACGCGCGTCGTCGGCCGCGTGTCGATGGACATGCTGACGGTCGACCTGACGCCGTGCCCGAACGCGGGCATCGGCTCGAGCGTCGAGCTGTGGGGCGACCAGGTGAAGGTGGACGATGTCGCGGAAGCCAGCGGCACGATCGGCTACGAGCTGATGTGCGCGCTCGCGCGCCGCGTGCCGGTCGTGATCGTGCCGCCCGGCGCGTCGACCGTGCAGCCGGCACTGCGGACGGGGAGCTACGGACGCTGACCGGAGGCGCTGCGGCGACGCGCCACGTCATAGCGCGTTGCACCCACCGTCGGGGAGACAACGCGGTCCCTGCCCACCTCCGTCACCGCATCACGAACGCCACGTCGGCTTGCGCTTCTCGAGGAATGCGTCGATCCCCTCGCCCGCATCCTCTTCCATCATGTTGCGCGCCATCGCGTCGCCCGCGTACGCATACGCTTCGTCGAGCGGCAACTCGCGCTGACGATAGAACATCTGCTTGCCGACCCGCACCGCGGCCGGACTCTTCGCGACGATCTCCGCGACCTTGCGCGCGACGGCCGCATCGAGCGCGTCCTCGGGCACGGCTTCGTTGACGAGCCCCCACGCGGCGGCCGTCGCCGCATCGACGAAACGGCCGGTCACCAGCATGTCGAACGCGCGCTTGGCCGCGACGTTGCGGCTCAACGCGACGGCCGGCGTCGAGCAGAACAGCCCGACATTGATGCCCGACACCGCGAAGCGCGCGGTATCGGCCGCGATCGCGAGGTCGCATGCCGCGACGAGCTGGCAGCCGGCCGCCGTCGCGATGCCATGCACGCGCGCGATCACCGGCACCGGCAACGCGCGCATCGCGAGCATCACGCGGCTGCACTGCGCGAACAGCGTGCGGTAGTAGTCGAGTTCGGGCTTGCCGCGCATCTGCCGCAAGCCGTGGCCGGCGCAGAACGCCTTGCCTTCGGCCGCCAGCACGACGCAGCGCACGTGCGGATCGGCGGCCAGCGTATCGAAGGCATCGTGCAAAGCCGAGAGCATCGCTTCGGACAACGCGTTGAACTGCTGCGGGCGATTCAGGCGCAGCGTGACGACGCCGTCGTGCGCGTCGCGCAGCAGGATCGGCTCGGCTGTCTCGTGAATGGGTTCCATGGTGTTCCGCTTGACGGGTTCGGCAGGTTTCGATGCAGCGCGACCGGGCGAAACGCTTATCCGTCCGTTCGCGGCATCGTCACGAAATGGTCCTCCACATTCCGCACGGCGTCCAGCCGCGGTGCCGCACGCGCACGCGCATGCGTGGCGGTCAGCCGGCCATGCGCAACGCTCGTGCCCGTCTCGCGTCAACGGCGTCGTTGCGCGGCGTCCGCGCGGCCTGCCGTCCTCGCGGCCAGCGCGGCGATCGCATAGGCGACGCAGCCGAGCGCCGCGACCGCCCACAGCGCATCGGTCAGATCCGGCAACAGTATCGTCGCGGCGCCTGCCACGGCCACGCCGAGCAGGCTGCCGGCCTGACGCGCCGCGTTGAGGAACCCGGATGCCACGCCCGCCGCGTCGGCAGGCACCTGTTCGAGCACCGTCGCGATCATCGGCGCGACCGACAACGCGGTCCCGGTGCCGAAGGCGGCCATGGCGATCCAGACCACCGGCCACCGCGCATGCAGCGCGAGCGCAAGCGCGATCGCCGGAATGGCCAGCGCGGCCATCGCAAGACCGTTCGCCATCAGCGTGACCGGACGAGCGCGGCCATGCAGTTTTCCCGACAGCAGATTGCCGAGCGACAGACTCAGCGCGAACGGCAGCAGCGTCAGCCCGATTTGCCGTGCGCTCATGCCGAAGCGCCCGTGCAGGTACAGGCTCAACACGAACAGCAACCCGAAGTAGCCGACATAGACGAGACTGCCCATCAGGTTCATCGCGACGAACACGCGATTGCGAAACCACGCGAGCGGCACCATCGGATGGCGCGCACGCCGCTCGACGACGACCAGTACCCCGGCGGCGAGCGCGGCGATCAGCAATGCGGCGCGGACCTCCGTGGTGCCGGCGCCGCGGGTCGGCAATTCGATCACCGCGAAACATAGCGCGCCGAGCGCCGCCGCACCGACGCACTGGCCGACCCAGTCGAAGTGGCGCACATCCCGCGCGACCGATGCGCGAACGAGCGCCGCCGCGCCGGCAAACGCGACCGCGCCGGTCGGCACGTTGATCAGGAACGCGCTGCGCCAGCCCAAATCGTCGACGAGGATGCCGCCCAGCACCGGCCCCACCGCGACCGCGACCGACGCGATGCCGGCCCACACCGCGATTGCCCGCGCGCGCTCGGCCGGCACGTCGAACGTGCTGCGCACGATCGCGAGCGATGCGGGCAAAAAGAGCGCGGCACCCATGCCCTGCACGAAGCGCGCGGCCACGAGGATCGCCACCGACGACGCGACGCCGCACGCCGCCGATGCGCCGACGAACAGCGCCAATCCGGCAAGGTACACGCGCTTCGCGCCGAACCGGTCGGACAGCGCACCGCCCGCGAGGATCAGCGCGGCGAAGCTGAGCGTATAGGCGTCGACGATCCACGCGAGTTCCGCGACCGTCGCGCCGAGGCTCGTGCGCATCGCCGGCAGCGCGACGTTGACGATCGTCGAATCGAGCACCGCCATGAACATGCCGACCGCGACGAGCGCGAGCGTCAGGCGCTGCTCGCGCTTCGTCGCGCGGCTCGGGGCCGCCACAGCGAGGGGAATGGGGACGGAAACGGAACGGCAATCGGACATGACACCTCCATGCGGATGCCGGAAGTCTAGGACCGGGCGCGCGATGCGGAAAAGTGATAATTTCGCATTTCCCCGATGCAGATTTGCATCACCGTTTCCCGTCCGTCGCCGCCTGCCCGATGACACAATCAGTCCGTATGAACTGGGACAACGCTCGCTTCTTCCTTGCGCTGGCGCGCACCGGCACGCTGCGCGGCGCCGCGGCGCAGCTGAACGTCGACCAGGCGACGGTCGGGCGCCGGATCGCCGCGCTCGAGGACGAACTGTCGGCCCGGCTGTTTCTGCGCACGCCGTCCCTCTATGTACTGACGACCGCGGGCGAAGCGCTGCTTGAACCGGCCGAAACGATGGAGCGCGCGTCGCTCACGATCGAACGCCGGGTAATGGGGCTCGACGAGCAACTGGCCGGGTCCGTGCGGATCGCGACGACCGACACGCTCGGCAAGCGCTTCGTCGTGCCCGCGATCGCCCGCGTGCGGCGCCGGCATGCCGGCATCGACGTCGTGTGCGTGACGTCGGCGCAAATCACCAACCTCACGCGCCGCGAGGCGGATCTCGCGATCCGCACGTTGCGGCCGGAATCGCCGGACCTGATCGCCAGGCGGCTCGGGCATCTCGAAACGGGCATCTACGCATCGCGCGCCTACCTGGCCGAACGGGGCGAACCGGTCGCGGGCAGCGCGTTCGACGGGCACGATCTGGTGATGTATCAGCAGCCGGTGGTGCCGACGATGTGGGACGCGCTGTGCGGCGAGCCGACGTCGCGCGGCCGCGTGATGTTCCAGACCTCGTCGACGATGATGCTGGTGGAGGCGACGCTGGCGGGGCTCGGAATTTCGGAGCTGCCGTGCTTCCGCGCCGACACCGAGCCGGAACTCGTGCGACTCATGCCGCAGCGGTGCAATCATTTCGACGTGTGGCTCGTCGCCCATGCCGATCTCTACAAGACCGCGCGCGTGCAGGCGGTGATCGAAGCCGTCGTCGAGGAGTTCGCGACGGCGGCGGCGAGCCGATAGCCAGCCTCCACGCTTCAGGGCGTCAGCGCGCGGTCGCGTTCCGCCCGCTGCGCCATGCACGCACACCCGACCACAACTGACCGACGCCGACGGCGAAAAACACCGCCCCCATCGCGCCGATCGCCAGCACGCCGCCCCAGATCGCGCCGAACGTATTCATCCGCGCGGTCATCTTCGGCGCGTCCGGCGCATAGCGCACTTCGACCGTCGCGCCGTCCTGCACGCTGACGTCGCCGCCCTGCGCATATTCGACCCGCTCGCCCGTGAGCGTCGTAAACGCGATCTCCGGATGATGCGTGCCCGCGTTCAGCTTGACGACACGCCCCGGCACGACGACCGACGTTCGCAGGAATTCGCGCGTCGACTGCGCGTACAGCGCGACGCCGATCAGGATGCACGTGCCCACGATGGTAAAAACGACGCCCTTCGCGATCTGCATTCCCGTGTGCCGCGCAGCGGGTCGCCCGTATTCGGATGCCATCGGTTTCGTTCCGTTCCTGATGTTCGTCAATGCCGGGCGTGCGGCGCACGAGGCGCCGCCACGCCGCCCTCGGCATCCGGCAGGATACGGACATCCCGGCGCGCTGTAAATTGCGCGCGCAACCGTTCGACGGCCCGCGGGCGCGTCAGCCCGCGAGCTTCTTCAGCGCGTCGAGCACCGCGTCGCCCTTGAACGGCTTCACGATCCAGCCCTTCACGCCGGCGGCCTTGCCGCGCTCCTTCATCGCCGGGCTGCTCTCGGTCGTCAGCATCACGACGTTGACCGCCGTGTTCGCGAGCTCGCCGCGAATCTTCTCGACCATCGTCAGGCCGTCCATGTTCGGCATGTTCACGTCGCTGATCACGAGGCGCACGCCGGGCGTCGCCTTGAGCTTCGCGAGTCCGTCCTTGCCGTCGACGGCCGTCGCGACGTCGAGCCCGTGATTGCGCAGGAAGCCCGCAACTTCGTCGCGCACCGTGCCCGAATCGTCGACCACCAGAATCTTTGCCATGTCGTCTTCCCCTTTTCGTTGTTGCCGACTTCAACATTCAAAACAGTTCGAGTTCGCCGGACTCGACCATCGGCCCGACGTCCTGCACCGATTCGCGGAAATCCTCCGGCGACCAGCTGAGGCTGAACACGAAACGCTGGTCGAGACGGACCGAGCGCCCCGATGCCGGATCGGTCATCCGGTACTTGAAACAGAGCTGCGGACAGTCGCCGCCGAACGAGATGAACTTCTGCTTGTGATTGACGACGAGCGGCACCTGCACCGGATGGCGCGCCAGCGCCTCCGCGTCGCCGAGATAGCGGTTCTTGAACGCGCCCCACACGAGGTTGGTCAACTCGCCGAGCACGCTGTTCACGTCGCGGAAATCCGGCGCGCGGCCGCCGTCGCGCGTGCCGCCGATCATGTCGAGCAGCGGCTGCTCGCTCGTCTGCAGCAGCATGTAGCCGCGGCACCATGCGCTTTCGAGCGCGATCAGGCTGAACACTTCGCCGAAGATGATCTGGTCGCGCACGATGCACGGCGTGTCGTGCTCGATCGTCATGCCCGGAAACAGGCTGTCGAGGCGCGCCTCGGTGATCTCCGAGATGCCGCGCACCAGCGCGTTCGGGTAGTCGCGGCCGAACAGATATTCGTCGATCGCGCGCGCGAGCGGCGTCATGTCGTCGGCGACGTAGGCCGCGCAGGCGACGCGTGCCAGCGCATCGGGCAGCCCGTCGCGCGACGCGAGCGATTCGCGGCGCAGGATGATCGGCAGCTCGGGCCGCAGCGCGTCGATCTGCGTCGCGATGATCGCGCTCTCGGCCGGCGAGCCGCCGTAATCCTCGGCGAGCAGGATCGCGCCGAGATCGATGTTCGAGCGCAGCACCTTCAGCAGCCGGCTGCGCCGCACGGTCAGGCCGACCAGGTTGTGCGCGTCGCAGAAACGCTTGAGCGCGTCGGCGTGCACGCGGCTGTCGTCGAGTACGAGCACCTTGCTGACGGGTTGGTCTTCGGTCATCTGATGGACTCCTGATGGTCGGTCAGAACAGTTCGAGCTCGCCGCCGGTATCGACCGTGGCCGTTTCCGGCACGTGGAAATCGACCGGCGCGTTCGCGCACACGCACAGCGTCGCGCCGACCCGCACGTCGCCGTCGAGCGTCAGGTCGTATGCGGCGACGTAATCGGGCGAGAGCGCGTGCATGAAGTCGAGGCTCGCGCCGCTCAGCAGGTAAGGCGTCGACATCCCGAGATCGGGAAACGGCGCGGTCAGCGCCTGGTTGATCGCGCCGCAACACAGGTTCGCGACTTCCATGAACGCGTCGGTCAGCGGCCGCTGGCTGTTCGCGCCCGCCGTCGCACCGGCGAAATGGCGACGCGTCGCGTCGTCGTCGCTGAAGCGCAGCGCGAGCAGCAGCCGGAAATGCAGCGCCGAGATCGTCAGCACGACGACATGTCCGGTCACTTTCGGCTTCGATCGCGACTTCGCTTGCACGCGATCCGGCGCATCGTGTTCATGCCCGGCGGCCGGCCGGATGTCGCACACGCCGCCGGCCGCGAGCCGCGTGCGCGCGGCATCGAAGAAGATCCGCTCGAACCCGGCCCTCGCCTGCGCGCTGATCACGCGGCTTCTCCTTCGATCCGTGCATGCAGTTGCCCGGCCAGCGTCTCGACGGTCGCGAGCGCGGCCGTGATCATCTTGCCGCCGGCCTGGATGTCCTGGAACGTCGCGGCCGTCACGAGATCGTTGCGGTTCAGGCTGTCGCGATAGCTGTTCGACAGCTCCTGCGAGCGCGCGGCCAGCCCGCGCACCTCGCTCGCGACGATCGAGAAGCCGCGCCCGGCCGTGCCTGCACGCGCGGCCTCGATCGACGCGTTCAGCGACACGATCGACACGTGCGCGACGATCGCCGACAGCTCCTGGTTCTTCGCGCGCATGTCCTGGTTCTGCGTGGTCAGCGAGATCATCTGCTCGTGCCAGCGCTCGAACGTGCCGGCGAGCCCGCGCAAACGCGCGGCTTCGTCGGCGATCTTCAGCGCATGTTGCGCGAGCGCGGCGCGCTCGGCCGACAGCGCCTGCACCGCGTCGCGCTGCGCGCCGTTCGCGGATGCCTCGCGCGTCAGCGCCTCCTCCAGCTGCGCCTCGCGTTGCGCCCATGCGTCGGCTGCTTGCGCATGCGCCGACGCCGCTTCATCGGCGCGTGCGGCGGCTGCGTCGAGCGCACCGCGTAACGCGTGCGTGTCGCGTTCCATCGACGCGACGAACCGTTGGCGCATCACGCGAAACACGACCGCCGCCGCGACCGCGACGACCCCGCCGCCCGCCAGCGCGGCGGCCATCTGGATCATCCATGCCTGCACGATCACGCCGTCACTCCGCCGCGCCGATATCCGCGCTGCGCGCGCGCTGCGCGTGCCCCGCGCCGTGCGCGGCACCGTCCGCCGCGAAGCGCGCCGGCAGCGACACGATCGTCTCGAACGCGCGATACGGCGCGCCGACGCGATCGTCGGTGAAGCGCAGCGCGATATCGCCGCCGTCGCGCTTCAGGAAGTTGCGCACCGCGTCCATGCCGACGCCGCGCCCCGATACTTCGGTCACCATCTGAGCGGTCGAGAAGCCCGGCCGGAAGATCAGCTCGGCGACGTCCTCGTCGGACAGCGCCGCTTCGCTCGCGGCATCGATCCAGCCGCGCTCGCGCGCGATGCCGCGAATCCGGTCGAGCGCGAGGCCGCGGCCGTCGTCGGCGAGCACGAACCACAGTTCGCCGCCGCCCACGCCGACCGCGATGTCGATCGTGCCGGACGCCGGCTTGCCGGCCGCGCGCCGCGCGTCGGACGATTCGATCCCGTGGTCGATCGCATTGCGCAGCAGGTGCATGAACACGTTCTTCAGCGTCGCGACGATCTCGCTGCGCACGCGCTGGCCGTGGCTGTCGATATGCACGACGGGCGCCGGCTTGCCGAGCTCGGCCGCGAGCGACGGCAGCGATTCGATCACGCCGCCGAGCGCGTCGCCGATCCCTTGCGTGCCGAGCTGGCTCAGCATGCGGCGCACCGCATCGCGCGCCGCGTGCCAGTCGGACGCGTTCGCCGGATCCGCGCCATCGAGCACGCGCAGGCTCTCGCTGATGTGCGCGCGCTCGACCATCAGGAAATCGGCGCCATTCGGTGCCGGCTCGCCGCTGCGGCCGAGCGTGACCGCGTTGATCGTCGCGTAGTGGTCGACGGCCTCGCGCACGCGCGCCAGGTCGTCCATCAGCGCGTCGCGGTTCCACTCGGGGCCGCCGTCCGCGCGGCGCAGCGATTCGTACGCCTGCTCCGCTTCGTGGACGATGTTCGTCAGGTGCTGCAGGCTGTACGTGCGTGCATTGCCCTTGATCGTGTGCATGTTGCGGAACAGCGCCGCGACGATCGAGTGATCGACGCGCTCGTGCTGGCGGATCATCCGTTCGTTCTCGCTGAGGAAGCCCTTCGCGCTGTGCACGAAGTCGTGGAACTTGTCCTGGCTGATCGACAGAATCTCGCCGATCATTTCGAGGCGCCGCTGCTGTTCGCCGGCCTGCGCGGTCAGCTCGCGGATCTCGGTCACGTCGCGCACGCACAACATCAGGCGCACCACGGTGTCGGTCTCGTCGGTGATCGCCGACCAGCTCAGGTCGAGCCACTTCTCTCGGCCGTCCGGCATCCGCTTCGCGACTTCGTTGACGAGCAGATGCTCGTTGAACTCGAAGTTCATGCTGTCCTCGCCGAGGCACGCATGCACGGCCGCGTCGACCTGCGAGCGCGCGTCGGCGCCGATCGCCGAATCGTCGAACACCAGCGTCATCAGGTCGCGCCCGGCGATGTCGTTCGTCTCGAAGATGGTTTCGAGGTACGCCGAATACTCCGCATGCACGACGCCGCCTTCGACGACGGTCAGGATGCCCTGCTGCATGTTTTGCAGCATCGCCTGGATGTCGGCTGTCTTCTGCTTCAGTTGCGCGGCGTTCTCCTGGATCTTCTCGATCATCCCGTTGAACGCGACGATCGAATGGCCGATTTCGTCCATCCGGCCCACCGGCACGCGGCGCGTGAAATCCTGGCTCGTCGCGATCTCGCTCATCGCCGTCTGCATCCCGATCAGCGGGCGCGTGATCTGGCGATACAGCACGAAGCCGAGTGCGGTCAGCAGCACGATCACCGTGCCGGCGACGCCCGCGATCGCGGTCGCCGTGGTCGCGAGCATCCCGTTCAACGCGCCGATCGCGTCGTCCTTCTGGCGGTTCTTCTCGACGCGCAGCGTGTCGACGATGCTTTCGAGTTCGTCGCGATACTGCGCGACGTTCGCGAACAGGTACGCCTGCGCCATCTCGACCTTGCCGTCCGTCTTCATCTTCACGGTGTCGTCGATCGCCGCGAAATAGTTCGCGGCGCTGTCCTTCGCCTGCGCGACGAGCCCTTCCTGCGCGCGGCCGACCGCCGATTTCGCCTGCCCGTCGAGCGCGGCGCGCAGTGCAGCCTGCTTCGCCTTCAGCTCGTCGCGCGCCTGCGCGGCGGTGTTCGCGTCGGGCGCGTAGACGAGCGTCATCGTCGCGATCTGGATGTTCTTCACGTCGGCGACGAGATCCGCCGACGCAAGCGCGCTCGGCACGATTCCCTGGGTGACCTGACGCACCTCGGACGCGCTCTTGCGCGTCTGGTACACGGCGTAGACGCCGATCGCGGACAGCGCGAAGAACGTCAGGACGACTAGCAGCGTAATGCGATGACGGATGGTCATGAGTACAGCTCCCCGCGGCGATCCGGGTTCGATCGCCCATTTGTCTATTGAAAGAATGAGCGCCGCATTATCGGGGATGGTGTATGACTGTCCGATGACCGAAAACCAATCGATCATCGAGGAAATCGCAATGATCAATTGCGCGCGGAAATGCCTAAAGTTTTTTGCGGATTTGCCGTCAACTTTCCGCCGCCATGCCCCGTACGGCCGCGGCGCTCGACGAATTGCCGGAATAGCGGAAATTCATTGTTTTATTCATGCGCGCAACATCCGTCTTATTGAATTCCGGCAAAACGTTTGCGCATTATCGACGGGCGGTTTGTTTTGGTATTTTTTATAATCGTCTCAGTATTCGCCCGGCTGGTTCGTTAGTGTCGACTCTGCATGATCGACCGTTCAGCCTTCGTCCGGCTCGGCGAGCCAGTCTTCGAACTGCAGCCGCGGAACGCGCTCGAATTCGCGGACGTTGTGCGTGACGAGCACCAGGTGCCGGGCACGCGCCTGCCCTGCGATCAATGAGCCGTAGGGGCCGATCGGCGTGCCGGCCGCGATCAGATGCGTGGCCGCGTGACATCGTGACCGGCTCTCGAAACGACCCGTGCCCCGATTCATTCCCAACAGGAAACAATCAATCCCGTCCCGGCGATTCCCCTGCCGATCCGCTCGCTCTAGACTGTCGCATCGATCCTCTTCCGGACCCACGCAATGACCGACGTCCTGCCGCTGACCACCGAACCCGAATCCGGCCTTCAATACCGGCTGCGTCCGGCCACCGGCCGCCCGGCAGCCCGCCTGTTGCTGCTGCATGGCGTCGGCGGTAACGAAACCAACCTGCTGAACGTGGCCGACACGATCGATCCGCGCATCGAAATCGCGTTCCTGCGCGGCCCGCTCACGTTCGGGCCCAATCAGCATGCGTGGTTTCCGGTGCGTTTCGGCCCGAACGGCCCTGAAATCGATGCGGCGCGTGCGGACGAGAGCCGCATGCAACTGATCACGCTGCTGCATGCGTTCCGCGCGCGAGATGGCGCGGCCCCCGCGTTGCCGACCGTGATCGCCGGCTTCAGCCAGGGCGGCATCATGAGCGCGAGCGTCGGCCTCACGTCGCCGGGCGACGTGAGCGCGTTCGCCGTGTTGTGCGGGCGCGTCCTGCCGGAAATCGATCCGCTGATCGCGCCGCGCGATGCATTGAGCACGCTGCACGCGCTGGTGATGCACGGCCGCTTCGACGACAAGCTGCCCATCGCGTGGGCCGACACGGCCGACGCGAAGCTGACGGCGCTCGGCGTCGCGCACGACACGCGGCTGTATGCGGCCGGCCACGAGCTGACCGCGGAGATGGCCGGCGATTTCGGCCGATGGGTCGGCGAGCGCGCCGGGCTGAACTGAATGTGAGTTGAACCGGAACCGAACGCACCGGGGGCGTCGGCCCGCGAACGGACCGACGCCCCCGGTGCATGACGTCAAGCGTTCATCACGCGTTCTGCGCGGGATCCGCAACGGCGCGCACGGATGCCGGCATCGCCGCCGCCCGTTCGCGCTCGGCACCACGTTTCGCCAGCTTCCAGCCGATCACCAGCGCGAGCACGACGACCGGAATCATCGCGATGGTCCACGTGCCGCCGGGGTAGTCGAACGCCATCAGCACCAGCACGCCGACGAGGAACGCGAGCGTGAGCCACGACGTGAACGGCGCGCCGGGCATCCGGAACGACACGGCCTTCATCTCGCCACGATCGACCGCGCGGCGGAACAGGATCTGGCACATCACGATGAAGCCCCACGTCGTGATGATCCCGAGCGACGCCATGTTCAGCACGATCTCGAACGCCTGCGCCGGCACGATGTAGTTCAGCGGCACGCCGATCGCGTTGATCGCGACCGTGATCAGGATCCCGCCGTACGGCACGCCGCGCGCGTTCATCCGCGACACGAAGCGCGGCGCCGAGCCGCCCATCGCAAGCGAGCGCAGCACGCGGCCGGTCGAATAGAGACCGGAATTCAGGCTCGACAGCGCGGCGGTCAGCACCACGACGTTCATCACGGTCCCGACGTACGGCACGCCCAGCTTGCTGAAGAACGTGACGAACGGGCTTTCATGCGAGCTGTACGCGGTCCACGGCAGCAACAGCGTCAACAGCACGACCGAGCCGACGTAGAACAGCGCGATGCGCCACATCACGCTGTTGATCGCCTTCGGCAGCACCTTGCGCGCGTCGGCCGTCTCGCCCGCCGCGACGCCGACGAGTTCGATGCTCGCATACGCGAACACGACGCCCTGCACGATCAGCACGGCCGGCAGAATCCCGTGCGGGAAGATCCCGCCGTGATCCGCGACGAGATGCAGCCCCGTCATCTGCCCCGCCACCGGATGGCCGCTCGCGAGAAACACCGCGCCGACCGCGAGAAACACCGCGAGCGTGCCGACCTTGACGAGCGAAAACCAGAACTCCATCTCGCCGAACACCTTCACGCCGATCATGTTCATCACCGACACGATCCCGAGCGCGCCGAGCGCGAACACCCATTGCGGCACGTCGGTGAACACGGCCCAGTACTTCATGTAGATCGCGACCGCGGTAATGTCGACGATGCCGGTCGTCGCCCAGTTCAGGTAGTACATCCAGCCCGCGACGAACGACGCGCGTTCGCCCATGAACTCCCGTGCATACGACACGAAGCTGCCGCTGGTCGGCCGATGCATCACGAGTTCGCCGAGCGCGCGCATGATCAGGAACGCGAACACGCCGCACACGAGATACACGAGCGCGAGCGCGGGCCCCGCGCTTTGCAGGCGGCCGCCCGCGCCGAGAAAGAGGCCGGTGCCGATCGCACCGCCCATCGCGATCATCTGCACGTGCCGCGGCTTCAACTGCTTCGCATAGCCGGCTTCGTGCGACGCGAACATCGCATCGGGATCGGCATGCGCGGCATCCGCGCCGCCGGCCGGACCGGCCGGGCGCTCGCTGGGGTGTGTCATCGTGAGTCTCCGTTGTTTATAAATGTGTCGCGCCCCGCTCCGGGGGCGCTTTCGGTACGACCGCGAACCGGCTCGCGTCAGAACGCGCGCGGCCGGATCAGCGCTTCGGGCTGCAGCGCTTCGTCGAGTTGCGCCTCGGTCATCAGTTCGCGCGCCAGCACGACCTCGCGGATCGACTTGCCGGTCGCATGCGCTTCGGCGGCGACGGCGGTCGCGCGCTTGTAGCCGATATACGGATTCAGCGCGGTCGCGAGCGCGACCGAGCGCTCCATCGTTTCGCGCAGCCGTTCCGGATTCGCGGTGATGCCGCTCACGCATCGCTGTGCGAGCGTCGTGCACGCGGCCGTCAGGTGGCTGAAGCTGCGGAACAGCGCGCTCGCGATCACCGGTTCGAACGCGTTGAGCTGAAGCTGGCCGGCCTCGGCCGCGAAGGTGATGGTCACGTCGTTGCCGAACACCTCGAACGCGACCTGGTTCACGACTTCCGGAATCACCGGATTGACCTTGCCGGGCATGATCGACGAGCCGGCCTGCACGGGCGGCAGGTTGATTTCGCCGAAGCCTGCGCGCGGGCCGCTCGACAGCAGCCGCAGGTCGTTGCAGATCTTCGACAGCTTGACGGCGATCCGCTTGAGCACGCCCGACACCTGGACGAACGCGCCGCAATCCTGCGTCGCCTCGATCAGGTTCGGCGCGGTGCTCAGGTCGAGCCCGGTGATGCGGCGCAGCGCGGCCAGCGCCTTCTCCGCGTATTGCGGATGCGCGGTGATGCCCGTGCCGATCGCGGTCGCGCCGAGGTTGATCTCGCGAATCAGCCAGCCGGCTTCCTGCAGCCGCGCGATGTCTTCCGTCAGCATCACCGCGTAGGTCGAGAATTCCTGGCCGAGCGTCATCGGCACCGCGTCCTGCAACTGCGTGCGGCCGAGCTTCAGCAAGCCGGCGAACGCGTCGGCCCGCTCCGCGAATGCATCGCGCAGCCGCGCCATCGCCTCCAGCAGATGTTCGACCGCGAAGCACGTCGCGATCCGGATCGCGGTCGGATAGACGTCGTTGGTGCTCTGCGCGAGATTGACGTGCTCGTTCGGGTGCAGGTATTCGTACTGCCCGCGCGCGTGGCCCATGATTTCGAGCGCGCGGTTGCAGATCACCTCGTTCGCGTTCATGTTGGTCGACGTGCCGGCGCCGCCCTGGATGACGTCCACGACGAACTGGTCGTGCAGCCGCCCTTCGCGGATCTCGACGCACGCGGCGGCGATCGCATCGCGGAACGGCCTCGGCAGCAGCCCGAGTTCGCAATTGGCGTCGGCCGCCGCTTCCTTCACGGACGCGAGCGCCATCACGAGGTACGGCAGCGACGCGATGGTGCGGCCCGAAATGTCGAAATTCTCTTTCGCGCGCAGCGTGTGGACGCCGTAATAGGCGGTATCCGGAATGCTTCGTTTCCCTAAAAGATCCGCTTCGACGCGGAAGCCGTGTTCTGCCATCGTGCCCTCCTGAAATGTCTCGTGCCGCTCGCCGGCCGCCGCTTGCCGACGCGACGGGTTCGCATTCTATGCCTTTGCAAAAACATGCTCCCTTCTGTATTATCGAAATCGGTTTTGCGTGGGACGCAACAGCGAGAATCGAATGAAAAAAGGCGCGAGAGAAACCGGCATCGATCACCTGGGCGCGATGCGCGCGTTCGTGCGGGTGGTCGAAACGGGGAGTTTTTCGGCGGTCGCGAAGGAGATGCACGTGTCGACGTCGACGGTCGCGCGCAAGGTGACCGCGATCGAGGAGGCGCTCGGCGTCGCGCTGCTGCACCGTTCGACGCACAGCGTGACGCTCACCGAGGCCGGCCATATCTATCTGGAGCGCGCGGTCACACTGATCGCCGATCTCGACGACACGCTGCGTGTCGTCGCCGAGCTGAATGCGCAGCCGAGCGGCCCGCTGAAGCTCACCGCGCCGGTCGCGTTCGGCCGCCGCCATCTCGCGCCGCTGATCGCGCCGTTTCTCGCGCGCTACCCGACGATCCAGCTCGACGTGCGGCTCACCGACAACCACAACGACCTCGTGGCCGGCGGCTTCGATCTCGACATCCACGAAGGCGAGAACTACCTGGACAACCTGGTCGTCCACCGGCTGTCGCGCAACGACAGCATCCTGTGCGCGACGCCCGGCTACCTCGACCGCTGCGGGCGCCCGGCGACGCCGGACGACCTGAAGCATCACAACTGCCTGCGCTACGTGCACCCGGAAGGCGATCCGCGCTGGGAGCTCGTGCGCGGCGACACGCGGCACAGCGTGCTGCCGGCCGGCAATCTCGTCACCGACCATTCGGAGCTGTTGCTGGAGGCGACCTGCGCGGGGCTCGGCATCGCGGAATTCGAGATCTGGCTGGTGCGCGACCTGCTCGCGAGCGGCCAGCTCGAAGCCGTGCTGCCGCGCTACCGGCTGCAGAACCGGCTGACCGGCGAATTCATCTACATCGCGTATCTGGCGAACCGGCGCAGCTCGGCGAAGCTGCGCGTGCTGAAGGATTTTCTCGCGGAACACCTCGCGCAGATCGGCGAGCTGTCGGAGCGGGAGCTGGCGAAGATTCGCGACGCACGCGCGTAGCGCGCGCCGCGGTACGGCCCGGATTGCGGGCCGACGGCATCGGCGCGGCGACCGCGTTCAGGCCGCCTGCAATTCGAACGGGAACGTCGCGTGCCCGAACTCGACGCCCTGCGTGTTGAGCATCCGCGGCCGGTGGAACGCGGACAATTGCGCACGCTGCTCGGCCGTACCGATCTGCAACCGCTCGAGGATTTCGCTGACGACCATATAGAGCACGTCGAGATTGCCGTCCTCGATCTTCACCGAGATGCCGAGCGCGCCGTCCGCGCCGAGTTGCCGCGTGCGTTCCGACGCGCGCACGCCGATTCCGTAGCACGCATCCGCGCCGAGCTTGCCGACCACCTGCCCGCCGAACGCGTTCATCAGCACCGTGCAATAGCGCCCTTCGCCGGCCACCAGCTCCGGATGAGCGGTCATCGCACGGTGAATGCGCGCCAGTGCGCGAATGCGGTCCGTGAGCGCGCCGCCCGCTTCCACCGCGTCCGCGCCGTCGGCCAGCGACGCGTACAGGCGCGCCAGCCGATCCAGCGAGAACGCCGGGGTCGGCAGGTTGCAGCCGTCGATGCCCCAGTCGACCTCGTCGTCGCGCAGCCCGCATGCATCGGCCACCACCTGCTTCACGCGCACCTGCATCGGATGGTCGGGCAGATGGTAATCGGCGATCGCGGCGCCGATCGCCTGCGCGCCGGCCAGCATCCCGACGTGCTTGCCCGAACAGTTGCTGCATACGCCGGTCGGCGTGTAGTCGCGCTTGATCCACGCCCGGTACACCGCGTCGGACAACGGCGGATGGCCGCCGCAGCGCAGATCCGATTCGTGCGCGGCGACCTTCGCGAGCATCGCGCGCGTGCGTTCGATGTGACGATCCTCGCTGCTGTGCGACGCGCACATCAGCGCGATGTCCGCGTCGTCGAAGCCGAAGCGCTCCGGCGCGCCCGTCTCGATCACCGACAGCGCCTGGGCCGGCTTGGCCGCCGACCGCGCGAGCGTCATCCGGAACGGATCGCCGAACCGGGCCAGCAGCCGGCCGCGTGCATCGACGACCGCCACATGGGCGATGTGCGTGTTCTCGATCGCCTTCCCGCGGTACGTGACGACCGCTGCGCGTGGGGTGTCCATCCTCTTCTGTCTCCTTGCTCGCGGGCCTGATGCCGGGGCCCGTCCAACCGGTACGGCAGTGTAGCGAGTCGCCGCCGCCGCGTCGGCCCTCGTCATGGAAAGCGGTGTTGCATGCGACGCAAAGGCGGTCGCCTTCCACGAAAGATTGACTGAATTAGTACAAAAAACCTTCCATCGGTTACCTATTTACCGCTCAGCGGCGCGCCGCAGCGGGAACTGCCGCACGCTCGCGCCTGTGCCAGGGCGGAGGCGGACCGAGGTATGCGCGTCGCGTCAGGCGTCACGGAAACGCCAGCAGCCGTGGACGCTATCGATATTCGTCGATCTCGATCACTGCCCCGACTGATTCAATGAGTTGGCGGGTAGCGTCCGACACGTAGGGCGCACGATCACCTTTCTCGTTGTCCCAGTAACAGAAGAACCGCATACGCGCCCCTGCTTGTTCGATACGCTCGAGAAGACCTTCACGCGGCAACGAGAGTCGTTCGATCAGGTAGCGGAGATGCGGCTCCAACCGATCGCTTTGAATGGCGGCCTTGCTTTCCAGCGCCCATAGATTGAGTTTTCCAGGCCGGGAACTCAAGCGCCCGGAGGGCAGCAGATAGGGCTTCCCTTTCGTGATCGTTCGACTCGGGAAGATGCCGAAGAAAGCGGTCCACGTGTCCGGGTGCGCGCCGTCCGATGAAATGATGAACGTCGCGTGCGCAAGGGCGCTATCGGTGGGCGGAGAGGGCTCAGCGTGCATAGTCATGGATGTTATCAATAATTACGCCTTTGAATTCAACGTCGCCGCTGTCGTGGAAGATAACGTTGTCGGCCGGTCCCAAGCCGTTGGCGGGCTTCAAGATATGCAGCATCTGCCCGAACGTCTTGCGATCGTAGCCGAGCATCTTTGCCGCAAAGTTCGGATTGTTGGTCGCCGCGGCAAGCGATTCAACACGCTCGCCAATTGCGAGTGCGGCATAGTCGAACGGCTGCGCATCTCCAAGCAATGATGAGGCACCACCCGTAAAACCGGCTGTGCAGCCGGCGCCACTGCCGCCAATAACGCTTTCCAAGTAGGCCAACAGCGAGTCGCCAGACACGTCGTCAGGCATCACCCAACTCGGCAGGGGTTTGTCGGCCGGCAGCGAAGTCATCCGCGGCACGCTGGCAAGCCTGCTGGCACGCGGGAAGGGTGGAGTTGACGGCTGGCCGCCACCGCTACCGCCACCCTCGCCTACCCTGCGGTCAATCTCGACCGCTACGCGACCGATTTCTATGGCGGATTTGAGCGCGTCAAGCGGCGTGCCCTGAAGCACATCCAGACCCAGTTGCCGCATGTACGCCAACGCGTTGGCAGTGAGGCCCGCATATTTCGGCCAGTGCAGCATCAATTCCGAAACGGCGCTGCGTTGCCCCATCGATCGGCTTGCACCGATAGAACCTGTGGCGCGAGTCAATGTCGCGCGTTTTCCTGAACCTAAATCGAGAGTTATCGAGGTCATCCCGTGTGCTCCGCTTTTTATATCAATCTGCATTGCAAAGCGGGATAACACAATAGAGCTATTGACTGCCCTCCCCGGCATCCGATGGTTTCGCGGTATTTACCTGCGGCAATCCCTTGTGCACCTGGACCACATGCGTACTGGTCAATGGATAGCTCGCCGCCTGCGAAGCAGCGGTAATCGGCAAGCGCGTGCGGCCAAGGTACTTGCCGCTTCCTCGAGGGCCACTACCATTCGCCGGAACCGGGCATACATCAGGCGGCAAGCCTTTTTATTCATCGCTCTCTGTTGACAATCTTACTCGAATAACACCAGAAAACTCATTGCCATGAGATCACGGAGAAAATCAAAACGATTGTTAAATATCGGAAATTTAAAAATCAATATATTTAGAACTTACCCGATTGATTTTCAAAAAAATCAATTTAATCATCCCGTCCCGAACTCAGTCGGCATGACGCTCACGCGCTGATGGGCTTCATGACCGAGGACTGCGTGTTCGACGAGACCGGTGGCGCCGACATCCCCGGCACGCGCTTCGTCGGCCGCCGGCCTGATGCAGCCTCAAGCACTCATGCATGGCGCGCACGTTCACGCGAGGTGGTACCGCAGCCAGAAGGTTTCGCGGCACGCGTTGTCGAACGTCAACCGCGACGGGTTGATCGGCTGCGCATCGGGATGGCGCAGCACGTCGTAGTCGATCCAGCATTCGGCGCACAGCAGGTCGGACGGCGCACGGTCCTGCTCGACCGAGCGGCGCACGATCGCGCCGTTATCGAACCGGTATTCGGTTTCGTCGCGGGTGACCTCGACGTCGTCGTCGGTCCAGCGATCATGCGATGTCGCGTGCGACACGACCGACACGGACCCGGCGAGCCCGTGGATCGCGGCGACGTAGGAAATAAGCTTGTCCATGGCGAGACGGCGAACTGGCGGATGGCGCGCTACGCGTCCAGCGCGAGCAGCGCGAACGTCGCGAGCCAGTGCTCGCCCATGTAGTCGCCCGCCACGTGCGCGAGCGCGCTCGCGAGATGCCGGTCGGCCGCATCGAGCAGCTTCGCGCGCCGCGCATCGCCTTCCGGCAGCGCGCCGGCCAGCGAACGCTGGCACCACGCACGGCTCAGGTTCAGCCCGTCGAGGTGCGCGATCTTGCCGTCGCTGCGGTCGCTGACCGTCGCCGGCTCGAACAGCGTCGCCGGCTCGCCGCGCGCGAGGTCGGGCAGGAAGCGCGCGAACCAGCCGTCGAATTCGGCGGCCGGCAGCACGCGCCGCATCAGTTCGGCTTCCATCAGCGCGGGCGACAGGAATTCGTCGCCCGACGGCTCCCACGCCTGGCATGCGACGTCGTTCAGGTGCCAGCGCTTCGCGGTATCGACGATCAGCGCGGCGAGCCCGTCGCGCTGCGTATCGCGCGCGAAATCGAGCGTGAGCGCCAGCGCGAACGCGGTGTTGAAGTGCGTGCCGACGCGCAGCGGATAGGTCGCCTTCGGCAGGAAAGTCTCGAAGCGCGACACGAACAGGTCGGCCAGCGGCGCCATCGTCTTCGCCCAGCGCGCGGCCTGCGGCAGCACGCCCTTCAGCGCGAGCCGCTCGAGCTGCGCGACGAGCGCGAGCAGCCATGCCCAGCCGTACGGCCGCTCGAAGCCGCTGTTGTGCGGCAGCGCGAGATACGCGCGTTCGCCGGCAACGTTGGCGTCGGTAAAGTGCGCGTCGACGATCGCGACGATGCGCTCGGCCTCCGGCAATGCCGGGTAGCGTTCGAGCACGCGCAGCACGAGCCAGTAGCCGTGCACGCACGAGTGCCAGTCATAGCTGCCGTAGAAGATCGGGTGCAGCGCGCGCGGCCCCTGCACGTCGTGCGGACCTTCGAGCGCATGCGTGAGCTTGTTCGGATATTCGCGGGTCAGGTGTGCGAGCGCGAGCGACGCGAATTTCGACGCGAGTTCGGGGGTCAGTCGGTCGGTCATGAGGATCTCGTCCATCGAATCAGAAGCGGAATACGAACGCGTACATCAGCAGCGTGTTCACGGCCAGCAGCAGCACGGCCGTCGGCCACTGCGCCTTGATCACGCCGTTCTTGTCCTTCAGTTCGAGCAGCGCCGCGGGCACGATGTTGAAGTTCGCGGCCATCGGCGTCATCAGCGTACCGCAGAAGCCGCTCAGCATCCCGATCGCGCCCATGATCGCCGGATTGCCGTGGAACTGGTGGACGATCAGCGGCAGGCCGATGCCGGCCGTCATCACCGGGAACGCGGCGAAGCCGTTGCCCATGATCATCGTGAACAGCGCCATGCCGACCGTGTAGGCCGCGACCACCGCGAACGGCGAATCGATCGGCACCCACTCCTTCACGAGCCCCGACACCACGCCGCCGACGCCCGCGACCGCGAACAGCGCGCCGAGCGCCGCGAGCATCTGCGGCAGGATCGCGGCCCAGCCGACCGCGTCCATCGTGTGGCGCGCTTCCTTCAGCGCATGCACGGGCGAATCGCGCAGCATCGCGAGCGCGACGACGAACGCGACGATCGTGCCGAGCACGAGCGAGATCAGCGTCACGCTCTTCGGCTCGACGAACGGCACGAGCTTCAGCGCGAACGTGCCGATCAGCGTGACGAGCGGAATCAGCAGCGCGGGCAGGAACAGCCGGTTGCCGAAGCGCTGCGCGAGCGTCTCGCGCCGCACGGCCGCCGCAACGTCTGCCTCGTCCGACTGGCCGCGGCCGAGCTTGCCGGAGCCGGCGATCAGCGCGAGCGCGATCGCCAGGCAGCCCATCACGAAATGCGGCAGCAGCGCGCCGAACAGGAACGTGACCGCGTAGATGGCCCAGAACGCGAAATTGACGACGCGCCGCGGATTCGTGCGGTCCGTCAGGTTGAAGTACGCGAACGCGGCGAACATCAGCCCGGCGAGCGTGTACAGCGATTCGAGGCCGATCATCGCGCGCCCTCCTGCTTCACCAGGCCGAAGCCGCGCGCGAGCCGGCGGTCGAGCAGCGCGAGGCGCGTGCAGTGGATCAGCAGCGCGGCGATCGCGGTCGGGATTGCCCACACCGACAGGTGCAGCGGCTCGATGGCGATGCCGTTTTGTTCGAGAAAGCCCTTGATCAGCAGGATCGACTGGATCGCGATGAAGATGTCCTCGCCGAAGAACACGGCGACGTTGTCCGCGCCCGACGCATGCGCGCGGATCTGCTGGCGCACCGACTCGGGCAGTTCGCCGTGCCGGCCGACCGCGGCGGCCTCGGCCATCGGCGCGATCAGCGGCCGCACCATCTGCGCGTGGCCGCCGAGCGACGTGAGGCCGAGTGCGGCCGTCGCCTGGCGCAGCACGAAGTACAGCATCAGCACGCGGCCCGTGGTGGCCGCCTGGACCCGCGAGATCATCCGCTTCGCCTGCTCCTTGAGCCCGTTGCGCTCGAGCAGCGCGATCACCGGCAGCGTGAGCCAGATCAGCCCCATGTAGCGGTTCTCGGTGAACGCCTTGCCGAACGCGCTGACGATGTCGACGAAATTCAGCCCGCCCGCCAGCCCCGTCGCGAGCCCCGCGATCGTGACCACCAGCAGCGCATTGAAGCGCAGCGCGAAGCCGATCACGACGATCGGCACCCCAATCAGCACCAGCATTTCCCCTCCTTGTGTCTGGACGCGCGGCACGTCGGCCGCGCGCGGCCGGCCCGGTTTGCATCGGGCTCGGACGGCGAAATCTAACACGAGACTTTATCGATAAAAAGTCGACAATTTGGCGGCTCGGGTAAACGTTGAAGCCGACGGACACCGTGCCCGCGCCGTGTGTCGGCCACATTTCATCGGACGAATCGGGCCGGCCGGCCCGCACGCGTGGCGCGGGCCCGGGACGCCGACTAAACTGAAAAGCATCGGCAACGTACGGGAGAGCCGCCATGATTGACGTATTCCAGACCATCGGCAGCCGCGCGTTCTCCGCCCATCTGGCGAAGGACGGGATGGTGACGCTGATGGAGCAACGCCATGAAGTCGACCGCGTGACGCTCGCGACCGCCTATGCCGCGCTCGTCGAGGAAGCCGAGCAGGAAGACGACCTGCGCGATGCGACGGTCGAAGGGATGATGCGCGCGCTGATCCAGGGCTACGCGCGCAGCCACTGACGGCGCGGCGGCGGGGCCGCTGCGCGGCCCGATGCCGCGGTACGGGCCGCTATGCAGCCGGCGTGCCCGCGCCCACGCCGAACCACCGGCCGTCGCGCAGTTGTCGGTAATCGGCCTGCGTGAAGATCCCCAGCAAATTCGCCACCGCGCCGTTGCTGGCACGATCGCGTTCCGTCATGAAGGCTTCGACCGCGTCGCGGCCGGCGAACAGGATCGTGCTGAAATACCGCTCGCGCTCCGCGTCGCAGAGGTTCGTCTCGCTCAACTGGTACGGATGGTGAAGCGCCGCGAACAGGAAGTAATAGCGTTCGGCGTCGTCGCGCAGCACGCGCACCGCATCGGGTTCGACCGGAAAATCGCGGTAGAACGACGCGTGTCCGCTCTCGATGTGGATTCGGTACAGCAAACGGCCGTCCTGCTCGATCACGATCGGCGCATGCGGGTCGCGGCTGACGAGGACGGTATCGGGCACGGTCATCCGGTTCTCTCCTTTCTTTTTGTCGATGCCGGCACGGTAACATGCGGACTTTTGCGGCGTGTCCGGACGGGATCGACTGGCCCGCTTGCAGGCAATGCGGCATCGCCATAGAGGAAACGCACTGAAACGGCACCATGCGCAAATTTTTCGATTGCCGCCGCCCGCGCCGCATGACAGCATTCGGGCGTCGTCAACCCAAAAGAATGCCGCGCCGTCCGGCCGCCGATGCCGCCCGGACGCGCCGAACCGGCTGCACCTTCCATGAACCCGGCCCACCTCCAACAACACTACGAACCGACCGGAGAATTCCGCTTGTGAACATCGGCATCGTCAACGACCTCCCGCTTGCCGTCGAGGCGATGCGCCGCGCGATCGCGCGACGGCCCGAGCACCGCGTGCTGTGGGTCGCGACCGACGGCGCGCAGGCCGTCGAACTGTGCGCCGCGCAGCCGCCCGACATCGTGCTGATGGATCTGATCATGCCGAAATTCGACGGGATCGAAGCGACGCGGCGGATCATGCGCTCCGAACGACCGTGCGCGATCCTGATCGTGACGAGCTGCATCGGCGCGAACGCGTGGCGCGTGTTCGAGGCGATGGGCGCCGGTGCGCTCGACGCGGTCGATACGCCGCGGCTCGGCGACGGCTCGGCCGGCGACACGACGAAACTGCTGCTCGCGAAGATCGACCAGATCGGCCGTCTGCTCGACGCGCCGGGCGGCACGCGCGTCACGGGCGCGGCCGCGCGCGGCGGCGCCGGCCCGCTGGTCGCGATCGGCGCATAGGCCGGCGGCCCCGGCGCGCTCGCGTCGATCCTCGGCAGCCTGCCGGCCGATTTCAATGCGCCGATCGTGATCGTGCAGCACGTCGATCGCGCGTTCGCCGAAGGCATGGCGCAATGGCTCGACGGTCAGACCCGGCTCGCCGTGCGCGTCGCGCACGAAGGCGACCGCCCGCAGCCGGGCGTCGCGCTGCTCGCCGCGACCGACGATCACCTGCGCATCACGCGCGCCGGCACGCTCGAATACACGCGGGAACCCGCCGCCACGCCGTATCGTCCGTCGGTCGACGTATTCTTCAACAGCCTGACCGAGCACTGGCCCGGCCGCGTGATCGGCGTACTGCTCACCGGGATGGGGCGCGACGGCGCGATCGGCCTGAAGGCGCTGCGAATGAAGGGCTACCATACGATCGCGCAGGACGAGGCAACCAGCGCCGTGTACGGGATGCCGAAGGCAGCCGCGACGCTCGGCGCGGCGCGCGCGATCCTGCCGCTCGGGCGCATCGCGGGCGAGCTGGCGGCGCTCGCGCGGATCTGAGCCCGACGATGACCGCGCGCAACGCCCATGCCTGCCCTTGCAACAACCGCAACAACCCGCATCGACCATGACGATTGACCTGACTCGCCCGCCGGGCGGCCCGACCGGGTCGCCCGCCGACGCGCCGGCGATGGTGCTGCTGGTCGACGACCAGACGATCGTCGCGGAAGCCGTGCGCCGCGCGCTCGTCGACGAGGACGGCATCGACTTCCACTACTGCCCGCGCTCGGACGACGCGATGGCCGCCGCGATCGAGACGCGCCCGACCGTGATCCTGCAGGATCTCGTGATGCCCGGCACCGACGGGCTGAGTCTCGTGCGCGCGTACCGCGCGAATCCGGCGACGCGCGACGTGCCGATCATCGTGTTGTCGACGCAGGAAGAACCGGTGATCAAGAGCGCCGCGTTCGCGTGCGGCGCGAACGACTATCTGGTCAAGCTGCCCGATCGCATCGAGCTCGTCGCGCGCATCCGCTACCACTCGCGCTCATATATGAACCTGCTGCAGCGCGACGAAGCCTATCGCGCGCTGCGGCAGTCGCAACAGCAACTGCTCGAGGCCAATCTCGAGCTGCGGCGCCTCACGCACTCCGACGGCCTGACCGGCTTGTCGAACCGGCGCTATCTCGACGAATACCTGGCCGCCGAGTGGCGGCGCGGCACGCGCGAGCGCAGCGAGCTGTCGCTGCTGATGATCGACGTCGACAACTTCAAGCTGTACAACGACACGTACGGGCACGTGTCGGGCGACAGCGTGCTCAAGCAGATCGCGTCGACGATCGAGCGCTGCCTCGGGCAGTCGGGCGATCTCGCCGCCCGCTTCGGCGGCGAGGAATTCGCGGTCGTGATGCCGGCCACGTCGCCGGGCGCCGCGCGGCTGCTCGGCGAGAAGATCCGGCTCGCGGTCGAGGCGTTGCGCGTGCGGCACGCGCATGCGTCGACGGGCAACCAGATCGTGACGATCAGCATCGGCGGCGCGAGCATCGTGCCCGCACCCGGCCTGCCGACGACCGTGCTGATCGAGGCGGCCGACCGCGCGCTCTATCGCGCGAAGCACGAAGGCAAGAACCGGGTCGAGATCGATCCGTCGCCGACGCCGCCGGGCGCCGGCGGGTTCGGCGCGCGCTAGCTAGCGCACTCACGCGCCAGGTCCGGCGAGCGCGCCGCGCTCACGCGGCGCCGAGCCGGCGCGCGTAGTCGTGCGCATCCAGCGGGCGGCTGAACAGATAGCCCTGCTGCATGTCGCAGCCGATCTGCTGCAGGAACCACGACTGCGCCTGCGTCTCGACGCCTTCGGCCGTGACCTTCATGCCGAGCGAATGCGCCATCGCGACGACCGCCTGCGTGATCGCGACCGAGTCGTGATGATCGGGCACGCCCGACACGAACGAACGGTCGACCTTCAGGTTGTGCAGCGGAAAGCGCTTCAGGTACGCGAGCGACGAATAGCCGGTGCCGAAATCGTCGACCGAGATCCGCACGTTCATGTCCGTGAGCGCTTCGAGCATCGGCAGCACGGTGTCCGTGTCGTTCATCAGCACGCCTTCGGTGATCTCGAGTTCGAGCGCGGACGGGTCGAGCCGCGTTTGCGCGAGACAGCGGGCGACCGATTCGACGAGCCCTTCGTGAAACTGCCGCGGCGACAGGTTGACGGCCAGCATCAGGTCCGGCGCGATCGTGCGGCGCCACTCGGCCGCCTGCCGGCACGCGGTTTCGAGCACCCATTGGCCGATCGCGACGATCAGCCCCGTGTCTTCCGCGACCGGAATGAATTCCGCCGGCGACATCGGCCCGAGCTCGGGGCTCGTCCAGCGCAGCAGCGCTTCGGCGCCGACCGTGCGGCCGGTGCGCGCGTCGACCACGGGCTGATACGCGAGCCGCAGCATGTCCGACGCCAGCGCGCGCCGCAGCGACTGTTCGATCGCGAAGCGGCGCTGCAGCCGCAGGTTGAGCTGCGCGGTGAAGAACGTGAAATGGTTGCGGCCGTGCTGCTTCGCGTCGTACATCGCCGAATCGGCGTTGCGCATCAGCGTCACGGCGTCGTCGCCGTCGCGCGGCGCGACGCTGATGCCGATCGATACGCCGAGCCAGTATTCGTTGTTCGCGATCGCGAACGGCTTCGCGATCGCGTCGATGACCTCGCGCGCGAGCCCCGCGAGACGCTCGGGATCGTCGCAGTCGTCGACGAGGATCACGAACTCGTCGCCGCCGACGCGCGTGAGCGCGTAGCGGCCGTCCGCGCAGCCCGCGAGCCGCGCCGCGACGCTGCGCAGCAGCGCGTCGCCCGCGTCGTGGCCGGCCGTGTCGTTGACCTTCTTGAAGCCGACCAGATCGATGAACAGGATCGCGACGCGCGCAGACCCGGCCGCCGCATCGCGCACGCCGAACAGCTCGCGCATGCGGTCGCCGAGCCAGCGGCGATTGTAGAGGCCCGTCAGCGCGTCGCGGGTCGCCATGTAGCGCAACTGCTGCTGCGCTTCGCGCACGGGGCCGATGTCGTTGAACGACACGAGCACCGAGTCGGCCTGCGTCTCGCCCGGCCGCACGATCGGCACCGCGTTGCCGCGCACCCAGATGATGTCGCCGTCCGCGAGACCGAAGCCGACCGTGTAGTCGAGCATCGGCGTGGCCGTCTCGAGCGCGCGCCGGCTCGGCCAGTCGTGCGGGTCGATCGGCGTGCCGTCCTCGTACAGCTTGCGCAGGATCACCGTGGACAGCCGACGGCCGACGAGTTCGCCCTTCGCGCGGATCATCCGGTTCGCGCTCGGATTGCTCGCGATCACGACGCCCTCGCGCGACACGACGAGGATGCCCTCGCTCAGGCTGTTGACGACGAGCCGGTGATGTTCCTCGCTGCGCGCGAGCTGCCGTGCGATCCGGTCCTGGTGCACCGCGAGGCCGACGCTGTTGCCGATATCGCGCAACAGCCCCGTTTCCTCGTCGCTCGGGCGGCACGGCCGGTGATGATAGACGGCGAACGCGCCGAGCACGGCGCCCGCGTCGTCGAGGAACGGCACCGACCAGCACGCGCGCAAGCCGAGCGGCAACGCGATGGCGCGATAGTCGGCCCACAGCGGATCGGTTTCGATGTCCTCGACGGTGACCATCCGGCGCTCGTACATCGCGGTGCCGCACGAGCCGGCCGCGGGGCCGATCGTCGCGCCGTCGATCGCCGCGCTGTACTGCGCGGGCAGCGACGGCGCCGCGCCGACGCGCACGTGCACGCCGTCCGTATCGAGCAGCAGGATCGTGCACGACGCGCCGTCGCCGAGCAAAGCCTCGGCACGCCGGCAAACTTCGACCAACAGTTCCGGCAGCGGCGTGTTGCGTGTGATCAGCCTCAGCACGCTCTGCTCGGATGCGAGCACTTCCGCGGCGAGCCCGAGGCTGTAGCGAGAACTTTGCGGTTCGGTATTCAAGTGAATCCTGCCGTCTGTCCGACCGGGTCTGGTGCGCCCGGTTCGTTATCGATATTTCGTGCCCTGTTCCGCTCCGGGTTTACGCCGATCCCCGGTGCGCCCCGTTTGCGCGCCGAGCGAGGGCGCGCCGAAATGTATTTAACACCAATCCGTGACGATCGGCGTGCCTGCTTGCATCGGGGGTTTACGCTCGGTTCTCGCGCGGCTTGCAGGCGGCGGCGGATTCGATGCCAAGGTTGCTGCGGCGCAGGCTGGCGCGGGCGCGCCGCCCGTCGATCCTTCCGGATGTGCTGACCGGCCGGGCGCGCGCGACGGCAGGCGCTGTCAGGCCGGCACCGTGTGCTTGTCCTGCTTCCGACTCCGGCGGGGGCCCGCATCGCGGCCTCCCCCGCCGCGTTTTCGTATCCGTGATTCAATGTCGATCGAACCGGCGCCGCGCCATCCGGCGGCACGGCGATTCGTACCCTCATCGATCGACCTTCACTGGATCCCCATGACGAACCCTGCCGAAATCAAGGCGCTCGTTTTCGATGTCTTCGGAACGATCGTCGACTGGAGAAGCGGTGTCGCACGCGGCGCCGCCGCATTCCTGGACCGCCACGCGCCGACGCTCGACCCGTTCGCGTTCGCCGATGCGTGGCGCGACGAATATTCGCCGTCGATGGAAGAAATCCGCAGCGGACGCCGCCGTTACGTGCGGCTCGACGTGCTGCATCGCGAGAACCTCGTCCGTACGCTCGACCGTTTCGGGATCGTCGACATGCCCGATGCCGACATCGACGCACTCAATCTCGCGTGGCACCGGCTCGATCCGTGGCCCGACGCCGTCGCCGGGCTGCACCGGCTGAAGCGCCGTTACATCATCGCGCCGCTGTCGAACGGCAACATCCGGCTGATGGTCGACGTCGCGAAGCACGGCGGGCTGCCGTGGGACGCGATTCTCGGCGCCGAGGTGGCCCGCGCGTACAAGCCGTCGCCGGCCGTCTATACCGAAGCGGTCGAGATTCTCGGCCTCGCGCCGGCCGAGCTGTGCCTGGTGGCCGCGCACAACGGCGATCTGGCGGCCGCGCGCCGGCTCGGGCTGTCGACCGCGTTCGTGCTGCGGCCGACCGAGCACGGGCCCGGCCAGACGACCGACCTGCAAGCCGACGATGCGTGGGATTTCGACGTCAGGGACCTGAACGAACTCGCGGATCGGCTGGGTTGCCCGGGTTGACGGCACGCCACCGAGCCACATAATGCGCGCGAATGGTGGCTGCGACGTCACTATCGCTGCCACTACATACCCGACTCCACCGACCATCCTCACTACAACACGCCTCCCATTACCACGCTTGGCTCTTACTTAGTGAAATACGCTCCAATTCAACCAGCGAATTTAATCGCGCCAGTTCCGCAGTAAGAAATCCGTGATCCTTCGTATAAGTGTATTCGATGAAATTAATTTTCAATGATTCCGCCAAAACATCCTTCACTTGCGGACAATAATTTTTCTCTGCCGTTACAAAATAATGACTTTGACCATACGGATGTCGATACCGGTAATTTTCAAGAAGCGACCGAATATCCGGATCATTAATCCCACACCCAACAAACATGAACGTATGCGTTCGAAGAAGCGCGTCCATCAACTCATAGAACTGACTATGCTGATTACGAGCCTTTGCATAGTCTGTCCGAGTAAAAATGAGATTATTTGGCGATGAAATTGAACCATGGCTCTTAATCAACACACGTTCGTGCCGCCTCAACGAATCGGCTATATCATTCTCATTGTACACCTTGACAGTTATTGCACCCGCCCCTCGCTCCGCGGCAGCCGTTTCATAAATACTATCGAAATTTGGAGTAATTGAAATACGAAGATCAAGATTAAAAAGAAATTTATGAATTGGAGCCGCCTTAAAGTCTGGCGTATGAAAATGCAATTTCACCAAATTTGCAAATTTCTCAACCTTTACTTCATTCCTAATCACCTCTGCCGCAGTCAAATAGTCATAATCCGAAATTAGCTTCTTGACCTCTTTAACAATTTTCTTGTTTGGGGAGCCTAATTCCCTCGTGGCCTCCACAAGAAAATCACTCCAACTCGGCGGGCGCACCCCCCCCTTCCCGGTTGAATTCATCGAGACCCCGGCCCCAAAAAAAAGAACGCACCGGCGGCACGCAATGGCGTGTACGAGTTCTGGCGGCCAAATAGATTTCATTTAATAGATCCGATATTCGTCGCTAAATTACCAGCGATTTCAGAAATTACAGCCTCAAATTGCTTAACCTTATCAAAATGCGCCCCAACGACACCGTCAGCGGACTTGAGTGAGAAAATCGGCTTGGTCGAAGTTTGCGCCATGGGAACCAAACTACTGAAATACGGTATTTCCCCAAGCTTATAATTCAACTTCTTACCTCCATTTATTTTATCGATCAGGCTCTTTTTTATCTCCGGATCTATTCTTTTAATAATTTTTTCATAAGCATCCACTGGCTGCTTCTTTCCCGCGACCGTTTTCGCAGTATATTGTTGAGTCACATACCCCAAGAATTTTATAGCCGTTAAATTTGGAGTCCCCGCATCATCGAACTCAAAATCTACCCCATTATCCTCTTTGTAACTCGCCAATCCGCGATCAAGCCCCTTACTCCAGCTAGTAATAGCAACTTCGATATTCTGCAAACCGCGAAGACTAAAAATATCCGAAGACATTGGCAAGATAAAGTAGTCGCACGAAAGCAAAACCGTCCGATTTATTGCCCCAAGCGACGGCCCAATATCGAAGAAAACATAGTCATATTTTTTTGACTCAGCCCACACCAGCAAAGCACGAAAGAGAAAAGTCGTCTTGAGCCCGCGCTCCTGACCACTTGTCGCATCCACCCAGTCTTTCGCCAGAAAATCCTCCGCCAACGAAAATCGCGGGTCGCCAGGCACAACATCAACACCGAAACTTTCGCTTCTTTTTATAGGAATATCCGAATACCCCTTCGATTTTTTCAGCGACGTAACAAGTTGATTTATGGTGTCCCCATCCTTCGATGAAGAATAAAGATCATCCAACGCCTTCTCTTTAAACATATAAGCGGTAGCATTGCATTGTGGATCAGCATCAACCACCAAAACTTTCTTTTTTAACTTAATAGAGAAATATGCCGCAAGGTTACACAGCAAGGTCGTCTTTCCGACACCACCTTTATTGTTAAAAACACAGAATGCCTTCATTAGCAATCATCCTCAAGAAATTGACTCATCGCCACAGTGTATCGCACCGAAGATAAAACGTGAATTTTAAAGTGCCATATTTTCAAAATCGCCCCATTCCATCAGACTGCAACCTTATAGGTGCGAATACCCCGCACAGTCAACGATAACGTGCGATCCACCTCAATCGATCCCTCTCGTTTTTCCGAATAAATCAATTCGCAACGCGAGACCTGCGCGCCCCGGAGTCAGGGCGGAGGGGTATGTCGATAGTGACAGTATTAGCCTCTATCACGTTCGACGCTCGTGGGCGGACGGCATCAGCTCGCTCGCTTCGATAAAACGCAGCGTGCCCGACTCCCCCGACAACAGCGCGCGGTTCGCGTCCGCCGCCGCGCGCAGGTAATCCCACAGCGCGGTCACGCGCCGCAGCTTGCGCAGATCCTCGCGGCACGTCAGCCAGAAACACCGCGTGACGACCACGTCGTTCGGCAGCACGGGCACCAGCGCCGGCTGCGTGGCCGCGATGAAGCACGGCAGGATCGCGAGGCCGCCGCCCTGTAGCGCCGCGAAAACCTGCGCGATCACGCTCGTCGTGCGCAACCCGGCCGTAGCACCAGGCACCGCGCGGTCCAGGTACAGCAGTTCGTTGCTGAACGCGAGATCGTCGACGTAGCTGATGAATGCGTGCTGCGCGAGATCGTCCGTGCAGGTAATCGGCGCGTGATTCCCCAGATAGTCGCGCGTCGCATAGA
Organism: Burkholderia sp. LAS2; assembly: GCF_018417615.1. Classification (NCBI taxonomy): domain Bacteria; kingdom Pseudomonadati; phylum Pseudomonadota; class Betaproteobacteria; order Burkholderiales; family Burkholderiaceae; genus Burkholderia; species Burkholderia sp. LAS2. The sequence goes on from NZ_CP071052.1 coordinate 3,813,084, forward strand.
GCCGCAACTGGTAGTCGCACAGCTTCGTGACCACGTAGGGCCCGCGCTCGGGCCGCTCGAGCGTGATCGCGAGATCGGCCTCGCGCTTCGGCAGGCTGACGAAGTGCGGCACCGGCAGCAGGTCGACCGTCACGTGCGGATGCGCGGCGCGAAACTGCGCGAGCTGCGGCGCGAGGAAAAAACAGCCGAACCCTTCGGTCGACCCGATCCGCACGTGACCCGACAGCGCCTCCCCCGTGTTCGCGACCTGGTCGCACGCGGACTGCACGGTCGTCTCCATCGCATCCGCATACGCGACGAGCCGCTGCCCTTCGGCCGTCAGCGTGAAGCCGCCGGAGCGCGACTTGTCGAACAGCAGCGTGCCCATCGCGGCTTCGAGCGCGCGGATGCGCCGCGCGACGGTCGTATAGTCGACGCCGAGCCGCTTCGCCGCGCCGCTCGCGCGCTGCGTGCGCGCGACTTCGAGGAAAAAGCGCAGGTCGTCCCAGTTCAGGTTGCCGGAAACCGGCTCGGTGGCATGTCGCATCGGCGAGGAAAAAGGAGGGGTCTCCGGGCCGGCCGTCGATATGCATAAATGCACATCCAACCGGTTTCTTTATCGGTACATCATGAATCTGCGCATAACTATACTCGACCGTGACCTGCGGACCATGAGCCGCGGGCAATAAAACCGGAGACACCATGCAGACCCGATCCACCCTCGATGAGCATGCGACCATCGCGACGCCGGCGCCCGAGCGCACCGCGAAGCATTACCTGCTGGCCGGCTGGGCCAGCATGGCCGGCACCACGATCGAGTGGTACGACTTCTTCCTGTACGGCACGGCCGCCGCGCTCGTGTTCAACCGCATCTTCTTCCCGTCGCTGGACCCGGTCGTCGGCACGCTCGCCGCGTTCGGCACGTTCGCGGTCGGCTTCATCGGGCGGCCGATGGGCGGCATCGTGTTCGGCCACTTCGGCGACCGCATCGGCCGCAAGTCGATGCTGATGATCACGCTGCTGCTGATGGGCGTGCCGAGCATGATCATCGGGCTGATCCCGTCGTACGACAGCATCGGCTACTGGGCCGCCGCGCTGTTGATCGCGATGCGCTTCCTGCAGGGGATGGCGGTGGGCGGCGAATGGGGCGGCGCGGTGCTGATGGCCGTCGAGCACGCGCCGAAAGGCCGCAAGGGGCTGTTCGGCAGCCTGCCGCAGACGGGTGTCGGGCTCGGCCTGATCCTGTCGTCGGTCGCGATGGCCGCGGTGGCCGCGCTGCCGGAAGCCGACATGCTGTCGTGGGGCTGGCGCGTGCCGTTCCTCGCGAGCATCGCGCTCGTCGGCCTCGGCTGGTTCATCCGCGCAAAGGTGCCCGAATCGCCCGACTTCGAGAAGGTCCGCAAGCAGGGCAAGGCCGAGAAATCGCCGGTGACGGCCGCGCTGCGCCGCCATCCGCGCGAAGTGCTGACGATCGTCGGCGCACGCGCCGCCGAGAACACCTGGTTCTACATGGTCGTCACGTTCGCGCTCGCTTACGCGACGCAGCAGCTGCATCTGCCGAAGGCCGAGATGCTGCACGCGATCACGGCCGGCGCCGCGCTGTCGCTCGTCACGATGCCGCTGTGCGGGCATCTGAGCGACCGCATCGGCCAGCGCCGGATGTTCGCGATCGGCCTCGTGCTGATGTGCGCGTTCGCCGCGCCGTTCTTCATGATGCTCGGCACGCAGCAGACGTCGTATGCATGGTGGGCGATCGTGCTCGGCCTCGGCGTCGTGTTCCCGATCCTCTATGCGCCGGAATCGCTGCTGTTCGCGCAGCAATTCCCGGCGGAAATCCGCTACAGCGGCATCTCGCTGTCGGTGCAGTTGGCCGGCGTGATCGGCGGCGGCTTCGCACCGATGATCGCGACGTCGCTGCTGAAGGCCGGCGGCGGCCAGCCGCACTACGTGATCGCGTACCTCGTCGGCTTCGGCGTGTTCGCGCTCGTGTGTACCGCGTTGATGCGGCCGGCGCGCGCGTAGCGCCGCACCCGCATTCCATCGATTTCAGTTCGACCTGCCGTCCACCGTGGCCGCACGCGCGGCGGACGCAGGCACCCTTTTGCTTCGCACCACCGTTTCCCGGAGAGTTCCATGAACGCCGCAGTTCCCCAGACCACCCTCGCCCTGCCCACCGCCAAGCTGCTGATCGACGGCGCGTTCGTCGACTCGCAAAGCGCCGAATGGGGCGACATCGTCAACCCCGCGACGCAGGAAGTCATTGGCCGCGTGCCGTACGCGACGCTCGACGAGGTCGATGCCGCGATCGCGTCCGCGCAGCGCGCGTTCCAGACCTGGAAGACGACGCCGATCGGCGCGCGGCTGCGCATCATGCTGAAGTTCCAGGATCTCGTGCGCCGCAATCTCGAACGGATCGCGCACACGCTGACGGCCGAGCAAGGCAAGACGCTGCCCGACGCGCAGGGCGACATCTTCCGCGGCCTCGAAGTGGTCGAGCACGCGTGCTCGATCGGCACGCTGCAGCAAGGCGAATTCGCGGAGAACGTCGCGGGCGGCGTCGATACCTACACGCTGCGCCAGCCGATCGGCGTCTGCGCGGGCATCACGCCGTTCAATTTCCCCGGGATGATTCCGCTGTGGATGTTCCCGATGGCGATCGTCTGCGGCAACACGTTCGTGCTGAAGCCGTCGGAGCAGGACCCACTGTCGACGATGCAGCTCGTCGAACTCGCGATCGAAGCCGGCGTGCCGCAAGGCGTGCTGAACGTCGTGCACGGCGGCAAGACGGCGGTCGACCGCCTGTGCACGCACCCGGACATCAAGGCGATCTCGTTCGTCGGCTCGACGCGCGTCGGCACGCACGTGTACAACCTCGGCAGCCAGCACGGCAAGCGCGTGCAGTCGATGATGGGCGCGAAGAACCACGCGGTCGTGCTGCCCGATGCGCACCGCGAGCAGTCGATCAACGCGCTCGTCGGCGCGGGCTTCGGCGCGGCCGGCCAGCGCTGCATGGCGACCTCCGTCGTCGTGCTGGTCGGCAGCGCGCGCGACTGGCTGCCCGATCTCGTCGAAAAGGCGAAGGCGCTGAAGGTCAACGCCGGCGCCGAAGCCGGCACCGACGTCGGCCCGGTCGTGTCGAAGGCGGCGAAGGAACGCATCCTGTCGCTGATCGACGCCGGCGTGAAGGAAGGCGCGACGCTGCTGCTCGACGGCCGCGACGTGAAGGTGCCCGGCTACGAGCACGGCAACTTCGTCGGCCCGACGATCTTCTCGGGCGTGACGACCGACATGTCGATCTACACGGAAGAAATCTTCGGGCCGGTGGTGGTCGTGATGGAAGCCGACACGCTCGACGACGCGATCGCGCTCGTCAACCGCAATCCGATGGGCAACGGCGTGGGCCTGTTCACGCAGAGCGGCGCGGCCGCGCGCAAGTTCCAGAGCGAGATCGACGTCGGGCAGGTCGGCATCAACATTCCGATTCCGGTGCCGGTGCCGTACTTCAGCTTCACCGGTTCGCGCGGCTCGAAGCTCGGCGATCTCGGCCCGTACGGCAAGCAGGTCGTGCAGTTCTACACGCAGACGAAGACGGTCACCGCGCGCTGGTTCGACGACGACGCGACGGCCGGCGGCGTGAACACGACGATCGCGCTGCGCTGATGCCCGGCACGAGGAGCCTGCACATGGAAATCGCCTTCATCGGACTCGGCAACATGGGCGGCCCGATGGCCGCCAACCTGCTCAAGGCCGGCCACGCGCTGACGGTGTTCGACCTCGACGCGCACGCGGTCGACGCCGCGGTGCGCGCCGGCGCGACCGCGGCGGCGTCGCCGCGTGACGCCGCCGCGCGCGGCTCGTTGATCATCACGATGCTGCCGGCCGCGCAGCACGTGCGCGTCGTCTACCTCGGCGACGACGGCGTGCTGGCCGGCGCACGCGCCGGCGCGACGCTGATCGACTGCAGCACGATCGATCCCGGCACCGTGCGCGCGGTGGCCGACGCCGCCGCGCAGCGCGACTTTCCGCTCGCCGATGCGCCCGTGTCGGGCGGCACCGGCGGCGCGCAGGCCGGCACGCTGACCTTCATGGTCGGCGCGGACGCCGCGCTGTTCGAGCGCATCCGCCCCGTGCTGCTCGACATGGGCAAGAACGTCGTGCACTGCGGCGGCACCGGCACCGGGCAGATCGCGAAGATCTGCAACAACCTGCTGCTCGGCATCTCGATGATGGGCGTCGCGGAAGCGATGGCGCTGGGCGCGGCGCTCGGCATCGAGCCTCCGGTACTGGCGGGCATCATCAACACGTCGACGGGCCGCTGCTGGAGTTCGGACGCGTACAACCCGTATCCGGGCGTGAGCGACACGGCGCCGGCCGCGCGCGGCTATGCGGGCGGCTTCGCGGCGAACCTGATGCTGAAGGATCTCGGCCTCGCGGCCGAAGCCGCGCGCGGCGCCCATCAGCCGGTCTGGATGGGCGCGCTCGCGCAGCAGCTGTATCAGTCGATGAGCCAGCAGGGGCTCGGCACGCTCGACTTCTCCGCGTGCGTGAAGCTGTACGAGGCGCAGCCGGCCTGACCCGCCCGGCCGACGCCGGACGTGCGCCGACCCGCGATGTGCCCGTAGGGCATCGCGGGTCGGTTTGCATGCGGGGGAAGGAAAACGCGGGCGGCGCGATCATGCCGCCGATCGGTCAACCGCGCGGGTTCGACGCCGTCTCGAAGGTCGGATGGCACTCGAACGCGAGTTCCGAGCGCGCGTCGACACGGCGGCCGGCGGTCAGCGATTCCTGCTTCATGCTCGCGCGCATCCCGCGCTGCGAGCAGTAGTTGGTGGCTTCGCTGACGGCCTTCTGATGGGCGTCGGCCCACGTCGTCGACACGCCGACCGTGCGCGTCGTCACGGTGAAGACGTTCGGGTTCGACGTCGCGGTCACGTCGGAAGCAGTCGAACACGCGGCGAGCAAGCATGCAGTCGCCGCAATGGTCAACCATCGCAGGGTTCGAAAAGAGACTGGAATGGACATGGAGGGCAAGCGCACGCCGGCCGGCGTGCATTAAGCAACATAGGCGACAGTATGCCTGCTCGATCGCCGGAGATCATGCCCCTTTCGGTGAACACATTGTTTCGAATGGTTAAACGATGGTCGAACCTGGCAAGATTTACAGCCGTCGCCGGCCATCATTTTCGTCCGACAGGTCATTTCGTCCGGCGCGACGGTCGACGCACGCCCGCCTGCCGGATTCTCGCGCACGCTCCCGCGAACGTGCGGCACGCCGGCTGGCCCCCGCGCGTGGCGCGCGGATGTGCTTTTTACAACCGCGTCGATCGCGCAGCCCGCTCCCCCCACGCCCCGCGTCGGGCACCCCGCCGTCGTTCGCCGGCTTTTTCTCCGCACAGGCACGTCGCTTGCGTCATCTCCGCGCCCGCCATCCGGCGGACAGCCATCTTCCTTCCAACCGGCGCTGCGCCCCGCGCGATCCTTTGCGCGGCGGTCCCGCATCGCAAGGCAGGTTTCCTGAACGAGAGGACGACATGAAATCAATACGAACGATAGTGGCCCTGTGCTCGGTCATTTCCGTGCTCACAGCGTGCGGCGGCGGCGACGACGCCGGGACCGTACTCGGCATCTCGAAGCCGCAGGCGCGCTTCATCAACGCGGTGCCGGCCGGCCCGAACCTCGACTACTACCTGAACGCGAAGGTCGACCAGTCGGGCGTCGCATACAAGGGCGTGACGCGCTATCACGACATCGACTCGGGCACGCAGACCGCGAGCTACGACGTGTCGGGCACGACCGCGACCGTCGCATCCCAATCGTTCAGCGCCGCGAACGGGCACCACTACACGACGATCGCGCTGCCGAGCACCACGTCGCTGATCTCCGTCATCGACGATCCGTACGCGAAGGGCCTGCTGTCGGACAAGGCGCGCGTGCGCGGCTTCAACGCATCGCCGAACGCGCAGAACGTGGACGTGTACGTCGTGCCGCCCGGCACCGACATCACGACGCAGAGCCCGACGCTGGCAGGCGCGGCCTACCAGAATGCCGTGCCGGCCTCGACGCAGGATTCGGTCTACCTGAACGGCGGCACCTACCAGGTGATCGTCACGACGGCCGGCAGCAAGTCGCCGATCCTCAAGACCGCGCCGGTCAGCATCGCCAACAACGCGGACTGGCTGCTCCTGACGATTCCGTCCGGCGGCATCGGCGACGTGACGCCGAACGACATTCACGTGCTCGTCGCGCAGGGCAACGACGCCGATACGTCCGCGCAGGAGCTGGGGCCGCAATAACGCAGCCACTCACGCGGCAGCGGGCCGAAAACGACACACGGCGGCCGGTGCGATTGCATCGGCCGCGGTGTGTCGCATACCGGTATCGAGCGTCGATATCGCTGCCCGCTATCGGTCGTCGGTCCGTTCGAGGCAGATCACGTGCTCGGCGCGCGTCCCGTCGCCGTGCTCGACATCGACGTCGCCGACATGGCGCACGCGCCAGCCCGGGCGCGTCGCGATCTGCGGCATGTTGCCGGACGGCCGGCTCTCGATTCCGCCGAGCCCTTCGTCGGGCGTATCGACCGCTTCGTCGAGCGACGCGTTCGAATAGATCACGTTGTCCTGCAGTTCCGACGCGCCGGTGCGCGCCTCCATGCCCTTGCCGTCGACGTCGACCGTGTTGTCGGTCATCGCCATGTTCGCGTTGTCGAGCGTGACGATCCGGCCGGCGGCCCGGCGCACCGGATCGCCGCTGTCGACCGCGTGCGCGTCGACGTCGATCTCCGGCAGGCCGGTCGGCATTTTCCCGGCAACGGCCTCCGGCGTCAGCGGACGCTGCGCCGTCTGGGCGGCCTGGGTCGCCGCGTCCGGCATGTCGCCGGCCGCCGGCGTCTTCACCGGGCTCTTCGCAATCTCTTCCCGCTGCTTTTCCGGGGTAGGGTTCGATTCCGCGTTCTGCATCGCACCTCCTTGCCCGGCCGGCGGACGTCGGCGTCACGCCGTCGTCGCCGCGCCGGAATTCGCTACAACGGTCCTTGCAAATCTTTCATGCGCACCGCTCCGCGCGTACGCCGTTCGGCGCACGCGCCGACGGACACGGCGCTCGGTGGGCGAACCGGCGGCACGCTGGCGCGCCGCCCGCCCAATCCCCCGAATGCCGGTCAACCGCCGCCGCTCGCGCCGGCCGGGGCGGAAGCCGCGCCCGGCAGGGTCGTGCCGGCCGCGCCGCTGCTCGGCATGCCCGACGGTGCGGTGGAAGGCGCGGCCGACATGCCGCTCGCTGCGCTCGAATCCGAACTGGCTGCGCCGTTGTCGCCCTTCTTCTGGCAACCCGCGCCTGCCGCCAGGCCCGCGATCAGGATGCCGGCGAAGACGGCTCGCGATACGTGACGAATGGAATATCGCTGCATGACACCTCCGCTGATGTCGATGTGGATGGAACCCGCTGACTCGCAATATGCGTGCCGTCGCCCGTCTCCGCGGCCGCGCGCCATTGCATTCATTTTTCAAATGACGCCCAGCCGAATATTTAATTTCCCATCGCGGTAGCCGCCGCCCATACTCGCGAACAAATCCGAGACATAACGTCCACCGGGGCCCGGCCCGCGCTGCGTACGACATGCGGCCGGTGTCGCGCCCCGCACATGGAAGGAGACAACGGCGTGCAACTGGAAGCCATCCACCGCGCGGGCATCGGGCCCGGCGCGGACGACGCATCGCATCGAACCGATTCGGCCGCGCACGACCCCGCGCTGAGCCCGCGGCTGCACAACGCCGACCTCGCGCCCACCAAGGCCGAGGGCCGCACGTGGGGCCGCTACAGCATCTTCGCGCTATGGACCAACGACGTGCACAACATCGCGAACTACTCGTTCGCGATCGGGCTGTTCGCGCTCGGCCTGTCGGGGTGGCAGATGCTTGCGTCGCTCGCGATCGGCGCGGTGCTCGTGTACGCCTTCATGAACCTCACCGGCTACATGGGCCAGAAGACCGGCGTGCCGTTCCCGGTGATCAGCCGGATGAGCTTCGGCATCTACGGCGCGCTGCTGCCCGCGATGATCCGCGCGGTGATCGCGATCGCATGGTTCGGTATCCAGACCTATCTCGCGTCGGTCGTGCTGCGCGTGCTGCTCACCGCGATCTGGCCGGGCCTCGCCGCGTTCGACCGGAATGCGATCTTCGGGCTGTCGACGCTCGGCTGGTTCACGTTCGTCGCGATCTGGCTCGTTCAGATCGGCATCCTCACGTACGGGATGGAGATGGTCCGCAAGTACGAGGGACTCGCCGGCCCGGTGATCCTCGTCACGACGCTGTCGCTCGCCGCGTGGATGTTCAGCCGCACCGGCGGCCAGCTAGCGATGTCGATCGGCAAGCCGATGACCGGCGTGAAGATGTGGACGGAAATCTTCGCGGGCGGCTCGCTGTGGCTCGCGATCTACGGCACGCTGGTGCTCAACTTCTGCGATTTCGCCCGTTCGTCGCCGAGCGCGAAAACGGTGCGCGTCGGCAACTTCTGGGGCCTGCCGGTCAACATCCTCGTGTTCGCGACGATCAGCTTCGTGCTGGCCGGCGCGCAGTTCAAGCTGAACGGCCACATCATCCACAGCCCGACGGAAATCATCGCGACGGTGCCGAACAAGCTGTGCCTCGTGCTCGGCTGCCTCGCGTTCCTGATCGTGACGGTCGCGGTGAACATCATGGCGAACTTCGTCGCGCCGGCCTTCGTGCTGACGAGCCTGGCGCCGCACCGCCTGTCGTTCCGCCGCGCGGGCCTGATCAGCGCGACGATCGCCGTGCTGATCCTGCCGTGGAACCTGTACAACAGCCCGATCGTGATCGTCTATTTCCTGTCCGGCCTCGGCGCGCTGCTCGGCCCGCTGTACGGGATCATCACGGTCGACTACTGGCTCGTGCGCAAGCAGCGCGTGAACGTGCCCGACCTCTATACCGAAGCGCCGACCGGCGCCTACTTCTACACGCGCGGCGTGAACCGCAAGGCGCTCGCGGCGCTCGTGCCGTCCGCGCTGATCTCGATCGCGCTCGCCGTCGTGCCGGCCTTCAGCGCGATGACGCCGTTCTCGTGGCTGCTCGGCGCGGCGATCGCGGGCAGCGTGTACTGGCTGACGGCCGATCGCAAACGGCACTACGAAGCGCGCTCGGGCGAACACATCGCGGTCGCCTGCACGCAACACTGACACACACGCATACGGAGTCACCCATGAGAATCCTGGTAGTCAACGTCAACACGACCGAGTCGATCACCGACGCGATCGCCGCGCAGGCACAAGCCGCCGCGTCGCCGGGCACGGAGATCGTCGGGCTCACGCCGCGCTTCGGCGCGGAGTCGATCGAAGGCAACTTCGAGAGCTACCTCGCGGCGATCGCCGTGATGGATCGCGTGCTGAACTACGACGAACCGTACGACGCGGTGATCCAGGCCGGCTACGGCGAACATGGCCGCGAAGGGCTGCAGGAACTGCTGACGGTGCCCGTCGTCGACATCACCGAAGCGGCCGCGAGCGTCGCGATGCTGCTCGGCCATCGCTACTCGGTCGTCACGACGCTCGACCGCACGGTGCCGCTGATCGAGGATCGCCTGAAGCTCGCCGGGCTCGATGCGCGCTGCGCGTCGGTGCGCGCGAGCGGCCTCGCGGTGCTGGAGCTCGAGGAGGACCCGGCCCGCGCGATCGAATCGATCGTCGTCGAAGCGCAGCGCGCGGTGAAGGACGATCGCGCGGAAGTGATCTGCCTCGGCTGCGGCGGGATGGCCGGCCTCGACCGGCAGATCGAGGAATGCACGGGCGTGCCGGTCGTCGACGGCGTGTCGGCCGCGGTCGCGCTCGCCGAGTCGCTGGTGCGCCTGAAGCTGAAGACGTCGAAGGTCCGCACGTACGCGCCGCCGCGCCCGAAGCGGATCGTCGGCTGGCCGGGCACCTTCGCGAAATGACGGGCCGCCGGCCGGCCGCCGTGCGGCGCGCTCAGCCTGTCTCGCCGGCACGCGTATCGGCATGCGGCGCCCGCTAGACTCAACCGCCCCGCCCCGCGACGCGGGCGACGCCGCGGGCGCGCTCGACGTGCTCGATGCGCGGCTGATGCGCATCCTGCTCGTGCTGCTGACCGAGCGTACCGTGTCGCGTGCGGCCGTGCGCCTGAACATGTCGCAGCCGGCGACGAGCGCCGCGCTCAAGCGGCTGCGCACGCTGCTCGGCGATCCGCTGCTGGTGCGCAGCCGCTACGGGATGGTGCCGACCGAGTTCGGCGCGCGACTGATCGAGCCGCTGCGCAACGCGCTGCGCGTGATCGACTTCATCCGCGTCCAGCAGCCGATGTTCGACGCGCGCACGTCGGTGCGCACCTACCGGATCGGCTGCCCCGACTATCTGAACGTGCTGTTCGTGCCGAAGCTCGTCGCGCTGTTTCGCGAGCGTGCGCCGAACGCACAACTGGTGTTTCATCCGCTCGGCGACGGGTTCGACGACGAGCGCGCGCTGGCCGACGGCGAACTCGACGTCGTGATCGACAACCGGCCCGCACGCCGGTCGCGCTTCCGGCAGGACGACCTGTTCGACGACCGCGTCGTGTGCCTGATGCGCGCGACGCATCCGCTCGCGCGGCACGGCGCGATGACGGCCGCCGGGTTCGCGGCGGCGCCGCAGCTGTGCCCGACGCCGTCGTGGCTCGAAGCGTCCGGCGCGATCGACCGGCAGCTCGAACGCGTCGGCCTGCAGCGGCACATCGTCGTCACGCTGCCGCATTTCGAACTCGCCGCGCATGCGCTGGTGCGCAGCGACCTGATCCTCACCACCACGTACCGGCTCGCGCGGCACTACGCGAAGCTGCTGCCGCTCGCCGCGGTCGCGCTGCCGGCCGAGCCGCCGGACATCGCGTACCGGATGACGTGGAACGAATCGGGCGCGTGCGCGGAAGGCGGTCGATGGCTGCGCGGGCTGATCGCGGAAGCGACGCGTGCATGGCTCGACGCCGACGCGATGCTGCCGGCGGTCGCCGCGGTCGCCGCCGTTGCCGCTTCCGGGGTCGATGCACACGCGCCGGAACCCGCGCCGGCCGTCACCGATCCGCCCGGGCTCGCCCAGCGCGCGCGCCGCAGACCGGGCACGCATTGTCATGCGTCGCCTCCGGCGCGCGTCGCACAGGCCGCACGCATTCATCGCATCGCGACGAAGCCGCACTGATCGGCCCGAGCGTCCACGGCAGGATCGCGCACGACGTCATGCGCGTCCGCGCATCGGTTGCGCAAGCAACTTGTACGCAACGACGGCCGAACCGAGCGCGAGCACGCCGCTCACCGTCAACGCATCGGCGAACCCGTTCGCGAACGCGACGGGCGCGGCCTGCGCGAGCGCGCCGGCGGCCGACGGCGGCACGTGGCCGAGCGCCTGCGCGAGATCGCCGGCCAGCAGGCTCGACATGAACGATGCATCGGCGAACGCGCGCAGGCCGGGCGTCGCGGACAGCAGGTCGTCGAGCCGCGCATGCGTACTCGCCGCCAGCACCGCGCCGAGCACGCCGACGGCCGTCACGATCGCCGAGAAGCGCGTCGTCGTGCTGATGCCCGACGCCATGCCCGTGCGATCCGGCGGCACGCACGCCATGATCGCCTTCTGCGTGTCGCCGTTCATGATGCCCGCGCCGCATCCCGTCACGAACATGCCGAGCGCGACGAGCCGGTAGTCGCCGCTGGCCGTCAGCGCCGCGGTCGCAAGATTGCCCGCGCCGATCAGCGCGAGCCCGCCTGCCAGCACGCCGCCGGACGACACGCGCGCGGCGAGCGCCGCACCGAGCGACGGGCCGGCGATCATCGCGAACGCGAACGGCAGCATCCCGAGCCCGGCATCGATCGCCGACATCCCGAACGCGTTTTGCAGGTACAGCGGCAGGAACGTCATCATCACCTGCGCGCACGCCGCATAACCGAACATCGCGAGCACCGCGCCGACGAAGCGCGGCTGACGAAACAGCGCGAGATCGATCATCGGCCGCGCCTGCCAGCGCTCCGCGCCGACGAATGCCGCCAGCAGCGCGGCCGCGAGCGCGAGCCGGCCCAGCGTCGCGGCCGACAGCCAGCCGTGCGACGGCGCGCCGATCAGCGCCGCGATCGCGCAGGCGAGCGCCGCGCCGAACAGCAGGCTGCCGGCCGCGTCCACGCGTTTCGCCTGCGGATCGTTCGATTCGTCGATCGCGACGCGCGCGCCGGCCGCCAGCAGCAGGCAGACCGGCAGGTTCAGCAGGAACACCCAGCGCCAGCCGATCCATTGCGTGATCGCCCCGCCGACGAGCGGCGCGATCGCCGTCGCGATCCCCATGCACATCCCCCAGATCGCCCACGCACGCGCCCGCTCGCGTCCGTCCGGGAAACGGTTCGCGATCACCGCGAGCGCGGCGGTCAGCAGCAGCGCGGCGCCGCCGCCCTTCACCGCGCGCGCGGCGATCAGCCAGCCGGCCGACGGCGCGATGCCGCAGCCGAGCGACGCGACGAAGAAGAGCGCGAGCCCCGCGAAAAGCATCCGCCGGCGCCCGAAGCGGTCGGCGAGCCCGCCGGCCGGCAGCAGGCACGCGGCGAATGCGGTCATGTACGCGCTCACGACCCATTCGATATCGGCGAAGCTCGCGTGAAAGCCGCGCGCGATGCTCGGCAGCGAGACGGCCACGACGTTCGTGTCGAGCACGATCAGCGCGCAGGTCGCGGACGCGACGGCGAGCGTCGCGGCGGCAGGCAGGCGGCCGCCGGTGCGCAGGGCAGCCGCCGCGCTCGCGCGCGACGCCGGTGAAGACTGGGACATCGGCCACTCCGGAACAGGATGAACGAGCCGTATGCTAGGCTTGCCCGCTATTGCCTGTCATTGACACTTCAATACCGTTTCATTGACGAAAATTGCAACGATGAGCCAACTCGAATTCCGTCACGTGCGCGCCTTCCTGAGCGTCGCGCAACATCTGCACTTCGCGCGCGCGGCCGACGCGCTCGACATGGCGCCGCCCGCGCTCACGCGGCAGATCCAGGAAGCGGAGCGCGTGCTCGGCGTGCGGCTGTTTCACCGGTCGCGCCGCACGGTCACGCTGAGCGCGGCCGGCGAAGCCTATCTCGCGGAAGCGCGCGCCGCGTTCGACCATCTGCAGCGCGGCAGCGAACTCGCCGCACTGGCCGAACGCGGCGAACTCGGCCGGATCGAGATCGGCTATGTGTCGTCGGCCGTCTATTCGGGCACGCTGCAGCGCACGGTCGGCGCGTTCCGCACCACGCACCCGCGCATCGAGCTGAACCTGCGCGAAGTGCCGATGGACGACGTCGCGAACCAGCTCGACGCGGGCCGCCTCGACCTCGCGTACGTGCGCCCGCCGTTGCCGCTGCCCGGCGGCCTGCGGATCGTCACGCTGCAGCGCGACGTGTTCGTCGCCGCCGTGCCGGCCGATTCGCGCCATGCGGCAATGGCGGCCGTGCGCGCGGCGGACCTCGCCGACGCGCGCTTCGCGGTGCCCGAACAGGAGCTCGGCACGCTCGAAATCGCGCGCCGCGGCCGCTTCGCGCCGGTCGTGGCCGCGCGGCCGGGCGGCCTGCTGGCGGTGCTCGCGTGCGTGTCGGTGAACGGCTGCGTCGCGGTGATTCCCGATGCGCTCGCCGCTTGCGTGTCGCTGCCTGGCGTCGTGTACCGGCCGATCGCCGGCAAGCCGATCATGTCGGCGCTCGCACTTGCGCACCGGCGGTTCGAAAAGGCGCCTGCGGTGCGGGCATTCCTGCGGACGATCCGGCCGGCCGCGTAACGCTTGCGCGCACGCGCCAGCGCGTCGGGTCCGCGTTGGCGAAGCGACCGTCGCCGCGCGAATATGCATTCCACGATTCGATGTTTGTCGGCCGGAAACCGATTCCGTAACCTGCCCGGCAGCCGCGCCGCCCGCGCGCGGATCACCGAGGACACGCCGCCGATGACCCACTCCTTCGCCACCGCGCGCCGCCGCACACTACAGCGCCTTGCCGCCCTCGCCGCCGCGCCGCTCGCGGGCGGCCTCGCGCTGCCCGCCCGCGCGGCCGGCGACGACCTGTCGGGCGTCACGCTCGTCCTCGGCGACCAGGCCGGCGGCCTGCGGGCGCTGGCCGAAGCCGCACGCGTGCTCGACGGCGCGCCGTACCGGTTCCGCTGGGCCAACTTCCAGGGCGCCGCGCCGCTGTTCGAAGCGCAGCGTGCGGGCGCGATCGACCTCGCACCGGCCGGCGACCTGCCGGTCCTGACGGCCGCGCTCGGCGATCCGTCGTTGCGGATCGTCGCGACGCGCGTCGGCTCGCCGACGTCGCTCGGCATCGTCGTGCAGCCCGACTCGCCGGTTCGCACGGTGGCCGACCTGAAAGGGCACACCGTCGTCGTGTCGTCGGCGCGCGGCAGCATCTCGCAATACCAGTTGTACGGCGCGCTGCGCGAACACGGGCTCGCGCCGCGCGACGTCGACGTGCGCTTCGTGCTGCCGGTCGACGCGTTCGCCGCGTTCGAGGCGAAGCGGATCGGCATCTGGGCCACGTTCGATCCGTACTACGGGCATGCGGTGCGACGCGGCGCGCGCATCGTCCGCGACGGCAGCGGCATCAATTCGGGGCTCGCGTTCCTCACGTCGCCGGTCGACACGCTCGACGATCGCGGCAAGCGCGCGGCGCTGGCGGACGTGCTCGCACGGCTCGCCCGGGCGGGCCAATGGGCGCTCGCGCACCCGGCCGACTACGCGAGCGTCTATGCGTCGCTCACGCGCCTGCCGCCCGACGCGGCCACCGATATCGCGCGCCGGGCCGCGCTCGCGCAACGCAGCCTCAGCGACGCCGACATCGCCGTGCTGCAGCGCGTCGCCGATCGCGCGGCGGCGGACGCGATCCTGCCGCGCCGCGTCGACGTCGCGTCGATCGCCGTCCGGCAGGTGTCCGCCTGAGCGACGCGGCGCGAGGACGTGCTCAGCGCGGCCGCGCCATATCGAGATCCGGCACGTCGTCGCCGAACGTCGACGCGACGAGCGTGCGCATCGCGGCGATCAGCAGCGTCGGCCCCGACTGGTTGAACGTGCAGCGCTCGCCCGCGGCCGGCACGGCGCGGTGCAGCACGGCATGCCACGCGCCCCGCCCGCCGTCGCGCTCGAACGCGGCGAACGGCAGCCGCTCGACGATCGGGCCGCCGTCCGCCCACGACGACGACGGCGCGAACGACGTCGGGACGCCGCCCGGTTCGCGGATCACCGTGCATCGCGACGTGTCGATGCGCGGGGCGACGAGGTCTTCCGCCATCGCCACCCAGTAATCGAGCGTCGCGCCTGCCAGGTCCTGCACTTGCATGACCGTCTCCGTATGACCGTTGTCTTGAACGACGTCCTGGCCGTTGTCCATGCAGCCGCAAGGACGGCTCGCCTACGTGACAGGGTTTCGTCCCCTGTCGCGCTGCGATAAGCATAGTTCAAATCGTTTCTTGTCCGCCCCGGACACGTCATCGAGAATGATTCGACGGACCGACACCCGGCACCGCCGCCCCAAACGTACTCCTGACCGATCGATTCATGCTCCCACTGCGCCTGCTGCGATCGCTGCTGATCGCGTCCCTTATTGCGTTGCCGGCCGCCGCCGCGCACGCGGACAAACCCGCCACCATCCGCATCGGCGTCGCCCAGCAAGGCGCCGGCGATCCGCCGACGTTCGGCGGATCGAGCGCCGCCACCGTGCAGTTGCAGCAGCTCGTCGAAAAGGAATTCGCCGCCGACGGCATCAAGGTGGAATGGCTGTTCTTCAAGGGTGCGGGCCCGGCCGTCAACGAGGCGATCGCGAACAAGGCGCTCGACTTCGCGTACCAGGGCGACCTGCCGGCCGTACTCGCACGCTCGAACGGGATCAAGACGCGCCTGCTGCTCGCCGCGAGCGTACGCTCGGGCATCAAGATCGCGGTGCCGCCCGACTCCGCGATCCGCTCGATCAAGGACCTGAAGGACCGCCGCGTGTCGATCTTCCGCGGCACCAACCTGCAGCTCGTCGCCGACAACGCGCTCGCGAAGAACGGCCTCGGCGAACGCGACCTGCGCGTGATCAACCTCGACGCCGCCAGCTCGCTCGCCGCGCTCGCGTCGAAAGGCATCGATGCGTCGGTCGGCGACTACGCGCTCTACAAGCTGCGCGACGCGGGCCTCGCGAAGATCATCTACGAGTCGCAGAACGACGGCCCGCAACTGACGCGCCAGACCCACCTGCTGGTGCTCGACGATTTCGACCGCGCGCACCCGGATATCGTGCAGCGCGTCGTCACCGCGTTCGTGAAGGGCGCGCAATGGTCGTCGGACGAGGCGAACCGCGATGCGCTGTTCAAGCTGTGGGCGAAAAGCGGCGTGCCGTATTCGTCGTGGCAGGCCGACTATGCGAACCAGCGCCTGAAGGACCGCCTGTCCCCGCTGATCGATCCGTTCGTCGTCGCGCGCTACAAGGCCGTGGCTCAAGATGCGCTGAACCTGAAGCTGATCCGCCAGCCGGTCGACGTCGACGGCTGGTTCGAGCCGAAGTATCTCGACAATGCGTTGCGCACGTTGAAGCTCGAACACTACTGGCCGCGCTACGACGCCGCCGGCAAGCCCCTTTCCTGACCGGACCATCCCGATGAGCGACACCGCGTTTTCCGTCACGACGACCGAACCGCACACGCTCGCCGTGCCGCCGCGCCGCGCGGTCGTGCTGAAACGGCTCGCGTGGCAGCTCGCCCCGTGGGTGCTGCCCGCGCTGCTGTTCGCGCTGTGGAGCGTCGGCAGCGCGCGCGGCTGGATCGCGCCGCAAATCCTGCCGCCGCCCGAACGGGTGGTCGACACGCTGGCCGAGCTCGCGTCGAGCGGCGATCTCGTGCGCCACACGCTGATCAGCCTGCAGCGCGTGCTTGTCGGCTTCGCGGCCGGCACGCTGCTCGGTGTAGCGATCGGCGTCGCGCTCGGGCTGTCGCGCACGCTGGAAGCCTACGTGCTGCCGAGCTTCAACGCGCTCGTGCAGATTCCGGTGCTCGGCTGGCTGCCGTTCCTGCTGCTGCTCGTCGGCGTCGGCGAGCCGCTGAAGTACCTGCTGATCGCGCATGCGGCGCTCGTCCCGGTCACGCTGAGTACGTTGCAGGGGTTTCGCCAGGCGCCGCCCGCCCTCGACGAAGTCGCGCGCGGGTTCGGCTACACGCGCCGGCAACGGATCGTCCACGTCGTGCTGCCAGCCGCGATCCCGACGCTCGCGACCGGCGTGCGGCTCGCGTTCACGAAGTCGTGGCTCGCGCTCGTCGTGGTCGAACTCGTCGCGTCGTCCGAAGGGCTCGGCTACCTGATCGTGTACGGGCGGCAACTGTTCCAGCTCGATCTCGTGATGGCGGCCGTCGTCGTGGTCGGCGCGGTCGGCCTGCTGATCAACCGGGCGCTCGACGCGCTCGAAGCGCGCCTGCGCCGCGGCGTGCCGTCCGCGTTTCGCGGCTGAACCGCCCTCGAAGGAGAATCGCCCGTGCCGCATGCCGCTACACCGTCGCTCACAGCGCCTACCACGACCGCCCGCCGCCTGCATGCGCCCGACTGGCGCGGCGTCGTGCTGCCGCTCGCCGCGTTTGCGTGCTGGTGGGCCCTCGCTTCCGCACACCTCGTGAAAAGCGGGCTGTTCGTCGGCCCGGCCGACGTGCTGCACACCGCGTGGGCGCAGGCCACGAGCGGCGCGCTCGGCCGAGCGCTGTCGGCGTCGCTCGCGCGCGAAGCGTGCGGGTTCGCGATCGGCGCGACGGGCGGGCTGTTGCTCGGCGCCGTGCTCGGGCTGTCGCGCGTCGCCGCGCGGATGGTCGGCCCGAGCTTCGACACGTTCAAGCAGATCTCGCTGTTCGCGTGGATTCCGCTGATTTCCGTGTGGTTCGGCCTCGGCGACGTCGCGAAGGTCGTGTTCCTGTCGCTCGCCGCGCTACTGCCCGTCGCCGCCCATACCTGCGACGGCATTCACGCGGTGCCGCGCACGTATGTCGACGTCGCCCGCGCGCTGCGCTACTCGCGGCTTCAGCTGATCGGCTACGTGATACTGCCGGCCGCGTTGCCGTCGATCTTCACCGGCCTGTATCTCGGCCTGATCTATTCGTGGCTCGCGACGCTCGGCGCCGAATACCTGCTCGTCGCCGGCAGCGGGATCGGCAACACGCTGATCGACGGCAGCGAGCAGTTCCGGATGGATCTCGTGCTGTTCGGAATCATCGTCGTCGGCGTGACCGGCTGGGCACTGAACGCGACCGCGCGGGCGATCGAACGCAAGGTGCCGGCCCGGCGCGGCGACCTCGCGCGCTGAGCGCCCTTTCCTTCCGTTTCGCATCCTTTTCCGTACCGCCATGACGACTCTCGCCTCCGATTCGCTCGACATCCTCCATGTCAGCAAGCACTACGCGCAACGCGGCGCGGCGCTCGCCGTGCTCGACGACGTGTCGCTGCACGTGCGCGCCGGCGAATTCGTCACGATCGTCGGCGCCAGCGGCTGCGGCAAGTCGACGCTGCTGCGGCTCGTCGCCGGGCTCGACACCGATTACACCGGCGAAATCCGCGCCGGCGGCGAACGCGTGCGCGACACGTCGCTGCAGCGCGGTATCGTGTTCCAGGATCACCGGCTGTTCCCGTGGCTGACCGTCGAACAGAACATCGGCGCCGCGCTGCGCAACGCGCCGCTGGACGCCGCCGCGAAACGGCGCGCGATCGCGGAGCACATCGCGCTCGTCGGGCTGAACGGCTTCGAGCACGCGTTTCCGAACCAGTTGTCGGGCGGGATGGCGCAGCGCGTCGCGATCGCGCGCGGTCTCGTGAACCGCCCGCGCGTGCTGCTGCTCGACGAACCGTTCGGCGCGCTCGACGCGCAGACCCGCGCGAAGATGCAGAATGAACTGCTGCGCATCTGGGAACAGGAGCGCATCACGATGCTCCTCGTCACGCACGACGTCGACGAAGCCGTCTATCTCGGCGACCGCGTCGTCACGATGGCGCCGCGTCCGGGACGCATCGCGCGCATCGTCGACGTCGCGCTGCCGCGGCCGCGCCGGCGCGATTCGCCGGCATTCGCGCGCTTGCGCGACACGGTGCTCGCCGATTTCGACGACAGCGAACCGCCGAGTGACGACGGTTCGGGCGGCAAGCGCATCGACACGGCGCGCCCGCACCGGATCGGCGAATGGCGGCTCGCGTGGTGATCGCATGACGCGCCGATTCGCTCAGCACCACGACACATATCGATCATCGCAGCGCGCACGCTAAGGTTGTGACGATTCATCGGTTCCGGTTCCGCGCCGCGCCTGCTTGAATGGAGACTCGACCGACCCGACTCCCAGGAGACTCCCGATGTCCGATGTCCAGCACGCCGCTCACTCGTCTTCGCCTGCTTCGCACGCCGCGCCGCGCACGGCCGCCGTCCCGCTTCAGCTTCGCCAGGTCGCCGGCCGGATCGGCGCCGAGATTGCCGGCGTGCGGCTGTCGGCCACGCTCGACGACGCGACGTTCGACGCGATCAACGCCGCGCTGCTACGCTACAAGGTGCTGTTCTTCCGCGACCAGCACCATCTCGACGACACCGCGCAGGAAGCGTTCGCCCGCCGCTTCGGCGACACGGTCGCGCACCCGACCGTGCCGTCCGTCGACGGCAGCGCGGCGCTGCTCGAACTCGATTCCGCGCACGGCGCACGCGCCAATTCGTGGCACACCGACGTGACCTTCGTCGACGCGTACCCGAAGATCTCGATCCTGCGCGCGGTCGTGATCCCGCCGTTCGGCGGCGACACCGTATGGGCCAACACGGCCGCCGCGTATGCGCATCTGCCCGATTCGCTGCGCGCGCTCGCCGACACGCTGTGGGCGCTGCATACGAACGCGTACGACTATGCGTCGACGCACGTGCACGCCGACGATACGCAACTGAAGCGCTACCGCGAAGTGTTCACGTCGACCGTCTACGAAACCGAGCATCCGGTCGTGCGCGTGCATCCGGAAACCGGCGAGCGCACGCTCGTGCTCGGGCACTTCGTGCAGCGGCTCAAGGGGCTGTCGGCGCAGGATTCCGCGCATCTGCTGCAGGTGTTCCACGAGCACGTGACGCGCCTCGAGAACACCGTGCGCTGGAACTGGCAGGAAGGCGACGTCGCGATCTGGGACAACCGCGCGACCCAGCACTACGCGATCAACGACTACGGCGATGCGCGCCGCGTCGTGCGCCGCGCGACCGTTCACGGCGACGTGCCGGTCGGCATCGACGGCCGCCAGAGCGTCCTGCTCAAGGGGCCGGGCGCCACGCTGCAATAACGTCGGCGTCCCGCGACGGCGCCGTCTCCCGCGCGCCGTCGCGCTCCTTGCTGGAGGACAACCGCCATGAAGCTCGCACCACCGGACCGACACTTGCACGCGCAACGATGTCGTTCCTCCGTCCCGTTCACTTCCGCCCGGAGCGTCGCATGAGCGCCCTACTCGAACCCGCCGCCCAACCGGTCGACGTGATTCCGCTGTCCGCCCATATCGGTGCGGAAATCCGCGGCGTCGACCTCACGCAACCGTTGACCACGCCGCAGATCGCGGCGATCCGCGCCGCGCTGCTGAAATGGCGCGTGATCTTCTTCCGCGAACAATTCCTCACGCACGAGCAGCATGTCGCGTTCTCCGCGCAGTTCGGCGAGCCGACCGTCGGTCACCCGGTGTTCGGGCACGTCGACGGCCATCCGGCCGTCTATTCGATCGCGAAGCATCGCAAGGCGACGCGCTTCGAAGGCGAGCCGGTGCGCCGGCCCTGGACCGGCTGGCATACCGACGTGACCGCCGCCGTGAATCCGCCGTGGGCGTCGATCCTGCGCGGCGTGACGATCCCGCCGTACGGCGGCGACACGCACTGGACCAATCTCGTGCGCGCGTACGAAACGCTGTCCGCGCCGCTGCGCGGCTTCGTCGACACGCTGCGCGGCATCCATCGCTTTACGCCGCCGCCCGGCGCGCGCGCGACCGGCGCCTTCGACGACGCGGTCGAGCGCCGCCCGCTCGTGACCGAACATCCGCTCGTGCGCGTGCATCCGGAGACCGGCGAACGCGCGCTGTACGTGAGCCCGAGTTTCCTGAAATCGATCGTCGGGCTGACGCCGCGCGAGAGCCAGGCGCTGCTCGAACTGCTGTGGGAGCACGTGACGCGGCCGGAATTCACGATCCGCTTCAAGTGGGAGCCGCGCAGCATCGCGTTCTGGGACAACCGTGCGACCGCGCATCTCGCGCCCGTCGACATCTTCGATCTCGACTTCGACCGCCAGCTGTATCGCACGACGCTCATCGGCGACGTGCCGGTCGGCCCCGACGGCAGGCCATCGGTCGCGCTCGAAGGCGCGCCGGTCGAAACCGCGGCCGCCGTCGCACTCAACTGATGCGGCAAACTCCGGTGCGCCCGCGGCGCGCCGGCCCCGCTTCGATCAATCGAGCCATACGCCGTCGAACCGGTGCCCGCCGAGCGGCGAGAACGTCAGCCCGTGTACGCGTTTCGAGATCGGCAGCGACACGATCGACGTCGCGATCGGCGTGAATGGCACCTGGTCCTTGAACACCACCTGCGCCTGCTCGTACAGCGCCGTGCGCTTCGCGACGTCCCCGTTCGAACGCGCGGCGGTCACGAGTTGCTCGAAGTCCTTGTTGCACCACTTCGCGAGATTGCTGCCGTGCACCGCGTCGCAGCCGAGCAGCGTGCCGAGCCAGTTGTCGGGGTCGCCGTTGTCGCCCGACCAGCCGTACAGGATCGCGTCGTGCTGGCCGTCGTGCTTCGCACGGCGGTTGTATTCGCCCCATTCGTAACTGACGATCTTCGCGCGCACGCCGATCTTCGCCCAGTCCTGCTGGATCAGTTGCGCCATCAGCTGCGCGTTCGGGTTGTACGGGCGCTGCACGGGCATCGCCCACAACGTCAGGTCGAAGCCGTTCGGGAAGCCGGCCTGCGCGAGCAGCGCCTTCGCGACGGCCGGATCCCGCGGCGCATCCTTCAGACGCGGGTTGTACGACCATTGCGCGGGCGGCATCGGGTTCGTCGCGATCGTCGCGTCGCCGTTGAACACGGTCTTGACGATCGCCGTCTTGTCGATCGCGATGTCGAGCGCGCGCCGCACGTCGACGCGATCGAGCGGCGGATGCTGCGTGTTGTACGCGACGAAGCCGACGTTGAAGCCCGTCCCCGAAAACAGCGTCAGTTTCGGATCGCGCCGCACGGTCTCGAGGTCGGCCGGCCGCGGAAACGCCGACACCTGGCACTCGCCGGCCACGAGCTTCTGCAATCGCGCGGCCGGATCGGGCGTGATCGCGAACACGAGGCGCGCGAGCTTCACGTCGTCCGGCTTCCAGTAGTCGGGATTCGCGTCGTAGCGGATCAACGCGTCCTTCTGGTACGTACGCAGCACGAACGGCCCCGTGCCGACCGGGAACTGGTTGATGTCCGACTCGCGATGGCGCGCGGCGAGCTGCCCCGCATATTCGGCCGACAGCACCGACGCGAACGCCATCGCGAGATTGCGCACGAACACGACGTCGGGCGACTTCAGCACGAAGCGCACCGTGTAGTCGTCGACCTTCTCGATACGCTCGACGTTGTGGTCGAAGCCGAGATCGCTGAAATACGGGAAGCTGACCGGATAAGCCCTGCGGAACGGGTCGTCCGGATCGAGCATCCGGCGGAACGTGAACACGACGTCGTCGGCCTGGAACGGCCGCGTCGGCGTGAACCACGCGGTCGTCTGGAATTTCACGCCGCGCCGCAGATGGAACGTGATCGTGCGCTGGTCGGGCGACACGTCCCAGCTCGTCGCGAGCGCCGGTTCGAGATCGAGCGTGCCGCGCTTGAACTGCACGAGCCCGTTGTAGACCGGGTACGTGCTCGCATCGAAATCGGTGCTCGTCGTGTGCTGGCCGGGATCGAAGCCGGCGGGGCTGCCTTCGGTGCAGTACACGAGTGTCTTGCCTGCCGGCGCGGCGAGTGCGTGCGTCGCGGCGCCGGCCAGCAGCAGCGACGCGGCGATGCAGCGGAGCGCGACAGCGGCAGGCGATACGCCGCGCGAACGGCGCGCGGCTGACGAAACGAAAGGATTCTTCATGGTGGCAAAGGGAAGAAAGAGGTGTCATGCGAATGACGACCGTCGATCTTCGCGCGCCGCCCGCCGATCGCTTACCAATTAATTCCGCGTTGCTTATCGTCGCGGATGCATCCCGCTGCCGCTGCATCGGAATGGCCATGCGAGCGCCGTGGACATGCCGAATACCGTTGCGGCCGGCCGCCCCGGGCGTGCGCATCGAAACCATTCGCGCCGCCGGTCTTCCGGCCCTCTGCAGGTTCTCCGGAATGGGTGCATCGTATCGGTTGGCCGACGCCGGCATCGGCGCGCGGGAATCCGCCCGGCGTGCACATGTCGGCACGGCGCGTCCGTGCGCGCCGCTCTTCCTGGAGGACCCAGATGTCGATCAACCCCGATACGCCCTCTCGTCCCGTGAAGTCGCCGGGCCCCGATCACCCGATCCTGATCGAACCGCATTCGTCGCGCGTGATCGTGAAGGTCGCCGGCAAGGTCGTCGCCGATACGCGCCATGCGCTGGTGCTGCGCGAGGCCAGCTATCCGGCGGTGCTGTACATTCCGCGCGAGGATGCCGACATGTCGCTGCTCGAACGCACCGACCACGCGACCTACTGCCCGTACAAGGGCGATTGCGCGTACTACTCGATTCCGGCCGGCGGCGAACGCTCGACCAACGCGGTGTGGACGTACGAGCATCCGAATCCGGCCGTCGAATCGATTCGCGGGCACCTCGCGTTCTATCCGGACCGCGTCGATTCGATCGAGGAAAGCCTGCTCGTCACCGCGTGAGCGCGGCGGCGCCCCGCCGCGTCACCGTTCACGCATCGTCCGGCCGCTGATTTGCATATGCGGATTCATTGGTTGGCCGCCGTCCCGCCGGGCCGTATCGTCTCGACTCCGGCGCGGGCCGGCCCGTTGCGCGCGTCGCCCGCATCCGGCCCGGTCCCGCGCCGGCCGCGCCGCCTTCGCGCGCGCCCCGTGAACCCGCCAGCAGGACGCCTTAGGGCGTGTTCACGCTAATAACGGGTTTGCGAACGTGCCTTTCCGCCCGCAGTGCAAGGAGTAAGGAGCGCCGTTTGGCCGTGCCAAACAAGCGACGCACGACGCCGCAATGTGGGCGGAAAGGCACGTTCCCCTGTTTGGAAAAATTCATTCGCGGGGCTGGCCCCCAGAAGGGCCGATCGCCGCGTCATGCTCCTCGCGAATACGTCGAGTATTCGCTTCGTCGCAATCCTCGCGCTCGGCCCTTCTGGGGGCCAGCGCAAACCCGTTATTAGCGTGAACACGCCCTAATGAACGACACACCGCACGCAGACCTTGAAACGACCCCGGCGAACCCGCGCCGCCGCCAGTGGCTGCATGGCGCGGCCGCCGGACTGGCCGGGCTCGCGCTCGGCCCGCTCGCGGCCGTGCCCGCCCGCGCGGCCGCCGACAGCGGCACGCGGCTGCGCGTCGGCTTCCAGAAATACGGCAACTTCGTCGTGCTCAAGGCGCGCGGCACGCTCGAGAAGCGTCTCGCGAGCCAGGGCGTCACCGTGCAATGGCTCGAATTCCCGGCCGGCCCGCAACTGCTCGAAGGGCTGAACGCCGGCGCGATCGACGTCGGCACGGTCGGCGAAACCCCGCCGATTTTCGCGCAGGCCGGCGGCGTCGAGTTCGTCTACATCGGCAACGAGCCGCCCGCGCCGCAGGGCGAGGCGATCGTCGTGCTGCCCGATTCGCCGATCCGCACCGTCGCGCAACTGCGCGGCAAGAAGGTCGCGTTCAACAAGGGTTCGAACGTCCACTACCTGCTGGTGAAGGCGCTCGAACATGCGGGCCTCACCTATGCCGACATCCAGCCGATCTACCTGACGCCCGCCGACGCGCGCGCCGCGTTCGTGCAGCGCAGCGTCGATGCGTGGGTGATCTGGGATCCGTACCTGGCCGCCGCCGAACGACAGCTCGGCGCGCGCGTGGTCGCGAACGGCGAAGGGCTCGTGCGCAACACGCAGTACTACCTCGCGGCGCGCAAGTACGCGGCCGCGCATCCGCAGGTGCTGCGCGCGCTGCTCGACGAAGTCGACGCGGTCGATCGCTGGGCGCGCGATCACGTGCCGGAGGTCGCCGCGCAACTGTCGCCGCTCGTCGGCCTCGACGCGCCGACGCTCGAAGTCGCGCTCAAGCGTGCCGGCTACGGCGTGCAGCCGATCACCGACGCGACGGTCGCGTACCAGCAGAGCATTGCCGACGCGTTCAGCACGCTGAAGCTGATTCCGGGCAAGCTGTCGGTCGCCAGCGCGCGGTGACGCGTCACGACGCCCGTGCCGCGCCGATGCGCCGCCATTCGTCGTAGTCGGTGACGAGGCCCGCATCGTCGATGCCGATATCGGCCGCG
Source organism: Burkholderia sp. LAS2 (assembly GCF_018417615.1). Lineage (NCBI taxonomy): Bacteria > Pseudomonadati > Pseudomonadota > Betaproteobacteria > Burkholderiales > Burkholderiaceae > Burkholderia > Burkholderia sp. LAS2. Next base: position 3,838,511 of record NZ_CP071052.1, read on the forward strand.
TACGTGCCGCTCTCGTAGCGGTACACGTACGGCGCCGTGCGCGTATAGCGCTGTTCGCCGCGCACGATGGCGAGATCCGGGAAACGCAGCCACGCGGTGCGAATCTCCGCCGACTCGCCGACGGCGAGCGCCAGCCGGCGAATCGGCAGCGTATTGGTCGACGGACTGAAGCCGAGATCGATATCGGTCGCGCCCGCGAGCGCCGGCGCAGCGATACCGTCGATCGTCCACTGCCCCGCGTCGCACGCGATGTCCCATTGCCGGGGCGGCGCGGTGCCGGTCCAATGCGTCACGCGCGCCGAGCGCGTGAGCCAGTCGGCGCCGCATGCGACCGCGTAGTCGATACGAAACGGCGTGCCGTCGATCGCGCCCGCCACCGCACCCGCCAGCGCGTTGCCCGTTGGCGACTCGTCGAGCCGGCACCATTCGGCCGCCTGCCACGTCTGCACGATCTGCCATGCGACGCAATGCGTCCGTCGCGCTTCGTTCCGTTGCGTCATGTCGCGTCTCCTGTCGGCCGTGTGAAAGCACGCCGATTTTCGCGCACGGCGCGGACGAACGCACGCGGCTTTGGCGGCACCGTAAGCGCACCGGCCGATAGTCAGTATCGGCCCGACGCACACCATCGCGTCGACGCCGCTTTGGTACCATCCGTCGATCGGTAAAAATCGAACCGGAAGACATCGGAAAACACGAGGCGCGACTTCATGGATCTGTTGGCGACGATGCGCATCTACGTGAGAGTCGTGGAGCGCGGCACGATGTCCGGCGCGGCGCGGGATCTCGACATGGGCCAACCGGCCGTCAGCGAACGCATCGAGAAACTCGAAAAGCATCTCGGCACGCGGCTGCTGATGCGCAGTGCGCGCACGCTCGCGTGCACGGAGGAAGGCCGCCTCTTCTACGAACGCAGCAAGGCGCTGCTCGAAGCGGCCGAACTGGCCGTGGCGTCGGTGTCGAAGACGGAGAACGCGCTCGACGGCACGATCCGGCTCGCGGCGCCGCAGTGTTTCGGCGAGGTCGTGCTACCGGCCGTGCTGATGCAGATCCGCACCGCGTATCCGAAGCTGCACATCGACCTGGTGCTGAACGACGAGATCGTCGATCCCGTCACCGAGGGGGTCGACATTTCGATCCGGGCCGGCCAGCTCCGCGACGGCGGCTTCGTCGCCTACGCGCTTGGCGCGGTCGGCCGCGTGCTCGTCGCCGCGTCGTCGTATCTCGAGCGGCACGGCCCGCTCGACACGAAGGCCGATCTCGCGAACCATCCGTTCATCCGGGTGAAAGGCGTGTTCGCGAACGAGCAGGTACCGCTGCGGCGCGACGGCGGTGCGGTCGAATACGCGCGCATCCGCACGGTCATGACCGCGAGCCACTGGCGCCCGATGTTCGACACGATCGCGGCGGGCGGCGGTATCGGCGTAGTCCAGCACCCGGCTTGCGCCGACGCGCTCGCGCGCGGCCGGCTCGTTCGCCTCTTGCCGCACTACGACGTGCCCGACTTCGCGCTCAATGTGCTAGTGCACGCGCAGCGGCCGCTGCCGCCGCGCGTGCGGGCCGTCGTCGATCTGTTGAAACGCACCCTGCCGCCGCTGCTGACGACGCCCGACCGCTAGGGCTTCACGCCTGCAGCGACTTCCCCGGCTCCTTCACGTGCGCGTCGACTTCCATCTGGTAGAAGCGCGCGCTGACGAAGCCGAACAGCGTCCAGCCGAGGAACACGCACAGGCCGCCGAGCATCAGCGCCTGCTCGCCCGAACTGTAAAGCGCGTAGAAGCTGTACGCGGTTGCGACCATCGCGACCGCGTTCGTCACCAGCGCCTTGCCCGGCGGCACCTTCGCGACCTTCTGGATCGTGATCAGCGCGGCCATCGACATCACGTAGGGCACGAGGTTCGTGACGACCGCGAGATCGACGATCTTCTGGAACTGGCTGCTCAGCTCCGGGCTGATCGTCATCAGCGCCAGCGCGACCTGCGCGACCAGCAGGATCACCATGCCGACGATCGGCGTGCCCGTGCGCGTCGCGCGGGCGAACACCGGCAGGAAATAGCCGACGTCCGCCGAGCTCTTGAACACCTGCGCGACCGTGAACTGCCAGCCGAGCAGCGAGCCGATGCACGCGATCACCATCAGCGCGGTGACGATCGTGCCGACGGTCGGCGTGAACATCGTCGCGAACGCGAGGCCGAACGGCGCGTTCGACGCCGCGAGGATCGCGTTGGGCACGATCCCGGCGATCACGTTGGTCGACACGATATAGAAGATCGCCGACGCGATCGTGCCGCCGAGCACGGCGATCGGCACGTTGCGCTCCGGATTCTCGACGGCGTCCGCGTTCGCGCACGCCGATTCGAGCCCGAGGAACGCCCACAGCGTCACCGCGATCGAGCCGCCGACGGCCGGCCCGAACGGCAGGTTGTGCGGATTCCACGCGGCGCCCCAGGTCGCGCCGCTGAACCAGAACCAGCCGATCAGCGATACGACGACGACCGGAATGATCACGCCCCACACCGTCACCGCGCCGATCCGGCCGGTGATGCGCGAGCCGCCGAAGTTCGCGACCGTCGTCAGCACGAGCAGGAAGATCGTCCACAGGCCCGTCTGCAGCGGCGACAGCGTCGCGTCGAACAGCACGGTGCCGTAGCCGACCGCCGTGACGCCGATCGCGACGTTGGCGATCACGAGCGACAGCCCGTACGTGTAGTTCGCCATGTAGTTGCCGGCCTTGCCGAACGCGTATTCCGCGTAGCCGCCCATCCCGCCCGGCTTGCGGCTCAGCATCCCGCAGCGCGCGAACGCGTAGGCCAGCGCGAGCGAGCCGCCGGCCGTGACGATCCACGACAGCAGCGAGATCGTGCCGACCTGCGCGAGCTTCGCCGGCAGCAGGATGATGCCGGAGCCCATCATGTTGACCGCGGTGAGGATGGTGAGCTGCCAGACGTTCATCCGGTTCTTCGGCGCGGCCGCCGGGGCCGCGTCGGCCAGGTGCGCTGCGTTGTCCATGGTGTTCGATCCTTCGATGTGAGGCCGCCGCGCGGCCGGTCGCCCGTTCGCCCGGTCAGGCTTCGGAGCTTCAGGCCGTCAGGGAGTACACGCGATACGTGCCGTCCTCGACTTCCACGCCGTGCGTGTCGTGCGCGAAGCCGGGAAAACGCCGGTCGTATGCTTCGAGCGCCTTCAGGTAGCCGAGCACCGGGCCGCCGGCCGGCCCCGCGTTCTCGCCCGGCATCAACAGCGGAATGCCCGGCGGATACGGCACGACGCCGGTCGCCACCGTGCGCCCGGCCAGTTCGTCGAGCGTGACCTGCTCGACGCGGCCCTGCACGAGATGCTCGTACGCGCGCACCGGGCTCATCTCCGGCTTCGGCAGGATCGAGAACGCCTCCGACATCAGGCGCGTCGTGCCGAGCTGCTCCATCGCCGCGAACATCGTGTCGGCCAGATCCTTCAGCCCCATGCCCGCATAGCGCGAACCATGCTCCTGCGCGAGCGACGGAATCGCCATGTCGAGGGGCAGGTTCGCGTCGTAGTCGCGCTTGAAATCGCACAGCGCGCTGACGAGCGAGCCCCACTTGCCCTTCGTGATGCCGATCGAGAACAGGAACAGGATCGTGAAATCGGTCGTCTTCTCGACGACGATCCCGCGCGCATCGAGATACGCGGTGACGACGCTCGCCGGGATGCCGACCGGCATCAGGCCGCCGGCCGGCGCCACGCCCGGCGTGACGATCGACACCTTGATCGGGTCGAGCATGCAGTAGCCGTCCTCGATATTGCCGAAGCCGTGCCATTGCGCGCCGGGGCGCAGCACCCAGCACGCCGGGTCGGTCGCGAGCAGCTCGGGCGGCGCTTCGTGGAACGGCAGCGTGCGGCCCGTGCGCGCCTCGAGCACGGTGTCGGGCTGCCAGCATTCGAAGAACCAGTCGCCCTTCGCGCCGAATTCGCCGTTCATCCGCGCGATCATCTGCCGGAACGCGACGGCCTCCTCGATCGATTCGCGCGTCAGCGCGGCGCCGCCGGGGCCGTCCATCATCGCGGCCGCGACGTCGTTCGACGCGATGATCGCGTAGTTCGGCGACGTCGACGCGTGCATCATGAACGTTTCGTTAAACTGACCATGCGGAATCGGGCTGCGGCCGTCGCGCACGTGGATGTACGACGCCTGCGACAACGCGGTCAGCAGCTTGTGCGTCGACTGCGTCGCGAATACCGTCGGCCGGTCCTTGTGGTGGTCGCGCGGGTCGCCGTGCATCGCATGGCGGTCGCGGTAGATCGGATTGAAACGCGCGTAGCCATACCACGCTTCGTCGAAGTGCAGCCGGTCGACGCTCGCGCCGAGCAGTTCCTCGACGCGCGTCACGTTGTAGCAGAGGCCGTCGTACGTCGAGTTCGTGACGATCGCATGCTTCGGCTGGCGGTCGGCGAGCCCCGCCGCGAGCGGGTTCGACGCGATCGCCTCGCGGATCGCCGCTTGCGTGAGGCGCTCCGATGCGATCGGCCCGATGATCCCGTAGCGGTTGCGCGTCGGCACGAGGTAGGTCGGAATCGCGCCCGACATCGTCATCGCATGCTCGGCCGACTTGTGGCAGTTGCGGTCGCACAGCGCGATCTGGTCGCGGCTCACGCTCGCCATCAGGATGATGCGGTTCGACGTCGACGAGCCGTTCGTCACGTGATACGTGCGATGCGCGCCGAACACGCGCGCCGCATAGCGTTCGCTTTCGCCGATCGGGCCCGAGTGATCGAGCAGCGAGCCGAGTTCGCCCACCGAGATCGACAGGTCCGAGCGAAACAGCGATTCGCCGAAGTATTCGAAGAACGCGCGGCCGACCGGCGATTTCAGGAAGCCGGTGCCGCCCGTGTGGCCCGGCGTATGCCACGAGTATTCGTAGACGCGCGAGAACTTCGCGAGCGCGCCGAACATCGGCGGCAGCACGGTCGAGCGATAGCGTTCGATCGCCGCGTGGATGCGCCCGCCGATGAAGTCGGCCGTATCCTCGAGCAGCCACACGAAATCGTCGACCTTGCCCATCACCGCGGCCGGCACCGTCGACGCGACGCTGCGGTCGGCCAGCAGGAAGATCGGCACGTTGGCATTGCGATGCCGGATCGCATCGACCACGGCCTCGGACGGCCCGGGGCCGTCCACGCCGAGATCCCAGTCGAGCAGCACGCACTGGATCGACGGATCGGAGCGGATCAGCACGATGGCATCGTCGGAGGACGTCGCCGTCAACACGTCGATACCGCGTTGCGCGAGCTCCGCGCTCAGCGTGCGCACCGCACGCCCGGTTGCCGTTTCCTGCGCGATCTCGTCGTCGACGAGTAACGCACGCATGCCGAGACGACGCATGCCGCCAGTGGAAGTGTTCACGTTGTTGCCCTCGCTGTTGCGTTGCTTCGATTGGTATCGTTCGTCTCACGAGCACGCGGACGGCAGGTCACGGGCAGCGGCATGAGACGCTCGCCATTCCGGCTTGATTCGCCATCCAGTTCGGAGCCGACTATGCCATGAACGCCTTACGATGAAAAGCCGACGGTTCGGCGAAATCATCGGCGCCTTTCCAATCGGATTTCATCATTGGATCATTTTTATATGCGCCGCAGCACGCCAATTCCCGATCAATTGATCAGGCTCAGCCGTCAATGAAATTGACGATTCCGATCGATTGAATTCACGTGCCTTTGTTGTTACGATCGGCGGCGCCGGACACTGTCCGATCACGGCCGTGCCGCGCTGCTCAATGCTTCTCGGTGCAGTCCGCATTCGGCGTTCGGCATTCGCGGGAACGTTTCAATCGGCTGCAGCGCGTGTCGTATCGACATCACGCACCAGCGCGAATGCGGCTCCCGTTTCAGGTCATTTACCGGAGAGTTCGCGTGAGCCTGTTGAAAATCGCAGTCGAGCCGGCGCTGATCGGCGCCTTTCTCACCACGCACGAACAGGTCGACGTATTCCAGACCGATTTCACGAACATCGCGGCCGTCGTCGTCGGCATCGATGCCGCGGAAAAGGTGCTGAAAACCGTCGAGCGAACCGGTTTCGCGATTCCGTTCTTCGTCGCGGTCGAGCCCGACCAGGAAGTGCCGCCGTCGGTCCTGCCGAACGCGAGCGGCGTGATCCCGCTCCGGCACGGCGGCCGCCACTACCACGGCCGGCAGATTTCCGCCGCCGCCGACATCTACAGCGAGAACCTGCTGCCGCCGTTCTTCAAGGTCATGCGCGACTACGTGCAGCGCGGCTACGTCGAATTCGACTGCCCGGGCCACCAGGGCGGCCAGTTCTTCTCGAACCATCCGCTCGGCCGGATGTTCTTCGATTTCTTCGGCGAGACGCTGTTTCGCTCGGATCTCTGCAACGCGGACGTCCGGCTCGGCGATCTGCTGATTCACGAAGGGCCCGCGCTGGAAGCCCAGCGCAACGCCGCGCGCATCTACAACGCGGATAAAACTTATTTTGTGCTGAACGGCACGTCGACGTCGAACAAGGTCGTCACGAGCGCGCTGCTCGCGCCCGGCGATCTCGTGCTGTTCGACCGCAACAACCACAAGTCGGTGCACCTCGGCGCGCTCGTCCTGTCCGGCGCGCGGCCGGTCTACCTCGAGACCGCGCGCAACGCGTGGGGCCTCATCGGCGGCGTCGACAGCGCGGCGCTCGGCGAAGCGCGCATTCGCGACGCGATCCGCGACGTCGCGCCCGAGCGCGCCGACCTGCCGCGCCCGTTCCGGCTCGCGGTGATCCAGCTCGGCACCTACGACGGCACGATCTACAACGCGCGCGAAATCGTCGACCGGATCGGGCATCTGTGCGACTACATCCTGTTCGATTCGGCATGGGTCGGCTACGAGCAGTTCATTCCGATGATGCAGGACTGCTCGCCGCTGATGCTGACGCTCGGGCCCGACGATCCCGGCATCTTCGTCACGCAGTCGGTGCACAAGCAGCAGGCCGGCTTCTCGCAGACCTCGCAGATCCACAAGAAGGACAGCCACATCGAAGGGCAGAAGCGCTTCTGCGATCACCGGCGCTTCAACAACGCGTACATGATCCACGCGTCGACGAGCCCGTTCTATCCGATGTTCGCGGCGCTCGACGTCAACGCGCAGATGCATGCGGGCCCGGCCGGCCGGCGCCTGTGGCGCGACTGCGTCGCACACGGCGTCGATGCGCGCAAGCTGCTGCTGAAAACCTGCCGCCAGATTCGCCCGTTCGTTCCGCAGCAGATCGACGGCCGCCCGTGGGCCGACTACCCGACCGAGCAGATCGTCGACGACCTGCGCTTCTTCCGCTTCCATCCGGCCGACAGGTGGCACGGCTTCGAAGGCTATGCGGACGACCAGTATTTCGTCGATCCGTGCAAGCTGCTGCTGACGACGCCCGGCATCGATCGCGACACGCACGAATACGCGCCGTTCGGCGCGCCGGCGCCGATCCTCGCGCGCTACCTGCGCGAGCACGGCGTCGTGCCCGAGAAAGCCGACTTGTATACGATCCTGTTCCTGCTCACGCCGTCGGAGAGTGCCGGCAAGCTGCAGCATCTGGTCGCGCACCTCGCGCAGTTCGAGCGCCATCTCGACCAGGACACGCCGCTGCGCGAAGCGATTCCGTCGCTGTGCGAAGCGTATCCGGAGCTGTACGGCACGATGCGCCTGCGGCAGCTGTGCCAGCGCATGCACGATTTCTACCGCAGCCACGACATGAAGCATCTGCAGAAACAGATGTTCCGGCGCGCGCAGTTCCCGAAGCAGGCGATGCTGCCGCAGGCCGCGAATACCGAGCTGATCCGCAACAACGTCGAACTCGTCACGCTCGAGCGCATCGAAGGCCGGATCGCGACCGAAGGCGCGCTGCCCTATCCGCCCGGCATCTTCTGCGTGGTGCCCGGCGAAGCATGGGGCGGCCCGGCGCTCGACTACTTCCGCGCGCTCGAAGCCGGGATCAATGCGTTGCCGGGCTTCGAGCCGGAAATCCAGGGCGTGTACCTGCAGACGAAGTTGGACGGCACGAAACAGGCGTCGGCGTACGTGGTCGCGGCCGGCGCCGACGCGTCGCGGGCCTGATCGCGATCGGTGCCCGGCCCGCGCGGCGCTTGCGCGCCGCGTGTATCATCGCCGCCATCATGCCCATCCGACCGCTTCGTTCTATCCTGATCGCCCCGGCGCTCGCCGTCTCCATCGCCGCGCATGCGCAGCAGGTCGGCGTGGTGGCCGACGGCGTCTACTACACGCCGAATACGCATCTCGCGGCAGGTACGTCGCTGCAAGTGCTGCCCGACGACGACAAGGGCGTCGCGCGCTGCTGCGCGACGGTCACCGGCCGCGCCGGCAAGCCCGGCAACCAGATTCTCGACAGCCTGCACGACGACCGCACGATCGCCGCGTACGCCCTGTCGCTGCCGAAGTCGGTGCCGGCGGACACGCGCGGCTTCGGCGTCGTCGGCGCCGCGCATTTCGTGCGTCAGGGCGCACACCCGGAAGCCGTGCTCGACGGCGGCTTGCAACTCGCGTTCTCGACCTGCACGTCGGTGGAGGGCACGCATTACCTCGGGCGCAAGGTCGGCGCCAACACGTTGCTCGTGCACCTGTATCAGTACTTCGACGGCGAATTCGAGCCGACCTGCAAGGATCGCGACCTGAAATAACGGAACCCGGCCGGCGGACGGCATCGCGCCCGCCGCGTCACCACGCCTGCCGGTAGATCGCCAGCGCGTCGGCCTCGGTCACCTCGCGCGGATTGTTCACGAGCAGACGCGTCTGCAACATCGCGTCCGACGCCATCCTCGGCAAGTCGTCCTCGCCGATACCGACGTCGCGCAGCGTGCGCGGAATGCCCGTCGCGACGATCAGCCGGTCGATCTCGGCGATCAGCGCATGCGTTTTCGCTTCGTCGCTGCCCGTGGCCGACGGCGCGACGATGGCCGCCAGTTCCGCGTAAAGCGGCGCGGCCGCCGGCGCATTGAAGCGCAGCACGTGCGGCAGCACCAACGCATTCGACAACCCGTGCGGCACGTGGAAGATCCCGCCGACCGGATAAGCCAGCGCGTGCACGGCCGCGACCGGCGCATTCGCGAACGCCTGCCCCGCGAACATCGCGCCGACCAGCATCGCTTCGCGCGCGTGCCGGTTCTGCCCGTCGTCGCATGCGGCCAGCAGGTTGCGCGACAGCAGCGTCAGCGCGTGCGTCGCCAGCATGTCGGATATCGGATTCTTCAGCCGCGCGGACGTGTACGCCTCGATCGCATGCACCATCGCGTCGATGCCGGTGGCGGCCGTCGCCGCACGCGGCAGGCCGAGCGTGAGTTCCGCGTCGAGGATCGCGACGTCCGCGAACAGGTGCGGCGACACGACGCCCATCTTGCGCGCCTCCCCGACCGTGACGATCGACACGGCCGTGACCTCGGAGCCGGTGCCGGCCGTGGTCGGCATCTGCACGAGCGGCAGCCTCGCGCTCGCGACCTTGTCGACGCCGTACATGTCGGCCAGCGCCTGCTGGCCCGGCGCGAGCACCGCGATCAGCTTCGCGACGTCCATCGACGAGCCGCCGCCGAGACCGAGCACGATCTCGGCATCGGCCGCGACGGCTCGCGCGGTTGCTTCGAGCACCACGTGCTCGGGCGGATCGGCGATCACGTCGTCGATCACGGCGACCTGCCAGCCGTGCGCGGCGAGGCTCTCCAGCGCGGGCGCGAGCACGCCGCTGCGGTGCAGGAACGCATCGGTGACGACGCACAGGCGCGCGAGCGCCGGAAAGCGTTCGCGCAACAGCGCGCCGAGCCGGCGCGCGGCGCCGAATTCGACGATCTGCGTCGGAACGGTGCGGAATTGAAACGGGTTCATTGGGCGCCTCCCGGGGGCGTCGCCGTGCCGGTGTCCGGCTGCACCATGTAGCGGATCACGTCGCGACGCTCGAGCAACGGCATGATCGCGCCGACACCGATCCGCTGGAAATGCGGCGTTTCCCGATGCACGTCGAGGCCGTCGGCCTCGCTGTAACGCTCGAGGATCACGATGTGGTCGGGGTTCTCCGGGGACCGGAAGTACGCGTAGTCGAGGTTTTTCGGCTCGGTGCGCGTGGCCGGCGCGAGTTCGGCCAGCAGCTCGACCACGCGGTCGCCGTTGCCGGGTTTCGCGAAGAAATGCGCGATGACCTGCAGATAGGGTTCGTTCATGCTGCGCTCCATGTTGGACACAAGCCCGTCGCGACGGGAGCGCCCCCCATCCGCCACGAACCGGATGAATTCAAACGCGATGAGGCGGCACCGTATCGCTGACGCGTCGTCGCATTGTATTGAATCGGCACGGCCTGCGCTGTGCCGCGACCGGGCCGCCAACGGCAGGCCGAATCGCGCCGCACGTTCACGCCGAGCCGGAACCGGGCCGGCCGCCGCGCGCTTGCGCCGCCGCCCCGGCTACCACGGCACCGTCCGCCCCAGATAGTCGAGATACTCGAGCCCGGGCCGCGCCCGCTTCGCCAGCAGCACGTCGACGAGGCTCGGCACGCTCTCGTCGATGGTCAGGCGCGCGTCGGGCCCGCCGAGTTCGGTGCGGACCCAGCCGGGCGCCATCAGCGCCAGCGCGCGGCGCGTATCGGCCTGACGCGCCGCGAAGCTGCGCATGAACTGGTTCAGCGCGGCCTTGCTGCCGCGATACACCTCGCGCATCCCGCTGACGTTGTTCGCGACGCTGCCCTGCCCCGACGACATCGCGCCGATCAGCCCGTCGTCGGTCACGAGATCCTGCAGCGTCTCGATCGCGCGCATCGGCGCCAGCGCATTCGTGATCATCACGCGCACGAATTCGTCGGTCGTCACTTCGCCGATCGTTTCATTCGGATCGTTGGTCGTGCCCGCATTCACGAACAGCATGTCGAAGCGCCGGCCGGACAGGCGCTCGCGCAGCGCGGCCAGTTGCGCGGGCTCGCAGATGTCGAGCGTGCCGATCTCGAGCCGGCCGTCGAACCGGTCGGCCAGGTCGTGCAGCTTGGTGCGCCCCGATCCTTCGCGCACGGTGCCCGTCACGTTCCAGCCCTTGTTCAGGAATGCCTCCGCCATTGCCAGTCCGAGGCCGCGCGACGCCGCGACGAGGAGGATCGCGGAGGTATTTCGTCGATTCGATTCAGTCGATTGCATGGTTTTTCGCCTTTGCAGTGTTTCGTCATGCGCCCACTATAGGCGCGCACCATGACAGGCGCCAGACGCACCCAATGCAATCGATAGTTGCACTCAACGCCATGTTATCGGCGCAAAAGCGTATCCTGTCCGCATGGAAGACATCGACCTGAACCTCGTCACCGCGCTCGACGTGCTGCTGTCGGAGAGCAGCGTGACCGGCGCCGCACGCCGGCTGGGCCTGAGCACGTCCGCGATGAGCCGCACGCTCACGCGGCTGCGCCTCGCCACCGGCGATCAATTGCTCGTGCGCGCCGGGCGCAAGCTCGTGCCGACGCCTCATGCCGCCGCGCTGCGCGACCGTGTCCATGCGGTCGCGCGCGACGCGCGCGCCGTGCTCCGGCCGGCGACGGCCGACGTCGATCTTGCAACGCTCACGGCTACGTTCACCGTTCGCGCGGCCGCATCGTTCATGGAAATGCTGGCCGGCCCGGTCGTCGCCGCACTGGCCGACGTCGCACCGCACGTACGGATCGGCTTCGTCCCGAAGCGCGACCGCGATCCGCAGGCGCTGCGCGACGGCACCGTCGACCTCGAGATCGGCAAGCGCGGCGACGACGCGCCCGAGCTGCATACGCGCATGCTCTTTCACGACTGGCACGTCGCGGTGGCGCGCGCCGGGCATCCGCTGTTCGCGTCGGCCCGGATCACGGCCGCGCGCTATGCCGCCTGCCGCCACGTGATGGCGGCCCAACTCGGCGATTTCGGCGGGCCGGCCGACGACTCGACCGGCCATGACGGCCCGGACCCTGCGGTGCACGTCGTCGTGCCGGGCTACCCCGACGCGATGCGTGTCGCGGCCAGCACCGACCTGATCGCGCTGGTGCCGCGCTCGAGCCTCGGCAACGCGTGCTCGCCCGGGCTCACCGAAGCGCTCGGGCTGCGCAGCTTCGAGGTCCCGGTCCGCCTGCCGGCGATCCTCGTGTCGGCGCTGTGGCATCCGCGCATGCACGGCGACCCCGTCCATCGCCGTCTGCGCGACACGGTCATCGCCGTGTGCCAGCGCGCGTATCCGGATTCCCGTCCGCCACGCACGACGGCGCGCGGCAAGGGAGCCCGCGCGGCCGGCTGACGTGGGTTTGCGGGCGTGCTTGCCGGCCAGCCGCGCGGCCGGCAACGCACCGCCGACGCCCCACTACCGCGGCCCGGCCGGGCGGCGCCGCCAGCCCCTTCGGCTAAAATGCCGCACTTTCCACCTTGCCCGCCCGCTCGCCATGCAACCCGCCTCCTCCGCCCCATCCGCCTCCCACGGCGCCGACGCCGCAGACGCGGCCCGCGACCTCGTCTACGGCCCGAACGACCGGCCGGCGCCGATGGTCGCGTTCGTCGCCGCGCTGCAGCACCTGCTGGCGATCATCGTGCCGATCGTCACGCCCGGCCTGCTGATCTGCCAGGCGCTCGGCGTGTCCAGCCGCGATACGACCCTGATCGTGTCGATGTCGCTGGTGATTTCCGGCATCGCGACCTTCGTCCAGTGCAAGCGCTTCGGCCCGCTCGGCGCCGGCCTGCTGATCGTCCAGGGCACCAGCTTCAACTTCGTCGGCCCGCTGATCGCCGGCGGCAGCCTGATGGTCAAGCAGGGCACGCCGGTCGAGACCGTGATGGCCGCGATCTTCGGCGTCGTGATCGCCGGGTCGTTCATCGAGATGGGCGTGTCGCGCATCCTGCCGTTCGTGAAGCGCCTGATCACGCCGCTCGTCACCGGTATCGTCGTGCTGCTGATCGGCCTCACGCTGATCAAGGTCGGCCTGATCAGCATGGGCGGCGGCTACGGCGCGATGGCCAAGGGCACCTTTGCGAGCGCCGAGAACCTGACGCTGTCGGGCCTCGTGCTCGGCACGATCATCCTGCTGAACCGCGTGCCGGTCGTCTGGGTGCGCAGCACCGCGCTCGTCATCGCGCTCGCGATCGGCTACCTCGCGGCCGCGTTCCTCGGCCGCCTCGACTTCACCGGCATGCACCAGGCCGCGCTGTTCCAGGTGCCGACGCCGCTGCATTTCGGCATCGGCTTCTCGTGGGCGCTGTTCGTGCCGATGCTGATCATCTACCTCGTCACGTCGCTCGAGGCGATCGGCGACGTGACGGCCACCAGCAAGATCTCGAACGAGCCGGTCGAAGGGCCGGTGTGGATGCAGCGGATCAAGGGCGGCGTGCTCGTCAACGGTGCGAACTCGCTGCTGGCCGGCGTGTTCAACACGTTCCCGAGCTCGGTATTCGCGCAGAACAACGGCGTGATCCAGATCACCGGCGTCGCGAGCCGTCACGTCGGCATCTGGATCGCGGCGATGCTCGTCGTGCTCGGCCTGTTCCCGGTCGTCGCCGGCGTGCTGCAGGCCGTGCCCGAGCCCGTGCTCGGCGGTGCGGCGATGGTGATGTTCGGCGCCGTGGCCGCGTCGGGCATCAACATCCTCGCGGGCGTGCACCTCGATCGCCGCGCGCTGCTGATCATCGCGGTGTCGCTCGCGCTCGGCCTCGGCGTGTCGCAGGTGCCGGACATCCTCAACAGCCTGCCGCATGCGCTGAAGAACGTGCTGGAATCGGGCGTGGCGACGGGCGGCATCTGCGCGCTCGTGATGAACTGGTTCCTGCCGGAAAGGAAGTAACGGCAATCAATCGTCAAACCCGGTCAGGGCGCCTTGGCCGATCGATTTCGGCTGGTTAGAATCACCGCATGCCCCAAACCCTCGCGCCCGACCAAACCCCCGAAACGACTGCCGTTCCGATCAAGGAACGCGCGACCGTCGTCTGCTATCGCGATGCGCGCGTGTTGCTCGTCACGCGCGCGGCGTCGCGCTGGGCCCTTCCCGGCGGCACGATCAAGCGCGGGGAAACCCCGCTCGAAGCCGCGCATCGCGAATTGGGCGAGGAAACCGGCATGACCGGCCAGGATCTGGTGTACTCGATGCAGTTCACCGGACTCGCGAAGATCCATCACGTGTTCTTCGCGGAAGTCGGGCCGGACCAGACGCCGCAAGCGAGCAACGAGATCGAGAAATGCAAGTGGTTTCCGATCGACAGCGTCGACCGTCTGCGCGCGAGTATTCCGACGAAGCGAATCGTCGAACTCGTCTACAACCACGAAATCCGCAACGCGTAGCGCCCGCCCGGCGCCGTCGGCCGGCTCGAGTCGCGTGTCGCGATCAGCGGGGCGCGAACGCTCAGTGCGAGCGCTTTCTTCGCAGTTCGTGCGTGGAATAGACGACGAGGAAGATGCCCAGCATCGCGACGCCGGACGCCATGAAGTCGTTTGCGCTGCCCGAGCTGCGCAGCGCCGCCGGGAAAATACCCAAGCTCAATCCCGCACCAGCAAGAAGCAATCCTGCTGCCACGCCCCAGATCGGTCCGGCGGTCTTGTCGATTATGTTTTTCATACAGCACCCGTCTACGGTCGTTACCTGAACGGTATCGGCAATCAGCGCCGCGTCTACCTTCAGCGATTCCACTATAACCGGAAGAAATTCCGCAAGCTTCTGGTGCTTTTCCCGATCAAGTTTCGGCGGCCGCGGCCGCCACGTGCGGCCGGGTCGCGCAACCTGCCGCAGGTTATTGGGTGCGCCCGTCCAGCTTCCGGATCACGTCGTCACTGATCGGTCGTTCAAATCGCCACTTCCGGCGGCGCCTGGCGAAACAGCCGCGTCATCCAGCACAGATACACGAGCCCGAGCACGAACCATGCGACGCCGAGCACGAGCGCCGTCTTCTCGAGGCTCACGAGCAGCCAGATATCGGACACCGCGCCGATCAACGGAAACACGAGGCCGCCGAATACCCCGATCCTGCGCTCACCGTGATGGTCCGACAGATACAGCCGGATCACGCAAAGATTGACGGCAGTAAAGGCGAGGAACGCGCCGAAGTTGATGAACGACGTCGACGTGGCGACATCCAGCTTCAGCGCGATCAATCCGACGACGCCGGCGAGGGCGATATTGATCGCGGGCGTCTTGAAGCGCGGATGAATGAACCCGAAGATGCGCTTCGGCAGGATTTCGTCGCGGCCCATCGCATACAGCAGCCGCCCGACGCTCGCTTGCGCGGAGATGCCCGATGCGAACTGCGCGAGGATCAGGCCCGCGAGGAACACGGTGACGAACAGGTCGCCGCCGATCATCTTCGCGACTTCGAACGCGGCCGAATCCGTATCCTTGAATTCGACGCCGGGATGCGCGAGCTGCATCGTATACGCCGCGATCACGAAAATCGCGCCGCCGATCAGCGCAATCAGCAGGATCGCACGCGGCATGTTCTTTTTCGGATCGATCGTTTCCTCGGTCAACGTCGAGACGGCGTCGAAGCCGAGATACGAATACGCGGCGATCGCGGCGCCTGCCATCGTCGCGCCGAACGGCACGTGCGGCCTGAAGAACGGCTCCGCCATCGCGATGCCGCCCGGGCCCGCCGCAGCCGACGCATAGTGCCAGCACAGCACGACGAACATCGCGACGATCGCCAGTTGCACGACCATCAGCACGATATTGAAGCGCGCGGCCAGTTCGATGCCGACGATGTTCAATCCGCTCGTCAGCACGATGAACGCGACGATCCAGATCCAGGTCGGCACGTGCGGAAATGCCGCGTTCAGGTACGCCGCACCGATCAGCCAGATCACCATCGGCAGGAAGAAATAATCGAGCAGCGTCGCCCAGCCGATCATGAAGCCCAGGTGCGGGTTGAACGTCCTGCGCGTGTACGTGTAGGCCGAGCCGGCGGCCGGATAGAGCCGCGCGAGCTTGCCGTAGCTGAGCGCGGTGAATGCGATGGCGATCAGCGCGAGCAGATAGGCGAGCGCGGCCGTATCGTCGCTGGCCTTGGCGAGCACGCCGTAGGTACCGTAGACGATCAGCGGCGCCATATAGGCGAGACCGAACAGCAGCACGGACGGCAGGCCGAGCGTGCGCTTCAGGCGGACGGGTTCACTGGATGACGACGCTTGCATGTGATCTCCTGGGCCCCTCTGGGGCCGATGCGAGTGCCTGGGTGCCGTGCGGCAGGCATTTCCGGCATGTCAATGGGACGACCGGGCATGTGCGGGCATCGCGCCCTGCTCCATGCATCGGATGGACCGGGGATTCGGGCTACTCGGTGCGGTGACGGCCCGCGTCGATCGTGAGCACGCGACTCCCGTCAACCTGTTCGACAGGCGACAGACCGAGCGCCACGCGTGCGTCGTGCAGATAGCTGTAATGCTCGCGACTTGCTTCGAGGCGAGTCGGATCGAGGCTCGCCGGTGCGACGGCTTCGTCCCGGCCGAGTTCGATCGTGCTCTCGCCAAACGGATCGACCAGCGTGGACAGGCCGGCGAACGTCAGATCGTCGTCGCCGGGCCCGCAGCGATTCACCATCACCGCGAACATCTGGTTCTCCATCGCACGTGCCGCGATCGCGCGGTGATGGACGGGCCCGAACGGGTCCATGTTGCCGTTGGTGACGATCAGCAGATCGGCGTCGAGCGCGGCGACCGCGCGCGCCGTCTCGGGGAATTCGATGTCGTAGCAGATCAGCAGGCCGACCGTCAGGTCGTTCCAGACGCAGGTCGCGAAGCGGTCGCCCGGCGTGAATACGCCGACATCCGACGCCCACAGATGGGTCTTGCGATAGCGCAGGACGATGTCGCCCCGCTCGTCGACGAGTACCGTCGTGTTGTAGAACCGTTCGCCGTCGCGCTCCGCGAGGCCCACCGCGACGGCAACGCCCTTGCGACGTGCCGCATCGCGTACCGCCACCAGCCGCGGGCCGTCGAGCGTCTCGGCGACGTCGGCGACGTTCTCCCGCGTCGGGAAACCCGACAGCGTCGTTTCGGGGAACACGATCAGTTTCGTGCCGCCGGCCACGTCGGCGCGCTCGATCGTGTCGATCACCTTGCGCGTGTTGTGCACGACGTCTCCGTCGACGAGCGACAGTTGCGCGAGTTCTACCTGCATGAAGCCCTCTCCTTCCAATTGCCTTTCAGTGGCATGTCGTATGCGTTGCACGAGTCATGCGACGCGCGTCGAGCGAAGCGGCGAACGGCCCGCCGCCCGTCGAATCGAGGCCGATTATCGGGTTATTATTTTTGACCTGAAATTCCCCGCCAGGGTTACCCTCACCGGAGCACACGATGGACCTCGAATGGCGAGATCTCGCTTTTCATCGGGAGATTGGCTCGGCCATCGACGCCCTCGACGGCCCGCATTTCTGGGCGCGTCTCACGCGCGTACTCGAGCGGCATCTCGATTTCGACAACTGGGTCGCGCTGCGCTTCGCGCGCGATGCGGCGCCGCTCGTGCTTGCCGAACAGGCGATGCCGGACGGCAAGATCGACCTGATGTTCCAGGACTATCTGGCCGCGCTCTACCAGCTCGATCCGTTCTATCTCGCCGCGTTCGAAACGCAGGCGTCGGGCTTCTACACGCTCGCCGACGTCGCGCCGGACAACTTCCGGATGACCGAGTATTACCAGCGGTACTTCAAGAAGAACATCGTCGGTGACGAAGTGCATTTCAACGTCGTGATCGATCGCGATCACACGCTGGGCTTCTCGCTCGGCAAGACGAGCAAATACGACGAGCGCGAGATCGCATTGCTTACGCTTTACACACCCTGGGTGCTGTCGTTGATGCAGCAGCGCCTGCGCTTCGAAACGTTCGTCGTGAACGAAACGCCGCGCGCGAGGCAACCCGAAGCGCCCGATCCGCACACGCGCTTCGGCATGCTGACCGGAAAGAGCGGACGCGGCGCATTGACGACGCGTGAAACCGAAGTGGCGATGCTGTCGTTGAGCGGCTTCTCCACGCGGGCGATCGGGGAAAAACTGTCGATCTCGTTCGAGACCGTGCGCGCACACAAGAAGCACATCTATGCAAAGCTCGGTGTCGGGTCGCAGTCGGAACTGTTTGCGCTGTTCTACGATCCAGCGGGGGCGGGTGAATCCGCGTGATATGAGCGGCGGCGATGTTGCGCGCTCTCCCGTTCTTTCGGCGGGAAGGCGGCCGAACACGGCGCTGGGAGCTTGCGGACGGCTATCCGCGCCCGATCGCGGGCGCGGCGAGCAGCGCCTGGGCGGTGCGCGTCGCCATCGGGTCGTCGGATCGGTACGCCGCCGCGTAGGCATAGGTACGCCACGATGCATCGCCAAGCGCGTAAAGACATACGGCCGCGAGCGCCATGCCGCGCGACGACAGCGCGCCATCGCGCTCGACCCGGCGCAATTCGCTCAGCGCCTCGCCCCACGCGCGTGCCCGCACATGCCACCAGGCCAGCACCTCGCGCATTTCGCCGTTCCCGGGACGCAGCACCGCCATCGCATCGAGCAGGTCCTGAACGTCCGAAAACGTATCCAGCGCCGCACCGGCCCACAGCACGTCCATCATCCCCGTAACGATCGCGTTGTCGCTCAACGTCTCGATCATGTTCTTCTCCCGGCCTTTTCCGTCAATCGCCATCGTCGAACGCATACTTGCGCTCGCTCGCGCATTCGGCGCGTTTCACTTGCCGCCCGCGAGCGCCCTCGCCTCGGCCGCGATGCCCACGAGCGACAGCTGATCGCGTACCTGATCGATGAAAATCGCCGCCATCAGCGCGAGCATCAGGATCGTGAGCGCGCCTTTCACGGGCTGCGCCAGCGACGGCAGATCGAGCTTTTGCGACACCTTCCCGGTAAAGCCGAAGCCGATATCGATCAGCAGCAGCATCAGCATCATCGGCGTGGCCAGCTTCGCCACCGTTTCCATCAGCGAGTCGGTCTTCAGCAGCACGAACGATTCGAGTACCGATCCCCCGGCCGGCATGAGGTTCGCCAGCGGCCACCAGGTATACGATTCGTAGATCGCGCCGAGGAGGAACGTCATGCCGCCCAGACACCAGAACGCCGCGATCGCGAACTGGCTCAGGAGCGTGGAAGTCAGCGACGTCTGCTGCCCCTGGCTCGGGTTCTGCATCTGCAGTTGATTGAAACCGGTCAGATCGTCGACGTACGTGCCGACGCTCTCGGCGGCCCAGAACACCGTCGACGCCGCGAAGCCCAGACCGACGCCGATCAGCGCCTCCTTCAACCCGATGCCCACGAGCATCGTCGCATCCCCTTGCTCGAGCAGGCCGCGTTGCCCGTAGGCGATGAAGCTGCCCCACAGCAGCGCCAGCGCGGTGCGCACGCGGCCTTGCACGACGTTGTCGGACGTCGGCGGAAAAATCATCATCAGGACCATCAATCGTTCGCTGCAAAGGCCCAGCACGATCAGAAACCTGACCAGTTGATGGCTCGATTCGATCGATGCGAAGGTAATCTCGCTCATTTCAGTCGCCTGTCGTTCAATGGATGCGCGGCTTGCGGGCGCGCTCGCCGCTTCAAAACGCCGGGCTGGGCCGGCGGCTCTCCGATGTTTCCTCGTCCTGCGCGTCCTCGATCGCGAGCTCGATCGCCTTGACGAGCGTGTCGCGCCGCTTCTCGTAGATGTCGATGCGGGCACGGTTGCGCAGGATCTCCGTGCGCAGCGCACCGATCTGCGCCTCCTTCGCCGCCAGCGCCTGCCCGGCCTGCGCCGCCCGGGCCTCGAGCATCGCGTGCTGCTCGGCCGCGTGCGAGCGGAATTCGCGCAGCTTCAGATACGCGTCCGCCCGGAAGGAAACGCTGCCCAGCATCGCGTCGATCTTGCCGTCGTGCGCGGCGAGCCCGGCCGCATGCGCGCGCACCGCCGCGCGGCTTTCCTCCAACGCGTCGATGAGCGCCTGCAGCTCGCCGCGCAAGCCGCCGAGCGCCGCATTGAGCTTGCGATCGAGCTGGCGGCGGCGCGACAGCACGCGCTCGAACGCGGCAACGCGGCGGTCTTTCATCGCTTGCCTCCGGCATCAGGACTGCACGATCTCGCCGAGGGCCGCGAGCGTGTCGTTCGGGTCGACGAGCAGATCGGTCGGTTGGCCGAGGAAATCCCGAATCGCGTCGATCTTCGCGATGGCTTCGTCGGCAAGCGCATCGGTGCCGCTCTGATACTCGCCCACCTGCAGCAGCAATTCGACCTCCTTGTGCTTGGCCATCAGCCGGCGCACGTGCCCCGCCGCCGCCACGTGCTCGCGCGGCACCACCTGCGTCATCACGCGAGAAAGACTGCCGAGCACGTCGATCGCCGGATAGCGGTTCTGTGCCGCAATCTCGCGCGAAAGAATCATGTGGCCGTCGAGAATGCCCCGTACTTCCTCGGCGATCGGGTCGCCGCCCGATTCGTCCTCGGCCAGCACGGTATAAAGGGCGGTGATCGAACCATGCTCCGAGCGGCCCGCGCGCTCCAGCAGCCGCGGCAGCTCCGCGAAGATCGACGGTGGAAAGCCGCGCCGCGTCGGCGGCTCGCCCATCGCCAGGCCGATTTCGCGCTGCGCACGCGCAAAGCGCGTCAGCGAATCCATCATCAGCAGCACACGCATGCCGCGGTCGCGGAAGTATTCGGCCACCGCCGTTGCCGCATAAGCGGCCTTCGCGCGCTCGATCGACGAGCGGTCCGATGTCGCGCAGACGACGACCGAGCGGGCCATTCCCTCGGGCCCGAGAATGTGCTCGCAGAATTCGCGCACTTCGCGGCCGCGCTCCCCGATCAACGCGATCACGTTGACGTCGCAGCGCGCCCCGCGTGCGAACATGCCCATCAACGTACTCTTGCCGACGCCGGCCGGCGCGAAGATGCCCATGCGCTGGCCCTCGGCCAGCGTCATCATGCCGTCGACGACGCGCACGCCCGTCGGCATCGGGGTATCGACGACGGGCCGCGACATCGGATCGGGTGGATCGGCGATGACGGGCTGCCACTCGTCGCATTCGAGCGGCCCCTTGCCGTCGATCGGCTCGCCCAGGCTGTCGATCACGCGGCCGAGCAGGCGGGGGCCGATGCGCAGCGAAAGCGGACGCCGGAGTCCCACCACGCGTGTCGCCCGCGACACGCTGCCGAGCCGGCCGAACGGCGAGAGCAGCGCGACGTCGCGCGAGAAGCCGACCACCTCGGCACGCTGCAGCAACGCGCCTTCGGGCGAGCGCAGCTCGCATAGCTCGCCGAGCGTCGCATCGAGCCCCGATACGCGTACGAGCGTGCCGATCACTTCCTGGACCTTGCCGCATGCGGCGGGTTGTGGGCGGGCGCGCAGTTCGCGCTCCATCGCATCCATCAGCGCCGAGAAGCCGCGTACGTCCCGTAGCTGCGCGATGGGCACCCCGCTCGCTTCGTCGGTTTCGAAACCGTCCGCGCTGTCGATCATGGCGCTCCTTTCGTTGTCGTGTCTTCTTCCACGTGCCGCTCGAAGATCGGTTCAGATGGACATCGCGTCGGCGTCGGCATACGCGGCATCGGTCCACCCCTCGTCGCGCAGGTCGCCCGCCGTTTGCACGGCCGCGGCCTCGTCTTGCCAACCTTCTTCGTCGCCGATGTCGCCGATGTCGCCGATGTCGCCGATGTTGCTGATGTCGCTGATGTCGCCGTCGTCCGCGCGCGCATCCGGGTCCGCCAGGCCCTCGCCGGCTCCGACGGCGTACTCGCCGATCGGCACCTCGTCGTTGCCCGCGAAACCGGTCTGCACGTCGACGGCTTGCGCGTCATCCCCGGGCCGCGCATCCGGCGCGTCGCGCGATGGGCCCTCCGTCACGCTTCGCACCGCGCGCGCCAAGGCATCGCGCATCGCCGCCAAGTGCAACGACAAGCTCGCGTCGATCGCGCCCAGGTCGGTTTCGGCGACGCATGCGCCGGGCGCAAGCGTCGCGTCGGCCGCCACGCACAGCCGCACGGAGCGCCCTGCCTCGCGCCACGCCGCGGCCGCTTCGTCGAAGGCCGCGCTCGCCGCGGCCAGATCCGACGGATGAACACGCAGATGAACGGGGCTGCCGTCGGCGACGATCCGCTCGACCGTCGCGGCCGCGCGGGCGAAAAGCGCTTCAGGCTCCACTGACGCGACGATCTGCTCGACCGCCAGCGTCACCAGCCCGGCCAGCCGGTCATGCTGCCCGGGCGCGAGCCGGCAGGCTTCGGCATGCGCGGCCGCCGCGCGTTCGTGCCAATCGGTCAGCCCCCGCCGCAAACCGTCGTCATAGCCGCGCTCGGCCGCTTGCGCGAACTCGCGCATGGCGCGCTCGACGAGTTCGTCCGCGCGGGCGCGGGCTTCGTCGAGCAGCATGCGGGCCTCGGCGCGCGCCGCGTCCAGCGCCTCGTCGCATTGCCGGCGCATCTCCGCGTACGCCGCATCGATCTCGACGATCGCCGCGACGCGTTCGTGGCGCAGGACGTCGCCTTCGACGCCCACGCCGAGATCCGTGCCTTCGGCCTGCGGATTGCGTAACCAGATCACCATGACCCCTCCGGAAACAAGTCGGGCAGTTGCGAGACGATCGAAAGGCTCGGGCTCGCGCCTTCCGGAGACGGTAGCGACGGCGGCAACGAAGGGAACGGCAACGGCCCCCCGTCGTCGCGCGCCGGCATGGCCAACCGCATGATCGCGAGCGGGCCGCCCGGCGCCCATCGGCGGTCGCGCGCGAACAGCCGAAAGCCGAGCCACGCGAGGTCATCGCCATCGGCGGCGTCGAGCGGCACTTGCATGACCGCTGCCGCGTGGTGCGCGCGCGCGGCAAGCGAGCGCGCATCGCCGGCAAGCTCGCGCCCGCGCGCGAAGAGCAGATTGACGCCGCGCGCCCCGATCCAGCCCGTCAACTTCTCGCGACGCGGCCGGTCGATCCACGCGCGCAACGGCTCCGCCTGCTCCACGAGCGCGCGCAAGCGGAATACGGTCAGACAATCGTGCGCCGGCAGCAACGCAAGCGCCGTTTCCGGCGCGTTGAACGCGGCAAGCGGCGGCACCGGCATGCCCCATTCGTCGAGCAGCGCATCGGCAAGCGCCTCGGCCTGCGCGGGGCTGCATGCGCCGATTCGGTCCGCACCGGGCACGCGTGCAAGCCACGCCGGATGCATCCAGTCGAACAGCGTACGCCGGCGCCGATGGTAGGCGGCCAGTCTCGCCGCCACGGCCGCCGGCGTCTCGCCGTGCGGGGCGGCAACGCTGTCGGCGGCTGCGTCGTATGCATCGGCTGCGTCGTATGCGCTCATCATGGGCTCACCCATGCTTGCCATGCCGGCCACGCGATCGTTCGGATCGACGGTCATGCCGGCGCTTTCGCTGCACGCCCCGTCCGGCGCGCGAGCAGGCCCGCAAGTCCGCCGCCGCCCTTGAGCAGGTTGCCGCGCAACAGCGCGAAGCCGCCGGCGATCGTCAACAGCAGCAAGCCGAGCGCGCCGCCCGCATAGACGACCCAGCCGTCCTGGCGGTGCGGGTGGGCGGGCGGATCGAGCGCATCGGCCGGCACGCTGGTCACGCTGACCTGATCGTAGGTCAGCCCCTCTATGCTGTGCACGACCAGGTTCTTGATCGCCGGCGTCATCCGCTCGAGATTCGCGTCGGGCCGGTACTTGATGAAGACCGATGCGGACGACGGCTTGACCGACTGTGCGAGCGGGTCGTTGTTCGGCAGCACGATCTGCACGCGCGCCACGACCACGCCGTCGATCTTCGACAACGTGTCGTCGAGTTCCTGCGACAAACCGTAAATGAAGCGCACGCGCTCCTCGGTCGGCGTGGAAACGAGCCCGTCCTTCTTGAACAGCGAGCCGAGGTCGTCGAATTTCTTGCGCGGCAGGCCGCGTGCGCGCAGCACTTCCACCGCATGCACGATCTGCTTTTCGTCGACGCTGACCGACCAGGTCTTGCCGCCATCGGGCGTGCTCTTTTGCGCGTCGACGCCGGACATCAGCAGCGCGGCCGCCATTTCGTTGCAGTCGCTTTCGGTCAATTGCCCGTAGAGTTCCTGCTTGCAGGCCGCAAGCGACAGCACGAGCGCCGCCACCGCGACGAGCCGCCATGCGGAGTGCAGCCTCGAAGGCATGAGGTTCGGTTTCATCAGTTGCTCCGAGAAGCCCTGTCCTTCAGGACGGGGAGTCAAGTCATTGGTTCTTCATGAGCGTCTGCACGGCGTCCTTCGACGACTGCACGGTCGCCATCTTCACCTGCAGATCGGCGTTCAGGCTGGCGATCTCGAGCTGGATGGTCATGTCGGCGGCGGCAAGGCGCTCCATCGACAGCGCGCTCATGTGCTGAGTCATGTAGAGCACGTCGTTCGGCACTTGCCGGTAATAGTCCGCCTGCTCCTCGACTGCTTTCGTCACGAGGTCCGCGCGCTCGGTCGGGTGGACGGCTGCCGCATGCTGGGGCGCCGAAGCCATCATCGCCTGGAATTTGTCGACGAGCGGCTGCGATACCGCGTCCGCATTCGGCGCCGCGGGCGTCGTGCCGGTGACGCGGGCCAGTTCGTACTGGAGTTGCGATGCAGTCGTGATGCTCATTTCGTTTCTCCTGGTAGGGGCAACAGGCTCAGACGCGCATGTACTGCATCGTCAGCAGCATGTCGCTGGATGAGGACGACGGCGTCGCGACCGCTTCGCCGTCTTCGGCGTGCGCTCCGTTCTCGAACGCGAGCGCGGAATCCGGCGCAACGAAGCGGCCCGTGCGCTTCGCGGTCGAGACCGCCTGCTTCAGTTCCTCGCTCGCAAGCAGAACCTTCGCGAGCCGTTCAACCTCTTCGTTGCCGCCCTCCTCCAGCAGGTGCCGGGCCTCCTCCTGCCAGCCGAACTCCTGGCGGGCCTTCAGGCACTGCAGCAACATTCCCTTGCTGGCCGGCAGGCAGACCGAGCGCTCGACCAGATCGCGAAAGAGCCGTTCGGCGTCGCTCCATTCCTCGCGCACCATATGCAGCCAGCCGTCGAAAAACGCGAATTCGGCGGAATCCGGGCGCAGCAGATGCAGCACGTCGACGAGGTGCTCGAGATCGTCGATGTCGACTTGCGCCGGCGTGCCTGCGCGGGCCAATGCCACCCTGACCAGGTCGACGATCGCGCCGACGACTCCCGATGGGCACTGCGGCCGATCCTTCAGAACGTCCATCCTTTCCCCCAACGAAATCAGATTCGATCCGATGGGCCGCACCCGATGAGGCGTGGCCTTCCGTTGACGCTAAGTTACGCAACACGATCGGCGCGCCACGTGCCGCGCACGAAGTCGCACAACGAATTGCGAAGCGCCGCGTGCGACGGGCGGCGGTCCGTGCCGCTTTTCGCGGACGTCTTCGCGCGTGCCCGCCGCCGCGCGGGTCGCCTTGCTCACGTGGCCTCCGCCCGGGCGACGCGCCGTCGCGCCGCCTCGCTTCGCTGCCCCTGCCCTTGCTTCGCATCGCCGTCGCGCCGGATAGCGCGGCGCCGCTAACGTTGCATCGGGGCGACCCATCCCGGGTGCGCGCCTGCGACAAGCGAAGGACAGCGGTCATGAGCGACGAGAAAACCGAAGAGCCCACAGACAAGAAGCTGGACAAAGTCCGCGAGGAAGGCCAGGTCGCGAAGAGTTCCGACCTGGTCGAAGTCGCGTCGCTCGGCTCGATCGTGCTCGTGCTGACGGCGGGCCAACACTATCTGGCCGATACGCTGCGCGCGATCGTCAAGGAGGCGGTCGATTTCACCCACGGCGAGCGCGAGTTGCAGGACCTCTGGACCATCCTCGTTCATATCGGCCTGCAGACGCTCGGCCTGCTGTGCGGGATCGCGGCCGTTGCGCTCGTCGCCGCCATCATCGCGCTCGCCCCCCAGACGGGACTCAAGATTTCGTTGAAAGCCGTCATGCCGAAGCTTGCGTCGGTCAGCCCCGGGTCCGGCTTTCAGCGCATCTTCTCGATGAACTCGGCGATCGACCTCGCGAAGATGGTCGGCAAGGCCGCGATTCTCGTCGCCGTCATGTGGCAGACGATCAAAAGCGCGATGCCCGTGGTGGCGAGCGCGCTCGATCAGTCGGTCCCGCAGTTGATCGGCGTGCTGTGGTCCGTGCTCATGCATGTGGTCGTGGTCGCGCTCGGCGTGTTCGTCGTCATCGGCGCGTTCGACTACAAGCTGCAGAAGTGGCTCTTCATCCGCAAGAACCGGATGTCGAAAGACGAGGTGAAGCGCGAGCACAAGGAGAGCGAAGGCAACCCCGAACTCAAGGGCGAGCGCAAGCGCATGGCCAGGGAGATATCGCAGGAAGGTCCGAAAGGCGGCGTCGCGCGCGCGAACGTCGTCGTGGTCAACCCGGTTCACTACGCGGTCGCGCTGCGCTACGACCCGGCGGAGTTTCCGCTGCCCGTCGTCCTCGCCAAGGGCCTCGACGAGCAGGCGCTGCGGCTGCGCCAGCAGGCGATGCACGCGCGCGTGCCCATCGTCGCGAACCCGCCCGTCGCGCGCATGCTGCACAAGGTGCCGCTCAATCAGCCGATTCCCGAGGAACTGTTCGAAGTCGTCGCCGCGATTCTTCGCTGGGTGGACGGCCTCGCGCCTCAAACCGCCACCACGGAGTAGTGGACATGTTCAAGACCATGAAACTGCCCGGCATCGGCGAGGCCGGCATCGCCGTCCTGCTGATCGCGATCGTCTCGCTAATGATCCTGCCGCTGCCCCCCGCCATCATCGACGGGCTGCTCGCGATCAACATCATGATCAGCATCACGCTGCTCATGGTGACGATGTATGTGGGCCATATCGCCACGCTGTCGGCGTTCCCGTCCGTGCTGCTCTTCACGACGCTGTTCCGGCTCTCGCTGAATATCGCGTCGACGAAGTCGATCCTGCTGCACGCCGATGCCGGCGAAATCATCGAAAGCTTCGGCCAGCTCGTCGTCGGCGGCAATCTCGTCGTCGGCCTCGTCGTGTTCGTCATCATCTCCGTCGTGCAGTTCATCGTGATCGCCAAGGGCTCGGAGCGCGTCGCCGAAGTGGGGGCCCGTTTCACGCTCGATGCGCTGCCCGGCAAACAGATGAGCATCGACGCCGACCTGCGCGCGAACATCCTGACGCCGGACGAAGCCCGCAGGAAACGCGCGAGGCTCGCCATCGAAAGCCAATTGCATGGCGGCATGGACGGCGCGATGAAATTCGTGAAAGGCGATGCGATCGCCGGCCTCATGATCACGATGATCAACATCGTCGCGGGCATCGCCGTGGGCGTCGCCTATCACGGCATGTCGGCCGGCGACGCGGCCAACCGCTTCTCGGTCCTCTCGATCGGCGACGCCATGGTCTCGCAGATTCCGTCGCTGCTGATCTCGGTGGCCGCGGGCGTCATGATCACGCGCGTGGACGAAGGCGGCGACCATGGAAATTCCTCCCTCGGCGAAGACATCAGGCGCCAGTTCACGAGCAGCTCGCGCGCGCTGTACTTCGCCGCGCTGCTGCTGCTCGGCTTCGCCGCCGTGCCCGGTTTTCCGGCGGCGCTCTTCGCGCTGCTCGCCGGGCTGCTCGGCTTCGTCGGCTACCGTCTGCAGAAGAAGCAGGATGGTCCGGCCAAAGGCGCCGGCAAGCCCGTAGGCGCACTGCAGCGCGCCGGCGCCAAGGGCGACGCGCCGTCGATCCTGCCACGCCCGCCGCAGTTCACCTGCCCGCTCGGCGTGCGCCTCGCCGCCGACGTCAGCGCGCGTCTCGCGGCCGATGCGCTCGACCGCGCGTTCGACGCCCAGCGCCACGCGCTGCAATCGGGAGTCGGCCTGCCGTTCCCCGGCATCATGATGTGGACCGACGGCACGCTGCCCGAAGACAGTTACGAAGTGCTCATCTTCGACGTGCCGCAAGGGCGCACCACGCTCGCCGAAACGCGCGCGGTACACGCGGCGGCCGACGGCGGCGCCGCGGACGCGCCTGCCGCCGCGGCGACCCCGGAAGCATTGATTGCACGCCACACGATCGACCTGCTGCGGCGCAATGCTCATCTCTTTCTCGGCATCCAGGAAGCACAGTGGATGCTCGATCAGCTCAACGAGGACTACCCGGGCCTCGTCGCGGAAGTACAAAAGGCGCTGCCGCTGCAGAAGATGGCGGACGTGCTGCGCCGGCTGCTGGAGGAAGACGTGCCCGTGCGCAATATCCGCAGCATCACCGAAAGCCTGATCGTCTGGGGACCGAAGGAGAAGGACATGCTGATGTTGACGGAATACATCCGCATGGAGCTCGGCCGGCTCATCGCCTATCGCGCGACGGGTGGCGTGCGGGATTTGCCCGTCGTACTCGTCGACATTCAGGTCGAGCAGCACATCCGGCAGTCGATCAAACAGACGCCCACGGGCAACTTCCTCGCGCTGCCGCCCGACGAAATCGCCCAGCTCGTCGGCAAGATCGCCGACATCGTCGGCGATACGCCGCGGCAGCCGCTGGCGCTCGTCGCGTCGATGGACATCCGGCGCTACATCAAGCGGATGATCGAGGCGCGGCTGCCGTGGCTGCCCGTGTATTCGTACCAGGAGCTCGGCGCGCATGTCGATCTCCAGCCCGTCGGCCGCCTGGCGATGTGATCGAGCGAGCCGCGCCATGCACACCTGCCCCCCTCATCGCGCCCGCGTCATCGCAGCGCCGGCCGCGCACACCGACCCCGCACCCGAGATGCCGGCCGCGCAGTTGAGCCGCCAGGCCGCGCTTTTTCAGCGCCTGCGCGAAGGCGCGCGCGCCGGCGCATCGGAAACGCCCGGCGACGAGCCGCCATGCGCCGCACCGGCCGAGCCTCCGTTCGGCGAGCAAGCCGAACCGCTCTACCCGGTCCCCGGGTTCGCCGCGGACGACCATCGCGACGATGCCGGCAGCGGCGAGCGCGACGACGACGCACAAGCTGGCTCCGGCGACGAACGCGATGACGCTGCCGCGCACGCTCGATCGGCAGCGCCGGTGCCGGTGCCGGCTCCGGTGCCTGCGACGATTCATCCGCCCATGCATTCGACGATGCACCTGCCGGTGCAGTCGGCCATGCATGCGCCCATGCATGTACCGGCATATTCGACGATGCCCACGCCGACGCCGACGCCGGTGCACGGCGCGGCGCCACTTTCACCGCAGAGGCCGCCCAACGCCCGGCCATCGACGGCTGCGCCGGCCACGCCGCGCGTTCAAGCCACGCGCGAGCCGCAGCGCTCCGAAGCAGCCGGCCCGCACGCCGTGGTCGCCGTGCGGGCACCGGCGCGCACGGGCCAGGACATGAACCGGTTCGTCGATTCGATCGTCGCCGAAGTGTCGGACTTCTGCGCCAATCCGATCGTGTTCGCAAGCGGCGACTGGCAGATCACGATTCCCATCGATCCGGCGCTGCTGCCAGGCTGCACGTTGAACCTCGCGCTTTCGCATTTCCAATTGACGCTTCGCTTCGACACCACGGACGCACGCTCGCGCGAACTAATCTCACAGCATGCGGCGACGTTGCGCACCAGCCTCGAGGCAGTGATGCAAAGCCGCTTCGACGGCGCGCGCAGCGTCGAGATCATCGTCACGTAAAACGAATATGGACACCACACGAACGCTACTGACAGACCACGTTGCGGCGGCCGCCCAAGCGCCGGCGGTGGCCGTCTTGCTCGATCCCGCGCGGCTGCCCGCGCTTGCGGCCGCCACCGCGCGCCAGCATCGGCTCGCCGTCGACGAGCGCCTGAGCGCACTGCTCGCTCACGCGCTCGGCGTCTCGGCCTTCAGCGTCGGTACGCACGATTTCGTGG
Source organism: Burkholderia sp. LAS2 (assembly GCF_018417615.1). Classification (NCBI taxonomy): domain Bacteria; kingdom Pseudomonadati; phylum Pseudomonadota; class Betaproteobacteria; order Burkholderiales; family Burkholderiaceae; genus Burkholderia; species Burkholderia sp. LAS2. The sequence continues at coordinate 3,868,220 of NZ_CP071052.1, forward strand.
AGCCGGAGCGCGCCGCCGTCGTGCGCTTGCGCTGGGGCATGGAGACGGCCGCGGTGCGCATCGACGTCGGACAGCACACGGGGCTCGCGAGCATCGTCGCGTCGGACGAGCCCGTCAACGCACGCTTGCGCCATGCCGTGTGCGCGATCCTGCTCGATCCGCTGCGGCGCGCGCTGCAAACGCTCGGCTTCGACGGCGTGGAAGTCGTCTCGCTTGAACCTGCCGCGCGTCAGCCGTTGAGCGCGCCTTGCTGCGCGCTCTCGCTGCGCGTGAGCGATACCCGCTTCGATGCGGTTGTCGAGCACGTCGACAGCGGCTGGCTCGACGCGCTCGAAACGCTCGTGGCCCGGCAATGCACGCCGTTCGCCACCCACGTCAGCGAGATCGCCGTACCGGGCCGGCTGCAGATCGGCGAGAAAACGATGAACGTGACGACGCTCGATTCGCTGCGCGCGGGCGACGTCATCTTGCGTGCCGTACCCGAAGCCACCCGCGCGCTCTTCGCGAGCGAGCGCTCGTCCGCCCCGATGCACGTCGTCTGGGGCCGCTACGGGACGCGGCAACTGCGCGCCGTGGCAGACGTCACCCACCATCTGATGACCTTGAACGAGGACCCCACCATGAGCCATGAGACGCAGTTCAACGCGCCGCTTACCGATTCGATCGACACGCCCGTCGAAATCAGCCAGCTGGACCTGCCGCTGAAGCTCGAGATCGACACGGTTTCGATGCCGGTCGCCCAGCTCTCGGCGCTGCGCGCGGGCTACGTGCTCGAGCTTCCGACCGCGCTGCCCGATGCGCGCGTGCGGCTCGTCACCTACGGGCAGACGATCGGCTTCGGCGAACTCGTGAGCGTCGGCGATCATCTCGGCGTGCGTCTCGTTCAGCTGTCGCGCGGCCATGGTTCAGTTTAGCGATCTCACCGGGCTGCTGATCACCGTCGTCGCGATCAGCCTGATCCCGTTCGTCGCGATGGTCGCGACCTCGTACGCGAAGATCGTGGTCGTGCTCGGGCTGTTGCGCAACGCGCTCGGCGTGCAGCAGGTGCCGCCGAACATGGTGCTCAACGGCATCGCGGTCCTCGTCTCCGCTTACGTGATGGCGCCGATCGGCATGCAGGCCATGCAAACCATGCAGACGATGCACCGCACGCCCGGCAGCGACACGTCGCTCGTCGTGCTCGATGCCTTCGATGCGGCAAAGGAGCCGTTTCGCGCCTTTCTGAAGAAGCACGCGCACGAGCGCGAAAAGCGGTTCTTCGTGCGCTCGGCAACCGTGGTCTGGCCGAAGGACATGGCGGCGAAGATCCGCGAGGACGACCTCATCGTCCTCGCCCCGGCCTTCACGCTGACCGAGATGGCCGACGCCTTCAAGATCGGCTTTCTGCTGTACATCGCGTTCATCGTCGTCGATCTCGTCATCGCCAACGTGCTGATGGCGATGGGCCTGAACCAGGTCCAGCCGACGAACGTCGCGATTCCGTTCAAGCTGCTCTTGTTCGTCGTCATGAGCGGCTGGTCCACATTGATTCACGGTCTTGTCATGACCTATCGCTGAGGCGCGCACCATGGAAACCGATACGCTCGTTCGCATCACTTCGCAGGGCCTGCTGCTCTGCCTGTCCGTCTCGATGCCGGTGGTGGTGGTCGCCGCGCTGTCCGGCCTCGCGATTTCGTTCGTGCAGGCCATCACGTCGATGCAGGACCAAAGCATCTCGTACGCGGTGAAGCTGGTGGCCGTCGTGGCCACCGTGCTGATGATCGGCGCCTGGGGCGCCGCCGCGATCCTGCGCTTCGCCAATCAGATCGTCACGCTCGCGGTGCCGTCGTGAATGCGCCGATCCGCAACAACCACGGCCACCACGCCGCCGATCTCGCGCAGCAGGCGCAGGCCGGCGCCGAGCACACGGGGCAGATGACCCAGGCGCGCGGCTTCACGGGCGTGAAGGTGCAGCACACGAAGATGCAGCGCGCGCGCCTGCAGCACAACAAGATGCTCGCCGCCGCTTTCTACCGCGGCAAGCGTTTTGCCGAAGGCATGCACAAGCCGCCGCCCCCTTCCGCGCAAAAGCTGATGCGCCAGCTCGGCCAACGGCCGCGGCCAGGGGGCTCGGCGAAGGCGCAGGGCAAAGAGGCATCGGCTCACGAACGGCCGGACGACCCGCACGCGCTCGAGCCCAGGCACGAGCACGAACACCCGCACGAGCGCGAACGCAAGCACGAGCAGGGTCAGCAGCAAAAGCGCGAGCGCGATCAGCAACACGGCGAGGAGCAACGGCATCGCAACGGCCATGGGCACGATCGCGGCTCGAATCAACAGGGCGAAGAACAGGGGCAGCCGCAGCAGCGTTCGCCGCGCGACGGACAGCCTCGGCGCGACGGCCGTCAGTCCGGCGAAGGCCGCGACACACCGCGCAAGTTCGCGATCGGCAAGGCGGGCCGGGCCAAGGCCGCCGCGCGCAGCCAGCCGCTCGCGGCGACGATGCAACTGCTCGCGACGCAAAAGCTCGGTGCACCGGACTTGCCGGCCGAACTCGCGGCGGCCTGCGCGAAGGAGGTGCTGCGGCTTGCCGCGCAGGTCGAACTGGGGCCCTTGCTGGCGGTGCCGATGCTGCTCGCCATGCGCTCGCCGATGGCGCTCCGGCGCAATGCTGCCCGGCTTCACGCGCACCGCCATGCGGCGCTGATGCAAAGCGCCGCGACCCCGGGCAAGGCCGCCGCAGTGACCGGGCTGCTCGGCGTATCGCTCGACAACACGCTCGCGCGCCAGCGCGCGGGCATCGAATACTCGTACGACGATCAATCGATCGCGGCAGTGAAGCAATGCATTCTCGACACGCAAGCCGCGCTGCCGGCCGGCAAGGCGCCAGCCGGTGCCGCCGTCACGGGCGGCGCGACGGGCGGCGCGATCGGCGGTCAAACCGGCGCCGCGCGGCAAGGGGCGGCCAAGGCAACGGCCGGCGCTTCGGATAAGACGTTCGAAGTTCGCATGGCGCCGGCCGCGCCAACGGCAAAACCCTAAACTGATTTTGACGGTCAAGGCCCGGCGGCCCGATGCGCGAAGCAGCGACACGCCGGAGCGGCGACCCGCAAGAGCAACCGCATGACCCACGTCGGATACACGGATACCACGATCATGAAAGCGCTTCGAGTACTGACCGGCACCCACGCCGGAGCCCAGGTCCGGCTCACGAGCGGCACCTACCGGATCGGCGCCGCCGAGCACGCGGATGTCTGCATCAGCGACTGGACGGTCGAGGACATCGAGCTTTGCGTGGGCGAGGACGGTGTGGCGCGGATCCGCTCGGCGAACGGCGACGAGGTGCTCGTGGCGGACTTCGTGGCCGTGCCGTTCGGCGATGTCGTGTTTTGCGTGGGCCCCGATGGCGAAGCCTGGCCGCGCGATCTCGATTTGCTGGCGGGCCTCTGGAAGACAGCCGAGCCGCCTGCCGACACCGCGACGGCGGCTGACGCGGATAGCGGCGCGCCGGATCGGGACCCGGCCCATGCGGACGAACCCGGCGCCGGCCGCGCGCCGACCGCGTCGCCCCAGGTGCGCTGGCGCACGGCCGTGCTGGCGCTCGCCTGCACCGCTGCGATCGGCGGCATCGCCGTGGCCGGCGTGATGTTCGCGGGCACGCAGTCGAGCGAAGCGGCGAGCGTGAAGTTCGACGCCGACGCGATCGCACGGCAGCTGCAGGAGGCCCTGCACCGCGAAGGCCTCGGCGATCTGCAGGCAATGGCACGCAAGGACAGTGTGGCGGTGCGCGGCATCGTGACGAGCAGCGACGAAAGCGCGAAGGCGCAGCGGATCATGGACAGTCTCGCGCGCGGCAAGGTGCGGCGCGAATACGACGTCGCGCAGCAAGATGTGGACAACATCCAGCAGTCGCTCGCCGGCACGGGCGCGGCAGTGAGTTACCAAGGCCACGGCATCTTCCGCGTGAGCGGCAACGTGCAGTCGATGACGACCTTCCGCACGCTGATAGCAGGTATCAGGGCCGACCTCGGCGACAACGTCAAGCGCGTCGACGTCGACGTCAAGGAGGCGCAGGCGCTCACGCCCGATGTCGAGTACACGTCGGTGATCGCCACGGGCGGGCTGCGCTACATCGAGACGCCCGACGGCACGAAGCATCTGTTCGCGAGCAGCAGGGACGAAGCAAACAATTGACCTCGACCACCAAAGGAACCGACATGTACGACGCATTGCTTCCCATCGCGCAGGATCTGAACGCGCTCGATGCCACGCTCTCGGCGCCCGACGGCGCGCAGCGGGTCGCGCGCATCGCGGCGGCCTTCGACGAAACCGCGCGCCGGATCAGTACGGCCACGCAGTCCGCGGCCGACGAGCGCGAGCGGCTCGATCTGCAAAAGCTCTATCGCGGGATGATCGCGGCGCGCCGCATCGTGCTCACGCTGCAGGAGCGCCACAGCGCGCGTGGCGCGGCGCTTTGACGGCATCCGCGGCGATACGGAAGAAGGTTAGACAGTTTGCAGTTGCAGCATCCGGCTGCGCGTCAGCCGGTCCGGACCGGCGGCCACCACGGCCACGGGCCTTTTACCGAAGCATCAGGCGTCAACCCACAGCAGTGCTTTTTTCATCACTTTCTTGATAAGGGGAATACATCATGTCTTCATCGATCGGAAGCTCGGGCGTCTCGCAAGCCGGTTCGCAAAACGCCGACATGGTCGGCCAGATGCAGGCCATGGCCAACCAGAACAACGCCATGACGATGGCCGCCATGCAGATCAACATGCAGCAGCAGGAAACGTCGGCGCTCGCCTCCGTCGGCAACAACGGCGCGAAGAACATCGCCGACGCCGCGAAGGGCCAGTAAGCGACTCGCGTTGCCGCGGTCCGTTGGCGCGAGGGGCACGAAAGCGGAAAGCCCGGCTTTCCGGCTCCGTGCCCCCGCTTTTTTGCAACCGGGCCGCCCTATTTTCGCCGGAGATTGCCGCCCATGAGCAGGGAACGTTTCGTCGAGTTGATTCACGAGGTTTGCGCGGTGGTCGGGCTGCCCGACGCCGAGTATGTCGTCGACACGCAAACGCTCGAGATCGAAGGGTTCGACGTCCATCTCGACCACCACGAGGCCGACCCCGATTCGGTCTATGTCAGCTTTCATTACGGCGCCGTCACGCCCGGCCGGTCGCTCGTCGTTTTCCGGCTCATGCTCGAGGCCAACCTGCTCGTCTACGCGCAGGACCAGGCGCAACTGTGCCTCGAATCCGATACGGGCAACGTCGTGCTGCTCGTCCATCTGCCGATGGGCCCGACGATCACCGGCGATTATCTCGCCGATCTCTTCTCGCACTACGCCGAACACGGCCGCTACTGGCAAAACAACATCCTCGAATCGCCCGACGAAATGTTCGAGGGCATTGCGTCGGGCAATTTCATGTGGCTGCGGGCGTAAGCCCGGCGAGCGCGGGCGCACCGCAGGCAAGGGGCGCATCCGCGGGCATCGACGCCTGGCCGGCCATCGCAACCGTTCGTACACGGCACGTCGCTTCACGCTCACGCCATCGCGGGCGCTCGCCCGCTCGGCGCTATGCCGCCACGCGCGGTATCAGCAAGACGAGGCGGCGACGCGTGCCGCCCTCTCCCGCACTGCCGGAACCGGTATCGTCCGCGCGACGCTCGACATCGCCCCTGTGCCGCGCCGGCCCCTCGATGACGAGGCACTCGCCCGGCGCCAGGCTTTCGTCGACGGCCCGATAGCGGCGCGCATCGCGGCGACGCCCCAGTTCCACGCGCAAGCCGATACGCGGCATCGACGCGGCGCCTTCGACCGTCGGTGCAATCGAGAGCCAGAGATCGCGGGCGCCGTCATCGGGCAGGTCATCCTCATCGCGGCGTGCGGGACGTGCCTCGTGGCGGTCGATGACGGCCGGCGAGCGGTCGTGCGTGAGCGCCGTTTGCGACACCTCGATTTCGGCGCGGCCACGGCTGGCCAATGCCTTGAGCTGCGCGAGCAGCGCGCGGCCGCCGTCGGGCGCGATACCGGCATCGCGGTGCGCGCGCGCGTCCGCCGTCGCCTGCTCGGCGGCTGCCCCGTCGGCCATGGCCGGCGGCAGCGCGGGCCGCAACGCGTCGAGCGCGTCGCCATCGACATCCACCACCCACGTCTGGACCGATACGAGCTGCGCACGCACGTCCAGGCTGGCGACGAGCGCGCCGTCGGCGTCGATACGCTCGGCCCGATCGCGTATCAGGATGGAATTCGTCGTCGCATCCGCTTCGATCGCCGGCAACGCCGCATCGAACTCGACGATCCGCGGTGCATCGGCAATGGCGGTCCCGTTCGCCACGGCCGGGCGCTCGAAACGGCGCCGCAAGAGCGTGGCCACACCGGGCACGACGAGCGTGCGGCCATCGACCACGCGCGTTTCGTCGGCGGCATTCGCGGCACTCAGGCGAAACACCCGCACGGACAAGCGCACGCGCTCCCGCGCGTCGCGCTCGAAGCGCTCGGCCGCGGCACGAATACGCTCCACGTAGGTCGCCGGCCCGCGCACGTTCACCGTTTGCGCGACGGCATCCATCGCCAACGGGAAGTGCGTATCGGCAAGACCTGCCTGCTCGAGCGACGTACGCAGCGCATTCGCCGAAAGGAAGTGAGGCCGGATGGCGATATGCGCCTGCTCGTTCGCGGGCGACACATGCAGGACCGCACCGTCGTAGTACCAGACGAATCCGTACGAACGGCTCATGACGTCGAGAAAGCGCTGCGGAGGCATCGCGAAACGGCCGCTCACGACGCCCTCCACCTGACCGTCGATGCGCAGCGCAACGTGCTGCCCCGCCGCGAACGCATTCAGGACCTCCGCGAGGCCCGCGCCATTCGTCACGTAGACGAAGCGGGCGCCGGGGCCGCCGGCCCACGCCATGCTCGCCGCCTGCGCATGCACGGTGGCCGCGCAGACGAAGGCAGCGACGGCGCCGCGCGCGAGCGCTCGCGTGCGTGCCGCGCTCATGCGGCGCCTTCCGGCGACGCACCGGCGCCCGACGCATCGGCGCCCGACTGATCCATATCCGGCTTGAGGGTCAGGCGGTAACCGGTCGCATAGACCGATTGCACGGTCCAGCCGACGCCGGCCGCCTTCAGGCTCGCACGCAGGCGGCTCACGTACATGTCGACGGAGCGGCTTTGCACGGCCGCATCCCAGCCCCAGACGACGCTCATCAGATCCTGCCTCAGCACGACGGCGCCCGTGTGCCGGGCGAGATGCCAGAGAATGTCGAACTCCTTGGTGCCGAGCTTGTGCGCCACGCCCGCCACCACGAGCGAGCGCGCCTGCTGATCGAGCGCGCATTCGTCGTCGACGAACATCTTGCGGCCCTGCACGTTCATCGGCGCGAAGCGCCGCAGCAGCGCGCGCATGCGCGCGAGCAGCACCTGCCTGTCGTAGGGCTTCACGAGATAGTCGTCGGCACCCGCATCGAGTATGCGCACGATGTCGGACTCCGCCGAGTGCACGGTCTGAAAAATCACGGGCATGATCGATTGCGAGCGGCTGCGGATCTTTTGCAGCAGCTTGTCGCCGGAAACGCCCGGCAGATCCCAGTCGAGAATCGCGAGATCGGCCCACTGCTCCGACAGAAATTGCTGCGCGTCGAGCCCGCTGTGAAAAGCGTCGATGTGGTAGCCCTCGCTCTTGAGCCAGGAATGAATGAGCGCGTGATGCGCGACGTCGTCCTCGACGAACAGAATGCGTACGGGTTTGCCTGCAAGCGATTTCATGAGACCCCTTGGTTCCGACGGCCGCGCGGGAGCCGGCGCCCACTCCGCGCAACGCGTGTCAAACGAATACGGGCCGCGCGCTGGCGCCTCACTCGCCGCGCGCCGCGCGCAACGCGCGGTCGGCATCGACGAGCGACGTCGCGTGCGGCTTCGCGGCGACGGGATTCAGGCACGGCAGACGCAGCACGAACACGGTACCGCCTTGTCCGTTGAGCTCGGCGTAAAGCGCGCCGCCGTGCATGCCGACGATCTGCACGGCGAGCTTGAGCCCGAGACCGAAGCCCGTTGCCGTCCGCTTGCCGAGCTTCTCGAAGTCGGTCAGCCGATCTCCCGCGACGAGACCCGGCAGCCCGCCCGCGCGATCGTCGACGACCACCTCGGCGAAACCGTCGGCCTGCCGGATCGACACCGTCACCGCCTCGCCGCGCGGCGACGCGCGAACGGCATTGTCGATGACGTTCTGGACCGCGCGTGCCACGAAGTTGCGCATGCCGCTCACCCAGAGCGGCGCGCTGTCGGGCAGCCACAAGTGTAGCGCGACGCCGCAATAGACGGCGGTGACCTCCAGCTGCGAGATGATCTGGCGCAGCGTCGCGCGCAGATCGAACCGTTTGAAGTCGCGCGCCTGCAAATGCTCGGTCACCGACGAGAAGATGAACTGCTCGCCGAGCGAGAGCACGTACTGCGCGAGCGCGGTGATCTGCTGCATGCCGCCGCAGCGCTCGAACGCGTCGGGGTCGCTCGCATCGAGCTGCGTGAGCGCGCTGATCGAATTGAGCGGCGAGCGCAGATCGTGCAGCAAAAAGCGCAGCGACATCGCTCGCTCGTCGAGCGAGCGAGCGAACGGCGTCACGTCCGTCACGGCGATGACGGATTCGCCCGCCCCCGCACCGGCGCACGCACCGGCGGGGCCCGCCTGAATCCAGAAGGTCGAATCGTCCACGCGTACCTCGCGGCCCGCTTCGAGATCGCGCAACCGCGGCACATCCGTCATCTCGAAGCGCTCGCTCAGCGCCACGCTGAAATCGACGCCCGCGGGCAGCGTCATCGCCAGCATCTCGAGCGCGCGCGCGTTCGCGTGGACGACCGCGCCCGCGCGATCGAGCACGATCACCCCGCACGGCAGCCCGCGCAGCGTGCCGCGCAGGCGGCGCGCGTCGTCGTCGGACAGGCGGCGATCGGCGGCGCCCTCGCCGCATGCGTCGGCGGGCAAGCCCGATTGGGCGGCCCGCGGCTCGGACTGCTTCCCGGGCTGCACGTCGGGCAGCGAATGCGGCTGAGTACGGGATTCGTTCACATGGCCTCCTGCATTACCCGGGGCGGGCGGTTGCGGTGCATCACGGCGAGATGACGCGCGGCGACAGCAGGAAGAGCCGCTCCATGTGGCTCTTCTGGCGGTTGTCGGTCCTGAAGAGCGCGCCGATCAACGGAATCTTCGAGAGCCCGGGCACCCCGGTCACGCCCATCGTCGCGCTGTCCGCGCGATAGCCGGCGATGAGCAGCGCCTGCCCCTCCTCGATGAACGCCTGCGTGTTGATCGTGCTGTTCTGGATCACCGGCAGGTTGCTGACCGTCTGATCGGTGAGCTGGCCGTCCTGAATCGCCACGTCGAGCTTGATGCGCGTGCGCCCGTCCTCCTCCACGACCATCGGCAGCACACGCAGCGAGATGCCGGTCGACACGCTGTAGAGATCGCCCGACGTGTATCCCGACACCGGCACGAAAAACTGCGTCTGGTTGTCCATCACGGCCTCGATGTTGTTGAGCGTGACGACCTTCGGGCTCGCGTCGATCTTGGCGGCCTTCGTCTGCTGCAGTGCCGAGATGCGCGCCATCAGATAGCGGCCGGCGTCGCCGAGCACGGCGGCCACCGATGCGCCCACGGGCGTCGCCGCCGCGAGCATGTTGCCCGCCAGCGCCGTCTGGCCGAAGTTCTGGGAGAGCGTGCCGTTGTAGGTGCTCTGTGCGAGCGTGCCGGTACCGGTCTGCACGTCGACGTGGCTGTTGTGCGCGGTCCAGTCGACGCCAAGCTGATGCAGCGCGTCGTCGTCGATCTCGATGATGTGCGCCTCGATCTCGATCAGTTGCGGTTTGACGTCGAGGCGATCGATCAGTTTGCCGTACTGATCCATCCGGTCGGCCGTATCGCGAATCACGACGGAGTTCGTGCGCTGGTCCGCGACGATGACGGGCAGTTGATCGTCGCTCGCCGGCGCCGTGCTCGTGTTCTGCGGCGGCGGCGGCTCGCCCACCGCCGCCGCCACGGCCGGCGACGGCTGCCCGGTGAGCCCGGCGAACATGCCCTTGCCGGCCGCGCCCGACGGCACCGGCGGCGGTACGTACGGGCCGTTGTACGCATTGCCGTTCACGTCGTTGATCGGCGTGGTGCGCTTCACGCCGCTCGCCGCGCGGCCGCCCTCGCCGCGTTTGTCGGCGGCCTTGGCCGTGCCCGGGTGGTAGATGCCGTTGAGCACGGCCACCACGCCCTGCAGCGTGACCTGCTGGCCGTCGATGGGCACCGTGCGGTCGTGCGCCCACGCGTGATAGAGCGGAAAGACGCGTACCTGCGTGCCGCTTCGATGCGCCGCGTTGTTGTCGAGCCGCGAGGCCACGTTCGTCACCATCTGCACGTAGCGAGGCGGCCCGCTCACGAGCGCCGTGCCCTGCGCGCTGTCGTAGACGATCGGAAAGCGCTCGTCGGCGATGCGCAGGCGGTCGAGCGCATCGCGCAGCGCGCCCGTATCGGCCGAATCGAGCTTCACGAGCGTGCTCTGCAGTTCGGCGGCCGTCGTGATGTCGAGCACTTCGCCGTCGTAGTACCACACGAAGCCGAACGACGCCGCGAGCGTATCGAGAAAACGCCGCGGCGGCAGATGGAACTTGCCGCTCACGGTGCCGCTCACGTCGGCGGCGATGCGCGTGGGGACGCCCTGGCTCGCGCCGAAGTCGCGCAGCACGTCCTTGATGTCCTTGCCCTGCGCTTCGTAGTCGACGCTCGACGACTTCCAGCGCACGGCCGCCGCCTCGGCGACGGGGGCGGTCGCCCCGAATGCGAGCGCGGCGGCGAGGGCCACGGTGCCCAGTCGGCGAGCCCAGTTCATGACACGCCGCCCGCGATGAAGCGTACGCAGCGCGGCCCGGTGCTTCTCCGACACATCGACAAAGTTTTCATGTAAGTTCCGACTATCTTTCATAGGAAGGGCATTGACGATGAACGCTCCGAGTCACGAACGTCGCGACCTGACGCGCGAGATTCTCGAATTGATCGACCTGCGGCAGACTTTCACCGACATCCATATCGAGCAGGACCGGCCGATCATGATCAAGGCGCCGCGCGGGTGGCTCGCCGTCGGCGAGGAGCCCGTGCTCCACGACGAAATGCTGCCCACGCTGGCGTCGATCGAACCGGACTGGGAGGCGCTGCTTCAGCACGGCGCGATCGATCGCCCGTTCGTGCTCACGCGCTGCCGCCTTCGCTGCAACATCTACCGCACCAATGGCGGCCGCAAGCTCGTCATTTCGATCCGGCGCCTGCCGCTGCAGCCGCTCGCGCTCGACAAGCTCGGCCTGCCCGCCTACGTGCGCTCGATGATCGACAGCGCCAAGGGGCTGATCCTCGTGACGGGCCCGACCGGCTCGGGAAAGACGACGACGATCGCGTCGCTGCTCGAGCACATCAACCGCACGCGCAACAGCCACATCGTCACGATCGAGGAGCCGATCGAATACGAACTCGAGGGCCGCACGTCGATCGTCTCGCAGCGGCAAGTGCCGACCGACACACCGAGCTTCTCGGCCGGCCTGCGCGAGGCGCTGCGGCAGAAACCCGACGTCATCATGGTCGGCGAGGTGCGCGACCCCGAGACCGCGGAGACGGCGCTGCAGGCCGGCGAATCGGGCCACCTCGTGCTCGCGACGATGCACACGGGCAGCGCGATCGGCACGCTCACGCGGCTGCTGTCGTTCTTTCCGGCCGAGCAGCGCGAGCGCTATGCGGCCGCGCTCGCGAACTGCCTCATCGGCGTGATCTGCCAATGCCTCGTGCCGACCGAGGATGGCGAGAACTTCGTGCTCGCGAGCGAACTGCTCTTCAACAACAATCAGCAGATCAGCGGCCTGCTGACCGATCCGGGCAAGCTGCCGTACCTTGCCGAGTTCATGAAGCGCAAGGAAGACAACATGTCGCGCATGCTCAACGATCACCTCTTCAGCCTCGTATCGAAGCAGCAATGCCTGCCACGCGACGTGCTGCGCGCGACCTACAACCGGCTCGAGCTGCACGAAATGCTGCAGACGCTCGCGCCGCACTGAGCCCGCGCGAAGGCGGTGCCGGCGCAATGGCGCCGCTTTCGCCGGTCGCGCCGTGCGTGGCCGTGCTGCGAAGGTGTGCGGTATGGATAGGCTCACGGTCGGGCGCTCAGTAGTAGGAGTTGATCGTCCAGCCCGCCGCGACGGGCGTGTTCCAGACCGTCTGGCCGGACTCCCCGCAAAAGCTGCTGATCCACGGCGTCGTGATACCGGCGTACGTCGCCCAGTTCGTCGTCACGACGATCGTGTAGGTGCCGGGCGTGCCCGCCTGGGACAGCGCGTTGTTGATCCCGCCCGAATCGTCCTGAAGCGTCGGCGTCTGGCTCTCCGTATGCCCGAGGTTGTGGTTGCCGCCGTCGGTGATGTCGATGCTCTGCGAGAGCTGCCCCCGGTTGCCGGTAGGGCCGTTGCACATGCCGTCGTTCAGGTGCGCCCAGGTGGACGCGACGATGATCCCCGGCTTGGCGAGGTTGACGGTCGTCCTGAACGTATACGAGTACGTACCGTTGCTGCCGTTGTACGAATAGGCGCCCGACTGGAAGTTCGTCGCCGGCTGGCCCGTGCAGGCCGAGTAATCGCCCGCGCCGTTCGGGTTGGCCATCACGAGCTGACAGCCCGTGAGCGACGACGCCGGCTCGATTTCGCTTTGCGTTTGCCACCTGCCGCCGCGGCACGACAGCACGCGTCCGTTCGCATCGGTGGAGACGAGCGTCGTGCTCGCCGACGCGGGGGCGATGGCCGAATTCTGCGGCGCGGGCGGGCATGGGTCGCCGACGTTGTGCGCGTTGCCGAGCGCGAGATTGCCCGCTTCGTCCACCGCCAGCGCCTGCCATGTGGCGCCGTGGTACGCATAGGCCCGATTCGTCGCGGTGGTGAGCCGCACGTCGCCCTGATGCGCGGCCACGCCCGCGAGCGCCGCTTCGTCGGCCACCGGCTCGCGCCAGTGATAGGCCGCCTGCGGCACCCAGAGGTTCTGCGTGCCGTCGCAATTCAGGACGTTGCCCGACGCGTCGGCCGCGATGGCGCCGGGCTGCGTGCAGGCGGCATAGTCGATCTGCCGCGCGAGCACGATCGGCACTTGCATCGTGTTCGCCTGCGGATTGCCCGGCACGGCCACGCGGTACAGATAGTCGACGTTCTGCGCCTGCGTGCCGTCGTAGAAAATGAGGCTCGCGAGATGGCCCGTGCCCGTTTTCTTGCCTGTGCACGATGTATTCGCCGGGTTCGGCGTATCGATTTTCCAGGTGCCGAAGGCGCCGGTGGCCGCGCCGTTCGCATTGTTCGTCGCCTGGATCGAACCGCCGCCCGGGCCGGCGTTCGCCGCGATGTAGCCGAGTTCGGGATCGGGAATGGTCCGGCCGCCCTCCGTGACGAGCAGCGCCTGCAACGCCACCGGGTTCGCGCCGCCCGGCGCCGCGTAGACGAGCAGGCACGGCGCCTGACCATAGGGGTTCGTGCCGCCCAACGCATTCGGAAGGTAGGTCGACAGCTGATACGTCGAGCCGGTCATTTTCGCGATCACCGGCGAGGTGGTCGTGGCCTGGGCCGCGAGCGCCGTGTAGTTTTGCCGAATGAGCCGCGTGGCGGCCGCCGTCAGCTGCGATTGATAAAGCGCGGCCTGCTGCGCGCGCGTATCGTCGAGCGACGAGTTCGTGAGCGTGACGAGGCCCGCCATCATCAATGCGGCGAGCGCAAGCACGGCCAGCATCTCCACCATCGTGAAGCCGGACATGCGGCGAGCCGGCCGCGCGCGGGGGCCGCGGCGCCGCATGCCGGTGCGGGCAAGGGTGCGGGTGCGGGTGCGCTCAGTCATACGCTTGCGCCATCCATACCGGCATGCCGTTCGGGATCGCGTTCGCCAGTGCGGCCGGCAGCGGCACCGCCGGGTTGCCCGGAGACACGAGGTTGGCGCCGAGCGCCACGCCGGCCAGCGCCGAGCCCTGCGCAATCTGCTCGATGCCGTCGACCGCGGCCGCGGCCGACGCGGATGCCGCATAGACCACGACCAGGCTGCCCGCATAGCCGGCATTGGGCTGGACGTAGTTCCGCCACATCGGATCGGGAACGGTCGCCCCGAGGGAGGGCGCGAGGCTGGCCGCCGGCACGCTGCCGGCGAACGACGGGTTGGCGCGCGCGAACGCCACCACGGCCTGCCGGTAGGCGCTCATGTTCGCCGCGAGCGCCATCGCCGACGGCGCGAGCGGTGCCGGCGCCGCCTCGGCGCCGAGCAGCGCGTAGGCACCGGTCAGCATCGCGAAGGCGGCGACGATCCAGATCAGGAACATGGCGGGCGACTCGTGGCGTCAATCGGGGCGAAGGCCGGTACTCGGGCCGCGATCAGGCCGAGGTCCAGATGATGTTCTTCGCACCGCCGGCACAAGCCGCCTGAGCGGCGGCGGGCGTGACCGGCACGATTTGCGCCGCACCGCCGATCGAGACGGCCGTCCACGTTCCGCCAGCCGATGCTGCGTTGATGCAGACGTCCGTCGGCACGGAATCGAATTCGATCGTGAAGGTACCGCTGCCGGTGCCCGTCACGGTTACCGCGCCACCCCACGCATCGGTAACGGTATTTGCCGCTGTGTCGATGACGAGCGTCGTCGGGATGATGCCGGCGGCAATGGCGACGGTCGTCGCCAGCCCGTTGTAGCCGTTGGTCTGCCCCATATACAGCTTCTTGACGCCGGTCTGGATGGCCGTCACCTGCTCGGCCGTCTGATTCGACGAAGCACTGCCGAATGCGCCGCGCAGCAGCGCAATGGCGCCGATGACGACGATGGCGGCGATCCCGAGATAGGCGATCGCTTCGAGCAGCGTGGCGCCACGCTGCATGCGCCGCGACCCGCGGCTACCCACCTTGGCGCGAATCGATGCGATGGTCTTGACATTCATGTTGCTCTCCTTGGTTTCCTCAATCGGCACTCGAGAAAGACGTGCCGCTCCTTTCGACACCCGTTCGTTTGCACTGCGCTTACACGTCATTACACGGCAGGCTCAATGCAGACTCCGGGCCAAAGCCGCAATTTCCTGCTGAATTCCGAAGAAGCCGCTGATCAGCCACGACAGCACGAGCGCGAGCACGACGATCGCCGCGCCGTTGACCACGCGCATCTGCGCCTCGATCGTCTCCACGCCGTCGGTCATCCATTCGTTGGCGATCGCGTGCAGCGCCTCGGCGAAGCCCTTGTATTCGGCATACACGCACAGATCGTCGACGATCTCCTCCGAAGGAAACCGGTAGCCGGCGTTCTTCATCGCCTCGCCGACGTTGAGCCCCGATTTCACGCCGAAGAGCATGTCGTCGATTCGCCGCCTGAGCCACGGCTTCGCATCGGTGGCGAGCCGCGCGAGCGAGCGTTCGACCGTGAAGCCCGCCGCCTGCAGCGACGAAAACGCGACGAGAAAACCGCAGCCCGTGATGAGTCGATAGATCGAGTAAGGCGGGTAGCGGTCGAGCCAGATCCGCACGTTGCCGGACCAGCGCGGCATCGAGTAAAAGAGCGCCGCGACGAGGATCGCGAGCACCACGAGGCAGTAGATCATGCCGCCCTGCACGAACCGGGACAGCTCGTAGAGCGACTTCGCCACGCCGTGCCAGTGCTCCGGGTTCACGATCGACGCGAAGCGCGGAATCACGAGCTGGCCGAAGAGGTACACGTACCCGATCGTCATCGCCACGATCACGCACGGGTAGGTCAACCCGCCGACGATGGCCGTGCGGATCCGGCGGCTGTACTGCACGACGTTGCACACGTTCAGCAGCGCGGCCTCGAGGCGCCCCGACTGCTCGCCGGCCATGACGATCATCTGCTCGGTATGCGGCACCCACCACGCCATTGCCTCGGCCAGCATGCCGCCGTTTTGCACGACGCTGCGCCAGTCCGCGAGCGTCAATGCCAGCGGCTCGTTCGGCTTGCGGCCCTCGTGCGACGCACGCAACTCGAGCTCCTCGAGAATCTTGAGCAACGGCAAACCGTTCGCGAGCATTTTCGCGATCTTGCGATAGAGCCGCAGGCGCGCCTGCGTCGTGAGTTGCAGGCGCGCCCAGCGCCGGTTGAGCTCAAGTGCCATAGCCGCTTCCGAGCGGCTGCGGCCGCCCCCCGCTGCCCGGCATGAACGGGCCGACCACGCGCTCCGCCATGCGCGGATCGACGAGGCCCGCCGCCACTTTTTCGAGCGCGTGCTGCGCGACCGTCTGCCCCGCGAGCTCGCCGAGCCAGTACGCGTTCGCATCGGGCTTGCGCCCGGCGCGCAGCAATTCGCAAAACGTCGCGTCGGTGCGCACGACCTCGGCCACCACGGTCCGGCCGACCGTGCCGTTCTTGCAATGCGGGCAACCGGGCCCGGCCACGCGCACCGCGTCGAACCGCGCGCCGACGGCCCGCTTCACGCGCGCGACGAGCCCCATGTCGAGCTGCGCCATCGACTCGGCCAGCGGGCGCGAGCAGTGCGGACACAGCAGCTTGACGAGCCGCTGGCTGATGAGCCCCGTGACGAGCGATTCGTCCGTCACCATCGCGATCGGCAAGCCGAGATCGACGAGACGGTCCACGATCGCGAGCGCGCCGTTCGCGTGCACCGTCGTCCAGACCTGATGGCCCGTCATCGCGGCGCGCAACGCGCTTTGCGCCGATGCGCGGTCGCGCACCTCGCCGATCATGATCGTATCGGGATCGAGCCGCATCGCATTCGCGATCGCGGCGGCGAACGCGAGCGAGCGCGCCTCTTCCGTCGGCGCGTTGACGACGGGCGTCTGCACCGCGCCCTCGATCGGGTACTCCACCGGATCTTCCACGGTGATGACGTGGATCGAGCCGGCCATCTCGCGCAATTGCTTCGTCAGCACGCGCTGCAACGTCGTGGATTTGCCCGAGCCGGTCGGGCCGCTGATGATGTTCATGCCGTGCGGCTGCTGCGCGAGCAGCTCGAACGCGTTCGCCTGCGCCACCGTGAAGCCGAGCTCGGTCAGGGCCGTCGCCTCGCCTGCATCGTTGTAGAGCAGCCGCAGCACCATGACACTGCCGACGCTCGTGGGCGCCGTCGCGATCCGCACGCCGAAAAGCCGGTCCGGCAGCTTGTCCCGATCGCCGATGGCCGCGTCCTGGCGCTCGTTCGGCTTGTAGGTGTTGTCCGATACGCTCGACATCGCCGCATAAAGCGTGGCGAGCAGCCGCTCGCCGTACTCGCGCGTCTGCTCCGACATGCGCACGAGTTCGTTGTGGATGCGAAACAGAATCTCCGTGCTGAAGCGGTTCACACGGATATGGATATCCGACGCACGCGCATCGCACGCCCGCGCGATCAGGTTCTTCGCGACGACCTGCATCTGCGTGTGATCGATGCGCTCGGCGCTGCCGTCGCGGCGCGGGCCCTGATAGCTGCGCCTGATCGCATCGAGCGCCACGAGCCGCGTCGTATAGCGGCAATTGAGCCGTTCGAGCCTCGCGCAGTACGACAGCACGAACGGATTCATTTCGTGCCCTTCGGCCACGAGCAGCGTGCCGTCGTCGAGCAGGCAGAGAAACTTGCGCTCCTCGTCGCTCGCGGCGAACTCGCCGCTGTCGGAAAGCGGGCGCGCCACGGCGGCGAGCGGCAGCGCCTGCCCCGGCGGCTGGCTTTGCGACGCCGTTTGCGCGGGCTGCACCGAAGCGGCGGCGGCAGCGGCCACGGCGCTCAGCACCGGCTCGCGTGGCCGCGCAACGGGCGCGAGCGCCGGCGCGGCCGGGGCCGCGGGCTGAACCTGCGTCACGGGCGGATCGGTTTCGATCGGTTTCACGGCGCGCGAGAGAATCAGCGGCGTCACGCTTTTGGGCGTCTTGCCCGGCGGTGTCGGAGACGAACTCATCGCGTCACCTCGCAGACATCGGCAAAGCAGGCAGCGTCGGCACCGGCGGCACGCCGGGCGAGCCTGTCGACGCCACGTTGCGCGCGGGCTGCTGCCGCGCGCTCGCGGAGACGGTCAGCGTCGTGCGCCGTCCGTCTTGCGATGCGAGGACGATCGCACCCGGGCGAATGGCCGCCACGCGCATGCCGTTGGGCAGCGTATCGCCGGGCCCGACGTCGAACTCCGCGCCGTCGCTCGTCGCCACCGTTGCGCCGAGCTTCTTGCCGAGCCCTTGTGTCGCCACGAGCGACACGTCCGAATACGACGAGACGGTACTGCCCATCCGATGCAGCGCTTCCTGCCGCTCCGCCACCTGCGCCTGCGCGTCGAGCTTTTTCAGCTGGGCCTTGAGGATCATCGTTTCCTCCTGTAGCCGCATCAGTTCGTTGGCTGCCTGCACGGCGGCCGGCGTCGGAACGACGTTCATGCGCGGCGCCGCTTCAGCGGGCGCGGCGGCCGTGGCAGCTGCGGCGCCGGCCTCGCCGAACGCGGCCAACGGCCACGCCCAGCAGCAGGCGAGCACCAGTACAGTCAATGCAGCGTCATTTCTCATAGAGCACTCCGTCGAGCGTCCACTGCCCGGATTTGTATGAAAGCGTCTCGACGCGCACACCCGGCTCGTCGAGGTACCTGATGAGGCTGTCGGGCCGCACGTCGTCCAGTTGCGCCGACATGCGCCAGGTCTGCCAGCGCGGCGCCGGGGGCGGCTCGCCGCCCGGGTGCAGGCGGTCCAGCGTTTGCGAAGCGAGGCTGCGCTGCGGCGCGCTTGCCGGCTGCAGCGTGAACGTCAGGCCGATGCCCAGCAACTGGAAGGCGGAAAGCATGCGCAAGCGCACGCCGCGCACGCCCTCGAGCACTTCGTCTCCCCCCACGGGCAATGCCAGCGGCTCCACGTAGCTCGCATGCTCGCCGTTGCCGTCGATCGTCGCGCGCGGCTCCGCCGCCATCAACATCGCCACGTTCGATCCACCCCGCGACCAGCTGTAGCTGACGTTCGACGCGCGGCAAACGTAGTCGTCGAGTTCCCAGCCGCCCGGCGCGAGGTGCGTGAAGTGATCGAGGCACGCGCGAACGAACGCACCGGGCCGTGGCTCGCTGGCCCACGGGTGCGGCGCTTCGGGGGGGGCCGCGGGCTTGGGCGGATGCAGCGCGAGCTCCGCGCGCATCCGCTCGAACGCCTGCTGCCGCTCGAGTTCCATGCGGTGGCGCCGGTACGCGACGATGCCGGCCGCCACCGCGGCTGCCACCACGATCGCAGCGGCGGCGAGCAGCACCTCGCGCCGCGGTGCGCGCCGCGAGACACGCGACAGATTGAGCCAGCGCGGCAAATGCGGCTTGCCGCCCCGCCGCGGGATCATGTCCTCGATGCGCCGCGCGTAGAAGTTGTGGAACCCCTGCACTTCCAGCTGCGGATCGCCGATGACGACGTTCCAGCCGCCGAGGCTGTAATCGCCGTGCAGCCGCTCGAACACTTCGTCGCTCGAACCGATCCAGTCGCCGTTCGGCAGGAACGCGCCGTCGCGCACGGCGAAGTAGGCCCAGCGCCCGTCGGGCAGATGAAACGCGCCGAGCCAGTTGGGCGCCGGCTGCTGGCGTCCGTCGTAGAACGCGCCTTCGGCCGCGATCGTCTTCGACACGAGCGCGCCGAGCGACGGCAAGCCCAGTTGCGCGCCCTCGCGCGTGCTCGCGAAACCCGCGCCCGCGAACGTGCGGTCGATACGCAGCACCATCGCATCGAAATTCAGGCGCGCGGCGAGTTCCACGGCCTCCGCGCGCAGCGCGTGCCGGCGCGAGAGCGATTGCCAGAAAAGGCCGCATATGAAACGCTGGCGGCCGATCTGGATGACTTGCGTCGCCATGACGGTTCCTGTGCCCGAGCGCGCGTCAAGCGCCGTTGATCGCGATGGGCGACAGCAGGATGACGATCACCTCGCGCGTGCCGGACGCGTTGAATCCGCCCATCGCGTAGTTCGACGGATGGCCGACGCCTTGCCGGTTATCCAGATCGGTGATGCCCTCGTAGCCGCTGATGACGAGCGTCTGCCCCGACTTCACCGCGATGCGCTGCAGGAAGTTGCGCGTATCGACGGTCGGCAACTGGATCTGCTGGTTCGCCGGGCCGAACGGCGCAAGGTTCACGAGCGACGAAATGTTGCTGTAGAACTGCATCATGATCGTGCCGTCGTCGAGGATGTGCGGCAGCACCGTGAGGTTGAAGCCGGTCGTGATCGTGCCCGGCGTGAGCGACGTCTGGCTGCCGACGTTGACGGTGTTGGTCGTCGAGATCTGCGCGAGATAGCCTTGCTGCTCGGCCACCTGCACCGGAACGGGCTGATCGTTGAGCGTCGTGATCGACGCCGAGGTCTTGCGGTGCACCGTGCCCTGGGTCGAAAGCGCATCGATGATGGCCGTCGTGCTCGAGGCGCGGCTCGACGGTGTGATCACCGTGGCCGAGAGCTCGCTCGGGTTCTGGATCATGCTCGTGAACGCGGTGGTGATACCGAACTGCGTGCCGAGCGCCTGATAGACCGCGTGCCAGTTGATGCCGTAGCTGTCCTGCGCGGAAAGCGTGACCGAGAGCACCGTCACGTTGACGAGCACCTGCCGCGCGAGCACGCGGTTTTGCTGCTCCATGAACTCGCCCACGCGCTCGAGCACGTCGGGCGTATCGGTGACCGAGATCGAGCCCGTGGCGGGCGAGGTGATGACCGAGCCTACCGGGGAGAGCATCGCCTTGATCGCCGTCTGCAAGCCGTTGTACACCGAAAGCTGCGCGTTCATCGTGATATTCGCGGTGTTGTCCGACGACACGGAGGGCGAACCGGACGTCCCGCCACCGCCACCGCCTCCGCCGCCGATGCCCGCGCCGCCGGCGCCCGATCCGCCCGCCCCCGCGCTGTTGCTCGACGCGCCGCCGCTGTTGCTCGCCCCGCTCACGACGTTCGTATCCAGCTTCGAGTCGCCCGGAATGGCGACGACCTGATAGACGCGCGTGGCTGTGTAGAAGAAGACGATCGCGCCGTCCTCGTACTTCCAGTAGACGCCGAAGCGAGCCGATGCCGTGTCGAGCAGCCCGCGCAGCGTGCCGCCGGAATACGCGATGCGCACGGGCGAGGATACGCTCGGCACGCGCGCAACCACCGTCGCGGCGCTCGTGCTCGGTGCAGGCCCCTGCAGCAGGCCGGGGGGCAGCGGCGGCACGCCGGGATAGGCGCCGGCGCCACCCGTATCGACCGCGGTCTGCGTCGCGCGCGCGGCCGCTTCGCTCGTGCCCGGCGCAACCTTGGCCGGCAGGTGCGCGAGGCGCGAAATGCGATCGGCGAACATGCGCAGCGAATCGACCGTGCCGTCGAAGCTCGCCGGCTCGTCGAAGAGCTTCGGCAGCGTCGATTTCGTCGCGAGCTTGATCGTCTTGCCCGAAAGCCAGAGTTCGTCCTTGACGATGACGTCGTCACTGCCCGGCACCGCGCGGTTGTCGCCGTTCGAGAGCTTGCCGAGCAATTGCCCCGCACGCGCGGTATCGACCTGCGAGCTGCGCTCGATCTTGTCCAGGAGACCGGTGCACCCCGCGAGCAGCGACAGGCATGCGGCAAGGATGACGAAAGGACGACGGAGGACGCTCATCAACTTGCTCCTTTGGGAACGACGCGCATGACGCGGTTGCGCTGGTACAAGACCACCTGGATCGGCACCTGCGAGCCGGCGAGCGCATTGGTCACCTGACGCAGCGCTTCGGCGAGCGTGCCGTGTATCGTGGCCGTCGCGTCGACCTGAAAATCGGTCGGCACGTCCCAAATGAATTGCCAGCCGGCTTCGCTCGCCCAGCGCGCGAGCGCGTTGCGCACGGAGCCGTCCGACAGGCGCATCTGCCACTCCGTGCGCTCGGGCGGCGCCGCGGGTGCGAACGCCGGCGTGGCGGTGGGCGCCGACGACGGCGCCGGCGAGCCCGGGCCGGACGCCCATTGCGTAGCGGCGAGCAGCGGGGGCTCAATGGCGTCACGCTTTGCCGGCGTGGGTACCTGCGCTCGCGGCGGTGCTGAAACACGTGCCGGTGCCGATGCCGGCATGGCCGGCCCGGCTGCCGGTGCGGGCGACATCACCAGAGCGGGTGCGGGTGCGGGTGCGGGTGCGGGTGCGGGTGCGGGTGCGGGTGCGGGTGCGGGTGCGGGTGCGGGTGCGGGTGCGGGTGCGGGTGCGGGTGCGGGTGCGGGTGCCGGCACGAGCGGGACCGCCAATGCTGCCGCGTGTGTGCGAGCCGATACCGGTGTTGCGGGCATCGACGTCGAAACGCGCGCCTGCGCCACGGTCTGCGCCTGTCCAATGGCAGGCCCCGCCGCGGGAGCCATCGCCGCCGCGCCCGTGGGCAAGGTGGTAGACGCATTCGTGGCGGCACCGTTCATGCGCGACGCCGCGCCGGCCGCCGCCGGGAAAGGCTGCGGCGCGTCAACGTTTGCGCGCCGCGCGTGCGCAGTCACCGAGAGCAAGCGCATATCCGTATCGATGCGCGCCTGCAGCGCGGGATCGACCGACAGCACCTCGCCGAGCGCGTGCACGACCGACGAGCCGGCGCGCCAGCTCACGGGCGCGTCGGCCCATGCGCCCGCGTTCGGCACATTGATGCTGTAACTCGTCGGCATGATCTGTTCGAGCGCGCGCAGCAACGGAACGTCATGGCCGCCCGTGCGCACGACGCCGCCGAGGCGCTGCCCGCCGTCGACGATGACTTGCTGATCGGAAGCGTGCGCGACCGTGCAGGCGAACCAGACGCCGCCCAGCAGCGCCCGAATTGCCGGCGGTATCGCCGCTATCCAGACATTCGCCCTCGCCCGGCTCCACCTCTTGTCGCTCACGCACCTCGGATGCGCCGGAAGCTCTATTTTTTTTGTTGCCACGTTCTTTTCAATCTGCTTGAACCATGCCAATAGCCGCCCTAAAAGCAGTACCGAAAGGCGTCAGGAATTCGAAAGAAATTGTGTAAGAAAACAGTAACGACGCGTAAGGATATCACTACAGATCAATGGGTGTTTACGGCAAAGCACACCGCGCCTTTAAGTAAAAAAATACTCTCGGAAAATCGTTCTTTCTCGGCCGGCATGGATGATACAGGCACTGGCCCGAACGCGTCGTCCTCGCGGCACAATCCCCGCCCAGCAAGGCGCTGCGGCCGCTGCCACGTATTTTTTGGACGTTTTGACGCGAATCACGGAATGGCCGCCCGTGGAAATATGCCAGATACAATGATGTGCTATGGCGCCGTTCGCGGGCGAGTCGCCAATTGGGTGCCGTGCGCGAGGTATCCGGAATTCCGCGTGTGACGCGGATTGAGATTCAAACTCCAATGTTTAATCGTTCTGGATAAACAAGCGCGAACCGATTCATGGCGCGCTTCCAATCGTGCCGGGAACCGGTTCACCTGGTCAGGACGTTGCGCAGCGCCATCCAGATCCGTTCGAGCGCTGCCTCATCCGCCGGGAAGCGGTCTCGACCGTCGTTTCCGGGAAGCCCTTCAGGCCGTCGACCACCGCGATCAGGATGTCCTGCACGCCGCGCAGTTTCACGTCGTCGACCGCGCGCAGCCAGAACGCGCGCCTTCGGCCTGCCGGATCCATAGACCGAACACGTCCCGCGTGCCATCGCCGTGCACCGCGCCAACTACCGCACCGCGGCAACAAACGTAACAAATCACCAAACAATCGCGACGCAGGCCTGCCGCTCGTGCGTGAAAGTCCGCCGCGGCGCCGCCCTCTCCGGCCACCGCCGATGCCGAACCGAAGGTAACAAACCATCACAAACACGCGCTTAAATCGGCCCGCGATGAAAACATGCGCTCACGGCTTCACGAATCGTTTCACGCCGCTTAACGCATCGCTCATCGAGTCAGGAGCACGACATGTTCTCAACGATCTACTTCGCCGCCGCCTCGGCCCTCGCTTTCGACGACACCCCTGCGGACGTCGCCTCGAAAATGCTCCAGGGCCAGTTTCTCGACGCTGTCCGCCACGCCGCACGCCACGCCGATACCGACACGGCGCAAGCCCAGCCCGGCTACGCACAGCTGCAAGTCTGCGCCGACCTCGAGCTGATGCTCGGCCGCCATGAAGAAGCGGAGGAAACGTATCGCCGCGCGCAAAAAGCCATTCGCGCCCATCGCGACGATCTGCGTATCGCGTCGTGCCGCAATACCGGCTGGCAAGCGTTGTTCCGCAACCAGTTCAACGTCGCGCTCAGTTGCTTCAAGCGCGTCGGCGAGGAAAAGGCGGCCACGCCACGCCAACGTCTCGACAGCCTCGTCGGTGCGACACTCGTTTCGTTTCATCTGGGCTTGATCCAGGCGGCGTGCCATCGCCTCGGCGAACTGGCCGCGCTGGCGGCAACGCATGACGATCGTCGCTGGCGCTACCTCGTGGAGGCGTTGCGGCGGGACCTCTTCGCGCAGCACGAACTGCACGGCGCCGAGCGACTCGCCGACCACATCTACTGGCGCTCGGCCATCGCGGAGTTCGAGCCGGGCGAGGCGCCGGTACCCGGCACGCAGCCCGCCGGGACCGTGCTGCCGCTGTTGGCCGAACGACTCTCGCACCTGAACCGGCTCGTGTCGCTGGCCGACGGCCGGACGAGCGCGGGCGAAACGCTCAAGCAATACGTGAGCTGGAGCCGCCAGGCCGGCCTCAACGATTATCACCGCAGCCTGTGCCTCGAAATCACGCTGGCCGCGATCGCCGGCCACGCGACGCCGTTGGCCGAAGCGATGCTCGATGCGTCCGGCGCGGCGAATTCGCAAGGCAGCCAGCATGCGCGCTGGTACCTCGACTACCTCTACTGCCGCGCGAAGATCATGCAGCAGCAGATGCGCACGCAGGAATTCGCGCAGTTCTACGGCCGCTACGCGCTCGCCTCGATTCAGCACGTGCGCGCGGACAGCATGTCGATGCCCGCCGCGGCCGATCACATGCAGGCATCGCGCGCGGCACAGCGCTCCGACGACGTGAGCGCCCGCCTGCCGGCGAAATACCGCCGCGCCTATCGCTACCTGATGGACAACCTCGACCAAAAGGATCTTTCGGTGCGCGAAGTGGCGTCGCATGTGGGCGTGACCGAGCGCGCGATGCAGGCCGCGTTCAAGAACCACCTCGGGCTGTCGCCGAGCGAGCTGATCCGGCGCCAGCGGATGGAGCGCATTCGCGACGATCTGCTCGACGACGGCGCACCGGCCACGCGCGTGCTCGACGTCGCGAACAAGTGGGGCGTGCGCCATCGTTCGACGCTGGTCAACGGCTACCGGCGCGTGTTCCAGGAAGCGCCCTCGGAGACGATGGGCCGCTGAGGGCAGCGGTGTGCGGCGCCAAAGCGCCTGCACTCCCGATCGGTAACACGGCCGGCCCGCGGCTTTTTTCCGCCAACGCCGTCCGACGAAACGCACACGCGTGGGTCGGACGGCGTTTTCATTCGCACGTCGGTGCGAAGCGATTCCCACACCGCTGCTCTTACCGGATACCGGATGATCCATGATGCGACTATTCATACCCAGGCCGGCGCTCGTGCTGGCGCTTGCCGTTCTGTCCGCGCGGCCCGCCGAAGTGCGCGCGCAGACCCTCGACTGCTTTGCGGCGGCCGCGGCCTATCAACATGTGAGCCCCGTCGTGCTGCGCGCGATCGCGTGGCAGGAATCGCATGGCAACGCGAACGCGCGCCATCGCAACCGGAACGGTTCGACCGATTACGGCATGATGCAGATCAACTCGATTCACCTTCCGCTGCTGTCGCGCTACGGCGTCTCGGCGGACGACCTCATGAACCCCTGCTCGAGCGTCTACGTGGCTGCGTGGCACCTGCACAAGATGATGGTCAAGTACGGGAACACCTGGGCGGCGATCGGTGCGTACCATTCGGAGACACCTGCCGAGCGCGATCGCTACGCGCGTTCGGTGGAACGCATCGTCGAGCGCATGAAGCTGGCGGATGACGGGCAGTAGGATGAGCAGGAGCAGCCGGGAGACCCGGCTGCCCGCGAACGCCATCAACAGGGAAAGCGACGTTGCATGAGGAAGTCGTCCCGTATGGCGAGCGCCAAGGCAAGCGCGAAGCGCGGGGACGAAGCAGGAACGAGGCAGGCAGGACGCGTGGACGAACCGCGGCGTTCGCGAGCCGCGCGCGACAACGCCGCGGCCCGCCGTCGCCGTTACTGCCCCTTCGCGGCGTTCGAAATGTTGCTGGCGCCCTTGTTACCCACCGACGCCAGTGCCGACGTGAGCTCCTGCGACTGCTGGTTGACCGCGGCCGCCATCGTGTTCGCGTTGTTGAGCCGCGTCATCTCGTTTTGCTGTTTCATGAAGTCGTTTTGCATCGCAGCCATTTGCGTCACGGGGTCCCCTGCGCCGAGGGCCGATGGACGCACGATGTCACCCGCCGCATGCATTGCGGTGGACGCGATGCCCGGCGGCATGAACTGACTTCCGGCATGAAGCGCCGAACTCAGCACCTGTGCACCGACGTTCCCCGCGCGCCCCGGCAGGCTGGCGAAGTTGCGCGGCGGCGCAGGCGGAGGCGGCGGCGCGCCGTCGGCCCCCTTGAAGCTGGACAGCCCGTCCAGTTGGCCTTTGCTGCGCGCGGGCGATTGCTTTTGCGCGCCGTCGGCCGCACCGTTCTTCGTCCCATTCTCGAACTTCGCGACAGTGGACTGGACGAGCCCCGGCCGAATTCCTAAGTTGTTCATGGCGAACTCCTTGAGTGACATGACGATTTCCGTCGCCTGCAACATCGCTCGATGTCGGCGCGGCACGGTCCCCGCATCCCACTCACGCGGAGCGATATCGAGGAATGCAAGCGCAAGCTTATGCTCGACGGCATTGCGCCATGCAAGCGACGCGACGCGGCGAGCGAAATTGCGAAGCACGCATGCGACATATGCGACGAAGTGCGCAAAGAGATCCGCGGTCGTCGCACCGGCGCCGGCATCGACGTGCGTGTTTTTGCACGCCACTTCGGAATCGGCAGGCTGCCACCGTCATGTCGTTTTACCTTTCCAACACGAGAACCCACGTTCGCAAAGCGCGAAGACGGAATCGACGGGCGAAGGCACGTCGACCGCCTGGACGCGATGAGGCAGCGCGCAAGTCCATCGAGGCCTTTGTCGCGAGGCGACGTCGAACGATCGAAATCAACCGAAAGGAAACGTCATGACGATCAGCAACAGCACGCAAGTACGGTCATCATCGCTCGACCTCCCGCGCAACGACACGCAGCCCGCGCCTGCCCCGCGCCAACGAAGCGCATCGATGACCGGCCCGCGCCCCTCCGGCGGCGCATTGCTCGGCGCGCTGAGCAATGCGCCGGCCTTTCCGGCGCACACCGGCACCGATGCACCGGCGCCGGCGGGCCCGCTTTCGACGACATCGCAACCGGCCGGGACGGCGCAGCCCCCTTCGCCGGCGCTACCGGCACCGTTGCCGGTCAGGCGCAAATCGCTGCCTCCGCGCGCGTCATCGTCGTCAGGCGCCGCGATCGGTCGCGAAGGTGGCGGCTCACGGTCGCTGCCCGGTTCGGGCAAGCTGAGCGCTCAACGTGCAGCCCTGGGAGACGAGACGGTGCCCGTGCTCGACTTGTCGGGGGGCGGGCAGTCGAGCGAAGAATTGCCCGTACACGACGAACCGCAGCCACACACGCCTGCATCGGAGCACGACAGTGCGGCGCCCGTTCAACATCAGGAGCTGGTGGAAACGAAAGCTGCCGGCAAGCAACCGGCCACGTTGCGTTCGGGCAGCCCGCTGCCGCACGAGAAGGACGCCACGGGGCTGACAGCCGCGACGACGAGCGAGGCCGAATCGAAACCCGCGACGTCCCGTTCGGCCAGCCCGGTGCCGCTCCCGAAAGAGCCGCCCGCGCTCGTGGACGAGGCAAGGACGAGCGCTGCCGGCAAAATGCCCGAGACGTCCCGCTCGAGCAGCCCGCTGCCGCTCGACAAGGGGGCGAACCCGGCGTTGCTCCACCGCGCCGCATCGAACGCTTCCTCATCCGCTCCGTCCAGCCCCGTCTTCGATCAACATAAACCCGAGGGACACGACACGACGCCCCGAAGCCCGCTCTCCCCGAATCCGGCCAGCTTCGCGGCGCCTCACCGCGTCGCGCACGACATCGACATTCAGGATGCCGAAATCCGGCCCGAAGCGACCGTTCCGAGCTCGTCGTCCCGGATAGCACTGGAAACCCGCACGCTGGCCGCCGGGACATCGGTGGCCGAGGATATCTCGGCGGTCGCGGAACCCGAAGACACACGTCCGGCATCGGCCGCCGCGATCAGCGACCACCTGTCGGCCGCGCTGTCCCGGCCGGGACAAATCCGGTCGTTCATCTCGAACGTCGGCGACATGCTGACTCGGAACCCCTACGGCGCCGCGCAACCGCTCAAAGGGTGGACGGCCAACCTCGTCAACGCGTTCAGTCATGAATTCGTCGCAACCGGCGGCGCCACGCTGTTCCGGGAGTTGTGCTCGATGGCGACCGAAGCCGTCCTCGACAAGACCGGCGCCGGGCCCGAAACACGCGGCGTCATCACGGCCTCGCTGTTCACGGCGGCGGCGATGGGCAATCTGGTCGCGATGTTGCACAAGTATCACACCGGCACCGCGGACACGAAAACCTACGCGGGCCACGGTGCGCAGCTCATCGCGCTGATCACGACGGTGGGCCTCGCCGCCCATGCCGGCAAGAACGACGAAGGCAACGGGCATCTTGGGCAGCTCGCCGGCATGCTGCCTAGCGCGATCAAATCGTACGCATACCTGGCGCGCGACGTGATCAACGTGTTCCGCCCGCTCGAAGGCAATCACGACGCCGGCTACGAGCACCCCGTCAGAGGTCAGGCGCTCAACGGCGTTCCGTATTTCGGAAACCAGCTCGCCGTGAACACCGCGCAGGCCAGCTCGCAATGGTCGGCCACGTCCTACGTCGACAGCCTCATTCACCACACGAAGACCAACGCAGCGATCAAAGGCCTGTTCGGCTATTCGGCAGCGAATGCCGCCGGCGAGGGGCTGGATGCGATCGGGGGACGCGTGGCCTCGGAAATCTCGACGCACGGCTTCACGGGCAAGGCGCTCGATGAACTGAAGACGCTGCGCCTGAGCTGGGGCAAGATCGACACCTCCGAAACCAGCACGGCCAGGCAGCTCGGGGACAAGGCGGCCGGCGCGGGAATCGCGCGTCTCAGCCTGTTCCTCTCCCTTTATGCGGCCACCGCCGTGGTCAATCACGCCGTGGGGGGGAGAAGCGATTGGTCCGCCGGCGATAAGAACTTCACGGAGAACGCGTTGGGTGCACTGCTCATCATCGCGGGATGCCTGCCGTTTGCCGCGAGCACGTCGAGCCCGTCGAACCGGTCGAACGAGCGGCGAACGGTCGACGCCGACAACGCGGTGGAACTCGGCGTGATGCATCGCACGACCGCCTGAACACACGGGCCGCGCCGAGCTAGCGAAACGACGAAGGTTCGTGCAGGTGGCCGCATCGGTGGCGCGGCGGCTCGCCTGCCGCAAGCCGCTTGCATCGGCATCGCGGCCGCCACCCGGTTCGGCGGTTCGGCAATCCGGCGACGGCTTCGCATCCGTCAACGCGCTGTAAGCGCCGGGCAATAAATTAGGTTTCGCAGGCGGCCGCTATCGGCCCTCCATCGGCAGCTGATGAATAACGTCATTCTCACGCGGAGAAAATCATGTCTACCACGGCAGTGCAAGGCTATAACGCCGGTTATCTGAACGGTATCGACGATGTCGGCGGCAGCGGCGGCACGAACGAATCGCAGCTCGCACAACTGCTCGAGTTGCTCATCGAAGAAATCAAGCAGATTCTCGATCCCTCCAGCCAGAATTCAGGCGATGCGGGTGGTGTGGGCGGCGTCGGCGGCGGTACGCCTTCGTACTCCGCGCCGCCCGCCTATGCCGGCGGTGGCGGCGCCGCACCCGCTGGCGTGAGCGGCGGCGGTGGCGGCCAGGGCGGTGGCGGCGCGTCGCCGGGAATAGGCGGCGGTGGAAGCGGTGGCGGCGGCCACGGCGGCGGCAACACGCTGCCCAATGTATCGGGTGGCGACGCCGCGCACGCCATCGCACAGGACCTCAAATCGCGCTACGGCCTGACCGACGCGCAGGTCGCCGGCGTGCTCGGCAACCTGCAGCAGGAAAGCGGGCTGAAAGGCAACGTCAATCAAGGCGGAGCGACAGGCGCGCCCTCCGGCAACTTCGCGGACGACAACGCCAACGGTTGGGGGCTTGCGCAATGGGGCGGCACACGCAAACAAGGCGAAATCAACTATGCGAAGGAGCACGGACTCGACCCGGGCAGCCTCGAAGCCAACATCGGCTTCATGAATCAGGAACTCGACACGACGTACAGCAAGACGATTACGGACATCAAGCAGACGACGACGGCGGACCAAGCAGCACTGGTCTGGGACAAGGACTACGAACAGGCGACCGATCCGCAAATGGAAAACCGCAACAAGTACGCCGAGCAATTCCTCGCGCAAGGTCTGTGAACGCGAACGCGTCCGCCCCCCGGGGCGTTTGAAGCGCGCACGATCCCGCCCGATGTCCGGGCGGGCTTTTTTTGCCCGGCATTTCCCGCCGCGCGACAACGCCGCTCATCGGCAATACATGGACGACACGGATTCGAGGGAAACGACGCGATGGGATTCGCCGAGCGGGGCCGAAGGCCCCGGCAGCGGCCATCAGTCTCTTTCGAGCAGGCGCCGCATGGCAAGGCGCACGTAGGGATCGCTACTGTCCTCGTGCGCCGTCGCATAGCCATGCCACGACGGATCATCGAGGACTTTCAGACAGATTGCCTTCAGTTCGGGCGCGCGATCGTCGGGCAATCCGTTCACGATCTGCCACGCTTCGTGCGGACGCCCGCGCACCAACGCGATCGTCACGGCGAACACGTGCACCTCGCGCGTTTCGGGGTAGACATCGTGCATGCGCGCCAGCAGCGCCTCGGCCTCGTCCAGCTCGTTGGCCTCGATATGCTCGATGATCGCCTGCGCGATGGCCGGCGCATCAGCCGGCAGTTCGGTAAGAAGCTCCATCATGCTCGTCACCGTCCGTGCATCAGGCTGCGCCCGTGCCTGAGGTCAGCGTTCGCACCGCCTCCTTGCCGCCCGCCAACGCGAGCGCGGTAGCGGCGCCCTCCGGCGTCAGGTTTTCCGCGAGCGCCGTGCCGCCCTCGAGCGCCTCGAGCCCGCCCTTCGCAATGGCCCCCGCCCCCGCAAGGGCTTCCTTCGGGTTGCCGCTCAGCAGCCCCTTGCCGAACGTCGCCGCGCCGTGCAGCGCGTTGCCTACACCATTGAGGACACCCCCGGCAGCCTTGGTGACATCCCCGACTACGCTCTTCACAATATTGCCGATGAAGCTCATTCGTTTTCTCCTTGATCGTGAACGAAACGCGCGTTCGATGAAACGCGCGACACCGAACCGCGTGAAGGCGGCCCTCGTTCCAATCTAATGAATGCGGATGCGAAAGCGTTCGCGCGCGCGAAGCCGCACCGCGAAAACCGAATGAGCGACACCCGCGAGCCGGCTCGGCGGCATGCCGCCGCGAACCCGCTTCGCCAATCCGGACGATGCTTCGCGCGGTTCACGGGAGTGTCATGGCCGGCCCGCACAGTCCAGTCCATCTTGTCTCCTGGTCGAGAACATCATGGCGCCCCCACCCAAGCTCGAGTTCCGGTCGCATGCGATCGAATCCGCCGCCCTCACCCGCACGCCGAGCGACCCCGGCCCCTCCACGGGAGCGAAACCCGCGCCGGCGCCGACCCGGCGCGCAAGTGCCGGCGCGCTCATCGACGAACTCGGCAGCCTCGGCAAGCGCCCGTGCGCGGAAGGCCCGCCCGCCGCGCCTGCCGCGCCCGCTGCTCCCCGGCCCGCGGCGGCTATCGCGGCGCAGAAGCCCGGGGTGGACGACATCGGCGCATTCGTGCCGGGTGCCGGCGGCAAGGGCCGGCGCTTCGCCGATTTCGCGCACGCGATGGGCGTCAACCGCAAAGGCATGACGTTGACGGCCTTCGCCGCCAAGCGGCCCGCGAAAGACGGCCTGAACGGCGCATCGACGGCCGCGCACGGACAGTTCGGCTACGACGCGGCGCCCGCCACCGACCTCGTGAACGCGCTGGCCTCGGGCTCGAACGCCGCCGCCGCGCATTCGATTCATAGCCGTTACGAAAACAAGGTCAAGACGATGCTCGCCGCCGACGTCGAACGCTTCGAGCACCCCGAAAAATGCCCGCCGGGCGCGCCGATCCCCAACCAGGTCGACAACCTGCTGCTGACGAAAAACAGCAACGGAGAATGGCAATACGACAAAGGCAAGCTCTCGCGCATTGCGCGAGACGACGCGCATCCGCTCACGCAGCATGCCCGCGACGTATTGACCGCCATGAGCATCGCGGAGAACAAGGGCAAACAACGTAACGGCGCGCTCTACCAGTCGGTCACGTCCGCCATCGGCCTGACGGCAAGCGGGCTGCTCATAGGCGGCTCGCACGGCGCGCTGGCGCCGCTCGCGGCATCCGGGCACCTGACCAACGCGGTCAAGGAAGCGCTCGATTTGAAGAAGCCGTTTGTCGAAGGACGGCAAAACCTGCGCAATGCGAAGGCCGCCACGATTCAACGCTACGTCGACACGGTATTGGCCCCGCACGACTACACGGGCCAGACGCGGGACGAGCGCCTGCGCGCGGCGCTGCAAACGAGCCGTGCGAAGATCGACGATCTGCGCGCGATGGAGGCGCGGCCGGAGGACGAAGGCCTGCCTGCGGACTTGCGCAGCCCGCAGGCGCAGGCGGGTATCTATGCGTCGCTCTACGACGATGCACGCCGCTATGCCAACGGCACGACGTCGTTCGGCAAGCGCTTGATCTCGGGCATGCACGCTGAAGACAAGGCGAAAGTACACAAGGATGCCGAGCGCGACATCGTGGTCAAGCACATTCTGTCGATGGTCACCCAGAGCATCGGGCGCCTCGATCCAGCCTCGCTTGCAGCGCTCGCGGGTGCCGACATGGCAGTCGATGCATCAGGCTCGCAACGCGCCAGGCAAGCGCTCGCGATCGTGGCCAACCATCCGCGCGCGAGCCGCAATCGGGATCTGATCGCCGCGCACACGCTACTGACGGACAGCGGCATTCCGAAGGGCGAAGCGGCGCTGCTGCTTTCGCAGCTTGCCCGCGCGCGGCGCGAAAAACCGCAAGAAGCGCCGGCGCCGCGCGATACATCGGCTTCCAGCCGGAGCGCCGCCCCGCTGACCGAAAGCGAGCGGCTCAAACAGATCGCCAACATCATCGGGCAGCCCGGCCTCACGGCAACCGCCGCCAAGACGGCGGAGGACGCCATCAAGAAAAACCTCGGGCTGAGGTCTTGACGCGCGGCGCGGCGTCAGGCGCAATAGCGACGCCGTCGCCGCGGCACGCAGTCGGCGATTGATTTGCCGGTTCGCGGCGCTCGACGAAACTTCGGAATGCGCGGGCTGTCCTCCACCGTGCGCGCTTACCGTGAAGCGGGGTGGCCGTCATCGCCGTCCATGCCGCCATGACCTTCACTGCGAAAGGGAGAACCGATCATGCGATTCGCGTTCGCCGGCTTCGATCGCTGGCGCGTCGTCTTCGACGCGTTCGTGGCCGCCGGCTGGGAGCCCGTGGCGCTCTACTCGATTCCGGTCGACAACCGGCTCGACTTCAATAGCGAACTCGTCGAGTGCGCGGACAAGCTGCGCATTCCGGTGCAACTGTCACGCATCGACGAAGACGATCTGCGCTGGCTCGCCGAACGGCAATGCGAGGCGCTGATCGTGGCCGGCTACAACTGGAAGATTCCGGCGTGGCAACCCTATCTGCGCCATGCGGCGAACTTTCATCCGTCACCGCTGCCCGACGGGCGCGGCCCGTACCCGGCCATGCGCGCCATCCTCGAGGGGCGGCGCGAGTGGGGCATCAGTTGCCACCGAATCGATGCCGATTTCGATACCGGGGACATCATCGATTCCGAATGCTTTCCGCTCGATGCCGACGAATGGCACGAGACGCTGCAGCTGAAGCTGCTGATGGCCGCCCGTCGGCTGGCCACGCGCGTGGCCCGCGACTTCGATCGGCTCTGGAACGAACGGCGTCCGCAAGGCGCGGGCAGCTACTGGCCGCGCCTTGCCGATGCCGAGCGCACGATCGATTTCGCGCGGCCCGTGGCCGAGGTGATGCGCGTCGTGCGGGCCTGCGGGAACGTCGAATCGATCGCGCCGCTCTTCGGCACGACCGTCCACGTGCGGCGCGCCACCGCGTGGCAGGAAGCACACACGTACGAGCCCGGGCAGATCGTGCATCAGTACCGGCGCTGGGTCGTGGTCGCCGCGCAGGACGGCTTCGTCGCGTTGCTCGAATGGAGCCCGCTGAACGCGTCCCTTCGTCAGCAGATGGGGGGCTGAATCCTGACATCGGTTGCGCCGGTAAACAACGAAGCGGCCGCGCTGCGGTGTTTCGCAGCGCGGCCGCCGATTGTCGTCGATTGTCGCTTCCTGCAGCCCCCGATCGGTGGCCGCTCGGGTCGCCGATCGGGATGATCGCCGGAACGGCCGGCGACGTTACTTCGTGCTGACGCCGGCGATCGTACCCGTGTGAATGCCGGTGATGTTCTCGAAGGCGACCGCGGCGCGCGTCTTGCCCGGCGTCAGCACGTTCGCGCCGCCCAGCGCATCCGACAGCGCCTTGCTCGCGTCGTGGCTGATCTTGCCGCCGCCATGCGCGTTCGCCGTCTGCTGCAGTTGTGCGCCGATCGCCGCCGCATCCGACTGGCTCAGCTTGCCCGACTTCACCGCGTTGGCGAGCGTCTTCGCCGCGGCATTGCCGTCGCCGTGCGACAACGCGCTTTCCATGGCCTGGAAGTCGGCGCCATCCTGCGCGTTGAAGTTGG
Source organism: Burkholderia sp. LAS2 (assembly GCF_018417615.1). Taxonomy (NCBI): domain Bacteria; kingdom Pseudomonadati; phylum Pseudomonadota; class Betaproteobacteria; order Burkholderiales; family Burkholderiaceae; genus Burkholderia; species Burkholderia sp. LAS2. The sequence continues at coordinate 3,903,102 of NZ_CP071052.1, forward strand.
CCAGCGCCTTGCCTTCATCGGCCATCTGCAGCGGCTTGCCGTCCTTCAAGAGGTCGCCCGTACCGGGCGTGAAGCCTGCCGTCGCGCCCGTCGTCGGCAAGCCACCCGTCGTCGGCAGCGTATTGGTGTTCGCCGGAAAACCGCCCGTGCCGGGCAAGCCGCCGGTCGTCCCCGGCTGCGCCGCCGCGCCACCCGCGCCACCCGTTGCGTTGCCCGCCGCGCCGAGTCCGCCTTGAGCCGCCCATTGGAAATTGCCGACCGCGGACTTGCCGTCGGTGCCCGCCACGTCGTGCGTGTCGATCTGCTGGTAGGCACTCGGGTTCGCGAGCATGGTCTGCGCCGCTTGCTGCACCGTGGGCGGCGTGCCGCCGTCGGCGTTCGTCGCGAGTTTGTACATCGTGTTCGGGTCCGACGCGTTGATGCCATGCTGCCCCATGTACGAGGCCAGCACGCCCGCCGCGTTTTGCACCGTCATCCCCCCGGTGCCGCCCGGCATGGCGCCTGCGCCCCCCATGCCGCCGGGCGCCGCTCCCACACCACCGGGCGTTGCCCCCATACCGCCGGGCATTGCGCCCGCGCCGCCACCGGGCATGCCGCCGGCGCCGCCCGCACCGCCCGGCATGCCGCCGGCCTGCCCGTTCTGCCCGCTCTGCATCTGCTTGAGCAACTGGCTGATGAGGCCGATGAGATCCTTGAGCACGTCCTGCGTCGAGCCCGTCGAGGCACCGTTGGTCAGCCGTTGCAGGTAGCTCGCCGGATCGGTGGGGTAGGTGGTCATATTCGGAACGTTCAGATTCATGATGTTTTCTTCCTGTCGGGTAAGTGTTTGCGTGACCGTGGGTACTACGAAGCAAAGTCAGTCTAGGTTGCTGTCGCTGCTACAAGCGCACCGATGCGAAGGCTGCAATCGAAATGCGAATCGCCCGGCGCGCGGAAAACGTGAAAACGGATGCTCATGCGCGGACCCACGTCATCGACGCGGAGAATCCGCCGTTGTCGGCCGGCACGCCGTGCGTGCTCGCCGGTGCGTCGGTGGACGCAGGCGCTTGAACGCCGACGTCGAGCTTGGCGGCACGCTCGAGCAGACGCGCGCCGATCTTCGCGCCCTCGATGCTTTCGCGCTGGTCGGCCGCGCTGAGCGCATAGCTGTGCCACAGCGGGTCTTCGAGGCCGAACAGACACACCGCCATCAGTGCGGTATGAAGCCCCGAGCGCTTCGCTTCGGTGTCGTCGTCTTCGAGCACGCGGCGCGCGTCGCCCCATGCCTGGCGCCGGACGTAGCGCCACGCGGCGACCGTCCCCGCCCCGGGCCACCTGGGCCAAAGCACGCGGATCGCTTCGAGGAGATCCTCGAAGTCGGCTTCGTCGTCGAGCTGCGAAGCCGTCCACAGCACCTTGGTTAGGCCGCCGGCAATCTCGTCCCTGCATCCTGTGTAAGTCACGATGTCCTCGTCTGCTGGAGTGCTGCAATCAAAAAGCGCACGGCGGCGCCGCGCACAGCCGTGCCGCGCTTGCTGCCGGCTCGTGCGGTGGACGTCCCCTGGCGGTTAGTCTCTTGTATCGGGTCGGCTTTCGCCGACGCGATGCGAACGGAACGATCGGGATGCGAAGCGAGCACGGAGAAGAAAACCGACCGCGGCGATGGGATCGATCGGTGCGATAGGCCGGATCGTTCGCCGTGTATCGAAACGCGGAGGATTTGCTCGATGCTCGGCGTCGAAGAAGGCCCGCCATCGGGCGATACACCCCGGCCATCGGCCAGGCTGTGCCCGTCGAATCGCCACCGGCGACCGATGCAACGTCCGCAGGCAGTCGGCTCCTGAAATGGAGCGATCACCACGGACAGGAGGCGCAGTCCATGATGTCAGGATGAGCAAGTGCAGAACGCTCGCAGCCCGCCGGGGCCGTTGCTTCAGTTCACGGATGAACGCTGGCGGTTCTTTCCAAGGAAGCGCTGGATGATTGCTTGACGTGCGAACGCTGCTTCGAGCGTGGCAACACAAGCTGTAGATGATCGACGTACCGCGCCGGATTCGCGCCGGCGCGATGGCCCAAGACCATTTCGGCGTCGAGTATTGCGTTGATACGGCCGCGTACGCGACGGGCGGTTTCTGGCTTCTTCGTCCATATCGCTTGGAGCCGCAGAAGCCGCCGGAATGCGCGCAAAGCCATGACTGGCGGAAGGCAGCCGATTCCAACCACCGCTTGGACAGGGCCGGCAGGTAAGACTCCCGCGATCGCAAATGGCTTCCTGCCCACGATCCTACCCATATTCGGCGCGGCGGCAATCCAACTCATACTAAAGTGCGCCAAGGCCAAGCTCTTCCGATTCATACTTGGCGGATCGGATCGCCTCATAGAAGCTCGATTCGATCGCGACTTCCTTCCGGTCGACATGAACGACCCACGCGTTGAACATGAAGCGCCAGCGGATGCGCCGCTCTTCGAGCATCGCCGCAAACCATCTCCATACCGAAGCATCGTCCGCGTTCGCGGTAGCCGCGGCAACCATTCGTGCCTCGCAGATTGCCTCCCAGCCCAGTGAAGGATCGCATATCGAAATCATGATGTCAGATGATTTTTCGCTCGTGCAATGCGTCGATCTCTTCTTCTCTCAGTCCCAGCCATGCGCCCAGGATCTCATCGGTCTGTTCGCCGAGCCGCGGCGGCGGACGAAGATACTGGACCGGCGAATCGGACATTCGGATCGGATTCGCCACGAGCGGCACGCTGCCGGCCGATGCATGCGGCATCTCGATACGAATGCCGCGCGCCTTGACCTGTTCGTCCGCGAATACCCGGTCGAGCCCATTGATCGGGCCGCACGGCACGCCCGCCTCCTCCATCGCGATGACCCACTCGTCGGTCGACCGGCACGTGGTCACTGCGCCAATCAGCGCGACCAGTTCGTCGCGATGCTGTACGCGTAAAGGATTCGTCGAGAAACGTGCATCGCTCGCCCATTGCGGCTGACCGAGCACCGCACAGAGACTGGTGAACTGGCTGTCATTGCCGACCGCGATGATCATGTGGCCATCGGCCGTCGGAAAGTCCTGGTATGGCACGATGTTCGGATGTGCGTTTCCCATCCGCCGCGGCACGATGCCGCCGACCAGGTAATTGGCGGCCTGGTTCGCGAGCGCGGCGATCTGCACGTCGAGCAGCGCCAGATCGATGTGTTGTCCGCGCCCCGTGCGCTCACGATGGGCAACGGCGGCCAGCACGGCAACCGTCGCATACAGCCCCGTCATCACGTCGGTCAGCGCGACGCCGACCTTCACCGGGCCGGCACCTTCCGTGCCGTCGGCGCGCCCCGTCACGCTCATCAGGCCGCCCATCCCTTGTATCAGGAAGTCGTAACCGGCACGTGACGCATACGGGCCCGTCTGCCCGAACCCGGTAATCGAGCAGTAGATCAGGCGCGGGTTCTCGGCGCCGAGCGTCGCGTAATCCAGCCCGTACTGCGCAAGGCCACCGGCCTTGAAATTCTCGAGCACGATATCGGCCTGCCGCGCGAGTTGCCGAACCAGCGACTGACCGTCCGGCCGGCTCAGATCGACCGCGATCGAGCGTTTGTTGCGATTGGCGCTCAGGTAGTACGCCGATTCGCCCGTCGACTGTCCGTCTTCGTCGAGGAGCCACGGCGGGCCCCACGCCCGCGTGTCGTCGCCCGTCCGGGGCCGCTCGACCTTGACGACATCGGCGCCGAGATCGGCGAGAAGCTGGCCTGCCCACGGCCCGGCCAGCACCCGCGACAGATCGAGTACGCGGAGGCCGGCCAATGCGCCTTGCTGTGCGATCGTTTCCATGGCGGCTCAGAATGCGGCAATGCCGGTGATCGCCCGGCCGAGGATCAGCGCGTGGATGTCGTGCGTACCCTCATACGTGTTCACGACTTCAAGATTCACGAGGTGCCGTGCGATGCCGAATTCGTCGCTGATCCCGTTTCCGCCCAGCATGTCCCGCGCGACCCGCGCAATGTCGAGCGCCTTGCCGCATGAATTGCGCTTCATGATCGACGTGATCTCGACGGCCGCCGTGCCTTCGTCCTTCATCCGGCCGAGCCTCAGGCAACCTTGCAGACCGAGCGCGATCTCGGTCTGCATGTCGGCAAGCTTCTTCTGGATCAGTTGATTCGCGGCAAGCGGCCGGCCGAACTGTTTGCGATCGAGCACGTACTGCCGAGCGCGATGCCAGCAATCCTCGGCAGCGCCGAGCGCGCCCCACGCGATACCGTAGCGCGCGCTGTTCAGGCAGGTGAACGGCCCCTTGAGACCGCGGACTTCCGGAAACGCGTTCTCTTCCGGGCAGAACACGTCGTCCATCACGATCTCGCCGGTGATCGACGCACGCAGCCCGACCTTGCCGTGAATCGCCGGCGCCGACAAACCCTTCCAGCCCTTCTCCAGCACGAAGCCGCGAATCGCGCCTTCGTCGTCCTTCGCCCAGACGACGAAGACGTCGGCGATCGGGCTGTTCGTGATCCACATCTTGCTGCCTGTCAGGCGATAGCCGCCGTCGACCTTTCGCGCGCGCGCCGCCATGCCGCCGGGATCGGAACCGTGATTCGGCTCGGTGAGCCCGAAGCAGCCGACCAGTTCCCCCGATGCCAGCTTGGGCAGGTATTTCTGGCGGATCGCTTCATTACCGAATGCATGAATCGGCACCATCACGAGCGACGATTGCACGCTCATCATCGAGCGATAGCCGGAATCCACACGTTCGACCTCGCGCGCGACGAGGCCATAGCTGACGTAGTTGCTCCCCGCGCCGCCATAGGTGTCCGGAATCGTGATGCCGAGCAGGCCGAGTTCGCCCAGCTCGCGGAAGATCGCCCGATCGGTCTCCTCGCGACGAAAAGCATCCAGCACGCGCGGTGCAAGCCGCTCCTGACAGTATGCGTTCGCGGAATCGCGCACCATGCGCTCCTCTTCGTCGAGCTGCTGGTCGATCAGCAGCGGGTCGTCCCATTGAAACGAATTCGATTTGTGTGCATTGGTCATTTGTTGATCGCCCGCGTGAAGGTGTTACGCCAACTTTATTCGCCACGTAGCGCCAAAACAAACGATTTGTTTGCACCGACATGTGCAAAAATATCACTCGTTAATTTCATTACTCACCTGGACACGCATCATGCGCCGCACGATCCCCTCCACAACGGCCTTGTCCGCATTCGAGTCCGCCGCTCGCCACCAGAGCTTCACAAAAGCGGCGGACGAGCTCGCCGTCACGCAAAGTGCGATCTGTCGTCAGATCGGTGTGCTCGAGGAATTTCTCGGCGTGAAGCTGTTTCGGCGCACCCGACGCGGCGTGACACTGACCGAAGCCGGTGCGGCGTACAGCCGCCGTGTGGCATCGAGACTCGATCAGATCGAATACGACGCGCTGGAGATGATGGCGACGGGCGGCAAAGGCGGTACCCTGGAGCTCGCGGCCGTGCCGACCTTCGCAACCCGTTGGCTGCTGCCGCGCATGCCGGCGTTCATCGATACGCATCCGGACATCGCCGTCAATCTGACCGCCATGCCGCGTCCGTTCATGTTCGATGCGACAGGGTTCGACGCGTCGCTCCACGCAGGCCCCGCGCCGTGGCCCGGTACGGCCGGCGATTTGCTGATGCAGGAAAGCGTGATCGCGGTCGCCAGCCCGAAGCTGGTCGCGTCGCGCACCCAGCCGACCCGGGCGGACTGGCGGCGCTATCGGTTGCTGCAGCAAAGTACGCGGCCGTACGCATGGCGCGAGTGGTTCGCGGCGCAAGGACTCGAAATGGAAGGCGACCTGGCCGGACCGCGGTATGAACTGTTCTCGATGCTGGCCGAAGCGGCGTCGAGCGGAATCGGAATCGCACTGATTCCTCGCCTGCTCGTCGAGGACGAACTATCGAGAGGGACGCTGGTTCAGGTCGGTCGCTACGAACATCCGACCGGGAATGCGTACTTCCTGATCTACCCGGAAGCCAAGGCGGAAAGCTCGACGCTGGCGGCGTTTCGGGAATGGCTGAGCGGCGAAGCGCGACGATACAACGAGAACATTGCGCACATGGCTCAATCACGCGGCGCGCGACATCACCGGCGCGCACCGTGACTGCATCCGATCGAAACGGCGTTTCGCGAGTGTGCGCCTCAGCTGAAGCGTATGGGCGGCGAACTGGCTTCGTCGCCGCGCCTATAACCTACAGAACCTCGCAAGCGTCGTCGAAATCGAGCCGCGGGCTGCGGGGAAACAGGCCGTCCGGATCGCCATACCCGAGGCAGCAAAGAAAGTTCACGCGCAGTGCCGTCCCGTCGAAGAACAACTGATCGACCCTGGCCGCGTCGAACCCCGAGAGCGGCCCGCAGTCGAGACCGAGCGTGCGCGCCGCCATGATGAAATAGCCACCCTGCAGCGAGCTGTTGCGAAAGCATGTATCTCGCGCCAGCTCCGGTTGCTCGATGAACATCTTCCCTGCACCCGGCCGATGCGGAAACAGCTTGTCGAGCTGCGTGTAGAACGCCACATCCTGCGCAATGATCGCAACGACCGGCGCGGTACGCACTTTCTCGACGTTCCCCGTAAAAACAGCCGACAACAACTTTTCGCGCGCCAGCAGCGATCGCACGAACACGACGCGCATCGGCGAGCAGTTCATGCTCGTCGGGCCCCATCGGGTCAGTTCGTACAGGTCACGCAGCACCGCATCGGGCACCGCTCGGTCCAACCACGCGTTCTGGCTGCGTGCGTCGGTAAATAGCTGCTGGCGCGCGCGGGTATCGAGCGGCTCGCTCATTCCGTTTTCCTCCGGATCGACCATCGAAAGGCCATGCGCGCGCATCACGTGCGCGTCGCACCGACCATGAAGAACGCCACGGTCGCCGGGCTGTTCCCGTAGTTGCGCCATGCATGACGCGTGCCATTCTGTACGACGACATCCATTGGCCCGAGCCGGGTCGCCTCCCCGTCATCGAGCTCCAGCCAGATCTCTCCCGACAGCACGATCGCATAGTCGACCGTTTCGGTCGCATGCATGCCTGGATGGTCAGGCTCGAACGTCGCTGCAAGATCCGGCATGCGCGCGACACATTCGTTTGCCGCTGCTGCCGGATCGAACTGCGGAGCCGCCATGACCTGATCCGGCGGAAAGGTGACGACCAGGAGACTGGTCGCGCCGACCGGCGGAATCAGGGTGTCTTTTCCGATCGTCGGATCGACCGTCGTCGCCAGCGCCGGAGATGCCGCAGTTGTCCACACCTGTGCGAATGCATGCCCGGGAATGGAGTCGAACAGGACAGTTCGGGGTGTCGGACCATCGGAAACCACAACGGACCGGCCGTGCGGATCACGGCCGGTCACCACGCGTCGAATGTGCATGAGTTGCCTCGCTGTAAGGAAACGCTTTCGGCCGACGACACCCCGGCGCCGATGTGACGCGGAAGTGTCGTCGATGTGCTTTACGGACAGATCACGTAGTTGCTGAAGCCGCCATTGCGATTCTCGATCCCGCCCAGCGCGACATTGATGTCCTCCAGCTTGAACGTGCAGTGTTCGAAGACCGACAGGTCGACGACGCCGGATTCGACCATGTCCGCCATTTCCTGTCCTTGCCCGGCCGTGAACCACGCGGAGCCGCTCAGGCGCTGGTCGTTGTCCATCATGTAGTGAAGATTTACCGGCACGTCGCCGGCAACCGCGCCGACATTGACGAGATGGCCGCCACGGCGCAGCGTCTTAAGCGATTCTTGCAGCGTCGTATGCGGTGCGCCCGGTCCGAGCGCATCAATCACCGCATCGACACCTTCCCCGCGCGTGATGCGCGCCGCCCATGCGTCGACCGGCTCGTCATCGAGCGCCAGAATCTCGATGCGATCCGGCGCAATCGCCTTCACGCGCTGAAGCAACTCTTTGTTGCGTGCGGTACCGAGAATCTTCCGCGCGCCAAGTGCGAGCCCGAACAGTGCAACCCCGATACCGAGCGTCCCGCTGATGCCGTTGATCAGGATCGTGCTGCTCGGCCCGACTTCCGCCTTCTTCAGCGCACGATAGGCGGTGCCGAGATAGCCGAACCGCGCCGCGGTCTCATGGCTCAGGTTGTCGGGTATCTTGACCAGGCTGTATTGCGGCGCGGTCATGAACTCGCACAGCCCGCCGTACGGATAGTCGTCGAAGATGGCCTGCGATCGCTGGCTGAACCCGAAATAGCCGTTGAATGTGTAGTACGGACAGGCCGTGGTATCACCCGAGCGGCACGCGCGGCAACCGCCGCAATAGCGCGCCGGATTCACATAGACGCGGTCCCCCACGTTGAACGCATGGACCTGACTGCCAACCTCCTCGATCACGCCCGTCGCGTCGAGACCGAAAATCGCCGGCAGCCGGGGCAGCGGCAGGTGGGGAAACCATTTCTGCCAGTTGCTCAGCACGTTGCCGAGGTTGGGCACGATCCCGCAAGCCTTGACTCTCACCAGCACGTCGGTCGGCCGCGGCGACGGCACCGGGATGTCCTCCACCACCATCGGTGCGCCGACATCGTGCATACGTGCTGCTCGCATCATCTTCGTCATGTCTGTCTCCGGTCTATCACTCTTCGTGTATTCGCCACACACAGTCACTGGCCCGGCCATCTACCCGCGACACGGACCACGCTCAATGCATGATATCAATTTTTATGCACAAAAACACAGATTCCGCCTGAACTTCATCGCAGGCCGTCGAGACCCTTGACGTCCGACGCCGCGAGGCCGCCCAGTCGCGCGTGCACGCGCCCGCCGGTCGCCATCGCGAGTGCGAACGCGATCTCGTTGCGGCGCGGGCCATCCCAGACGGTTAGCTCGCACGTGCCATAGTGACTGCGGACATAAGACGCCTGAATATGGCCCAGCGGAACCATCAGGCGCGTACCGACGCCGCCGATCGTCTTGGCCGACGGCACCATTGCTTTCGGCTGGCCCAGCGATTCCCGCATCGCCCAGCCGCCGGCTTCATGCCATACGGCGCCATGCTCGAGTTCGCCATCCTCGCCGACGATCGCGCCCTTTCCGTACGCCTGGACGTTCTCCGCGCCGCCGAGCAGCACCACGAGGCGCGACGAGAGGTCATGCCCGAGTTCGCGCAGCGCCTGCATGAACGGCAGCAGGTCGGGCTCGTACCGCCCCGCATACGGATTCGCGACGACGGCGGTCGCGACCGCAACCCGCAGCGGCTCGCTCACGCGCTCCCCCCCTTCGTGCCAGACCTCCTCCACATCGAGCTTGATCTTTCTGACATTGACCAGCGGCATCTTTCTGCTCCACGGAAATTGTTCGGATCGCCGGGAGCCAGTTTGTGCTCCCGTGCTTGCATTATATCCATTCCGATGTAATATGCATAAAAACATGTTTTATGCCCAAACGGAGGAGCAATGAAACTCGTGTCGTATCGCCGGGCCGGCAAGGCCGCTTTCGGTGCAATCAAGGAAGAAGGGATCGTCGATCTCGCGTCGCGCATGCCGGCGCTGGCCGATCTCGCTTCACTGCTCGCGGATGACGCGGCGCTGGACGAAGCACGCCGGCTCGTCGCCGCGGCCGCGGCCGCGGATTTCCCGTCGGCCGATGTCGAGCTCGAGCCGGTCATTCCACGCCCGAACAAGATCATCTGCGTCGGCATCAACTATGTCGCGCACGCAGCGGAAGCCGGGCGCACGGTCGGCAAGTACCCTGTCATCTTCCATCGTTACGCGGAAACCCTGTTGCCGCACGGTGCGCCGCTGATTCGTCCGACCATTTCAGACAATTTCGATTTCGAGGCCGAACTCGCGGTCGTCATCGGCCGCGGCGGTTCGCATATCGCACCGGAAGACGCGATGAGCCACGTTGCCGGCTATACGTGCTTCAACGACGCCAGCGTCCGTGATTGGCAGTTCCATACGCACCAGTACGGGATGGGCAAGAATTTCCGCGGCACCGGCGCGCTCGGCCCGTGGCTCGTCACGGCCGACGAAATTCCGGACTACCGCGAACTCTCGGTACACGGCCTGTTGAATGGCGAACAGATGCAGATCGGCAAGCTGTCCGAACTCGCCTTCGACATTCCGGCCCTGATCGCATACGTATCGCAGGCGCTCGACTGGCAGCCGGGCGACATCCTCGCGACCGGCACCCCGAGCGGGATCGGCTTCAAGCGTCAGCCGCCGGTATTCCTGAAGCCCGGTGACACCTTCGACGTGGTGATTCCGGGAATCGGCACGCTGTCGAACCCGGTGGCCGACGAAGCGTGAGCGATACTCGAACAATCAGGAGACGATCATGGCGGCACTGCCGAAAATTCAGTTCACTCACTGCGGCATCTTCTGCAGCGACCTCGACCGGATGGTCGACTATTACCGCAAGGCACTCGGGTTCGTGATCAGCGACAAGGGTGTCGCGTCGACCGGACACAATCTGTACTTCATGACGCAGGATCCGGAAATCCATCATCAGCTCGTGTTGTTCGATGGAAAGCCCACCGACCTCCCCTTCAACCCGGTCAACCAGCTTTCCTTCCTGCTCGATTCGCTGGACGATCTGCGCACGTATTACCAACGCGCGAAACGTGCGGGCGTCGCCGGTATCGAGCAAGTCGATCACGGCAACGCGTGGTCGATCTATTTCAAGGATCCTGAAGGCAATCCGATCGAACTCTACGTCGACAGCCCGTTCTTCACCGCGCAGCCTTGTCGCGAGCCGCTCGATCTCGATCTCCCGAGCGCTGAAGTCCTGAGACGGACGGAAGCGATGTGCCAGCGCCGCCCGGGCTTCCTGACGCGCGACGCATGGATCGCGGCAATGCGCGACCGCATCGCCGCCCAACGCACCGCATTCGACGAATAGACATACCAATCCGTAGCGTCCGCCGCATTCGACGGCAGGCGGACGCCACCCTGCGAAACTGGGGGAGATCACTGGTCATGAAGTGCAATCTGATCGGCGGGTCGTGGCGCACCGGCGCCACTTCACGCCGCAACATCAATCCGTCCGATCTCGACGACGCGATCGGCGACTATGCGCACGCGGATGTCGAGCAGGCCCACGAGGCAATCGACGCCGCTTGCGACGCTCAACGCGGCTGGCGGAACAACGGCATCCAGGCCAGAGCGAATGCACTCGACGCGATCGGCAGCGAATTGCTCTCGCGGCAGACGGAACTCGGTACGCTGCTATCGCGTGAAGAAGGCAAGACGCTTGCCGAGGGCATTGCCGAAGTCGCGCGTGCCGGGCAGATATTCAAGTTCCACGCCGCCGAAGCGGTGCGCTCGGGCGGCGAGTCCCTGCCGTCGGTCAGACCGCTCGTCGACGTCAATATCACGCGCGAGCCGGTCGGTGTCGTCGGCATCATCACGCCGTGGAACTTCCCGATGGCCATTCCGGCCTGGAAGATCGCGCCGGCACTGGCGCACGGCAACAGCGTCGTCTTCAAGCCGGCGGACCTCGTCCCGGGATCCGCGTGGGCGCTCGCGGACATCATCCACCGCAGCGGCATTCCGCCCGGCACATTCAATCTCGTGATGGGGCGCGGCAGTGTCGTCGGCAACGCGATGGTCGCCTCGCCGAACATCCACGCGATCTCGTTCACCGGATCGGTCGATACCGGGCGGAACCTGCTGCTGCAGGGCGCGCGCCAGTTCAAGCGGATGCAGCTCGAGATGGGTGGCAAGAATCCGCTCGTCATCCTGGACGACGCGGACCTCGACGTCGCCGTCGACTGTGCGATACAGGGCGCCTATTACTCGACCGGGCAGCGCTGCACCGCATCGTCCCGTTTCATCGTGCAGAAAGGCATTTACACGCGCTTCGTCAACCGTGTTGCGGAGGCGCTCGGGCAACTCCGCGTCGGGCATGCGCTCGACGCCGACACGCAAATCGGACCCGTTGTCGACAGCGAGCAACTGCGACTGGATGAAGCGTACGTGGAAATCGGCCGGAATGAAGGGGCGACGCTGATCTGCGGCGGTACGACCGTCGTCCGCAGCACACGAGGCCATTTTCTGACGCCGGCGCTGTTCTCCGATGCGGCACCGACGATGCGCATCGCGCGCGAGGAGATCTTCGGCCCGATCGCGTGTGCTATCCCGGCGAAGGATTACGACGAGGCGCTGGAGATCGCGAACGCCAGCGAGTTCGGATTGTCAGCCGGCATCTGTACGACGTCTCTGAAACATGCGACGCATTTCAGGCAACACATGCGCAGCGGGATGGTGATGGTCAACGTGCCCACCGCGGGGGTCGACTATCACGTGCCGTTCGGTGGCACGAAGTCGTCGAGCTACGGCTCGCGCGAGCAAGGCCGATACGCCGCCGAATTCTTCACGACCGTCAAGACCGCCTACACGAAGGCATACTGAGATCAGTCGGGCGACGGTCCGGTGGACCCGCCCGCACCGCCGGGCGAACGTGGTCGGTTCTGGCGGAACGAATATGAACATGGAGGAGATGTGGACTTCGATTTGATCATTGTCGGTCTCGGCCCGGTCGGTGCAGTCGCCGCCAACCTGGCCGGTCAGGCCGGCCTGCGCACGTTGGTCGTGGACAAGTCGCCCACTGTCTACGACAAGCCGCGGGCAATGGGATTCGACCAGGAAATCATGCGGATCCTGGCCAACCTCGGGATTGCAGACAGGATCGCGCAATACGTGATGCCGTACCGCCCGTCCGAATACCGGACGACCGATACGCGCGTGATTCGCCGCATCGACGCGGCAGCCCCGCCATACCAGCTCGGCTGGGCACCGAACTACGTGTTCATGCAGCCGCAAATCGAAGGGATCCTGCGCGACAATCTCGCCGGCTACCCGTCGGTCAGAGTCGAGCTCGGTGCGGAAGCGACCGCGGTCGAATCGCACGACGATGCCGCATCCGTGACGATCTCGCTGGCGTCGGGCGAGCAACGCACGTTCACCGCGGGCCATGTGCTGGCCTGCGATGGAGGAACGAGCCCGATCCGTACGCGGCTCGGCCTGGACATGGAGGATCTCGACTTCGACGAGCCGTGGCTCGTCGTCGACGTGATGATCAAAGACGGTGCCGGCGAGAGCCTGCCGGCAACCAACGTGCAGTATTGCGAGATCGCGCGCCCGTCGACGTTCGTCGTCGGCCCCGGCCGCTGCCGCCGCTGGGAGTTCATGATCAACGCGGACGAGACGCCTGCCGACGCCTGCCGGCCCGAGTTCGTGAAGAAGCTGATCTCGCGCTGGCTCGCCGACGACGAATACGAGATCTGGCGTGCATCCGCCTACCGGTTTCACGCGCTCGTGCTGCGCCGCTGGCGGGCCGGGCGGATATTCTTCCTCGGCGACGCGGCGCACATGACACCGCCATTCCTCGCGCAGGGAATGTGTCAAGGCATCCGGGATGCGTCCAATCTCGTCTGGAAGCTCGCGATGGTTACGCGTGGCAAGGCCGGTACGGCACTGCTCGACAGTTACCAGGCTGAACGGTTGCCGCACGTCAAGCGCACGACACTCGTGACGAAGGAACTGGGCAAGCTGATCTGTGAACGCGATCCGGTCGCGGCCAGCGCGCGCGACGAGCGCTTGCATGCGGAGATGGCCGCCAATCCGCAGGGAATGGTCCGGCAATCGTTGATCCCGGGATTGAGCGACGGCTTTCTGTCCGCTTCGAGCGACGGGCCACGCGGGCTGCTGTTTCCGCAACCACGCGTGCGGACGTCCACCGGCGACGAGCGCCTGCTCGACGACGTGACCGGCGCGACCTTCCGGCTCGCGGTGGACGCACGTACTGATGTCGCGACCGTCGCGCAACTTCGGCAGGCATGCGATCGCCTGCAGTATCCGGCGATCCGGTTCGTCTCGATCGGGCCCGACGCGCTCGCGCCCGATGCCTCGCCGGATACGTATCAGGACGTCAGTGGCGTGCTGACCGGCTGGATGGCTCAACACGATTGCCGTGTGGTTCTCGCCCGCCCCGATCACTATGTGTACGGTGGTTGCCGTGAGCTGCAGGAAGCGCTTGCGCTGCTCGACGAGCTCGTGGCCGCGCTAGCGACCAACGGCTCGCAAGCACTTGAGGCGCCGGCAACGAGCCCTTGATCCGGAACGCGCATCATGTAACAGCCTTCAGCGCTCGGTGCTTTGCCCGAGCGCTTTTTTTGTTCGACGAGCCTTTCGAGTCAATCTTGCATAGAAGCGCGCTTTGCGCATAAAATTACCGCATTGACAATCCGGAATGCCACGCCATGGATTCGACACCTGCCTCCAATGGTGCCCCGCTCATCGATGTTGCTTTCGCACGGATGAAAACCTCGATCATCCGGTGTGAACTGGAGCCAGGCACGCGCCTGAAAGTCGAAAGTCTGTCGAAGATCTACGGTCTCAGCAGTTCACCGATTCGCGAAGCACTGAACCGCCTCGCGCAGGACGGAATCGTGCAGGCGACCGAGAATCGCGGCTTTTGGGTTGCACCGATCAGTATCGACGACTTCAAGGACATCACGCGCCTGCGCATCCTGCTTGAACACGAAGCGCTAATGGATTCCATCGAGCATGGCGACGACGACTGGGAAGTTGCCGTGCTGACGGCGTTCCATCGGCTGAGCCTCGCCGAAAAGCGGATGGGTACCGGCCCGGTGGCCCTCGACGACGACTGGTCGGAGCGCCATCGCGCCTACCATATGGCGCTGCTGTCCGCGACGCCGAGCCCGCTGCTGCTGAACATGGTCGGATCGCTGTTCGACCGCGCCGAACGCTATCGGCGCTACTCGGCGCTCCATCGGACGGAGGAACGCCACAAGGGCGCGGAACACGAGGCGCTGATGAAAGCGGCGATCGGGCGGGAAAAGGACAAGGCAGCGAAATTGCTGCGCAAGCATATCGAAGGGACGTTGACGCGTGTTGCCGCCGCACTGGAACGGCAATTGGCATCGGTACAGTAAGTCGAGCGCAGTATCCGATACTGCCGCGCGCGGATGAATTCCATTGCGACGACGACGCGCGCCGCCGTCGCAAGAACCAATCAGAACATCGTTTGCATGCCGATCCGGCCGATGAACTGCGAGCGATTGCTCGACGGGCCGAACGTCCCGTTGATCGACGCATTCGCCCCCCCGTTCGTCAGCTGATACATCGATTGCAGATAGACGGCCGTCCGCTTCGACAGATGGTACTTCGCAACGGCCCCCCATTGATGGGCGTGATTGCGGTCGACAACCTCATTCCCCCACATGTAGGTATAGGCGAGGCTCGTCGAGAACACCGGCGTGAACTGATACAGTGCGCCGACCTCCGCCGCGTTGACAACCGCGCCGTTGTGCGTATTGCGCGTGTCAGTGAACAGCGCCGTCAGCAGCAGTTTGTCGCCGCGATATTTCGCGCCGAGCCCGTAGTTCCTGATGCTGTCACCGAGCAATGACGCATAACGCACGTCCGTATAGGCCGCGCCGAATGCAAACGCGCCGGCACTGTAGCTGGCACCGAAGCTTTCCGCGCTGTTTTGGCGGAAATCCCCGGTCACGCCGCCGAATGCGTACATTCCGCCGAACCGGAATCCTCCCAGCAAAGGACTCGTGTACTTGACCGCGTTGCCAAGAGGCGTGTCGCCGTTCATGCGGTCGAAGTCGAACGCCTCGTTCGGTGGAGAATCGGGAATGCCGAGCTTCGCAAACGGACCATCCCGGAAGCCGTAGAATCCGCCGCCGTACATCGCCATATCGGCCCCGACATCGGCGAACAGCGTGTCGACCATGAAGTCGTACTGGCGCCCGAGCGTGAGCTTGCCGAAGCGCGCGTTATCGAGGCCGACCCATGCATTGCGCGCGAAAAGCCCGGTTCCGGTACCGCTCCCGTTGCTCTTCTGAGCGACGAGATTGCCCTGCAGCGTGAACTGCGTCACCAGTTGGAACACCGCGCGGGTGCCGCCACCGAGATCCTCGGTCCCGCGAAATCCCAGCAGGTTGGGCAACGCGATGCCGTCGTCGAGCCGCCATGCAGGGTGGCCCGAGGTATTGCTGATGTATGACACACCTGCATCGAGCAAGCCCCAGAGCGTCACGCTGCTTTGCCCATAGGCACACGATACCGGGCCCAGACCCGCGGTCGCGCAGGCAATTGACGTAATGACCCACCTTTTCACCGTCGTCTCCTCCATACCGTTTACGAAGTCGCCAATGTGCACAAGAAATGCCTAAGATGATTTTTTGTGCATATTTATATTCTTTGCGCACACTCTACACGGCTTTGCAAGACGCAAAACTCCGTGTTTACGCGTGAGTGCGCTGCAGCATGAAGACGCACGCCGATGTCGAAGCTGCAGCTACTCCACACGCTGCGGCGGTCGCTACGTGGCACGTAAATGAAGTTGCAAAGGGTCAGCGATCAGCATCCGGGGGACGAAGGCCGAGAAGCGAGGCTTCGCTTCGAACCGTGATGGTCTTTCAACGCTGCACTTTCATAACGGTCACGATGGCGGCGAGTTCGTATTCCCCGATCGCGGCAAGTACGTCCTCGCGGTTGCGGTGGGGACACCATGTCGCACGACCCCATCAACTCCAGACCGCGATCTGAAGCGGGAAATGGTTAGGCGAATCGTTGGATTGGATGGCGATTATTCAGAGACTGGCGGGCTATCTCGGCGTGACGAGCCAGGATGTTGGCCGACTACGGTTCTACCCGTAGCAGGCAAAAACGCCCGCTGCCCGCACGATGGGGCCTTCAGTGTGCATAGGGTCACCAACCCGAGCACGGAGGAAATACACCCGATAGAGAAATCTGCTCGTATGCCCATATGATCGACGATCAGCCCTCCCACGGCGGACCCAATCGCGATGGCGACTTGAACAACGCAAATGAAGAGCGCCGAACCGACTTCGGGGCAGTCAGCGGCATCGTGCTGAGTCCAGATGCTGAAGCACAACGGGATTGCACCGAACGCTACGCCCCAGAGCGACAATGCTGCGGCCTCGCCGATTCGCGCATGATCCAGTACCACCATCAGCAACAATGCGAAGAACAGCAGAGCCGTCGCGATCGCGGTGGCGACTTTCACGTGGCCATCCATCACCGCCGAAAGCGTCACGTTCGACATGAAGCCGACAATACCAAACACCATCAGCAGGCTTGAAATCTCCGATACCGAAAAGTCCTCTCCGAGACGAGGTTCCAGGTACGTATAGGCGGAAAAATGCGCGCCGAATACGAACGCCACCATCATCAGACTCAGACGCACGTGCGGCCGGCGCAGCAGCGAAATGAAGTCCTGAACGCCCACGGTGGTTTCAGCTGTCAGCTTCGGCACGAAGGCGACCTGCGCAAAGAGCGCTACCGTTGCGAGGACACCGGTCGCAACGAACGATTCCCGCCAGGACGCGAGCGTAGCGATCAGGGTCCCGAGCGGCACACCAATGACAGTAGCCGATGCAACCCCGCCCAGGATGCATGCGATCGCACGCGCCGTATCCCGGGCTTGCACCATGCGCCCCGCCGCCGCGGTCGCGAGCGTCCAGAACCCTCCCAATGCGATCCCCAACAGTGCCCTGCCGGCAAGCATCGTCGTGAAGTTCGTCGAGTACGCACTGACGAAGCTTGAGCACGTCAGCAATCCGGTTAATATTAAAAGTATGTACCTGCGATCCCATTTTCCAGCAACAACCACCGAGGTCGGCGCGGCCAAGGCAGCCATCACGCCGGGCAAAGTCATCATCAAGCCTGCCGTCCCGGACGTGACATGCAGATCCAGAGCGATGTGCGCCAGAAGGCCGACCGGTAGAAATTCGCAAGTGACGAACGCAAATGCGCTGACCGCGACGGCAAATACGGCGAACCATTGATGTCGTGAGGTTGGGACATCGCCGGGAAACTTACCGGACGAGCGGCTTTTGGAAGGCATGCTATCGGAGCGCGGATGTGGAATGATGGAAGCAACGGACGATACGGTCGACAGCGTGCGCATGACGACACCGGGCGGGTCGCCGATAGCGGAATGAAGGGAGCGCCCCGAGCAGTTGTTGCTCGCGAGACGCTCCTTGAGCGCCAATCCGGAATACCCCGATCAGCAAGCATCCCCCGATTCGCGCCCTTGGTCGCTTCAGGAAAAGCGCAACGGCAAAGTCAAATAGTTGCGAATGCGATCGTCGTGCTGAACCGCGGGAGAGCCGGCGAGCTCCACGCGTGAATAGCGTTCCGCTATGGCTGACAAGATCACCTCGATCTCGACGCGGCTGATCAATTGCCCCGCGCAGCTGTGTGTTCCGATGCCGAACGACAGCATCTGGCTTTCACGCATCGAACGAGTATGGTCGAATGTGTTCGGATCCTCGAACACATCAGGATCCCGATTGACTGCCGCCGTCATGAAGCGAATGACGCTATTTTCCGGGATCACCGTGCCTCTGATCGTAACCGCAGCCTTGTTGTACCGAGTGAAGGACATCTCTGGCGGATACAGGCGCAGGAATTCGTTGATCATCGCCTGGCGGCTTTCTCGATCGGCTTTGTAGAGGTCGAAGAGTTCAGGCTCGCGCGTGAAATGCTCCAACGTCGACGCGAGTACGTAAGCCGGATTAGGTGCACCGGAGAAGAAAAAATTGACCATGGCCTGGACGACTTCAGCCTCGGATAGTTCGCCTCGCGCTTGTGCCTCGATTAGTGCGTCCGCAAGACCGTTGCCAGGATTTCGGCGCTTCTCGGCAACAAACGCGTTGCACCGGTCGAACAGATACTTGAAGCCCTCTACCGCATCGTCCAGCTGCGCCTTCGTTGAAGCCGGAGACTGAGCCATGACAATACGCAATCCGTTCTCTATCACACCTTCGATGTCGTCTTCCGGTATGTCGAAGATGCGGCACATCGTGACGTGCGTGGGTACGACACAAATAGTGTGATGGGCCTCGACAATGCCATCTTGCGCGATATTGTCCAGCGCGTCGCTCACAAGCGCCTTTGTATGCTTCGCCCACTCCGCGACCATCTTCGGCGTGAACCACTTGTTGAAGTGCCGCCGCAATAGCGTCTGCCGTGGCGGGTCGTAGAACAGCACACTTTCCTTGAACACGTGCCACGGATGGGGTTTCACCCAGTTCGGCTCCTCCATGCTCATCGCTGGATGCTTGGCAAACTCCACATAGTCGGAATACTTCGAGACGACGAACTCACGTTCGCTAATCCGATACACCGGTGCCTCGCGTTGCAATCGCTCATACCACGGATACGGGTTGTCGCGAAACGCGAGGTCCGCCCACGGAAGGTAAGGATCGTTCATGAAATCGCCCGTTTGATTTTTCATCGAAACCCCCTTATTTGCCCAAAATCGAAAGGATGCCCTGGGACCATGCCACCGCCATCTGGTTTGCAGGCATGCCTTTCGATGCATTGTGTCGTCCCGTTTCGCCAATTTGCGTGGCGCCGCACGAAGCGAGCATCTCAGTCAATAGATCGATTGCACGGTTGTAATTCTCGTAGCTGGAATCCCCGAGCCCAAACGCGGCAAATCTCATCGAAGCCAGATCGGGACGCTTCGCGATGAGCGCGCGATAGAACGGCTCGGTCGTCTCCGGCATATCGCCCTCGCCGTACGTAGAAGTAACAACGATCGCGAAACTGACAGCCTCCAGTTCGTCCACGGCTTGATCCGCCATCGATTTGACGACGCTCGGCATATCTTTCTCGGCGAAGCACATCGCAATATCATCGGCAACCATCTCTGCGTTACCGCTCTCCGTGCCAAACAGAATCAGAATCGATGCATTCATTTCTTTTTGCTCATATTTAGACGATTACCCCACGCTCACGATCTGCCTTGCCACTTCCAGCAGGCGCCTGCGATCTGCAATTTTCTTGCGGAGCCTGTTCGGCCCCGCCGCATCCCGTTCATACCGGTCCACCTCCAGCCAGCCGGCGTAATTCACGAAATCGGCTGGAAACTGGTCTCCGAGCGCGGCCAGTCCAGGCCGGCCGATCGGCAGCGCTCCGTCTTGCACCATCGCAACGATCTGCGCGGCCACGGCTTGTGCGTCTCTGCGATTCGCGGCAACCCCGCCCTTTCCGCCGTTCTTCGCCCAACCGACCTCGAATACATTGAACGAACGCCACGGCCCGCATCGCGCGCCGATATCGCCGACCTCGTTCGTAAAACCAATCGCAGTAACGATCGTGTCGACGTGAAAACTCACGATACCTTCCGCTTTCGAGTGTCCGCGCAAAACGCTTTTCGTCAGCAGTGCGTCGACCTGCACCGGCGTACATTCGAAGTGGAAAACAATTTCCACCAGCGGTTTGGCATATACGATGCGCCTCGCGGCATTCCGCAGCACTTGTGCCTTTTCGCTCTGATCGTCGTCCGAAAGACCCGATGCAGATACCTTTACATGTCCCAGATCACAAAGTTCACGCAGCATGGCAAGGTCAAATTTCGCGTCGCCTGCGCTGGATCTTCCGACAAGATGAATCCGCTCGAGATGATTCGAGCGAAGCATCGATAGCCGCTCGTCGTCGATATCGGAGTTATCGAATTGCTCGATGCGTTTGGCCAGCAACCGGGCAACGTCTATGGCGACGTTCCCGTGCCCGACAATCGCCAACGATTCACCCAAGGAGCAAAATCGCCCTCTGTCATGGGGCAACCGAGGCTCGGGATAGCCGTTCAGCGCCCGCAGTATTTCGCCTGCCCCAACGACGTTTGCTTTCGGGTGTTGTGGAACCGGAAGTACCGAATCCGTTGCCAAACCAGTCGCGAGCGCCACAATGTCGAAACTCTCTGTCAATCGCTCAAACGACAGGTCTTTTCCGATAGTTACATTCCCGAAAAAATTGACCCCATCGCGTCTAAACAGACGATCGAACTGCATCGCCACGGATTTCGAACCCTGATGATCGGCCGCGATGCCGTAACGCAACAGACCGAATGGTACCGGCTCCGATTCAAACACCGACACTGCAGAATCCGGCCAAACCTTTATCAACGATTGCGCCAGGTAGCACCCGGACGGTCCGCTTCCCACAACGGCAATGGATGGATTAATGATGCGCATGAACGTACCTGGACTGGTCTCTTGAAACGGAGATGAATCGGATGCCGAGTTGCTTCGCGACTGAAGCCGAAGCTATCGAGATTCACATCCGAAGCATGGATATGTCATTGCGTGACGGCGAGAACGGCCTCGTCGTCCGTGCCACCATCTCGCGGCTCGACGTCACGATTGCGCCCCAACCGCCGGAACACTTCCGGCTTGGCCTTCCTGAAATAAACGGCCAATGCCATCCCGAAAATCTGCACTGCGCACAGGCTATAGAGCATCCACGTGCTTTGGCCCGGTTCGCCGCCAACGAGAAGCTCGAAGTGCTTGCCAACGAGGACGACGAGCGCAACAAACAGGACTGCGGAGATGCCGGGCGCAACACACGCTTTGAAAACGCCTGCACCGATGAACCGCCCCTCGCGGAAATACCAGACGAGACATGAAACATTCACGACGGTCATAAGGATCAGTCCTCCTGCGGTACCGACGCCAGACAGTCGACCGTAAAGCAATTCCGGTTGGGCCCCGGTCACGATGAACGGCAGAAGAACAAGCAGCGTCAGCGTCGAAACCGTAACGGACGAGCGGTGCGGTGACAAATGCTTCGGATGGATCGCACTCAGGTACTGCGGAAATGCGCCGTCGATGCCGAGGTTGTGAAGATAACGCGTCAGCACGTTATGAATGGACAAGCTGGACGCAAACGCCGAGGTCAAAACCAGGATCGCGACCGGCGTGCGCATCCGCGCACTGACGAACTTGTCGAAGGCATTCTGAAACATGGTGGCGGGCGATTGCGTTGCGACGGAGATCACGTCGTGTCCATACACGCGAATCAGTGCATATGCGCAGAACGTATACAACAGACCGATGAAGATAACCGCACCATAAGTTGCTCGCGGAATGGTTCTATCCGGGTCGCGCACCTCATCACGGAACAATGCTGTCGCCTCGAACCCCATAAAGAAAGAGACGGCAAACAGCATGGCAAACGGGCTGTTCGCGTTCAACAATCCGGATGGGGAAAAAATGGCGTTCGGCGGCAAGTCGCTCGGGGGATTGCTGCCAATAACTCCAGTGCAGAACGCGATGCAAACGATGACTTCGGCGACCATTACCCAAGTCAGGAACTTCGCGGATACTTCGATGTGCAGATATCCGAAAATCGCGATGGCAAGCCAGCATGCGAGCGTAAAGTAGTACCAGGGGAATGCCCATCCCGTGAGCGTCCGCTGCAGATCAGCGGACGCAACGCCAAAATACGCCGGAACACCGGCAAGGATGATGAAGTACGTAATCGTGGCGAGCATTCCGGCTCCAAGCCCGGCACTCCTGCCCAATCCATGCGTGATGAATGCGTAGAAGTCGCCTGGTCGCTTCGCAGCATGGTTGAGTGTCAGATACCCCAGCGAGAACAGCATCAGCAGAACCATCGTCGCGATGAAGATGGTAGGGCTGGCTGCACCGCCATACATCAACGCGACCGGCACATATCCCGATACGGTCGTGAGAGGGGCCGAAAAAGCCAGAACGCTCAGCGCAAGCCCAAAGGCGCCCATGTTCCCGGTAAGTTTATTTCCCTTCTCTGCAATCGCCATGTAACCGCTTGTCTTCATTCGAGCCACCTCTTTTCTGTACGCGGTTCTCTCGGTATCGCACTGTGATGCGTGTACCGCAGAACCCGTTGACTTGGTAGTCGAACTATATTCAGCGAATTTCTGGCCAACATCCTCCGAAAGTATCTATGCGTCGCTTCAAGATGGAGCGCCGATCGCGCGTGGTGCGCCATGCACGACCAACGTGCAATGATGCGCTTCCAGATCGTGCGTCTACCTCTACGGCACCCTGGCACTTGGCCGGATTCGTCGCCACCGTCGCCATATACGGGAGCGTGTGACCCGCCAGTCGCCTTGGCTCGGTTCTTGCATCCAATCGTTGAACATCGCGCTAGCAGCCTTTTCGCGTAGGCCGCCAGCGTTCCAGCCTCCGTCAGACAGGTTCGGAAAAGGATCCTTTGTCTATTCCACTTGGATAAACCATGCGATATCATCTGAACGACGATTGCAAGGACTTCGCCAAGCGGACCATTGCGTTTTCCCAAACCCTTCTGGAATCGTCTGCCGCAATCTTTACCTGGTTTGACGCTACCCAGAAGATTCCACCGTGCACGGAACACGGCCTCGGCGACGTGATGATTCGCGACTATTACCGAGACTTCAGAGAGTTCGATCCGATCTCCCCCGACTTCCTTTTATCAAACAGATCTTCGGTCGTTACTCTAAGAAAGATTGCAGACAATAGATTTAGAGATTGCCACATCCCATACGCACAGTTTATGGCGCGGTATGGGTTCGTGGACGAGGCCGCCTTTGTCTTTTGGCAGGACAACCGAGCCATCGCTTTTCTCAATGTTCTAAAAGGCAGACACGACAAAACGCTCGACAATGAATCCGTACTCCAGGAAATGCATAGCTATATCCAGTACAACCTTCTCGGATTGGATTCAATAAAAACCCATCGACGCAATCGGAAACTCACCGAGCAACATCTATTGACAGCCCGCGAGCTAGCGATCGCCAACTTGATTGCGAGTGGACTTTCCAACAAGGAAATTTGCCACGAATGCCAGATCGAGCTGGTGACGGTCAAAACGCACGTGGGAAGGGTTCTGGCAAAGCTCGGATTGAATACGCGGTCACAAGTCGCGTCATTTCTGCACTCGATAACCGCGGATTGACCGTTGCAGTCCCGCCTCGTGGAAGCGAAGTGTGATGCGTGCGGTCCATTGCAGTTCAGTTGCAGGCGGGGCGAACCGACGCCGCCCTCAACCAGGCCGTCGAAACGACTTGCGCCCCGCTCCAGGCACCATACGAACGCACGCGGCCCGCTGAGCCTGCAAGCTTTCGCAATACCATCAGCTTGACACGCCATGGTTTCGACAGCTTCGTCAAAGGTACAGACGAAAGATCGGGGCCGAATTGGCACGTTCAGTGGCGTTTCCACCGCGTACTCTCGCGGTGGCCGCTTCCATGCCGTGATCTGACGTTGGACCGGTTTTTTTACTTTCGGCTACGCTCGGCCGGACTCTGCTCTCCATGCCGCGCGTCGAAACGCAGGTGCGCAACCACTTGTCCGAGGCTGTAGTACGTAACGAAGCTGCTTCGGTCTGACTCAATGTTACGGATTCCAGCATCGGAATCCGTCTGACAAGCAGAGACCTCCGCTGAGTCAATCGGATGACGGCTATGCAGCGATCGCAGGAATATCTTTCGCATGACTCGGTTCCCTGTTGGGTCCACTACTGAGGTCTGCGCGCCAACCGGACATTGAAGCGCAGAGGTGGTTACAATCGACAAAGCGTGAAGCATCATGATCTGTTCAAGTCCACGCCGGATCGCTCGACGCCAATCACAACGACATCGGAACGACGACGACCCAGGCGACGTGGACGATCTATACATCGTCTCTAGCGATACCCGATGCCCCTTGCTTGGCCAAGGCCTCCGCCAATAGCTCCCTTAGTCGATCATTCTCGCCCTCAAGGTACCTCAACCTTTTCGATTCAACGCCGTCGTTGCCACCAAACTTCGCCCGCCACGAGTAGAAGGAGGTATCGCTGAAACCGTACGTCCTGCACAGATACTGGACCGCCTCGCCAGCTTCGGCCTCTCTCAAGAAGCCGATGATTTGCTCGTCCGTAAAGCGCTTCCGCATTCTCAAACCTTCCTCGAAAGTGACCTTTGCTGGCGTCAGGTAGCCTAGCGCTCCAGAAAACAGGTCCGTTTCTCAAGTGGTCCCTCTAACTCGAGGCAGCATGTGACGACAGTTCCCTTCGTCGATTGCAGTACGATTCGATACCAACAAAGAGGATCACCTGGACAAGCACCGACACCGGTGTCGCCCACTGGTACAACGATGGGAAGAGCGATGCGTTACCGAGGCACACTCCACATAGGGTTGCGATCAGGCATGAGCTCAATCCCGTCCATCGCCAGTTCTTGATCACTTGAGGCATGACATCGGGCACATCTCGGGATCGTCCAGCCCAGAACTGATCGACGAGAAGCAACGTGACGAAGCAAGCCATGGACATACCGATATAGTTCAGGGCACTCGCGAGCAAGTGCGTACCATCTGAAATCAGCACAGCGGCCGCAACCGCGCAGAAAGCAACGATGACGACTCTTCTGCTGACGGAAACGCCAAATAGATGCTCGAGTGCGTTGACGAAAGCAACGGTGCCTGAGTAGATGTTCCCGAGATTGATTCTGAGCTGCGTCGTACACGCGAAAATGATCCCCCCCGCACCCAGCAACGAAACGAAATAGACGCCAGGATTGCTTTCCCGCATCTGGACAGCGAACCAGATCCCCAAGATCCCGGTGATCCCGTAACAGAACGCTGGAAACAACGCGCCAACAAACACCGTCCCTGCTCGGAGTTCCCGTTTGCGCACAAATCTTGCATAGTCGGCCGTCACAAGACCAATGATGAAGGCGAGACCGTTAACGATGCCCAATACTTCAAGCAGGCTGGTGAAGGGGGCTGCCGCAAGCCGAATCTCCGGGAGCGGAGCGCCAGCCACGGGAACATCAAGCGCGTTTCTTATCGCCCACACAACAAACACAACGAACAGCACCAGACTCATCGTCTGGAATCTTGCAAGAACCTTCATGCCCGACCACACGAGCGGCAACATGACGAAGACAAGGCAGATGTATATCAACGCATGAGGAGCTTGCGGAAAGAGAGCCTGTAGCGAAGCCCCCATGATGTTGGCTTCTGCGACGAAGTAAGTGAGGCAGGCCACTCCGTAGGCCAGGCTGAATAATCCCGCTCCACGATATCCGAGCACGGTTCTGGCCCAGATATTGATGCCAAACCCTGTCTGAATGGATCGACGAACGAGCAGCACACCGACGAATGTCGAAACGCAGTATCCGTAGGCCAGTCCGATCAGCGCGGCTGCTACGCCAAACCTCACGGTAATGATCGACGCAATCTGAGCAAAGAAAAGCGCGGTCGCAATACCTAACGTAGCGAAGAATATGCCCTGCCAACCGGTCCTTGCATCTTCAGGAACCGGACTGGACGCGTAATCATCATCGGAGTGAGTTGATGCCGGCATACAGAAATCCCAATACCTTCGTGTCAGGAAAATGAGCAACGCGGCGCCGCGGAACTCACGAAGGAATCACCCTCGTATCGGTCCGCGGCGCCTCATACAGATTGCTTCAGAACTTGTGCCGCAGGCCGACGGCTACAACTTCCTGAGTACCTTTGCCCGCCGCAATTCCGTACGACCCGATGGAAGCCTCGGCGGCGCCTTGCCCGTTCTGCCCGCTTGCATGCTGATACCCTGCGAGCGCATAGACGTCGGTGCGCTTGCTCAAGCTGTAGTCGGCCCCGATATTCACCTGGTGGTACTTGGCAGACGAATCCCCCAGTGCGCGCGTGTAGTTGTAGCCGGCGATGAGCAGGAACGCAGGCGTCACTTGATACTGGGCAAAGACCGAACCGTTGTGATACTTCTCCGACCCCGTGAACGTCGATGCCGAATCGGCCGAATACTGGGCATAGCCATACGCCGCGCCCACCGTGAACGGGCCCGCAACGTAATTGGCACCGATCCGGGCGATATTGATCGACCGGGCTGACGCATAAGCCGCATTCACCGGCGAATTAAACAGCGAGTCGGACGAGGAAGTGCCGCGATTGCCCAACGTCGCGTTGCCGTTGTCGATGTGGAGAACGCCGCCGCCGACGCTGAACGACGTGCTTTGATAGCCAACTGCTGCGCTCCACGTCTGCCCCGACCCCGTGGATCCAGCGACGCCGCCGAGCGCATACATGACCTCGGCCGAAACGCCGCCCCACGACGGACTCACCCATTTCACGGCGTTATTGAATCGAGCACTCGAGTCGTAATTGTCGACGTCACCCGGCGTAGCGAACCAGCCGCTGTAGACATCGGCGGTCAACTGCTGTTCGAGGTCGGTCAGCGGATCGTACTGACGACCGAACGTCAGGGTGCCGTACTGGCTCGAAATGCCCACGAACGCTTGTCGGCTGAACAACTTGCCCGGTGTCGCAAGCGCGCCGTTCGTGCCGTCAAAGCCGCTCTCTACTGTAAAGATGGCCGAGAGCCCGCCACCCAGATCCTCCGTTCCCTTCAATCCCCACAGGGAAGCCGAAAGATTGCTGGGCAACATCCTTACTTGCGAACTCTGTCCGCCGCTGTTGTGCACATAGCCCACACCCGTGTCGACGATCCCATAGAGCGTCACGGAACTTTGAGCCTTTGCTTGCGAGTAAGCTACGATGCTCAGTGCGGCGACTGCAATGACTTTTTTGTTCATTCCCCCCCCAAATCACCAAAGTTAATTTCACTAGGAATACTGATCAAATAAACTATCGAATTGCTTCGATACCAGCCGTTTCCGTCTCAAGATCAACAATCTCTCGTCGAACGGAGTGCAGCGCCCACGACGCACTGACATCGCTAGGCAGCATGCGGCGCGCGCTCCATACCCGTTCGAACCGGGCGACGGATTTCTCCAGACGCTGGCTGGATCGTCAGAAGCGGCGCCGGCTTGTCCGCTCGTACTAGCCGAAGAAACTCTCGAGTTCCTTTGCAAGCGCCTCGGGCGCCTCTTCCGGGATATAGTGTCCGGAAGCGACCATCGTGCCGCGAACGTCCGCCGCGACCTGCTGCAGCTGCGGAACCAGGTCGGGCATTGATCCCTGATCTGCACGGACCGCAAGAACCGGCATCTTGAGCTTGCCCTTCGCGCTCAATTCGCGATTCTGCTCGGCCGACACCGAGATAGCACGGTAGTAAGCGAGGCCACCTTTCAGGCCATTCGTCAGGAACACGCGATGGTATTCCTCGAAGTCCGCTTGGGAGAACACCTGCGGGTTTGCCGCCTTCCGTTGCAAATACCACTCGAGATAGATGTGCTCGCGGCCGGCCAAGAGCGCTTCGGGAAGATCCGGGATGTTGTGGAATGCGACGTGCCACGTCCGCCACGCAACGTCGGAAGCCCACGGCAGCGTATCCGGAAGACTGATGCCCGGGATACCCGTGTCGAGGATCGCGAGGGCCGTGACCTTGTCGCCATTCATCGCCGCATAGGGATAACCGACCCATCCACCGATGTCGTGTACGACAAGTGCATGTCGATCGACACCGAGTTTCTCGACCAGGCCACGAAGGAGCCTGGCGGCCTTGACCGTGTCGAGCGTACCCGCGGGACGGTCCGAGTCACCTTGCCCGGGAAGATCCGGAGCAATAACACGGTACCGATCCCCAAGCAGCGGCAAAACCTTGCGCCACGCATACCAGCTTTGGGGGAAACCGCAAATCAGAACCAGCACGTCGCCGTCCGCCTTGCCGCCGCTCACATAATGCATCCGCACGCCATCAACCGTCTGAAAGCCCCGCTTGAAACCTTCGATGCCGGTCTCCGGCCATTCACGATTCGAAAACATTCACAAGCTCCTGTTGTTCCACCGACATGTGCAGGCGCGGGCACCTGCGCCGCGCCACGCGTGTAGCCAAACGCCCGCTCAGAAGGGATCCCGGGCAGCAGCAAGCCAGCCGCCGTCCATCACGTACTCGCTGCCATGCACGAAGTCGGCATCGTCGCCGCCCAGATACGCAGCGAGCTTGGCAATTTCTTCCGGCTGACACCAGCGGCGGGCCGGGAATTTCTGAAGGGCCGCCTCCATATCGGGCGAATTCGCCGTCGTGTGCTCCGACATCGCCAGCGGGGTTGCGGTTGCGCCCGGGCAAATCGTATTGACGCGAATGCCGCGCGCGCCGTATTCGAACGTGAGTTGTCGAGTCAGACCGATCACACCGTGTTTGGACGCCGTGTAGGCGGTCCCGCCACCCGCAGCACTGAAGCCCGAGGTGGACGACGTGTTCACGATCGCCCCTTTGCCTTGCTTCAGCATCTGCGGAATGACCGCTCGGGCCATCAGGAACGGTCCCGTGAGGTTAACGGCAATGACGCGGTCCCACTCTTCGACGCTCACCTCGTGAGCCGTCGCGTGTCCATCCAGAATGCCGGCGTTATTGCACAGAAGATCGATGTGCCCCCAACGCTCGATCACCGCCTTGACAGCGGCCTCGACGCTACGCGGGTCGCTGACGTCCACTTGATGTGCGTACGCCATCGACGGATTCGCCAACGCTTCGACGGTGGCAACGGCATTCTTGAGATTGATGTCGAGTGCGGCTACGTTCGCCCCTCTCGAAACGAACTCGCGAACCATTGCTCGCCCCATGCCGGAACCAGCACCGGTTACGACAACCACGCGCCCGGAATAATCATTCACTGAAACGTCTCCTTGACTTCACTTTGACCAGCACGTGCGCTGCTCACTGAGCCGGCGAATCGTGCGCTTTCTGTTTCCAGGATTCGCGTGCATGCATCGTCTTGCGCCAATTAGACGAGGTCCAATTGTGATTCTCGATGCATGCAGATCACGAATTTCTATCAGTTCGGCGAGCTGGACCGAAGACGGTCCACCATCAACCGGCACTCGGCAAACACCCGTCACGCATCGGAAGTTAATTCGTTATGCGAATTGACAGCCGGACGCCGCTCAAGCCATGTGTAACGCGCACCATCCTCAAGGTTGTAGATCGTGATCGATGAAGTGAGCTGTCAGGCCACGCAACAGGCATGAACCAATGCGAGCGTTACGACCGTCTGAATGATGTCCGGCGGCCTTGAAACCATTGTATGTATGGCCAAGACGCCGCTCGTCCATCCAAAGGATGAGAAAAATTTCCATTGATGCAACCGGTGACGAGGACGAACGCACCGCCCCGGTGCACCCAGGCTATTTCGTGGTCGGTGTGCCCAGGTCGGCGGAGAATG
Source organism: Burkholderia sp. LAS2 (assembly GCF_018417615.1). NCBI lineage: Bacteria > Pseudomonadati > Pseudomonadota > Betaproteobacteria > Burkholderiales > Burkholderiaceae > Burkholderia > Burkholderia sp. LAS2. The sequence goes on from NZ_CP071052.1 coordinate 3,932,945, forward strand.
CCGCAAGCTGGGTTCGGCTCTCGATGCCCAGCTTGCCCAGGATTCGAATGACATGCGACTTGACGGTGGCAAGCTCGATGCCCAGCGTCTCGGCGATATCCTTGTTGGACAGGCCGGCGGTCATCAGAGACGCGACTGCGAGCTCCCGCTCCGTCAGGAAATACTCGTTTCGCAGCGCGTGGTCTGCCTGGACCTTCTTGACGGACGCAAGCATCGAGAAGCTGTGCTGCATATAGTCGTACATCTGTCCGAAGGGTTCGGGAGTCGAGAACGGGCTATCGCCTTGCTTCTTGATGACGGAGAGGCATGCTAGTGGCGTATCTCCCGCCCAAAACAGGAACCCGACTTCGTCCACGAGCCCGTACTTCCGCTGGTAATCCGACCAACTGGAGTGCTGGTCGTCGCGCTTTGCCCCTTTGAGGGTCACTACGGTCGCACGCTGTTTGATCAGACGATAGACGTTCAGCGGATCGGCCGAGGCGAATACCGTGTAATAGTCCTTGATGGTCTCTTCGGGCCATCCCATCTGGGTGTGCGGCAATAGCTGGTCGTGCGAATCGAGCCATGTGAACACGGCGGCCGAACAATTGAGCATCGACCGTGCAAAGTTAACGGTCTGAAGAGCGAACTCCTGCGATTCCCTGAATTTGCTGACTTCGACTAACATCGCCAATTCTCTTTGCCGGTAGGGATGAGCGCGAGCGCCGATCGCCCGAAATCAGCGGCCCGACAAGTGCGCCAGCACCGAAACCGAAAGCCTCACGAGCGGAGAGCATGAAATTCGCACCAGACTAACATCTGATACCTAATGGGACAGGCTACCGCAACGCGCCGCCGAATCATACTAGGGAAGTCATATACCCGCCGGCGACCATAATCCGAAAGTCAATCGGTACACCCCCACTGCCCGAACGACCTCAATCGGGATGATCGGTCACGCGGCCCGAATCAGCGTCTCCGGTTTTCCTCGGCAGTATGTAGCGCACACATCCCGGGCCGCGTCGGCTGCCGCTACGACGGCCGGTGATGCATTGACCGGCATGCACAACGACACGTCGATCGACGGCGGCTGCGGCTCCAGCGCGAGCTCGGCGATTCGCCCGTTCTCCAGTTCGTCGTGCACGAACAGGTGCGGGACTGCCCCGACACCGTATCCATCACGCACCAATTGCACGATCGCAGCGACCGAAGAGGCACAGGTTATGCGTATCGCCTCGTCCGGGATGCCGGCTCCACCGGCCAGTGTTCGGACGATGCGTTCCACCGCCAGGTGCGACGTGGTGCCCCTTCCGAATGTCAGTATCGGCCGCGCCAGGGCGAGGCGAACCGGATCCATGTCCGAACCGGAAAGCAGCTCCCGGCTGACAATCCATCGAACCGGATAGCTTGCAATCCTGCTCGACGTGACCTTGTCGCTCCCAACAACCTCTGCGCAGACAGCCATGTCGAGCTCGCCCTGCAAGATTTTCTTGTTCAGTGCCGGGCTCGAATCTACGGTCAGCTCGACCACCAAGCCCGGGACGCGCTCCCTCAACTGCGTCACATACAAGGAAAGCCAGCTGTGAACAATCGTGTCTATCACGCCGAAACGTATCGGTCCGCGTAACGCGAGATCGAGACCGGCTGCCTTCTTGAGCGCACGAGTCGCGTCTACCACGTTCATCGCCAGCGTCAACAAGCTCTGCCCAGACAGGGTGAGACGAAAATCCGCCGCCGTTCGATCGACGAGCTCGGTCCTCAACTCGTCTTCCAACGCCTTGATACGTGTCGATATCGTCGCGGGCGAAGTATGAAGAAGACGCGCCGTAGCCCGGAAGCTGCCTTGTTGCGCGAGCGTCACGAACGTCTCCAGAAAGCGTGTATTCATTGCCTCACCATCGAGGATGCAGGTTTCCGTCCCGTCATACGCCACAGAACACCTGCCTGCGTCCGTCGATCTTCTCGAGTCAACACGGCGAAGACAGCACATTGGCGTCGAACATCGCTACGTTCGTCTCTGCTTGTCAGGAAAATGTTGACAGCCGTGTGCAGAATTTCTCGTTGGCTCAAGATCATTTCCGATCCTATTATTTATTCGCATTCCTTCTTTATGACGTAGAGTGCGAAAGCCATTCGGCAAACCGCGAATCTCGAAACGACGGATATATCTGGACCCTCGCCCCATGACGCTACGGAAAGTTCTCGGCACCGCCCTTCTCAACGCTGCCTCGGTCACCCGCACGAACCATCGAAACGTACCCGCCACGGACCAGCGAAACGTCTCTCCGTACACCGCCCTTCTGCGTGAACCGATGTCTTCCATCGCGGCGAATGTTCCCGATCGGCCCGATCTCCGGTCGGTATCGATCCTCGGCTACAACTAAGTCTCGCGCCACGGATCTGCATCCGCGACAGGAATTCGAGGCACGCCGAGCGAGCCTCGGATAGTGTGTCGCGCAAGTTCTCTCGACTTGAACGCCTACAACAGCAGCCGCTTTTCCGTTCTCGGTACGGCGCGCACATCATCGAGCGTCAGGTTTCGGCGGACGAAACGCGTCGGTTCGATGGACACCACCGTTCCCGTGCGAGCAGACGCCTCGATCGCCAGCAAGGCCCTCAGGTCAGCCAGGCCCTCTTCGACACTCGACGCAGGCTTGCTGCGTTTCTGAATGCATTCGGAAAACTGCTGAATCAACCCGCCGAAGTGATCGCAGTGCCGGAAATGCATCGTCTCCGAAGCATCCTTCGCGTTCAGTACCATTCGCGTCGGCGTTTCGAACCTGAAACCGGGCTCCATGGTCAGGTCCCCTTCGGTTCCCAGCACCCTGTACATATCGATCGACGCCGTGCCAAAACTGCAATAGAACTGCGCGATTCGATCGCGAGGGAAACGCAACGTGACAGCAATGGCGTCGTCGATGTCCGAGAAGCGGGAATCTCCGGGCCGGCGCGTCGTGATCGCCGACGCATCGACGGGTTCGTCGGAGAAGACATGCCGCGCCGCGTTGACGCAGTAAATCCCGATGTCTTGAAGCGGGCCGCCCCAGTTCTTGCTGTCCAGCCGGTGGTTGCCCGTCGCGGACTGAAATCCGAACATCCCGCAGAAGTACTTCGGATCACCGATGCGGCCTTCCCGGATCGCTTCCAGTGCCGCGATCGTCCCTGCCTCGTGATGCAAGCGGTAACAGGTGCTCAACAACACGCCGGCCTCGGCTGCCGCCCCAATCATCGCCTCGGCATCCGCGACGTTGGTCGCCATCGGTTTCTCGACCAATACGTGCTTTCCGGCTCGCGCTGCGCGAATCGCATAGTCGGCGTGGAGCGGGTTGGGGACGGCGATATAGACCGCGTCGACGACATTGCTGTTCAACATCCGGTCGTAGTCGTCGTACCCGACGATCGTATCGACGCCGTGGAATCTCGCGAGCTTCCGCGCGCCGTCAGGATTTCCGGAAACCAACGCGCCGATCACCGAATTTCCTGTCTGGGCAACAGCCGGCATGAACGCCTCCTGCGATATCCATCCAGCACCTACAACAGCGTATCTGATCATGTTTGCCTCTATGCGTTGCTCAGGAACCGTAGACGACCGGCACGGCGCTCCGCTCGCGCAGAGACCGACGCGCCGCATCCAGCACGACGGCTGCGTCATATGCGTCGTCGAGCGTCGACAACGGGGTCGTACCTTTCGCGACGCATTCGTTCACGAAGAAGCTTTCGACCTGAAGAAAGCTGTCCCAGTAGGTCGCGTCATCCCAGAACGGAAGTCTCGCGTCGCCAAACTTCGTGACATCCCACGGGATCACGCCGCTTCCGTCGGAGCCGATGATCTTGAAATAGACGGACCAGGGCTCCCGACTGCGATCGTCGGCTGAAAAGCTTCCCCACAGATTCGCAATCGTTCCATTAGGATATTCCGCGGTGATCACCAGTTGATCGTCGGCGTTCGGATCGTCAAAGTGCACATTGGAACCGGTCGCGAATACCGACGACGGGCGACCGACGAAATACAGCATGCAGTACGCGTGATGCACCATCAGCTCGCGCATCGTCAGATCCGGCGCGCCGATCGAAGCGTCATGTTGCTTGTTGTAGATCGCCCAGAAACTGACGATCCTTCCCAGTTTCCCGGAAGCAACATGCGCACGCAGTCGCCGCATGCTCTCTGCATAGACGTAATTGTGGGAAGGCATGCAGATCCTCGATTACGAACGTGCAATCTCCGCAAGCTCGCGAATCTGCGTCGCCTGCGCGCACAACGGCTTCTCGAGCAATACGTGTTTGCCTGCCAGTAGCGCACGCCTGGCCATGTCGAAGTGCGACGCGGTATTCGTGCACACGACAACCGCATCGACCGCGTTGTCGCCCAGCAGTTCGTCAACGGTTTCGTATGCGCGCCCCCCGAACCTGTCGACGAATTGCAGTGCCTTCCTGTAAGTGCGACTCCAGCCGCCACAAAACAACTGCGGATCCATTTCGGCGAGAGCCGTTCCGTGCAACTCTGCTACGTTGCCGAGGCCGATGATACCGATCTTCATGAGAGCACCCGATATGTGTGAAATGCCCACCGGCTGGCCTGCCCATGCCGGTCATGTCGATCAGCCAGCGATGTCCACCGGCTGCCCGCGCTGCCACGAAAGCGTGGCCGCATCGGCGATCAACTGGGCCTTCAGGCCATCGCCGGCATCCGGTTGCGGCATTTTTCCTGCCGACACGGTGTCGACGAAGTAGCGCATTTCGGCCAGATAGGAGGCGCCGAAGCGCTCGAGAAAGAACGGTTGCGCGACCGGCATGGCGAACCCGACTTCCGTGGCATGCTCCACCTGAGACTCGAGAACGTTCTTGACACGTAGCATGCCGCGCGATCCGTGAACCTCGAGTCGCTGGTCATAGCCGTAGGTCGAGCGGCGCGAATTCGAGATCTGGCAGATCTGCCCCGACTTCGTCGTCAGGATGACTGCCGCCGTATCCACGTCGCCGACCTCCGCAATGGACAGCTCAACCAGCACCGATCCGGTGGCGAACACTCGCACTGGATCTTCCTGCAACAGGAATCGCGCGAGGTCGAAATCGTGAATCATCATGTCGCGAAAGAGACCACCGGACGTCTTCAGATACGACAGCGGCGGCGGCGCCGGATCACGAGATGTGATCGTGATGGTCTCGACATTTCCGATCTCACCCTCGTGCACGCGACGCGCCAACTCACCAAAGTGCGGGTCGAACCGCTGGTTGAACGCCGTCATGAAGGGCACGCCCACATTCTCGACGGCATCCATGCATGCCCTTACCCGCTCCGACGACAGATCGATGGGCTTCTCGCAAAAGATGGCCTTTCGCGCAACCACCGCCGCGTGAACGAGATCGAAATGCGTCGATGACGGTGTCGCAATCACCACCGCATCGATGTCATTCCCTTCGAGAATGTCCGATGCATCGCGTGCGTCAACCCCAAATCGGTCAGCACAGGCCGCTGCGGCGCTCTCGTTGACGTCAGCTACCGCGACTAGCGTTGCCGATGGAATCTGCTTGATACCGAGTGCATGAACTTGACCAATGCGCCCACATCCGAGAATTCCAATTCTGATCATTTTTCCTCCTGAGTGGCGCAAACCTCTGCATTTCCGCGGATTGGCATGACTACGCGTACATCGTCGGACGGTAACGCCCGGCCGCGAACGTCAATGATGTTCCGCGCCCCATCGCAGCGACGATCTGCTCTGCGACTGCCGTCGTGACATAGCCATCCCAGGCATTTGCACCACCGCTTGACGTGCCGGCGCCGATCGATCGGACCCACTCGTTGAGCTGCTTCACATAGGCCGACCTGAATCGGTCGATCCAGTTTCCGGCATGGGCCGTCATGCCGTAGCCGCCGGCATTCCTGCCGACACATCCGGGCGGAGCAGTCTCGATCGTTCCGTTTCGCCCGACGACCTGTACGTGCACGTGATAGCCATACTGGCAATTCATGAACACCTCCGACGACACGATTACGCCGCCGGCCATTTCCATCACGACGACCAGCGGATCGCCGTTTCCAGCACTGTAGACACGTGCGCCAACAGGTTCGGAATCGAGCAACCAGCGGCTTGCATCGATTTCGTGAACGAACGCATTGGTGATGGACATCGGGCCGTTGAACCAGTCCGGCGCGATGGGATTTCGGTGGACGTTGTGCACGACAACCGGTGCGCCAATGTCGCCCTCCCGGACAGCACGCTTCATCTCGATGTACGGTTGGTCGAAACGACGCATATAACCGACCTGGACCAGCCGTCGGCTCTTCGCAATTTCCGCGTCGACGACCTTGAGTGCCTCGGCCGCCGTACCGGCCAGCGGCTTCTCGCACAGAACCGGCTTGTCGGCCTCGATGCACTGCAGTACGAGGTCGCCGTGCAGCGTGTCCGGTGCGGCAACGAGAACGGCGTCGACATGCTCGGAGCGAATCAGCTGCCGCGGGTCCGTATAGACTCTCGCGCCGCCCGCCACGGTCCGCGCGCGCCCTTCATCGGCATCGCAGACCGCGACCAACTCCGCACCCGACGTCTCCTCACGCAGAATGCGCGCGTGCTCCGATCCCATTACGCCGACACCGATCACCCCAATTGCCAAGGTCATCCCCTGCCTCCGATCTATTGACACGCTATCGTTCGAACGCGGCCGTAGTGGAGGCCGCATCCGGATCTATCGCAGTTCGCCGCCGGGACGGTGATGCTTCGACGTTGGCCGCAGATGAGGAGGCGCTCGCCGGATCCATTACCGACGAGCCGCGTTACCGATTCGCCACTCACCGAGGAGCTCACCGCCTCCGCACGACTTCAGGCGGCGGCCGTGTTATCCGCGAGCCGGCTGCTGGATGTGTTCCCACACGCCGCTTTGCCCCGACACGAGGATCGCGTCGGCGATGCGCTCGATCTGGACGCCGTCCTCGAAGTTCGGCGCGGCAGGCTGGTTCCCGGCGATGGCCTGCAGGAAGTTGTACCACTCGATCGACTTGATATCGATGTAGCCCTGGCCCATCCCGGCAACCGGCCACAGCTTGTCGCCGAACGGTTGATGCGGGCCCGAGTAGATCGTGCGGAAGCCGAACGCGTCCGACGGATCGTCCGCGAACGCCACACGCAGTTCGTTCAGGCGCTGATAGTCGAACGCAATCGAGCCACGGGTACCGTGGATTTCGAAGCCGAGCTGGTTGTGGTGGCCCCACGCATTGCGCGTCACTTCGATCGTTCCGCACACGCCATTGCTGAACTTGATCATCGTCATGGCCATGTCGTCGACGTCGACCTTGCCCTTCTCCGACGATGCCTGACCTGCCGGGCCGAAGAAACGGCCCGCCGGCAGCGGCCGCTCGGCGATGAAGGTCTTGACGATCGAGTTCACCGATTCGAACTCGCCGACGAGCAGGCGCGCCGCATCGATGACGTGCGTGCCGATATCGCCAAGCGTGCCCGAGCCGGCCTTCTCCTTGTTGAAGCGCCACGACAGCGGCGTGCTGGGATCCGCGCCCCAGTCCTGCAGGTAGTAGCCGCGGAACGTCAGGATCTCGCCAATACGCCCTTCGTCGATCAACCGCTTGGCCATCTGCAGCGCCGGCGTGTGGCGATAGTTGTACGAAATCATCGTGACCACGCCCGTTTCCTTCGCGGCCGCATGCATGGCTTCCGCATCGGCTACCGTCATGGCCATCGGCTTCTCGCACATCACGTGCTTGCCCGCCTTCGCGGCGGCGATCGCGATCGCCGCGTGCGTGTCGTTCGGCGTGCAGATGTCGACGATGTCGATATCCGGGCGCGACACCACTTCGCGCCAGTCCGTCGCGTGCTCGGCGAACCCATATTGCGCAGCTGCATTGCGTGCGAGTTCGTCGTCGATGTCGACCACGACCTTGCGTTCGATTTCCACCGGCGAGCCGAACAGGATCGGCACCACGGCAGTAGCGATGGAGTGGGCCTTGCCCATGAAGCCAGTGCCCACCAGAGCGACATTCAGTTTTTTCACGGTTTTCCTCCAATAAGGCTGTCGTACTCGTGACGCACTCAGCCGATTCCTTGACTCTTCCGACATCAATTTGATTGTTCGCCAGTCACTCAGGATCCCGAATCACATGACGTACACCTTCTACATCTCGACAACTCAAATTCGATTCAATGTCCCCTTCGCTCCTTACTCGACAACCGCGATCTTTTCGCCCGCCGTGACCGGACGTCCGGCTTCCCCATGGATGCGGATTCGACCACCTTTCGGTGCGACGACACGCATTTCCATCTTCATCGCTTCCATGATGGCGACGGCATCGCCCTCGGCCACCGTCGCACCCTCCCCCACCAGCCACTTCTGCAGCGTTCCAGGAACCGGCGCCGTCACGATGTCGGCGCCCGCTTCCGCCTTCGCCGAATCGTCGAATGCTCGCGGGACGCCGACATTCGCAAACAGCGACGCAGGCAGACCGATCGTGTGACGCTTTCCATCGATCTCGATGAAGCTTTTCAGCAGCCCGCCCTCAGCCGGCGTGACGCGTCCGGAAGGTTCGACCCCGCCAAACTCCGTTTCGATCCAGTTGGTATGAACCTTGAATCCATCTTCGCCGCTGAAGCTCTTTTCCTCGAGTACCGCCCGATGGAATGGCAGCACCGAACCCACTCCCTCGATATCGAATTCGGCAAGCGCACGACGGGCGCGAGCGAGCGCTTGTTGGCGCGTATCGCCGGTAATGATCAGCTTGGCCATCAGCGAGTCGTACAGTCCCGGAATCTGCGAGCCGGATTCGACACCGGAGTCGAGCCGCACACCGGGACCTGCGGGCGGACGAAAGCGCGTGATCGCGCCAGGTGTCGGCAAGAAACCACGACCCGGATCTTCCGCATTAATACGGAATTCGATCGCATGACCGCGGGGCTCCGGCGTCGCCGTAATCGACACAGGAAGGCCATCCGCGATGCGCAGTTGTTCGATCACGATGTCGACACCGGTGGTTTCCTCCGTCACCGGATGCTCGACCTGCAACCGCGTGTTCACCTCGAGAAACGAGATGACCCCGTCTTGAGAAAGCAGAAACTCGACCGTGCCCGCCCCCGTATAGCCGGCCTCGGCACATATCCTTCGCGCCGCGTCATGAATGCGCGCGCGCTGCTCGACGGTGATGAAAGGCGCGGGAGCCTCTTCCACGAGCTTCTGGTTTCGGCGCTGCAGCGAACAGTCGCGCGTGCCGAGCACGACGGTGTTGCCGTGATGGTCGGCCATGATCTGCGCCTCGATATGGCGCGGACGGTCGAGAAACTGTTCGGCGTAGCAGTCGCCCCGGCCGAACGCCTCCGTCGCCTCGCGGACGGCCGAATCGAACATCTCCGCGACGTCTTCGATGCGTCGGACGATCTTCATGCCGCGGCCGCCGCCCCCGAACGCCGCCTTGATCGCCAGCGGCAGGCCAACTTCCCGCGCAAAGGCGACCGCGTCGGACGCACTGTTCAACGGCCCGTCGGATCCCCTGACCAGCGGCGCGCCGACCTTCGATGCGATACGCCGGGCCTGCACCTTGTCGCCGAGCGCGGTGATGACCGCCGGCGACGGGCCGACCCAGATCAGTCCGGCATCGATTACCGCTTGGGCGAACTCCGCGCGTTCGGACAGGAAGCCGTAGCCCGGGTGGACCGCATCGGCACCGGCGCGACGGGCGATCGCCAGAATCTTCGAGATGTCGAGATAGGTCTCCGCCGGGCGGCCCGCACCCAGCCCGTATGCTTCGTCGGCCAATTCGGCATGCAGCGAACCGGCATCCGCGTCCGAGTAGATTGCGACCGATGTCACGTTGTAGTCGCGCGCGGCGCGAATGACGCGAATGGCGATTTCGCCGCGATTGGCGATGAGCAGCTTCTTCATCGAACGAGTTCCTTCACTTGCGGATCGAATGCGGATATCGGGTTGAAGCGGATACGGGCGCCGATCGGAATCTGCCCGAGCATGCCGAGATGATGGGCCGCGACGACGGCAATCACCGGGTACCCGCCGGTGACGGGGTGATCGGTCAGGAACACCACCGGCTGGCCGCTGTGCGGCACCTGAATCGATCCGAACAACGTGCCTTCCGACGGTAGCTCCGCGTCGTCGCGCCGCGCCAGCGCCAGGTCGCCCGACAGTCGCATGCCGACCCGGCTCGACTCGGGTGTGACGCGCCATTCCTGCGAGAAAAAACGTGCGACGCTATCGTCGGTAAACCAGTCGGTGCGAGGCCCCGGGACGACGTCGACATCGATGACGTCGCCAGCACGCGGGAGCATCCGTCCGACCAGAGGTTCCGGCTCGACGAACGTCGCCGCCTCGTTGGCCGGAACCAAAACATCGCCGCGGGCGATCGGCAACGGGCCGATCCTCGAAAGCGTATCGGTCGACGCGGACCCCAACGTGCGCTCCACGACAAACCCGCCACGCAGTGCGACGTAGCTCCGCATGCCGCGGCCGGGAATGTCGAGCGAGACTTCCTCGCCCGCATCGACGGCAAACGGACGCGAATGGGGGACAACCGTCACGCGGCCATTTGCGTCGCGAATCGAAATCGGACACGGCGCCCCCGTTACAGCCAGGGTCACCGGACGATCAGGCACCAGCGAAAGACCGCCGAACGTCACTTCGAGCACGGTGCTACGCTCGGGATTGCCAACACAGGCGTTCGCGAGTCGTAGCGCGGCGCGGTCGACGGCACCACACACGGAGACACCCTGGTCAGCCTGACGGGGTCGGCCGAGATCTTGATACAGCACTGGGCGATCCGCACGCGTCACCGCGATGCCGCTGCCCGAAACCCGGCGCACCCGCGTCGGCTCCAGTCGTGCCGATACCGGAACGACCGCACCTTTACTCGCATCGCGGAAGCGGACCCGATCACCGGGCGCGAGCAATGCCGCACGCGGGCGCGTCGCGTCCCACATGGGCACTTGCGTCGTGCCGAGAAGCTGCCAGCCTCCAGGGCTGTCGGACGGATAAATCCCGCTGAATTTCCCCGCGATCGCGACCGAACCCGCCGGGATACGCACACGGGGGGTTCTACGTCTGGGGACATCGAATCCCGGATCGTCGGTGGTCATATACGCAAACCCCGGTGCGAATCCGGTGAACGCGACCGAGTGGACTGCATCCAGATGTCGCTGGACAAGCTCCGCCACGGACCATCCCAACAGTTCGGCGACCTCGCCCAGATCTTCTCCGCCGTAGGAAACCGGGATATCGAACATGCTCCCGCCGCGCTCCCGGCGAACGGACACGTCCAGCCGCCCGAGCCGCTCGATCAGCGCCGCGCGATCGACGACAGCCGGATCGAGGCGAACCAGTACGGTACGCGCGCCCGGGACGACCTCGTCGACACCGTCCACTTCGCTTGCGAGAAGCCTGTCGAGGAGCGCCAGCGTCGTCTCGAGACTTCCAAGCTCGACCAGGACGCCGGTAGAACCAGCCGAAAGGATGCGCATCTGCTCAGGCACGGTTCCCTCCCCCGCACGCACTGGCAAATGGCCGAAGCGCAACGCCGCGCGCGGTGAGTTGCGTCTGCAGCACACGAGCGGTCGCAACGGCCGACGGGTTGTCTCCGTGAATGCAGATCGACTGCGCATCAACCGTAATGTCCGTTCCGTCGATTGCAGTCAAGACACCCTCTTGCACGAACCGCAACATGCGACGCGCAACGGCAGTCGGATCGTGAATGACCGCACCTTCCAAGCGGCGACTCACAAGACTTCCATCCCCGTTGTACGCACGGTCCGCAAACGCCTCGCTGACTACGGTGATGCCTGCTTCGCGCGCCTGATCCGCAATCGGCGCACCGGCCAGCGTCATCAACACGAGCGTGGAATCGATCGCGAGAATCGCGTCGATGACGGCCGCCGCCTGGTAGGTGTCGCGCGCGATCGTGTTGTACAGCGCGCCGTGTGGCTTCACGTAGCGAATTGACGTGCCCGCCGCCTTCGCGAGCCCTTGAAGCGCGCCGATCTGGTAGATCACGTCGCCCATCAACTCTTCGCGTGACGGCTGCATGTTGCGACGCCCGAAGCCCACCAGGTCGCGATAGCCGACGTGTGCACCGACGGCAACACCACGCCGCGCCGCTTCACGCAGCACGGTATAGATGCCCACCGGATCGCCGGCGTGAAAACCGCAGGCAACATTTGCGCTCGTCACGATGTCGAGCATCGCCGCATCGTCGCCCATGCTCCACGCGCCGAAGCTCTCACCGAGATCGCAGTTCAAATCAATGCTTAACATGACGCTGCCTACAGGATTCCTTCAGTGCGCGAACACGCGATGCTGCTCGGGTGTTCGCGCGGGATTCACGCGATTTTCCGGAACTTGCTGAGCGAGACGGATTCGATCCATTGTCCCGCCCGTGCGCCGAACGCCTTCGCGAACTCGGTATTCGAATGGGTTTCGAGGGCGGCTTCGTCTTCCCAGACTTCATAGAAAACGAACTGCCCCGGCGTCTCGGTCGATTCGTGGAGATCGTATTGAATGAACCCCGGCTCCGTCTTCGCATACGGCACCAGCTCCTTCAATGCTTCGCGCAGCACGTCTTCGTTACCGGCTCGAGCCACGACGGTTGCGACCACGACCAGACCATCCTTCTTCATCTCACTCTCCTGTTTGCGGTTGTTGATTTGCTGCTGGCACTTCCCTGTCAGAACTCAGCCGAGTTCAATGTCCACTTTCGACTTGATCGAATTGGCGATGAAGCACCCCTTGTGGGCGCGGTGATGCAGTCGCTCCAGTTGCGCAAGGTTCGGCTGCTTTTCGGACCGGAACGTCACGCGCGGTCGAAGCACGATCTCGGATACCCAGTGAAATCCGTCAGCACTTTTCTCGACTTTCCCCACTGCGTTGTCGGAGTACGATTCGACCGCGTACCCGCTTCCCTCGCAAAGCGCAAGGAAGTACAGCATGTGGCAGCTCGCGAGCGCGTTGACGAGCAACTGCTCCGGGTCGGCCAGGCTTTCGTTCCCGAGATAATCGGGAGCCGCAGAGACAGGGATCGTCACCGTCGGGCTGATGATCGCGCGGTGGTCCCGGCTATAGGTCCCTTCTCGCTCGTGGTGCTTATCGACAGTCCATTCCAGTCGGACTCCATGCTCGGACATCGGCTTCTCCCGGCGAGCTTCCTCGCCAATCAGTCATTTCCATTGCGGACAAGCTTCGACGGCCTTGCCGCTTCATTCCGTCACAATATATTTGTTCGTACTCTTTATCGATTTGACGGTACCGGATTTCGCAATCGAAACCCATTCGCTCCAGCACGTATGTGCATCATCGGCACGAATGCGCAACGCACGGGAGCCGTCGCGGAATATCAGCCATTCGATCTCGCGAGGAACCTCGGAACCGGCGTCCTGCACGGCCAGACGCTCGATCCGGTGAGAAAAATCGAGCAACCCTTCGCGCAACACGTCAAGGTGTTGCATGCCACATTCGTCCGACGCCTGCGACGTTCCGCGATTGAGCAGCTTCGCGGCGATTTCTGCATCGAACATTGCAACGACTCCTGGCTCATACGGCCGCGGTGTGCGCCGGCAAATCGGTGACGAGCATGTATCCCGGTTCATGCGTGATCGCAAAATCCGGCTTCGCCGCCTGAAGAGCCATCTGCGGCGTGACCCCACAAGCCCAGAAACCGAGGATGTCACCGTCCTCGATCACCGGCGGATCGCCGAACTCCGGCCGGGTTACGTCGCGAATCCCGATGACCGCCGGGTCACCGATATGAACCGGTGCACCGTGCGCGAGCGGAAACCGTTCCGACAGCACGATTGCCTGGATTGCATCTGCGGGCTTGAACGCGCGCATCGACACGACCATCGGGCCATGAAACGGCCCCGCGGCCGCCGTCTGGATGTTCGTCACGTACATCGGTACGTTCCGGTTCGCACTGATGTGGCGAATGTCGATCCCCGCCTGCAGAATCGCGCTCTCGAACGAGAACGAGCAACCGAGCGCAAACGTCACGAGATCGTCACGCCACAGATCGACCAGATCGTCGACCGTATCGGTGTGAACCCCGTTCCGGTACACGCGGTAGCGGGGCACGTCGGTCCGAATGTCGATCACGCCCAGTCCGTCCAGCCCCGGGTTGCCGGGCTGCCCGACTCCCACCAGCGGACAGCTCTTGGGGTTGATTCGGCAAAACTCGCGAAAATCATCTGAGTACATCTTCGGCAGAATTGCCAGATTTGCCTGCATGAAGCCATCGGCGTATCCCGTCGTCGGCGCACGCAGCTTGCCGTCGCGAATCAGCAGCCGAACCTGGTCGGCCGACATCGTCCGCGTACCTGCAGTCGATTCCATTGAAAGTACCCTTGCAGGAAGATGTTCAGTTCTCGCCGAGCGCAGCAACCATCGCACGCGCAATCGCCACGTCCGCTTCCTCCGGACCACCCGACACGCCTACCCCACCGATGACCTCGTCGCCGTGCTTCACCGGCAGGCCGCCGCCGAACACGACCAGCGGGCGGGACGCCGCGCGCTCGAGCCCGTAGAGCTCGGCTCCGGGCTGGACGAAATTCATCCAGTAATCGGTAGGGAACCGCAGTGCTGCGGCGGTATACGCCTTGTTGTGCGCAATTTCGATCGTGCCGAACGCCGCGTCGTTCACGCGTGTGAACGCAACAAGGTGGCCGCCCGCATCCACGATCGACAACGACGAGCGCTGCGCCAGTTCGTTCGCCTTCGCGACGCCCGCTTCGATCGCCCGCCGTGCGGCTTCATTTGTGATCTGCTTGCTCATTGGTTTCTTCCCGATTCTGCACGGCAGTCAGTTGTACGCGCCGCCATCGACATTGATTGCCTGCGCGGTGACGTAAGACGACTCGTCCGATGCGAGGTAGACAAACAGCGGCGCGACCTCGTCCGGCGTCGCCTGTCGGCCAAGGGGGATAGCCGTCCGAACCGCCGACTCCTGCTTGTCGCGGCCACCCATGAAATCGATCACCGGTTGATTGAACGGCGTATCGATCCAGCCGGGACACACGGCATTGACACGCACGCCGTCCGGCGCGAGCTCGATTGCAAGCGTGGTCGTCAGACCGATGATGGCCGCCTTGGACGCCGAGTAGCATGCGAGGCCGGTGCCGCCGCGCTTGCCCGCGAGCGACGACATCATCACGATCGACGACTTCTGCGCGGCTCTCAGGTGACGGAGCGACTCGCGCGCGAAAATGAAGTTGGCCCGCACGTTGATCCCGAAGACCTTGTCCCAGCTCTCGGTGCTGAACTGCTCGATCCGCCCGGAGAGCTGGACGCCGGCATTCAGACACAACGTGTCGATGCCGCGCATCCATTCCGACGACTTCTCGATGACGGCCTTGATCTCGTCTTCGCTCGAGATGTCGGTTCGAAAAAAACGCACCTTATCGCCGAACCGGGATTCGAGCGCGCGGCCCTTGACCTCATCGATATCGACGACCGATACGGTCGCACCTTCGGCAACGAACGACTCCAGAATGGCGAGACCGATATTGGCAACGCCGCCGGTCAGAAGTACCCGCTTGCCTGTCAAACGTCCTGACATGACTGTTTCCTCAAGATCACTGCGCCGATAACCGCTTCACATCGCCGAATCGGCGTCCCGCCGCCCGGCACGAGCGGTTATCGGGCGCGACGGATGTTCTCCAGCAGCGCATCGTTCACAACAGACGCTGCCTCCATTTGCGGCATATGGCCGACGTCCGGAATCACGCGCAACTGCACCGTGGACGGCAGGTCGTTGGCCTGCGCGACCGGAATGATGGCGTCGCGCTCGCCCCAGAGCAGCATCACGGGGCAGGTGAGTCCAGCCAGCATCGCACCGATCGTCTGAACCTGGCCGTTTTCGTCGGCAATGGTGTCGGCGATCGCGGACAGCGCCTCCTGGACGCCTTCCAGCCGCTTGAACTGAAGCGTGCCCTCGACCATTTCGCTCGTGATCTTCGACGGATCGGCAAACAGCTTCTCCAGCGCGGCCTGAAGCGGACGGCGGCGCTCCGCGGCGACGAATTCGGTCACGAACGAGCGGTTGATCTCCTTGCCCAGACCGATTGGCGCGATGAGCGTCACCGATGCGACACGCGACGGGTTGGCGGCCGCGAAGGCCGCGGCGATCGCGCCGCCGAACGAGTGACCGACCAGGTGCAGTTTCCCGGACGTGATCGCGCTCGCCGCTTCCTCGACCGCCATAGTGATCTTTTTGATCACGCCACCACCGGTAATCGGCGTCGACGCGCCGTGCCCGGGAAGGTCCACCGCGATCGTCCGGAACTGCTCGGCGAGCGTGCCCTGGTTGAACAGCCAGGTCGACAGGTCACCGCCGAAGCCGTGAATGAACAACACGGTTTCGTTGCTTTCGGGGCCGAGCTCCAGCACGTTCACGCTGCCGCCGGACACGGCGACCGCCTTCGGTGCGACCACACCACCCGCCTCGCCGTCGTCCGCATTCAGGCGATGCGCGTAGCTTGCGACGAGCGCGTCGATTTCCTCCTCGGTCGCCGCTTCATCGGCGATGACGCCGATCAGCGCGCCGACCGGCGCGATTTCGCCCTCGTCGATGACGATGCGCCGCAGGATCCCGGACACGGTCGCCTCCACCACGTTGTTGACCTTCGTGGACTCGACCTCGAGGAGTTCCTGGCCGCGTTCGACCTTGTCTCCCTCCTTCGCGTGCCATTCGAGCACGGTGCCTTCGGTCATCGTCATCCCCCACTTGGGGATGGTGACGGCTTCAATGAACGACATGATTGATTACCCCTTCAGAATCGACTTGACGGCATTCACGACGGCTTCCGGCGACGGCACGTACGCGTCTTCCAGGTTCGGTGCATACGGCACCGGCGTGTGCGGCGCCGTCACGAGCCGGATCGGCCCCTTCAGCGAGTCGAAGCACTTGTCGGCCAGCAGCGCGGAGATATCCGTCGCGACGCTGCAGCGTGGATTCGCCTCATCGACGATCACGACCCGTCCGATGTCCTCGGTGTACTCGAGCAGCGTGTCCTCGTCGAGCGGCGACGTCGTGCGCGGATCGATGATGCATGCCGACACGCCGTCCGCCGCGAGAAGGCGAGCGGCCGTCTCCGCCACGCCGACCATGCGGCCGAGCGCAACGATCAGCACGTCTTTCCCGTCCCGCACCACCCGCGCCTCGCCGAACGGAATCGTGTATGCGCCGTCGGGCACTTCGCCCACGGTGTCGTACAGCATCTTGTTTTCGAGGAAGATCACCGGATCGTCGTCGCGGATCGCCTGGAGCAGCAGGCCTTTCGCGTCGTACGGATTCGACGGGATCACGACCTTGAGGCCGGGAATGTGCGTGAAGATCGGATAGAACGCCTGCGTGTGCTGCGCGGCCGAGCGCGTGCCGGCCCCGTACGTCGCGCGAATCACGAGCGGCGTCTTGGCACGGCCGCCGAACATGTACCGGAACTTCGCGATCTGATTCATGATCTGGTCGAGACATACGCCGGCGAAGTCGACGAACATCAGTTCGGCGATCGGACGCAAACCCGTGAGGGCCGCCCCGGCGGCCGCGCCAACGAATGCGGCCTCGCTGATCGGCGTATCGCGAATGCGCTCGGGGCCGTAGGCGTCGAGCAGCCCGCGCGTCACGCCGAAAGCACCGCCCCACGCATCCTTGACGCCGTTGGCGCCCGCGCCGCCGGTCAGATCCTCACCCATCATGATCACGCGCGGATCACGCGCCATCTCCGAGTGCAGCGCGTCATTCAGCGCTTGACGGAACGATTTCTTTGCCATTGCTGTGGGTCCTTACAGATACTTCACGTAAACGTCGGCGGTCAGTGCCGAAAGCGGCGGGAACGGGGCTGCGCGCGCAGCACTCACGGCGGCGTCGATCTCGGTCTCGATCTGCGCATCGACCGCGTCCAGCTCGCCGCTGGCCACTTGCGATCCTTCCTGCACCTGCCTGCGGAAATTGGCGACGCAATCGCGCTCCTGGCGCATAGCCTTCTTTTCTTCCGGCGTGCGATAGTTGTCGGGGTCTCCGCTGTAGTGACCGTAGTAGCGCGGCACGTGAATCTGCAGCAGGCTCGGGCCGCCGCCATTGCGGGCACGATCGATCGCCTGGCCGGCGGCCTCGTAGACCGCGAACAAGTCGGTGCCGTCGACTTCCGCAGCGGGAATGTCGTAGCTCTGCGCGCGCCGGGTGAAGCTGCCGGCCGAGACGAACGAATTTGCCGTCGCTTCGCCGAAGCCGTTGTCCTCGATCACGAAGACGATCGGAAGCATCCAGATCTTCGCGAGGTTGAAGCTCTCCGACATCACGCCTTCGTTCATCGCACCGTCACCCGCGAACGCAACCGCCACGCCACCGGTGCCGAGCAACTTCGCCGTGAGCGCGGCGCCGCACGTGATCGGCGCGCCGCCGGCCACGATGCCGTTCGCGCCCAGCATCCCCTTGCGCAGATCGGCGATGTGCTGCGAGCCGCCTTTGCCGCCGCACGTTCCCGTCGCACGCCCAAACAGCTCGGCCATCATTGCGCCGATATCGCATCCCTTGGCAATGCTGTGACCATGCCCGCGATGGGTCGACGAAATGTAGTCCTTGTCCGTCAGGTGCAGGCACACGCCGACGGCGCTCGCCTCCTGCCCGGCACAAAGATGGGTGTTGCCCGGAATGTCGCCGGTCGCCATCTCGTCCATCACGCGCTCCTCGAAGCGGCGAATCGTTCGCATGGCGCGATAAGCGTCCACGAGCCGCTCACTGGGAAACTTCAAGGCGGACATTCCAATCTCCTTAATTTAAATGGTGTGCGTGGCTGTGCGCTTCGACGCGACACACTCGACCGTGTTGCAAATCCGGCTCGCCCCACGAATATCGCGACAGCAGTGCCGACATGCCATTTCAATCGTCACCGTTCAATTTCGTCCGGTCCAATTGTGATTGGCGATTTCGCGCGATCACCGATTCTTATCAGTGCGTGAGCGCCAGTCCGCACCCCGATCATGAATTCACGTCGACACTCGAACCGTGCGATCGCGATCGATCATCGACTGCTCGCTTCAACCGCCACGATTGCACTTTTCGTTTCAGCGTTGTTGAAATTCTAGTGATGCGCCTGATGAGGTTCGTCCACCTAAAGGTGGAGAAAGAAATCGCAGCGCGTCCGCTCTCCCCGGGAATCGGGTGTTCTATGTTGAGCACCCCACCCTTCGTCGCTATGATCGATCGAACCTTCCCCGCACCGGGGATATGCGTCGCCTCGTCCGATCGCCGGTCGACATTCGGATATGCGCGATCGAATCGCTTTTCCCCACGCGGGTGGAGTTCGCCACATGATCGATCTTCGAAACCTGGAGACCTTTTACGCCGTCGCCCAACTAGGGGGATTTCACCGTGCCGCGGAAAGGTTGCACACGACACAGCCCGCTGTATCCGCGCGCATCGCGCAACTCGAACAGCAACTGAAGGGACGCCTGTTCGAGCGAGACAAGCGGGGTTGCTTCCTGACCATCAAGGGCAGGCAACTGCTCGTCTACGCGGAACAAATGATTTCGCTGAGCGCCGAAATGGTCGAGGCAGTTGCTGGCCGGACGGCCCTGGGAGGGACGGTTCAGCTCGGCGCGTCCGACACGATCGTGCACACATGGCTGTCCGCGCTGCTCAAGCGGCTCAGCATCGAATACCCGGAGATCACGCTCGAGGTCAATGTCGACGCCACGCCGAACCTGACCGCTGGGCTCGCCGACGGCACGATCGACGTCGCGCTCCTGATGGGCCCCGTGAACGCGAGCAACGCGGAGAATCTGCCGTTGTGCAGCTATCCGATCAGCTGGATCGTCTCGTCGGATTTTGAATGCGACACGGCCCACCTCACGCTGAGCGATCTTGCGCGGCATCCGATCATCACGTTCTCGAGATCGACACGTCCGTACATGCAGCTAAAGGAGATGTTCGATCGGTCGCATCTGCATCACGTGAGAATCTTCGGCAACTCGTCGCTGTCGTCGATCGTCCGGATGACGCTCGACGGCATCGGCATCGCGGCGATTCCACACCACGTCGTGGCCGAACATCTGGCGAGCGGCCGGCTGCGCCGAATCGACACCGGCCACGAGATGCCGGTGATGCCGTTCACCGCCAGTTTTGTCCGCCGCGTCGACATGCCGCTGAGTGCGATCGTTGCCGGGCTCGCGCAAAACGTCGCCGCGCATTACGAAGGGCGCTAGGCGCCACGCCGCGCTTGCTTGGCGCAAGCGCAAAAAAAGCCAGGACTCGGCGAGTCCTGGCTTGTCGTCATCGTCAACCGTTCTGGCTGCGTCCCAGGCATTCGAAGACCTCGGGGCGCCGGTGCTTGAAGTATTGGGCAAGTGCCATGCCCGCGACCTGCACGCCGATCAGGCAGTAGAACATCCACACGTACTGCCCGGGGTCACCGCCCGCAAGCACGTCGAAGTGTGCGGCCACGAGATAAACCAGCGCGATGAAGAATACTGACGAAATCGCCGGTGCCAGAAACGACTTGGCGAAACTCACGCCCTGTTGCCTGCCTCGGCGAACGTACCAGAGCAGCGACGAGATGTTGACGATGGTCATCAGAATGATGATGCCCGACGTTCCGACTCCGGAGAGCTGCCCGTAAAGCAGATCGGGCTTGGCGCCCATCAGAATGAACGGCAACAGCACGCACAGCACCATGACCGAGACAGTCATCGAGGCAAGATACGGAGACTCGTGCTTCGCGTGCACCTTTCCGAGGAAGCGGGGCAGCGCGCCGTCCGTTCCCAGGTTGTGCATATAGCGCGAAAGCACGTTCTGCGTGGACAGGCTCGCCGCGAACGCTGACGTCATCACCAGCACCGAAACGATCAGGTGCAGGCCAGGGCTCACGAATTTCGCGAAGGCGTCAGGGAACATCGCCGCGGGCGTCTTGGCCGCGATCGACTGAACCTGCGGCCCGTAAGCCATGATCATCGCATACGCACACAGCGTGTAGATCACACCGATGAAGATGACCGCACCATAGGTTGCACGCGGAATCGTCCGGTCCGGCATCTTCACCTCGTCGCGAAACAAGGCGGTCGCCTCGAACCCCATGAAGAACGACACGGTGAACAGCATGCAGAACGGTACGTTGGTACTGTTCGCCAGTTGGCTCGGCATGAACGGAGCGGATGCGGAAACACCCGGCACGCCGCCTTTTGCCAGCACACCGAACGAAAATACCAGACAGACGACGATCTCGAGAATCATCACCCACGTCAGCACCCTCGCGGACAGCTCGACATGAAGATATCCCAGCATCGAGACCACCAGCCAGCACGCGAGCGTCGGCCAGTACCACGGAATCGCCATGCCGGTCATGTCGTGCACGAGATCCGAGCACGAGACGCCGAAGAACGACGTGACGCCGGCGAGGAGCAGGAAGTACGAAACCGCCGCGAGTATGCCGGAGCCGAGGCCGGTCGACTTTCCGATGCCATAGCTGATGAACGCATAGAAGTCGCCCGGGCGCTTCACGATATTGTTGAGCGTCACATAGCCGACGGAAAACAGCAGCAATACCAACGTCGTCAGTACGAATATCACGGGGCTGCCGACTCCGCCGAACATCAGCGCGAACGGGATGTAACCCGACACGGTCGTCAACGGCGCCGAGAATGCCAGCACGGTGAGCGCCAGACCGACGGCGCCCATGCTGCCCGACAGCTTCTTATGTGGAGGCGTTTCTATTTGCGCGTCTTCCACACTCAGTTTCATATCCATCTTCGCCTCCATCTCCTTACGCCTCCAACATATCGTCAGCATGATCGAACTTTCGCCGCATCGCGCCGCGATCGTTCATGTGTCTGAGCACCATTCATCGGTTTCGAGCCTGTACGGTACTCAGTTCGGTTCAGTTCGGTCCGTATCGCCGCCATCGTCGGCCGCCAAATTGATCGGGTCCAATTGCTGTTGGCGATGTTTTTTGATAATCGCGTTTTATCACGCGCACCGGCTTTGCCCCTCACGCAACGCCGGCCCCATGCGCCTGCAGATCGGCGTGATAGCTCGAGCGCACCATCGCGCCAACGGCCGCGTGCGTAAAGCCCATCTTGTACGCCTCTTCCTCGTACATCTTGAACGTATCCGGATGCACGTAAGCACGCACCGGCAGGTGGTGCTCGGACGGTTGCAGGTACTGGCCGATCGTCAGCATGTCGACGTCGTGAGCGCGCAGGTCGCGCATCACCCGCAGGATTTCCTCTTCGGTCTCGCCGAGGCCGACCATCAGGCCCGACTTCGTCGCGACGTCCGGATGCTGCGCCTTGAAGTCCTTCAGCAGCTTCAGCGAGTGCGCGTAGTCCGAACCCGGACGCGCTTCCTTGTACAGGCGCGGCACCGTTTCGAGGTTGTGGTTCATCACGTCGGGCGGCGCCGCGTTCAGGATCGAGATCGCGCGATCGAGACGGCCGCGGAAGTCCGGCGTCAGGATCTCGATGCGCGTTTCCGGCGACTGCTCGCGCACTTCGCGGATGCACTCGACGAAGTGAGCGGCGCCACCGTCGCGCAGGTCGTCGCGGTCGACGCTCGTGATCACCACGTACTTGAGCTTAAGCGCCGCGATCGTGCGCGCGAGGTTCTTCGGCTCGTCCGCGTCGAGCGGATCGGGACGGCCGTGGCCGACGTCGCAGAACGGGCAGCGGCGCGTGCACTTGTCGCCCATGATCATGAACGTCGCGGTGCCCTTGCCGAAGCATTCGCCGATGTTCGGGCAGCTCGCTTCCTCGCACACGGTGTGCAGGTTGTGCTCGCGCAGGATCGTCTTGATCTCGAAAAAGCGCGTGTTGGGCGTCGCGACTTTGGCGCGGATCCATCGTGGCTTGCTAAGCGGCTCGATCGGGACGATTTTGATCGGAATGCGCGCCGTTTTCGCGTGCGCCTTCTGTTTTTCCGATGCGTCGTAGCGCACCGTCGGGTTTGTCGAGGTCGTCCGCTTCTCGCTCACATCGGTCATTTGCGCCCTCCTATCCGGCGCTCTTGCGAAAACCGGTGGTCAACAGCCTGTTTGTCGGTCGAAATGATCGCCATGCCGCTCTTCCCTGAAGCCCTGTCGAAAGCGCGCAACGTGCGCATCGCGTCAAGCCGGACGGTGATATCGCATGTGCCGGCAATCGATTTCATTCTAGAAATGACGCGTGTATCCCTCGTCCACCCAAAGGATGATAAAAATCGCCAAACTTCGTCAGGCAGGAGGGCTCACCACGATGCGAACCCATTAATCGCGACCACCGCCGCGCATCGGGATACGCGTTTACCCGGACGTCGGCTTGGCTGCGACGAGCGCCAATCCGGTCAGGATTTCGTAGATGCGAACGTCGAGTCCGCGGGCGTATGCCGCACTGAATACGAAATCGTCGAGCGTGAGCGTTGATTCCTTTACGACGAGTGAGCCCACCTCGATTTCGTGCCGCGCGACTGCGCCTGGCATCACGGCAATGCCGATCCTGTCGACCGCCATCTTCACGATCGTCGACAGGGACCCGTTCGCGAAAATGCGCGGAGAAGGCTTGTCCCGCGTCGCAATGGCGTCCCTCAGCGTGATGTACGGATGCGTCCGCTTCGGCAGCGTGATGATCGGGAAGCGCGCCAGGGTCTCTGGCGTCAAAGGGCTGTCGCCGACATCGAGGTCAGGGGACACGAGGAAGTCGACCGGATATCTGCACAAGGGTGCTTCGACAAAATCGGGATCCACCACGGGCCCGGCCAACAGAAACGCCATGTCGATCTCGCCGGACCTAAGCCCGTCTCGAAGCGCCGGTGTGATGTCGACCACGATGTCGATGACGATACCCGGATGTTCGCGATGCACACGCTCAATGAACTCGGTGAGCCACATATGAACGATCGTTTCGGCGACGCCCAGACGAACCACACCGGACAGCGTCTGAGGGCTTGCGATCGCCGAAATCAGTTCGGACTCGAGCGCCAGGAACCGCTCCGCATATTCCAGTAGAGTCCGGCCGCAGGGTGTCAACCGGATTGTACGTGCCGCGCGTTCGAACAGCAGCACACCCAGATCGTCCTCCAGGCCGGAAATCCGGTGCGACACCGCGGATTGCGTCGTGTGCAGCTTGGTCGCCGCCTTATGAAAGCTGTTGAGCGTTGCGACCCAGTAGAAGGTTTCGAGGCTTTTCAGATTGATCATCTGTTCTGTTCACGTCGAACATAAAGAATATTGCCGGCCCGCAATCGTTCAGACACAACAGGATCAGTGGCCGTCGACCTCAGCGATTGACGAGCTTCTTGGGAAGGCACAAAGTCAGCGTCACGCCGATTGCAGCCATCAACGAAATAAAGAAAACGCCGTAATCGGTGCTCCCGGTCATGTCCTTGACGACGCCCACGACATAGGGGCTGACGAACCCGCCCAATCCGCCGACGCAGTTGATGAAGGCAACACCGGCGGCCATGCCGATCCCAGTCAGAAACAGTCCAGGAATCGAGAACAGCATCGACGTCGTACTGTACGCACCCACGGCTGCGACACACAACGCCACCAATGCAACGGCCGGCGCGCCACGGGTGAATACACTGGCGACGAGCCCCGCGATCACGCACAAGAACGGCACGACGAGATGCCAGCGGCGTTCGCGAAGTTTATCGGAGCTTCGACCAATCAGATACATCCCGACGAACGCCGCACTGAACGGCAACGACGTGTAGAATCCGATACGCAAGACGTCACCTGGCGCAAGCTGTGCGACCAGCGTCGGCAACCAGAACGAAACGCCGTACGAACAGATCGCCGAGCAGAAGCAGATGAGTGTCATGTGCCAGACCTTGCGGTTCGTCACCGTCTGCCTCAAGTTCATCCCGGCGCAGTGTCCGTCTATCGCTCGACGATCCGCCTCCAGTTCGCGCTCGATGACACGCCTGTCACGATCCCGCAACCAGCGAGCAGACTCGGGACCATCGTCGAGAAACACGAGCGTCAGCAGACCGAGCACAAACGACGGAACTGCCTCGATGACAAAGAGCCATTGCCAGCCGGCCAATCCATGTGCTCCCTCGAGCGCCGACATGATCGCACCCGATACCGGCGCCCCGATCATGCCGGACAAAGGCACCGCGCCGACGAACAGCGCCACCATCTTCGCGCGGCGTGCGGATGGAAACCAGTACGTCAAGTACAGAATGATGCCGGGATAAAAGCCTGCCTCGGCCACGCCAAGCAGAAAGCGAAGAACGTAGAACTGAACAGGCGTCGATACGAACGCAAAGGCCGCGGAAATCATTGCCCAGAGGATCATGATGCGCGAGATGGTTCTTTTCGCGCCGATCTTCGCCATCAGCACGTTGCTCGGCACCTCGAACAGGAAGTAGCCGATGAAGAACAGACCGGCCCCCAGCCCGTACGCCGCGTCCGTCAACCCGAGATCCGACAGCATCCGCAGCTTCGCGAAGCCAATGTTGATGCGATCGAGATATGCAGTGACATAGCACAGCATCAGGAAAGGCATGATCCGGAGGGCGACCGTCCGGTACGTACCTTCGGAATGCATATCACCGCGGACCGGATCAACAGCTGAATCGTATTGCATGATCACCTCTACCCCTTAAGATTTCGTGCCGTCTTGGTCGACTCGTGACAAGGCCGCCCATACGCTGTCCTCAAACGACCTCTACGGTGGCTTCTACTTCCACCGCCATGCCGGACGGCAAGGCGGTGGCGCCGGTCGCAATGCGTGCGTGCCGCCCTGCTTCGCCAAGGACGGCGAAGAACAGGTCCGAAGCGCCATTCAGCACGGTCGCATGGTCGGTAAAGTCCGCGTCGCACCGCACGACGCCAGCGACGCGAACGATGCGAACGACGCGCGAAAAATCCCCGTCCAGCATGCGTCCGATGTGGCTCAGGATATTGAGGGCGCAGAGCTGGGCCGCGCGCTGCCCGTCATCCACACTGAGGTCGGCGCCCACTCTTCCTGCGTAGAGAAGCTTACCGTTCAGGCGCGGCCCCTGGCCGGCGATCTGAAGGTAGTTTCCCGACCGCACTGCAGGCAGATAACTACCGCGCGGCACGCTCGCAGGCGGCAGTTCGAGGCCCAGTTCGGCGAGGCGCGCGTCAATCGTGGTCTTGTCCGTCATTTCAATTGCCTCCAGTCGCCACGTTCCCCCTGCCAGTTGATCGAGTCGCCCAGCGTGCGTCGAACACTCGCGCGAAGCGTACGAAGCAAGCCTTCCCATTCGAGCGCGCTGATGCCATCCACGGCGGGCTCGGGGGCCATGAACATGCCGTCCACACCACCCGAATTGACGCAGCATTCGATGCAGCGAATCTCGAGTTCGGGATCGTGAAACACGACAGGGTTCTCCAGCAGCGCCGAAAGCGCCGCGATGATGCCCGTTGCACCCCAGTTCGACACGTTCGCGACGACGAGGTGATCAGCTGCATTGACCGCCGCAACGCCTCCACGCCCAGCAACACCGGTTGACGCGGCCTTCGGCGAAAACGCGGGCAGATCTGCCGCGATTACCCCCATGCCGAGTTCGTTACCCCCATCGCCCACGCCGATATGCAGGATGCCGCGCTCCTTGCCTTGATAAAACAGGTAATCAAGGTCAGCGACGAGTCCGTCGAGCGGACGGCCGCCCAGCCCGTGGTAGAGTCCTAGCGCGTTGCAACCGGGGCGCTCGATCGAAATCATCACGCTGGGCCGGGTGCGCTCGAGCAGATCATCACAAACACGACGACTGCCGTCCTTGTCCTTGGGGACTGTCCGGATGTAGACGGGCCGCAAGTACTCGATCCGTTTCACCACGCCATCATCCGGGAACGGCATCGGTGCCAGCCCTGCGCCGCGGCAGGTCTGCACCATCATCTCCTCCCAGTCTTCGTCGATCACGACGACGGTCGGCACCCCCAGGCCGAGGAAAAATGCGCGCGCCATCAGCGCAGCGCCCACCGGACCATCGGTTTCGGGTGCACCGCCGCCCTCAGGGAATCCCGTGGCGATGAGCACCGGGCCGCCTTGTCGCCTTACCACCTCGACAATTCGTTCGGCCGCGCCCATGCATGCGAATCCGGGTTGTCGCTTCTGCAGCGCCTCGTAGATGTTGCCGATGAGCCCGACACCCGTGTAGTCGAGCGTCATGAATTCGTCGATCGTGCGCGCAACGCGTTGATACTGTTTGCTGTCTTGCTGCAGCATGACAATTACCTCCTGGCAGAAATGCGCTCTGGGTAGATGAATGCCGGATGATCAGGCCAACGCACTGACGAAGATGTCGTGGTCCACGTTACCGCCGCTCAGTACCAGCACGACGGTCTTTCCGGCTATGGCGAGCTTCCCGGCAAGTACCGCCGCGAGCGGTACTGCGCCACCGGGCTCCACGACGAGCTTCAGTGTCTCGAACGCCACGCGCATCGCCCGACGCACCTCGTCATCGTCGACGACGAGACTTCCGGCCAGCAGCCTCTTGTTGATCGGGAACGTCAGCTTGCCGGGAGATGCGACCTGCAGAGCGTCGCAGATGGATCTGGCGCCCGCGGCATTGGTAACTTGCTCGCCCTTCGCAAGCGATCGTGCGTGATCGTCGAACCCCTTGGGCTCGACAGCGTAGAGGCGCGCTTGCCTGCAATACGCGTTGATCGCCGTCGCGACCCCAGCGACCAGTCCCCCACCGCTGGCGGCCGCAAGAACCGCATCAGGGACCACGGACAGGGCCTGAGTTTGCTGCACGATCTCGAGACCGACGGTGCCCTGTCCGGCCATCACCTGACGATCGTCGTAGGGGGGAACGGTCACCGCGCCGGTGCGCTCCGCGATATCCCGGCCGATTGCTTCCCGGTCGTCCGTTTGTCGGTCATAGAGACGCACGGTCGCACCGTAGGCCCGTGCGCCTTCGATTTTTGCCTTGGGTGCGTCCGCCGGCATGATGATGGTGGCCGGCATGCCGAACCGCGCGCAAACCGCCGAGATCGCCAGCGCGTGATTTCCCGACGAGAAGGCGACGACGCCGCGCGGCCGCAGGGCTGCCGGAATTTGCAGCACGCGATTGCACGCGCCCCGGAACTTGAAGGACCCCGTCTTCTGAAGGCTTTCCGCCTTGACGAGCACACGGGCCCCTGTCGCACGGTTGAGCACCTCGCTCTCGAGCAGAGGCGTTCGCACGACGAACGGCAGGATGCGCACAGAGGCGGCTTCGATGTCGGCGACCGAGAAATCGCCGGATGAGAGATCGGTCATGGCATTCGCTCACGGTGAAAGACGTCAGCGCATTACATCAACCTCGACCGATTCAATCCAATGAAGAACAAAAATGATCACTGATCGAAATTCGTAATCGATTGACAACGCATGCCGGGCGTTCAATCGCGCGCCTCGACGCATTCGCGGCGCGCATGCGTCACGACTCGATCTTTCGGCCGCCGAACGCGGCGAGCAGCAGCAACCCGGCGAGCAACGCAAATGCAAGATGCAAACCGATCGCATGCGCAAAGAAGCCGACAATTGCCGGTCCGACCAGATTGCCGCCGTAGCCTAATGTCGTGATCGACGAAATTGCGGCAGAAGGATCCATTGCCGTTTGCCGCCCGGCAGCGGCGAACAGGATGGGTACGATGTTCGCGCACCCGGCCCCGCATACAGCAAACCCGACGATCGCGCCCGTGCCCGATGGCGAAACGATCGCGATGCACATCCCGACCGCGCCGAGGCTCCCGCCCGATACAATCATTGCGCGCGAACCGAATCGGGTAATCAACATGTCGCCGAAGAGTCGACCGATCGCCATCGTCATCGCGAACGCGGTGTATCCGAAGCCCGCGCGGTCCTGCGCATAATTCTTCACCGATGTCAGGAACAGCGCGCTCCAGTCGAGCATCGCGCCTTCGACGAGAAAGCATCCGATCGCAATGGCGCCCATCATGACCACGATCCCCTGCGGCAAGATCAACGCCGACGCCGTGCGCTCGCCGGGCCCCGCCGACTCCAGGTATCGCGCGTAACGAAACATGAGCACGGCGATGACGGCGACCATCGCACCCGCTACCCCAAGCGGATTCGCGCCGGCCGACAGCAGCGATCCGCCGACCAGCGAGCCCGCGATTCCGCCGACGCTGAACAGGCCGTGGAAGCCGGACATGAGTTGCTCGCCGCTTTGCCGCTCGATGAGCGTGGCCTGGATGTTCATCGCGACGTCGACGAATCCCAGGCCGGCGCCGAAGATCAACAGCGTGATCGCCATCGCGGGCATGCCGGACAGCGTCGCCAGGAGCGGAAGCGATGCGCAGATCATCGCGGCGCCCGCGCCGATGACCTTGCGGCAACCGAATCGCTCAACCGCGCGCTGACAGAGCGGCATGCATCCGACGGCGCCGATTCCCAGGAACAGCAGCAGGAAGCCGAATTTCGCTTCGTCGACGTCAAGCCGCGCCTTCGCATACGGCACCAGCGGCGCCCACGTCGCGACGCTGATTCCGGCGAGAAAGAATGATGCGCGTGTTGCAGCCCGCTTGTTGCTTTCGCTTGCAGTCTCGACGACCATGGTTTGGGATGTGTCCGACAACTCGGACATCTTCTGGATGAACGGATGATCCGGTCGTGACGTGTCCGCACCGGCCGTGACTGGCAGCCGGGCGCATCTGATGCAACGAGCCGGAAAATAAAAAAAGATCCCGAAAGTGCTCGGGATCAAAGGAGAAACGACCCGGGATGAGGCTGAACGTGTCCGCCCCGGTCGCTCAACGATTCAGTCCTTGTGGCTGCGGCCGAGTCTTTCGAAAATTTCCGGGCGCAGGTACTTGAAGTATTGTGCCAGTGCGATGCCGACGAGCAGCACACCAATCAGGCAGTAGAACATCCACACGTACTGCCCCGGATCGCCACCTGCCAGAACATCGAAGTGCTGCGCGATCAGCACGACGAGCGCGATGAAGAACACCGAGGAAATGGCGGGCGCGACCGCCGACTTGAAGAAGCTGACGCCCTGGTGTCTGCCGCTCCGGCCGTACCATACCAGCGACGAGATGCTGACGATGGCCATCAGAACGACGATCCCCGACGTACCAACTCCGGAGAGTTGCCCGTACAGCAGATCGGGCTTGGCGCCCATCGCGATGAAGGGGATCAGCACACAGAGCACCATCACCGACACCGTGATCGACGCGAGATAGGGCGACTCGTGCTTCGGATGAACCTTGCCGAGGAATCGCGGCAGCGCGCCGTCGGTGCCGAGGTTGTGCATGTAGCGGGCCAGCACGTTCTGCGTGGACAGCGCCGATGCGAACGCCGACGTCAGCACCAGCAGCGAGATCACGACATGGAGACGGCCGCTGACGAACTTCGAGAATGCGTCGGGAAACATTGCGGCAGGGGTCTTGGTAGCGATGTCCTGGACATGCGACCCATAGGCCATGATCAGCGCATACGCACAAATGGTATAGACGACGCCGATGAAGATGACCGCACCATACGTGGCTACCGGAATCGTCCGGTCGGGCATCCGGACTTCATCCCGGAACAGCGCGGTCGCCTCGAATCCCATGAAGAAACCGACGATGAACAGTACCGAGAACGGCACGCTCGCGCTCTTCGACAACTGGCTCGGCGCAAACGGCGCGGTTGCCGAGATGTCTGCCGCCCCGCCCTTCGCCAGCACGAAGAACGAGAAGATGAGACATACCGCGATCTCGAGCAGCATGATCCACGTCAGCACCTTCGCCGACAACTCGACATGCAGGTAGCTGAGGATCCCGCACGCCATCCAGCATGCGATCGTCGGGATGTACCACGGGAGCACGGCGCCGGTCGTTTCATGAAGGAGATCGGAACAGGACACGCCGAAGAACGACGTCACCCCGGCGAGCAGCAGAAAATACGACACCGCCGCGAGGATGCCCGAGCCGAGGCCTGTCGACTTCCCGATGCCGAAACTGACGAATGCGTAGAAGTCGCCCGGGCGCTTGACGATGTTGTTGAGCGTCACGTAGCCGACGGAAAAGAACAGCAGAACGATCGTAACGACGACGAACAGGATCGGACTGCTGACGCCTCCGAACATCAGCGCGAACGGGATGTAACCGGACACCGTTGTCAAAGGTGCCGAGAACGCGAGCACCATCAGCGCCAGGCCGATCGGCCCCATGTTTCCGGATAACTTTTTGGGTGCAGATTCGCTCATGCGAATCTCTTGCATGTTCATCTCCATCTCCGTCCCACCTCCGTCATTATGTGAATCTTCGCCATACGAAAACACTGGGAAATGCAGCAACGACTGGTATTTGTCGGTTTATTTCGCTACATTTGTCTCACGATTTCGCTTCAAGAAGCTCTTTGTTCACGGCAAGTGAAACGATCGTCCACCTCCAAATTGAAGCGGTCCAATTGCGATTCGCGATTTGCGCTGATCGCCAAAATTTATCAACGCGACAGTAGGCCGGCCCTGCGTCCGATACTTGGCCACGCCGTTCGTCGCAATCGCCGTGAATCTGTTGCGCATGCCGTCACCCGCTGTCAGACAGGGCTGTAGCGATGGCAACCATCTGGGAGGTAATACAAGGCAAAATGACGATCAGGGATCACGCGGACATCGCCCGGGATGCCTGACTGAAACGCAGCTGGGGTGAGAGACCGCACGCGCCGGACGCTGGAAAACCGATTCAGCGCGACGAGCAGCCTCGCGGCTCGTCGCGCGTTCTTGATACACACCGCCCGACTGGACGAGCCGTGGAAGGAAACCAGGCAATTTTGGAGAAAGCTCGACGGCTTTCGGGTGTGAAGGCTGCGCGTGTTCGAGAAGACCGGACGGCAGTTCCATCCGGTAAAATCGCCTCCTCGAATCGCGCCGTGTCGGCCGGTAAGCAGCTCGGGAGGCATAGCGAAATTGCCCGACAAGACCGGATACCTGCGCGGCGAGACAGGTCGCCCGCCCGTCCGTGTATCAAACCTGGCCCGCGAAGCAGTGGCAAATACGAATCTTGTGGATCGTCGATGCCACGCTCCTATCGTTCTCCGATCCGGAAATCAGAGTTCCGTCACGATTTTTTTTGCACGCAGTATCGAGTTTGGACTCATACTGAGTTCGTCGACCCCCAAGTTCACGAACACGGGAATCATGTTTGGCCGGGACGCAGCCTCACCGCACACGCCGACACTGATGTTCGCCCGCTTCGCCGCGTCGCACACCATCTTGATCGCCTGAATGACAGCCGGGTGCTCGGTCCTGTAGAGCGAGGCAAGGCTGGGATTCATGCGATCGACGGCCATGATGTATTGCGTAAGGTCGTTGGTACCGATCGAGAAGAACTCGACCTCCTGCGCCAGTAAATCGGCAGTGAGAACCGCAGCCGGCGTCTCGATCATGATGCCGAGCTTTGGAACTGCAAACGGCACCCCCGCGTCGGTGAGTTCCGCAGCGATGCGCTCGATGATCGCCTTCGTACGGCGAACCTCGTCGACATCGTCGACCATCGGCAACATCACGCAGATGTTTCCGTGCGCGGTGGCACGCAGTAGCGCTCGCAGTTGCGGCTCGAACACTTCGGGGCTGTCAAGACACATCCGGATGCCTCGCCACCCCAGAAATGGATTCTCCTCCTTCGGGAAGCGAATGCCCGGCAGCGGCTTGTCGCCGCCAGCATCGAGCGTCCGAATGATGACAGGCCACGGGTGAAAGCGCTGTGCGAGCGTGGCATAAACTTCGTATTGCTCGTCCTCCGTAGGCACGCGCTGATGGTCCATGAACAAAAGCTCGGTACGGAATAGTCCCACGCCCATCGCGCCGGCTTGCAGGGCCGAGTCAAGTTCCGACAGAGAACCCATGTTCGCGGCGATCAGTATCTTGCGTCCGTCGCGCGTGGAGGGCTCGACGCCCCGGTAAGCAAGGAGCGCCGATTGCTGTTCGCGCTGCGCGTCGATACGGCGCGACAGTTCCTTTTCATGCGCGTCGGAATGGTCGAGCCAGACCTCCCCGGTCGTACCGTCAATCGATACACGTGCGACCGATCGCAGCCTGTCTTTGTCGATCGGCAGACCCAGAACCGCCGGAATGCCATGCGAGCGCGCGATGATCGCAACATGAGACGTCGCACTGCCGGATGTGCAGACGATCCCGAGGATATTGGCGAGGTTCGCGCGTGCCAGATCCGGCGCGGACAATTCTTCGGCAAGGATGATGCTCGGTACGTCGAGTTCTCGCAGCGACTTCTGCTGCTTGCCAAGAAGCACGGCCACGATCTCGCGCGTCAGGCCGCGAATGTCGTCGGCGCGGCTGCGAAGATACTCGTCCGTCATCGACTCGAACGCGAACGCCAGATCCTGCCCGCATTTCAGCGTAGCCGCTGCCGCGCTCCACCGCGTTGCGATGAGCTCGCGGATCGTGCCCGCATAGTCGTCGCTCCTTGCGACATCGGCGATCGCCTCGATGATCTCGTTTCCCATCGTCCCGTCGCCCGGCTCGAGCATCGCAGCCAAAGTGGACTCGAGCGTCGCGGTGAATCGCATGACCTCGTCTGCTACCTCGTGTTCCGACACGAACTGGCGATCGACCATGAGCTCGTCACGCACATACGCGAGCGCACTGCCGAACGCCAGGCCTTCACTCGCCGGAACACCTCTCAGTGCGCCCGGAGAATCAGCATCGTCGGCGGATCGCACCACAGCCATGTGTTCGAACGCTCGCGGAGCCGTCGCTGAGCCGTCCGACCCGCGATGGCCGTCTGGCACGGTGGCGCCCTGCACGATTGCGCTGACATTCGACAGAAATTGCGTCAACCTGTCGAGCGCCTCGCATTCGTCTTCGCCGTCCGCTCGGAGAAGTATCTGCTCGTCCTGCTTCACACCTAGCAACATGAGCTTCACAGCGCTCTTCGCGTCCGCCCATGCATCGCCTCTCCCGATTTTCAGCGCGCTATTGAACTCCTTCGCGAGCTTGGCGAATTGCGTCGCGGGGCGTGCGTGCAGACCCTCGTGTACCTTGACAACAACCTGAGTTTCCAACATGACGATGCCTTTTCGTATTCCGTGGATGACGATTGACGTCGGCGCGATTCAGGCGTCAACGATCTCGATGACGGCCCCTTTCTGCATGCTCTTGAAGAGCCGTTCACAATCGACCATCGACGCACAGATCTCGCCTGGGCGCTCTGCCGAATGGGCTCCATTGAATGTGATGACGACATGGCCCAGTTCGCTCACCTTGTTCCAGGCCGTCGGCCCCACTGCGGTCACGACCGCGGAAATTTCACCGATGCGCAGCACGGAACCGATACGCGGCGCGTGGCTGTGCGCCTGCTCTACGCGGTGAAGAACCGACACCTCTGCCAGTTCGGAAGGCGCGCCATCCGAATACAAAATCAGCACGCCACCTTCGAGAAGGGACTCCACCTCTTCGCCGATACTGGAAATGATTGTCTTGTAGTAATGCATGCGTGACCTCAAGATGTTTTTAGAGAGCAAAGCTGACCACCCAGGCGATCAACACCGAGACCGGCCCCATGATCTGGCGGCTGATCAGTACGGCCGGCACGCCGACGCGAATCGTCTCCGGTTTCGCTTCGCCGAGTGCCATCCCGACCGGCACGAAATCACAACCGACCTGGGTGTCATACGCGAACAGCGCCGGCAGCGCCATATGCGGCGGAATCGTGCCATTGCCGATGGCCGGCCCGATGATTGCCGCGCCGATGACCTGCGCGATCACGGCACCCGGTCCGAGTACGGGCGACAGGAACGGAAGACCGCAGATCGCCGACAGGATCACGAGCCCGACGATATTACCGGCCAGCGGCGAAAGCAGATGAGCGAGCCCGGTCCCCACCCCGGTTGAATTGATCACGCCGATCAGCATCGTCACGAACGCCATGAATGGCAGCACGTTGCGAATAACGGTATCGATCGACTTGCGCCCGCTCGTGAACAGCACGTTCACGACGCCACCCATGCCGCGGCCAACCGAAGTGATCATCCCGACGAAGCCGCCATGGCTTGCCCCGGTTCGCGGTTCCGCCGGCGACGACGTTGCGGCGGATGAGGTGTCGCCGTTCGTCACGGCGGCGCAATGCGCGTCGGCGTTCGACGCGTCGTCGTCAACGGACCGCAAGCTGTTCAATTCGACGCCGGACACGTAGATATCTTCGGTAATGAACTGCGCAAGCGGGCCCGACTGTCCAACCGGACTCAGATTGATGGTAGGGATGCGCTTTCGCGGATATACGCCGCACCGCGCGGTTCCCCCACAATCGATCACGACAGCCGCGATTTCCGATTCGAGCGGCGGATTGCGAAAACCGTCCACGACCGTTGCTCCGGTCAGATCAGCCAACCGCTGTGCCACCTTCGGAATATCTCCTCCGGTCACGGCTACGATCTTGTTGCGCTCCACCGTCGGTGCGATGACGAGTGGGCCGCCCCAGCCGTTGGCCCCCTTTCGTACCTCAACCGCCTTGTACGTACGCGCATCCATTTCGTTCTCCTCCAGGTGATTTCTCGTGTTTTATCGTGTCGAGTTCAAAGCGTGAGGCCTTCGCGCTTCGCGATCATGCGGGTGATCGCTTCGGTCAGCACCCCTTTCAGGAGATTGACGAAAAGGCCGACGCCCAGGTAGAAGAGCGCGAGTTTCGGCAATGAGAACGGTGCGGCATGGGTTTCAGCGAGCTTCGTGATACCTGCTGCCACACCAAGCCAGACGAAAAGCTCGCCCGGATTGCAGTGCGGAAACAAGCCCGTAATGGGGTGACACAAGGACACTGCGGAATCGTAGAACGCTGGTTTGTGACGCTCTTCAAGGAAGACGCCGAACGTGTAGGCCATCGGATTGGTCAGAAAGAACATCGCGAGCAACGGCAACAGCGAATATCGCGTCACGATGTTCTTCGAAAGGAAACGAGCCAATCCCTGAATCCGCTGCTCGCCCACTAGCGCGATGATCGTGTAGACCGCGGTGAGCAGCACAATCAGTGTCGGCAAAATACCTGTAACAAAGCCGACGAACGTCTTTCCGCCTGCGTTGAATACACCGATAAATGCCTCGGCGGCATGAGTAAGAAAATCCAGCGGATTCATGGTTGTCTCCTGATGAAGTTGTGATGTGCGACAGATGCGTCAATCAAAACAGTGCCGCGACCTGCGTGCTGTACGGCGTTCGTCTACTCAATCACGGCACCGATAGGACGGTTCGCGTTCGCGGTTCTGCAAGCCATGTCGAGTGCGTTGCGAAGCGCGTGCCTAAGACGAGGTGCAAGCGCCAAGGACTCCAAATTGTGTTGAAACTCGCCGATCGACCCGCCATTGAATCCGGAAAGCGCCTCGAAACGAGCGAACACAGTCAGTCCAGACATGGCCAATACTTGTCTGACAATGCAATCGTCACCGATGACGACGATCGCAACTGCGCCGCGCCCGATCCGCGGCTTGAACGTCCCCACGCCGAGAAAGCCGTCGCCCCACGTTCGCGCAGTCTTTCTGAGCGTGTCCCGGTAGTAGCGCATATGGGCCCACCCGGCGATGAGCTGCAGCGCCCACGTAACAGCCAAGGCCAGTAAACCGAACCGAACGAGTTCCATTGCATGTCTCCTGCCTCGCACGAACTGCTTTAACAAACGAGACGAATCCGGCGGTTATTTCGCGCCGCCATTTTGAACAAATGTTTATCGCAATAATACAATTGTTCAATTTCAGGTAAATACGGGAAAACGCGACACGAAACCCGCAGCAACGATTCTTCTAACAAAAACCCGAATTGACCTCGATCGGGAACACGAGACCCGAAATGTAGTGTGACGCCTCCGAAGCCAGGAATAGAGCGGCACGCACTGTGGCGGACAAGCCGTCATCTCGCCTCGGGATCGACGGCAGCGGTGTCGACTGCAGCAGCACACCGTGTGAGGCGCGGCGAAACTCGTCATATGAGGGTACCGTTGGACAGACGGCATTGACACGGATTCCGTCACCTTTCAATCGCTGCCCCATTGCTTGGGATAGCTGACAGAGTGCCGCGGCACAGGCGTTCTGCCACGGCACGCACCAGGAATCCGCTTCGGCAGTTGGCGCGATATTGACGATCACGCCTCGCTTGACTCGCCGATACTGCAAAGATGCGGCATGGGCGATGTAAAATGCAGCCTTGACGCACTCGGCGTACGCGTGATCGACCTCTCGTTCGTGAATCTCGAGATCGTTTCCCGCATCCAGGCGCGCGCAGCCGTTATGGACGACGATATCGAGTCTCCCGAATTCAAGCACGGTCCGTTCAACCAGATCGACCGCACGCCGCGCCGTGAAGATTTCCGCCGGCGTACTGTCGACATTCGCTTGACAGTCTCCCGTATCACCCACCAGTTCGAGAACGCGTGCCCGCTGCGTAAGTACCGTTGCGCCGGCGGTACGCAACGCACGGACCACCTCGTCGCCGATGGGGGATGATAGCCCCGTTACCAGCGCGATCTTGCCGTCAAGCTCCAGGTTCATGTATGGCTCCGCCTACCGTGACAGTTGCTCGCCGACGATACCGACCACATCAGCCAGCGCTTCGACGTGCGGCAAATGACCGACGTCTGCGAAGCGGTGCTGCGCAATCCGGCCAGGCAGGCCGTTCGCGTGCGTAATCGAAATGATCTTATCCGACGCCCCCCAGACGACGCGAACAGGCATCGTCAGCGACGCGATGGCTTCTCGCAGATCGATCTTCTGCCGGCCGCCCGGAAAAAACGTCTCCGCGATTGACGCAAGCGTCACACGTTTTGCCTCACTCGACAATTGCTGCTCCGCCGTCGCGATGAACGCTTCGTCGATCACATCGGGACGCGCGACCAATTCCCGCAGCCATGGCGTAAGACTGGTTCGATCAGCAGCTTGCGTCAGCCCGCGCAAGAACGCACCGTTGCATTCGGTGCCCAGCCCGGCTGGTGCGGCCAGCGTCAACGACGACACATGCACCTGGCGCGACGCGCTCAACGCGATCGCGACAGCCGCGCCGAAAGAATGCCCGACGAGGTGGCAGTTCGCGACATCTTCGGCCGTCAGCGTAGCGCCGATCGCGTCGACGATTTTCTCCAGCGATGCGGCAGCGTCGGCCGGCGATTTTCCATGTCCGGGCAAATCGATCGACAGGACACCGAGATTCTTGGCAAGGCCGGCGTCGCGCAATGCATTGAAGAACGGGCGCCAGCTATTCGCCTCGGCCCCGAATCCATGCAGAAACACCAGCGTCGCGGGGCCGCCTCGCTGCAGCCAGACCCGATTGAGCGCGCCTTGCTGGCTCGCGCCGGCCGGCACTTCACGTGAACCACCGTTGCCGACGGCGACGGCGCGCACGTCATTTTCGACGATCCGGCCATGCGGACCGGATCCTTGCAGGCTGCCCAGGTCGATTTCGCTTTCGCGAGCAGCCCGACGAGCGGCGGGTGTTGCGCGAATCCGGCTATCGCCGATATCGTCCGACGATGCCGCGGGTGCGACGTCCGCGCGACGATGGACCGAGGGTCCAGCCGCGGCGTCAAGCTCGGCAAC
This sequence comes from Burkholderia sp. LAS2, assembly GCF_018417615.1. NCBI lineage: Bacteria > Pseudomonadati > Pseudomonadota > Betaproteobacteria > Burkholderiales > Burkholderiaceae > Burkholderia > Burkholderia sp. LAS2. Next base: position 3,971,375 of record NZ_CP071052.1, read on the forward strand.
GCCTGATGCTGTTGTGCCGGCGTCCTGCTCAATGACGGTCTCGCCATTGGCATAGATCCATGCGATGACCGTTCCGACGGGGACCGTATCGCCGACGCTGGCGGTAATCTGCCGCACCGTGCCGCTCGCCGGGGCCTCCACTTCCATCGTGGCCTTGCTGGTCTCGATGTCGAAGATCGGCTCACCCTGTTTGATCGCGTCGCCGTCCGTGACATACCAGGCCGTAATCGTGCCCTCGGTCATGTCCATGTCGACGCGGGGAAGGATCACTTCGGTCGCCATCTCAGCCCCTCCGACCAACGATATGCCGAACCGCCTCGACGATGTCGGGCACCTGCGGCACGGCAGCCTTCTCGAGCTGCGGGTTGTAAGGCAACGGACAATCCGCGCCGCCCAACCGGACGATCGGTGCGTCCAGATAATCGAAGGCGTCGCTTTCGCAAACGATCGAAGCGATCTCGGCGCCTATGCCCAGTTGCTGAACACCTTCGTACACACATACCAGACGCGAAGTCTTGCGGACGCTGGCGATGATCGCCTCGCGGTCGATCGGCCGGATGCTGCGCAGATCGATCACTTCCACGTCGATGCCTTCCTGTTGCAGCGCGTGTGCCGCTTCCAGCGAACGCACGGTCATGATCGAAGTCGCGACGATCGTGACATCCCGCCCCTCGCGGCGAACGACGGCCTTGCCGATCGGCTCGACATAGTAGCCCTCCGGCACGATGCCCTTGCTCTTGTACAGGAGCTTGTGTTCGAAGATCATCACCGGATCGGGGTCCTCGAGCGCGGCAAGCAGTAATCCCTTCGCGTCATGGGGCGTACTGGGTTGCACTACCTTCAACCCAGGAACGTGCGCGAACCAGGCCTCGAGGCTCTGGCTGTGCTGCGCTGCGGCGCCTGTCCCCGAGCCGGCGGGAAAGCGCATCACGACCGGCACCGAGACTTCACCGCCCAGCATGTAACGCATCTTCGCGGCCTGGTTCACGATTTGTTCCATCGCAAGCGTTGCGAAGTCCGAAAACTGGAATTCGTAGATCGGCCGGCAGCCGGTCATCGCCGCGCCGACCGCAATGCCGGCGCCTGCCAGCTCCGCGATGGGCGTGTCCATGACACGTTCCGCACCAAAGCGCTGAAACAGGTCACCGGTCACCTGGAACGCACCGCCGTAGACTCCGATATCCTCGCCCATCAGGAACACGCGCTCGTCTCGCTCCATTGCGATGCCCATTGCCTCATGAATCGCCTGAGCGTAAGTCAGTTCGCGCTGGTCACTCATGGTCATTCCCCCCGTTCTCCGTATATACATAGCGCGTCAACTCGGCGATGTCCGGTGCCGGGCTGTTCTGCGCGTAGTCCAGCCCCGCCTTGATTTCTTCCTCGACTTCCGCGTGGATTGCTTGCGCCGCTGCGGCGTCGATCAGTCCAAGCTCCACCAACTGCCGCTCGAATTTCGCAATGGGATCCCTTGCGCCCCAGGACTCGATCTCTTCGCGGGTGCGATAGCGGTTCCGGTCGCTCTTGGAGTGGCCGCGAATGCGGTATGTCTCGCACTCGATGAGTGTCGGCCCCTCGCCTTTTCGCGCACGCTCGATCGCGCCTTCAGCCGCCGTCAGCACGTCGCCGAAGCTGTTGCCGTCGACAGTTACGCCGGGCATGTCATACGCAGCCGCGCGCTGCGAAATCCGACTGACGGCCGTCGAACGTTCGACCGACATCGACATGCCGTACCGGTTATTTTCACAGACGAAAATCACCGGCAGCTTCCAGATCGCGGCGAAATTCAGCGATTCATGGAACGCACCTTCATTGTTCGCGCCATCGCCGAAAAAACACACGACAACCGAGTCCTTGCGCCGCTTCTTGATCGACAGCGCCGCGCCGACCGCGATAGGCAAGCCCCCGCCCACGATACCGTTGGCGCCGAGATTTCCGCGGCTCACATCCGCGATGTGCATCGAACCGCCCCGCCCCCGACAATACCCTGTCTCCTTACCGAAGAATTCGGCGAACATGCGTTTCGGATCCGCACCTTTGCCGATACAGTGGCCGTGTCCCCGATGCGTCGACGTGATGTAGTCCTCATCGGTGAGGAGCATCGTCATCGCGATCGCGGAGGCTTCCTGCCCGATGGACAGGTGCATCGTGCCGTGAATCAGGCCGCGCATGTACGCCTGTTCCGCACTCTCCTCGAATCGACGCACGAGTTGCATCTTTTTCAGCGCGTCACGCAACGCTTGCGCGGAGACGTGCCGATAGACTTCGGGCATTCCTTCGATCTTCTCTGCAACGAATCCCATCATCCTCTCCTCAAGCGGCGGCACGCGCGCCACGGACCATCTCGTCCTGACGCTGGCGCAGTTTGACAATCGGTGCGTTCGCGTCGACCGCGGCGTTCTGGTACGTCAGCAATTCGCCCTTTCGGATTGCTTGGGTGACGATGCCGCCTTCCAGCAAGCCGCATGGAACCGCGCGCTCCGCAAGCGCGTCGTCCGCCGCGATGGCCCACGCGCGGTACGTGAATTCGCCGATCGCGTCGAGGCGGTCACCGACTTTCAGGTCTCGCTTCGCCACCGCGCAAACCTCGACCACCGGAACGGGGAGCGGCCGCATGTCGGCTTTGCCGTACAGGACAGCGCGCGCGCAGCTGAGCGGTACTTCGAGGCTCGTCAGGTGATACGGGCGATAGAACGTGTAATACGGCCCCTTGCCGAGCTTGAGGTCTGCCATGCGCTCGCGCAGGCGAGGATGTGCAAGTTCGGCAACGACGAACACCCCGGGCGCGACGCCCTTTCCGATGGTGTAATCGACTACGCCCTTTTGGGTGAGGATCCCGCCGTCCGCCACCGGACAAAGCACCTCATGCAGTTGGTCGAGCGTGGCCGCGGGACCGTGCATGCCTGCCACATCCGGAATCAGCCCGGTCGCATTTCCGATCGCCGCCATTTCGACCGCGGTCTTCGAACCGTCGACAAACTCCACCAGCATGCGCGGATTCATGTTGCGCGCCTTGGCTTCCGCCATGTAGTCGTCCGGTGTCGCGTCGATATTCAGCGGGTTGTTCTTGCCCTTACCCGCGGCGACGATCGGATAACCGAGCGCGCTGACGAAATCGATCAACTCGATCGTCGAGCTCGGCTCGTCGCCGGCGCCGAGCGTGTACACCACGCCCAGCCGCTCCGCTTCACGACGCAGGTATGCGCCGATGGTCACATCGGCTTCGACGTTCATCATCACGAGATGCTTGCCATGCTCCATGGCCAGCAGCCCGATCTGCGCGCCCACCGCCGGTTTGCCGGTCGCATCGATAACCACGTCGATTTGATCGTTGGTACAGATCGCATTCGAGTCTTGCGTGATGGCGATCGATCCGGCCTCGATCGCCTGCGAAATCCCCGAGCCAGTCTCGACGACGCGATAGCCGTCGTCCGCCTGATTGGCGACTCGAACCGCTTCGCATGCGGCGTCGACACGGAGGTCCGCGATCGCGCCGATCTCAAGACCTTCCATTTGCCGGACCTGGGTCACGATGTCCGTGCCCATTTCACCGGAACCGATCAAGCCGATTCGGATAGGTCTGCCCGATTGGGCGCGGGCTTTGAGGTCGGCCGCCAGGCCGCTGGGAATGATGTTGAGCATCGACGATGTCTCCTGGATAGTGACGCGCGCTTGCGCAGGCATGTGCCCTTAACCCGCGTCTGCAACCTGGATCGCCGCGACGTTCAGTGCACATTTGTTTTTTACAATATCACTTTGTTCACAAAAGGTACAAGCAACCGAGCGGCAAAAAGAGCGCATGTAGGGTTATTCCTAGCGCATGGAAATTTGGGGACGGAAAGAGGGGGAGCCGCGCCAAGGGCTCGTTGAGGCGAGCGACAGCCCGGCGGCGGGCACTGATACGGAAATTGATGCAACGCAGCATCACTGCCGTCGCTGCGAATGGGGGAGGTGCGAGAGCGCGCTTCTCTCGGCAATGGGGACGAGCGCGGAGTACGGAAAGGTGACGGGGACCTTTCCGCGCGAAGGTCAGTCCGCTAGTTTCAGCAAGTCCGCTGCGGCGTATTGATCGGTGATCAATACGGACGGTCGCAATAACCTCAGAGCCCCCCCGAGTGCCGGCACCTTGCTGACGCCGCCCGCTGCAAGCACGCGCACCGGTACTTGCTTGACGATGTCGAGCGGCACGGACATCACACGCTCGTTGATGGGATGGTCAACCAGTTGTCCGTTGGCGTCGAAAAAGTTGAAGAGCAGATCGCCCACGGCACCCGCCTTGATCACTGATTCGCGATCAGCATCGCTGATGAACCGCGATCGGTGCGCCGTTGCCTCCGGGCCAGTGCCCGCAGCGCCGAGCACGACCGCATCCAGGGATCTCGCCAGATCGAAAATATCCCGGAGGCCGCAGCGCTCGATGAGCGTGCGCCGGGTCTCCGGGCTGTCGACCACCAACGGCGCGGTCATCAGGTAGCAGTCCGCCTGATACAACGTCGCGAAACGCCAAGCGAACTCCGCCGGGTTGAAATGTCGGGCTTTCATGATGCCGCCCAGCAGTGAAACCACCGAGACGTTTTCGACGGGACGCTCACCCATGTACGACAGCGAACTGACAAGGGTGCGCCCCCAACCGACGCCGATTTTCATGTTCGACCGCACCATCGACGACACATATTCGCCAGCAGCCGCGCTCACTGGCGCGGTGGCATCCGCGTCTCGCGCTGACAGCGGTACGACGATCGCTTCCGCGATCCCGAATCGCTCCTCGAGTTGCCGTTCGAGATCCACGCATTCGACCAGGCGATCCCCAATCGAAATTTTTACCTCGTTTCTCTCGCGCGCAGCCGCCAGCAGGCGCACGACCGTCACCCGACCGATGCCGAGTTTCTGCGCGATCTCGTGTTGCGTCATCTCCTCCACGAAGTACATCCACGCCGCGCGCAGCCGCAGTCTGCGCGCTGGGCTTTGTTCGTCGATGGCCTCTTCTCGGTGCTTGGTTCGGGCTCTCGGCACGCTTCCTCCCCTAAATTAACGTGATCAATGACACTGAACAAATGTGCTATCTTAACTTCAAATGTTTCAGTCTCGAGGCAGCCATGGAACCCAAGTCATTGACGCCATCGCACATCGTCCAGGATCTCAGTCAGGTTCGCCTTGCATTGATGGATTGTGCGCGGCAACTTCGATACGCGGCGCGAAACGTCCCCGGCTCTGGGTCCGATTCTCAGCGAACCGCTGCCCGCCGCGCGAACTTGCCGCCGTTGCCGCAATTTCTTGGCTCCGTCGGCCATATCGCGGACACACTGCTCGAAACGGCCGAAACGTATGCAGGTCATGCGATTCCCCCACTGCAGGATCATTGGAAAGCGCCTGTCAGCTTCGACGGCGGCCTGGAACGCATCATTCGCGAATCCGCGGATACAAAGCTGATCCGCCACTGCTCGGCACTTTATTACGCAGCCGCGAAGCGATTCATCCTGCACGCGGGTGCGACGGACGTCCTTATATTTGAACACCGCATCAATGACGCATTCAGCAGCCTGCGCGGCGCGCACAACGTGTTGAAAGGCATAGCGGAAATCCAGGCCGAGGCGTCGCTGGATGAATTTTCCGACGATATCTGCCGCGCGTATTCCCGGCTCACGTTATCGCTCATCGACCGCCATCCGATTCGAAGCGCACGATTCGATGAATTGCCGGATGTCGTCGCGCCGTGGTGGCTGGTATCCGAGCCGAACGTATATGTTTTTCTATTACTCGGTATCACCGGGTGCGCAAGAATTGTTCAGCCTGCAGCGCTTCCGTCCGATCCCGACACGCTGCTTCGTTTCGCGGCCGATCTCGTAGGCGCGTCCGAGTCGCGAATTCGAGCGGCATTGCGATCGAAAAATCCGGACGACGCGATGCAGCGCGAGTTTTCCCGAATTGTCAGCTACCTGTGAAGTCAATGCGCCGGAGAAGCATCTTGGTAGACGAACACGAACCGATCGCAAGGTCCATACATCGCGTATGGCCGGCTCTCGCCAAACTGTCATCTTGCAGACTGCTTCTTCAGCAGTATTGCGACGACTACTCAAAAAATTCCGGCGTGTTGCTCGAGCTCGATGATCGACAGTTCACACAAGCGTTCGTCGCGTGGACTCAAATCCTCGAAGACAGTGAGTTTTACCTACACAAGAACGCGGCTGACTATTTCCAGTTCTGCATCGGCGCGCTGCTCGCCGAACTATTGAAATTCAAAGCCGTCCGAGACACATCGGTGACCATCATTCCACATAAGAAACCGAGCAGCGAAATTGCAGACTGGTGGCCGACCGGATTCGCACTGACTCATTTTTGCGTTGAGCTCGTCAAAAAAGTATCACGGCAGGAATGTGGAAAAGTCGTCGAACCGTCCGAAAAAATCGGACAGCTCAAGATCTGGCAATCGTATCGCGAGAATTTGCTCGAAGAGCCGATGCTGGCCATTGCATATTTCGACGACTTCATGGGCATAACGCCAAACTGGCGCACCCCGTACTATGCTGGTCACCGCACGGCAGGGATCGATTGATTCGTTTGTGAATCGTGCAGTGCGCGCACGTCTACGGCGCACTGCACGGCTACGTCGGTAGTGCCGACAACGAACGATTGCGGCGCTCCGCCGCAAAAGCCGATCGCGACAATCGTCGATCGCCGTATTCCATTCGCGACGGTCGGGGTCTGTCGAATTCCGGCAATATCACTCGGCTCAGCCACCGATCGACATATCGATCCGGCGTATCGTTGCCAAACTCGCTGCCGCGAGTTCGCAGTATCGGTTCGTCGCTTCGACCTTCTCACGCAGTTCCGCGTCGGTCAGTACGCGGACGATACGGGCCGGCACGCCCATGACCAGCGTTTGTGCCGGCACTTGCATCCCTGACTTGACGAACGCGCACGCCGCCACGATGGCGGAACCTCCGACTATCGCGTCGTCCATCACGATGGCGTTCATCCCGATCAGCGCGTTGCGCTCCAGACGTGCGCCGTGTACCACGGCGCCGTGGCCGACATGAGACCGTTCGCCAAGCAAACATGTCATTCCGTGCCCGACATGCAACGTACAGTTGTCCTGTACGTTGCTGTCCTCGCCGACACGAATAGCGCCAAAATCCCCACGTAGCGAGGCTCCGGGCCCAATATAGCAACCGGCGCCGACGATCACGTCACCGATGATGCTCGCACTCGGGTGTACGTAAGCGGACGCATGAACGCGCGGGGCCACGCCTCGATATTCGTATAACGCCATGATCCGCTCGACTCCGTATCGATATGTTGTCTGGTCAATTTGCGCAGATATCGGTGCCGCGCGTCTCGCGCACGCACAAGATCCCGACGATCAGCGAAGCGGTCGCAATGACGATCGGATACCAGAGGCCGGAATAGATGTTCCCGTTTGCCGCGACGATCGCGAATGCGGAAGCCGGCAGGAATCCACCGAACCATCCGTTGCCGATGTGATATGGCAACGACATCGACGTGTAGCGGATCCGTGTCGGAAAATACTCGACGAGCATGGCCGCGATCGGACCGTAGACCATCGTGCCGTAGATCATCAGGATCGCCAGCAGAAGGATCGCCATCGGCCAATTGATCTTGCCCGGATCGGCCTTCGCCGGATAGCCGTTATCATGCAGCGCACGCTGCAGCGCCCGATCGAAATCACGCCCTTGCATGGCTGCGTCGGCGGATTTTCCATCGTATGACGAAATGATGCTGCCGCCGACGACGATCGCTGCCCTCTCGCCCGGCGCCGCCGGTTCGTTACGGTAGCTCAGCCCAGCTTTCGAGAGCGCACTCTTGGCAATATCGCATGAACTGGTAAAGGTCGCCGTACCGACCGGATTAAACTGGAACGAACACTCGCGAGGAAATGCCTTCACCACAATCGGCGCATTCCGTTGTGCCGTCTCCAGCGCGGGATTGATAAAGTGCGTGAGCCCCTTGAACAGCGGAAAATACGTGGCGGCCGCCAGCGCGAAACCGATCAGGATGATCGGCTTGCGTCCGATTCGGTCGGACAATGAACCGAACACGACATAGAACGGCGCCGAGATCACGAGTGCGATGGCAAGGATCACATTCGACGTCGAGCCCTCGAGCTTGAGCGTCTGCGTCAGAAAGAACAGCGTGTAGAACTGCCCCGTATACCAGACGACTGCCTGCCCCGCCGTCAGCCCGAACAACACGACCAACACCAGTTTGAGGTTCTTCCATTGCCCGAATGCCTCGGCTACGGGTGCCTTCGAGCGACTGCCCTCCGCCTTCATGCGCTCGAATGCCGGCGACTCGTGCAACTGAAGACGGATCCACACCGATATCCCGAGCAGGACGATGGACATCAGGAATGGCACTCGCCATCCCCACGATGCGAACGGACCTTCGCCTGTCGTGGTTCGCACACCCAGAATGACCACCAGCGACAGGAACAGCCCGAGCGTCGCGGTCATCTGAATCCAGGCGGTCCATGCACCGCGCCGGTCATTCGGCGCATGCTCCGCGACATAGGTCGCCGCGCCGCCATATTCGCCGCCAAGCGCAAGCCCTTGAATCATCCGCATCGCGACAAACAGGATAGGCGAAGCGATCCCGATAGTGGCAAAGCCCGGCAACAACCCGATGAGAAACGTCGAGCCGCCCATCAGGACGATCGTCACGAGAAACGTGTACTTGCGGCCTACCAGGTCGCCCAGACGTCCAAATACGATCGCCCCGAGAGGTCGCACCGCGAAACCCGCAGCAAAGCTCAGCAGCGTAAAGATGAATCCCGCGGTCGGGTTGACACCGGAGAAAATATGCTTGCCAATGAACGTCGCCAGCGAGCCCGCCAGAAAGAAGTCGTACCACTCGAATACCGTACCTAACGAAGACGCGAAAACTACCCGTTTTTCGTCACGGGACATCCGCGACGCAGGCACTGCCACATTGACCGTTGACATGTCTAGCTCCTCCAAACCAATGGATTCATCTTTGTTGTTTAACTTTCATTACTGGACTTTATTGTGCGAGATACCTCCATCGAAGCATTCGCGATGAACCGGCACCGAAGCGTCGATGCACCCAGGTGCCGCCCCGAGCGTCAGGCGATTCCGCCCACGCACAGATACTTGAGCTCGAGGTAGTCCTCGATGCCGTACTTCGATCCCTCGCGTCCGAGCCCGCTCTCCTTGACACCGCCGAACGGTGCGACTTCGGTCGAAATCAGCCCTTCGTTGATGCCTACGATGCCGTACTCGAGCGCTTCGGCCACTTTCAGCACGCGGCCGATATCCCGGCTGTAGAAATAGGAAGCAAGACCGAATTCGGTGTCGTTCGCGAGCGCGATCGCCTCGTCGTCGGTACTGAACCGGAAAATGGGGGCGACGGGACCGAACGTCTCCTCGCGAAAGATCCGCATCGACGGCGTCACATCGGCAAGAATCGTCGGCGCGTAGTAGTTGCCGCCCTTCTGGTGCGGCCTTCCGCCGACTACGACACGCGCGCCCTTCGATATCGCGTCGTCGACGTGCTCCACAACCTTCGCGACGGCATGCTCGTCGATCAAAGGACCGATCGCGACACCTTCCTCGAATCCGTCGCCGACACGCATGGATTGCACGGCCACCGACAGTTTTTCGATGAACGCGTCATACACACCGTCCTGAACCAGCAGACGGTTCGCGCATACGCAGGTCTGCCCCGCATTGCGATACTTCGATGCGATCGCACCTTTCACTGCCGCGTCGAGATCGGCATCGTCGAATACGATGAACGGCGCGTTGCCGCCCAGTTCCATCGATGCCTTCTTGACGGTCGACGCGCATTGCGCCAGCAGAATCTTGCCGATTTCCGTCGATCCGGTGAACGAGACCTTGCGGACGATCGGACTGGTCGTCAACGTTTCGCCGATCTGCGCCGCCGCGCCAGTTACGCACGAGATCACCCCTTTGGGCACGCCGGCACGCTCGGCCAGCACGCAGAGCGCAAGCGCGGAGAATGGCGTCTGGCTCGCCGGTTTCAATACCATCGTGCAACCAGCGGCGAGTGCCGGCCCGATCTTGCGCGTCAGCATCGCCGCCGGGAAATTCCACGGCGTGATCGCAGCGCACACGCCGATGGGTTGCTTCAGCACGACGATGCGCTTGTCGCGCGCATGCCCTGGTATCGTATCGCCATAGGCACGCTTGGCCTCCTCGCCGAACCATTCCAGAAACGACGCGGCATAGCCGATCTCCGCGCGGCTTTCCGCAAGCGGCTTGCCCTGCTCAGCCGTCATGATCGCCGCCAGATCATCCTGATTCTCGATCATCAGCTCATACCAGCGACGCAAAACTGCCGCACGCTCCTTGCCCGTACGCGAGCGCCATTCGGCCAGCACGGCATTGGCGCCGTCGATCGCGCGCAATGTCTCATCTCTCCCCATGCGCGGCACCGTCCCGAGCGACTGCCCCGTCGACGGATTGCGCACGTCGATCGTGCCGCCTTGGTCAGCGTGAACCCATTCACCTGCGATCAGGCACACATTCCTTATCAGTTCAGGATTCCGAAGTGTTACTTGTCCGTTCAATGAAATTGTCGACATCAATACTTCTCCAGTCAGAGGATAGGCGTAACGTGTCAGACGCCACCGTGCTCGGCCGGTTGTACGGCTTCGCGCAATTTGAACCGCATGACCTTCCCCGATCCGGTCCGCGGAATTTCCGTCGTCACATGAATCGCGGACGGCACCTTGTAAGCCGACAGATGGAGACTGCAGTGCGCAAGCAGCGCCGCGACATCCACAGCGCCCTCGGCTCGCTCGACGACGAATACCACCGGGACCTCGCCGAGATGCGCATGTGGCATGCCGACGACCGCGCAATCGTGAACGCCGTCGTACTCGCAGACCACCTCTTCGATCTCGGCCGGTGAGATGTTCTGGCCGCCCCGAATGATTACTTCCTTGAGGCGCCCCGTGATGGTGATATAGCCGTTCGCATCAAAGCGTGCCAAGTCGCCCGTGCGATACCAGCCGTTGCTCAATGCCGCATCGGTTTCCGTTGGCTTGTTCAGGTATCCCTTCATCACATTGGGACCGCGGACGAGTAACTCGCCTTCTTCCCCGACACGGACATCGCGCAACGCAACAGGATCGACGACGCGCGTCGCTACGCCCGGCAGCGGCAGGCCGCACGAGCCGAATACGCGCGCACCGGTCGGCCAGTTCATCGTGACCATCGTCGAGGTTTCGGTAATGCCGTAGCCATCGAGCAGCTTCAGGCCGAACATGTTTTCGAATTCGCGATTCGTCGTGCCCGGCAGTATCGCGCCGGCCGACACGCATAATCGCAGCCCGGGCAGCGAGCCGCGCCCATTCGCCCGCGCAGATTCGAGCAGGTAGTGGAACATCGTCGGCACGCCCGGCATGACCGTGAAGCGCCCGTCCGACAGCAGCCGCGGGATTTCGCTCGACGAATACTTCTCCATCAGATACGCGGTCGCACCAACTGCAAGCACGCTCAGCACGGAGAAGTTCAGCGCATACGAGTGATACAGCGGAAGTGCGCTCAGCACGCGATCGCTGCCCGTCAGGCCGGCAATCGGGGCCCAGCATGCGGCGGCGACCCACAGCATGCCGTGCGTCGACAGTAGCACGCCTTTGGGCTTGCCGGTCGTTCCCGACGTGTAGATCACGAATGCGGGATCGTCGATCGCGTCCGGATCCAACGGCTCACTCGGGGTGCCGCGCGCCGTCGCGACTGCAAATGGCGTACCGACGACGGGCTGCGACGACCACGACACGGTCACGTATTCCCTGACCGTACCGACAGAAGCACCGACCGCGCGCAATTCCCGCTCGCGCACGTCGCTCGTCACGAGTGCCGTGCAGCTTGCATCATCCAGCCGATACTCGATCTCCGGCGAAGTGGCCTCGTGGTTGATTGGCACGGCGATCGCACCGGCACGAACGCAGGCGAGGCAGCTCACCACCCATTCGACCGAGTTCGGCAGCACGACGGCGACACGATCGCCGGCCTGCACGCCCGCCCGCTGCAAGTGCGTCGCCAGGCGTGCGGTCATCGCGTCCAGTTCCGCATAAGTGACGGACGTCCGTGCGTCCTCGAATGCCGCCTTGTCCGGATTGCGCTCCTTATGGCGCTTGAGCAATTCGTGGACAGGCACAATAAGCTCGGTATGAATCACGTTTGTCTCCTGGAGCGCTGCCGTCGGATTCGGTCGGCGGCGCTGATGTGTCAGTTGTCGGAAGAACGCCGTGGGTTGCGCCGTCAGACCATACTGAAGCCGCCGCTGATGCTGATCACCTGACCGGTAATCCAGCTTCCCTTTTCCGATGCAAGCAGGACCGCCATGGGCGCAACATCATTGGGCTGACCGAGACGTCGAAGCGGATAGAGCTTGACCAGCCGTTCCAGATTCGCCTCGAGAAATTCCGGATCGTGTGCGGTCTCGATCAACCCGAGCGCCAGCGCATTGGCTGTCGTGCCCGAGCGCGTTTCTCGTGCGATCGACTTCATCAGTGCGATATTGGCCGCGCGCGCGGCCGCGCCGATCGCCAGGCCGGATTCGCCGACCCGCGACGAATCGCCCGTGATCGTGATGATTCGGCCGCTGCCTTTCTGACGCTCCAGATGAGGCAACGCCGCATACGTGCAGTTCAGCGTGCCGTACAGGCAGACGTCGATCTGCTTGCGCCATTCGTCCGGGTGGGAATCGAGAAAGCGCTTGCGGATGACGAGCCCGGCATTGTTGACAAGGATGTTGAGACCGCCGAAGACCTCGACGGTCTCGTCGATCATCTGATCCACGGCCCGACGGTCCGAGATGTCGCAGCCGATCGCCCGCCCTCGCCCACCTTGCGCGCGGATCTCGTCCACGACCGCTTCCGCCGCGGCCTTCGATCCGTGATAGTTGACGACGACACTCGCACCCTCGGCAGCCAGGCCCAGTGCGATTTCACGGCCCACGTCCCGGGCGCCGCCGGTGACGAGCGCGACCTTTCCGTCAAGTCTGAATTCCATCTTGTTGCTCCTTGATTGATTCAATGGGGGATGAATGAATGAGGCGATACAGGCGCTCGGGCGTCACCGGCAATTCCGATATGTCGACGTTCAGCGGCGACAGCGCATCGGCGATCGCATTCGCAATGGCCGCGGGCGAGCCGATCGTCCCGCCCTCGCCCATGCCGCGAAAGCCGCCCAGCGTATTCGGTGCCAGTTTTTCGAGGTGCACGAGATCCAACGTCGGGACTTCCGGTGCCGACGGCAGCAGGTAATCGACCAGGCTCGCGGTCAGCAATTGCCCCTCGGCGTCGTACACAACTTCCTCGAGCAGTGCAGCGCCGATGCCCTGCGCCACGGCGCCACGCGTCTGCCCCGCGACGATCAACGGATTGATCACCCGTCCGCAGTCCTCCGCGATCACGTATTGCCGAACGTGAACGCCATACGTTTCGGGATCGATTTCCACCTGAACGAGATGCGTAGACGAACTTGTCGTGCCTACCACCGGGTCGTAAACCCGACTGACGCAAAGATCCTCCCGGAACTCCGGCGGCACGCGTCCCATCTGCGAATAGAGCGCCTTTGCCAGATCGGCGAATGACAGACACGCGTCGCTCCAGCGCACGCGAATGACGCTCTCGACCACGTCGAGATCGCCCGGCGACACGTCGAGCAGATGACCGGCGACGCGCAGCATCCGTGCGCGCAGTTCGCGCGCTGCCAGCATTCCAGCCCCACTGCTGATGACGGCCGTGCGGCTGGCATAACTGCCGGTACCGTGCGGCACGGCGGCACTATTGCCGGTGATCACGCGCAGATCTTCGATGCGCGCGCCGAGTTCGTCTGCCAGCACCTGAGCGAGCGTCGTCTCGTGTCCTTGACCATGCGATGCGCAGCCGAACGATGCCGTGACCGCTCCGGTCGAATCGAGTTGGATCACGCACATATCGGTGCCGGTGTTGATCGGCATGCCTGGCGACGCGGAAATGCGCGAGCCGATGCCGGACAGTTCCGCATAGCAGGCGACGCCGATACCGACCCAGCGCCCTTCGGCACGCGCGTGCGCCTGGGCCTGCCTCGCGGCGGTGTAGTCGAACCGTTCCTTCGCTGCCTCGAGTCCTTCGATGAACGCCGATTGATCCCACACGATGCCGACCGGCGTGCGATACGGAAACTCCTCCGGACGCACGAGGTTGCGTAACCGCAACTCCGTCGGATCCATGTCGAGCCGCTTTGCCGCCAGATCCATCAGGCGCTCCATCGCGAATGTCGACGTCGGGCGTCCGACGCCGCGATAGGGCCCGGTCGGCGCCTTGGGTGTCGTCACCCCACGCACGTGTCCGTGATAGGCAGGGACCCGGTACGGCCCGGGCAGAAAACTGATGACCTGAACCGGCTCGATACCGGCAGTCCACGGATAGATCGAATACGCGCCCACATCGCCGATCACTTCGGCACGCAGGCCCAGAATCCGGCCGTCGCTATCCAGTGCGAGTTCGGCATCGACCCGTTCGTCGAAGGCCTGGCTCGTCGACAGCATGTCCTCGAGCCGATCGCCGCTCCAGCGCACCGCACGCCCGACCTTGCGCGCGAGCACGCATACGAGCACTTCCTCCTGATAGACCGAGGTCTTGCCGCCGAATCCCCCGCCGACATCGGGCGCGATCACCGTCAGCCGGTTGCCCGGCATGTCGAGCAGATCCGCCATCGCGTCGCGCACGATGCCGGGTATCTGGCTCGACGTGTAGAGCGTCAGGGCGTCCCGGCCCGGATCCACTTCCGCGATATACGTGCGCGGCTCCATCGCGGTCGGCATCTTCCGGTGAAACCGGAACCGGCCGCCAACGGTGACAGGCGCGTGCGCGAACGCTTCGTCGATCTGGCCACGCACGAACCGACGTTCGACCAGCACGTTGCTCGTCAATCCTTCGTGCAGCAGTGGCGCGCCGGGCTGTGCCGCCGCCTCGGCATCGGTCTCGACCGGCAGCGGTTCGTATTCGATCTCGATCGCATCCCGCGCATCCTCGGCCAGATAGCGGCTATCAGCGAGCACCGCGATGACCGGTTCGCCGACGAAGTGCACGACACCGTCCGCCAGCGCATGAATCGGCGTGGGCTGATAATCCGCCATGCGCGATACCGCGACAGCCGGCTTGACGAGGCCAGCCAGATCGACCCACGCATAGATGCCGAATACACCTTCCATGCCGCGTGCAGCGTCGGCACGCACGGCGCGGATGCGCGCATGCGCCTGGTCGCTGCGCACGATCGCGAGATGAAGTGCATTTCCGGCCGGCCGATCGTCGACATAACGTCCGAGTCCGGTGAGCAGTCTCGCGTCCTCGAATCGGCGCACCGGCTGCCCGACAAAACCGCCGCGCGGCTGTTCGTCGATGCCGACATCGGCGTCCGGCGGCGCGCCAGGATCACGACGCGGCTTACTCATACGCGTGAGCCCCCTTGCGAAGCGTCTCCCACTGCTGCGGATCGTGGCCGAAGATCACGCTCGCGCCATCTCGTTCGAGCCTCCGGACTTCGTTGAGAGTTGACAACGCGGCATCCGAGTCCCACGTGTTGCGCGGCATCACTTCGCGCGTCAGATTCTCGCGCAGCGCAACGGCGTCGGCAGCAAGCAGGAAGGCGCCGTCACGCTCCAGTGTCGCGAGCATGCCCATGCTCCCTGGCGTGTGCCCCGGCAACGGGACCAGCAGCATCTTTCCATCGCCGAAGACGTCGCGCTCCCCGTCGATGAGTTCGGTCGGCATCGGATGCTGCCAGTCGGCGGGAATGTAGCCGCGTTGCAGTGCCTCCTCTCCCTGGGCGGCCGCCAGCTCCTTCGCATGACAGAAGAACGTCGCTCTCTTGAAGAACGCATTGCAGCCGCAATGATCGGAGTGCAGATGGGAGTTGACGACTACATCGACATCGTCCGGCCCGAGCCCGAGCGTTTTCAACTCCGAGATGACGTTGTCTTCCGGTCCGGCGATCGGCGTCATGGCCTTCGCCATCGCCCCCCAGCGAGCTGCGGCATCGTCGACGACCTGCGGGTGGCATCCGGTGTCGAACAATACGTTTCCCTGACCATGCCGAAACAGCATGCATGCCACCGGCAGATCGATCGTTTCGCTTCGCTCGGCTTCCGGCAGATAGACACTCTTGCGCATCCGGAGCCGGCCGCCATTCAGAACATGCATCTTCATCGTTGGTTATCCTCGGTTGGCTCGGATCCGGCGGCCTGCCGCAATGCGTCGCGCGCCGTTACGCAAACACGGACGGCTTCGACGATGCCCTGGTAGCCGGTACAGCGGCAAAGATTTCCGGACAGCGCATCGCGAATCTCGTCATCGCTGTCGAGCGGGTATTTCTGCAACGCATCGGTGCAGGTCGCCAGCATGCCGGGCGTACAGAACCCGCACTGAAGGCCATGATGTTCACGGAACGCCTCCTGCAGCGGGCTCAGCGAATCGGGCGTGCCCATGCTCTCCACGGTACGCACGTCGCAACCGTCGGCCGAGATCGCCAGCATCAGGCAGGACCGCACGCTATCGCCGTCGACGATCACCGTGCAAGCCCCGCATACGCCGTGCTCGCAACCGACGTGCGTGCCGGTCAGCGACAGGTCGTGTCGCAAGAAATCGGACAGAAGCAGGCGCGGTTCGATGCTGCGCTCGACGACCGTGCCGTTGACGATCATCCAGACGGGCTTGCGGGCAATGTGATGTTCGTTCATTGCGCGACTCCTGAAGCACGGCGCCATGCGCTGCGTATCGCGCGCCGCGCGAGCACACCCGCGAGATGGCGGCGGTACGCCGGCGAAGCATGCAGATCCATGGCGGGAGACAGTCCGTCACAGGCGATTTCCGCCGCCTCATCCACGAGCGCGTCGCACAACTGCTTGCCGAGCAGGATCGCTTCCGAGTCACTGCGCCGCAACGGCGTGTCGCCTACTCCCATCATCGCGACGCGCGCATCGTGAATCACGCCGTCGCGGACATCCAGCAGTACGCCCACGGCGGCCAGCGCAAAGTCGCCTGCGCGACGCGAGAATTCCTCGAAACACCAGCCGGTCCCGGGCTTCACGCCCGGAAAATCGACGCGAACGACCATCTCGTCATCGTCGAGCATCGTCGTGAGTGGCGCGATGAAGAAATCGGCCGCCGCAATCCTGCGCTCGCCGCGGGGCGAACGCGTGACGATCGTCGCATCCAGCAATCGCGCCAGCATCGGCAACTCCGCGGCCGGATCGGCATGCGACAGGCTTCCGCCGATCGTGCCGCGATTTCGGATCGCGAGGTGGGCGACATGGCGCATCGTGTCAGGAATGATCGGAAAATGTCGGGCAACCTGGCGCGACGTCTCCAGCACGCGGTGACGCGTCAGCGCACCCACCGCGAGTCCGCCGTCCTCACGCTCGCGCACGTAGTCGAGCTCGACCAGTTTGCGGATGTCGACGATCAGCGCGGGACGCACCACCCGAAAATTCAGCATCGGCATCAGGCTTTGGCCGCCGGCCATCAATTTCGCATCGCCGCGGCAGGCCGCCAGCGCGGCGATCGCCTCGTCGACGGAGTCCGGGCAACAATAGTCAAACGGTGCCGGTTTCATCGGTTCCTCCGTCAACGTCCCTGGAATTTCGCCGAGCGCTTTTCCGCGAACGCGGCCCGGCCTTCCCGATAGTCGTCGCTGCTGGCTGCCGCCGCGATCATCGCCTCGGCTCGATCGAGATCGAGCGCGCCGGTGCCCATCGCCATCCCGTTCAGCTGGTATTTCGCACCCGCCAGGCTCAGCGGCGCGTTCGCCGCCATCGTTCTCGCGAACACGCGCGCATCGGCCATCGGATCGCTCGTCCTTGCGCGCGGCTTAGCGCCGCTCACACGCTGCCACCATGAGAGCGGCGCGACCTGCGCGTCGTCTCCGGCGATCCGGTCCACGAATCCGATGTCGCGCGCCGCACGCGCATCGAATCGCTCTGCGCCGTACAGAATCTTCTTCGCTTGCGACAGCCCCACCAGCGACAACAGCTTGCGCGTCCCACGCACGCCGTAGATGATGGAAAGGCGCGCCGCAGGAATGCCGAACGTGGCGTCTGGTGCCGCGAAGCGGAAGTCGCACGACATCGCCAGATGCGCGCCTCCGCCCAGGCAGTAGCCCCGCAATACGGCAATGGTCGGCTTCGAGATGTTCGCGATCGCATCGCAGCACGCATCCACCGCAATCTCGTACGCGTTCGCCTGGCCAGCGTCGGCGCGCACTTTCTCGAACTCGGAGATGTCGGCGCCTGCACAGAAGTCGTCGCCCGCGCCTGTCAGCAACACGGCCCGCACCTCGGGATTTCGTTCGAGCGCGGCCATAATCGATGGCATCGCGAGCCACATCCCGTATGTCATCGCGTTGCGGCTGCGCGGTCGGTTCAAGGTGACGACCGCGATCTGATCGGAGATCCACACCTTGATCTTCTCGGTCATCAACGCATCCGTCACCTCCGACTGAAGATCGGCCAACGGGATCGCGGGTGCGCCGTCCGCCCCGGAGGAGCGAGCCTGCGGCGCAGCGCTGCCGACGGATTCCACGCGTTGCCGCGGCGCCGCGGGTTCGGCGGCGATGGCCAATTCCGCGTGAGCCGGCGCAACGAGCGGACGCTCGATCGACACAGCCGCCATCAGTGCATCGACGCCCATCGTCGATGACGACGCCTCCTGTTCGCCATTGGCCACTTTCGTGCCGACCTGCCTCGCGAACAGATCGAAGAAATCATCGGCCGACTTGCGCGCCGCCGCATCGATCATTCGCGAGCCCAACTGCGCCAGCTTGCCGCCGACGTTCGCCTTGACGCCGTATCGAAGCAGCGTGACATCCTGCTCCAGCGCTTCGAGCGCCACGTCGATGTCAGCACGCGCGAAGCCTGCCGCGCCGCCGGACCCTTCACCCGTCAGCGTGTAACTGACGGGGGCGGCGATATTAGACAAAGTCACCTTGCCGGCGAACCGCGCCTTGATCGGCCCGACCTTCGACACCACCGTCGCGGTAAATTCATTGTCGGCACTCTTCTCGAGCACTTCGCACCCCGGGATGCTGGCCTGCAGCACCGCCGGATCGTTGAGCGCGTTCCACACGGTCTCGCGGGATGCCTGCAACCGTGCCTCTCCTGCCATTTCCATTTGTTCTCTCCTCCAGGACACCTGTTGTGACCGGCGCGTCAGGCCATCAACGACCGCAAGACTTGCCGGACATCGTTCGGAATCGGCACCGGACCGTTCGTTGCCCGATCGACATAGACGTGTACGAACTCGCCGATCGCCGAAGCCATGTCGGCATCGTTGCGAAACAGCGCGATCTCGTAGCGCACGCTACTGTTGCCGAGATGCACGACCTTCATGCCGACATGGACGACGTCGGGAAAGCCGATCGACGAGAAGTACGTGCAACGCGTGTCGACCACGAGCCCGATGATCGGGCTGGTTGCAATATCGAGCACGCCACGTTCAATCAAATGCCGATTGACCGCCGTATCGAAGTACGCGTAATAGACGACGTTGTTCACGTGCCCGTAGGAATCGTTGTCGGACCAGCGCGTCTGAATGGCGCTGAAGTGCGGATATTGGGCGCGACGCGACGGCATTTTTTTCTGGGTCACAGAGCCTCCTCGTAGAGCGCAGCCGCATCCTGAAGGGAAATCTCGCGCGGGTTGTTCACGAGCAGACGGGTTTGACGCATCGCGTCTTCCGCCAGTGTCGCGATATCGCCGCGGCTGATACCGACGTCAGACAGCCGCGTCGGCAAGCCGAGCGCCTTCGGCAGTGCAGTCAGCCGCTCGACCAGTGCGTTCGCACGCGCACCGGTATTTCCCGTGACGTCGGGCATCAGAACGGCGGCAAGCTCCGCATACCAGTCGGCCGCGGCATCGAGGTTGAAACGCATGACCGCCGGCAGAACGAGCGAGTTCGACAGCCCGTGCGGAACATGAAAGCGTGCACCCACCGGATAGGCCAGCGCGTGCACCCCTGCTACGGGCGCATTAGCAAACGCCAGGCCGGCCAGCATTGCGCCGAGCAGCATTGCCTGGCGTGCGTCGCGATTGGTGCCGTTGGCACAAGCCTCGCCGATGTTTGCGCCGAGCAAGCGAAGCGCTTCCTTCGCGAGGCAATCGGAGACCGGATTCTTCAGGCGCTTGCTGGTGTATGCCTCGATCGCATGAACCATTGCGTCGATGCCCGTCGCCGCCGTGACCGCGGGCGGCAAGCTCAACGTCAAATCCGCGTCGAGCACCGCGATGTCCGGCAGCAGTATCGGCGAGACAACACCCTTCTTTTCTCCGTCTCCGGTTGTCACGATCGAAATCGGCGTGACCTCGGATCCAGTTCCCGCAGTCGTGGGGAGCAACACCAGCGGCAGCCGCGGCCCTTTCGCGACGCCCACGCCGTAAACGGCGTCGAGCTTTTCCGTCCGTCGCGCGAGAAGCGCCACCAGTTTCGCGACGTCGAGCGAGCTACCGCCGCCGATACCGACCACGCAGTCGGCCCGGGCGGACACCGCCGCATCGGCCGCACTATTCACAACGTGAGCCGGCGGATCGGCCTGCACGTCCGCATACACCGTAACGGCCGTGCCGGCTGCCTCGAGGCTATCAAGCGCCGGTTTCAGCAGACCGTTATCGACGATGCCGCGGTCGGTCACGAGAAAGACCGCGCGACAGCCCAGCCGGCCGACGATTTCCCCAAGGCGGGCCGAAGCGCCGGCCTCGACGATCGTAGACCTGTTCGACTGAAACTCAAATGCGTTCAATTTTGCTCCTCCACCCGATCACGGAATCACGGAATCGACAACGATGTCGTGACGACAAACTAACTTGCATAAGTGGACTATAGTGAGCGAAATTCTGATTTGCAAGCCCCTTGTTCGACAACTTGTCATGTAGACGCCGCGCGGCTATCCAGCCGTTATTGGCTGATGTATTGAAGCATTCCGCGCGGATGCAGCCGTCTCTTTCGCATGGAGGAGCGGCCGTGCCAATAGGGATTCATCAGCGCAGATATCGCTTGCATTTCCGATACCTTCTTGGTTGTGTACCGGGCACGCTTACACGGTTAACGTCTGCTGCAAGGTCGAATCGGGACGCGGCAAGTCCGCGCGCGACCGGATGCGTCCGGCGACACGTGCGGTCGACCAGTCGCACCAAACCATGACGAAGGGAAAAAGGAGATGACGAGGCAAATCGCCACGCGCGCGGTCCCCCGGCGCGATTTGAACGAGACGCATAGCCGGCTGCCAGGCCGGCCGGCTAAGAAGACAGCCACCGCGATGCTGTTGAATCGATCTGCCGCGGTACGCGCGCCCCGGCGCCACGCGGCATCGAGAAGCGCGAGTCAGGCGACGTCGAGCTCTACCGGCAACGCATATCGCAGCACATATGACATTTCACGCGGATCGAGTTCGGCACCGCATTTGTCGCATGCGACGATTGCATGAAAATCGTGGTCGCACTCCCGGTGCCGAAGTTTCAACGGTGCTTTGCCACCCGAAAGCCACTTGTCACCCCAGGCCATCATCACCAGCAGCGGCCCATACAAGTCGCGGCCCATTTCGGTCAGCCGGTACTCGTAACGCTTCGGCTTCTCCTGATACAGCCGCTTCTCCGCGATACCCTGCTCCACGAGTCGCTGCAGTCGGTCCGACAGGATGTTGGTGGCGATACCCAGGCGCGACTGAAACTCGTCGAAGCGTCGAACACCGTAAAAGAATTCCCGGATCACGAGGAAGCTCCAGCGGTCACCGATGATCTGCAACGTTCGCGCGACCGAGCATGGCCGAATACGCTCGAGGACACTCACGTCCGAACTCCGGCGCGAGCGCTTGCGTTCGATGCTACGCTCCTCGCCGCCCGCTCCCGGCCCGTCGCGATAGTGGACGGACCTCGGGTCAATGCCGGCGCGGCAGTGCGAGCACACGACGCGCGGTGCGCAATCGCATTGGCAGGTCTTGTGAATCAGTTTCAACGGCGGCTGCGCGCCGCCCGCAAGCCAACGGTCGCCGAAGGCGAGCAGCGCGATCATCGTCGCGTACAAGTCGCGGCCCTGCTCCGTGAAACGGTACTCGTAGCGGGCACCGCCGGTCGACGGAAGCTGTTTCTTCAGTATGCCCAGGGTCGTGAATTTCTTGAGCCGCTCCACCAGCGTGGTACGCGGCACCTGCAGGATGCTCTGGAACTGCTCGAATCGCCTGACGCCGAAAAAACACTCCCGCAGAACCAGAAATCCCCACGCATCCGACAGTATCTCGACTGTTCTCGCAACTGATGAATAGCGCTCGATCGATGCAAAACGTGCATCCGACGCACTGTGGCTCGACGATTCGAGCATGGTGGGTTTAGCCATAAGTTCATCGAAAATTTTATCTGCCATTCACACAACGCCACACAGGTACGCGCGTGCCTATTCGCTCCGTTGCGGCACCGACGGCGCATCGCGCAGCGCGTGCGCCTGCACGACCAGCACACCGTCCCGGTGCGAAGTCATCTCCGCCATGATAGCCACCGCGATCTCCGGCGGCGTTCCGGCACCGACGTGAAGCCCGATCGGACCATGAAGCGCTGCAACCTGTGTGTCGGTCAAGTCAAACAGCTTGAGCCGTTCCCGACGCTTCGCGTTATTCGCACGCGAGCCGACCGCTCCCACATAGAATGCCGGGGATTTGAGCGCCTCTATCAACGCCAGGTCGTCGATCTTCGGATCATGCGTCAGCGCAACCACGGCCGTGTTCGGATCCAGGCCGACTCGCTCGATCAGGTCGTCGGGCATTTCGCGAAATACTTCGGTATGAGCCACAGACCATTCCCCGAGGTACTCTTCACGCGGGTCGTAAACGATGACGCGATAGCCCAGCGCCACCGCCACCCGCGCAACATATTCGGACAGTTGCCCTGCACCGATGATCAGCAGGCGATGGCTCGGTCCGTAACATGCGCGCAACGACACGCCGTCGAACGAGGTCGGGGCCGCCGAATCGGTCGGCCTCACGGCGGCTTCGCCGGTATTGGCATTCACGTTGCGGATCACTACCCGGCCACGCCTGACCCATTCCAGCGCCTCGTCAAGGCGCGACGATACCCGGACCGGTTCCACGAGAATCATCAGCGTGCCGCCGCACGGAAGGCCGAAGCGATGGGCGTCGTCCGCCGAGAGGCCGTAGGTTACGACAGTCGGCGTCGAGCCCGAAAATCCGACGCGCCACACGCGCTCGATCAGATCGTCCTCGAGACACCCGCCCGATACGGAACCCTTCACTGCACCGTCGTCACGCAGCGCGACCATCGCGCCGATCGGGCGAGGCGTCGAGCCCCACGTCTTCAGAACCGTGCCGAGCATCACCGCGGGCCCAGCGCAATGCCACATGATGGCAGTTTCCTGTACGTCTCGATCCGTGCTGTCCAACGCAGTTTCCCTCAACGGCCCTTCCACAGTACGCCAATCAGTTCATTTATGCAAGTTATGAACCGACAGACGTTAGAAAGTTTGCCACTGGATTCGACCTTGATAGCCCTTGGGGCGGAGGGACAGGCTTCGAGTTGCTGCGACAGTTCGGGCAACCGTAAGCGAAAATAAATCTATGGTCCGCCCCAGTTTTACAACCCCTGAAGGTTGATGCCATGTTGGCTTGCCCTGCTCTATCCAGCGTCGTTTTAAGGACCGCCCCCCCCCGCCTCAATGAAGTTCGCGCCTGCAGCTCGAATAAAGTCGTGCGGCTCTGGTAGGTGTCTTTATTTTCCAGGATGTTCCACACGGCCTGAACCGCCCCGGGAAACCGGGGAGGCTGGTTGGTTTAACTTGATGCCGATTCAGCGGTGGCTGTTCCAAGTTGGCGATGGCAGTTTGTCCCGGTTTTGGCGGCCTGGGTATAGCCGAGCGGTTTCATCAACCGATGATGATTAAATCAGGTCTCACCCACTCCCGCGTTGCTAGTTCAACGGAGTACATCGTCAGGCAGCCCCGCGCATCTGCACAACGGCCCGCGCGCGCACCGTGAACGTCAGGATCACCGCACCGGCCAGCGCCGATGCACCCGCGAGCACGAACGCGCTCGCATACCCACCGCCATACTGAACGAGCCAGCCGGTCACGCTTGGCGACAGGATGCCCGCCAGATTTGCAAGCAGGTGAACGAACCCGCCCGCCGAGCCGACACGTTCGCGCGGCACGATTTCCTGCAGCAGCGACCAGCAAGCCTGCGGCGCCATGAACGCGAACAGGCTCGCGATCGCGATCAGCGTGACGGCCGCGCCGAGCGAGCTCACGCGCGACGCCAGCAGCACGCAGGCCGCCGCGACCGCGAGCCCAACGACGATCACGATCTTGCGCGCGAACAGCACGTCGCCGGTGCGGCGGTAGATGCGATCCGACACGGTGCCGCCGGCCACGAACCCGACGGTCGCGCCGAGCCACGGAAGGATTCCGACGACACTCATCTGCTTGATATTCAGATGCTGGTAGTCGGTCAGGTAGCTCGGCAACCACGACAGGAAGAAGTACAGCACGTAGTTAAAACTGAAGAACGCGAGCGCGACGCCGAGCACCGGCCGCGACAACAGATCGCGCAGTAGCGGACGCACGGCACGATCGTCCGCATGCGCATCGGGTGCGACGTCGATCGTCCGGTCGGATGCGATCTCGCGCGCCTCTTCCGGCGACACGCGCGGATGGCTGGCCGGATCGTCGCGGAACAACGCCCACCACGCGGCGAGCCACACGAAGCCGAGCGCGGCGATCACGACGAACGACACGCGCCAGCCGAACTGCAGCGCGACGAGACCGACGATCGGCGCCGCGATCGCCGCGCCGAGCGGCTGCCCGGCATTGGTCCAGCCGACCGCGCGTCCCGCCTCGCGGCGCGGAAACCAGCTCGAGATCGCTTTGTTGGTGGTCGTCCCCATCGGCCCTTCGCCGATCCCGAACGCGACACGCACCACGAGTAGATGCGCGAACGATCCGGCCAGCGCGGTCGCGCCGCAGAACAGCGACCACACGCCGGCCGCGCACGCGAACACGCGCCGGGGCCCAAACCGGTCCGCGGCCCAGCCGCCGACAAAGCAGAACACACAGTAGCCGATGAAGAAGCTGCTGAATAGGATGCCCATCTGCGCGTCGTCGATGCCGAGTTCACGCTTGATGATCGGCGCGACGACGGACAGCGCCGCGCGATCGAGATAATTCAGCATACCGGCGCCGAACAGCAGCGCGCCGATCCACCAGCGGTAACGCGTTTTCATGTTGTCTCCTGTCGAGCCGGGCAAGTGCCTGCGCATCCGCCCGGCTTCATGGTTTCCGATTGCGCCGCCACATCGGCGACGGCTTCAGATGCGTGCGCCATGCGCACGCCTCCTGCGTTCAACCGATGGTCGCGTGCGCAATCGTGTTGCGCTCCAGCACCGCTTCGTCTGGCAAGAAGCCAAGCCCGGGCACATCGGGCAAGCGCACCCGCGCCCCGGGCCGCTGCGCGTCATGCAACCGCTCGGGCCAGTCGAGATAGGGAATTTCTAGCGCGACATCGTCGGGCAGCGCCGCGACCACGTGCGCGGTCGCCAGCAGCCCCGCTCCGTAGTAGAAACAGTGCGGCACGACGCGCACGCCGTGCTCCGCCGCAAGCGCGATCACTTCCGCGATACCGGTCGGTCCGCCGATCTTCGCGATGCTTGGCTGCGCGACGTCGAGCGCCCCGTGTTCGAACAGGTCGCGAAAGCCCGCGACACCCGACGCGTTCTCGCCCGCCGCGACTGGCACGCCGGCGCCGCGCACGCGCGCGATGCCGCCCGCGTCGTCGCAAGGCCACACCGGTTCCTCGATCCAGCCGAGCCGCAGGTCGGCCAGCTCGCTCACATGCCGCAGCGCGTCGCTCGCCGCCCACGGGCAGTTCACGTCGACCATCAGTTCGCTGCCGGCCGGCAGTGCCGCGCGCGCGGCAGCGATGGCCGCACGTTGCGTCTCGTGCAGCTTGATGCGCCGGAACCCCTCGTCCGACGCCCGCCGCACGTGGCGCGCGACTTCATCGGGGTCGTTGTCGTAGCTGACCAGGCTCGCATACACATCGATCTCGTTGCGATGGCCGCCGAGCCAGCGATACAGCGGCACGCCGGCCGCCTGCGCGGCGAGGTCGTGCAGCGCCGTGTCGATCGCGGACAACGCGTACAGCACCGGTCCGGTGCGCCCGAACGCATGCAACGCGCGATCGGCCGCGTCACGCAATGCGGCGATCCCGTGCCGTGTAGGCTCGAATTCGGCGCCCTTGAACCAGCGGCCGACCGGGCCTTCGAGCGCGGCGAACGTGACGGGATTGACCATATGACCGAATGCTTCGCCCCAGCCGACGCGCCCTGCGTCATCGGTTAGCCTGACCAGCAGCGACTCCATGCGGCGCAGCGAGCGGTCTGCGGCGTTATACGAGTCCGCGGCGGCCGGTTCAACTGCGGCGACGGGACGGCGGCCCGCATCGAATGCGAGCGAAAGGCGAATGACTTCGATGGCGACGATTTTCACGAACGTATTCCCGGTGCGGAGGGTCGGGGGCATGGATGCGGCCGACGGCGGAAAATGCGATGTGACGGACGACGGCAGCAGTGCGAGACCGTTCGGCTGCATGCCGTCGGCCGCCAAATTAGTCAGTCATCGTATAACGAGTGTCGTCGTTGTGCAACCTATCTCCAACTACTTTCCGCGTGTTTACAAGGATGGCTCACATCCACGTGTTATGCGACATCTTATGACACAAATCGAACGGAGAAGGCGGAATTCAATGTTTCATGGAACCCAGAAGCGGAGGCGTGGAGTAGTCGCATCAGGCGAGTTCTAGGAGAAAACACTGCAACCATCGACATCAGGGCGTCCGATGTCCCTCCTCCCTTGACGAGACAAAAGCGACGCTCGTGCATCCGGCTGCTTATTCGGGCATTCCGCAGGGCGTCCGCCCGTTCAAGGCCGCGTACGACGTGCTGATGGCGCAGCGGTTGTTGAAGTAACGACGCGCCGACTGCCGGTGGTCCCGCGATCGGATACCCCGGCATGGACCAGCGTGCGGCCGCCATCATCACAGCGCGTTCGGTGCTCTCCTCCCGTCAAGCACGGCCGCGACATTGTCGAGCGCGGTAAGCCCCATCTGGTCGCGCGTCTCGATGGTCGCACTCGCCATGTGCGGCGACAGAAACACATTGTCGAGTGTGGCAAAGCGCGGATCGATGTTGGGCTCGTTCCAATAAACATCAAGGCCCGCGGCGAACAGCCGATGCGAGGTCAACGCGTCGTAAAGCGCATCCTCGTCGACGAGACTTCCACGCGCCGCGTTGACGAACACCGCACCGTCGCGCATCAAACCGAACTCGCGGCGCGTCATCAACGGCGTGCCGCCGCCCGGCACGTGCAACGTGAGGATGTCGCACTGCGACAGCAGCGTGTCGAGATCCGCGCAATAGCGCGCGCCGGCCTCGATCTCCAGCGGTGCCGGCCGCCGATCGGTATAGACGATTTTCATCCCGAACCCGCGTGCGCGCTGGGCGACCGCGCGGCCGATCCGGCCGAAACCGACGATCCCGAGCGTCTTGCCGTTCACGCGCGTGCCGAGCATGTCGGTCATGCCGAACGACTTGCCCCACCCCGCGCGCACGATGCGCTCGTATTCCGATGCACGCCGGCACGCGGCCAGAACGAGCAGCATCGTGAAATCGGCCGTGCAGTCGGTCAGCGCGTCGGGTGCGTTGCTGACCACGATTCCGCGTGCGCGTGCGGCGGCGACATCCATGTGGTCGTAGCCGGCGCTCGCGTTCGCGATGATCTTCACGCTCGACGGCAATGCCGCAATGTGCTCGGCCTGCAGTCCTGATTTCTTGCCGATCAGCACCGCCGGCGTCTGATAGCGGTTGCAGAACTCGACGACGGATGGCGCGTCCATGTCGGCGTCCGTCACATAGGCGTTGAATTCGGCTGCCGCGCGCGCGGCCACCGTAGCGGGAACGCGTCGCGCAACCAGCAGCTGGGTGCGATTGTTGTCAGGCATGGTCTCGTCCTTGGTTCGGATAACGGAGCACAGCCTACGAATCGCGGTCGGCGCGGGTCAATCTTGATTGATTCGATCAACATGTCCGCACGGCCGTGCGCGCCGCCGGATGGCCCGAACGCCTCCGGGCATTTCCCCGTCGTGCGAGGCAGCGGCAGCGCGCGCGCGTCACCGCCACGAACTCAGGAAAACCCTGATTTGCGCCCGTCAGGACGGGGCAGTTGATGTTGATTGAACGAATCAAGATTGCTGCGGCGTCGCCGCCGCGCAATCCTTTTCTCATGCTCAACGAACCGAACACGAGGTCGTGAAAATGCAGACAGGAAAAAAGATCGCGGCGGTGACGGGCGCCGGCACCGGCATCGGACAGGCCGCTGCGGTAGCGCTCGCGCAAGCAGGTTTCAGCGTCGCGCTGCTCGGTCGGCGCATCGATCCGCTCCTCGGGACGCAAGAGATCATCGAGCGGGCCGGGGGCGTGGCAGCGGCAATTCCAACCGACGTGTCCGACGAAGCATCGGTCGACGCGAGCTTCGCACAGATCGTACACACGTTCGGGCGCCTTGACGTGCTGTTCAACAACGCGGGCCGCAACGCCGGCGCCGTGCCGATCGACGATTACACGCTGCAATTCTGGAACGACGTGGTCGCGACCAACCTGACCGGCGTGTTCCTGTGCGCCCGCGCCGCGTGGCGCCAGATGAAGCGTCAGACGCCGCAAGGCGGGCGCATCATCAACAACGGCTCGATCTCCGCCCACAGTCCGCGCCCGAACACGATCGCGTACACGGCCACGAAGCACGCCGTCCTCGGCATCACGCGCTCGCTTGCCCTGGATGGCCGCCCATTCAACATCGCGTGCGGCCAGATCGATATCGGCAACGCCGCGACCTCGCTCACCGAACGCATGGACAGCGGCGTGCTGCAGGCCGACGGCCGCATCGCGCCCGAGCCGCGGGTCGACGTTGCGCATGTCGCGAGTGCGATCGTGCAGATGGCCAACCTGCCGCTCAAAGCCAACATTCTGAACATGACGATCATGGCGAGCGCGATGCCCTTCGTCGGACGCGGCTGACCGCACGCGCGCACACGGCAAGTGCGCCGGCGCACCCCACATAAAAATTGGAGACGACATTGAAAACCGCAGAAGAGCACGTTTCGGCCATACGCCGGCTCGACACACATGCAGGCGCCGCAAGACGCTCGAGGGTACGCTACGGCGTACTGTCGATGTTGCTCGTGGCAACGATTCTCAACTACGTCGACCGCTCCGCGCTCGGCATCGTCGCGCCCGCACTGTCGAAGGATCTCGCGCTCACGCGCGTGCAGATGGGCGAGCTGTTCGCCGTGTTCGGCCTCGCCTACTCCATCGCGCTACTGCCGGCGGGCGTGCTCACCGACTGGCTGGGCTCGCGCGTGGCCTACGCGCTGTCGCTCGTCGGCTGGTCGCTGGCGACGCTGACGCAGGGGCTTGCGCACGGCTACCACATGTTGCTCGGCTCGCGGCTTGCGATGGGTGCGCTCGAGGCACCCGCATTCCCGTCGAACGCGCGTGCGGTGACGATGTGGTTTCCGGTCCAGGAGCGCGGCTTCGCAACGAGCGTGTACGTGATGGGCCAGTACATCGGCACGCCGCTTTTCACCGGCCTGCTGCTGTGGATCTCGTCGGCATTTGGCTGGCGCGCCGTGTTCTTCGCGACAGGCACGTTCGGCGTCCTGTTCAGCGTCGTCTGGTATCGGCTTTATCGCGACCCGTCGCGCCATCGCGGCGTCAATGCAGCCGAGTTGGATTACATCACCGAAGGTCGCCCGGTGGTGACGGCGCGCGATCCATTCGACTGGCGCATGGCGCTGCGTCTGCTCGGCTATCGGCAGGTCCTCGCGATCTGTCTCGGCAAGTTCTGCAACAACACGCTGCTCGTGTTCTTCACGACCTGGTTCATGACCTATCTGGTCGAGGAGCGACACATGTCGATGATCAAGGTCGGCGTGTTCCAGGCGATGCCGTTTATCGGCGCGACGCTGGGCATCCTTATCGCCGGCTATTTGTCCGATCTTTGCATCCGGCGCGGTGTGTCGATGTCGTCATCGCGCAAGGCGCCGCTCGTCATCGGCACTTTCCTCGGCGCATCGATCGTGCTGGTCAACTTCGTGCATTCGAACACGCTGGTAATCGCGGTCCTGACCGTCGCGTTCTTTGCGCAGGGCATCGGCTCGATGTCCTGGGCGGCGGTGTCCGAGATCGCGCCCAAACGCTATGTCGGGCTTACCAGCAGCATCACGAGCCTCGCCGCGAATATCGCCGCCGTGACCACGCCGCTGATGATCGGCTATGTGACGCAGCACACCGGCAGCTTCTTCTGGGCGCTGAACCTGATGGGCGCGATCTGTCTCGTCGGCACACTGTCGTATTCGGTGCTGCTCGGCAAGCTGTCGCGTATCGAACTCTGACCCGCGCTCGTGCCGCCCACCTGCCCTTGCGCTGACTCCCCAACTCGACCCTCCACCATCATGATTGAATTCAAATGGGATCACCTGCAACTCTGCTCGGCCGATGCCGAAGCCACCGCCGCCTGGTTCGCGCGCTGCCTGAACGCCGAAATCGTGCGACGCCCCGGTCGCGTCGACCTGCGGATCGGTGACATCAACCTGTTCACCACGGCGCTGCCGCACGCGCATTCGGCAATCACGCCGGACGGCGCGCGCGTGCAGGGAATCGATCACTTCGGCGTGCTGGTCGATGATCTCGACGCGGCTTACCCGCACCTGGTCGACAACGGCGCCGAGATCGTCCAGCCCATCGCGCGGGTCCGCGCCGGCGTGCGCTGCTGTTTCGTGCGCGCGCCTGGCGACATCCTCGTCGAAGTGCTCGAGCGGCGTCCGGCCGAGATGACATTCAACTGAACCCGGTCTATAGTCGGCGCACGCGGCCACGCACCGGCCGCATCCTTATCAAGACTCCCATGCAGAACTGGATCACCCTGACAGAAGCGGCGCGGCGGCTCGGTGTGCGGGCGCAGACCGTCTATGCGTACGCGAGCCGCGGCACCATCGCGGTGATTCAGGATCCAGACGATCCGCGCAGGAGCCTGTATCGCGCCGAGGACGTGGTCGCACTGTGCCGCAAGAAGCAGGTCGGCCGCAAACGGGCGGCGCTGGCGGCCGGCACGATCTTCGGCGCCGAGCCGTGCATCTATAGCGGCATCACCACGTTCTCGAAGGGCCGCGCGTGGTATCGCGGCCGCGACAGCATTCAACTCGCCGAGAGCGCGACGCTCGAGGAAACGGCTGCGCTGCTTTGGCAGGCTACCGCGCCCGTGTCGTTCGATGCGCCGGCGCTCGCACTGCCGCCCGGCGAGCCCGATCGGCAATGCGCGTTCACGATGCTCGCGACGCTGGCCGCAAACGGCCATTCGACGCTCGGCCGCCTCGACAGCGCGCTTCACACCGAGGCCGGGCAGCTCGTCGCGATCGTGTCTCGCGCGTTCGGCGCACATGACGATGCCAGCGCAGGCCCGCTCTGCACCCATCAGCGGCTCGCGGCCGGCTGGGCGCTCGACAGCCGTGGCGCCGACCTGCTGCGCTGCGCGATGGTGCTGGTCGCAGATCACGAGATTACGAGTTCGGCATTCGCCGCGCGCATCACGGCATCGACCGGTGCGTCCCTGGCCGGCTGCCTGCTGACAGGGCTCGCCACGCTATCGGGCCCGCTGCACGGCGACGCGTCGGGACGCGTGCGGGCGATGTTCGACGACGTGCAACGATTGGGGGCCGAGCGCGTCGTCGATCATCACCTGAGGTCCGCGATCCCGCTTCCCGGCTTCGGTCATCATCTGTACCCCGACGGCGATCCGCGCGCGGCCGCGCTGCTTGCGCGACTCGACCCGCCGGCCGAGATCGCGCACTTCGTGGACAAGGTTACGGCGCTCACCGGCCTGCGGCCGACCATCGACGTAGCGCTTGCGATGTTGTCGGTGCAGCTTCGGTTGCCCCGCGATGCGGCGTTTGGGCTGTTCTCGATCGCGCGCAGCGTCGGGCTGCTCGCCCACTGCATCGAGCAGTTGCGCGTCGGCAAGGTGATCCGGCCGCGCAGCCGTTATACCGGGCCGGCGCTCGACGATCGGCATCTGCGGCCCGCCGCTGACGACGATGGCAAATTACCGAAAGCCGGCGTGATCGATAAGAATCGCGTGTTCAAGGTGGTGGAGTAACCCGCGTGACGCGCCGCACACCAAATTGAACGTGTCACCGTTTGCGAGGCAAAGTTGTCATTTGCCGCGGCCTGCGAAGACCGGTGTCAACTCCCCTGCGACGCCGGCAGCGGCAATCACGCGTTGTGCGAAACCTGAGTTTGAACGGGCATGCTCCACAGCGGCCGCTTACCCGAGCCCTTCGCAGGGGCGTTTA
Source organism: Burkholderia sp. LAS2 (assembly GCF_018417615.1). Taxonomy (NCBI): domain Bacteria; kingdom Pseudomonadati; phylum Pseudomonadota; class Betaproteobacteria; order Burkholderiales; family Burkholderiaceae; genus Burkholderia; species Burkholderia sp. LAS2. The sequence continues at coordinate 4,003,810 of NZ_CP071052.1, forward strand.
ATGCAAACAGACAGGCAGATTACAGAAGTTATCTGCAGACGCTTGCAATGAAGCTTTTCGAATGGCAGCACAACCCCCGCGACAAGACAGATTCGCTTGAGGCAGACGCCTTGAACCATATGGATTCTAGAGTGACAGAATTAATTTGCTCTACGTGACTCGAACACGGCTATGAACCAGTTCGCGATCCTCTACGAGGATCGATTCGTTCGACCATCCGTGTGAATCTCAACCCGCCTTGAACACGGAAATCCTGACACCCCCGTCGACGCCATCATCGGTGAAAATGAGTCGCCATGCAATCGATCAGCTCAGCTCCTTGCGAGCCTTGCCTGAAACGCTTTTGCTCTTCAAAGTCCAGCGATGGCAATAGGTGGATGATCTGCTCGTCGCTATATAGCGCCATCACCGTCTCGGCATCCAGCCCGATTACCTTACGCCCTCTCAACGTGTTGGCCGCCTCAATAGTCGCTCCAATTATTACGTCTGCCAACTGCACCGCGGGGCTCACCTTCGAGTCCACCTGCGTCACCGACGTGAGTTTGAGCGGGAACTTCAGACTTGCGATCTCCGACTGCCATGAACTCGATGGCTTCCTCATGGTTGATGTACTGCTGAATCAGGTCATGGTAAGTCAGGAGGTTCTTGGACTGGTCATGCTCGACACAGTACGAACCCTCAGCTTGCGGACTTTCAGAGGAAGCTCAAGGAACGCCGCGGAAGCCCGGCATGGCGGAAGGCAGCAGGAGTCGAACCTACCCAGGAGTGTCTGACACCCCCAACTGGATTTGAAGTCCAGCCGTACCACCGGATACGAATGCCTTCCGTGGGAAAAAGAAACCGAAGAACGACGAGCGCCTACGCCTGAATACCCACCCAACCGCTATCAGGCCGCAGGTAGTGAAGATCGCGGTGGAAGCGAGTATACCCAACCCGATCGAAGAACTCGAGAATCTGGATCGCGCGCTTGCGACCGAGCCCCGTCGCATCGCGGAACGTCGCCGCATCGAGCCCGCCGCCGCGCGACGGCGCGAGATGCGCGACCAGTTCCGCCAGTTCGCGCGCGACGTCGGCATGATAGAACAGGTCGCGCACGACCTGCTGCACGTCGCCGCGGCGTGCGAGCTTGCGCAACAGCGCGCGCACCGCGTCCTCGGCCGCGCCCGTGTCGCGCGCCAGGTCGCGCACCCACGGCGGATCGAAGCGCCCCGCGTGAATCAGCGGCAGCAGTTGCCGCGCCAGCGCTTCCTCGCGCGGCTCGAGGCTCACCGAATGCGACGGCAGATGCAGCCACGGCCCGCTGCGCACGACTTCGCCGCCGGACACCAGGGCGTCGACGAGCGCGCGCCACAGCGCATCGCTCGCGAGCGGCGCGGCCATCCGCCGCAGGCGTGCGGCGTCGAGCCCCTGCTCGTCGGGCATGCGCTCGTGGTACGCACGCAGCGTCTCGACCGCCCGCGTCTGCAACGCACGCCAGTGCGCATGCGAAATCACCGCGCCTTCGTTCGGCGCGGCATCGCGTTGCCCGATCGCCAGCGCATCGCCGGGCAACGCCAGCACATTCGGCGCGAACCCCGTCAGATGCGTGAGCGTCGCGCGCGCGATGCCGAGCGGCGCCTGCGCGAGCAGCGCATCGACGCGCCCTTCGTCGAGCCACGCCGCGAGCGCATCGAGCCACGCGCGACGCGCAGGCGTGCGGCGCTTGCGGGCCGGCCCGAACGGATCGAGCACCCGGCCGCCGCCGACGGTGCGCGTCGCCTGCGGATTGCGGACGATGAAGCGGTCGCCCGGCAGCGCGAACACCGGCTCGTCGAACACCAGTTGCACGCGCATCCGCTGGCCGGCCGCGAGCGTGTCGCCGTCGAGCAGCGCGACGTGGGCCACGCGATGCAGCGTGCCGAGATGCACATGCAGCGGCGCCCAGTGGGTCAGCGTCAGCCCGGCGTCCGCGAGCAGCGTCAGCTCGACGTCCAGGCGCGGCGACGTCACGACGAACCGCGCGTCGGCGACGGTGTCGCCACGCTCGACGTCGGCCTTGTCGACGCCGGCCAGGTTCAGCGCGCAACGCTCGCCCGCCCGACCGGCCTCGACCGGCCGGTTCTGCGCATGGATGCTGCGCACGCGGGCCGCGCCGCCCGTGCGCACGATCGCGAGCGTGTCGCCCGTCGCGACGCGGCCCGCGAACGCGGTACCCGTCACGACGGTGCCCTGCCCGGCAAGCGTAAACACGCGATCGACCGCGAGCCGGAACAGCCCGTCGTCGCGACGCGCGCGCCACGCGATCGCCGCGTCGGCGAGGTGCTGCTTCAACGCGGCGACGCCCGGATCGTCGGCCACGGTCGCACGCGTTTCGAAGATCGGCGCGCCGGCCAATGTCGAGTCGTGCAGCCACGCGGCGATCTCGTCGCGCACCTCGGCGACGCGCGCGGCATCGACGCGATCGCATTTCGTCAGCGCGACAGCGCCATGCGTGACGGCGAGCAGTTGCAGGATCGCGAGATGCTCGCGCGTCTGCGGCATCACGCCGTCGTCGGCGGCAATCACGAGCAGCGCGAAGTCGATCCCGCACGCGCCGGCCGCCATCGTATGAATCAGTTTCTCGTGGCCCGGCACGTCGATCAGGCCAAGCACGTCGCCGTTGTCGAGCGGCGTATACGCGTAGCCGAGTTCGATCGAAATGCCGCGCGCCTTCTCTTCCTTCAGGCGATCGGTGTCGACGCCCGTCAGCGCACGCACGAGCGTGGTCTTGCCGTGGTCGATGTGCCCCGCGGTCCCGACGATCATGCGGCGGGCCCCGCGAGCGGCACGCATTGCGCGACGAACGCCGCTTCGTCGGCCGCTTCGAGGCAGCGCAGGTCGAGCCGCAGCGCATTGTCGGCGATGCGGCCGATCACCGGGCGCGGCCATTCGCGCAGCCGCTTCTCGAGCTGCGCGAGCGCGCGGCCGCTGCGCTTGCCGTCCGCCGAGCGCACCACGAGCCCGGCGCTCGGCAACTGGTCGACCGGCAGCGCGCCGCTGCCGATCTGGCTGAACATCGGCTCGACGGTCACGTCGAAACCGCTGCCGAACGCAGCCTGCAACGCGGGGCGCACGCGTTCGGCAGCGTCGGCTATCTCGCACTGCGGGCGCGTCAGCAGGCGCAGCGTCGTGAGCCGGTCGCGCAGGAATTCGGGCGACTGATACAGGCGCAGCACCGGTTCGAGCGCCGCGAGCGTCAGCTTGCCGACGCGCAGCGCACGCTTGAGCGGATGCTTCTTGATCTTCGCGATGAGCGCGCGATCGCCGACGATCAGGCCGGCCTGCGGGCCGCCGAGCAGCTTGTCGCCGCTGAACGTGACAACGTTTGCGCCGGCGGCGACGGTTTCCTGCACGGTCGTCTCGTGCGGCAGGCCCCATTGCGACAGGTCGGCCAGCGTGCCGCTGCCGAGATCGACGGCGACCGGCACGCCGTGCTCGCGCGCGAGCGGCGCGAGTTCGGCGAGCGTCGCCTCCTTCGTGAAGCCGCTGATTGCGTAGTTGCTGCAGTGCACCTTCATCAACAGCGCCGTGCGCGGGCCGATCGCGTCCGCGTAGTCGCGCAGATGCGTGCGATTGGTCGTGCCGACTTCGCGCAGCTTCGCACCGGCGCGGCTCATGATGTCGGGAATGCGGAATGCCCCGCCGATCTCGACCAGCTCGCCGCGCGACACGACGACTTCCCGCTTCGTCGCGAGCGCCGACAGCGTCAGCAGCACGGCCGCCGCGTTGTTGTTGACGACGGTCGCGGCTTCCGCGCCCGTCAGTTCGCACAGCAGAGCGTCGATCAGGTCGTCGCGATCGCCGCGGCGGCCGGTGGCGAGATCGAATTCGAGGTTGACGGGCCGCGTGAGCACGTCGACCACCGCGCGCACCGCGTCGTCGGGCAGCAGCGCGCGCCCGAGGTTCGTGTGCAGCACGGTGCCTGTCAGATTGAACACGGTCCGCACCGCGCCCGCGCTCTGCGCGGCCAGCGTATGCGCAACGGCAGCGGCGATGCGCGGCTCGTCGAGCGGCTCGGCCGCGGCGGGGTCGTGCTGCGCGGCCGTGCGCCAGCGTGCCAGTTCGGCCCGCACGGCATTCAGCACGCGCGTGCGGCCATAGTCGGCGACGAGCGGCTGCAGCGGCGCCGACGACAGCACGCGCTCGACCGACGGCACACGCGCCAGCACGGCATTCAATTCATTCACACCCGGTTCGGTCACGTCGTTATCGCTCCAGTCTCATGCTTCGAAGTCGGCCGGGCCGACGCTCGCGCACCGCCCCGGCCCGTGCCTTCAGTCCGCTTCCCGCGACACGTCCGGCCACAGCAGCGGGTTCGGCGAACTGCGCTGGTAGCCGGCCTCGTTCATCAGCAGGTCGAGCGTGAGGCTCGCGAGATCGTCCGCCAGCGGCTCGAACTCGTAGTCCTTCTCCTGATAGCCGATCTTGCGATAGGTCTTGCATTCGTCGCACGATTCGGCCTTGACGGCTTCGCTGCCGCCTTCGATCCCGTGATACGCGATGCCCTTCGTCGAATCGCAGTGCGAGCACTTGGTGCGCACCATGTGCCACTCGGTCGTGCACAGCCCGCACTGCAGGAAACGGTAGCCCTGATACTGGCCGCCGACCCGCACGACGCTCGCAACCGGATGCGTGCCGCACACCGGGCACAGCCCCGGCTGGTCGAGATACGGAACGTCGGTCGGCGTCACGCGGCTCGCGAGGTCCGTCCACACGACCTGCAGCGCGGCCATCAGGAACGGCGCGGTGGCCGGATCGACTTCGGCGAAGCGCAGCGCGAGGATCGCGTCGGCCTGCGCGTCGAGCTCGGCCGGCGCCATCAGCCGCAGCCGGTCGAGCAGCTTCGCCAACTGCGGATTGACGAGCCCGGCGCTTTCGACGCGGTCGAGCAGTTCATACAGCACGGCGCGCCAGCGCGAATCGCGCTCGCCGTGGAGCGCCGGCACGAGCGGCATCGAATGTTCCTGCGCGCGTGCGATCGCTTCCTTCGACGGCAGCGGCAGCTCCAGCGTCTGCAGCGTCGCGTGCTGCGCATCGGCGACGGTGGCCATCAGCCGCAGGTAGCCGCTGATCGGGTTCAGGTCGGCAAGCTTGCGCAGCCGCGCGGCGCGCGCCGCGAACGCGGTCGCGCGCTCCGGCAGACGAAAGCGCGGAATGGCCGAATGATCGAGTGCCGAGATCTCGGTCGGCTCCAGAATGCGTTGTGTCACGAAAATCTCTTCCAAGGGGGCTGTTTGCGCATGGAACGCGCATGCGTTGCCACGAGAAGGGCCGCTCGCGAGGCGCGCGACGCAGCGAATACTGGCGTATTCGCAAGGAGCGCAACGTGGCGAGCGGCCCTTCTCGTGGCAACCCGTGTCTAATTATCCATTTTAGGGGAATGCCCGAAATCGCCCACAGGGCGGCGTCGCTCGTCACTTGTTTGGCTCGGCCAAACGGCGCTCCTCGCTCCTTGCCCTGCGAGCGATTTCGGGCATTCGCATGCGCGTTCCATGCGCAAACAGCCCCCAAACTAAGCGCCGACGAATCGGCGCTCTCAGGCGATTCCGACGGTTGGCGGAACAGCACGCCGCAATCGGCGTACCGCCCCGCTCCGCTGCGTTACTTCACGCTTTCACGGAACCACTTCGGGTGATGCTTGCGGGCCCAGCCCAGCGTGACGGTGCCGCGCACCATCGCGCCGATCGAACCCTTCACCCACAACGCCGCGTAAATGTGCACGATGATGCTCGCGATCAGCACGAAGGCCGCCACGGCATGCACGACAGCGGCCGCGCGGATCACCCCGATCGGGAAGTAGAACGAGAAGTAGCGCCGCCAGATCACGATGCCCGACAGCAGGAGCAGCAGCAGGCAGGCCACCAGCGTGAAGAATAGCAGCTTCTGTCCGGCGTTATAGCGCCCGACCGGCGGCAGCTTGTCTTCCTGGTTGGTCAGCACGTCGCCGATCTGCCTGAGCCACTGCCGGTCGTCCGCGTCGAGCGCATTGTGGTGCCAGAAGCGCACCACGAGAATCGCGAACGACACGAACATCACGAGGCCGACGAACGGATGCAGGATCCGCGTCCACTGGCCGCCGCCGAACAGCGCGGTCAGCCAGAACATCGACGGATGGAACAGCGCGAGCCCGGACAACGCGAGCAGCACGAACGTGATCGCGGTGATCCAGTGGTTCGTGCGCTCGTTCGGCGTGTAGCGGACGATCAGGTTGGGGTCGTCGTGGTTCATTTCGCGTCCTCCTTGATGCGTCGCGCTTCGTCGCGAGCGGCGGCTTCCTCGTCGTCGGCGACCTCGTTCGGACCGACCCGCGTGTAGTGGAAGAAGCCGGCCAGCGCGGTCAGCGCGAGGCCGGCCACCGCCAGCGGCTTCGCGATGCCCTTCCACAGCTTCACCATCGGGCTGATCGACGGGTTGTCGGGCAGCCCGTGATACAGCGACGGTTTGTCCGCATGGTGCAGCACGTACATCACGTGCGTGCCGCCCACGCCTTGCGGGTCGTACAGCCCCGCATGCTCGAAGCCGCGCTCCTTCAGATCCTCGATCCGCTCGGCCGCGTGCTGCTTCATGTCCTCCTTGGTGCCGAACACGATCGCGCCCGTCGGGCAGGTCTTCACGCAGGCCGGTTCCTGGCCGACCGCGACGCGGTCGGAACAGAGCGTGCACTTGTATGCGCGATGATCCTTCTTCGAGATCCGCGGCACGTTGAACGGGCAACCGGTCACGCAGTAGCCGCAACCGATGCAGTTCTCCTCGTGGAAATCGACGATCCCGTTGTTGTACTGCACGATCGCGCCCGGCGACGGACACGCCTTCAGGCAGCCCGGATCCTCGCAGTGCATGCAGCCGTCCTTGCGGATCAGCCACTCGAGGTCGCCCGCCGGGTTCTCGTATTCGGAGAACCGCATGACCGTCCACGAATGCTCGGTCAGGTCGGCCGGGTTGTCGTACACGCCGACGTTGGTGCCGACCTCGTCGCGCAGGTCGTTCCACTCCATGCATGCCGTCTGGCATGCCTTGCAGCCGATGCACTTCGATACGTCGATCAGCTTCGCGACGCTCCCGGTCACCGGTTCGCGCACCGTGGGCGGTGGCGTCGTGGTGGCCGAGACCCGCTTGATATCCAGCGATTGCAATGCCATCTCTTTCCCCTTACGCCTTTTCGACCTTCACCAGGAACGACTTGAATTCCGGTGTATAGGAGTTGCCGTCGCCCACGGACGGAGTCAGGGTATTGGCGAGATAGCCGGGCTTCGTCAGGCCCTTGAAGCCCCAGTGCAACGGGACGCCGACCGTCTGGACCTTCTTGCCGTCGACCGTCAGCGGCTTGATCCGCTTCGTGACGAGGGCGACCGCGATGATGTAGCCGCGCTTGGACGACACCTTCACGCGCTCGCCATGCGCGACGCCGACTTCCTTCGCGAGGTCTTCGCCAATCTCGACGAATTGCTCGGGCTGGATGATCGAGTTCAGCCGCGCATGCTTGGTCCAGTAGTGGAAATGCTCGGTCAGCCGGTACGTGGTCGCCACGTGCGGGAAGTCCGCCACCTTGCCGAACGACGCACGATCGTCCGGGAACACGCGGGCGGCCGGGTTGTTCAGCGCCAGCGGGTTGTTCGGGTGCAGCGGGTTCGCCGCGAGCGGCGTCTCGAACGGCTCGTAGTGCTCGGGGAACGGACCTTCGTTCATCCCCGCGCGGGCGAAGAAGCGCGCGACGCCTTCCGGGTTCATGATGAACGGCGCCATCCCGTTTTCGGGCGGTTCGTCGGCCTTGAAGTCCGGCACGTCGGCGCCCTTCCACGCGCTGCCGTTCCAGCCGATCAGCTTGCGGGTCGGGTCGAACGGCTTGCCGGCGACGTCGCACGACGCGCGGTTGTACAGGATCCGCCGGTTCGCGGGCCATGCCCACGCCCAGTTCAGCGTCTGGCCGATGCCGGTCGGGTCCGAGTTGTCGCGCCGCCCCATCTGGTTGCCGGCCTGCGTCCACGCGCCGCAGAAGATCCAGCAGCCGCTCGCGGTCGTGCCGTCGTCCTTCAGTTGCGCGAACGCGGCGAGCTGCTCGCCCTTCTTCACGAGCGTCTTCGCCGGGTCCTTCGGATCGGGCAGATCGGCGAGCGCCTTCCCGTTGAACTCCATCGCCAGTTCTTCGGGCGTCGGGCTTTCCGGGTTCGCGTACGGCCAGGTCAGGTTCACGATCGGGTCCGGGTACTTGCCGCCGTCCTTCTGGTACAGCTTGCGCATGCGCAGGAACAGCCCCGACATGATCTCGAGGTCGCTCCTCGCTTCGCCCGGCGGCTCCGCGCCCTTCCAGTGCCACTGCAGCACGCGGCTCGAACTGACGAGCGAGCCGTTTTCCTCCGCGAAGCAGGTGGTCGGCAGGCGGAACACCTCGGTCTGGATCTTCGACGCATCGACGTCGTTGTAGTCGCCGTGATGCTTCCAGAACTCGGACGTCTCGGTCGCGAGCGGATCCATGATCACGAGCCACTTCAGCTTCGCGAGGCCCGCCGCCGTCTTCACCTTCGACGGCGCCGCCGCGAGCGGATTGAAGCCCTGGCAGATGTAGCCGTTCATCTTGCCGGCATTCATCAGCTCGATCGCCTGCAGCAGGTCGTACTGCTTGTCCAGCTTCGGCAGGTAGTCGTACGCCCAGTTGTTCTCGGCGGTGGCCGCATCGCCCCACCACGACTTCATGAAGCTGACGTGGAACGCCTTGTAGTTCTTCCAGTAGCTGAGCTGGTTCGGCCGCAGCGGTTCCTGCACGCGCTTCTTGATGTACGCGTCGAAGTCCTGCTCGGCCTGCATCGGCAGCGTCATGTAGCCCGGCAGCAGGTTCGACATCAGCCCGAGGTCGGTCAGCCCCTGGATGTTCGAGTGACCGCGCAGCGCGTTCATCCCGCCGCCGGCGATGCCGATGTTGCCGAGCAGCAGCTGCACCATCGCGCCGGTGCGGATGATCTGCGCGCCGATCGAGTGGTGCGTCCAGCCGAGCGCGTACAGCACCGTGCCGGCGCGGCCGGGAACGGCCGTGGTCGCGAGCATCTCGCACACCTTCAGGAATTTGTCCTTCGGCGTGCCGCAGACCTGCTGGACCCTCTCCGCCGTATAGCGCGCGTAGTGCTGCTTCAGCAGGTTGTAGACGCAGCGCGGATGCTGCAGCGTCGGGTCGACCTTGACGAAACCGTCGTCGCCGCGCTCGTAGTCCCAGCTCGATTTGTCCGGGTACGCGTGCTTCTCGGCGTCGTAGCCGGAATAGATGCCGTCGTTGAACGCGAAATCCTCGCGCACGATGAACGAGAAGTCCGTGTAGTTCTTCACGTACTCATGCTGGATCTTGTCGTTCGTCAGCAGATAGTTGATGACGCCGCCCAGGAAGACGATGTCGGTGCCGGTGCGGATCGGCGCGTAGTAATCGGCCACCGAGGCCGTACGCGTGAAGCGCGGGTCGACGACGATCAGCCGCGCCTTGCGGTGCGCCTTCGCCTCCGTTACCCACTTGAAACCGCACGGATGGGCCTCGGCTGCATTGCCGCCCATCACGAGAATCACGTCCGCGTTCTTGATGTCGACCCAATGGTTCGTCATCGCTCCACGGCCAAACGTCGGGGCAAGACCTGCCACCGTCGGGCCATGTCAGACACGCGCCTGATTGTCGAATGCGAGCATCCCGAGACTGCGGATGGTCTTGTGCGTCAGGTAGCCGACCTCGTTGCTGCCCGCCGACGCGGCCAGCATGCCCGTCGTGAGCCAGCGGTTGACCTTCGCGCCGTCTTCGGCCGTCTCGACGAAGTTCGCGTCGCGGTCGGCCTTCATCAGCTTCGCGATGCGGTCGAGCGCGTCGTTCCACGAGATGGGTTCCCACTTGTCCGAGCCGGGCGCACGATACTCGGGGTGCGTCAGGCGGTTCGGGCTGTGGATGAAGTCGATCAGGCTCGCGCCCTTCGGGCACAGCGTGCCGCGATTGACCGGGTGGTCGGGATCGCCTTCGATATGGATGATGCTCGGCTGCGCGTTTTTCGCGCCGTCGCCGAGGCTGTACATCAGGATGCCGCAACCTACTGAACAGTAAGGACAGGTGTTGCGCGTTTCGACGGTGCGCGCCAGTTTGTACTGTCGGACTTCGGCCAGCGCTTCGGACGGAGAAAAGCCCATCAGGGCAAGACTCGATCCGGCAAGCGACGTGGCGGTCACCTTCAGGAACTGGCGCCGGGACATTTGTAGCATGGCGGTCTCGGCGTTATTGTGGGGTGGGGTACGACTGAAAGGAATTATAGACAGTTCAGGCAACTCTGATCGAATCCTCGGATCAATACCGATTTGTCCGACCAACCTGCGACCAACCCGCGATGATCCGCGTTCCGCGCGCAACCGAACCGTCATGAAACGACAGATCACTTCCGAAGCCACCCGTCTCGCCCAGCAGCAGGCCAACTGGGCCCTCACCGCGTTCAAGCGCTTTTCGTCCGACCGCTGCTCCGCGATGGCCGCGGGCATCGCGTTTTTCTCCGCGTTCTCGCTCGCGCCGACCCTCGTGATGGTGATCGCGGTGGCCGGCTGGTTCTACGGCGACGACGCCGCGCGCGGCCAGGTGTTCGAACAGGCGCACCAGTTGATCGGGGACGACGCGGCGGCCAGCATCCAGACGATCGTGCAGAACGCGCACCGCGCGGGCCAACGCGGCGGCCTCGCTACGCTGATCTCGTTCGCCGCGCTCGCGATCGGCGCGTCGGCCACGTTCGCGTCGCTCAGCGCCGCGCTCAGCGTGATCTGGCCGGCCACCGAAAGCCGCTGGTCGAGCATGCTCGGCCTCGTGCGCGTGCGGCTGATTTCGTTCGGGCTCGTGCTGGGCGTGGCATTCCTGCTGATCGTGTCGCTCGTGCTCGACACCGCGATCACCTTCGTCGGCACCTGGCTGCTCGGCGATTCGCCATACGTGGTCGTCACGAACCTCATCCAGTTCTTCGTCGGCATCGCGGTGCTCGCGGCCGCGTTCGCGTCGCTGATGAAATTCCTGCCGGATGCGCGCGTCGCGTGGCGCGACGCCGCGATCGGCGGCATCGTGTCCGCGATCCTGTTCTCCGGCGGCAAGAAGCTGTTCGCGCTGTATCTCGCGCATGCGGGCACCGCGAGTGCGTTCGGCGCGGCCGGATCGTTCGCGGTCCTGCTGATGTGGCTGTACTTCTCCGCGATCGTGCTGCTGCTCGGCGCGGAATTCGCGGCGGCCCGCGGCGACGCGCATCGGCCGGCCGAGCATCCGGCGCCGGCCGCGTCCGCTCAGGCAGTTAAACCCGGTCACGCCGACGATCGCCCGCGCGACGACTGATTCACCCGCCCTCTGCAAGCGGCCGCGCATCGGTCTCGCGCGGGCCCGGCACACGCCTCTCCCCTTTGCAACCCCGTCGTCCCGCCGCGCATGCGCGCGGCGTCGACGTATGCGTTGCACGCCGACATGCATTCAGCTGCAACTGCAAACGTTTGCACACCCTCGTTTCGTTACTGCAACGGGCTAAAACAAGGGATCTGCGGCCATCAGCATCAACTATTGAAACAATCGCGGCGCAGCAATTGTCAACTGTTTCATAAACAGGAACAGTTGCTGATGTGCTTGATCTATATGGACTTTTTGGCGCTGTTACCTTTTCGAGACACTTTATTTTTTGAGCTTTCTTGCGTGTATGGCACTGAGCTATTCTCCAATCCGCAACAAATAACGATGAATCACTTGCGTGGAGAAACTCAACGATGAAGAAACTTGCTCTCTCGACCCTCTCGCTCGCCCTGCTGGGCGCCGCTGGTGCTGCTCAGGCTCAGTCGAGCGTGACGCTGTACGGCGTGATCGACACGTCGATCACCTATGTTCACGGTAACGACGGTCAAGGTAACAATTCGTGGTCGATGGGTAGCGGCAACCTGCAAGGCGCCCGCTTCGGCCTGAAGGGTTCGGAAGACCTCGGCGGCGGCCTGAAGGCGATCTTCCAGTTGGAAAACGGCTTCAACTCGGCAACGGGTGCACTGGGCCAAGGCCAGCGCATGTTCGGCCGCCAGGCTTTCGTCGGCCTGCAAAGCGACCAGTACGGTACGCTGACGCTGGGTCGCCAGTACGACCCGCTCGTCGACCTGGTTCAGGCAGTCACGGCTGACAACTACTTCGGCAGCGTGTTCGCCACGCCGGGCGACGTCGACAACAACGACAACAGCCTGCGCGTCAGCAACGCGATCAAGTACACGTCGCCGGTCTGGGCTGGCCTGCAAGTCGAAGCGATGTACGCACTCGGCGGCGTCGCCGGCGCAACCGGCAAGGGTCAGACGTGGGCAGCAGCCGCAGCCTACAACAACGGCCCGGTCGGCCTGGCTGCAGGTTACTTCCACGCGAACAACTCGGCTCCCCTGAGCGCCGCTGGCGTGCGCACCGGCTGGGCCGGCACGTCGGACGCGATCTTCGACGGTTCGGGCAGCTTCATCAACAACGCCTACTCGTCGGCATCGTCGATCGGTATCGCGCAAGTCGCTGGCCAGTATGCATTCGGCCCGGTGACGGTCGGTGCCGGCTACAGCAACGCGCAATACAAGGCTGATGCGAACTCGGGCTTCGGCACGAACCAGAAGTACAACACGGGCCGCGCATTCGTCACGTACCAGGCATCGGCACCGCTGCTGCTCGGCCTCGGCTACATCTACACGAAGGGTAGTGGCCAGACCGACGCCAAGTACCATCAGGTTTCGCTCGGCGCGGACTACTCGCTGTCGAAGCGCACCGACGTGTACCTGGTTGGCGCATACCAGCACGCAAGCGGCCACAACGCCGACGGCACCGATGCGCAAGCGTCGATCGGCTCGTACGGCATCGCCGGCAAGAGCTCGCAGGAAATCGTCGCACTCGGCCTGCGTCACAAGTTCTAAAAACGAAGTATCCGGCGTGCATGGCGTCTCCGACGCCTTGCCGCCGACCTGGAAAGCCAGCCCCGGTTTCGGCCGCGGCTGGCTTTTTTTCGTCCATCTCCGGCAGGCGGAGCCGACATCGCCCGCAGGGCCGCCTCGCCCCGAGCCGGGACCCGACACAGGTCGGCGCGCCGGCAACGGCGCCTGGCGGCTGCAATGCACCCGCAACCCCGTTTCCGATGGCCGGAGAGGTCGCCGTTTCTCCGTTGAGCGCCTATCATCCGCACAGCCGGCGCCGCCCGGGTTAACCGACGCAGGATTTGTTTGCGCCGCGTGTCGATTTCGGCGGGCGTCGTCCGTCGTATCGATGGCGGCATACGGTTGCCCCGCACCCATGCAGACAGGAGACTCGTCATGACGATTCAGAAGATCACGCCTTTCCTCTGGTATTCGACGGAAGCCGAAGAAGCCGCGGCCTTCTATGCCGGCATCTTTCCGGATTCGCGCATCGTGCGCGTCACGGCCGTGCCCGGCACCGACGGCACGCGGATGGTCGAATTCGAGCTGTTCGGGCAGCCATTCTTTGCGATGAGCCACCCGCGCACGGAGGCGTTCAACCACGCAATCTCGCTGCTCGTCAGCTGCGCGGACCAGGCGGAACTCGACCGCTACTGGAGCGCCCTGCTCGACAACGGCGGCACGGCCGACGGCTGCGGCTGGCTGAGGGATCGCTACGGCGTGTCATGGCAGATCGTTCCGGAAGCGCTCATCCCGATGATGGCCGACCGCGACACGGTCAAGGCGGGCCGCGTGGCCGCCGCGATGATGCAGATGACGAAGTTCGACGACGCCGCGCTGAAGGCCGCCTTTGCGGGCACCGCGGGCTGACGACAGGCGGCCGGCTGCGGATGCGCGATGCCGCGCCGGATCGCCGTCTGCACGCACCCGGCTCGACGGGTCGCGCATGCACCCGGCTCGAACGGGTTCGCTATCCGTGGCAGGCGGGCCGTAAGCCGTTGACGTGCTTCGCCGGCGCCCGCCGCTACGCCGCTACGCCGCTACGCCGCTACGCCGACAACATCGACTCGATCGCTCGCCGCGCGTAGCCGATGAATTCGGCCAGCGGCTCGCCCGACAGAATCGCCGCGCCCGCCTCGCCATCGACATAGGCAGCACGCGCAGCCGCAACAACGGGCCGGTGCGCGTCCGGCAAACGCGCCAGCACCCACGTCGCGGCGACGTCCTTCGGTGCGATCCCGCCGGTCGCGGCGCTGTACCAGATGCGCGCGAGCGCGAGCACGATGTTGCACTCGTCGCCACGCCAGTCCGGTTCGGCCTTCCACTGCGCAACGGTCGCGAGCAGCGCGGCGACGAAGTCGCGCACCGGCACCGGCTCGAACAATACGTTCGCGGGCGACCCGACCAGCGCGACACTGTGCTGTCGCGCCTTCGTCAACAGGATGGCCAGATCGTGATCGATCAGCGGCGGCTCGACGATGCCGGCTTCCAGATCGCCGCGCACCCACTCGCCGAACTGCAACTCGCGTCGCGCGGGATGACGCCACGGCACCACGTCGCCGTGCGCGATGACGGTGACCTCCAGCGCACGCATGCCGCTGCTGCAACCCGGCGGCGCATACACGCCGAGCAGGTCCGACATCAGCGCGCGCCGCAGCGCTTCGTCCGGGCGTACCGCTACCGTCACCAGCAAATCGATGTCGCTGCGCGGTTTCAGGCCGCCGTCGAGCGCCGATCCGAACAGGTGGATCGCTTGCAGCGTCGCGCCGAGATGCCGTTCGATCGCGACGCGTGCGGCGGCGAGCTGTGCGGCGATCTCATGCGGAATGAAGTCGGTCACGACGGCAAACCTGACGGCGCGCGCCCAATGGAACGCGAAGAAACGACACCCGGGCAGCGCCACTGCGAGCGTCGACTTCCCCGATCGCGATTCGCCGACGATGCCGAGCGTTTCGCCCTGCCGCAGCGACACCGACACGCGTCGCGCGAACGAAGCTCGCCGCTCGGCGATGGGGATGCAGATGCGCGACATACGATCCGCCGCGCGTCATGTGCCGGGCAACCGGTGATCGCCATGCCGCCTGTTCGCCGCCGCGCGCGTTGCGCGGCCCAATAAAAATCCCCGCACGCTTTCGCGTACGGGGATCTCGGGACATCGCAACGGCTGCCGACATGCATTCGGCAGCCGTTGCGCGGCATTACGCCGCCGCGTCCTTCAGCTTCTTCAGCGCACGTGCCTTCACGCGCACGCTGGCCGGCTTCGCCGGGAACCAACGCTCTTCGCCCGTGAACGGATCCTTGCCGAAGCGCTTCTTCTTCGCCGGCACGACTTGTGCCGTGATCTTCAGCAGGCCCGGCAGCGTGAACTCGCCCGCGCCCTTCTTGTGAACCGAGCCCAGCACGACGTTCTCGAGTGCGACGAGCACTGCCTTGACCGCCTTCACTTCGACAGCTGCGCGCTCAGCGATGTGCGTTGCGAGCGATGCCTTCGTGAACTTGTCCTTCAGCGGCGTCGGAGCAGCCGGTGCTGCCTTTGCGACAGCCTTCTTGGCCACTACTTTCTTCGCGGGCGCAGCCTTTTTGGCAGCCACTTTCTTGGTGGCCGGTGCGGCAGCCTTCTTGGCCACCTTTTTTGCGGAAGTCGCCATGTTTCTCCTACCAGGTGTGGTCGTTGGATACACGAAGCGTGCAACGCGCGCGCTTCAACGCCGGATTCTACAAGCGCCTTGACGCTTCGTGCAGTACTTTTATGCGTTTTCGCGGGGTTTCCCGCAGGTTTTGTTGCGCGCGACCGACTTCATCGACGCCCGAGCGTGAAAAAACACCTTCACGTATGGGCCCGAACGCGAATTACGTTCGATATTTGCGCACCTATACTGGGCGTGCTCAATGCCCGGATGCCTCCATGCGCGAAGTCAGATACGTCAAAGGACTCGACGGCCTGCGAGCCCTCGCCGTCATCCTCGTTTTCCTGTCCCACAAGGGCCATGTCCTTGCCGTCGACGTCGGCAAGCTTGGCGTGTGGACGTTTTTCCTCATCAGCGGATTCCTGATCGTCGGCGAGCTGCATCGCAACCGCCAGGCGGTCGAGCGCGGCGCCATGACGCGTCGCCACGCGCTCGCGCTGTTCCTCGCGAAGCGCGCGCTGCGGATCTTTCCCGTCTACTACCTGCTGCTCGCCGCGCTCGCGATCGCGCACGCGCTGTTCTACCAGCGCGGCGTCAACCTCGGGCTCGCATGGCACGCCGTGTTCCTGTCGAATTACTGGATCGGCGTCGTCAAGGACGGCTGGCCGGGCTCCACGTCGCACTTCTGGAGCCTCGCCGTTGAACAGCAGTTCTATCTGATCGCCCCGCTCGCGCTGCTCGCGGTGCCCGCCGCGCGACACGTCGCGCTCGGCATCGCGGCCGTCGCGCTGTGCGCGCTCGCGCATCTCGCGCTCTACCTGTCCGATGCGTCGCCGGTGCTGATCTACGCGTTTTCCCCGTGGAATTTCGCGTTGATCGCGCTCGGCGGCGTCGGCGCGATGGCGCTCGCCGATCGCGGCGCGGCCGCCGCGCGCCGCGTGCCGCCCGGCTGGCTCGGCGCGGCCGGCGTCGTCTTCTTCCTCGTACTGCCCGCCTGCACGGCATTGCCCGATGCGGTCGCGGGGCTCGCGGATCTCGGCCTGTCGGTGTCGCTCGGCGCGCTGATGCTGTGGATCGTCAGCGCGCCCGAGCATCCCGTCGTCGCGCTGCTCGACTGGGCGCCGCTCGCGTATCTCGGCACGATCAGCTACGGCTTCTACCTGTTCCACAACCTGATTCCGGCGCGCTTCGGCGCGCTGCCCGCGTCGTTCGCGCACGTGCCGATGCCGGAAATCGTCCGCGACGCGCTGCCGGAAATGCTGCAATTCGCGCTCGCCGTGCTGCTTGCGCACCTGTCCTGGCGTTATCTCGAAAAACGGCTGCTCGACTTCAAGAAGCCGATCGCCGCGATGCTGGCCCGACACTTCGCCGCGCAACCGAGCACGTCGCCGCGCTGAGCGGTGGGCGGCGGCAACGGATCGGAATGCGTCGATACCGGTGACGCCCGGCGGCCGGCGGCCAGTTGCTTGGCAGCCGATGCCGCGTCATCGCGCGACACCCCAGCGCGCGTCGTGCAACCCGCGCAACCCATCCACCGATCCGGTCACGCGACGAATGCGTCGGCACCGGTTTCACGCGCGACGTCCCACCTCATCGGCCTACTCCTCGCGTCGCGGGCCACCAACCTCCGCCCGTCCGAGGTGCGGCATCCAGACGTCACGCACCACGCTCGTGCGCCCGCCAAAAACAAAAAAGCCCCGGCGCGCGAGCGGCCGGGGCCAACGGAACAACCACCACCTGAAACGACGGAGCGCGCGGCCGCTTAAGCGACGGCAGCCAGCGCGGGCAAGCAGGTACGCAGGTACGCCTCGAATTCGCGGCTCACTTCCGGATGCTGGAGCGCGAGCTCGACGGTGGCCTTCAGATAACCGATCTTGCTGCCGCAGTCGAAACGCGTGCCGTAGTAGCGATACGCGAGCACCTGTTCGTTCGCGAGCAGCGACTGGACGGCGTCGGTGAGCTGCAGTTCGCCGCCCGCGCCCGGCTTGAGCTTGCGCAGATGATCGAAGATCGTCGGCATGAACACGTAGCGGCCGACCACGCCGAGGTTCGACGGCGCATCCTCGGGCGCCGGCTTCTCGATGATGCCCGACAGCTTGATGATGTCCTCTTCCCACTCCCGGCCTTCGACGACGCCATACGAGCGGCTGTCTTCGCGCGGGATCGTCTCCACGCCGATCACCGAGCTGTGATAGTGGTCGAACACGTCGACGAGCTGCTTGAGCACCGGCTGTTCGCCGTGCAGCAGGTCGTCGGCGAGGATCACCGCGAACGGCTCGCCGTGCACGAGCTTCTCCGCGCACAGCACCGCATGGCCGAGGCCGAGCGCTTCCGGCTGGCGCACGTAGAAGCAGTTGACGTGACTCGGCTTGATGCCGCGCACGAGCTCGAGCAGCTTTTCCTTGCCGCGCGCCTCGAGCTCGGCCTCGATCTCGTACGACTTGTCGAAATGATCCTCGATCGCGCGCTTGCTGCGCCCGGTGACGAAGATCATCTCGGTGATACCGGCGTTGATCGCTTCCTCGACCGCGTACTGGATCAGCGGCTTGTCGACGACGGGCAACATTTCCTTCGGGCTCGCCTTCGTTGCCGGGAGGAACCGCGTGCCGAGACCGGCAACGGGAAACACGGCCCTGGTGACTTTCAACATGTTCGCATCCTGATAGCGTTGACTGCGCCGCGTCGACCTGCGACCCGGCGCGATTGTGTTCCGAACGGCATATCGAGAATCGACGGTACTGCCAATTCCGCTCCGCTCATTTTCGATATGAACTGATTGCCCGATTATTCCGGAAAAAATATAATCGCTTCAACCCGGTCGATATTGCCGAACCTATTGCCGGAGCAGAAACAAATTACCGATTTTCCGGATACAAATTCTTACGATTCGAATTCCTCGATATAGGGCACGCCGCCCCGCTCGAGGCCCGGGCGGATCGGTTCGTTCTTCAGCGCCTCGCGGTACGCCGACAGCACGGCCATGACCAGCAGTACTGCAGCGCTCGCGATCCAATGCATGTCCATCTTGCCGCTCCTTGCATCAATCAACTGGAGCTTCAAACTATCAGAAAAAAATCGGCAAATAATTCGTGCCCGTCGCGGAACCGCTTTCAGGCAGCGATAAACCCATGATGCGGAATACCGATATTTCCGGACGAGATTTTTTTATTCATTGACCGAATTCTTGCGCATTACGATTGGATGAACTTCCCGTCCATCCGTCGCAAGGAATCGAATCGCATGCAAGCTTTCAGCGGATCGTCTCTGGCCGCGCCGCCCGTCGCCGACCACAAGGAACACGTGATCGACGCGATGCGCGGCTTCGCGGCGCTGCTCGTCGCCTATTTCCACTGCCGCCAGGTCGTCTGGGTCGGCATGCAGAGCTTCCATCAGGCTTACGGTCATGCGCTCAGCCCGGGCGCGATCGCCGGCTACCTGACCTTCCCGTTCGCGTGGGGCTCGGCCGGCGTCCCGATCTTCTTCGTGATCAGCGGCTACTGCATCCACCGCAACGCGGCGCTCAAGCTCGCGGCCAATCCCGCGTACCGGCTCGACGCGCCGAACTTCTGGGTGCGCCGCTTCGCGCGCATCTACCCGGTGCTGCTCGCCGCGCTGCTGTTCACGCTCGCGCTCGATGCGGTCAGCCTGCAGATCGAGCCCGTCAGCCACAAGATCCGCGACGTCGGCCTCGTCGCGTTCCTCGTGAACCTGTTCTCGCTGCAAGGCGTCGCCGGCTACACGTACGGGTCGAACGGCGCGCTGTGGACGCTGTCGCTCGAAGTGCAGTTCTACGCGATCTACCCGCTGCTGTTCGCGCTGCGCCGGCGCATCGGCATGCCGGCCGTCGTCGCCGCGGTGGCGCTCGTCAACGTCGCGTCGGCGTGGCTGCTCGAACGGCACGACCTGCAGTTCTTCACGTCGTACTGGCTGTCCTGGACGATCGGCGCATGGATCGCCGACGTGCGCGCGCAGCAGTCGCGCGGCACGGCCGTCGTGCCGTCGCGCGCGTGGTACGTCGCGGCCGCCGTGCTGCTGGCCGCCGGCTGCGGCGCATTCCATTTCGGCCAGTACGGCGCGTTCCAGCTGTGGTCGGCCGGCTTCGCATGCTTCCTGTACCGCGCGCTCGCCCGGCCGCCGCGCACGACGCCGCCGCTGCGCGTGCTGAGCTGGTTCGGCGACTTCAGCTACTCGCTGTACCTGATCCACCTGCCGCTGTTCGTCTGCCTCGGCTCGGTGCTGTTCCACTCCGAATTGCAGCTGTCGATCTGGCCGTCGTTCGCGTTCATGGCCGTCGCGATTCCGGTCGCGTACCTGTTCTACCGGATGTTCGAACGCCCGGCGATGACGTGGTCGGCCAGTTTCAAGCCGACCCGCACCGCCCGCGTCGTCGCGTCGACGCCCGAACAGGCCGCCTGACGCGAGCCGGCCGGCTCGATCGGCCGTCCGGTCCGGAGCCCTCGCGCGGCGTGTCGCTGCGCGAGGGCTTTTTCATGGCCGGCACGCGGTTGCAGGCCGGGTCGACAAGGAATGAGTGGCCTGCCGCCCTTCGACCGCGCTACGGCCCCCGCGGGCCCCTTGTGCGCGGTTGCCGAAGCACGAGCGCGACGGTGTCGACTGCTCGCTTCACGTTCCCGACGGCCCAATCCTGTTCCAGACGACGCTCGGCTACGCTCGCGCCCGACTCGGACCCGGGGCGCAAACCAGCTCACCCGTCGCAGCCACACGCCCCGCCCGCTGAAAAACGAAGCCCCCGCACAGCGCAACGCCGCATGGGGGCCCGTTTTCCGCCATTTTCCGCCCTTTCCCGCCGGCTCGCGCCGGCTGCTACTTCTTCGCGCTCGCCGCCTTGGCAGCCTTCGCCGTATCCGCGAGGATCTTCTCGACCCGCTCCACGTAGGTTTCGGTCCCGAACCGGCGCACCGCGGTCGCCCGCCCGCTCGCGACGAGCCGCTCGCGCAGCGCGCGGTCGCACTTGAGCGTCGCCAGCGCATCGGCCAGCGCGGCCGCGTTGCCCGGCTCGCAGAGCAGCCCGTTGTCGCCGTCCTCGATGATCTCGACGACACCGCCCGCGCGCGCCGCGACGCCCGGCCGGCGCGCGAGCATCCCCTCGACGATCACGCGCCCGAACGGCTCCGGCGTGATCGACGTGTGCGCGACGACGTCGACGGCCGTCATGCACGCGGCCACGTCGCGCTGGAAGCCGAGGAAATGCACGCGCTCGTCCATCGCATGCTGCGCGACGTATTCGTGCAGTTGCGCCGCATAGTCGTCCTCGCCGAACAGCGGCGCGCCGACCAGCACCACGTGCATGTCCGGATGCCGCGCGGCGGCCTCCAGCAGCACGTGCTGCCCCTTCCAGCGCGCGAGACGGCTGAACGAGCCGACCAGCCACGCGTCGGCGGGCAACCCGAGGCGCGCGCGCAGCGCGGCCTGGCTCACGCCTTCCAGCGCGTCGAACGGTTCGGCCGAAATCCCGTTGAACACGACGTCGACGTGCTGCGGCGTGAAGCCGGTCAGCGCGCGGAACGCCTGTGCGGATGCGTCGGAGTTCGCGATCACGCGCGTGATGCCGAACCGCGCGCAGTACTTGATCGCCTGCAACTGCTTGCCGCCGAAATGGTCGGTGCTGACGATGTCGCGCAAATGCCAGACGACCGGCTTGCGCGCGAGCCGCCCGGCGAGCGCGGCGACCACCATCGCGCGCTGCGTGTTCGCGTAGATCACCTCGGCGCGGCGCGCGCGGCGGGCGACGTCGCGCACCAGCCGCACGAGCTGCTTCACCGCGCCGAACGACACGCCGCCCTGCTTGCGCACGCCCGCGAGCGCGCCCTGCTCGACCACGTCGACGCGCGCGCCGATCTCGTCGAGCGCCGCGCGGAACGGGCCGTCGTCGAACAGCAGCACGTCGGCGTTCGCGCGCATGTGCTTCATGATCTCGAGCAGCGACAGCTCGGCGCCGCCGAGCACGCCGCTCTGGTCGAGCACGAGCGTCGCCGGGCCGCGGGCGACCGGCAGCGGGGCCGCCGTGCCGCGCTGCGCGGTCGAGCCGGGCAGCGCTTGCTCCACGTAGTCGAGGAAGCGCCGCCGGAACGTGTCGGCGGAAAACCGCTCCGCGTTCGCGCGGCACGCGTCAGGCGTGAAGCGCTGCGGCGCGCGCTCGAAATCGTCGACGGCCGCGACGATCGCGTGCGGCGTCTGTTCGTCGAAGAAAAGGCCGGTCGGGTTCAGGTTCGACTGCGGGTCGAGCACGGTCTCGAGCGCGCCGCCCTTGCCGTACGCGATGACCGGCGTGCCGCACGCCTGCGCCTCGACGACCGAGATCCCGAAATCCTCCTCGGCCGCGAACACGAACGCCTTCGCGCGCCGCATCCGGTCGTGCAGCACCGCGAACGGCTGATAGCCCATGATCTCGACGTTTGGGCCCGCCTTCGCGCGAATCTTCTGCATCTCGGGGCCGTCGCCGATCACGACGAGCTTGCGCTCGGGCGTCTTCGAGAAGGCTTCGACGATCAGGTCGATCTTCTTGTACGGCACCATCCGCGACGCGGTCAGGTAGAAATCCTCCTTCACCGCGTTGAGCGAGAACGCGTCGACGTCGACCGGCGGAAAGATCACCGCCGCGTCGCGGTGGTAGACCTTCTTGATGCGCCGCGCGATGAACGCGGAGTTCGCGACGAAGCCGTCCACCGCGTTCGCGGTGCGCGTATCCCAGTTGCGGATGTAATGGAGAATCATCCGCGCGAGCAGCGATTTCGGCCCGTGCGTGAGGTTCGACTGTTCCAGATACTGGTGCTGCAGGTCCCACGCATAGCGGATCGGCGAATGCACGTAGCTGATGTGCACCTGGTCCGGCCCGGTCAGCACGCCCTTCGCGACCGCGTGGCTGCTCGAGATCACGAGGTCGTACTCGGACACGTCGAGCTGTTCGATCGCGAGCGGCATCAGCGGCAGGTAGCTGCGGTACTTGGTGCGGGCGAACGGCAGCTTCTGGATGAACGACGTCGTCACCGGCTTGCCGCGCACGAACGCGCGATCGTCGAGGAAATCGACGAGGCTGAACAGGTCCGCGTCGGGAAAGCACGCGACGATCTGTTCGAGCACGCGCTCGGCGCCCGCATAGGTGACGAGCCAGTCGTGGACGATCGCCACGCGCAGCGCACGCGTCGGCTGCCGCGCGCCGGCCCGTTCGGCCGGGTGCGGCGCGGCGGCGTCGCCGGCATGGACCACGGCGGCATCGGCCGTGGCGAGATTCAGGACGGCGTGTTCCGCCAGATCGCGATTCATGCAGTTCTCCTCGCATTGAGACGGACAAACAGGTCGCGCACGAGTGCACGCAGCCCCGGCGTCATCGTGAGCGACCACGCGACGTTCAGCACCAGCACGACCGCGCACATGCCGATCGACTGGACCAGCCCCGGCCATGCCTGCGCGAGAAACAGGCTCGCCAGCAGGAAGGCGAGATGGGCAAGCATGTCGAGTACGATCGCGCGCATCCGGATCGCCGACAGGTACAACAGCACGCCGTAGTCGACGAGCGCGCGCGCCGCGACGACCACCGCCGCGCCGATCAGCCCGAAGTGATGAATGCCGAACCACAGGCCGCCGACGAAGAACGGCATCTCGACGAGCCCGGCGAATGCCGCGCGGGCCGGATTGACCTGCGACTGGATCAGGATGCGCGTGACGCTCGCCTGGCCGACGAGCCACACGCTGATCACCAGCACGCGGCCGACCGGCGCCGAATGCGCGGCGAGATCGGCGCCGACCCACAGCGTGAGGAACGGCGCGAGCGCGAAGATCGCGACGATGCCGACCGGCGTGAACACGCCGTTCAGGAATTCGAGCGACTGGCGCGCGAGCGTATCCGCATGATCGCGGCCGACCGCCGACAGGCGCGGGAACAGCGTGCGCACCAGCGCGTTCGGCAGCATGTTCAGCCGCGTGACGAGGTTCTGCGGCACCGTGTAGTAGGTGACGAACTTCGCGCCCATGCCGGCGCCGAGCATCACGCGGTCGAGCGTGTCGGCGATCATGCTCGTCGTGCTCGCGATCAGCATCCAGCCGCCGAAGTTGAACAGCCCCTTCGCGGTGCCCCACTGCGGCGGATCGATGCGGCGAATCCCGAGCACCTTGACGCTGGCCTGACCGAGCATCACCGCCGCGATCAGCCGCGCGACGACCGCCGCGGCGAGCACCGTCTGCATGTTCGGCGCGATCCACCACGCGGCGCCGAGCGGCAGCAACTGGAACAGGAACGTGCCGATCGTCTGGTTCGTGTTGAACACGCCGAACCGTTCGGCGCCGTTGATCGCGCCGGCGAACACCCACGACACGTTCGCGAGCGGAATCGCGAGCGCGAGCCACGGCAGCGCCAGATACACCTCGTGCTGCATCGCGGCCGACACCTTCGTGAAATACGCGGTGTAGACGAACGCGCCGAAATAGATCAGCAGGCCGCCGACGATACCGGTGCCGAGATTCAGCCAGAACGCGCTCCAGAACACGCGCGCGCTTTCGTCGGCGTTGCCGCTCGCGAGCGCCTTCGAGATGTGGTTCTGCGCGGCCATGCTCATCCCGAGATCGAGAATCCCGAAATAGCCGATCAGCGTCCACACGAGGCTGACGACGCCGTAGCGTTCGACGCCGAGCGCGTGGATGTACGCGGGCACCGTCACCAGCGACACGAAGGTCGGCAGGATCAGCCCGATGAAGTTGATCGAAACGTTCTTGAGTATGCCTTTGTCCATGCTTTAGCCCAGGGGCCCGTTACGGTTTCCAGCGGTACATGAGCACCTTGCCGCGCGCGTCTTCCTCGACGAACACCAGGTACTCGCCGTTCTCGCGCCGGAACGCGCTGATGCCGAACGGCACGTCGACCCAGCCCGACGCCTTGCCGACCTCGGCGCCCGGGCTCATCACGCCGACTTCCTTGCCGGTTTCCTTGTCGTACACGTGGATCTTGCCGACCGGCTCCACGGTGAACAGGTAGCGGCCCTCGACCGTGATCCCGATCAGGTCGAGGATCGGCTTCGCGTCGAGCTGCCACGGCAGCGCGACCTGATAGCGCACCACCGGCGAGCCGCTCGACCATTTGTCGAAACGCACCAGCACGCGGCCGACTTCCTTGTTGATGCCGGGCTGCGGCGGCGCGTCGGCCGTGTAGCCCGTCACGTACAGCGTGTCCGTCTGCGGTTCGTAGATCGCGCGGCGCAGCTGCGTGAACGGCTGCGGCATCGGGTAGGTCGCGACCTTGTCGTACGAATAGATCGGGTTGCCGGCCTTGTCGACGCCGCCATAGCCGAAGCGATGAATCCCTCGCACGTCGCTCGTGCGCCAGATGTCGCCCTTCGTGTCGACCCACCAGCCCCAGCCGCCCGCCTTTGCCTTGCCCGTCGTGTTGATCTCGGACTCGTCGGCATCGATCCGGCCGTTGCCGTTCGCGTCGCGCCATAGCCAGTCGCCGCCCGGCGGCTTGTTCGGCACCTTGTCGACCGGCCGCGCGCGCCCCGCGATCAGGCCCGACGGAATCGCGACCTCGCCGTCGCGCTTCGCGTCGAAGCGGTAGATCTTCAGGTGATCGGCGTACATGTCGGTCAGGTACAGGAACGTGCGGCCGTCGACGCGCCGCGCGATCGGCATGCCCGGATACTGGTCGGTGTGGAACACCGGGTCGTCCGGATACTTGAAGCGGTTCGACAGGAAGCCGACGTATTTCCAGTCCTGGCCCGGCGGCTTCGACAGGTCGAGCTCGAAGCGCTTGTTGCCCGTGTACACGCTGTTCGGCCGCGCGGGGTCCAGCCACGCGCCGTCGACGAACAGCAGCCCCTGCACCTGCCAGCGCAGCTTGCCGTCCGGCGTGTAGCTTTCCAGCACCGCGCCGAGCCCCGCGCCGATCGTGTC
The DNA here is from genome assembly GCF_018417615.1 of Burkholderia sp. LAS2. Lineage (NCBI taxonomy): Bacteria > Pseudomonadati > Pseudomonadota > Betaproteobacteria > Burkholderiales > Burkholderiaceae > Burkholderia > Burkholderia sp. LAS2. The sequence continues at coordinate 4,029,249 of NZ_CP071052.1, forward strand.
GTGGCGCGGCCCGATCCCGTTCATCGACACATAGATGTTGCCCGCGCGGTCGACGCCGACGCCCGTCAGCCCGTTGAAGCGCTGCGGCCCGGCCCGGCCCGGCACCGGGCCCGCGAAGATGCCGCCGCGCTCGCCGAGCGTGCCCGACGGCGCATAGCCCTTGCCGCCTTTCGAGAAGATCAGGATCTGCTGGCGCGGCCCGTTGTCCGCGACGAGCACGCGCCCTTTCGCGTCGACCGCCACGTCCACCGCGTCGGTGCCTTCCGGCAGCGCCGGCGCGTCGTCGAGCTTGCGGCCGTCGGCCCGCACGTGCACGAGATGCGCGGGGCCGCCGAGCGTATCGGTCAGCAGCCACAGCGTGCCGTCGCCCGCCAACGCGATGCGGCCCGGCTCGTGCGCGCTCCACGTGCCCTTCTGCTGCATCGTTTCCGCGTCGTAGACATCCACCACGTCGCGCGACGGATTGGTCGCGAACAGCGTCTTGTCGTCAGCCGCGAGGCCGCCCACTTCCGCCTTCGCCTCACCGACTTCCGAGCGCGCGGGCGCCGACACCTCGTTCATCATCATGAAGCTCGCGGCCATCCGCGCGCGGCCGGTATCGGCGCGCCCGCCCGGCGCGACCTGCGGCGCCGCGCGAAACGGCGCGGGCTGCTTCATGTCGCCGATCGTGCGCCGCGAGATGCCGAACCATTGCTTGCCCTTGTCCGGCCAGATGCCGGGCGACTGCAGATGGCCGCGCTCGTTGCCGACGCCGATCGCGACATACGCGTACTTGCTGTTCACCGCGATCGCGCTGCCGCCGAGGTTGCCCCAGCCGTGCGTGCCGCCCGCGAAGCCGAGCATCTTCCCGTCCTGGTAGACGCTCGCCTCGGCGCCGCTCTCGTCCCACGGCGCATTCGTATACACCTTGCCCTCCGGCGTCACCGCGATCGCGCGAATATCGATCTGCGTCCACGTGCCGTCGCCATAGCCGAACGTGTTGCCGATCCACGACGTCGTCGCGGGCAACACCGTTTCGGCCGGCACGGCGCTCGTCAGCAGTGCCGCGCATACCGTCATGCCAACCAGAATCAGACGTCGCAATGCGCTTCTCCAGACTCGATGCAACAGCGACCGGCGCCGCCTCGGATCGCCCGCGGCGGCGCGCTGTCGCTAAATGGGTTTCAAACGTCGCGATGCAGGTTACAAGCAAAAATAATCACAAGAAATTTGGAAATATTTAGGGATGTTTCTGCCTGAAATATCGAACCGGAACAGCGAGTAAATGACCGCGGAAAACGGCAATAACGACCGCTCTTTCCGCGTCACCACGTAGAAAATTCCGCTCCGCGCCGCCCGGCGCGCCCGTCCGCGAGCCAACCTTTCATCGCGCGATCGTAATAATCGGCATTAGCCTGGTTGTCGTCAGATAAATGGCGCGCGTTTTTTTACCGATTTCTTTTCCCTAGAATCGATTGCGATTCCATATTCCATTTAAAGGCATGCAATACGTACACGCATCGGATGCGGGTCGTGAAGGAGCCGCGCGATGACGGCCCTGTCGCGCCCCGCCGACCTCGCCCCGCCGCAACACGGCCGCATCGTGCAGCTGGACGGGCTGCGCGCGATCGCGGTGGGCGCCGTCTTCCTGCAACACGCGCTGAAGGCGCCGCTGTGGATGGGCGTCGACCTGTTCTTCGTGCTGAGCGGCCTGCTGATCACCGGCATCCTGCTCGATCGCAAGGCGCGCGGGCAGTCGTACTTCAGCCACTTCTACGCGCGCCGCGTACGCCGCATCCTGCCGCCGTACGTGCTGCTGCTGGTGGTGTCGACGCTGCTGTTCGGCGCGAGCTGGCTGCCGCACTGGCCATGGTTCGCGTTCTTCTCGACCAATATCGGGCTGTCGCTCGGCAGCATCGGCCATGACAGCCTGAACGTGCTGTGGTCGCTCGCGGTCGAGGAGCAGTTCTACATCTTCTGGCCGTTCGTCGTGCTGTGGTGCTCGGAGCGCGCGCTGCTGTGGGTCGCCGCCGCGCTGATCGTCGCGGCGCCGGTGCTGCGCGCGATCGCGACGCCGTGGTTCGATTCGTTCTGGCCGATCTACTACCTGACGCCGTTCCGGATGGACCTGCTCGCGGCCGGCGCGTTGCTCGCGATCGTGCTGCGCCGCGACCGGCGCGCGCTGGAGCCGTTCTATCCGCTCGCGATCGTCGGCGCGCTCGTGTCGCTCGCGATCCTCGGCTGGCTGCACCTGTCGTTCCCGCGCTTTCGCGCCGCGAACACGCCGCTGTCGAACGCGGCGCTCTACAGCATCTCGCTGCTGCTGTGCACGTCGATCGTCGTGATCGCACTGCGCGGCCGCGGCCTCGTGCAGCGCGTGCTGACGAACCCGATGCTCGTCTACGTCGGCACCGTCAGCTACACCGTCTACCTGATCCACCTGAGCGTGCTGTACGCGCTGTGGCCGCTGCACCTGAACCGCTTCGTCACGGCCGCGCTCGCGCTGGCGATCACGCTCGCGTACGCGACCCTGAGCTGGTACGGCTTCGAACGGCGCCTGACGCGCGGGCCTGCGCGCCGCGCGGTGCCGGCCGCCGCCGGCACGACCGCCTGACTTTCATCATCCATTGCTTCTACCAGGACAACGCCATGAGCCAAACGCGTAAAAAGGCCATCATCACCGGGATTTCGGGGCAAGACGGTGCGTACCTGACCAAACTGCTGCTCGACAAGGGCTACGAGGTCACCGGCACCTACCGCCGCACCAGCTCGGTGAATTTCTGGCGCATCGCCGAGCTGGGTGTCGACACGCACCCGAACCTGACGCTCGTCGAACACGATCTGACCGACGCGGGCTCCAGCCTGCGCCTGCTCGAACGCACGCAGCCGGACGAGCTGTACAACCTGGCCGCGCAAAGCTTCGTCGGCGTGTCGTTCGACCAGCCGGCGACGACCGCCGAAGTGACCGGCATCGGCCCGCTGAACCTGCTCGAGGCGATTCGCGTCGTGAGCCCGAAGACGCGCTTCTACCAGGCGTCGACGTCAGAGATGTTCGGCAAGGTGCAGGCGATCCCGCAAACGGAAACCACCGCGTTCTATCCGCGCAGCCCGTACGGCGTCGCGAAGCTGTACGCGCACTGGATGACCGTGAACTACCGCGAATCGTATGGCCTGTTCGGCAGCAGCGGCATCCTGTTCAACCACGAATCGCCGCTGCGCGGCCGCGAATTCGTTACGCGCAAGATCACCGACACGATCGCGAAGATCAAGCTGGGCAAGGCGACCAAGCTCGAGCTCGGCAATCTCGACGCGAAGCGCGACTGGGGCTTCGCACTCGAATACGTCGAAGGCATGTGGCGGATGCTGCAGGCCGACGAACCCGACACCTACGTGCTGGCGACCAACCGCACCGAAACCGTGCGCGACTTCGTGCGGATGGCGTTCGCGGCGGCCGGCTACCAGCTCGAATGGACCGGCAAGGGCGAGCAGGAACGCGGCCTCGACGCATCGACCGGCAACGTGCTCGTCGAAGTGAACCCGAAGTTCTACCGGCCTGCCGAAGTCGACCTGCTGATCGGCTGCGCGGACAAGGCGAAAAGCAAACTGGGCTGGGCGCCCAAGACGACGCTCGAACAACTATGTCAGATGATGGTCGAAGCGGATTTGACGCGGAACCAACACCATGACACGTTCTGAAACCGGGCGTCCGTCGCGCCGTGCGTTCGTCACGGGCCTGACGGGCTTCACCGGTCGCTACATGGCCGAACGCCTGCAGGCGGCCGGCTATGACGTCTGGGGCACGGTCGCGCCCGGTACGCCGCGCCCCGCCGATCCGGCGTTCGCACAGTGCACGCTGCTGCCCGTCGACCTGCTCGACGCGGATGCGATGCGCGCGGCCGCGGCCGACGCGCGACCCGACGCGGTCGTGCATCTCGCCGCGCGTGCCCATGTCGCCGACGACGAGCCGTCGCCGACCTACGCGGTCAACATCGTCGGCACGCGCAACCTGCTGGCGGCGCTCGCCGGCCTCGACCGCCGTCCGTCGGCCGTGCTGCTGGCCAGCAGCGCGAACATCTACGGCAACTCGACGCCCGGCGTGCTCGACGAAACCGTCGCGCCTGCCCCGGCGAACGACTACGCGGTCAGCAAGCTCGCGATGGAATATGCGGCGAAGCTCTGGGCCGACCGGCTGCCGATCGTGATCGCGCGGCCGTTCAACTACACGGGTGTCGGCCAGAGCGATGCGTATCTGCTGCCGAAGCTCGTCGCGCACTATGCGAGCAACGCGCCGCGGATCTCGCTCGGCAACCTCGACGTGAGCCGCGATTTCTCCGACGTGCGCGACGTGACGGCCGCCTATCTGAAGCTGGTAGAAGCCGCGCCGGCCGGCGAGACGTTCAACGTCTGCTCGGAACGCGCGTATTCGCTGAAGGAAGTGCTGGCGATGCTGTCGCGGATCGCCGGCTACGTGATCGACGTGACGATCGATCCGCGCTTCGTGCGGCACAACGAAGTGAAAAGCCTGAGCGGGTCGCGCGACAGGCTGCGGCGCGCGGTGGGCGAATTGCCGGTCACGCCGCTCGACGAAACGCTGCGCTGGATGGTGGACGCGATGCGTGCCGCACCGTCCGCGCACGCCGCCGGCTGAACGGCGGCACGACACGCGCGCGACGGCATGCGCCGCAACGACAACGGGCCGCTCTCTCGAGCGGCCCGTTTCATTGATGCCGAGCACAAACGGGCTGTATCGCTCAGCCTCAGCCGTCGAGGCCGCGCGCCAGATCGTTGCGAACGTCGCCCGCATGCTCGAGGCCGACCGCCAGGCGGATCAGCCCTTCGGTGATCCCCGCTGCCGCACGCGCTTCCGGCGTGATGCGGCCGTGCGTCGTGGTGGCCGGATGCGTGATCGTCGTGCGCGTGTCGCCGAGGTTGCCGGTGATCGACACCAGCTTCGTGCCGTCGATCACGCGCCATGCGTTCGCGCGCTGCTGCTCGGGCGTGTCGCCCTTCAGTTCGAACGACACGATCGCGCCGCCCGCCTTCTGCTGACGCTTCGCGAGCTCATGCTGCGGATGCGATTCGAGGCCCGGATAGAACACGCGCGCGACCGCCGGATGCGAATCGAGCCAGCGCGCGATCTCCAGCGCGTTCGCCGATTGCTTCTCGACGCGCAGCGACAGCGTCTCCATCCCTTTCAGCAGCACCCACGCGTTGAACGCCGACAGCGTCGGGCCCGCGCTGCGCACGAACGGGAACACCTTGCCCATGATGAATTCCTTCGAGCCGACCAGCGCGCCGCCAAGCACGCGGCCTTGCCCGTCGAGGAATTTCGTCGCCGAGTGCATCACGACGTCCGCGCCGAGCTTCAGCGGCTGCTGCAGCACCGGGCTGCAGAAACAGTTGTCGACGACGAACAGCGCGTTCGCGGCCTTCGCGATCTTGCCGATCGCCTCGATGTCCGCGAGTTCGGTCAGCGGGTTCGACGGCGTCTCGAGGAAGAACATCTTCGTTTCCGGCCGCACGGCTTCGTGCCATGCGTTCAGGTCGGTCGGGTCGACGAAGGTCGTCGTGATCCCGAACTTGCTGAAGATCTGCGAGAACATCCCGAGCGTCGAGCCGAACAGGCTGCGCGAGCTGACGAGATGGTCGCCCGCCTGCAGCGCGGACATCACGACCGACATGATCGCGGCCATGCCCGACGCCGTCGCGATGCATGCCTCGCCGCCCTCGAGCGCCGCGAGACGCTCCTGGAACATGGTGACGGTCGGGTTCGTGAAGCGCGAATAGGTGAAATAGTCTTCCGAATTCGCGAAGCGCTCGGCCGCGTCGGCCGCGCTGGAGAAGCAGAAGCTCGACGTGAGGAACAGCGCTTCCGAATGCTCGTTGAAGTCGCTGCGCAGCGTGCCCGCGCGCACCGCAAGCGTGTCGAAGTTGAGGGAGTCGTCCATGTTCCGTTTTCCGTATTCGATGGCCGCGCCGACGGTCGTGCACGAGGCGCGGACCCGGTCAAAGCCGAGGCCAAAAACAAAAAGCCCGCTATGCGTCGGCATCAGCGGGCTTCGGTGCGGTACGACAGCGATCGACTCGGGCCGGCTGCCGCCGGCCTTCGCTTTAGCTGTTTTGGGAAGTTGCCCCGCGTCCGCAAGCTGATATCAAATCGACGCAAGGCCACATCCTATCACGCCTCCACAAAAGCGTGCGCCGGCGTTACTCGACCGACAGTTGCAGGTTCATCTGCGAACGCTCGGTGTCGCCGGCCGTGTCGCGATCGGCCTGCGACGCCGGCGTGAGGCGCGCGCGCTCGATCGCATCGAGGTACTCGGGCGTCACGGCGCCGGTGATGTAGTTGCCGTCGAAGCACGACGCCTCGAAGTTCTCGAGCTTCGGGTTGATGTCGCGCACCGCGCGGCGCAGATCGTCGACGTCCTGATAGATCAAATGGTCGGCGCCGATGATCTTCGCGACTTCCTCGTCGGTGCGGCCGTGCGCGACGAGCTCGCCGCGCGTCGGCATGTCGATGCCGTACACGTTCGGGAACTTCACGGGCGGCGCCGCCGACGCGAAGATCACCGACTTCGCGCCCGCATCGCGCGCCATCTGCACGATTTCGTGCGAGGTCGTGCCGCGCACGATCGAATCGTCGACGATCAGCACGTGCTTGTCCTTGAACTCGATGCTCATCGCGTTGAGCTTCTGGCGCACCGACTTCTTGCGCACGGCCTGCCCCGGCATGATGAAGGTGCGGCCGACGTAGCGGTTCTTGAAGAAGCCCTCGCGATATTCGACGCCGAGCTTCGCGGCGACCTGCATCGCCGCCGGGCGCGACGAATCGGGAATCGGCATCACGACGTCGATCGGCACGTTCGGCAGTTCGCGCTTGATCTTCTCGGCGAGATAGTCGCCCATGCGCAGGCGCACGTTGTAGACCGGCACGCCGTCGAGGCACGAATCCGGACGGGCCAGATACACGTATTCGAACATGCACGGATTCAGCGTCGGGTTCTCCGCGCACTGCTGGCTGTGGAAGTTGCCGGCCTTGTCGATGAAGACCGCTTCGCCCGGCTCCAGGTCACGCACGAATTCGAAACCGATGCCTTCGACCGCTACCGACTCCGACGCGACCATCCATTCGGTGCCGTGTTCGGTTTCGAGCTTGCCGATGCACAGCGGCCGGATGCCGAACGGGTCGCGGAACGCGAGCAGGCCGTAGCCGGCGATCAGCGACACGATCGCGTACGAACCCTCGAGGCGGCGATGCACGCCCGAGACCGCCTTGAACACCGACGCCGGATCGAGCTCGAGGCCCGTGGTCGACAGTTGCAGCTCGTGCGCGAACACGTTGAGCAGCACTTCGCTGTCGGAATTGGTGTTGATGTGCCGGCGGTCGATCCGGAACATCTCGTCCTTCAGTTGCATCCAGTTCGTCAGGTTGCCGTTGTGCGCGAGGATGATCCCGAACGGCGCGTTCACGTAGAACGGCTGCGCCTCGGCCTCGCTCGATGCCGAGCCGGCCGTCGGATAGCGCACCTGGCCGATGCCGTAGGTGCCGGGCAGGCTGCGCATGTTGCGCGTGCGGAACACGTCGCGCACCATGCCGTTCGCCTTGTACATGTGGAAATTGCTGCCGTCCGCCGTCGCGATGCCCGCCGCGTCCTGACCGCGATGCTGCAGCAGCAGCAGGCTGTCATAGATCAGCTGATTGACCGGGGATTGGGAGATAACACCTACGATGCCGCACATGGCATGTCCTTCAAGATGACAAAATCGGTTCCGTCCTGCCCGGCCGCGTCGTCACACGCGTACGTACTGGGCCATGCCGTCGGGCAGGAGCTGCTTCAGCTCGTGCACGCCCTGTTCGGCAAAAGGACGCAAGAGCGCATTGCGCCAGAAATCCTGTTTGGGCAGTTCGGTCAGCCCGGCCGCCGCGACCAGCAGCACCACCAGCACACAGCCGCGGACGAGCCCGAACATCATGCCCAGCGAGCGGTCGACGCCGCCCAGGCCACTCGCCTGCGCGATCCGAGACAGCAGCGCGTTCGCCACGCCGGCGACCAGCACGACGCCGATCACGAGCAACGCGAAGGCGATCACCCACTGCGTCAGCGCGCCGCCCGGCCAGTTCGCCGGAATGTATGGCACGACCAGCCCGACGTAGCGGCCCGCGATCACGATCGCCGCGATCCAGCCGATCAGCCCGAAAATCTCGGACACGAAGCCGCGCCACGCACCGCGCAGCGCCGACAACACGATCACCGCCAATACAGCGTAGTCGAAAGCCGTCAGCATCGTGGCCTTACTGCGTCAGACCGGCTTCGCGCACCTTCGCGATCGCGGCGGAGGCCGCCGCGCGATCCGCGAACGGGCCGGCACGCAACAGTGTAGCCGTGCTGCCGTCTGCCTGCTTGCGATGCTCGACATATGCGGGCACCCCCGCCGATTTCAACTTGGTCGCCCACGAACGGGCCGCCGCGTCGTCCTTGAACGACCCGAGCTGCACCGCGAAGCGCGCACCGGCCGGCGACGCCGGCGACGATGCGTCGCCGCTGTCCGGGCTCGCGGCGCCGTCGTTCGCGACGGTTGCGGGCGCAGGCTTCGGCGCGGCCGGCTTCGGCGGCGTCACGCTCGCGGTGGCGGTCGGTTCGGGTTTCGCGACCGGCTTGGCCGCATCCTTCGGCGCGGGCGCCGGTACGGCCGCAACGGCCGTGTCGGAGGCCGGCGGTTCGTCGTGCGCGACGCCTGCCTGCACGTCGGACACGTCGTCGTCGCGCGGCACGACTGCCTGGTGCGCGGGCCGGTTCGGGATGTCGATCGCGATGTCGTCGGTCACCGGCTTCGGGTGCGAATCGAGCACCATCGGCAGCACGATCACCGCAGCCACGACGAGCGCGATCGCGCCGACGAGACGCCGGCGCGCGCGTTGCTTTTCTGGAAGGGTCGGATCAAGGAGCAGTGCATCCGATTCCGGACGCTCGGTGCGGCGCGAGCGTCGCTCGACGCGTTCAGTGCGCTCCGTGCGCACGTTCCGGGAGGCCCCGGTGCGACCGCCGCGCCGCGGGGGCGCGTCGTCGTCTTTCTTGCCGAACGAGAAAATTCCCATGAATGGCTGAGTCCGAAACTGCCCGTCAGTCAGTGTTGCTGCGATTTACGGTAGGCCAGCACGCCGGCAACCGTATGGAAACTGCCGAAAACCACGATTCTATCATTCTCGGATGCTCTTTTTAGTGCATCGCGAAACGCTTCCGCGGGCGACGCATAGCGCGTCACGCTCGAATCGGGCCCCTCCTCCACGCCAGCCTTGCGCAACGCCGCTTCGAGTTGCTCCGCGGAAGCCGCGCGCGGCAGCGGCAGGTCGGTCACGCACCAGTGGTCGATCTCGCCCTTCAGGTGCTGCAGCACGCCGTCGATGTCCTTGTCGTGCATCGCGCCGAACACCGCGTACGTGTACGGGAAGAAGCCCATGTTGCCGAGGTTCTGCTCGAGCACGGCCGCCGCATGCGGGTTGTGCGCGACGTCGAGCACGATCGCCGGCTTGCCGGGCAGCACCTGGAAGCGCCCCGGCAGCTCGACGTTCGCCAGCCCGAGCCGGATGTCCTGCGCGGACACCGGCAGCACCGGGCGCAGCGCCTCGAGCGCCGCGAGCGCGGCCGACGCATTGATCAGCTGATTCGCGCCGCGCAGCGCCGGATACGCGAGCGCCGGATAGCGCTTGTCGCGGCCGAGGTAGCTCCATTGCTGACGCTCGGCGCCTGCCTGCGCCTCGTAGCGGAAATCGCGGCCGACGAGCCACAGATCGGCGCCGATCGCTTCGGCGTGATCGATCAGCGTCTGCGGCGCGGCCGGATCGCCGCAGATCGCCGGCTTGCCCGCGCGGAAGATCCCGGCCTTCTCGAACGCGATCTTCTCGCGCGTGTCGCCGAGGTATTCGGTGTGGTCGATGTCGATGCTCGTGACGATCGCGCAATCGGTATCGATGATGTTCACCGCGTCGAGCCGGCCGCCGAGGCCGACTTCGAGGATCACCGCGTCGAGCCCGCGCGACGCGAACAGATGCAGGATCGCGAGCGTCGTGAATTCGAAATACGTGAGCGAGACCGGCTCGGCCAGCGACGTGCGCGCGGCTTCGACGGCCTCGAAGTGCGGCAGCAGTTCGTCGTCGGTCACGTTCTGCCCGTTCACGCGCGCGCGCTCGTTGAATTCGAGCAGGTGCGGCGACGTGTGGCAGCCGACCTTGTAGCCCGCGCGCACGAGGATCGTCTCGAGGAACGCGCAGGTCGAGCCCTTGCCGTTCGTGCCGCCGACGGTGATCACCGGGCACGCGAATTCGAGCTGCAGCGCCGCCTTGACCTGCCCGATACGGGTCAGGCCCATGTCGATGCCGACCGGGTGCGCGCGTTCGAGATGCGAAAGCCACGCGTCAAGAGTGGGAAAAGTGCTCATCGGATCAAATCTGGATCGGTACCGCCACTACGCCAAAAAACGAAGCGCGCCGCCTGACGCTGAGGCCAGGCGACGCGCAGAGTTCACCACGTTGCGCCGGTCAGGCCAGCGCGTCGGCCGGCTGTCGCTGCAGCAGCGCGAGCAACTGCGCGATCTCGTCGCGCATCTTGCGACGGTCGACGATCATGTCGATCGCGCCCGTCTTCAGCAGGAATTCGGCACGCTGGAAGCCTTCCGGCAGCTTCTCGCGGACCGTCTGCTCGATCACGCGCGGGCCGGCGAAGCCGATCAGCGCCTTCGGCTCGGCGATCACGACGTCGCCGAGGAACGCGAAGCTCGCCGACACGCCACCCATCGTCGGGTCGGTCAGCACCGAGATGAACGGCAGCTTCGCTTCGGCCAGCTTGGTCAGCATCGCGGTGGTCTTGGCCATCTGCATCAGCGACAGCAGGCTTTCCTGCATCCGTGCGCCGCCCGACGCCGTGAAGCAGATGAACGGCACGTGCTGCTCCAGCGCGTTCTGCGCGCCGCGCGCGAAGCGCTCGCCGACGACCGAACCCATCGAGCCGCCCATGAACGAGAACTCGAAGCACGCCGCGACGACGGGCAGCGTGTGGATCGCGCCGCCCATCACGACCATCGCGTCGGTTTCGCCGGTTTCGTCCATCGCTTCCTTCAGACGATCGGGGTACTTGCGGCTGTCCTTGAACTTCAGCGAGTCGACCGGCACGATTTCCTGGCCGATTTCATAGCGGCCTTCCGGATCGAGCAGCCCGTCGAGGCGCTCGCGCGCGCCGATGCGCATGTGGTGATCGCACTTCGGGCACACGTGAAGGTTCGCGTCCACGTCGTTGCGATAGAGAACGGCCTCGCAGGACGGGCACTTGACCCACAGGCCTTCCGGAATGCCCTTGCGGCTTTTCGGGTCGGTCTGCTTGATCTTCGGCGGCAACAGTTTGTCGAGCCAGCTCATCGTATGGTTTCCTGTTCCGTGGCGGGGCGGGCCGACCGGCCCGTTCCCGCTTCCTGTGTTGTGTTTATCGCGCCGTATTGCCGGCGCCGTCCAGCGCGGCGCGCAACTCGGCGATGAACGACTTCAGCGCGGCGGCGGCACCTTCCGGCGCGGCGCTCTCGAGCAGCTGCACGAGGCGGCTGCCGATCACGACGGCGTCCGACACTTCGGCCACCGCGCGCGCCGTTTCGGCGTCGCGGATACCGAAGCCGACGCCCACCGGAACCGGCACGCGCGACTTGATGGCCGGGATTTTACCCGCAATGCTCGAAACATCCAGATTTCCGGCGCCGGTCACGCCCTTCAGCGACACGTAATACACGTAGCCGCTCGCGATCTTGCCGACGTCGGCGATGCGTTCATCGGTCGACGTGGGCGCGAGCAGGAAGATCGGATCGATCTGCGCGGCCCGCATTTTTTCCGCGAACACGCCCGCCTCTTCCGGCGGATAGTCGACCACCAGCACGCCGTCGACGCCGGCCGCGTGCGCTTCGGCCGCGAACGCGTCGACGCCCATCCGTTCGATCGGGTTCGCATAGCCCATCAGCACGACGGGGGTTTTGGCGTCGGTTTCGCGGAAACGCTTCACGTCGGCGAGCACGCTCTTCAACGTGACGCCGCGCGCGAGCGCGCGTTCCGACGAGCGCTGGATCACGGGGCCGTCGGCCATCGGGTCCGAGAACGGCACGCCGAGCTCGATCACGTCCGCGCCGCCTGCGGCGAGCGCATGCATGAATTCGACGGTTTTCGCGGGATCGGGGTCGCCGGCCGTGATGAACGGGATCAGGCCCTTACGGCCTTGTTCGGCGAGCGCGGCGAAGGTCTGCTGAATACGATTCATGGCAATTTTTCCTATGTCGATCCGGAGTTAGCGCTTTAGCGCTTACTCCGGTCCCATGCAAAGCAGCATTCGGCGATGCGGCGGCGCGATTCACGCGCACGCCGGCGCGGCGAGCGCGCTCACGCGCTCGTGCGCGATCGCACAATAGCTTTCGTTGATCTCGTAGCCGACGAAGTCGCGCCCCTGCCGTGCGCAGGCCACCGCGGTCGTGCCGCTCCCCATGAACGGATCGAGCACGCGGCCGCCCGGCGGGCAGCTCGCGAGCACCATCCGTTCGATGATTTCCAGCGGCTTCTGGGTCGGATGATCGACGCGCTCCGCGTGCTGCCGATGCAGGCGCGAGACCGACCAGACGTCCTTCGGGTTGTAGCCCATCTCCAGCCACTTGCTGCCTTCGAACAGCTTGCGCGAGCGGGCCTTCTTCGTATCGGCGTCGTACGGGATGCGGACCGGATCGAGATCGAAGTAATACGCCTTCGAAACCGCGAAAAAGCCGATGTTGTCGTGCACCGACGTGAAACGGCGCGTCGTGCCGCCCATGCTCGGCACGCGCCGGTCCCAGATGATCTCGTTGACCATCGTGAGCTGCGTCTTCAGGAAACTGAAGATTTCCGGCGCGTACTGCCACGTGCAGAAGATATACATCGACCCGCTCGGCTTCAGCTTCGGAATCGCGAGCTCGAGCCACGCGCGCGTCCATGCGAGGAAATCGTCGCCCGAACGCTTGTCCGAATCGTTGCCGTAGTCCTTGCCGAGCCCGTACGGCGGATCGGCGACGATCAGGTCGATCGACGCATCCGGCAAGTGCGCGGCGTGGGTCAGGAAATCGCGGTTGTGCAGCTCGATACCGGACGGCAGCGCGCGCGGCACGGCAGCGGCGGGCTGAACCGCCTCCGCCTCGCTCGCGGCACCGCCGCCCGGCTCTTCGATCAGGTCACGCATCGGTCGGGGTCAGAGCTCGATGCCCGATCGCTCGGCGACCGTGTGCATGTCCTTGTCGCCGCGACCCGACAGGTTGACGAGCAGGAGCTTGTCCTTCGGCAACGTCGGCGCGAGCTTCACGCCATACGCGATCGCGTGGCTCGACTCGAGCGCGGGGATGATCCCCTCGATCCGGCAGCAGTCGTGGAACGCCTTCAACGCTTCCGCGTCGGTGATCGGCACGTACTGCGCGCGGCCGCTGTCCTTCAGCCATGCGTGCTCGGGGCCGACGCCCGGATAGTCGAGGCCCGCCGACACCGAATGCGTCTCGATGATCTGGCCGTTGTCGTCCTGCAGCAGGTACGTGCGGTTGCCGTGCAGCACGCCCGGGCTGCCCGCGATCAGCGATGCCGCGTGATGGCCCGTGTCGAGGCCGTCGCCGGCCGCTTCGACGCCGATCAGCTGCACCGATTCGTCGTCGATGTACGGATAGAAGATGCCCATCGCGTTCGACCCGCCGCCGACGCACGCGATCACCGCGTCCGGCTGCCGGCCGGCGAGCTCGGGCATCTGCACCTTGCATTCGTCGCCGATCACGCGCTGGAAGTCGCGCACCATCATCGGGTACGGGTGCGGGCCCGCGACCGTGCCGATGATGTAGAACGTGCTTTCGATGTTCGTGACCCAGTCGCGCATCGCCTCGTTCAGCGCGTCCTTCAGCGTGCGCGAACCCGATTCGACCGGCACGACCGTCGCGCCGAGCAGCTTCATCCGGTAGACGTTCGCGGCCTGCCGGCGCACGTCCTCCGAGCCCATGTAGACGACGCACTCCATCCCGAAGCGCGCGCAGATCGTCGCGGTCGCGACGCCGTGCTGGCCGGCGCCCGTTTCCGCGATCACGCGCTTCTTGCCCATGCGCTTCGCGAGCAGCGCCTGGCCGATCACGTTGTTGATCTTGTGCGCGCCCGTGTGGTTCAGGTCTTCGCGCTTCAGGTAGATCTGCGCGCCGCCGAGCATCTCGCTCCAGCGCTGCGCGTGATAGATCGGCGACGGGCGGCCGACGAAGTACTTCAGCTCGCGCTCGAATTCGGCGACGAAGTCGGGATCGTTCTGGAACTTTTCATACGCCGCGCGCAGTTCGTCCAGCGCGTGAATCAGCGTCTCGGCGACGAACACGCCGCCATACGGGCCGAAGTGGCCGCGATCATCAGGAAGGTTGTACATGGTGTCTCTCTCGATCGGTCGGTGCGCCCGCTTTTGGGGCCGCACCGGCTTGCATCACCCGGCGTCCGCCTCGCGCACCGCGCGTACGAACGCCGCCATCCGGGCGTGATCCTTCACGCCCTTCGCGCCCTCCACTTCGATGCCACTCGAGACATCGACAGCAAACGGACGCAACTGGCGGATCGCATCACCGACGTTTTGCGCGTTCAAGCCACCACTCAAAACGGCCCGACGCGCGAGCTCTGCGGGAATAAGAGACCAATCGAAGACCTTGCCGCTACCGCCGTAATCCGGCACCAAAGTGTCGAACAGGAGGCCGCGCGCTTTCGAATAATGAAGAGCCGATTCTACCAAATCGGCACGCTGCGTCGAGGGGCCGACGCGCACCGCGCGCAACCACGGCAGGCGGGCCGCGCGGCCGAGCGCATCGCACTGCTGCGGCGTCTCGTCGCCGTGGAGCTGCAGCATCGTGAGCGGCACGTCGCGCACGACGGCTTCGATCTCGGCTTCGGTCGCATTCACGAACAGCCCGACCACCGACACGAACGGCGGCGCGAGGCTCGCCAGCTCGGCCGCCTGCGCGATCGTCACCGCGCGCGGGCTCTTCGGGTAGAACACGAGGCCGATCGCATCGGCACCGAGCGCCGCCGCGTGCAGCACGTCCTCGGGGCGCGACAGCCCGCACAGCTTGATGCGCGTGCGCGGCGGCTGGCCGGCCGCGGCGGAAGTCGAAGAAGACACGGCGTGCTCCGTCATGTTTGTGGGTCCAGATCGGCCCAGACGCTGCTCCACGGCACGCTGCCGAGCTGCGCGGGCGGGACGGCGAATTCCGCCGGGTAGCCGACGTGGGCGAGATACAGCCCGTCGGCCATGAACGTCGGGGCCGCGAGGTTGCGGTCCCGGCCGGCCAGCACGTCGGCGAGCCAGTCGGCCGGATAGCGGCCGCGCCCGACCGCGACGAGGCAGCCCATCAGGTTGCGCACCATGTGATGCAGGAACGCGTTCGCGCGGAAGCGGAAATGGATGAAATGCCCCTCGCGCCGCACGTCGATCTGATACAGGTGTTTGACCGGCGTCTTCGACTGGCATTCCGACGACCGGAACGACGAAAAATCGTGCTCGCCGATCAGGTGCGCGGCGGCGGCGCGCATCGCGTCGTCGTCGAGCGGCGTGTGGATCCAGCCCGCGCGCCCGGCCAGCATCGGCGAACGCACCGGGTGCACGTACAGCGCGTAGTAGTAGGTGCGCTCGAACGCCGAGAAGCGCGCATGGAACGTGTCCGGCATCGGCTTCGCCCACTGCACCGACACGGTCGGCGGCAGGAACGCGTTGGTGCCGCGCACCCACGAAAACACCTCGCGATCGAGGTCCGTGTCGAAATGCACGACCTGCCCGAGCCCGTGCACGCCGGTATCGGTCCGCCCGGCCACCGTCGTGTGCAGCGGCACCCGCGCGAACTCGGCCAGCGCATGTTCGAGCCGGTCCTGCACGGTCTTGCCGTGCGGCTGCGCCTGCCAGCCGCAGAACGCCGCGCCGTCGTACTGGATGCCCAGCGCGATCCGCATCACGCCTCGTCCGCCAGTTTCGCGAGCAGCGCGCGGGCATCGTCGCGCGTCGCGGCGTCGTTCGCGTCGACCACTTCCTGCAGCAGCGTCCGCGCGCCGGACAGGTCGCCCAGTTCGACGTATTCGGCCGCGAGGTCGAGCTTGTTGCGGGCGATGCGCGCAAGCTCGTCCGCGGTAAGCGCAGGCAGCGCGGCGCCCGGCGTGGACGGCAGGTCGAGATCGAAGTCGAGCTTCAGCGCGCCGAACTGCGCACCGCCGAGCGGCGGCAACGACGACGGCGTAGCTGGGCTGCCCGCCTGGCCGGCAGACGTCACCGCGTCCGGATCCCAGTCGAGCTCGTCTTCCTGGTCGGCCGGATGTTCCGGTGTCGTTTCAGCCGAACCCATCGGCGGGTGCTGCGCGGCTTGACCGTTAGTTGCAATTTTATCGGCGTCGGGCTGCGGTGCCTGCGCGGGCGGTTCCCCCGTCGTCGACGGCTCCTCCGCCGTCCGCGGCGGCAACGGCATGTCGAGACTGTTGAGCGCGCTGATCGCGTTCTGCATCAGTGTCGCGTGCTGGGCTTCGGCGCTCGAAGGGGCGACGGATGCGGCGGACGGCTCGGCCGGCTCGGCCAGCTTGGTCGACTCGGCCGGCTTGTCGGCGGCAGTGGCTTCTTCCACGGGTTCTGCGTCGTGCGGAGCCTCAGCCGAACCCGGAATCGCGTCGTTCGCCGGCGACACGGCAGCGTCAGCAGGCGGCAATTCCGGCGACTCGTCGTGCGGCGCCGTCACTACAAGCGCAGGCGATGTATCCGCCGCGGGCGGCTCGATCGTCTCCGCGGCGGCGGCAGTCGCCGCGGCGAGATTCATGTCGGACGCGGCATCGCGTGCGATCGGCATCTCGGGCGTGATCGGCAGTTCGCGTTCGACGGACGGCGCGGCTTCCGCTTCCGCCTCCGCAGTCGCGGCGCCACCTGCTGCGGCCGCGGTCGCAGCGGCACCCGCCTCGTCCGCGCGCCGACCCTTCCGGCGTTTGCGCCATGCGAAGCCGGCCGCGAGCACGATAACGGCAGCGCCGGCCGCCGCGGCCGGGCGCCAGTCCATCTGCTCGGTACGACGTGCCGAGGTCGCGACGGGTGCGACCGGTTGCACGGAAGCCGATGCCGGTTGCAGCGCACTGGCTGCCACACCCGACGCGACTTCGTCCGCCGTCGATGCAGCGGCCGATGCACCCGCGTCATTCGCAGCCGGACGCGGCGCGGCAGGCGCCGGAGCAGGCGCGACGCCGGTCGTCGTCGCCGGCTTGCCGATGCCGTGCTTCTGCAACTCCATCAGCACGCGGTTCTTCAACGCGAGCAATTGCTGCAGGCTCGACGGCCGCGGCTGCGACGCACCGACGGCGGGTGCCGCGCCGGCCGGCTCGCGCATGCCGGCAACCGGGTTGCCCGGCACCGACTGCCCCGTCGCCTCGCTCGCGGACGACGGCGCCGACTGGATCGCACCGCTCCATACATGCGGGCCGCTCGCACCGCCCGTGGGCGCCGCCGGCTGCGTGCCGTCGACAGCCGATGCGCCATGCGCGGCCGACGCACCGATCGACGCCGAAGCACCGCTCGAAGCGGATGCGCCCGCCGCCGTCGCCGTCGCGGCACTCGCGCCGCTCACCGGAGCGGCATGCAGGGCCGGCGCCACCGGCGCGGGTTGCGCGGCCGAACCGGGCTGCGGCGCGGATGCGCCGTGCTGCGCGATCGCTGCCCCACCCGATGCGGCGGCGGGCGCGGAAGCGGCCGTCGGGCCAGATGCAGCGGACGCGGCGGATGCGCCGGCCGGCGCGAGCGCCGCGCCGGTCGCATCGAGCGCGGGCACCGTCAGTGTCGCGCCGACTTTCAAACGGCTCGCGTCGCGCTTCATGAACGCCTGCGGATTGGCGTCGAACAGCGCGCGACCGGCGCGCGCGAGCACGGCCGGATCGTGCGATTGCGTGGCCGCTTTCGCGATGTCGTTCAGCGACTGGCCCGGCTGGACCGTCACGGTAAGCGGGGCGGCGCCGCCGACGGCGGATGCCGGCAGGTCGCCGGTGCCGACTGCCCACGCCGATGCGGCGGCGCCGAGCGCCAGGATCGCCAGCGCGCCACGCACGGCGCGCGACAGACGGGACTGGCGCGGAAACAAGGAAATTCGGGACATCGTTGGCTCTATCGCCGCGCACGGGCGCGGCTCGGATTCGCGGTTGGAAGCGTCAATAAAGCGCTGCAGAAATGCAAAAGCGTCGCGCGGAACGCGACGCTTTCGGCGGGTCTGTGCGTCGTAACCGCGTAGTTTACTTCACACGATCGGGTTCCGGCCGAATTCGTCGCCGACAGGTGCCACCGGGCCCGGGCGGGCGCTCGTGTCGCGCGGGTCCGTCTGCCCGTAGCCCATGCATCCGATCGATCAAAACGAACCTGCGTGCCGCAGTTGGAAGCCGTCTCGCGGCAGCCTCGCGCCCCGCTCGAATGACGCGGCTTTTTGGCGCTCAGCGGGCGTCCGCCGCAGGATCGCGGCGACAGAATCGCAAGCACTCCCTCAACAATCCATCCTGTCCGCCGTTAATGAATTAACAGCCGGAAAATCAAGACAAATCCCGACCGGCGCCCCATCCCACTCCAATCAATTCCAATTCGCCGATAAGAAGCCAATTTCCGCCTCTTATCGGAGAAATGAAAATCCACACCACCAAATCCCCGCCCCGCAAGGCTTTGACCCCCTCTCTCTCGCTTGATTACTCATACAAAAGCGATCATTTCTGCATCAATTCAATTTCATTACACAAAATTACACAGACCGAATAACCGCCGTCGATACGATCGCCTTCAAACAGGAATCGGCATGTTTCGACGTCGCGCTCGCCCATGCGGGAAAGGCGGGAGCGCGCCGGCCGGGCTGATGCCGTGCAGTACCGGAGGGCCATCGCGCAGTCGCACGACTGCATCACTCACCAGCTCGTTACGGGGACGAACATGGGCTATCAACAGGGTTTGAGCGGGTTGGCCGGCGCGTCGAGCAATCTCGACGTGATCGGCAACAACATCGCGAACGCAAACACGGTCGGCTTCAAGCAGGGCCGCGCAAACTTCGCCGACATGTACGCAAATTCGGTCGCGACGTCGGTCAACACGCAGATCGGCATCGGCACGCGGCTCGCGTCGGTGCAGCAGCATTTCAGCCAGGGAACGATCAATTCGACGAAGTCGTCGCTCGACGTCGCGATCAACGGCAACGGCTTCTTCCAGATGTCGAGCAACGGCGTGACCACGTACTCGCGCGACGGCACGTTCCACCGCGACAAGAACGGCGCGATCGTCGACGCGCAAGGCCGCAACCTGATGGGCTATGCGGCAGGCGCCGGCGGCGTGATCAACACCGCGCAGACCGTGCCGCTGCAGGCGCCGACCAGCAACATCGCGCCGCGCGCGACGAACAAGATCACCGGCCAGTTCAACCTGAACGCGCAGGACAAGGTGCCGGCCAAGACGCCGTTCAACGCGACCGACAACACGACGTACAACTACAACACGTCGATCCAGGTCTACGACTCGCTTGGCGGTTCGCAGCCGGTCAACCTGTACTTCGTGAAGCCGGCGGCCGGCACGTGGCAAGCCTACGCGGGCGCGCAGGGCCAGACGCCGACGAATCTCGGCACCGTCACGTTCGACGCATCGGGCCGGATCAGCTCGACGACGTCGGCCGCGACCGGCCAGCCGACCGCGAGCCTCGGCCAGTTCGCGTTCTCGATCCCGAACACGACGGGCGGCGCGAATCCGCAGAACCTGACGCTCGACCTCGGCGGCACGACCCAGTACGGCGGCAAGGACGGCGTGAACAACCTCGCGCAGGACGGCTTCGCGAGCGGCACGCTGACGACGTTCTCGATCGGCACCGACGGCAAGCTGACCGGCAACTACTCGAACGGCCAGAGCGCGGTGCTCGGCCTGATCGCGCTCGCGAACTTCAACAACCCGAACGGGCTCGTGAACATCGGCGGCAACCAGTATGCGGAAACGGCCGCGTCGGGCGTGCCGCAGATCTCCGCGCCGGGCAGCACGAACCACGGCACGCTGCAGGGCAGCGCGCTGGAAAACTCGAACGTCAACCTGACGACCGAACTCGTGAACCTGATCACCGCGCAGCGCAATTACCAGGCGAATGCGCAGACGATCAAGACCCAGCAGGCCGTCGACCAGACGCTGCTGAACCTGCGCTGAACCGCGCATGAAAAACGCGCCGCGCCGGCCCTGAATCCCAAGGCCGACGCGGCGCGTCGTATCGTGCAGCCCGGCCCGCGGGCCGGACAGCCAACGTGCTTACTTGTCGAGCAGGATGCGCAGCATGCGGCGCAGCGGCTCGGCCGCGCCCCACAGCAGCTGATCGCCGACCGTGAACGCCGACAGGTATTCGCCGCCCATCGCGAGCTTGCGCAGGCGGCCGACCGGCACCGTCAGCGTGCCGGTGATCTTCGCCGGCGACAGGTCGCGCATCGACGCTTCACGCTCGTTCGGCACGACCTTCACCCAGTCGTTCGCCGATGCGAGGATGCCGTTGATCTCGTCGAGCGGCACGTCCTTCTTCAGCTTGATCGTCAGCGCCTGCGAGTGGCAGCGCATCGCGCCGATCCGCACGCACAGGCCGTCGACCGGGATCGAACCCGGCTCGCCCATCGCGGGCTTGCCGAGGATCTTGTTGGTTTCCGCGCCGCCCTTCCACTCTTCCTTCGACATCCCGTTGCCGAGATCCTTGTCGATCCACGGAATCAGCGAACCGGCCAGCGGCACGCCGAAGTGACTCGTCGGCATCGCGTCGCTGTTCATCGCGGCCAGCACGCGGCGGTCGATGTCGAGGATCGCGGAAGCCGGATCGGCAAGCTGTTCCTGCACCGCGCCGTTCAGCGTGCCCATCTGCGACAGCAGTTCGCGCATGTTCTGCGCGCCCGCGCCCGATGCGGCCTGGTACGTCATCGCGGTGATCCAGTCGACGAGGTTCTCGCGGAACAGGCCGCCGAGCGCCATCAGCATCAGGCTGACCGTGCAGTTGCCGCCGATGAAGTTCTTCGTGCCCTTGACGAGCGCGTCCTTGATCACGTCGAGGTTGACCGGATCGAGGATGATGACCGCGTCGTCCTGCATCCGCAGCGACGATGCCGCGTCGATCCAGTAGCCGTTCCAGCCGGCCTCGCGCAGCTTCGGGAACACGTCGTTCGTGTAGTCGCCGCCCTGGCACGTGATGATCACGTCGCACTTCTTCAGCTCGTCGACGTTGGTCGCGTCCTTGAGCGTGGTCTCGTTTTTCGCGAACGACGGCGCCTTGCCGCCCGTATTGCTGGTGCTGAAAAACACCGGTTCGATCAGGTCGAAATCGCCCTCTTCCTGCATGCGCTGCATCAGGACGCTGCCGACCATGCCGCGCCAACCTACGAGACCTACGTTCATGACTAACCCTTTGCTTTGAATGGAGCTTCCCCGCCATTTCCGTCCCCGCGTGACCGCGCGGGGAAACAGGCGGGCACGACGGCGATCAGCGTTTAATGATCGTTTTCGTGGTAATGGTTTTCGTGATGACGATGGCGCGCGCACCCGCACGGGCAGTGTTGCCGTGGAGTTTCAGGACCGGGGAGATCAGGGAAATCAGCGCCATCGTTCGAGTCTACACAAAGCCGGTGGCCCGCACAACGGCCAACCGTGCGCGAACCGGCCGATTTTTCCGGCCCGTTCGCACCCTTTTCCACATTAATTACCGCACTTCATTGCCACGCGCTTACAACGCGGCGACCACCGCATCGCCCATCGCGGCCGTGCCGACCTGCTTGCAGCCCGGCGTCGCGATGTCGCCGGTGCGGTAGCCCTGTTCGAGCACCGTTTTCACCGCGCGCTCGATGCGATCGGCCTGCTCGGCGCGATTCAGCGAGTAGCGCAACAGCATCGCGGCCGACAGGATCGTCGCGAGCGGGTTCGCGATGCCCTTGCCCGCGATGTCCGGCGCCGAACCGTGCGACGGCTCGTACAGGCCCTTGTTGTGCTTGTCGAGCGACGCCGACGGCAGCATGCCGATCGAGCCCGTGAGCATCGACGCTTCGTCCGACAGGATGTCGCCGAACATGTTGCCGGTGACGATCACGTCGAACTGCTTCGGCGCCTTCGCGAGCTGCATCGCCGCGTTGTCGACGTACATGTGCGACAGCTCGACGTCCGCGTACTCCTTCGACACGTCGATCATGATGTCGCGCCAGAACTGCGACGTCTCCAGCACGTTCGACTTGTCGACCGACAGCAGCTTCTTCGCGCGCTTTTGCGCGGCCTGGAACGCGACGTGCGCGATGCGGCGCACTTCCGGCTCCGAATAGCGCATCGTGTCGAAGCCTTCGCGCTCGCCGGCGAACGGGCCGTCCGGCGCCGCACGCACGCCGCGCGGCTGGCCGAAGTAGATGTCGCCGTTCAGTTCGCGCACGATCAGGATGTCGAGGCCCGCGACGAGTTCCGGCTTCAACGGCGATGCATCGACGAGCTGCGGATAGCAGATCGCCGGGCGGAAGTTCGCGAACAGCTCGAGGTGCTTGCGCAGCCCGAGGATCGCCTGCTCGGGGCGCAGCGCGCGTTCCAAGGAGTCGTACTTCCAGTCGCCGACCGCGCCGAACAGGATCGCGTCGGCCTGCTTCGCGAGCGCCAGCGTCGCGTCGGGCAGCGGATGGCCGCTCGCCTCGTAGCCCGCGCCGCCGACCGGCGCCTGTTCGAGTTCGAACTTCTCGTCGAGTGCTTTCAGCACCTTCACCGCTTCATTGACGATTTCCGGACCGATGCCGTCGCCGGGCAGCACTGCAATCTTCATGCGAAATTCCTGACTGGGTAGAGTGTGATGGAGGCAGGCCGGCGAGCGCGCGCAAAGCGCGCCCGCCTCGAACGCGATGTCAGCGGACCAGCTTGGTGTTGAGCCAAGGCTGCTTCACGAGCCGCTCTGCCTCGAACTGGCGGATCTTGTCCGCGTGGCGCAGCGTGAGGCCGATGTCGTCGAAACCGTTCAGCAGGCAGTACTTGCGGAACGCGGCGATCTCGAACGGATACTCGCGGCCGTCGCCCGCGCGCACGACCTGCGCGTCGAGATCGATCGTCAGTTGAAAGCCGTTGAACGCGGCCGTCTCGTTGAACAGGTGATCGACCTGCTGCTCGGTCAGCACGATCGGCAGCAGACCGTTCTTGTAGCAGTTGTTGAAGAAGATGTCCGCGAAGCTCGGCGCGATGATCGCGCGGAAGCCGTACTGCTGCAGCGCCCACGGCGCGTGCTCGCGCGAGCTGCCGCAGCCGAAGTTCTTGCGGGCGAGCAGCACCGATGCGCCCTGGTAGCGCGGCTGGTTCAGCACGAAGTCCGGGTTCAGCGGACGCTTCGAGTTGTCCTGGCCCGGCTCGCCGTGATCGAGATAGCGCCACTCGTCGAACGCGTTCGGACCGAAGCCCGTGCGCTTGATCGACTTCAGGAACTGCTTCGGAATGATCGCGTCGGTGTCGACGTTCTCGCGATCGAGCGGCGCCACGACGCCGGTATGTACAGTGAATTTTTCCATGATCCGTCTATCCGGTTGAAGGGCCGGCAGTCAGCCGGCGCACATCGACAAATTCTCGGCGGGAAACGTCACTCCGCGGCGCGCTTGAGCGCGCTGCCGGCGGCGTTGACGTCTTCCCCGAAGCCTCGGACGGTATTGCAGCCGGCCAGGCCGAAGCCCAACCCGGCCAGCGCCAGCGCGGCAACCAGCCGCGCGATGACCTTCGATGCCGTCACGTGTTACCCCAGCTGGCGAATGTCGACGAAGTGACCTTCGATCGCCGCGGCCGCCGCCATCGCGGGGCTCACGAGGTGCGTGCGACCGCCCGCGCCCTGCCGCCCTTCGAAGTTGCGGTTCGACGTCGACGCGCAGCGCTCGCCCGGCTCGAGCCGGTCGGCGTTCATCGCGAGGCACATCGAGCAGCCCGGCTCGCGCCATTCGAAGCCCGCATCGGTGAACACCTTGTCGAGCCCTTCGCGCTCGGCCTGCGCCTTCACGAGGCCCGAGCCCGGCACGACCATCGCGAGCCGCACGTTCGACGCGACGCGGCGGTTCAGCTTCTTCACGACGTACGCGGCCGCGCGGATGTCCTCGATGCGCGCGTTCGTGCACGAGCCGATGAAGATCTTGTCGACCTTGATCGATTCGATCGGCGTGTTCGGCTCGAGCGCCATGTACGCCAGCGCGCGCTCCATCGCGTCGCGCTTGACCGGATCCTTCTCGCGCTCGGGATCGGGCACGCGACCGTCGATCGACGTGACCATTTCCGGCGACGTGCCCCACGTGACCTGCGGAACGATGTCGGCGGCATTCAGCTCGACCACGCGGTCGAATTGCGCGCCGTCGTCCGACTTGAACTGGCGCCAGTACTCGACCGCCTGATCCCATTCCGCGCCGGTCGGCACGAACGGGCGGCCCTTCAGGTATTCGATCGTCGTGTCGTCCACCGCGACCATGCCTGCGCGCGCGCCGGCCTCGATCGCCATGTTGCACACGGTCATGCGGCCTTCCATCGTCAGCGCGCGAATGGTCGAGCCGCCGAATTCGATCGCGTAGCCCGTGCCGCCCGCGGTGCCGATCTTGCCGATGATCGCGAGCACGATGTCCTTCGCGGTACAGCCGCGCGGCAGCGCGCCCTCGACCTTCACGAGCATGTTCTTGCTCTTCTTCTGCAGCAGCGTCTGCGTCGCGAGCACGTGCTCGACTTCCGACGTGCCGATGCCGTGCGCGAGCGCGCCGAACGCGCCGTGCGTCGACGTATGCGAATCGCCGCACACGATCGTCATGCCCGGCAGCGTCGCGCCCTGCTCCGGCCCGATGATGTGGACGATGCCCTGGCGCACGTCGTTCATCTTGAACTGCGTGATGCCGAACGCGTCGCAGTTCGCGTCGAGCGTGTCGACCTGCAGCTTCGAGACGGGATCGGCGATGCCGTGGCTGCGGTCCGTCGTCGGCACGTTGTGGTCCGACACGGCCAGGTTCGCGCTGATGCGCCACACCGGACGCTGCGCGATCTTCAGCCCTTCGAACGCTTGCGGGCTCGTGACTTCATGCAGCAGCTGACGGTCGATGTAGAGCAGGGTCGTGCCGTCTTCCTCGGTGTGGACCACGTGGGTGTTCCACAGTTTGTCGTAGAGAGTCTGTGCCATGGGTATGCGGGGTCGTTGTGACTACAAGCCTTGCGGATGCGGTCGATTATGCCACGCAAAATCGGCCCATGGAGTACCACGATAACGAAAAAAGTGAATAAAAACAGTGAGTTGGGTAGTACACGCGATACCCGGATAAGCATTACCCGGCAAGCGCGGCGGCTTGCGGCGGCGTGCTACCGGAAGAAATTGCGCAGCTCGCGCGCCAGCGCCTGCGGTTGCTCCTCGGGAATGAAATGC
Organism: Burkholderia sp. LAS2; assembly: GCF_018417615.1. Taxonomy (NCBI): domain Bacteria; kingdom Pseudomonadati; phylum Pseudomonadota; class Betaproteobacteria; order Burkholderiales; family Burkholderiaceae; genus Burkholderia; species Burkholderia sp. LAS2. The sequence goes on from NZ_CP071052.1 coordinate 4,054,662, forward strand.
CCGCTATGCGCGATCGTCGCGGCCGTCACATCTTCCGCCACGTGTCCGAGCGGCCCCGCCATGTCGGGTATGGACCCCTGATCCGCACTGACAGCGAGCACGGGCATCTTCAGCTTCCCCAGCGCCTGCAGCGTGCGGTTCTGAGCCGACGACGCCGACACGGCCCGGTAGAAGGCCAGCCCCGCTCGCAACCCGCCGTCCCGGGTGAACACCCGGAGATACTCGTCGACATCCGCGTCGGAGAACGACTCGGGATTGGCCGCCTTGCGACGCAAGAACCAATCGAGATACTCGCGCTCCTTGCCGGCAATCAACGTCTCCGGCAGGTCGGCGACGGTATGAAACGCGAAGTGCCACGTGCGCCATGCGTTGCCGGGCTCGATCGGCAGTGCGGCGGGCAGCGTGATGCCGGGTATCCCCGCGTCGAGCAACGCCAATCGCTTCACCGCATCGGGATACATCGCGGCAAACGGATAGGCGACCCACGCGCCGACGTCGTGAGCGGCCAGGTAAAAGCGCGCGATCTTTTGCTGCTCCAGCAGGCGCGCAAGCGTTGCCGCGACGGTCTGCGTGTCGTAACCGACGAGTGGACGGTCCGAATCGCCTTGTCCGGGAAGATCCGGCGCCACGATCCTGAATTCGTCCGCGAGAAGCGGCATGACTCTCCGCCACGCGTACCAGCTTTCCGGAAAGCCGGCGAGCAGGACGATGGTCTCGCCGTCGGCGCGGCCTCCTTCGACGAAATGAAGGCGCACCCCGTCTACCGTATCGAACCGATGACGAAAGCCGCTGAGCCGCGGGTCTTCCCGAAAATAGGGCGCGGCCTCGAGATGCGAAGCATCCGCGGTGGATTGATGCTGGTACATAAGTTCGTCCTCTCCACAGAATCGACTGCGCTGGATGATGGCCCCCGAGCAGCGGGAGCACTTCCGTTCGGAAATATTTGTTTCCTAATTCGGCGAAACCGAATCACGCGCATGCGCGGTTTCGCGTGTTGCTTCACATCGCGTCGCCTGTCGGGTGACGCACAAACCTTAGTCGAGCAGCCGCATTGCCTCGTCAACCAGCATCGACATGTCGCTCCGGCTCTGGCCGAGCTTCCCCACCACTCGAAGCCCCTGCACCATGGCAAACAGACAGCTCGACGTGGCTTGCGCGTTCAGCGCGGCATCGACGGATCCATCGGCCTGCCCCTGCTTGATCAAATCGCGAAGGAGACGCTCGATCCTCTGCATCGATCTGTGGACGATGCCGGCGATCTCGCTATCCAACGCACTCAGAACCATGGCGCCGCCGACGACCAGACAGCCCTTTCGACCCTCGTCTCCATGCGAGACGTCCGCGTAAAAGCGCAGGAGCGCTCGCACCTTGTCCCGTCCGTTTTCTTCATCGGCAAGGATCATGTTGAGCTCGCTGACGCGCCGATCGATGTACCGGTTCAACGCGGCAACGAAGATGGCGTTCTTGTCGGCAAAGGCTTTGTAAAGACTGCCTGCGGTGAGCCCCGTCGCCCGGGACAGATCGCCGATAGAAGTCGCGTGATAGCCACGCTCGCGAAAGACGCGGATGAAGCCGTCCAGCGCTTCATCCATATCGAATTCTCGCGGCCTGCCCACGTTCGCTGCAATTTTCCTAGCCATGCGCCATTATAGGAAATGATCATTTCCAAATCAAGCCATGCGAACCGTACAGGCGTCACTGGCATTTCGCACTCGATCTCATAGACTGTCTATTCCCAACGGGCGGCGCGCGGCTGCCCTCCCCGCCATCGCGATGCGTGCGTCCCGGCGCATCGACCGGACAGGAGCCTTGCATGCGGTACGAACTCTATTACTGGCCTGAAATCCAGGGCCGCGGCGAATATGTGCGGCTCGCGCTCGAAGCGGCCGAAGCCGATTACGTCGACGTCGCGCGCGAATCGGGGCGCGGGATGGGCGTGTCGGCCATGATGCGCATGATGGACAGCGCGAAGGCCGAATGCGTGCCGTTCGCGCCGCCGTTCCTGAAGGCGGGCGACGTGGTCGTCGGGCAGACCGCGAACATCCTGCTGTTTCTCGGCGCGCGGCTCGGGCTCGCGCCCGACGACGAAGCCGGCCGGCTGTGGGTCCATCAGATCCAGCTGACCGCCGCCGATTTCATCACCGAGATCCACGACACGCACCATCCGATCGGCAGCGGCCTGTACTACGAGGACCAGCAAGCGGAAGCGGCCGAGCGCGCGGCCGATTTCCTCGAGAACCGGCTGCCGAAATTCCTCGGCTACTTCGATCGCGTGCTCGAACAGAACCCGCACAAGCGCGGCTATATCGCGGGCAGCGCGCTCAGTTACGCGGACCTGACGATGTTCCAGTTGATCGAGGGCCTGCGCTATGCGTTCCCGAAAGCGATGAAGCGCGCGGAGCGCAAGGTCGCGACGCTCGTCGCGCTGCACGATCGCGTCGCGCGGCATCCGCCCGTCGCGCGCTACCTCGAGTCGGAACGCCGCATCCCGTTCAACGACATGGGGATCTTCCGGCACTATCCGGAGCTGGACAAGTAACGGCCCGGCACGTACCGCGGAACGTGCGCGCACGGGCGAATTTCACGCAGGATCAGCGCGGCTGCCCGTGCTGCGCGGCGGCCGCGTCGACGGCTTCCACCGAGCGCGTGAGCCACGGCCCGATGTCCATCTCCTCGTAGCGCACGAGCCGGCTCTTGCGCGCGCGGCGATACGCCCACCAGATCGCGACGAACAGCGGAATCCATACATAGATCGACAACACTTCCATCCAGTCGATGCGCGCCGCGAAAAACGCCTGGTAATCCTGCCCGAGCGAAATCACGATGCAGACCGCGACCGCGAACACCGGCCCGAACGGAAACCATTTCGCGCGATACGGCAGTTGATCGAGTCGATAACCCTGCTTCAGGAATCCCCTGCGGAACCGGTAATGGCAGACCGCGATGCCGAGCCACGCGATGAAGCCGGTGATGCCGACCGTATTCAGCAGCCACAGATAGATGCGCTGGTTGTTGGTCAACGACGTGAGGAAACACAGCCCGCCGACGGCCATCGTCGCGTACAGCGCGTTGCGCGGCACGCCGCCCGGCGACAGCGTCGCGAACATCGCCGGCGCGCGCCCTTCCGATGCAAGGTTGTACAGCATCCGCGTCGCCGCGTAGGTACCGGAATTGCCGGCCGACAGCACGGCCGTCAGGATCACGAGATTCATCGCACCGGCCGCGAGCGGGAACCCCGCGTGGCTGAATACCAGCGTGAACGGGCTCACGCCGATGTCGGTCACGTCGCTCTTCAGCAGGTTCGGATCGGTGTACGGCACGAGCAGGCCGATCACGAAGATCGCGAGCACGTAGAACAGCATGATCCGCCAGAAGATCTGCTTCACCGCGCGCGGGATCGTCTTGCGCGGGTTCTCCGATTCGCCGGCCGTGATGCCGACCAGCTCGGTGCCGAGAAACGAGAAGCCCGCGATCAGCGCGACGCTCATCATCGCGTGCACGCCGCCGACGAACGGCGCGTCGCCGGTCGTGAAGTTGCGCCAGCCGACCGGATGCCCGGTGCCGGTATGCCCGCCGCCGGTATGCCCGCTGCCGGTATGCCCGCCGCCCAGCACGCCGGCCGCGATCAGCAGCCCGGCCGCGATGAACGCGATCACGGTGACGACCTTGATCAGCGAGAACCAGTATTCCGATTCGCCGAAGCCGCGCACCGACAGCGTATTGAGCAGGAAGATCAGCACGAGGAAGCCCGCGCCCCACCACACGCCCGGCACCGACGGAAACCAGTAGCGCATCACGATCTGCGCGGCGACCAGCTCGATCGCGATCGTCACCGCCCAGCTGTACCAGTAGGTCCAGCCGAGCGCGACGCCGAAGCCTTCGTCGACGTACTTCTCGCCGTAGATCGCGAACGAGCCCGATACCGGCATCAGCGCGGCCATCTCGCCGAGCCCGGTCACGACGAAGTAGACCATGACCCCGATCGCGATATACGCGGCGATCGCCCCGCCCGGCCCCGCCTGCGCGACCGACGCGCCCGACGCGACGAACAGCCCCGTGCCGATCGACCCGCCGATCGCGATCATCGCGACGTGGCGGCCCTGCAGACGGCGCTTCAGCGCCGTCCCGGACGGTGCGGCCGTGTCCGTCGCCGCTTGCATGGCATCCATGGTGTTCCCCCTGATTGTGAGTCGGCCAGCCGATTCGATTCGGAATGCAAATCGATTGACCCGGTCATTCGCATCCAAACCGGCCCTGCCGGGCCGGTCGCATCACGCGACGCTGCGCTTGATCGACTGCAGTTCGGCCGTCGTCACGATCTTCTCGATCCGGAACCGCGGGCTTTCCAGCCACGCGTTCGCGATCCGCCGGTACTCGTCGAGGTCCTCGCACGCGAGCCGCACGAGAAAATCGAACGTGCCGCTCACCAGCCAGCAATCGAGCACGGCCGGATTCGCGCGCATTTCCTCTTCGAACGGCGCTTGCGAACGCCCGTGGTCGGCCAGCACGATCTGCGCGATCACGACGATCGGCTTGGTCGCGCGCGGCGCCTTGATCACCGCGCGGTACCCTTCGATCACGCCGAGCGCCTCGAGCCGCTCCACGCGCGCCTGGCACGGCCGCGGCGTGAGATTCACGAGCTCCGACAGCTTCCGGTAGGAAATCCGTCCGTCGGTACGCAGGATGTCGAGGATCCGGAGATCGATCTTGTCGAGCTGCATCTTCTTGTCGGTCATCCGCGTTCGCTCCGGTCGGGTCGTGGCTCGTGGCTCGTGGCTCATGCGCGGAACGTCTGCCGTTCCGCGCGGGGCCACATTATCCGGCCGAAGCCGCCGCGCGCCAATCGGCTAGAACCGCAGCGACAGGCAGGTCAGGCCGCCGTCCATCTTGCGGAACTCGCTCGTGTCGATCACGTGCAGCGGCATGCCGAGCGGCGCGATCGCGTCATGCACGCGCGGATAGCCGGCCGGCGTGATCAGCGTGCCGTTCACGCGCAGCGTGTTGCCCGCGTATTCGTCGGCGGCCGGGATCGCGATCCGGCGATAGTCGGCGAACGCCGGATGCGCGGCCAGCGCGTCGGTCACGAGCAGCGTGTCGTCGCCGAGCGCGTTGACGACCGATTTCAGGTGCAGGCCGGCGCCGACCGGCACCGCGACGACCGAATAGCCATGGCGCGACACCAGCGACTCGAACGCGGCGATGCCTTGCGCGTCGGTGCGGCTCGTCAGGCCGATGAAGAAGCGCTTGCCGACCAGCATCACGTCGCCGCCGTCGAGGCGGCCCTGCTGCATCGGCAGCAGTTCGCGATGCACGCGCAGCGCCGCTTCGATGTGCGCGGTCTCGCCGCGCCGCGCGGGCGCGCCGGGGCGCGTGATCACCGCGAATTCCGGCGTGACGACCGCGACGTCCTCGACGAAATGCGAATCGGGAAACGCATCGAGCGGCGGCAATTCGGTCAGTTCGACGCCGAGCATGCGCAGCGCGTCGCAGTATGCATGGAACTGCGTGAGCGTCTTGTCGTAATCGGGTGCGCCGAGTTCGGCGGTGGTCAGGCCCGCGCCGCAGGACGGCGCGGGACGGCGAACGATCGCTTGCGTGAATTGCATCGACTCCTCCATGATCTGCGCCGCCTCCGTGCGGTGCACGGGCCGGCAGCGTTGTGTCCGGACCATTATCGGAAGCCAATTTGCGCAATTCGCGTCGATTTCGGCGCCACCGACAGCCGATTGCGTCGAATTGCGCGCACCAAGCAGCGGATTCGGCAGACGGGCCGCCCGCCGTCTCGCGAATGGCCGTTTCGCCCGCCGCCCGCGCGTTACGCGCCGGGCTTGAATCCCATCTGCGCACGGCCGAGCGCCGTGAGATCGCCCTCCCCCGCACGGCCATCGAAATCGGCCTCGAAATGGTCGGCCGGGAAATCGGGCGGGCTGTCGCCACGCAGGAACGCGAGCCGCTGCCGCTGCAGGTATGCATCGTTCTTCGCGCAGCCGGGCGCGGCCGCGATGTACATCACGTTGCTGTCGCCGCTGCCGCGATGCGCGTCCTCGACCGCATGCACGACGTCGCCGTGCCAGAACACCGCGTCGCCCGGTTCCATGTGCGGGATCGGCACCAGTGCGTCGAGCAGCAGCGCGTGCCATTCGGGGCGGATCGACAGCGCGCGGCCGGGACGCGCGCCGCACAGGTCGTCGTCGGCGACGTCGTCCTGCAGCGCGCGCAGCACGACATAGGCCATCGCGTTCGCGACCGGGATCAGCTGCAGCGTGCCGTCGCCGGGCCCCTGCGGCGTCAGCGCGGTCCAGCCCTGGAACGTGCGGAACATCGAACACACGGCCGGCGACGGAATCTCCTCGACGTCGGGGCGGAACGCCGCATCGAACGGATCGTAATCGCGCCAGCGGCCGGCCAGCACGTGGCGATAGACCTGGCGGAAATTCGCGCCGAGCCAGCGCTCGACGGAGCCGCCGTCGACGTGCGGCGACAGCCCGAGCGACGTCGACCCGGGCGGCCGGCGACGAATCCGGTCCGCATAGGCGGGCACCTGGTCGGAATCGAAATGCGTGCGCGTACCGTCCGCATGCCGCCACAGACGGTTCAGGAACACCCGCGCCTGCGTGAGCGCCGGCGACTGGCGCGCGGCCACCTGCGGCTTCGACCAGTAGACGCCGTAGATCTGCGGCTTGCCCGACGCGAGGTTGCCGAAATAGCGGTCTTCCGCGCGCGCATGCAGCCGCTCGGTGAAACGGTTCGCATCCAGATACGCGCCGATCTCGTCGTTCCAGTCGCGTGCCTGCTGCGCATCCAACACGCCGCGGATCACGACCGCGCCGTGCGTGCGGATCGCGGCAATCGCGAGCGGATCGACGGTCCCGCTCGCGACATCCGCGAACGGCACGACCGGAATCACGTCATCGCCATGCGCGTGCGCGCGGCGGATCGCGTCGACCTGCCGCGCGATGTCGCCCTCCACTTCGCGGAACGTGGCCGCGTAGCCGGGCAAGTCGGCGCGTAGCGCCCGTTTCGCCGTGCGGATCGCGGCCGGCAGATCGTCAATCGTCAGGTGCATCGCTTGTCTCCTCGCTGAATCGCGTTTTGATGAGCACTCAGCGTACGGCCGCCGCACGGTCATCATCGATACTATCCAGCCAATAATCGATACAATCCTGACAACCGCGCGTTACTCGGGACGATGGCAGACCACGCACAGCTTGTTGCCGTCCGGGTCCCGGAAATACGCGCCGTAGTAGTCGCGGTGATAGTGCGGTCGGAGGCCCGGCGGCCCTTCGCAGGCGCCGCCGTGCTGAAGCGCGAGCGCATGGCAGCGATCGACGTGATCGCGGGTCGGCGCATCGAACGCGATCGTGTGGCCGTTCCCCGGTTCAGGCGCGCGTCCGTCGAGCGGCTTGCCGAAGAAGAACAGCGGCCGGTCGGCGTCGGCCGGCATCCAGCCCGACCAGCCGTCCGGTTCGTGGAATTTGACGCGCAACCCGAGTTCGGCGAACAGCGGCGCGTAGAAATCGTAGGCGCGCGCCGTATCGCCGACGCCCACGCAAACATGTGAAAACATGGCATCGCTCCGTCGTGAAGATCGCTCACGATCATGCCACGGCGCGCTGCCCGCCCCTACCGGAGGCCGCGATGAAACCGCAATACGAGCATGTGACGTTCGCGTCCGGCTGTTCGATCCGCGTGTATCACCGTCAGCTCGCGCGCATTCCGTTCGAGTGGCATCGCCATCCCGAGTACGAACTGACGCTGACGCTCAACAGCCGCGGCCAGCGCTTCATCGGCGATCACGTCGCACGCTACGCGGATGACGATCTCGTGCTCGTGCCGCCGAACCTGCCGCATACGTGGTCGTCGAACGCGCGCATCGATCGCGGCGCGCCCGAGGTCGCGCTCGTCGTCTGGTTCGACGGAGACTGGGTACGGCGGCTGGCCGACTGCTGCCCCGAATACGCGCCGCTGCGCTCGCTGCTGCGGCGCGCGGCGCCGGGCCTGCGCTTCGACGTGGAGACGGCCCGCGCGATGCGCGCGCGGCTGCCGCGGTTGCTCGATCCGTCGCCGCGCGTGCGGCTCGCGGCCACGCTCGATACGCTTGCCGATCTCGCGGAAGCCGGCGGCGAACCGCTCGCCACCTCGCAGGCCTACGATCGCTCCGACGCAGCCACGTCCTCGGTCGACTCCACCGCATCCGGCGTCGAACGCCTCGACCGCGTGCTCGACGCGATCGACCGGCAGTTCCACGAACCGCTGCGCATCGACGCGCTCGCGGCCGTCGCGCACCTGTCCGAACGCACGCTGCAGCGGCTGTTCGCGCGTCATATCGGCGAAAGCGTCGGCCGCTACGTGCAACGGCTGCGGCTCGCGCACGCGTGCCGCCATCTCGCCGGCACCGACTGGCCGATCGCGACGGTCGCCGCGCGCTGCGGCATTGCGAATGCCGCGAACTTCAACCGCCAGTTCCTCGCTGCGCACGGCATGACGCCCGGCGCGTACCGGCAGTTCTTCAAGCAGCACGGCCACGCGCCCGACGACGATGCGCCCGCGCTCGACACACGGCCGCCGTCGCTGGAGCGCCGCGCCGGATCGCGTATCGCCTGATCGGCACCGAACGCCTGAACGGCGTCGATCCCGACGAGTGCGAGCCCAATGACGCCCGCACCTTCGATTCGACTTCGCGCGCGATCAGCGCCCGCATCTGCTGCCAGAGGTTCTGCTCGCGCCGGCCGAGCTCGTCGCGCATGCGGAAGAATGCCTTCACAGGCGCAATCTTTGGTTGCACTCCTCCCGGTCAATTGCCGCTTCCGGATTGAAGCGTTCTCCGGTTCGCGTTTCATGCTTTTACTGCGCATGAGTGAGGCTTCCGGGTCGGCGTACATCATTAATATCGGCACTACACCTTGTGTTAACCGGAGAAACCGACATGACGGGCGGCAACAACTTTCCTCGAGTTACGAATGGCAATAACGCTTACACGACTGATTTTCATGAACCTTACCCAGCGCCCGGCTCGGGGGCAGGGTCGGGGACTGGGCCCGCCTCTCACACGCAGCCACCTATCCATGGGATGCCTCCGGCATTCAACGGGCGTCCATCTTCTGCGCCAACGACGACTGATCCCGCGTTTGCTGGCCCCTATAGCAGCGTAAGGCGACACGGTATCCTTTCTCAAGACCAGATGCGAGATCAGCACATTGCATTTAATCAATCACACGACGGTCAAGTGGCGCGGAGCGATATCGATGTTACCCGGATACACGGTAGCCCGGATCCTCAACAGAGGGCGCGCTCCGCGCGCATGGCTGTGGAAAACTCTGCGCATGGGGCGCTGTCCGTCGCGCTCGAACGCCATGGATACGGCCCGCTGCATACTGAAACACACGCGCCATCAACGGAAGAGGTGCTTCGCTCGTTGAGTCCCGAACAACGTAAAGAGTTTGAGGCAGCGATGGAGTACGGTATGAAGCCTGAGCAGATTCTCGAGATGATGGCGACGGATCAACGAACAACAAGTTTGTCGCCGCACGGGCAATCGCAGGCCTACCATCGGATGCAGAGTACTTTTATGGTGACAGCGCACGCCAGTGCCCCAGCGGCCTATGCATCCCCGTACGAAGATACCCGTCACAGTATTCCGCCGTCAGCGTTTCGTGGCGTTTACGTCCCGCAATCGCATGCGCACACCGCTCGTCAAGTTGATCGGGAATTAGCCGCGCGTCAGCCGGTATATCCGCGGGCCGTCGTCGTGCCGGATCAGCCCGGAATGAACCCATATTATCAGGCGTCAAATGGTAACCAGCATCAGGTCCATGGTGTTCAAGCTCCTGACTATTACAATGCCCTTAGAGCCCAGCTCAGTTCCGAGGACGACTATGACGCACACATCGTAAAGACCGGCATTCGGCGCGAATGGTAAGAACGCCTTTAGCCGATCGGCAACGAACGTTGGGAGCGTAAAGCATGACCTTGACATCCTCCCTGCCCGAAGGCAGCGGAGGATATCAATCCCATTGCACATCTGATGGGAATCAGATTGCCCGTGCCGCACGCTCATGAACGGACGGTGTGCATCGAGCGCTTACCTCGCGCCAGCGTCGGCCGCACAAATGACAACACCCCGGCGGGATGACCCACCGGGGTGTCGTGGCGTTGCGATTGCCGGACGCGAGCGGCCTGACGACCGTTCGCGCCGCGCACGGTTTAACGTGCGTTGAGCGGCTTCGCTTCGCGCGGCGTGTCGCCGATGAACAGCTGACGCGGACGGCCGATCTTCTGTTCCGGATCGGCAATCATTTCGTTCCACTGTGCGATCCAGCCGACCGTACGTGCCATCGCGAAGATACACGTGAACATCGACGTCGGGATGCCCAGCGCGCGCTGAACGATACCCGAGTAGAAGTCGACGTTCGGGTACAGCTTGCGCGACACGAAGTATTCGTCTTCCAGCGCGATCTTCTCGAGCTGCATCGCGAGCTTGAACAGCGGGTCGTCGTGCAGGCCCAGTTCGTTCAGCACTTCGTAGCAGGTTTCGCGCATCAGCTTCGCGCGCGGGTCGTAGTTCTTGTACACGCGGTGACCGAAGCCCATCAGCTTCACGCCCGAATTCTTGTCCTTCACCTGCTTGATGAATTCGGGGATGTTGTCCGGCGAACCGATCTGCTCGAGCATGTTCAGCGCGGCTTCGTTCGCACCACCGTGCGCCGGGCCCCACAGACACGCGATACCGGCCGCGATACACGCGAACGGGTTCGCGCCCGACGAGCCGGCCAGGCGAACCGTCGACGTCGATGCGTTCTGCTCGTGATCAGCGTGCAGGATCAGGATGCGGTCGAGTGCGCGGACCAGCACGTCGTTGACCTTGTACTCTTCGCACGGGTTCGAGAACATCATGTGCATGAAGTTCGCGCTGTACGACAGTTCGTTCTTCGGATAGACGAACGGCTGACCGATGCTGAACTTGTACGCCATCGCGACGAGCGTCGGCAGCTTCGCGATCATGCGGATCGCCGACACTTCGCGGTGACGCGGGTCGTTGATGTCGAGCGAGTCGTGATAGAACGCCGACAGCGCGCCGACGGCCGCGACCAGCACCGCCATCGGGTGCGCGTCGCGACGGAAGCCGCGGAAGAAGAAGTGCATCTGCTCGTGCACCATCGTATGCTTGGTGACGGTGTCGACGAACTCCTTCTTCTGCGCCGCGTTCGGCAGTTCGCCCTTCAGCAGCAGGTAGCAGCTTTCGAGGAAGTCGGCGTTTTGCGCGAGGTTGTCGATCGGGTAACCGCGGTACAGCAGCTCGCCCTTGTCGCCGTCGATGTACGTGATCGCCGAATTACAAGCTGCCGTCGACATGAAGCCCGGGTCGTACGTGAACTTGCCGGTCTGGCCGTACAGCTTCCGGATGTCGATTACGTCCGGGCCCATCGTGCCCTTGTAGATCGGCATTTCGACGCTCGGCGAGTTGTCGCTGAACGATAGCGTGGCTTTAACATCAGACGGAGTCATGGCACATCCTCAATCGAAATAAAGAAACGGGATTCGATAACGGGCACAGCGTGTTACATGTTGGCGTTACACGTTGCGCAGCATCTCCAACAGCCGGTGAATCTCCGGGCTGTCTAGGTCGCCCTCTGGTTCCTTGCGCGCGAGGAGCAAGTCCATCAGGTCGTTGTCGCTCAGATCGAGCAGGCGCGACAACGCGCCTACGTCTGCATCGGTGAGGTCATGCTCGTATCGGCTGAAGAAACGCTCGAATACGATGTCGTTCTCCAGCAGACCCCGCCGCGCGCGCCAGCGCAGGCGCGCGCGGCGGTGCGGGTCGGATTGATGCGAATCGTCGCTCATTAAAATTTATACCGCGCGGCGAACCATCAGTTCCTTGATCTTGCCGATCGCCTTCGTCGGGTTCAGGCCCTTCGGGCAAACGTCGACGCAGTTCATGATCGTGTGGCAACGGAACAGACGGTACGGGTCTTCCAGATTGTCGAGGCGCTCGCCGGTGGCGGTGTCGCGGCTGTCCGCGATGAAGCGGTAAGCCTGCAGCAGGCCGGCCGGGCCGACGAACTTGTCCGGGTTCCACCAGAAGCTCGGGCACGACGTCGAGCAGCTCGCGCACAGAATGCACTCGTACACGCCGTCGAGCTCGTCGCGCTCTTCCGGCGACTGGAGGCGTTCCTTCTCCGGCGGCGGCGCGTCGTTGATCAGGTACGGCTTGATCGAGTGGTACTGGTTGAAGAAGTGCGTCATGTCGACGATCAGGTCGCGCACGACGGGCAGGCCCGGCAGCGGACGCAGCACGATCTTCTGCGGCAGGTCGTTCAGGTTCGTCAGGCACGCGAGACCGTTCTTGCCGTTGATGTTCATCGCGTCCGAACCGCACACGCCTTCGCGGCACGAACGGCGGAACGACAGCGTCTCGTCCAGTGCCTTCAGCTTGACCAGCGCGTCGAGCAGCATGCGCTCATGCTGGATATCGAGCTCGTACGTCTGCATGCGCGGCGCTGCGTCCTTGTCCGGATCGTAGCGGTAGACTTCAAAAATGCGTTTTGCCATTTCGGATTCCTTTGACTCGGCTTAGAACGTGCGCGGCTTCGGCGGCACGGATTCGACCGTCAGCGGCTTCATTTGAACCGGCTTGTAGTCGAGGCGATCGCCTTCGCTGTACCACAGCGTGTGGCGCAGCCAGTTGTCGTCGTCGCGGTGTTCGTAGTCGCTGTGCGCGTGTGCGCCGCGGCTTTCCTTGCGCGCTTCCGCCGACACCATCGTCGCGCGGGCCACTTCGATCAGGTTCTCCAGCTCGAGCGCTTCGACGCGCGCGGTGTTGAACACCTTCGACTTGTCCTTCAGGTGGATGTTTTCCACGCGCGCCTTCAGGCCGGCCATCTGGTCGACGCCTTCCTTCAGCAGCGCCGACGTGCGGAACACGCCTGCGTGCTTCTGCATCGTTGCGCGGATGTCGTTCGCGACGTCCTGCGTGTACTCGCCCGAGCTCGACGTGTCGAGCTTGTTCAGGCGCGCCAGCGAGAACTCGCCCGCATCGGCCGGCAGCGGCTTGTGTTCCTTCTGGTTCTTCACGTGCTGAACGATGTGGTTGCCGGCCGCACGGCCGAACACCACGAGGTCCAGCAGCGAGTTCGTGCCGAGACGGTTCGCACCGTGCACCGACACGCATGAGCATTCGCCCACTGCGTAGAAGCCGTTGATCGGTTCCTTGTGATCGCGCGACGTGCCGACGACCTGACCGTGGATGTTGGTCGGGATACCGCCCATCTGGTAGTGGATCGTCGGGACGACCGGGATCGGTTCCTTGATCGCATCGACGTTCGCGAACTTCAGCGCGATTTCGCGGATCGACGGCAGACGCTTCATGATCGTCTCGGCGCCGATGTGCGACAGGTCGAGCAGCACGTGATCCTTGTTCGGACCGACGCCGCGACCTTCCTTGATTTCCTGGTCCATCGAACGCGACACGAAATCGCGCGGCGCCAGATCCTTCAGCGTCGGCGCGTAGCGCTCCATGAAGCGCTCGCCGTTCGCGTTGCGCAGGATACCGCCTTCGCCGCGCACGCCTTCGGTGATCAGCACGCCCGCGCCGGCCACGCCGGTCGGGTGGAACTGCCAGAACTCCATGTCCTGCAGCGCGACGCCCGAGCGGGCCGCCATGCCGAGGCCGTCGCCGGTGTTGATGAACGCGTTCGTCGACGCCGCGAAGATCCGGCCTGCGCCGCCCGTCGCGAACAGCGTCGTCTTGCCTTCCATGATGTAGACGTCGCCCGTCTCCATCTCGAGGGCCGTCACGCCGAGCACGTCGCCGTCCGCGTCGCGGATCAGGTCGAGCGCCATCCATTCGACGAAGAACTGCGTCTTCGCCTCGACGTTCTGCTGGTACAGCGTGTGCAGCAGCGCGTGACCGGTACGGTCGGCGGCCGCGCAAGCGCGCTGGACCGGCTTCTCGCCGTAGTTCGCGGTGTGGCCGCCGAACGGGCGCTGGTAGATCGTGCCGTCCGCGTTGCGGTCGAACGGCATGCCGAAGTGTTCGAGTTCGTACACGACGTTCGGCGCTTCACGGCACATGAACTCGATCGCGTCCTGGTCGCCGAGCCAGTCGGAGCCCTTGATCGTGTCGTAGAAGTGGAAGTGCCAGTTGTCTTCGCTCATGTTGCCGAGCGACGCGCCGATACCGCCTTGCGCGGCCACCGTGTGCGAACGCGTCGGGAACACCTTCGACAGCACGCCGACCGACAGGCCCGCGCGCGACAGTTGCAGCGCTGCGCGCAAGCCGGAGCCGCCTGCGCCGACGATCACGACGTCGAACTTGCGGCGCGGGAGGGAAGTTTTGATTGCAGCCATTCTTTACACTCTCCAGAGAATCTGCGCGGCGTAGCCCGCACATGCGAGCAGCCAGACGATGGTCAGCGATTGCAGCAGCAGGCGCACACCGACGGGCTTCACGTAGTCCATCCAGATGTCGCGCACGCCGACCCATGCGTGGTAGAAGAGGGAAAGCAGCATCACGAAGGTCGCGAGCTTCATCCATTGCGCGGCGAAGATCGATGCCCAGCCTTCGTACGAAAAATCGTGCGCGCCGAAGAACAGGACGAGCAGAATGACCGTGTAGACCGCCATGATCGTGGCGGTGACGCGCTGCGCGAGCCAGTCGCGCAGGCCGTAGTGAGCGCCGACGACGAGGCGCTTCGAGCCGATCCGGTTGTTGGCTGCCATTTTCTTAGAATGCTCCGAACAGTTTGAGTGCCATGGCGATCGTCAGCGCGATCGAGACGACAAAGACGACGACGGCCGTCCGCTTGCCGCCTTCCTTCGTGACGGCGTCGTGGTTGACGTCCATCAGCAGGTGGCGAATGCCGGCGCAGAAATGGTGGAAGAAGGCCCACGACAACGCGAGGACGATCAGCTTGACGACGATGTTGGAGAGGAAAGCCTTGAAGACTTCGAAGCTGAGCTCGGAGGTAAGGCTCTGGTCGAAGAGGAACAGCAGGAACGGCAGGAACAGGAACAGCAGCGCGCCGCTGATACGATGGAGAATCGACAATATCGCCGCCAGGGGCATGCGATATTTCAACGTGATGTCGCCGATTCCGATGTTCCGGTATTCCGGCCTCGGCTTTCTTACTGCGTCAGTCATGCTAGACCCCTACTATGTTGTCACACTAATCCGCGATTTTAGCGCCTTTTTATATCGCGCTGCAGCGAAAGTCTGCTCTGGATCATTGCGCGAACACGAACAAAGGCGGCCCGAAACGTGCTTCGCGAGCGTGGGAAACGCGAATGCACGCGGCTGAACCGAACGTCGTCAGCTCAAGTCATTCTGATAGTAGTACCCGGTTGTGACATACCAGCCGCGACGCACTTCCACCGGCCGGTCCCCATACGTATAGGACACGCGCTCGACCGACAGCAGCGGGAAGCCCGCCGGCACGTGCAGCAGGTCGGCCACCGCCGGATCCGCCGCGACTGCACGGATCTTCTCCGTCGCGCGGATCATCCGCGTCCCGAACTCCGCCTCGAACATCGCGTAGAGCGGCCCCTTGTACTCGCTCAGCCGCTCGAACGTCAGCCCGCGGAACATCGCGCCCGGCAGCCAGATCTCGTCGAGCACCGTCACTTCGCTGTCGAATTCCAGCAGGCGGCGCACCTGCACGACCGGATCGGCGGGCTTCAGGTCGAGCTGCCGCGCGATCTCGGCCGGCGCGCGCAGGCGCCGGCATTCGAGCAGGCGGCTCACGTGCGGGTGCTCGGCGCCGTCGTCGGCCAGCAGACGCAGAAAGCGGAATTGCGCGCGATCTTCGTTGTGCGTTGCAACAAAAGTGCCCTTGCCCTGCCGCCGGACCACGAGGTTTTCGGCGGCCAGCTCGTCGATCGCCTTGCGCACGGTGCCCTGGCTGACCTTGTAGCGGGCCGCGAGCTCCACTTCGCTGGGAATGATCTCGCCCGGCTTCCATTCGCCGGATTCGAGACTTTGCGTGATCAATGACTTGATCTGCTGGTATAACGGGCTGAACGTCGGCGACGCGGACGCCGCGGGCGAGGGCGCGGGATCGCCCGCGCCCGGCTGCCCTGGGCCGCCTGCGCCGGTTTGATTCGCGGTGTTCGCCTGGTTCGATGTCATGGCGCGCATTTCATCACAAACCGCACTTTTTCGTCCACTCAATTTCCGCAAAACATCTGTCTTATATAAGACATATGATACCGTTTGACTTTGCGCGTGACGGCTCCTACACTCCCGGTCGAGCAAGGGTTCGCGGGTGCAACAGCGCGTCCCCGGCTACGTGCCACGGCCGTCTCCAGGTTCACTGCGTCTGCCATCGCGAGTCCTCCGCCCTGCTTCAATGCAACGCTACGCACAACGCGCATAGAATGGCGTTTTCGCTCGCGTCCAACGCTTCACCCGTCCTGGAGATTTTCAATGGCTAAGCCCGCAAAGCGCGTTGCCGTCACCGGCGCCGCAGGTCAAATCGCTTACTCCCTGCTGTTCCGCATCGCGAACGGCGACCTGCTCGGCAAGGACCAGCCGGTCATCCTGCAACTGCTCGACCTCCCGCAAGCCCAAGGCGCCGTCAAGGGCGTCGTGATGGAACTCGACGATTGCGCGTTCCCGCTGCTCGCAGGCGTCGTGATCACCGACGATCCGAAGGTCGCATTCAAGGATGCAGACGTCGCGCTGCTGGTCGGTGCGCGTCCGCGCTCGAAGGGCATGGAGCGCAAGGACCTGCTGTCGGCGAACGCCGAAATCTTCACGGTTCAGGGCGCCGCGCTGAACGAAGTCGCGAGCCGCGACGTGAAGGTGCTGGTCGTCGGCAACCCGGCGAACACGAACGCGTACATCGCGATGAAGTCGGCGCCGGATCTGCCGAAGAAGAACTTCACGGCCATGCTGCGCCTCGACCACAACCGCGCGCTGTCGCAGCTCGCCGCCAAGTCGGGCAAGCCGGTCGCGTCGATCGAGAAGCTCGCCGTGTGGGGCAACCACTCGCCGACGATGTACCCGGACTTCCGCTTCGCGACCGCCGAAGGCGAATCGCTGCTGAAGCTGATCAACGACGACGTGTGGAACCGCGACACGTTCATCCCGACCGTCGGCAAGCGCGGCGCGGCGATCATCGAAGCGCGCGGCCTGTCGTCGGCGGCGTCGGCAGCCAACGCGGCGATCGACCACGTGCGTGACTGGGTGCTCGGCACGAACGGCAAGTGGGTCACGATGGGCATTCCGTCGGACGGCTCGTACGGCATCCCCGAAGACATCATCTACGGCGTGCCGGTCACCTGCGAAAACGGCGAATACAAGCGCGTCGAAGGCCTGGAAATCGACGCGTTCTCGCGCGAGAAGATGGACGGCACGCTGGCCGAGCTGCTCGAAGAGCGCGATGGCGTCGCCCACCTGCTGAAGAACTAAGCATCACGCATCGTGCCGGGCGGCCTTCGCGGCGCTCGGCTTCGGCACGGGCCGGCACGCCGCCGGCCCGGCCCGCCGATCCGATTCGCGCACGTTTTGCCGCCCGCGCCGCGCCGCGCACCGGCCCAGAGCCTGCCCGAATCCGATTTCCGCCACGTTGACCCGCTTCCCTCACGTAGAAGACATGGCCGCGCTCACTCCTGCACAAGTGCTGTACGACGGGGCGTCCCCGCCCGCGATCCTGCCCTGCTGCGATCACTACGCGGGCAGCGAGAAGCTGATGCGCAAGTCGCTCGCGCTGCAGGCCGAGCTGGGTCCCGTGTTCGACCTCACGCTCGACTGCGAGGACGGCGCGGCCGTCGGCCAGGAAGCCGCGCACGCGGCGCTCGTCGCCGACCTGCTCGGCAGCGCCGAGAACCGCTTCGGCCGCGTCGGCGTCCGCGTCCACGACTTTTCCCACCCGCACTGGCGCGACGACGTGCGCATCGTGCTGCGTGCGTCGCGCGCACCCGCCTACATCACGCTGCCGAAGATCGCGAGCGCCGCCGACGCGGCCGAAATGACCGCGTTCATCGAAGGCACGCGCCGCGAGTTCGGCATCGCGCAGCCGATCCCGGCCGACGTGCTGATCGAGACGCACGGCGCGCTCGCGCAAGCGGCCGCCCTCGCCGCGCTGCCGACGGTCGCCACGCTGAGCTTCGGGCTGATGGATTTCGTCTCCGCGCACCACGGCGCGATTCCCGATTCCGCGATGCGCTCGCCCGGCCAGTTCGATCACCCGCTCGTGCGCCGCGCGAAGCTGGAAATCGCCGCCGCCTGTCACGCGCACGGCAAGACGCCGTCGCACAACGTGACCACGGAAGTGCGCGACATGGCCGTCGTCGCCGGCGACGCCCGCCGCGCGCGCGACGAATTCGCGTTCACGCGAATGTGGAGCATCCACCCGGCGCAGATCCGCCCGATCGTCGACGCGTTCGCGCCGCGCGCCGACGAAGTCACGCTGGCCGCCGAGATCCTGCTGGCCGCGCAGGCCGCCGACTGGGGCCCGACGCGCCACGGCGATACGCTGCACGATCGCGCGAGTTATCGGTATTACTGGTCGGTGCTGCGCCGTGCGCGGGCCACCGGCCAGCCCGTACCGGACGAGGCTGCGCCGCTGTTCGGCCCGGCCGCCGCGGGCGTCGCGCCGTGAGCGCGCGCCGCCCGTCGATACACGCGTTTCATGCATTCGACGTTTCGCCAACCGGACAGACGTTTGCGAAACGACAAAAAACGTAACGGAGCCCGAAAACCTGATATACGCGCGGCCAAATAGGTGAAAATAGCGGCCGCTGCGCGCTTTCGGGGCGCGTGCAGTTTCAAACCGGCCGGCAGTTTCGATTGCCGGCCCTTGTCAACTGATTATCGAAAGGTTCTGACTCCATGAAGAAACTCCTGATCGCTACCGCCATCGGCGCCTTGTCCGCCACGATGCTGGTGTCGGCTCCGAGCGCGTTTGCCCAGGGTACGGCCACCACGACCGCGAAGAAGGCCACGGCCAAGCGCCCGGCGCCGGCCAAGCGCATCATCCCGCGCAGCAAGAAGGCGCAGGCACGCGCGGCCGCCAAGGTCGATCCGGTACCGGACGGCGCGGTCAAGTGGTCCTGTAAGGAAGGTCTGTCGTTCGACCTCGCCGGCGACATGAAGCGCGACCAGGTCGTCACGGTTCACTGGGCGAAGAAGAACTACAAGCTGCCGCGTCAAGCCACGACGACGGGCGCCGACACGTTCTACGATCCGGCCGCAGGCTTCAAGCTGGTCGTGATCCCGACCAAGGCGATGCTGTTCTCCGACGCCAACGGCGGCGAGCGCCTCGCGGACGAATGCGTGACGCCGGAAATGGCGCAAGGCACGGCAGCACCGACGCAGTCGAACGAGCTGAAGCCGGCAACGAACTAAGCGCGTTCCCTCCGGCCCCTCGATGTCCGCCCCGGTCTCCAACGTCCGCCCCGCGCCGGATTCGGTACTCGTCGACATCGTCGACTACGTGCTGAACACCGGCCTCGACAGCGCGCTCGCGCTGGAGACGGCGCGTCATTGCCTGATCGACACGCTCGGATGCGGACTCGAGGCGCTGTCCTACCCTGCCTGCACCAAGCTGCTCGGCCCCGTCGTGCCCGGCACGATCGTGCCGAACGGCGCGAAGGTGCCCGGCACGTCCTTCCAGCTCGATCCCGTCCAGGCCGCGTTCGGCATCGGCGCGATGATCCGCTGGCTGGACTTCAACGACACCTGGCTCGCCGCCGAATGGGGTCATCCGTCCGACAACCTCGGCGGGATCCTGGCGACGGCCGACTGGCTCTCCCGCACGGCCCGCGCGGCCGGCCGCCAGCCGCTCTCGATGCGCGACGTGCTGGTCGCGATGATCCAGGCCCACGAGATCCAGGGCTGCCTCGCCCTCGAGAATTCATTCAACGCGGTCGGGCTCGACCATGTGCTGCTCGTGAAGGTCGCGTCGACGGCCGTCGTCGGGCGCCTGCTCGGGCTCACGCGCGACGAGCTGATCAACGCGGTGTCCAACGCATTCATTGACGGCCACGCGCTGCGGACCTACCGCCATGCGCCGAACACAGGTTCGCGCAAATCCTGGGCGGCCGGCGACGCGACGTCCCGCGCGGTGCGCCTCGCGCTGATCGCGAAAACGGGTGAAATGGGCTATCCGTCGGCGCTCACCGCCAAGACGTGGGGCTTCTACGACGTGCTGTTCGACGGCAAGCCGTTCCGCTTCCAGCGCCCGTACGGCACGTACGTGATGGAAAACGTGCTGTTCAAGATCGCGTTCCCCGCCGAATTCCATGCGCAGACGGCCGCCGAGGCCGCGCTGCAGCTGCACGCGCAGCTCGCCGCGGCGGGCCGCACGGCCGACGACATCGGCCGGATCACGATCCGCACGCACGCGGCCGCGCTCCGCATCATCGACAAGCAGGGCCCGCTCGCCAATCCGGCCGACCGCGACCACTGCATCCAGTACATGGTCGCCGTGCCGCTGCTGTTCGGCCGGCTGACCGCGGCCGACTACGAAGACGCGGCCGCGGCGGACCCGCGCATCGACGCGCTGCGCGCGAAAACCGTGTGCGTCGAGGATCCGCAGTTCACGCAGGATTACCACGATCCGGACAAGCGATCGATCGCGAATGCGCTGACGGTCGAGTTCACGGACGGATCGAAGCTTGCCGAAGTGGCGGTCGAGTATCCGCTCGGCCATCGGCGGCGCCGTGCCGAAGGCGTCCCGCTCCTGGTCGAGAAGTTCCGGACCAACCTTGCCCGCCGTTTCCCGGCCAAGCAGCAACAAGCGATTCTCGACGTGTCGCTGGACCAGGCAAAGCTCGAAGCGATGCCGGTCGATGAGTACGTCGATCTGTATGTGATATAGCCGTCAGATACAGGACTCTTTGTTTCCTAGCCTTAAACCCAGGAAAATCACCATGGCCCACAATCTCCACAAGACCCTCAAGGAATTCGACAGCGGTTCCGGCAAAGGCAAGTTCTACTCGCTGCCGCAGCTCGGCAAGGAACTGAAGACGAAGATCGAACGCCTACCGGTGTCGATCCGCATCGTGCTCGAGTCCGTGCTGCGCAACTACGACGGCAAGAAAATCACCGAAGAGCACATCGAGCAGCTCGCGAACTGGAAGCCGACCGCGAAGCGCGTCGACGAGATTCCGTTCGTCGTGTCGCGCGTCGTGCTGCAGGATTTCACGGGCGTGCCGCTGCTCGCCGACATCGCGGCCATGCGCGGCGTCGCCGAGCGCACGGGCAAGAACCCGAAGAAGATCGAACCGCTGGTCCCGGTCGATCTCGTCGTCGACCACTCGGTCCAGATCGACTACTTCCGCCAGAAGGACGCGCTCGACCTGAACATGAAGCTGGAATTCCAGCGCAACAACGAGCGCTACCAGTTCATGAAGTGGGGCATGCAGGCGTTCGACACGTTCAAGGTCGTGCCGCCGGGCGTGGGCATCGTCCACCAGGTGAACCTCGAGTATCTGGCGCGCGGCGTCCACAAGAAGACCGACGGCGCCGACACCGTGTACTATCCGGACACCCTCGTCGGCACGGACAGCCACACGACGATGATCAACGGCATCGGCGTGGTCGGCTGGGGCGTGGGCGGCATCGAGGCGGAAGCCGGCATGCTCGGCCAGCCGGTGTACTTCCTGACGCCGGACGTCGTCGGCGTCGAGCTGAAGGGCAAGCTGATCGAAGGCGTGACGGCCACCGACCTGGTGCTGACGATCACCGAAATGCTGCGCAAGGAGAAGGTCGTCGGCAAGTTCGTCGAGTTCTTCGGCGAAGGCACGCGCTCGTTGTCGCTGCCGGACCGCGCGACGATCGGCAACATGGCGCCGGAATACGGCGCGACGATGGGCTTCTTCCCGGTCGACGAAAAGACGATCGACTACTTCGAAGGCACGGGCCGCACGAAGGCCGAAATCGCCGCGTTCGAAAACTACTTCAAGGCGCAGAACCTGTTCGGCATCCCGAACGCCGGCGACATCGACTACACGAAGGTCGTGACGCTGGATCTGACGACGGTCGCGCCGTCGCTGGCCGGCCCGAAGCGCCCGCAGGACCGCATCGAGATCGGCCACGTCAAGTCGACGTTCACCGACCTGTTCTCGAAGCCGGTCGCGGAAAACGGTTTCGCGAAGAAGGCGGACGACCTGGGCACGCAGTACACGACGAGCAACGGCGTCGACGTGAAGAACGGCGACATCCTGATCGCCGCGATCACGTCGTGCACGAACACGTCGAACCCGAGCGTGCTGCTGGCCGCCGGCCTGCTCGCGAAGAAGGCGGTCGAGGCCGGCCTCACGGTCGACCCGAAGATCAAGACCTCGCTCGCGCCGGGATCGCGCATCGTCACCGAGTACCTGACGAAGACGGGCCTGCTGCCCTACCTGTCGAAGCTCGGCTTCGAAGTCGCGGCGTACGGCTGCACGACCTGTATCGGCAACGCGGGCGACCTGACGCCGGAACTGAACGAAGCGATCACGAAGAACGACATCGTCGCGGCGGCCGTGCTGTCGGGCAACCGTAACTTCGAAGCGCGTATCCACCCGAACATCCGCGCGAACTTCCTCGCGTCGCCGCCGCTCGTCGTCGCGTACGCGATCGCCGGCAACATCACGCGCGACCTGATGACCGAGCCGGTCGGCAAGGGCAAGGGCGGCCGCGACATCTACCTCGGCGACATCTGGCCGACGAGCGATGAAATCCACGCGCTGCTCAAGTTCGCGCTCGATCCGAAGAAGTTCGAGGACAACTACTCGAAGCTGACCAAGAAGGGCGACCTCTGGAGCAAGATCGAGGGTGAGACGGGCGAGGTCTACGACTGGCCGAAGTCGACCTACATCGCCGAGCCGCCGTTCTTCGGCAACGACTTCTCGATGGAGCCGGCTGCGTCGATCCCGACCGTCAAGGGCGCGCGCGCGCTGGGCATCTTCGGCGATTCGGTCACGACCGACCACATCAGCCCGGCAGGCTCGATCAAGGAAGACTCGCCGGCAGGCAAGTGGCTGAAGGAAAACGGCGTGCAGAAGGCCGACTTCAACAGCTACGGCTCGCGCCGCGGCAACCACGACGTGATGATGCGCGGCACGTTCGCGAACGTCCGGATCAAGAACCTGATGATCCCGGCGAAGGCGGACGGCACGCGCGTCGAAGGCGGCCTGACGATCCACCAGCCGAGCGGCGAACAGCAGTCGATCTACGATGCGGCGATGCAGTACGTCGCCGCCGGCACGCCGACCGTCGTGTTCGCGGGCGAAGAGTACGGCACGGGCTCGTCGCGCGACTGGGCCGCGAAGGGCACGCAACTGCTCGGCGTGAAGGCCGTGATCGCACGCAGCTTCGAGCGGATCCACCGCTCGAACCTGGTCGGCATGGGCGTGCTGCCGCTGCAGTTCAAGGGCGCGGACAGCGTGCAGTCGCTCGGCATCACCGGCGAAGAGACGTACGACATCGAAGGCCTCGGCGACGACTTCAAGCCGCAGCAGGACGTCACGCTCGTGATTCACCGCAAGAACGGCGAAACGCAGCGTGTGCCGGTGCTGCTGCGCATCGATACGCCGATCGAAGTCGATTACTACAAGCACGGCGGGATCCTGCCGTTCGTGCTGCGCTCGCTGCTCGCAGCGTAAGCGCGCGGCCGTTGCAGGTGCCGCAGCCGCCTCGCGGGCGGTTGCGGCCGATTTGGATGCCCGACTTCGTGTCGGGCTTTTTTTCGCCTGTGCGCCGGCGGGCGTCGTAGCGACGATCGCACGGCGGCGCCCCGCTTTCGCCGAACGTCACCCGCCGGTATGCGGCTCGCGCGTCACGCCGCCTTGCTACTTCGTGCCTTCGCGCCTGCGGAAGAACCAGATCGCGCGTTCTTCTTCAGATGCGTGCGGTTGTATTCGATCGCCGCGCGCACGAGGTGCTTCAACGCCCGCTTGTCGATCTTGTCGCCTTCGAAGAAATCGATCGCGCGCCGCGCATTGCCTTCGAGACCGTCGTTGAACAGCTGGTCGGGATCGGACAGTTTCGCCCCGTGCATGAACGTGAGCTTCACCTTGCCCTTGTGCGCGTTCGCGACCGCGATCATCCCGTCGCACGACCACACGGGGCTGCCCATCCACTTCCATTCCTCGACGATGCCTTCGTCCGTCGCGAGGATCGTCTGGCGAAGCTCGGCGAACGTCTTGCCGCGCCAGTCGGTGATGCCGGCGATCAGTGCGTCGATGCGCTCGGACGGTTGCAGCTCCGTTGCACTCATGCGCGGGCCTCCGTTTGCGTGTCAGGACGCGACAACACCTGTTCGAGCGATTCGAAGAACCGTACCCAACCATACTGCGCGCCGCGGTACGCCTGCTCCTGGTCGGGGCGGAAGCCGACCTGTTCCATACGCAGGTGCGTGCCGGCCGGCGTCGGCGTGAGCGTCCACGTGACGACGCTTTCGAGGCCGTGCGCCGCCCACGTATAGGACAGCGTACGGTGCGGCTCGATCGCGAGGACCGTGCAGTCGACCGAGCCCCAGTCCGCCCGGAAACTGAACGCACGGCCCGCGACGGGCTCGAAGTCGCTCTTCATCAGCCACGCCTCGATCAGGTGCGGTTGCGTGAGCGCGCGCCAGATCTTCTCCGGCGAATGGGGCAGTTCCCGGTCAACGACGACGGAGCGCGTTTCGGTAGTGGCTTGGTTCATTACTGATCCATCCTTTTGAGCAGATCTTCGAGGGCATCGAACCGGCGCTGCCAGAAGCCTGCCATCTGGCTCGTCCAGTCGATCAACGGGGCCAGCGCTTGCGGCTGCGCGCTGTAATGCGTCTGCCGGCCTTCGTGACGGTCGTTCACGAGCCCGGCCTGCTTCAGTACGCCGAGATGCTTCGACACGGCCGGCTGCGACACGCCCGCATGGGCGGTCAGCGCGGCAACCGTCAGCTCGCCCTCCGCGCAGAGCCGCTCGAAAAGCGCGCGGCGCGTGGGATCGGCGAGTGTCCTGAAAAGCGTGTCCTGAGCTTTTTGCATGTCGTCCAAAATCCATAACCAACGGGTTATGTATTGAAGGATATCCGCTGATCGGCGCGCGTCAAGGCGGGATTTCATGAATGACATGGCTCGATCCCGCGCGACCGGCGGGTTCGTCACACCGGCTCTCGTCCACGCCCGATTCGAGCATTTCCTCTAATCCGCGATGGCGACGCGCGATCCGAAAGCGGCCTGCAAGACTGGCCGATGCGCTGTTCCACAGTTCGGGAAACGTTCGGGGTCCGCCTGCCCCGTTGTTGTGCCCGCGCGAAGCGGTTCCTGACGAGTCGCTTCCAATGACCACATAGTGCGATACGGCGCGCCGCCATTGACACGCAAACGCCGTGCATCCACGCGGCGCTTCCTTCCACGCCCGCTCACATTCCGATGCTGCAACGAACGACTCGTGCGTGCGAGCGACGCGCATTGTCGCGCCGCCGTGCCGCGAACCGGTTCCGCTCACCGGCTCCGCCATTACCGTCGCGCACGACGCCACGCGTGCAGTGATGCCCCCCGTTGTCAGAACTGACAGCTATGGAAAATGGCAGCTACCCGAACGGCATCGACGCCCTACGCTCGTCACCGCTCGCGGCCCCACAAGGGCCGGGGGTTCCAGTAACGTCGCCTCTCCTAAAAAAGGACTCCCGATGAAAAGGAACGCCTGGTTTGCCCTTCCCCTTCCGTCGCCCCGCCGCCTGGCGTGCGTGGCACCGCTCGTGTTTGCCGCCGCCGCGGCGCACGCAGCGACGGATTGGGTCGATACCCATACGAAGGCCTTTCTGACCGGCCCGCAGTTGATGGCGCGCAGTGCGGCGCCGTCGCTCGAACTGGCAGCCGGTGAAACGACCAACGTCGTCGTCAGCCTGAAGCTGCGCAACGCCGCGCAGCTCAAGCAACTGGCACGCGACGTGAACCGGCCCGGCAGCGCGCATTACCGCCAGTACCTGACGCACGAGCAGTTCCTCGCGAACTACGCGCCGACCGACGCGCAGGTAAAGTCGGTCGTCGATTATCTGCACAAGAGCGGCTTCACGAATGTCGAGGTCGCGCCGAACCGGCTGCTGATCTCCGCCAGCGGCACGGCCGGCACGGTGAAGGCCGCGTTCAACACGTCGCTCGTGCACTTCGAGTACGCGGGCCGCTCGGGGTTCGCCAACACGTCGACCGCGCAAGTGCCGCGCGCGCTCGGCGACGTGGTCGGCTCGGTGCTCGGGCTGCAAAGTGTCGCGCGTGCACGGCCGATGCTGCGCATCGGCAACGTGGCGAAGCCGCAGGCGCTCGCGGCCGGCACGGCGACGGGCCACTATCCGAAGGAATTCCCGGGCCTCTACAACGCGACCGGCGTGCCGACCGCGGCCGGCGTGACCGTCGGCATCATCACGATCGGCGGCGTGTCGCAAACGCTGCAGGACCTGAAGCAGTTCACGTCGAGCAATGGCTACGGCACGGTCTCCACGCAGACCGTCAAGACCAATGGCACGGGCGGCAGCTACTCCGACGACCAGGACGGCCAGGGCGAATGGGATCTCGACAGCCAGTCGATCGTCGGCTCGGCCGGCGGCCAGGTCGGCAAGCTGGTGTTCTACATGGCGGACCTGAACGCCGCCGGCAACACGGGCCTCACGCAGGCGTTCAACCGCGCGGTGTCGGACAACACCGCGAAGGTGATCAACGTGTCGCTCGGCTGGTGCGAAACCGATGCGGACGCGGACGGCACGCTCGACGCCGAGGAGCAGATCTTCACGACGGCCGCCGCGCAAGGCCAGACGTTCTCGGTATCGTCGGGCGACGAAGGCGTGTACGAGTGCAACAACCGCGGCTATCCGGACGGCTCGAACTACACGGTGTCGTGGCCAGCTTCGTCGCCGCACGTGCTCGCGATCGGCGGCACGACGCTCTACACGACGTCGGCGGGTGCGTTCTCGAACGAGACGGTGTGGAACGAAGGGCTCGATTCGAACGGCAAGCTGTGGGCGACGGGCGGCGGCGTCAGCACGATTCTGCCCGCGCCGTCGTGGCAGTCGGGCAGCAATCGCCGGCTGCCGGACGTCGCGTTCGACGCCGCGCAAAGCACGGGCGCGTACATCTACAACTACGGCCAGTTGCAGCAGATCGGCGGCACGAGCCTCGCCGCGCCGATTTTCACGGGCTTCTGGGCGCGTCTGCTCGCGGCGAACGGCACGGGCCTCGGCTTCCCGGCCGGCAACTTCTATGCGGACATTCCGTCGCATCCGTCGCTCGTGCGCTATGACGTCGTGTCGGGCAACAACGGCTATCAGGGGTATGGCTATACGGCGGCCACCGGCTGGGATCTGACGACCGGCTTCGGCAGCCTGAACATCGCGAACCTGAACCAGCTGATCAAGTCGGGCGGGTTCTGAGCGATGCATGAAGACCGGCGCGCGGCGATGGCTTGCCGCGCGCCGGTTGTAACTGCCCCGCGCTACTCCGTCGCCGGCTCCTCCACGCGTTCCGACACGACCGGCGCGCCGGCCCGATGCGACGGCGCGAACAGCCGCAGCCCGCTCGCGACGCTCGCCGCACCCGCGAAACCCGCACCGAGCATCAACGCAAGCGTCGGCCCGTGGCGGCCCGCGATCCCGAACGACAGCGCAACCAGCGCCGCACCCGTCGCCTGCCCGATCAGCCGCGCGGTCGCGATGATCCCGCTCGCGCCGCCGCTGCGTTCGGGCGGCGCGCTCGACATCAGCGCTTTCAGGTTCGGCGACTGGAAGAAGCCGAAGCCCGCTCCGCACAGCATCATTCTCCAGCCGATGTCGACGACGCCCGGCGACACCGGCAGCGCGGCAAGCGACACCATCCCCGCACTCAGCAACGCGAGGCCGATCGCGCCGAGCAGCCCGGGCGGATAACGGTCCGACAGCCGCCCCGCGATCGGCGCGGCGAGCGCGACGATCGCCGACCACGGCGTCATCAGGAATCCCGTCTCGACCGCACTGCGATGCAGGACGGTTTCGAAATAGAACGGCAGCGACACGAACGCGAGCCCCTGCGCGGCGAACGCGCAGACGGCGGTCAGAGCGGACAGCGTGAACACGGGCCGGCGAAACAGGTCGACCGGCAGCATCGGCGCCGGATGCCCGGCCTGGCGGCGGATCAGCAGCCAGCCGAATGCGAATGCCACCGCGGCCGCGGCGAACACGACGGAGAGCGGCCCGCGCTGCGCGAATTCGCCGAGCGCGAAAATCAGCGACGCGAACGTGATCACGTTGAACAGCGCGGCTACCGGATCGAATACATGCTTGCCGCGCGCCGTCTGCGGCAGCGACGGAATCGCCACCGCGAGCGCGAACGCGCCGAGCGGCACGTTCACCGCGAACAGCCACGGCCACGCGGCCACCGACAGGATCAGCGACGCGATCGTCGGCCCCACCGCGAACGACACGCCGACGACGAGCGCGTTGAAGCCGACGCCGCGCCCGAGCCGGTGCGCGGGAAACAGACCGCGGATCAGCGCGACGTTGACGCTCATGATCGCGCTCGCGCCAAAGCCCTGCACGATGCGCGCGGCCGTCAGCATCGGCAGTGTCGACGCGAGCGAACAGCCGAGCGACGCCAGCGTGAACACCGCCAGCCCGGCGACATACACGCGCTTGTGGCCGACGATGTCGCCGAGCGACGCGAATGGCAGCAGCGTCGCGACCATCGCGAGCTGGTACGCGTTGATGATCCACACGGACGCGGCCGGCGACGCATGCAGGTCGGTCGCGATGGCGGGCAGCGCGGTGTTCGCGATCGCGGTGTCGAGCGTCGCGAGCGCGACGGCCAGCAGCACGGCGGACATCGCACGCCAGTTGACGGCCGGCTCGTGCGCGCCGGCGGGGGAAGCGATTTCGGACAAGATGGGCTCGGCTGACGAGCGACGCACGGCGTCGCGGATTGAGCGGCGCGGCGGCGGGCGTACCGGACGGCAAGACCGGCGCGCGCGTTGCCGCGATCCGTATTGTTGCAGAGCCGCATCGAACGTGCAGGCGGCCGCTTCGTCAGTCAGCGAAACGAAAGCTTGCGGGATGCCGTGCCTGGCGCGCGGCATCGTTGAGTGCACAACGATCGACGATCCGGCGGCTGCCGGGCGGCCCGTCGGGCTCGCGCGCAGCGTCGTCGTGCGGCGCCGGGGGCCGGCCCGGCCGCGGCTGCCGGCGACGCCGTCGCGCCATCACGTCAGGTCGACCAGGTCACGACACCGCACGCCGCGCATTGCGGCCGCGCAGCCATTCGAGCGCGAGCAGCAGGCTCGTCGAGAAGATGATCAGGATCGTGGCGAGCGCAGCGATCGTCGGACTGATGTTCTCGCGGATGCCCGTGAACATCTGGCGCGGCAGCGTCGTCTGGTCGGCGCCCGCGAGAAACAGCGTGACGACCACTTCGTCGAACGACGTCGCGAACGCGAACAGTGCGCCCGACATCACGCCCGGCGCGATCACCGGCAGCGTCACGCGGAAGAACGTCGTAACCGGGTTCGCGCCGAGCGACAGGCTCGCGCGCACGAGGTTATGGTTGAAGCCCTGCAGCGTCGCGGCCACCGTCGTCACGACGAACGGCACGCCGAGCGCCGCGTGCGCGGCGATCAGCCCCGTGTAGGTATTCGCGAGCCCGAGCGGCGCGAAGAACAGGTACATGCCGACACCGACCACGACGACCGGCACGATCATCGGCGACAGCAGCACGGCCATCAGCAGCCCCTTGCCGCGGAAGTCGGCTTTCGTCAGGCCGATGGCCGCGAGCGTGCCGAGCACCGTCGCGACGACGGTCGCCGACGGCGCGACGATGAAGCTGTTTTTCGCGGCCATCCGCCATTCGTCCGATGCGAGCAGGTTCTCGTACCAGCGCGTCGAGAAACCCGGGATCGGATAGACGAGGAACGTGCTCGACGAGAACGACAGCGGCACGATCGCGAGCACCGGCAGGATCAGGTACAGCAGCGTCAGCACGACGAGCACGCGCAGCGCGACGTACCACGCGCGCTCGACGAACGACATGTGCGGCGCGAACAGCGGCCTGGCGAGTTTCA
Source organism: Burkholderia sp. LAS2 (assembly GCF_018417615.1). Classification (NCBI taxonomy): domain Bacteria; kingdom Pseudomonadati; phylum Pseudomonadota; class Betaproteobacteria; order Burkholderiales; family Burkholderiaceae; genus Burkholderia; species Burkholderia sp. LAS2. Next base: position 4,084,651 of record NZ_CP071052.1, read on the forward strand.
TGGTCGGCATCCCCTTCCCGTTTCCCTGTGCCCGGCGCTCAGCCGAGGCTCACGTTGGTGCGCGTGAAGCGCCCGTACACCGCATACAGCACGAGCGTCGCCGCGAGCAGCAGCCCGCCGAGCGCACACGCCATGCCCCAGTTGATCGTCACGTTCGTGAAGTACGCGACGTAGTAGCTGACCATCTGGTCGTTCGGCCCGCCGAGCAGCGCGGGCGTGATGTAGTAGCCGATCGCGAGGATGAACACGAGCAGCGCGCCCGCGCCGACGCCCGGATAGGTCTGCGGCACGTACACGCGCCAGAACGCGGCGAACGGATGGCTGCCGAGCGACACGGCCGCGCGCTGGTAGGTCGGCGGAATCGACTTCATCACGCTGTAGAGCGGCAGGATCATGAACGGCAGCAGGATGTGCGTCATCGAGATATACACGCCGACGCGATTGAACAGCAGCGTCAGCGGATGCGAGATCAGCCCGCTGCCGAGCAGCGCCGTGTTGATCAGCCCTTCGCTCTGCAGCAGCACGATCCATGCGGCGACGCGCACGAGTACCGACGTCCAGAACGGAATCAGCACGAGGATCATCACGAGGTTCGCGCGCCGTTCCGACAGCGTCGAGATCCAGTACGCGAGCGGATAGCCGAGCAGCAGCGCGAACAGCGTGACGGCCACGCCGATCACGAACGTGCGGCCGAAGATCGCGACGTAGATCGACTGGTCGGGGTCGGCCTGCACGATGTGGCCGAAGCCGTCCTGCTTGTGGTCGAGCGCGGCGAGCAGATAGAACGGCGACACCTGGCTGCCGTTCTTCGCAATCGACTGCCAGTACGCGACGTCGCCCCAGCGCGCATCGAGATCGATGAATTTCGCGCGCGTCTGTGCGGGCGTCAGCGCCGCGTCATTGTCGCCCTTCAGCGGCATCGCGCGCGCCGTCTTCGCGACGAGCGAGCGATAGCCGGGAATCTCGGTGTTCAGGCGCCTTGCGAGCGCGCCCATCGCTTCGCTGTCGGCCACCTTCGTCATGTCGGCCGCGAGCGCGACATAGGCCGCATCCGCCGGCGGCGTCTTGCGATCCCAGCCCGACAGCGCGGCGACCGTGTTCGGCAACGCGGTCGCGATCTCCGGGTTCTGCACCGCGCGCGTGAGCAGCGTGCCGATCGGCACGACGAAAATCAGCAGCAGGAAAATCGCGAGCGGCGCGATCAGCAGCAGCGCCATCGTGCGCTTGCGGGACTCGGCGGCCTTCAGCTCGCGCTTGAGCGCGGCGGTCGACGGCGAGGAAGGCGCGATCGTCATCGTATTCAAGAGTTCTCTCCGGCCGGGCACGTTCCGGCGGAATGCCGCGCGACGCGATCGACGCGTCGCGCGGCCGGTTGCATCACGACACCCGTGAGGACGCCTGATCGCTTACTTCGTTGCCCACGCGGCGAAGCGCTGTTCGAGCTCGTCGCTGTGGTCGGTCCAGAAGCCGATGTCCTCCAGTACCGCATTCTTGCCGTTGGCCGGCGAGTTCGGCAGGTTCGCGAGCGTCTTCGCATCGAGCGCCTTGATCGCGGCGACGTTCGTCGGGCCGTACGCGATGTGCTGCGCATACGCCTGCTGCGGCTTCGGCGTCAGCGAATACGCGATGTACTGCTCGGCCAGCGCCTTGTTCGGCGAGCCCTTCGGAATCGCCCAGTAGTCGAGGTCGTAGATGCTGCCGTTCCACACGACCTTCAGGTTCTTGCCTTCCTTCTGCGCGGCGTCGATGCGGCCGTTGTACGCGGTCGACATCACGACGTCGCCGGCGACGAGGAACTGCGGCGGCTGCGCGCCCGCTTCCCACCACTGGATGTACGGCTTCAGCTCGTCGAGCTTCTTGAACGCGCGATCCTGGCCGGCCTTCGTGCCGAGCACCTTGTAGACGTCCTTCGTCGCGACGCCGTCGGCCATCAGCGCGAATTCGAGGTTGTACCGCGCGCCCTTGCGCATCCCGCGCTTGCCGGGGAATTTCTTCACGTTCCAGAAATCGGCCCAGCCGGTCGGCGCAGACTTCAGCTTGTCCGCGTTGTACGACAGCGCGGTCGACCACACGAAGAACCCGACGCCGCATACCTGCGGCGCTTCCGGAATCAGGTCGGATTTCTTCGCGATCTTCGACCAGTCGAGCTTCTCGTACAGCCCTTCGTCGCAGCCGCGGTTCAGGTCGCCCGATTCGACTTCGACCACGTCCCAGTTGACGTGCTTCGCCTCGACCATCGCCTTCACCTTCGCCTGCTCGCCGTTGTACTCGACGGCCGTGACCTTGTTACCGGTCGCCTTCTCGAACGGCTGGTTGAACGCGGCCTTCTGCGCGTCGCCGTTCGCGCCGCCGAAGTTGACGACCGTGAGTTCGGCAGCGCTGGCCGATGCGCCAAACGCGACTAGTGCCAGCGCGAGCGCCGTACGGCGCGCGGTAAAGCTTGCTCGTTTCATGATGGTTCCTCTCCTCTCGTGGTGGAAGTGGGCATTGTTGTTGACGACGTGCTGCGGAAAACCGGGTAAACCATGCTCACGCGAACACGCGCAGGTGTTCGGGCGAGAATGCAAGCGAGACCGGTGCGCCGGGCGAGAACGCGTCGAGCGCGCCGGTGCCGAGCGGCACCTTCACGAAACATTCGTCCTGGCCGGGCAGTGCGCAGCGCATGCGCACGTGATCGCCGAAATAGATGAGGCTGCGCGCCTCGCCGCTCACGCAATTGGCGGCGGCGCCATTCGCGCCGTTTGCGCCGTTCGAGCCATGTGCGGCGAGGCTCATGCGCTCGGGGCGGATGCACGCGACGGCCGGCGCGCCCTCGGCGGCTTCGCCGATATGGCGGCCGACGAGCTTCGTGCCGTCGTCGAGCCGGAATTCGCAGAATTCGCCGTCGACGCGCGCGATGGTGCCGCGCAGCCGGTTGCTGTCGCCGATGAAGTTCGCGACGAATTCGTTGCACGGCGATTCGTACAGGCGGTCGACGGTGTCGAGCTGCTGCACGATGCCCTTGTCGAACACGGCGACGCGATCGGACATCGTCAGCGCCTCGCCCTGGTCGTGCGTCACGTACACGAAGGTCACGCCGAGCTTTTCATGCAGCGCCTTCAGTTCGTACTGCATGTGTTCGCGCAGCTGCTTGTCGAGCGCGCCGAGCGGCTCGTCCATCAGCACCAGCTTCGGCTCGAACACGAGCGCGCGGGCCAGCGCGATGCGCTGCTGCTGGCCGCCCGACAGTTGCGCCGGATAGCGTTTCGCGAAGCGTTCCATCTGCACCATCTTCAGCGCATGCGCGACGCGCTCCGCGCGCTCGCCGACCGGCAGCTTGCGCACCGTCAGCGGATACGCGACGTTCTGCTCGACCGTCAGATGCGGAAACAGCGCGTAGTTCTGGAACACCATGCCGATGTTGCGCTTGTGCGGCGGCACGCTGTTCAGCAGCTCGCCGTCGAGGCGGATCTCGCCGCCGGTCGGGAATTCGAAGCCGGCCAGCATCATCAGGCAGGTCGTCTTGCCCGAGCCGGACGGCCCGAGCAGCGTCAGGAATTCCCCCCGGTGGATGTCGAGGTCGAGCGATTTGACGACCAGCGTCTCGCCGTCGTAGGTCTTCCGCACGCCGCGAAAGCTGACGATCACATCATCGGACTTCATCGTGGCTGTCCCCTTGCTGCGCAACAAAACGTTTTTGAGATGGACCCACTATACGGCCCGCACGGTTCTATACTAGGGAACCATTTCAATATTCCTAGTAGGACCACTTTGGATACCGTGATCCTCGCCGACTGGCTGTCCGCCCGTCTGGACCGCAGTTCGCCCGAACCGATGTACCGGCAACTGCTGCAACTGATGCAGCAGGCCATCCTGACCGGCGAATTGGGGCCCGGCACAAAGCTGCCGAGTTCGCGCACGCTCGCGGGCGACCTGTCGATCGCGCGCAATACGGTGCTGCACGTATACGACCAGCTGACGGCCGAAGGCTACGTGCTGACGACGACCGGCAGCGGCACCTACGTGGCCGACACGCGGCCGGACGCCGCCGCGATCCGCGTGCCGGGCGCCGCGCCGCCGGCGTCGGCCACTGGCGAACCGCCGCCGCCCGACGCGCAGCGCAGCCTGTCGATGCGCGGGCGGCAACTGGTCGAGCATGCGGGCGTGTCGCGGCGCCAGTGGGGGGCGTTCATGCCGGGCGTGCCGGACGTGTCGGAATTCCCGAGCCGCACGTGGAGCCGGCTGCAGGCGCGACTGTGGAAGGAAGCCAATCCGGAGCTGCTGACCTATGCGCCGGGCGGCGGCTACCGGCCGCTGCGGCGCGCGCTCGCCGACTACCTGCGCGTCGCACGCTCGGTCAAATGCTCGCCGGACCAGGTGATCATCACGACCGGTATTCATCAGTCGATCGATCTCGCGGTGCGGCTGCTGTCCGACATCGGCGATCGCGCGTGGGTCGAGGAACCGTGCTACTGGGGCGTGCGCAGCGTGCTGCAGGCGGCCGGCCTCACGCTCGCGCCGGTGCCGGTCGACCAGGAAGGGCTCGACCCGCGCGCGAGCGACATGCAGCATCCGCCGCGGCTCGTGCTCGTCACGCCGTCGCACCAGTACCCGCTCGGGATGGTGATGAGCCTCGCGCGGCGCCGCATGCTGCTCGAATATGCGCGCCAGCACCGCTGCTGGATCATCGAGGACGATTACGACAGCGAATTCCGTTACGGCAGCCGCCCGCTCGCGTCGCTGCAGGGACTCGACGAGGGGGGCCGCGTGATCTACGTCGGCAGTCTCGGCAAGATGCTGTTCCCGGGGTTGCGGATGGGCTACATGGTCGTGCCCGAGCATCTGGTCGACACCTTCCGCACCGGGCTGTCGGAGCTGTATCGGGAAGGCCAGCTGATGCAGCAGGCCGTGCTCGCCGAATTCATCATGGACGGCCACCTCACTTCGCACGTCAGACGAATGCGCACGCTGTACGGCGAGCGCCGGCAACTGATGATCGACGCGATCCGCGCGCGCTTCGGCGACGCGCTGCCGGTGATGGGCGACGAGGCCGGCCTGCATCTGGTGCTCGGCCTGCCCGACGCGTGCGACGATCGCGCGGTCACGCAGAGCGCATTCGACGCGGGCGTGATCGTGCGCCCGCTCACCAGCTACTACAGCAGCCTCGACACCGCGCGGCAGGGTTTGCTGCTCGGCTATGCATGCGTCGCGCACGAAGGCATTCGCCCCGCGTTCGACACGCTCGCCGATACCATCGAGCAACATCTGCCGCGGCACATCACGCGCGCCGCGTGAAGCCTGCCGCACACGGCGGCGCGCGGTTCGTCAATGCGCGCTGCCCGCGCCGCGATCGAGCGACGCCGCGCGCACGGCTTCGCCGGGCTTCGTGAACACACGCTGCCGCAACGCGGCAATCTGTGCGTCGCGATCCTGCGGCGACAGGCCGGCCGATTCGATCTGCGCACGCTGCGCCGCATAGTCCGCGTAACGGCCCTGCCACGACGCGTCGTCCTGCTGCATCTGCGCAACGCGCGCGGCGGCCTCGGGGCCGAGCGTCTGCGTCAGTTGCGCGCGCATCGCGTCAGGCGTCGCGCCGCGCTTCTGCAATTGCGCGATCCGGTCGATCGCGGCGCGTTGTTGGTCCACCCGCTGCTGCGCCGCGCGTTCGTCGGCCGGCATCTGCTGCTCGAGCGCCGCGAGCCGCTCGGCCTTCTGCGCATCGGTCAATGAGCGATCCTGAGTGATCTTCAATCGTGCGAGGTCGTAGCGCTGCCGCCACTGCTCCGCGCCGAAGAACGGCTGGCTCCAGTCGCCGAGCGTGCGATAGGCGATCGACGCGCGCTGGTCGAGCGCGAGCTGCAACGCGCCCAGGTCGGACTTGTCGACCGCGCCGGCATCGCTCAATTTGGCGAGCGCATCGAGATACGCGCGATACCGGTGCCACACGTCGAGCGCCTCGGCCTGCGCGACCGTGCCGTCGAGCTGCGCGGCGATCTCGCGCACGACGAACGCATCGAGCGCCACCGCGCTCAGGTCGCTCTGCGCGGTCAGGCAATAGTCGAAGAAATCGCGCACCGCGCGCGACTTCGCAAGATGGCCGCCTGCATCGAGCGGCAGGCGCGGCGCGCTGGAACCGGCGAGCGACGTCGGCAGGTCCGTACTCGCCGGTACGGCCGGCTGCGGCGCGGCGGCCGTCACGCGGCTCGTCGCGGGTGCATCCGGCACGTCACCCGCGGCGCCCGTGCCGCGATGCGATCCCGCCGCGCTCCACATCGCGACGCCGGCAATCGCCGCCAGCCCCACGACACCATAGATCGCCGCGCGCCGCGCCAGCGGCGCGCGCCCTTCACGTGCCGCCATCGATCACACGCCCGCGATTTTCAACCGGTTCGCATGCGTGCGGATCACCGCGACCGGATCTTCCGCATACGCGCCACGCACGCCGAGCAACTGGTTGATCTCGTCGATGTGGTTCCACTTGTAGCTCGTGCTCAGCACCTTGCCGTACAGCGCGCTGCACTTCGATACGAGCCCGTCGTTCTGGCCCGAGCCGCGGTTGATCATCACCGTGCCGGTTCCATACAGCGCAAGCGTCGACAGATCGAGCGCGTTCGCCGGATCGATCACCGGAATCGTGCTCGTGTCCGTCGCGCCCGTCGCGCCGAGCACGGAAAGCGTCGGCTGGATCGCCGTGCCGGCCCACGAATACAGCAGATGCGTGTTGCCGCCGACGGTTTCGGTCGGTGCACCGGTCTGGCAGCTCCCTGGCGCGCCGAGGCCCGCGCTCGGATAGTTCTGGTTGTAGGCGGCGGCCTGCGCGGTCGTCAGCGTCTTCAGTGCAGCGAGGGCATCCTGGTTCGTGTTGTGGCTGCTGTTCGTCAGGATCCCGAATACATTGACGAACGCGGCGATCACCGTCGAAGACAACCCGGTCGGATCGTATGCGAGCACGCCCTGCACGAAGTCGGCGAACTCGGAGCCGCGATGCGGCGTGCCGATCGTCGTCACCGACGCGACGAGATCGGGTGCGACGGCCGCGACATAGCGCGACGTCAGCCCGCCCTGGCTGTGCCCGACGAGATTGACCTTGGTCGCGCCGGTCGCCGCGAGCACCGTCTTCACGTAAGCGAGCAGTTGTTCGCCGCGCCCGTTCGGGCCGTCGTCGCTCTGGAAGCCCGACAGGTTCGCGACGTAGACGGTCGCGCCATGCTGCTGCAGGTCTTCCTGGATGCCGTACCAGTAGTCGAGTACGCCCGCATACTTGTCGGTGCCGGTCAGCCCGTGCACGAGAATGATTGGATAGCGCGTCGTCGCATAGTCGTCGGCGGGCGCGGTTGCCGCCATCGCCGTGTGCGTCGTCGCGAGCGTCGTCAGCGCGGTCGACGCCGCGAACGGCGCGACGCTCATCGCGCATGCCACTGCCCCTGCCATTACCCTGGAACGCATCGATCTGGCCATGCATGTTCTCCTGATTATTGTGCTGCCGGTGCGAATGACACCGGATCGACACGCACGCCGCATTGCGCGCACCGCGCGGGTCGAATGCGGGAGTGAAGCACGACTCGCGAACGTTTGCGCCCCGACTAGATACGGTTCTCTAATCGGTTGACGCGCGCCGCCCGTTCGGGCGGTGCGGCGTCCAGGCACGCGCATGCTGCGACGCACACGCGCGATGCACGCTACAGCTTCGCGCTCACGCGCACCCATGCGGTACGCCCCGGCTCCATCACCGGCGCGTTCGCCGGATAGCCGAAACCGGCATTGCCGGCGAGGTTCAAATGCTCGGTGTAGGCCTTGTTCAGCACGTTGTCGACGCCGACCGAGATCTGCACGGTCTTGCTGACGTTGTACTGCGTATGCAGCGACAACACGCCGAATCCGGCGCTCGGGCCGAAGTCCTTGCCGACCACGTTGCCCTCGTTCGGCGCATAGCGATGCTGCGGCGCAACGATGCGCCACAGGCCGCCCGCCGACCATGCGCCGCGCGTGTATTCGAGCCCGATGCGCGCTTCGAGCGGCGGCATCTGCGGCAGCGGATCGCCGCTCGCCACGTTGCGCCCCCACGCATACGCGAGCGACGTCTCGATGCGCAGCGGCGCGACCGGCCGCCACGACACACCGGCTTCGCCGCCCATGATCTGCGCGTTGACGTTGGTCGCTTGCGTGGTCGGGCCCATCATGCCGGCCGCATAGTTGAACAGGATGAAGTCCTGGACGTAGCCCGCGTACGCGGACACCCACGCATCGAAGCGGTCGCTCTTGTATTGCGCGCCGACGTCGAGCTGGGTGGTTTTCTCCGGCTGCACCGCCGAGAACGCGTTGACCGAACCGGCCGGCCCGCGCGTCGCGGAAAACAATTCCCAGTAGTCCGGATAACGCTCTGCGTGGCCGATCCCCGCGTACCATGTGACGGGCAGCGACGCGAGATCGCGCTCGTAGCGCACGAAGCCGCTCGGCAGCACCTTCATCCGATCGTCGTCGAACGTCGGATTCGGCTTGCTCGTCATCATCCCGGGCGTCATCGCGCGCTTGTCGCCTGCGCTCGCATAGTCGACGCGCGCGCCGCCGATCACGCGCGCGACGTCGCTCGTATACCACGTCAGTTCGCCGAACACGCCCGCGTTCCACATCGTCGCCTGCGCATCCCACGGCTGGTTTCGGTAGTTCTGCCGCCCCATCGACGAACGCGAATCGAGCCGGTTCGACTGCGCATCGACACCCGTGACGAGCTTGACGTCGTCGCCGAAGCGCAACGTCGCGGCCGCACGCGCGCCGACCGTGCGGCGGCGTACGTCTGCGGCCATCCGCATCGGCATGCTGCTCGTCGGATCGGGCTGCCGCAACGTGGTGTTGTCCATCACGTGATCGGCTTCGTTGTAGTACACGCGCGCCTCGATCCGGTCGAGCACGTCGCCGAGATGTCGCTTGTCGAACGACAGCCCGAACGTCTCGCGGCGGAAATGCGCGCCGTCCATCCCGCGGCCCGCATAGCGCGCATAGCCGTCGCCGGTGCCGGCGGTCAGCTCGACACGCGTATGGTCGTCGGGCGTCCAGCCGAGCGCGGCATCGGCGTTCCATTTGTCCCACTGCGACGGCACGGTGTGGCCGTTGCCGTCCTGGTAGTCCTGCGAATGCGCGTGGTTCGCGGTGACGCGGCCATAGACGTCCGGCGTGCCGGCGGTCAGGTCGAGGTTCTGGTCGTTGCGGCCGAACGATCCGCCGACGAGGCTGCCGTCGAAGCGCATGCCGGGGCGCTCGAAACGCGGCGTCACGCGTTCGAACAGCACGGTGCCGGCCGACGCGCCCGGACCGTACAGCACGGTCTGCGGCCCCTTCACGACGGTGACCTCGTCATAGCTTTCCGGCGCGATGTACGACGTCGGCGCATCCATCCGGTTCGGGCACGCGCCGAGCGTCGGCATCCCGTTCGCGAGGATGTTCAGCCGCGATCCGAACATCCCGCGCAGCACGGGGTCGCCGTTCGTGCCGCCGCTGCGGATCGACGTGAAGCCCGGAATCGTCTTCAGGTAATCGGCGCCGTCGCTGGCGGGCAGCGGCTGGCGCGGCGCCTTCGGATCGGTGACGACGACGAGCGGCGTCGACAGCGGCGACGCGACGACTTCGACGGGCGGCAACAGCATGGCCGCATCGCCCGTCGGCGCACCGGCAGCATGCGCGGTGTCGGCTGCGGCAGCGCCCGCGGTCAGCGCGCCGACGGCCAGCGCGCGGACGGTGAGTTTCAGCATGCGCGGTAAAGGCCGCGCACCGGCATTGCGTGGCGCACGCGGCGCACGCAACTGGAAATTGGTCATGATCGAAAGCCCGAGTGACGCCCTCCACGCGGCCTCGACGGTCGCACGGATATCGGCGGTGATAAGAACGGAAGAAACGCGTCAGGCGCGCTCGGGCGGTGCGCGCGGATAGGCGCGCGGATAACGGTCGCCGCGCGCCGCGACGGCAGGCGACGCGGCGGCGGAAACGGAAACGACGGGAAGGGAGTCGACCGACACGGCGGCAGGCGCGCCGATGGCCGGGCTATGCGCGAAGAAACCGCAGTAGCCGCACGCGTCGAGATGCAGCGCATGATCGTGCATGCCGCGCGCATCGGACGGACGATGCGCGCCATGCTCGGTACTGCAGACGATCGCCTCGGGCGTGGCCGCATGGGCGATACGCCACTGCGACACCAGCGGCGCCGCGATCGCGATCCAGATCGCGAGCAGGCCAAGCCAGGCAGTCAGGTGACGATGTCGGTGCAGCATGTACGGCAACGAGTCAGCGGAATGTAAAAAACAGCCGCGATGTTACAGAATGTTCAACGTGGTGACCAGTGCGGGCGCACGGTAAACGAACCGGGGGCGCATGGTTGTCAACACAACCATGCGCCCCCGCGTGCTGCGCGTGCCGGCAGCCGGACGATCAGGGCATCATGCGGCGCAGCACGTCGTCGCGCCGGATGAAATGATGGTAGAGCGCGGCCAGCGCATGCAGGCCGATCACGAAGTAGAACGCATTGCCGATCAGCTCGTGCACCTCCTTGATCGTCGGCCGCAGCGCCTTGTCGGGGCCGAACAGCGTGAACGACACGCCGAGCCAGTCGAGCGACACCGGCTTGCCGCCCATGTTGATCGTCATGATGCCGAGCAGCGGCTGCGCGATGACGAACGCGTAAAGCGCAAAATGTGCGAGCTTCGACAGCCAGCGCAGCAGCGTCGTCTGCGGAATCGGTTCCGGCACGCGGCTGACGACGCGCCACAGCACGCGCAGCACCGACAGCACGAGGACGAACGTACCGGCCGTCAGGTGCACGCTCATCCAGAACGCCCGGCTGTCGCTGCCCTTCGGTCCGCGGATCTCGATGGCCAGGTAGGCCAGCGCAACCAGCAGGAAGATGGCCCAGTGGAAGAAGATCGCGGGCGAGCTGTAGCGCGTCTGTTTCGCGAGGATGTTTTTCATGCTTCGTCTCGTGTCGTATTCGGGGAGGGGCGCCCATTGCAAACGGCCTGCGCCCGGCAAAGCTGTGGCGATTGTAGCCGCACGGGCGTCCAGTTTTGCACGGCGCGGTCAAATAACCGATGAATCGTCGGCGCGCGCCGCGTGACGGCTTGCCCTATGGAAAATCCGCATCGCGCGGGCGGGCGGCTGTGGCACGATGAAGCTTTGGTGCGACGGCGCGCGGGCATCATGAGCAAAGCGTTCTTCGTTGCGGCCTACCGGCTGATCGCCGCATTGCTCGCGGTGTCCACCACGCTGCACAGCGTCGCCGACTACTGGCGCCTGCCAAGCTTCCATCTCGGCAACTACCTCAGCTACTTCACGCAACTGAGCAGCCTCTACGCGGCCGCGATACTGGCCGCGGGGCTGTGGCGCATCGCGCGCCCCGGCTCGGCCCGCTACGAATCGATGCGCGGCGCGGCCGTGCTGTACGTGCTGATCACCGCGATCGTCTACGAGCTGCTGCTTGCGCGGCTCGATGCGCTGCTCCACGTCACGCCGGCGTTCAACAACTGGGTATTGCACCGGATCGTACCGCTCGTGATGCTGTGCGACTGGCTGTATGTCGAACCGCGCTCGCCGATTCCGCGCCGCAGTGCGTTCGCGTGGCTCGGCTTTCCGGTCGTCTATCTCGGCTATACGCTCGTGCGCGGCGCGGTGGAGAACTGGTACCCCTACCCGTTCGTCGATCCGCGGCCGCACGGCTACCTGCCCGTCGCGATCCAGTGTTCGCTGATCGCGCTCGGCGCGGTGGCGCTCGCGTTGTGCATTTGCTGGCTCGGTAATCATGCGAGACAGTCTGGCAGCGCGACGCTTAAGGAAGGATGAAGGCGGAAAGGTGAAAGAGGCGGGGGAGAAAGGTGGGAACGTGTGCGCCGCCCGGCGCACACGTGGCGATGCCGACGATCAGCCGCCGTTGCGCGGCAGGAAGTTCATCGGATCGACGACCTTGCCGTTCTGGCGGACTTCGAATTCGAACGTCGAACGACCGCTCGCGTCGGCGCCCATTTCGGCGACCGGCTGGCCCTGACGCACCGCGTCGCCTTCGTTGACGAGCAGCTTGCCGTTGTGCCCGTAGGCCGTGATGAGCCCGTTGTCGTGCTTCAGGATCACGAGCGGACCGTATGCCTTGACGCCGGTGCCGGCGTACACGACGCGCCCGTTTGCCGCGGCCCGCACCGAATGGTCGGGCCCGGATGCGGCGATCACGACGCCGCGCGTCTTGCCGGCCGAGAACGGTGTCGCGACGACGCCCGTGGCCGGCCATGCGAGCGAGCCCGGCTGGGCGGCCGCCGCGGGCGGCTGCCCGTACGAGGTCGCGGCCTGCGGCGGCGCGACCCGCAATACCTGGCCCGGCGACACGGCGTCCGTGGGCGCCATGCGGTTCCAGTTGGCGACGTCCTGCACGCGCTGCCCGTAGGCGTTCGCGATGCCCGCCAGCGTATCGCCGGGGTTCACGCGGTAATAACCGGCAATCACGCCCGGCGTCGCCGCCGACGTGGACGCCGGCTGGCGCGTGGGCTGCCAGCTGTCGGTCCACGGCGTCATCGTGCAGCCCGTCAGCGCGATGGCCGCGGCGACGAGCGCCGCCTGCGGCAGCCAGCGCGTGAGCGCGCCGTGGATGGGAATAGTTTCTCTCAAGGGTCCTCCCGGATTTGCGTCGTTGCGCCGCCCACCGCCCCCCGGCGCGCGACGCACGATGTCCGGCCGAACGGCCGGATCAATCAGTATCCGACCGCTTTCGCGGCCGTCAGTTTCCACAGCGGAACGTGGTGCGAAGCGCTCATCGGCCCTTTTTCGCGTCGTCCCGATCGGCAAAGATACCATTTGTCGCGGTCAAGGCTCCGACAGTTGCCCGATCCGGAAACAATCTTGCGGCGTCGCACGGGCGCCGGCGGCCTGCTGGCCGGGCCGGGCGGGCCGCCCAGTGGCTGCTCGCGGTTTGTCGCGGAGGCGCACCGCCGCCTGCCGTATCGGCGGCGTCATATTGTCCGCTTCGATCGCCGCCTATACTCGGTGATGCGCAGCGCGATCCAACGACAACGAGGACCATGACAATGAATAACGCGACGTTTCTCTCCGTGCAGCTCGACGCCGACGATTTCGCCGGTTCCAGCGGTCTGGTCGAATTGCTCAACCGGCACCTGCTGTTCGCGACCGACGTCGCCGAAGCGGCCGATGCGCTCGTCCAGCTGGCGAGCGTCACGCACCTGACCGGCGCCGCGCGTCACAGCGTCGAGCTGCCGGTCCTCGCGATCGAACGGCTGCGCGACGCGCTCGACACGCTGAGCGGTTACGACGAAACGTGGCTGCAGGTGCTGGAACCGGCGGAAGCGCTGTTCCGCGATATCGGGCGCGGCAGACGCCCGCTGCACTGAACGACGGCGCATTGCGCGCCGCCGCCAATGAAAAAGCCCGTCGTTCCGCTATGCGGAACGACGGGCTTTCGTACGACAGGGGGTCGGATGCGGTCGCCAGCGCGGCCGTACCATTAACGACCCTTGTAGACCGGTGCGCCGTCAGCGATGCGCTTGACTTGCCAGCCGGTTTTGGCAGCAGCCGGTACGCCCGATTCCTGGCCGGCGGCCGGTTGTGCGCCGTAGCCGGTCGTATCGGCGGCGGCGACGTTCTGTTGCGGGTTCACACGCGCTTCAGCAGCCTGGATGCCTTCCGGGTAGTTCGTACGGTCGCTGCCCAGCTTGTAGCCGGCCTGTTGCAGTTGAACCAGTTCGGCCTTCACCTGGGCACGGGTGACGGGCGCGTTCTGTTGAGCGAACGAGACGGCGGGGACAGCGAGGACGGCAGCAGCAGCGAACGTTGCGATCAGCGATTTCATGATTACCTCCGGGATTTTTTTGCTCCGCCGCACACACCATGTCTGCAGCGATGGAACAGAGTTTAGTCCCGGCAGCACCTAGGGAAAACCATGAAAGAACGAAAACACTGTTTCCCCGGAGCCAACAATGCTGGCATCCGGGATGGAAAAACCCTATTCAGAGCATAGATTTTCGCAACAATGCTGCCCCCGCTCGCCGGTCAGGCCCAGTTCGCGTGGAAGCTGCCCGGCTTGTCGGTGCGCTCGAACGTGTGCGCGCCGAAGAAGTCGCGCTGCGCCTGCACCAGGTTCGCCGGCAGCCGCTCGGAACGATAGCTGTCGAAGTACGCGACCGCCGACGCGAACGCCGGGACCGGCACGCCGGCCTTCACCGCGGCCACCACGACGTCGCGCAGCGCGGTCTGATAGTTCGCGGCGATGTCCTTGAAGTACGGATCGAGCAGCAGGTTCGCAAGCGCCGGATCCTTCGCGTAGGCGTCGGTGATCTTCTGCAGGAAGCGCGCGCGGATGATGCAGCCCGCGCGGAAGATCTTCGCGATCGTTCCGAGATCGAGGTTCCAGCCGTATTCTTCCGACGCCGTGCGCAGTTGCGCGAAGCCCTGTGCGTACGAGATCACCTTGCTCAGGTACAGCGCGCGGCGCACCGCTTCGACGAACGCGGCGCGATCGCCGTCGAACGGCGCGGCCGCCGGGCCCGACAGGATCTTGCTGGCGGCGACGCGCTCCGTCTTCAGCGACGACAGCACGCGCGCGAACACCGATTCGGTGATGAGCGGCAGCGGCACGCCGAGATCCAGCGCGTTCTGGCTCGTCCACTTGCCGGTGCCCTTCTGCGCGGCGCGATCGAGGATCACGTCGACGAGGTGCTTGCCGGTCTCTTCGTCCTTCTTGCCGAAGATCTTCGACGTGATCTCGATCAGGTAGCTGTCGAGCTCGCCCTGGTTCCATTCGGTGTACACCGCGCCGAGTTCGTCGTTGGTCAGGCCCGCGACGTCCTTCAGCACCGAGTAGCTTTCGGCGATCAGCTGCATGTCGCCGTATTCGATGCCGTTGTGGACCATCTTCACGTAGTGGCCCGCCCCGTCCGGGCCCATGTACGCGACGCACGGCTCGCCGTCCGACGGCGCCTTCGCGGCGATCTGCTTGAGGATCGGCTCGACGAGATCGTACGCGTCGCGCTGGCCGCCCGGCATGATCGACGGGCCGCGCAGCGCGCCCTCTTCGCCGCCCGACACGCCGGTGCCGATGAAATGCAGCCCCGATTGCGCGAGTTCCTGGTTGCGGCGGATCGTGTCGGTGAAATGCGTATTGCCGCCGTCGATCAGCACGTCGCCCTTCTCGAGCAGCGGCTTCAGCGATGCGATCGTCGCATCGGTGGCTTCCCCGGCCTTCACCATCATCAGGATCCGGCGCGGCGTTTCGAGCGACGCGACGAATTCCTCGAGCGTATAGGTCGGCACCAGATTGCGGCCGGGGAATTCGGCGATCAGTTCGTCGGTTTTCTCGCGACTGCGGTTGAACACCGACACCGCGTAACCGCGGCTCTCGATATTGAGTGCGAGATTGCGGCCCATCACCGCGAGCCCGATCACACCGATTGCTTGTTTGCCCATTAGTCAATTCTCCGGAAAAAACGGGGCGCGACCCGAGCCGGGCCGCGCGCACAGGCGAAAGGATAGTGGAAACCCGGCGGCGCTGCCCGCTTGCGTGTCATTGCTCCGCGTGCGGCAGGCGCCGGAATGCGACGCTCAGGTTGTTCGCCGGCATCTCGACGACCTCGATGCAGTCGAGCCCGCGATCGAGCCCGAGTGCGACGACGGTCTCGAGATCGCGCACGCCCCACGACGGGTCGCGGCTGCGCAACTGCCGGTCGAAGGCCTCGTTCGACGCCGCCGTATGGCGGCCTTCGCGACGGTACGGGCCGTACAGGAACAGCACGCCGCCCGGCCGCAGCACGCGCGACGCGCCCGCGAACAGCGCTTCCGTACAGGCCCACGGCGAGATGTGGATCATGTTGATGCAGACGATCGCGTCGAGCGCCGCGACCGGCCACGGCGTGTCGCGCACGTCGAACGCCAGCGGCCCGGCGACGTTCGCGAGGCCCGCATGCGCGACCCACGCGGCGATCGAACGCCGCGCGTGCGCGTCGGGATCACTCGGCTGCCAGTGCAGGCCCGGCAACGCCTGCGCGAAGTGAACGACGTGCTGCCCGGTGCCGCTCGCGATTTCGAGCACGCTGCCGGTCGCCGGC
This sequence comes from Burkholderia sp. LAS2, assembly GCF_018417615.1. NCBI lineage: Bacteria > Pseudomonadati > Pseudomonadota > Betaproteobacteria > Burkholderiales > Burkholderiaceae > Burkholderia > Burkholderia sp. LAS2. The sequence continues at coordinate 4,100,712 of NZ_CP071052.1, forward strand.
AGCACGCGGCGGAGCACGTCGAGGATCGGCCCGCGATTGCGTTCGGCCGCCGGCGCCGACAGCCGCGCGGACGGATCGTGAGAAGAAGCGGCGCCGGTCACGATGCACGCTCCGCAGTGTCGCTGTTGCTGTTGCGCCCGAGCCCCAGCCGCGTCACCAGTGCGTCGAGCGCGGGTGCGCAGCGCGCCTCGACCTTCAGCGTCAGCATCGGGTCGGCGCGCGTATGGCCGAGATTGAGTGCGGCAACCGGCTTGTGCTGCGCCTGCGCCCACACGCAGAACCGGTAGCCGGAATACACCATCAGCGACGAGCCGACGACGAGCAGCGCGTCGGCTGCGTCGAGCGCCTGCGACGCCAGCGCCACGCGCTCGCGCGGCACGTTCTCGCCGAAGAACACCACCGCCGGCTTCAGCAGGCCGCCGCACGCGGGGCACGCCGGGATGCGGAACGTATCGAGCGCGGCCCATTCGAGATGCGCGTCGCCGTCCGCGGCCGGCTCGGCCTGCGCGCCCAGCAGCTCGGGATTGTCGGCTTCGAGCACGGTCTGGATCGTCGCCCGCGCATGATGCGCGCTGCAGTCGAGGCAGGTCACGCCGTTGATGCCGCCATGCAGCTCGATCACGTCGTCGCTGCCCGCGCGCTGATGCAGGCCGTCGACGTTCTGCGTGACGAGACGCTCGATCCGGCCCGCGCCGCCGAGCCGCGCCAGCGCGACATGGGACCCGTTCGGCCGCGCGCGGCCGACCACGGGCCAGCCGATCATGCTGCGCGCCCAGTAGCGGCGCCGCGCGGCATCGGAGCCGAGGAATTCCTGGAGCTGGATCGGCGGCGAGCGCATCCATTGGCCGTTGCGGTCGCGGTAGCCGGGAATGCCGGAATCGGTGCTGATGCCCGCGCCGGTCAGTACGAGCAGGCGCGGATGACGCTCGACGAACGCGTGCAGCGCATCGAGCGCGGCCGGATCGACGTCGGCGATGGAGGAGTCGGGCAAGGCTGTGTCGTTCATGTTGGCAACGTGATCGGTCGCGCGGGCAGGTCGTGCGCCCGCACGGGCGGCCACGCGCGCCAGCACATGATACAGAACGCCGTGCGATCGGGCGGGCTGCCGCCGCGGCTAGCCGCGGCACGCAACAGCACGCAAAAAGACGCCCATCGCCGCTCGGCGACGGGCGCTTCAAACAATTGATCCATCGGGGTAGTGGATCAACTGACAGCACAATGTTGCGACGTCCGTCATACCGCGATCGACGGACGCTCCCCCGGACTTCACGTGTTCCGCACTGCCGCGCCCATCGGCGCGTCATCGGCTTTCCCGACCCGATCCCGTTCGTCGCGCTCGTCACGCCGATGTCATGCGCGGCGTGCAAACGCATTCGCCGCGCGACGGGGTGCGTTGCGCCATGGAATGACGATTCGGGATCCGGGCCGCGGCCATCCGCCAGCGTTCGCGGTTCATCCTGGACGGCCGACCGACATTGGTCGGACGCGCGCGTCACCCATGCACGCCGTCGTTCAGAACGAACCCGATCGTTCGGATGGAACGGAAAGCCGCTCGCTCACGTCGCCGCGATCAGCGGCGAAGCGAATACCCTGGCAGGTCGGCGATTCATGTTTGCAACACGGCATGTTGCGTTTCGGTCTTTTTTCATTCTCTTGTCCCCGTCTTCGATACATCCGACCCACTGAAGCGATTGCCGGGCCAACTGCACCTGCAATCGCGCTCACGGCGCATACAACCATGCAAGGAGCGCACCATGCTTCATGCCGCAAGGCCGCGCGGGCACATCAGGGGCCGCGGGCAGGCATCGTGCCCCGTCAGAAAGCGCGAATGTTTCGAAACTGAAACGCACCGGCGGTGGCGTCGGTATCGTCGGGTTGGCGCGTTGCAGGGCGGCCAGTCGCCTTACAATCGCCCCACGATCGGCGGCGCGCGTGCGCCCGGACTTGCCCTTTCCCGCGGCGCACCACCGCCCGACCGGAACCCGAACTCGCTGCCTGTCCGACACGAAGCACGGGCCGGATATCGACTACCGCATGCTGTTCTACGGCACCGATCGCGACAACCGCGCGTCGCAATGCGCGGCGTTCCGCCCGGGTCTCGCGTTGCGAAGCGGATAGCGCGGGGTTTGCGCCGTCCCGCTCGTGCATCGCGCAAACACGCTAGCATTCGGACACGGAGCGCCCGCATGCTTCCGCTGCCTCGCCGCCAAGGACCCGACATGACCCCACCCGCTTCCGCCCCTCCCGACGTCGCGCATCGCGTGTTCTCGTCCGGGCGGCTGTCGATCGGCCTCACGCTTCCGCTGCTTCGCGGCGGCCACATCGTCGCGGACTTCAACGAGCAACTCGAACTCGCCGCGCTGGCCGATTCGCTCGGCTTTCGCGCGCTGTGGATTCGCGACGTGCCGCTGAACAGCGCCGACTATCCGGACCCGGTCGGCCACCTCGACCCGTGGGTACTGCTCGGCGCACTGGCGTCGCGCACCCGCCGGATCGCGCTCGCCAGCGGCGCGATCGTGCTGCCGCTGCGTCATCCGCTGCATATCGCGAAAGGCGCGCTGTCGGTCGCGACGCTGTCGGGCGGGCGCTTCATCCTCGGGCTCGGCTCCGGCGACCGGCCACCCGAATATGCGGCGTTCGGCGTCGACGCGGAAACCCGGCGCGACCGCTATCGCGCGCACTGGGACGTCGTCGCGGCCGCGCTCGGCATGCCGTCGCGCGTGCTGCCCGACCAGACGCCACCCGATGCGCCCGCCTTCACGCTGCTGCCGCGCGACGGCGATGCGGTGCCGATGCTGGCGGTCGGCTCGGGCGGACAGAGCGTCGACTGGATCGCACGGCATTCGATCGGCTGGATGACGTATCACCGCGATCCGGATACGCAGCGCGCCCGCTATTCGATGTGGCGCGCGGCGGTCGAGCGGCTCGCGTCGCCGCAATTTCGCGCGTTCGGCGTATCGATGCGGCTCGATCTCGCCGCGCATCCGGATACGCCCGCCACCGCGCTGCCGCTCGGTTATGCGACCGGGCGCCGCGCGTTGGTCGATATCCTGCGGGACATGCGCGCGGCCGGGACGCACCATGTCACGCTGAATCCGGGATCGGACCGGCCGGTGCGCGACGTCGTCGAGGAAATCGCCGAGCATGTGTTGCCGGTCTTTCACGACGAACAAGCGTGATTCATCAGGAATCCAAATTCACATGATGCGACGCGAGCGCTGATCGTGGCCGGGCGAATGCTCCCGCAACGGCGCATCGCTGACAGGAATCGGCAACGGCGCGTTACAGACGCCTTACGACCGGGCCAACATGACGTTCCTGTCGATATCGGACGGTCGACCGTCCGTATCCGGCACACGGCTTGCCGGCATGTGCCGCCGACGCCCGTGCCGGCGCCTTCATGCCCGATTCAACTCGTCGACGACGGAACTATTCGGTTTCGATCGCGATCATGTTAACTTCCGTCCATCGTTCAGCCTGGCGGGCCGCGTGACGAGACGCACCCGCACGCCCATTCCATGCGACATATCCTCCTCGGCTGGCTGCTCGCCGCCGTCGTCTCGGCCGCTCACGCGGCCCCCCCCCAAACCCCCCCCCCCCACACCCCCCCCCGCCACCCCCCCGCCCCCCCCCCCCCCCCCCGGCGCCCCCCCCCCCCCCCCCCCCCGCGCCCGCACCGGCCGCCGCGTCGGCCGCCTCCGGCGCCGCGCCCGCACTGACGCCGCAAGAGGCGCGGCAGGCACTGAATGTGCTCGAAAACCCGCGCGAGCGTGCGCAGGTCGAAACGACGCTGCGCGCGATCGCGGCCGTCGGCGCGTTGAGCGCACCCGCCGTGCCGGCAAGCGCGGCGCCGGCAGCCAGCGGCGCATCGGCTGCCGCGGCGCCGGCCGCGCTCACGTCGAACGGGCTCGCCTCGATGCTCGTCCGTCAGGGCTCGCGATGGGCCGCGCAGATCGGCAACGCGCTGCAGGAGTCGCTGCGCTCGCTGCTCGATATCGGTTCGGTGGGAAGCTGGTGGCGCGACAAGCTCGTGCGCGCCGACGAGCGTGCGAACCTGACGCGCACGCTCGGCATCCTCCTCGCGGTGCTGCTGCCTGCGCTCGTCGTCGAATGGCTCGCGAAGCGGCTGCTGCGACGCGCACTGGCCGCGGTGGCCGCGCGCCGCGCGGCGCCCGATGCCGCCGCATCGGACGAGGACCACGCGCCCCCGCCGTCGCAAAGCCGAGGCCACGCCCGCCGGCACACCACGCTGCTGAACCGGATGCCGCGCGCACTCATCAGTCTCGCGCTGCGCGCGGTACCGCTGCTCGTGTTCGTCGGCGTCGCGAGCCTGACGATGTCGTTGCTCGTCGAAGCCGACACGCCGATCGAAGCCGCGCTCGAAGCGTTGATCGACACCTACGTGATCTGCCGGCTCGTCACGATCGTCAGCCGGCTGTTCTTCCAGCCCGACGCGCGGCAGTTGCGGCTGCTGCATATCAGCGACGCATGGGCCGCGTTCGCGCAACGCTCGATCGCGCGGATCGTGATCGCGGTCGGTGCATGCACGGCGGCCGTCGAGATCGCCGCGAACTTCGGCCTGACCGAAGCCGGCCATGTCGCGCTGCTGAAGGCCGTCGCGCTCGTCGGGCACGTGATGATCTCGGTGCTGATCCTGCAGTGCCGCCGGCCGGTCGCGGCACGCATCCGCGCCGCCGGCGCGGATCGTCCGACCTTCACCGTCGTCGGCAACGCGCTCGCGGACGCGTGGGCGCCCGTATCGGTCTTCATCGTGATGGCGCTGTGGTTCGTGTGGGCGCTCGACGTCCACAACGGCTACCGCGTACTGATCGCGCTCGGCGGCCGGTCAATCGCCGTGATGATCGCGATGCGGATGGTGTCGATCGTCGTGTTCGGTGCGCTCGCGCGGCTGTTCCAGCGCCGCGACGACGATCGCACGCTCGTTCATCTGCACGCATACCGCTACTACCCGCTGCTGCGCCAGATCGTGTCGGGCGCGATCGGCGTCGTGACCGTCGTGCTGCTACTGCAGATCTGGGGCGTGCCGATCTTCCGCGCATTCGAGACGGGCACGATCGGCCACCGGCTCGCGTCCGCGCTGGTGACGATCGCGATCGCGGCGATCGTCGCGCTCGTCGTGTGGGAAGCGGCCAACATCGCGATCGAGCGCCGGCTGCAACGCTGGACGCGCGAAGGCAACCTGGTGCGCGCCGCGCGGCTGCGCACGCTGCTGCCGATGCTGCGCTCGCTGCTGTTCGTGATGATCGCGCTCGTCGTCGTGCTGACGGGCCTCAGCGAACTCGGCGTAAACGTCGGCCCGCTGCTGGCCGGCGCCAGCATCTTCGGCGTCGCGCTCGGTTTCGGCTCGCAGAAGCTCGTGCAGGATTTCATCACCGGGATCTTCCTGCTGATGGAAAACGCGATGCAGGTCGGCGACTGGGTCACGCTCGCCGGCGTGTCGGGGACGGTCGAATACCTGTCGATCCGCACCGTGCGGCTGCGCGCCGGCGACGGGTCGCTGTACACGATTCCGTTCAGCTCGGTGACGACCGTCAACAACACGAATCGCGGGCTCGGCAACGCGGCCGTCAAGGTCAGCATCGCGTACGGCGAGGACGTCGAGCGCGCGATCGCGACGCTGAAGGAAATCGGCGCCGCGTTGCGCGACGATCCGAAGTACCACGACGGCATCCTGTCGGACTTCAGCTACTGGGGCATCGACCAGGTCGACGGCGCGGCGCTCGCGCTGGCCGGTCAGATCCAGTGCACGGACTCGGCGCGCTGGAGCGTGCAGCGCGAATTCAACCGGCGGATCGCGGAGACGTTCCTCGAACGCGGGATTCGGATCGCCAATCCGCAGCGCAGCGTCGTGGCCTATGCGGACGGGTCGCGACCCGTCGGCAGCGATGACAACGACGCGCGCCCAGACGCGCAGAATACCGCCGAACCGTCGGCCCGGCCGCCGTCGCCCGACGCAGCGGAGCGCAAGCCGGGATGATCGCGATCGCCCGGGGCCGGTGACCGGCGGCGCTCAACGCGCGGCGGGCTTCTTCACGCGCGCCGTGCTTTTCGCGGCGGGCGGTGCGGCCCCCGGCTTCGCCGCACGTCGTTTCGCCGCGGCACCCTGCCCGCGCTTCGCGGCGGTTTCCGGACCAGCGGCCCCCGCATCGCGCTGCGCATGCCATTGCTCGAGCAGCACGCGCGTCTGGTCGGCAATCGTGTCGGTCACCAACGCCGCGCGTTCGCCCTCGAACGCGTCCCATTCGAGCAACTGCAGCGCCGAACGCTGCGCGATGTGGAACACCGTGATCTGCCCGAACAGGCTCAGCGCGCGCAACCGCGTGACGGGATCGTCGGCCGGCCGCCCCGAGATGCGGCCGATCAGCTCCGCGCTCACGTCGTTCAGCGGCTTGCGCATGCGCTTCATCAGGATTTCGCTCGCGCTCGCCGGTTCCTGGCCGCCTTGCTCGCGCGCGAAGAACATCCGCTGGTTCATCGTCTTCGGCGCGGTGAACATTCGGTCCGACAGCGCCCGCAGCAGCCCGATGAACGCATCGATCAGCGCATCGACGCTCGCGTGGGCGTCGAGCATCGCACGCGCATGGCCGACCGCCGGCGCGAACACCTGCCAGCCGTGCTCGGCGATCGTCTCGACGCACGCGCGGTACACGCCTTCCTTGTTCTCGAAGTAGTACTGGAGCGCCGGCGCGTTCACGCCCGCCATCGCGGCGATCTCGCGCGTCGACGCGCCCGCGAACCCGCGTTCGCCGAACAGTTCGATCGCCGCCTCGATGATCCGCTGGCGCGTTTCGTCGCCGCGCGCGTAGCCGCCCGCCGACGTGCGGCGCAGCTTCTTCGCTTCGTTCATGCCTTCCTCGTCATTCGCTCGATCGACATTCTACTTGACACAATTTTATCAACTGGAATAATTCTTCCACTTGGAATAAATTGGATCCCGCATGTCGACGCCACAAGACCCGCCACAGAAAGCAGATCGTCAGGAAAACGGAACAAAACCTCGCACCGGCAACGGCGGAACGAGGCGGCGCGTCCTGCTCGCGGTCGCCGTGCTCGCGACTGTCGGCGGCGCGGTGTGGCTCGGCCGCTGGTGGACGGTCGGCCGCTTCATCGAAAGCACCAACGACGCGTACCTGCAGGCGGACAGCATGACCGCCGCACCGAAGGTCGCCGGCTACGTGACCGACGTCTACGTGCGCGACAACCAGCCCGTGAAGGCCGGCGATCCGCTCGTGCGGCTCGATGTCCGCCAGTACCAGGTGGCGCTCGCGCAAGCGCAGGCGACCGTCGACGCCCGTCGCGCCGATATCGCGCGCGCCGAGGCCGACATCAGCCAGCAGCGCGCGAATCTCGACCAGGCCGACGCGCAGGCGAAGGTGTCGCGCATCAACGCGCAGCATGCGAGCGACGAATACACGCGCTATGCGCCGCTCGCGGCGACCGGCGCCGAAACGCACGAACGCGTGGCAGACCTGAAGAGCACGCGCGACCAGGCGGCGGCGACGCTCGCCGCGAACAACGCGTCCATCGCCGCCGCCCGCACGCAGATCGCGTCGTTCACCGCGCAACTCCAGCAGGCGCGCGCGCAGCTCGAGGCCGCGCAGGCCAGCGCCGCGCAGGCGCAGCTCGACCTCGACAATACGATCGTGCGCAGCACGCTCGCGGGCCGCGTCGGCGACCGGACGGTGCGCGTCGGCCAATACGTACAGCCCGGCACGCGGCTGCTGACCGTCGTGCCGGTCGATTCGATCTATCTCGTCGCGAATTTCAAGGAAACGCAGATCGGCAACATGCGCATCGGCCAGCCCGTCGAGCTGCACGTCGACGCGCTGCCGGACGGCCCGCTGTCCGGTGTCGTCGACAGCTTCGCGCCCGGCACCGGCGCGCAGTTCGCGCTGCTGCCGCCGGAGAACGCGACCGGCAACTTCACGAAGATCGTCCAGCGCGTGCCGGTGCGCATCCGCCTCGCCGCGAACGCTCGCGTGCAACGCATGCTGTTGCCCGGGCTGTCGGTGACGGTCGACGTCGATACGCGCTCGGTGCGCGACGAGCAGCATCATGGCTGATACGCCCGCCACGATACCCATGCCGCCGCACGAAGGCCGCGCGAGCGTGACCGACTGGATCGCGGTCGCGGCCGGCGCGCTCGGCGCGCTGATGGCGACGCTCGACATCTCGATCACGAATTCCGCGCTGCCGCAGATCCAGGGCGAAATCGGCGCGACCGGCACCGAAGGCACGTGGATCTCGACCGGCTACCTGATGTCGGAAATCGTGATGATCCCCCTCGCCGCGTGGCTCACGCGCGTGTTCGGGCTGCGCAATTTCCTGCTGACGAACTCCGCGCTGTTCATCGCGTTCTCGATGATGTGCGGCTGGTCGCATTCGCTGCCGATGATGATCGCCGGCCGGATCGGCCAGGGCTTCACCGGCGGCGCGCTGATCCCGACCGCGCAGACGATCATCCGCACCCGCCTGCCGCTGTCGCAGTTGCCGGTCGGGATGACGCTGTTCGGCCTGATCGTGCTGCTCGGGCCGCTGTTCGGTCCGGTGCTCGGCGGCTGGCTCGCGGAAAACGTGAACTGGAGCTGGTGCTTCTTCCTGAACCTGCCCGTGTGCCTGCTGCTGATGGCGCTGCTGGTGTTCGGCCTGCCGTCGGACCGCCCGCAATGGAGCGCGTTCTTCAACGCGGACTGGCTCGGCATCCTCGGCCTCGCGATCGGCCTGAGCTCGCTGACCGTCGTGCTCGAGGAAGGTCAGCGCGAACGCTGGTTCGAATCGCAGATGATCGTCACGCTAAGCGTCGTGTCGTTCGTCGGGATGGTCCTGATCGCGCTGTCGCAGCGCTTCGCGAAGCGGCCGATCATGCGGCTGTCGCTGATGCGCAACCCGCGTTACGCGAGCGTGATCGTGATCGTGTCCGCGGTGGGCGCCGGGCTGTACGGCGTGTCCTACCTGCTGCCGCAGTTCCTCGCGATCGTCGCCGGCTACAACGCGGAACAGGCCGGCGCGATCATGCTCCTGTCGGGGCTGCCGGCCTTTCTGGTGATGCCGATCCTGCCGCGCCTGCTCGGCAAGGTCGATTTCCGCATCCTCGTGATCACCGGGCTGCTGCTGTTCTGCCTGAGCTGCATGCTCGACATCAGCCTGACCGCGCAGAGCGTCGGCCACGATTTCGTGTGGTCGCAACTGATTCGCGGCCTCGCGCAGATGCTCGCGATGATGCCGCTCAACCAGGCGTCGATGGCGGCCGTCGCGCGCGAAGACTCGGGCGACGCGGCCGGGCTCTACAACATGGCGCGCAATCTCGGCGGCTCGATCGGGCTCGCGATCATCGGCACCGTGATCGACCGCCGCACGACCTTCCATACGGCCGTGCTGCGCGAATCGGTGAGCGCGAACTCGCTGATCGGTCAGGATCGCCTGTCGGCCTATGCGGCCAACTGGTTCGCGCACACCGGCGATCTCGCGTATTCGAACATGCGCGCGCTCGGCCAGTTCGCGCGGCAGATCCAGATCCAGGCCGTCGTCATGACCTATTCAGAAACCTTCTATCTGCTGGGCCTCGCGCTGCTCGCCTGCGTGCCGCTCGCGCTGCTGCTGAGAACGCCGCCGCGCGGCCCGCAACCGATGTCGTCCGGCCATTGACCCGTCATTCGCGATGAAATCCTTCTCCCTGCCCCGCCGCCCCGTGCTCACCCTGTGCGCGGCCGCGTGCCTGCTCGCCGGCTGCACGGTCGGCCCCGACTATCGCGGCGCGCCCGCCGCGCCGGATGCGCCGACCTTCGTGCGTGCGCCGGCCACCGGCATCGACACCGCCGTGCCCGCGCCGAGCGCGTGGTGGCACGCGTTGAACGATCGCCAGCTCGACGAGCTGATCGTTGCCGCGCTCGTGTACAACCCCGATCTGCATGCCGCGCAAGCGCGCTTGCGCGCGGCGCGCGCGCAGCTCTCGCAACAGCGCGCCGCGCAGATGCCGAAATCGTCGGCCACCGTCGCGGCCATCCGCATGCGCGAACCGGACGTCGGCGCGCTCGGCTCGCTGCTGCCGTCGAACGGCTCGGAACAATCGGGCGGCACGTCGCCGTCGCTCGGCGGCGCGGGCCCGCTGCAACTCTATTCGGCGGGCTTCGACGCGACGTGGGAAATCGACCTGTTCGGCGGCACGCGCCGCGCGGTCGAAGCCGCGTCCGCGCAAGCCGAGGCCGTCGATGCCGATCTCGCCGACACGCAGGTGTCGATCGCGGCCGAAGTCGCGAATGCGTACGTCGACCTGCGCGACCAGCAGCAACGGCTTGCGTTGTCGCGGCGCACCGCGCAATTGCAGCAGCAGATGCTCGAACTCACGCGGCAGCGGCGCGCGCGCGGCGTCGCGGCCGATGCGGACATCGAGCGGCTGACCACGCAGGTCGAGAACACCCGCGCGTCGTTGATCCCGCTCGATGCCCAGGTGACCGAATCGCTCGACCGGCTCGCGATCCTGACGGGCCGCGCGCCGGGCGCGCTGGACGCCGCGCTGTCGACTCTGGACGCCGCATTGCCGACGCTGCCCGGCAGCGTCGCGATCGGCGATCCGGCCACGCTGCTGAAACAGCGCCCCGACATCCGCGCGGCCGAACGCCGGCTCGCATCGAGCAATGCGCAGATCGGCGAACACGTCGCCGACTATTTCCCGAAGGTGACGTTGCTCGGCGATCTCGGCTTCAGCGCGACCGACCCCGGCCATTTGTTCCGCAAGCAGAATTTCACCTGGGTGGGCGCACCATACCTGCAATGGAACATTCTCGATTTCGGGCGTACGCGCGGCGCGGTGCGCGCAGCCGAAGCGTCGCGCGACGAAGCGGAAGCGAATTATCAGAAGGCCGTGCTCGGTGCGTTGCAGGACGCCAATACCGCACTGCAGCGTTACGGGCATCAGCGCGAGCACGTCGTCGCATTGACGAAGGTGCGGACGTCGGCCGTGCATTCGCGCACGCTGATGGACCAGCGCTATCGCGCGGGCGTCGCGTCGATGATCGACCTGCTCGATACGCAACGCGAAGCGCTGTCCGCGCAGCAAAACGTGATCGCCGGGCAGGCCGAACTGATCAAGGACTATGTGTCGGTGCAGAAGAGCCTCGGGCTCGGATGGCAGGCAAGCGCCGGTTGACTGCGCGGCCGAAAATCATGCGCGGCCGATACATCATCCTCATCGAAACAATCCGGCAATAACTCATTGCGCGCGCAACAATAGGGCTTGGTTTCTTGCGCAACAAACAGGCTCGCACCGCATCGCCCCACGGCTATCGAAAACATATCGAATATCAATTAGCCAATCGTCTGACGATCTCTTCTAATTCAGTCGGCTTCCCCACCACCGATCGGATTCAAGGAGTTCCATCGTCATGTCCTCATCTTCCCATCGCGTGCTGCGGCACGCAGTCGCCGCGATCTGCGTCGCACTCTCCGCCTCTCCGTACGCCGCCGAACTCACGCGCGACACCGGCGCGCCCGTCGGCGACAACCAGAATTCGCAAACGGCCGGCCCGGCCGGCCCGGTACTGCTGCAGGACTCCGCGCTGATCGAGAAACTGCAGCGCTTCGATCGCGAACGCATTCCGGAACGCGTCGTGCATGCGCGCGGCACCGGCGCGTTCGGCGAGTTCGTGCCGAGCGCCGACATTTCCGACCTGACGAAAGCGAAAGTCTTCACGCCGGGCACCCGCACGCCGGTGTTCGTGCGCTTCTCCACCGTGATGGGCTATCGCGGCTCGCCGGAGCAGGCGCGCGACCCGCGCGGCTTCGCGGTGAAGTTCTATACGCAGCAGGGCAACTGGGACATGGTCGGCATCAACTGGCCGGTGTTCTTCATTCGCGACGGCATCAAGTTCCCCGACTTCGTGCACGCGAACAAACCGAGCGCCGTGACCGGCGTGCAGGACCCGAACCTCGCGTTCGACTTCTTCGCGCACACGCCCGAAGCGACCCACATGCTGACGCGGCTGTACACGGACGAAGGCATGCCCGATTCGTATCGCCGCATGGACGGCTTCGCGGTGCATGCATTCAAGTTCGTCAATGCGCAAGGCGACGTGCATTACGTGAAGTTCCACTGGAAGAGCCAGCAAGGCGTGCACGGCCTGCGCCCGCAAGAAATCGCCGCATCGATCGGTCGCGACTGGAACCTGATGACGAACGATCTGTACGGCGCGCTGAAACAGGGCGATTTCCCGAAGTGGGACCTGTACGTGCAGGTGCTCACGCCGAAGGACCTGAACCGCTTCGACTTCGACGCACTCGACGACACGAAGGTGTGGACCGGCGTACCTGAACGCAAGATCGGCACGATGACGCTCAACCGCGTGCCCGACAACTACTTCCAGTCGACCGAGGAATCGGCGTTCGCACCGTCGCGGCTCGTGCCGGGGATCGAACCGTCCGAAGACCGGATGCTGCAGGATCGCCTGTTCGCGTACGCCGACACGCAGCTGTACCGGCTCGGCGCGAACTACATGGATCTGCCGATCAACCGCCCGGTCGTGCCGGTCGTCAACAACAACCAGGACGGCAAGATGAATGCCGGCGACCGCAAGGGCGAGGTCAATTACGAACCGTCGACGCTGAACGAACTCGCGCAGGATCCGCAGTACAAGTCGGTCCGCATGGCGCTGAGCGGCACGACTCAGCAGGAAGCGATCCGCAAGAAGCTGCCGTTCCGTCAGGCGGGCGAGTACTACCGCAGCCTGTCGCAGCAGGACAAGGACGACCTCGTCACCGCACTGTCCGGCGATCTCGGCCAGGTGAAGAACGCGCAGAACCAGTACGCGATGCTGTCGTACTTCTACAAGGCCGACGCCGATTACGGCACGCGTCTCGCGCAGGCCGTTCACGCGAACGTCCAGCAAGTGCAGTCGCTCGCAGCGAAGCTGAGCGACAACTGATCCCTCGCGGCTCCGGTCGCTGCCGACGTGTGCGCTCGCGCCGCCCACGTCGGCCCGACCACTTCATCAGGACACTCTCATGCGATCCGAACGCTTCCCCCACACGATCCGTGCGGCCGCGGCGGCGCTCGCGCTGGCCGCGCTCGCCGGCTGCGCGCACCTGCCCGACCAGCCGACGTACGGCAAGGCCGACCCTGCCGCGCTGCGCCGTTATGACGGCGACTGGTTCGACGCCGCGCGCGTCGGCCGCGTCGATATCCTGCGCGCGTTGCACGACGCCGGCTATCCGGTCGACGCGACCGACAGCCACGGCTATACGGCCGTGATCCTCGCGTCGTACGACGGCCAGCCCGCGGCGCTCGACTACCTGTTGTCGGCGGGCGCCGATGCGTGCGCCGGCGATCGTCACGGCAACACCGCACTAATGGGTGCGCTGTTCAAGAACGAACCCGACATCGCGCGACGCCTGATCGACACGCGCTGCCCGATCGACCAGACGAACGGCGCCGGCGAAACCGCGCTGGGGTTCGCGACGCTGTTCAACCGCTTCGAGCTGATTCCGCTGCTCGTCGCGCATGGCGCGAATCCGAACCATGTCGACCGGCGCGGCCAGTCGCTGCTTCAGCTCGCGCTGACGCACGACAACATGTATGCCGCGGACGCACTGCGGAAGGCCGGCGCAAAACAGTAGCGCGACTACGCGTCAAATGGCGCGACCCATTCGCTGACCTCCATCCGCGTCGCCATCACGCGATGCCCACGCCCTGTCGCGCACGTGTGCGCCCAGCGGTCCCGTCGTCGCCAGCCAGCGCAGACGCACCGCCTCGTCGGCCAGTCCGCCCGGCCGCCCTGCCGGCTCGATCTTTAAACACCAACGCGAGCCGACGCGCGCATCGAGCCGAAACACCGCGCGCATGAACACCGCGCCGCCCCCTGTTCGTCCGGGCGTTCCGCTTCGGCTCCCCCTCTTTTCGGCGCCTTTCGCCGCCTCCATCGAATCTCCATCTTTCCGCATCAAAGCCCCCAACTAATCCAAGCACACTCCGCCCCGTCAAAGCAGGCAGTGGGCTGCCTGCGCTTCCTGGAGTCGCTATGAAGAATCAGAAACGATGCTGCCACGGCGCCGTATGCGCGCTGGTGGCGGCGATGCTGGTGGGTTGCGGGCCGGCCGAGCAGCAGGCCGCAGCACCGGCCACTCCGGTCGCGGCCATGACCGTGACCGCCATGCGCGTCGACGTGACCGAAGACCTGCCGGGCCGCGTCGCGGCCGTGCGGGTGGCCGAGATCCGGCCGCAGGTGAGCGGCATCGTGCAGCGCAGGCTGTTCGAACAAGGCACCGAAGTGCGCGTGGGCCAGCCGCTGTTCCAGATCAATCCGGCGCCGTTCAAGGCCGAGACGGATACCGCCGCCGCGTCGCTGCAGCGGGCACAGGCCGCGCTCGAACGCGCGAAGGTGCAGACCGCACGCTTCAAGCCGCTCGTCGAGGCCGATGCGATCAGCCGCCAAGTGTACGACGACGCCGTATCGCAACGCGACCAGGCCGCGGCCGACGTCGCGCAGGCCCGCGCGACGCTCGCGCGCCGCCAGCTCGACCTGAAGTTCGCGACCGTGGAAGCGCCGATCGCCGGCCGCATCGACCAGGCGCTCGTGACCGAAGGCGCGCTGGTGTCGAGCGGCGACAGCCAGCCGATGGCGCGCATCCAGCAGATCGACCAGGTGTACGTGGACGTGCGCCAGCCGGCCGCGTCGCTCGAAGCGCTGCGCGGCGCGCTCGCGTCGCAGCCGCAAGCGTCGGACCGCAACGGCCTGCCGGTCGACGTGCTGCGCGACGACGACACCCGCTACGACGTGAAGGGCCGCATGCTGTTCTCGGGCGTCAACGTCGATCCGGGCACCGGCGACGTGCTGCTGCGCGTGCTGGTCGACAACCCGAAGCGCCAGTTGCTGCCGGGCATGTACGTGCGTGCCCGGATTCCGCGCGCGCACTACGCGAACGCGGTGATGGTGCCGCAGCAGGCCATCGTGCGCGCCGGCGGCAAGCCGCAGGTGTGGGTGCTCGACACAAAGGGCATCGCGCACCTGAAGGCGGTCGAGGTCGGCGAACTGACGAACCGCAGCTACCGCATCAAGTCGGGCCTGCAGGCCGGCCAGAAGATCGTCGTCGAAGGCATGGAACGCCTGACCGACGGCGCGCCGGCGGCCGCGACCGACTGGAAGTCGCCTGACGCGGCCGCCACCGCGTCCGCGCACTGAGTCACGAGGAGCCTCCAGCCATGGCTGAATTCTTTATCCGACGCCCGGTGTTTGCGTGGGTGATCGCGCTCTTCATCATCCTGACGGGGCTGATCGCGATCCCGCAATTGCCGGTCGCGCGCTATCCGTCGGTCGCGCCGCCGTCCGTCACGATCACCGCAACCTATCCCGGCGCCACGCCGCAGACGATGAACGACGGCGTGCTGAGCCTCATCGAGCGCGAACTGTCCGGCGTCAAGAACCTGCTGTACTTCGAATCGTCGGCCGACACGTCCGGCGGCGCGCAGATCACCGTCACGTTCAAGCCCGGCACTCATCCTGAGATGGCGCAGGTCGACGTGCAGAACAAGATCAAGTCGATCGAGCCGCGCCTGCCTGCCGCGGTGCGCCAGAACGGGCTGATCGTCGAATCCGCATCGTCCGGCTTCCTGATGCTGATCGGCCTGCGCTCCGACAGCGGCCGCTTCGACGAAGGCGCGCTCGCCGACTACATGGCGCGCAGCGTGTCCGAGGAGTTGCGGCGCATCGACGGCGTCGGGCGTGTGCTGCAATTCGGCTCCGAGCGCGCGATGCGCATCTGGGTCGATCCGCAGAAGCTGATCAATTTCGGCCTGTCGATGAACGACCTGACGACCGCGATCGGCCAGCAGAACGTGCAGATCGCGCCGGGCAGCCTCGGCGCGCTGCCCGCGCTGCCGGGCCAGCGCGTGACCGTGCCGCTGACCGCGCAAGGTCAGCTCACGACGCCGGAGGAATTCGCGAAGGTCGTGCTGCGCGCGAACGCGGACGGCTCGAAGGTCGTGCTCGGCGACGTCGCGCGCGTCGAACTCGGTTCGCAAAACTACATGTTCGTGAGCCGCGAGAACAACAAGCCGGCCACCCTCGCCGGCGTCCAGCTCGCACCGGGCGCCAACGCGGTGAAGACCGCAGACGCGATCCGCACGCGCATGGCTGAACTGAGCAAGTCGATGCCGTCTGGCATGAGCTATTCGATCCCGCTCGACACGTCGCCGTTCGTGAAGATCTCGATCGAGAAGGTGCTGGCCACGCTGTTCGAGGCGATGGTGCTCGTGTTCCTCGTGATGTATCTGTTCCTGCAGAACGTGCGCTATACGCTGATCCCGGCCATCGTCGCGCCGGTCGCGATGCTCGGCACCTTTGCGGTGATGCTGCTGACCGGCTTCTCGATCAACGTGCTGACGATGTTCGGCATGGTGCTCGCGATCGGCATCATCGTCGACGATGCGATCGTCGTCGTCGAGAACGTCGAGCGCCTGATGGCCGAGGAAGGGCTGTCGCCGAAGGACGCGACGTCGAAGGCGATGAAGGAAATCACCGGCGCGATCATCGGCATCACGCTGGTGCTGACCGCGGTGTTCCTGCCGATGGCGATGGCGAGCGGCTCGGTCGGCGTGATCTACAAGCAGTTCACGCTGTCGATGGCCGTGTCGATCCTGTTCTCCGCGCTGCTGGCGCTGACGCTCACGCCGGCCCTGTGCGCGACGATGCTCAAGCCGCTCGCACCGGGCCATCACGAAAAGCGCGGCTTCTTCGGCTGGTTCAACCGCCGCTTCGATCGCCTGACGACCTGGTACGAGACGCGCGTCGGCCGCCTGGTCGGCCGCACCGGCCGCGTGATGCTCGTGTTCGTCGCAATCGCGGGCGCACTGGTGTTCGGTTTCCGCAGCCTGCCGTCGTCGTTCCTGCCGGACGAGGACCAGGGCTACTTCATCACCAGCTTTCTGCTGCCCGCGGACGCTACCGCCGAGCGCACGCATGACGTGGTCAACACGCTGGAGAAGCATCTTGCTTCGCGTCCGGCAATCCAGTCGAGCATTTCCGTGATCGGCTACGGCTTCTCGGGCCAGGGTCCGAACGCCGCGATCAACTGGTCCGTGATGAAGGACTGGAAGAACCGCGGCGGCGCATCGACGCTCGAGGAAGGCATGCTCGCGCAGCAGGCGATGGCCGGCGTGACCGAAGGCACGGTGATGAGCCTGCTGCCGCCGGCGATCGACGAGCTCGGCAACAGCTCGGGCTTCTCGATGCGCCTGGAAGACCGCGCGAACCAGGGCACGGCCGCGCTCAAGGCAGCGGAAGTCAAGCTGCTCGAACTCGCCGCGCAAAGCAAGGTCGTGACCGGCGTGTACCCGGACAGCCTGCCGGCCGGCACGAGCATCCGCCTCGAGATCGACCGCGCGAAGGCGCAGGCGCTCGGCGTGTCGTTCACGACG
Source organism: Burkholderia sp. LAS2 (assembly GCF_018417615.1). NCBI lineage: Bacteria > Pseudomonadati > Pseudomonadota > Betaproteobacteria > Burkholderiales > Burkholderiaceae > Burkholderia > Burkholderia sp. LAS2. Next base: position 4,118,137 of record NZ_CP071052.1, read on the forward strand.
CTCAGCGACACGCTGTCGACCGCGATGGGCTCGACCTACGTGAACGACTTCCCGAACGCGGGCCGCATGCAGCAGGTGATCATCCAGGCCGACGCGCCGGCGCGCATGCAGATCGACAACGTGATGAAGCTGTACGTGCGCAACGCGGCCGGCGGCATGGTGCCGCTGTCCGAGGTGGTGCGCCCGGTGTGGGCCGACACGCCGCTGCAGATGGTGCGCTTCAAGGGCTATCCGTCCGCACGGATCTCGGGCACCGCCGCCCCCGGCCAGTCGAGCGGCGCGGCGATGGCCGAGATGGAACGGCTCGTCGCGCAACTGCCGCCGGGCTTCGCGGTCGAGTGGACCGGCCAGTCGCTGCAGGAACGCCAGTCGGCGTCGCAGGCGCCGATGCTGATGGTGCTGTCGATGATCGTCGTGTTCCTGGTGCTCGCCGCGCTGTACGAAAGCTGGTCGATTCCGCTGTCGGTGATGCTGGTGGTGCCGCTCGGCCTGATCGGCGCGATCGGCGCGGTGCTGCTGCGCGGCTTGCCGAACGACGTGTTCTTCAAGGTCGGGATGATCACCGTGATCGGTTTGTCCGCGAAAAACGCGATCCTGATCGTCGAGTTCGCGAAGCAGTTGCGCGAGGAAGGCAAGGGATTGATCGAGGCAGCCGTGCAGGCGTCGAAGCTGCGCCTGCGCCCGATCCTGATGACCTCGCTCGCGTTCGGCCTCGGCGTCGTGCCGCTGATGATCGCGACCGGCGCCAGCGCCGAGACGCAGCATGCGATCGGCACCGGCGTGTTCGGCGGCATGGTGACCGCGACGGTCCTGGCCATTTTCTTCGTCCCTGTTTTCTTTGTGTTCGTGATGAGCATCCAGGAGCGCATCGGCGCATGGCGGGCGTCCCGCAAGCAGCCGGCCGCCCCGACTCACGGACAGGAAGGTTGATGCCATGCGATTGCTTATTCTTCCCCTCGTCCTCGCACTGTCGGCCTGCTCGCTCGCGCCGACGCTCGTCAAACCCTCGATGCCGGTGCCGACGGCCTACACCGCCGCCGCGGCCGCCGATCTCGACGCGAATGCCGCCGACCTCGGCTGGCGCACGATGTTCGGCGACCGCCGCCTGCAGCGCCTGATCGAGCTCGCGCTCGACAACAACCGCGACCTGCGCGTGGCGGCGCTGAACGTCGAGGCCGCCGAGGCGCAGTACGGCATCCAGCGCGCCGCGCGGCTGCCGTCGATCGGCGCCGGCGCGAACTTCACGCGCCAGCGTACGTCGGACGACACGCAGTCGAATCCACCGCTGTTCGGCACGACGCAGAACCAGTACGGCGTGAACGTCGGCATCAGCGCGTTCGAGATCGACCTGTTCGGCCGCGTGAAGTCGCAGTCGGATGCCGCGTTCGCACGCTACCTCGCGACCGATCACGGCCGCCGCGCGGTGCAGATCTCGCTCGTCGGCGGCGTGGCCGACGCGTACTTCGCGGAACGCCTCGCGTACGAGCAACGCGAGTTGTCCGAGCGCACGCTCGCCGACTGGCGGCAGTCGCTCGATCTCGCGCGCCGCCTGAAGGAAGCGCATCAGGCGAGCGGCGTCGACATCGCGCAGGCCGAAGGCCAGGTCGCGAGCGCGACGGCCGATCTCGAAGCGCGCACGCGCGCCGTCGAGCAGGCGCGCAATGCGCTGCGCGTGCTGGTCGGCGCCGAACTGCCGAAGGATCTGCCCGAGCCGCTGCCGCTTCAGCAGCAACCGGTGATGACGCAACTGCCGGCCGGCCTGCCGTCCGAACTGCTGTTCCGTCGCCCGGATATCCAGCAGGCCGAACAAAACCTCGTCGCCGCGAATGCGGACATCGGCGCCGCGCGCGCCGCGTTCTTCCCGCGCCTGTCGCTGACGTCGTCGATCGGCTTCCTCAGCCCCGCGATGGGCAGCCTGTTCGACGGCGGGCAGCGCGTATGGAGCTTCGCGCCGCAGGTCACGGTGCCGATCTTCCAGGGCGGCCGGCTGCGTGCCGAGCTGCGCCTCGCGGAAGTGCGCAAGTCCGGCGCGGTCGCCGAATACGAACGCGCGATCCAGGCCGCGTTCCGCGAAGTGGCCGACGGCATCGCCGGACGCGAAACCTTCGGCCGCCAGATCGACGCGCAGACGCGCGTGGTCGGCTCGGCCGAGCGCCGCACCGACCTGTCGAACCTGCGCTATCGCGCCGGTGTCGAGGGGCGGCTGGAGTTGCTCGATTCGCAGCGGCAGCTCTATGCGGCACGGCAGGCGCTGCTCGACCTGCGCCGCAGCGAGCTCGGCAATGCCGTTGCGCTGTACAAGGCCCTCGGCGGCGGCCTGACGGACCAGGACGTCGCACCGTCGAAGCACGTGGTGCAGAACTGAACGAACGGCGCCGCTCCGCCCGCGCAGCAGCGTGGCAGAACGGCGCGCCCCGCGCCCGGCAATGGGCCGCCCCGATTGTTCGACATCGCACGGCACACTCCATGACGAATTCCCTGATACTGATTGCAGAAGACGAGCCCGACATCTCGGACATCCTCGATGCGTACCTGAAACGCGACGGCTTTCGCACCTGCCGCGTCACCGACGGCCAAGCGGTGCTCGACATGCAGCCGCACCTGAAGCCCGACCTGGTCCTGCTCGACGTGAAGATGCCGCAGAAAAACGGCTGGGACGTGCTCGCCGAGCTGCGGCGGCGCGACAACACGCCCGTCGTCGTCGTCACCGCGTTCGATCGCGACCTCGACCGGCTGCAGGCGCTGCACGCCGGCGCGGACGACTACATCGTCAAGCCGTTCAACCCGGCCGAGGTCGTCGCGCGGTTGCGCGCGATCCTGCGCCGGTCCGCCGCGCCGCCGGCCCTGCGCATGCTGCGCGTCGGCGACCTGGAGATCGATACCGACAGCTATCTGGCCCGCGTGCGCACGGCTGACACCGAGGTGCCGATCACGCTGACGCTGACGGAGTTCCGGCTGCTCGCGCACATGGCGAGATCGCCGAGCCGCGTGTTCACGCGCGGCGAGTTGCTCGATGCGTGCATGGCCGACGTGAGCGCGCTGGAACGCACGGTCGACAGCCACATCTGCAGGCTGCGCAAGAAACTCGAACAGGCCGGCGCACCGGGCATGCCGGAAGTGATGCGCGGCGTCGGCTACCGGCTGCGGGGCGTGCAGTGATCGTGGCCGGCGATCCGTCGGCGCGCACGGTTTCCCGCGACGGCTGCCCGGCCGACCTCGCGCGCTTCATCGAGCACTTCAATGAGATGACTCATCCAATGCAATCGACGAATCCACCTGATGCGGCAGCCCCCGTCGCCGGCCGCAACCGCGTCACGCGCACCCAGCTCACTGAACTCCAAACCCGGCTCGACGCCATCAAGGTGCTCGCCACCGATGCGCACGCTGCCTCTCACGACGCGCTGCTTCAGCATGTCGACGCGCTGTTCCGGTGCGTCGAAGACCTTCAGGTAGCCGAACGACAGGCGCCGGCGATTCGAACATTTCCTCGATAACGAACGGCCGTTTCAACACGCATCGGAAAGGATCGGCGAATCGCTTTCGGTATTACCTGCGATACCGGTTTCGAACATTACAAAATGCCGCCGATCTTTCAAAATCATTGCGCCTTATTCGATTTAATTTTGTTTCATATAATCAGAAAAAGTTTGACATCGCGCTTTCGTTCTTGATACCGTCCGATGCAAGCAATCCGACGGATTGCCCGCCACGCAATCGATTCCGCTCTACATTTTTTCGCTTCCGCTGCACCGAAGTACGCACCGCCGAATGATTCGTTCGTCCGCCGGCGCGTGCAGTATCCCGATGCATTTCACTGGACGGCTGCCATCCGGCAGCGGGCCGAAGGACCGAATCAAATGAGCAGGACAACGAAGCTGTTGCTCTAGCAATCCCGCCCGCGCCGACTCCGGCGCGACTGCCCCGCCCTGCGGCGCAGCCTTCCCGTTACCGCGTTTTCCGTATTTCGCCTCCGGAGAAAACCCGCTTTCCGGATCGGGCGAAAGGCCCTGTCGCGTCCGTGCCATCCGCCCGTATGCGACAGAAAACGGCAGTGCATGACCCGCACCGCTGTCGACCGTTGTTGTTCGTGCCGTTCGTTGTTCAACCGGAGGGGTAATTCAAATGAATCAGGTTGCAAACAAGAAACAAAAGCACATTCGCGCCGTCAATCTCGCACTCGCCGCCGCGGCCGCCGCCGCTTCGTTCGGCATGGCGACCGCCCATGCTGCGCCTGCGGCCGGCTGGACGGAAACGCGCACCAAAGGGTTCCTGCCGCTCGTGCAGCAGAACGAAGCCGGCACGGCCGGCGCGCCGGCCGCGAGCACGGCAGCCGCTGCCGCGTCGGCTATCGACATGGCGCCCGGCGAATCGGTGGACATCGTGCTCGGGCTGAACCTGCGCAACGAAGCCCAGCTCGACCAATACCTGCGCGACCTGCACACGCCCGGCTCGCCGCACTACCGGCAGTTCCTCACGCCTGCGCAATTCGCCGCGCAATACGCACCGACCGACCAGCAGGTCGCGTCCGTCGTCGCCCACCTGCGCAAGGCCGGCTTCGTGAATATCGTGGTCGCGCCGAACCGGCTGCTGGTCTCCGCGTCCGGCACCGCGGGGACCGTCCAGTCCGCATTCCGCACGACCCTCAAGCGCTTCACGCGCAACGGCCGCAGCGTCTATGCGAACACCGACGCCGCGCAAGTGCCGAACGCGATCGGCAACGTCGTCGGCGCGGTGCTCGGCCTGCAGAACGTCGAGCTCGTGCATACGGGCGCGGGCGGCACGCCGCAAGGCAACACCAGCAACCTGACGATCCCGGCCGGCGCGTCGGCGGTGCCGCACAACCCGACCGAGTTCTCGTCGATCTACGGCGGCGACGGCACGCCGACGGCTTCGCAGACCACGGTCGGCATCATCTCCGAAGGCGATCTGTCGCAGACGGTGAGCGACCTCAATACGTTCGCCGCGAACAACGGCCTCGGCACGATCAGCAGCAGCATCGTGAAGACGGGCCCGGCCGGCAGCTCGTACACCGACACCGACGGCACCGTCGAGTGGAACCTCGACAGCCAGTCGATCGTCGGCACGGCCGGCGGCAGCGTGAAGCAGGTCGTGTTCTACGTCGCGCCGTCGATGACGCTCACCGCCATCACCGCCGCGTACAACAAGGCCGTGACCGACAACGTCGCGAAGGTGATCAACGTATCGCTCGGCGTGTGCGAATCGTCCGCGTACAGCACCGGCTCGCAGGCGACCGACGACACCATCTTCAAGCAGGCGGTCGCGCAAGGGCAGACCTTCTCGGTGTCCGCCGGCGATCACGGCGCGTACGAATGCGCGAGCGGCAAGCCGTCGCGCTCGACCTACACGGTGAGCGAGCCGGCCACGTCGCCGTACGTGATCGCGGTCGGCGGCACGACGCTATTCACGAATACGTCGACCAATGCGTACAACAGCGAAATCGTCTGGAACGATCCGAGCTGGCAGTCGGGCACCGTGTGGTCGACGGGCGGCGGGTACAGCAAGTACGAGGCCGCGCCGACGTGGCAATCGTCGACCCTCACCGGCTCGACCAAGCGTGCGCTGCCCGACGTCGGCTTCGACGCCGACCTGCGCACGGGTGCGATTCTCGTCGTGAACGGTCAGACGTCCGACACGCTGTGGGGCTCGGGGTACCTGAACAACGAAGGCGGCACGAGCCTCGCCGCGCCGATCTTCACGGGCATCTGGGCGCGGCTGCAGTCGGCCAACAACAATGCGCTCGGGTTCCCCGCGTCGAGCATCTACAAGTACTTCCCGACCAACGCGGCGCTGCTGCACGACGTCACGTCCGGCAACAACGGCAGCGGCACCTACGGCTACAAGGCGAAGGCCGGCTGGGATGCGACGACGGGCTTCGGCAGCGTGAACATCTCGAAGCTGAACGCGTTCATCCAGACCACGTCGGATTTCGCGCGCTGATGAGTCGCTGACCGTTGCGGTTGCGCAAGCGCGACGTATCGTACGCAACCGCGTCTGACGACCCGCGAAGGCTGCGAAGCCATCGCGGGTTTTCTGCATGCGGCGTCATCTCGCCTCTCCGATGCGAACCCCGCCGCGCCGCTCAATCGGCCCAGTCCCGGACATAATCCGGCACCGGCACGGTGCCGCCCGCATGCACCGGCGCGCCGCGTATCGTCTTCAGCGGCAGGATCCCGGCCCACACCGCCAGCCCGAGATCCTCTTCCTTGTCGGACGGCAGCGAATCGCTGATTTTCACGGCCGCTTCCGCCATCGAAATCCGCAGCACGCTGGTCGCATTGATTTCCTTCGAATTGCCCGGCCGCGCTTCATGCTTGCGGCCCGGCGCGATCTTGTCCATCAACGCATCCAGCGCGGCGAGTTTTTCCTCACTGCCTTCGACCACGTCGAACTGCCCGTAGATCACCGCCGATCGATAATTCATCGAATGGTTGAAGGCGGACCTGGCCAGCACGAGACCGTCCAGCAGCGTCATCGCGACGCAAGCCTGCGCGCCGACCGACAGCGCCTTGATCATTCGGCTGCCGTTGGACCCGTGGATATAGAGCGCATCGCCCGTCCTCCAGTGTGCGGTCGGGATGCAGTGCGTGTTCTGCCCGTCGCCGAACGCGATGTGACAGACGTACGCGTCGTCCACGATGCGGTAGAGCATCGTGCGATCGCGACTCGCCAGTTCAGGCAGACGGCGAATGGTCGTGCGCGGCGTGGAAGAGAGAGTGGTCTGGTTGCTCATATATATCTGTACTGCGAAATGAATTTTATCGGCATCGTGCCGTATCCGTGTCTCAGCGCGTGGTTGCCCCGCCCATCGACAGTCGCGCGCCGAATCGAGCAAAATACGCGCACACAGCGAGTTGCGCCGATCGCCAGCCATGTGTGCGAACCGGCCTGCGCCGCGCAAGCATGAACGATACGACGCGCGACGCGTCTTCGAAAGAACCAGCACAAGGAAAATTTCTGGAACCAGCCCATGGATCTCGCGCTGCTCATCTCATCGCTTGCCAGACAGGACGGCGCGACAACCCATAGCCAGCAGGAAGCGCTCTACCGGAGCCTGCGCGACATGCTGCTGGACGGGCAGCTTCCGCCCGGCACGCGGCTCGCGTCGACGCGCGTGCTCGCGGCCGAGCTGGGCATCGCGCGCAATTCCGCGGTCTATGCGTACGAGCGTCTTGCCGAGGAAGGCTTCGTGGCGGCCACGCGCAACGGCACGATCACGCGATGGGACGGATGCGGCCGCCCGGGCGCCGGACAGGAAGACGGCCCTGCGCCGGTTCACCTGTCGGCGCGCGTGCAAGGGTTGGAGAACGCCGATCCCGAGCCCGAACGCATGTTGCCGTTCGTTCCCGGCCTGCCTTCCCTCGACGAATTCCCGGTTGCCCAGTGGCGCCGCTGCGTCGAGCGCGCGTGGAAGACCATCACGCCCGCCCGGCTGGCGTACGGACCGGTCGAAGGACTGCCCGAACTGCGGCGCGCGGTGGCCGCGTATATCCGCGTGTCGCGCGGCGTGCGCTGCGACACGGACCAGGTATTCATCACCGACGGCACGCAGGGCAGCCTCGAACTGTGCGCGCGGATGCTGGCGAATCCCGGCGAATACGGCTGGCTCGAGAACCCTTGCTACAACGGCGCGAGGACTGCGTTCCGCTCGACCGGCCTGACTCCCGTGCCGATCGAGGTCGATCGCGAGGGCATGGCGCCAACCGACGCGCAGTGGCGCACCCACCCGCCCCGGCTGATCTATACGACACCGTCGCACCAGTACCCGCTCGGCACGCTGATGAGCCCCCGGCGGCGCGCGGCGCTCGTCGAGCATGCCCGTGCATGCGGCGCGTGGATCATCGAGGACGACTACGACAGCGAGTTCCGTCGCGGCGGCCAGCCGCTGCCCGCGATCCAGGGCCTACAGGCGGACGCGCCGGTGTGCTATCTCGGCACGTTCAGCAAGACGATGTTTCCGGCGCTGCGGCTCGGTTTCATGGTGGTGCCGCCGGCGCTGGTCGAACGCTTCACCCGAACGCTGCGCGAACTCGTCCATCGCGGCCACCCGGCCGACCAACTGGCGATGGCTGAATTCATCGATACCGGCCTATTTGCGCGGCATCTGCGGAAGATGCGGGCGCGCTATGCGGACCGGCGCAGCAGCCTCGAAACGGCGCTCGCCCGCCATCTCGGCACGTCGCTGAGCGTGCGGGAAAGCCCGGGCGGCATGCATCTTTCCGCGGATCTCGCGATGCCGCTGCACGATACCGACGTCGCGCGCACTGCCGCCGCCCATGGCTTGCTGCTGCAACCGTTGAGCAGCTACTGCATCGGCGACGGCCGCCGCGGCAACGGCCGCCGCGGCAACGGCCGCCGCGGCAACGGCCGCCGCTACAACGGCTTCGTGCTCGGCTATTCAGGGCTGAGCGACGCGACGATCGAGACAGCGGCAATGCAGTTCGCGAACGTCATCGACCAGCACCGCCGCGCGCGCCGCTGAATGTCGCTCACAGTTGCGATTCGATCGGAAACAGCCCGAGGAACCACACTTCCATCCGCCGCCCGGCGGATACCTCCGGCTCGTGGTCGATCTCGGTGACCTTCCCGTCCGCGTCCGTCTGAACCCACGCGAGCCGCCCTTTGCCAGCCGCGTCGGTTCTCGCTTCCACGCGCCATGCGATCTGGTCGAGCCGCGCTTCCAGATCGTTGGCCACCTGGGATGCGATCGCCGGGCTCTCGCAGTAAAGGCCGATCTCCGTATTGAGGTTCAGCGAGCGTGGATCGAGATTCATCGACCCAATGAAAATGCTCGTGTGATCGAACACGTAGGTCTTCGCATGCAGCGACGCACGCGACGAGCCGATGATGACCTGCTTCGAAATGCTCTTGTCGCCCGATGGCCAGCGCTCGTAAAGCCGCACGCCCGCGTTCACCAGATCGCTTCGATAGCGGCGGTAGCCGGCATGCACGGCCGCCACGTCGGTCGACGCGAGCGAATTGGTCAGCACCGTCACGCGCACGCCGCGCGCCACGAGCCCGCGCAGCCGCTCGACGGCATCCTTGCCCGGCACGAAATACGGCGACACGATCAGCAGGTCGTGCTGCGGCTGCAACGCGAGCGCACGCAACTGCGGCATCAGGTGCCCGTCGCGGTCCTTCGGCGGGTGCGCGATCTTCGTCGGATCGTCGTACAGCACCGTCGCATGCCCCCACGACAATTCGGTGCCTTGCCCGTGAACGATCCGGTCGAGCCGCTGGCGTGCCTCGAGCACGTACGGATTGTCTTCCATCGCCCTCAGGTAGTCGCGCAACCGTTCGCGCTCGCGGTCGAGCCCGCCCGGCGCCGCATCGTGCCCGACCAGCGTATCGACCGGATACGCATACGGCGAATTCCAGAACGTATCGAATTCGGTCGAGATGTCCTTCACGACCGGGCCGTGAACGACGACGTCGAGATCGCCGAATTCCAGCATCGACGATGCGCCGAAATATTCATCGCCGATATTGCGACCGCCGACGATCGCCGCCTGGTTGTCCGCGATCATCGCCTTGTTGTGCATGCGCCGGTTGACGCGCGAGAACTCGAATACGGTGCCGATCTTCTTGAACCGGCGCGTGGCCACTGGATTGAACAGCCGGATCTCGATGTTCGGATGCGCGCTGATCTCGAGCAGCTTGCGGTCGTCCGCGTTGGTGCCGAGATCGTCGAGCAGCGCGCGCACGCGCACGCCGCGATCGGCCGCACGCATGACCGCATCGGCCAGTTCGTGGCCGGTCAGGTCGTCGTGCCAGATGTAGTACTGAAGGTCCAGCGAGCGATCGGCGCGGTCGGCGAGCAGCACGCGCGCGTCCAGCGCGTCGACCGGATCGGTCAGCAAATGAAACGCGTCCTGCCCCGGATGCGCGGCAGCCTGCTGGCGAAATGCCGCGCCGAGGCGCGTATCGTCGGTATCGGTGAATGCATGCGTCGGCGCGCGGTCGGCCTGCGGCGGCAGGCTCGCGCACGCGACAAGCATCAACAACGACAGAATCGCACCCCACGAACGCAGCATGATCATGTTGGCCGCCCCCACTGTCGGGCGAAGTCGGATTGTGTTTGTTCTGGCTGCCGGACGGAGCGCGGCGCGGGTCATCGGTGCGCGCGCGACGGAGCAGCGTGCGACCGGATCGCGCCACAGCATACTTCGATTGATATCGGGGCCGCACGCTTTCCGTGTTTCCGCGGTGGCGAAGATGCGACAGGCGGCGCCGGCGCGAACGCGTTCAATACGGTCGACACATGCGGACGGCGCCCCAAAGAAAAACCCGCGACGCCGTGCGGCATCGCGGGTTCCGCGGCTTCCCCCGGACAACCGTGGAAGCGAATCTGGTGGGCCCCCCGGGAGTCGAACCCGGCACCAACGAATTATGAGTTCGCTGCTCTAACCAAGCATGAGCTAGGGGCCCAGACGAGAAGCAAAGCGTGCTACACGCCACCCCGGCAACGAGGCCGGGCCGGCATTGTAACAACAAAGACGACAGAGGGAACAAACGCCACCGGCATCATGCGGACACCGGCGGCGTTCGTGGCAGAGACGCTGGAAATCAGTTCCCTTCGAGGAACGACTTCAGCTTGTCGGAACGGCTCGGGTGACGCAGCTTGCGCAGCGCCTTGGCCTCGATCTGACGGATCCGCTCGCGCGTGACGTCGAACTGCTTGCCGACTTCCTCGAGCGTGTGATCGGTGCTCATCTCGATACCGAAACGCATCCGCAGCACCTTCGCCTCGCGCGGCGTCAGCGAATCGAGCACGTCCTTCACGACGTCGCGCATGCTGGCATGCAGCGCGGCATCCGCCGGCGCGACCGTGTTGGTGTCCTCGATGAAGTCGCCGAGATGGGAATCGTCGTCGTCGCCGATCGGCGTTTCCATCGAGATCGGCTCCTTCGCGATCTTCATGATCTTGCGGATCTTGTCTTCCGGCATCTCCATCTTCTCGGCGAGCGTGGCCGGATCCGGCTCGAGACCGGTTTCCTGCAGGATCTGCCGCGAGATGCGGTTCATCTTGTTGATCGTTTCGATCATGTGAACCGGAATACGGATCGTGCGCGCCTGGTCCGCGATCGAGCGCGTGATGGCCTGACGGATCCACCACGTCGCATAGGTCGAGAACTTGTAGCCGCGACGGTATTCGAACTTGTCCACTGCCTTCATCAGGCCGATGTTGCCTTCCTGGATCAGGTCGAGGAACTGCAGGCCGCGGTTCGTGTACTTCTTCGCGATCGAGATCACGAGACGCAGGTTCGCCTCGGTCATTTCGCGCTTCGCCTGACGTGCCTTCAGTTCGCCGGCCGCCATCTGGCGGTTGGTTTCCTTCAGGTCCTTCAGCGGCAGCACGACGCGCGCCTGCAGGTCGAGCAGGCGCTGCTGCTGTTCGCGGATCGCCGGGACGTTACGCGACAGCACCGCGCTGTACGAATGGCCTTCCGCGGTGATCTTCTCCGCCCAGTCGAGATCCGTCTCGTTGCCCGGGAAGCGTGCGATGAATTCCGAACGCGGCATGCCGCACTTGTCGACGACGATGTGCAGGATCTGACGCTCGACCTGACGCACTTCGTCCACTTGCGCACGCAGCGTGTCGCACAGACGCTCGACGGTACGCGCGGTGAAGCGGATCGTCATCAGTTCGGTCTGGATCGTTTCCTGCGCCTTCAGGTAGGCCTTCGACTTGTAGCCTTCCTTCTCGAACGCGCGGCGCATCTTGTCGAACCACTCGCTGATCTGCGAGAACTTCTCGAGCGACGCACGCTTGAGGGCTTCGAGTTGGGCGGCGTTCGCCGATGCCTGCGCGGCGCCGTCGTCTTCCTCCTCTTCCTCTTCTTCCTCTTCCTCTTCGGCTTCCTCATCCTCGTTCTCGATGGCTTCCGCTTCCTTCGCGGAGAAGCCGTCCGTATCGGCGGAGTCCGAAGCATTCGGATCGAGCAGGCCGTCGACGAGCTCGTCGACGCGGATCTCTTCGTTCGCGACGCGTTCGGCCATCGCGAGGATGTCGGCGATCGTCGTCGGGCACGCGGAGATGGCCATCACCATGTGGCGCAGGCCGTCCTCGATCCGCTTCGCGATCTCGATTTCGCCTTCGCGCGTGAGCAGCTCGACCGTGCCCATCTCGCGCATGTACATCCGGACCGGATCGGTCGTGCGGCCGAATTCCGAATCGACGGTGGACAGCGCGACTTCCGCTTCCTCCTCGACTTCATCGTCCGACGACGCGGCGGGCGCGTTGTCGTTCAGGAGCAGCGTCTCCGCGTCCGGCGCCTGCTCGTAAACCGCCACGCCCATGTCGTTGAACGTGCCGATGATGCCCTCGAGGGCTTCGGTCTCGGTGAAGTTGTCCGGCAGGTGGTCGTTGATTTCGGCGTACGTGAGGAAGCCGCGCTCCTTGCCGAGCTTGATCAGCGCGCGCAGTTTCACGCGGCGCTCTTCGAGCTCCTCGGCCGTGCCCGGCGTGCTCGTCGCGAACGCTTCCTTCAGCAGCGCCTTTTCCTTGGCGCGACGATCGCGCACCTTGGACTTGCCCGGTGCAGCCGCGGCTGCGGGCTGCTCGTCGCTCTGATTTGCGTCGTCTTCGACGGATACTTCGTTCAGCTTTTTGGTCATGGAGTTCGCCGTACCGGCTATATCGACTCGCGGCTGCTGGACGACAGCCGGTTGAACCGTGGGTGCATGAGTAGTACGTACTGCCGTTTCGTCCGCGTCGGCAGTCGTGTCCCTTGCGCTTTTCGCACTTGCCCGCTTCGCCGCCGGCTTGGCCGGCCCGGAGTCGGGTCTGGCGGCAGCCCGTGTTCTGGCTGCCGGCGCCGGCGCAGCCTGAGCAGTGCCGGCCGCGGTTTTCTTTCCTGCAGGGGCTGACGTGGCTGAAGACGTTGTCCTGGTGGAAGAAGCAGACTTGGCCGCTGTGACCTTTTTGGTCGGCTCCGTCGAGCCCTTGCCCGTTGCTTTCTTTCCGCCTGTCGTCTTTGCCATCGCGATTCTCGCCTCTGCTTGGAAAACAAACCGCTGGAAACCTTATATTATAGCACGCTGGGGAGCCCTCTCTAAGCGCCCCGGCCGCCTACAGCCCGAGCCGACGCTTCATGTCGGTTCGCTGCTGGTTCAATTCCGTCAATTCGGCCAGTTCCTCGGGGGTGAAGGTGGATTGCCGCGCCAGCCTGTCCAGCCGGTCGCAGCAGGCGTCGTAGCGCATCTTGAGCACAGCTGCCTGCAGCTCCTCCCCCGCAATCCGCTCCTGCTCACGCTGCCGTTCGGGCACCGTCTCGTCTTCCGGATTCTGTAACAGCAGATCGCGGACGTTTTCATCATAGTCCAGAATTTCGCGGAAGATTTCCTCGTAAGTCGCCCCATTCGAGGACGTCCTCAGGACATCAGACAGCAGCCGGAACTCCGCGCCGTCGCCCAACGCACGCGCATGATCGACAACTTCCGCGAACAATTCGCCGATGCGCGGCAGCGCGCGCAGGGTCGCAATCTGTTCGTCGTCGAGCTGCGATGCGATGCGCGGATGCATTACCAGCGTGCGCAGCGCGCGCTTTTCGCTGTCCGTCACGCGACGCCGCTCGCTGCGCGCGGGCGCCTGACGCGGCGGCGCCGCGATACGCGTATCGACGTCCGACAGCGCCGCGACCTCCTCGAACGGGATATCGAGGCGATCGGCGAACATGTGCATGATCTGCGCGCGCAACGCGTTCGCGGGCAGCGCCTGCAACAGCGGCTTCGCATCGAACAGGGCCTTCGCGCGGCCTTCCGGCTGATCGAGCGCCTTGCCGGCAATGGCTTCGTTCAACAGAAATTGCGACAGCGGCATTGCGCGTTCGACCTGCTCGGAGAACGCGTCCGCGCCGAACTCGCGCACGTAGCTGTCCGGATCGTGCTCGGTCGGCAGAAAAAGGAACCGGATCGTCCGGTTGTCGCCCGCATGCGGCAGGCAGGCCTCGAGCGCGCGCCGGGCCGCGCGCCGCCCGGCCGAATCGCCGTCGAAACTGAAAATGACGGTGTCGGTCTGTCGCAGCAGCTTCTGCACGTGAATCGGCGTGCACGCGGTGCCGAGCGTCGCGACCGCGTTCGGAAAGCCGAGCTGCGCGAGCGCGACGACGTCCATGTAGCCTTCGACGACCAGCACGTACTTGCGCTCGCGAATCGCGAGCCGCGCCTCGAACAGCCCGTACAGCTCGCTGCCCTTGTTGAACAGCGGCGTTTCCGGCGAGTTCAGGTACTTCGGCTCGCCGCTGCCGAGCACGCGGCCGCCGAAACCGATCACCTGCCCCTTCACGTTGCGGATCGGGAACATGATCCGCTCGCGGAACCGGTCGTAGCGGCGCGCGACACCCTGCGCGTCGGTTTTCTCGCTGACGATCACGAGCCCCGCCTCGACGAGCGACTCGTCGCGATAGTCGGGGAACGCGGCTTCGAGGTTCTGCCAGCCGTCCGGCGCATAGCCGAGCCCGAAGCGCGCGGCGATCTCGCCGGTCAGGCCCCGGTTCTTCAGGTACTGGATCGCGACGGTCGCGCCGCGCAACTGCTTGCGGTAGTAGTCGCACGCCGCGGTCATCGCGTCGGACAGCGCGGTCGCCACCGATTTCGACACGGGCGCCGGATAGTCGCCGCCCCCGCCTCCGCCCCCACCGCCGCGCATCGACGGCTCGTGCGGCACGGTCAGCCCGACGGATTGCGCGAGTTCCTGCACGGCTTCCGGGAACGTGAGCCCCGCGTGTTCCATCAGGAAGCCGATCGCCGTGCCGTGCGCACCGCAACCGAAGCAGTGATAGAACTGCTTGGTCGGGCTGACGGTAAACGACGGACTCTTCTCGTTATGGAACGGGCACAGCCCCATGAAGTTGGCGCCGCCCTTCTTGAGCTGCACGTACCGGCCCACCACGTCGACGATATCGACGCGGTTCAGCAAATCCTGCAGGAACGAATGCGGAATCACCGTGGGATCGAGCGAAAAAAGACAATACGACGCCCGGCGCACGCATCGCTGGGCGCGCCGGGAACGGGTTTTACTTCGTGAGCGCGGCCTTGACCTGCGCGGAAACGGCCGTCATGTCGGCACGGCCGGCGAGCTTGCCCTTCAGCACGCCCATCACCTTGCCCATGTCCTGCGGGCCGGCTGCGCCGGTTTGCGCGACCGCCGCCTGGACCTCGGCCGCCACTTCGGCGTCCGACAGTTGCGCGGGCATGTAGCCGCCCAGCACGGCCAGCTCGGCCTGCTCCTTCGCAACCAGATCGTCGCGGCCGGCCGCCTGGAACTGGCTGATCGAATCCTTGCGCTGCTTGATCATCTTGTCGATCACGGCCGTGATGCCCGCGTCGTCGAGCGTGACCCGGTCATCGACTTCGCGCTGCTTGATCGCGGCCATCAGCAGGCGAATCGTTGCCAGGCGCTCGCTTTCCTTCGCGCGCATCGCGGCCTTCATGTCTTCGCTGATCTGCTCTTTCAAACTCATCTTTCACCCGGGATGGAAACGTGAAACCGACGCCCGCAAATGGGCGTCAACACAAAAACCCGCTTGGGACAGTGTCTCAAGCGGGTTGCTCGAATCCGGCATCGGCGACTCGCCGCCTGATCGGCTGCGCGACCGGACCCGATCGCACGGAGTCGCCGGTGCGCCGCTCAGTGAACCGCGCGGCGCCCAATCGTTCAGTACAGCTTCTTCGGCAGTGTCTGGCTGCGAATACGCTTGTAATGACGCTTCACCGCAGCGGCCTTCTTGCGCTTGCGTTCTGCGGTCGGCTTCTCGTAAAACTCACGCGCACGAAGCTCGGTCAACAGACCATTCTTCTCGATCGTGCGCTTGAAGCGACGCATTGCAACTTCGAACGGCTCGTTCTCTTTAACGCGAATGATCGTCATGATCCGACACGAATAAAGGTTTGCAGGGAAAGACTACCGAGTATAGCAGAGCGATGGGTCAAAGGCACGGACCCCACCCCCGCCAGAACCGTGCCGGCCGGCGCGTCAGGCGCCTCGCGCATACTCGGCCGCGGCCTGCCCGGCCGCCGTGCCGGACGCCCACGCCCACTGGAAGTTGTAGCCGCCGAGCCAGCCCGTCACGTCCACCGCCTCGCCGACGAAGAAGAGCCCCGGCACGCGCGCGCTCATCATCGTCGCCGACGACAGCTCGCGCGTATCGACTCCGCCCTTCGTCACTTCGGCCTTCTTGTAGCCCTCGGTGCCGTTCGGCGTCAGCGTCCAGCCGGACAGCGCGTCGCCGATCTGGCGCAGCGTCTTGTCGGGCAGGTCCGCGAGCCGCGCGTCGGCCGCGACGCGATGCGTGTCGAGCCACGCATGCGCGAGACGCGACGGCACCCAGTCGGCGAGCAGCGAACCGATCTGGCGCTTCGACGTGCGTTTCGCGTCGAGCAGGTCGGCCACCGTGTCGCGCTGCGGCAGCAGGTCGACGCGGATCGGATCGCCGGGCTGCCAGTAGCTCGAGATCTGCAGGATGCCGGGCCCGGACAGCCCGCGATGGGTCAGCAGCAGATCCTCGACGAATTCGCCGCCGCGCTTTTTGTCGCCGGTCGATACGCGCACTTCGAGCGATACGCCGGACAGCGGCGCGAACGGCGCCCAGTCCTGCGGCGCGAACGTCAGCGGCACGAGCGCGGGCCGCGTATCGACGAGCTTGTGGCCGAACTGCTTCGCGAGCCGGTAGCCGAAGTCGGTCGCGCCGATCTTCGGGATCGACAGGCCGCCGGTCGCGACGATCAGTGCGCGCGCGCCGATCGGGCCGGCCTGCTGCGTGTCGAGCGTAAAGCCGTCGGCCGGCGCATGGCGCACCGCGTCGACGACGACGGGCCGGCGCCACGCGATGCCGCCCGCGTCGCACTCGTGCTTCAGCACGTCGATGATCGCGTCGCTGCCGTGGTCGCAAAAGAGCTGGCCCTTGTGCTTTTCGTGCCAGGTCACGTGATGGCGCTTGAGCAGCCCGAGGAAGTCGCGCGGCGTATAGCGCGCCAACGCCGAGCGCGCGAAATGCGGATTCGACGACAGGTAGTTGTCGGGCCCTGCGTACAGGTTCGTGAAGTTGCAGCGGCCGCCGCCCGAGATGCGGATTTTTTCGGCGAGCCGCGGCGCGTGATCGATCAGCACGACGCGGCGGCCGAGCTGCCCGGCGACCGCGGCGCTCATCATGCCGGCGGCGCCCGCGCCGATCACGGCGATGTCATAGGTTTCCATGGCGCGGATTGTACCTGCCCGGCCTCGGGCCCGGGCCGCCCGCGGCGGCCGCGAGCCCCCGCCTGCTATAATTTCAGGTTACGTCGACCTACCCGCGGCGCGTCCGAACCGGCGCGCCCTGCCCTCACCCATGCTCGTTCTCGGCATCGAAAGCTCCTGCGACGAAACCGGCCTCGCGCTCTACGACACGCAGCGCGGCCTGCTCGCGCACGCGCTCCATTCGCAGATCGCGATGCATCGCGAATACGGCGGCGTCGTGCCCGAGCTCGCGTCGCGCGACCATATCCGCCGCGCGCTGCCGCTGCTCGAGGAAGTGATGGCGCAAAGCGGCACGCGCCGCGACGACATCGACGCGATCGCGTTCACGCAGGGCCCCGGCCTCGCGGGCGCGCTGCTGGTCGGCGCGAGCATCGCGAATGCGCTCGCGCTCGCGTGGAACAAGCCGACCGTCGGCATCCATCATCTCGAAGGCCACCTGCTGTCGCCGTTGCTGGTCGACGCGCCGCCGCCGTTCCCGTTCGTCGCGCTGCTGGTTTCCGGCGGCCACACGCAGTTGATGCGCGTGACCGACGTCGGCGTGTACGAGACGCTCGGCGAAACGCTCGACGACGCGGCCGGCGAAGCGTTCGACAAGACCGCGAAACTGATCGGCCTCGGCTACCCGGGCGGCCCCGAAGTATCGAAGCTCGCCGAAACGGGCACGCCGGGCGCGGTCGTGCTGCCGCGCCCGATGCTGCATTCGGGCGATCTCGACTTCAGCTTCAGCGGCCTGAAGACGGCCGTGCTCACGCAGATGAAGAAATTCGAAGCGGCGAAGCTCGACGGCGAAGCACTCGAACGCGCGAAGGCCGATCTTGCGCGCGGCTTCGTCGATGCGGCCGTCGACGTGCTCGTCGCGAAGTCGCTCGCCGCGCTGAAGCGGACGAAGCTCAAGCGCCTCGTGGTCGCGGGCGGCGTCGGCGCGAACCGCCAGTTGCGCGCGGCCCTGTCGGCGGCCGCGGCCAAGCGCGGCTTCGACGTGCACTACCCCGATCTCGCACTGTGCACCGACAACGGCGCGATGATCGCGCTCGCGGGCGCGCTGCGGCTCGGCCGCTGGCCTGAACAGGCGAATGCCGATTACGCATTCACGGTGAAGCCGCGCTGGGATCTCGCGTCGCTCGCAAGCTGAATCGCGCCACGCAACGCCCCAGGCAGGAAAACGAAAAGGCCGCTCGGTTTCGAGCGGCCTTCGTCATTGGCGCGACATAACGCCGCGGCGTTATGCGGTCAACCGCTTGTCGCGCTCGATCAGCGCATACGCGCTGTGATTGTGGATCGACTCGAAGTTCTCGGCTTCGAGCACGTACGCGATCACGCGCTCGTCCGCATCGAGACGTTGCGCGACGTCACGCACGAGATCCTCGACGAACTTCGGGTTCTCGTAGGCACGCTCGGTGACGAACTTCTCGTCCGGACGCTTCAGCAGCCCCCACAGTTCGCACGACGCTTCCTCTTCCGCGATGCGGATCAGCGCCTCGACCGGCAGATCGGCGGCCAGCTCCGCATCGATCGTCACGTGCGAGCGCTGGTTGTGCGCGCCGTACTGCGAGATCTTCTTCGAGCACGGGCACAGGCTCGTCACCGGCACGAGCACCTTCAGGAACACGCGCGTGTCGCCGTTGCGGCTGTCGCCCGTGAGCGTCACTTCATAGTCGAGCAGGCTCTGCACGCCGGACACCGGCGCCGTCTTGTTCACGAAGTACGGGAACGTGACTTCGATGCGGCCGGCCTCGGCTTCGAGCTTCACGAGCATCGATGCGAGCATCGCGCGGAAGCGCTCGACCGTCAGCGGCGCGCGATTCTCTTCGAGCAGCGCGACGAAGCGCGACATGTGCGTGCCCTTCTGATCGGCCGGCAGACGGACGTCGAGGTTCCAGACACCGACCGTCGGTTGCACGTCGCCGCTTTCGGTACGCACCGTCAACGGATGCCGAACCGCCTTCACGCCCACGCGCTGAATCGGGATCTGACGGATATCCACCGTGCTCTGCACGTCGGGCATCACGAAGGCGGGATTCATCTGGTTCATTTGTTCAATCCTTGTAAGCCGCGCGTCCGACGACGCGCACGCCGCATCATGCGGCGGCCGGAAAAGCAACATGGGCCCGCAGGCCCATGTTTTCCGCATCAATGAAGACCGGTTGCGCCAGTCGCACCGACGCCGCCCGCGGGCGGCGTCAGCTTACGCGACGCGCTTCGCCTGACCGGCGACATCGGCCGCCGGATTCAGAAAGCGTTCGCGAATCGATTTCGCGATGCCCGCGCCGTCGAGGCCGCATTGCGACAGCAGCTTCGCGGGGTCGCCATGATCGATGAACAGGTCAGGGAGGCCCAATTGTAGTACGGGTCGGATAACCCCACTCTCCATCAGGGCTTCGACGCAGGCCGAGCCCGCGCCACCCATCACGCAGCCTTCCTCGACCGTGACGACGTAGTCGTGCGTTTCGGCGAGCTCGCGCACGAGCGCCGCATCGATCGGCTTCACGAAGCGCATGTTCGCGACCGTTGCATCGAGCTCCTCGGCAGCGGCGAGCGACGGCGCCACCATCGTGCCGAACGCGAGGATCGCGACGCGCTTGCCTTCCGGCTGCGACGTGCGGCGCCGCACTTCGCCCTTGCCGAGCGGGATCTCGGTGAATTCCTTCACCGTCGCCACGCCCGTGCCCGCGCCGCGCGGATAGCGCACCGCGGTCGGGTTCGGCTGCTGCAGCGCCGTGTGCAGCATCTGGCGGCATTCGTTCTCGTCGGATGCGGCCATGATCGTCATGTTCGGGATGCAGCGCATGAACGCGAGATCGTACGCGCCCGCATGCGTCGCGCCGTCCGCGCCGACGAGGCCCGCGCGGTCGATCGCGAACACGACCGGCAGGTTCTGCAGCGCGACGTCGTGGATCAGCTGGTCGTACGCACGTTGCAGGAACGTCGAGTAGATCGCGACGACGGGCTTCAGCCCTTCGGTCGCGAGACCGCCGGCGAACGTCACCGCATGCTGCTCGGCGATGCCGACGTCGTAGTAGCGATCCTTGAAGCGCTTCTCGAATTCGACCATGCCCGAGCCTTCGCGCATCGCGGGCGTGATGCCGACCACGCGCGTATCGCGCTCGGCTTCGTCGCACAGCCACTCGCCGAACACCTGCGTATACGTCTTCTTCGCAGGCGTGGTCGACGGCTTGATGCCTTCGGCCGGATTGAACTTGCCGGGGCCGTGATAGAGCACGGGATCGGCTTCGGCGAGCTTGTAGCCCTGGCCTTTCTTCGTCACCACGTGCAGGAACTGCGGGCCGCGCAGCTCGCGGATGTTCTGCAGCGTCGGGATCAGCGAATCGAGATCGTGACCGTCGATCGGGCCGATGTAGTTGAAGCCGAATTCCTCGAACAGCGTGGCCGGCACGACCATGCCCTTCGCGTGCTCCTCGAGCTTGCGCGCGAGTTCGAGCACCGGCGGCGCCACGCTCAGCACGCGCTCGACGCCCGCGCGCGCCGCCGCATAGAAGCGGCCCGACATCAGGCGCGCGAGATGGCGATTCAGCGCGCCGACCGGCGGCGAGATCGACATGTCGTTGTCGTTCAGGATCACGAGCACTTTCGCATCTTCCGACACGCCCGCGTTGTTCATCGCCTCGAACGCCATGCCGGCCGTCATCGCGCCGTCGCCGATCACGGCGATCGAGAAGCGGTCGTCGCCATTCAGTTGGCTGCCGATCGCCATCCCGAGCGCGGCCGAGATCGACGTGCTCGAGTGCGCGGTGCCGAACGTGTCGTATTCCGACTCCGAACGGCGCGGGAAACCCGAGATGCCGTCCTGCTGACGCAGCGAGTGCATCTGGTCGCGGCGGCCCGTCAGGATCTTGTGCGGGTAGGTCTGGTGACCCACGTCCCAGACGATGCGATCGTTCGGCGTGTTGAACACGTAGTGCAACGCGATCGTCAGCTCGACCGTCCCGAGGTTGGACGACAAATGGCCGCCCGTCTTCGACACGCTGTCGAGCACGAACGCGCGCAGTTCATCCGCGAGCGGTTGCAGTTGGCGACGATCGAGGCGGCGCAAATCCGCCGGGTCGTCGATGGTTTTCAGCAAGTCGTACATCGTCGTTCCATTGTAGGAAATCAAACGCGCCCGCATTCTTTTGCACGCACCGTAGCGTGTGCGCGGCGGCGGGCTTTCGCGTCAGCTGACCCGGTTCACTACCAGGTCGGCAAGTTCGGCGAGACGCTGTGCGCGTGCGCCGAACGGTTTCAGCGCGTCGTGCGCTTCGGCGCCCAGCTGCGCTGCCAGCTCGCGCGACGCCTCGAGACCGAGGATCGATACATAGGTCGGCTTGTCGTTCGCCGCGTCCTTGCCGGCCGTCTTGCCGAGCGTCGCCGAATCGGTCGTGACGTCGAGAATGTCGTCGACGACCTGAAAGGCCAGACCCACGGCGCCCGCGTAAACATCCAGCGCGGCCATCGTTTCCGCCGACGGCGTCTCGCCGGCCAGCGCGCCCATCCGCACGGCCGCGCGCAGCAAAGCGCCCGTCTTCATCCGGTGCATCGTCTCGAGCTGTTCGCGCGTCAGCTTCAGGCCGACGCTCGCCAGGTCGATCGCCTGCCCGCCGGCCATGCCGATCGAGCCGCTCGCGAGCGCCAGCTCGCGCACCAGCGCCGCTTGCTGCACCGGCGACAGCGCATCGGCGTCGGTCAGCGCGACGAACGCCTGCGACTGCAGCGCGTCGCCGACCAGCAGCGCCGTCGGTTCGTCGTACTGTACGTGCACGGTCGGCTTGCCGCGACGCAGCGCGTCGTCGTCCATGCACGGCATGTCGTCGTGCACGAGCGAGTAGACGTGGATCATCTCCAGCGCCGCCGCCGCCGCGTTGCGCGCCGCTTCGGTCGCGCCGGTCAGTTCGCCTGCTGCATGGCACAGCAGCGGGCGAACGCGTTTGCCGCCACCGAGGACCGCATAGCGCATCGCCTCGTGAAGTTTCGCGGGCGTCGCGGTTTCAGCCGGCAGATAGTGGCCGAGTGCGTCCTCGACACGGTCAAGCACGGACCGCATCCATTGTTCGAATGTCATAGATCGTCGTCTTCGCCGTCCGTGGCGGCCGTTCCGGACGAAAGCGGCTTCAGCGTCGCGCCGTCGAGCACGCGAACCTGCTGCTCCACTTTCTCGAGCTGCTGTTGGCAAAACGCAACGAGGGTCGCACCGCGGCGATACGCCGCCAGCGAATCCTCGAGGCTCAACGCGCCGCCTTCCATCCGGGCAACCAGCGTCTCGAGTTCCGCGAGCGCCATCTCGTAATTGTCCGGCAACGGTTCGGTGCCGTTGCCGGGCGGCGTGGCGCCTGGGGATGCGGTTTTCGCCATGGACGAGGTGTCAAATTTCAAAACAAGTCGGACATTCTACGGCAAAAGAGAATTTTCCGACCTGCCGTCGTGGGCGCCCGCGCACAATTCCGGCCCCATCTACGACGCACAGTGTGCGCCTTGGGACGGTCGCCCGACAAAAAATTGACACAAATCAGGCACTTAATCCTAGCCTTGCGGGGCGAACCGGGTATAATTGTCCGTTTCCCTAAATCGATTTTTCGATGGTTGGGTTGTTCACTGCTTTCACGCTAACACCGGGAGTGGGAATGTCCAATCTGAGCGATGCGCTTCAGTTGAAGTCGGCCCACAGCCAGCTTCCAGTCACTGCATATTTCGATGAGGCGCTACTCGAGCGCGAGATCGAAACCCTCTTCAAGAAAGGTCCTCGTTACGTCGGGCACGAGTTGATGGTGCCCGAGGCGGGAGACTATTTTGCGCTGCCGTCCGAGAAGGAAGGCCGCGTGCTGGTCCGTAACCAGACGAACCAGATCGAACTGCTGTCGAACGTGTGCCGCCACCGGCAGGCGATCATGCTCAACGGGCGCGGCCATGCGCAGAACATCGTGTGTCCGCTGCACCGCTGGACGTACGACCTCGAAGGCCAGTTGCTCGGCGCGCCGCACTTCCCCGACAAGCCGTGCCTGAACCTCGGCAAGAGCCTGCTGCAGAACTGGCAGGGGCTGCTGTTCGAGGCCGAGGGCCGCAACGTCGCGCGCGATCTCGCGAACCTCGGCACGAAGCATCACTTCGACTTCGCCGAGTACCAGTTCGATCACGTCGAAGTGCACGAGTGCGACTACAACTGGAAGACGTTCATCGAGGTCTACCTCGAGGATTACCACGTCGTCCCGTTCCACCCGGGTCTCGGCAGCTTCGTGTCGTGCGACGATCTCAAATGGGAGTTCGGCGACTGGTACAGCGTGCAGACGGTCGGCGTGCACAACGCCCTCGCGAAACCGGGCAGCACGACTTACCAGAAATGGCACGAGCAGGTGCTGAAGTTCCGCAACGGCGTGCCGCCGGAGTTCGGCGCGATCTGGATGGTCTACTACCCGGGCCTGATGATCGAGTGGTATCCGCACGTGCTGGTCGTGTCGTGGCTGATTCCGCGCGGGCCGCAGAAGACGACCAACATCGTCGAGTTCTATTACCCCGAGGAAATCGCGCTGTTCGAACGCGAATTCGTCGAGGCCGAGCGTGCCGCCTATATGGAAACGGCCGTCGAGGACGACGAGATCGCGATGCGGATGGACGCGGGCCGCCGTGCGCTGATGGCCCGCGGCGAGTCGCAGGTCGGCCCGTACCAGAGCCCGATGGAAGACGGGATGCAGCACTTCCACGAGTTCCTGCGCCGCCACCTCGGCGGCCTCTGACAGCGGCTGCGGCGCGTTGACGCCGCGCGGCATCCGGCAGACGAAAAGACGGGCTTCGGCCCGTCTTTTTTTGTTTAGACTTGGAGTGTCAGGCCATTTGCACTCCAGGGAGTCGTCATGCCACACACTCATTACACCACGCTCATCTCCGCCGCCAATCTCGCCGAGCGCCTGGCCGCGGCGCCCGGCAGCGTCGCGCTGTTCGACTGCCGCTTCGATCTCGCCGATCCCGGCGCCGGCGAAGCCGCCTACGCGGCCGGTCACCTCCCCGGCGCGCACTATCTTCATCTCGATCGCGACCTGTCGGGCCGCAAGACGGGCACCAACGGCCGCCATCCGCTGCCGACCCGCGACGCGCTCGCGACGCTGCTCGCCAGCCGCGGCCTCAAGCAGGGTCAGCAGGTCGTCGCGTACGACGCGCAAGGCGGCGCCTATGCGGCGCGCCTGTGGTGGCTGCTGCGCTGGCTCGGCCACGATTCGGTCGCCGTGCTCGATGGCGGCCTGCAGGCCTGGGAAGCGGCCGGCCAGCCGCTGACGACCGACGTGCCGCACCCGGCCGCCGGTGACTTCCGCTCGGCCACGCCGCTCGAATCGACCGTCGATGCGGCGGCCGTGCTCGCGAACGTGTCGTCGCCCGCGCGCGTCGTGATCGATGCCCGCGCACCGGATCGCTATCGCGGCGAAAACGAAACGATCGATCGGGTGGGCGGGCACATTCCGGGCGCGCGCAACCGCTTCTTCAAGGACAACCTGACCGCCGACGGCCGCTTCAAGACCGGCCATGAATTGCGCGAGGCATTCACCACCGTGCTGGCCGGCACCGAGCCGAACCGCGTGATCCTGCAATGCGGCTCCGGCGTCACCGCATGCCACAACGCGCTGGCGCTGGAAGTGGCCGGCCTGCACGGCGCGTCGCTGTACCCGGGCTCGTGGAGCGAATGGAGCGCCGATCCGTCGCGGCCAATCGCGACCGGCCCAAATCCTTGAGCACCCGCGCGGCGCGACGACGATGATGCGGCGGCCGTTGCCGCCGCTCGTCGCTTACATCACGCCGTACTTGTGGAACCACTCGATCGCGCGCTTCCAGCCGTCCTCGGCATCGCCCTTCACGTAACTCGGCCGGTAGTCGGCGAAGAACGCGTGACCGGCATCCGGATACACGACGATCTCCGATTCGCGCGCGCGCTTCGAGTCGCTCGCCTGGATCGCCTTGCGCATGTCCGCGAGCGACGCCTGCGTGATGTTCTGATCCTTCTCGCCATACAGCCCGAGCACCGGCACCTTCAGCAACGACGCATGGTCGACCGGATTGAACGGCGTCATCTCGTCGGTCTTGCCTTCGACGAACCCGTACCACGCGACGGCGGCCAGCACGTGCGGATTGTGTTCCGCATACAGCCATGCCTGGCGGCCACCCCAGCAGAACCCCGTCACGCCGAGACGCGACAGGTCGCCGCCGTTCTTGCCGGCCCATGCGGCGGTCGCATCGAGATCCTCCGTCACCTGCCGGTCCGGCACCTTGCTGATGATGTGGTCGTACAGCTCCTTCATCGTCGGATACTTCGCCGCATTGCCCTGCCTGGCGAACAGGTCGGGCGCGATCGCGAGATAGCCGAGCTTCGCGAAGCGCCGGCACACGTCGGCGATATGCGCGTGGACGCCGAAGATCTCGTGGATCACGATCACGACCGGCAAGTTCGTCTTGTCGATCGGCTGGGCGCGATACGCCGGAATACTCGCATCGCCCGAGCGGATCTCGATGGTGTCGACGTCCAGCCCGGCGCTGTCGGTCGTGACCGTCTGCGCCGACACGGGCAGCACGGCCGCCGCGAAGGTGCCGCCGAGCGCAGCCTGCATGAACTTGCGGCGCGAAAACGGGACGTGGGGAACCAGGCTGTCGACTTCGGGTTTCAACATGAATGCACTCCTCGATTGGGCGCCGCCGTCACGATCGCGGATACGGCATGACGGGGCATCGCACCGGCGCGCGGCGCGGAAGTCACGACGGTTGGCACCCCGCCGCAAACGAAAACCCGGACAAGATGCCCAATAATCCGTTGTCGCGTCAACTGTCGGATGTGTAAGACTCGATTACGACGCGCAACGGCACGTCTCGCGCTTCGGCGCGCGACCGAATCCTCGCGAATCGAAAAGAAAAACGGGCGGCGAACACGCACGACATGCGCATTCCCCGCCCGCTCCGCGCGCGACGACGCGATCAGTGCAGCTTGACGCGCGGCAGCGTCGTGCGCCGCAGCCAGTGCGCGACCGTGTCGAGCATCATCCGCGGATAACCGTGCAGCGCCGCGATGTGCAGCCGGTACAGCGACATGTACATGAAGCGTGCGAACAGCCCTTCGATCAGCATGTTGCCGCCGATCAGCCCGCCCATCAGGTTGCCGACCGCGCTGAAGTGACCGAGCGATACGAGCGAACCGAAATCGCGATACGTGAACTCCGGCTGCGGGCGCCCTTCGAGCCGGCAGCCGATCGCCTTGAGCAGGAAACTCGCCTGCTGGTGCGCCGCCTGCGCGCGCGGCGGCACGTTGCGTTCGTTGCCCGGCCATGCACAGGCCGCACAATCGCCGAGTGCGAACACGTTGTCGTCGGTGAAGGTCTGCAGTGTGCGGCGCACGTCGAGCTGACCGAGCTTGTTGACCTGAAGGCCGTCGAGGTGCGACAGCACGGACGGCGCCTTGATGCCGGCCGCCCAGACCGTCAGGTCCGCGCGCACCGCCTTGCCGCTCGCGGTATGCACGAGCCCGGGCGCCACCTCGGTCACGCGCTCGCCGAGCATCAGCCGCACGCCGAGCTTTTCGAGCAGTTCGGCCGTCGCTGTCGACACGCGCTCCTGCAGTGCCGGCAGGATCCGCGGCCCCGACTCGATCAGCACGATGCCGACGTCATGGCGCGGATCGAGCTTGTGCAGCCCGTACACGGACAGCACCTGCGCGGTATTGCGCAGCTCCGCGGACAGCTCGACGCCCGTCGCGCCGCCGCCGACGATCACGACCTGGATACGCGGCTCGGCCGACTCGCCGGGCACGGTGGGCGCCGGTGCCTGGTGCTCGGCGCGCATGCATGCCGCGATCAGCCGCTTGCGGAAGCGTTCGGCCTCCCCGACCGTGTCGAGTGCGATCGCGTTTTCCGGCGCGCCCTGCACGCCGAAGAAGTGGGTCGTGCTGCCGATCGCGATCACGAGCGTGTCGTATTCCAGCTCGCGCGCCGGCAACAGTTCCTCGCCGTCGCTGTCGTTGAGCGGCGACAGCGTCACGCGCTTCGCCGCGCGGTCGAGCCCGGTCAACTCGCCCTGCTGGAACTCGAAGCCGTGCCAGCGCGCCTGCGCCGCATATTCGAGTTCCTGCGTGAACGGGTCCATGCTGCCGGCCGCGACCTCGTGCAGCAGCGGTTTCCAGATGTGAGTCGGATTGCGGTCGACGAGCGTGACGAGCGCACGCGCGGGACGATTGCCGCGCGCACCGTAACGGTCGCCGAGCCGCGTCGCCAGTTCCAGGCCGCCCGCGCCTCCGCCTACGATGATGATCCGATGCATCTGATTCTCCCTTTGCGAGTCGAAACGGCTGCCGCCGGATGAAGCAAACGCGATGCACGCGCGCCGCCCGGTGGATTAACCGGTTCGGACATCATCGATGTGCAGTTCGAAGCACTACGATGCGACCGATCCGGCATGCGGGGCGCGCCGCCCCGCGTCAATGACATGACTGACATGCATTGTCCGGGAGCTTGCGCGTTGACCACAAGCAAACCATCTCGATATTTGGCATCCCTGCAACAATATGCCGCGGGAAGCGGGGAATCGCACGGGGTGCGTCAGTGTGCCTCTTCCCAGTTCGCGCCGGCGCCCACTTCGGCGACCAGCGGCACCTTCAGCTTCGCGACGCCGCACATCATTTCCGGCAGTTTCTCGCGCACGAGCGACAGCTCGCTGTCGGGCACCTCGAGCACCAGTTCATCGTGCACCTGCATGATCATCCGCGACGCAAGCCGGTCGCGCGTGAGCCAGTCGTCCACCGCGATCATCGACAGCTTGATCAGGTCGGCCGCCGTGCCCTGCATCGGTGCATTGATGGCCGCGCGCTCGGCCGCCTGGCGGCGCGGACCGTTGCCGCCGTTGATCTCCGGCAGCCACAGGCGGCGACCGAACACGGTTTCGACGTAGCCCTTCTCCTTCGCGATCGCGCGCGTGTCTTCCATGTACTGCGCGACGCCCGGATAGCGCGTGAAATAGCGGTCGATATAGAGCTTCGCCGCGTCGCGCGTGATGCCGAGATTCGATGCGAGCCCGAACGCGCTCATCCCGTAGATGAGCCCGAAGTTGATCACCTTCGCGATCCGGCGCTGGTCGGAATTGACCTCCAGCGGCGTCACGCCGAACACCTCGGCGGCCGTCGCGCGGTGGATGTCCTCGCCTTGCGAGAACGCGCGCAGCAGCGACGCGTCGCCCGAGATGTGCGCCATGATCCGCAGTTCGATCTGCGAATAGTCGGCCGACACGATCCGGTGGCCCGGCGACGCGATGAACGCCTCGCGGATGCGCCGGCCTTCGGCCGTGCGCACCGGAATGTTCTGAAGATTGGGGTCGTTCGACGCAAGGCGGCCCGTCACCGCGACTGCCTGCGCATAATTCGTGTGCACGCGGCCGGTGCTGGGGTTCACCATCCGCGGCAGCTTGTCGGTATAGGTCGACTTCAGCTTCGACAGCCCGCGATGCTCGAGCAGCAGCTTCGGCAACGGGTAGTCCTCGGCGAGCTTCTGCAGCACTTCCTCGTCGGTCGACGGCGCGCCGCTCGGCGTCTTCTTCACGACCGGCAACTGCAGCTTCTCGAAGAAGATCTGCCCGATCTGCTTCGGCGAGCCGAGATTGAATTCGCCGCCCGCCAGTTCGTACGCCTCGCCCTCGAGTTCGATCAGGCGCGTCGCGATTTCGGTGCTTTGCGCCTGCAGCAGTACGTCGTCGATCAGCACGCCGGTGCGCTCCATCTTGCGCAGCACGAGCGACACCGGCATCTCGATCTCGCGGTACACGCGCTCGAGGCCCGGCTCGCGCGCGACCTGCGGATACAGCGCCTGGTGAAGCTGCAGCGTGATGTCCGCATCTTCGGCTGCATACGCGGCGGCCTGCTCGAGCACCACTTCGTCGAAACCGATTTGCTTCGCGCCCTTGCCGGCCACGTCCTCGTACTTGATCGTCTTGACGCCGAGATGCCGCAGCGCGAGGCTGTCCATGTCGTGCGTGCGGTGCGATTCGAGCACGTACGATTCGAGCAGCGTGTCGTGCTCGATGCCGTTCAGCGCGATGTCGTAGTTCGCGAGCACCTGTGCGTCGTACTTCAGGTGCTGGCCGACCTTCTTGCGATCGGCCGATTCGAGCCACGGCTTCAGGCGCGCGAGCACTTCGTCGAGCGGAAGCTGCTCGGGCATGTCGGGGCCGCGGTGCGCGACCGGCAGGTAGGCCGCCTTGCCCGGCTCGATCGAGAACGACAGGCCGACGAGCCGCGCGAGCATCGGATCGAGCGCGGTCGTCTCGGTGTCGAACGCGGTCAGCGCGGCCGCATCGATCTTCGCGAACCACGCATCGAACTGTTCCCAAGTCTGGATCGTGTCGTATTCGCGCACGACGTCGGCTGCGATCACCGGAGCCGGCTCGCCTTCCGGCGCGTCGGCGCCGCCGCCTTCGGCCGGTGCGCTCTCGACTTCGCGCAGCCAGGTCTTGAAGCCGTAGCGCGCGAAGATGTCACGCAGCAGGTCGCGCGCCTCGCCGTCGCTCTTCAGCGACGCTTCGATCGAGTCGAGATGCGGTGCGAGATCGCACGCGGTGTCGACCGTCACAAGCTTGCGGCCGAGCGGCAGGAAGTCGAGCGCGCGGCGCAGGTTGTCGCCAACCACGCCCTTGATGTCGGCCGCGTGTTCGATGACGCCATCGAGGCTGTCGTATTGCGACAGCCATTTCACGGCCGTCTTCGGCCCGCATTTCTCGACGCCCGGCACGTTGTCGACAGTGTCGCCGATCAGCGCGAGGTAGTCGATGATGCGCTCGGGCGGCACGCCGAACTTCGCGAGCACACCGTCGCGGTCGAGCGTCTCGTTGGTCATCGTGTTGACGAGCGTGACGCGGTCGGTCACGAGCTGCGCGAGATCCTTGTCGCCCGTCGACACGATCACGTTCATCCCGTGCCGTTCGGCTTCGCGCGCGAGCGTGCCGATCACGTCGTCGGCCTCGACGCCTTCGACCATCAGCAGCGGCCAGCCGAGCGCGCGCACCGCGCCGTGGATCGGCTCGACCTGCAACGCGAGGTCGGGCGGCATCGACGGACGGTTTGCCTTATAGTCGGCATAAAGGTCGTCGCGGAACGTCTTGCCCTTTGCATCGAACACGCAAGCGCTATACTCTGCACTGACTTCCTTGCGCATACGGCGCAGCATGTTGATGATTCCGTAGAGCGCTCCGGTCGGCTCCCCGCCAGGGCCACGCAAATCAGGCATCGCATGGTAAGCCCGATACAGATAGCTCGAACCGTCAACCAATAGCAGGGTCTTACCTTCCAGATTTCGTTCTTCAGGCATTATGAACAAGAGAAAAGTGATTCCGAGTCTGCGTTCGCTCGCAGATCAAGAGCGCGCGACGGCCAAGAAGGCGCGCGCATCGTGGCAGATGTTCACGATTATGGCAGAGTTTATCGAGGCGACCGAGTACCTGTCGGAGATCCGCCCGGCTGTCAGCATCTACGGTTCTGCCCGCCTCAAACCCGACACGCCGCACTACAAGCTCGCCGCGCAGATCGCGCGCAAGCTGTCGGACGCCGGCTTCGCGGTGATCTCCGGCGGCGGCCCCGGCATCATGGAAGCCGCGAACAAGGGTGCGCACGCCGGCAAGGCGCCGTCGGTCGGCCTGAACATCGAGCTGCCGCACGAGCAGGCCGGCAACCACTATCAGGACATCTCGCTGCGCTTCCGCCACTTCTTCACGCGCAAGGTCACGTTCGTGAAGAATTCGGATGCGGTGATCGTGATGCCGGGCGGCTTCGGCACGCTCGACGAGCTGTCCGAAGTGCTCACGCTGATCCAGACGAAAAAATCGCGCCTCGTGCCGATCATCCTCGTCGGCAGCGAGTTCTGGAAGGGGCTGCTGCAATGGTTCCGCGATCAACTGATTCCGATGGGCCTGATCAATCCGGAAGACATGGATCTGATGCAGGTGATCGACGATCCCGACCAGGTGCTCGACGCGGTGCTCGCGTTCTACGAAGACAGCGGCGAGGAAGAAGGTTCGGACGACGACGATCATCCGCCGCGCCCGGAAGAAGACCGGATGTTCTATCTGTAACCGGTCAATGACGATCGCCGGCCCGACGGCCGGCGTCGTGCTTTTCATGCGCCGGACCGCGCGGTCCGGCGGCGCGCCGGGCGCGACTTTGTAAC
Organism: Burkholderia sp. LAS2; assembly: GCF_018417615.1. Classification (NCBI taxonomy): domain Bacteria; kingdom Pseudomonadati; phylum Pseudomonadota; class Betaproteobacteria; order Burkholderiales; family Burkholderiaceae; genus Burkholderia; species Burkholderia sp. LAS2. The sequence goes on from NZ_CP071052.1 coordinate 4,149,553, forward strand.
GCGCTGTTAATACCCGTTCGCCGCCGCGCGCGGTCGAATGTCAAATCCCGCGGTTGGCGCTGCGTCATGCGACGGGATCAGCCGCACCGGCGGCCCGCCACTGTCAAATGGATGGCCCTTCGCGCGCCTGCGCACAGCCAATCCTCCGTAATAATCACGACTCGCCTTTTCCGTCGCGCGGCAGCACACTGCATTCTGTCGGCGCGGCGTTCCCCCGGTGGAACGGTCCCCCTCGCTTCCATCGCGTCGCGTCGGCCTATTCATCACGACACCACGGAAAAGAACATGCAACGCTCGCTGATCGCCCTCGCTTTCGCCGGCCTCGGCCTTTCGCTGTCCGGCCTCGCTCACGCCGTCAACGTCGACGTCAACATCGGCACGCCCGCGCCGGTCGTCGTCGCACCCGCGCCCGTCGTGGTCGCTCCCGCACCGGCGGTGATCGTCGGCTGGCACGGCGACCGCTACTGGGACGGGCGACGCTACTGGGAACGCCGCGAGTGGGAAGATCATCAGCGTTATCGCGGCCATGGCGGCTATCACTGCCCGCCGGGGCACGCGAAAAAGGGCGAGTGCTGAGCGCCTGAGCGGGGGGCCATCCGGCCTTCGCACCGAAACGAAAAGAACAAGGCCGCACGTGAACGCAAGTTCGCGTGCGGCCTTTGTCGTGATGGACGCCGTTGCGCGGTGTCGTTACTGGAACGCCACTTCCGCGAAGCTCCGCAGCTTCCGGCTATGCAGCTTGTCGAGCCCGTTCGTGCGCAGGATCTCCATCGCCTTCACGCCGATCTGCAGATGCTGGTCGACCTGTCCGCGATAGAACGTGTCGGCCATACCCGGCAGCTTCAGCTCGCCGTGCAGCGGCTTGTCCGACACGCACAGCAGCGTGCCGTACGGCACGCGGAAGCGGAAACCGTTCGCGGCGATCGTCGCGCTTTCCATGTCGAGCGCGATCGCGCGGCTCTGCGACAGCCGCTGCACGGGCTCCCGATGGTCGCGCAGCTCCCAGTTGCGGTTGTCGACGCTCGCGACCGTGCCCGTGCGCATCACGCGCTTCAGTTCCACGCCCTCGAGCCGCGTGACCTCGGCCACGCCGCGCTCGAGCGCGAGCTGCACTTCGGCCAGCGCCGGGATCGGCACCCATAGCGGCAGGTCGGCGTCGAGCACGTGATCTTCCCGCACGTAGCCGTGCGCGAGCACGTAGTCGCCCAGGCGCTGCGTGTTGCGCAGCCCCGCGCAGTGGCCGAGCATCACCCACGCGTGCGGGCGCAGCACCGCGATGTGATCGGTGATCGTCTTCGCGTTCGACGGGCCGACGCCGATGTTGACCATCGTGATCCCGCTGCCGTCCGCGCGCTTCAGGTGATACGCAGGCATCTGCGGCAGGCGCGGCGGCGCGGTGCCCTCGGCCGGCTCGCCGCCGAGGTTCGCGTTGTACGTGACGACGTCGCCCGGCTCGACGAACGCGCTGTACTCGCTGCGGTACGCGCGCACCTCGGGATCGTCGCTTTCCGTCATCATCGTGCGGCCGAGCTTCACGAACTCGTCGATGTAGAACTGGTAGTTCGTGTAGAGCACGTAGTTCTGGAAATGCGTGGGCGACGTCGCCGTGTAGTGGCGCAGCCGATGCAGCGAGAAGTCGACGCGCGCGGCCGTGAACAGCGCGAGCGGATGCGGCTCGCCCGGCGCCGGCTCGAACGTGCCGTTGACGATGCGGTCGTCGAGATACGACAGGTCGGGCGTGTCGAAGATGTCGCGCATCGCGAGCAGGCGGTCGCGATCGAGCTCGCCCTCGAGATGGATGCCTTCCGGAAACGCGAAATGGATCGGAATCGGCTGCGACGACACGCCGATCTCGATCTTGACATGGTGGTTCTTCGCCAGCAGGCGCAGTTGCTCGCGGTAGTAGTTCGCGAAGAGATCGGGGCGCGTGACCGTCGTCTCGAATACGCCCGGCCCCGCGACGAAGCCGTACGAGCGGCGCGAATCGACGTGCGTGTTGACGTCGGTGCGGATCCGCACGAACGGATAGCACGCGCGCACGTGCTCGGTAATCGCTTCGTGGCGGCGATAGCGCGCAAATGCATCGCGCAAGAAGCCCGTATTCGTGTCGTAAATGGCGGACAGCCGCGCGACGGCAGCGATCGGATCGTCGAAAGCCTCGATCGACGGGCTTTCGGGCGACAGCACACGGTGCCGGCGGCTCAAATCGTTCTTCATTGTCATTACCTCGTCTGATCCGACGACATTACCACGGAACCCGGTCGCGCTTATGGCCGCCCCTGCGCACGCCGGGGCCGGATGGCGCGCAGTATTTGCTAAAATCGGTAGGTTCACTGGAGACTCATCATGAAGCCGCTCATTTTCGTCGCCGCTGCCGTCGCGTTTGCCGCCGCCAGCGTCGCTCATGCCGCCGGCGGCACGCCTGACGCCGACGCGCAGGCCCGGGCCGAGGCCAACGAAGCCGCCGGCCTGCCCGATCTCCGCAAGATCAACCGGCCGGGCGCCGAAGTCACGTCGAAAGTCGACTTCGCCGACATCCGCCGCACGCCGAGCTTCCACGAAAAGAGCAAGAACGGCACCGAAGTCACCGAGTACCGCGACCGCGGCAAGCCGGTCGAGATCGACGTGAAGTCGAACTTCGGCACGCGCTACCAGATGAGCTCGACGCCCGACACGTCGCCGAAGCCGCACGACGCGGGCGTCCCGATCACGCGCCTGCCGTCGCTGAACCTGCGCTACTGATTCCGAGGCGCCGCGCCCCGACCGCGCCGCCCCGCCCCTTCACCCGCTGTCGCGCCGCACGCCGCCCGCGTGCCGACACCCTGACCTGACGCATCCCGCATGGCCGTTTTCACCGCTGTTTCCGACTCCGATCTCGCGCAATGGATGCGCCACTACGAACTGGGCGACGTGCTTGCGTTCCGCGGCATTCCGTCCGGTATCGAAAACAGCAATTTCTTCCTGACGACGACGCGCGGCGAATACGTCCTCACGATCTTCGAAAAGCTCACGGCGCAGCAGTTGCCGTTCTACCTCGACCTGATGCGCCACCTGGCCGCCCACGGCGTGCCGGTGCCGGACCCGGTCCCGCGTGACGACGGCGCGTTGTTCGGCGAGCTGCACGGCAAGCCGGCCGCGATCGTCACGAAACTCGACGGCGCGGCCGAACTCGCACCCGGAGTCGAACACTGCATCGAGGTCGGGCAGATGCTCGCGCGCCTGCACCTCGCGGGCCGCGACTATCCGCGCAGCCAGCCGAACCTGCGCAGCCTGCCGTGGTGGCAGGAGAACGTGCCGGCGATCGTGCCGTTCATCACGGACGCGCAACGCACGCTGCTCGAAGGCGAACTCGCGCACCAGGCCGGCTTCTTCGCGTCGGACGACTATGCGGCGCTGCCCGCCGGCCCATGCCATTGCGACCTGTTCCGCGACAACGTGCTGTTCGCGCACGCGGCGCCCGGCACCGGCCACGACGTGCGGCTCGGCGGCTTCTTCGACTTCTATTTCGCAGGCTGCGACAAGTGGCTGTTCGACGTCGCGGTCACCGTCAACGACTGGTGCGTCGACCTCGCGACCGGCGTGCTCGACGTCGCGCGCGCCGATGCGCTGCTGCGCGCGTACCAGACGGTCCGGCCGTTCACGGCCGAGGAACGCCGCCACTGGAGCGACATGCTGCGCGCGGGCGCGTACCGCTTCTGGGTGTCGCGCCTGTACGACTTCTACCTGCCGCGCGCGGCCGAGATGCTCAAGCCGCACGACCCCGGCCATTTCGAACGCATCCTGCGTGAGCGTATCGCGCATACGCCCGCGCTTCCCGAGATCCAAACCGCATGCAACTGATCGAAGTGCCCGCGAAAACGGGCTATGTCTGGTTCCGTCAAGGCATCTGGCTGTTCCGCCGGAATCCGCTCGCGTTCATCACGCTGTTCTTCACGTATCTGCTCGCGATCACGCTGGTGTCGATGGTGCCCGTGATCGGCTCCGCGCTGCCGCTGGTGTTCATTCCCGGCATCGCGGTCGGCTTCATGGCCGCGTGCCGCGACACGGTGGCCGGCAAGACCGTGATGCCGACGATCCTCGTCGACGGCTTTCGCTCGTACGGCACCGTCGCGACCCAGCGGCTGCTCGTGCTCGGCGTGATCTACGTCGCGTCGATGGTGCTGGTGTTCGCCGCGTCGTCGCTCGTGGACGGCGGCGCGCTGTTCCACGTGATGATGGGCGCGGCCGACGAAGCGAACACGACGCCCGAGACGCTCGCCGCGCAAGGCACGCTGGGCGCGCTGTTCTTCGCGACGCTGCTCTATCTGCCGATCGCGATGCTGTTCTGGTTCGCGCCGGTGCTGGTCGCGTGGCATGACGTTCCGCCCGCGAAGGCGCTGTTCTTCAGCGTCGTCAGTTGCTGGCGCAATCGCGGCGCGTTCGTCGTGTACGGCGTGCTGTGGTTCGCCGTCGCGCTCGGCACGTCGCTCGCGCTGTCGCTGCTGCTGCAGGCGCTCGGCGCCGGCGCGTACGCGCTGACGATCATGATGCCGGTGACGATCATCATCGTCACGATGCTGTACTGCTCGTTCTACGCGACCTATCGCGGCTGCTTCGGCGTACAGGAACCGGGCGCGACGACGACGATGTCGGGCCGCTGACCCTCTCCCGGCCGGCGCGCGTCGTCAGCGCCGCCGCGCTGTTTCCAGCACCGGGTCGTCGCCCCGCGCGCTTCTGATCTCTCCCTTTTCCGGTATCCAAAGCTTCGGGCGCCTCTGTTCAACCCGATCTTTTGCGCGCAAAATAATTTGCGTACAAATCGTTCGCGCATCCGACGCGCTTCCCGAATCATGGATCGCCCGCCTTCCCTGCCCCAGACGCTCGACGAGCAACTCTGCTTCGCGCTTTACTCGACTTCGCACGCGATGACGAAGGCGTACAAGCCGCTGCTCGACAAGCTGTCGCTGACCTATCCCCAATATCTCGCGATGCTCGTGCTGTGGGAGCGCGACGACCTGGCCGTAAAGGACATCGCCGCGCGGCTCGACCTCGATCCGGCCACGGTCACGCCGCTGCTCAAGCGGCTGGAAGCGCTCGGCTACGTCGAGCGCGTGCGCAGCGCGGCGGACGAACGCGTCGTCAACGTGCGCGTGACGTCGGAAGGCCGTGCGCTGAAGGACCGCGCGCGCTCGGTGCCCGCCGACCTCTTTTGCGCGATGCAACAGACACCCGACTTCCTGATCAGGCTGCGCGCCGATCTCCAGCAGTTGCGCGACGCGTTGTCGGTGGCCAACGAACGCTGACGCTCGCACGCTGAAACTCGGACCGACCTACCCGGCGCCGCCGGTTTTTTTTAAAAATTTGATTTGCACACTAATCATTTGTGTTCTATATTCTGATCATGGCCGGCGACATCCCGTCCAACCGGACCGCTTTCTCCCTCTCTTCCCGACAGGAGCTGCACGATGAACATTCTGTACAAGACCAGCGCCACGAGCACGGGCGGCCGCGACGGCCGCGCGGTATCCGCCGACCACAAGCTGGAAGTGAAGCTGGCCGCGCCGCGCGAACTCGGCGGCACGGGTGCGGAAGGCACGAATCCGGAGCAACTGTTTGCCGCAGGTTACTCGGCCTGTTTCCTGAGCGCGATGAAATTCGTCGCGGGCCAGAACAAGCAGACGCTGCCGGCCGATACGCAAGTCACCGCGGAAGTGGGCATCGGCCCGAACGACGCAGGCGGCTTCGGGCTCGACATCGAGCTGCGCGTGTCGCTGCCGGGGCTGGACAAGAACGACGCGCAAACGCTGGTCGACAAGGCGCACCACGTGTGCCCGTATTCGAACGCCACGCGCAACAACGTGCCGGTGCGCCTGACGGTCGTCTGACGCGACGCAGGTTCACGCTTCAGCAGAATACAAAAAGGGCGCGTGCGGCTAGATGCCGCACGCGCCCTTTTGCGCGATTCGTCGAAATGGCGGGCCGGCAGGCCCGCGTGCGCCGCTTAGCGCGCGCCGATCGAATACGGACGGTTCATTGCCGCGTCGCGATCGATCTTGCGCATGCGGAATTCGAGATCGTAGATGTCGGTGGCTTCGGCCAGGTACGCGTCGGCGCGCTCTTTCGCGGCCTTTTCAGCGTTCTTGGTCAGCATCAGGAAGAGGTGGCTCAGCAGGTACATGGTCGATCTCGCTGTTCAAAGGTTCTGGACTAGGGTTTTCCCGAATTATAGGGAAAACCCTAGGCTTTGACCAGCGTCGATCAAACGGTGCGTCGTTCGGTCGCCACAGTGCGGCGATGGGCTTCGAAAAAAGCCCAGATCATCGCGCTGGCGTCGGGGCCGACCGCCGCGTGAAACGGCACGGCTTCGTCGCCGCCGGCCCACGCGTGATCGAGCCCTTTCACGTGGCACAGCCGCACGACCGGCTCGCCGTCGCGGCACACGTCGGTAATCTGGACGCCCGTTTTGCGCGTCTCGACGCGCTCGCCGCCGCGCAGCGCGCCCCGGCTGTCGGCGAGCCCGTTCAGGCGCATGAACTGGACGGTCAGCTGATCGGCATTCTTCGGCGCGACGACATGATCGCCGTCGCCCTGGACGATCAGCGCGGGCATGCCCGGATACGCACCGGCATCGACCAGCGCGTCGACCGCCGCGGCCGGGTTCTGCCGCAGCCCGCGGCGCATCACGTCCATCGCGGTGATGCCGGAATTCGCTTCGCCGAACGCGGGGCCCGAGTGCAACGCGACCGCCGCGAAACGGTCCGGGTGGTGCAGCGCAAGCAGCGACGCAAGCCCCGCGCCGGCCGACAGCCCCGCGACGTAGACGCGCGACGCGTCGAAGCCGTGCTCGTCGACCAGCGCGTCGACCAGCGCCGCCACCGTGTCCGCCTCGCCGCGCCCCGCGCGGTCGGTGTCTTCATACCAGTGCCAGCAACCATGCGCGTGCGCGCGCAGCGACTGTTCCGGGTACAGCACCGCGAAGCCGTGCTTGTCGGCCAGCAGGTTCATTCGCGTGCCCTGCGCGAATTCGTCCGCCGACTGCTGGCACCCGTGCAGCATCACGACGAGCGGCATCGCGCCACGCCGGCGGCCGGGCGGTACGTAAAGCCCGTACGCGAGATTCTGGACGAGGCGGCCGAGCGCGGGCGCCATCGGATGTTCGCCGCGCGTCCACTCGCCCGCCGCCCACGCGGCCGCGCGCGGCCGCACGCGCGATTCGCGTGGCGGGGACGGATCGGACACGGCGGGAGAGGCCGCGGCCTCGAGTGCGTCGCGCGTGATGCGCTGCGCGTCGCGCGCCGCGCGCTTGGCGGCCGGGGACAGCATGCGTTTCATGCCGCCCAGCCACACCTTGGTCAGACTTTTGGTCATCGATCGGGCTCGCAGTCAGGAAAAATAGGGGCGCGATGAAGGCGCCGCAACGGATGCATCGTTTGACTTTGTGCAATGCACCATAACATTGTTTCCAGGATTTTTCCTGCTCGCCGAGCGTGCCCGGCAGCGCAAAAAACGGGCCTCATGCGGACGCGGCGCTATACTGGGGTTTGGTCGCTTGTATCCGTTGTAGTCGTTCTTCCCGGCTCGCGCGTTGATTTAAGCATTGTCCCGCCTTCGTTCGTCCCCTTCCCGATGTTCGACCTGCCCGCTCACCTGTGGATCATGATCACCGCGTTCGGCGGCGCCGGCCTGACGTTGCCGCTCGCGATCACGATAGCCGTCTGGCTCGCGCTCGGCTACTCGTGGCAGCGCGCGGCCGCGTGGCTCGGCGTGCTCGCGGCCGCGATCGGCGTGGTGGCGCTCACGAAGATCGCGTTCCTCGGCTGGGGCATCGGCATCCGCGCGTGGGATTTCACCGGGTTCAGCGGCCATGCGATGCTGTCGACGTCGGTGTATCCGGTCGCGATTTTCCTCGCGCTGATCCGCACGCGCACGCCGGTGCGGATCGCCGGCATCGCGCTCGGGCTGGCGGCCGGCGTCGCGGTCGGCGTGTCGCGGGTCGCGCTCGACGCGCATTCGCCGTCCGAATCGATCACCGGCTGCATCGTCGGCGCGATCGCCGCGCTCGCGTTCATCGCCGGCTCGTGGCGCGCGGCGCCGCACCGCTGGTCGGTGCCGGCGGTCGTCGCGAGCCTCGCGCTCGTCACCGTCGCGCTCCACGGCCTCACGGTGCCGTCGCATCGCTGGGTCACCAAGGTCGCGCTGGAACTGTCGGGCCACGAGCGCCCGTTCGTCCGCGCGCGCTGGAAGGCCAATCCGAACTACCATCCCGCGTCGCAGCCGTCGTCGCTGCAGCGCACCGAATCGGCGCCGCCTGTGCTTCACGCGTGACCGGCCGCCCGGCCGCCCGTTTTCACCGCCCGTTTTCACGTCTGATCTTCACGTCTGATCTTCACGTCTGATCTTCACGTCTGATCTTCACGTCTGATCTTCACGTCTGATCATTTCATGCGCACCGCCGCATGAGCAGTATGTCGAGCGTTATAACCCGCCCTATATTACGATGACGGTTTCCACCCATTCACGACGAACTCCCATGCGCTCAACCGTCCGTCCGCTTCGCCGCGCCCTGCTTCGCTTACTGCCGATCGCCACGCTCGCCGCCGGGATCGCGCTCAGCGCGCCCGCTTGCGCCGCCGACGAACTGGTCGTGTCGGCGGCCGCCAGCCTGACGAACGCGTTCAAGGCCGTCGGCGACGCGTACGAGAAGCAGCATCCGGACACCAGGGTGCTGTTCAACTTCGGCGCATCGGACGTGCTGATGCAGCAGATCGCCAAGGGCGCGCCGGCCGACGTGTTCGCGTCGGCCGACCAGAAGGCGATGGATCGGGCGGTGAACGAGAAGGTGATCGTGCCCGGCACGCGCCGCGATTTCGCGGCGAACTCGCTTGTGCTGATCGTGCCGGCGGACAGCCGCGCGGCCGCGCCGACGTCGCTGAACGATCTGACCGCGCCGGGCGTGAAGCGCATCGCGTACGGCGACCCGGCGTCGGTACCGGTCGGCCGCTACACCGAGGGCGCGCTGCGCGCGGCCGGGGTGTGGGATGCGGTCAGCGCGAAGGGCGTGCTGGCCGCCAACGTGCGCCAGAGCCTCGACTACGTCGCCCGCGGCGAGGTCGACGCGGGCTTCGTGTTCGGCACCGACGCGGCGATCATGCCGGGCCGCGTGAAAATCGCGCTGACCGCGCCGACCCAGACGGCCATCACCTACCCGATCGCCGTGGTCAAGGACAGCCGCCACGCCGCGCAGGCGCAGTCGTTCATCGATTTCGTCGCGTCGCCGCAGGGCCAGGCCGTGCTGTCGACGTTCGGCTTCAAGCCCGCCAAGTGAGCGAATCGCGATGCAAGACGCCTGGGTCCCGCTACTGCTGTCGCTGAAGGTTGCCGGCTGGGCGACCGCGCTCGACATCGTGCTCGGCGTCGCGGCCGCGTTCATGCTCGCGCGCTGGCGCTCGCCGCTGCGCGACGTCGTCGATTCCGTGCTGACGCTGCCGCTCGTGCTGCCGCCGACGGTGCTCGGCTATTACCTGCTCGTGCTGCTCGGCCGGCGCGGCGTGTTCGGCGCGTGGCTCGACAGGTTCGGCATCGAACTGGTGTTCACGTGGCAAGGCGCGGTGATCGCGTCGATGGTCGTCGCGTTTCCGCTGATCCTGAAATCGGCGCGCGCGGCGTTCGAGGGCGTCGATCCGCATCTCGAGCGCGCCGCGCGCACGCTCGGGCTCGGCGAAGCCGCGGTGTTCTTCCGCGTCACGCTGCCGCTCGCTACGCGCGGGATTCTCGCCGGGGCGCTGCTCGCGTTCGCGCGCGCGCTCGGCGAATTCGGCGCGACGCTGATGATCGCCGGCAACCTGCCCGGCCGCACGCAGACGCTGTCGGTCGCGATCTACGCGGCCGTGCAGGCCGGCGACGACAACACGGCCAACTTCCTCGTGCTGGTGACGTCGATCACCTGCGTGCTCGTGCTGCTCGCGACCGGCTGGCTCGTGCCGTCGCGCGCCCGGCGGAGCCAGTTGACTTGACGTCCTCCTCCGCCTAAAGGGAGAGGATTCCCACACCTGGCGATGCACGTCCGCATCGGAGAATGTTCAGCGCAGCGTTGATATCTCGATCATGCACGACACCACATCCACTGCAGGCCCATTCTCTTATTCTCAGTCCCGCGATACCTTTCGGCCGCGTCGTGCTGGCTTGCGACCCGCACGACGAACAGGACTGGGTCGAACCGCTTTCGTCGACTTCCTCGAACGTGGCTCCGTGCGCGATCGCTTTGTAGCGGAGCTTGTTTCGGAAGGACGACCAGGATGCGTCGTAGACGCTTTTCGCCATTCTGGTTCTGGCGAGTTTTGCGGCCGACACGTTGCCGACCGCGATGTAATCGAAGCGCCGCACCAGATCGAGCGCGAGCTTGTGCTGGAAGTCGGCACGGGCATTCGCGACCTTGGCGTGCAGCTTCGCGATATGCCTTTTGTGCTTTCGCGCTCGCTGCGCTTTCGCCAGCTTTTCCGCCGCTCGTCGACCGAACTGGTCATTGGGCAGCTTCTCGCCCGTCGAAAGTGCGGCGAAGTCTTTCAGGCCGAGATCGATGCCCACACCGGAACGGATAGGTCGGGCCGGAACATCCGGCATCTCGATCACAATGTTGAGAAACCAGTTGCCGCGTGCATCCTGCGCAAAGTTGGTCCCATCCTTGATCTTGCCTTCGGGAAGCGGCCGGCTGTTGAACACGCGAAACATGTTGCCGGCGAAACGGAACGCGTCACCCTCGCGCTTCAGGTCACGGCCCTTCAGCGGCACCCAGCCGAGCGATTTCCTGCCGCGATAGCGCACGTAAGACCGATGGTGCTGACTGCCCGACTTCGCATATTGCTCGCATGTTGCGTTGATCGTGCCGGAGTGAATACCGAGTTCCTTGCTGCTGCCGGTTGTCAGCACGTTCAGGTCGAATCCGGTCGGCCACTTCTTGCTCCACTTGAGCGCGTGCTTCTGCGTGTCGTTGCAGAAATTCCAGACGTAGTTCACCGCGCGGCTCTGCTTGTTGAGCAGTCCGTTGAGCGATTTCACCCGGTAGCGATAGACAAGGATCATGCAGGTGATCCTAACCCGTGGAAGAAGCTGTCTGTCAACAGCACGCCTCTCCTCCCCGTCCTGAAGGACGGGGTTTCTCGGAGCAAATTCTGATGAAGCACCTGCGCTGCCCGTATCACGTCTGTCGTCCGGCAGCCGGCCCGCTTCGGCGGAGGCCCGCATGAGCGTCGTCGTCGATATCCGCAAGACCTACGCGAACGCCGAGCGCCGCTTCACGCTCGACGTGTCGTTCACGGCGACGACGCAGCGCGTCGTGCTGTTCGGGCCGTCGGGCGCGGGCAAGAGCATGACGCTGCAGGCGATCGCCGGGCTGCTGACGCCCGACGCAGGCGCGATCACGCTGAACGGCGAGCCGCTGTTCGACGCCGCGCGCCGCATCGACGTGCCGACCCGCGAACGCCGTGTCGCGTACCTGTTCCAGGACTACGCGCTGTTCCCGCATCTGAACGTGCGGCAGAACATCGCGTTCGGGCTCACGGCCGGCCTGCGCAACCCGCGCGCGAAGACGGCGCCGCCGGAGGTCGCGTACTGGCTGCGCGCGTTCGATCTCGAATCGCTCGCGGGGCAATATCCGTCGCAACTGTCGGGCGGGCAGAAGCAGCGCGTGGCGCTCGCCCGTGCGCTGGTCGCGCAGCCGCGCATCCTGCTGCTCGACGAACCGTTCGCGGCGCTCGACGGCGCGATGCGCCAGCGCATGCGCCACGAGCTCGCCGAGCTGCAGGCGCGGCTCGACATCCCGATGGTGCTGATCTCGCACGACCCCGACGACGTCGCCGCGTTCGGCGATCAGGTCGTGCAGTTGAGCGAAGGACGCGTGCAGGCGAGTTCGCCGCATGCCGAGTGGCCGACGCGCGTCACCTGAGCGCGCGACGCCGTGGTCGTGAGCGTGGCGCCGGTCGCCACGTTGGAGCCTGGGAGCAGCCGCGTCGCGGCACATGCTGAACGCGGAAACGAAGCCGGTGCGATGCGCACGCGTGCGGCACCGGCTTCGCCCCGCCCCGCACGCCGGCCGCCGGCCAACGCAAGCCGCGCTACCGCGCGGGTCAGCCCGTCACCGCCAGAATCACGCTCGACGCCTTGAACAGCGCGATCGCGCGCCGACCGGCGTCGAGCTGCAACGCATCGACGCTGTCGTTGGTCACGACGGCCGTCAGCGTCCCGCCGCCGTCGAGCGCCAGCGTCACCTCGCTGTTGACCGCGCCCGCCGTGACGGCTTCGACGCCGCCGCGCAGCCGGTTGCGCGCGGACACCTTCAGGTCGGGTCCGCCCTCGTCGACCGCGAGCACGACCCACGACGCCTTCACCAGCGCGCACGCGTCCGCGCCTTCCCGCAACCCGAGCGCCTCGGCGCTTTCGTGCGTCAGCACGGCGACGACGGCTTGCCCGCCCGGCAGCGCAAGCGTGACCTCGTCGTTGACGGTGCCGCGCACGATCGATGCGACCTTGCCGAACAACTGGTTGCGCGCGCTCGTCTTCATCCCGATCCGCCCGATCAGCGCCCAGTCGACGTCGAAGCCGGCAACGGCCGCGCTCGCGGCCTCGATGAAACGGCGATGCTCGCGCTCGATCGCGCGGAACGCGGCGATCAGCGACGTCGCGCGCGGCGTCAGCGTGGTGCCGCCGCCACCCTTGCCGCCGGTCGAACGCGCGACGAGCGGTTCGCCGGCGAGATTGTTCATCGTGTCGACCGCGTCCCACGCGGCCTTGTAGCTGAGGCCCACCGCCTTCGCCGCACGCGTGATCGAACCGGTGTCGCCGATCGCCGCGAGCAGCGCGATGCGCGTCGCGCCGCCGAGCGTCTGTTCGCCGGCGCGCAGCCACAGCTCGCCGCCCAGTTCGAGCGGTTCGGCGGACGAGGAAGAATGCGGTGCGTCGGTCATCATCGGCATGCGTGCGGGGAAACGGGCGGCCATTATAGGGTCCGGCGCGTGGCGCTCAGCCCGACTTGCCGTCGAGCTTCGGCGGCCGCAGGCTGGCGAGCAGCGTCTCGGCGTCGCGCGCGGCCCGCTGTTGGAGCGCGGCGCCGTAGCCGCGCACGAAACCGAGCTGGTACGGCGGCGCCGACAGTTGCTCGAGATGGTGCAGCGCGACCATCGCGTCGTTCGCTTCGCCGAGCACGCTCTGCACGCGCGCCAACGTCTTGACCGTCTCGGTGCGCGTGCGGCGCGACGCCAGCGACGCGAAGAATTCGAGCGCGTAGCGCAGCCGCTTCGCATCGATCCGCACCTGGTGGCGCGCCGCCGTGTCGAGCGACGTGAGCGACGGCGATCCGTAGAGATGACCGAACAGCCGCCGCACGCGCTTGGTCGCGTGACGCCGCAGCGACGGCGCGTCGTCGCCGTCGGCCGCCGGCAGCACGAGCGCGCTCAGCCATTCGAGCCAGCCGAGCGTCAGCCGCGCATAGCGGGCCGAATGCAGCGCCTGCCGCAGTTCGACGCGCGCGGCCATCGACTGCGCACGGGCGGCGTCGAGGGTGCCGTCCCAGTCGCTGCCGCCGCCGTCGGCCGCGATCAGCGCGGGCAGGCTCTCGGTCGCGAACACGTCCCAGTCACGCACCGTGCCGAGCAGCTTGGCGAGCCAGCGCAGGTCGACGCCGAGCGTGTCCTTCCATTGACGGTCCGTGAAGCGCGGGAAGAAGCGCATCAGCGTGCGCAGGCGGCGCAGCGCGACGCGCATCTGGTGCACGAATTCGGGATCGTCGCGATCGAGCACGCCGCATTCATTGCCGAGCCATTGCGCGGTGATGTCGCCGGCCAGCGCGAACAGCGCGGCGCGCTGCGTGCGGATGCCGGTCAGGTCGACGGGCTGCGCCTTGACCAGCGCGGCGGCCACCGGCCCGCCCGCACAGGCGCGGTCGATCACGCTCGTCAGTTGCACGAACGCGGGCCACGCGCCGCTCAGTTCGCGCGCCGCGGCAAACAGCGCGTGCAACGCGGCCGTGCGCGCGGCCACGGTTTCCCAGTCGGGCGCGGCCAGACGCAGCTCGACGTAGCGGCGCGGCGGCTCGCCGCCGCCATGCAGCATGATGTCGTCGAGCGTCATCTCGACCACGACGCCGCTGTCGTCGGCCCAGCGCCCGCGCCGCCGTTCGCTGACGATGCGCAGCGCCGACGCCTGGGCCCGCGCTTCGTCGGTGTCCGGCGCAATGCCCTCGGCGTCGGCGGCCGGCGCGTCGGCATCGGCTGCGCCGGCCGTCGTGGGCACCGGCAGCGGCGCCGCGACGACGATGCCCGCGTGCTCCGCGTCGAACAGCTCACGCTGCGTGACGCCGGGGGCGAACGTCTCGGTGCGCGATGCGACGACCCGCGTGCCATGCGCGTTCGATTCCACCCAGGTCCACCAGTTCGCGCCGGGGCTCCGCTCGGCCTCCTCGATCTGGCACGGCTCGATCGTCACGCGCTCGTGGCCGCGCCGCATCCGGACCTGCGGGCAGATCCGCCACGCACGCACGAGTTCGGCGCCGAAATCGCGCTGCGCGCCACGGGTGCGGCTTGCGCCCTGGACCGGCCACCCTTCCAGCGACAACGACAACACGATTTCCAGCACACGCGACATGGAGGCTCCTGCACATGAAGGATCGCCGGCGCATCGACCGCGCCAGCGTCGCTCGTGAAGCAACTTCCATAGTACACGCCCCAAAAGGACGCAGGCGACGATCCGGCCCTGTCTCCGTGTGGCACGTCAAACAGGCAGGTCAAGCCGGCACGTCAGACCGCGTATTGCGCGATGCCGTTGCCGAACGACCAGTTCTCCTTCAGCACCTCGACCAGACTGATGAATACGTCTTCCTGCCGCACACCCGGCTGCTGCGACAGGTTGTCGGCGATCGTCCGGTACAGCGAGCGCTTCTGCTCGAGCGTGCGCGTGTTGTTCGCGGTGATCTGGATGATCACGAGATCGTCGCTGCGTTCGATATCGAGGTAATGGCGGCCGAACACGAAGTTCTCGGCCGCATGCTCGGTCACGACCATGAAGATGTCGTCCTCGGGGACGTTGAACGTCTGGATCAGCGCGCGTTGCACGCCGTCGACGAGGGCCTTGCGGTAGGCGGCCGGTTTGCCTTCGCGTACGGCGATACGGGTGAATGGCATGGTGCTGCTCCTGTCGGTGAGTGACGTTGAAGAACGAAAACACAGCGTCAGGTTAGGCGCGGCAACCTATAATGAACAGTCATTGATGAATATTTCATCCATTTTCATTTGAAATGAAAGTACTCGATCTCGATGCCGTCCGCGCGTTCGTGCTGGTCGCCGACCTCGCCAGCTTCACGCGCGCCGCCGATGCGCTCGGCACCACGCAATCGGCCGTCAGCCTGAAGCTGAAGCGGCTGGAAGCCCATCTCGGCAAGCCGCTGCTCGCGCGCACGCCGCGCGTCGTCAAGCTGGCCGCCGACGGCGAGAATTTCCTGCCGGCCGCCCGTGCGCTGCTCGACGCGCACGAGCGTGCGCTCGGCGCAATCTCGACCGGCACGGTGCGCCTGTCGCTCGGCGTCAGCGAGCACGTCGCGGTGCCCGACCTGCCGGCCGTGCTGACGAGCCTGCACCGGCAAGATCCGGGGCTGTCGCTGGAAATGCATCTCGGGGCGTCGACGAGCCTGCTCCCGCAATACGACGAACGGCGGTTCGACGCGGTCATCGCGCGGCACGAGCCCGGCGAGGATCCGCCGCGCGACGACGCCACGCCGCTCTTCACCGAGCCGCTGGCCTGGCTCGCCGCGCCCGACTGGGCACCGCGCGCCGGCGAGCCGCTGCCGCTCGCGGTGCTGGCCGGCCCCTGCGGCGTGCGGGCCGCCGCGCTGCGCGCGCTCGACCGAGCGGGGCTGCCATGGCGCGAGCGCTTCACGGGCGGCGGGGTCGCGGCGGTCGCGGCCGCCGCCGCGGCGGGGCTGGCCGTCTGTCCGCTCGCGCGGCGCGTCGCCCCGCGCACGCTGGTCGACGTCGGCGCGAAATTCGGGCTGCCGGCGCTGCCGCAATCGCAGGTCGTGCTGTATTCGCGGGTACGCGACGCCCGCGCCGCCGCCGCGCTGCGCAGGTTCGCCGACAGTCTTGCAATCTCGGCGTAAACTAGCGGGCTCCTGCGCAATCTCCAGACGAATTCCATTGAAGCCCGACGCCCGCCAGCACCTCCGCGCCAACCTGCTGATGCTCGGCGCCGCCGCGATCTGGGGCTCCGCTTTCGTCGCGCAACGCCTGAGCCTCGACGTGATCGGCCCGTTCCTGTTCACCGGGCTGCGCTTCCTGCTCGGCGCGCTCGTGCTGGTGCCGCTGCTGATGCTGAATCCGGCGTCGCGCGCGCAGCTCGCGGCGATCCGGCGCGACTCCGCGCTGCTGCTGCCGGGCGTCGCGCTCGGCGGCCTGCTCGCCGTGTCGATCTCGCTGCAGCAGGTCGGCCTGCAATACACGCGGATCGCGAATGCCGGCTTCATCAGCTCGCTGTACGTCGTGATCGTGCCGCTGATGGGCGTGTTCGCGCGCCACCGGATCGGCGCGGGCACGTGGTTCGGCGCGTTGCTGGCCGCGATCGGCCTGTATTTCCTCAGCATCGACGAGCACTTCTCGGTGCTCTACGGCGACTGGTTCCAGCTCGCGGGCGCCGTCATCATCGCCGCGCACGTGATGGCGGTCGGCCATCTCGCGAAGCGCCACGATCCGCTCGTGCTTGCGTTCCTGCAGTTCGCCGTATGCGGCGTCGCGTGTCTCGCGGTCGGCCTCGCCGTCGAACCGGTCAGCGTCGCGATGCTGCGCGGGGCGCTGCCGACGCTGCTGTACGGCGGGCTGCTCTCGGTCGGGGTCGGCTATACGCTGCAGGTCGTCGCGCAGCGCGACGCGGCGCCCGCGCACGCGGCGGTGATCTTCAGCATGGAAGGCGTATTCGCGGCGATCGCCGGCTGGGCCGCGCTCGGCGAAACGCTGACGCTGCGCGCGCTCGTCGGCTGCGCGCTGATGCTGGCCGGCCTGCTCGCGTGCCAGTTGCTGCCGAACGGCGACGCGCGGAAAAAGGACGAGGACGCGCTGCCGGCGTGACGCCCACCGTCCCTATAATGGCGATTCGCGTGACTTCCACGCCAACCGCTTCCGACAGGCCAGCTCCGTGACGTCCACTTCCGTCGATCCCGCCGCCGACCTGCTGCGCGAACGC
The DNA here is from genome assembly GCF_018417615.1 of Burkholderia sp. LAS2. Taxonomy (NCBI): domain Bacteria; kingdom Pseudomonadati; phylum Pseudomonadota; class Betaproteobacteria; order Burkholderiales; family Burkholderiaceae; genus Burkholderia; species Burkholderia sp. LAS2. The sequence goes on from NZ_CP071052.1 coordinate 4,166,749, forward strand.
GCAGCGCACTACGCCGCCCAGGCGGCGCTGTTCCTGCGCGACCAGGCGCTCTCCACCGCGTCGCACGACCTGCGCAGCCCGCTGAATGCGATGCACAGCTGGGCCTACGTGCTCGAGCGCCAGCTCGCGAATGCCGACCCGAACCTGCAGCGCGCGCTCGCGGGCATCCGCACGGGCATCGACCAGCAGGTCGCGCTGATCGATGGCGTGCTCGACGCGCCGCGCGCGGAAACGCGCACGCTCGCGCTCGCGCCTCGGCCGTTCGCGCTGCGCGCACTGCTCGACGAAACGATCGCGCTCGTGCGTTTCGCGCTCGCGGACGCCCGCCAGGTCGCGCTCGACACGGCGCTGCCGGACGGCGAGCCGTCGCTCACCGTCGATCGCGAACGCGTCGCGCAGGCGCTCTGGACGCTGCTGACGACGGCCGTCGAGGCCAGCGCCGCGGGCAGCCGCGTCGCGTTCGCCTGCACGCGCGACGGTGTGCAGTTCACCGCGTACGCCACCTGCACCGTCAACGCCGGCGTGCTCGTCGATCCCGCGCAGCCGCACGCGTTCGAATCGTTCGCGCGGCGCGAGATGCTGCACGAGCGCGACGCGAAACGCAGCGCATGGGCGCTCGCGCTGTGCCAGCGCGTCGCCCTCGCGCACGGCGGCACGTTTGCGCACGACGTGTTCGTCGACGGCGCGAGCGCCACCCTCACGTTCTCGATTCCGTGCGAGGCGCCGGTGTAAGCAAGCGCCCGCCCGACACATTACGAATTCCTTTCTGGCTCTATACTGACGGGCCTGTCATAACCGGAGCGATTCTTTGTTACAGATCTTCGCGCTCATCGGCGCGTTGTTCCTGGTGGCCCTGAACGGGTTCTTCGTTGCGGCCGAATTCGGCCTCGTCAAACTCCGCGCGACGCGCGTCAAGACCCTCGCCCGCAAGCACGGCCTGCGCGGGCGCATCCTCGCCATCGTGCACGGCCGGCTCGACGCGTATCTTTCCGCGTGCCAGCTCGGCATCACGCTCGCGTCGCTCGGCCTCGGCTGGGTCGGCGAACCGGCGTTCGCGGAACTGATCGGCCCGCTGCTCGACCTGATCGGCGTCGAGTCCGAACGCGTCGTGCACCTGATCTCGCTCGTGTTCGCGTTCTCGCTGATCTCGTTTCTGCACATCGTCGTCGGCGAACTCGCGCCGAAATCGATGGCGATCCGTCAGCCGGAGAAGGTCGGCCTGTGGGTCGCGCTGCCGCTCTACGCGTTCTACTGGGCGATGTATCCGGCGATCTGGGTGCTCAACACCAGCGCGAACGCGGTGCTGCGCCTTGCGGGGCTGTCGGCCGATCACGGCGGCGATGCGCACTATTCGACCGACGAGCTGAAGCTGATCCTGCGCAGCCGCCGCAGCGCGGCCGGCAATGCGGCCCAGCCGGCGCGCGGCACGTACAGCAACGACGAGTGGAATACGCTCGCGCATTCGCTGGATTTTTCGTCGATGACCGTGTCGGACCTGATGCGGCCGGCCCATGAAATGATCGGCCTGCGGCGCGACCTGCCGCTGCCCGACAACATGGAGATCGTCGCGCGGCACCGCTTCAGCCGCTATCCGCTGTTCGAGGATGCGTCGCGCGAACAGGTGAGCGGGCTGATCCACCTGAAGGACCTGCTGCTCGCGCGTCACGCGGGCGCCGCGCTCGAGGATCTGTCCGACTACGTGCGCCCGGTCCAGTACGTGAAGCCCGACACGCCGGCGCTGGAGCTGTTCCGCCGCTTCCGCAAGGGCGCGCCGCACTTCGCGCTGGTCGGCAACAAGGGCGAGAAGCCGATCGGCTTCCTGACGCTCGACAACCTGCTGGGCGCGCTGGTCGGCCAGATCCACGACGAATTCCGCCAGGGAGACGCCGACTGGAGCCGCCTCGACGACGGCACGCTGATGGGCAAGGGCAGCCTGCCCGTCGTGTCGCTCGAGCAGGCGCTCGGCATCGACATCGACGAAGGCCGCGCGGAATCGGTCGGCGGCCTCGTGATCCAGGCGTTGAGCGACCTGCCGACCGAAGGGCAGCGCGTGTCGTTCGACCGCTTCGACGTCGTCGTGAAGAAGATGAACGGGCCGCGCATCGTGCTCGTGCGCGTCTATCCGAAGATCGCGAAAGAGGCCGACGAATGACGGCCGCGCGCTGCATCGCGCGATGAATGGGCCGCTGCCGCGCTGCTGCGTGATCACGCCGGAACCGGCGTCCGCGTCGGCGGCCGATCGGGCCGCGTTCCTCGACCGGCTGTCGGCCGTGCTCGCGCGCGGCGAAACGCTCGTGCAACTGCGCGTGAAATCGTTCGACGCGGCCGCGTTCGCGTCGCTGGCCGCCGCGGCGCTCGCGCGCTGCGACGCGGCCGGCGCGCATCTGATGCTGAACGGCCCGATCGAGGCAGCCGGCGTGATGCGGCTCGACGGCGCCGGCTGGCATCTCGACGGCGCCGCGTTGCGCGCCGCCGTGCAGCGGCCGCTGCCGGCCGGACGCTGGGTGTCCGCGGCGTGCCACTCGGAAGACGATCTGCTGCTGGCCGCGCGCGCCGGCGCGGATTTCGTCACGCTGTCGCCGGTGCTGCCGACGCTCAGCCACCCCGGTGCGCCAGCGCTCGGCTGGGCGCGATTCGACGCGCTGGCCGCACAGGCCGCGATGCCCGTGTTCGCGCTCGGCGGCATGACGCGCGCGCACCTCGACGATGCGCGCCGTCACGGCGCGTACGGCATCGCGGGCATTCGCGGGTTCTGGTAATTCGGCGCTTTCCGGCAGCGCGGCCGCGCACGATCGCTTACCGCCCCGCCACGCCGCCTCACGCGTTCATCGGCTCATGCGTTCAGGTTCGGACGCCTGCCGCGCCATGAACCGTCGTCGAGGCGACGCACGTCGTGCGTCAGCGCGTAGCGATTGACGTCGCCCGTCAGCCACGCGACGAGCGAATACGGCGGCAACTCCCCTTCCTCGACCCGGTCGCGCGCGCGTGCCGGCGTCTCGAACACCACCCGCCCGACCGGTGCGTCGAACGGCACCGCATCGGGCGACAGGTTCAACGCGATCGTCAACGTCTCGTCGTCGGCGAGCCGCCATGATGCGCACAGCGCGTCGGCATCGCCGTCGCCGTCCGCCTTGAGCGCATGGGCTGCCTGTGGCCGGCAATCGGACAGCCTCGGCGCGATCAGCTTCGCGCGCACCGCGAGCGCCGACTGCACGAAATGCGCACGGTCGATGTCGCGCGCGGTTTCGTCGAAGATCAGCGGGATCTGCGGCGTGAGCAGCGACAGCGCGAGCGCGGCCAAGCCGGCCGCCTGCCCGTGATCGCCCGGGCCGCTGTCGCGCCATGCGCCGTCGGACAGTACGAGCGACGTCAGCGACAGTCCGCTGTCGGCGGCCATCCCGTCCGCCGATGCGGCCGGCTGGTACGCCGCGCCGGCCGCGGTCAGCGCGCGGGCGAGCGTGTGAATCGACTGGTGCGTGGAAATGCCTTCATGAGCCGACGTGTCGCGCCCGGTGAGCCGGTGCAGCGCGCGTTCGCCGCAGCCGTTCCACTGCGCATCGAAATGGGTATCGGCGAGATGCGCCGGATGCCGCTCGCTGCCGAGCACGAGGTGGATCAGCCGGTCGGCCGGCACGGCGGCGCGCACGCGATCCGCGATCTCGCGCAGCCACGACACGCCGATCCGGTCGGCTTCGCGCAGGCGCAGCCCGTCGCAGCGGTATTCGTCGATCCAGTACAGCGCGTTGTCGCAGAAGAAATCGCAAACTTCCGGATGATCGAGCGCGAGCGGCGCGGCCTGCAGCGGATCGTCGCGCGTATGGAAGAACGGCCCCGCGTAGTGGCGCAGCGCGTCGGTGCCGCTGCCGAAGCGCGCGTAGTCGAGTTCCAGCAGCACCGCGAGACCGTAGCCGTGCGCAGCGTCGATCAGTGCCTTCAGCGCGTCGGGGCCGCCTTCGGCCGCGAGCGGCGCGAACGGCAGGCTGTCGTGCGGCGACGCGAGCAGCTCCAGCGCGGTCACGCCGAGGCGCGCGAGTTGCGGCAGCCGGCGGCGCACGCCGTCGAAGCCGCCCACCGCGTGCGGGCGGATCGCGTAGAGCGCGATGTCTTCCCACGCGCGCCCGTGCCAGAACGTATTGCGCCACGTGAACGCGCGCGGATCGACGACCTCGCTCGGGCCGTCGAGCCCGTCGGGCTGCGAGCGCGACGCGGGATCGGGAATCGATACGGTGTCGTCGAGACGATAGCGGTAACGTGCGCCCGCGCCGCAGTCGACGAAGACCTCGAACCAGTTCGGGCCGGCGCTCGTCATCGGGACGAGCATCGGGCCGTAGCCGGTATCGAGTTCGAGCTCGACGTGGGTGCTGCCGGGCGCCCACACGCGGAAATGCGTGCGCGGCGTCGTGCACAGCGCGCCGCAGGGCTGCGCGCCAAACGGCAAACAATGGATGTAGTGCTGCGCGTACGGATCGTGCGGACAATCGGACATCATGCGCTCCTCGTGCGTACCGAGCGGCATGGCCGCGCCGATGGCGCAGCGCATCGGGGCCCGGCATGCGAAGGCCAGGCGGGGGGAGAGCACCGAGTATGCGCCGGATTCGCCACGTCGATGCATCGTAGTCAGACATTTTTAAATGCGAATCGACCCTTGGAAAATCGCACGGGAAACCGGCCGGCACGCGCCGACGAGTCGGGTAGTCTGCATACCGGAATGATTGCTCGTCTTGTTGCGCCGGCCGCGCGCACATACGCTCTGCGTCCTGTTCGCGGACATGTCGTCCGCCCCGATCCGAGGACCTGCCATGTCGCTTCCCGCCAGCGCCGCGAAATTCGATCCGTCACGCGCACACGAATACGCCGAGCAATCGCGCATCGCGCTCGCCGGCTACGATGCGTGCCACGAACTCACCGCATGCATGCTCGCGTCGGCGATGGGTACTGCCGATGCCCGGATGCTCGTCGCGGGCGCGGGCGGCACGGGCCAGGAAATCTGCGTCGCGGCCGCGCTCGAACCGGGCTGGCGGTTCACGGCCGTCGACCCGTCCGCGCCGATGCTCGCGCTTGCGCGCTCGAACGTCGAAGCCGCGGGTTTCGGCGCGCGTACGGCGTTCGTCGAGGACGGCGTCGACGCGTTGCCCGACGTGCCCGCGTTCGACGGCGCGACGCTGATCGGCGTGCTGCATCACGTGCCGGGCGACGACGCGAAGGCCGCGCTGCTGCACGCGATCGCGCGACGCCTGAAGCCCGGCGCGCCGCTCGTGCTCGCCGGCAACCATCGCCGCTACGCGGACCACCCGCGCCTGCTCGACGCGTGGCAGCAGCGCTGGCGCATGAAAGGCGCCACGCCCGACGCCGTGCGTGCGCAACTCGCGAAGATCCTGCAGGGCGCCGATCCGCCCGCGTCCGAGGAAGCCGTGTTCGCGCTGCTGCGCGACGCGGGGTTCGACGCGCCGCTGCGTTTTTTCGCGAGCCTGTTCTGGGGCGCGTGGATCGCGGTGCGGCGCGCATGACGGTTCGGCGCGGCACGAAACGGCGCGCGCAACGCTATTTGCGTGCGCAACGGATGCGCTCGGTATGATGTCGTTCCCGCCCCCTTCCGGCCTCGACATGCTCACCGTCCATCACCTGAACAACTCGCGTTCGCAGCGCGTGCTCTGGCTGCTCGAAGAACTGGATGTGCCGTACGAGATCGTGCGCTATGAACGCGATCCGAAAACGATGCTCGCGCCGGCCGAATTGCGCGCGATCCATCCGCTCGGCAAGTCGCCCGTCGTGACCGACGACGGCCGCACCTTCGCCGAATCGGGCGCGATCATCGAATACCTGGTCGACCGCTACGGCGACGGGCGTCTCGCGCCGCCGCGCGGCGCGCCCGCGCGGCACGACTACACGTACTGGCTGCACTACGCGGAAGGGTCGGCGATGCCGCCGCTGCTGCTCAAGCTCGTCGCGCTGCGGATCGCGCATGCGCCGATGCCGTTCTTCGCGCGGCCGATCGCGCGCAAGATCGCCGCGACGCTGCAGTCGGGATTCGTCGATCCGCAGATCGACCTGCATCTCGGCCATGTCGACGGCACGCTGGCGCGCAGTGGCTGGTTCGTCGGCGACGGCTTCAGCGCGGCCGACATCCAGATGAGCTTTCCGCTCGAAGCCGCGACCGCGCGCGGCGGCGGCAGCCGGTATCCGGCGATCGCGCGCTTTCTCGACACGATCCATGCGCGGCCTGCGTACCAGCGGGCGCTGGAACGCGGCGGCCGGTACGATCTGCTCAAATAACCGGCGTCAGCTCAGCAGCCCCGCCGCGACGTTGATCGACAAGCCGAGCACAGCCATGTTGAAGTAGAACGACAGGATCGATTGCGCGAGCACCGAGCGCCGCGCGGAACGATTCGCGAGCGACACGTCGGCCGTCTGCGACGCGACCGCGATCGTGAACGCGAAATACAGGAAATCCCAGTAATCGGGCTCCGGGTTCCGGTCCGGGAAACGGAGCGCGCGGTCGCTGCTCGGCGAGCCGTAATAGAGCCGCGCGTAGTGCAGCGTGAAGATCGTCGGGATCAGGAACCACGCGCCGAACAGCGTCGCGCCCGTAATCGCGTAGTGGCTGAGCCCCGCGCGAAAGCCGACGCTCTTGGCGGTCGCGAGCTCGATCGCGATCGCGGCCACGCTCGCGACGGTCGCAAGGCACACGACGGTCAGCACGGTCGTCGCGTTTTCGTCCTCGCGGATCGCGACTTCGCGCACCTTGTGATGATGCGCGGTGACCATGCGCACCCACATCAACACCAGATACAACCAGACCGCGCAATCCCAGCCGATCAGTGCCCGCGCGGTGGCTCGCAGCGGAAGCGGCAGCAGCACCGCGCACAGCACGCCGGCGACGAACGCCGCGACCATGCGCGGCCGGTTGCGTAATACCTGCGGATAAAGCGTCATCGTGTGATTCCGAAAGCGGATGGAAAGGGTTCGGCCGCGCGCGCGGCAGCGCCGGCGCGCAACGCGCCCCGATTATCCTCATTCCGTCGTGACGTGGCGATGGGCGCGCGCGCCCAAGGAGCGCCTAAGATAACGGAATGACCGCCACCGCCCTGCTCTGCCGCCATCCCGCGAACACGGCCGGCCGCGACTTCGTCGTCGGCGACCTGCACGGCTGCGTCGACGTGCTGCGCGCGCTGCTGCACGACGTCCGCTTCGATCCGGCCCGCGACCGGCTGTTCTCGGTCGGCGATCTCGTCGACCGCGGCCCGGCCTCCGACACCGCGCTCGACCTGCTCGACCGGCCGTGGTGCCACGTCGTGCGCGGCAATCACGAGGAAGTGCTGAGCCTCGTCGCGCGCGGCAAGCTGCCGCCCGACGCATGGCGCGGGATCGGCGGCGACTGGGGCGCCGACCTGCCGCCGGAACGGCTGCGCGCGCATGCGGCGCGCGTCGACGCACTGCCGCTCGTGCGCGTGATCGGCGACGGCCCCGCGCGCTTCAACGTGCTGCATGCGGAATTCTTCGGCTCGGACGCGGATCTCGATACCGGCAGCTATCCGCACGACGTGCGCGAGCGGCTGATCTGGGGCCGCGATCTCGTCCAGGGGCTCGCCGATCCGGCGCTGCAGGCCGGGCTGTCGCTGACCTGCACCGGACACACGCCGGTGCGTGAGCCGCAGCGGATCGGCGCGCAATGGTTCATCGACACGGGTGCGTTCGCGCCGGCCGGGCGGCTCACGCTCGCCGAGCCGCGCACCGGCCGCACGTGGTCGATGACGCAGGCCAAAGCGCGCGAGCGCCACGCGGGCGACTGGGCGCTGCCCTGACGCGCCGGCCAAGCGAACGCTAGCCGACCTGATTCAGTTCGAACACCGCATCGACGGCCGAGCCGTTCCAGTTGTATTCGAGATAAGCCGCATGCTGGCAGTCGCGCAGCAGCGTCGTGCGGAACGCGGCCAGACACTCGCCGCGCGGATCGCGCACCGACGGATAGACGATCCCCGCGCCGCCGGCATGGCGCACCGCGCGGCCGAACGCCTGCCCCGCGCCGTAGTCGACCGGGTCCAGCAACGCGGGATCGCGCTGCGGCCACGTGCGCACGTCGGCGACGTCGCCATGCGCGAACACGGTATAGAGCCGCATCTGCTGGCGCATCGGCGGCTCCTTCGTCGCGGCGAGGAACAGCCCGCTGTGATAGCGCGTTTCGGCGATCGCCGTGTCGCGCGAGCGCGTGCAGTAGAACACGCCGTAGCTGCCGTCCGAAAAACGGCTGCCCAGCGGATTCAGGTGCGTGAACGCGGCCATGATCGGCCCCCAGCCCTGCCCGTAGCGGCGCTCGGCCGGCGGCACGAGGTCGAGCGTGCCGACTTCGTTGCGGATGCGGTCGTTGGTCAGCGATTCGAGTGCGTAGAGCGCGTCGAAATCGTCCGCCGACGCGACGCGGTCGAACAGGTTGATGGCCGGAAAACGGGTGGGAATCACGCGATAGGCTGGCGCCCAGTCGACGGTGGTCATGGGCCACCGGGTGACTTCGATCGGTGTCGTCACGCCCAGCCACCCCGCATCGCGTCGAGATATTGCCGGACGGCCACCAGATCGCCGACGTTGCCGGCCAGCATCCGGTCGAGCGCACGCTTGCCGCCGAACGGCGCCGCGTCGTTGGGCCGCTTGACCCATGCATCGGCCGCGGCCGGCTGCGGCAGCAGGATCTGCAACGCCTTGTAGATGCCGAGCAACAGCGATAGCCGCTCGAGCGTATCGCGCGGCAGGCGGGCCGATTCCGGCGCGGCCTTCCACTTGAAGAACGTCGAGCGGCCAGGCGACCCGAGCAGCACGATCTGCTCGTCGATCGTCAGTTCCCAGTCGCGCGCGATGTTGAAAAACGCGCGCAGGCCGGCGGCCGACATCTGCGCGACCGAAGCGTGCGGCACGGCGGAATGCGACTCGTACGCGGGCTGTGACATGATCGTTAGTCTCGAAACGAATTTACTAACAAGATTAGTCCATTCTCGTATTTTTGCAAGGGTCGCACCCATCGATCGTCACACCGATCCGCTCAATCGATATTTTTTGTCCATTCTGGACTCTTATTTTATTTTCTGCGTTAATGGCCGTGCGGACACCGCGTCACGGCGCGGGCCGTGTCCGTGGAAACCGTGTCGCCCAGAACCCGGATGCACCACGCCAAGGAACGCACCATGAAGAGACTGATTGCCGCCGTTTCGATCGCCCTGCTCGCGGTATCCGCAGGCCCCGCCGTCGCGAAGGACTGGACCACGATCCGCTTCGGCACCGACGCCAGCTACGCGCCGTTCGAGTCGAAGGCGCCGGACGGCAAGCTCGTCGGCTTCGACATCGATCTCGGCAACGAGATCTGCGCGCGCCTGAAAGCGAAATGCGTGTGGCTCGAGAACGATTTCGACGGGATGATTCCGGCGCTGAAAGCGAAGAAGTTCGACGCGGTGCTGTCGTCGATGTCGATCACGCCGCAGCGCGCGCAGCAGATCGGCTTCACGACGAAGATCTACAACCAGCCGACGCGGCTCGTCGTGAAGAAAGGCTCGTCGCTGCTGCCGACCGCCGAATCGCTGAAGGGCAAATCGATCGGCGTCGAGCAGGGCACGACGCAGGAGACGTATGCGAAGGCGTACTGGGGCAAGCAAGGCGCGAACGTCGTGTCGTACCAGAACCAGGACGGCGTGTATGCCGACCTGATCGCCGGGCGCCTCGACGCGGCGCTCCAGGATGAAGTGCAGGCCGCGATCGGATTCCTGAAATCGCCGCGCGGCGCGAACTACACGTTCGTCGGGCCCGAGCTCGTCGACGAAAAGGTGCTCGGCATCGGCGCCGGCATCGGCCTGCGCCAGGAGGACACCGACCTGAAGGCGAAGATCGACCGCGCGATCGCCGACATGGTCAAGGACGGCACCTACAAGCGGCTCGCGTCGAAGTACTTCGACTTCGACATCTACGGCGGTTGAAAAACGGCGTCGCGCGCGTACGGATTACTGCTTCCGTCGCGCGCGTCCGACCGCCCCTCCCCTTCAACCGGATGGCAACGGCGGCGCGTGGTTCGCCGTTGCATCGAATGCCTGTCTTCCTGCATCGCGTGCAGCACGATGCGTCGACCATCGTTCGGATAACGGATCAATCGTTCGCGGAAATGATGGCCGTGCGAACGAACGTCGTGCCGCTCGCGTCAATAGGCGAAGATCGGACGTCGCGGTATCGGCGCCCGTGTGCACATGCCCATGCGGATCGGATTCGCGTGCAGGAAAGTGCCGACCCGGCGCGGATGACCGGCAAGCAGCCGGATCCGCCTCGCACCGGGCGCGGAGAGATGGCCTGTCGTCGCATGCCGGTCGGCCGCAAGCGCGACGTTCGAGCGGCGATGTCCCGAATCACTGCGATCGCGGCCTGCGGACCGCGGCGTGTGATGATCGATCATTTTTCTACCCCGTTTGCTGTCTGATGTTTGTTCCGGCAACCGGACGATGCCGATGCCCCGGCGATCGGGCGACGACGTTTCCTGCTCGCCGTGACGCGGCCCGCTGCACCGCGCCCGGCCGCCGCATCCCCGCGGACTGCATCCTGGTCGATCGCGGCGGCTTTCGCTGCCTGACCGGACGGATCTCGCGCCGTCGACTCTCGCATGCCCTTCATCGCAAGGAGCGGGCCAGCGCTGCGCAAGCCCGGCCGGACAAGGCGGTGACCGAACCGGCTGGCGGCCGGAACGGGCGCGGAATGCCGGAAGTTACGAAACTGAAACATCGGCGCCGCGGCACGCGCCGGCCGCGCAACGGCGGGGCCTTGCGGAATAAGGCTGAACAATGGAGCGCGGAATTTTTACCGGCGGCGGACTGGCCGATCGACCCGGTTCGTCGCGGAAATTCGCGTGGGGGCCAACGCGAAATGTTTCATGCGCTTTACATGCCCGGCTGCGGCAAGACGCACCGCCCGTCGCTGCCGGACGCTGGACGCGGCGGCCGATCGCATGGCTATACTGCGACACCGCTTCACGCGATTTCACGCAACCTCGCGCCCCCCGCCCACGATGATCCGTACCTTCCATGCCGCCGAGCGCGCGAGACTGATCCGCTTCGGCGTGTCGGGCCTGGGCTCGACCGCGCTGCATGCGCTGATCGCCGCCGCGATGTTCGCGCTGTTCGACGCGACGCCCGTCATCGCGAACGCGACCGCGTTCGTCTGTTCGACCGCGTTCTCGTATCTCGCCAACACGCTGTGGAGTTTTTCGTCGCCGGTGACGTGGGGCAACTTCGTGCGCTTTCTCGCGGTCGCGATGGCCGGCCTCGCCGCGACGATGCTGCTGGCGCACGCAACCGACGCGCTCGGGCTCGCCCGCGCATGGAGCATCGTCGCGGTCGTGCTGTGCGTGCCGCCCGTCACGTTCGTGCTGCATCGGCTGTGGACCTATCGGTGAGCCGCGCCGCACGCATCGCGCGCGCCGCTCATCCGACCCGCTGATGCCCCGCGTCGTCCGACGGCGCGCCGTCGTGCCCGCCGCTGTCGCCATTCCCGCCGTTGCCGCCGGTGTTGTCGTGATCGTTCAGCCCGTGCTCGATCATCATCCGGTAGAGCGTCACGCGTGAAATGCCGAGTTCGGCGGCGGCCTTGTTGATCCGGTGGTCGTTGCGCAGCAGCGCGTTCTCGATCGCGGTGCGCTCGGCCAGCGACCGCGCCTGTTCGAGCGTCACCGGTTCGGTTTCCCCGGGCGTCTCGAGCCCGAGATCGTGCGGCGTCAGCAGCCGGCTCTCGGCCATCACGATCGCGCGCCGCACGCGGTTGATCAGTTCGCGCACGTTGCCGGGCCATTCGTAGCGCCGCATCGCGTCGAGCGCGGCCGACGTGAAGCCGCTGATCTTGCGACCGCTGTCGGCCTTGAATTTCTGCAGCACGTAGTGCGCGAGGATGTCGATGTCCTTGCCCCGCGCGCGCAGCGGCGGCTCGTGGATGCGCAGCACGCACAGCCGGTGATAGAGATCCGCGCGGAAGCGCCCGGCCTCGACCGCGCCGTCGAGATCGACGTGCGTGGCCGAGATGATCCGCACGTCGACCGCGATCGATTCCTGCCCGCCGAGCCGCTCGATCTTGCCTTCCTGCAGGAAGCGCAGCAGGCTCGCCTGGCTTTCGACCGGCATGTCGCCGATCTCGTCGAGAAACAGCGTGCCGCCGTTCGCCGATTCGATCCGGCCCGCGCGCCGCTGGTTCGCGCCGGTGAACGCGCCGCGTTCATAGCCGAACAGCTCCGACTGCAGCAGGTGATGCGGAATCGCGCCGCAATTGATCGCGACGAACGGCCCCTTGCCGCGGCCGGAGCGCTCGTGAATCGCGAGCGCCGTGAGTTCCTTGCCGGTGCCCGACTCGCCCGAGATGAACACGCTCGCGTCGGTCTTCGCGACCTTGCGGATCGTGCTGAACAACTGCTGCATCGCCTCGCAATTGCCGATCATCCCGTGTTCGCCGATCGACGCCGCATAGGCGGCGCCGTCGACGCGATCGAGCGCGGCCATCCCGCGCGCATGGCCGAGCACGTGCGAAATCCATTCGTACGGCAGCGGCAGCGTCACGTAGTCGAAACAATAGCTGCGGATCAGTTCGCGCACGGCGGGGCCGATCGTGATGCCGGCCTGCGCGATGGAAATCCAGCCGATTGCCGGCTGGCTCAGGCACATCTTCAGCGCGGGATAGTCGCGCGACGTGAACCCGGTGAAATCGACCAGCCCGGCGGCCACGCTCACGCCGGAGGTCATGTTCTGCGCGGCGCCGGCCGTCTTCGCGACCGCGATCTCCCAGCCGAGCCCGCGCAGTTGTGCGAGCAACGGCTCGTCGGGCGTGCGCATGATCACGAACAGCTTGCGTCCGGCCTCGGGAGCGGTGACGGACACGTCCGTCATCTCGGGCGCCGCCTGCCCGTTTGCGTCGGGTGACCTTGCAACCATCGTTGTTCCCCGCTTGGCGTTGGTATCGCGCGCCGGCTCACCGCCGCGTACGACGGACACGATCGAACCGACATATTGGCCGTATTTCCGTCCGAATAAAATCCCCCTGCGCATGAATCGCGCCGGCGGTCGACGTTGCCATGAACGGTATATCGATGCGGCCGGCCTGCGGCTGGATGGGTGTTATCCCGGAGGCGGGCACGGCGCGCGAGTGGAAAGGGCCGGCGCCGTGCGCGCACAGCCGCGCCGGCGCTGGCGCGCGGCGATTGCGCGCGACGCGGCGCACGTCTGATCGGCGTGCCGGCGCATGCGTGCGCAACCGCTCGGCCAGGCAAGCGGGCGCCCGGGCAACCGGTTCCGGTTGATTTGCGTCAATCGTCGGAAGCAGTCAGATGATGCACGCACGCAACATGCGCGGCGCCCCGCCGTGCGGCGGGTGGCCCGGTCAGCGGCCCGACGCGAGCGGCGCCGGCGCGTTCGCGCGGCCGCGGCCGGCCGGCGTGCCGCCGTGTTGGCCGTAGCGGGCGGCCAGCGCGTCGACCCGCGCGAGATGGTGGCGATTGTCGTGATCCCACGGGTGGAAGCCCGGCCGGAAAAAGCTCAGCCATTCGCCGGCGATGCGCGGGAACAGCCCGCGGCGCGGCCCGTACAGGAACGCGAGCACCCGCAGCAGGCCGCGCACGTGATGGCCGGCGCGGCGATCGCGCCACAGCAGCGTCACATGGATCAGGAACACGGTCGGCCAGAACGTCAGCGTCGTCAGCAGATACACGCCGATGCGGATCAGGTAACGGCGCAGCCCCGGCTTCATCGCGGCATTCCACACGTCGAACGACACGGCCTTGTGCTCGGTTTCCTCCAGCGCGTGCCACAGCCACATCTGCCGGTAGCCTTCGACCGAACCGGCCAGGCGCGTCGGGTCGCTCAGCAGCCAGTCGGCGAGCATCGCCGTATAGTGCTCGGCCGCCACCGTGTGCGCGAGCTGCATCGAATGCGGCAGCTTGCGCTTCAGGTAGCCGAGCACCGTCCACACGCGCTTGTCGAGCTTGCGCGCGGGCAGCCGGTTCGCCTGCATCAGCTCGTTGTATTCGACGTGCTCGCGCGTGTGCATCGCCTCCTGGCCGATGAAGCCGAGCACCTGCTGCCTCAGCACCGGATCGTCGATCCGGTCGCGATAGTGGCGCACCGAATCCATGAAGAAACGCTCGCCGGCCGGAAACAGCAGCGATAGCGCGTTGAAGAAATGGGTCACGTGCGACCCGAGGCCATGCCAGTCCTTCGCGCGGTCGACCGGCAGGTCGAAGCGCAGGTCGCGACGCACCGGCATGATGCCGGCTGCGGTGGCGGAAGCGGCTGACTTCATGTTCATCGTTCTCCTGTTGCGGAGCGGCCCGGCGCATCGTCCGACGCAGCCGGCGCAAGCCCGGGCGGCACATCGCGCGCCGCCAAATCCTGACATCGACAGATGTAAAGATAGGCCGCGCGCGCCGGCGCACGCAAGCCGCGCGGTAGATGCGCGCTTCCAAACAGGGCACGGTCGGAACGGCGTAAAAAACGGCGCGCGAGCGGCGCCCGGACAGGTCGCGATTCGAACGCGCGGGTTGGCGTACGGGTGACGCGCCGGAACCGGTTCGGCACCGCGCCGCCCGCCCGCAAGCCTCGTGTGGCGGGCGTGCCGTGGAATCCGGCAACGGTCGTGCAGCCTGCGGCAACGCGTGCCGGTCGCATCGATTCATACACTCGGCGCCCTCGCGTGGTGCAACCTCGGCGCCGCGACGCGCGAAAAATTCAAACGCGCGTTCCAATGGCGTGTCGGGCGATCCCGCGCGCGGCGCTCCGCCACGCTGGGCGATACGCTTGCCGACCCGCGTACGGCGGCGCGAAATCCGCACGCGCCGGCCCGCTGCGCGCTCGCCTACAATAGCGGTTTTACGTCACGCTCTTTCAGGAGAAATCATGTCCGTCATCACGACCGAATCGGGCCTCAAGTACGAAGACCTGACCGAAGGCACCGGCGCGGAAGCGCAAGCCGGCAAGACCGTCAGCGTCCACTACACGGGCTGGCTGACCGATGGTCAGAAATTCGATTCGAGCAAGGATCGTAACGACCCGTTCGCGTTCGTGCTGGGCGGCGGCATGGTCATCAAGGGCTGGGACGAAGGCGTGCAAGGGATGAAGGTCGGCGGCGTGCGTCGCCTGACGATTCCGCCGCAACTCGGCTACGGCCCGCGCGGCGCAGGCGGCGTGATTCCGCCGAACGCGACGCTCGTGTTCGAAGTCGAACTGCTCGACGTCTGACCCCGCATCCGGCCGCTTCCTTCGGATGGAACGCATCGCCTCCCCCGCCATCGCGCTGCGCCGCTACGCCACGTGCGAAGCGTCGGACGTGCACGACTTCCACCAGGTCGTGCTCGGCGTCGATGGCGCGATGGTGATGGCAGTGGACGGGGTCGGCCGGCGCATCGACCGGCACGCGGCCTGGCTGATTCCGGCCGGCGCGCGCCACGACTACGCGGGCCTCGGCGACAATCGCCAGCTCGTGATCGACCTGCCCGCCGCATCGCTCGCGGTGCCGCAGCGGCTGTTCGACCATGCGCGCGCCGTGTCGATCGACCCGGCGCTCACGTCGCTCGTCGCGCAGGTCGCGGCGGCCGCCGTGCAGCACGATGCGCCGGCCGGCGACGCACGGCAGGCCGCCGCGCACCGCTTCCAGTGGCAGGCCGCCGCGCGCCTGTGCGACGCGCTGCTCGACGATGCGGGCATCGCCGCGCCCGCGTCGGGCCTCGATTTCGCGCGCATCGACCGCTGGCTGCGCGCGCGGCTCGCCGATCCGCTGCGCATCGCCGATCTCGCCGCGCACTGCGGCTACGGGATGCGCCGGTTTCATCAGCTGTTCGTCGACGCGTTCGGCGAAACGCCGCATCGCTACCTGCAGCGGCTGAGGCTCGACGCAGCGGTCGTGCTGCTCGCCGACGGCCGGCATTCGCTCGTCGACATCGCGGGCAGCGTCGGTTTCGCCGATCAAAGCACGTTCACGCATGCGTTCACGAAGCGCTTCGGCGTCGCGCCGGGACGCTGGCGTGGCGGACGGCACTGAACGGCCCAGCGACGCCGGTTTTCCCGCGATAGCGGATGCGGCGCTCGCTCGCGCCGTGGCATTACGGCCGAATGAGCTTCGACCGCCGCTGTCCGTTCCGTGCGAGGCCGTACCGCGCATGAACGCGCTGCGCGTCCAGCCGATGGTCGCCGCGCACCGCGCTCACCGACGCGTCGTGCCCGCTTCGTCACCGATCTTCTTCACGATAGTCTCGGCCGCCTTCACCGGCCGGCCGTCGTCGTGCCGCAGCGCGAGCTTGCGGATCGCGCGCCCGGTGCCGCGGTCGACCAGCACCGAATGCGGCTCGCCGCGCGCGAACAGGTTGACCTCGCCCCACTGCCGCAGCATCACGATGACCGGAAACAGCCCCTCGCCCTTTTTGGTCAGCACGTACTCCTGATACGCGGTGCCGTCGGACGCCGGCACGACGTCGAACACGCCGGCGTCCACCAGCCGCTTCAGCCGGTCGGACAGGATGTTGCTCGCGACGCCGAGGCTCGCGCGGAAATCGCCGAAGCGGCGCACGCCGTCGAACGCATCGCGCACGATCAGCAACGCCCAGCGATCGCCGACGATATCGGTCGCGCGCGCCACCGGGCACGCCGAATCCGCAAGACTTTTCTGCCTGGCCATCTTCCTCTCCACAATTGCGCCGGCGCCTTCGCAGGCATGCCGACCATCCGTGCGCGGGCCTTTGGCCCGTCACCCAACAAGTTGCATTTTAAAACCACTTTCCCTACACTCCAAACAAGTTTCAAATTGCAACTCCATTGCGTGAGGCAACCATGGAGTCATCCTGCCGTTCCGGCACCGTTGCATCGAACGCGCGAACCGACGCGGTCCATCCGGCCGACGGCGGCCGCCTGTCGTCGGCGCGCGTCGCGCTCCTGGCCGTCTGCTGCGCGGCGAGCGTCGCGAACGTCTACTACGCGCAGCCGCTGCTCGATTCGATCGCGCGGGATTTCGGCGTGTCGCAGGCCGCCGTCGGCGGCGTCGTCACCGCGACGCAGCTCGGCTGCGCGCTCGCGCTGCTGTTCGTCGTGCCGCTCGGCGACTTGCTGAACCGCAAGCGCCTGATCGCCGTGCAGCTTCTGCTGCTGACCGCGGCCTGCATCGGCGTGGCTGCCGCGTCGACACGCGTCGCGCTGCTGGCCGGGATGGTCGCGGTCGGATTGCTCGGCACCGCGATGACGCAAGGGCTGATCGCGTGCGCGGCCGCGCTCGCCGGCGCAGGCGAACGCGGCCGCGTAGTGGGTGCTGCGCAGGGCGGCGTCGTGGTCGGGCTGCTGGCCGCGCGCTCGGTGGCGGGCGTCGTCACCGACATCGCCGGGTGGCGGGCCGTCTATCTCGTATCGGGTGCGCTCGCGATCGCGATGCTCGTCGTGCTGTCGCGGCTGTTGCCGGATCGGCACGCACCGCGCGAACGCATCGGTTACGCGGCGCTGCTGCGCTCGATGGTGTCGCTGCTGCGCGAAGAACGCGTGCTGCGCGTGCGCGGCACGATCGCGCTGCTGATGTTCGCGGCATTCAGCATCTTCTGGAGCGCGCTCGTGCTGCCGCTGAGCGCGCCTCCGCACGCGATGTCGCACACGCAGATCGGCGCGTTCGGCCTCGTCGGCGCGCTGGGTGCGGCGGCCGCCGCGCGCGCGGGCCGGCTCGCGGATCGCGGGCGCGGCGAAGCGACGACCGGCACCGCACTCGCGCTGCTCGCGTGCGCGTGGCTGCCGCTCGCATTCGGCACTACGTCGATTGCGCTGCTGATCGTCGGCATCGTGCTGCTCGACGTCGGCGGACAGGCCGTGCACGTCGTCAACCAGAGCATGATTCTCGGCGCGCGGCCGGACGCGCATGCGCGCCTCGTCGGCTGCTACATGCTGTTTTATTCGGCCGGCAGCGGGCTCGGTGCGATCGCGGCGACGATGATGTATGCGCGCGCCGGATGGACAGGCGTGTGCGTGCTCGGCGCGGGGGTGAGCGTGGCCGCGCTCGGCGTATGGGCCGCGACGCTGCGGCGCGCATGATGCGCACCGGTCGTGCGGATGGAATGGGAAAAGCCGGCCCGCCCCAGACGGGCGGCCGGCATGCGAACCGGCCGCGCACGCGCGCCGGTCCGGCTTTCGGTCGCGCTGCGGCTCCGCTGCGCGCCGCGAGCGTTCAGCCTGCCGCCTGAATCGCCTCTTCGTACACGCCAGCCACGCGTCGCGCGATCACCGCGTTGTCGAAATGATCGCGCGCATAGCGCTTGCACGCGACCTCGTCGGGCAACGTGATCGCCCCTGACAGCGCACCGCCGAGCCCTTCGGCGATCGCATCGGCGCCCGTCGACGGCAGCACGAGATCGTTCGACAACCCGGCGACCGCCTCCGGCAGCCCGCCGACCGGCGTCACCAGCACCGGCGTGCCGGATGCCAGCGATTCGACGGTGATCAACCCGAAGCCCTCGAGCGCGACCGTCGGCACGACGCTGACCGTCGCCGCGCGGTACAGCGCCGCGAGATGATGATCGGGCACGAAGCCGAGCAGCTTCACGTTGTCCTGCAGCCCCGCTTCGTCGATGCGCTGCTGCAGTTCCTCGCCGATCTTGCCCTTGCCGGCGATGAGCAGCAGCACGTCCGGGTGACGGCGCTTGACGATGCCGATCGCGTCGATCAGGTCCTCCAGCCCCATGCGCCGCACGAGCCGGCGCACGGCGAGCACGATCGGCCGGTCCTGCGGCAGTTGCAGCTTGTGCCGCGCCTCGGCCGGCGTGAGCGGCGTGTCGAACTGCGCGGTATCGACGCAGCCGGGAATCACGCGCACCCGCGACGGATCGATCCCGTAGCGGTGCGTCAGGATCTGGCCGAACGCCTGCGACAGCACGATCAACCGCGACGAGCGCGTATAGACGGCCTGTTCGAGATAGCGCTTCGCGCGCTGCCCGAGCGACGCGGCGCCCTCGACCTGGCTTTCGTCGGCCCACGGCCCCTGGAAGTGCGACACCTGCGGAATCCCGCGCGTCACGTCGAGGCCCGGGAACGTGTACAGCGCGAAGTGCGACGAAATCACGTCCGGCCGTTCGCTGCGGATCTCGTCGCGCAGCGCGCGCCGCGCGGCGAGCATCCGGCGCGCGAGCGGCTGCGACGCGGGCCCGAAGCCCTGGATCGCGCCGCCCGTGTCGTCGGCGACCTTCGGCGAGCCGGCGACGAGCCCGCGCACCTCGACGCCCGCGCCGGGCAGCGCGCCGACGAGCGAGTAGTACATCCGGTCGAGGCCGCCCGCGCGTTCGGGGAACCAGTGCATGCCGATCTGCAACGATTTGATCGGCCGGGAAGAGTGGGACATCACGGTTGCTCCTGCGTGATTGCATGCTCGACCCGCTCGAACGCGGACGGCTGCGTGGGTTGGCCGATGCGCCGGTAAAGCGCGACGTACTGGGCGCCCATGTGCGCCCAGCCGAAACGGGTCATCAGTTCGCGGGCCGCGTCGCCCATCGCGCGACAGGTGTCGCGCGATGCCGCGAGCGCGCCGATCGCCTGCGCGAGCGCGGCCGGATCGTCCGGATCCTCCAGCACGATCCCGCATTCGCGCGTGATGATTTCCGCGCCGCCCGCCGTGCGCGCGGTGACGACCGGCAGACCGGCCGCCATCGCCTCCAGCAGCGACAGGCTCATCGCTTCGTAGCGCGACGGAAAAACGTACGCGTCGACCGAGCGCATCAGCGTCGGCATGTTCTTCACGAGCCCGAGGAAATGCACGCGCGAATCGATGCCGAGCGCGCGCGCTTCTTCCGGATACGGGCTGCCGGGCAGATAGCCTGCCACCGCCAGATGCACGTTCGCCGGCAGCTTCGTCAGCGCCTTCAGCACGGTGCCGAGGTTCTTGCGCGGCGTGCGCAGGTCGCCGACGAACAGCAGCAGGAACGCGTCGGCCGGCAGCTTGAACGCCGCGCGATCGGCCTGCGCGCCCGCGAACGCGCTGCCGTCGACGCCGTTGTAGATCACGCTGATCTTGCCGCTGTCGATGCCGAGCCCGGCGATCTCGTCGGCCACCTTCTGCGACACCGCCGTGATCGCGCGCGAACGCTTGTACGCCCAGCGCTCGAGCACGGTATTCACACGCGTATAGACGTACTGGTAGGCCGACCACAGCCCCTTGGTGGGTCCGAACGGATAGTACGGACTCTTGAACCAGCCGCCGTGCACGAAGTGCGCGGTATTCACGTCGGCCTTGATCCACGAGATGAAGCCGTTCACGTGCAGCACGTCGTATTCGCCACGGTGCGCGCGCAGCCACGCCGCGCTTTTCAGCGCGAACACCTGCTGCTTGACGAGATTCGACGGCCAGAAGCCGCCGACCTTCACCGGCACCCAGCGCACGCGCGGATCGGCCAGCAACTCGGGCGCGACATGCGACGCGACCAGCGTGACCTCGTAGTGTTCGGCCAGCGCCGCGCGCGCGATTTCGTAATTGACGCGGCCCTGCCCGTCGTTATGTCGCACGACGTGCGTGACGATCGCGATTCTCAATGGTCGCCTCCCCGTGAACGCGCGGCGGCCAGCAGGCGTTGCGCCTTCTGCCAGTGCGCCGCGGCAAGTATCGAAAAAATGGCTGTGAACATCAGCAGGCCGCCGGTGCCGATCAGCGAGTTCGTGAATACGAGCATCGCGAAGGTCGACAGGCACAGGCTCAGGCACGCGCCGACGAACTTGTCCTGGCGCAGCTTGAACGCCGCGCGCAGCGTGCGGCCGAACAGCATCACGACGCCGGCGAGATACAGCAGCGTGCCGGGCCAGCCGAGCACGAACGGCACGTTCATCACGCCGCTGTCGAAGCTGCCGTACTTGCCGAGCTCGCCGCTGTCGCTCGACAGCTTCGTGGACGCGCCGGTCGCGCCCATCCCTTCGCCGGCGACGTCGGTGAACGCCGTCTGCGCGAAGGTCGCGTAGAACTTGTTGCGGTCGTCGTAGCTGCGGTCGTCCTTCAGGTTCGTGATCGACTGCAGGCGCGCGCCGAGCCGGTCGGCCACCGGCCCGACGGTCAAGAGCGGCACGCACAGCCCGACCAGCACGACGCCGCTGATCAGGATCCGCATCCGCACGCGGTTGCTCGATTGCACGAGCTGGATCGCGAGCGCGATCACCCAGCCGCCCCAGGTCGAGCGCACGAGACACAGCGCGAACGACACGAAACCGGCCGCGCCCGCGAACCAGCGGATCTTCTGCGGCGCGACCAGCACGAACACCAGCGCACCCATCATCGCGAACGCGAACGGCCCGGACGAATTCATCGTGCTGAACACGCGCACGCCGTACGGCACCGGCTCACCCTGCGAGCCCATCTGCGAGCCGACCATCCACAGCACGTCCCACTGCGGCATCACGAAGTACTGCACGACGCCGTACACGCCCATCACGAGCATGCCCCACATGAAGGTGGACAGCAGCACGTCGCGATACTCCGGATAGTTGCGCGCGTTCACCATGATGTGAAAGCCGATCAGGATCGGGTACAGCCAGTTCGCGAGGTCGTAGGTTGCGGCCATCACGCCGCTCGACACGATCCCGACCAGGTATGCATACACGAGCCCGAACAGGATCAGCAGCACCGGAATCCCGCGTCGCTGCGCGAGCACGCGGTAATGCCTGATGAGCCCCAGGCCGGCGATCATCGTCACCGCGAGCGGCGCGACCTGGATCAGGCTCGTCGGCGTGAACGCGCCCTTGGACCAGTCGGCCAGACGCCGCACTTCCGGGCTCAGGAACCACACCCACCACATGAAGCCGACATAGCGCGCCGGGCTCTTGAAATACAGCCAGATGCCGACCCCGATGGCCAGCACCGGGAACGCGAGCGTCAGCACCTTGCCCTGGTGGATCGCGATCAGCGCGGCGGTCAACGTCCACAGCCCGGCCTGCCCGGCCCAGTGCTTCGGTTCGGCGAACCAGCTGCGGGTGCGCGACGGCGCGCGTTCGGCGGCAATCGTACTCATCGATCCGCGCTCACTGCGACGAAGGGTGCGAATCGGCGAGCGGCATCGCGACGCCGGCCGCCGCGGGCGTGCGGCGCCGGCGCAGCATGTCGCGCGTGATCCGCACGTGCTGCTCGGCGAACGCCTGCGTGGTCAGGTCGCGCTCGCGCAGGCAGGCGGCGGCGGCCCGCGCGCAGTCGAGCGCCGCCGCCGGATCGGCGACGAAGCGATCGGCGGCCTGGCGCATCGCCTGCGCGTCGAACGCCGGCACATAGGCGGCCGTATCGTGCGGGAAGTAGTCGCTCAGGCCGCCCACGTCGGACACGATCATCGGCTTGCCGACGGCCGCCGCCTCGAGCATCACGGTGATGCCCGACGCATGGAAATTCGGCCGCAGCGGCACGACGATCACGTCGGCCCACGCGTACAGTTCGTGCTGCTTCGCGAGCCCCGACGCCGGGCCGATCTTCACGTTCGGCGCATGCCATTCGCGCGGCACGCGGCGGCGCGTCGCGAGCCGCACGTCGTAGCGTTCGTCGCCGCCGAACGCGGCGAGGAACGTGCGCCAGTCGCGATCGCGGTCGTTGCCGATCGCGGCGATCCGCAGCGGCCGGTTCGGCTGCCACTGCCGCGGCTCGACCGGCGGGAAATCCTGCGTGTTCAGCCCGTAATAAACGAACTCGGCTTCGCGCCCGAGGATGCGGCGGCACAGGTCGGCGTTGTCGCGGGCGAGCGTGGTCAGCGCGTCGGCGCGCGCGAGCAGCTTGCGGTACAGCCAGCGGCGCGGGCCGCCGAAGCTGCCCCACTTGTCGAACAGCCACACGCTCTGCGCGAGCAGCAGCGGGCGCTTGCCCTGCGCGCCGGCGAGCTTGAGGATCAGCGCGGCGGCCAGATGCTCCTGCTCGGTATGCGTCCAGATCACGTCGGTCGCGAGCAACGTCGCGCGGTTGCGCCACGCATGCACGATATCGAAGCCGAGCGCCGCCTTCAGCGCGCGGCGCGCGAGGCTCACGACGCGGTTCTCGCGGCCGTCCTGCGAATAGGTCAGCCGGAATTCGTCGGATTCGGCGTGGTGATAGCCGTACAGGCAGCCGATGTCGTCGCCTTTCCGGTAGGTACGCGGATCGGCGCCGTAGAACAGATGGACGTGAACGTTCGTTGCAGCCTTCGTGGTCATGCGAGCCCTCCGGGCATGGCCGCGCGCGAGGCGCGCAGGCCGTTCAAGACGTCACCGGCGGCATCGCCGCACGATGGGGGGCAAGATCGGTGCGACGCGCATCGCGCGCGCCGCGGCGCACCGCGCGCCAGTGCGCGAGCACGCGGGCACGCCGCGCGGTCGGCAGCGCCAGCAGCACGTGCGCAAAGCCCGGATAGACGCGTGTGCCGACCAGCGTCCACCACCACCACGCGATCTCGCGCCGTACCGGCGGCAGATGCTCCCGCAGCGTCAGTTGCAGGTTGTACGCGCCGTTGCTGATCGCGTTCAGCGACGCCGCATCGCGCCGGTCGTCGTCGAAGCGCTCGGCCGGGAAATGGTCGACCGCGATCGCCGGGTCGTACAGCAGCGTCCAGCCCGCGCGCTGCACCTCCATGCTGAACGCCATGTCGTTGTGCACCTGCGCGCCGGCGCCGCGCAGCCGCGTGTCGAAGCGCAGCCGTTCGATCGCCGCGCGGCGGTAGCTCATGTTCGCGCCTTTGAGCATGTCGACGGCGCGCGCACCGCCGACGCCAAGGTGATGATTGCCGATGATCTTGCCCGACAGCGTGAGCTGGCCAACGAGCTCGCGCGATTCGTCGAGCAAGCGGCCCTTCTCGTGCACCCAGTCGCGCCCGCCGACCGCGCCCACGCGCGGGTCGGACAGGAACGCGGCTTCGATGCGCGCGAGCCAGTCCGCGTGCGGCGCCGCATCGTCGTCGGTGATCGCGACGATGTCGCCGTTCACCGAGTCGAGCCCCTTGTTCAGCGCGGCGACCTGGCCGGCCACCTCGACCGGCACGATGCGTAGCGGCAGCGCGCCGCCGACCGCCGGATCGGCGAGCCGTTCGTGCGTGGCGTCGTCCTCCGGGCGCGCGACGACGATCACCTCGTCGGGCAGCCGCTGCTGCCGCTGCAGCGCCAGCAGGCAGCGCGCGAGGTCGGCGGGACGCCGATAGGTCGGAACGAGCACGGAAATTTTCATCAAGGATTCTCCAGTCGGCCGGGCAGGCGCCGCTCGCGCCGGCCCGGTGTCGTGAAATGCGATCAAGCGCTCAGGTATTCGTGCACGGCCGCATAGCCGCGGCCGTAGCCGCGCGCCTTCGGCGGCACGCCGTTGAAGATCCCGCCTTCCAGGTCGACCCCCGCGGTGCGCAGGCGCTTGATCGCATCGGCGATCTCGCCTTCGGTATGCATGCCCGAGCGCAGCACGAGGAACGTCGAGCCGGCCATGCGGCCGATGATGGTTGCGTCGGTCACCGCCAGCACCGGCGGCGAATCGATCAGCACGACGTCGTAGCGCTTGCCGAGCCCTTCGAGGTATTGCGGCAGGCGCGTCGACATCAGCAGCTCCGACGGATTCGGCGGGCGCGTGCCGGCCGCGATGAACGACAGGCCCTGCACCGGCGTCTCGCGGATCGCTTCCTCGAGCGGCGACTGATCGCTCAGCAGCTCGGACAGGCCCGGCTGCACGGTCAGGCCGAAGTAGCGGTCGAGCATCCCGCGGCGCATGTCGGCGTCGATCAGCAGCACGCGCTTGCCCGAATGCGCGAGCAGCACCGCGAGGTTGACCGTCAGGAAGCTCTTGCCGATGCCCGGCGTCGGGCCGGTCAGCACGATCACGCGGTTCTTCGCGTCCATCATCGCGAACTGCATCGCGGTGCGCAGGCTGCGCATGCTTTCGACGCTCAGGTCCTTCGGACGCAGGCTCGCGAGGATCGGCCGCGCACGGCTGCCGCCCTTCTCCGCGGCCGCGTCGAGCTTCACCTGCTCGGCGCTTTGCGGCACCAGCCCGTACAGCGGCAGGTTGAACGTGCGCTCGATGCGGTCCGGATCCTCGATGCCCTGGAACAGGTTGCGACGCAGGAACACGACGCCCGTGCCGAGGATCAGCCCGAGGAACACGGCGGCCGACAGGATCAGCACCTTCTTCGGCTTGACCGGCGCGCCCGGACGCAGCGCCGAGTCGATCAGGTGGATGTTGCCGCCCGTGCCGGCCTTCTGCACCGACAGCTCCTGCACGCGGTTCAGCAGCAGCACGTAGATGTCCTCGGCGACCTTCGCGTCGCGCTGCAGCTGGACGGCCTTCACCTCGGTCGCCGGCAGGCTGCGGAAGCGGTTGCTGAACTTGTCCTTCTCGCCCTGCAGCTCCGCGAGCTGCTGCTTCGCGGCGATCACCATCGGGTGCGAATCGGTGAAGCGCTGCGCGAGCGACGCGAGCTGCAGGCGCTGCGCGGCGATCTGCTGTTCGTATTGCACGCTGCCCTGGAGGTAGACCTTCGCCTCGTCGCTCGCGTTGATCGAACCCGACGTGCGCTGGTATTGCGTGAGCGCGGCTTCCGCGCGTTCGAGGTCGGCCTTCAGACGCGGCTCCTCGCCCTTCAGGAAGTCGAGCATCTTGGTCGCTTCCGCCTGCTTCGCGACCACGTGCTGGTTCAGGTACGACTGCGCGAGCGCGTTCGCGATCGCGGCGGTCTGGTCCGGGTCCTTGCCTTCCAGCGAAATCTGCACGACGCCCGTCTGCTTGCCCTGCTCGCTCACCTGGATGCCGGCCTGGAAGCCGCTGATCGCGTCGAGATCGTTGTAGCGCACCACCGTGAATTGCGTGCCGGGGCGCGCGACGAGCTTCTGCACGAGCAGCGTCACGCCGCCGCCCTGCGCCGCTTCGCCGACGCGGCCGGCCAGCAGCCGCGTGCCGTTCTCGTCGACCAGCGAATAGGTGCCGTTCGGGCCGGCCGTCAGCGTCAGCTTCTTGCCTTCGAGCGCCGGCACGACGCTGATCGAGTCGACGTCGGCGAGCTCGCCGCCCCACGCGTACGATTTCAGGCCGAGCCACGGCCGCGACGGCTCGCCCGGCGTCGCGAGGCGCGCGGCGAGGCTGCCGAGCACCGGCAGCGTCTTCGGCGCGATCGAAAAGTTCAGCTTGAACTGCTCGACGACCGGCGTGACCACGCCGCGGCTCTTGATGATCTCGATTTCCGCGTCGGTCGGCGCCTGCTGCGGGCCGCTGTTGATCGACGCGCCCGTCTGCGTCTGCGTGAGCGCCTGCGACGTGTTGTCGTTGCCCTCGACCCGCACGTGCACGTCCGCCTGGTAGACCGGCTTCGCGATGAAGCAGTAGAGGCCGGCGAGCGCGATGACCGTCACCGCGATGCCGATCAGCAGCCAGATGTCGTCCATGATCACCTGGAGCAACTGGCCGAGAACGAAGTCCTCTTCCTCGGTCTTCGCGGTCAGGTCCGCGTAGGAGTGTTTCGCTTGCGTGTTCACCATTCGTTCCCGCTTGAGTGGTGCCGGGGGGCGGACGCCGCCCCGGCGGGCTATCAGCGCGTGATTTGCCGCATGTAGAAGATCGTCTGGATCGTCGGCAGCACCTGCTGCAGCACACGGTTGAACTGCACCGAGCCGGCCGTGCTGACGTAGACGACGTCGAGCGGCTGAAGCGGGAAGCGGCTCGACAGCATCAGCGCATCGGGCTGCGTCATGTCGAGGCGGAACACTTCGGGCTTCGTCGGGTTGTCGCGCATGCCGCGCATCACGTAGATCTTGCGCGGGTTCGCATCGGTGTCGAGGATCCCGCCGCCCGCGGTCAGCGCGTCGGCGATGGTCAGCCTGCCCTTGAGCATCGGCACCGTGACCGGCGTCTTGACCTCGCCCATGATGAACACGCGGCTGTCGCTGCGATCCGGCACGTTGACGATGTCGCCCGGCTGCAGCATCACGTTCTGCTTCACCTCGCCGCGATCGAGCACGCCGTTCGCGTCGAGCGTGTACAGCTTGCCGTCGCGCGTCAGGCGCACGCGCTGCAGGTCGGCTTCGGCGGTCGAGCCGCCGGAGCGCGAGATCGCGTCGACGAGCGTGAGCGGCACGTCGCTCACCGCGAGCGGGCCCGGCTGCTTCACCTCGCCCGTCACCTGCACCTTCTGGCTGCGGAACGACAGCACGCGCACGTCGAGCTGCGGATTCTTCACGTAGCGCGACAGGCTGGACGCCATCTCGTCGCGGATCTGCGCGACCGTCTTGCCCGCCACGCGAATGCGGCCGACGAACGGGAAGAAGATCGTGCCGTCGGCGGCAACCGTCTGGCCGTACGGATCGGCCTGGCCCGGCAGCGCGGTCGTATACGGCTGCTGCAACGCGCCCGCGACCGATTGCGTCGTGTTGCCGCCGCTCGAGAACGACTGGCCCTGCGGCGTCGTCAGCTCCGGGTGGTCCCACACGGTGACGCCGAGGATGTCCTGCGGGCCGACGCGATACGTGTACTGCGACGGATCGGTATAGCGCCCGGGCGGCAGCGGATGATCGACCTGTGCTTTCTGCAGCTGGTCCATCACCACTTTGGCGTCGATGTAATGAACCGGATAGGTTTCGGCCGCTTCCTGCCGGCCTTCGTCCTTCAGGTTCGACGAGTCGAGGTAGTTGCCGGGCGCGGTTGCACAGGCTGACAGGAAAGTCGTCAGCGCGACGGCAAGCGCCACCGGGCGCATCGGGCGTTTCAGCATAGTTTCTGTAGCCATCCTTGAACCAGACGTTCGATCAGTGAGTAGCTCTCGCGGTAGTCGGCCTCGGGGCCGCCGTGCGGGTCCGCGATCTCGGCCCCTTCCCACTTGCCGAGCAGGTGGACCTTGCCGCGTGCGAACGGATCGACCGCTTCGACGGCCGCGATCTGTCGGCGCTCGCTGACGAGAATCAGGTCGGCGTCGCGCACGATCCGGCGCGACAGCCGCCGCGAGCGATGGGTCGTCGCATCGACGCCCCGCTCGGCCAGCAGTTGCCGCATCACCGGATCGATGCCGTCGCCGTCGTTCGCGTGGACGCCGGCCGAATGAAACGTCGGACGCGGGCCGCCGCGCGACGCGGCGTGCGACTTGAACAGCATTTCCGCCGCCGGGCTGCGGCAGACGTTCGCGTGGCAGACGATCAGGATGTTCCGGAACATGGCGTCTCGTAACGAGTGACGAAAAACGGGTTACGCGCTCGCGCGCGCGGCGCCCGGCACGCGCGCGGCGACGGCCTGGCGCGAGCCCGGCCGGCCGATCGGGTGGTACTCGATGCCCTGCTCGCTCATCGTCTCCGGCTCGTACAGGTTGCGGCCGTCGAAGATCACGGGCGCCTTCCACAGGCGGCCGAGCGCGACGAAGTCGGGGCTCTTGAACGCCTTCCATTCGGTGACGATCACGAGCGCGTCGGCGTCGCGCGCAGCCTGCGCCTCGTCGTCGACGAACGACAGGCGCTCGAGCCAGCTCGGGTGATCGGCGAGATCGAGCGCGAGCACGCGGCGCGCTTCCTGCTGCGCGACCGGGTCGTACGCGGCGACGCGCGCGCCGCGCGACAGCAGCTCGGCGATCAGCTCGCGGCTCGGCGCCTCGCGCATGTCGTCGGTGTTCGGCTTGAAGGCCAGGCCCCACAGCGCGAACGTGCGGCCGCTCAGGTCCTCGCCGAAACGCGCGACGATCTTGTCGGCGAGCACGCGCTTTTGCGTCGCGTTGACCGACGACACGGCCTTCAGGATCTGCAGCGACTGGCCGTGCTCGTCAGCCGTGCGGATCAGCGCCTCGACGTCCTTCGGGAAGCACGAGCCGCCGTAGCCGCAGCCGGCGTACAGGAAGTGGTAGCCGATGCGCGGATCGGAGCCGATCCCGCGGCGCACGGCCTCGATGTCCGCGCCGAAGCGGTCGGCGAGGTTCGCCAGCTCGTTCATGAACGAGATGCGCGTCGCGAGCATCGCGTTCGCCGCGTATTTCGTGAACTCGGCCGAGCGCACGTCCATGTACAGCGTGCGCTCGTGATTGCGGTTGAATGGCGCGTAGAGCTTCTTCATCAGCTCGCGGGCGCGCTCGCCCGGCACGTCGTCGTCGCAGCCGATCACGATGCGGTCCGGCCGCGTGAAATCGTCGACAGCCGCGCCTTCCTTCAGGAATTCCGGATTCGACACGACCGAGAACATCTGGTCGCCGCCGCGCTTCGCGAGCTCCTCGGCAACCGCCGCGCGCACGCGCTCGGCCGTGCCGACCGGCACCGTCGACTTGTCGACGATCACCTTGAAGCCGGTCATGTAGCGGCCGATGTTGCGCGCCGCCGCGAGCACGTATTGCAGGTCGGCCGAGCCGTCCTCGTCGGGCGGCGTGCCGACCGCGATGAACTGCACGTCGCCGTGCGCGACCGCGGCCTCGACGTCGGTCGAGAAGCGCAGGCGGCCGGCCGAGCGGTTGCGCGCGATCACTTCCTTCAGGCCCGGCTCGTGGATCGGCACGCCGCCGTTGTTCAGGATGTCGATCTTTGCCTGGTCGACGTCGAGACAGAACACGTCGTGCCCGATGTCGGCGAGACAGGCGCCGGTGACAAGCCCTACGTAACCGCTGCCGATGATAGTCAGATTCATGATGTGTCGGACCCCTTGACCAATGATTCGAAATTCGGAAAACCCGAATGCCTGTGCGACGCAGCGCGTCGGTGTCAGTACGCGTTGCTGCCGGTGAAGCCTTTCCACAGCGTCAGCACGACGATCTTGATGTCGAGCCAGAACGACCAGTTCTGCATGTAGTACAGGTCGAGCTTCACGCGGCCCATCATCTTCTCGATCTGGTCGGTCTCGCCGCGATAGCCGTTGATCTGCGCCCACCCGGTGATGCCGGGCTTGATCCGGTAGCGGAACATGTAGCCCTTGACCAGATCCTTGTAGATGTCGTCGTGCGCGAGCGCATGCGGGCGCGGGCCGACCACCGACATCTCGCCCTTCAGCACGTTGATGAACTGCGGCAGCTCGTCGAGGCTCGTGCGCCGCAGGAACCGGCCGACCGGCGTCACGCGCGAGTCGTTCTTGGTCGCCTGCGTGACCTGCCCGGCCACTTCCTGGTGCACCTTCATCGAGCGAAACTTGTAGATCTCGAACTCGTGCCCGTCGATGCCCTTGCGCTTCTGCCGAAAGAACACCGGCCCGCGCGAGGTCAGCTTGATCAGCGCCGCGATCAGCACCATCACCGGCGCGAGCGCGGCGAGCGCCGCCAGCGCGAACAGCCGGTCGAACACGAACTTCGGCAGGATCCGCACGTCGGTGATCGGCGACGCCGCGAGGTTGATCGCCGGCACGCCGAGCACCTCGACCACTTCCTGGTTGAAGAACGACAGCGTGCGCACGTCCGGGATGAAGCGGATGTTCACGAAGTCGTGGCGGAACACCGTCACGATCTGGTGAATCCGGCGCTCCTCCGTGATCGGCAGCGTGAGCCACAGCTCGCTGATCGCGCGGCTGCGCACCAGCCACACCAGCGATTCGAACTGCCGCTCGATGCGCACGTCGTCGAGCGCGACTTCGCCCGGCGCCTCGCTTTCGTCGTACACGCACACCGGGTTGAAGCCGGCTTCCGGCCGCGCCCGCATCTGCGCGATCAGCCGCCGCGCCGCCGGCGTGCCGCCGACGATCGCGACCGCCTTCAGGTTGTAGCCGCCGCGGCGCAACTGCCGCAGCACGACGTGCACGCAGGTCTTCGAGCCGGCGAGCAGCGCCATCGTCACGAGCGCCCAGTAGCCGAGCCACAGCCGCGACAGGTCGCCCGACTGGTGAAAACTGAAACTCATCAGGATGCCCGCGAGCTCGACCGCGAGCCACGCGAACGCCACGCGCACCACCAGCCCGACGAGACGCTTGCCGCGCCACGACTGGTAGATGCCGATGGCCGGAAAGAACACGACGACCAGCAGGCAGTCGAACAGCACCGTCGTGCGCTGCAGGTCGCTGAGCCCGATGCTGCCGTCGTGCAACGCGGCCGCGATCAGCGCGCCCGTCACGACCATCGCGATATCGATGACTCTCGCCAGCACGCTCAACATGTCTGTTTCCTCTTCTTTGAACAGGCGTTTGCCGAACAGCGCCTTGCGCGACCCGTGCCGCACATTCGATTCAAACGTTGCATGACGCTATTGAAGCGACAAGAAAATTCATCCTCAAGCGCACAAGTATTTCGAAAAATAATCGGAAATTCTTGCCGCGATCTTTTTTAATTAAATCGGCAGGATTTCCCGAATCGGGCTCGATCGGGGATTTTTTCTGAATCTTTACGCTTTCCGCTCGCCCTTTGCGGGCGGGCGCGGCAGGCTGGCGCCGGGAATTATTTTTTATTTTTTTATTTGCGGCCGGTGCTACCGCGGAAAGTTCTTCCAGATGACGGCGCGGCGGATATCCGGCATTGGGTCCGGTTTTATTGTCGATTTACTTCATGCTACAACGACAGGCACTGACTTCAACCGTGGAGAGTGTCATCATGAATGCTCCGGCAGTGGTCGCCGAAACGCGCCATTCTTCTTCCGCCGCACCCGCCGTCGGCACGCCCGCCGTCGGTACCCGCCTCGCCGTGCAGCCCGTGATTCTCGCCGGCGGTTCCGGCACGCGCCTGTGGCCGATGTCGCGCGAGCGCTTTCCGAAACAGCTGATCGGCCTGCTCGGCGATCATTCGCTGCTGCAGTCCACCGCACTGCGCCTCGACGGCCTGATCGCCGATCACCCGCTGAACGACGACGTGCTGATCGTGTGCGGCGAGGATCACCGCTTCACGACCGCCGAACAGCTGCGCCTGACGGCCAAGCACGCGACCATCATGCTCGAGCCGCTCGGCCGCGACACCGCGCCCGCGCTGACGCTCGCCGCGTTGCGGCTCGTCGCCGGCGGCAACGACGCGGTGATGACCGTGATGCCCGCCGACCATGCGGTCGCGGACGTGCCGCGCTTTCACGCGGCCGTCGCGGCCGGCGTGCACTGCGCGGCGCAAGGCAAGATCGCGACGATGGGCATCGTGCCGAAGCACGCGGAAACCGGCTACGGCTATATCCGCGTCGGCGCGCCGCTCGGCGACGCCGGCACGGGCGGCCTCGACGTACGCCGCCTCGACCGTTTCGTCGAGAAGCCGCATCTCGAACTCGCGCAGCAGTACGTCGCGTCGGGCGAATACTGGTGGAACAGCGGGATCTTCATCGTGCGCGCGTCGGTCTGGCTCAAGGCGATCCGGCAGCTCGAACCCGAGATCTACGCGGCCTGCGAACAGGCGGTCGCACAGGGCAAGGAAGACGGCGATTTCTTCCGCGTCGATCGCGATGCGTTCGCCGCGTCGCCGTCGAACTCGATCGACTACGCGGTGATGGAACCGCTCGCGAGCCTGCCGCAACTGTGCGAAAGCGTCGTCGTGCCGCTCGACGCGGGCTGGTCGGACGTCGGCTCGTGGGACGCGATCTGGCAGATCTCGCCGAAGGACGACGCCGGGAACGTCGGCCGCGGGCACGTGTTGTTCGAAGGCGCCGACTCGACGTTCGCGCATTCGGAAAGCCGGCTCGTCGCGTGCGTTGGCACGCAGAACCTGGTCGTCGTCGAAACGCCCGACGCCGTGCTCGTCGCGGATAAATCGCGCGTGCAGGACGTGAAGAAGATCGTCGGGCACATCAAGGCGCGACAAGGCACCGAAGCGACCGATCACCGCAAGGTGCATCGTCCGTGGGGCCACTACGACTCGGTCGACACGGGCGAGCGCTTCCAGGTGAAACGCATCGTCGTGAAGCCGGGCGCGCAACTGTCGCTGCAGATGCACCACCACCGCGCCGAACACTGGATCGTCGTGCGCGGCACCGCGCGCATCACGCGCGGCGACGAAACGTTCCTGCTGTCCGAAAACGAATCGACGTACATTCCGCTCGGCGTGTCGCACCGCCTGGAAAACCCGGGCAAGATGCCGCTCGAGCTGATCGAGGTGCAATCAGGGGCGTATCTCGGCGAGGACGACATCGTCCGCTTCGACGATACCTACGGCCGGCAGTAACGCGTCATGCAACACAGGGCGCCGCTTCGCGCGGCGCCCTAAGCAGACATGGAGACACGGGACTTCCGCGCGGGCGTCGTGGCACACGACGGCCCGCGCGTGACACGGCAACGGCGATCAGCCCACGCGGTACGCGTACTCGCGACGCTCCGCCTGCACGGGATCGTTGCGGCTTTCCGACAACGCGCCCGCGCGACGCTCGGCGATGAAGCGCTTGATGTCCGATTCCGCGCGCGCCAGCGCCGACAAGCCGGCCAGCACTTCGCCCTGCGGCTCGCGCGCCGGTGCGTCGCTCGCACCGTGGCGATCGATCCACTGGCGCGCCCAGTCGAGCGCGTACTGCTCGGCCGC
The DNA here is from genome assembly GCF_018417615.1 of Burkholderia sp. LAS2. Taxonomy (NCBI): domain Bacteria; kingdom Pseudomonadati; phylum Pseudomonadota; class Betaproteobacteria; order Burkholderiales; family Burkholderiaceae; genus Burkholderia; species Burkholderia sp. LAS2. Next base: position 4,200,077 of record NZ_CP071052.1, read on the forward strand.
CTCGGCGTCGGTGAAGCGCGGGCCGATCAGGCCCGAGCGTTCGACCCGACGGTCGTCCTGCGAGATCTCGGCCCACGCGCGATACATCAGGTTCTGCACGGGCTGCGCGATGCCGCTGATCGTATAGCCGCGATACTCGTCGACCTGCGGCTCGGCCGCGGCGCAGCTCGCGGCCGACGCCCGCGCATGCCGCAACTCCGCGGCCGGCGCACCGGGCACGGTAAACGACACGTCGGCGCGGCCGTCCATCGGGTCGTCCGCCATCGCGCTCAGCGACGCACCCTCGCCCTGCCAAACGTTTGCCTGCGCGCCTGGCAATTGCCACGACTCGGGGTTCTGCCAGAACACGCCGCGCAGACGGTCGTTGTCGGGCGCGGGCTCCGCGCGGCGGGCCGGCACGACGGCCTCCGGCGGCGGCGGAATATACGCGAACGTGCGCCCGCTGAACTGGGTCAGCACGTCGATCATCTTCAGCAGCGTGCCGTTCGCGAGCCACTCCTCGTAGCGACGGCGGCACGTCGGCCCGGACGGATAGCGGCCGGGCAGCTTGGACCAGGCTTCGCCGGTCGTCAGGATCCAGAGCACCGCGTTCGCGACGACGCGCGGTTCGGCACGTGGACGCCCACGACGGTTCAGCCTGATGGGTTCATCGGCGATCAGCGCTGAAAGGCGAAACCACTCTTCATCGTTAAGCTCATCGAAGAACATAGTCAATCTCTCCACGCAGCCAGGCCGGGGCTGCGATTGGCGGCGCCGTCACGACACATCGCGTCGCGGGGCGGCCAGGTTGCACATTATGGTTATCCGGCGTTGTGCATACCGGGCGACACCGCACTTTCACGGTGCCGCGATTCCCGGCAATGGCGCACAAATCGCGGTCTCACTCCAATGTGGGAATTTTTGTGCACGAAGCATACCATCCTCAGGGTTTATCTCAATATGACAATGACTTAATGTTACGCACTGAAACAACCTGCCATCGGCGAGCAATCCATTTACGCTTGAATTTTTTTGCGGGATCTTTATGCCGATGGCTGCAAAGGCCCGTCTGGCGGGGCTCCGCAGCGTCTGAAGAATGCGCTGAAACGGGCAGTTTCCGCCTGCTCCGACCCTAGCCGGCAAGCTCTTCCGGAAGGGTTACGGGGAATCGGTAAATCAGGGAAAAATTCGTAACAAGTTATTCACGAATCGGTAAATCATTCAATTTGACCTGAATCAAATTATCTCGATGCACAATCTTTTTATTGTTTCGCTGCGAGGAATGAAAATACGCTGACGCGGCGCGCCCACTCTGTCCCCGCATGCAAATCCGTCACGCTTGTTACATTTTCGCCGCAACCGGCAAGCGGCCGCGCCGCAGGGCTGCGACGCGGCTGTTTCGGGTCCGAACGGAAAGGGGGAAGCCGGCTTGCGCGGCTCGCGACGACGGCGGCGCTAGCGCAGATCGCCTGCCAGCGACGCGGTCACGTCCGCGTCGATGCGCTGCGCGGGCATCGTGTAGGCCGGATGATCGCAGCCGATCGACAGCGCCGCCCCGCCCTTGAGCGCCGCGCGCATCGGCGCATCGAACTCGAAGCGGACGAAGTGCACGGCCGACGTCTTCTCCGCGTTGTCGCGCTCGAGATCCTCGTCGGCGATCGCGTAGACGCTCGCGTGCCCGTCGACCCGCAGGTACACGCGATCCTCGACACCGATCAGCCGCGCGAGCGCCGCGCGCCGTTCGATCTCGTGCTCGTACTCGATCTGCATCGTCGCCTTCAGGTTGGTGCCGTCGGGCACCAGCGGCAGATACGCTTCCAGTTCCCCTTCGATGCCGGCTTCGTCGAAGATCTTCTCGATATGCAGCATCTCGTGGATCTGATAACGGATCGTCGTCTCGTCCTCGAACAGAAAACGCAGGTGGTTGCCGAGCGCCACCGCGCGGCGGCGCTTGTACGCGACGAGTCGCGCGTGTTCGGCCTTGCGGATCTTCGCGTACGCTTCGAGCGTCAGCAGGGAGTCGCGGGTCAGCGTCATCAGTTGCTCCGAGAAACCCCGTCCTTCAGGACGGGGAGGAAAGGCGTGCTGTTGACAGGCAGCTTCTTCCACGGGTTAGGATCACCGGCATGATCCTTGTCTACCGCTACCGGGTGAAATCGCTCAACGGACTGCTCAACAAGCAGAGCCGTGCGGTGAACTACGTCTGGAACTTCTGCACCGACACGCAGAAGCACGCGCTCAAGTGGGGCAAGAAGTGGCCGACAGGATTCGACCTGAACGTGCTGACGACCGGCAGCAGCAAGGAACTCGGCATTCACTCCGGCACGGTCAACGCGATGTGCGAGCAATACGCGAAGTCGCGCAGTCAGCACCGACGCCCCTACCTGCGCTATCGCGGCAGGAAATCGCTGGGTTGGGTGCCGCTGAAGGGGCGTGACCTGAAGCGCGAGGGGGACGCGTTTCGCTTTGCCGGCAATACTTTTCGGGTGTTTAACAGTCGACCGCTTCCCGAAGGCAAGATCAAGGATGGGACCAACTTTGCACAGGATGCGCGCGGCAACTGGTTTCTCAACATCGTGATCGAGATGCCGGATGTTCAGGCTCGTCCGATCCGTTCTGGTGTCGGCATCGATCTCGGCCTGAAAGACTTCGCCACACTTTCGACCGGCGAGAAACTGCCCAATGACCAGTTCGGTCGACGCGCGGCGGAAAAGCTGGCGAAAGCGCAGCGAGCACGAAAGCACAAGCGACATATCGCGAAGCTGCACGCCAAGGTCGCGAATGCGCGTGCCGACTTCCAGCATAAGCTCGCGCTCGATCTGGTGCGGCGTTTCGATTACATCGCGGTCGGCAACGTGTCGGCAACCAAACTCGCCAGGACCAGGATGGCGAAAAGCGTCTACGACGCGTCCTGGTCGTCCTTCCGAAACAAGCTCCGTTACAAAGCGATGGCGCACGGGGCCACGTTCGAGGAAGTCGACGAAAGCGGTTCGACCCAGTCCTGTTCGGCGTGCGGATCGAAAGACAGCACGACGCGGCCGAAAGGTATCGCGGGACTGCGAATAAGAGAGTGGGCCTGCAGTGACTGTGGTGCCGAGCATGATCGAGATACCAACGCTGCGTTGAACATTCTCCGATGCGGACGTGCATCGCCAGGTGTGGGAATCCTTCCCTTTAGGGAGAGGAGGACGTCAAGGGTGTCCTCGTGATGGCCGGCCGCCGCTCAGATGCCGTACGCGCGCCGCAGCAGCGTCAGCGGATGCGCGAGCGGCGCCGGCGGCAGCCCGTTCTCGTCGATGCCCTGCACGATGTGATGGCCGGCGAGCGCGCAGTCGGACGACACGACGTCCGGCCGCGGCTCGGCCATCGCCTTGAACACCGGCGTGCCGATCCGCATCGCGTCCGCATGAAATTCCTTCTTCACGCCGAACGTGCCCGCGTGGCCCGAGCAACGCTCGACGACGGTCACGCGCGTATCGGGCACGAGCGACAGCGCATCGGCCGTCTTGCGGCCGATGTTCTGCACGCGCGCATGGCACGGCACGTGATACGACACACTGCCGAGGCCGGTCTTGAAATCGGTCTTCAGCAGCCCGTCGCGATGGCGCGCGATCACGTATTCGAACGGGTCCCAGAACGCGTCGGCCACCGCGCGCACGGCCGGGTCGGCGGGAAACATCAGCGGCAGCTCGCTCTTGTACATCAGCACGCAGCTCGGGATCGCGCCGATCAGCGCATAGCCTTCACGTGCGTAGCGTTCGAGCACCGGGATGTTCACCGCCTGCTTCGCGGCGACGCCGGCGAGGTTGCCTTGCTCCAGCAGCGGCATCCCGCAGCACGCTTCGCGCGTGACGAGTTCGTACGGGATCTCGTTGTGCGCGAGGATCGCGAGCAGGTCGTGGCCGATCCCCGGCTCGTTGAAATTCACGTAGCACGTCGCGTAGATCGCGACCTTGCCGGGCGTGCGTTCGCCGTCGCGCACGGGCGGGTTCGCCGAGCGCTCGGCTGCGCGCCGGAACGTGCGCGGCGCGAACTCCGGCAGCCACGCATGGCGATCGACGCCGAGCGCCGCTTCGAGCGCGTGGCGCGCGGGCGGCGTGCGGTTCACCGCGTTGATCGTCTGCGTGACGACCGGAATGCCGGCGAAATGGCCGAGCGCATCGGTATTCGACAGCACCTTGTCGCGCAGCGTCGCTTCGCCGCGCTTGTAACGCGCGGCCTTGCCGCGCAACATCAGGTGCGGGAAGTCGACGTTCCATGCATGCGGCGGCACGTACGGGCATTTCGTCATGTAGCAGAGGTCGCACAGATAGCACTGGTCGACGACCTTGCCGAATGCTTCCTTCGGCACGTCCTCGACGTCGCCCATCGGCGTGTCGTCGACCAGGTCGAACAGCGCCGGAAACGCGCCGCACAGCGACACGCAGCGCCGGCAGCCGGCGCAGATGTCGAATACGCGGGTCATTTCCGCCTCGATCTCGGCCTGGTCGTAGAACGCTTCGGACTGCCAGTCGAGCGGATGCCGGGTCGGCGCTTCGAGACTGCCTTCCTTGTGGGGCATGGGGCGCTCCCGCATGGCGCGCATGTGCGCAAGCGCACCGCCCGCACGATGCGGGCGGCGATGAACGAACAGCCGGCCGCGTGCCGGTCGCACGGCGATGCCGGGCGGCCCGCGGCGGCCCGTCAGTCGACGAGACTGTCCAGCGCCTTCGTGTAGCGGTTCGCGTGGCTGCGTTCGGCCTTCGCGAGCGTCTCGAACCAGTTCGCGATTTCGTCGAAACCCTCGTCGCGCGCGGTTTTCGCCATGCCCGGATACATGTCGGTGTATTCGTGCGTTTCGCCGGCGATCGCCGATTCGAGATTCAGCCGCGACGAACCGAACGGCAGGCCCGTGGCCGGATCACCGACGGTTTCCAGGTATTCGAGATGGCCGTGCGCATGGCCGGTTTCGCCTTCGGCGGTCGAGCGGAACAGCGCGGCGACGTCGTTCTGCCCCTCGACGTCGGCCTTCGACGCGAAATACAGATAGCGCCGATTCGCCTGCGATTCGCCCGCGAATGCGGCCTTCAGGTTCTCTTCGGTCTTGCTGCCCTTGAGTTGAGCCATTTGCGCCTCCGTTCGAGTCGGCGCGGCCGCGTGCGACGCCGGGCCGATCAGATATGTGGGGAACGATGCGTGCGCCGGGCGCGCGTCGTGCTCTTCAATCTAGGCGCTCGCGTTCGCATCCCCCAATAGGCTTTTTCAATGCGCGCGATAGTGTCGGGGGGCGGTGTGCGGCGGATGGCGGGAAGACGGGCGCCATGCGGTGCGCGGGAGCGGACGGGACGGGACGGGACGGGACGGGACGGGACGGGACGGGACGGGACGGCGGGTAGTGTGCGGTGCGCGGCGCCGCCGCGCTCGTCACGCGTCACGCATCCATCGCGCGCTTCAGCAGCAATTCGCGCTCACGCTCGTTGCGCGTCAGTTCCGCCGCGCGGCGGAATTCCAGCTTCGCCTCGTCAGCGCGGCCGAGCTTCGCGAGCAGATCGCCGCGCACGCTCGGCAGCCAGTGATAGCGCGCGAGCGCCGGATCGTCGCGCAGCCCGTCGACGAGTTCGAGCGCGGCGGCCGGCCCGAACGCCATCCCCACCGCGACCGCGCGATTCAGCTCGACGACCGGCGACGGCGCGACTTCGGCGAGCGCGTCATACAGCGCGACGATCTGCGCCCAATCCGTGTCCGCCGCGTGCCGCGCCCGCGCGTGGCACGCGGCAAGCGCGGCCTGCAGCGCATACGGCCCGCGCACGCCGCCGAGCTTCGTCGCCCGCTCCAGCGCCGCGAGGCCGCGCCGGATCAGCAACGGATCCCAGCGGCTGCGGTCCTGGTCGAGCAGCAGCACGGGCCGGCCCTGCGCGTCGACGCGGGCATGCATGCGCGACGCCTGCAACTCCATCAGCGCGACGAGCCCGAGCACTTCGCTTTCGTCCGGCGCGAGGCCGGCCAGCACGCGGCCGAGCCGCAACGCCTCGTCGCACAGCGCCGGGCGCATCCAGTCGTCGCCCGCCGTCGCCGCATGGCCTTCGTTGAACACGAGATAGATCACTTCGAGCACCGACGCGAGCCGCGCGGGCCGCGCATCGGCGGCCGGCACCTCGAACGGCACGTGCGCGGCCGCGAGCGTGCGCTTCGCGCGCACGATCCGCTGCGCGATCGTCGGCTCCGGCGTCAGGAATGCGCGCGCGATCTCGCCCGTCGTCAGCCCGCCGAGCAGCCGCAGCGTCAGCGCGACGCGCGCGTCGGTCGACAGCACCGGGTGGCACGACGTGAAGATCAGCCGCAGCAGATCGTCGCCGATGTCGTCGTCGCGCGCGTCGGCGAGCGCATCGGCGATGTCGGGGACGACGTGCGCTTCGAGCGCGTCCATCTCGTGGCCAAGCTGGTCGCGCTTGGCCGAATGAAGCGACTCCTGCCGGACCCGGTCGAGCGCGCGACGCTTCACGGCCGTCATCAGCCAGGCGGCCGGGTTGTCGGGCACGCCGTCGACGGGCCAGTGCTCGAGCGCCGCGACGAGCGTGTCCTGCGCCAGTTCCTCGGCCACGCCGACGTCGCGCACCACGCGCGCGGCGCGCGCGATGATCTTCGGCGCCTCGATTCGCCAGACCGCTTCGATCGCACGATGCGTCGCCTCATGCGTCACGACGCCTGCCCCTGGCCGGACGCCTCCAGCGGCATGGCCATCAGTTCCCACGTGTGGCCGTCCGGATCGGTGAACCCGTGGCCGTACATGTTCGGGTACTCGCGCGGCGCCTGCGGCGCGGCCCCGCCGGCCACCAGCGCCTTCGCGACGAGCGTGTCGACTTCGGCGCGGCTATCGCACGACAGGCACGACAGCACCTGGATGTGCGTCGCCGGATCGATGATGGTCTTGTCGGTGAAGGTCTGGAAAAACGGCCGCACGAGCAGCATCGCGAAGATCGCATCGCTGATCTTGATGCAGGCGGCCTGCTCGTTGGTATAGGCCGGCACGACCTCGAAGCCGAGCGCCTGGTAGAACGTCTTCGCGCGCGGCAGATCGGCTACCGGCAGGTTGATGAAAACCATCTTGTGCATGACGGGTGCTCCCGGTGAGATTGGATTCAGGCGTGGCTGCGGCCGACGTGGAGATCGCGGAACCGCTCGACCGCGTCGCTCGGCGTCAGGTCGTCGAGCTCGAACAGCGGCCGCACCTCGATCTCGCAATCGAGCTCGGCGCCGAACGGCGCGGGGAACCGGCGCGTCCATTCGAGCGCCTCGTCGCGCGAGCGCACCTGGATCAGCGTGTAGCCGGCGATCAGTTCCTTCGTTTCGGCGAACGGGCCGTCGATCACCGTGCCCTTGCCGCCCGTGTAGCGCACGCGCCAGCCGTGGGCGCTCGGCCTCAGGCCGTTGGCGTCGAGCAGCACGCCGGCCTTCGCCAGTTCCTCGTGATAGACCGTCATCGCCTCGACCAGCCGGTTGTCCGGCAACGCGTCGGACTCGCTGACGGCATTCGCCCGGATCATGATCATGAATCGCATCGTTCACTCCTTGTCGTCGGTGGAAAGCGGCGCCCGTTCCGTGGCGCCTTACCCGGACGACGGGCGGAAGACGGCCGGATCGACACGCGCCACGACAAATCAGGGTAAATACCGAGTCGCGACGCTCACAGAAAGCACGGGCCGACCGCGCGCACCTCGACCGTGCACCATTGCGCGGCCGGGCACTGGCGCGCGATGTCGATCGCTTCCTCGCGCGTGTCGACGTCGACGAGGAAGAAGCCGCCGACCATCTCCTTCGCCTCCGCGAACGGCCCGTCGAGCAGACGCGTCTCGCCGTCGCGCACCTGCACGCGCGTGCCGCGCTCGGACCGTTCCAGCGACTCGACGCCGCGCAGCACGCCGCGCGCCTTCAGCGACTCGGCGAAATCGACCATCCGCGCATAGAGCGCCTGGCCTTCGTCGAGCGTGCGCTCGGCGCGCTGCTCGGTCGGTTCGACAATCAACAGCATGTAAGACATGGATTTCTCCTGTGGGAACGGGGTGCGGCGACATGCAGCGGACGAGCGGCACACGACGCCCGGTGCGAAAGCGTAACAGCCGCGGGGCGGCTTGCCGCATCGTTGGCCAACCGGCAATGGCCGAACGGCCATTTCGGCCGCAGCCTGACATTTTGCCTTCAAGATGCGGTCCCGAACTGTCGGATTTTCATCCTGTGGACCGTCCCATGTCACGCCCGCTCCCCCTGCTTGCCGTCGCGCTGTTCCTCGTGTTGTCCGCCGTGCTGTCCGTGGCCTTCTGCGCGCGGTCGCCCCCCGCCGCGCTGCCGGTCGGCAGCGGTTGCGGCGGCCCCGCCACGGCGATCGCCGAGATCCGCCGCACCGGCGGTCCGTCGCGGCTCGCCGGGCAAACGACGTCGATCGAAGCGGTCGTCACCGCGGCGTTCGGCGGCGCCGACGGCCTCGGCGGCTTCTTCGTCCAGCAGGCCGACGCGCAACGGCAACACCGGCCGGGCGTTCCGGAAGGCCTGTTCGTCTACGCACCGAATGCGCGCGCAGAACCCGGCGATCTCGTGCGTCTGACCGGCAAGGTCGACGAGAAATACGGCCGGACGCAGCTCACGCTGTCGGGCCGCGTGGCCGTCTGCGCACGCGGGCAGACGGTCACGCCGGCCGCGCTCGCGCTGCCGGTTGCGTCGCCCGCCGTCCTCGCCGCGCACGAAGCCATGCGCGTACGCCTGCCGCAAACGCTGACGGTCAGCGATGCCTACGAACTCGGCCGCTACGGCAGCATCGTGCTGAGCAACGGCCGGCTGCGCGTGCCGACCCAGGTCGCGCCGCCGGCCGACGCTGCCGCGCAGGCAGCGGCCAACGCATTGAATCGCCTCGTGCTCGACGACGGTTCGAACCGCCGCGACCCGGCGACCGTCCGCTATCCGCCGCCCGCGCTGAATGCCGCCAACACGCTGCGCGCGGGCTACACGGTACGCGGCGTCGAAGGCGTGCTCGAGTTGCGCTACGGTACATGGCGGCTGCAACCGGTGGCCGGCGCGGCGCCCGTATTCAATGCCGCCGCGAACCCGCGCACCGCGGCGCCGGCCCGGCATCCCGATGCCGACGTGCGCATCGTGTCGTTCAACGTCTTCAACTATTTCAACGGCGACGGCCGTGGCGGCGGATTCGACGCGCCGGCCAACCGCGGCGCGAAAACGCCCGCCGCGTTCGCGCGGCAGGAAGCGAAGATCGTCGCGGCGTTGCGCGCGCCGCGCGCCGACGTGATCGGGCTGATGGAAATCGCGAACAACGGCCACGGCGACGCGAGCGCCATCCGTCGGCTCGCCGCGCAACTCGGCGACGGCTGGCGCGCGGTCGATCCCGGCACCGCGCGCCTGGGCCGCGACGCGATCGCGGTCGCGCTGCTGTACGACAGCCGCACGATCGAGCCGGTCGGGCGCGCCGCCACCGTCTCGCTCGGCGGCCGACACCGCCCGCCGCTCGCGCAGACGTTCCGGCGCATCGGCGGCACGCGTGCGTTCACGGTCGCGGTCAATCACCTGAAGTCGAAGAACTGCCCGCACGCGAGCGGCGCCGATCTCGACCAGTCGGACGGCCAGGGCTGCTGGAACGCGGCGCGCACGCGGGCGGCCGCACGCGTCGCCGACTGGCTCGCCACGTCGCCGACGGGCGTCGCGGCCGACGGCGTGCTGCTGATCGGCGATCTGAACAGTTATGCAAAGGAAGACCCGGTCCGCACGCTCGAAGCGCGCGGCTACGCGAACCTGGTTGCGCACTTCGTCGGCGATGCTGCGTACAGCTACGTATTTCGCGGCGAAGCCGGCAATCTCGACCACGCGCTCGCCACGCCGCCGCTCGCCGCGCGCGTGAAGGCCGTGCGGTTCTGGCACATCAATGCGGACGAACCGGTCGCGCTGCAATCCGTGCCCGATTACAAAACGCGCACGCGACGGTCGGCTTATTACGCACCGGACGCCTACCGCTCGTCGGACCACGATCCCGTCGTCATCGACGTCGCACTGAACGATACCGGCCCGCAGCCGGCATCAGGCACGAATCGTGCGCCTCGACCGGGCGTCGAGTAGTGCATTTGCATCAGCGCTCAACCTGCAACGGCACTATTTACCTGATGCCGGTGGCGGCGCCATATTTACCGCACCTTCACTGCGATCCGCTGCTCGACACGCTGTATCGCCCCGACGCGCGAAATTTTTTCAACCGCAGCGCCGCCCCGCGCGACGGGGTTTCCCGGCGATCCTGCCGACGAATTGAAAATTTGTCTCGAAACTCAATCGGATCAAGTGAATCACATAAGTTGCAGCGATTCGTCTTATCTTCAAATTGCCTGGAATCAAAGGAGGATAAACACCATGGCGCTTACCGACTCGATCGAACACAAGCTGGACCGCGGGCTGTCCGATATCCGTCGCACCGGCCGACGCGTGGGCCGCACGACGCGCGCGGCTGCCCGCGATCTGCATGCCGACGTGACCGACGATCTGCGCGGGCTAGTCGACGAACTGGAAGATCTGCTGAAAAACGATGGCGATGGCGATATCGCCGCGCTGCGCAAGCGCGTGCAATCCCGCCTCGATGAAGCACGCGGCGCGCTCGACTATGCGTCGGGCAGCGCGGCCGCCCGGCTGCGCGATTCGGCCGAACGCGTGTCGCAAGTCGTGCACGAGAACCCGTGGCAAACCGCCGGCGTCGTCGCGGGCCTTGCGTTCGTTGCGGGCCTGCTCCTTTCCCGCCGTTGAACGGGGCGGTGTGTACCGCCGCCCGCCTCGCCCGTCACCCATCAGACAACGAAGGAGAAACGCCATGCAGAAATCCCTCGCCATGAAAGCCGCCGCCGCCGTGATGCTCGGCAGCCTCGCCCTCGCCGGTTGCACGACCACGTCCGGCAAACCCGATAGCGCCGCGGCCAGCGCGTCGAAGCGCGAGTCGATCGACGCCAGCGTGAATGCGACGCTGTCGCGCCTGTATTCGACGGTGCCCGGCTCGCGCGACCTGGTCTCGAAAGCACGCGGCGTCCTCGTGTTCCCGAATGTGCTGCAAGCCGGCTTCATCGTCGGCGCCCAGTCCGGCAACGGCGCGCTGCGCGTCGGCGGCAGCACCGTCGGCTACTACAACACGTCGTCGCTGTCGGTCGGCCTGCAGGCCGGCGCGCAATCGAAGGCGGTCGTGTTCCTGTTCATGACGCAGGATGCGCTCGACTCGTTCCGCAAGTCGGACGGCTGGTCGGCCGGCGCCGACGCGTCGGTCGCGGTCGTGAAGGTCGGCGCGAACGGCGCGGTCGACTCCAACACGGCTACCGCACCGGTGGAAGTGCTGGTCCTGACCAACGCGGGCCTGATGGGCGACCTGTCGGTGAACGGCACGAAGGTCACCAAGCTCAACATCTGACGATCCGGCACGCGGCCTCGCGCCGCGTTCGCTTCCCGGCAGCGCCGCGGCCCCGGCCGCGGCGTTTTCGCATGTGTCTCACGCAGCGGCTATGATGGCGGCACCTTTGCGGGCATACTCCGCATGGGCCGCCCGGCCGCGCATTGCGCCGCGAACCTGACGTTCGCGAACCGATCGCGCGCGGGGCAACGAGATTCAATCAAACCACGCATCAATCTGCGCGAATGTACCCATGGATAGCGGACACGATCACCAAAAATTCTTCTACTTCCTGCTGTTCGCGGTCACCGTCGGACTCTGCTGGATCCTCGCGCCATTCTCCGGCGCCGTCTTCTGGGGCACCATTCTCGCGATCCTGTTCCAGCCCGTGCAGCGCTGGCTCGCCGCACGCTTCGGCAAGCGGCGCAATCTGGCCGCGCTCGTCACGATGTCGCTGATCATCCTGATCGTGATCCTGCCGCTCGTGTTCGTCACGGCGACGCTCGTACAGGAAATCGCGTACGTGTACCAGGAACTCAAGGATGCGCAGCCGAATTATTCGCAGTACTTCCATGACATCATCCACGCGCTGCCGACGTCGATCCAGAACCTGCTGCAGAAATACGGGCTGACCAACATCCCGGGCATCCAGAAGAAGCTGACCGACGGCGCCGCGCAGATCAGCCAGTTCGCGGCCACCCAGGCGCTCAGCATCGGCCAGAACACGTTCCAGTTCGTCGTGAGCTTCGGCGTGATGCTGTACATGGTGTTCTTCCTGCTGCGCGACGGCGGCGAGATCGGCCGCCGCGTGCGCCGCGCGCTGCCGCTCGACGAAGAGCACAAGAACCTGCTGCTCGCGAAATTCACGACGGTCGTGCGCGCGACCGTGAAGGGCAACATCGCGGTCGCGCTCGTCCAGGGCGCGCTCGGCGGGCTGATCTTCTGGATCCTCGGGATCGAGGGCGTCGTGCTGTGGGGCGCGCTGATGGCGTTCCTGTCGCTGTTGCCCGCGATCGGCGCGAGCCTCGTGTGGGTGCCGGCCGCGCTCTACTTCCTGATGATCGGCGCGGTATGGAAGTGCGTGATCCTCGTCGCGTTCTGCGTCGGCGTGATCGGCCTCGTCGACAACCTGCTGCGCCCGATCCTCGTCGGCAAGGACACGAAGATGCCCGACTGGGTCGTGCTGATCTCGACGCTCGGCGGGATGGCGCTGTTCGGCATCAACGGCTTCGTGATCGGGCCGCTCGTCGCCGCGCTGTTCATGGCGAGCTGGGACATCTACGCGCGCGCCGAACAGGGCGAATGACGCGCGGCCGGCCGGCGATCCGCATGCGTGCGGACCTCGCCGGTCAAGGATGACGGATATGGATCACGACGGGCGCCACGGCGCCCGTTGCTTCATCCGCCGCATCCGTCATCACGCCGCCATACGGGCCGACGCGATGCGCGCGGCCCGGCGTCAGCCATGTGCAACTGCGGCCGGATTGATCGAACTCGGCTCGCTCGATACGCGCCCGCGGCCCGATCCGACAGGCGAGACACGCCCGTCACGCGTCCGGATCGACGCGCAGCACCAGCTTGCCGCGATGGTCGCCGTCGAACAGGCGATTCAGCACGTCGGGCGCGTTCTCGAGACCGTCGGCCACGGTTTCCTCGGCCTTGAGCCGGCCGTCGCGCAGCCAGCCCGCGAGCGTCTGCACGGCTTCGCGGCTCTTGCGGTAGTCGAGGATCAGGAAGCCGCGCATCGTCAGCCGCTTCGAGATCAGCACGCCGACGTCGTCGGCCGCGCGGCCGCTGTTGTAGTTCGAGATCACGCCGCACAGCGCGACGCGCCCGCCGATCACCATCCGCGACAACACCGCGCGCATCACCTCGCCGCCGACGTTCTCGAAGTTCACGTGCACGCCGTCCGGCGTCGCCGCCTTCAGTTGCTGGCGGAAATCGTCGGCCTTGTAGTCGACGGCCGCGTCGAAGCCGAGCGTCTCGGTCAGGTAGCGGCACTTGTCCGCGCCGCCCGCGATGCCGACCACCCGTGCGCCGTGGATCTTGCCGATCTGCCCGGCGATCGAGCCGACCGAGCCGGCCGCCGCCGACACGACCAGCGTTTCGCCCGGCTGCACCGGCGCGATGTCGGTCAGCCCGTAGTACGCGGTCAACCCGCTCATCCCGCACGCGCCGAGCAGCGTCGGCAGCGGCAGGCCCGAGTGCGCGGGCAGCTTCACGAGCTGCGCGGCCTGCTCGGCCGGCACGACCGCGTAGTCCTGCCAGCCGACGAGCCCCTGCACGAGGTCACCCTCCGCGAACCCCGCGTTACGCGACGCGATCACGCGGCCGATCCCGAGCGCGCGCATCACCTCGCCGATCGCGACGGGCGGCAGGTACTGCGGCACGTCGCTCATCCATACGCGGTTGGTCGGGTCCATCGACAGATACAGCACGCGCACGAGCACCTCGCCGTCGGCGAGCGCCGGCACCGGCGTCTCGACGAGCGAAAAATGTTCGCGGCCGACCCGCCCTTCCGGGCGCGTCTTCAATAGCAGCTGGCGGTTCACGGGTGTCGACATGCTGTTCTCCTCCAATCGTTGTGGTTCGGGATGCGCGTCAGACCGCGCACATGCCGCCGTCGATCACGAGTTCGGCGGCCGTCACGAAGCGGCTCTCGTCGGACGCGAGATACACGGCCGCATGCGCGACGTCGTCCGGCTCGCCGAGCCGGCGCAGCGGAATGCCGCGCGCGAGCTTGCGCGTCGCGTCGCGTTCGCCGAGCGACTGGAACAGCGGCTCGACGATCCCCGTGCGGATGAACGCCGGGTGAATCGAATTGCAGCGCACGTCGATCTCGCGGCGCGCGCAATCGATCGCGACCGACTTCGTCAGCGACGCGACCGCCGCCTTCGATGCGTTGTACGCGGTGAAATCCGGTTCGACCTTGAACGCGGCGACCGACGAAATGTTGATGATCGATGCGGGATGGCTCTCGGCCAGATACGACAGCGCATGCTTGCAGCCGAGCACGATGCTCTCGACGTTGATCGCCATCACGCGGCGCCATTCGTCCAGCTCGATTTGCGCGGGCGAGCCGATCGAGCCGACGCCCGCATTGTTGACGAGCACCGACAGGCCGCCCATCGCATCGGTCGCCTGCACGAGCAGCGCCTGCCAGCGCGCTTCGTCGCGCACGTCCTGGGTCGCGGCGAACGCGACCGGCGTCGCGTGGCCCGCGTTGAGCTCCTGCGCGAACGCGTCGAGCACCGCCGCTTCCGCGATATCGGTCACGAACACGCGCGCGCCCTGCTCGACCATCCGGCGCGCGATCGCCCGGCCGAGGCCGCCCGCGGCGCCCGTGATGTATGCGCACTTGCCGGCGAGGCGCGGAGAAACGATTGTCATGTGTCTGCTCCTGTCTTGAATCGTCGTCGCGGAACGCTGCCGCGACGGGGTGTGCGTGCTTTCCGCGCCTTCAGTGCCGCTGCCGGCCGACGTGCGCCGATGGCCGGTGCGCCGACATGACGACGCGCCACACGGTTTCCGCGAGTATATCGAGACGAACGCGACGCACGCGTGCCCGGCCGGGCAGGCTGTCCGCGGTTGAACGACGGCCAGCGTACGCGAATGCACCCGATCGATGAGCCGGACGAACCCCAGCGGCAGAAAGGCGGCGCCGGCGCACCCGCCATCGGCACCGGTCAGAACCGGTCGCCCGACGGCGCGCGCACGAACGCGCAGAGCTGCGGCGAATGCGTGTCGATCATCTGCTGGAACGGCGCGCGGTGCCCGTACGCGATGCCCGACACCAGCAGCAGGCAGGCCGCCGCGACGCGCGGCGAGAACGCGCGCTGCCGCGCGCCGTCGTAGCCGCGCAGGAACACCAGCGCGACCAGCGCGCCGAGCATCCAGCCGGCGACGACTTCCGGCACGGTGTGCGAATGATCGAACACGCGCGCCACGGCCGTGATCGCGCCGACGGCCAGCCCGGCCGCGATGCCGGGCGCCCTGCCCGGCCGGAACGCCTGCCACAGCATCGACAGCGCGACCGTCCACACGGACGTCGACAGCATCGTATGGCCGCTGATCACGCGGAAATCGAATTGCGGAAGCTCGATCCCGCATCCGGCATAGAGAATCTTCGTCGCGCCGACGACGCCCATGCCGGCGGCCAGCAGCACGCCCCAGCGAACGGCGAGGCGCCAGTCGGTCAGCACGAGCCATGCCGCGCAGGTCAGCGCGATCGGCAAGGTCAGCGCGGCATCGCCGATATTGCTGATTTCACTCCACATAACGGACTTCGGGGTCGATCGAAAGGCCGCAGTTTACCGCATGCGCGCCGCACGCCTGTGTCAGCCTGTGACAGGCTGTATCAGCCCGCGACACCGGTAATCAGCAGCAGGTTCGTGCCGGTGATCACGGCGAACAGCGCCCATGCGGCCGCCTGCATCCCGCGGCCGATCGCGTGGTCGCCCATCGTGTTGCGGTCGCTGACCGAGCGGATCAGCGGCCACATCGCGAACGGCAACTGCAGGCTCAGCAGCACCTGGCTCCAGACGAGCAGTTGCCCGACCGAGCCGTCGCCGAGCCACAGCACGCCGATCAGCGCCGGCACGAGCGCGAGCCCGCGCGTGATCAGCCGGCGCTGGTAGCACGGGATCTTCGTATGCAGGAAACCGTCCATGATGACCTGGCCGGCGATCGTGCCGGTCAGCGTCGAGCTCTGCCCCGACGCGAGCAGCGCGATGCCGAACAACAGCGCGGCCGCGCCGCCGGCGATCGGCGTGATCAGCCGGTACGCCTGTTCGATGTCGGTCACGTTGTGCTGGCCCGTCGCATGAAACGCGGCGCCCGCGACGACGAGGATCGCCGCGTTGACGAGCATCGCGACGAACAGCGACACGCAGGTATCGATGCGCACGAGGCCCAGCGTGTCGCGGATCACGCCGCGCGCGCCGCCGACCACATGCCGCGTCTGCACGACCGACGAATGCAGATACAGGTTGTGCGGCATGATCGTCGCGCCGACGATGCCGAGCGCGAGCACGATCGCGTCCTTGCGATCGTGGCCCGGGTCGCCCGGCACGAGCCCGCCGATCACCGCGTGCCAGTCGGGCGGCGTGATCGCCACCTGCGCGACGAAGCAGAACGCCATCGTCGCGATCAGCCCGAGCACGATCGCCTCGATCTGCCGGAACCCCTTGCCCTGCAGGCCGAGCACGATCACCGTGTCGAGCGCGGTGAGCACGACGCCCCACGCGAGCGGCACGCCGAGCAGCAGCTTGAACGCGAGCGCGCAACCGAGCACTTCCGCGATGTCGCACGCGATGATCGACACTTCGGCGGTGATCCACTGCACGACGCGGCCGACCCGGCCGTAGCGCTCGTAGCTGGCCTGCGCGAGATCCTTGCCCGCGACGAGGCCGAGCCGCGCCGCGAGCATCTGCAGGAAGATCGCCGCGAGGCTCGAGAACGCGACGACCCACAGCAGCGAATAGCCGAACTGCGAGCCCGCCTGGATATCGGTCGCCCAGTTGCCGGGATCCATGTAGCCGATCGCGACCAGCAGGCCGGGGCCGAAGAAACGCTTGAGCTTCTGCCAGCGCGGCGCGGCCGCGTCGATCGTGATGCTGCCCTTTACTTCCGACGGGCAGAAAGGGGCGGTGGCGGTAGAGGGGAGGAAGGGCATGGAAACCGGGAATCGAGGTCGCGACACGACGATTCTACGGGTATCCGTCCCGTTTTCCCGCGCGCGGTCGCGCACGCGTCGCATTCCGCCCCCTCGCCGTCGCAGCACGCGGCGGCCTGCCCGTCATCCGGGTCGGGCGACGCCGCGTCGTGCGCGAGGATTTTTTCCCGCTCGGCGACGCGAAATTCGGTCGGCGACATCAGCAGGCGCTGGCGAAACAGCTTCGCGAGCCGCTCGCCGCTGCCGAACCCGGTGCGCCGCGCGACCTTGTCGGCCGGCAGCGTCGTATGGATCAGCATGTGGCACGCCCGTTCGAGCCGCACGTGCTGGACGAACTCGGTCGGCGTCACGCCGATTTCCTTCTTGAAGCGCCGCAGGAAATTGCGCTCGCTCATCGCGGCCGCCTGCGCGGCGTTCGCGATCGAGATGCGGTTCACGCTCTGCGCGCGCAGCCGCTGCGCGGACATCCGGATCGACGGGCTCGCGCTCAGTTCGCGGAACGCCCACATCGACTGAACATAGCGCTGCTCGACCGGCCGCGCCATGTTGCTGGCGATCTCCCGCGCGGCGCCATCGCCGAGGTCCGCGCGGAACATGTCGAGCGCGGCGGCAAACACGTCGGTCTCGCCGGCCCGCGATTCGACGGTCGTGGCGGCGCGGCGCCGGGCGCTGCCCGGCCGCACGTCGATCGACGACGACGGCCGCTGCGTGGCGGCGAGCGCGGGCAGGTCCATCGCGTCGACGATCCAGCGCGCATGCTGGCGAATGTCGGTCAGGCGCCGTTGCAATGCGTCGTCCCAGTTGACGGCCGCGCGGTCGCCATGAAGATGAAAGAACGCGAGCGCGCGGCGGCTGTGTTCGTCGCCGAGCGGATCGGCCGCGATTCTCACGCCGGACGACGACTGCAACAGTCCTCCGCTTTCGGATACGTACTTGAGCTGGTAATCCACGCCGTACCCATGCAGGCGATTCGCCAGGTTGAAGGCCTCGCCGAGACGCGCGGCCTGGGCCAACGAAAACCCCGTACTCAAATAGATAATGACCCACCGCTGATCTGCTGCATTCACTGGCCAAGCCCCCGACTTGTTCGACTTCTTCTAATACCGTCGAACTGTCAGGCTTATATTTGGTTTGAATGCGTGCGACAGGACGGCTATCCCGAAATATGAAGCGACGGCATCTTAGCCGAACGGGTCGTGCCTTTGGCGCGAAATGGCCGACGGGGACAGCATGATGGCGGATTACTACAGGCTGCCGCATACCGCTGGTATGCCGATACAGAATCGCGTATGCGATGCGGCCGATTATTGCAGCCGTCATGCTTAATGACGTGCGTGTTTGATTGCGTTACATCGACAAAGCGAACGCTCGCGTATCGGCGCGAACGGCATCGACGTGCATCGAACGCGTGCGAACGCATCGCCGCGCGCGTGCGCAGCAGCGCCGGCATCGCCGACGCGTAGCGCGTAGCGCGTCGCGCGCGCCCGCGCGGCCGGAACGGTATGCTGACGGCTGCACGCCGCCACGCGGCGCCCGCTTTCCTTTATTTGCTTCCCGGAGACCTGCCATGTCCCTGATCCACGCCGCCGCCGTCCTCGATGCCGACGCGCCCGACTACGTCGTCCAGTTGCAGGCCGGCACGCATGCGCTGACCGGCGACGAAGCGCCGCGCGAAGGCGGCCAGGATCGCGGGCCGGCGCCGTACGAGTTCGTGCTGGCCGGGCTCGCGCAATGCACGGCGGCGACGCTGCGTATGTACATGCAGCGCAAGACGTGGCCGGCCGCGCGCATCGCGGTGCGCACCGAGCTGCATGCCGATCGCGAAGGCGTGCAGTACGTGCGCCGCGTCGTGACGCTCGACGGCCCGCTCGACGACGCGCAACGCCAGCGTCTCGCGGAAATCTGCGAGAAAACCCCGGTGACGCAGTTCATCAAGCGCGGCACGCGGATCGACACGACGCTGAACTGACGCACGCGGCAGTCCGCACGCACTGCCGCTTGAAAGCTTGAAAAACGAAACGGGCGGGCCGCGCATTCCGGCGCGACCCGCCCGTTCGTCGATCCCGCCCGGCGCTTACAGTCCGAGCGCGGCGAGGTCCAGCTTGCCGTCCTTCATCGGCGGGCACCAGAAATACGCGCCCGTCAGCGGCCGCGTGAAGCGGAACAGGCCGTCGACGATCCCGTCTTCCTCGCCGCTCATCCGGCGCATCTGCACGTCGAATGCGCGGAACGAGCAGCCGAACGCGACGAAGTACAGGCCCGCCCGGCGCGTGTCCGACCACGGCGACGAACGGCGCAGCATGAACGCCTCGGGCGCGAAGCTTTCCTGCGCGGTGCGCTTCACGTGCGCGAATTCGGGCGCGTCGTCGAGTTCCTCGTTGTCCGAACGGCGACGCCCGATGATGTGGTCCATGTCGCCCGACGGAATGCGCTCCATCTGGTCGAAGTCGTGCACCCACTGCTGCACCGCGACGAAACTCGAGCCGTCGAGCCCCGCGCCCTGCCCCGTGACGATCGCCGCGGCCACCGCGTCGTCGCCTTCCGGGTTCTCGGTGCCGTCCTCGTAGCCGGACAGGTCGCGATCGTTCGAATAGCGGAAGCCGTCGACGGCCTCCTGCAGCGCGAACGCCGGCGCGAGCGCGCGTTCGATCGCCCGCGCGCGCAGCACGATCTCGCCGCGGTCGTCCGAGCGCAGCCAGACCCACACGTCGGCGGGCGTCATCGGCAGCGTACGGTCGTTCACCGAGAACGCCGGATAGTCGGTCAGGCCCGGCACCGGGTGCCCGAGCCAGGCGGCCAGCGCGTGTCCGAAACCGACCACCGTGTCGCGTCCGTCGACGATCTCGCGCAGCGCGGCCAGCGCCGCGGCGATATTGCCGTCGTTCGACATCGTGAAAGTGAGGTATCGGGCTACCGTATCGATCGGAGCCAGGATGCCTTGTTGAACGTCGCTCATCGTTTCCTCGGGAATGGTTCGGAGTGAATCCGGGCGGCCGCGCGTCGTCGCGCGCCGCGGACGCGGAAGTGTAATCGATGCGCGCGCCGGCTCCGCACCCGCCATCGCGCAACGTACGCGAAAAGGGGCCAAAACCCGGAATACTCACCGTATCGACGCAGCAACGCCGCATTCGTCAGACGTTGCGGCGCGCGCGACTGTCCTGATAAAATCCGTGCACGTCTTTTCGGCGTCCTTTCATTCAACCGTTCACTTCAGGGAGGTGCAGATGTTCCGAATGCCAGCAACCTTCCCGAACGTGGTCTCGCGGCGCAGCTGATCCAGCCCGCCGTCCGCGCCGGCTCCCGAGTTTTCCGCTAACCCGTCAGCCGCGCTTTTCCCGACAGCCCGTTTCGTTCCGCCCCGCGTGTGTCGCGCGGCCCGGCTGTTGCGTTTTCGACGTTCTCCGAACCGGAAAGTCCCGTCGCGCGATGCGCCGGGCAACAATACATGACCAGAAAAAGCTCCCATCTGGGCGGCCACGCATTCCAGGCCGTCTTCGGCTTCACCATCCGTTACTGGCGCAAGCAGCCGGCGCGCATCGCCACGGTCGCGAGCCTCGCGCTGCTCGCCGCGCTCGCCGACGTCCTCACGCCGCTGTTCGCCGGCCGCCTCGTCGACGCGCTGTCGACCGGCCTCACCGACCGCGCCGCGGCGTGGCATTCGGCCCTCGTCGCGTTCGGCACGCTCGCCGCGCTCGGCATCGGCGCGACGGTGCTGCGCCAGGGCGTCTACCTGAACATCATCACGCTCACGCTGAAGATGATGAGCGAGATCGCCGCCGCGTCGTTCCACCGCGTGCAGCGCTTCTCGACCGACTGGCACGCGAACAGCTTCGCGGGCTCGACCGTGCGCAAGATCACGCGCGGGATCTGGGCGCTCGACCTGCTCAACGACACCGTGCTGATCGCGCTGCTGCCGTCGGTCGCGATGCTGGTCGGCGCGACCGTGCTGCTCGGCACGCACTGGCCGGTGATGGGGCTCGTCGTCGGCGCGGGTTCGCTGCTGTACATCGCGGTGACGGTCACGGTGTCGCTCGGCATCGTCGCGCCGGCCGCCCGGCTCGGCAACCTGTGGGACACGCGCATGGGCGGCGCGCTGGCCGACGCCGTGAGTTGCAACGCGGTCGTCAAGGCGTTCGGCGCGGAAACGCGCGAGGAAGCGCGGCTCGCGCGCGTGATCGGCAAATGGCGGCAGCGCACGCGCCGCACGTGGGTGCGCGGCACGTTCAACGGCGGGCTGCAAGGCGCGATGCTCGTCGCGATGCAGGCCGCGATGATCGGCGTCGCGCTGCGGCTGTGGATGAACGACGAGGCGAGCGTCGGCGACATCGCGTTCGCGCTGACGATGTTCTTCATGCTGCAGGGTTACCTGCGCGACGTCGGCATGCACATCCGCAACCTGCAGCGCTCGGTGAACGACATGGAAGAGCTCGTCGCGCTCGAACGGCAGCCGCTTGGCATCGACGATCGCCCCGGCGCGCCGGCGATCCGGATCGGGCAAGGCGAGATCCGCTTCGAGCACGTGACGTTCCGCTACGGCAACCATCCGGTGCCGCTGTACGACGATTTCTCGATGCGGATCGCGCCCGGCGAACGCGTGGGCCTCGTCGGCCATTCGGGGTCGGGCAAGACGACGTTCATCAAGCTGATCCAGCGCCTGTACGACGTGTCGGGCGGCCGCATCACGATCGACGGCCAGGACATCGCGCAGGTGCGGCAGGATTCGCTGCGCAGCCAGATCGCGATCGTCCAGCAGGAGCCCGTGCTGTTCCACCGCACGCTCGCGGAGAACATCGCGTATGCGCGCCCCGATGCGAGCCGCGCCGACATCGAGCGCGCCGCGCGTCTGGCGAGTGCGCACGACTTCATCGCCGCGCTGCCGGACGGCTATGACACGCTCGTCGGCGAACGCGGGATCAAGCTGTCGGGCGGCGAGCGCCAGCGCGTCGCGATCGCGCGCGCGTTCCTCGCCGATGCGCCGATCCTGATCCTCGACGAAGCGACGTCGAGCCTCGACAGCGAAAGCGAGCTGCTGATCCAGCAGGCGATGGAGCGGCTGATGGTCGGCCGCACGACGCTCGTCGTCGCGCACCGGCTGTCGACCGTGCGCGCGCTCGACCGGCTGCTGGTGCTCGATCGCGGCAAGGTGATCGAGGAAGGCAACCACGACGCGCTGATCCGCATCGACGGCGGCATCTATCGCCGGCTGTTCGAACGGCAAGCGCTGGAGCTCGCGAAGGGGCTCGCCGATTCGCCGCGGCGCGTGGCGGATCGCGATGCCGGGGCGCTGGGGGAGCCGGCTGAGGTTTGATGCAAGCACGGCGCGATGCAGCCTGGCGGCGCGGTCATCGCCGCCGGGCCGTGTCGGCGAGCCAGCGGATCCGGATCGAGGCCGTGCCACGTGCACGGCCTTTTCTGTATCTGCGGCACGGGCTCGCCGGCGCCGGCCCGCGCGCCGCGGCATGTCCGGCAGCGGGATCACTTATCATGTCGGCCAGGAAATTTGCGACGAGGGATCGATCATGTTTACAGGCATTGTTCAGGGTGTTGCCGTCATCAACGCCATCAAGGATCACGGCGAACTGAGGACGTTCAGCATCGAGTTCCCCGAACGGTTCACCGACGAGATTGAGATCGGTGCGAGCGTGTCGGTCGACGGCGTGTGCCTGACGGTGACGACCATCCATTCGCCGGCGCTGATCGACTTCGACGTGATGCTGCCGAGCCTGCGGATCACGACACTCGCCGACCTCGCGACCGGCGCGCGCGTCAACGTCGAGCGGGCCGCGAAGGACGGCGCGGAGATCGGCGGTCATCCGCTGTCCGGTCATGTCGATTTCACGGGGACCATCGCGCACATCGCGTCGTCCGAGCACAACCGGATGATCCGCATCGGCGTGCCGGCCGCGTTCAAGCGCTATGTGTTCGCGAAGGGCTACATCGCGATCAACGGCTGCAGCCTCACCGTGTCCGACGTCAACCGCGACGAAGGCTGGTTCGATGTCTGGCTGATTCCCGAAACGCGCCGCGCGACCACGTTCGACGCGAAGGGCGTCAACGACAAGGTCAACATCGAGATCGAGCGCAGCACGCAGGTCGTCGTGGATACGATCCGCGAGTCGGTCAAGGAAACGCTCGGCGAACTGAACGGCGTCGTCACCGCGTTGCTGGCGGAAAAAGGCATCGATATCGAGGAACTGCTGGCGCGTCATGTCGCGCGGCTGCCGAAGCAGTAAAGGCTGATTAAGCGCGTGCTAGGTGATCCGCTGGATCACCGAGTAACGGCCGCCGTCCGAAAACACCTCGACCCACGGTTCCGATTCCTCGAACGTCCAGAGGACGAGTTCGAGGTCGATCAGTTCATTCCAGTCGTCGTCGGGCCATGGCATGTGCCATCCGCCCGCGACGGCCACCACGCCACCCGTGTAGAGCGGGCATTGCGCCATCCACTCGCGCTCGTAGTCGTGCGCGGCCGCGCCCTTGAAGTTGCCGTTGAATCCCCAGTCGCGCTGCCATCCGTGTGTGTCGAGGTACGCGCCGATCGCGGCGGAGCCGAAGCGAAACACCGCGTCGACCGGCGGAAGCGACAGCGTGTCGGATCGGCACAGCGGGCGGCCGGAACGGACAGGTTGCGTGGAAGTCTCCACGCGGCCTGACGTGCCGCTATCGTCGAGATGGACGTTCAGCCAGACACCGTCGCGTTCGGTGGAAATGCACAACTCGCCGGCATCGACCCCATGCCAGTAGCCGGTGACGGGTTCGCCGTCAGCCGCGAAGCGGTACTGACGGCACGGCCTCGCAAGCCGCCTGGCTTCGGTCAGGAAATCGTCCGACGTCATTGGATGCCTCTCTTTTTAGCGTCCCGGGTATCGCATCGCGCCGCCGCGATCGAACGACATCGACCGCGCCCCCCACCTCACTCCGCCTCCACCCGCGCCCCCTTCCCCACCGCCACGCGCTGCGCGCGATAAATCCCCGCGTGCCCGGAAAACAGATACGCGACGACACAGGCGACGATCGCATACACGCCGATATCCGCGCCGAACAGTTCGATCGCCATGATCGTCGACGCGATCGGCGTGTTCGCCGCGCCCGCGAACACCGCGACGAAGCCGAGCCCCGCGAGCACGGGCACCGGCAGCGCCAGGACCTGGCCGAGCGCATTGCCGAGCGTCGCGCCGATGTAGAACAGCGGCGTCACCTCGCCGCCCTTGAACCCCGACGCGAGCGTGACGACGGTGAACGCGAACTTCCCCGCGAAATCGTAAAGCGGCAGCGGGCCGTGAAACGCGGCCTCGATCGTCGGGATGCCGAGGCCGAGATACTGCGGCACGTTCAGCACGGTCGCGGCCACCGCAACCAGCAGGCCGCCGAGCACCGGCTGCAGCGGCGCATAGCGGATCACGCGGCGAAACCACGCGGTCAGCGCATGCGTCGCGAACGCGAACAGCCGCCCGACCACGCCGAACGCGATGCCCGCAACGACCGTCACGGCCAGCCCGGTCGCCGATACGGCCGGCACGAACGGAATCGCATAGGCCGTGTGATGGACGCCCCACGCGCGGCACACGACGTCCGCGACGATCGCCGACGCGACGCAGGTCAGCAGCGCGTCGTACCGCACGCGCCCGATCGCGAGCACCTCGAGTCCGAACACGGCGCCCGCGAGCGGCGTGCCGAATACCGACGCGAAGCCGGCCGCGATGCCGCCCATCAGCAGCACGCGGCGATGCTCGCGATCAAGCCGAAACAGGTGCGTGACGCGATCGGCGAGCGCGCCGCCCATCTGCACGGCCGTGCCCTCGCGGCCGGCCGACCCGCCGAACAGGTGCGTGACGACGGTCGCGACGAGCACGAGCGGCGCCATCCGCTTCGGCACGAGCGCCTTCGGGTCGTGAATCTCGTCGATCAGCAGGTTGTTGCCGCGCGCGACCGACTGGCCGAAGCGATGGTAGACCCAGCCGGTCGCGAAACCGGCGGCCGGCAGCCCCCACAGCAGCCACGGATGCGCAACGCGCGTACCGGTCGCCCAGTCGAGCGCGATCAGGAACAGCGCGGAAGCCGTGCCGGCGAGCGCGCCGAGCAGCGCGGAAAGCGCGAGCCAGCGCCACACGTAGCGCACGGTCGCGAAAAGATCGGCAGAAGTGGTGAAGAACATGATTTCCAGATTCGACAGAACATCAAAACCTGGGCGGCAGAATACCGGATGGACGGCCTGCGACCTCCTGACGACCCAGGAACACGCAGGCATCATCAGCCGGGCAAACCGGCGGTTGAGGGCCGCACCGCGCGCGCCACGCGCCGGGAACGACCGCAGGGAGGCATGCCATCTCCGCAGGCCGCAATTGTACGCGACGCCGCGCCACGCATGCAATGCAGCGCCGGCGCGCCACGCAACGACGGCGCCTGCCCGATGCGCGGTCAGTCGCGCGGCGCGAGCGCGATCCGCGCGATCAACTGCGGCGCGATCTGTTCGAGCGGCAGGATCGCCGACGCCGCGCCGACCGCCGCGGCCGCCTTCGGCATCCCGTACACGGCGCTGGTCGCCTCGTCCTGCGCGATCGTGTAGCAGCCCTTCGCCCGCATCGCCTTCAGGCCGAGCGCGCCGTCGCGTCCCATGCCCGTCAGCAGCACGCCGAGCGCGTCACCCTGCCAGCCGTCCGCGACGCTGTTGAAGAACACGTCGATCGACGGCCGGTACGGCGTTTCGACCGGATGCCGCGTATAGCCGAGCACACCGCGCGGCGACAGCATCAGATGGTCGTTGGTCGCCGCGAGCAGCACCGTGCCGGCTTCCGGCATGCTGCCCTGCCGCGCGACGCGCACCGGCAGCCGCGTATAGCCGTCGAGCCATTCGGCCATCCCGTACGCGAAGGCCTGGTCGACGTGCTGGACGATCACGATCGCGGCCGGAAAATCCGCCGGCAGCGCGCGCAGCAGCGCGGTGAGCGCGGTCGGCCCGCCCGCCGACGCGCCGATCGCGACGAGCGTCGGCTGTCCGCGCGCGGGCGTCGGCCCCGGCGGCACGAGTGCCGCGCTGCGGCTTTCGAGCAGCCGGCCGATCTGGTCGATCTTCGCGAGCAGCGCCTGCGGCGACGCGTCGGTCGACAGCCCGAGCGCGAGCGTCGGCGTATCGACCGCGTCGAGCGCGCCGGCGCCCATCGCCTCGTACACCGACGACGTGTTCGCGCTGACGCTCGCCGTCACGATCAGGATCGCGCACGGCGCGCGCGCCATGATCCGGCGCGTCGCGGCGACGCCGTCGACCTTCGGCATCACGAGATCCATCAGCACGACGTCGGGCGGATGCGCGACGCAGAAATCCACCGCCTCGTCGCCGTCGGTCGCGACCCACAGCACGCGATGGTCCGCGCGCAGCGCGATCACGCGGCGCAGCGCCTCGACGGCCAGCGGCAGGTCGTTGACGATGCCGATGTTCATGCGCGTGCGTCCCCGATCAGGTCGTGCACGGCGTCGAGTAGCGCTTCGTCGTGAAAGCTGCTCTTCGCGAGGTAATAGTCGGCGCCGGCATCGAGCCCGCGGCGGCGATCCTCGTCGCGATCCTTGTACGACACGATCATCACCGGCACCCGCTTGAGCATCGGGTCGCCCTTGATCAGCGTGACGAGTTCGATCCCGTCCATGCGCGGCATGTCGACGTCGGTCACCACGAGATCGAACGCATCGCTGCGCACCGCGTTCCACCCTTCCATCCCGTCGACCGCGACCGTCACGTCGTAGCCGCGCTTTTCCAGCAGCTTGCGTTCGAGCTCGCGCACCGTCAGCGAATCGTCGACGACGAGCACGCGGCGGCGCCGGTCGGCCAGCGCGAGCTGCGGATCGCGCGTGACCCGCGCGAGCTGGCCGCCGCGCACGAGCTTGTCGACCGAGCGGATCAGGTCCTCGACGTCGACGATCAGCACCGGGTCGCCGTTCTCGAGCAACGCGCCGGCCGCGATGTTCTGGATCTTGTGCAGGCGGCTGTCGAGCGGCTGCACGACGAGCATCCGTTCGCCGAGGAAGCGGTCGACCGCGACGCCGTACAGCTCGGGTTCGGCGCCGACGACCACGACCGCCGTGCTGGCACGGGTCACGTCGGGTTCGCCCGCGTCGAGCAGCTGGTGCGCGGCGACGAGGCCCGCACGCCGGCCGTCGAACGGAAAATGCGGCTGCCCTTCGAGCACGTCGATGTCGTCGTGCGAAAGCTCGAGCGTGCGGCGCACGTGGGCGAGCGGGAACGCATACGGCTCGCCGCCGACCTCGACGAGCAGGCTGCGGATCACCGACAGCGTGAGCGGCAACTGCAGCACGAAGCGCATGCCGGCGCCCGGCTCGTTGAAGATCCGCACCGCGCCGCGCACGCCGCGCACCATCTCCTGCACCGCGTCGAGGCCGACGCCGCGCCCCGATACGTCGGTCACCGCATCGCGCATCGAGAAGCCCGGCAGCAGCAGGAATTCGAGCAGTTCGGGGTCGGACAGCCGCGCGGCCGTCTCGTCGTCGGTCAGGCGCTGGCGCACGACGGCCGCGCGCAGCGCGTCCATGTCGACGCCCGGCCCGTCGTCGATCACGCTGACGAGCAGCGAGCCGGCGCTGTGGCGCGCCTCGAGCGTGACGCTCGCCTCGGCCGGCTTGCCGCGCGCGCGCCGCGCGTCGGGCGAATCGACGCCATGGTCGATCGCGTTGCGCAGCAGGTGGCCGAGCGGCGCGTCGAGCAGGTCGAGGATGTCGCGATCGACCTGCGTGCCTTCGCCGACGATCGAGAAACGCACCTGCTTGCCGAGCGAGCGCGCGAGATCGCGGACGATGCGCGGATACGCGCGCGTCGCGTCGCCGAACGGCCGCATCCGGCACTGCAGCGCCTCGTCGTACAGCTGCTCGGCGATATGCGTGCTGCGCCGCTCGAAGCGGTCGAATTCGTCCATGCGCTCGGCGAGCGAGCGCTGCAGGTCGTTGAGCATGTGCCGCACTTCGTTCATCGACGCGAGCATGCCGTCGTCGAGCTCGTCGGCGAACTGCTCGACCATCAGGTCGAGCGAACGGGCCGCGTCGCGCTGCGCGCGCTTCACGCGCAGCATCGATTCGGCGAACGGCTTGAGCCAGCGCGATTCGACCAGCGATTCGCCGGACAGGCTCAGCAGCCGGTTCAGCGTATCGGCGCGCACGCGGCGCATCGCGCCGGCGCCCGCCACCCGGCCGGCCTGGACCGGATCGGGCACCGGGCTCGACACGGCGAGCGGCGGCACCGCGGCGCTCGCGCCGACCGGCTCGTTCGCGGCGCCGTCGTGATCGCGATACGGCACGAACGACGGCGGCATCGGCACCGGCGGCGGCACGGCGGCCGGCGCCTGCATCGTCTGCGCGCCGTCGGCGCCCGTCAGCGCCGCCGCGAACACGTCGATCTCGGCCTGCGACACGGGTTGCCCCTGCGGATCGCCGACGCGCACCAGCAAATCGACGCCGGCCAGCAGTACGTCGACGTGCGTGGCCGTCAGTGCGATCGTGCCGGCCTGCGCGGCGACGAAGCATTCCTCCATCCGCCCGGCGATCTCGACGCCGAGCGGCACGCCGACGATGCGCGCGGCGCCCTTCAGCGAATGCGCGGCGCGCATGCACGCCTCGAGCGCGACGGAATCGGGCTCGCCCGATTCGAGCGCGAGCAGCCGCTCCGACAGCGCCTGGGTCTGCGTACGCGTCTCCTCGCGATACAGCTCGAGCAGCGACAGGTGGCTCAGGTCGTCATCGCCGCTCATCGCATGCTCCGTGTCACGGCATCGAACAGACGATCGTCGTCGAGCAGCCCCACCGACTTGCCGCGCCACGACAGCACGCCGCGCGACAGGCCGGCGCTCGCGCGCCCGACCGTCGCAGGCACCGGCACCCAGTCGGACGCGCCGAAGCGCAGCACGCCCTCGACTTCGTCGACCGGAAACACGACCGGTTCGCCCTGATGCGCGGCCACCAGCAGCCGCGTGAAACGGCCGTCGCCTCCGCCCCCGCCGTTGCCGGCCTTGCCGGCATCGAGGCCGAGCAGCGCGCCGATCGAGATCGCGATGCGCAGCGTGCCGCGGATGTTGACCACGCCGCGCACGGCCGAATGGCGGCGATACGGCAGCGAGTGGATCGGGCGCGTGCCGGCGATCTCGCGCAGCACGCCGATCGGCAGCGCGAGCCATTCGTCGGCCACCCGGAACGCGAGCGCCGCATGGCGCGTATCGCCGTCGTCGTCGCCCGCGCGCGCCGTGCCGAGCGCACTCATACGGCGCGTGACGTCCGCCATCTCGGCCACGTCGAGCGGACGCTCGAGCAGCTTCGCCGCGTGCGACGCGTAGACCGGGCAGTTCAGGCAGCGCAGGCAGTCGTTCAGCCGCTCGCACGAGCGGTCGCCGCGCGTGCCGATCCGGTTCCAGCAATCGTCGACGTCGAGCGTCGCGTCGTCAGTGGCAGCGGCGCGGTTCATCAGAATTTTCTCCGAGAGACCCCGCCATTGATGGCGGGAAGGAAAGGCGTGCTGTTGACAGGCAGCTTCTTCCACGAGTTAGGATCACCGGCATGATCCTTGTCTACCGCTACCGGGTGAAGTCGCTCAACGGACTGCTCAACAAGCAGAGCCGTGCGGTGAACTACGTCTGGAACTTCTGCAACGACACGCAGAAGCACGCGCTCAAGTGGGGCAAGAAGTGGCCGACGGGATTCGATCTGAACGTGCTGACGACGGGGAGCAGCAAGGCGCTTGGCATCCATTCCGGCACGGTCAACGCGACGTGCGAGCAATACGCGAAGTCGCGCAGCCAGCACCGTCGGCCCTACCTGCGCTATCGCGGCAGGAAATCGCTGGGCTGGGTGCCGCTGAAGGGCCGTGACCTGAAGCGCGAGGGTGACGCGTTCCGTTTCGCTGGCAACACGTTTCGCGTGTTCAACAGCCGAACGCTTCCCGAAGGCAAGATCAGGGATGGAACCAACTTTGCGCAGGATGCGCGTGGCAACTGGTTTCTCAACATCGTGATCGAGATACCCGATGTTCAGGCCCGCCCGATCCGTTCCGGCGTCGGCATCGATCTCGGCTTGAAAGACTTCG
Source organism: Burkholderia sp. LAS2 (assembly GCF_018417615.1). Taxonomy (NCBI): domain Bacteria; kingdom Pseudomonadati; phylum Pseudomonadota; class Betaproteobacteria; order Burkholderiales; family Burkholderiaceae; genus Burkholderia; species Burkholderia sp. LAS2. The sequence continues at coordinate 4,230,200 of NZ_CP071052.1, forward strand.
CCACACTTTCGACCGGCGAGAAGCTGCCCAATGACCAGTTCGGTCGACGAGCGGCGGAAAAGCTGGCGAAAGCGCAGCGAGCACGAAAGCACAAGCGACATATCGCGAAGCTGCACGCCAAGGTCGCGAACGCCCGAGCCGATTTCCAGCACAAGCTCGCGCTCGAGCTGGTGTGGCGCTTCGATTACATCGCGGTCGGCAACGTATCTGCCGTCAAACTTGCCAGAACCAGGATGGCGAAGAGCGTCTACGACGCGTCCTGGTCGTCCTTCCGAAACAAGCTCCGCTACAAAGCGATCGCGCACGGAGTCACGTTCGAGGAAGTCGACGAAAGCGGTTCGACCCAGTCCTGTTCGGCGTGCGGGTCGCAAGCCAGCACGACGCGGCCGAAAGGTATCGCGGGACTGAGAATAAGAGAGTGGACCTGCAGTGACTGTGGTGTCGAGCATGATCGAGATACCAACGCTGCGCTGAACATTCTCCGATGCGGACGTGCATCGCCAGGTGTGGGAATCTTCCGCCTTTAGGCGGAGGAGGACGTCAAGGGTTCCTCTGGTCATCGCGGTGTCGGTCCCATTTCCCGTCGTCGTGTCAGCCGGCCGAACGCCGGGCGCGTTCGAGCAGCCATTGCGCGCCCGCGCGATCGCCGCCGACGTCGAGCAGCGTCGCGAGATGCGTCAGCGCCTCGTGATGCGTGGGGCGCAGGTACAGCGCCTTCCGGTAGAAGTCGCTCGCTTCCGCCGCGCGGCCGCGCGCATCCGCGATCAGTCCGTTCAGGTAGAACGCATCGGCATGCGGGCCGACGCGCGCCGAGAACTGCGCGAGCACGCGCTCGGCCTCGTCGAACGCGCCCGCGTTCGCCAGGGCCTGCGCATCCTCCAGCGTCGGCGCATCGTCGATCGTCGGCGCGATCCCGTCGTAGGCCGGGGCGGCCGCCACGGCGGTCGCGGCCAGAGAGGCCCGCGCGTCGACCGGCAGCCTGCACGGCCGGCGCCGCCGCGAACGGCTGGCGCACGTCGCCGAGCCAGCCCGGCGGCGCGACGGCCACCACCGGGCGCGGCGCGGCGAGGGTGCGACCGTGAAGCGCTCCGCGCGCCGGTCCGGCGCCGCCGCGGACAGCGGCGCAACCGGCCGGGCCGCGCCTGCATCGGCCGCCGCACCGGCCGGCTCGCGATGAAACGCGAACGCAAGCGGCACGCGCGCCGAGCGCATCCCGTGCCGCATCGCGACGCCCGTCTCCGCCGGCCCGACGAACAGCATGCCGTCGTCGGCAAGACGCGCGTCGAGCGAGCGGATCGCGCGATCCTGCGCATCGCGGTCGAAATAGATCAGCACGTTGCGGCAGAACACGAAGTCGTAGCGAATGCCGTTGTCGGCCACCGGTTCGACGAGGTTCGCGTGACTGAACTGCACGCACGCGCGCACGCGCTCGTCGAGCAGCCAGCCGTCGCGGGTCGGCGTGAAATACCGCGTACGGAACTCCGTCGCCGTCCCGCGGAACGCATTGCGCCCGTAACAGCCGAACCGCGCCTGTTCGATCGCGCGTGCGCTGAGGTCGATCGCGTCGATCGCAAAGTTCGCCGGCTCGAGCCCCGCATCCAGCAACGCCATCGCCGCCGAATACGGCTCCTCGCCCGTCGAGCACGGCGCGCTCAGCACGCGGATCACGCGGCCGGGCATCGCGGCGACCCGTTCGGCGGCCTGCCGCGCGAGCGTCGCGAACGCTTCGCGGTCGCGGAAGAACCACGTTTCCGGGACGACGAACAGCTCGATCAGCGCGCGCCGTTCGTCGGCCGACGCGTTGAGCTGCTGCCAGTACGCGTCGAGCGCTTCCGGCGTGACGGGCGGGCGCGCGGCCGACGGCACGCGCTCGCCGTCCGCCTGCAACGCATGCACGCGATCCGTCAGCGCCCGCATCAGGAAATCGTTGCCGAGCGAATCGGCGTCGATGCCGGTCTCGCGCAGCAACCAGCCGCGAAAGCGCGATTCGGACGCGTTCATGCGAATTCCTCTCCGTGGCCCGACGGGCCGTCGAACAGATACAGGCGCGCCACGTCGTCGATCAGGTCGGACACCGACAGCTGCTGCACGACGCCGTCGGGCGTGTTCGCGACCCGCCCGAGCCAGCGCGTGCGCGCGGTCGAGACGCCGCTGGCGCGGAATGCCGCGCGGTCGATCCGCATCGTCTGCGTCGCACGCTCGACGATCAGGCCGATCGTGCGCTCGCCATCGGCGTGACCGGAGCGATGACGGACCATCACGAGCCGCGTCGAGCGCAGCGCCTGCGCGCGCCGCCCAAGCGCCAGCATCGGCACGTCGATCACCGGCACCGGCTGGCCGCCGCGCATCAGCAGCCCGGCGATCCAGTCGGGCGCACCGGGCACCGCCTTCATGATGGCGAGCGGCAGCACCTCGTCGATGCCGGCCGCGTCGAGCGCATAACGCTCGCCGTCGAGCTCGAACATCAGGAACAGCGCGTGCGCGCCGTTCTGCGGATCGGCGCGCGTCACGCGTCGACCTTGAAGCGCGACACGCTGGTGCGCAACTGGTTCGCGACGAGCGTCAGGTCGTCGATCGCCTGCGACGACTGGCGCAGCGACTCGGCCGTCTGCTGCGCGGCTTCCGACAGTTGCGACAGCGCCTGCGTGATCTGCTCGGCGCCGTTCGCCTGCGTCTGCATCCCTTCGTTGACCATCTGGAAGCGCGGCGCGAGCGTCTGCACCTCGGCGATGATCTGCGACAGCTGGCCGCCCACCTGCTGCACGTCGAGCATCCCGCGGCGCACTTCCTCGGAGAACTTGTCCATCCCCATCACACCCGCCGACACGGCCGACTGGATTTCCTTCACCGTCTGCTCGATGTCGTAGGTCGCCACCGCCGTCTGGTCGGCCAGGCGGCGGATCTCGGTCGCGACGACCGCGAAGCCGCGACCGTACTCGCCGGCCTTCTCGGCCTCGATCGCCGCGTTCAGCGACAGCAGGTTGGTCTGGTCGGCCACCTTGGTGATGGTCGCGACCACCTGGTTGATGTTCAGCGCCTTTTCGTTGAGGATCGCGAGCTTCGCGTTCACCGAGCCGGCCGCGTCCATCACGCTGCGCATCGTCTCGCCCATCCGCGTGAGCCCGCTCTGGCTCACGCCCGCGAGCGTCGCCGACTGCTCGGCCACGCCGGCCACCTCGTTCATCGTGCGCAGCAGGTCGCGCGACGTCGCGAAGATCTCGCGCGAGGTCGCGCCGATCTCGGTCGTCGTCGCCGCGGTCTCGTTCGCGGTCGCCTGCTGCTCGCGCGACGTCGCGGCGATCTCGGCCACCGACGTCGTCACCTGCAGCGACGACTGCTGCGCGCGCGACACCAGCTCGGTCAGCTCGTCGGCCATCCGGTTGAAGCCGGTCTCGAGCGTGCCGAATTCGTCGCGGCGGCGCAAATCGAGGCGATGGGTCAGGTTGCCGGTGCGCATCACGTCGTGCACCTCGACGAGCCGCGCCATCGGCACCGTCACCGAGCGGTACAGCATGTAGCCGAGCCCGAGCGCGGACAGCAGCATGAACGCCAGCGCGGTCGCGAGCACGATCTCGGTGTCCTGCACGGATTCGCGGATCAGCTTCGCGGACTGCTCCGCGAACTTGCGGTTCTCCTGCACCAGCACGTTCGCGTTGCGCACGACCTCGGTCCATGCAGGCAACGCTTTCGCGTACGCGGCGACCGCCTCGGCGTGCGATGCGCGGCTGTTCTGCACTGCTTCGTTCAGCAACGGCACGTAGTGATCGTAGGCGCCGCGGAACGCCATGAAGCGCTGCCGGTCGTCGTCGCGGAACGTCGTGTTCTGGTAGTCCACCGACATCGACTCGATTTCCTTCAGCGCGTCGGCGATCTTCGCGAGATCGCGCTGCGCGGCGTCGGGCTCGGTGTCGACGAAGATGCCGCGCTGCAGCAGCGTGAACGACTCGTTGACCGCGCCGCGCAGCGACGATGCAAGGTAGACGCCGGGCAGCGAGTCGCGCTCGATGCTGACGGCTTCGGCGTTGATCGCGCGCAGTCGCTCGTACGACACGCCGGCGGTCACCAGCATCAGCACGAACAGCACGCCGAAGCTGAGCAGGATGCGATTGCCGAGCGTCAGCCGGGCGGCGCCGATCGTCGGATGCAGGCTTTCATTGGTCGCGCGGGGCGTCAAGGTGGCCATGTTCGTTATGGGCTTTCTAAATTCAGCGTTGAAAAATCCGCGCCCGCCTGGCGCGCCGGTCGGCGCGCCACGAGCGCATCGGGGTCCCGCGGGCGGCGCGGCGCCGGCAGGCCGCGCCGCGACATCATCGCTCCGCTTGCGCCGGCAGCCGAAGCGCGACCATGAAGCCGCGCGCCGTATTGCGCATCAGGATCTGGCCACGATGCCGCGCCGCCGTCGCGCGGACGAATGCGAGACCGAGGCCGAAACCGCTGCGCGCCGCGCCGTGCGCGGATTCGAGCTGCACGAACGACTCGGTCGCGGCCGTGCGCTGCTCCGGCGCGATGCCGGCGCCGGCATCCTCGACGCCGATCAGCCAGACGCCGTCCTCGCCGCTCAGCGTGCAATGTACGTCCATCCCGGCCGGCCCATACTTCAGCCCGTTGTCGATCAGGTTCGCGACCGCGCGCGTCAGCATCATGCGGTCGCCCATCGTCACGCATTCGGTATCGGGCACGCACGCGCTCACCCGGCAGCCGAGCCCGGCCGCCTTCTCCCACAGCTGGTCGACGGCGTCGAGCACGATCTCGTTGAGACTCACGACCTCGTGCGCGCGGCGCTCGGACTGCGCGCGGGTCAGGTGGATGAAGCCGTCGGCGAGCGCGAGCGCGCGCCGTGCATGGCCGGCGATGCGCTCCATGATCGCCGGCATGTCGCCGTGCTCGGCCCGGTAGACGTCGAGCAGCGCAAGGATCGACGTCTGCGGCGAACGCATGTCGTGCGACAGGAAATCGAGCGCCTCGTCGCGCTGCCGCGACATCAGGTACGAATTCGAGTGATAGCGGATGCGCGCGGTCAGCTCCATCGCGTCGGGGAGCTTCACCAGATAGTCGTTCGCGCCGGCGATGAACGCCTCGCGCTTGACGATCGGCTCCTCCTTCGCGGACAGCACGATGATCGGCACGCGCGCGGTGCGGGGGTCCGCGCGCCACGCGCGCACGAGATCGAGGCCGTCGATCTCCGGCATCACGAGATCCTGCAGGATGACCGTCGGCTTCACGTCGCGCGCGACCGCCATCGCCCGGTGCGCGTCGGTGCACACGTGCAGGTCGATGTCGTGCTCGCTGCGCAGCGCGCGGCGGATCACCTCGCCGACGAACGGCTGGTCGTCGACCAGGAGGACCGATAAGCCCGATTCGAGGCAATCCGAGGCATTATCACTGCTCGATTCTTTCATAAATACAGTTTCAAACGCCGAATCTCCAATCGATTCTTTCATAGGAGTTGTTTATCCGACTTGGACGCTATCTTATATTGGCAGTTGGAAAAACCCGCCTGATTCCGCCGATTTGGCCTGTCGGCACTTCCTTGCGGGGCTTTGGACGCCGCCTGTTTCCCCGTCGACGGCCCGCATTACCTCCGCATTCTTTCTCTCAATAAACATAACCGGCTGATTCTAAATGAAATTAGAACACAGCATCTATCTCCTTCCGGTTTAGTTTTGCCAAATATGCAGAAAGAGACGGAATCAGATAAATCAGATCATTTCCGGATTCGAAAGACGATAACGTTTGCGAGACCGGCGCCATGAGGTTTGCATGCGCTGCAAGGCTGGTGGCGGGCCGTATCAGGGTGTGTATTGGGGCCGGATTAAAAGAGTCGCAAACGGCAGGCGGAAGAAGAAAAAATCGCGCGACGAGCGCGCTCGACCCCGCCGTTTGAGGGCCGACAGGACGCCGGCCCGTGCGCCCGCCTACCCGCGCGCGTGCTGCGCGGACACTTCCTGCAGGTCGAGGTCGCGTTCGAGCGTGTGCAGCATCTCGTCGTGGATGCGCCCCGACCGATGCAGGCGCAACAGTTCGGCGCGCCCGGCCCGGATCGCGGCCAGCACCACGTCGTAGTGCGCGGTGCGCACTTCCGCCGGATACGCGGGCTCGTTCTTCGACCGTTCGGTCAGCTCGGCGCGATACGTGTACTGCTCGAGCAGACGCGGATGGATCACGACGCCGTGCGCGTCGCGCACGAGCGGCTGGATCGCCGCGAGCTGCGCGGCCTCGACGTACGCCCACGTCTGCGGCTCGGTCAGGTGGTGCGCGGCGCGCTCGTCGCGCTGCGGCAGGCGCAGCAGCCGGATCAGCGGCCCGATCGTCGTGCCCTGCAGCAGCACGGTCACGAGGATCACCGCGAACGACGCAACCAGGATCACGTCGCGGCCGGGTAGCGCCTCGGGCAGCGACAGCGCGATCGCCAGCGTCACCACGCCGCGCATCCCGGCCCAGCTCATGATCGTCGCGGCCTTCCAGTCGGGCGCGTCGCCGCGCCGCACGAGGCCACGCACCGGCCACTTCAGCGCCTCGACCGCGTAGATCCACACGAAGCGCGACAGGATCACCGCCGCCAGCACCGCGAGCACGGGCGGCACCATCGTCGCGAGCACCTGCTCGAAGCCGCCGAGCCGGTGGATCGCGCCGCGCAGCGACAGCCCGATCAGCACGAACACCATCGCCTCGAGCAGGAACACGATGACCTGCCAGAACGCGGTGCCGCGCGTGCGCACGGCCGCCGAGAACACCTCGTGCTGATGCCAGCCGACGATCATGCCGGCCGTGACGGTCGCGATCACGCCCGACACCTCGACCATTTCGCCCGCGATGTACGCGATCCAGCCGGCGATCACCGCGACAGTGATCACGAGATAGTCGTCGTCGAGCAGCTTCAGGAACCAAACCACAAGCTTGCCGACCACGAAGCCGACCACCACGCCGCCGAGCCCGAGTTCCGCGAAACGCACGACCGCATGCTCGAGGCTGAACGCGCCGGTGAGCGCGGCCGCGACCGCGAAGCGGAACAGCACGAGGCCGGCCGCGTCGTTCAGCAGGCTCTCGCCTTCGAGCAGGACCATCAGCCGGCGCGGCAGCGCGACCCGTTCGAGCACGGCCTTCGCGGCGACCGCATCGGGCGGCGACACGATCGCGCCGAGCGCGAAGCACGCGGCCCACGGCAGCGCCGGCACCACCCAGTGCACGGCGAAGCCGACCGCGAACGTCGTGAACACGACCGCGCCGATCGCCAGCATCAGGATGCCGCCGACGTTGCGCTTGAACTCTTCCCACACGGAGAAGTACGCGCCGTCCATCAGCAGCGGCGGCAGGAACACCAGCAACACCAGCTCGGGATCGAGGTTGATCGGCGGCAGGCCGGGGATGAACGCGATGCCGATGCCGCCGATCAGCAGCGCGGCGGCGGGCGGCAGCCTCAACCGCTTGGCGATGCATTCGAGCGCGACGATCGCGAGGAATGACAATAGAACCAGCTTGAATGCCGAGACGGGGGACATGAATCGACCTCGTGAAGAATGAATTTGCGCGTTCCGGCGTCGTACCCCGGTCGGCAGTTTCGCGCGATTACATCACGAGGGAAGGCCCGTAGTCGAGCCTGTTGCGAGCGGCCGCCGCGCGGGACACGCGCGGCGCCGTGCCGCTGCGCGCGCCGCCATGAAAAACGGCACGCGGGCGGCCCGATCGCCCGCCCGCGTGCCGCCGCGGCGCCGCGCTGCCTGCCGCGCGTTACCGGCGCCGCACGACCATCAGCCGCGGCTCGGTCATGTCCTCGATCGCATAGCGAATGCCTTCGCGGCCGAGACCGGAATCCTTCACGCCGCCGTACGGCATGTTGTCGACGCGGAACGACGGCACGTCGTTGATCACGACGCCGCCGACCTCCAGCTCGTCCCATGCACGGTGCGCATGCGTGAGCGAATCGGTGAACACGCCGGCCTGCAGCCCGAAGTCGCTGTCGTTCACGCGCGCGAGCGCGTCGTCGAAGCGGTCGAACTTTTCGAGGATCGCGACCGGGCCGAACGCCTCCTTCCGGTACAGGTCCTGCTCGCGCCCAACGTTTTCCAGCAGCGTCGCCTCGAACATCGCGCCGTCGACCTTGCCGCCCGCGACGATCTTCGCGCCCGCCGCGACGGCCGCGTCCATCCAGCCCGACAGCCGGTGCGATTCGGATTCGGAGATCATCGGGCCGACGAACGTCGACGGATCCTTCGGATCGCCCATCTTCAGCGAACGCGTCTTCGCGATCAGCTTCTCGCGCAGCGCGTCGTACAGGTCGGCATGCACGAGAATCCGCTGCACGCCGATGCAGCTCTGGCCCGACTGGTAGTACGCGCCGAACGCGAGCCGCTCGACCACGTAGTCGAGCCGGTCGCGCTGGTCCGCATCGACGATCGCCGCCGCGTTGCCGCCCAGTTCCAGCACGACTTTCTTCTTGCCGGCCTTCTCCTTCAGCGCCCAGCCGACGGCCGGCGAACCGGTGAACGACAGCAGCTTGAAGCGCTCGTCGGTCGTAAACAGGTCGGCGCCGTCGCGATGCGCGGGCAGCACCGAGAACGCGCCCTTCGGCAGGTCGGTTTCCGCGAGCACCTCGCCGATGATCAGCGCGCCGATCGGCGTGCGGCTCGCGGGCTTCAGCACGAACGGGCAGCCGGCCGCGAGCGCGGGCGCGACCTTGTGCGCGGCGAGGTTCAGCGGGAAGTTGAACGGCGAGATGAACGAGCACGGGCCGACCGGCACGCGCTTCGTGTAGCCCGTATAGCCCTGCGCACGCGCGGAGATCTCGAGGTTGACGATCTCGCCGTCGATGCGCACCGATTCCTCGGACGCGACGCGAAACGTATCGATCAGCCGCGTGACTTCGCCCTTCGAATCGTTGATCGGCTTGCCGGCCTCGATGCACAGCGCCTCGGCCAGCTCGTCGAAACGTTCGCGAAAGCGCGCGACGCAATGATCGAGCACGGCCTGCCGCTTGTAGGCCGGCATCTCGCGCATCGGCTTCGTCGCGTCGACGGCCGCGGCGATCGCAGCATCGATCGCCTTCGCGTCGGCCAGCGCGACGCGCGTGGCGACCTTGCCGCTGAACTTGTCGGTCACCTCCAGATCGGTGTTCGCGTAGACGGCTTCGTTGGCGAGGTAGTACGGATAGGTTTCCTTCAACATGGAACGACTCCTTCCTGTGAACGGGAATTCAAAGTTGCGCCGACAGGCGCTTGATCTCGCGGTTCAACACGCGCTCGTTGTCCGAATAGTCGATCGGCACGTCGATCACGTGCACGCCCGGCGACGAGAAGCACTCGCGCAGCAGCGGCTCGAGATCGTCGGCCGACTCGACGCGGTGCCCGTGCGCGCCGTAGCTTTGCGCGTACGACACGAAATCGGGGTTTTGCAGCGTCATCGCGAAATCGGGGAAATTCATGTTCTCCTGCTTCCAGCGGATCATCCCGAACGCGTCGTCGCGCAGGATCATCACGACGATGTCGAGCTTCAGCCGCACGGCCGTTTCGAGCTCCTGCGAATTCATCATGAAGCCGCCGTCGCCGCACACGGCGATCACCTTGCGCTGCGGATGCACGATCTTCGTCGCGATCGCCGACGGCAGGCCGGCGCCCATCGACGCGAGCGCGTTGTCGAGCAGCAGCGAGTTAGGCTCGTGCGCACGCCAGTAGCGCGCGAACCAGATCTTGTACATCCCGTTGTCGAGGCAGACGATGCCGTCCACCGGCAACGCGTTGTACAGGTCGTTGACGATCCGCACCGGATACATCGGAAAGCGCGGGTCGTGCTGCCCTTTCTGCAGATGCGCGTCGAAATGCGCCTTGATCATCCTGAAGCGCTCGAAATCCCAGTGCGATTGCGGCGTCACCGCTTCCTTCATCTGCCACACCGCGTTCGCGATGTCGCCGACCACCTCGATCTGCGGAAAATAGACAGGATCGACCTGCGCGCCGAGGAAGTTCACGTGGATCACGGTCTTGTCGTCGGTGCGCATGAAGAACGGCGGCTTCTCGATCACGTCGTGGCCGACGTTGATGATGCAATCCGCGTGCTCGATCGCGCGGTGCACGAAGTCGCCGTCGGACAGCGTCGCGTTGCCGAGCCACAGCGGGTGCGTCTCGTCGATCACGCCCTTGCCCATCTGCGTCGTGAAGAACGGGATGCCCGTCCTGTCGACGAATTCGAGCAGCATCTTGCAGGTGGTCTTGCGGTTGCCGCCCGCGCCGATCATCAACAGCGGATGACGCGCGGCCTGGATCGCGTCGACCGCATGCGCGACCGCCTTCTCCTCAGCCACCGGCCGCCGGCTGTAGCTGCGCGGGATCGGCTTGCCGTCGCCCTCCTCGTGCGCGATGTCTTCCGGCAGTTCGAGGTGCGCGGCGCCCGGGCGCTCTTCCTCTGCGCGGCGGAACGCCTCGCGCACGGCCGACGGGATGTTGCCGATCGACACGATCTGCCGCGTGAACTTCGTGAGCGGCTGCATCATGTCGACCACGTCGACGATCTGGAAGTGGCCCTGCTTGCTGGACTTGATCGGCTTCTGCCCGGTGATCATCAGCATCGGCATCCCGCCGAGCTGCGCATACGCGGCGGCCGTCACGAAGTTCGTCGCGCCCGGGCCGAGTGTGGCAAGACACACGCCGGTGCGGCCCGTGAGGCGGCCGTAGGTGGCGGCCATGAACCCGGCCGCCTGCTCGTGCCGGGTCAGCACGAGCTTGATCTTCGATCGCCGCAGCGATTCGAGCAGATCGAGGTTTTCCTCGCCGGGAATGCCGAACACGTACTCGACGCCTTCGGCTTCCAGCGCCTTCACGAACAGATCCGATGCTTTCATGGGACTCTCGGTTATGCCGCCTGCCCGGCCTACGGACACGCGGCGTTCAGGACGCGCGCCGGCCTACGGCACGCGGACGCCTTACCTACTGGACACAGACCACGGCACTGCTCGCCGCGCAACACGCCATGCTCGATGCGTGATGCGCGGCGGCGCGTCCGGATGCCGGAGGACGAACGGACTCGCCCGCACGCGGCGGGCGCGCACGGGCGGCAAAGACGCTTTTGATTGTAGACGGATTCGCGGAATTCCGGCTTCGGCCGGATGGCCGGCTGCGGCCTCGCGACGGGATCGGCCTGACGGCCAATTCGACCTCAAACGACGCGCGCGGCGCTACGGTAGGCGCAACCGATTCCATTCATCGAACATGTGAACCATGGTTGACATCCTACAATCCGTGCCCTACAGTGCGCCTACGTACAGCATCCGGACCACCGACGTCTTCGACGCCTGGTTTGCCGGCCTGCCCGATCGCCTTGCCCGGCGCCGCATCCAGGCGCGCATCGACCGCCTGTCGATGGGCAATCCGGGCGACTGGAAATCCGCGGGCTCCCCCGTCGTCGAAATGCGTATCGACCACGGCCCCGGCTATCGCATCTATTACGCGAGGCGCGGAACGATATGGGTGATCCTGCTCTGCGGCGGCGATAAATCGACGCAACGGGCCGACATACGCGCCGCGCACGCAATGCTCGCGCACCTCGACATGGAGTGAACGATGGACAAGATCAACACGCGGCCGTGGGATTCGGCCGAACACCTGAAAACCGAAGACGACATGGCCGAGTACTTCGACGCGTGCCTGCAGGAGGGCGGCGACGATCCGGCCTTCATCGCGCATGCGCTCGGCGTGATCGCCCGCGCACGCGGCATGTCGCAAGTCGCGCGCGATGCGGGCCTGTCGCGCGAAGGGCTGTACAAGGCGCTGTCGCACGACGGCAATCCGAGCTTCGGCACGATCCTGAAAGTCATCAAGGCGCTCGGCCTGCAATTGCACGGCGCGAAGGCGGCCGCGTAACCCGGCGACGCACCGCAGCGCATCGCGGCGCGGGCGCAACGCGCGTGCCCGCGTCAGTGCAGCCACCCGGCCGCCCAGCGCGGCGCGAGCGACACCAGATACAACCCGAGCCCGATCAGCCCGCCGACCAGCGTGCCGTTGATGCGGATGTATTGCAGATCCTTGCCGATGTTCAGCTCGATCTGTCGCGACATCTCGCGCGCATCCCAGTTGCGCACCGTGTCGCGAATGTGACGCATCAGGAAATCGGCGAAATCGGGCGCCATCTCGTGCACGGCCTTCTCGACGTGCTCGTTCAGCGACGCGCGCAGCGCCGGGCTCTCGGCGAGCCGTGCGCCGAGCCAGCCGCCGAGCGTCGCGGCCTGCCGGTGCAGCGCCGAATCGGGGCGCGCGAGATCGGCCTTCAGCCACGCGCGCAACTGGTCCCACAAATCGCGCACGTAGTCGTTGAACGCATCGCCGTCGCGAATATAGCGCTTGATCTCCTCGCCCTTCTCGATGAACGCGGGGTCGTGCTTCAGCCGCTCGGTCAGCCGCGCGACCGTCCGGTCGAAGCGTTGCCGCAGCTCATGCTCGGGGTCGGCCGCGACGCCCTCGAGCACGCGGCTCACCGCGCTCGCGAGCATCCGCGCGCCGTTTTCGCCGAACCACTGCGTCGGCATGATCTTCTCGACCTTCGGATATTGCGTCTTCAGCCATTCGACGATGAAACCCGCGATCACCTCGCGGTTTTCTTCCTTGTCGAGCACGTCGACCACCTGTTCGATCGCGTCGTCGAGCAGCGCCTGGTGGCGGCCGTCCTTCGTCAGCGTGTCGAGGATCGCGCCGGCCGATTGCGACAGGTCGACCCGGTCGATCACCGCGCGGAACGCATCGTGGACGAACGACTGGATCCGCGCGTCGTCGGTCATGTCGAGCGCGAAGCTCATCAGCTTCGTCACGTAGCCGCCGAGCGCGTCGGTGTTCGCCGGCTCGCCGAGCCATGCACCGAGCTTCTGCGCGGGATCGTGCTGGCGGATCTGCGCGGCGAGTGCGTCGGGGCCGAGGAATTTCTCGCGCACGAACACCGCGAGGTTGTCGGCGATCTTGTCCTTGTTCTTCGGGATGATCTCGGTATGGCGCGACACGAACGGGATCGGCACGCGGCGGAACAGCGCGACGACCGCGAACCAGTCGGCGAGCGCGCCGACCATCGCGGCTTCGGCGACCGCCTTGAAGCCGTCGACCCACGGGCCGCGCGGCAGCAGGATGGTCGTGACGAACACCGCGACGGCGGCCAGCAGCAGCCATAGCGCGCGGCGCTTGCTGCGTTTCAGTTCGAGGGCTTTGTCTGGCGTCATGGAGGACGGGCGGATCGGCGATGCCGTTAATATCCCCGATTTCGACGCCACCGACAAACCCGTAGCCGGCGCGGGCGTGCACGATGCATGCGTGCCGCCCGCGTCGCGCGGCTACATGAACGTCTTCAGATTGACCGCCGGGTCGGCCAGCTTCACCGGATCGGGCACCGCGCCTGCGGCGATCAGCCGCCGCGACGCGCCGATGTCGCGCCCGAGGTTCGCCGCGGCCACCGCGACGATCTTCCCGTCGTCGCCGAGCCCGAACACCGTGAACGGCCCGCTCGCCGGATCGCCGCGCACGACGATCGTGCGTTCGCTGCCGAACAGCCCGAGCATCTGCAGGTTGCAGTCATACTGATCGGACCACAGCCACGGCAGCTCGGCATAGCGCTCGTCGGCGCCAAGCAGGTTCGCGGCCGCGACGGCCGGCTGGTTTTCGGCCACCTGCCACGATTCGATCCGCACATGCCGCCCGAGCAGCGGATTGAAGTGCATCGTCACCTCGCCCGCCGCGAAGATCGCGGGATCGGCCGTGCGGCAGCCCGCGTCGACGCGAATCCCGTTATCGACGTCGAGCCCGGCCGCCTGCGCGAGCTCGACGTTGGGCACCACGCCGATGCCGACCACGACGATGTCGGCCGGCACGTCGCCGCGATCGGTCTCGACGATCGCGCCACCGCCCGGCGCGCGACGAATTGCACGCGGCAGCGTCGCCATCTGAAAGTTCACGCCACGCGCGTCATGCAACCGACGCGCATAAGCACCGACCACTTCCGGCAACGCGCGCTGCAGCAAGCGCGCGGCCGGGTCGATCACCGTCACGTCGCAGCCGAGCTGACGCGCCGCCGCCGCGACTTCGAGGCCGATGAAGCCGCCGCCGAGCACCGCCATGCGACGCCCGGGCGCCAGTTGCGCACGCAACGCACGCGCATCGTCGACCGTGCGGACGTAGTGCACGGCGACACCTTCGTCGATCGCCCCGCCGAACGTGCGCACGCGCGAACCCGTCGCGAGCACGAGCTTGCCGTACGGTAACGACGCACCGTCGTCGAGCCGCACGCGCCGTGCATCGCGCTCGATCGCATCGACGCGCGTGCCGAGCCGCAACTCGATGCGCTGCGCGTCGTACCACGCGGCATCGCGGATGAACGCGCGCTGTTCGCCGCCGTCCGTCAGCAGCGCATCCTTCGACAACGCCGGCCGGTCGTACGGCAGCTCGCGCTCCGCGCCGATCATCACGATACGCGCCGCCGCATCGCGTTCGCGCAGCGCTTCGGCCGTACGCCGCGCCGCGTGGCCGGCGCCGACGATCACGAACGGGTCAGCCGACATTGACTTCCACCTGCCCGTCGACGATCCGGATCGGATAGGTCCGCACCGGTTCGGTGATCGGCGCGCATTTCGGCGCGCCCGTGCGAATGTCGATGAGCCCCTGGTGCAGCGGGCATTCGACGCAGCCGTCCTCCACGTAGCCCTCGGACAAGCGCGCGTGACCGTGCGAACACAGGTCGTGCATCGCGAACAGTTCGTCGCCGATCCGGAACACGGCGATCGGCTTCTGGCCGGCGACGCGCGCCGCCGGTTCGTCTTCGGAGAATTCGTCGAAAGCGCCGAGCAGATGCCACTCGGCCAGCGTTGCTTCAATCATGTCGATTCCTTGCTTCGTCAGATCGGCGTCGCGAGCAGCGTCTGCACGCGCGACGTGTCGTAGATCACGCGCTTGGTCTTGTAGCGCAGCCCGTCCGGCGTACGCACGACCGTGTCGTAGTACTTGCCGGCCTGGTACACGTTCGATTCGCCGTTGCTGCGCGTCTGCACGACCACGTAGTTGCTCTCGGTATCGAACTCGCCGTCGCGTTCGGCGACGATCGTCAGGCCCGACGTCATGTGCCGGTACGTGTGCTCTTCATAGATGTTCGCGTGCCGCAGCGACACCACGCGGTCGCGCAGCATCCGCTGGTTCGTGCAATGGACGATCCCGACCGGCAGCCCGAGATCGGCGTTCTCCTTCGGCACGATTTCGTACGTACAGTCCTCGGTGAACATCTCCGGCCAGTGTTCGAGCCGATCGTTGTCGAGGTGCCCGATATAGCGGTTCTGGAGCATGTAAATCTCGAACCACGTCTTCATGTCTTCCGTCATTTTTTGCTCCCGCGTCAATAGCCCATCAGCTTCTGGTAGCCGACCCAGAACTTGCGGATCAGGCTCTCGGTGATCACCGTGTCCTGCTGGTCCGGATTGCCGCGCGACATCTCGATCACCGACGTCGCATCGGCGTCGCGCACCGTGCCGCGCTGCACGAGCTCGGTCGCTTCGGTGTCCTCCATCGAGATGTAGCCGGCCGGCCCGACGAGATTCGCCTGCTTGATGCGCAGCGCGCGCAGCTCGGGCGTGTCGTCCGCGTAGCCGAAGAAGTGGAAGATCAGCTCGAAGTTGTCGGGGCCCTTCGGCAAAATCTGCCGCGCGACCAGCGTGTTGTGGATCTGCTGGATCACGAGCTGCGGGAAGATCGGCTGGATATGGTTCGTGCAGTCCTCGTCGTATTCCGACACGAGATCGAGGATCGATTCGTCCTCCAGATGGAAGCCCTCGTCGAACGACCGAATGTTCTGCTGCTTGTACGCGGCCGACGTATCGTCGCCCGTCTTCGTCACCGTGATGATGCTGTGCAGCCCGTGATTCGCATCCGGAATCGAGCGCGCCTTCATCCCGACGCGGAAGATGTTGAAGGTCGTATGGAACAGATGCAGCATGCTCGCGTGATACGGGTCCTTCACGTTCTCCATGTACAGCTTCCAGTTCGACTTCGAATACTGGCGCGTGCAGCCGAGATACTCGATCGGCTTGTGGAAGATCCGGTCGATCCACGGGCGCATCTGCTCGCCGAGATACTCGGGCAGCGGCGCGACTTCATCGCTGAAAGTCGCGAACACGAGCCCGCGATAGCTGTCGACGCGCAGCTTGCGCAGCCCGTGCTGCTTCGGATCGAAATCGGCCGGCATCCCGGTCATTCCCTTCTGGCCGCGCCGGAACGGCACGCCGAGCAGGTTGCCCTGGTTGTCGAAGCTCCACTGGTGATACACGCACGTGTGCGAGCTCGCGTTGCCGCGCGACTTGCGGCACACCTGCGCGCCGCGGTGCGCGCAGCGGTTCACCCACGCGGACAGCGCGCCGTCCTCGGTGCGCGTGACGACCACCGGCGTGTCGCCGACGAACGTGCTCTTGAAGTCGCCGGCGTTCGGGATTTCGGCTTCGAGCGCGACGAAATTCCACGTCGGCCCGCGGAAGATGCGTTCCTGCTCGCGATCGTAGACGGCCCGCGAGCTGAACACCTTGTACGGCACGCGCGAGCCGTCGTCGTGCGGGAAGCTCACGTCGGATGCGTCGCCGCGTGAGGCGAAAACGACGGGCGATTCTGTCTGCTCCATGTCGGACTCCTTGTCGATCCGTTGCGTTGAATGCATGGAGCCGATTTTTGAAAAGCTAATATTCGGCGTCTATCCGGAAAGTGCGATTGCGGCGGCGCAATATCCACTTTCGGCGGATTTCTGCGCTAGCATGACGGCACACGCGACCCGGCGCACGATCGCGACCCATTCGTCGGATCGAAGCGCGCGTCGTCCATACCAAGGCTGAGGCCCATGTCCCCAACGTCGTTCGAGCCGCTCGCGCTGCGCGCGCACCGGCTGTTCGAATCCCGCGATCTCGACGAGACGCGCGAGCGGATCTCGCGCGTGATGCAGCCGCACGCGCTGCTGCCGAGCGGCCGCGTACGGGGCGCGTCGCACATGGATTTCGTCCGGCTGGGCGGGCTCGGGATCGGCACGATCGCGTTCGGCGACGCGATGCGCGTGCAGGTCGACGCCGTCGACGGCTATTACCTGCTGATGTTCTGCCTGTCCGGCCAGGCCGAAGTGCGCGCGATGGGGCGGCAGCTCGGCGTCGACGGGCAGACCGGCGTGCTGTGCGCGCCCGGCGAACGCTTCGACGCGGTGCTGTCGGCCGATTGCGAGCAGTTCGTGCTGCGCATCGACGCGGCGACCGTCGGCGCGCTGACCGGCGACCCGCGCACGACGCTCGACCCGGTGCTGCACGTCAGCGACGCCGCGCTCGCCGCGTGGCGCCAGCAGCTGATGCTCGTCGCGCGGTCGCCCGAGCTGCTCGAACGCGCGAACGCGAACCCGCGTGTCGCGTCGCAGCTCGAGCATCTGCTGATCGACCTGCTGATCGAAGGCCATCCGCCGTCCGTGCTGCAGGCGTCGCACCGCGACCCGGCGCCGGGCTTCGTGCGGCGCGCGCAGGAATTCGTCGATGCGCACTATGCGCAGCCGCTGCAGCTTGCCGATATCGTCCAGGCCGCCAACGTGCCCGAACGGACGCTGCGCGACGCGTTCCTGCAATTCCGCGGGATGAGCCCGATGCAATACCTGCGTGCGACGCGGCTCGCGCACGCGCGCGAACTGCTGCGCGGCGCGGCAGCCGACCGGCGGATCGCCGATATCGCGCTCGATTGCGGGTTTACCCATCTCGGGCGGTTCGCGATCGCATATCGGGAAAGGTTCGGCGAATCGCCGTCGGAGACGCTCGACGCGCAGCGTCAGGCGTGACGGTCGTCCCGCTGCGCTTGCGCACCACCCTCACCACGCGGCGGCTTACTCGCCGGCTTTGACCGTGCCGGAACGGCTCTCGTCGCACCGCCCTGTCGGAATTCGGCTGCGCGTCCGGGATCGACCGTTAGTTGCAGTTCATGACGTCACGCCGCCGGCACGATCATCTCCCGCGCGATCGCACAGAACGCGGCCGTCGCCGCGCTTTCGCCATGCAGCCGGCGGCTCATGATGATCGGCGACGTCGCGCCCGGCTCCGGCAAGCGCCGATAGACGACGCCCTTCACGCGCACGCCCTCCACGCTCTCCGGTACCAACGACACGCCCACCTGCGCGGCGACGAGCCCGAGCGCCGTCTGCAGCTCGCGCACCTCGTGCACGGCCGCCGGCACGACCGCGCCGTCGCGCAACGCCGACAACTGCTGATCGGCGAAGCTCGGCCGCGGCGTGCTCGGGTAGACGATCATCGTCTCGTTCGCGAGATCCGCGAGCGTCAGCGGCCGGGCCGGATCGGCGAGCCGATGCCCGACCGGCAGCGCCGCGATCAGCTTTTCCTCGATCAGCGCCTCGCGCACCAGTTGGTCGTCGTCGAAGCGCAGGCGGCCGAACCCCACGTCGATCCGCCCGCCCTTCAGCGCGCCGAGCTGTTCGAGCGTGAACATCTCGATCAGCGACAGCTCGACGTCCGGCTGCGCCTCGCGAAACGCGCGGATCACGTCCGGCAGCGCGCCGTACAGCGCCGACGGCACGAAGCCGATCACGATCCGCTCCGACGACTGCGCGAGCCGCCGCGTCAGCGGCCCCAGTTCGTCGGCCTGGTCGACCAGACGTTTCGCCTGCGCATAGAACACGCGCCCGGCATCGGTCAGTTTCAGCGGCCGCGCGCCGCGCTCGAACAGCGGCAATCCGATCTCTTCCTCGATCGCCTGGAGCTGGCGGCTCAGCGGCGGCTGCGTCATGTGCAGGCGCTCCGCGGCCCGCGTGATGTTCATTTCCTCGGCGACGGCGATGAAGTAACGGAGCTGGCGCAATTCCATTTCATGCCTCGAAGGTATGGAAGTAGTCGGAAAGAGTGTTGGACGACGCGGGGCGGGAATTCCTACCATGTGCACCAACAGGAGGAATCGCATGATAGCAACTGCCGCCACCATCGAACGCATCGAGACGTTGCTCGTCGACGTGCCGACGATCCGGCCCCACAAATTGTCGGTCGCGACGATGAATTGCCAGACGCTCGTACTGATCCGAATTCGATGCACGGACGGTATCGAAGGCGTCGGCGAGGCGACGACCATCGGCGGCCTCGCGTACGGCGAGGAGAGCCCCGAAAGCATCAAGGTCAATATCGATACCTACTTCGCGCCGCTGCTGCAAGGCATGGACGCGACGCGTCCGGGCGCCGCGATGGCGCGGGCACGCAAGCTGTTCCAGGGCAACCGCTTCGCGAAGTGCGCGATCGAGACCGCGCTGTTCGACGCGCAGGCGCAGCGTCTCGGCGTGCCGCTGTCCGAACTGTTCGGCGGACGCCGGACCGACGCGGTCGATGTCGCATGGACGCTTGCGAGCGGCGACACGCAGCGCGACATCGCGGAAGCCGAAGCGATGCTCGATGCCCGCCGCCATCGCGCGTTCAAGCTGAAGATCGGCTCGAACGCCGTCGCCGACGACGTGGCGCACGTGGTCGCGATCAAGCGCGCGCTCGGCGAACGCGGCGACGTGCGCGTCGACGTGAACCAGGCCTGGAGCGAGACCGATGCGATCTGGGCCTGCGCGCGGTTGGCGGAAGCCGGCGTGAGCCTGGTCGAGCAGCCGATCGCCGCGACCAACCGCGCGGGGCTCAAACGCCTCACGCGACTCGCACAGGTGCCGATCATGGCCGACGAGGCGCTGCACGGCCCCGTCGATGCATTCGCGCTCGCGCAGGATCGCGCGGCCGACGTGTTCGCGGTGAAGATCGCGCAATCGGGCGGCCTGCAGGGCGCGGCGAGCGTCGCGTCGATCGCGGCGGCGGCCGGCATCGACCTGTACGGCGGCACGATGCTCGAAGGCGCGGCCGGCACGATGGCGTCCGCGCAACTGTTCAGCACGTTCGACTCGCTGAAATGGGGCACCGAACTGTTCGGCCCGCTGCTGCTCACCGAGGAGATCCTCGTCGAGCCGCTGCGCTACCAGGATTTCAAGCTGCATCTGCCGGCGACGCCCGGCCTCGGCATCACCTTCGACTGGGCCCGCATCGAACGGATGCGACGCGACGCCCGCTGATCCCCACACGACAACCGAAACCGGAGACACAGATGAACAAGCAAGCCATCGACGCCCTGCTGAAGACCTTCGACGACGCCGCCGAGAAGCCCGGCAACCCGCGCGTGCGCGCGATCGTCAACCGGATCGTGAAGGACATCTGCTACACGATCGAGGATTTCGACGTGCAGCCGAGCGAGTTCTGGACCGCGCTCAACTTCCTGAACGAAGCCGGCCGCGAATTCGGGCTGATCGCCGCGGGCCTCGGCCTCGAGCGCTTCCTCGACGTGCGGATGGACGAAGCCGAGGCGAAGGCCGGCATCCAGGGCGGCACGCCGCGTACGATCGAAGGGCCGCTGTATGTCGCCGGTGCGCCGGAATCGGTCGGCCACGCGCGTCTCGACGACGGCACCGATCCGGGCCAGACGCTGATCATGCGCGGCCGGGTGCTCGGCCAGGACGGCGCGCCGCTCGCGAACGCGCTGGTCGAGGTGTGGCACGCAAACCATCTGGGCAATTACTCGTACTTCGACGCGTCGCAGCCCGCGTTCAACCTGCGCCGCTCGATCCGCACCGATGCCGAAGGCCGCTACAGCTTCCGCAGCGTGCTGCCGGTCGGCTACAGCGTGCCGCCGGGCAGCAAGACCGAGCAGCTGCTCGACCAGCTCGGCCGCCACGGCCATCGTCCGGCGCACATCCACTTCTTCGTTTCCGCGGACGGTTATCGTAAGCTGACGACGCAGATCAACATCGATGGCGATCCGCATCTGTGGGACGACTTCGCGTTCGCGACGCGCGACGGGCTGATCCCGCCGGTCAAGCAGGCGGAGGGCGCGGAAGGCAAGCCGTACGGCGTCGACGGGCAGTTCGCGCTGATCGACTTCGACTTCTCGCTGCTCAAGGACAAGCAGGACGTGCCGGGCAGCGAAGTCGAGCGGGCCCGCGCGCAGGCGTGAGCGCCCTTCCCGTTCGACGAATCGACAACGCAAGGAGTGCAGGATGCTGTTTCATGTGGAAATGACCGTTCGCCTGCCGGCGGACATGGATCCGGTCAAGGCGGCCACGCTGAAGGCGGAAGAGAAGGCGATGTGCCAGCGGCTGATGAACGGAGGGACGTGGCGTCATCTGTGGCGAATCGCCGGGCAGTATGCGAACGTCAGCATCTTCGACGTCGAAAGCGTGCAGCAGCTGCATGACGTGCTGAGTCAGCTGCCGCTGTTTCCGTATATGGAGATGGAGGTGCGGGCGCTGTGCCGGCATCCGTCTTCGGTGCGGGAAGACGATCGGTGAGGCCCGTGCGGCCCATGATTGCCGGGAAACCGGCGCATGGGCCGAATTTTGCGTTCAACACACGTGCTGAGCGCTCCAGCGAACGCGAGAGCCTCGCAATCACTTCGGCGCATCCCCCGCCATCTGCAATCCGGTCGCCGTCAAACGAACGCGTAGCGGTTTGTCCGGATCGAGCTTCTTTTTCTCGATGACGCGCTTCCAGTTTTCAGCCGCGCCCGGGGCGCGGTACAGCGCAACGATCGCCACGTACTCGGTCTCGCGTTGCATCGGTTGAGACAGGCTCGACGAAGCCCCCGGATTCACGACAGCCGACATGCCGCCCTGCAGGTCTTGCGCGAGTATCGTGCGGTCGTTCTTCAACAGATCGTCATACGATGCCGCATCGACCATCTTGCGGTCCTTCAGCTGATAGACGCGGACGGCAACCGATGTCGGTCGCCCCGCATCGTCGGGGTTCAGCGCAGCACGTGCGATCAAGTCGATGTCCAGCACTTTCACCTGCTTGAAGAACACCGCACGATAGGCATTCGTCGACGCATCCGACACCGACTGCCATGCACCGCACCCCGACAGCAGCAATACAGCGGCAGCGACAGCCGCACTCATTCGATAGAACATGAAAACTCCGGAATCAGGTGACGTGTGGCGTGAGATACGGATTGGGCGGCGGCACGGGAAACGCCTCGTACACCCCGAGCGCAATATCGATCAAGCGTTCATCGACTGACGGCAGCACCGTCGTCCAGCCGAGACGCGGCGCGGGGGCGGCACGTTCGACGCCGACGGTCGGGGGTGGAACGAACCGCGTCGACACCTTCATTCGCAAATGCACGTCGGCCTTGATGCCGACATACAGCTGGATGAATGCCATCACCTCCCGATGCAGCCACGCACCCGGCAGCAGGTCCTGAGCCTGCTGCGCATCAACGGGCCACAACGTCAAACGCACGGCTCGACTGCGATACGCGAGACGCCTGCCGAGCACGTAACCGCCGCCGAGCCCGCTGCGCTTCCCGTCCGACAGCACGTCCGCATCCGGCTTCGCCGACGTCAACGGTGTCGGTCGACCTGTACTCGTCGTCACTGCCCAGAATTCGTCGACGCGAACATCGGCGCCCGGCGCGGCGAGCGCCACCACGCCGGCGAGCCCTTCCGACGTGCGTGTCCGCTGGATCAGCAGCCCCAGTAACGAGAGCATCCGCGAATGGGGCAAGCCTGCCCGCAAAGGCTTGTCACCCCATCCGAATCCGGCGAGACATAACAGGCTCCGTGAATAATCGTCGACTCCGCCTGCCCGAAAACGCTCCGGATAGCGGTATTTCTTCCATGCGCGATACAGCAACGTCGCCGCCCGGTGGTTGAACGGATCGAGAAACGCCTCGACGGCTTCGTGCCCCTCCTCCCGCAGCACGATCTCGTCGATCATGTGCGACGGCATGGCCGCATCGACGCCATAAAGGCCCATGAAGGTCGTGCGCACGGTCGGCGGCGCATCGAGGTGCTCGTCGTCGAATTCGACAGCGGCCACCTCACCCGCCGGAAACCCCAACCGCGGACGCGGCCGGAATCGCACCGGCTCATGCTCCGGCGTATCGCGCGTACCAAACCCGGGACGTTCGGGCGCACAGGCTTCCAGCAGACGACAGAACTGCATGAAAGTCATCTTCGGCGCCCGCTCGAACAACCTCTCGGCCACTGCCGGCAGACCGTTCGCCTCAGCGGCTTCAGCACGCATCCGATCGATCGATGAACTCATAACGGCGCCCGCTGTGCCTTGCTGCGCGGCCACTCCGTCCGCGACCGGGACGGCAGACTGACGATCGCCAGCTTCGTGAACAGATTGAGCTCCGCATACGCGCCGAAGAACCGGTGCAGCAACTCGCCGAACAGCATCACGTCGCCTTCACCGGAGAAAGCGTGCGCATCGAGCGTGACCTCGATCAGCACGCCGCGCTCGACCGCCCCGCCCGACACCTCCTCGATCATTTCCTGCGACACGTGCAGGATGCCGGCGAGCCGCCGCCGGTTCAGCTCTTCGTTCGTCCAGTCGTACAGCGCCAAAGCGCCGCGCAACACCTCCGCGTTCATCATCGACAGGAAGTTCGGTGCGAGATGTGACAGCACGCGCCACTGGAAGCGATCCTCCGTCGGCGGATACAGCGGCAATGTCGGCGATACGAGATTGCGCACGCCCGCGACGTTCGGCGTGCTGGCCGCCAGCTCGTCGAGGCTCGCTTCGCGCAGCCCCTTGCGCGGCAGCAGCCCGTTCGTGCCGGTCACGCGCAGCGACAGGCTTTCCTCGGGCAGCGTGTCCATCGTTTCCCACGCGTGACCGCCGAGAATCACCCACATCTCATGCAAGCCCGATACCCCCGAACGCACGCGCGTGTGGAAATAACGTTCCGGCGCCTCGTGCCGCAACATGCCGCCGCGGTGCCGGAACGTCGCGAACGGCACATATTCGTATCGCTCGGCCGTATCGTGATCGAACGTCGCGATCGCATCGACCGAATACGTTTCGACATGCTCGCCCTGATGACCGGCCGGCACGACACGATATTCGGTTTCGTGATGGTCGATCTCGATCGGCTCGGCATCCAGTTCGAACAGGTTGATGACCGGCGTACAGAACAACCGCACGTTCTCCGCATTGAAACGCTGATCCGACGGATAGGCTTCCTTCAGGAGAATCTCCAGCTCGAAGCGAGTCGATTTTTCGGGAAGTGTCGAGAGGTCCAGCCCGCACAGATCGATGAACAGGAATTTCTCGCGGAACGTGAAGTATTCGAGCAGCAGTTGATATCCCGAGAACGCCGCGTCGGCCTTGGGCCACAGCCGTTCTTCCGTCGAGAACCCTGCCGGCTCGATCGTTACGCCTGCGAGCGCTACCGGTTCGCCGTCGCGGACTTCCGGAACACGCAAGCAAATCGCATCGATCTGACGCGTCAGCGCAAGATGCATCGCGAATGCGGTCGGCAGATCCGCGTTCAGATGCAACCGCAACCGCGACAAGTCCGTTTCGCTGCGCAGCGCCGATCCCTGCAGTGAGAAGCCAAGACGAATCACCGAGCGACCGTCATGGCGCACGGTCGGCCCGGCATGCGTGATCGACACCGGCTGCAATGCAACGGCCTGCGTCGTCCGGTACACACACTGCACCGTCCGCGGCGTCACGCCGTCTACTCCGCCCGGCGACGGCACGTTGATCGGCGCGGACCGCACCGGCACCCCGGCCGGCACGACTTCGGTTTTCTGCAGTTTCTCCGCGAACGGCGTCAACTCGACGATCGACAGCGAAGGAATCATCCGCAGATAGTGCGGCCACAGCAAACTGACGAGCCCTTCGGTCAGTTCGGGCAGTTCGTCGTCGAGCTTTTGCCGCAGCCGACCTGTCAGAAACGCAAAGCCTTCGAACAGACGTTCGACATACGGATCGCGATCGCCGACGCGATCGAGATTGAGCAGGCGCGCACGGTCGGGATGCGCCTTCGCGAACGCCTTGCCGGACTCGCGCAGGTATCGCATTTCGGCTTCGTAGTAGCGCAGGATGGAATCGTTGTTGTCCATGGAAATCCGTTACGAAAGGGTCAACGCGCGTGCGGGATCGAGTACCGTGAGTTCCGCATGCAGTTCGCTGATGCGACGGGCGAGCGCGGGCTTGTCGGCGTCCTTGCGGCTGCTCATCGCTTTCAGTGCTTTGACCAGTTGCTGCTTGACCTCGAACGTCAGCGCCGGCTCCCAGCGCATCATCGGCAGCGAGCGGGACGTTCCGTCGAGTTCGGCAAGCAGCGCGAGCGCCGCATCGTGACGGCCGACATGGTCGGCCAAGCGGGCCATCACGAGCCGCTGCAAATAGCGATGTCGATCGGTTTTCATGCCGGGCAGCGCTTCGAGCCACGCGAAAGCCGTCTCAATGCCCTCACGGGTAGCCAGTTCGCGAGCCTGGACTTCGATCTCCGGCCAGTCGCCGGTCGAATCGCTCTCGCTTTCCGCCGAGACCGGCAGTGGCGCAATCGTCTCGCCCGCTTCCAGGTCGCGTACGACCGCATGGCGAGCAATCCATTCGAGTGTCGTGTCGTCGGCAAATGGTGTACCGTCGTTGAACGCCAGCCGTTCGATACCCGGCAATCGTTCGAGAAACAGCGCGAAATCGGCACGCAGCAACGCCCGCCATGCGTCGTATGGCGTACCGACGTGATCGAGCGCCACGTGCTGGAAGTACTGGAGATCGAACCACAGGTGGTTCACGCCTTCCATGAACGCGCCTTCGACGCGCTCCAGCAACTCGTGCCAGTGCTTCTGCAGCACGAGGCGCTTCATC
This sequence comes from Burkholderia sp. LAS2, assembly GCF_018417615.1. Lineage (NCBI taxonomy): Bacteria > Pseudomonadati > Pseudomonadota > Betaproteobacteria > Burkholderiales > Burkholderiaceae > Burkholderia > Burkholderia sp. LAS2. The sequence goes on from NZ_CP071052.1 coordinate 4,255,848, forward strand.
TGCTGACGCAACTCGGCGCGTGGCGGCGCCAGGCGCGTATGCGAAGCGGCATCCGCGGGCGGCACGTCGTGCAACGTGTCCCACCGAATGCTTCTCACGAGACGTACCGAAGGCAAGTAGCCGTTTTCCTGATCGCGGAGCCACACCGACATCGCGCGGGCCTGATCGAGCAAATCGCGCGCCGATGCAATCGGGCCGGCCGAAGTTTTGCGCGGAGCAGTTGATTCCGGCATGGCCATCTCGGAATCGGCGCTGCGTGCCGGCGCGTCCTTTCTCTCGAAGCGGGAAACGAGTGGTTGCAGGTTTGGACGGGCTGCATCGGGCCACGGCGCCGTATGCGTCACGAGCACGTCGAGCGCGGCCAACGTGCGTTCCAGATCGGCTGGCGCAAAGTCCCCGCGACTCTCCAGCGTCTCGATCGCACGCGCAGTCGCCAACATTTCAAGCGCAGCCTTCTTCGCTTCGTAACGGGCAGGCAAAGCGGCCTCGCCAAACCGGTCGACGAGCGCGGCGGCCAGCTCAAGCCCGTCGGCGAACCCGGCGGGGCCGTCCTGCCGCAAGCGCGCAAATGCGTAGTAGCCGGCCAGGCGTAAATCCTTGCCGATCTCCTTGAGCAGGTGTTCGCACGCGCGGACGATCAGCCCGTCATCGATTCCCGACAGCTTGCCGGCCTCGTCCTTCAGTTCGAAGAACGCGTCTTCATAGCCGGGATCGCGTCCGCATGCGTGCTCGCCCGGTATCGGCGCAATCCACGCGGCCCAGGTATCCGTCCGTGCCTGATGGAGCGAATCGATGCGCGGACCGCCGACGAGCGTCTTCACAAAATTGGCAAGCGTCATGGCAAGCCTCAAAAAACGAATGCGTCGCCCAGCAGCCTGAGGGCGTGCCCGAAAGGACGGGTGGGAGAATCGGAAAGTCCCGACGTAGTGGCCAATGGCGAAATCGCAGCCTTCGGTGGGGTCGTCTGTCGCGCCGATTCAGGCTCGGCGGTTCGCGTTTTCGCCTGAGCCAGGTCGAGCACGGCGCGTTGACCGGATGCCTGCTTCGTCGTTGCCCGCATGGCATCGTCCGGCAAGGGATTACCGCCCGGGAACCCCGGCGGCAACGGAACAGCAGAATGCTTCGCCGCCGCGATCGCCGATGCCGGCAACGGCGGCGGCCCGATCGTCGAAACCCGCGCCCCCGCGTTCTGCGAGCCCGTCACGAAAACCCGGGTTGGCAACGTGAAATTCCGCAGCTGGAGAACGTCGAGCGGACCGCCGCCGACTTCGCTGCGCAATTGCACCTTGAGCGGAATGGCCTGGCTCGTGTCAGGCGTCCAGGTCAGCAGATAGCGGGCGTTGTCCTGTTGGGTAACCTTCGCACGTTCCAGCAGCCGAATGAGGCCAAAACGTCCCTGCGAATCGAGCGCGGTACGCAAACCACCCTGCTCCGTCTGCCATTCGATATGCGACAGGTTCTCGAGCGACTGCCCCGGCCATTCGAACGGCGTCCATTCCTGCTTCTGGTTGAAGTAATGCAGTTCGCGGCCGGACAGCACGAATCTCATGTCGGTGACGCCCGGCGTCGGCTCGGCCCGCAGCTCATAGCGCACGCGTGCGTCGCCGGACGGGAATAGAACCATCGACGTGCGCGCGAGCTTGTTCAGGCCGTTGAGAAACGCCGGATCGATCGTCAATGCGCCGGAATCGGCCCCTTGCGAGGCGACCCATCGGTCGCCCTGCCGTTCGACGACACCGGCCAGTTGCGACGTCACGAACTGCGCGATCACGCCGCTATCCGGACGCATGAAACGCGCCATCTCGGGCAGCGATGCGTCGTTGTCGGAATCCGCGAATGGGTAGCGGCCACCGAACGCCTTGTTCCAGTCAGCGAGGATCACGGTGCGCCAGATTTCGTTCAGGCTCGACGCGGCAGGCTGCACGATGACCTGCCACGACTGATCGAACGGCGCGCGGAACAATGCGCCGAAGCCCGACCATTGTTCGCCGAGGCTCGCAGCGACACGACTCGCGTAATCGCGACTGTCGGCGATATCGGACGTCTTGCCCTGCAGCACGGATTGCGCGGCCAGGCGTGCAAGCGCATCCGGATCCGGACTGGAGACGATCTGCGATGTCTTCAGGCGCATGGCCGTGATCCGCTCCAGATAGCGGGCCAGGCTCAGGTCGCCGGTTGCTGCCGGCGGGGCGTTCCCCTTGCCGCCGGATGGCGCCCCTGAAGCGAGATCACTACCGGTCAGACGCAGGATCGGACCGAATGCGGCGGCAAGTGGCGCCAGTTGAGGCTTGGCCTGCTTCGACGGATCCTTTTCGTCCGCGCCGATCAGTTGCTGTGCCTTACTGACCAGCGTGTCGGACAGCGATTGGGCGTTGGCTCCCGTTCCCGCCTGATACGCGATCGCACTCATCAACGCGACGAGCGGCGAGCGTTGCGGATCGCCGAGCAGCGTCAACTGGTCGGCAGTGGCCGACAGCGTCGGCGCAGGTTGCCAGCGCAGGCTGTTGAGGAAGAGCGCCCATGCCCGCGCGTAGTCGTCGAAATAGCGCTGGCGCAGTTCGCCCTTCAATGTCGACGGGGATGCATTGGCGACCTTGGTGTCGGAGAGCACCCAATCGCTTGCCACATCGCGTTGCTCGCCGGCTTCGTCGATTGCCTTCGAGATTCGCTCCTCCCACGCAGCACGTGTGAATACGCCGGGCACAGTCGCGGTCGTGCCGAACAGGCCACGACTCGTTGCACCGCCAGCGGAGGATTGCGACGCCGCGTCGCCGAGCAGCGTCGCGAGTGATAGCGGCGGGTATTTCGGTGTCGCTTCGTCGATGATCTGTTGGTAGATCGCGTCCCCGGAGTTCTGAATACCCCGGACACTTATGATCGTCTGTCGGGTAGACGCGACCAGGTTGCCATCCGGAACAATCGCCAACGCGGCTTGGCTGGATGCAGCGCCACGTCCAACGTGGTTGGCGAAGAACGCGATCGCTTGCTGACGCAGGTCTTCCCAGCTACCCTTCGACAGCTGCGAATGAGTCGGGCGTTCGGGTGCAGACGTCGCGACAAGTTGCGGCAGCAGGAATGCAGCCACTGCCCGCGCGGGTTTGGCGAGCATCATGTAGGTCTTGAGCGTATCGTAAGCGGCCTGTACCTGAGCATCGCCGCCGCTGGCGATTTCCGCGTCGGACAGCGACGCAAGCTGATGCAGCCTCGCGTCGAGCTTCTGGCGAATCGGGCCGACGAGGATGCGGTTCGCGGCACCGGCGTAGTAAGGCCAAAGGGCGTCGAGCAGCGCGTGGTCGCGGTTCAAGCCGAAACGGGCGATCAAAGGCGCACCGCTACGCTGGTGGATTTCGAGCGTATCCATTTGCCGGCCGAGGTCGGTAAGCGTTTGCAGCGACTGCGTCGGGTTCAGGGGCCCGGTGAGCTTGGTAGCCGTATCCGTTGCGCTTCCGATCGTTGCGCGGTTGGAGAAACCGGACAGCATCGTGCCGGCAAACCAGCAACTGATCAGGGCCGTCGTCATCCAGGCTGCGGTGGTCGACAGGGAAAAGCCAACGCGGCGGCCGTGGACCTTGCGGCTGTGGTCGGCGATGGTTTGCCAGAGGGTTCGGTGTTGAGGGTCGATCGCCGGGTCGCCATCATTCGAATCGCCACTCGGCAGATCGAAACCCGGAAACTGCGGCGCCCGCTCTTTGAATAACGGCGCAAACATCACCCCGTGAAGCGTATGCCTCGAAACAGAGGATTCAGCGGTTCGGTGCAGCAGGTCAGATAGCGCTCCGCGCAACCTCGAGACATGTTGCGCCAGCTCGGCAGGGTAACGATCATCGGCATTCACTGCGAGGCGCACGACACCGATGTCCGACAGATTGTCGACGAGATTGCCCAGCGATTCGTCAATCATCTCACCGCTCACGCGTGAGTTCGCCCATGTGAAGCCCATCGCTTCATCCGGGCCGGCCCGGTCGCTGCCGAAATCCGTCACATCCAGCAGATACGCCGGTGCGGCCCAACATAACATGCGCGCGTGGCGAGCAAGCCGTGCAGCGAGTTCGTCCACGTCAAACGACGCATCGCCGGAACTCCGGTGACGGGTAATGGCCACAATCGCGTCGATCGGACGACGACGGCGCAAGCGACGAATCTGATCAAGCCATTCCGTGTCGAGTTTGTCGTCGATTTGCCGCGCATACAACACGACCGTATTGCCGAGAATCGCGTAGCCGGTATCGGCCAACCCCGGCGCGAGCCGCCGGACAAGCGGATAGTCGCCGGCGACAAGCACCCACCGATCGCGATAGCGCCATCGCCAGCCATGCCTCTCGCTCTGGACCTGCTTCAACGATTCGGCTCGCGTCGCGGCATTAACCGCCGAATCGCTTCCCGACGGAGCCGCCGTGCGACGCGTGTGATCCTTGACCCATTTCTTCACGGCGCGCCAGCCATTCGCCGGCCGAGACGAATCGCTGAAGCTGAAAATCAACAAGAGTGCCACGAATATGGCGCACAAAATGACGAGCGCCAACCCTCGATCCGCCTCGGTTATCCCAACCCAGTGCGGTCGCATCCATACGATCAGCCCAGGAAGGACGACAAAAACAATGGCCCCGAACAGGTCAATTTTGAATATCCGGTTCATGCGGAAATGCGTGTGTTGTTGATGCGTTATCCAAGTTCGTCACGACAGCGATGAACACATGGTTTTCGTCGCGCTGTGCGACCAGTTGCGGCTTTGGCGCTTGACCGGCGACGTACGTTGCACAAGCTGCGGCAAGCCATCCGGCCGAGGCCCCCGCCTTGCCGACGATTCGATCGAGTTCGAACTCTGGCACCGCTTCGTCGTTTTCCCCTTCCGGATTGCCCGTGCGTAACGCCGTGCGCAAGGAACCGGCCGTTCGGCTGTCGAATCCGCTCGTCCACAGCGCTCCGATGTCATCCGGCGCGGTACCGCCCCAACGAATCCCATAGGTCAGTGCATGGCCAGGATCGTCATTACCGGCTCGCCGGGGACGGTGGAATGCAGCGATCGGTCGCAACTCGAAGCGCGATGCCAGGGTCTCGGAAACCAGCAGCAATCCCACCCCGGCCTCGGCTGAACCGGGCGCCGGCGACTCGGCAATCACTGTGCCGAGCGCTATGGATACGAGTAACACCGCATGCTGATGCAACGGCCCGTTCCGATCGTCAAGCCAGGAATCGACCGTCATCAAATCGAGCGATTCGGGCGCTCGGTCCGTTCTGGCGAAGCGCAACGCGTGACGCCTCCATTCTTCCCGCCATTGCTCGACCACGTCGGACTCTCCGACATAGCCGGAAATGTCGAGCAAGACGCGCAGCGGCAGATCCGCAGGAAGCGCGTTCAAGGTTTCATGCAAGTCGTCGATGAGTCGCTCGTACAACCATTCAAGAACCTGATCCTGACGTTCCGCATCGTCAGCGGCCAGGCGGGCTTCAATCGGCTCGAACCATCTTGCCGAAACCGATTCGTTTGCTTGCCGCTCCGAAGCCTTGGCACGCAACTTCATCGCGCCATCGACGATCGGGTCGATACCATTGTCCGTATCGTCTGCGGTTACACGTGCAGCCGCTGCCAGGACAAGCATCGGCACGCTCTCTCGCGCAAAAGCCTGCGCGTTGTACTTCCTGCTTGCATCGTTCCAGGCCTGGACTTTCGCGCGTTCGAGTTCGTATGCCCGATATCGCCGGGAGACGACGAAGGCGGAAAAACCCGTCGGATATACGGACACGCATATCCAGAACCATGGCGTGTGAGTCGGCTCATCCTTCGGCCAGAGCATCAGCACAGCCAATACCCCGACCGCCGTGAGCACGATGAACACCGCAGCCCAGAGAACCCGCGACGGCGATTCATCAGGAACCGGCTTCTCCGGCGGGAGGGACGAGAAATCCAGTGCCATTGCTTAACGGCGCCCGCTATTCGGAAGAGAAGAAATCAACCGGCAACCGCACGCACACAAGTCATCGTGCTGAGCGACTTCGCGACCGTCATCGAATGCGCCCGAGGTCGCGGTTGCGATACGGTTGTCGCCGTGGCGCGGACAGGTCACCGGATCGTGGAGTCGAGCAAGCGGACGCCCCATGAAAAAGCACGTCGCCGAGCCAGCCGTTACGTGGCCTTCGCCGGTATGAGTGTCTCCGACGCGAATGATGCCCGCCATGTGTATCCCCGAATTGAACTGGTATCGCCACTGCAGTTCGACAGCAAGCGATTGATGTTGGTTATAGGCGCCCTGGCACCCGGCCGGCAGGCTTCATCGCCTCGCTGGCCTGCCTGACGCGCTCGCCGTGCTTTTCGTCGCGCTTGCGTTTCTTGTCCTCTTCGACGTAATCGCTGGTTCCGAACGTGTCGATCGCTCGTGTCTGGAAGTACAGGTTCGACGACAACACGTGGTCGTGCCAACTCGTCAGCATCGTGTCGTGAACCAGCAGGTCGAACAGCGCCATGACCTTGGGCGGCAGCGGGTTCTTGCCGCTCAGGCCCATCTTCCATACCTGGATCAGCGTCTCCTCTTCCGGGGTCATCATCCAGGCCTCGATCATCGATGCGCTGAACTCCGGGTCCGCGTCCCACGGTAATGAACCGTCTTGAGCCTTTTCACGGATAAGATCTGCCGATTTTTGCAGGCCGGCTTGTCGGGATTCGCGTCGCATCAACTCTTCGGATTCGCTTTGGATGCGATCCCAGACGCCTACCGAAGGGCGATTCTTCTCGATACCTGCATCGCGATTGGAAAGCATCTCCGGCAGGACCGAGTCCTGCCAGCGAGCCAAAGCTATGTTGAGCGTCACGCTATCTGCCGGTGGTCGCTGGTTGCGTAATGCAACGTAGGCCGCCTCGGCTTCGTTGCGCTCCTTCAGCCGCTCCCGGTGCCGGGACGCGAGATCGTCGAAGCGGCTCGTTACGGTTGCGCGAAACTCGGGGGACTGGTAGCGAACCGCCATCCAGCGCAGGAATATCTGCATATGTTCGACGAAATTCAAACGTGCGACGTAGGGGACCATCTGACGGTAGGCGTCGATCAATTCTCCGATTTTGTAGGTGGATTTTCCGTCGGGGATGAGGTTTGCGAGAGTGAATCGCTGAAACACATCGGGTTTAAATTTAGCCAAATCTTCCATGGTGTCCATGACGACACCATGCGATACCGCTTCATTGAGCATGTCGCGCAACGCGACGCGCTGAAGTTCCGCGCGTGCTCCAAGCGATCCTGGCGGCGCTCCGCCGGTGATGTCTTCACTCGTTCCCGGATAGAGATATTGAAGGCCGCGCGTGTTCTCGAGGCTATCGAGCCGCTGATAGAAGCGCAGCTCATGAGCTGCCGCAAAATGCACGCATCGCTGCACGGACGCCGGTACCGCGAGAGCGCGATCTCCGTAGTTCTGTTTGAGCAGGCCGAGAATCGGCACGATCCCCAGCAGCTTGTTCTCCTCCATCAACGACGATACAGCGTCGAGCAGCCCCATGAACTTGATTTCGATCGGAATCGCCGTCTGGTTCGAATCCTTCGGATCGACAAAGGCCAATGTCGCCTCGCTCGGGCGCTTATAGCGTTGGGTCAGTTCGTTCGCCAGCGCCCGGGCGAGAACACAACCGCGATCGGCGCCGAAGATGGATACCTGGATCCGCTGGATCTTAGGCATTTTCTGCCTGACGTCGTCGATTGCGATCTCGAACTGCTTCATCGCGGCCGCCAGCCGATCATCGACGCCCGTTCCGAAAATTCGCGCGACAGCGCGGTTGTCACGAAACCACGGAATCGAATCGATCACCACGCCAAAGAACACCGACTTGGCGGTGCTTTGCGCGATGGACGGAAAATTCTTCTTCGCATCGTAAAGAACCGCGCGCGTGGCAGCACGACCGCGTCGAACCCAGCGGTTGTCACGCTGCAGTTGCAACACTCGGCCGATATTCCGGGGCACGGATTCGACGGAGTTGACCAGGTCTTTGAAAGACTGCACGACCGGCCGAAACGAAAACTCCTTGAGACCCTTCTTGAATCCTTCGGTGATAGTGTCTTGCGGGTTGATAGGAAGTCGTTTCACGCCGGTTACGCTCTCGCCGACACTAACTGCGATTGAAGCGGCTGCATCAGCGCCCTGCCTTCCGAGCTTGAATGCCGCGGACACGATTTGCCCCTCTCGAGCCTCCTTGTTCAGCTCCGTTCCGAGTCCAGAATAGTAGAGGGGGTACCAAAAGTGGTTGGTCCCCGGCTCCCAGCGTGGGTCTGCATTGTCACGGTGAGCCTCCCAGAGACGACATATGTTCGAGTACCGGGAAGTATTCTTTGCATCGTAGTCGCGATGACGACCAAATCCGTCAAAGAAGAATCCGATATGTATTACAGCTCCGCACGGAATACATTCATCATTCGGATACGCCTTCTTATTTTCCCCGATTGCAGCACGCACTTCCGCCGGAGTTCTATCTTCCGGTCCGACGACGGCCTTGTTGGCTTTATTTTTCACCTTCCACACCTCGTTCAAAGCGACCTTTCTTGATTTCCTGAACAACGGTGTCCTGCAAGTTCTGCATCGATGCACCAAACGCACCGGGCTTGTCCCGCGTCTCCAGCAGTATTTTTCGAACGGCCGGATGTCGATCGAACTCAGGATTAACGAGTTTCACGTAGTAGACATACTGTTCCAGATCTGCGGCATCAGTCAGGTGATACTTAACCACTCCTTGTGCTGCAATACGCGCTATCTGCCTGAACGCGATAGCCATATCTACGTCATCGCCGTCAGCCGCTTTTCCATGTTTTTTTCTAAACCAGTGATAGACTTCTGCATAAGATATCCTCGCCCCGCTCATGTCGTTCCGAATCTCGAACTCGATGTGATCGTCCGGATAAAAGTGCACGGCCAGCACGTCTTCCCCCGCCCCACCTTTGACTTTTGTCGGTGGAAACTTCACCTCGGTCGTCTTGTGGATCTTCTTGATCGGTGCATACAAATCCTTGATCGCTTCATCCGCATCGTAGACTTCCCACTCAACCGTGAATTCCGTCCCCTTCAGCTTGTAGCAGCAACTCAACCGTCCGGCTCCAGCGCCCGGCGGCAAATCTCCCCCTCCGCCCGCCCTGTTGCCATATTTGTCGCGAATTGTGAACCCGCTCAGATTGAACGGCGTGTAGTTGAGCCCCATGATGCTGACACCACGGTAGATCGGCTCGGCGGAAAATGCATCACAGCCACCCAACGTCAATGCGGCAGCGAGGAAGACGACAACCCGTTTAATCATTGCTGAAACACCCCGAATTCAAGGACACAATCCGACGTAACACGCAGACTTCGACTCGCAACCACGGTCTGACGATCAAGAGGGGCGTCTTTTCGAATAGCGAATCTCATGCTCGTGTCGATGTCTAATCAAAACGACCTCGCTTGATCTCTTGCACGACGGTGTCCGGCAAGCTCTGCATCGCAGCACCAAAGGCGCCCGGCTTGCCTTTCGTCTCTTTCAGGATCCGTTGCACCACTGGATGCTCATCGAATTTGGAATTAACAAGCTGCCTGTAGTACACGTACTGCTCCAGATCCACCGTGTCGGTCAGGCGATACTTCAGCCAGCCCTGCGCCGCGATTCGAGCCGTGCGTCTATAAGCCACGAACATGTCGTCGTCGTCCGGATTCGCCGCCCTCCCGTATTTTGTTTGAAGCCAGTCGTCAACCTCCGTGTAATCGATCCTCGTCCCGCTCATGTCGTTCCGAATCTCGAACTCGATGTGATCGTCCGGATAAAAGTGTACGGCCAGCACGTCCTCCCCCGCCCCACCTTTGACTTTTGTCGGCGGAAACTTCACCTCGGTCGTCTTGTGGATCTTCTTGATCGGCGCGTACAGATCTTTAATCGCTTCATCCGCGTCGTAGACTTCCCACTCAACCGTGAATTTCGTCCCCTTCAGCTTGTAGCAACAAGTTAGGCTTCCGGCACCAGCACTCGGTGGCAAGTCACCCCCTCCACCCGCTCTGTTGCCATACTTGTCGCGAATTGTGAACTCGCTCAGATTGAACGGCGTGTAGTTGAGCCCCATGATGCTGACACCACGGTAGGTCGGCTCGGAGGAAAATGCGTCGCAGCCAGCCAACGTCAATGCGGCAGCGAGGAAGACGATAATCCGTTTAATCATTGCTTAAACACCTGAAAATCAAGAACACAATCCGACGTAACACACGGACTCCGACTCGCGAACACGACCTGACAATCAAGAAGGGCGCCTTTTCGAATAGAGAATCTCGTGCTCGTGTCGATGTCTAATCAAAGCGACCTCGCTTGATCTCTTGCACGACGGTGTCTGGCAAGCTCTGCATCGCAACACCAAAGGCGCCTGGCTTGCCGCTCGTCTCCTTCAGAATCCGTTGCACCGCTGGATGCTCATCGAATTTCGGATTAACGATCTGTCTGTAGTACACGTACTGCACGAGATCTGTCGTGTCGGTCAGGCGATACTTCAGCCAGCCCTGGGCCGCAATTCGTGCCGTGCGCCGATAGGCGACAGCCATGTCGGCATCGTCAGGGTTCGCCGCCTTCCCGTATTTGGTCTGAAACAAGTGGTCCACTTTTGTATAGGCGATCCTCGTCCCGCTCATGTCGTTCCGAATCTCGAACTCGATGTGATCGTCCGGATAAAAGTGTACGGCCAGCACGTCCTCCCCCGCCCCACCTTTGACTTTTGTCGGCGGGAACTTCACCTCGGTCGTCTTGTGGATCGTCTTGATCGGCGCGTACGGATCCTTCATGAACTCATCCTGGTCATATATCTCCCACTCGACAGTGAATTCCGTCCCCTTCAGCTTGTAGCAACAACTGAGGCTTCCCGCGCCCGTACCCGGCGGCAGGTCACCTCCTCCGCTGGCTCTGTTGCCATATTTGTCGCGAATTGTGAACTCGCTCAGATTGAACGGCGTGTAGTTGAGCCCCATGATGCTGACACCACGGTAGATCGGCTCGGCGGAAAATGCATCACAGCCACCCAACGTCAATGCGGCAGCGAGGAAGACGACAACCCGTTTAATCATTGCTGAAACACCCCGAATTCAAGGACACAATCCGACGTAACACGCAGACTTCGACTCGCAAACACGGTCTGACGATCAAGAAGGGCGCCTTTTCGAATAGAGAATCTCGTGCTCGTGTCGATGTCTAATCAAAGCGGCCCCGCTTGATCTCTTGCACGACGGTGTCTGGCAAGCTCTGCATCGCAACACCAAAGGCGCCTGGCTTGCCGCTCGTCTCCTTCAGAATCCGTTGCACCGCTGGATGCTCATCGAATTTCGGATTAACGATCTGTCTGTAGTACACGTACTGCTCCAAATCTGTCGTATCGGCTAGGCGATACTTCAACCAGCCCTGCGCCGCGATACGCGCCGTGCGTCGATAGGCGACGGCCATGTCGGCGTCGTCAGGGTTCGCCGCCTTCCCGTATTTGGTTTGAAGCCAGTAATCGATTTCCGTGTAGTCAATCCTCGTCCCGCTCATGTCGTTCCGAATCTCGAACTCGATGTGATCGTCCGGATAAAAGTGCACGGCCAATACGTCCTCCCCCGCCCCACCTTTGATTTCTGTCGGTGGAAACTTCACCGCGGTCGTCTTGTGGATCTTCTTGATCGGTGCATACGGATCCTTCATGAACTCATCCTGGTCATATATCTCCCACTCAACCGTGAATTCCGTCCCCTTCAGCTTGTAGCAACAACTCAGTCTTCCCGCGCCCGTACCCGGCGGCAGATCACCTCCTCCACCCGCTCTGTTGCCATACTTGTCGCGAATCGTGAACCCGCTCAGATTGAACGGCGTGTAGTTGAGCCCCATGATGCTGACACCACGGTAGGTCGGCTCGGAGGAAAATGCATCGCAACCGGTTAGCGCCAGCGCCAGAACCAATAGGATGAAAAGCCGACTAATCACGCGACGTTCCTCCCGCCTCGTCCGAATCCGACGCGATGCGCGCCGTCTCCCGCAATACCTCCGCGTCGATATCACTCAATGCCTCTCGAAACGTCTGCTCACCGCTCATCGCGCGCTCCAATCTGCCCCGGATCACCGGATGCTCATCGAACCGCGGCGAAATAACGACGCCCTTTGAAACGTAGTTCAAGAGATCGTCATCGTCGGCTATACGGTATCGGCCAGCACGTTCGAGCTGTTCCGAAATACGGCGGTAGAGCGCCAGATCCGTAAAATCGTCGAGCATCGCGCCATACATCGTGCGCAACTGCATCGCAAGCTTGTCGGCACGGCCGAGATGCAGCAACGTCATGTGCTGCTCGATCGTCATCACCTGCTCTGCGTCGACGACTGCATCGGCGACACCGGCATCGTTGCGCCAGACGATCTCGTTCGAATCACGATCGCGATGCCATATCTCGACACATGGCGACAGAAACGCCTGAGCCTGTTCTGCGCTCCAGACTCCTCGTAACCGGGCAAGAATCCGGTTATCGTAGAAATGCAGAAAGTACGCGCGCTTGTCGGGCGTCGAGTAACGGCAGAACGAGCGAAAATGCGCGGCCAGTGACCGAATGGGAAATGGCGACCATATCCACGTCAGCATGTGCCGTCCGCTCGACTCTCTCCAAAGTCGCCGGACAAGCCGGCTGCCGAGGTCGCGCGAATCATCGAATGCAAAGCGATCGATCCCGATCAGATACGGGGCGATGTCCGTATAGGACTCGAGAACGCTGCCGCCCCAGAGCGACTCCCATTCGAGCAGCGGCACCTGGACGAGCAGTTTGTCGAGCCCCGGATTGGCACGCGCATCGGCGAGCATGTACAGGTACGCCGCAACGCCGTCCACGTCGAACGTGTCGAATTGCGCTACCAATCGATCACGCCACGCCTCCCATCCCGCGTCCGACTCTCGGGTTGGGGTCGCACGTCCGGTTCCGGCCATCAAGCGACCTCCGTCATCGCTTCGACACCACGGTGCGCATCCAGCAGGCACTCCTTGCATGGCCCAATGGGCATATTCGGCAGACGGGTGTCAAGCGACGCTGGGCCGGTCCAATGGAAATTTCCGCACTTGAGCGTGATATCCCCCGGGCATCCGAGCTCGATATTGCCGCCGTCGATCTTGAGGTAGGCGCCACCACTGGCGAGTGTCAGCGCACCGCGCGAGGCCGCGAGAATCGCACCCTCACTACTAGTGAAGTTCAGGTCCTTCGACGCCGACAGCGCCATCGCTCCCGTACGGGCCTGAACGACAACGTCCTGTTTGGCGGCCGTCACCCGCACGCCCTGTGCTTGTGCGAAAAGCGATACCTGCTTCCCGGCCGCAACCGTGAAGTTGCGCATGACGCCGACGTCGAAATTCCCGCCGGCCGTCGCGATCAGATTCCGGTCCGCATTGAGCTGCAAATGCTCGCCGGACGTGAGGCCGATACCTGACGGTGCGCTCGCCAGAATGGCGGCACGCTTCAAACCATCCAGCGCTTCCGCATAGAACGACTTCTGTTGCTGCAACTCCGCGACGGTCGCCTCCGCCGCACGTACCGCCTCGGAAAGGGACTCCATGCGATCGATCGCCCGCTGCAACTGCGCGTGCGCGTCCTTCATGTCGAGTTGGTGCCCGGCAGCGCCCACCTGCGCCTCGGTACTCAACAGCATGCCCTTCGGACCACGCGCGGCAAGATGCCCGTCGGTACGTAGCTCGGCGCCTTGGCCGCGTTCGTGGCGGGCATCGTCGACCATATGCCCTAGATTCAGCTCACTCGTCTGGGTGGGCGTCGTCAGATGAATATGCTCGACGCCCTCCTTGTCCTCCATCCGCAACTCATTGCGCGCAGCCGTCCGAATCAGATTCCGCGTATGGTTCAGGTTATTGACCAGATCCGGATGCACGCTGTCATGCATTGCGCCGATGATCACCGGTCGGTTCGGATCGCCGTCCGTATGGACGATCGCCACCTCCGCCCCGTCGATCAACGGAAAGTGATGCCCGTAGTTGTCGCCGCTGTACGGCTTCGCAAACCGCACCGGCCGGCTCGTCCCACCGGGGCTCCATTCATCGAGATCGAACGGCAGCTTGATCACGTACCAGCCCTGCTCGGTCAGATACGCATACTTGTAGTTGCCTGGCGACGTAATCCGCGCCGGCAGGATTCCGTCGACCACCGGCCGCGAAATCGAGCCCATCGACGTGCGCCATACACGATCCGACGGAATCCCTTCGAACGCCACCCAGTACGACTCGTTACGCCCGCCGTGCGACTCGACCGACGTAACGAAGACCCCATGTTTCGCATCGGCCGGCTTCGGCTCGACACGCATCACCTCGCCCGCCTCGAGCCAGAACGGATTGCCGGTCCCCTTGAACGTGATCTGCCCGGCCAGATAGGCTTCATGCCGCAACTGCGCAATGCGCTTCCCCTCTTCGGGCGTCTCGTAATGTTCGCCCCAGCGATAATCGACCGAATGTGTCGTCGTGTCGTCGCGCGCCGCGTTTTCCTCGACCAGCAGCGATACGCCGGCCTGCCGATGGTTGTAGTCATGCAGCCGCACCGCCTCCGGCACGCGCTTCATCTCGCGTCCTAGCGTCTTGATCGCATCCGAACCGACACTCTCCAGCCCCGATTCCCGTCGATACGGCACCGTTCGCTGCTTGCGCGCATAGGCATCCAGATCGTCGCCGAACACGACCACCGCACGATCCTTCTTCTGCTCCCAGCGAAACCAGATGCCCTCTTCCGCACAAATGCGCTGAATGAACGCGAACGTCGTCTCGTGATACTGCGTCACGTATTCGCGGCGCTTGTATTGCCCGCGCAACTGGAACCGAAAGTCCACGCCCGCGCGGTAACCGTAATGTCGCAACGTGCCGGTCACGATCTCGTCGACCGACTGCTTCTGAAACAAGCGGCTCGTCACGCCGCGGGCGAGATCCGCCAGCGTCGGCTCCAGCACGACGCGGTAGCGGGTTTCGTCCGCCGATGTCTCCAGTTCGTCGAACTGCGTGATGACGCCATGGACCGTATACGCCCTCGGCTTGGCACTGAACTGCGCGGCATTTTCCCCGAACATCTTCCGAAGATAGTCCATGTCGGGATCGACCGGATCGACCACGAATTTCGCCGGCCTGCCCAGTACCTGGTCCATCGGAATCCCGGCCGCCGGACTGGTGAATTCGATGTCGTATCGATAGAGCTGGCTCACGCGGTCCAGCCCGCTGAACTTCAGGATCGAGAACGGCGCCGGATGCGGCGCGAGCTTCAATTCATAAGCCTGCGAAGGCAGAATCATCGACATGGAATCTCTCGGTTGCGCGACTGCACGGCACGCCGGGGTGCCCCTGTCCACCCCGGCGCCACTGCGACTAACGTCAGATCAGTTCTTGGACTTCGGCATCTGCGACACGAGCGACAGCCCGATATCCATCCCTTCGACCTGGAAGTGCGGAACGATGAACAGCTTGATCCGGAAGAAGCCCGGGTTGTCCTCGATGTCCTCGACCGTGACCTTCGCCTCGCGCAGCGGATGCGACGCCTGCAGTTCGTCGCCCGGATCCTTCATCTCGGTCACGAGCCCCTTGATCCAGTTGTTCAGCTCGAGTTCGAGCAGACGGCGATCCTTCGTCGTGCCGATGTTTTCGCGCTGGATCAGCTTCAGGTAGTGCGCGATGCGCGACAGCAGGAAGATGTACGGCAGCCGTGCGTTGATGCGGCTGTTCGCGGTCGCTTCCCGGGTCTCGTACAGCGCGGGCTTCTGCGCCGAGTTCGCGGAGAAGAAGCACGCGAAGTCGTGGTTCTTGTAGAACGACAGCGGGATGAAGCCGAGATTCGCGAACTCGAATTCACGGGTTTCAGGGATCAGCACCTCGGTCGGGATCTTCGGCTGGTGACCGGTGCCGAGGTCGTACAGGTGAACCGGCAGATCCTCGACCTTGCCGCCCGCCTGCGGCCCGCGGATTTGCACGCACCAGCCGTTGCTAACAAAGCTGCGCACCATGTTCGCCGCGAACGCGAACGACGCATTCATCCACAGGTACTTGTCGTGGTCGGGGCCCTTGACGGCCTCCTCGTAGTTGAACGCGCGCACCGGCGCCGTATCCTTGCCGTATGGCAAGCGGCCGAGCACGCGCGGCATCGTCAGGCCGACGTAACGCGCATCGTCGGTATCGCGGAAGCTCTTCCACTTGATGTATTCGGCGCGATCGAAGTAGTTGCCGATGTCCTGGATCGCTGCGACTTCCTCCATCGACTGCTTGCCGAAGAACGTCGGCCCGACCGAGCCGATGAACGGCATATGGGCGGCAGCCGCCACCTTCGAGATATTGCGCAGCAACGCGACGTCCATCGGCGAATTCGCGAACTCGAAGTCGCTGATCATCGCGCTGATCGGCTGGCCGCCCGGCGTGTCGTATTCCTCGATGTACGTGAGGCGATACAGGCCGCTCTGGATCAGTTCGGGCGTGTCCTCGAAGTCGCGCTGCAGCGCGTCCTTCGACACGTCGAGCACCTCGATGCGTGCGTTCTTGCGGAAATCGGTGCGGCTCACGAGCATCTTCAGGCCGCGCCAGCGTGCTTCGAGCGCCTGAAATTCCGACGTGTGCATCACGGCGTCGAGCTGACGGCCGATTTGCCGGTCGATCTGGCCGATGTGGAAGTCGAGCAGCGATTTGTCGAGCCGGTCCACCGGCTGGCTCGTCTTCGCGACGAGTTCGAGGAACGCGCCCATCCCGCGCGCGATGCGCTCGTCGGCCGACGCCTCGGACAGCATGTCGTTGTCGCGGAACGCCTCGAGCGGGCGCGCTTCACGGATCGGCTTCAGGTTGATCTTGCTGCACAGCGATGCATAGACGCTGTCGACATCGCCCTGCGGGGCATCCAGCACGACGGTCTCGGTCGCGCCGGTTTGCTGCGTTTCAGTGGATTTCATCTCGGATCCTGTCTGCGATCGAATCGCTACGATGTTGCGGAATGCGCTGAATGCGCGCTTTGCCCGGCCTCGTTCACGCATGCCCTTCCGGCTGCGTCGCGGCGGTCGCGATCTGGGCGAGCTCGCCGCGCAGCTTCGCGGACAGGCGGTCGTCCTTCAGCACCTTCTCGAACTCGCGGCGGAACGTCCCGTTGTCGAGCAGGTTCGATTTCAGGTCGCGCAGCAGATTGCGCATCGCGAGGAGCGCCTGCAGCTCGGGAATCTGGCGCGCGACCTGCTCGGGCGCGAAATCCTTGATCGACCGGAACGACAGGTTGACGGGCAGTTCCGAACCGTCACCGGCCAGCGTATTGGCCGCGGCGATCCTGAGATCCGGCGCGTAGTCCGCCAGCACGGCATCGAAGTTGTTCTTGTCGATGTTCACCTTCTTGCGCTCGGCCAGCGGCGCCTGCTCGCGCCCGGCACTGAAGTCGCCGGCGACCAGCAGCTTCAGTGGCAACTCGACCTTCTTCTGCGCTCCACCCGTATGCAGATCGAGGGTGATCGACACCCGGCTTTTCGGGATCTCTCGCTGAAAGCTATCCAATTCGTTCTCCTTATTTCAGGAAGCTTGAAGACTCCGCGACACGCACCCACGACTCAAGGATGCTCCGTCGTCCTTATCGCCCATGCGGAACCCCGCAACGTGCATCGACGAACGACCGAGTCGAATATGCGCGGCCCGATATCCGACTCAGGCGGCAGAAAATATCACGGCCTTTATCGACGAGTAAACCGGCAATGCAAAAAATTGGAAACGAGCGACAGCTCGGTTTTTTTAATAATAAGACACATCCTAATTTTTGCGCCGCTTCTTCATACGCTCTGCCGCGCTCACACTCCGGCCATCCATGCTATCCAAAAAGTCGTCAATTCCAACCCATCTCATTGATATATTTACAAAAACTTCACGCCCCTCAAAAATCACAATCCCGATAAACAACCCCTCGCAAACCGTTCTCAATCACAAAACACGTCCCACGCAGAGAATCTCAAAATAAATATCACGCTTATCTCAATTTAAAAGACACATTTTTCAACACTCTCCAATAAACCCGGGTATACGAAATCGGAAAACGATGTATAGAATCGGCGCCTCATCATTCCTGGATCGTGACGACCACACCATGCGGATCGACAAACCGCTCTGGCATGAAGGGCTCATTCTGACGCAGCAGCATTTCCAGCAGCAGGAGCGCTGGAACGGATTCGCGCTGCAACAACTCGCTTCGGCGCTGACCGTGGCGCCGTGGGGAACGCTGTGTGTCGACATCGACGAGGAGGCGCTATCGTCCAGTCGCCTCAAGCTCACGCGGTTGCAACTGCGCTTCCCCGACGGTTCCCCGATCGATACGACCGTTGCCGATGCGTTGCCGCCGGCGCGCGACCTCGTCGGCGAAATTCCCGCGGATACCCAGACGGTCGACGTGCTCGCGGCGCTCGCGTTGCCCGATGCGAACGGCAACAACTGCCGCTTCGACGAGACGGCGCTGGCCCGCCCGCGTCGCGCCTATCGCGAGTTCGTCAAGGTGACGGACCTGAACGGCACCGGAGACACCGAAATCGCCGCCGAGCGCCACGCGGTGCGGGTGTTGTTCGGCTTCGAGTCGCATGCGGACGACACGGTGTGCGCGATCGCGCGCCTGACACGCTCGACGAGCGGGCAGTTCCAGGTCGATCGCCGCTACGTCCCGCCTTGCCTCGCTCTGTCGGGGCATGCACTGCATATCGAGCGCATCCGGCGGCTCGCCGATATCCTCGCCGCCAAGAGCGTGCTCCTTGGCGAGCGCCGCAGCGAGCGCATCGAGCAGGTGGCCGAATACGGTGTCGCCGACGTCCAGCTGTTCTGGCTGCTGCATTGCATTCACCAGGCATGGCCGCAGTTGCGCTTCCTCGCGTCGCATCCGGCGCAACCCACGGATCGCCTGTACCAGGTGCTCGCGCAATTGGCAGGATCGTTGACGACGTTCTCGACGCGCGTGTCGCTGGCGGACATCCCGCCGTACGACCACGCCGCCGCACATGACGTCTTCGCGACGCTCGAATCGCTGATCCGCGACCTGCTCGACGCGATCATCCCGTCGCGTGTCGTTCCGATCGGGCTGTCACATACGACATCGACCACCTGGGCCGGTCAGTTCGTCGACGAGCGCATCGTCGAGGGCCCGGCTGACTGGTATCTGTCGGTGAACGCGGCCCTGCCGGCATTCGAGCTCGTCGAACAGTTCCCGCGCCTCTGCAAGATCGGCGCACCGGACGACGTCGAACACATCGTCAGTTCCGCGGTCGCCGGCATTCCGCTGAAGGCGGTGCAACGAGTGCCGGGCGCCATTCCGGTCCGGCTGGACAATCACTATTTCGCACTCGACGCACACGATGCCGCGCATGCAAGGATGTTGGCCGCACGCGCGTGCCAGATTTATTTGCCGGCTTCGGTTCCCGACGCATCGATCGAACTCTACGCGGTGCTGCGCTGATGAATGCCATCGTCTCCAGCCGTCACGAATCCGCGCTGCTCGCGCGGGAGCCGTCATCCGGTCATTCGGCCCGACCGTCCATGCGTGCGTTGCTGCGCGATACGGCGTTACTCGTCTCCCATCTGTCGAACGGCGGGCGAGTCGACAACCCTGAAAGCCTCCGTCTGCAGTGCATGCAGCTCGTGGCGCAATTCGCGGCTGCGCTCGATGCGCAAGGGGTGGCCGCCGACGTACGGGACGATGCCGCGATCGCGCTGTGTGGGCTGATCGACGAAGCTGCGCTGCGCCATCTTCCAGCGGCCGACAAGGCGAACTGGGAACAGACGCCGCTACAGGTCGACCGATTCAGCATTCACGACGCCGGCACGCGCATTTACGAACGAATCGAATACCGGATGCGCGAATCCGCACCGAACGTCGACCTGCTCGAATGCTACGCGGCCGTTCTCGGCCTGGGATTTCGCGGCTGCTACGCCGCCCGCTCGCGCTCGTCCACGGGCGCCCACGACGGTGAAGCGAAACGTCAGGCACTGATCGCGGCGCTGGCGACGCAGATCGACCAGTTGCGGCCTGCCGCGCGGCCGAGGTTCGTCGTCGATCGCGCGAACGTGCGTCTGCTCGACCGGCTCACGCATCTTTCGCCATGGGTGATCGCGGGCGCCGCCTGCGTGATCGCACTCTGCGCGTGGTTCACCTGGGATCGCATGCTCGACGCGGACCTCGCCCAACTCGTTCAGAAAGCCAACCAGCCGTGACGTCGGAAACCGTTCTTCCACCGTCAGCGACGCGCGCGGATGCCGACGCCGCGCGTGCCGCCCTTGCAGGACTCGGCTATCCGTTGCGCACGGTCGTGACGATATCGACGTTGCTGGCGCTTGGCGTCATCGGATGGATGGTGCCCATCGACCGCGACGTCATGTGGGGGCTGATTGCGAGCGTTATCGCACTGGCCCTGCTGATCGTCTGGCTGTATTCGCGAAGCATAGCCCGCGCTCGCGAACGATACGTGCACGTGATCGCGCAACTCGGCGCAGCGACGGCCGACCTGCCCGTCGCGTTGCGCACCGGAATGCCGCTTGCGCTCGTCGTCGGCGACGGCTTGCCCGCGCTGTTCGATCGCGACAGCACTCACGCGCGTTTCGTGCACGTCGGCGACGGTGCAATCTGGTTGCGGGTCGACCGGCCGAAGGATCTGGCTCGTCTCGCCGTCGCGGTCCGCCAGTGGCGCGACGGCAATGCGCCGGATTGCATCGTGTTGTCGGTGGCGCCCGCCAGCCACGCGAACGACGACACGCTGTCGCAGGCGCTGCGCGTGATCCGGCAGGCAACCGCGGATACGTCGCGCATGCTGGGCTTGTCGTTGCCCGGTTACGTTGCGATCTACCAACGACTGTCGAACGCACACGCTGGCGATAGTCCGGCAAGCGGCCCGTTGGCACCCCGGTGGTATGGCCTGTCGACCGGCTTGCGGATCGCGAATATGCGTGACTTCGACACGGCAATCGATGCAGCCGAAACGGATGCGTGTCATGCCGACGCAAGTCCGTGGGCGGCCGCACACGCGGCGGCGCTTCCATCGATGATCGGGTGGACACGCCGTATCGTGTTCGACACGCTGACCGAAGGCCGCCAGCCCGCTTCTCCCTGGCCGTTGTTCGGTGCCGGCTGGATCGACCATGGCCCGGCGACGAGCCCCGACACGCCGTGGGAACGCGAAGCACACGCGCGGACCGGCATCGCCCCGCCCGCGCTTCCTGCCTCGGCGCTGCCCTGGCCGCTGCCCCAGCCGCTGATCGACGCAGTGCCGCGGCAGGCGAAGCGATCGCCGCGCGTCACCGCCGTCGCCCACGTCGTCGCGATCGCCGCTTGCGCAGCCACGGCCGCCATCTGCGCAGCCGCCGTCAACAACGCAGCGCTGATGGCGCGAATCGGCGCGCATCTCGAGCGCTACGCCCGCATCCCCGCGACACAAGACGCCGCCAAGCGCGACGCGCTCCGGTCGCTTGCATCGGATCGCGACCAGCTCGACCGTTATGCCCGTATCGGCGTTCCGCTCCGGCTGTCGTTCGGCACGTACCGCGGCTCGCCCCTGTTGCCGTTGCTCGACGATGCAATCGCTTCCTACGAACCGCCTGCGCCACCACCCACGGTCGTCACACTCGACAGCCTGGCTCTTTTCGACAGCGGCAAGGCGCAGCTCAAGCCCGGCACCACGCGCGCCATGGTCGGCGCGCTGGCGCTGATCAACGCACACCCCGGCAAACGGGTACTCGTCGCCGGCTACACGGACGATCAGGGCCGCCCCGAACGCAACCTCAAGCTGTCGCTCGATCGTGCCGCAGCGGTCCGCGACTGGCTCGTCGACGCGTCGGGCATGCCGTCGACACAATTCGCGATCCAGGGCTACGGCGATACGCGGCCGATCGCGGACAACACGACGTTCGACGGACGGGCGAAGAATCGGCGGGTCGAAATCACGCTCGTGCCCGATACGCCGTCGCCTGCCGTATCGACCGGACCCTCGAGCTAACGCGTTGGGTTCCCGGGCATCTGCTCCGGGTTTATCAGCGCCGGAATCCGTTTCCGGCAATTCGCAGTACGAATAAGAAGGAGTGAACAAATGGCAATTCCGGCTTACATGTGGCTCAAGGACGACGGTGGCGCAGACATCAAGGGGTCGGTGACCGTTCAGGACCGCGAGGGGAGCGTCGAGCTGGTCGCGTTCGATCACGGCGTGCACATCCCGACCGACGGCAATACGGGCAAACTGACCGGCACTCGCGTGCACAAGCCGATCACGCTGACGAAAGAGACGGACGCATCGACGCCGTATCTGTACAAGGCCGTGACGAGCGGCCAGACGCTGAAGTCGGTCGAGATCAAGTGGTACCGGATCGACGATGCGGGCAAGGAGAAGGAGTACTTCAACACGAAGCTCGACAACGTGAAGATCGTTGCCGTGAAGCCGAAGATGCTCGACATCAAAAATCCCGACTACGAAAAGCACAACCATCTCGAAGACGTCGAACTGCGCTACGAGACGATCACGTGGTCGTACAAGGACGGCAACATCATCCACAAGGACACGTGGAACGAGCGCTCCTGATGGTTTGAGCGGCTGGCGGAACCGGCGCGTGCATGCGACGGGCTCCGCCACCGCTTGGCTCTGGTCCACTTGCCTGCCGCCGCCGATTCGCATGGCCTCGACGGCTCCCTCCCCCTCCTGATCGCTATCGACATGACGCCGCCTCTCCGCGATGCCTCCCACCTCATTCGCCGTCTCAATCCTCACTGCACGCACGCACTCGAAGCCGCCGCCAGCCTGTGCCAGACCCGGCTCGCAGATGAAATCGCAGTCGAGCACTGGGTGCTGAAACTGCTCGAGGCGGACGACGGCGACATTCCCGCGGTGCTGCGCCACTACGATCTCGACATCGATGCCGTCTGGGACGCGCTGGTCGACGTGATCGATCGTATGCCGCGCACATTGCGCGGCATACCCGCGCTTTCTCGTCAACTGGCCACGGTGATCGAGGACGCATGGGCGCAAGCGGTGTCGGACGATCCCGACGGCGTCATTCGGTCCGGCCATCTGCTGCAGGCGATCGTCGATGCCCCGCATGTGCTGCGCACCCAGCGCGCGTGGCCGCTGCTATCGGTTTCGAGTGCGCAAATCCGGCGCGTGCTGCCGCGGCTCGGGCGGCGTTCTTGCGAGAACGCGCGCGACGACATCGTATCGGAGCCGGAAGCCGACCGGCCCGGCGGCGCGTTCGACGACGACACGCCCCTGTCGCCCGAGGGCGACGGCGCGCGGCCCCACACGTCGCAGCGGGCGAGCGACGGCAGTGCGCTCGCACGCTTCGCGCTCGATCTGACCGACAAGGCGCGGCGCGGCGAAATCGACCCGGTGCTCGGTCGCGACCGCGAAATCCGCCAGATGATCGACGTGCTCGCACGTCGCCGCAAGAACAATCCGATCCTCGTCGGCGAACCGGGCGTCGGCAAGACCGCGCTCGTCGAAGGGCTCGCGCTGCGCGTAGCTGAAGGCAGCGTGCCCGAAACGATCCGCGATACGCGCATCCTCACGCTCGATCTCGGTTTGCTGCAGGCCGGTGCGGGCGTCAAGGGCGAATTCGAACAGCGCCTGAAGAACGTGATCGACGAGGTGCGCGCCGCCACCACGCCGATCCTGCTGTTCGTCGACGAAGCGCATACGCTGATCGGCGCAGGCAACACGGCGGGCGGCGCCGACGCAGCGAACCTGCTCAAACCGGCGCTTGCGCGAGGAGAATTGCGGACGATCGCAGCCACCACGTGGGCCGAGTACAAGCAATACTTCGAGCGGGACGCCGCGCTCGAACGGCGCTTCCAGGTCATCAAGGTCGACGAACCGGACGATACTGCCGCGTGCCTGATGCTGCGCGGCCTTGCGAGCCGCTATGCGCAGCATCATCGCGTTCATATCCGCGACGAAGCGATCGTCGCCGCCGTGCGGCTGTCGCGTCGCTATATTCCGGCGAGGCAATTGCCGGACAAGGCCGTCGACCTGATCGACACGGCCGCCGCACGTGTGAGGATGGCGCTCGATGTACCGCCCGCGGAACTGCAACAGGCGCGCGCCTCGGTCGCCGCACTGGAACTGGAGCGCGATGCGCTCGACGCGGACATCCGCGCCGGAATTGCCGGCGTGGCCGAGCGGCGTGCGTCGATCGACATGGAATACGACACCGCATGCGCCGCCGCCGACCAGGTACTCGCTCAGTACTCGCGCGAACGCGATCTCGTCGGCGTCGTGCATTCCCTGCGCGATGCAGCCGATCGAGCGGCCAATCCCGCGGCCATCTCGGGCGCACTCGGCGCATTATCGGCCGTTCAACGAAAGCCGCCGATGATGGCGGCCGACGTCGATGCGCAATCCGTCGCGCGTGTCGTCGCCGAATGGACGGGCGTTCCGGTCGGCAATCTCGTCGAGGACGAACTGCAGAACCTGCTCACACTCGAGACGGCGCTCGCGTCGTGTGTCGTCGCACAGGACGACGCGATCGCGGCATTGGCCGAAAGCCTGCGCACCGCGAAGGCCGGCCTTAAAAGCGAACACGCGCCGCTTGGCGTGTTCCTGTTGGCGGGACCGTCCGGGGTGGGCAAGACCGAGACGGCGCTCGCGCTCGCCGACGTATTGTTCGGTGGCGCGGGAGCACTGACAACGATCAATCTGTCCGAGTACCAGGAAGCGCATACAGTTTCGCAGCTCAAGGGTTCGCCGCCCGGCTATGTCGGGTACGGTCGCGGCGGCGTTCTCACAGAAGCCGTGCGTCAGCGCCCTTACAGCGTCGTGTTGCTGGACGAAGTGGAGAAAGCGCATCGCGACGTACTCGACATCTTCTATCAGGTGTTCGACCGCGGCACGATGCGCGACGGCGAAGGGCGCGAGATCGATTTCCGCAACTGCGTGATCGTGATGACGTCCAATCTTGGCAGCATGCAAATCGACGATGCGACGGTTGAGGACGCATCGATCACGCAGGCAGCATTGCGGGAAGTCATTCACGCGCAACTGGTCGCGCATTTCCAGCCGGCGTTGCTCGCGCGCTTCCAGACGCTCGTCTATCGGCCGCTCGATGCCGCGGCGCTTGCGTCGATCGTACGCCTCAAGCTCGACAAGATTGCCGAGCGCCTGCAGCGGCAGCATGCCGCGACACTGGCGTATGCGGACGACGTGGTCGAATCGATCGCGC
Source organism: Burkholderia sp. LAS2 (assembly GCF_018417615.1). Taxonomy (NCBI): domain Bacteria; kingdom Pseudomonadati; phylum Pseudomonadota; class Betaproteobacteria; order Burkholderiales; family Burkholderiaceae; genus Burkholderia; species Burkholderia sp. LAS2. Next base: position 4,280,993 of record NZ_CP071052.1, read on the forward strand.
AACACTGTGTGTCCCGAGAATCCGGCGCGCGCAGTGTCGACGCATTTCTGAATCAGCGCGTGCTGCCCGCCTTGTCGCACGAACTGCTCGTGCGCATGGCATCGGACAGCGCACCGCGTCGGATCGCGTTGTCCGTCACTGCCGAAGGTGCGTTGACGATCGATTTCGTCGATGCATCGACGGCCGCCGATGACGCGGCCGGACGATGGAGCCGCCGATGACCGCCGGCCCTTCCCTCTACGACATGCTGCTCGGTCAGATCGGCGGCGAGCCCATCGGCGCCTACGACGACCGGACGCTCGAATGTCTGAGCGTGCAGCAAAACGTGCGCCGCATTCTCAATACGCGGGCAGGCGCGCTCAAGCACCTGCCCGACTACGGCCTGCCCGACCTGACGAACATCTACAAGGCCCTGCCCGCATCGTCGCACTTGCTCAAGCGGCAGATGGAAGCGACGCTGTTGAAGTATGAGCCGCGCATTCGCTCGATCGACGTCGGGATCGTCGACAACCACGATCCCGGCATCCTCGTCAGCTTCGAGATGACCTGCCACCTGAAGAACGCGGGGCTCGTGCGCTTCGGCACTTACTTCGAGCCACCCGGTCGCCTGCGCATCGAACGGTACGTCGCCCGCTCATGATCGAGCGCGATCAGCCCTCGTGCGCCAGATGCGCCGCAAACCCCACTTTCCCCGGCGCGACTTCTTCCTTCAGCGTCAGCGCCGGAATCTCGTAATCGCCCGCGTTCTGCTGGCGGAACGGAATCGGCGGCGTGGTCCACAGATCGTCGAGACGCTGGCCGAGTGCCGTACACGTTTTGTCGAAGCGCGCGGCGTTCATCTTGCCCGTCCGGTAGATCACGAACGGCGGCAGCACGTCGAACCCCGGGTAATACAGCACCCCGTGCTGGATCGGGAACAGCAAGTCGTCGATCGGCCCGTTGATGCCGCGCGGGCTGTAGTGCGGCTCCCACCCGCCCGTCGTGACGACGATCATCGCCCGCTTGCCGGCCAACATCCCTTCGCCGTAGCGGTCGCCCCAGTGCGTATCGGAATGCTCGCCGACACCGTACGCAAAGCCGTATGCATACACCCGCTCGAACCAGCCCTTCATGATCGCCGGCATCGAGAACCACCACAGCGGAAACTGCAGGATCACCGCATCGGCCCACTTCAGCTTGTCCTGTTCGCGCGCGATGTCGTCGCGCTGCGTGCCCGCCTCGAACGCGCGCTTCGAATCGAGCGCCGGATCGAAGCGATCGTCGGGCGCGCGATCGGTCACGTCGTTCTCATCCAGCACCGCCTTCCAGTTCATCGCATACAGGTCGCTCACCTGCACCGCATGGCCGGCCGCTTCAAGATGCGCGACCGCGAAGTCGCGCAGCGCGCCGTTCAGCGAACGCGGTTCCGGATGGGCATACACGATCAGCACATTCATGTTCGTCACTCCGTGGATTGAATGACTGCAGGATGCCGCCTTCGACGGTATATTTGAAATGAATTCCTGATATTCCAGCTATAGCCATGAATAATCTCAGAAGGCTCGATCTGAACCTGCTCGTCACGCTGGACGTGCTGCTCGCCGAGCACAACGTCACACGCGCGGCCGAGAAGCTGAACATGTCGCAGCCGTCGGTCAGCGTTCAGTTGCAGAAACTGCGCGACGTATTCGGCGATCCGCTGCTGCTGCCGGGGCCGCGCGGGATGCGTCCGACCGCGCGCGCGGAAGCGCTGCGCGAGCCGTTGCGCGACGCGCTCGAAGCCGTCGAGCGCGCGGTGATCCCGGCCACGCCGTTCGATCCCGCGACCGCGACGAACACGTGGCGCGTGGCCGCGACCGACTACGGCGAATCGACGATCGTGCTGCCCGCGCTGCGCACGCTGCGTTCGACCGCGCCCGGCACGCGGCTGGCCGTCCTCGAACTCGTGCCGCCGCGTATCGAGCAGGATACCGAACGAAATGGCATCGACCTGGCCTTCCACATGACCGAAGCGTCGCCGCCCGGCATGCGGCGCCTGCCGCTGTTCGTCGAGCGTTACGTGCTGATCGGCCGCGCCGACCACCCGAAGCTGAAGCGGCGCCCCACGCTCGCGCAATTCGGCACGCTCGAGCATGTGATCGTGTCGCCCGACGGCGGCGGCTTCTTCGGCGTGACGGACGAAGTACTCGCGAAGATGGGGGCCACGCGGCGCGTCGTGCTGTCGGTGCCGCACTTCCTGTTCGTGATGTCGGCCGTCGCGAGCACCGATCTCGTCGCGATGCTGCCCGAGCGGCTGGTGCGCGACGTGCCCGCGCTGCGCGTGGTGGATGCGCCGGTCGAGGTGCCCGGCTATGAAATGTCGATGCTGTGGCACGAGCGCGTGCATCGCGATCCCGCGCATCGGTGGCTGCGGGAGACGATCGCGGCGGCGGTCTGACACGCCGGTCGCGACGCGGCTGACATTTACTGTCATCGGGGGCTTGAAAGTCCACCAATCACTGTATATATTTACAGTGTTTCTGCGTCATTTGACCCGAATTCCGTCATCCCGAGACGGTCTTTAGTGAGGCGACCATGTTCCAGTCATCCGCATTCGATCCCGAGCAACCCGGCTTCAATCCCGTCCACTTCGAGCGCGCCGCGCAGCGGGCGGTCGTCGATCTGCAGCGTGTCGTCGGCGGCCCCGCGCAGCGAGCGCTCGGCCTGCGACGCCGCACGCATCCGGCGGCAGTCCGCACGATGAGCTGGCAGGCGCTGCTGAACGTCGAAGAGCTGGCGTTCTCGAATCCCGGGTTCCTGAACCGCAACGATCCGACCGTCGTCGACGCGTTCATCCGGCTGCGCGACAGCCGGCTGGTCGCCGCGGACGTCGAGGACCCGGTCGACTGGCGCCGCGACGACGACGACCTGCCGGCCGTCTACCTGATCGTCAAGGCGATGCTCGAAGCGGAAGAGGAAGAACGGGCCGAGGCAGCCTGACGCTCGCTGGCCGATCGCCGCGGGCACGGCCTGCGGGGCTCGCGTCGCCACGTTGGGTGGTGGCGCGGTCGGCCCTGCGGCTCGTCATGATTTTGCGCCGCGAATCGGCGCATCCTGCGGCAAGCCGCGAACCGTCGCTTCAGCCGATCATCGCGACGCGACGACCGTCCGAACGACCATCGCAGCGCCCGCCGGTTACAACCGCGCCGCGAGCCGCGCGCCCTGATCGATCGCGCGCTTCGCATCGAGTTCGGCGGCCAGTTCCGCGCCGCCGATCAGGTGCACCGAGCGCCCGGCGGCCTGCAATGGTGCGAGCAACGCGCGCTGCGGCTCCTGCCCCGTGCAGAGCACGATCGTATCGACTTCGATCAGTTCGTGATCGGTGCGCTGCTCGCCGTACGACACATGCAGCCCGCGCGCGTCGATCCGCTCGTAGTTCACGCCGCCGATCATCTTCACCTGCTTCATCTTCAGCGTTGCACGGTGAATCCAGCCGGTCGTCTTGCCGAGCCCCTTGCCGAGCGGCGCGGCCTTGCGCTGCAACAGCGTCACTTCCCGCGCCGGCGCCGACACCTGCGCACGCGTCACGCCGCCGCGCGTCGCGGCAGGGTCGGTCACGCCCCACTCGGCCTTCCATTCGTCCAGATCGAGTGCCGGCGATTCACCGTCCTGCACCAGATACTCGGCGACATCGAAGCCGATCCCGCCCGCGCCCACCACCGCGACCCGCCGCCCGATCGGCTGTTTGCCCGCGAGCACGTCGATATAGCTGAGCACGTTCGGCCCGTCCTGCCCCGGAATCTTCGGGTCGCGCGGCGCGACGCCGGTTGCGAGCACGATCTCGTCGTAGCCGCCCGCGATCAGGTCGCTCGCGTCGACGCGACGGTTCAGGTGCAGCTTCACGCCGGTCAACTCGACCTGCCGGCCGAAGTAGCTCAGCGCTTCGTGAAACTCCTCCTTGCCCGGAATCCGCTTCGCCATGTTGAACTGGCCGCCGATCTCGGCCGCGCCGTCGAACAGGTCGACCTGATGGCCGCGCTGCGCGAGCACGGTCGAGCACGCGAGGCCGGCCGGCCCCGCGCCGACCACCGCGATCCGCTTCGGCTGCGGCGCGGGCGTGTATTTCAGCTCCGTCTCGTGGCACGCGCGCGGATTCAGCAGGCACGACGCAATCTTGTTCTTGAACGCGTGATCGAGGCACGCCTGGTTGCAGCCGATGCAGGTGTTGATCTCGTCGGCCCGCCCCTGCGCGGCCTTGACGACGAACTCGGCATCCGCGAGCAGCGGGCGCGCCATCGACACCATGTCCGCGCAACCGTCCGCGAGAATCTGCTCGGCCACTTCGGGCCGGTTGATCCGGTTGGTCGTCACGAGCGGGATGCCGACCTCGCCCTTCATCTTCTTCGTCACCCACGCGAACGCGCCGCGCGGCACCGACGTCGCGATCGTCGGCACGCGCGCCTCGTGCCAGCCGATCCCCGTGTTGATGATCGTCGCGCCCGCGCGCTCGACCGCCTTCGCAAGCTGCACGGTTTCGCTCCAGTCGCTGCCGTCCGGAATCAGGTCGAGCATCGACAGCCGGTAGATCAGGATGAAGTCGCGGCCGACCGCTTCGCGCGTGCGCTCGATGATCTCGATCGGCAAGCGGATGCGGTTCTCGTACGCCCCGCCCCACTGGTCGCTGCGCTTGTTCGTATGCATCGAGATGAACTGGTTGATCAGGTAGCCCTCGGAGCCCATGATCTCGACGCCGTCGTAACCGGCTTCGCGGGCGAGCGTCGCGCAGCGCACGAACGCACGGATCTGTCGCTCCACGCCGCGCGCGCTCAGCTCATGCGGCGCGAACGGCGAAATCGGCGACTTGATCTTCGACGGCGCGACCGCGAACGGGTGGTAACCGTACCGGCCCGTATGCAGGATCTGCAGCGCGATCTTGCCGTCCTCCGCATGCACGGCGCCGGTGATCTCGCGATGCCGGCGCGCGGCGGCCGACGTCATCAGCGTGCCGCCGAACGGCTTGGTCCAGCCGGCCACGTTCGGCGCGAAGCCGCCCGTCACGATCAGGCCGACCCCGCCGCGCGCGCGCTCGGCGAAATATTCGGCGAGGCGCGGCAGCGTCTTGCGGCTGTCCTCGAGGCCGGTGTGCATCGAGCCCATCAGCACGCGATTCTTCAGCGTCGTGAAACCGAGATCGAGCGGTGCGAGCAGGTGGGGAAAAGGTGTCGTCATGATGATTCGGGCAAGAAGCGATGCCTGCCATCGTAGGCGCGCGCCGCCTTGAACGTGAGGGGGCAAACAGCCATAATGCTTGTCATTTCCGGCCAAATCGACATGACCTCCCCGTCTCGCAAAGACCGCCTCGGGCTGCGCCGGCCAACGATTCCGGTCGCCTATACGCGCCTGCTGCTGCAGGCGCTGGCCGCTCGCGGCGTCGATCTCGCCGCCGTGCGCGCCGGCACCGGCCTGCGCGACGCGGTGCTGGCCGAACCGGACGCGCGCGTCGCGCCGTCGCAATGGGGGCGGCTGGTGCTCAACGCGATCGAAATCGGCGGCGATCCGGGCATCGGGCTCGCGTTCGGGCTGCTGCTGAAACCGACCGTGCACGGCTTTCTCGGCTACGCGACGCTGACCGCACGGGACATCCGCGAAGCGCTGTCCGTCACGCAGCGCTACTTCCGGATGCGCAATCGCCAGTACCGGCTGACCTATGCGGAAGACGAGCGTGGCGCGACGCTCGAACTGCACGGCGTGCAGGCAAACCCCGTGCTGCAGCATCACGTGATGTTCGAATTCGTGCTGACGGGGCTCGCGCAGAACATCTCGCAATGGTCCGGGCGCACGTCACCGCCGATCAGGCTGCAATTCGCGTGGCCGGAGCCCGCGTATTTCGCGCGCTATCGCGACCAGTTGCCGCCGGTGGCATTCGGCTGCGCGGCCAACGCGCTGTGGATTGCGCCCGACGTGCTCGACTGGCCGCTGCCGCTCGCCGATGAAGTCGCGCACCGGCAAGCGCTCGTGCAGGTGGAACGCGAATACGCGCAGGTGCGGCAGGAGGAAGGCGATCTGGTCGAGCGCGTTCGCGCGGAACTGGCGCGTGCCGCCGGCGATTATCCGGGGCCGGACACGCTCGCCGACGCGCTGCTCGTGTCGACGCGCACGCTGCGACGCCGGCTGGAGGAAGCCGGGGCGAGCTATCGGCAATTGCTCGACGAAGCGCGGTTTCGTGATGCGAAGCAGTTGCTCGCCGCGTCGGATCTCGACCTGAAAACGATCGCCGAACGGCTGCAATTCACCGACCCGGCGAATTTCACGCGCGCGTTCCGGCGCTGGGCCGGGCAGACGCCGAGCGCGTTTCGGGAAGCGGCTGCGGGGGCGGGACGCGAATGACGTGCGCGACGTATCAGCGCCCGATATAAACCCGCGCGCCGCCGTCCCCCTCGCCCGCGTCAATCCGCACGTCACCCGTTGCGGCGACGATCGCGTCGTACACGTCATCGCTCACGCACACCACCGGCACCGCGATCGCATACAGCTCCGCTGCCACGATCGCGCCGATCGAGATGATCAGGTCGCGCTCCTTCAGCACGATCCCGACCGGCCCGGTGCCGTTGCGCACCGCTTCCGCGAGCACGCTGCTGCTCGAACTCGATCCCTTCGCGTGCGGCATCACCATCACCTTGCCGGCGAGGCTCGCGCCGGCCTGCGGATGCCCGCGATCGACGATCCTGCCCGCGCCCGAGTCGTAGCCGCCCCAGAAGCTGAGCGGCTTCTCGAGCACGAAAGGCCGCGCACACGCGCTGCCCGGCACGAGCGTGTCGCCCGTCAAGAATGTGTCCGTCGCTTCAGTCATCGAATCGCACCTTGCCTTCGTACGCGGACCGCACGCATTCGCGCATGCTGCCGTACGCGACCGTCACGCCGATGTTCGCGGGCGCATACGACGCCCATTTCCCCGAGTTGGTCATCACCAGCCCCGACAACCGCTTCATCACCGGCGTGATGTACGTGCAGGTATCGACGACGATCTGCACGCCGCGCGCGGCGAATTTCTCCGCGAGGCCGGCTTGCTCCAGCTCCCACAGAATGAAGCGGCTCGTGTTCACGTAGAAATCGCAGGCCGGCTTGCCGTCGAACGCGTCGAGCAACGTGTCGAGCGTGCGGAATTCGGCCAGCGAGAAATGCGGTGTACCGAGCGCGACCGCGACCAGCGCGTCGCCGGCCGCGCCGTGATTCAGCGTGCGGCGAATCTCGTCGAGATCGGCCATCGTGATGTCGATCGTGCGAAGCGCTGCGCGCCCGTGCAACGCGGCGTCGAGCGTCGGCGCCTCGGGCGTCACGCCGACCGCATGGAACAGCGCGACGGCCCCGCTCGACGCGGCGGCCGCGCCGAGCGCCTTGAGTTCGTCCTCGGTGGTGTCGGCCGGCAGCCCGACGATCGCCGGCACGACCGCGCCCGCGATCTTGCCGACCGCCAGACCGAGCGCGGCGAAATAGATGTCGCGCGACGGCAGGCCGGTGAAATCCGGCGCGTTGAACACGATTCGCGCGGCGCGGTTCGCATCGACATGCAGCCCCGCATACGGCGCACGCCCAGTGATCGCGGCGGCCAGGTCGAGAAAATCGCCGTAGCGGCTCGTACGCGCGCCCAACACCGAATTCGCGAACACGATCGCATTCGATTCGGCCCACGCGATCTGCTCGCCCAGCGCGGGACGATGCTTCAGTTGATACGGCGCGCACGTGAAGCTCGATTCGCAGCCGAGCAGCAAGTGCGCGTCCATCAGGCGCTGCGCATCGCGCTGGATCGTGCGGTCGCCGTGGTACAGCTCGGGATGGATCAGGTCGAGCGAGCCGACGTTCAACGTGGTCGGCACCGCGACCTTCGCGCCCGTGTCGACGAAATAGTCGACGAAGTCGAGGCTCGTCTGGCCGTGATACAGACAGCCGTCGATATGGGCAGACGTAATGTCGATCAGGTGCGGCGCGGACATCACTTGCGCGGTGCGCGCGACGATCCGCATCGCGCGGGCGACGCCGTGCCCGAAATCCCCGCGCAACATTGCGTCGTCGCGGTCACTCAACTGCAGCATCGGTTGCTCCTCGTGACGCGTGCCGGCGGCCGCGCCGGCTCGTGAATTCCGTCAGAGGACTCTACAACTGGAAACAAAAACTGTCCAGATTGGAACAAAACCGGGCATCATAAAAACCAATTTTCACAACAGGAAGCTTCGGCGGCGACCAATGGCTTGCGTTCCGCACCAGTTGACCGCCACACCGACCCGCCCGCCCCTCGCCTAACGTTCCGCCGTCAGGCTGAACAGCTCTGCGCGCAACGCCTTCGCGCGATCGCGGCCGAACTGGGTGTCGAATTCGTCCTGCGCGGCCTGCCACGCGACCAACGCCCGCGCGAACGTGCGCTCGCCGAGCTTCGTGAGATGGAGCGCATGCGCACGCGCATCGTGCTCGGACGCCGCCGTCGCGACGAAACCGTCGCGCTGCAACGGCTTCAGCGCACGCAGCAAGGTCGTGCGATCCATCACCAGCGCATCGGCGAGTTCGCTCATCAGCAGGCCGGGCCGGCGTTTGAGGTTCACCATGATCGAGAACTGGGCGGGCGTGACGCCAACCGGGGCCAGATGGCGCTCGTACAGTTGCGTGACGAAGCGCGCCGCCTGACGCAGCGCGAGGCAGTTGCACGCCTCTGAAATCGGAATGTCGTTCATGTCGTCGAATCTATATGTGCATATGCATAAAGTCAATGTACACTCCGCCGTAACATGGCCGGGGCCGGCCATCGCGTCAAGGAGACGGACATGGACTACATCGACAAGCTGCGCATCTTCCGGTCGGTGGTGGAGATGCGCAGCTTCACGCGCGCCGCCGACATGCACGGCCTCGCGCGGCCGGTCGTCTCGCGCGCGGTCGCGGATCTGGAGGCGCGTTTCGGCAGCCGGCTGCTGCACCGGACCACGCGCCAGGTGTCGCTGACCGAAACGGCCGAGCGCATCTATGAGCGGTGCGCGGCCGTGCTCGACGAACTCGACGCGCTCGAAGTGGAAGCGCAGACGCACACGCGCGAGCCCGAGGGCCTGCTGCGCCTCGTCGCGCATACGACGGCCGCGCTGAACCGGCTCGTGCCGCTGATCGCCGGCTTCAAGCGCGCGCATCCGAACGTGCGCCTCGACGTCACGCTGACCGAGCGCCCGGTCGATCTGGTCGGCGAAGGCTACGACATCGGCATCGTCGTGCCGTACATGCTGACGAGCGAATCGACCGTCGTGCGGCTGGTCGAGCGCATTCCGGTCGTGATCGTCGCGACGCCTGCATATCTGCAAGCGCATGCGCGCCCCGAGACGCCGGCCGACCTCGCCAATCATCCGTTCGTGCCGATCTCGCCGTCGCTGCGCCGGCCGGCGCTGTCGTTCCGTGTCGACGGCAACATGCTCACCGTGCCGTTCCGCTTCGACATCTCGTCGAACAGCCCCGTCTTCAACCGCGAAATGGTGATGCACGACTTCGGCATCGGCGTCGTCCCGAAAACGCTCGTCGAGGCCCAACTCGCGTCGGGCGCGCTCGTGCAGCTGCTGGAAGACGCCGATCTCGTCGATGCGTTCGTCGAAATCAAGCTCGCGTACGCGAACCGCGCGCTGCTGCCCGCGAAGGTGAAGGCGTTCATCGACTACACGGCCGCGTACTGCGACCGCGAAGGCTGGATCGTTCCCGCGGCGGCGTGACCGGGCGCGAGCGCGCCGTTCCGACGCCGATTGGTACAGCCACGACACCAATCTGATCCTGTCCCGCCGCTCGCTTCACGCCGTCCCGCCCCCTAACATGTGCACATGCACAAGACCACGCTCACCGATGACGATTGCTTCGCGGTCCGGCAAGCCGCCCGGCGGATCTCGCAGTTCTACGAGCGTTACCTGTCGCGAGCGGGCGTGACGCCGTCGCAATACAGCATCCTCGCGCTGCTGCGCGAGCGGCCCGGCCTGACGATGGCGACGCTGTCGAACGTGCTGGTGATCGAACGCACCGCGCTGCTGCGCGCGCTCAAGCCGCTCGTCGGCGCGGCGCTGGTGACGGGGCGGATCGAGCCGCCATGTCGCGGTCAGACGTTTGCACTGACCGCACACGGCGAAACGAAGGTCGCCGACGCGCACGTGCACTGGCTCGCCGCACAGGAAGCGTTCGAGCGGTGCTTCGGGTCGACGCAGGCGGCCCGCCTCAGAGACGAATTGTTCCGGATCACGCACAACCTGCCGGAACGCTAACCCTTTTCCCGATCGGCACGACGTCGTCGATCGCTTTGATTAGTGCATATACATAGGTGAATCGATGGATACGACCCAAGCCGCTGCCTCGTCACGCGAAGCAGCCACAACCGAGCGGCCCGCGAAGCAACGACGCCGCGTGCCGTGGATGCGCATCGCGGTGGGCGCCGTCGTCGTCGTGGTCGCGGCCGCCGCGCTCGACTGGCTGTTCGTGCTGCGCTTTCAGGAAAGCACCGACGACGCGTATGTCGGCGGCGACGTGACGGTGCTCGCGCCGAAGGTCAACGGCTTCGTCGATAAGATTCTCGTGACCGACAACCAGCGCGTGAAGGCCGGCGACGTGCTCGTGCAGCTCGATGCGCGCGACTACGACGCGAAGCTCGCGCAGGCCAGCGCCGAAGTCGACAGCGCGCGCTCCGCCGTGACCGAACTCGAAGCGAAGCAGCAACTGCAATTCGCGGTGATCGGCCAGCACGCGGCGGACAAGAACGCGTCGTCGGCCGAACTGACGCGCGCCGCATCGGACCGCATGCGCTACCGCGAGCTCGTGAAGTCGGACGCCGTATCGAACCAGATCGTCGAGCGCGCGGACGCCGATTATTCGAAGGCCGGCGCGGCCGTCGAACGCAGCGACGCCGCGCTGCTCGCGTCGAAGCGGCAGCTCGACGTGCTCGGCGCGCAGCTCGCCGATGCGCGGGCCCGCGTGAACACCGCGCTCGCCGCGCAGCGCGTCGCGGCGCTCAACGTCGAATACACGACGATCCGTTCGCCGGTCGACGGCTACGTCGGCAACCGCACGGGCCGCGTCGGGATGCTCGCGAACGTCGGCGTGCCGCTGCTGACCGTCGTGCCGGCCTCCGGGCTGTGGATCGACGCGAACTTCAAGGAAGACCAGCTTCGCAAGATGCGCGCGGGCGACCGCGTCGACGTCGCGCTCGATGCGTCGAGCACGCGCCTGCATGGCCGCGTCGACAGCCTCGCCCCCGCGACCGGCGCGACCTTCAGCGTGCTGCCGCCCGAGAACGCGACCGGCAACTTCACGAAGATCGTCCAGCGCGTGCCCGTGCGCGTGCATCTCGATCCGCAGCCGGGCATCGAGCACGTGCTGCGCCCCGGGCTCTCCGCGGTCGTGACCGTGCATACCGACCACCAGCACTGAGCGGGAGCCGACGATGACCACCGCGTTTTCCGGCGACCCCGCGTCGCAACCGACCAGGCAGCGCGTGTTCGCGTTCGCGCTGATGTGCGTCGGCTTCTTCATGGCGACGCTCGACATCCAGATCGTCGCGTCGTCGCTGCGCGACATCGGCGGCGGGCTGTCCGCGAGCCAGGACGAATTGTCGTGGGTGCAGACCGCGTACCTGATCGCCGAGATCATCGTGATCCCGATGTCGGGCTGGCTGTCGAAGGTGATGTCGACGCGCTGGCTGTTCGTCGCCTCCGCCGTCGGTTTCACGATCACCAGCATGCTGTGCGGGCTCGCGTGGGACATCAACTCGATGATCCTGTTCCGCGGGATGCAGGGCGCGCTCGGCGCCGCGATGATCCCGACCGTGTTCACCACCGCGTTCGTGCTGTTCCCCGGCAGGCAGCGGCTGATCGCGTCGACGACCATCGGCGCGCTCGCGTCGCTCGCACCGGCGATCGGCCCCGTGATCGGCGGCTGGATCACCGACCAATGGTCGTGGCACTGGCTGTTCTACCTGAACCTCGTGCCGGGCATCGCGGTGGCTGCGCTCGTGCCGCGCTACGTGCACATCGACGCGCCCGATCTCAGCCTCATCAAACGCGGCGACTATCTCGGCATCGTGCTGATGTCGGGCTTCCTCGGCTGCCTCGAATACGTGCTCGAGGAAGGCCCGCGCAAGAACTGGTTCGGCGACGATGCGATCGTGATCTACGCGTGGATCTCCGGCATCTGCGGCTTCCTGTTCATCGTGCACGCGCTGACCGCGAAAGATCCGATCGTCGACCTGCGCGCGCTCGCCGTGCGCAATTTCGGGATCGGCAGCCTGCTGTCGTTCGTGACCGGCATCGGGATTTTCGTGACCGTGTTCCTCACGCCGCTGTTTCTCGCGCAGGTGCGGGCGTTCAGCTCGCTGCAGATCGGCATCGCGCTGCTGTCGGTCGGCGCGTTCCAGTTGATCGCGCTGTGCGCGTATGCGTTCGCCGCGCGCTACGTCAGCATGCGTGCGCTGCTCGTGTTCGGGCTGATCTGCTTCGGCCTCGGCTGCTACCTGTACACGCCGATCACGCACGACTGGGGCTGGCGGGAACTGCTGCTGCCGCAGGCGCTGCGCGGTATCGGCCAGCAGTTCAGCGTGCCGCCGATCGTGACGATGGCGCTCGGCTCGCTGCCGCAGTCGCGGCTGAAATCGGCGAGCGGGCTGTTCAACCTGATGCGCAACCTCGGCGGGGCGATCGGTATCGCGGTAAGCGCGACGATGCTCAACGACCGGCTGAATTTTCATTACCTGCGGCTGAACGAGCACGTGAGCGCCGGCGAACCGCAGGTCGCGTCGCTGCTCGATCGCCAGGCCGCGTACTGGGGATCGGTGGCCGGCAATACGCTGAATACCGCGCAGGCCGGACTCGCGAACCTGCACCGGCTGATCTATCGCGAAGCGCTGACGCTGACCTATGCGGATGCGTATTACGCGCTGTCGCTGTGTTTCGTCGTCGCGTTGCTTGCCGTCGTGTTTTCCAAACCCATTACGTTGAACGCGCCGCCGCCGGACGCGCACTGAGGCCCACGGATCATCATCTTGACGTCCTCCTCCGCCTAAGCGCGGAGGATTCCCACATCTGGCGATGCACGTCCGCATCGGAGAATGTTCAGCGCAGCGTTGGTATCTCGATCATGCTCGACACCACAGTCACTGCAGGCCCACTCTCTTATTCGCAGTCCCGCGATACCTTTCGGCCGCGTCGTGCTGTCTTTCGATCCGCACGCCGAACAGGACTGGGTGGAACCGCTTTCGTCGACTTCCTCGAACGTGGCTCCGTGCGCGATCGCTTTGTAGCGGAGCTTGTTCCGGAAGGACGACCAGGACGCGTCGTAGACGCTCTTCGCCATCCTGGTTCTGGCGAGTTTGACAGCCGACACGTTGCCGACCGCGATGTAATCGAAACGCCGCACCAGATCGAGCGCGAGCTTATGCTGGAAATCGGCACGCGCATTCGCGACCTTGGCGTGCAGCTTCGCGATATGTCGCTTGTGCTTTCGCGCCCGCTGCGCTTTCGCCAGCTTGTCCGCCGCTCGTCGACCGAACCGGTCATTGGGCAGCTTCTCGCCGGTCGAAAGTGTGGCGAAGTCTTTCAGGCCGAGATCGATGCCCACGCCGGAACGGACCGGGCGGGCCTGCACATCGGGCATCTCGATCGCGATGTTCAGAAACCAGTTACCACGCGCATCCTGCGCAAAGTTGGTCCCGTCCTTGATCTTGCCTTCGGGAAGCGGTCGGCTGTTGAACACGCGAAAGGTGTTGACGGCGAAACGGAACGCGTCGCCCTCGCGCTTCAGGTCACGCCCCTCCAGCGGCACCCAGCCCAGCGATTTCCTGCCGCGATAGCGCAGATAAGGGTGTCGACGCTGGCTGCGCGACTTCGCATATTGCTCGCATGTCGCGTTGACCGTGCCGGAGTGGATGCCGAGTTCCTTACTGCTACCGGTCGTCAGCACGTTCAGGTCGAAACCCGTCGGCCACTTCTTGCCCCACTTGAGCGCGTGCTTCTGTGTGTCGTTGCAGAAGTTCCAGACGTAGTTCACCGCACGGCTCTGCTTGTTGAGCAGTCCGTTGAGCGACTTCACCCGGTAGCGGTAGACAAGGATCATGCCGGTGATCCTAACCCGTGGAAGAAGCAGCCTGTCAACAGCAATTCTTTCCTTCCCGCCATCAATGGCGGGATTTCTCGGAGCAAATTCTGATGAAGAAGCTACTCGTCGCGCTGGCCGTCAGCGCATTCGCCGCCGGGTGTGCGGTGCAGCCCGCGCAGCATCCGGCGCTGAACGATTCCGTTCAGACGCTCGCGCCTACCGCATGGGACACCGACGTGCCGCGCGCGGACATCGACGCCGCCGCCTGGTGGGCGCAATTCCACGACCCCGTGCTCGACCGGCTGATCGCGACCGTGCTCGACGGCAATCTCGATCTGCAGGCCGCCGCCGAACGCGTGAAGCAGGCGCAGGCGCTGACCGTGCAGAAGCGCGCGGTGTTGCTGCCCGAACTCGACGCGACCGCGCATGCGGCCGACGCACGGCAGAACACGCCGCCGCCGCTCGGTTATGTGCGGCAGGCCGGCGCGGGGCTCGCGCTCAGCTGGTCGCCCGATGTGTTCGGCGGCGAACGGCTCGATCTGCTCGCCGCTCAAGCGGAGTTGGTCGGGCAGAAGCATGCGGAAGATGCGATGCGCCTCGCGCTCGCTGCCGATGCGGCATCCGCGTATGTCGATCTGCGCTGGGCGCAGCAGGAATTGAAGATCCTGCAGGACAACGCGAAGATCCGGCAGCATGCGCTCGAACTCACGCGCAAGCGACAGGCGTTCGGGCTGTCGACGGAACTCGACGTGACCCGCGCGCAGAACCAGCTCGATGCGCTCGAAGCCAGGATTCCGCCGACGCAGGCGCAGATTTCGCATCAGTTGAATCTGATCGCCGTGTATTCGGGGCGGACGCCGGAATCGGTCGATCGACTCGTGTTGGCGCAAGCCGGGGAGATTCCGGCACCGCCGGTCGGCGCGCCGGGGACGTTGCCTTCGCAAGCATTGTTGCGGCGGCCCGATGTGCTGACTGCCTACGCTCAAGTCGAGCGGCGTGCGGCACAAGTCGGCGTAGCGAAGGCCGAGCGGTATCCGAAGTTTTCGTTGAACCTGACGGACGGAATTCTGGCGGCCTCGTATCTCGGGTTGCCGACGTTGACCGACAACCTGTTCAGCGCGGCGCTGAGTGCGACGAGCCCGATCTTCAATGCGGGGCGGATTACCGCCGATATCTCGCAGAGCGAAAGCCGGATGCGCGAGTCGGAACTCGGGTTGCGGCAGACGATGCTGCAAGCGCTGCGGGAAGTCGAGGATGCGCGCGCGAATCTCGTCAGCTCCGATGAGGCGACGCGGCGGCTCGATAGTGCATTGGCGGCTTCCGATAAAGCGCTCGGGTTGGCGAATCAGCTTTACAAGGGTGGCGCGACGGACTTTCTGGACGTGCTGTCGGCGCAGGAGGTGTATCTGCGCGATTCGGATTCGCTGAATCAGGTCAAGCGCGAGCATGCGCTGGCGGCGGTGGCGTTGTATCGGTCGCTTGGGGGTGGGTGGAGCCGGAATGATGCGGCGGGTGGGCCGCAGACGGAAACGGACGCTGTGGCGAAAAACTAGGCGGCTCACGCAATGCGAAGTCAGCCGCCCGGACACGCACCCCACTGCGGCTCCTCCGACACGCATCCGCCCCCCCGGTCAGCGCTGGATCGGCCCGCCGCGCCGCCCGCTCCGGTAGAGCAAGCCGCCCCGGCGGGGGACTGGGACAACTTCTAGGCGGCCGCCCGTGCCGCGAGTAAACTGACAGGTGGAGCAAACCGCGAGGGTCGGCGCCGACCCGGAAGGGCCGCGCGCATCTTCGTGAACGTTGAAGAAGCCGGCGAGGGCGTCAGTCATCGGCACAACGAACTCCCCGGATGCGACGGATGCCCGCCTGGCATCCGCGAGACCTCAACTCAAAGGGAACGTTCAAGATTGAATACGAGCGCACCGTCGCCCCGCCCCGCCGACGATCAACCGGAGTCGGGCGGCAAAGCCGCCGCACCGGAATACGTCTACCTCGGGCGGCAACCGATTCTGGACCGCAGCGGAGCGTTGATCGCATTCGAACTATTGTTCCGCTCGGGGACAGCCAATCGCGCCCACATCACGGATGACGCTGCCGCCACCGCGCAGGTCATCGGAAGACTCATCGGGGATATCGGCCTCACCGCCGCACTGGGCGATCGCACGGGCTATGTGAACATCGATCGAACGGTGCTGATGTCCGACATCGTCTGGTTGTTGCCACATGAACGCTTCATACTCGAAATCCTCGAAACGGTGACGTTCGACGACGCGCTCTGCAAGCGCTGTAGCGAACTGCGGCGCGCGGGCTACCGGCTCGCGCTGGACGATGTTTCCGAGGTTTCCCCCCGCCTGTTCGAATTTCTCCCTTACGTCGATATCGTCAAGATCGATTTTCTCGAATGTCCGCGCGAGCACCTTGCCGAACTGATCGGCACCGTCAAGCAGCACGGGAAGATGTCGGTCGCCGAGAAAATCGAAACGCCGGAGGACCATGCCTCCGCCATGCAAGCGGGCTTCGAACTGTTTCAAGGCTACTACTTCGCGAAACCGCAGGTGCTGACATCGCGGCGCGTCACGCCATCGCGCGACGCGCTGCTGCGCCTGCTCGTGCTTCTGGGCGGCGAACCGGAGATCGTTGAACTCGAAGCCGAACTCAAACGCATTCCGAACCTCGTCATTCCCCTTCTGATGCTGCTCAATTCAAGCGCGGTGGGGCTCAGCCAGCCCGTTTCGTCACTGCGCGAGGCGATCATGCTGGTCGGCACGCGGCAGATTACGCGCTGGACCCAGTTGCTCCTGTTTGCCGATGAGCGCCTGGACGCGTTGCGCTCCGATCCGCTGGCGCAGCTATGCGGCGCGCGGGCACGATTCATGGAACTGGCCGCGGGCCGGCTGCGGCCCGACGATGACCGGTTCGCCGCTACCGCGTTCATTGCGGGCGTGTTCTCACTCGTTCATGTGCTGTTCGGCAGCACGATCGAGGACGTCGTCACGACGACGCCGATTCACGCCGATATCCGGCGGGCACTGCTCGAACGGCATGGCGAGCTGGGTTGGCTCTTGAACGCCAGCGAGGCAGCGGAATCGGGGGACTTCGACGTCATCCGCGCAGCGTCCAATACATTGCCGATCTTCACCCCGAACGACCTGACCACGCTCTGGCTCGCTGCCGCCACGTGGTACGACGATCAGGTGCGCGGGCTACCCGCATACCGCCCTCAGTAAGCCTTGCAATGGGCGGCGCGACGGCCGCGCCGTCAATCTCGCCCAGCCCGCAGCCGCTCGACTTGCCGACGTACGGCCCGAATGGGGTCATCGCACTCAACTCTTGACCAAATCTGCCGTTAACTCAGGGCGGCGGCCCGTGCGAGGGCGATGCGCCGGCGTGCGCCGGCGTGCGGTTTCGCCGGACAACCGGGCATCGATTCCGCGTGGGCGAGTTCGATGAGTGCGCAACCCGTCGAGGCGAGCAAGATCATGCCTTGCCGGCCGGCGCGGGCGCGCCCGAAGGCTGCCGGATCGAAGCGCGCCGGCAAGGATTTTTCGTCTTGGTCAGAGAATGTACCCGAACAGCTACGATGTTCCGATCGCGCGCCTCGTCGCGCGCCAGATTCTGTCCTGCGCACCCGCCACGCCGGTGCGGGAGGCCGCGCGACGCATGTTCGCCGAACGGTGCAGCTCGATCGTCGTGATGAAGGAGGAACAGGTCGTCGGGATCTGGACCGAGCACGATGCGCTGTCGGCCGGCGACAATCCGGGCGAGCTCGATCGGCCGGTCAGCGAGGTGATGAGCCATCCGGTGCTGACGCTCGAGGCCGACACGCCGCTCGGCGAAGCCGCGATGAAGTTCAAGCAGTCGGGCGTGCGGCACTTCGTGGTGGTGCGGGATGGCGCCGCGATCGGCGTGCTGACGCAAACCGACGTCGTCGTGAACCAGGGCCCGGAATTTTTCCTGCACCTGAAGCCGATCGAGTCGATCCGCGTCCATCCGCCCGTCGTGGTGCCCGAGCAGGCCGGACTGCACGACGTCATCGCACAGATGCGCGCGCAACGGCTCGATGCGATCCTCGTTGGCTACGACGACGGCGAGCACGGCATCCTGACCGAACGCGACATCGTCCGGCTGCTGGCGGACGGCGGCGCCCAAGGCGCGGTCGGCGCCCATGCGAGCAAGCCGCTGCAGATGCTGACCGCCAGGCAAAGCCTGTATGCGGCGCAGCGCTTCATGACCGAACACAACATGCGGCATGTCGGCATCCGCGACGACGATGGCAGGCTGACCGGCCTGCTCTGCTTCGCGGACGTGCTGCAGAGCATCGAGCACGAATACGCGAACGAGCTGCGCAGCGCGTTGCGCGAGCGCGACGAAGCGCTGGGGCTCGCGCGCTTCAACCTGCGCATGGCGGATCGCGTGTTCGAATCGGCGCTCGAAGGCATCATGGTGACCGACCGACGCGCACGGATCGAGCGCGTCAACCAGGCGTTCACGCGCCTGACCGGGTACAGCGAGGATGAAGTGATCGGGCGCAACCCGGGCTTGCTGAGTTCCGGGCGCCAGACGCCCGATTTCTACAAGCAGCTGTGGCATTCGCTCACGACCGATGGCCACTGGCAAGGCGAAATCTGGAATCGCCGCAAGACCGGCGAACTGTTTCTCGAATACCTGACGATCACCAGCATTCGCGACAGCAATGGCGAGATCTCTCACTACGCGGCGATCTTTTCCGACATCACGCAGCGGCGCCAGGCGGAGGAGCGGCTGGGCTATCTCGCCACGCACGACGTGCTCACCAATCTCGCGAACCGGATGTTGTTCGAGGAGCGGCTCGCGCACGCGATCAGCCATGCGAAGCGGTTCGGCCGCAAGGTCGCGGTGATGTACCTCGATCTCGACCGCTTCAAGCTGATCAACGATACGCTCGGCCACAACGCCGGCGACGAGGTGCTGAAGATGGTCGCCGAGCGCATCGTCGCCAATGTGCGCGCGAACGACACGGTGGCGCGCATGGGCGGCGACGAATTCGCGCTCGTGCTCGAGGAGATCGACGACGTCCGCGACGTGGGACGCGTCGCGCGCAAACTGCTGGACGAAGTGGGACGGGCGATCGATATCGGCGATCGCGAGATCTTCGTGACGCCCAGCATCGGCATCAGCATCTATCCGGACGACGGCACCGCGGCGGAGGACTTGATCCTGCTCGCGGACCAGGCCATGTACGGCGCGAAGAGCCGCGGCAGGAACGTGTTCCAGTTCTTCGAAAGCAAGATGACGTCGTCGGCGATCGAGCAACTGGAGACGCTCGGCGAATTGCATCGCGCGCTCGAGCAGAACGAATTCCGCCTGTTCTACCAGCCGCAATACGATCTGGCGAGCGGCCGGATCGTCGGCGTGGAAGCGCTGCTGCGCTGGCTGCATCCGCATCGCGGCCTGGTGCCGCCGGGCGACTTCATCGGGCTGGCGGAGCGATCCGCGCTGATCGTCCCGATCGGCAAATGGGTGCTGCACGAAGCCTGCCGACAGGCGCGCCGCTGGCTCGACGAGGGCTTCGAGTTCGGGCGGGTGTCGGTGAACGTATCGGCACGGCAGTGCTTTACCGACCACTTCCTCAGCGACCTGACGACCATTCTCAGCGAAACCGCGTTGCCGGCCGAATACTTGCAGCTCGAGTTGCTTGAAAGCATGGCGATGAACACCCGCGAGGAAATCGGCATCCTGCTGCGCGAACTGGCGACGCGGGGAATCAGCCTGGCGATCGACGATTTCGGCACGGGCTATTCGTCGCTGGTGTATCTGAAGGATCTGCCCGTCGATACGCTGAAGATCGACCGGTCGTTCCTCACGGACTGCGGTTCGGGCAGCACGGACGACGCGATCGTGCGCGCGATCGTGGCGATGGGGCGTGCGCTGGGGCTCGATGTCGTGATGGAAGGCGTCGAGACGGCCAAGCAGTTGGCCTTCCTGCAGGAGATCGGCTGCCACCAGGGGCAGGGTTTCCTGTTCGCGCGGCCGCAGCCCGCCGAGCAGCTGGTCGGCATCTCGTCGCGTCGCGGGGCTGAACTGCTGACGGAGTGAGGCGGTCGTGGGGCGCGGGGCGCGTCGCTCGATATGCAAGACCGCCTTGTCGTTGAAGTGTATTGATCGCTCGAGGTGCGTACCAGCACACACCAATTGACGACTGCTCGCGGTTCCGGGGTACTGACGATCTACCCACGTAGAATTGCCCGAAATATGCTGCTCTTTCTTGATCGCGTTATCGAGGAAAGCCGTTCTCGATCCAGCGCATCCAAACCGACCGAGGCGGCGAGTTCTTCGCTGAGCCGGTGCAACGCCGTTTGACGAGCGAGTGCATCAAATTCCGACCTATTCCGCCACGCTCGCTACACCTCAATGGCAAAGTAGAACGATCATAGCTCACTGACATCAACGAATCCTGGTCGTATCGTTCGCCGACGGAGGACGCGATCGATCAACGAATTGAGGAGTGGAAGTTCGACTACAACTGGCAGCGCCCGCACGGCTCGCTCGGTGGCAAGACACCCGTCGATCGTATCGCTGATCTGACAGAAAGCCCACCTCCCGCGGAGGAGGTGGGCAGTGCCTTCGACGAAACGAAAGAGCGAATTCGGCACCGCGAATGGCGCGTCGACAAGGCCCTCGCCGAACATTGTCGGCACCTTAAGAAGTGAAACGATGTCCGTGAATCGCACACCTCGACACAACCGACGTGATCCTACGCATCGTTCAATCGCCCACACGAGCAGTCATACTGCCAATTAACGTGCACCCGCACTCGGTATGATGGCCGTGCAACGCAACGCGTTGGCCATCGATCGTTACCGTCGGATGCGCCTCGATTATCTTGTTAACTCCATGTGGTCGTCCATCCGGATATTTTTCAGGACAGTCCACCAGATCGTGCAAACGCGCAATCTTTTTGCCATCGATGCTATGTGTTTCCGATCCGGTGATCACGCGTCCGCCATGTGAGGTCGCATCACCGACCACGATCATCTGCAATGCCATACATACTCCCTATAACATAACGGGCTGAGAAGCGTTCCCGGCGTCGTGCGGACCCATCCGCTCAATCTCGGCCCATACACTTTCCGGAACGCCAGTGATAGCGACACTAAACGACTCATCAGACTGCTGACGCTGAATCAGCAAATCATGAACAAACCGATGCCGATCGAAATCCTGCCCGTACATATAGGTATGCTGACAGAACGAAAGGCGATCCCCCGGCTCGCGGATCCCCCACTGCACCGCACGGAGGTAACGAGGAATAAAATCCTCGAAGCGGTCAAGGTAGGTATGCTCTCCGTCGACATCGCCGGACTCGATCAGTGCAGCCAGAATCTCGTCGGGTTCCGTGTGCGCCGTGAGGGCATTAACGTCCTCCGGCCCAAGCTGAACCATGACAGAACGGCAGATCCTCGCGCTCGCCATCGATTCGTTTCCAATGTGCTGCCACTCCTTGTGACGCCCGCGGTACATCCATTGCTCGATAGGGCTCATGAACATGGCGCGAATCTGCTCTCCCCACGTGTTCAAAACCGCCGTCGTGTTACGCGGATCAAAGAACCGGACCATCGCGGTCATGTTGTCGCCAATATCCGCAAACAGGAAGGCTTGCAGATGCGTGACGAGCGCATCCATCTCGACCCGGCTAGAGATCAAGGACAGGCATGGACTTTGACGATCGAGCTGATCGAGTTCTACAAACCAATCCGCCTCCGTGTCATCTACCGAGACCAAAAATAATGAAGCCGGCCCGAGTTCCTCTTCAGGCAGACCAGCGAAAACGGAGAGAAACGGTACGCCAGCACGCTGCAGCAAAGGCACCACTTTCGGTGGACATACCGCCGCGTCGATCAGCCCCATCAGGCGCGCTTGCGAGGGTATAGCTTGTAGTTCCATCTGCAATCCTGTTTATCGGCTTGTTTTCCGATCCGCCTCAGGCCCAACCGGCTTGGGTCCTGCCATTACCCAAGTCGAGCTGCGAAGCGTTTGACGCAAGGCCGAGATATGCCTTGCGCTGATCTCCTCCTACAAACACGACTCGCGGGAAACCATACCCGCCGGGCGCGTACTCGTGAAAATACGGCACTCGAAACCAACAGCGACTATCGTGTATATAGTCATCAAATAGAGTGATGGCCCCAACTGGCAACTTGTTCACGGCGTCGGAAGATGTGTGCTGGCGCAGGAATGATTCCACGCCAGGTAATGGTGCAGCCATAACATCGTCCTCTACGCGGTAATTCTGCACAAGCGTCGACCAGACCGTGTTGAGCAGTATTCCGCTATACGCGAGCGTCACGCAGGGGGAATCACTCCCGGGCTGATCATGTTCGACGACAAATGTCGGTGGCACCTTGATCACGTCGCCACCGCGCGTCACTATTGGGCGATGATCCGTGCGCTTCACCTTCCACCGTTCACACTGGTCCGGATACAGGTACCCGAGAAGCAGTCGCATTTCCTCCGCGCCTTGCCGAAGGTCGGTCTGATCGTTGGTCACAACATCGAGCGGTCCCTCCCCTGGACGGGCAGGTTTCGGGTTAGCGACACCAGGATGAGCAATCGCACCGCACAGCTGCTCGTTGCGCCGGTCCATGGCTTCGTTCAGCGCCGTCACCTGTCCCTTTTGCGTGCTCATGTACGACGTATATCCCGCTCCCATCGACAGGGCGTTCGCCTGGAGCAACTGAGATTGCGACCTGAGCTTACTCATGGTCGGATCCTTTTCCGACGCCTTTGAAACCGCCTGCTGTACCTTGTGCGGCGTCATCTTGTCTTCGTGCGCGCGTTTGAAGAAAGACTGTCCCGTAACATAGCGCTGCGGATTACCAATGTCTGCGCGCAGCGTACGCCACGCCAACATCTGGCCCAATCCGACCTTCAGCGCGCCCTCCACAGTGTTAACGTTCTCGACGGTCTTTCGCCAAGCGTTAAATGCATCGATCACCGACTGGTCGAGAGCAAAGTCGGCGACCAGATCGGCACGTTTACTTATCGCATCGCTATCCATCAGTGGCACACCATACGAGGCGGCCTTAAAATACATATCGTGCAGCGGGATCTGACTAAGCTTGTAGCTGTCGTCCCCAGCTTTCGCTGCAGCTCCTCCTTTACCCTGTTCGCACGGCGCATAGCCGCCACCCACGTCCGAATGGACCCCCGGATAAGCCACCTCGTCACGGATACCGCCGCCGTAGCTGTCCCCGTTACGGATTGAATCAAGCGGAAAACTCATACGCTGCTCGTGCACCGAGAACGCGTGGTAACAGAATCGCACATCCTTAGGAATATCGAGCCGACCGTCGTTAGCAAACGCGAAGTGCCCATCAAACGTGCCAAAGTCCACGGTCGCACGAGTCGAGTCGGGAGGGCCAACGGAGGCAACTGTATCGAAAAGACCGACGAAGTTAACCTTGTAATTCAGCGCATATTTACCAGTCTGATATCCAATCCGTCCGTCCCGTGCCCATTCATTCATCAGCTTGTTGACGAATACGCGTGCGCATGCCGCCCCCCGCGAGAAACCAATTACGTTGATCCAGATCTGCTTGATCGTCTGGGGATATCGCCCCTCGTCGATCGCCTGCTTGTGAGCGAGACCTAATCGATCGGTGTAGCCAACCAGCGGGAGTTTGTGACCATCGGCCACTTCCGTGCAAACTCTTTGGACGTCGCTATCCGGAATCAGATTTCGCGTCTTGTCCGTAGCAATAGCCCGATATATAGCATTCAGTACTCTTGTGTAGCCCCACACGCAACGACTTCCAAAACCGGATGCCATTGACTTGCCGGAAGTCGAGTATGTCTGCTCACCAATACTCTTGAACGGTGTACCCACACCCGCAATATAGAAGCGAAATATCCCTTCTTCTGATCGGTCCAGTGCCGCGTTATACAGACGCGCAACATTGGAATGTGTGTGAACAAGCGAATCCCGGAACGGATTTGTCTGTTCGTCGTTATTGTTCGTGCCGTCAAAGAACAGCGTGATATGAAGTGTCTGAGGACAAGACATTAGAGCGTCGCACACCAGCGTGCGCCCTTTTCTCAACGCCGTGATACTACCCGCTATACGCCCGCCCTGAGGCATCGGATCCGCCCATCTGAGGCTCATTTTGCGCCCCCTCCATTCCGGTATAACCGATTCCACTCTTGATCCAAAACCCCGTGCACAATGTACGGATCGGTGTCCGGAGGGCGTATGCCGGGGTCGTTTAAGTCACCTTTCTGACCGTCGGCAACCATGATACGGACCCGGTCATCCGGCAAAAAGACCGCCCATAGACCGCCCATAATTTTTCCGTATTTCGGGATCCGAACGTTTTCCGCCTTGTACCAGTACCCCGGTGTCTTTCCGTCCTGCTTCTTGTCAACCAACCAGCGCACCGTCAGCCTCAGGTCCGGCTGCCATACAGAGGGGATGTCGCTGCAGCACATATCACCGCCACCACCGGACGGCTTGTTGTCTGCTTCAACGGGTAATACGTTGGGGCCACCACCGCTTACCCCCGATCCCTCCGGTCCCTCAAATCCCCACTTATGGATGTACCAAGGGGAGTAGTTCAGGGTCGAGGCGCCAACACCCAGCGTATCGTAGTGCTTCGGCAGGCTCGACAGATCAAGCGGCTGTGCCATAGCGCCAGGATGCTTATCGCATGCCCCGAGGAAAAAAACGGCAGCAAAGGCGACGGCCTGGATCGCACGTCGCCGGAAATGGGAAAGTCGGTCTGTCATCATGGATAAGTCTACGGATTAACGGGGCACCAGGGCCGCTCCGCCCCGGGCTGCCTTAAGCATGCATTCGACACAGATCTTCACGTCGTTCTCGGGTACGTGTCGGTGCTGTTTCGCCCAATCTTCGCATGAGTGAATACGGCGAATCCACAGCGCCCTTCACGGGTTGCGATTTTCGCCGGGCCCACCCGTATCATGGAGGCAGCGCCCCCGACTCCCTGCCCGCCATGCGCATCACGCCCCTGCCGCCTCTTCAGTGCCTCATCGCGTTCGAAGCCGCCGTGCGGCACGCGAGTTTCACGAAAGCCGCCGCCGAACTGCATCTGACCCAAAGCGCGATCAGCCGCCAGATCCAGCAGCTCGAGGAATTCCTCGGCCGCTCGCTGTTCGTGCGCGAACACCGTTCGCTGCGGCTGACGATCGCCGGCGAGCAATACGCGGCACAAGTCCACCACCTGCTCACGCAATGCGCGCAAGCCACGCACGACGTGATGAAACCGTACGGCGATCTCGAACTGACGATCGCGTGCTCGTCCGGCGTCGCGCTGCTGTGGCTCACGCCGCGGCTACCGAACTTCCGCGCCACGTATCCGAACATCAAGCTGCGCCTGATCGTGCGCGACGGCCTTGCATCGATGTCGCCCGCGGAATTCGACGTCGGCGTCTACTACGTGCGCCAGCAGGCGCCGGCCGAATACACCGCACGCAGGCTGTTCGACGAAGAAGTGTTCCCCGTCTGCGCGCCAGGCTATCTGGCCGGCCGCACGCTCGATGCGGCCGATCTCGCGAACGAAACGCTGCTGCGCCTCGAAGACGGCCAGCGCCAATGGATGTCGTGGTCCGAATGGTTCGACATGAACGACGTCGACCGGCAGAAGGCGCAGCCGCAGGACATCACGATCAACTCGTATCCGCAGATCGTGCAGATGACGATTCTCGGTCAGGGTGTTTCGCTCGGCTGGCGCTACATGATCGACGCATGCCTCGAAGCCGGCCTGCTCGTGCGCGTGACGGAAGCGTCCGCGAGCCACGGCGGCGGCTATTACGTGATCTCGCCGAACGACCGCGCGCAGAACCAGGCCGCCCGCCTGTTCACGCGCTGGCTGTTCGACCAGGCTGAGCAGCAGACCGCGCCCTGAATGCCCGGAGCGCGACGCATGCGTGCAGCGCATGCAGGCATGCGAATCTTTCGTTTCAGAAAAAAATCCGGCTCTCCTTAGCATGGGATTCATGCGGGGCAGCCGTCCCGTCTTCTGACCAAGGAGGAGACCATGCAAGGAACGCTTTCCCCGCGCGCCGCGCCTTCCGTCGATGCGGCGGTGCAACAGCGCCGCCGCGCCATCGTCGCGACCGTGATCGGCAACGGCCTCGAATGGTTCGACTTCACCGTCTACAGCTTCTTCGCGGTGATCATCGCGAAGCTGTTCTTCCCGACCGGCAACGAACTGACGTCCGTGCTGCTCACCGTCGCGACGTTCGGCGTGGGCTTCTTCATGCGGCCGGTGGGCGGCATCGTGCTCGGTGTCTATGCCGACAAGGTCGGACGCAAGGCCGCGCTGTCGCTCACGATCCTGCTGATGGCGGCCGGCACCGCGCTGATCGGCATCGCGCCGACCTACGAACAGGCCGGCATCGCCGCGCCGCTGATGATCGTCGTCGCACGGCTGCTGCAGGGCTTCTCTGCCGGCGGCGAGATGGGCGGCGCCACCGCGTTCCTCACCGAATACGCGCCGCCGGAGAAGCGCGCGTATTACTCGAGCTGGATCCAGTCGAGCATCGGCTTCGCGGTGCTGCTCGGTGCGGCGACCGGCACGTTCGTCACGACGTCGCTCGACACGCAGGCGCTGCATAGCTGGGGCTGGCGGCTACCGTTCCTGCTCGGGATCATCGTCGGGCCGGTCGGTTACTTCATTCGCAGCCATATCGACGAGACGCCCGCGTTCAGCGCCGTCGAATCGCAGGCGAAGGAAAGCTCGCCGCTGAAGGAAGTGCTGCACACGTATCCGCGCGAGACGTTCGCGAGTTTCTCGATGGTCATCCTGTGGACAGTCTGCACCTACGTGCTGCTGTTCTACATGCCGACCTATTCCGTGCGCACGCTGCATCTGCCGCAATCGACCGGCTTCACGGCCGGCATGGTCGGCGGGCTGATGATCATGTGCTGCTCGCCGATCGTCGGGCGACTCGCCGACGCGTGGGGACGACGCGTGTTCCTGTCCGGCTCGGCGCTTGGGATCCTC
This sequence comes from Burkholderia sp. LAS2, assembly GCF_018417615.1. Lineage (NCBI taxonomy): Bacteria > Pseudomonadati > Pseudomonadota > Betaproteobacteria > Burkholderiales > Burkholderiaceae > Burkholderia > Burkholderia sp. LAS2. Next base: position 4,308,040 of record NZ_CP071052.1, read on the forward strand.
GTGCTCGCGTGGCCGATGTTCTCGTGGATCAACCATGCGCCCGGGTTCGCGTCGCTGATCGTGTTCCAGGCCGTGTTCGGCGTGCTGATCGCGACCTATACGGGGCCGATCCTCGCGGCGTTCGCGGAGCTGTTTCCGACCAAGGTGCTGTCGACCGGGCTATCCGTTGCGTACAACTTCGCGGTGACGATCTTCGGCGGGTTCGCGCCGTTCCTGATCACGTGGCTCATCGCCCGCACCGGCAGCAACATGGCGCCCGCGTTCTACGTGATGCTCGCGGCGGCCGTCAGTTTCGTCGGCACGCGCTTCGTGAAGGATGCGAAGCGTGCGGCCGCAACGACTCGATAAGGATTTTTCTCTCATGACCATTACCGTGCTTCAAGGCGGCAACGTGCTCGACCTCGAACGAGGCGTGTTGCTCGAACATCATCATGTCGTGATCGAAGGCGAGCGGATCGTCGAAGTCACCGATCGGCCGGTGGATTTGCCGAATGCGCAGGTGATCGACGTGCGCGGCAAGACCGTGATGCCGGGGTTCATCGATTGCCATGTGCATGTGCTGGCGTCGAATGCAAACCTGGGCGCGAATGCGACGCAGCCGAATATTCTCGCGGCGATTCGGTCGCTGCCGATTCTCGATGCGATGTTGGCGCGGGGGTTTACCAGTGTGCGGGATGCGGGGGGCGCGGATTGGAGTTTGATGCAGGCCGTTGAGACAGGGTTGATTCCGGGGCCGCGGATTTTTCCGTCGGGGAAAGCGCTGTCGCAGACCGGCGGGCATGGGGATTTTCGGCCGCGCGGTGATGTGCTGGAGCCCTGCTCCTGCTGTTTCAGGACGGGGGCGATTGCGCGGGTCGTCGATGGCGTTGAGGGCGTGCGGCTCGCGGTGCGTGAGGAGATTCAGAAAGGCGCGACGCAGATCAAGATCATGGCGTCAGGCGGCGTGGCTTCGCCGACCGACCCGATCGCGAATACGCAGTATTCAGAGGACGAGATTCGGGCGATTGTTGATGAGGCTGAGGCCGCGAATACTTATGTGATGGCGCATGCGTATACCGGGCGGGCGATTGCGCGGGCTGTGCGATGCGGCGTGCGGACGATCGAGCATGGGAATCTTGTGGATGAAGCGGCTGCGCTGCTTATGCATGAGCGGGGGGCGTTTGTGGTGCCTACGCTTGTGACTTATGACGCGCTGGCGAAACATGGGGCGGAGTTTGGGATGCCGGCCGACTCCATCGCGAAGGTAGCTTCCGTGCAGCAGAAAGGACGCGAGTCGCTTGAGATCTATGCGAAAGCCGGCGTGAAGATGGGGTTCGGGTCGGACCTGCTCGGCGAGATGCATGCGTTTCAGTCTGGTGAGTTTCGGATTCGGGCGGAAGTGCTCGGGAATTTGGAGGCGCTTAGGTCTGCGACGACGGTGGCGGCGGAGATTGTGAATATGACGGGGGAGCTTGGGGTCGTTGCGGTGGGGGCGATCGCTGATCTCGTCGTGCTGGATGGGAATCCGCTTGAGGATATCGGGGTCGTGGCCGATGAAGGCGCGCGGGTCGAGTATGTGTTGCAGCGGGGGGCGGTTGTGAAACGGCGGGTTGGCGGGCGGTGATTTGACGCCGTTCGGGTATTTCGGAAGGCGCGGTGCGGCCTCACTGGCCTTGCGGTCGTGACAGTTGTTGAAGGTCGCTAAAGGTGTGAATCGCGGCGTTCGCGGCCATGGCCGGGGCGGTGTCGCCCCGGCGGCCAGTCGTGTTCATGCAACGCCTGCGTTCCACTCGCTAGAGCCGCATCAAGCGGCCCTTGCAGGTGTTAGAGCGGCGACGGTCCCCGGTCAGGATCGTGGTACGGCTGCTCTCGCAGCGCCAACTGGCTGTAGTCCGGCGTGATCGTGATCGATCGGTCGACGTCGCTGACCCTCAGGTACACGCGGTCGCCCGGCTTGAAGCCGAAGATCTTGAAATTGATATCGATCGCCTTCATCCACGGCAGGTACGGCCAGCCCCGCTTGGGTAGGTCCGGGTAGTTGCGCAGGACCAGCTCAAACGTCTTCTGCATGTTGACGGGTTTGTTCTTTCTACGACGTGGCTTAGTATTGGCGTCAGCCATTTCCGACTCCTGTGGCGAGTTGGTGGTGGTCAGCGGGTCGTATGGGTTGCAGCCCATGCGGCCCGCGCTTCTTTGTTGCCTCGGGTTTCCCCTTCTTTCTCCCCTCTTCGCTGGGTCTTGTTGGGCAAGACAGCTTTCTTTCGACCATCGGGGCGGAGGGGGCTGTGGTCAACTTCCGATGGTGAGAAGCGAAGCTTCATGACCAGTGTAGTCGGGATGGCATCTCAGAAAAGGGGAATTTAGGGGGATTGGCCGTTAGGTATAGAGTGCTCCCAATATAAGGCGGACGTTGCAAATTGGACTTGTCATCCCATCGCTCGTCGGCTTCCCGATGGCTATCACCAAACATAACTTCGGCTAAACGCGACTGTCCCTGAGTGGGCCGATAGCGCACCGAACAGTCGGCGACTCTTTGCGAGATGAGTAGTGATCGTTCGTACGACAAAATCTACGTACAAGTCATCGCCTTTTGCGGTCGCCCTGTAGGGCTAGCCGTATCGCCGTTGCTAACCAGCTTTCTGTCAACGGGCTGCGCCTGCAGAGGGCATCCGGTCCCACTGTATTCGGATGCGTACCTCCTGACTGTCGATCTTCGACTGGCCTCTGGTTTCATTGGCTAAGAGTTTGTCCGCCAGGTCCACACACTGAATTGATTGCAGAGAGCGCCGCAGACGAAGAAGATCTCAACTCGACTTAATCACGGACCGTCGACCTTTTCTTTCGCTCACTACCACGGAGTTCAACAAAAGGTTACGATGTTATCGGAGCACCCGAGATCACCTGATCTTCACAAAAAATGTTAGCCGAGGACCGCATGCCGATAGATAAAAACATGTATGATGAAAATGCCATTTACAGAAGCTGGATCGACAATCAACTAAAAATCGTCGAACCATCCGATCTAAACAACAATCGAGGGTTTAGAAAACCCCAACGAGCGGCACTTTTCGCAGCTCTATGCCATCTGACATCGACACCGGACCGACCAGCGACCATAGTGATGCCCACAGGAACCGGGAAGACTGATGCGATTTTTTCTCTGATTATTGCAGGCGCTTTCCCTAGGACCCTAATAATAGTACCGTCCGATGCCCTACGATCACAAACATCGGAAAAAATATCAGAACTTAAAAATATTCGCGACTTCCGAGCAATTGACGAACGGGTACTTTCCCCGCAAGCCTTCACTATGAGCGGGGCTCTTACAGAAAAAGATTTGCTCGAAATTGCTTCGAGCAATGTTGTTATAGCCACACCGAATGCTTTAACTTTGACTCACGACGATCAACTGGCTCAGCTAGTAAACCTCGTAAGCCACTTGATCGTCGATGAAGCACATCATGTTGCGGCAAAAACTTGGCGTAGTGTGAGAACAGCTTTTAAAGGAAAACCGTGCATTCAGTTCACAGCCACGCCGTTTCGAGAAGACAAGCAGACTTTGGACGGTCGCATAATTTACAACTACTCCCTGAAAGATGCCCAGGAAGATGGTTACTTTCAAGCCATAGAGTTTCATCCAGTAAGAGAATATCAACTTTCCCTATCGGATCAGGCAATCGCCGACAAGGCGGTAGCCCTACTTCGCGAAGATCTTGAATCCGGGAAAGATCATCTTCTCATGGCCCGCACCAATTCGATACCGAAAGCAAAGAAGATTTACGATTTATATCGGAAACACGAGGATCTTTCCCCTGTACTAGTTCATAGCGGCGCAAAAGAAAAGGATAAAATTGTCGAAAGAATAAAAAAGAGACAGCATAGGATCATCGTCTGTGTAAACATGCTCGGCGAAGGCTTCGATCTTCCTGAATTGAAGATTGCAGCTCTTCACGACCAGCATTGTAGCCCAGCTGTCACGCTTCAATTCATCGGAAGACTTACCCGCGTCAACGATCGATTGGGAGCAGCCAAGTTTGTCGCAAACATCGCAAACCAGAGAGTTGACAATCAAATGTCGGCACTTTACTCCGAAAGCGCGGACTGGGGCATTATTATTCGAGAGGTTAGCGAAAGAAAGATCGGTCGCGAATTGGATCGAGAAAAATTTGAAGCACAGTTTGACGACGTGGAGGATGGCGAGAAAATAATCGCATTAAAGCCAACCCCCAACGTGAGTGCTGTAGCTTACAAAGTTGCCCACACCGACTGGAAGCCGTTTGGTGCGGAGGAGATGCGAACAAAAGGTGAAGAAGTACAATTTTATTCGGTTAACGAAGATCAAACTTTAGTAATGGCAGTGACGCGCGCCGAATTTCCGGTCTCCTGGACGAACTCTGCTGCAATATCGGCGACAGACTGGTATCTGTACCTCGCGTATTATCGAAAAAAAGATGCAACGCTATTTATAAGCACCTCAGGCGACGAAGGGCAGTCCATGATCTTCAAAAATCTAATTTCAAAAAACGCCGAGAAAATCTCAGGGGAAAAGACGTTTCGCATTCTACACAACATCAATCTATTGAAATTTCAAAATGTTGGACTCACACGTGGCACTCGAGACGTCCGCTTTACCATGCACGTCGGCCGCGACATTAATTCCGTAATGGACGACCTCGAAAACGGGACCGCAATAAAATCCAATATTTTTGGAATAGGCTTTGAAAGAGGATTCAAAACTACCGCAGGTTGTTCATACAAGGGAAAGTTATGGGAAATGAACTCAGAAACCATTGATTACTGGGTGAAATGGTGCGACTCCGTATCAAATAAAATAAATGATGCAAGCATAAATACCAAAGATATACTAAACAATGTAATTAGATCAGAGAAAATTGAAAACCGCTGGCCCGACGGATTGTTTTACGCGGATTGGCCTGAATCTATTTACATTGAATCAGAGAACAAGGTCACATTGGCGATTAATGGCACCCCCTATAAATTAATAGATCTTTGGCTAGACCGCCCCATTCGCATTATAGATCGCACTCTGCGAATTTCAATTCTTACAAGCGATGGATTTGGGGCAGAGAGATCAGTTGGTCACATCGACGTTATCCTCGGAGTCGACGGCTACAAAATCGACTGCAAAGATATCAAGATAGTCCACGGAAAAGAACGCAATTTCTCCGACTATCTCGAAGATCACCCCATTAAAATTCTGAAGCAAGACGGCTCAATTATCTTAGGCAATTACCGTTACTACAGCCCGCAAACTCTCAATGTCAAACTGCCGAGGACACTTCTCTCCAGTTGGGACTGGGGCGAAACAAAAATAAACAAAGAATCCATGGGAAAAGACCGCGACATGGACACCGTCCAAGGATTCACATTTTCTAAAATAGAAAACTCTTACGAATTGATATTTAATGACGATGGCGCTGGCGAAATAGCCGATCTAGTTGCGATAAATGAACGCGAAGACCACGTCCAAATAGACTTTTATCATTGCAAATATTGCAACAAGGAGGCAAAACCTGGCGCACGAATTGATGACACTTATGTCGTAACGGGACAAGCGAGTAGATCAGTGAAATGGTTGCACACTGGGGAAGCCATTTTCAAACAACTCCTCGACAGATATAGTACGTCGCTTGAGAATGGCTTCGATCGAATTTTGAAGGGGCTCCCCGCGAGATTGGATCTACTTCGAAATAAATGTCGTGATTTGGAAGTCAGGATAGGCTTCTTCATTATCCAGCCCGCCATTTCGGAATCCCGCATTACGGATGAGATGCTAACCGTCCTTGGAAGCAGCTACATGTATCTCAAGAATATATCCGGGACAGAATTGAAAGTAATCGTCAGTAAATAGAGATTTTTAGAGAGGGAGGGGGCAGAAAATCGCGACCATCGGCAAAGACCTCAACAGTCGAAGCGAAGCCCCTTCCCCGAGGATCGACTGACTTCTGTAAATGCGATTCATTTCTATAAACGCCGCCAAGTCCGGCACCAACAAGCAAAAGCGGCCACCGTGCCCCCAAGGCAGCCGCCCTCGCCCCAACTCCAAACCGCAACCAGCCCTTACTCATCCACCTTAAAAGCCGAAACCAGCTTGGTCAATTCCGTCGCCTGCTGCTTCAAACTCTCCGCCGCAGCCGCGCTTTCCTCGACCAAAGCCGCATTCTGCTGCGTCATCTGATCGAGCGACTGCACCGCATCGCCAATTTGGTCGATGCCAGCACTCTGCTCCAGGCTAGCCTCTGCAATCTCGCTCATCATCGCGCTAACGCCTTGAACCTGCGAGACAACATCGCTCATCACCTTCCCCGCCTCACTAACGAGCCGCGACCCGGCACCCACCGTCCCCGCGCTGTGCTCGATCAGCGATTTAATCTCCTTCGCCGCCTGCGCACTACGCTGCGCCAGATTCCGCACTTCCGAAGCGACAACAGCAAACCCACGCCCCTGCTCCCCCGCCCGCGCCGCCTCCACCGCAGCATTCAACGCCAGGATATTCGTCTGAAACGAGATACTGTCGATCATCACGATGATCTCGGAGATCCGCTGCGATGCATCGCTGATCTGCTCCATCGTCGTCACGACCTCGCCCACCACCTGCCCACCCCGCGCCGCCGTATCCGCCGCGCCGTTGATCATCTTCGCGGCCGTCGTCGCCGTCTCGGTGTTGTTGCGCACCACGGCCGTGATCTCTTCCATCGACGAAGCCGTCCGCTCCAGGTTGCTCGACTGCCCTTCGGTGCGCTCGCTGAGATCCGCATTCCCCGAAGCAATCTGCGCCGACCCGGCCGCGATCGAAGTCGAAGCTGCACGAATCCGATGAACCAGCGTCGACAGCGACGACACGAACCGATTGAACGCATCCGACAACTGCCCGATTTCGTCCTCGCTCTCCACCGTCATGCGGCGCGTCAAATCCCCCTGACCGCTCGCGATCTCCGACAGCAGCGTAGCCGCCCGACGAATCGGCGCAGCAATCGCGCGGCCCACCAGCCAGATCACGAGCAACGCAACGCCAAGCCCAACCACCGCCGCGACGAGCGCCGCGCTGCGGATCGCCCGCGTCACCGGCCCGAGCAATTCAGCCTGCGGCACCTGAACGACCACATACGCATTCAGCTCCGGAATGAACGACGTCGCGATAAACCGCGCGCCGCCATCACCCTCGTAGCTCAGGTACGCATACGGCTTGCCCGCAAGCAACGTCGACGACGCCTCGCCCGGCAGCCCCGGCTCATCCTTCAGAAAATGCTTACCGTCGATCAACGACGTATCGCGATGCATCATGATCGCGCCGTCGGGGCGCACGAGATACGCAAACCCGGTGTCGCCGATCCGATAAGCCGAGATCCCCTTCGCGAGCGCATCGACGGACAGGCTCATGCTCGCCGCGCCGATCGGCACGCCGTCGAGTTCCACGCGGCTGTTGATGAACATCATGTAGCCGCCGACGGTCACCTCGCGATCCATGTTCACGTCGTACGCCTTGCCCGACGACAGGAAGCTGGTCAGCCACTGATCCTTGTCGGTCACCTTCCGCTGCAAGCCCGCTTCGTTGTAGTAGTTGCCGCTCTTCACCGACACCCACTGCACGGACGCGGCCTTCTGCTCGTCCTTCACGTTCTTGGCAAGCTGAATCCAGTTGCGCGTGCCGGCATCGGGTTCGCCGTCGGCTTCCCATTGCAGCAGGAACGCATCGCGCGCCAGAATGCGCGACGCGGCGATCGGGCCGGCCATCTGGCGCTGCACGTCGGCGCGGATGCCGTTAACCGCGGTGGGCAGCTCTTCGCGCACGACGCGATCGCGCACCGCGTTGCCGATCAGACGGACGCTGAGCCCGCTCGAAATCGCGACGAACACGAGCAGGCAACTCGTCATGCTGAGAATCAGCTTGTTCTGAATGGAAAGCTTGCGCCAGAAATGCATGGGGAACCCTCGATAACCGCTCGGTCTGAGCCAGATTGGGTTATCGGCAGGCGGGCGCAGAATCGCATCGCTAATTTCAGATAGCGATCATTCGAGATTCGTTATGTTGTTAAAGAGCGGGCATATGCGGCCGCCTATATGCACGAGAAACAACGCAAATACGAAGCGCTGGTCAGTAAGCAACGAAGATTGTGACGCGCCGGTTCCTCGCCCTTGAACCAGCATCGTCCCCCGCAACAAGCGGCTGCGTATCCGCCCGCCCGATCGCCGCCAGCCGATGGGGCGCGACACCGCGCTCGGTCAGGTAGCGCACCACACTCCCCGCGCGCGCCGACGAAAGCTCCCAGTTCGATTCGTATTTCGCGTTCGCGATTGGCACGCTGTCGGTGTGGCCTTCGACGAGGATGTCGCCGGTTGCATGCTCGCTCAGTGCCTGCGCGATCTGGTTCAGCACCGGCGACGAATCGGGCAGCAAACGCGCATCGCCGACGTTGAACAGGATCTTCGCGTCGATGCCGATCTCGACGCCGTGCGGCGCCTTCACCAACGAAATGCGTCCATTCGACTTCAACGAATCGAGCAACGCGAGCCACGGCGGCGCGGGGTCGGACTTGGCGGCATCGACCGCGGCAGCCGCAGCACCACCCGCCTGCCGCGCAAGCGTCTGATACCGCGCATCGAGCGCGTTGTATTTCGCGAGCTGAAGTACATACAGCGCGAGAAACAGCACCATCAACGTCGTGATCAGATCCGCGTACGAAATCAGCCAGCGCCCGGAGTGCGCGCCTTCGAGTTCGTGATCGTCGCGATCGGCAGCGGATGCGCCATCAGTTCGAGCAGTCATGCTGTCGGGAATCCGGGTTCGTCAAACGGTACAGATACAGGCCCAGGCGTAAGCACAAAGCACACGAACATCACGCCAGCGTTTCCGCCGCCCGCCCGCGCACGTCGCCGGTCAACCGCGTCTCGATCGTATGCGGCGACTCCTTGCGCGAAATCGCGAGCAAGCCGTCGAGATACAGCTTGCGAAACCGCATCTCGCTGTCGATCTGCGCGCGCAGCTTGCCGTACAGCGGCAGGAACACGAGGTTCGCGAACGCGAGCCCATACAGCGTCGCGACGAACGCCATCGCGATGCCCGGTCCGAGCTGCGCCGGCTCCAGAATATGACTCGTCACCTGCACGAGCCCGAGCACCGAGCCGAGAATGCCGAAGGTCGGCGCATAGCCGCCGGCCTGCTGCCACACGCGCACGGCTGCCAAGCGGCTGCGTTCGTACGCATCGAGTTCGCGCTGCAACGCATCTTCAAGCACCGCGGTCGACACGCCGTTCGCCAGCAGTTCGAGCCCGCGTCGCGCGAACGGGTGAATGCCGCTCACGTCCATCGACTCAAACGCGAGCAGCCCGTCGAGCTTCGCGCGGTCGCCCCATTCGAGCAGGTCGGACAGGTTCTTGCGATCGACTTCGCGTGCGCGCACGAACGCGAGCCGCAACTGCTTCACCGCGTCGAAGAAGCGCGCCCACGTGTTCTGGATCATCACCGCGCCGAGCGTGCCGCCGAGCACGATCACGAGCGCCTCGAACTGAAACAGCATCGAGAAATGCCCGCCTTCCAGCGCGAACCCAAACACGATCGCCGCGCCGCCCAGCACTACACCGACCAGGGTCAACAGATCCATATGCGCCTCCGTATCACGCGTCAGACGACAATGTCGACGCGACGGACATCGCACCCGCCGCAGGCGCCTTCGCCGCGCGTACGGCCTCCAGCACGCGCTGCTCGATGTCCTCGATCTCGACCGGATCGAGCTTGAGTTCGCGGCGCATCACCCACGACACCTCGTTGCGCCGCGCCTCGGTCATCACGGAAAACAGTTTGTCGGCCACCGCGCGATCGTCGAGATTCGCGATCAGTTTCGCGAGGTCGTACGTATCGAATGCGCTGATCACGTCGAACAGCGTGCGCTGGTCGATCCACACGAGATCCTCGAGCGCGCGCACGTCGCCGCCGCGGCGGCCATTGCGACGCGAGAAGTACGCAACGCCCTTTTGTTCGACGTAGTTGAGCACCTTCGATTTGCGAAACGCGAACACTTCTTCCGCGATCTCGCCGTTCGACAGCTTGTTGAGCAGCAGCGTCTTGTCGACGCCGATCAGCGATTCGAGATCGGCCAGTTCGATGAGTTCGAGTTCGCTGTTGATCGACACGTCGAGATCGTGATCGGCGACCTGCTGCGCGCGGTCGATCACGCGTGCGGCGTCGAACGTGACGACCTGGCGCGCATCCGACGAAGCCGCGTAGTCGGTTGCGCCACCAGCGCCGTCGCCCTGCGCGGCTTCGATCGTGACGAGGTTGAGCTTTTCCATGCGTCGCAGCATCGCGAGCACGTGCGGCCGCGAATGGCCGGCAATCGCGCGGCATTTGCGGATCACTTCGGCGAGCGGCACGGAGGTTTCGGCCGCATGCGCCTGCATCGGTCGGCGCGCCCACGTGTCGCCCGGGTCGCGCGCATCGGCGCCGGCCATCAGCGACAACACGTGCGCATACGACAGCACGCCCGGCATGAAGTCGGCATGCGTATAGGTCGCGAGTTGGTCATCCTTGCGTTTCACGCGGCGGATCATCGTTCGCACGATATGACGCAGCAGTGCGGACACGCGCTCGATTTCTTCATCGAGGATGCCGGCCGGCACGACCGTGAGCTGACAGAACGACAGCGCCTTCGCGGTATGCGCTCGCGGTTCGGCGGCGAGCAGCGCCGATTCGCCGAAGAACTCGCCGCGGCCGAGCGTCGCGACGATCACGCGCTTGTCGTCGCAGCGCGTGGACAGCTCGACCTTGCCGTCGGTAATGAGGAAGATGACGGGCTCGCCCGCGAAGCCCTCCGAGTAAATGATTTCCCCGGGCGCGGCGGTACGCGTCCACGATTGCTGACGATTCACAAGTCGATCCCCCTGCTGCGCTGGTTATTGCGGACTGCGCGTCGCACGTCTGAAGCATGCGATCGCGAGTCATCCCCGTGACTTGTTTACGTCATCGGGCGCAACGCCCTTTAGGACATTCGTGCTCGTTTTGAACCGAAATCAAGGTGAAACGTTTGCGAGTTGCGCACGTCCATCGATCGTTCGTTTCGTCGCGTGCGCCTGTAGTGAAATTGAAAGCGCGCCGCGATCACACGCGTCAGAACTCCATGTCGAGTTCGTCGATGTCTTCGTGCTCGGCCTTCGCCGCGTCGATCCACTCGGCAACGAACGGATGCGCCAGCACGCGCATGCAGTACTCGGCGACATCCGGTTCGAGCTTCACGTCGTAGGTCAAAAAGCGCGTGACGACCGGCGCGTACATCGCATCGGCGATGCCGATCTCCGCGCCGAACAACCAGGGGCCACCGTACTCGGCCAGACACTCGCGCCAGATCGTCACGATCCGCTCGATGTCGTGCTGCGCGCGCGACCAGATCCGGAAGCCGGGGAAATGTCCGCGCAGGTTCATCGGCAGCGCGGATCGCAATGCGCTGAAGCCGGAATGCATCTCGCCGCAGATTGACCGGCAATGCGCGCGTGCGTGGCGCTCGTCGGGCAGCAGCCGCGCCTGCGGGCGGATCTCGTTCAGGTATTCGGCGATCGCGAGCGTGTCCCACACCGCGTTGCCGTCGTGCGTCAGGCACGGCACGAGAATCGATGGCGACAGCAGCAGCAGCTCGGCGCGCGACGTGGCATCGATCGGCACGCTGATCGTCTCGAACGCGAGGCCGCTCAGCTTTGCGAGCAACCAGCCGCGCATCGACCACGACGAGTAATTGCGACTGCTGATGGTCAGCGTCGTTCGTGCGTTGGATTCCATACCACTCCCCTGCAGAATGTCGTTCGTGCCCCTGCACCGTAAACGGACGCGCCGTCGGACCGCGCACCACGCCTGTGCGGTCCGTACGCCGAACTGGCGCAACGTCGCACGGCATCGCCGCACGTGTCGCGCGCCCGACCAGCAAGGCAACGCATCGCCTTCGCCCTGCTCACTACCTACCGCGCGCATCGCCGCGCTCCCGAACCGCTGCAACGCGCGTGCCAGCCGCATGCTGGCATACGGCTTGCCTCGTTCATTGCAATGCGGCGTCACGAGCGAAGGTCATGAATCTGCTTGCCTATCCGTTTTATCAATGGTCTGCGGAATGCCTGCGTCCGGCGCGTGCATGGGCGGCCGCGACGCGCGCAACGATGTCGCTGTGGCCACCGGCGACATCGACGCCGACAGGCCGCATGGTCGATGCGCTGTGCGAACTGCTCGAATGCTGCGCGTTCTCGCACCGGCGGCCGCCGTTCGGGATCGCGTCGGTCGTCGTCGACGGCGAAGCGGTGCCGATCGTCGAGGAAGCGGCCACGGCCACGCCGTTCGCGACGCTACTGCATTTCCGCAAGGCGCGGCCGGTCCCGCGCCAGCCGCGCGTGCTGATCGTCGCGCCGATGTCCGGGCACTTCGCGACGCTGCTGCGCGGCACGGTGCGCACGATGCTGGCTGATCACGACGTGTACATCACCGACTGGCACAACCCGCGCGACATCCCGCTGACGGCCGGACGTTTCGGTTTCGACGAATACGTCACGCACGTGATCGACTTCATTCGCCACATCGGCCCGGACGCGCACGTGCTCGCGATCTGCCAGCCGACCGTCGCGTCGCTCGCGGCAGTCTCGCTGATGGCGGCCGGCGGCGATCCCGCTCAGCCGGCGAGCCTCACGCTGATGGCCGGCCCGATCGACTGCCGCGTGAATCCGACGAAGGTCAACGAACTCGCGACGAGCCAGCCGATCGAGTGGTTCGCGCACAACCTGATCAGCGTGGTGCCGACGGGCTTCGTCGGCGCGCAGCGGTGCGTGTATCCGGGCTTCGTGCAGGTGGGCGCGTTCATGTCGATGAACCCGGACCGGCATGCGGCGTCGTTCGCCGATTTGTACTACGAACGCGCGAAAGGCGACCCCGCGAAAGCCGATACGTTGCGGCATTTCTACGACGAATATTTCGCAACGGCCGATCTCACCGCGGAGTTCTATCTGGAAACGGTCGAGAAGGTGTTCCAGCAGTACGCGCTCGCGCGCGGCGAGCTGACGGTGGGCGACAGGCTCGTCGAACCGGCAGCGATTCATCGCACCGCGCTGTTGACGGTCGAAGGCGAGAAGGACGATATCTGCGCGGTGGGCCAGACGGTGGCCGCGCAGGAACTGTGTTCGGGATTACCGTCGTACCTGAAGACGCACCATGTCCAGACGGGTGTGGGGCACTACGGCGTGTTCAACGGCAGCCGCTGGGAAACGCAGATCTATCCGATCGTGCGGGCGACGATCCACGACAACGAGCCGTACGATCGCACCGCGGATGCGGAAGGTGACACAAGCGGCACCCATTACGTCACGCTGCGCGCGCTGCTCGATGCGCGCACGGCCGGGATCGATGCGGCGACCGAAGCGCAATCGGATCACGCAACTGAACGCGGATAGTGACACAGTGAATCGCCCCGCCGGAAAGGCGGGGCGACGTTTGCCGCAACATCCGGACGACGCGCGAGCGAACCACTCACGCGCCGGGCCGGCTAGGCGGAAGCGGAAGGCAAGTCGCGGATGTCGGCGCACCAATAAAAAACCGCCTGAATGCAGGCGGTTCGTCGAAAACGCACACCCAACCGGCACGCTACGCACCGACCTCGCCCCACGGCGTCGGCTCCGGCACGGCACACGGGCCGTCGACGTCGATCGATTTGAAGTCGGCAGGCCCGACGATCTCCAGATACTCCATGTCCGGCGAGTAGTCGAACAGGTAGTGAACGATTCCCGGCGCCTGGTGCACGCAGTCTCCTGCCGCCACCAGCGTTTCCTGTTCGCCGTACATGAAGCGCGCCCAGCCCTTCAGCATGATCACGATATGGAATTCGGCCTCGTGACGGTGCCAGCCGGTGCCCGCCGCCGGTGCATGATTGGCCCTGACGAGTTGCGCGACGACCTTGCCGTTCGTCGCGGCGGCGATACCGAGATCGCGGTACAGGAAGAAGTCGCGCAGGCCCTCGCCTTGATAGACGGTGTCCTGCGGCTTCACGTGGGAAAAAGCGGTGGTGGTCGGCGTGCTCATCGCGATGCTCCTTCATCGAAAGGATCACGCGAGACAAGCATTAAGCGTTCCAGTTTGCGACGGCGCGAAACCGTGCGCTTCCTTACTTCAACCGCCCCGACAGAAACTGCCCGAGCCGCTCGCTTTTCGGATTCACGAGAATCTGCTGCGGATCGCCCTCTTCCTCGATCTTCCCCTGATGCAGGAAGATCACGTGGTTCGACACGTTGCGCGCGAAGCCCATCTCGTGCGTGACGACGACCATCGTCCGGCCTTCTTCGGCGAGCTTCTGCATCACCTTCAGCACTTCGCCCACCAATTCCGGGTCGAGCGCCGACGTCGGCTCGTCGAACAGCATCACTTCCGGCTCCATCGCCAGCGCGCGCGCGATCGCGACGCGCTGCTGCTGGCCGCCCGACAGGTGTGACGGATACATGCCCTCGACGCGCGGCGCGAGCCCGACCTTCTCCAGATACTGGCGCGCCCGCGCGATCGCCTCGTCCTTACCGACGCCGAGCACGGCCATCGGCGCCTCGATCACGTTCTCGAGCACCGTCATGTGCGCCCACAGGTTGAAGTGCTGGAATACCATCGACAGCTTCGTGCGCATGCGCTGCAGTTGCTTCTGGTCGGCCACGCGCAGCGAGCCGTTGCGATCGCGCAGGGTCTGGATCGGCTCGCTGCCGATCGTGATCTGCCCCGAGCACGGCTGCTCGAGGAAGTTGATGCAGCGCAGGAACGTGCTCTTGCCGGAGCCGCTCGAGCCGATGATGCTGATCACGTCGCCGGCCTTCGCCTTCATCGACACGCCCTTCAACACCTCGTTGTCGCCGAATTTCTTGTGCAGGTTGTCAACGGTAAGCTTGTACATGCGGGGTCCTTCGTTGCGGATCTTGCGAATGCGTTAATGGCCGCGCGGCGCGAGGTACGCGAGCCAGCGCGTCTCGAGCTTGCGGAACGCCCAGATGAGCGCGAATACGACGACCGCGTACAGCACGGCCGCGATGCCGTAGGCCTGGAACGACATGTACGTCGCCGAATTGACGTCGCGCGTGACCTTCAGGATGTCGGGCACGGTCGCGGTGAACGCGAGCGTCGTCGCGTGCAGCATCAGGATCACTTCGTTGCTGTAGCTCGGCAGCGAGCGGCGCAGCGCGGACGGCAGGATGATGCGCGTATAGAGCTTGAAGCGCGACATTCCGTACGCCATCCCGGCCTCGATCTCGCCGGCCGACGTCGCCTTGATCGCGCCCGCGAAGATCTCGGTCGCATACGCGCATTCGTTCAGCACGAACGCGAGCAGCGTGCAGTTCATCGCGTTGCGGAAGAACGTGTCGAGCAGCACGTGGTCGTGCACGACCTGCAGGCTGTAGATGCCCGTGTAGCACATCAGCAGTTGCACGTAGAGCGGCGTGCCGCGGAACACGTACGTATAGAGCCACACGGGGCCGGAGATCCAGCGGTTCGACGACGCACGCGCGATCGCGAGCGGCACGGCGAGCGCGAAACCGAGCGCGATCGACACGACCAGCAGCCACAGCGTGATCGCGAGGCCGCTGAAGCGGTAGCCGTCGGAATAGAGATAGCTTTGCCAGTACTGGCCGACGAGTTCGATCACAGTGCAAGCCTCCGGACACCGACGGAATAACGCTTCTCGAGGTGGTGCAGCACGACGTTGGACACCGTCGTGATCGCGAGGTAGATCGCGCCTGCCGCGAGCGTGAAAAAGAAGAAATCGAGCGTGCTCTTGCCCGCGTCCTGCGACGCCTTCACGACGTCGGCGAGGCCGATGATCGACACGAGCGCGGTGGCTTTCACGAGCACCTGCCAGTTATTGCCGATGCCCGGCAGCGCGAAGCGCATCATCTGCGGGAACAGGATGCGGTAAAACACGCGCCAACCGCTCATCCCGTACGCGAAGCCCGCTTCGAGCTGGCCGCGCGGCACCGCGAGGAACGCACCGCGGAACGTCTCGGTAAAGTACGCGCCGTAGATGAAGCCGAGCGTCACGACGCCGGCCACGAACGGGTCGATGTCGATCTGGTCCCAGCCGAGCACGTCGGTCACGTCGTTCAGCAGGATCTGGATCCCGTAGAACAGCAGCAGCATCAGCACGAGGTCGGGCACCGCGCGGATCAGCGTCGTGTAGAACGTGCCGACCGACTTGAGCGCGCGGTTGGCCGACAGTTTCGCGGCCGCGCCGGCGAGGCCCAGTATCAGCGACGCGGCGAGCGACAGCACCGCGAGCTTCACGGTCTCGACCGTGCCGGCCCACAGCAGCGGGCCAAATCCTTGGAAGATCATATTAGGGATCCAGAACGATGTGGCTGGATTGTCAATAGCCATTAAGCGCGTATCAAACGAGTTCTGCGCACGACGTGATGCGGCCTGCTCATCAAGCCGGGCGCGTCACGCGAAGGGCGTGGCGAGGGCAATACCGAGCGCGAGTTTCTTCATGGCGTTCCTATCAGAGGCGAACTGGTGCGGGTTCCGGTCAAGCTGAGCGCCGTGAACCCTTCCAACCGGGGAAATCGCTCGTTCCGGCGACGCCCCAAGTTGTACAGACAACTCTGCCTTTTCAGGGCGAGGCCAGCAATCCGTGTTTATCTCTAATTGTCGGCGGATTAGGAGCAATAGGCCGCATTTTCCTTAATTTTCAATTACTTATGGATTACACGAAGCGGAATGATGGCGCTCTCGCGGCGTACGGGCGGGCCGCGGCAGCTGTCTAGACTTTCGTCGACTGAGCCGCTCATCCAACGATAACTCCGCCAGCGCGCGCTCATCATGCCTTGGGCCGTTGGCCGGCGCGGCACGGCGCGTTTACGCATCCTTTGCACGCGCGCGGCGAGTCTATACACCGTCTCGCCACGGCTATTTCTAGAATGGGGGCCATGTCCATCACGAGATCTCCGCGATGCGGAGCCCGCTGTGACCGGGGATGAGCCCATGAAACCGACCACAACCGATTCCGCTGCTTCACGCCATCTGCCGCCCGATCGTTCGCGGCGTCGCTCTCCCACGGACGCACTCGTGCTGCTGTCAGTTCGCGTCGAATCGGACAACCTCGCGATCGTGCGGCGCCAGTTGCATCAGGCCGTCGGCGCCGCGCTCAACGGCTACACGGCCACGATCGACAGCCGCACCGGGCGCGCGTGCATCGAACTCGAAGTCGCGCGGTCGCAGGCGTCGCCCGCGATCCTGTCGATCCTGCGCGCGCTGCCGGCCGCCGAGTTCGGCACGATCCGCCTGCTGCACTAGCCGGCGTTCGCCGCCGCCGCGCGTGAACACGCGTCACGCGCTCCCCTTTCATCGATTCGCACACGCGTGTTCGCACGGGCACGCGTGACGGGTCGCCGTTCCCGTCGCAACGGGCCTTTCCAGGAAATACACACAATGAAGAAAGCAGTCGTCGGTACCCTGTCGTTCGCATTCGTCGGCGCCGCCGCGCATGCGCAAAGCAGCGTCACGCTCTACGGGATGCTGGATGCCGGTATCGCCTATACGAACAACCAGTCGGGCAAAAGCGCGTGGCAGCAAGGCAGCGGGCTGCTGTCGAACACGGTCTTCGGGCTGAGCGGCAACGAGGATCTCGGCGGCGGTCTGCATGCGCTGTTTCGACTCGAAAGCGGCTTCAACCTGAACAACGGCACGCAGTCCTATCGAAATACGATATTCGGCCGCCGTGCGTACGTCGGCCTGCAGAGCGACCGGTACGGCACGCTAACGCTCGGCCGCCAGTACGACGCCGTGGTCGACTATCTGGGCCCGCTCGCGATGGCGAACAACGGCGACGGCAACAACCTCGCATCGCATCCGTTCGACAACGACAACCTCGACGATTCGTTCTACATCGACAACGCGGTGAAATACACGAGCCCGACGCTCGCCGGCTGGCAGTTCGGCGGCCTGTACGGGTTCGGCAACGCGGCCGGCGGCTTCGCGAACAACCGCGCATACAGCGCGGGCGTGTCGTATGCGAACGGGCCGGTCAATCTCGGCGCCGCGTACCTGCAACTCAACCGCGGCGGCCTGACGACCGGCGGCGCATTGTCGACGAACGACGCGCCGAACTTCCCGGCCGTCCGGCAGCGCGTGATGGGCGCCGGCGGCAGCTACGCGTTCGACCGGCTGACGATCGGCGCGTTGTGGACGCATACGATGTTCGACGAGACGGCCGCGTCGTCGCTGCCCGGCGCGCTGAATGCGCTGCGCTTCGACAACTACGAACTCAACGCGCGCTATGCGCTGACGCCGGCCGTCTCGTTCGCGGGCGCCTATACGTTCACCGACGGCCGCTACGACGACGCCACCGGCAGCCACCGGCCGAAGTGGCACCAGGTGACGCTGATGGCCGACTACGCGCTGAGCAAGCGCACCGACGTGTATGCGGAAACCGTGTACCAGCACCAGTTCGGCGTGCCGTCGGACGCGACGCTCGGGTTCGCGAACGTCACGGGGGTCGCGGCTTCGTCGACCGGCACGCAGGTAGTCGCAACGATCGGCATCCGGCATCGGTTCTGACCGCGCGCGGGCCGTCGACTGGCCGGCCGCTCTGTGCAATCCCGCATGGACGCGCGCCGGCCGAACAGGGATCATTCGGGGAATCCGGGCCGGCGCGCTCGCGAAACCGGTACACTCGGCGCCGGGCGCGCGCCGGACCGGCATTCGGCGGCGGCCCGCCGCCGACTCTGAATCGTGATCCCATGACCACACCGATCTATCAGGAAATCAAGGACTTCATCCTCGCGCGCATTCATGCCGGCGAATGGGCGGAAGGCGACCAGGTGCCGTCGGAGAACGAGCTCGCGCGCGAATTCAACGTCGCTCGGATGACCGTCAACCGCGCGCTGCGCGAGCTGACCGCCGAACAGGTGCTCACGCGCACGCGCGGCTCCGGCACGTACGTCGCGTCGCCGAAATACGAATCGACGCTCGTCGCGATCCGCAGCATTTCCGACGAAGTCGCCGCGCGCGGCCACGGCTATCGCGCGCAGGTGCTGCTGGTCGGCGCGGCCGTCGCCGATGCGAAGCTCGCCGACGAACTGCAACTCGACACCGGCAGCCCGATCTTCCATTCGCGCGTGCTGCACTTCGAGAACGACACGCCCGTGCAACTCGAGGAACGCTGGGTCAATCCGGCCTGCGCGCCCGAATACGCGTTGCAGGACTTCACGGCGACGACGCCGAACCAGTACCTGACGCGCGTCGCGCCGCTGCAGCGCGTCGAATACCGGATCGAGGCCGCGATGCCCGATGCCGACACGCGCCGCCACCTGACGATGGACGATCGCGAGCCGTGCCTGCTGCTGCATCGGCGCACGTGGTCGCAGGGGCTGGTCGCGTCGGTCGCCAATCTGTGGCACCCGGGCAGCCGCTATCGGTTCACCGGGCATTTTTGATGCCGACGCGCGGGCTTACCGCGCGCGCGGTTGCGCCCATCGTTCGATCGCACTGACCGCCCGCTTCAAGCCGTCTTCTTGCGCGATGAGCGTACCGAGTTCCGTCGCACGCGCCTTCGTCTCATCCCGTTCGGCAAACACGATGGCCCGCGCCAGCGCCGCAGCCTCCATGCGCCGGCCCGGCACCGGCGCATCCGCGACGCCGAGCCGTTGCAGCCGGTTCGCCCAGAAGAACTGATCGCCCGCGAACGGCACGACCACGGACGGAATACCGGCCCGTGCGGCCGAATGCGTGGTGCCCGAGCCGCCGTGATGGATCGCCATCGCGACGCGCGGGAACAGCCAGTCGTGCGGCGTGTCGCCGATCACGCGAACGTGCGCCGGCAGCAGCGACGCATCGATGCCGCTCCAGCCCGGATAAAGCAGCGCGCGCCGGCCGGCCAGCGCATGCGTCAGCGCCGCGGCCATCGCCGCGCGATCGAAGCCGGCCATGCTGCCGAAACCGACGTACACGGGCGGCTCGCCCGCGTCGAGAAACGCCGCGAGTTCGGGCGGCGGCGCCCACGCACGCGCATCGATTCGCCACTGGCCACAGGCTTGCACGTTCGCCGGCCAGTCGGCCGGACCGGACAGCAGCGCGGGCGACACGCCATACAGCATCGGATGATCGGTCCACACGCGCTTGCGCGGCGGCAATCCGCCTACGCTGGCGCGCGCGGCATTGGTCGACTTCCTGAACGCCTGCCACAGCAGCGCATTCACGAGCCGATGGGTCGCGCGATTCAGCCCGCGCGGCAACTTGCCCGGCGGCAGGAACGGCGACGCGAATTCGGCGGTCGGCGTGATCGGGATCATGCCCGTGCCAATCGCCGGGATGCGGCGATATTCGGCGACCGACAACCCGACGAACGACGCGAGCCCCGACACGAGCAGCGCGTCGCAGCCGGCCGACGCGTCCGCCACTTCGCGCATCCACGCGGCCGTGTTCGCATTCGCGATCGCCGCGAGCGCCTTGGACGTATCGGCGAAGCCGCCGCGCCCGCGCACCGCACCGGCCAACGCGCCTTCCGGCGCGATCGCGCGACGGATGTCGCCGGACAGCGGTGCCGACGGCACGCCGAGCGCGGCGGCCGACCCGAGCGTCGCCGCGTCGGCGAGCAACCGGACGTCATGGCCGGCATCCATCAATGCGCGACCGAGCGCCGCGAGCGGGCGCGTGTCGCCTTCGGTGCCGTAGGTGGCGATGACGAGTTTCATGCGGGCTCCCCGTGCATGGCGGAAAAGGTTGGATTCAAAAAAGTGCACGTCGTATACTAATGCAATCCGTACACTTTCAGTCAACCCCGCCATGACGATTCCGACCGACGATCCGGGCCGCCGCGCGCGCAAACGCATCCAGATGCTCGCGCATCTCGCCGCGACCGGCGCGCGCCTGTTCGACGCGCACGGCTACGATGCCGTCACGATGGAGCAGATCGCCGCGCAGGCCGACGTCGCGAAGCGCACGCTGTACAACCACTTTCCGACGAAGGAAGCCGTGCTCGCGCACTGGCTCGAGGGCGAACTCGCGCGCGATCTCGCGCATCTGCAGCAGGACGTCGCGCGGCGCAAGACCTTTGCGTCGCGCATCGGCTGCGTGCTCGACGCGTCGGCCGCGTGGTGCGAACAACATCCGGTGTATCTGCTTGCGTACCTGCGGCACCGCTTCCTGAGCATTGGTGCAGCCGAACCGGAGCGCGCGGGAGAGAACGGCAGCGATATCGCGCTGGTGTGGCAGCAACTGATCGCAGCCGGCCAGCAGGCCGGCGAACTGGACCGCACGCTGCAGGCAGATCAGCTCGCGACCTGGTTCCATCATCTGTATCTCGCGGCGATGCTGCGCTGGCTGACCGTGCCGGGGCTGTCGCTGAAACGGGAGTTTCAGTCGGTCGCGAAGCTGTTTATCGAAGGCGCGGAAGCGAAGCGGTGACGCACGCACAAACGCCCGGAAGAACGTCGCGGCGCCATGCAACGCAGCGCAACGGGCACGCGGGACGCAGCCAACGCGTCGCGCATCGCGCATCGCGCACACATTGTTACAACGAACGCACACTTCGCATGCCAAATTTCCCGCGCAGCAGTATGCTGATGCGGTACGGCTGCGCACTGTGCATCGGGCAATCCCCTAGTTTGCACGCGACACGCGCCGCCGTCGCGACCGCAATCATGCGTTGCAAGGAGGGTTGTGATGGCCACCACGCATCAGCACTTCCACCTCGAACTACGGCACGCCACCGCGCCGACCTACTTCATCAGTTACCTGTTCCCCGCGTTGCTGTTCGTCTACGAACTGCTGCGCGTCGGCCAATGGATCCGCGATCACGGGATGCAGTTCGTCGCGTTCAAGCAGATGGGCTACGAGTATCTGCTGATGCTGCTGTTCGTCGGGCTGCAGATCGTCGTCGAGGCGATCTTCCTGCTCGGCGCGGCGATGCGCAAGGATCATCGCGATTTCGAGCACCGCTTGCCGAACGTGATTCTCGGCATCGGTCTGTCGATCGCGCTGCTGGCGATCGATCTCGCGATCCAGCTTTCGTTCTGACGGCCAGCGGGCGGACGCCCGCTGGCGATGGCGAGCGCGCTCAGGGGCCCGCGTCGCGCAGCAACGTCGCGACGGCGGCCAGCACGTCGTCCGTCCGCTCGCGGTGCGGCATGTGTCCGCAGCGGGCGAGCAACAGGAACGACGACGGCCCCGCGACGCGCGCGGCGATCCGCTTCGGATGCACGTCGGACCCGTATTCGTCGTCCTCGCCGTGAATCGCGAGCGTCGCGCACTGCACGCGCGGCAGGTCGTCGTCGAGAGTCCAGTCGCGAAACGCCGGCGACAGCCACGTGTCGACCCACGCGTGCAGCACCCATTCGGCCTTGTTGCCGTGATAGCGCGCGAGCCGGTCGAGCTGCCCCGGCTCGTCGAACTGCCGCCCGGCGTCGCGAATGCCGGCCAGCGTGCGATCCTCGACGAACGCCTGCGCGGCGACCGTCACGAGCGCGCGGCAACGCGCCGGCTGCGCGGCAGCACAGCCGACCGCCATCCCCCCGCCGACGCTGTGTCCGAACGCGACGAACGCATCGACGCCGAGTTGATCCAGCACCGCGACGAACGCATGATCGGCCTCGTCGCGCACGAACGTCGTGGCGAGTACCCCGGGATGACAGTCCGAACGGCCGAAACCAAGACGGTCGTATGCGATCACGTCGCGTTGCGTCGCGCTGGCGAGCTGCGCGGGGAAGTCGCGCCATAGATCGACGCAGCCGAGCGAATCGTGCAGCAGCACGATCGGTGCGGCCGGCCCAGGCGCGGCCGCGTGCCGCGCCGGCCCCGCACCCCAGCGTTTCGCAAAGAGACGCCCTTGCGGCGTCTCGACGGTCATCTCCTCGGTCACGATATCGGTCATGTGTCGGTCGTCTGCATGAAAGCGGCCACCCGTCGGCGGCCGCATCGAATCCGGACATGGTGGCCCGTCGGCGCGCGCAGCGTCAAGCAAGCCCCTATCGGCCACGCGTTCATTCGGGCTGCGGCGGCAGATACTCCATCTGCGCTTCGTCGTACAGCCGGTAGATCAGCGCCTGCATCGCGCGAATGTCCTCCGACTCGTCCAGCATCCGCATGCTCATGATGATCGGCGACACGAGATTCGGATCGTCGAGCGGCTTGTAGCTGATGTCGTCGCGCTTGAGCCCGTACACGCTGTGCGGCACGACCGACACGCCCTCGCCCATCGCGACGAGGCCGAGCGCGATCTGCAGTTCACGCGTCTCGTAGATCCTGCGCGGTTGCAGCGCGCGATCGTGGAAGGCCGCGAGCACCTGGTCCGCGTAGCTCGGGCGCGGCGCCTTCGGAAAGATGATCAGCGTGTCGTTGACGAGATCGTGCAGCGACAGCACGGGCTTCGCGCTGTCGAGCACGTGGCCGACCGGCAGCGCGACGATCATCCTCTCCTCGCGCAGCACGACGCGCCGCACGCTCGGATCCTCGTGGCGGATGCGCCCGAACCCGACGTCGATGCGCCCTTCCTTCAGCGCCTTGATCTGGTCCATCGTCGACATCTCGTGCAGGCTCAATTCGACGGCCGGATATTCGCTGCGAAAGCGCCGGATGATCTTCGGCAGCATCCCGTACAGCGTCGAGCCGACGAAACCGACCGACATGCTGCGCTCGATCTTGCCGACCCGCTTCGTCATCGATTCGAGTTCGGTGGTCTGCGCGAGCAACTGCACCGCGTGCGAATAGAAGAAGCGTCCGGCATCGGTCAGCTTCAGCGGCCGCGCGGTGCGCTCGAACAGCGGCACGCCGAGCGCTTCCTCGAGCTGCTGGATCTGCCGGCTCAGCGGCGGCTGCGCGATATGCAGCCGTTCCGCCGCCCGCGTGAAATTCCGCTCTTCGGCCACCGCGACGAAGTAGCGGAGGTGTCTCAACTCCATGTTCGAATCCTCCCGGGACAGGCGACGGACGCTCATCCGGCACCGCGCGGGCAGCGCCCGCACCGCTCACCCTTGCCGGCTATCCGTACCGGCCTCCTCGATCGCCTGCTTGCCGATCCCGTCACGATACCTCAGCCGGCGCCGATCCCGGCTCGAGCAGCGTCGTGCTGGCGGCGACGTCCGGGGCCGCGCAAAGCAAAACGGGAAGCCGCGAGGCTTCCCGTTCGTTCACCGACGCCGCGCCGCGGCATCGTGCGCACCGCATCACACCTCGGTCGCATACAGCGCGTCGCGCTGCTCGTTACTCAGCGTGTCGAGCGGCACGTCGGGCAACTGATAGCAGATCATCGTGCCGTACAGCTCGGCCAGGCAGTTGCTGCCGGCGTCGAGCGCGTAGCCGTCCTCGCCGTCCGGCGCCGGCGGATACACTTCGCGCCACGCGTTGATCGCGGCTTCGATTCGCACGATGGAAACGGGTCCGGCCTTCCGCTCGGCGGGTGATGCGCTCATGAATTCCTCTGGGTTGCGCGCTCCGCGGGCCATGCCGGCCCGGCTGGAGCGATGAAAACGCCGGGCGTCTCGCCGGCCGCCGCGCGCCGCGCGCGCCGGATGCCGATCCGCGCCGCGCCTGTCGCGCCGGCCGGGCCGCGGCCCGGTAGGGTCGGGCAATATAACCGGCTTTGACCCCGCGCAGGCAAAAGCCCGGCAAAAAAAACGGGAAGCGCGCGGCTTCCCGTTTCGTCGCCATCGCGCGGCTGCCTGCCGCGCCGGCGTCAGCCCGCGGTTTCGCGGTTCGCCACCGGCTGCCGCTGCGCGCCGCGATTCGCGGCGATCCACGGCGCGATCTCCATGTCCTCGTAGCGCACGAACCGGCTCTTCTTCAGGAGCCGGAAGCCGAGCCACACGACCACGAACAGCGGAATGCCGACATAGGTCGCGGTCACGCCGGCCCAGTCGATCCGGTTCGCGAGGAACGCCTGGTAATCCTGGCCGAGCGCGATCACGAGGCACAGCACGAACGCGAACAGCGGGCCGAACGGGAACCACTTCGACTGGTACGGCAACTGGTCGAGCGAATAACCCTGCTTCACGTACCCCTTGCGGAACCGGTAGTGGCTGACCGCGATGCCGAGCCACGCGATGAAGCCCGTCATCCCCGACGTGTTCAGCAGCCACAGGTACACGGTCTTGTCGCCGTACAGCGACGTGAAGAAGCACAGCGCGCCGACGGCGGTGGTCGCGTACAGTGCGTTGCGCGGCACGCCGCCCGGCGACAGCTTCGCGAACACCTTCGGCGCGCGGCCTTCGGTGGCGAGGTTGTAGAGCATCCGCGTGGACGCGTACATGCCCGAATTCCCGGCCGACAGCACGGCCGTCAGGATCACCGCGTTCATCACGCCGGCCGCGAACGCGAGGCCGGCGTGGCGGAACACGAGCGTGAACGGGCTCACGCCGATGTCGGTCACGTCCGTCTTCAGCAGGTTCGGGTCGGTATACGGAATCAGCACGCCGATCACGAAGATCGCGAACACGTAGAACAGCAGGATCCGCCAGAACACCTGGCGCACCGCGCGCGGAATCGTCGTGCGCGGGTGCTCCGATTCGCCGGCCGCGACGCCGATCAGCTCGGTGCCCTGGAACGAGAAGCCCGCGATCATCGCGACGCCCATCAGCGCCGGCAGGCCGCCCGCGAACGGCGCGTCGCCGATCGTCAGATTGCCCCAGCCGTTCGCCGGCGCGCCCTTCAGAATGCCGAAGATCATCAGCAGGCCAACGCCGATGAACGCGACCACCGTGACGACCTTGATCAGCGCGAACCAGTATTCGGCCTCGCCGAAGCCGCGCACGGTGAGCGCATTGAGCAGGAACATCACGGCGAGGAACGCCGCGCTCCACCACACGCCCGGCACGTCCGGAAACCAGTAGTGCATCACGAGCTGCGCGGCGACGAGCTCCACCGCGATCGTCACCGCCCAGTTGTACCAGTAGTTCCAGCCGAGCGCGAAGCCGAAGCCTTCGTCCACGTATTTCGCGCCGTAGGTCGCGAACGAACCCGACACCGGCATGAACGCGGCCATCTCGCCGAGGCTCGTCATCAGGAAGTAGACCATCAGGCCGATCAGCATGTACGCGACCATCGCGCCGCCGGGGCCAGCCTGCGAGATCGACGCGCCGGATGCGACGAACAGGCCCGTGCCGATCGAGCCGCCGATGGCGATCATCGTCAGGTGGCGCGCCTTCAGCGCGCGATGAAGCTTGGGTGGGTTCGCGGACGAACCGGGTGGGTCGGAATTCGGAATGGCGGACATAAACGAGACGAACGTTGAGCGGGCCGGCATCCGTAGCCGGCGCATGCGGAATCGGAGCGCGGTGCGCGTCCTGCGATGCATTCGATGCGGCCCCGATACGCGTTGCGCGGCGGGCGCCTGCGGCGAAGCGCGGATTCTACCTGATTCGATAGGGGGACAGCTGAGGTCGCGCCGCCCACCGCCATGCCGGAGATTTTGCGGAATCAACGGGTTGGCCGCGCCGGCCGTCGCCCTTTCGCCACACGTCGCAAAAACCACGACTCCGATCGGGTCATTCGATTTTCGATTCTTCGGAGACCCTGTAATCCTGTCCCGATCCGCCAAATGCCGCGGCAATAGGCAAAATCGACTGATGATTATGCGATTAATCAGACAAAAAGGCCGACACTGCCAATTGATTCAAATCAAGTCGCCCGCACGCCATGAGGTAATGATGCGTAACCGTTTCGAATCGCCGTCGCCGCATGCATGTTTTGCATGTGCGGGCGAAATGCACGAATTCGCGGGATAATGACGCTTAATTCGAAATAATCCGCGCGCGGAACCGCCAACGACGCGAGTAGCCGCCGCCCGTGCCCCCCGAGGATGAAGTCATTCCCGCTGCCCGCCACGCTGCGCCGCCATACCGCGTCGATCGTGGCACGCATTCTGTCGCCCCGCGGCGTACTCGTGGCGGGCATCGTCCTGCTGATGTTCAGTTGGGGACTTTCCACGTCGCTATTAATCGAGGCACGGCGCGACGCGTATGGCCATGCGGTCGAAAATGCGCGCAACCTGATGCTGCTGATCGAACGCGATATCGCGCGCAATATCGAACTCTACGATTTGTCGCTGCAAAACGTCGTCGACGGCCTGGCCGATCCGGAACTGATGACCTTGCCGCCGCGCCAGCGCCACCGGCTGCTGTTCGACCGCGCGGCCACCGGCGCCTATCTCGGCTCGATTTTCGTGATGGATGCGCATGGCAATATCGCGATCGATTCGAGCGTGTCGCCCGCGCGGCAAGGCAATTTCGCCGACCGCGACTATTTCGCCGTGCATCGCGACCGGCTCGCCCCCGGCCTCTACATCAGCCGGCCGTACGCGTCGCGGCTGCGCGGCGGCGCGCTGACGATCGCGCTGAGCCGCCGGATCAACCGGCCCGACGGCACGTTCGGCGGGATCGTCGTCGGCACGCTCAGCATCGACTACTTCCGCGCGCTGCTCGACGGTCTCGCGGTCGGCCGGCACGGCAGCGCGGCGATCGTCGAGGACAACGGCACGCTCGTGTCGCGCCTGCCCTACGACACGCGGGTGGTCGGCCTCGACCTGCACGATTCGCCGCTGTTCATCGACGCGCAGCGCGGCCGCGCCGGCGAGCTGACCGGTGTCGGCGCCATCGACGGCGTGCGGCGCATCTATGTTTACAAGCATCTCGCCGGGCTGCCGCTGATCGTCGACGTCGCGCCCGCCGAGATCGACGTCTACGCGGCGTGGCGCCATCGCGCGATCTGGACCGTCGTGCTGATGAGCCTGTTCACGGCGTTCATCGCGTGGGGCTCGCTCGCGCTGTCGCGCGAGCTGAAGCGCCGGCAGGACGCCGAATCGAAGCTGTACCGGCTCGCGCACACCGATTCGCTGACGGGCCTCGACAACCGCGGCACGTTCGACACGGTGCTCGCGAAAGAGGCCCAGCGCGCGTCGCGCAACGGCCGCCCGTTGTCCGTGCTGTTCGTCGACGTCGACCACTTCAAGGCGTTCAACGACTACTACGGCCACCCGGCCGGCGACGACGTGCTGCGCCAGGTCGCGCAATCGCTGACGCGCAGCCTGCGCCGCGAGAGCGACCACGTCGCGCGCTACGGCGGCGAGGAGTTCGTCGTCACGCTGCCCGACACCGACGCGCCGGGCGCGGCGACCGTCGCCGAGGGCATCCGGCGCGCGATCGCGGGGCTCGACATCGAACACGTAAAGAGCCCGTACGGGCGCGTCACGGCCAGCATCGGCACCGCAACCGCCGCCGACGGCCGGACGAACGCCGCGGCGCTGCTGCGGCGCGCCGACGAAGCGCTGTACCGCGCGAAATCCGGCGGCCGCAACCGCGTGCTGGACGCGCAATCGAGTGCGGCCGACGCTTGACGCGATGTGATCCGGCAGGCCGCGTGACACGAAGCGGCCGCCTGCCGCCCAGCCACGGCCCGGCGGCCTCGCCGTGGACAGCCCGCGCGCGTTCGGCTAGCGTTACGTCAGCTGCGCATGCGGCGCGGCGCCGGCCCGCGCACGCCGCCGTGCGCGTTCCCGCCACTCCCGCTCCGTCATGACCGCCCCGCTCCCGACCCGACTGCCGCCGCTCGTGCGCCACGCGCTCCGCCCGCTGCTCGACCCGTACCGCCGCTACCGGCACGCGAAGCTGATCCATGCGGCGCGCGTCGCGCTCGCGATTCTCGTGTCGATCGCGCTGTCCACGGGGCTGAACGTGCCGCATGGCGAATGGTCGACGATCACCGTGCTGATCGTCGTCGGCGGGCTGCAGCATCACGGCAACATCCGCAAGAAGGCGGCCGAGCGCGCGCTCGGCACGTCGATCGGCGCGCTGGCGGGGCTCGGGCTGATCCTCCTCTACTCGTTCCTGCACGCGCCGTTCGCGATCTACCTGCTGATGGCCGTCGGGTGCGGTATCTGCGCGTATCACGCGATCGGCAAGGCCGGCTACATCGCGCTGCTGTCGGCGATCACGATGGTGATCGTCGCCGGGCACGGCGACAACGAGATCGTCGACGGCCTGTGGCGCGCTGTGAACGTGCTGGTCGGCATCGTGATCGCGCTGGCGTTCTCGTTCGCGTTGCCGCTGTACGCGACCTATTCGTGGCGCTACAAGCTCGCCGACGCGCTGCGTGCGTGCGCGGCTGTGCATGCGCGGCTCGCGGGCGACCGCCACGTGAGCGACGATGCGCACCTGAAGGAAATGGCCGCGCTGAGCGCACTGCTCGTGCAGTTGCGTTCGCTGATGCCGTCGGTGTCGAAGGAATGCGAGACGTCGATGGCGCAGCTCGAGGCGATCCAGCGCAGCCTGCGCCTGTGCATCGGGTATCTGGAGATTCTGTCGAGCGCGCTGCCGGCCGCCGACGACGCGGCGGCCCGCGAATACGTGCGCGTCGAGATGAAGGGCGTGAACCGGCGCATCCGCGACACGCTGGTCGGCGCGAGCCGCGCGCTGAAGTTCGGCACGCCGAGCCGGCTCGCCCCGCGCCGCCGGCCGGTCGACCCGCCGCACGACGCGCCGCCGCCGCAGTTGTCCGGCTATGTGTCGATCACGGCCAAGCTGGCCGGCGAAGTCGACCAGTTGCGCGAGCGGCTGCTCGATACCGCGCAGGCGTGGAATATCTGAGGTTCCGGTTTCGTGCGCCAGTCTTTCATATGCCTTTCTGTGTGGAGGGGTGCGCACTGACGACGGCGACCCCTGCCTGACCGCCGATCCGGCCCTGAAATTCGGCCGCAGCCCGGCCCTTCAGCACGCGTTTCGGCAGCGATGCAACGCCGTCCAGCCTTGCGTTCTCCAGCCGGTTAACCGCCCGTCAGGCCCGCCGCGACAGGCGCGAGGCCGGTTCCGCAGCAAAATCAGCCCTTGCCCCAACTTCCCGGACAGCCGATACTCGCATATTCCGCGAAATACGATCCCACCGGCTTCAATCCACGGTAATTCCTATGAGCACGATTCTCGAAAGCCTCCCGACCGGCCAGAAGGTCGGTATCGCCTTCTCCGGCGGCCTGGACACCAGCGCCGCGCTGCACTGGATGAAACTGAAGGGCGCCGTCCCGTACGCATACACGGCGAACCTCGGCCAGCCCGACGAAGACGATTACGACGCGATCCCGAAACGCGCGATCGAATACGGCGCAGCCGGCGCCCGCCTGATCGACTGCCGCGCGCAGCTCGTCGCCGAAGGCATCGCGGCGCTGCAAAGCGGCGCGTTCCACATCACGACCGCCGGCGTCACGTACTTCAACACCACACCGATCGGCCGCGCCGTGACGGGCACGATGCTCGTCGCCGCGATGAAGGAAGACGGCGTCAACATCTGGGGCGACGGCAGCACGTACAAGGGCAACGACATCGAGCGCTTCTACCGCTACGGCCTGCTCGTGAACCCGGATCTGAAGATCTACAAGCCGTGGCTCGACCAGACGTTCATCGACGAGCTCGGCGGCCGCGCCGAAATGTCCGAATTCATGAACCAGGCCGGCTTCGCGTACAAGATGTCGGCCGAGAAGGCGTATTCGACCGACTCGAACCTGCTCGGCGCGACGCATGAAGCGAAGGATCTGGAAAGCCTCGAAAGCGGCATCAAGATCGTGAACCCGATCATGGGCGTCGCGTTCTGGCGCGACGACGTGAAGATCGCCGCCGAGGAAGTCACGGTGCGCTTCGAAGCCGGCCAGCCGGTCGCGCTGAACGGCGTCGAGTTCAAGGATCAGGTCGAGCTGCTGCTGGAAGCGAACCGCATCGGCGGCCGCCACGGCCTCGGCATGAGCGACCAGATCGAAAACCGCATCATCGAGGCGAAGAGCCGCGGCATCTACGAAGCCCCGGGCCTCGCGCTGCTGTACATCGCGTACGAGCGTCTCGTCACCGGCATCCACAACGAAGACACGATCGAGCAATACCGCGAGAACGGTCGCCGCCTCGGCCGCCTGCTGTACCAGGGCCGCTGGTTCGACCCGCAGGCGATCATGCTGCGCGAAACCGCCCAGCGCTGGGTCGCGCGCGCGATCACCGGCGAAGTGAAGATCGAACTGCGCCGCGGCAACGACTACTCGATTCTCAGCACGAAGTCGCCGAACCTCACGTATCAGCCGGAACGCCTGTCGATGGAGAAGGTGGCGTCGACGTTCTCGCCGCGCGATCGTATCGGCCAGCTGACGATGCGCAATCTCGACATCACCGATACGCGCGACAAGCTGCGCGTGTATTCGCAAGTCGGGCTGCTGACGCCGGGTGAAGCGTCGGCGCTGCCGCAGATCAAGGGCGATAGCGACAAGTAAGCCCGTCGCTTTCGCGAGCGGCCGGGCGGTGTGACAACCGCCCGGCTGCATGCAGTCCTTCCCTTCCCGCTTTTTCTTCAAGCACTGCCGGATTCGCCACGCGTATCGCGGCGGTCCTGCAGGCGCGTCAACGTTATTTCGATGCCGTGGCCGTCGCGGTGGCCGCAGTCGTCGTCAATGCCGTCGAAGCAGCAGCAGTGGCCGGCGCCGGCGTACGTGCCAGATCCCGACCGATCAGGTCCGCGACCAACTTCTCGCACGACTTGATCCCTTCCACCGACTTGTCGAAATTCTTCTCGAGATCGCTGAAGCTGCCGTACTTGTAGGCAAAATCGCTGTCGACGTGGACGCTGTTCGCCTTGATGTCGTAGCCGCACGCGAACGTCTTGTAATAGAGGTCCTGCTTCGTCTTCGCGTCGAGAATGCGCGCGCGGATGACGACCCACGGGACGTAGTCGAGCTGGTTGGGCGGCGAGATATAACCGAACGACGTGAACCACACGTTCATGATCGCGTCCGCGTCGGTCTGGATCGCCGAGTAGTCGTCCGACTTGCCGTCATCGGCGAACTTCACCTTCTGGCCGTCCAGCTTCACGACCTGATAGCCGTTGCCGGTAAGGCGGCCCGCCACGCCTTCTGCAATGTCCGGCGCGAACACGATCTTGCCGGCCGCGACGTGATCCGTATAGGTGCTCGTATGGCTTGCGTTGACGGCGCCTTGCGCGAGCGCGCCGATCAGCCCGAACCCGCCCGCCGCGCCGCCGAAATTGACGACCGCGACACGCTTCGGCTCGATGACGTCGAGCATCGCGATCGAATGCAGGTTCTGACGCGCTTCGGGTTTCATGTCGGTATTCGGCACCGTGGCGCAGCCGGACAGCAGCGTCACGAGCAGGCCGCAACCGAACAGGGCGGCTTTGGAAGAGTTCTTCATTGGATGCATGGCTTTCGTTGTTGACGGAACGTATTGATCGGGCCGTCGCACGCGGCGCGCCGACGCGCCGTGTGCGGTGCGACCGTGCGTTTATTGTTTGACCACCTGACCGTATGCGATGAAGCTGTAATCAGCCGCGCGCAGCACGTAGAGGATCGAGCGCTTGAAGCCGTTGGTTCCCGTGATCGGCACGAACATGATCGCGGCGCTGCCCGACAGCGGAACGCCGGCCGGCAGCTTGCAGCCCGTCGATGCGGAGGCCGTCACCGTCATGTCGTACATGTTCTGGTTCGAGCCGGGCGTGGAAAGCTGCAGCGTGCCGCTCAGATTGCAACCGCTCAGCGTGCCGGTCAGCGTACCGCCCGATGCAATCGCGAACGACGCGTTGGTCGTCGCCCAGGTGCCCACCACGCTGTCCTGCGTGACCGCAAGTGCGTTCGCGGCGTTGTAGGTCCACGTGAAATTCGACGCCGTACCGTTGCGGGTGATCGTGCCGGACAACGTCTGCTGCGGGCTGTATGCGCCGGAGCCCGAATCGATCTTCGTGACGATGCCGCTCGTTCCTGCGAAGTTGATACCCGGCGCGAGCGACCACGTCGAACCGTTGACGGTCAGGGTCGAGAAATCGTCGGACATCACGAACGATCCGAGCAGATTGAGCGTGCTCAGGTTGTTGTGCGGGTCGACCAAGGCGATCGTCGAGTAGCCGAGGTTGCCGGACGCCGACCAGATCCCGACCGGGCCGGTTGCCGTTGCAGCCGTCGAACCGGGTTGCGGGGTCGTCAGGCTGGGCAGTGCCTCGCCGACCGTCACCGGCTGCGATGATGCGACGGGGGCGCTTGCGGGGGCTGCCGCGAGCGGTGTGGACGCGACGGCCGGTGCGCTGGCTGCGTTATTGGCGCCGCCGGTGTTCGCGGGTGTGCCGCTGCTTGTGTTCGACGAGCCGTCGCCGCCGCCGCAACCGGCGACGACGAATACCGAGATTGCGGCTGCCGCCAGCAGGCAAAGGGAATGCTTGTTCAATTCAATCCTCGATTTTTTTGATGCGTTTTTTTAGTGGTCTAGATTCGAATCGCGTTACTTTTCAGGTGGGTTGTATCGGCCTCCTCGAGCGATGTTGGATGGTTGGGGTGATGTGTTGGGGAAGCGCGATGAGGGGGCGTCAGTTGCCGGATACTCGGCACGACGGGGACGAGCGTGGAGCGGTGGTCGTGCGGGAACGCGCACGCAACGGTGAGATCCGCGTGCAGCAGCAGGCATACCGCGGCAAGGCAAAGGCACAGCGCGCGCCAGCCCCCTGTGCCTGCGCGCCCCGTCGATATCGGTGCATCCCATCTTCTGATACTGCGCACGGCTTCGCCGGCCGGCGCCCCCTCGGTTGTTTGGTCGTGTGGTTTGGTGGTACGGCTCTGGTAATACTTTTTTTGAGCTACCGAGGAAGGGTAACGGCGGCGGGGGGGGATTTCTTTAGGGTGGGTTTATCGAGGGAATTTTCTAGGGGCTTTGTCAGGGCTCCGCAAGCCCTCTCGTTCAGCCGCGGGCTCGATCGATGAAGTTAAACCCACGTTTGAATTCAATTTGTCGATCGGGAAAACGCTTCAACCGCGGCGCAGGGCACAAGAACATCCCAGGCTAGCGGAACAGCGTTTTGCAAGTACCAGAGCCAGTATGATCGACGGCGGTCGGCGCCTCCTTTGGCTTCCCAGATCGCGCTGCCCGACACCGCGAGCGCTGCGTAATAGCTGGTATCCCAATCGTCCGGAGGTACGCTCTTTTCGCTTTCACCGACCACATCGAAGTTTGTGTCGTACAAAATCGTATTGATCGCCGAGAAAACGGCCATGCCCGCATAAACGGAGGCAAAGGCCGGTTCGCCATGTTCGAACAGATCGATAACCTTCGTATGGTACTCGCCGTTGGTTCTTTCGAGGGTGGCCAGATCGTATTCCCCCGATAACGCGTCGATGCCGCTCGTCAGGATCGCTTCGGCCGCCGTCAACACGTTCGCATACGGACTCAGCCGGCCAAGCACCTCTCTCGCACAGATCACAGCCGATCGCGCGCGGCGTAAGTACCCCGCATCGGCGTGTTCGGCTACCGATAGAGCTTCGATCAACTGAAGAACGTCTTTTCGGGTAGCAGCCGGGAGTTCTCCCTCTGTAGTAATCGACGTCGTAGCTGTCGATAATGCGTTTGCCAAATGTTGTGGAATACGCATCGCTTATGTTGATTCTCCGTAACATCCGATGGACATGGCGATTCGAGCGTCGTGGCGAGGCGCGACGAACGAGCTATTCGTCGCTATCGCCTTGTTCCGAGTTCTTCACTAGCCCGTGACAAAATTGGGTCGTTTTACGTTCGGCATGTCATCGTATGCTTTCAGGACGGTTTGCAACGGTGTCAGCGATGGGTCGCGATTCCCGTAGACGATCTTGAGCCATGTCGCACCGCGTATGAACTGCCCCGCACCGAACCATTGCGATTCGAGGTTCGCCTTCAGCATACGTCGGCCCGCTTCGAACAAAGCATCGGGCGTGTAAGCGTTGGCGTGAGCGACCTCAGGACGGCAACCATATAGACATAGGGCATAGGCATACTCGCGTGGCTTGAGCGTCTTCGCAAGACTGGGAGGCTTGTCGTTGACCCAATGTTCGTACATCTGGATACCGTTTTCGAAGCCCTCCATACCGTCCGGCGTAGCATCGTCGCCTGTTTGATAGGCGAACGCCATGTAGTCGTCGAGGCCATCTCGAACGATCTCGTTCATTGGCCACGGGCGGGATTCATTGCGCCAGGCGGCCTCTTCGAAGATTCTCGCGTTCTCCCACTCCGCACTGTTCCAGCCGGTATCCATCCACTCAGCGATCGCCTTCGCCCAATGCAACGTAACTCGATGAAGATCTCTGTTCGTCCCGAAGTCCTCATCCGATGCAATTGCCTTTTCAATCCAACTAAGCGAGCGGGAGATTACTGGGGTAGCATCCTCAGCCAATCCCACCAGCCATGCCCGAACCACATCGGACATGTTGTGCGCAGCAATGTTTCCCATTGGCTGCCCGTCCACATAGGCTGTGCGCATAACCCGGGGAAGGGCTCCGTCAATGACTACCTCTCTTGTACGAACTGGATCAAACAGCATACGTTCCTCAACACGGTTTTCCATTGCAGAATCGAATATGAACGGAGTTCTTCAGCCCTCCGGACCCTACAGTATTCGTTGTAAAGCTCCCCATATTAAGATTCTGAATTGCACTATCCTTTACAGTTTGCGAAAGAGCCGAACTATCAATCGCATCGATCGCTTGTTGAATCGCATTATTAAAGCGCGGCGATCCCGGAGTGAATGTCGGCGACGAAGTACGTGAGCCAGTTGCAGTTGCATACTTGCTGTCCCACAACGTCACCTGCCCTGTTGCCTGGTTGACCGAGATGATGTCGTTGCCGTTCGTTCCAATGGCGTCACCCCAGCGCACCACCGTCTCGTTTGGCAAGCCAGCCACCGTGTTCGCCAGATTAATCTCCCCCTGATATCCCGTCCAGTGCGACCAAATCTGGTTCTCGGACGGCCCCTTCAACATGCTCGGGGAGTAGTCCCAGCCAGCCACCGGCGTAGGCAGATTCGGGTTAAGTTCGATGCCGTTGAAAACATGACCGCCGCTAGCTGCTGCCGTCGACGCTGCCTCCGCTCCGGAACCAAACAGCTTTCCGAAGCCCTTGGCAAGTACACCCGTAACCGCGGCGACGCCGGGAATATCGACGGGAGCAAGCTGGAGCCCGTCAACTACGCTGGCAGCAAGCAGGCCGTCAAACGAACCAGCATAAAGCGTTTGATACGGGCTACCAATCCCCTTGAATGCCGGAGCGTTCGGATCCCATGCGTAGGCCGTGCCATTGACAAACTGCACGTCATTTCCGCCCGCAAGTGCGGCGGTGACTGCGACCTTACAGGCCGACGTTCCGGCGCCGCCCGCGCAGGCGCTGGCAAGCGCCGCATTACGTTGCTGTGACAGAGCCAGCAACGCATTCTTGGTGCTGCACGCGTCCGAACTCCCTGCGTTGCAGGAAGCCACGGCCTTGTCGAGTTGTTGCTGCTCGGACAACGCCATCGGGCTGGCCGGTTTGTGGCTCAGCCAATTGTTGAACGTTTCATTCTGTGCTGCCGTCACCGCGCCCTGTACATTGAATCCAAGCGCACCTGCGATGCTGCCGGTCACCAGCGTCCCAAGAGCAGCAAGGACAGGTGCCGGAACGTTGCCATTTGCATCGATGGTCGAATTGAGCGCAGCGCTCGTAGCTGCGCCAATCGCCCCACTTGCGCAGCCCGTACCGCCCCCAGCGCTCACAGCGCATCCGAGTGCCGCATGCGCCGCCACGTACCCGACCTGCCCCAACCCACCTTCGCCGAAGAATTTGTCAAGATCCAATTGGCCGACAGTACTCGCCGCAATCGCGGCCAGATCGCTAACGACGCTCCCTTTCAACACAGTCCCGAAGCTACCCCCATACGCGACCGTATTCACAGTCGCCGATACCAACCCCCGGCCTGCGATTTCAAACGCGCCCTGAAGGAGCTGCTCCGAGGTGATCGTATTCGATGCGATGTTGTTTCCGATCGTCTGCATCGGCAACGCATTGAGGTCCAATCCTTCCATCAACCCCTGCGTCACATATGCAATCGCTCCGGCCTTGAGAACTTGCCCGAGGCTGAACCCTTGATCGCTGAACGCCTGGTTCATCGCAGACGCCACCATGGCACCCACGACAGGCATCCCCATCGCGGACAGCGCCACCGCCGCCGCCATCGAGAAAATCTGATCCGGGCCAAATCCGCCCTGCTTCACGAACTCCGAATGCAGATGGTCGCTCAGCGTCTGCTGCGCGAAGTCCCCGCCGAGCTGCCGTTGCAGCGATGCAAGCATTGCCTGCGTCGAAGCTGCATCAACCGTCCCGTCCGCGTTGAGCTTCTGCAGCGCCCCACCGATCTGATTGAGCGCCTGAACATTCAACTCCATGTTCGCCGCGCTCATGAACCCGCCCGGCTGCACCACTGTGCCCGTCGTCTTCAGATACCCACCATCGACCTTCTGCCAGATCTCGCCGACATCAACCTGATTCGCCTGGTTCGTCAGCGTGTGCGTGTCGACGCTCAGCGTCCCCGACGCGGTGATGCTCCCCGTATTGAGAATGCTGCCGTTACCGTCCTGATTGAACTTGAGCGTGACGTCGTGTCCGGAGATGTTGCCGCCCGCCGACAGCGCCTGCGTGTCCTGCGGCAGATACACCTGCGGCATCAGCGCGGTAATCGTCGGGCACGACGCCGCTCCCGTCGCATGACACGTCGGGTCCGGCACCGTCTGCTCGACGTACCACAGCATCGGCTTGTCGAGCGTGTTGATCTGCTCCTGCGTCAGCGCCGCGCCCAGTTGCAGGTCGTGCGCCTTCGAGTAATCGATCGCGTTCTGGTACAGGTACATCTTTTCCTGTGCCGTCACCGACAGGTTTTTCTCGTTGTCGTACGTCAGCCCGTCGACGAAGCTCGACTTGCCGGTCTGCTTCAGCGCCGCCTGCTGCAACAGCAGGTCCTCTTCCTGCGGGTTGTAATAGAACAGCGTCGACGACGGCTGCAGCGCCGACGGCAGATTGTTCAGCAAGTCCTGCGGCCCGAGCGAGCCGAGCACGGAACCGCCGAGCGACGCGTCGACGTACGACGCAGCGCCCGCGACCGGTGTCGGCAGCTTGCCGGTACCGACGGCACGAGGCACCGACAGGTTCAGCCCCGGCAAGTCCACCGGGCTCAGCGAAATGACCTGCGACGGCGCATTGACACGCGGCGTGTAGGTGTTCGCGGTCGTGATCCCGTTGATGAGCTTCTGGCCCGTCAACGACACATACGTGCCGATCACGTTGCCGACGTTCTGGATCTGTCCGCTCGACGAGATCGACAGGTTCGGCGCCTGGATCGTCGCCGCGATGTTGCCGACCGGCGTCGGCGGATCGATGGTGCCGCCCGTGCTCGTGTATGCGCTCCCGTACAGCGCCTTGCACTGCTCCGGCGTGCCGCACGCCCAGATGTCGTGACGCTTGTCGCTGCTGAACATGCCGGTTTCCTGCACCCAATGCGAGTGCCAGTAGGCGTTCAGCACCTGCGCCTCGTTCACGACGGGGCCTGCGACGGCGATCGTCGCGTTGTTGCCGGCCGCGATCAGGCTGCCGATGTTCGTCAGGCTGCCCGCATTGATCTGCAGGTTGTTGCCCGCGCTGATCACCGACGAGCTGCCCGACTGCTGGTCGACATAGCCCTCGCAGTAGCTTTCCTTGTAGCCGCCCGCTGTCATGCAGCCCGAGTATTGCTCGTGCTTGCCGTAGTTCTCGTGTACCGGCACGGGCGGCGGCAGATTGTTGGTGATCGCGCCCGATACGTTGAGCTTGATGTCGTTGCCCGCGACGATGTTGCCGGACGTGTTGTTCAGGCTCTGTGCGGGCGTGGTCGAGCTTGCGGTCGTGCCGACACCGCCGATGACGATGTCGTGGCCCGCGAGCAGGTTGCCGTACGTATTGTTGATCTGGCCGGCTGCGATCACGAGATCGTGGCCCGCATAGATCGTCGCGTCGTTCTGGCTGTAGCCGAACGTCGTCGTGGTCGGGTTGTTGCCGCGCGGTTGGCCTGCGTTGCCGCAGGCGGAGTTCGGCACGCCGGATGCGCAGCCGACCTGGCTCGAATAGTTTTGCTGATTGCCGCCCTGATTGGTGAGCGTACCCGACGCGATGGCGACGTCGTTGCCCGCGTACATCAGGCCTTCGTTGACGAGATTTCCGCCGCCTACCGTCAGGTTGTGACCGGCGGCGATCATGCCGGTCGGCGTGGACGAATTGACCGTTCCGACGGAAGTCGGCGCCGCTGAATTCGGCAAGATGCTGAAGACGGTCGGCTTAATGCCGTCAGCCTCACGCTGCGCGTCCTTGGCGGCAATCGTGCCGAGCGATTTCAACTGATTCAGGAACGCCGTGTATTCGCCCTGATCGACGGTACGCACCGATTGATTGATCATCGTCGGCGCGACCGCGCCATTACCGAGGGACCCGACGTTCAGCCCGACATCCCCCTGCGCGGCAATTTGGCCACCGCGATTGGACAATGAGCCGGCCGACAGCGAAATCGACCCGCCGGCCGAAATGACGCCCGACGTCCCCGGCGTCTGGGTCGTCGTGGTTTCGTGGACGGTCGGCAGTGTAAACGTGCGCGTGCCTAATGCGCCCGGTTGCGGCCCGTTGCCGACGTACCATACGGTCTGATACTGAGGATTGCCGCGAGAATTGTCGCCGACGTACACCTGGAACTGGTTAAACGTGACCGTTCCGGATCCCGCGACGGGCGACGAAACGCTCAGGTCGCAATACTCCCGACACGGATTCGTCGATGGCCTCGACGTAATGGCGGCTTGCGCGCCCGTCGGCGACAGCAGATTGCCGAGTGTCGTATTGAAGCCGAACGTCGTATCGCCGAGAGTCAGACCGGAATCCCCCGGCCCTGGAATCCGGTACTGATACCAGTATGTCTCGGCGCCAACCGCCCCCGACCACAGCAATCCCGGATCGACGACGTCCTGCGTCGTCGTCACCGCCGCGCCCGGCGCCGTCTGGTCGTTCACCACCGCACCTGCGGAAATATCGACATTCCGCCCGGCAACAATCGACCCACCCGTGTTCTGCAACGTCCCACCCAAGCGAAACACGACATCACCCTTCGACTGCGTCGTCGCACCCTGGTTGTCATAATTCCCGCCGTTCACGGTCAGCACACTGCCCGCCTCGACCGTCCCGCGGTTCGTCGTATCGCCGTTCAGCGTCAACGCGTTATCCGCATGCATCACCGCCCCGGCCGCATTATTCAGCGTGCCGTTGAACGTCACATCCGCCCCGGTGACCTGCCCGTGATTCTCGAAGCTGCCGCCTGCCGTCAGCGTCAACGGCGACGTCCCGGTGATCGTGCCGTTGTTCGTGATCCCGTTCAGCCCCGTCAGCGAAACGCTCTGCCCGCCGTAATTCCACGTGCCGCCGACATTCACGTACCCGGCCGTGATCGACAGATTGCCGCCCTGGCTGATCGTCCCCTGCGACGGATCGAACGCCATATTGACCGCACTGATCCCCATGTTCCGTTGCGCGAGCAACTGTCCGCCCGCGTTGTAGAACGCGCCGTTGCCGCCATTGATCGTCAGCGATACGTCGCCGGTGGCACCGGTCGCGGCCTGCGGATTGCCGGCAAAAACGATCCCGTTCTGGTTGTTCAGCGTCCCGGTATTGACGTTGAGCGCGTTCACCGCCATCAGCGAGCCGCCCACGTTCGTCAGCGCGCCCCCGACGGTGACGTTGGTCGTCGTCCCGTTCACCAGCCCGGCGTTCGCGAAGCTCGATGCATTGATCGTCGTCGTGCCGATCGACGCGAGCGACGCACCGGCCGCGTTCGTCAGGTTCGGCGCCGACACGTTGAGCGATCCGGCCAGCACGTTCGCGGCGTTGTACAGCCCGTTCTGCGAAGCCAGCGTCGCATTGCCGACGACGTTCACCGCCTTGCCGCCCGCCAGCGTGAGCTGGTTCGACGCCTGCGCGGTGAGCGCGCCGCCGACCGTCGCATTGCCGAGCGTCACGTTCGAGCCGTTCACCTGCAGGTTCTGCGATGCGACGAGCGATGCATTGCCGGCGTCGACCGTTCCCTGCGCGGAAACGGTCACGTTCTTCGACCCGACGGCCGAACCGCTCAGCGTGACGTTGCCGCCCGACACGCCCAGTTGCCCCGCAACGATGCTGTTGCCGGTCAATGCGACGGTTTGCCCGGCATGCAGCGTCGCGTCCCCGTTCGCCGACACGCCCGCGACCGACACGTTGCCGCCGATACCGTTGACGTCGACCGTCCCCATCGAACCCACGCCGCCCGCGAGCGACACGTTGTTCGCGGCCTGAACCGCGACATTGCCGCCCGACTGCAACAAGCCACCGAACGACACGCTGCCGGCTGTCGACTTCGCCGACACGTCGCCGACGGCGGTAGTCGCACCGAGCGACATGTCGCCGCCGGACACCGCCGTCAGCTTGCCGGCACCCTGAATCGCGCCGAGCGTGATGCTGTTTCCGGCATTGACGGCGATGTCCTTGCCGTACGTCAGTGCCGCGCCGCCGCCGAGCGCACCGCCCGCGTTGATACTGGCGGCCCCGAGACCGAACAGCGCGCCGCCGAGCGTCATCGCACCGCCCGACGTCAACGTCGTATCGCCGTTCACGAGCCCGCCGGAAAGCAGCGCGAGTCCGCCGCCAGCATTGGCCCGCAAACTCCCGGTCGACACGATCGCGCCGCCGACGCCGAGATTGCCCGCCGTCGCGGTCAGCGTCGCGTCGCCGGTCGCATTGATCGCGCCCGCGACACCGAGGCTGCGTCCGGCCGTCACGTTCAGCGCACCGCCGCTGGACGCCGCACCGATACCCGCATCGCGCGCGGCCGCGATCGTCGTCGCGTTGCCCGACGTCACCGCGCCGTTCACCATCACGTCGCCGGCGCCGTTGTGGCCCTGCGCCCGCAATCCGATCGCGCCGCCCGCCTGCACCGAGCCGGCCGACAAATCGTTGCCGGCGGTCATCGCGAGATCGCCGTTGGTCGCGACGTTGCCTGTCACCGCGATATTGCCGCCCGCGGTGACGCTCGCCTGGTGCGCGAACGCGATCGCGTCGGCCGTCACCGAGCCACCCGCCGTCAACGTGCCGTTTTGCTGTGCGCCGACGCCTGCGAGCGTCATGTCGCGGCCCGCGTTCAGCGAAGCATTGCCGCCCGCGACACTCTGCCCCGTCACGGCGATGTCCTGTGCGGCGCCGACGTTCAGGTTGCCCTGCGTCGTCAGGCTCGTCGCACTTGCGTTGCCGCCCGAGGCGGTTACGGCGAGATCGCCCGCCGAATTGACCGCCGACAGCGCGACACTGCGCGCCGCATTGATCGTCGTCGTGCCGCCGGTATTGATTGCGCCCGCAACGGAAACGTCTCGTGCGGCTTGCAGTTGCATCGCGCCGAATGCGGTGGCCGCTCCGCCGAGCGTCACATCGCCGCCGCCGGCACCGCCCTTCGCCGTGACGTCGAGATTGCCGTTGACGGCCTGAACCGTGCCGAGCCCCGCATTGTTGCCGCCCGTCACGTTGACGGCCGCAGCTTGCAGCGCACCCGTCAGCGCGACGTCGTGCGCGGCATCGAGCGTCGCCGCCTGAGCGAATGCCGCGGAGCCCGCACCGTTGATGTCGCGGCCCGCGCTCAGCGTGCCGTCGCGTTGACCCGCCAGTGTCCCCGTCAACGCGATATCGCGGCCGGCCTGCACGTTCGTCGACTTCGCCACCGCAATCTGGCCGCCGAGTTGCGTATCGAGCCCGGACAGGCTGCTGAACGCACCCGCGGTCGTGGTCGCCCCCGTGAGCATGACGCTGCCGTTCGTGGCGGTTGCCTTCAGATCGCCGTTCGACTCCACGCCGCCGTTGACCGTCACGTTACGTTGCGCGGTCAATGCGAGCGCATCGCCGCTGCCGAGTGTGCCGCCGATCGACACATCCCGCGCCCCCGTCACGTTCGCCGCCCCCTGTGCGGACGCCGCACCCGTGATGCCCGCATCGCCTTCGCCGGCGTTGCCGTTCGCCGTCAGCGTCAACGTGGTCGACGACGACGCATCGTGCAACGTCGCGTTGTTCCCGCCCGTCACCGCGATCGCGGCCGCCTGCATGCCGCCGGTCAGCGCGACGTCATGCTGCGCCGCATAGTTCGCGGTCGCGGCAAACGCCTGCTTGCCGCCGCCGTTGATGTCGCGCGCGGCCGTCACCGTGCCGTTCGCCTGTCCGACCATCGTGCCGTTCAGCGTGGCATCGCGGCCGGCCGTCAGCGTCGCGTCGCCGATCGCGCTGGTGCTCGCGCCGAGCGACAGGTCGAGGCCGGTCGCGATAGCGAGCTTGCCGCCGCTGTTGATGCCGCCGGTCGCGTTGAGGCTGCCTTGCCGCGCGGTCAGCGCCGTATCGCCGACCGACTCGATCGCGCCGCTCACGGCGAGGTCCCGCTGAGCGGTCACGCCGACCGTCGAACCGCTCGCAACCTTGCCGCCGATCGCAACGTCGTTCTGCGCGAACGCCGTGATCGCGCCCGCGGCGGCGACCGAACCGTCGATGCGCAGATCGCCCGCCCCCGTTGCGGTGTTCGTACCGTTCGCGCGCAGCGCGATCGTGCCGGTCGACTCGACGTTGTTCACGGCCGCATTGCCGGCCGCCGTCACGCTGACCGACTGCCCCTGGATCAGCCCTCGCTGCGCGACGTCGCGCCCGGCTTCGAGCGTCGCCTGCTGACCGAACGTCAACGTGCCTGCGCCGACGATGTCGCGCGCCGCATTGACGATGCCTTGTCCCTGCCCGGCCAGCGACCCGCTCACGTTGACGTCGCGTCCGGCCGCGAGCGTCGTGTCGTGCGACACGGTCGTGTTGCCGCCAAGATTGATGTCGCTGCCCGCCTGCGCGTCGAACGCACCATTGCTCGCGATCGCACCGGTCGATCCGATACTGCCGGTCGCCCGCAGCGACGTGTTGCCGGCCGACTGCAACGAACCGCTAATGCCGATATCGCGCGCGGCGGCCAGCACCACGTCCGCGCCGCCCGTCACCGCACCGGTCACGCTCAGGTCGTTCGCCGCGCCGAGCGCGAGCGTCGACGCAGCCTGCACGTCGTGCAGCGTGGCCGAACCGCCCGCCGTCGTCCGCACGCTGCCGCCGCGCAGCGAGCCGGTGAGAGTCGTATCGCCGCCGGAACCGAGGTTCGCCGCAAGCCCGAACGCAACGGCGGCCGCACCGCCGATCGCGCCGCCGGCGTTCAGCGTGCCGTTGCCCTGCGCGACGACGGAGCCGTTCATCGTCAGGTCGCGTCCCGCGTTAACGGTGAGGTCGCCGAGCGACGACGTCGAGTGCGTGCCCAGATCCACCGACTGCGCGGCGTTCACCGACAGATTGCCGCCCGACTGGATATTGCCGGTGCTCGTCAGCGAGCCGGCCGCATTCGTCAGCGCGACGTCGCCGTTCGACTGGACCGTCCCGCCGATCGACGTATTGCGGCCGCCGCCGATGACCAGGCCGCTTGCCGTGCGCAGCGTGCCGTTGACGATCACGTCGCGCGCCGCGTCGAT
This sequence comes from Burkholderia sp. LAS2, assembly GCF_018417615.1. Taxonomy (NCBI): domain Bacteria; kingdom Pseudomonadati; phylum Pseudomonadota; class Betaproteobacteria; order Burkholderiales; family Burkholderiaceae; genus Burkholderia; species Burkholderia sp. LAS2. Next base: position 4,352,376 of record NZ_CP071052.1, read on the forward strand.
CGCCCCGCTCGCCAGCGAGTTCACGTTGCCGCCGATCGAAACGTCGCCCGCGCGCGTCGCAAGCCGAAGCCCCGCGTTGGCCTGCACGTCGTTCAGCGCGATCGAACCGGCTGCCGTCATCGACACGGCGCGCCCCTGGAACGCACCCGTCACGCCGATATCGCGCCCCGCGCTCAACGTCGTGTCCTGCGCGAAGCCGCTGGTGCCGCCGGCGACGATGTCGCGCGCGGCCGTGAGCGTCGCGACGCCCTGCCCGGCCAACGCACCGACGATCACGAGATCCCGGCCAGCCGTGGCGGTCACGTCGCCCGTTACGGTCGTCGCGCCGGTCAGCGAGACATCCTGCGCGCCCTGCACCGTCAGCGCACCCGCGCCGTTCAACGTGCCGGCCGACGCGACGCTGCCGCTGGCCGCCGTCATCGCCAGATCGCCGACGGCCTGCACGGTGCCGCTGCCGCCGACGATCACGTTGCGCTGCGCGGCAAGCGCGACCTGCGCGCCACCGGCCAGCGTGCCGTTCACGACGACGTCGCGCGACGCGCGCACGTCGGCGGCGCCGAGGGCCGCCGCGTTGCCGTTGAATACGACGTCGCCGCCGCCGGCGTTACCGTTTGCCGTCACACCGAATGCGCCGCCCGCCTGGACCGTCGCGAGATTCGCGCTGTTGCCCGCGTCGACCTGCAGACCATTGGCGAGCAGCTTGCCGGTCAGCGCGACGTCATGCGCGGCATTCAACGCGCCGTTCTGGCCGAATGCGATCGAACCGCTTCCCGTGATGTCGTTGCGTGCGCTCAGTAACCCGTTGCGCTGGACGATCACGACACCGGACGTATCGACGTTGTGCCCTGCATCCACGCGCGCGTCGGTCCCGACCATCAACGAGCCGCCGACCGACACGTCGCGCGCGATATCGGCGGCGAACGTCGTTCCGCTCGCGAGCGACCCGCTCACGCTCAGGTCGCGCCCCGCCTGCACGCTGACTGCGTTCTGCGCGGTCGCCTGCGATGCGACGACGGTGTCCTGCCCGGACGTCAGCGCAAGATCGCCGCCGCTCTTCACCGTCGCGTGCGTGACGACGTTGCCCTGCGTCGCCGTCAACGCCAGCGCGCCGGAGGTCTGCAACGCCGCGTTGACCGTCGCATCGCGTTGCGCGGTCACGCGCAGCGTGTCGCTATTGGTCTGCCCGTTCACGTTGACGTCGCGGGCCGCCTGCACGGTCGTCGCGCCGGTCACGACCGACGTGCCGTTCAGGTTCACGTCGCCCGTGCCGTCGGTGCCGCGCGCGGTAACGGACAATGCCCCGCCGCCCTGTACGTCGCCGAGCGTGACGTTCGTGCCGCCCGCGACCGTCATGTCGCCGTGCGCCTGTGCATTCGCGACGTTCACGTTGCCGCCTGCCGCCACGGCGAGCTTGCCGCCGGACTGGATCGAGCCGGTCGACGTCACGTCGCCATTCGCGTCGATCGCGTAACCGCCGACCCCGATGTGCGTACCGGTCATCGACACGTTGCCGGCGCTATGAACCGTCGCCTGCTGCTGCGCGGCCGAGCCTGCGACCGATACGTCGCCGTTCGCCGACAGCAGCAAGTCGCCTGCGTTCGCGGCGAGCTGCGCGTCGGATCGCACCCCCATCCCCGCCGCGGTGCTGACCACCTGGATCTGCCCGGCCGTCATCGCGCCGAACGCGGTCGCGTCGATCGCGAGCGAACGATTCGCGCCGCCGTTCGCGGCATTGATCGCCGCGGCGGAGTTGTCCGAGCCGTTCGACGCGGTGCCGTACGTGGTGCCGTACGTATCGACGGCGGCCGGCGTCACGAACTGACGCCCGGCGATCACGTTGATGCGCGTGCCGGCATAGAGCGGCGCGTTGATGCCGATCGTCTCGCCGATCAGGTCGATCGTGCCGACGGTCCCCTCGATCCCCGCGCCGGGCCCGTTGACGCCGGCGTTGCCTTCGATCTGCAGGTGACCGCCGGTCACGTTGTAGCCGAGCGCCTTCGCGTTCGCGAAGTCGGTCGCGCTGCCGCCCACGCCACTGAGGAACTGCGGCGCGCCGGTCGACAACGTCACGCCGATCGTGTTGGTGAAGCCGGTGCCGCGTGTCGTGATCCCGTTCGGATTCGCGATCACGACGGCCGCGGGTGCGCCGAATACTTCGAGCGGACCGTTCAGCAAGCTCGCGTAGGCATTGCCGGTCGACGTGACCTGGTTGACGATCACGCTCGCCGTGCGGCCGTTCAGGTTCGGGTTGGCCTGCACGTTGCCGCCCGTCAGCGACGTGCCCGACATCAGGCTGTTGTTCAGAATCAGCCCGACCGGATCGATGTTGAATTGCTGATACTGGTTCAGCGAAATACCGGCCGCGTTCGGCGCGGTGATATTGACGACCGGCACGCCGCCGCCTGCGCCGGTCGACTGCGTGATGGCAGGCTGAAACGAGATCGGCGCCGTGGGATCGACGATGGGCGCGGCAGCCGCGAGCTGCATCGAGAATCGGACGCGCAGCGACGCGAGATCGAGCAGCCGCTGCCATGCGTCGTCGTCGATTCGACGATTGCCCGCGCCGAGCACGCCGGCTGCATCGCGGCCCTGCTCGACGGTGACCGTGATCGGTCCGATGAACATCGCCAGCGCGAGAAGCGCGCTCGTCGCACGCTGCCACCAGCGATACGATCCCGCGACCTGCTCGACCGCGAAGAACCGCGGCGCACTTGCCGCCGACCGCGCACGTGCACCGATTCGCGCCGCACCGGCGGCGGCAAGCTGCTGCAAGGTCTTACGCTTGGACGTGTTCATCTTCTGTTGTTCGCTTCGTTTCATGGCCGCGCGCCGTACGCCATCGGCCGGTCGACCGTGGCGCCGAGCGATGCCGGGTTTCCCCGCCCGGCATCGCCTGCGTGTTCGCCGGGCGGCTGCCCGACGCTGCTACTGGCAGCTTGCTACCTGCTGCTTGACGCCTACTGCTGGATCCGCGCGTTGCGGATCAGATCCGCCACGACCTGCGCGGTCGCCTTCTCTATCGCGACCTGCTCGAGTTGTTGCCGCAGCGTGTCTTTCGCCTGGTCGAACGGCGGCACCTGCGTCGGGCGCTTGTCGTCGGCACGCACGATCCAGTACGTATCGCCGACCTGCACGGGCTCGCGCGTCAGTCCGCCCTGCGGAAGCTTCACGAGCGCTTCGGCGAGCGGTTGCGGCCAGTTCTGCGTGTGGCCTGCTTCGATCGGCGTCTTGAACGAGATCCAGTTCAGCGCGCCGCCTTGCGCCGCGGCCGGCGCCTTGCTGAACTGCCGCGCGAGCCCGCCGAAGTCCTCGCCTTTCTTGAGCCGCGAGAGGATCTGCTTCGCGGTGTCCGCATCGTTGACCGCGATCACGCTCGGCTTGTATTCGTTCTCGCCGAGCGTTGCGACAACCGCGTCGTAGCGCGCCTTGACGTCCGCATCCGTGACGGGCGCCGGCTTGACCTGATCACGCAGGTACGCCTGCGTCATCGCGAGCGCCTTCGCCTGCTCGGCGGCGGCAACGACCTGCGGCTTCGTGTCGTAGTGCTGCTTGAGCGCCGCCTGTCGAAACAGCTCGCGCGCGATCAGCTGGTTCTTCAGCGCCGCGCGCAGCGCCGGCGTATCGGGCGCCTTCGACGCGCGCACGGCTTCGTCGACCTGCGCTTGCAGGATCGGCACGCCGTTCACGCTCGCGATCGCATCGGCCGGCATCGCGGCGGTTGCATCGGCCGGTTTCTTCGCCGCCTTGGGAACCGCGTACGCGTGCGGGACGACAGCGCCGCACAGCATCGCCGCGACGAGCGCGACGCCGATCTTGCGAATCCGCGCCGACAGGTTGGGTTGCATCGCGATCTCGCGACCGTTCGACAGGCGATCCATGAAGTTCTCCATCAGTCCGTCCAGTTGAGTGTTGCCAGCAACACGCTGGCCTTCTTGCCGAGTGCGGCCGGTTGCACGAGCGCCTGCCCGACCAGCACTTCGGTCGACAGCGTCCCGCCTTTCAAACGCCATTGCGCGCGCGTGCCGACGCCTGTGCCGACGAGCGACGGCCAGCCGCCCTGCGCGTTCAGGTGCGTCTTGCCGCCGTCCAGAAACACGTACGGTTCGATGCGCGCGTCGTGCCACGCCGGCACGTTCTGCCAGGCCAGCTCGTTGCGCACGAATGCGCCGCTGTCGCCCGCGATCCCGCCTTCGGTAAACCCGCGCACCGAGCCCATGCCGCCCAGAAAGATCTGCTCGTTGCCGAATAGCGCGACGCGGCTGTACTGCGCGCGAAGCGTGCCGCGATACGCCCAGAGGGAACCGGCTAAATTGCCGAGCGTGAACTGCAGCGTGCCGGTGGCATCGAGCTTCGTGAACTGGCTGTGTGCGTCGTCGATGCCGATGTCCGACGCATCGTGGTTGGCTGCCAGCCAGGGCAAACCCTGCGACACGCCGACATCCCAGGTCGCGGCTGCGCCCTGATCGCGCATGACGAAGCGGGACAGCCCGTTCAGCGCGACACGCAACACCGTCAGGTTCTGCGGCGACAACGGAATGCCGTTGAGATCGCGCTCGGTGCGCAGCTTGTTGAGCGTCACGTCGACGCTCATGCGCCCGCGCGGCGAACGCATCAGCACGTCGTTCCAGCCGAGCATCTGGCTGAACGTGCGCCCCGCGAGCAGCGCGACGTCGCCAATCGGCTGCTGATACTCGGACATCGACGCCGTGTAGCTGAAAGTCTGATAGCCGTACGGCACCGCCGCCGAGAACACGACCGCGTTCGTGTCGGTCGTCCCGACGTAGCTGAACGACAGCGATTCCTGCAGTCCGATCACGTTGTCGGCTTCGACACCGGCGCGATAGCGCGTCTTGCCGGTCTGCGAGCTGCCGTAGTTGTCGATGCCGAAATCGTAATGAAGACGGTCGCCGTAGCGGTTCGAGATCGCGACGATCGAATCGCCCGGCGCTTCGCCGGGGAGAATGCGGATTTCGGCCTGATTGCGCCGCAACCGGTTGATCTGATCGACGCCCTGCTCCAGATCGGGCAGACGCAGCACGTCGCCCGGCGTGCTCGCGAACGCCCATGCGGTGCCGGCTTCGGTCAGCAACCCGCCGCCGCGCACTTCGTACCACTTCTCGTCGGGATCGCGCGGTCTCAGCGGCTTGCCGTTCAGCGTCAATGCGGCCACGCGGCCGGGAACGAGATTGATCTTCAGCGTGCCGGACGCGAGATTCTGCGGCCCGAGGTACGCACGCGTCGTGATGTAGCCGCGCGAGATGAACGCTTCCGTCAGCCGGCGCAGCAGCAGGTTGATCCGGTTGCGCCCGAGTTGCTTGCCGATGAACGGCGCCGCGATACGGTCCAGTTCGCGCTGCCCGAGGATCGCGTCGCCGGTGAATTCGATCCGCTCGATCAGGAACGTCGGCGCGACGTCCGGCAGCGTGTCGACGTCGGCGCCCGGCGGCAGGTCCGGCATCGTCGGCTGCTCGGGCACCGCGATCTGCGCCGGCGGCTGCGCGATCTCGTCGCGGCGCTGCCGGTCGCGCTGCTCCTGCAGCAGACGCTGCGCGGGATCCTGTTCCGCACGCGGCACCGCGAGCCCGGCCGGCAGCGCGCCGAGGCCCGGAAGCGCGCCGGCCGGCGGCGCGCCCGCGAGCTGGGCATGCGCGCACGGCGACATTGCGCCGATCGTCAATGCGAGCGCGGCGGCGATGCGGTGATCCTTGTGCGACATCACAGGCCGAACCACGACACGAGACCCATGTGATTGCGGTTGCCGATCGTCACGAGATCGCGATGAGGCGGCCGGATCGTCACGACGCCGCCCGCGGCGAGCACACCTTCGGGCGCGCTGTACGCGCCGCCTTCGATGTCGGCCTCGCCGGTCAGGCGCACCTTGCCGGTTCCGCCGGTAAACACGCCACCGGTATCGGCCGCATAGATCGCCGCCCAACGATTGCCGAACCACGCTTTCAGGTCGTGGTCGCGGTTGATCACCGTGTAGCCCGGCACGGCCTGCGCGAGCGTCTTCGGCGCGTCGAGCGTCAATGCGCCGAGCGCGAGCACGGTTCCGCCCGTGTTCGTGATCTGCGTACCGGCTTTCAGCTGGATGTCGGCGTTGGCCTCGATCACGCCGCCGAACGCCTGCACGTTCGACGACGCGCTCGCGCGGCAGAACACGAAACACGAGCGCCGATACGCTGCCTGCCCGGTGAAAACGGCCTGCGTGAGGATGTTTTCGCGCGCGGCGATGTCGATCGCGCCGCCATTCGACAGGATCGATCCGCCGATATTCGTCACGTTCGCGGCGCGCACGGTCACGTTGCCCGCATCGGCCGTGATGTACGCGAGTTTCGATGCGTCGGCCAGCGCGCCATAGTCGACGGTGAAGCCGTCGCTACGATGCTTGAAGAACAGGAAGCGGCCGCCCTGCTCGGAGAAGCCGACCACCGCACCGTTCTGCACGCCGGTGCTGTGGTCGACGATGTTCTGCAGATCTCCGCCCGCGTCGATCGACACGCTCTGGTTCGACAGGATCCGTGCATTCCGGTTGACGATATCGGCGCCCGCGGTCAGCGACACATCGCCCTTCACGCCGAACAGGATGCCGATCCCCGTTTGCGGCAGCGACTGGTTCAGGATGCGGCCCGCCGCGTTCAGCGTTACCGCGCCCGCCGAATCCGGATCCGCGTCGATCGCGGTCTGCCCTTGCACCAGTGAGCCGACGTTCACGATGTCCGCCGCGCTCTTGAGCACCACGCCGCTTTGCGACGATGCCACGGTGGCGCCCTTCATCGCGTCGTCGGGATTCAGCGCGATGCCCGCGCCATTCAGCTTGACGCTGCCCGACGCCATCAGGCTGCTGCCCGTCAACGCGATCGCATCGGCTGCCGACACGTTCGCGTGGCCGCCGCGCGACTTCAGGTCGGTGTCGGTCAGCGTCATGCCGCCCTGAACGGTGACGTCGACGTCTCGCGCGACGTCGATCTTCGCGTTGGACATCTCGACGTTGCCGTTCGACGTCAGCGTGAAATCCCCGAGCGACGCATTCATCGCGCCGGCGCTGCGCACGCCGGGGCCGCGGTCCGTGACGATCAACTGCACGCGCCCGCTCGTCACGCTGCCTGCGGCCGTGATGTCGATCGCGTAGGACGATGCGGTGTCCGGCTGGGTCGTCGCGGTACGCGAGAGCCAGTCGTTGGCGTTGTCGTTCGGCGACAGCCCCGTGTTCAGTTCGACACGGCTGCTTCCGGCCAGCAGGCGCACGCCGGCCGTCGCCGACGAAAACGTGTTGTCGATCGCGCCGTCGACGACGATGTTCTTCGCGATCAGATCCAGCCCGATCAACGCGCCGGCCAGGCCGCCCGGACCGACGACGATCGTGCCGGTCGACGTATCGAGCACGATGTTGCGCTGGATCACGCCGGGGGCGATCTGCAGGTCGTTGAAGCTCACGTTGCCGGTCGACAGCGCGACGTGCCCCGTATTGACGAACGATCCGCCGTTGACGGTGATGCCATTCGGGTTCGCAAGCACGACGTTCGCGCGCGGCCCCGCCACGGCGATCTCGCCTTCGATCAGGCTGCGGTTCGTGCTCGTCACCTGGTTGACGATCGTGCGCGCGTTGATGCCGACGTTGTTCAGCGTCGCGCCGGCGGTCGTCACGTTGAACGACGAATACGTGTTGCTCGATACGCCGGCGACCGCCGGCGCAAGATTGACGAGCTGCCGGCCATTCGGCCCGACCGACACGCTGGTGGGCGTGCCGCCGTCCGGGACGATCCCCGCGGCGGCGGCGCAATGCGGCAGCAGTCCCGTTACGGCAAGGCAAAGGCACAGCGCGCGCCAGCCCCCGGTGCCTGCGCGCCCCATTGAATTGGTGCATCCCATTCTGATCCCGCGCACGGCTTCGCCGGCCGTGCGCCCTCGGTTTTTTGGTCGTGTGGTCGTACTGCTTTCGTCATACTTTTTTGAGATACCGAGGAAGAGTAACGGCGGGGGCACGCCTTTCTTTAGGGTGCTTTATCGAATAATTTCTCTAATCGCTTCGGAGTCGACATTACAAATCGATTTCACGTCGAGGCACAATGAAGGTGTCCGATTCATCCTGCTCCTCATGTCCTCTACATCGACGAACACACCGCTCACCGTCATCCATCTGAACGGACCGATCAACAGCGGCAAGACGACGATCGGCCGCGCACTCGCACGCGTGCTGCCCGATGCGCGCTTCATCGACGGCGACGATCACGACGCGCCTGAAGATGCGCCGTTCGACGTGCAATGGGCCATTGCGCTGGAGCGACTGGTCACGCAGATCGCGCAAGCGCGCGAACGCCACGTCGTAATCGCCTATCCAATCGGCGGGGCGGAATTCGAGCGGCTGCGCGCGGCGTGCGATGTACGCGATGCACGATTGTTCGTCGTCACGCTGGCACCGCCCGAAGCGGTCGCGGCATCGAATCGCGGCACACGTGCACTGACGGACTGGGAGCGGCAACGGATCGCGCAGATGTATCGGGAAGGATATGCATCGCGCGCGTTCAGCGATTGCGTGATCGATACGTCGAACGCGTCGGCCGAGGTGTGCGCGGCGGAGATCGCTCGCCTCGCGGCACTTCCCGCGCATTGACGCGGCTGCTTCGGTCGTGCGCCGTCGTCAGCGCACCGTATGCACGTCCGGATGCATGCCCGCGGACGCGCACCACGCTCAATGATGCTGCCGCACCCCCGACACGACCTGCTCCCGCGCCCCCTTCCGGCTCAACATCAACGTCACCACCGCCGACACCGCGAGCGTCCCCGCGACCACATACAACCCCGCCGCATACCCGCCCGTCACATGCTTGAGCCAGCCGATCGCGAACGGCCCGACGAACCCGCCGAGATTGCCGATCGAATTGATCATCGCGATCCCCGCCGCCGCGCCGGCCCCCGACAGGAACGCGCTCGGCATCGCCCATAGCGGCGCCTTCGCGGCACTGATCCCGATGTTGACGACCACCAGCGCCAGCACGGTCAGCAACGCCGTGCTCGCCTGCCCCGCGAACACGAAGCCGATGCAGGCCAGCACGCACGGAATCACGACGTGCCACGTGCGCTCGCCGGTGCGATCCGAGTGCCGCGCCCACCCGATCATCGCGACCACGGCGGCGATGCTCGGAATGCCGGTCAGCAGGCCCGTCTGCAACGCGGTGAAGCCGAACTGCTTGACCATCAGCGGCGCCCACAGGCCGAGCGTATAGAGCCCCGCCGACGTGCCGAAGTAGATCAGCGCGAGCGCCAGCACGCGCGGGTCGCGCAGCGCCTGCCACGCACCGGCCGTATGCCCGGCATGCGTGTGGCGCGCGTCCGCTTCCGCCTTCAGCTTCGCGATCAGCCAGTCGCGTTCGTCGGCGCGCAGCCACGCGGCCTGCGACGGCGCATCGGTCAGGCGCTTCAGCACGACGAAGCCGAGCACGACCGCCGGCAGCGCTTCGACGATGTACAGCATCTGCCAGTCGGCCAGCCCGAACATCGGCGGCATCTGCATGATCGCGCCCGACAGCGGCGAACCGATCGCGGTCGAGATCGGCGCGGCCGCCATGAACCACGCGGCGGCCACCGCACGCTGCTTCGCGGGAAACCACAGGCTCAGGTACAGAATGATGCCGGGGAAGAAGCCGGCTTCCGCGATGCCGAGCAGAAAGCGCAGCACGTAGAAGCTCGTCGGTCCGGCCGCGAACGCGGACACCGCCGACACGATTCCCCACGTGATCATCACGCGTGCGATCCAGATGCGCGCGCCGACGCGATGGAGAATCAGGTTGCTTGGCACTTCGAACAGAAAGTAGCCGATGAAGAACAGGCCGCCGCCGAACCCGAATGCGGTCGGCGACAGGCCGATCGCCTTGTTCATCGTCATCGCCGCGAAGCCGACGTTGACGCGATCGAGAAAGCTGACGAAGTAAAGCAGCATCACGAACGGAATGATGCGCCACATCAGTTTCCGCGCGACGCGGGTTTCCAGATCCGCTTGCATGTGTCTCCTCCTTCGAGGTCGGGCCGTGCGCCGTCGGTCGATGGACCTCGAGCGCCGGCCGGCGCCCGGCTCGCGTCGCATGCGCGAGTCGCGGGCTGAAAATGCGTGAGTGGAGCGAGCGGGCGGCGCTCGGCTGCGCGCACGCGCGGCCGTCACCGCGTCGCTGCCGTCAGGCCGTGACCGCCGCGTTCGCGACGCGCTCGCAGACGGCCGCCGTCACCTGCGCGGTCGTCGCGCTGCCGCCGAGGTCGCGCGTGTGCAGCGACGGGTCGGCCGTCACGGCCTCGATCGCGTGCATCACGCGCGCGGCGGCATCCGCCTCGCCGAGATGTTCGAGCAGCATCACGACCGACCAGAACGTGCCGACCGGATTCGCGAGTCCCTTGCCCATGATGTCGAACGCGGAGCCGTGGATCGGCTCGAACATCGACGGATAGCGGCGCTCGGGATCGATGTTGCCGGTGGGCGCGATGCCGAGGCTGCCCGCGAGCGCGGCGGCGAGATCGCTGAGGATGTCCGCGTGCAGGTTGGTCGCGACGATCGTGTCGAGCGACGCCGGGCGGTTGACCATGCGCGCGGTCGCCGCGTCGACGAGTTCCTTGTCCCACGTCACGTCGGGAAATTCCTGTGCGATCTGCTTCGCGATCTCGTCCCACATCACCATCGCATGCCGCTGCGCGTTGCTCTTCGTGATCACGGTCAGCAGCTTGCGCGGCCGCGACTGCGCGAGCCGGAACGCGAAACGCATGATGCGTTCGACGCCGGCGCGCGTGAGGATCGACACGTCGGTCGCGGCCTCGATCGGATGGCCCTGGTGCACGCGGCCGCCAACGCCCGCGTATTCGCCTTCGGAGTTCTCGCGGACGATCACCCAGTTCAGGTCGTCCGGCCCGCAGCGTTTCAGCGGCGCGTCGATGCCCGGCAGGATGCGCGTCGGGCGCACGTTCGCGTACTGGTCGAAGCCCTGGCAGATCTTCAGGCGCAGGCCCCACAACGTCACGTGGTCGGGTACGTCCGGGTCGCCCGCGGAGCCGAACAGGATCGCGTCCTTGCCGCGCAGCGCGTCGAGGCCGTCGGCCGGCATCATCGCGCCGTGCCGACGGTAGTAATCGGCGCCCCAGTCGAAATCCTCGAACGCGAACGCAAAGCGGTCGCTGCCGCGGGCCAGCGCTTCCAGCAACTGCTTGCCGGCAGGCACCACTTCCTTGCCGATGCCGTCGCCGGGAATCGTTGCGATACGGTAGGTCTTCACGCGGACATCCTCCATTGATCGTGAGCGTGAACGCACTTTATCGAACTGGAAGTACAGAAACCGGGGCTATACTCAAAGCATCTTTAACTGCAATTCACGAATCCCGTCATGGCGGATACCGTCCAGCCGGCCGATCTCGGCTTCTTTTCGACGCTGGCCGCATCCGGCAGCCTGAGCGCGGCCGCGCGCGAACTCGGGCTGACCGCGGCGGCCGTCAGCAAGCGGCTCACGCAGATGGAGCGGCGCGCGGGCGTGACGCTCGTCAACCGCACGACGCGGCGGATGATGCTGACGCCGGAAGGCGACGTGTACCTCGACTATGCGCGCCGGATCCTCGATCAGATGGACGAGCTCGGCGAACTGCTCGGCAGCGCGAAGCAGCGGCCGAAAGGCCTGCTGCGCGTGAACGCGACGCTCGGTTTCGGGCGCAGCCACGTCGGCCCGGCGATCTCGCGCTTCGTCGCGCGCTATCCGGAGGTATCGGTGCAACTGCAGTTGTCGGTGATGCCGCCGCCGCTCACGGACGACGCGTTCGACGTGTGCATCCGCTTCGGCGAACCGCCCGATACGCGCGTCGTCGCGCGGCGGCTCGCGCCGAACCGCCGGCTGCTGTGCGCGGCGCCCGCGTATCTCGCGCGGCACGGGACGCCCGGCACGCCGCACGACCTGACGCGGCACAACTGCATCGGCATCCGGCAGGGCGACGAAGGTTACGGCGTGTGGCGCCTGACGAGCGGACGCGGTGCGGCCCGCCACACGGAAGCCGTGCGGATCAACGGCAACCTGACGACGAACGACGGCGAGATCGCGGTGAAGTGGGCGCTCGACGGACACGGGATCCTGATGCGCGCGGAATGGGATCTGCGCGACTATCTCGCCGACGGCAGGCTGGTCGTCGTGCTGCCCGAGCACGAAACGCCGAGCGCCGACATCTACGCGGTGTATGCGCAGCGTCACCAGATGTCCACGCGGATTCGCGCGTTCGTCGATTTCGTGGCGGAGGATTTGGGGCGGTTTAGGGTGGTGTAAGGCGGGTATTCCGCACCCCATGCGGGTCGGCTGTCGGTGCTGCGGGCATGCGCACGCCTGCGCCTCTCCGTATGCCGCTGCACTGCTGGCCCCGCAGCATACGATGTAAATATTCCGGCGAATTTCGTGCCAAATCGCCAAAATATTTACATCCTCCGATACGGATCAAAGGCCAGCGCCTGCCACCTCGCAACCGCTTGAGGACCTTCCGTCCGCATACCGCCGTCAAGCCACCGCTACGAGCCCGCTGTAGCGATCGCCGGCAGCGACTGCACCCGGCAGCGCCGGCCGCCACCCCACCGCCCCCGCCGCCGCCAGTCCCGCCTGCTCATACCCGGCCTGCACGAAGCGCTCCGCGATCCAGTCGACGAACGCCCGCACGCCGGGCGACACATGCGGGCGCTTCACATAGACGGCCGACACCGCGAGCGCATCGGGTTGCCAGCGCGGCAGCACTTCCCGCAACCGCCCCGCGTCGATCAGCGGCTGCGCGGCGACGCGCGTCGGCTGGATCAGCCCGAGGCCGTGCACGCCGCAGGCGAGATACGCCTGCTCGTCGTCCACGCTGACGATGCCGTCGAGTTGCACCTTGCGCACCGCGTCGTCCATCACGAATTCGAGCTCGGCCGGACGCTGGCCGAACACGTGCGACCCGGCTACCGCGCGATGCGCGTCCAGATCGTCGGGCGTGCGCGGCACGCCGAAGCGCTCGAGATACGCGGGGCTCGCGCACGTCACGCGCTCGAGCGAGCCGAGCCGGCGTGCAACGAGCGACGAATCGGGCAGCGCACCGAGCCGGACGCTGCAGTCGATCGCGTCGCCGATGCGATCGCCCGCGCGCCCGGCCATGGCGAGCATCAGTTCGAGATCGGGATGTCGTGCATGAAATTCGCCGAGCGCGGCCAATACGATCGCGCCCGCCACCGACGCCGGCAATTCGACGCGCAACGGCCCGCTCGGATGCAGCGCGGCGCCGCGGATGCTCGCTTCGAGCTCGTCGACGTCCGCGGTGATGCTGACGCAGCGCCGGTAATACGCATCACCTTCGGGCGTCGCCCGCAACGCGCGCGTCGTGCGCACCAGCAGCGGCATGCCGAGCGCCGCTTCGAGTTCCTGCACGGTGCGCGTCGCGGTGGCGCGCGAAATGCCGAGCGCCTGCGCCGCGCGCGTGAAGCTGTTCATTTCGACGATGCGCGTGAAGATGCGCATCGCGCGGATCGGATTGTCCACCCAACACCTCTGCGTGGTTGCGATATGTCGCGGCGCGCGTTCGCGCACCGTGCGTGCGTGTCAATATCGACGTCGATGTCGACGCAAGCCGCGCGACCCGCGCGGCCGTCGGGTCAGGCGTTCGCCGCCGCGACGCCGGGCGCCGGTTCGGCGAGCAGCCGTTGCGCGAGCGCCAGTGCGTCGTCGCGGCTCGCCGCCGCGTTCAGCGGATAGCCCCAGACCTTCTCGAAGGCGCCCGAAAAGGCGTTGAGCGCCACGCGCCGCGCCGCGTTGGGCTCGATCGCGATCATCCCGGGGATCCGTTCGCGCGACAGCGCACGGTTGGCCTTGCTCCACTTCGCGAGCTGTTTGCGCATCTCGTGATCGTTGTCCGCGCGATCGTCGCCGGACGGGGCATCGTCGGTCAGCAAGACGAAGCGTTCGCGGCGCGCGAGCAGCGCGTCGAGTTCGGCAATCAGGCGGGCGGGATCGGTGTGGGTCGAGCCGCTGTAACGCAGCCAGACAAACGGGAATTCAGTCGTGACGATTTGCATGTCGACCTCCAGATGAGAACGATTCTCATCTTATGGATCGAGACCCGATGCGTCATTTCTCATCCCGGCCAACTGCTTTTTCAATCCGGCCAAACGTGTGCGAGCGCGCAGCGTAGGCGTTCAGCGTTGCCGGTCGGTCAGGTATTGCGTCGGCGACTTGCCGGTCGCCTTGCGGAACATCGTGACGAAACTGCTCGCGCTCTCGTAGCCGAGATCGATTGCGATCTGATGCACGCGGCGGCCGGTCGTCAGCATCCGCAGCGACAGCGCGACGTGCAGCCGACGGCGCCAGTCGCCCAGGCTCATGCCGAGTTCCTTCGTCGCGAGCCGCGTGAGGCTGCGCTCGCTGATGCCCGCGCGTCGCGCGAGTTCGGCCAGCGGCGACTTGTCGGCCGGATCGTCGAGCAGATGGTCGATCAGCTTGCGCAGCCGGCGGTCGGCCGGCATCGGCAGGTACAGATCCTCGATCGGCGCCGCGACGAGTTCGTCGAGCAGCGTCGCCACCAGCCGCCCCTGCGGCCCGTCGACGTCGTACAGATTCGGGAAGCTGGCCGCCTTCAGCAGCAGTTCGCGCAACAGCGGCGACATGGCCAGCGTGCAGCAGCGCGTGGGCAGCTCGAGCGCCGCGTCGGGTTCGACCAGTACCGCGTAGAAAGTCGCGCCGGCCGAGCCGCGCGCCGCATGCGGGACATCGCCCGGAATCCAGACCGTGCATTGCGGCGGCGCAGTCCACACGCCGCCGTCGATCTCGCAATAGACGACGCCGCTCAACGTGTAGAGCAGTTGCGCCTGACGATGGCTGTGCCGCTCGAGCCGCCATTCGGGCTCGACGACCGAGCCGCCGAACACGACGAGCGGACGCGGCACGTGATAGACGTCGGCGTCCGCGGCGGGATCGGTGATCGGTGGAAGGTCGCGCATGGAACGACGGGCTGTAAAGAAGGCCGGACGCCGGCGCGCCCTGTCGTGCTTATACCAGAAAGGCGCCGGCGCGGCCGCGCCGTTTGAAAACGGCCGTCTGCGGCCGCGCGCCGAACCGAATACAATGCGCCGATCCCCTGCCGCTGCGCCAACCTGCCGGAGCCGCCATGTTCGACCTGACCACGCTGACCACCTTCACGGCCGTCGTTCTGGGCCTGTTCCTGATTCCCGGCCCCGCCGTGCTGCTCGTGCTGAGCCGCACCGTGCAGGGCGGCCGCAAGACCGGCATCCTGACCGGCCTCGGCGTCGCGAGCGGCGACTTCGTGCATACGCTGTTCGCGGCCGTGGGGCTGTCCGCGCTGCTGATGACGTCGGCACTCGCGTTCAACGTCGTGAAGCTGGCCGGCGCCGCGTACCTGATCTACCTCGGCGTGCGCGCGCTGCTCGAGAAGGCGGCCGACCCGTCGCTGCCGCAGGTGTCGCCCGTCACGCCGCTCAGGGCGTACTTGCAGGCGATTCCCGCCGAAGTGCTGAATCCGAAAACCGCGCTGTTCTTTCTCGCGTTCATGCCGCAGTTCGTGCATCCGGAGCGCGGTTCGACGTTCGTGCAGTTCGCGGTGCTCGGGCTGATCTTCGTCGTGCTCAGCTCGCTCTACACGACACTGATCGCGTGCTCGATCCGCCCGCTCGGCCGCATCGTGAAGCGGCTCACGTGGCTCACGCGCTGGCAGGGCAAGATCATCGGCTCGATCTTCATCGCGCTCGGGCTGCGCGTGGCCGTGCAGCAGCGCTGATGTGCGCGGCCGCATGACGCGCGCCGACGCCGACCTGCTCTACACCGACCCGCGCCTCGTCGCGGTGTACGACGTGTTCAACGCGGGCGATCGGGACTTCGCGTTCTACGCGGCCGCGATCGGCGCCGCCGGGCAACGCATCCTCGATCTCGGCTGCGGCACCGGCACGTTCGCGCGACGGCTCGCGGCAGCCGGGCATGACGTCGTCGCGATCGATCCCGCACCGGCGATGATCGATTACGCGCGGCGCCAGCCGGGTGCCGACGCGGTACGCTGGCTCGCGTGCGCACTCGACGGCCTGCCGCCCGGCGCGCCGTTCGATGCGGTCGCGATGACCGGGCACGCGTTCCAGTGCCTGCTGACCGACGACGACATCGATGCGACGCTGCGCGGCGTGCGACGCGTGCTCGCCGACGGCGGCCGCTTCCTGTTCGACACCCGCAACCCGCGTATCGAACCGTGGCGAACATGGACACCCGCGCAGTCGGCACGCAGCGTCGAGTCGCACGCATTCGGCATCGTCGATCTCCATCACGCGGTGCGGGCGATCGACGGCGCGATCGTGACGTTCGACACGCATTACCGCTTCCGTCGCGACGATACGGTGCTGACGAATACGAGCCGGCTGCGTTTCATCGCTCGATCCGAATTGCAGGCCCGCGTGACGGCGGCCGGCTTCGCGTCGGCCGACTGGTGCGGCGATTGGGACCGTGCCCCGTTCGACGAGGCGACCAGCGCGGAGATCATCGCGATCTGCCGCGCGTAACGGGCGCAGCGCAGACATCACGCGCCCCTCTCGTCATCACACGCCGTCGAGCGCGCGCCGCACCCCGTCCCAATCGAGCCCGAACCGCGCGAGATACTTGCGCAATCGGTCCGCATCGTTCGGCTGCTTCTTGTTCTTCCGCGACACCGCGAACAGCGTGCGCCCGGCGTCCGACAGGCTCGCCGACGTGCGGCACACGTCGAGCACGCGTTCGAGCTGCGCGCGGTCGAACAGGTCGAGCTCCGCCGCCCGCGCGCCGAATACCGCGTCGACGCATGCATCGGACGCCCCCGCACCACCCGGCGACGACCACGTGCGCGTCAGCCGCTCGACTTCCTGCTCGGCGAGCGCCTCGGTAATCCGCCCCGCATCGGCCAGCGTCGCCATCCGCGTGACCGAGGCCGACAGCTCGCGGAAGTTGCCGGCCCACGTCGCGCGCGGCGACGCCGCGAACGCGAGATAGCGCCGCTTCGCCTCCACGTTGAACCGCACCTGCTCGCCCTGCTCGCGGCCGAAACGGTCGAGCTCGAATTCGAGGTTCGGCTCGATGTCCTCGCGGCGCTCGGCGAGTCCCGGCAGTTCGTAGGTCCACAGATTGATCCGCGCGTAGAGATCCTCGCGGAACGTACCGGCAGCCACCATCTGCCGCAGGTCGCGATGCGTGCCCGCGATCAGCTCGAAATCGCTGCTCGCCTCGACGTCCGCGCCCACCGGCAGGAAGCGCTTTTCCTCGATCGCCTTCAGCAGCATCGCCTGTTCGTCGAGCCCGAGTTCGCCGATTTCGTCGAGAAACAGCAGCCCACCGTCCGCTGCGCGCAGCAGCCCCGCGCGCGCCGACTGCGCGCCCGTGAACGCGCCTTTCACGTGACCGAACAGCGTCGACATCGCCGCGTCGCCGCGCAGCGTCGCGCAGTTGACCTCGATGAACGGCCCCGCGAGCCGGTGCCGGCCGCGCTTCAGTTCGTACACGCGCTTCGCGAGAAACGACTTGCCGGCACCCGTCGGCCCGACCAGCAGCATCGGCGCGCGCGACCGCACGGCCACGCGCTCCAGTTGCTCGATCAGCGCGTTGAAACGCGCGTTGCGCGTCGCGATGCCGGCCTTCAGGAACGACACCGTTTCGTCGCGCTCGCGCGTGAAGCGCTGCGCGATCCGGTTGTAGCGCGACAGGTCGAGATCGATCACCGAGATCGTGCCCGGCCCGCTCGGCCCTTCGTCCGTCCGCTGCGGCGGCCCCGTCTGCACGAGACGCGCGGGCAGGTAGCGCGCTTCCGCCAGCAGGAACCAGCAGATCTGCGCGACGTGCGTGCCGGTCGTGATGTGGATCAGGTAATCCTCGTGCTCGAGGTCGAACGGATACGCGCGTGCGTAATCGTGCAGCGTCGCATAGACCTCCTCGAAATCCCACGGATCGTGGATCGTGACCGGCGTGAGCCGCACGTCGGTGTGCGGCGACACGCGCGCGAGATCGTCCCGCACCTGGTTGGCGAGACGCGTGTAGTCCAGCGAATGCAGCAGTTCGAGCCGGTCGATCGGCAGGCCGGGCTGCTCGCACAGCGAAATCGTCGGCCGCCATTTGCGGTAACGGCGCGGCGCGCGGCCGCCCTGGTCGAGCACGGTGCCGAGAAAACCGATCGCGACGGTTTTGCGCATGTTTATCTCATGGGATAAGAAGCGATCCGATTGTATCGGATATTCATGGCGGCGCGGTGCAACGAGCGTTGCCACCAGGCCGCGCCAAATAAAAAATTCCCTTTATTTTCAATCGCCTGGGAAATTTCACGAAAGCCCACGCCCACACTGGCACGCTCCTCGCTAAATAGAAAACGCCGGATGTCCCGCTGGCCCACGAGCCAGGGTTCAACAAGCCCTGCTGGTGCGCCGCCGCCGAACCTCGTTCGTCGCGGCAGCGCATGCCGCCATGGACAGACGAAGGCAAAGGGGCGCGCGCCAGGATGCTTCGCCCGGGTTCGAATCCCGGGGCGCCCCATTGTTCGGAAGCTCAGTCAGGTGGAGCAGCCGGCGAAAGCCGGCCGGTGGCGGGTTCGAATCCCGCTCGAACGCTGTCCGCAAGGACGGTCTCGTATGAAAGCAGTACCCGCCGGTGCGGGCCGCAAGGCCCGCCGCGCGTCCGACCGGTTGCGGTTCCGCGCGATCGCGCCGGGCGGCCGCACGGCCCGCGCGAATGCGCACGACGACGCGATGCAGGACGCGTCGCCATGCGCTTCGACGCCGGCCAGCGTGCCGCCCGCCCGATTGCGTCGCACCGCGATCCGCCCGATGCGCGTCACCCGGCGGCCATTGAAGAAAAGGACAAGAATATGTGGATGCGACATGTCGTAAAAAAGAACGAACGCGCGCTGCTGATGAGCGAAGGCGATTTCGTGAAGGTGCTCGAACCGGGTGTGTTCAAGGCCTTCGATCCGTTCAAGCGCCTGTCGGTGCAGACCGCGCGTCTCGATGCGCCGCTCGCCGACGAAGCGCTGGCCGATTACCTGCGTCACGACGCACAGGATGTGCTCGCGCAGCATTTCGTCGCGATGGATCTCGCCGACGACGAAGCCGGCCTGCGCTACGAAGACGACGTGCTCGTCGAGATCCTGGCGCCCGGCACGCGCCGGCTGTACTGGCGTGGCCTGACCGCGCATCGGCTGGAGCGCATCGATCTCGCGCAGGACAGCATGCTGCCCGCCGCGCTCGTGAAGCGCATCGCGCAACCGTCGCTGCGTGCGCGCGGCGTGGCGGGGCTCACGAGCGTGCTGCTGGCTCAGGTGCCGGCGTACCACGTCGGTGTACTGAAGATCGACGGCAAGATCGAGCGGGTGCTGGACGCGGGTACGTCGGCGTTCTGGCGCTTCAACCGCGACGTCGCGGTCGAACTCGTCGATCTGCGCTTGCAGGCGATCGAAGTCGGCGGGCAGGAAATCCTGACGCGCGACAAGGTCGCGCTGCGGCTGAACCTGTCGGCGACGTGGTGCTATGCGGACGTGCTGCACGCGTTCGGCCAGTTGCAGAAGCCGGTCGAACACCTGTATCGCGAACTGCAGTTCGCGCTGCGTTCGGCGGTCGGCACGCGCTCGCTCGACGCGCTACTGGAGGACAAGCAGTCGCTCGACGACGTCGTGATTGCGCAAGTACGCGCCCGCCTCGACGATTCAGGCGTGGACGTGCGCAGCGTCGGCGTGAAGGATATCGTGCTGCCGGGCGACATGAAGACGATCCTCGCGCAGGTGGTCGAAGCGGAGAAGTCCGCGCAGGCGAACGTGATTCGCCGCCGCGAGGAAACGGCGGCCACGCGTTCGCTGCTGAACACCGCGAAGGTGATGGAAGAGAACCCGACCGCGCTGCGACTCAAGGAGCTGGAAACGCTCGAGCGCGTCGCGGAACGGATCGACCGCATCTCGGTGTTCGGCGGTCTCGACCAGGTGCTGAACGGACTCGTCAGCATCAAGGGCGCGTAATGCAGGAGCCGGCGCGGCGCACGTGTATCGCGCCGGACCCCGAAATGAATCAGGTGAAGCAATTGACGTCCTCGTCCACCTAAAGGCGGAGGATTCCCACACCTGGCGATGCACGTCCGCATCGGAGAATGTTCAGCGCAGCGTTGATATCACGATCATGCACGAGACCACAGTCACTGCAGGCCCATTCTCTTATTCTCAGTCCCGCGATACCTTTCGGCCGCGTCGTGCTGTCTTTCGATCCGCACGACGAACAGGACTGGGTCGAACCGCTTTCGTCCACTTCCTCGAACGTGGCCCCGTGCGCGATCGCTTTGTAGCGGAGCTTGTTTCGGAAGGACGACCAGGATGCGTCGTAGACGCTCTTCGCCATCCTGGCTCTGGCGAGTTTTGCGGCCGACACGTTGCCGACCGCGATGTAATCAAAACGCCGCACCAGATCGAGCGCGAGCTTATGCTGGAAATCGGCGCGGGCATTCGCGACCTTGGCGTGCAGCTTCGCGATATGCCGCTTGTGCTTTCGCGCCCGTTGCGCTTTCGCGAGTTTCTCGGCCGCGCATCGACCGAACCGATCGTTAGGCAGCTTCTCGCCGGTCGAAAGTGTGGCGAAGTCTTTCAGACCGAGATCGATGCCGACGCCGGAACGGATTGGGCGGGCCTGAACATCGGGCATCTCGATCACGATGTTCAAGAACCAATTACCGCGCGCATCCTGCGCAAAGTTGGTTCCGTCCTTGATCTTGCCTTCGGGAAGCGCCCGGCTGTTGAACACGCGAAACGTGTTGCCGGCGAAACGAAACGCGTCGCCCTCGCGCTTCAGGTCACGGCCCTTCAGCGGCACCCAACCCAGCGATTTCCTGCCGCGATAGCGCAGGTAGGGCCGACGGTGCTGACTGCGCGACTTCGCATATTGCTCGCACGTGGCGTTGATCGTACCGGAGTGGATACCGAGCGCCTTGCTGCTGCCGGTGGTGAGCATATTCAGGTCGAAGCCGGTCGGCCACTTCTTGCTCCATTTGAGCGCGTGCTTCTGCGTATCGTTGCAAAAGTTCCAGACGTAGTTCACCGCGCGGCTCTGCTTGTTAAGCAGTCCGTTGAGCGACTTCACCCGGTAGCGGTAGACAAGAATCATGCCGGTGATCCTAACCCGTGGGAGAAGCCGCCTGTCAACAGCACCCCTTTCCTTCCCGCCATCAATGGCGGGGTTTCCCGGAGCAAATTCTGATGAATGACATCGAATATCAGGTGATGGAACTGGCGAACGGCAAGCCGGTGAAGATGTGGACGCAAGGCGTCGCCGTCGAAGAGGAAGCGCGCGCGCAACTGCGCAACACCGCGCAGATGCCGTTCATCTTCGGCCACGTCGCGGTGATGCCGGACGTTCACCTCGGCAAGGGCTCGACGATCGGCAGCGTGATTCCGACGAAGGGCGCGATCATTCCGGCCGCGGTCGGCGTCGACATCGGCTGCGGGATGATGGCCGCGCGCACGACGCTGACCGCGTCCGACCTGCCGGATTCGCTGGGTGGGCTGCGCAGCGCGATCGAGCGCGCGGTCCCGCACGGCCGCGCGCCGGGCCGCCGCGATCCGGGCGCATGGGGCGATCGCACGCCGGCCGCCGTGACCGACGCGTGGAAGTCGCTGCAACCGGGTTTCCAGCGGATCGTCGACAAGTATCCGAAGCTGGAAAAGACGAACCACTACGCGCATCTCGGCACGCTCGGCACCGGCAACCACTTCATCGAAGTGTGCATCGACGAAGCGGACCGCGTGTGGTTCATGCTGCACAGCGGCTCGCGTGGCGTCGGCAATGCGATCGGCAGCCTGTTCATCGAACTCGCGCAGGCCGACATGCGCCAGCACATCGCGAACCTGCCGGATCGCAACCTCGCGTATTTCACCGAAGGCAGCCGGCACTTCGACGATTACGTCGAGGCGGTCGGCTGGGCGCAGGACTACGCGCGACGCAACCGGCAGGCAATGATGGACGCGGTGATCGGCGCGGCGCGCGGCGTGATCGGCACACCGTTCTCGGTCGACGAGCACGCGGTGAACTGCCACCACAACTACGTGCAGCGCGAACGCCACTTCGGCGAAGACGTGCTCGTCACGCGCAAGGGCGCGGTGTCCGCGCAGAAGGGGCAGCTCGGGATCATCCCGGGCTCGATGGGCGCGAAGAGCTTCATCGTGCGCGGGCTCGGCAATCCGGAAAGCTTCTGCTCGTGCAGCCACGGTGCGGGCCGGACGATGAGCCGCACCGAAGCGAAGCGCCGCTTCACGGCCGACGATCAGGCGAAGGCGACGCAGGGCGTCGAATGCCGGAAGGACGCGGGCGTCGTCGATGAAATCCCGATGGCCTACAAGGACATCGACGCGGTGATGGCGGCCCAGCGCAGCCTCGTCGAAGTGATGCATACGCTGCGCCAGGTGGTGTGCGTGAAGGGATAGTGCGGTATGCGGCCAATGGCCGGCGGCCGCGCACAACGAAAGGAAAGCGACAACGATGAAAACCGACAAGACGATGACGACCGTACGCAGCGCGCATCCGGTCGACCCGGCGGTGCGGGCGCGCGTGATGGCGGAGCTCGCGGAAGTCGAGCGCCGCCACGATGTAAGCGTGCTGTTCGCGTGCGAATCGGGCAGCCGCGGCTGGGGATTCGCGTCGCCGGACAGCGATTACGACGTACGCTTCGTGTACGCACACCGGCGCGACTGGTACCTGAGCGTCGAACCGCAACGCGACGTGATCGAACGGCCGCTCGACGACGAGCTCGACGTCAGCGGCTGGGAATTGCGCAAGGCGCTGCAACTGCTGCGACGCTCGAATCCGACGCTGCTCGAATGGCTCGACTCGCCCGTCGTGTATCGCGAAGACGCGCGCTGGGCGCCGCGGCTCAGGTCGCTGGCATCGGCGTTCTTCTCGCCGGTACGAGGGCGTCATCACTACCTCGCGATGGCGAAGAAGAATTTTCGTGGCTATCTGCAAGGCGACACGGTGCGTTACAAGAAGTACCTGTACGTGCTGCGGCCGCTGCTCGCGGTGCGCTGGATCGACATGGGGCTCGGCATGCCGCCGATGCGTTTCGCGGATCTCGTCGACGGCACCGTGCATGAGCCGGCTGTGCGCGCGGAGCTCGACGCGTTGCTCGCGCTGAAGATGAGCGCGAACGAAAGCGAATACGGGCCGCGCCGACCGGCGATCCACGCGCTGGTCGAGACGATGCTCGCCGATGCCGAACACGACCGCGAATACAAGCGGCCGTGGGGCGACGTGGCGATGCTCGACGCGTTCCTGCGCGACGTGGTCGACGGCCGATGAAACGTGAACGGCGCGATGCCTCCGGGGATCGCGCCGTTTTTGCATCGGCACTCGTCCGATCTATGCAGGCCAGGCAGCAACGTCCGTGCCCGCATACTACGTGTCGTCGTCACGATCGCAGCGCATGGCGGCGGTATACTCGATGCCGTTCGCCAATGCGCGCCGCTGCATGCGCCGCAGCCTTCGACCTGCCCCGCTTGCTGACGATGCGCTTGCAGTCCGACGTCTTCCGCCCGCCCATCCACAGTCGATACGAACCGTCATGTCGCACCGCCTTTCGCTCGCCATCGCCGCCCTCCTCGCCGTTTCCCCGTTCGTTGCCGAGGCTCGCCCGCTCGCGCGGCCGCCGGTCGAACGCGACTTCAAGAACTGGTCGGTCGTCTGCGACAACGGCAACCGCTGTATCGCGGAAAGCCACGCCGACGATATCGACGACGCACGCACCGGCCTGATCCTCCGCGTGACGCGCGATGCCGGCCCGGACGCGCAAGCCTCGCTCGACCTCTACGCGTCGGCGCCGATCGACTTGCGCACCGCACGCGTGGATGGCCGGCCGTTCGATGCGATGCCGGCGCAATGGCATGCGTTCGGCGACAAGAGCGACGACGACGCCCGCCCGCTCCGGATCCGGACCAGCGATCCAGCAACGGTGGCCGCGTGGCTGGCCGCGGCGCGTAATGCGCAACTGCTGAGCGTCGGCGATCCGGCCACGACGTCCACCGCACGCACGCCGTTGTCGGGATTGAATGCCGCGCTGCTGCTGATCGACGACACGCAGGGCCGCGTCGGTACGGTCACGGCACTGCTGCGCCCCGGCACCCGGCCGGCATCGTCGGTGCCGGCCGCGCCCGCGTTGCCACACGCCGTCACGCCCGCGCCGCCGGCCGCCTCGGCCCTGTCGGCCGCCGAACAGCGTCCGCTCGTCGATGCGGTACTCGCGAAATTCGGTGCCGACGTGAAGCAATGTGCGGCCGATGTCGAAGACGAAATGTCGGCGAGCGACCGCAGGAAAGCATCGCGAGCCGTCGCGATTTCGTCCGACGAGGCGCTCGTCGCGATCCCGTGCCAGACCAGCAGCATGTATAACCACACCGATCTGTGGTATCGCGTGCGGCGAACTGCGCCGTACGCGCCGGCCGCGATGAACTTCGGCGAGAACGCGAACGCGGGCCTCGATTCAGCGTCGTTCGCAAACGAATTGACCGACGCCGGCTACGATCCCGCCAGCGCGACGCTGTCGAGCAAGGTGAGGCTGCGCAGTGCCGGCGATTGCGGCTCGACCGCATCGTGGATCTTCGACGGCCGGCGCTTCATGCTCGGCGATATCGCGACGCACGGCGCATGCAACGGCCTGTTCGACGATCAATGGCCGCGCCTGTATCGACGGGCCGATGCGGCCGGAAGCCGCTGACGCACGTATCGCACCGAAACACGCCTGCAGAGATAACCCATAACAAAACGAGGGGCCGAACCATGCATCACCCGTTCATCGCCGCGTCGGGCCACACGGCCGCGACGCGGCGCACGCGAGGCCGGCGCAGCGCGCTTGCATTCGCGCTGATCGCCATCACCGCATTCGTGTCGACACCGGCGCGCGCGGCAGACGCCGACGAGTCGGTCGAGATCCCGTTCTGGTCGCGCGACTGGACCGGCACGATCGGCAATCGCCATGTCGAAGTGTCTTTGTCGCGCGTCGCCGATACGATATCCGGCTGGTACTGCTACGCGCCATGCGCGTCCGACAAGCGCTATCGGCTTGCGTTGAAGGGTTCGCTCGATCCGCACGGCACGACGCTGTCGGAACGCGACAGCGGCGCGAAGACGAATGCCGATCGCGTGACGGGCACGTGGCGCGCCGCTTCGTTCGACAATGCGGTCACCGGCACATGGACCGCCCCGGACGGCAAGCGCACATTCCCTGTCTCGCTCGCGCAGAAGCGCGTAGGCAGACCATTCCCCTACGACATCCGCCTCGTCGCCGACCATCTGCCGGACGATGGCGGTTCGTGCAACGACGCGCCGCAGGTCACCGCGATCCGCTTGTACGATCACGACCGTCTCGTGCAGACGCTCAAGACCGATTCGCGAGGCACCTGCAACCTGTTCACACCGGATTTCGCCGACGTGAACTTCGATGGCTGGCCCGACCTGATGCTCGCACAGTCGATGGGGGCCGGCCCGAACATTCCGTATCAGACGTGGATCTTCAACCCGAAGACGCGGCGCTTCGTCGATGCGCCGCAGGGACTGCAAGACATCACGTCGCCGGATTTCGATCCGGTTCACCGGATCATCTGGACGGGCTGGCGCGCGAGCTGCTGCGAGCATGGCGTGACGACCTACCGCTGGCAGGGCAACGACGTGAAGGAGGTCGATTCCGCCAGCAGCTACTTGCTGCCGGTGCTCGACGGGAACACGCGCCGCTATTGCTACGTCGTGCCCGGCTACGACAACGGCCATATCGAGTATCCGCAACGCATCGAGCAGGCCGATACCGGGCTGCGCTCGACGCTGGGTGCGCTGAAGGACTGCGAAGTGGGTGATTCGCCGCAGATGTCGCGCGTGTATATCGACATCTGGAAACCGGGTGCGCCGGGCAGCGCCCCGACGCTCGTGCGTACCGAAAAGGTCGCTTGGAAACGTACGTCAACGCGCGCCGGCACGAAGTTCTGCCCGGACGTGCCGTTCTACGACAATGGCCGCATCCGCCGCATCCTGTTGCGCGACGATCCCGACCAGTGCAGCGACTCGAATCCCGACAAGAGCTAGTGCGCGGTGCGCCCGCGAGGGCGTACCGGCGTCGCGTCACGCGGTGCCGACGATCGTCTGCGGAAAAACGCATTCTATGCGGCGCGTCCCCATAAGCAACCAACGATTCGTTCTAAGGGCAGCCGCACACGTGCTCCTATAATCGCCGGACGGCAGGCCCCCTCGACCTTCACAACAACAAACGGAGCAACCATGACCGATCAGGCCCATTCGAACTGGCGTCTCGAAACCATCGCCGTGCACGGCGGCTATCGTCCCGACCCGACCACGCGCGCGGTCGCCGTCCCGATCTACCAGACCGTTGCGTACGCATTCGACGACACGCAGCACGGCGCCGACCTGTTCGACCTGAAGGTCCAGGGCAACATCTACACGCGGATCATGAATCCGACGACGGACGTGCTCGAGCAGCGGATCGCCGCGCTCGAGGGCGGCATCGGCGCGCTCGCGCTCGCGTCGGGGCAGTCCGCCGTCACTTACGCGATCCAGACGATCGCCGAAGCCGGCGACAACATCGTATCCGCGAGTTCGCTGTACGGCGGCACCTACAATCTGTTCGCGCACACGCTGCCGCAGTACGGGATCACCACGCGCTTCGCCGATCCGCGCGACCCCGCGTCGTTCGAGCCGCTGATCGACGCGCGCACGAAGGCGATCTTCGCGGAATCGGTCGGCAACCCGCTCGGCAACGTCACCGACATCGCCGCGCTCGCCGAGGTCGCGCATCGCCACGGCATCCCGCTGATCGTCGACAACACGGTGCCGTCGCCGTACCTGCTGCGCCCGTTCGAGCACGGCGCCGACATCGTCGTGCACTCGCTGACGAAGTATCTCGGCGGCCACGGCACGAGCCTCGGCGGCGCGATCGTCGATTCGGGCAAGTTTCCGTGGGCCGAACACGCGGACCGCTTCAAGCGACTGAACGAGCCGGACGTCAGCTATCACGGCGTCGTCTATACCGAAGCGTTCGGACCGGCCGCGTATATCGGCCGCGCCCGCGTGGTGCCGCTGCGCAACATGGGCGCGGCGATCTCGCCGTTCAATGCATTCCAGATCCTGCAGGGCATCGAGACGCTCGCGCTGCGGGTCGAGCGGATCAGCGACAACGCGCTGAAGATCGCGCAGCATCTCGCGCGCCACGAGCACGTCGAATGGGTGAACTACGCGGGCCTGCCCGATCACCCCGACCATCCGCTCGTCGCCCGCTACCTGTCGGGCCGTGCGCCGGGCATCCTGACATTCGGCGTGAAGGGCGGTCGCGACGGCGGCGCGAAGTTCCAGGACGCACTGAAGCTGTTCACGCGGCTCGTCAACATCGGCGATACGAAGTCGCTCGCGACGCACCCGGCATCGACCACGCACCGTCAGCTGTCGCCGGCCGAGCTCGCGAAGGCCGGCGTGAAGGAAGAAACGGTGCGGCTGTCGATCGGCATCGAGCATATCGACGACCTGCTCGCCGATCTCGACCAGGCGCTCGCGCAGCTTTGAGCGGAACGGGCGCCCCGGCTTGCGGGGGCGCCCGCATCGAACCGCTTGACCCTGGAGCGGCTTCAAGGTGTTCAATCTCCGGTTGATGCCCGGGCGACGCCCGGCGCGTACGATCGTGCCACGCAGCGTCCGACTGCGACGCGCCAACCGCCGAGAGGACTCATGACACCGACCGCAAAGCTCGCGCTGCTCACGTTACCGCCCGTGCTGGCGGCCTGTTTCGGCGCGCTCGCGGCCGCGTGGCGTGCGCCCGGCCCGAAAACGTCGAGCGTGATCCAGCATTTCACCGGCGGCATCGTATTCGCGGCCGCCGCGCTCGAACTGCTGCCGCAGGACCGCGCGCATGCGTTGTTTCCGGTCGTCGTCGGCTTCGTGCTCGGCATCGCGCTGATGCTGGCGATCCGCGCGCTGTCGGGCGCGATCGAGACGCGCTTCGAGCAAGCGCGTTTGCCGGTGAGTCTGATCATCGTCACCGCGATCGACCTCGTCGTCGACGGCCTGGTGCTCGGCATCGCCTTTTCCGCGAGCGACGAAAGCGGCATCATCCTGACCGTCGCGCTGACGCTCGAGGTGCTGTTCCTCGCGCTGTCGGTCAGCGCGGCGCTGGCCGCGGCCGGCATCGGCCGCATGCTGTCGATCGTCGTGCCGGTCGCGCTCGCGGCGCTGCTGAGCGTCGCGGCCGTGGCCGGCAATGCGGCGTTCGCGGGGTTGCCCGCGAACGTCTATGCGGTGCTCCTGGGATTGGGCACCGTCGCGCTGTTGTACCTCGTCACCGAAGAATTGCTGGTCGAAGCGCACGAGGTGCCGGAAACGCCGTTCGCGACGGCAGCGTTCTTCATCGGCTTCATCGTGTTCTTCCTGATCGAAGGATCGGTGAAGGCCGGGTAGGCCGCGCGCAACGGCGTGGTGGCTACCATGTCGTCGCGCCGGTCGGATAAGTGTCGACGATACGCGTGCCGTTGACCGGCGTGACACCCGCGTTGCGCAGTGTGGTCCACAGGTCGATCGCATGTTCGCGCGATTTGCGGCTGCCATCGTCGGTCAATACGTTCAGCGCGATCACTTGATCGCGCGTCGTCAGCTGCAGTTGTTCCTTCAGCTTGCGCGACTGATGCGACGCAGTGCGGACGTCACCGAGCATGATCCGTTTCTCCGTGATGGTCGGCTCGTCACCGGGATCGGCCGGCACGAACGTCAGCCGGCCGTTGTCGATCTCGCATTGCCCGCGCGCGAACGTCGTGGTCCACGCGCCGGCCGGCACGGCCGCGAACTCGCAGCGCATTTTCTCGTTCGCGCGGATGCCGAGGTCGTGCGCCGGCGCGTGCGACAGCGCACGTTCCGGCCAGCCAGCCGCCATCGCGGCCGTCGACGTCAGGCACGCCGCCAGCACGATTCCTTTCGCGATATTGCGCATCGCACGCTCCTTTTCCGTAAATGCGGCCGACGGGCGTCGTCCCGGTCGGCCGCGAATCAACGATCAAAGCACCGCGAAGCGGTTGTCGTGCGCGTCGACCATCGGCGTCTTCTCGCCGCGATGAACGGTCGAGCGATGAATTTCCCGATTGCGCGCGACGGCGGCCGGACTCGCCGGATAGTCGTGATTGGGGCTCGGGATCACGCCGTCGTGGCGCGCGCGCACCAGCTCCTGAATCACTTCCTGACGGCTTTTCGGCTGCGCGACCACGGCTTGCGAGAAGGCTGCTATCGACAGCGCGCCAGCGGCCATGGCGATCAGCGAGTGCGGAATGTTCATGTGGTTGGCTCCTTACTGGAATTCCGTGACAGAAGCCTTCACTTTGATCCCGAGGCGGTGCGGATTCGTGATCGCCTGATGACGGTTTCGTCACCGTCCCGACGATGTTTGATGTCCGCCGACCATGCGCTATCGACGCACACCCATCTTCATGCGGTCGGCGCGTGGCGGCGCGCGAACGGGGAACCGCGCACGCTGGCCGGTGGCACGCGTACGACGGGCATCGTCAATCCCTCGGCGGTTGCCCATGCGCACTGCGTGACGAAAATTTCATGTTCCGATCAGGTTCACGATGCGTCGCATCGCTACGATCGGAACGGTAGCGGGCCCTGCCCGTTCCTACCCACGCAGCGGGTCGCTGCCGCACGGCACGATCACGCATTAGGCCCGGACTCGTCGAGCGCCGGGCCATTTTTTTACGCGTGTCCGACCATCACCGCGGGGAATTGCGCTGCGGGTACACGCACGGATGCGTTTTCACATACAGGTTCGGATTGCCGCACCGGTGCCCGGCATAGTCGACCGGCTCGCCAGGCGTCAGGTCGGTCGGCGCGGGCTTGCGCGCGGCGGCAGAAACGGTGGCCGTGGCGCCGGAACGTGTCGATGCGCAGCCCGCGAACAACGGGACGATCAGGACTGCGATCAAGGCAAGGCAAATAGCGGGACGATGCAATTTTCGATCCGGAAGAAGGTCTGAACGGCGCCGCCCGCTATCGATGCTGCTGTCGCGGTCGGCACGTATTCCGTCGGCACGCTCAGCCAACGGCAGACTGCATGTTCCGCTTCCCGCTCATCCCACCCATGACGCGAACATGACGGTTGCGTCATGTCGATCGAGTCCGCACGGCGCACCTCCACGCCGGCAAGCTGACGCATTTTTCATCTCGCGATCACGATCACGCACGGCTGCTTTCGCATACTGGGTCCACGGTTCGCCACCCGGCGGCCCTGATCAAGGAGAGCACTCGATGAAAACGGCAAAACTCGCAGCACTGTTCGTCACCGCCACGCTGTCGCTCGGCATGGCCACGCAGGCCGCGTTCGCCCAAACGCAAACGCAGGGCAAGTCCCGCGCGCAGGTCGTCAACGAACTGAAGCAGGCGCAGCACGACGGCATCGTGCCGATCAGCAAGACGCAGTACCCGCCGACCGCCGACGTCGTCGCGCGCAACAAGGAGCTTCACGGGATTTCGGTGCATGGCGGCGAGAAAAAGCAGCAGACCGACAACCACGACGACCTCGCCGCGAAGCAATGATGCGCGGCCAGACGGCCACCGGCAGCGCACCGCGCGCGGCTGCGTGGCGGCGAACGCGCGGGCGTGTCCGCCCGCGCTGTCAGGTGCTGACGGCGGCCGGCCGTTCGGGCTCGGCCGGCCGTCGCGGAAAGCGCAGCCAGAAGGTCGTGCGGCGGCCCGGCTCGCTGTCGACGCCGCATTCGCCGCCGTGATTGTCCATGATCGACCGGACGATCGCGAGCCCGAGCCCCGTGCCCGACGCCGAATTGTGTCGCGACGGATCGATGCGATAAAAGCGCTCGAAAATCCGCCCGACATGTTCCGCGGGAATGCCCGGCCCCGTATCCGACACGGCGATCGTCGTCGCGCCACCCTGCTCGACACAGTCGATCGTCACGACGCTGCCGCGCGGCGCATAGGTCAGCGCGTTCGACAGCAGGTTGCTCAACGCACGCTGGTACAGCGTCAGATCCGCATCGACCCACGCGTGGCCGTCGACCTTCACCGTCACGCCTTCATCTTCCGCCAGCGCCTCGTAGTAGCCGGCCACCCGCTCCGCCTCCTGCGCCGCATTCAGCCGCCGCACGCCGATCGACGTGCCGGCCTGCTCCGAGCGCGCGAGAAACAGCATGTCCTCGATCATCCGCGACAATCGCTGGTATTCGTCGATGCTCGACTCGATCACGCTCCGGTATTCGTCCGCATTGCGCGGTTGCGACAGCACGACCTGCGCGGCCGCCTGCAGGTTCGTCAGCGGTGTGCGCATGTCGTGTGCGAGATTCGACGAGAACTGGCTCAGTCGCGTAAACGATTCGTTCAGCCGCGCGAGCATCCCGTTGAACGCGTGCTCGAGCTCCTTCAGCTCGCCTGACGTATCGAGTTCCGGCAGCGGATGCGCGAGCCGGCTCGTCGACATCTGCTCGGCCCGCGCCGCGAACCGCCGCAGCGGGCTCAGCCCGAGCGCGGCGATGCCGTATGCGATCGCGGCCGCGATCACCACGCCGAACACCTGGATTACGACGATCGTATAAGCATGCGTGCGCAACAGCAGAACGTCGGCGCTGCGGTCGTACTGCACGGCGACGCGCACCACGGGCGCACCCGCACCGGCGAGCGGCACGGTCGTCAACAGATACTGGTGCCGCGCGCCGGGCGGCGCGACGCCGAACGGCGCGCGTCCGACGTTCATCGACAGCAGCGGCGCGTACGGACGGAATCCGGGCGTGCCGACGAGGCGCGCGCCACCGGCATCGAAGATCGCGAGATCCATGTTCGGATGCCCGTGCAACTGGTCGATCCAGATATCGGTATTGCGCGCGACGTCGGCCGTCGTGCGCGCCTCGGCCAGGTGCGTGCCCAATGCGGCGGAAATGCCGGCCATCTGCTCGGCTGCCGTCGTGTCGACGCGGTTGCTCAGCGCTTCGTACAGCGCGACGCCGCTCGACGCGAGGATCACCGACGTCGACAGGATGATCAGCGCGGTCAGCCGGCCGCGCAGCGTCCGCGGCAGCAGGCGCGCGATCATGCGGCCGCGCAGCCGCGCGCTTCGAGCACGTAGCCCATCCCGCGCACCGTGTGGATCAGCTTCGGTTCGTACGCGTCGTCGATCTTCGAGCGCAGACGCCGGATCGCCGAATCGACGACGTTCGTGTCGCTGTTGAAGTTCATGTCCCACACCTGCGACGCGATCGTCGCGCGCGGCAGGATCTCGCCTTCGCGGCGCATCAGCAGCCACAGCAGCGCGAACTCCTTCGCGGTCAGCAGGATCGTGTCGCCCTGCCGCGTGGCCTTGCGGCGCGTCAGGTCGAGTTCGAGATCGGCCACACGAAGCGTGTTCGAATCGCGCGGCTGGCCGCGCCGCAGGATCGACTTGATGCGCGCGGTCAGCTCGACGAAGTCGAACGGCTTCGCGAGATAGTCGTCGGCGCCGAGCTCGAGCCCCTTCACGCGATCGCCGACGTCGTCGCGCGCGGTGAGGAACAGCACGGGTGTCGACTTGCTGCGCCGCAGGTTCTGCAGCAGCGTCCAGCCGTCCTGCCCGGGCAGCATCACGTCGAGCACGAGCAGGTCGTACTCCTCGGTTTCGGCCTGGTGCTGGCCCGTGATGCCGTCCTCGACCCAGTCGACGACGTAGCCGGCCTCGGTCAGCCCCTTGCGCAGATACGCGCCC
This sequence comes from Burkholderia sp. LAS2, assembly GCF_018417615.1. Classification (NCBI taxonomy): domain Bacteria; kingdom Pseudomonadati; phylum Pseudomonadota; class Betaproteobacteria; order Burkholderiales; family Burkholderiaceae; genus Burkholderia; species Burkholderia sp. LAS2. The sequence goes on from NZ_CP071052.1 coordinate 4,385,099, forward strand.
GTCTTCGGTTCATCCTCGACAATCAGAATTCGCATCACGCATTACCCTTGAAGAAACCCAGCCGGCGCATCATGCCCGCGGCGAAACCGCCGCGCAGTGCCGCGCGCCACGACACCGCATGGCTCACGCGGTACAGCACCGGCAGCACCAGCAACGTCAGCGCGGTGGACGACAGGATACCGCCGATCACGACCGTCGCAAGCGGACGCTGGACCTCGGCGCCGGTGCCGGTCGCGAACGCCATCGGCAGGAAGCCGAGCGACGCGACCAGCGCGGTCATCAGCACGGGCCGCAGCCGCGTGAGCGCGCCGTCGCGCACGGCCGCGTCGAGCGGCATGCCTTCGTCGCGCAGGTTGCGGATGAACGAGATCATCACGAGGCCGTTGAGCACGGCCACGCCGGACAGCGCGATGAAGCCGACCGCCGCCGTGATCGACAGCGGAATCCCGCGCAGCCACAGCGACACGACGCCGCCGCTCAGTGCGAACGGAATGCCGGTGAACACGAGCAGCCCATCCTTCACGTTGTTGAACATCACGAACAGCAGCACGAACACCATGAACAGCGCGAGCGGTACGACGAGCTTCAGACGCTCGCTCGCGCTTTGCAGCTGCTCGAACTGGCCGCCCCACGACACCCAGTAGCCGGCCGGCACGCGCACGTCCTGCTGCAACTGCTCGCGCGCGTCCGCCACGAACGAGCCGACGTCGCGGCCGCGCACGTTCGCGCTGACGACCACCCGCCGCTTGCCGTCCTCGCGGCTGATCTGGTTCGGACCCGGCGCCACGTCGATCGTCGCGAGTTCGGCCAGCGGCACGTATGGCGCCGCCGCGAGCGGCGCACTGGCGCCGGCCGCGGGCGCCGGCAGCGCGATCGGCAGCCGCTTGATCGCCTCGATGTCGGTACGCAGTTCGTCGGGCAGCCGCACGACGATGTCGAAGCGGCGGTCGCCCTGGAACAGCGTGCCGGCCTTCTGCCCGCCGACGGCCGCAGCCACCGAGTCCTGCAGGTCGGCCACGCTCACGCCGTAGCGCGCGAGCTTGTCGCGGTCGAGATTGACGGTCAGCACCGGCAGGCCCGTGGTCTGCTCGACCTTCACCTCCGACGCGCCCGGCACCTTCTGCAACGCGGCCGCGATCTGCTCGCCGGTCTGGTTCAGCACGGCCATGTCGTCGCCGAAGATTTTCACGGCGACGTCGCTGCGCACGCCGGAGATCAGTTCGTTGAAGCGCAACTGGATCGGCTGCGAGAACTCGTACGCATTGCCCGGCAGCTCGGCGAGCGCTTCCTCGATCTCGCTCACGAGCTGCTCGCGCGGCTTCTTCGGGTCGGGCCACGTGTCGGCCGGCTTCAGCATGATGTAGCCATCCGACAGATTCGGCGGCATCGGGTCGGCCGCGATCTCGGCCGTACCGGTGCGTGCGAACACGCGCTCGATTTCGGGGAAGCGCGCCTTCAGCGTCTTCTCGATCGACTTCTGCATCTCGACCGACTGCGACAGGCTCGTGCCGGGAATCCGCAGCGCGGCCACCGCCAGGTCGCCCTCGTTCAGGCTCGGGATGAACTCGCTGCCGAGCCGCGTCGCGAGCCCCAGCGTGACCAGCACGATCGCGGCCGCCCCGATCATCACGCGCATCGGGCGCGTCATGAACGCGGCGAGCACCGGTTCGTACGCGCGCCGCGCCCAGCCCATCAGCCGGTTCTCCTTCTCCTCGACCCGCTCGCCGATGAACAACGCGACGGCCGCCGGAATGAACGTGACGGTCAGCACCATCGCGGCCGCGAGCGCCATCACGACCGTGATCGCCATCGGGTGGAACATCTTGCCTTCGACGCCGGTCAGCGCAAAGATCGGCAGGTACACGACCATGATGATCAGTTGCCCGAAAATCAGCGCGCGGCGCGCCTCCTGCGATGCGCCGAACACTTCGGCGAAACGCTCGTCGCGCGTGAGCGGGCGCCCCGCCGCCGACTGTGCATGCGCGAGCCGCCGCACGCAGTTCTCGACGATCACCACCGCGCCGTCGACGATGATCCCGAAGTCGAGCGCGCCGAGGCTCATCAGGTTCGCGCTCACCTTCGCGTTGACCATCCCGGTGAAGGTCATCAGCATCGACAGCGGAATCACGAGCGCGGTGATCAGCGCCGCGCGGATGTTGCCGAGGAACAGGAACAGCACGGCAATCACGAGCACCGCGCCTTCGAGCAGGTTCTTCTTCACCGTCGCGACCGCCTTCTCGACGAGCACCGTGCGGTCGTACACCGGAATCGCCTTCACGCCGGCCGGCAGCGTGCGGTTCACGTCGTCCATCTTCGCGGCGACGGCCTTCGACACCGTCCGGCTGTTCTCGCCCATCAGCATGAACACCGTGCCGAGCACGACTTCCTCGCCGTTCGACGTCGCGGCGCCGGTGCGCAGTTCGCGGCCGATGTCGACCACGCCGACGTCCTTCATGCGCACCGGCACGCCGCCGACGTTGGTCAGCACGATGTTCGCGATGTCGTCGACGGTGCGCGCCTGGCCCGGCACGCGCACGAGATACTGCTCGCCGCGCTTTTCGATGTAGCCGGCGCCGACGTTGTCGTTGTTGCGCTCGAGCGCCCGCACGACGTCGGCGAGCGTCAGCCCGTACGACATCAGCTTTGCCGGATTCGGCGCGACGCGGTATTCCTTCACGTAGCCGCCGATCGAGTTGACCTCGGTCACGCCGCGCACGTTGCGCAACTGCGGCCGCACGACCCAGTCCTGCAGCTCGCGCAGGTCGGCCGCCGTATAGCGCTTGCCGTCGGGCTTGCGCGCGTTGGCGTCGGCTTCGACGGTCCACAGGTAGATCTCGCCGAGGCCGGTCGACGTCGGCCCCATCGCGGGCGCAATGCCGGCCGGCAGCTTGTCCTTCGCCTCCTGGATGCGCTCGTTGACGAGTTGCCGCGCGAAGTAGATGTCGGTGCCGTCCTTGAAGATCACGGTGACCTGCGACAGCCCGTAGCGCGAGATCGAGCGCGTCTGTTCGAGCCCCGGCAGCCCGGCCATCACGGTCTCGACCGGATACGTGATGCGCTGCTCGGCCTCGAGCGGCGAGTAGCCCGGCGCGGACGTGTTGATCTGCACCTGCACGTTGGTGATGTCGGGCACCGCGTCGATCGGCAGCCGCTGGTAGCTGAACACGCCCAGCGCGGCCACCGACGCGATCGCCAGCATCACGAGCCAGCGGTGCGCAATCGCAAAGCGGATCAGGCGCTCAAACATGTCGGGATTCCTTGAAGCGGGGAACGGTCGTCCGCACCGGGCGAGCCGCGCGGCCGGTCACCCGGCCGATTGGAAAGCGGGCCGCATGGCGGGCCGCCAGTCGCGCCACGGCGCACGCGTATTGCTGTTCATTCATGTTCAGCGCTCCCCTTGCCGAGTTCCGCCTTCAGCACGAAGCTGTTCGACGCCGCGTATTCCTGGCCGGGCTTGAGTCCCTTCAGCACTTCGGTCGCGCGTTCGTCGCGCCGCCCCGTTTCGACGGCCTGCGCGACGAAGCCCTTCGGCGAGCGCACGAACACCGACGGCGCACCATCGACGTCCTGCAGCGCGTCGCTCGCGACCGCGAGCAGCACGCGTTGCGTGCCCGCGTCGACCGACACGTTCACGAACATCCCCGGGCGCCACACGCGGTCGGGGTTCGGCAGCACGACGCGCGCCGGCGCGGTGCGCGTCTGCTCGCCGAGCAGCGAACCCACGTACGCGATCGGGCCGCTCGAACGCGATTCGAACGCGGTCGCGATGACCGTTGCATCGCGACCGACCCGCACATCGTTCAACCGCTGCGCCGGCACGGCCATCTCGGCCCATACCGTCGACAGGTCGGAGATCACGAACATGCTGGCGTCGGCGGCGATCGCTTCGCCCGGCGTCGCGTGCTTCTCGACGATCGTGCCCGCGAACGGCGCGCGCAGTTCGTAGCGATTCAGCGCGCCCCCGCCGACCGGCGCATTCAGCGCGGCGAGCTTCTGCCGCGCGTTCTGCACGGCGATCTCGGCTTCACGCAACTGCACCTGCGCCTGCTGGTAGTCCTGCTCGGCCGAGATGCGCTCCTGCCACAGCGTGCGTTCGCGCTCGTAGGTCGCGCGGGCGCCCGACAGCCGACGCTCGGCCGTCAGCAGCTCGCTGCGCCGGTCGGCGAGATCGGTGCTCGCGATCACGGCCAGCACCTGCCCCTTCGCAACGTTCTGCCCGAGCGACACCGATACCTGCTCGACGATGCCGGCCACGCGCGGCACCACGTGCGCGGTGCGATCCTCGTTGAACTTGATCTCGCCGGGGAGCTGGAACGGCGTCGCGATCTGCGCGGGGCCGGCCTTCGCCAGCGCGATCTTCGAGGTCGCCAGCTGCGCGTCGGTCAGCGCGATCGCGCCGTCGGCGCGGGCGAACGGGAACGACGCGGCTTCATTGCCCGCCTTCACGTCGATCGTCGCGTCGAACACGTGCGGCTTGCCGATCGACTGCGCGGACACGAACTTCTGGCCGGCCGCGTCGAAACGCAATGGTTCGTGCGTGCGGTCGTAGCGAACCAGCGTGCCGGACACGGTGACGCCCTTGTCGGCCGGCTTGCCGTCGACGAACGGATAGACGATGAGGCGCGCATCGCCGGGCTTCTCCGTCATCACGATCTCGACGGACAGCCTGCCGCGCTTGAGCACGACGCCGCCGCGCTCGCCGGCGGCTTCGGCGGACGAGGCGGCGGCAGCCGCCGATGCGGACGCGCCGTTGCCGCCGCCGTTGCGCGTGACGCCGAGTGCGCCGATGACGATCCCGGCACTGCCGAGCACGACCGCCGCGATGATCAGGATTCTGTTGCGTGACATGGTGATCCTTCAGGTAAAAGAGGCGTCCGTTGCGCTATTGCGCGACCGGTGCAAGCGATGCGAGCGGCGTGCCGACGAGCCGGCCGATGTCGGCGCGGGCTGCATGGGCGTCGGCGAGCGCACGCACGTATTGCGACTGACCCTGGAACAGCGTGCGCTGCGCGTCGAGCACGTCGAGGAAGTCGAACTTCCCGAGTTCGTAGCCGCGCGACATCGCATCGAGCGCGAGACGCGCGGCCGGCAGGATGTCGGACTTCAGCCGCTGCGCTTCCTGTTCGGCGGCCTCGAAATTCGCGTATGCCTGCGTCAGCTCCAGCCGCAAGCGCGTGCGTTCGCGATCGAGATCGGCGTTCGCGCGCGTGGCCTTGTGCGTCGCCTCGAGCAACGCACCCTTGTTCGTGTCGAACAGCGGGATCGGGATCGACACGCCGACCACCGCCTGGTTGTCAGGCACGCCGCCCGTGGTCACGCGCTTCACGCCCACGCTGACCGTCACGTCCGGCATGCGCCGCGCACGCTCCAGCGACACGGCCGCGTTCGAGCGCAGCATTTCGGCGCGCGCGACCCGCGCGAGCGGAGCATCGTCGAGCTGCGCGGTCAGCGCGGACAGCGGCTCGACCGGCGGCACGGTTTCCAGGTCGCCGCGCGCCGCGAGTCGGTCGTTGCGCGCTTCGCCCATCACCGCGTTCAGCTTTTCGCGCGCGACGTCGACACGGCCGCGCGCGGTCACGACTTCGATCTGCACGCCGGTCGCCGCCACCTGCGCCTTGGTCGCCTCGACGGGCGACACCTTGCCGGCCTGCGCGCGGCGTCCTGCAAGCTCCGCGGAGCGCGCGGCGATCGCGGCCGACTCCTCGGTCACCTGAAGCTGGCGCTGGGCGGCGAGCAGCCCGTAGAACGCGGCGATCACATCGGCGCGCACGGCCGCGCCCTGGTCGTCGAGCGATGCGTTGGCCGCCTCGCGGCCATACGATGCGACGTCGAGCCGCGCGCGGCGCTTGCCGCCCAGTTCGATGGTCTGGTTGATCAATGCGGTCGACGTGCGTTCCGCGCGGCTGAAACCTTCCTGCAGGAACGAGATTTCGGGATTGGGGCGCGCGCCGGCCTGCATCAGTGCGCCGGCCGATGCATCGACGTCCGCGCGCGCGCCGCGCAGCGCCGGATTGTTTTGCGCCGCGGCCGCGAGCGCCTCGGATAGCGTCAGTGACGATGCTGGAAGTGCGTCGGATGGCGGTGCGCCGATCGGCGCGGCGGCGGCAGCCGGAGCCGGCGACAGCGCGGGCTGCGCATGAGCCGTCGCGGCCATCGCAAAGACGATGGCCGCGGCGAGGTTGAGCTTGAGCATGTTCGGTTCTGCGGTAACGGTTCGCGACCGATGCTACGGACCGGCCGCAGTGCGAACATGAGGCGAAGATGATATTTCCGTCATGTTGGGCGCGGTGTATTCGCCGAACCGGCGTGCATATCCGCTCGGATGGTCACGTCAGCATAAAAAATATGCTTCGAAATTTAGAACTAGTTCTATAGACGTATTCGCTCGAAAAGATGACTGTTCAAGGTCCCGGCAACACGAACGAAATCATGCTGCTTTATGACCTCAAGGTCGTGCTGCCTCCTTGAAAACCTACGAATCGAGACTTTGAATCAATGAAAAACCTCTTCGATCACGACAAGTATGACTTTGACGCTGACGAAGACAAAGAATGGTTTCTCGTTCACTCCCCATGAGAATTTTTATTACTTCACTAACCGTAAATATCGCAGCGTCGCTCCTTTTCCCGGCAAGCTCTGCGGCGGAATGTCAGGGGTCACAAAATCTGCCGTCACAGCAATTTTTCGTAGCCTTCCCCCACAACAGCCACGAGATCTCCGAATCCGAGCAAATACGAATTGGACGATGGGTTTCGGCAATGAATTCCGATTATCCAATACAAAACTGGATCACTATAATTGGGAGCGCTTCCAAGATTGAGGCCGATCCGGAACGACTTGCAACGATGCGCGCTTCCGCGACGGCGAAAGTCGTCATCGACGACGGGCTGATAAACGCACCGTTTCAGATAAAAACGCAAATTTATCCAGCCAACAGTGCAGCCGGATCGACGTCGGAAACCCGTGAGGTCACCATTCAAGTGAGCCCCGGCTGCCTCGACAACTGCTGTACCGGCCATTGACATGAAGTCGGCTCATTTACCGCCGCCGCGCTTGCGTTGACCCGTGTACCTCCAACGCTCGCGCGCGACGGTCCATCGAATCCATCCGGACGAGAGTTCGATGTTCGATTCGAACGATATGTCAATCGCCGAACCCGGGAAACTATCCGCGTATTCTCGAAAATCAAACGCGCCCTTGCTTCCCCCGCCGCCGCTGCACGAGCCAGTCGAGCAGTTGCCGCCCGTCGCGTTCGCCGAACCAGCGAGCATGCCCGATCAGGTAACTGTCGTACGCGATATCGACGATCCCCGGCGCATCGATGATGCAGCCGAAATACGCAACCTCCGACAGCGCGAACTCCGTATGCACGATCGGCAGCAGCGCGACCAGCGCCGCATACGCATCATCGCTCAGCGGTTCGAGCGATTCGTAGCCGTCGAGCAGCGCGTCGATCTGGTCGTATTCCACGCGCCGCGCATCGGCCGGCGCCATCCAGTCGACCGTATTGCGCTCGATCGCCAGCGCGACGTCCATCACCGCGCAAGTGCGGTCCGACAAGCCGAAATCGAGCACCGTCCGCACCTGCGCACCAGGCCCCGCATCGGTCCACAGCAGGTTCGACGCATGCCAGTCGCCGTGCGTCCACAGCGGCGTCAACGTGGGCAGCAACGGCACGAGGCGCGCGTGATACGGCCCGATCGCGTCGGCCACATCGCCGCGCCAGTCACGCGAGCCGAGCGCGCGCACGAGCAACGGCTGCGCATCGACCCAGCGTTCGAGCGCACCCGCCAGATCGGCGGACGACAGCACGCGAAAACTCGACAGCAGCGTCCGCACCGGCCGCGCGGGCGCATCGTAGCCGGCCGCCGCGCGATGCAGTTCGGCCAGCGCGCGGCCGGCCGCGTACGCATGCGACGGATGCGTGAACGGCTGCCACGACATCACGCCGCGATACGGATCGACACCGGGCGCGAGCACATGCACCTCGTACGTCCACTCGTCGGATGCAAACGCGGTCGCACCGTGACGATCGGCCAGCACGTCCACCACCGGCATCCCGCGTTCGCGCAGATGCGCGATGAAACGATGCTCTTCCTCGAGCCCCTCGACATCGCGCAGGCTTGCGTGATGTCGCTTGACGAACAACCCGCGGCCGTCCGCCATCCGCACGAGCACCGCTGCCGCGAACTGCCGCGGGCTGTGCCACGTCAGCCGCACCGGCTCGCCCACGCCGTCGATCCGCGCGAGCACGGCCGCCACTTCGTCGTGCGTGATCAGCGGCCAGTCGCGTTCGGCTTGCTCGCCGTCCACGCCGAATTGCGGCGGCGCGACGTCGCGCGACAGGGCGCCGTCCGGCTCGAGGGGGAATGACATGAACGGCGTTGCTCCGTGGTTGAATCCGTGAATCAGCGTGTGCCGCCGCCCGACGCGAGCGGGCCGCCCGATGCTGCCCGCAACGCGGCGGCCGTCCGGCTCCAGTCGCGCCAGCCGACGACGGCCAGCCCGATGAACAGCGCATACAGGCCGGCCGTCAGATACAGTTCCTTGAACACGAACATCCCGACGTACACCACGTTCACGACGATCCACAGGCCCCACGACGCGATGTAACGCCGTGCGGTCCAGTATTGCGCGACGAGGCTGAACGCGGTCAGCGACGCATCGACGAACGGCAGCGCCGCATCGGTCCAGCGCGCCATCATCCCGCCGAGCAGCGCGCTGCCGATGACCGCCGCGATCAGGTCGGGCAGCATCGTGAGTGGCCGCACGCCGGTGACAGGCGCGACATCGCCGGCAGGCGCCGCCTCGCCGCCGGCCTCGCTCGCGCGCTGCGCGAGCCAGCGCTGCCAGCCGTACACCTGCAGCACCGCGAACGCGCCCTGCAGCAGCATGTCCGAGTACAGCTTCGCATCGAAGAAGATCCAGCCGTACAGCGCGACCGACGCGAGGCCGACCGGCCAGCACAGCATGCGCCGCTTCGCGGTCAGCCAGATCGCGAGCGCGCTGACGATCACGCCGGCGATTTCGAGTGGGGACATCGTCTGTGCTCTCCTGGTGGGCTGCCGGGGCCGCGCGTCACGCGGCCGGTTCCGGTCGGTCAGAAATCATAGGTCAACGATATGCGCGCGGTGCGCGGCGCACCCGGGAACAGGTATGCATCGCCCTGCTGCTCGCCTGCGTCGCGCCAGTAGAACTTGTTGAACAGATTGTCCACCGACACGCGCAACACCGTACGATGGCCGCCGATCTTCGTCGTATAACGCGCGCCGAGATTGAACACGAACCACGACGGCACGCGCGCTGTGCCTTCCTCGTTCGCGTTGCGCGCCGCGCTGTATTCCACGCCGCCGAGCACGTTCAGGCCCGCGACGCCCGGCACCGCGTAGTCCGCATACAGCGACGCGCGCAGCGCGGGCACGTTGATGATCTGGTGCCCTTCGTAGGCGGGCGACCCCGAATCGTAGGCCCGGGCGCGAATCGCCGCGACGCTGGCCGTGAGCCCCAATCGCTCGGTCACGCGCCCGGCCGCGCCGAGTTCGATCCCCTGGTGCCGCTGCGTGCCGCGCTGCACGAACGTGTACGACGTGCCCGACGCATCCGGGTCCGCGAACTGGAACGGCTTGCTGATCGAGAACACGGCGGCCGTGAGGCTCAACCGGTCGAGCCAGTCGTATTTCGCGCCGACCTCGATCTGGTGCGATTCGACGGGCGGCAGGAACGCATACGCGTTGGTCGCGCGCACCGGCGCCTGGTCGCCGAGCGACAGCGCCTTGCTGTACGACGCGTACAGCGACAGCACGTTCACCGGCTTGTAGACGAGCGCGACTTGCGGCAGGAACACCGAACGGTCGGTATGCGTCGTCTCGCCGTCGAGGCTGCTCCAGCTGCGCTGTCGCAGCAGCACTTCCTTGCCGCCCGCGAGCACCTGCCAGTGTTCGCCGAGGCTGATGCGGTCGAGCCCGAACACGCCGTACTGCCACGCATCGAGGCGCGGATACGACGACCCCGGCGCATTCTGCGACGGCGGGAAAGTCAGGTCCGGCCCGTAGATATTCTCGCTGCCCACATAGTCGTACACGGCGTCGGCCATGTGCACGACGCGGCGCTGCACGCTCACGCCGAGCGTCAGTTCGTGCCGCAGCGGCCCCGTCGCGAACTTGCCGGTCGCGACCGCGCGCAGATCGTCGTTGCGCCGGTATTCGCCGGGGCTGCGGAAGTCGTACACGTCGTAGTCGCCGTTCGCGCCGAAGAAGAACGGCGACGTCGCGCCGGCCGCGCAGCTCGCCGCGTACGAGCAGCCGTACGCGAACGCGCTGTTGTCGTCGATCATCGTGCGGCTGCGACCCGCGGCGATGTATGCCTTCCAGTCGTCGTTGAACTGGTAGTCGAAACGCGCGTTCAGGTTCAGCGCATCTGTCGTCACCGGTTTCGCCCACGGCTGCGTGCCGAGCGCCTTCGACGTCGTCTTCACCGACGGCACGACGGTGCCGCCGAGCAACTGGTAGCCGGGTGCGGAACGCTGGATCCACTGCTGGAATTCGGCGTTCAGCTGCAGGCTCGCGCGGGGGCTGATGTCCCAGTCGGCGGCGATCGAGCCGAACGTGCGTCGTCCGTTCGTGCCGTCGATATACGAGTGCATGTTCTCCTTCGCCGCATTGATCCGGAACCCGAACTGATTGTCCGGGCCGAAGCGGCGGCCGAGATCGACGGCCGCCGACGTCGAGCCGCGGCTGTCGACGCCGCCCGTCACGCTCGCGACGTTCGCGGAGCGCTTGGTCACGAAGTTGATCACGCCGCCCGGCGCGACGACGCCGCTGTCGATGCCCGCGAGCCCCTTCAGGATCTCGACGCGCTCCTTGTTCTCGAGCGGCACGTTCTGCTCGCCGGACACCGTCAGCCCGTCGATCCGGATTGCGCTCGCGAGATCGACCGGAAAGCCGCGGATCGCGAAGCCCTCGAAATAGCCGACCGGCGCATAGTCGTTGACGACCGACGCATCGTTGCGCACCACGTCGCTCAGCCGCTTCGCCTGCTGATCGTCGATCAGCGCGCGCGTGATGACGTTCACCGACGCCGGCGTGTCGCGCAGCGGCGCGTCGTCGAGCCCCGCGACCGACGCTTCGCGCGCGCGCAACGCGTGGCCGCGCTCGCCGCTCACCGTGATCGCGGGCAGCGTCGCGCTGCCGGTTGCATCGGCGCCTGACGCAGGTGTGTCGCCCTGAGCCGCTGCGGCCTGCGCCGCGAAAAGCGTGACGCCGAGACCGACACCGAGCCCGACCTTCGCGCGCCGCCGACGTGCGCGTGCCGCTGTTGTTCTATTCACCGTCATTGTTCTGGATGGAAAACTCGCCATTCGACCTGTCGAAACCCGAAACCCAAAACCCGTTAGGAAGCTGCGAAGCGCGCGTCAGCGAACGCCGCCGCGCCCGTCGCCGGACGCGTTCCGTCGACACGATATTCATCGGACGAACCCGACCCTGCGGCGTGCAAGCGGGCCGGCCGGTCGGGACAACGCAGGATGGGACATCGGATTCGGATGACGCGCCGCAAACCGATGCAGCGGCCGACGGGTTCGTCGGGTGCCTGTCGGGCGGCCGGCTGCGTCGCGCGGTCGTGTCATGCGGGGGACGCTTCGAACGCCCCGGTTCGGGCGGCGGGCAGTCGGGCCGGCCGTTCATCGGAACGGCGGCCTGTCCGTCGCGCGACATCGCGGCGTGGCGCGCATTTTACCCCGGGCGGGGCATAGAGCCGCGGAATCGGGCGGAACGGGAGATGGGGAAGGCGGGAACGGGGACGAACGGTGCGGGCGGCACGATAACGGCGGCGATGCCAACGATGCGGTCGCGATTCGCCTCGTGCGTGCCGGCCACTGAGGCCGGCGTCATCATGCGCCGGTCACGCGGCCTGGAACCGGAGCGGGAATGGCGGCCCCGCTACCGGTTCATCAGTCGCTCGCTCAAAACCCCTGCATCGTCACGGTCGGATCGACGACCAGATGCACGACGCCGTAAATCACCGCGCCGACCAGCAGCGCAAGCAGGAGCGCCACGAACGGCAACAGCGTGAAGTTGGCGTTCGCGAGATCGTTCGCGTGCGCCTTGCTGTTGCGTACGCCGAAAAAACTCCACAGGACCAGGCGAACCATGCCGAGCAGTTTCATGATGGGCTCCTTTATCGAATCGGTTGGCGCTATCGTCGATCCGGACGGCATTCGAAAAAAGCAGCAGTTGCGTGCGCTTTTCGCGCAGCAGGCCATCTGCGGCGGCATGTCGCACGCACGTCAGCGGTCGAGTACGAGCGGCTCCGTCGCCCCTTCTGCGGGCCGTGCGACGCACAGCAGCGCGCAGCCGGGTTCGATCGCCGCATCGGGCGTTTGCGCGTAGTCGACCGCGCCGGACAGCACGCGCGTCGCGCACGCGCCGCACGACCCGGAGCGGCATTCGAACGGCACGGCCACGCGCTGCCCTTCCGCGAATTCGAGCAGCGTGCCGTCGGCGGGCGTCCACGCGGCTTCGCGCGCCGTGCGCCGGAACACGACCGGCACGCTTTCCGTCGCAGGCTTGGCAGTTGCCCGGGTTGCACTGCGCGAAACGCTCGACGGCCCGAACGCCTCGAACCGGATGCGTTCGTCCGGCACGTTCAGCGCGCGCAGCCCGTCGTACAGGTCGCGCATGAATGCCGACGGCCCGCACAGATAGAAATCGTAATCGTCGAATGAAAGGGCCCGCTTCAATTGCCCGATGTCGATGCGACCGGCCCGCGCACCCGAGCCTTCTTGAGGATGACTGTCGAACCAGTGAAGCGACACGCGTGCATCGGTGGCCGCGATGCGCACCAGTTCCGCGTCGAACGGCCGGTCGGCCGCTTCGCGGGCGCCGTGCACGAACACGACACGACGCGACGGCGTGTCGTCGGCCAGTGCCCGGCGAAGCATCGCGACCATCGGCGTGATGCCGATGCCGGCCGACACGAGCACGGCCGGGCGCGGGCTTGCGAGATCGAACGTGAAGCGTCCGCGCGGCATCTGCGCGTCGAGCGTCATGCCGGCCTGCGCATGATCGTGCAGCCACGCCGATACGCGTCCTTCGCGCTTCACGGTGATCCGGTAGTGTGCGCCGCCCGGCGCGTCGGACAGCGTGTAGCTGCGCATCGTCGGCGCGTCGCTGCCCGGCAGCGCGATGCGCAACGTCAGGTGCTGACCGGCTTCGTACGCAGGCAATGTGCTGTCATCCGCCGGTTCGAAATGGAACGACCGGATCGCGCGCGCTTCGTCGACGATCTTCGCGATGCACAGCGACCGCCATGCGGGCGCCGATGCGGATGCGGGCGCGGACGGCGCAGATCCGGCCGTTGCCGCCACGCCACTCGACGCCGCCGCCATCGCCGCGAACTGCGGCGCGCGCTCGACGGCCGACCACCGGAACGGCAGCACCGCCCGCATGCGCCGCACTTCCCGCACGTGGAAACGCACGACGCGCTGCGCGCCGTCGAACGATGCGACGACCGGCCCGTCCCACACGATCTCCGCGTGCGCGGCGACATACAGCACATCGCCGGTGTCGAAATCGACGAACAGCAGCCCCGCTCGCGGATCGTGCCGCAAGTTGCCCAGCGTATTGAAGAACCGGTTGCCGCTGAAATCGGGCGTCGTCAGCGTGCGCGCATCGTCGACGCGCACGAAGCCAGGCATCCCGCCGCGATGCGACACGTCCGCGCCGCGCGCCGCGCCCGCCTCCGCCGACGTGTTCGCACTCGCGACGAAGAACGTATCGGCCTGCGCGAGCAGCGCGCGGTCCGCGTCGCTCAGCGCATCCGATACGTCCGGCGCGACGGACGCCCCGACGTCCCGCGCGACGAAAGTCGGCTTGCGGCCCTGAATGTACTTCGCACAATTGCCGAAGCTCTGCTCGACCGCGATCGTCAGCGCATCGCCGGCGACCGCGCGCACGACGCCGTTCACGCGATTGCGCCGCCGCGTATCGAATTCGATCCCGAGCCCGCCGAGCGGTGCGCCCGCCTGCCACGCGCCGGCCAGCGGATCGCCCGGCAGCGCGCGCGCCGCGATGCGCAGCGTGCGGGCGTCCGGCGACGTGACGAAACCCGGCGCACCGGCCCGCAGCGTCGCCCACGGCTGGCCGCTTGCATCGACGCCGCCGAGCACGAAGAACGGCAGTTGCGCGAAAAACGTCCGGTGCTGGTCCGGCATGAAGCGCCGGATCCCGCGCCGGCCGGCCGCGCCCGCCGCGTCCGTCACGCCTGCGCGCTGCTGCACGGCAAGCTCGCCCGCGTGAAACGGCGCGGTATCGAGTTCCCAGCCCGGTACGACGGCGGTCGGCGCATTCATCACGTTCTCCTGAACAAGCGCGGCGGCAGTGAGCGTCAAGCGGCGAGCAGGCCCGCGCGCGTCGTCGGCATCGCGACGAAGCCCGGCAACGCCTCGATACGGGCCAGCCAAGCACGCACGTGCGGATACGGTTCGAGCGACACGCCGCCTTCCGGCGCGTGCGCGATGTACGTGTACGCGGCGATGTCCGCGATGGTCGGCTGCGCGCCGGCCGCGAACGGCTTGCCGGCCAGTTCGCGATCGATCACGTCGAGCACCTTCGCGGCCGTGCGCTTGGCCGCTTCCGGGTCGAGCTGCGCGCCGAACACGGTCACGAGCCGCGCGGCCGCGGGGCCCGATGCGATCGGGCCGGCCGCGTACGACAGCCAGCGCTGCACGACGGCCGCGCCGACCGGGTCGTCCGGCAGCCAGTGCGCATCGCCGTAGCGCTTCGCGAGGTACACGAGGATCGCGTTCGAATCGGCGATCACGGTGCCGCCGTCGTCGATCACCGGCACCTGCCCGAGCGGATTCAACGCGAGAAACGCCGGTTCGCGCTGCGCGCCGGCCGCGAGATCGACGTCGATGGTCTTCGACGGCAAACCGAGCAGCGACAGGAACAACCGGACGCGGTGCGCGTGCCCGGACAGCAGGAACGAATAGACGCGAATGGGCGAAGCGGGCTTGCTGGCGGCAGACATGGAAACACTCCGGAATCTCGCGCCGCCGGGGATCGGCGACGAACGGCTCCAGCGTAGCGCTCGCCGTTCGTCGCCAGAAGACGGATAATCACGGAAACATCATCCTCTTCCATAGGACAATCGACGATGGCCGATCTGCGCGACGTGAACCTGAACCGGCTGGCGATCTTCGTCGCGGTGGTCGACGCCGGCTCGCTGACGGCCGCGGCCGAGCGGCTCGGCCTGGCGAAGACGGTCGTCAGCACGCACATGCAGCGCCTCGAATCCGAGGTCGGCGCGAACCTGCTGGTGCGCACGACGCGGCGGCTGAGCGTGACCGACGCCGGACGCGTGTTCTACGACGCGTGCCGCGACATCGTGCGCGCGACCGAAGCCGCGCTCGACGCTGTGTCGTCCGACGCGGGGCCGCTGCGCGGCACGCTGCGCGTGAGCGTGCCGATCGACTATGGCGCACTGATCGTCGCGCCGGCCGTCGTCGCGCTGCGCGACCGGCATCCGGCGCTCGCTGTCGAACTCGTCGCGAACGACCGCGTCGTCGATCTCGTCGCGGACAACCTCGACGTCGCGATCCGCATCGGCCGTCTCGCCGATTCCAACTATCGCGCGGTGCAGCTCGGCACGTACGAGAAATGGCTGGTCGCGAGCCCGGCGTTCGTCGCGCGACACGGGCTGCCGCGCGATCCCGATGCGCTCGCCGCGCTGCCGTTCGTGATGCTGTCGTCGCTGCCGCGCCCGCATACGCTCGAACTCGATAACGTGCGCGGCGGCCGCGCGTCGGTGCGCTGCGTCGCGCCGGTCGTGTCGAACACCGCGACCGCGTGCCGCGCGATCGTGCTCGCGGGCGGCGGCTTCGGATTGCTGACGGATTTCTCGAGCGCGGACGACGTCGCGGCCGGCCGGCTCGTGCGGCTGCTGCCGGGCTGGCATACGGCGCCGGCCGGGATTCACGCGGTGTATCCGTCGACGCGGCTGCCTTCGCCGAAGGTGCGGGCGTTCATCGATGCGATGAAGGCGAGGATCGGGGTGACGGCGGCGGCACCGATTACCCGGCGCGCAAGTTCGAAACCACGGAGGGCGGGATCGTGAAACGAGGAAGAATGGCGATCGCGCTCAATGAGCGACCACAAGCCGCCTCATCAGCAAGGACTTCAGATCCCTGCGCGTATCGCAAACGATATGCACGTGAATGGTGTCGCCTCGCACGTCATAAATGATGCGGTTCATTCCGGCAATGACTTCGCGATACTGACCGAGGCTGATATTCGCGAGTTCATCAGGAATCCTGCCGTGATTCGGAAAAGCGCGAATCGATGCAATGGCGTCCTTGATCTGCCGGTAGCTCGTTTGCCAGGTAGCCGAACCGAAATTCGATACGAGATAGCGCTTCAACCTCTTCAGATCTTCTTCCGCCGAACGAAGAACGACAACCCGCAGTGTCATTGATCGTCGTCCTTGTCGAGGTCCGCAAAGACATCCTCGACTGGACGGAAGTGGCCCTGCTCGATCTCCCGATTGCCGAGTGCAAGCAGCCGAAGAAGCGCAAGCGTCTCTTCATGCTCCTCATACGACTTGACGTCCATGACAACGAGCTTCGCCTCTCCGTTCTGGGTAATCAGCATCGGCTCGCGGCTTTCCGAGATGTCCCTGACGATATCGGCGGCGTGGCTCTTGAGATAGCTGATGGGCTTGACCTGGGTAGAGAATTTCATGGAACACGTCCTGTGCCAGTCCATAACAAGACTGATTATAGTCCGAATTTGGTCTCATCCGGCCAATGAGCCCCGTTTTCCCGCGCGTCCCTAGTCGCGCGCCTGCAACGTCCCCAGCAGCACCTTCCGGCAACTGGCCACCACCTGCTCCTCCGGATCGCGATAGTCGGTCAGCAGCCACGCCGCGCCGACGTTCGTCATCGCGCCCACCAGCGCGAGCCCGATCAGCCGCTGCTCGGTGCGCTCGGCAGGCGTCGCGGCCTCGCGCGGCGCGCCAATCGCCATGATCAGCTTGCCGAAGTCGATCAGCATGCGCTGATACGTCATGTCGGTATCCGCGCTCACGCCCATCACCTCGAGCAGCAGCACGCGCGCCGCGCACGGGTCGCGCAAAAACGCGAAGAACGCCGCGAGCCCCGCGTCGACGCGCTCCCGCAGATCGCCGCCGCGCGCGGCGACCGCCTGCGCGACCGCGTCATGCAACTGCTGCGCGTGATGCAGGTAGGTGCAGCGCAGCAAATCCTCGGTGCTGTCGAAGGCCGCATAGAAATAGCGATCGTTCAGCTTCGCTTCCTGGCAGATCGACCGCACGGTCGCCTTGCGAAAACCCACCGTGCCGAACACGCGCGTCGCCGCGCGGATCAACGCGTCGCGCCGCTCGGCGGCCCGCACCTCGGGTGCCACGCCGCCATACGACCGGCCCTTTTTTTCCGTTTCGAGTGCTTTCTCCATTCCGCTATTTGACATCAGGACACCCGAAAACTAAAGTGGTGACGATCAACACCACAATAGATGCGCCGCCGGTGCGGCGCAAGCGGAACGGGAGGACGACGAATGAAGGGGTTTTCCGGCAAGGTCGCCGCGATCACGGGCGCCGGTTCGGGCATGGGCCGCAGCCTCGCGGTCGAGCTTGCGCGGCGCGGCTGCGAGGTCGCGCTCGCCGACGTCAACGACGTCGGGCTCGCCGGCACGGCAGCCGCCTGCGCACGGCACGGCGTGCGCGTGAGCACGCGGCGGCTCGACGTCGCCGATCGCGATGCGGTGTTCGCGTGGGCCGATTTCGTGCGCGCCGAGCACGGCAAGATCAACCTGATCTTCAACAATGCGGGCGTGTCGCTGGCCGCCAGCGCCGAAACCGCGCGTCTCGTCGATCTCGAATGGATCGTCGGCATCAATTTCTGGGGCGTCGTGCACGGCACGCAGGCGTTCCTGCCGCATCTGCGCGCGTCGGGCGACGGCCACGTGGTGAACACGTCGAGCCTGTTCGGGCTCGTCGCGATGCCGACGCAAAGCGCGTACAACGCGACCAAGTTCGCGGTGCGCGGCTTCACCGAGGCGCTGCGGATGGAACTCGAACTCGACGGCGCGCCGGTGAGCGCGACCTGCGTGCATCCGGGCGGCGTCGCGACGAGCATCGTCGATGCGGGCCGCGTCGACACCAGCATCCACGCGCTGACGGGCCAGGACGAAGCGACCCATCGCCGTCAGGCCAACCGCCTGATCAACGCGACGACGGCCGACGAGGCCGCGCGGCAAATCCTCGCGGGCGTCGAGCGCAATGCGCGCCGCGTGCTGGTCGGCGCCGACGCGCGCCGGCTCGACCGGATCGCGCGGCTGCTCGGCGCCGGTTACCAGTGGCTGATGCTGCGCCACGTGCGCCGCGCCCGCGCACGCAACCTCGAACGCGCGCACGCGCCGGCCGCGCGCCCGACCACGCCGACCCAGGACCCCGCATGATCTCGACGACGACCGACCGGCGCGACGCGCCGCCCGCCTCCGACGCCCGCCGCGACAGTGGCGATAACCGCGACGATCGCGACCTTCGCGACCTCGACGTGCTGATCGTCGGCGCCGGCCTGTCCGGCATCGGCGCCGCGTATCACCTGAAGCAGCGCTGCCCGCATGCGAGCGTGGCGATCGTCGAGGCGCGCGACGCGATCGGCGGCACCTGGGACCTGTTCCGCTATCCGGGCGTTCGTTCGGATTCCGACATGTTCACGCTCGGCTACAGCTTCCGGCCGTGGCACAGCGACAAGGCGATCTCCGACGGCCAGACGATCCTCGACTACATCCGCGACACCGCGCGCACCTACGGCATCGACAAGACGATCCGCTACGGCCGGAAGGTCGTCGCGGCCGACTGGGATTCGAACCGCGCGCGCTGGACGGTCCGCGTCGAGCGCACGCGGGACGGCGCGACCGACACGCTGGTCTACACCTGCCGCTTCCTGTTCATGTGCAGCGGCTACTACGATTACGACGCCGGCTACCTGCCCGACTGGCGAGGCATGGACACGTTCGAGGGCAAGCTCGTGCATCCGCAGCACTGGCCGAAGGACCTGTCGTACGCGAACCGGCGCGTGGTCGTGATCGGCAGCGGCGCGACGGCCGTCACGCTGGTGCCGTCGATGGCGGCCGACGCGCGGCACGTGACGATGCTGCAGCGTTCGCCGACCTACATCGTGTCGCTGCCCGCGCGCGACAAGATCGCGAACGCGCTGCGCCGCGTGCTGCCGTCGCGGCTCGCGCACCGGCTCGTGCGCGTGAAGAACGTGCTGCTGACGATGTACCTGTACAACGTGTCGCGCCGCAAGCCCGACCGGACGAAGCAATTCATCATCCGCGCGGCCAGCCGGCAGCTCGGCCCCGACTTCGACGTCGCGAAGCACCTGACGCCGCGCTACATGCCGTGGGACCAGCGCGTGTGCCTCGTGCCGAACGGCGACCTGTTCAAGGCGATCCGCGCGGGCCGCGCATCGATCGTCACCGACGAGATCGAACGCTTCACGCCGACCGGCCTCCAGCTGAAGAGCGGCCAGCAGCTCGACGCGGACGTGATCGTCACCGCGACCGGGCTGAAGGTGAAGATGCTCGGCGGCGCGCGCGTGACGGTCGACGGCCGCGCGGTCGATTTGCCGGAGACGGTGTCGTACAAGGGGATGATGTACAGCGACGTGCCGAACCTCGCGTCGTCGTTCGGCTACACGAATGCGTCGTGGACGCTGAAGGCCGAGCTGATCGCACGCTACGTGTGCCGGCTGCTCAACCACATGCGCGCGAACGGCTACGACACGTGCGTGCCGCGGCTCGGCGCGGGCGATCTCGGCGACGTGCCGGCCGTCAACCTGAGCTCGGGCTACATCCAGCGCGCGGCCGGCATCCTGCCGAAACAGGGGCACCGCAAGCCGTGGAAATTTCATCAGAACTACGTGCTCGATCTCGCGTCGCTGAAGTTCAGCGCGCTCGCCGATTCCGCGATGCATTTCGAACGCCGCGCAAAAACCGGCCCGGCCGCCGCCGCGCCGGCAGCCGAACCCGCACTCGACACCCGCTGAGGCCGACATGACTCCTACGCTCCACCTGATCCAGAACGTGCTGCTCGGCGTCGTCGCGGTACTCGCCGCGCTCGCGCTGTTTTCCGGCTACGTGGCCCGTCGCGTGACGCGCGCGTTTCCGCCCGAAGGCCGCTTCGTCGACATCGACGGCGATCGTATCCACTACGTCGAATACGGCAACGGCCCGCCGATCGTGTTCGTCCACGGGCTCGCGGGGCAATGGCGCAATTTCGCGTACCTGCCGCTCACGCGGCTCGCGCAGCAGCATCGCGTGATCCTGATCGACCGCCCGGGCGCCGGCCGCTCGCTGCGCGGCGCGGCCTCGCAGGCGAACGTGTTCGCGCAGGCCCGCACGGTCGCCGCGTTCATCGACGCGCTGCAGCTCGACAAGCCCGTGCTGGTCGGCCACTCGCTCGGCGGCGCGATCGCGCTCGCGGTCGGCCTCAACCATGCGGACCGCGTGAGCCGGCTCGCGCTGATCGCGCCGCTGTCGCACGAGCAGACCGAGCCGCCCGCGCCGTTCAAGCCGCTGATGCTGCCGTCGCCGCTCGTGCGCCGTTTCGTGTCGTGGACCTTCGCGATCCCGCTGACGATCCTGACGGGCCGCCAGGCCGTGCGCCAGGTGTTCGCGCCGGAGGACGTGCCGCGCGACTTCCCGGTCAAGGGCGGCGGCCTGCTCGGGATGCGCCCGCACGTGTTCTACGCGACGGCGACGGACCTGCTGTCGGCGCCCGTCGACCTGCCCGCGATGACGCGCCGCTACGCGGAGCTAGCGCTGCCGGTCGACGTGCTGTACGGCCACGCCGATCCGATCCTGAACTGGCGCGAGCACGGCGATGCGCTCGCGAAGAAATCGGCGCGCGTGCGGCTGAAGGTGGTCGAAGGCGGGCACATGCTGCCCGTCACGATGCCCGAGGCGACGGCCGACTGGCTCCTCGAAGTCGCCGCCGCGCCAGTCGACGTGGCGGCGCAGCCCGTGCGCATCGCGTAGATCGCGGCGGCGAAGCGCGGCCCGATTCCGTGGCGGGCAGCCGACGCCGCGCTGGAATCAGGCTTCGTCGTCGGGTAGCGACAACCCGCGCTCCGACAGCACCTCGCGCGCGCTGCGAAACGCCTCGACCGCGGCCGGCGCGCCGGCATACAGCGCGCTGTGCAGCAATACCTCGCGGATCTCGACGAGGCTCGCGCCGTTGTTGAGCGCGCCGCGAATGTGCCCCTTCAGTTCCGTGCTGCGGCCGAGCGCCGCCAGCATCGCGCACGTGCACAGGCTGCGCGTCTTCAGGTCGATCCCGCCCCGCTGCCACGTGCTGCCCCACGCATGCTCGTTCAGCCAGTCCTGCAGCGGACGCGAGAATCCGTCGAGATCGCTCATCGCGCGCTCGACGAACGCCTCGCCCATCACGTCGATGCGCCGCGCCTTGCCGTATTCCCTGTCCTGTTCGCTCATGTCGGTGTCCTCGTGGTCTGGAGTCGTGGCCGCTGCGCCGCCGCCGGCGGCCGGGGGGTTTCGCGTCATGTTCGGCGGGACGACGCGTTTCGTCAAAGATGCGGGCCTCGGTTCCCGGCCGTGCGCGTCACGTGCGGTCGAACGCTACGTAACATCCCGTCGCGCGTTACGGCGCCTTACGGGAACATCGCAGCCGCGACGTTCGGGGATCACGCGCGCCTGTCGCGCGAAACCGCCATTCCTCCGTTTAAATCGCATCGATAGCCCCGATTCCCGCAACAAATCGCGACACCGTTTCGCGAAACACGCCGTGGCGCGGAATTTGCAGTGAAGGCTGGGACACACTTCCAATGTCGAGGCCAACATGCACATTCTCATCAAGAAGACGACGGTAACGATGGCCGTCTCGTCACTGCTCGCGCTGTACGGCTGCGGCTCGGTCGATGGGCCGACGACGCCGACCATCAAGCCGAGCACGTCCGGGACAAGCGGCACGTCGGGGACTTCCGGGACGTCGGGCGGCGGTTCGTCGGGGACGTCGGGCGGCGGTAGTTCGGGGTCGTCGGGTACTTCCGGTACGTCGGGTACTTCCGGTACGTCGGGTACTTCCGGCACCTCGGGCACCTCCGGTACGTCGGGTACTTCCGGCACCTCGGGTACCTCCGGCACCTCGGGCACCTCCGGTACGTCGGGTACTTCCGGCACCTCGGGTACTTCTGGCACGTCAGGTACTTCCGGTACGTCGGGTACCTCTGGCACCTCGGGTACTTCCGGCACCTCCGGCACCTCGGGCACCTCCGGTACGTCGGGTACTTCCGGCACCTCGGGTACTTCTGGCACGTCGGGTACTTCCGGTACGTCGGGTACCTCTGGCACCTCGGGTACTTCCGGCACCTCCGGCACGTCGGGCACCTCGGGCACTTCCGGCACGTCGGGCACTTCCGGCACCTCGGGTACGTCCGGCACCTCGGGTACGTCCGGCACCTCGGGTACGTCCGGCACTTCCGGCACCTCGGGCACCTCCGGCACCAGCGTCACCCCCCTCGGCAATGTCCTTCAGCAATCCGGCAACCTCGTGACGGCGCTCGGCACGACGGTCGTGAACGGCGGCAGTCAGATCGGCGGCGTGCAGATTCCCGGCACGAACGCGACGACGGTCAACAGCGTCGGCAACGCGGTCAGCAGCCTCGGCAACGGCGTGCAATCGCTCGGCAACGGCGTCGCGGCCGGCCTCGGTTCGATCGGCGTGTCGCCGAACCCGCTCGGGCCGACGCTCACGTCGACCACCGGCCTGCTGACCGGCGCCGGCGGCGCGGTCAACAGCCTCGGCAATGCCGTGACGAGCCTCGGCACCGGTCCGCTGTCGCCGCTCGCGCCGGCGACGACCCTCGTCGGCAGTCTCGTCAACACGGTCGGCACCGCGGTCAACTCGACCGCATCGGCGCTGAATACGGCGCTGAACAGCGCGCCGGTGCAGCAACTCGAGACGCAGCTCGGCAGCGTGATCAACCCGATCACGAACACGCTGACCGGCGGTGTCACGACGCCGGGCGTCACGCAGACGCTCGGCAACGCGACCCTGCTCGGCGCCCCGCTCAGCGGCTTGCTGAGCACGCTCGGCAGCGGCCTCGGCCTCGCCGGTTCGCAGGTCGGCGGCGCAACCGGCAATCCGGTCGGCACGAGCGCCGGCAGCAGCGTGTCCCAGCTCGGCAACACGGTGACATCGGCCGGCGGCCTGCTGTCCAGCGGCAGCTCCAGCAGCGGCACCAATCCGCTCGCGCCGATCACGGGCGTGCTCGGTTCGCTGACGGGCGCACTCGGCGGCGGCGGCAGCTCGAGCGGCTCAGGCGGCACGAGCGGTACCAGCGGCGGCCCCCTCGCGCCGATCACCGGCCTGCTCGGCACGGTGACGGGTGCGCTCGGCAGCATCGGCTCGAGCGGCACCGGCGGCACCAGCGGGACGAGTGGGACAAGCGGCGCAGGCGTCGGCGGCCTGCTCGCGCCGGTCACCAACCTCGTCAACTCGCTGACGCCGCTCGGCGCGAGCCTCACCGGCACCGTCACGACGCCGGGCGGCAACCTGTCCGGCACGGTCGGCGGCGTGCTGACGAGCGGCCCGGTCGGCACGCTCACGGGTGCGCTGGGCACGCCGGCCGGCTCGGCCGGCGCCATCGGCACGGTCAGCCCTGGCGGCGCAACGGGCACCGTGACGACGCCGGGCGGCAGCGGCTCCGTGGTGACCGGCCTGACCGGCGGCACGAGCGGCGGCACCGCAAGCGGCACCGGCAACCTGCTGTCGCCGGTGACGAACCTGCTCGGCGGTCTGCTGGGCGGCGTCACCAAGAAGTAAGCGTCAACGCAACACGTATCAGAACGACAGGCCAATGGCCGGGCGCGCATCCATAAACAGCCCGGCCGACGGCCGGCGTCACCCGCCAAGCGGGGGCGCCGGCCCTCATCCCTACGAGGATCCGATCATGAACTCCACGCTCGACGGCATCGTCGCTGCCCCGGACCGCCCACCCCGTTCCGCCACGCCGTTGCGCGCCGGCCTGCTCGGCATCGCGGCCGGACTCTTCGCGCTGTGGGTCACGCGCGACCACCCGGCCCTCGACGCGGCCACGCGCGCGGTCATCGCGAGCCTCGCGATCATCGGCACGATCGCGCTGCACGAACTCTTCATCTCGCGCGTCTACCTGCGCCCGAGCGCGGGGCTGTCGCGGCAGGCCGTCCGGCCGCTCGGCATCGCGCGCGTGGCGACGCGGCTCGGCGCGCTGACGTCGATCTACGCAGGTATCGGCGCGATCTACTGGCTGCTGCCCGAATACCACGGCGCGTTCTACCTGCCGTTCTGGTCGCTGCTGCGCTCGCTCGCGCCGTACGTGATCGTCGCCGCGCCGTTCTACTTCGCGTGGATGGACCGCCACCAGCGCGAGACCGACGACGCATATCTGCTGTGGGGCCGCTTCCTGTTTCTCCGCGAGCGGCCCGCGAGCTGGAAGCCGGTGCGCGAGATGCTGGCCGGCTGGGGCGTGAAGGCGTTCTTCCTGCCGCTGATGACCGTCTACCTGTCGAAGGATGCCGATCACCTGAGCGCGTCGCTCGCGAACGCGATCCATGCGCCGATGACGATCGCGACCTTCGTGTTCATGTACGACCTGTCGTTCACGATGGACCTGATGTTCGGCACCGTCGGCTACCTGTGCACGTTCCGCATCCTCGACAGCCACGTGCGCACCGTCGAGCCGACGACGCTCGGCTGGGTCGCCGCGCTGATCTGCTACCAGCCGTTCTGGTCGCTGATCTCGAACAACTACATCCGCTACGAAGGCTCGCTGTTCTGGGACAACTGGCTGCTGTCGGCGCCGACGCTGCGCGTGATCTGGGGCACGACGATCATCCTGCTGCTGCTGACCTACGCGCTGTGCACGATCTCGTTCGGGCTGCGGTTCTCGAACCTCACCAACCGCGGGATCATCACGTCGGGCCCGTACCGCTTCACGAAGCATCCGGCGTACATCACGAAGAACCTGTCGTACTGGATGGTGTCGGTGCCGTTCGTCGAACCGCTCGGCTGGCAGATCGGGCTCATGCACTGCGCGGGGCTCGTCGCAGTCAACCTGATCTACTACACGCGCGCGAAGACGGAAGAGCGTCACCTGATGCGCGATCCCGACTATCGCGCTTATGCGGAGTGGATCGCGCAACACGGGTTGTTCGCGCGAATCCGGCGCGCGTTCGGCGGGCGGCTGGCGGTGTGACGCGTCAACCGGGGCGGTCGTCCACGCCGCTCCTGTCCTCGCGAGGATGTCGACCTGTCGCGGCGTTCGCCCCCGCAACGACACGTTTGCACGTACGCGCGCTGCCGGTTGACGATGCGCTTTCGCGTGGATCTCCGGACGTTTCAACGCGCCCCATGCGGCCAATTGTCGCGAAACACCGCGATTCGTCGCGTTTCATCGCTTTTCTCCGCCAGTCCGATTGCCCGCTCGTTGCCCGTCGCGTATGGTGCTGACCGTCCGCGTGCGCCCGTCGCCCGGACGCCGACCGTCGTCCCGCACGACGGCCGTGCGGGCCGTGCCCGCCGCTCACCGTCTCCGCGACACCGCCCGTCGGCGCCGCGCATTCAAGAGGAAAGAGGCGTGATCCACAAAGTCCTGATCCTGTTCGCACTCTGCATCGCGGGCCTCGCCGCGATCACCGCCGGTTTCCAGCACATTCCCAGCTGATTCGCGGCCCCGGCTCGCTTCGCCGAGCCCGGGGGCCGCTTCCATTTCTATTTCCCCATTGTCATGAACCCCTTTCTCGATGCGCCCGAGACGGGCGCCTTTTGCCATGCGTATCGACGTACAGCATTCCCAACACGACATCGACGACGAACTCGACACCCTTTATGACCGCCTGCATCAGCCGCGCCATCGCCTGTACGGACTGCCGGCCGTCGCGCTCGGCCGCTCGGGCCTGGTCGTCCGCCACCGCGAAGCGGACGGCGAATACTTCCTTTACGTCGAGGATCCGGCGGCCCGCCAGCTCGCCGGCTATACCGTGTTCAACCGGCTTCCCGAACTCCCGCGCCGCGCCGACCGCTACCTGCGCGCGCCGCATACGCGGCTGCGCGGGTCTGCCCAGCGCAAGGGCCTTGCGACGACGCTGTATCGATGGGGGCTCGACGCGGGCCTGTGTCTGATCAGCGGTGCGCGCCAGTCGGTCGGCGCCGCGCAGTTGTGGACGGCGCTCGCGCGGGATTACGCGCATGGCTTCGTCGATGTCGAAGGTCGCGCGCTGCGTTATCTCGGCGAAACCGTCGCCGACGACGTGCACGGTGCGCTGCATACGCGGCGGCTGTTGCTCGGGAATGGGTGGGGAATCGGAGAATTCGCGCGTGCGGTCGGGATGACCGGCGTCGATGCCGCCGAATATGCGAACGCGAATGTGCGGCGCAGCGAACACGAACGACATCCCGTGCGGAGCGTCGGCCACGCGTGGCTCGTCGCTCACGCGGCTCACGTGACTCATGTGGCTCACGCACCGATGCGATAATTCGCCGGAGCCGCGCGCCGCCGCCGCGCGAGCCACCTACCCACGTTCCGCGATGGCCAACGAAACCCGAACCGCTTCCCAGCGCCGCATCGACATCGTCGCGCTATGCGGCAGCCTGCGCGCACAGTCGTACAACGCCGCATTGCTCGACGCAGCCGCGCGCGTCGCACCGCACGGCATGCGCATCACGCGCTTCGATCGTCTCGGCGAATTCCCGCTGTTCAATCCCGATGCCGAATACCCGACGCCCGTCGCGGTGCGCGATCTGATCGACCGCCTGAACGCGGCCGACGGCATCCTGATCGCCAGCCCCGAATACGCGCACGGTGTGACGGGCGTGATGAAAAACGCGCTGGACTGGGTCGTGGGATGCGAGGCCGTCGTGGACAAGCCGGTCGCGGTATTGAACGCGTCGCCGCGCGCGACGCATGCGGACGCGGCGCTGCGCGAAACGCTGTCGGTGATGTCGGCGCGCATCGTCGAGCCCGCATCGATCGCGCTGCCGATCCTCGGCAGCCAGCTCGACGCGGCGGGCATCGCCGCACATCCGCCGTTCGCGTCGGCACTCGTCGAAGCATTGCACGCGCTGCGCACGGCGATCGACGACCCGACTGCCGACCAATAAGCGATCCACACGCTGAACGCGTGCGCCGTGGCGTTATCGCGCCTTCGCGCGCGTCGTCTTTCTCGCCGGTTTGGCCGCCTTCGCGCGCGGCGCTTCCTTCTCGGGCTGCGCGCCGCCGCCCGCGAGATCCTCGAGCCAGGCGAGCGCATCGACGTACGACAGGAACTGCTGCAGGTATTCCGGCGACAGCTCGCGCATCGCCGCGAGCGACCGGTGCACGAGGCTGTTCGAATTGAGCGGCCCCGCGTTGCGCGGCACCTGGTCGAGCGACTGGCGATACTGCTGCTCAGTGCGGACCTTCGACCACATCGCGCGGAAGTAGTCGACCAGTTCGGGATCGAGCCCGCGCCGGTCGGCCTGCGCATCGCGGCCGAGCCCTGCGACGAGCGCGGCAAGCGCGCCGCGCGCAGGCGCACCTGCCGACGTCTCACACGTGGCTTCGGCTTCACCGGCGCGCGCGACGATCTCCGCAAACCCTTCGATCAGCGTTGCAAGTCGCGCATCGAGCAACGCACGCGCGTCGCCATCGAGCACGGCCGCGCGCTTCTCGAGCGCGTCGATCCGGTGAAAGCGCACCGGATCGAGCCGGTCTGCGCCCTGCTCGCGCCATGCGTCGAGCGTCGCGCGCGCGTGCGTCGCTTCGCCCGTCACTTGGCCTTTCCTCCGTTCGACGCCGACTTGCGCGGCACCGGCGCGATCTCCACGCGGCGGTTCTTCGCGCGGCCTTCATCGTCCGCATTCGAGCTGACCGGCTGTTCGGAACCGAACGCGGCCGCAAACACCGACGAGGCCGGCACGCCGGCATCGATCATCGCGCGCGTGACCGTCAACGCGCGCTTGGCCGACAGTTCCCAATTGTCCGCGAACAGGCGGTTGCCGGCGTGCACCTGCTGGTCGTCCGCGAAGCCGCTGATCATCAGGATCTCGTCGCGCGTCTTCAGGTAGGTGGCGAGCGGTACCGCCAGCGTCTTCAGCAGGTCGCGGCCCGCGGGCTGCAACTGGTCGGAGTTCAGTGCGAACAGCACGTTGCCGCTGATGCCGATGCGCCCGTTCACGAGCGTCACGCGGCCGGCCGCGAGCGGCCCGGCGAGCGCCTGTTCGAGCGACTTGCGCTGCTGCGCCTCGAGCTGGCGCGCGCGCACCGCTTCCTCGAGCTTCGACGTGAGCTGGAGCTGCATGCCGATCACGCCGACGAGGATCAGCACGAACGCGCCGAGCAACACCGACATCAGGTCGGCGAACGCGGGCCACACCGGCGCCGATTGCGCGCCGCCGTCGATTTCGTCGTGCATGCGTTACGCTCCGACGGGCGCTCGCCGGCCGGCGAGCTGCTGCAGGTCTTCGACGATCTGCTTCTGCGACATCACGCTCAGGTCGATCACCTCACGCGCCTGCGCGACGTAGTACTCGAGCTGTTCGTCGCTGCGCGCGAGCGATTTCTCCAGCGCGGCCTCGATGCGCTGCAGATGCGTCAGCAGCTTGTCGTTCGATTCGCCGAACACCTGCACCGCCATCCCGAACGCATCGCCGAGGCTCGCCACTTCGACGGCGCCCGCCGTGACCTGCGCGGCCACCGAATCGAGCTTGCGGGTTTCGGCGTCGACGGTGTCGTTGAAGCGCGCGCCGACGCGGTCGAGCAGATCGGCCGACGTGCTGACGAGCGCGTCGATCGCGGTGCGTTGTTCGGTCGACGCGTGGTTGACCGCGCCGAGCAGCGTTTCGAGCGTCGCGAGCAGGCGGCTGCGTTCGTCGAGCATCGCGGTGTCGCGCACCATGCTGTCGGACAGGCGCTGGCGCAGCTCGGCGACGACGTCGGCCGCGGCCTTCGGCGCTTCCGACGCGGCCTGCACGAGGCGCGAGATTTCGTTGATCGTGTCGCTCGCATGCACCTGCGCCTGCGCGGTGATGGCGTTCGCGGTGCGGGTCAGCGTGTCGCAGATGTCCTGCTGGCGCGCGGCGGCTTGCGCGCTCGTCTGCGCCCATTCGTCGCGCAGCGCGGCGGCCATCGCGGTGAGCGAATCGTTCCATGCCGACAGACGTTCTTCGTCGCGTGCAGCCAGTTGCGATTGCAGGCCCGTATGCGAATCGCGAATCGTCGACAGCAAATCGTTCGAGCGTTGTTCGAACGTCGACGCCTGTGCGGCGAGATCGCGCGTCGTTTGCGCGAGCGCGTCGCAGATTTCCTGCTGACGGCCGGCACTGTGCACGCCTGCGCGCTGCCATTCTTCGCCGAGCTTCGCGGCCATCGCGGCGAGCGAATCGCTCCATGCCGACAGACGTTCTTCGTCGCGTGCAGCCAGTTGCGATTGCAGGCCCGTATGCGAATCGCGAATCGTCGACAGCAAATCGTTCGAGCGTTGTTCGAACGTCGACGCTTGTGCGGCGAGATCGCGCGTCGTTTGCGCGAGCGCGTCGCAGATTTCCTGCTGACGGCCGGCACTGTGCACGCCTGCGCGCTGCCATTCTTCGCCGAGCTTCGCGGCCATCGCGGCGAGCGAATCGCTCCATGCCGACAGACGTTCTTCGTCGCGTGCAGCCAGTTGCGATTGCAGACCGGTGTGCGACTCGCGAATCGTCGACAGCAGGTCGTTCGAGCGTTGTTCGAACGTCGACGCCTGTGCAGCAAGGTCACGCGTCGTTTGCGCAAGCGCGTCGCAGATTTCCTGCTGACGGCCCGCGCTATGCGCGCCCGCACGCTGCCATTCTTCGCCGAGCTTCGCGGCCATCGCAGCCAGCGAATCGTTCCACGCGGACAGACGTTCTTCGTCGCGTGCCGCCAGTTGCGATTGCAAGCCGGCATGCGACTCCTGCATCGCGGCGAGCGTCGCGGCCGAATGGCGTTCGAACGTCGCGGCGGCCTCACCCAGCGCGCGCGCATGCTGGCCGGCCAGCGTCTCGCCGACCTGCTCCTGGCGCGCCAGCGCGTCGCGCCATGCGTCCGACAGGCGGCCTTCGGTCGATTCGAGACGCATCGCGACGCCGTCGAGCAGATCCGACGAACGCTGCGCGAACGTGTCGGTGAACTGGCCGAGCGTCGTCTGCAACTGCTGCGCGACGGCGTTGCCCGCCTGACGTTGTTCGTCGATCGCACGGTTCCAGACAGCCGTCACGTGGCCGGTGGTCTTCTCGAAGCCTTCGGTCAGCCCGTCGAGCTGACGCTGCACCGCGCCCGTCACGGTATCGCGCAACGCGGCCATCTCCTGCGCGAGCCCCGTCATCGTCGCGGCGACGACCGGCTGCAACGCGGCGCCGGCCACCCGCGCGCTTTCGGCGGCGCTTTCCTTCAGCGCGTCGCCGACGTTCGACGCCAAGTCCGCATAGGCACGCTCGGTCCGGTCGAAAAACGCCTGCTGGCTTTCGAGCTGACGATCGTGCAACGCGACGCTGCGCGCCTCGAGCGTCGTCATCATCGTCTGCAACCGGTCGACCAGCGCCGGCATCACGTCGGCCTGGCGCTGCAGCAGCCGGAACGATTCGTCGCGCCGATGTGCGGACGAATGCACGCGCAGCGTCGTCGCGATCTTCGCGTCGAGCTGCTGGGCCGCGTCGATCCGCTCGCGGCGCACGAGCGCGGACAACAGCCCGAGCATCGCGGACGTCGCGACACCGGCGATCGACGTGCCGAATGCAAACCCGAGCCCCTTCACCGGCGCGATCAGCGACGCGCGGATCGCATCGAGATCGGTCGCGCTTTCGAGCGCGGCGCCCGTGCCCTTCAGCGTGACAACCATCCCGAGCAGCGTGCCGAGCATGCCGAGCAGCACCAGCAGGCCGACGAGGTAAGGCGTGAGCGCCGGCCCCGGCAGCGCGACGCGCGCGCCTTCGACCCGTGCGCGCACCGCGCCGCGCAGGCCCGGATGCAGCGTGTCGAGCCACGTGTCGAGCTTCGCCGGCGGCTCGGTCAGACCGGCGACCGCGCGCGACAGCGTGGCGGTCGCCTGCCGGAAGCGCAGCAGCTCCCATGCGCCGGCGACGTAGCACGCGCCGATCAGCAGCGTGACGGCCGCCGCCGGCGGGTTCGACGCGACATAGCCGGCACCGATCCAGCCCACTGCGAGCAGACCGGCGACGAAGACAACGAGATCAAGGCGAATTCTGGACATAGCGTGTTGATTAGCAGGTGCGAAGGGCCGCGAGCAGCCCGTCTACCGTTTGAAACCGGACTTCGAGTTCGGCAAGCAGGATGCTTTGCATCTCGTCGCGAAACGTATCGAGCCATGCGCCGGGCACGATCGCCGCGACGGTCGGGGTGTCGGCCACCGCGCCTTCATCGGCCGGAGCGGACGCGTCGGCGGCGTCGGGCGCAGCGTCGGGCGCAGCGGGGGCCGCGGCCACGGCGTCAGCCTCGGCCAGCGCCTGCCGCTCCGCGTCGCGCAGCCGCGCGAAGCGCGTGCCGAGCAGCGCGGGCACGGCCGACAGCAGGCTGCGCTCGCGCGCGCCGAGCACGCGCTCCATGATCGTGTCGAGCGTCGCGAGCCGCGCCATTCCGGACGAGCGCGCGGCGAGCGCGACCCGCAGGCGGCCGCGCAATTGGCCGATCGCCGTTTCCATGTCCTGCTGCAGGGTCAGATACCGTTGGCGAAAGTCCGCGAAATCGGCCGTGTCGGCGGCCGGCGGCGGCAAGTCGCCGGGCCGGCGCCGCGCCCGCAGCCGGTTGGTGGCCGTGATCGCCTGCGCGAGGTCGTGGCGCACGCGCGCGCAGTCGCGCTCGGCGTCGTAGCCGCGCACGCCGGCCGCGACGCCCGGCGGGCTCGCATTCAGCGCGGACGACAGCGTGATCGCGTCGGTCCAGCCGAGCCACTGGCTCAGCCGGTCGGACAGCGTCTGCCGGGATTCCGCGACGTCGGCATCGGCCAGGCGCGCGAGCAGCCGGACGAGCGTCGGACCGCTCAACGCCGGGCGCGGAGATGCTTGCACCATGCTGCAAACCGTCAAAAAAGGCAGCAGTTTACACGTCGTCGGGCGCTCGACCGCCAGAATCGGGGAAGCGGCGCGGTTCGGCGTGCTGGGCGACACACGGGAACGCCCGCGGGGCAAGGCTCGGCGGGCGGTGGTGAGGGGCGAGAAACACGGTCGGCGGCGGCCGGCGAGCGGCCGCGCCATCGGGAAGTCATGCGTTGTGTGTGGCGTGCCAGCCCGGCATGAATGATGAACGGGCCGAGCCGCCGCGACGGGTGCGGGCGTTCCGCAAGCCACGCGTGACCATGGCCTAACGATGAATCGGTAATCTTGGAATTCGGGATGCCGACGCGCGCTGGGGCGAGCGGCCCGAGCGGGCCGGCCGATTCCCGCCGCTTCCCGACGACGGCCATGGCCGGTCGCCGCCACGTGCCGATAAAGAAGCGCTCAGATCCCCGCTTTCGGCGCATTCAGGATCAGCCGCAGCCCGAGCAGCGTGATCGCGCCGGCCGCGATGCGATCGACCCATTTCTTCGCGCGCAGGTAGAGTTCGCGCGGCCGGCGCGTCGAGAAGCACAGCGCGACGAGCGTGTACCAGCCGAATTCGACCGCGAACACGAGCGGCGGCAGCACGAGGTAGCACCACAGCGGCGGATGCTGCGGGAGCAGCGCCGCGAAGATGCTGCCGTACCAGATCGCCGTCTTCGGGTTGCTGAGCTGGGTCGTGAGGCCGGTCCAGAACGACTTGCGCGCGCTGCCGCCCGCCATTGCCTGCGGATCGTCCATCGCGATCGGCCGGTCGGCGCCGCGCCAGATCTTCGACGCCATGTAGATCAGGTACATGCCGCCCGCGACCTTGAGGCCCACATACAGCCATTCGACGGCCTGCAGGAGCGTGTAGAGCCCGGCCAGCGCGACGCCGCCGAACACGATGCCGCCGATGCCCATGCCGAGCGCGGTGGCCAGCCCGTCGCGACGCGACAGCCCGATCGAATTGCGCGCCACCAGCACGAAGCTCGGGCCCGGAATCATCGCGCCGAGGAACAGCGCAGCCAGGATGGCGAGTACGGCAGCCGATGCGGTCATCGAAGTCTCCTTGGTCAGCGACGCCGCTGCGCCGGCGCCTGCGTGTCGTTTCCGACGGTCGAGCCGTCGATTCTGGCACGCTTCGCGCCTGGCCGAAAGCGGCGGTGCGCTGCTATGCTGGCCCTCTTTCCCGTCATCCCGCGCCGCCCCATGATCGAGATCCGCGTCGCCCGCTATCCCGACGGTGCCGCCGCCGTCGAAGCGATCTTTCGCGAGTACGTCGTGGGCCCGACCGCCAGCGTCGAATTCCAGGACGATGCGCGCCGAAATCCGGCGTCTGGCGCCGAGTTTCCCGGGCGCAATCTGTAACGCCGCGCGGCTCATCCCCTTCATCCTTTCGATCAAACCGCCCGCCATGCGCGCTCTTCGCCTTTCCGCCCTGCTGCTACCGCTACTCGCCGCCCTCTCGTTCGGCGTCCACGCCGACACCCTGCCGAAGTCGATCGCCGCGCAACTGCCGGCCGGCTACCAACCGCTGATCGCGCACGCCGGCCCCGATCTCGACAACGGGCGGCACAGCTTTCTCGTCGTCGTGCATCGCGCGATCGATACGCGCGAGCAGCCGTCGCCGCGCCCGCTGCTGATCTACGAGGAACAGGCCGACCACACCTACCGGCTCGCCGCCCGCAACGACCAGGTCGTACTGCGCGCGAACGAAGGCGGCCAGTGCGACCCTTTCGATCCTGAAGACGCGGCCGACAATGGCTTGTCGGTGAAAGGCCGCTATTTCACCGTGCAGAACTTCGTCGCGTGCGGGCAGCACTGGACCGACTACATCACGTTTCGCTACGACCCGCGCACGCACGGCTGGCTGTTTTCGAGCCAGATCGTCACCGAATCGTTTCCGCTCGACGACAAGCCCGACCACGTCACCGTCACGCGCGCCGACGCGCACCGGCCGGTGTCGTTCGGGCAGTGGAAACGCAAGGACTAGCCTCCCGGTACGCATCCACGCCCGCGGCGGCGCCGTTTTTCAATGCGACGCGCCGCATCGCCCGCCCGCCGCTCGCGGCCCCCGGCCAACAGGTCTACCATAGGCGCTCGTCGCCCGCGCGACCGCCGGCACGGCATGCGGCTTGCGCCTGCCCCTTTCCTCGTTGCCC
This sequence comes from Burkholderia sp. LAS2, assembly GCF_018417615.1. Lineage (NCBI taxonomy): Bacteria > Pseudomonadati > Pseudomonadota > Betaproteobacteria > Burkholderiales > Burkholderiaceae > Burkholderia > Burkholderia sp. LAS2. Next base: position 4,419,370 of record NZ_CP071052.1, read on the forward strand.
CCGCACAGGAGGACGTCATGACGCAACACTTCGATGCGATCGTCATCGGCACCGGCCAGGCCGGGCCGCCGCTCGCCGCACGGCTCGCCGGCGCCGGCATGAAAGTCGCGATCGTCGAGCGCGGTCGCTTCGGCGGCACCTGCGTGAACACCGGCTGCATCCCGACCAAGACGCTGATCGCGAGCGCGTACGCCGCGCAGCTCGCACGGCGCGCCAGCGAATACGGCGTGTCGGTCGGCGGCCCCGTCACCGTCGACATGAAAGCGGTGAAGGCGCGCAAGGACCAGATCTCGGGCCGCTCGAACCACGGCGTCGAGCAATGGGTGCGCGGCCTCGACCACGCGACCGTCTTTCAGGGTCATGCCCGCTTCGAACGCGCGAACGCGGTGCGCGTGGGCGATGACGTGCTCGAAGCCGAACGCATCTTCATCAACGTCGGCGGACGCGCGCAGGTGCCCGCGATGCCGGGCCTCGACTCGGTGCCGTACCTGACCAACTCGACGATGATGGACGTCGACTTCCTGCCCGACCATCTCGTGATCGTCGGCGGCAGCTACGTCGGGCTCGAATTCGGCCAGATGTACCGCCGCTTCGGCTCGAAGGTCACGATCGTCGAGAAGGGTTCGCGCCTGATTCGCCGCGAGGACGAAGACGTGTCGCAGGCCGTGCGCGAGATCCTCGAAAAGGAAGGGATCGACGTGCAGCTCGACGCGAACTGCCTGAGCGCGCGCCGCGACGGCGACGGCATCGTCGTCGGCCTCGACTGCGCGGGCGGCGGCCGCGAGGTCGCGGGCTCGCACCTGCTGCTCGCGGTCGGGCGCGTGCCGAACACCGACGATCTGGGGCTCGACCGCGCGGGCATCGACACCGACGCGCGCGGCTACATCACCGTCGACGAGCAGTTGCGCACGAACGTGCCCGGCGTCTGGGCGCTCGGCGACTGCAACGGGCGCGGCGCGTTCACGCACACCGCGTACAACGACTACGAGATCGTCGCGGCGAACCTGCTCGACGACGATCCGCGCAAGGTGTCCGACCGCATCATGGCCTATGCGATGTACATCGATCCGCCGCTCGGCCGCGTCGGCATGACGCTCGCGGAAGCGAAGCAGACGGGCCGCCGGCTGCTGGTCGGCACGCGCCCGATGACGCGCGTCGGCCGGGCGGTCGAGAAAGGCGAGAGCCAGGGCTTCATGAAGGTAATCGTCGACGCGGACAACCACGCGATTCTCGGCGCGTCGATCCTGGGCGTGACCGGCGACGAGGTCGTGCACGGGATTCTCGACGTGATGGCCGCCGGCGCGCCGTACACGACGATCAGCCGTGCGATGCATATCCATCCGACCGTGTCGGAGCTGCTGCCGACGCTGCTGCAGGACCTGCATCCGGTCGAGTGACGCACGGCAGGCGGGCGGCCGCGACGTGAATGGGGTTCGTCGCGGCCCGAGCCGCGCATGCTGCGCGCCGCGCGCCGTCCGTCAGCTTTCGAAATACCGCGGCCGGTCGATATCGGCCAGCAGCCGCGGCTGCGTCGGCGCCCAGTCGAGCGATGCTCGCGTGCGCTCGCTGGTTGCGGGCGCATCCATCCCCGCAAACATCGCGAACCAGCCGAAGTGCTCGCCGGCCTCCGCCACCGACTTCGCGACGACCGGCACGTTCAGCCGCCGGCCGATCACGTCGGCGATCTCGCGGAACGGCACGCCCGTATCGTCGACCGCGTGATAGCGCGCGCCGGCCGTGCCGCGTTCGATCGCGAGCCGGTACACGCGCGCCGCGTCGAGCCGGTGCACGGCCGGCCAGCGGTTCGCGCCGTCGCCGACGAACGCCGATGCGCCCTTCTCCCTCGCGAACGCAATCAGGCGCGGCACGAAGCCGTGATCGCCGTCGCCGTGCACGGACGGCGGCAGGCGCACGACCGACGCATGCACGCCGCGCGCTTCGAGCGCGACCGCGGTCGCTTCGGACGCACGCGGATAGTGGGCCGACACCGGCACGTGCGGATCGTCCTCGGTCGCCGCGCGACCGGGCGCCACGAGCGCGAGGCCCGACGTGACGACCAGCGGCCGCGCCGAGCCGGCGAGCACAGCACCGATCGTGTCGATCGCACGGCGGTCGAGTTCGCAGTTCTGCGCGAAGCGCGAGAAATCGTGATTGAATCCCGTGTGGATCACCGCGTCGGCGGCTTCGGCGCCGCGCGTCAGGCTGTCGAGATCTTCCAGCGACCCGCGATGGACGTCCGCGCCGGCTGCGGCAACCGCTGCCGCGGCCGCATCGGACCGCGCGAGCCCGAGCACCGAGTGCCCGGCGGCCACGAGTTCGGCGACGACGGCCGAGCCGACGAATCCCGACGCTCCCGTAACAAAGACACGCATGTTCAGCACCTCCGGATGAAATGGAGGCTTACTATCGGTCGATGGCCGCTCGCGGTGAAGCCGTGACGGTTTACTGGTAAACGAACTAACAGGATATGGCTGACGCCTCCGACAACCTGCTCGGCGCGTACCTGCGGGACCGCCGCGAGAAGCTCGACCCGGCCGCGCTCGGGCTGCCGGCCACGCGCCGCCGCACGCCGGGCCTGCGGCGCGAGGAAGTCGCGCAGCGCGCGCACGTGAGCGCCGCGTGGTACACGTGGCTCGAACAGGGCCGCGGCGGCGCACCGTCGGCCGACGTGCTCGACCGGCTCGCCCGCGCGCTGATGCTCAACGACGCCGAACGCGAACACCTGTTCCTGCTCGGCGTCGGCCATCCGCCCGAAGTGCGCTATCACGCGCCGGCCAGCGTGACGCCGCGCCTGCAGCACGTGCTCGATTCGCTCGACGCGAGCCCCGCGATCGTCCGCACCGCGACGTGGGACGTCGCCGCGTGGAATGACGCGGCGGCCGCGACGCTCACCGACTATGCGACGCTGCCGCCGGCCGCGCGCAACATCCTGCGGCTGATCTTCGTCGACGCGGGTGTCCGTTACGCGCAGCCTAACTGGGAGCGCGTCGCGCGGTTCGCGGTCGGCGCGTTTCGTGCGGACGTCGCGCGCAGCGGCGCGACGCAGAGCGTGCAGGCGTTCGTCGACGAGATGCGCGCGACGAGCGCCGAATTCGATGCGATGTGGCGCGACCACGATATCCGTACGCACGACGAAGGCACGAAGGAGATTCGCCATCCGCAAGCCGGCCGGATCGCGCTTGAATACTCGGCGTTCTCGGTCACCGGCAGCCCGGACCTGAGCCTCGTGATCTTCACGCCGGTCACGCCGGCCGACCGTGCGCGGATCCGGGAACTCGTCGCGGCCCGCGAACAGGCACGCGCGGTGCAGGCGCCGGCTGCGTGACCTTACGCGGCTTTCTCGCACGCCGGATTCAGAGCGGCACGTCTCAGCGGATCGGGAAGCCATCCTTCTCGTTCGATGTCGACCACTGACGAACGCGCGCGGAAATCGCAAAGGGGCGTCGCGCACTAATGCGCGACGCCCCTTGTTCGTTCACGGACACTGCCGACTATGCCACGCGCTGCAGCAAATCCGTCGCGAAAGACTTCGCATGCGCGACGGCTTCCTGCGCGTCGCCGAATACGCCGAGCTGATCCCAGTGCTCTTCGGCCGCGTAGGTGCCTTTCACGGCGAGCGCCCGCTGGACGCTCAATTGCGCCGCGTATCGGCCGTCATCCAGCGGTCGGGCCGTCGCGACGACCCTGTGCGGTGGGCTGGCCCGCTCCGGCTGAACCAGCTCGACGGGGCCGCTGACCGTGCCGACATTCATCAACTCGTTTCGGGTGTTGCAGTCCGGGCAGTAGAAGCACCAGCCCGCCCCCTCCTGATGGTGCCTGACCTGTCCGCGAGCCAGCACGGCACGACATTCGACGTTTTCGCAGATGAACGGCATCGCAGTCTCCGGAGTTGTTTGACGGAAATCCTAGCATGTCCCACGGCGGTCAACCATCGGCATCCGCATGATTGCCGCACCGGCGGTTTCGGCTGGTTACGCGTGCGCGGCAGGGGTAAGCGTCGCCGCGTTTCGCTGCGCTGCAAAATTGGCGCTTTCCCGCCGAATCGTGAAGCCGACTGCGCGACCATGCGCAGCATCGCGCTCGAACCGGAAGCGATCGCGCAACCTGCGAATCTCCCCATGAACGAGATCGTCGCGCGTCCGACTGCAAGGTCGCCGGTTAGCACGTGACGACGCGTCTGTTCGACATCGCCCGCGATAAACTGACGGCCCGACACCGAACCGAGAAAAGCTCAATGTTGATCCGCGTTGCGACCCTGGCCGATGCCGTCCCGCTTGCCGAATTGAAGCGCGATACGTTTCGCGAAACCTTTCTGCAGGACGGATTCGGCATCGACTACCCGCCGGACGATCTGGCCGAGTACGAAGCCCGTACCTACTCGGTGGCCGCGATCACCGGGCAGCTCGGCGACCCGCGGTGCCGCACGTGGGTCGCGGAAGGCGACGACGGCACGCTGGTCGGGTATGCGCACGCGGGGCCGTGCAAACTGCCGCACCCGGAAGTCGCGGACGGTTCGGGCGAGATCCATCAGATCTACCTGCGCCGCGGCACGCAGGGCACCGGCGCCGGACGCGCGTTGTTCGACACCGCGCTCGCGTATCTCGCCGCGACGCGCCCCGGCCCGGTATGGCTGGGCGTGTGGTCGGGCAATGCGAAGGCCATCGCGTTCTACGAGAAGGCAGGCTTCAAGCGTGTCGGTACGTACGATTTCAAGGTCGGCGAATCGACCGATCTGGAGTTCATCTACCGTCGCTGAGCGTCGCTTTCTGTCGGCATCGCATCGATGCGACGCAAACGAATACAGTTGATTGATGACGGCGTAAACGACGTTTTTCCCTCGTTTCGCGTCAAACGACACATTTCGAGGGGCCCCCGGTAAAATCCGCCATTCCGGGGTTATCGATCAATTGCTTCGTCATGCATCGAATTGGATTCTTCGTTTGCCGCGGCTATGATGCGCTCGATCTTGGCGGCCCATTGTCGGCCTTCAATCAAGTCGCCACGGCCGCCGGCCACACGCCCTACGATCTTCACGTCATCTCGCCGTCCGGCGGCCCGATTCCCGGCAATACCGGCCTTTCGATCGACACGAAGCCGGTCGGAAGGCGTGCGTTCGACACCGTCGTGTTCGTCGGCGGCGATATCGCGCCGATGCAGACATCGGACAATATCGCCGCAGCCAGCAAACTGGCCGCCAAGGCGTCGCGCGTCGCCAGCGTGTGTACGGGCGCATTTCTGCTTGCGGAAACCGGCTCGCTCGACGGGTTGAGAGCGGCAACGCACTGGCGCTACGCCGCGCAATTGCAGTCGCGCTTCCCTCGCACGCGGGTCGACGGCGACAGTATCTATGTCGTCGACGGCCGCGTCTGGACGTCGGCGGGCATCGCGTCCGGCATCGATCTCGCGCTCGGCATGATCGAACGCGACATGAGCACGGAGATTGCGCGCGAGGTCTCGCGGCTGCTGGTTGTTCCGTATCGTCGGCCCGGCGGGCAGTCGCAGTTCTCCGCGATGTCGCAGATGGAGCCGGAATCGGATCGCATCCGCATCGCGCTGAATTTCGCGCGCGAACATCTTGCCGAGGCGTTGCCGGTCGAGCGGCTCGCCGATGCGGCGAGCTTGAGTGTGCGGCAGTTCGGGCGCGCCTTTCGCCGGGAAACCGGTGAAACACCCGCGAGGGCCGTCGAGCGCTTGCGCGTCGAAGCCGCGAGGCTGCGCCTGCAGGGCGGCAGCGAACCGATCGAGCAGATTGCGCTGGCGGTCGGCTTCACCGATCCGGAACGGATGCGCCGAGCCTTCATCAAGCTGCTCGGACACCCACCGCAAGCGGTTCGACGCGAGAGCAGGTCGAAGGCAGCGCGCTGATCGACCGCCTGCCGATCGGCGCGCCGCGTGGTTGACGTCTTGCCAACGGGTGAGTGGCGCGTGGGTACACAACGCGCCGTTTCTCCGGACGTCGATAACCGTCGTCAATCCTTGACGGGCGGATAAGCGTTCCACATGTCGCGATGCAGCTTCCACGTACCGCCCTGCTTCAGGAAGACGAGCGTCTGCTTCGCGCGGACCTTGAGCTTTCCGTCGTGATCGCGAACCTCCGCATCCGATACCTCCGTCACGACCCGGTCGTTACCGTAGAACTCATAGTTGCTGAACGATACGGTGCCGGGCTTCGATCCCGCATATCCGTTGATGAAGTAGTCGGTGATCGCGCGGCGCCCGGTGACTTTGTCGCCCCCCGGCGGCAAGAGCGTGCCGTCGTCGGTATAGAGGCGGCCGATCGCGTCGTAGTCGCCTCGCGCAAAGGCATCCGCCCATCGCGCGTTTTCGGCCTTGATGGCCGCTTCGGGCAGGCGTTGCGCGCCACCGGCGACAGCCGGCGCCGTGAATGCAAAAAAGGACACGCACGCTGCAAGCGCAGCCGTACAAAGATGAATCTGTCGCATCGAATGATTTCCGAATCGGGTTTGAATTGAAGAGGCGGCGACGCTGCACGCGTCGCCGGCAAGCGTGTCAGCGGACGCCGGGAACGCGTGCGAGTCCCTTTGATGCGCCGGGCAGCTTCTTGTCGACCAACGCGACGAGTTCGGGTCGTGCATCTCTCGGATGACCGGAGTGGAACGGCGGGTCGGGATCGTATTCGACGACGAGCTGCGTGTACTCGGCCGCCTGCCGGCCGCGCAGCTTCGACGCCACGCGCAGCGCGAAGTCGATGCCCGCCGTCACGCCGCCGCCGCTCATGAAGCGGCCATTGTCGTCTTCGACGAAGCGATCGGGAACGGGAATCGCGCCGTATTCGGCCAGCTTGTTGACGAACGCCCAATGGCACGCGCTGCGCTTGCCGTTGAGCACGCCCGTCGCGGCGAGCACGAGCGAGCCGTTGCACACCGACGTCACGTGTTTCGCGCTTTCCGCGAGACGCCGGATCTGCGCCTGATACGCCGGCCGCATCGGCGCCGACAAATCGGAGCCGCCCGGCACGAGGATCACGTCGGTCTTGTCGATATCGGCCAGCCGTTCGGTCTTGCCGTACACGACGCCGAATTCGAGCGTCACGTTGCCGCCATCGAGGCTCGCGTAGCGAACGTTCGTATTCGGCAGCCGGTGGAAAATCTCGCTGGGGCCCGCGAAGTCGAGCAGCGTGCCGCCGTCGTAGTTGACGATCAGGATGTCGAGCGGCGCGTTCGGCGCGAGCAGCCCTGCGCGGCTCGTTTGCGCCGGCGCAGGCGTCGCGTGCCCGAGCAACGCGCCGCCGCCCAGCACGGCGCCGAGCGTGGCGGCGCTGCCGAACTTCAGGACATCGCGGCGCGAACGGCCTGCCCGCGTGAGTTGTCCGGCGGACACATGGTTATCGCTACTGTCGGTCAAGATGATTGCTCCTTGCACTTCGGCCCATGGGCGAGTGCAACCCCGCCGGGCCGGATCGAATAACCGCCACCGCGAACGGCGTGGCGGACGTGAAATCGGGATGGGGATGAGCCGGGATGGCGTGCCGGGCTCGGGAAGCGTGACGCGCCGGCTTAAAGCTGCGACGCACCGCCATCGACGACCAGTTCAGTGCCGACGACGTACGACGATTCGTCGCTGGCGAGATAAAGCACCGCGTACGCGATATCGTCGGCCGTGCCCATGCGGCCCGCCGGATTCGCTTCCGCGAATTCGGCCTTGCGCTCGCGCACCCATTCGTCGGGCTTGCCCCACCTGGAGAGCAGCGGCGTATCGATCGGGCCGGGCGCGATCGCGTTGAACCGGATTTTCCGGTCGAGAAATTCGTACGACCAGCTGCGGGCCAGCGATCGCACGGCGGCCTTCGCCGCCGCGGTCAACGAGATGCCATGCTTGCCGGTCTGATCGACGAACGAGGTATTGAGGACCACCGACGAACCTTCGCGCAAGTACGGCAGCGCTGCTTGAAGCGTGACCACCACGCCCTTGACGTTGACGTCCATGATGTCGTTGTAGAGCGTGTCGTCGATGTCGTTGACGGCGGACGGGAAAGCCCAGCCCGCGTTGGCGAACACGACGTCCAGGCCGTCGAACGTCTCGTCGACCTCGGCGGCAATCGCGCGCATGTCGTCGAGCGACCGTACGTCGCCCTTGAGCACGACCGCACGCTCGCCGAGCGCTGCCCTCACGCGCTGGAATACCGCCTCGTCGCGCCCCGTCACGGCGACGCGCGCGCCTTCTGCAATGAACAGCTTCGCGGTGGCCAGACCGATGCCGCTGGTGCCGCCCGTGATCAGCGCCGATTTACCCTTGAGTCGCATCTTCCGTTCCTTTTCATGTGGTGAGTGACCAGGCCGGATACGCGACACGCGAGGGTGGTTGCGTGCTTGTTCCGGCTCGATCGTTCACGTGAAGTATGGAGCGGGAGGTAGAGGGCTCAAAGGTCGTATAACCCTCGAAAAACGTCATTCAGGGTGCGCAGCGACGCCGCTAAAAAACAAAAGCGCGCAGGTCCGCTGGACCCTGCGCGCGTCGATCGGACGTGAATGGTTTGCTCGAGTAAGCCGATGAAACGGCAACGCGCGACGCGCGCTAGATGGTTTTCCCCGATAACCCGTGCATCGGCCGCCGCAACGCGGCGTCGAACGGATTGGTGCGCGGCCCGATCGCATCGGCCTGCCGCCGCAGCAGTTCGACGACCATCGGCATCCGATCGTCGCCGAGCCGCGACGCGAGCGTGCCGACGCTCAGCGCGCCGACCGGATAGCCGGTGCGATCGAGGATCGGCACCGCGACGCCGGCCATCCCGTCGAGCACGCCGCTGTTGCGGCCCGCGTAGCCGAGTTGCCGCACGCGTTCGATCTCGGTGCGCAGATACACCTCGTCGAGCACGCCGTAGCCGCGGATGCGCGGCACGTTGAAGCGGATCACCTCCTCGCGTTCGGCCTCGGGCAGGAACGCGAGGATCGCGAGGCTGCCCTGCCCGACACCGAGCGCGATGCGCCCGCCGATGTCGCCGGTAAACGAGCGGATCGGAAACGGCCCTTCGCACAGGTCGAGACACACGGCGTCGAAGCCGCTCTTCACGAGCAGGAAGATGGTTTCGCCGAGGCTCGCGCACAGTCGCAGCAGCGCGGGCCGGCACAGCGTGCGCATGCTGCTCGGGTTGCCGGCCAGCGCGGCGAGCGCGAAGAAGTCGACGCTCAGCCGGTACAGCTTCGACTGCTCGTCCTGTTCGACCATCCCTTCGGCGATCAACGATTGCAGGATCCGGTGCGCGGTGCCCTGCGTGAGGCCGACGGCTTTCGCCAGATGCGTGACGCGCACGCCGTCCTGCTGCATGCCGGCCAGCGCGCGCAGGATCGCGAACGCACGCTGCAGCATGCCGGTGCCCGGCGCGCCGGCCGCATCGGCCGGGTCGACGGCGTCCTCGTCCGGGCGCGGCGTCCGGGCTGCCGGCGACGTTCCGGTCGAATGGGGTTCCTGCATGCCGGCTCTCCTCGACGATTTCATTGAACGGAATACGCTAGCCGCCATTGTCGTCCGGTCGAAAATCCGCGGGCATCCGGGTGTGCACGGGATTGACGCGCACGTTTTGCGGCTCGGCCGCCCCTCACCCACCGGAATGATTCGCAGGCGATTTTCGCATTCGTTCCATTCAATGGAATTTTTCAGAAATTCATCCCGTTCAGCAGAATTCGAAATTGACGCTCCCAAATATGGCTGGCTAGAGTCCGCGTCATCGGCGCACCGGCCATGCGGTGTGCGAACCCGGAGCTCCCCATGTCGTTTCTCACGCTTACGGATCTGACGAAAACCTTCGGCGAACTCACCGCCGTCGCGGGCGTCAACCTGTCGGTCGAACAAGGCGAATTCGTGTCGCTGCTCGGGCCGTCCGGCTGTGGCAAGACCACCACGCTGCAGATGATCGCCGGCTTCGTCGACGTCACGCGCGGCCGCATCGCGCTCGACGGGCAGGACATCACGCACCTGAAGCCGAACCGCCGTGGGCTCGGCATCGTGTTCCAGAGCTATGCGCTGTTTCCGCACATGAGCGTCGCGGAGAACGTCGGCTTCGGCCTCGACATGCGCGGCGTCGACAAGGCCGAGCGCACGGAGCGCATCCGCGCGGCGCTCGCGCTCGTGCGCCTCGACGCGCTCGCACACCGCTTTCCGCGCGAGCTGTCGGGCGGCCAACGGCAGCGCGTGGCGATCGCGCGTGCGGTCGTGATCGAGCCGCCGGTGCTGCTGCTCGACGAACCGATGTCGAACCTCGACGCGAAGCTGCGCGAGGACATGCAGTTCGAGCTGCGCGCGATCCAGCGCAAGATCGGCACGACGACGATCATGGTCACGCATGATCAGTCGGAAGCGCTGTCGATCAGCGACCGCGTGGTCGTAATGGAAGCCGGCCGCATCACGCAGACCGATACGCCGTACCGCGCGTACGAACGCCCGGAGAATCATTTCGTGTCGCAGTTCATCGGCAAGGCGAACCTGCTGCCCGGCACGATCGTCGCACACGACGGCGACGCGATCCGCATCGACCTCGGACACGATCTCGCCGAGACCGGCCGCACCGCGCACCTGCCGCCGCGCGAACGCGACGTGCGCGTGGGCGACGCGGTGTCGGTCTGCATCCGCCCCGAGAAGCTGCGGCTGTGCGCGCCCGACGCCGGCCGCTTCGCCGCGACCGTCACGAGCCGATTCTTCCTCGGCAGTCAGTGGCTCTACCGCGTCGACAGCGCGCTCGGCGAAGTGCTCGTGTGCTGCCAGAACGAAGGCGCGGAGCCGCTCGAGGAAGGCGCGCCGGTCGGCATCGACTGGCACAGCGATGCCGTGCGCGTGATGCGCCGGGAGGCCTGAATGGGACAGCCTTCCCGCCCGCTCTCGACCGACGGCGCGCCGGCCGGGCTCGCGGCCGCCCCGGCCGCCGCCGATGCGGTATCGCTCCGCACCGTCGGCGGTAACGCGCCGCGTGCGAGCTGGCGCGCCCACGCGCCGCTGTGGCTGATGTGCGCGCCGGCCTTCGCGCTGTTCGCCGCGCTCGTGCTCGCGCCGCTCGCGATGACGTTCGTGCTGACGTTCTACCGGTTCGACCCGGCCACCGGCCCGATCGCCGCGTTCCAGTTCGGCAACTACGCGGAAGTGCTCGGCTCGTCGTACTTCCACACGATCTTCGCGCGCACGTTCGGCATCGCCGCGCTGACGACCGCGATCTGCGTCGCGATCGGCACGCCGGAAGCGTACGTGCTGTCGAAGATGCGCGACCCGTGGCGTTCGCTGTTCCTGCTCGCGATCCTCGCGCCGCTGCTCGTGTCGGTGGTCGTGCGCGCGTTCGGCTGGAGCATGCTGCTGAACACGAGCGGCCTCGTGAACCAGGCGCTCGGGCTCGTCGGGCTCGGGCCGTACAAGCTCGAATACACGACGTTCGCGATCGTGGTCGCGCTGGTGCACGTGATGCTGCCGTTCATGGTGATTCCCGTGTGGACCGCGCTGCAGCGGCTCGATCCGCAGACCGAACACGCGGCACTGTCGCTCGGCGCGTCGCCGTTCACGACGCTGCGCCGCATCGTCGTGCCGCAACTGATGCCCGGCGTGCTGTCGGGCAGCCTGATGGTGTTCGGGCTGTCGGCGAGCGCGTTCGCGATTCCGGGCCTGCTCGGCGGACGCCGGCTGAAGGTCGCGGCCACGGCCGTCTACGACGAATTCCTCGGCTCGCTGAACTGGCCGCTCGGCGCGACGATCGCGGTGCTGCTGCTCGCCGCGAACCTCGTCGTGATGCTCACCTACTACCGCGTGCTCGAACGCCGCTACGCGCGCAGCCTCGGAGGCGCATCGCGATGAGAAAGAACGGCCCCTTCGCCCTTGCCTTCCACACGCTCGTGATCCTGTTCGTGCTCGCGCCGCTCGCGATCGTCGTGCTGGTCGCGTTCACGCCCAGCGAAACGCTGACGCTGCCGACCCGCGGCGTGTCGCTGCGCTGGTTCCGCGCGATCCTCGACTATCCCGACTTCGTCACCGCGTTCGTCAACAGCGTGAAGCTCGCGTTCGCGTCGGCAACACTGTCGCTCGCGATCGCGTTGCCGGCCGGCCTCGCGATCGGCCGCGCGACGTTTCCCGGCCGCGCATTCCTGAACGGGCTGCTGCTGTCGCCGCTCGTGATTCCCGGTCTCGTGCTCGGCATCGCGCTGCTGCGCTTCTTCGCGCTGATCGGCGCGACCGGCTCGTTCGCGTGGCTGGTGCTCGCGCACATGATCGTCATCACGCCGTTCGTGATGCGGCTCGTGCTCGCGTCCGTCGCGGGCCTCGACCGCAGCATCGAGCAGGCCGCGTGCTCGCTCGGCGCGGACCCGTGGACGACGTTCCGCCGGATCACGCTGCCGATGATCGTGCCGGGCATCACCGGCGGCTGGCTGCTCGCGTTCATCAACAGCTTCGACGAGCTGACGATGTCGATCTTCGTCACGTCGCCGCAGACGGTCACGCTGCCCGTACGCATGTACATGTACGCGACCGAATCGATCGATCCGATGATGGCGTCGGTATCGGCGCTCGTCATCTTCATCACCGCCGGCGCGATGCTGCTGCTCGATCGCGTGTACGGCCTGAACCGCATCCTGATCGGCCAACATTGATGACGACTCCCGTTTCCCGTTCCCCCGGCATCGCGGACGACGGCGCGCAGTTCGTGCGCGTCGCCGAACGCGAGCGCGCCGCCGTCGCGTTCATGCTCGACGGCCGGCCTGCGCACGCGCTTGCCGGCGACACCGTGCTCACCGCGATCCTCGTCGCGCAGCGCCGCGTGCGCGCCAGCGAATTCAGCGGCCTGCCGCGCGCGGGGTTCTGCCTGATCGGCGCCTGCCAGGACTGTTGGGTGCGCACCGAAGCCGGCGCACGCGTGCGCGCGTGCTCGACGCCGATCGCCGAAGGCATGCGGATTCTCACGGCCGCCCGGCCGGCCGCGACCGGAGACGCATCGTGAGCGCCGCACTGCAACCGGTGATCGTCGGCGCGGGGCCGGCCGGCGTGCGCGCGGCCGAGGCACTCGTCGACGCCGGGCTGCGCCCGGTCGTGATCGACGAGAACGCGCGCTGGGGCGGACAGATCTATCGTCAACCGCCGGCCGACGCCGCGTTCGTGCGCGGCAAGCGCACGCTGTACGGCTTCGAGGCCGCGAAGGCCGACGCGGTGCACCGGACGATGGCCGCGCTGCTGCCGCACGTCGACTATCGGCCGAACACGCTGGCGTGGTCGTGCGGCGCGGGCCGCGTCGACACGCTGCAGGACGGCCGCGAAGTGACGGTGCCGTACTCGCACCTGATCGTCGCGAGCGGCGCGACCGACCGCATGCTGCCCGTGCCGGGCTGGACGCTCGCGGGCGTCTATACGCTCGGCGGCGCGCAGGTCGCGCTGAAGGCGCAGGGCTGCGCGATCGGCCGACGCATCGTGTTCGCGGGCACCGGGCCGCTGCTTTACCTCGTCGCTTACCAGTATGCGAAGGCCGGCGCACACGTCGCGGCCGTACTCGACACGAGCCCGCTGCGCCGCCAGGCCGCCGCCGCGCCCGCGCTGCTGCGCATGCCGTCGATCTTCGCGAAAGGGCTCTACTACAACGGCTGGCTGCGTGCGCATGGTGTCGCGATCGAAACGGGTGTCACGTTCGAACGCGTGCTCGGCGACCAGCACGTGACGGGGCTCGCATGGCGCGCCGCCGGAGACGACGCGCAGCCCACGCCACCGCGCGTGCTCGACTGCGATGCGCTCGGCCTCGGCTTCGGCCTGCGCGCCGAAACGCAGCTCGCCGATCTCGCCGGCTGCCGGTTCGAATTCGACCCGCTCAATCGCGCGTGGCTGCCCGAACGCGACGCGGCCGGTCGCACGTCGGTACGTGGCGTCTACGTCGCCGGCGACGGCGCGGGCATCGCAGGCGCCGACGCGGCCGAAGCGTCGGGCCGGCGTGCGGCGCTCGCGCTGCTCGACGATGCCGGCGTCGCATCGCGCTCGCCGCCCGGCCAGCCCGACGCGGCGGCGCTCGAGCGCACGCTCGCCCGCATCGGCGCATTCCGCGCGGGCCTCGAGGCGGCGTTCGCGCCGCCGGCCGAACAGGTTGCCCGCTGCCCCGACGACACGATCGTGTGCCGCTGCGAGGAGATCGACGCGGGCACGCTGCGCCGCTGCGTGCGCGAAGGCGCGGCGACCGAATTGAACCGGCTGAAGGCGCTGACCCGCGTCGGCATGGGCCGCTGCCAGGGCCGCATGTGCGGCGACGCGGCCGCGCTCGTGCTGGCCGCCGAAACCGGCCGGCCGCTCGCCGACGTCGGGCGGTTGCGTGCGCAACCACCCGTGAAGCCGTTCCCGATCTCGGCCGCGCTCGCGGGCGACGACGTCGCGGCGATTCCCGACGAGGCGCGCGATGAGTGAGATCCGGCATTACGACGTCGCGATCGTCGGCGGCGGCCTCGTCGGCGCGTCGGCCGCACTTGCGCTCACGCACCGCGGACTGCGCGTCGGGCTGTTCGAGCGGCGCGACTGCGGCGCGCAGGCGAGCGGCGTGAACTACGGCGGCGTGCGCTGCCAGGGCCGCCCGGCCGAGCAATTGCCGCTCGCGCTGCGGGCGCGGCGCATCTGGAATCACCTGCCCGAACTGATCGGCATCGACGGCGAATTCGTCGTGTCCGGCCACTTGCGGCTCGCGCGCAGCGATGCCGATCTCGACGCGCTCGACGCATACGCCGTGCTCGCCGGCGAACACGGCTTGCCGCTGCAGGTAATGCGCGGCGACGCGTTCCGCCGCCGCTACCCGTGGCTCGGCCGCGCGGCGCTCGGCGGCTCGCTGTGCGAGACCGACGGCCATGCGAACCCGCGCCTCGTGTCGCCCGCGTTCGCGCACGCGGCCCGCGCAGCGGGCGCCGACGTGTTCGAGCACACGCCTGTCGACGCGGTTCATCACGATGGCGCACGTTTTCACTTGCAGGCGGGCGGTCGCGCGCACACCGCGACGTGGCTGATCAATTCGGCCGGCGCATGGGCGAACACGATCGCCGAACGCTTCGGCGAAGCTGTCCCGATGGAGCCGATTTATCCGAACATGTGGGTGACCGAGCCGCTACCGCCGTTCATCGCGCACAACCTCGGCGTGTATGGCGGCGGCGTGTACGCCCGCCAGGTCGCGCGCGGCAACTGCGTGATCGGCGGCGGCCGCGGCCGCGGCGACGGCGAGTTCGGCCAGCCGTCGGTCGACACGACGCGCGCGGTGATGCGCGACGCCTGCGCATTGCTGCCCGCATTGCGCGACGCGCTGCTGATCCGCACGTGGAGCGGCGTCGAAGGCTGTACGCCCGACCACAACCCGATCATCGGCGCGAGCCGTACCACGCCGAACCTGCTGCATGCGTTCGGCTTTTCCGGCGGCGGCTTCCTGCTCGCGCCGGGCGTCGGCGACGTGCTCGCCGATCTCGTCACCACCGGCGAAACCGCCACGCCACTCGATGCATTCTCGATCGGCCGCTTCTTCCCCCAAGCCATGCCGGCCGCCCCTTTCCGTCAAGAGGAAACACAAAGATGAAACTGCTCGGAACGATCGCGGCCGCCGCCGCCCTCTGCATCGCAGGCGTCGGCGCGCCCGCGTACGCGCAAACGAAGACGATCTACGTCGGCATGAACGGCGGGCCGATGGAAAAGGCCTATACGAGCCAGGTGCTGCCCGACTTCGAGAAGGCGAACAACGTAAAGGTGGTGATCGTGCCCGGCACGTCGTCGGACGTGCTCGCGAAGCTGCTCGCGAACCGCAACAAGCCGCAGATCCACGTCGCGTTCCTCGACGACGGCGTGATGGCGCGCGCGGTGAGCCTTGGCGTGTGCCAGAAGCTCGACGATTCGCCGGTGCTGAAGGAGCTGTACCCGTTCGCGCGGATGAAGGACGACGTCGGCGCGGGCGTGCAGCTCGGGATGACCGGCATCGCCTACAACAAGAAGCTGTTCGCCGAGAAAGGCTGGGCGCCGCCGACGTCGTGGATGGATTTCGCCGATCCGAAATACAAGGGCAAGGTCGTGTTCCAGTCGGCGTCTAGCAGCACGTTCGGGCTGCACGGCTTCCTCGCGATCAACCGGCTGCTCGGCGGCAACGAACAGAACGTCGAGCCCGGCTTCGGCAAGTGGGCGAGCACGGTCGGGCCGAACGTCGTCGAGTACATCCCGAACTCGGCGAAGATCTCGGAGATGGTGCAGACCGGCGAGGCCGGCCTGTTCCCGCTGACGCCGACCGGCGTCGGCGACCTGCAGGACAAGGGCATCCCGGTCGCGTATGCGAACCCGAAGGAAGGTCCGGTGCTGCTGCTCGTCGACCTGTGCGTGGTCGCGAACAATCCCGACCCGCAACTCGCGCAGAAGCTCGCTCAGTTCCTGCTGTCCGCGCCCGCGCAGACGAAGGCGGCCGAGGCCGGCAAGCAGATCCCGACCAACCGTCTCGCGAAGATGCCGGCCGCGATGCAGCAGAGTCTCGGCAACGTCGACGACCTGGTGCGCAAGGTGACGGTGGTCGACTGGACCGCGATCAACGCGCGCCGTGCGCAGTGGGATACGCGGTGGAACCGGCAGATCGAGCGGTAACGGGGGACGGCGTACGGGCGACGTGGCGCTGAGCGCGCCATGCCACGTCGCATGAAGGCCAGAATCGATACACCGGGATGCGGGCGGGGACGTCCCGCAACGCGAGATTGTTGTCGGAAGCCCCGCCGCCCGTGCTGCAATTTTCAGGTCAGCCTTCCTTCATCCACTCCGGCTCCACATATTCCTTTACCCACATCCACTGACCCGGCTCAAACAAGTTCGTGTATTGCTTCCGTTCCGCTTGCTCCCGAGGGGTCAGCGTGCGGACATCGGGGAATTCATGTCCCTTCCGGATCATATGAATATCCGAACTGGAAGTCTTCGTGTATCCCTGCCAGATCCCCGTTTCAGGACACAGCATCCCCGTACACAGATTCATCAACCCGTATTTGTGGCGCTTCGCTTGTTGCTCTTCCAAGCGGCGCTGTTCGCGTTCCTCCGGTGTCAAAATCCTGTATATGCGGCTTATCTCAACTATCCACAGTCGATGCGGAAAGGATCCATCCACCGGGTTGATGTAACCAAGATCGACATCGATAGGAAATTTGCTCCCGGCGACGTCTTTTGAGCGATAGCGAAAGGACTGCAAGTTGGGGGCATCTGGGGTGCGCGTCGTTATTTCATTCCCATACCGACGATTCCCTCGAGAGTCAATCCAATAGTCCTCTAACTGGAGGAGTGATTTGATTTCCGTATCAGGCAGATTGGCAACCCTTGCGTCAACGACAATTCTTACCCCAGCCGGAACGATTTTCACTTTATCGCGATCCTCACTGTAGTCCTCCGGATCATCGCCAGTGGAAAATTCAATCTTCGTACCCCACAGCGCACGATTTTTGTATTTATAAAGAAGCCCTTTTGCCGGAGGGTGCGTCCACGTCGTGTAGTTTGTCCCAAAGATAATATTCTTCGGATCGTATGACGCATCATCGCGCAGGATTGCCATTGCTGTTTTAAGGATGGTGCGCAGCGCAACGCGCTGCTCTTCGTCGGTCGCCTGCATTTCAAATCCCTCCCCCAATGGCGTCAAGTGAAGCATCGTATCCTCCTGTGCATGTACCGGGGTTACGCACGAAAGCACGATCAGGGCGGTCCCAATAGGCTTGCACCACTTCCGCACACGCATAAGCATCTTCTTCATGTAACTGGCTCCGGTATCCCTCTTCGAAACTCACCATCTTGGCCGCCGTTTCCGGTGACGCTCTCAACAGCTTGCACACCTCGGCCTGTGCGATCGGCACAGCGGGTTTCATATAGGCTCCGCCCATCTGATTTTGCATGTGCGAAATCATCCAGTAATAATGGAAAATCAACATGCGATGTAGCCCCGCCATCACACGCGTGTCATCTGGGATAACGGAAAAACACCGCCGCATTTCCGACAACGAACACTATGGCCGTCAAGCGCCACGCCGACTCCGAGATGTTTCAGGTCGTTCGCGCATTCGATGACTTCGCCACCATGATCGGTGGCGTCTCCCAGGCGAACCATTTCGTGGCCTTGTGCATTCTTCATCAGCGATCTCACATCTCACGTGGATCGAGATTGATAATGTGGAAATGCTGTGTCGCCTATAGGATGAATACGATTTTTCCGGTCCTGATCGCACGGCTGGTACGCACCCATCATTTGCCGGAGTGATGACACTCCCCTTTTTCTGCGGATTTGACCGGGGCCGGCGGGGCCGACAACACTAGCCCGCAGTGCCGCACAAGACGGCACGCGCCTGCCTCCCCCTTCAGAGTCCGCCATGTACCCGACCGACACCGTGCAATCCCCGAGCGCCGCCCGGCCGCTCGCCGACCGGCAGCTACGCCGGATCGTCATCGCCTCCGTCGCCGGCAACGCGATGGAATGGTATGACTTTTTCGTGTACGGCACGGCCGCGGCGCTCGTGTTCGGCCACGTGTTCTTTCCGCCCGGCGCATCGCCGCTCGCCGGCAGTCTCGCCGCGTTCGCGGCGTTCGCGCTCGGCTTCGTCGCGCGGCCGCTCGGCGGGATCGTGTTCGGCCACGTCGGCGATCGCTACGGGCGCAAGGCGTCGCTCGTATGGACGCTGCTGATCATGGGTGCGTCGACGTTCGCGATCGGCCTGCTGCCGACCTATGCGCAGGTCGGCTTGTGGGCGCCGGCCGCACTCGTCGTGCTGCGCCTGCTGCAGGGCATCGCGTCCGGAGGAGAATGGGGCGGCGGCGTGCTGATGATCAGCGAGAACGCGCCGCCCGAGCAGCGCGGCTACTACGCGGCGTGGAGCCAGCTCGGCGTGGGCGGCGGCTTCGTGCTGTCGTCGGCCGCGTTTCTCGCCGCGCAGGCGCTGCCGGACGACGCGTTCCGCACGTGGGGCTGGCGGCTGCCGTTCCTCGCGAGCATCGCGATCTTCGCGATCGGCATCTATATCCGCCGCCATCTGCCGGAAAGCCGCGACTTCGAGCAGGCCGGCAAGCGCGGCGCACACACGCACTTGCCGATCGTCGAGTGCATCCGCCGTCATCCGAAGGAAATCCTGCTCGCGATGGGGCTGCGCGTGGCCGAGAACGGCGGCGCCTACATCTTCCTCGCGTTCTCGCTCGTCTATGGAAAATACGTCGGGATTCCGAACGGCACGATGCTGACCGGCGTGATGATCGCGATGATCGTCGAGATGGGCGCGATGCTCGCATGGGGCCGGCTGTCCGACCGGATCGGCCGCAAGCCCGTGTACCTGATCGGCGCGCTGAGTCTCGTCGCATGCGCGTTTCCGTTCTTCTGGCTGCTCGACACGCGCGTGACGCCGCTCGTGTGGCTCGCGCTGACGGTCGGCACGGCGGTGAGCCACGGCGCGATGATCGGCACGCTGCCGGCACTCGTCGGCGAACTGTTCAGCACCGAAGTACGCTACTCGGGCGTCGCGCTCGGTCATGAGGTCGCGTCGATCTTCGCGGGCGGGATGTCGCCGCTGATTGCGACCGCGCTGCTCGCGCGCTATCACGCGTCGTGGCCCGTGTCGCTGTTCCTCATTGCGCTCGGCCTCGTCACGGTCGCGACGCTGTGCGTGATGCGCGAGACGCGTGCCGTGCCGGCAGCCGGCACGCGCGGCGACACGGCATGAGCGCGCGGCCCGCGCCGGCCGCCGCACCCGCGTTGCCGGTGGGCGATTGGCGCACCGGTCCACGGCGCCACGTGCGCGCTTGCGCGGCGCCGCAAGCGCACGCAGCCGCAATGTTCAGGCTACGCGTCCCGGCCGCGCCGCGCGCTGTCGAACGCCGGCGCCAGCCCGAGATGGTCGAGCAGCCGCGCGAATTCGCCGAGCCGCTGGCGCATGTACGCGGGCACGTCGACCGCCGCATAGTCGTGGAAACCGGCGCCCGTGCGCACGCCGTCGCGCCCGGTTTCCATGTTGCGCACGACGCTCGCGGCCGGCGCGAAGCGCGGGCCGATCTCGCCGGCCAGGTACTGCGACGCGTAGTACAGGATGTCGCAGCCGCCCCAGTCGATGAATTCGAGCAGCCCGAGCACCGCGAAGCGCGGACCGAAGCCGGTGCGGATCGCGATATCGATGTCCTCGGCGCTGGCCACGCCTTCCTCGACCATCCGCGCGGCCTCGTTCATCGCGAGCGCCTGAATGCGCGGCACGATGTAGCCGGGCGCCGGCCCGCAGATCACCGGCTTCTTGCCCACGCGTTCGAGCAGCGCTGCGACGGTGTCGACAACGGCCTGATCGGTCGCGTCGCTGCGGCTGACCTCGACGAGCGGCATCAGCAGCGCGGGATTCAGCCAGTGTGCGTTCAGCATTCGTGCCGGGTGCGCAACGTGGCGCTGCAATTCGGTGACGACGAACGTCGACGTGGTCGACGCGATCGTTGCGTGCGCATCGACGTGTTCGCCGAGCCACCGCAGCGCGTCGACCTTTGCATCGAGCACTTCGGGCAGTGCTTCGAACACGATATCGGCATCGCGCACCGCGTCGGCCGCGCCGTCCCGCGCCACCAGTGCGATGCGCGCGACGACGGCGTCGGCCTGTGCGGCATCGATGCGGCCGAGCGCGAGCTGCGCATGCAGCGGCCGGGCGATCTCGTCGCGCGTGCGCGCGTCGAACGCGCGACGGCCAGCCGCATCGCGCGGCTTGAAGTCGATCAGCGTCACGTCGAGGCCGGCAAACGCGAACACGAGCGCGATGCCCTGCCCCATCCGTCCCGCGCCGAGCACGTGGATGCGCGTCACATCGTCGGCCGCCTTCATGCCGCGTACCCCGCATCGACCAGCGCGCGCAGCGCGTCCTTCGACAGCGCCGCGAGCCCGAGCCGCTCCAGCGTGCGGCCCTCCGCATACAGGTCGCGCCCCGCGACCGCGCTCGCGATGCTCAGCAGCCCCTGCGCGACGGGCGTCGGCACGCCGGCCCAGCGCCCGCACGACACGATGAACGACAGCCCGAGCCGGGTATCCTCGAGCATGTAGCGATGCGTGCGCAGATCGATCTTCTCGCGCCAGTCGCCGCTATCGGTCAGCTTGCCGTGCGCGCCGCGCCCGTACATCCACTCGTCGCCGTCGATCGCGTAGTGATCGGCGAGCGGGAAATGCGGCGCGCGATAGCCGAGCGCTTCGCGCACCGCGATGCGTTCGGCATCGAGCGCGTTCGTCACGCGGCGGATCGACGGCTGCGTGCCTTCGTTGTGGATGTCCCACGCGTCGAAGTGTTCGAGCGGTCCGGCGTTCATCAGGATCAGCGGCGGATGGATCACCGGGCCCGCATTCATCAGCGCGCCGGACAACGCATCCTCGACCGGCTCGACCGACGGATAGCCGGCGCGCAACACGTCGAACGCCCAGCCGGCTGCATTCACCGGCCACACGCCGGTCGGCAGGCGCGTCGCGTACGCGCTGATCACGACGTCGTTGTCGCGATACTTGCGCACCAGGTACGGCAGCGTGCCCGTTTCGGCGAACGCGACGCGCGAACGGTTGCCGGCATCGGCCGCCGCGCGGGCGAACACGGCGCTGCCGAACGTGCCGGGCGGCAGGAACACGACCTGGCCGTCCTCCAGCAGCGGCGCGACCTGCGCGGCAAGCGCGTCGTGCGACGTGGCCGGCAACGGCACCACGACGAGTTGCGCGCCGTGCAGCGCGGCGGCCAGATCGTCGGTCAGGCGGATCGCGCCCGGCGCATCGCCGAGCGGCACCGCGCGCTTGCCGCGATAGTCGGTGACGTTCAACACGCCAAGCGCGCGCAGCCGCGCGTGCGGCTCGCGATCGCGCCGCCACCACGTCACGTCGTGACCTTTTTCGAGCAGGTCGATGGCCGCCGCATGGCAGCCGTGGCCGCCGCCCAGAACACATACCTTCATCGTCTTCTCCTGGTGATCGAGTACGCCCGAGACTACGCGGCCGCCTGCGCCGCGTCGCTTCAAAACACGCAACGACGCGCCCGTTCGCGCAACGCATTCGCGACGCTGCGCAAGCCGACGCGCCCCTGCATCCGCTACGAGGTCTATCAATGGACATCGCCCTTTCCCGCCATGCACCGAACCGGCTCGGCACGCTGCACGCCCCCGACGAAGTCGAACGCGCGGTCGCGCATCGGCTCGGACCGCACCGGATGGCCGCGTCCGGCCGCGATCCGTTTCGCGCGGAGCTGTACGAGGTGCCACTGCATCACGGCGCGCTGCTCGAACTCAGCTACGGACGCGAAACGCGCATCGAGTTCGGCGAAGACGCCGATCACTTCCTGTTCCGGCTGACGCTCGCCGGTGCGTGCGAGCTGCAGGCCGGCAACGTCGTCGCGTACGCCGGCCCCGGCGCGCTGACCGTGTCGTCGCCCGCGCTCGCGAGCCGCCTGCGCACGAGCCCCGATTGCCGCAATCTCGTGCTGCGGCTCGAACGCGGCGCGCTCGAACGCAAGCTGCAGGACATGCTTCGCGCGCCGCTCGCGCGCCCGCTGCAATTCGACGTGGCGGCCGGCGGCGCCGGCACGGGCGCCGCGCTCGTGCTGCCGACCTTCGAGTACCTGTGCCGGATCGGCGCGCAGCCGGGCATCGGCATCGCGTCGCCGGTGTTCGGCACCGACCTCACCGCGTGGCTGATGTCGCTGCTGCTCACGCACCTGCCGCATTCGTACAGCGACACGCTGCTGCGCGGCACGCCGCCGCTGCCGGCCCATGTGCGGCGTGCGTGCGCTCACGTCGATGCGCACCTCGACGAACCGCTCGCGCTCGCCGCGCTGGCGGCCGTCGCGGGCGTCGCGCCGCGCACGCTGCAGCATGCATTCCGCGCGTTCCTGCACACCACGCCGGCCGCGTACGTGCGCGAGCGCCGGCTCGCCGCCGTGCACGCGGCGCTGCAACGCGGCGACGCGCGCAGCGTGACCGACGTGCTGCTCGCGCACGGCATCCATGGCTTCGGCCATTTCGCGAAGGCGTATGCGCGGCGTTACGGCCACGCGCCTTCCGTCACCGCGAGGCAAGCTCGATGACGCACTCCGCCCCCGGTCGGCCGACGGCCCGCCCCGAACCCGCGCCGCACGACAGCGACGCCGCCGACGGCCTGCGTGTGCAGGATCTCGATCTCAACCTGTTGAAGACGTTTCGCGCGGTGTATGAAGAGCGGCACGTCGGCCGCGCGGCGCTGCGGCTCGGCGTCACGCAGCCGTCCGTCAGCTATGCACTCGGCCGGCTGCGGCTGATGTTTCGCGACGCGCTGTTCGTGCGCACCGGCACCGGCGTCGAGCCGACCCCGCGCGCGCAACGGCTCGCGATCTCGGTCGACAAGGCGCTCGCGATCCTGCAGCACGTGCTCGACGAAGGCTCGCGCTTCACGCCCGACAGCACGCAGCGCGTGTTCCGTCTGCACATGAGCGATTTCGCGGCGAGCGCGTTCCTGCCGACGCTGCTCGCCGCATTCGACCGGCGTGCGCCGGGCGCGGTGATCGAGACGCTGCACGTCGACGAGTGCCAGCTCAACGTCGCGCTCGAATCCGGGCGCATCGACTTCGCGCTCGGGCATTTCGCCGATGCGTCGAGCCACTTCCAGCGCACCGCGCTGCTGCACGAGCGCTGCGTGCTGTTGATGCCGCGTCGCACCGCCCAACGCGTCGGGCTGCCTGACGATTTCGTGCTCGACGGCACGGCGCCCGACGCGCTGCGCTTCGTCGCGGTCACGTCGCATCGGCAGTCGATGCAACTGCTCGAACGGCACGAACTGATGCCGCGCGTGCGCGCCGCGCTGCCCGATTTCATGGTGGTGCCCGCGTTGCTGCAGGACGGCGATTACGCGCTGATCCTGCCGGAGACGATCGCGATCACGTTCGCGGCGCGCCAGCCGTGCGTGCTGTACGAGATCGCCGGCGCCGGCGAATGGGCCGTCAACGCGTACTGGCATCGGCGCTTCGATGCGGACCCCGGCCATCGCTGGCTGCGTGCGCTGCTGCTCGAACTGTTCAATATCGGCGAGCAGGCGCCGTTCGATGCATGGCTCGCGCCGCAGCCGCCTGCTTGCGCGTAGCGGCTCGAGCGAGCATGGGCACGGGCCCGCCGGCACGCTCAGAACGACGTGAGGATGCCCGCGACGAGCGAACTCGCGGTCGCGCCCAGCTTCGCCACCGCGACGCCGCCGCCCGCCGCGCCGTTGACGACGAAGCGCGCATGCGCGCCGTTGCGCACCATCGCGGCGCCCGAGTACAGCACCGTGCGCTTCGACAGCGGATAGTCGAAGCGGATGCCGTACGAATCGGCGTTGCCGTCGCTGTCGGCGACCTTCCGGTAATGGCCGACACTAAGCAGCAGCGACGCGCGCCCGATCGGCACCGTCGCGCTGAGCTCCATGATGTCGCTGTGCGGATACGCGCTCTGGCTGTCGATCGCGGTCGCGACGTCGGGACCGCCGCGATGACGCAGGTACAGCGCGGCCACCTTCACGACGCTGAAGTCGTACGAAATCGCGCCGAGCGTGTAGTTGCCGTTCGCGGCCGTGCTCGTGGCACCGAGCGTCGATGCGGCGACCGGGCTGAACTTCTGCTGCATGATGTCGACGTCGACCGACAATCCGCCGCGCACGTAGTTGATGCCGGCGCCATACGTATCGCCGAGCGTCGCCGGCTGCCCGGCCGCGCCGTTGGCGCCGCGCGCGGCCATCGCGCGCAACAGGAAGCCCGCGTAGCGCGGCGACGTGTAGCGCATCGAGTTGCGCACGCGCAGGAACGCGGGCCCGACGAAGTTGTTGGTCGCGTTGCCCCATGCGAGCCCTGCGCCGAGGCCGGGCAGGCTGTACGTGACGAGCGTCGTATGCAGGATCGTGTAGAGCTCGCCGAACTGCACGCCGCCGAACGGCCCCGTGATGCCGACCCACGCTTCGCGGCCGAACAGCGCGCTGCTGTTCGACAATGCGCCGCTCGCCGCGTTGAAGCCGTCCTCGAGCTTGAAGATCGTCGCGTAGCCGCCGCCGAGATCCTCGACGCCCTTCAGCCCCCACTGCGACGCCCACAGGTTGCCGCTGCCCATGCGCGTCACGTGGTTCGGCCCGGCGTTCGCGTATTCGATCGCGGTGTCGATGCGGCCGTAGAGCGTCACGCTCGATTGCGCGACGGCAGGCAGCGCGTTGCACGCGAGCAGCGCGGCGAGCGGTACGGCAAGCCGGAAGGCTCGCCCGTTCGAATGGTTCATCTGCGTCGTCCCGTAGAAGTTGCGGCGCCTGTCGGCATCGCGCCGCTTGATGTGAAGCGCGTTCGCTTTCGGATGCGAACGCTGCCGATCAAAACCGGCCCGAGTCTAGGAACGACAATTTCGGACGTCGACGCAATGCGCTCTATAACGCTTATAGACGCGCCGCATGACGCGCACGGGCCCCGCCGCGCGCGCGCTGCGCGGCGGCCCGCGCGCACGGCCTCGGTGTTTTCTTTATCCGGGTCGGTAAATATCCGTGTGGCGCGGCTGTCACTCCGGCTATGGCGGCCGAATTTGGCCGACTACGCTGCGTCACCGATCGTGTCATCCGCACGCTTTCGCGCCGCGACGGCGCCCGGCCCGCGAGGCCGATGCCGCGCTTTTCCACCGCCCGCTCCTGGAGAACCCGCATGTCCGCATCCACGGCCCGCGCTGCCGACGGCAAGCGCTATACGTACGAATGGTATGTCGTCGTCATCTGCATGCTCGCGTACGTCTTTTCGTTCGTCGACCGCCAGGTCCTCGTGCTGATGATCGAACCGATCAAGCGCGACCTGCACCTGTCCGATACGCAGTTCAGCCTGCTCAACGGCTTCGCGTTTTCGCTGTTCTATGCGGTGATGGGGCTGCCCGTCGCGTATCTCGCCGACCGCTATGCGCGCCCGCGCATCATCTCGCTCGGCATCGCGCTGTGGAGCATCGCGACCGCCGCGTGCGGGCTCAGCCAGCACTTCGTGCAGATGTTCGTTGCGCGGATGGGCGTCGGCGTCGGCGAGGCCGCGCTGTCCCCCGGCGCGTATTCGATGCTCGCCGACTACTTCCCGAAGGAGAAGCTCGGCCGCGCGATCGCCGTGTATTCGCTCGGCTCGTTCATCGGCGGCGGCATCGCGTTCCTGATCGGCGGCTACGTGATCGCGCTGCTCAAGCATGCGAGCGCATTCACGCTGCCGGTGGTCGGGCAGGTGCATGCGTGGCAGGTCACGTTCCTGATCGTCGGGCTGCCGGGCATCCTCGTCGCGCTGCTGTTCGCCGCGACCGTGCGCGACCCGCAGCGCAAGGGGCTCGCGCAGGATCGCTCGGGCGCCGTGCGGCGCGTGTCGATGCGCGATTCGCTGCGCTTCGTCGGCATGCACAGCGCGACCTTCTCGTGCCACTATCTCGGCTTCTCGTTCTACGCGATGACGCTGTATTGCCTGCTGAGCTGGACGCCCGCGTTCTATATCCGCCGCTTCGGAATGACGGCCGTCGAAGCCGGCTACACGCTCGGCATCGTGCTGCTGGTCGCGAACACGGCCGGCGTGTTCTGCGGCGGCTGGCTCAACGACTGGCTGCTGCGGCGCGGCCGCGGCGATGCGCCGATGCGCGCCGGCGCGATCGGCGCCGCCTGCATGGTGATTCCCGCGACGCTGTTCACGCAGCTCGACAGCCTGCCGGCGTCGCTCGCGATGCTGGTCGTCGCGATGTTCTTCGCGTCGTTCCCGATGCCGACGTCGACCGCCGCGATGCAGACGCTCGCGCCGAACCAGATGCGTGCGCAGATCTCCGCGCTGTTCCTGCTCGTGTCGAACCTGATCGCGCTCGGGATCGGCACGACCGTCGTCGCGCTGTTTACCGATCGCGTGTTCGGCGCGCCGGCCGCGGTCGGGCACTCGATGTCGATCGTCAACGTCGCGGCGGCGACGCTCGCCGCGCTGCTGCTCGCCGCCGGCTGCCGCCACTATCGCCGCAGCCTCGAGCGCGAACGCGGCCACGCGTCGGCATCGGCTTCGGCCGATGCGGCCGTCGACGGCGGCAACGCCATTGCCGCTCGCTGAGGTCGCGCGGTTCACCGATCGCGTGGTCGGCGCACCGGCCGCGCGATTGCCGCACCGCTGACCGGCGACGATCGACACGCCCACCATCATCCATCCCGCTTATTCCGGCATCGATTTTTAATCGATTTGATTTATGCGATGCCCGTCCCTATTCTCGATCGCATGACGGCGCGGGGCTCCGCCGCGCCGCGTTTCTCTACCCCACGGAATTTCCCATGCAAGCGAACCGCCACCAGGTCCGGATCGACACACTGATCGACGCGGCGCAGGACATCCGCTGTTTCCGGGTCTCGCGCGTCGACGGCCAGCCGTTCGACGCGTACGAACCGGGCGCCCATATCGACGTCACCGCGCCGTCCGGCATCACGCGGCAATATTCGCTGTGCGGCAACCCCGACGAGCGCGGCAGCTATCTGTTCGCGGTGAAGAAGGAAGCGCAGTCGCGCGGCGGCTCGCGTTCGCTGCACGACGACGTGCGCGTCGGCGCCGAATTGTGGATCGGCACGCCGCGCAACCTGTTTCGTCTGACCGATGACGCGAGCGAGCACGTGCTGATCGCGGCCGGCATCGGCATCACGCCGCTGCTGTCGATGGCGTATGCGCTGCACCAGCGCGGCGCGCGTTATCGACTGCACTATTTCGCGCGCAGCCGCGACCATGCGGCGTTCGTCGACGAACTGTCGGCCGAACCGTTCGCGTCGCACGTGACGTTCCATTACGGTGTCGAGCCCGATGCGCTCGCGGCCGAACTCGGCCGCTGCATCGAGTCGATTGATCTGGAAGCGCATGTCTATACGTGCGGCCCCGGGCCGTTCATGGATGCCGTTGTCGCAGCCGCGGCCAAGCGAATCCCGGAAGACGCGATTCATCTCGAACGCTTCGCGGCGGAGCCCTCCGCGACGGTCACTGCGGATGCCGCTCCAGCGGAAGGCTTCGAAGTGCGCCTGCAACGCAGCGGCCAATCGGTGCGCGTCGCGCCCGATACGTCGATCGTCGACGCACTCGCGAAGATCGGCATCGAGGTCGATACGTCATGCGGCGAAGGCGTGTGCGGCACCTGCATGGTGCCCGTCATCGACGGCGAACCCGATCATCGCGATCACTGCCTCAGCAAGGCCGAGCGCGCGAGCAACACGGTGATCTGCTGCTGCGTGTCGCGCGCGCGCTCGGCGGTGCTCGTACTCGATCTCTGATGCGCCGAGCACGCCGCCATGTTGCCGCGCCGATCTACTGATCGACTCATGTAAAGATGCGCGGCCGACGGACACTCCGCCACCGCGCTTGCGTCCGGCACGAACCGCCCGACCGTCATTCGTCGAAACGCTCGACGATCTCGGCGAGCAGCGCGCGCATCCACGCATTGCCCTCGTCCTCGTGAAAGTGCTCGTGCCAATGCATCGTCACCGGCGCGGGCGGCAGCGTGACCGGCAGCGCATACAGGCGGAACGCGTTGTCGCGGTTCAGGATCTGCGCGAGCCGCTTCGGCAGCGTCGCATACAGATCGGTGACCGACAGCACGCTCGGCAGCGCGACGAAGTGCGGCACCTCCAGCGCGATGTTGCGACCCACGCCCTGCGCGCGCAACGCGTCGTCGAGCGCGTGGTGGCTGTGCTCGACCGATTTCACGTTGACGTGCGCGGCGCGCACGAACTGCTCGAGACTCAGCGCGGCGGCCGTCGGCAGCCCGCGCCGGCGCCCCGTCATGCACACGTAGGTTTCCTCGAACAGCACCTGGTGGCGCGTGCGCGGCATCAGCTCAGGCAGGTTGCCGATCGCGAAATCGAGCCGGCTCGCGCGCAGCGCCTCCTCGATCTCCTCCACCGGCAGCGGCTGCACGCTCAACGTCACGCGCGGCGCGCGCTCGCGCAGCGCCTGGCAGATCGCCGGCAGGTATGCCATCTCGCCCGCATCCGACAGCGACACCCGGAACGTGCGCGTGCTGGTGGCCGGATCGAAGCGCTCCGCATAGCGCAGCGCGACGCGCACCATGTCGAGCGCCTTGCCGACGATGCCCGCGAGTTCGAGCGCGACCGGCGTCGGCTGCATGCCCGAGCGCGTGCGCACGAACAGCGGATCGTCGAACAGCGTGCGCAGCCGGCCGAGCGAATAGCTGACGGCCGGCTGCGACAGCGCGAGCCGCTCGCCGGCCTTCGTCAGGCTGCGTTCCTCGACGATCGCCTGGAATACGCGCAACAGGTTCAGATCGAGATGATCGACCGACGTCATCGTGACCTCCATCATTTGCCACATTTATTTGATTATCAATTTTAGATCAATTTGACCGATATGCGGCAGAAGACGAGACTGGTCTCCGGACGCTGCGCCCAGCGCGGCCCGATTTTCGCGACTCTTTCCCCACGACGACGATGAGCGACATTCCCTACCAGACGATCGACACCCGCGCGTTGCATGGTCTCGCGCAGCCCGACCGCATCGCGCCCGCGATGTATCACGATCCCGCGCTGTTCGAAGCCGAGCTCGACCGCATCTTCTACCGCACCTGGATCTGGGTCGCGCACGACAGCGAACTGCCGAACCCGGGCGACTTCATCACGACGACGATCGGCCGCCAGCCAGTAATCGTCGTGCGCGACAAGACCGGCGAGGTGAACGTGCTGCAGAACCGCTGCCGCCATCGCGGCGCGACCGTGTGCGAATCGCACAAGGGCAACGCGAAGGGCTTCACGTGCCCGTATCACAGCTGGTCGTACGCGCTCGACGGCACGCTGCGCGCGCTGCCGTACGGCGACGGCTACGAAGGCGTGTGCGAGAAAGGCGACCTGCCGCTCGTGAAGCTGCGCGTCGGCGTGTACCAGGGGCTGATCTTCGCGAGCTTCAACGATGACATCGAACCGCTCGAGGATTTCCTCGGCGGCGCGAAGCCGTGGATCGACCTGTTCATGAAACAGGGCGCCGGCTACCCGATCAAGGCGAACGGCGAGCACAAGTTCAAGTTCAAGGGCAACTGGAAGATCCAGCTCGAGAACACGACCGACCTCTATCACTTCCCGGTCGTGCACAAGTCGTGGATGAAGTCGATCGACGACGAGACGGCCGCCGCGATCACGAGCTTCATGACGAGCGAGCACGCGTTCTGCCGCGCGCTCGGCAACGGCCACAGCCTCGCGGTGCTGATGCCCGAGCTGATCGATCTCGACGATGACGACGGCGCACCGCTGGCCGAACGCTTCGCGCCGCTCGCGGCGAAACTCGCCGAACGTCACTCGCCCGACGAAGTGCGCCGCATCGTGCGCTCGCTGATGGGCGTCGGCTTCAACCTGAACCTGTTCCCGAACCTCGCGCTGTCGATGGCCTTTTTCCGCGTGCTGCGGCCGATCTCCGCGAACGAAACCGAGATCCGCCACGTCGCGCTCGCGATGGACGGCGGCCCCGACGAAGCGAACCGCGAGCGGCTGCGCATCCACGAGCACTTCCAGGGCCCGTTCGGCTTCGGCAGCCCCGACGATGCGGAAGCGTGGGAGCGCGTGCAGCGCGGCGCGCAGGCGGGGCCCGACGTGCCGATCCTGGTCAACCGCGGGCTGAACCGCGAGACGACCGCCGCGAACGGCGAAAAGACCGCGCATGCGACCGACGAGACCGGCATGCGCGAAGCCTACCGGCAATGGCGCAACATGATGGAGCAGCAATGATGGACGACCGCAACGCCCTCTTTTCCGAGCAGACCTTCGCCCGCGCGGTCGAATTCGTGTGGCGCGAAGCCGAGATGCTCGACCGCCGCGACTATCGCGCGTGGCTCGACCTGTGGGACCCGACCGGCCACTACGTGGTGCCGATCGATCCCGACGCGACCGATTTCGCGGCGACGCTGAACTACGTGTTCGACGACCAGGACATGCGCGAGAAGCGCGTGCAGCGGATGGTGTCCGGCTATTCGGCGTCGGCCACCGACGCGGCGCGCACGGTGCGCACCGTATCGCGCTTCACGCTGGAAAGCGGCAGCGCCGATACCGTCGAGCTGAAATCGGCGCAGGTGGTGGTCGCATACAAGCGCGGCGTCGCGACGCTGTTCGCGGCCGACGTCACGCACAAGCTGCACGTCGATGCCGAAGGCGAGATGCGGATTGCGGAGAAGGTCGTGCGCCTGATCGACTCGACCGAAGCGCTCAGCGCGATCGGCTTCCTGCTGTAAGCCGCGACCGGTTCACCGTCGCCAGCGCAATGGTGAGCCGGGCACCTTCACCTGTGAACGGCTGCCGGTTCGCCGTCGCCCGCGCAAAGGTGAACCGGTCACCTTCACCTTTCAGCGGCGACCGCTTCGCCGTCGCTCGCGCAACGGTGAGCCAGTCACCTTCACCTTTCCGGACGACCATGCCCACACTCGAAGTTTTCCTGCCGGCCGGCCATGACGACGCGCGCAAGGCCGAGCTGATCGCGCGCCTCAGCCACGCGACCGTCGACGCGATCGGCGCACCGCTCGAATCCGTGCGCGTACTGCTCACCGAACTGCCCGCGACGCATATCGGCCTCGGCGGCCGCAGCGCCGCGGACGGCGCGCCGCCGTCGCTGCCGGTGATCGTCGCGATCCTGATCGCCGGGCGCACCGACGCACAGAAGCGCGCGCTGATCGCCGCGCTGTCCGATGCGGGCGCGAACGTGCTCGACGCGCCGCTGCAGGCGACGCGCGTGATCATCAAGGACATTCCGAACACCGACTTCGGCATTGGCGGCCAGACCGCGCGGGCGCTGGGGCGCTGACCATGCGTCGCGCGTCGCCGCCCCGCCACAATGCGCCGACGCGGTTGCGCTCACCCGTCGGCGAGCGGCAGCGTCACGCGGCAGTCGAGCCCGCCGCCCGCGGCCGGGCTCGCGGCGATCCGCCCGCCGTGGCGCGTGACGATGCTCTTGCACAGCGACAACCCGATCCCGTTGCCGCCCGCCTTCGACGACGAGAAGCCGTCGAACAGCCGGTCGTGCGCGCCGGCGTCGACGCCCGGGCCATTGTCGATCGCACGCAACTCCGCATGGCCGGCCACGTTCGCGGTGCCGAGCGTCAGCGTGCGCGGCGCGCGCTCGCAACTGGCGAACGCCTCGATCGCATTGAACGCGAGATTCAGGATCACCTGCCCGATCAGCACGCGCTCGCAGCGGATCGGCAGCGGCGCGTCGGCCTGCACGATCGCGACCGTCACGCCGGCCTCCTTCGCGCGCAGCTCGATGAAGTACGCGACGTCCGCGAGAACGTCGCGCAGGTCGGCGCGCGCGACGACCGGCTCGCGCTTCACGATGAATTCGCGCACGCTCTTGATGATCAGCGCCGCATGCTCGGCCTGCCGATCCGCGCTGCGCAGCCCCCAGATCGCGTCGTCGACGGCGCCGTTGCCGTTCAGCCGCCGCACCGCGCCTTCGATGAAATTGCGCACGGCCGCGAGCGGCTGGCTCAGTTCGTGCGCGATCACGGTCGCCATCTCGCCCATCGCGTTGTAGCGGCCCGCGTATTCGAGCATCCGCGCCTCGGCGCGCCGCGCGTCCTCGATCGCGACTTCGTCGCTCACGTCGCGAAACTGCACGAGCAGCCCGTCGAGATCGCCTTCGATCTCGACCTGCCGGCACAGGATGCGCAGCCAGCAGGCGGAGCCGTCGCGCCGCACGATCCGGTAGCGCTGCGGCGCGGACGGGCATGCGGACGGCGCGTCGCGCAACTGCGCGACGAGCCGGTCGCGATCGGCCGCCGAGCAGTAGTCGAGCACCTCGCCGAGCGGCTCGTCGGGCGCGAGCCCCAGCACGCGGCGGCCCGACTCGCTGATGAACTGCACGCCGCCGTGCGGCGTCACGACCGCGATCCCTTCGTCGAGATCCTGCATGAACTCGCGCAGCCGCGCCTCGTAGCGGCGCAACTGCTGGCGGACCGCCTCTTCCGCGCTGATGTCGCGGAACTGCACCATCACGACGTCGCGCCCGCGCAGCGGCACGTAGGTCGCGGTGGCCTCGGACAGCATGTCGACCCCCGTGCGCGAGCGATAGCACCATTCGTACACCTGCGGGCCGTCGACGAGTGCACGATCCCACGCGCTCACCGCGATCTCGCGCCGGTACTTCGGCTCGGGGCGCGTCATGTCCGGCGCCTTCAGCGGCAGCAATTCCTCGACGGAAAAGCCGAGCGCGATGCACGCGGCGCGATTCGCCCACACGATCGCCCGGGTGCGCGCGTCGTGCAGCAGCACGCACGTGGTCAGCGCATCGAGCAGCCGGTGGAAATCGTCTTCGTCGGGAAAACTCATGATCGGATTCGGAGGAAGGCGCGCGGCATCGCGCGGCCGGAAACCCAACATAGCACCGGCGCGCGCCGATCGCATCTGAAGATTTCTTTAGGCCGGCACGGAGCGTCACCAGTCGCGCGGCCCAACGCACCAATTGCTGCGTGTTTTCGGCGTTTCTAGACTAGGGTCTGTTTGCATATGAAACGCACATGCGAATGCCGGAATCGCCCCATCCCCAGGAGACTTTCATGCCGCAAGCCGCCCTCGCCATCGAATCCGCGCCGACCTCGCCGCCCGCGGCCCGTCCCGCGGCCGCGCCGTTGTCGCCGCTCGACGCGGTGATCGAAACCGTCGCCGCGCGCCGCGACGAATTCGACCGGCTGTCGCACGTACCGCGCGACGTGATCGCGCTGTTCAAGCAGGCCGGCATCTATCGCGCGGGCACGCCGCGCCGCTTCGGCGGCGATGCGCTCGCGCCGACCGCGTTCCTCGACATGATCGAACGGATCGCGACCGCCGACGGCTCGGCCGCGTGGGTCGCAAGCTTTGGCTCCGCGAACGTCTATCTCGCCGCGCTGCCGCTCGACACGCAGGCCGAGCTGTACGCGAGCGGCCCCGACCAGGTGTTCGCGGGCGGCCTGTTCCCGGTGCAGCCTGCGCAGGCCGCGCCGGGCGGCTGGCGCGTGAACGGCACGTGGAAATTCGCGAGCGGCTGCAAGGGCGCCGACTGGCTCGGCGTCGGCATCGCCGTGCCGGGCGCGCAGGACGCCGCGCCGAACAAGCCGCGCACCGCCGTGTTCCGCGCCGCGGATGTCGAGATCGTCGAGAACTGGAGCGTGGTCGGCATGCAGGGCACCGGCAGCCACGACCTGCGCGTGAACGACCGCTTCGTGCCGGAGGCGTGGACCTTCGTGCGCGGCGGCGAAGCGACCGTCGACGAGCCGCTGTACCGCTATCCGACCGTCGCGTATGCGGCGCAGGTGCTGGCCGTCGTCAACCTCGGCCTCGCGCGCGCGGCGCTCGACGTCGTGAACCGGATGTCGGGCGGCCGCCAGACGACGACCGGCGCGCCGCGTCTCGCCGATCGCGCGTATTTCCGCATCGAGCTCGCGAAGGCCGAGGCGCAACTGCGCTCGGCGCGCGCGTTTTTCTACGATGCGACCGATTCGGTGTGGCAATCGATTCTCGCGGGCAACCCGGTGACGCCCGACCAGGTCAGCCTGCTGCGGCTCGCGGCCACGCAGATCGCGCGCGAAGGCGCGAGCGTCGTCGAACGCGCGTACCGCCTCGGCGGCACGGCCGCGATCTACCGGTCGCATCCGCTGCAGCGGCTGCTGCGCGATGCGATGGTCGTCACGCAGCACGCGTTCCTCGCCGAAGGCAACTTCGACGGCGCGGGCGCGGTCTTCACCGGCGTCACGCCGTTTCCCGGCTATCTGTAACCTGCATCGCCCGAAACTTTCGATGAACGCGCATGAAGCCGCCGCACCGTCGCCGGCCGGCTCATGCGCCCGACCGATTCCTCTGGAGAACCCATTATGTCCGATTCGAATCCGCTGCCGCTGCGCGTGCTGTTCTGCTGCGGCGTGTCGCAGAATTTCTTCGACCTGCCGCGCGAGAAAATCGGCGAGGTGTGGCAGGCGTACGGTGCGATGCTCGCGGCCGTCGAAGCGATGCCCGGCGTGCGCGTGCTCGGCGTGATGGACGACGATCGCCTCGTGGTCGGCCAGGCCGACGGCGCACCGTGGACCTTCTACATCATGGCCGACGTCGCCGATTTCGACACGACGGTCGCCGTGTGCAACCTGTACCGCACGACGCCCGTCGGCGAATACAACCTGTGGCGCTACGGCAAGATCGAGGCACGCGTCGGCCGCGCGCTGACCGTGCCGCCGGCCACGAAGCCCGCGGCGTGAGGCGCGCGATGACCGATCTGTCTCCGGCCGCGATCGACGCGCTCGCACAGCGCGTCGCGGCGCTCGACGCCGAGCGCGCGGTGCGCGCGACGATCACGCGCTACATGGCGCTGTGCGACGTACCCGAAGATGCGGGCGAAGGCCCGTCGCTGGCGGAACTGTTCACGTCCGACGCCGTGTGGGAAGGCATCGGCCCGCG
Source organism: Burkholderia sp. LAS2 (assembly GCF_018417615.1). Lineage (NCBI taxonomy): Bacteria > Pseudomonadati > Pseudomonadota > Betaproteobacteria > Burkholderiales > Burkholderiaceae > Burkholderia > Burkholderia sp. LAS2. The sequence goes on from NZ_CP071052.1 coordinate 4,454,702, forward strand.
GTACGCGCGGAAGTTCGGCCGTCTCGAAGGCCCGGCCGCGATCGTCGCGATGCTCGGCCGCTATCTTCCGCCCGATCCGCATTTCTCGGCGAACCTGCACTTCCTGACGTCGGAGTCGATCGAGATCGGTGTCGACCATGCAAGCGCACGCGGCCGCTGGATCATGCTCCAGGCGTCGCGCTACGCAGACGATTCGGCCGAGCTGATCGCCGCGCGGCTCACGATCGATTTCGCGCCGTGCGCCGACGGCGCCGCCTGGCTGATCCGCCATTTCCGCACCGAACGCGTGCTCGACGGCCCGTGGCCGCTCGCCGCCGCGCCACGGTCCTGAACCCTTCCACCGTATTCGCACGCCATCGCACCATGACAGGCTTCATCGACACCTTCACGCTCGGCGGCCCCGGCCCGACGATCGCGATCAAGGACACGATCGACATCGCGGGCTATCCGACCCGCGCGGCAAGCCGCGCGCTCGCCGATGCGCCGCCGGCCGTCCGACACGCGGACGTGGTCCGCCTGCTGCTCGACGCCGGCTGGCAGATCGCCGGCAAGGCGAACATGCACGAACTCGCGTTCGGCATGACCGGCATCAACGACTACACGGGCACGCCCGTCAATCCGCAGGATGCCGCACGCATTCCCGGCGGCTCGTCGAGCGGCTCCGCGTCGCTCGTCGGCCTCGGCGCCGTCGACGCGGCGCTCGGCACCGATACCGGCGGCTCGATCCGCGGGCCGGCCGCGTGCTGCGGCGTGGCCGGGCTGAAACCGACGTTCGGCCGCGTGTCGCGGCGCGGCGTCGCGCCCTCCGACACGACGCTCGATTGCGTCGGGCCGTTCGCGCGCGAGATCCGCACGCTCGTCGCGGTGATGGCCGCGATCGCGCCGGACTTCGATCGCGCGCAGGCGACCGCTTCCGTTGAAGGCTGCACGGTCGCCCAACTCGCCGTCGAAACCGATCCGGCGATCGCCGCCGCGCTCGATGCGGCCGTTCGCGCGTCGGGCCTGCGTTCGCATACGATCGTGCTCGATGCAATGCCGGCCGCGTTCGCGGCGGGGCTCACCGTGATCAACGCGGAAACGTCGCGCGCGTTCGGTCACCTGGTCGCGACCGGCAAGCTCGGCGCCGACCTCGATGCGCGATTGCGTGCGGCCGCAACGACCGCGCCTGCGGCATTGAAGGAAGCCGAAGCCGTGCGCGCACGCTTCACCGCACAGATCGACGCCGCGCTCGAACACGCGGACGTGCTGGTGCTGCCGACGCTGCCCGCGCTGCCGATCACGCTGCAACAGGCCCGCGACGGCGTATCGGTGATCGCGATGTCGTCGCTGATCCGCCCGTTCAACCTGAGCGGCCATCCGGCGCTCAGCCTGCCGCTGCCGCTCGCCGGTTCGCCGTTGAAGGCCGGCTTGCAGATCGTCGGGCGCAAGGGCGCGGACGAACGGGTCTGCGCGATCGCGGCGCACTTCGAAGCGGCACTGGCCGCATGAACCACGATGCGGGCGCCGCTTCCCTCGGCGTGCGCCCGCGAACCACGGAACCCCACACCATGTCAGATCGAGTCGCTCTCGTCACCGGCGCCGCGCGCGGGCTCGGCGCCGTCATCGCCGAACGCTTCCATGCGGCCGGCTATCGCGTCGCGCTGGCCGACATCGCCGCCAACGCGATTCACGCGCATGCACGCGAGCTCGATCCGAGCGGCGAACGCGCGATCGCGCTGCCGCTCGACGTCACGTCGAAACGCGATTTCGAAGCCGCGCGCGATGCGCTCGTCGCGCGCTGGGGCACGATCGACGTGCTCGTCAACAACGCGGGCGCATCGAAGGTCGTGCCGGCGATGGAGATCACGGCCGAGCAGTTCGACCAGGTGATCGACGTGAACCTGCGCAGCGTGCTGTTCGGCTGCCAGGTGTTCGGCCAGTATTTCGCGCAGCGCGGCGCGGGCCGCATCGTCAACATCGCGTCGCTCGCCGGGCAGAACGGCGGCTCGGCGACGGGCGCGCACTATGCGGCCGCGAAAGGCGGCACGCTGACGCTGACCAAGGTGTTCGCCCGCGATCTCGCCGCGCAGGGCGTGACCGTCAACGCGATCTCGCCGGGGCCGCTCGATCTGCCGATCGTGTACGAAAGCGTCGCGCCGGAAAAGCTGCGTCAGGTGCTCGCGAGCCTGCCGGGTGGCAAGCTCGGGTCGGCCGGTTTCGTCGCGGATGCGGCCGTGCTGCTCGCGTCGGGCGACGCGCATTTCGCGAACGGCGCATGCTGGGACATCAACGGCGGGTTGTACATGCGCTGAACGGTACGCACGCATCGGGCGCGCGGTGCGTGTGCGCGGTGTGTGTGCGCGTCGGCTGCGTCGCGTGCGTTGCATGCTTCTCGTGGCCCGGATGCGCAAGCCGATCCGCGCACAGCCCCGACCGCTATCGAGACGCCTCCCCATCGTCGCCCCACACGACCATCACGTCGCGCACGAGCGCGGCGATCGACGTCGCGCCGAGCTTCTCCTTGATGCTCGCGCGATGCACGTCGACGGTCTTCACGCTGATCGACAGGTCCGACGCGATCTGCTTGCTGCCCTTGCCGTCCACGACGCCGCGCAGCACTTCCTTCTCGCGCGCGGTCAGCGCGTCGAGCCGCTGGCGCAGCTCGCGGTGGCGCTGGCTCACCACATGCCGCTGCTGCGCGAGCCGCAGCGCGCGCTGCACGCGTTCGAGCATCTGCTGCGAGTTGTACGGCTTCTCGACGAAATCGATCGCACCGTTCTGCAGTGCGCGCACCGACATCGGAATGTCGCCGTGTCCGCTGACGAAGATCACCGGCAGCGTCGCGCCGCGCGCATTCAGTTCGGCCTGCACGTCGAAGCCGCTTTTCTCCGGCATCCGCACGTCGAGCACGAGGCACGCAGGCAGGTTCACGTCGAAGCGCGCGAGAAAATCGGCCGCGTTCGCGAACCCTTCGGACGCGATGCCGACCGATTCGAGCAGCCACGCGAGGGACGTCCGCATGCCGCCGTCGTCGTCGACGATGTATACGATCGGTGCGGGTGACGTCATCGGGGTGTCTCGCAAAATATCGGTATCGGTATCACGCGCGACGCAGGGGTGAAGCCCGCGTCGTTCGTCGGGGGTATGCGGCACATCATAGCGAGCCGAAAATCCGCTGAATACCCCTTCACGTACCGCGTGAACGCACAACCGCTCATTTTTCGCGCAGCGTGCCGCGCATCTAGGTAGAACCTTTAGATGCGTTGGCGCGAACGCCATCTTCGTCATCGTTCGTGCGAATGGTCGGCCGCATTTTCGCGGCGTACGCTTGGGTCATCGTCGGCCGAGCGATGCTGCATCGACAGCACCCGCGATCGCCGCCTTCATCCAATCTGGAGTGCCCATGTCCGCCACGACCGATATCCCGCAACCGGCGCGCGTCGAACCGACCGACGCGCAAAAGGCCTTCCGCCAGGCGATGGCCCATCTCGGCGCGGCCGTCAACGTGATCACCACCGCGGGGCCGCACGGCCGTTGCGGGATCACCGCGAGCGCCGTGTGCTCGGTCACCGACGCGCCGCCGACGCTGCTCGTGTGCCTGAACCGGTCGAGCGCGATGCATGCGACCTTCGAGCGCAACCGTCAGGTCTGCATCAACGTGTTGCCGGCCGAGCACGAGCTGCTCGCGCGACACTTCGCGGGGCTCACCGACCTGCCGATGGAACAGCGCTTCGCTCTCCCCGTGTGGGATCGCGGCGAACGGGACGTGCCGGTGCTGCGCGATGCGCTCGCGAGCCTGCAGGGCACGATCGCCGAGATGAAGGAAGTCGGCTCGCATTCGGTGATGTTCATCGAGGCGACGTCGATCCGCGTGCGCGACGACGGTGACAGCCTGATCTACTTCAGCCGCGCGTTTCATCGCGTGTCGCGCACCGCATGCGTGCGGTGACGGGTGCTTGGCTACGCGGACGTGCTGCGCAGCGCGCGCTGCCCGGCCGCGAATGCCGCGCCCGCGAACAGCGTGAGCGCCGAATACACGAGCCCGCGCGCGAGCCCCGCGCTGTCCGACACCCAGCCGATCGCGACCGGCCCCGCGATCTGCCCGAATGCGAAGACCGTCGTGAAGGCGCTGATCCCCTTCGCCCAGCCGTCGGGCGGCAGGTTGTGCCGCACGAAGGCCGTCGTCGACGCGACCGCCGACAGGAACGTCGCGCCGAACAGCAAGCCCGATGCGAATGCGGCGGCCGGATGCACGAACAGCGCGGGCATCAGCGTCGCGACGCCGAGCAGCGCGTTGAGCACCGCGAGCGCCTGGCCGCCGCGCATCCGGTCGAGCAGCCCCGACCATAGCCGCGCCGACACGACGGTCGCGACGCCGAGCATCACGTAGAACGCGGCGACGACCGAGCCGCTCATCCCCGCGCCGCGCAGCAACGCGACGATGAACGTCATGTAGCCGATATAGCCGACGCCGAACAGCGCGTAGCCGGCCAGCGCGAGTGCGAAGCGGGCCGGGCTCGCGGCAGCCGCCGGTTTCGCACCGTCGGCCCGCGTGGCCGGTGCCGCATGGGCATGCTCGATGCGGCGCGCGGCCGACACGGCGACTGCCGAGAACAGCACGCACGCCGTCGCGAGTGCGAACCACGCGGGCTGCCAGCCGTGCACGCGTGACACGAGCGTGGCCGGCACGAGCAGCGACGACGCGACGATGCCCCATCCGGTGCCGCCGTAGTAAAGGCCGAGCAGCAGCCCCGCATCGCGCGGCGACGCGGAGGCGAGCCGCGCGGCCAGTACGCCGCCGCTGATGAAGATCAACGCGCTGCCGACACCCGTCGCCAGCCGCTGCGCGAGCAACGCGTGCATGTCCGGCGTGAGCCCGCCCGCGGCCATCAGCACGGCGGTCAGCGCGCAGCCGGCCGCGAGCAGCGTGCCCGCGCGCCAGCGCCGCGACAGCAGCGGGAATGCAAGCGCGCCGATCAGGTAGCCGGCCGCGTTCGCCGTATTCAGCGCGCCGGCCTGCGCGAACGTCCAGCCGAGATCGGCCTTCATCGGCGACAGCAGCAACGCATACGAAAAGCGTGCGAGGCCGAGCGCGATCGCGCTGCCGAGCGACAGGCAGATCGCGAGCCGCCACGCGGCCATGCGGCCGGGATCGGTCGCGCCGGCGTCCGGCCGCGAGCGACCGTCACGCTCCGGTTGCGGCACTGCACGCATCGGGGTGTCTCCTTCGTTGTTCGATTCCGGGGCTTGCGCCGCCGTCGGTCGATCATACTGGAGCCGCCACGAAATCGGCACGCGCGGCAGCGGCACAACCGCGACGGCCGCCGCGCCCGGTTCCCGCTCCCCGACACGACGGCCGAACACCGCGGGAAACCAACCGGCGCGGGCACGCGCTATCGCCCGAGTCCGGCCGCAAACGCCGCCAGCAACGCGCGCCCTTCGGGCCATCCAGCCAGCCCGGACGCCGCGTTCAGATGGCCGCGCGCGCCGAGCAGAAGCGGCGTCGCACCCTGTTCCGTTGCCCATTCGAGCGCGCGCCCCGACGGATCGTACGGATCGTCCTCGCTCGCGATCGCCAGCACAGGCACGCGCCCGAACCCACTGTTCGGCAGGTTCGCGAACGCGGCGGCGGCAACGGGAAAGCGCGGCCCTGCCGGGTCGGGCACGGCCACGAGAAACGCGCCGCGCACCGCCCGAGCCGACACGGCATGCCAATGCGCGAACAACAGACAACCCAGCGAATGACACACCACGAGCGGAGGCACCCCGGCGTTCGCGACGGCCTCGTCCAGCGCCGCCGTCCAGTCGGCCAGGTCGGGCGCGTCCCATGAAGCCGGCGCGATGCGCGCGGCGCCGGGCAACGCCGCCTCCCAGTGGCTCTGCCAATGATCCGGTCCCGAATTGCCGATACCCGGCACGATCACGATCGCTCGATCCATCGCTCCCTCCATCGACGAAAGCCCAGAGTGTGACCACGCATCAGTCGGCATGGAATGGCAAGTCATCGGTTATTGGAACAAAATGCCGATGAATCAACGGTACCGGAGGACCGTCATGCCGGAAGAAGCACTGGATCGCCTGGATCTTGCGATCCTCGAAGCGCTGCAGGACAACGCGCGGACGCCGCTGTCGGAAGTCGGCAGGCGCATCGGGCTGTCGCAGCCCGCCACGTCGGAGCGCGTGAAGCGGCTGGAAGAACGCGGGATCATCGCCGGCTACGGCGCGCGGATCGATCCGGCGGCGCTGGGGTTGGGCATGATGGCGATCATCCGGCTCAAAACGACTCACGAGCACATCAAACCGGCGCTGCGCACGTTTGCCGAGATGCCGCATGTCATCGAAGTCCACCGCATGACCGGCGAGGACTGCTTTCTGCTGAAGGTGCTGGTGCCGACGCCGGGCCAGCTCGAAACCCTGATCGACGCGATTGCCCGCTTCGGCGCGGTCACGACTTCGCTGGTGCTGCGCTCGGAACCGACGAAGGCGATCGGAAAGGCGCTGCTCGGATGACGTTCGCATGCGGCTTTCTTTAACGACATAAAGTGCAGCAATCCTGTCAATTGAACTCAAATTAAAAATTACCGAATTCAATTCGACGTTCTGGATTTGAATTCACTAAAAAAAGATGCGCGATCTGTCGCTCGTTTTATCCATTTTTCCAATATGTGAATCGAAAACGCCCGTGTTTAGCGCACCTCAGCTAAAAACAATGCGACGCATTGCATTCGTAAATTCATCAGACTAATATCGACGCCACTCGCCCGGCATTCAAAAAATTCCGAACGAGGAGCGGCCATGTTTTTGCCGCGCTTTCATGTTGAATCACTCATGTTCACCACAGGAGAATTGACATGCAGGAAACCCAGCAGATCGAATTGCTTGACTGGATGCAGGAAGACACGCACCCCGAGGCCGTCGACATGATGGTCGAGGACGCCGTGGTGCCGTTCGGCACCGCGCTCTGGCCGGTCTGAGCGGGCCACCCGTTCTCGGGGGGGGGGGGCCGGCCCGGCGCCCCGC